>NZ_CP180481.1:0-4800000 GCF_047758685.1 Pseudomonas lyxosi
TCACTTATTTTGTGTTCACCTCCCCTCCTGTGGGAGCGGGCTTGCCCGCGATGGCGATCTTACATTCAACCTCTTCGTTGACTGTTAAGCCGTCATCGCGGGCAAGCCCGCTCCACAGGGATTGATGGTGGATTCAGAGAACGGGCAAGGTCTTGTCCTTGATCACCGTGGTCGGCCCGTTGACCTTTACGCTGGCGATGCCTTTCTCCAGCGCGGCAGCGGAGGTGTAAGCCTCGCTGCTACCGATGATCTCGTGGTTACCGGCCTTGAGGTTGAAGTAAGGATGGCCATCCTTGGTGGTTTTCTTCTCGTAGCGTTCATCCTTCGGGCTGTTGCTCTGAACCGACGCGATGCCTTTGTCAGCGGCAGCGCGGGTGGTGTACAGCTCGCTGGTCAGAATGGTTTCCGCGTTGGCGGCCTTCAGTACAAATTTGAACTGACCATTGCTGCTTTTGCTCACTTCATACCATCCAGACATGCTGTTTCTCCTTGGCAATTGAGAGGTTTCGCGCTTCAGAGTAAAGACCAACCTGCCCTACTTCACCACCGCGCGCACCACTGATAACTCCGGTGTCTGCACCCGCCGCTGAGTCAAATACCGCGTACAACTGACCCGCAAAAACGAGGCGAAATTCACCACCTCGCCGCGGTAGTCCATCACCTCTTCATACAACTTGGCGATCAACTGGTTGGTGGTCATGCCGTCGGCCTCGGCGATTTCGCTGAGGATGTCCCAGAACTGATTCTCCAGCCGCAGGGTGGTGACCACCCCGCAGATGCGCAGCGAGCGGGAGCGCGACTCGTAGAGAATCGGATCGGCTTTGACGTAGAGCTCGCACATGGAAAGGTCCCTCGTTACAGCGTGATTTTGGTGCCCAGCAACCCGAGGAAACCGGCGAGCCAGCTCGGGTGCGCCGGCCAAGCCGGGGCAGTGGCCAGATTGCCTTGTACGTGACCTTCCGTCACCGGAATATCGATGAACGTACCGCCCGCCAGGCGCACTTCCGGCGCACAGGCCGGGTAAGCGCTGCACTCGCGACCTTCGAGAATTCCCGCGGCCGCCAGCAATTGTGCACCGTGACACACGGCCGCGATCGGTTTGCCGGCCTTGTCGAACGCTCGCACCAGTTCCAGGACTTTTTCGTTCAGGCGCAGGTACTCCGGCGCACGACCGCCCGGTACCAGGAGGGCGTCGTAGTCTTCGGATTTGACCTTGGCGAAGTCGAAGTTCAGGGCAAACAGGTGACCGGGTTTTTCGCTGTAGGTCTGGTCGCCTTCGAAGTCATGGATCGCCGTGCGCACGGTCTGACCGGCGGTTTTGTCCGGGCAAACCGCGTGCACCGTGTGGCCAACCATCAGCAGTGCCTGAAACGGCACCATCACTTCGTAGTCTTCGACGTAATCGCCGACCAGCATCAGAATTTTTTTAGCCGCCATGGGGAGGACTCCTCTAGAAAATACGTGGGCCTGCAGGAGTATTCAAAGTAGTCCTTATCTGCGGGGTCGGGTAATAACCAGCTACTACGGCGTCCTCAAACTGTACGGATAACTCTGCACCTAGCTGTAACACCGCAGCCTGCACGGTTTATGGCTAGATGAAGGTCTTCCCGCCCCCCTGGATTCTGGTTGCCATCATGTCCTCGCGCGAAAACACCGGCATGGCCCTCGGCCTGCTCGGCGTTGTGATCTTCAGCCTCACCCTGCCCTTCACACGGATCGTCGTGCAGGAACTCCATCCGCTGCTCAACGGCCTGGGCCGTGCGCTGTTCGCGGCGGTTCCGGCGGCGTTGCTGTTGCTGTGGCGTCGGGAAAAATGGCCGACGTGGAAACAGGTCAAAGGCCTGACCCTGGTGATTGCCGGGGTGATCCTCGGCTTCCCGGTGTTGTCGGCCTGGGCCATGCAAACCTTGCCGGCGTCCCACGGCGCACTGGTCAACGGCTTACAGCCGTTGTGCGTGGCGCTGTACGCCGCGTGGTTGTCCCACGAACGACCGTCGAAAGCCTTCTGGGCCTGCGCTGCGCTGGGCAGTGCGCTGGTGCTGGGTTATGCGCTGATCAGCGGGGCCGGCAGCATTCAGGCCGGTGATTTGCTGATGCTCGGGGCGATTGCCGTGGGTGGTTTGGGATACGCCGAGGGCGGCCGATTGGCCAAGGAGATGGGCGGTTGGCAGGTGATCTGCTGGGCGCTGGTGTTGTCGACGCCGTTGCTGATCGGGCCGGTGGTGTACCTGGCGCTGCAACATCAGGGCGAGATTTCGGCCAAGACCTGGTGGGCCTTCGGTTACGTCTCGCTGTTTTCGCAGTTCATCGGCTTCTTCGCCTGGTACGCCGGGCTGGCGATGGGCGGTATTGCCCGGGTCAGTCAGATCCAGCTGTTGCAGATCTTCTTCACCATCGCTTTTTCGGCGCTGTTCTTCGGCGAACACATCGAGCCGATCACCTGGCTGTTTGCCGCCGGGGTGATCGTGACCGTGATGTTGGGACGCAAGACCGCCGTGCGCCCGGCGCAACCGGGCACGTTACCGGCAGGGATTCAGGTCAAGCCTTAGCAACCAGCAACCCATCGGCCCGCAGCAGGGTTTCGAGGCAATGTTCGCTGATGTGGTAGAAATCCTTCAGCTCCTGAATCTTCACCAACAGCTGGGCCGGATCAACCGGCTCGGCACGTTTGACCGCCAGGATCATCTTGTTCTTGTTGGTGTGGTCCAGTGAGATGAACTCAAAGACCTTGGTCTCGTAACCGCAGGCTTCCAGGAACAACGCACGCAAACTGTCGGTGACCATTTCCGCCTGCTGGCCCAAATGCAGACCGTATTGCAGCATCGGCTTGAGCAGCGCCGGGCTCTGGATCTGCAGGCGGATCTGCTTGTGGCAGCACGGCGAGCACATGATGATCGAGGCGCCGGAACGAATACCGGTGTGAATCGCGTAGTCGGTGGCGATGTCGCAGGCATGCAGCGCGATCATCACGTCCAGCTCGCTCGGTGCGACGCTGCGCACATCACCGCACTTGAACACCAGCCCCGGATGTTCGAGCTTTGCGGCCGCGGCGTTGCACAAATCCACCATTTCTTCGCGCAACTCGACGCCGGTCACCACGCCTTCGGCCTTCAAGGTGTTGCGCAGGTAGTCGTGGATCGCGAACGTCAGGTAACCCTTGCCCGAGCCGAAGTCCGCCACCTGAACCGGTTTGTCCAGCGCCAGTGGTGACGTGGTCAGTGCGTGGCTGAAGACTTCGATGAACTTGTTGATCTGCTTCCACTTGCGCGACATCGCCGGGATCAGCTCGTGCTTGCTGTTCGTCACACCAAGGTCGGCGAGGAACGGCCGGTTCAGGTCGAGAAAGCGGTTCTTCTCGCGGTTATGCTCAGCGGATGGCACTTCACGCAATTGCTGAGGTTTGCTCTTGAACAGCGAAGACTTGCCCTTTTTGCTGTATTCGAGCTGAGCTTCATCAGTCAGCGACAGCAAATGCGCATTTTTGAACGATGCCGGCAAGAGTGCGGCGATGGTCGCTACGCCCTCTGCAATCGGCAAATTCTTGGTGATGTCGCGCGTCTTGTAGCGGTAGACGAAGGACAGGCAGGGCTGATCCTTGACCGTCAGCTGCTTGATGATCAGCCGCTGCAAATCCACTTCAGTGCCGACGTACTTGGCCAGCACCAGTTTGATGAAGGCGTTATCGTCGAGGCTGGTTTGCAGCAGGTCGATGAACTGGGCGTGGTGATCCGGCGCGAGGCTGGCGGGAGTGGCGGTGACAGACATGGGAAAAACGGCCTCGGGCGGTGCGGATCGGGGAGTGGCGGGTATTTTAGGGGGGATGGCTCTCTGGGACACGCAGTTATTTACCGAACGGTGCGATCTGTAGCAGCTGGCGAAGCCTGCGTTCGGCTGCGAAGCAGTCGTGAATCCGGTATTCACTGTCTTCCTGATGCACCGCGTGTGCTGGTTTTACGACTGCTGCGCAGCCGAACGCAGGCTTCGCCAGCTGCTACAGGGGATGCGTCGCTGCTGAGATCAGCCTAAAACCACCAACCGATTCGGCAACTCATTCCTCACATGCGTCACCGGCACATGCACTTTGAGCAACTCGCCACACGCCTCCACACACGTCACAAACCCCTGCAACGTCTGCCCCTGCTTCACCTGGTGCGTAAACGCCGCAACAATTCCATCCCAGTTCTTGTTGTCCAGCCGTTTCGAAATCCCTTCATCCACCAGGATTTCCACATAGCGTTCAGCCTCACAGACAAATATCAGCATGCCGGTACTGCCCACTGTGTGGTGCAGGTTTTGCTCCAGAAACTGCCGGCGTGCCAGGTTCGAGGCGCGCCAATGACGCACCGAGCGCGGGATCAGGTGGGTGGTGATTTTCGGAATCCGGAACACCAGGCACAGCACGATGAACGTGATCCATTGCACCAGCAGCAAGCTGTGCATGGTCAGCCAGCCGGTCAGGTAATGCACGACACCCGGCACGACCAGCGCCAGCAGGCTGGCCCAGAGCAGCGGGATGTACGCGTAGTCGTCGGCGCGGGCCGCGAGCACGGTCACCAGTTCGGCGTCGGTGTCGCGCTCGACCCGGGCAATCGCCTCGGCAACTTTGCGTTGTTCGTGTTCGGTCAGTAATGCCATGTTTAAGAATGCCCACTCGCTATTGTTATGTGATCACCAGCCGCCCGAGGAACCGCCTCCCCCGAAACTGCCCCCGCCGCCGCTGAAGCCCCCGCCTCCACCGCCACCACCAAAACCTCCACCGCCGAACCCGCCGCTCGAACCGCCTCGACCACCGCCGCCGCTGGGCAGGATCCCGAGCATCTGGCAGACAAACATCGTCAGGATGAACAGCATCACCAGAAACACGAAGATCCCCGGATGCCGTGAGACGAAGTCGCTTTCCTGATTGCCGCCGGAGTCATACACCGTGGACGGTTCATCCAGCGGATTGCCGCCCAATACCACGAGCATCGCCGCAACCCCGTCGCTGATGCCCTTGCTGAAGTTGCCGGTCTTGAACGCCGGGGTGATCACCTGATTGATGATCACTGAACTCTGCGCATCGGTCAGCCGGTCTTCCAGGCCATAACCCACTTCAATCCGCAGCTTGCGATCGTCACGCGCAACGATCAGCAGCGCGCCGTTGTTCTTGTCCTTCTGGCCGATGCCCCAGTAGCGCCCCAGTTGATAACCGAAGTCCGCAATGTCGGTACCCTGCAAATCCGGCAACGTGACCACCACCAACTGCTCGCCGGTGGCTTTTTCATGGGCCTGAAGCTGTTGCGTCAGCTGCTCACGCACCGCAGGCTCGATCATCTGGGCGTTATCGACCACCCGCCCGGTCAGTTCCGGAAACTTCAACGCAGCCTGGGCCGTCAGGGCAAACACCCAGAGCAACAGCACCAGGCCAACTTTCAACACACGCATTGGCAACCTCATCCTTGGTGATGCTTCAAGCCCCTTGCGGCGCTTACTGGAACTTCACTTGAGGCGCTTTTTCCGCATCGGGGCTGGTGGCCTCGAAGGTTTCGCGGATCGGCAAATCGCTGTACATCACCTTGTGCCACAGGCGACCGGGGAAGGTACGCAGTTCCGTGTTGTATTTCTGCACGGCGAGGATGAAATCCCGACGCGCCACGGCGATACGGTTCTCGGTGCCTTCAAGTTGCGATTGCAGCGCCAGGAAGTTCTGGTTGGCCTTGAGGTCCGGGTAACGCTCGGACACCACCATCAAACGGCTCAAGGCACCGGTCAGCTGATCCTGGGCCTGCTGGAACTGTTTGAGTTTTTCTGGATTGTCCAGCGTGCTGGCGTCCACCTGAATGGACGTAGCCTTGGCCCGGGCTTCGATCACCGCAGTCAGGGTTTCCTGCTCATGCTGGGCGTAGCCCTTGACGGTTTCCACCAGGTTGGGAATCAGGTCGGCACGGCGCTGGTACTGGTTCTGCACCTGGCCCCAAGCGGCCTTGGCCTGTTCGTCGAGGGTCGGGATCGTGTTGATCCCGCAGCCAGCCAGCAGTGTGGTCAGCAACATCAAGGCTGCAACCTGCAGGCTCGACCGATAGTGGTGTCGTACATTCATCTGGTTGATGCTCCCTTGCACATTCCGTTGAAAAACAACCTTCGAACTTTGAACCCGGCTCTTGGGGCATAATCTGCGGCCACTACTGGATTGCATCGAGCCAATGGGCTAAAAGATGCCCCAGCGCAAAAAACACGCAGAAGTGTGCTGCATTTACCTGAACAACAATAGTCGCTCCCTAAATTTTGGCTGACCGGCGCGTATTCACTGCCGTTTAGGCTTTTGAGAAAACTATTCATGAAGAAGCTGTGTTTGCTGGGCCTGTTCGTCAGCCTGGCCAGTCATAACGTATTGGCCGCCACGACGCCCGCACCTCTGGAAAACAAGGACGCGTTCATCAGCAACCTGATGAAGCAAATGACCCTCGATGAAAAAATCGGCCAGTTGCGCCTGATCAGCATCGGCCCGGAAATGCCTCGGGAGCTGATCCGCAAGGAAATCGCAGCCGGCAACATCGGTGGCACGTTCAACTCGATCACCCGCCCGGAAAACCGCCCGATGCAGGACGCGGCCATGCGCAGCCGGCTGAAGATCCCGATGTTCTTCGCCTATGACGTGATCCACGGCCACCGCACCATTTTCCCGATCCCGATAGCCCTGGCTTCGAGTTGGGACATGGACGCCATTGGCCTGTCCGGGCGCATCGCCGCCAAGGAAGCCGCGGCAGACAGCCTCGACATCACCTTCGCGCCGATGGTCGACATCTCCCGCGATCCGCGTTGGGGCCGGACTTCCGAAGGCTTCGGCGAAGACACGTACCTTGTATCGCGCATCGCCGGCGTGATGGTCAAAGCCTTCCAGGGCACGGGCGCGAACGCGGCCGACAGCATCATGTCCAGCGTCAAGCACTTTGCCCTGTACGGCGCGATCGAGGGCGGTCGCGACTACAACGTCGTCGACATGAGCCCGGTCAAGATGTTCCAGGACTACCTGCCACCGTACCGTGCGGCTATCGACGCCGGTGCTGGCGGGGTGATGGTCGCGCTGAACTCGATCAACGGCGTGCCGGCCACCGCCAACACCTGGCTGATGAATGACTTGTTGCGCAAGCAATGGGGCTTCAAAGGCCTGGCCGTCAGCGACCACGGGGCGATTTTCGAGCTGATCAAACACGGCGTCGCCCGTGACGGTCGCGAAGCCGCGAAGCTGGCGATCAAGGCTGGCATCGACATGAGCATGAACGACACCCTTTATGGCAAAGAGCTGCCGGGGCTGTTGAAGGCGGGTGAGATCCAGCAAAGCGACATCGACAACGCGGTGCGTGAAGTGCTCGCCGCCAAGTACGACATGGGCCTGTTCAAGGACCCGTACCTGCGCATCGGCAAGGCTGAGGATGATCCGGCCGACACTTACGCCGAAAGCCGTCTGCACCGCGCCGAGGCCCGTGACGTCGCGCGCCGCAGCATGGTGTTGCTGAAGAACCAGGGTGAAACCTTACCGCTGAAGAAAACCGCGAATATCGCCCTGGTCGGCCCGCTGGCCAAGGCTCCGATCGACATGATGGGCAGCTGGGCCGCCGCGGGTAAACCCGCGCAATCGGTGACTCTGTTCGACGGCATGACCAGCGCACTGGGCGCGCAATCGACGCTGATCTACGCTCGCGGCGCCAACATCACCAACGACAAGAAGATCCTGGATTACCTGAACTTCCTCAACTTCGACGCACCGGAAGTGGTGGACGATCCGCGCTCGGCCCAAGAGCTGATCGACGAAGCCGTGAAAGCCGCCAAGGATGCCGATGTGGTGGTCGCAGCGGTGGGCGAATCCCGTGGCATGTCCCACGAATCGTCGAGCCGCACCGACCTGAACATCCCGGCCAACCAGCGCGACTTGATCAAGGCCCTGAAGGCCACCGGCAAACCGCTGGTGCTGGTGTTGATGAACGGCCGTCCGCTGTCGATTCTCGAAGAGAAGGAACAGGCTGACGCGATTCTGGAAACCTGGTTCAGCGGCACCGAAGGCGGCAACGCCATCGCCGACGTGCTGTTCGGCGACTACAACCCGTCGGGCAAATTGCCGATCACCTTCCCGCGCTCGGTGGGTCAGATTCCGACCTACTACAACCACCTGAGCATTGGCCGGCCGTTCACGCCGGGCAAACCGGGCAACTACACCTCGCAGTATTTCGATGACACCACAGGTCCCCTGTTCCCGTTCGGTTTCGGCCTGAGCTACACCAATTTCAGCCTGAGCGACATGGCGCTGTCGTCGACCACGCTGAACAAAACCGGCAAGCTCGACGCCAGCGTCATGGTGAAGAACACCGGCAAGCGTGACGGCGAAACCGTGGTGCAGTTGTACATCCAGGACGTGACCGGCTCGATGATCCGTCCGATCAAGGAACTGAAGAACTTCCAGAAAATCACACTGAAGGCCGGCGAACAGAAAGTCGTGCACTTCACCATCACCGAGGATGACCTGAAGTTCTTCAATACACAGCTCAAGTACGCGGCAGAACCGGGCAAGTTTAACGTGGAGATCGGCCTGGATTCACAGGACGTGACGCAGCAGAGTTTTGAATTGCTGTAATTGTTCAAACACCGCAAAACCTGTGGGAGCGAGCTTGCTCGCGATGAGGCCATAACATCCAACATCTTTGTTGAATATTAAGCCGCCATCGCGAGCAAGCTCGCTCCCACAGTGGTTTTTGGTGTGACGACTATCCGCGTCGATCCAGCAGATTCACCACCAGCCGATCCACCCATCCCCAAATCCTTTGCTTCACCCGCCGCCATAGCGGCCGGCGTTGCCACGCTTCCAGGCTGACTTCCTGGCTCTGCGCAAAGTCCCTCTCGAAACTCGCCGCTACCGCACGCGTCAGCCCCGGGTCCAGTGCCTCAAGGTTGGCTTCCAGGTTGAAGCGCAGATTCCAGTGATCGAAATTGCACGAGCCGATGCTCACCCAGTCGTCGATCAGGACCATTTTCAAATGCAGGAAACACGGCTGGTACTCGAAGATCGTCACCCCGGCCTTGAGCAATCGCGGGTAGTAGCGATGCCCGGCGTAGCGCACCGACGGGTGATCGGTGCGCGGCCCGGTCAGCAGCAGGCGCACATCGACACCTCGGGCGGCTGCCCGGCGCAGTGAGCGGCGGACTTTCCAGGTCGGCAGGAAATACGGCGTCGCCAGCCAGATCCGCCGCTGGCCGCTGTTCAGCGCGCGAATCAATGATTGCAGGATGTCCCGGTGCTGGCGGGCGTCGGCATAGGCGACCCGGCCCATGCCCTCGCCCGCGGACGGTACGCGGGGCAGGCGCGGCAATCCGAAATGGGAGGCTGGTTTCCAGGCGCGCCGATGGCGGTTGGCGATCCATTGGCGGTCGAACAGCAACTGCCAGTCGATGACCAAGGGACCGGTGATTTCCACCATCACCTCGTGCCATTCGCTGGTGTCTTCGCCCGGCGTCCAGAACTCATCGGTCACCCCGGTGCCGCCCACCACGGCCATGCTCTGATCGACCAGCAACAGCTTGCGGTGATCGCGATAGAAGTTGCCGACCCAACGCCGCCAGCTCAGGCGATTGTAGAAACGCAGCTCCACGCCCGCTGCCATCAATCGCTGGCGCAAAGTCAGGGTGAACGCGAGGCTGCCGTAATCGTCGAACAGGCAGCGCACGCGCACGCCACGTTCGGCAGCCTGGACCAACGCCTGAACCATCGCTTCGGCACAGGCACCCGCCTCCACCAGGTACAGCTCCAGTTCGACCTGCTCTTCGGCGCGGGCAATCGCCACCAACATTCGTGGAAAAAACTGCGGACCGTCAATCAACAGTTCAAAACGGTTGCCTTCACGCCAGGGGAAAATTGCGCCGGCCATGTCAGCGCGCCGTGAAAATCAGTACCGCACCCACCGGCACCGACAGACTGATAGCCGACAAACCGGCGACCTTGCGCAAACTTTCCAGGCCGGGGGCCAGGTCGAAATCCGCGGCATTGATGATCAGCGGTTCGAGGGTCACCACCTGGAAGCGTCGGTCATCGAGGCGGGTTGCCAGCAGTTCGGCGTTGTATTCGTGTTGTTTGCCATGGAGGTTGACGGTCAGCGGCAGGCGCAATTCAAGTTGCGCGCCGGGTGCCAGATCGTTGATCGGGCGTAGATCAATCTGCGCGGTGATCAGTGCTTCGGGGAAAGTCTGGATTTCAAACAGGTCCTTGCGCATGCGTTCATCGCGCAGCGGGATGCCACTGTTGACCGAGTCCATCTCGACTTCCACCTCGGCCAGGCCTTTGGGATCGACCTTGCCGTGCAGCACCAGAAAGCGTTGCACTTCGGAGATATTGGCGTTTTTGGTGCTGATGAACGACAGCCGCGAGGACTCGCCGTCCAGATACCAATCGGCGTGGGCCGACAGGGTGGCACCGGCCAGCAGCAGGAAGGCGAGGGTTTTGCAGAGGAAGCGGTTGAACATAGAGACTCGTGGGGCAGATAAACCTGCACGAACCTTAACCGCCCGTGAGCCAATTGCAAACTTGTGTAGCAGCTGCCGAAGGCTGCGTTCGGCTGCGTTCGGCTGCGCAGCAGTCGTGAAATCAGGCGCTGCGGTTTTACAGGGAGACCGAGGTGGCTGGATTGGCGACTGCTTCGCAGCCGAACGCAGGCTTCGCCAGCTGCTACACAGGTCGTGCGCATCTTGGATATAGGGTCACGCCAACGCGTGCTGCACATCGCCGATGGTGGCGGCCAGGCTGCTCAGGTGCAGGCTCAGCACTCGCTCCACTGGCGCCTGATCCATCGGCCAGTGCAACGCCATGCTGCCGACCAGTCGACCGTCGGCATGGAGCGGCAAGGCCACCGCCCGAATCAGGAACGGCAGGCGCACCGGGTATTCCCAGTAACCTTCCGTGCGCTGGCCGAAACCCTGATGCAACGCCTGTTCGCTGGCGCTGAAGAGGCTCTCATCGGTCAGCCGTTCACGTCCGGCCAGCCGCTCCACTTCTTGGGTATCCAGCTCGCCCAGGCATGCCCGGCCCATGGCCGAATGAAACAGGCTGGCGTGTTGACCGACGATCTGGCAGTTGTTCGGGTAGCGCTTGCGCAGCACCGTGGGGATCGCGCTTTCCATGACTTCCACCCGCTCGCCGTCGAAGCTCGACAGGTCCGCCACCAGCCCGGTGCGCTCGCTCAACTCCAGCAACAGCGGCGCAGCGCTTTCCACCAGTCGCCGTTTGAAACGCTGCTGACTGTCGCCGAACAGGCGCTTGGCGCACAGCCGATAACGCCGGTCGCTCAAGCCGCGATAAATCCAGCCCTGCTCCTGCAAAGTCAGCAACATCCGCGACACCGTGGCCTTGGGCAGGGTCGTCAGGTAGTGCAACTCCTCCAGACCCAACGCCTGATGCTCGCCCAGCAGTTCGACGATGGCCAGCGCCCGTTCAACGGAACGCACGCTGCCAGTTTCTGCCTTGCTGTCCATGGTTTCGATCTCCCTAAGCCCTGATGGAATAGCCCGGATGGATGATCGCTTTTTGCAGCAAGATGCGGGCCCGCTCGGTGAACTCAGGTGTCTTGCAGACAACCCGGTGGCCGACGTTTGACCCATTGCGTCAGTTGCTCATGGGCGTAAGCCAGTTGCAGCACCGCCCGATCGGCCTGAGCCGGGCCGATGATTTGCAGGCCCATGGGCAACCCGGCCGGGCTGAATCCAATCGGCACATTCATGCTCGGCAAACCGGCCAGGGTCGGCCCGATCACCACCTCCATCCAGCGGTGATAGGTGTCCATGCTCTGCCCGCCGACAACGCGCGGCCAAGGGGTTTGTGCATCAAAAGGGAACACTTGCGCGGTGGGCAACAGCAGAAAATCGTAACGTTCGAACAACTCGCTCAAGGCCCGATACCAATCACTGCGACTGACCGACGCCTGATAAACATCCGCCGCCGTCAGACGCAGACCACCTTCGATTTCCCATTGCGCCTCGGGTTTGAGTTTTTCGCGTTTCTGCGGGTCGGCATACAGCGCGCCGAGGCTGCCCTGCACCAGCCAGTGTCGGTGCACCAGCCAGGTTTGCCACAGGCGTTCCATGGAAAAGTCCGGCCGGCAGGCCTGGACCCGGCAACCCAGCGCCTCGAAATCCTCAAGAGCCGATTCGCACAGGCTCAACACGCCGTCGTCCATCGGCAGATAGCCGTTGTAGTCCCCCAGCCAACCCAGCCTCACATCACTGAAATCCTGCACCAGCGTCTCGGCAAAAATATCCGGACTCTGCGTGAGCGATAGCGGCACCCGCGGGTCATAACCGGCCTGAGTGCCGAGCAAGCGGGCGACATCGGTCACGCTGCGGCCCATCGGTCCTTCGGTGGCCAGTTGCTGGACGAACAGGTCCGGCGCCGGCCCGTGAGGCACGCGGCCTTGTGACGGACGAAAGCCAAATACATTGTTGAACGCCGCCGGGTTACGCAGCGAGCCCATCATGTCGCTGCCGTCGGCCACCGGCAGCATGCGCAACGCCAGCGCCACCGCCGCCCCGCCGCTGCTGCCGCCAGCGACCAACGTCGGGTCGTAGGCGTTGGTGGTGGTGCCGAACACGCTGTTGTAGGTCTGCGAGCCGAGGCCGAATTCCGGGACGTTGGTCTTGCCGATGATGATCGCCCCACAGTCGCGAACCCGCGCCACGCTGATCGCGTCGTGTTGCGGGATCTGCTCGGCGAACAGCGGCGAGCCCATGGTCGTGCGCAAACCGGCAGTCGCCGCCAGGTCCTTGATGGCTTGCGGCATACCGTGCATCCAGCCGCGGGACTGGCCCTGATCCAACTGCCGGTCGCAGGCGTCGGCCTCCGCCAGCAACTCATCGGCCGGGCGCAGCGAGACCAGCGCATTGACCTGCGGATTGAAGCGTTCGATCTGCGCCAGATAGGCCTGCATCACTTCACGGCAGGAAACCCGGCGAGCGTGAATCGCCCGCGACAATGAATCGGCGTCCATTTCAACAATCGGATTGATGCTCAAGGCTTCACCTCAAGATTAAGTGCTTCGGATTTTTTAGCGCGTGGCGCTTCGTGCATGCAGTAAGTGCCCATCAGCGTCAGCACGCAAGCGAACAGGACATAGAAGGCCGGCGCCACGGGCGTCGCCAGAACCTTGCTGAGCCAGGTGACGATCAGCGGTGCGAAACCGCCGAAGACCATGACCGCAACGTTGTACGCCACCGACACCCCGGTGGAGCGCACTTCGATCGGAAATTGTTCGGCCAGTGCGGTCGGCGCCGGGCCGAAGAACCCGCCAATAGCGCTGCACAACAACAGTTGCATCGCCAGCAAACGCTCCACCGATGGCGCCGCCGCGACCCACACGTACAGCGGATACACCATCACGAAAAACGCCAAAGTGAACGCCATCAAAACCGGGCGCCGCCCGAGACGGTCCGACAGCGCGCCGGACAGTGGAATGATCACGGTCATCACGGCAACGGCGAGCATTTGCACCAGTAGCACCTGATCCAGCGGCAGGCCGAGGTTCTTGTGGGCAAAGGTCGGCATGTTCACCAGCACCACGTAAAACGACACTGTCGCACCGCACGCCAGGCCCATCGACACCAGAATGCTGCGCCGATGTTCGCGGATCACTTGCAGCAGGCTCGGGCTCGCACCTTTGGCCTGTTTGCGCGCCTCGAGAAATTCTTCCGGTTCCTCCATGTGTTTGCGAATCCACAGGCCCACCGGGCCGATCAACAATCCGATCATGAACGGAATTCGCCAGCCCCAGCTATCCAGCGCCTCGGGGGACAGCAGATGAGTGAACAACGCCACCATCCCCGCCCCGGAAAACACCGCGAGGCATTGCCCGACCAATTGCCAGGAACCGTACAAACCCTTTTTGTGCGCGGGGGCACTTTCCACCAGAAACGCCGTGGCGCTGGCGTATTCGCCGCCCGTGGCGAAGCCCTGGAGCATCCGCGCGACCACGATCAACAACGGTGCGCCCATGCCGATGGCCGCGTAGTTGGGCGCAAACGCGATCAGCGCGATGGACACCGTCATCAGACGGATGATCATCTGCATCGCGGCCTTGCGCCCTTTGCGGTCGGAATACATGCCCAACAGAATGCCACCCACCGGGCGCATGAAAAACCCGACGCCGAAGGTCGCCAGCGCCATCAGCAGTGACGCGTATTCGTCCTCAGACGGAAAGAATTGCCGGGCGATGATGCTCGCCAGAAAACCGTAAACAATGAAGTCATACCATTCCAGGGCGTTGCCGATAACGGCGGCGACCACCTGCCGGGTGCGCGAAACGCCTGTGCTCGAAGTCTGCATGGGGAACTCTCCAGAAACCTGTTGGGCGATAACGGACGCGACGATGCGCGCCCGATCCAGCGGCAGTAGAAAGTGAGGTCGTCAGGCGGGCTTCAGCCAGCTCTCGGTCAGCGCGCCCCAATACGCCGCGCCGGTCAGCAGGATGTCGTCGTTGAAGTCGTAAGCGGGGTTGTGGACCATCGGCCGCGAGACGCCATTGCCGATGAACAGATAGGCGCCGGGGCAGCGTTGCAGCATCCAGGCGAAGTCTTCGCTGCCCATGAGTTTTGGCGTGTTGCCGTCCACCGCGTCGGCACCGAGCAGTTCAACGCCGACCTGCCGGGCGAACTCGGTTTCGGCGGCGTGATTGACCAGCACCGGGTAAGCCGGGCGATGTTCGATTGTCGAACTGCAACCAAAGCTGCGGGCCTGGGACTCGATGATCGCGCGCACGCGGTCGAGGGTTTTCTCGCGGACTTCGGCGTTCAGTGCACGCAGGCTCAGGCGCAAGATGGCTTGTTGCGGAATGACGTTGGCGGCCTCGCCGGCCTGCAAGGCACCGACGGTCACCACGGCGGCCTGCTGCGCGTCGATGTTGCGCGCAACCACGGTTTGCAGGGCCATGACCACACTGGCTGCCGCCACCAGTGGGTCCACCGCCAGATGCGGCATCGAGCCGTGTCCGCCCACGCCTTCGATGACCACCGTGAGCAAATCCTGAGACGCCATCATCGGCCCTTCACGAAAGCCCAGATGCCCCGCCGGCAAGCCCGGCATGTTGTGCATGCCGAACAGCGCATCGCAGGGAAACCGCTCCAGCAGGCCATCGGCGAGCATCGCTTCGGCGCCGCCCTGCCCTTCTTCAGCGGGCTGGAAAATCAGAGTCAAGGTGCCGTCGAACTGACGGGTCGCGGCGAGGTAACGCGCGGCGCCCAACAACATCGTGGTGTGACCGTCATGACCGCAGGCGTGCATGCAGCCCTGATGCCGACTGCTGTAAACCGCGCCGGTATTCTCGAGGATCGGCAAGGCGTCCATGTCCGCCCGCAGCCCCAATTTACGTGAACCGCTGCCGTTGCGCAGGACGCCGACCACGCCGGTCTTGCCGATCCCGGTGTGAACTTCATAACCCCATTCTTCGAGGGATTTGGCCACCAATGCCGATGTGCGGTTTTCCTCGAAGCCGAGTTCCGGGTGAGCGTGGATGTCCTGGCGCGTGGCGTGCAGGTCGCTGGCCACGTCGTTGAGCCAGGCAAGAATGTGCTGATGTCGGGTCATGACGATTGTCCTCGGGCCGGGTGTATTCCCGTTCTTTTTGTTCGCAGTGATTTCGCGACACATCAAGGCAGGTCGCGCTCACCGCCAGATAACCGCGTGTGAGCCGCGAGGACAATCGAATGTGGTTCCACCACGTGGAACCTGAGGAGGGTTTCAGGGATTCAGGCGGCAGCCTTGGCGTTCACCAATCCACTCGACGCTGTTGCTGCGGCCCATGCCGCTGACGGTGACGCGCTTGCTGGCGGTGTCATCAGTAAAGCCACTGGTCGGCAACCACTGCTTCACATAGCCGTGGCAGTACTCGGCCGGGTTGTTCATCACGTAACGGCACGAACAATATTCCTTGGCGGTGTAGGCGCTGATGATGTCCGGGAACGCCCACAGCGCCACGCGTTCCTGCCAAATCCAGCCGAGCAAGGCGATCAGCAGAATCAACAACAGCGTGCTGAACGGTCGGCGACGAACAAAGCTGCAACGCTTCATGGCTGCACCTTCGCGGCAAATGCCTTGAGCGCGAGCTTGAGTAAATCGTTGTGCCGGTAGCGGCCGTCGCGGTCATCGCCGTAGCGCACGATCACCAGGTTTTCGCTGGGAATCACGTACATCGCCTGACCCCAATGGCCCAGCGCGGCGAAGGTATCGTCGGGTGCATCGGGCCAGGGTTTTGCTGCGCCATCCACCGCGCGGTTAAGCCACCAATGGCCACCGGGCACGGCGTCGTCCTGATGGGCTTGATAGTGGGCGAACGGTTCGCGGTTGAAGGCGACCCAGTCTTTGGGCAGCAATTGCCGGTCGCCCCAACGACCATCGCGAGCCATCAACAGACCGACGCGGGCCAGATCCCTGGCGGTGAGGTAGGCATAGGATGAAGCGACAAACGTCCCCGTGGCATCAGTTTCCCAAACGGCGTGGCGAATGCCCAAGGGCTCGAACAGAGCAGTCCATGGGTAGTCCGGATACCGGTTCGGGCCGACGATGGTTTTCAGCGCGGCGGACAACAGATTGCTGTCGCCACTGGAGTAACGAAATGCCTGACCGGGTTTGGCGTATTCACCGTGATCGGTAGTGAATGCGGCCATGTCCGGGTGGCCACGGGTGTAGAGCATCGCGACCACCGAGGATTTCAACGGCGCGTATTCATAGTCTTCCTGCCAGTCCAGGCCCGAGGCCCAGTGCAGCAGGTCGGCCATGGCCATCGTCGGGTGTTTTTCCAGCGGTGGATAAAATCTCTGTACCGGGTCCTGGAGTTTGAACAGGCCTTCGCCATAGGCCACGCCGAGGACCGTGGCCATCAGGCTTTTGCTGATGGACCAGGTCAGGTGCGGGGTGTCGGCGGTGGTCGGGCCGGCGTAGCGTTCGTAGATCAGTTGACCGTCGCGGATCACCAGCAAGGCATCGGTGCGGATGCCTTTTCGGGTGGCCTCATCACGGGGTGGGAAGGCGTAAGTCTCCAGCGCTTGAAGCGCTGGCCCGGTGATTGTCGGGCCGGTGGGCCATTGCTCGGCAGGCCAGTTTTCGGCGTGGGTTGTGAAGCTGAGCATCAGCCCGAAAATCAGGGACAAGCCTTTGGACATGGTGGGGGCTCGGAGGGATGGACCTGCTGAGCCTAGTCGAGGTTGATGACAGTTTTGGAAGTTGTGGTGTTAATGAAGCCGCTTTCGCGAGCAGGCTCGCTCCCACAGGGGAATGCATTTCAAAATGTGGGAGCGGGCTTGCCCGCGATGAGGCCGGTCAATCCAGCGAAGATCCCGCGAGTGCCTTGGCCAACCGCTTCCCCCGCGCCCCCGCCGCCAAATCCATCACGCCCTGATCGCGCTGCCACATCGCCGCCCAATGCTGCGGGCCATCGGCCAGTGCCTGAGCCACCTCAGCCTTCAGCCCATCGAACTGCGCAAACAAGCCTGCAAGCAACACATGCCCGGACGGATTATTCGGCGCCTGCCGGCTGACTTCCGCACACCCGGCCAGCAGCGCCAGCAACCGCAGTTGCAAGGCTTGCGGCCAGTCGCTGTCCTGACCGATGCCGTACAGCCAGGCGGTCATGGCGCTCAGAACGTAAATGTCTTCAAGGGTGCGGAACGGTTTGATGTACGCATCCCAGCCATCCCCCGCCAACAGTTCGCACTGAGCGTTATCGAGAAACAGCCGGCCATGGCTGATGTCTGGCATCAACGGGATCGCCGGTAGCTTCTCCAGACGCACGCCGGGTTCATCGGGATAGACCACCGCCAGACTCAGGCGCGGTTTTTCGTCGGGAGCTTCACTGCGGGCCGCGATCAGCAGCCAATCGGCGGCATCGCCTGCAGTGACAAAATCCTTGCGCCCGCTCAGACGCAAATCGTGCAGACGGGTCTGCATGTCCGCCACCCGCAGGCTGCGCTGTTCGGTCGCGCACAAGGCACCGAGGCTCAGCGGCGCGCTCGGCCAGAGCATGCGCAACGCCGCCTGATACCCCACCAGAAACGCCAGCCCCGGCGTCGACATCAAACGCCCGCCGGCCACCGCCAGTTCGAACGGCGTGACGTTGCCCAACTGGTGCAACAAGGTCGCGAACCCCTCGCCCAGGTCCGGGTTGGCGGGCAGACGATCGCGGCGGCGCAGCAGGTTTTGCCAGGGCATAAGAGGCTCCTCGTGGGCTGTCATATAAGCATCACCAAAGCTTCATGGCGATGACACCGGGGCTACATAGCCTGACTTTGCACAACACGGCTGCATAAAGAAAGTCGATCGGCTGCAACCCAAGACGGGTGACCGGCCCGTATGGAGATTCACAATGACTCAGATCGCCCGCATCAGCGACACCGGCAATGAACGCCGCCTGCAAGCCGAACGCCTGGTGGGCGCCGAGGCCTTGCAGGAAGCCCAGGCCCTGCGCTTCAACGTGTTCAGCGGCGAATTCAACGCCAAGCTGAAAGGCGCGGAGCTGGGTCTGGACATGGATGATTATGATGTTCACTGCGCCCACATCGGCGTGCGTGACTTGAACACAGGGCGACTGGTGGCGACCACCCGTTTGCTCGACCACACGGCCGCCAGCAGCCTGGGCAAGTTCTACAGCGAAGAAGAATTCAGCCTGCATGGCCTGGTCCATCTCAAAGGCCCGATCCTGGAAATCGGCCGCACGTGCGTCGACCCGGCCTACCGCAACGGCGGCACCATCGCCGTACTCTGGGGCGAACTGGCCGAAGTGCTGAACCAGGGCGGCTACAGCTATTTGATGGGTTGCGCGAGCATCCCGATGCAGGACGGCGGCATCCAGGCCCACGCGATCATGCAGCGACTGCGCGAACGTTATCTGTGCACCGAACACCTTCGGGCCGAACCGAAAAAACCGCTGCCAAGCCTCGACATCCCGTCCAACGTCATCGCCGAAATGCCACCGCTGCTCAAGGCCTACATGCGTCTTGGCGCGAAGATCTGTGGCGAGCCGTGCTGGGACGAAGACTTCCAGGTCGCCGACGTGTTCATCCTGCTCAAGCGCGACGAACTCTGCCCGCGTTATGCCAAGCACTTCAAGGCGGCCGTATGATGAGTCGGTTACGGGTGTACGCGCGGATTGCGCGAGTGTTGGTGGTGGTGGCGCTGGGTTTGAGCATGGCCGGTGTGTTCGGGCTATTCGAGCGTTTGGGGATTGCTCATTCGATGGTCCGTCGCCAACGCTGGTCGCGATTTTTCATGGCGCGCCTGAGCAATGCCCTGCCCTTTCGCGTGACCATGCACGGTGAATTGCCGAAGGCGCCGATGCTCTGGGTCAGCAACCACGTGTCCTGGACCGACATTCCGCTGCTGGGCATGCTCACGCCGCTGTCGTTTCTTTCAAAGGCCGAAGTGCGCACCTGGCCGGTGGCGGGCTGGCTGGCGGCCAAGGCCGGCAGTTTGTTTATCCGTCGCGGTTCAGGTGACAGTCAGTTGATCCGCAAACAGATGACCCGTCATCTGGAGCAGGAACATCCGCTGCTGATGTTCCCGGAAGGCACCACCACGGATGGCCGTTCGCTGCGCACGTTTCATGGTCGCCTGCTGTCTGCGGCGATCGACTCAGAAGTGAAGTTGCAGCCGGTGGCGATTCGTTATCTGCGCGACGGGGAGCTCGATTCGCTGGCGCCGTTCATTGGCGATGATGATTTGCTCTCGCACTTGATGCGCTTGTTTGCCCATGATCGGGGTGAGGTGGAGATTCATTTGCTCAAGCCGATTGCTTGTGAAGGTCGGGAGCGTGCTGCATTGGCATTCGAGGCGCAGCAGGCGGTGCAGAAGGTGTTGTTTGGGGCGATTCCGGAGACCCAACAAGCCCCGATGCGACCTGCCATCGCGGCCTGATACAATCTCTGATTCAACAAAGAACCCTGTGGGAGCGAGCTTGCTCGCGATAGCTATCTACCAGTCACCATCAATGCTGACGGCTATGGCCTCATCGCGAGCAAGCTCGCTCCCACATTGATTCGGGCAAAGTCCTGAAGCTGCGGATAGAACAACCGAAAATCTTCGCTCAACGGTTCATACAACACCCGCAATTCCTGCATCGCTGCGGCCAGCTCCTCCGGCCGCGTCAGCCGCCGTGAAATCCCCCGCAGCACCTGCTCAAGCACCGCAAATTCCCGGTAAGAACCCAACCAGTCATTGGCGACCATGTGCGGCGCGATCTGCGCCAGCCGTTCCGGCAACTGCGCCTCGGCGGACAGCACCCGATACACGCCCGAAGTGAACTGCTCCAGTGGCAGATCCGAGTACAGCGTCCAGTCACGCGCCAGGCAATGGTCGAAAAACACGTCAAGCACGATCCCGGCGTAACGCCGGCGGGTCATGGAAAACCGTGACAACGAAACGTCCACCAACGGATGGCGGTCGGTAAAGACATCGATGCTGCGATGCAGCTGGATGGCCGCTTCGATCTCCGGATCGAACTGCCCTTGCAGCCGCCCTTTGACGAAATCGCCATACAGACTGCCGAGCAATTGACCGGGGCGCTGGCCACCGAGGTGCAGATGTGCGAGATAGTTCATGGGCGCAGCTTAGCACTGCGCTATCCATATCGTTATAACCCGATATACCAATTTACGTGGTTATCAGATCAAAACCATATTGGTATATCGCGAAATAACGATTTAAAGTTCGCCTCATCGCGATATAGCGTTTTACTCATCACGAGCCCAAACCATGACCATCGACCTCGACGAAATAATAAAAGCCCTGGCACACCCAGTACGCCGAGACATCCTCATCTGGCTGAAAGATCCAAAAGCCCAGTTCCCGGAACAGATCCACAACCACGAGTACGGCATTTGCGCCGGACAGATCGATCAACGCTGCGGCCTGTCGCAGTCGACCGTGTCCGCCCATTTGGCGAACTTGCAACGTGCGGGACTGATCAGCAGCCAGAAAGCCGGTCAATGGCACTTTTTCAAACGCAACGAGGACGTGATCCAGGCGTTCCTCGACGCCATCGTCAAGGAGCTCAGCGCTCCGACCAGGAATTAAACAATGCCCCTCTCGCTTCTCATTCTGGCCTTGAGCGCCTTCGCCATCGGCACCACCGAGTTCGTCATCATGGGCTTGCTGCCCGATGTGGCGGCCGACCTCGGTGTGTCTATCCCCGGCGCCGGCTGGCTGGTGACCGGTTACGCCCTCGGCGTGGCCATTGGTGCGCCGTTCATGGCACTGGCCACCTCTCGATTGCCGCGCAAGGCCGCGCTGGTAGCGTTGATGGGGATTTTCATCGTCGGCAACCTGCTCTGTGCAATGGCCACCGACTACAACGTGCTGATGTTTGCCCGTGTGGTTACCGCCCTTTGCCACGGTGCGTTCTTCGGCATTGGTTCGGTGGTGGCGGCAGGTCTGGTGCCTGCGAACAAACGAGCTTCGGCCGTGGCCCTGATGTTCACCGGCCTGACCCTGGCCAACGTGCTCGGCGTTCCACTGGGCACCGCGCTCGGTCAGGAAGCCGGCTGGCGTTCGACCTTCTGGGCGGTGACCGTGATTGGTGTGATCGCGTTGATCGGCCTGATCCGCTTCCTGCCAGCCAAGCGCGATGAAGAGAAACTCGACATGCGCGCCGAACTGCGCGCCCTCAAAGGCGCCGGGATCTGGCTGTCGTTGAGCATGACCGCGTTGTTCGCGGCTTCCGTATTCACCCTGTTCACCTACGTCGCCCCGCTGCTCGGCGATGTCACTGGCGTCTCGCCCAAAGGCGTGACCTGGACCCTGATGCTCATCGGCCTGGGCCTGACGGTCGGCAACATCATCGGCGGCAAGCTGGCTGACAAAGGCATGGCCGCAACGTTGATCGGCGTCTTTATCTCGATGGCCGTGATCTCGACCGTACTGACCTGGACCAGCGTTGCGCTGATTCCGACCGAAATCACCCTGTTCCTCTGGGCCACCGCGTGCTTTGCCGCCGTGCCCGCCCTGCAAGTGAACGTCGTGACCTACGGCAAGGCCGCACCGAACCTGGTGTCGACCTTGAACATCGGCGCTTTCAATATCGGCAACGCACTGGGTGCCTGGGTCGGTGGCAGCGTTATCGCCCACGGTTTCGGCCTGACCAGCGTTCCTCTCGCGGCAGCCGCACTGGCGGTACTCGCCCTGCTGGTGACCCTGATTACTTTCCGTCAGAGCGGTAATCCCGAACTGGCTCCTGCGACTAACTGATACCTCACGAGGGTTGTACTGAAATGACGACTATTTTCGATCCGATCAAACTGGGCGACCTCGAGTTGGCCAACCGCATCATCATGGCGCCGCTGACCCGCTGCCGCGCCGACGAAGGCCGCGTACCAAACGCGCTGATGGCCGAGTACTACGTACAACGCGCCTCGGCCGGCCTGATCCTCAGCGAGGCCACTTCGGTCACGCCGATGGGCGTCGGCTACCCGGACACCCCGGGCATTTGGTCCAACGATCAAGTGCGTGGCTGGGCCAACGTCACCAAGGCTATCCACGGCGCGGGCGGCAAGATTTTCCTGCAACTGTGGCACGTCGGCCGGGTTTCCCACGAGTCGTACCTGAATGGCGAGGTGCCGGTCGCACCGAGCGCCATCCAGCAAAAAGGTCACGTCAGCCTGGTTCGCCCACTGGCCGACTACCCTACCCCGCGCGCCCTGGAAACCGCTGAAATCGCCGACATCGTCGACGCCTACCGCGTCGGGGCCGAGAACGCCAAGGCGGCCGGTTTCGACGGCGTGGAAATCCACGGTGCCAACGGTTACCTGCTCGACCAGTTCCTGCAAAGCAGCACCAATCAGCGCACCGACCACTACGGCGGCTCCCTGGAAAACCGTGCGCGCCTGCTGCTGGAAGTGACCGACGCCGCAATCGAAGTCTGGGGCGCTGGCCGCGTCGGTGTGCACCTGGCACCGCGCGCCGACTCCCATGACATGGGCGACGACAACCTGGCCGAGACCTTCACTTACGTCGCTCGCGAACTGGGCAAACGTGGTATTGCGTTCATCTGCTCCCGCGAGAAAGAAGATAGCGACAGCCTGGGTCCACAATTGAAAGAGGCGTTCGGCGGCCCGTACATCGTCAACGAACGCTTCACCAAAGACAGCGCCAACGCCTGGCTGGCCAGCGGCAAGGCTGATGCGGTCGCCTTCGGTGTGCCGTTCATTGCCAACCCGGACCTGCCGGCACGTTTGAAGGCCGATGCGCCGTTGAATGAGCCACGTCCTGAGCTGTTTTATTCCAAGGGCGCGGTCGGCTACATCGACTACCCGGTGTTGTAAGGTTCAACCTCTGAAGTGCAAAGCCCCGATTCGAAAGAGCCGGGGCTTTTTTATTTAAACAACTTCATCACTGAACACAACAACTTAACAAACACATTAAGACACCATCTCCACCTTTTAACACTCACCACTAACAGAGACAATCAGCTCTCAACAAACAGCAAACTACTTGCTGCGACATAAAGTCAAATACAACACTAACCTTATCGAAAGGAATCGAAATGAACACTATTGAAAACACTGATTACACAATCAGTGATCTCTCCGACGATCTGCTATCGTACTTTAACTCTACCTCTATCGGAGTTCTTTTCCAGCTTTCGCCCTACCTGTTCAGCGAGGAAAACCGGGCCATGCTGGAGGATATGGTAGGCAAGGCCAAAGTAGAATTGGCTGATTTGATGGAAAATGCCAAGGCCGAGCGCGAGATGAACCAAGCGATCGAACGATGGAAGAATCAGAAGAAAGATCCAAAAACTACACGTGTGATTGTCAAAATCATTAATAACACGCCCCACGAATTTGAAATGGCTCAGACCAGTTTGCCACTCGACAAATCAGAGCGTGAATCGTTCTACATTCCTCCTCAAGGACAAACAGCGTTTAAAGCCGATTTCAATTACAACTACGCCTACCCCTGGCCTAAAAACAAAATCATGTTCAATCAGTTCATAGACTTCATCGATCAGAATGTCGGGGTCCGCTTTGATCTAGGTTTGATAATGAATACTTCCTTTGGCCTTCTTACGCCAACACTCAAGCCGAGGGTAAAAAACTCCATCAATTCAATTGGCTCATCCAAGATCAATTGCTCAACCAAAATCACCAACATGAGTGATGAGGCGCCCTTCAACTTCGAGGTGGAAATCACCTTGGGCTGATGGAGGCTGACAACACTGGCCGATAGGGGCTGATTCAGTCCGGGGTTTTGCAGCGCGAGCGCTAACCCCATGCGACTGAATCAGTAACCCGGCTCACGCTCATCGCACCCGCGACACAAAATTCATACAAAATACGTAGCTCGCTACCTGTCAACCTGACGCGCCTCCGTATATAAAAGCACCCCATTACAATGACACGAGCAAAGAAATGATCTTTCGCTCGTGTCTATTGTCACCACCGGATCCAATTACGCATTTTGTTTCATTTGCGCAGGCTTGGGCTCAAGCGCAGCATATCCAACCCTGTATCGGCCCAACGCTCGGCGTCGATGTGCAGTTCAAAGCTGTCGGGCGCCAACAGCCACTGATACAGGATGCCGTCGATGTACGCATGCAGGCTGATGGCTGCGCGGGCCGTATCGAGATTTTCCGGTAACTGCCCCCGATTGACCGCATTACTCAGCGCCAGGGCAATTCGCACATTGCAATCAAGGCTGACCTCTCGGCGCTGCTGACGCAGGTCACACATTTCATCGGTGAATTCGCACTTATGAAACAGAATCTCATTGATGCGTCGGGTTTTCGGATCCAGGGCAACTTGATGAAACAAATGAATCAGCAGCTTGCGCATGCAGCCGAGGGGGTTGAGTTCATCTTCGCTTTCACTGGCCTTGGCCATTTCATCCAGCGGCTCTTTCAGGGTATCAAGCATGGCCTGCACCAAGTCCGCCTTGTTGCTGAAATGCCAGTAGATGGCGCCGCGCGTGACCCCGGCCAGGGTAGCGATATCCGCCAGTGTCGTGCGCGCCACGCCCCTTTCGTAAAAGGCTTTTTCTGCCGCTTCCAGTATCTGGCTGCGGGTTTCTTGAGCTTCCTCTTTGGTACGACGGACCATGACAGTACAACCTCAATCAGGATGCTTCAGCGATGTCTGAACATCAGCTGAATAAAAGTGGGGCGAGCGTTCTTGGGCGTCGTCCCCGGCCTACAATTCGAACCCTTGAACGGCTTTTGTAACGGTGTGGATACGCGGCCAAGGTATTTACAAACAACCATGAACGTAAGTATATTCCTTAGCAAGCTACTTATCCACTCAGCGCACATTTTTTACCTTTCCACATTTCGAGTGCGCAATTTGCGCGCCTGACCCGAGGATTTTCATGCAATTCAAGCCAGCTGTTACCGCTCTGGTCACCGCCCTCGCCTTGGCATCGCTGCTCAGCGGATGCAAAAAGGAAGAGGCGGCACCTGCCGCACCACCCCCTCAGGTCGGCGTCGTTACTCTGCAACCTCAAGCCTTCACCCTGACCTCCGAGCTTCCGGGCCGTACCAGCGCATACCGCATCGCCGAAGTTCGCCCTCAGGTTAACGGCATCATTCTCAAGCGCCTGTTCAAGGAAGGCGGCGACGTCAAGGCCGGCCAGCAGCTGTATCAGATCGATCCGGCGGTTTATGAAGCCACCCTGAAAAGTGCCGAAGCCAACCTGCAACAGACCAAATCGATCTCCGACCGCTACAAGCAACTGGTCAGCGAACAGGCTGTGAGCCGTCAGGAATACGACACGGCCCTGGCCAACCGGTTGCAATCGGAAGCCGCCCTGCAAAGCGCCCAGATCAATGTGCGTTACACCAAGGTTTACGCGCCACTCTCCGGCCGCATCGGCCGCTCGACCGTGACCGAAGGCGCGCTGGTCACCAGCGGCCAGGTCGACGCGATGGCGGTGATTCAGCAACTGGACCCAATCTACGTCGACGTCACCCAGTCTTCGGTAGAGCTGCTGGAACTGCGCCGCGAACTGGAAAGCGGTCGTCTGCAAAAATCTGGCGACAACGCGGCCAAGGTCATGCTGACCCTCGAAGACGGCAGCCAGTACAAACAGGAAGGCAAGCTCGAGTTCTCCGAAGTCTCGGTGGACCAGACCACCGGTTCCGTGACCTTGCGTGCGGTATTCCCGAACCCTGACCACACCCTGCTGCCAGGCATGTTTGTACACGCCCAATTGCAGGCCGGTGTGAACAGCGCGGCGATCCTCGCGCCGCAACAAGGCGTGACCCGTGATCTCAAAGGCACCCCGACCGCGCTGGTCGTCGGTCCGGACAACAAGGTCGAACTGCGTCAGCTCAAGGCCAGTCGCACTGTCGGCAGCCAGTGGCTGATCGAAGACGGTCTGAAGGCCGGCGATCGACTGATCACCGAAGGGCTGCAATACGTCAAACCTGGCGTTGAAGTAAAAGCCACTGAAGCGACTAACGTTGGCGCAAAGAACCCGGCCCCCGTACAGGCAGCTAACAAGGCTTCCAGCGGCAAAGGGGAGTAAACCATGTCCAGATTTTTTATCGACCGTCCGATTTTCGCCTGGGTAATTGCCCTGGTGATCATGCTGGTCGGGGCACTATCGATCCTCAAACTCCCGATCAACCAATACCCGAGCATTGCGCCTCCGGCCATTGCGATCCAGGTGACCTACCCGGGCGCGTCCGCACAAACCGTGCAGGACACCGTGGTGCAGGTGATCGAGCAACAGCTCAACGGTATCGATAACCTGCGTTATGTCTCGTCGGAAAGTAACTCCGACGGCAGCATGACCATTACCGCGACCTTCGAGCAGGGCACCAACTCCGATACCGCGCAGGTTCAGGTCCAGAACAAGCTGAACCTGGCCACCCCGCTTCTGCCGCAAGAAGTGCAGCAACAGGGTATCCGCGTGACCAAGGCAGTGAAAAACTTCCTGATGGTGATCGGCGTGGTGTCGCGCGACGGCAGCATGACCAAGGACGACCTGTCCAACTACATCGTGTCGAACATGCAGGATCCGATCTCGCGGACCGCCGGTGTCGGTGACTTCCAGGTCTTCGGTGCGCAGTACGCAATGCGGATCTGGCTCGACCCGGCCAAGTTGAACAACTTCAACCTGACCCCGGTGGACGTGAAAACCGCCATCGCCGCACAGAACGTCCAGGTGTCGTCCGGTCAACTCGGTGGTTTGCCTGCCGTTGCAGGCCAACAGCTGAACGCGACGATCATCGGCAAGACCCGTCTGCAGACCGCTGAGCAATTCAAGGCGATCCTGCTCAAGGTCAACAAGGACGGTTCGCAAGTGCGTGTCGGCGACGTGGCGGATGTCGGTCTGGGCGGTGAAAACTACTCGATCAGCGCCCAGTTCAACGGCAGCCCGGCCTCCGGTCTGGCGGTGAAACTGGCCAACGGTGCCAACGCCCTCGACACGGCAAAAGCCCTGCGCAAAACCATCGAAACCCTCAAGCCGTTCTTCCCGGAAGGGATGGAAGTGGTGTTCCCGTACGACACCACGCCAGTGGTGACCGAGTCGATCAAGGGCGTGGTTGAAACCCTGGTCGAAGCGATCGTGCTGGTGTTCCTGGTGATGTTCCTGTTCCTGCAAAACTTCCGCGCCACCGTCATCACCACGATGACCGTGCCAGTCGTATTGCTGGGTACCTTCGGGATCCTCGCAGCGTTCGGTTTCAGCATCAACACCCTGACCATGTTCGGCATGGTGCTGGCCATCGGCTTGCTGGTGGACGACGCCATCGTCGTGGTGGAAAACGTCGAACGGGTCATGAGCGAAGAAGGCCTGTCACCCAAGGAGGCCACCAAGAAATCCATGGGGCAGATCCAGGGTGCACTGGTCGGTATTGCCCTGGTGCTGTCGGCGGTACTGCTGCCGATGGCGTTCTTCAGCGGTTCCACCGGTGTGATCTACAAACAGTTCTCGATCACCATCGTCTCGGCCATGGCCCTGTCGGTACTGGTCGCGCTGATCTTCACCCCGGCGCTCTGCGCGACCATGCTCAAGGCGATTCCGAAAGGCGAGCACGGCACACCGAAACGCGGCTTCTTCGGCTGGTTCAACCGCAATTTCGACCGTGGCGTCAAAAGCTACGAGCGTGGCGTGGGCAACATGCTCGCGAACAAGGCCCCGTACTTGCTGGCCTACCTCATCATCCTGGTCGGCATGATCTGGCTGTTCACCCGCATCCCGACCGCGTTCCTGCCGGAAGAAGACCAGGGCGTATTGTTTGCCCAGGTGCAAACCCCGGCCGGTTCCAGTGCCCAGCGCACGCAAGTGGTCGTGGATGAAATGCGTGAATTCCTGCTGCGTCCGAGCAAGGACGGTGGTGAAGGCGACGCGGTGGCCTCGGTGTTTACCGTGACCGGCTTCAACTTCGCCGGCCGTGGCCAGAGCTCGGGTATGGCGTTCATCATGCTCAAACCGTGGGACCAACGTAACGCCGAAAACAGCGTGTTCAAACTCGCGGCCCGAGCCCAGCAGCACTTCTTCACCTTCCGTGACGCCATGGTGTTTGCCTTCGCACCGCCAGCGGTACTGGAACTGGGTAACGCCACCGGTTTCGACGTGTTCCTGCAAGACCGCGCCGGTATCGGTCACGACAAGCTGATGGAAGCGCGTAACCAGTTCCTCGGCATGGCGGCGCAAAGCAAGATTCTGTCGCAAGTGCGCCCCAACGGCCTGAACGACGAACCGCAATACCAGCTGGAAATCGATGACGAGAAGGCCAGTGCCCTGGGCATCACCCTCACCGACATCAACAACACCCTGTCGATTGCCCTGGGCAGTAGCTACGTCAACGACTTCATCGACCGCGGTCGGGTGAAGAAGGTGTACGTGCAAGGCGAGCCGGGCGCGCGCATGAGTCCTGAAGACGTCAAGAAATGGTATGTGCGCAACAGCGCCGGCACCATGGTTCCGTTCTCGGCGTTCGCCAAGGGTGAGTGGATTTACGGCGCACCGAAGCTGTCGCGTTACAACGGCGTCGAAGCGATGGAAATCCTCGGTGCCCCGGCGCCCGGTTATTCCACCGGTGAAGCCATGCTCGAAGTCGAAGCCCTGGCCAAGAAACTGCCGGCCGGTGTCGGTATTTCCTGGACAGGTCTGTCCTACGAGGAACGGTTGTCCGGTTCGCAAGCGCCAGCGTTGTACGCCCTGTCGCTGCTGATGGTGTTCCTGTGTCTGGCGGCGCTGTACGAAAGCTGGTCGATCCCGATCGCGGTGATGTTGGTGGTACCGCTGGGGATCATCGGTGCGCTGATGGCGACCAGCCTGCGCGGTCTGTCCAACGACGTGTATTTCCAGGTGGGCCTGTTGACGACCATTGGTCTGGCGGCGAAAAACGCCATTTTGATTGTCGAATTTGCCAAGGAACTGCATGAACAAGGGCGTAGCCTGCGCGATGCCGCGGTCGAAGCCTGCCGGATGCGTTTGCGACCGATCATCATGACGTCGCTCGCTTTCGTCCTCGGTGTGGTACCACTGGCAATTTCCACGGGTGCAGGTTCGGGTAGCCAACATGCGATCGGTACCGGGGTGATTGGCGGTATGCTCACGGCCACGATCCTGGCGATCTTCTGGGTCCCACTGTTTTTCGTCACCGTGTCGGCCATGGGGCAGCGCAAAACCGCTGACCAGGACGACGCTATTGAACCTTCTAAAGAGGCTGGCTAATGAGCAAGTCGCTACTCTCCCTGGCTGTTGCCGCTTTCGTGCTCGGCGGCTGCTCGCTGATTCCCGATTATCAGCAGCCTGAAGCACCGGTGGCGGGCCAATACCCGCAAGGTCCGGCGTATTCGTCGGCCCAGGCGCCTGCCCAGGCTGCCGCTGAACAGGGTTGGAAGCAGTTTTTCCATGACCCGGCGTTGCAACAGCTGATCCAGGTCGCCCTGGAAAACAACCGTGACCTGCGTGTCGCGGCGCTGAACATCGACGCCTTCGCGGCTCAATACCGCATCCAGCGTGCCGATCTGTTCCCGGCCGTGTCGGCCAACGGCACCGGCAGCCGTCAGCGGGTCCCGGCTCGGGCCTCGCAGACCGGCGAAGCGGGTATCACCAGTTCCTACTCGGCCACGGTCGGCATCAGCGCCTATGAACTCGACCTGTTCGGTCGGGTTCGCAGCCTGAGCGAAGAAGCGCTGCAGAAGTACTTCGCCACTGAAGAAGCGCGCCGCAGCACCCAGATCAGCCTGGTGGCCAGTGTGGCCAACGCCTATCTGACCTGGCAGGCCGACAAGGAACTGCTGAAACTGACCCAGGACACCCTGGGTGCGTTCGAGGAGAGCTACAAGCTCACCGCCCGCAGCAACGAAGTGGGTGTCGCCTCGGCGCTGGACCTGGCCCAGTCGCGTACCTCGGTGGAAAACGCCCGCGCGCAAAGGGCCAAGTACACCCGTCAAGTCGCCCAGGATGAAAATAGCCTGGTGTTGCTGCTCGGCACGGGCGTCCCGGCCAATCTGCAAGCGGCCAAGCCATTGGCTGACGACCTGCTGAGCGACGTGCCGGCCGGTCTGCCATCGGACTTGCTGCAACGTCGTCCAGACATCCTCCAGGCCGAATACGACCTGAAAGCGGCCAACGCCAACATCGGCGCGGCGCGGGCTGCGTTCTTCCCGAGCATCAGCCTGACGGCCAACGCCGGGACCCTGAGCCCGGACCTGTCCGGTCTGTTCAAGGGCGGTTCGGGCACCTGGTTGTTCCAGCCGCAGATCAACCTGCCGATCTTCAATGCCGGCAGCCTGCGCGCCAGCCTGGATTATTCAAAAATCCAGAAAGACATCGGCGTGGCGAACTACGAGAAGTCCATTCAAACGGCCTTCCAGGAAGTCGCTGATGGCCTGGCCGCCCGCCAGACCTACACCGATCAGTTGCAGGCCCAGCGTGATTTCGTCACCGCGAACCAGGACTACTACCGTCTGGCCGAGCGTCGTTACCGCATTGGTGTCGACAGCAACCTGACCTTCCTCGATGCCCAGCGCCAGCTGTTCAGTGCTGAACAGGTGCTGATCACCGACCGTCTGGCGCAACTGGTCAGTGCCGTCAATCTGTACAAGGCACTGGGCGGTGGCTGGAACGAGCAGACCGCGAAGAACGAGCCGTTGAAAGAAGAAGCGCCGAAGCTGAAGTTGTTCTGATAGCGCTGTAAAACAAGAAGCCCACCGATTGGTGGGCTTTTTGTTGTCTGCTGGAAAATTGTGGCGCCAGGACTGGCCTCATCGCGAGCAAGCTCGCTCCCACATTGGTCCATTCTGTGTGCAGGCGATTTGTGACAAACACAATCCCCTGTGGGAGCGAGCTTGCTCGCGATGAGGCCCGAACAGACAACTCAAATCCCCAGCCAATCTTACGTTCGATAATCGCCCAAAACCCGCTTTCGCCAATTGAATCGCCCCGCCCATCCCCCGCACCATTCGTCGCACAAGACCAATAACAACAGGTTCGACACCATGCCCCCGCGCCCTGCCCTCTCCGGCTGATCCCGTTCGTCTTTGTCCTGATTTCAAATTTTTGTCTGCAACCCCCAAGTTGCGGCAGCACCCCGTTTCACGCCTAAAAACTAGAGAGACCCGAGCACATGACACCTTCCAATACTCAATACTGGTTCCCCAGCCTCCTCGCCGTTGCACTGGCCAGTACGGCTCTGCCCGCCATGGCCGAGGAGTCAGGCTTTGTCGAAGGTGCCAAGGTCAACCTGAACCTGCGCAACTTCTACATCAACCGCAACTTCACCAACCCGACCAAAACCCAGGGCAAGGCAGAAGAGTGGACACAAAGCTTCATCCTCGACGCCAAGTCCGGGTTCACTCAAGGCACCGTCGGGTTCGGCATGGATGTGCTGGGCCTGTACTCGGTGAAACTCGATGGCGGTAAAGGCACAGGCGGCACACAGTTGCTGCCACTGGATCACGACGGTCGCCCGGCGGACAACTTCGGGCGCACCAACGTGGCGTTCAAGGCCAAGCTGTCGCAGACCGAAGTGAAGGTCGGCGAATGGATGCCAGTGCTGCCGATCCTGCGTTCGGACGACGGTCGTTCCTTGCCGCAAACGTTCCGTGGCGGCCAGATCACCTCGAAGGAAATTGACGGCCTGACGCTCTACGGCGGCCAGTTCCGCGCCAACAGTCCGCGCGACGACAGCAACATGAGCGACATGTCGATGACCGGCAAACCGGCGTTCACCTCCGACCGTTTCAACTTCCAGGGCGGCGAATACGTCTTCAACGAGAAGCGCACCCAGATCGGTTTGTGGAACGCCGAACTCAAGGACATCTACAGCCAGCAGTACGTGAATCTGATCCACAGCCAGCCCATCGGCGACTGGACCCTGGGTGCCAACCTCGGTTTCTTCTACGGCAAGGATGACGGCAGCGCCCGGGCCGGCGAGCTGGACAACAAGACCTGGTCAGGCCTGTTCTCGGCCAAATACGGTGGCAACACCTTTTATGTCGGCCTGCAAAAACTCACCGGCGACAACGCCTGGATGCGGGTCAACGGCACCAGCGGCGGAACCCTGGCCAACGACAGTTACAACGCCAGTTATGACAACGCTCAGGAAAAATCCTGGCAGGTACGGCATGACTACAACTTCGTCGCCCTCGGCATTCCCGGCCTGACCCTGATGAATCGCTACATCAGCGGCGACAACGTCCACACCGGCACCATCACTGATGGTAAGGAATGGGGCCGCGAAAGCGAATTGGGTTACACCGTGCAGAGCGGCGCGCTCAAAAACTTCAACGTCAAATGGCGCAACTCGACCATTCGCCGTGACTTCAGCAATAACGAGTTCGATGAAAACCGGTTGATCGTCAGCTATCCGATCAGTTTGTTGTAAGGCGATTGATCGTTCCCATGCTCTGCGTGGGAATGCAGCCCGGGACGCTCCGCGTCCCATCAAGAGCCGAACGCGGAGCGTCCGGTGAGGCATTCCCACGCAGAGCGTGGGAACGATCAATCTCCCCGCAATTACTCCCGGGATTCGACTCCAAGCTCATCCCATACCGACTCGGCCAAATGGAACGTCGCATTCGCCGCTGGAATGCCGCAGTAGATCGCGCTCTGCATGATCACTTCCTTGATCTCGCCGCGGGTCACGCCGTTGTTGGCGGCGGCGCGCAGGTGCAGTTTGAGTTCTTCGTTGCGGTTCATACCGATCAGCATGGCAATCGTGATCAGGCTGCGGGTATGGCGCGGCAGCCCCGGACGGGTCCAGATGTCGCCCCAGGCATGGCGGGTGATCATTTCCTGAAACTCCGAGTTGAACTCGGTCAACGCGTTCAGGCTGCGGTCGACATGGGCATCGCCGAGTACCGCGCGGCGGACTTTCAGGCCTTCGTCGTAACGTTGTTTCTCGTCCACAACAATCCCCTTAATGAGCTGACAAAAACGTCACTACCCGGTCGCTGAATGCAACACCGGCCTGAACGTTGGACAGGTGCGCCGCATAGAACTCGGCGTACTCGGCGCCCTGCACGTGTTCCTGAATGAAGTGCCCGCCGGATGGCGGCGTGACCGCGTCTTCGGTGCCGGCGATGACCAGCAGCGGCACCTTGATCGAGGACAACTGATCGCGGAAATCGGCATCGCGTACGGCGGCACAGTTCGCGGCATATCCTTCAGGCGAGGTGGCGGCCAGCATGTCAGTAATCTTCTTCGCGGCAGCAGGATTGGCTTCCGCAAAAGCCGCGGTGAACCAGCGCGCAATCGACGCATCACGCAAGGCGACCATGGCGGCCGGACCGTCACGCAGCACGGTTTCAATGCGCGGGTTCCATACCGACGGATCACCGATTTTCGCCGCGGTGTTGCACACCACCAGTTTGTTCAGGCGATCACCCGCGTTGATCCCCAGCCACTGGCCAATCAAGCCGCCCATGGACAGACCGCAGAAATGCGCGCGTTCGATGTGCAACGCATCCAGCAGCGCCAGCACGTCATGGCCCAGTATCTCGATGCTGTACGGCCCCGGCGTGACCAGCGATTTGCCATGGCCACGGGTGTCGAATCGCAGCACCCGGAAATGCTCGGTGAACGCCGCAATCTGCGCGTCCCACATGTGCAGATCAGTGCCCAGCGAGTTGGACAGCACCAGCACCGGCGCATCAGCCGGGCCGTCAAGTTGGTAATGCAGTTCGCCCTCGGCGAGTTGTACGAAAGCCACAGCAATCTCCTTCAGGCAGTCAACGCAGAATGTTCAGCCACCGCTCGCTCGACCCAGGTATGGGCCTGACCGAGATAATGGGCGGGGTCCAGCAGACGATCGAGTTCAGCATCCGACAGTTCGGCAGTCACTTGCGGCTCGTCGCCGAGTACCGCTCGCAAATGACGTTGTTCAGCCACTGCGCGCTTGCAGCATTGCTCCAGCAAATGGTGCGCAGTGTCGCGCCCCACTCGTTGGGCGAGGACGATGCTCACCGCTTCGGCGAGCACCAGCCCTTGAGTCAGATCGAGGTTGCGGGCCATGCGCTCGGCGTCCACTTCCAGTCCATCCGCCACCAGCCGCGCCTGCTTCAGGCTGCCGGACACCAGGCAGCAAATCTCCGGCAGGGTTTCCCACTCGGCATGCCACAGGCCCAGGCTGCGCTCATGTTCTTGAGGCATGGCGCTGAACAGGGTCGAGAGCAAACCGGGTACGCGAGTCGCAGCGCCGATCAGTACCGCCGCGCCCACCGGGTTGCGTTTGTGCGGCATGGTCGAGGAACCGCCCTTGCCCGGCGCGGAAGGTTCGAACACTTCAGCGGCTTCGGTCTGCATCAACAGGCTGATGTCGCGGCCCAGTTTGCCGAGGCTGCCGGCGATCAATCCCAGTACCGAGCCGAACTCCACCAAGCGGTCTCGCTGGGTGTGCCAAGGTTGATCCGGCAGTGTCAGTTTCAATTCTTCAGCCAGCGCCTGGGCAACCGGCATCGCCTGCTCGCCGAGGGCCGCGAGGGTTCCGGAGGCGCCGCCGAATTGCAGCACCAGCAGTCGCGGCTTGAGTTCCCGCAGACGCTGACGGCTGCGAGTGACAGCGCCCAGCCAACCGGCGATTTTCATGCCGAGGGTGACGGGCGTCGCGTGCTGCAACCAGGTGCGCCCGGCCAGCGGTGTGGCGACGTAACGCTGGGCTTGGGTCGAGAGGGTTTCGCCCAGTTGCGCCAGATCGCTTTCGATCAGCTCCAGCGCGCCACGCAGTTGCAACACCAGACCGGTGTCCATCACGTCCTGGCTGGTAGCGCCCAGATGCACATAACGCTCGGCTTCGGCATGGTTGGCCGCGGTCTGTTTACCCAACGCCTTGACCAACGGAATTGCCGAATTGCCCGCCGTGGCAATCGCCTCGCCGAGAGCAGCGAAGTCGTAATGCCCGGCCTTACAGGCTGCTTCAATCGGCGCGACAGCCGTTTGCGGAATCAGCCCGACTCGCGCCTCAGCCCGGGCCAGTGCCGCTTCGAAATCAAGCATCGCTTGAACCCGACCCTGATCGCAGAACACCTCACGCATGTCGCGGGCAGTGAAATAGGCATCGAACAATTGATTGCCCGGTCGCTCGTTCATAAACAGTCCCTGGAGGCGTGGGCCGGTCGGGCCCACGGGTAAAGATCAAAGGTCGTTTTCCAAATACTTCGCTTGTTTCGGCAAGCGCAGGCTGAACAGGAACGCCACCGCCATCATCACCGTCACGTACCAGTAGAAGGAGTTTTCCATGCCCCCGGCTTTGAGGCTCAGAGCCACGTATTCCGCCGAACCGCCGAAGATTGCATTCGCCACCGCATACGCCAGGCCGACGCCCAATGCGCGCACTTCCGGCGGGAACATTTCGGCTTTTACCAGGCCACTGATGGAGGTGTAGAAACTGACAATCGCCAGCGCCACGGTAATCAGCACGAAGGCCAGGAACGGGCTGCTGACGCTTTTCAGGCTCAGCAGGATCGGCACGGTGAACAACGTTCCGAGGGCGCCAAACCACAGCATCGAGTTACGTCGGCCGATCTTGTCCGCGAGCATGCCGAACAACGGCTGCATGCACATATAAAGGAACAGCGCGCCGGTCATGATGTAGCTGGCGGTCTTGGCGTGCATGCCGGCGGTGTTCACCAGGTACTTCTGCATGTACGTGGTGAAGGTGTAGAAAATCAGCGAGCCACCGGCGGTGTAACCGAGCACGGTAATGAACGCAGCTTTGTGGTCGCGGAACAGCGCACGGATGCTGCCGGCGTCCTTGTTTTCGCGCATTTCCTTGGTGGTGGTTTCCTTGAGCGAACGGCGCAGGAACAGTGAAATCAGCGCCGCGGCCGCACCGACGACAAACGGAATCCGCCAGCCATAGGCACGCAAATCATCCTCAGTGAGGAACTGTTGCAGGATCACCACCAACGACACCGCCAGCAGTTGCCCACCGATCAGCGTCACGTACTGGAACGAGGCGAAGAAACCGCGCTGGCCCTTGAGGGCGACTTCGCTCATGTAGGTCGCGGTGGTGCCGTACTCACCGCCCACCGACAGGCCCTGGATCAAGCGGGCGACCAACAGCATGATCGGCGCCCAGACGCCGATGCTGTTGTAGGTCGGCAGGCAGGCGATGAGCAACGAACCGAAGCACATCATCAGAATCGAGATCAACATCGAATTCTTGCGCCCGTGCTTGTCCGCCACCCGGCCGAAGATCCAGCCGCCGATGGGCCGCATCAGGAACCCGGCGGCGAATACGCCAGCCGTATTCACAAGCTGCACAGTCGGGTTATCGGACGGGAAAAAGGCAGGGGCGAAATAGATCGCGCAGAAGGCGTAAACGTAGAAGTCGAACCATTCGACGAGGTTGCCGGACGAGGCGCCGACAATCGCGAAGATCCTTTTGCTGCGCTCTTCACCGGTGTATTGCGCTGTAGTAGCGGTGTTAGTTGTCATTGTTTTTTACTCAATGGGGACCGTGAGAGTCTAGACACACTTTGCAACAGTCCCGTTCCACACGAACATTTTCTGGCTGATCGTTCCCACGCTCTGCGTGGGAATGCCGCCATGGACGCTCCGCGTCCACTGTGACGCGGAGCGTCACGGGATGCGTTCCCACGCGGAGCGTGGGAACGATCAGGTTGGAGTCAGTAATCGAAGAACACCGTCTCGGTATCGGTGCCTTGCAGGATCACATTCCACTGGTACACACCGGACGCATCCTTCTTCGCCAGCAAGGTATTGCGACGTTCGGCCGGCACGCATTCCAGCAGCGGATCCGCCACGTTGGCCGGTTCGCCATCAAAGTAAATCCGCGTCAGCAAGTGCTTCACCAACCCGCGAGCAAACACCAGCACCACCAGATGCGGCGCCTGGGTCGTGCCTTTCAGGCCTTCCACCGTGCCCGGCTTGATCGTGGTGAAGCGGAAGCGCCCTTCTGCATCCACCGGCACCCGGCCAAAACCTTCGAAGTTCGGGTCCAGGGGTTTGTCCTGATCGTCTTCGGGGTGGTCATACTTGCCGGCGGCGTTGGCTTGCCAGACTTCCAGCATCGCGTCGTTGACGACGTCGCCGTTGCCATCGATGACTTGCCCGGTGATCGCCACGCGCTCGCCCAGGGTTTGTTCGACGGTCAGATCTTCGCGGTTCAGCCAGGTCAAACCGATGTGGTAATACGGCCCGACGGTGTGGGATGTGGTCGCGTTCAGCGTCATCTTATTTCTCCATCGGCGTGGCTTCGCGGCCGCGCAAGACGATGTCCCAGCGATAACCGAGGGCATAGGAAGGGATGGTTTTTTCCAGGTCGAAACTGGCGATCAAACGCTCTTTGGCGCTGATGTCCGGTACGCAGTTGTAGATCGGGTCATAGGCCAGCAACGGATCGCCCGGGAAATACATCTGCGTGACCAGGCGCGTCAGAATGCTCGGCCCGAACAGTGAGAAATGGATGTGCGCCGGGCGCCACGCGTTGTGGTGGTTGCCCCACGGATAGGCGCCGGGCTTGATGGTCTGGAACTGGTACCAGCCATCGGCGTCGGTCACGGTGCGGCCGGTGCCGGTGAAATTCGGGTCCAGCGGCGCATCGTGCAGGTCGCGATCATGGTTGTAGCGACCGGCAGCGTTGGCTTGCCAGATCTCCACCAGAATGCCCGGCACCGGCAAACCATCTTCATCCAGCACGCGGCCGTGGATGATGATGCGCTCGCCCAGTGGCTCGCCCTTGTGCTGGGCGGTCAGGTCGTGGTCCTTCTCCTGCACACGCTCGGCGCCGATAGCCGGACCGGTAATTTCCGACAGCGAATGGGGCAAAAACACCAACGGCTTGGACGGCGAGCGACGGTTGGTGGATTGATAGGCCGGGTGCAGGTATTCCGGCTGGGTGCCCTCTTGCGGGCGGCGGTAACCAGGCTTGTCAGTCATGAAGCATTCCTCAGTTCTTATTAGTCACGCAGCGCGTCAGACCCGTTCGATCGCCAAGGCCAGACCCTGGCCCACGCCGACGCACATGGTCGCCAGACCTTTCTTGCCACCGGTCTTTTCCAGCTGATGCAGCGCGGTCAGTACCAGGCGGGCTCCGCTCATGCCCAACGGATGGCCCAAAGCAATGGCGCCGCCGTTCGGGTTGACCTGGGCCGCGTCGTCCGCCAGCCCCAGTTCACGCAGCACCGCCAAACCCTGGCTGGCGAACGCTTCATTGAGTTCGATCACGTCGAAATCGCTGACAGCCAGACCGAGGCGCTCGGTCAATTTGCGCACCGCCGGCACCGGGCCGATGCCCATCACTCGTGGTGCGACACCGGCACTGGACATGCCCAGTACTTTGGCGCGAGCGGTCAGGCCGTGTTTTTTCACTGCCTCGGCCGACGCCAGGATCAACGCCGCCGCACCATCGTTCACACCCGAGGAGTTGCCCGCAGTGACGGTCTTGTCCGGACCATTGACCGGTTTGAGTTTGGCCAGGACTTCCAGCGAGGTGTCGCCGCGCGGATGCTCATCCTGGCTGACGACACTTTCACCCTTCTTGTGGGCAATGCGCACTTCAACGATTTCTTCGGCGAAAAATCCTGCGGCTTGCGCGGCGGCTGTCCGCTGCTGACTGCGCAGTGCGAAAGCGTCCTGATCCTCGCGGGACACTTCGTAATCGTCAGCCACGTTGTCGGCGGTCTGCGGCATCGCATCCACGCCGTATTGGGCTTTCATCAACGGATTGATAAAACGCCAGCCGATGGTGGTGTCTTCCAGCTTCATGTTGCGCGAGAACGCCGCATCGGCCTTGCCCATCACGAACGGGGCGCGGGACATCGACTCGACGCCGCCGGCAATCGCCAATTCCATCTCGCCACTGGCGATCGCCCGGAACGCGGTGCCGATGGCATCCATACCCGAGGCGCAGAGGCGATTGAGGGTCACGCCCGGAATGGTTTCCGGCAACCCCGCCAGCAACAGCGCCATACGCGCCACGTTGCGGTTGTCTTCGCCGGCCTGGTTGGCGCAACCGAGAAACACCTCGTCCACCGCGTTCCAGTCCACCGACGGGTTGCGCTCCATCAACGCCTTGATCGGCACGGCGGCCAGGTCGTCGGCGCGAACCGCCGACAGGCCACCGCCGAAACGGCCGATGGGGGTGCGAATTGCGTCGCAGATATAAACGTCACGCATCAGGCTTCTCCGGGGGCTTGGCCGTGGGCGGCTGCGGTGCGGGCTTCCAGATCCCTGAGTGCCGTCAGTTCAATGTCGGTCGGCTCGGCAGTGTTTTCAACGTGCTCGGCAAAACGAATCGCCCAACCGGTGGCGGCAGTCACCTGCTCCCGGGTCACTCCGGGGTGCAGCGCGGTGACCACGAATTCATGGGTATCCGCTTCCGGCTCCATGATGCACAGGTCGGTGATGATGCCGACCGGACCGGCGCCCGGTAGGCCGAGACGCTTGCGCGAATCACCGCCCTCGCCATGGCCGACCGAGGTTATGAAGTCGAGTTTGTCGACAAAGGAACGCGCCGACTGCTTGAGGATGATCAGCACGCTTTTCGCCGAGCCAGCGATCTCCGGCGCACCGCCGGCACCTGGCAGGCGGACTTTCGGCTGATGGTAGTCGCCCACCACGGTGGTGTTGATATTGCCGAAGCGGTCGACTTGCGCGGCGCCGAGGAAACCGACGTCGATGCGCCCGCCCTGCAACCAGTAGCGAAAAATCTCACCGGTCGGGACGACGGTGTCGGCGGTTTCCGCCAGTTCACCGTCACCGATCGACAGCGGCAGTACGCTCGGCTTGGCACCGATCGGACCCGATTCGTAGATAAGGACTACATCCGGCGAGGAAGTCAGACGCGCCAGGTTGGCGGCTTTCGACGGCAGGCCGATGCCGACGAAACACACCGAACCGTTTTTCAGACGGCGGGCAGCGGCGACGGTCATCATTTCATTGGTGGTGTAAGTCATTACTTGGCCTCCGAAGCAGCGGCCAGCTTGGCCTGGAACTCGCTGAAGTCAGCGCAGCCGTGGATGTACTCGTTGATCCACGCAGTGAAGGTTTCACGGTCGCGGGCAATCGGGTCCCAGGCCTGGTAGAAACGGTTATCGCGCTCGTTGTAGCCGTGAGCGTAGGACGGATGCGCACCACCTGGAACGTGGCAGACCGCGCTCAACGCCCACGTCGGCAGAACGCAGGAGTTCATCGGTGCATTGAGGTCGTCGACGATTTCCTCGACGGTAACGATGCAGCGTTTGGCCGCCAGTGCCGCCTCCTTTTGTACGCCGAGAATGCCCCACAGCAGCACGTTGCCTTTGCGGTCGGCTTTCTGCGCGTGAATCACGGTGATGTCCGGGCGCACCGAAGGCACGGCCGCCAATACTTCACCGGTGAATGGGCAGGTGACGGTTTTGATCAGCGGGTTGACCTTCGGCAGGTCGGAGCCGGCGTAGGCACGCAGCACCGCGAACGGTAGGCCGGAAGCGCCAGCGACGTAGGCATTGGCCAGGTCGGCGTGGCTGTGCTCTTCGATTTCCAGCGCGTGCGGCCACTGCTTCTCGACGGCGTCACGCAGGCGATGCAGCGAACCGACGCCTGGGTTTCCGCCCCAGGAGAAAATCAGCTTGCGAGCACAACCGGCACCGATCAACTGGTCGTAGATCAGGTCAGGCGTCATTCGCACCAGGGTCAGGTCTTTCTTGCCCTGGCGAATGATTTCGTGACCCGCCGCCGTAGGGATCAGGTGAGTGAAGCCTTCGAGCGCGACCGTATCGCCGTCGTTAACGAATTGCTTCACCGCGTCGTGCAGCGAAAGGATTTCAGCCATGGGGCAGGCTCCCGTTTTGTGATGAACCGACAGTGGAAGAAAAAGGCGCGATGCGCAGCGCCGGAATGACTGAAGAGTAAGCCCCTGAAAAACGCCAAACAATCCGATAATCGACTGAGTGTTCGTTTATCGAACAGATTGTTGTCTCACTACCGATCCTCTGAACCCTGAGCTCAGGTCGCATCCGCATGGCTGACCATGCCTTTGATCACCACCGCCGTGGTCGCCAATGCCGCTGGAATCACCAACGCTGTCAGCACCTGCTCGAAATTCCAGCCCAGCCCCAGCAGCGTTGCGCCCATCCACGCACCGAGAATCGCGCCAAAGCGGCCAATCCCGAGCATCCACGACACCCCGGTCGCCCGCCCCTGTGTCGGATAAAACCGCGCCGCCAGCGAAGGCATCGCCGATTGCGCGCCGTTGACGCACATCCCGGCCACCAGCACCAACGTCGCCAATAGCGTGATGTTGCCCAGGCTCTGCCCTACCGCGTAGGCAAATACCCCGGCGAATAGATAGAAAATGCCGATAACCTTGTGCGGATTGAACCGGTCCATCGCCCAGCCCACGCCCACCGCGCTCAATACCCCGCCAAACTGGAACAACGCGCCGATGAATGCCGACTGCTCCATGCTCGCGCCGCTGTCACGCATCAGCGTCGGCAGCCAACTGGTCAGTAGATAAACGATCACCAGCCCCATGAAGTAGGTCAGCCACAACAACAAGGTGCCGGTGCTGTAGGTGCCGGAGAAGATCACCGCGAACACGTTGCGGGCCTTCACGGTTTTCTGTTCCGGCACGCTGAAGCTGGAAGCCTGAGCGACGACGGTTGGATCGATGGGAGCCAGGGTCTTGCGCACTTTGTCAGTGCCGCGATTGCGCACGACAAGGTAGCGCGCCGATTCCGGCAGCCAGAACAGCAATACGACGGCGAGGATCAGCGGCAAAATCCCGCCGATCATCAACAGGCTGTGCCAACCAAACGCCGGAATCAGTTTGGCCGAGATAAACCCGCCACCGGCCATGCCGAGGTTGAAGCCGCAGAACATGCTGGTCACCAGCAGGGATTTCTTGCGCTCCGGGGTGTATTCGGACAGCAGCGTCGTGGCGTTCGGCATGCCGGCACCAAGGCCCAGGCCAGTGAGGAAACGCAGCACCAGCAGCTGATCGACGTTGGTGCTGTAAGCCGAAGCCAGGCTGAACGCGCCGAACAACAGCACCGCGCCCACCAGTACGATTTTTCGCCCGAAGCGGTCAGCCAATGGGCCAGAACCCAGTGCGCCAAAGACCATACCGATCAACGCCGCGCTCATCACCGGGCCGAGACTGGCGCGGTCGATGCCCCAATCCTGAGACAGGGCAGGCGCGATGAAACCCATGGCCGCCGTGTCGAGGCCATCGAGGAAAACAATCAGGAAACACAGGATCACCACTCGCCATTGGTAGCGCGAAATGGGTTGAGCATTGATGAAGGACTGCACGTCGAGGCAGTTTCCTACAGCAGACTGAGGCTGGTTCATTATTTTTATTCCACGCAAGAACGCAGTCGGATAGGAGCCAGCCAAGGCTGGCGCTGCCGCGACATTAGTGATCTTGGGGAAAGAGCGTCAATTCGATAAACGCGACTCTGTGCGTTTATCGAACAGCTTAGGCGAAAGGCTTACGCAAAGAGTTGTGCGCTGAGGTCGCGGCTCGCGCTCAGAAGGCCGGGCAGGAAACGTTGTTTCAACTCGTTGCGGCTGACTCGGCCGGCGTGGGTACTGACGTTTAGCGCCGCGACCACTTGGCCGGAAGCGTCGTACACCGGAACGGCAATCGAGCGCAGACCCTGTTCCAGTTCCTGATCGACGATGCACCAGCCTTGCTGCCGCACCTCTTGCAGGCATTCGAGCAACGCCTCGGGGGTGTGCAGGGTTCGGCTGGTCTTGGCTTGCAACTCTGCATGGTCGAGGTACTCGCGCAGTGACGTATCGTCCAGCGCTGCGAGAAGAATCCGACCCATCGAGGTGCAATAGGCCGGCAGACGTCCACCCACCGACAGGTCGACGGAAATCAGTCGCTGGGTGGTGGCCGAACGAGCGATGTACAAGATGTCATCGCCTTCCAGAGTGGCCATGTTGCAGGCTTCATGAAGTTGCTCACTCATGCGGTCCAGGTAGGGCTGGGCGGAAACCGCCAGCGGCGTCGAGGACACATAGGCATGGCCAAGCGTCAGTACTTTAGGCAGCAGCGAATACGTACGGCCGTCGGTGGTGGCGTAGCCGAGTTTGATCAGCGTGTGCAGGCAACGTCGCACAGCGGCGCGGGGAATTTCCGTGCGGTGACTGATCTGGGCGATGGTGAGATGGCGTTTGCGCTCCTGGAACGCTTGCACCACGGCCAGGCCACGGGCCAGGGAGGTCATGAAATCCGGGTCGCCGGTCAGTGCCTGGATCCGCTTGGCGGGCGAGGCAACGATCGGCGGCGCCACTGAAGCGAAGGAATTGCGCATTTGATCGTTCATATAAGGTCCTTTTCCCACACGGTTCAGCGGCTATTACAAGCGGCAGCCGGTCCCTCACACAACCCCGGACAGCCAAGAATGTGCGATTATCGAACCATCGACCGATAATCGCAATCGACTCCCACCAGGACCAGCCGATTATTGAACGGGCTTGCACCCGTTTTTACATTGGCTCTGACGCAGACTAGAAGTGGTCGATGTAATTGTCCTAACTTGTTCGACTTAATGGCGTCAGAAAGACATCACTGTAACGTCGTGCCGCCGAACGACCTAGTTAGCCGTATAAAGTTGCGAGTAACAAAACAATCACACATCAAGACCTACTTTTAACTCTTTGGCGATAGTGTTCTTCGAATCGACCGCTATAATGAAATTCAGTGGTGACCGGTTTTTAATTGCCGATTCCGCCACCCGGTAGCGCGATGTTCCATCGCCGTTACCCGCAGCAAGCGCCTGACACTCATTTCATATGCTTAGCCAAGGTGTTCGCTGAAACAGGAAACTGATGCTGCGTCAGCTATTTATCTCTGGTGTCGTGGCCGCCTGCAACATGGAAGTAATTGATCGCAATGCCGTAAAAAATGATGCCTTTACGGGCCTTGTCCATTCGGCGAGCGTGGTCAAATACATTTGATGCAGCGCGTTTCACCAGAATTAATCTCAACTCAATCAGGTAGCACTGTGACGAAAGACGAACTGCGCGCGGAACTTGAGCGCCAGGAACAACGTTACAAGGAAGTTTACGGCGGGGAAGTCACCACCTACGCCGCTCAGCCCGAACCGGAACGCAAACCCTGGCGTAAACGCGCCACAGTTCAGGATCAGGCTTTCACTCAAGAATTGCAGAAAATGGAAAAGGAACTCAAAGCCGAAGAGCCATAAGCCCTCGGCCTGAATTCTTTCAAGGGTCTGCGTCTGCATCCGTTAAAAGCGGGATGTATCGATGATGCCTTTCGCGCCCGCTACCAGCGGGCAGCGGCCACCTCACCCCCTGGATGAGGCAAATGGCTCATGTCTGGCCCTCTTTTCAAATATTTCACGCAAGCGTAAAACCTCTTGCTCCTACGAGAGGACGCCTTGTGGCTGCGGCCTTTTCAAATAAATTCAATGACTTGCAAAACCCAGTAAAAACCTGGGGCTTGGGCGGCTGCCACAAATTAATTCGTTGAAGAATGTTACCGATGAGCACCTAGTGCATCGATTAGCAGTCTTTTCTGGCATAATCGCGCCCCCTTACGACCGGGTCAGAAAACCTTCATGATCGATTTATTCAGCGGACTAGATGCTTGGGTGCTTGTGAGCCTCTTGCTCGCCCTGGCCTTTGTCCTCGCCTTCGAGTTCATCAACGGCTTTCATGACACCGCTAACGCGGTGGCCACTGTTATCTACACCAAAGCCATGCCGCCTCATCTGGCGGTGTTCTTTTCCGGTGTGTTCAACTTTCTCGGCGTGCTGCTGGGCGGTGTTGGCGTGGCGTATGCCATCGTCCACCTGCTGCCGGTAGAACTGCTGATCAATGTGAACACCGGTCACGGGCTGGCCATGGTGTTCTCGCTGCTCGCCGCCGCCATCACCTGGAACCTGGGCACCTGGTACTTCGGTATCCCGGCTTCCAGCTCCCATACGCTGATCGGTTCGATCCTCGGTGTCGGCCTTGCCAACGCCTTGATCAACGATATTCCGTTGGCTGATGGCGTGAACTGGCAGAAGGCAATTGATATCGGTGCGTCCCTGGTGTTCTCGCCAATGGCGGGCTTCCTGGTCGCCGCTCTGATATTGATCGGCCTTAAATGGTGGCGTCCACTGTCGAAGATGCACAAGACGCCGGAACAGCGCCGCAAGATCGATGACAAGAAACACCCGCCGTTCTGGAACCGCCTGGTGCTGGTCATTTCGGCCATGGCCGTGAGCTTCGTGCATGGCTCCAACGATGGCCAGAAAGGTATCGGCCTGATCATGCTGGTGCTGATCGGTATCGTTCCGGCGCAGTTCGTACTCGACTTGGGCAGCACGACCTACCAGATCGAACGGACTCGCGACGCGACCCTGCACCTGAGCCAGTTCTACAAGCGCAATGCCGATACGCTGGGTGAATTCCTGGCCCTGGGCAAAAGCGTGGAAGGTGACCTGCCGGAGAAATTCCGTTGCAATCCGCAACAGACCGAACCGACCATCACCGCCCTGCTCGGCACCCTTAAAGGTGTAGCGGACTACCACTCGCTGCCGGCGGAAAGCCGCATCGAAGTGCGTCGCTACCTGCTCTGCCTGGACGACACGGCGAAAAAAGTCAGCAAGCTGCCTGGCCTGGCTGCCCGTGAAAAGGCTGACCTGGACAAGCTGCGCAAAGACCTGACCACCACCACCGAATACGCCCCGTTCTGGGTGATTCTGGCGGTCGCCCTGGCCCTCGGCCTGGGTACCATGGTGGGCTGGAAGCGCGTGGTTCTGACCATCGGCGAGAAGATCGGCAAGCAGGGCATGACTTACTCCCAAGGCATGTCGGCACAGATCACTACCGCGAGCCTGATCGGCATGGCCAACATCTTCAGCCTGCCGGTTTCCACCACCCACGTCCTGTCCTCGGGCGTGGCCGGCACCATGGTCGCCAATAAAAGCGGCCTGCAAGGTGGCACCGTCAGAACCATCCTGCTGGCCTGGGTCCTGACCCTGCCAGCCACAGTGGCCCTGTCGGCCGGTCTGTTCTGGCTGGCGTCGAAGGCACTGGGCAGCTGATACATCGCTGCTAAAAAAGGCGCGTTCCGTGAGGTTCGCGCCTTTTTATTGCCCGAATTTCGGTATAGATAGATTTTCAGACACAAAAAAAGGGCAACCGAAGTTGCCCAAAATGCCTTGCGTGCTCATTGCTTCCAGAAAGACCTACGGTTTGCGCTTTTGCGAATCCTTCCAGATAAAAAATCCAAACCCTGCAAAAAACAGAACCATGAGGCCGACTGTCAGCACTCCGGCGATCACCACGTTGTCGAGAAACATGACTGGCCTCCTGCACTTGCCTTGTTGCGATGGGGCTAAGTTAACCAATCAGGCAGGAGAAGAAATTGACCGGGATCAATGTCGCCCGAGACTGGGCGTAAAGGAGGGGAAATAACCGACCTGCATCAACCGATGCAGGGTGTTTCAACGCTTTTTCGGTTTGTTCTTCGGCTTTTTCTTCGCTTTACCCAACGGCATGGCCTGCTCGAACGCCTGGCGTACTTCGTTCAGGCGCTTTTCATTAAGGTCATGAACCCGCTTGGCGCGTTCGGCGTTGAGGTCGATCAGCTTGTCGTCTTGGCTCATGGTGCTCAGTGCATCGCTTGGAATGAAATTCAGTTGCCGCATTTGCAGGCAAGGATGTGCCAATAATGCGGTCTGATGGCAGCGCTGACCAGCCGTGAGCTCAAATCTGGATATCGACCCACAAACCCTGCCGTGGCTGATCTTCCATCAATGGCGCCACCGGCACGGTATTGTCGGCGTTGAGCTCGTCACCGGGAGTCGCCAGGTGCTCTTCAGGATCTTCATCGGCTTCGCGGCGACGCCTTTGCTGTTCCTGTTTGCGGCGCTGTTCCTCGCGCAGCTGAAACGCCGCCTCTTCCGGATCGCGCTGCTGCAGGTCGATGGTGCTTTCGTTGGAGCTTTCTTGCACCGGCACCACGGGAGGAATATCCGGCCGCTGACGAATCGGATCCTGCTGTGAAGTGATTGGCACGGCACTCAAGGGGAGCATCGGTGGCAGCATAATTATTAGTCTCCTGTCAGCAGGCTGTCGGCTGCGGGGATGGCGACTTGAGCCATCGGTCGCAAACTGTGACCCGTTTGGCACGAATAGGTGCCCCATCCCACAAGCGCTGCATCGTTGGACTAACGTAAGACTGCGAGTTTTTATGAGAGTCCTTTGGCCCTGAAGCCCTCATTCCGTTAAGATAGCCCGCTTTTTCAAGGTGGGAGTCAGGCAGCATGGCGCAGCAGTATCAACCGGGGCAACGCTGGATCAGTGACAGCGAAGCCGAGCTGGGTTTAGGCACCGTTCTGGCACAGGACGGCCGCTTGTTGACCGTGCTCTACCCGGCCACTGGCGAGACTCGCCAGTACGCGCTACGGAATGCGCCCCTCACCCGCGTGCGGTTTTCGCCGGGTGACTCGATCACTCACTTCGAAGGCTGGAAACTGACCGTACAAGAAGTCGACGACGTCGACGGCCTGCTGGTTTACCACGGCCTCAACGGGCATAACGAAGTGGTTACCCTGCCGGAAACCCAACTATCGAACTTCATTCAGTTCCGTCTGGCCAGCGATCGTTTGTTCGCCGGACAGATCGACCCGCTGGCCTGGTTCTCCCTGCGCTACAACACCCTGGAACACACCAGCCGCCAGTTGCAGTCCGCGCTTTGGGGGCTCGGTGGCGTGCGTGCGCAACCGATCGCGCACCAGCTGCACATCGCCCGTGAAGTCGCCGACCGCATTGCGCCGCGGGTTTTGCTGGCAGACGAAGTGGGCCTGGGCAAAACCATCGAAGCCGGTCTGGTGATCCATCGCCAACTGCTCTCGGGTCGCGCCAACCGCGTGTTGATCCTGGTGCCGGAAAACCTTCAGCACCAGTGGCTGGTCGAGATGCGCCGCCGCTTCAACCTGCAAGTCGCGCTGTTCGACGAAGAACGCTTCATCGAAAGCGATGCCGCCAACCCGTTCGAAGACACCCAGCTCGCGCTGGTTGCACTCGAGTGGCTGGTGGAAGACGAGAAAGCCCAGGACGCACTGTTCGCCGCCGGTTGGGACCTGATGGTCGTCGACGAAGCGCACCACCTGGTATGGCACGAAGACAAGGCCAGCCCTGAGTATTCGCTGGTTGAACAACTGGCAGAAGTCATTCCCGGCGTTTTGCTGCTGACTGCGACCCCGGAACAACTGGGTCAGGACAGCCACTTTGCGCGTCTGCGCCTGCTCGACCCGAACCGTTTCCACGACCTGCACGCTTTCCGTGCCGAGAGCGAAAACTATCGCCCGGTGGCCGAAGCCGTTCAGGAGTTGCTGGACAAGGGGCGCCTGTCGCCTGAAGCGCACAAGACCATTCACGGTTTCCTCGGCAACGAAGGCGAAGCCTTGCTGGCGGCGGTTAACGATGGCGACATCGAAGCCAGCGCCCGTCTGGTTCGCGAACTGCTCGACCGTCACGGCACCGGCCGCGTGCTGTTCCGCAACACCCGCGCCGCCGTGCAGGGTTTTCCGGAGCGCAAACTGCACCCGTACCCGCTGCCATGCCCCGACGAATACCTCGAACTGCCGCTGGGCGATCACGCCGAGCTGTACCCGGAAGTCAGCTTCCAGGCCCAGCCGGACGCCAACGAAGAAGAACGCTGGTGGAAATTCGACCCGCGCGTCGAGTGGCTGATCGACACGCTGAAGATGCTCAAGCGCACCAAAGTGCTGGTGATCTGCGCCCACGCTGAAACCGCCATGGACCTGGAAGACGCCCTGCGCGTACGTTCCGGCATCCCGGCCACGGTTTTCCACGAAGGCATGAACATCCTTGAGCGTGACCGCGCCGCCGCCTACTTCGCCGACGAAGAATTTGGCGCGCAAGTGCTGATCTGTTCGGAAATCGGCAGTGAAGGTCGCAACTTCCAGTTCTCGCACCACTTGGTGCTGTTCGATCTGCCGTCGCACCCGGACCTGCTGGAGCAGCGTATCGGTCGTCTGGACCGGATCGGCCAGAAGCACATCATCGAACTGCACGTGCCGTACCTGGAAACCAGCCCGCAAGAGCGTCTGTTCCAGTGGTACCACGAAGCATTGAACGCGTTCCTCAACACCTGCCCGACCGGCAACGCCCTGCAGCATCAGTTCGGCTCGCGCCTGCTGCCGCTGCTGGAAAATGCCGATGACGGCGAGTGGCAAGCGCTGATCGATGAGGCCCGCGCCGAGCGCGAGCGTCTGGAAGCCGAGTTGCACACCGGCCGCGACCGCTTGCTGGAACTCAATTCCGGCGGCGCTGGCGAAGGTGATGCGCTGGTCGAGGACATCCTTGAGCAAGACGACCAGTTCGCCCTGCCGATCTACATGGAAACCCTGTTCGACGCGTTCGGCATCGACAGCGAAGACCATTCGGAAAACGCGCTGATCCTCAAGCCGAGCGAAAAAATGCTCGACGCCAGCTTCCCGCTGGGCGACGACGAAGGCGTGACTATCACTTACGACCGCAACCAGGCGCTGTCTCGCGAAGACATGCAGTTCATTACCTGGGAACACCCGATGGTTCAGGGCGGCATGGACCTGGTCTTGTCCGGTTCCATGGGCAACACCGCCGTGGCGCTGATCAAGAACAAGGCGCTGAAACCTGGCACCGTGTTGCTGGAACTGCTCTACGTCAGCGAAGTGGTTGCCCCGCGCTCGCTGCAATTGGGCCGTTACCTGCCACCGGCCGCCCTGCGCTGCCTGCTCGACGCCAACGGTAATGACCTGTCGGCCCGGGTCTCGTTCGAAACCCTTAACGATCAGCTGGAAAGCGTGCCGCGTGCCAGCGCCAACAAGTTCATCCAGGCCCAGCGCGATCAGCTGACGCCACGGATCAACGCCGGCGAAGAGAAGATCTTCCCGCGTCACGCCGAGCGCGTGGCTGAGGCGCAGCGTCGTCTGGCCGCCGACACCGACGAAGAACTGGCGCGCCTGACCGCGTTGCAAGCGGTCAACCCGACCGTGCGTGACAGCGAACTGGTTGCTCTGCGCAAGCAACGCGAGCAAGGCCTGGCCATGCTCGATAAGGCTGCGCTGCGACTGGAAGCGATTCGGGTGTTGGTGGCGGGTTAACTCCCCTGCTCCACCCTGCTAATAAAGAAGGCCCGCAGCGATGCGGGCCTTTTTTTCACATGAGTTTTTATAGTGCTGATCGTTCCCATGCTCCGCGTGGGAATGCAGCCCGGGACGCTCTGCGTCCCTTTCGAGAGCTGGAACGCGGAGCGTCCCTTGCGGCATTCCCACGCGGAGCGTGGGAACGATCGTTACGCAGTGACCGCCGAAGTCTGCGGCTCAACCACCGCCACCAACCCTTCCTTCATCCGCTTGGCATCGCGCACAAAACACCGCGAAGCCAGGAACAGAAACACCATGGTGAAAAACAGCGCCACCGGGATCAAATACATCGCGTCATGCAAGCCGACAGCCTTGAACGCCTCGGTCATCTGTTCAGCACCGGCCGAGAGCATCGCCGTATGCGCAAAGTGGTCGGACAATGCGCCCACCACCACCGGTCCCAAACCACCACCCAGCAAATACAACCCGGCAAAGAACAGCGCCATGGCCGTAGCTCGCAAGCGCGGCTCGACTACGTCCTGAATGGCGGTGTAAACGCAGGTGTAGAAGTTGTAGGCAAACAACCAGCCCACACTGAATACCGCCACAAATACCCCGATCTCGATCCGCCCGGAATGCAGCGCCCAAGCCGTGCACACCGTCGAGATGATCAAGCTGAATGCGGCAAACAGCAGTCGCCCATTGGCCACCCGCTGGTGAATCTTGTCAGCCACCCAACCGCCCAGTGTCAGGCCGAACAACCCGGTCACGCCTACGATTACCCCGGTCGCCACCGCCGCTTCCTGCAACGGCATCAGGAAATAGCGCTGCAGCATCGGCACCAGAAACGAGTTGCAGGCATACGTGGCGAAGTTGAAGCACAGCCCCGCCATCACCAGCCACAGGAAAGTCGGCACCGCCAGCACCCGACGGATCGGCCGGTCTACGCGTTCTTGCGAGACTTGCACACTCTCTGCGGCGCCGCGTTTCGGTTCTTTGATGTAGAACATGAAGATCGCCAGGATCAGCCCCGGCACTGCCGCGATAAAGAACGGCGCGCGCCAGCTGTCGAAGGCCTTGACCATCGCGCCGATGGTGAAGAACGCCAGCAGCAGCCCCAACGGCAGCCCCAGCATGAAGATACCCATCGCCCGTGCCCGGCGGTGGGCCGGGAACAGGTCGCCGATCAGCGAGTTGGCGGCCGGTGCGTAACTGGCTTCACCGATGCCGATACCCATGCGCACGATCAGGAAAGCCCAGAAACTCCCCACCAGTCCGTTGACTGCCGTCAGCCCGCTCCACGCCGCCAGGCCCCAGCCCATCAATTTGCTGCGCGAACCGGTATCGGCCATCCGCCCCAGAGGCAGGCCGGCAATGGCATAAACGAGGGTGAATGCGGTACCGATGATCCCCAGCTGAAAGTCGCTGAGGTGCCATTCCATGCGGATCGGTTCGATGATGATGGCTGGAATGGTGCGGTCGAAGAAGTTGAACAGGTTGGCCAGGAACAGCAGGAACAGAATGCGCCAGGCATTCGCCGCTTGGGTCGAGTTCTGCATGGGTCCGTCTCTTTTATTGTTATTGGGGCTTCACTGCCAACGCATCCGAGCCCGGAACCTGCAATCTAGTCAGGCCCGCCAGAGCTGTCTGTAATTATTCGTAAAGGTGATAGCGCCCCATGTAATGAGGCACCGCCCATGTAACATTTTACTTCTAAACATTCAGCTGCTCATTCCAAAATCATTAAGATCAATATGCCACTACCGCTTGCACTCTGTGCATGGCACCTATACTCCAACGCAATCACCAGGTTCATGGTGTCGGCCAGAAAGATGGATGCGGGGCGTACGATGGAGTGGCCTGCTTTATATTTCACTACCCAACTGCCAGAGACCGGGCAGGTCATACTCAATTGCGCACATAACCCCTTTCTGGTGTTACTGGCCTACGTGGTTGCCTGTGTGGCCGGCTTCGCCACGCTGGACATAACCGAACGGGTTCGCCATGCAGAAAAATCAGCGTCCCAACGTATCTGGTGCTGGGTCGGTGCCGGGTGTCTGGCGGGCGGTATCTGGGCCATGCACTTCATCAGCATGCTGGCGTTCCAGGCGCCGATCGAAATCCATTACCAGCTGCCCATTACTCTGATCTCACTGTTGTTCGCGCTGACGGCCTCGTGGCTGGCGATGCATACCCTCAGCCATCCTCATCTGAATTTCTGGCAATACTTGCGTGCCGCCGTGTGGATAGGCCTGGGCATCGCGACCATGCACTACGTAGGCATGGCCGCCATGCGTTCGAATGCGACGGCCTATTACCAACCCGCCCTGTTTGCCCTCTCCATCGTGATCGCGATTGGCGCAAGCCTGGCCGCATTGTTGATTTCCAGTTACCTGCGCGAAGGCAGCGGTGTGTTACATCAACTACTCAAATACATCGCCAGCCTGGTGCTCGGGGCCGGCATCGTCAGCATGCACTTCACGGGCATGGCGGCGCTCAATCTGGTGCTGCCCGCCGACAGCCTCCAGCCGCTGCCCGCCGAAAACAATCATCTACAACTGGGTCTGACGGTGGCGGTCATGACGCTGCTGATCATCGGCAGCAGCATCAGCGCAGCACTGGCCGACAAGAAGCTGCAAAACAAGGAGAGCGACCTGCAACGGGTCAACGCCCTGCTCAGTCAACTGGACCAGGCGAGGATGTCGTTACAACAGGTGGCGCACTACGACCCCCTGACCAACCTGATCAACCGTCGTGGCTTCAACCAGATTTTTGCCGAGAAACTCATCGAGAAAACCAACGAAGGCGGCATGCTGGCGGTGCTGTTCCTGGACATCGACCATTTCAAGCGGATCAACGACAGCCTCGGTCATGATGCCGGCGACGAATTGCTGAAAGTCCTGTCCAACCACATAAAGTGTTCGGTGCGCAGCCACGACGATGTGGTTGCGCGCTTCGGAGGCGACGAGTTTTGCATCCTCATCGGCCTGCATGATCGTGATGAAGCGCGGCACATGGCCCAGCGCATCATGGCGAAAATGAAGGAGCCCATCGAGCTGTCCGGGCGGCGCATGGTCATGACCACCAGTATTGGTATCAGCTTGTTTCCGCAAGATGGCAAGACCTGTGAAGAGTTGCTGAAAAACGCTGACCTGGCGCTGTATCAGTCCAAGGACAGCGGGCGCAACGGCCTGAATTTCTTCAGCGAAGACCTGAAAACCCGCGCGACGCTGGAACTGCAACTGGAAGAAGAACTGCGCCACGCCCTGCGCGAAAACACTGGACTGATGCTCTATTACCAACCGATCTATGACCTGAAAAACGCTCAAGTCAGCAAGCTTGAAGCGCTGGTCCGCTGGCAACATCCGGTTCACGGACTGCTGGCACCGGACCGGTTCATTGCCATCGCCGAGGCCAACGGCCTGATCGCCGAACTGGACAACTGGGTCCTGCGCAAAGCCTGTGAGGATCTGGGCGAGTTGTCGCGTCAGGGTTGCGAAGAACTCCATATCGCCGTGAACTGCTCGCCCCTGAACCTGGCGCGCGAAGAATTGGCCGATGAAATCGAACACGCCCTGCGGGTCGCCGGAGTGGCGCCGCAGCGGCTGGAACTGGAAGTGACCGAAAATGCGCTGATGGGCAACATCGCCGATACGCTGGTGTTGCTGCGCCAGATTCGTGCCCTCGGCGTGTCGCTGTCGATTGATGACTTCGGCACCGGCTACTCATCACTGGCCTATCTCAAACGGCTGCCCCTCAACACGCTGAAGATCGACCGCTCGTTCATCCAGGACATTCCCAAGGCCACCCAGGACATGGAAATCGTTCAAGCGATCATCGTCATGGCCCACACGCTGCATTTGCAGGTGGTGACCGAAGGCGTCGAAACCCTTGAGCAATACGAGTTTCTGGAGCGTAACGGCTGCGACTTCGTGCAGGGCTACCTGCTCAGTCGTCCGGTACCGCTGGCGCAATTGCGTCCCGTGCTGAGCGAAATCAACCAGCGCAAGCACTCGCACACTGTCAGCCCTTTGAGTCTGGTTCGCGGTACAACTGCACTAATGTCGACGGATCTTTTTCCAGAAAACCCTGGCCCCCATGCAGGCGCATCAGTTGTGCGGCCAGTCCACTGATCGGCGTGGCCGAGCCTTGCTCACGGGAAAACTTCACCGCGGTGTCGAGGTCCTTGAGCAGCGTGCGCACATGCCATTTCACCGGTTCGAAACGGCTTTCGGCCATTTGCGGCCCCAGGATCTGCAAGGGCTTTGAATCGGCAAACCCGCCTGCCAGAGCCTCTGCGATCAGGCTGGCCTGCACCCCGGAACGCTCGGCCAACGCCACCACTTCGGCGATCACCAGCGCATTGCAGGCGACGATCATCTGATTGCAGGCCTTGGTCACCTGCCCCGCTCCGACGGCGCCCATGTGGGTCACGCGCTGGCCGAGGCTCAACAGCACTGGCCTGACGCGCTCAAGATCCGCCGTTTCACCGCCCACCATGATCGCCAGGCTACCGGCCTCGGCGCCGACCACTCCGCCAGACACTGGTGCATCCAGCCAGCTCATGCCGGTTTGGCTGACCAGTGCTGTCGCCATTTCCCGCGTCGCGGCAGGTTCCAGGCTGGAAAAATCCACCAGCAGTTGACCGCTTTTCGCACCTTGCGCAATCCCTGCCGCGCCAAACACCACCTCACGAACCACCGACGTGTCCGCCAGGCACAACATCACCACGTCGGCGTGCTGGCACAGCTCCGCCGGCGTGGCGATCTGTCGTGCACCGGCCTCGACCAGCGGCGCGCACTTGGCTGGATTGCGGTTCCACACCGTCAGCGGATAACCCGCTGCCAGCAGTCGCCGGCACATCGGCAAGCCCATGAGGCCGACCCCGGCAAACCCGAGCGAAGGTAACATTGCCATCATTTGGCCTCCTTTTGATTAAAGATCATCGAATATTGGCCGATTCATCATGACTTAGGAAAGGATTCCCCCGAGCGATGCTCAGGCCAAGGCCCTGACGCTTGGGCCAAATACGCGCTGAAAAAAGACGCGAGATCCCATCCGTGATGGTTCGTCGACATCGTGTCGCTCAACCAACCAGCCCAGGTACATGGCGCACAATGACTTCTAAAAACAATCCGGCCACTGCGATATCCGATCTGACGTTGAACCCCGCGGCAAACAGCCCCGCACCATCGAAGCCATTGACGCCATCGCGCCCGTTATCGACTCAGCAATACCTGTACTTCACCGAAACCAATACCGATCGCATCCTCGATAATCTCGACGGTCTGCGCGACATGGTGTTCCCGCGCCCACCACATCTGGAAGGCGACAGCGAACAGCACAGCGATCAGGAATTCCCGTCGGTGTGCCTGATCGGCCTGGGCCGCTGCGGTTCGAACATCGCGCTGGACGTCGCGGAGCTGGTGTACAACGCCCGCAAGTTCTACCTCAACGAATTCAATAACGAAGATCGCCTGTCGCCGGACAAGCGCTTCGCCGAAAAGGGTTACAGCCCGGCACAGTGGATTCGCAATAACCTGCGCCTGGGCCCGAACAAGGCCACCAAACCAGTGTTCCTGGTAGAACCGCTGGTCATGCTCGGTGACCTGGACAAAGACATCGCCGGCCGCATCCGTTTCTCGCGTAAAGGCGAAAAAAGCGGTTTCCTGCGCGACTACAGCAAAATGAAGATCATGGACTTGTCGGAAGTCCACGCCGGTGGCGCCGGTAACGCGCCGATCCTCGGCCAATACCTGGCCAAGATCATCCTGAACAAGGACACCCAGCGTTTCTCCAGCCCTGACTGGAAGATGATTCACTCGTACCTGATCGACAGCTGCGGGATCAAGGCCAACCAGTCGCGCCTGTACTTCTCGATCTTCAGTGCCGGCGGCGGTACCGGTTCGGGCATGGCCTCGGAATTCGGCCTGGCCCAGCAGCACTCGTACATGAACAAGACGTTCGATACCAAACCGATGGACGAACACGACGGCAAGAGCGGTCATTCCTTCGTCTTCGAGCCGATCTTCACCAGCGGCATTTGCGTGTTGCCGAACATTTCCGATCACCGCAGCGAAATGTCTGAGGCGTTGCACATCAACGCCGGCCGCCTGCTGTGCAAATACCTGTCGGAAGAGTGGGACTTCTCCTACAACTTCGCCAACGAAGACAGCAGCGAAGCCAGCGTCATGGGCCGTATCCGCCCATGGAACGCCATGATGCTGATCTCCAACGACATCATGCGTTACGCCGAAGAAAGCGATGACGGCAACATCCAGAACATCGACGTCAACGCGATGGAAAAGCACGCCAACCAATACATCTCACAGCAGATCTTCAACATTCTGACGGCTCAGGCGGTTACCACCGACTACGACCAGAACTATTTCCGTCGCGCCGGCATCGACATTGGCGAAACCATTCGCCTGGACGCCAACGACCTGTTCATGAGTCTGGCCGGCCCGGTGGCGATTGCCTACGCCGAGTCCGTGGTGCCGGAAACTCCACCGCCGAGCAGCGACAAGTTCAAAGTGTTCGAGAAAGAACCTCAGCGCCTGAACATCGACGACCTGTTCTTCCGCTCCATCGACTTGCCGCACTTCAACAAAGTGACCCAGGCGATCGAAGGCATCAGCCTGTTGCCGATCGAGTCCAAGCGCTATCGCGCCTCGCTGGAGCAGTACAAGAATTCGGGGTATGACGCGGCCGCGTTGCACGACCTGCACTTCTTCAAGAACTGCTCGTCGGTGGTCTCGATTGTTTCGCTGCCCAAAGACTACAAGCTGTCCTACATGGACTTGAACCGGTTGAAGACCCACCTCAACAGCCTGTTCCCGAACACCACGCTCAAGCGTTATGCGCTGGTCATCGGCGCCTCGGCCAACTTGTCGTTGACCACCCTGATCGCCAAGAGCCCGTGCCTGTCGGACGATTTCCTGACCCTGATCGTGGCCTTCATTAAGCGTTGCTTTGCGAAAAACCCGTACCGTTTTGACGAAACCCTGGATAACTCGATCCTGGACTTCATCATTAATGAAGAGTTCGACGAAGACCGGATCGACGAGCTGCTTAATGAATTCGAGAACCCGGCGAAGATCCTCGACACCAACTGGTACGCGATCAAACCGATGTACGAGAAGAAGTACCGCGAGTTGATCAATGACAAAGACAAGTTCGTCTCGATCAATGACATTCGTCTGTCCCGGGACTGCGTGAAGAAGTCGATCAAGTACTTGCGCGAGATCTACCGTCATCGCATTGGCAAGACCAAGGTTATTTCGCTGAATAACCATACCGGCAAGACCGCTTAACTCACCTGCTGTCGATCATTCCCACGCTCTGCGTGGGAATGCCTCAATGGACGCTCTGCGTCCGCTTTGGGACGCAGAGCGTCCCGGGCTGCATTCCCACGCAGAGCGTGGGAATGATCATATTCAGAAACAATTAAGCAGCCATAAGGCTGCGCAATAAACTGTTCCCGTTACGTTTACGTCACCCTCGCCAAGACCCTTCTGTGGCCTTTCTCTACGGCAACATGCCATCACGCTACTCGGCTACACACTTTTGCCCGACAAGGTCGCGCACCAATAAAGTGCAAACCTTCAGCTCGTCGCCCTTTCCTGGATCAGAATCCACGGCGAAACGACCACTGCCCACAGTTCCGGATCACGTTCGAAAAGATCCAGCGCCCGCGTTTCAGACAGCTTGGCGACCTTGTCGGCGGCCAGCCAGGCAGCCACTTTCTCGCCTTCGTCAGTCGCTACTGCTTCCGCTGCAGCAATCAAATCCAGACCGGGGTCGACCCACAATAGGGCACCCTTGGCGAAGAACGGCTCCAGCTCCTTCCAGGTAATAGATGCGGTTTCACCAAGCAGCTTGGCATAGAGGGTGCTAGGTTCTTGAGTCATGGGTCCTGTCCGGAAAAGAAATCGACGTAATCATAACGTTGGTGGTCTGGCAGAAAAACCCGGATGCAATTGAGTTACCGATTGAAAACAGCAGGAAAGCCAAGGATTGCTGATATTTCAGCTATAACCCCCGCCGCCATTCTGTCTTTTTCTTTCAATAAAGCGACACCCTCTGATTTTGCCCCCTGGCGCCAGCTTCCCAGGCTAACAATTGGCGCTCTACACTGTACCGGTACAGTTGCCGGGGGCATTTTCCGGAGGATATCGAAGATATCTGACCCGGTTCTGCTGCTACGGCGCCAGGACTATAAAAACTACAACAGTAAGAGTGGAGCACTATGACTAAGGCTACTAAGCAGATTTCCAAACTGTTTGCCGCTATGGTTCTGGCCGGGGTTGCCAGCCATTCGTTCGCAGCTGACACCATCAAGATCGGCATCGCCGGCCCTAAAACCGGCCCTGTAGCCCAATACGGCGACATGCAGTTCAGTGGCGCCAAAATGGCCATCGAACAGATCAACGCCAAAGGCGGCGTAGACGGCAAGAAACTAGAAGCCGTTGAATACGATGACGCCTGTGATCCAAAACAAGCGGTAGCGGTCGCGAACAAAGTCGTCAACGACGGCGTCAAGTTCGTGGTCGGTCACCTGTGCTCCAGCTCCACTCAACCGGCTTCGGACATTTACGAAGACGAAGGCGTGATCATGATCACCCCGGCTGCCACCAGCCCGGACATCACTTCCCGTGGTTACAAAATGGTGTTCCGCACCATCGGTCTGGACAGCGCCCAGGGCCCTGCCGCCGGTAACTACATTGCCGACTTCGTAAAACCGAAAATCGTTGCTGTTCTGCACGACAAACAGCAATACGGTGAAGGCATCGCCACCGCCGTGAAGAAAACCCTGGAAGGCAAAAACGTCAAGGTTGCCGTGTTCGAAGGCATCAACGCCGGCGACAAAGACTTCTCTTCGATGATCTCCAAGCTCAAGCAAGCCAACGTCGACTTCGTCTACTACGGCGGCTACCACCCGGAGCTGGGTCTGATCCTGCGTCAAGCCCAGGAAAAAGGCCTGAAAGCCAAGTTCATGGGTCCGGAAGGCGTGGGTAACGACTCCATTTCGCAGATCGCCAAAGACGCTTCCGAAGGTCTGCTGGTAACCCTGCCGAAATCCTTCGACCAGGATCCGGCCAACGTCGCCCTGGCTGATGCGTTCAAAGCCAAGAAAGAAGACCCGAGCGGTCCGTTCGTGTTCCCGGCCTACTCGGCTGTGACCGTGATTGCCGACGGTATCAAGGCTGCCAAGAGCGAAGACGCTGCCAAAGTGGCTGAAGCCATCCACGCAGGCACCTTCAAGACTCCGACTGGCGACCTGAGCTTCGACGCCAAGGGCGACCTGAAAGACTTCAAATTTGTGGTTTACGAGTGGCACTTCGGTAAACCTAAAACTGAAGCCAAGCCTCAGTAAGGCGTTGCCTGACTGACTGCCAATAAAGCCCACGGCGTGCCGTGGGCTTTGTTTTACGAACGTATTGGGCCGCGCTGGCGTGATCCGCCAGTCTCCCCACCTGAAAATCTCAAAACCGTCATCAGCGGTTCGCTGGCAAACCTCGCGTTCGAAGTGGATGCAGATCCACGGGGCTCGAGCGGGAAAATGACTCCACCAGTGAAATGCGTATCAGGTTTTTAGGAGCGCTGTAATGCCTGACATCTATCACTTTTTCCAACAGCTGGTTAATGGTCTGACCATTGGCAGCACGTATGCCCTGATCGCCATCGGCTATACGATGGTTTACGGCATCATTGGAATGATCAACTTCGCCCACGGCGAGGTGTACATGATTGGTTCCTACGTGGCGTTCATCGCCATTGCGGGCCTGTCCATGATGGGACTCGACAGTGTTCCGCTGTTGATGACCGCCGCTTTTCTCGCGACCATCGTCGTGACCAGTGCCTACGGTTACAGCATCGAACGGATCGCCTACCGCCCATTGCGCGGCAGCAACCGTCTGATCCCGCTGATTTCCGCCATCGGCATGTCGATCTTCCTGCAGAACACGGTTCTGCTGGCGCAAGACTCCAAGGACAAATCCATCCCCAACCTGATCCCCGGCAACTTCTCCATCGGGCCAGGTGGCGCACAAGAAGTGCTGATTTCCTACATGCAAATCGTGGTGTTCGTGGTGACCTTTGTCGCCATGCTCGGCCTGACGATGTTCATCTCCCGCTCTCGCCTGGGTCGCGCCTGCCGTGCCTGTGCCGAAGACATCAAGATGGCCAACCTCTTGGGTATCAACACCAACAACATCATCGCCCTGACCTTCGTCATCGGTGCCGCACTGGCAGCCATCGCGGCTGTGTTGCTGAGCATGCAATACGGCGTGATCAACCCGAATGCCGGTTTCCTGGTCGGCCTCAAGGCCTTCACCGCAGCGGTACTGGGCGGTATCGGCAGCATCCCCGGAGCCATGCTCGGCGGGATCGTGCTTGGGGTGGCGGAAGCCTTTGGTGCCGATATCTTCGGCGACCAGTACAAGGACGTCGTGGCGTTCGGTCTATTGGTTCTGGTGTTGTTGTTCCGGCCAACCGGCCTGTTGGGCCGTCCGGAGGTTGAAAAAGTATGACTAGGAATCTTAAACAGGCGTTGTTCAGCGCCTTGCTGGTGTGGGCCGTTGCCTACCCGGTACTCGGTCTGAAACTGACCATTGTCGGCATCAACCTCGAAGTCCATGGCACCAGCACTGCAACGCTGATCACCATCGCCGTGTGCTCGGTGCTGATGTTCCTGCGGGTGTTGTTCGACCAGCAGATCAGCTCGGCCTGGAAATCCTCGCCAAACATGCCGGTGATGCCGGCCAAGGCCAGTACGTTCCTGACCCTGCCGACCACTCAGCGCTGGATCATCATCGCGTTGATCATCGGTGCGCTGGTCTGGCCGTTCTTTGGCTCCCGCGGTGCGGTGGATATCGCCACGCTGGTGCTGATCTACGTGATGCTCGGCCTGGGCCTGAACATCGTGGTCGGCCTCGCCGGACTGCTCGACCTCGGTTACGTCGGTTTCTATGCCGTCGGCGCCTACAGCTATGCGCTGCTGTCGCACTACTACGGTCTGAGCTTCTGGATCTGCCTGCCGATCGCCGGCCTGATGGCGGCCACTTTCGGCTTCCTGCTCGGCTTCCCGGTCCTGCGGCTGCGCGGTGACTATCTGGCGATCGTGACGCTGGGCTTCGGTGAAATCATCCGTCTGTTCCTGCGTAACCTGACCGGCCTCACAGGTGGTCCGAACGGCATCAGCAACATCGAGAAACCGACGTTCTTCGGCCTGACCTTCGAACGTAAAGCCGCTGAAGGCCTGCAGACCTTCCACGAGTACTTCGGCCTGGAATACAACTCGATCAACAAGGTGATCTTCCTTTACCTGGTTGCGCTATTGCTGGCGCTGTTCGCCCTGTTCGTCATCAACCGCTTGCTGCGCATGCCGCTGGGCCGTGCCTGGGAAGCGTTGCGTGAAGACGAAATCGCCTGCCGTGCGTTGGGTCTCAATCCTACCGTCATCAAGCTCTCCGCCTTTACTCTCGGTGCGTGCTTCGCCGGTTTCGCCGGCAGCTTCTTCGCCGCGCGTCAGGGCCTGGTGACACCGGAGTCGTTCACCTTCATCGAGTCGGCGACCATCCTCGCCATCGTGGTGCTGGGTGGCATGGGCTCGCAACTGGGCGTCGTACTCGCCGCCACGGTGATGATCCTGTTGCCGGAAATGATGCGTGAGTTCAGTGAATACCGCATGTTGATGTTCGGCGCCTTGATGGTGCTGATGATGATCTGGCGTCCTCAAGGTCTGCTGCCTATGCAACGCCCCCACATGGAGCTGCGCAAATGAGCCGCGAGATCCTTAAAGTCGAAAATCTGAGCATGCGCTTCGGCGGCTTGCTGGCGGTCAACGGCGTAGCCCTGAGCGTGAAGGAAAAACAGGTCGTGGCACTGATCGGTCCCAACGGCGCCGGCAAGACCACCGTGTTCAACTGCCTGACCGGTTTCTACCAGCCGAGTGGCGGCAGCATCCTGCTGGACGGCGAGCCGATCGAAGGCCTGCCCGGCCACAAGATTGCCCTCAAAGGCGTAGTGCGCACCTTCCAGAACGTGCGGTTGTTCAAGGACATGACGGCGGTCGAGAACCTCTTGATCGCCCAGCACCGTCACCTGAACACCAACTTCCTGGCGGGCCTGTTCAAGACGCCAGGGTTTCGCAAGAGCGAACGCGAAGCCATGGAGTTCGCCGAGTACTGGCTGGAAAAGGTCAACCTCAAGGCGTTCGCCAACCGTCCGGCCGGCACCCTGGCCTACGGTCAGCAACGTCGTCTGGAAATCGCTCGCTGCATGATGACCCGCCCGCGGATCCTCATGCTCGACGAACCGGCCGCCGGCCTGAACCCGAAGGAAACCGAAGACCTGAAGGCGCTGATCAGCATGCTGCGTGAAGAGCACAACGTCACCGTGCTGCTGATCGAACACGACATGAAACTGGTCATGAGCATTTCCGACCACATCGTCGTGATCAACCAGGGCACGCCTCTGGCCGATGGCACGCCGGAACAGATCCGCGACAATCCCGAAGTGATCAAAGCCTACCTGGGGGAAGCGTAAATGCTGCAATTCGAAAACGTTTCCACCTTCTACGGCAAGATCCAGGCCCTGCACAGCGTCAACGTGGAAATCCGTCAGGGCGAAATCGTCACCCTGATCGGTGCCAACGGCGCGGGCAAATCCACCTTGCTGATGACGCTTTGCGGTTCGCCGCAAGCCCACAGCGGCAGCATCAAGTACATGGGTGAAGAGCTCGTGGGGCAGACCTCGGCGCAGATCATGCGCAAGAGCATCGCCGTGGTTCCGGAAGGTCGTCGGGTGTTTGCCCGTCTGACTGTGGAAGAGAACCTCGCCATGGGCGGTTTCTTCACCGACAAGGGCGATTATCAGGAACAGATGGACAAGGTTCTCGGACTTTTCCCACGCCTGAAAGAACGCTTCGCCCAACGCGGCGGCACCATGTCCGGCGGCGAACAGCAAATGCTCGCCATCGGCCGTGCGCTGATGAGCAAACCCAAACTGTTGCTGCTCGACGAACCTTCGTTGGGCCTGGCACCGATCATCATCCAGCAGATCTTCGACATCATCGAACAGCTGCGTAAAGATGGCGTGACGGTGTTTTTGGTGGAGCAGAACGCCAACCAGGCGCTGAAAATCGCTGACCGTGCGTACGTTCTGGAGAACGGCCGGGTGGTGATGACAGGCACTGGGGAAGCGCTGCTGACCGACCCGAAAGTACGTGAAGCGTACTTGGGTGGTTGAGTCTTCGCGGTAAACAAAAAACGGCCTTCGGGCCGTTTTTTGTGCCTTACACAAACTCAGTAACGATGAAAATCCCCTGTAGGAGCTACCGAAGGCTGCGATCTTTTGATCTTGCTCTCGATGTTCGGCGGCCTGAAAAAAGTCAAAGTCAAAGTCAAAAGATCGCAGCCTTCGGCAGCTCAGAGGTTTGCGTGGACCACGAGACTTATCGTTGGAGCCGATCCAGCGCTTCACCGCTGCGCTTGAACCAGCCGATCAGGTAATCCGCCAACACCTGTGTACGCTTCGGCAAACCGCCCTGATACGGGTGAACCAGGTACATCGGCATGCGGCGGGTCTGATAGTCACGCAGGAGCCAGCGCAAACGTCCGTCAGCCAATTCCGCTTGCAGCAGGTAGGACGGCAACCGCGCAATGCCAGCGCCAGCCAGTGCCGCTTTCTTCAGCAGGCTGTAATGGTTGCTGGCGAACGGTCCCGAGACTCGCACCCGCAACAATTCGTGTTGCTGGTGATAGAGCCACTCTTCGCGACCGCTGTAGTGACTGTTGAGCAGACAGCGGTGTTCAGCGAGTGCTTGAGGCGTCATCGGTTCGCCGTATTGCTCAAGGTAAGCCGGGCTGGCGCAGGTCATTTCGTGCCAGGCTAATAGCGGCCGGGCCACCAGGCGCTCGTCATTGCCCACCTCGGAGCGAACCGCCAGATCAAACCCGTCGCGGGACAAATCACGGTAGCTGTTGCTCAGGTCCAGCTCGATCTGCACCTCGGGATATTTGCCAGAGAACTCCAGCAACAAGCCATCGAAGAAGGTTTCCCCCAGCGATACCGGAACCGTCATACGCACCGGCCCGGCCATGTCGTCCTTCAACCGCGCCAATGCCTGACGCGCCCTCTCGACTTGGACTACGAGCGCCTGGGCTTGCGGCAACAGCGCCGCACCCGCAGCGGTCAGGCTCAAACGGCGGGTGGTGCGTTGCAGCAGCACCACTGAAAAACGCGTTTCCAGCAAGCTTATACGCTTGGACAACTGCCCCTTGCTGCACCCCAGCTGCTGCGCCGCCAGGGTGAAACTCCCTGCTTCGATCAACACTGCGAACGCCGCCAGATCATCCATTTCGCTCATGGATTGTTTCCATTAGAAAACCAAAGGTTGCCTATTAGCGCGCTTATCAATGGAAAAAACCACTCTAGACTTCAACCTCGTTCAACCACTTCGAGGAACAGCACGATGAAAATTCTTTTGATAGGCGCAGGCGGTACCATCGGTTCGGCAGTCGACAAGGAGCTGTCCCAACGTCACGAAGTCATCCGCATCGGCCGTAACAGCGGCGATTTCCATGTCGATATCAGCGACAGCGCTTCGATCCGCAAGCTGTTCGAGCAAACCGGCAAGTTCGACGCCCTGGTCTGCGCCGCCGGCAACGTGACCTTCGCGCCGCTGGATGAAATGACCGAAGAAAGCTTCGCCCTGGGCCTGAAAGACAAGCTGATGGGCCAGGTCAACCTGCTGCTGATCGGTCGCGAATTCGCCAATGACGGCGCCTCATTCACCTTCACCACCGGGGTGCTCAGCCACGACCCGATTCGCAGCGGTGCCTCGGCAGCGCTGGTCAACGGTGCGCTGGACAGCTTCGTGCGAGCGGCGGCCATCGAACTGCCCCGCGGTCTGCGTGTGAACTCCATCAGCCCGACCGTGCTGGTCGAAGCCATGGGCAGTTATGCGCCGTATTTCCGTGGCTACAAGCCAGTTCCTGCGGTGGATGTGGCATTGGCCTACGCCAAAAGCGTCGAGGGCCTGCAAACAGGTCAGACCTTTCACGTGGGCTAAACCCTTGTGATGAACGGTCAGGCTGAGTAACGTGGCGGCACTTGTCTGGAGAGCCAAAGATGCGTGTTGCCCGTTCCTTAGTCCTTGTTGCCCTGCTTCCATTGTTCGCTGCCTGCAATTTGCTGGATGGCCCGCGTGAAAATGCCTCCCACGTGGGCCAGACCCGCATGCAAGGCCAGTTGACCGCGGCGGACGGCAAGTTGCAGTTCCAGCCGTGCAATGAACAACGCAGTTATGTGGTCAACGACACCGGCGGCACCAGCGTCCTGCAAGAGGCCGCGACCCTGGCCGATGCCCAGGGCAAGCTGTTCGCCGACGTGCGCGGGCGAATCGTCGACAGCCGCCTCGATCTTGCGCAGCTGTACCGTGTCGAGCGCTCGGGCACCGCGTGCAACGATCCGAACTTCAAAGTGCTTATCCTGCGCGCCGCCGGCCATGGGCCTGAGTGGAACGTGAAAGTCAGCGGCAAAGGCATGGTCATCGAGCGCGCCGGTCAGCCGCCATTGGCCGTGCCCTACGTTGAAGAGCAACTGGGCGATGGCCGCTTCAACCTCAGCACCGAAGCCAATAACCAGCACATCGAACTGTGGGTCGCACCGCAACGTTGCGTCGACAGCACCACCGGAAGTGTCCAGCATATGAGCGCCGAACTGCGCGTCGACGGCCAGGTTCAGCGTGGCTGCGGGTATTTCGGCGGATCGCGTAACGACTGATCGTTTTAGCCTCACGGGAATCATTCTTTGAGGCTTATAATCGCGGGCTTCAAACGCCTTGGCGCAGTTGTGCGCCCCGCGAACCGGATCCTGTCATGTTACGAATCACCGAACTCAAGCTGCCGATCGACCATCCCGAAGAAGACCTGCGCCCTGCCATCGTGCAGCGCCTGGGCATCACCAGTGATGACCTGCTCGACTTCACCTTGTTCAAGCGCAGCTACGATGCGCGCAAAAAGTCCTCCGAACTGTGCTTCATCTACACCATCGACCTCAACGTTCGCGATGAGGCGGCGGTGCTGCACAAATTCGCCGATGACCGTAACGTCAACGTGGCGCCGGATGTCAGCTACAAACCGGTCGGCCAGGCGCCGGCTGATCTTGAGCAACGTCCTGTCGTCGTGGGTTTCGGCCCGTGCGGGATTTTCGCCGGACTGCTACTCGCGCAAATGGGCTTCAAGCCGATCATCCTCGAGCGCGGCACCGAAGTGCGTCAGCGCACCAAGGACACTTGGGGTCTGTGGCGTAAAAGCGTGCTTAACCCGGAATCCAACGTGCAGTTCGGTGAAGGTGGCGCGGGGACGTTCTCTGACGGCAAGCTCTACAGCCAGATCAAGGACCCGAAATTCATCGGTCGCAAAGTCCTGCACGAGTTCGTAAAAGCGGGTGCGCCGGAAGAAATTCTCTACGTCAGCAAGCCGCACATCGGTACGTTCCGCCTGACCGGTGTTGTGGAAAACATGCGTGAGCAGATTCGTGCGCTGGGTGGCGAAGTGCGCTTCCAGCAGCGCGTTACCGACGTGTTGATCGAGGACGGCCAACTGGTCGGCGTCGAGCTCAATGGCGGCGAGCAGATCCATTCGAAACACGTGATTCTGGCCCTCGGTCACAGCGCCCGCGACACTTTCCGCATGCTCCACGGCCGTGGCGTGTTCATGGAAGCCAAACCGTTCTCGGTGGGTTTCCGCATCGAACACCCGCAGTCGCTGATCGACCGCGCGCGTCTGGGCAAGTACGCCGGCCACCCGAAACTCGGGGCTGCGGACTACAAACTGGTGCACCACGCCAGCAACGGACGTTCGGTCTACAGCTTCTGCATGTGCCCGGGCGGCACCGTGGTGGCGGCGACCTCCGAGCCGGGTCGCGTGGTCACCAACGGCATGAGCCAGTACTCGCGTAATGAGCGCAACGCCAACTCCGGGATCGTCGTCGGGATCACCCCGGAAGTCGATTATCCGGGCGGCCCGCTGGCGGGTATCGAGTTGCAGGAACGCCTGGAATCCCACGCGTTTGTGCTGGGCGGCAGCAACTACGAAGCGCCGGCGCAACTGGTCGGCGACTTCATTGCCGGCAAGCCGTCCACCGAGTTGGGCAGCGTAGAACCGTCCTACAAACCAGGGGTCGCCTTGGGTGATTTGGCGTTGGCCTTGCCGGCGTTCGCCATCGAAGCGATTCGCGAAGCGTTGCCGGCGTTCGAGAAGCAGATTCGCGGTTACTCGCTGCACGACGCGGTGTTGACCGGGATCGAGACACGCACGTCCTCGCCATTGCGGATTACCCGTAACGAGTCGATGCAGAGCCTGAACGTGAAAGGCTTGTTCCCGGCGGGTGAAGGCGCGGGTTATGCGGGCGGAATTCTGTCGGCGGGTGTCGATGGGATTCGGATTGCAGAAGCGGTTGCCCGCGACATCCTCGGCCTCGAGGTCTGACACCAAGATGATCGTTCCCCGCGTGGGAATGCAGCCAGGGACGCTCCGCGTCCCAAAAGCGGACGCAGTGCGTCCGGTGAGGCATTCCCACGCAGAGCGTGGGAACGATCATCACGTCAGATGTTGGCGCGCAGAACGGTGGCCGGCAGCGGCTCGCCGCGCTCAACACTCCCCGCCACCGCATCCATCAAACCACTCAACTCATACCCCTGGGCCTTGAGCCAGGCCTGATCGTAATAGGTGTCGGCATAACGCTCGCCGCCATCACACAAAATCGCCACGATCGACCCCGACTCCCCCGCCGCCGCCATCTGCTGGGCCGCCATCAAGGCGCCAATCAGGTTGGTCCCGCTCGACCCGCCGACCCGACGTCCCAAACGCAGCGCCAGGTAATGCATGGCCGCCAGCGACAACGCGTCCGGCACTTTGACCATCGCATCGATCACTTTGGGCAGGAACGACGCTTCTACCCGAGGCCGGCCAATGCCTTCAATCCGTGAACCGTAATCCAGGCGCAGACTGGCGTCGCCGGTCTGGTAGTAATCGAAGAACACCGAGCGCTCGGCATCGGCGCAGAGCACGCGGGTGCAATGTTGGCGGTAACGCACGTAACGGCCCAGCGTCGCGGTGGTGCCGCCGGTGCCGGGGCTGGAAATCAGCCAGCTCGGCTCGGGATGTTTCTCGAAACGCATCTGATGGAAGATCGACTCGGCGATGTTGTTGTTCGCCCGCCAGTCGGTAGCGCGCTCGGCATAGGTGAACTGGTCGATGAAATGTCCATCGTGTTCGCGGGCCAGCCGCTCGGATTCGGCGTAGATCTGGGTCGGATCGTCGACCAAGTGACTCTTGCCGCCGTAGAAAGCGATCTGCGCAATCTTCTCTTTGGAGGTGGTCGCCGGCATCACCGCAATGAACGGCAAGCCCAGCAAACTTGCGAAGTACGCCTCGGAAATCGCCGTCGAACCGCTGGACGCTTCAATCACCGGCGCCCCGGGTTTGAGCCAGCCGTTACACAGCGCATACAGAAACAGCGAGCGCGCCAAGCGGTGCTTCAGGCTGCCGGTGGGATGGCTGGACTCATCCTTGAAATACAACTCGATGCCCGGAAAACCCGGCAGCGGCAAGGGAATCAGGTGGGTGTCGGCGCTGCGCTGGAAGTCGGCTTCGATGATCCGGATGGCTTCGCGGGCCCACTGTCGATTGTCGCTCATGGTGGTTTTCTCGTTGAGTCGGCCTTGTTGCAAGGCTCAGCTAACAAGCTTAGGAAAAAACCTACATCCCGCACAGGTACAGCTGAGGTTCAATACGCCGGACAACTGCTAGGCTCAGGTCCCTGCCGGTCGTTCACGTTGTAACGGCATATAACAAAAAAGAATATAACTTTTGTTTTAACAACTAACGGTACGGGTTAGGGTGTGCCACCTTTTGAATTCATCGATGGAGAGCGACCTTGCCTCTGCGTAGCACTTTCACGCGTTTCTTCCAGTTGGAAGCTGCCAGCGGACTGTTATTGATCGCCGCTGCGGCCCTGGCTTTGATCATCAACAATTCCCCGCTGTCGTGGCTTTACAGCAGTTTTCTGGACACTCCGGTAGTGGCGCAGGTCGGCGCGCTGCAAATCGCCAAACCGGCGCTGCTGTGGATCAACGACGGCCTGATGGCCCTGTTCTTCCTGCTGATCGGGCTGGAAGTGAAGCGCGAAGTCCTTGACGGTCAACTGTCGAAGCCGTCGCAAATCGTCCTGCCCGGTGCGGCGGCGATTGGCGGCATGGTGGTGCCGGCGCTGATCTACTGGTTTCTGAACCGCGAAGACCCGGCAGCCTTGGGTGGCTGGGCCATCCCGATGGCCACCGACATCGCCTTCGCCCTCGGCGTACTGGCCCTGCTGGGTAAGCGGGTACCGGTGTCGCTGAAGCTTTTTCTGATGACTTTGGCGATCATTGACGACCTCGGCGCAATCATCGTCATTGCGATCTTCTACTCGGGTACGCTCTCGACCCTTTCGCTGACTCTGGCCGCGACGTGCATCGTGGCACTGATCGCGATGAACCGGCTCGGAGTGGTCAAGCTCGGGCCGTACATGATCATCGGCCTGATCCTTTGGGTTTGCGTGCTCAAGAGCGGTGTCCACGCGACACTGGCCGGTGTGACCCTGGCCTTCTGCATTCCGCTGCGCACGAAAAACGCCGAAACTTCGCCGCTGCTGACCCTCGAACACGCCCTGCATCCATGGGTGGCCTACGGCATCCTGCCGCTGTTCGCCTTCGCCAACGCCGGCCTGTCCCTGAGTGGCGTGACCGTCGAAAGCTTCACCCACCACGTGCCGATGGGCATTGCGGTCGGCCTGCTGCTGGGCAAAACCCTTGGCGTCTTCGGCCTGACCTGGCTGGCCGTGAAAATCGGCATCGCCGCCCTGCCCCAAGGCGCCAACTGGGGCCAGGTATTGGGCGTGGCAATCCTCTGCGGCATCGGCTTCACCATGAGCCTGTTTGTCGGCTCCCTGGCGTTTGAGCCGGGTGTCAGTGAATACGCCGGGATGGATCGGATGGGGATTTTGACCGGGTCGATATTGGCGGCATTGATTGGTTATGCGGTGACGGCGGCGGCGAGTCGCAAGAGCGCTGCGTTGCCATCCTGATAATCAGAGACAACTCTTAGAGTCATTGAAGACTCGTCCTACAGCCACGATCAGCCTCGTTCGTTAACGTCGCACAGCCCCTTTGTTGGGGGCTGTCGACGTACGAACGCAAGGAAGATCAGTGGCTGGCAATAAGGACATTCCCCGGGTTCAGACCCCACCGTCAGGCGACGGGCATCACGTCACTCACCGCTTCATGACGGCCACCGAACTGGCCGAGCGGGATGCCAGACAAAACGCTTACGACGCCATGCTCGCAAGGCAAGACGCCTTCGAACGGAGTCGTGAGGTTGCAGCGAAAAAGCACGAAGCCGTTCGCGCGGGCTGTGTCTTCGCCAAGTCCTGCAAGCTTCCCGACGCCATCATCGATTACTCGAATCCTTCAGGGATGGTGCCTACCGACAGCCTCAAGGATTACGGGGAAGTTGCCTGGCTCGGCGCTCGTGAAGCAGACGATTCAGGACTGCTGAATCTCGAAACCATCAGCGGTAGCACCCTCTCGCTCGGCATTGGCCGAATTGCACTGCGTGCCCCGGCGCTCGCTGCTCCGGTTGCAGCACTTGGCGCTGCTGGATCTGCCGTATTGGCCGGCGTGGTCGCACTCTTCTGGACGCCAAGCCTGGGCGACAGCGCGCTCTATACCGAAGATCAATTGCGCACCCTGAAACAGGCCCGAACTCGCGTTCGTCTTCAGGTCGAGCAACAGGCAGATGGCAGTCTCAAGGGTTACGGGTTCTACACCGGCAAGAATCGCGATTGGGAAATGGTCGATGTTGTGCAGTTCACGGTGCGCGGCAGCCAGCAGGTGGCGGATCTCGGGGATGGCGTTGAGCTGATCTGGACGCCGGCCGTGGATGGTTCCGACATCCTCGGCATCCCCGCTTTGGAAGCAGCACCGAAAGCGCCGCACATCTGGGTGTACCCACCGACGAAAGCGGCGGATAGCATCATCGTGAATCCGGTTTACCCGCCTGAGTACAAGGATTTCATTCTTGTGTTTCCGGTGGGGTCGTTGGTGAAGCCGGTTTATGTAGTGATGAGCATGCCGGGGGATCATAAGTACTACGATGATCCAGAAACCCTCCCAGGCTTCCCTGATGCATTCCCCGTAAAACCGAAGGTTTCAGTTCGAGGTGGAGGTAAAAAACGAGCCCGATGGCTAGACCGCAGAGGCCGTATATATGAATGGGACTCCAAAAGCGGTGCTGTAGAGCTTTACGATAAATTCGCAGTGCATTTGGGCGAATTCAATCACGTAACCGGCGAGCGAACTAAAAAGGCAAAGCCTGGTAGAAGAACCTCAAAAAACTGAAGAGAAAAATTATGCGCTATCTATCCATCACCGGCTTTTACCCTGATGAAAAACAAGATGATTCATTGCAGTTCCAACTGACCATCAAAGACTATGAGATGAACCAGGCATTGGCTCAATTGACCGAGTCAAAAAAACTGGAAGAAATAGAGCCTGGAGAGCTGGAGCTGACAGGTGCTCAACTCCTACAGGTTGCAAAACTACTAAAAGTCGACTTCCCAGAGGGGCTGGAATATTTCATAGGCGCCCGCGCCGCGCCGTGATAATCCTCAAACAAACAAAAACCCCGACCAGTCACCTGATCGGGGTTTTCTTTTACCCATATTCCCGCTTAGTGCGAAACGCGGCTAGTCCCATCAACAGTGGCAATCCGCACCCGCTCGCCAACACGGAACACTTCATTCTCCTGAACCTGTTGCACGTAGGCGCGCATGCTGCCGTCGTCTTCGCGAACAGTGATTTCCACGCCTTGGGCGCGGGTCAGGCCTTCTTCTGTGGCCGAGCCGATCAGGCCGCCAGCAACGGCACCGATAACTGCAGCAACGATGCTGCCGCGACCGCCACCGATAGCGCTGCCGCCAACACCACCAACCGCCGCCCCGGCGAGGCCGCCGATCGGGGTTTTGGTGCCTTCGATTTTGACCGGTCGCAGGGATTCGATGGTGCCCATGCGAACGGTCTGCACCCGACGCGCTTCGTCACGGGAGTAGGAGTCACCGGTCAGGCTCGATTGGCAGCCAGTGAGCAACATCGCCATCGTGGAAAAGGAAGCAACCAGCAGAACAGACTTACGCATAGCATCAACTCCAAAGGACAGGTATTCATTAAACTCCGCAGCTTGACGCCTGTCACGGCCTCGCCCGGATAAAATTGGTTTGATTCAGGCCCGGTACAGGGCGCTACCACGAACTTGACACACAGTAGCGGCAAATTCCGCAATCTGCGCCACTGAACCAAGGATTTTCATGGATTACTTCATCATTGTCGTCACTACCGTTGCCGGATTGTATTTCCACTGGTGGCTGTACGTGCGGATCAAACGCTGGATGGACCGCGATCTGGCGTTGGCACTGGCGGGTAAAGACGAGCAGAAAAAGGCGTTCATGCTCCAGCAACTGGCGAACGCTCAAGCGCAGAAGATCAAGCGCCGAGACCTGCCGCAGTGGCTTGAAGCCGCTGCGGCAGGTTATCCCGATCGGTAGACGGCTTAAGGTGCCAGACGTTCAAGAATCCAGTCGGCGCCCTGCAAACGATAGTTGAGGCGATCGTGCAGGCGGCTCGGACGGCCTTGCCAGAACTCGATGCGCTCCGGTAACAAACGATAACCGCCCCAGTGCTCAGGGCAATGAGGTTGCGTGTCGCTGAAACGTTGCTCGGTGTTCTTGAGCAGCGCTTCCAGCTCGGCACGATCGGCGATCACCCGGCTCTGGGGCGAAGCCCAGGCACCGAGGCGACTGCCCAGCGGCCGGACCTGAAAGTAGGCGTCGGACTCTTCAGGCGTAACCTTCACCACCCGCCCTTCGATACGCACCTGGCGTTCCAGGGCCGGCCAGAAAAAGGTCATGGCTGCGAACGGGTTCGCGGCCAGATGCTGGCCCTTGGCGCTGTCATAGTTGGTGAAGAAGGTGAAGCCCTGCTCGTCCAGCCCCTTGAGCAGCAGAATGCGGCAATGCGGCCGACCGTCCTGATCGACGGTGGCCAGGGTCATGGCGTTGGCTTCCACCGGCACCTGCTCGGTTTTCACCGCGTCGGCGAACCACTGATGGAACAGCGCGAACGGCTCGGCCGGGGCTTGCGCCTCGGTCAGGCCATCACGGGTGTAGTCGCGACGCATATCAGCCAGGCCCTGGGTCATGGCGCATTCCTTTTGGTTAACGAATCACTTTTTTACAGTATCGGCGGCGTCGGCGACTTTTTTCGGGTCGGCAGCGGCTTTGGCCGGGGCAGTCTTTTTCGCCGGTGTTGCAGTTTTAGCCGGTGCCTTCTTGGCGGCGGCTTTCTTGGCCGGGGCTTTTTTCGCCGCAGGCACATCGGCTTTCTTCGCGGCTGGCGCCGGGGTGACCGGTTTGACGACTGGCTTGATGTCCTGGGCAGCGACCAACTTCACTGGCGCCGGGGCCGGCATGTTGTACTTGCTCAGCAACGCGACCATGGTGTTTTGCGGGGTCACCAGCAGTTCGACGCGACGGTTCAAGGCACGGCCTTCATTGCTGTCGTTGGCAGCACGCGGGGCTTCGCCACCCATACCGCGCAGCATCAGACGATCACGCTGCAGACCGCTAAGGCGGAAGATCGCCGCCACGGCTTGTGCACGCTCCTGGCTCAGTTTCACGTTGGCCGGTGCGGCGCCCGACGTATCACTGTGGCCGAGCACCAGCACGGCAGTCTTTGGATCAACTTCAAGGATTTTCGCGACGCGAGTGAACGGGCCAAGGGTCACCGGCAGCAGCATGGCCGGACGGTCAGGGTTGAACGAGCCTTCTACCGGCGCGGTCACCACCAATACGTTTTCACGGCGCTCGAGTTGCAGGTTGCTGCCCTTGATCGCTTCGCGCAGGCGCGGTTCGTAGTCGTCGAGCCAGGCCTGGGTAACTTTAGGATCGGGCATTGGCACGGCTTTAGCGGTGCTTTGCTCTTTACCACCGAACGGCCACCACCATTTGCCACCTGCATCGGCCTCAGCCTTGGCCACCTCGACCGGTTTGGCTTCAGGCTTGGTTTCAGCTTTTACCTCGGGCTTCTTGTCGAGAACTTCATCGGAACCGAATGGCCAGTACCAAGGGTTGGAGCTTTCAGCCTTGGCAACCGGAGCGGTTGCGGCAGGCTTCAACGGTGCAGGGGCCGGAGCCGGAGCCGGAGCCGGAGTTTTAGCGGCGACTTTGTCGGAGGAACCGAACGGCCACCAGCTGCTGCCATCCGAGTCATTTTGTGGAGTTTGTGCGCAACCGGTAATAGCGAAGCACAGGGCCAAAGCGAGGGTTTTATTGGAAGACATTGGATATCCACAAAATGAAGTAATGAACTATCAGGCCGGATTGACCCGGATAAACAGACGCTTGGAAATCAAAAAGGCCTTGGGGTTCCGGCCCTGGAACCCCTGAGCGCGATTTACAGACAAGTGGCCAGTGCCCGCACAAGCTTTTGCGCGCGCGGATCCATCAAGACGTACGGCCCTAAGGTATTTGTCACAAAGCCGAAAGCCACATCGTGTTCCGGGTCAGCAAAGCCGGTGGAACCGCCGGCTCCCGGATGGCCAAACGCACGCGGGCCGAGGCCGTAGGTGGCGTTGGGAACGTCCGGTTGATCGAGCATGCAACCCAGGCCAAAACGGGTCCGGGTCAGTAAAGTCTTGTCCTCGCCGACACTGTGCTCGCGCGTCAGCTCGTCGAGCAACTCGCTTTCCAGCAAGCTGCCATCGAGCAGACCGGCATAGAACCCGGCCAGGCTGCGGGCATTGCCGTGGCCATTGGCGGCCGGCTGCTGCATGCGTCGCCACTCGGGTTTGTTGGTGCTGGTCATGATCGACGGCGGGTTAGTAAACGCCCTCGTGGTCATGGCCGTCGGCTCGCGCATGGTCACTTGCAGCAAGCGCTGGGCGGCGGCGTCGCCGACATTGCCCTTGCCACGGGCGATGTGCGCCACGCGATGAAACTCTTCGTCCGCCAGGCCGACGTGGAAATCCAGCCCCAAAGGCTTTGCGACCCGCGCCACGATGCACTCACCCGGTCCACGACCGTCGGCACGACGCAGCAACTCACCGACCAGCCAGCCGTAGGTGATCGCGGCGTAACCGTGACCGACTCCCGGCGTCCACCACGGTTCTTCGGCGGCCAGGGCGTCGACCATGGTTTGCCAGTCGTAAAGCGCTTCCGGGGCCAATAGCTCACGCAGCGCCGGAAGACCGGCCTGATGGCAGAGCAATTGACGCAGGGTCACGGACTCTTTGCCGGCGGCGGCGAACTCGGGCCAGTAGCGGGCAACCGGTGCATCCAGTTGCAGCTTGCCTTCGGCCACCAGTTGCAGGGCGGTCACCGCGGTAAAGGTCTTGGTGCAGGAGAACAGATTGGCGATGGTGTCGCTGTGCCAGGCTTCGGTGCCATCCTTGTCAGCGCTACCGGCCCAAAGGTCGACCACGGTTTCACCGCCAATCTGGATGCACAACGCTGCGCCACGTTCCTGAGGATCGTCGAACAGTGCCGCGAAAGCCTCACGCACCGCTTCGAACTTCAGCTCGTAAAAACCCTGAATCTGCACCCGCAACTCCTCTGGATAAACGCTCTACAAAGTGGCCGCATTGTTCCAGCCATTGAAGGTTTTGGGAACAGGGCCGGGCCGGGCGGTCGCCATCCCGCCCGGATGAAACACTCAAAAAATCTTACGTGCCTGTCAGCACTCAGTGGCCATTGCCGGAATGCCCACCCGCGTGGCCAGCGCCCTGCCCTGCGCCTTTGCCAGCCTCGCCTTTTCTGCCGCCCTCAGCTGTTTGACCGGCTTTATCCGCCTCAGCCTTGGCCTTCTCGGCCTCTTTACCGAGCTGATCGACGGTCTGCAAATTGCTCTTGCGAACGCTGTCGACGAACCCCTGGAACGGCAGATCGGTAATGCCCACCAGCCCAAAGTGACCGTTCTCGCCATCCAGCAGACGACCGGTCACCGGTTGGTCAAGGTATTGGAACCAGTGCACGCCGACGATCGACGGTTCGCTCATCGCCTGTTTGAGGAAATTGGCATAAGCCGGCCCACGGTCTTCTTCCTTCGCCAGTTGCGTCACGCCGCCCCAGAACGGGCCGCGATCCGCGGAGCCGAAGTTGAACTCGGTGATCAGCACCGGTTTGTCCAGGCTGCGCAGCTTGGCGAAGTCGTAACCGTCCTGCGGTTGCAAGGTGTACATGTTGAAGCTCAGCACGTCGCAATACTGGGCGCAGGACTCAACCGCTTCCGGGGTGCTGATGGCAAACCGGCCACCCAGCAACAGCTGATTCGGCGCGTGCCACTTGAGCGAATCGGAGAGGGTCTTGAAGTACGTGTCGGCGAAAACCTTCTGGAAGTATTTGAAGTCGGCTTCGATTTCCGGGTATTCGGCGCTTGGCAGCGGCGGCACGAAGCCCGGGTCTTCCATCAGTTCCCAGGCCGGCAAATCAATGCCCCAGGCTTTGGAAAGGCCCGCCTGATTGCGGTATTTATCCCGCAATTGCTTGAGGAACGCGCGTTTGGCCGGCACGTCGGTGGTCATTTTCAAGGTGCCGTAGGCCAAGGCGTAACGGGCTTTCGGGTCGTCGCCGGGACCGGCCCAAGCCAATTCGTTGTCGGCAAAGTAGCCGATCAGCCATGGATCGTCGCGATGATCGCGCGCGGCGATGGCCACGGCACGTTCGGTGGCCATGGCGAAACGCGGGTCGAACGGATCCGGCATGCCGCCCCACCAGTCGGTGCCTGTGCTGATGCTGGCGTAATCGCCGACGATCGACAGCGGCAAGGTGTACGGCACACGGTCAGCGTTGGCCAGCGCCGGGGCGCTCCAGTTGCCGATGGTGTTGAAGCCCCAGGCTTGTAGGCGATCAAGGGTGTGGCTGGCCCAGCGCTGTTCATCAACCACCGCTTTGCAGGGTTCGGCAGGTGTTTGCTCAGCTGCTTTCGCGGCGGTCGCTTCAACGGCACCGGTCTTGGCTGCTTCGGCGACACCGGATTCGGCCGTCGAAGGAACGACAGGTTGCTCAGCAGCCTTCTCCACTGTTGCCGTTGCCGCAACCGCGTCAGCCTTGGCCGCTTCGGCGACACCGGCCTTGGTGTCGCTGGTCACCACACACGGCGGACCATACAGACGCTGCAAGTTGGCGCCATAGAAGTCGTACCAGCGACCGGCATTGTAGCCACGGCCCTGATCGACACCGTTGCCGCCCCGGTTGTCGCCTTCGCCATAGTGGCTGGCCAGCGGCTCGTCGGGTTTGGGCAGCGATTCAAACATCCACTCACGGCCGGCGACGTAAGTCTGGTCGACGTCCGGGGTGACGGTGTTGACCCCGAGCGAATAGAACGGATGCCCTTCCGGCGTCACCAGGTACCAGCGACCGTCGCGCTTCTCAGTGCGGAAAAAGCCGCTGGCCTTGAATGCCGGGCCTTTGTTCCAGCCACCGAACTTGTCCAGGGACGACTTCTCGCGCTCGGCCAGCCAGGTTTTCAGTTGCTGATGTTCCTTGGCGGCGGCGCTTTTCAGTTGCTCGTCGCTGCTGACTTTCTCTGGCCATTTGGCCCGGGTCGACTGGCCGTAAGCGTCTACAAGGCCGCCAAAAGCCGCTTGGGTAACCGCATCGCCGTCCTGCACGCCAAAGCGCTCAAGCAGAATGCTTTGCGCGACTTTCGGCTGATCCATCGACAAGGTCACCGACACCACCTGGCTGCGCTCCAGCTCACCGGCGCTGCTGGCCAGCAAGACGCGCTGCCCGTCAAACGTCATCGGCATCGGTGGGCCGGCTTTCAGGCCCAGGCTCAAAGGCGTAAAGGGCTGCAGCGGCACCAACAAGGTTTGCGCAGGGCCGGCCGGCAAGTCGACGCGGCTGACCAACGTCTTGCCGTCGTTGCTCTGGATTTTCACGTACAGGGTCACAGCCCAGTTCATTGCGCTCTGAATCCGCAAACTCATGAAGCCCGACTGCGACCAGTCCCAGGCGCCCGTCTGCGGGGTCAGGCGCAAGGTCGGTTGTGCCGCCGGGTTGAACGTCACCCGACGCAGCACTTCGCCTTCGGCCGTTTGCTCGGCGTTGGATTGCGGCAGGCTGGCGTCCTGAGTCGCCACCTGGACCACATCGGCGGGGCGCACAAAGTTGAACAGCGTCTGTTGGCCGGCAGGAGCCGCCAGCAAAGGGGCTGCGAACATCAGAGCGAAAACGGCAGGCAACGAACGGCGAATCATGAGAACGAAATTCTCCCTAACGACCTTCAATGGGTCAGTGGAAAAGCGATGGTAGAGAGATAGACAACGCGGTGGGCAAATTTGCCCACCGGTGTATCAGGAAATTTCTCGACGGAAGGGTGGCAACGCATTGAGGATTGCCTTGCCATAACGCTGGGTGACCAGACGTCGATCGAGCAAAGTGATGGTGCCGCGGTCTTCTTCGGTGCGCAGCAAGCGACCGCAGGCCTGGACCAGCTTCAGCGAAGCATCCGGCACGGAGATTTCCATGAACGGATTGCCACCCCGAGCCTCGATCCACTCGGCCAGGGCCGCTTCGACCGGATCATCGGGCACCGAGAATGGAATCTTCGCGATCACCACGTGTTCGCAATAAGCACCGGGCAAGTCGACCCCTTCGGCGAAACTCGCCAGGCCGAACAACACGCTGGAATCGCCACCATCGACCCGCGCCTTGTGCTTGTTCAGGGTTTCCTGTTTCGACAGGTTGCCTTGAATGAACACTTGCTTGCGCCAGTCACGATCGAGGCCGTCGAACACGTCCTGCATCTGTTTGCGCGAGGAGAACAGCACCAGGGTACCGCGCGAACCTTCCACCAATGCCGGCAAGTCACGGATGATCGCCGCGGTGTGGGCCGGCGCATCACGCGGATCGGCCTTCAGGTCCGGCACTCGCAGCACGCCAGCGTCAGCATGATGAAACGGGCTTGGAACCACCGCGGTCACAGCTTTTTTCGGCAGACCGGCGCGCATGCGGAAGCGATCGAAGGTGCCGAGCGCGGTCAGGGTCGCGGAGGTCACCAGAGCGCCGTAGGCCACGTTCCACAAATTGCGACGGAGCATTTCCGCCGCGAGGATCGGGCTGGCGTTGACCTCGATGTCGAACAGCGAGCCGCTTTCGGCCAAGGTCAGCCAGCGGGCCATCGGCGGGTTGTCTTCCGGGTCTTCGACGGTGAACGCAGTCCACAACTCCCAATTGCCCGAAGAACGGGACAACAGGCTGCCGAACAGCGGATACCACTCTTCGGCCTGGTTGCTGGCGATGCCGATGTTGACCTCACCGTCCATGCCTTCCTTGAGCAGTTCGGTGAGCCGGGTGAACAGGTCAGTCAGACGGGCAAAGCCCTTCTTCAGCTCGATGCCCATTTCGCGCATGTGCTCGGGAATCACCCCGCCGACGAAGCGATGACGCGGCCGCTCGCGACCTTCGACGTCTTCGCCGGGTTTGAAATCGGCGACCTGCTCGCAGGCGCTGAACATGAATTGCTGCTGGGTCTTGATCTCCCGCGCCAGTTCCGGCACTTGTTCGATCAACTTGCCCAGGTCGCCCGGCAGCGGATGCTGGGCCAGCAACTTGGTGAGGTTCTTGGCGGTGGTTTCCAGCCAGTCGGCGGTGGAACGCAGACGCGTGTAATGGGCGAAATGGCCGATGGCCTTGTCCGGCAGGTGGTGGCCTTCGTCGAACACGTAGATGGTGTCGCGCGGGTCCGGCAGCACGGCGCCGCCGCCCAGCGCCAGGTCGGCCAGGACCATGTCGTGGTTGGTGACAATCACGTCGACCTTGCCCATGCCTTCGCGGGCCTTGTAGAAGGCGCACTGGCCGAAGTTCGGGCAATGGCGGTTAGTGCACTGGCTGTGATCGGTGGTCAGGCGTGCCCAGTCGGCGTCTTCCAGGGCGGTGGACCAACTGTCGCGGTCGCCGTCCCACTTATTGCCGGCGAGTTTCTCGATCATGCTGGTGAACAGCTTCTGACTGGCCTCGTCGACCTCGATCTTGAAGCCTTCTTCTTCGAACAGCTGCGCCGTGGCAGTTTGTGCGTGACCTTCCTGCAACAACATGTCGAGCTTGGACAGGCACATGTAGCGCCCGCGCCCCTTGGCCAGGGCGAAGCTGAAGTTCAGCCCGCTGTTGCGCATCAGGTCGGGCAAATCCTTGTAGACGATCTGCTCTTGCAGGGCCACGGTGGCCGTGGCAATCACCAGGCGTTTGCCGGCGGCCTTGGCCGTGGGGATGGCGGCCAGGCTGTAGGCCACGGTTTTGCCGGTACCGGTGCCGGCTTCCACCGCGACAATCGCGGGGTCGCCACTGCGCCGGCCTTCGTCGTCGGTGTCGATGTCACCGAGGACCTTGGCAATTTCGGCGATCATCAGGCGTTGGCCGTAGCGCGGCTTGAGGCTCTTGGCTTCGAGAAAACGCGAGTAGGCGCCCTGGATCGTGGTTTTGAGTTCAGTGCTGATCATGGATTGTCGGGCGCAAAAAACGCTGGATAAATTTTCAGTGGTTTGGGGGGCGTTCTCAGTTAGTTTCCACGCCGCGTTGTTGCCTTAAAGCGAGCCAGGCAAGGCGCAGGCCGCTGGAAATGGTTGTTCCCTTTTCAAGGCCTGCAACGCAGCCTGGCTCGCTTTAGGGCACAACCCGAAGGGCCGGGCCTGCTGTTGTGCAGGGCTGCGTTGCTCGAAGCTTATTTGGAATGACCAAACCACGCTTCTCGCGCCTTGCCCTGCACAACAGCAGACCCGGCGCGGCGCGGAAACTAACTGGGAACGCCCCCTGAATCGGCCGCTATCATACCCCGCTAATTAATCCCGCGCAGAACGGAGTACCCCAATGACACCTTTTGGCCTTGTTTATACCCTGCATGTACTGTCAGCCCTGGTGTGGGTGGGCGGCATGTTTTTCGCGTGGATGGTCTTGCGCCCCGCGGCGATGAAGGCTTTGGAAGGCCCGGCCCGGTTGAAGCTGTGGGTTGAAGTGTTTCAAGGTTTTTTCCGCTGGGTCTGGGTCGCGGTGGTGCTGTTGCCGGTCAGCGGAGTGGGCATGATTCATCTGCAGTACAGCGGTTTTGAAATGGCACCGCGGTATGTGCAGGTGATGATGGGCTTGTACGTGGTGATGACGGCGCTGTTTATCCGGATTCAGGCGTTGTTGTTGCCGGAATTGCGCACGGCAGTGGCGGCGCAGGATTGGCCGACCGGGGCGGCGACACTTGGGAAAATTCGCAAGTTGGTGGGGATTAATCTGATTGTCGGGTTGGTGCTGGTGGCGATTGCTGCGGCTCGACCGTGATCGTTCCCACGCTCTGCGTGGGAATGCCTCAAGGGACGCTCCGCGTCCAGTGACGCGGAGCGTCACGGGCTGTATTCCCACGCGGAGCGTGGGAACAATCAATTAAAGGGTTACAACCGCTGAACAGTCACCGAACCCGCCGCACCGGCAGGCCCCGGCTGACCGTCAGCGCCAGGGCGGCCGCTCTTGCCGCCATCGGCCTTGTAAACGAAACAGCCCTTGGCCTTGCCACCCGCGCCCGGTTTACCGCCAGGCCCGGCCACACCGCCGTCACCGCCGGCCACCTGAACCTTGATCAGTTCCGCCGGGTAATCGCGCGGCACTTCCAGACGAACCAGTCCACCCGGCGCGCCCGGCTGACCGTCGCTGCCGTCACTGCCATCGGCACCACGACCGGCCTGGCCCCAGGTACAACCCGGTGCCTGACCGTTGGCCCCATCGAGACCGACAAACCCCGGTGCGCCCGCACCGCCGCGAGCGTCCACCAACAATAGCGGCGCACTCAGTGCCTTGATCTGCAAGTTCAGGTTACGCCCGGAGCGGGCGGCCTTGAGGTAAGTCCCCGGCGCGCCGCGAGCCGTGATCTGGCTGCCTTCCGACAACTGCGCACGAATGACCTTCAGCTCAAGCGGCTGTTCGCCGGGAACGATGGCGATCCGCGCTTCACGCCCCAGACGCAATTCACCGACGGATACCTCCGTCACATTCGAGGGAATCAACAACGTGCCGTAGTCAGCCACTTCCAGGCGTTCCAGCTGCAAGGTGCTGGCGGTGTTGGGCAAACGCATCAGCGAGTTGGTTTCGACGCTCACCACCTGGGCGCAGGCCAACGGGCTGATGAGTGCAGCGAGCAGACAGAGTTTACGCATGGGAAGCCTTAGGCGCGGTCGGAACCGGGATGGTTTGCAGGTGGAAAACGCCGAAAAAGAGGATCTTCAGGCGATCAAGCCAAGGGTGGGCGCGACCTCTGAGGCTGCGGAAACAGAACACCGCCTCAAGAAGATGAAGGCATGCCAGCAGGCCGCCGGCCACATCGACCAACAGATGCAGAGGATTGACAAACGGCATGAGCTGATTGACCAGCACCACCAGCCAGAACAGCAGGGTCAACAACTTCCCCAGCCCCCAGAACACGTTCATACGCTCCCCCGTTGAGAATTATTCTTTGCGCGCACAGTACCGGCTTCCACGCGGGATAAGCCAGAGGGCAACGGAAAATTCTTCATGAAGGCCGCCGAATGGCCGCCGGACTGACTTCAATTCTGGTCCGACGGCTCTATCACGGGGCTCAGCGATTGATGTGCAACTCCACCCGACGGTTTTTCGCCCGTCCTTCTTCCGTTTCGTTATCGGCCACCGGCTGACTTTGGCCCTTGCCCTCGCTGGTGAGCTTGTTCGGCGCCAGGCCCTGGCTCAACAGGTAGGCCGCCACGCTACTGGCGCGACGTTCCGAGAGTGCCTGGTTATAGGTGTCCGAGCCGACGCTGTCGGTATGACCGATCACCTTGATGCTCACCACATCGGCGCTTTGCAGTTTGGGCATCAGCGAATCCAGCTTGCTCTGCGCGGCAGGGGTCAGGTCGGACTGGTTGAAGGCAAACAGTACGTCGCCCGCGTCGCTCAGGGTGATGACCTCCGATTGCACAGGTTCAGGTTTCACGCTGGCCGGGTACTTTGGCAAGGGGCAACCATGATGTTCGACGGAGGTATTGGCCGGCGTATCAGGACAGCGATCGCGTCGATCGAAAACACCATCGTCGTCTTCGTCGCCATCCTGGGCGTAACAGATCAAGCCACCGGTCAAGATACCAAGCGCCGCCCCTCCGGCCGCCCAACCGCTACTTTGGAGAGCGCCCAGACCGCCACCGACCAGGCCGCCGATAACGCTGCAGACTGGCCAGGTTCGTTGATTGAGGGGGGCGGTGCCATCGCTGTGAGTAGCGCAACCGGTCAACAGGCTGCCAAGCAGCACAACCGGCAAGACGGTCCGTGTGAGAACACTCATGGTGAAAGCTCCTGTGTTACCGGCCAATGCCGGTCACACAGGAGTAAAGACCCGCATCCGCGACTGCACAAGCCGCGGAGTACGAGGGGTTTAGCGGTTGATTTTGATTTCCGTGCGACGGTTCATCGAGCGGCCGTCAGCGGTTTTGTTATCGGCAACCGGCTGGCTTTCACCGGCACCGGTGACAGAAACGAAGCTGCTGCGTGGTACACCTTGGGAAATCAGGTATTCAACTACCGAGTGCGCACGACGATCCGACAGTTTCTGGTTATAGGTATCGCTGCCCACGCTGTCGGTGTGACCGGTTACAGTCAGTTGGGCGTTAGGCGCTTCCCCTTTCAAGCGAGTGGCGATTTTATCGAGTACCACTTTGTCGGCAGGGGTCAGTGTGGCCTTGTCGAACTGGAAGTGAACATCGCGAATGACGATGACTTCTTCTCTAACCACGGCCGCTTCTTCGACCACTGGTGCAGGCACCGGTGGAGGGCAACCATCGGCATCGACCCGCACGCCTCTAGGTGTTCCCGGGCACTTGTCGCGGCTATCCGGCACGCCATCGCCGTCTTCGTCGCCATCACCGTGAACCCAGCAATAGGCCGCAGCGGTGCCGCCGATGAGCAGCGCGCCATACCCCGCCCATGCCGAGCTCTCGGTCGCGCCGAGACCTGCACCCACGACACCGCCGACCGCCGCACAGGTCGGCCAGTCGGTTTTCTGCAAACCTGCGCAACCAGTCAACACACTGGTTAGCAGAACCAAGGGTAATGCTGTGCGAACTATGCTCATCTAGTTTTCTCCTGAGGGGATCGGCTTAGAACCGATTCAGGTAGTAAAGACCCGAGTTTTAATCTCCGCCAGCAATAGGCCATTGCTGTTTTAACCCGTGTTCACGGCAGATCGGCGCTTTTAGGACGAACCAGCTCTAGGCCCGGCCCTTTGAGCAGGCTAGTCTTGGCAGCTCTGATTGAGGATCTTCGATGATTGCAGGTATTTCTTCGCGCACGCCCCAGCAGGCGTTGGCCGCTTTGCTTGATCGTTATGCCCCCGCGCGCCTGTTGCTGATTGGCGCCAGCGAGTTCCCCGCGCTTGAGGCCTTCAAGCTGGCGCACCCGGACGCTTGTGTGGCCCATGCGGCGCCCGGGGCGTTGCCGGCCGAACTGGCGGCGCGCCGGTTTGACCTGGCGCTGGTGGTCGATTGCCTCGAGCACTTGCCCAAACGCGATGGCCTGAACCTGCTTGGCGGGATCCGAAACCTCAACGCCAGTCGCATCGCGGTGCTGGCGGACTTGCCGGCCAGCGGCTGGCAGGAAACCGATTTTTTCTCCCTGGCCCTGCAAGCCAGCGAACGCTTCCAGCGCGACGATCAAGTGCTGACCCTGTTCACCTATGATCTGCTTGACTACAAACAAGTCCCCGACTGGCTCAACTCACGGTTCTGGGCCAATCCGGAAAACTTCGGGAAATATTGGTGGTAACGCAATGAGTACATCCATTTGCCCCTGCGGTAGCGGCACCCTGCTTGATGCCTGCTGCGGTCATTACCACGCCGGTCATCCGGCGCCTTGTGCCGAAGCCTTGATGCGTTCGCGCTACAGCGCGTACGTACTGGGGCTGATCGATTATCTGGTGGCGACCACCCTGCCCGCACAACAGGCAGACCTCGATCGACAGTCCATCAGCGACTGGAGCGCCCAAAGCACCTGGCTGGGCCTTGAAGTGGAAAGCTCCGAGGTCTTGGGCGGTCAGCCGGAACATGCCTTCGTGACCTTTACCGCGCGCTGGCACGATGGCAGCGGTGAACACAGCCACCGCGAACGCTCGTCGTTCGTGCAGAACGCGGGCCGCTGGTATTTCATCGACCCCACCGTACAACTCAAGGCCGGACGCAATGATGCGTGCCCTTGCGCCAGCGGACAGAAATTCAAAAAGTGTTGTGCGGGTTATTTCAGCAGATGAGGTAATCGCAAGAGGCTAGACTGGGCATCAAAGGGAGTCACTCCATGCTCAGTCAGCGGCGCGTCTTTCAAACCCTCACCTTGCTCCTGTTTCTGGGGCTTGGCGGCTGTGCGTCCTGGTTCGGCGACGATGAACCGGAACCGCAGGTGCATCTGGTCAAGGTCGAAGTAGTCCAGGCCAAACTTATGCAACAGCGATTCCTGCTGCACTTTCGCGTCGACAACCCCAACGACAGTGACCTGACGGTGCGGGGCATCGAGTACCGCATTCACTTGGGCGACATGCTGCTGACCGAAGGTGAGCACGAACACTGGTTCACAGTCGGTCCCAAACGCAGTGCCTACTTTAAAGTACCGATCCGCACCAATCTGTGGCCCAAGGTGCGGGATGTGGTGAAACTGCTGAAAAAACCCGACCAGCCCATTCCCTATCGTCTGGAAGGTGAACTGGAAACCGGTTTATTCATCGCGCACTACGTGCACCTGGCGCGCAATGGCGTGATAATCCCCGCCGATTTAATTCCGGAGCAAAACCGATGACCCAGCAACCCCATGTCCATGGCCCTGACTGCAACCACGATCATGACCATCACGACCACCATGATCACGACCATGGCCATGTCCACGGCCCGAACTGCGGCCACGCCCACCAGGAACCGGTGCGCAACGCCCTGAAAGACGTCGGCCGCAACGATCCTTGCCCATGCGGCAACGGCAAGAAATTCAAGAAGTGCCACGGCGCATAAAGCGTTGAAGCACTGCTCTGTAGGAGTGAGCGATCGCTCGCTCCTACAAAATCTGCGCAGAGCTCACGACCGTCGCATATTCCCCATGCAGATTGCCCAACGACATCGCATGCACTTCTTCAGCTGAATGGGCGTTGCCGAAGTAGTCAGCCTTGTCGAAGGTAAAACACGCATCCTCCACGACCCACGTTTCAAACCCCAGATTACCGGCCGTTCGCGCCGTGGACTCCACCGAGTTATTGGTCGCTACGCCGACAATGACCAACTGATCGATCCCCGCCTCTCGCAAACTTTTCTCAAGCCCCGTCGCACAAAACGCATCCGGCACCTGCTTTTGAACAAGTTGCTCACCGGTCTGTGGCTGAAACCGTTCCTGAAATTCCACCCCCGATTGCTGCGGCCAGAACACTGAATCAGGTGAACGGGACAGGTGCTGCACATGAATGACCGGTCGCCCGGTTTGACGCCAATGCCCTAGCAAATCGAGGATTCGCTGCTCGGCCTGAAGATTATTTCGGCGACCCAGCTTGGGATGCAGGATGCCTTTTTGTTGATCGATGATGATCAGCGCCGCGTTTGTTTTGAGCTCCATGCCGGTTTTTCTCATGCGGGGGTCATTGAATTTCCCGCACTTCAGCATCACCTGTTCCTACAGGCAAGCTATAGAACGCAAACATTCCCACGCAGAGCATGGGAACGATCACCGCGAAGAAATAACCCCGCCGCCGCTTGCGCGGGCACCTCCTGCTCACTAACGTAGCGCCTTTAATGACGCTACCCCCCGCAGGAGCTTTGCCATGGCCTCGCCAGCCCTTACACATTTTCTTCCCCGGTTCGGCGTTGCCGCAGCAGTGGCCGGTGTTTTGAGCCTGACCGGTTGTCAGACCTGGAACACCCAGGACACCCTCCCGCCGACCACCGGCGTGCAGCCGCTCAAGGGCCTGGCGCAGAACGTTTCGGTGCGCCGCAATGCCATGGGCATGCCGTTGATCGAAAGCAACACCTTCCACGACGCACTGTTCACCCTGGGTTACGTCCACGCCACCGACCGCATCACGCAAATGGTCACCCTGCGCCTGTTGGCTCAGGGCCGTTTGTCGGAGATGTCCGGTTCAGACCTGCTCGACGCTGACCGCTACATGCGTGCCGTCAATCTGAAGAAAAGCGCCGACGAGCTGTACAAGGCGTCTTCGCCGCGCCTTAAACGCTTCTTCGAAGTCTATGCCCGTGGCGTCAACGCCTACCTGTTCCGCTATCGCGACAAGCTGCCGGCGGACCTCGCGGCCACCGGCTACAAGCCTGAATACTGGAAGCCGGAAGATTCGGCGCTGATTTTCTGCCTGCTGAACTTCAGCCAGTCGGCGAACCTGCCGGAAGAAATCTCCTCGCTGATGCTGGCCCAGACCGTCAGCACCGACAAGCTCCCGTGGCTGACGCCGTCCGCTCCCGATGAAAAACTGCCGCTGGCCGAAGCTGAAAAACTTCAGGGCATCAAGCTCAACGGGCAAATCCCGGGCCTGGCCGAGATCAGCAAAGCCACGAGCCAACTGTCTGATCTGAATCTGCTGGGCGCGACCTCGTCGAACAACTGGGCGATCGGCCCGCAACGCAGCCGCAGCGGCAAAAGCCTGCTGGCCAGCGACAGCCATGGCCCACTGGGCGTGCCGTCGTTGTTCAGTTACGTGCAGATTCGCGCGCCGAAATACCAGGCTTCTGGTGTGACGATTGCCGGTTTGCCGATGGTGCTCGGCGGTTTCAACGGCAAAGTGGCGTGGAGCATGACCACCGTCATGGGCGATAACCAGGACCTGTTCCTGGAAAAAATCAAACGCCAGGGTAATGGTCTTTCCTACGAGGTTGGCGGCAAATGGCAGCCGGCGATCGTGCGTAACGAAACCTACTTCGTCAAAGGACAGCGGCCGATTCGCGAAGTGGTGTACGAAACCCGCCATGGCCCGCTGCTCAACAGTGCCCAAGGCACGACGCTGGCCAACGGTTTCGGCCTGGCCTTGCAGACGCCGAACTTCACCGATGACAAGACCCTGGATGCGTTTTTCGACCTGTCCCGCGCCCAGACCGTCGAGAAAGCTTCGGACGCCAGCCGTGAAATCCGCGCCATCGCGCTGAACCTGGTATTTGCCGACGCCAGCAACATCGGCTGGCAAGTCACCGGTCGCTTCCCGAACCGTCGCGAAGGCGAAGGCCTGCTGCCGTCGCCGGGCTGGGAAGGTCGTTACGATTGGGATGGTTACGCCGACCCGATGCTCCATCCCTACGACCAGGATCCGGCCCAGGGCTGGCTCGGCACCGCCAACCAGCGCGTCATTCCCCATGGCTACGGCATGCAGCTGTCCAATTCATGGTCGGCGCCGGAGCGTGGCGAACGCCTGGCCGAACTGGCAGGCGTGGGCAAACACGACACGCGCAGCCTGATCGCCATGCAATACGACCAGACCACCACTTTCGCTGCCAAGCTGAAGAAAATGTTTGAAGCACCGGGCATGTCGCAACCGCTCAAGCAGGCCATCGAAGCGTTGCCTGAGGCGGATCGTGGCAAGGCTCGCGAGGCGTATACCCGCCTGATGGCCTTCGACGGCAAACTCAGCCCGACCTCCGCTGATGCAGCGATTTACGAATTGTTCCTGCAGCAAAGCACCCAGCAAATCTTCCTCGACGAACTGGGCCCGGAAAGCAGCCTGACGTGGAAAGCCTTTATCGCCAACGGCAAGTTGTCCTACGCGGCCCAGGCCGATCACCTGCTGGGTCGTGAGGACAGTCCGTTCTGGGATGACGCTCGCACGCCACAGAAAGAAGATAAACCGGCGATCCTCGCCCGCAGCCTGGCAGCCGCGATCAGCGCGGGCGACAGTCAGTTGGGCGGCGATCACAAAGCCTGGCAATGGGGCAAACTGCACCGCTACGAATGGAAAAACACCGGTGGCCAGACGGTGCGCGGCCCGCTTGCAGCCGGTGGCGACCACACCACACTGAATACTGCAGCATTCGCCTGGGGTCAGGATTTCAACACCACCCTGGCGCCGGCCATGCGCTTTATCGTCGACTTCGGCCAGGCCGAACCACTGATGGGGCAGAACGGTACGGGGCAATCCGGTAATCCGGCGAGTCCGAACTACCTCGACAGCATTGATCCTTGGCTGAAGGGGCAATACATGAGTCTGCCGATGCAGCCGCAGAACTTTGACAAGGCGTATGGCAACAAGCGGTTGACTCTTACTCCTGGTAAGTAACCCCGCCTCCACCTGAGCATTCCCACGCTCTGCGTGGGAATGCAGCCCGTGACGCTCCGCGTCACTGGACGCGGAGCGTCCCTTGAGGCGTTACCACGCAGAGCGTGGGAACGATCATCATTGACCAATGAAATTTCGATAGAACTTCTGGCTTCGCGCAAACCTCATAGCTAACAAGTCCCTCCACTTTGGTAACAACATGGATCTTGTTATCGCGCGCCCTGAAGGTTTGTACTGCCCGGCCGGGGATTTCTATATCGACCCGTGGCGACCGGTCGAACGTTCAGTCATCACCCACGCTCACGGCGACCATGCCCGCACCGGCAATCAGCATTATCTGGCGGCCGCTCCCGGCGAAGGGATTTTGCGTGCGCGATTGGGTCAGGATATCAACCTGCAAACCCTGCCTTACGGTCAACCTCTGACTCATCACGGCGTAACCCTGAGCTTTCACCCCGCCGGCCATGTGCTTGGCTCAGCCCAGGTGCGTCTGGAATACGGCGGTGAAGTCTGGGTCGCGTCGGGCGATTACAAGATCGAGCCCGACGGCACCTGCGCGCCGTTCGAACCCGTGCGCTGCGATACCTTCATCACAGAATCGACCTTCGGCCTGCCGATTTATCGCTGGCAACCCCAGGCGCACGTCTTCGCCGAGATCAATCAGTGGTGGCAGGCCAATGCCGCCGCCGACAAAACCAGCGTGTTGTTCTGCTATGCCTTCGGCAAAGCCCAGCGCATTCTCCACGGCATCGACGCCAGCCTCGGCCCCATTCTGGTGCATGGCGCTGTGGAACCACTGAACCGGGTGTATCGCGAGAGCGGTATTTACTTACCGCCAACGATCTATGCCGGCGAGGTCCAAAAGAGCGATCCGATGATGCACAAGGCCTTGGTCATCGCCCCACCTTCGGCTGGCGGCAGCACCTGGATACGCCGATTCGGCGACTACAGCGACGGCTTCGCCAGCGGCTGGATGCGTTTGCGTGGCACACGGCGGCGACGTGGCGTGGATCGTGGCTTTGTACTGTCTGACCACGCCGACTGGCCCGGCCTGCTCTGGGCCATCGAACAGACCGGTGCCGAGCGGGTGATAGTTACCCACGGTTCGGTCGGGGTACTGGTGCGCCATCTGCGCGAACAGGGTCTCGATGCCATGGGTTTCAGCACCGAGTACGGCGACGACGAGGAAGAAAGCGCAGCCGTCGAACCCGAGAGTGCCGAGGTACTGCCATGAAGGCGTTCGCCGAGTTGTACGCCGAACTCGACGCCACAACATCGAGCAACGCCAAACTCGCGGCGATGCAAAACTACTTCGCCAAAGCCGCGCCGGAAGATGCCGCATGGGCTGTTTACTTTTTGTCCGGCGGACGGCCTCGGCAACTGGTGCCGGTGCGCATCCTGCGAGAGCTGGCGATGGAGATCTCCGGCCTCGCGCCGTGGCTGTTCGAAGAGAGTTATCAGGCGGTCGGCGATCTGGCGGAAACCATTTCGCTGGTACTGCCCGAAGCGCTTCACAGCTCCACCGATGGATTGGCAGTGTGGATTGAAGACAAACTGCTGCCGCTGCGCGGTGAAACCCCGCAAGTCCTCGCCGAGCGACTGCCTGCCCTGTGGTCGCAACTGGACCGCCAGAGCCTGATGCTGTGCATCAAATTGATCACCGGCAGCTTCCGCGTCGGGGTCTCCAAGCTGCTGGTCACCCGCGCCTTGGCGGCGATGGCCGGGCTCGACAGCAAACGAGTAGCCCAGCGACTGGTGGGGTACACCGACCTGTCCAACCGCCCGAGCGCGCCGGGTTATTTGAAGTTGATCGCCGCCGAATCGTCTGACGAACATGCGCAACGGGGCGGTCAGCCCTACCCGTTTTTCCTCGCTCACGCGCTATCGCAACCCGTTGAACAATTCGAAGCCCTGCTCGGCCCGGTCAGCGATTGGCAAGTGGAATGGAAGTGGGATGGCATCCGCGCCCAAGTGGTCAAACGCGACGGGCGACTGTGGATCTGGTCGCGAGGTGAAGAGCTGGTCACCGAGCGCTTCCCCGAACTCGACAGTCTGGTTCACTGCTTGCCCGAGGGTACGGTGATCGACGGTGAAATCGTCGCCTGGAAAACCGAGCAACCCACCACCGAGGACGCCTTCAACCCTCACTCCCCGGTTTCACCCGCGGTAAAACCTTTCGCTCTGCTGCAACAGCGGATCGGTCGTAAAACCCTGGACAAAAAAATCCTCGAAGAAGTGCCGGTGGTGGTCCTCGCCTACGACCTGCTGGAATGGCAGGGCGAAGACTGGCGCAATCAGACTCAGGCCACGCGTCGCACTCAGCTGGAACAGGTGGTGAAAAGCTGCGCTAACCCGGCGCTGCTGCCCTCGCCTGTGCTCACCGGCGAAGACTGGCTCGACCTCGCCCGACAACGGCAAGCCTCCCGCAAGCTCGGTGTCGAAGGCATGATGCTCAAGGCCCGGGATGCGTTGTATGGCGTCGGGCGCACCAAGGACATGGGCGTCTGGTGGAAATGGAAAGTCGACCCGTTCAGCGTCGACGCGGTGCTGATTTATGCGCAACGCGGCCATGGTCGTCGCGCCAGTCTCTACAGCGATTACACCTTTGCCGTGTGGGACGGGCCGCCTGAGGCGAGCGAACGGGCACTGGTGCCGTTCGCCAAGGCGTATTCGGGGCTGACTGACGAAGAAATGCGCCAGGTAGACAGCATCGTGCGCAAGACCACCGTAGAGAAATTCGGGCCGGTGAGCAGCGTGACGCCGAGCCTGGTGTTTGAACTGGGATTTGAGGGCATCGCCCTGTCCAGACGACACAAGAGCGGGATTGCGGTGCGGTTTCCGAGGATGTTGCGCTGGCGGCAGGATAAGTCGGTCGAAGAAGCTGACAATCTGGGAACGTTGCAGGATTTGTTGGGCTAAGCGGCCCTCTCCCTGATCGTTCCCACGCTCTGCGTGGTAACGCAGCCCGGGACGCTCCGCGTCCCAGATTGGACGCGGAGCGTCCATGGAGGCATTCCCACGCGGAGCGTGGGAACGATCATCCCGAACCAAGTTGGTGCAGCTATTTTCCGGCGCCCGTTTTCGTGCACAAATCCCTCCTTGCCATTTCTTGAATCACCTTTTAAAACACTTGTTCGGGACTCTGGTTCGGAAATTGCTACTTTCATAGGGTCTTACGCTTTCCAGTAACAATAATTCTGCGCCGCAAGCGCTCATATTGGTTTTTAGGGATTGAATAATGAAAAAAGCATTGCTGACCCTTTCTGCACTGGCGTTGTGCATGGCAGCCGGTTCCGCGCTGGCCAAGGAATACAAGGAATTGCGTTTTGGCGTTGACCCTTCCTACGCCCCGTTTGAGTCGAAAGCGGCTGACGGTAGCCTGGTAGGGTTCGACATCGATCTGGGTAACGCGATCTGCGCCGAGCTGAAGGTCAAGTGCAAGTGGGTCGAAAGCGATTTCGACGGCATGATTCCGGGCCTGAAGGCCAATAAATTCGACGGTGTGATCTCATCGATGACCGTCACCCCGGCCCGCGAAAAAGTCATCGACTTCTCCAGCGAGCTGTTCTCCGGCCCAACCGCTTACGTGTCCAAGAAAGGTTCTGGCATCACCGCAGACGTCGCTTCGCTCAAGGGCAAAACCGTCGGCTACGAACAAGGCACCATCCAGGAAGCCTATGCCAAAGCCGTTCTGGACAAGGCGGGCGTGAAAACCCAGGCCTATCAGAACCAGGACCAGGTGTATTCCGACCTGACTTCCGGTCGTCTCGACGCCGGCATCCAGGACATGCTGCAGGCCGAACTGGGCTTTTTGAAGTCGCCAAAAGGCGAGGGTTACGAAATCAGCAAGCCGGTGGACAGCGAATTGCTGCCAGCCAAAACAGCTATCGGTATCTCTAAAGGTAACAAAGACCTCAAGGCACTTTTGGATAAAGGTATCAAAGCGTTACACGACGATGGCACCTACGCCACCATTCAGAAGAAACACTTTGGCGATCTGAATCTGTACAGCGGCAAATAATGCCCGGCGCCCATCTTGCGATGGGCGCTTTTTTCATCCGATCAGGTTGCTGATTTATGTTCGAAAACCTACTACAAAATCTGAGGCTCTCAGCCTTCAGCCTCCAGGGCTTCGGTCCGTTGCTGATGGAAGGCACCTGGATGACCATCAAATTATCGATATTGTCGCTGTTGGTGGCCGTTTTGCTCGGCTTGCTCGGCGCCAGTGCCAAGCTGTCAAAAGTCAAACTGGTGCGCGTCCCGGCCCAGCTCTACACCACACTGATTCGCGGTGTACCGGACCTGGTGCTGATGCTGTTGATCTTCTACAGCCTGCAAACCTGGCTGACGTCGTTTACCGATTTCATGGAATGGGAATACATCGAGATCAACCCGTTCAGCGCCGGGGTCATCACCCTGGGCTTCATTTATGGCGCGTATTTCACCGAAACCTTCCGGGGCGCGATTCTCGCGGTGCCACGGGGTCAGGTCGAAGCGGCAACCGCGTATGGCCTCAAGCGCGGCCAGCGTTTCTGGATCGTGGTGTTTCCGCAGATGATGCGTTTTGCCCTGCCGGGTATCGGTAACAACTGGATGGTGATGCTCAAGGCCACCGCACTGGTCTCGATCATCGGCCTCGCCGACCTGGTCAAGGCTGCGCAAGATGCCGGCAAAAGCACTTATCAGCTGTTCTACTTCCTGGTGCTTGCAGCACTGATTTACCTGCTGATCACCAGCGCCTCCAACTTCGTCCTGCGCTGGCTTGAACGCCGCTACGCCGCCGGTTCCCGGGAGGCGGTACGATGATCGAACTCTTGCAGGAATACTGGAAACCTTTCCTTTATACCGACGGCTACAACATCACCGGTCTGGCCATGACCATGTGGCTGCTCAGCGCGTCGATCTTCATCGGTTTCGTGGTGTCGATCCCGCTGTCCATCGCCCGGGTTTCCCCGCACTTCTACATCCGCTGGCCGGTTCAGTTCTTCACCTACCTGTTCCGGGGTACGCCTCTCTATATTCAGTTGCTGATCTGCTACACCGGGATTTACAGTCTGGCCGCCGTTCGCGCCCAACCTGTACTGGATGCGTTCTTTCGCGATGCGATGAACTGCACGATCCTGGCCTTCGCCCTGAATACCTGCGCCTACACCACGGAGATTTTCGCCGGGGCGATTCGCAGCATGGCGCATGGTGAAGTCGAAGCGGCCAAGGCTTACGGTCTGACAGGCTGGAAGCTTTATGCCTACGTGATCATGCCTTCGGCCTTGCGTCGTTCGTTGCCTTATTACAGCAACGAAGTGATTTTGATGCTGCACTCGACCACCGTGGCCTTCACCGCGACCATCCCGGACATCTTGAAAGTCGCGCGGGACGCCAACTCGGCGACCTTCCTGACCTTCCAGTCGTTCGGCATCGCTGCGCTGATCTACCTGACCGTTACCTTTGCGCTGGTCGGCCTGTTCCGCCTCGCCGAACGCCGATGGCTGGCCTTCCTCGGGCCGACCCACTAGGACCCGCTTTAGGGATAAAGAGACATGCGCCACCAGATTCATGACCTGCTGGCCCCGCTGCCGGGGACCGCTCGACAGATTCACAGTTTTCACTTCGGCCCATCAGCGGCCAAAGGCAAGATCTACATTCAGTCATCCCTGCATGCCGACGAAATACCGGGCATGCTGGTTGCCTGGCACCTCAAGCAACGCTTGGCGGAACTCGAAGCCGCCGGCCGTCTGCGCAGCGAAATCGTGCTGGTGCCGGTGGCCAACCCGGTAGGCCTCGAACAAGTGCTGATGGATGTGCCGCTGGGCCGTTACGACCTCGAAAGCGGGCAGAACTTCAATCGCTGGTTCGTCGATGTGAGCGAAGCCGTCGGCAACGAGATCGAAGGCCTGCTCGGCGACGATCCGCAGCACAACCTCGAACTGATTCGCAGCAGCCTGCGCAATGCCCTCGCCCAACAGACTGCCAGCACGCAACTGCAATCCCAGCGCCTGACCCTGCAACGGCTGGCCTGCGATGCCGACATGGTGCTGGACCTGCATTGCGATTTCGAAGCGGTCGCCCACATCTACACCACGCCCGAGGCCTGGCCGCAGGTCGAGCCGCTGGCGCGCTACATCGGTGCCGAAGCCAGCCTGCTGGCTACCGACTCCGGCGGTCAGTCGTTCGATGAATGCTTCACCCTGCTCTGGTGGCAGTTGAAGGAACGCTTCGGCGAACACTTCGATATTCCGCTGGGCAGTTTCTCGGTCACCGTCGAATTGCGCGGTCAGGGTGACGTCAATCATCCACTGGCCAGCCTCGATTGCCAGGCGCTGATCGATTACCTGATTCATTACGGCGCGATTGCCGGCGAGCCGGCGCCACTACCCGAACTGCCCTACCCGGCCACACCGCTGGCCGGCGTTGAACCGGTGGCAACACCGGTCGGCGGGCTGCTGGTGTTCACCGCGCTGCCCGGGGAATACCTCGAAGCCGGGCAATTGATCGCTGAAATCATCGACCCGATCCTTGATCGCGTCACCCCCGTTCATTGCACCGTTGCCGGGTTGATGTACGCCCGTTCGCTACGGCGCATGGCCACTGCCGGCATGGTGATCGCCCACGTCGCGGGCACCGAAGCCTATCGCAGCGGCTACCTACTTTCGCCTTGAGGATGCATGCCCCATGTACAAACTGACCATTGAAGGCCTGCATAAAAGCTATGGCGAACATGAAGTACTCAAAGGCGTTTCGCTCAAGGCCAACACCGGCGACGTCATCAGCCTGATTGGCGCCAGCGGCTCGGGCAAAAGCACCTTCCTGCGTTGCATCAATTTTCTTGAGCAGCCGAACGACGGCGCCATGAGCCTGGATGGCCAGAACATCCGCATGATCAAGGATCGCCACGGCATGCACGTGGCCGACCCCGATGAACTGCAAAAAATCCGCACCCGCCTGGCCATGGTGTTCCAGCATTTCAACCTGTGGAGCCACATGACCGTGCTGGAAAACATCACCATGGCCCCGCGCCGGGTGCTGGGCTGCAGCAAACAGGAAGCCGAAGACCGCGCACGGCGCTACCTCGACAAGGTCGGGCTGGCGGCGCGCGTGGCGGATCAATACCCGGCGTTTCTTTCCGGTGGCCAGCAGCAACGGGTCGCCATCGCTCGGGCGCTGGCCATGGAACCAGAAGTCATGCTGTTCGACGAACCGACCTCGGCACTCGATCCCGAACTGGTGGGTGAGGTACTCAGGGTGATCCAGGGCCTGGCCGAAGAAGGCCGGACCATGATCATGGTGACCCACGAAATGAGCTTCGCCCGTAAGGTGTCGAGTCAGGTGTTGTTCCTGCACCAAGGGTTGGTGGAGGAAGAAGGTGCACCGGACGATGTGCTGGGCAATCCGAAGAGTGAGCGGTTGAAGCAGTTCCTGAGCGGCAACCTGAAATAGCCTCACTTCCCACCTCTACAACGAAATATGGCCAGTCAGCTGAATTCTTTGAAGACATCAGCTGACTGGCCATTCGTTTTTCGACAGGCGGCGATCAAGCAACGGGCGCGGGAGGTGGCTCATCCGGCAGGGTAGGCTCACCGGGCTCGGTGGGTTGTTCGTTGGGGGTATCGGGATCAGGCTGACCGGGGATGCCCCCTGCCATGCTGATGGGTGGATGTGCCAACAAGGACCAGGCCAAAACGCCAACCTGATTGGGCTCAAGCCTTGCCAGTTCGGCACTTATTTTCGGATCGATCTTCATAGGGCACTCCTGAGCGATGGCCCCGTCCGCGTTGCGCGAACCGGGCAGTACACCCAATAGAGTGTCTACCCGCTCAAGAATTCCCACGACTTGCCAGACGAACGGATCAGGTGCGTGGCAGGGTAACGCCGCGCTGGCCCTGATACTTGCCGCCACGGTCCTTGTAGGACACTTCGCACTCTTCGTCGGATTCAAGGAACAGCATCTGTGCCACGCCTTCGTTCGCGTAGATTTTCGCCGGCAGATTGGTGGTGTTGGAGAACTCCAGGGTCACATGACCCTCCCACTCAGGCTCAAGCGGCGTGACGTTGACGATGATGCCGCAGCGCGCATAGGTGCTTTTACCCAGGCAAATGGTCAATACATTACGCGGAATGCGGAAATATTCGACGGTGCTGGCCAGGGCGAAGGAGTTCGGCGGAATGATGCACACGTCGCTGTGGATGTCGACGAAGCTGCCGGCATCGAAGTTTTTCGGGTCGACGATAGCCGAATTGATGTTGGTGAACACCTTGAAATGATTTGTGCAACGCACATCGTAGCCGTAGCTTGACACGCCGTAGGAGATCACACGGCTATCGTCGCTGCCGCGCACCTGGCGCTCTACGAAGGGCTCGATCATGCCGTGCTCTTGCGCCATGCGGCGAATCCACTTGTCCGATTTGATGCTCATGGCGGGTGTCCTGAATAGCGAGGTGGAGAAAATCTGTCCGGCATCTTACCGGGCGCGCGCTTCGGGTTCAAAGTCCGGGTCACAAATCTTGCCGATCCCCAGTAATTTCCGGCCCTTGCGGGTAAACCGGCGGACCGTCAGTCATGAAAACAGAGAAACCTTCGCAGGAAGCATTGGCACGTTCCGGAAAAAGGGTTAAGGTGGCGCCACTGTGCTGCTTGTGTCACTGAGAATCTCTACACGATATGTTGAATTTCGATCCAACCATCTACAAGAATTTTTCCTGCTCTTTGCACTCAGTCTCGGCCAGGGTTCTTCCTGCGTCGCAGTTATCTTTGTTCAAGGAGTTACACCATGTCTAATCGCCAAACTGGTACCGTTAAGTGGTTCAACGATGAAAAAGGCTTCGGCTTCATCACTCCACAATCCGGTGACGACCTGTTCGTTCACTTCAAAGCTATCCAATCCGACGGCTTCAAAAGCCTGAAAGAAGGCCAACAGGTTTCTTTCATCGCTACCCGCGGTCAGAAAGGCATGCAAGCTGAAGAAGTTCAAGTTATCTAACTTGTACTTGCTTTAGTAAAAAGCCCCGCCCTCAAAAGCGGGGCTTTTTTGTGCCTGTCTGTTTTGCAGGCAAAAAAAATCGCAGCCCATGGCTGCGATTTTTTGCGTCTTACCAGGCCACACCAAACCCAGCGGTGTACCGGGTCTTGTCCAGATCAGCATCGTCGGTGCCGCTAATGATGTCTCGCTCGGCCTTCAGGTTAAGCGACGCCCATTCGGTCACTTTGTAGCGCAAGCCCATCTCGGCATCGAGCGCGTAATCCGCCACGCCCGACAGCGGCTTGCCCACTTCGCCGTTCGTGAAGAACTCCACCTTCTTACCAATCAGGTAGCGGTTGTAGTCCCACTTCATCGCCACGGAATAGAAGTTTTCTTTGCTGCCGTCAGCGAACTCATAGTCCGTGCGGTTGACCAGCGAGCCCAGCGAGAATGCGCCCAGCTCGTTATCCCAGAACTGGTAACCCGGACCAGTACCGACGGTGCGCTGACGGGCCAGCTCTTCGACCTTGTCGCGCTTATAGACCGCGCGCCCTTGCCAGAACCATTTTTCGGTCAGGAAGCGGTCGAGCGAGTATTCGCCCCGCAAGTTATCGGTAGTGACCACGTCATCCTGAAATTCGCGGTTGTACTCGCCTTCTGCGGTGTGTCGCCATCTGCCATGACGCGCAGTGGTCTTGAAGTCGATATCGTAATCGTCGGTGTCTTTCTCGGCCCGCTGATAATCCAGCGCTGCATCGACATTACCCTTCCACACCAAATCCTCTACCACCGGCTTGGGCTTGAGGATCTGCTGAATGCTGGCCAGTTCGACGGTCTTGGGAGCGTCGCCATTGGCCAGGGTGACCTTGCCGTCTTCTGCCGCATGCAGTGCCTTGGCCTTTTCGCCGGTGTAGGCATCCTGCTTGACCAGCAACTGCTGATCGCTTTCCAAGGTTTTGACCTGCTTCCAATCAATCGGGACGGCACCGGCGTATTCGGTCTGGATCAACAGCTTGCCACCATCGAAAACGGTGATCTTGCCGCTCAGCTTGTCACCGTTCTTCAACCAGACGGTATCGGCGAGCAAGGGCGTGGAAGTACTGACGACAGCCAGGCACAGCAGAGTTCTGGACAACATAAGCAAATACAGGCTCAAGTTTGCGAAAAAAAGTCGGCATTATCCATACGAATAAGACCCTAGCAAGGACTGACCCGACTATTTCTATTGAGTTCATTTCTCAATGGGCGATCCAGGATTTACTCTACAGACGGTAAGACGAACTTTTTCAGGAACTGCCGACGTGACCGACTCAACCACTGAAACCGATAGTCCGGCGCAAATCCGACGCACGGCGCTGTACCTGACACTGGCGCAAGTCCCGGAGGGCAAAGTCGTGAGTTACGGTCAACTCGCCGAGTTGGCGGGACTGGGTCGCGCCGCCCGCTTCGTCGGACGGACACTGAGCCAACTGCCGGGCGACAGCAAATTACCCTGGCACCGCGTGCTCGGCGCCGGCGGGCGTATCAGCCTGCCTGCAGGCAGCCCTTCGGGGGATGAACAACGCGCGCGTTTGCGCATGGAGGGCATCAGTATCCTGAACAATCGTGTTGATATTCAGCGCCATGGCTGGCGCCCGGTAGAGCACAGCGGTTAGAGTGCGCGCTTTGTTTCCGTATTTCTTGAGGCAGACTCCAGCCCATGCCCCGTAAAACCTGGCGCGCCGCGCTCGCCGCCTATGCCAGCCCATCGACGCTTGTACTGTTGCTGCTTGGTTTCGCCGCCGGCCTGCCCTACATGCTGGTGTTTTCGACACTTTCGGTCTGGCTGCGCGAAGCCGGCGTGGCTCGCGAAACCATTGGCTATGCAAGCCTGATCGGCCTGGCCTACGCCTTTAAATGGGTCTGGTCACCGCTGCTCGACCAATGGCGCCTGCCATTTCTCGGCAAGCTCGGTCGCCGACGTTCCTGGCTGGTGCTTTCCCAGGCACTGGTCATCCTCGGCCTGATCGGGATGGGTTTCTGCGACCCGCAAAAGCATTTGTCCTGGCTGATCGCTATTGCTGTGGTTGTCGCCTTCGCTTCGGCGACGCAAGACATCGCGGTCGACGCCTATCGCCTGGAAATCGCCGACGACACCCGCCAGGCCGCCCTCGCCGCCAGTTACATGTCCGGTTATCGGATCGCCGCGCTGCTGGCCACCGCTGGCGCCCTGTTCTTCGCTGAGGGCTTCGGTTCCACCGGTTTCAACTATAAGCATTCGGCATGGGCCGGCACCTACATCCTGTTCGGCGCCTTGATGGTTCCGGCGCTGCTGACCTCCTTTTTCATGCGCGAACCGCCGGTGCCGCTGCGCACGCAGCTTCAGGCCGGGCGCTACAGCTTTGTGCATCAACTGGCATCGGTGTTTGTGCTGATCGTACTGTTGGTTTCCGTGCCGGCCATGTTCACTCAGTTGTACAACACCGATTTCGCCAGCGTGCTGTTCGAAGGCGTGAGCGTGCTCGACCTGCTGCTCGAAGACCGCGCGTTCCTGCGGGCAATCCTCTACACCACGCTCACCGCCATGTGCCTGTCGGCCATTGGCCGCCGCGGCCTGGCGCCGGTGCTGACGCCGATCAACGACTTCATTCTGCGCTACCGCTGGCAAGCATTCCTGCTGCTTGGGCTGATCGCCACCTATCGGATGTCCGATACGGTCATGGGCGTGATGGCTAACGTGTTCTACATCGACCAGGGCTTCACCAAGGATCAGATTGCCAGCGTCAGCAAGATCTTTGGCCTGATCATGACCCTGGTCGGCGCCGGCATGGGCGGCCTGCTGATCGTGCGCTTCGGCATCTTGCCGATTCTGCTCATCGGCGGCATTACATCAGCCGGCACCAACCTGCTGTTCCTGATGCTCGCCGACATGGGCGCCAACCTGAACATGCTGATCCTCACCATTTCCCTGGATAACTTCAGTTCGGGCCTGGCGACCTCGGCGTTTGTCGCCTACCTGTCGAGCCTGACCAACCTGAAGTTCTCCGCGACCCAGTACGCCCTGCTCAGCTCGATCATGCTCTTGCTGCCACGCCTGATCGGCGGCTACTCGGGGGTCATGGTGGAGAAATTCGGTTATCACAACTTCTTCCTGATCACTGCCCTGCTGGGCGTACCGACGCTGCTGTTGATCGCGTTGCACTGGTTCCAGGAGAGCCGTCGCGAAGGTCCGACGCCAACGCCGACACCAGAACCGGTTCCGACCCAGGTCGCGGAAGAATCGTAGGTTCTATAGCAGGAAGCAGCGCAGAGGGCGCGGGGATTCCCGCCCTCTCGCCACACCCCGCCGACCGCACGCCTGTACGCCAGCAGATCTCGCCCGTACAATGCTCCGTCATTTCTCGTCATCAGCAACCGACAACGGCCAACCATGCGCACCAGTCAATTTTTGCTCGCCACACAGAAAGAAACGCCTTCCGACGCGGTCGTGATCAGCCATCAGCTGATGCTGCGCGCCGGCATGATCCGCAAACTCGCCTCGGGCCTGTACACCTGGCTGCCGATGGGCTTGCGAGTGATGCGCAAGGTCGAAGCCGTCGTTCGTGAAGAAATGAACGCCGCGGGCTCTCTCGAAGTGTTGATGCCGAGCACCCAACCGGCTGAGTTGTGGCAGGAATCCGGTCGCTGGGAAGAATACGGCCCTGAATTGTTGCGCTTCAAGGATCGCCACGGTCGCGATTTCTGCGCCGGCCCGACTCACGAAGAAGTCATCACTGACCTGATGCGCAACGAGTTGAGCAGCTACAAACAGCTGCCGATCAACCTGTATCAGATCCAGACCAAATTCCGCGATGAAATCCGTCCACGCTTCGGTTTGATGCGCGGTCGCGAATTCATCATGAAGGACGCCTACTCCTTCCACGCCGACCAGCCATCGCTGCAGGTCACCTATGACCGCATGCACCAGGCGTATTGCAACGTGTTCACCCGTCTGGGCCTGAAATTCCGCCCGGTTGAAGCCGACAACGGCTCGATCGGTGGTGCTGGCTCCCACGAGTTCCACGTACTGGCCGAATCCGGCGAAGACGATATCGTCTTCAGCAACGGTTCCGACTACGCGGCGAACATCGAGAAAGCCGAAGCCGTGCCACGCGAAACTTCCCGCGCCGCACCAACCGAAGAGCTGCGCCTGGTCGACACGCCGAACGCCAAGACCATTGCGCAACTGGTCGAAGGCTTCAACCTGCCGATTGAAAAGACCATCAAGACCCTCGTGGTTCACGCTGAAGAGAAAGGCAAGCTGATTGCCCTGATCATCCGTGGCGACCACGAGCTGAACGAAATCAAGGCCGGCAACCAGCCTGGCGTTGCCAGCCCGCTGGTCATGGCCTCCGAAGCCGAACTGCGCGACGCCATTGGCGCCGGCGCCGGCTCCCTGGGCCCGTTGAACCTGCCGCTGCCAATCATCATCGACCGTTCCGTCGAGCTGATGAGCGACTTCGGCATCGGTGCCAACATCGATGACAAACACTATTTCGGCGTGAACTGGGAGCGTGATCTGCCGGTTCCGACCGTTGCCGACCTGCGCAACGTGGTCGCCGGCGACCCGAGCCCGGATGGCAAGGGCACCCTGGAAATCAAGCGCGGCATCGAAGTCGGGCACATCTTCCAGCTGGGCAACAAGTACAGCAAAGCGATGAAGTGCGAAGTACTGGGCGAGAATGGCAAGCCAGTGACCCTGGAAATGGGTTGCTACGGCATCGGCGTTTCCCGCGTGGTGGCTGCGGCGATCGAGCAGAACAACGACGCCAACGGAATCATCTGGAGTGACACGCTGGCCCCGTTCCAGATCGCTCTGGTACCGCTGCGCTACGAAACCGAACAGGTTCGCGAAGCCACCGACAAGCTGTATGCAGAATTGACTGCCGCCGGCTTCGAAGTACTGCTGGACGACCGCGACAAGAAAACCAGCCCGGGCATCAAGTTCGCGGACATGGAGCTGATCGGCATTCCTCACCGGATCGTGGTCAGTGACCGCGGCCTCGCCGAGGGCAATCTTGAATACAAGAGCCGCACCGAGCCCGAAGCGCAAGCGCTGCCGGTCGCAGACGTGCTGTCCTTCCTTCAGTCCCGTATCCGCCGCTGACACCAGATAGAGAAGTCATGTTCAAGCGAAACACCTTAGGCCTCGGTGGTGCCGCCCTGTGCGGCACCCTGCTGGTCAGCGGCTGTGCCAATCACATGTCACAACGCAGCGAGCACGAGGAACGTGTCGAGCGTAAATTGCTCGATCACAGCCTGCAGATTGATGTCGGCGAGCCAAAGGTGCTTGAGCTGCCGCAACGTCGGGTGAAGATCCACGAGCAGAAGACGTTCGAAGTCACCGAATTCGAAGTCACACGCCACTACGACCGCTACACGCCTTACCAACCCTGGCGGGAGGCTTACGAGATTCCGCTGGGTGCGGTGGCCGTGGTGGCCGGTGTCGGTGCGAACGTGGTCAATGTGTTCGCCCTCGGCAACCTGCCGGACAGCGTGACGAAAGACTGGTTGAGCTACGGTTTCGCCGGGCTCAACCCGTTCATGAACGTGCAGTCTCATGGTCGCGCGCAACAGAACCTGGCGGGAATCGACGAGGTCCAGCTCGACAAGCGCACCGAATACTCGAGCCTGCCATGGAGCGAGCGTCCGGTTGAGGTCAAGGCCGGCAAGGAAACGTTCGAGATGAGCACCGACAAAAACGGTGTATTGCGCGTGAACCTGCTGGACAGCCCGTTCGCCGAACACGACATCAATCATTTGAGCCGACTGCTGATCAGTGTCCAGGATGCTCAGGACGACGTGCACACCAATTCGTCCCTGGCGGTCAGTAGCTCCTTGCGTGGCAAGCTGCTCGAAGCTCACGGACTGATTTACGACGACCTCGAAGACGACGAAGTGAGCCAGTGGGTACACCGGGTCAAACGCTTGTCGGAACTGGGTCTGGAAGAAGAAGCCACCGAGCTGGAACAAAGCCTGATCGAACTGACGCGCAACGATCCCGAGTTGCAGACCGAATTCCTCAAGTCGTTGACCAAGGATGCCGGGCGACTGGTAGCGGATCCGGGACCGAATTAAGGCCCCTTAAAAGATCGTCCGCATGGGCGATCTTTTGCTTTCAGGTCTCAACGCTCAAACAACTCCATCTGCTCAAACCCGCCCCGCAAATCCTCCAGCCGCACCCCAATCCCCAACAACCGCACCGGTTTCCCGCCGCGATTGAACGCCTGGGTCAGCAACAACTGATAGCTCCCCAAATCCCGCCCTGCCCCGGCCTGCTCCAGAGTGGTCTGGGTGAAGTCATGGAATTTCACTTTGACGAACGGCTTGCCCGGTCGATAGCTGCTGTCGATTCTCGCCATGCGGCCGGCCAGGGTTTCCAGTAACTCGGGTAATTTATCGAGGCAGCTCACCAGATCCGGCAGGTCGACGTCGTAGGTGTTTTCGACACTGATCGACTGTCGACGACTATCGTTGTGCACCAACCGGTCATCGATCCCACGGGCCAGGCTCCAGAGTCGCTCGCCGAAGCTGCCAAATTCCCGCACAAGCGCCAACTTGTCCCATTCGCGCAGATGCGAACAATCGACGATGCCGAGCCTGCCTAATTTGTCTGCGGTCACTTTGCCAACGCCGTGCAGCTTGCTCACCGGCAAACCACTGACAAAATCCTCGACCTGATCCGGCGTAATGACGAACAAGCCGTTGGGCTTCTTCCAGTCGCTGGCGATCTTGGCCAGAAACTTGTTCGGCGCAACGCCCGCCGAAACGGTGATGTGCAGCTGATTAGAGACGCGACGGCGAATGTCCTGGGCGATCCGCGTGGCGCTGCCACCGAAATGCGCGCTGTCCGACACGTCGAGGTAGGCCTCATCCAGCGAAAGCGGCTCGATCAAGTCGGTGTAATCGCGAAAGATCGTGTGAATTTCCTTGGAGGCTTCTCTATAGGCATCCATGCGTGGCTTGACGATGGTCAGGTCCGGGCACAGCTTCAAGGCATGTCCGGAAGACATGGCCGAGCGTACCCCATAAGCCCGCGCTTCATAATTGCAGGTGGCGATCACTCCACGCCGATCCGCAGAACCGCCCACTGCCAGAGGTTTCCCGGCCAGGCGCGGGTCGTCACGCATCTCGATGGCGGCGTAGAAGCAGTCACAATCGACGTGGATGATTTTTCGCTGCGTCATATAAATGCAGTGTTCATGGTGAAGAAATGGCGTATTGGCGAGTCAGATCGGCAGTATCTCACTGACACCTGTATATAGCACCAGTACTCTGAATGTTCTTTTCCACCCGTAGGAAAAGTGCCGGATGAATTTATTTTTTCAATCGAGAAGCTTCACGCGATAGAGCTGAAAGCCTTGCCACACCGACCTTACAGCCAATCACTCAGCCCTGTTTTCAAGCTAAGCGATTGAACGGGAAGAGGTTTTCTCTGGATTGAAGGTTGACAGCTTACCGATCCTCTGTAGAATACCGACACACAGACGCGGGATGGAGCAGTCTGGTAGCTCGTCGGGCTCATAACCCGAAGGTCGTCGGTTCAAATCCGGCTCCCGCAACCAAACATCAAAAAAGGCTACTCGAAAGAGTGGCCTTTTTTGTGCGCGTCTCTTTTGTAAACACGAGATAGAAAAGAGCGGGTAACGGCTGACGGTGCAGGATTGAGAAATCGTTCTGATTCCGAAACTTAAGTCTCCCTCACGACCGTTCGCCGCTCATTTGCACTTATTTCGCCCTATTCAGGATTAACGGTAGACACTCCGGCGTTCGCCTGTAGAATGCCGCCACACAGACGCGGGATGGAGCAGTCTGGTAGCTCGTCGGGCTCATAACCCGAAGGTCGTCGGTTCAAATCCGGCTCCCGCAACCAAACATCAAAAAAGGCTACTCGAAAGAGTGGCCTTTTTTGTGCGCGTCTCTTTTGTAAATATGAGCATAGATACGAGCGGGTTACGTCTGACGGCGCAGAAACGAGAAATCGTTCTGATTCCGAAACTTAAGTCCCCCTCACGACCGTTCGCCGCTCAATTACGCTTATTTGACCCTATTCAGGATTAACGGTTGACACTCCGACGTTCGCCTGTAGAATGCCGCCACACAGACGCGGGATGGAGCAGTCTGGTAGCTCGTCGGGCTCATAACCCGAAGGTCGTCGGTTCAAATCCGGCTCCCGCAACCAAACATCAAAAAAGGCTACTCGAAAGAGTGGCCTTTTTTGTATCTGTTGAAAAAGTCCTTTCGCAACAATGATCTGCCACTGTGTAGCGAGCCGTTCGGGATCACCCATGCTCTGAGCCCAGACTATCCTGAACCTCAGACAGAACCCTCTACGACTGATGACGCACCATCGCCGATACCCGGTGAGAGGCGTTAATATTTGTGATTATTTTTTTCTACAGGGATTGGTAACTTGGCTGGATACCCCCATCCTGTCGCGCACAATCCAAGAGGTGATTGATGCGCGCCAACTCGTCTGATCCACAAGACACCGTCACAGCGACACAACCGATCAAGGCCGAGCGTCTGCGCTTGCTTGATCGAATCAGTAAATACCGTCAGCCCATCGGCCTGGCGGTCACTCTGCTGCTGTTCGCTATCGCGCTGATTGCCTGTCGTCATCTGCTGAGCGAACTCGATCTGTACGCTTTGCATGACTCGATTCTCGAAGTTCCGAAACCGGCATTATTGGGCGCGCTGGGCGCGACCGTGGTCGGCTTCATTATCCTGCTGGGCTACGAATGGTCGGCCAGCCGCTACGCAGGCGTGAATCTGGCGCCGCGAATCCTGGCCCTGGGCGGGTTCACCGCATTCGCCATCGGCAATGCCATCGGCCTTTCGATGCTCTCGGGGGGCTCGGTTCGTTACCGTTTATATGCACGTCATGGCCTAGGCGCCTCTGAAGTCGCGCATATGACGCTGTTCGCCAGCCTCTCGCTCGGCTGCGCCCTGCCCCCTCTGGCCGCCCTCGCCACCCTCAGCAACCTGCCTGGCGCCTCTGCCGCCCTGGGTTTGTCCGAGACCTTGCTGGGCGCCATCGCCGCGGCCGTTTTGCTGTTGTTCACGGTACTGGCCATCGGCATCTACCGCCGTCGCCTGCCAGAGCAACCTTACCCGGATAACCTGCTGGTCAAGGTCGGACGCCGCACCTTGCGCCTCCCAGGCCGTCGCCTGACGTTCCTGCAACTGATCATCACTGCCCTGGACGTAGCCGCCGCGGCGACCGTGCTCTATCTGTTGCTGCCTGAAGCACCGCCCTTCGGCGCGTTCCTGCTGGTGTACCTGCTGGCACTGGCCGCCGGTGTGCTCAGCCATGTTCCCGGCGGTGTCGGAGTATTCGAAGCGATTCTGCTGGCTGCCTTCTCCAACACACTCGGCGCCGCGCCACTCGCTGCCGCCCTGCTGCTCTATCGCCTGATCTATGTGGTGCTGCCGTTGCTGGTGGCCTGCGTATTCCTGCTGATCAATGAAGGGCAGCGCCTGTTTCAATCGCGTCAGTCCTTAAGGGTCGCGTCGGGCCTGGCCGCGCCGATTCTGGCGGTGCTGGTATTTTTGTCCGGCGTGGTGCTGCTGTTCTCCGGTGCCACCCCGGAAATCGACACACGCCTGGAGCACATCGGCTTTCTGATCCCGCATCGACTGGTCGACGCCTCGCACTTCGGTGCCAGTCTGATCGGCGTGCTTTGCTTGCTGCTGGCCCAAGGGCTGCGCCGCCGACTGTCAGCCGCCTGGATGCTGACCACCATATTGTTGCTGGTCGCTGCCCTGCTCTCTCTGCTCAAGGGTTTCGACTGGGAAGAAGCCTGCCTGCTGACCCTGACTGCGAGCTTGCTGGGGGTTTTCCGCAGCTCGTTCTATCGCCCCAGCCGTCTGACCGAGGTGCCGTTCTCGCCGCTGTATCTGGTGGCGAGCCTGTGCGTACTCGGTGCGTCGATCTGGCTGTTGCTGTTCGCCTATCAGGACGTTCCGTACAGCCATCAGCTCTGGTGGCAATTCACCCTCGACGCCGATGCCCCGCGGGGCTTGCGCTCGCTGCTCGGCGCCGCCGTGCTGCTGGTGGTGGTGTCCCTGACCTGGCTGCTGCGAACTGCACGCCCGGTGATCCATCTGCCAACGCCCGATGAAATGGGCCGTGCGGTAAAGATCCTCATGGCCTCCGCACAACCGGATGGTGGCCTCGCCCTGACCGGTGACAAGGCGCTGCTGTTTCACCCCAATGACGAGGCGTTCCTGATGTACGCCCGCCGTGGTCGCAGCCTGGTGGCCTTGTATGACCCGATCGGCCCGACCCAGCAACGGGCGGAAATGATCTGGCAGTTCCGCGACCTTTGCGACATCCACCACGCCCGTCCTGTGTTCTATCAAGTGCGCGCCGAGAACCTGCCGTACTACATGGACATCGGCCTGACCGCGATCAAGCTCGGCGAAGAAGCCCGGGTCGATCTGCTTCGCTTTGATCTCGAGGCCAAAGGCAAAGAGATGAAAGACCTTCGTTACACCTGGAACCGTGGCACTCGCGATGGCTTGTCGCTGGAGATCTTTGATCCTGGGCAAGCGCCGATGGATGAACTCAAGGTAATTTCCGACGCCTGGCTGACCGGCAAGAACGTGCGCGAGAAAGGTTTCTCGCTCGGCCGTTTCAGCGATGATTACCTCAAACATTTCCGCGTCGCGGTGATTCGTTTCGAAGGGCGCCCGGTGGCGTTCGCCAACCTGCTCGAGACTTATGGCCATGAACTGGCCAGCCTCGACCTGATGCGCGCGCACCCGGATGCCCCCAAGCTGACCATGGAGTTCATGATGGTCGGCCTGATCCAACATTATAAAAATCATGGATACGCGCGCTTCAGCCTGGGCATGGTGCCGTTGTCGGGGTTGCAACCCCGTCGTGGCGCACCACTGACCCAGCGTCTGGGCTCGATGGTTTTCCGCCGTGGTGAGCAGCTCTACAACTTTCAAGGCTTGCGCCGTTTCAAAGACAAGTTCCAGCCTGACTGGGAACCCCGTTATATGGCCGTGCCCGCCGGACTCGATCCGCTGGTTGCCCTGGCCGACACTGCTGCCCTGATTGCGGGCGGCTTGACTGGATTGGTGAAACGCTGATGATTCAACGCTCCTTGCGGTACGTACTGGCCACACTGGTAGTGCTGGCCCTGATTCTCGGTGGCGGTTACTGGTACCTGAAACGCCCGGCACCCGAACCGACCCTCGAACAGCTGACACCGGCCGATGGCGCCGCGATGACCCGTGTCATCCCCGGCAACACACCACGCGCCCAAGTGCTGGTGGCGGTCAATGAAGACCAGAAGCTCAGCAACAAACAGTTGATGACCCTGAGCCGCAGCGGCTCGGCGCAGATAGTTCAGGTGATCCTGCCCAAAGACTGCCTGCTGCAAAGTCGCGCCCTGCAATCGGCCCTGAGAGAACTCAAAGGCCCGGCAACCCTGGTCAGCGGCATCGGCCCTGGCGCCGTGCTGGCGTGGCGCTGGTTGTCCGAGCAGAAGGACGACAAGGCTCAGGCCGTCTCCGTCGACCTGGCACTGGAAAAACCCGGCTGCACGCACCTGCTACCGAAAAGCGCCACTCACGGCCACTGGCTGGTGGCCTGGAACGACAACCCGGACGACACCAGCGCCGGTTTCGTACGCGATCAACCCAATGCCGAAACCAGCATCAGCGACTACGACATCAACCTGCCGCAAGTGCTGAACAACGAGTTGCGCAAGATCCTTGTCGGTGGCGATAAAGCCGCTGGCGGCCTGCAGATTCCGGTGGTCGAAGTCCCGGCCGGCCAGGCCAAGGACACTGTGACCCTGTTCCTCTCCGGTGACGGCGGCTGGCGCGACCTTGACCGCGACGTCGCGGGCGAGATGGCCAAGATCGGCTACCCGGTCGTCGGCATCGACACCCTGCGCTACTACTGGCAACACAAGAGCCCGGAGCAAAGTGCCCTGGACCTGGCCGAACTGATGCAGCACTACCGGCAGAAATGGGGCACCAAGCGCTTCATCCTGACCGGTTACTCGTTCGGCGCCGACGTCCTGCCAGCCATCTACAACCGTCTGGAGCCATCGGAACAGCAACGGGTCGACGCGATCATCCTTCTGGCCTTCGCCCGCACTGGCAGCTTCGAAATCGAAGTAGAAGGCTGGCTCGGCAACGCCGGGAAAGAAGCCGCCACCGGCCCGGAAATGGCCAAGCTGCCGCCGGAGAAAGTGGTGTGCATCTACGGTGAAGAAGAAGTCGACGAGAGCGGCTGTACCGACAAGACTGCCGTGGGTGAGGCGATGAAATTGCCGGGTGGCCATCACTTCGACGAGAACTATCCGAAGCTGGCGCAGCGGTTGGTGGACATCATCGAGAAGCGACAAGCCAAGGGTGAGACGGCTCAGGAGTGATCTGATTTCCGCCCACAGAAAAGCCCTCGCTAACTCACGGTAGCGGGGGCTTTTTGATGTTACTTACATCTCTACCTGAGTCCCCAGTTCAATCACCCGGTTCAGCGGCAGATTGAAGAAGCGCAAATTGCCGTTGGCGTTCTGCAACATGAAGGCGAACAGCGCCTCGCGCCAGCGGGCCATGCCTTCGAGTTTGGAGGCGATGACCGTCTCGCGGCTGAGGAAGTAGGTGGTGCGCATCGGGCTGAAGTCCAGGTCATCGAGATGACACAGCTTCAGCGCTTGCGGCACGTCCGGCTCGTCGACGAAGCCGAAGTGCAGGATCACCCGGAAGAAGCCTTCGCCGTGGGATTCAACCTCGAAACGCCGTGATGCCGGCACCCGCGGGATATCTTCGTACACCACCGTCAGCAGCACCACTTGCTCGTGCAGCACCTGGTTATGCAGCAGGTTGTGCAACAGCGCATGGGGCACGGCGTCCGGGCGCGCCGTCAGGAACACGGCAGTGCCCTGAACGCGATGCGGCGGTTGCACGGCGATGCTGCTGATGAAGATCGGCAGCGGCAATCCACCTTCGTCGAGACGATCGACCAGCAATTGCTTGCCGCGTTTCCAGGTGGTCATCAGGACAAACAGCACGATACCGGCGATCACCGGGAACGCCCCGCCCTGAATGATTTTCGGCACGTTGGCAGCGAAGTACAGACCGTCTACCAAGAGGAATCCGAGCAACAGCGGAACCGCGAGGACCGGAGGCCATTTCCACAGCAGCAATATCACCGCCGACACCAGAATGCTGGTCATCAACATGGTCCCGGTCACCGCCACGCCGTAGGCCGAAGCCAGAGCGCCGGAAGATTCGAAACCCAGCACCAGTAGCACCACGCCGACCATCAGCGCCCAGTTCACCGCGCCAATGTAGATCTGGCCTTGTTCGGCACTGGAGGTGTGCCGAATGTGCATGCGCGGAATGTAACCGAGCTGGATCGCCTGACGGGTCAGGGAGAACGCACCGGAAATCACCGCTTGGGAGGCAATCACCGTGGCCATGGTCGACAATCCTACCAATGGAATCAGCGCCCAGCTGGGTGCCAACAAGTAGAACGGGTTGCGCGCGGCTTCCGGGTCACCGAGCAGCAGCGCCCCTTGGCCGAAGTAATTCAGCACCAGCGCCGGCAGCACCAGAATGAACCAGGCACGGGCAATCGGCTTGCGACCGAAGTGGCCCATGTCGGCGTACAGCGCTTCGGCACCGGTCAATGCCAGCACTACCGCGCCGAGAATCGCCACGCCCATGCCCGGGTGCACGATGAAGAAGCGCACGCCCCACACCGGGTTCATCGCTTTCAATACTTCCGGATGCTGCATGATGCCGTAGACACCCAGCGCCCCCAGCACCACAAACCAGGTCACCATGATTGGCCCGAACAGGATGCCGATCCGCGCGGTACCGTGACTCTGAATCAGGAACAACGCCACCAGCACGATCAGCGACAGTGGCACCACCCAATGGTCGATACCCTCGAAAGCCAGTCCCAGGCCTTCAATCGCCGAGAGCACAGAGATCGCCGGCGTGATCATGCTGTCGCCATAGAACAGCGCCGCGCCGATCAGCCCACAGACCACCAGGAACCCCCTCAACTTCGGATGCCCGGCCGCCGCCCGCCGAGCCAGGGCGGTCAAGGCCATGATCCCGCCTTCGCCCTGGTTGTCGGCGCGCAGGACGAACATCATGTACTTGATTGACACGACCCAGATCAGCGACCAGAAGATCAGCGCCAGAATCCCCAGCACCCCGTCATGATTGACGGGCACGCCATAGCCACCGGAAAACACTTCTTTGAGGGTGTACAGCGGGCTCGTGCCGATATCGCCATAAACCACCCCGACCGCCGCGACCAGCATGCCGATCGGCTTTGCCGCCGAATGCTCGGCACCCGCCGCCTGACTACTTGCCTGACCCATCCACCACTCCTACTACCCAGACCGGACTTCTTTGGAAGAAGCACTATGCTTTGCCGTGCAGCATGCACCGTTTTACTTACTGTTACAGACGTTTTGTTGACTGTAAAAAATCGATAAAGCGTAAAGGCGCGAAGCATAGCGCAGCACTCGTCGTATTTCCCTGCATAAAGCTGGTCAAGTGCGCCTCTCATCGCTAGAATTGCGCACTTTTTGATCAGAGGCTAAGCGTCCTGCCTCGCGAATACTGCTGTTTTTTGACGGCGCCTGTTGTTGCCATACTGCGTTGCCGCTTCTCGCCATAGCAAGCTATGACTCGGCGCGGCGCCTTGCCTGGCAACAACAGTCACTCGTCAAAAAGCAGCGTATTCACGAGGCAGGACGCCAAGCGCCCGTCTGTCGCCTTGCCGTCTTCGGCTGGAGGCGTCACAAATACCGAGGTTAGACATGTCCACCACTCCTGCGCCGGCCAATCCAAAGGTTGGCTTCGTATCCCTGGGTTGCCCCAAAGCACTGGTCGACTCCGAGCGCATCCTTACCCAGCTGCGCATGGAAGGCTATGACGTTGTGTCCACTTACGAGGACGCCGATGTCGTGGTGGTCAACACCTGCGGCTTCATCGACTCGGCCAAGGCTGAGTCTCTGGAAGTGATCGGCGAAGCCATCAAGGAAAACGGCAAGGTCATCGTGACCGGCTGCATGGGCGTCGAAGAAGGCAACATTCGTAAAGTGCACCCGAGCGTGCTGGCCGTGACCGGTCCGCAGCAGTACGAGCAAGTGGTCAACGCCGTGCACGACGCCGTGCCACCGCGTCAGGATCACAACCCGCTGATCGACCTGGTGCCGCCGCAAGGCATCAAGCTGACCCCGCGCCACTACGCCTACCTGAAGATTTCCGAAGGCTGCAACCACAGCTGCAGCTTCTGCATCATTCCGTCGATGCGCGGCAAACTGGTCAGCCGTCCGGTCGGTGACGTGCTCGACGAGGCTCAGCGCCTGGTCAAGGCCGGCGTCAAAGAGCTGTTGGTGATCTCGCAAGACACCAGCGCCTACGGCGTCGACGTGAAATACCGCACCGGTTTCTGGAACGGCGCGCCGGTGAAAACCCGCATGACCGAACTCTGTGAAGCCCTGAGCACCCTCGGCGTCTGGGTTCGTCTGCACTATGTTTACCCGTACCCGCACGTCGACGAGCTGATTCCACTGATGGCCGCCGGGAAAATCCTGCCGTACCTGGACATCCCGTTCCAGCACGCCAGCCCGAAAATCCTGAAAGCCATGAAACGCCCGGCCTTCGAAGACAAGACCCTGGCCCGCATCAAGAACTGGCGCGAAATCTGCCCGGACCTGATCATCCGTTCGACCTTCATCGTCGGCTTCCCCGGCGAAACCGAAGAAGACTTCCAGTACCTGCTGAACTGGTTGACTGAAGCTCAACTGGACCGCGTCGGCTGCTTCCAGTACTCGCCAGTCGAAGGCGCACCGGCCAACCTGCTGGACGCGGCCATCGTGCCGGACGACGTCAAGCAAGACCGCTGGGATCGCTTCATGGCGCACCAGCAGGCCATCAGCTCGGCTCGCCTGCAAATGCGCGTTGGCCGTGAAATCGAAGTGCTGGTCGACGAAGTCGACGAGCAAGGCGCGGTTGGCCGCTGCTTCTTCGATGCCCCGGAAATCGACGGCAACGTGTTCATCGACAACGGCAGCAACCTGAAGCCAGGCGATAAAGTCTGGTGCAAAGTGACCGACGCCGACGAATACGACCTGTGGGCTGAACAGATCTAAACGCAAAAAATACGAAAAGCCCTGCTCTCTTGACGAGATGCGGGGCTTTTTTACGTCTATCGTTTTGTGGGAGAAAGGATTCGCATCATCAACTGCAAAAGGGGCAGCCGGCCATGCGCCAACATTCGGTCATCCACACGCCGAAACAGAGCGACTACGAAGAGCTCACTCAGGTCTGGGAGGCCTCGGTGCGCGCCACCCATGACTTTCTGCCGGACAGCTACATCGAACTGTTGAAGAACCTGGTGCTGACGCGTTACCTCGATGCGGTGATGCTGATCTGCACCAAAGACCCGCGCCAGCGCATCACCGGGTTCGCCGGGGTCGCGGCGGGCAAGATCGAAATGCTCTTCATCGACCCGGCTCACCGCGGCCAGGGCCTGGGCAAGCAGTTGCTGCGCTATGCCATGGAACACCTGAATGCCGATGAACTGGACGTCAACGAACAGAACCCGCAAGCCTTGGGTTTCTACTTCAAACAGGGCTTCGAGGTGATCGGTCGCTCGGAAGTCGATGGTATGGGCCAGCCCTATCCATTGCTGCATATGCGCATGCGCCAAGGGCAAAAGCTGGCCCGCAATGGCTGACACAACATAGGACAAATGTGGGAGCTGGCTTGCCTGCGATTGCATCACCTCGGTGCAACTGAAACACCGAGTCGTCTGCATCGCAGGCAAGCCAGCTCCCACAAAAAGCCAAACGGTGAAATGGAGCCGGGATTAACCGGCGCCAGGCAGGTACAATGCCCACCCCTTTTTTGTTACGGCCCTGTCATGACTGACCCGATTCGTCTCTCCAAACGCCTCATCGAACTCGTCGGCTGTTCCCGTCGGGAGGCTGAGCTGTTCATCGAGGGCGGCTGGGTCACCGTGGACGGTGAAGTCATCGACGAGCCGCAGTTCAAGGTCGAGAACCAAAAAGTCGAGCTTGATCCAGAAGCCAAGGCCACTGCGCCGGAACCGGTGACTATCCTGCTGAACGTGCCCGTGGGCATGGATGCGGAAACGGCCATGGCAACGATCAGCGCCGAGACCTTGAGCGAAGAACACCGCTTCAGCAAACGTCCGCTCAAGGGCCACTTCCTGCGCCTGACCGCCAGCACCGACCTGCAGGCCAATGCCAGCGGTCTGCTGGTGTTCACCCAGGACTGGAAGATCCTGCGCAAACTCACTGCCGACTCCGCCAAGATCGAGCAAGAGTATGTGGTCGAAGTTGAAGGCGACATGGTGGCTCACGGCCTCAACCGCCTGAACCACGGCCTGACCTACAAGGGCAAGGAACTGCCGCCGGTCAAAGCCAGCTGGCAGAACGAAAACCGCCTGCGTTTTGCGATGAAGAACCCACAACCGGGCGTCATCGCCCTGTTCTGCCAGGCCGTAGGCCTGAAGGTTGTCGCCATCCGCCGCATCCGCATTGGCGGCGTGTCCATCGGCAAAGTGCCACTGGGCCAATGGCGTTACCTGTCCGGCAAAGAGAAGTTTTAAGACTTCTCACGCCACCACACATTTTGGCGCCGCTGTTTATGCGGCGCCCACTGCTGAATATCAGGACTGCACACCATGATTCACAACGACGTACTGCGCAGCGTGCGCTACATGCTCGACATCAGCGACAAGAAAGTCATCGAGATCATCAAGCTCGGCGGCATGGACGTGGCCCTGGAAGACCTGGTGACGTACCTCGACAAGAAAGAGGAAGACGAGGAAGGCTTCGTACGCTGCCCGGATGAAGTCATTGCGCATTTCCTCGATGGCCTGGTGATCTTCAAGCGCGGCAAGGACGAAAGCCGTCCGCCGCAGCCGATCGAAGTGCCGGTGACCAACAACATCATCCTGAAGAAACTGCGTGTGGCCTTCGAACTGAAAGAAGACGACATGCACGCGATCCTCAAGGCCTCCGAGTTCCCGGTGTCCAAGCCTGAGCTGAGCGCGCTGTTCCGCAAGTTCGGCCACACCAACTACCGTCCGTGCGGCGACCAGTTGCTGCGCAACTTCCTCAAGGGCTTGACCCTGCGCGTGCGTCCGCAGTAAATCGCCCCACCTTGTAGGAGCACAGCTTACTGGCGATGGCGATCTTCAAAACGCCATCGCCAGCAAGCTGTGCTCCTACAGGGGCGGTTCAAAGCCAGGCTGTATAGACCCTCATTCCTCGCAAAAATAGTGGCTCCGCTTCCGGCGGCTGACGACTAGGGTGTATTGACCCTCAGCTCTCAGGATTCGCCATGCACCCGTACTTTTCCTTGCAAGGCCGCACCGCTCTGGTGACCGGCGGCACCCGTGGTATCGGCAAAATGATCGCCAAGGCTTATGTCGAGGCCGGCGCCACTGTGTACGTCTGTGCCCGCGATGCCGAAGCCTGTCAGCAAACGGCTGATGAATTGAGCGCATTCGGTCGTTGCCACGGAGTGGCGGCCAACCTGGCCACCGAAGAAGGCGTACTTGAGCTGGCTACACGACTGGGCGAGCAGATCACTCATCTGGATATTCTGGTGAACAACGCCGGCACCACGTGGGGCGCGCCGCTGGAGAGCTACCCGGTCAAGGGCTGGGAAAAGGTCATGCAGCTCAACGTGACCTCGGTGTTCAACTGCATTCAGCAGTTTTTGCCGCTGCTGCGTAAGGCTGGTTCGGCAGCGAATCCGGCGCGAATTATCAATATCGGTTCAGTGGCGGGCATTTCGTCCTTCGGCGAACAGGCGTATGCCTACGGTCCAAGTAAAGCTGCCCTACATCAACTGTCACGGATTCTCGCGCGGGAGCTGGTGAGCCAGCACATCAACGTCAACGTCATCGCACCGGGGCGTTTTACGAGCAAGATGACGCAGCACATCGGCAATGATGAGCAGGCGTTGGCCGACGACACGGCGTTGATTCCAATGAAACGCTGGGGCCGGGAGGAAGAGATGGCGGCGCTGGCGATCAGTCTGGCGAGTACGGCTGGGGCCTATATGACCGGGAATATCATCCCTCTGGATGGTGGGTTCAGTCTCTGATCTCTTCCCGATGATCGTTCCCACGCTCTACGTGGGAATGCAGCCCGGGACGCTCCGCGTCCCAAGAGCGGACGCAGAGCGTCCATTGAGGCATTCCCACGCAGAGCGTGGGAACGATCATTGCGTGGGTTATCATGCCCGCCCTCACCCCGCCTTGACCCCAGACCATGACCTACAGCGTTTCCCCCATCGGCTTTGTGCGCTCCTGCTTCAAGGAGAAGTTCGCCATCCCGCGCCAACCACAACTGGCCCCGGCCGCTCGCGGCGTATTGGAACTGGTGGCGCCGTTCGATCAGGGTGACGCAGTGCAAGGTCTGGAACAGGTCAGCCACGTGTGGCTGCTGTTCCTGTTTCATCAGGCACTGGAAGAAAAGCCACGGCTGAAAGTCCGCCCTCCTCGTCTCGGCGGTAACAAATCCATGGGCGTGTTCGCCACCCGTGCGACGCATCGGCCCAATGGCATCGGCCAATCCGTGGTGAAGCTGGACAAGGTCGAAGCCAATCGCCTGTGGATATCCGGTATCGACCTGCTCGACGGCACACCGATACTCGACATCAAACCCTACGTACCTTATGCCGACATCATCAATACGGCCTCCAATAGCATCGCCAGCGCTGCGCCGCAGCTGATTCCCGTGCAGTGGACGGATTCAGCGCTGCAACAGGCTCACGGCCATGCTCAGCGCCTTGAAGAACCGCTGGTGGAGCTGATCGAGCAATGCCTGGCACAAGACCCACGTCCGGCGTACCAGATTCCTACACCCGAACGGGAATACGGCGCACAGTTCTGGGACCTGGACGTACGTTGGCATTACCCCGAGGCGGGTGTGATCCGAGTCCTTGAAGTCATCCCTGTACCGGCATAAAAAAGCCCCCATTGCCTGCACAGGCAATGGGGGCTTTTCAGTGGTGCGGTGTTCTTACTTCTCGACGAACGCACGCTCGATCAGGTAATCACCCGGCTCGCGCATCCGCGGCGACACTTTCAGGCCGAAGCTGTTCAACACTTCGCTGGTCTCGTCGAGCATGCTCGGGCTGCCACACAGCATGGCGCGGTCGTCCTGCGGGTTGATTGGTGGCAGACCGATGTCGCTGAACAGCTTGCCGCTGCGCATCAGGTCGGTCAGGCGACCTTCGTTCTCGAACGGCTCGCGGGTCACGGTCGGGTAGTAGATCAACTTGTCACTCAGGGCCTCGCCGAAGAACTCGTTCTGCGGCAAGTGCTCGGTGATGAACTCGCGGTAAGCGACTTCGTTGACGTAACGTACGCCGTGGCACAGGATCACTTTTTCGAAACGCTCGTAGGTTTCCGGGTCCTGGATGACGCTCATGAACGGCGCCAGACCGGTACCGGTGCTGAGCAGGTACAAATGTTTGCCAGGCTTCAAGTCATCCAGCACCAGCGTGCCGGTAGGCTTCTTGCTGATGATGATCTCGTCGCCTTCCTTCAGATGCTGCAGCTGGGAAGTCAGCGGGCCATCAGGCACCTTGATGCTGAAGAACTCGAGATGCTCTTCCCAGTTCGGGCTGGCAATCGAGTAAGCGCGCATGAGCGGCCGGCCGTTGGGCTGTTGCAGGCCGATCATCACGAACTGACCGTTCTCGAAGCGCAGGCCCGGATCGCGGGTGCACTTGAAGCTGAACAGAGTGTCGTTCCAGTGATGAACACTGAGGACACGCTCGTGGTTCATGTTGCTCATGTACGTGGGACTCCTGGAGATTGGTCTGCGCGTGCTCTGCGCCTGCTCTGCAAAAAATGAGCTGCTGTGCGCAATTGCATCGCATTCTAATGGCAGCGACAATATCTGTTAACTGGATTATTAAGATAAGGGTTATCGGTTATATCGATATGCGATTTACTCTCCGTCAACTTCAAGTATTCGTCGCCGTCGCCCAGCAGGAAAGCGTATCCCGTGCTGCAGGTCTGCTCAACCTCTCGCAATCGGCGGCGAGCACCTCGATCACCGAGCTAGAGCGTCAGTCCAGCTGTCAGTTGTTCGATCGCGCCGGCAAACGGCTGAGCCTCAACGCCCTCGGTAAACAGCTGCTGCCGCAAGCGGTGGCGCTGCTCGATCAGTCCAAAGAAATCGAAGACTTGCTCAATGGCAAGTCGGGATTCGGCTCTCTGGCGGTCGGCGCGACCCTGACCATCGGCAATTACCTGGCCACCTTGCTGATCGGCAGCTTCATGCAGCGCCATCCGGAAAGCCAGGTGAAGCTGCACGTGCAGAACACCGCCAACATTGTGCAGCAGGTCGCCCACTATGAAATTGATCTGGGTCTAATCGAAGGGGACTGCAGCCATCCGGACATCGAAGTACAGAGCTGGGTAGAGGATGAACTGGTGGTGTTCTGCGCGCCCCAGCATCCACTGGCCAAGCGCGGCACGGCGACCATGGAAGAGCTGACCCACGAGGCCTGGATTCTGCGGGAACAGGGCTCCGGCACGCGACTGACCTTTGACCAGGCCATGCGTCACCATCGCAGCTCGCTGAATATCCGACTGGAACTGGAACACACCGAAGCGATCAAGCGTGCGGTGGAGTCCGGGTTGGGGATTGGCTGTATTTCGCGTCTGGCGCTACGCGATGCGTTCCGCCGCGGCAGCCTGGTGCCGGTGGAGACGCCGGATCTGGATCTGGCGCGGCAGTTCTATTTCATCTGGCACAAACAGAAATATCAGACGTCGGCGATGCGTGAATTCCTCGACCTGTGCCGCGCTTTCACCGCCGGGGTTCAGCGCAGCGACGAGATTGTGCTGCCCACCATCGCTTAAAGCAGGATCACCGCCCACACCAGCGCGATCATGGTCAACGCCACGAACTGAGCGGCGCTGCCCATGTCCTTGGCGTTCTTGGACAGCGGGTGCAACTCAAGGGAAATGCGGTCGATGGCCGCTTCCACTGCCGAATTGAGCAATTCAACAATCAACGCCAACAGGCAGACTGCAATCAGCAACGCCTGCTCGACGCGACTGACGTTCAGGAAGAACGACAGCGGAATCAATATGAAGTTGAGCAACACCAGTTGCCGAAAAGCCGCTTCGCCGGTGAAGGCCGCGCGCAGACCGTCCAGCGAATAACCGGAGGCGTTGAGGATGCGTTTTAGGCCGGTTTGGCCTTTGAAAGGTGACATAAAGTAGGCAACTGACCAAAAAAGAAGTGGGAAAGCTAGATTAAGCAAAGTCAAAAAAGCGTGAACGCGCCGCGCCTTATTAGCTAGAAATTGACTCAAGTTGTTGCAGAAGCAACGCTGCCTGCGTCCGGGTCCGCACATTCAGCTTGCGAAAAATCGCCGTCACATGGGCCTTGATCGTCGCTTCGGAAACGCTCAGCTCGTAGGCAATCTGCTTATTCAACAAGCCTTCACAGACCATGGTCAGCACACGAAACTGCTGAGGCGTCAGGCTCGCAAGGCCTTCGCTGGCGGCCTTGGCTTCGGCGGAAACGCTGACTGCCTCGAACGCCTGGGGTGGCCAGAACACATCGCCATCGAGCACCGCACGTACGGCTTTCTGGATGACGCTCAGATCACTGGACTTGGGTATGAAGCCGCTGGCGCCGAATTCACGGGACTTGACCATGATCGAGGCTTCTTCCTGGGCCGACACCATGACCACCGGAATCTGCGGATACTGACCTCTCAGCAGCACCAGCCCTGAAAAACCGTAGGCCCCTGGCATGTTCAGGTCCAGCAGTACCAGATCCCAATCGGACTTCTCGTCCAGACGGGTTTCCAGCTCCGCAATGCTTGCCACTTCCACCAGACGGACTTCCGGGCCCAGGCCCAGGGTCAACGCTTGATGCAGGGCGCTACGAAAAAGAGGGTGGTCATCGGCAATCAGGATTTCGTATGTGGCCATTTTTCAAATGATCCTGTTTTTCAAACAACTCGAGGTACAGCCACGGAGCTGTACCAACAGGGCACGTTCAACGCCAATCACGTGGCTATCCACGTAAAGAATACGGCGTATCAAACTTGGCCGCGCCCTAATCGGCGCCAAGCATGCCCAGCGAAGTCGGGGTGGTCAAGGTGCATGGCCAGTACAGTTCTTTGCAGTATGGGCGACAATCCGCGCGTGACAGGGGCGCCGATTTACACAAAAGGCATCAGCTCGGCGTGTGCCGGTGTTGAAACATTCATTTCAAGCTGATGTTTGGCATCCAGGTAATGTTGGCTGAACACATCGAAATAAGCGTCCAGCGCCGATGCGGCCTCGGTATCACCCGCCAGATCGAGACACAACGCCGCCACTTCGGCTGTGCATAAATGCTCGCTGCGGGTCGATCGACGCAACCGGTACCGCGACAGCTTCTCGGGCAACAGGCTCAGAATCGGAAGCCGATCAAAGTAGGGGCTTTTGCGGAAAATCTTCCGGGCTTCTGTCCAGGTGGCATCCAGCAGAATGAACAGCGGACGCTTCGAACTATCGGCATCGACGCTGTTTGTTACACGCTCGGGTTCGACGTACTCACCCGGAAACACCAGATAGGGCTGCCATTGCGGGTCGGCCAGCAGCGCCAGCAATTGCTCATCAACTTCCGTACGCGACCAGATGAACGCATGGTTGTCGCGCACCACATCGGCGATCAGCCAACCGGTGTTGCTCGGTTTGAACACTTCCTTGTTGGTCATGATCAGGCACACGCCAGAGCGGGTCTCGACTTGCGGGCGCCAGGCGCACAGGCAGTGGCTCTCGATCACGCGGCAGGCTCGGCAACGCGGCGCCCTCCAGCCTCGGGCCTGAATCGGCTTGATGCCCTCTTCCTCTCGCTCATCGCGCAAGCGGGCTACTGCGTTTGCAGCAAAGCGTGGGGTTGCAGGGTTCATCGCAGGCAACGCCGGCAGGGGAAGAAAATCGACACGAAAAACACTCGGCAGGGCAGAAAGTGGCGGCAGTTTATCAGAGCAGCCGGCGCAAGCCTGTACCGTCCAGGCCTCGTCCCCTATAATTCGCCGCCACTGAACGCACAGTCATGTGACGGGTCGAACCACCAGTCACTGAACCAGGAGAGTTTCATGCTGCGCCTTATCGTTCCCACCGCTGCCGTTTTACTGGCGTCGTCCTTCAGCGCTCAGGCTGCTTCCTTGAGTGAGCAGAATCTCAACAGAGAGCTGCGAAACGTCGCCACACAAAGCAGTGTTGGTACTCCACGGGCGATCAACGAAGACATTCTTGATCAGGGCTACACCGTCGAAGGCAACACGCTGATCAACCATCTAAGCGTACAAAGCAGCCACGCCAACAAGATGCGTGCCGACCCGAAAGCCGTGTATTTCCAGCTTGGCGCTTCTGTATGCAACAACCCATCGTTCCGCAAACTGATGGCCAAAGGCGCGGTCATGCGTTACGACTTCACTGAGGTGAAGACCAACCGCTCAGTCGGCTCCGCCAGCTATCAGGAATCGGACTGCCCGAAAGCGGCTCCGACCAAGAAGAAGTAATCATCGGGAAGTGGCGCGCCGCTGTTCATCCTCGGCGCGTAGTTCTGCCAACAACGCCTGCAAATAACGGGAACGTCGGTCGGCGCCCTCCAGACGTCGGCAACACTCCTCTTCGAGACTCAAATGATTGGTCTCGGCCGATGACTTCAGTAATCGATACAATTGCGTATCGATCTCCAGAATGACTCTGGCCATAGCTTCCCGCCTCCCTGCACCTCGCCCTTGCTTGAGCGATAAAATCCTTGAACCGCTTGTACCGTACGCCCTGCCTTTGACGCAAAGTTGTTGTGTCGTGTCTGTAATTTAGTAAATCAGACTGTCAGACACTCGCCTTGCGTTCAGACGAGCGGTGAAAGCACCTTGCAAATCGCCAATAAGCGGTTGCCAGGAAAGACTTTGCGGCGCAATGATCAAGTCAGCGAAAAACGCTGCGAGGGTCTAGATTCATAGAGTTCACGTTCACTTTTCAGGGCAGGAAAGGGGCTGCCCGTTGTGCGTCTTGTAGTGCGAATGTTTCCTTCATCCAAGGGAAAAACAGAGCCTGTATGGAAGGAGAAGTTGATGCCTTACCAACCGAATGACCTCCTGAGCCGTCATTTTGAAGAAAGCGGCCACGACCTCATCAGCAAGGTCGAAGAGCAACTCAACCTGGTTTCACCCAACAGCCCGAACATCCCGATCTACCGCGACATGATCCTGACCGTGCTGCGCATGGCCCAGGAAGATCACAACCGCTGGAATGCCAAGATCACCCTTCAAGCCCTACGCGAACTGGAACACGCTTTCCGTGTTCTGGAGCAATTCAGGGGGCGACGCAAAGTCACCGTTTTCGGCTCGGCCCGAACACCGATAGAACATCCTCTGTACGGTCTGGCCCGGGAACTTGGCGCCGCGCTGGCGCGCTCAGACCTCATGGTCATCACCGGTGCCGGTGGCGGCATCATGGCGGCGGCCCACGAAGGTGCTGGCTTGGCACACAGCCTGGGATTCAATATCACCCTGCCCTTCGAGCAGCATGCCAATCCCACCGTGAATGGCACTACCAACCTGCTGCCCTTCCACTTTTTCTTCACCCGCAAGCTGTTCTTCGTCAAGGAAGCCGATGCGCTGGTCCTGTGCCCTGGCGGTTTCGGTACCCTGGATGAAGCGCTGGAAGTGCTGACATTGATCCAGACTGGCAAAAGCCCGCTGGTGCCCGTGATATTGCTGGACGCTCCCGGCGGCAAGTTCTGGCAAGGCGCGTTGGACTTCATTCACCATCAACTGGAGGAAAATCGCTACATCCTGCCGACCGATATGAAACTCGTGAGTCTGGTCTACAGCGCCGAAGAGGCTGTGGAGCAGATCAACCAGTTCTACAGCAACTTCCACTCCAGCCGCTGGCTCAAGCATCAATTCGTTATCCGCATGAATCACAAGCTCAGCGACCAGGCGCTCGAACACATGCAGGAGGCATTTGCCGACCTGTGTCTGAGCGATCATTTCCATCAACATGCTTACAGCGGAGAGGAACACGACGAACCGCAGTTCAGCCACCTGGCGCGACTCGCTTTCACCTTCAACGCCCGTGATCATGGGCGCCTGCGGGAACTGGTGGACTACATCAACCTGCCGGAAAACTGGGCGCAGTCCAATCCCCAGGCGCAACAACGCACGCGGGAACCGTCCAAGGTTACGTAAGCAAAAAAAAACGGCCCGCTATCAAAATAGCGAGCCGTTTCAGTTAATCGTCCATCCCTCGGCCACTGAACAAGCGGCTGATCATTTCCATGGAATATCCCCGATAACTCAGGAACCTGCCCTGTTTGGCACGTTCCCGGGCGTCTATCGGTAAATGCCCGGAAAACTTTCGCCGCCAGGTGTCTTCCAGTTGTTCCTGCCAGTTGATACCGCTCTCGCGCAAAGCAAGTTCGATGTCGGTACGTTGCAGACCGCGCTGACTCAACTCTTCGCGAATACGCAAAGGGCCATAACCGGAACGGGAACGGTAGGAAACAAAGCTTTCGAGGTAACGGGATTCGGACAGCAGGCCTTCTTCCGTCAAACGGTCGAGTGCCGTGTCGATCATTTCAGGGAGGGCGCCGCGTTGACGCAGTTTACGCGTCAACTCGACTCGACCGTGCTCGCGTCGCGCGAGCAGGTCCATTGCGGTTCGCCGCACCGCGACGAGTGTATCGAGTACGGCGGTCATCGGATCAATCAGATATCAGCGTCAGCCAGGTCATCAGCAGTCTCTTTGACTGGCGATGCTTTGACGTCCGGCGCTGGGGTCAGCAACTTGTCACGCAGTTGCTTCTCGAGCTTGGCGGCGATTTCCGGATTGTCTGCCAGGAACTTGGCCGAGTTGGCCTTGCCCTGACCGATCTTGGTGCCTTCATAGGCATACCAGGCACCGGACTTCTCAACAAAACCGTGCAGCACGCCCAGGTCGATCATCTCGCCATTGAGGTAGATGCCTTTACCGTAAAGAATCTGGAACTCGGCCTGACGGAACGGCGAAGCCACCTTGTTCTTCACAACCTTGACGCGGGTTTCGCTACCGACAACCTCGTCACCTTCTTTCACCGCGCCAGTACGGCGGATGTCCAGACGAACCGAAGCGTAGAACTTCAGCGCGTTACCACCGGTGGTGGTTTCCGGGCTGCCGAACATCACGCCGATTTTCATACGGATCTGGTTGATGAAGATAACCAGGCAGTTGGCGTTCTTGATGTTACCGGTGATTTTACGCAGCGCCTGGGACATCAGACGGGCTTGCAGGCCCACGTGCATGTCACCCATTTCGCCTTCGATTTCAGCCTTTGGAACCAGAGCCGCCACGGAGTCGACGATGATCACGTCAACCGCGTTGGAACGCACCAGCATGTCGGTGATTTCCAGGGCTTGCTCGCCGGTGTCCGGCTGCGAAACCAGCAGGTCGTCGACGTTGACGCCCAGTTTGCCGGCGTATTCAGGGTCGAGGGCGTGTTCAGCATCGACGAATGCGCAGGTCGCGCCGGCTTTTTGAGCCTGGGCGATCACCGACAGTGTCAGCGTGGTTTTACCGGAGGATTCAGGACCGTAGATTTCAACGATACGGCCTTTTGGCAGACCGCCAATGCCGAGCGCGATGTCCAGACCCAGAGAGCCAGTGGAGATAGCCGGGATCGCCTGACGGTCCTGATCGCCCATACGCATTACGGCACCCTTGCCGAATTGACGTTCGATCTGACCCAGGGCCGCAGCCAAGGCTTTCTTCTTGTTGTCGTCCATTAAAGTCCTCACGTAATCAATAAGGCCTGACGGCCAACACCTGTATAAGTAGCCAGTATTATTCCACAGCGTTTCAGGATCGCCTACCCCTGATTTGAGATTTCTCCAGCGGCATGGCGCAGCAGCCCCTCTAGCGCGGCCTTCACCGTTTGTCGGCGGACCTCGTCACGGTTGCCGGGAAAGTACTGCACCTCGCTGAACACCTGTTCACCAACGCCCCAGGCCAGCCACACGGTGCCCACCGGCTTGCTCGGCGAACCGCCATCCGGTCCCGCCACACCGCTGACCGCCACGGCAAAACGCGCCCGGCTTTTCTCCTGCGCGCCTCGGACCATGGCCTCGACCACCTCGCGACTGACCGCTCCCACCGTCGCAAACAACTCGACCGGAACATTCAATTGCTCGGTTTTCTGGGAGTTGGAGTAAGTGACATAACCGGCCTCAAACCATGCCGAACTCCCCGGAATCCGGGTGATCGCCTCGCTGATCCCGCCGCCGGTGCAGGACTCGGCGGTGGTGACGTGGGCATTGAGAACCTGCATGCGCCTGCCAAGTTCAGCGGCCAGTTGGGTGATTTCTTTCACGGTCATCTCCTGAGCAAGCGGAATGAGAACTACCGTACACGAGCGTAACGCGCTTGCAAGGCGCAGGATCGATCAAAATGTTAGCGAGCGAGGGCTCTGATATAAGCCTGACAGGCCTGCAAGGCAATCAGTCCGCGGTCGCCGGCGTCGGTGATGGCGATAATTCGCTGAGCATGCGCCGGGTCAAGTCGGGCGCGCGCTGCCCCATGATCCACGCCGCCGGTGCTGGAGGTGGTTGGCACTGAGCAGCCTGGGGCAGTGTCATCGGCGTCGAGGAGGACTGACAGGCGCACATCAGCAGTGGCAAGACGATCGCGCAGGCGACCTTGATCACGTTGGGCATCGATAAGCGCTCGGTAATGGGTTTGTTCGCTGGTCGAAAGACGCTGCTCCAGTGCTAGGCGCTTGTCCTGCTCGACGGTGACCTGAGCCGTCGCCGCGTTGTTGATGGCAGTGAGGTCGTCGCTATGCAGACGAACCTGATCTGCCAACTCCATGTCGTAGCGCCAGTCCTGCACCTTCCACACACCGCTGGCCGTAAGCAGTAATAGCGCCAGCACGCCGGCAAGCGCCAACTTCAGCCCTGCTGGGCTCATTGCACATCCTTGAAAAAGACGTGGTGCCCGAGTTTCAACGTTTGTTTGGCCTTTGCCGCCCAGAGCGGGGCTTTGGGCATGGTGGTCGCGTAGTAATGCGTGGCGCCGCCGGTGGGGTCTGGCGCGGAGCCTGCAATCACCTGGTCAGCCGCTGCGTGTGCCCGGGCGAATTCACTGGCTGGGATCAGCTTATTCCCGCAGATGTAGGTGAAGTTCGGGTCGTTTTTGTTCCAGCAGCTGAACTGGTATGGCGCCTGGCACACACCGGCATAGCCCTCGCCCCACCAGGATTTGGCTCTACCGTCGTTCACACGGTTGCGGATCGTCCAGGCTATGGCAATCTGCCCTCGAAGCCCCTCACCACGGGCCTCACCCCACAGGGTGCGGGCCAGCACATCGCGGTCTTTTCCGGTTGCAGTCATCACTTTCTTCCAGACAAAAAAAGGCCCGCTAAGCGGGCCGGGCCAATAGGGAAATAGGTAAATAGGTAAATAGGTAAATAGCAAAACACCCCGGCAGCACGGGGGGCTTATTGGAGCTGACCAGCCAGCCAAGGCGGGGCTGTCGGTCGGTGATCTACCAGCGGGAACTCACCAGCCTCCGGCCAGTTGCGAAGGGCCCGGCGGTACGCTTGCAAACTCACGTACTGCACTGAGGTCAGGGTTGTTTCAATACCTTCCTCCAGTTCGTCGCGGTGACGCGTGACAACCCCATCAGTCAGTGAAAGCTGCTTGTCTCGCCATACACGCTCAACGAGCGCTAGCTCCTCTGCGGTGGGCAATGGTGGATCTTGCAATTCCGGACGGCCGTCAACCCCCATGCCTATGATCTTGCCCACTCGCCCCGGCTCAAAGAGCGCTGCATGCTCTTCGGCGGTTATTTCGATGCCCCCGTTATCAGCTTCATCAAAGGCAAACCGACCATCTTCTTGAATCCATTTAGCGTACATATTTCCCCCTCAGTAGCCGATGGCTAGCCAGTTGTAACCACCCGATGTAACAGCAGCGTTATTGCCGGCCACATTGGTTAAGTAGCCCGTGAAGCCTGTACGGCTCGGAATTCCGCTCTGACAAAGTGACGGGTTAGTCGCCGAACCGCCCCCGGCATATATGGCCCCCACATACATGCATGCGGTAGGAAATGCGACGGGAAACGTTATCGGCACAGTTCCTGCTGAGCCACTGGTTGAAGCGTGCCCGATTTTAAATGTCCAGCCACTTGGCAACACTTGATTAGCGTCGGGTCCAAAGATTGCGGCAAATACGGATGCGGTCCGCAGAGTTTCGCTACCGAGGTGGCAACGCCAGACGTTGCCCTCGCGTATGACCAGAAAATCCCCACCGGCCGCCAGCAAATAAGGAACTGCCACAGCAAGGTTGTTCATTGCCAACTGATCCCCAGCGGCGACAGTCACCCGCGATGTAAGGGACACTGGTCCTGCCGATATCAAAATCGCTGACCCGTTAGGCACAGACGAAGAGGCCGGCAACGTCACAGTGACGCCCGCCGACAATTCCAGTCGCTTGCCTATGTCAGCGCCGGTCAACACCTCGCTTCCAGAAACGCCGCGACCTCCGGCGAAACTCCCGAGAGCCCGCTGCACAAACTCCGTCGTAGCCGCAGCCTTCGTTGCAGCGAATTGAGGCTCTGTTACAAATAGGAATTTCCCGCGAATCGCTTTTAATAGTTGATCGTTCTCGGTTTCCGATGGGGTAATACCCGCCGCACCGAGGATACTCAGAATTTCTTGCGTTACAGCATTCCCCCAAGCCGCCGGAACCAACGACCCTGGCGTTCCCGTTACCGGGTTTTCATCCACAAACTTTCCATTCACCAGCCCTACGCTGGGTACACTTTTTGGATAATCCACTCTTCTATCCTCTAGTCATAATTGATGTGCACCAGCGTGTGCGCTGGTGCGGTGCGATGGATCAGGCATTCCAGGGCAGAGCCTGGGTTCATGCCGAAGCGCTCTCCCCAATAGCTGGCGCCGAAGCGACGGCCCAGAAGCAAGCGGCCGCCGGTATTGAGGGTCCACATGAATTGCGCTTGCCAGGTGCCGAAGTGCGCGGCACCGAACCGTGAGCGGCCCATGCGTGGTGCTTTGAGTTCGGTGACGGTGGCGTTCGGGTAGCCCTGGCTGCGGGCAATATCGATGAAATAGGTCGCGTGCTGGCTGCCGACCGCGAGCAGACGTCGGCGTACGGCCAGACGGCGGTCGTCGAACAGCGGACTCAAGCCAAGACAAGGGTCGGGCAGGTCCATTACCCGCTCCCAATCCGGCACCAGTTCGCTGGCCCCGGCCAGGTCCATTTCGTTGAGCAGGTCGGCGGCGCGAGCGTCGAGGCGGGCCAGTTCCTGGGCTATGCCTTCAAGGACTTCTTCGAGTTCCGGGACCCGCTCGGGGTCCCACGCGGGACCGCTGGGTAGCAGGCTGCGCAGTTGGGCCTGGTATTGCGCGGCGGTTCTGATCACTGCCATACGCAACCTCCGAAGGTCAGCAACTGGTTGCTCGCAGCATTGACGTCGGAGGTAGGTGACTTGAGATCGTGATCACTTTCGCCGGTTGCGCTGCTGATGGCTTCACGGATGTGACTCACCAGCAAGGTGTCGCCCAGGCCGCCTTCGCGGTTATGCAGATCGCGCAGTTGCGCCTCAACGGCAGCGCGTACGGCCGTGGTGTCGGGCTTCAGGCTCAGTCGGTAGGTCACCGGCACTTGTACCGGTGGCAGCACACGCAATTCGGCGGTGACCGGGCGCAGAGGTTCGATGTAGGCCTGGACTTCAGCCAGTTGCTCGGGATTGGGGACGGGCTGCGCATCGTCGTCCCGCATGATGTACAGACTGACAATGCCGGGGCCGGGATAGCTGCCGCGACACCAGGCACGGGTCACCCCCGGACATTCGAGCGCCCAGGTTTCGTAGTCTTGCGCCGAACCACCGTGAGGAATGATCCGGTAAGAACGAATCACCCGCGACCGCAGGGATTCCAGACTTTCCCGAGCGATACCACCGGTCAACCCCGGCGCCAGCACCGTGAAGCTGTTGCCGATAATGCCCAGAACCGGCTGCACCGGAATCAGCGTCATGCCGGCGTCGGCATTGCCGAGGCTGCCGGCGTCGAGGGCGGCGATGGTGGTGCTGTTCAAGCCATTGCTGGTGGTGCGGGCGGAGGTGACTTTGTAAATGCGACCGTCGCTCGATTGCAGCAGCGTATCGACGTCCAGCACAGCGCCAGCGCTGGCGGTAAAGCTGACGCTGCCACTGGCCGATTGTGCGGCTTTGCGCGGCTGGTTCAGACGCAGTGCGGCGATCCGTTCCAGGGTCGATTCATCGGCCTTGTCCGGGAGGATCTGCTCGGCGATCCAGTTCAGGTAGCCATACAGGCCATAGGCGGCGCCACCGAGGGTGCGGGCCAGCACTTGCGCATCGGACTGGCGCAGCGAATCGCTGGCCAGGTCGCTTTGGGTGCGCTTGATCAGCACCGGTAGCGAAGGGGTTTCAAACGGCATAGATCACCTGCCAACTGTTATCAGGGTTGATGTCCAGGCGCTCGCCGTCGGCCAGGGTCAGGACCGTGCGCAGGTTCAGGCGCTGAGCGTCGAGGCGTTCGCTGATGATGTCGATGGCGCTGCAATGGCCGTCGTCGATCAGCCATTGCAAGGCTTCGCGGGCATAGAACTCGGCGTCCATCTGGGTCTGTCGGGTCAGCTTGACCCGGCGCAGCAGCCACAGGCGTGAGCCGATACGGTCGTCCGCCACCGTAGGAAAGGTGTCGCCCCACCAGCCGAAACGCTCTTCGTCATCGAGGGCATCGTCATCGGCGGCGCGGCGCCAGGTGAAGAGACTGATCAGCACTGAACGGGTCAGTGCGGCGTGGAGGTTTTGGCTGATAAACATCACTGGCCTCCCGCCGGCACGCCGGTCTGGCCGTTGCCCGCCTGCACGCCGACGTGCACGTGCTTGATCTGGCTGATGCCACCGGCAATCTGATCGCCTTGCGAGACGATCTTGCCGGTCTGGGTCAGGGTCGGTGTGTCGATGTTTACGCCGGTGCTGGCGCGGATGTTGAGGGTGGCGGTTTCGATGTCGATGATCCGTCCACGCTTGAAGTGGATCTTGTCGCCTTCGTCGGTGTAGATCGCTACCTCGCCCTGTGCCAGTGCCTTGAGGCGATAGCGGCGGTCGGCGACCACCAGCACGACGGCGTGGGAACGATCACCGCCCAAAAATGTGGCGATGCCTTCAGCGCCAGCCAGCGGATTGCTGGTGAAACCGTAGGGTTCGAAGTGCTCCATGTCGTCGTTCAGTTCGCCGGCGGTGAGGCGCATTTGCAGCGATTGAAGCTTGGTAGCCGAGTTGGCGAGCACGACAGTGCCGCGCGCCAGGAGGCGTGTCAGTAGGCTCATGTTGATTACCTTGTAGGAACGAGGCTTGGCGGGGTGTCAGGTTTTGGGAGGCACCGGATTCGCATCGAAGGTGTAAGGCGGCGCCACTTGCAGAGTGGTGACCGAGCCCTGTTCGGACAGCGAGTAAGTCACCTTGGAGATCAGCATGTCGTGGTCAAAACCCAACACCTTGTCGATCACCCGCACCACGGTGTTGTGCTTCCACAAATCACCGTTGGACTGCCGCCAACCTTGTACCCGATAGGTCGTGGTGCCAGCCTTGCCGACGCGAATACCGCTTTCCCAATCGGCACGTTGCTGCGCCAGTTCCGGGGTCAATTGCGCGCTTTCGCTGATCACGGTGATCCGTTTGCGCCCGATAATCGGGTCGGTGGAAACCCCGGACACTTCGCTCACGGCCGCACCGCTCTTCTCGTCGCCGCCCTTGTGCTGACCGATCACCCGGTACTCGGAGAACACCTGGCTGAAGTCCATCGGCGCGTTGGCCGACAGAATGTTCTTGCCCAGCTCAAGCACATCACTGGCTCGCCCACCGCTACCCGGTCGGGCCAGTACCACCCGACCTTCGGCGTCATCGGTGGAAAACACCCGAAACAGCGTGAGCAAGCGGTCGATCGACTGAAAGACCGTTTCCCCCGGCACGATGGTGTGGCTGCCGAGCCGCGCGGTTTCGGGGATTTCACTGACCACTTTCCCGGCATAAGGCGAGGCCAGCGCTTCGACGATGCTGAGTAACGATTGCTGATGCCATTGGTTGGGCGTGTTGATCGCCGCGCAGTCCACCAGGTCCTGAGTTTTCGAACTGCCTTCGATGCTCAGGCTGATCTGCCGCCCGTCATAGCTGATCGGCGCCTTGAACACATACCCGCTGAGCACCAGGTCGCAGCCGATTCGCACTTGGCAGGGCGCACCCGGGCGGATCGGCCGGTCGACCGTCTGCCCCGGCCATTGCCAGGTGATGTCGAGTTTGAAAGTGCGGAACTGACGCTCCAGATCCGCAGTGATTTCAACGCTTTTCCAGCCGCCGTACTCCAGACCGTCAACGGTCAGCAACACACTGTTGTCGAATTCATTCATGGTCTATTCCCCCAGGACTTTGACGTCGTCCAGCGGGAGAAAACCCGGATGAATAATGCCGTTGCGTTGTAGTACTTCAGCGATTCGCGTGGCGTCTCCACTTTGCTGGTAGATCACGACCAGCCCCGGAAGGCTTTGCTTGAAAGACTTGCTGACCAGTCGAACGCCCGACGACGCGACCGCTTTCAAATGCGCACGAAGCGCCTGTCGCAGATTGCTCATCGCCAGATAGTGCGCCGGATCAGCCTTGGCCTCGGGCAGCTTGAACACTTCCTCAAGTGCCGCACGCAAGGCCTCCAGATCGTCGACCACCGGAACGTCCTGATGCGTGGTCGGTTGCACAGCCTGATGCCCGACCGGCAGGTTAGTGACCCGCTTGACCGCCTGCGAAGCCACCGGCATCGACGCGACCCACTGGGCCACTTGCACAATCAAGGTGTCCTGCACCAGATTGGTCAGCGCCTGGGCCGCAGCGGTGGTGTCCTTGCCGGTGGTGAGCTTCGGCGCATCGGCCTTCTTGATGGCTTCGACCTGTTGGGAGACGTTGGCAATCACGCCACGATAACCTTCACGGGCGAAGTCCTTCAGTTCGTTGATGTCGCCGATCAATCCCTTGAATTCCGCCGCCACATCCTTGGGCAGCTCCTTGACGGCTTTGACCAGATCGCTGATCTGCTGGTACTCATCGATCAACGGCTGAAGGTGCTGCTGAATCACCTCGTAAGCCTCCTTGATGCTGTTGCGCAGGTTGGCAATGCCGATCCGCGCAGCCTTGATCAAGATCATCGCGTCTTCGAAACGCTTCACCGCGGAGCCCAGCAGGCTGTCCGCCGATACCAGCAATAGCTTCTGCGTGCTGACCGCCACCGTCGGAAACGGCACCGGTTGATCGGGGTAAAACTTCAGGGTAAAGGTCACCAGCCCGCCATCCTGGCGGGTGTGGGTCATATCGCATTCGCCGACCTTGACCTGCAGACGCCCCAACCACGGGTGAACCAGCTCACCACTGCCCTGCTCCAGCGCCTTGAGCAGTTTGTCGCGCTGCTCCAGACAATCGGGGCCAACGACAAATGCGGTCAAATCGTGAATCTTCGCCTGCAGGCCAAGGCCCTCGAAATACGGCAGATCCCGCTGCGGGTACTCGTGCAACTGGCCCTTTTGGCCGACCGGGTTTTTCGCCTGATCGACCCAGAACTGGGCGCCGCGAAACGACGCCGGCATCAAACGATCACGCCAGCTCATTGGAACCTCCAAGGGACAATGTGCGGTAGCCGATGCGCGAATTGAGCGCCAGCGCCGGTTGATTGGTTTGCGGCTGATCGGTGCGCATGCCGGCCGGCGCATTTTCGAAGCGCACGGTCAGGCCGCCTTCGAGTTGTGTGCGGTTGTTGGCGGCGCTTTGTTGAATCAGTGCGCTGGAGTTTTGTGTCAGGGAGCCAGGCTGCATCGAGGGTTTTTGCGGCAGATTACCGGGCACCACTGACAGGCGTTGTGGTTGCTCTACGCCTGCGCCAAAAAACGCCGGCGCAAACTTACCGTTGCCTTCGGCATTGGTTTTTTCTTGAGCCTCGGTCAGTCCTTCGACCTTGCCAGTCACGCTGGTGACAAGGCTGCCGAAACCACCGGCAAAGAATTCCTTGATCGGCGCGACGACGCCTTGCAGCTTGTCCCACCATTGGCTGAACCATTCGGTGATCGGCTCCCAACGCTGTTTGATCTCTTCCAGCGGAAACCAGTCAAACAGGCTGCGCAGCGTGTCGTACATCACCAGCGCCGGGTCCTTGATGCTGTCCCAGATCCCGGAAAACAGTTCGGTGACCGCGCCCCAGCCGGCGATGATCATCTCCCGCGGCGACCAGTCGAACAGGCCATGCAGAAAGTCCATGACCGGCACCGACAGCGCTCTGAGCAAGTCCCAGATCGCCGAAAACAAACCCGTCAACGGAGTCCAGTTGCTGATGATCAAACCCAGTGGCGACCAGGAAAAAAGCGTCTGGAAAAAACCGATTACCGGCGTGGCCGCCGCTTTGATGACGTTCCAGATCGCCGCGAACACAGCGGTGATCGGTCCCCAATGGCTGATGATTTGTCCCAGCGGCGTGAAGGCGAGCATCGTCTTGAAGAACTCGACCATGGGCATCACGACCGGAGCAATCTTTTGCCAGAGCCCGGCGAAGAACGCCGAAATGGGTTTCCAGTTGGCCACGATCAAACCGGCTGCCAGGGCGATGCCCGTGGCAATCAACACGATGGGATGGGTCTTGAGCACCATGCTCATCAGATCGAACACTTGGGTCGCGCCGGTCACGGCCGTTTGCATCGCCGAAAACGCAATGGCACCGGCCGCCAGTCCCTCGACCAGTTTCGGGTTGTCATTGAGCAGATTGCCAAAGCCAATGAGCAGCGGTTGAAGCCCTGCCGTGACGGTCGCGACGGCGGGTTGTAACGCGGTGTTTGCGGCAACCGACACCTGCTCCATCGACCGACTGAACACATTCAGGGTTTGCGCGGCGCTGGTCGGTACGCTCGGCACATCGACACCTTTGGCGGCCTCATTGACCTCGGTCAATTGGCCCTTGAACGCAGCGGACGCCTTGATCCCGTCCACGAAGGGCGTGATCACGCTGCCACCCTTGAACAGACCGCTGATGTCCAGCTTGCCCAGCCCCGTCTGCTCAAGATGTGTTCTGAAGCCCTCGATCCTCGCTCGAAGGCCGGCGAGCTTGGGGGTCAGTTCATCGATCCCCGTCAGCCGGACCGATTTTTTATCTTCCTTTTCCATGTCTGCCATCACTGCACCTGCTGCATCGCATTGATCCGTTGCGCGTGCTCCAGCGATTCGCGGAGCACATCCAGTGGCCTGGCCATCATCTGTTCGGGGTCAACCTTCCAGAACCAGGCCAGGTCATAGGCGACTGAAATCAGGTCGGTGATGGCTCCGACGCCGCACTCATGAAAAAACTCGCGACAGCCCAGCTCAGCGCGTTGAGGTCAGCCAGGTCCAACTGATTGACCGACGACGGCGGGATGCCGGCGCACACCGCGATGTATTTGGCCGCGACGTCCATGTCGAGGCTGACTTCTTCGCTCTTGTCGATCTTGTACGGCAGCGCCTTGATCGCTCGAACTTCCTGCACCGTCGGGCGGCGCAGGTTGAGTTCGGTCAAGGGCTCGCCGTGTGCTTCGATCGCAACCTGAAGCTTCACGGCACCAGTCATTGCCAGGTCCCCTTGATGCCTTCGAATTTCAGTTCGATGGTGGCGTCGTCGCCTTTGGAGACAGGCTCTTCAACCAGGTAGGCGCCGGCCAGTACGTAGACTTTGCCGTTGCTGAATTCGCAGGTGACGGTCATGTCGGTGCCTGCGATCAGTTGCTTGAGCGGGAAGTCCGCGGTGTGCAGCGCCGTCACTTTGAACGACGGGGAAATGTCGGTTTCCTTGTAGAAACCCGGTACGACGGTTTCCCGTTTCACAGCCATCAACGGCGCTTCGCAGCCGCCATTGATAGTCAGTTGAGCGCCGTCCACTTTGACGTAGCAGGTGCCCGCAATCAGTTGACCCATGGTGTTTCTCCCTTCAAATAAAAAGCCCACACGCGGTGGGCTGAAATCACACAGTCAAAGGCAGCGATCAGGCTGCGTCGTCGTACTGCAGACGGAATTGGTTGAGCAGCGCGAACACGCGCAGACCGTTGATGTAATCCGGCGGGAACAGCACGTTGACCCGGCTCGGGTCCTGCACGTCGCGCTCGACGATCAAGTGCTCGGCAAACAGCTCGGCGTTTTCGACGTGGCCTTCCAGTTCGAGCTTGGCGTACTGGGCGATCAGCTCACCGCGGATGGTGCTCGGGGTCACGATCGGCTGGCCGGCGCCGAAACGGGTGCCGTCGGAGGCCAGTTTGTGGCGACCGTATTTGCTGGTGATCACGCTTTGCAGACGACGTACGATGAACGCCGACTGGTGCATGGTTTCGCTGTCCAGGTAGGAGTTGTCTGCCTGGCCGTAGGCGTTCTTCTGATAGGTGGTAATCGAACGCTGAATGCGCACGTAGCCGCCTTCGTAGTACGCGGTGGCGATCCCGTAGTTGAGCAGCGACTGACGCTCGGTCAGGGTGAAACGCTCACTGGCGGGTGCCGGGTCGAGACCTGGCAGGCTGCCGCTTTGGGTCGGACGGCTGGCGTCGGCGGAGATGAACACCGACGTGCGCGCAGCGAGTGCAGCGGCCTGAATCCAGAACGGTTGCGGTACGCCCGGTTCCAGCGCCTGAAGGGTCATGTGCTGGTCATTACGCGCCTGGCCGGCAGCAACCAAAGTACCAATGGTGCCGCGCTTGGCGCTGTAGACATGACCGAACAATTGCTTGGCCCACGACCAACGACCAGTGCTGTCATCCATGACGGCTTGCCAGGTGTTGAGGGTCGACAGGTCCGAGAATGGCATGCAGATGAACTCGAACGGTTCATCGCCCAGCGCCGCTACCGCAGCGACCTGATCCGGCACACCGGCGCCGCCGGTCATGGCGGTGATGGCCATGGTCAGGCCGGCCGGAGTCTCTTCGCCGTTGCTCTTGCCCAGGCGATTGAATTGCAGGCTGATGTCGTTGCCGCTGTCGCCAGTCCATTTGGCGCTCAGGGTCACGATGCCTTCTACGGCTGAAGCGCTGACCGGCAAATCTGCCGAGGCGTTGATTTTCAGGGCCAGTGCGGTAGCAGCTTGAGCTGCCGTGGCACCGTTGACGATGGCCGCTTGAACGCGAACGCCGCCGACGTACAGGTTGAGAACACCGCTTTGAGTGGCCGCGCCGGTCAGGGTCAACACGCCCTTGGCGATGCTGCCTTCAGTGTTGTGCAGCGGCAGGCACCAGATCTCGCCGATCGGGTCGGTCTTGCGCCAGGTTTCATACATCGAGGCGAGCATCGAGCCCTGGCCGCCAATGCTTTTTGCCAGCGCCACGCTGGACACCAACACCAGTTTGCCGACGTCGGCGGGCGCAGTGTTGTCGTTGACCTGAGCGACGATCAAACGGCGCATGGCCGACGACGCGCTATTGGCGGCCGAATTGTCCATTTCTGCGTAGAACAGCGGAACACGAATGTCCGCGGGGATGTTGCTGAATCCGATCGCCATTATTTGGCTCCCTGTGGTTTTGCCGCTTTCACGGCTTTTGTAGTGATATCGCCATCGGCCAGACGTCGACGCCACCAGGCGTTTTCCGGCACTTCACGGCCCTCGAGGGGCAACAGATCGCCCGCTTCCGGGTCCGGCACGGCGCGGCCTGGGGCAGGCAGCACGGTGATGCGTTTGCTCATGGGGTTACGTCTCCAGAGAAAGTCAGTTCCAGGCGTCCGTCGGGGCCTGGGCGTTTCAGATTGAGGTCCGCCGGGTCGATCGCATCGACCCGCACGGTGACCCCGGTAAAGGACGACAAGTCGTCCAGTTCACGTTCGTGCCAGCTCTCCGCAGGTTGACCAGGCAGATTGCGGCCGAGCTGGAACTCGGCATAAAAGCGCAGGCGATACAGCACGCGGTTGCTGTTGATGGAAACCCGCTCGCCGCCGTCGTAGGCGATGGCGTCGTAATCACTGCCAGGCTTGAAACCCACCAGCGCCCGCCACAGTTCGGCCCGCAGGTCGTGCAATAGATCCAGCGCTTTTGTAGCGTCGGTGGTGTCAAGCACCAGGGTCACTTCGAAGCAGTCGCGGATCGGTTGCAGGGTTTGGTTTTGCGCCACACTTTTACTTGCCAGATCGGCGAGCGGTACGACATAGGCGCAAGGGGTTTGCAGCGGATTGCTGGCTTGTAGCGTGTCAAGGTCGATGCCGGCAGCCACGCGACCGGCGAGGGTTGGGCAGTGATCACGCAGTTGCGAAATCAGCGGGGTGATCTTCATGGTGTTTTCACCGGGCAATAAAAAACCCGCTTGTTGGCGGGTTTGAGTGAAAGGTACTGGCCTTGGGAAACCCGCGTCCTTGCGGGGCGGATGCCGGTCGGCACCGCTGCTCGCCATTCCATTGGGCTTTGTGTTCAGTGGTCCTGGCGGGTATCTCGCGGCGGCACTTCGCAAACGCCAATCCGCTTGGCCGCCCAGCGTTCATAAAGGCCAATGGCAACATCTGCCCCGGCCATCGCGGTAAGGCAACCGAACGCGCAAGCCGTCCAGATCGACACGCCGGCGGCATACAGCAGCATGATTGCCGAGACCCCGCAGACCATGCAGGCCCCGGATCGCAAGGCCAGGCGCCGCAGCAATGACCAGCCGCGAGCGCCCTCCTTGTCGGCGCGCCACATTTCGCCGGACACCCCGCCCACCAGGGCGAGGACGATGACGAGCCAGATCGGCATGTCCAGCAACGCTTGTTGCTCGTTTGTCATGTCACGCCTCCCGGGGGTGATTGATGAGTGATGTGTGTGTGTCTTTCAAACGGTGTTTCTTGAGTTGCCTGACGTTAGGTAGGCATTCCAAAAAGCCCGGCATCGGCCGGGCTTTTCAGTAATGCGGTCCCGTCTCTGGGTTTGACTGTCCTGGCGAATTACCAGGGCGCTACTGGCCAGTTGATCGTGGACGGATAGCCGGGTTGATTTTTTACTTCGCTGACGGCAACAACGTATTGCTTGTAAGCAAGCAATACCGCCTCATCTGCAGAAGTGGCGAGGCCGAGATCTACCTTGTATTGCAAGGGGTTGAACATCAGCCAACGAGCAGCCTCATCAAACCGCTTTTGCATGCGAGCTGAGGTAAGAATGAGATACTCCTCATGAGTCGGCTCAGTGAAGACCCATCCCCTATCAAAAAAATACTGAGCCTTCCATCCCACTTGAGCTGTTGTGTCACCTGTTACATCAAGCCATGAACCAGACACTCCATCTGGCTGGGTAGTGGGCATGGCTTCTTCAGTGTCCAACACCTGGATGACTATTGAATAGCCGGTTTTATAGGCTGTTTCTATGAGTACATAACGGTTCATTCTGTTGTCCTTACGATTGTCTCAACGCACGCTGATTTTCAGTTCTGCCCACCTGCCGGCGCGTTGATAACTTCAGGTAGGTATTCCAAAAAGCCCGGCACTCGCCGGACTTTTCAGTAATGCGGTCCTTCGCCCTCCTTTAATCCTGCGTCAAAAAGGAAGCTGACTTTTCGGCGCTACTGGCGCGGTACGAGTCCATTCAAATTGTTTTTTCCGACCGCGGTCCCTGCCCGCCGGATAACTGCTTCTGGTGCTTTACGCTGCACACCTGGGTCAGTTGCCAACCCTCTGAACCGTTGAGGCCGGTTCATCGCTGCCTTTGTGGTGGCACTAAAGAGCTTCGTTTCGAGCTGCTTTGTTGAGCGGCTTGAGACAAAGAATATGCATGGATGCATATACAGTCAATGCATAAACGCATTTATTTATGCATTGAAAATGCACAGACGCATGAAAGCCCCGCAAGCAAAGGCGCTGAAGGCTTTTCGGCAGGCGAAAAAAAACCCGCTCGGTGGCGGGTTTTATCTGACAGCGGTGGGGTTAACGGGCGTACATGCCCCACCAGAAGACGTGACCGAGGATGACAATTTGCTCTTCCTGGATTTCCTGGAAGGTGTAGTCCTCGTCCGGATGTTCATCGCGATTGAAGCTGCGCAGGCGTATCCCGGTAGGCAGGCGATAAAGCTGTTTCACCCGCAGCTGGCCGTTATGGTTGATGGCATAAAGATCGCCATCCACGATATCGCCGATCCCGCACTTGCCGGCATTAACGCCGACGGTGGCACCGTCGCGCAGTACCGGCAACATACTGTTGCCGCGCACCGTCACGCATTTGGCCTGATCGAACTGCACGCCGTTGTGGCGCAGACTTCGCTTGCCGAAGCGCAGGCTAGAGCGCTCGCTCTCTTCGATAACGAACCTTCCTGATCCTGCAGCCAATTCAACCTCGCGAAGAAAGGGGACTGATACCTCGTCATCATCGACGGGCGTATCGTCGTCCCACAGACTTATGTCCTTGAGTTCCGAATGCAATTGATCGCGCCCGGTGCTGGCTGCCGGCGCGACATCCGCACGGCCCCGCAACTGGTCGGTGCTCACGGCGAAGTACTCGGCGATCTTCGAGATGTGTTTATCCGAGGGATCGACGATCTTCCCGCTGAGGATCCGCGAGAGAGTGGATTGAGGCACGCCGGTGCGACGGTGAAGCTCCGTAGGGGAGATCCCGTGCTGATCGAGCAGCGCTCTTAATACGGTAGAAACATTGCGTTTTTGCATAAAGCGCATAGTGCTTGTTCTTTTAGCGGAAGACAAATGCCAAATTGCATAAATTGCGCATATGTCGTGCATAGACAGAAGAAATGTATCGCAGGGCTTTCATGCCTGCGTCGGGTGGACCGCCCATGTTAACCTTGCGCCCATCGCGGAAAAGCCGGGCCGATGCCCCTCCTTTGCCCTACACCTTTCAACGAATTTGCCTGATTATCCGATGAATAAAGCGCTCTCCGATCTGTCCTCCCACACGCCAATGATGCAGCAGTACTGGCGCCTGAAAAACCAGCACCCAGACCAGCTGATGTTCTACCGCATGGGCGACTTCTACGAGATCTTCTATGAAGACGCGAAGAAGGCCGCCAAATTGCTGGACATCACCCTGACCGCCCGCGGGCAGTCGGCAGGTCAGGCTATTCCCATGTGTGGGATTCCTTACCACGCCGCGGAAGGTTACCTGGCGAAACTGGTCAAGCTCGGCGAGTCGGTGGTGATCTGTGAACAAGTCGGCGACCCGGCGACCAGCAAAGGGCCGGTGGATCGTCAGGTGGTGCGGATTATCACACCGGGTACGGTCAGCGACGAAGCGCTGCTGGATGAGCGTCGGGACAACCTGATCGCGGCGGTGCTGGGTGACGAGCGTCTGTTCGGCCTGGCGGTGCTGGATATCACCAGCGGCAACTTCACCGTGCTGGAGATCAAGGGCTGGGAAAACCTGCTGGCGGAACTGGAGCGGGTCAATCCGGTGGAGCTGATGATCCCGGACGACTGGCCGAAAGATCTGCCGGCGGAGAAACGTCGTGGGGTTCGTCGCCGTGCGCCGTGGGATTTCGAACGTGACTCGGCACTGAAAAGTCTTTGCCAGCAGTTTTCCACCCAGGACCTGAAAGGTTTCGGTTGCGAGAACCTGACCCTGGCCATCGGCGCCGCGGGTTGCCTGCTCAGCTACGCCAAGGAAACCCAGCGCACCGCCCTGCCCCATTTGCGCAGCCTGCGTCATGAACGCCTGGATGACACCGTGGTGCTGGACGGCGCAAGCCGGCGCAACCTGGAACTGGACACCAACCTGGCTGGCGGTCGCGACAACACGTTGCAATCGGTGGTCGATCGCTGCCAGACCGCCATGGGCAGCCGTCTGCTGACCCGCTGGCTGAACCGTCCGCTGCGGGATCTGACCGTATTGCTGGCGCGCCAGACCTCGATTACCTGCCTGCTCGACGGTTACCGCTTCGAGAAATTGCAACCGCAGCTCAAGGAAATCGGCGACATCGAGCGAATCCTGGCGCGGATCGGCCTGCGCAATGCCCGCCCTCGTGACCTGGCTCGCCTGCGCGATGCGCTCGGTGCATTGCCTGAGTTGCAGGTTGCGATGACCGAGCTGGAAGCTCCACACATTATTCAACTGGCGAAGACCACCAGCACCTACCCGGAACTGGCGGCCCTGCTGGAAAAAGCCATCATCGACAACCCGCCCGCGGTGATCCGAGACGGCGGCGTGTTGAAAACCGGTTACGACGCCGAGTTGGACGATTTGCAATCGCTCAGCGAAAACGCCGGGCAGTTCCTGATCGACCTCGAAGCACGCGAAAAGGCCCGTACCGGTCTGTCGCACCTGAAAGTCGGTTACAACCGCATTCATGGCTACTTCATTGAGTTGCCAAGCAAGCAGGCTGAGTCGGCGCCGGCAGACTATATCCGTCGCCAGACGTTGAAAGGTGCCGAGCGCTTCATTACGCCGGAACTGAAGGCGTTTGAAGACAAGGCCCTGTCGGCGAAGAGCCGCGCCCTGGCTCGCGAGAAGATGCTCTACGAAGCACTGCTCGAAGATTTGATCGCCCAGTTGCCACCGCTGCAAGACACCGCCGCGGCACTGGCCGAGCTGGACGTGCTGAGCAACCTTGCCGAACGTGCGCTGAACCTCGATCTGAACTGCCCGCGCTTCGTCAGTGAGCCGTGCATGCGCATCAGCCAGGGTCGTCACCCGGTGGTCGAGCAAGTGCTGACCACGCCGTTCGTGGCCAACGACCTGAGCCTCGACGACAACACCCGCATGCTGGTGATTACCGGTCCGAACATGGGCGGTAAATCCACCTACATGCGCCAGACCGCTCTGATCGTGCTGCTGGCACACATCGGCAGCTTCGTACCGGCAGCGAGTTGCGAGTTGTCTCTGGTGGACCGGATCTTTACCCGGATCGGTTCCAGCGATGACCTGGCCGGCGGGCGTTCGACCTTCATGGTCGAAATGAGCGAAACCGCGAACATTCTGCACAACGCCACCGAGCGCAGCCTGGTGCTGATGGACGAAGTCGGTCGCGGCACCAGCACCTTCGACGGTCTGTCCCTGGCGTGGGCTGCGGCCGAACGCCTGGCGTATCTGCGGGCTTATACGCTGTTCGCCACTCACTACTTCGAGCTGACGGTGTTGCCGGAAGCCCAGCCGCTAGTGGCCAACGTGCACCTCAATGCCACTGAGCACAACGAACGCATCGTGTTCCTGCACCACGTGCTGCCAGGGCCTGCCAGCCAGAGCTACGGCCTTGCGGTTGCGCAGTTGGCCGGTGTGCCGAGCGAAGTGATCGTGCGCGCTCGCGAACACTTGGGGCGGCTGGAAGCGACCGCCCTGCCTCATGAGGTTCCCAAGACTGCCAAAGGCAAACCGGCCGCGCCGCAGCAGAGCGACATGTTCGCCAGCCTGCCGCATCCGGTGCTGGATGATCTGGCAAAACTCGATCTGGACGACATGACACCGCGTCGGGCGCTCGAAATGCTCTATACACTAAAGACACGGATCTAACGCACTTGCCTGCAAGCTGTTAGAATCTCGCGCGGTTTGGGATGCTGCTGGCTTATAGCCTGACCAGCAGACTATCGCTCCCAAACCTGGCGACCCCAACGTGAAGGGGCTCCGCTGCCGCCGCCTGAGGAGAAAATTAGAAATGACCTTCGTCGTCACCGACAACTGCATCAAGTGCAAGTACACCGACTGCGTAGAAGTCTGTCCGGTGGACTGCTTTTACGAAGGCCCGAACTTCCTGGTGATTCACCCGGATGAGTGCATCGACTGCGCACTGTGCGAACCAGAATGCCCTGCCGTGGCCATCTTCTCCGAAGATGAAGTCCCGGAAGACATGCAGGAATTTATTCAGCTGAACGTTGAGCTGGCGGAAATCTGGCCCAACATCACCGAGAAGAAAGAATCGTTGCCCGATGCCGAAGAGTGGGATGGCGTCAAAGGCAAGATCAAAGATCTCGAACGCTGATTACCCCCGCGTTCTCGAAAAGGCCCCTTGTGGGCCTTTTTGCTTTTCTGCAGGCAAAAAAAAGGGGCGGTTTGACCCGCCCACATTTTTTCCCTATTCCCTGTGTTCCTTTTCATCGTCCTGATGAATCGCTTCCTGCGATGTCCTTTTCCCTCATCCTTGAAGGGCGTGTCTGTCCGTCGACACAGTTCAGATACTAGAGAGTTCCCTACCAAGAGCAATCACCCCCGCTAGCTGAAACTGGCTGTCACAAGCTGTTAATCTAAAAAAATAATTATATAAATCAATTAGTTAATCTTATCTCACGTAAGAATATGTACGACTGCTACCCATGAAACTAGCGAACACTTACGAAAGAGTAAGCAAACACTTACAGCGAGAGACTACAAACCAGAGGGATTACGGAGGGAACTCCCAGCCCGTCTCCCAGGCAATAAAAAACCCCGAACCAGTCGGGGCTTTTAGGGCTTACTCAGCAAATTGCTTATTGAAACAGCGACTCGCTCGACAGGCCATTCTTCTCGAGAATCTCCCGAAGACGCTTCAGGCCTTCAACCTGAATCTGTCTGACCCGCTCCCGGGTCAGGCCAATCTCCAGGCCTACATCTTCAAGCGTGCTGCTCTCGTGACCGCGCAGGCCAAAGCGGCGTATCACCACTTCGCGTTGCTTGTCGGTCAGCTCCGAGAGCCATTGATCGATGCTCTGGGACAGGTCGTCATCCTGCAACAGTTCACATGGATCGGTTGGACGGTCATCGGTTAGGGTGTCCAGCAGGGTTTTATCCGAATCCGGACCCAGCGAGACGTCGACCGAAGAAACCCGCTCGTTCAGGCCGAGCATGCGCTTGACCTCTCCCACTGGTTTTTCCAGCAGGTTGGCAATTTCTTCGGGCGAGGGTTCGTGATCGAGTTTTTGCGTCAGCTCCCGTGCAGCCCGCAGGTACACGTTGAGCTCTTTGACCACATGAATCGGCAACCGGATGGTCCGGGTCTGATTCATGATCGCGCGCTCGATGGTCTGACGAATCCACCAGGTCGCGTAGGTCGAAAAGCGGAAGCCGCGTTCGGGGTCGAACTTCTCTACTGCCCGGATAAGCCCGAGGTTGCCCTCTTCGATCAGGTCCAGCAGCGACAGGCCACGATTGACGTAACGCCGGGCGATTTTCACCACCAGCCGCAGGTTACTTTCAATCATGCGTTTGCGCCCAGCCGGATCTCCACTTTGCGACAAGCGCGCAAAATGAACTTCTTCTTCGGGGGACAGCAGAGGGGAAAAGCCAATCTCATTGAGGTACAGCTGCGTGGCATCGAGTGCACGCGTGTAGTCAATGTACTTGTGTTGCTTTAACGAGGCGGAGTGTTTGGATTTGGCACGAACGGAAGGTGGAGCAGCCCCTTCATCATTCGACATCGAATCCGTACCGATGCCGGTCTCCATCAGGAGAACCTCATCGTCGATGTCAAACTCCGGCACTTCTTTACTGAGAGCCATTGTTATAGTCCTTTGGTGAGTTCGACCTCAGGCTCAAGCGGCGCCTCTATCCTTGGCAACGCTGGAGCCTGTTCCCTCTACGCGACGGAACAGGCTGGAAAGCGATCAACGACGCGGCAGGAATTGCAGCGGATCTACAGGTTTACCTTGTCGGCGAATCTCAAAATGCAGCTTCACCCGGTCTGTACCCGTTGACCCCATTTCGGCAATTGTCTGTCCGACTTTGACCTGCTGCCCCTCCCGAACCAACAGCCTGCGGTTATGTCCGTAGGCACTGACGTAGGTATCGCTGTGTTTGATGATGACTAATTCGCCGTAGCCCCTTAAGCCACTCCCGGCGTATACCACCGTCCCATCAGACGCAGCTAAAACAGGCTGTCCCAAATCCCCGGCGATATCAATTCCTTTATTCAAACTGCCGTTTGAAGAGAATTTTCCAATGAGAATGCCATTAGATGGCCATCCCCAGCCGGTCGGGGCCGGACCGGCAGGAGGCATCGGAGCAGGGGTCGACTTGCTGGCGACGGACGGTGCAACCACTGCTGTGCTGGTGGTTGCGCCATTCGCCTGGCGCCGGATAACCGTGGTTTTCAGCGATGAAGAAGGTGTTGAATCTATGGAGCTGGCCACCGGCGTCGGCGTTGAACCGGTGCGACCGTCAAAGCGAATCGTCTGACCCGGATGGATCGTGTAAGGCGTAGGAATGTTGTTGCGTGCCGCGAGGGCTTTGTAGTCCCAGCCGTAGCGAAAGGCAATGGAGAACAAGGTGTCTTTAGGTCGAACGACGTATTGACCCGTGGTCACTGCCGGACGCTGGGCGACAGCGTTGTTGCGATCGACGACGCGTACTTCACTCGACTTGTTGCTGGAGCAACCGACCAGCAAGGTGCTCAAGGCAAGGCCAGTCACCAGGCGCTGAAAGCTCGTTTTACCCATTCGCTGCGCAATGACTGTGAGACTCACCCGCCGCTCCCTTTGTGGTGGCTGAAAATGTGGATTGCCGTGTTCCGGCATTGAAATGTCGCAAGTATAACGAGCCGTGCAGGCTTTACCTTTAATGAAGCGTAATGGCTTCGCGCACACGTTTGCTGCCTGACGATGAATCCCGTTTAACCGATCGATCCCGCTGTAAGACAGGAGCAATCGAAGAGAATTCAGCGCGCTGAAACAAATGCTCAGGCGAGTGGCCCATTGAGTAACGGGACGAAGCGAACAGCCCCCAGAACACGCCTGGAAAAGCCCTGCTCTTCCCGGATGATCAGCATCAATTGTTGAACCTCACCCGATCCGACCGGGATCACCAACCGCCCTCCGGGCGCCAATTGATCAAGCAGCGCCTGAGGTACATCGGTCGCCACCGCGGTCACGATAATGCCGTTGTACGGCGCCAGCGCCGGCCAGCCTTCCCAACCATCGCCCCAGCGGAACACCACGTTGCGCAGGTTCAGTTCCACCAGGCGTTCCTTGGCCCGGTCCTGCAGAACCTTGATGCGTTCGACGGAAAATACCCGCTCGACCAGTTGCGACAGCACCGCCGTCTGATAACCCGAGCCGGTGCCGATTTCCATCACCTTGTCGAGAGGACCAGCCTCCAGCAGCAGCTCGCTCATGCGAGCCACCATATAAGGCTGCGAGATGGTCTGGTTATTGCCGATCGGCAGCGCCGTGTCTTCATAGGCACGGTGAGCCAGCGCCTCGTCGACGAACAGGTGACGCGGTGTACGGCGAATGACTTCCAGCACCTTGGCGTTGCAGATTCCTTCTTCATACAGGCGCTGAATAAGGCGCTCACGGGTCCGTTGTGAGGTCATCCCGATGCCACGACGCAGAATATCGTCTTGTTCACGAGCCATTAGTTCAGCCCCTCCAGCCAGCCATCGAGACTTCTGAAGGCATCATTAAAGGTGCGATCCAGTTGCAGTGGGGTGATTGAAACATAGCCTTGCATCACCGCATGAAAATCGGTGCCCGGGCCGCCGTCTTCGGCATCCCCCGCCGCCGCAATCCAGTAACCGGATTTACCGCGCGGATCGACCACTTTCATCGGCGCTGCAGCACGTGCGCGATGTCCGAGGCGGGTCAGCTGAATACCGCGGATGTGATCCAGCGGCAAATTGGGAATGTTCACGTTCAGTACCGTACGCGGTGGCAGTTCAAGGTCCGCGTGAGCCTCTACCAGTTTGCGCGCAAAGTACGCGGCTGTGGGAAGGTTCTCCACTTGCCGTGAGGCCAACGAGAAGGCAAACGAAGGAAGCGCCAGGAAACGACCCTCAAGGGCCGCCGCCACGGTGCCGGAATACAACACGTCATCACCCAGGTTGGCGCCCAGGTTGATGCCCGAAACCACCATGTCCGGCTCGCGTTCCAGCAAGCCATTGAGGCCCAGGTGCACGCAATCGGTCGGTGTGCCATTGAGGCTGATAAAGCCGTTGGCCAGGGTTTGCGGGTGTAACGGACGGTCGAGCGTCAGCGAGCTGCTGGCGCCGCTTTTGTCTTGGTCCGGGGCGATAACCACGCATTCGGTGTAATCCGCCAGCGCAGCATAAAGCGCGGCGAGACCGGGTGCGGTTACCCCATCGTCGTTAGAAATCAGAATACGCATGGGCTGTCCGTCTGCCCCACCGGCACCAGATCAACGAGCTCGCGCACCAATACGGTGGCGAAGCATCCGGCCGGGAGGACGAATTCCAGTTGCAGAATGTCAGGCTCGGGATAATGCCACGTCAACCCACCAATGGGCAGCCGCAGGATGCGACGTTCGTGGCTCATACCGGCGTTAATCAACCAATCACGCAAGTCCGCTTCGCGAGTGGCGATTGCCTGCTCCAGTTCATGGACAGCGCCAGTGGCCGGCGAGTCACCTTCGCCCCACTGCGGACCGGTCGGGTGCAGATCGAGAATCGCCAGACGCGGGTCGCTGCATTCCGCTTCACCGGCCGGAAAGAAGCTGCGACTGTCGGTGAAGGCCAGCAGATCGCCGACCTGGGCTTGCTGCCAGGTGCCATCGGCGACGCGCGCCGCCAACACCTGATTGAATAGAAAACTGCGCGCGGTAGAGAGCAGACGCGAACGCACGTTGCGCTGCTCCGGCAAGGCTTTGCGAGCAGCCCACGCACGGGCATCGACCACGTTACCGCCGTCAAAGCCAAAACGCTGAGCTCCGAAATAATTGGGAATACCTTGCTTGGCGATCAGTTGCAGACGCTCGTCGATCGCCGCTTTGTCGCCAGCGAATTGCGTCAGTCGCAACGTAAAGCCATTGGCCGAGTGAGCACCGCGTTGCAGCTTGCGTTTGTGTCGGCCGGTCTTGAGGATTTTCAGTGTGTCGTTTTCTGCCGCCGACAGATCAGGATCAGCCTTGCCTGGCAGCTGCACGCTGAACCACTGGCGAGTCAGTGCCTGACGATCCTTGAGGCCCGCGTAACTGACGGTGCGCAACGGCACGCCCGCCGCCTTGGCGATCCGCCGTGCTGCTTCTTCGGTATTCAGGCCGCGCTTTTCCACCCAGATCCACAAGTGTTCGCCGTCGCCACTGAGGGGGATATTGAGGACTTCATCGACCTGAAAATCTTCTGCCGTGGCTTTTAATACTGCGGTGCCGAGGGCTTCGCCATAGGCCCGTGGGCCGAGCAATTGCAGTTCGTTCATGCGCGCAGCAACAAGGCAACGGAGTGCACGGCAATGCCTTCTTCGCGACCGACAAAGCCGAGCTTTTCGGTGGTGGTAGCTTTCACGTTCACTTGATCCAACTCAACTTGAAGATCCGCGGCAATCAGCGCGCGCATCGATTCGATATGCGGGGCCATTTTCGGGGCCTGAGCGACGATGGTGTTATCGACGTTGCCGACCTTCCAGCCCTTGGCGTGGATCAGTGCGACGACGTGACGCAACAGCACTCGGCTGTCGGCGCCCTTGAATGTCGGGTCGGTGTCCGGGAAATGCTTGCCGATATCACCCAGCGCAGCGGCGCCGAGCAAGGCATCGCTCAAGGCGTGCAGCAGGACGTCACCGTCGGAGTGAGCGAGCAGCCCGAAGCCGTGTGCAATGCGCACGCCGCCCAGAGTAATGAAATCGCCTTCAGCGAAACGGTGCACATCATAGCCGTGGCCAATACGCATAAAAAAACGCCCCGATTTTTGTCAGGGCGTGATTCTACCTGCTTTGTCGAACATTAGGGTCTGTTGACGTTTGGTGGCGAGCCGCGTTGCAGTGCCAAGTTGTGTGAGGCAAGGCGCGGGATGCAGCCAATGGTTGTTCCCTTGGCAAATCCCGCAACGCAGCATCGCGCAACTTGGCGCGCAACGCGGCCGTCACCGAACGTCAACAGACCCTACGCGCTTAGAGCGCGCCCATGATGTTGCAAGTGGTCGTCGACGAAACTGGCGATGAAGAAATAGCTGTGGTCGTAGCCGGGTTGCAAGCGCAACGTCAGCGGATGACCGGCCAGTTTGGCAGCCTGTTGCAAGGCTTCAGGCTTGAGCTGGGTGGCGAGGAAATCGTCGCGATCACCTTGGTCGACCAGCAGCGGCAACTTCTCGTTTGCTTCGGCAATCAGGACGCAGGCATCCCACTCGCGCCATTTCGATCGATCTTCACCCAAGTAACGGGAAAAGGCTTTCTGCCCCCAAGGACAGTCCATCGGATTGTTGATCGGCGAGAACGCCGACACCGATTGATAACGCCCAGGATTACGCAACGCGCAGACCAGCGCACCGTGGCCACCCATGGAGTGACCGCTGATGCCACGTTTGTCCGACGCCGGGAAATGGGCTTCGACCAATGCGGGCAATTCCTGCACGACATAGTCATGCATCCGATAATGCCGGGACCAGGGTTCCTGCGTGGCATTCAGATAAAACCCGGCGCCGAGACCGAAGTCCCAGGCGCCATCCGGATCACCCGGCACATCAGGACCGCGAGGGCTAGTGTCCGGGGCAACGATGATGAGCCCCAGCTCAGCGGCCATGCGCATGGCGCCGGCCTTTTGCATGAAGTTTTCGTCGGTGCAAGTCAGGCCGGACAACCAGTACAGCACCGGTAACTTGCCGCCCTGCTCCGCTTGCGGCGGCAGGTACACGGCAAACACCATGTCGCAACCGAGCACATCGGAGCGGTGCCGATAGCGTTTGTGCCAGCCGCCGAAGCTTTTCTGGCAGGAGATATTTTCCAGGCTCATGACCGACCTCAGAAATGGATGACGGAACGGATGCTCTTGCCTTCATGCATCAGGTCGAACGCCTTGTTGATATCTTCCAGGCCCATGGTGTGGGTGATGAAAGTATCCAGCGGGATTTCGCCGGTTTCAGCCATCTCGACATAGCTTGGCAACTCGGTACGGCCACGCACGCCGCCGAACGCCGAACCGCGCCAGACGCGACCGGTCACCAGCTGGAATGGACGCGTGGCTATTTCCTGGCCGGCACCGGCAACCCCGATGATCACCGACTCGCCCCAACCCTTGTGGCAGCACTCAAGTGCGGCACGCATCAATTGGACGTTGCCGATGCACTCGAAGGAAAAGTCGACGCCGCCGTCGGTCATATCGACGATGACTTCCTGGATCGGACGATCGAAATCTTTCGGGTTCACACAATCGGTTGCACCCAACTGCTTGGCGATCTCGAATTTGGCCGGGTTGATGTCGATGGCGATGATCCGCGCAGCCTTGGCTTTGACGGCGCCGATCACTGCCGACAGACCGATGCCGCCGAGGCCGAAAATGGCCACGGTATCTCCTGGTTTTACCTTGGCGGTATTGAGGACTGCACCGATGCCGGTGGTGACACCGCAGCCCAGCAAGCAGACTTTTTCCAGTGGCGCTTCTTTAGGGATTTTGGCGACGGAGATTTCCGGCAACACGGTGTACTCGGAAAACGTCGAGGTCCCCATGTAGTGGAAAATCGGCTGACCCTTGTAGGAAAAACGCGAAGTGCCATCCGGCATCAGGCCTTTACCCTGAGTCGCGCGAATCGCCTGACACAGGTTGGTTTTGCCCGACAGACAGAATTTGCACTGGCGGCATTCCGGGGTGTACAGCGGGATCACATGATCGCCGACAGCGACAGAGGTGACGCCCTCACCGATCGCCTCAACCACCGCGCCACCTTCGTGACCGAGGATCGACGGGAAGATGCCTTCCGGGTCCGCGCCCGACAGCGTGTAGGCATCGGTATGGCAGACACCGGAGGCAACCACACGCAGCAGGACTTCACCGGCCTTGGGCATGGCGACATCGACTTCAACGATCTCGAGGGGTTTCTTGGCCTCGAAGGCAACGGCAGCGCGCGACTTGATCATGTGGATTCTCCAGTGAATTAAAACGAGACAGGGAGTGTAATACACCGCCTGACGGTGAATAATCCGGAAAAAAGTAAAACATTATTGCCATACAGGGATAATCCTTGATGTCCGAAAACCGCTGGGAAGGTATCGACGAGTTCGTCGCGGTGGCCGAGTGCAACCAGTTCACGGCTGCCGCGGAACGCCTCGGGGTTTCGTCCTCCCACATCAGTCGACAAATAGTACGCCTCGAAGAGCGCCTTCAGACGCGACTGCTTTATCGCAGCACCCGCCGGGTCACCCTGACCGAGGCTGGGCAAACCTTTCTGCAACATTGCCAGCGCTTGCAAGATGGCCGCGAAGAAGCCTTGCGCGCAGTTGGCGACCTGAGCAGTGGACCCAAAGGCTTGCTGCGCATGACCTGCGCTGTGGCGTACGGTGAACGCTTCATTGTGCCGCTGGTGACGCGATTCATGGGGTTGTATCCGCAACTGCGCATCGACATTGAACTGAGCAATCGCCAACTCGACTTGGTCCATGAAGGCCTGGACCTGGCAATCCGCCTCGGTCGCCTTCAGGATTCTCGACTGGTCGCAACACGCCTGGCACCACGGCGGATGTACTTGTGCGCATCGCCGTCCTACCTGGAACGGTATGGGCGCCCGCATAGCTTGTCGGAACTGAGCCGCCACAACTGCCTCATCGGCAGTTCGGATATCTGGCAACTGGAACAGAACGGGCGGGAGTTTTCCCAGAGAGTGCAGGGAAACTGGCGCTGCAACAGTGGGCAAGCAGTTTTGGATGCGGCGTTACAGGGCGTGGGGTTGTGTCAGTTGCCGGATTATTACGTGCTGGAACACCTGAAAAGCGGTGAACTGATCTCACTGCTGGACGCGCATCAACCACCGAACACTGCCGTGTGGGCGCTTTATCCGCAGCAACGTCATCTGTCGCCGAAAGTGCGCAAGCTGGTGGATTATTTGAAGGAAGGATTGGCGCAAAGGCCGGAGTACGCAGCTTAGCGGCGGTTAGCCCAACGCTGGCGCAACCACTCAAAGTCTTCAGGACGAGTGACCTTGATGTTGTCGGATCGACCTTCGATCAGACGCGGCGCCAGACCTGACCACTCCATCGCCGAAGCTTCGTCGGTGATGACCGCATCAGCCACCAGACTGTCGGCCAACGCCCGATGCAATGCGCCAAGGCGAAACATCTGCGGTGTATAGGCTTGCCAGATCACACTGCGATCCACGGTTTCGACCACACGACCGTGCTTGTCGACCCGTTTGAGGGTATCGCGTGCCGGAACCGCCAGCAGTCCGCCAACCGGATCATCTGCGAGTTCACCCAGCAACTTGTCCAGATCATCACGGCTCAGATTCGGCCGCGCGGCATCGTGAACCAGTACCCAATCCTCATCGTCAGCGCCTTGTGCATGCAAATGCAGCAGCGCATTGAGTACCGACCCGGAACGCTCGGAGCCGCCTTCAACCCGCTGAATACGCGGATCGCTAGCACACGCCAGGTTCGGCCAATAAGGATCATCAACAGCAAGACTGACCACCAACCCTTTCAGGGAAGGATGATCAAGGAAACAGCCGAGGCTGTGTTCGAGAATAGTGCGCCCGCCCAATTGCAAGTATTGCTTGGGACGGTCCGCGGCCATACGGGCACCGACGCCCGCGGCAGGAATTACAGCCCAGAAGGCTGGTAACGAGGGGTTCATTGGGCCAGCTGGTAAAGGGTTTCACCGTCCTTGACCATGCCCAACTCATGACGAGCCCGCTCTTCAACGGTCTCCATGCCCTTTTTCAATTCACTGACTTCAGCGTCCATCACCCGATTGCGCTCAAGCAGCCCCTCGTTCTCAGCGTGTTGATCTGCGATCTGCTGAGTCAGTTCGGCCACTTGCGCCAGACTGCCATTACCCACCCACAGGCGGTATTGCAGGCCAGCCAGCAGCAGGAGCAAGACGAGGAACAACCAATTGGGACTGCGCATCGAATATCAGGTATCCAGTGAAAAAAGACAGCCATGCCAAAACTTTGAAGCTTCTGATAGCACGAAGCCTGGAAGAACCAGGCTTGTGCTGATAAGGCATCAGATTAGTGGCAAATCCGTCGCTGTAGCGATTTTTCCGACACAATCCGGTGTCTTTTTACCAATTAACGATTAACCGCGGAATTCGCTGCGACCGTTGTACTTGGCTTTGCCATTCAACTGCTCTTCGATACGCAGCAGTTGGTTGTACTTGGAAACACGGTCCGAACGGCACAGGGAGCCGGTCTTGATCTGGCCAGCCGCGGTGCCCACAGCCAGGTCGGCAATGGTCGAATCTTCGGTTTCGCCGGAGCGGTGCGAGATCACGGCGGTGTAACCAGCGGCCTTGGCCATCTGGATGGCTTCCAGGGTTTCGGTCAGGGTGCCGATCTGGTTGAACTTGATCAGGATCGAGTTGGCGATCTTTTTATCGATGCCTTCTTTCAGGATCTTGGTGTTGGTTACGAACAGGTCGTCGCCAACCAGTTGGATTTTCTCGCCGATCTTGTCGGTGAGGATTTTCCAGCCAGCCCAGTCGGACTCGTCCAGACCGTCTTCGATCGAGATGATCGGGTAACGCTCGGTCAAGCCTTTCAGGTAGTCAGCGAAACCTTCAGCGGTGAACACCTGGCCTTCGCCGGACAGGTTGTATTTACCGTCTTCGTAGAATTCGCTGGCAGCGCAGTCCAGCGCCAGGGTCACATCGGTGCCCAGCTTGTAACCGGCGTTGGCCACGGCTTCGGAGATCACTTTCAAAGCGTCTTCGTTGGAGGCCAGGTTCGGTGCGAAACCACCTTCGTCGCCAACAGCAGTGCTCAGGCCACGGGCCTTCAGAACGGCTTTGAGGTGATGGAAAATCTCGGTGCCCATGCGCAGACCTTCCGAGAAAGACTTGGCGCCAACCGGCTGAACCATGAATTCCTGGATGTCGACGTTGTTATCGGCGTGCTCGCCACCGTTGATGATGTTCATCATCGGAACCGGCATCGAGTAAACACCCGGGGTGCCGTTCAGGTTAGCGATGTGAGCGTACAGCGGCAGGTCCTGGTCCTGTGCGGCTGCCTTGGCGGCTGCCAGGGAAACGGCGAGGATCGCGTTGGCGCCCAGGGAACCTTTGTTTTCAGTGCCGTCGAGCTTGATCATCGCGTGATCCAGCGCTTTCTGGTCGCTTGGATCTGCACCTTTCAACAGGTCGCGGATCGGACCGTTGATGTTGGCGACGGCTTTCAGAACGCCTTTGCCCAGGTAACGGCTCTTGTCGCCATCACGCAGCTCGAGCGCTTCACGCGAGCCAGTGGAAGCACCGGACGGCGCGCAAGCACTGCCGATGATGCCGTTATCGAGAAGCACGTCCGCTTCCACGGTGGGGTTGCCACGGGAGTCGAGAACTTCACGACCTTTGATGTCGACGATTTTTGCCATTGTTGTAAACACTCCAAAGTTGACGAAAACGACGCAGCTGAAGGAAATCTTGTATCGCCGGCAAGTAATGTGCAGCAGGCAGACTTGCGGACGATAAGGCCCAGACCCGAGGGCCTGAGCATTAATTCGTGCGGTACTTTACCGGAGAAATGAGGATTACGCGGTTTCTACCGTCGGAAAACTCTTCACCAGTTCGTCCAAAGCTTTGAGCTGGGCCAGGAATGGCTCCAGTTTGTCCAGACGCAAGGCGCAAGGGCCGTCGCATTTGGCGTTGTCCGGGTCCGGGTGCGCTTCGAGGAACAAACCGGCCAGCGACTGGCTCATGCCAGCCTTGGCCAGATCGAGGACCTGAGCACGGCGACCACCAGCGGAATCGGAGCGACCGCCGGGCATTTGCAGCGCGTGGGTCACGTCGAAGAACACCGGGTATTCGAACTGCTTCATGATGCCGAAGCCGAGCATGTCGACGACCAGGTTGTTGTAGCCGAAGCTCGATCCGCGTTCGCACAGGATCAACTGATCGTTACCCGCTTCCACGCATTTGTTCAGGATGTGTTTCATTTCCTGAGGCGCGAGGAACTGGGCTTTCTTGATGTTGATCACCGCACCAGTCTTGGCCATCGCGACTACAAGGTCGGTCTGGCGCGACAAGAAGGCCGGCAGCTGGATGATATCGCAGACTTCAGCGACGACCGCGGCCTGATCAGGCTCGTGGACGTCGGTGATGATCGGCACGCCGAACGCTTGCTTGATGTCCTGGAAAATCCGCATGCCCTCTTCCAGGCCGGGGCCACGGTAAGAGGTCACGGAGGAACGGTTGGCCTTGTCGAAGCTGGCCTTGAACACGTAAGGGATACCGAGTTTCTCGGTGACCTTTACGTACTCTTCGCAGACCTGCATCGCCATGTCGCGGCTTTCCAGCACGTTCATGCCACCGAAAAGCACCATTGGCTTGTCGTTGGCAATCTCGATATCGCCTACGCGGATGATCTTCTGGGCCATCGGATTTACGCCTTCTTCTGGTGTTGAACCAAAGCTGCTTTAACGAAACCGCTGAACAACGGGTGACCGTCGCGTGGTGTCGAGGTGAACTCAGGGTGGAACTGGCAAGCGACGAACCATGGATGATCCGGAGCTTCAACCACTTCTACTAGGGCGCCATCACCGGAACGACCGGTGATTTTCAGACCGGCTTCCATGATTTGCGGCAGCAGGTTGTTGTTCACTTCGTAGCGGTGACGGTGACGCTCGACGATCACGTCCTTGGCGTAGCAATCGTGCACCAGGGAACCCGATTCCAGCAGGCAATCCTGAGCGCCGAGGCGCATGGTGCCACCCAGATCGGAGGTTTCGGTACGGGTTTCGACGGCGCCGGTGGCATCTTCCCACTCGGTGATCAGGCCCACGACCGGGTGACCGCTGGCACGATCGAACTCGGTGGAGTTGGCGTCTTTCCAGCCCAGCACGTTACGAGCGAACTCGATCACGGCCACTTGCATGCCCAGGCAGATGCCCAGGTACGGAACCTTGTTTTCGCGAGCGTATTGAACGGCGGTGATCTTGCCTTCCACGCCACGCAGACCAAAGCCGCCTGGTACCAGAATCGCGTCGACACCTTCCAGCAGCGCAGTGCCCTGGTTTTCGATGTCTTCGGAGTCGATGTAGCGCAGGTTGACCTTGGTGCGGTTGCTGATGCCGGCGTGACTCATCGCTTCGATCAGCGACTTGTAGGCGTCCAGCAGTTCCATGTACTTGCCGACCATGGCAATGGTGACTTCATGCTCAGGGTTGAGCTTGGCGTCGACCACAGCTTCCCACTCGGACAGATCGGCGCCGCCACATTGCAGGCCGAAACGCTCGACAACGAAATCATCCAGGCCCTGGGAGTGCAGAATGCCCGGGATCTTGTAGATGGTGTCGGCGTCTTCCAGCGCAATCACCGCACGTTCTTCAACGTTGGTGAACTGAGCGATCTTGCGACGCGAGGAGATGTCGATCGGGTGATCGGAACGGCAGACCAGCACGTCAGGCTGCAGGCCGATGGAACGCAGTTCCTTGACCGAGTGCTGGGTTGGCTTGGTTTTGGTTTCGCCGGCAGTGGCGATGTACGGCACCAGCGTGAGGTGCATCAGCATCGCGCGCTTGGCGCCGACTTCGAAACGCAATTGACGGATCGCTTCGAGGAACGGCTGGGACTCGATGTCACCCACGGTGCCACCGATCTCGACCATGGCCACGTCGGCATCGCCGGCGCCCTTGATGATCCGGCGCTTGATTTCGTCGGTGATGTGCGGGATCACCTGGATGGTGGCGCCCAGGTAATCACCACGGCGCTCTTTGCGCAGGACGTGTTCGTAGACACGGCCGGTGGTGAAGTTGTTGTTCTGGGTCATGGTCGTGCGGATGAACCGCTCGTAGTGGCCCAGGTCCAGGTCGGTCTCGGCGCCGTCGTGGGTGACGAACACTTCACCGTGCTGGAACGGGCTCATGGTGCCCGGGTCAACGTTGATGTACGGGTCCAGCTTCAGCATGGTGACCTTAAGTCCCCGCGCCTCCAGGATGGCCGCCAATGAAGCCGATGCGATGCCTTTCCCCAATGAAGAAACAACACCGCCCGTGACGAATATGTAGCGCGTCATGAAAAACCCTAGAAGTCTGCGTTAAAGCGGTCCGAGCCGCCGGGGAAAGCGAAGGAAGGCCGAAGCCCCCGATCACCTGCATTAATCACAGCGCACCTTTCAAAAAAACCGCCGCGTTGGGACAGACCGGAAGATGAAACACCGGTACGTTGCTCGCTACACATTTTTTGGAATCGCCCAGCAAAGACTGCTTGGTAATCGGCAACTCCTGCAATTCAGGCGAATCCACAGAAGTTGTATCAAGAAGGGAGCGTAGTCTACCGGAAAGCCCCTTTCAGCTCAAACCCAGATCTTCGTGCGGTGGCTGCCAATACAAATTCCAACGGTCCTTTGCACTGCCGTCCAAGCCCCGCAGGTTGGCCACCGCCAGCAATTGCTCGCCGCGGTAGAGCAGCGGCAATCTGCCACGGGCGAACGCCGGCACACCACGTTCATTGAGCAAACGCTTCAGATCGCGATGGCCGCGACCGGGCAGATTCATCACCTCACCTCCCTCACGATAGCGGATATGCAGCAGGCCATCGGGGATTTGGCCGGTGAGTGTGAGCACGCCGTTGTCCGGCAACACCAGCGATAGCGAGGGGTCGGGCCAGTTTCCGACGGCGGGCGACGTGCGCAACCAACTGCCGGACAACCACCAGATACGCCCACCCGCCCGATGCAGTTCGCCATCCGCCAGCCGCCAGATCGGGCAGGCATCGCCGGTGGCATCACGTAAATTCTCCCAACCCGACCAATGGTCACTGTCCGGCAGTCGCGTCAGCGGTTCGAGCCAATGACTTAACGCATTTCGCTGACGAGCAGCGGACAGCGCTTCCAATGCCCCAAGCTCCAGGGACGGCAATCCCAGCCAATCAAAATCATTGGCAGTGCTGGCGCCAGTCAGGTCGATTTGCGCAAGCTCATCGAGCAATCCCTGCGCTTCACTCAGGTGCGCAGCGCTGCGGGCCATGGTCGTTACCGCTTGCGGCCAGCGTTTGGTCAATACCGGGAATACCTGATGGCGCAGGTAATTTCGCGAGAATTGCCGGTTCTGATTCGATGGGTCTTCGATCCAGCTCAGCCGATGCTCCGTTGCATAGGCTTCAAGTTCAGTCCGCGTGACATCGAGCAATGGCCGAAGCAGCTGTCCTTTACCGAGCGGGCGCTGGCGTGGCATCCCCGACAATCCCCTCACCCCTGCCCCACGCAACAGCCGAAACAACAGGGTTTCCGCCTGATCATCTCGGTGCTGGGCGGTCATCAACACTTCATTGACCTGAGTCGCCTCGATGAACGCGGCATATCGCGCATCCCGGGCTGCACGCTCAAGGCTGGCGCCGGGTTGAACCTGCACGCGAACAACCTGCAGCGGCACACCCAGCGCATCACAGACCGACTGACAATGATCCGGCCACGCATCAGCCACAGTCTGAAGGCCGTGATGAACATGGATGGCGCTTAACGCCGGCAGGGATTCGGTTTTTGCGAGGTGTACGAGAAGGTGCAGCAGAACGGTGGAGTCGAGGCCACCGGAGAAGGCGATGCGCCAGGTTGAAGCATTGCGCCAGGGGGCAAGTTGCTTAAGAAGCGTTGAGTAAATAGTCATGAACGCACCAAAACCTGTAGGAGCCGAGCTTGCTCGCGATGAACGATAACGCGGTCGGTCTGTTAAACCGAGGCGTCCCAATCGCGGGCAAGCCTTGCTCCTACAGGGTGATGCAGGAGCGATCGATCAGAGACCGTAGCTCATCAGACGCTCGTAACGGCGAGCCAACAGCGCTTCGTTATCGAACTTCTTCAACATCGCCAGCTGCGAGCTCAGCTCGGCACGGATCGATGCAGCTGCAGCGGCCGGATTACGGTGTGCGCCGCCCAAAGGCTCGCTGATCACTTTATCCACAATACCCAGGCCTTTCAGGCGCTCGGCAGTGATGCCCATGGCTTCGGCAGCGTCCGGCGCTTTTTCGGCGGTCTTCCACAGAATGGAGGCGCAACCTTCCGGCGAAATCACCGCGTAAGTCGAGTACTGCAGCATGTTCAGTTGATCGCAAACGCCGATCGCCAGAGCACCACCGGAACCACCTTCACCGATCACGGTGGCGATGATTGGGGTTTTCAGGCGTGCCATGACGCGCAGGTTCCAGGCAATCGCTTCGCTCTGGTTGCGCTCTTCAGCGTCGATACCAGGGTAAGCACCCGGGGTGTCGATGAAGGTCAGGATCGGCATTTTGAAACGTTCGGCCATTTCCATCAGGCGGCACGCCTTGCGGTAGCCTTCCGGACGCGGCATGCCGAAGTTGCGGCGAACTTTCTCGCGCACTTCGCGGCCTTTCTGGTGACCGATGATCATCACCGGTTCGTCGTCCAGACGGGCAATGCCGCCGACGATCGCAGCGTCGTCGGAGAAGTGACGGTCGCCGTGCAGTTCGTCGAACTCGGTGAAGATGTGTTCGATGTAGTCCAGGGTATACGGACGTTTCGGGTGACGCGCCAGACGCGCGATCTGCCAGCTGGTCAGCTTGCCGAAGATGTCTTCGGTCAACGTGCTGCTTTTGTCCTGCAGGCGGGAGATCTCATCGCCGATATTCAGCGAATTGTCATTACCGACCAAGCGCAACTCTTCGATCTTGGCTTGCAGGTCGGCGATCGGCTGTTCGAAATCTAGAAAATTCGGGTTCATAGGCGTCCGTCTTGGGTCGACATCCAAGAGAGCTTGGGCCGGCCGGTTGTCTATTCGCGCCCTACCTTAAGGGAGAGGCGCGTTCAGGTCGAGATTAAAAATTGGGTCGAGATCAGAGTTGCTCCCTTTTGGAAGAGCGGCACCTGACCGTCAACGGTATTGGAGGAAGACGTTGTCTCGCCCGAACTGGTCACGCAGGGCTTGAATCAAGGCATCCGCCGGGTCGATCCGCCAGGTCTCGCCGAACTGCAGCAAGGCCTTCGCATCGGGACTCGTGTATTCCATGGTGATCGGGCACGCGCCACGGTGGCGCTTGAACAACTCACCGAGCCAGCGTAGCTGATCGCCTTTCAAATCCTGGGTCTGCAGCTTCAAGCGCAGGCTTTCGGCCAGGTTGGTGCGCGCATCTTCCATGCTCATCACCCGCTTGACCCGCAGCCGCAAGCCACCGGAGAAGTCGTCATTACTGACTTCGCCTTCGACCACCACCATCGCGTCGGTCTGCAACAGCGACTGCGCGGAATGGAATGCTTCGGCGAACAGCGAGGCTTCGATCCGCCCGGAGCGGTCGTCGAGGGTGATGAAACCCATCTTGTCGCCCTTTTTGTTCTTCATCACCCGCAGAGCAATGATCATGCCCGCGACGGTCTGGGTATCACGGGCCGGTTTCAGGTCGATGATGCGCTGACGGGCGAAACGGCGAATCTCACCTTCGTATTCGTCGATCGGGTGACCGGTCAGGTACAGGCCCAGGGTGTCTTTCTCCCCTTTCAGGCGTTCCTTGAGGGTCAGTTCCTTGGCCTTGCGGTGATTGGCGTAGACATCAGCGTCTTCTTCGACGAACAGACCGCCAAACAGGTCGACATGACCGCTGTCGTGGGTACGCGCGGTTTGTTCGGCCGCCTTGATCGCCCCTTCCATGGCGTTCAGCAAGACCGCGCGGTTACGGTCGATATTGGCCTGATAGGCTTTCTGCTCGTCATGGAAGTAAGGCCCCAGACGATCCAGCGCACCGCTGCGGATCAAACCGTCCAAGGTGCGCTTGTTGATACGTTTGAGATCGACACGGGCGCAGAAGTCGAACAGATCCTTGAACGGACCTTCCTGACGCGCCTCGGTGATGGCTTCCACCGGACCTTCGCCCACACCCTTGATCGCGCCGAGGCCGTAAATAATCCGGCCTTCGTCATTCACCGTGAACTTGAACTCTGAAGTATTCACATCCGGCGCGTCGAGACGCAGCTTCATGGTGCGAATTTCTTCGATCAAGGTCACGACCTTGTCGGTGTTGTGCATATCCGCCGACAGTACTGCGGCCATGAATGGCGCCGGGTAGTGCGTTTTCAGCCAGGCTGTCTGGTATGACACCAGGCCATAAGCGGCGGAGTGGGATTTGTTGAAGCCGTAACCGGCGAATTTCTCTACCAGGTCGAAAATGTTACCGGCCAGGTCGGCGTCGATATTGTTGGTCTTGCAACCTTCAATGAAACCGCCGCGCTGCTTGGCCATTTCTTCGGGTTTTTTCTTACCCATGGCTCGACGCAGCATGTCCGCACCGCCGAGGGTGTAACCGGCCATGACCTGGGCAATCTGCATCACCTGTTCCTGATACAGGATGATGCCGTAAGTCGGAGCCAGAACCGGCTTGAGGCCTTCGTACTGGTAGTCCGAGTGCGGGTACGCGAGTTCGGCGCGACCGTGCTTACGGTTGATGAAGTCGTCCACCATGCCCGATTGCAATGGGCCCGGACGGAACAGGGCCACCAGTGCGATCAAGTCTTCCAGGCAGTCGGGCTTGAGCTTTTTGATCAGCTCTTTCATGCCGCGCGACTCAAGCTGGAACACCGCGGTGGTTTCAGCTTTTTGCAGCAATTGGTAAGTCGGCTTGTCATCCAGCGGGATGAACGCGATATCCAGCGGCGGCTCATCGACCTTGGCGCGATCACGGTTGATGGTTTTCAGCGCCCAGTCGATGACCGTCAGGGTCCGCAGACCGAGGAAGTCGAACTTCACCAGGCCAGCAGCCTCAACGTCATCCTTGTCGAACTGGGTGACCAGACCGTCACCGGCCTCATCGCAATAAATCGGCGAGAAGTCAGTCAGCTTGGTCGGGGCAATAACAACACCACCGGCGTGTTTACCGACGTTACGCACAACGCCTTCAAGCTTGCGGGCCATTTCCCAGATTTCGGCGGCTTCTTCATCAACCTTGATGAAGTCACGGAGGATTTCTTCCTGCTCGTAAGCCTTTTCCAGGGTCATGCCGACTTCGAACGGAATCATCTTCGACAGACGATCCGCCAAACCGTAGGACTTGCCCTGCACCCGCGCCACGTCACGGACCACAGCCTTGGCCGCCATGGAACCGAACGTGATGATCTGGCTTACCGCGTTGCGGCCGTATTTCTCGGCCACGTAGTCGATCACGCGGTCGCGACCGTCCATGCAGAAGTCGACGTCGAAGTCGGGCATGGATACCCGTTCCGGGTTAAGGAAACGTTCGAACAGCAGGTCATATTCCAGCGGGTCGAGGTCAGTGATCTTCTGCACGTAGGCCACCAGCGACCCGGCACCCGATCCACGACCTGGACCTACCGGCACGCCGTTGCTCTTGGCCCACTGGATAAAGTCCATAACGATCAGGAAGTAACCGGGGAAACCCATCTGGATGATGATATCCAGCTCGAAATTCAGCCGGTCGACGTAGACCTGGCGCTTGGTTTCGTAGTCTTCGGTGGTGTCCCTGGGCAGCAGAACGCTGAGGCGATCTTCCAGGCCATCGAAGGAAACCTTGCGGAAATACTCGTCGATGGTCATGCCATCGGGGATCGGGAAGTTGGGCAGGAAGTGAGTGCCCAGCTTTACTTCGATGTTGCAGCGCTTGGCAATCTCAACGGTGTTTTCCAGCGCTTCGGGAATGTCGCTGAACAGCTCGGCCATTTCCTCGGCGCTTTTGAGGTATTGCTGATCGCTGTAATTTTTCGAACGCCGCGGATCGTCGAGGGCACGGCCCTCACCGATGCAAACGCGGGTTTCGTGGGCGGCAAAGTCTTCCTGCTTGATGAAGCGCACGTCGTTGGTCGCGACCAGCGGCGCACCGATTTTCTCGGCCAAGGCCACCGCGCCGTGCAGCTGTTCTTCGTCGTTGGGGCGGTTGGTGCGCTGGATTTCCAGGTAGAAGCGATCCGGGAACACGGCCATCCATTCGCGTGCCAGGTTTTCCGCTTCGGCCGGGTTGCCACTGAGCATCGCCAGACCGATCTCGCCTTCTTTCGCCGCCGACAGCATGATCAAGCCTTCGCTGGCTTCGGCCACCCACTCACGCTCGATGATGACCGAGCCATTGCGCTGGCCGTCGATGAAGCCGCGGGAGATCAGTTCTGTGAGGTTGCGATAACCCACGGCGTTCATCGCCAGCAGGCTGATTCGGCTCAGAGCGTTATCCGGATCCTTGTTCGACAGCCACAGGTCGGCGCCACAGATCGGTTTGATCCCGGCGCCCATGGCGGCTTTATAGAATTTGACCAGGGAACACATGTTGTTCTGGTCGGTAACCGCTACGGCAGGCATGTTCATGCCGACCAGGGTCTTGACCAGCGGTTTGATCCGCACCAGACCGTCGACCAGGGAATACTCAGTGTGCAGGCGTAGATGAACGAATGAAGCCGGCATAGTGATCCTGTCAAGAAACTAGAAACGTGAAGACAACAAGGCCCGGATTGTACCGGGCCTTGGCAAAAACATCAGCCTTGCGACTAACTCTCGATCAGGTTTTCCCGCGCCTCGTAAGCCAGGCGTACCGGGGCGAACGAGCGGCGGTGAATCGGCGTTGGCCCCAAGCGGGCCAGCGCCTCCAGGTGAACGGGCGTCGGGTAGCCTTTGTGGCCACCGATGCCGTACCCCGGGTAAATCAATTCGAACGCGGCCATCTCGCGGTCGCGGCTGACCTTGGCCAGAATCGACGCTGCCGCGATGGCCGGTACCTTACCGTCGCCCTGCACCACCGCTTCGGCACGCATCGACAGCTTCGGACAACGATTACCGTCGATCATCGCCAGTTTCGGCGTGATGTGCAGACCTTCGACGGCGCGCTGCATGGCCAGCATGGTGGCGTGAAGGATGTTCAGCTCGTCGATTTCTTCGACTTCGGCGCGAGCAATGCACCAACTCAGGGCTTTCTCGCAGATCTCGTCATAGAGTTTTTCGCGGCGTGCTTCGGTGAGCTTCTTCGAGTCGTTCAGGCCCAGGATCGGACGGCTCGGATCAAGGATCACGGCAGCCGTTACCACCGCGCCACAAAGCGGGCCGCGACCGACTTCGTCAACACCGGCAACCAACTCTTCGACTTCGGCGACCAAGGTGAAATCCAGCCCCATTTGCATGCTTGTTTTACTCATTGTACTTGGCCGATCAGGTTCAGCACTGCATCAGCAGCCTGGTTGGAGGCATCCAGACGAAGGGTCCGGTGGATTTCATCGAAGCCGCGGGTCTGTTCTTCACCGCCTTCGATCAGTGGCGATAGCGTCTGGGCCAAGGCTTCAATGGTCGCATCGTCCTGCAGCAACTCGGGCACCAACAGGCGCTGGGCCAGCAGGTTCGGCAACGAGATGTAGGGACTTTTCACCATGCGCTTGAGAATCCAGAACGTCAGCGGCGCCAAGCGGTACGCGACCACCATCGGCCGTTTGTACAACAACGCTTCAAGCGTCGCGGTTCCGGATGCGATCAGTACCGCGTCACAGGCTGCCAGGGCCAGGTGGGATTTACCGTTGAGCAATGTCAGCGGCAGATCTCGGCCCGCCAGCAGCTCTTCAAGTTGCTTGCGGCGCTCGGGGCCGGCGCAAGGCATGACGAACCGCACGCCAGGGCGCAGGGCTCGCAGACGCTGGGCCGTATCGAGGAACAAGGCGCCGAGCCGGCCAACTTCGCCACCGCGACTGCCGGGCATCAGTGCGACCAATGGCCCCTCTGGCAAGCCGAGTTCAGCCCGCGCGGCGGCACGATCGGCCTCCAGCGGGATGGCGTCAGCCAGGGAATGCCCGACGAACCGCACCGGCACGCCCTTCTCTTCATAGAATTTCGCTTCGAACGGGAACAGCGTCAGCATCAGATCGCAGCCTTCGCGAATCTTCAGCACCCGTTTCTGCCGCCACGCCCAAACCGACGGGCTAACGTAATGCACGGTCTTGATCCCGGCCTGACGCAGCTTGAGTTCGATATTGAGGTTGAAGTCCGGGGCATCGATACCGATGAACACGTCCGGCTTCTCGGCGATCAGGTCGGCAACCAGCTTTTTGCGGCGTGCCAGCAACTCGCGCAAACGGCCGAGCACTTCCACCAGGCCCATGACCGAAAGACGCTCCATCGGGAAATACGAGGTCAGGCCTTCGGCCTGCATCAGCGGACCGCCGACACCGATGAACTCGACTGCCGGGTGCTGAGCCTTGAGTGCGCGCATGAGACCCGCGCCAAGGATGTCGCCGGAAGCCTCACCCGCCACCAGCGCTATACGCAGATTAGCCATGATTAACGAGTGATGCCGCGGGTCGAAGACTGGATGGAATCACGGAACACCGCGACTTCCGGGAACTGATCCGAAGGCTCGGCCAGTTCGGCGAGTGCCTGTTCGACCGTCAGGCCCTGGCGATAAACCACCTTGTAGGCACGACGCAGCGCGTGGATCGCATCTTCGCTGAAACCGCGACGGCGCATGCCTTCGAAGTTCATACTGCGGGCTTCGGCCGGGTTGCCGAACACCGTAACGTACGCCGGGACGTCCTTGCCGATGGCGGTGCCCATACCGGAAAAGCTGTGGGCGCCGATATGACAATACTGGTGAACCAGGGTAAAACCGGACAGGATCGCCCAGTCTTCAACGTGCACATGGCCCGCCAACGCGGTGTTGTTGACCAGGATGCAGTGGTTGCCGATGACGCTGTCGTGGCCGATGTGGGCATAGGCCATGATCAGATTGTGATCGCCCAGGGTCGTTTCAGAACGGTCCTGAACGGTCCCGCGGTGAATCGTCACGCCTTCACGGATGACGTTGTGGTCACCAATGACCAGACGGGTTTCTTCACCCTTGTATTTCAGATCGGGCGTGTCCTCGCCTACCGAAGAAAACTGGTAGATGCGGTTGTGCTTTCCGATTCGGGTCGGGCCTTTGAGAATCACATGCGGCCCGATCACTGTCCCCTCGCCGATTTCCACACCTGCACCGATGATCGACCAAGGGCCGACCTCGACGCCGTCGGCCAGGATAGCCGTCGGATCGATGATTGCGCGAGGGTCAATCAAACTCATAGTTTGCGTTCCGCGCAGATGATTTCAGCAGAGCAGACTGGCTTGCCATCGACCGAAGCCTGGCACTCGAACTTCCAGATCTGACGCTTGCAGCTGATGAAGCGGGCTTCGAGGATCAACTGATCGCCTGGGGTGACGGGCTGGCGAAAACGCAGCTTGTCGGAGCCGACGAAGTAGTAGAGCGTGCCGTCGGCAGGCTTCACGTCGAGCATTTTGAAGCCAAGGATACCGGCAGCCTGAGCCATCGCTTCGATGATCAATACGCCCGGCATGATTGGATGCGCGGGGAAGTGACCATTGAAGAAGGGTTCGTTGATGCTGACATTCTTGTAGGCGCGAATGCGCTTGCCTTCCACATCCAGTTCCACGACTCGGTCCACCAGCAGGAACGGGTAACGGTGGGGCAGGTATTCGCGAATCTCGTTGATGTCCATCATTTCGGGGGGAAGCCTATGTAAAGATTGGGAGGCGCGACTGACGCGCACCCCTCTAGCAAATCAAGGAGGCAGTCTAGCGGCTGTGCACACTTGATATGGAAATGGTATCAGCCATCTGATGAAGCATTACCGTCAGGGGTCACTTCCCCTACACGCTTTTCCAGCTGTCGCAACCGCCGCGCGATGTCATCGAGCTGACGGATACGGGCCGCGCTTTTGCGCCATTCGGCTGCCGGTTGCATGGCTGTACCGGAAGAATAGGAACCCTTTTCGGTAATCGAGTGGGTCACCATGGTCATCCCGGTGATGAAAACGTTGTCGCAAATTTCGATATGCCCCACCAGCCCTACGCCACCGGCGAGCATGCAATGCTTGCCGATTTTGGTGCTGCCGGAGATCCCCACGCACGCGGCCATGGCGGTGTGATCACCGACCTGGACGTTGTGGGCGATCTGAATCTGGTTGTCGAGTTTCACCCCGTTACCCAGAACGGTATCGGCCAGTGCACCGCGATCGATAGCGGTATTCACGCCAATTTCCACATCGTCACCGACCAGCACACCACCGATCTGGGCGATTTTCTGCCAGACACCTTTCTCGTTGGCAAAACCGAAACCTTCGCCACCGAGCACGGCACCCGATTGAATCACCACCCGTTTACCGATGCGAACATCGTGGTACAGCGTGACTCGCGGGGCCAGCCAACCGCCCTCGCCAATCTCGCAGCGTGCACCGATGAAGCAGTGCGCGCCAACGGTCACGCCCGCAGCAATACGCGCGCAGCTTTCGATCACCGCAAAAGCACCAATGCTCGCCGCCGGATCGACCACTGCATCCGCTGCCACAACCGCTGTCGGATGGATACCGGCAGCCGCCTTTGGCTTGGGATCGAACAGATGGGAAATACGTGCGTAGGCCAGATACGGATCAGGCACCACCAGCGCATTACCTGCAAAACCTTCAGCGTCAGCGGCCTTCAGCAACAGGGCTGCGGCCCGGCTGTCCGCCAGGTATTTACGGTATTGGGGGTTTGCGAGAAAGCTCAACTGAGCTGGGCCAGCCTCTTGCAAAGTGGCTAGCCCAGTAATTTCTTTCTCCGGGTCGCCACGCAGTGTGGCGCCGAGGAACTCGGCCAATTGGCCGAGCTTTATAGTCGCTGTCATGGTTACTTCAGCTGATTCATGCGCTCGATAACCTGGCGAGTGATGTCGTACTGAGGTTTGACATCAATCACTGCGCCACGCTCGAAGACCAGGTCAAAAGCACCTTTCTTGATGACTTCTTCCACAGCGCTGTCCAGTTTCGGCTTGAGCTGCTTCAGCATTTCACGGTCGGCAACGGCTTTGGCTTCGTTCAGTTCCTTGGACTGGAACTGGAAGTCACGGGCCTTTTGCTTGAACTCGAGTTCCAGGCGTTCACGCTCACCTTGCTGCATCTTGTCGCCGCCGGCCATCAGACGGTCCTGGATGCCTTTGGCACTGCTTTCCAGAGTCTTGAGTTTGCTCAGCTGTGGGCCGAACTTTTTCTCGGCATCAACGGCGTACTTCTTGGCCGCGTCGGATTCCAGCAGAGCCATCTGATAGTTCAGAACGGCGATTTTCATGTCGGCAAAAGCCGGACCTGCTACCAGTACGGTCGCCAGGAGAACCAATTGAGTCAACTTACGCACGATGCACTCCTACAAAATCCATTGTCGTTATCTTGGGTCAGACGCTTAGAACGTCTGGCCGAGGGAGAATTGGAACACTTGAGTCTCAGCGTCATCCGGTTTCTTGACCGGCATGGCCAACGCGAAGCTCAGAGGACCCAGTGCGGTAACCCAGGTCACGCCTACACCGACGGAACTGGCCATGTTGCTCAGGCTGATGTCGTTACACGCTGTTTGAGCAGTCGAACCGACATTCGCGTTCGTCGTTTTTTCGCACTTGGAGTCGAATACGTTACCCACATCCCAGAATACCGAAGTACGCAGGGAACGCTGATCCTTGACGAATGGCAGCGGGAACAACACCTCGACACCACCCTGGATCAAAACGTTACCACCGAACGGCAGCGGATCCTGGTCCGGGTCGGCGAGCGTGCCGGTGTTACCCGTCACAGCCGCACCGCGACTTGGGGTACTGCGAGGACCGAGGGTGCTGTCCTTGAAGCCACGAACCGAGTTGAAACCACCAGCATAGTAGTTTTCATAGAACGGCAAGCCATCGGTAGAACCATAACCATCGCCATAGCCCAGTTCCGTGTGCAGGCGCATGGTGTAGTTTTCAGACAATGGCTGGAACAACTGGCCACGGTAATCAAGCTTGAAGAACGACAGGTCGCTGCCAGGCGTGGTGGTTTCCAGTGTCAGGCTCTGGGAATGACCACGGGTCGCCAATACGCCTTTGTTCAGGGTGGATTCGGACCAGCCGGCCGAGGCCTTGAAGTTCAGGTAGCTGTCGCCTTCCCTGTTAACGAAGTCGAAGATCTCGTCAACGGTGTATTGACCGGTCTTGATCTTGTCTTGTTGCGCGGTCAGGCCGAAGGTCAGACGCGAAGTCTCGCTGATCGGATAACCGACGCTAACGCCTGCACCCAGGCTGTCCACGGCATAGCTGGCTACGTCGACGTCGAGGTCTTTGTAGTCAGTGGTGCGATAGAACGCGTTGTAACCCAGGCTCACGCCATCAGCAGTCCAGTACGGGTCGACATAACCGAAGTTATAGCGGCTCTGATATTGACTGCGGGTCAAGCCGATGCTGACTTTGTTACCCGTACCCAGGAAGTTGTTCTGGGTGATCGAACCACCGAGGATCAGACCGGCGCTCTGGGCGAAACCGACGCTGGCGGTAATCGAACCGGAGGCCTGCTCTTCAACGCTGTAGTTCACGTCTACCTGGTCGTCGACGCCCGGCACGGCCGGCGTTTCGACGTTGACTTCCTTGAAGAAGCCCAGACGTTCAAGACGAGTCTTGGATTGGTCGATCAGGTAAGTCGAAGCCCAGCCGCCTTCCATCTGACGCATTTCACGGCGCAGCACTTCGTCTTCGGACTTGGTGTTGCCACGGAAGTTGATGCGGTTCACGTAAGCACGCTTGCCCGGATCGACGGCGAACGTGATATCGACGGTGTGGTCTTCATCGTGAGGCTGAGGCACGCCGTTGACGTTGGCGAAGGTGTAACCCTCGTTACCCAGACGGCGGGTGATCAGTTCGGACGTGGTGGTCATCAACTTGCGCGAGAACACCTGGCCCTTCTGGACCAGCAGCAGAGACTTGACCTGGTCTTCAGGGACTTTCAGGTCGCCGCTCAGCTTGACGTCACGGACGGTGTACTTCTCGCCTTCATTGACGTTGACGGTGATATAGACGTGCTTCTTGTCCGGGGTGATAGACACCTGGGTCGAAGCGATATCCATGTTGATATAGCCACGGTCCAGGTAGTAGGAGCGCAGACGCTCCAGGTCACCGGAAAGTTTTTCACGAGCATACTTGTCATCGTTCTTGAAGAACGACAGCCAGTTGGTGGTCTTGAGTTCAAACAGGTCGATCAGGTCTTCATCAGGGAAGACGGTGTTACCCACCACGTTGATGTGCTGGATAGCAGCAACGGTGCCTTCGTTGATATTGACCTTCAACGCAACGCGGTTACGCGGCTGCGGTACCACTTCGGTGTCGACGGTGGCCGAGTAGCGACCCTGAGCGACGTATTGGCGCTGCAGCTCGTTACGCACACCTTCGAGGGTGGCGCGCTGGAAGATCTCGCCTTCGGCCAGACCGGATTGTTTGAGGCCTTTCATCAGGTCTTCAGTGGAGATCGCCTTGTTACCCTCGATCTCGATACTGGCGACCGACGGGCGCTCGACTACCGTGATGACCAGGACGTTGCCATCGCGGCCCAGCTGGATATCTTGAAAGAAACCGGTTTTGAACAACGCACGAGTGGATTCCACCAGGCGACGATCATCCGCCTGTTCACCGACGTTCAACGGCAAAGCACCAAAGACGCTACCCGCGGAGACCCGCTGGAGGCCATTGACGCGAATATCAGAGATAGTGAAGGACTCGGCGTGAACTTCGGCGATCATCAATACGGTGAGAACCGCAGTTAGCAGCAGACGTTTCATGAAGTCCTTTCTTATTCCAACTGGCAATAAACAAACTGCCGCAAAATGCGGCAGATTCGCAATTCAGCGAAGCGTTACAGTCGACCCAGATCATTGACAAGAGCAAGCAACATCACCCCGATCACCAAACTGATACCGATCTGTATCCCCCAACCCTGCACCCGATCCGACAAGGGGCGACCACGCGCCCACTCGATCAGATAAAACAACAAATGTCCCCCATCCAGTACAGGAATGGGTAACAAATTCAGAACCCCCAAGCTAATACTCAGATAAGCAAGGAAATTCAGGAAATCAGCGACACCCGACTGGGCAGAAGCGCCCGCCACTTTAGCAATGGTTATCGGTCCACTCAAGTTTTTTACCGAGAGCTCACCGAACAACATTTTCTTGAGCGAATCGAGGGTCAGTACGCTCATGGTCCAAGTGCGTCGAGCCCCCTCCCCAATCGCTGCCACAGGACCATAACTCACTTCGCGAATCATCTCTGGCGGCCAATCAACTGCCTTCACCCCAGCCCCCAGATAACCACTGGGCGCCTTCTTCTCGCCGCGAGCGGCCAGCGTCACAGGGACGTCGATTTGAGCACCATCACGCTCGACGCGCAGCATGATTTTGGTATCAGGGTGCATACGGACCGTGTCCACCACCTGCTGCCAGTCATCAAGCGACTTGCCGTCCAGAGCCAACAGTCGGTCACCGGTCTTCAGGCCAGCAGCCTGTGCCGGGCCTTTCGGGTCAAGTTCGGCCAGGACCGGTGGCAGCGCCGGACGCCAAGGACGTAAACCCAGCGAACGAATCGGATCTGGCTCATCGGCACCCTTGAGCCATTTATCCAGCATCAGCTCACGGGGCGAATCCACTGTGGAACCCTGATCACGGACCAGCAACTGCAGGGAACCGCTCTCCCCAAGACGACGGACCAACTGCAGGTTCACTGCGGCCCAGCCGGAAGTTGGCTCTCCATCGATGGCAATGATTTCCTGGCCCGCGCTCAAACCAGCCTTGGCGGCGATACTGCCGGATTCGACTGCACCAATGACCGGGCGCACTTGCTCGCTGCCGAGCATGGCGAGCACCCAGAAAAAAAACATCGCCAGTAAAAAGTTGGCAATCGGACCCGCCGATACGATAGCGATACGCTGGCGGACGGATTTGCGATTGAAGGATTGATCAAGCTGATCGGCCGGCACTTCGCCTTCGCGCTCGTCGAGCATTTTCACGTAACCGCCCAGCGGGATCGCGGCGACGACGAACTCAGTGCCTTTCTTGTCGTGCCAGCGCAGCAACGGCATACCGAAGCCTACGGAGAAACGCAGCACTTTGACCCCACAGCGACGTGCGACCCAAAAATGGCCGAATTCGTGGAAGGTGACCAGCACACCCAAAGCCACCAGGGTGCCGACAATCATATAGAGCGCGCTCATCTACTTTCTCCGCAATCCTGTCCAGTGCCGCATGGGTCAACGTATTGCAGCACTTACCGCCCGTGACGACTCAACCATTGTTCGGCCAGTACTCGCGCTTTCGCGTCGGCCGTGAACACTGCCTCGAGATCGTCAACCGCAACCACGGGCTCGAGATTCAACACTTCTTCGATGATACTCGCGATTTCCGGGTAGCGAACCCGCCCGTCGAGAAAGGCCGCGACCGCCACTTCATTCGCCGCATTAAGCATGGCCGGCGCGCTATTGCCGGATTCGGCTGCCTGACGCGCAAGACGCAGACACGGGAATCGCTCTTCATCAGGCGCCTGGAAGTCCAGCCGCGCAATTGCAAACAGGTCCAGCGGCGCAACACCCGAATCGATCCGCTCCGGCCAGGCCAGCGCGTTGGCGATCGGCGTGCGCATGTCAGGGTTACCTAACTGGGCCAATACCGAACCGTCGATGTAATCGACCAGCGAATGAATCACGCTTTGAGGATGAATCACCACTTCGACCTGGGACGGCTTGGCATCAAACAGCCAGCAGGCTTCGATCAGCTCCAGCCCCTTGTTCATCATGCTGGCCGAATCCACCGAAATCTTGCGCCCCATGGACCAGTTCGGGTGGGCACACGCTTGCTCAGGGGAAACATGCACCAGTTCAGCCATAGGGGTCTGTCGGAACGGACCGCCAGAGGCCGTGAGTAAAATCCGACGCACCCCGACGGCACTCAGTCCACGAGCGAAATCCTGTGGCATGCACTGGAAAATCGCGTTGTGCTCGCTGTCGATCGGCAGCAACACCGAACCACTCTTGCGCACCGCCTGCATGAACAGAGCACCGGACATCACCAGTGCTTCTTTGTTGGCCAGGAGGATTTTCTTGCCGGCTTCGACCGCCGCCAGAGTCGGTCGCAAGCCCGCAGCGCCAACGATGGCCGCCATGACCGCATCGACCTCAGGATCGGAAGCAACCTGACACAGGCCCTCCTCACCCACCAACACGCGGGTCGGCAGGCCTGCAGCGCGCAGGTCGTCCTGCAAGCCTCGGGCAGCACCCGCCTCAGGCACCACGGCGAACCGCGGCGTATGGCGAACGCACAGCGCCAACAGCTCGCTCAGACGGGTGAAACCGCTCAAGGCGAAAACCTGATAACGCTCGGGATGGCGAGCGATGACGTCAAGCGTGCTCAGACCAATCGATCCGGTCGCCCCCAGGACGGTAATCTGCTGCGGGCGGCTCACGGCGCCGCCATCCACAGCAGCACGGCAAACACTGGAATCGCTGCAGTCAGGCTGTCGATACGGTCCAGCACGCCGCCGTGACCCGGCAGCAGATTACTGCTGTCCTTGATCCCGGACTGACGCTTGAACATGCTTTCAGTCAGGTCACCTACCACCGAGATAAACACGATGATGGCTGCACCAATCAGACCTTTGAACAGCTGCGCCACCGTCCAGTCTCGAACCAGACCGACAATGACAGTAATGAACAGACTCGCCGCAAGGCCGCCGTAGACGCCCTCCCAGCTTTTGCCGGGACTGACCTGTGGCGCCAGCTTGCGCTTGCCAAAGGCCCGGCCAGAGAAGTAAGCACCGATATCAGCGCCCCAGACCAGCACCATCACCGCCATGATCAGCCAGTTGCCCAAAGGCTCCTGCTTGATCTGAACCAGTCCTTGCCAGGCAGGCAGCAGGATCAGCAGACCGATCACCAGCTTGCAGGCAGCGCTGGACCAGAGTTCGCTGGAGCGCGGATACGTCAGCACCAGATAGGTTGCAACGCCCCACCAAAGCACCGAAGCGCCCAATACCCAAGGCGCGAGCCCAGGCACGATATGCATGACAAACAGCATCAACGCGACCACAGCGGCATAGGCAATGCGAATCGGCTGCTCAGTGAAGCCTGCCAGGCGAGCCCACTCCCATGCACCGAGGGTCACGACCAGCCCGATGAACAGCGCAAAACCGGTGCCTTCGAGCAGGAAAAACCCGCACAGGGCAATCGGCAGCAGGATCAGCGCGGTGATGATTCGTTGTTTAAGCATTAAACCCGGGCTCCAGCCTCGACCTGCTCGCTCGTTTTACCGAAGCGGCGCTGCCGAGAAGCAAAATCGGCCAGCGCGGTACGCATGGCATCGTGTTTGAAGTCCGGCCAGAACAGGTCGGAGAAGTACAACTCGGCGTAAGCCAGTTGCCACAGCAGGAAGTTACTGATGCGGTGCTCGCCACCGGTACGGATGCACAAGTCCGGCAACGGCAAATCGCCAGTAGCCAGACAGGTTTGCAGCAGTTCCGGAGTAATGTCTTCCGGACGCAGGTGCCCGGCCTGAACTTCCCGAGCCAGACGCTGTGCGGCCTGCGCGATATCCCACTGTCCGCCATAGTTGGCAGCGATCTGCAGAACGAAGCGATTGGTGCCCGCCGTCATTGCCTCAGCTTCACGCATGGCAGCCTGAAGCTCTGGATGAAAGCGCGAACGGTCGCCAATGATGCGCAAACTGATGTTGTTTTCGTTCAGGCGCTTGGCCTCGCGACGCAATGCCTTGAAGAACAGATCCATCAAGGCACTGACCTCATCGGCCGGGCGCTGCCAGTTCTCGCTGGAAAAGGCGAACAGGGTCAATACTTCGACCCCGGCCTCAGCACACACCTCGATCACCGCACGAACCGCGTCCACGCCCGCTTTATGACCGGCGACACCCGGCATAAAGCGCTTTTTCGCCCAGCGATTATTACCATCCATGATGATCGCGACATGGCGCGGCACCGCGGACGGCGCAGTCTGCTTGGTCTTTTCCATGAAAACGCGACCCTTATACGGCCATCAGGTCTTTTTCTTTCTGCGCCAGATTCGCGTCGATTTCAGCCACGTACTTCTTGGTCAAATCGTCGATCTCGCCAGTGGCGCGACGCTCTTCGTCTTCGCTGATTTCTTTTTCCTTGACCAGATCCTTCAGCGAGCTGTTGGCATCGCGACGGATGTTGCGCACGGCAACACGGGCATCTTCAGCGACATCGCGAGCCTGCTTGGTGAAGCCCTTACGGGTTTCTTCGGTCAGGGCCGGCATGGAGATCAGCAGCAATTCACCCAGGTTGGTCGGGTTGAGGTTCAGACCCGCGCTACCGATGGCTTTGTCGACGGCACCCAGCATGTTGCGCTCAAAGGCAACGACTTGCAGGGTACGGGCGTCTTTGACGGTGATGTTCGCCACTTGCTTGATCGGGGTGTCGGAACCGTAATACGGCACCATCACGCCTTCAAGGATGCTCGGGTGCGCCTGGCCGGTACGAATACGGCCGAAGTTGTGCAGCAGCGACTCGACGGATTTTTTCATGCGCTCTTGAGCGTCTTTCTTGATTTCGTTGATCATTGTTGGCCTTCCTCGATCAGGGTCCCTTCAGCGCCGCCATGCACGATATTCAGCAGGGCGCCGGGCTTGTTCATGTTAAATACGCGCAACGGCATCTTGTGGTCGCGGCACAGGCAAATAGCGGTCAGATCCATTACGCCCAGCTTGCGATCCAGCACTTCATCGTAAGTCAGATGATCGAACTTCTCGGCATGCGGGTCTTTGAATGGGTCAGCGGTGTAGACGCCATCGACCTTGGTCGCCTTGAGCACGACATCGGCATCGATTTCGATTGCACGCAAGCACGCTGCCGAATCCGTGGTGAAGAACGGATTGCCGGTACCGGCCGCGAAAATCACGACTTCCTTGGCGTTCAAGTGGCGCATGGCTTTGCGGCGATCATAGTGATCGGTTACGCCAACCATGGAAATGGCCGACATCACGATGGCCGAGATATTGGCACGTTCCAGCGCATCGCGCATGGCCAAGGCGTTCATCACAGTGGCCAGCATGCCCATGTGGTCGCCGGTAACCCGATCCATGCCGGCCGCGCTCAGCGCTGCACCGCGGAACAGGTTGCCGCCGCCGATCACCAGACCGACCTGAACACCGATGCCGACCAGTTGGCCGACTTCCAGCGCCATGCGATCCAGAACTTTCGGATCGATCCCGAACTCTTCCGAGCCCATCAGGGCCTCGCCGCTAAGCTTGAGTAGAATGCGTTTATAGCGAGCCTGATAACCACTGCCCTGCTGAGCCATTGCGAATCTCTCCTGCGGCGTATTTTAAAAATTCTTTGCGAGCTGTTTACAGCTGGCGTTCACTCTAACTTGGCGCTGCTTCAGCGCCATCGGAACATGGCTTTGTAAGCCAGTTCCAAAAGGAAACCAATTAAAAATTGGTGCCCCATCTGAAAAGAGGCTGCGCGCGTGAGCGGGCAGCCTCTTCAGGGCGACAGTTAAAAACCGTCTTATTGCTTGGCGGCAGCCAGCTGGGCAGCAACTTCTTCAGCGAAGTTGTCGACCGGCTTCTCGATGCCGTCGCCTACTTTGAAGTAGGTGAAGGAAACGATTTCAGCACCGGCTTTCTTGGCCAGTTCGCCAACCTTGATTTCAGGGTTCTTGACGAACGCCTGCTCAACCAGGCTCGCTTCAGCCAGGAACTTGCTGATACGGCCTTTGACCATGTTTTCAACAATGTTTTCCGGCTTGCCGGCGATCTTGTCAGCGTTGAGGGTCAGGAACACGCCTTTCTCGCGCTCGACCGCTTCAGCGGAAACTTCCGATGGCAGCAGGAATTCAGGGTTGGTCGCCGCTACGTGCATGGCGATGTCCTTGGCCAGCTCAACGCTTCCGCCTTTAAGGGCAACCACAACACCGATCTTGTTGCCGTGCAGGTAACCACCAACAACGTCACCTTCAACGCGAGCCAGGCGACGGATGTTGACGTTTTCGCCAACCTTGCCGACCAGAACCAGGCGATCGGCTTCTTGAGCTGCGATCAGCGGAGCAACGTCAGTCAGCTTGTCAGCGAACGCTTTTTCAACGCTCGAAGCGACAAATGCCTTGAAGTCATCCTGCAAAGCCAGGAAGTCGGTCTGCGAGTTCACTTCCAGCAGAACGGCGGACTTACCGTCTTCTTTCAAAGCGATCGCGCCTTCAGCGGCAACGTTGCCAGCTTTCTTGGCAGCCTTGATGGCGCCCGAAGCACGCATATCATCAATGGCTTTCTCGATGTCGCCGCCAGCCTTGGTCAAGGCCTTTTTGCAGTCCATCATGCCTTCGCCAGTACGCTCGCGCAGTTCTTTGACCAACGCTGCAGTAATCTCTGCCATTTCAAAATTCCTCTTGGATAGGTTTTCAACCATTCCACCCGATCGAACGGGCGATCAATTCTTCCCGAACCACCCTTGCTGGCTGCTGCAGGTTACAAAGGCTGTAACTGCGCTGCCGACAAACGGTTTTCGAGGTGGCAAAAAGGGGGCCAAGCCCCCTTTTTGCTTACTGAGTCAACGCCAAGGCGTCAATTACTCAGCTGCTGCTACCGGAGCTTCTTCAACGAACTGCTCGGTGCCGCCAGCAACGTGGTTGCGACCGCGGATTACTGCGTCAGCCATCGAACCCATGTACAGCTGGATAGCGCGGATTGCGTCATCGTTGCCTGGGATGATGTAGTCAACGCCTTCCGGGCTGCTGTTGGTATCGACTACGCCGATAACCGGGATGCCCAGTTTGTTGGCTTCGGTGATCGCGATGCGCTCGTGATCAACGTCGATAACGAACAGAGCGTCTGGCAGACCGCCCATGTCCTTGATACCACCCAGGGAACGATCGAGCTTCTCAAGATCGCGAGTGCGCATCAGCGCTTCTTTCTTGGTCAGCTTGGCGAAAGTACCGTCTTCGGCTTGCACTTCAAGGTCACGCAGACGCTTGATGGAAGCACGGATGGTTTTGAAGTTGGTCAGCATGCCGCCCAACCAGCGGTGATCGACGTACGGCGAACCGCAACGTGCTGCTTCTTCAGCAACGATCTTGCCAGCGGAACGCTTGGTGCCGACGAACAGAATCTTGTTTTTGCCCTGGGCCAGACGCTCTACGAAAGTCAGAGCTTCGTTGAACATTGGCAGGGTTTTTTCAAGGTTGATGATGTGGATCTTGTTACGCGCGCCGAAAATGTACTTACCCATTTTCGGGTTCCAGTAACGGGTCTGGTGACCGAAGTGCACACCGGCCTTCAGCATATCGCGCATGTTGACTTGGGACATGATAGTTCCTTAATAAGTCGGGTTTGGCCTCCACGTATCCCAATGACCAACCAGCAGCATCAGCTGAAGGCACCCAGGTCATCGTGTCGACACGTGTGTGGATTTAGGCTTTTCAGGGGATCCCCGGAAAGCGGCGCATTTTATATCACAAGGCTGAAAAAAACGGAACCCGGATTGTTAAATCCTGGTGCACGCCTTGGTTCCGCCCCTTGGAATCCTCCAAGAATGCGCCATTCTATAAGGAGAAGCGATGCACAGAGGCTCAGATTTGCGCTGCTCGTCTGTTAGAATCGCGTTTTTCAGGGCCGCGAAGATCGACCGCGCAACGCCCATCCCGTTTTAGAAGGCGCCATCGAGCGCAGAGAGAGCCTGTATGACCGTCACCCTCAAAACCCCAGAGGACATCGCAAAAATGCGCATCGCCGGCAAACTGGCCGCCGATGTGCTGGAAATGATTGCCGAACATGTCAAGCCGGGCATTACCACTGAAGAACTGGACCGCATCTGCCACGACTACATCGTCAACGAGCAGAAAGCCATCCCTGCCCCGCTCAACTACAAGGGCTTCCCGAAGTCGATCTGCACCTCGATCAACCACGTGGTCTGCCACGGCATTCCGAACGAGAAGCCATTGAAGGATGGCGATACGCTGAACATCGACGTCACCGTCATCAAGGACGGCTACCACGGCGACACCAGCCGCATGTTCCACGTCGGCACCGTGCCGGTCTGGGCCGAGCGTCTGTCGCAAGTGACTCAGGAATGCATGTACAAGGCCATCGAAATCGTCAAACCCGGCTGCCGTCTGGGCGACATCGGTGAAGTGATCCAGAAGCACGCGGAAAAGAACGGTTTTTCCGTGGTTCGCGAATTCTGCGGTCACGGCATCGGCAAGGTGTTCCATGAAGAGCCGCAGATCCTGCACTACGGCCGCGCCGGCACCGGCATGGAACTGAAAGCCGGCATGACGTTCACCATCGAGCCGATGATCAACCAGGGCAAGGCCGACACCAAGGTGTTGGGCGACGGCTGGACCGCGATCACCAAGGACCGCAAGCTGTCGGCACAGTGGGAACACACCCTGCTGGTAACCGAAACCGGTTACGAGATCTTCACCCTGCGCGCCGACGACACCATCCCGCGCGTTTCGGCCTGATCCGGGCGCGCAACTCCTCAGCCTTATAGACAGGAAAGCCAATCGATGCCGCAGGTGGATCCCGAACTCTTCGACCGTGGCCAGTTCCAGGCTGAACTGGCTCTGAAGGCAAGCCCGATCGCGGCCTTCAAGAAGGCGATTCGCCAGGCCCGCGAGGTGCTCGACGAGCGCTTTCGCAGCGGCCGCGACATTCGCCGGTTGATCGAGGATCGCGCCTGGTTCGTCGACAACATCCTGCAAAAGGCCTGGGAGCAGTTCAACTGGAGCGAAGACGCCGACATCGCGCTGGTCGCGGTCGGCGGCTACGGTCGTGGCGAGTTGCACCCTTATTCCGACATCGATTTGCTGATCTTGCTGGACAGCGCCGATCACGAAGTTTTCCGAGATTCCATCGAGCGTTTTCTGACGCTGCTGTGGGACATCGGCCTTGAAGTCGGTCAGAGCGTTCGCTCCGTGGACGAGTGCGTCCAGGAGGCCCGCGCCGACCTAACGGTCGTCACCAACCTGATGGAAAGCCGTACCATCTGCGGCCCCGAGCGCTTGCGCCAGCGCATGCTGGACGTCACCAGCACTGCGCACATGTGGCCGAGCAAGGACTTCTTCCTGGCCAAACGCGCCGAGCAGAAGGCCCGTCACCACAAATACAACGACACCGAATACAACCTGGAACCCAACGTCAAAGGCTCGCCCGGCGGCCTGCGGGATATTCAGACGATTCTGTGGGTGGCCCGTCGTGAATACGGCACCCTGAACCTGCGGGCCCTGGCCGGCGAAGGCTTCCTGGTCGAGAGCGAAAACGCCCTGCTGGCCTCCTCCCAGGAATTTCTGTGGAAGGTTCGTTACGCCCTGCACATGCTCGCCGGCCGTTCCGAAGACCGCTTGCTGTTTGACCACCAGCGCACCATTGCCGGGCTGCTGGGCTTCAAAGGCGATGACGCCAAGCAAGCCATCGAAAACTTCATGCAACAGTATTACCGGGTGGTCATGAGCATTGCCCAGCTCAGCGACCTGATCATCCAGCACTTCGAGGAAGTCATCCTCGCGCCGGAAGACGAAGCGCCGCCGCAGCCGATCAACTCGCGGTTCCAGCTGCACGACGGTTACATCGAGGCGCGTAACGACAACGTGTTCCGCCGTACACCGTTCGCCATGCTGGAAATCTTCGTACTCATGGCCCAGCAGCCGGAAATCAAAGGCGTGCGCGCCGACACCATTCGTCTGCTGCGGGAAAACCGTCACCTGATCGACGACGATTTCCGCAACGACATCCGCAACACCAGCCTGTTTATCGAGCTGTTCAAGTGCAAGATCGGCATTCATCGCAACCTGCGACGGATGAACCGTTACGGCATCCTCGGGCGCTACTTGCCGGAGTTCGGCTTCATCGTGGGGCAGATGCAGCACGACCTGTTTCACATCTATACGGTCGACGCCCACACCCTGAACCTGATCAAACATCTGCGTAAGTTGCAGTACACCCAGGTGTCGGAAAAATTCCCGCTGGCCAGCAAGCTCATGGGCAAACTGCCCAAACCCGAGCTGATCTACCTGGCCGGCCTGTACCACGACATTGGCAAGGGCCGGCATGGCGATCACTCGGAAATCGGCGCCGTGGATGCCGAAGCCTTTTGCCAGCGCCATCAGTTGCCGGTGTGGGACAGCCGCCTGATCGTCTGGCTGGTGCAGAACCATTTGGTGATGTCGACCACCGCCCAGCGCAAGGACTTGTCCGACCCGCAGGTCATCCACGATTTCGCGCAGATCGTCGGCGACGAAACCCACCTCGATTATCTGTACGTGTTGACCGTCGCCGACATCAATGCCACCAACCCGACGCTGTGGAACTCCTGGCGCGCAAGTCTGTTGCGCCAGCTCTACACCGAGACCAAGCGTGCCTTGCGCCGCGGCCTGGAAAATCCAGTCGATCGCGAAGAACAGATCCGCCAGACCCAGAGCGCTGCCCTGGACATTCTGGTGCGCGGCGGCACCGATCCAGACGACGTCGAGCAGCTGTGGGCGCAATTGGGCGATGACTACTTCCTGCGTCACACCGCCGGCGACGTGGCCTGGCACAGTGACGCGATCCTCCAGCAGCCGGCCGACGGCGGGCCGCTGGTGCTGATCAAGGAAACCACCCAGCGCGAGTTCGAAGGCGGCACGCAGATCTTTATCTACGCGCCGGATCAGCACGACTTCTTCGCCGTGACCGTGGCCGCGATGGACCAGCTCAACCTGAACATTCACGACGCCCGGGTCATCACCTCCAGCAGCCAGTTCACCCTCGACACCTACATCGTGCTCGACACCGACGGCGACTCGATCGGTGATAACCCGGCGCGGGTCAAACAGATTCGCGAAGGCCTGACCGAGGCCCTGCGCAACCCGGACGACTACCCGACCATCATTCAGCGTCGGGTACCGCGCCAGCTCAAGCATTTCGCGTTTGCGCCACAGGTGACGATCCACAACGACGCCCAGCGTCCAGTGACGGTACTGGAACTCAGCGCCCCCGACCGCCCAGGCCTGCTCGCACGCATCGGCACGATCTTCCTGGAGTTCGACTTATCGCTACAGAACGCCAAGATCGCCACCCTCGGCGAGCGCGTGGAAGACGTGTTCTTCATCACCGACGCGAACAACCAGCCGTTGTCCGACCCATTGCTGTGCACCCGCTTGCAGGATGCAATCGTCGAACAGCTGACCGTCAGTAACGAACCCGATATCAAACTGTCGCGCATCAGCATCTGATTGCGCGTCAGGATTCAGCCGCTTTGAACGAGACCCCGTACCGATGAACAACGCTCTGAACCAGTTGCAGCCCTACCCGTTCGAGAAGCTCCGCGCCCTGCTCGGCAGCGTCACGCCAAACCCGAACAAGCGTGCCATCGCGCTGTCCATTGGCGAGCCGAAACACCGTTCGCCAAGCTTTGTCGCCGAAGCCTTGGCAAGCAATCTGGATAAGATGGCCGTGTACCCGACCACCCTCGGAATTCCGGCCCTGCGTGAAGCCATCGCCGCGTGGTGCGAACGTCGTTTCAGCGTTCCGAACGGCTGGCTCGACCCGGCGCGCAATGTGCTGCCGGTCAACGGCACTCGTGAAGCGCTGTTCGCGTTCACCCAGACCGTGGTCAACCGTGGCGACGATGCACTGGTGGTCAGCCCGAATCCGTTCTATCAAATCTATGAAGGCGCAGCATTTCTCGCCGGCGCCAAGCCACACTACCTGCCATGCCTGGATGAAAACGGCTTCAACCCGGACTTTGATGCGGTGTCGCCGGACATCTGGAAACGCTGCCAGATCCTGTTCCTGTGCTCGCCGGGCAACCCGACCGGCGCACTGATCCCGGTCGAAACCCTGAAAAAGCTGATCGCCCTGGCCGACGAATACGACTTCGTGATCGCCGCCGACGAGTGCTACAGCGAACTGTACTTCGACGAACAAACCCCGCCCGCCGGCCTGCTCAGCGCCTGCGTGGAACTGGGCCGCAAAGACTTCAAGCGTTGTGTGGTGTTTCATAGCCTGTCCAAGCGTTCCAACCTGCCGGGCCTGCGCTCGGGTTTTGTGGCCGGTGATGCTGACATTCTCAAAGGCTTCTTGCTGTATCGCACCTACCACGGCTGCGCGATGCCGGTTCAGACCCAACTGGCCAGCGTTGCCGCGTGGAATGACGAAGTGCACGTGCGCGCCAACCGTGCGCTGTATCGCGAGAAATACGATGCGGTGTTGGAAATCCTCAGCCCGGTGATGGATGTGCAGCGCCCGGATGGCGGTTTTTACTTGTGGCCGAATGTTGAAGGTGATGATGAGGCGTTCTGCCGGGATCTGTTTGCTGAAGAGCATGTGACGGTGGTGCCGGGTTCTTACCTGTCCCGTGAAGTGGATGGCGTCAACCCGGGTGCCGGTCGGGTACGGATGGCGCTGGTCGCTCCACTGGCGGAGTGCGTGGAAGCCGCCGAACGTATTCGCGCGTTCATTACCCGCAAGCAGTAATCCATGAAGCCGTGCCAGTCAATCTGGCACGGCAACTTGTATTATCAGGCCCTACTTCAATACAACCAACCCTATTCTATTATAAGACACCAAAGTCCATACGAAGCCATATTGTTTGTCGAGCGCAACACCTGGTGACTCCAACAACATCAGTAACACACCCCACAAGTTTTCAACTTTACTAAACCTGCTACCAACACTAAATTCTACTTCCGCAGAAAAACCTGTGCACCCACTAATAAAACAAGGAAGTTAGATCATGCATTTCACCGTAACTTTTTCTATAACGGCGTCCGAAGACTTCGAAACCCTCTGCAACTTTGCAACTACAGCGCACACCCCCACTCAGGTTTTCCCAGGAGTTGCAGAGTAATGTGGGCCAAGAAAAATCCTTCCAAATTCTGGACTCCCGGGCGCACTCTTCGCATCGCCTTTCTCAATGGCACCCAGGAATTCAAGGCCGCGACCATCTCTGCAGCCAACAATTGGCTGCCGCACATCAATTTAAAATTCGAATTCGTCGAGGGTGAAGAAGGCGACATCCGCATACTTAGCGAGGAAGGGACGTTCTCGTCTAACGTCGGCACAGACGCACTGCTATCTACAGATGAGCCGACAATGAGGCTCTGGCCACACTCACCCAACCACGCACGTTACTTTACAGCCAATGTAATGCATGAATTCGGCCATATGCTGGGGGCAGAACATGAGCAGACCAACCCGACAGCAAACATCCCCTGGAACAAGTCAGCCATTTATGCACAACATGGAATAACCGATGACCCTGAAGAAGACGACTACCAAGCCGGAGTGATGCGAGAAAGACTGCACCAGTGGTATCTGGATCGCGCAGACCCCGACGCAAGCGTTTATTCAGAGTACGACCGAAAGTCGATCATGCACTACACCATCCACCAATCCTGGACCGAAGGCGACTTCCAGACTTTTCTCAATTTTGATCTCAGCGAAAAAGACAAGGCCTTCATGGCGAAGGCTTATCCCTACCCGGCAGAAAACGAATAACCTTCCTTTAATGGAGAGTTGTTTGACTTGGCCAAGGTTCGCTTCGCTTAAATCAAATTCTTCCAATACTTCACGCAACACGTCATCACCAATCTGGTGATGACGACTGAGGCTATACAACTCCAGGCGTTGCGCCCGCAACTCCCCCGGCGGCAATTTGTACCCGCGGCAACGACAGCGGGATCATCCGACCAACCAGACGGGAAACGCCGACCAGCATCAACAGGATCAGGACGGTGTAGGCGGTTTGCATAAAGCACGGTTCCCAGGCAATCGACAGCTTCGAAGTGCCATATTAGCCGCTTAGACTGCACGAAGGCCGTTGCACCAATGTCGCACGCAGCTCTGAACTGCCAGATAACCCTGTGGGAGCGAGCCCGCTCGCGATGGCGTTTTAGCATTCAACAACTGTGATGGATGAAAGTCCGCTATCGCGAGCAAGCTCGCTCCCACAGGTTTTGCGCTTCCATGGCATAATCCTTCACCTTTTATTTCCAGCACCTGCAAAGGGGGCAATTCCTTGACCGTTTCAAGCAAAACGTTGCACCTTTTCGGCATCAAAGCCTGCGACACCATGAAAAAGGCGCGCACCTGGCTCGATGAACACGCTGTCAGCTATGACTTCCATGATTACAAAGCGGCCGGAATCGACCGTGAACACCTGACCCAATGGTGCGACGAGCACGGCTGGCAAGTGGTGTTGAACCGTGCAGGCACGACCTTTCGCAAGCTCGACGACGAACGCAAAGCCGATCTCGACCAGCCGAAAGCCATCGAACTGATGCTCGCACAACCCTCGATGATCAAGCGCCCGGTGCTTGATCTCGGTGACCGAACCCTGATTGGCTTCAAGCCAGATATCTACGCGGCAGCGCTCAAGTAAGGCAGCCCGTTCCATTTTGTTAGAGGTATCAACATGTCTACTACCCTGTTCAGCCTGGCCTTTGGTGTCGGCACTCAAAACCGTCAAGGCGGATGGCTGGAAGTGTTTTACGCGCAGCCACTGCTCAACCCGTCGGCCGAACTGGTCGCTGCCATCGCGCCAATTCTGGGCTACACCGAAGGCAATCAGGCCATTGCGTTCACCACCGCTCAGGCCTCGCAACTGGCTGAAGCGCTGAAAAGCGTCGACGCTGCCCAGGCTGCCTTGCTGACCCGTCTGGCCGAGAGCCACAAGCCGCTGGTCGCGACCATTCTGGCCGAAGACGCCCAACTGACGTCCACGCCTGAGGCTTACCTCAAGCTGCACCTGCTGTCCCATCGTCTGGTCAAGCCGCACGGCCTGAACCTGGCGGGCGTGTTCCCGCTGCTGCCGAACGTGGCATGGACCAGCCAAGGCGCAATCGACCTGGCCGAACTGGCCGAACATCAACTGGAAGCCCGTCTGCGTGGCGAGCTGCTGGAAGTGTTCTCGGTGGACAAGTTCCCGAAAATGACCGACTACGTGGTTCCGGCCGGCGTGCGTATCGCTGACGCGGCACGTATTCGTCTGGGCGCTTACGTCGGCGAAGGCACCACCGTGATGCACGAAGGTTTCGTCAACTTCAACGCCGGCACCGAAGGCCCGGGCATGATCGAAGGCCGCGTTTCCGCTGGCGTATTCGTCGGCAAGGGTTCGGACCTGGGCGGCGGTTGCTCGACCATGGGCACCCTGTCGGGCGGCGGCAACATCGTGATCAAGGTCGGCGAAGGCTGCCTGATCGGCGCGAACGCCGGTATCGGCATTCCGTTGGGCGACCGCAACACGGTTGAATCGGGCCTGTACGTGACCGCTGGTACCAAAGTGGCGTTGCTGGACGAAAACAACAAACTGGTCAAAGTCGTGAAGGCCCGTGAACTGGCCGGTCAACCTGACCTGCTGTTCCGCCGCAATTCGGAGACCGGTGCCGTGGAATGCAAAACCCACAAATCGGCCATCGAACTGAACGAAGCGCTGCACGCTCACAACTAAGCAGAGCGTCAAACGATCACCTGTAGGAGCTGAGCTTGCTCGCGATGGGGCCCTTGAGGTCGCCAAAAGCTTCGCGAGCAAGCTTGGCTCCTACAGGCTCAGGCGTACACCCGCCCATGTTTAACAGGGCTCGATAGCATGATGATTCCCTCTCCCTGGCGCGCCGATTTTCCGGCCATCGCCGCATTGCAACGGCAAGACCAGACGTATCTGGACAACGCCGCCACCACGCAAAAACCTCAAGCCCTGCTGGATGCCCTGGCGCATTACTACGCCAACGGCGCGGCCAACGTGCATCGGGCGCAACACTTGCCCGGCGCCCACGCTACCCAGGCGTTCGAGGCCAGCCGCAGCAAAGTCGCCCACTGGCTCAATGCCGGCGATTGCGGGCAGATCATCTTTACCCATGGCGCAACGTCTGCGCTGAACCTCCTGGCTTATGGCCTGGAACATCTTTTCAATCCAGGCGATGAAGTTGTCATCAGCGCCCTGGAGCATCACGCCAATCTGTTGCCGTGGCAGCAATTGGCCCACCGTCGCGACCTGAAGCTGGTGATCCTGCCGCTGGACGCCGACGGTTTGATTGACCTTGATGCTGCCGCGCAGTTGATCGGTCCGCAAACCCGCTTGCTGGCGGTCAGTCAGCTGTCCAACGTACTCGGCGCCTGGCAGCCGTTGCCCGCCCTCTTGACGATGGCCAAGGCGCATAACGCGCTGACCGTGGTCGATGGCGCCCAAGGCGTGGTTCATGGTCGGCACGACGTGCAGGCGCTGGGTTGCGACTTCTATGTGTTTTCCAGTCACAAGCTCTACGGCCCCGATGGTCTGGGCGTGCTGTTCGGTCGCAATGAAGCGCTTGAGCAACTGCGTCATTGGCAATTCGGCGGCGAAATGGTGCTGGATGCGGATTACCACAGCGCACGGTTCCGCCCGGCGCCGCTGGGTTTCGAGGCGGGTACGCCGCCGATTGCCGGGGTGATTGGTCTGGGGGCGACGCTGGATTATCTTTCGGGGCTAGATCAGGACGCCGTGTCCGCCCATGAAGCAGCGCTGCATGACTATTTGCTCAAAGGCCTTGAAGCGCGCAACGGCATTCGGTTGTTGGGCAAGCCGCAACTGGCGCTGGCCAGTTTTGTCGTCGAGGGTGTGCATAACTCTGATTTGGCGCACTTGCTGACGGAACAGGGGATCGCGGTGCGCGCCGGTCACCACTGCGCCATGCCGTTGCTCAAGCGTTTTGAACTGGCCGGGGCGATTCGGGTGTCGTTGGCGCTGTACAACGATTCCGAAGACCTGGAGCGGTTCTTTGAAGCGCTGGATCAGGCGCTGGAGTTGTTGCGATGAACTTGCCTGCCGATGCGACTACGGCGCTGGAGACTTTTCAGAAGGCTGCCGGTTGGGAACAACGGGCGCGGCTGTTGATGCAGTGGGGCGACCGTCTGCCTGGATTGAGCGATGTGGAAAAGGTCGATGCCAACCGCGTGCATGGCTGTGAAAGTCAGGTGTGGCTGGTGGGCTCGCTGGATGACGGTCACTGGCAGTTTGCGGCGAGCAGTGATGCGCGGTTGATTCGCGGGTTGGTGGCGTTGCTGCTGGCGCGGGTTAACGGGTTGTCAGCGGTTGAGTTGCAGCAGGTGGATTTGCCGGATTGGTTCAATCAGCTTGGGCTGAGCCGTCAGCTCTCCCCTTCACGCAGCAATGGTCTGAATGCGGTGTTGCAGCGGATGCGTGAACTGGCCGCCTGACCGATCGTTCCCACGCTCTGCGTGGGAATGCCTCAAGGGACGCTCCGCGTTCCAGCTCTCGAAAGGGACGCGGAGCGTCCCGGGCTGCATTCCCACGCAGAGCGTGGGAACGATCAGGTTAGGCCGGTTTGACCCGATCCGCGGGGCGCCGCACACCCGCCACAATCTTATCCACAGCCTTGGTCGCCGCGACCATGCCAAACGTCGCCGTCACCATCATCACCGCACCAAACCCTCCGGCGCAGTCGAGCTTCACACCGTCACCGACAAAACTCTTCTGCAAGCAAATGCTCCCATCCGGTTTCGGGTAGCGCAGTTGTTCGGTGGAAAACACGCATGGCACGCTGTAGTGACGGGTCACGGTGCGTGAGAAGTTGTAATCCCGGCGCAAGGTCGAGCGCACTTTCGAAGCCAACGGATCATTGAAGGTCCGGTTCAAGTCGCACACCTGAATCAACGTCGGATCAATCTGCCCGCCCGCGCCGCCGGTGGTGATGATCTGTATCTTGCGGCGCTTGCACCAGGCGATCAGCGCCGCCTTGGCGTTGACGCTATCGATGCAATCAATGACGCAGTCGATGTTCGGCGTGATGTATTCGGCCATGGTCTCGCGGGTCACAAAATCCGCCACCGCATGCACAGTGCAGTCAGGGTTGATCCCGCGCAGACGCTCGGCCATCACGTCAACCTTGGGTTTGCCGACGGTGCTGTCCAGCGCGTGCAACTGACGGTTGGCGTTGCTGACGCAGACGTCATCCAGGTCGAACAGCGAAATCTCGCCCACGCCACAACGGGCGACGGCTTCCGCCGCCCAAGAACCGACACCACCGACGCCGACGATCGCCACGTGGGCCGCGCGCAAACGCTCCAGGCCGTCGATGCCATACAAACGGGCGATGCCTGCAAACCGCGGATCTTCTGTACTCATGACCATTACCCCAAAAACCGGCGCGCATTATAGGGCCACAGTGCGAGAACTTTTAACCTTCCGGCGACAAGTGAAAGAACTTATGTGAAACCAGAGTGCCCAATGTCGGGCGTTTCCCTGTTCGCTGTACGGTCAGAGAACCTCCAGTGTAGGATGCGCGCCCCTGCCCCCTGGCAGCCAGCCGCAAACCGTTCCTTCGTTCCACAGCCTTTGGAACCCGAAAAAGCTATGTCATCGCGTAAATTTGGACTCAACCTGGTCGTGGTGCTCGCCATCGCAGCCTTGTTTACCGGCTTCTGGGCGCTGATCAATCGCCCGGTCACCGCCCCCAACTGGCCTGAACAGATCTCCGGCTTTTCGTACTCGCCGTTCCAGCAAGGGCAGTACCCGCAAAAAGAGCAATATCCGACCGACGATGAAATGCGTCGCGATCTGGAGATCATGAGCAAGCTGACGGACAACATCCGTACTTACTCGGTCGATGGCAGCCTGGGTGATATCCCCAAGCTCGCCGAAGAATTCGGTTTGCGCGTGACGCTGGGTATCTGGATCAGCCCGGATCTTGAGCGCAACGAGCGTGAAATCCTGCGCGCCATTGACCTGGCCAATACCTCCCGCAGCGTGGTTCGCGTTGTGGTGGGTAACGAGGCGATCTTCCGTAAGGAAATTACCGCCGCCGAACTGAGCGTGATCCTTGATCGCGTCCGCGCGGCAGTGAAAGTTCCGGTGACGACCTCCGAGCAATGGCACGTCTGGGAAGAAAACCCGAGCCTGGCCAAGCACGTCGACCTGATCGCCGCCCACGTCCTGCCGTACTGGGAACATGTTCCGATGGAGCAGTCCGGGCAGTTCGTACTCGACCGCGCCCGTGACCTGAAAAAGATGTTCCCGAAAAAACCGCTGCTGCTGTCGGAGGTTGGCTGGCCGAGCAACGGCCGTATGCGCGGTGGTGCCGACGCGTCGCCGGCAGACCAGGCGATTTATCTGCGGACCTTGGTCAACAAGCTCAATCGCCAGGGCTTCAACTACTTCGTGATCGAAGCCTTTGACCAACCGTGGAAGGCCAGCGACGAAGGCTCCGTGGGCGCTTACTGGGGCGTTTTCAACGCCGCGCGCCAGCAGAAATTCAACTTTGAAGGCCCGGTCGTCGCGATCCCGCAATGGCGCGTGCTGGCCATCGGTTCGGTGGTGTTGGCTCTGCTGTCCCTGACCCTGCTGATGATCGACGGCTCGGCCCTGCGTCAACGCGGCCGCACCTTCCTGACCTTCATCGCGTTCCTCTGTGGTTCGGTGCTGGTGTGGATCGGTTACGACTACAGCCAGCAATACAGCACCTGGTTCAGCCTGACGGTGGGCTTCTTGCTTGCCCTCGGCGCACTCGGGGTGTTTATCGTGCTGCTGACCGAGGCGCATGAACTGGCCGAAGCGGTCTGGACCCACAAACGCCGGCGTGAATTCCTGCCAGTGGTGGGCGATTCGGACTACCGACCGAAAGTCTCGATTCACGTGCCTTGCTACAACGAGCCGCCGGAGATGGTCAAACAGACCCTCAACGCCCTGGCCAACCTCGACTATCCGGACTTCGAAGTCCTGATCATCGACAACAACACCAAGGACCCGGCGGTCTGGGAACCGGTGCGCGATTATTGCGAAACCCTCGGCCCGCGCTTCAAGTTCTTCCACGTCGCACCGTTGGCCGGTTTCAAGGGCGGCGCGTTGAATTACCTGATTCCGCACACCGCCAAGGATGCCGAAGTGATTGCGGTGATCGACTCGGACTACTGCGTCGACCCGAACTGGCTCAAACACATGGTGCCGCACTTCGCCGATCCGAAAATCGCCGTGGTGCAGTCGCCGCAGGATTACCGCGACCAGAACGAAAGCACCTTCAAGAAGCTCTGCTACGCGGAATACAAAGGTTTCTTCCACATCGGCATGGTCACCCGTAACGACCGTGACGCGATTATCCAACACGGCACCATGACCATGACCCGGCGCTCGGTACTCGAGGAACTGGGCTGGGCTGACTGGTGCATTTGTGAAGATGCCGAGTTGGGTCTGCGTGTATTCGAAAAAGGCTTGTCAGCGGCGTATTACCACACCAGCTACGGCAAAGGCCTGATGCCCGATACCTTTATCGACTTCAAGAAACAGCGTTTCCGCTGGGCTTACGGTGCGATTCAGATCATCAAGCGTCACACCGCCAGCCTGTTGCGCGGCAAGGACACCGAGCTGACCCGTGGCCAGCGTTACCACTTCCTCGCGGGCTGGTTGCCGTGGGTGGCGGACGGCATGAACATCTTCTTCACCGTGGGCGCCTTGTTGTGGTCCGCGGCGATGATCATCGTGCCGCAGCGGGTCGATCCACCGCTGCTGATTTTCGCGATCCCGCCACTGGCGCTGTTCGTGTTCAAGGTTGGCAAGATCATCTTCCTGTACCGCCGTGCGGTCGGGGTCAACCTGAAGGATGCTTTCTGCGCGGCACTGGCAGGGCTGGCGTTGTCACACACCATCGCCAAAGCGGTGCTGTACGGTTTCTTCACCAGCAGCATTCCGTTCTTCCGCACCCCGAAAAACGCCGATAACCACGGTTTCTGGGTGGCGATTTCGGAAGCTCGCGAAGAAATGTTCATCATGCTGCTGTTGTGGAGCGCGGCACTGGGGATTTTCCTGGTGAACGGCCTGCCGAGCAACGACATGCGCTTCTGGGTGACGATGTTGCTCGTGCAATCGTTGCCATACCTGGCGGCGCTGATCATGGCGTTCTTGTCATCGCTGCCGAAACCGGCGGTCGAGGGCGAGACGGCTCCGGCGGTCTAAATCGTTCCAGATGCACTAAACGGCGGCCAATGGCCGCCGTTTTGCTTTAAGATAACCGCCATTTTGCGCGCCTTGCCCCAATTCCTGTAGGAGCAAAGCTTGCTCGCGATTGACGCGATTCGGTGTAACAGAAAGACCTCATCATCGTTCATCGCGAGCAAGCTTTGCTCCTACACAATAAGCTTCCGGAGTCTTACATGACGGCCCACGCCGACCTTTCGCCGACCCTTCAACTCGCCATCGACCTGATCCGCCGTCCGTCCGTGACGCCGGTCGACGCCGATTGCCAGAAGCAGATGATGCAGCGCCTGGGCGATGCCGGTTTTGCGCTTGAGCCAATGCGCATCGAAGATGTGGATAACTTCTGGGCCACCCACGGTAAACACGACGGTCCGGTACTGTGCTTCGCCGGTCATACCGACGTGGTGCCGACCGGCCCGGTGACCGCCTGGCAGATCGACCCGTTCAACGCGGTGATCGACGAACACGGCATGCTCTGCGGCCGTGGCGCGGCGGACATGAAAGGCAGCCTCGCCTCCATGACCGTGGCGGCCGAGCGTTTCGTCACCGACTACCCGGATCACAAGGGTAAGGTCGCGTTCCTGATCACCAGCGACGAAGAAGGCCCGGCGCACCACGGCACCAAGGCTGTGATTGAACGCCTTGCCGCCCGTAAGGAGCGTCTGGACTGGTGCATCGTCGGCGAACCGTCGAGCACCACTCTGGTGGGCGACGTGGTCAAGAACGGTCGTCGCGGCTCCCTCGGCGCCAAGCTGACCGTGCGTGGTGTGCAAGGTCACGTGGCCTATCCACACCTGGCGAAGAATCCGATCCACCTCGCCGCCCCGGCGCTGGCCGAACTGGCCGCCGAGCACTGGGACCACGGCAACGACTTCTTCCCGCCGACCAGTTTCCAGATCTCCAACGTCAACTCCGGCACCGGCGCGACCAACGTGATCCCGGGTGATCTGGTGGCGGTGTTCAACTTCCGCTTCTCCACCGAATCCACCGTTGAAGGCCTGCAAAAGCGCGTCGCCGACATTCTCGACAAACACGGCCTGGACTGGCACATCGACTGGGCGCTGTCCGGCCTGCCGTTCCTCACCGAACCAGGTGCATTGCTGGATGCCGTCGCGTCGAGCATCAAGGACATCACCGGTCGTGAAACCAAGGCGTCCACCAGCGGTGGCACCTCCGACGGGCGCTTCATTGCGACCATGGGTACGCAGGTGGTTGAACTGGGCCCGGTCAACGCGACGATCCACCAGGTCAACGAGCGTGTGCTGGCTGCCGACCTCGATGTGCTGACCGAAATCTACTACCAGACCCTGATCAAGTTGCTCGCCTGATGCTCGCCTGCCCGATCTGCAGCGAACCGCTGAACGCGGTGGACAACGGCGTGGCCTGCCCCGCCGGGCATCGTTTCGACCGTGCGCGTCAGGGTTACCTGAACCTGTTGCCGGTGCAGCACAAGAACAGCCGCGACCCTGGGGATAACCTGGCGATGGTCGAAGCCCGGCGCGACTTTTTGAACGCTGGTCATTACGCACCAGTGGCCAAGCGTCTGGCCGAACTGGCGGCGCAATACGCGCCTCAGCGCTGGCTGGACATCGGTTGTGGCGAGGGTTACTACACCGCGCAAATCGCCGAGGCCTTGCCGAACGCCGACGGCTACGCACTGGATATTTCCCGGGAAGCCGTCAAACGCGCCTGCAAACGCAACCCACAGCTGACCTGGTTGATCGCCAGCATGGCGCGGGTGCCGTTGGCCTCGGGCAGCTGCCAGTTTCTCGCCAGCGTCTTCAGCCCGCTGGACTGGGAGGAAGCCAAACGCCTGCTCAGCCCCGGTGGCGGTTTGATGAAAGTCGGGCCGACCAGCGGCCATCTGATGGAATTGCGCGAGCGTTTGTACGACGAAGTCCGTGAGTACACCGACGACAAGCATCTGGCTTTGGTGCCGGAAGGCATGGCGTTGCAACACAGCGAAACCCTGGAGTTCAAACTGACGCTGGAAAGTGGTCAGGACCGGGCGAATCTGTTGGCCATGACGCCCCACGGCTGGCGCGCCAGTGCTGAACGCCGGGCGGCGGTCATCGAACAGGTGGAGCCGTTCGAGGTCACTGTTTCAATGCGCTACGATTACTTCGTACTTCAATAATTTTTAATTTTTTGGTCTTCGGCATTTGCCGTAGGCCGGCTAAATCCGCGAATGGATTTTTCAGACCCGCAGTGAGGACATCCATGCGCCAACCCGATATCGAGATTTACCTGAAAGACGCCGACGTCGACTACAAGGCCGTCGCAGCCTGGCTCGGCACTGCTTTGGGCCCTTGCACCGACTGGGTCCAGAAAGGCCAGACCTACAAGTGCAAGGCCGGCAACGTGTCGGTCACCTGGCTGCCGAAAGCCGTGGGCAAATGGAACAGCCTGTTCCTGGACAGCGACCAGACCCCGTGGGAAGACGACATCGCCTGCGCCCGCGCAGCGTTTGCCGCGCTGAACGTCGAAGTGCGTTGCGCACCGGGTAGCTGGGTCGAGGAAGAAGGTGAAGAGACAGCGGATCGCTGGATGCGCATCAGCGCTGATGGTGAAGAAGAAATCACCTGGAAGACTGTCTGACACCGATCGTTCCCACGCTCTGCGTGGGAATGCAGCCCGGGATGCTCCGCGTCCCAGAAGCGGACGCAGAGCGTCCGTTGAGGTATTCCCACGCAGAGCGTGGGAACGATCTTCAGAGGCCTACGACATCCTCAGCCTGCAAACCCTTCTCGCCAGTCACCACGCCGTATTCAACCTGCTGACCTTCAGCCAGGGAGCGATGCCCTTCGCCGCGAATCGCGCGGTAATGCACGAACACGTCCACCCCGTCCTCGCGCTGAATGAATCCGTAACCCTTGGCATCGTTGAACCACTTCACATTGCCGGTTTCGCGCGTAGCCATCTCAGTACCCCCTTGTTTTTATTTTGAACGGCCGAGTATATGACAGCCGCCAAAACTCTCAACTCAACTTTACTTAGGCGCTTTTTTGCCGATTTTCGGCGAATACGGCACACTATCGCCCGCCCGAGCAATTGCTTGGTTTTATTCACTCATGCAGAAGCCGTATGACCCGTTCCCCGTTCCGCCGTCTTGTGTTTGGCACCCTGCGCCGACTGCTCTACCTCTGGGTTCGCTCGGAGACGATCAATCAGTCGTCGTTCACCCTCAACCTCGACCGCAGCCGTCCGGTGTTCTACGTCCTGCAAAACCCTTCGCTGACCGACCTGGCCGTGGTCGATACCGAGTGCAGCAAGGCAGGTTTGCCCCGCCCGGTGTTGCCGGTCTCGGTAGGTACGCTGGAGGAACCCGCCGCGTTCTTTTACCTGACGCCAGATCCCGATTGGCTCGGCCGTCAGGACAAACGCGGCGCGCCGCCGACCTTGACTCGTCTGGTCAGCGCGTTGAGCCAGAACGCCGCCGAAGACGCGCAGATCATTCCGGTCAGCGTGTTCTGGGGTCAGTCACCGGACAGCGAATCGAGCCCGTGGAAACTGCTCTTCGCCGACAGCTGGGCAGTCACCGGGCGTCTGCGCCGGTTGCTGAGCATCATCGTGCTGGGGCGCAAAACCCGCGTGCAGTTCTCCGCGCCGATCCATTTGCGCGAGCTAATCGACCACAACAAGGGCCACGAGCGCACCGTGCGCATGGCCCAGCGGATTCTGCGGGTGCACTTCCGCAATCTGAAAGCAGCGGTGATCGGTCCGGACATTTCCCACCGCCGCAACCTGGTCAAAGGCCTGCTCAATCAGCCGCTGGTCAAGCAAGCGATCCTCGACGAAGCCGAGCGTGAAAACATCTCCCCGGAGAAAGCCAAGGCCCAGGCCCTGCGCTACGGCAACGAGATCGCCTCCGACTACACCTACACCGCGATCCGCTTTCTGGAAGTGGTGCTGAGCTGGTTCTGGAACAAGATCTACGACGGGATCAAGGTCAACCACATCGAAGGCGTGCAGAAGGTCGCTCAGGGTCACGAAGTAATTTACGTGCCGTGCCATCGCAGCCACATCGACTATCTGCTGTTGTCCTACTTGCTGTTTCGCAACGGCCTGACCCCGCCGCACATCGCCGCCGGGATCAACCTCAACATGCCGGTGATCGGCAGCCTACTGCGCCGTGGCGGTGCGTTCTTCATGCGCCGCACCTTCAAGGGCAACCCGCTCTACACCTCGGTGTTCAACGAATACCTGCACACCCTGTTTACCAAAGGCTTTCCGGTGGAGTACTTCGTCGAGGGTGGCCGTTCGCGCACCGGGCGCATGCTGCAACCGAAAACCGGGATGCTGGCGATTACCTTGCGCAGCTTCCTGCGCTCGTCTCGGATGCCGATCGTCTTCATCCCGGTCTACATCGGTTATGAACGCGTGCTGGAAGGCCGGACCTACCTCGGCGAACTGCGTGGCGCAACCAAGAAGAAAGAATCGATCTTCGACATCTTCAAAGTCATCGGCGCGCTCAAGCAGCGTTTCGGTCAAGTGGCGGTGAACTTCGGCGAGCCGATCAAACTGGCGGAATTCCTCGACAGCGAACAGCCGGACTGGCGCCAGCAGGAACTCGGTCCGCAGTTCAAACCGGCCTGGCTCAACGAAACCACCAACCGCCTCGGCGAGAAAGTCGCGCAGCATCTGAACGAAGCGGCGGCGATCAACCCGGTCAACCTGGTGGCCCTGGCGCTGCTGTCCACCAGCCGTCTCGCGCTGGATGATCGCGCTATGGCGCGGGTGCTTGATCTGTATCTGGCGCTGTTGCGCAAGGTCCCGTATTCGCCGCACACCACGTTGCCGGAAGGTGACGGCCGGGCGCTGATCGAGCATGTGAAGGACATGGATTTGCTGTCCGAGCAAAGCGATGCCCTGGGCAAGATTCTGTACCTGGACGAACAGAACGCCGTCCTGATGACCTACTACCGCAACAACGTTTTGCACATCTTCGCCCTGCCGGCGTTGCTGGCGAGCTTCTTCCAGAGCGCGTCGCGCATGAGCCGCGAACAGATCCTGCGCTACACCCGCGCGCTGTATCCGTACCTGCAATCGGAGCTGTTCATTCGCTGGTCGCTGGACGAGCTGGATGCGGTGATCGACCAATGGCTCGAAGCCTTCGTCGAGCAAGGTCTGCTGCGTTTTGAGAATGACGTCTATCTGCGACCGGCGCCGAGCTCGCGGCATTTCGTACTGCTGACCCTGCTATCGAAAAGCATCGCCCAGACCTTGCAGCGCTTTTACATGACGGTCTCGCTGCTGCTCAACAGCGGTCAGAACAGCATCAGCGCCGAAGAGCTGGAAGACCTGTGCACGGTCATGGCCCAGCGCCTGTCGATCCTCCATGGCCTCAACGCCCCGGAGTTCTTCGACAAGAGCCTGTTCCGCCACTTCATCCAGACAATGCTGGATCTGGACGTGCTCAAGCGCGACGAGGCCGGCAAGCTGAGCTATCACGAATTGCTCGGCGAATTGGCCGAAGGCGCGGCCAAGCGGGTGTTGCCGGCGGAGATTCGTTTGTCTATCCGTCAGGTCGCGTTGCATCGCAGTGAAGATGCGGCGGATCAGGTCGCGGTTCCAACTCAAACCGACTAAGTTCCTACGGGCGCCAGGCTACTTCTGGCGCCTTCGATACGGAGATCTCCGATGAAAAAACTCTCTTTATTGGCCATGACCACCCTGCTGGGAGCCTGTCAGTCGATGCAACCCGCCGCTAAAACCTCCCTCGATGGCGAAGTGTTCTACCTGCAACGCATCGCCCTGCCGCCGAGCGCCACGTTAAGCGTCAGCTTGCAGGACGTTTCCCTGGCCGACGCGCCCGCCGTGGTCCTCGACGAACAGAAAGGCCCGGTCAAAGGCCAGGTGCCGCTGCCGTTTCATCTGAGTTACGATCCAACGCAGGTCAAACCGGGCCATCGTTATTCGGTCAGCGCACGGATCGAAGTCAACGGCGAACTGATGTTCATCACCACCGAACATCACGCCGTGCAGCTGGATGGCAGCGACCCGCAGCCTCTGAAAATCCGCGTCGACGCCGCTCGCTAACTCTCAATTTTTGAACAAAGGAAGCTGCCATGTTCCGCCCTACCCTTCGCTTCGCCGGCCTGTGTGCAGGCTTGATGATCTCCGCCAGCGCCTTGGCGCTGTCGCTCAACGACCTGTCGCAAAACGACGCCACCGGCGGCCTCAAGGATGCCCTGACTCAAGGTGCGCAACTGGCCGTGAAACAACTCGGCACGCCGGGTGGCTTCAGCAACAACCCGGATGTAAAAATCGAACTGCCGGGCAAACTGGGTAAAGTCGCCAGCAAGATGAAACAGTTCGGCATGGGCGACCAGGTTGATCAGCTGGAAACCAGCATGAACAAAGCGGCTGAAACCGCCGTGACGCAAGCCCAGCCGATCCTGGTGGACGCGGTGAAGAAGATGAGCGTGGAAGATGCCAAGGGCATTCTCAGCGGCGGCAAGGACTCAGCCACTCAGTACCTGAGCAAAACCAGCCGCGAACAGATCCGCGTCAAGTTCCTGCCAATCGTCAAGCAAGCCACCGACCAGGTGGGCCTGGCCAAGCAGTACAACTCGTTCGCCGGGCAAGCCGCGACGATGGGTGTGGTGGATGCGAAGAGCGCCAACATCGAAAGCTACGTGACCGAGCAGGCGTTGAACGGTCTGTTCGAGATGATTGGTAAACAGGAAGAAGCCATTCGCCAGAATCCTGCGGCAGCAGCGACGAGTTTGGCGAAGAAGGTGTTTGGTACCCTCTAACACTCTCTCCCGCTGATCATTCCCGCTCAGAGCGTGGGAATGATCAGAACGGGGTTGCGTTTTGAGCCCGCAGAAAGAACACCCACTCGCGCCCCATCTTCCTCTTCTCAAACACCTCCAGTTCGACCAGCCCATTCAACGTGGCCGACGCGGTGTTGTAAGAACAGTCCAGATTCTCCTTCACATTGACCGCCGTAAACTCCTTGGCCATCCCACTCTTGGCCACCTGGAATACGGCTCGCTGCTTCTCGGTCAATCGGTCAAAAAAGCCAGACTCCAGCAACCAGCGATCAAAGCTTTCGGCATACGCCAGACTTTTCCGATAAGCATCGGTAAAACCGCTGACAGCCCGTAGGATCACCGAGCATTGAAAGTCGATGAAATAGGTCAGGTCCAAGTCATCAGCCTCAGTATTCAGATAAGACCGTCCATATTTCACCGGCGCACTGCGCAGCAAAATGCTGATCGCAATGTAGCGAAAGGCAGAGAAATCATTCTTGAACATGAACCAGTAAAACAGTGCCCGCGCGACCCGGCCGTTGCCATCGCGGAACGGGTGCTCATAGCCCAGAGCAAAATGCAGTGCGATGCCTTTGATCAGTGGATGAAGGTAATCCACTTGATCGGGATCGTTGTGGGGCTGGTTGATCCACGTCGACAGCACCCGCAATCGTGACACCAGCCCTGCTGCGGGCGGCGGTGTATGCACGGTGTTGCCCTCACCGTCCTGCACCACCACATCATCGTTACCCCTGCACTCGCCAGGCGAGTATTGCGCGTCATCAATGCCCTCGACACCCACCCGGTGCATGGCTGAAATCAGTTCGACACTCAGGGCGTCATAACGCTTTTCCCAGGCGAAATTCATCATCTTGTAGTTGCCGATCACCATTCGCTCATCCGGCGTGCGCGGCAGGCGATTGCGCTTGAGCATGTCCTTGGCCACCCGCGTGGTGGTCGCCGCGCCTTCGAGCTGGCTGCTGCTGATGGCTTCATCTTCGATCAAATCGTTGAGCAGATAGCTGAAGTGCGCATGCTCACCAATCTGACTGGTCATGTACTCCAGCGCGGCCGTTGTGGCTTGCCGATCGACGGCGGAAATAGCTTTCTGCGCCAGCGGCGTGAGCACGAAGTTGCCCCATTGAAGCGGCTCGCCCAGTGGCAAAAGACTTGAGTACTGCGCAGTCCGGGCTTTCTTCACCAGCGCCCAGCACAGATTCGAATCCAGCCCCGGCGCCCAGCGGTAGCGCAACTCATCGAAAGGCAGATAGCGCCCCTGATCGTCCTGCGGCTTGAGCAAGGCGAGGTAGTCCGAGAGGCGTTCCTTGTGGGGCGACTTCCCCAACAGGTCGAATACCGGGTCGGTCCTTCCCCTCAAAATCGGCGGCTTTTTCATTATTGCTGTCTCAAAAACTCGTAAAACTGAGTTTTTGAGTACAGCATTCAGATCTCTCTGACTCAATATCAGAGGGATCTGAAATACACGTAGGACGTCAGGCTTGGTCTTTCTTGATCCGGAACCACGCCGCATACAGCGCCGGCAGAAACAGCAACGTCAACGCCGTCGCCACAATCAACCCGCCCATGATCGCCACCGCCATCGGACCGAAAAACACGCTACGCGACAGCGGAATCATCGCCAGCACCGCCGCGAGTGCAGTCAACACAATCGGCCGGAAACGCCGCACAGTGGCTTCAATAATCGCCTGCCAAGGCTTGAGCCCGGAAGCAATGTCCTGCTCGATCTGGTCCACCAGAATCACCGAGTTACGCATGATCATCCCGGACAGCGCGATGGTGCCGAGCATGGCGACGAAACCGAACGGCTGACGGAACACCATCAGGAACAAGGTCACACCGATCAAACCCAAAGGCGCCGTCAGAAACACCATTACCGTGCGTGAGAAACTGCGCAGTTGCAGCATCAGCAACGTCAGCACCACCACGATGAAAAGCGGCACACCGGCCTTCACCGAATTCTGCCCGCGAGCCGAGTCTTCCACCGTGCCACCGACCTCCAGCAAATACCCGTCCGGCAGTTCGGCGCGAATCGGATCGAGGGTCGGCATGATCTGCTTCACCAGCGTCGCCGGTTGCTCTTTGCCGTAAATGTCGGCGCGGACCGTCACGTTCGGCAAGCGGTTGCGGTGCCAGATGATGCCTTCTTCGAAGCCGTATTCCAGGGTCGCGATTTGCGACAGCGCCACACTGCGACCGTTGTCAGTCGGCACCGCCAGGCTTGGCAGCAGCGACAGTTCGGTGCGTTCATGCAACGTGCCGCGCAACAGAATCTCGATCAACTCGTTGTCTTCACGGTACTGGCTGACGCTGGAACCGGTCAGAGAGCTTTGCAAGAACTTCGACAGGTTCGCAGTGCTCACGCCAAGCGCCCGGGCGCGGTCCTGATCGACGTTCAGATAAACGACTTTGCTCGGTTCTTCCCAATCCAGATGGACGTTGACCACGTGCGGGTTCTCGCGAACCTTGGCCGCGACTTTACGGGCCAACGCGCGGACTTCCTCGATGTGCTCACCGGTGACCCGGAACTGCATCGGATAGCCAACCGGTGGCCCGTTCTCCAGACGTGTCACCCGCGCGCGCAGGGCCGGGAATTGTTCCTTGAGGGCTTCGATCAGCCAGGTGCGCAGGACTTCGCGCTCCTCAATGGTTTTGGCCAGGACTACAAACTGCGCGAAGCTTGCTGCAGGAAGTTGTTGATCCAGCGGCAGGTAAAAACGTGGCGAACCGGTGCCCACGTAAGCGACATAGTTGTCGATACCGGCGTGATCCTTGAGCAGTGCTTCGAGGCGCTTGACCTCATCGCGGGTGTTGCTCAACGAGGCGCCTTCCGCCAGTTTCAGATCGACCATCAACTCCAGACGACCCGATGCCGGGAAGAACTGTTGCGGCACAAAGCGAAACAGGATGACAGAACCGATAAACAGCACGGCCGTCAGGACAATGACCGTCTTGCGCCGCCGCACGCACCACTCCACCAGGCGTCTGACGCGCTGATAGAACGGCGTGCCGTAAGGGTCGGGCTGGCCGTCGCCGGTGCCATGTTTGGCTGCATGAATCTTCGCCAGATCCGGCAGGAGTTTTTCCCCTAGATAAGGCACAAACACAACAGCAGCAACCCACGAGGCCAGCAACGCGATGGTCACCACCTGGAAGATCGAGCGGGTGTATTCACCCGTGCCCGATTGCGCCGTGGCAATCGGCAGGAAGCCGGCCGCGGTGATCAGTGTACCGGTGAGCATCGGGAACGCGGTGCTGGTCCAGGCGTAACTGGCCGCCTTGATCCGGTCGAAGCCCTGCTCCATTTTGATCGCCATCATTTCCACGGCGATGATCGCGTCGTCCACCAACAAACCCAGCGCCAGCACCAACGCCCCAAGGGAAATCTTGTGCAGGCCAATTCCCAGGTAATACATGCAGGCGAACGTCATCGCCAATACCAAAGGAATCGCCAGCGCGACCACCATGCCGGTGCGCACGCCGAGGGAGAAGAAGCTCACCAGCAGGACGATTGCCAGTGCTTCCACCAGCACCTGAACAAACTCACCGACACTGCTTTTCACGGCGGCGGGCTGGTCGGAGACCTTGCGCAGCTGCATACCGGCAGGAAGGTTTTTCTGGATGCGGTCGAACTCGATTTCCAAGGCCTTGCCCAGCACCAGAATGTCGCCACCGTCCTTCATGGCCACGGCCAGCCCAATGGCGTTTTCCGCCATGAAGCGCATGCTCGGCGCTGGCGGATCGTTGAAACCCCGACGCACATCCGCCACATCGGCGATGCGGAACGTACGATCACCGACGCGGATCGGGAAGCTCTTGATCTCTTCGACCGTCTGAAAATTCCCCGAGACGCGTAGCTGCAAACGCTCGCTGGAGGTCTCGAAGAACCCGGCAGTGGACACTGCGTTTTGCTCTTCAAGGGCCTGCTGCACCACCGCCAGGGGCAGGCCGAGGGTGGCGAGTTTGACGTTGGAAAGTTCGATCCAAATCTTCTCGTCCTGTAACCCGAGCAGATCGACCTTGCCCACATCCTTGACCCGTTGCAGCTGAATCTGCACGCGGTCGGCGTAGTCCTTGAGCACCGCGTAATCAAAACCTTCGCCGGTCAGCGCGTAGATATTGCCAAACGTTGTGCCGAACTCATCATTGAAGAATGGCCCCTGGATGCCCGGTGGCAGTGTCTGACGAATGTCGCCGATCTTCTTGCGAACCTGATACCAGAGGTCCGGGATTTCCACCGAGTGCATGGAATCACGGGCGACGAACGTCACTTGGGATTCGCCCGGACGGGAAAACGAAACGATGCGTTCGTATTCGCCGGTTTCCATCAGTTTCTTTTCAATACGCTCGGTGACCTGACGCGACACCTCCTGCGCCGTGGCCCCTGGCCAGTTGGTCCGAATCACCATGGCCTTGAAGGTGAACGGCGGGTCTTCACTTTGGCCGAGCTTGGTGTAGGACAGTGCGCCGACAATGGCCAGCAAGAGCATCAGGAACAGTACGATCTGGCGATTACGCAGCGCCCATTCGGAAAGATTGAAACCCATCGGGGATTACTCCTTGTCCGCCAGATTGACCACGCGGTTGGAGCGATCCACCGGACGCACCTGCTGCCCTTCAAGAAGCACATGGACGCCAGCGGCCACCACCCAGTCGCTGGCGTTCAGGCCTTCGAGCACCGGTACGGTTTTCTCGCCGAAGGCACCGACCCGCACCGGGGTTTTCTTCAGGGTGTTGTTGGCATTGACGACCCAGACGTAGGTTGCGCCGTTTTCCGCGGTGACGGCCGACAGCGGTACCGACAGCGACACCACGTCGGCGGTCTGGATAAACACCCGGGCGCTCTGGCCGAGTTCAGCGGGGACCTTGCCGGCAGTGAACGCGATGCGGGCGGCAAAGGTGCGCGATTTTGGATCGGCAGCGGGCGACAGCTCACGGATGCGCCCGGCGAAACGTTGGTCGGGTTGGGTCCAGAGTTCGACCGACACTGGCTGACCGACCTTGAAGCGGCCAAAGCTCTGCTCCGGCAAGCTGATCAACACTTCGCGCTCGCCATCGGTGGCGAGGGTAAATACGGTTTGCCCCGCCGCTACCACTTGCCCGACTTCAACCGCACGTTTAGCCACAACCCCATCCTGAGGCGCACGCAGCACGGCGTAACTGGCCTGATTGGTCGAAACGTTGAACTCGGCTTTGATTTGCTTGAGGCGTGCTTCACCGGATCGGTAAAGGTTTTCGGAATTGTCGTACAGCGAACGGCTGACCATCTGACGGTCCATCAGGGTCTTGTAGCGATCACGTTCGGCGCGCACCAGGTTCAGATTGGCCTCGGCAGCGGTGACCTGGGCACGGGTGGCTTCCAGTTGCAGTCGTACGTCCTGAGGGTCGAGCTCCGCCAAAGGTTGGTCAGCCTTGACCCTCTGCCCTTCTTCAACCAGTCGTCGACTGACTTTACCGCCAATGCGAAACGCCAGGTCCGGCTCATACCGTGCGCGGACTTCACCGGGAAAACTTTCCATCGCCTGGGACGACGGCTCTGGCTGCACAACCATGGCCGGGCGAACGGTAACTTGGGGCGCCTCTTCGTGACCACACGCAGACAATAAAAACGCCAGACTGACTGGCAACGCGAGGGGCAAGGCATAGCGGAACATGGTGAAGGACCTTTCGCTAATGGTGCTTGGAATAATTATACTGAGCAGTATGTTATTAATAGCAAACTCACCAGTCCAGTATTAAAAGCGCATATGCCTAACAATCTTCCAGTACCCAACGGCCCGGGCCGTCCCAAGGATCTGGCCAAACGCCAGGCGATCCTCGATGCGGCGAAAATTCTGTTTCTGAGCAAGGGTTATGCGAATACCAGCATGGACGCCGTCGCGGCCGAGGCCGGTGTGTCGAAGCTGACGGTCTACAGCCATTTCAACGACAAGGAGACGCTGTTCTCCGCCGCCGTGATGGCCAAGTGCGAAGAGCAATTGCCGACGCTGTTTTTCGAATTGCCGGACGGCACTGCCGTAGAAACGGTGCTGTTGAACATCGCGCGCGGCTTTCATCAGCTGATCAACAGCGACGAATCGGTCAACCTGCATCGGCTGATGATGACGCTGGGCAGCCAGGACCCGAAACTCTCGCTGATCTTCTTCGAGGCCGGGCCTGAGCGCATGCTGCAGGGCATGGAGCGGTTGCTGACCAAGGTTGATCAGAGCGGCGCGTTGAGCATCGACAAACCGCGCAATGCGGCCGAGCATTTCTTCTGCCTGCTCAAGGGTGCGGGGAATTTCAGGCTGCTTTATGGCTGTGGCGAGCCGTTGACCGGGGATGCGGCCGAGAGCCATGTGCAGGAAGTGGTGGAGTTGTTTATGCGGGCATATCGACCTTAGCAATGATCGTTCCCACGCTCTGCGTGGGAATGCCTCAACGGACGCTCCGCGTTCGGCTTTGAAGGGACGCGGAGCGTCCCGGGCTGCATTCCCACGCAGAGCGTGGGAACGATCAGTGTTGAGTCAGGGCTTGAGCGCTTTCTTCGGGTAAATGTCATACCGGCTGGATTTACCGTCCAGCGCATGACTCGGCTTCGGCCCTTCGATGCATGGCGCCTTGCGCGGGCGTTTGACCACTACCCGGTGGCTGGCCAACGCCAACGCGGCTTCGAGCAGTGCAGGCGCATCCGGGTCATCGCCTACCAGCGGCCGGAACAGGCGCATTTCCTTCTTCACCAACGCCGTTTTCTCACGATGGGGAAACATCGGGTCGAGGTAGATCACCTGCGGCGGCTCGCCTTCCCAATTGCGCATCACCTCGATCGAGTTGCCCTTGAGCAAGCGCATCCGCGCCACAATCGGCGCCACCTCAAAGTCTTCCGCGCCGCGTGCCAGGCCATCTTCAAGCAACGCGCCAATCAGCGGCTGACGCTCGATCAGGCTCATCTCGCAGCCCAGGCTCGCCAGCACGAACGCATCTTTGCCCAGCCCCGCCGTGGCATCCAGCACTCGCGGACGCACGCCTTGGGCAACCCCGACAGCCTTGGCGATCATCTGACCGCTACCACCGCCGTACAAGCGGCGATGGGCCGCACCGCCCTCGACAAAGTCCACCCGCACCGGCCCCGGTGCGTCCGGGCCCAGTTGCTGCAGCTGCAAACCCTGGTCACCGACCTGCAAGGCGAACTCACCGTCATCCACCTGCATCGGCAAACCCAGGCGCTCGGCCCATTGTTCGGCCTGTGGCTGAAAAGTCGCGGCCAGGGCCTCGACATGGATGCGGCAGGCCGCAGGTTGCTCAATCATGAGAAAACACGCTCAAAAAATTAATGATCGGCAAAAACGGCCGATAACAAAACTATCGAGCATTTTGCCAGAGCTGAGCGTCGACCGAGAGAAATGTCAGACATTCAACGCACATCGATAGGCTACATTTCGCGACACGGCGATTTTGGTCTACGAAACTCCCAAGCACTGAGCGGCGTCAGTCACCTGTGGCATGATTTTTTTGCCCAGGCCCTGGCCGATCAGTCGGGCGATGTCGTACCGGCTTCTCTCAACTTTCCACCGGTCGATCTCGACAGCCCGGTCGAACCCACCGTTGGCAGCGAACTGCTGGCTCACATCATTTCCCAGCGCGAATGCGATGTGAAAGAAACCGAGGTCCGCCCTCCCGAGCCACTGTTCCTGCCGATTGCCGAGTTCGAAATGGACCTGGCCGACAAACCTTTCCCACCGTTCCCGGCACAAGAAATCGTCGCTCAACAGAAGCAACAGGACTTCGAAAGCAGCTGGGTACGCCCGATCGTGCTCACTGCCGGTCAACCGCTGCCAGAGCCTGGCGTCGCGCCGCAACCGCGTCCGCTGCACCTGCCGATCGCCGAATTCGAACTCGATTTGCTGGACAAGCCATTCCCGCCGTTCTCGCCCGAAGAGCTGGTGGAACAACAGAAACAACTCGATTTCGATAACGGCTGGGCTCGCCCGATCATCCTGCAAAACCTGCGCATCGCCGCCTGACCTTCAATAACAGGCCCTCAGCGACACACCCACCACGGCCCGACATCCACATGAAAGTGATTGCGATGGGCGGCGTTGTAATCCGGACTCAAGACCACACTGAACAGGTCGCAGGCGCCATCGCGGACCTGACGTAAAAACCGTGCGTCCTGATTATCCTTCGGCCAATCCTTGAGCACGTTGATGGATCGGCCATCAGCCAAACGAAAACCGGCGATGTCCAGCGCATCAGCGCTGGCATGCTGGCTGCGTCTGCCGTTTTCGCGGCTGTAGACGTTGCGACAGGCAAAGCTGCCGAGATGGTCGACACGCGTCACCGCTTGACCGTAGACCGCTTGTGCCGCGGGTTGCAGGGCGTGGTGTTCGAACAGGGCGAACGACACCGCCAGGCGGCAACTGGCGAGGAAGCTGCTGCTCAGGGCCACCTCGCCGCCTTGCACACGCAAAGTGTTGATCAACGGGCACGTCGCGTCGGGGCTATCGGCCTGATGGGTTACGCGCAATCCAGAGCTGCTCAGGGCTTGATCGCACAACTGCGGATCATCGCGCAGGCGCATCAGTTTGTAGCGGGTCAGAAAATTGGGCGCGACCTTCACGTCCAGCGGTGCCCAGGGATTCCACTGCGGCGGCAGTGAGATCCAGCCGCGCCAGACGCTCACCGCCGCCGTGCCGATGGTCAACAGCATCAACAGCAGCCACCACCGAAACCGCATCGTCAGCCTTTGAACAATTGATTGGCCTGGGCGTACGGCATGGACCGCGACGTGAACCCGAATGTGCCAGACGTCTTGATCTCTTCGGCAGCGCGGAAAAACTCGCCATACGCTGCCAAGGCCAGCGCCGAACCGACACTGATGCGCTTGACGCCCATTTCGCTCAACTGCTCGACCGTCAATTTCAGTCCGCCAGACATCAACACATTCACCGGTTTCGGCGCCACGGCACGGACCACCGCCAACACATCTTCAGCACTGCGCAGACCCGGCGCGTACAGCACGTCGGCCCCCGCCTCGGCAAACGCCTGCAAGCGGCGAATGGTATCGGCGAGATCAGGATTGCCGCGCAGAAAGTTCTCCGCTCGCGCGGTCAACATAAAGGGAAACGGCAAGCTGCGAGCGGCTGCCACGGCAGCCTCAATGCGCGCCACGGCATGCTCGAAGCAGTAGATCGGCGCTTCTTCACGGCCCGTGGCATCTTCGATCGAGCCGCCGACCGCGCCGGCCTCTGCCGCACGCAAAATACTCTGTGCACATTCGGCGGGATCGTCCGCGAAGCCGTTTTCCAGATCGACGGCAACGGGCAGATCAGTTGCCGCGACAATCGCCCGAACGTTTGCCAGGGTGTCGTCCAGCGTCAGCGCGCCATCGGGGCGGGCGTTGGAAAAGGCGTATCCGGCACTGGTGGTCGCCAGCGCCTCGAAACCAAGGCTGGCGAGCATTTTCGCCGAGCCGGCGTCCCACGGGTTGGGAATGACAAAAGCCCCCGCGCGCTCGTGCAGTGCTTTGAACGCTTGGGCTCGAAGGGTTTGCGCAACCATTGGCAGGCTCCTGAAAAGGGCAGGGAATCCGCTTCAGAGCAGGCCAAGTTGCTCGGCAGCGGGCTCTCTGTATAGCTCAGGCAGCGGCGGCAGGCCAGGCAAACGCAGCATCAGTTTTGCGTGAAAACGTTGCGCCAGTTTGGCGGCCAGCAAATTGTCGGCGGTGTGCAGGAAGATATAGGGCGTGCGGCCCTCTTCGATCCACACGGCGATTTTTTCGACCCACGGCAGCAGGAACGGATCGTTGGCCTCAAGTTGCGGATGGCCGATGAAGCGTACCTGCGGACATTGCGTGAAGGCGGCCGGACGGGGCGGCACCCTGGGCTTTTTCGATTGGGCGTGAAGGACCGACGGCTCGGTCGATGTGCAGCTGAACAGCGCACGGGGATCGAGGCAGATACGCTCGACACCGCGATCCAGTAGCAAGCGATTGAGCATTCTCTCGGCATCGCCCTTGGCGAAGAACTCGTCATGCCGCACTTCAACCGCCAGAGGCCGCTCAAGCGCATCGATAAATCCGGCCAGTTCGGGCAATCGTTGCGGCGTAAAGCTTTTGGACAGTTGCAGCCACAGCGGTGAAACCCGTTCACCGAGGGGGCTGAGCAATTGCAGGAAGGTTTCGGCAGCGGTCAATTGTTCGCGCAGGTCACCGCTATGGCTGATGTCGCCGGGGAACTTGGCAGTGAAGCGAAAGTGTTCGGGCATGGTCTCGGCCCAACGCTGCACAGTGGTCGCAGCCGGGCTCGCGTAGAAGGTCGTATTGCCTTCCACGGCGTTGAAAACCTGGGAATAGAGATTCAGAAATTCGGCGGGTTTGGCGTCCGGCGGATAAAGATAATCGCGCCAGGCGTTTTCACTCCAGGACGGACAGCCAAGGAAGTAAGGCAGCCGCATCAGATGTACAGGTCGAGGCCCAGCACATCCGAATCCCAATCGACAAAACCGGCGGTGCTCAGGTAGCTGGCGAGAGCCTTCGCGACACTGCTGCTCATGGCACGGTGATAAAGCATGTCTTGTTGACGGGCGGGGAGATTGCTCAAGCGTTGCGCAGAGGCTTTGGCAGCGCGGGCGGCCATTTGCTCCTCGGATGGAATTTCCAGCTCGCCGTCGATATCGACGTAGTCGTCATCCGCCACAGGGCCTTTGCGAGGCTTGCGCTTGATGGGGTAGGACTGAGAGGGAACGCCGTCTATACGCATGAGTACATGTCCGGGATCAATGATGGCAGTTTAGTGGCGCATAGCCCGCTTCGCAAACCGCCGAGTGATAACTAGAACACAGAAAATGGAAAAGGTTTAAAAGCCGGTGCATAAAGTGACGATTGGCTGCGTTGCGCAGTCCGCCATCGCGGGCAAGCCCGCTCCCACAGGGTCAGCGGAGATCATGTGGGAGCGGGCTTGCCCGCGATGGGGACAACTCGGTATTAAGGATTAACGTGCTTTCGGGGTCGCGACTTTATCGCGCAGGTACACCGGCTGAGCCTCATCAGCCACGATCGCCTCGCCACGCGCCCAGGCAAAACGCGCCAGGGTCAGCAGATCTTCAGCGTGAGGCAACATGCCCGCATCCTGCCCGGTCAGGCTGACGGCGATTCGCTCGGCATAACCCCAGCCAGTGCCGGCGCCAAACCACTCACCGCTGGCGTCAGCCGGCAACGCGGCCACTTCCGGCGCAAGCACTGCTTCATTGCCAACCAGCCGCATCTCCCCCGCCGTTTCGCGGTAGCAACCCCAATACACCTCATCCATCCGAGCATCGATGGCGGCAGCCACCTGGCTCGCGCCATGTTCGCGATAGGCCCGCTGCGCCAGCACGGCCAGGTTCGATACTGGCAACACCGGACGATCCAGCGCAAACGCCAGCCCCTGCACCACGCCGATGGCGATCCGCACGCCGGTGAACGCACCCGGACCACGTCCGAACGCGATGGCATCGACCGCTTGCAAAGTGGTCCCGGCATCCGCCAGCAACTGCTGAATCATCGGTAGCAGCTTTTGCGCATGCAGGCGCGGGATCACCTCGTAATGGCTCGTGACTTTGCCGTCATGCAGCAAGGCAACGGAGCAAGCTTCAGTCGCGGTGTCCAGGGCCAGCAAGGTGCTCATCGATGTTTCCGTAAGAGAGGTCAGAAAAAGTGCGCCAGTATAAACAACTACGGCCCGCAAGCGGGCCGTAGAAGATGAAGCGATTCAGACTTTTCAGCTCAGTGCTGCAAGCACCTTGCCGGTGATCGCTTCAACCGAGCCAACACCTTCGATGTGGCTGTACTTCGGTTTGCCCAGATCAGCGGCCAGGTTCTGGTAAAACGCTACCAGAGGCTTGGTTTGGGAATGGTAGACCGACAGGCGATGACGCACGGTTTCTTCGGTGTCGTCCTTGCGCTGCACCAGTGCTTCACCGGTGATGTCGTCCTTGCCGGCGATTTTCGGCGGGTTGTAGACGGTGTGGTACACGCGGCCGCTGGCCTCGTGAACGCGGCGACCAGCGATACGCTGAACGATTTCTTCGTCGTCGACGGCGATTTCGACCACGTGATCCAGCTCCACGCCGGCTTTCACCAGGGCTTCAGCCTGAGGAATGGTGCGCGGGAAACCGTCGAACAGGAAACCGTTGGCGCAATCGGCCTGACTGATGCGTTCCTTGACCAGATTGATGATCAGGTCATCGGAAACCAGACCACCGCTGTCCATGACGCTCTTGGCGATCAGGCCCAGCTCGGTGCCAGCCTTGACCGCGGCACGCAGCATGTCGCCGGTGGAGATTTGCGGGATACCGAATTTTTCGGTGATGAACTTAGCCTGAGTACCTTTACCGGCCCCGGGAGCTCCCAGCAGAATGACGCGCATCGATGTGCTCCTCAATTTTTTATATAGATAACGTCAGATTCGCCTCGTGGGGCCAATCTCAAAATAAGGGTCGTGACCGCCCAAACGGTCAAAGGCTGATCAAGATACACAGCAGGCCCGGAGCACACAAGCCGCCGAAAGTCGGAGAAACCCGCGCCTGATGTGGCCTTTCGTCGGGGTAACCCTAGTCGCAACCCCATCACTAACTGTCGCCTGGCAGCACTTTTCAACCCCTCGCCCACAGGCAACTCGACGCTCGCGCCGAGTGCCTTGCCCCACGACGAAAACCTTAGCCGGTATTACGCAAACCGGCGGCAATCCCCGCCACAGACACCAGCAGCGCCTGTTCTACCGGGCTGCCCTGCGCCACTTCCTGTTGTCGCGAACGCGCCAACAACTCAGCCTGCAATAGATGAAGAGGGTCGAGGTAAGTGTTGCGCAAGCGGATGAATTCAAGCGTGGCTGGGCTATGTGCCAGTAGCTGCGACTGACCAGTCAACCCAAGGACCACCGAGCAGGCCTGCGACAATAGGTCGCGTAAATGCGCACCTAAAGGGAGCAGATCCGGCTCGACCAAACGCTCATCGTAAGACCGGGCGATATCGGCATCAGCCTTGGCCAACACCATTTCCAGCATATCGATGCGCGTGCGGAAGAACGGCCACTGTTCGCGCATCTGCCCCAGCAGCTCGCCTTCGCCGCGCTCCAGCGCCTTGCTCAGCGCCGCTTCCCAGCCGAGCCACGCCGGCAACATCAGACGCGTCTGGGTCCAGCCGAAGATCCACGGGATCGCCCGCAGACTTTCAATCCCGCCGGCGCGGCGCTTGGCCGGGCGACTGCCCAACGGCAAGCGGCCCAGTTCCTGCTCTGGAGTGGACTGGCGGAAATACTCAACGAACTGCGGATTTTCCCGCACGACGGCGCGATAAGCGCTGACACCGTCGGCAGCCAATTCGTCCATCAGATTGCGCCAGGCTGGCTCCGGTGGCGGCGGCGGCAGCAAGGTCGCTTCCAATACCGCTGCCAGGTACAAGTTGAGGTTCTGCTCGGCGATGTCCGGCAAACCAAATTTGAAACGAATCATTTCCCCCTGCTCGGTGGTACGGAAACGCCCCGCCACCGAACCCGGCGGCTGCGACAGAATCGCCGCGTGTGCCGGACCGCCGCCGCGTCCCACGGTGCCACCACGACCATGGAACAACAGCAGTTCCACTTGCTGCTCGCGGCAGATGTCGACCAAGCGCTCCTGCGCCCGATATTGAGCCCAGGCCGCCGCCGTCGTGCCGGCGTCCTTGGCCGAGTCGGAGTAGCCAATCATCACTTCCTGCGGCCCTTGCAGGCGCGAGCGATAACCAGGCAGCAGCAACAGTTTTTCAATCACCGGGCCGGCGTTGTCGAGGTCGGCAAGGGTTTCGAACAGCGGCACCACGCGCATCGGCCGCAACACGCCAGACTCTTTGAGCAGCAGTTGCACGGCCAGCACGTCGGAAGCAGCGCCGGCCATGGAGATCACATAAGAACCGAGCGATGCGCCCGGTGCGGCAGCGATTTCCCGGCAGGTCGCCAACACTTCAGCGGTGTCGGCCGATGGCTTGAAGTACGCTGGCAGCAACGGCCGGCGGTTGTTCAGTTCGCGCATCAGGAAGGAAATGCGATCTTCCTCGCTCCAGTCCTCGTAACGCCCCAGGCCCAGGTAATCGGTGATTTCGGTCATGGCCGCGGTATGGCGCGTCGAGTCCTGACGCACATCGAGCCGCACCAGGAACAGCCCGAACGTCACCGCCCGACGCAGGCAATCGAGCAGCGGCCCATCAGCGATCACGCCCATGCCGCACTCGTGCAGCGAGTGGTAGCACAGCTCCAGCGGATCGAGCAGCTCGCGGTTGTTTTGCAGCACATCGGCGGGTGCCGGCGTGGTCTTCGTCAAGGAGGCGTGAGCCCAGTTACGCGTCGCGCGCAGGCGTTCACGCAGCTGTTTGAGCACCGCACGGTAAGGTTCGGCGCTGTCCCCGGCCTTGGCCTTCAAGTCGTCACTGGCCTGCTGCATCGACAACTCGGCCGCCAGGTGATCGACATCGCGCAGGTACAAGTCCGCGGCCATCCAGCGCGCCAGCAGCAAGACTTCACGGGTTACGGCAGCGGTCACGTTGGGGTTGCCATCCCGGTCGCCGCCCATCCACGAGGCAAAACGAATCGGCGCTGCCTCTAGTGGCAAGTGCAGGCCAGTGGCGTCATGCAGGGCTTTATCGGCCTTGCGCAAATAGTTGGGGATCGCCTGCCACAGCGAATGCTCGATCACCGCGAAGCCCCATTTGGCTTCATCCACTGGGGTTGGGCGGGTGCGGCGGATTTCTTCGGTGTGCCAGGCTTCGGCGATCAGGCGCTGCAACTTCGTGTGGATCTGCTCGCGTTCGGCAGTGGTCAGGTCGCGATGGTCCTGGGCGGCCAGTTGCGCGGCAATCGCATCGTATTTCTGGATCAGCGTGCGGCGCGCCACTTCGGTCGGGTGCGCGGTGAGGACCAGTTCGATCTCCAGCCGGCCCAGTTGCCGGGCCAGGGATTCGGCGCCATGACCTTCAGCACTCAGGCGGGCGAGCAGTTCCGGCAGTACCCGCGCTTCGAACGGCGCAGGCTGTGACTCTTCGCGACGGTGAATCAGCTGATATTGCTCGGCGATATTGGCCAGGTTGAGAAACTGGTTGAATGCCCGCGCCACCGGCAGCAACTCTTCTTCGCTCAATTGGTTGAGGCTGGCGCTCAGTTCAGCGTCCATTGACCCGCGACGATCGGCCTTGGCGCCTTTGCGGATCTGCTCGATCTTGTCGAGAAAACCGTCGCCGTACTGTTCACGAATGGTGTTGCCCAACAGCTCACCCAACAGGTGAACGTCCTCGCGCAAGCGTGCATCAATATCGGTCATCAGCAGTTCTCCAGCGAAAATCCGGGTTTGCTTTGTCGTTAGAGAGTGCCGCTGTAAAGCGGTTCTTACAAGCGGACGACGATGGGAATGCTGTTCGCCCGAGAAAGTTTTGGGATTGGGGATTGGGGTTGGTGGGGTACATATCCGTTTCTGCGGTGATGGCTGATTACGGTTTCGCTTTTACAGCGACTCACTTTTCCAAACGCCGAAAAGTAAGCAAAAGGCTTTGCCCCTCCATTCGGTGCCTCGCTTAGGCTCGGCATGCCCTCACTCCGGCATTGCTCCGGGGGCCCGCCGCCATCGGCCATCCATGGCCGGGGGCGGCTACCGCGGCATCCTTGCCGCGGTGCCCCCTGCGCAACGCCTGCGTTCGGCCTCTGGGAAAGGGGCAACAGATCAAAAACCAAAGCCAAAGCCAAAGCCAAAGCAACGGCAACGGCAACGGCAACGGCAACGGCAACGGCAACGGCAACGGCAAGATCAACGTACAGCTTTTGCTTCTCACCACTCAACAGGCCGAGCGTTAGCTCGCCTGCAGCTTTTGATCTTGATGCTCCGCCGCCTCGAGAGGCCGAGTGGAGGTTCTGCGCAGTGGGCAACCCGGCATGGATGCCGGGTTAGCCGCCCCCGGCCATGGATGGCCGATGGCGGCGGGCCCACGGAGCAGGACCGGAGCGAGGGCATGCCGAGCCTAGGCGAGGCACCGAACGAAAGGGGCAAGAACCCTTTGGTTACTTTGGGGTTCTTTTCCAAAGTGACTCGCTGTAAAAGCGAAACCGTAATCAGCCATCACCGCAGAAACGGATATACACCCAATCTGAAGCACCGAAGCAACGCTCACCATTAGACGACGAAGGGACTTTAAACCTTGGGCGTTAAAGCTAGTCTGAAGAGTAAGCCTTACAACGGCTGCCGCCGGCGATTGCCGGACACTGACACTGCCTGCCACGAGCAGGTGCGCATTGAGGTCACTATGAAAATCCGCGAGCTTGCCCATCACTGGGAAGAAAACGCCAAGGGTCGTCTGACCGATACCGGATACTCGATTCATCTGGATGTGGAGGCCGCCGCACGGCTGGCGGCCATTATCGAAATGTACCCCAAACGACACCCCGAAGAACTGCTCGGCGAGCTGATCGGCGCAGCCCTGGAAGAGCTCGAAAAAAGCTTCCCATACGTAAAGGGCTCGACGGTTGTGGCCACCGACGAAGAAGGTGATCCGCTGTACGAAGACGTCGGTCCGACTCCGCGTTTTCTCGCATTGTCCCGCCGTCATTTGCACGATTTGTCGGCCGTCGACGACAAACAGAAACACTGATTACCGCACTTCTTTTCCCCTCCAAAAATGCGTATTCCTGGCCCCCTGCAGGGCCGGGAATACGGCTACTTGCGGTAAGAATTACCGGTTTAGAGCCTTGTCCGCCCGGTCAAAGTTTTTTCGGGCAATGGGCCATATTCTCTGAACTTTCGAAAAACGCCTCGGGTCACACCCATTAACCACGCCTGGGACGGCCGTTTTAAAACACCCCCGGAAATTGAAGGTTGCGGCTCCTTGCCCAGGATGGATTTTTAAGTTTTTCAGGAGTTTTTCCAATGGAGTTGAAGACCATGAAGACCCGAACTGCCAAATCCTCGTTTCCCCCTCTGCGTAGCCTGAAACTGGCTGCACTGGCCATCGGCAGCAGCTTCGTTCTGGCCGGTTGTGCCGGTAACCCGCCAAGCGAGCAATTCGCCGTGACGGAATCGGCGGTCAACAGCGCCGTCAGTGCCGGCGGTACCGAATTCGCGGCAGTGGAAATGAAGTCCGCGCAGGACAAGCTCAAACAAGCCGAAATCGCCATGCACGACAAAAAGTACGCCGAAGCCAAGGTCCTGGCCGAACAGGCCGAGTGGGACGCTCGCGTGGCTGAGCGCAAGGCCCAGGCCATCAAAGCTGAACAGGCTGTGAAGGACTCTCAGAAAGGTGTTCAAGAACTGCGTCAGGAAAGCCAGCGCACCGTTCAATAAGCGGCCGGCACGACGCACTTCTTACTCGACTAAAAGGACGAAACCACCATGCGTAAACAATTGATGATCCCTGCCCTGCTGGCCGCAAGCGTTGCACTGGCTGCCTGCTCCACACCGCCCAACGCGAACCTGGAACAGGCCCGAAGCAACTACACCGGCCTGCAAACCAACCCGCAAGCCAGCAAAGTCGCGGCGCTGGAAACCAAAGAAGCCAGCGATTACCTGGACAAGGCCGACAAGGCTTACCAGGACAAAGAGGACCAGGCCAAGGTCGATCAACTGGCTTACCTGACCAATCAACGTGTTGAAGTGGCGAAGCAGACCATCGCCCTGCGCAACGCCGAAGCCAATCTGAAAGATGCCTCTGCGCAACGTGCCCAGGCCCGTCTGGACGCACGCGACGCGCAGATCAAGCAATTGCAGAACAGCCTGAATGCCAAGCAGACCGATCGCGGCACGCTGGTGACGTTCGGTGACGTGCTGTTTGCCACTAACAAGGCCGAGCTGAAATCCAGTGGCCTGGTGAATATCAACAAACTGGCCCAGTTCCTTCAGGAAAACCCGGACCGTAAAGTGATTATCGAAGGCTACACCGACAGCACGGGCGCGCCGAACTACAACCAGTCGCTGTCCGAACGCCGTGCGACTTCCGTGCAAGTGGCCTTGATCAAGATGGGCGTAGATCCAGCGCGCATCGTGGCCCAGGGTTATGGCAAGGAATACCCGGTGGCCGAGAACACCAGCGTTTCGGGTCGTGCGATGAACCGTCGGGTGGAAGTGACCATTTCCAACGACAACCAGCCGGTGATCCCGCGTTCGGCGGTCAGCTCTAATTAAGCATCATCTGCTGAAACACAAAAGCCCCGCCTGAGTCGATCAGGCGGGGCTTTTGTTTTTAAGATTCGGGAACGCTACGGTTGCAGCTTCTGCGGGGTTTCCTCACCCATGCAGCGCACCGCTTTTTTCCTGTTATTGACCAACACGCCGCTCAGGCCTTTCTGTTCGGTGTCGAACATCACCAGCACGCCATCGATGCATTGCGCGACTTGCGGGGCCGGTTCCAGGGAGACTTTGTAGTCTTCACCCGGCACAGTCTTGAGCATGGTGAAGTCGCTGAGCAGCAGCGCATCTTCGGGTTTGGCGAAGTGCAGGTAGCCGTAGAACCACAGGGCTCCGACAGTGCCGAGGATGCTGCAGATACCGGTGATGATCAGCGGGATGGCGTTACGTTCTTCACTCATTGCGGACTCTCTGGTGGTTCATCTTCAGAATTTTTCGGCGCCGGGTAATTCGGGACTTCGCCCAGGCGGCGCAGACCGTTGAAATGCTGCGGGTCATCGAGAAAACGCAGCATGACTTTGCGCCAGACCGGGTCGGCGAACGTCTGCACATGACCGCCACGGGTCAGTTGCAGCACCCGCGGCGGCGGCGCAGCTTGATACAGACGGATGCCGTTGGAAAGGGGCACGATCGGATCATCGATGCTGTGGTAGATCAGTTTCGGCACGCCATTGAGCTGCGTCATGGAATGGATCGCGCTGTCGCCGTCCGGCACCAGCCAGGACAGCGGCACCTGAAACAGCCAGGTCAGCCAGGAATGGCTCAGGGCAAATTGACCGATACTGCGGTAACTGGCGGGCACGCCGTCGAGGACGAAGGCCTTGAGTTGTTTCTGGCGTTCGGGATGTTGAACCAGATAGTGCACGGCCATCGAACCGCCGAGGCTTTGCCCCAGGAGGATCAGCGGCTTGCCCTTGACCTCCGGCGCCTGATCGAGCCATTTGAACGCGGCGTCGATGTCCTGGTAGATCTCTGGCAGCGTCGGTTCACCTTCGGACAAACCGTAGCCGCGATAGTCCAGCAGCAACACTTGATACCCTTCTTTCGGTAACCACCAGCTCCCCCCAAGATGCATGGGCAGATTGCCGCCATTGCCGTGCAAATGCAGCACCGTGCCTTTGACCTCGACACCTTGTTTGGCCGGCAACCACCAGCCGTGCAGCTTGAGGCCATCGGCGGTGGTCAGGGTGACGTCGCGGTATTCGAGTTTGGCTTTTTCCGGGGTAAACAGCTGGCCTGGCTCGGGGTAGAACAGCAGCGAGCTGCAACCGCTCAAGGTCAGGAGAAGGCAGAAAAAGCCGAGGATTCTCATCCGATGAAACCTCATATTATTGATGATCGTTCCCACGCTCTGCGTGGGAATGCATTCCGTGACGCTCTGCGTCACAGTGGACGCAGAGCGTCCATGGCGGCATTCCCACGCGGAGCGTGGGAACGATCTGTATCAAAGGATATTGGAGTAATCCGCTTCGATCCGGTCCAGGCTCAGGTGATTGAGGAAGTTGGAGAAGCACATCCACGCCGACAGCGCGTTCAGGTCACGGAACTGATCCGGCAGATACTTCGGCGGCACCACCAACCCTTCATCCACCAACTGGCGCAAGGTGCGCATGTCTTCCAGCGTGGTCTTGCCGCAAAACAGCAGCGGTATCTGCTCAAGCTTGCCTTTACGCACGGCCAACTGAATGTAGTTGTAAACCATGATAAAGCCCTTGAGGTAGGACAAGTCTTTGGTGAATGGCAAACCTGTCGGCACCGAGCCACGGAAAACCCGACTGGCGTTGCCGTAGCTTTCCGCCATTTCAAAACCTTGCTCGCTGAAGAATTCAAAGATCTGCATGAAGTCCGCGCCCTCTTCCACCATGTGAATGGCGCGGGTGCGGTTGGTCAGTTTGCGCAGGCGACTTGGGTAGGAGGCGAAGGTGATGATTTCCATCAGGATCGCCAGGCCTTCCTGAGTGACCGTCGACGACGGCGGGCCTTTGGAGAGGAAGGTGCAGATCGGCTGGTTCAGACCATTGAGCGTGGTCCCCACATGCACCAGCCCTTCGTGGACTTCCAGAGCGCGCACGTCACGGTCGTTGAACATCGCGTCGGCGCGGATCTTGATGTAGTCGGCGCCAGCCGCGGCATCGGCGACGATCCCGTCGGACTCGAATACGCGAATGGTTTCCTCGGCCTCGCCGAATACCTTGTTCAAGCGGGTTTGCAGCAGGTGGACGGCTTCTTTGGCGGTGAGGATTTTCGGTTCGTCCTTCAGGTCGCCACGGCCATCGATATTGTTCAGGTAATCGGAGAGCATCAGGCCCAGGTCGGAAAGGGTCGGATCGCCGGCGTGGAACGCGTCGGAAGCGGCACCGTAAAGCTCTTGTGAAATCAGCCCGAAATCCTCGGTGCCGCGCGCTTCGAGCATGCGCACCACCATCCGGTATTCCTTGCACATGCGGCGCATGATCTGGCCAACCGGGTTGAACTGTCCGAGCTGACGGGTGATGTCGCGCTCGATGTTCTGGAATTCCAGCTTCACCTTGCTGGAATCGAACGCCAGCGGCCGGTTCAGGTAGTAATCACGGTCCACCGCCGGCATTTCCTTGCCCTTGGCCTTGAGGAAACCCTTGCGGATGTTGTCGTCCCACTTGACTGCATCGAGGACGCGAATCGGCGTCTGCGCCAGCACAATGCGATCGGACAACATGCGTATCGTCTGCTGGTAATCGTCCACCCGAAACTCCTGTAGAAAAACCGTTTACATGCTGGGTTTATTTGACTTTGGCCAGGCGCTGATAGCGCACGGCCTCGACGAACACATCGGAATTGGCCGGGTCGTCAAGGTAGGCGAAAACCTGGTCCAGATTGTTGTTGATCAACACGCCGTCGCCGTCGTCGGTCTGGAAGTCTTCGCCGCTGAGGACTTTTTGCCTCAGGGCCTGGTTGATCTGCTCGAGGTCGAGGTTATAGACCACCAGCTCATGCTTATCGGTGAGTTCAAATCCCAAGAGAGTGAAATGCCCACCGAATTGCGCCGGTACCTTGGCCGACAGGTACCAGCGACTGCCATGACGGGTCACCGTGAAGGGATAGGCTTCGCGCTCCTTGGGTTTGGCCTTGAAGTAGCTGACGGCCTGATAGTGATTGTCGCCCAGGCGCGTCAGCTCCAGATTCAGCGGCTCGCCCCAGGCGTTGGTGCTGGTCCATTTGCCGAGCAACCCTTTAGGCGCGGACTCGCTCGAGGGCAGCGGCTCCTTGAAGGTCACCAGACAGCCACTGAGCAGCAGGAACGACAAGGCGATCACAACGACACGCCAGGCTTTCATTCAACACTCCCTTTGAACACACTTCGCCTCATGATCGTTCCCACGCTCTGCGTGGGAATGCATCCAGTGACGCTCTGCGTCACGCCGGCAAGGGACGCGGAGCGTCCCGGGCGGCATTCCCACGCAGAGCGTGGGAACGATCTGAGAACCGGGTTACACCGACGCCAATACCAGGTGCATATACCGCGTGAGGATACCGAGCATTTCGGCTTCGGCGACAGGCTCGGCGTCGTTGAGCAGGCCCTGATATTCCATCCGTCCGATAATCGCCGTCAACACTTTGGCATCCTGTTGTGGCTCGCGGGAACCCAATACCTCGAAAAAATGGCAGGTGCCTTGCAGAAGAATTTGCTGATGCGAGCGCACCAACTCCGCCAGACGCGGGTTCAACAGCGCCTCCTGACGGAACGCCTGCTCGGCCATCAAGTGCTCGCGACGGTTGTGCAATTGGCGCTGCACATAATCGGCGGTCAGGCGTGCGATATCGTCGGCCAGCTGTGAACGCGACTCGGGGCTGCCATCGCCATAAGCAACCATCTCGCGCAGCAGGCCTTCGTTGCTGGCCCACAACTTGGCCATGAACGCCGCGCTGCGTTCCACGTATTGGGCAAAGGTATCGGTGAGCAGGTCATCGATATCCTTGAAATAGTAAGTGGTGGCCGACAGCGGCACTCCGGCCTCGGCGGCCACCGCGCGGTGACGCACGGCCCGCACGCCATCGCGCACGACAATGCGCATCGCCGCATCGAGAATATCCTGTCGACGCTGTTCACTGCCCTGTCGGCTGGCCTTGCGACCCTGGTACTGAACACTTTCAGCGACCGCAGTGGCGACGTCCGCTGCACCCTCTTGAGCAATTGCACGGTTCACGACAGGTATTCCTCTCTAACGTCAAAAGTAACCAATTGATACGTTTGTACCAGACAGGCAATAAAAAGCCGCCTGTTTTAGGCGGCTTTTTTATTGAAACACTTACGCTTGTGGCCGCATGTGCGGGAACAGGATCACGTCGCGGATCGACGGGGAGTTGGTCAACAGCATCACCAGACGGTCGATGCCGATACCTTCACCGGCCGTTGGCGGCATGCCGTACTCCAGCGCGCGAACGAAGTCGGCGTCGTAATGCATGGCTTCATCGTCGCCAGCGTCCTTGTCGGCCACCTGCGCCATGAAGCGCTCGGCCTGGTCTTCCGCGTCGTTCAACTCGGAGTAGGCGTTGGCGATTTCGCGGCCACCGATGAACAGTTCGAAACGGTCGGTGACGTTCGGGTTGTCGTCGTTACGACGGGCCAGCGGCGACACTTCGAACGGGTATTGAGTGATGAAGTGCGGTTGCTCCAGCTTGTGCTCGACCAGCTCTTCGAAAATCATCACCTGCAATTTGCCCAGACCTTCGAAGCCCAGCACCTTGGCGCCGGCCTTCTTGGCAATGGCACGGGCCTTGTCGATGTCGTTCAGGTCGTCAGCGGTCAGCTCAGGGTTGTACTTGAGGATCGAGTCGAACACCGACAGACGCACGAACGGTTCGCCGAAGTGGAACACTTTGTCGCCGTAAGGCACGTCGGTGCTGCCCAGAACCAGCTGCGCCAGTTCGCGGAACAGCTCTTCGGTCAGGTCCATGTTGTCTTCGTAGTCGGCGTAAGCCTGGTAGAACTCCAACATGGTGAATTCAGGGTTGTGACGAGTCGAAACGCCTTCGTTACGGAAGTTGCGGTTGATCTCGAACACCTTTTCAAAACCACCGACCACCAGACGCTTGAGGTACAGCTCCGGCGCGATGCGCAGGTACATGTCCATGTCCAGGGCGTTATGGTGTGTTTCGAACGGCTTGGCCGCTGCACCGCCTGGAATGGTTTGCAGCATTGGTGTTTCGACTTCCAGGAAGTCTCGCTTCATCAGGAAGCTGCGGATGTGCGCGATGACTTGCGAACGAACGCGGAAAGTCTGGCGCACGTCTTCGTTGACGATCAGGTCAACGTAACGCTGACGATAACGGGATTCGGTGTCGGTCAGGCCGTGGTGCTTGTCCGGCAGTGGGCGCAGGGATTTGGTCAGCAGGCGCACGCTGGTCATTTCGACGTACAGGTCGCCCTTGCCGGAACGGGCCAGGGTGCCTTCGGCGGCGATGATGTCGCCCAGGTCCCAGGTTTTCACCGCAGCCAGGGTTTCTTCGGACAGGGTTTTACGGTTGACGTAAACCTGAATGCGACCGGACATGTCCTGGATCACCATGAACGAGCCACGGTTGAGCATGAGACGACCAGCAACCTTGACCGGGATTGCAGCCTCTGCCAGCTCTTCCTTGGTCTTGTCCGCGTACTGTTTCTGCAAGTCTTCGCAGTAGTTGTCGCGACGGAAGTCGTTCGGGAAGGCATTGCCCTTGGCGCGCTCGGCAGCCAGCTTTTCCTTGCGCAGGGCGATCAGGGAGTTTTCTTCCTGTTGCAGGGCTTGCGGGTCGAGTTCTAGGTCGCTCATGTCTTTAAAAATTCCATCACAGGTTCGTTGCCCCCACCGGTGGCAGGGGACTTAAGGTCTTGACTGGCGGTTTACAGGCCTTGCTTCAGGCTGGCCACCAGGTATTCGTCGATGTCGCCGTCGAGCACCTTGTCGCAGTCACTGCGTTCGATGTTAGTGCGCAAATCCTTGATTCGCGACGCATCGAGCACGTAAGAGCGAATCTGGTGACCCCAGCCGATGTCCGACTTGGTGTCTTCCAGGGCTTGGGAGGCGGCGTTGCGTTTCTGCACTTCCTGCTCGTACAAGCGCGCCCGCAACATTTTCATCGCGGTGTCTTTGTTGGCGTGCTGGGAGCGTTCGTTCTGGCAGCTGACCACAGTGTTGGTCGGTACGTGGGTAATACGTACGGCCGAGTCGGTGGTGTTTACGTGCTGGCCACCGGCACCGGAGGAGCGGTAGGTGTCGATGCGCAGGTCCGACGGGTTGATGTCGATTTCGATGTTGTCATCGATTTCCGGCGACACGAATACGGCCGAGAACGAGGTGTGGCGACGGTTGCCGGAGTCGAAAGGACTCTTGCGCACCAGACGGTGCACGCCGATTTCCGTACGCAACCAGCCAAAGGCGTATTCGCCCTTGATATGCACGGTGGCGCCCTTGATCCCGGCGACTTCACCGGCAGACAGCTCCATGATGGTCGCGTCGAAACCGCGTTTGTCGGCCCAGCGCAGGTACATGCGCAGCAGGATGTTGGCCCAGTCCTGGGCCTCGGTGCCGCCGGAGCCGGCCTGGATGTCCAGGTAGGCGTTGTTGGCGTCCATCTCACCGCTGAACATGCGGCGGAATTCGAGTTTTTCCAGGGACTCGCGCAGGCGCTCGACTTCGGCAGCGACGTCATCGACGGCAGCCTGGTCTTCTTCTTCGGCGGACATCAGCAGCAGGTCCTTGGCATCGGCCAGACCGCTGTGCATTTCGTCGAGGGTTTCGACGATCTGGGCCAGCAGCGATCGCTCGCGGCCCAGTTCCTGAGCGTACGACGGGTTGTTCCAGACAGACGGATCTTCAAGCTCGCGATTGACTTCAGTCAGACGCTCATGCTTTTGATCGTAGTCAAAGATACCCCCGAATAGTTTCGGAGCGCTCGGACAGGTCCTTGATACTGTTAAGGATCGGGTTGATTTCCATGGCGGGCAGCACTCGTTGGCGAACTTTTGAAAGCCGGCGAGTATAACGTAATCAGACTGTCACGGCAGCCCGCCTGGCGGCTTTAGCGGTGAATGGTTTTGGCTAAACGGCGAACACTTGTAGCAGCTGCCGAGCCCGCGAGGCTGCGTTCGGCTGCGAAGCAGTCGTAAAACCGGACAACGCGGTCATTCAGGCAAACCGCGTGTACAGGGTTGGCGAGGACTTCGTCCTCGAACGCAGCCTCGCGCTGCTCGGCAGCTGCTACAGGGCGCCGTATAACCTTATTCGATCCCAACCTGATTACGCCCATTGTTCTTCGCCAGATACAGCCCCTTGTCCGCCGCCGAGATCAATTGACGGCAATCGCCACCCGGTTGCGGGGTCATGGTCGACAGACCGATGCTGATGGTCAGGCTTGAACCTTCGGCCGGGAAAATGTGCGGGATCTTCAACGCAGCCACGGTCTGGCGAAGTTTTTCCGCCACCAGTCGCGCGCCGCCCGGCGAAGTATTGGGCAGCACCAGGACGAATTCTTCGCCGCCGTAACGGGCTGGCAGGTCCGAAGGCCGCGCACTGGCATCACGAATCGCCGTGGCCACTTTGCGCAGGGCTTCATCGCCTTCAAGGTGGCCGAAGCTGTCGTTGTAGGACTTGAAGTAGTCGACATCGATCATCAGCAGCGACAGTTGACTCTGGTCACGCAGCGAACGGCGCCACTCAAGCTCCAGGTATTCGTCGAAATGCCGGCGGTTCGACAGCCCGGTCAGGCCGTCTGAGTTCATCAAGCGTTGCAGCACCAGGTTGGTGTCGAGCAACTGCTGCTGGCTGACCCGCAACGCGCGGTAAGCGGCGTCACGCTGCAGCAACGTCATGTAGGAGCGCGAGTGATAGCGGATGCGCGCCACCAGTTCGATGTTGTCCGGCAACTTCACCAGGTAATCATTGGCCCCGGCAGCAAACGCCGCGCTTTTGATCAGCGGGTCTTCCTTGGTCGACAGGACAATGATCGGGATGTCCTTGGTCGCCGGATGGTTGCGGTACTCGCGCACCAGGCTCAAGCCGTCAAGACCGGGCATCACCAGATCCTGGAGGATCACCGTCGGTTTGATCCGGATCGCCTGGGCGATGGCCTGGTGCGGGTCGGCACAGAAGTGGAAGTCGATGTTATCTTCGTTCGACAACCCGCGGCGCACCGCCTCGCCGATCATTGCCTGATCGTCCACCAACAACACCATGGCGGCGTTTTCGTCGGTTTTAAAGTCGTCGAGCTGTAAATCATTCATAGGCAGTCACCTGAGTACTACTTGAGCCAGATTGCTGTGAAAAGTCTTCATTTGGGGAAAATCTCCAGCAATCGTGGCGCTATCTTTTCCAATGGGCGAATCTCCACAGCGGCGTCGATGGCCGCTGCCGCCTTCGGCATGCCGTACACCGCGCTGCTGTTCTGATCCTGAGCGATGGTCAGGTAGCCCTGTTGGCGCATGAGTTTAAGCCCCCGTGCGCCATCGCGTCCCATGCCGGTTAGCAAAACACCCACGGCATCGCCATTCCAGTAATTGGCCACACTCTCGAAGAACACATCGATCGAGGGCCGGTAGATCTCGTTGACCGGTTCGGCGGTGTAGGCCAGCGTGCCGTTTTTCAACAAGCGAATATGGTGATTGGTGCCCGCCAGCAGCACCGAGCCGGCCTGCGGAGGCTCGCCTTCCTGGGCCAGGCGCACGTTCAGGCCGCTGGCGCTGCTGAGCCATTCGGCCATGCCGGCGGCGAATACCTGGTCAACATGCTGCACCAGCACGATGGCGGCCGAAAAATCTCGCGGCAGCCCCTTGAGCAATACTTCCAGCGCGGCCGGCCCACCTGCCGATGAGCCAATGGCGATCAGGCGCTGGCGCGAAGCCGAACTGCGCAGCGGGCTCGGGGCGGCTCGTTCCCGATTGCCCCGGTCACCGATCAGCCAACCGATGTTGATGATCTTGCGCAGTAACGGGGCTGCTGCCTCTTGGGCATTGCCGGCACCGATGGCCGGCGTGTCGACCACATCCAGCGCTCCGTGGCCCATGGCCTCAAACACCCGATGCACGTTCTGCTCGCGGTCGACCGTAACGATGACAATCGCGCACGGCGTACCAGCCATGATCCGCCGGGTCGCCTCCACGCCATCCATCACCGGCATGATCAGGTCCATCAGGATCAGATCCGGCGTATTTTCAGCGCAACGCTGCACCGCCTCGGCCCCATTACTGGCGACCCAGACCACCTCGTGCGCCGGATCGAAGGCCAGGGCGCGGCGCAGGGCCTCCACCGCCATGGGCATGTCGTTGACGATCGCTATTCTCATGCACGCGCTCCTCCAATGAGCTCAACCACCGCGTCAAGCAGGGCGTCGTCATGAAAACTGGCTTTGGCTAGATAATAGTCGGCTCCAGCGTCCAGTCCACGGCGACGGTCCTCTTCACGATCCTTGTAAGACACCACCATAACCGGAAGGGATTGCAGGCGATTGTCCCGGCGCAATAAAGACACCAGTTCGATACCATCCATGCGCGGCATATCGATGTCGGTGATCAGCAGATCGAAACTCTCCGAACGCAGGGCGTTCCAGCCGTCCATACCGTCCACCGCCACCGCCACGTCGTAGCCGCGATTGAGTAGCAACTTGCGTTGCAGCTCACGCACGGTCAGCGAATCGTCGACCACCAGAATCCGTTTTCGAGCCGCTTCAACCGCCTGGCTGCCTTGACGGGCAATGCGCTCAAGACGCCCGGTATTGAGCAGTTTGTCCACCGACCGCAGCATGTCTTCGACGTCGACGATCAGTACCACCGAACCATCGTCGAGCAAGGCCCCGGCGGAAATATCCTGCACCTTGCCCAGACGCTCATCCAGCGGCAAAACGACCAACGTCCGCTCGCCGATAAAACGCTCGACCGCCACGCCGTAAATTGCCTCGCGTTCGCGAATCACCACCACTTTGAGGGTTTGCTGACTGTTCTGGCTCGCCGGACGCTGCAACAGCTGACTGGCCGCGACCAGCCCGACATGCCGGCCTTCGTGCCAGAAATGCTGACGGCCTTCGACCTGGACGATGTCCGCCGGCTCCAGGTCGCACATCCGTTCGATGTGGGCCAACGGGAAGGCATACGCCTCGTCACCGACTTCCACCACCAGACTGCGCACCACCGACAGGGTCAGCGGCACTTCGAGATGAAAGCGACTGCCCTCGCCCGCCACCTGCTCCAGCACGACCGCGCCGCGCACCTGGCGGACCATGTGCTGGACCGCATCCAGACCGACGCCGCGCCCGGAGACTTCGGTGACAGTGTCGCGCAGGCTGAAACCCGGCAGAAACAGGAAGGTCAGCAGCTCTTCTTCACTCAACTGCGCGGCGGTTTCTGCCGGGGACAATTGGCGTTCGATGATGCTGCGGCGGACCTTTTCCAGATCGACGCCATTGCCGTCATCGCTCAGTTCCAGCACCAACAGACCGGCTTGATGGGAGACGCGCAAACAGATCAGACCTTCAGCGGGCTTGCCCGCCAATAGCCGTTGCTCCGGGGATTCGATGCCGTGATCCACGGCATTGCGCAGCAGGTGAGTCAGCGGCGCTTCAAGCTTTTCCAACACGTCGCGGTCGACCTGGGTTTTCTCGCCCTCGATTTCCAGTCGCACCTGTTTGCCGAGGTTGCGACCGAGGTCGCGGACCATGCGCTCTTGCCCGGTCAACACATCGGCAAACGGCCGCATGCGGCAGGCCAGCGCGGTGTCGTACAACACTTGCGCCCGTTGACTGGCCTGCCAGGCGAACTCATCCAGTTCGGCGTTCTTTTCCACCAGCAATTGCTGAGACTCAGCCAGTAGCCGACGAGCGTCTTCGAGGGCTTCTTGTGCTTCCAGACTCAAGGCATGTTCCTTGAGGTGGACGTTGAGGTTTTCCAGGGCCCGCAGGCCGTTGTTCTGCATACGCTTGAGGCGTTGCATGGTGGCCAGGTGCGGTTTGAGCCGCAGGGTTTCCACCAGGGATTTGCTCGACAGATCAAGCAGGCTGTTCAGGCGTTCGGCCGTGACTCGCAGTACCCGCTCGCCGTTTTCGGTGGTGCGTTTAGTTTTGGGCGTTGGCTCGGCGGGCGCTGCCGGCGGGGCTTCGGTGGCGGCCGGCATGGGCGGCTCAACCTTGGGCGTCGGCGGTTCCAGCTGAAGTTCTGCCATCGGCGGCGCGATGGGGGTAGCCGCCATGTGTTCAAGCAGCCGTCCCATCAAGACGACGTAAGCTTCAATATCCGCAGGCGCCGGAGCGTTGCCCGGCGTCGCAATTCGCATCAGCAGATCGGTGCCTTGTAACAGTGCATCAATGTATTCGGGCCGCAGGTACAGACGCCCTTCCTGGGCGCTGACCAGGTAATCCTCCATCACATGGGCAACGCGGACCCCGGCATCGACCCCGACAATCCGCGCCGCGCCCTTGAGCGAGTGGGCCGCGCGCATGCACGACTCGAGGTAATCGGCCTGGGTCGGATCGCGCTCCAGCGCCAAAAGGCCTGCGCTCAGCACCAGCGTCTGGGCCTCGGCTTCCAGACTGAACAGTTCCAGCAAAGAGGCGTCGCGCATTTGCTCGGGGGTCATGTAAGGCTCCGGGTCACGGCGGACAGCAGCTGTTCTTCATCCAGCCACCGCAGGCTGCGACCTTTGAATTGCAACACGCCACGGGTGTATTTGCCGCTGGCCTGCGTACCGGAGCGGGACGCCGCGTCGAGGATACGTTCGTCGATGGCGTGAATCCCGTCCACTTCATCCACCGGCACCACCACCGGCCCGCCGTGGGCGGCGATGATCAGCATGCGCGGCATGACCCGCGCGCCGGACGCCACGCTGCTGGCACCGTCGAGCCCCAGTAATTCCACCAGCGACAGGCACGCCACTAACGCGCCGCGCACATTCGCCACGCCGAGCAAAGCCCGGGAGCGTTGGTGCGGCAAGGAATGAATCGCTTGCAGCGGCGCCACTTCCACCAGACTGCGAGTGGCCAGGGCCAGCCACTCTTCGCCCAGGCGGAACATCAGCAGCGAACGGGTTTTCATCTCGCTCTCGACCGCCGTAGAGACTTGCCCGCGGTCTTCCTGCTGCAACGCGTAGCGGTCGAGCAAGCGCGTCGCCGCGGCCGAATACACCGCGCAATTGCGGCAGTGAATGTGATCGCTCAGCAGCGGGCAGGACTTGTCGCCGTGGACACCGATGCGGTTCCAGCAGTCGTCGATGGCCAGCGCATCTTCATGGGTGAGGCTAAAGGTATCGGCGACGTTCATCGTTTACGCTCACTGTCAGCGGCGCGCTCGCTGCGGGCGGCGCGGTCCTGCAATCGTCTGGCTCCCGCCGTGTCGCCCAAGGATTGCAGCAACGCCGCCAGGTGCATCAACGCGTCGGGATGTTGCGGGTCGAGGTACAACGCCTTGCGATAAAAACCCTGAGCCTCAAGGACTCTGCCGGCGACATCGCTGAGCAGGCCCAGCCAGTAAAAGACTTGGGCCACGGGCTCGTGACTGCGCAAATAGCTATCGCACGCGGCGCGGGCCTCGGCACTTTTGCCTTCGTTGGCCAGCGCAGCAATGTTCGCCAGCAGCGTGGCGGCGTCCGGGTTAGCGGTTTTCGTCGCAGCAGGTAACGGTGTCACTGTTGCGAAGGGCCGGCTGCGAACGGGCGGCGGTGCCACGCTGCGCACCGGTTGGCGCACGGGCAGAGACGTCGGAACGAACGTCGCAATGGGCGCAGGCTCTGGTGCGCTCTGCCGACTGAACGCAAAGGACTGCGGGATGCCGATCGAACGCATGCCAAAACGGCCGAGCAAACTGCCCTCGGCCGGGCCGATAAACAACACACCGTCGAAATGGGTCAGACGCTTGAGCACTTCGAACACTTGCTGCTGGGTCGGCTGATCGAAATAGATCAGCAGGTTGCGGCAAAACACAAAGTCATAGGGTGGCTCGTTGGCCAGCAACACCGGATCCAGCAAATTGCCGACCTGCAAACGCACTTGTTCGAGCACTCGCCCGCTGAGGCGATAGCCCTCCTCGCCTTCGGCGGTGAAATGCCGGTCGCGAAAGGCGATGTCCTGGCCACGGAACGAATTCTTGCCGTACAGCGCGCGCCGGGCTTTTTCCACCGACAACGGGCTGACGTCCATGCCTTCGACCTTGAACTGGTGCGGCTGTAACCCCGTATCAAGCAACGCCATGGCGATGGAGTACGGCTCTTCACCGGTGGAACACGGCAGGCTGAGAATCCGCAGCGCGCGCATGTTGTTGATGTCGCTCAGGCGTTTGGCGGCCAGTTTCGCCAACGTGGCGAAGGATTCCGGGTAACGGAAAAACCAGGTCTCGGGGACAATCACCGCTTCGATCAGCGCCTGCTGCTCGTCCTGCGAACCCTGCAAGGTGTGCCAGTACTCATCGGCCGTCAGCGCTTTGGATGCCGTGCTGCGCTGGCGCACCGCACGCTCGATGATCGCAGGTCCCACCGACGTCACGTCGAGACCGATGCGCTCTTTGAGGAAGTCGAAAAACCGCTGATCGCTGCTCATGGCCGCTCCTCAAGCAGCGCCAGGTTCAGAGGCTGCGGCGGAAACAGCAGCTCGCGAACCTGATCGTCGAGTAAGTCGGCGACCCGCACCCATTGCAGCAAACCCTGGGCATCTTCACGCACCGGCCCGAGGTATGGCGCCTGGCGATTGTCCAGGCCATAGGGCTGAAAATCCGCCGGGTTGCAGCGCAAGGTATCGGTGGCCTGCTCGAGAATCAGCCCGAGCAATTGCGCCTCAGCGAACTCATCCGGACGATAATTGACCAGCACCAGGCGCGTGCTGGTGCGGGCCTGGGCCGGTTGGCCGAACGTCAGTGCACTGAGGTCGATCACCGGCACCACCGCGCCGCGGTAGGCGAACACACCGGCCACCCATTCCGGCGCGCGGGGAATCGGTTTCAACGGCAGACGCGGCAGCACTTCCGCCACCTCGATGGCCTGCAAGGCATAGCGTTCGCTGCCGATGCGGAACACCAGAAACAATGATTGCAGCGCCGGCTTCACGGCGATGCGTTTGGCCGTGGGTTCGCTCATCAGACTTTGAATCGCGAAACGCCACTACGAAGCCCTACGGCCACCTGGCTCAATTCGTCGATGGCGAAACTGGCCTGGCGCAGGGACTCGACGGTCTGGCTGCTGGCATCGCCCAACTGTACCAGCGCGTGGTTGATCTGCTCCGCGCCCGTGGCCTGGGCCTGCATGCCTTCGTTGACCATCAACACCCGCGGCGCCAGCGCCTGAACCTGATGGATGATCTGCGACAGTTGCTCGCCGATTTGCTGCACCTCGGACATGCCGCGGCGCACTTCTTCAGAGAACTTGTCCATGCCCATCACCCCGGCCGACACTGCCGACTGGATCTCGCGCACCATCTGCTCGATGTCGTACGTGGCAACGGCGGTCTGGTCCGCCAGGCGCCGCACCTCAGTGGCGACCACGGCAAAACCGCGGCCGTATTCACCGGCCTTTTCGGCCTCAATCGCCGCGTTGAGCGACAGCAGATTGGTCTGGTCGGCGACCTTGACGATGGTCACCACCACCTGATTGATGTTGCCGGCCTTCTCATTGAGGATCGCCAGTTTCGCGTTGACCAGATCGGCCGCGCCCATCACTGAGTGCATGGTCTCTTCCATCCGCGCCAGGCCTTGCTGCCCGGAACCGGCGAGTACCGAGGCCTGATCGGCGGCGGTGGACACTTCAATCATCGTGCGCACCAGATCCCGCGAAGTGGCCGCAATCTCACGGGACGTCGCGCCGATTTCGGTGGTGGTGGCGGCGGTTTCGGTGGCGGTGGCTTGCTGTTGCTTGGAGGTGGCGGCGATCTCGGTCACCGAGGTGGTGACCTGCACCGAGGAACGCTGGGCCTGGGACACCAGGGACGTCAGCTCGGTCATCATGTCGTTGAAGCCGGTTTCCACGGCGCCGAATTCGTCCTTGCGCGCCAGGTTGAGACGACTGCTGAGATCGCCGGTACGCATTATTTCGAGGATCTGCACAATGCGGTTCATCGGCGCCATGATCGCGCGCATCAACAAAAGGCCACACAACCCGGCACTAATGACGGCGACCAGCAACGAAATGCCCATGATCAGCTTCGCCGCTGCTACCGATGAAATGATCGAGTCAGTGGCCGCCTCAGCCGCCTCCCGGTTGAATTCAATGAGTTCATCCAGATGTTTGCGGCCGGCAGCCCATGCCGGGGTCATCTGTTCGGCGAGTATGCGACGGGCCTGTTCGAAGTCCTTTTGCTGGTAGGCATCGAGTACCGCTTCGAGCAGCTTGTCATATTGTTCGTGCAGCTTTTCAAACTCGTCGAATCTTTCCTGATCATCTTTCTCGAAAATGGTACTCCGGTAGCTGGCCATCGCGCGTTGCAGCCTTTCCTCAATACTCTTGTACAGATCCTTGTCAGCCTGGGTCATGACTCGACCGCCACCCAGCCCGATCAGTTGCTGGGTCAGCACGTAATCATCGACCCAGGCACCGCGAATCAGGGAACTGTAGTGAATCCCGGGAACACTGTCCGTGCGCACAACGCTCTCGCTGGACTCAATCGACAGTAACCGGGAATACGACACGACAACCATCAGCAACATGATGGCGATAATCACCGCAAAGCTCGCCAAGATGCGTTGGCGCAACGTCCAGTTCTTCACAGTCAGTCCTCGGGAGACATTTCAAATGCTGCGGAGTATAGCCGAGGGTGGGGCTGCATCTAGAAAGGGTTGCGCGCCACTTCTCATCCCCGGCAAAAACAGCCGGAATTGGCCCTTTGGTGGGTATGTAGCGCGGCTGAAGGCGCCTTCGCGATCCGACTTGCCCGCGAAGGCGGCCTGAACGGTTACAGGGAAGCCTGGCGAACCTGCTTCTCCAACTCAGCCTTCAACCCCGGTTCAAGCTTCAACTGACGTGCAAGCTCATCGAGGTAGGACTTCTCCATGAAGCTCTCCTCATCCACCAGCATTACGCTGGCGATGTACATCTCAGCGGCCATTTCCGGCGTGCTGGCAGCGCGGGCCACCTCCGTCGGGTCGAGCGGCTTGCTGAGTTCGGCATGCAGCCACTGCTGCAATTCCTGATCGTTGTCGAGCTTGGTGAATTCGCCTTCTATCAATGCACGCTCGCGTTCATCAACGTGGCCATCGGCTTTGGCCGCCGCAACCAGCGCCTTGAGTATCGCCTGGCTGTGCAACTCGACTTGCGCTGGCGGCAGACGGTCGAGTGTCTGCGGTTCAGTCTTCGGCGCGGTGCCCTGCTGGGCCTGCCAATTACCATAGGCCTTGTAGGCAATGACGCCGAGCGCCGCGAGGCCGCCGTAGATGGCGACTTTGCCGCCGACGTTGCGTGCCTTTTTGCTGCCGAGCAACAGGCCCATGGCACCCGCCGCCAACGCCCCGCCGCCAGCGCCCGAAAGCAAACTGCCGAGGCCGCCCGAACCACCGCTGCCGCCGAGCAATCCGCCCAGGCCACCGCCGGAGGTCTTGTTTTGTGAGCCGCCGGCCTTGTTCTGCATCATCTCCTGACCGGACTTGAGTAGCTGATCGAGCAATCCACGCGTATTCATTTGCCGCCTCCAAAAAGGGGTTAACCGGATCAATAAGGCCACCAGCCTAGATCGAAAGTGCCCGGCATTCGGGGGCGAGAGTGCTTCGAGATGTTGCGCAGCGCCGTTCATCTGAGCACGGCCCTTCAGAAAAATGGATATACACTCAAGCAAATCTATAAAAACCGCCCACCGGGTACTTTCTCCATGATGACCTTGCGTCAGATCCGTCACTTCATCGCCGTGGCCGAGACCGGCTCAATCTCCGCCGCCGCGCAAACCGCGTTCATTTCTCAGTCCACCTTGACCCTGGCCATCCAGCAACTGGAGCAGGAAATCGGCGTCGGCCTGTTCAACCGTCACGCCAAGGGCATGACGCTGACCCACCAGGGCCACCAATTCCTACGCCAGGCGCACCTGATTCTGGCGACGGTGGACAACGCCAAACGCAGCCTGCAACAGAGCACCGATCAAGTCGCCGGGCAGTTGATCATCGGCGTGACCAGCCTGGTGGCCGGTTACTACCTTGCGGATCTACTCACCCGTTTCCAGCGCGCCTACCCCAACGTCGAGATCCGGGTGATGGAGGACGAGCGCCCGTACATCGAGCATTTGCTGGTCAGCGGCGAGATCGATGTCGGGGTGTTGATCCTCTCCAACCTCGAGGACCGCCACGCCTTGCAGACCGAAGTGCTGACCCACTCGCCCCATCGGTTATGGCTGCCGGCCCAGCATCCGCTGCTGGAACACGACAGCATCAACCTCGCCGACGTGGCCCGTGAACCGCTGATTCAGCTGAACGTCGATGAAATGGACCGCAACGCCCAGCGCATGTGGACAGCGGCCTCCCTACAACCGCGCATCACCTTGAAAACGGCGTCGACGGAAGCGGTGCGAAGCCTGGTAGCAGCGGGATTGGGCGTGTCGATCCAGCCCGACATGACCTATCGCCCGTGGTCACTGGAGGGCGACATCATCGAAGCCCGCCCGATAGCGGACCTGAGCCAGACCCTCGACGTCGGCCTGGCCTGGCGTCGCGGCACCGCGCGCCCGGCGCTGGTGGACCCGTTCCTGACCGTCGCCCGCGAACACCCCCACGGCGGGCGCAAGCCATCTATTTAATCGAACGCCACCTTCAGTATTTAGTATTTGTCGACCTCGGGTGCGGCGCCTAGTCTTGGTACATCTATAAGACGGCCGGACCCCAGTCACAGGGAGCAGCATGGCCACACAAGAAAAGAGAACCCGAAAAATGGCTGGCGCGCAGACCCCGTTGTTCACCGCGTTGTTGATCGATGGCGAATTGGTCGCGGGTCAGGGGTTTGTCGAGCCGATCCTCAACCCGGCCACCGGTGAAGTGCTGACGCACATTGCCGAAGCGAGCATCGAGCAAGTCGAAGCCGCCATTCTCGCCGCCCACCGTGCCTTTGCCGGTTGGTCGCGGACTACACCGCAACAACGCTCGAACCTGCTGCTGGACATCGCCAACACCATTGAAAAACAAGCCGACCTCCTCGCCCGCCTCGAATCCCTGAACTGTGGCAAGCCGTTGCACCTGGCCCGTCAGGATGACTTGAGTGCCACGGTCGATGTGTTCCGTTTCTTTGCTGGCGCCGTGCGTTGCCAGACCGGCCAGCTCAGCGGCGAATACCTGCCGGGCTACACCAGCATGGTCCGCCGCGATCCGATTGGCGTGGTCGCGTCGATTGCGCCGTGGAACTACCCGATCATGATGGCCGCGTGGAAAATCGCCCCGGCACTGGCCGCCGGCAACACGCTGGTGTTCAAGCCCTCCGAACACACGCCGCTGTCGATTCTGGCCCTGGCGCCCGCGCTGGCCGAGATCCTGCCACGCGGTGTGATCAACATCATTTGCGGTGGCGGTGAAGGCGTCGGCAGCCACTTGGTGAGCCATCCTAAAGTGCGCATGGTGTCGCTGACCGGCGATATCGTCACCGGGCAAAAAATCCTGCAGGCCGCGGCGAAAACCCTGAAGCGCACTCATCTCGAACTCGGCGGCAAGGCCCCGGTGATCGTCTGCAACGATGCCGACATTCAAGCCGTGGTCGAAGGCGTGCGCACTTATGGCTATTACAACGCCGGCCAGGATTGCACCGCTGCCTGCCGAATTTATGCACAGGCCGGGATTCATGATCGTTTGGTGGCCGAACTCGGCGCGGCGGTCAGCAGCCTGCGCTTTGCCGGCAAGCGCGACGCCGACAACGAGATCGGCCCGCTGATCAGCACCCGCCAGCGCGACCGCGTGGCCAGTTTCGTCGAGCGCGCCCTCGGCCAGCCGCACATCGAACGCGTGACCGGCGCGGCGGTGCATTCCGGTGCCGGCTTCTATTACCAGCCGACGCTGCTGGCCGGTTGCAAGCAGAGCGATGAAATCGTCCAGCGCGAAGTGTTCGGGCCGGTGGTCACCGTGACCCGTTTCGATCAGCTCGAACAAGCCGTGGACTGGGCCAACGACTCGGAATACGGCCTCGCCTCCTCGGTCTGGACCCAGAACCTGGACAAGGCGATGCAGGTCGCGGCGCGCTTGCAGTACGGCTGCACCTGGATCAACAGCCATTTCATGCTGGTCAGCGAAATGCCCCACGGCGGCCTGAAGCGTTCGGGTTACGGCAAAGACTTATCTAGCGATTCGCTCCAGGACTACAGCGTGGTGCGGCACATCATGGCCCGCCACGGCCAGCATCTCTGACTACGCTTATAACAAGCCGCTAACGGCCTGCTTCATCACGTTCAAAACTGCCCCGACCATAATTAAAGAAGAGGGAAACCCCATGTTCGTGCACAAGACCGCACTGCTCAGTGCAATCACCACCGCGCTGCTGGCCAGTGCCAGTATCCAGGCCGCCGAACCGCTGAAAGCCGTCGGTGCCGGCGAAGGTCAGCTGGATATTGTGGCTTGGCCTGGCTACATCGAACGTGGCGAAAGCGACAAGGCCTACGACTGGGTCACCGGCTTCGAAAAGGAAACCGGCTGCAAGATCAACGTCAAGACTGCCGCCACTTCCGATGAGATGGTCAGCCTGATGTCCAAGGGTGGTTACGACCTGGTGACTGCATCCGGCGACGCCTCCCTGCGGTTGATCGCCGGCAAGCGTGTGCAGCCGATCAACACGGCGTTGATCCCGAACTGGAAGACCATTGACCCTCGCCTCAAGGACGGCGCTTGGTATGTCGTCAACAAGCAAACCTACGGCACCCCGTACCAATGGGGCCCGAACGTGTTGATGTACAACACCAATATCTTCAAAACAGCGCCGGACAGCTGGAGTGTGGTGTTCGAAGAGCAAACCCTGCCGGACGGCAAGTCCAACAAGGGTCGGGTCCAGGCCTACGACGGCCCGATCTACATCGCCGATGCGGCGCTTTATCTCAAATCGAAACAGCCGGAGCTGGGCATCAAAGACCCGTACCAGCTCAACGAAGCGCAATACAAAGCGGCGCTGGACCTGCTGCGCAAACAACAGCCCTTGATCCACCGCTACTGGCATGACGCAACGGTCCAGATGAGTGACGTCAAAAACGAAGGCGTAGCGGCGTCCAGCACGTGGGGTTACATGGTCAACGGCCTGGTGGCGGACAAGCAGCCGGTTGCCTCGGTCATTCCAAAAGAAGGTGCAACGGGTTGGGCCGACACCACCATGTTGCACGCCGAAGCCAAGCACCCGAACTGCGCCTACAAGTGGATGGACTGGTCGCTGCAGCCGAAAGTCCAGGGTGACCTGGCGGCATGGTTCGGTTCGTTGCCGGCGGTTCCGGCAGGGTGCAAGGAGAGTGAATTGCTCGGCGCCGAGGGCTGCAAAACCAACGGCTTCGACCAGTTCGAGAAGATCGCCTTCTGGAAAACCCCGCAGGCTGAGGGCGGCAAGTTCGTGCCGTACAGCCGCTGGACCCAGGACTACATCGCGATCATGGGTGGCCGTTAAGCCCTCTGTAGCAGCTGCCGAGGCACGAGGCTGCGTTGCGTGTCCGCAGGACCGCTCTCGGGGCCGCTGCGCAGCCCGACGCAGCCTCGTACCTCGACAGCTGCTACGACGCTGTTCATTAAGTTTCAGTTTTTCAGACGTCCAGGCAGGGCCGCCGTGACGGCCCTCGCCTTTTTGGAGCACCGCACCATGACGCTTGCAGTCCAGTTCACCAACGTTTCCCGTCAGTTCGGCGAAGTGAAGGCCGTTGACCGGGTTTCCATCGATATCCAGGACGGCGAGTTCTTTTCCATGCTGGGCCCTTCCGGCTCGGGCAAAACCACCTGCCTGCGCCTGATCGCCGGTTTCGAACAACCGAGCGCTGGCTCTATCCGCATTCACGGCGAAGAAGCCGCCGGGCTGCCGCCTTATCAGCGTGACGTGAATACCGTGTTCCAGGATTACGCGCTGTTCCCGCACATGAACGTACTCGACAACGTCGCCTACGGTTTGAAGGTCAAAGGCGTCGGCAAAACCGAACGCCAGAAGCGCGCCGAAGAAGCCCTCGACATGGTCGCCCTCGGCGGTTACGGCGAGCGTAAACCGGTGCAACTGTCCGGCGGCCAGCGCCAGCGTGTCGCCCTGGCCCGCGCCCTGGTCAATCGTCCGCGCGTGCTGCTACTCGACGAACCGTTGGGCGCGCTCGACTTGAAGCTGCGTGAGCAAATGCAGGGTGAACTGAAAAAGCTGCAACGCCAGCTCGGCATCACCTTCATCTTCGTCACCCACGACCAGACCGAAGCGCTGTCGATGTCGGATCGCGTGGCAGTGTTCAACAAGGGACGCATCGAACAGGTCGACACGCCGCGCAACCTTTACATGAAACCGGCTACCACCTTTGTCGCCGAATTCGTTGGCACCTCCAACGTGATTCGCGGCGATCTGGCGAAACAATTGAGCGGCAATCCACAGCCGTTTTCGATTCGCCCGGAACACGTGCGTTTCGCCGAAGGGCCGCTGGCCAGTCATGAAATCGAAGTCAGCGGTTTACTCCATGACATTCAGTACCAGGGCAGCGCCACGCGCTATGAACTGAAACTGGAAAACGGCCAGACCCTGAACATCAGCCAGGCCAACGTCCAGTGGCTGGACGTCAGCGCGCAACATCAGACCGGGCAACGCATCAGCGCACGCTGGGCACGGGAAGCGATGATTCCGCTGCACGACAACGTTGTCGGCGGGGTGTGAGATGAACAGCGTGGCTCTCCCTCAAACCCCGGCCGGCGGCTCACCGTTGCGCAGGTTTTCCAACCTGCTGTATCGCCGGCCGAATTTTTACCTGTCGCTGCTGCTCGTGCCGCCGCTGCTGTGGTTTGGCGCGATCTACCTCGGCTCACTGCTGGTTCTGCTGTGGCAAGGTTTCTACACCTTCGATGACTTCACCATGGCGGTCACGCCCGACCTGACCCTGGCGAACTTTGCAGCGCTGTTCCAGCCGTCGAACTTCGACATCATCCTGCGCACCTTGAGCATGGCCGTCGTCGTCTCGATCGCCAGCGCCATCGTCGCATTCCCGATTGCCTACTACATGGCGCGCTACACCACCGGCAAAACCAAGGCGTTTTTCTACATCGCGGTGATGATGCCGATGTGGGCCAGTTACATCGTCAAGGCGTATGCCTGGACCTTGCTGCTGGCCAAGGGCGGCGTGGCGCAGTGGTTCGTTCAGCACCTGGGTCTTGAGCCGGTTTTGCAGTTCATTCTGGGCATTCCAGGCGTCGGCGGCAGCACCTTGTCGACCTCACACCTGGGCCGGTTCATGGTGTTCGTCTACATCTGGTTGCCGTTCATGATCCTGCCGATCCAGGCCTCGCTGGAACGTCTGCCACCCTCGTTGCTGCAAGCTTCGGCCGACCTTGGCGCCAAGCCGCGCCAGACCTTTATGCAAGTGACTTTGCCGCTGTCGATTCCGGGCATCGCGGCCGGTTCGATCTTCACCTTTTCGCTGACCCTGGGCGACTTCATCGTGCCGCAATTGGTGGGCCCGCCGGGCTACTTCGTCGGCAGCATGGTGTACGCCCAGCAAGGCGCGATCGGCAACATGCCGATGGCCGCGGCCTTCACGTTGGTGCCGATTGTATTGATCGCCATTTACCTGACTATCGTGAAACGACTGGGGGCCTTCGATGCGCTCTGATGCAAAAAAACAAAGGCCAGAAACGCACGGAGAGAAAGCCTCGCTCGGCCTGCGCATCGCAGCCTGGGGCGGGTTGGTGTTTCTGCACTTTCCGATCCTGATCATCTTCCTGTACGCCTTCAACACCGAAGACGCGGCGTTCAGTTTTCCGCCCAAGGGCTTCACCCTGAAGTGGATCGGCGTGGCGTTCTCGCGTCCCGACGTACTGGAAGCGATCAAGCTGTCGCTGCAAATCGCCTCCGTCGCAACGTTGATTGCGCTGGTCCTCGGCACCCTTGCATCGGCGGCGTTGTACCGTCGGGATTTCTTCGGCAAGCAAGGCATCTCGCTGATGCTGATCCTGCCGATTGCCTTGCCGGGGATCATCACCGGCATCGCGTTGCTGGCGACCTTCAAGACGCTAGGGATCGAGCCGGGAATGTTCACCATCATCGTCGGCCACGCGACCTTCTGTGTGGTGATCGTCTACAACAACGTCATCGCCCGCTTGCGTCGCACTTCGCACAGTTTGATCGAGGCTTCGATGGACCTCGGCGCCGACGGCTGGCAGACCTTCCGCTACATCATCCTGCCGAACCTCGGCTCGGCATTGCTGGCCGGCGGCATGTTGGCGTTTGCCCTGTCGTTCGACGAAATCATCGTCACCACCTTCACCGCCGGCCATGAACGCACCCTGCCGCTGTGGCTGCTCAACCAGCTCAGCCGCCCACGGGACGTGCCGGTGACCAACGTCGTCGCGATGCTGGTGATGATGGTGACCATGCTGCCGATCCTCGGCGCCTATTACCTGACCCGTGGCGGCGAAAGCGTGGCGGGCAGTGGCGGCAAGTGATTTTCCTGACAATTCCAATAATGAATTTGCGGTAGAAAGAGGACAAAGCCATGCAAACCAAACTCTTGATCAATGGCCAACTGATCGACGGCGAAGGCCCCGCCCAACCGGTGTTCAACCCGGCCCTCGGTCGTGTGTTGGTGGAAATCAACGAAGCCAGTGAAGCCCAGGTCGATGCCGCCGTGCGTGCCGCCGACAGCGCCTTCGAAGGCTGGTCGCAAACCACGCCGAAAGAACGTTCGCTGCTGCTGCTCAAACTCGCCGACGCCATTGAAACCCACGGCGAAGAGCTGGCCAAACTGGAGTCGGACAACTGCGGCAAGCCTTACAACGCCGCGTTGAACGACGAGATCCCGGCGATTGCCGACGTGTTCCGTTTCTTCGCCGGCGCCAGCCGTTGCATGAGCGGTTCGGCGGGCGGTGAATACCTGCACGGCCACACCTCGATGATCCGCCGTGACCCGGTCGGCGTGATCGCGTCCATCGCACCGTGGAACTACCCGCTGATGATGGTCGCCTGGAAAATCGCCCCAGCCCTCGCGGCGGGTAATACCGTGGTGCTCAAGCCGTCGGAACAAACCCCACTGACCGCGCTGCGTCTGGCGGAACTGGCGTCGGAGATTTTCCCGGCCGGCGTGCTTAACCTGGTGTTCGGTCGTGGTCCTACGGTTGGCAGCCCACTGGTCACACACCCGAAAGTGCGCATGGTCTCGTTGACCGGTTCGATCGCCACCGGTTCGAACATCATTTCCAGCACCGCCGACAGCGTCAAACGCATGCACATGGAACTGGGCGGCAAGGCCCCGGTGATCATCTTCGATGACGCCGACATCGACGCCGCCGTGGAAGGCATTCGCACCTTCGGCTTCTACAACGCCGGCCAGGACTGCACCGCCGCCTGCCGCATCTACGCGCAGGAAGGCATCTATGACACGTTCGTCGAGAAGCTCGGCGAAGCGGTCAGCAGCATCAAGTACGGTGTGCAGGATGATCCGTCGACCGAGCTGGGCCCGTTGATTACCGCCCAACATCGCGACCGCGTGGCCGGGTTTGTCGAGCGCGCCGTGGCGCAGCCGCATATCCGATTGATCACCGGCGGCAAAGCTGTGGAAGGCAATGGGTTCTTCTTCGAGCCCACTGTTCTGGCCGACGCTCAGCAGGACGATGAAATCGTCCGTCGCGAAGTGTTCGGGCCGGTGGTGTCGGTGACCAAATTCACCGATGAAGCACAGGTGCTGGGCTGGGCCAACGATTCGAACTACGGCCTGGCATCGTCGGTCTGGACCTCGGACGTCGGTCGTGCGCATCGCTTGTCCGCACGCTTGCAGTACGGCTGCACCTGGGTGAATACGCACTTCATGCTGGTCAGCGAAATGCCGCACGGCGGTCAGAAACTGTCCGGTTATGGCAAGGACATGTCCATGTACGGGCTGGAGGACTACACCGTCGTTCGGCATGTGATGTTCAAGCACTAAAAACCGCAAAACAAAACAATAACCACCGATCCGGGCAGCGCCGTCATGGCGCTGTCACGGTTTCGGACATCCGAAATCTGCCGATTTTCCGGAGCTAACACACCATGAGTGCATCACCCGAACTCTCCGCAGCCGTTGCCGACAGCGATGCCGAGCAACTACGTAAACTGGGTTACACCTCGAACTTCAATCGCAGCATGAGCCTGTGGGAAAACTTCGCCCTGGGCTTCACTTATCTCTCTCCGGTCGTAGGGGTTTATACCCTGTTCGGCCTGTGCCTCGCCGCCGGTGGGCCACCGATGTTCTGGGCTTATTTGCTGGTCGGATGCGGCCAGTTGCTGGTGTGCCTGATCTTCGGTGAAGTGGTCTCGCAGTTCCCGATTTCCGGCGGTGTGTACCCGTGGGCTCGTCGCTTGGTGGGCAAGCGCTGGGCGTGGATGGTCGGCTGGATCTACTCCATCGCCCTGTGCGTCACCATCGCGGCTGTTGCGGTGGGCGCCGGTCCATACCTGGCCGCCATGATGGGCTTTGAACCGAGCAACAACACCAACATCGTCATCGCATTGTTCCTGACGTTGTTCGCCACCCTGGTCAACCTCAGCGGCACCAAGGTGCTGGCGCGGATCGCCATGTTCGGCTTTCTGTGCGAACTGGTCGGTGCGGTAATCGTCGGCGTTTACCTGCTGATCTTCGAGCGTCATCAATCGATCAGTGTGTTGTTCAACACCTTCGATATCAGCGTCGACGGCTCGTATCTGCCGGCGTTCCTCACCGCCTCGCTGGCGGGGATGTTCCTCTACTACGGCTTCGAGGCCTGCGGCGATGTGGCCGAAGAAACCCCGAACCCAAGCAAACAGATCCCGGTGGCCATGCGCATGACCATCTACATTGGCGGCATCGCGGCGATGTTCGCCTGCCTGGCGCTGATCCTCGCCGTGCCAGACATGCAAGCGGTGATCAACGGCACCGACAAGGACCCGGTCGCCACCATCCTCAACAACGCCTTCGGCCTGGTCGGCTCGAAAGTGGTGATGGGCGTGGTGATGATTTCCTTCATCTCCTGCGTCATCAGCCTGCAAGCCGCGGCGAGTCGTCTGCTGTACTCCTACGCTCGGGATGAAATGGTCATCGGCAGCTCACTGCTGAAGAAGATTTCCCCTACGACTCAGGTTCCGGTTGCGGCGCTGTTCGTGTCCGGCGTCCTGCCGGCGCTGATCATTGTGCTGGGCTTCTTCCTGCAGGATGCGGTAGCAACCATCGTCAGCTTCGCGGCGATTGGTATCTACCTGGCGTTCCAGATGATCGTGCTCGCCGCGTTGTATGCGCGCATGAAGGGCTGGAAACCGAGCGGTAAATTCACCCTCGGCGCCTGGGGCTGGGCGGTGAACATCGGCGCGTTGGTCTATGGCGTCGGCGCAATCATCAACATGGCCTGGCCGCGCACGCCGGATGCGGCGTGGTACATCAACTACGCGATGGTGTTGAGTACTGCGATCGTGATTGGGCTGGGGCTGGTTTATATGTGGCTGGCCAAGCCGTATGACCATGGGACTGCGCCTGCGGGGGATGCTTGGAAGGTTAGTCGGTAAGGCTGATTGCCCCGGGATCCAGTGAGTTCCCGGGGCAAGTCCTGCCCGTCAAACAGCACCTGTCGTCATCCCGCAGCTCAGCCATCAATTCATCCGTACGCCCTTTGATATCAGCTTTGCCACGTACCGCTTCGAAGCGATCTTGGACATAAGCCTCAGGTTTCGCGTTGCTACCGTCAGTCATAGATCTGTTCCTTGTGCGCAGACTAAATGGACGTGGCACAGCGACCATGACCAAATCCAAGCCTCGTCAAACCGTGAAGCCTTTGCCGCTGATTCCGTGGATTTGAATAAATAAAGGAAAAACTTCGTCTCCGGTGCCGGTTTCCTGCATGCGGTGCAAAAACAGGAAAATCCTACAGACCATACCTTCTAGCAAAGACTCCCATTCCTACGACAAGCGTCGCCAGAGTAGACTTGGCGCCGCAAGCGCCTGACCGATAGGCTTTACCCCGTCGCTGCAAAATCAGCGATCCGGGGTCGAAGCCGGAAACTCATCAACATGGCGCATCTGCGCTCCCATATGAACTGGGGCATTTTTTGCCTTTCAGTTTCACTTTATGGCGGGCCGTGTGACGCGGGCCTCTTGGCTTACATGTTGATCGAGAATGTCCCGACTTCGAACGCCGCACGGTCCGTCACCCAAATCTGTCGAAGGATTAGTGGCGGCTCCTTTTTCAACATGGAGTCGAAGAAATGCACACGCTAAATCAGTCTGAAATTCATCCTCATTTCATCCCTACCGTTTTCCCTCGCCACAACCGGTTCCTCCACGCCATCATCCAAGCAAATCAAGCCTGGTTCTGCGTTCAGGACCTGGGACGTTTGATGGGCCGCCCACTGGACCAACGACTCACCCAAAAACTCGATCCCGATCAGCGCCGATATGCCTGGCTGCTGAAGAACGGCAAAACGGTCGAATCACTCATGATCAGCGAGTCCGGAATGTACGCTCTGCTTGTCCACCATTTCGTCCCGGAAAACCGCAACCTGCGCCAATGGCTGAGCAATGAAGTCATACCTGCGCTCCGTGAGTCGAGCGCGGCACCTGTGGAAAACTTCCCGAGCCTGAGTTCGTTGCAATGGGGCGGGCTCTCTGTGCCGCTATTGCACTGGCAACAGTCGGCCTGGATCAAATGGCGGGATATGCCTGATCTGGTGCAGGCACAGCGACTGTTCCCGATCATGGGCACCTGTAGGTAAAGGCAGGGTGAATCAGCGGGTGTAAAGCAGCCCGGTGTAGGAGTAAACCTGCAGGGATGCTTGGGAAGGTTAGTCGGTCAACGAGTTTGCCCCGGTGCCATCAATGGCAGCGGGGCACTCATTGCATTTCGAAATACATCCCCTCCTCTCGTTCTGCTTTCGCCCGCTAAGGTTTCTTCAGCCAACGCACGACGAGTTGTTGACGAACAAGCCGGTAAGACCTAGGGTGTTTACGTCGTTTACAGCGTATACATCTCTAGGAGAGCCACCATGGCCTCACCCGTTTTGTCCTTTCGAGTTGAAGAAACGCTGGCCCAACAGCTGGATAATCTGGCAGCGGCCACCGATCGAGACCGTCAGTACCATCTCAAGCGTGCATTGGTTCGATATGTAGAAGCCGAGTCATGGCATCTACAAGCCATAAGCGACGGCATAAAAGACGCCGACGCAGGAAAACTCACCGATCTGGATGCCGTAAAGGCTAAGTGGGCAAAACGTGCCGAGCGTAGTACTGACTGAAAAAGCTGAAAGTGACCTCGATTCTATTCATGAGTATTACCAAGGCGTCCTTGGTGCTGATGCCGCATTGGAGGTCATAGCAATTTTTCTGCAATCCTTCCTTCAACTGGAGCAGTTTCCAGGGTCAGGAAGGCCTTCAGTAGTACCGGATGTACGTGAGCTGGTATTCGGTCGTTATCCATTTATCGCTCCCTATCGATTGATGCATGGCCAGATACAGGTACTGCGTGTTCTGCACCAGCGGGCAGAGCGATCGCAAAATTGGTAATCGGCGACATTCAGCCGCAACACTATCGCCGCGGCTGAACGTCGTACCTCCTTAAAACCTCGAAACACTCCTCATCGCATCCACCAGATACCGCATCGCAATCTGGTCGCTTTCCGACAGCTCCCGATAACGCTCCAACAACTTCATCTCGTCCGAACTGACCCGACGCCTTCGGCGCACTGTGGTCAGGCAAGGAAGGATTCCCAGCAACTGAGTGATGCCTTGTACTTTCGTCATGGACGATGTCCTTCTATAAGCCCGAGAAAACTTCAAAAACCGCATCGCCCTCTCCTTTTGGTAGTCGCCGGCCTGAAGGGCATAGGTCGGTCATGAACACAGAATAGGAACTATCGCGGCGGTGAAAAGCGATTTTTAGAGTAATTAGTCAAAAAAAGCAGAAATGCCCTATATATCAGAACGTACTGTCAGAAAACCTAACCGACATTTCTTGTTTCATTGCCGCGAAGCCAAAGTGCTACCAATCATTTTTTCTACGCGACCGAACGGTTTAAGCTATTTGTTATCTGTTTAATGTCCGTTGCGTTTGGCCGAAGGCATGTCCGAACCTTTATTTTTGATCCAGCACGTGCCAGGAACGGCGCGGGATTGTTCACGACAGGTTGAACTTATGCACCGCAGGAATTTGCTCAAAGCATCCATGGCCATCGCTGCCTACACCGGATTATCAGCCACCGGCCTGCTGGCTGCGCGGGCCTGGGCCGGTAACAGCGCGGCGGATGGCGAGGCTCAGGCGTTCGACTTCGAAGCGCTGAAGATCCAGGCCAAGCAGCTCGCTGGCAATCGCTATCAGGACACCAAGCAGGTGCTGCCGCCGACCTTGGCGAACATGGCACCGCTAGATTTCAACGCGATCCGGTACGACGGCAACCACTCGCTGTGGAATGACCTCAACGGTCAACTGGATGTGCAGTTCTTCCACGTGGGCATGGGTTTCAAGCAACCGGTGCGCATGTACAGCGTCGATCCCAAGACTCGTCAGGCGCGGGAGGTGCATTTCCGCCCGTCCTTGTTCAACTATGAAAAAACCACGGTCGACACCAAACAGCTCACGGGCGACCTGGGGTTTTCCGGGTTCAAGCTGTTCAAGGCCCCGGAGCTGGACCGGCACGACGTGCTGTCCTTCCTCGGCGCCAGCTATTTCCGTGCGGTAGATGCCTCAGGCCAGTACGGTCTGTCGGCACGCGGCCTGGCGATCGATACCTATGCCAAGAAGCGTGAAGAATTCCCGGACTTCACCAAGTTCTGGTTCGAGACTCCGGACAAGGACAGTACCCGTTTCGTGGTCTACGCCCTGCTGGACTCACCGAGCGCCACCGGTGCCTACCGTTTCGACATCGACTGTCAGGCCAGCCAGGTCGTCATGGGCATCGATGCCCACATCAACGCGCGCACCGCCATCGAACAACTGGGCATTGCGCCAATGACCAGCATGTTCAGCTGCGGCACCCATGAACGGCGCATGTGCGACACGATTCACCCGCAGATCCACGACTCGGATCGCCTGGCCATGTGGCGCGGCAACGGCGAGTGGATCTGCCGCCCGCTGAACAACCCGGCCACCCTGCAATTCAATGCCTTCGCCGACACCAACCCGAAAGGTTTCGGCCTGGTGCAGACCGATCATGAGTTCGACAGTTATCAAGACACCGTCGACTGGTACAGCAAGCGTCCGAGCCTCTGGGTAGAACCTACGACCGAGTGGGGCGAAGGCTCTATTGATCTGATGGAAATTCCTACAACCGGCGAAACCCTGGATAACATCGTCGCGTTCTGGACCCCGAAAAAACCGGTCGCGGCCGGCGACTCCCTGAACTACGGCTACAAGCTGTACTGGAGCGCACTGCCGCCGGTTGGCACGCCGTTGGCACGGGTCAACGCTACTCGATCGGGCATGGGCGGCTTCATCGAAGGCTGGGCACCTGGCGAGCATTACCCGGAAGTCTGGGCTCGACGGTTTGCCGTGGACTTCACCGGTGGCGGTCTGGACCGCTTGCCGCAAGGCGCGGGGATCGAGCCGGTGGTTACGTGCTCGAATGGGCAGGTCAAGGACTTCAACGTGCTGGTGCTGGATGACATCAAGGGTTACCGCATTACCTTTGACTGGTACCCGACCAATGACAGCGTGGCTCCGGTTGAGCTGCGACTGTTCATTCGCACCAATGACCGGACGTTGAGTGAAACCTGGTTGTACCAGTACTTCCCGCCTGCACCGGATAAGCGTAAGTACACCTGACAGTTAGTCGGGGGTTGAAATGGCCCATTCGCGAGCAAGCCCGCTCCCACAGGGGGGTCTGCGTTGTTTCACAATAATGTGATCGACATCAATCCAATGTGGGAGCGGGCTTGCTCGCGAAGACGGCGGAACAGGCAACCAACATTCCAGCACAAAAACGCAAAAGCCCCGGTCAACTCGACCGGGGCTTTTTTGGTTTTACAGCGTCAATCAGTCGCGCAAATCCGACTCATGAATCGGCTGTTCACGATGGGTGGCCCGCTGATACTGCGCCGGCCAGATGGCTTTGCGTCCACCCAGGTCATCATCGGCATGCAGCGGCCAGTACGGATCACGCAGCAGCTCACGGGCCAGGAAGATGATGTCAGCCTGGCAGGTCCGCAGAATGTGCTCGGCCTGCGCCGGTTCGGTGATCATTCCTACCGTGCCGGTGGCAATACCTGACTCTTTGCGCACACGTTCAGCGAAGCGGGTCTGATACCCGGGACCTGTAGGAATCTCGGCATTGGCCGCCGTACCGCCCGACGAGACGTCAATCAGGTCTACGCCCAACGCGTGGAGGCGTCGCGCCAGCTCGACCGTTTCATCCGGATTCCAACCGTCTTCCACCCAATCGGTGGCCGACACCCGCACGAACAGCGGTAGCTCTTCAGGCCACACCGCACGCACCGCTTCGGTGACTTGCAGCACCAGCCGGATGCGATTCTCGAACGAGCCACCATATTGATCGCGCCGCTGATTGCTCAGGGGCGAAAGAAACTGATGCAACAGGTAACCGTGAGCAGCGTGTATTTCCACCACTTTGAAACCCGCGGTCAGTGCTCGCTTGGCCGACGCGACAAAGGCCTGAATGACCTCAGCGATCTCGCCATCATCGAGCTGCTTGGGGTGGGTGTGCTGCGGGTCGAAAGCAATCGGCGAAGGGCCTACGGGGATCCAGCCACCGTCTTCGGGTTTGACGCTGCCATGTTTGCCAATCCACGGCCGATGGGTGCTGGCCTTGCGCCCGGCGTGAGCCAACTGAATGCCGGCCACAGCGCCTTGAGCCGCAATGAAGCGCGTGATGCGTTGCAACGGTTCGATCTGTTCATCGTTCCACAGGCCGAGGTCCTCGGCGGTGATGCGTCCGTCGGCGGTCACCGCCGTGGCTTCGGTAAATACCAGGCCGGCCCCGCCGACAGCGCGGCTGCCAAGGTGGACCAGGTGCCAGTCATTGGCCAGTCCATCGACGCTGGAGTACTGGCACATCGGCGACACCGCAATGCGGTTGAGCAGGGTCAATTGGCGAAGGGTATAGGGTTCAAGCAGCAGACTCATGGGGCACCTCTCGAATCAGTGGGCAGGCTCCAGGGTTCTGTTTGAAAAGTCGACGAGTGACAGGAAAAAGATGCAGCACCCGCCCCCGCGGGCAAAAAATTCGACAAGACGTCACAAGGATAATCAAGCAGTGCTTAGAGACTAGTCGACATCGAGGGAAGGTGGAGGGTTCCGAGGGATTCGGTGCGAGGGAAATCGCTTTCGCGAGCAAGCCCGCTCCCACATTGGTTTTGTAAACACTGCAGATCCAATGTGTGAGCGGGCTTGCTCGCGAAGGGGTCAACGCGGTTCGATGTGGGCAATCATCAGTTGCACGGTCTCATTACCGCGAAACTCGTTGAGGTCGAGTTTGTAGGCCAATTCCACCCACTTGATGGTCGGATTCGGCCAGATGTCGCGGTCGATTCCGAAGGCAATGCCATCAAGCTTCACCGAACCGCATTCACTCTTCAGCACCACTTTGAGGTGCCGCTCGCCGACCACTCGCTGCTCGACCAATTGGAACACGCCGTGGAACAACGGCTCCGGGAAGTGCTGCCCCCAAGGTCCGGCATGGCGCAGGGCGCGGGCCAGTTCCAGGTGGAATTCCTCGACCGCCAGCGTGCCGTCCGACAGCAATCGACCCGTCAGGTCTTCTTCGCGCAATTGCCTACGCACTTCCGCATCAAAGGCTTCGGCGAACAACGGAAAATTCGCTTCCGGCAGCGTTAGGCCGGCGGCCATCGCATGGCCGCCGTATTTGCTGATCAGATTCGGATGCTGCGCCGCCACCACGCTCAACGCGTCGCGAATATGAAACCCCTGAACCGAACGCCCCGAGCCCTTGAGCAAGCCATCGCCGGCATCGGCAAAGGCAATGGTCGGACGGAAATAGCGTTCCTTCATACGCGATGCGAGGATTCCGATGACACCCTGGTGCCACTCGGGATCAAACAGGCACAAGCCGAACGGCATCGACTCGACCGGCAAATCCTTCAGTTGAGCCAGCGCTTCACGCTGCATGCCCTGCTCGATGGATTTGCGGTCCTGGTTCATGCCGTCGAGTTGAGCGGCCATTTCACGCGCCAGACCGGCATCTTCGGTGAGCAGGCATTCGATGCCCAGGCTCATGTCATCCAGACGCCCCGCCGCGTTCAGACGCGGGCCAACAATGAAACCCAGGTCGGTAGAGGTAATGCGCGTGTGGTCACGCTTGGCGACTTCGAGGATCGCCTTGATCCCCGGCCGTGCGCGCCCCGCGCGGATCCGCTCCAGGCCTTGGTGCACCAGAATCCGGTTGTTGGCATCCAGCGGTACCACGTCGGCGACGCTGCCCAGGGCCACCAAGTCCAGCAACTCGCCGATGTTCGGCTGCGGCTTGCTCTCGTACCAGCCGAGGCTGCGCAAACGCGCACGCAGGGCCATCAGCACATAGAAAATCACCCCGACGCCGGCCAACGCCTTGCTCGGGAACTCGCAACCTGGCTGGTTCGGATTGACGATGGCATCGGCCAGCGGCAATTCATCACCGGGCAAGTGGTGGTCGGTGACCAGCACCTGGAGCCCGGCCTTTTTCGCCGCTGCCACGCCTTCAACGCTGGAGATACCGTTGTCCACAGTGATCAGCAACTGTGGTGTACGGGTCAGCGCCACTTCGACGATTTCCGGCGTCAGGCCATAGCCATACTCGAATCGGTTCGGCACCAGGTAATCGACGTGAGCCGCGCCCAGCAGGCGCAAGCCCAGCATGCCCACGGTACTGGCCGTCGCGCCATCGGCGTCGAAGTCACCGACGATCAGAATCCGCTGACGCTGCTCGAGCGCCGTCACCAGCAAGTCCACCGCGGCATCGATGCCTTTGAGTTGCTGGAATGGAATCAACCGCGCCAGGCTCTTGTCCAGTTCAGCCTCGGACAGTACGCCCCGCGCCGCGTACAGACGGGTCAGCAGCGGCGGCAGATCACCGAGGAATGGCAGGGTGTCGGGCAACAGGCGAGGTTCGATGCGCATGGGGTGACAGGTGCTTCTCTTGAATACGTAGGATAAAAACGGGTAATGCAGGCCAGCAGCGAGTAATCAGCCGCGCTCGCCGCTCAGCCACTGCAACTGGACTTCGTGCTGACCACGGTCGTCGGTGACGAAAATCGTCCCTTCGCTGATCATCACGTCCCACTTGATAACGCGGGGCATGTCTTTGGCCAGGGTTTCCAGCACTTCCTGCGGAACAGCCGCGATGTGCACGTTTTTCAGGTTTTTGATCGCCGGGATCACTTTGGTCTCCCAGACGCGCAGGCTGCCGTAAGCCAGCAGGCTGGTGCGTTCGGTGCGACGCGAGCACCACGTCAGGCGATCAGCGTCTGGCTGGCCGACTTCGATCCAGTGCAGGACACGGTCGTCCAGGCTCTTTTCCCACAGGGCTGGTTCGTCCACGTCTGACAGACCGCGACCGAACGACAACTGCTCGTTGTACCAAAAGGCGTAGGCCAGCAACCGCACGGTCATGCGTTCTTCGGTTTCCGAAGGGTGACGGGCGATGGTCTGCTTCACGCTCTCGTACACGCTGCGATCGAGGTCGGTAAGGTTCAGTTCAAACTTGTAGGTCGTGGACGGCTGGGCCATGAACGGGCTTCTTGATACGGGGAAAGGCGGCAAGTCTAACCGATGCGGTAGGCAATCCACGAATTGAAGGCGATCAACCTTGGTCGTCTGACGTTCGGCTATGTTAAAACCCTGTATTCGCTCAACCTTTGTCCTACAGGATCCAGTATGCCGCTCACCGGAAAACCGCTCTCAGGTCTGAAAGTCATCGAATTGGGTACGCTGATCGCCGGGCCGTTTGCCTCGCGCATTTGCGGCGAATTCGGTGCCGAGGTGATCAAAATCGAGTCCCCCGATGGCGGCGATCCGTTGCGCAAATGGCGAAAACTGTATGAAGGCACCTCGCTGTGGTGGTTCGTCCAGGCGCGCAACAAAAAATCCCTGACCCTGAACCTCAAACACCCCGAAGGCTTGGCGATCCTGAAAAAATTGCTCAGCGAAGCGGACATTCTGATCGAGAATTTTCGCCCAGGCGTATTGGAAAAACTCGGTCTGGGCTGGGAAGTCTTGCACGCTCTGAACCCGAAACTGGTGATGGTGCGTCTCTCGGGTTTCGGTCAGACCGGACCGATGAAAGATCAACCAGGCTTTGGCGCCGTCGGTGAATCCATGGGCGGCTTGCGCTACATCACCGGTTTCGAAGACCGGCCACCAGTGCGCACCGGGATTTCCATCGGCGACTCGATTGCCGCGCTCTGGGGCGTGATCGGTGCGCTGATGGCGTTGCGTCATCGCGAGGTCAACGGTGGCCTCGGCCAAGTAGTGGATGTGGCGCTGTATGAAGCGATTTTCGCCATGATGGAAAGCATGGTCCCCGAGTTCGACGTGTTCGGCGTCATCCGCGAGCGCACCGGCAACATCATGCCGGGCATTACGCCCTCCTCTATCCACACCAGCGCCGACGGCAAACATGTGCAGATCGGCGCCAATGGCGACGCGATCTTCAAACGCTTCATGCTGATCATTGGTCGCGAGGACCTGGCCAATGACCCCGCGTTGGCGAGCAACGACGGACGCGATAGCCGTCGCGACGAGATTTATGGGGTGATTGATCGCTGGGTCAACTCGCTGCCGCTGGACACCATCATCGAGCAGTTGAATCAGGCCGACGTACCGGCCAGCCGGATCTTCAGTGCTGAAGACATGTTCAGTGATCCGCAGTACCTGGCCCGGGAAATGTTCCTGAAGGCCAAGTTGCCGGACGGCAAAGATTTCAAGATGCCGGGAATCGTGCCGAAACTCTCTGAGACACCCGGCACTTCGGAATGGGTCGGGCCGCAGTTGGGCGAACACAATGCGCAGGTACTCAACGATCTTGGTTACGACAAGGAACAGATCGCAAAGCTGCGTGAAGACGGGGCCATCTAAGCTGAGGCGCCTGCTTGCGCGGCCCATCGACCACTGCCTGACGCGCGGCGGGCGAGCATTGTGCGCGTTCGCGTTTTTCCTGTTGCTCGCCGGCCAGGCTCAGCCAACGTTGGCGCAACCGAAGGAAACCCTGGTCTGGTTATTGCGCGATCTTCCTCCGCTGATGATTTTCGAAGGATCGAAAAAGGGCCAGGGCGTCATTGATCAACTGTTACCGCTGCTGATCGCCCGCATGCCGCAATACGAACACACCCTGATGCGAGTCAATCGCGCTCGCGGCTTGCAAATGCTCCACGAGCCATCCCTCACGTGCGATGCGGCGCTGAACTGGAGCAAGGAGCGCGATGACTGGATCGCGTTTTCCATCCCGGTCTTTCGGGCCATGAGTAACGGCCTGGCAGTGCGCCGCGTTGATCGGGAGTTGCTGGCGCCCTTTATCAAGGATGGCGAAGTGGACCTGGCGGCCCTGCTGGCCAGTGGCGGCGAGAAACTGGGCATTATTGCCGAGCGCAACTACGGCGAATATCTCGACGCGCTGCTCAAACAAGCGCCAGCCAACTCACTGACCCTCCATTACGGCAACGACGCTTTGGGCAGCCTGTTGCAAATGCAACGCCTGGGGCGCTTGCGGATGCTGTTGGGGTACCGCTCGGAGATCCGCTACCAGGCCCAGCAGCAAGGGATCGCGGAAGATGAATTGCAGTTCTACCCGATTCGCGGCACGGGCAAATACCTGTCCGGTTACATTGGCTGTACCGACACTCCGCAGGGCCGGCAGGCGATCATCGAGATCAACCAACTGCTGCACACCCTGCCCCACGATCACTTGAGCCAGGCATACGCCGCCTGGCTGGACCCCGAAAGTCGCAGCGACTACCTGGAAGCCAGCCGGGCATTTTTCCTGCAGCAGGCCGAGCAATGACAAATCGCAGGCAAAAAGAAACCCCGAGAAGTGGGGAGACGACTCGGGGTTAAACGTGGCCTACATAAAGACCAGTGGCAGCAAGCTACAAGCACCGGAGCACAATGCTTGATCCTGCTGTTACAAGGTCTGACTGACCTAAGCGCAGGAAGGTTCCCACAAAAAACAATTCAATTTCGGTTGGCCAGGATCTTGTCCTGAGCAGCATTGCGCAACGCCGCGATGACGCAGGGCTCCAGCCGACCTTCGGCGATCAGCACGTCGCGATGCAAACCGTCGACAACATCCGTCAGTAGACGTTTGCTGGTCAACTGGGCCTGATTGAACGCCCGCTCGACCACGATCGCGCCGGTCGAATTTTTCAGTGTCACCAGGCATTCGCCATGGGTCCCCGACGGGGTCAACGTTACCTGATACGGGCTCAGAGCTTCACCGAGCAATAGACTGATACTTTCCATCTCGATCACCACTCATTAGTCCGAAAACAAAGTGCCTGGGGCGTGCCTACAGTAAATGACCACTGGCTCGAGAAGAAAGAGTTCTGGATACCAACTGCTGGTGAACCTGCGCCGCGGGTCAATAGAGCATGCACGGCCAAGATGACAGAGAAAAAACAGCCGCGTCACGCCTGCTGCTTACGCTTGCCAATATCGGTCCATCCTCCCAGCAGGCCCCGCAATTGTCCGTCGGCACCGTAAAAAGGCACCGTCCACTGATAGACATGCCTGACGCCGCTCTTGAACATCAATTGACGCTCGCTGAAACGCGTCTTGCGCGTACCGAGCTGGGCCATGAACTCTGCATGCAGCAGTTCGGCGGTCTCTTTGGGCAAGACGTCCAGTTCAATCAGCTGTCGTCCCTGAACCTGGTCGAAACGGGTCGACAAGCCCTCCTCATAACTTTTGTTGCACATGATCAAACGCCCTTGCAGATCACGAACAAATATCGGATCGGGCATGGCGTCCAACAACGCATGCTGGAAGGCAAGCTGATCACTCAGACTTTTTTCGGCATCCAGGCGCTGCTGGATCAATACCGTGAGCCGTCGGTTCCAGAGCAGGGACATCAGGCCGAACAGACTGACGATAAACATTCCCCAGCAGCCCCACTCGGCGAGTCGGTGCCAGGCGCCGGACACCTTGACGGGGGCAATCCCATTGAGCCATTTCAGGCGAATGGCGCGCAATTCGGCAGGATCAAGCGCCTCAAGCGCCTTGTTGAGGATACCCGACAGCTGAGGCTGACCTTTGCGTACGGCCAAGTGGTCCGCCTCCCATTTGCCCTCCACCGTATACCCGACCTTGAGCTGCCCGGACGGATAGAGTTGTGCTCCGGTTTCGTTTTCGATGGTGGCATAGGCCTCACCGCTCTCGACCAGCGCCCGGGCCTCCGCGTAGGTTTTAACCGAGCGCAGGTCGATGTCCGGATAGTCGCGGCGGATCGTGGCCTCCAGCGCATGTCGGGTCGGCAACACCAGAACCCTTCCCGACAACTGCTCCAGGGATTGCACCACTGGCGCGCCGGCCCGCCCGACGAACACCCAGCCAGCGCCACCGAACGCATGACTGAATTCCAGAAACGTCTTGCGTTCGTCATTCATCGCCAGCGTCGTGCTCATGTCTGCGGCACCGCTTTCCAGCCGTCCAAGCATCTGCTCGGTAGAAAACGACTCTTCATGAACAAACTGCAATCCCGTCATCGCGCTGATGCGGTTGAGCAAATCATTGTTCAAGCCACTCCATTGGCCGTGCTCATCCTTGAACAGGTACAGCGGATATTGCACCGATGCGACGATGACTTTCGAATGCTCGGCAATCCATTTCAACTCCTGAGCATCCAGCTCGATCATTAGGCCAGCAACCGATCCTTTGGAATCGGTCGCCGCCAATTGCGACGCACTCCCCCATTGAGCAAAGCCCAGGGTGCCGACTAAAAAAAACATCCAGCACGTGGCTGGTTTTAACCCTCTGAAAAACAGCATTGCCACTTCCTTCGTAATCAACTCGCCCGTCCTTCGTAGGCGAAAACCCGACAAGTGTGGCACGCAGAAATGAGAAAGCCCGTCAGGAGACGGGCTTCAAAATGTGACAGATTTAATCGGTTACAGAGGCTTGCCGCGGTTGCCATGCTGACTGACAAAGGCCTGCACGGCTTTCAGGTCATTTGGCAGCACGGTGCAGCGCTCATCTCGCTCAAACAAATCAGAAAGATGTGCAGGTAGTTCGAGCGCTTTTCCTACGCCAGCTTTTTCCACTGCGTCCGGGAATTTGACCGGATGGGCCGTACCGAGGATCACCATCGGGATATCCAGGCTGCGACGGCACTCGCGCGCCGCCTTCACGCCGATAGCGGTGTGCGGATCCAGCAGTTCGCCGGTTTGCTCGTAGACTTCGGCGATGGTTTCGCAGGTCTGCGCGTCATCCACGGCCAGGGAATCGAACAACTTGCGGGCTTCGGTCCAGCGTTCCTGTTCGACGCTGAAACCGCCACCTTGCTTGAAGGTGTCCATCAGACCGGCAATCGCTGCGCCGTTGCGACCGTGCAGGTCGAACAGCAGGCGTTCGAAGTTCGACGACACCATGATGTCCATCGACGGCGACAGCGTGGCGTGCAGGGTGTCCTTGACGTACTGATTGCCGCTCATGAAGCGGTGCAGGATGTCGTTGCGGTTGGTGGCGACGATCAACTGGTTGATCGGCAGGCCCATATTGCGCGCCAGGTAACCGGCGAAAATGTCGCCAAAGTTGCCGGTCGGCACCGAGAACGATACCGAACGTGCCGGGCCGCCCAACTGCAGGGCTGCATGGAAGTAGTAAACGATCTGGGCCATGATTCGCGCCCAGTTGATCGAATTCACGGCGACCAGACGCGTGCCTTTGAGGAAGCTCTGGTCACCGAAGCTGGCCTTGACCATTTCCTGGCAGTCATCGAAGTTGCCTTCGATGGCGATGTTATGGATGTTCTCGCCGAAGATGGTGGTCATCTGGCGACGCTGCACTTCGGACACGCGGTTGTGCGGGTGCAGGATGAAGATGTCGACGTTTTCGCAGTGCTTGCAGCCTTCGATGGCGGCCGAACCGGTGTCGCCGGACGTAGCGCCGACAATCACCACGCGCTCACCACGTTTTTCCAGCACGTAGTCGAGCAGACGACCGAGCAGTTGCAGGGCGAAGTCTTTGAACGCGAGCGTCGGGCCATGGAACAGCTCCAGCACCCATTCGTTGCCGTTCAGCTGACGCAACGGTGCCACGGCGTTGTGGGAAAACACGCCCTGCTCTGAAGAAGAGTAGGTCTCTTCCAGAATCTTTTTGAAATCGGCATCGGGGATGCTGCCGCCAACGAACGGGCGCATCACCCGGAAGGCCAACTCGTGATAAGGCAGGCCGGCCCAGGAAGCGATTTCTTCCTGGGTGAAACGTGGCAGGTTTTCCGGGACGTACAGACCACCGTCCGTGGCCAGACCGGCCAGCAGGACGTCTTCGAAATTCAGGGCCGGTGCCTGGCCGCGGGTACTGATATAACGCATGACTGGCTCCAATAGACAGTGTTCGCAAACCCGGGCCCGCAGGCGAGCCCGGTGAACGATAACGGCTTAGTTCAGGTGCTCGACGCGGATCCGTACGACCGGACCGACCACGCCAGCCAAGGCTTCGAGGGCGGCGATCGCGTCGTTCATGTGCTGTTCCAGCACGCGGTGTGTCAGCAGGATCATTGGCACCAGGCCGTCGTGTTCTTCGACTTCCTTCTGCATGATCGATTCGATGTTGATGCCGCGCTCCGACAGGATGCTCGCCACCTGCGCCAACACGCCCGGATGGTCCTTGGCCTGGATGCGCAGGTAATAGGAGCTTTCGCAGGCCTCGATCGGCAGGATCGGGTGGGCCGACAGCGAATCCGGCTGAAAGGCCAGGTGCGGTACGCGGTTTTCCGGGTCGGAAGTCATGGCGCGAACCACGTCCACCAGGTCGGCGATCACCGACGAAGCGGTCGGCTCCATGCCAGCGCCAGCGCCGTAGAACAGCGTCGAACCGGCGGCATCACCGTTGACCATCACCGCGTTCATCACGCCGTTGACGTTGGCGATCAGGCGATCGGCCGGGATCAGCGTCGGGTGCACGCGCAACTCGATACCGGCCGCGGTGCTGCGCGCCACGCCCAGGTGCTTGATGCGATAGCCCAGCGCTTCGGCGTAGTTCACGTCAGCGGTGGTCAGCTTGGTGATGCCTTCGGTGTAGGCCTTGTCGAACTGCAGCGGGATACCGAACGCGATCGACGCCAGGATCGTCAGCTTGTGGGCTGCGTCGATGCCTTCAACGTCGAAGGTCGGATCGGCCTCGGCGTAACCCAGTGCTTGCGCCTCGGCGAGTACGTCTTCGAAGGTCCGGCCCTTCTCGCGCATTTCGGTGAGGATGAAGTTGCCGGTGCCGTTGATGATGCCGGCGACCCAGTTGATGCGGTTGGCCGACAGGCCTTCACGGATCGCCTTGATCACCGGAATGCCACCGGCCACGGCGGCTTCGAACGCCACAATCACGCCCTTCTCGCGGGCCTTGGCGAAAATTTCATTACCGTGAACGGCGATCAACGCCTTGTTCGCGGTCACAACATGTTTTCCGTTCTCGATCGCTTTGAGTACCAGCTCGCGGGCAACGGTGTAGCCGCCCATCAGCTCTATGACGATGTCGATCTCAGGGTTCGTGGCCACTTCGAAGACATCGTTGGTAATCGCAATACCGGTCGTCTGGAACTGAGGCTTTGGCGTGCGCATGGCAATTTGTGCCACTTCGATTCCACGCCCGGCACGACGAGCAATTTCCTCGGCGTTACGCTGAAGTACGTTGAAGGTACCGCCACCGACGGTCCCTAACCCACAGATGCCTACTTTGACCGGTTTCACTGTGAACTCCCCATAAAACGGCCGACTCAAGGCCGGCCGTGAAAACAACCGCATGCTCGCGGTTCTCTATTAATGGCCCGGCGAATGCTGCCGCCGAACCATGATCGTCAATGGCTGACCGTGACGATGCGAATTTACTTCGCGCCCAGCGCCAGTTTGGCGACTTGTGGCGCAGGCTGGTAGCCCGGAATGACCTGGCCGTCGGCCAAAACGATGGCCGGTGTACCGTTCACGCCGATCGACTGACCGAGGGCGAACTGCTTGGAAACCGGGTTATCGCACTTGGCGGCCTTGATTTCCTTGCCGTCGACCATCTTGTCCATGGCGGCTTTCTTGTCTTTCGAGCACCAGACCGCTTGCAGCTGTTCGTCACCCGGCGAGCCAAGGCCCTGGCGCGGGAACGCGACGTAACGCACTTCGATGCCGCGCTTGTTCAGTTCAGGTACTTCGGCGTGCAGCTTGTGGCAATACGGGCAGGTGGTGTCGGTGAACACGGTGATGTGCGATTTGGTTTCGCCGATCGCCGGGTAGACCACGGTTTCAGCCACTGGAATCTCGTTGACCAGTTTGGAAACGCCCAGGCGTTCGGTCTTCTCGGTCAGGTTGACCGGTTTGCCGTCCTTGAGCTGGAACATGTAGCCCTGAACCACGTACTGGCCATCGGCGCTGGCATAGAGCACGCGGCTGCCCTTGAGTTTGACTTCGTACAGACCTGGCAGCGGGCTGGCGGTGATGCTTTCTACTGGCACTTCGAGCTGGAGGTTTTCCAGGCTTTTACGAATGGCTTTGTCGGCCGCGTCATCGGCGACGGCAAAGGTGCTGACCAACGCAATGGCTGCGGCGGCGAAAATCTGGGTCAGACGCATGAGAACTCCTGAAGGCGGACAAATGGGTCGATCAGAACGCCCGTGCCGAAACACCGGGTCATAAACGCCCATCGTGCAAACCGGCAAAGCCTACCACATAAGGCCCCTGTGGCCGAATGCGGGTGATGCAGGACATTGGCGCTTAACCGCGCGGATGGTGTTTGGCATGCAGGTCCTGCAAACGTGCGCGGGCGACATGGGTGTAAATCTGCGTGGTCGACAGATCGCTGTGGCCGAGCAGCATTTGCACCACCCGCAAATCCGCGCCATGGTTGAGCAAGTGAGTGGCGAAGGCATGGCGCAAGGTATGCGGCGACAGCGACTTGCCGATCCCGGCAACCTTGGCCTGGTGCTTGATGCGATGCCAGAAGGTCTGCCGAGTCATCTGCTCGCCGCGCTGGCTGGGGAACATGACATCGCTGGGACGTCCGCCGAGCAGCTCCTGGCGGCCATCACGCAGGTAACGCTCGACCCAGACAATCGCCTCCTCGCCCATCGGCACCAGCCGCTCCTTGCTGCCCTTGCCCATCACTCGCAGCACGCCTTGGCGCAGATTGACCTGCTCCAGTGTCAGGCTGATCAGCTCCGTCACACGCAAGCCGCAGGCATAAAGCACTTCGAGCATGGCGCGGTCACGCTGGCCGATGGCTTCGCTCAGGTCAGGTGCTTTTAACAAGGCCTCCACATCCGCTTCCGACAAGGATTTAGGCAGTGGCCGACCCAGCTGCGGCATATCGACACGCAAGGTCGGATCGACTGCAATCAGCTTTTCCCGCAGCAAATAGCGATAGAAACCACGCACGCCAGAGAGAAAACGCGCCGTCGAGCGGGGCTTGTAGTTTTGCTCCAGACGCCAGGCCAAGTGATCGAGGATCAATTCGCGGCCGGCATTGATCAACTCCAACCCTTTTTCCTGCAGCCAGCCGTTGAACAGGGCCAGGTCGCTGCGATAGGCATCGCGGGTGTTATCGGAAAGACCTTTCTCCAGCCACAGAGCGTCGAGAAACTGGTCTATCAAAGGATGATCGATGGCAGGCATAAAGGCTCAGGCAAGACCGACAGTACGGCCAGGGAAGATAAATCGCAGGCAACAAAAAAGCAGCCCGTAGGCTGCTTTTTTCTGCATCGGAAGCTGGACTTAAGCCAGTTTTTCCTTGATGCGAGCTGCTTTACCGGACAGGTCACGCAGGTAGTACAGCTTGGCTTTACGTACGTCACCGCGACGTTTAACGGCCATGCTGTCGATTTGCGGGCTGTAGGTCTGGAAAGTACGCTCTACGCCAACACCGTTGGAGATTTTACGAACGGTGAAAGCACTGTTTACGCCGCGGTTACGCTTGGCGATAACAACACCTTCGAACGCTTGCAGACGCGAACGGTCGCCTTCCTTCACTTTCACCTGAACGACAATGGTGTCGCCCGGGGCAAAGGTAGGGATCTCTTTGGTCATCTGCTCTGCTTCGAGTGCAAGGATGATTTTGTTAGTCATGCTGTGCTCCTAAGGTAAATCGTCGGATCTACCATCGATACGTTGTTAACTATCGTCCCGCTCGCGGATGTATTCCTCGAGCAGCTTCTTCTCTTCTCCAGAAAGCGAGCGGCTTTCCAGAAGATCGGCGCGTCGTTCAAAGGTCCTACCAAGGGACTGCTGTAAACGCCAACGCCGGATATGCGCGTGATTGCCACTTAGCAATACGTCGGGAACACGCTGATCCGCATACACCTCCGGTCGGGTGTAGTGCGGGCAATCCAGCAAACCATCCGTAAAGGAATCTTCCTCGGCGGAGTCCGCATGCCCTAAAGCTCCAGGCAGCAGTCGTGTAACCGCATCGATCAGGACCATCGCCGGCAGCTCGCCGCCAGACAGTACATAGTCGCCAATCGACCACTCTTCATCGACATGAGCATCAATAAAACGCTCGTCAATGCCTTCATAGCGGCCGGCAATCAGGATCAATGCATCCAGATTCGCCAACTCGCGTACCGCCGACTGAGTCAGTTGACGGCCTTGGGGGGACAGGTAAATTACCTTCGCCGCCTCCCCGGCTGCTGCCTTGGCCTGAACCAACGCATCTTCCAGGGGCTTGATCTTCATCACCATGCCCGGGCCACCGCCAAATGGGCGATCGTCCACAGTGTGATGTCGATCCGTCGTGTAGTCTCGCGGATTCCAACAGGTGAGCTGCAAGAGCCCCTGTTTCACCGCACGACTGGTGATGCCGTACTCGCTGATGGCGGAGAACATCTCGGGAAACAAACTGATCACTTCTACGCGCAAGTTAGCCACGCTTAGAAGTCCGCATCCCATTCCACCTTCATCTCGCCTGCGGCAAGGTCGACGGCCAACACGCATTGCTCCGTATAGGGCAACAGGCGTTCGCGATCATCCAGGCTGCCAGCGCAAGGCTTGACCACCATTACATCATTGGCGCCGGTTTCCAGAAGATGATCGATTTTCCCGAGCAATTGCCCGAGTTGATCAATGACCTTCAGACCTTCCAGCTGGTACCAGTAGTACTCGCCGTCGGTCAATTCAGGGAACAGGTTGCGCGGCACGCAGATCTCATAACCGGCAAGAAGACGCGCTTCTTCACGATCATCAAGACCCTTGAGCTTTGCGACCAGGAACTTGTCGTTCCCACGTCCGCTGACCAGCTCGACCTGTTTCACACTACCTTCGCGCTTGAGCGTCCAGGTTTTGTACTGCAACAGGTTTTCAGTCGGATCAGTAAAGGAATACACCTTCACTTCGCCGCGAACGCCATGAACCGAATAAATTTTGCCGATAACGATCAAATCATCAGCAACAGCTGGCGTCGCGTTCATATTGCTCAGGCCGCAGCCTTAGACGCGTCCTTCAACAACTGAGCAACGCGCTCAGAAGGTTGTGCACCAACGCTCAGCCAGTAGGCTACGCGCTCTTGGTTCACGGACAGACGGACTTCTTGACCACGAGCAACAGGGTTGAAGAAACCAACCTGTTCCTTGTGCGAACCGTCGCGCGGGTTGCGGCTGTCGGTTACGGTCAAGTGGTAAAACGGGCGCTTTTTGGAGCCGCCAAGGGCAAGACGGATTGTTAGCATGTGAACATCGTTCCTGTAGTCGGTGCTGCAAATCTAAAGGCACAGCGGGCATAGGTGCCCGAAAGGCCGCATATTCTAAGGAATATCCGGACTTTTGCAAATGACTTTTTCCGGCGGCCTTTCAGTCGCCATCAAGATTTGCTATAGAGCCGTCGTTGAAAACGGCCAGTCAGCTCCCGCCAAGTGCGGGTTTGCTGGAGATCCCACGTCCATGTGGGGCTGCGTCGACATCGCTGCCGACGCGGATTCTTTACATTCTCGGCATGCCGCCGCCGGGCAACATACCGCCCATGCCGCGCATCATTTTGGCCATTCCGCCTTTTGCGGAGAACTTCTTCATCATCTTCTGCATCTGCTTGTGCTGCTTGATCAAGCGACCGATGTCCTGCACCTGAGTGCCGGAACCCATGGCGATCCGGCGTTTGCGCGAACCGCTGATCATCTCAGGGTCGCGGCGCTCGGCCGGGGTCATGGAGTTGATGATGGCTTCCATCTGCTTGAATTGTTTCTCTGCCGCGCCTTGGGCGTTACCCATCTGCGCCAGGTTCATACCACCCATGTTTGGCAGTTTGTCCATGAGGCCGCCGAGGCCGCCCATGTTTTTCATCTGTTGCAGCTGATCGCGGAAGTCTTCGAGGTCGAAGCCCTTGCCCTTCTTCAGCTTCTTGGCCAGTTTGTCGGCCTTGTCCTTGTCGAGAGTCTGTTCGGCCTGCTCGATCAGGCTGAGTACGTCGCCCATACCGAGGATGCGCGAAGCAATACGCTCCGGGTGGAACGGTTCGAGCGCGTCGCTCTTCTCGCCCATACCGATGAACTTGATCGGCTTGCCGGTGATGGCGCGAACCGACAGCGCGGCACCACCACGGGCATCGCCGTCGACCTTGGTCAGGATCACACCGGTCAGCGGCAGAGCATCACCAAAGGCCTTGGCCGTGTTGGCGGCGTCCTGGCCGGTCATGGCGTCGACCACGAACAGTGTTTCCACCGGGTTGATCGCGGCATGCAGCGCCTTGATCTCGCCCATCATCTCTTCATCGATGTGCAGGCGACCGGCGGTATCGACGATGACGACATCAATGAATTTCAGTTTTGCTTCTTTAATAGCCGCTTGCGCGATGTCGACCGGCTTCTGGCTCAGGTCGGACGGGAAGAAGGTTACGCCGACTTCACCTGCGAGCATTTCCAGCTGCTTGATCGCTGCCGGACGGTAAACGTCCGCAGACACGACCATGACCGACTTCTTCTTGCGCTCTTTAAGGAAGCGCGCGAGTTTGCCGGCGGTGGTGGTTTTACCTGCACCCTGCAAACCGGCCATCAGCACGACGGCCGGAGGAACGGCGCTCAGGTTCAAGTCTTCGTTGGCCGCGCCCATCAGGCTTTCGAGTTCGGCCTGGACGATCTTCACGAAGGCCTGGCCCGGCGTCAGGCTGCGCGACACCTCGGTGCCGACGGCGCGTTCCTTGACCGAATTGACGAAGTCTTTCACCACCGGCAAGGCGACGTCAGCTTCGAGCAACGCCATGCGCACTTCGCGCAGGGTGTCTTTGATGTTGTCTTCGGTCAGCTTGGCCTTGCCGGTGACATGGCGCAGCGTCTGCGAGAGACGGTCGGTTAAGTTTTCAAACATTGCGCGATCCTTTCAGGCCCTGTGTAGACCGGGATAATGGCGGCCCAGACCGGAATAAACATGTGCTCGGCGAGCCTGCGGCGTGGGCAGGTCGCGGATTATAGCGAAGACTGCGTCTGGCGGACACCTCGTCGTCAGGTTGCATGGTCTTTCGTGCTGCGGGGGTTCTATGCCAAACTCAGCGCCTTTCGGGCTTGCCTAACAGGATTTATGCTCCCCTTGTCACCCAGTTTGCTAACTACCCTCGCCGCCGCCTGCTTGTATGCCGCTGCGACCCTCTATCAGGGCACTCGTCTGGCCACCGGTGCCAAGGCGAACAAACGCCTGCTGGTCACGCTCGGCGTGCTCGCCGTGCTGGCTCATAGCGCCAGCCTGTTCACCCACCTGCTGACACCGATTGGCCTGGGCCTGGATTTTTTCAGCGCCGCCAGCCTGATTGCTGCCGCGGTGATTGCCCTGACGCTGTTGGCCTGCTCGCGGATCCCGGTGGAGAACCTGCTTATATTGCTGTTCCCGCTCGGCGCCGCCACTGTGCTGCTCGCACAGTTCGCCCCCGCGGGCACGGTGCAGATCATCGACGAAGAACCGGGCATCCTCGCCCACATCCTGCTGTCGATCCTCGCCTACGGCATGTTCACCATCGCGGTATTCCAGGCGTTACTGCTGCTGGTTCAAGACCATCAACTCAAGCACAAGCACCCGTCCGGCCTGATCAAGAACTTCCCGCCGCTGCAAACCATGGAAAGCCTGCTGTTCGGCTTCCTCTGGGCCGGCTGGACCCTGCTGTCGCTGTCGCTGATCTCCGGCTGGCTGTTCGTCGACAACCTGTTCGCCCAGCACCTGGTGCACAAAACCTTGCTGGCATGCCTCGCCTGGATCGTTTTCAGCGTGCTGCTCTGGGGCCGTAACCGCCTCGGCTGGCGCGGACACAAGGCCATTCGCTGGACCCTCGCCGGTTTCTGCCTGCTGATGCTGGCGTATTTCGGCAGTAAGCTGGTTCGTGAATACATCCTGCATATCTGACGGGCGGCATTAATGGACGACTTGCCCATAGGGCCGATGCTCGCGGTAGTGGCCCTGCTGATTTTATGGTCGGGGCTGTTTACCGCCATCGAAGCTGCGCAACAGTACTTGCTCGCGCAGCGGACCGCTTCGCGCTCGAGCGACAAGCCGGTGGCAAAGCTGAGCTTTTCGCTCAATAGCCTGATCCTCTGCAACACCCTGTGCCGCGCACTGGTCGTGGTCATCAGCACCTTGCTGGCGATTTTCACTTGGGCGGAAAACGGTCCATGGGTAGCCTGCCTGGGGGCTGGCGCCGTTCTTCTGGTGTTCGCCGACTACCTGCCGCGCACCCTCGCCGTCCGTTATCCGGACGCCGTCCTGGCCCTGGGCAACACGTTGCTTGGCGCGCCACTGAAAATCATCTATCCCGCCGCCTGGTTGCTCAATGGCATAAGCCAGTTGCTGATGCGACCGTTCGCCCGCAAAGTCAAAGTGGTGCAGCAGAGCGAAGACGAGGCCCCGAACGATCGGCATGACGATCACGAACACGCCGTCTGCCGCCCACACCCGCTGTCAGGCATCCATGCGCTGGACAACATCACGGTCAACGACATTCTGGTGCCGCGCAGTGACGTCGACGGGGTCAATCTGGACGACTCCCTCGAGGAAATCATCGAGCAGCTTCGCGCCAATAAACGCACGCGCTTGCCGGTTTTCCACAGCGACATCAATCAGGTCGAGGCGGTGCTCAATACCCGGCAGATCCGTCACTTGTTGCACGATTCCAGCCTGACCCTGGAAGCATTGTTGGCGGCCAGCCACGACCCTTATTTCGTGCCGGAAAGCACCCCGTTGCAACTGCAGCTGTTGAATTTCCACAAACAACAGCGACGCCTGGGCATGGTGGTCGACGAGTACGGCGAAGTGCTCGGTGTCGTGACCCTGGAAGACATTCTCGAAGAAATCGTCGGCGAGTTCGAAAGCCAGCACAGCCTGGATAACCCGCACATCCACCCACAGGCCGATGGCCGCCTGGTGATCGAAGGGGCGGCGTCGATTCGCGAATTGAACAAGAGCCTGGGCTGGCACCTACCGAGCGACGGTCCGAAAACCCTCAACGGGCTGGTGACCGAGGCACTGGAGACGATTCCCGAAAGTGCGGTATGCCTGAAGATCGGGCGTTATCGGCTGGAGATTCTGGAGACGGAAGACAATCGGGTCAGCCGGGTACTGATCTGGCATACCAGTTCGACGCCGGCAGTCTTACCCGTCCGCTAGATCTTTTTTACCCCTTGTTCGATCGTTAGCCGCCTTCCTATAATCGAGCCGCTTACCCAAGCCCCGCCGAACCACGTGCTTACCCCGCACGCAGCAGGTTCCGGCCAGATCATCGACAATATCCGCACCACACCGACGACTGTTCCTACCTTGAACAGCGGCCGCGCCTCACTCCCACATCCCTGGGTGTACGACCATAATAATTCGCTCCACGGGGGCACATGACTGTCAGGGATAACTGCATGACGACCAGCACGACTTATAACGACACCGCGCCTGCGCAACCGACGAATTCCGCCACCCGCGTGGCGACCGCGAGTTTCATCGGCACCGCCATCGAGTTCTACGACTTCTACGTCTATGCCACTGCCGCTGCGCTGGTGATCGGTCCGGTATTTTTTCCGCAGACCTCCGGCACGGCCCAGATGCTGTCGGCGTTCCTCACCTTCGGCATCGCCTTCCTGGCTCGACCGCTGGGATCGGCGCTTTTCGGTCACTTCGGCGACCGTATCGGGCGCAAATCGACACTGGTTGCCTCACTGCTGCTGATGGGCGTATGCACCACGCTGATCGGCGTACTCCCGGGTTACGACAGCATTGGGGCCTGGGCGCCGATCCTGCTTTGCGTGCTGCGCTTCGGCCAGGGCCTGGGACTTGGCGGTGAATGGGGCGGCGCGGCGTTGCTGGCCACCGAGAATGCACCGAAGGGCAAACGCGCCTGGTTCGGCATGTTCCCGCAACTCGGCCCCTCGATCGGCTTCCTCGCGGCCAATGGGTTGTTTCTTACGCTGGCAATGACCCTGAACGACGAGCAGTTCCGCTCGTGGGGCTGGCGGATTCCGTTCCTGCTCAGTGCCGCGCTGGTGATGGTCGGTCTGTACGTGCGCCTCAAGCTTCACGAAACCCCGGTGTTTGCCAACGCAATGGCTCGCCAGGAGCGGGTGAAGATCCCGCTGGTCGAGCTGTTCAGCCAATATTGGGCGCCGATGTTGCTGGGTGCCGGGGCGATGGTGGTGTGCTACGCGCTGTTCTATATCTCGACGGTGTTTTCGCTGAGTTATGGCGTATCGACGCTCGGCTACACCCGCGAGACTTTCCTCGCGCTGCTGTGCTTCGCCGTGCTGTTCATGGCCGCCGCTACGCCGCTGTCGGCCTGGGCCAGTGATCGTTACGGGCGCAAACCAGTGCTGATCATCGGCGGTGTGCTGGCGATTCTGTCCGGTTTCCTGATGGAGCCGCTGCTGACCCAAGGTTCGACCTGGGGCGTGGCGCTGTTCCTGTGCATCGAGCTGTTTCTGATGGGTGTGACGTTTGCGCCGATGGGCGCGCTGCTGCCGGAGCTGTTTCCGACTCACGTGCGTTATACCGGTGCGTCGGCGGCCTACAACCTGGGCGGCATTGTCGGGGCCTCGGCGGCGCCGTTCTTCGCACAGAAGCTGGTGGCGATGGGCGGTTTGAGTTATGTCGGCGGGTATGTGTCGGGGGCGGCGGTGCTGAGCTTGATTGCTGTGCTGTGCCTGAAGGAAACGCGGCATAACGATTTGAATCGGGTGACATAAACAAAGTCAAAAGCTTCGCGAGCAAGCCCGCTCCCACATTGGATTTGGGTGTACACAACATCTGTGTTCACACCAATCCAATGTGGGAGCGGGCTTGCTCGCGAATGCCGCGCCCCGGTTAAAGCTCTACAACAACAGCCTGAGAAGCGCGGGTAGCCTTGGCACGAGCCGCTTCAATCGACTCATCACGCGCCAACGCCACACCCATCCGACGCTGACCATTCACTTCAGGCTTGCCGAACAGACGCAACGCCGTATCCGGCTCGTTCAACGCAGCACCGAGATTGGCGAAAGCCGTCTGGGTCGACTGCCCTTCCACCAGAATCACCGCCGAAGCCGAAGGACCGAACTGACGGATCAATGGAATCGGCAGGCCCAGAATCGCCCGTGCGTGCAGCGCAAACTGCGACAGGTCCTGGGAAATCAACGTCACCAGACCGGTGTCATGTGGGCGCGGCGAGACTTCGCTGAACCACACCTGATCACCTTTGATGAACAGCTCAACACCAAACAGACCACGACCACCCAAGGCTTCAGTGACGGCTTTGGCAACGCGCTCGGATTCGGCCAGGGCAATCGGGCTCATGGCTTGTGGCTGCCAGGATTCCTGATAGTCGCCCTTCTCCTGACGGTGACCGACTGGCGCGCAGAACGTAGTGCCGCCGACGTGACGCACAGTCAACAGGGTGATTTCGTAGTCGAAATCGATGAAGCCTTCGATGATCACGCGGCCTTTACCGGCACGGCCGCCTTCTTGAGCGTAATCCCAGGCCTTCTGCACGTCATCGACGCTACGCAGCAGGCTCTGACCTTTACCCGAGGAGCTCATGACTGGCTTGACCACGCACGGGAAGCCCAGGTCCTGGACTGCCTTGCTGTAATCCTCGAAGGTGTCGGCGAAGTGGTACGGCGAGGTCGGCAGGTCCAGCTCTTCAGCGGCCAGGCGACGGATGCCTTCGCGGTTCATGGTCAACTGCGCGGCGCGAGCGGTCGGGATCACGGTGAAGCCTTCGGCTTCCAGTTCCACGAGGGTCGCGGTGGCAATGGCTTCGATTTCCGGCACGATGAAATGTGGCTTTTCGGCTTCGATCACCGCACGCAGAGCGGCACCGTCGAGCATGTTGATCACATGGCTACGATGGGCGACCTGCATGGCTGGCGCATTGGCGTAGCGATCCACGGCAATCACTTCAACGCCCAGGCGTTGCAGCTCGATCACCACTTCCTTGCCCAACTCGCCACAGCCACACAGCAATACGCGGGTCGCGGTTGGCGACAATGGAGTTCCGATACGGGTCATCTCAGGTCCTCAAGAAGCGGATCATCGAGGGTAGCTACGCCTGGCGCGCTTCCCATGGGGAGAAAGCGCGGCATTTTACATGAACCTGCGGGTTTGGCTTCAGCTGACGACGGCCTGTTTGCGCAAGCGCCAGGCCATGATCAACCACACGGCCGTCACGCCCGCGAACTTCGAGCCCATGGCGGTGAGGATCACGCCTGGAGTGAACGCATCGATCATGCCGAAGAAGATGAAGGTATCGAGGGGAATGCTCAGGGCCGAACTTATCCACAGGCGGTCGTGCAAGGGACGCTTGGTGATGCTGAACACCAGCCAGTCGATGCATTCGGACACGGCGAACGCAGTAGCGCTGGCCAGCGCGATGGAGGGATCGGACGTCACGTAAGACAACACCAGCGCTGCCAGCATCGCCGCGATCGCACCATGGCCGAAACGGGTTTGTACCATGTCGCGCAAAACGAACACCAAACCACCCCAGGCCGACCAGATGATGTCCAGGTGCGGAGCGGTGGAAAAGGCGTAGTTGATCAGCACGACGCTGCTGATGTAAGCGATCAGGAAGAGCATGGGGCGGCGGGACACCTGTCAATTTTGCGCACAGGGTACTTCAGCCAAGCAACGCCGCCAAACCCAATGCGGTTACAGGTCGGTGGTTTTGCCCAGCATCCAGAGAAGGCCGCTGGATTTAGCCCGCTCATGGCACAACCCCAACACCTTGCGCCGCTCTTCATTGTCCATCCGGCTCCAGCGAGTGATCTCTTCCACTGTGCGCTGACACCCGGTGCAAATATCGTCCTCGTCCAGCGCGCAAATATTCACGCAAGGCGATCGAACCGGGCGCTCGGGCGTGCTCATTCTTCCTGCTCAACCAGATCGCGGGCATACCGTTGCGAGTTATGCACATAGTGAGCAGCGCTGGCCTCCAGCATTTTTTTCTGCGGCTCGGTCAGCTCGCGCACCACTTTGCCGGGGGATCCCATGACCAGCGAACCGTCTGGAATCTCCTTGCCCTCACCAATCAGTGAGTTGGCGCCGATGATGCAGTTCTTGCCGATTTTCGCGCCGTTGAGGATCACCGCGTTAATCCCGATCAAGCTGTAATCGCCCACCGTGCAGCCATGGAGCATGGCGTTATGGCCGATGGTCACGCCGGTGCCGATGGTCAGCGGGTAACCCATGTCGGTGTGCATCACCGTGCCATCCTGGACGTTGCTGTTCTTGCCGATCAGGATCAGTTCGTTGTCGCCACGTAGCACAGCGTTGAACCAGACGTTGGCGCCCTCTTCCAGTTTGACCTTGCCCACCAGCACGGCATTGGGTGCGACCCAGCTCTGCGGATGGGTTTCGACGCGGGCGTCGCCCAGGCGATATTTCATCTTATTGTCCTCAAGGCCAGGCTGGCTCACTTGCAAAAAGCGGGGTTCACGCCATACGGGCGATGGCTTCAGGTATTGATAAACGTCTTGGGTGGCTGGTGCAGGCTGATTTTGGCGTCATAGAGCAGGTTGATCAACTCGACGATCATAATCGCCGTCAGGCCCCAGATTTTGTACTCGCCATAACGATAGCTCGGCACGTACCAACTGCGGCCCTGGTAGTCGATTCGATGGGTGTGTTCGCGCGGATCCATGCGGAAGAACTCCAGCGGTACGCTGAAGACTGCGGCGATCTCGGCATCGTTGGCCCGGTACTCGACAAAGTCCGGAATCACACCGACATAGGGTGTGACCTTGATGCCGTGCAGGGAGATCAACGGGCTCAGCGGGCCGATCACTTCGACCAGCCCCGGCGGCAGGCCGATTTCTTCTTCGGCTTCGCGCAGGGCGGTGAAAATAAGGTCAGGGTCTTCGGGGTCGCGCCGCCCGCCGGGGAAGGCGACTTCACCGCCATGGGTCGAGAGCCCGCTGGCGCGCAGGGTCAGAACCAGTTCCGGTTCGTCACTGCGGGTGATGGGCACCAGCACTGCGGCCTCGGGGAAACGTTTATCGGTTTCCAGTGTGCTTGGGGTGTGGTTGCTTACTCGATGCAGTAGCTCGTCCAGCATGAGTCTTCTCGATCTGTTGGCCGTAGGGTCTGTTGACGTTTGCTGACAACCGCGTTGGCACTGCAACGCAGTTCGCCAGCAAACGTCAACAGACCCTATGCATCATGCACCAATCGAACCGACCGCCCAACCCCATAACCACTGCATGTCGCTAAACGACAACTTGCCGACAGACACCGCCGCACGCCAAGATAGGCGCAGCATTCAGGAACCCAAGCATGAAATTTTGCAGTCAGTGCGGCAACCCGGTGACCCAGCGCATTCCAGAGGGCGATTCGCGCCTGCGTTTTGTCTGTGACAGCTGTCAGGCGATTCACTACCAGAACCCCAATATCGTCGCCGGTTGCGTGGCGACCTGGGGCGCCAAGGTCTTGTTGTGCCGACGCGCCATCGAGCCTCGGCTCGGTTATTGGACCCTGCCCGCCGGCTTCATGGAAAACGGTGAAACCATCGAGCAGGCGGCCATTCGCGAGACGGCCGAAGAAGCCTGCGCGCGGGTGCGCAACCTGAGCATCTATACGTTGATCGACGTGCCGCACATCAGCCAGGTGCATGTGTTCTTCCGCGCCGAGCTGGTGGACCTGGACTTCTGCGCCGGTCCCGAGAGCCTTGAAGTGGCGCTTTTCGAAGAAGCCGACATCCCTTGGTCCGAGCTGGCTTTCCGCACGGTGGGCCGTACCTTAGAATGCTTCTTCGCTGACCGGCGGACCGAGGTCTACCCCGTGCGGTCCGAGTCGATCCCACCGCTTGCTCAGCCTGCCAATAAATAAAAAAACACCTATAACTATTAAATAGTCGCGACACCTCTTAGGGATATCGTTTCAATGCGCTGGTTGCTTGCCCTGTTTTGCTTGTCGTTCGTCGCTGTCTCCCAGGCTTCCATTGCGGAAACGCTGGACGGCAAAGTCATCGAAAAAGTTCTGGTGCTCAAGTCCGCCCACCAATTGCAATTGATCAATGACGGCAAGCCGCTCAAGACCTATCGCATTTCCTTGGGCAAACGCCCCAAGGGGCCGAAGCTGATGGAAGGCGACAAACGCACGCCTGAAGGTTTCTATTGGCTGGACTGGCGCAAGGTCAGCGATAAATTCAATCTGGCGATGCACATCTCCTACCCGAACATCAGTGACTCCGCGCGCTCCCGGCGTGAAGGCGTCGAACCCGGTAGCATGATCATGATCCACGGCACCCCGGACACTGAAGAAAACCCCGAAGACCTGTTCCATACGCTGGACTGGACCGACGGCTGCATTGCCATGCGCAACATGGACATGCGCGAGGTCTGGGGTTTGGTGCCGGACGGCACGATGATCGAAATCCGTCCGTAAAGGCTACCTTCGGTCGCCATCGAAAAAATAAATTCAAAAGATCGCAGCCTTCGGCAGCTCCTACCGGGTAGATACCACTCCCATCGGTAGGAGCTGCCGCAGGCTGCGATCTTTGCGTTCAAAATCCCCACCTCTAATACCACTTCAAACCATCAATCCTATTGCCCATCAATCAGAGCAGGCTTTCCCGCGCCCACAGCAAAGTGGTCTCATTGACATGGTATTTAAGTGGTATTAGGTTTCACCCCACCACCGGGCGACAACACTCCAATATCCGCATCGGACCAAACCTACATGAATGACCTCCAGGCCCTACGCCCTGACGACACCCAGCCCACGCCGCTGTACCTGCAACTGGCGCGCAATCTGGAAGCGGCGATCCATGCCGGCCAGTGGAAAGCCGAACAGGCCATGCCGTCGGAGCGCAACCTCAGCGAAATGCTGGGCATCTCCCGCGTCACCGCCCGCAAGGCGCTGGAAGTTCTGTTCGAGCAAGGCCTGATCCGCCGCAACCAAGGTTCCGGCACCTTCATCACCCCGCGCCTGGAACAACCGCTGTCGCGCCTCTCGGGTTTCAGCGAGATGCTGCGCCTGAAGGGCTTCGTCCCCGGCTCGCAATGGCTGGAGCGTGAAATCACTCCGCCGACCCACGAAGAACTGATCCGCCTGGGCCTCTCGCCGAACGACAAGGTCGCGCGGCTCAAGCGCCTGCGTAAAGCCGACGACACGGTAATGGCGATCGAGATGAGCACCCTGCCCGCCTCGATCATTCCCAAGCCACAAGCCGTGGGCGACTCCCTCTACGAATACCTCGACGGCATCGGCAAGCCGATCGTCCGCGCCCTGCAGCACATTCAGGCGATCAACGCCTCGGACGAATTCGCCGCCCTGGTGGGCATTGCCCCCGGCACCGCCATGCTGCTGATGACCCGGGTCGGTTACCTGGAAGACAACACGCCAATCGAAGTCACGGACACCTATTGCCGCAACGACTACTACGACTTTGTCGCAGAGCTCCGTAGATAAAGAACTTCGTCGATAACCCGCTTCGCCGCTAAAGAACCGAGAACTGATTATGTCTGAAGACAACATCCTCACCGCCCGCGGCTGGGTTCGCGGCCGGCTGATTCACGAACATGGCAAGGTCGTGTCGATCGAAGGCCATCTGTGCGACCCGGCCGACAACGACCTGCCCTACCTGCTGCCAGGTTTCATCGACCTGCACGTTCATGGCGGCGGCGGCAAAGACATCATGGAAGGTGCGCCAGCCTTCGAGACCATCACCAAAACCCACGTGCGTTTCGGCACCACGTCGCTGCTGGCGACCACCATGACTGCGCCGAACGAAGAGATTTCGCGAGTACTCAAGGACATCGGCGAGTTCTGCGAGCAGCGTCCAAAAGGCAGCGCCCGAGTCCTCGGCGTGCACCTCGAAGGCCCGTACATCAACCCCGGCAAACTCGGTGCCCAACCGAATTTCGCCCACACCGCATTGATGGCAGAAGTCGAAGAATACCTGGCACTGGCACCAATCCGGGTGATCACCATCGCCCCGGAAATCGCCGGTCACGACGCTTTGATCCGCAACCTCAGCGCTCGCGGCGTGCGCATGCAAATCGGCCACACCCTCGGCAGTTACGAGGAAGGCGTGGCCGCGCTTGAAGCAGGTGCCAGCAGTTTCACCCACCTCTACAACGCCATGAGCCCGTTGCATCACCGCGAACCGGGCATCGTCGGCGCGGCACTGGCTCACGCCAAATACGCAGAACTGATTCCGGACTTGCTGCACGTGCACCCCGGCGCCATCCGTGTGGCCCTGCGCTCAATCCCGTGCCTGTATTGCGTCACCGACTCCACCGCCGCTGCCGGCATGCCCGACGGTGAGTACAAGCTCGGCAGCCACACTGTGACCAAATGCCTGGGCGGTGTGCGCTTGCCCGACGGTACTTTGGCCGGCAGCACCCTGACCATGGATCAGGCGCTGCGCAATCTGGTGAAGATCGGTCTGCCGATCGCAGAGGCCTCGCAACGTCTTTCGCAATTCCCCGCCGACTACCTCGGCCTCACCGAACGCGGGCGCCTGCAACCCGGCAGCTGGGCCGACTGCGTGCGGCTCGATCGCTCACTCACACTGACCGCCGTCATGGTCGAAGGAGAAGACATTGACTTCAAAAATGCTTGAAGAGGCGCTGTCCTCATTCGAGGCCGTGCAAGCCCAATTGCAGCAACTCGACCCGCAGATGATCGAGATCGCCGGGCGCCTGCGTCGTCAGCCGCCGCAAGTGGCGATGACCGTCGCTCGCGGCAGCTCCGATCATGCCGCCAGTTATTTCGCCTACCTGACCATGCAGCAATTGGGCTTCCCGGTGGCGTCGTTGCCGATGTCGGTGGTGACCATGCTGCAAGCGCCGTTGAAGGTCAGCGGCCAAGTGGCGTTCGCCTTCTCGCAGTCCGGGCAAAGTCCCGATCTGGTGAACAGCATGCGTCTGCTGCGCAAGCGCGGCGCCCTGAGCATCTCGATGGTCAACGCCGAGAGTTCGCCGCTGGAGGCCGCGTGTGAGTTCAGCCTGCCGCTGTGTGCCGGCACCGAAAGCAGCGTCGCGGCGACCAAGAGTTTTATCGCCACCCTTAGCGCCAGCGCCCGTCTGATCGCACATTGGAAAGAGGACGCGGAATTGCTGGAGGCCGGCCTCGCACTGCCGGAAGGTTTGCGCGAGGCGGCGAAACAGGACTGGAGCCTGGCCATCGATGCCTTGCGCGATTGCCAGCGCCTGATGGTAATTGGCCGTGGCGCAGGTTTCGCCATCGCCCAGGAAGCCGCGTTGAAATTCAAGGAAACCTCGGCGATCCAGGCCGAAGCCTTCAGCAGCGCCGAGGTCCGTCACGGCCCGATGGCGTTGATCGACGAAAATTATCCACTGCTGATCTTCGCCCCGCGCGGTGCAGAGCAGGCCGGCTTGCTGAGCCTCGCCGCCGACATGCGCCAGCGCGGTGCCCGCGTATTGCTGGCCGCGCCGGATGACATTGCCGAACGCGACCTCACCCTGACCCGCGCCGAGCACCCGGCCCTCGACCCGATTCTGGCAATCCAGAGTTTCTACGTCATGGCCGCCGGTTTGGCCGTCGCCCGAGGCATGGACCCGGACCAGCCGCGGCACTTGAGCAAAGTGACGCGCACGCACTGAGTGGAGACCCCTGTAGCAGCTGTCGAGTGAAACGAGGCTGCGATCTTTTGATCCTGCGTTGAAAAGATCGCAGCCTCGTTTCACTCGACAGCTGCTACGGGGCGAGTTGATCCGAACCGTTTTTACTGATGAGACCGAGCCATGCACAACAATAATAAAGAGCTGACCCTCAGCGCCCCGCTCAGCGGCCCGGTGCTCACGCTCGCCAAAGTCCCGGACCCGGTGTTCGCCAGCGGCGCCATGGGCGACGGGATCGCCATCGATCCGCTGAACGACACCCTCCACGCCCCGTGTGCCGGCGTCGTGGTGCACGTCGCCCGCACCGGCCACGCCGTCACCTTGCGTGCCGACAACGGCGCCGAATTGCTGCTTCACCTGGGCCTCGACACCGTCGAGTTGCAGGGCGAAGGCTTCTCGATGCTGGTCAAGGAAGGGGCGCGAGTCAGCAACGGCCAACCGTTGTTGCGCTATGACCTGGACAAGGTCGCGCAGCAGTGCAAAAGCCTGGTCAGCCTGATGATCCTGACCAACAGCCAGGACTTTGAGGCGCGGCCGATCACGCTGAGGTCGGTGAAAGTTGGCGAGCCATTGCTGCACATCATTCGTCGACACGCGGCGGGGGCGCAGGCTGAAGCGGAGCTATCCGGGGAAGAGATTTACGGTCACATTCGCATCGCCCATCGTGGCGGTTTACATGCTCGTCCGGCAGCGCTGATTCGTCAGACAGCGCAAGGTTTCAAGAGCAAATCGCAGCTGCATTTCGCTGGCAAATCGGCGACCTGCGACAGCTTGATCGGGCTGATGAGTTTGGCCGTCGGCGAGCAGGACGAGGTTCAAGTCAGCTGCCAGGGGCCGGACGCCGAAGCTGCGTTGCAAGCGTTGCTGATCGCGTTATCCACAGCGCTGGCCGAAGACAGCCACGCCGCCGCGCCGACACCAATTGCCCGACGCACTCGAGCGGCCGAAGCGGGCGTGCTGCACGGTGTTTGTGCCGCGCCCGGTCTGGTTGGCGGGCCGTTGTTTCGCTTGAACGCAATCAGCCTACCAGTGGACGTCGGCAACCATGACCCCGAGCAACAGCTGCACGTTCTCGATACCGCGCTGACCGTTGTGCGCAGTGAAATCGACCACACGCTGGCCCAAGCCAGGAAACATAAAAACACCGACGAAGAAGCGATCTTCGCCGCGCACCTCGCCTTGCTCGAAGACCCTGCGTTGCTGAACGCAGCGAACACTTCCATAGACCAGGGCATGGCCGCGACCCACGCCTGGAGCCAATCGATCGACGTGCAGTGCGAGGTGCTCCAGCAACTCGGCAGCCCGTTGTTGGCAGAACGCGCCAACGATCTGCGCGACCTCAAACAACGCGTGCTACGTGCCCTGCTTGGCGAAACCTGGCACTACGACGTGCCGGCCGGCGCCATTGTCGCCGCGCATGAATTGACGCCTTCCGACCTGCTGCAACTCAGTCAGCAAGGTGTCGCCGGGTTGTGCATGGCCGAGGGCGGCGCAACTTCCCACGTGGCGATTCTCGCGCGTGGTAAAGGCCTGCCGTGCATGGTTGCACTGGGTTCTACGCTGCTGGATCAGCAGCAAGGCCAAGCGGTTGTGCTGGATGCCGATGGCGGTCGCCTTGAACTGATGCCAAGTGCCGAACGTTTGGCCGAAGTGCATCAGGCGCAACTCGATCATCAACAGCGCCGCGCGCTTCAACAATCCCAAGCGCATACCCGCGCATTGACCCTCGACGGTTTGCACATCGAAGTCGCCGCCAATGTGGCCTCCAGCGCTGAAGCGGCTGATGCCTTGGCAAATGGCGCCGACGGCGTCGGCTTGCTGCGTACCGAATTTCTGTTTGTGGATCGCAACACCGCACCGGACGAAGAGGAACAGCGCACCGCCTATCAAGCCGTGCTCGATGCCATGGGCGACAAGTCGGTGATCATTCGCACCATCGACGTCGGCGGAGACAAACAACTCGACTATTTGCCGCTGCCGGCCGAGGCCAATCCAGTGCTTGGCCTGCGCGGTATTCGCCTGGCTCAGGTCCGCCCGGAAGTCCTCGATCAGCAATTGCGCGCGCTGCTGCACGTCAATCCGCTTTCGCGCTGCCGGATCCTGTTGCCGATGGTCACCGAAGTCGATGAGTTGCTGCACATCCGCCAGCGTCTCGACGCGTTGTGCAGTGAACTCGGTGTGCTTGAGCGCCCGGAGCTGGGCGTGATGATCGAAGTTCCGGCCGCCGCGCTGCTGGCCGAACAACTGGCCGAACACGCGGACTTCCTGTCCATCGGCACCAACGATTTATCGCAATACACCTTGGCCATGGACCGCGACCACGCCGGCCTCGCTTCGCGGGTCGACGCCATGCACCCGGCATTGCTGCGACTGATCGCCCAGACCTGCGCCGGTGCGGCGGTACATAACCGTTGGGTCGGTGTCTGCGGCGCGCTGGCCTCCGATCCGCTGGCCACGCCGGTACTGATTGGCCTGGGCGTCAGCGAGTTGTCGGTCAGCCCGGTGCAGATCGGTGAAATCAAGGACCGCGTCCGCCACCTGGACGCGAGCGAATGCCGACGCATCAGCCAGGACCTGCTCAAGTTGAGCAGCGCCGCGGCTGTGCGTCACGCCTGTCACCAGCAATGGCCTCTGAGCTGAAAACAACAAGAATCCACGGAGATCCGCCATGTACCAATACTTCATCGAAGGCCTGCAGCGCCTCGGCCGCGCGCTGATGCTGCCGATCGCGATCCTGCCGATAGCCGGCCTGTTGCTGCGCCTGGGCGACACCGATCTGCTGAACATCGCGATCATCCACGACGCCGGCCAGGTGATCTTCGCCAACCTGGCGATGATCTTCGCCATCGGTATCGCGGTCGGTTTCGCCAAGGACAACAACGGCACCGCAGGCCTCGCCGGAGTCATTGGCTACCTGGTGATGATCTCCACCCTCAAGGTGCTCGACGCGAGCATCAACATGGGCATGCTCGCCGGGATCGTCAGCGGCTTGATGGCGGGCGCGCTGTACAACCGTTTCAAGGACATCAAACTGCCGGAGTACCTGGCATTCTTTGGCGGCCGGCGGTTCGTGCCGATTGTCACCGGGTTCGCCGCCGTCGGCCTGGGCGTGATCTTTGGCTTGATCTGGCCGCCCATCCAGCACGGCATCAACAGCTTCGGCACGCTGATGATGGAGAGTGGCAGCTTCGGCGCGTTCGTCTTTGGCGTGTTCAACCGCCTGCTGATCGTCACCGGGCTGCACCACATCCTCAACAACATGGCGTGGTTCGTCTTCGGTAACTTTACCGACCCGACCACGGGCGCCATCGTCACCGGCGACCTGTCGCGCTACTTCGCCGGTGACCCGAAAGGCGGCCAGTTCATGACCGGCATGTTCCCGATGATGATCTTCGGCCTGCCCGCCGCGTGCCTGGCGATGTACCGCAACGCCCTGCCGGAACGCCGCAAAGTCATGGGCGGGATCTTCCTGTCGATGGCGCTGACTTCGTTTTTGACGGGAGTGACTGAGCCGATCGAATTCGCCTTCATGTTCCTCGCGCCGCTGCTTTATCTCGTGCATGCGTTGCTGACTGGCCTGTCGATGGCGATCACCAACCTGTTGAACATTCACCTCGGTTTTACGTTTTCCGGTGGTTTGATCGACATGATTCTCGGCTGGGGAAAATCCACCAACGGCTGGTTGATGGTACCGGTCGGCCTGGCGTATGCGGTGATCTACTACGTGGTGTTTGATTTCTGCATTCGTCGGTTCAACTTGAAGACGCCGGGGCGTGAAGATGTTCTGAATGGCGACAAAGTAGTCGTCGCCGAGAATGAACGGGCCGGGGCTTACATCAAGGCGCTGGGTGGTGCGCAGAATTTGATCACCGTGGGTGCGTGCACCACTCGGTTGCGGCTGGACATGGTGGATCGCAACAAGGCAAACGATGCGGAGTTGAAAGCACTGGGGGCGATGGCCGTTGTGCGTCCGGGCAAGGGTGGGAGTTTGCAGGTAGTGGTCGGGCCGATGGCCGACAGCATTGCCGATGAGATTCGCTTGGCGATGCCGGCGTTGGGGCGCGCACTTGTTTCCTCCCCTCCTGCTGTTATCGATGCGCCGAAACCTGCTGCGGTGGCGAACTCAGAAGCGCAGCGTTGGCTGAAGGCACTGGGTGGGGGCGAGAACGTGTTGCAGATGGATTGCATCGCCATGACCCGAATCCGGCTGCAGCTCGCGGATGGCAAGGCGTTGTCGGAATGTGATTTGAAGGCGTTGGGTTGCCAGGGTGTCAGTCAGTTAGAGGGTGGGGTTTGGCATCTGTTGATTGGCGACAAGGCATCGAGTTTGAATGATGCACTGGATGCGTTGGTTAATCGGAGTGAGGTGAGTGCCAAGGTTTAGATTGTTGGCGCCTGATAGGCGGTCTTCGCAGGTAAGTCAGCTCCCACAATGGAACGGTGCACATCTGCGAAATCCTGGCCGGCTCTGAGACCGCCTGCTCGCGATGGAGCCCTAAATAACACCCTGGACTCAAAGCCCGCTGACCATGACCGGTCCAGCGGGCTTTTTCATTTCAACTGCCCTGCGGATAACGATAGCGATCATACGCAGTGGGCGGATCACGCCCGCTTTCTTACGAACAACAAAAAAACCGACCTAGGCCGGGTTCTCGTAGTGACACTTAGGCTCAAGCAGAAGTTGCGCGCTGCTCCGCTTCGTAATGTCGAGTCTGGAAAGGCATGAGGGTTTGAGCTTTCAGGCCGAGGCCTTCATTCAGCCCCCAGGAGATTGCAAGTTCATCACGGCGCCGACGAAGAGGTACGACTGCTTGTGGCGCCCTCCCTTGCCTGGAAGTCGAATATGCAAAAAGCTCAAGAGCATTGAGGGTTTCCGACACGCGGCTATCAGACACGCACGCAAAACGAGTAAACCGTTCGAGCAAGTAGCCTGCACGCCGAACCTCCAACCCATCCGTGTGGCAGCTCAGAAAAGCAGTTACTTCACTCTCAAGATTCAAACTCGAGTACCAAACAGCTTTGGCAGCGCTGACCAGCGCAGCGTCATCTGCTTGATTCAAAGGTTTTTTGACCAAGGTGTCCAAGGCGGATGAGAGGACGTGGCCGCTAAGGGGCGTCGCCATCTGTAGTCTCCAAGTAATCTTGCAAGATATTGGTGAGAACGGAGGTCGGTGGCTCTTTGTTGCCAACATATACATCAATTGCCTGCAATGCCAGACGACGGAGTTCAGTGGTCAGTATGAAACCCGCCCGAAGGAGCGCTTTGACATCGCCTATATCCTGGTCTGTCGCTCTACCTAGTTTGGATATTGCGATGTCGACAGGAGCCGCAATATGGACATGCAGCGGTGACTCTACAGAGAAATCTGCAAGGGGAAGACTGCGTTCCCAGTAGTCTTCATGAATGGAACCGAAGCGGGTGTTGTATTGAAGGTCGTAGTTCAGCTCCATCAACCTGCCGGATTGCTCATCAACAAAATGTTCAGGTACTTCTGCGAGCAAGGTCTGTAGGTGAAGACCTTGTGGGAGATTTGCATAGTAAATTTCAGCGTCAACATCAGTTGACACGCGATGATGAGTGTAGAGGTGAACGGCGCACCCTCCGAACACGATAACCTTGACCGCCCCTGGCTCTGCGCATTCACCGACTAGCTCCAGTTCGACGGATTTGAACATCGAAATTAGCGCCTGCCCAAGCGCGGTGTTCGAGTTAACCCTGGGAGTAATCGCGTCCGGTAGTTCCATCTTTGAACCTCAAGTAGATTGAAGTGTTTGTGATGGACAAAGGCTGGACTTGACACTTCCGACGGACAACCTGAAAAGGTTGTCGGATATTTCCTCGAACGATGTAGCCGTTACCACAAAAATGGGTATGCACGCCTCGACGAAAATGGGCGGCTATCAGGCAGCCATCGCAGCGATGCGGCGACCCGACAAACCAGCACCCACAGTTTTGATCTCCACACAGTCATCAAATCCCGGCCAATAAAAAACCCGCTGAACACTAATTCAACGGGTTTCTCATTCAGCGGTCGGTGAGATCAAAAATCCTCCAACCGCCACACCTCATAAGCCGGTGTCTCGTAGGGATGACTCTGCTTCAGAGCCAACACCACAGAACGAATCAAGTCGTCACTGACCACAAGCTCAACCTTCCATTCCTCAACCTGCTCGACCTGCCCCGCTTCCCCAATAAACGGCTGACTGCCATCCAACGGGCGAAACTGGCCAAGGCCGAGCACTTGCCAGGCGCAATGGTCGTACGCGCCGATCCGTCCGCCACCGGCGGCGAATACGGCACTTTTGACCTGTTCCACATGACTGGCCGGAACAAAAAAGCAGAGCTTATACACAGCGCTTAGTTAACCCAGACGCGAGCGTTTCGGAACATACGCATCCAAGGTGCGTCTTCGTTCCAGTCTTCCGAACGCCACGAGTTCTGCACGGCGCGGAACACACGCTCCGGGTGCGGCATCATGATCGTTACGCGACCGTCGCGGCTGGTCAAACCGGTGATCCCGCGCGGCGAGCCGTTCGGGTTGGCCGGGTAGTTTTCGGTGACCTTGCCGTGGTTGTCGACAAAACGCATCGCCACGCAACCCGACAGATCAGCTTCCAGCAACGCTTCTTCGCTGGCGAACTCGGCATGACCTTCACCGTGAGCAATAGCGATCGGCATACGCGAACCGGCCATGCCTTGCAGGAAGATCGAGTTCGATTCCTGGACCTGAACCATCGCCACACGTGCTTCGAACTGCTCGGAACGGTTACGCACAAAGTGCGGCCAGAACTCGCTGCCCGGGATCAGCTCGTGCAGGTTGGACATCATCTGGCAACCGTTGCACACGCCGAGGGTGAAGCTGTCGTTACGTTCGAAGAAGCCCTGGAACGCATCGCGAGCACGGCTGTTGAACAGCGCGGACTTGGCCCAGCCTTCGCCGGCACCCAGTACGTCGCCGTAGGAGAAACCGCCGCAAGCGACCAGACCTTTGAACTCGTTCAGGTCGACACGGCCGGCCAGAATGTCGCTCATGTGCACGTCGATCGCGTTGAAACCGGCGCGGTCGAACGCGGCCGCCATTTCCACCTGACCGTTGACGCCCTGCTCACGCAGCACGGCAACCTGTGGGCGGATGCCTTTCTTGATGTAAGGCGCGGCGACGTCCTGGTTGACGTCGTAGCTCAGCTTGACGCTCAGGCCCGGATTGTCTTCTTCCAGCAGCACGTCGAACTCTTGTTCGGCGCAGTCGGCGTTATCACGCAGACGCTGGATCTGGTAGCTGGTTTCAGCCCACTGACGTTGCAGCAGACGACGCTGACCTTCGAATACGGTTTCGCCGTTGAAGGTGATGTTGATCTGGCCGTTGTTCATCGGCTGACCAATCACCGACACGCACTCGCCCAGACCGGCAGCGCTGAACTGCGCGAGGATGTCCGGGGTAGCGTCCTGGCGAACCTGGATCACGGCGCCCAGTTCTTCGTTGAACAGGATTGCTGCGATGTCGGCAGAAGTTTCTGCCAGACCGTCGAGGTTCAGGCTCAGACCGCAGTGGCCGGCGAAGGCCATTTCCACAGTGCTGGTCAGCAGACCACCGTCGGAACGGTCGTGGTAAGCCAGCAGGTGACCGTCGGCGTTGAGGCCCTGGATCACCGCGAAGAAGGCTTTGAGGTCTTCGGCGTCGTCGACGTCCGGCGCTTGCGAGCCGAGCTTGCCGTGAACCTGGGCCAGGATCGAGGCGCCCATGCGGTTCTGGCCACGACCCAGATCGATCAGGATCAGGTCGGTGGTGCCCTTGTCCATGCGCAGTTCCGGCGTCAGGGTCTGACGGATGTCAGCCACAGGCGCGAAACCGGTCACGATCAGGGACATCGGCGAGGTGACGGTTTTGTCGACGCCTTCATCGTTCCAGCGCGTGGCCATGGACATGGAGTCCTTGCCCACCGGAATGGTAATGCCCAGCTCAGGGCACAATTCCATGCCGACCGCTTTCACGGTGTCGTACAGACGCGCGTCTTCACCTGGGTGACCGGCAGCGGACATCCAGTTCGCCGACAATTTGATGTCGGAGATCTTGTTGATGCGCGAAGCGGCGATGTTGGTCAGGGTTTCGCCGATGGCCATACGGCCCGACGCCGGAGCGTCCAGCAGAGCCAGCGGAGTACGCTCGCCCATGGCCATGGCTTCACCGGTGTAAACGTCGAAGCTGGTGGCGGTGACGGCAACGTCGGCCACCGGTACCTGCCACGGGCCGACCATTTGGTCACGAGCAACGAGGCCGGTGATGGTGCGGTCGCCGATGGTGATCAGGAAGCTTTTGCTGGCCACGGCCGGGTGATGCAGAACGCGTTCGACGCAGTCTGCAATTTCCAGTGTGCTTGGATCGAAATCGTCGCCCAGTTCGTTTTCGCGAACGGCCGAACGGTGCATGCGCGGGGCTTTGCCCAGCAGCACTTCGAGTGGCATGTCTACCGGGCTGTTGCCGAAGTGACTGTCGGTGACCGTCAGTTGCGGTTCGGCAGTGGCTTCGCCGACGACGGCAAACGGGCAGCGCTCGCGTTCGCAGATCGCCTGGAAGCGTTCGAAGTCAGCCGGGCCGACCGCCAGAACGTAGCGCTCCTGGGATTCGTTACTCCAGATTTCGTGCGGGGCCATGCCCGGCTCGTCGTTTGGAATGTTGCGCAGTTCGAAGCGACCGCCACGGTTGCCATCGTTGACCAGTTCCGGGAAGGCGTTGGACAGACCGCCCGCGCCGACGTCGTGGATGAAGCTGATCGGGTTGTGTTCACCCAACTGCCAGCAACGGTCGATGACTTCCTGGCAGCGACGTTCCATTTCCGGGTTTTCGCGCTGTACGGAAGCGAAGTCCAGGTCTGCCGAGCTGGTGCCGGTGGCCATGGAGGAAGCGGCGCCGCCGCCCAAGCCGATCAACATCGCCGGGCCGCCGAGCACGATCAGCTTGGAGCCAACGGTGATCTCGCCTTTCTGCACGTGTTCGGCACGGATGTTACCCATACCGCCGGCCAGCATGATCGGCTTGTGGTAACCGCGAACTTCGTCGCCACGCGGGGTGGTGATCGACTGTTCGAAGGTACGGAAATAACCGGTCAGGGCCGGACGACCGAATTCGTTGTTGAACGCGGCACCACCCAGTGGGCCTTCGATCATGATGTCCAGCGCGGTAACGATGCGCTCAGGCTTGCCGTACGGCACTTCCCACGGCTGTTCGAAGCCCGGGATTTGCAGGTTGGACACGGTGAAACCGGTCAGGCCAGCTTTTGGCTTGGCACCGCGACCGGTTGCGCCTTCGTCGCGAATCTCGCCACCGGAACCGGTGGATGCGCCCGGGAACGGGGCAATCGCAGTCGGGTGGTTGTGAGTTTCGACTTTCATCAGGATGTGCACCGGTTCCTGCACCGCGCCGTACTGGCGGGTTTCAGGGTCCGGGAAGAAACGACCGGCGACGTTGCCGACGATCACCGAAGCGTTGTCCTTATAAGCCGACAGAACGCCTTCGCTGTGCATCACGTAGGTGTTCTTGATCATGCCGAACAGGCTTTTTTCCTGGCTCTGACCGTCGATGTCCCAACTGGCGTTGAAGATCTTGTGACGGCAGTGCTCGGAGTTCGCCTGGGCGAACATCATCAGTTCGATGTCGTGCGGGTTGCGCTTCAAGCCGACGAAGGCGTTGACCAGGTAGTCGATTTCGTCTTCGGCCAGGGCCAGGCCCAGCTCGGTGTTGGCTTTTTCCAACGCGGCGCGGCCGCCACCCAACACGTCGATCGCGGTCAGCGGTTTCGGCTCGGCATGGCTGAACAGGCCGGCGGCTTGTTCAAGGTTGCCGAGGACGATCTGGGTCATGCGGTCGTGCAGCGCATCGGAGATCAGCTGCGCTTCGGCGTCGCTGAACTGGCCGGCGACGTAGAACGCGATGCCGCGTTCCAGGCGCTGGATTTTCGTCAGGCCGCAGTTGCGAGCGATGTCGCTGGCTTTACTGGACCATGGCGAGATGGTGCCGAACCGCGGCAAAACCAGGAACAGACGACCGGTCGGCTCTTGTACCGGAACACTTGGGCCGTACTTCAGAAGGCGCGCGAGCACCTGCTGTTCGTCGCCGGTCAGGACGCCGGTAACTTCGGCGAAGTGAGCGAATTCAGCATACAAGCCGCTGACAGCCGGGACCTTCTGGCTCAGTTGCTCAAGGAGTTTGCTGTGGCGAAAGGCAGAAAGGGCAGGAGCGCCGCGCAGGATCAACATCTTCGGGACAGCCTCGGGAAGGGGTGTGCTTTGAGGCCGTGCATTCTAGCCTAAACAGGCCGCGACATCACCCGAAACGGTACGGGCGGCTGCACCCGGGCGTCGGGCCGGGTGTTCGGACCTCAAACCGGTGCGCGTCGAGCGTTATTTTTTCTGTCACAAAATGCTGCTCGGGCCCATTCCTGCGGGCTCCGGAGCGGTTTTCAGTTGCCTAGCAGACAAGCCCTTCGCTGTCGAGATATGGCGCTCGTGGTCCTTTGCGTATACTGCGCAGATGTTTTCCCCAACGGCTTTGCGTCCGCGGTTCGCCAAATGGCTGATCGCAACCGGACTCTTCCTGGTGCTCAGTGGCTGTGTTGATAAACCCAACACGCTGGAGCGCGTAAAGGAGGATGGCGTGCTGCGGGTGGTTACCCGTAACAGCCCCGCCACCTACTTTCAGGATCGCAACGGTGAAACCGGCTTCGAATATGAGCTGGTGAAGCGCTTCGCCGACGATCTGGGGGTGGAACTCAAAATCGAAACCGCCGACAACCTCGACGACCTGTTTAATCAGGTGGGCAAACCCAACGGCCCGGTGATCGCTGCTGCCGGCCTGGTCAGCAGCGAAGCACGCAAAAAGCAGGTGCGGTTTTCCCACTCCTATCTCGAAGTCACCCCGCAGATCATCTATCGCAACGGCCAATCGCGGCCCACCGAAGCGAAGGATCTGGTGGGCAAGAAGATCATGGTGCTCAAGGGCAGCACCCACGCCGAGCAATTGGCGGAGCTGAAAAAGAAGTATCCCGGCATTGAATACGAAGAGTCCGACGCGGTTGAAGTCGTCGACTTGCTGCGGATGGTCGATGAAGATCAGATTGACCTGACCCTGGTCGACTCAAACGAAGTCGCGATGAACCAGGTCTACTTCCCCAACGTGCGGGTAGCCTTCGACCTCGGGGACGGCAGCAACCAGAGCTGGGCAGTGGCCGCTGGCGACGACAACAGCTTGCTCAACGAGATCAACGACTACCTCGACAAGGTGAAGAAAAACGGCACCCTGCAACGCCTGAAAGACCGCTATTACGGGCATGTCGATGTACTGGGTTACATGGGCGCCACCACCTTCGCCCAACACTTGCAGCAACGTCTGCCCAAATACGAACAGCACTTCAAGGCGTACGCCAAGAAAGAGAAAGTCGATTGGCGCCTGCTGGCCGCGGTCGGCTATCAGGAATCGCTATGGCAAGCGGCCGTCACGTCGAAAACCGGCGTGCGTGGCCTGATGATGCTGACCCAGAACACCGCGCAGGCCATGGGCGTGTCCAATCGACTGGACCCCAAACAAAGCATCATGGGTGGCGCCAAGTACCTGGCCTACATGAAGGACCAACTGGATGAGTCGATCCAGGAGCCGGATCGCACATGGTTTGCACTGGCGGCCTACAACGTTGGCAGCGGTCACCTGGATGACGCGCGCAAACTGGCGGCCAAGGAAGGACTGAACCCGGACAAGTGGCTGGACGTGAAAAAGATCCTGCCGCGCCTGTCCGAGAAGAAGTGGTTCAGCAAAACCCGTTACGGCTACGCCCGTGGCGGCGAACCCGTTCACTTCGTGGCGAACATCCGCCGCTACTACGACATCCTGACGTGGGTGACGCAGCCGCAGCTTGAAGGCAATCAGGTCGCCGAAGGCAACCTGCATGTGCCGGGGGTCGACAAGACCAAGCCGAATCAGGAAACCCCACAGCTCTGATACCGCGGGGCCGGTGCAAAAAAGATCTTAGCCTTTCAACGCAGCAGCCAGGATCAATGCCTTCATCTCCGAAACAGCCGACTTGAATCCGACGAACAACGCATGAGCCACCAGCGCGTGGCCGATGTTCAGTTCGTTGATGCCTTTGATCGCCGCCACAGCTTCAACGTTGTGGTAGTGCAGACCATGGCCAGCGTTGACGATCAGGCCTTGAGCCAGACCAAACGCCACGCCATCCGCCACACGCTTGAGCTCTTCAGCCACATCGGTCGGCGTCTCGGCATCGGCGTAACGACCGGTATGCAGCTCAATAGCCGGCGCACCAACACGACGGGACGCTTCGATCTGCCGCTCGTCAGCATCTATGAACAGCGACACTTCACAGCCGATCTTTGACAGGCGATCCACCGCTGCTTTAATCCGTGCTTCCTGCCCCGCTACGTCCAGACCACCTTCGGTCGTCAGCTCCTGACGGGTTTCCGGCACCAGGCAAATGTGCGCCGGACGAATGCGTTCGGCGAACGCCATCATCTCTTCGGTGACGCCCATTTCGAAATTCATGCGGGTTTGCAGCACATCCTTGAGCAGCAACACGTCGCGCTCCTGAATGTGCCGACGGTCTTCGCGCAGGTGCACGGTGATGCCGTCAGCGCCCGCCTCTTCCGCGTCCAGTGCTGCCTTGACCGGATCCGGATAGCGCGTGCCCCGGGCCTGACGCAGGGTGGCAACATGGTCGATGTTCACGCCAAGAAGAATGCGATTGCTGGTGGTCACGGAAGCGCTCCTGAAAATGGGAAAGTTCGGCGCACAGCATACACGGGGATTTTACGGCTTTCGAAACAACTCTCGGGAAACCAACGGACGACCGCCCAGATGCACGGCCAGCGCCTGGCGCATCAGGCGTTTGGCAGCGGACAGCGCGCCGGGCGCGGTCCAGTCGGCCTCGGCCATGGCCAACAGTTCGGTGCCGTTGAACAGACCGGGTTGCAGCAGGTAGACCCGTTCGAGCCCCGCATCCACTTGCAGACGGTAGAGACCGTCCGGCGCGATGGGATCGCCATGGATGTCGATGGTCAGGGCGAAGCCGTAACCCAAGTCATCCAGCAGCCGCCATTCGAAGGATCGCAACAAAGGCTCCAGCGGACGACCTTCGGCAAGTGCGAGCAGGGTCGCAGCGTAGTGATCGAAAACGGCGGGATGGGGATCTTCGGACGGCAGCAGCCGAATCAACAGCTCATTGAGGTAGAGACCGCTGAACAGCGCCTCACCATTGAGCCAGGTGGAGACGCCAGCGCTTTCCATGCGACTGACGTTCTTCAATTCACCACGCCCACGGAACTCGACTTCCAGCGGCACGAATGGCCGCGCCAACGTCCCGGCCTTGCCCCGAGCACTGCGCAACACCGCCCGCAGCCGACCTTGCGGCGTGAGGAAATCCACCAACGCGCTGTTTTCGCGGTAGGCGCGACTGTGGAGCACGAAGGCGGGTTGGCCGATGGGGTGGGTTTGGGACATGGGCGTCAGAGTTCTCAATGAACGAGCACAGCTTTATAAACTACCCAAAACCAATGTGGGAGCGAGCTTGCTCGCGATTGCGGTCTGTCAGTCAACATGGATGTTGAATTTCAGGCCCTCATCGCGAGCAAGCTCACTCCCACAGGGTTTCTCTGGTGTATCTGGAACCGGGTGTTACAGGTCGCCGTAACCCAGCGAACGCAAGGCGCGTTCATCGTCGGACCAGCCGCCTTTCACCTTGACCCAGAGGTTGAGCATGATCTTGGAGTCGAACAGCAACTCCATGTCCTTGCGCGCCTCGGTGCCGATGCGTTTGATCCGCTCGCCCTTGTCGCCAATGATGATTTTCTTCTGGCCATCGCGCTCGACGAGGATCAAGGCATGGATGTGCAGGGTTTTGCCCTGCTGCTTGAACTCTTCGATTTCGACGGTGATCTGGTACGGCAGCTCGGCGCCCATCTGGCGCATGATTTTCTCGCGCACCAGTTCTGCGGCGAGGAAGCGGCTGCTGCGGTCGGTGATCTGGTCTTCCGGGAAGAAGTGATCATTTTCCGGCAGGTAGCCGGCAATCACGCGCTCCAGCGTTTCGAGGTTATGCCCGTGCTGGGCCGAAATCGGCATGATCTGCGCGTTCGGCAACTGTTCCTGCAACCAGGTCAGGTGCGGCATCAGCTCGGCTTTATCTTCGATGCGGTCAGTCTTGTTCAGCGCCACGATCAGCGGGCCGGTCACGTATTGAACGCGCTCGAGGACCATCTGGTCTTCGTCGGTCCACTTGGTGCGGTCGACCACGAAGATCACCACGTCGACGTCTTTCAACGCCGCCGAAGCGGTCTTGTTCATGTAGCGGTTCAGGGCTTTCTCGCCACCTTTGTGCATGCCCGGGGTGTCGACGTAGATCGCCTGCACGGCGCCTTCAGTCTTGATGCCGAGCATGTTGTGGCGAGTGGTCTGAGGCTTGCGCGAGGTGATCGCCAGCTTCTGACCGAGGATGTGGTTCAGCAGCGTGGACTTGCCCACGTTGGGACGGCCGACGATGGCGACATAGCCACAGCGAGTTGCAGTTGAATCAGTCATGGCCATTCTCCACGCCCAGGGCAATCAGTGCTGCAGCGGCCGCTACCTGTTCGGCAATACGACGGCTCACACCCTGACCTCGGCTTTTTTCATTCAGTAAGGTGATTTCACATTCGACGAAGAACGTCCGGCAATGCGGCTCACCCTGGATATCCACCACTTCGTAACGTGGCAGTTCACAACCACGCGACTGCAGGAACTCTTGCAGGCGGGTTTTTGGATCTTTGTTGGTGTCGACCAGCGTCAGGCCTTCGAACTCCCCGGCCAGCCAGGCCAGCACGCGCTCGCGTGCCATGTCCATGCCGGCATCCAGGTAGATCGCACCAATCAGCGCTTCAAGGGCATCGGCCAGAATCGACTCGCGACGGAACCCGCCGCTTTTCAATTCACCGGAACCCAGGCGCAGGTATTCGCCCAAATCGAAACCGCGAGCCAGTACGGCCAGGGTCTCGCCTTTCACCAGGCGTGCGCGCAAGCGCGACAACTGACCTTCGCGGGCCAGCGGGAAGCGATCGAACAGCGCCTCGCCAGCGACGAAGTTAAGGATGGCATCACCGAGGAATTCCAGGCGTTCGTTGTTACGCCCGGCAAAGCTGCGGTGAGTCAGGGCCAGGACCATCAGTTCCTGATCCTTGAAGGTGTAGCCGAGCTGACGCTCGAGACGGCTTAAGGAGACGCTCACGGTTTACCCACGCTGAGTTCGTGGTTGGATTCCACCGCCATCGCCGTGATGCGGCGCAGGCTTGGGACAATTAACGCTGTGTTCAAAAATAACGTCCTGAATATCATTGTTTTCATGCTTCTGGTGTCGATTATGCCAACTCCAGAAATGCATTCGGCGCTGTGTTCAACAGCGCCGTGTGTGATTACTTGATCAGGCCAACCCGCGAGAAATTCGGCAGGTGACTGAGTTTAGGTTCCGGCCAGCTCATCCAGACTGCGAAGGCCTTGCCGACGATATTCTTGTCGGGAACCATGCCCAGCAGATCCTTGGGAATGCTCGGATCATCCCAAAAGCGACTGTCGTTCGAGTTGTCGCGGTTGTCGCCCATCATGAAGTAGTGCCCGGCAGGCACGGTCCACGAATGGTCCGGCATTGCGCGGTAACGGCTCATTTCCTTGCGGATCAGGTGCTCGGCGACGCCGAGTTTTTCCTTGTAGAGCTCGGCGCTGCCCAACGTGCCCGGCTCGGAGCCGACCAGTTGTTCGGCAATCGACTCACCGTTGACGAACAGACGCTTGTCGGCGGTGTAACGAATCTGGTCACCCGGCAGGCCCACCACACGTTTAATGTAGTTGACGTTCGGATCGCTCGGGTAGCGGAACACCATCACATCGCCGCGCTGTGGATCACCGACTTCGATGACTTTCTTGTCGATCACCGGCAAGCGGATCCCGTAAGAAAACTTGTTCACCAGAATGAAGTCGCCAACGTCCAGGGTCGGTTTCATCGAGCCGGAAGGAATCTGGAACGGTTCCACCAGGAACGAACGCAGGACCAGCACGATGAACAACACCGGGAAGAACGACTTGCCGTATTCGACCAGCAGCGGCTCTTTGTTCAGTTTCTCGACCACCACCCCATCAGGCTGACTGACACTGCCCTGATAGGAGGCAATGGCGGCACGCCGACGCGGCGCCAGGAAAACCAGATCGAGCAACGCCAACAGGCCGCAGACGAACACGGCGATGACCAGCAACAGCGGGAAATTTAGTGACATAGGACCTAACTATCCAACCTGAGCACTGCAAGGAAGGCTTCTTGTGGAATTTCCACGTTGCCGACTTGCTTCATGCGTTTCTTACCGGCCTTCTGCTTTTCAAGCAGTTTCTTCTTACGGCTAACGTCACCGCCGTAGCATTTGGCCAATACGTTCTTTCTGAGTGCCTTGACAGAAGTCCGCGCAATAATCTGCCCGCCAATGGCGGCCTGGATCGCGACGTCGAACATCTGACGTGGAATCAGTTCTTTCATCTTCTCGGTCAACTGGCGACCTTTGTAGTGCGCGTTATCCTTGTGCACGATCAGCGCCAGGGCGTCGACCTTGTCACCGTTGATCAGCACATCCAGTTTCACCAGATTAGCCGATTGATAACGATCGAAATGGTAATCCAGCGAAGCATAGCCACGGCTGGTGGATTTCAGACGGTCGAAGAAGTCCAGGACCACTTCGTTCATCGGCAAATCGTAGGTCACTTGAACCTGGGTACCGAGGAACAGCATGTCGTGCTGCACGCCACGCTTCTCGATGCACAGGGTAATGACGTTGCCCAGGTGCTCTTGCGGCACAAGAATATTGGCCCGCACGATCGGTTCGCGCATGTCTTCGATCGAGGACAGGTCTGGCAGCTTCGACGGGTTGTCGACGTAAATCGTTTCGCCGGTTTTCAGCAGCAGCTCGAAAATTACCGTCGGCGCCGTGGTGATCAGGTCCAGGTCGTACTCGCGCTCCAGGCGCTCCTGGATGATTTCCATGTGCAGCATGCCGAGGAACCCGCAACGGAAACCGAAGCCCAGGGCATCGGAGCTTTCCGGGGTGTACTGCAGGGACGAGTCGTTGAGCGTGAGCTTTTGCAGGGCTTCACGGAAATCTTCGAAGTCGTCGGAGCTGACCGGGAACAGGCCGGCGTAGACCTGCGGCTGAATGCGTTTGAAGCCTGGCAGCACGTCGACGTCCGGCGTGGAGCTCAAGGTCAGGGTGTCACCCACCGGTGCACCGTGGATGTCCTTGATGCCGGCGATGATGAAGCCCACTTCGCCGGCCTTCAGGTCAACGGTGGCGGTGTGTTTCGGGTTGAAGACACCGACGCTGTCCACGAGGTGGATCTTGCCGGTGGACTTGACCAGGATCTTGTCGCCCTTCTTCACACGACCGTGGCGCACGCGAACCAGGGAAACAACACCCAGGTAGTTGTCGAACCAGGAGTCGATGATCAACGCTTGCAGCGGATCTTCATAGTTGCCGGTCGGCGCAGGAATGGTCTTGACCAGACGCTCCAGCACTTCGTCGACGCCCAGACCGGTCTTGGCACTGCACTCGACCGCGTCGGTGGCATCGATGCCGATGATTTTTTCGATTTCTTCTTTAACGCGGTCCGGATCGGCCTGAGGCAGGTCGATCTTGTTCAGGACCGGCATCACTTCCAGGCCCTGCTCAATCGCGGTGTAGCAGTTGGCTACCGACTGTGCTTCAACGCCCTGACCGGCATCGACCACCAGCAACGCACCTTCACAGGCCGCCAGCGACCGGCTGACTTCGTAGGTGAAGTCAACGTGGCCCGGGGTGTCAATGAAGTTCAGCTGGTACTTGATGCCATCGCGAGCGGTGTAATACAGGGTGACGCTGTGGGCCTTGATGGTGATCCCGCGTTCACGTTCCAGGTCCATGGAGTCCAGAACCTGGGCTTCCATTTCGCGCTCGGCAAGGCCGCCACACATCTGGATGAAGCGATCGGCCAGCGTCGACTTGCCATGGTCAATGTGGGCGATGATGGAGAAATTGCGGATATGACTCAAATCACTCACGGATCAACACTCAAAAAGGCTGCAGGCATAGCCCGCCGAAAAATAGCCGGGAATTGTACCTGATCCACGGCGCAAGCGTCACGTTCGCAGGTCAGACGGCGCCTACAAAAACGCCCCGGTCTTGCGACAGGGGCGTTTTGAGTGACCTGCAAGGTCAGGAGAAACCCTTGATCAACCGGCCCGGCGCAACAACCAGACCCCGGCCAAGGCACAAACACCCGCCGGAACCAGCACCGCAAACAGCGGCGAGAAACCGAAGACCAGGCTCGAAGGACCGAGCAAATCCTGAACGATACGGAAGGTGAAGCCCACCAGCACGCCGGTGAATACTCGCTGACCGAGGGTCACCGAGCGCAATGGACCGAAGATGAAGGAAATCGCCATCAGTACCAGAGCGGCGGTGACCAGCGGTTGCAACACCTTGACCCAAAATGCCAGCCAGTAACGACCATTGCTCAGGCCCTGGTCAGCCAGGTAGTGGATGTAACCCCACAGGCCGCTGATCGACAACGTGTCAGGCGACATGACCACCGTACTCAACAACTGCGGACTCAAGGCGACATCCCAGCGCTCGATCGGGGTGGTGACCACTTCGGTGCTCTTTTCATGGAACAGCGTGGTGGTGACGTCGCTCAACTGCCAGTGATCCTGATCGAACTTCGCCCGTTTGGCGAAGCTGGAAGACAGCATGTGACGCTCATTGTCGAAACGATAACGGGTGACGCCGTATAGCAGACCGTTGGGCTGCACCGAGTTGACGTGAATAAACTCATCACCCTGGCGATGCCACAAACCATGCTTGGCGCTTTGCGCATCGCCGCCACCCTGAGCCAGGGATCGATTGGCCTGAGCGGTGACTTCGGTGGCCGGCGCGACGTATTCGCCGATCAGCACACCCACCACCATCAGGATCAGCATTGGCTTCATGACCGCCCAGACGATTCGCCCGATCGACACGCCTGCCGCGCGCATGATGGTCAGCTCGCTGTGACTGGCCAGACTGCCGAGGCCTATCAGGCAACCGATCAAAGCCGCCATCGGCAACATGTCGTAAAGACGACGCGGCGCGGTCAGCAGGACATAACTCAACACGTCGACCAAGGTGTAGGTATCGCTGACCTCACCCATTTCATCGATGAACGCGAACAGCGTCGCCAGACCGAGAATGATCCCCAGTACCGCCAGAATTGCCACAAATACGCTGCTACCAATGTAGCGATCGAGCTTATCCACGAGCCACCTCCAGCGCGCTGCGGCGACTCGCCAGCTTCAACTGCAAGGTTTCCCAATAGAGCAAGCCCAAGCCGATGGCCAGGAAGATTGCATGCACCCACCACAACCCCAGAGCTGGCGGGATTTTGCCCTTTTCAAGGGCGCCGCGGGCGGCAATCAGGATGGACAGATAAGCCATATATAGAAGAATCGCCGGCAGCAGCTTGAGGAAACGGCCCTGACGCGGATTGACCCGCGACAGCGGCACCGCCATCAGGGTCACGATAAAGACCAGCAACGGCAGGGATAGACGCCATTGCAGTTCGGTGCGGGAGCGAATGTCATCGCTGCCGATCAGGGAACTGGTAGTCATCGCGTCACGATCGGTCACTTCATCGCTGACGTCCGGCTTGGGCAGCAATACGCCGTACTCCTCGTACTTGATCGCCCGGTAGTCGGCCTGACCCGGATTGCCGTCATAGCGATAGCCGTTGTCGAGAATCAGGTAACGGTTACCGTCGGGGCGAATTTCCTGACGGCCCTTCTCGGCCACCAGCACGGAAATCCCGCGATCCTTCTTATCGGACGAGACGTTCTTCTGCGAAATGAATACGCCTCCAAGGTTGATGCGGTCATCTGACAGCGTTTCGGTGTAGGTCACCCGCGTCCCGTCGCGCAGCGCCTGGAAACGACCCGGCTCGAGGGTGTCGAACTCGGTCAGGGCATCCTGCTTGTTCAACAGCAACTGGAATTGATTGGCACCTTGTGGCGCCAGGCTCAGGCTCAGCCACGCCACCACCAGTGCAACCAGGGTGGCTGGAAAAAGGGTCATGGCAAACAGGCGCTGTTGGCTCATGCCGGTGGCCGACAGCACGGTCATTTCGCTTTCAAGGTACAGGCGACCGTAGGCCAGCAGGATTCCGAGAAACAGGCCCAAAGGCAAAATCAACTGCAGGAAGCCCGGCAGACGGAAGCCCATGATCAGGAATAGCGAGCCCGGATCCAGGAGACCAGAGGCCGCCTGGGCGAGGTACTTGATGAAGCGACCGCTCATGATGATGACCAGCAGCACAGCGCTGACGGCGCTCAAGGTCAACAGGACTTCGCGGGATAGATAACGGAAGACGATCAAACCAGACACTCCAGGGTTGTCAGGCTAAGGCGGCCAAACAAGCAAACGCATCAGCCGGCTCGCAGGGCAGAGCCGCCGAAAAAGATGCGCATTATCCTGTGATTGGGTGCGCCTGTCACTGCGCACGCTCAAGCAGGCGGTTAAAGCGTTGAAGATCGTACAACCGAGGGTTGTCAGGCTCGGGGCACGAGGTTCAAACTGCGGCCTTTGTCGCGGGCCGTGACCTGCGTCTTTCTATTTATAAGCAAGCTCGAATGCAAGCCGTCGAGCTCTTGCGTGTTGACCATTAATTCAGGGACCCGGACATGGAACTGGTTGTAAAAAGCGTTAGCCCAGAAACGTTGAAAACCGCCACTCTGGTGGTCGCCGTCGGCGAAGGCCGCAAACTCGGCGCCGTTGCCAAACAACTCGACGAACTGAGCGGTGGCGCCATCAGCGCTGTACTCAAGCGCGGCGACCTGGCTGGTAAAGTCGGTCAGAGTCTGTTGCTGCACAGCCTGCCGAACCTCAAGGCCGAGCGCGTGCTGCTGGTCGGCGTTGGCAAGGACGAAGAGCTGGGCGACCGACCGTTCCGCAAAATCATCGCCGGCATCCTCAACACCCTTAAAGGCCTGGGCGGCAGCGATGCGGTGCTGGCCCTGGATGAAGTCGTGGTCAAAGGCCGCGACAGCTACGGCAAGACCCGCCTGCTGGCCGAAACCCTGGCGGACGGCGAATACACGTTCGATCAGTTTAAAAGCCAGAAAGCCGAGCCTCGCTCCCTGAAAAAAGTCACTTTGGTGACCATCAAGGCTGCACAGGCTGAAGTCGAGCGCGCCGTGGCCCACGCCACTGCCATCGCCAACGGCATGGCGTTTACCCGCGACCTGGGTAACCTGCCGCCGAACATCTGCCACCCGACGTTCCTCGGTGAGCAAGCGAAGAACCTGGGCAAAGAATTCAAAAGCCTGAAAGTCGAAGTCCTCGATGAGAAGAAGATCAAGGACCTGGGCATGGGCTCGTTCTACGCCGTCGGCCAGGGCAGCGCCCAGCCACCGCGCCTGATCGTCATGCAATACAACGGCGGCAAGAAATCCGAGAAGCCGTATGCACTGGTCGGCAAAGGCATCACCTTTGACACTGGCGGCATCAGCCTGAAACCGGGCGCCGGCATGGACGAAATGAAGTACGACATGGGCGGCGCTGCCAGCGTATTCGGCACCCTGCGTGCCGTGCTCGAGCTGAAACTGCCGATCAACCTGGTGTGCATCCTGGCCTGCGCCGAGAACATGCCGAGCGGCAACGCTTCGCGTCCTGGCGACATCGTCACCACCATGAGCGGCCAGACCGTGGAAATCCTCAACACCGACGCCGAAGGCCGTCTGGTGCTGTGCGATGCCCTGACCTACTCCGAGCGCTTCAAGCCGCAGGCCGTGATCGACATCGCCACCCTGACCGGTGCATGCGTCGTCGCGCTGGGCTCCCACACGTCGGGCCTGCTGGGCAACAACGACGAGCTGATCGGCCAACTGCTGAGCGCCGGCCAATCGGCTGACGATCGCGCCTGGCAACTGCCGCTGTTCGATGAGTACCAGGAACAGCTGGACAGCCCGTTCGCCGACATCGCCAACATTGGCGGCCCGAAAGCCGGCACCATCACCGCTGCCTGCTTCCTGTCGCGCTTCACCAAGAACCTCAACTGGGCGCACCTGGACATCGCCGGCACGGCCTGGACCAGCGGTGGCAAGGACAAAGGCGCCACTGGCCGTCCGGTTCCGTTGCTGACCCAATACCTGCTGGACCGCGCCAAAGCCTGAAACCGATGACTTCCGGTGGCGTCACTCTCGGGTGATGCCACTTGAAGCTCAGGAACCGCAATGACCAAAGTCGACTTCTATATCCTGCCCAGCGCCGATCCTTCGGCGCGGCTGGACTTTGCCTGCAAGCTCACCGAAAAAGCCTGGCGCATGGGCCACCGCATCTATCTGCATTGCAGCGATGCCGCCCAACGCGACGATCTCGATGCGCGCCTGTGGGCCTTCAAGGGCGAAAGCTTTGTGCCCCACGGCCCAGCTGAAAATGAGCCGGACGGGTTGATTGTGTTGGGCCTTGGCGATGACTGCGGTCCGCATCAGGACCTGTTGGTCAATCTCGCCCTGAAAGTCCCGGCATTCGCCAACAAGTTCGCCCGCGTGGCGGAAGTGGTGGTGGAAGATCCGACGATTCGTACGGCTGCGCGGGAGAGTTTCCGTTTCTACCGCGAACAGGGCTATCCTCTGCAAGATCACCGTTTACAGCGACTCTGAGCATTCCGATGGACACTCCAAAACCGCTGCAAAAGTCCGCGCACCTGCTGGACGACCTTGAGTCGATCCGTCAATTGCTCGGCGATGACAACCTGCAACCGCCCTTGCTCACCGACACGGTCGAGGAAGGTGATCAGGAACAGATTCCGATGCTGTTCGATACGGTCGGCGCCAACCCGCCAACCCTCGAACGGGCGCCACCCGCCCCTGCTGCCCCTGCCGCCCAACCGGCGCCCGCCGCCAGCAAGAGCCCCGACGACCTGCTGCACCTGGATGGCGAACTGCGCGCCGCCGCGCAATTGATCATGCAAGACGTGATCGACGACTTCGCCCCGCACATCGAAACCGAAATCAAACGCCGCCTCAGCGCGCGGATGGAACGGTTGTTGAGTCAGTACGAGTAACACCCATCTCCAATGGGAGCAGGTTTGCCTGCTCCCACATTTGGTCTGCGCCCTGTCTGCCCCTGCTCGCCCTCTGCCCCATGCCCCGCTATACTTGCCGGCTTTTCCTGAATAAATGCCAATAGGGTCCCGCCGCGCATGGATAAGACCTACCAGCCGCACGCCATTGAAACTTCCTGGTACAACACCTGGGAGTCAGAGAATTACTTCGCCCCGCAAGGCGCGGGCGAGTCCTACACCATCATGATCCCGCCGCCGAACGTCACCGGCAGCCTGCACATGGGTCACGGCTTCAACAACGCGATCATGGACGCCCTGATCCGTTTCCGCCGCATGCAGGGTCGTAACACCCTGTGGCAGCCGGGTACCGACCACGCCGGTATCGCCACGCAAATGCTGGTGGAGCGTCAACTCGAAGCTCAGGGCCAGAGTCGTCACGACCTGGGCCGTGAGAAATTCCTCGAGAAAGTGTGGGAATGGAAGGATCAGTCCGGCGGCAACATCAGCCGTCAGATCCGCCGTCTCGGCTCGTCCGTGGACTGGGGCCGCGAGCGCTTCACCATGGACGACGGCCTCTCGGAAGCCGTTAAAGAAGCCTTTGTCCGCCTGCACGAAGACGGCCTGATCTACCGCGGCAAGCGCCTGGTCAACTGGGACACCAAGTTGCACACGGCGATTTCCGACCTCGAAGTGGAAAACCACGACGAGAAAGGTTTCCTGTGGAACCTGAAATACCCGCTGGCCGACGGCGCCAAGACCGCTGAAGGCCAGGATTACCTGATCGTCGCGACCACTCGCCCGGAAACCATGCTCGGCGACGCCGCCGTAGCGATTAACCCGAACGATGAACGCTACCAGGCCCTGATCGGAAAATTCGTCGAGCTGCCGCTGGTCGGCCGCCGCATCCCGATCATCGCCGACGATTACTGCGACCCAGAATTCGGCACCGGCTGCGTGAAAATCACCCCGGCCCACGATTTCAACGACTACGAAGTCGGCAAGCGCCACAACCTGCCGCTGCTGAACATCTTCGACAAGAACGCCGCTGTATTGCCGGCCTGCCAGGTGTTCAACCTCGACGGCACGCTGAACGAAAGCATCGACGGCAAGATTCCGGCCGAATACGCCGGTCTGGACCGTTTCGAAGCGCGCAAGCAGATCGTTGCTGCGTTTGATGCCGCCGGCCTATTGGTCAGCGTCAACGATCACGCGCTGAAAGTACCGAAAGGCGACCGCTCCGGGACCATCATCGAGCCGTGGCTGACCGACCAGTGGTACGTGTCGACCAAGCCATTGGCTGAGCCAGCCATCGCCGCCGTTGAAGACGGCCGCATCGCGTTCGTGCCGAAACAGTACGAAAACATGTACTTCTCGTGGATGCGCGACATCCAGGATTGGTGCATCAGCCGTCAGCTGTGGTGGGGCCACCGGATTCCGGCCTGGTACGACGAGTCGGGCAAGGTCTACGTCGGTCGCGACGAAGCCGAAGTGCGTGCCAAGCACAACCTCGGCCCGGACGTTGCCCTGCAACAGGACAACGACGTTCTCGACACCTGGTTCAGTTCGGGCCTGTGGACATTCTCCACGCTCGGCTGGCCTGAGCAGACCGAGTTCCTGAAGAAATTCCACTCCACCGACGTGCTGGTGACTGGCTTCGACATCATTTTCTTCTGGGTTGCCCGGATGATCATGCTCACCATGCACTTGGTGAAGAACGAAGACGGCACGCCGCAGGTTCCGTTCAAGACCGTTTATGTTCACGGTCTGGTGCGTGATGGCCAGGGCCAGAAGATGTCCAAGTCCAAGGGCAACGTCCTTGACCCGCTGGACATCATCGACGGCATCGAGCTCGAAGACCTGGTGCAGAAACGCACCTCGGGCATGATGCAGCCGAAACTGGCGAAGAAGATCGAGAAGCAGACCCGCGACGAGTTCGCCGACGGCATCGCCAGCTACGGCACCGACGCCCTGCGCTTCACCTTCTGCTCGCTGGCGTCCACCGGTCGCGACATCAAGTTCGACATGGGCCGCGTCGAGGGCTATCGCAACTTCTGCAACAAGATCTGGAACGCCGCGCGCTACGTGCTGGACAAGGGCGAAGACTGCGGTCAGAACGGCGAGGCTTATGAGCTGTCGCTGGCGGATCGCTGGATCATTTCGCAACTGCAACGCACCGAAGCCGAAGTGACCCGTCAACTCGATCAGTTCCGCTTCGACCTGGCCGCACAAGCCTTGTACGAGTTCATCTGGAACCAGTATTGCGACTGGTACCTGGAACTCTCCAAGCCTGTGCTGTGGGACGAAAACGCACCGGTCGAACGTCAGCGCGGCACCCGCCGCACACTGGTTCGGGTATTGGAAGTCGCGCTGCGTCTGGCACATCCGTTCATGCCGTTCATCACCGAAGAAATCTGGCAGCGCATCGCACCGCTGGCCGGTATCGAAGGCAAGACGATCATGCTGCAGCCTTGGCCAGTGGCCAATGAAGAGCGCATCGATCCGGCTGCCGAAAACGACATCGAATGGCTCAAAGGCCTGATGCTCGGCACGCGTAACATCCGTGGCGAAATGAACATCGGTCCAGGCAAGCCGTTGAACCTGTTCCTGAAAAACGTCAGCGCCGAAGATCAGCGTCGTCTCACCGAGAACGAAGCCCTGCTGAAGAAGCTGGCGCGCCTCGAATCGATCACCGTGTTGGCTGCTGGCGAAGAAGCACCGCTGTCCGCCACCGCACTGGTCGGCGAGATGGAAGTGCTGGTGCCGATGGCCGGTCTGATCGACAAAGACGCCGAATTGGCCCGTCTGGACAAGGAAATCCTGCGTCTGCAGGGCGAGGTTCAGCGGGTTGGCGGCAAGCTTTCCAACGCCGGTTTCGTCGACAAGGCCCCGGCCGAAGTCATCGAGAAGGAACGCGCCAAACTGGCTGAAGCTGAACAGGCTTTGGGCAAGTTGGCCGAGCAGCATGCGCGGATTGCCAGCCTGTAACGGCAAATCGCAATGAAAACGGGAGGCCTGGTGGCCTCCCTTTTTTATGCCCGACGCTTTCTCTCAAACACTGCAATCCCCTGTGGGAGCGAGCTTGCTCGCGATGAGGCCATAACATTCAACATCGATGTTGGCTGACAGTCCGCCATCGCGAGCAAGCTCGCTCCCACAGGGAATGGTGCTGATCTTCACAATTGGGTTCACAACGGCTGAATGTGGGACAATACCCGCCACTTTTAGCCATACCCGAATCGACCACGCCCATGAACGCCCCCCGCACACCAAGACCTGCGCGCAAAAAGCCTGATTCCGCGACCCCGGCCAAAGCCGTGGAGCCCCGCGAGAAGGCCAGCCTGCATCCGCGCAACCGCCATCAGGGTCGTTACGACTTCCCGGCGCTGATCAAAACCACGCCGGAACTGGCGAAGTTCGTGATCATCAATCCGTACGGCAAGGAAAGCATCGACTTCGCCAGCCCGGACGCAGTGCGCGTGTTCAACCGTGCGTTGCTCAAGTCGTTCTACGGCGTCGCCCATTGGGACATCCCGGCCGACTACCTCTGCCCTCCGGTTCCGGGGCGTGCCGATTACGTGCACTTCCTGGCCGACCTGCTGGCCAGCGTCAACGACGGCGAGATCCCGCGCGGCGCGCCGGTCAAGGTGCTCGATATCGGCATGGGCGCCAACTGCGTCTATCCGTTGATCGGCTACAGCGACTACCGCTGGCATTTCCTCGGCTCGGAAATCGACCCGACGGCCGTGGCCGCCGCCAAAGCCATCGTCCAGTCCAACGGGCTGAACAAAGCCATCCAGTTGCGCCAGCAAAGCAATCCCAAGCACATCCTGCTGGGCCTGCTCGAACCCGGCGAACGCTTTGACCTGACCATGTGCAACCCGCCGTTCCACGCTTCGATGGACGAAGCGACCAAGGGCAGCGAGCGTAAATGGCGCGCACTGGGCCGTGCCGATCCAAAACGCAAACTGCCGGTGCTGAACTTTGGCGGTCAATCGGCAGAATTGTGGTGTGAAGGTGGCGAAGCACGGTTTGTGACGCAACTGATCGCCGAGAGCGCGCATTTCCAACACAAAGTGCTTTGGTTCAGCACCCTGGTCTCGAAAGCCTCCAACCTGCCGGCGATCCAGACGGCGTTGAAAAAGGCCGGCGTACTGGAAAGCCAGGTCGTGGAAATGTCCCAGGGCCAGAAGCAAAGCCGCTTCGTCGCCTGGACCTTCCAGACCAAATCCGAGCAGCAGGTCTGGCGCGAACGTTGGGCTCGCAAAAGCTGAGTAGCGGCTTAAACAGCGATTGGCCCTGGGTCAATCGCTGAATCGCAGACACAAAAAAGCCGTGCCCGGATCACTCCGGAGCACGGCTTTTTTTACTGCGTCTTACTTGTTAACAGCGTCGGTCAGGCCTTTGGCCACAACCAGCTTGATAACTTTCTTGGCAGCGATTTCGATGGCAGCGCCAGTCGAAGGGTTGCGGCCGGTACGGGCAGGACGCTCAGTCACTTTCAATTTGCCGATACCTGGCAGAGTGATTTCGCCGCCGTTTTCCAGCTGATCGGCAACGATTTGGCCCAGTTGGTCCAGAGCGTTACGCGCGGTGGTTTTTGGCGCGTCGATAGCTTCAGCGATGTCGGCGATCAGTTGGTCTTTAGTAAGAGCCATGTAGTGTTCCTTCCCTATCAAATTCATATGGATTGCAGAGTGCAGTGTCAGCCATCGAGCCCGATCTTCTGGATCTGGCACCCTCGGCCATAACCGCGACGAGTCGGGGTTATAGATACCGAAATCAGGGTTTGGTTCGACCTGACAAATGCTGAATGCACGCTTAACGCAGTGACTTCGCGTAAGACCGGGCAAAACTAGCACAGAGACGGGGAAATATCCGCCTCTAGCTACCCATTTGGTCAGCTTTATTGCTCTAAAACTGTAAAAAACAGCATAAGCGCCATCGGACACCTGCGAATTGCCCTTCGTGCCGCGCCAAAACCAGTGGTTGCGGTACACTTGGCACTTTTTGGGGGAGCACGCCCTCCTCTCTTCAATCAGCCGAGAAGCCCATGCCGATCCGCCATTGCATCGTCCACCTGATCGACAAAAAACCCGACGGCACGCCCGCAGTTCTCCACGCTCGCGACTCCGAACTGGCCGAGTCGAGCGCCATCGAGTACATGCTTGCCGACCTCAATGAGAGCTACAACGCCAAACAAGGCAAGGCCTGGGGTTTCTTCCATGCCGAGTCCGGGGCGCATCCGTTCAGCGGCTGGCTGAAGGAATACCTCGATGGCGGCAAGGATTTCACCGCGTTCAGCCGAGTGGCGGTGGAACATCTGCAAAAACTGATGGAAGAGTCGAACCTCTCTGTGGGCGGCCACGTGCTGTTTGCGCATTATCAGCAAGGCATGACCGACTACCTGGCGATCGCCCTGCTACACCACAGTGAAGGCGTTGCAGTGACCGATCAGCTGGACGTGACCCCGTCCCGGCACCTGGATCTGGGCCAACTTCACCTGGCGGCACGGATCAACGTGTCCGAGTGGCAGAACAACAAGCAGTCCAAGCAGTACATTTCGTTCATCAAAGGCAAGAACGGCAAAAAGGTTTCGGAGTATTTCCGCGACTTCATCGGCTGCCAGGAAGGCGTCGACGGCCCCGGCGAAACCCGCACCCTGCTCAAGGCCTTCAGTGACTTCGTCGAAAGCGAAGACCTGCCGGAAGAGTCCGCCCGCGAGAAAACCAAGACCCTGGTGGATTACGCCAGCAGCCAGGCAAAACTGGGCGAACCCATGGGCCTGGAAGAACTCTCGGAGCTGATCGACGAAGAACGTCCGAAGGCCTTCTACGATCACATCCGCAACAAGGACTACGGCCTGTCCCCGGAGATCCCGGCAGATAAACGTACCCTCAACCAGTTCCGCCGCTTCACCGGTCGCGCCGAAGGCCTGTCCATCAGCTTCGAAGCGCACCTGCTGGGCTCGAAGATCGAATACGACGAAGAAGCCGGCACGCTGATCATCAAAGGCCTGCCGACCCAACTCACCGATCAGCTCAAGCGACGTAACTGATGCTCGGCGGCGTACTGAAGAAATGCCTGCTGATCCTGCTGGTGGTCGTGGTCTACCAGAACTGGGGCAAGATCGAGCGGGTGTTCCATCCGGCGCAGGTGGTGTCCGAGCAGACTCAAGCCAAGGCCAACGTCGTGCTCTATGCCACCGAATGGTGTGGCTACTGCAAACTGACTCGGCGTTTTCTCGATCAGAAGGGAATTCCGTACAAGGAGTTCGATATCGAGAAGGATGCCGAGGCGCGCAAGGCCTATGAGGCACTGGGTGGCGGCGGGATTCCGATCATCGATGTGAACGGGACGTTGATTCGCGGGTATGACCCGGATGCGATTCTTGCCGCACTGAAGTAAATCATTGCCTCACACAAATCCTGTAGGAGCATGGCTTGCCCGCGATGAACGATGACGCGGTGTGACTGTTACACCGAGTCGCGGCCATCGCGGGCAAGCCATGCTCCTACAGGAGTGGGGCTCAGCGTTTTTCGATGCGAAAGCCAAAGCGCGGAAAGTGCACATGCACCACGCCGCCCCGCTCGTCTTCACGACGCAGAATCAATTCTTCACTGCCCGCAAACAGCAGCTCACCCGCCACCGGGTCAACGCCGTAATCGATGGCGGCAATAAATACCTGCTGGCCAACCTCAAAACCATTCGGCTCGTCGAATTGCTCATCTGGCAATGCGGCCGGTGTGGCATTGCGCGCAACCTCCAGCGCCTCCTCCGAGCTCATCTCGCTGAACGCGCCATGACCGAAGCCCAACACGCGCCCCAGCCACGCCGAAACCGCTGGATAAGCATCGACCAACGGTGACGTGACGGGCGTGGCTTTGAGGAACCACAACGGATGGGCCAGGGCAAAGTCGGCAATCGACGGCTCGCCGAACAGGAAGTCGCCCTGCTCGCGCTGAAGCTGTTGCTCCAGACGCGTCATGATGGTCGGCCATTGATGCCGGGCCTGCTCTGCCGACAGCCGTGTGGCACTGCCACCGCTGAACAACTCCGCGCGATCGGCAATGAACGCCTTGATCGCTTCCGGCGGCATATTGGCGAAGCGCACGGCGATCGATTCCGGCTGAAACACCAGGCTGACCGCATGCTGGAACACCACCGAATCCGCCCACGCGGCAAAGGTCGCGGCGATCATTTCCTGACCTTCCGGGAAGAACGCCGGCAAGGCTTTTTCCTGTTCCAGACGACGGGCGATCAGCGACGTATCGCAATAGATATCCGCGCCAATCTGCAACACCGGCGTCTTGCGGTAGCCGCCGGTCAGCGCGGTCAGATCGGGTTTTGGCATCACCGGCGAGATCTTCACCGAGCGCCAGGACAGCCCCTTGAAACCCAGCAGCAAGCGGGCCTTTTCGGCGAAAAGGGACGTCGGGTAATGATGAAGAATCAACTCTGACATGCTCGGCTCCGCCGCACGGATAGGGAATCCGCAGCTTAGCGCGCATTCCCTGACCAGCCCAGACATCTACCTGATGGGCATTTATCAGTCAGATTGATAAGCCCGCAGACGCACTCGCCACCAGGCACTCCTTGGCGCTTTTCTTGAGTTTTTTGATCAGCCGTTCCTGACGCAGCGCTTCGCTTTTATCGCGGCAGGCTTCGGTGTAGACCAATGCCACGGCAGGGCTGGAGAGAAAAAAGCGCGCGCCCTTGCCACTCTGGTGGGTAGCGAATCGGCGTACGGGATCATCGCTGATCCCGCAGTAGAGCGAACCATTGGCCGCGCGAACGAGGTAGACGAACCAGGGTTTGCTGACAGGCAGCGATGGTTCGGCGGCAATGACGGAAGATTCGCTGGCGGTGTTCACGTGACGATCAAGGCTTGTAGGAAACAAGCCGCGATCTTATCAGCGACTGGCCTGGAATGCCTTCAGCCCCTTCAAGGCCTGCGCGCGAACCGCGTTCCTCACCGCTGGCGTCCAGCCCAACAACAACCCTTTGAAACCCAGCGCCTGTCGGGACCAGGCCCACATATCAAAGCTGTCGTGATGCTCGCAGATCTTGCCGTCGCGAAAAACAAAACGCGCCTGAATGTCGTTGACTACGGTGTTGCCGGTCTTGAACAGGTACGTCGCCACCCAATGGGCGCCGCCCGTGCGCTCATCGCTGCGTACGTTATCGAACGTCAGGGAAAAATCCTTGGCCCGGGTGGTGAGCATGCGCCACATGTCGCTGGCATCGCGGCCGCGCAACTCGCCGAACGCCGGATCGCTGAACACCACGTCATCGGTATAGCAGGCGCTCATGGCCTCGGCATCCAGCCGCTGGAAGGCTTGGTAGAACTGGGTGATCAATGCGTTGTGGGCATCACTCATGGGCAGGCTCCCTGATGTGCAAAGTGGTTTCAAAAGATTGCCTGCACGATAGTCAACAAAGGCGCGAAACACTATCGGCATTCGCGGGCCGAATACCGACAGTGTGCGGGTGTCAGACCTTTTCGCTGACGACCTGAACATACAGCGAACGTCCGGCGCCGAGACCAGCGATGATCGCCCCCAGGCCGATGATGCCGAATATCCAGCCCAAGGCGTTCCAGCCGCCGGTCCAGTCATGCACGATACCGACCGCGAACGGGCCCATGGACGCCAGGGTGTAACCGAAGCCTTGGGCCATGCTCGACAGGTTCGCCGCGACATGGGCGTCCCGCGAACGCAGCACGATCAGGGTCAACGCCAGACTGAACGTACCGCCCTGCCCCAGACCCAGCAGGATCGCCCAACCCCACAAGCCTTCGAGCGGTGCGTAAAGGCAACCAAACAGGCCGCCAAGGGTCAGCAGCATGACGATAACGATCGCCAGACGCTGATCCTTGCCACGCGTCGCCAGCCATGGCGCCGCCAGGGAACTCGCCAACTGAACAATGACCGAGCCTGACAGCACCAGACCCGCCTGGGTCGGCGTCAGGCCGCGACCGATCAGGATCGAAGGCAACCAGCCGAACACGATGTAGGCCAGAGAAGATTGCAGGCCCATGTAGAGCGTCACTTGCCAGGCCAGTGGATCACGCAACAGACCGCGAACCCGATACGCGACGTTGTGCGCGCCGTGTTTCTGCCCGACTTGTGGCAACCAGAAAATCGCCGCGACCAATGCCGGAACCACCCAGAAGCCGAGACCCAAGGCCCAGCTCTTGTCGAAATGCTCGCTCAACGGCACGGTCGCACCCGCGGCCATCGCCGCCCCCAGGCACAGGGCCATGGTGTAGACGCCGGTCATGGTGCCGGCCTGTTTCGGGAAGTCGCGCTTAACGATGCCCGGCAACAAAACGCCGATCACGCCGATGCTGGCGCCGGCCAGTACGCTGCCGGCAAACAGGCCAATCTCACCGAACGAACTGCGCAGGATGATCCCGCCGGCCAACATCAAGAGAATGCCCAGCACCACTCGCTCGGCGCCGAAACGTCGTGCCAGCACGGGCGCCAGCGGTGCAAACAAACCGAGGCACAGCACTGGCAACGTTGTCAGCAAACCGGCCTGGGCCGCCGACAAACCGAGGGTTTTCGACACCTCGCTGAGCATCGGCGCCATGCTCGACAGCGCCGGGCGCAGGTTCAGCGCCACCAGAATCAGGCCCAGCAACAGCAGCCACGGCCGCCGCAGGATCGGGTGACTTTGCTGGACCTGTTCGTCATCCGCCTCGGCGTCGATCAGCAGCTCTTCGAGTTCTGCTGTCCGCTTGGGATGAGTGATGTTGCTGTTGCTGCTGGACATGGGGTTCTCGGTTTCAAGGTTCATTGATCAACTGCCTCGACAGGGCTTTGGCCCGTTCCGGGTCGCGTTGCTCGACGGCATCAAGCAGTTCGATATGGAGGTCGAACACCTCTTGGCGTCGGGGGGAAATGTTCAGGGTTTCGCGTAATTGCGCACCGATGACGCTGGAAAAATAGCGATACAACTCGCTGAGGGTCGGGTTGTGCGCGGCGTCCACCAGTCGACGGTGGAACACCAGATCGCAGGCGATATACGTGTCGAGATCGCCGTGATAGTGGCTGCCGCTCACGCCCAACGCCTCGCGCAATGCCACCAGGTCTTCGTCGGTACGACGCAACGCAGCCAGGCCGATGGCCTCGACTTCCAGAATGTGCCGGGTTTCCCGGGCCTGTTCATGGGAGCAGCGGGACAACGCCTTCATGGTGTCGAGCGGATCGACCACCGCCCGCAAATAGCTGCCGTCGCCCTGACGAATTTCGATCAACCCGGAAAACGCCAATACGCGCATGGCTTCACGCACGGTATTGCGGCTGATGCCCAGCTCGGCGGACAGCTCAGGTTCGGTGGGTAAACGCTGGCCGACCGTCCAGATTCCTTCGGTGATGCGCAGGCGTAACTGGTCCAGTGCCTGGTCGACCAGGGACCGTTTAACTAGCGGAGAAATGTCTGACATAGGATTCGCCCTTTCATCCAATCATAGGATGAATTTTCTGACATGTTAGTCAGCTTCGTCCGAGAGGACAACCGCCTAGGGTTAAGGGGCGGGAAAAGGAGCGGGATTTTCGATTGTTAAAATTACCCTTTAAGGGTAGTTTTTATCTCAGAGTTGAAGTGTCTTATGGAAAAGAACACACCTCATTACGACCTGGCAGTGGTCAAGGCGGAGGTTGCCAGGATGGGGGTCCACGCTTTCACTAACAAAGCGCTGGAGACAGGCAGGAGCATGGGACTCAATTACAAGAGCATGCAAAAGGTCATTTATGCATTGGAGAGAAGGATGCTCTACAAATCCATGACAACTTATCTGGATCACCGAACCTGGCAGGACGTTTACCACGCAAAACTTAATGATCAGGAGATTTACATTAAAGTGACCTACTGCCCCGGTGGTGGCGCCCCAGTGATCTCCTTCAAGGAGAAAAACCCATGAAGATACGGCAATGCATGAGCTGTGGCGCCCGCGACGGTATGCATCACTTCGTCGATCGCAGTCTCACCGTCAATTACAAGCAAATGTCGCGACTGGTACACGATCTAGCCGGTTGGGAGTGCAAGGTGTGCGGTGAAATCATCTTCGATGACACCACAGACAGCGCCGAACGATATGTCGATGCAGGCGACAAACTTCTGGAAGACTGTTTTCAAGTCATGGGATCCGAGATAAAACGTATCCGCCTCAAATTGCACCTCACACAGAAAGACGCGGTGAAGCTACTCTCCGGCGGCGGGCACAATGCGTTTTCCCGCTACGAGCGCGGTGAACTCGCCCCTCCTCAACCGCTGCTTACGTTGATGCGCTTGCTGGATCGTCACCCGCATCTGATGGCCGAGGTGCACGCGCTCAGCGAGGGCGCCGATTTAAAGCAGCTGTTGGCGACACGTCATCCGGAACAAGAAACCGTCCTGACGCAATAACCCAGACAAAATAAACCCGGAACACTGTCCGGGTTTATTTCACTGCCAAGCGCCAATCAATGCAGGATCTGGCTCAAGAACAGCTTGGTACGCTCATTCTGCGGGTTATCGAAGAAGTCGTTCGGTGCAGCCTGTTCGACGATTTCGCCCTTGTCCATGAAGATCACACGGTTGGCCACGGTGCGGGCGAAGCCCATTTCGTGGGTCACACAGAGCATGGTCATGCCGTCTTCGGCCAGGCCGATCATGGTGTCGAGAACCTCTTTCACCATTTCCGGGTCGAGTGCCGAGGTCGGTTCGTCGAACAGCATGATTTTCGGTTTCATGCACAGGGCGCGAGCAATCGCCACACGCTGTTGCTGACCGCCGGACAGTTGCCCCGGGAATTTATGCGCCTGCTCCGGAATGCGGACGCGTTCCAGGTAATGCATGGCGATTTCTTCGGCCTTGCGCTTGGGCATCTTGCGCACCCACATCGGCGCCAGGGTGCAGTTCTGCAGGATGGTCAGGTGCGGGAACAGGTTGAAGTGCTGGAACACCATGCCGACTTCACGGCGAACCGATTCGATCTGCTTGAGGTCGTTGGTCAGCTCCACGCCATCGACCACGATGCGGCCCTGCTGGTGTTCTTCCAGTCGGTTGAGGCAGCGAATGGTGGTGGATTTGCCAGAACCCGACGGGCCGCACAGGACGATACGCTCGCCCTGTTTAACGTTCAGGTTGATATCTTTCAACACGTGGAACTGGCCGTACCACTTGTTCACGCCCTGCATCTGAATAATGCCTTCAGGGCTCGCAGGCTTTTTGATTGCTTCGCTCATTACAGAACTCCTAACGCTTGTGGCCAGTGTCGAGCTTGCGTTCCAGATGCATGGAATAGCGCGACATACCAAAACAGAAAATCCAGAACACCAGGGCCGCGAACACATAGCCTTCGGTGGCCATGCCCAACCATTTCGGGTCGGCGGCGGCTTGTTTGACGCTGTTGAGCAAGTCGAACAGGCCGATGATGATCACCAGGCTCGTGTCCTTGAACAGCGCAATGAAGGTGTTGACGATGCCAGGGATCACCAGCTTCAGGGCTTGCGGCAGAATCACCAGGCCCATGCTGCGCCAGTAACCGAGGCCCATCGCTGCAGCCGCTTCGTACTGACCTTTGGGAATCGCTTGCAGACCACCGCGCACCACTTCGGCCACGTAGGCCGACTGGAACAGGATCACGCCGATCAGCGCCCGCAGCAGTTTGTCGAAGTTCATGCCTTCAGGCAGGAACAACGGCAGCATCACCGAGGACATGAACAGCACCGTGATCAACGGCACGCCGCGCCAGAATTCGATGAAGGTCACGCAGACCACGCGAATCGCCGGCATGTTCGAACGACGGCCCAGCGCCAGGACAATGCCCAGCGGCAATGCACCGGCAATACCGACGGTGGCGATCACCAGGGTCAGCATCAGACCGCCCCATTGGCTGGTCGCCACCTGGGTCAGGCCGAAAACGCCGCCATGCAACAGGCACCAGGCAATGATCGGGTACAGCACCAGGAAGCTCAGGCCATACACGGCTTTATGGTGGAAGCGCGAGATGAACAACGGTGCCACGCCGATAACCGCCAACCACACGGTCAGGTCCACACGCCAGCGCAAGTCCACCGGGTAGTAGCCGTACATGAACTGGCCGAAGCGCTGCTGGATGAACACCCAGCAGGCGCCTTCCTTGGTGCAGTCAGCCTGGCTGGTGCCAACCCAGTTGGCATCGAGGATCGCCCAGCTCAGGATCGGCGGTACCACCAGGTAAATCAGATAGAACGCGAACAGGGTCAGCAGGGTATTGAGCCAGCTGGAGAACATGTTGGCGCGCATCCACGCCACCACACCGATGCTTCTGTTCGGTGGCGGCATGTCAGGCTTGAAAGTATGAGTCGTCATGCGCTTTTCCTTACCGCTCGATCAGCGCAATGCGCTTGTTGTACCAGTTCATCAGCAGGGAAATGCTGATACTGATCGCCAGGTACACGCTCATGGTGATGGCAATCACCTCGATCGCCTGCCCGGTCTGGTTCAGCACCGTACCGGCAAACAACGAGACCATTTCCGGATAACCGATACCGGCCGCCAGCGAGGAGTTCTTCGCCAGGTTCAGGTATTGGCTGGTCAGCGGTGGAATGATCACGCGCAGGGCTTGCGGGATGATCACCTTGCGCAGGGTCGGACCGTTGCGCAATCCCAACGAGTGCGCCGCTTCCGTCTGGCCGTGGCTGACCGACTTGATGCCCGAACGCACGATCTCGGCGATGAACGCCGCGGTGTACACCGTCAGGGCCAGGGTCAGCGCCAGCAGTTCCGGGATCAGTACCCAGCCACCGACGAAGTTGAAGCCTTGCAGCTTCGGCATTTCCCAGTGCACGGGCGCGCCGAAGATCAATGCGCACAGCGCAGGGATCACCAGGAACAGCGCCAGACCCACCCAGAACTTGTGGAACGGTACACCGGTCGCTTCGAAGCGTTTGGTCGCCCAGCGGCTCATCAGCACGATGGCGACAATGGCCACGACGATGCTGACCACAAACGGCCAGAAACCATCCGCCGTCAACGCGGCCGGCATGTTCAGGCCGCGACTGCTGACAAAGAAGGTGTCACCGAAGTTATGGCTATTGCGTGGCCCCGGCATGGTCAGGAACACCGCGAAGTACCAGAACAGGATTTGCAGCAGCGGCGGAATGTTACGGAAAACCTCTACATACACCGTCGCCAGCTTGGCAATGATCCAGTTCTTCGACAGCCGTGACACACCAACGATGAACCCGAGGATCGTCGCCAGGATCACGCCGATGAAGGTCACCAGCAGCGTGTTGAGCAGGCCGATGACAAACACCCGGGCATAGCTGTCCGATTCGGTGTAGTCGATCAGGTGTTGAGCGATGCCGAAACCGGCACTGCGCTCCAGAAAGCTGAAGCCGGAGGTAATGCCCCGGTGTTGAAGGTTGGTCTGCGTGTTGTCGAACAGATACCAGCCCATCGAGACCACCGCCACAATGGTGATGATCTGAAATAGCCACGCACGCACTTTTGGATCGCTGAGGCTGAGCCTCTGCTTTGGTGCGCCGATTGAATTTTGCATGAAGTGCCCCGCAAATAATGGAACAGAACATCACCCGGTGGTTGGCCCACCGGGTGATAGAACCATCAGCGCACTGGTGGTGCGTATTGAATGCCGCCGTTGTTCCACAGAGCGTTCAGCCCGCGGTCGATGGCCAGTGGAGTGCCTTTGCCGAGGTTTTTCTCGAACACTTCACCGTAGTTGCCCACTTGCTTGACGATCTGCACGACCCAGTCTTTCTTCACTTTCAGGTCTTTGCCGTATTCACCGTCAGCGCCCAGCAGACGAGCAACGTCCGGGTTCTTGGTGGCTTTGGCTTCAGCTTCAACGTTTTTCTGGGTGATACCCATTTCTTCAGCGTTGAGCATGGCGAACAGGGTCCACTTGACGATGCTGAACCACTCTTCGTCGCCTTTACGCACGACCGGGCCCAGAGGCTCCTTGGAGATGGTTTCCGGCAGAACGACGTAGTCGGTCGGGGTCGCCAGCTTGCTGCGTTGTGCGTAGAGCTGGGATTTGTCGGAAGTCAGCACGTCGCAACGACCGGATTCCAGCGACTTGGCGCTTTCATCGGAGGTGTCGAAGGTGATCGGGGTGTATTTCAGACCGTTACCGCGGAAGTAGTCGGAAACGTTCAGCTCGGTCGTGGTGCCGGCTTGAATGCAGATGGTGGCGCCGTCGAGCTCTTTGGCGCTCTTCACGCCCAGCTTGTTGTTCACCAGGAAGCCGATGCCGTCGTAGTACGTCACGCCGGCAAACACCAGGCCCATGCCCGAATCGCGGGAGCTGGTCCAGGTGGTGTTACGCGACAGCACGTCGATTTCGCCGGACTGCAGCGCGGTGAAACGCTCTTTGGCGTTCAACTGGCTGAATTTGACCTTGGTCGCGTCGCCGAATACGGCAGCGGCCACAGCGCGGCAGACGTCAGCATCGATACCGATGATCTTGCCAGTGGAGTCCGGAACCGAGAAACCCGGCAGACCGTCACTTACACCGCACTGTACGAAACCTTTCTTCTGCACTGCATCCAGGGTTGCACCCGCCTGAGCGAACCCACTGACACCGAGTACTGCGGCTGCAGTCACGATAGCCAGGGTGGATTTCAACATCTTCATTCAAACCTCCAGTTTTGCTCTTGTTGTGTCGGAGCTGAGTCCAGTCGCACCCTTATGAGGCGTTGTTGACCCGTGTTGGCTTTTTTTGGGGTCAACCGACGTAAGACCTGCGCTATGAGTCTAGTAGGAGAAAATCCACATAATGGACAACTCACTTCTCACCAATCGGCCGAACGGGCTGTAGCCCTTTCACGTTCGCGAAGCCCGTAGCGGCCACTGGCGAACATCCATCACCGGATTCTTTGCTATCCCACCGCCAGCAGTACACTGATAGTGTTACCGCAAGGCGCGAGATGGGTTGCACCGTTTCCCCATAGCAAAGCCCGTACCAGACCGCTCGCTGAAGCGATTGCGCGACAGGTCAATAGCAAAACTTGTAGCCTTGCGACATCTTATTAACTGATCAACCAGGCACGCCCTCAGACCTCGCACTCAATGAGAGCGCCTGCACAAAATTGGAGCAACCATGACCGAGCCCTTGATTCTTCAGCCCGTCAAGCCCGCAGACGCCTGCGTTATCTGGCTGCACGGCCTGGGCGCCGATCGCTATGACTTCTTGCCGGTGGCCGAGGCGTTGCAGGAAAGCCTGCTGACCACCCGCTTCGTTCTGCCCCAGGCACCGACCTGCGCCGTGACCATCAACGGTGGTTACGAGATGCCGAGCTGGTACGACATATTGGCCATGAGCCCCGCGCGCGCGATCAACCGCGAGCAGCTGGAAGAGTCGGCGCAGCGGATCGTCAATTTGATCGAAGTGGAGCGCGCCATCGGAATAGACGCCTCGCGGATATTCCTGGCAGGATTTTCCCAAGGTGGCGCGGTGGCGTTACACACCGCGTTTCTGAAATGGCAGGGACCGCTGGGTGGCGTACTTGCCCTCTCGACCTATGCACCGACCTTCAGCGATGAACTGGAGCTTTCCGCCAGCCAGCAGCGCATTCCCGTGCTGTCTTTACACGGCCAGTACGATGACGTCGTTCAAAACTCCATGGGCCGCACCGCCTACGAGTATTTAAAGCAGCATGGTGTCACCGTGACATGGCAGGAATACCCAATGGGCCACGAAGTGTTACCCGAGGAGATTCGCGACATTGGTGTCTGGCTCGCCGAGCGCTTGCGTTAACTGTTTATGTGAAAAGCAGCCCATTGATCCATCCCACTACGCCGCGCCCGATTCTTGCATTACACTGGCCGGCGTATATTCCTTAATCAATTGATGAGATGACCGTGCTCAAAGCACTCAAGAAAATGTTCGGTAAAAGCGAGACTGAGCAGCTCGCGCCAGTCTCCAGCGCTCCGTCTCACCATCCCAGCCACCGCACCGACGGTAATCAGTCTGGTCGGACCGCAGCCGTAGCGGTACCGAAGCACGAGCCGATGACCACACCGGCCGTCCAACCCGTTGAGGCTCAGGCCTCTGAAGAACCAAGCAGCGAAGCTGCGAAACCTGCCCGACCGCGTCGCGACCCCAAGCCAAAAGCACCGGTTATCCCCTGGAAACTCGAAGACTTCGCCGTCGAACCCCAGGAAGGCAAAACCCGTTTCCACGATTTCAAACTCGCCCCCGAACTGATGCACGCCATTCAGGACCTGGGCTTCCCGTATTGCACGCCGATCCAGGCACAAGTCCTCGGCTTCACCCTGGCCGGCAAAGATGCCATTGGCCGCGCCCAGACCGGCACCGGCAAAACCGCAGCGTTCCTGATTTCGATCATCACCCAGTTGCTGGAAACCCCGCCGCCGAAAGAGCGTTATATGGGCGAGCCGCGGGCGCTGATCATTGCACCGACCCGTGAACTGGTAGTGCAGATTGCCAAGGACGCAGCCGACCTGACCAAGTACACCGGCCTCAACGTCATGACGTTCGTTGGCGGCATGGACTTCGACAAGCAGCTCAAGCACCTCGAAGCCCGTCATTGCGACATCCTCGTGGCCACACCAGGTCGTCTGCTGGACTTCAACCAGCGCGGCGACGTGCACCTGGACATGGTCGAAGTCATGGTCCTGGACGAAGCCGACCGGATGCTCGACATGGGTTTCATCCCACAAGTGCGTCAGATCATTCGCCAGACTCCGCCGAAGAACGAGCGACAGACACTGTTGTTCTCCGCGACCTTCACCGAAGACGTGATGAACCTGGCCAAGCAATGGACCACCGACCCGTCGATCGTCGAGATCGAGTCGCAGAACGTGGCCAGCGAAAACGTCGAGCAACACATCTACGCCGTCGCCGGTGCCGACAAATACAAACTGCTCTACAACCTGGTCAACGACAACGGTTGGGAACGGGTGATGGTGTTCGCCAACCGCAAGGATGAAGTGCGACGCATCGAAGAACGCCTGGTGCGCGATGGCGTCAACGCCGCGCAACTGTCCGGCGACGTGCCTCAGCACAAGCGCATCAAGACCCTGGAAGGTTTCCGCGAAGGCAAGATCCGCGTCCTGGTCGCCACCGATGTTGCCGGTCGCGGCATCCACATCGACGGCATCAGCCATGTGATCAACTTCACCCTGCCGGAAGTCCCGGACGACTACGTGCATCGCATCGGTCGTACCGGTCGTGCCGGCGCCGATGGCGTGTCCATCAGTTTTGCCGGTGAAGACGACTCCTACCAGCTACCGTCCATCGAGGCGCTGCTGGGTCGCAAGATCAGCTGCGAAACGCCACCGACGCATCTGCTGCGGGCGGTTGAACGCAAACGCCCGTAACGCGGGTCGCACTAAAAGAGGCGCAGCCGGAAACGGACTGCGCTTTTTTTTCGTCCGGACATTGATCGAGACAACTAAAAGTCCATAATGGACAAATTAGTTTACTTCCAGCTCCCGGAGCCGACCATGTCCAGTACGCCTTACGTGATCACCCAAGCTCAGGCCAGCGAGTTGCTGGCGCAGGTCGACGTGCCGCAGATCCTGCGCAAACTGTTCCGCGACCTGGCCGCCGGGCAAGCTGTGCAACCGGCGCAGCAACTGGTGGAATTCCCGCAGGGCGCTGGCGACTTCATCAACTACCTGGGCGTATTGGCCGAAGACGGCGTGTACGGGGTCAAGACTTCGCCGTACATCGTGCGCGAACAAGGCCCGCTGGTGACCGCCTGGACGCTGCTGATGTCGATGCAGACCGGCCAGCCGTTGCTGCTCTGCGATGCCGGTGAACTGACCACGGCACGCACCGCCGCAACAACCGCAGTGGCGGTCGACGCCCTCGCCCCGCTCAAGGCCCGACGCCTGGCGATCATCGGCAGCGGCAAGGTCGCCCAAGCCCACTTGCACTACGTCAAAGGCCTGCGGGACTGGCAGAGCATCAGCCTCTACTCGCCGAGCCTGAGCGACAAGAATCCCGAGGTATTGGCGCAACTCCAAAGTCTCGATCCACGCCTGACCATCGTCGACAGTCGTGAAGCAGCGGTTCAAGACGCCGACGTGATCATGCTCTGCACCTCGTCCGCAGGCCCAGTGATCGACCCGTCAAGCCTGAGCAAACCGGCACTGATCACCTCCATCAGCACCAACGCGCCGCGGGCCCATGAAGTGCCGCCGCAGAGCCTCAATGACATGCAGGTGTTCTGTGACTATCGTCTGACCACCCCGGGCTCGGCCGGCGAGATGCTGATTGCCGGTGAACAACATGGCTGGGACAAGGGCGCGATCATCGGCGATCTGCCCGATCTGCTCAGCGAAAAAGTCCAGCGCCCCGACTACGACCGCCATGTGTTCTTCCGCTCCATTGGTCTGGGTCTGGAAGATATCGCATTGGCCAATGCCCTTTATCAATTGCAACGGCACGGCGCTTGAGCCCGGCCCCACAGGAGACGTTCATGAGCCAGGCAGATTTCATCATCATCGGCGGCGGGATTGCCGGCGCTTCCACCGGTTTCTGGTTGTCGCAGCAGGCCCGAGTGATCGTGCTCGAACGCGAGTCCCATCCGGCTTACCACTCCACCGGACGTTCAGCCGCACTGTTCACCGCCGCTTACGGCACACCGCAGGTTCGGGCGCTGACCCAGGCCAGCCGCGACTTCTTCGACTCCCCTCCGGCCGGTTTCTGCGAACACCCGCTGCTGACCCCGCGTGGCGAGATGACCGTGGACTTCACCGGTGACCCGGCCGAGCTGAACAATCAATACCTGAGCGCCAAAGCCACGGTGCCGGAGATGCAGCTGCTCAGCGCCGACGAGGCCTGCGTGCGCCTGCCGATTCTGCGTCGGGAAAAAGTCCATGGTGCGATTTACGACCCGACCGCCAGCGACATCGACACCGATGCCTTGCACCAGGGTTACCTGCGCGGTATCCGGCGCAATAAAGGCGAAGTTCATACCGACAGTGAAGTCCTGAGCCTGACCCGTGACGCCGAAGGTGTATGGCACGTACAAACCAACGGTCAGACCTTCAGCGCCCCGATCATCATCAACGCGGCAGGCGCCTGGGCCGACAAAATCGGCGAGCTCGCCGGTGCCAAACCACTGGGCCTGCAACCCAAACGCCGTGCGGCGTTCATCTTCGCCGGCCCCGAGGGCGTGGACATCCACCATTGGCCAATGCTGGTCAGCCTCGACGAATCCTTCTACATGAAGCCCGACGCCGGAATGCTCCTCGGCTCGCCAGCCAACGCCGACCCGGTGGAACCGCACGACGTGCAGCCTGAAGAGCTGGACATCGCAATGGGCATCTACCAGATCGAAGAAGCCACCACCCTGACCATCCGCCGTCCGACCCGCACCTGGGCCGGCTTGCGCAGTTTCGTGAGCGACGGTGATTTGCTGTCCGGTTTCGATCCGCAGGTGCCGGGGTTATTCTGGGTAGCAGCACAAGGCGGTTATGGCATCCAGACCTCGCCGGCCATGGGCCAGGCCAGCGCTGCACTGGTACGCGGTGAAGCCTTGCCCGAGCAACTGACTCGCTTCGGTCTGAACCCCCAGATGCTCTCCCCTTCGCGACTGGGCTGACTTTCGGACGCAGGTGACGTGCAGACACGATTACGGCAAACTTCCAGCGCCCTTTTTTGACGGGGCGGTGATGCTGTCTGGAGCTCCACTTTATGAACGCCCAAGAACAAGAACCAGCCGGTGATGACTCTGCATTGAAGAGCTCACCGCTGGATAACTTCCGCGCGATCGCCGATGCCATCGCCACGTTGTTCTTTCCTCACGCCGAGGTGGTGCTGCACGATCTGCGCACACAGAAGGTCGACTACATCGCCAACAACCTGTCCAAACGGGAAATCGGTGACGACTCGGCGCTGGAAGACATGCTCAGCGAAGAAATCAGCGAACGAAACATCGGGCCGTACGAAAAGCTCAATTGGGATGGCCAGAAGATTCGCAGCCTCAGCAGCGTGCTGCTCGACAGCGAAGGTCACCCGCTGGCGATGCTGTGCATCAATCTGAATATTTCGTTGTTCGAAAATGCCAAGGCCGCGCTGGACCTGTTCCTGTCGCCGAGCAAGTTGATTCCGCAACCGGACTCGCTGTTTCGCGATGACTGGCAGGAGCGGATCAACACCTTCCTCCACGCCTGGCTGCGCGAACGTCAGCTGAGCCTGAACCTGCTGACCCGTGACCATAAACGCGAACTGGTGCTGGCACTGCATGCCGAGGGCGCCTTCAAAGGCAAAAGCGCCTCCAACTATGTGGCGAACGTGCTGAACATGGGGCGGGCGACGGTGTACAAACATTTGAAAGAATTGAAGGGCTGAAACCTGTGGCGAGGGAGCTTGCTCCCTCGCCACAGAGTACCCGGCGTTAGCGTTACTCCAGCGCCGAAGCCGGCCCGAAGAATTCGTAACGGCTTTGCTTCTCCGGCACACCCAACGCTTTCAGGTGACGCTTGACCGCCGCCATGAAGCCTTTAGGACCGAGGAAGTAAGCGTCCAGATCGCGCTGCTGCGGCAGCCACTCGCCCAGTTGCTCCTGGCTCAACAACCCAACCTTGTCCGCTGCCGGGCTGATGCCGTCGTCTTCGTCGTAGCAATAGAAGCGTTTGAGTTGCGGATGACGCTCGGCCAAGCCATCGATCCAGTCGCGGAAAGCATGAACGCTACCGTTGCGCGCGCAGTGGATAAAGTGCACCGGCCGCTCGGTCGCCAACGCCGCTTCGAGCATCGCCAGCGTCGGAGTGATGCCGACGCCGCCGCTGATCAGCACTAATGGTTTGTCGCTGTCGGTCAGGGTGAATTCGCCCGATGGCGGGAACAGCTGAATGCTGGAGCCCACATGCAGCTGATCGTGCAAATGGTTGGAGGCGCGGCCACCGGTTTCACGTTTGACGCTGATCCGGTACTGGCCCTTGTTGGCCAAGGCCGACAGTGAATAGTTACGACGAATCTCTTCGCCATCGAGGATCAGTTTCATACCGATGTACTGGCCGGGTTCTGCCGCCAGAATCGGGCCTTTGTCGGCCGGTTCGAAGTAGAACGAAGTGATTTCCGCGCTTTCCTCGACCTTGGCCACCACGATGAATTCCCGCGCCCCGCGCCAGCCGCCCGGTGCCTGTTCCTTCTGGTCGTAGATACTGGTTTCGGCGCCGATCAGGATGTCGGCCAATTGACCGTAAGCAGCTCCCCAGGCGGCCATCACTTCAGGTGTGGCGATCTCGTCGCCCAGCACTTCGGAGATGGCTCGCAGCAGACAGGCGCCGACAATCGGGTAATGTTCCGGAAGGATTTGCAGGGCCACGTGCTTGTTGATGATCTTGGCCACCAGGTCGCCCAACTGGTCGAGCTGGTCAATGTGTCGTGCATACATCAAGACACCATTGGCCAAAGCGCGTGGCTGATCGCCGCTGGCCTGGTGGGCCTGGTTGAACAGCGGGCGGACTTCCGGGTACTCGGACAGCATCATGCGGTAGAAATGAGTGATCAATGCTTCGCCACCGCTTTCCAGCAAGGGCACGGTGGATTTGACGATTGCACGGTCTTGAACGCTAAGCATAAGGTGACTCCTGATCTACTTGGATTGCTAACTGACTGCCTTGTACTTATCAGTTTCCGTGCCAGAAGATAAAACCTTATAAATCAATTAGTTAATTTCTTTATAGTCATATAGACACACCCTGACTTATAGTCATACCGACTACATGGAGTCACTATGACTGCAAAAGCCTTGCTAACCACCCTGCTGCCACTGGTCGCCGACCTGTCCCGCGAACTCCCCGAAGGCGAGCGTTATCGGCGCTTGCTCGAAGCCATGCGCGCCTTGCTCCCGTGCGATGCTGCCGCCCTGCTGCGCCTTGATGGCGAATGGCTGGTGCCACTGGCCGTCGACGGGTTGAGCACCGACACCCTCGGCCGACGCTTCAAAGTCAGCGAACACCCGCGTTTCGAAGCGCTGCTCAGCAGCCACGGCCCGACCCGTTTCGCCGCCGACAGCGAATTACCCGACCCTTACGACGGACTGGTCGATGGCCTCGATGATCATCTGGAAGTCCACGACTGCATGGGTTGCCCGCTGTTTATCGACGAGCGTCCATGGGGTTTGCTGACCCTCGACGCACTCGATCCGGAGCGCTTCGAACCGATCGAGCTGGACGCCCTGGAAGCCTTCGCCAGCCTCGCCGCCGCCACGGTCAACGCCGCCGAGCGCATCGAACGCCTGGCCAATCGTGTCGAAGACGAACATCAGCGTGCCGAGGTTTACCGACAAGCCAGCGGCCAGCAGAACCGCGAGATGATTGGCCAGAGCAAGGCCCACAAACGGCTGGTGGAAGAAATCAATCTGGTTGGCGGCAGCGATCTGACCGTGCTGATCACCGGCGAAACCGGGGTCGGCAAGGAACTGGTCGCCCAAGCCATCCACGCCGCATCGCCTCGGGCCGACAAGCCGATCATCAGCCTCAACTGCGCCGCGCTACCAGACACGCTGGTAGAGAGCGAGTTGTTCGGCCACGTCCGCGGCGCCTTCACCGGCGCGATGAACGATCGACGCGGCAAGTTTGAACTGGCCAATGGCGGCACGCTGTTTCTCGATGAAGTCGGTGAGCTGTCCCTGACCGTCCAGGCCAAATTGCTGCGAGTGCTGCAAAGCGGTCAATTGCAGCGATTGGGTTCGGATAAAGAACATCAGGTGGACGTACGTCTGATCGCCGCGACCAATCGCGATCTGGCAGAAGAAGTGCGCAGCGGCCGCTACCGTGCCGACTTCTATCACCGCCTGAGCGTTTATCCGTTGCTGGTGCCGGCACTGCGTGATCGTGGGCGGGATGTGCTGCTGCTCAGCGGTTATTTTCTGGAACAAAACCGCTCTCGCATGGGCCTCAACAGCCTGCGCCTGAACAGCGATGCGCAGGCTGCATTGCTGGCGTATGCATGGCCGGGCAATGTGCGGGAGCTGGAGCACTTGATTGGCCGCAGTGCCTTGAAGGCGCTGGGTAACTGCAAGGAGCGGCCGAAGATTCTGAGTTTGAGCGCGGCGGATCTGGATTTGCCCAATGGCAGCGTTGAGCTTGCAACCGAGCCAGTCCCTGCCAGCCCTGCTGCTTTGGTCTCGGGAGACTTGCGGGCGGCGACCGAGGATTATCAGCGTCGACTGATCAACGCCTGTCTGGAACGGCACCATAACAATTGGGCGAGTGCGGCGCGTGAGCTAGGCTTGGATCGGGCGAATCTTGGGCGAATGGCCAAGCGATTGGGAATGAAATAACACGGTCCCTTGTAGCAGCTGCCGAAGGCTGCGTTCGAGGACACAGTCCTCGCCAAACCATTCACCGCGCTATATCTGGTGCACCGAGGGCTCGGGATTTACGACTGCTTCGCAGCCGGACGCAGCCTTCGGCAGCTGCTACAGGGATCGCGTTGGTCGGCAATACCGGGGAATAACCCTAAAGCCTGCCCGCAACAAGTCGATAACCCGGCATCGATAGCTGTTGGCGATCCTCGCGATCGCCGATCACCTTTTTCCACAGAAGGTTTTTATGTCTTCAAACAAAGCCCGCGCAGATTCACTTTCGCTTCTGCTGTTTACCTTGCGCAGCGGCAAGCTGATGGCGATCAACCTGCTGAAAGTCAGTGAAATCATCCCCTGCCCGCCGCTGACCAAGCTGCCGGAGTCGCATCCCCACGTCAAAGGCATCGCCACCCTGCGCGGTGCCTCGTTGTCGGTGATCGACCTCAGCCGTGCCATCGGCGAACGGCCGCTGGAAGACCCGAACGGTGGCTGCCTGATCGTCACCGATGTCAGCCGCTCCAAGCAGGGTTTGCACGTTCAAGCCGTGAGCAAGATCGTCCACTGCCTGACCACCGACATCCGTCCTCCGCCCTTTGGCTCTGGCGGCGTGCGTTCGTACATCACTGGCGTGACCTCGGTCGACGGCACATTGGTACAGGTGCTGGACATCGAAAAAGTGATCCATGGCATCGCTCCGGCGCAGATCGAAACGGCCCCGACCGAACTGAGCATGGAAGACGCCGAAGTACTCGGCAACGCGCGGATTCTGGTGGTCGATGACAGCCAGGTGGCGTTGCAGCAATCAGTGCACACCCTGCGCAACCTCGGCCTGCAATGCCACACCGCCCGCAGCGCCAAGGAAGCCATTGACTGCCTGTTGGACCTGCAAGGCACGGCCCAGCAGATCAACCTGATCGTCTCGGACATCGAAATGTCGGAGATGGACGGCTACGCCTTCACCCGCACCTTGCGCGAAACCCCGGACTTCTCGCACCTCTATGTGCTGCTGCATACCTCTTTGGACAGTGCGATGAACAGCGAAAAGGCTCGTCTTGCCGGCGCGAACGCGGTGCTGACCAAGTTCTCCTCGCCAGAACTGACCAAGTGCCTGATCGAAGCAGCCAAGGCTGTCGCTGAACAAGGTCATTGAGGCTTGAGCAAGGAATTCTGCTTTCTGATGCGGCGCAACCTCGCTGAAGTTGTGCCTGCGATCACTTGGCCTCAGGGAATCGTCCTCAGCGAATACCGCCCCGAACTGGCAGAAGCCGTTCATCGTCTGATGGAACTGGGTTATCAGCAAGGTGGCGGTCGCGTGCCGGCACTCGACGTCTGGCAACAGCGTTTTGAAACCGATCCTGAATATGATCCGAGTCTGTGCTTCATTGCCCTGGATGCCGAAGGTATTGTCGGCGTGTGCCAGTGCTGGACCAGCGCCTATATCAAGAACCTGGTGGTGCATCCGCGGGCTCAAAGGCAAGGATTAGGACGCGCGTTGCTGCTACATGCTTTCAACATATTTCAGCAACGGCGCGAAGGTTTTGTGGACTTGAAGGTACTGGAAGATAACCTTCGAGCGCAGCGGCTGTATGAAAGCGCCGGGATGCGCGTGGTCCGCCGGGAACCGGTTCCAGCCTGACATACTCAGAACTTGGTCAATACCCGCCCAAGGATGCCAGAACATGAAAGCCTCAACCCTGACCCTCCTCTGCCTCACTGCTCTCGCCTCCCAGGCCCACGCCTCCAGCCCAGACGCCTGGGCTGCTTACGACAAAGCCGTGCTCGCCAGTTGCACCAAGGCCAGTGGCTTGAAGAATGCCAAACCCGTCGGCAACGCCGCGCAGTTCGATGACCGGGTTGGCTACACCGCATTGCTGTTGCAAGGCCAATACCCGCAAAAACACATGAAAGGCCAGCAAGGCACCGAACTGTGTCTCTATAACAAGAAAAGCAAAACCGCTTACGTCACCGAATGGGACTCCATCCGCCCAACCGCCAAGGCGCAGTGACTGGCGCATAACTTGCTTTGACAGTGGCCTTTGCGGCGGCATTCTGTCGCCGTTTCATGCCCTGATAGGCGACTAAACGCTCAATGAATACGACGTTTTCCTGCGTAGGTTGTGGTAAATGCTGCAACGACCACCACGTGCCCCTGACCTTGACCGAAGCCCGGATGTGGGCGGCCGATGGCGGTCAGGTGATCGTATTGGTGGAAGGTTTCCTGGGCAATGGGCTGGGCCTGCCAGTGCAGCAACGCGAACACGCCGAACGTCGCTCGGTGAGTGTTCGAAGCGGCGCATCCGAGGCGTACATCGCCATCACCTTTGCCGCCTACAACGTCGGTCCTTGCCGGAATCTTGACGACGACAACCTCTGCCGCATCTACGAACGTCGCCCACTGGTGTGCCGCATCTACCCGATGGAAATCAATCCGCACATTCCCCTGAACACTGCAGTAAAGGAGTGTCCGCCCGAGTCGTGGGAAAAGGGACCGGATCTGATTGTGGGGGGAGAATTGGTGGATCAGGAACTGCTCGGATTAATCCAGCGCTCCCGTCAGGCGGATCGCGATGACATTCGGACCAAGGATGCGATTTGCGCGTTGCTGGGGATTCGGACTACAGCGTTGAAGGGCGATGGGTTTACCGCTTATCTGCCGGACATGACGGCGTTTGCGAGGGTCATGGACCAGGTTGCGGCGCAGCCATTGGCTGAGTCAGGCGCTGACTGGTTGTTTCATGTGTCGGGTGAGGACATTGCCGGGCAAGTGCAGGCGGCTGGTGCGCACGTGGCGACAGATACGCCAGTGAACTATGCGTTTATTTCGTTGCGGGCGGCTTGATCCAGAAGGTGTATTGCCTTTGATGGCCCCTTCGCGAGCAAGCTCGCGAAGACGGTAGATCAGGCACCGCAGCGTTTAAAACTCAGCGCTTACCCATCGAACGACGAGTACCGGGAGGCGCTGCGCCGGGGGTCTTGGTATGACCGTTCTTGGCGCCGTTCTTGTACCAGGGCTGGCTGGCGTTCTTCGCTGAGGCCAGGTCGCCCGGCTTGAACGGGAACTTGAACGCCGGGATCTCGGCTTTGGTTTCGCTGTCTGCGCTGGAGTCGACGCTGTCTGGCAGGTCTGCCTGGTCGTCGCTCAAAGCGTCGGCAACCGGCGGTTGTGTCGGGGAAGTCATGAAAGCTCCGGGTGATGCAATAGAGTCGGGCCCGGTCAGCGAGCCGCGAAAGGCGGCAGTATACCTGTGTCGGGAGCTGCAAGCTTCAAGCAGCAAGCGAGTCCGTCGGGTTTTGTGTCTTGGTCGGCCACCTGGCCGCCAAGATCAAAAGATCGCAGCCTCCGGCAGCTGCTGCGGGAGGGATCGGCGTCGACCCGCAGAGGTCCAAACTGACAGCGCCGTCAGTTACCCGTCACCTTCCTGACCGGCGAACAGGTTTATAAAGGAAGGTATAGACCTGAAAAAACTCCGACCTCCCAGCCCCGGCGCCCCACTCGCATGCGAATTCAGAAAAACCCCGCCCTGCTCGCAGCCCTTCTGATCGTTCTGGCAGCGCTGGGCCTGTGGTATGCCATCAAGCCCGCTACCACCAAACTGACCGCGCCCTCTGCGATCCCCGTTCGGGTAGTGAACGTCGTCGAAAAAGACGTCCCCCGCTACGTCAGCGGCATCGGCTCGGTGCTGTCCCTGCATAGCGTTGTGGTGCGCCCGCAAATTGACGGCATCCTCACCAAATTGTTGGTCAAGGAAGGCCAACTGGTGAACAAAGGCGACCTGCTCGCCACCATCGACGACCGCTCGATCCGCGCCAGCCTCGATCAGGCCCGAGCACAACTCGGCGAAAGCCAGGCGCAGTTGCAAGTGGCGCTGGTCAACCTCAAACGCTACAAACTATTGAGCGTCGATGACGGCGTTTCCAAGCAGACCTACGACCAGCAACAAGCCCTGGTCAACCAACTCAAAGCCACCGCCCAAGGTAACCAGGCCTCGATCGACGCCGCTCAAGTGCAGCTTTCCTACACACAGATTCGCTCCCCGGTGACCGGTCGCGTCGGTATTCGCACGGTGGACGAAGGCAACTTCCTGCGCATGACCGACGCTCAAGGCCTGTTCACGGTGACCCAGATCGACCCGATCGCCGTGGAGTTCTCCCTGCCACAGCAAATGCTGCCGACCCTGCAGGGGCTGATCAACGATCCGGAACATGCTCAGGTGAAGGCCTACATCGGCGCCGACACTGACGGCGAAACCGGCAATCTACTGGGCGAAGGTCATTTGACCCTGATCGACAACCAGATCAACGCCAACACCGGGACCATTCGCGCCAAGGCTGAATTCAACAACGCCGGGCAAAAACTCTGGCCAGGCCTGCTGGTGACGGTAAAAATTCAGACAGCGCTGGATAAAGATGCGCTGGTGGTGCCGCCCACGGTCGTACAACGCGGTCTCGATCAACATTTCGTGTACCGGGTCAACGGCGACAAGGTCGAAACCGTTACCGTACAAATGGTCTATCAAGGCAGCGGTCAGGACATCATCAAAGGCGTTAAACCAGGTGATGTACTGGTCAGCGACGGCCAGTCGCGGCTCAAACCCGGTTCGACCGTGCAGGTGCTGACCGAGCCGCCGCAAGTGGTGCAATCGGAGCCGAAACCATGAAGGGCCATGGCTCGGTCTCTGCCTGGTGCATCGACCATCCGGTTGCGACGATTCTGCTGACCTTTGCGCTGGTGCTGCTCGGTGTCATCGCCTTCCCGCGCCTGCCCATCGCGCCATTGCCGGAAGCTGAATTCCCGACCATTCAGGTGGCCGCGCAATTACCCGGTGCCAGCCCGGAGACCATGGCTTCGTCGGTGGCCACGCCGCTTGAAGTGCAATTCAGCGCCATCCCCGGCGTGACTCAGATGACGTCGAGTAGCGCCTTGGGCTCGACCAACCTGACCCTGCAATTCACCCTCGACAAAAGCATCGACACCGCTGCTCAGGAAGTCCAGGCCGCGATCAACACCGCCGCCGGCAAACTACCGAAAGACATGCCGACCCTGCCGACGTGGAGGAAGGTCAACCCGGCCGACAGCCCGGTACTGATCCTCAGCGTCAACTCGACCCAAATGCCCGGTACCGAACTCAGCGACTTGGTGGAAACCTTGCTCTCCCGTCAGATCAGTCAGATCGACGGTGTAGGCCAAATCAACATCACCGGTCAGCAACGTCCGGCGATCCGCGTTCAAGCCTCGGCTGACAAACTGGCTGCCATCGGCCTGACGCTGGCGGACATTCGTCTGGCGATCCAGAACACCAGCCTCAACCTGGCCAAAGGTGCGTTGTACGGTGAGTCAAGCATTTCGACGCTGTCGACCAACGACCAGTTGTTCCACCCTGAGGAATACAGCCAACTCATCGTTTCCTACAAGGACGGCGCCCCGGTTCACCTCAAGGATGTGGCCAAAGTCGTCAATGGTTCGGAAGATGCCTACGTGCAAGCCTGGGCCGGTGATAAGCCTGGGGTGAACCTGGTGATTTCCCGGCAACCAGGCGCTAACATCGTTGAAACCGTGGATCGCATTCAGGCCGCCCTGCCCGGCCTCGAAGCCATGCTGCCGGCGTCAGTACAGGTCAAAGTGCTGGTCGACCGCACCCAGACAATCCGTGCATCGCTGCATGAAGTGGAAGTCACCCTGCTGATCGCGATCATGCTGGTGGTGGCGGTGATGGCGCTGTTCCTGCGCCAGTGGTCGGCGACCCTGATCGTGTCCGCCGTGTTGGGTGTTTCGCTGGTCGCCAGTTTCGCCCTGATGTACATCATGGGTTTCAGCCTGAACAACCTGACGCTGGTAGCGATCGTGGTGGCCGTGGGGTTTGTGGTCGACGATGCGATTGTGGTGGTGGAGAACATTCACCGTCACCTTGAAGCTGGCGACGGCATGCGCGAGGCGGCGATCAAAGGTGCCGGCGAGATTGGTTTTACCGTGGTCTCCATCAGCTTTTCGCTGGTGGCAGCGTTTATTCCGTTGCTGTTCATGGGCGGCGTGGTCGGGCGACTGTTCAAGGAATTCGCCCTGACCGCCACTTCGACGATCATGATTTCGGTGGTGGTCTCACTGACGTTGGCGCCGACGCTCGCCGCGCTGTTCATGCGCGCACCGGTGCATCACGCCCACAGCAAACCTACGTTTGGCGAACGCTTGCTGGCAGGTTATGAAAAACTTCTGCGCCGCGCCCTCGCCCACCAGAAGCTGATGATCGGCGTGTTCGGCCTGTCCCTCGGTCTGGCCATCGCCGGTTACATCTTCATCCCCAAAGGCTTCTTCCCGGTGCAGGACACCGGGTTTGTCCTCGGCACCACCGAAGCTGCCGCCGACATTTCCTACGGCGACATGGTGAAGAAACATCTGGCGATGGCCGAAATCGTCGCGGCGGATCCGGCAGTCGCGGCCTTTTCCCACTCGGTTGGCGTCTCGGGCAGTAACCAGACCATCGCCAACGGTCGCTTCTGGATCTCCCTGAAAAAACGCAGCGACCGCGACGTCTCCGCCAGCCAGTTCATTGACCGGATTCGCCCGCAACTGATGAAAGTCCCGGGCATCGTGCTGTACCTGCGCGCCGGCCAGGACATCAACCTCAGCTCCGGCCCGAGCCGCGCGCAGTACCAATACGTGCTCAAGAGCAACGACGGTGCCGTCCTCAGCACCTGGACCCAGCGCCTCACGGAAAAACTGCGCGCCAACCCGGCGTTCCGCGACATTTCCAACGACCTGCAACTGGGCGGCAGCATCACCCACATCAGCATCGACCGCAGCGCTGCCGCGCGTTTCGGCCTGACCGCCAGCGATGTCGATGAAGCGCTGTACGACGCCTTCGGCCAGCGGCAGATCAACGAATTCCAGACTCAGATCAACCAGTACAACGTGATTCTGGAACTGGACACCAAGCAGCGCGGCAAGGCTGAAAGCCTCAACTATTTCTACCTGCGCTCGCCGCTGAGCGGAGAAATGGTGCCGCTGTCGGCGCTGGCCAAATTTGATGCGCCCACCGTCGGTCCGCTATCCATTGCCCATGACGGCATGTTCCCGGCTGCCAACTTGTCGTTCAACCTGGCGCCCGGTGTGGCATTGGGCGATGCGGTGATCATGCTCAACCAGGCCAAGGCCGACATCGGCATGCCGGCCGCCATGAGCGGCAACTTCCAGGGCGCGGCCCAGGCGTTCCAGAGTTCGCTGGCCAGCCAGCCATGGCTGATCCTGGCGGCGTTGGTGGCGGTGTACATCATTCTCGGCGTGCTGTACGAGAGCTTCGTGCATCCGCTGACCATCATCTCGACGCTGCCGTCGGCGGGACTCGGCGCGGTGATCATGTTGTGGATTTGCGGGCAGGACTTTTCGATCATGGCGCTGATCGGGCTGGTGTTGCTGATCGGGATCGTGAAGAAGAACGGCATCCTGATGATCGACTTCGCCCTCGAAGCGCAACGCAAGAGCGGGCTGCCGCCGGAAGAAGCGATCTACCAGGCCTGTATCACGCGATTCCGGCCAATCATCATGACCACCCTCGCCGCCCTGCTCGGCGCGCTGCCGCTGATGCTCGGCTACGGCACCGGCGCCGAACTGCGCCAGCCCTTGGGGATCGCGGTGGTCGGCGGCTTGCTGGTGAGCCAGGCGCTGACGCTGTTCACCACGCCGGTCATATACTTGTGGCTTGAGCGGCTATTCCATCGGCCAAAACCAGCAGCGTTGCCCGCGCTGGCGACCACAGACTGAGGCGGGGTCATGCGCGTTCTGATTATCGAAGACGAAGGAAAAACCGCGGATTATCTGCACCGCGGCCTGACGGAACAGGGTTACACCGTGGACCTGGCGCGTGACGGCGTTGAAGGCCTGCACCTGGCGCTGGAAAGCGACTACGCGGTGATCGTCCTCGACGTCATGCTGCCGGGCCTCGACGGCTTCGGCGTACTGCGCGCATTACGTGCGCGCAAACAAACCCCGGTGATCATGCTCACCGCCCGCGAGCGTGTGGAAGATCGCATCAAAGGCCTGCGCGACGGTGCCGACGATTACCTTGGCAAACCGTTTTCCTTCCTCGAACTGGTGGCGCGCCTGCAAGCGCTGACCCGGCGCAGCGGCGGTCACGAACCGGTGCAGGTGAGCATCGCCGACCTGTGGATAGATTTGATCAGCCGCAAAGCCACCCGCGCCGGCACGCGCCTGGACCTGACCGCCAAGGAGTTTTCGCTGCTTAGCGTACTGGCACGCCGTCAGGGTGAAATCCTGTCGAAAACCGCCATCGCCGAAATGGTCTGGGACATCAATTTCGACAGCGACGCCAACGTTGTCGAAGTCGCGATCAAACGCCTGCGAGCGAAGCTCGACGGACCGTTCGACGAGAAACTGCTGCACACGATTCGTGGCATGGGTTATGTGCTGGAGAGCCGTGGTGTTTAGGGTAGGTCATCATTCATTTCCTGCGACGCGTTGCCGTCTGAAAGCGGGCCAGGCAAGGCGCAGCCCGAAGGTAAGGGTTGTTTCCTTGCCAAGGGCTGCAACGCAGCATGGCCCGCTTTCAGACGACAACCCGGAGGGCCGAGTCTGCTGTTGCGCAGGGCTGCGTTGCTCGGAGCTTATTTGGAACAACCAAACCGCGCTCCTCGCGCCTTGCCCTGCGCAACAGCAGACTCGGCGCGGCGCAGGAAATGAATGATGACCTACCCTCGCAACTCGATTGCGCTGCGCCTGAGCGGGATGTTCACGCTGGTGGCGCTGCTGGTGTTTCTGTTGATCGGCTGGGCGCTGTATCAACAGGTCGATAAAGGTCTGGGTTTGTTGCCCGAGGCTGAGCTGGACGCGCGCTACAGCGTGCTCGAATCCACCGTCGGCCGTTACGGCACGCCCGAGCATTGGGTGAAGATCAACAACAAGCTCAAGCTGCTCGGCGAGGAAGACAAACGCATCAGTTTCTGGATCATCAGCGGTGATCCGCACTACGAATACGGCAACCTGACGCCGCAGATCCGCGCCTTTGCCGAAGGCCCGCTGGGCATGCGCGACTTGAATCTGCCGGATCAGCCTTATCCGCTGAAAGTGCTGGTCAGCCAATTCCCGGCCAAGGATCAACGCCCGCCGTTGCGCTTCATGATCGGCATCGACACCGAGACGTTTTTGCAGACTCAGCACCATTTGCTGATTGCCCTGATCAGCCTGGCGATCATCGGCGTGTTACTGGCGTCGGCCCTCGGTTATTGGGTGGCGCGGATCGGCCTCAAGCCGCTGATCAAGTTGTCCCAGGAAGCCCAGCGACTGGCCCCGCCATTGCGTTCCGGGCGTTTGAGAATGTCGTCATTGCCGCCGGAGTTGAATCAGTTCGTCAACTCCTTCAACTCGACACTGGAGCGGGTCGAACAGGCTTACTCGCGCCTTGAGTCGTTCAACGCTGACGTCGCCCATGAACTGCGCTCGCCGCTGACCAATCTGATAGGCCAGACCCAAGTCGCGCTGACCCGCGGGCGATCCGCCGAACACTATTTTGAAGTGCTGCAATCGAACCTTGAAGAGCTTGAGCGACTGCGTTCGATCATCAACGACATGCTGTTTCTTGCCAGCGCGGATCAGGGCAGCAAGGCCACCAAACTGACCTCCACCTCGCTGGCCGATGAAGTGGCCACGACCCTGGAATATCTGGATTTCATTCTTGAAGACGCGCAGGTTCAGGTGCAGGTCAGTGGTGACGCGCAGGTGCGGATCGAGATTGCTCATCTGCGTCGGGCGTTGATCAACTTGCTCAGTAACGCAGTGCAACACACTGAGCCCGGCCAGGTGATTGAGGTGCGGATCGAGGTTGAGGAGCATCAGGTCAGCATCGGGGTTGCGAACCCTGGGTCGCCGATTGCCAGCGAGCATTTGTCGCGGCTGTTTGAGCGTTTTTATCGGGTGGATGCATCGCGCAGCAACAGTGGCAACAACCATGGGTTGGGGTTGGCGATCGTAAAAGCGATTGCGCTGATGCACGGCGGGGATGTGTTTGTGCGCAGTGATCACGGCATGAATACCTTCGGCATTCACCTCCCTGTCTAGATTACGTAATCCCCTGTGAATGATCGTTCCCACGCTCCGCGTGGGAATGCAGTCAGGGACGCTCCGCGTCCCATCCCAAGCCGAACGCGGAGCGTCCGTTGAGGCATTCCCACGCAGAGCGTGGGAACGATCAGCGCGCCACTGTTGCTTTAAGCGCAACAGTCCTTTCATGAATCCGCTCTTTTTCCCCTCTCCAATCCCCCTTATCTTTGCCGCACCAAACAGCACTTGCCAAGCAAGAAGGTTTTAAAGATGTCCAACACTATGGGTATTGCCAGCGCTTTCGTTTTGTCCTCTTTGTTTCTGTCTCCGTTCGCCATCGCTGAAGAGTCGCAGACGTTCGTCGCGCAAAATTCCGCACGCACTGCAGCATTCGAAGAGTATCAGAGCGAAATGACGGCCAAGGCTCAGGAAGCTGCGCAAACCCCTCAAGCGTCGACCACTCAAGCCCAGCCACGGGTTGAGAAAGACAGCTGATTATTAAGTATCGCTCTGTTTCCCTCGACACTTTTCATCGGCTCTTCCCTTTGAAAAGTTGTCTTCAAAGCCGCTGCTATCAGCGGTTTTTTTTCGTTGTGATTTTAAACAGCTTCAGTTCGTCTCCCCTAACAAGAAACATTTTGAGTCTCAATACAATGAGGCTCTTAGTTGACCCAAGGAGCTTTACCGCTAGTGCGTTTCCCTCTTAGATTCAGCCCGTTGTTCATTGCAATCGCTGCAACGGTGGCGCCTGCTGCTCACGCCGCAGACGACTCAAACGCCGAAGGTTTCATTAAAGGATCGAGCCTCAACTTCAACGCCCGCAACTACTACATGAACCGCAACCGCCTGCAGCAGACGGACGACAACATCGAATGGGGCCAGGGTTTCCTCGGCCTCTTCGAATCGGGCTACACCCAGGGCACCGTCGGTTTCGGCGTTGATGCCCACGCCATGCTCGGGCTCAAGCTCGACGGCGGTGGCGGTACCGACGGGTCGAGTATCCTGCCGATCAGCGATGGCAACGGCAAAGCGCCGGGCTCGTTCTCGACAACGGGCGGCACGCTGAAAATGCGTGCCTTCGATACGGAACTGAAGGCCGGTGATTTGTTTCTCACCAATCCGGTGATCGCCGGCGGCGAAACCCGCATGCTGCCCCAGACCTTTCGCGGCGTCAGCCTGACCAACCACAGTTTCGACGGCTGGATGATTGAAGGTGGCCAGGCAAGTTTCACCAAGCCATACAACCAGAGCGGACACACCCGAATCGGCACGTCCTACGGCAGCCTGGCCGATGGTGACGAAAGCCGACACCTGAACTGGGCCGGTGTCGCCTGGAGCGGTCTGCCGGGGTTGACCAGCAGTCTCTATGCTTCCGAGCTCAAGGACATCTGGAACCAGTATTACTACGATCTGGACTACACCTACGCGCTGAATAATCTGGTCAGCCTCAACCCGGGTCTGCACGCCTATCACACGCAAGACACCGGCAATGCGCTGCTGGGCAACATCGACAACAACACCTACAGCCTGCATTTCACCGTCGGCGTGGGCAATCACAGCGTTACCGCGGCCTATCAGCGGGTCAACGGCAACACGCCATTCGACTACATCAGCCAGGGCGACAGTGTCTACCTCGACAATTCCCAGCAGTATTCGGACTTCAACGGCCCGAACGAACGCTCATGGAAACTCAAGTACGCCTACGACTTTGTCGGGCTCGGGCTGCCTGGCCTGACCTCGGCGATGTCTTACTCCCGAGGTGAACTGGACCTGACCAAGGTCGATCCGGACAGCCCCGGTTATGCCTCGTGGTACAGCGCTGATGGCAAAAACGCCAAGCACTGGGAACGCGACATTGATCTCAAATATGTGGTTCAGGGCGGCAAGGCCAAAAACCTGGCGCTGCGTCTGCAATGGGCGACCAACCGTGGCGGAAACGGCTATGGCGCACTGGATCAGGACACCGATGAATACCGGGTGATCGTCGACTACCCGCTCAATGTCTTCTAAGCTTCAATAAGTAAAAGGCCAGCATGTTTTGCTGGCCTTTTTTTTATCCGGGATTTATACAGGCGCTCCGAACGCAAACGGTTTCTGGGATTCTGCCTGAGTCTTGTAAAACACTTTCATAACGCCTCATTAGCAGAAGTCAGAACCATGAGTGTGAGCAGTGCAGCATCTCACCAGCCGATCCGGTCGACGCGATCGGAGCGGCTTCTGGTTCTCGGCAGTTTGCTGCTGGTGATTGCGATATTGAGCATCGTGGCGTTCCTGCTCATTCGCGAACGCGCCAATGCTGAACAGTCTGCCACTCGTGCAGCAACCAACATCGTGCAATTGATCGACGCCGACGTGCTGCGTAATGTCGAACTCTATGACCTGTCCTTGCTCGGCTTGATCGCTGCCTCGCAGCGTGAAGACCTCAAGAACGTTTCCCCTACCATCCGCCATCTGGCCTTGTTTGACCGTGCCACTGCCGCGCCTTACAAGGGCGACATTTTACTGCTGGACAACAAAGGCGACGTGATCGCCGACTCGGCCTCGGTAGAGCCCAGAAAGGGCAATTTTGCTGACCGCGAATACTTTCAGTCGCACGTGAACAATCGCGACCCGAGCATGCTCATCAGCCGTCCCTTCCGTTCCAGACAACCTGAACATGAATGGCGAATCAGCTTCAGTCGCCGGGTCAGCGGCTCACAGGGTGAATTTCTTGGCGTGGCCGAAGCCGCCATGCGCTTGAGTTATTTCGATCAGCTGTTCAACAGCTTGAGCATCGGTCGTGACAGCTCGGTCAACCTGATCAGCTCGGACGGGATTCTTCTGGCTCAGGAACCCCGCCTGGCCGAAGAGCTTATTGGCAAGGACTTTAGCAGCCGTCCCAACTTTCAGCGCATCGTCAAAGAAGGCAACGGCAGCTTCACCGGTGTTTCAAGCCGCTATAAGGACGAACGCCTGTACACGTTCTCCAAGGTCGGCAACTTGCCGTTGATCGTCATCGTTGCACTGTCCAGTGATGAAGTGTTTGCCTCGTGGAAGCGCACGACGGTAGTGGTCAGCGTTGCGACTATTGCGCTGTGCATCGGCTTGCTCTGGCTGACTTGGCTGCTCAGCCGGGAACTGCGCCTGCGCCACAACGCCGAACAGGAACTGGCGCAACTGGCGGCCACCGATGCCTTGACCGGCCTGGCCAACCGCCGAACGCTGGATCAGGTCCTGCGTCATGAGTGGTTCCGCGCTCAACGTTCCGGCCAGCCGTTATCGCTGCTGATGGCTGATGCCGACCACTTCAAGGCCTTCAACGATCGTCATGGCCATCAGGCTGGCGATGATGCGTTGCGCTCGGTGGCCAAGGTGATCTCCGACAATGTGCGGCGACCAGCCGATTTGGTCGCCCGTTACGGCGGTGAGGAGTTTTCGGTGATTCTCGCGGAAACCGACAGCCAGGGTGCGCAACAGATTGCCGAACACATCCGAGCGACAGTGGAGCAATTGCCACTGGTGGCAGATGCCGAGTCGCCGATTACTGTCAGTATCGGTATCAGTACCTGGACCACCTCCGCCGAGATCAGTCTGGAACAGCTATTGTTTGCAGCGGACAAGGCGCTGTATCAGGCCAAGGAAAGTGGGCGTAATCGGGTGGTCGCTGCGGATTGAGGCCTTTCCCGCAGGCATAAAAAAAGGCCACCCGAAGGTAGCCTTTAAAAAACTAGAGAGGTTTTTTACTTACACGGCCGCAACTGGACGCATGTAAGAGATCGGTGCAGTGCTGGCGTCTTCGAAAGTCACGACTTCCCAAGCATCTGTCTGCTCAATCAACTTGCGCAGCAGCTGGTTGTTCAATGCATGTCCGGACTTGAAGCCCTTGAACTCACCAATCAGGCTATTGCCCAGCAGGTAGAGGTCACCAATTGCATCGAGGATCTTGTGCTTCACGAATTCGTCTTCATAGCGAAGGCCGTCTTCGTTCAGTACACCATCCGCGTCGACCACAATAGCGTTTTCAACGCTGCCGCCGAGTGCGAGGTTGTGCTTGCGCAGGTACTCGATATCACTCATGAAACCAAAGGTACGGGCGCGGCTGACTTCTTTTACAAACGAAGTGCTGGAAAAATCCACGCTTGCACTTTGTGTGCGGTTACGGAAAACCGGGTGATCAAAATCGATCTCGAAACTCACCTTGAAGCCTTCGAAAGGGACGAAAGTGGCGCGCTTGTCGCCGTCTTCCACTGTCACTTCCCGCAGGATCCGGATGAACTTCTTCGGTGCGTCCTGTTCTTCCAGGCCGGCCGATTGAATCAGGAATACGAAAGGTCCAGCGCTACCATCCATGATCGGAACTTCGGACGCGGAGAGCTCGACGTAGGCGTTATCGATGCCCAGGCCAGCCATGGCCGAGAGCAAGTGCTCCACCGTATCCACTTTGGTGTCACCACTGACCAATGTGGTCGACATCGTGGTTTCACCAACGTTTTCCGCGCGGGCAGGAATCTGCACCACAGGGTCGAGATCGGCACGAACAAACACAATGCCGGTGTCGATAGGTGCGGGCTTGAGGGTCAGGTATACCTTCTCCCCGGAGTGCAGGCCTACACCTGTAGCACGGATAATATTTTTCAGTGTGCGTTGTTTAATCATGGCTTGGGCCGCTTCAGCGCAAATTGCGAACTGGTATCAACAAAGGCTGGCGATGATAGCAGACCAGACCTTTGCTGAACACCAATCACCTTCATAGCCCTGATACATTCCATTAATCGGCCTGACGACGCAGGAAAGCCGGGATGTCCAGATAGTCTAGATCATCTTGCGGATTCATCTTCGCGGCAGTCGCAGCACCGGCCTGAGCCTGGTTGCGCATGACGGTCGGACGGTCCAGGTCACGGTAGTTCACAGCAGGCGCTTCCTGACGAGCAGAGGCTTGTTGCTGCGGCTGCGATGCCACGGACGTGTGCATGGTGTTGTCGATAACCTTCACAGGCTTCTCGATTTTCGCGCCCAGACCAGTAGCAACCACGGTCACGTGCAGCTCGTCGCGCATGTCTGGATCGATAACGGTACCGACCTTGACCATCGCGTGTTCGGAAGCAAAGGCTTCGATGATGCTACCCACGTCGGAGTACTCACCCAGAGACAGGTCAGGACCAGCGGTGATGTTCACCAGGATGCCGCGTGCACCTTGCAGGTTCACGTCTTCCAGCAGTGGGTTGCGAATGGCCGCTTCGGTGGCCTCACGTGCACGGTTCGGACCGCTGGCGCAGCCAGTGCCCATCATCGCCATGCCCATTTCGCTCATCACGGTGCGTACGTCGGCAAAGTCGACGTTGATCATGCCCGGACGCTTGATGATGTCGGAGATACCGCGAACGGCACCGGCCAGTACATCGTCGGCCTTGGCGAATGCGGACAGCAGGCTTGCGTCCTTGCCAAGGATGGTCAGCAGCTTCTCGTTGGGAATAGTGATCAACGAGTCGACGCTTTCAGACAGCAGACGGATGCCTTCATCGGCGATCTGCATGCGCTTGCGGCCTTCGAACGGGAACGGACGAGTCACCACCGCAACGGTGAGAATCCCCATTTCCTTGGCCACTTCAGCAATGATCGGCGCAGCACCGGTACCGGTGCCACCGCCCATGCCAGTGGTGATGAACACCATATTGGTGCCCTGCAGGACTTCGGCAATGCGCTCACGATCTTCGAGAGCGGCCTGACGACCTACTTCAGGGTTGGCGCCAGCGCCGAGACCTTTGGTCACGCCGGTGCCCAGTTGCAGGATGGTCCGCGCGCCGATGCTTTTCAGCGCTTGGGCATCAGTGTTGGCGCAGATGAATTCAACGCCTTCAATGTTGCTTTTGACCATGTGGTTGACAGCGTTGCCGCCGCCTCCGCCAACACCGATAACTTTAATAACCGGGCTTGCGGGGATGTTGTCTACGAGTTCGAACATTTTCCCTCTCCTTACATTCTCTAGTTTTTTCGCCTACTGCTTTTTGCTGCGGTGCTGCGGTAAATCTTTAGAAGTTGCCTTGTACCCAGCTCTTGAAGCGATCGAGCAAGGCGACTTTCGGTTCTTCATTGCTGTAGCTGTCGCGGCTGCTGATGCCCGAGAACGAAATCCCGTCGGACTGCTTTTGCAGGCCGTACATCAACAGGCCAACGCCAGTGGAATAAATCGGGTTACGAACCACATCGTCCAGGCCCTTGACGCCATGCGGCACGCCCAGGCGGACCGGCATGTGGAAGATTTCTTCGGCCAGTTCGACCGCGCCTTCCATCTTCGACGTACCACCGGTCAGCACGATGCCGGCCGGGATCAGGTCTTCGTAGCCACTGCGACGCAGCTCGGCCTGGATCAGCGTGAACAGCTCGTCGTAACGCGGCTCGACCACTTCGGCCAGGGCCTGGCGGGACAGTTCGCGCGGTGGGCGGTCGCCGACGCTTGGGACCTTGATGGTTTCACCGGCACCGGCCAGTTTGGCCAGGGCGCAGGCGTAGCGAATCTTGATTTCTTCGGCGTACTGGGTCGGAGTGCGCAACGCCATGGCGATGTCGTTGGTCACCTGGTCGCCCGCAATCGGGATTACCGCGGTGTGACGGATCGCGCCTTCGGTGAAGATCGCGATGTCGGTGGTGCCGCCACCGATGTCCACCAGGCACACGCCCAGCTCTTTCTCGTCGTCGGTCAGGACCGAGTAGGCCGAAGCCAGTTGCTCGAGAATGATGTCGTCGATTTCCAGGCCGCAGCGACGCACGCATTTTTCAATGTTCTGTGCGGCGTTGACGGCGCAGGTGACCACGTGAACCTTAGCTTCCAGACGTACGCCCGACATGCCCAGAGGCTCGCGAACGCCTTCCTGGTTATCGATCACGTAATCCTGCGGCAGGGTGTGCAGTACACGCTGGTCAGCCGGGATCGCTACAGCCTGGGCGGCGTCGAGAACTCGCTCGAGGTCGGCGGCGCTGACTTCGCGATCACGAATCGCCACGATGCCGTGAGAGTTCAGGCTGCGGATATGATTGCCAGCCACGCCGACGAACGCCGAGTGAATACGGCAACCAGCCATCAGCTGCGCCTCTTCGATCGCGCGCTGGATCGATTGCACGGTGGACTCAATGTTCACCACCACGCCTTTCTTCAGGCCACGGGACGGATGGGTACCGATCCCGACGATTTCCAGCGTGCCGTCGTCCGAAACCTCGCCGACCAGCGCCACCACCTTGGAGGTGCCGATATCGAGACCGACGATCATTTTGCCGCTTTGCACGTTTGCCATGGTCCTGCCTCTTCTCAATTCTTCGCGACAGCGGGTTGGGCTGCCGTGGGCGCTACAGGTTCCCGCCAGCCAACAGCGAGGCCGTTGGCGTAGCGCAGATCGATGCGCGCAATGTTCGTAATCTGTTCTTTAAGCGTCTTGTCATAGATGGCAATGAAGCGGCGCATCTTTTCCAGCAGGTTGCCGCGTCCCAGCAGCAGTTCGATTCCCGGGCCTGCGCTGCCGGCGCCGGTGGTCAGGAACCAGCTGCCTCGGTCACGCAACTCCAGGCGCGCAATCGAGAAGCCCAACGGCCTGAGCATCTGGCTCAGCACCTGGTATTGCTGCATCACTTGCTGTTGGGCCCGTTGTGGGCCGAACAGCTGTGGCAAGTGTTCGTAGTTCGCCAGCTCACGCGGGGTGAACGCCTGACCCTGGTTGTTCAACAGCGACTCATCGCCCCAACGGGCCACCGGCAGTTGTTCTTCCAGGCGGATCACCACTTGATCCGGCCACACCCGACGCACTTCGGCGTGGGCAATCCATGGCATCGTTTCAAGCTCGGTGCGCATGCTCTCCAGGTCGATGGTGAAGAAGCTCGACGCCACGTACGGGGCGATCCGCTGCTGCACCGCTTGCTGGCTGATGTAACTCAAGTCGCCCTGCACGTTGATCTTGGTAATTGGCCGGTCGGCGTACGGCAGCAAACGCTGTGCGCCTTCGTAAGTGCCGAAACCCAGTGCGACCAACAGCACCGGCCAGAACACGGATTTCAGAAAACCAAAATTGGCTTTCGGCAGGCGCGCAGACATCGGCTCTTTGGCCACCATTCGGCTGGCACCCCGCGGTACCGGCTTACGGCCGGGTGGTGCGGAGGGCTGATGTCTCAGCTGTGCGCCTTGCATGGTCTTAACCTCGCGGCTCGTTATTGCCGGCAATGCTGGCGGCCAGAATCGCCAGAACCAGTTGCTGGAAATCCAGACCGGCAGCACGAGCCGCCATCGGCACCAGACTGTGATCGGTCATGCCCGGTGCGGTATTGACTTCCAGGAACCAGAACTGCCCGTCGGCGTCCTGCATCACGTCAGCCCTGCCCCAACCGGCGATACCCAGCGCTTCACAGGCTTTCGCCGTGAGGTCCATCAGTTCTTTTTCTTTGTTGCTGTCCAGGCCACACGGAATCCGGTACTGGGTATCGGAAGCCACGTACTTGGCGTCGTAGTCGTAGAAACTGTGCGTCGTGCCCAGGGCGATTGGAGGCAACACCTGGTCACGCAGGGTGGCGATGGTGAACTCCGGACCTTGAATCCATTGCTCGACCAACACTTGCGAATCGTAGGTACTGGCCGCTTTCCACGCGTCGATCAACTCCGACGCGGAGGTCACTTTGGCCATCCCGATACTTGAACCTTCATGGGCCGGTTTGACGATCAAAGGGAAGCCCAGTTCCGTCGCCGCGGAAATACAATCGGCCTCGGAGCTCAGTACGGCATGGCGTGGCGTCGGAATACCGAGGCTGTGCCAGACCTGTTTGGTCCGCAGCTTGTCCATGGCCAGCGCGGAAGCAAGAATCCCGCTGCCGGTGTACGGAATACCCAGGCATTCCAGCAGGCCCTGCATGCTGCCGTCTTCACCGCCACGACCGTGGAGAATGATGAAGGCGCGATCGATTTTTTCGTTCAGCAGACGCTGCAAAAGATCATCGCCCACGTCGAGACCAAACGCGTCCACACCGGCGCTTAGCAGCGCGTCGAGAACCGCGTTACCCGACTTGAGAGAAACCTCACGCTCGGCACTCTTGCCGCCGAAGAGCACGGCGACGCGGCCGAAATCTTTCGGCGCAATAGTGGAGACGAGGTTGGCGTAAGCAGCAGTCATTTCAACTTCCCCACACTCGGCGCAGCAACGGCGCCTGCGAACAACGGACTTTTCAACAGTTTCGGTGCGAGACCACCGATGTCACCGGCGCCCTGGCACAGCAGGATGTCGCCGGCACGCAGCAGCGGCTTGACGATGGGCGCGAGGTCGACACCGCGCTCGATGTAGATCGGGTCGAGCTGACCGCGCTGACGGATGCTGTTGCACAGCTTGCGGCTGTCGGCGCCCGGGATCGGTTCTTCACCGGCCGGGTAGACTTCCATCAGCAGCAGGACGTTGGCGTCGGCCAATACATTGACGAAATCGTCGTACAGGTCGCGGGTGCGGCTGTAACGGTGCGGCTGGTAGACCATCACCAGACGGCGTTCCGGCCAGCCACCGCGCACGGCTTTGATGACCGCGGCGACTTCGGTCGGGTGGTGACCGTAGTCGTCGACCAGCATCACGCTGCCATCTTCTACCGGCAGTTCGCCGTAGACCTGGAAGCGTCGGCCGACACCCTGGAACCCGGACAGGCCCTGGACGATGGCTTCATCGCTGACGCCTTCATCGGTGGCGATGCAGATGGTTGCCAGTGCGTTCAACACGTTGTGGTTGCCCGGCATGTTCACCGAGACATCCAGCGGATCGCGATCAGGACGCAGCACGGTGAAGAAGGTCTGCATGCCCTGCTGACGCACATTGATCGCGCGCACATCGCAGTCGTCGCCGAAGCCGTAAGTGACGGTCGGACGTTTCACCTGCGGCAGGATTTCACGCACCACCGGATCGTCCAGGCACACCACCGCCAGACCGTAGAACGGCAGGTTGTGGAGGAACTCGACGAAGGTTTTCTTCAGTTTGTTGAAGTCACCGTCGTAGGTCGCCATGTGGTCGGCGTCGATGTTGGTGACCACGGCCACCAGCGGCTGCAAGTGCAGGAAGCTGGCGTCGCTTTCGTCAGCTTCGGCGATCAGGTAACGGCTGGTGCCAAGCTGGGCATTGGTGCCCGCGGCATTCAGACGGCCACCGATCACGAATGTCGGGTCCAGGCCACCGGCGGCAAACACCGAAGCGATCAGGCTGGTGGTGGTGGTTTTGCCATGGGTACCGGCGACGGCGATGCCGTGGCGGTAGCGCATCAGCTCAGCCAGCATTTCAGCGCGAGGCACCACCGGAATGCGGCGTTCCAGGGCAGTGGCGACTTCCGGGTTGGACGTGTTCACAGCACTGGAGGTGACCAGCACATCGGCGTTCGCGGCGTTCTCGGCGCGGTGGCCGATAAAGATCTGGGCGCCGAAGGACTCGAGACGCTCGGTCACTGGCGAAGCTTTCAGGTCGGAACCGGACACTTCATAGCCCAGGTTCAACAACACTTCGGCAATGCCGCACATGCCCACGCCGCCGATGCCGACGAAGTGGATGCGACGGATGCGGCGCATTTCCGGTTGCGGCATGGCTTTCTGATTCTCAACCATGGGCCACCTCCAGGCAGGTATCGACCACGTTACGGGTTGCATCGGGTTTGGCCAGGCGGCGTGCCGCGGCGGCCATGTCGGTCAGTCGTTGTGGTTGCATCAGGACCTCTGTCAGGCGTGCGGCAAGATCCGCTGCGCCAGTCGTTCTTTGCGGCATCAGGAAGGCAGCGCCTTCACGGGCCAAATAATCGGCGTTGCGGGTCTGGTGATCGTCGATCGCGTGGGGCAAAGGCACCAGCATCGAGGGCAGACCGGCGGCGGCCAGTTCACTGATGGTCAGCGCGCCTGCGCGGCACACCACCAGGTCGGCCCAGCCATAGGCTTGGGCCATGTCTTTGATGAAAGGCTGCACTTGCGCCTCGACGCCAGCCGCGCGATAGCGCTCTGCAGTCACTTCATCGTGGTTTTTGCCGGCCTGATGAAACACTTCCGGGCGCAGGTCGGGGGCGACTTGCGACAGGGCTTCAGGCAGCAACTTGTTCAACGGTTCTGCGCCCAGGCTTCCGCCCAGAATCAGCAAACGCGCCTTGCGACCGGCCAGAGCCTGTCGCGGTGTTTCGAGGAACAGCTCGGTGCGCACCGGGTTACCGGTGGTCCGACGGCTGCCCGACAGGGTAAAGGTGTCGGGGAACGCTTCACAGACTCGGGCGGCCAACGGCACCAACAACCGATTGGCGGTACCCGCCACGGCGTTCTGCTCGTGAACGATCACCGGCACGCCGGCCAGTTTGGCTGCAACGCCACCAGGACCGGTCACATAACCACCAAAGCCGACGACACACACCGGCCGCAGCTGACGAATGATCGCCCGCGCCTGCCAGATCGACTTGAGCAACATGAACGGCGCCTTGAGCAGGGACAGCTTGCCCTTGCCACGCAGACCGCTGGCATTGATTCGATGCAGTTCGATGCCGGCCACCGGAATCAGATCGTTCTCGATGCCGCGAGGAGTCCCGAGCCAATGCACGGTGTAACCACGGGCCTGAAATTCGCGAGCACAGGCCAGCGCCGGGAACACGTGGCCACCGGTGCCGCCCGCCATGATCAATACGTTAGCGCCCATGGGTCGGCTCCTCGGCGAAGTCGCTCTCATGGAACTCCATCTCTTCGCTGCCCAAGTGGGTTCGACTCTCCCACTCGATGCGCAGCAACAAGCCGAGACAGGCGCAGCAGATCACCAACGAACTACCGCCATAACTGAGGAACGGCAGGGTCAGCCCTTTGGTTGGCAACAGCCCGACGTTCACCCCGATGTTGATCAGGAACTGACCAATCCACAGGAACGACAAGCCGTACGCGATGTAGGCGGCGAAAAATTGCTTGGCCTTCTCGGCCCAATAACCGATGTACATGCCACGAATACAGACAAAGACGAACAGCGCCACCGTGCACAACGAACCCACGGCACCCAGTTCTTCGGCCAGGACCGAGAACACGAAGTCGGTGTGGGCTTCCGGCAGGTAGAACTGTTTCTGCACGCTGTTGCCCAGGCCAACGCCCAGCCATTCGCCGCGACCAAAAGCGATCAACGCTTGAGACAACTGATAGCCGGCACCGAACTGATCGGCCCACGGATCCGCGAAGTTGGTCAGGCGCGCCATTCGATACGGCTGCACTTGAATCAACAACACCACCGCCGCGACCGCCAGGACAACCATCAAGGAAAAACGGAACAGCCCGACCCCGCCGAGGAACAGCATCGCCGCCGCAGCCCCCATCATCACGACGGTGGCACCGAAGTCTGGCTCCATCAGCAACAGACCCGCCATTGGCAGCAGAACGATGAACGGCTTGAAGAAGCCCATCCAGCTTTCACGCACTTCTTTCTGGCGACGCACCAGGTAACCGGCGAGGTAGATCACCACGAACACCTTGGCGATCTCGGAAGGCTGAACGTTGAAGAAACTGAAGCCGATCCAGCGCATCGAACCGTTCACTTCACGGCCGATCCCCGGGATGATCACCATCACCAGCAAACCGAACGCACCAATCAGCATCAGCCAGCCCAGGCGTTGCCAGGTGGCGATCGGAATCATCATGGTGACGACGCAGGCACCCAGGCCCAGCACGATGTAGATAAGGTGGCGAATCATGTAATACAGGGCGCTGCCTGACTGCACAGCCGCCACTTCGGTCGATGCCGACGCAATCATGACCAGCCCGAGGCCGATCAATGCCAGGCAGCCGGCGAGCATCGGGAAGTCGAGGTCGATGCCGCGCCCGGTGATGATCGGCGACGGATAGGGCTTGATGATATTCATCAGGCTCATGCCAGATCCTCCACAGCGCGGACGAACTGGTGACCACGGTCTTCGTAATTCTTGAACATGTCGAAACTGGCGCAAGCCGGCGACAACAACACGGCGTCGCCCTTTTCTGCGATGGCGCGACATTGCTCGACTGCTTCGATCAGCGAGTTGACGCGAATCAGTGGCACGGCATCGCCGATTGCCTCAGCGATCAGCTCGGCGTCGCGGCCCATCAGCACCACGGCGCGGCAGTTGGCCGCCACCGGATCACGCAGATCCTTGAACTCGGCACCCTTGCCGTCGCCACCGGCGATCAGCACGAGTTTGCCGTCGATGTCCGCGCCCAGGCCTTCGATGGCAGCCAGTGCGGCACCGACGTTGGTGGCTTTGGAATCGTTGTAATAGCTCACGCCATTCAGGTCACGGACCCACTGGCAGCGATGCTCAAGCCCGGCGAAAGTACGCAGGCTCGAGAGCATGGCGTCGAACGGCAGGCCGACGGCGTGGCCCAGCGCCAATGCCGCCAGGGCATTGGACTGGTTGTGGGCGCCGCGAATTTTCAACTCGCGCACCGGCATCAGGTTCTGGAATTCGAAGGCCAGGTATTTCTCGCCGTCTTCTTCGCGGATACCGAATGCCTTGAAATCAGGTTTGCTCAAACCGAAGGTCCAGCATGGCTGACCTTCGCCAATCAGCGGACGGCTCAGGGCATCCTGACGGTTGACCACAAACTGCTTCGCCCCCCGGAAGATCCGGTGCTTGGCCAGGTGATAAGCCGGCAGACCGCTGTAGCGGTCCATGTGGTCTTCGCTGACGTTGAGCACGGTCGCCACTTCGGCGTTGAGTTGATCGGTGGTTTCGAGCTGGAAGCTCGACAGTTCCATCACGTACAGCTCGACGTCGTCGCTGAGCAGGTCCAGCGCCGGCGTGCCGAGGTTGCCGCCAACGGCGACACGCTTGCCAGCCGCTGCAGCCATCTCGCCCACCAACGTGGTGACGGTGCTTTTCGCGTTGGAGCCGCTGATGGCGACGATCGGCGCCTTCGCGTTACGCGCGAACAGCTCGATGTCGCCGGACAATTTCACGCCACGGGCGGCGGCAGCCTGCAGGGCCGGGGTCGCCAGGGCCAGGCCGGGGCTCACGTAGAGCTCGTCGGCGCGGCACAGGAATTCGACGTCCAGCTCGCCACAACGCACTTCCACGTGCGGATAGTCACGCTTGAGCGTGGCCAGTTCCGGTGGATTTTCCCGCGTGTCGGCGACAGCAAACGACGTGCCCCGGTTCGCCAGGAAGCGAACCAGGGACATGCCGCTCTTGCCGAGGCCGACAACGATGCGGAAGTGGTCAGAAGCGATCAGAGACACTCGTTCTACCTCAGCTTCAGGGTGGCAAGGCCAACCAGCACGAGAATCACGGTGATGATCCAGAAACGGACGATCACGCGTGGCTCGGGCCAGCCCTTGAGTTCAAAGTGGTGGTGAATCGGTGCCATGCGGAACACACGGCGACCGGTGAGCTTAAAGGAAGCAACCTGAATGACGACTGACAGGGTCTCCATCACGAACACACCGCCCATGATGAACAGGACGATTTCCTGACGGACGATCACCGCGATAGTGCCCAGTGCCGCGCCCAGCGCCAGTGCGCCGACGTCGCCCATGAACACCTGAGCCGGATACGTGTTGAACCAGAGGAACCCGAGGCCCGCGCCGATCAAGGCGCCGCAGAACACGATCAACTCGCCTGCGCCCGGTACATACGGGATCAGCAGGTATTCAGCGAATTTCACGTTACCCGACAGGTAGCAGAAAATGCCCAACCCGCCGCCGACCATTACGGTGGGCATGATCGCCAGACCGTCGAGGCCATCGGTCAGGTTGACCGCGTTGCTCGAGCCGACGATCACGAAGTAGGTCAGGACGACGAAGCCTATGCCCAGCGGAATGCTGTGGTCCTTGAGCATCGGCAGGATCAGGGTGGTTTCCACCGGCGTCGCTGCAGTCATATAAAGGAAGATCGCCGCGCCCAGGCCGAACACCGATTGCCAGAAGTACTTCCAGCGGCTCGGCAAGCCACGGGAGTTCTTCTCGATCACTTTGCGGTAATCGTCGACCCAGCCGATCGCGCCAAACAACAAGGTCACCAGCAGAACGGTCCAGACATAACGGTTGGTCAGGTCAGCCCAAAGCAACGTACTGACGCCGATGGACGACAGAATCAGCGCGCCGCCCATGGTCGGGGTGCCGGATTTGGACAGGTGCGATTGTGGACCGTCGTTACGAACGGATTGACCGATCTGACGGTTCTGTAAAGTGCGGATCATCCACGGGCCATAGCACAGCGACAAAACCAGCGCGGTCAGCACACCGAGGATCCCGCGCAGGGTCAGGTACTGAAAGACCGCGAAGCCTTTGTAGAACTGTTGCAGGTACTCCGCTAACAGCAGCAGCATTAATGTTTCTCCAGGCTGGACCCGCACAAAGCGGCGACGATGTTTTCCATCGCAGCGCTGCGCGAGCCCTTGATCAAAATGGTGGTGTTTGTGTCTTGCTCGGCGCCGAGGGCCTTGATCAGTTCAGCCTGAGTGGTGAAGTGCCAGGCCTGCTCGCCGAAAGCGTTCACGGCGTGAGCCATCATTGGCCCGACAGCGTAAAGCGCGGAAACCTTGCCGCGGGCGTACTCGCCCACATCGCGGTGCCCCTGCTCCGCCCAATCGCCCAACTCGCCAATATCTCCGAGCACCAGAACGGTGCGGCCGGAAAAGCCGGCGAGTATATCAACGGCGGCGCACATGGAGGTGGGGTTCGCGTTGTACGTGTCATCGATTACGCGCATGCCATTGGTGGCCAGTTGCGCGACGGTGCGGCCCTTGACCGGTTGTACCGCGCCGAGGCCGGTGGCGATGCCGAACAGCGACACGCCCAGCGCATGGGCAGCAGCAGCGGCGGCCATGGCATTGGCGACGTTATGGGTGCCGAGCAGGTTCAGTTGAACGCGCTCCATACCTTCAGGAGTGTGCAGGTTGAACGCCGGGCAACCGCGAGCGTCGCGGTCCAGATCGCTGGCGTAGAAATCGGCGCTGACATTGCTCAGGGCGAAGGTCAGCACTTTGCGACCGGCAGCGCGGGTCTTCCAGATGTCGAACGCCTTGTCGTCAAGATTGAGAACGGCGACGCCATCGGCATCCAGCCCCTCAATAATCTCGCCCTTGGCTTCAACGATTTTTTCCGGCCCGCCGAACTCGCCAACATGGGCGGTCCCGGCGTTGTTGAGCACGGCCACATGAGGCTTGGTCATGCCGACGGTGTAGGCAATTTCGCCGAGCCGCGAAGCACCCAGTTCGATCACCGCAGCGGTATGTTCCGGTGCGAGTTCGAGCAGGGTCAGCGGAACGCCGAGATCATTGTTCAGGTTGCCACGGGTCGCCAATACCGGACCGCGCGTGCGCAGGATGCTGGCGAGCATTTCCTTGACCGTGGTCTTGCCGCTGGAACCGGTGATCGCTGCGACTGGGTTGCTATAAGCCGCACGGTTCAACGCGCCGAGTTGCCCCAGCGCCTGACGAGTATCTTTCACCAGCAATTGCGGCAGTGTGCTGTCGGCGACTTCGCGCTCGACCAGCGCCGCTACGGCGCCTTTTGCGGCGACGTCATTGAGATAGTCATGACCATCGAAACGCGGGCCGGTCAGGGCAATAAAGAGTTGGCCTGGTTTGATCGCGCGGCTGTCGATGCTGACGCCGTCGAAGCTGGCATCGGCAGTGACCAAGCGGGCATTCAGCGCGCCGGTCAGTTCGCTCAGTTTCAAGGCTTTAAGCATGGGCCACCTCCCACGCGGTCAAGGCGTGATCGGCCTCGACCAGATCGGAGAAAGCGTGACGCTGGCCGTTGATTTCCTGATAGTCCTCGTGACCTTTACCGGCCAGGACAATCACGTCATCCGCCGAAGCGCTGGCGATCAATTGGGCAATCGCCCGGCCACGGCCAGCGACGAAGGTGACTTTATCCACAGCGGTAAAACCGACGCGGATGTCGTCGAAGATCACTGCAGGGTCTTCGGTGCGCGGGTTGTCATCGGTCACCAGCACGCCGTCAGCCAGACGCTCGACCACTTCAGCCATGAGCGGACGTTTGCCGCGATCGCGATCACCACCGCAACCGAACAGGCACAGCAAACGGCCTTTGGCGTGAGGACGCAGGGCCATCAAGACTTTTTCCAGCGCATCCGGTGTGTGGGCGTAATCGACCACGACCAGCGGCTGAGTGCCGCCGCCGAGGCGCTGCATGCGTCCGGCCGGGCCTTCGAGTTTCGGCAGCACGTTGAGGATTTCGTCCAGCGCGTAGTCCAGACCCAGCAAGGCGCCGACCGCGGCCAGCACGTTGCTCAGGTTGAAACGACCGAGCAAGGTGCTGCGCAAATGGTGCTCGCCCTGCGGCGTGACCAACGTGGCGCGCACGCCTTCGTCATCGAACTGCGCTTCACGGCAATAAAGGTAGGCACTGGAGTCTTCCAGGCTGTAGGTGATCAAGCGCGACTCGCGTTTATCGGCTGCCAGTTCGCGGCCGAACTCGTCGTCGAGGTTAACCACCCGGCACTTCAAATCGTTCCAGGCAAACAGCTTGGCCTTGGCTTCGCCGTAGGCTTGCATGGTGCCGTGGTAATCCAGGTGATCGCGGGACAGGTTGGTCATCACCGCCACATCGAACGCCAGCGCGGTCACGCGGCCCTGATCCAGACCATGAGACGAGACTTCCATGGCGACGGCTTTGGCACCAGCCTTTTTCAGGTCGGCGAGGGTTGCCTGCACGGCGATCGGGTTCGGCGTGGTGTGCAAGCCGCTTTCGAGCGCGCCGTAAAAACCGGTGCCCAACGTGCCGACGATACCGCAGTGCTGGCCGAGCAGGTCAAGCGCCTGGGCAACCAACTGCGTCACGCTGGTTTTGCCGTTGGTGCCGGTCACGCCGATCAGGTTCAGGTGACGACTAGGGTCACCGTAAAAACGCCCGGCGATGTCCGACAGCTGCGCCGCCAGGCCTTTGACCGGAATCAGCGGAACATCGGTAATCGGCAATACGGTCGCGCCTTCGACTTCATACGCCACAGCGGCAGCGCCGCGTTGCAGGGCGTCGGCAATGTGCGCACGACCGTCGAATTTGCCGCCAGGGACGGCGAGAAACAGATCGCCAGCCCGCACGTTGCGGCTGTCCAGGGTCAGTTCGCGGATCAATAGATCGCGGCCGGCGTGGGCGAAAATCTTGTTCAGACTCAGAGACATCAGCCGCGCCCTCCATTGGCTTTCAGCGGAACGACCGGTGCTGCGTTCGCTTGTTGAGTAGGTGGCAGGTTGTCCGGGGTGATGTTCATCAGGCGCAAGGTCCCGGACATCACTTTGCTGAACACCGGCGCCGAGACCAGACCACCGAAGTAACCGGCCTTGGTCGGCTCATCGATCACCACCACGATTGCGTAACGCGGATCGCTCATCGGGCCAAAGCCTGCGAACAGCGAACGGTAGGAATTCTCGGCGTAGCCTTTGGTGCCGACCGACGTTTTACGCGCGGTACCCGACTTGCCGCCCACGTGATAGGCCGGCACTTGCGCGCGGAATACACCGCGCGGGGCTTCGATCACTTGTTGCAGCATGGTTTGCATGGTTTTCGCGACAGCTTCCGGCAATACCTGTGTGGTTTGCGGCGCCTTGTCGGATTTGATCAGGGTCAGTGGCGCGAGGCGGCCATTGTTGGCCAGGGCCGAGAAGGCGTGGACCAACTGGATCGCGGTCACGGAAATACCGTAGCCGTAAGACAGCGTGGCGGTTTCAGCCTTGCGCCATTCGCGGTAGTTCGGCAGGTTGCCGACGCGCTCGCCCGGGAAGCCCAGGCCGGTGTCCTGGCCGAGGCCGACTTTTTGCGCCAGACGGAAAATCGTTTCGCCGCCGATATCGAAGGCGACCTTACTCATGCCGACGTTACTGGAGTTGATGAGGATGCCAGTCAGGTCGAGCACCGGACCTTCGCTCTTGGATACGTCCTTGATGGTGTATTTGCCAATCTGCAAGGTGCCCGGATAAACCTCAACGGTATCGGTCGGTTTCCAGCGCCCGGTTTCAATCGCGGCGCTCATGGAAATCGCTTTCATGGTCGAACCCGGTTCGAACACGTCGATCATCGCGCGGTTACGCATCATCGCCGGTTGCAGGTTGCGACGGTTGTTCGGGTTGTAGGTCGGCTGGTTGACCATGGCCAGGATCTCGCCGCTCTTCACGTCCATGATCACCAGGCTGCCGGCCTTGGCGCCGTTCTCGATGATCGCGTTACGCAGTTCACGGTTGGCCAGGTATTGCAGACGCAGATCAATGGACAACGCCAAGGGCTTTCCGGCCTTGGCGTTTTTGGTGACCTGAACATCCTTGATAAGTCGGCCACGCCGATCCTTGATCACCTGTCGCTTGCCGGGGACCCCGGCCAGCCATTCGTCGTAGGCCAGCTCGACGCCTTCACGACCGTGGTCATCGATGTCGGTAAAACCGACCATATGGGCAGTGACTTCACCGGCCGGGTAGAAACGACGAAATTCTTCGATGCCATAAACGCCCGGCACTTTCAGATCGAGCACTGACTGACCCTGTTCGGGGGTCAGCCCGCGCACCAGGTAGATGAATTCTTTGTTGGCCTGGGCCTCAAGACGTTCGGCCAGGGCTTTCGGATCCTGCCCCAAGGCAGCCGCCAGTGCAGGCCACTTCTCTTTGGCCGTTTGCATTTCCTTGGCATTGGCCCAAAGGGTGGTGACCGGGGTACTCACGGCCAAAGGCTCGCCGTTACGGTCGGTGATCAGACCACGGTGAGCCGGAATCGGGATATGACGAACGCTGCGCGCATCGCCCTGACCTTTGAGGAAGGCACGATCGACTACTTGCAGATCGATAATCCGCCAGGCAATCGCCGCGACCATGACGCCGAGCAAACCCAGCACCAGGCGGAACCGCCATGGAAAGAGTGCGCCCTCGAGTTTCATCATGGCGCCACCATCTGCACTTCAGCTGCGCCAGGAATGCGCATCTTCAGTTGCTCGGTCGCCAGGACTTCGATACGGCTGTGGGCGGTCCAGGTGCTCTGTTCGAGAATCAAACGGCCCCACTCCGCTTGCGCCTTGTCGCGCACGCTCAACTCGTTGTATAGCGAGTTCAACAGTTGACGGTTCCAGTGGGCGCTGTAGGAAACGCCGATGGCCGACACGAGCACGCCAATAAACAGCAGAAACATGAAAAAGCTTCCGCCGGGAAGTGGCTTGGCGAAAAGCTTGCTCACCGCAGCTTCTCCGCGACGCGCATGACGGCGCTCCGGGAACGTGGGTTGGCTTTGAGTTCGGCCTCGGAGGCGGACTGCGCTTTGCCATGGATTTTGATTATTGGTTCGAAGGCGACGTGACGTACCGGCAGGTTGCGCGGCAGATTGTCGGCTTCGCCTTTCACCAGTTTGCGCATGAACAGCTTGACGATGCGGTCTTCCAGCGAGTGGAAGCTGATGACGACCAGACGGCCGCCGACTTCCAGGCATTCCAGCGCGGCTTCGAGGCCGGCTTCCAGATCACCCAGTTCGTTGTTGACGTGAATGCGCAAGCCCTGGAACGCACGGGTCGCCGGGTTTTTGCCCTTTTCCCATGCAGGGTTGGCGACTTTCAGGACTTCAGCCAGATCGGCAGTGCGCTCGAACGGCTTGATGTCGCGACGCTCGGCCACGGCACGGGCCATGCGGCCGGAGAAACGTTCTTCGCCGTATTGCTTGAACACCCGGGCGATTTCTTCCACGGGGGCGGTGTTGACGAATTCGGCAGCGCTGATTCCGCGGGACGGATCCATGCGCATGTCCAGCGGGCCATCATTGAGGAAACTGAAGCCGCGCTCAGGGTCGTCGAGCTGCGGCGAAGACACGCCGAGGTCGAGCAAAACGCCGCTGACCTTGCCGGCCAGACCACGTTCGGCGACTTCCGAACCAAGCTCGGCAAAGCTGCGTTGCACAACGACAAAGCGGCCGTCTTCGGCCGCTAGCGTCTGCCCGGTGGCAATCGCTTGAGGGTCTTTGTCGAATCCGAGGACTCGACCATCGGGACCGAGCTGACTGAGGATCAACCGGCTGTGTCCGCCGCGCCCGAACGTACCGTCCAGATAGCAGCCATCAGGACGTACGGCGAGAGCCTCCACGGCTTCGTCAAGCAGTACGGTGATGTGGTTAAAGCCGCTATCAATAGTCACAGGATCAAATCACGCAGTTCATCAGGCATGGCGCCCGGTTGTTGAATGGCAGCCAGGTCAGCGGCAGAAACCGCATCCCAGGCATCCTCGTCCCACAATTGGAACTTGTTCAGTTGGCCTACCAACATCGCGCGCTTATCCAACTTGGCATATTCACGAAGACGCGGCGGAACCAGAAAACGACCACTGCCATCGAGCTCGAGGTCGACGGCATTACCAATCAGTAAACGTTGCAGGCGGCGGTTCTCTTCGCGAAGCGAAGGCAGTGCGCGCAGTTTGGTTTCAATAATTTCCCACTCATCGAGGGGGTAAACACACAAACACGGATCAACGGCATCAATTGTGACGATTAACTGACCGGAACTACGCGAAACGAGCTCGTCACGGTACCGGCTCGGCATAGCGAGACGGCCCTTTGCGTCGAGACTGATAGCGTTAGCTCCGCGAAACACGTCAGCGTTTCTCCAAATATTAGCGTTTTGAGCTCAAAAAACCCACTTCATGCCACTTTCCGCCACTTGTGCACACTATAGGAATGCGGCCACCGCACCGTCAAGGCGCGGATTAAAGGAAAAGCCTTACAGAACTGAGATTTAGGAGCGTATTAGGAGGGGCAAGAAGAATCAGACGTGTAATCCCGCTCAATAACTTGAACCAGCACTGATGGCTGCGCTCGGAAGTTAAAGTAATTTATTAAGAGTAAGATTTTTTCGGTATTACGAAAGTGCTTCTGCCGACGATTGTGTAAGGAGGGGAATTGCCATCACCAGCGCCCTGCTCAATGATTTAAGCAGAGGAGAGAAAAAAGGTGGAGAGTCGATCTGTAAGCCGGGTTCTGTCTTGAACAGTCATTCGTCTACGATGGCCATCACTGGACATCTTTAGCAACCTACCCGGTCCCAGCGCGGGCCACGCCTTGGGACCCTATTTGGTCTTGCTCCAAGTGGGGTTTACCTAAGCCACGAACTGTTGCCAGACGTGCGGTGCGCTCTTACCGCACCTTTTCACCCTTACCGGCGCCGAAGCGCTTAGGCGGTTATTTTCTGTGGCACTTTCCGTAGGCTCACGCCTCCCAGGCATTACCTGGCACTTCGCCCTATGGAGCCCGGACTTTCCTCCCCCCCCTAATTTTCATAGAGGGCAGCGACTGTCCGATCGACTCTCCGCCGCGAAGATTAACGGCAGAGCGGCCGAAGGACAAGCGCTAAACGCCTTGGGCCGCGCCTGCACATCGGTTTTTACTCGCCCTTCTGTTTATCCAGCGCGACCTGATAGAGCACATTCTTGCGCTCGCCGGTAATTTGCGCCGCCAACGCCGCGGCTCGCTTGAGCGGCATTTCTTCAAGCAACAGATTCAGAATGCGCATCGCTTCACTGCTGACGGCGTCCTCGGTCTCGGGGGCAGACCAACCCGCCACCAACACCACGCACTCGCCGCGTTGCTGATTGCTGTCTGACTCGACGAACTCGCGTAACTCGGCCAGCGGCAAGCCCTTAAGGGTTTCAAAGGTTTTAGTGATTTCACGGGCCAGCAAAGCCGGGCGCTCCCCACCGAACACCAGTTCCATGTCTTGCAGACATTCAAGGATGCGGTGTGGCGCCTCATAAAAAATCAGCGTGCGTGGCTCTTCCTTCACCAACTCAAGACGGGCGCGCCGACCGACAGCCTTGGCCGGCAGGAAGCCTTCGAAGATGAAACGGTCCGACGGCAACCCCGCCGCCGACAATGCTGCAATCAACGCGCAGGCGCCCGGAACCGGCACCACATTGATACCCGCAGCACGAGCCTGACGCACGAGGTGATAACCCGGATCGGAAATCAACGGCGTGCCGGCATCGGAAATCAGCGCCACATCGTCGCCGGCAAGCAAGCGAGTGATAAAGCGGCTACCTTCATCCCGCTCATTGTGTTCATGACAGGCCGCCAGCGGCGTAGGAATGCCGAAATGCTGCATCAATCGCTGAGAGTGACGGGTGTCTTCGGCGGCGATCAGAGCGACCTCGCGCAGGATTTTCAGCGCACGCGCACTGATGTCGTCCAGGTTGCCGATGGGCGTCGCCACCACATAAAGCGAGCCAGCAGCGGAATTCAAAGCACCTGGAGCAGTCAAAGCGCACACCTCATGATCGGTAAAAGCCGCCATTGTAGCGCGTCGTGACGTTCGCGATACGCGCAAGCACCCCTCGGTTTTGCAGCCTTTTGTGCAGTGCCGCAACATTTGCACGAGCTAAATTGATCGATTCACACCAGTAACATCGCGCCCCGGCCAGTGCTTGGGTACAATTCCACGCTAATTTGATCGAGTATCAGGAACACTACATGATCGCTTGCCTGCGGCTGTTCACTGCCCTCTGCCTCGCTGCCTTGTTGGCGGCTTGCGCCAGCTCGCCCTCCTCCAGCCTTGGCGAACTTCCACGGACCCCGGATGCCAGTATCGAGCAATTGCTCGCACAGGCCGCTCAAAGCAAAGACCCGGAAAAAGCCTCCCTGTTGCGCCTGAGCGCGGCAGACCTGGCCTATCGTCAAGGGAATGCCGGCCAGTCCGCGCAAATCCTGCAACAAGTCCCCGTCGAAACACTCAAGCCCGGACAACAGGTTTTCGCCAGCACCCTGGCGGCTGAACTGGCCATGGTTCGCAATCAGCCCAAAGCGGCACTGTCAGCCTTGAGTCATCCGAGCCTGCAACGCCTGAGTGAACTACCGGTTGAGCAACAGGTTCGCACCGGCACTGTTCATGCCCGCGCCCTTGAAGCCGATGGCCAGACCCTGGCTGCCGCACGGGAGCGCATCTTCATTGCGCCAATGCTTGAAGGTGAAGCGGCAAGCAAAAACCACGAAGCGATCTGGACCTTGATCGCCTCGCTGCCGACCGATCAATTGCAGCCGAGCACCACCGACGACCTCGGCGGCTGGATGGGCCTGGCGCAGGCGGTGAAAACTGCCGGCACCCTGGAACAGCAGCAAGCCGCGATCGACAACTGGCGCGCACAGAATCCAAAGCACCCGGCCGCCATTCAATTGCCGCTGCCACTGACCAAGCTCAAGGAACTGGCCAGCCAGCCCCTGAGCAAAATCGCCCTGCTGCTGCCGCAAGACGGCCCGCTGGCGTCGGTCGGCAAAGCACTGCGCGAAGGTTTCATGGCCGCTCACTACCAGGCCCAACAAGCCGGGCAGAAGCCGCCAGCCATCGAGTTCTATGACAGTTCGAAACTCACTTCGATGGACGAGTTCTACCGCAAGGCCCAAGCCGATGGCGTGCAGTTGGTCGTCGGTCCGCTGGAGAAGCCGCTGGTCAAGCAGCTCAGCGCTCGCCCGCAATTGCCGATCACCACCCTGGCGCTGAACTACAGCGAAGGCGAACAAGGTCCGGCCCAGCTGTTCCAGTTCGGTCTTGCGGCTGAAGACGAAGCCCGCGAAGTGTCCCGCCGTGCTCGCGCCGATGGCCTGCATCGCGCAGCCATCATGGTGCCGAAAGGCGAATGGGGCGATCGCGTCTTGAGAGCGTTCAGCCAGGATTGGCAGGCTAACGGTGGCAGCATCGTCGCCACCGAACGTGTCGACCAACCGGTTCAACTGGCCCAGCAGATTGCCGACATGTTCCAGCTGCGTCAGAGCGAAGGTCGTGCCAAGAGCCTGCAAAGTACCGTTGGCGGGCAGGTAGCCGCCCAGCCTTCGCGCCGTCAGGACATCGAGTTCATCTTCCTGGCTGCAACGCCTCAGCAAGCCCAGCAGATCAAGCCGACCCTGAACTTCCAGTACGCCGGTGATGTGCCGGTTTATGCCACCTCCCACGTGTTCAGCGCCAGCGGCGATGTGAATCAGTACAACGACATGAACGGCATTCGCTTCTGCGAAACCCCATGGTTGCTGGATGCCAGTGATCCACTGCGCAAACAGGTCACTGCACAATGGCCACAGGCTGGTGGCAGCTTGGGTCGTCTGTACGCGATGGGTGTTGATGCCTATCGCCTGGCACCACGCCTGGGTCAACTCAAGGCTCTGCCGGACAGCCGCATCGAAGGTCAATCGGGCAGCCTGGGCATGACTCAGAACCAACGTGTGATCCGCCAGTTGCCATGGGCACAGTTCGTCAGCGGCCAGGTTCAACGCCTGCCGGACACCCCGCGCTGATGCCCGACAGATCACGCCAGCAAAGCGGTAAAGATGCCGAGCGCCATGCGCTCGAGCATCTTCAACAACAAGGTCTGCGCCTGCTGGCGCAGAACTGGTTGTGTAAACGCGGTGAGCTTGATCTGGTCATGCTTGATGGCGATACAGTAGTATTCGTTGAAGTCCGCTACAGAAAAAACACTCAATGGGGTGGCGCGCTCGATAGCATCGATGAGCGCAAACGGCAGAAGCTGATATTTGCCGCGCAGTATTTTCTTCAGCGCGAGTCGCGCTGGGCCAACTCCCCTTGCCGTTTCGACGTGGTTGCCATCGACAGCAACCTCGATCAGTTGAACTGGTTGCAGAATGCCTTCGACAGCTGATCGCGTACGTTCCGAACCGGACACTTTCACCCAACACTTTTGCTCTTTGCTTTGCGGGCTGCACATTCATGTGCCAAGTAGCCGCGCTAATTAAGGTCACACAGATGGACATGCAATCCCGAATTCGCCAGCTTTTTCAGGCCAGTATCGATACCAAGCAAATGGCGATGGACGTACTTGCACCGCACATCGAGCAAGCCAGCCAGGTGATGGTCAACGCCCTGCTCAACGAAGGCAAAATGCTGTCCTGCGGCAACGGCGGCTCTGCCGGTGATGCCCAGCACTTCTCGTCCGAGCTGCTCAACCGTTTCGAGCGCGAGCGTCCGAGCCTGCCAGCGATTGCGCTGACCACCGACAGCTCGACGATCACCTCGATCGCCAACGACTACAGCTACAACGAAATCTTCTCCAAACAGATCCGCGCCCTCGGCCAGCCGGGTGACGTATTGCTGGCGATTTCCACCAGCGGCAACTCGGCAAATATTATTCAAGCGATCCAGGCCGCACATGATCGCGAAATGATTGTCGTAGCATTGACCGGTCGCGATGGCGGCGGCATGGCGTCGCTGCTATTGCCCGAGGACGTCGAGATTCGCGTACCGGCCAACGTCACCGCACGTATTCAGGAAGTCCACCTGCTGGCGATCCATTGCCTTTGCGATTTGATCGACAGCCAACTGTTCGGGAGTGAAGAATGACCCCTAATCGCCTAGGCCTTCTGGCCTTGACCCTGTGCCTCGGCATCAGCGGCTGCACCTCGGTGGTGAACGCCAGCCGTGAAGCACCGATTGAAGATGACCGCGGCACCCGCACCTTCGGCAGCAAGATCGACGACTCTCTGATCGACACCAAGGTCGGCGTGAACATCGCCAAGGCCGATCCAGCCCTGGATAACGACTCGCACATCGTCGTCACCAGCTTCAATGGTGTCGTGCTGCTCGCCGGGCAAACCCCGCGTGCCGACCTCAAGGCCAAGGCCGAACAGGCCGCTGCGGCTGTTCAGCGGGTGAAGACAGTCCACAACGAACTGCAAGTCCTGCCACCTTCCGGCTTCCTTGCCCGCCAGAACGACACCTGGCTGACCTCCAAGATCAAGACCCAGATGCTCACCGACCCGAACATCCCGGGCTCGCGCATCAAGGTTGTCACCGAAAACGGCATTGTCTACCTGCTGGGTCTGCTAACCAAGCAGGAAGCTGCCCAAGCCACCAACCTGGTGCAAGGCGTTTCCGGCGTGCAGAAAATCGTGAAGTTGTTTGAATACATCGACTGATACCCCCCCTGTAGGAGCACGGCTTGCCGGCGATGGCGTCCTTGAAATCGCCATCGCGAGCAAGCTCGGCTCCTACAGAAGCAATAAAAAAGGCGATCCATCCGGATCGCCTTTTTTATTACTTCACCACCTTCAAGCTTGGTCGACCGCTGGGACGCGGCGGCTCGCTGTCGGGTGGCGGAATATCGTCATCCGGCTCGATCTCTTCCTCGTCTTCCATAGGCGATTCCAGATCGAACACCATGCCCTGACCGTTCTCCCGGGCGTAAATGCCCAGGATCGATGCGATAGGCACGTACAGGGTGTGCGGCACGCCACCGAAACGCCCTTCGAAGCTGACCGCTTCGTTGTCCATGTGCAGATGACGCACGGCTGCCGGCGATACGTTCAGGACAATCTGTCCGTCACTGGCAAAACCCTGAGGCACCTGCACCGACGGATACTCGGAATTGACCAGCATGTGCGGGGTGCAATCGTTGTCCACAATCCACTCGTAGAGCGCGCGGACCAGATAAGGTCGACTGGAGTTCATAGCGGCTCCTTAAGCCTTAGCGCATATCGCGTTCGACACCAGACAGACTCGCCTGGAAAGCCTCACGCGCAAACGAGCGCTCCATGTAATCAAGCAGCGGCTTGGCAGGCCGCGGCAGTTCTATACCCAGAATCGGCAATCGCCAGAGTATTGGTAGTAGGCAGCAATCCACCAGACTTTGTTCCTCACTGAGGAAAAACGGCTTGTCGGCGAACAACGGCGACACGCCGGTCAGGCTTTCGCGCAGCTCTTTACGAGCCACGACACGGGCTGCTTCCTTGGACCGGGAATCCAGGATCAGATCCACCAGACCACACCAGTCACGCTGAATACGATGAATCAGCAGACGGCTGTTGGCACGCGCCACTGGATAAACCGGCAGTAAAGGCGGGTGCGGGTAACGCTCATCCAGATATTCCATCACCACGGTCGACTCCCACAACGCCAGGTCACGATCGACCAGGGTGGGCAAGCTGCCGTAAGGGTTCACTTCAATCAGTTTAGGCGGCTGGCGACCAGCTTCCACGTAAATGATCTCGGCGCTGACACCCTTCTCTGCAAGTACGATACGCACTCGGTGGGAATAGTGGTCGGCGGGGTCGGAGTAACAGGCCAACCGATTGGTCACGCCCATGGCGGTCCTCCTCGCTTGTTGAAATTATCGGAAACGGAAAAACGCGCGCGCCCAGAGGACGCCTCCCGTAACGCCTGGATCACCAGGCTCGTTACACCTTCAGAGACGCCCTTGGGCGCGCGCGATTGACAGCAATTTTACAGCAATATCAATGGACGTCTTTCCAGTATTCACGCTTGAGCAAGTATGCGAATACGAAGAAGAACGCCAGGTACAGCAACACATAGGTACCGATGCGCTGATGCTGCAGCTTCACCGGGTTGGCCGAGTAGGCCAGGAAGGTCACCAGGTTCTTGACCTTCTCGTCGAACTGCTCTTCGTTCAGCGTGCCGGTTTTCGGCAGTATGGTCAGCTGGTCGCAGGCTTCATGCGTCAAAGCCGTGCCGGTCAGCGGATCGTATTGCTTCTTGCCGTCTTCGACGATTTGAACTTGTTTACAGCCTACCACCTGACGACCCTGCAGGCCGACCAGAACGTTAGGCATCCCGACGTTCGGGAACACCTTGTTGTTCACGCCCCAAGGACGCGATGGGTCTTCGTAGAAAGATTTCAGGTAACCGTAGAGCCAGTCAGTGCCACGAACGCGGGCGACCAGGGTCAGGTCGGGCGGCGCCGCACCGAACCAGGTCTTGGCGTCAGCCGGCTGCATGCCGATGCTCATGTGGTCGCCGATCTTGGCGCCGGTGAACACCACCTTCGAGAGCATCAGGTCGTGCGGAATGCCCAGGTCATCGGCGACACGCTCGTAACGCTGGAACTTGGCACTGTGACAGCCCATGCAGTAGTTGGCGAATGTACGCGCGCCATCCTGCATGGCAGCCTTGTCGGAAACGTCGATGTCGACCTTTTCCAGCTCAGGACCACCGTGTTCGGCCGCGAAGGACAGCACAGGCAAAGCAGCAAGAATCAGTACAGCAAATAGCTTTTTCATCAGCCAGTCACCCTTTCCGGAACCGGTTTGGTCTTCTCGAGCCTGGTGTAGAACGGCATCAGAATGAAGTAGGCGAAGTACAGGAAGGTACATACCTGCGACAGCAACGTCCGCTCAGGGGTTGGGGCCAGTACGCCCAGCACGCCCAGGATCACGAAGGAGATGCAGAACACCCAGAGCCAGATCTTGCTCAGCCAGCCTTTGTAGCGCATCGACTTGACCGGGCTACGATCGAGCCATGGCAGGACGAACAGCACAGCGATGGCCGCGCCCATGGCGATAACGCCCAGGAGCTTGTCCGGAATCGCCCGCAGAATCGCGTAGAACGGCGTGAAGTACCAGACCGGTGCGATGTGCTCTGGCGTCTTGAAGGCGTTCGCCACTTCAAAGTTCGGCTTCTCGAGGAAGTAGCCGCCCATTTCCGGGAAGAAGAACACGATCGAGCAGAAGATGAACAGGAACACCACCACGCCGACGATATCTTTCACGGTGTAGTACGGGTGGAAGGCAATGCCGTCCAGTGGTACGCCGTTTTCGTCTTTGAATTTCTTGATGTCCACGCCGTCCGGGTTGTTCGACCCGACTTCGTGCAGCGCCAGAACGTGCAGCACCACCAGACCGAGGATCACGATCGGCAAGGCAACAACGTGCAGGGCGAAGAAGCGGTTCAGGGTGATACCGGAAATCAGGTAGTCACCACGGATCCACTGAGTCAGGTCGTTGCCGATGACCGGGATCGCACCGAACAGCGAGATGATCACCTGGGCACCCCAGTAGGACATCTGGCCCCACGGCAGCAGGTAACCCATGAAGGCTTCAGCCATCAGCGCCAGATAGATCAGCATGCCGAAGACCCACACCAGCTCACGCGGCTTCTGGTACGAACCGTAGAGCAAGCCACGGAACATGTGCAGATAGACCACGATGAAGAACGCCGAGGCGCCAGTGGAGTGCAGCAGACGCAGGATCGAGCCGTACTCGACGTCGCGCATGATGTATTCGACGGAAGCAAACGCCTCTTCCGCCGACGGGGTGTAGCTCATGGTCAGCCAGACACCGGTAACGATCTGGTTGACCAGAACGAGCAGCGCGAGGGAACCAAAGAAATAGAAGAAGTTGAAGTTCTTCGGGGCGTAGTACTTGCTGAGATGGTCTTCCCACATTTTGGTCGCAGGAAAGCGCGCATCAACCCAATCCATGAACTTGCTCATCACGCTTTCTCCGTATCGACGCCAATGACAATGATGTCATCGGTCTCATAGGAATGCGGGGGAACTGGCAGGTTCAAAGGCGCAGGTTGCGACTTGTAGACGCGGCCAGCCAGATCGTAGTGGGAACCGTGGCAAGGGCAGAAATAACCACCTACCCAGTCCTTGCCCAGATCCGCAGGCGCCACTTCTGGACGGAAGGTCGGCGAGCAACCCAGGTGCGTGCAGATACCGATCAGCAGCAGAACCTCTGGCTTGATCGAACGCGTTTCCGGGTCGACATAGGTCGGTTGTGTCGAGTTCTTGGAGGTCGGGTCAGACAGCTGGCCCTCGATCTTTTTCAGATTCCCCAGGATTTCCTCGGTACGGCGGACAATGAACACCGGCTGACCGCGCCACTCAGCAATCATCTGCTGGCCTGGCTCGATTTTGCTGACATTCACCTTCACCGGTGCACCTGCGGCTTTCGCCTTGGCACTGGGAAACCATGACCCCACGAACGGGACCGCAGCCCCCACCGCTCCTGCAGCACCCACCACGGATGTGGCTGCTACCAAGAAGCGACGCCGGCCTGCATTCACGCCGTCATTGCTCATTCAGTCCTCTCCCATCAGCTTTGTGGCCTGTTAAATCAGGCGTCTACTAAGTAAAAATCTGAACTTATAAAAATTTTGCCGAATGGTAATGAAAAGCCCCAATTCTGACAAGGTAATTACCGAGGGGCTCCACTGCCAAGCCTTGCAGTATAGGGCTTCTACGGCTGTGGCAAGTTGTCACAGAGCAATTCTTTGATAAATCGCGCCCATAAAAAAACGCCCAGCTTCGCGAGGAAACTGGGCGCTCTTTTTGAACGTAAAAGCGAATTAACGCTTCGAGTACTGCGGACGCTTACGCGCTTTACGCAGACCAACTTTCTTACGTTCAACTTCACGTGCATCGCGAGTAACGAAGCCAGCTTTGCGCAGAGCGCCACGCAGGGTTTCGTCGTACTGCATCAGTGCGCGAGTGATACCGTGGCGGATTGCGCCAGCTTGACCACTTACACCACCACCGATCACGGTGACGTAGATGTCGAATTTCTCGACAGTCTCAGTCAATTCCAGCGGCTGACGAACTACCATGCGGGCAGTTTCGCGGCCGAAGAAATTTTCCAGGGTGCGGTTGTTGATGGAGATGTTACCAGTACCCGGACGCAGGAAAACGCGTGCGGTTGCGGTCTTGCGACGGCCAGTGCCGTAATTTTGAGTCGCCGACATAATGAACTATTCCGTTAAAACTTCAGTTCTTGGGGCTGCTGAGCAGTATGAGGGTGTACAGCGCCCGCATAGACTTTCAGCTTACGATACATGTCGCGACCCAGCGGGTTCTTAGGCAGCATGCCTTTGACCGCGGTCTCGATCACGCGCTCAGGGGCTTTAGCGATCAGCTTTTCGAAGTTGATCGACTTGATGCCGCCCGGGAAACCGGAGTGGGAGTAGTAGATTTTGTCGGTGGTTTTAGCACCGGTTACACGAATCTGCTCGGCATTGATAACGACGATGTAATCGCCGGTGTCAACGTGAGGAGTGTACTCAGCTTTATGCTTGCCACGCAGACGGCTCGCGATTTCGGTGGCCAGACGACCCAGGGTCTGACCTGCAGCGTCGACGACAAACCAGTCGCGCTGTACTGTTTCCGGTTTAGCAGTAAAAGTTTTCATTCTTTATAGCCTCAGGGGCCGCCCTGTAAATTAGACGGCGGATCTTACTGAATAGTGCGTACTTTGACAAGTCAAAGGCAGCCGGATACAGACGCTTTCGGGGGCTCGGGTCGGCGCGTCCGTTCAACGGCAAGATTCTTCGGCGGCGGCGCATCACTTCCACTGCAGAAAGAGGTGCGCAATTATGCAGATTGCGAAAAATAATTCAACCTGCTTTTATGATTGTTTTGCCCAAGGAGCACCCGATGGACTATCGACAGCTAGGCCGAACCAATCTGAACGTGAGCGCCATCTGCCTCGGAACCATGACCTGGGGCGAGCAAAACAGCGAGGCTGAAGCCTTCGCCCAGATTGAACGGGCCAAAAGCGCCGGGATCAATTTCATCGACACTGCCGAAATGTACCCGGTGCCACCCAAGGCCGAAACCTACGCCACCACCGAGCGCTACATTGGCAATTACTTCAAAAGCCGCGGTGATCGCGCCGACTGGATCCTGGCCAGCAAGATCGCCGGCCCCGGCAACACCATCGACTACATCCGCGACAAAAACCTGCGACACAACCGCCAGCACATCACCGAAGCCGTGGACGCCAGCCTCAAGCGCTTGCAGACCGACTACATCGACCTCTACCAGCTGCACTGGCCGGAACGCAGCACCAATTTCTTCGGTCAGCTCGGTTACAAACACCAGACCGAAGCCAACCTCACGCCGCTGGAGGACACCCTCGAAGCGCTGGACGAGCAGGTCAAGGCCGGCAAGATCCGCCACATCGGCCTGTCCAATGAAACGCCATGGGGCACCATGCGCTTCCTCGCCCTGGCCGAAGCCCGTGGCTGGCCACGCGCCGTGTCGATCCAGAACCCGTACAACCTGCTCAATCGCAGCTTCGAAGTCGGTCTGGCGGAAATCGCCATCCGCGAACAGTGCGGCTTGCTCGCTTATTCGCCGCTGGCGTTCGGTTTCCTGTCGGGCAAGTACGAAGGTGGCGCGCGTCCGCCTAAAGGCCGCCTGAGCCTCTACAGCCGCTTCAGCCGCTATTTCAACCCGCAGTCGGAAGCCGCGTGCAGTCGTTATGTGGCACTGGCGCGTGAACACGGCCTGGATCCGGCACAAATGGCGCTGGCGTTTGTCACTCAACAGCCATTTGTGACCAGCAACATCATTGGCGCAACGACGATGGAGCAGCTTGAAAGCAATTTAGCGAGCTTCGAGCTGAAGCTGTCGGATGAAGTACTGGAAGGGATCGAAGCGATTCACAAGGATCACCCGAACCCGGCGCCTTGATCGATTCATAAACCCAATCGTCGGAACGCCGCCCGGAGCAAGCTCGCTCCCACATTTGGAATGCATTCCCCTGTGGGAGCGAGCTTGCTCCGGGCGGCGTTCCGACGATGAGGGCCTGACAGTCGCCGCAAATTACAGCGACCGCGCAATAATCTCCTTCATGATTTCATTGGTCCCCGCATAAATCCGCTGCACCCGCGCATCCGCCCACGCCCGGGCTATCGGGTATTCCCACATGAACCCGTAACCGCCATGCAACTGCACGCACTCGTCGAGCACCTTGCATTGCAGGTCAGTGCCCCAATACTTGGCCATCGCCGCTGTCGGCACGTCGAGCTTGCCTTGCAGGTGCAGTTCCAGACAGCGATCGACGAAGACCCGGCCGATCTGAATCTCGGTCGCCATCTCCGCCAGTTTGAAGCGGGTGTTCTGGAAGTCGGCGATCGCCTTGCCGAATGCCTTGCGCTCGCGGGTGTAATCCAGCGTCCATTGCAACGCAGCTTCAGCCGAAGCCAGCCCGCCGATGGCAACGGTAAGACGCTCTTGAGGCAATTCCTGCATCAGGTACGCGAAGCCCATCCCGGCCTGCCCCAACAGGTTTTCCTTGGGCACCCGAACGTCCTGGAAGAACAGTTCCGAGGTGTCCTGAGCCTTCATGCCGACTTTTTCCAGACGCTTGCCCTTGGCGAATCCTGGGGTGTCGGCTTCCACCAGAAACAGGCTAGTGCCTTTCGCGCCAGCCTTCGGATCGGTCTTGGCCACGACAATCACCAGGTCCGCCAGATAGCCGTTGGTGATAAACGTCTTCGAACCGTTGATCACATACTCGTCTCCATCGAGCACTGCGGTGGTTTTCACCCCTTGCAGGTCGGAACCGGCACCCGGCTCGGTCATGGCAATCGCCGTGACCATCTCGCCAGACACCAGTTTCGGCAGGTATTTGTGTTTCAGCGCTTCACTGCCGTAATGCAGGATGTAAGGCGCGACGATGTCCGAATGCAGGGAAAAACCGATACCGGTCAGGCCGAGACGACCGATCTCTTCGATCACCACTGCGCTGTAGAGAAAGTCCGCCCCCAGGCCGCCGTACTCTTCCGGCAAATGCGAACACAGCATCCCCGCCTCCCCTGCCTTGTTCCAGAGTTTGCGGTCGATATAGCCTTGTTTTTCCCATTGCCCATGGAACGGCACGGCCTCTTTTTCGAGGAACGTTCGCACGCTGTCGCGAAAAAGTTCGTGCTCGGAACTGAACAAAGTTCTGGGGATCATGCGGCACCTGTCGTTATTGTTAGCCGGAATTGACCTTCAGAGACTATGCCCTGCATCCGATACAGGACACTGGACACATCCGACAAAAAATAAGACGATCCAGCCGTCTGGTGACCACTTTCCCCTATAAGAATAAAGTTGAATTATGTCTAACCAAGTCTCCACGCCCTTGCGGCGCGTCAGCATCCTGGCTATCGACCGGGTTTTCGCTTCCACCCTCATGCAAGCCAAGGATTTCTTCCACCTGGCCAGCCTGCGTTACGGCAAACAACTGGGCCAAGGCCTGACTCCGGCGTTCGAAACCCGCCTGGTCAGCCCCGACGGCAAACCGGTGAACAGCTTCAGTGACGTGATCATGCCGGTGGACGGCGGCCTGGAAAACGCCGACATCATTGTCCTTCCAGCCTTCTGGGACGATTTCGACACCCTTTGCCAACGTTATCCACAGGTCCTGCCTTGGCTACGTCAGCAACATGCTCGCGGTGCAGTACTCTGCGGCGAAGCCACCGGGGTGTTCTGGCTGGCCGAGGCCGGGCTGCTCGACGGCAAGGAAGCGACCACTTACTGGCGCTTCTTCAATGCGTTTGCCGAGCGTTTCCCGAAGGTTCAGCTCAATCAGGACAAGCACCTGACCGATGCCGACAACCTGTATTGCGCCGGCGGAACCACCTCGGCCTGCGACCTTTACATTTACCTGATCGAACGCTTCTGCGGCGCCAACGTGTCCCAGGCCGTGGCGCGGGACATTCTTTATGAAGTGCAGCGCAGCTACTCGCCGGGCCGAATCGGTTTCGGCGGTCAGAAGCTGCACCAGGATGTGATCATCCTGCAGATCCAGCACTGGCTCGAAGAACACTTCGCCGACAAATTCCGCTTCGAAGACGTGGCCCGCGAACACGGCATGAGCATCCGCAACTTCATGCGGCGCTTCCAGACCGCCACTGGCGACAAGCCGCTGCATTACCTGCAACGACTGCGCATCGAAACCGCCAAGGGCCTGTTGTCCGGCAGCCGCAAGAGCATCAAGACCATCAGCTATGAAGTCGGTTACGACGATGCGAGTTTCTTCGCTCGGCTGTTCCGCCAACACACGGAGTTGTCGCCGAACCAGTATCGACAGCAGTTTCAGCAAGCGGCATAGATCCTGGAGCACAAATCAACTGTGGGAGCGAACCTGCTCGCTCCCACATTGAATCTTGCGCGTACAAAAAGGCCGGCCACGCAGTTCTTTCGCTATGCATTTTCCTACGCATAAAGCGGAATACAGAGCGCTAGAGCACTCGATTCTGCTCACATACAACACCCCTTAAAAACTTCAACATCGTTCCCTGAAAACAACATCAGGGAAGATCAACAGTGACCATCGGATCAAGCTACAACTACCCGTCATTAGTCGCCAAGTCCGTTCGGGCAAAGCGATCGACTGAAAACAAATGGGCGACTCGCTTTCCAAACCCACCCGACTTGTGCTTCGACTATCGAGCATTGGTTGAACAGGAAAACGGCATCTCCAAGGCAACTGACCCGCACCATAAAATTTGCATTATTGGCGCCGGCGTAACCGGACTGACGGCCGCCAGAGAACTGTATCGCTGCGGTTTTACCCAAATCACCCTCATAGAACAATCCAGACGCATAGGCGGCAGACACCTGACCATCCCTGGAAGCCCGAACTCCCCGATGAGTCATACACCGTTTGAAATGGGGGCCATGCGCATGCCCTTCTTCAACCGGGCGGACGAGCCACCGACAGAGGGACGGTCGCTGATGGCTTACTACGCCAAGGCGTTCGACCTGGCGTTTTCAGATTTTGCCAATCCCGGAAGCCAGTGGGTCACCTCGACCGGGATCTATCTGCGAGAGGGCAGCATGAGCGGCGGGCCGACTCCGCAGATGCTGATCTGGAAAAATGAAGATGGCCAGACACCACCTCCCGGTGAAGAACTGCAAAAGGTTTATGCAAAGTGGAAGGCCTTTGCCGATCGCATGACCCGGCACGTCGCTGAGGTTTACGCCAGTCAGGCATGGGAAGTCATGTGGGCTGCTATCGTCGAAAAATACGAGAGCGTTTCGTTTCGCGATCTGGTCAGCATGCCCACCCTGCAAGCTTGGGATGAACGCTCACCGGGGGACTTTGGCGGGATGGGAATGTCCGCACAGGAGTCCGCGATCTTCTATGCCATTGGCATCGGCGACGGTAGTTGGGGTGCCTTTTACGATGTCTGCTCCCTTTATCCCCTGCGCACTGCCATTTTTGGATTCAGCAGCCAGCTACAATTGATCCATGGTCGGGTGGACTCAACGGGCGATCCGCTAGATTCACCCTACCTGCACAACGAAGCCGTTTTTGACTCGATGGGGCGAAGTTTCGACAGCCCCCGCTACATAGGACTCGCAGCGCTGGACGAATGCCTGCTGTTCATGAAAACCGACGAAACCGGAAAGTCCTTCTACGAACACTGCAGGGAAAGAAACAACGGTTTGCTCACGGACTCATCCGTTACAAAACTTAAAAAACTGACCAACCAGAAAACACGCGTCTACTACAACTGGAAACACAGCCAACCCGAGCAAATCCAGGAGTACTTCGATGACTTTGATTCGGTCATCATGACCCTTCCCTCCTGGCTGATAGAAACTCGCATCAAGCTTGAAAACTTCACGCCACAGATGCTGCCGTTCGAAATGATCAATGCCTATAAAACCGCGCACTGGGAAACCAGTTGCAAAGTCTTCGCACCGTTAAAAAAATCCTTTCTTTCAAAAAACAGCAAAATCCCGCAAGCCATCGTCACTGACAGTTTCATTCACGACGTCTACACCTATCGCTACAACGATAAATATAGTTATGACTGCATCCTTTTAAGTTACACATGGGAGGATGACGCCACCAAACTGGCCTCATTCACCGACAAGGAATTGGTGCACAAGTGTGCCAAAGAGCTGGACCGGATCCTCATGAATTCCGCCAACATCCAGGAGAAAATCTCTTCGTATATTGGCCTCGATCAAGCCGTGGTCCAACGCTGGATGACCGATAAAAATGCGCTGGGTTGTGCAAAGCTATACCGACCTGGCACCTACTACGACGCCGTCAGCCTGATGAAGTACAACCGGGACTTCGCGCATGTCTCAGGTCTGTATTTTTCCGGGGAGTCATTTTCAGTCGATGCTGGCTGGACCGAGCCGTGCTTTCGGGGTGCTGTCGATGCGGTCATCCATATCTGTAACAAAACCGCAGCGACCTTCCATGGCGGTTTTTCCATGAACGACTACCCGCACTATAACGTCGGAACCTGATCACCTTCCTTAATCTGGAGCCATGCACGACGTGCATTGGCTCTACTTTGTCGACCCTCCTGCCAAGCGCCTCGCGCAGTCATCTTGGGATACGGACTACACCCTAAACGGAAGTAGCTGACTTACGCGTTCTCACCGATTCGACTCTCATAAGCACGCAATTAAACAGCGTGAATAACAATAAAAAAGAGGTCATCGGAAATGAGTGAGCCAACAAGCCCTGTTCGTGTAGCAGTCGTGCAATTCGATCCACAAGTCGGCATGGAAAATCACGAAACAAATCTGCGTCGCAGCCTGGAATTGGCTATGGAAGCGGCAAATGACGGTGCGAATCTCATCGTCCTGCCCGAGCTTTCAAGCACAGGCTACTTCTTCAAAACCCGGCAGGATGCATTCGAGCATTCGGAGGTCGTTCCCAGCGGGCCGAGCGTGCAGAGCTGGATGGATTTTGCCCGCCAGCACAAGGTTTATCTGGTCGCCGGTTTGACGGAGCGCGACGGCATGCAGCTGTTCAACACCGGCGTTCTTGTCGGGCCTGACGGCTTCATCGGCAAGTACCGAAAAGCTCATTTGTGGAATCTGGAGAAATTGTGGTTCACGCCGGGCGATCTGGGCTTCCCGGTTTTCGAAACCCCAATCGGTCGCATAGGGTTGTTGATCTGCTGGGATATCTGGTTCCCGGAAGTACCGCGCATTTTGAGCCAGCAAGGCGCCGACATTATTTGCAGCCTGAACAATTGGGTCTGGACCCCGCCGCCCCTGTTCGATGACGCCGGCAAGTGCATGGCGTCGTACCTGACAATGACGGCGGCTCACGTCAACAATGTGTTTATTGCGGCGGCGAGCCGGATCGGCGAAGAGCGAGGTGCACGTTACCTGGGCTGCTCGCTGATCGCGGGCACCAACGGCTGGCCGATTGGCCAGGTGGCCTCAGCGGACAAGCAGGAAATCCTGTTTGCCGACATCGACCTGACCAGCTCGCGCAGCGCGCCCATCTGGAACAACCTGAACGATTTGCATCGCGATCGTCGAACCGATCTCTACGATCAAATGCTCGGTTACACCCAGCACCCTTGTCTGCCGCGCTGATAAGGGGGAATGACTGATGGAAACCACCAACGAAAAACCGCAAAACCGGCTTGCCGCCAGGTCGCGGCTGGATATGGCGATCATCTGGCTGATGCTCAGCACGACTCTGTTGATCATCTGGCTCTCATTCACCTACCGGACATCCTGGTCAGCCCATTGGCCAGACTACAGTCACATGGTATCGAGCCTCCCGGAGCCCAGTGCCTGGCTGCGTTGGGTCTTGGGAGACATCAGCGAGGTGGCGTTCTACAAACATGAGTTCGCTTCGATCGGGTTGCTTGCAGGCGCCTACCTGGCCTACTGGGCGAATAGAACGGGAAAAGCCTGGCAAGGCTTTACCATTTGCTACGGCAGCGGATTATGGCCGTGGCTCGTCACCAGCTCGTTGCTGGGCCTGTTGTTGAGCAACCTTCTGTGGGGCTGGACGGTCACGGCCACCAGTTGGCAACCCACGTTTGCCGCCTTTGTTTCGTTGCCGGCGGCGATGGTGCTGATGTTTGGCGGCGGCTGGAAGGTCACGATCAATGGCGCAATCATGGGCGCCGTGTTCGTCACTCCGATGTGCTTGTTGATCGTCAATTACGTCTGCAGCCCCCTCGGATTGCCGGCTGTGATCGGCAACGTCACGGGCATGGCGGTCGCCAGCGTCGGCGCTTTTCTGCTCTGCCGTTACCTGCCGAGCCTGGTGAAGTCCGCCCCACTCAAGAAGCCGTCCGCCCCTGTGCCCGCACCCGTCATCACAAAAACGCCGGACTATGGCGTCGTGTGGAGTCTACGCCGGGTGTTGGCCGACTTTTCGGAAGCGCCGTTCTTCGGCAATGAATGGGCCAGTCTCGGCTTGATCGCGGGCGCCTTGCTGGCTTACACCTTGAACCCGACGAGCCCAGTGTATGGCACGGGCTTGCTGCCCCAACTGATCGCCGCGCAGGCGTTGACCTCGGCGTTAGGGGTAGTGATCTGGCATCGGCAATGGGTATTGCGCGGCTGGCATCCCACCTATGTTCCATTGGTGTCAGTCGTGCCGGCGGCCGTTCTGACGTACGGTGGCAGCTGGCAGGTCATCGCCTCAAGCGCACTGCTGGGGGCATTGATTGCGCCACCACTGGCATGTGCGATTGCCAAGCGGTTGCCGGCCGACATGCACGGTTTCATCGGCAATGTACTGGCCATGGCTATCAGTACGCTGCTGATCATTCCGTTTGTCGGACTGCTGATAGCCAGCTGACGAACGTCGCGACTGGGCTGTATCGCGGACTCAAATCCGGATACAGCCACCTCTCATCACAAGCTAATGAGGTATCACATGGACCTGCCCAAACTGGCCATTGCGGCGCTCGGCGGCACCGTAAGCATGCAAGCCAGGAACGCCGGCGAAGGGGTAATCCCGACCGTCAGCGGCGAAACCCTGCTGGCCTCGGTGCCAGAGTTGGCGACCTTGGCACGCGTCACCGTAGAAACGCTCGGACTGTTGCCCAGTGCCTCACTTGATTTCGACTTTTTGCTGAGTGCCCTTTCCTGGGCGAATGTTCAAATCAGGCAAGGTGCGGTGGGTATTGTCATCACTCAAGGCACGGACACCCTAGAGGAAACCGCCACATTTTTTGACTACTTGTGGGACAACGACGAGCCGTTGGTCCTGACCGGCGCCATGCGTTCGGCAGCCCAGGCAGGGGCGGATGGGCCGGCCAATCTGCTGGATGCTTGCCGGGTTGCACTGGCTGAAAGCAGCCGTCAACGAGGCGTTCACGTGGTAATGAACGGACAGATCCATTCAGCGAACGCCGTCCGCAAAACCGACTCATTGGCATTGCAGGCGTTTTCCTCCCCCATCGTTGGTCCTGCCGGCATGCTGATGGAAAACACTGTCAACTATCTGCGCCTGCCAGTCCGGCGCAGGGTCTTGCCGTTGCCACAGCTGACCACACAGAAGATTGCCCTGCTGGAAGCGTCGCTTTGCGCCGATACCCTGTTAATCGAGAACATCCTCGAACTGGGTTACGACGGGCTGGTGATTGCGGGTTTCGGTGCAGGACACGTTGGCGCGAGCTGGGCGGATGTAATCGAAACCATCGCCAGAAAGATCCCTGTCATCGTTGCCACCCGGACAGGTTCCGGCTCCACGGCTCAATCGACATACGGATTTATTGGCAGCGAGATGGACCTGATCAGTAAAGGTGCATTGATGGCTGGATTTCTCTGTCCACGCAAAGCCCGAATCCTGCTGTGGCTGCTCGTCGGCTGTCAGCGGCAAGATGAACTGGCGCGCTTTCTCGTTCAAAACTGACACACAGCGCACAAAAAAGGCCTGCAATGCAGGCCTTTTTTATTTTCCGAACCGTCCTACGGCTTGTGCGCCCGGGATAGGAATTCGTGAGACTGCATTTCCAGCAGACGGCTGAGCGTGCGCTGGAATTCGAAGTTCAGGCGACCGCCGGTGTAGAGGTCTTTGAGCTCGACTTCAGCGGAAATGATCAGCTTCACGTTGCGGTCGTAGAACTCGTCGACCATGTTGATAAAGCGTCGGGCGATGTCGTCGGTGGTGACGCTCATCTGCTCGACACCACTGAGCAACACGGCGTGGAAGATCTTGCCCAGTTCGATGTAATCGTTCTGGCTACGCGGGCCGTCGCAGAGTTCGCGGAAGTCGAACCAGGCCACGTCATCGCACGTGCGCAAGGCGCGAATTTCGCGGTTCTCGATCATCAGCACGTCGTTTTCGATGGCTGCCGTGCATTCCGGCGTCAGGGCGCGGAAGCTCTTGCGCAGGCTTTCGTGGGACGCTTCATCCAGCGGGAAGTGGAACAGCTCCGCTTGCTCAAGGTGACGCAGACGATAATCGACGCCACTGTCGACGTTGACGATCTCGGTGTTCTGCTTGATCAGCGCAATCGCTGGCAGGAAGCGCGCACGTTGCAGGCCGTCCTTGTACAGACCGTCCGGCACGATGTTCGAGGTCGCGACCAGGGTCACGCCGTTCTTGAACAGCTCTTCCATCAGCGTGCCGAGGATCATCGCGTCGGTGATGTCGGACACGAAGAACTCATCGAAACAAATCACCCGGGCTTCGTCGGAGAAGCGCTTGGCGATGATGGTCAGCGGGTTTTTCTCGCCGCCGAGGGTCTTCATCTCTTCGTGCACGCGCTTCATGAAGCGGTGGAAGTGAGTGCGGACCTTTTCCTTGAACGGCAGCGCTTCGAAGAAGGTGTCGACCAGATAGGTCTTGCCACGGCCGACGCCGCCCCAGAAGTACAGACCCTTGACCGGTGCCACGTCTTTCTTGCCAAACAGTTTGCCGAACAGACCCGGTTTGCTGTGCGAGGCCGCGACCAGATCGTCGTACAGGCGCTGCAAATGGCGCACCGCAGTTTCCTGCGCGGCGTCATGGAAGAATTCCGGGCGTTTCAGATCAGCTTGATATCGTTCTAGGGGCGTCATAATTCGTTAGCAAGGCAACAAAAACGGGCCGTCACTGTAGCGACGGCCCGTGGGAATGGCAATCGGCCCTTGGTCGGACCGAGCCGTTGATTATTCCTGAACCGGGGTCAGGGCAACCCGCAGGGCGTCGATGGCGACGTCGCGAGCGGCGTTGTCAGCAAATGTCGGGCTGTCGCCCACGCATTCGCCTTCCAGCCAGACGCTGAAACTGCGGTCTTCACTGCGCACATCCAACGGCTGACCCGATTGCAACTGCTTGGTCACTTGACCTGCGGTTTTGCCGTCGGCGAAGTTGCGCGACAACAGCAGCTGCTCGCCATCAGCCGCCAGCAGACGGAAACGGAAGCTGCTGTCTTCTTCGCGGAAACTGACAAAACGCGCGGCTTTCGCGGCTTTCTTCTTGGTGGTGATCGCGACCTGGGTCTGAGCGACGAAAGAACGCAGACCAACCGCTTCACGCAGTTCGTGGAGGAACGGTGTCGCCACCGAACGAGCCTTTTTGGCACCGATTTGCAGGATGTCTTCCAGATCCGCCGGGCGTTCGATCAACTGGTGATAGCGCTCGCGGGACTCGCCCAATTCGTTGTCCAGCAGCTGGAACAGACGATTCTTCGCCTCGCCCCAACCCAGGCCTTGCAGCAGTTCGCTGCGGAACTCGTCGGCCTGCGCAGCAGTGGCGAACGCCTGGAACAGGGTGAACAGGTGCGAGTTGTCCGGATCTTTCGCTTCGCCCGGCGCTCGGGAGTCAGTAACGATCCGCGAAATCGCGTCCTTCATTTCCTTGGCGCTGCTGAACAATGGAATGGTGTTGTCGTAGCTCTTCGACATCTTGCGACCGTCGAGGCCTGGCAGCGTGGCGACGCTTTCTTCGATCAGCGCCTCGGGCATGGTGAAGAATTCTTTGCCCTGACCGAACAGATGGTTGAAGCGCTGGCCGATGTCACGGGCCATTTCCACGTGCTGGATCTGGTCACGGCCGACCGGCACCTTGTGGGCGTTGAACATCAGAATGTCCGCGGCCATCAGCACCGGGTAGCTGTACAAGCCCATGGTGATGCCGGCGTCCGGGTCTTCACCGGTTTCGACGTTCTTGTCCACCGAAGCCTTGTAGGCATGGGCGCGGTTGAGCAGGCCCTTGGCGGCAACGCAGGTCAGCAGCCAGGTCAGTTCGGGGATTTCCGGGATGTCGGACTGGCGATAGAAGGTTACGCGGTCCACATCCAGGCCACCGGCCAGCCAGGTCGCGGCGATTTCCAGGCGCGAGCGCTGGATACGCAGCGGGTCATCGCATTTGATCAGAGCGTGGTAGTCGGCCAGGAAGTAGAACGAATCGGCATTGCTGTCACGGCTGGCAAGGATCGCCGGGCGGATGGCGCCGGCGTAGTTGCCCAGGTGCGGCGTGCCGGTGGTGGTGATGCCGGTGAGGATACGGGTACGAGTCGTCATGGGTAATCGCTTGTCAGACTGCAATCAATTCGAAAGACGCGGCAGGATCAGATCCTTGAGATCGGTCAGCTTGCCATGAAAAAAGTGTCCGCATTCTGCCACTTTCAGCAGCTCATGGGGGCGTTCGAGCTTGTCAGACCATTCGTAAACGAGCTGCGGATCAATGACTTCGTCGGTTTCTGGCTGAATCAGGGTCAGCTCGCCGTGTTGCGGCAGTTGATCCTGATCGCCCAGACGCATCACCGCAGGCGCGACCATGAACAGGTGCTTGAGCTGCTCACCCTTGGCTTCCAGACGTCCGCCGAGACTTGCTGCAACAAAACCGCCGAAGGAGAATCCGAACAGCGTCAGCGGCAACTCGGGGTGTTTGGCTCGCAGCCATTCGGCAACGGCTTGGGCGTCGTCGACTTCGCCGGTGCCCATGTCGTGGGTGCCTTCACTGGCACCGACGCCACGGTAGTTGAAACGCAAAGTAATCAAACCGGCGTCGCGCGCGGTGCGCTGCAAGGTCGAGACGACTTTGTTGAGCATGGTGCCGCCCTGCACCGGGTTTGGGTGGCAGATCAGCGCCAGGCCGCGGGGCTGCTCGCTATCAAGGTAAAGGGCTTCCAGTTGGCCGACCGGGCCATCAATCACTACAGGGGTTTCGCGCATAAGCAAGGAAGGAACTCCGTGACCTCGAATCGGGTCGACTCGTCTAGCAAATTGTCTGTGCCAATCTATTGCGAGTGAATCGCGGTATACAGCGCAGGTTCGAGCCGTTAACGTAAAGCAAAGCCGTTTATAGAGGAAGGACTCGTGGAACACTCGCTCTTAGTTTGGTTGTTGCCGACTCTTGCCCTGGTTGTGGGTGTCGCCATTGGTTTCCTGATCGCTCGCCTGGTGCCGAATGCTGCGCCTAGCAGCACGCAACGTCAGCTGGATGACGTTCAGGAACGTTTCGACAGTTATCAGAACGAGGTGGTCACCCACTTCAACAGCACTGCAACGCTGGTCAAGAAACTGACTGCGAGCTATCAGGAAGTGCAGGATCATCTCGCCGAGGGTGCCAACCGCCTGGCCCTGGACGAGCAGACCCGTCAACGCTTGCTGGCTTCCCTGCACGCCGACGCGGCCCAGGCCCCGCGCGAACGCCTGACGCCGCCGCGCAACCAGGAGCCGCCACGCGATTACGCCCCCAAAGCCCCGAACGCGCCGGGCATGCTCGATGAGCATTACGGCCTGAAGAAATAATCAGGTTTCGCGCGATACAAAAAGCCCCCGGACGAGTAATCGCCCGGGGGCTTTTTTGTTGCTGAGTCTATATCTCTAGTGCCTGATCCGGCCCCTTATGGGTACTGCTGAACCGTACCTTGCTGTTGCTGACCACCATACTGCTGACCCGGAATCGCCTTCAAATTGACCTCGACCCGGCGGTTCTGCGCCCGACCATTGACGTCACCGTTGCTGGCAATCGGGTTATCCGGCCCGGCACCGCGAGCCGACAGGTTGGCACCGCTCACGCCCTGAGACGTCAGGTAAGTCGCCACGCTCTGGGCGCGACGCTGGGACAGGTCCATGTTGTGCTGGCGGCTGCCCGTGCTGTCGGTGTAGCCGACGATCTCGATCTGGTTCTGGCTGAACTCCTTGAGCGAGCCCGCCAGATTGTTCAGCGGCTGATAGAAACCCGACGCGATGTTCGCCGAATCGGTGGCGAAGGTGATGTTACCCGGCATGATCAGTTTGATCTGATCACCCTGGCGCTGCACTTCCACCCCGGTGTTGGCCATGCTGGCGCGCAGCTTTTTCTCTTGCTGGTCGGCGTAATAACCGTAACCGGCAGCGGAAGCACCCACCACCGCAGCGCCAATCAGCGCGCCCTTGCCACGGTTATCGTGACTGATGGCGGCACCGGCCAAAGCACCGGCCAGAGCGCCGAGGCCACCGTACTTAGCGGTTTTGCTCATGCCCGTGGAACCACCGTCGGCCTGGCCCTGGTTGTCGTAAGGGTTAGGCGTGGCGCAGCCAGACAGCAAGGCCACAGCCGTAGCGACAATAATCAAACGCTGCTTGGTGAACATGAAGAGCTCCTACTTTTTTGCATTCTGTGGTGCAACGGACTAAGGCATTAAACCTTTGCGGGCGTTGGATCATGTGGGATGAAAAAAATTCCGCGGTGCGTCTTCCCAACTGCAGAAATCAGGCCCGCACAAAAGGGTTCTCGCGCATTTCATCGCCCAGACGCGTGTCTGGACCATGCCCGGTCACCACCGTCGCCTCTTCGTCGAGAGTGTACAGCCGCTGCTTGATCGACCGCACGATGGTCGCCTGATCGCCACCCCAAAGATCCGTGCGCCCTACTCCGCGACGGAACAGCGTATCGCCGGCAATCAGCAGCTTAGCCTCTGAAAACCAAAAGCTCATGGAACCCGGCGTATGACCCGGTGTGTGCAACGCCACGCCGCAGCCGCAGGCCAGTTCTTCATCATCGGCCAACCAGCGATCCGGCGGCGGCACCTGCGTGTAGGGCACACCGAACATCTGGCACTGCATCTCCAGGTTGTCCCAGAGGAATTGATCTTCTTTATGCAGATGCAGGGTTGCGCCGGTTTTCTCCTTCAACTGGCCGGAAGCCAGGAAGTGATCGAGGTGCGCATGGGTGTGAATGATGCTGACCACCTTCAAGCCCAGTGCGTCGAGCCGCGCGAGGATCAGTTCGTGATTACCGCCCGGATCGACCACGATGGCCTTTTTGGTGATCGGATCGCCGATGATCGTGCAGTTGCACTGCAAAGGGCCGACGGGGAAGGTTTCGCGGATGAGGGCTGTATTCGGGGTTTGCATGGGGTTAATCCTGGTGCCAAGGCTGGGTACTGCGGTTATGATCCGCAAAATTGATAGGTTATCCTCGCGCCGCGCCTATTTTGAAACAAGACGGCAGGAAGCCAATGTCTGGTTCAAACGACTCTTGAAGCGTTTTTTGTAACGCTCAGCCCAAAAAGGATAATCCCATGCAAGAAGACTATCTCCTTCGTCAGGACATTAAAGGTATCGAAGCCTGGGCACAGGTCTGAGCCATGCCTGAGATCCCGGAAGACTTCAGCTGTAAAACGGCCTGCGCATTTGTGGCAGGACGCTCGCACGTCCAGACTCAAACGCCTTGCCAGGACTATGTCGCGGCCAGAGAGTCCAACGAAGTGACGTGCATTTCATTGGCCGATGGGGCTGACTCCAGAGCCAGATCCGACATCGGTGCCCAGGTAGCGGTCACGGCGACCCTGGCCTTTGTCTGCAAAAACTTTGAAAGCCTCTGGCAAAACATGGACAAACACAACGCGAAGGCAGCCCAGCGACTGGTTAATCGCTGCCTGGACGCGTTCAGACGCAAATCTGCAAAGCTCGGAGGCGATATCAACGACCTGGCCTGCACCTTGTCGTTCGTCGCTTACTCACGAGGCCGCTACCTGGCAGGCCACTTGGGCGATGGCGTTATCGCAAGCCTTGATGCAGACGGACAACTCCTGGCCCTTTCCCATCCAGAAAATGGCGAGCTCGCCAATACCACCCTGCTTCTGACTGACCATAAAGCGGCGTCGCGGCTCAGGTTGTACCGTGGGCAAATCGAAGCCACCACTGGCTTCGCGATCATGAGCCACGGCATCGCAGAAAGCCTCTATGACAAATCCAGCGCCGTCCCCGCCCCGGCGATCCAAGAGCTGCTGGAGTGGAATGCAACGTTGCCCAGAAAAAAAATGAGGGAAGTGCTGGGTGACAACCTGCAACAGTCCATTGCCAGTAAAACCGCAGATGACTGCTCCATCGGCTTACTGTCGATCCTGAAGCACTCCATCGACGTGGGGCAAACATCCGGAGTGACTGTCTCAGAGGATAAATGACCGAAAACCTCTGATCGCAAGGCCCAACTTGTTTCGGAGGTCTTCAAACGGCGATTACTGCAATACACCCAACTCTTTCGCCCTGGCGACCGCTTGCGTTCGCCGCTCCACCCCAAGCTTGCTGTTGATATGGCTGGCATGGGTTTTCACCGTGTGCAGCGAGATAAACAGCTGATCGCTGATTTCCTGATTTGAACAACCCTGGGCGATCAGTCGCAGGACAGCCATTTCCCGCGTACTGAGTTGTTCCGCGGCGGCGGATGACTCCACTGCGGGACGGGCTATCTCTGCCGGAAGTTGTTCTGAAAGGCTCTGTGAAACGGGCGTCGGTGCACCGAGTTGAAGTTGTCCACGCAGCCAGTCCGAATGTTCAGCCAACAACCTGTCAAACGGTTGCAGCACTCCACCGGCCGCCGCTTCCAGCGCCTGACTCAGTGCCTTGCGGGCCTCGGGTTCGCGTCCGCACCCCAGCAATAACGTCACTTTCTGAGTCAGTGCCATCACACTGAGCAGTTGCCTGCCCGTTTGCTGCCCATGCTCAAGCAACGCGTTCAATCGCCCTTCCGCCAGCATCGGCTGCCCCTGAATGACCTCCAGCAAGGCCTGCTGCAACTCGATATGCAGCGGCAGTTGCGGATGGAACTCCGGAGGGGCTGCCGCGTGTTCGCCGTTGTAGGTCTGGCCCAAGCGAGCGAGCCAGGCTTCGGCCAGATCGGTACGCCCCTGAGCCAGCCAGAGTTCGCATTTGACCAGGGTGATCATCGCCAGGTAGTAGATCGGTGGCACGTCCCAGATGTGCATCAGGCGTTCGGCTTCGGCGAGTTCGGCGAAGGCTTTGGCGAATTCGCCGCTGATACCCTCAAGCCTGGCGATCACGCAGTGGCCGATCAATACGCTGATATCACGACAGGCGCGTGCTTCATTCAAACCGGCTTGCAAGCGTGCCCGCGCGGCTTGGGGCTGCAAGCGCAGGGCTAACAAAAAGCCTTCGTACAAAGTCAGTCGGGCGCGTACGGCATAAAGCCGTTGCGGGGATAACCGTTGCAGGCGTTGCAACCCCTGACGCACTTCATCCAGCGAACGCAGGATTTCCCCTCGCGCTTGCAGCACGCGAGCGCGGTCATAATGGGCCAGCGCTTCGAACAGCGGGTTGCCGACCCGTTGCGCCAACTCCAGAGATTCACGGTTCAACCCGCGGGCACGCCACAAATCGCCGTCGGCAATGGCCAGGTTGGACAGGGTCGAGAGGCACATCAGGCGCTGCCCGTAGCGTTTGGCGGGCAGGCTCTCCTGCGCTTCGGTGCAATAGAGCAGCGTCAGCTCACGATTGCCGCGCCCGCGCGCGATGATCCCGCTCAGGGCCAGCCATTGCGCCAGCATGGATTTCTGCGCAGTGGCCGACGGGGCCGGCAGGAAGCGACTCAAATGACTGGCCAGCTCCTCGGCGGCGTCCAGCTGACACGCCAGCCCCAACGCCCAGCTGTACAGCACGATCAGCCGTGGCGTGCTGATCAGCAGGCTGTCGGGCAAGTCCATTTTCCAGCGCAGCAACATGCCGACGTTCTGTTCGGCCAGCAGTTGCTCTTCGGAGAGGTTCTGCACCAGGTTCGCCGCGACATCCAGGTGCCCGGCACGCAACGCCTGCTCAACTGCTTCATCGAGCAGTCCCTGGGCATTGAACCAGCGACAGGCGCGCAAGTGCAGGCTGGCCGCTGGCACCATCGCTTGCGCGGTAGGCCGGGTGCGCAACAGATCGGAAAACAAATGGTGGTAGCGATACCAGTGACCGTTTTCATCCAGTGGCACCAGGAACACCTGATGGGCCAACAGAAAACGCAGGATCTCGGCACTGTCATGGGCTTCGCGAACGGCGTCGCACAGTTCGCTGCAAAAACGTTCCTGAGGTGCTGTGTCGTAAAGGAATGACTGCACCTCGGCGGGCAGACAATCGATGACTTCTTCGAGCAGATAATCGCGGATCAGCCCTTCCCCGCCATGCAAGGCCTGCGGCAAAGCACCCTGGGAGCCCGCTTCAGACGCCGCCAGCAGCCAGAAACGCAGTCCGGCGACCCAACCTTCGCTGCGCAGGATGAGGCTCTCCAGCGCTTCGCCGCGCAAGGAGCTGCTGTGCCGATCAAGCAGGGTCAAGGCTTCGTCGTGAGTCAGGCGCAAGTCCTGCTCATTCAACTCGAGCAGTTGCCGCGACAGCCGCAGGCGCGCCAGATGCCAGTCCGGCCGCTGCCGACTGGTGACCATGACCAGCAAGCCGTCAGGGAGGTGATTGAGGAAAAATTGCAGGCAGCGATCGAGAACCGGGCCCTGCGCCAGATGGTAGTCATCAAGCACCAACAGCAGGGGCGTATTCGAAGACAGGTGCACGGCCAACTCATCGAGCAAACCGTCCAGCCATTCTTCAAAAGCAAACGGTTGATGCCGCTGCCGCATTTTCAGCAGCCCCAGGGACTGACTGCCGAGTTGCGGAAAAAAGTCCTGGAGGCCTTCGAGCAACCGCTCAAGAAAACGTCCGGGATCGCTGTCTCGCGGACTCAACCCCAGCCACAGACTTTGCCAGTGAGCCGGCAAGCCCTGACAGAACTCCACCGCCAACGAACTCTTGCCAAACCCCGCCGGTGCGCTGACCAGCAACAACCTGCCACCGAGGCCCGCACTCAAGCGCTCGCACAGACGAGGCCGCAGCACATGGCCATCGGGCAACGGAGGCCGAAAAAAACGCCCGTCCAGTACCGCGACGGCAACGCTTGCAGGGCCCGGGTGTGGGGACAGATCAGTCATGGCCGGCTCTTGTTTGAATGGCGGTTGGCGGCGTTGCAGATGTCCGCAGCCTAGCGGTAAACGAAGAGGGAATGAAGGTTATTGCTACAAATGGCTACAAAAAGAATACAAGCAGAAGTGCCGAGCAAACCCGACAGTCACACCGACCTCGTAGCAGCTGTCGAGCTTGCGAGGCTGCGTTCGGCTGCGCAGCAGTCGTGAAGTCAAACGCTGCGGTGCTTCAGGACAACCTTGCATTCAGGTTTTACGACTGCTTCGCAGCCGAACGCAGCCTCGCAAGCTCGACAGCTGCTACAAAGATCTTTGTGAACTGAAAAAAAAACGCCCCGAACCAGTCGGGGCGTTTCTCGAGGATGCGGCCTCTGTTCAGGACAGCTTAGCGAACACCATCCTGGCGCAGAGCGGCCGGAGTGAAGTCGCTGGTGGTGGCGGTGAAGCCGAAGTCATACGCCGATTTCTCTTCGTTCTTCATGCCCAGCGCCAGGTAGCGGCCCGATTGCAGGTCGTACAAGGTTTCCAGGGTGTACCACGGCACTTGAACGTTGTAGTAATTCTGGGAGTGAGCTTCCGCCACCCGCCACAGTTGATTACGACCGTCGTAGTGGTCGATCACGGCCGCTTGCCAGGTGTCTTCGTCGATGTAGAAGTCACGCTTGGCGTAGATGTGACGCTGACCTTCCTTCAAGGTAGCCACCACATGCCAGACCCGGCGCAGCTCGTAACGAGCCAGGTCCTGGTTGATGTGACCGGCCTTGATGATGTCGTCGTACTTGAGTTGCGGCGAGTCGAGTTTGTAGCTGTCGGAGGCGATGTACATCTCTTTCTTGCCTTCGAGTTTCCAGTCGTAACGATCCGGCGCACCGTTATACATGTCCAGGTTGTCGGAGGTACGCAGGCCATCGGCTGCGGTACCCGGCCCGTCATAGGACACTTGTGGTGCGCGACGCACACGACGCTGGCCGGCGTTGTAGACCCACGCCGAACGTGGCTCTTTCACCTGGTCGAGGGTTTCGTGCACCAGCAGCACACCGCCGGCCAGACGTGCCGGCGCGGTCACTTTCTGCTTGAAGTAGAACAGGATGTTGCCCGGGTTCGCCGGATCGTAATCCTTCATCTTGTCGCGGAACACGAACTGGTCCTGGAAGTACACCAGGCTGTACGAGCCGTTCGGCTGCGGCGTGGCCTGGGTCACCAGACGGGTCACGCTGCCACCGCGATAGCGGGTGATGTGGTTCCAGATGACTTCGACGCCGGTCTTCGGAATCGGGAATGGAACTGCGGTTTCGAAGTTCTCCAGACCGTTGCCGCCGGACACCAGGTTAGTGGCGGTGGCGTTTTTCTTGATGGAGGCAAACACGGCATCCGGCACGGTCGCGCCGCGATGGGACGGGTAAACCGGCATCTTGAAGGTTTCCGGGTAGCGCTTGAACATCGCGTACTGACCCGGAGCGAGCTTGTCCTTGTACTGGTCGACGTTCTGCGCCGTGATGGTGAACAGCGGTTTTTCACTGGCGTACGGGTCGGACAGGAAGCCTTTGCCGTCGACGTTGCCGGCGTTTTTCGCCATCGGTTTCCAGGCCGGGATCGATCCGTCAGCGTTGCCTGCCATCTCGGCGCCCATCGGGGTCAGGCTCTTGCCCAGTTTGTCCGCTTCGGCCGCAGGGACCGCCGCCATGACGCCGGTCGCCAGCAGCGAAAGCCCCAGAACACCGACGTGGAACAGACTCTTTGTTATTTTCATAGGTGTGTTCGTCCTGATAATGCAGTGCTTAGAAGTTCACGCCGAAGCTGAGCGCAACGAAGTCGCGGTCATCGACGGTGGTGTACTTGCCATCAAAGAAGTTGGTGTAAGCCAGGCTCGCGGTGTAGGTGTTCTGGTACTCGGCATCGACGCCCAGGCTCACCGCTTTGCGACCTTCCTCGAAGTTGCCGCCAGGGCCAGGTGAGTAGCCTTCCACGTCATGAGACCAGGCCACGTTCGGCTTGAGGTTCACACCGGCGAATACGTCGTTGTATTCCCAGATGGCACGACCGCGGTAGCCCCAGGAGTTTGCGGTGGTGAACCCGTCGTTTTCGCAGTAGCGACTCACGTTGTTTTGTGGTCCGCCGGCCAGGGTGCCGCTGTTCAATGTCTGGCACTGACCACCTGGCAACGGGCCCGGGCCGTAGCTCGGGTCACGGCCGTAACGCGCTTTGTTAGTGCTTTCCAGACCACCAACGTGAGTAAAGCCGACCTCACCCACCAGGGTCAGTCGCTCAGCGCCCATCACCTGGTCGAAGAAATGAGTAAGGGTCGTCTGGAGCTGGGTCACTTCCTTGCGGCGATAGCCTTTTTGATCCGCCCCTGGCGTACCCTGGAGTACGGAAACGTTAGGGTTCAGAGGTGTCAGACCGGAAAAGAGAATGTCGGTGGTGTTGAGCTGAACCGGAGCATTCGGCCGGTAGCTGACTTCACCACTCCACGCAGTACCTGTCGGTAACGTGGTAGAGAAGCTCAAGCCATACAGGCGAATATCTTCAGGGTACTCGACGTAGTAGCTGGAGTTACCGGCCACATTCAATGGCAACAAGGTCGGTGCCAGGTTACGCGCGACAGCAAGAGGAACACCCCTGGCCACCAGGGAGCCCACCAGGCCCGCCGCGCTGTAAGCGCTCGCCGGAGCACCTTTGCCGCTGAAAATCGGCGCACGGCTGTGGTAGTTCATGAAGTAGGCGCCGAACTCGGTGTCCAGCGGATCGAACATGTATTTGAAGGACACGCCAAATTGACCGCTGTCACGGGCATCGCGATCCGGACCGCGACGAACGATTACGCCTTCATCCGGGTCTCCCCAGTTCACGCCTCCGGCAGCCAGGGTGTTGATGCTGGCATTACGAAGCGAAGCCGGCAGCCCCGCAGCCGTCAGTGCGCTGTTAAGTCCGTTACGGGTGCGCAGTACGGCCAGGTTGTTGTCGCAGCCATCCGAAATCACGTCCGGTTGCGAGAAGAAGGTGCCGCAGTTGTCGGTAACGGTCTGGTCCCATTCGAGCTGGTAGAAGGCTTCGGTCGAGAGGTTCTCGGTGAGGCTCTGGGACACGTAGAACATGTTGACCGGGATCAGGCCTTCCTTGATCTCGGCACCGGGACGACGGAACGCGGATACGTCGATCGGGTTGATCGAGTTGATACCGCCGCCGATGAAAGTACTTTCACCCCAGCTCACTACTTGCTTGCCCAGACGCACGGAGCCCGGCTGATCGGCAACGGAGTAGTTGTGGTAGACGAAGGCGTCGAGGATCTGGCCGCCGGAGGACTTGGCGCCTTCCTTGCGGTTGCTGTCGCTGATGTCCTTGAACGGACGGTCTTCGTCCTTGAGTTCGAAGTCGTACCAGTATTTGCCACGAACGAAAACACCGGTGTCGCCATATTTCAATTCAAGGTCATGGATGCCCTTGAAGATCTTGGAGAACGTTTCGCCGCTCTTGAAGTTCAGGTGACCGTCGTCGGAAGTCTGGGACAGGCCACGGCCGCCGTTGTTGACGCCGATGAGGTTCTTGTTGGCATTTTCAGTAGACCAACTGGCACCGATCGACAGGGACGAGTCGAACTGACCTTCGATTTCACCAACGTTGAAACTGACGCCGAATGCTGGCCCGGCGAGCGTAGAGGCAAGACTGACCGCCAGGGGCAGTTTTGCCCGGCGCCAGAACTGGTTTACTGATGTCATCGACGCTACTCCATGTGCATTTTATTGTTATGGCAGTGAGCACTTCTAAAAACGCTGTGGATGACTGGGAGCCAAGGTGTCCCTAAGTCATTCCAAAGTTGCATCGCCCCGGTTTGTGCGTTTGCTCCGTTCTTAAAAATCCTTGAGCGGACTATAGCCAGCAGGTAGTACTGCTTGATCCCTCTAAAGTGTGATTTGCAGCTGCCAGCCACTCTGGAACAGTCCTTTGCCAAGCCGACACCTGTCGGCACGGCAAGGATGGCTGAAATTTCAGATTTGACAAGCCAAGCGCTTGCTTGGTGGGGCTGGCGTGCCCTTTTGGGCACGCCAAGTGACGCTTAAAGCGTCGAGAGGAAGGTGCTGTTGTTGGCTTGCCATTCGGTGATGTCGACGCGAATACGCTTCTTGTCGAGTTTGCCGACACTGGTCTTGGGAATTTCAGTAACAAGGGCGATCTGGCTCGGGATGGCCCACTTGCTCAGGTGCCCCAGTTCCACGAACGGCTTGAGGTGTTCCTTCAGTTCTTTGGCCCCGATCTCATGGCCTTCGCGGACCACCAGCAGTGCGAACGGTCGTTCGCCCCACTGCGGATCGGCGATGCCCACAACTGCTACTTCGCGTACCGCAGGGTGGCGGCTGATCAAGTCTTCAAGGTCCAGGGAGGAGATCCACTCGCCGCCAGTCTTGATCACATCCTTGATCCGGTCGCGAATGTCGATCACACCCATGCTGTCCAGGGTCGCAACATCACCGGTGTGCAGCCAGCCCCCGGCCCAGAGCTCGGCGCCCTTTTGCGGTTCGTTGAAATAACCCTCGGTGAGCCACGGCGCACGCAGCACCAGTTCGCCCTGGGTTTCGCCATCGGCGGGCAGGAAGTTACCGTCGGTGTCGACGATCGCCGCCTCCACCAATGGCCCCGGCACACCGGCCTTGATCCTGTACGTGGTGCGTTCGTCTTCGGTGCCGGCCATCAGCTCATCGTTGAGGTGGGCACACGACACCAACGGCCCGGTTTCCGACATGCCGTAAGCGGCGGTCAGTTGAATGCCCTTGGCCTTGGCCGCGTCGTACAGCGCACGGTTCAGCGCACTGCCGCCGATGACGATTTTCCAGCCACCGAAATCCGTGCCTTGCGCAGCTTTGGAATTGAGGACCATTTGCAGGATGGTCGGCACGCAATGGGAAAAGGTGACCTTCTCCTTGCGCCACAGCTCCACCAGGTACTCAGGGTCATAGCGACCGGGATAGACCTGCTTGAGCCCGAGCATGGTCGCCACATACGGCAAGCCCCAGGCGTGCACATGGAACATCGGGGTAATCGGCATGTAGACGTCGTTGGTGCCCAACAAACGCACGCTGTCGATGGCGCCCATGATGGTCGACACACCCATGGTGTGCAGCACCAGTTGCCGATGGGTGAAATACACGCCTTTGGGATTACCGGTGGTGCCGGTGGTATAGAACGTGGTCGCGACCGAGTTTTCGTCGAAGTCCTGGAAGTCGTACTGCGTGCTCGCGGCCGCCAGCAATTGCTCGTACTCGCCAATCAGGTTCGGCAAGTCGGCGGTTTTCTCCGGCAGATCGGTCAGCAGAAGGGTTTTCTCTACCGTGGTCAGGTGCCCGGCAATGGCCTGGTACAACCCGACGAACTCGCTGTTGACCAGCACAAAGCGGTCCTCGGCGTGGTTCATGGTGTAGAGGATCTGTTCCGGTGACAGGCGCACGTTGATGGTGTGGATCACCGCGCCGATCATCGGGATGGCGAACATGCATTCCAGATAACGATGGCTGTCCCAGTCCATCACCGCCACGGTATCCCCGGCCTTGACGCCGGCCGCCGTCAGCACGTTGGCCAGCCTGGCGACCCGTTCGATCAGGGTCGGATAGCTGTAGCGCAACTGGTCGCGGTAAATGATCTCGCGGGTTTTTTCATAACGAGCGCCGGACATCAGCAGCCGTTTAATCAGCAACGGATACTGGTAAGCGCCTTCGGCTGGAGGGATAACGCGAGTCTGCAACATAAGAGTCCCTTTTCTGACTGCACGGTCGTGGCTGAAAGTAAGCACTTTAGTGCGCTTGGACGCCAGCCAAATCAGCCAAAGGAATGATTTGCAGAAACGGGCAAAATACTAGCTTTACGCCACTACCTCTGGCGTGTTTCGTCGGAAATTCGGGATCTGCGCTGTAAAACGTTGCAACGCATGCACGTAACACTTGTCTGTCAGCCTACGTACCATACGGACACGATGAGCCGATCGGTTGGCAGCCGAACAGTTGCCCCAGGTCGCCCGACCTTCAACCTCATCTTCAAGAGAAGGATCTTGTTCACTAGACCTGTCTGGTCACACGCCATCGGTATTGCATATAACAATGACTATTGAATTGACCGCCCCCCAGAACGGCACCTCCACACAAGTGCCTCTGGTTTCCATCGTGGCGCCCTGTTTCAACGCGCAAAAGTACCTGGAAGACGCCATCAAGAGCATCTTCGCCCAGGACTACCCGAACTTCGAAGTCATCATCGTGGACGATGGGTCCAGCGACGACAGCCTCGCCATACTCAAGCGCTTGCAACAAACCTATGACTTCCAGCTGTATTCGCAACCGAACCGGGGCGTGAGCGCGGCGCTCAACCACGGCTTGCGATACGCCAAAGGCGTCTATGTGTCGACGCCGGACCTGGATGACATCATGCTGCCGGAGTCAGTGCGTATTCGCGCCGAATACCTGGACAAGCACCCGAATGTCGGCTGCGTAGGTGCGCTGATCAGCTACATGGACAGCGATGGCAACACCCTCAAGCACCAACAACGCGACAAGATCCACACCTACAACTTCGATCAGGTCCTCAGAGGTGCCGTCGTGATCGGCGCCCCTGTTGCGCTCTACCGCATGAAAGCGATGCGAAGTGCCGACTTCTACGCGCCGAAGCTGCGGGTTCAGGACTTTCAGATGACGTTGCGGATCGCCCGGCTGGGTTATGAGATCCATGAACTGCCGATCTGCATGACCCGCTATCGCCGTCATGCCAACAACCTGTCGAGAAAATACCGGATATTGCTCCAGGCGGACCTTGAGGCGATCGAACCGTACGTGAACCATCCCGGATACCACAGCGCCCGCACCAAACTGGTGAACAAGGCTCTCAAATATGCCGTGGTCGAAGACAAGAAAGAAGCCTGGCAGCTGTTGCGCTCGATTCCCTGGCGGCACCTCAATAGAACCAGCTTCAAACGCTTCAGGCGGCTGGTATTACATCGCTAGCCGCCTCAACGGGCCTCAGTGCATCTCGGTAAACGCGAGTTTCACGCCGATGGCGATCAGTACCGCGCCCATGGTCCGATCAAACCAGTGGCCCATCCGGGCAAAACCTGCACGCACGCGCTGCTGGCTGAACAGCATCGCCACCAGGCAGAACCACACAGCGGTGGCAACCGCGAGGTAGACCCCGTAGCCCGTCTGTACCGTCAGCGGCGTGTGCGGATTGATCACCACGGTGAACAGCGAAAGGAAGAACAGCGTCGCTTTCGGGTTCAGACCGTTGGTCACGAAACCCGACGTAAAGGCGCCGCGAGCAGTGCGCTCACCCGCTTCCTTGTGCAACTCGTCAGCCGCAGGCTGGGCCGGCTGTGCTCGCAGGGCCTTGAAGCCGATGTACAGCAGGTACGCGGCGGCAGCCCATTTCAGGGCATTAAACAACACGATCGACTGGGACACGATCAGGCCAATGCCGAGCAACGAATAGCCGACGTGCAGGAAAATCGCCGTGCCAACGCCCAGCGCCGTCCAGGTGCCAGCGCGACGGCCATGGGTCACGCTCTCACGCACCACCACGGCAAAGTCCGGGCCGGGGCTGGCCACGGCCAGCAAGTGAATCAGGGCAACGGTCAAAAACTCTGTCCAGTACATGGGGGGTCCTTTTGGCCAAGCGTAACTGTTTGTTTCATCTGGTAGGCTCGGCAGATTACGCCTTCAGTTCATTGCACAAAAGGTACAGTTGATGACGAACACTCACCGCGCCGTTTTCCTCGACCACCCGTCCCTGGACCTGGGCGACCTCGACCTCAGCCCGCTGCAAGAGTGTTTCAGCGACTTACAGCTTTTCGCCCAGACCACACCGGACCAGGTGATCGAACGCCTCAAGGGCGCTACCGTTGCCATCAGCAACAAAATCCTGATCGACGCCGCCGCCATCGCTGCCAGCCCTGAGCTGAAGCTGATCCTGATCACCGCCACCGGCACCAACAACGTTGACCTCGCCGCCGCCCGCGCCCACGGCATTACCGTCTGCAACTGCCAGGGTTACGGCACGCCGTCGGTGGCGCAGCACACGATCATGTTGCTGCTCAATCTGGCAACGCGCCTGGCCGATTATCAAAAGGCTGTCGGCGAAGGTCGCTGGCAGCAGGCGAAACAGTTCTGTCTGCTGGATTACCCGATTGTTGAGCTGGAAGGCAAAACCCTCGGCCTGCTCGGTCACGGCGAACTGGGCGGCGCGGTCGCACGACTCGCCGAAGCCTTTGGCATGCGTGTACTGCTCGGCCAGATTCCCGGGCGCCCTGCCCGGCCGGATCGTTTGCCACTGGATGAGCTGCTGTCGCAGATCGATGCGCTGACCCTGCACTGTCCGCTCAACGAACACACCCGCCACTTCATCGGAGCCCGTGAACTGGCCTCGATGAAACCCGGTGCATTCGTGGTCAACACCGCACGCGGTGGCTTGATTGACGAACAGGCCCTGGCCGATGCCCTGCGCAACGGTCACCTGGGTGGCGCGGCCACCGACGTGTTGAGCGTCGAGCCACCGACCGCCGGCAATCCGCTGCTGGCCCACGACATTCCACGGTTGATTGTCACCCCGCACAACGCCTGGGGCAGTCGCGAGGCACGCCAGCGAATCGTGGGCCAGTTGACCGAAAACGCTCGGGGATACTTCAGCGGTAAAGCACTGCGGGTCGTCAGTTGATAGACTGCGGCACTTTTTTTCACAGGAGCAGAGTATGGATCCGCGCAGTGAAGTACTGCTTCGTCAGGCCGAGTTATTCCAGGGTTCGGTGCTGCTGGCCGGTTTGCCCGCCGATGACCTGCTGGGCCGTCTGCCCGATGCTCATGGCTGGTGCTGGCATGCCGGCGATCAAGCAGCGCTGGATGCCCGCTTCGCCGAGCGTAGCCATTTCGGTGTGACTGTAACGGAGCGCGCGTTCGACACCGCCGTGGTGTTTCTGCCCAAGTCCAAGGACCTGACCGACTACATCCTCAACGCCCTCGCCTCTAAACTGGCCGGTCGTGAACTGTATCTGGTGGGGGAAAAACGCAGCGGCATCGAAGGCGCGGCCAAGCAACTGAACCCCTTCGGCAAACCGCGCAAGCTCGACAGCGCGCGGCATTGCCAGCTGTGGCAGGTGACCGTGGCCACTGCGCCAGAAGCCAAGTCGCTGGAAAGCCTGGCCCAGACTTATGAGTTGCCGCTGGCCGAAGGTCCGCTAAAAGTCATCAGCCTGCCGGGCGTGTTCAGCCACGGTCGGCTGGATCGCGGCAGCGCGCTGTTGCTGGAGCATCTGGACAAATTGCCGAGCGGCCATTTGCTGGACTTCGGTTGCGGCGCGGGTGTGTTGGGAGCCGCCGTGAAACGTCGTTATCCACACAACCAGGTCACCTTGCTTGATGTGGATGCCTTTGCCGCCGCCAGCAGTCGCCTGACATTGGCCGCCAACGGTCTGGAAGCTGACGTGATTACTGGTGACGGTATCGACGCAGCACCGATGGGCTTGAGTGCAATTCTGAGCAACCCACCGTTCCATGTCGGGGTTCACACCGACTACTTCGCCACCGAGAACTTGCTGCGAAAAGCCGCAAAACATCTGAAAAACGGTGGCGAACTTCGTTTGGTGGCGAACAGCTTCCTGAAGTATCAGCCGCTGATCGAGGAGCATCTGGGTGTATGTGCGATCAAGGCTGAAGGACAGGGTTTCAGGATCTACCGAGCCAAACGCGGCTAGAACCTCTTTTAAAAAAGAGGCTTGCCCAATCGGATTTGCCTAGGCAGAATCCGCTCCGTCCTAGGGGAGTAGTCTCCCACGAGCGCCATGCTCGTCCGGCATACGTCAACATACTTGGTCAACAGACCATGGCGTATGCGACCCAAGCGTCCGCATCAGACGGATCGCAGGGTTTGACAAGACCTATGACACGAACACCTTACCCGGGGCGGGGAGGCTGTACGTGTCATAGCCGTGTCGACCCGCCCCTTAGGAAAACCCTGATGCTGGATTCACTTCTCGTTCCCACCGCAATCGTTGCCTTGGCCGAAATCGGCGACAAGACGCAACTGCTCGCGCTCATTCTCGCCGCTCGCTTTCGCAAACCCTGGCCGATCATCGCCGGTATCGTCGCTGCAACCCTGGCCAACCACGCGGCAGCCGGTGCGGTAGGCGCCTGGGTCGGTAGTTTCTTCTCGAATGCGACGCTGCACTGGATCCTCGCCGCGAGCTTCACCGCGACGGCGTTGTGGACCCTGGTGCCGGACAAAATGGACGACGACGAAGCCAGCACCGCACGCAAGTTCGGACCGTTCCTGACCACGTTGATCGCGTTTTTCCTTGCGGAGATGGGCGACAAGACACAAGTCGCCACGGTGATGCTCGCGGCGCAATACCCGGAACTGTGGCTGGTGATCATCGGCACTACCGCCGGCATGTTGATTGCCAACGTGCCAGTGGTTTTGGCGGGTAACTTTGCCGCGGATAAATTGCCGTTGACGTTAATTCGTCGCCTGGCGGCGTCGGCATTCTTCATCCTCGCCATTGTCGCGGTGTACAAGGCGATGCAGAGCAGCGGGTGGGTTTAATGTTGTAGGTCGGTAGACCGCGTTATCGTTCTTCGCGAGCAAGCCCGCTCCCACATTTGACCGAGCTCTTCCAGAGCAAATGCAGTCGAATGTGGGAGCGGGCTTGCTCGCGAAGGCGTCAGTGGCCTCACCGCATGACTATCATTATTTCTTGGCTTTCTCGTACAGCGGCATGACTTTCGGAATCGCCGCCTGCAAAGAAGCAATACGACTCGACGACGCCGGGTGAGTACTCATGAACTCCGGCGGCGAACCTTCCGAGGCCTTGGTCATCTTGTTCCACAGGGTGATCGCGGCGTTCGGGTTGTAACCGGCGCGAGCGGCCAGTTCCAGGCCGATCAGGTCCGCCTCGTTTTCATTGGCGCGACTGTTGGGCAAGGTCATGCCGTAGTTGGCCACGGTATCCGCCAGCGCCAGGCTGTCCTGACCCAGACCGAACAAGGCACCAGCGCCCTGCTTGGCCATTTCGATGCCGTAAGCCTTGGACATTGCTTCACGACCGTGCTCGCGCAGGGCGTGGGCGATTTCGTGGCCCATGATTGCGGCGATTTCATCATCGGTCAGTTTCAGGCTGTCGATCAGCCCCGTGTAGAAAATGATCTTGCCGCCAGGCCCGCAGTTGGCGTTGAGTTCGTCACTCTTGATCAGGTTGACTTCCCATTTCCATTGGGCCGAATCCGGACGGAAAACCGGCGCCTGGGCAATCAGCCGGTCGGCAATCGCCTGGACACGTTTGGCCTCATTACTGGTCTTGTCGAGCACGCCTTTGGTGTTCGCCTCACCGACAGTCTTTTGATAAGACTGGGCGTACATCTGGTTGACCTCGTCGGTCGACAGCATGCTGAACATGTACTGTTTACGCTCAACACCTACCGCACCACCGCTGGTGGTATTGACCGACTGACAACCGGCGAGCAGCAGACTTGCGCTCAGTGCACACACAACCAATGTCTTGTTCATCAAAAAACTCCCTGAAAACATGCCGCGTATCCTAGGCGGTGAATTGTATCGGCGCCAGATACAACGGACGTGTAGCACACACTAATTCATTTACGACATCAAACATTCCAAAACAGCCAATTCGCCAAACCCCGCTCATGGCCATCGCCCCCGTGCCGATACAGCACCGCAGACGTCCTCTTGCGTGCGGAGCACCCATGAAATTCAAGTCGATCCAGTTTTCCGTGGCCGCTCTCGCCGGCGCCATCGTTCTTAGTGTCGTGGCAGCCCTGGTGCTGTACGCGTTGTTTTCCGGCGCACGGACACAAGACATGATCCAGCAGCGGACCCAGGCACAATTCGAGCAAGTCATCGAACAACGCCTGACGTCACTGGCGCAAACCCAGGTCAGCCAGATCCAGCGCGAGCTCGAAGCGCCACTGCTGATTGCCGGCGGACTGGTGCGAGTCAACGCATTGATCGGCACACCGGGTGCCGATGGCCAGCCACAGTTGCACCTGAGCCGTGAGCAATTGATCAGCCTGATCAAGGAAAACGTCGTCAAGAACCCGAAAATTCTCGGCACCTACATCGGCTGGGAAAAAAACGCCCTCGATCACAACGACGCGGCCTACGTCGACACCCAGGTTGTCGGCATCGACGCCAGCAACGGCCGCTTCCTGCCGTGGTGGTTCCGCAACGAAGACGGCAGTCTGGGCCTGGACAAACTGGTGGACGTCGACGACCAGAAAACCCTGTCCACCGGCGTGCGCGCCAGCGAGTACTACCTGTGCTCGAAAGAAACCAAAAAATCCTGCGTGATCGATCCGGCGCCCTACAAGGTCGGCGACAAGATCGTCATGCTCGCCTCCTTTATAGAACCGATCATGCTCAACGGGGCCTTCCAGGGCATCGTCGGCGCCGACCTCTCGGTGAACTTCATCCAGGAAATGCTCCTCGGCGCGAATCAGAAGTTGTACAGCGGCGCGGGTGAAATGGCCCTGATTGGCGGCAACAGCCGGATCGTTGCCTACACCAAGGACCCGAGCAAATTCGGCGAGAAGGTCAGCGACATCCTCGACAGCCAGCAGATCGCCAACATGGCCAATCTCAAGCGTGGCGAAGTCACCTACACCGTCGACAAGGCCCAGGGCCGGATCGAGTTGTACCTGCCGTTCGGTATTGGCCAGACCGATGCTCGCTGGACCCTCATGCTGCAATTGCCGCTGAACGCAGTGATGGCCGATCTGCAAAAACTTCAGGGCGATCTGGACGCCCAGCGCAAGTCCGACACCTTCGGCATGGCCATGGTCGGCTTGTTGATTGCCGGTATCGGCTTGCTGGTGATCTGGCTGGTCGGCCACGGCATTGCCCGGTCGCTGAAGCAGATGGTTGCCATGCTCGACGACATCGCTCAGGGCGAAGGTGACCTGACTCGCCGCCTGACCAGCGACCGCGCCGACGAATTGGGCTCGATCGCCAAAGGCTTCAATACCTTCCTGGCCAAGTTGCAGGTGATGATCACCCAGGTGGTGACTTCGGTGCAGAGCGTCAGCGACTCGTCGGAACACACCGCCGACATCGCCATCCGCACCAACATCGGCGTGCACAAGCAAATGGCCGAGATCGATCAAGTCGCAACTGCGGTGCATGAAATGACAGCGACCGCTCAGGACGTGGCGCGCAACGCGACCCAAGCTGCGCAAGCCGCCAGCCATGCGGATCAGGCAGCAGCGCAGGGCATGCAAATCGTGCGTGATACGTCGAATTCGATTGGCGTGCTGGCGGTTGAAATCGGCAAGGCCGTGAGCGTGGTGCAGACCCTGGCCAAGGACAGCGAGAACATCAACGCAATCCTTACCGCCATTCGAGGGATCGCTGAACAGACCAACCTGCTGGCCTTGAACGCGGCCATCGAAGCGGCACGAGCTGGCGAACAGGGACGCGGTTTTGCGGTGGTGGCCGATGAAGTGCGCAACCTGGCGCAGAAGACTCAGAAAGCCACTGAAGAAATTCAGACCATGATCCAGCAGCTGCAACAAGGCACCCGCGATGTGGTGCGGGTGATGGAGGACAGTCAGAACCGCACCGATGAAAGCGTGCAGCACGCGGCGAAAGCGGCCGAGGCGCTGGAGACGATTACTCAAGCGGTGTCGGTGATCAACGACATGAACACCCAGATTGCCAGTGCGGCCGAGGAACAGAGTGCGGTGGCTGACGACATTAATCGGAACGTGATCAACATCGGGCAAGTGGCCAATGAAGTGGCGGGCGGAGCGGATGAGTCGAGTGCGGCGAGTGCGGATCTGACCAAGCTGGCTGAGCAGCAGCGGCGGTTGATCAATCAGTTCAAGGTTTGATCAAAGGGCCCCTTCGCGAGCAAGCCCGCTCCCACACTGGATCTCCATTGATCGCGGATTTTGTAGCCACTGGAGATCAAATGTGGGAGCGGGCTTGCTCGCGAAGAGGCCAGCACAGACGCACAATTAACCGGGGGTCAGACACTCCGGCCCATTAAGCTTCGGATCATTCACCAGATTCGCCAACACCCGCTCGCGCAACGCCGCGGGTTCACTGGCGAGCAACGCTTGCAACGCATGCAACGGAGTCTCTGGATTGAGCCACGCCTCCTGCCCCGCCGCATCGAGAATCAACGGCCGCCGCTGACTCGCCGCCGGCTGCGTGATCACCGCTGTACTCAACCACACCTGCTCCTGCACCGGATACGCTTCCCAAATCGCCGCAAAGAACAGCGTCGAGCCCTCTCCCGGTGTCAGCCAATACGGACGCTTGCGGGTCGTGCCGCGCCATTCGTAAAAACCGTTGGCCGGCAGCAGGCAACGGCGCTCGCGCAGGGCCTGGCGAAACATCGGTTGTTCGGCAACGGTTTCGGCCCGGGCATGGGCTGGCGTACGGGACAAATCGGTCAGCCACGGCGGCGTCAAACCCCAACGCGCGCGGGCCAGCTCACGCTGGCCATCGATGCCTGCACGCAGCATCAACACCGAATCGTTGGGAGAAATATTCCACTGGGCCTGCTGATCGGCGGGGAAGCCAGGCAGGGCCGCGAAGGCGGGGTTCCAGCGAAACAGGGCATAACGTCCACACATGGGGCAACACGACTCTTGATAAAACGAACGTCAGCCTAACAGACCAGCGTGCCGGGAAAACTTTCCGGTTCATCGCCGGGCAGTGGCAGCGCGGCATTGTACGCGGTGATCAACTCCCGGGCGTACTCGGCCTCGTCGTTATCGACTGACAGGCCCAGCAGACCGAAAATCGGCAATTCGCCGCTGCCACCGAGCAAATCGCGCCCCACCAGATGCGCTTCGATGCCCTCGCTGGCCAACATGCTTTGCAGCAACTCACCTTCCATTAGGTTTTCCGGCTCGTAGATTCGCTGCATGGGGTGCCCCTTTCATTCGTTTTCGCTGTGAACTTCGAGCAACCATTCCTGACCGTCAGTCTGCAGAACAAACGTGATCGGGCGACAACACACCGGACAGTCTTCGATATAGGTCTGATCGCCACCGGACAAGTCCAGAACAGCCTCAGCCTCTTCACCACAATACGGACATTCGTAGCGCTCGGTTTCCAGCATCGCGGTCTCCCAGGTGACTTGTGCGTATAATCGCCGGTCTATTTGCAGGGCTATTTTTGTCTGGCTACCGTTTCAGACCGTGCCCCGTTGGTTTTCGATCAAAACCTTTACTTACCCTAGCCGTTTCTAACAAGAGAGCATGATGGGCGAATTCGATGCCATCCGACCGTACGACGATAGCGAAGTCCCAGCGGTGCTGGACAGGCTGCTCGGCGACAAGGCGTTTCTAGACATCCTCATCCACTTCCGCTTCCCGCGCTTTGCCGGTGCTTTCGGCTGGGCGCTCAAACCTCTTATAGCTCATCGGCTGCGCCGTGAGTTCGCCGGCGTTACGTCGGTGGCCACGTTGCAGGATAAAGTCGAGATGTACGTCGACCACACCATCGAGCGAGCCACAGACGGTGTGACGTACACCGGCGTCGAGCAGTTCAAGTCCGGCAGCGCCTACCTGTTCATCGCCAACCACCGCGACATCGTGATGGACCCGGCCTTCGTCAACTACGCCGTGTACCACGCCGGCCTGCCGACACCGCGCATCGCGATCGGCGACAACCTGCTGCAAAAGCCCTTCGTCAGCGATCTGATGCGCCTGAACAAGAGCTTCATCGTGCACCGTTCGATCGCCGGTCGACGCGAGAAGATGGCGGCGTATCAGCTGCTGTCGGCCTACATCAACCACTCGATCCGCAAAGATTGCGCCTCGATCTGGATCGCCCAGGCCGAAGGCCGGGCCAAGGACGGCGACGACCGTACCGAGTCGGCGATCCTCAAGATGTTCCACATGAGCCGCAAGGACGAGCCGTTCGGCGAGGTCATCCGCTCGCTGAACCTCACCCCGGTGTCGATCAGCTACGAATATGACCCGTGCGATCAAGCCAAGGCTCGCGAGCTGTTCATCCGCGCCACCACCGGCAGCTACACCAAAGTGCCGGGCGAGGACGATGTGAGCATTGCCAAGGGCATCACCGGCTACAAGGGCCGCGTGCATGTGAACTTCGCCTCACCGATCACCGAGCTGTTCGATGACACCAAGCAATTGGCGATCGAGATGGACCGGCAGATCCTCGGCGGCTACCGCCTGTTCCCGGTGCACTACCTGGCCTACGCCCAGTGGAAAGACGCCGATCCGCAATTGCAGGTGCCGAAAGCCGCTGAGGTGTTTGCGGCCGACGAACTGGCCAAGGCTCAGGAGCAATGGCAACAGCGTCTGGACGCGTGCCCTGAGGAGCATCGTCCGTTCATGGTCCTGCAATACGCGACGCCGGTGCGCAATCAGTACCGTGTGAAAGCAGGTTTGCCGCTGTAAGGTTTTTGGCTGGATACGACAACGGCGCCCTCGAGCGCCGTTTTCATTGCTGCGTATTTTGCTGTCAGAAGCGCGTGCTGATCCACGACACCAGCAGCGCCAACCCCAGGCAGGCAAAACCGAACCGATAGAAAAACCGGTTCATGCGCAAGGTCGCCCCATCCAGCATCAACGTTGGTTCATCAATACGACGGCTCTGGCTTTGCGCTTCGAGAATGGCCAACGCGCGCTGTTCGCGGCGACGAGTGGCATGCAGCAACCAGCCGCCCGGAAAGGCAAACAACAAGGCCAACAGGTTGATCAACTTGGCGGGATGGTTGGTAAACAGCGAAATCAAATGCAACGACATCACGGACCTCAGCAAAACAGGTGTGGCAGACGCCGAACCGACGACCGCGGCGCGGATTCTACCGAAAGCCTCGCCTTGTGCCCTTGCTTTCCGACAAGTAACGGGCTGCCTGACAGGTCCGTGGGAAATCGACAGGCATGAAAAAACCCGGGACCATCACTGGCCCCGGGTTTTTTTGAATCCAGCGAACGCTTACTCGCCGAGAACCTGACCAATCGTCGGATCCTTGAACAGACGCGTCAACGCATCGCTCAACACATCGCTGACCAGCTTGGTATTGGTTTCCTGATTCGGCGCCATACCAAAACGCTGATCCAGGGACGCACCATAGCGACCGCTGTAACGACGATTGGCATTCTGCACATCGGAGCGGAACGTCGCGCCGATGGTCGCTTCGGTCACGTACATGCCTTCTTTAGGCGACTGATACTTCAGCTCGGCCAGGGTCACGGTGATTTGCGGTGCATTCGGTGCATTGTTGGTTGGCGTAAAACCCAGCAACCGCACGGCCGCTTCGGCCTGAGCCTGCAATTTCGGCAGAATCTGCGCGCCCTGCACGGTGATCGCGCTGGTCTCAGGGTACAGGCCACCACGGGTGCCCAACGTCGGCGACGGACGACCGTCCACCACACGCACCACCACCGGCTGACCATGACCGACCGGTGCCAGCTGAGTCGTCAGCTTGGGTTCCGGATTCAGTTGTTGCGGGCTGTGGGCGCAGCCAACCAGGGTCAAACTGGTCACAGTGATCAAACCGAACAACAGGCGTTGCAACATGCTCTTCTCTCCAGAATCAGGCACAAACAGGCCCGCAGTATAGCGGTGGGCCACTGTGGGTAACTAGCACCTCACAGTGAATACTGAAATCTCTGACAAACCCTTCAGACCGCGGTTCCTGTCACAGAGATGTCACCGCCCATACACTTGCTCGTCACGGCTCGCTGGCAACCTTTACAGCAGTCACCCCACAAGGTACTTCGCCATGCGCTATCTCATTTCGCTGTTCAACCCACGTCCTCTGCATCGCTGCTTCGCCCTGCTCGACCGCAACGGCCACTGCCAGGCATTCAAACAGTGCAGCCTCCAGCCAATGGGCGATGGCTGGGTCGAAATCGAAGAAATCCGTCTCAATTGGCTGCACCATCCCCTGCCCCCTAGCGCCCGTGTCAACCAGCGCCAGCCACGTGCGCGGGCTCAGCAACTGTTGACCACCTGACCGAACACCTAATAAAAGTCATTAAACACGACCATTTCCCTGCGTTTCTTCGCTACAATCTCCCCCCGATTATAAGGACGTCTCCTGATCGGGCCTCGCAGCATCGTCAATGCGCTTGTATTGACACCCCGCACCGCCCACAGAGAGCCGCCCACACAGATCGAGTGAAGCTGGCGCGCTTGCTGTTCCTTGAGCAAAAACCCCACTTTTCGCGAATCTGCAGAGCTGTCATTACGCTCGGTCACTGAGCTGTTTGCCCGTTTTGCTTGTCATGTATCCCATGGCGGCAATCCATCCGGGCACGGTGCCAGGCTGGGGCAGCCCTTTTTTGAGGTTCACGTCTTCAAAAGAGCGTGAAAAAAACGGGTTTTCACAACTTCACAAGAGTGTGGCGAGCAAATGAATAGTTTTGCGTCTGAATATGCACCATTAGCGTCTGAAACAGCCCAACGACACAGGACCGAGTACGCCTCGAATACCGGAGCCTGAAGCCTGTCCTCTACGGATTTGGTTGCACAAACGGATGTATCGACCATAAGTCGAATTGCCAGCCGCGCGTTGAAGTGAGTTCATGTAACTCTTTTAGACCCGGCCGGTAGCGTCCGTCGAAGTTGCGAAAAATTGCGAAGATTCGGACATGGCGATACTGCCATGGGTACTTGGGGCCTCACTGACACGCCCCTGAACGCCTGGCAGCCATGCCGACAATTTGGTGCTGCAGATTTTGGAGACGCGTTAAATGGCGCATAACGAAGCAGTCGACGTAGTACTGGTTGGGGCCGGCATCATGAGTGCCACCCTCGCTGTACTGCTCAAAGAGCTCGACCCCGCGATCAAGCTGGAAGTCGTCGAGCTGATGGATTCCGGTGCCGCGGAGAGTTCGAACCCGTGGAACAACGCCGGTACCGGTCACGCCGGGCTGTGTGAGCTCAACTACACGCCGCAGGCCGCCGACGGCACCGTCGACATCAAGAAAGCCGTGCACATCAACACCCAGTTCGAGGTGTCGAAGCAGTTCTGGTCCTACCTGACCAAGAAAAGCACGTTCGGCTCGTGCAAGACGTTCATCAGCCCGGTGCCGCACCTGAGCTTCGTCCAGGGCGACAATGGCGTTTCCTTCCTCAAGGAACGCTTCAAGACGCTGAGCAAGCACCACGCCTTCTCGGACATGGAATACACCGAAGACAAGGCCACCATGGCCGAATGGATGCCGCTGATGATGCCTGGCCGGCCGGCCGACGAAGTCGTCGCCGCCACCCGCGTCATGAACGGTACCGACGTCAACTTCGGCGCCCTGACCAATCAACTGCTCAAGCACCTGACCAGCGCACCCGACGCCCAGGTCAAGTACTGCAAGCGCGTGACCGGCCTCAAGCGTAACGGCAGCGGCTGGACCGTCAGCATCAAGGACGTCAACAGCGGTAATTCCCGTGACGTCGACGCGAAATTCGTGTTCCTCGGCGCCGGTGGCGCGGCACTGCCGCTGCTGCAAGCGTCGGGCATCGAAGAAAGCAAAGGCTTCGGCGGCTTCCCGATCAGTGGCCAATGGCTGCGTTGCGACAACCCGGAAGTGGTCAAGCACCACCAGGCCAAGGTTTACAGCCAGGCAGCGGTGGGTTCGCCACCGATGTCGGTGCCGCACCTGGACACCCGCGTAGTCGATGGCAAGAAGTCCCTGCTGTTCGGACCTTACGCCGGTTTCACCACCAAGTTCCTCAAGCACGGCTCCTTCATGGACCTGCCGATGTCGGTTCGCGCCGGCAACATCGGCCCGATGCTGGCCGTGGCCAAAAACAACATGGACCTGACCAAGTACCTGGTCAGCGAAGTGATGCAGTCGATGGAGCAGCGCCTGGATTCCCTGCGTCGTTTCTACCCTGAAGCGAAAGCCGAAGACTGGCGCCTGGAAGTGGCCGGTCAACGGGTGCAGATCATCAAGAAAGACCCGAAAAAGGGCGGCGTTCTGCAGTTCGGCACCGAACTTGTCGCGGCCAAGGACGGTACGCTTGCTGCCCTGCTCGGCGCTTCGCCAGGCGCGTCGGTGACCGTTTCGATCATGCTGGAACTGATCGAAAAATGCTTCCCGAACAAAGCGTCCGGTGAATGGGCTGCCAAACTGGCGGAAATCTTCCCGGCTCGGGAAAAGGTTCTGGAAACCGATGCTGCGCTGTATCGCAAGATCAATGTGCAGAACAACGTCGCGCTGGAACTGGTTGAAGCCAGCAACGAGACCGAAAGCTACGCTTGATTCGGCCGCATAAAAAACGCCCCGTTCTCATTGAGAGCGGGGCGTTTTTTTGTGCCTTTAAAAGATCGCAGCCTCGCTACGCTCGACAGCTCCTACAGGTATGAGCAAACCATTTGTAGGAGCTGTCGAGCGGAGCGAGGCTGCGATCTGTTGATCTTAACCGCGAGCCTTGTTGATCAGTTCGATGTACTCGGCCGCGTTGCGCTGATCCTTGATCAGGGCGACGAAGTCATTGCCGTGCTCATCCTTGCCGTCCAGATCCAGACCGGCTTCGACGAAGAACGTCAGAAAGCGCTCGAAGTCATCGATGCGCAGGCCGCGGTAGGCCTTGATCAGTTTGTGCAGCGACGGCGACGTGGCGTCGACCGGTTCGAAATCGAGGAACAGCTTGATCTGCTCATCGCCGATCTCGTCACCAATCACTTGCTTCTTATCTTTACGCATTGCCGACTCCAGCTCGCAGACATTTCACGGGGCGGGCAGTTTACCCCTCCCTTGCCACCGGGCTCAACGCGGACGAACAGCGCCCGTGTGCAGATCGGCCCAGACATGGCCATTGGCGTAGCTGAGGAACTGGCAATACACCGTGTCATTGCGCAACAAGTCGATCACCACCCGATATTGGGCCATCGGGTAAAACAGCGTCAGGGTTTTGCTCTTTTCGTCGTAGATCGGCTTTTTCAGGCTTTTGCTTTCGCCATCGAAATTGACCAGCACCTGGTTGATGGTCGCGCCTTTGTTCAAGGATTTGCCCTTGAGACGGATCAGCAACGGTGAGGTCACCGGAATCGGCTGCTGGTTGGACTGGCGCTGGCTGCCGACCACCACCGAGTACTCGGTGACCTGCAACAGCTGTTGCTGCTCGGGCTCCGCGTCACGCAGGGTCAGGTCATCGGGGGGCAGGAACTGCGCGTGCATCGGCGCCGGGGCGGCAGCCAGAGGCAGGCTGACGGTCAGCAACAGGGCGGCGCAACTGCGGATCAAAAGGCTCATGACAGGCTCCGGAGGGCGGGGCGAGCACTGTAGCAGTTGAGTGAACTTCAATCGAACTGAGCGCGCATCCACGCCTGATACTCAGCCACAGCAGGCTCGCCTTCGCGCGGCGCCCAGCGAGCAAGCTCACCTTCACCGACCGGGCGATAGGGGCCGGCCTTGCACTCGAACATCAGGCTGTCCGCTTCCAGTACCACCAGGCTATGGAACACTCCGGCTGGCAGGTCCACACCAAGACAGTCGCCACCGGCCTGCAGGATTTGTTTGCTCAGCACCCCGCCAGACTCATCGAAGATCAACACACCCAGTCGCCCTTTGAGAACCAACAAGGTTTCAGCCTTGTTTTCCCCCAGGTGCCGGTGAGGCGCAACATAGGTGTCGGGCTGCAAGCCAACCACCATGCGATGACAAGCCTCTTCCATCTGATGGAAGTTGTGATGCTGCCGTCCACGTGGATTTGCCGCAGCCTTCCCGGCCAATTCATTGAACAAAGATTGATCAAGAAAGCTCGGCGCGCTCATGGATTACATCCCTTTAACAGCAAAAATCCCGTTGGCGTTACGCCAGTAGCCTTTGTAGTCCATGCCGTAACCGAAGATGTAACGGTCGATGCATGGCAGGCCGACGAAATCGGCTTTCAGGTCCGGGCGAGCCTTGCGGTCGTGGTCCTTGTCGATCAGCACGGCGGTGTGCACAGCGCGGGCGCCGGCGTGTTTGCAGAAGTCGATGATCGCGCCCAGGGTGTGACCTTCGTCGAGAATGTCGTCGATGATCAGCACGTCGCGGTCGATGAACGACACTTCCGGCTTGGCTTTCCAGAACAGATCGCCGCCGCTGGTTTCGTTGCGATAACGAGTGGCGTGCAGGTAGGACGCTTCCAGCGGGAAGTTCAGATGGGTCAGCAGCTTGCCGGAGAAAATCAGACCGCCGTTCATCACGCAGAACACCACCGGATTGCTTTCAGCCAGCTGGTCGTTGATTTGTGCACCGACGCGGGCGATGGCCGCCTCGACTTCAGCTTCGGTGTACAGGCAGTCAGCCTCTCGCATGATTTGACGGATATGCTCGAGATCAGCGGACATGGCGCTCTCCAGGGGGTGGCAGTTCGGGGAAAAGCGGGCAAAGGTACGCATCCCGCACGGCCAGATCAAGCGTTTGTGGACTAACGTACTTTATGTCTATAGGACAACACCCTCGGATAGATTAATCTAGGCCGGTTTTTTTGCCCGCCGCCGGAGCCTTTCCCATGCCCATCCTCGAGATCCGCCATCCGCTGATCCGCCATAAACTCGGCCTTATGCGCCGCGCCGACATCAGCACGAAGAATTTCCGTGAGCTCGCTCAGGAAGTCGGTGCCCTGCTGACCTATGAAGCCACCAAAGACCTGCCGCTGGAAACCTACGATATCCAAGGTTGGGCCGGCACTGTGTCGGTCGAGAAAATCGCCGGCAAGAAAATTACTGTAGTACCAATCCTGCGCGCTGGTATCGGCATGCTCGAAGGCGTGCTGAGCCTGATCCCGGGCGCCAAAGTCAGCGCCGTCGGCGTGGCCCGCAACGAACAAACCCTGCAGGCCCACACCTACCTGGAAAAACTGGTTCCGGAAATCAACGAACGCCTGGCGATGATCATCGACCCGATGCTCGCCACCGGCAGCTCCATGGTCGCGACCATCGACCTGCTGAAAAAGGCCGGTTGCCGGGATATCCGCGCGATGGTGCTGGTGGCTGCCCCTGAAGGCATTGCCGCCGTAGAGAAGGCTCACCCGGACGTGACCATCTACACCGCGTCCATTGACGAGAAACTCAACGAACACGGTTACATCATCCCAGGCCTGGGCGATGCCGGTGACAAGATCTTCGGCACCAAGCAGAAGGACGCTTGAGCATGCAGCAAGAGTTCAACGATCCGCTCTGGCGCACGGTGCTGTCGGGTGCGCAGATGCTGTTCGTGGCCTTCGGCGCCCTGGTGTTGATGCCGCTGATTACCGGCCTCGACCCGAACGTGGCGCTGTTCACCGCAGGCCTGGGGACGATTCTGTTCCAGATCGTCACCGGGCGTCAGGTGCCGGTGTTCCTGGCGTCGAGCTTTGCTTTCATCACCCCGATCATTCTTGCCAAGGGCCAGTTCGGCCTCGCGGCGACCATGGGCGGCGTGATGGCGGCCGGTTTCGTCTACACCTTCCTCGGCCTTGCCGTGAAGATCAAAGGCACCGGTTTCATTGACCGTCTGCTGCCACCAGTGGTGATTGGCCCGGTGATCATCTCCATCGGCCTGGCCATGGCGCCGATAGCCGCCAACATGGCGATGGGCAAGGCCGGCGACGGCACTGAGCTGATTCACTATCAGACGGCGATGCTGATCTCGATGCCAGCACTGCTGACCACCCTGATCGTCGCAGTGTTCGGTAAAGGCATCTTCCGCCTGGTGCCGATCATCTCCGGTGTGCTGGTGGGTTTTGCGATGGCGTTCTACTTCGGCGTCGTTGATACCGCGAAAATTGCCGCTGCACCATGGTTTGCAATCCCGCACTTCACCGCGCCGGAATTCAACTGGCAGGCGATTCTGTTCATCGTTCCGGTGGCCCTGGCCCCGGCCATCGAGCACATCGGCGGCGTGATCGCAGTTGGTAGCGTGACCGGTCGCGATTACCTGAAGAAACCCGGCCTGCACCGCACCCTGCTCGGCGATGGCATTGCCACCACCGCAGCCGGCCTGTTTGGCGGCCCACCCAACACCACCTATGCCGAAGTGACGGGCGCGGTGATGCTGACCAAGAACTACAACCCGAAGATCATGACCTGGGCGGCGATTTTCGCCATCAGCCTGGCGTTCATCGGCAAGTTCGGCGCGCTGCTGCAAAGCATTCCGGTGCCAGTGATGGGCGGGATTCTGTGCCTGTTGTTCGGTTCGATCGCGGCGGTGGGCATGAACACGCTGATTCGCCACAAGATCGACCTGGGCGAAGCGCGCAATCTGGTGATTGTCTCGGTGACCCTGGTGTTCGGGATTGGCGGCGTCCTGGTCGGCACCGGCACAGGGCCGGACGACTTCGGCCTCAAAGGCATCGCGCTGTGCGCGGTGACGGCGATTGCGCTGAACCTGTTGCTGCCGGGTAATGACAGCTGGAAGCACAAGAAGGCGAATGAATCGCTGCTCTAACAGGCGACTCTGATCGTTCCCACGCTCTGCGTGGGAATGCAGCCCGTGACGCTCCGCGTCACTGGACGCGGAGCGTCCCTTGAGGCATTCCCACGCAGAGCGTCACTAGTGTCCGGTAAAACCTTTTCAAAGCTGAAGGCTGCCTTGGGCAGCCTTCAGCTTTGTTCGCTTTTGCCTTCGCTGTTCAAGGTGTTCAATGCTTAATGGGCGTTCGAACAAGCTGTGGGTTAGCCGAATGGCAAAGTCTGAAATAGATCCCGAGCAACCTGAACGGCGCTGATAAAGATGCAGCAAAAGATAGGTAATCAAGGCGCTGTAGATCTGCAAACGAACGGCATTTTCAGAGAAGCCGAAATACCGTTTGAGCTTGAGGTTTTGCTTGATCCACTTAAAAAACAGTTCGATCTGCCAACGTTGTTTGTACAGATCGGCGATCTCCTCCGCTGAGCGAGAGAAGTCGTTGGTGACCAGAATCAATGGCGTTTCGTGGTCCTCTCGGCGGATCTGAACCCGACGCACAGCCTGATTTTGGTAGAGATTCGGACGTCGAGTGTTCAGGTATTTCTTCCCGAACAATACCGATTCGTCCGCCTCAATGAATTCGGGTGCATCCTTTTCCCTCAAATTTTCTACCGGCTTTAGATTGGCGTTTTTCTTCAGTCGGGTGACGAAGAAAGAACCCATCTGATCAATCTGGTGCCACCAGTTGTAGTCGCAGTAACCCTTGTCGAAAACGTACGTCATACCTGCTTCAAGCGGCATGGTCAGGGCATCGCTCAGATCGTTGACGTTGGCGGCGGTGATGTTTACGTAAGTCGGGGCTGTTTGCTGTGGATCGATGGCCACATGTACCTTCAAGCCTTGGGTTATGCGGGTTTTCGTCGCGGTGGTCCATTCGTCAAAACCGGGTCCGCGCAGGCTGATCGAGGTCGAATCGATCAGGGTGATCATGGCTTCGAGCGACTTGCGCTGCTTGCGGCCAATGCCTTGAAGCAAGTGCTCACAGGCCAGCCGAAACGGCTCTGAGCTGCGCTTGTTCAACGCATCACAAAGGGTCGAACGCACCATGTTCTTGGCGTTGAGGTGGTGGCGATGGGGTTGCAGCGACTGCGAGGCTGTCGCCAACGTACGCAAGCTTTTGGCTTGCGTCAGCTGACCGTAAATCAGCGTGACGAGCAGATCCCAGGACGTGAATTGTTTGGCGTAACGATCAGCGCCACAGCGTTTGACGGCGGCTTTGAAGAGCTGATGAGGAAGGGCTTGAAGCATTTGCGCAAATCGAGTGCTGCTGAACATGGGCGAAAATCAAGTCTGAAAACCTGATTATTGCTTACGAAGCAGGCACAGCAAGGGGGAGCAAGCTCCCCCTTCGGTTTTTACCGGACACTAGTGACGCAGAGCGTGGGAACGATCATCAGAGGGCCAACGGGGCTCTTTCGCACAAGGTGCTCAATGCCCGCGCCCACTGCGGATCGTCGTTGAGGCACGGCACCAACACCAACTCCTCTCCCCCCGCCTCGCGGAACAGCTCTTTACCGCGATCACCGATCTCTTCCAGCGTCTCGATGCAATCGGCAACGAACGCCGGGCACATCACCAGCACTTTCTTCACGCCCATCCCGGCCAACTCGTCGAGGCGCGCTTCGGTGTAGGGTTCGATCCATTTGGCCCGCCCCAGACGCGACTGGAACGACACCGACCACTTGCCGTCCGGCAAACCCATGCGTTTGGCAAACTCTGCAGCCGTACGCAGGCATTGCCCGCGATAACAGGTCGCGACCACTTCCGGTGGTGCTCCAGCGCAGCAATCGCCGCCACCCTCAAAACTGTGGCCTGGATTGAGCTTCTTCAGGTGCCGTTCCGGCAAGCCGTGGAAGCTCAACAGCAAGTGATCGTAATCCTGCTGCAGATACGGCTTGGCACTGGCCACCAGCGCATCGAGGTATTCCGGCTGATCGTAAAACGGCTGCAAAATAGAAAACTGCAGCTCAAGATTCTTCTCCCGCACGACCCGCTTGGCTTCTTCGATCACCGTGGTCACGGTGCTGTCAGCGAACTGCGGGTACAGAGGCGCCAACGTGATACGTTTGATCCCCTGCCCCGCCATGCGCACCAGCACCGACTCGATCGACGGCTCACCGTAACGCATCGCCAGTTCCACCGGACCGTGGGTCCACCGGGCCGTCATGGCCTGTTGCAGGCGACGGCTGAGCACCACCAACGGCGAGCCTTCCTCCCACCAGATCGAGGCGTAGGCGTGGGCAGACTGCTCCGGGCGCTTGAACAGGATCAGCGACACCAGCAAACGTCGCACCGGCCATGGCAGGTCGATCACATACGGGTCCATCAGAAATTGATTGAGGTAACTGCGCACATCCGCCACCGAGGTGGAGGCCGGTGAGCCCAGGTTGACCAGAAGCAATGCGTGATCGGTCATGCAACGTCCTATTTCAAAGGCGGCTGGAAAGGTCGTCCAGAGCCGCGCGCAAATCAGTGAACTGGAAAGTGAAACCCGCTTCCAGCAAGCGAGCCGGTACGGCCTTCTGGCCGCCCAGCAACAGCAATGACAATTCGCCCAGACACACCTTTAACGCCAGGGCCGGCATAGGCATGAACGTCGGGCGGTGCAGCACGCTGCCCAATGTCTTGGCAAACTCGCGGTTGCGCACCGGCTTGGGCGCGCAGGCATTATAAGGACCACTGCTGTCTTCCTGATGCAGAAGAAAATCAATCAGGGCGATTTGATCGTTGATATGAATCCACGGCATCCACTGCCGGCCACTGCCGATAGGCCCGCCCAGCCCCACTTTGAACGGCAGCAACAGCCGCGACAAAAAGCCGCCCTCTGCCGACAACACCAGCCCGGTACGAATGAAGATCACGCGAATGCCCAAGCCTTCGGCACGCTGGGCGGTTTCTTCCCAGGCGATGCACAACTGGCTGGCGAAATCATCGATGACCGGTGGAGACTTCTCGGTCAATTCCCGCTCGCCCCCATCACCGTACCAACCGATCGCAGACCCCGAAATCAACACCTGCGGTTTTTGTTCACGGGTTTCGAGCCAGGCCAGCAGGGTTTCGGTCAGGGTGATGCGACTGCTCCACAACAGCGCTTTGCGCCTGGTTGTCCATGGGCGATCGGCAATCGGGGCACCTGCGAGGTTGATAATTGCATCCACTGGCTCCGGGCCAATGTCCTCGAGGCGGGCCACTCCGCGCACTTGGGCACCGCAGATTTTCGCGACTTTCTCAGGCTTGCGACTCCAGACCGTCAGGCGATGACCCTGACTCAGCCAGAGGCGGCAGAGTTGACGTCCTATCAAACCAGTACCGCCGGTCAGCAATATGTGCATGACTACTTCCTCGCGTAACGTTTTACCCTGATCCCTAGTCTATTTTTATATGCAGGGATCTTTGGTATCGGGCAGGCTCTGTGATTAACAATAGGCCAAGCTGTCAGAACGAGAACGCTAAAAGTTATACCAAAAAATAATATTGTACAGGTTTAAACCACGGCGTAGTCTGTACAGAAAGGTAAACGAGGCCCCTATGACTGTACCTATCGCAATCATCGGCACCGGCATCGCCGGGCTCTCCGCCGCCCAGGCCCTGACAGAGGTCGGGCATGTCGTACAACTTTTCGATAAAAGCCGCGGCAGTGGCGGACGCATGTCAAGCAAGCGCAGCGATGCGGGTGCTCTGGACATGGGCGCGCAATATTTCACCGCCCGTGATCGCCGCTTCGTCACTGAAGTCCAGCGCTGGCAAGGCAACGGCTGGGTCGCTGAATGGATGCCGCAGCTCTACACCTACCATGGCGGCCAGCTCAACCTGTCGCCGGACGAACAGACCCGCTGGGTCGGCACGCCGCGCATGAGCGCCATCACCCGCGGCCTGCTCGGCGACCTGGAAGTGCATTTCGCCTGCCGCATTACCGAGGTCTATCGCGGCGAGGAGCACTGGCATCTGCAGGACGCCGAAGGCTTCACCCACGGCCCGTTCAGTCATGTGATTATCGCCACGCCGGCGCCTCAGGCGACTGCACTGCTGGCCTCCGCGCCGAAACTCGCCGGTGCCGCCGCCGGGGTGAAAATGGACCCGACCTGGGCTGTCGCGCTGGCGTTCGAGACACCGCTGGATACGCCCATGGAAGGCTGCTTCGTACAGGACAGCCCACTCGACTGGCTGGCTCGCAACCGCAGCAAACCCGGGCGCGATAACACTCTCGATACGTGGGTGCTGCATGCGACCAGCGCCTGGAGCCGGCAACATATCGACCTGTCCAAGGAAGCGGTGATCGAGCAATTGCACGGCGCATTTGCCGAGCTGCTGCACAGCGCCATGCCCGCCCCGACCTTCAGCCTCGCCCACCGCTGGCTCTACGCCCGCCCCGCCAACAGCCATGAATGGGGCGCCTTGGCCGATGCCGATCTAGGCTTGTATGTGTGTGGCGACTGGTGCTTGTCCGGTCGTGTCGAAGGCGCTTGGCTCAGCGGCCAGGAAGCCGCCCGACGCTTGCATGCGCATCTGCAGTGAACTGCATTGATCCGGTAGGAGGCCCGACGGTAAAACCTATACAAACAATTTGACTTGTACACCTTTGAATCTATGATGAAGTTATGTTGTACAGACCGAGCAGTCTGTACAGGTTTAGATTCGAGGTGCTCCGATGCCCCACGTGACCGTGAAACCGAAGATCGCCATCAGCGCCTGCCTGATGGGCGCAGAAGTGCGTTACAACGGCGGGCACAAGGCGTCGCGGCTATGCAGTCGCACCCTCACTGACTATTTCGATTTCATCCCGGTCTGTCCGGAAGTCGCCATCGGTCTCGGCATTCCCCGTGAACCGATCCGTCTGGTGGGAGATCCACAACATCCAGAAGCCATCGGTACCGTTAACCCAACACTCAATGTCACCCGGCCACTCGCCGAGTACGGTCAGAAAATGGCCGCGGAACTGGGCGACATCTGCGGCTACATCTTCATGCAGAAATCCCCGTCATGCGGCCTGGATCGGGTCAAGGTCTACCATACCAACGGTGCGCCGGTGGACGGTGGTGGCCGTGGCATCTACGCCCAGGCGTTCTGCGCGCGGCATCCGGATTTACCGGTGGAAGAAGACGGCCGACTCAACGACCCGGTGCTGCGAGAAAACTTCCTCACCCGCGTGTTCGCCTACAGTGCCTGGCAGCAGTTGCTGCGCGAAGGCCTGACTCGCCGTGGCCTCACGGACTTTCACTCGCGCTACAAATACCTGCTGATGGCCCACAACCCGGTGCAATACAAAACCCTGGGCAACCTGCTGGGCAACATGGGCCAGACCGATCCGAACGAACTCGGTCCACGCTATTTCAGCGAGCTGATGACGGCCTTGAAAAAATGCGCCACACGCCGCAGCCACACCAACGTCCTGCAACACATCAGTGGCTATCTCAAACAGGCAATCAGCCCTGAAGACAAACAGGAAGTGCAGCACGTCATCGGTCAGTACCGCCATGGCATCGTGCCGTTGGTGGTGCCGCTGACGCTGCTCAAACACTACTTCCGTCAACACCCGGATCCGTACATTGCGCAACAGGTTTACCTGCAACCGCACCCGGAAAATCTCAGTCTGCGAAACGCGATCTAATGACAATCCAATGAAAAGCCCACTCGACACCAGCGCCAGCGAAGACCTCGGCGCCGACTTCAAGAAAGCCCTCGACGAAGGCTGGTTGCCGATCCGTGAAGTCGCGCGGCAGACCGGCGTCAACGCCGTCACCCTGCGGGCCTGGGAGCGGCGTTATGGCTTGATCGTGCCGCAACGCACGCCCAAGGGGCATCGGCTGTTCTCTGGCGAACACGTTCAACGCATCCTGACGATCCTCACCTGGCTCAACCGTGGCGTGGCCGTCAGCCAGGTCAAGCCACTGCTCGACACCCCGCAGGCCTTTACCGAATCCGTCGAAAACGATTGGCAAGTGCTGCGCCATACGCTGCTGCAGGCGGTCACTCAACTGAACGAACGCACTCTCGATGACACCGTCAATCAGGCCATGGCGCTGTATCCACCACGGACCCTGTGCGCACAACTGCTGCTGCCGCTGCTGGCTGAACTGGAGCAACGCTGGCAAGGACAGTTCGGCGCGCAGATGGAGCGGGTGTTTTTTTACTCCTGGTTACGCAGCAAATTTGGCGCACGCATTTACCATAACAACCGTCAGTTACGCACCGCGCCACTGTTGTTGATCAATCAATCGGACTTGCCACTGGAACCTCACCTGTGGCTGACCGCCTGGCTGATCAGCAGCGCCGATTGCCCGGTGGAAGTGTTCGACTGGCCACTCCCCGCCGGCGAACTCGCGCTGGCGATCGATCATCTGCAAGCCCGCGGCGTACTGCTGTATTCCAGCAAAGCCATGAACCTTTCGCAGCTGCCGAAACTTTTGAATGGTGTCAGTTGCCCAAAAATGATTGCCGGACCCACGGTGTGCATCCACCACACCGAGTTGTCCGCACGAACGTTCAAGATTACTGACTTGTTCCTGGCTGAAGATCCGTTAGCAGCGCATCAGGGCCTGGTTCAGCGTGGGCTCATTTAATGGCGAATTTTTAATGAATCGTGCGGACACCTCTCTGCAATTGATCTGGTTGCGCAGCGACTTGCGCTTCCATGACAACACCGCCCTCTCGGCCGCCGCAGCCCGCGGCCCGACTGTGGCGGTATATCTGCTGAGCCCGGAGCAATGGCTGGAGCACGATGACGCGCCGTGCAAAGTGGATTTCTGGCTGCGCAACCTGAGCGAGTTACGCAGCGCGTTGGAGGAGCTGAACATTCCCTTGTTGATCCGCAAGGCATCCCGCTGGGAGGACGCACCCAAGGTCCTGCTTGATCTTTGCCAACAGTTGAAAATCGACGCGGTGCACGTCAACGAGGAGTACGGCATTCATGAAAGCCGTCGTGACGCAGCCGTGGCCGAAACGCTGAAAGCCCATACCATCGAATTTTATAGCCACCTTGATCAACTGCTGTTCAAACCGGGTACCGTGCTGACCAGGACCGGCACTTACTTTCAGGTGTTCAGTCAGTTCCGCAAGGCATGCTACGACCGCCTGCGCGGGTCGCTGCCGAGGCGGGTCTCAGCACCCGCCATACAGGCGCCGCTGGCGATCAGCAGCGACAAGATCCCATCAAACGTTGAAGGCTTCGCAACGCCCAACGAAAACTTGCGCAGTCTTTGGCCTGCCGGTGAAGTCGAAGCCCACCGCCGCCTCGTCACCTTCGCCAATGCTCAGATCGACTACTACAAAAACGAACGCGACTTCCCGGCCAAACCCGGCACCAGTCAGCTGTCGGCCTATCTCGCCGCCGGGGTGATTTCCCCCCGTCAGTGTCTGCACGCCGCGCTACAAAGCAATCAGGGCGAGTTCGAAAGTGGCAAGGTCGGCGCCGTCACCTGGATCAACGAATTGCTGTGGCGCGAGTTCTACAAACACATTCTGGTGGGCTACCCACGGGTCGCGCGTCATTGTGCCTTCCGCCCGGAAACCGAAGCCCTCGCTTGGCGCGATGCTCCGGAGGAACTCCTGGCCTGGCAAGAGGCCCGAACCGGCCTGCCGATTATCGACGCGGCCATGCGCCAATTGCTTGAAACCGGCTGGATGCATAATCGCCTGCGCATGGTGGTGGCGATGTTCCTGACCAAGAACCTGCTGATCGACTGGCGTGAAGGCGAGCGTTTTTTCATGCGTCACCTGATTGACGGCGACCTGGCGGCGAACAACGGTGGCTGGCAGTGGAGTTCGTCCACTGGCACCGATTCGGCGCCCTACTTCCGGATTTTCAACCCGCTGAGCCAGTCGGAGAAATTCGACAGCGAAGGTCTGTTTATCAAGCACTGGCTGCCAGAATTGGCCAGGCTGAACAAGAAAGAAGTCCACAACCCGGCGAACGTCGGCGGATTGTTCGGCGCGGTGGATTATCCGTCACCGATCGTCAATCTGAGTACTTCCCGCCGGCGAGCCCTGGCCGCATTCAAGAACCTGCCATCACGACAAAATGACGGGCGATTGCCTGGTTGAAAAGGAGAATGGGATGAGATTTACACCTCCACGGCGATATTGGTTGACTGGCGCCAGCAACGGCATTGGTGCCTCGCTGGCCGAAGAAATACTGAAAACCGGTGCTCATCTTGCGGTGAGTTCTCGTTCGGTGGCGCCACTCAAAGTCTTGTCCCAGCGTTATCCGGGGCAAGTGCTGGTGGTGGCCGGAGACCTGACCAACAGCCAGACCGTGCGAGAAATCGGCGAGCAGATTGCCGGGGAGTGGGGAGCTCTGGACACGGTGATCCTCAACGCCGGCACTTGCGAATACGTCGACGTTCAGCAGTTCGATTCGTCGATCGTCGAGCACGTAGTGCGTACCAACCTGCTTGCCAGCAGCTATTGCATCCAGGCTGCCCTGCCACTCTTGCGCGCCGGCACCGCGCCGCATCTGGTGGGCATCGCCAGCTCGGTCACCTACCTGCCGTTGCCGCGGTCCGAGGCTCATGGCGCCTCAAAGCCCGGGCTGCGTTACCTGTTTGAATCGTCGCGAATTGATCTTGCACCGGAAGGCATCGAAGTCACCGTGGTCAACCCAGGGTTTGTCGAGACGCTGCTGACGGCGCAAAACGTCCCCATACCACTCAGCTGGCCGGTGGACAAGTCCGCACGCTACATCTTTGCCGAACTCAAGAATCGCCCGCTGGAATTAGCCTTTCCGGCGTTGTTCATGGCCGACCTCTGGCCACTGTCGAAAGTAACCAACCGGGGGAAACTGGCGATCGGCAAACGCATGGTGCGCAGCAATCCGCCGATCAAGGACCAGCCCTGAAATCACCATCGCCGGTAGCCGCATCTCGGGGTGATCGCACCTGGCTGCTGAATCGCAGCCATGCGATCACCCTGTTCGAACCCGGCTACCAAGCGTCCGTCAGGCCTTTCACACAGCACCGGCCCACTGCCTTACACTGGGCGCCATGAAAACCATTCCCCATACGCAAATCGCCGAGCCTGCGGTCACCTGCTCGACCTGCGCAGCTTGCTGCTGTCAGCTCGAAGTCATGCTGATCACGGACACGGGCGTGCCCGAACGTTTTATCGATACCGATGACTGGGGTGGGGAGGTCATGCTGCGTCTGGATGACGGCTGGTGCGCCGCGCTGGATCGCAACACGATGATGTGCACCATCTACGAAAAACGCCCGTTGATCTGCCGGGAGTTCGAGATGGGTGCACCGGAATGTATCGAGGAACGCCAAGGGATTACCACGGCGTATCGGTGAAAGTCAGACCAATGAAGATTTAATGTGGGAGCTAGCCTGCTCCCACATTAACAGCGCCAAGGCTTACAACGGCATCGTGTAATGCAGCGCGTAGCTTTCTACACCATCGTTCGGGCTGCTCAGCCCGGCATTTGAGTAGTGTGTCGCACGAATCCCGACTTCATGTCCGCCCGTAAAACGTAGCCCAAAACCGAACCGGTCTTCAAACTGAAAGGCATTGCCGAGATTGTTGTTTTCGACTTCGGTATTGGCGAACACTGCTACGCCAACTCCCAACTCAAGATAAGGTTTGATGGTCTGCCCGGCAAACTCGTAAACCAGCACCGGCGCGAACGACAGGCTGTGGTTGCTGGAGGTCTTGTCGCCTTCCCAATAGGTGTAGGCACCGCTCCAGTAACCAGTCAAACGACCGATATCACTCTGCAACCAGCTCTTGTCCCAATCGAATTGCATGCCCAGTCGATAGGTCATGGTCGACTCGCTAGTCTGACCGACCGCGAACTCCACGCCTGCCGCCTGTGCGGTAAAACTGTGCCCCATCAGTGCGGCCGCAATCGCGGCCAAGCAGAATAGTCGCTTCATTAGAAACATCCTTTTCCGAACGATTTCGTATGGTTTTTTTGTTGCTTGACGCTATAGAAGTCGACGCTTAATCAGAAGTTCACCCCAATTACTCGCTTGCCCCGAGTTTTGTTTACTCCTTGAAGCTTCGCACAACACCAGCGGTATTCCACAGTATCGGCAAGATATTTCTGAAATGCTCCGGATCGGCACTCGTCCAGAACTGTGCAGCACGAGCAGGCTCCTCGGCGAGCAATTCACGCTCGGCCAACAATCGCTGAAGTTGCCGCGCAACAGCGGCGCCAGTATCAATCAAGCTGATGTCATCGGGGATCATCTGCTTAAGCAACGGCTTTAGGAAGGGGTAATGCGTGCAGCCAAGAATTATCGTGTCGCACCCGGCGCCGAGCAGTGGTTCGACATACCTGGCAAGCAACTGGCGCAAGGCCTCGCTGTGCAGATCGCCGTTTTCAATCAGCTCCACCAGGCCGGGGCACGGCTGGGTGATGACTCGCACATCGGTGGCGAAACGGTCGAGCAACGCGGCGAACTTGGCACTCTGCAAGGTGCCGGTGGTGGCGAGCACACCGACCACACCGCTACGGGTGGCGGCAGCGGCCGGTTTGACCGCCGGCTCCATGCCGACGATGGGCCACTCGGGATAATCGCGCCGCAAGTCTGCAACGCCAGCGACAGTCGCCGTGTTGCAGGCCAGCACCAAGGCCTTGGCGCCCTGCTGCTGAAAAAAACCGGCCATCACGCTGCAGCGATGACGGATGAATTCCGGGGTTTTCTCGCCGTAGGGAATATTCCCGCAATCGGCGACATACAACAGTGATTCGTTGGGCAGCAAACGCTGGATCTCGGCCAGCACCGAAAGCCCACCGACGCCGGAGTCGAACACGCCAATCGGCGCTTCACGCATGCTTCGAACCACAGACGCTGCAGCCCGGATCACGCTTGACCCGCAATTCGCGAAAACGCGAGCCCAAGGCATCGATCAACAACAGGCGCCCCACCAGCGGCTCGCCGAAACCCACCAGCAACTTCATGGCTTCCAGCGCCTGAAGGCTGCCCACCAGGCCAACCAATGGCCCTACGACGCCGGCTTCGCTGCACGTCAGTTCGGCTTCGCTGCCGTGACCATATAAACAGTGGTAGCACGGGCTTTCCGGACGGCGCGGGTCGAACACCGACAACTGCCCTTCCAGCCGAATCGCAGCGCCACTGACCAGCGGTTTGCCGGCGGCGACACACGCAGCGTTGACCGCTTCGCGGGTGGAGAAATTGTCGGAACAGTCCAGCACCAGATCTACCGCAGCCACGGCGGCGGCCAGGGAGTCTTCGTCCAGCGCGGTGCGATGGGCGATCAACTGAATCTCGGGATTGATTGCAGTCAGTCGGCGAATAGCCGAATCGACCTTGCTCAGGCCGACGCTGTCGGTGTCGTGAACGATCTGGCGTTGCAGGTTGGTCAGGTCGACCGTGTCGAAATCCGCCAGATGCAACTCACCGACGCCGGCGGCTGCCAGATACAGCGCAACCGGCGAGCCGAGGCCGCCGAGACCGACGATCAACACGCGGCTTTCTTTCAGTCGCAACTGGCCGTCGATGTCGACGTGCTGCAACAGAATCTGCCGACTGTAGCGCAACAATTCCTGATCATTCAGCACGGCAGGCGCCCCAGGCTGATACGTTCGTGACCGCCCAGATCGGTGCGGCTGTGGACTTCTTCAAAGCCGCGGGTCAGCAGCAAATCGCGTACCGCAGTGGCTTGATCGTAACCGTGTTCAAGCATCAGCCAACCGCCCGCCTCCAGATAATCTGGCGACTGGGCGACGATCAGACGCAGATCGTCGAGCCCGTCGACGCCGGCCACCAAGGCACTGGCCGGTTCGAAGCGCACATCACCTTCTACCAGATGCGGGTCGGCGGAGGCGATGTAAGGTGGATTGCTGATGATCAGTTGAAAACGCTGACCTTCCAGCGCACTGAACCAATGACTGCTCAGCACGGTGGCGTTGTTCAGGTGCAAGCGCTGGCGATTACGCTCGGCCAGGGCCACGGCTTCGAGCACGCGATCCACGGCGGTAACCTTCCAGGCCGGACGTTCGCTGGCCAGGGCCAACGCAATGGCGCCGCTGCCGGTGCCGAGGTCGAGCACCGAGGCGGGTGTGGCCGGCAGCAGTTCCAGCGCAGTCTCCACCAGCAGTTCGGTGTCCGGGCGCGGGATCAGCGTGTGAGGCGCAACTTCCAGATCAAGCTTCCAGAAACCTTGCTGACCGAGGATGTAGGCCACTGGCTCACCGCCACGACGGCGTTGCAGGTACTCGGCAAACTTCAGCGCCGCTTCGCTCGGAACGATACGCTCGGGCCAGGTGTGCAGAAAACTGCGGGACTTGCCCAACGCAGCGGCCAGCAACAATTCGGCATCCAGGCGCGCGGAGGGCGAATCCGGCAGGTCGGCGGCGCGTAACAAACTGGCAATGATCGTCATTTACTCACCTATCGCTGCCAATTGGTCGGCCTGGTATTCGGCCAGCAACGGCTCGATCACCGCATCGACGCCACCCGCGAGGATTTCGTCGAGGGAATACAGCGTCAGGTTGACCCGATGGTCGGTGACCCGCCCCTGGGCAAAGTTATACGTGCGGATCCGCTCCGAGCGATCGCCCGAACCGACCAGCAATTTTCGCTCGCTGGCGATAGCGTTCGCGGCGGCGCTGGTCTGCTGATCGTTGAGCTTGGCCGACAGCCAGGACATCGCCCGGGCGCGGTTCTTGTGCTGGGAACGTTCTTCCTGGCACTCGACGACAATACCGGACGGCAAGTGCGTGATGCGGATCGCCGAGTCCGTCTTGTTTACGTGCTGACCACCGGCGCCGGAGGATTTGTAGGTATCGATGCGCAAATCCGAAGGGTTGATCTCGATCGCTTCCTGTTCGTCCGGCTCGGGCAACACGGCTACGGTGCAGGCCGAGGTGTGGATGCGGCCCTGGGATTCAGTAGCCGGAACCCGTTGTACGCGGTGGGCACCGGATTCGAACTTCAGCTTGCCGTAGACGTTGTCGCCTTCGACGCGGGCGATGACTTCTTTAAAGCCCCCGTGTTCACCGATGTTCTCCGAGAGGATTTCCACCCGCCAGCCACGACGCTCGGCGTAACGCGAATACATGCGGAACAGGTCACCAGAGAAAATCGCCGCCTCGTCACCGCCGGTGCCGGCGCGGATTTCGAGGAACACGTTACGCCCATCGTTCGGATCCTTGGGCAGCAGCATGCGTTGCAGGCTGGCTTCTATTTCGATCAATTGCTCTTTGGCTTCGCGGACTTCTTCCACGGCCATTTCGCGCATGTCCGGGTCGCTGTCCTTGAGCAGCGCCTGAGCGCCCTCGAGATCGCTTTGTACCTTGAGCAACTGTTTATAGGTTTCGACAATCGGTTCGACTTCCGCGTATTCCTTGGAATAGGTGCGGAATTTGTTCTGATCGGAAATGACTTCGCCGTCGCCAAGCAAGGCGGTCAATTCCTCGAAACGGTCCTGGAGGATGTCCAGCTTATTGAGCAGTGACGCTTTCATTGCGGTTTTTTATCCGAAAAGCTATCCGATGAGCCCTCATTCAGGGCAAAGAGTTCCTGGGCCATGGCCAGCGCATCGAGGCGGCCTTCGGCAGAGAGCTTTTTCAACTGCACGCTCGGTGCGTGCAAGAGTTTGTTGGTCAGGCCCCGCGCCAGTTGCACCAGCACGTCTTCGGCGCTGCTGCCGTTGGCCAGCATGCGCTGGGCCTTCTGCAATTCTTCGTCGCGCATGCGCTCGCTTTGTTGGCGATAGGCCTTGAGCACATCCACCGCCGCCAGTTCACGCAGGCGGACCATGAAATCTTCGGCACCGACCGAGACCATCTCTTCCGCCGCCTGGGCTGCGCCCTGGCGACTCTTGAGGTTCTCGGCGACCACTTCGTGGAGATCGTCGACGCTATAAAGGTAAACGTCATCCAGTTCGCCGACTTCCGGCTCGATATCCCGGGGGACGGCGATGTCTACCATGAAGATCGGCTTGTGCTTGCGCAGTTTCAAGGCGCTTTCCACTGCGCCCTTGCCCAGGATCGGCAACTGGCTGGCGGTGGAGCTGATAACGATGTCGCTGCGCACCAGCTCCGCCGGGATGTCCGAGAGCAACACCGCGTGGGCGCCGAACTGCTCGGCCAGAATGCTCGCGCGCTCCAGGGTGCGGTTGGCGACGACGATGCGCTTTACACCCAATTCGTGCAGATGGCGGGCGACCAGGGTGATGGTCTCGCCGGCACCGATCAGCAAGGCCTGGCTGCGTTGCAGGTCGCTGAAAATCTGTTTCGCCAGACTGACCGCGGCAAACGCCACGGACACCGGGTTCTCGCCGATGGCGGTGTCGGTGCGCACCTGTTTGGCCGCATTGAACGTGGCCTGGAACAGCCGCCCGAGCAACGGACCGATGGTGCCGGCTTCGCGGGCCACGGCGTAAGCCGATTTCATCTGACCGAGAATCTGCGGTTCGCCCAACACCAGCGAATCGAGCCCGGAGGCCACCCGCATCATGTGACGAACTGCCGCATCATCTTCGTGCACATAAGCACTCGCGCGCAGCTCTTCGAGGCTCAAATGGTGATAATCGGCCAGCCAGCGCAATATGATGTCAGCCGAAAGGTGATCCTGTTCTATATAGAGTTCACTGCGATTGCAGGTGGAGAGGATCGCAGCTTCGCGGCTGTCGGTGAGTCGGCAGAGCTGCTGCAAGGCCTCCACCAGCTGCTCAGGGGTAAAGGCCACGCGCTCGCGGACGTCTACTGAAGCAGTCTTGTGGTTAATACCGAGTGCAAGGAAGGCCATTCAAGGTCGCTGATGGTGACGTGAAGCCGGCAATTGTCCTACTTCGACAGAGCCAGAACAACTACCGCTGACTATTGTCCCAATGACCTGCCTCTATAAAGGCGCCAATTGAGACTCGGTTATGTTTGGCCGAAGGCTTGTGTCATGATGATCCGACCGCAGGTTAGTCGTCCTCTTCCTATATGAATAGATCCTCCGCGTTGCTCCTCGCTTTTGTCTTCCTCAGCGGCTGCCAGGCCTTGGCACCCGTTTCGTCGGACGGTACGCCGCCGGTCGAAGACAGCACTCCGGCCCCTGAAAAGCCCAAGGTTTACAGCTCATTCAGTGAAGAAACCATCTTCAGCCTGTTGAGCGCCGAACTGGCTGGCCAGCGCAATCGTTTCGACATTGCCCTGGACAACTACGTGACCCAGGCGATCAATACTCAGGATCCGGGCATCTCCGAGCGGGCATTCCGTATCGCCGAGTACCTGGGCGCCGATCAGGCGGCGCTGGACACCGCGTTGATCTGGGCGAAAAACGCCCCGCAAGATCTTGAGGCGCAACGAGCAGCTGCCGTGCAACTGGCTCGTGCCGGGCGTTATGACGACTCCATGGTCTATATGGAGAAAGTCCTGCAAGGCAAGGGCGACACGCATTTCGACTTCCTCGCCCTGTCTGCGGCCGATACCGACCAGGACACGCGCAACGGCTTGATGAAAAGTTTTGACCGTTTATTGCAGCGCCATCCGAACAACAGTCAGCTGATTTTCGGCAAAGCCTTGCTGCTGCAACAGGACGGTGACGCCAAGGGGGCGCTGGGCCTGCTGGAAGACAATCCGCCGGACGACGGCGAAATAGCACCGATTCTGCTGCGCGCACGCCTGCTGCAGACCCTCAGTCGTGGCGATGAAGCGTTACCGCTGCTGCAAAAAAGCATCAAGAAGTACCCGGACGACAAACGCCTGCGCCTGACTTACGCGCGCATGCTGGTTGAACAGGACCGCATGGACGACGCCAAAGCCGAGTTCTCGAGCCTGGTTCAGCAGTACCCCGAAGACGACGAACTGCGTTATTCCCTGGCGCTGGTCTGCCTGGAAGCCAAGGCCTGGGATGAGGCCAAGGGCTATCTGGAAGACCTGATTGCCCGGGAAAGCCACGTCGATTCGGCTCACTTGAACCTCGGTCGTATCGCTGAAGAGCGCAACGATCCTCAAGGCGCGCTGATCGAGTACGCCCAGGTCGGCCCGGGCAACGATTACCTGCCGGCGCAATTGCGTCAGGCCGATATCCTGATGAACAACGGCAAGACCGCCGAAGCCCAAAGCCGTCTGGCTGCGGAGCGCGATGAGCAGCCCGATTACGCGATTCAGTTGTATTTGATCGAAGCCGAAACCTTGTCCGCCAATAAACAACCCGACAAGGCCTGGAACGTACTGAAGCAAGCCTTGCAACAATACCCGGACGATCTGAATCTGCTATACACCCGCGCCATGCAAGCGGAAAAACGCAATGACCTGGCGCAGATGGAAAAAGACTTGCGCCTGATCATCAAGCGCGACCCGGACAACGCGATGGCGTTGAACGCCCTCGGTTACACCCTGTCCGACCGTACGACGCGCTACGCCGAAGCCAAGGCCTTGATCGAACAGGCACACAAGATCAATCCGGAAGACCCGGCGGTACTCGACAGCCTCGGCTGGGTGAACTTTCGCATGGGCAATCTCGACGAAGCCGAACGCCTGCTGCGCCAGGCGCTGGAGCGCTTCCCCGATCAGGAAGTCGCCGCGCACCTGGGCGAAGTCCTGTGGGCCAATGGCAAGCAACGGGAAGCCAAGCAAATCTGGAGCAAGTTCCTCAAGGAGCAGCCCGACAGCCCCATCCTGCGCAGCACCATCAAGCGCCTGACCGGATCAGAGACTCTTTAAGATTATGTTTTTGCGCCACCTCATTGTTTTCAGCTTCATCTCCCTGCTCGCCGGTTGCGCGGGCTTCGGCGCCCGCGAATCGGTCCAGGGTCAAGGCAACGCGGCCCAATGGCGGGACTACAAACAGCAACTGACCAGCCTCGACGGCTGGCAGATCAACGGCAAGATCGGCATCCGCGCGCCAAAAGATTCAGGCAGCGGCACGCTGTTCTGGCTGCAGCGACAGGATTACTACGACATCCGGCTTTCCGGCCCCCTGGGTCGCGGCGCGGCTCGCTTGACGGGTCACCCTGGCAAAGTCTCGCTGGAAGTGGCCAATCAGGGCCGTTATGACGCAACGACACCAGAGGCGCTGGTCGAAGAACAGCTCGGCTGGAAGTTACCCGTTTCCAATCTGGCCTGGTGGGTTCGCGGGCTCCCGGCGCCGGACAGCAAAAGTCGCCTGACCCTGGATGCCGATAGCCGCCTGGCCAATCTCGAACAGGATGGCTGGCAGGTCGAATACCTGAGTTACGCCGAGCAAAACGGTTATTGGTTGCCCGAGCGGATCAAACTGCACGGCACCGACCTTGATATCACGCTGGTGATCAAGGAATGGCAACCACGCAAACTGGGGCAGTGAACATGACCACTCCTCGCTTGACGCTGCCCTCCCCGGCCAAACTCAATCTGATGCTGCACATCCTCGGTCGCCGTGAAGATGGTTATCACGAGTTGCAGACTATTTTTCAGTTTCTCGATTACGGCGATGAAATCACGTTCGCCGTTCGTGACGACGGTGTGATTCGACTGCACACCGAATTCGAAGGCGTTCCTCACGACAGCAATCTGATTGTTCGAGCTGCAAAAAAACTTCAGGAGCAATCCGGTTGTTCACTCGGTATCGACATCTGGATCGAAAAAATCCTGCCCATGGGCGGTGGAATCGGTGGCGGCAGTTCAAATGCCGCGACGACTTTGCTCGGTCTCAATCATCTCTGGCAATTGGGTTGGGATGAGGATCGGCTGGCCGTGCTGGGCCTGACGCTTGGCGCCGACGTCCCGGTTTTCGTGCGTGGACACGCGGCTTTTGCCGAAGGCGTGGGGGAGAAACTGACCCCTGTAGACCCCGAAGAACCGTGGTATCTCGTGCTTGTGCCGCAAGTCTCTGTAAGTACAGCAGAAATTTTTTCAGATCCGTTGTTGACACGTAACTCTTCTCCCATTAAAGTGCGCCCCGTTCCCAAGGGAAACAGTCGAAATGACTGCTTACCGGTGGTAGCAAGGCGTTACCCAGATGTACGTAACGCATTGAATTTGTTAGGTAAATTTACCGAAGCAAAACTCACCGGAACTGGAAGTTGTGTGTTTGGGGGCTTCCCAAGCAAAGCTGAAGCTGATAAAGTCTCGGCCCTTCTTACAGAGACCCTTACAGGGTTTGTAGCAAAGGGAAGCAACGTTTCGATGTTGCATCGCAAGCTGCAAAGTCTGCTCTAAAAGGAATCGAGTACTGGGTACTCGTTGCAACAGATACAGGGGCGTCGCCAAGCGGTAAGGCAGCAGGTTTTGATCCTGCCATGCGTTGGTTCGAATCCAGCCGCCCCTGCCATTTTCTATACTCATCCAGGTTACCCTCAGCCTCTAGGTACTGCGCGTGTCCAAGATGATGGTCTTTACGGGGAATGCTAACCCCGATCTGGCTCGGCGTGTTGTACGTCAGCTGCATATCCCTCTCGGTGACATCTCTGTCGGTAAGTTCTCCGACGGCGAAATTACTGCCGAGATTAATGAAAACGTCCGCGGTAAAGATGTCTTCATTATTCAGCCGACTTGCGCTCCGACCAACGATAACCTGATGGAACTGGTAGTGATGGCTGATGCCTTCCGCCGCTCCTCGGCTACTCGTATCACTGCTGTTATTCCTTACTTTGGTTATGCCCGTCAGGATCGCCGTCCGCGTTCCGCACGTGTGGCTATCAGCGCGAAAGTCGTTGCTGACATGCTTACCGTAGTCGGCATCGACCGTGTTCTCACGGTTGATCTGCATGCTGACCAAATCCAGGGTTTCTTCGATATTCCGGTAGATAACATCTACGGCTCCCCAGTATTGGTGGATGACATTGAAGATCAGCGCTTCGAAAACCTGATGATCGTGTCCCCGGACATTGGCGGCGTCGTGCGTGCACGTGCTGTGGCCAAATCTCTGGGCGTGGATCTCGGGATCATCGACAAACGCCGTGAGAAAGCCAATCACTCTGAAGTGATGCATATCATCGGTGATGTCGAAGGGCGTACCTGTATTCTGGTCGATGACATGGTCGATACCGCCGGCACTCTGTGCCACGCGGCCAAGGCCCTGAAAGAGCATGGCGCTGCCAAGGTTTTCGCCTACTGCACACACCCTGTGCTGTCCGGTCGGGCGATCGAAAACATCGAAAATTCAATGCTGGACGAACTGGTGGTGACTAACACCATCCCGTTGTCCGCTGCTGCTCAAGCCTGCTCGCGTATCCGTCAACTGGATATCGCGCCGGTAGTTGCCGAAGCGGTTCGCCGCATCAGCAACGAAGAATCGATCAGCGCGATGTTCCGTTAAGGGCCCTGCCCTTCTCGAATATCTCGTTGACGAAAAGCGCCCCGCCCCGGCATTCCTGTCGGGGCGGGGCTTTTTTGCCCATATCGCCTTTAGCGCTGGTCGCAAACGCTGGGGCGAATGTGGTTATTTTGGAGATACAACATGAACGATTTTACTCTGAATGCTGAAGTGCGTTCCGACCTGGGGAAAGGTGCGAGCCGCCGCCTGCGTCGTCTCGCAAGCCTGGTACCTGCTGTAGTTTACGGTGGCGAAAAAGCCCCTGAATCCATCAGCATGCTGGCTAAAGAAGTTGCCAAACTGCTCGAAAACGAAGCGGCTTACAGCCACATCATCGAGCTGAACGTTGGCGGCACCAAGCAAAACGTAATCATCAAAGCTCTGCAGCGTCACCCGGCCAAAGGCCACGTGATGCACGCTGACTTCGTACGCGTTGTAGCTGGCCAGAAACTGACCGCTATCGTGCCTGTACACTTTGTTGGTGAAGAAGCTCCGATCAAGAAAGGCGGCGAAGTTTCGCACGTTGTTGCTGAAATCGAAGTTTCGTGCCTGCCAAAAGACCTGCCTGAATTCATCGAAGTCGACCTGGCTAACGCCGAAATCGGTTCGATCATTCACCTGTCTGACCTCAAAGCCCCTAAAGGCGTTGAGTTTGTTGCTCTGGCACACGGCGATGACAAGGCTGTTGCCAACGTCCACGCTCCACGTGTTGCTCCAGAAGCTACTACTGAAGAAGGCGCAGCAGAGTAATTTCACTCTGTTCGCCGGAGTGACCGGAAACATCGCGGACTAGAGCGTAGCGAGAAAGCGGGCGAGAACGCGGAGTTTACATAATGGTAAATGAGCACTTGTCGTCCACTTTCGCCGCACACACCTGTCGCGGCGATGTTATCCACCACTCCAAGGAAGGGCCCCTATCGTGACTGCCATCAAACTGATCGTTGGCCTGGGAAATCCAGGCGCTGAATACGAACAGACCCGGCATAACGCAGGGGCCCTTTTTGTTGAGCGCATCGCGAACGCACAAGGCGTAAACCTTGTGGCGGATCGCAAATATTTCGGCCTGACCGGGCGCTATTCGCATCAGGGTCAGGATGTTCGTCTGCTGATTCCCACCACCTACATGAACCGCAGCGGCCAGGCCGTCGCGGCACTTGCCGGCTTCTTCCGCATAACGCCTGAAGAAATCCTGGTGGCGCACGACGAACTCGACCTGCCACCGGGTGTAGCCAAGCTCAAACAGGGCGGCGGCCATGGCGGTCACAACGGGTTGCGCGACATCATCGCGCAACTGGGCAATCAGAATACCTTTCACCGCTTGCGGCTTGGCATTGGCCACCCGGGCGTTGCCAGTATGGTTTCAAATTTCGTCCTGGGTCGTGCGCCACGCGCCGAACAGGAAAAACTCGATGCCAGCATCGACTTTGCCCTCGGCGTGCTGCCGGATATCCTCGCCGGTGAATGGAACCGCGCGATGAAAAACCTGCACAGCCAGAAGGCCTGACTCTTATCCGAGGGGAAACACCATGGGATTCAATTGCGGCATCGTCGGCCTGCCTAACGTCGGCAAGTCCACCCTGTTCAACGCCCTGACCAAATCCGGGATCGCGGCCGAGAACTTCCCCTTCTGCACCATCGAACCGAACACCGGTATCGTGCCGATGCCGGATTCGCGTCTGGAAGCCCTGGCCGCCATCGTCAATCCAAAGCGCATCTTGCCGACCACCATGGAATTCGTCGACATCGCAGGCCTGGTGGCCGGCGCCTCGAAAGGTGAAGGCCTGGGTAACAAGTTCCTCGCCAACATCCGTGAAACCGATGCCATCGCCCACGTAGTCCGCTGCTTCGAAGACGAGAACGTGATTCACGTCTCCAACAGCGTCGACCCGAAACGCGACATCGAAATCATCGACCTGGAACTGATCTTCGCCGACCTCGACAGCTGCGAGAAGCAACTGCAGAAAGTTGCCCGAAACGCCAAGGGTGGTGACAAGGACGCCGTGGTCCAAAAAGGCCTGCTGGAGCAACTGATTGCTCACTTCACCCTCGGCAAGCCTGCGCGTACGCTGATGAAGACCATGGGTGCCGACGATAAAGCGGTGATTCGTGGTTTCCACCTGCTGACCACCAAGCCGGTCATGTACATCGCCAACGTCGCTGAAGACGGTTTCGAGAACAACCCGCTGCTGGACATCGTCAAAGCCATCGCCGAAGAAGAAGGCGCCATGGTGGTTCCGGTCTGCAACAAGATCGAAGCCGAAATCGCCGAGCTGGATGACGGCGAAGAGAAAGACATGTTCCTCGAAGCCCTGGGCCTCGAAGAGCCTGGCCTGAACCGCGTGATCCGCGCCGGCTACGAAATGCTGCACCTGCAGACCTACTTCACCGCCGGTGTCGAAGAAGTCCGCGCCTGGACCGTCCGCGTGGGTGCTACCGCACCACAAGCCGCTGGCGTGATCCACACCGACTTCGAAAAAGGCTTCATCCGCGCCGAAGTCATCGCCTACGATGACTTCATCCAGTACAAGGGCGAAGCCGGCACTAAAGAAGCCGGCAAATGGCGTCTGGAAGGCAAGGACTACATCGTTAAAGACGGCGACGTGATGCACTTCCGTTTCAACGTCTAAGTTTTCAGGAAGAAGCACCCGCCCAAGAAAAAGCCGCGTTTAAACGCGGCTTTTTTGTGCCTGTGATTTTTATACTTTTTTGGTTCTTGGCAGGAAGATCGCCAGCACACCGAACAACGGCAGGAACGAACACAGCAAGTACACGTATTCGATGCCGTGTATGTCCGCCAAATGCCCGAGCAACGCCGCACCAATCCCGCCAAAGCCGAACATCAACCCGAAGAACACCCCGGCAATCATTCCGACATTGCCCGGCACCAGTTCCTGCGCATACACCACGATCGCCGAGAATGCTGACGCCAGGATGAAGCCGATCACGACGCTGAGGATGCTGGTCCAGAACAGATCCACATGAGGCAGGATCAGGGTGAACGGCGCGACGCCGAGGATCGAGAACCAGATCACCGCCTTACGCCCGATCTTGTCGCCTATCGGTCCACCGAAGAAGGTCCCCGCCGCTACCGCGCCGAGAAACAGGAACAGGTGCAACTGCGAACTCGCCACCGAGAGGTCGAATTTCTCGATCAGGTAGAACGTGAAGTAACTGGTGAAGCTGGCCATGTAGAAATACTTGGAGAACACCAGCAGTCCGAGCACCACGAGCGCACTGATCACGCGGTTCTTCGACAAGCCATGCGTCGCCGCCTGACCTTGCTTGAGTTTGAACAGACTCAGGTGGTTGGCGTACCAGCGGCTGATCCGATAGAGCACGAACAGCGCAAACACCGCGAACAATCCGAACCAGGCCACATGGCCCTGACCGAAAGGAATGATGATCGCCGCAGCCAGCAACGGACCGAAGGCCGACCCGGCATTACCGCCGACCTGAAAGGTCGATTGCGCCAGGCCGAAACGCCCACCCGAGGCCAGTCGCGCTACGCGAGAAGCTTCCGGGTGAAAGGTCGAGGAGCCGATACCGATCAACCCTGCAGCCAGCAAAATCATCGGAAAACTGCCGACCACCGACATCATCAAAATGCCGATCAATGTGCAAACCGTCCCGGCGGGTAGTAGCCAGGGTTTGGGGTGCCGATCGGTGTAGTAACCGACCCACGGCTGCAACAGCGAAGCCGTCAGCTGGAACGTCAAAGTGATCAGGCCAACCTGGGTGAAGGTCAGGCCATAGTTGGCCTTGAGCATCGGATAGATCGACGGCAGCACCGACTGGATCAAGTCGTTGATCAAATGCGCCAGCGCCACGGCGCCGATGATGCGCATGACCAAAGGGCTGCTTTGTGAAGTCGCGGATGCCGGCTGCGCGCCGGTCTGGACATTGCTGATAGCCATAAGAGTTTCCGTACAACAGATGGGTGCACACGGGCAGGTGCGTCAATGTGCCATTTTTCAGTGCAGCAGCGCCATCCCCTTAGCCTGCTAACGACCTCGGTTTTCATCGCTGAAAAGGTGATAGCGCAACGCCATGGTCTGAATCTTGCCTTGGTAATCCGCTTCAACGCGGCCCCTTACAAAGGGGACCGAGAATGGGAAGTTTCGCTACAGAGCCGGCCTACAGAGCTGGCGAGGGTGAACTTTCGAGGCCTTTTAAAAGGGCACAGGTCGCGGCCGCAACGGTTGCGACGCACGCCAATGGCGCGTGGTGTCCAGAGGAGTTTTGGGGCATGCAGGCTTTTTTATCACCGGGGATCGGGTTGCTGGGGCGTTTTGGCTTCGCACGCAAATTTCAGCTGTTGTTTCTGCTGTTTATCCTGCCGCTGACGGGCAGCCTGTGGATGATTGGTCAGGACTACCGCGACAAACTGAACCTGATCTCCGGCGAACGTGCCGGGGTTCGGCAACTGCTCGCCCTCGATGCTCTGGATAACCTGCTCGCAGCCCAGCGTGACCGCGCGGCTCGCTGGCGCGCCACCGAAACCAATCGCCAGCCGACACCCGCGACGATCGCGGCGATGGCTGCTTTCGATACGGTTCAGCCAGCTGTTGCCCAAGCCACCTCGGACCTCGGCAACGCACTGCAAACCGAAGGCGCCGAGGGCGAAACCCTGGCCCGTTATCAAGCCCTGCAAACCGCCCTCAATGGACTGGATTCGAAAAGCCTGAGCAGCGTCGGTTGGTGGCCGGACGGTTACGATCGTTTCACCAATGCCTTGAGTGCCCTGCAAGCCTTGCGCGAGCAGATCGCCATGGACAATCGCCTGACGTTGGCGCCGTGGCTGGAGACCTATTTGCTGACGCAGATCTCCACGCAGCACGCACCAGACCTGATTGAACGAGTCGGCCGTCTCGCCAGCGTCGGCCAGGCATCAGTGGTGTCCGGGCAGTTCACCCTGCAAAGCCGTCTGCAATTGCGCGACTTGCGCAGCCGCATCGGCGATGCCCGGGAGCAACTGGTCAAAACCGCAAGCCTGCTGGAGGCACGACTGCCCAGCGCGTTGCAAGCCTGGGCCGGGCAATACCATGACAGCCTCAAGCACCTGGACGCCGAGTTGAAAGTCCTCGATGACGGCGTATTCGGCGGCAGCATCAAGCTCAAGCCGGAAGAGTTCGAACGCAGCCTCGACGCCCTGCTCGTCGACCTCTCTTCGCTGCGTCAGCAGTCGTTGGTGTCGCTGGATCAGCGTCTGGACTATTACCACGGCTCTGCCATCCGCCAGTTCATCCTGGTAGCGACCATTTTTGGCTGCCTGCTGCTGGCCGCACTGTACCTGTTCATCTGCCTGCAAGCCTCGATCCGTCGCAGCGCCAGCGGCATCACCCTGCTGGCCGAAGCCCTGCGCGACGGCAATCTGAGCCTGCAAGTACCGGTGGAAGGCCGCGACGAACTGGCTGCCATCAGCACTGCCCTCAACGTCGCGGTGGTGCAACTGCGCAACAGCCTGCTGGGGGTCGATCATGAAACCTTGCAGCTGAGCAACGCTGTGCGCACCCTCAACCATCACTCCAGCGGCGCCCTTGGGGAAGTCGAAGCCCAGCAGTTGCAGATCAGCCAGATCGCCGCGGCGGCCACGCAATTGGCCGCGACCTCTCAAGGGGTCGCCCAGAGTTGCGAGCAGGCCTCCGGCAGCGCTCAGCACACCCAGCGCATCGCCGCCGACAGCAGCCGTGACAGCCAGCGCACGACGGCAAGCATTCAGCAACTCAATCAGCGTTTGAACGACACCGCTGCGGCATTGGGCCGGGTCAGTGAGCAAGGGCAGCAGATTCAGTTGGTGGTGGACACCATTCGCGGGGTTGCCGAGCAGACAAACCTGTTGGCACTGAACGCCGCCATCGAGGCCGCTCGCGCGGGTGAGCAAGGTCGTGGCTTTGCGGTGGTGGCCGATGAAGTGCGCAGCCTGTCGCAACGCACCCAGTCCTCCACCGCGCAGATTGCCGGCACTGTCGACAGCCTGCGCAGCACCGTGAACGAAGCGGTGAGCCTGATGGAAGCCGCTTGCGGCCAGGCTCAGTCCGACGCCCAGGCCGTCACTGGCCTCGGCGAACGCCTGGGGGAAATTGCCAGTGCCGTGCAGAGCGTCACCGACACCCTGGCGCAGATCGCCACAGCGGTCGACGAGCAAGCGACCACCGCCGACGAGGTCAGCGGCAATATCCAGCAAGTCGATCAGGCGGCGGTACGCTTGCTCGAAGGCGCGCGGGCGGTGAACCTGGCGGCGGACACTTTGAGCCAGGGCAGCAAGGCCTTGAGTGCCAATACCGGGAGATTTCAGCTCAGTTGACGCCCTCCCCTGGCCCGTTTTTTCGGGTCAGACGGATAAGCGGTTGAAAGCGTAGAGAAATATTTTAGATTTACGCTTGACACATCTCTGTTACGAGCCAATAATGCGCGCCACTTGGCTACATAGCTCAGTTGGTTAGAGCATAGCATTCATAATGCTGGGGTCCGGGGTTCAAGTCCCTGTGTAGCCACCAAGTACTAAAAACGGCTTACCGAAAGGTAGGCCGTTTTTTTATGCCTCGAGAAAAGTGCTCCCGCCCGCAGGGTGGTTAATGCCCGCTCTTTGCGGTTCTCTCCTACAGTTAATGCCAAAGCTTGAGCGCAGAGAGACCACCCTATGCATTGGGGCCTGGACGAAATCATTCTGTTTTTCATCGTGGTCGCCATCTTCTGCGTGGTGCTGGAACTCGCTTTTCGTCTCGGCCGTCATCACCGAACCCACAGCAACGATTCAACCCGATCCCACCTCACCGTTTTGCAAACCGCCCTCCTCGGTCTGCTCGCGTTGTTGCTGGGTTTCAACTTCGCCATGGCCACCTCACGTTTCGAAGCGCGCAAAACACTGATTCAAGATGAAGTCACGGTGATCGGCTCGACCTATCTGCGAGCGAAGTTGTTGCCGTCTGATCTGCGCGGGAAGATGTCGGCGCTGCTCAAGGATTATGTCTCGGCGCGGATTGAATTCATGCGCGCCGGCACGGACGAGAAACTGCTGAAGGCGGCCGGCGAATCGTCCCGGACGATCGAGGACCAATTATGGAATCTGGCTGCCGCCGCCGAGTTCCAGGGCGAAGCGACTGCCGCCATGAACCTGGTGATCCAGTCGTTGACCGACGTCTACAACGTCAATGAAAAGCGTCGCGCCGCCCTGGACAATCATGTCCCGGCAACCGTCATCAATCTGCTGTTCGTCGTGGCCATCGGCGCGTTGGGTTTCATCGCTTACAGCTACGGCCTGAGCCACCGTCGACGGCACGCTTCGACGACCATCTTCGCGATCCTGATTGCCATGGTCTTCACCCTCATCCTCGACCTGGATCAGCCCCGCAGCGGCTTCATCCGCGTTGGCGAAGAAAGCATGCTGCGGTTGCAGGAAGATTTGAACCGTATGAGTTCGGGCAACGAGAGGCCACGTCCCCGTAAATCACGTCAGGAGCGAATTGCCGGCAATGCTGACAACGCCCGCTCCCAAATCTGCCAGGTGCGCAGCCAGACCATCGCCTGCCAATCGCTGTCGGCGGGATAGAACTGCTCCACCAGATTGAGTTTGATCCCGCGCCCCACTGCATCACTCGGATTGCCATGCAGATGCAGCCAGTGATCATCGCGCAGATGACGATGAACCTCGGCGCCGGGATACGTCCCGCACTCGATCACAAACGGCATCAACCGCACGTGCGGCAACGCGTTGATCAACGCTTGCGAGGTGTAACCGGTGGCGGTGGCTGCAACGCCGGTTTCGCTCAGCGTGTCGGCCCCCGTGTGCAAGGTATAGAGCCATGGACCATAAATGGCCTGCGCATTTGCAAGAGCTGGATACGCCGCCTCGGTAATGGTCAGCAACATTGGATGACCGTACTCCCCGGCGCCGGTGTGCAAGTCGAAACACATGGCCACTTCGGCATGGGAAACATGCTTTTGAATGATCTGATGCAACGTGCGGTTCGACCAGCTCGGTGCCAGTCCGCCGTAAAACAAACCATCGGGATGACGGTGCTGGCCGCCCTCGACAATCGACATCACCGCTGGCCAGCCGTGTTCGGCGATTTGCTCATCGAGCAAGGCATCGGCGCGATCACGCTCCGGGCCCTGCAACTGCGTGCAGGCATAGATTTCATGCAGTGCTGCGTAGGCCTGATTATCTGGCAATGCGTGGTCGAAGTTCAGGTGATTGCGGTTCAGGTCGATGTTGTCTTCGTTGACCCGACGCAGCCACGCAGTGCCCCACGGATTGATCAGGTGGATCATCACCACCGCGACATCGGCCGGCAGCGAACGCTTGCCCAACTCCTGCAACCACTTGATCTGACATCCCGAACCATAGAAGCCTTCGACGCCATGAGTGCCACTCAGCGCAATCAGCAAACGCTTGGCGCCCGGATCACCCAGCACGGCCACATCGGTGCTCAACGACTCACCGAACGGCCCTTTGAGTGGATGCGGGTACTCGGTCAGCGTCGCACCGGCCGCGGTCGCGACGGCCAGGAATTGATCACGCTGGGTGCGGTAACTTGGCTGGGTGGGGAACTCGGTCTGCATGTCTGCCTCTTGTTGATCTTCTGGCCAGTCTGTTGCCCTCGACCCTACAGAAAATCCTTGACGTCATGAAGGGCAAAAACATCTTTGCTGTAGGCCTTGGTTTGCGTCACTTCCGTTCGGCCGATAAAGTCCCCTGTTCTTTCCCACGGACGGAGTGCCCCCACGTGTTCTCAGCCTTCCACTTGAGCCGCTATCGCCTGTCAGCCCTTTCGCTGATCGCCGCTGCTTTAACCCTCGCAGCCTGTAGCGCCCCGACCACTTCGACGTTGCCTGTCGCGCCAGAAGTCGCGTCAGGTTATCGCGCCGACCTGCAGACCCAATACGCCTCAAAACACATGGCGGCCGCGGCCAATCCGCTGGCGGCCGAGGCCGGGCGGGAGATGTTGCGCCAGGGCGGTTCGGCAATCGATGCCGCGATTGCGATGCAGGCCGTGCTGACCCTGGTCGAGCCGCAATCCTCGGGCATTGGCGGTGGTGCGTTGATCGTGCTCTGGGATGGCAAGGCTGTACGCACTTATGACGGTCGCGAAACCGCTCCGGCCGGCGCCACCGAGAAGCTGTTCCTGCAAGCCGACGGCAAACCGATGCCGTTCACCCAGGCGCAGATTGGCGGTCGTTCGGTGGGGACACCGGGCGTGTTGCGGGCGCTTGAGTTGGCCCATCAGAAACACGGTCATCTGCCGTGGGCGCGACTGTTCGAACCGGCGATCAAACTCGCGGAGCAAGGCTTCGCCATCTCGCCACGCCTTCACCAGTTGGTCGCCTCGGACTCGTCCATTCGACGCTCGCCGGACATGGCGGCCTACTTCCTGAATGCCGACGGCAGCCCGAAAGCCGCAGGCACGCAACTGAAAAACCCGGCACTGGCCGCGGTGTTCAAACGCATCGCCAAAGAAGGACCGGATGCGTTGTACAAAGGCCCCGTCGCACAGGAGATCGTCGCCAAGGTTCAGGGCCACGCCAACCCCGGCAGCCTCTCGCTGAACGACCTCAAAGGCTACAGCGCCAAGGAACGCGCGCCGCTGTGCACCGACTACAAACGCTGGCAGGTCTGCGGCATGCCGCCACCGTCGTCAGGCGGGATCGCCGTGGCGCAGATCCTCGGCACCTTGCAGGCCCTGGAAACCCGTGACCCGCGTTTTGCCCTGGCGCCGCTCAAACCGGTCAAGACAAACAAACCTGCGGGCGTCGAACCAGCGCCTGAAGCCGTGCACCTGATTTCGGAGGCCGAACGCCTGGCCTACGCCGACCGCGCGCTCTACGTGGCCGACGCAGATTTCGTACCCGTCCCCGTCAAAGGCCTGGTGGACCCTGCGTATCTGGCCGACCGCGCGGCCCTGATCGGCGATCGCAGCATCGGCACGGCCAAACCCGGCACCCCGCCGGGCATTCAGGTCGCCTACGCACCGGACCGTTCGCCGCTGCGCATCTCCACCTCGCAAGTGGTGGCGGTGGATGACGAAGGCGGCGCCGTGTCCATGACCACCACCGTGGAGTCCGCGTTTGGCTCGCACCTGATGGTCCAGGGCTTCCTGCTCAACAACCAGATGACCGACTTCTCGTTCATCCCCGAAGAAAACGGCCAGAAGGTTGCCAACCGCGTCGAACCCGGCAAACGCCCACGCTCATCCATGGCACCGACCCTGATTTTCGACCGCCAGAGCGGCGAATTCCTGGCCACCATCGGCTCCCCCGGCGGCTCGCAGATCATCGAGTACGTCGCCAAATCCACCATCGGCCTGCTCGACTGGAACCTCGACCCACAAGCCGCCATCAGCCTGCCCAACTTTGGCAGCCGCAACGGCCCGACGGAGCTGGAACAAGGGCAGTTCAGCCCGGGATTGATTCAAACGCTGAAAGACAAAGGGCACAACGTGAACGAGATCGACATGACCAGCGGGACCCAGGCGATTGTCCGGGTCAAGGATGCGCAGGGGAAAACGTCGTTGGCGGGTGGGGCCGATCCGCGGCGCGAGGGGGCTGCGTTGGGGGATTGAGTCGTACGCGGGAATGAGCAAGGGCTTACCGGGAGGTAGGCCTTTTTTTGACTTAGCGGAAAGAAGGAATAGAGATAATTTTCATGCCCACTTCAAAAGTAGCCCTCTAAACAGGAGATATCGAGCACCTCGTTAGAGATAACCTTGAGGATACCTGGAGATAAGCTCGAAATTATTTGATGTGGATACAAGGACTTGAGCTTACCCCTACGGCAAGCTCTACCGTGGCCCCCGACCAGTCTAAAAGGAGGTTTCACATGCTTACCATCGGACAAATGGCCCGCAGCCACGGGCTCATCACCAAAACCCTGCGCCACTATGACAGCATCGGTCTGTTTACCCCGGCGCTAACCGGTCGCGACAATGGCTATCGCTATTACCGCCCCGAACAGATCGTCACACTGGGGCGGATCGTCTGGCTCAAACAACTGGGCATGGCGCTGGAGGATATTCGAGCCCTTGCGGTCAACGGTGGGCTGGATAGCGTCGCCAGCCTGCGCGAATCCCTCGAAGGACATGCCCGGCAGTTGAGAGCCGACATCCAGCGTAGCGAGCAAGTCCTGGGGCAACTGACCCGCTACTTGGCGCAACCAGAGCGCAGCCTGCCCCCCATGCAAACGCCGGAGCGAATCGCCTACCCCGCCTTGCGGATCATGGGCATGAGTTGGCAACAGGGCGACGACGGCACCATCGCCGAGATGTGGCAGCGCTTTGTGCCGCGCGAGGAGGAAATCGATCGTCTGACCGATCCGATGGGCACCTTTGGTGTGTGCCAGCCGCTGGAGGACGGTCAATGGCGCTACATCGCCGGACTGCCGGTAGGACCGCACGCCCCGCTTGTTCAAGGCATGGTGGAGATGGAGATACCCGCTCGCCGTTACGCCCGGGTCGAACACCACGGGACGGTCACCACCCTGCCGGAAACATTCCGGGCAGCCTATAGCGAATGGTTACCTGCTGCGGGAATGGCGCCGGCTGAAGGGATCGAATTCGAGTACTGCGGCGAACGCTTTTTCGGGCCAATGCACCCCGACAGCGTGGTCGAGTTGTACATCCCGCTCAAAGGCTGACAAAAATCCCGGAGGCTGGAACAGCCGCCTCCGGGTTTAGATCAGGCCGGCACACCCAAAATGATATGCGACGCCTTGATCACCGCCGTCGCACTCACGCCCGGCGCCAGGCCGAGTTCTGCCACAGCCTGGCGTGTCACGATCGAATAGACTTCGGTGCCGCCGTCGAGCTGGATGACCACTTCGGAGTTCACGGCACCGTCGATGACACTGGTGACTTTGCCTTCCAGGCAGTTGCGTGCCGACAGGCGAATGTCGCTGGATTCGGTCATCAACATGACCCACGGTGCCTTCACCAGCGCGATCGCTTCCTTGCCGACCGCCAGGCCGAGGTTCTTCACGCTTTCCATGGTCACCACAGCCACCAGTTCATTGCCGCCCGACAGTTTCAGTGAGACTTCGGCGCTCACCGCGCCGGGTTGCAATTGACTGACGGTGCCTTTGAAGACGTTACGTGCGCTGACTTTCATGACACGTCTCCTCGAATAATTATTGTTGTATTCAGCCTAGCGAGAGATCTTCAGCGCCTGCCGCGCCTTATGCTTCTCCAGCGCCAGCTCGATCAAACGGCTGACCAGCTCGCTGTAAGTCATACCGGTGGCCTGCCATAGCTTGGGATACATGCTGATGCGGGTGAAACCGGGCAACGAGTTGATCTCATTGATCAGCACTTCGCCGCTCTCGGTCAGGAACACGTCGACCCGCGCCAGCCCGGAACAGCCCAACACCTGAAACGCCTCGACGGCCAGGGCGCGGATGCGTTCACTGGCCTCGATGCTGATGTTAGCCGGCACCACCACTTCCGCTGCTTGAGCGTCGATGTATTTGCTGTCATAGGAATAGAACCCGCTGCGTACCACGATTTCGCCACAACCGCTGGCGATGGCGTCTTCGTTGCCGAGCACTGCGCATTCAATCTCGCGACCGCTGACGGCGGACTCGATCAAGACTTTCTCATCGAAACCCAGGGCCAGCTCTACTGCTACCTCGTACTCGGCTTCGTCATTGACCTTGCTTACGCCCACGGAAGATCCCTGGTTAGCCGGTTTGACGAACAGTGGCAGGCCGAGTTTGCCTTGCACCTCGGCGAACCCGGTGCGCGCTGCAGTCGCGCGAGTCAGGGTGACGAACGGCGTGACCGCCAACCCGGCGTCACGCAACAGACGTTTGCTGATGTCCTTGTCCATGCAGACGGCCGAACCGAGTACATCGGAGCCGACAAACGGCAGATCGGCCATGCGCAGCAAACCTTGCAGGCAACCGTCCTCACCCAGGGTGCCGTGGACGATCGGGAAGATCACGTCGACGTGACCCAGCATTTCCTGACTGGAGGTTTCCACCAATTGCTGACTGACCTTGCCCGGCACGACGGCCAGTTCTCGGTTGGACTGGTTAAGGGCAATCAGCGCCGGGTTTTCCTGGTTGAGCAGGAAGTTCGAAGGGTCGTTCAGATGCCAGAGGCCTTGCTTGTCGATGCCAATCAGCACCGGTTCAAAGCGCGAACGATCCAGCGCATCGACGATGTTTTTCGCCGATTGCAGCGACACTTCGTGTTCAGCCGAACGACCGCCAAAAATAATGCCTACCCGCAGCTTGCTCATTCAGAACTCCTCAACGATTCGGCCCCGGCGTCACCACCGCAACCGTCCACAACAGCGCCAATGACAACAACGGAGCGGCATAGCTCAGGTGGGATATTTCCATGATGTGGGCGCCTTCGTGGCTTAAAAAATATTCAACACCTTGCAACATTAGTCCGGGATTTTCTACCAACCGGGTGATTCGAACGGCAGCAGACAGGCGGTTGGTCAGTGGGGTAACGTGTTCAGCATCGAGCTCAAGGCAACACCACCATGACCAAGCACACGCCTCCCATCGACTGGTTCCACCGCGCGCCCGACGTCGGCGGGCTTCAGCGTTTCGAGGCGTTTTTTGCAGGCCACGGCTACGACCTTCACCGCCACGACACCTACGCCATCGGCCATACCCTGGCCGGTGTGCAGAGTTTTCAGTACCGCGGTGGCTGGCGCCACAGTCTGCCGGGCGGGACCATGGTGCTGCACCCGGACGAAGTTCACGATGGCGAAGCCGGCACCGAGACCGGGTTCCAGTACCGAATGATGTACATCGAACCGGCACTGATCCAGCAGATGCTCGGCGGCCAGCCATTGCCGTTTATCAAGACCGGCCTGTCGACCGATCCACGTTTATTCGCCGCCACCGCCGTGTTGCTGCGAAGCCTCGATTGCCCCCTCGAGCCTCTGGAAGAGCAGGATGCGCTGTTCGATCTGGCGCAAGCCTTGAACAGCGTTTCCGGCGTGTCTGCCACCCGCCAGAGCTTCGACTACGTGGCCGCCGAACGCGCGCGGGAATTCATCCACAGCGCCCTGGATCGTACCGTGACGCTGGAAGAACTGGCGCAACACAGCGGTCGCGATCGCTGGAGTCTGTCGCGGGATTTTCGTCTGTTGTTCGGCACCAGCCCTTATCGATACCTGACCATGCGCCGCCTGGACCTGGTCCGCTCGCTGCTGATTCAGGGCCAGTCACTGGTCAGCGCTGCGCTGATCGCCGGCTTCACCGATCAGAGCCACATGACCCGGCAGTTCAGCAAAACCTACGGCCTGTCGCCGGCCCGCTGGATGAAAATGCACCGCCGCTGAGCCACGCACAATCGTTCAAGAAGCACGCCGATGTGCCGGCTATCGTGGATTTACGATCAACCACGAGAGCTGCTTCATGAAAGCTTACGAAAGCCTGAACTTCGCTGAAAAAATCTCCAGGATCGGCCCGTACTGGACGCCCCGGGTCATCGCCGAAATGAACGACTACCAGTTCAAGGTGGTGAAACTGCTGGGGGATTTCATCTGGCACGATCACCCTGAAACCGACGAAACCTTCATCGTGCTCGAAGGGCAACTGCGCATCGACTTTCGCGATGGCCACGTGCTGGTGAACGCCGGCGAAATGTATGTGGTATCAAAAGGTGTCGAGCACAAACCGTTCGCCGAGCAGGAGGTGAAACTCCTGCTGATCGAACCCAAGGGTGTGTTGAACACGGGTAACGAAGGTGGCGAGCGCACGGCGCAGAATGACGTCTGGGTGTGAAAGGCTGGCGGCTTACGGCTGCAAGGTTTTGCCGTCCACTGGATCGCCGATTTTCAGGAAATGTCCGCCAGCCACATGGTGCAAGGTGCGCAACGCGTCTTGCCCTTCGAAGTGCCAGCGACCGTCACTGAACACGCGCTCGTCTGCCTGAGCGGCAATCACTTCGGCCAGGAACAGATCGTACTGCTGGTGATTGCCTGGCTCCGGCAGCAGTCGGCACTCCAGCCAGGCGACACAGCCTTCGAGCATCGGTGCATCGATCAGTTCAGCGCTGAAGGTCGGCAAGCCATAGACCTGGAACTTGTCCCGGCCTTGGTCCCGGGTCAATTCCAGGCCGGACGTCGAACCCACGGTCTGGACGATATCGGCCTGGGCGGCGCAGGGAACATTCAGCACAAACGTGCCCGAAGCCTCCAACAATTGCCGTGTCCAGGTGGACTTGTCCAGCACCACGGCAATTTTCGGCGGCTCGAAATCCAGCGGCATCGCCCAGGCCGCCGCCATGATGTTGCGCTGGCCGTCATGGGCCGCGCTGACCAACACGGTCGGGCCGTGATTGAGCAGACGATAAGCCTTGGCCAAGGGAACCGGACGGCGGTGGGAAACGCTCATGATGGCTGCTCCTGGGGAAAACGCCGATTGTAGCGATTTCCACCGGGATGGCAGGTATCAAGTCGCCAACTGATTGGCAAACTGCCCGACCGCGTTCACCACTTTCTGTGCACCGTCCTGAATCTCGACAATCACCGTCCCCGCCTCTGCCGCCAGCGCCAGCCCCTGTTCAGCCTGGAGTTTACCCTCGGTCATCAGCGCCACGGCGTTGCGCGCCATGTCCTGGTTCTGCCGCACAACGCCGACAATCTCATCGGTTGCCTGGCTGGTGCGCGAAGCCAATTGCCGGACCTCATCCGCCACCACTGCGAAACCACGCCCCTGTTCCCCGGCCCGAGCCGCTTCGATGGCCGCGTTGAGCGCCAGCAGGTTGGTCTGTTCGGCGATCCCGCTGATGGTTTTGACGATGGTACCAATCACCAGCGACTGCTCGTTCAGCGCTTCGATGCCTTCGCCGGCGGTCTGCATGTGCCTGGCAAGGTCACGCATCACGTTGACCGCCTGAGTCACCACAGCGTTACCGCGCTGCGCGCTGCTGTCGGTTTGCTGCGAGGTGCTGTAGGCAATGTTGGCCGCGTCGGCGACCGCTTGTTCCTGATTGACTTGATCGGTGATCACCGTGGCGAACTTCACCACTTTGTAGAGTTTGTTGTTGGCATCGACCACCGGGTTGTAGGAAGCCTCCAGCCAGACCACGCGGCCGTGGCTGTCGATGCGTTTGAAACGGCCGGCGACGAACTCGCCTGCATTCAAGCGGCGCCAGAACTCCTGGTACGTGGTGCTGTTGTATTCCTCCGGTTCGCAGAAGGTGCGGTGATGTTTGCCTTTGATCTGCGCCAGGCTGTAACCCATGCCGCTGAGGAACCGGTCGTTGGCCGCCAGTACATTGCCATTGAGATCGAACTCGATCACAGCCGTGGAACGTACGAGCGCGCCGATCAGGTTCTCATGTTCACGAGACGCCTCGATGGTGCGGGTCAGATCACTGGAGTAAATCGAGAAGTGTTTGATCCGGCCGTCCGCGGACTGGACCGGCTGCACGATCGAGCGCAGCCAGGCTTCCTGGCCATTGCCGCGCAACAAACGCACCGCGCCGGCAAAGTGCTCGCCACGGGTCAACGCGACCTTGAAGCGCTGGTGGAATTCGTCCGACTTCACATGGGCCGGGACGATGTCTTCGATGTGTCGCCCTATCAGGTCGCTGCTTTTGTAGAGCATCTCGCCGATGAAGTTCTGGTTGACCGATTGAATCCGCCCATCGGCATCGAGGGTCAGGACCAGCATCTCGCTTTCCAGACTTTCCTTCACTTGCTGGAGGCTGGAGAGTTCTTCGCGAAGAGCCGACAGCTCCTGCTTCAAGCGTTTGTTGAACATGGGGATACACCGATGGACAGGGATAGAAAGCGGTATGCAGCCTAACCATCGGCCTCAGGGATATTTTCTGAAGAGTGTTTCAGGGTTGTCCTACAAAAATAGTTGCAGGGGGTTCCCCTGATCAACTGACACGGTTCAGCCGTGCCATCACGTTTTCCATCTTCGGCCGTTGTGCCGCCCATTCCTGTCGAGTAATGCCCAGCATCACCACATCGACTCTGACGTTGTCCTTGATGATGTTCTGGCGTCGGACGCCCTCAATGGAAAAGCCGAACTTCTGGTGCAGCCTGATCACCGCCGGGTTGCTCTGCAGCACCTCACAGTTGAGTTTTTCCAGACCTGCCACACCGAACGCATGGTCCAGAAGCCAGAACTCCAACCGACTGCCCAGCCCCTGTCCTTGCAATTCACTGTCGAGATAAAAAGCCCAGTCAGCCGTTTTGTGCAGGGTGCTGATCGCGTTCAGCGACACCACGCCACGGACTGCGCCGTCGAGCATGAGTACGAACACGGATTGACGCGGATTGTCCGGCAACGAGCCGAGCCAGGCAGTGTGCTCGGCGTCGGATATCTCATGATCGGTGTACATGTATTGGCGAACATCAGGCTGATTGCGCAAATCCCGCACACGCGACTGAACCTGACGGGATACTTCAAGGATGGGTACCAATTGCATTGTGCTGCTCCTTCATTGTGTTGCTCCTTTGCATTGCAGGAACCCACTGACATTCGCTAAACGCAGGGAGCCACGCTGCGGCGCCCGACATTGGGCATGCGTGCCCCGAAATACGCCGCGCAGCTGATCCCCACAGCCCCCATCACCGCGCAGAAGATCACGCAGATCCATGGGCTCCACGGCATCAGACCGATCAGCAACAACGGTGTGATACTCGCCCAGACGGCGTAGGCAATGTTGTAGGTGAAGGAAATCCCCGAGACACGAATCCGCGCCGGGAACAGGCTGACCATCACCGACGGCACCGCGCCGACCACCCCACAACCAAGGCCGGCCACCGCGTACGCCAGACCGATCCAGTTGCCACCGATGATCAGGCAGGTATAGAGAACGCCGATGCCCAGTGGCAGCAACAGGCTATAGAGCATCACCGTGCGCCAGGCGCCCATGCGGTCGACAAGCAGCCCGGCGAGTACGCAGCCAATATTCAGAAAAACAATGCCCAAGGCACTGAGGGCGAAGGTGTGGCTGGCGGTCATGCCGAAGGTTTTCTGCATCATGGTCGGGGTGATCACCACGAACACCACCACCGCCGAGGTGAGTACGCAGGTGAGGATCATCGCCGGCAACATGGCCAGGCGATGTTCACGCAAGACCGTGCGCAGCGGCAGTTCGACGGCCGCATTACGTTGTGCCTGCATGGCCATGAACACCGGGGTTTCGCTGAGCCAGCGGCGTAGCCATACGCCGATTACGCCGAACACGCCGCCCAGCAGGAACGGGTAACGCCAGGCGTAATCAAGGATCTCTGCCGGGGTGAACGCCTGTGCCAGAAAAGTCGCCGTCAGTGCACCGATCAGGTAACCAAACGTCAACCCGGCCTGCAGGAAACCGAGGGCATAACCGCGATGCCCGGCCGGTGCATGTTCGGCGACGAATACCCAGGCGCTCGGCACTTCACCGCCCACCGCCGCGCCTTGGAGAATTCGCAGGGCCAACAGCAGCAGCGGTGCGAAATAACCGATCTGGGCGTAGGTCGGCATGATGCCGATCAACAGGCACGGCAGCGCCATCATCAGGATGCTCAGGCTGAAGACCTTCTTGCGGCCCAGTCGATCGGCGAAATGCGCCATCAGAATCCCGCCCAACGGCCGCGCCAAATACCCGGTAGCGAAGATCCCGAAGCTTTGCAGCAGTCGCAGCCACTCCGGCATTTCCGGCGGGAAAAACAGCTGGCTGAGGGTCAGGGCGAAAAATACGAAAATGATGAAATCGTATATTTCCAGCGCGCCGCCAAGGGCCGCAAGGCCGAGGGTCTTGTAATCCGAGCGGGTGAACGGCGCCGGGCGCGAGTGGGTGTTGGCGGTCATGAAAAGAACTCTGGCATAGGCAAAAATCCAAGGCGCCCATGGTCTACGCAAACGCGCCAACGGACAACCCGTTAGACCAAAGTCCTAGACTCGTAAAACTTCGTCACAAAATAGAACCGATTGTTTTACTGTTGGCACCTGTCTGGACGGGCCTTGGCGGCCCCAAAGACCACAACAAACATAAAAATTCGAGGTACACCCGTGGCCGCTGATATCGAAGATACCCGCTCTGCCCGCTTTGCCCTGCGCTGCTCAAGCTTTGCCGAACGCTGGTTTCCCGACTCCTGGGTGTTCGCCGCACTGGCGGTGATTATTGTCGCCGTGGCCACCCTGTTCATGGGCGCCAAACCCACCGACGCCGCCATGGCCTTCGGTGACGGCTTCTGGAGCCTGATCCCGTTCACCATGCAGATGGCTTTCGTGGTGATCGGCGGTTATGTGGTCGCCAGCTCGCCACCGGCGGTGAAACTGATCGACCGGCTGGCGCGAATCCCGAAAAACGGCCGCTCGGCCGTGGCCTGGGTGGCGTTGATCTCCATGGTCGCTTCGCTGCTGAACTGGGGGCTGTCACTGGTGTTTGGCGGTTTGCTGGTGCGCGCCCTCGCCCGCCGTACCGATCTGAAAATGGACTACCGCGCTGCCGGGGCTGCCGCGTATCTCGGCCTTGGCGCGGTGTGGGCCTTGGGCCTGTCCTCGTCCGCCGCACAATTGCAGGCCAACCCGGCCAGCCTGCCGCCGTCGATTCTGTCGATCACCGGTGTGATTCCTTTCACGCAAACGATCTTTCTCTGGCAGTCCGGCGTGATGTTGCTGGCACTGATCGTGATCTCGCTGATCATTGCCTACGCCACTGCACCCGGCCCGAACTCGGCCCGTGATGCAAAAGCCTGCGGTATCGATCCGAGCTTTAACCTGCCACCATTGCAACCGCGCACCCGCCCCGGCGAATGGCTGGAGCACAGCCCGCTGCTAACGATTTTGCTGGTGCTGCTGGCAGCCGGATGGCTGTTCCATGAGTTCTCGACCAAACCGGCGATCAGTGCGATTTCCGGACTGAACACCTACAACTTCCTGTTCATCATGCTCGGAGCCCTGCTGCACTGGCGCCCGCGCAGCTTCCTTGACGCAGTATCCCGCGCGGTACCGACCACCACGGGCGTACTGATTCAGTTCCCGTTGTACGGCTCGATCGCCGCACTGATGACCACCGTCAAAGGCACTGACGCTCAGACGCTGGCTCACCACATCTCGACCTTTTTCGTACAAATCGCGTCCCACGACACCTACGCGCTACTGATGGGTGTGTACTCGGCGATCCTCGGTTTCTTCATCCCGTCCGGCGGCGGCAAGTGGATTATCGAAGCACCGTACGTCATGCAAGTGGCCACCGACCTGAACTACCACCTGGGCTGGGCCGTGCAGATCTACAACGCCGCCGAAGCCCTGCCGAACCTGATCAACCCGTTCTACATGCTGCCGCTGCTGGGCGTGCTCGGCTTGAAGGCGCGGGACTTGATCGGGTTTTCGTTTGTGCAACTGCTGGTGCACACGCCGCTGGTGCTGTTTCTGCTGTGGGCGCTGGGGACGACGCTGACGTATACGGCACCGGTCATGCCGTAACACGTAAGTGATTGCACCTGCTGCTGGCAGGTGCAATCTGTTCACCCGGCTTGAGCATGAAACAAACGCCTGGATTTATCCTACATACAGGCTCGATTGCGCCTGACATGAAACCCGGAGAGTTCTTATCTCCAACCTATAAATCGCTGAGTAAACTCCGACAGCTCACAAACTTTTTAAAGCAAGACAGCACTGACCAAGGATGACCAAACACATGTCTTTAATATCGAAAACGCTGGAAGAGATGATTAACGAGATTTACCAGGACGGTAGGGTTTCAGTCGTTGAATATAAAAAGCTGCGTGATGATGCAGATCGTCGTATGGACGCTGTCGTCCGTGAGTTCGGCCAGCACAACAATTTGACCGCCCTTCAAAAAGCGATGGATGTAGTGATGCAATTAACGCAAACGTCCATCATTGATGCCAAAAAAGCCAAACTGACCGATACAGGAGAGGCCATCGTCAAGGATGCCGTATTTGCACAGGTCGAGTACTTGCGCGCCGGTACTCATCTGGCACTCAAGCTGTTGTAACGCTTAAACCTCCGTCCGGCCCATAGACATCAAGCCCGGGCCGGACTCCATAACCGAGAGTTCCTGGCATACACAGCGCAAGCTCTACGCAAAAAAACTACATGCACACACTGTTCTGTGTAACGCCGCTGATCCAGTATGACGCGTACCCCAATCAACGGGACCACGCTGAAAAGGATCTGAGCATGTTCAAATTCGCTGGCCTCACCCTCGCGGCCCTCACCCTGAGTGCCGCCGCCCATGCCGATGTCGACCTGAAGCTGGGCAGTACCGAACGCGTCACCCGCCTGTTCGCCTATCCCAACAACTGCAACGTGATCTGCTTTCGCAACTGGACGCTGGAGCAAACGGTCGAGCATTACCTGACCCAAAGCGTGCAGCGCGATGGTTACAGCGCGGCGAAAGTGCTGGTCAAAACCGATAACAATCAGCTCTACGCCGAAATCAGCGGCGTACCCCGTGGCTACGAAAAACCGTTGGCGGCGTTACTCGATGCTGGTGATCTGGCCTTTACCGGCGCCAGCAAGCTGAATGCCGATGGCAAGTGGGCTTACAGCTGGTATCTGTTCCTGCCACTGGGCATGGCTCTGGAAAACCGCAAAAGCGTTGAACTGTTGCACTTCCCACCCGACTATTCGTTGACCCAGGCTCAGGATTACCTGCGATCCGCCACCACCGATCGCTGGGCCACACTGCTGACTGTCAACGGAATTCCGGCCGACCAGACTCCGGGCTACCAGACCATCATCGACATCGCACCGATTGCCGCACCGTCCAACGCCGGCAAGGATCTGGAAGGCGTCTACGACTACTTCAAGGACTACCAGACCACCATGGTCAAGCAACTCAGTCAGAACGCCAGTGGTGAGGCGTTGCCGATGGTTGCCTTCGGCGCGCCGGTGCGTAACTGGATAAAGCAGCAATACGGGCCGACCGTGAACGTGCTGGGCCTGGCCAGCATCAGTCCGAGCAACGGGGTGAAAGTGCCAGTGCTGGGTTCCAACCACCCAAGCTACATTTGGTACGCCGCCGACCCGGAAAGCTATACCGGCAACGATGCCCAGGCCAAGGCCGACGCGGCTGGCCTTAAAGTCATGGGGCAGGATTTGAGTGCCGCGTGCTGGCAGGCCGCCATGGGCCGCCAACCGGACAGTAATCCCGACATTGAACTGAGAAGTTGCACCCAAACCTGGCAAGTGGCCCAGGCAGATAAAACCTGCGAGCTGTTCTATACCTCGATCCGCAACCTGACGCCCGAAAAAGCCGCGGCCAAGTGCGCGACGGCACCGATCAAATCTCAGCTCAAACAGCTGAAAGCCCCGGTACCCGCAACCGCGATCCCTGTCCCGCCCCTGTAAAACGATGAACGGCGGGTCTACTGTCAGTTATGACAGTAGACCCGCCGTTTCATTTGCGAGAGGCTTGAATCGTACCCATGTGCTGCAGAGCTGACAGGATCGTCAGCTGATGGAGGTCGCAGCACCCAACCAACAAGGATCGTTATGAAAACCCACGCCCTGCACGAGACGCTTGCAAAACCTCCCGATGGGATTTATCCATTTGCGGAGCTGCCTGTTCACCTTGGATTCCCCTCCAGGGCCGACTTCGAGATTATCGACAACACCAACGGATCGGCGGCAGCCGTCGCAGTACTTCGGGAATTTCCACGCATCAGCCGAATTTGTCGGGCTTCGGGGCATCTGCTGCCTTATCGGCGCCGGCATACCCGGCAACTGGCCCGTGGCATCCATGTCTACGACCCGTGCTTCTGCGGGCTGCTGCGACACTCCTGCGACCCGAACGTTTTTCTCGACATGAGCGAGATGTGGTTGTGGGCGCTGAAGGACATCAAAAAAGGCGACCGACTGACGATGGACTACGCCACCACCGAAGACAAACTCCTGCGTCAGTTCGCCTGCCAGTGCGGTTCGTTAGACTGCCGTGGCTGGATCACCGGCTACGATGAGACGCCGAACGCCGACGGCCAGTTGTTTCTGCAGCACTGGCGCCGGCGAAGTCTATGCTGAAGGGCGTTACAACGCCTCGACCGGACGCAGACGGTATTGCGGCGGCAATTGCTCGAAACCGCTGATGGTGGCGTTCAGGCTTTTCCAGCGACCGTCCTTGATGCCATAGATGCAGCCGTGAACAGACAGGCTCTGCCCGCGGTGCCAGGCGTTTTGCACAATGCTGGTGTGCCCGACGTTGGCCACTTGCTGGATCACGTTGTATTCGCAGAGGCGGTCGACCCGCTCTTCTTCAGTGGGCAATTTGGCGAGTTCTTCGCGTTTTTCATAATAGAGATCGCGAATCGAGCGCAGCCAGCCGTCGATCAGGCCCAGTTGACGGTCCTGCATCGAGGCGCGCACGCCGCCGCAGCCATAGTGGCCGGTAACGAGGATGTGTTTGACCTTCAGCACGTCGACCGCGTACTGAATCACCGACAAACAGTTGAGGTCGGTGTGCAGCACTACGTTGGCCACATTGCGGTGTACAAACAGATCGCCGGGCAGCATGCCGACGATCTCGTTGGCCGGTACGCGTGCATCGGAACAGCCGATCCACAGGTACTCAGGCGTCTGTTGGCGGGCCAGCTTGGAGAAGAAGTCCGGATCTTCCTGTTTGATCGCTTCGGCCCAGCGTTCGTTGTTATCAATCAGATCTTGTAATTCGTTCATGCTGTAAAGCCTCAAGAATGATGCGCTGGTTTGACAGACAACCGCCCGTCGGGGTCACGCGCTTGATGCAAGTATGGCCGGTGGAATTCTAAGGAGCCCAGTGGGTCCACCTAGTAAGGCCCACAGTATGAGGAATTGCCATGAATGAATCACGACGTCCGTACGATGCGGTGCAACCCGAGCCCATCGATGACAACGAAGACCGCATGGGATCAATGCATGAACTGGATTTCGACGAGGAAACACCCAGCGGCAAAATCGGCGACGAGCTACCGGAATCGGAACGCGAGCGGCTGATGCCTAGGGATCGCGTGCGTGAAGCCGGCATGACCGGGGCCTCGACGGATGACCATGAGCCCACCGACGACGATATGAGCCCGGAAAACCTGATCCGTGAAGACGGCGCACGGGACGCCCATGAAGCGGGTGACGGTGGCCAGGCCGATTGGGATTTGAGCATTGTCGATGAAGAAGACATTGGCGGTGGTAATGGGCTGGATGAAGCGGAAATGGCGCAGCGCGATCCGATAGACGGTAATCGTTGATCCTGTGACGCGGGGGAGCTCGCTCCCTCGCCACAATAACAACGCATCAATCCACCAAGGTGCAGGCCATTACAACGGCATCTTCCCGTCCGCCAACTGCCGGGTAGTAATCGCGCCGCCGACCAATCTCGTTAAACCCATAACGCTCATACAACTTGAACGCGCCACGGTTGCTGTCGCGCACTTCAAGGAAACACTCGCGCGCCTTGGCGTCATACGCCCGGGACATCAAATGCTCCAGCAACGTCAAGCCCAGGCCACGGCCCTGGTTTTCCGGTTTGACGGTGATGTTCAGCAGATGCGCTTCATCAAGGATGATCTGCACCACCCCGTGGCCGACTTGCTGCTGGCCTTCAAACATCAGCCATATCTGATATTTACCCAGCCCATCGAGAAAAATCCCGCGAGTCCAGGGATGGCTGTAAGCCGCGTATTCGATTTTCAGTACAGCGTCCAGGTCCGCCTCGGTCATTGGGCGGAACGATACAGCGTCACTCATTCGATTCTTTCCAGCGCGCCATCAGCCGACGCATGGCTTGCCAGACATCAGCCTTACGCTGTGGCTCTTCCATTAATAATTCCAGACCCGGCAGGGCCCAGACCGAGCCCAGGCCTTCGACCTGGAGTTCACGGTTGAAGGATTCGGCGTTCGCCTCACCGGCGAACCGCACCGCCGGCAGACCGATCAGCCACACGCAGACGCACGGTGCGTCTTCCAGTCGGGCCGAGAGAAAACCTTGCACGAAGTCGCGAGCCGCTTCCGGACCTTGATCCATGGTGCCCCGAGACAACAGCGGCCAACGCACCGGCTCGCCGACGATCTGCGGGCTGTCCGGCAGACCGGCGGCGCGCAGCATGTCTTTGAGCAACAGATAGGCGGGGTCGCGGGTCTGGAACGATTCGCCTGTGGGTAACTCCACCAGCAGCAGGCAACGCCCGGCCCGCAGCAATTGCAGCGCGAAACGCGGTGGCGGCACGACTGGCGCCTTGGCCACAACCGGAGCGGCCTCTTCTTCAACCTTGGCATTCGTGCGCGTGCTGGCCAGCGATGGCCGTGGCACCTCGATTTTCACCCGTTCGGCCGGTTTGGCCACAGGTTCCACGGGTGAATCAGCCACAGGCGCGGGCGCAACCGGAGCAACCGGCGCGACGAGCAACGGCTCGGGCATCTCCAGCAGTTCGGGGCGCGAGGGCGCAGCAAAGGGCAATTCGGTGCGCGGCAGCCAGTTGACCACCTGCATGGCGGTCAAATAAGCGCGGCGACGGGACTCGATAAGCAAAGGTCGGCCACTTGTGGATAACTAAAGTGCGGTGATTCTACCGCCCTTCGCTCAAGATCGCCCACGCTTGATCGATAGAAAGCCAACTGTCCGTCCCGAGAGTGAATCGCAACGGGCGTGATGCAGTACAATCGCGACTTTTAATCGCCAACCAGCCGGCCATTCCGATGATCGAACCCAAGCGCGTCTTGCGCGCCCTCGCTGAACACTGGGCACTTCTGGAGCCACTGTGCGAGCACTTCGACCAAGGCACCTTGAGCCTCAACGAACTGCGTTCACAGCTGGCCGCCCAGCAACTGGACAGTACGCCGCAGGACATCACCAGCCTGCTGGACGTGTGGATCCGCCTCGACATTCTGGTTCCCGTGGCGAAAAGCCCGAACCGTTTCGAGCTCAATGCGCAGATCCACGACTTCCTCGCCTACCTGCGCCGTGAGCACCGTCTGGGCCTGTGCCTGGAGATCGAAGCCTATCTGCGTCATCTCGAACGCCTGGCCGGTTATATCCAGGACGCTTTCGACATCCGCGACGGCCACGACCTGGCGCGCCAGTTGCGCCTGCTCGACATGCGCGTACGGGACGTATTGAAGAAACTCGCCAACGACGAACAGGCCCTGGTGGCCGTCGCCGAGCGGGCCAAGACCAGCGACCGGCAGATTCCGCTGCGTCAGCGTTACGCCGAAGTACTGGCGACCTGGGACGAATACGTCGAACCGATGATCCAGTTGGTGAATGCCGACGGCGCCTTCGAACAAGGTGTGCGCAAGGTCGAGAACGTGCTGCTGAAGATGCTCACCGAGCAGCAGCGCCTCGGCCACCTGGTCGATGACGACATGTTGCTGCGCACCCACGCGCGCATCCTCGAAATGCAGACCAGCGCTCAACTGACCTTGCGTCACGCGCGAGAGCTGTTGCTGCCGCTGCGTGAAGAAGCCCGTCGGCACAACGCCGTGACCCGTGGCGCGGCGCTGGCCTTGTCGGCCATTCGTCGCAAAGGCATCGATGCGGTGCCACAAGCGGCGATGCCGATGTTCACCCGCCCGCAAAGCACGTTCCTCGGCAGTGCCAGCCAGGTCGAAGCCTACGTTTACGCTTTGGCCCGTTTCGAGCCGAAACCGGCGCGCTTCCCCAAGGCGCACAAAACTCAGAAAGGCGAAGCGCCGCGCGCGCCACGCACGGTTCGGGAAATGCTCGAGCGCTGCGAAGACGCCCTGCCGATGCCGGACTTGATGACCTGGCTGCTGGAGCAGGAACCGGACGGCGCTACCGACGAATTGCTTTATTGGTTCTCGCGCCTGTCGCGGGAAAAGCGCTTCACACGCGAGCGTCTGGAACGCCGCGACTACCACACTCACGAGCACCAGGTCAGCCTGCGCTCCTTCGCCCTGCTCTCGGCCCGCGACACCGCCGCCGAGGATTCTGCGAGCACCCCACATGCATCTTGATCTATCCGAACTGTCCCAGCTGGCGCCGATCTTTCGCGAGCTGTTCAAGGGTTATCACGTCAGCCGCCGCGACCCTGAGCTGTACGCGCAACTGTCGAACTTCCAGGACCAGTACCGCACGCTGTTCAGGGCGCTGGGCTATGAGTTGGTCTGCGACACCCGCGGTTTCTACTACTTCGTGCCGGATCTGGCCGCTGCGGCGGTGAACAAGACGGCGCAACGTCTGGCGCTGTTCACCTTCATCCTCGTCGAGCACCTGGCCGACCAGGGCCGCGACCCGGTCGCCGTGCTTGACGGTGGCAGCCTCGGCCGTGATGAATTGCCGTCGTTGCTGGAAAAGTACCGCGACCTGTTTATCCAGGCCGAAGTACAGACCGTCGAAGAACTCGAAGAAAAAATCATGCGCCGCATGACCCAACTCGGTTTCGCCGGCGAAGAAAACGGCATCTACCGTTTCCTGCCGCCGATGCACCGCTTCCTCGATGTCTGCCTGTCGGTCCAGCAGGACCGCGATCTGGCCGCCAGCCTGCACAGCGTCTTGCCTCTGCCGGTTCCGGTGCTAATCGATGACGACAGCGACGAAAAGCTTTTGGAAACCGATGATCCGCTCGATCTCAGCGACTTCGCTGAAGAAAGAGAAGAAGACGCCATGGCCCGCGCCATTGCCGAAGAACAGGAGACCGACGCATGAGCAAGGAACGCTACGGCATTCGCCGCTTTGCCCTTTTGAACACCGCCGGGTACAGCCTCGGCCTGTTCCCGCTGGAAGAACCGCTGTCGGTTTACGGCGCGAACAACCTCGGCAAATCCGCCTCGATCAACGCGTTGCAGTTCCCGATTCTGGCGCGCATGTCGGACATGAGTTTCGGCAAGTACAGCCTGGAACAATCCCGGCGTTTCTACTTCGCCTCGGACACCAGCTACATCCTGGTCGAAGTCTCGCTGCCCCACGGCCCGCACGTGATCGGCGTGGTCGGTCGCGGCCCGGGCGGTGGTTTCGGTCACCAGTTCTTTGCCTATGCCGGCAAACTGGATCTGGCCCATTACCAGAAAAACGACACCTGCCTGCGTCAGAAAGAATTGTTCACCAACCTTGAGCGCGAAGGCCTGAAAGCCTACGAGCTCAAGCCGGATGAACTGCGTCGTTTGTTGGTCGGCGGTCACACGTCGATCCCGCTGGACCTGACACTGATCCCGCTGCGCTCCACCAGCGAGCAGAGCCTGAAGACCTTCCGCGCGCTGTTCATCAACCTGCTGCACATGCGCGAAATCACCGCGGCCAAGCTCAAGCAGCTATTCCTCGATGCGTTCGAACACAGCTTGCGTTCCGGCAGCGTCGACTACATCGCCGCGTGCGAAGAAGCGTTCCGCGATGTACGACGCATGGAGCAGGACTACAACTCGCTGGTCACAGCCGGCCCATTGGTTGAAGCCCTTGCGGCAGGCGTGACCCAGCGCAACATCCTGCGCGGCAAACTGCACCGGATCTCGCCGCTGCTCGATTCCCTGCTCGGCACCTGGTCGGACTACGCCAGTGCGCGCAAGGAAGAACTGACGATTCAGGCCGAGCACTACCGTAACGAACAGGACGCGCTGCAAAACGATCAGCGCGGCGGCACTCAGGAACTGATGCGCCTGGAGCGGGAAATTTCCGGCATCCAGCGCTGGCTCGGCGAGCTGTCGGTGCTCAAGCATCGCTTCGCCTTGGTCACTGACGTCAAAGTCCTTGAGCAGCAACTGCTCGCGGCCAAGGATGCGCACGATGAACTGGCCGGTGCGCTGGCGCAGTCGCGACAGTTCAGCGCCGAGGATCTGGAAGAGCGTCTGCGGGATCTGGAAAAACGCCTGAAGTCGGTCAAGCAGCAACTCGATCACGCCGACAACAACAGCTACGCCCGTCTGCGCGAGGAATTCTCGCAACAGGACGTCGAGCGCCTGATGCGTTTGTTCAACAGCGCATTGTTCAGCCTGCCGCTGGGTGAGCACGGTATTACGCTGGACGAGGACGGTCAGTGGGTCAAATCCATGGAACTGATCCTCGACGGTTTCAAGGGCGAGCGCTTCGAAGTGCCTGGCCTGTCCATCGACATCTCGCACATCGAGCCGCCGGCCCTGCAAGCCCTGGCTGACCGCGCAGCATTGCGCGATCAGAAAGAGCGTCTGGACAAAGAACTCAAGCAACTGAAAACCCAGCAAGCCGTGGCCGCCGACCGCGCCGCGAGCAAGACCCAGACCGAAGCGTTGTACCAGCAAGTGCTGGATGCGCAGAAAGCGCTGGAAGATTTCCGCCGCGCGCAAACCCTGAGCGCCGAGGAAGGTGACAAGCTCGAACAACTCGCGCAGATGGAAGCGGCGCAGGACGAGTTGAAGCGCTCCAGCGACGCCTTCACCGAACGCGTCCAGCAACTGTCGGCCAAACTGCAACTGGTCGGCCGGCAGATCGGCGACATGGAAGCCAAGCAACGCACCCTCGACGACGCCCTGCGCCGCCGTCAGCTGTTACCCGCAGATCTGCCGTTCGGTACGCCATTCATGGACCCGATCGACGATTCCATGGACAACCTGCTGCCGCTGCTCAATGACTATCAGGACAGCTGGCAAGGTTTGCTACGCAGCGATGGTCAGATCGAGGCGCTGTACGCTCAGGTCCGCCTAAAGGGTGTGGCCAAGTTCGACAGCGAAGACGATATGGAGCGTCGCCTGCAACTGTTGATCAACGCTTACGCGCACCGTACCGACGAAGCACTGACCCTTGGCAAGGCGCGTCGTGCGGCCGTAACCGACATTGCCCGGACCCTGCGCAACATCCGCAGCGACTACGACAGCCTCGAGCATCAACTGGCGTTGTTCAACCGCGAGATCAACAAGCGTCAGGTCTCCAACCTGCAAAGCTTCCGCATCGTGCTGGCCCCGAACAAGGAAGCGCTCAAGCACATCGACCAGATCATCCACAGCGCCGGTCAGTATGAAGAAGGCGAAACCCTTTCGGTCTTCGACCTGAGCCAAAGCGCCGATCAGGACAACAAGAACGAAGAAGCCAAGGAGTATCTGGCACGGCTGGTGGCGGCGAACCACAACCAGCTCGGCCTCAAGGACTTGTTCGAGCTGGCGTTCGAGATCACCAAGGTCAACGGTCAGCCGGTCATCCACACCGACATCGATGGCGCCGCGTCCAACGGTACGACCATGACCATCAAAGCGCTGACCAACATGTACTTGTTGCTGCACTTGATGGACCGCGACCAGGCCGGTCGCGTGCGCCTGCCGTACTACCTCGACGAGGCAGCGGACATTGACGAGAAGAACCAGGCAGCGCTGTTGGAAACCAGCCTGCAACTGGGCTTCGTACCGATCCTGGCGAGTGTGAAACCGCAGGTCTGCGCCAGTGTCGCCATCGACCTGGAAGGCGGCAGCGGCCCGAACGGGATCTACATCGACGAGGCGGACTGGAAGTACATCCGTCGTCACGATGAAGTGAAGGCTGCCGCTACCGTTGAAGCGGATGAGCCGGAGCTGGATGCGGTCTGATTTGCGTTAATCGACAGCCATGAAAAAGGCCGCGATCCAATGGATCGCGGCCTTTTTCATGCCTGCCGTTTTGGGCTTACTTGCCGATTGAAATCTTCGGTGCCCAGGTCAGCCATTCGTCTTCGAACTTATCGAACAGCGGGAACGTTTGCTCAGCTCGCGCCGGACTACCCATGCGCTCACCGTCCGGTGTGGCGAAAGCGATGCCGCCCTGAATCAGCGTCTCCAGCGATTCGGTACGCATCGTCGCCCCTTTGAACAAGCCGTAATCAAAGCCAAAACCACTGGAGTTCCAGAAACGCGTGCCGCTGCGCACCAACGGCGCGTACTTCGGCTCGATCAGGATGTGCACCAACACACGATCCGCCGTCTGGCCGAGTTCATAGCCTGTCACCTTGCCCACGGTGATTTCGCGATAAGTGACCGGCACACCTGTTTTCAGCGAACCACGGCGGGCAGCGCTCAACACCAGACTCAAACCGGCTTCTTGTTTAGCGGTTTCCGGCGGATTGGTCAGGGCCACGAAGTTCTTCTGCGGGCCGAGGTTTTTCGCCGCCGGCTGCACTTCGATGTATTGGCCCGTAACCAGCGTTTCGAGGTTGGACGTCTTGATCAGACCCAGTTCAGGTTTGACCACCCAGAACTGACTGCCGACCCGAGCGATACGCTCCGGCACCTCGGTGATTCTTGCGGTCAGCATCACCGATTGCAGGTCATCCGTGAGGTCGACGTCTTCAATTTTGCCGACATCCAGGCCTTTGAATCTCACAGGTGTGCCGTTGCGCAAGCCATCGGCACGATCAACCTTGATCGTGACCACGGCTCCTTTCTGGTTGGCTTCGTCATGGCTGGCGAACAGACGGAAACGCGGAATCCGTTTCTGCAACGGTGCCTTGGCTTCCGGGGTTTCGAAGGCAACGCCGCCAGCCATCAGGCTTTGCAGCGACTCACTTTTGACCTGGATTCCGCCGGTCAGTCCGCCCGTGAGCGTAATGCCGCTGGCATTCCAGAACCGTGTCGAGGCGTTGACCAGACCTTCGTATTCCTTCTCGATGTGTACACCAATCACCAACTGCTTTTTAGTGCGTGAGAACTGATAGCTCTGGACCGAACCGACCTTGACCTGCTTGTAGAGAATCGGGCTGCCGACCTCCAGCGAACCGAGGTTTTCGGTGAACAGCACCAGGTGCAATCCCGGTGCACGCAAGTCGAGCGGCGGTGCCTTCGGCCGTGCCACAAACTCGCGCTGCGGTGCGGCGCCTTTGTCTCCTGGACGCACGGCGATGTAGTTACCTTTGACCAACGCTTCGAGACCGGTGATACCGGCCAGCGAGATCGACGGTTTGACCACCCAGAACTGGGTGCCTTCGACCAGGTAATCTTCAGCCAGAGGATCGAGGGTCAATTCGGCGGTGGCACTGGATAGATCAGGATCGATCTTGAGCGCTTTCAGATTGCCGACCTGAATGCCTTTGTACATAACCGGTGTGCGACCAGCCTGCATTCCTTCGAAGTCGCTGAGTTTGACCTTGACCCGAATACCGGCCGCGGCTGCATCGAAATCTTCGTAGAGACGGAATGGCAGGCTCGGGTCGGTGGGTGGGCTGTCCTTGCGGTTCTCCGGCGTGGCGAACGCGATACCGCCGGCGACGATGCTCGCCAGGGACTCGCTGCGCACTTTCACACCCGACAGGTTGGCGTCGATGCTGATGCCGCTGGCGTTCCAGAATCGCGTGTGTTTGCGCACAAGCTTGGCGTAAGTCGGTTCGATGAAAACTTTGAGTTCGACGGTGCTTTGGTCTTCGGATAGCAGGTAACTTTTGATCTGGCCGACCCTGATCTGCTTATAGAAAACCGGGCTACCGCGATTGAGTGAACCGAGACGATCAGCCTTGATGGTCAGGTGTAGACCGGGCTGGGCGTCCGATAGCGGCGGCTCTTCAGCCAAGGCTTTGAACTTGCGAGTCGGCTCACCCTCACCCGGGCTTATCGCCACGTAGTTACCCGAGACCAGCGTCTCCAGGCCAGTGATGCCGGCCAGCGTCACGCTCGGCTTTACCAGCCAGAAACGGGTGCTGGTCCGCAGGTATGGCTCCACGTCCTTGTTCATTTCGACGGTGGCGATCACGCCTTTGGAGTTGCCTTCGTCATCAAGTTTGAGGGTCTTCACCTTACCCACCGACATGCCTTTGTAGACGACTTCGGTCTTGTTGGCCTGAATGCCTTCACCACTTTCGAAACGCACCTGAATCTCGATGCCGGTCTCGTTGTAGGCACGCCAGCCAAGCCAGCCGCCGATGATCAGGGCAATCAGGGGCAACACCCAAATAGCTGACCAGTTCGAGGCCGGTCGGGTTTTTGCTGTAGGCAAATCAGTCATGGTCGTCGTCCGACTCCGTGTTATCCCAAATCAGTCGGGGATCGAAAGTTACTGCGGCAAGCATCGTCAGAATCACCACACTGGCGAAAGCGATGGCGCCAAGATTGGCTTCGACGCTGGCAAGCCGTCCGAAATTCACAACCGCCACCAGGATGGCGATCACAAAAATATCGAGCATCGACCAGCGGCCAATGAACTCAATAAAGCGGTACATCCAAATGCGTTGACGAGCCGAGAGTGGCTGGCGGCGCTGCACGGAAAACAGCAGCAGTGCAATGCCCACCAGTTTGAACGTTGGTACCAGAATACTGGCGATAAAAACCACGGCGGCGATGGGGATCATGCCGTGTTGAACCAGTTGGATCACACCGGACATGATGGTGCTGGGATCGCCCTGCCCCAGTGAACTGACGGTCATGATCGGCAGCACGTTGGCCGGGATGTAGAGAACCGCGGCGGTAACCAGCAACGCCCAGGTACGCATCACGCTGTTCGGGCGACGGGCGTGAACCAGCGCACCGCAACGGGTGCAGACCTGTTCGTCGGTGTCGGCTTCCTGCTTGTTCAATTCATGGCATTCGGCGCAAATCAGAATGCCTGCATCAATCGCCCGCATGGGCATCCTCTCCTGATAAAGCCTGCCAGATCTGATGGGGCGACATCACAACCTCCAACCAGACCTGAACCAACAACAAACCGATAAAGCACGCCAGGCCAAGCCCGACGGTAATTGCTGCCATATCTGCCAGTTTTACGATCGCCACCAGTACGCCCATGAGGTAGACCTCGAGCATCCCCCAATCGCGTAAATGGTGATAAATGCGGTAGAGCAACAGGCCGTAACTGCGTCCGATATCAAAACGAATACTCAGCAGTACAACCAGTTGGCAAAGCAACTTGAGCAGCGGGATTCCCATGCTGCAGAGAAACACCACGACTGCAACGCCCTGCATTCCGGTATCGAACAGGCCAACAACGCCAGTCCAGACAGTGTCATGCGATGACTGCCCGAGTAGATGGAGCTGCATGATGGGTAAAAAGTTCGCCGGGATATACAACAACAGAGCGGCGAGAACCAAGGCGAGACTGCGCTGTACGACGTTATGTCGATGGGCGTAGAGCTCGTAACCGCAGCGCGGACAGAGCGCTTTCTCGCCATGGGCGAGTTCGGGCTTGCGCATCAGCAAGTCGCACTCATGACACGCTACCAAGTCGTCCAGCGGTAATTCTGACAGCCCTGGGGCGTCAACCGGATCTGGCATAAAGGCTCTGGCTCCGAAAAAGTTGGACCTATTCTAGTGTCATGGATCGAAAATAACTGTGCAAATTTGTGCTTTAACTGAAAGCCACTTTCCTGCGGACAAAACAAAACCCCTACCTGCATACGCAGATAGGGGTTTCGGAATTTAATCTTGACGATGACCTACTCTCACATGGGGAAACCCCACACTACCATCGGCGATGCATCGTTTCACTGCTGAGTTCGGGATGGGATCAGGTGGTTCCAATGCTCTATGGTCGTCAAGAAATTCGGTAGCCAGGTCGTGGGCCTTTGCAGGTTCACGCTCCAGCGAATGGGTAGGTGATAGATTTGTGTGTTGCCTTGCGAATTTTCGACTGCTGTCGTCTTCACACACCGCAATCTGGTGCCTCTTCAGGTCAGCAAATTGCTTGGGTGTTATATGGTCAAGCCTCACGGGCAATTAGTATTGGTTAGCTCAACGCCTCACAGCGCTTACACACCCAACCTATCAACGTCGTAGTCTTCGACGGCCCTTCAGGGGACTCAAGGTCCCAGTGAGATCTCATCTTGAGGCTAGTTTCCCGCTTAGATGCTTTCAGCGGTTATCTATTCCGAACATAGCTACCCGGCAATGCCACTGGCGTGACAACCGGAACACCAGAGGTTCGTCCACTCCGGTCCTCTCGTACTAGGAGCAGCCCCTCTCAAATCTCAAACGTCCACGGCAGATAGGGACCGAACTGTCTCACGACGTTCTAAACCCAGCTCGCGTACCACTTTAAATGGCGAACAGCCATACCCTTGGGACCGGCTTCAGCCCCAGGATGTGATGAGCCGACATCGAGGTGCCAAACACCGCCGTCGATATGAACTCTTGGGCGGTATCAGCCTGTTATCCCCGGAGTACCTTTTATCCGTTGAGCGATGGCCCTTCCATACAGAACCACCGGATCACTAAGACCTACTTTCGTACCTGCTCGACGTGTCTGTCTCGCAGTCAAGCGCGCTTTTGCCTTTATACTCTACGACCGATTTCCGACCGGTCTGAGCGCACCTTCGTACTCCTCCGTTACTCTTTAGGAGGAGACCGCCCCAGTCAAACTACCCACCATACACTGTCCTCGATCCGGATAACGGACCTGAGTTAGAACCTCAAAGTTGCCAGGGTGGTATTTCAAGGTTGGCTCCACGCGAACTGGCGTCCACGCTTCAAAGCCTCCCACCTATCCTACACAAGCAAATTCAAAGTCCAGTGCAAAGCTATAGTAAAGGTTCACGGGGTCTTTCCGTCTAGCCGCGGATACACTGCATCTTCACAGCGATTTCAATTTCACTGAGTCTCGGGTGGAGACAGCGCCGCCATCGTTACGCCATTCGTGCAGGTCGGAACTTACCCGACAAGGAATTTCGCTACCTTAGGACCGTTATAGTTACGGCCGCCGTTTACCGGGGCTTCGATCAAGAGCTTCGCGTTAGCTAACCCCATCAATTAACCTTCCGGCACCGGGCAGGCGTCACACCCTATACGTCCACTTTCGTGTTTGCAGAGTGCTGTGTTTTTAATAAACAGTCGCAGCGGCCTGGTATCTTCGACCGGCATGGGCTTACGCAGTAAATGCTTCACCCTCACCGGCGCACCTTCTCCCGAAGTTACGGTGCCATTTTGCCTAGTTCCTTCACCCGAGTTCTCTCAAGCGCCTTGGTATTCTCTACCCAACCACCTGTGTCGGTTTGGGGTACGGTTCCTGGTTACCTGAAGCTTAGAAGCTTTTCTTGGAAGCATGGCATCAACCACTTCGTCACCCAAAGGGTAACTCGTCATCAGCTCTCGGCCTTAGAATCCCGGATTTACCTAAGATTCCAGCCTACCACCTTAAACTTGGACAACCAACGCCAAGCTGGCCTAGCCTTCTCCGTCCCTCCATCGCAATAACCAGAAGTACAGGAATATTAACCTGTTTTCCATCGACTACGCTTTTCAGCCTCGCCTTAGGGACCGACTAACCCTGCGTCGATTAACGTTGCGCAGGAAACCTTGGTCTTTCGGCGTGGGTGTTTTTCACACCCATTGTCGTTACTCATGTCAGCATTCGCACTTCTGATACCTCCAGCAAGCTTCTCAACTCACCTTCACAGGCTTACAGAACGCTCCTCTACCGCATCACCTAAGTGATACCCGTAGCTTCGGTGTATGGTTTGAGCCCCGTTACATCTTCCGCGCAGGCCGACTCGACTAGTGAGCTATTACGCTTTCTTTAAAGGGTGGCTGCTTCTAAGCCAACCTCCTAGCTGTCTAAGCCTTCCCACATCGTTTCCCACTTAACCATAACTTTGGGACCTTAGCTGACGGTCTGGGTTGTTTCCCTTTTCACGACGGACGTTAGCACCCGCCGTGTGTCTCCCATGCTCGGCACTTGTAGGTATTCGGAGTTTGCATCGGTTTGGTAAGTCGGGATGACCCCCTAGCCGAAACAGTGCTCTACCCCCTACAGTGATACATGAGGCGCTACCTAAATAGCTTTCGAGGAGAACCAGCTATCTCCGAGCTTGATTAGCCTTTCACTCCGATCCACAGGTCATCCGCTAACTTTTCAACGGTAGTCGGTTCGGTCCTCCAGTTAGTGTTACCCAACCTTCAACCTGCCCATGGATAGATCGCCCGGTTTCGGGTCTATTCCCAGCGACTAGACGCCCTATTAAGACTCGCTTTCGCTACGCCTCCCCTATTCGGTTAAGCTCGCCACTGAAAATAAGTCGCTGACCCATTATACAAAAGGTACGCAGTCACCCAACAAAGTGGGCTCCCACTGCTTGTACGCATACGGTTTCAGGATCTATTTCACTCCCCTCTCCGGGGTTCTTTTCGCCTTTCCCTCACGGTACTAGTTCACTATCGGTCAGTCAGTAGTATTTAGCCTTGGAGGATGGTCCCCCCATATTCAGACAAAGTTTCTCGTGCTCCGTCCTACTCGATTTCATGACTAAGAGATTTTCGCGTACAGGGCTATCACCCACTATGGCCGTACTTTCCAGAACGTTCCGCTAATCTCAAAGCCACTTAAGGGCTAGTCCCCGTTCGCTCGCCACTACTAAGGGAATCTCGGTTGATTTCTTTTCCTCAGGGTACTTAGATGTTTCAGTTCCCCTGGTTCGCCTCTTAAGCCTATGTATTCAGCTTAAGATAACCATCTTATGATGGCTGGGTTCCCCCATTCAGACATCTCCGGATCAAAGTCTGTTTGCCGACTCCCCGAAGCTTTTCGCAGGCTACCACGTCTTTCATCGCCTCTGACTGCCAAGGCATCCACCGTATGCGCTTCTTCACTTGACCATATAACCCCAAGCAATCTGGTTATACTGTGAAGACGACATTCGCCGAAAATTCGCATGCTTGCTCAATTAAGAGCTACTCACAAATTTTACCTTAGCCTGATCCGTTACCAGTGAAAGTAACGTCCAGTCTATCTTTCTATCACATACCCAAATTTTTAAAGAACGATCTAATCCAAAGACTAGAAATCAACATTCACCATCATCACGATGGAATGCTCATTTCTAAGCTTTCAACAAACAGAAGCAGTAGTGGTGGAGCCAAACGGGATCGAACCGTTGACCTCCTGCGTGCAAGGCAGGCGCTCTCCCAGCTGAGCTATGGCCCCGTATTTCTACAGGTTCCCACACAAAATTGGTGGGTCTGGGCAGATTCGAACTGCCGACCTCACCCTTATCAGGGGTGCGCTCTAACCAACTGAGCTACAGACCCAATTTCGAGCTTTAAGGCCGACCTCACCCTGCTCTTTACCACAGAGCATGGGGTGCGCTCCAACCAACTAAGCTACAACCTGTTAGGGCTGCTTCTTATCGTCTTCTTCAATGAATCAAGCAATTCGTGTGGGAACTTATGGAGCAGCTGATGTCGTCGATTAAGGAGGTGATCCAGCCGCAGGTTCCCCTACGGCTACCTTGTTACGACTTCACCCCAGTCATGAATCACACCGTGGTAACCGTCCTCCCGAAGGTTAGACTAGCTACTTCTGGTGCAACCCACTCCCATGGTGTGACGGGCGGTGTGTACAAGGCCCGGGAACGTATTCACCGCGACATTCTGATTCGCGATTACTAGCGATTCCGACTTCACGCAGTCGAGTTGCAGACTGCGATCCGGACTACGATCGGTTTTCTGGGATTAGCTCCACCTCGCGGCTTGGCAACCCTCTGTACCGACCATTGTAGCACGTGTGTAGCCCAGGCCGTAAGGGCCATGATGACTTGACGTCATCCCCACCTTCCTCCGGTTTGTCACCGGCAGTCTCCTTAGAGTGCCCACCATGACGTGCTGGTAACTAAGGACAAGGGTTGCGCTCGTTACGGGACTTAACCCAACATCTCACGACACGAGCTGACGACAGCCATGCAGCACCTGTCTCAATGTTCCCGAAGGCACCAATCCATCTCTGGAAAGTTCATTGGATGTCAAGGCCTGGTAAGGTTCTTCGCGTTGCTTCGAATTAAACCACATGCTCCACCGCTTGTGCGGGCCCCCGTCAATTCATTTGAGTTTTAACCTTGCGGCCGTACTCCCCAGGCGGTCAACTTAATGCGTTAGCTGCGCCACTAAGAGCTCAAGGCTCCCAACGGCTAGTTGACATCGTTTACGGCGTGGACTACCAGGGTATCTAATCCTGTTTGCTCCCCACGCTTTCGCACCTCAGTGTCAGTATCAGTCCAGGTGGTCGCCTTCGCCACTGGTGTTCCTTCCTATATCTACGCATTTCACCGCTACACAGGAAATTCCACCACCCTCTACCATACTCTAGCTTGTCAGTTTTGAATGCAGTTCCCAGGTTGAGCCCGGGGATTTCACATCCAACTTAACAAACCACCTACGCGCGCTTTACGCCCAGTAATTCCGATTAACGCTTGCACCCTCTGTATTACCGCGGCTGCTGGCACAGAGTTAGCCGGTGCTTATTCTGTCGGTAACGTCAAGACACCAACGTATTAGGTTAATGCCCTTCCTCCCAACTTAAAGTGCTTTACAATCCGAAGACCTTCTTCACACACGCGGCATGGCTGGATCAGGCTTTCGCCCATTGTCCAATATTCCCCACTGCTGCCTCCCGTAGGAGTCTGGACCGTGTCTCAGTTCCAGTGTGACTGATCATCCTCTCAGACCAGTTACGGATCGTCGCCTTGGTGAGCCATTACCTCACCAACTAGCTAATCCGACCTAGGCTCATCTGATAGCGCAAGGCCCGAAGGTCCCCTGCTTTCTCCCGTAGGACGTATGCGGTATTAGCGTCCGTTTCCGAGCGTTATCCCCCACTACCAGGCAGATTCCTAGGCATTACTCACCCGTCCGCCGCTCGCCACCAGGTACAAGTACCCGTGCTGCCGCTCGACTTGCATGTGTTAGGCCTGCCGCCAGCGTTCAATCTGAGCCATGATCAAACTCTTCAGTTCAAACATCTTTGGGTTTTTAAGAAACCCTAAACTTGGCTCAGCAATCGTTGGTTACATCTTTGATTTCTCGCGGAGTAACTTGTGATGCTGATAATCTTGTTGACTATCAGTCTGACTCCACAAGCACCCACACGAATTGCTTGATTCAGTTGTTAAAGAGCGGTTGGTTAAGAGCTTTCGTCTCAACCGAGGCGCGCATTCTACAGCAGCCTCTGTTGCTGTCAAGCGGTTATTTTCCGAAGTTTTCAAAGTTTCCTTTGCAACTTCAACCACTTGCGCTTGCGATCTCTCGTCAGCGGGAGGCGAATTCTACAGCGTTACTCGCTGCTGTCAACACCTCTTTTACCCCGCTTTCGACCGAGAAGATCGAACCGTTAAAAGAGCCAAACAACCTCGCTCTTTCAACTCCTTCTGGGCTTCGATGACCTGAAGCAACTCGCTGTCGAAAACTGCTTAACTCATTGTTTACCAAGGAGTTTTCCGTTTCGACTGCGCCGGAAGTGGGGCGAATTATAGACTTCCAGAATCTGCCGTCAACCCTTAATTACGCTTTCCTTGCAGAAGGTGCCTTTTTAGCAATTAAACGGGGGATTCGGCGGATTACAGGGGGTAGTCGCAACACTAATAGCAATGCACCTATAGAAGCGTAAACCGCCCACTCCTTTAGATCAGCACGCACGATCCACAACATATGCAGCAATCCAAGCCCGAGAACCACATAGGCAAGACGATGCAATGTCTTCCAGCGAGAACCCAAACGCCGCTGACTATAGCGATTTGAGGTCACCGCCAAGGCCAACAAACAGAGAAACCCCAGCGTCCCGACAATAATGTACGGCCGTTTGCGCAACTCGACACCCAACTGCGACCAATCAAAGCCGAGGATGAACGCCGTATACCCACTCAAATGCAAAACCACATAAGCGAAGCACCACAGCCCCAGTTGCCGCCGGACAGCAACCCACCCCGCCCAACCGGTAAGCCTCTGCACAGGTGTCATGCTTAAAGTAATGAGCAGCAGGACAAGCGTCCCCAGCCCCAACCGGTCAACCAGCACCTTGCCCGGATCAGGCCCCAGCACATCCTCCCAGGCCTGATACAACCAAAGCAGCGGCCAGACCGCAGCAGCTATAAAGACGCCAATTCGCCAAAACGGAAATCGCATCAGTAGTTCTTCCGCAAATCGAGCCCTGTATATAAGGAGGCGACTTCATCCGAGTAGCCATTGAACATCTGCGTGTCCCGCACATTGGGCTTGAACAATCCACTCGGCAAACGCCGCTCACGCGCCTGAGTCCAACGTGGATGGTCGACCGCAGGATTCACGTTCGCATAAAAACCATACTCATCCGAGGCAATGCTCTGCCAGGTGGTTTTAGGCTGCTCACTCACCAGACTGATCCGCACGATGGATTTGATGCTCTTGAAGCCGTACTTCCACGGGACCACCAAACGCAGAGGCGCGCCGTTCTGATTCGGCAACTCCCGCCCATACATACCCACGGCAAGAATCGCCAACGGGTTCATCGCCTCATCCAGGCGCAGCCCTTCCACATAAGGCCAGTCAATCAAGGCAAAACCGGAACGTTGCCCGGGCATGCTCTTGGGATCTTCCAGGGTTTCGAAGCGAATGAATTTGGCATTGGACGTCGGCTCAACTTCCTTGAGCAAGGCCGAGATGGGAAATCCGATCCATGGAATGACCATTGACCAGGCCTCTACACAGCGAAGACGGTAGATGCGCTCCTCCAACTGATAAGGCTTCATGAAGTCTTCCAGTGCATACCGCCCCGGCTTGCCCACCTCCCCGTCCACCACCACACTCCAAGGTTCGGTTTTCAGCGCGCCGGCGTTGGCGGCAGGATCACCTTTATCGGTGCCGAACTCGTAGAAGTTGTTGTAATGGGTCGCGTCCTTGAATGGCGTGATCGCCTCATCCTTGACGCTGACCGCGCCCCACTTGGTAGAAGGAAGTTTTTCGGCAAACCAGGAAGGCGCCTTGCCAGGCTCAACATCCGCATAACGCACAGCATCATCCGCAGCCGCCCAACGCGGCAGGCTGCTCATGGCCAAACCGGCAACGGCGGCACCGAGAACATTGCGACGAGATAGATAGAAGGATTCAGGCGTGACGTCCGACTCGTGGCAGTCAGACACTTTGGAGACTTTGATCAGCATGGTAACTCCGCAGCTTTGGAGAACAGATGCACCAATAGACTGCGGAGTATGAGGGAAGTTAAACGTTTTTGTGCCGACGAAGACGTAACAGATATTGAACCGGGCCAGAGGCTGCATAAGCGAGGAAAACCAGCAGCAGGATGCGCGGCGGATCACTGAACACCACGGCAAACACCAACACCACGGCGAGAATCGCCACGAAAGGTACACGCCCTTTCAAGTCCAGCTCCTTGAAGCTGTTGTACTTGATGTTGCTGACCATCAGCATGCCGGCGGCAGCGACCATCAGTGCAACCAGGAAGGACATCTTCGAACCCTGAATGCCGTAATCACTGAACGCCCAGACAATGCCTGCGACCACACCAGCAGCAGCCGGACTGGCCAGACCAATGAAGTAGCGCTTGTCCGCAGTGCCGACCTGGGTATTGAAACGCGCCAGGCGCAACGCCGCACCAGCTACATAAATGAAGGCGACCATCCAGCCGACCTTCCCCATGTCGCCCAAGGCCCAACCGAACGCAAGCAATGCCGGCGCGACACCAAAGGCGACCATGTCGGACAGCGAGTCGTACTCGGCACCGAAGGCGCTCTGGGTATTAGTCATACGGGCAACGCGACCATCGAGGCCGTCGAGCACCATCGCGACAAAAATCGCGATCGCTGCAAAAGCAAAATACTTGCTCGCACCAATCGAATCACCGGCACTCAAGGCGCTCTGGGCGCTCATCGAGTTGATGATGGAATAAAACCCTGCGAACAGATTCGCAGTGGTGAACAGATTCGGCAGAAGATAGATACCACGATGCCGGACTTTACGACCTTCAGCGTCATGCCCTTCCTCGATGTGTTCATCGATGGGCAGCAGGCTTTCGGCGTCAGAAGCCTGGTTTGGCTCTTCGGGACGTTCGCTCATGGACATTACCTTGCAACGGGGTGGAAAGTTTGGACAGGTGTCTGGGACGACGGTTCGGCCGCAAACGATGCAGCTTTATACCAGAACCAGCCACCCAAACGAAAAAACGCGGCCTAGGCCGCGTTTTTCGTACAAGTGCGCGACTTAGTTTTTAGCTTTGTCGACGATCTTGTTGGCACCGATCCACGGCATCATGGAGCGCAGTTGCTCGCCGATGATTTCGATACCGTGAGCGGCGTTGTTACGACGCTTGGCGGTCATCGAAGGATAGCCGGTAGCGCCTTCGCTGATGAACATCTTGGCGTATTCGCCGTCCTGAATACGTTTCAGGGCGTTGCGCATGGCCTGACGGGATTCGGCGTTGATCACTTCCGGACCGGTCACGTACTCGCCGTATTCAGCGTTGTTGGAGATCGAGTAGTTCATGTTGGCGATACCGCCTTCGTACATGAGGTCAACGATCAGCTTCAGTTCGTGCAGGCATTCGAAGTAGGCCATTTCCGGCGCGTAGCCAGCTTCAACCAGGGTTTCGAAACCGGCTTTAACCAGCTCAACGGTACCGCCGCACAGAACGGCTTGTTCGCCGAACAGGTCGGTTTCAGTCTCGTCCTTGAAGGTGGTTTCGATGATGCCGGTACGACCGCCACCAACGCCAGCAGCGTAGGACAGTGCAACGTTTTTGGCGTTGCCGGAAGCATCCTGATAGATAGCGATCAGGTCAGGGATACCGCCGCCTTTGACGAACTCGGAACGCACGGTGTGGCCCGGAGCTTTCGGCGCGATCATGATCACGTCGAGGTCAGCGCGCGGAACAACCTGGTTGTAGTGGATCGCGAAGCCGTGGGAGAAGGCCAGGGTGGCGCCTTTCTTGATGTTCGGCTCGATTTCGTTCTTGTACAGAGCGGACTGGAACTCGTCCGGGGTCAGGATCATGACCAGGTCGGCAGCCGCAACAGCGGAAGCAACGTCGGTCACTTTCAGGCCGTGAGCTTCGGCTTTGGCAACAGTGGCCGAACCTTTACGCAGGCCAACAGTAACGTCAACGCCGGAGTCTTTCAGGTTGCACGCTTGAGCGTGGCCCTGGGAGCCGTAACCGATGATGGCAACTTTCTTGCCCTGGATGATCGACAGGTCGCAGTCTTTTTCGTAATAAACTTTCATGAAATTCCCCTATATATCCAGGCCGTTCAGGCCATTCGCTAATTTGGTTTAGATGCTGAGTACTTTGTCGCCGCGGGCAATACCGGTTACGCCGCTGCGGACGGTTTCCAGAATCGAGGCGGTGCCAATGGACTGAATGAAGCTGTCGAGCTTATCGCTGGTACCGGTCAATTGAACGGTATACACGCTAGCGCTGACGTCAACGATCTGCCCACGATAAATATCGGTAGTGCGTTTGATCTCGGCGCGCTGGGCACCGGTAGCCTTGACCTTGACCAGCATCAGCTCGCGCTCGATGTGAGCACTCTCCGACAGGTCGACCAGTTTGACCACTTCGATCAACTTGTTCAGGTTCTTGGTGATCTGCTCGATGACTTCATCGTGACCAACCGTGGTCAGCGTCAGACGCGACAGGGTCGGGTCTTCCGTAGGTGCCACGGTCAGGCTTTCGATGTTGTAGTTGCGCTGCGAGAACAGGCCGACTACACGAGACAGAGCGCCCGGTTCGTTTTCCAGAAGCAAGGAAATAATGTGCCGCATGATTAAGTACGCTCCGTCTTGCTCAGCCACATATCACGCATGGAGCCGTCTTTGATCTGCATCGGGTAGACGTGCTCGCTGGTGTCGACCGAAATATCGAGCACCACCAGGCGATCTTTCATGGCAAACGCTTCCTCCATCTTCGACTTCAAATCTTTCGAGTCGGTGATGCGCACGCCGACGTGACCATAGGCCTCCGCCAACTTGACGAAGTCAGGCAGCGACTCCATGTAGGAATGCGAGTGACGGCTGCCATAGCTCATGTCTTGCCACTGGCGAACCATACCCAGAACACCGTTGTTCAGGATGACGATTTTCACCGGCAAGCCATATTGCAGACAGGTGGACAGTTCCTGAATGTTCATCTGGATACTGCCCTCGCCCGTCACGCAGACGACGTCGTCATCCGGGAAGCTCAGCTTGATGCCCATGGCCGCCGGAAAACCGAAGCCCATGGTGCCCAGGCCACCGGAATTGATCCAGCGGTTCGGCTTGTTGAACGTGTAGTACTGCGCCGCGAACATTTGGTGCTGGCCCACGTCGGAGGCCACAAAGGCATCGCCCCTGGTGACTTCGCACAGGGTTTCGATCACGGTCTGCGGCTTGATGACGCTGCCGTCGCCCTTGTCGTAAGGGAACAGGCCGCGGTCACCGCGCCACTCATCAACTTGCTTCCACCAGCTGGCAACAGACTCCTTGTTCGGGGTCTCGCCGATTTCCTTGAGGATCGCGACCATCTCGGTCAGGACACTCTCGACCGGACCGACGATAGGTACGTCTGCCTTGATGGTCTTGGAAATCGAAGCCGGGTCGATGTCGATGTGAATGATCTTGGCATTCGGACAGAACTTGGCCGGGCCGTTGATCACGCGGTCATCGAAACGAGCGCCGACTGCAAGGATCACGTCGGCATGGTGCATCGCCAGGTTAGCGGTGTAACTGCCGTGCATGCCGAGCATGCCGATGAACTGACGGTCGGTGCCAGGGTAGGCACCCAGACCCATCAGGGTATTGGTCACTGGCAGGTTGAGCATCTTCGCCAACTCGGTCAGCGGCGCGGAGCCACCACCGAGAATCACGCCGCCGCCTGCGTACATCACAGGACGCTTGGCCGCCAGGAGCATTTCTGCCGCTTTGCGGATTTGCCCGGAGTGGCCGCGAACGGCCGGGCTGTAGGAACGCAGCTTGGCTTTTTTCGGGAAGATATATTCGAACTTCTCGGCCGGGTTGGTCATGTCTTTCGGGATATCGACAACGACCGGACCAGGACGACCGGATTGCGCGAGGTAAAACGCTTTCTTCATGACTTCCGGGATTTCCGACGCGTGCTTGATCATGAAGCTGTGCTTCACGATCGGCCGGGAGATACCGATCATGTCGGTTTCCTGGAACGCATCGGTGCCCACCATAGTGCTAGGCACCTGGCCGGAAATGACCACCATCGGAATGGAGTCCATGTAGGCCGTGGCAATACCGGTAATGGCGTTGGTTGCGCCCGGGCCGGAGGTCACCAGTACCACACCGGCTTTACCGGTGGCACGGGCATAGCCGTCAGCCATATGGGTCGCAGCCTGTTCGTGACGAACCAGGATGTGGGTCACTTCCGGTTCTTTGAACAGGGCATCGTAGACATGAAGAAGAGCACCACCCGGGTACCCGTAGATATATTTGACGCCTTCGTCACGCAAAAAGCGGACGAGCATCTCACCGCCAGATAAAAGCTCCACGTTGTTCACCTCTAAAACGCCAGAATACCGCCCACATAAAAGGGGACGGGTCTTAATAGGTTTACTTCTCAGCAGAGCATGAGCGACGGTGGTCGCCGACTACGTCAGCACTGACTGAGCAAGTATTGGGATCGTCCCAAGTGTTGCGGGCCTTTCCCACCCAGCGCGAGGTAACGCGTTGCGGGTGTAACAGGTCGGCGCGGATGTGCGCCTCATGATCTGCTGAGCGGGCCTGCTTCTGGCAGTCCCTCTACAGCGGACTTTGGATTCTTCTGTTTCGTCCTCTCCAAGTCAAGTCGTCTATGTGCTTTATTGAACTAAGCACATGAGAAAGCAAGAAAAAACCGCTAAACAGCAACTGTGTTAGCTTCAATTGCGCAACCCAATACAAGGAAATGGCATGCGAACGTTTTTCCTGACCGCCAGCCTGCTGATTGGCATCAGCCCTCTGTGCATGGCCGCTCAGATCTACAAATGGGTCGACGCCCAGGGCGTTACCCACTTCGACGCCCAGCCGCCCCAAGGCCGGGAAGCCACCACCGTGGTCACGCCCTCCTCGCCTGCAAGCAACCAGCCCCCGTCGCCACGCAGCAGTGCCATTGGCGATCAACAGGCCATCGACAAAAAAGTGAAAAAGCAGGTGACCGAGCAGCAAGCCCAGCTAAAGGCATTCTGCGAACAGGCACGGACGAACCTGGCTCAGCTGCAGAACAATCCGCGAATACGGGAGGATGTCGAAGGTGAGATGCGCCGCCTGACCGACCAGCAGCGGCAGGATCGCATTAGCGAAGCACAGAAACAGATTGCGGATAACTGCCAGTAGACGCTGGCAGTTCTGATTCAGCGAGAGGCGGTGATCAGCAGATCAAACTCTTTGAGCAGCACCTGCAGTTGCCGATCCTTGCCCTGGACATTACGGGCAGCGAAGACCATTTCGGCCATTTCCTGAATTCCCGAAGCGTTTGGCAAGGGCAGATCCTGCTCGAGGATCACCTTCATCCGCGGAAGGAAGATCCATTGCAGCCACTGCTCGAAATCCAGCGTATCGACCGAGAATGGTTCGACACTGGAAAGCGCTTCGGCGGAGGGCGAGACCTCGTCCCACCACCCCTGAACCCGCAGCTCGCGCTCGATCAACAGCAGCTGTTCGGCAATCTTCGGAAAGCGTGCATCCATCACAGCGATACCTTGGCCTTCTGACGGGCCAATGCTGCGCCAGCAGAATCACCCTGTTTCTCACGCGCCTGAGCGATCAATTGCCACAGACTGGCCTGAAGTGCCGGACGACCGTTGGCGAAGGTCAGGCCACGACGAGCAAACTGCTCGGCTTGTGCAGCATCGCCTTGAGCCATACGCACCTGAGCCAGACGATAAAGCACTTGCGGCTCACGCGGCGCAACACGCTGGGCGCGCTCGAGGCTGGAAGAAGCACCGTTGAGATCACCGCTCGCCTGTTGCTGCTGAGCGGTGGTCAGCAAGGCCAGAACCGGACCGTCCAATTGCTCGTCGGCAGACAAGCCACCGGAGTTCGCCGAAGGAATCCCGCTCGGTGTCGACGGCATGCTGTAGCTGCCCTGATTGACCGGTGTCGACTGGACCGGCGAGGTATCGATCGGCCCCGGAGTAATCGGGCCTGGCGTGATCGGCGCAGTGCTGATCGGTGCCGACGTCACTGCGCCACCACCTGGCACCATCACGACGACGCCGGTATCACCTTGCGGGATTGCCTGAGTCTGGGCTTGCGCAGGACGTTTAGTCGTCGTCTGACGGAAACCGCCATTCGCCGAAACCCGTTCACTGTTCGAAACGGCGCTACCGGAATCCACAACCGGAATCGACCCGCGTTGTACGGAGGAGCAACCGCTGAGCAAAGCCACGACGGTAACCGCTGGAATCAACCACTTGTTCACTTGAAACCCTCTTTGCTTAATTCATCCAGCCCTTGACCCAATCCATCACCGTTTCGCCGGAAACAGGGCTTTCGCCACCGCAAGCGGCACCGGGAGGCGGTTCGCTGCCGCGAATATACGGCATCTGCACCGCACCTGGGCAGTTGGCATCAGAGCCTTGTCCGGTACGCGAATCGACCCAGGCCTGAACAATGTTATCTGGCTGCGGCATGTCCAGCGGCAACGGATCGGCCTTGCGCATGAAACTGGTCCAGACCTGCAGCGCACCGGTGGCGCCGGTGAATGGAGTCTTGCCGTTGTCATCGCGACCCAGCCAGACCACTGCCAGCAGGTCCTGACTGAAACCGGCAAACCAGCTGTCCCGCGAATCGTTACTGGTACCGGTCTTGCCGGCCAGGGTCAGGGTTTTCGGCAACACGTTGTAAACCGAACTGCCGGTACCTTCACGCATGACCCGCTGCATGGCGCTCTGGATCAGATAAATAGAGGCGGGATCGAAACGCTGCTGAATCTGAAACGGATAACGCTTGAGCGGTTCGCCTTCAGCGGTCAATACGCTACGGATCCCGCGCATCGGCGTATTGAAACCACCGTTGGCCAGGGTCTGGTACATGGTCGCCACTTCGATCGGGGTCAGACCGCCAGCGCCCAGCAACATCGACGGGAACGCCGGGAATTCGCGACTCACACCGAGACGCGCCAGGGTCTTCAGGACATTCGGTACGCCCACCGCCAACCCGAGACGCGCGGTCGACAGGTTGTAGGAATGCGCCAGGCCCTGATACAGGAATACGGTGCCATGGGAGCGGCGATCATAGTTCTGCGGTTTCCAGACTTGACCGTCCGCGCCTTTGACCGAGAAGGAATCGTCCGACAGCCAACTGGTCAATGTGTACTGGCTCGGCTTCTCAAGGGCTGTCAGATAAACCGCCGGCTTGATCAAAGAGCCGATAGGTCGTACAGCATCCAGCGCACGGTTGAAGCCGGCAAAACTCGCCTGACGACTGCCGATCATGGCCTGGACTTCACCGGTTTCCGGGTTGGTCACGACCATGGCCGCTTCAACCTCATCGGAACCCTTGCGCCCGGAGAGTCTCTTGAAGGTGTCGTTGACCGACGCCTCGGCTTTCATCTGCAGGATCGGGTCGAAACTGGTGAAGATCCGCAGGCCTTCTTCGGTCAAGTCTTCATCGCGATAATCTTCGCGCAGCTGACGCTTGACCAGGTCGAGGAAGCCGGGGAACGAGCTGTCGGCCAGCTTGCCGCGAGTCGTCACACCCAGTGGCATTTTCTTCGCAGCAGCGACCTGATCGGCGGTGGCAACACCTTGCTGCTCAAGTACATCGAGCACGAGGTTGCGCCGTTCAAGCGCCCGTTCAGGATTGCGACGAGGGTTGTAATAGGACGGCCCCTTGACCATGCCCACCAGCATCGCGACTTGATGCAGCTTCAGTTCAGACAACGGCTGCGCGAAGAAAAACTGGCTTGCCAAGCCGAAACCGTGCACCGCTCGCTGCCCATCCTGACCGACGAACACTTCATTGAGGTAAGCCTCAAGAATTTCTCGTTTGTCATAATGCAGCTCAAGCAACATCGCCATCATGGCTTCGGTGAGTTTACGGGTCAGGCTGCGTTCGCTGGTCAGGTAGAAGTTTTTGACCAATTGTTGCGTCAGCGTACTGCCGCCCTGGGTCATCTTGCCGCCAGAGGTGTTGACATAGATGGCTCGGGCAATCGACTTGGGCGACACGCCCCAGTGGCTGTAGAAATCCCGGTCTTCCACGGCGACCAGAGTTTCCAGCAGATAAGGCGGGACCTGATCGATTTTGATCAAAATGCGATCTTCGAGATTTTTCGGGTAAATCCCGCCAATCAGTAGCGGTTCCAACCGCACCACAGAGAGTTTCGAACCGTTGGTCGCCGAAAGTTCGGCTACGTAGTCGCCAGAGAAACGCACCCGTACTGGTTGCGCTTGCTCCATACCTTCATAGAACTGGAAGCCACGGGTATTCAAGTCGACGGTATTGCCGCTGACCGCCGCCGCGCCGGGTCCATTGCTCACGCTTTCACGTCGATAGCCCAAGGCATCGAGCTCGGTCAGAAAATCGTCCTTGCTGAGCTTTTGTCCGACGAACAGCTCCAGCGGGCGCGCGTACACCTTGGCCGGGATGGTCCAGCGCTTGCCGGAGAACTTCTCCTGGACGATCGCGTCGAGGTAAACCGCGAACCCGGCCAGCACCACAAGGCCGACCAGACTGAGTTTAAGGGCCCAGCCCAGCCAGGGGCGCAGGCCCTTGGAAGGTGGTTTTTTTGGGGTGCGGGGGGATCGAGTACGAGTCATGGCGGCGGATTATACGCACTTTATTCATACTCAACAGGAGCCCTCCGAGGTTTGCGTCAGACGGACTTGCGGCCATAATGACGGCCATGAATTTTCCCCAGACTCTGAAGGATCGCCTGTGAGCCAGTCCCTGATCGCTGCCCTGCAAAACCCGGCCCTCTACCCGCATCCCGTAGACGGGTTCCAGGTCATCGAAACCCATATTTCCTGGGTAATCCTCACTGGCCCCTTTGCTTATAAAGTGAAGAAACCAGTGAATTTCGGCTTCCTGGATTTCACCAATCTCGATGCTCGCAAGCATTTTTGCGGGGAAGAGCTGCGTCTTAACCAGCGCCTGACCAACGATTTGTATCTCGAAGTGTTGCCAATCACCGGCAGCGCCGAAGCCCCACAACTGGGTGGCGAGGGTCCGGTCGTCGATTACGCACTGAAAATGCGTCAATTCCCACAGAGCCAACTGCTCAGCACGCTGCAAGCCAACGGCGAATTGACCCCCTTGCACATCGACGAGATGGCCGCGCAGATTGCCCAATTCCACCTCAGCGCGCCGAAAGTGCCTGCCGAACACGAAGCCGGCACGCCGGACAGCGTGATGGCGCCGGTACGCCAGAACTTCGAACAGATCCGCCCGTTCCTCAGCGACAAGGCCGACCTGCTGCAACTGGATGCGCTGCAAGCCTGGGCCGAAAGCAGCTTCGAACGCCTCAAGCCACTGTTCGCCCAGCGCAAGGCCGACGGCTTCATCCGCGAATGCCACGGTGACATCCACCTGGGCAACGCCACCGTGATCGACGGCAAGGTCGTGATCTTCGACTGCATCGAGTTCAACGAACCGTTCCGCTTCACCGACGTTTATGCCGACACCGGCTTCCTGGCGATGGACCTGGAAGACCGTGGCCTGAAGAGTCTGGCGCGCCGCTTCATCAGCCAGTATCTGGAACTGACCGGCGATTACCAGGGCCTTGAGTTGCTGAACTTCTATAAAGCCTATCGTGCACTGGTTCGCGCCAAGGTCAGCCTGTTCAGCATGCCGGCCGAGGCCGACCCGGTTCAGCGTGCCACCACCCTGCGTCAGTACCGCAACTACGCCAACCTGGCGGAAAGCTACAGCACCATTCCTTCGCGCTTCATGGCTATCACCCACGGTGTTTCTGCCGTCGGCAAGAGTCACGTGGCCATGCGCCTGGTGGAAGCGTTGGGCGCCATTCGCCTGCGTTCCGATGTAGAGCGCAAACGTCTGTTCGGCGAGCAAACCGTGCCAAACGACCCTCAGGCCGGCATCTACAGCGCCGACGCCAGCGCCGCCACTTACACCCGCCTGCATGAAATTGCCGCGGTGATCCTGCGTGCTGGTTTCCCAGTGGTAGTCGATGCGACGTACCTCAAGCGCGACCAGCGTGACGGCGCAGCGAAAATCGCCGAAGCCACCGGCGCGCCATTCCTGATCCTCGATTGCAATGCGCCGCAAGCGGTGATCGAGAGCTGGCTGGCCCTGCGTCAGGCAGACAAAAAGGACCCGTCCGACGCCAACCTGGCCGTAATCGAAGCCCAGCAAGCCACTCGTGAGGCCCTGACGCCCGAAGAGATTCTCTGCAGCAAACGCGTTCAGACCAATGAAAGCGGAACCCTCGACACCGTCGTTGCACAGATTCGCCAGCGCCTGCCTGGTCTGTAAGAAACTATTTCAGCCGTGAAGCCTTCGCCGGCTTCACGGCCGCCAAATAGTGGCACTATACTGGCGTCATAAAACCAACAGGTGATGTGACATGAGCCAGCCGAAACTTCTCGACACCCCGCTTTATGCGTTGCTGCACAAAGACGACATCACAGGCTTCAACAACGAGCGTCCAAAAGACGGACCTATCGACATGGTCGGTGGCGATTTCCGGGGGCTGGACCTACGTGAACTGAACGCCGACGGCGTCGACTTTACCGATGCCTACTTCCGCTCCGCCGACTTGCGCGGCATCGACTTTCGCAACGCTTCCCTGGAAGGCGCGAGCCTTGCTCATGCACAGATCTCCGGCGCCTACTTCCCTCCAGAGCTGAGTGCTGACGAGATCCTGATGTCGATGAATTTCGGCACACGCCTGCGTTATCGCACCCGCTAAAAGCGACTTTTAACTGACCCGTTCGGCGCCCCCGCATTGCGCTGAACGCAGGGCATATTTTGCCCGGAATCCTGATTCCGCCGCCCTCTCTTCCTACCGCGCTCGCAGACTTTCACGCAGCTTCAAGACTTCGCTTCTTAGAAGCTTTTGCGTCGAAACCGACCAAACAATCACGCTTTTCCTACTGATGGCTACACTCCTGAGAAGCTCGCCCACGCACCGTTCGGCCGTCGCAAGGAGGCTTGATGAATGATGAACTGCAGCACCTGAAGAATCTTGGCAAGACGTCGGCGCAGTGGCTGCATGCCGTGGGCATCCACAGCGCCTCGGACTTGCGTCGCCTGGGGGCGGTGGATGCTTATCGGGCCGTGCGCACGCGCGGGTTTCGGGCGTCCAAAGTGTTGTTGTATGCCATCGAAGGTGCCCTGATGGATGTGCACTGGAATGACATTCCCGCCGAGCGCAAGGACGCCTTGAACAAACAGCTGGAAGCTATCTCGTCACGTCACAAGAACTGAACGGACGCAGCAGCCATGTACCTACTTGGGGAACAACCGGCTTACGCCGACGCGCTGATCAACCGACTGCAACATATTCCCGTCCGGCTGCTGGAAGGTTTGATGCCGTGCGGACCGAGCCTGGAATTTTCAGCCGTCGATGATCTGGCCGTCCTGTTACCCGGCGATCAACTGTTTGTGCTGGACAATGGCCTGCTGCATGGGTACATCGACGAGCGGGCATTGTTCTATCTGCACGAGGGAGATCTGATCGGCTTGCGCCAGGGCACGGAGCTGCCGCGTTGCCGCTTTCGCAGCGATAGCCCGTTAGCACTGACGCCTTATCTGCGCTCCGAGGTTTTTCAGCATATCTACGCCGACCCGGAGCGTTCGGAGCTGTTCCTTCAATACATGGCCGGTCAGTCCGCCCTGCTATCCGACGCACTCGCCCGCCTGAAACAACCCGAGTTTCGAAGCACCAATGGTTTTCAGCGCGTGGCCAGTGGCGAAGTGTTGATCCGTCAGGGCGATGAACCGGATCACGTGTTCGTCATCATCGATGGCCACGCCGAAGCCTTTGTCGACGGGCACAAAATCGGCGATATACCCAAGGACGAGATTTTCGGCGCCATGGCGGTGTTCACCGGCGAGAAACGTAACGCCAGCGTGATCACCAGCGAACCCAGCACCGTCATGCTGATCCCCAAGGATCAGTTTCTCTGCCTGACCCAAAGTAATCCGAAGATCGCCCACAGTCTGATCGAGAGCATGGCCCGACGCATTGCCCTGCTGAACAAGCAGATCATTCAGCTGAGCTCGCTCAACCGCACAGGCTGAAGCCCAATGATCACGGGCGTTTCCAGCGAACGAGTAGCGCATTTCAAAGAATTGAGAAATCAGCGGTTGACTTGGTAATGAGAATCGCTATGATTATCACAACTGGTCGCGAGACTGGTCGATATTTGAAAAGCCCTTGGTTCGGACTCTCAGATATCTCCTCATCAGGCTAATCACGGTTATTTGACCCGGCTCTTGCCGGGTCTTTTTTTGCCTGGAGAAAAGTCGTTCGATCACTTGCCAAATTGCTTACGCATTTGCGCGCAGTAATCCTGCGGTGGCATGGCAGGCGTGTACCAGACGTAATCCACCATGGCTGGTGCAACCTTGCTGCCCTGCTCCGCCAGCATCAACACCACAGGCGCCAGGGGCTCTCCCAGATCAAGCACATGAATTGGCACGCCGACATCCTTGCGCGCATGGTAAGCGCCGGCAAGCAGCAGCGAAGGCGTAGGAGCAGCCAGCAAGCGTTCGGCCATCCGCCGGTCGCGTTGCTGCTGGACCGCCAGCATCGCCGGCATCTGCGATTCGGGCAGCAGACCACAGTGAGAATCGCTGACTTGCTTAAGCAACTCGTCCCTGACTGAAGCAGCGTTGGAGCGCGAACCGATCAATGTCGGAGGGTTGGCGTAAACGGCACGGACTTGAAGCGTGTCCAGATTGGCTGCCAACAACGGGTATGGCTGGGACAGTGCGAAGCGAACGATCGGCCCGTACAGATTCCAGTCCCAGCCAGACTGCCAGGCTAATGCTCCGGGTAAATCCACCGGTGGTGTCGAGGCGTGACGAACATCATCGACGCGCAGCTGTTGATCCGGCGTGAGCATTTCCAGCAGCACACTGCCTTGAGGTCGCCGCTCACCCAGCGACTGCAATAACCACAACTGCAGTTGATGGTGATCGCGATTGTCATGCTGCTCGCCCACGATCAGCCGTGAAGTCGACTCCAACCGCTCAACCAGTTCCTCTGCCGTCAGAGCCTGGCCGCTGCGCAAGTCCCGGATCTCGCCCACAATCGGCGGCGGAGTCGAAACATGCTGACAGGCACTCAGCATCAGCAAGGCCAGCATCAAAATCCCACGCATGCTTCCACTCCATAAAAAACTCAGCGGGCGATGATCAGCGGATGCCCACGCTCCGGGTGCTGCTGCACCAGCACTTCCAGCCCGAACACTGCCTTCAGTGGTTCGGGGCGCAACACCTGCTCCGGTGTATCGAGCGCCACAGGGCGTCCGCCTTCGAGCAGTAACAGGCGATCACAATAGCGCGCTGCCAGGTTCAGATCATGCAGGATCACCAGCACCGCCGCGCCACGATTGGCGAACTCGCGCACGGCTTGCAACGTGGTGTGCTGATGAAGCGGGTCGAGCATCGACGTTGGCTCATCGAGCAACAACGTTTGCCCCGCTTCGCCTGGCCAGAGCTGCGCCAGAACCCGCGCCAGATGCACCCGCTGACGTTCGCCACCGGACAAGGCCAGATAGCTGCGGCCACTCAAATGCCCGGCATCGGCAGCGTGCAACGCGGCGGCGACGATCTCGTCATCGCGGACCCGACCGCTTTGATGCGGTAAGCGGCCCATGCCGACCACTTCTTCGACACGAAAGGCGAAGTCCAGGGTCGACACCTGCGGCAATACCGCCAAGCGCTGCGCTCGCGACGTCCCCGTCCAATCGCTCAACTCACGCTCGTCGAGCCAGACGCTGCCATGATGAGCCTTTAACTCGCCGCACAAGGCGCCAAGCAAGGTGCTCTTGCCGGCACCGTTAGGTCCCAGCACACCGAGGACTTCGCCCGGTTTGAGCTCAAGCGTAATGTCCGTCAGGACAATCTTTCGGCCTCGACGGATTTGCAGATTTTGCGTTCGCAACATCAGGCACGCCCTCTGAGCAGTAAATACAGAAAGAACGGCGCACCGATGAAAGCCGTGACGATCCCGATCGGCAATTCGGCCGGCGCCAGGGCCAGTCGCGCCACCAGATCGGCAAACAACAAAAGACTGGCACCCGCCAATACTGACGCTGGCAACAGCACACGATGATCCGGACCCGCCAGCAGTCGCACCAGATGTGGCACCACCAGACCAACAAACCCGATCATCCCCGCCGCAGCCACCGCTGCACCGACACCCAACGCCGTGCAAAACACCAATTCGCGCTTGAGCCGTTCGACGTCGATGCCCAGGTGACCAGCCTCCGACTCACCCAGCAACAACGCATTCAAGGCCTTGGCCCGGCGCGGCAACCACAGCGCCACACCGGCACTGATCATCAGTAACGGCCAGAGCCGCGAATAGCTGGCGCCATTGAGGCTGCCCAGGTTCCAGAACGTCAGGGTGCGCAACGTCGCGTCATCTGCCAGATAGGTGAACAGCCCCACGGCGGAGCCGGCTAGCGCAGTCAACGCAATACCGGCCAGCAGCATGGTCGCGACATTGGTCTGCCCGTTGCGCCGGCCCAGTCGATACACCAATGCCGTCACGCCGAGCCCGCCGAGAAACGCGCACAGCGATAACAGATACGGCCCGAAGGATTCGGGCAGTCCGCCGAATACCGAGCCACCGACAATCGCAATTGCCGCGCCCAATGCCGCACCACTGGAGACGCCGACCAGCCCCGGATCGGCCAGGGGATTACGAAACAACCCCTGCATCGCCACACCGGACAATGCCAACACCCCTCCCACAGCCAAACCCAACAAGGTTCGCGGCAAGCGAATCTGCCCGAGGATCAGCTCGGCCTGCTCCAGTCCGTCGGGCGCGATCGGTACACCCACCAGCCGCAGGGCTGCACGCAAGGTGTCGAACAACGGCAAGCTCACCGGCCCAAGCGCCAACGACAGCCAGATGGCCAAGACACACAGCAGGATCAGACCAACGAATAAAGCGCGGGGCTTAACCAGGATGGTCATTGGCCGGCCGAACCGGGGTAGAAAGCGTCAGACAGGTTTTTCAACGCATCGGGTAGCCGCGGCCCCAAGCCCCCGACCAACAACGTTGGATCAAGCTCCATGACTCGCCCGTCCTTGGCCGCGCGGGTCGAGGACAGGATCGGGTTCTCCTTGAACAACGCCGCACGTGCCGCATCGCCGGTCAGTGCACGATCGGCAAACACCAGCACCTCGGGATCCAGGCTGACCAGGGATTCGACAGAAAAGGGTTTATAGCCGGTATGAGTGGCCAGATTGTGCCCACCGGCCTGTTGCAGCAACCAATCGGCGGCGGTGTCCTTGCCGGCGATGAGCGGTTTACCGCCTGCATGGCCAAGCAACAACAGCACGCCCGGCGATTTTTCCTTCAATTGCGCCCGAGTGACCCGGATCTTTTGTTGATCGAGTTGCTGTTGATAAGTCTGAAACACCCGAGAAGCCTGATCTTCAGCGCCGAGTAACTTGCCCAGATGCTGCAAATTACCCTGCAAGGTCGGCAGATCCGGCTGGGCCGAGAACAGTTCGACCTGCACGCCTGCACTGCGAACCTGCGAAAGTACCGGTGGCGGTCCCATTTCCTCGGTGCCGACCAGTATCTGCGGGCGTAAGCTCAAGATGCCCTCCGCCGACAATTGCCGCTGATACCCGATGCTTGGCAATGCCTTGAGCGATTCCGGGTGCTGACTGGTGGTGTCGACACCGACCAGTTTCGATTCACCGCCCAGCGCGCTGATCCATTCCGATAAAGCTCCACCGGCACTGACCCAACGTTGTGGCAACTCGGCCGCTGCGGCGTGGTGGCTGACGAGGAGTCCGACACAGAGCGCAGCAACGCGGGTACTCAGGCGCATAAACAGCTTCCTTTAAGGGTTTTCCCAGGCATCGAGATGACAGGCCAAGTATCCTCGGCATCTGGCACCTGAACCCGACAGGCAAGGCAGCCATTTGATAATTGTTTGCATTTGAACGTCAAGCTCGGACATATCCAGTCACGAGCTGCAGGACTTGAGGATAGACATGAAGTTTCTTTGTGCAGGCGTTGAGCTGGCCGATGCCAGCAGCCGCGGCTTCGACATCGACGGCCAGAAGCTCTTTGCCGTGCGCCGTGGCGGCCAGGTTTACGTCTACATCAATCGCTGCCCGCACCGTGGCGTCGGACTGGAATGGAAGCCCGACCAGTTTCTCGACCCCAGCAACAGCCTGATCCAGTGCGCGACCCACGGCGCACTGTTTCTGATCGAAGACGGCGAATGCGTCGCCGGCCCTTGCGCCGGGCAGTCCCTGACCACCGTCGCCTGCCGCGAAGACGAGCAAGGAATCTGGGTCAGTCTTTAGCCATTCAGCAACACATCCAGACGTCGATCGACCACCATTTCTTCATGGGTCAAGTGCACGCCATAGGCCAGCACTTCGACCCCGCACGACACCGCCTCACGCAAGGCTGCGGCGTAGGCCGAATCGATTTCTTCTGCAGGACGCACAGCATCGATGCCGGTGAGATTGACGCAATACAACTGCACCGCACGAATTCCATCCCGGGCCAAATGGGCCAGTTCGCGCAAATGTTTGGCCCCGCGCTGGGTCACCGCATCGGGAAACGCTGCCACCAAAGAACCATCGAAGCCCAGGGTCACGCTTTTGACTTCTACATAAGCCGGCCCGCTCGGGTAATCGAGACGGAAATCGATGCGGCTGCTTTCCTGACCGTAGGCCACTTCGCGCTTCAGCTCGGTAAAGCCGTTCAGTTCGGTGATGACACCGGCTCGCAGTGCCTCTTCGATCAAGCCATTGGCCCGCCCGGTGTTCACACAAAACAAGCGTCCCTGCGGCGTTTCGCCGATTTCCCAGGTACCGGGCAACTTGCGCTTGGGGTCGTTGGAACGGCTGAACCAGACCTGCCCGCCTTCGACCTGGCAATTGAGCATCGAACCGGTGTTGGGGCAGTGAATGGTCAGCAACTCGCCGCTAACGGTTTCGATATCGGCGAGAAAACGCTTGTAACGACGAATCAAACGGCCTTCTTCGAGGGGAGGATGAAAACGCATCAGCCTTGCCAGCTCTTCAAGCCGCGCGCAATCCGCTCGACCGCTTCCTGTAGGCGCGGAAGACTTTGGGTGTAGGCAAACCGCACATGATGGCCAGCCTGATAACGACCGAAGTCCAGACCCGGAGTAATCGCCACGTGTTCGGTTTCGAGGAAATGTCGGCAGAACGCGAAGGCATCGCCGCCAAACTTGCTGATATCGGCATACAAGTAGAACGCGCCCTCAGGCTCAACGGCGATACCAAAGCCCAGTTCTCGCAGGGCTGGCAGCAGGAAGTCCCGACGACGGCCGAATTCGGCGCGACGTTCTTCCAGAATGCTGATCGTGGCCGGTTCGAAGCACGCCAGAGCGGCGTGCTGAGCCATGCTCGGGGCGCTGATGTAGAGGTTCTGGGCGAGTTTTTCCAGCTCACCGACCGCCGCTTCCGGCGCCACCAGCCAACCAAGTCGCCATCCCGTCATGCCGAAATACTTGGAAAAACTATTCAGCACAAAGGCACTGTCATCGACTTCCAGTACGCTGGCCGCATCGGTGCCATAGGTCAGACCGTGGTAGATCTCATCCACCACCAGATGACCGTGACGTTCCTTGATCGCAGCAGACAGGCCTGCCAGCTCATCACGGGTCAGAATCGTCCCGGTCGGATTGGCTGGCGAAGCCACCAGGGCGCCGACGCTGTCGTGATCCCAATGGCGTGCAATCAGGTCTGGCGTCAGTTGATAGCGCACGTCCGGACCTACAGGAACAAGCTGCGCTGCGCCTTCCACCAACCGCAGGAAATGCCGGTTGCAGGGATAGCCTGGGTCCGCCAGCAGCCAGTGCTTGCCCGGGTCCACCAACAAGGCGCTGGCCAGCAGCAGCGCACCGGAACCGCCAGGCGTGATGAGGATTCGCTGCGGGTCGATGTTCAGACCATAACGCTGCTGATAAAAGCCGGAAATGGCCGCACGCAACTCGGGAATGCCGCGTGCGGCGGTGTAACGGGTCTTTCCCGCCGTCAATGCGGCCTGCCCGGCCTGAATGATCGGCTCGGCGGTGGTGAAGTCGGGTTCGCCGATTTCCAGATGGATCACGTCGTGGCCAGCGGCTTGCAGTTCATTGGCCCGCGCCAGCAGCGCCATGACATGGAAAGGTTCGATCGCGCGACTGCGGGCACTGTAGGACTGAGCCATTAGCCTTCCTTCAACGTGGAAAAAAACTGATTCTACCCAAGCGCAGGAACGAGCGAGAACCTAAAGCGGTCAGACCGTTATAACTCCGGTCTCAAACGACTCAAGCGAGTGTCTCAGGTTTGACTAAAATCAATAATTGATCAGGTCTCCAGCACCGCCAGACAAGGCTTTGCAATCATTTGCAAGCACAGCGGGCCACTACCTCGACATCCGGGAGTAGCGCGGTCCGATTTGATCTGGTAAGTTCGCCCGCTTGCAGCCGCAGGGCCGGCAGGTGTCGGTGATGGAGCAATCCTGCGCAATGGATTACAAGAGTAGAGGCGGTCCATTTCATGCCCACCCAAGCAAAGCAGCAAAACCAGTCGATCAGCGGCTTCGAACCCTACAAAGAAGTAAAGGGCGAGGAATACATGGGCAAGCCCATGCGCGCTCACTTCACCAAGATCCTGAATAAGTGGAAACAGGACTTGATGCAGGAAGTCGACCGTACGGTTGATCACATGAAAGACGAAGCGGCCAACTTCCCGGACCCGGCAGACCGTGCCAGCCAGGAAGAAGAATTCAGCCTCGAGCTGCGTGCCCGCGACCGCGAGCGCAAGTTGATCAAAAAGATCGACAAGACGCTGCAGTTGATCGAAGACGAAGAATATGGCTGGTGCGAGTCCTGCGGCGTCGAAATTGGCGTCAAGCGACTGGAAGCCCGCCCTACCGCCGACATGTGCGTTGACTGCAAGACCCTGGCGGAAATCAAGGAAAAGCAAGTCGGCAAGTAATCTCGACTTGAACGAAAAACGGAGCGTGCGAACGCTCCGTTTTTGTTTCTGACGCTTTTTGACTTTAAGCTTTTTGACTTTAAATAGCCGCCATGACCGCCATCGCCTCCCCCACCTACATCGGGCGCTTCGCCCCCACGCCCAGTGGACATCTGCATTTCGGTTCGCTGGTCGCAGCGTTGGCCTCGTACCTCGACGCGCGCTCGGTGGGTGGCCGCTGGCTGATGCGCATGGAAGATCTCGATCCGCCACGGGAAGAGCCCGGCGCTCAAGCGGCGATCCTTAAAGCCCTGGAAAGCTACGGTTTCGAGTGGGATGGCGAAATGGTCCGACAGAGTGACCGGCACGATGCCTACGCCGAAGTCCTCAATCGCCTGTTCAATCACGGCTTGGCCTACGCTTGCACCTGCTCACGCAAAACACTTGCGCCCTATCACGGCATTTATCCAGGGCTGTGCCGCAACGCCGGTCATGACACTAAAGATGCCGCGATTCGCCTGCGTGTCCCCGAGCTGGAATACCACTTCATCGACCGGGTGCAAGGCGAATACCGCCAACACCTGGGCCGTGAGGTCGGCGATTTCGTGATCCGTCGCCGCGACGGGCTCTACGCCTATCAACTGGCGGTGGTGCTGGACGACGCGTGGCAAGGCATCACCGATATCGTCCGCGGTGCCGACCTGCTCGACTCCACGCCGCGCCAGCTCTACCTGCAAGAACTGCTTGGCCTGCCGCAACCGCGCTATCTGCATATCCCGCTGATTACCCAGCCCGATGGCAACAAACTCGGCAAGTCCTACCGTTCGCCGCCGTTGACCCAAGATCAGGCGACTCCCTTGCTGCTGCGTGCGTTGCGCGCATTGGGGCAGAATCCCGGTGCCGAACTGGCTTACGCCACCCCACGGGAAGTGTTGAACTGGGGCATTGCCCACTGGGATGCATTGCTGATCCCGCGCACACTCAACCTGCCCGAAGCGCAACTACAGTGATCACACTTGCAGTGGCGCGCCCATCCGTTACCATCGCCGCACGTTTTCGGGCACGCGCATAAAGAAGAGAGGCCGGGATGTACATCTATCGCTTGGTCCTGCTCCTGGTAGTGGGGATTTATCTGTTCTCCCCGGCCATCATGGATTGGTGGATCGACGCCACTGGCGCCTGGTATCGCCCTTATCTGCTCTGGCTGATTCTGATCGTCGTGACCTTCATCCTGCAGAGCCAAAAAGATGCCGATGAGCTTTAGCCTGACCCAGATGATCCTGATCAGCGCCGCGTACCTGGCGGTGCTGTTCGGCGTAGCCTGGGTCAGCGAACGGGGCATGATCCCCCGGGCGATCATTCGCCACCCGCTGACGTACACCCTGTCGCTGGGCGTGTATGCCAGTGCCTGGGCGTTTTACGGCACGGTGGGCCTGGCCTATCAATATGGCTACGGATTTTTGTCCAGCTATCTGGGCGTCTCCGGCGCGTTTCTGCTGGCACCGGTGCTTTTGTATCCGATCCTGAAAATCACCCGCACGTATCAGCTGTCGTCGCTGGCCGACCTGTTCGCCTTCCGCTTCCGCAGCACCTGGGCTGGCGCACTAACCACAATCTTCATGCTGATCGGCGTGCTGCCGTTGCTGGCGTTGCAGATTCAGGCGGTGGCCGACTCCATCGGCATCCTCACCCGCGAGCCAGTGCAGCATCGCGTGGCCCTGAGCTTCTGCGCACTGATTACGCTGTTCACGATTTTCTTCGGCTCCCGCCACATTGCCACCCGCGAAAAACACGAAGGCCTGGTGTTCGCAATTGCTTTCGAGTCGGTGATCAAACTGATCGCCATCGGCGGCGTTGGTCTCTATGCGCTGTACGGCGTGTTCGACGGCCCGCAACAGCTTGAGCTTTGGTTGCTGCAAAACCAGACCGCCCTCGCCGCTTTGCACACGCCATTGCAGGAAGGCCCGTGGCGTACGCTGCTGCTGGTGTTCTTCGCTTCGGCGATTGTGATGCCGCACATGTACCACATGACGTTTACCGAAAACCTCAACCCGCGCTCGCTGGTCAGTGCGAGCTGGGGCTTGCCGCTGTTCCTGCTGTTGATGAGCCTGGCGGTACCGCTGATTCTCTGGGCCGGACTGAAACTCGGTGCCACCACCAACCCGGAATACTTCACGCTGGGCATTGGTATCGCGGCCAACAGCAAGGCTTTGGCGCTACTGGCCTATATCGGCGGATTGTCCGCGGCCAGCGGGTTGATCATCGTCACCACCCTGGCCCTGTCCGGGATGGCGCTGAACCATTTGGTGCTGCCGCTCTATCAGCCGCCGGCCGAAGGCAATATCTACCGTTGGCTGAAGTGGACCCGCCGGGGGCTGATCGTCGCGATCATCATGGCCGGTTACGGTTTCTACCTGCTGCTGGGCGCAGAACAGGATCTGGCGAATCTGGGCATCGTCGCCTTCGTCGCCACCCTGCAATTCCTGCCGGGCGTGCTGTCGGTACTGTACTGGCCGACCGCCAACCGCCGCGGTTTCATCGCCGGTTTGCTCGCGGGCATTCTGGTGTGGCTGGTAACCATGCTGCTGCCGCTGGTCGGCAATCTGCAGGGTTTCTACATACCGCTGCTCAACATGATCTACGTGCTGGACGACACCAGTTGGCACATGGCAGCGATCGCCTCGCTGGCCGCCAACGTGCTGATGTTCACTCTTATCTCGCTGTTCACCAACGCCAGCAGCGAAGAGGCCAGCGCGGCAGAAGCCTGCGCCGTGGACAACGTGCGCCGTCCGCAACGCCGCGAACTGCACGCCGCCTCGCCTCAGGAATTCGCCACACAACTTGCAAAACCCTTGGGCGCCAAGGCTGCGCAGAAAGAAGTCGAACAGGCCCTGCGTGATCTTTACTTACCTTTCGATGAGCGCCGGCCTTATGCCTTGCGCCGATTGCGCGACCGCATCGAAGCCAACCTCTCCGGCCTGATGGGGCCGAGCGTGGCTCAGGACATGGTCGAGACATTCCTGCCTTATAAGGCCGGCGGCGAAAACTACGTCACCGAAGACATCCACTTCATCGAAAGTCGCCTCGAGGATTACCACTCGCGCCTGACCGGGCTTGCCGCTGAACTCGATGCCCTGCGCCGCTACCACCGCCAGACCCTGCAGGAATTGCCGATGGGCGTCTGCTCGCTGGCCAAGGATCAGGAAATCCTCATGTGGAACAAAGCCATGGAGGAGCTGACCGGGATTGCCGCGCAACGCGTGGTCGGTTCGCGCCTGAGCACCATTGCCGATCCGTGGAAAGAACTGCTGCAAGGCTTTATCAATCTGCCGGACGAGCATTTGCACAAACAGCACCTGGCCCTCGACGGCCAGACCCGCTGGCTGAACCTGCACAAAGCGGCGATTGATGAACCGCTTGCGCCCGGTAACAGTGGTTTGGTGTTGTTGGTAGAAGACCTGACCGAAACCCAGATGCTCGAAGACAAACTGGTGCACTCCGAGCGCCTGGCCAGCATCGGCCGACTTGCCGCCGGCGTGGCCCATGAAATCGGCAACCCGATCACCGGCATCGCCTGCCTGGCGCAGAACCTGCGCGAAGAGCGCGAAGACGATGGCGAGTTGAAGGAAATCAGCGGGCAAATCCTCGAGCAGACCAAACGCGTGTCGCGCATCGTTCAGTCGCTGATGAGCTTCGCCCACGCCGGCAGTCATCAGCACAGCGACGAGCCCGTCTGTCTGGCGGAAGTGGCCCAGGATGCCATCGGTTTGCTAGCCCTGAACCGACGCAATTTCGAAGTGCAGTTCTACAACCTGTGCGATCCCGATCACTGGGTCGAAGGCGACCCGCAGCGACTTGCCCAAGTACTGATCAACCTGCTCTCAAACGCCCGTGACGCCTCGCCTCCCGGCAGTGCGGTGCGGGTCAAAAGCGAAGCCGGCGAACACACGGTCGATTTGATCGTGGAGGACGAAGGCAGCGGTATTCCGAAGAACATCATGGATAGATTGTTCGAACCTTTCTTCACCACCAAGGATCCTGGCGAAGGCACCGGTCTGGGCCTTGCACTGGTCTATTCCATCGTTGAAGAGCATTATGGACAAATCACCATCGACAGCCCGGCTGATGTTCAAAGCCAGCGCGGCACCCGTATCCGGGTGACCTTGCCGCGTCATGTCGAAGCGACGTCCGCTGTGAACTGAGACCGTCGAGAGTATCGAATCAATGCCGCACATTTTGATCGTCGAAGACGAAACAATTATCCGCTCCGCCTTGCGCCGCCTGCTGGAACGTAACCAGTACCAGGTCAGCGAAGCCGGTTCAGTGCAGGAAGCACAAGAACGCTTCACCATTCCCACGTTCGACCTGATCGTCAGTGACCTGCGTCTGCCTGGCGCGCCTGGCACCGAGTTGATCAAACTTGGCCAGGGCACTCCGGTGCTGATCATGACCAGCTACGCCAGCCTGCGTTCGGCAGTCGACTCGATGAAGATGGGCGCGGTGGATTACATCGCCAAGCCTTTCGATCACGACGAAATGCTCCAGGCCGTCGCGAGAATCCTGCGTGACCGTCAAGCGGTGCAAGCCAGCGGTGAGCCGGTCGCCGGCAAAGCCGGCAATGGCGCCGCGAAACCGGGCGCCAGCAACAACAACGGCGAAATCGGCATCATCGGCTCCTGCCCGCCTATGCAGGATCTGTACAGCAAGATCCGCAAAGTCGCGCCAACCGACTCCAATGTCCTGATCCAGGGCGAATCCGGCACCGGTAAAGAACTGGTGGCGCGCGCCCTGCACAATTTGTCCAAACGCGCCAAGGCGCCGATGATTTCGGTGAACTGCGCGGCCATTCCGGAAAGCCTGATCGAGTCCGAACTGTTCGGCCACGAAAAAGGCGCGTTCACTGGCGCCAGCGCCGGGCGTGCCGGTCTGGTCGAGGCGGCCGACGGCGGCACCTTGTTCCTCGACGAAATCGGCGAACTGCCACTGGAAGCCCAGGCCCGCCTGCTGCGCGTGCTGCAGGAAGGCGAAATTCGTCGTGTGGGTTCGGTGCAGTCCCAGAAAGTCGATGTGCGCCTGATCGCCGCGACTCACCGGGACCTCAAGAGCCTGGCGAAGATCGGCCAGTTCCGTGAAGACTTGTATTACCGCCTTCACGTGATCGCCCTGAAACTACCGGCTCTGCGCGAACGCGGCGCGGACGTCAACGAAATTGCCACCGCGTTCCTGGCGCGGCAGAGCGCGCGGGTCAACCGCACCGATCTTAAGTTCGCCCCGGATGCCGAGCAGGCGATTCGTCATTACTCCTGGCCGGGTAACGTTCGAGAGCTGGAAAACGCAGTAGAACGTGCCGTCATCCTGTGCGAGAGCCCGGAGATTTCCGCCGAGCTGCTGGGTATCGACATCGAACTGAGCGATCTGGACGATGACGATTTCATTGGCCTGCCCCCACAACAGGGCAGCGCCGCCGGTAACAATAGCCATGAGCCGACCGAAGACCTGTCACTGGAAGACTACTTCCAGCACTTCGTTCTCGAGCATCAGGACCACATGACCGAAACCGAGTTGGCGCGCAAACTCGGTGTCAGTCGCAAATGCCTGTGGGAACGCCGTCAGCGCCTGGGCATTCCGCGGCGCAAGACCGGAGTGGCCAGCGAGAGCTGAACGCCACCTGTAAGGCGTGCGGGTAACACGTGACATTGTGAAAAAAACTGTTACCTCAGCTTTTTCACGTAACAGAAGCCGGGGCTTACGGTAACGAAGCCCCGGTTTTTTTTGGCCTCTGAAAACCTCACCTGCCGGCCTCACCCCTTGTTTTGCTGGGCCTCGCAAAAGTTGGCACGCACCCTGCTATATGTTTGGTACAAGAACAATAACAAGCAATGCACAAGACAATAAAAATAAGACGTATCGACTCACGCACAATAAAAACAAGACGGCGAGAGGCGCAGCTAACTGATTCTTTTGGAGAGGCGTTGTATTTGGGGCTTGCCCCACGACCAGGCCGAGAACAACAAAAAACTGTCACAAGACAGAGCCTGAACTGGTTGGATCGCAAGATCACTGCAACACAGCGACCAAAGCAATCCGTTTGCTCTTGGCTCCCGATTGGGAGGGTCATGAAGGAAAAACTTCATGGCGTGGGCACTCAACAAAAACAAGAAGCCCGAATCAAAAATAAAAAAAGAGCACGCAACTACTTTCTTGGGGAGCTTCGGCTCCCCTTGTAGTTTCTGCCGTTTGGCCTTTGTAGCAGCTGTCGAGCAACGCGAGGCTGCGTTCGACTGCAGAGCAGTCGCAATACAGGCAACCGGTTTCTTCTGACACACCGCAATTTCTGGTTTGACGACTGCTTCGCAGCCGAACGCAGCCTCGCAGGCTCGGCAGCTGCTACACAAAGCCAATCCGCACCAGCAAGCCCCCTTCAAGCGCTTGCGCAGCTTCCTACACCATCCCCCGACTAAATGCTAGAATCCCCGCCCATCATGCGGTCATTCTTCGTTTTGGCCGAACATTCCTTCAAACAGTGCATCCCATGCTGAAGAAGCTGTTCCAGTCATTCCGTTCTCCCAAGCGTCATACGCAACACATTCGCAGTACGCCTGAAGTGCTCAACAGCGGCCAACATTCGCTGCAAAAGGCCCAATTCAGTCGCTACGCGGTGAACATCGTCGAACGCCTGCAGAACGCCGGTTATCAGGCTTACCTGGTCGGCGGCTGCGTGCGCGACATGTTGCTCGGCATTACGCCGAAAGATTTCGACGTCGCCACCAGTGCCACACCTGAACAGGTGCGAGCCGAATTCCGCAACGCGCGGATCATCGGTCGTCGCTTCAAGTTGGTGCACATCCACTTTGGCCGCGAAATCATTGAAGTCGCGACCTTCCGCGCCAATCACCCGCAAAACGATGAAGAGGAAGATAGCAACCAGTCTTCCCGTAACGAAAGCGGGCGCATCCTGCGCGATAACGTCTACGGCACGCTGGAAGAAGACGCGCAACGCCGCGACTTCACCATCAACGCCTTGTATTACGATCCGGTCAGCGAGCGCATCCTCGACTACGCCAATGGCGTACACGACATCCGCAATCACCTGATCCGCCTGATCGGCGATCCGAAGCAACGCTACCAGGAAGACCCGGTACGAATGCTGCGAGCCGTGCGCTTCGCCGCCAAGCTGAATTTCGGCATCGAAAAACACAGCGCCGCACCAATCCGTGAACTGGCGCCGATGCTGCGCGAGATTCCATCGGCCCGCCTGTTCGAAGAAGTGCTCAAACTGTTCCTCTCCGGCCATGCCGCGGACACCTTCGAGATGCTGGTCGACCTGCAGCTGTTCGATCCGCTGTTCCCGGCCAGTGCCGAAGCGCTGGAATACAACCCGACCTATACCCACACGCTGATCAGTGAAGCGTTGATCAACACTGATCTGCGGATCAAGCAGAACAAGCCGGTGACCCCGGCGTTCCTGTTTGCGGCCCTGCTGTGGCCTGCCCTGCCGGCTCGTGTATTGCGCCTGCAAGAGCGTGGCATGCCGCCGATTCCGGCGATGCAGGAAGCGGCTCATGAACTGATCGCCGAACAGTGCCAGCGCATCGCGATTCCGAAACGCTTTACCATGCCGATCCGCGAGATCTGGGACATGCAAGAGCGTCTGCCACGCCGTAGCGGCAAGCGCGCCGACCTGTTGCTGGACAACCCACGGTTCCGTGCCGGTTACGACTTCCTGCTGCTGCGCGAAAGCGCCGGCGAGCAGACCGATGGCCTGGGCGAATGGTGGACGGATTATCAGGACGCCAACGACAGCGAACGTCGCGACATGATCCGCGACCTCAGCGGCAAGGACGACGGCACCGGCGCTCCACGCAAACGTCGCCGCAGCGGTGGCGCCAAGCGCAAACGCACCGCCGGCGCACCGAGCGCCACGGGCGAGTAATCCATGGAACGCATCTACATCGGCATGGGCAGCAATCTGGCTGACCCCGCCGAACAATTGCGCAGCGCCGTCGAGGCGCTGGCACAGTTGCCGCAGACCGAACTGATCGGGGTTTCCGCGTTTTATCAGAGCGACTCGCTGCTGCCCGGCCAACCGCGTTACACCAACGCGGTTGCCGCCCTCGACAGCACGCTCCCGCCGCTGGAGCTGCTGGATGCGCTGCAGGCCATCGAGAACGGACAAGGCCGCGAGCGCCTTGAACGTTGGGGGCCGCGTACGCTGGATCTCGACATCGTGCTGTTCGGTAATCGGCTGATCGATGAACCTCGCCTCAAGGTGCCTCACTACCATATGCAGGAACGAGCATTCGTTCTCTATCCACTGGCCGAACTGGCGCCTGCGGATTTGCGTCTGGCCGATGGTCGCGGCCTGAGTGATTTGCTCGCGGCCTGCCCGTTCGTCGGCCTGGAGCGTCTCCCGGCGTGCTGAGTAGGCACCGTCACAAATCCTGCTGAATCGCATCAGTTACCCCGGTAACACCCCACGCGTAACAATGCGGTAACACACGCAATTGACTTCCCGAGTTCTCCTCACGACTATAGGCGTCCCGCTGCCGCCAACACGGCGTTGAAGGGCGCAATCCAGGCCTTAAAAGCACGACAACAGACCGTGCGCCTGTATTTAACGAAGAATCACGCGCGTTACTCGCAGTAGTTTCCACAGCGCCTGAATGAGGAACTTTTCATGCCAGCCATCACCCTGACCACTCTGCAAGGTCTCAAGCAAAAAGGTGAAAAGATCACCATGCTGACCTGCTATGACGCGACCTTCGCCCACGCCTGCAATGAGGCTGGCGTCGAAGTGCTGCTGGTGGGCGACTCCCTTGGCATGGTTTTGCAAGGTCACGACAGCACCCTGCCGGTCACCACCGCTGAAATGGCTTACCACGTGGCGTGCGTCAAACGCGGTAACACCGATGCGTTGATCCTCGCCGACCTGCCCTTCATGGCCTACGCCACCACCGAACAAGCCATGACCAACAGTGCCCTGTTGATGCAGGCGGGTGCGCACATGGTCAAGGTTGAAGGTGCGCTGTGGCTGGCGGACTCGATCCGTCTGCTGGCCGAACGCGGTATCCCGGTGTGTGCGCACATGGGGCTGACACCGCAATCGGTGAATATCCTCGGCGGTTACAAAGTCCAGGGTCGCAACGAAAACCAGGCGCGGCAGATGCGTGCCGATGCAATCGCCCTGGAACAGGCCGGCGCGGCGATGTTGCTGCTCGAATGCGTACCGAGCGAACTGGCCGAAGAGATCACCCAGGCGGTAAAAATCCCGGTGATCGGCATCGGCGCCGGCAGTGGCACCGACGGCCAGGTACTGGTTCTGCACGACATGCTCGGCCTGTCGATCACTGGCCGTGTGCCGAAGTTCGTGAAGAACTTCATGGCCGGGCAACAAAACATTCAAGCGGCGCTTGGTGCGTACGTCACTGAAGTCAAAGCGGTAACTTTCCCTGGTATCGAACACGGATTCTCTGCATGAACACCGTAAAAACCGTACGCGAATTGCGGGCCGCCGTGGCCCGTGCCCGCAGTGAAGGCAAGCGCATCGGCTTCGTGCCGACCATGGGCAACCTGCACAGCGGTCATGTGGCACTGGTGACCAAAGCCACCCAACGGGTGGATTTCGTGGTCGCGAGCATTTTCGTCAACCCGTTGCAGTTCGGCGCCGGCGAAGACCTCGACAAGTACCCGCGCACCCTCGCGGCCGATCAGGAGAAACTGCTCCAGGCCGGTTGCCACTTGCTGTTCGCGCCAACCGTTGAAGAAATGTATCCCGACGGCATGGTCGGCCAGACCCGCGTCAGCGTTCCGCAGCTCTCCGAAGGCCTCTGCGGCGCCAGCCGTCCCGGGCATTTCGAAGGTGTGGCAACGGTGGTCACCAAGCTGTTCAACATGGTCCAGCCGGACCTGGCGATCTTCGGCCAGAAAGACTTCCAGCAACTGGCGGTGATCCGCGCCCTGGTGCATGACCTGAACATGCCGATCCAGATCATCGGCGAACCGACGGTACGTGCAGCCGATGGCCTGGCGCTGTCGTCGCGCAATGGTTTCCTCAGCGAAGAACAGCGTGCCGTTGCGCCGGTTGTGTATCGCGGCTTGAGCCAGATTGCCGACGCGATCAAACAGGGCGAACGGGATTTCCCGGCGTTGATCAGTGCGCAGATCAAGCAGCTTGAAGCGGCGGGTTTGCGTCCTGACTACCTGGAAATTCGTCATGCCCAGACCTTGCGCCCGGCAACTGCGGAAGATCGGGATCTGGTGATTCTGGTGGCGGCGTTCCTGGGTACAACGCGGTTGATTGATAACTTGCACTTCAATCTCGACGCCCCTGCCTGAACACCGCAATACCCTGTGGGAGCGGGCTTGCTCGCGAATGCGGTGTGTCATCCAGTATTGATGTGGCTGACACACCGCATTCGCGAGCAAGCCCGCTCCCACATTGGATCTACGTCGTTTCCAGACTGTATTGCCGCTCACAAAGCCTTTGGGCACAATGCCCGCCGTTCGATTCCGACCTGGGGAAACACTCATGCACGCCATCATGCTCAAGGCCAAGCTGCATCGCGCCGAAGTCACCCACGCTGTACTCGATTACGAAGGTTCTTGCGCCATTGACGGCGAATGGCTGGACCTGTCCGGCATCCGTGAGTACGAACAGATCCAGATCTACAACGTCGACAATGGTGAACGCTTCACCACCTATGCGATTCGTGGCGAAGAAGGTTCGCGCATGATCTCGGTCAACGGTGCCGCAGCGCACAAGGCCAAGGTGGGCGACCGCGTGATCATCTGCGCATACGCCCACTACAGCGAAGCCGAGCTGCTCAACTTCAAGCCACGCATGCTCTACATGGCGCCGGGTAATGAACTGAGCCATACCAGCAATGCCATTCCGGTTCAGGTCGCCTGATCCCGTCTTGGCCCCTCCCCCTTCCGTTTGTCGGACCGTTCCCTGCTCGATGTATAAAAAAGTACCGGGAACGGGTCAGACAAAGTCAAGACAGATCGCAGCGCGAGGTTTACTGTATTCGCCCTGTGTCATGAAATCGTGTCGACGCAGTTGACCGGACGCCCACCCACAGCGCTCCGGTATTTTTAGTGTTCAAAAGGCCGTTCAAGTAAAAAGGAAACCCGCAGCGATGGCGTATTACCGCACCCCTCAAGACGTTACCGCTCTGCCCGCCTGGCAAGCGTTGAATGACCACCGCCAAGCCATGCAAGATTTCAGCATGCGCGAAGCCTTTAATGCCGATCCGCAGCGCTTTACCCAATTCACCCTCAGCAGCTGCGGCCTGTTTCTCGACTACTCGAAAAACCTGATCAACGCCCAGACCCGCGATCTGCTGGTGGGCCTGGCCAACGAAGTCGACCTCCAGGGCGCGATCAAAGCGCTGTTCGAAGGCGAAATAGTCAACTCCTCCGAAGGTCGTCCGGCCTTGCACACCGCCCTGCGCCGTCCGGTCGGCGACAAGTTGTCGGTCAACGGCGTCAACGTGATGCCGGAAGTGCACAAGGTCCTGAACCAGATCACCGACCTCGTAGGCCGTATCCACGACGGTTTGTGGCGCGGTTACTCCGAGAAGCCGATCACTGACGTGGTGAACATCGGCATCGGTGGCTCGTTCCTCGGCCCCGAGCTGGTCTCCGAAGCGCTGCTGTCCTACGCCCAGAAAGGCGTGCGCTGCCATTACCTGGCGAACATCGACGGCAGTGAGTTCCACGAACTGACCATGAAGCTGCGCGCCGAAACCACGCTGTTCATCGTTTCGTCGAAATCCTTCAACACCCTCGAAACCCTGAAGAATGCCCAGGCCGCACGCGCCTGGTACCTGGCCCAGGGTGGTTCGGAAGCCGAGCTGTACCGTCACTTCATCGCCGTCTCCAGCAACAACGCAGCGGCTGTGGCCTTCGGGATCCGCGAAGAAAACATCTTCCCGATGTGGGACTGGGTTGGCGGCCGTTACTCGCTGTGGTCGGCCATCGGTTTGCCGATTGCCCTGGCCATCGGCATGTCGAACTTCAAGGAACTGCTGTCCGGTGCCTACACCATGGACCAGCATTTCCAGAGCGCGCCGTTCGAACAGAACATGCCGGTGCTGCTGGCCTTGCTCGGCGTGTGGTACGGCAACTTCTGGGGCGCGCAAAGCCACGCGATCCTGCCGTACGACCACTACCTGCGTAACATCACCAAGCACTTGCAACAGCTGGACATGGAGTCCAACGGCAAGAGCGTGCGTCAGGACGGCACTCCAGTGTCCACCGACACCGGTCCGGTGATCTGGGGTGGCGTGGGTTGCAACGGTCAGCACGCTTACCACCAGTTGCTGCACCAAGGCACCCAATTGATCCCGGCCGATTTCATCGTGCCGATCGTCAGCTTCAACCCGGTGTCCGACCACCACCAGTGGCTGTACGCCAACTGCCTGTCGCAAAGCCAGGCGCTGATGCTGGGCAAGACCCTTGCCGAGGCCGAAGCCGAGTTGCGCGACAAAGGCATGAGCGAAGAAGAGGTGCAGAAAATCGCGCCTCACAAGGTGATCCCGGGCAACCGTCCGAGCAATACGTTGGTGGTCGAACGCATCAGCCCGCGTCGTCTCGGCGCATTGGTGGCGATGTATGAACACAAAGTCTTCGTGCAAAGCGTGATCTGGGGCATCAACGCCTTCGACCAGTGGGGCGTGGAACTGGGTAAAGAGCTGGGCAAAGGCGTCTACAACCGCCTGGTCGGCAGCGAAGAAACCCCGGCTGACGATGCTTCGACCCAAGGCCTGATCAACTACTTCCGCGGTCGTCACCGCGGTTGATCCAGCCCTGAAAACACCCCCTCGCTCTGAGGGGGTGTTTGTTTTCGGGTCTTGAACCCTCTCTTCACTCGGCGCATCTTTAGATCTTGTCGCAAAACAAGAATAAGGAACCGTCATGTTCGATATCAGCACGTTCCCCCAAGCCGATGCCGTCCGCCGGGCTGCACAATTAAGTCAAGACGACTACAAGCGCCTGTACCGCCAGTCCATCGACCACCCCAGCACCTTCTGGGCCGAACAGGCCACACGCTTTCTCGACTGGAGCAAGCCGTGGGATACCGTCCAGCGCTATAACCTGAAAACCGGTGAGGCGAGCTGGTTCGCCGGCGGAAAGTTGAATGTCAGCTACAACTGCATCGACCGTCACCTGGAAAAGCGCGGCGATCAAATCGCGATCATCTGGGAAGGCGACGACCCTGCCGAATCCGCGCAGATCAGCTACAAAAAACTTCATCACAACGTCTGTCGCCTGGCCAACGTGCTCAAAAGCCGTGGCGTGAAGAAAGGCGACCGCGTGTGCATCTACATGCCGATGATCCCCGAAGCCGCCTACGCCATGCTCGCCTGCACGCGCATTGGTGCAGTGCATTCGGTGGTGTTCGGTGGTTTCTCTCCGGACTCGGTGCGTGACCGCATTCTCGATGCCGACTGCCGCACCGTGATCACCGCCGATGAAGGTGTGCGCGGCGGTAAAGTCGTGCCGCTCAAGCAGAAGGTCGACAAGGCGCTGCAAAGTTGTCCGAACGTCAGCACCGTCATCGTGGTCGAGCGCACTCAGGGCGAAGTGGACTGGGTCGAGGGCCGGGACATCTGGTATCACCAGGCGTTGCGCGACGTCAGCGACGATTGCCCGCCTGAACCGATGGACGCCGAAGACCCGCTGTTCATCCTCTACACCTCCGGCAGCACCGGCAAACCCAAAGGCGTGCTGCACACTACCGGCGGCTATCTGCTGCAAGCGGCGATGACCTTCAAGTACGTGCTCGACTACCGCGACGACGAAGTCTTCTGGTGCACCGCCGATGTCGGCTGGGTCACCGGCCACAGCTACATCGTCTACGGTCCGCTGGCCAACGGCGCGACCACGCTGATCTTCGAAGGCGTACCGAGCTACCCGAGCAGCTCGCGCTTCTGGCAGGTGATCGACAAGCACCAGGTGAACATTTTCTATACCGCCCCGACCGCCCTGCGCTCCCTGATGCGTGAAGGCCCCGAACCGTTGAAGGAAACTTCCCGCGCGAGCCTCAGATTACTCGGCAGTGTCGGTGAGCCCATCAACCCGGAAGCGTGGGAGTGGTACTTCAATGCTGTCGGCGAACAGCGTTGTCCGATCGTCGATACCTGGTGGCAGACCGAAACCGGCGGCATCATGCTCAGCCCTCTGGTCAGCGCTCAACGGATCAAACCCGGCTGCGCCACGCAACCGATGTTCGGCGTGCAACCGGTGTTGCTCGATGAAGTGGGCAAGGAAATCAAAGGCGCCGGCAGCGGCGTGCTGGCGATCAAATCCAGCTGGCCGGCGCAGATCCGCAGCGTCTACGGCGACCCGCAACGAATGGTCGACACCTACTTCAAGCCCTACCCCGGTTACTACTTCACCGGCGACGGTGCCCGGCGCGATGAGGATGGCGATTACTGGATCACCGGGCGCATCGACGACGTGATCAACGTCTCCGGGCACCGCATCGGCACTGCGGAAGTGGAAAGCGCGCTCGTGCTGCACGACAGCATCGCCGAAGCGGCGGTGGTCGGTTACCCCCACGACATCAAGGGCCAGGGCATCTACGCCTTCGTCACCCCCATGAACGGCACCGAGCCCAATGACGAACTGAAGAAAGCATTGCTGGCCCACGTCAGCAAGGAAATCGGCAGCTTCGCCAAACCGGACCTGATCCAGTGGGCGCCGGCCTTGCCGAAAACCCGTTCGGGCAAGATCATGCGGCGCATTCTGCGCAAGATCGCCTGCAACGAACTGGACAGCCTGGGCGACACCTCGACCCTGGCTGACCCAAGCGTGGTCCAGGAGTTGGTCGATAAACGCCTGAATCAATAAGCGCATGCTTTAAACTTCCCGGCGCGGCCCCTAACGGCCGCGCCTTTTTTTCGCCATTGAGCCGCCATGGAATTCATTCGAACCCGCATCGAAACCCAGATCATGAGCCTGACCGGTCTTTCTCTGGGCAAACTCGACCTGGAAAACCCCAAGGGTGATCCCGGTCTGTTCGGGCCTGATTCGGTGAGCTGGCAAGTGCATGGCGACTTCAGCAGCATGCTGATCGGCGGCATCAGCGCCTTGATGCTGCAAGCACTGCATCCACTGGCCCTGGCCGGGGTCTGGGACCATTCGAATTTCCGCGAGGACATGATCGGCCGACTGCGCCGCACCGGGCAGTTCATTTCCGGCACTACATTCGGTTCGCGAAAGGACGCCGACTGGCTCATCGAGAAAGTCCGCACCATCCACCTGCAAGTGACCGGCACGGCACCGGATGGCCAGCCCTACGCCGCCAGCGATCCTGATCTGTTGACGTGGGTGCACGTGGCCGAAGTCAGCAACTTCCTCGCGGCCCATTTGCGTTACCGCAATCCCAACCTGTCCCTGGCTGATCAGGACCGTTACTACTCGGAAATCGCGCTGGTTGCCGAACGGCTTGGCGCCCGTGACGTGCCGCGTTCGCGGCAGGAAATTGCCGATTACCTTGAACGCATTCGTCCACAGCTGCTGTGCGATGAGCGCAGTCGAGAGGTGTTACGGCTGTTGTTGAACGCCCCGTCCCCCAGCCGTTTGGCCAGACCTTTCGGCAGCTTGATGATGAAGGCCGGGATCGACCTGCTGCCGGACTGGGCCAGTGACATGCTTGGCGTCAGCCAGAGCCCGCTGCAACGCAAGCTTATCCGCGCCGGCGTCAATCGCAGCGTGCCGATGCTGCGCTGGGCGGTGCGTAATGGCTCGGTGCACCGGGCCAAACGACGGATGGGGTTGCTCAGCTAGAAAGAGCTGAAAAGCTTCGCGAGCAAGCCCGCTCCCACAGGGGATTTGTGTCGTTCATCAGTCCAATGTGGGAGCGGGCTTGCTCGCGAAGGGAGCACCGCGGTTTGGCGCCAAGCTGTTAAACTCCCGCGCCAAATTCCCTCCTGCAAGGCGCCCGGCATGTCTTCCTTGAATCAGGCGCTGCGCGCCGCCCTCGATCGTCGCCAAGACCTGCTGGCCGAGCTGCATCAGCAAGGCACCGATTGCTATCGCCTGTTCCACGGCAGCCAGGAAGGCGCCGGCGGCCTGACGATCGACCGCTACGGCCCGCAATTGCTGGTGCAAAGCTTTCACCAATCGCTGGAACGAGATGCGTTGCTGCAACTGCACGACACCATCAATCAGCACCTGGGCCTCGAAACGCTGCTGGTCTACAACGATCGCTCCCGTGGCAACTCGCGTATCGACCGTGAAGACACCGTCTACCGCGCCGACGAAGCCGCCCTGCAAGACTTGATCGGTCACGAATGGGGCTTGAATTACCGGGTTCGCGGCCGCCACGCCGGCCAGGACCCGCTGTTGTTCCTCGACCTGCGCAACGCGCGCGGCTGGGTCAAGCAGCACAGCAAAAACAAAAGTGTACTGAACCTGTTCGCCTACACCTGTGGCGTCGGCCTGAGTGCTGCGGCCGGTGGCGCGAGCGAAGTCTGTAACCTTGACTTCGCTGAGGGCAACCTGGCCGTCGGCCGTGAAAACGGCCTGCTCAATCCGCAGTTGCCGACCATGGACTTCATCCAGTCCGACTACTTCCCGGCCATCCGCCAATTGGCCGGTCTGCCGATCAGCCAGCGCCGCGGGCAGAAACTGCCAAGCTATCAGCGTCTGGAACAGCGTCAGTACGACCTGGTGCTGCTGGACCCGCCGGCCTGGGCCAAGAGCGCTTTCGGCACTGTCGACCTGCTGCGCGACTATCAGAGCCTGCTGAAGCCAGCACTGCTGACCACCGCCGACAATGGCGTGCTGATCTGCTGCAACAACCTGGCAAAAGTCAGCATGGACGACTGGCGCGAGCAAGTTTTGCGTTGTGCAGAGAAAGCCGGCCGGCCGGTGCGCGAGTGGACAGTGATGAAACCGGGCGGCGATTTTCCGTCAATGGATGAGCAGCCGCCGCTGAAAACCCTGATTCTGCAGCTCTGAAATTCGTCCGAAAAATCAGATAAATCCTATAAAGCTTGATCACTTCGGAACCGGAATCGCGTGCCATACTCCAACGCACTCCGATTCAGACAGATGAAGCCGCACATGCCCAAAGGATTGATTCGCGCTATTGGCGCTCTGTTGACCGCTCTAGCCCTCTACAGCCTGCTGGGTTTTCTGATTTTGCCGGGCATCGCGTTGCGGGTGGCCAATCAACAATTGGCCAATTACGCAACGACGCCTGCCACGATTTCGCGGATCGAACTCAACCCGTTCAGCCTTGAAGTCACCCTTTGGGGACTGATCATCGGCGATCCGGGCAAGGAACAGGTTGGCTTCGAGCGACTGTATGCCAACTTGCAGATCGACAGCCTCTGGACCAAAGCGCTGCATCTGTCCGATATCGAAATCGACAAACCCAAGACCGAAATCCTCTTCGGCAAGGACGGCAAGCTCAATCTGCTTGGCCTGTTCAAAATCCCCGCCAGCGAGCCGACCCCGGCCGACCCGAACGCCAAACCGTTCCCGTTGCGCATCGAGCGGATCAAACTGGCCGGCGGTGTCGTGCACTTCCAGGATCAACGCCCCAGCGAACCCATCGAATTCCTCTACGACAAACTCGACTTCGAACTGAAAAACCTCAGTACCCTGCCTGAAGACAGTGCCGACATGACCTTGGTGGCCATCGGCCCGGCAGGTGGACAGATCGACTGGACCGGCAATTTCAGCCTGATCCCGATCGCCTCCGAAGGTAAGCTGAAGATCACCGATGGCAAGATGAAATCCTTTTGGCCCTATGTGCGTGACGCGCTGCCACTGGTGCTCGAAGACGGCGTCATGAGCCTCAGTACCGACTACAAACTCAACTTGTCCAAGGAAACCGAACTGCTGCTGAGTAACGTCGCCGTCAGTGTCGCGCCCTTCGCCATCAAGGCCCCGGACGGTCGACCGCTGGCGAAGCTTGAGCGTCTGGACATCAGCGAAACCACCGTGGACCTGGCCAAGCAGCAAGTGGTCGTCGGCAAGATCCGCAGCCAGAAACTGGAAACCTGGGCCGCCCTCGAAGCCGACGGGCAACTCGACTGGCAGAAACTGTTCGCCAGCCAACCGTCCAAAGAAGCCGTCAAAGCCAAGGCCGAACCGGCCAGCACCCCGGCAGCCGCCGATTCACCGAAACCCGACCCGGCGCCACCGAGCAAACCCTGGCAGGTGCTGCTCAAAGACGTGCAACTGCGCAATTACCAGGTGCATCTGGCTGACCGCAAGGCGGTACCCGCCGTGGCGCTGGACGTCGGCCCGCTGAACCTGGACCTGCAGAATTTCGACAGCCTCAATGGTTCGCCTTTTAACCTCAAGCTCGATACGGGCGTGGGCAAGCAAGGCAAGATCACCGCAGACGGTACCGTCAATCTCGCCCCGGTCAGCGCCAAGTTAAAAGTACAAACCAAGGACATCGACCTGCGCGTCGCACAGTCCTATATCAACCCGTTTATTCGCCTGGAACTGCGCAGCGGCATGCTAGGCAGTGATCTGGCGGTCGATCTGAAAAGCACCGAGCCGCTAGCATTCAGCGTCACCGGCCGTGCTCAGGTCGATCAACTGCATACCCTCGACACCCTCAAGACCCGCGACTTCCTCAAGTGGCAGCAGTTAGTGCTCGAAGGCCTGAATTATCAGCACGGCGACAGCCTGTCGATCGACAAGGTCAACCTGTTCCAGCCTTATGCGCGCTTCATGATCAACGATGACCGCACCACTAACATCGATGATCTGCTGATTCCACAACCGCCCGACTCAGGCGCCAAAACGGCAGCAGCCAAACCTGCCAGCAAGGAAAAACCGCTGGGCATCCACATTGGTGGCATCGCCATCAATGACGGCTCGGCCAACTTCGCCGACTTCAGCCTGACCCCGAATTTCGCCACGGCCGTCCAGCAGCTCAACGGGCAAATCGGCACCATCGACAGCCGTCAGGCGAAACCGGCCAGCGTCGATATCAAAGGCAAGGTCGACCGCTATGCACCGGTCACCATCAAGGGCTCGGTCAACCCGTTCGACCCGATGGCCAGCCTCGACATCTCCACCAGTTTCAAACGTGTTGAGCTGACCACGCTCACGCCCTACTCCGGCAAGTTCGCCGGTTACCGCATCCGCAAGGGCCGGCTCAATCTCGACCTGCATTACATGATCACCAAGGGCCAGCTCAAGGCCGAAAACAAAGTGGTGGTCGAGCAGCTGCAACTGGGTGAGAAAGTCGACAGTCCAGACGCCGTGAGCCTGCCGCTGAAACTGGCGATCGCGTTGCTCAAGGACGTCGACGGCAAGATTTCCATCGAGCTGCCGGTGACCGGTGACCTGAACAACCCGCAGTTCAGCATCATGCCGATTGTCTGGCAGACCTTGCGCAACCTGATCGTCAAAGCCGCCGCGGCACCATTCAAAATGATTGGCGGACTGGTCAGTGGTGGCGGTTCGGAAGATTTGGGCACTGTGTCGTTTGCGCCGGGCTCAAGCGACCTGAGCAAGGAGGCCGAGGGCTCGCTGGTCAAACTGTCCCAGGCCCTCAAGGAACGTCCGGCCCTGCGCCTGGAAATCGAAGGCACGGCTGCCGCAAGCAGCGATGGCCCGCTGATCGCCGAGCAGCGTCTGGAACGTGAATACCAGTACAACTACTACAAAATGCTCCAGCGTCGCGGCGACAAGGTGCCGGCTCAGGCTTCATTGCTGCAGGTACCGGACAACGAGAAAGGTCCGCTGTTGGAGGGGATCTACCGCACGCGCCTGAAGACGCAGCCACCTGCTGAATGGAAAGACTTGGGCAAGGAAGAACGCACCGCGAAGATGCGCGCAGACGTGATCAAGTTCTGGAGTTCCAGCGACGTGCTATTGCGACAGTTGGGTCAGGAACGCGCCAGCAGCATCAAGGACTATCTGGTCGACAAGGGTCAGTTGGCCGATGACCGCGTGTACTTCGTCGATGCCAACCTCGGCGAGGCGGAAAGTGACGGCCGGGTGGTTACGTCGCTGCATCTGGACGCCGAGTGATGGGCGCGAAATGGCTGATGAGCCTGGCTCTGGCGATGGCCGCCAGTCAGGCCTCGGCAGCCGATACCCTGCGCTGCGGCAGTCAATTGGTCAGTGTCGGGGACAGGTCCAGCGAAGTGCTGCAGAAATGCGGTGAACCGGTCAGCCGTGATCTGTTGGGCTACAAGCGCAGCGCTAACCGCCGGGAAGAATTTCAAGTCGAGGAATGGACCTACGGGCCCAACGGCGGGATGTACCAGTACCTGCGTTTTGAAGGCAATCGTTTGAAGCAGATCACCAGCAAGCGCGGCAATTAAGTACACCACATTTGGTTTTGCGTCGCTCACAAATAGAACAGGCCCCGACACGAATGCCGGGGCCTGTAATGGCCACATCCTTATGGCCTTCGCATGAACTCTCCAGATGCGGCAGACGTATAGCTCGGCCCGCCTGTCGCGCCTTCTCCCAGTCCAGGCGAGAAGTCTTGCCTTACTCGGCTTTCAGGCCGTCAGCGGAGACCGCTTTGACGCCTTTGATTTTCTTGGCGATGGCCACTGCGGTGGTTTTCTGAGCGTCGGTCACCGCAACGGTGGACGACAGGGACACAACGCCTTTGTTGGTTTCAACTTTAATGTCGGTACCAGGAATGCCTTTTTCAGTCACCAGGTCTGCTTTGACTTTGGTAGTGATCCAGGTATCGGAAGTAGCTTCTTTAGCTTCGGTCACTTCACCGGCGGCCAGAACCATGGGCGCCTGGGTAGCCTGGGTTTGAGCAAATGCAGCGTTGGCCATGGTCAGGGTCAGCGCGGTAGCAGTAGCGGCAGCGATAGCGAACTTCTTCATACGAGTAACTCCTGTTTTTCATAAAGTCTGCTGCGTGTCTTGTCAGCAGGGTTACTGGAGATATTGCGAACGTTGTGCCAAGTTAGAGACAGACAATAAATCTATATAAATCAATACGTTATGAAAACGGCTAATTTTCGGAATCATGCAAATTGCATGACTTTGATTTTTTCAACATGCAAGTTGCGGGTTTTGGGCCTGGGCCTAAGGCCATGAATTATCGGGGTTTTTGTACTCGAGCCTGATACGCACTTAAAAAAATGCCCCTGTCTGTCGACAGAGGCACTTCAAACCGCTTTAACCGCGTTACAAATTACGGGTGCGTGCAACCTGCTGGCGCGAAATCGGCACCGACGCTCGTGGCGCATGACCAACCATTAGTGGCGTCTCGAGTCAGTGTCACAGTCGCGCCAGCAATAACCGCTGGCGGGCTTTTCACTGTGCAAAGAATGCCTGCACCGCCAGCAACGGCAGTGATCGTGCAATTCTGCGAAGCGCCAGCATTCGGAGCAAAAGTGGCTACAGTCGGGGCCGCAGTACCCGAGTTGACCGCGTCCTCAAAATTCACCTTGAGCGCCGAAATTTCGGCTGCACCCGCCGTCATCTTCGCCCGCGCCTGATACTTCGAGTACGCCGGTATGGCAAACGTCGCCAGAATCCCGATGATCGCCACCACGATCAGCAGCTCGATAAGCGTAAAACCTTTCTGAGTATTCATAGACAAGCTCCATGCATGAGTCGAAATCTCATGATCTGAACTAGCCGCAGCACAGCCCATGCCAAGCCCTACGCCCCGTGTTGGCGGGGCGTGCGATGGACACAAAGCCGTTTCCTACCCCCAGGATCCGCACTATCTGACACTTTTTGTCACCTGAGCAGTGCTGGTTTGGTTCCTCAGCTTGACTAGGCTATAAGTCATGAACTGTCTGCGTCCGGTATCCCAATGAATGACATCGCCCTTAGTGGTCTGGCCAAGCAATTGGTCCTGGCCGAACTGCTCACTGACAAAAGCGCGCAACAGGCGTATCAGCAAGCCCAACACAATCGAATCCCCCTGGTCAGTTACCTGGTTCAGAACAAACTGGTGAAAAGCCGCCAGGTCGCCGAGATCGCGTCAGAACATTTCGGCATGGCACTGCTTGATCTCAACTGCCTGGACAAGGAAACCCAACCCAAGGGTCTGGTCAGCGAGAAACTGATCCGCCAACACCACGCCCTGCCCCTCTGGCGACGCGGCAACAAGTTGTTCGTGGGCGTTTCCGACCCGACCAATCAGCAAGCCATCAATGACATCCAGTTCAGCACCGGGCTGAATACCGAAGCCATCCTCGTGGAGGACGACAAGCTCAGCGACGCCATCGAAAAATTCTTCGATAGCCATAGCACCGGCCTGGAAGACATGGCCGATGTCGACCTTGATGGTGTGGACATCGAGTCGATCGATGACAACAAGCAGGATTCCATTGGCGGACAAGACGCCGACGACGCACCCGTGGTGCGCTTCGTCCACAAGATGTTGCTCGACGCGATCAAGAGCGGCTCTTCCGACCTGCATTTCGAGCCCTACGAAAAAACCTACCGCGTGCGGATGCGCACCGACGGCATGCTGCGTGAAGTCGCCAAGCCGCCGATTCAACTGGCCAACCGCATCGCCTCGCGACTGAAAGTCATGGCCAGTCTCGACATATCCGAGCGACGCAAACCACAGGACGGGCGGATCAAGATGCGCCTGTCCAAGAGCAAGTCCATCGACTTCCGGGTCAACACCCTGCCGACCCTGTGGGGCGAGAAAGTGGTGATCCGGATCCTCGACCCGTCCAGCGCACAAATGGGCATCGATGCCCTCGGTTACGAGCAGGACCAGAAAGACCTGTACATGGCCGCCCTCAAGCAGCCACAGGGGATGATTCTGGTGACAGGCCCCACCGGCTCGGGCAAGACCGTGTCGCTCTACACCGGTCTGAATATCCTCAACACCGTGGACATCAACATCTCCACCGCCGAAGACCCGGTAGAGATCAACATGGAAGGCATCAACCAGGTCAACGTCAATCCCAAGCAGGGACTGGGCTTTGCCCAGGCGCTGCGCTCGTTCCTGCGTCAGGACCCGGACGTAATCATGGTTGGCGAGATTCGTGACCTCGAAACCGCAGAAATAGCCATCAAGGCTGCCCAGACCGGGCACCTGGTGCTGTCGACCCTGCACACCAACAGCGCCGCCGAAACCCTGACACGCCTGCACAACATGGGCATCCAGGGGTTCAACATTGCTACCTCGGTCAGCCTGATCATCGCCCAGCGCCTGGCGCGCAAGCTATGCAGCCATTGCAAGAAACCCATCGAGATTCCCCGGGAGGCGCTGCTCAAGGAAGGCTTCCCCGAGGAACGGATCGGCTCATTCACGATCTATGAGCCAGTCGGTTGCGATCACTGCAACAACGGTTACAAAGGGCGAGTAGGGATTTATGAAGTGGTGAAGAATACCCCGGACCTGCAACGGCTGATCATGGCCGAAGGCAACTCACTGGAAATCGATATCCAGATGCGTAAGGACGGTTTCAATGACCTGCGGACGTCGGGCCTGCTCAAGGCCATGCAAGGTATCACCAGCCTTGAAGAAATCAACCGGGTCACCAAGGACTGAATATGGCGGTCAAAGCAGTAAAAATCAGCGTCTACACCTGGGAGGGTACAGACCGCAAAGGCACCAAAATAACGGGTGAATTGAGCGGTCAGAATCCGGCATTGATCAAGGCCCAATTGCGCAAGCAGGGCATCACCCCCGGCAAGGTACGCAAGAAGTCCACCTCGATTTTCAACATGGGCAAGCGCATCAAGGCCCAGGACATTGCCCTGTTCACCCGGCAGATGGCAACGATGATGAAGGCCGGAGTACCGCTGTTGCAGTCCTTCGACATCATCGGTGAGGGCTTTGATAACCCAGCCATGCGCACACTGATTGACGAGGTGAAACAGGAAGTCGCGGCGGGTAACAGCTTCGCCGCTTCCCTGCGCAAAAAGCCTCAGTATTTCGATGAGCTCTACTGCAACCTGGTCGATGCCGGCGAGCAGGCCGGTGCCCTCGATACCCTGCTGGAGAGAGTGGCGACCTATAAGGAAAAGAGCGAAAGCCTCAAGGCCAAGATCAAGAAAGCCATGACCTACCCGCTGGCGGTGGTGTTCGTTGCGATCATTGTGACCGGGATTCTGCTGGTCAAAGTGGTGCCGCAGTTCGAATCGGTGTTCAAAGGGTTTGGCGCCGAATTGCCAGCCTTCACGGTGATGGTCATCGGCCTCTCGCAATTCATGCAGGACTGGTGGTGGGCGATGCTCGGCGTGCTGATCGCGGCCATCTTCGGTGTGCGCCGCGCCTTTAAAACGTCGCAAGCCTTTCGCGACCGGATGGACACCTGGCTGCTGAAACTGCCGCTGATTGGCACGCTGATGTACAAGTCCGCCGTGGCCCGTTACGCCCGCACGCTGTCGACTACCTTTGCGGCAGGTGTGCCGCTGGTGGAAGCCCTGGATTCGGTGGCCGGCGCGACCGGCAACATCGTGTTCAAGCGTGCGGTGCTGCGCATCAAGCAGGACGTATCCACCGGCATGCAGCTGAATTTCTCCATGCGCACCTCCGGCATCTTTCCGAACATGGCGATCCAGATGACCGCCATTGGCGAAGAGTCCGGCGCGCTGGACGACATGCTCGACAAAGTCGCGAGCTTCTATGAGAACGAAGTGGACAACATGGTCGATAACCTCACCAGCCTGATGGAGCCGTTCATCATGGTGGTGCTGGGTGTTATCGTCGGTGGCCTGGTGGTTGCGATGTACCTGCCCATCTTCCAACTCGGCTCAGCGATCTGACATGCCCTTGAACGACACTCTGACCCTCTACCCGTTAGCCTTCGTAATCTCAGCCATGTTGGTCGGCCTGCTGATTGGCAGTTTTCTCAACGTGGTGGTCTGGCGCCTGCCAAAAATGCTTGACCGCGAATGGCGTGAGGAGGCTCGTGAAGTGTTGGGCTTGCCAGGCGAAACACCGCTGCCGACCTTCAACCTGATGCTGCCCCATTCCCAGTGCCCACATTGCGGCCATCGAATCCGCGCCTGGGAAAATATTCCGGTGCTCAGTTATCTGTTCTTACGGGGTCGATGCTCGAACTGCACGGCCGCCATCAGCAAACGTTACCCGCTGACTGAACTGGCCTGCGGCCTGCTCTCGGCGTTCATCGCCTGGCATTTCGGTTTCGGCTGGCAGGCCTGCATGGCGCTGCTCCTGAGCTGGGGGTTGCTGACGATGAGCCTGATCGACGCCGAGCACCAACTGCTGCCGGATGTGTTGGTGCTGCCGCTGATATGGCTGGGACTGATCGTCAACAGCTTCGGGCTCTTCGTGTCCCTGCATGATGCATTGTGGGGCGCGGTGGCCGGGTATATGGCGCTGTGGTCAGTGTTCTGGCTGTTCAAGCTGATCACCGGCAAGGACGGCATGGGCCACGGTGATTTCAAGCTGTTAGCGATGTTCGGCGCCTGGGGTGGCTGGCAGATCTTGCCGCTGACCATCCTGTTATCGTCGATGGTGGGCGCCGTTGTCGGCGTGATTTTGCTGCGTTTGCGCAACGCGAAAACCTCCACACCGATCCCCTTCGGACCCTTTCTGGCAATTGCCGGCTGGATTGCCTTGCTCTGGGGTGGTCAAATAACCGACTTCTATTGGCAGTTTGTCGGTTTGAAATGAATACCCCTGTGGAAAAACCCTGGATTCTCGGCCTGACCGGCGGCATCGGCAGCGGCAAAAGCGCGGCTGCCCAGCACTTCATCGACCTGGGCGTGCACGTAGTGGACGCCGATCATGCGGCGCGTTGGGTGGTCGAACCGGGTCGCCCGGCGCTGGCCAGGATCGCCGAACACTTCGGCCCCGGCGTATTGCAAGCCGACGGACAGCTGGATCGCGCGGCGTTGCGCAAACTGATCTTCGAAGTGCCAGAGGAACGCCGCTGGCTCGAAGCGCTACTGCATCCGCTGATCGCCAAGGAAATCGCCGATCATCTGGCCAAGGCACAATCGCCTTACGCGATTCTGGTTTCGCCGCTGCTGATCGAGTCCGGGCAGTACGCCATGACCCAACGGGTCCTGGTGATCGATGCCCCGGAACAACTACAGATCGAGCGCACCCTGCAGCGTGACCAGACCAGCGAGCAACAGGTCCAGGCGATCCTCAAGGCCCAGTCCAGCCGACAGGACCGCGTGAGCCACGCCGACGATGTGGTGGTCAATGACCGCGACCTCGCCTGGCTGCACAGCGAGGTCGAACGCCTGCATCACTTTTACCTTACTTTGCGTGGAGGCCAGTCATGAGCCAAACCCCAACCGTCGATTGCCCAACCTGCGGCGCCCCTGTTGAATGGAGCCCAGAAAACAAATTCCGGCCATTCTGTTCGGACCGTTGCAAGCTGATTGACCTGGGCGCCTGGGCCTCGGAAGAACACAAGATTCCGGTCAGCCCGGATGCCGAAGACGACCTGTTCAGCGAAGACTTCGAGCCGCGTCACTGATCTTCAAGGCCGCATAAAACCGTAGTCCTGGCTGTCATCGAGGTTTTCCGCAAGAAAACGCAACTCATCGGCCAGGTCTTCGGCACTGCGCACCGCCTTGCTCTGTTGCACCACTGCACTGAGCAAGGCGCGCAGGCTCAACCCCGGATCAAAACCCACTTCCTGCGCCCCATCCAGACTTTGACGCAACTCCTGCCTTGCCCATTCGTAGACACTCATTTCGATGCTCCTGAAGGTTTTCCAGAGCATGGATTCGTGAGCGATTTTTGCCTTTGATGTGGATCAAGATTTGGGATCGTCGTCTTTCCAGGGTGCCGAAAGGTAGCGCGTGCGATTGAACGTCTCCAGCCACTCGGGGCAAAACACCACCAGCGCGCTGACCACCATGCCGTTGATGAACGCTTCCGGGAAAATCAGCAGCCACAGATAACCGACAAAATCTTCCAGCCAATACGGCATGGCGAAACGTTCGTCGAACCACAGCAACCACAGCGCCAGCAGCAGGCACAGCAACGCCGACAGCGCCGCAGCAAAGAAACCGGAAACGAAGATATACACAAAGGGATTACGCGGTTGCGCTCGCTCCACCAGGATCGCGCAGCACTCGGTGACCAGCACCGGCAGCAGAATCAGCAGCGCGCCGTTGACCCCCATCGCCGCCAGATCCTGCCGCCCGAGCAGCACGAGTCCCGCTTGCGCGACCAACCCGCCGACAATCGCCAGCGGCCAGTCGAGTAACAGGGTCACGGCGGTCATGCCGATAAAGTGGTAGGACACGCCGGTGTCGAAATCTTGTCGCACCAGCCAGAGAATGAACAGCGCGAACACCGTACCGAACAACAGATGCTGGCGACGACTGTCGCTGAACAGTTCGACCCACGATGCTCGCGCAACGGCCCAGATCAGCACCGGCACATAGATCAACCACCCCGCCGTGAGGGTTTCAGGTGACAGCAACTCGGCGCCGATCATGGCTGGGCACACTCCCTTGTCTTGCCGAAAGAGAACAGGTTCTCAGTCTACACCGGGGTTTGGATGGGCTTCGACTTTGCTCCGGAGGGTCGTTTTACGATTGGGGGCATATCCGTTGCTGCGGTAGCGGCTGCTGGCGGTTTCGCTTTTACAGCGAGTCACTTTCGAAAAGCCTGCGCGGCCCGGCGGAAAGTAACCAAAGCGCTTTGCCCCTCCATTCGGTGCCTCGCCTAGGCTCGGCATGCCCTCACTCCGGTATTGCTCCAGGGGCCCGCCGCCATCGGCCATCCATGGCCGGGGGCGGCTACCGCGGCATCCTTGCCGCGGTGCCCCCTGCGCAACGCCTGCGTTCGGCCTCTGGGAAAGGGGCGGCAGATCTGAAGCCAAAGCAAAGCAACGGCAACGGCAAGATCAAAAGATCGCAGCCTCGCTTCGCTCGACAGCTCCTACAGGGAAATACGTTCACTTGAAGCCAGGTCGGCCGGCAGGCCGCCTCGCTTTTGCTTTTGCGGTGTGCGCTCCCTCGAGAGGCCGAGTGGAGGTTCTGCGCAGTGGGCAACCCGGCATGGATGCCGGGTTAGCCGCCCCCGGCCATGGATGGCCGATGGCGGCGGGCCCACGGAGCAGGACCGGAGCGAGGGCATGCCGAGCCTAGGCGAGGCACCGAACGAAAGGGGCAAGAGCCCTTGGTTACTTGGGGCTTTTCCAAGTGACTCGCTGTAAAAGCGAAACCGCCAGAAGCCGTAACCGCAGAAACGGATATGCCCCCCATTCAAAAACAGCGATTGTTACGTTCCCTGCAACGCTGAATCAAACCCAGCCCCCTTTATCACTCCCAGCCAAAGACTAAACTTCAACCATCAGAACCAACCCCGAGCCCACAAAAATGAAAACCCTGATCAGCCTGTTTCTGACCGTTGTCGCCACCTCGGCCATGGCCGCCGGCAACGAACCCGCCGCTACCTCGTACAACCCGACACAGCCGCTGGACATCGCCGAAGTGATTTCAGTGACAGACACCGCCACCGCCTGCGACGTCGTACCAGCGACCATGGTCTACATCGACCATCAAGGCCAGACCCATCGCGTGACGTATCAAGTCATGGGCAACTGCACCAGCAATCTGTGATTACCAACTCATAACAGCGTCCATGTGTAGCTGAGGATCAAGCGGTTCTCGTCGATATCACTGCGGTAGTTGGAGCGCGCCATCACGTTGCGCACACGGATCCCGAGGCCTTTGAGGCTGCCGCTCTGCAGCACATAGCCGAGATCGAGATCACGCTCGCGGTCCTTGCCCTCGAACCCTTTGCCGGTATCGACATTGTTGCCGGTGATGTAGCGCACGGTGCTGGTCAGCCCCGGCACGCCGAGGGCCGCGAAATCGTAGTCGTAACGCGCCTGCCAGGAGCGCTCATCGGTGAAGGCGAACTCGTAGGTCGGCACCTCGTTACCCAGTGGGCTGATGTTGGCAAACACTCGCGGGAAGGCGCTGTCGCCGAACATGCCCTGATAGCCGACATAGAACGTGTGGCCGCCACGCTTGGCTGACAGCAAGGAGAAAAACGCCTGGTTGTCGATGTTGCCCAGCAGTTTTTTGCCGTCTTCGCGCGAATCGTAATAACCAAGGTTGGCGTCCAGGATCCAGTTACCGAGTGGCTCGCTGTGCTTGAGGCCGAGAAAACGCTGGTTGTAGATATCTTCCAGTTGCCCGAACCAGGCGCTGACCGAGCTGCGTTTATCGTTGAAGGCATAATCGGCGCCGGCAAAGTTGAAGCCATCACTGCTGACCTGACGCTGCGGTACATGACCGAGCATGGCTTGCATCTTTTCGTCGCCGGCCTCGTTGCGCAGGCTGGTCGAATTCAAGTGGCCGCCCTGCACCGTCAGGCCATTGATCTCGTTCGAGCTGATGCTCGCACCCTGATAGCTGGGCGGCAGCAAACGGATATCGCTGAAGGCCAGCACCGGCAGGTTGGGTTGCAGTTCGCCCACCTTCAATTCGGTTTTGGAGAATCGCACCTTCAACGCGCCTTCCAGTCGGCTGTAATCATTCGCCGCGCGCCCGTCATCCTGCACCGGCAGCAAACCGGTATTGACCCGATCCGGGCTGCTGTCGAGTTTGAGGCCGAGCAGGCCAATGACATCCACCCCAAAACCGACGGGACCCTGGGTATAACCGGATTTGACGTTGAGGATGAAGCCCTGCGCCCACTCTTCGGCCTTCGATTGTTGGTTGGCCCCGACGATGTCGGAAAAGTCCCGGCTGAAATAGTAATTGCGTGCTTGCAAGGTGGCGGTGGTGTCTTCGATGAAGCCACTCTCGGCCGCCATCGCACCGGCGGAGAAACTCGAGACGACAGCCATGGACAACACTGAACCGGTTGTTGGAAGAATCTGTTTCATCGTTTTTTCTCTTATTTTTATTGATCGACAGGTTGAAGTGCTTCAGCCGCAGCGGATTCGCGACGGGGAACGGGACGACGGGCGTTTAACAACACGTGCGTGACCATGCCGAAAATCAGCCCCCAAAAGGCGGCGGACAAACCCAACAACGACATGCCCGACGCGGTGGTCAGAAAAGTCACCAACGCGGCTTCGCGATCACTCGGCACAGCCATTGCGCCGGCCAACGCCCCGGCAATCGCAGCGAACAGCGCCAGCCCGGCCAGGGCTGCGATCAGTTCTTTGGGGAACGCCGAAAACAGTGAAACCAGGGTGGCGCCGAAGATCCCCAGCACCAGGTAACACAGCCCGCCCACAACCCCGGCCACATAGCGTTTGCCGGGATTTTCATGGGCCTCGCGCCCGGTACAAATCGCCGCGGTGATGGCTGCCAGATTCAGCCCATGGCAACCGAACGGCGCCAACAGCGCCGTGCCCACCGCACTGCTGGCGATGATCGGGCCGGCCGGTGTTGGGTAACCGCTGGCGCGCAGTACCGCCATGCCGGGAACGAACTGCCCGGTCAGCGCCACCATCACCAGCGGCAAGGCGATATTCAGGGTCGCGCTCAGGCTGAACGCGGGCGTGATCCACACCGGCGTGGCCAAGCCGATCACCAACGCCTCGCTGTGCAAATCACCGGCGAGAAAAGCCATCGAGCAGCCCACCAGCAGCACCATCAACACCGCATACCGCGGCATCAGCCGTTTGCAGATCAGGTACGTGGCGAACATCGCCAGCACCAGCAGCGGCTTGCCCTGCAACGAGACGAATAATCCGGTGCCGAAGCTGAACAGAATCCCCGCCAGCATCGCTGCCGCAATCGCCGCGGGCAGTTTGCCGATGATCCGGTCAAACGCCCCCGAGACCCCGACCAGAAAGATAATCAGGCTGCTGATCAGATACGCGCCTACCGCTTCCGGCATTGAGATCCCCGGCAACAGCGCCACCAGCAACGCCGAACCCGGCGCCGACCACGCGATGATCACCGGGACGCGGTAACGCAGGCTCAGACCGATGCCAAGCACGGCGCTGCCGATGGAAATCGCCCAGATCCATGACGACAGCACCTCTCGCGAGAGGTGCGCGGTCTCGGCGGCCTGAAAGATGATCACCAACGGGCCTGCGTAGGAAATCACCGTGGCGATAAATCCGGCGACTGCCGCAGACAGGGAAAAGTCCCGGACTAACGCTCTCATGAAACGTCGCCAACAGACCCGTCGAGCGAACCATGGCGCAGGCCCGACAGCGCTTGTTTAGCACTGCGTCGACTGCTGATGGCGAACACGGTCATGGCGATCGCGGCCACCGCACCGGGCAAGGCAAAGGCCATGAAGTTCAGTTGCAGCGGCAGGCTGATCCCGAGCAAGGCACCGCCCAGCAGCGGTCCGACGATGGCACCGTTGCGCCCGATACCTGACGCCCAACCCAAACCGGTGGAGCGAATGGTCATGGAATAGAACTGCGCGGCGCAGGCGTACAACAGAATCTGCGAGCCAATGGTGGTGGCGCCGGCAATGGCGATCAGCAGGTACAACAGCGGCATCGGGCTGTTGAATCCCAGCAAGGTGATCGACACCGCAGCCACGGCGAAGAACACCGCCAACACCCGCGGCAGGTTGAGTTTGTCTCCCAGCACACCGCCGCCGACCGCGCCGAAAATGGCACCGAAGTTGAGCACCAGCAGGAACGACAGACTCGAGCCCAGGCTGTAACCGGCGTTGGCCATCAGTTTTGGCAGCCAGGAACTCAAGGCGTAGACCATCAGCAAGCAGCAGAAAAACGCCAGCCACAGCATCAGCGTGCGCAGCGCACGACCTTCGCGAAACAGTTGCAACACCGGGGTGCCGGTGCCCTTCACTTCGCTCATGTGCAGCTGATCGCTGGTTTGCGCGACGTAAGCCGGATCAATCCGTTCCAGAACGTTGCGCGCCTCTTCATTGCGTCCCTGACGCAGCATGAAACCCACCGACTCGGGCAGGAAGTACATGATCAACGGCAACAACAGCAACGGCAGCACCGCCACGTAAAACACCGATTGCCAGCCAAAACTTGGGATCAGCACGATACCGAGCCCCGCCGAGAGCATTCCGCCCACCGAGTAGCCGCTGAACATGATTGCCACCAGCGTGCTGCGGATTTTCTTCGGCGCGTACTCGTTCATCAGTGCCACGACGTTGGGCATCACCCCGCCAATGCCAAGCCCGGCAATGAACCGGCAGAGGCCAAACTCGGTGGGGTTGCGGGCAAATCCATTGAGCACGGTGAAACCGCTGAAGAGCATCACGCAGATCGTGATGGCTTTTTTGCGGCCGATCTTGTCCGACAGCGGGCCGAAGAACAGCGCGCCGAACATCATCCCGAACAGTGCATAACTGCCCAGTGCGCCCGCTTGCAGGGGACTGAGCCCCCACTCTTTCATCAGCATCGGCAACACCACGCCGTAGATCACCAAATCGTAACCGTCGAAGATGATGATCAGGGCACACCAGAACAGCACCATCCAGTGGAAGCGGTTGAATCGTGCGTTGTCGATAACCTCATGTACGTCGATCTTGCGCATGGCATTTTTCTCTTGTTGTTATTTTTAAGAGCGTCGGTAACACGGCTAACGTCCGTACAGCCGAGGGTAGAGGCGACAGGCACGGGGCAATATCCGCTTTGCGCAGATCGTTATCCGTTTTGTGCAATGCCCTGAACCGGGCGCGGGATGTGGGTTGTTGCGGGCATGGCGGGCCGCAGATCCTGTAGATCTGACCCGCTCCGATAAACTGTCTTCTTTGCGATCGCATTTGAACGCTAAGCTTGGGCTTATGGATGACTCAGATTATTTACGCCTGCTGACCATCGCGGCCGAGCAAGCCAACGCGTTCCTGTCCAATGCCCGCAAATGGGAGCGTGAGCGTTGGGTCTGTCAGCGCCTGCTGCAAGGCCTGAACATTCCCTATCGCGCCGACGAATTCGCCCCCGCCGGGGAGCCGCCGGACGTGCTGTTTCGTGACGCCAGTTTCGAAGTGTTTTTCGTGCTCGATGAAGGCCGACGCCTCAACGACGAATGGCGCGATGAGCTGCAACGCCGGCGCAGCGCGTTTTCCCTGAGTTCGCTGGTGCGCCGCGAGGCCAAGCCCCGGCGCATTCCGGCCAATGAATTTCTGCTGAGACTGGCGCCGACCTTGCGCAAAAAAGCCCACAACTACAAAGAGCGCGGCATGGACCTGGGCGAACTGGACATCATCGCCTTCGCCAGCCTCAAGCGCGAAGTGCTGGACCTCAACAGCCATTTCCCGCCGCCGACCGAATACCTGCGCCAGGGCTGGCGCTCGTTGTCGCTGGTCGGCCCGACCTTCGCCCGCGTGCTGTTCGCGCACCCGGATGCGCCGGATTTCCTGCGCAGCAACCTGGGCCGCAGCATTGTTTTCGACGTCGGGATCAGCCTGTGAGTCCATTGCAGGAGCTGATTGCCGAAGTGCCGCAAACGGGTCGCGTTCGCTGGATCGGCGTTCGGCCGCAATCACGTTCTCAGATGATCGAACTCGATGCCGTGGAGGCGCGGCTTGAAGCCGGTTTGACCGGTGATCACACGCGTCCCGGCGTACGCAATGCGCGGCAAGTAACGCTGATGCAATGGGAGCATCTGGCGGTGATCAACTCGCTGATGGGCCGGCCGGAAGATAAACCGGTGTTACCTAATGATTTGCGACGCAACATTGTCGTCAGCGGCATCAATCTCTTCAGTCTCAAGGGTCGGCGTTTCAGGATTGGCCAGGCGATTTTCGAAACCACCGGCTGGTGCCAACCCTGCGCCCGACTCGAGAATAACCTCGGCCCCGGGACCTTTCAGGCCGTTCGTGGACATGGCGGAATCACCGCCCGGGTGTTACAAAGTGGAATCATTCGCCTGGACGATACGGTGAGCGTCGAGCCCATCCCTGCCAGCGGCTATGCTCCGTTCAATGTGGGCTAAAACCTGCTGTAGCTTCTACACATTTAGCAACGTCTACCCCCTGACGAGGCCCAATATGACCAGCCGCCTGAACCCCGACGACCAAAAGCATGTCGAAGAGTACCTGCAACTGTCCCAGCACCAAGTCGAGCGCCGGCCTTTCCGGCCGTGGATGCTCCTGGTGGTGGTGTTGGCAGTGACCATTGGTTTAGGCCTGTTGAGCCGACTTATCAGTTACCTGACGCTATGAGCTGCCGAGGGTCTGTTGACGTTTGATGACGAACCGCGTTGCGTTCCAACGAGTGCGAGGCAAGGCGCGGGATGCCGCCAATGGTTGTTCCCTTGGCAAATCCCGCAACGCAGCCTCGCGCTCGTTGGAGCGCAACCCGAAGGGACGGACGCCCACGTGGCGCAGGGCAGCGTTGCTCGGAACTCATTTGGAACAACCAAACCACGTTCCTCGCGCCTTGCCCTGCACCACGTGGGCATCCGTCGCGGTCGTCATCAAACGTCAACAGACCCTCATGCTCGCTCGGGTAATTGCACCGATTTCTTTTAGCCTTGCGAGATATCCCCATGACTCATCGTATTGTCATCGTTGGCGGCGGCGCCGGCGGTCTGGAGTTGGCTACCCGTCTGGGTAAGACTCTGGGCAAGCGCGGCACGGCCAGTGTGATGCTGGTCGACGCGAACCTGACCCACATCTGGAAACCGCTGTTGCACGAAGTGGCGGCCGGGTCGCTGAACTCTTCCGAAGACGAACTCAACTATGTTGCCCAGGCCAAATGGAACCACTTCGAGTTCCAGCTGGGGCGCATGAGCGGGCTTGATCGCGCACAGAAGAAAATCCAGCTGGCCGCCACCTACGACGAAGCCGGCATTGAACTGGTCCCGGCGCGCGAAGTGGGTTACGACTCGCTGGTGATCTCGGTCGGCAGCACCACCAACGATTTCGGGACTCAGGGCGCGGCACAACACTGCCTGTTCCTCGACACCCGCAAACAGGCCGAGCGCTTCCACCAGCAATTGCTCAACCACTACCTGCGCGCCCATGCCGGGCAGACCGACAAGGTCGAGCAGATCAGCGTCGCCATCGTCGGTGCCGGTGCCACCGGGGTCGAACTGGCCGCCGAACTGCACAACGCCGCGCATGAATTGGCCGCCTATGGTCTTGACCGGATCAAACCGGAAAACATGCACATCACCTTGATCGAAGCCGGACCACGGGTGCTGCCCGCCTTGCCGGAACGTATCGGCGGGCCTGTGCATAAAACCCTGGAGAAACTCGGGGTCAACGTCATGACCAATGCCGCCGTCAGTGAAGTGACAGCCGACAGCCTGATTACCGCCGATGGCAAAGTCATCAACGCCAGCCTGAAAGTCTGGGCCGCCGGGATTCGCGCACCGGGCTTTCTCAAGGACATCGATGGCCTGGAGACCAACCGGATCAATCAGCTGCAAGTACTGCCAACCCTGCAAACCACCCGCGACGAAAACATCTTCGCCTTCGGTGACTGTGCGGCCTGCCCGCAGCCGGACACCGATCGCAATGTGCCGCCACGCGCCCAGGCTGCTCATCAGCAGGCTTCGTTGCTGGCCAAATCGCTGAAACTGCGTATCGAAGGCAAGCCTCTGCCTGCGTACAAATACACTGACTACGGCTCGCTGATCTCGCTGTCGCGTTTTTCGGCTGTGGGTAACTTGATGGGCAACCTCACCGGCAGCGTGATGCTTGAAGGCTGGCTGGCACGGATGTTTTACGTGTCGCTGTATCGCATGCACCAAATGGCGCTGTATGGCGCGTTTCGTACGGCGATGCTGATGTTGGGCAGCAAGATCGGGCGCGGGACTGAGCCGCGGCTGAAGCTGCACTGATACAAAAACCTGTGGGAGCGAGCTCGCTCGCGATGGCGGCTTAACATTCAACAGATGCGCTGAATGTCAGACCGCTATCGCGAGCAAGCTCGCTCCCACATTTGTTCTGCATCGATTCTTAGATCTGTGTCTCACTGTATCTCCCCCCGCCGTTTCACCCCTTCGCTTACAAACTCCCCCCTTGCGCGACACAGTAGCGATACACCACGCCCGCTAAATGGCCACACCCAAGCAAGGCTCCCCGCCAGCTACGGTTATCGCCGCACTTACGTGGCGTCCTTTATCGAACGGTTGTGTCGTGCAACCCAGGAGTATTGAAATGTCCCGTACCACCAAAAACACTATCGGTTTGCTCGGCGCTGTTTTGGCCGGTGGCATGATGTTGTCCGGCGCTGTGTTCGCCTCGCAACCTCTGACTCAGGGTTACCTGCTGGCCTCGGCCGAACAGGTGGTGAAGACCCCCGAAGGTAAATGTGGCGAAGGCAAGTGTGGCGATGCGTCGATGGCAAAAACCGACACGGATGGCGACGGCAAAGTCTCCCGTGCCGAGTTTCAGAAAGTCGCGCCGAAGTCCAATTTCGACAAGATCGACACCAACCATGACGGCTTCATCGACGAGCAAGAGGCTTATGACAACGTGAAAGCCAACTTCGAAGCCAATGGTAAGAAAATGCCAAAAGGCCTGTTCGAGCACTTGAAAGACCAAGACGGCGCCTAAGCTTCCGAGAACCAAGCCGCGCTTTTCCGTCGAGAAGCGCGGCTTTTTTGCGTCTGGAAAATTTAAAGCTGGAAGCGCCGCACCATGCCCTGCAAGGCATTGGCCAGTTGTGAAAGCTCATGACTGGACGCGCTGGTCTGATCCGCCCCGGCGGCAGATCGCACCGATAGATCACGAATATTCACCAGGTTGCGATCCACTTCCCGCGCCACCTGCGCCTGTTCTTCGGCAGCGCTGGCGATCACCAGATTGCGCTCGTGGATCTCCCCAAGGCAAAAATCCCGAGCAAAGCGACCAATACGGCAATCAGGGCAAACTCTCAATGACTTGGCGGATCTGTTCGCCAAACAAACCGCCGCCGAGAGCCAGAATTCGGCAGCGCATTACGAAACATCGCGAATGATCGTCAGCCTATTTATCGCGTTGACGGCGTTGACCACTGTCGGTGCTGATCGACATGAAAACCGTGGTCGATGGTTCCGGCAAGCGCCTCGTTATCGTCAAGTTATACGATGACTGAAGTATTCTTTTTAGAAGACAAAAAAAATCCCCGTATCTTTCGATACGAGGATTTTTAATATGGTCGGGGTAAGGGGATTCGAACTCCTGACATCCTGCTCCCAAAGCAGGCGCGCTACCGGACTGCGCTATACCCCGGTAATAAAAAGGCGACCTTTAAAAAGTCGCCTTTTTCGATCAGTGCTTTTGGCCTCTGATCTTAAGATCTGATCCCAGCGTGAACTGGTTTCAAAAATGGTGGGTCGTGTGGGATTCGAACCTACGACCAATTGGTTAAAAGCCAACTGCTCTACCAACTGAGCTAACGACCCAAAAATGGTCGGGGTAAGGGGATTCGAACTCCTGACATCCTGCTCCCAAAGCAGGCGCGCTACCGGACTGCGCTATACCCCGGCTTGAAATTGGCTCCGTGACCAGGACTCGAACCTGGGACCCAATGATTAACAGTCATTTGCTCTACCGACTGAGCTATCACGGAACTACGTATTTCAATTTACAACTGTGAAGCTTGCTTCGCCTCTTCGACCCGTTCGCATCGCTGCGTTCGTGTGTCTGAGGCGCGCTATTCTACAATCTTAAGCACCTCTGTCAACCCCCTAAATTGCTTTCAAGTTAATGATTTGCAACTTATTTCAGATTCCTGCTTGGGGAGCTGGAACCCTTCAGGGCGACTTACTGCGGGGCGCACTTTACAAGCCTTTTCCTTTCAGTTCAACAGCCTGGCGAAAAAAAGGCCTCGCAATGCGAGGCCTCTTCAATTTTGCTGCCGCCGTGGATCAGGCGAATACGATTTCGTCGTTCTCCACAACACCCTTGGCGGTATCGCCCGGCATGAAGCGACCGGACAGAATCAGCTGCGCCAACGGGTTCTCGATCCAGCGCTGGATGGCTCGTTTGAGCGGCCGTGCGCCGTAAACCGGGTCGTAGCCTACCGCGATCAGCTTATCCATGGCCTCAGGGCTGAGATCAAGCTTCAGCTCGCGCTCGGTCAGGCGACTGCGCAGGCGACCCAACTGGATCTCGGTAATGCCCGCGATCTGATCCCGAGCCAACGGTTCGAAGATCACCACTTCATCGACCCGGTTGATGAACTCCGGCCGGAAGTGCGTGGAAATCGCGTCCATCACCGCCGCACGCTGCGCCTCACGATCACCGACCAGTTCCTGGATCTGCACCGAGCCCAGGTTGGAGGTCATGACAATCACGGTATTTTTGAAATCCACCGTGCGGCCATGGCTGTCGGTCAGTCGGCCATCTTCCAGCACTTGCAGCAAGATGTTGAAGACGTCCGGGTGGGCCTTCTCGACCTCGTCCAGGAGGATCACCGAATAAGGCTTGCGACGCACCGCCTCGGTCAGGTAACCGCCCTCTTCATAGCCTACGTAGCCTGGTGGCGCACCGATCAGACGAGCCACGGAATGTTTCTCCATGAATTCGGACATGTCGATCCGCACCATCGCCTCTTCCGTATCAAAGAGGAACTCGGCCAGCGCCTTGCACAGCTCGGTTTTACCGACACCGGTCGGGCCGAGGAACATGAACGAGCCGCTCGGGCGATTCGGATCGGACAAACCGGCGCGGGACCGCCGCACGGCGTTGGAAACGGCAATCACCGCTTCGTCCTGGCCGATCACACGTTGGTGCAACAGGCTTTCCATCTTCATCAGCTTGTCGCGCTCGCCTTCGAGCATTTTCGACACCGGAATACCGGTCCACTTCGAAACGACTTCAGCGATCTCTTCTTCAGTCACCTTGCTGCGCAGCAACTGGTTTTCAGTTTTGCCGTGCTGGTCGACCATTTGCAGGCTGCGCTCCAGGTCCGGGATGATCCCGTACTGCAACTCGGCCATGCGGTTCAAGTCGCCTTTGCGGCGGGCAGCTTCCAGTTCCTGACGGGACTGTTCGATTTTCTGCTGGATCTGCGCAGAACCCTGGACTTCGGCTTTTTCCGCGTTCCAGATTTCCTCCAGGTCCGAGTACTCACGCTCGAGGCGGACGATTTCTTCCTGGAGTTTTTCCAGACGTTTTATCGCGGCTTCGTCGCTTTCTTTCTTCAGCGCCTGGGATTCCACCTTCAACTGAATCAGACGGCGCTCAAGACGATCCAGAACTTCCGGTTTGGAATCGATCTCCATGCGGATGCGGCTGGCCGCTTCGTCGATCAGGTCGATGGCCTTGTCCGGCAACTGACGATCGGTAATGTAGCGGTGACTGAGCTTGGCTGCGGCGATGATCGCGCCGTCGGTGATCGCCACCTTGTGGTGAACCTCGTAGCGCTCTTTCAGGCCACGCAGAATCGCGATGGTATCTTCTTCGCTCGGCTCGTCCACCAGCACTTTCTGGAAGCGCCGTTCGAGGGCCGCATCCTTCTCTATATATTGGCGGTACTCGTTGAGCGTAGTCGCGCCGACGCAGTGCAGCTCACCGCGCGCCAATGCCGGCTTGAGCATGTTGCCCGCGTCCATCGAGCCTTCGCCTTTACCGGCGCCGACCATGGTGTGCAGTTCGTCGATAAACAGAATGATCTGCCCTTCCTGCTTCGACAGTTCGTTGAGCAGGGATTTGAGGCGCTCTTCGAACTCGCCGCGGTACTTGGCACCGGCAATCAGCGACCCCATGTCCAAGGACAGCAGGCGCTTGCCTTTCAGTCCATCCGGGACTTCGCCGTTGATGATGCGCTGGGCCAGGCCTTCGGCGATGGCGGTTTTACCCACGCCAGGCTCACCGATCAGCACCGGGTTGTTCTTGGTGCGGCGTTGCAGGACCTGAATGGTCCGGCGAATTTCGTCGTCACGGCCGATCACCGGATCGAGCTTGCCTTCTTCGGCACGCTTGGTCAGGTCGACGGTGTATTTATCCAGCGCCTGGCGCGACTCTTCGTGGTTGGCGTCATTGACGGCCTCACCACCGCGCAGGTTGTTGATCGCGTTTTCCAGGGCTTTCTTGCTGACGCCCTGGCCGAGCAACAATTTGCCGAGCTTGCTGTTCTCGTCCATGGCGGCGAGCAACACCAGCTCGCTGGAGATGAACTGGTCGCCCTTCTGCTGGGCCAGACGATCGGCCTGGTTCAGCAGGCGTGCCAAATCCTGCGACATGTTCACGTCGCCGGTCGGGTTCTGGATTTTTGGTAGTTGGTCGAGCTCTTTGGTCAGCTCTTTACGCAGGCTGTTGACGTCAAAGCCAACCTGCATCAACAGGGGCTTGATCGAACCACCCTGCTGCTCAAGCATGGCTTGCATCAAGTGCGCCGGTTCAATGCCGGGATGGTCGAGACCGACGGCCAGGGATTGGGCGTCGGATAGAGCTAACTGCAATTTGCTGGTTAAACGATCTATTCGCATGGGTCACCTTCCTTTTGAGCAGGCCGGACCTATAAAACATCCTGAATGAAGAAACCTGCCAGATACCGTTATAGATGCGGTCGAATCTGGAAGATTCAAGCGTCAAACAGTTGATGCAGATCAGCGAAGTCTAACGCTCGAGCCAGACCAGGGAGGCAAACCGACCGGTGCGTGGACTGCGGCGGTAAGAAAAGAAGCGAGGATCGGTCACGGTGCAGAAACCGCCACCATAAACAGCGGTGACACCGCGAGCCGCCAGACGTAAGCGCGCCAGCTCGTAAATGTCAGCCATGAATTTGCCAGCATTTTGACTCGGCACAAAGGCTTTGGCGGCTTCGGGCAATTGCTCGACGAAGGTTTCGCGCACTTCAGGGCCGACTTCAAAGGCTTGCGGACCAATGGCCGGACCGAGCCAGACCAACACTTCTTCTGGCGGCACGGCCAGACTGTCGAGGGTTGCTTCCAGCACACCCGCCGCCAACCCGCGCCAACCGGCATGAGCCGCCGCGACGCGAGTACCTGCACGGTCGCAAAACAATGCGGGCAGGCAATCCGCGGTCATCGCCGTGCAGGCAATACCGGGCGTTGCCGTCCAGCTGGCATCGGCAGTGGCCGTAAGGCTTGGGTCCGCGTGGGCCACGGCAATGCCGTGAACCTGCTTTAACCAGGCCGGTTGAATAGAGAAATGATCGGTGAGGCGACGGCGGTTTTCGACAACAGCTTCGGGGCTGTCATCGACGTGATCGCCGAGGTTGAGGCTGTCGAACGGCGCCAGACTGACGCCGCCCGCACGGGTGGTAACGCAGGCTTTCACCCCGGCAGGCGCAGGCCAGTCGGGAATCAGCCAGTCACTCATCCGATGAACGCCTCGCGGTCTTGCTTGAGCAGCGTCAGCAACCAGACGAAATCGTCCGGCAGTGGCGATTCCCAGCTCATGCGTTTACCGGTGGTCGGGTGATCCAGCTCCAGGAACCGCGCATGCAGCGCCTGACGCGGGAACGCCTTCAACGATTCGATCATGGTCACACTGGCTGCCGGCGGAATACGGAAACGACCGCCGTAGGCAGGATCTCCGACCAACGGGAAGTTGATGTGAGCCATATGCACACGAATCTGGTGCGTACGACCGGTTTCCAGCTTCACCCGCACGTGAGTGTGGGAGCGGAAACGCTCGAGCACGCGGTAATGACTGACGGCTTGCTTGCCACCTTCCATCACGGCCATGCGCTGGCGTTGCTGACCATGACGACCGATCGGCGCGTTGATCTTGCCACCGGCCGTCACCACACCGATCACGATGCACTCGTAGATCCGGCTTACGCTGCGGCTCTGCAATTGCGTGACAAGCTGTGTCTGCGCCTGAATGGTCTTGGCCACCACCATCAGACCGGTGGTGTCCTTGTCCAGGCGATGCACGATACCGGCGCGGGGCACATTGATGATGTCCGGCACGTGGTGCAGCAAGGCGTTGAGCAAGGTGCCATCAGCGTGACCGGCAGCAGGATGCACCACCAGACCCGCGGGTTTGTTGATCACCAGGATGTCGTCATCTTCATAGACGATGTCCAGCTCGATGTCTTGAGCGATCCATTCGCCCTGAGCTTCCTGCTCGGCAGTGAGTTCAAGAATGGCACCACCATGAACGATGTCTCGCGGGCGGATAACCGCCCCATCCACAGTCAGGTGGCCGTCTTTGATCCAGGCGGAAAGGCGCGAGCGCGAGTGCTCAGCGAATAATTGTGCGGCGACTTGATCGAGGCGTTGGCCGCCCAATTCGGACGGCACCTCTGCGCGAAGTTCAATTTTATCGGACATGCTCAGACTAGGCGTCGGCACAGCCTTTGGTTTCGGCTGCGCGCTTGTGGTTAAATACGGCGTCTTTTGCCCCGAGGCTATTCAACGGGGCGCTCATCATAACAGGACGGCCCCGCCCAAGACAGCGGCCGTCATAGGGACGCAAGCCGCCATGCAAGTGAAACACCTGCTGCTGATCGCCATCCTCGCATTGACCGCTGCTTGCTCATCGAAGGAAGTCGTAGACGAAAACCTGAGCGAAGTCGAGCTGTACCAGCAGGCTCAGCACGATCTGGACAACAATAGCTACACCGCCGCCACAGCCAAGCTGAAGGCGCTGGAGTCGCGTTATCCGTTCGGTCGCTACGCCGATCAGGCTCAACTCGAGCTCATTTACGCCAACTACAAGAACACCGAGCCTGAAGCTGCGAAGTCCGCGGCCGAGCGCTTCATTCGCCTGCACCCGCAGCACCCGAACGTGGATTACGCGTATTACCTCAAGGGTCTGACTTCTTTCGACCAGGACGTCGGCCTGTTGTCGCGCTTCCTGCCGTTGGACATGACCAAGCGTGACCCGGGTGCCGCTCGCGACTCCTACAACGAGTTCGCCCAGCTGACCAGCCGCTTCCCGAACAGCCGCTACTCGCCGGACGCCAAGCAGCGCATGATCTACCTGCGCAACCTGCTGGCCGCCTACGAGATTCACGTTGCCGACTACTACCTGACCCGTCAGGCCTATGTCGCCGCCGCGAACCGTGGTCGCTACGTGGTGGAAAACTTCCAGGAAACCCCTTCGGTCGGTAACGGCCTGGCGGTGATGACAGAGGCCTACCAGCGTCTGCACCTGGACGACCTGGCCGCCACCAGCCTCGAAACCCTGAAGCTCAACTACCCGAACCATCCAAGCCTGGTCGACGGTCAGTTCCAGCCTTCGGTGGCCGAAGCCGACAACCGCTCGTGGTTGAGCAAGGCAACACTCGGCCTGATCGAATCCCGTCCACCGCTGCCGCCGGGCGAAACCCGCGCCAACCAAGACGTGCAGAAGCAGTTCCAGGACGCCAAGGACGCGATTCCGAACGATCTCAAGCCTAAAGATGAAAATGGCGACGTGATCGAAGAAGAGGAACACGAGTCCGAAGCCAATAACAGCGACCGCTCGTGGTTCAGCTACATGACCTTCGGCGTGTTTGACTGACACATCGGGTTGTACAAAAAGGAGCCTTTCGAGGCTCCTTTTTTATGGGCTCGATGATTACGCTGTGCGCTGGTCATGTCCTTGGCTAAACTGGCTCATCACTGGTCAAATAGCAGCTCATCATGCTTCGTTTACTGTTCTGGATCGCCCTGATTGCCGCTGCGGTATGGTTCTGGCGCAAGTTCAAGGGCCAGGCTTCCGTGCCCAAGTCCTCTGCCGAGCTGGAAGCGGCCCCCATGGTCCGCTGCGCCCATTGCGGCGTACACCTGCCACGCGACCGCGCGCTGAGCCTTCAACAACAGTGGTATTGCAGCCAGGCTCATCTTGAGCAAGGCCCGGGCTCCAGTGATCGCTGAGACCTCCAGTCCCGGCAGCAAACAGGCCCAGCGACTGCTGCGCCTCTATCACCTTTACCGTTTGAGCATCGGCATCACCTTGGTGCTGTTGATCTCCAGCGACATGGACAACCAGCTGCTGACGTCCGCCAATGACGACCTGCTGCGCAGTGGCAGCTGGTTTTACCTGGTGCTGAATATCCTGCTGGTGGTATTCCTCGGGAACACCCGGCGCCCGGCGCAACTGTTCAGCCTGGCGCTGACCGACGTCCTGCTGCTGTGCGGTCTGTTCTACGCCGCCGGCGGTGTGGCCAGTGCCATCGGCAACCTGCTGATCGTATCGATAGCCATCAGTAACACCTTGTTGCGAGGGCGCATCGGCCTGCTGATTGCCGCCGTTGGCGCGCTTGGCATCGTCGGGCTGAGCTTCCTCCTGAGCTTCAGCCATCCCGCCACCCCCAACGATTACCTGCAAGTAGGTACGCTCGGCGCCCTGTGTTTTGCTGCCGCATTGCTGGTGCAAGGGCTGATCCGACGCCTGGAGGTCAGCGAAACCCTCGCAGAACAACGGGCCAGCGAAGTCGTCGGCCTTGAAGCCCTCAACGCACTGATCCTGCAACGCATGCGTACCGGCATCCTGGTACTCGACGACAAACGGCGGGTTCAACTGGCCAACCACAGCGCCTTGAACCTGTTAGGCAGGGAAAATCTTGCAGGCCAGCTGATCGACGACTACTTACCCAGCCTGGTCGAACGCCTGCAATTGTGGCTCAACAATCCGACACTGCGCCCCCAGAGCCTGAAAGTCACCAGTAGTGGTCTGGAGCTGCAACCGAGCTTCATTGCCCTGAACCAAAGCCCCCACCACCAGACCCTGGTCTTTCTCGAAGACCTCGCGCAAATCGCTCAACAAGCCCAGCAATTGAAGCTCGCCGCCCTCGGTCGCCTGACCGCCGGTATCGCCCATGAAATCCGCAATCCACTGGGCGCCGTTAGTCATGCCGCGCAGCTATTGCAGGAATCAGAGGAACTGAATCGCGCGGATCGACGTCTGACACAGATTATTCAAGACCACTCTCAGCGAATGAATCGGGTAATCGAAAACGTCCTGCAACTGTCCCGCCGCCAGCAAACCGTAGCGCAACGGCTTGATCTGAAGCCGTGGCTGGAACAGTTCGTCAACGAAACCCGCGAGGGGGCGACCGAGCATCAGCAGATTCATCTGCGCATCGGCTCAGGAGACTTCAAAACCCTGATGGATCCAGACCAACTGACCCAGATTCTCGACAATCTGTTGCGTAACGCCTGGCGCCATAGCGCCTTGAATCACGACCTGGCACAGGCCTGGCTCGAGTTGTTCGTCGACCCGGACAGCCAGCTGCCGGTCCTCGATATCCTCGACGATGGCCCCGGCGTGGCACCGGAGCATCACGTGCACTTGTTCGAACCGTTCTTCACTACCAGCCCCCAAGGCACCGGCCTTGGGCTTTATCTGTCCCGTGAGCTGTGCGAAAGCAACCAGGCCCGCCTAGACTTCAAGCCACGCCAAGGCGGCGGCTGCTTTCGCATCACCTTTGCTCACGGACGGAAACAAAGTTGAACATGAGCCCACGGCAAAAAGTCCTGATCGTCGACGACGAACCGGATATCCGCGAACTCCTGGAAATCACCCTGGGACGGATGAAACTCGACACCTTCAGTGCCCGCAACCTCGGCGAAGCCCAGGCCCTGCTGTCGCGAGAGTCGTTCGATTTGTGCCTCACCGACATGCGCCTGCCGGACGGCACCGGCCTTGAGCTGGTGCAACACATCCAGCAACGCCACCCAAACGTACCGGTGGCAATGATCACCGCTTATGGCAGCCTGGAAACGGCGATCAACGCCCTCAAGGCCGGCGCCTTCGACTTCCTGACCAAACCGGTGGACCTCACTCGCCTGCGGGAACTGGTCAACAGCGCGCTTCGGTTGCCTGCGCCGGGCAGCCCCGGCATCGCCATCGATCGTCGGCTCCTGGGCGATTCACCGCCAATGCGCGCCTTGCGCAAACACATCGACAAACTGGCCCGCAGCCAGGCGCCGGTGTACATCAGCGGCGAATCCGGCAGCGGCAAGGAATTGGTCGCGCGACTGATCCATGAACAAGGCCCCCGCGCCAGCCAACCGTTTATCCCGGTCAATTGCGGGGCGATTCCGTCGGAATTGATGGAGAGCGAGTTTTTCGGTCATCGCAAAGGCAGCTTCAGCGGTGCCATCGAAGACAAACCCGGACTGTTCCAGGCGGCCCATGGCGGCACCCTGTTTCTCGACGAAGTAGCTGATTTGCCGCTGGCGATGCAGGTCAAACTGCTACGGGCAATACAAGAAAAAGCCGTTCGCGGTGTCGGCGAGCAACAGGAAACCGTGGTCGATGTGCGTATCCTTTGCGCCACCCACAAAGATCTCGACGCCGAAGTCGCCGCCGAACGCTTTCGCCAGGATTTGTACTACCGGTTGAACGTGATCGAACTACGGGTGCCGCCCTTGCGCGAACGCCGTGAAGACATCGAATCCCTCGCCAGCCACGTGCTCAAGCGCCTGGCCATCAGCACTGGCCAACCCGCTGCAAAACTCCACCCCCAAGCCCTCGACGCGCTGAAAAGCTATCGCTTCCCCGGCAATGTGCGGGAACTGGAGAACGTGCTCGAACGGGCTCACACGTTGTGCGAAAACAAACAAATTGAAGCCAGCGACCTGCGACTGGCCGAAGGCAACTGCAACCCGGAAGGCGGTGTGCCGGACCTGACGCAGATCGACAACCTGGAAGACTACCTGGAAAACGTCGAGCGCAACCTTATCCTCCAGGCCCTGGAAGAAACCCGCTGGAACCGCACGGCGGCGGCTCAGCGGTTGAATCTTTCATTCCGGTCGATGCGCTACAGGCTCAAGAAACTGGGACTCGATTGAGTCTCAGATCCGTCCAGCCGGTGCATACGGCGCCGGATCAATGATCGGCTCACGCCCCAGCATCACATCCGCAAACAACTGACACGACGCTGGCGCCAGTACCAAGCCATTACGGTAATGCCCGCAATTGAGCCAAAGCCCTTCGAACCCTGGCACCCGACCGATGTAGGGAATGCCTTCCGGTGAGCCCGGTCGCAACCCGGCCCAGTGGCCCACAACCTCGGCATCCGCCAGTGCAGGAATCAACTCCACCGCCGACGCCTTCAGGCTCTCCAGGGCAGATTCGGTCGGCGTCTTGTCGAAGCCTTCATGCTCCAGCGTACTGCCGATCAAAATGTGCCCGTCGCGCCGAGGAATCGCATAGCGCCCCTTGGCCAGAACCATGCTCGGCAGGAAGTCCGCCGCGCATTTGTAGAGAATCATCTGCCCTTTCACCGGCTCGACCGGCAGCTCCAGACCCAGGATTTTAAGTAAATCACCGCTCCAGGCACCCGCAGTCAGCACCACCTGATCGCCATGAATCGCTCCCGCCGAGGTCTGCACCCCGACCACCGTAGCGCCTTCACGGATAAACCCGCTGACTTCACACTGCTCATGAATCGTCACGTTCGGCAGCGCCAGCAACGCAGCCTTGAGGGACTTCACCAGCCGCGGATTACGCACATTGGCCACATCGGCCATGTAGATCGCCCGGGAAAAACCGCTCCCCAACACCGGCACCGCGTCGTGAGCCGCCGAGATATCCACCGCCCGCAACGGACGGTTTTCCCGCTCGGCCCAGGCCAGCGCCTCGGCCTCGTCATCCAGGTCCAGCCAGTACAACCCGGTGGTATGCACCTCGGGATCGACACCGGTAGCTGCAAACAGTCGCTCACCCAGCTGTGGATAAAAATCCTGGGACCAATGCGCCAATGCGGTGACCGTCGGGCTGTAGCGCCACGGGTAGAGCGGCGAAACGATGCCGCCACCCGCCCAGGACGACTCCTGACCGACTTTCGAACGATCCAGCAGCACAACGCTTTGCACTTCGGACGCGAGATTGAACGCTGTCAGCAGGCCAATCACGCCGCCGCCGACAATCACCACTTGCTGTTGCCTGGTCATGTTCTGATCCAACCGTTAAATAGACAGAGGGCACAAAAGGCACCCGAAAAAGGAACTCAGCGCCCCCAGCAATCCTTGGTGGTCAGTCCGGCCGTTGCGTTGACCATGCCTCTGACACCCGTGTTGGTAATGGTGAAATTACCGCACCTGTCAGCCGCCATGGCCTTGCCGACCTTGCGCTCCGCCGTCAGCAGGAAGGTCTGATCGGTCAGGGTCGGGGTGATGGTATAGAAGTCATTACCGGCGCTCAGGCCGGTGACATTGGTGTAGACATTATTCTTCGAATAGTAGCGTTCAAGGATCTGCGCTTGTTCGGAGAGCAGACCGGCGACTTCAGTGCGGCGGCCCTTATTCACATACTCGGTGAGGCTCGGGTAGCCAATGGTGATGACGATCCCGATGATCGCAATCACGATCATGATTTCGATCAGGGTGAAACCTCGGTTGGATCTGCGCATGCCTCAACTCTCACTTACTGTATTTGTCGCCACATGATGCGACGGCTGCCGCCGCTGCCGGGCTTTTCCACCAGGGAGCTGATGCCACCGCTGGAGTCGTTCACAATCTTGCGGGATGCATTGTTGACGATCGCGTTCAGCGTCGGAATACCGCCGGTGAAAATCACCCCGCTGGAAATCGAATCCTTGATGTCGACCAGCCCGTCGCCATTGCTGTCGAGCACCGCGTAATTGAGCATCTTACCGCTGAATGCATCCAGTTCGACCAGTTTGCCGGTACCGAAACTGGCGCATGGGTCGGTGGTGTCCACGCTGGCCGTGGTGAACACGATCCGGCCGGCCACCAGACTGGCCTGATTGATCACCCGCTCACCGGTTAACACGTTGTTGTACACCAGCGGCAGGTACCAGCCTTTTTTCGCCGGATAGGTCACGTCGTTCTGGCTGGTGGTGATGAATTGCCCACTGCTACCCGAGAACACGCCAGTTACCGACTGAGCCTGCAAACTGGACGTTGTGATTTGTCCGGAGCCACCTTGCGCATCCCACACGGCATAAAAAGCCTGAAGGTCTTTGTTGGTCTTGTCGGCAGTTTCATTGAATTTACCGGTACCGAAAAACACTTCCTTCCCTCCCAGCGCATTGTCCGCCAGCAATGGTTGCGCGGTAATTGGCTGGGTGATGCCACCTGCGGTGGTAAACAACGGTTGGCGGGAAAACGCCAGATCCCACGATTCCGGGGCGGTGGCGCTCAAATCAAACTTCCACAGCCTCCCCTTCAAGTCGCCGCCATAAGCGGCCTGCACCACATTCTGCGAGTTGACCCGAAGCTTTACCGACGACAGGCCGTTGGTAGTCTCCGCGCCGTCCACCACGATTTTCTTGATCAGCGTGCCGTCGCGAATGTCGACCACGTACAACGCTGCCACCCCGGAGTTGCTGCCATAACCGTTGGAGATGAATGCCGCCCATCGACCGTCGGCCAAGCGTGCCACTTCCGGGCGTGCGTAGGCATAACCCAGATCATTGAAAACGTTCGCCGTATTTGCTGTGGCCGGAGCGCTGATTTCCCACAACGCTTTCGTTACGTTACCAGCCGATGCGTCGAACAGTTGCAGCGCATAGAAGGTTCGCCCTCCTGCCCCTGTCCCGCCCAACGCAAGGGTTTTCCATGCACTGTTGAGCTGGGCATCGAACACGCCCACCTGGCCGTCCACCAGAAACTTGTGGCTCACCCCGTTTATGTAAGTGGGGTCGGCGATGTAACGCAGTGACGGCAACACACTGGACGGCATAAAAGCGTAACGCCGTGTGCCGTTGGCCGTGTTGATGACGTTTACAAAGCCGTCGTTGGCGTTCACCACGAGGCTGGCGTTCATGCTTGCCGCTTTGGTTGCCAGATAAGTGCTGTAAGTGGTGTCGCCTGACAGATCGGACGCGGTTTTATCCGTGGGCGATGCCAGGGCCAACGGCGAATTGATGATGTCGCCAAGCAGCACACTGCGCACTTTCAGGCCGGCCTTGTTGGTGCCCTTGCTCCACTCCACCAGATCGCTGCCGGTGATGCCGATGGGCAAACTCTGGCTGAGGGATGTTTGCTGAGCAGGGGAAAAACTGGCGTAGGCCAGCGTCACAGCCGCATTGGTCTGTGTGTTCCAGGATTGATAGGTCGGCGCCGTGGCACCAGGCACGATGGCAGTATCGGTTGTCCACAACACCGAGGCGGTGTTGACCGTGCCAGCGGAGGTAAATCCGTAGGACTTGATCGTGCCGCGCCAATCCTTGGGATCGTAACTGGTCTGAAAGTAATTCGAACCGCTGGCCAGAGTGGTCCCGCTGGTGACGCCACTGCCTCCGGAGCCGGCCTTGGACGTGATGTCGCTCAGGGCGGACGAGAGTGCACTGTTGAGGCCTACATTGTCGGTCGCCTGGTAATACTTGCCCTGCCCGTAAGTCGCCGCGTCCGACAACATCGGGTTCGCAGTGGCGAAGCCGACGGTGTAGGTGTTCATGTTCTGCTTTGGAAAATCCGCTGCGTCCCAGTTTTTGTTCGCAGAATCGGTGCCGGTCGTGCGCATGTCGATGTCGAAGGCGAACTTGGCGATGTCATCCAGATAAAGTGTGTCGCCCTCATCGTCACCGCCGGGGCCATCGTTGTTTATTCCATCCCAATTGGGCAGTCGGATACCACCCAAGGTATCGGTGGTCGGGAAGGTCCGGTCAAAGGTGGGCAAGCCGTCGGTAATCACCACACCATAGTTTTTCTGGCAGCGGTACTGGATCGGACTGGTGTAGGTGGCGGGCGCCGAGTTGTAGAACGGCGCCATGCCGCGCATGTACCGGGTCACTTCGTAATAGGTTTCCGCCAGCGGCGTGTTGGCGACCGCACTCAAGCCGTTGATCGAGGTAATCAGGGCGTTGTAGTTGGCCTGGTCCGCCAGATCGCTAATGGAACGGGCGATGTAGCCACCATTGCCGGCGTTGTTGCTGTTGACCGGGTTGAACGTCGCCAGGCCAATACGCAGTCCGCGGTTAGTGGTCACCAGATCGGTGGCCGCCTTGCGCGCAACGTTCATCCGGTAATCGTTGGGGATTGAACCGGTTGTGAAATCGCGGTTGTTACCGTTAGCCAGCCCCACCAGGTACGAAATGTAATCCGCAGAATATCGGGTATTTTCGCCGCCCACCGGATCGGGCAGTTTGAGGCACTGGGGCGCGAGGCTGTTGTTGTAGAACGCGTAATAACCGTTGGAGCAGCCGGACGTCGGCAAGCTGGAGAGGAAGACCGTGTCTCCGGTGATGCTGGAGAACCCCAGACACAACCCCAGCAGCGCATTACATTGTCGGGCCGGTGTTCGGTTCACTGCCGGATCGAATCCCGCCGCGTAGATGATGCTGTTCATGCTGCCCGAATCGTCGATCAACAACATCACGTTCGGCGCGACGGCTGCAGCGCTCAACAGCGGCGAATCCGAGGGGGTGAACGCATAAGCCGGCGCTGAGAGATATAAACCCAACAACACGCCGCAAACCAGGCGCCACAGCCCGGCGTGCCGTTCAGTACTTCGCATAGATACTCTCCACCACACTGCGCGAGTTGCCCGCGATGCCGACTGCGGTCACCCGGTACAGCGTTGTCGAGGTGTTGCTTGGCACATTCACGGCGGTCAGGGTGGTGCCGATATTCTGCACCCCGTAAAAACCGCTGCCGGAGGCTATCCAGGTCACCCCCGAGGTGGAATTGAAGCCAGCGCCGATGATGGTCGACGACTCGGCCGGTGGTGCACATTGGGTGGTGCCGCTGCAGACCGGCAACGAATAGGTCTCCAGTTGCACCGCGCTTTCACCCACGCGCAACGCCGATTCGGCGCCCTGGAACGACTGATTGCGCAAGGTCACGCTGGCCGCCATTTTTTCCTGCAGGGTTGCGTTTTGCATCGATGAAATACCGATCAGTGTCAGCAACAGAAGAAACACCAGGCTAACCAGCAGCGCCATGCCACGCTGGGCGTGAGGGGTCACGGGAGAAATACTCATCGGCCCTCCCCTCATGGCAAGCGGTTGCGCAGAGCGGCAACCACGTTGAAGGTTTGATTGCGTACCCGGTTGTTCGGGTCGGTGAGGGTCAATGTCAGGCGAACACTGCGAATGCGCGCCGAATCAGAGGGGTTGCTGCTGTAACTGGAGGCGGCCACATCAGTAGCGGAACTGGCGAGGCCGAAGCTCACGTTGAAGGCACTGACGTTGTTCACCAGCACCGCCTGAGCCGGCGTGCCGGTGCCGACACCCATCAGCAGTTGATTGTTGCTGAAGCTGTAGATCAAGCGCCGGATCGGAAACGCAAGCTCGCCCGACGCCGGAACTCGGGTGCCCGTGTAGGCCGTTGCATTGTTCCGACAATCGGAAACTACCGTCCAGGTCGGTACCCCGCCACCGCCGCCGACATCCGCAGTCACCAGGGTCAGTTTGAGGTTGGCGTTGTCCCAACTGATGGGCGTTGTCAGGCTGGCATTGAAGTCACCTGCCGAGCTTGAATCGGTAACCGCCCCCAGACATCCGAACATGCCGACCATGCGGATTTCCTGAATCATCTTGCTCAGCACGAACCGCGCATCTTCCTGCATGGCGGCAGCGGTGTTCTGGCTGACATAGGTGTTCTTGGCCGCGATGAAAATCTGCGCCACGCCCAGGACCACGACCAAACTCAATGCCAGGGCGATCAGCAACTCGATCAGGCCGAAACCTCTATTGGACCGGTTCATGGCGTCGGCACCGGATCGAGGGTGGCACGACTTGTCAGGACGAAACTGCGCCGCGAATTGGCTACATTCGCAGCCCGCGAGTCATCCCAGGTGATGGTGATGGTGTACACCCGCTGATTGAGCGTAACGCTGCCGGTGGCAGTGGCGCCGCCGAAATTGACAATGTTGGTGGTGAAGTCGTAGAGGTCCTGATCCCGGGCGACGCTCAGGTTGCCTGAGGTCGGAGGCGTGACGGTGTAGTCGGCACCGGAGTTGGCGCGAATGCGGTCCATCATGTCGTAGGCGATAAAACTGGCCTGGCTGGTCATCCGCGCGCTGTCAGTGTACTTCAGCGCATTAAGCTGAATCGCTGCCGCCCCCAACAGCCCCACGCTCAGAATCAACAACGCAACCAAGACTTCGATCAGCGTCATGCCCTCCTGTGCACGCTTGCTCCATCCCCTCATCCGCAATTTCCACCCAATAGAATTCGTCCGTTCAAACACACATTCAGCGTTCTGCTTTCCGCCCCCCGTACGTAGCTGATCACCACCGCCGTGGACGGTGCCGACAACCCGCCAAGGTTGTTGAAATCGATGGCGGTCACTCCTGAGGTTAGCGTCAGAGTCGCGCCGCTGCTCATCGCTGGAACAACCCGCAATACATTGGCCGGAGTGCCAGTACCGTCAAAGACCGTTAATTCTCCGCTCCAGACGCTGCCGCCGGCCGTCGGGCGCAGCCGGGTGGTGACACCACGGTCGATAGCCTCCAGTCGTGCGAAATTGAGTCCGCGTTGCAGATCGCCAATTTCAGTGTCGGCCCTGGTGATTTGCACCGAACGGGTAAACGCCGGCACAGCCAGCGTGATCAGGATCAGAAACACCGCGAGCGCGATCAGCAACTCGATCAGCGTGAAACCTTTTGTACGATGATCCATCGGTGCCCTCCGTTGCCGTCGGCTATACCTGCTTCTACACGCTAGAACATTCGACCGGCAGATGTTCGGTTGTTTTGCCATTACTCGCGCAGGGATCGCGCGGGCCGCAGCACTCCAGGGAGGGAGATGACATGCATCAGCGAGGTTTCAGCCTGATCGAACTGCTCATGGGACTGACAATTGTCGGGATTGTTCTGCTGTTGGTCAGTCCGGCGTTTGCTGCACTGACTGAATCGAACCATCGCGAGCAGGTGGCAGAGTCGCTTATCAGCGGTATACGCAACGCCAGAACCGTTGCCATCACACGCAACAAGAGCGTCGTGATTCACGCCATCAACGGTGACTGGAGTCAGGGCTGGCGGATCATTCTGGATATCAGTGGTAAAGGGGCGGAAGACAACAGCAATCCGCTGCTGATTGAGCGCGCGAGTGGCACTCAGGTGCCGATTGTCGGCAATTGGCCGGTCAGGCGATACATACGTTTCAACAGTATTGGCGAGCCACAGATGCCCGGGCGGGCCTTTCAAGCGGGGACACTGCACATTTGCGCAGCACGCGAACCGGTCACTCAGCTCCAGGTGGTGCTGGCCGCGACCGGCCGCGTCAGCCTGCGCAGCCATAAGGCTGAGCAGGCGCTGTGCCCAGGGGGCAAAAGCGTTAAAGCAGGGAGCGGACACGCAACTCTTTAGGCATGGAGAAGGTGATGTTCTCCTCGCGACCGGCCAGTTCATCGGCGCCGGTAGCACCCCACGCCTGCAACTGCTGGATCACGCCACGCACCAGCACTTCCGGTGCGGAGGCGCCAGCGGTGATGCCGATTCGCTCGACACCGTCGAACCAGCTCTTTTGCAGGTCTTCGGCACCGTCGATCAGGTAGGCCGGGGTGGCCATGCGCTCGGCCAGTTCACGCAAGCGATTGGAGTTGGAGCTGTTCGGGCTGCCGACCACCAGTACCACGTCGCACTCGTCGGCCAGTTGCTTGACCGCATCCTGACGGTTTTGCGTGGCGTAGCAGATGTCGTCCTTGCGCGGACCACCGATCGCCGGGAAGCGTGTACGCAGGGCGTCGATGACGCGGCTGGTATCGTCCATGGACAGGGTGGTCTGGGTCACGAACGCCAGTTTTTCAGGGTTGTTCACCTGCAAGGCTGCGACGTCTTTCTCGTCTTCAACCAGATAGATCGCGCCACCATTGCTGCCATCGTACTGGCCCATGGTGCCTTCGACTTCCGGGTGACCGGCGTGGCCGATGAGGATGCATTCACGGCCGTCGCGGCTGTAGCGTGCCACTTCGATGTGCACCTTGGTCACCAGGGGACAGGTGGCGTCGAACACCTTCAGGCCACGACCGGCAGCTTCGGTGCGCACGGCTTGGGAAACACCGTGGGCACTGAAGATCACGATAACGTCGTCCGGCACCTGATCCAGCTCTTCGACGAAAATCGCCCCGCGAGCGCGCAGATCTTCGACGACGAATTTGTTGTGGACCACTTCGTGGCGCACGTAGATCGGCGGCCCGAAGACTTCCAGGGCGCGGTTGACGATTTCGATCGCACGGTCCACACCGGCGCAGAAGCCACGGGGGTTGGCGAGTTTGATTTGCATGCTGTGCCTCGTGTCTTGCGCGCGAAAACAATGAAAAACGACTGTGGGAGCGAGCTTGCTCGCGATGGCGGAGTATCAGTCGACATCAATGTTGAATGTCAGGCCCTCATCGCGAGCAAGCTCGCTCCCACATTTTTGACCGAGTTCGGTCAGTTACAGCGATTTGACGTTGATGATCTCGACGTCAAAGGTCAATGTCTTGCCGGCCAGCGGGTGGTTGAAGTCGATGGTCACTTGCTCGTCATCGAATGTCTTCACCACACCTGGCAACTCAGTATTGGCCGCATCGTTAAAGATCACCAGCAAGCCAGGCGACAGTTCCATGTCCTTGAACTGCGAGCGCGGGATGATCTGTACGTTCTGCGGGTTGGGTTGGCCAAAAGCGTTTTCCGGCTGAATCGTCAGCGTACGCTTGTCGCCAGCCTTGAAGCCGAACAGCGCTGCTTCGAACCCTGGCAACAGGTTGCCATCACCGACCTTGAAGGTCGCCGGGGCTTTGTCGAAGGTGCTGTCGACGGTGTCGCCGTTCTCCAGGCGCAGTGCAAAGTGCAAGGTGACTTCCGTGTTCTGGCGGATGCGTTGCTCAGCCAATACCTGTTCAGTCATGAACGGCTTCTCCGGTTTTCTTACTTTTGAACATGTCCAGCGCAAGCATTACGGCACCGACAGTGATTGCACTGTCGGCAAAGTTGAACGCCGGGAAATACCAGCGGTTCTGCCAATGCACCAGAATGAAATCGATCACATGGCCCAGAGCAATGCGGTCATACAGATTACCCAGCGCGCCACCCAGTACCAGCGCCAAAGCGACGGCCAGCCAGGTTTCGTTGCGCCCCAGACGCTTGAGCCACACTACCAGCACCGCACTGACCACGACCGCGATCAGGGCAAACAACCAGCGCTGCCAGCCGGAGCTGTCGGCCAGGAAGCTGAATGCTGCGCCCGTGTTGTAGGCCAGGGTCCAGCTGAACAAATCGGGGATCACCACGATTTGCTGGAACATCTCGAGCTTGCCTTCGAAGTAGAACTTGCTGGCCTGGTCGATGACCAGGACCAGCAAACTCAACCAGAGCCAGCTCAGCCGTCCGAAACGGCCAGCCGCATTAGGCATAGTGACGAACCTCGCCAGCGCCGCTGATGTTGTCGACGCAACGACCGCAGATTTCCGGATGCTCCGGGTTCACGCCGACGTCTTCACGGCAGTGCCAGCAACGGGCGCACTTGGCGTGGCTCGACTTGACCACTTGCAGTTTCAAACCGGTGACTTCGGTGACCACGGCATCGGCCGGCGCCTGAACGAATGGTGCAACGGTAGCGGTCGAGGTGATCAACACGAAGCGCAGTTCGTTGCTCAGCTTGGCCAGGTCGGCGCTCAGCGCCTCTTCGGCGAACAGCGTCACTTCGGCTTGCAGGTTGCCACCGACGGCCTTGGCCGCGCGCTGGATTTCCATTTCCTTGTTGACCGCGACCTTCACCGCCATGATCCGCTCCCAGTAGGCGCGGTCCAGCTCGACGTTTTCCGGCAGCTCGGTCAGACCTTCGTACCAGGTGTTGAGCATTACCGATTCGTTACGCTCGCCCGGCAGGTATTCCCACAGTTCGTCAGCGGTGAATGCCAGGATCGGGGCGATCCAGCGCACCAGCGCTTCGGAGATGTGGTACAGCGCGGTTTGCGCCGAACGGCGGGCCTTGCTGTTGGCGCCAGTGGTGTACTGACGGTCCTTGATGATGTCGAGGTAGAAACCGCCCAACTCCTGCACGCAGAAGTTGTGGATCTTGGAGTAGACGTTCCAGAAGCGGTATTCACCATAGTGCTCTTGCAGCTCGCGTTGCAGCAGCAGGGTGCGGTCCACAGCCCAACGGTCCAGCGCCAGCATTTCTTCGGCCGGCAGGATGTCGGTGGCCGGGTTGAAGCCGGTCAGGTTGGAGAGCAGGAAGCGTGCGGTGTTACGGATCCGTCGGTAAGCGTCCGCACTGCGCTGCAGGATCTGCTCGGAAACCGCCATTTCACCCGAGTAATCGGTGGAAGCAACCCACAGACGCATGATGTCGGCGCCCAGCGTGTCGTTGACCTTTTGCGGCGCGATCACGTTGCCCAGGGACTTGGACATCTTGCGGCCGGACTCGTCGACGGTGAAGCCGTGGGTCAGCAGCTCGCGGTACGGTGCGTGGTTGTCGATGGCGCAACCGGTCAGCAACGACGAGTGGAACCAGCCACGGTGTTGGTCCGAACCTTCCAGGTACAGGTCGGCACGTGGACCGGTCTCGTGGCCCATCGGGTGCGAACCGCGCAGAACGTGCCAGTGCGTGGTGCCCGAATCGAACCAGACATCGAGGGTGTCGCTGATCTTGTCGTATTGCGGCGCTTCGTCACCGAGCAACTCGGCGGCGTCCATCTTGAACCAGGCTTCGATGCCTTCGACTTCGACGCGTTTGGCGACTTCTTCCATCAGTTCGGCGGTACGTGGGTGCAGCTCGCCGCTTTCCTTGTCCAGGAAGAACGGGATCGGCACGCCCCAGTTGCGCTGACGGGAGATGCACCAGTCCGGACGGTTGGCAATCATCGAGTGCAGGCGCGCCTGGCCCCAGGCCGGAACGAACTTGGTCTCTTCGATGGCTTTGATCGCCCGCTTGCGCAGGGTGTCGCCGGTCACAGGTTCTTTGTCCATGCCGATGAACCACTGCGCGGTGGCGCGGTAGATCAGCGGGGTCTTGTGACGCCAGCAGTGCATGTAGCTGTGTTCGATGATGCTGGTGTGCAGCAGCGCACCGACTTCGGTCAACTTGTCGACGATGGCCGGGTTGGCCTTCCAGATGAACTGGCCGCCGAAGAACTCCAGCGACGTTGCGTAAACGCCGTTGCTCTGTACCGGGTTGAGGATGTCGTCGTTGACCATGCCGTACTTCTTGCAGGTCACGAAGTCGTCCACGCCGTAGGCTGGCGAGGAGTGAACCACACCGGTGCCAGCGCCCAGTTCAACGTACTCGGCCAGGTAAACCGGCGACAGACGGTCGTAGAACGGGTGGCGGAAGTTGATCAGTTCCAGCTCTTTACCGGTGGTGGTCGCGATGACCGAGCCTTCCAGGCTGTAACGGGCAAGGCACGACTCGACCAGCTCTTCAGCCAGCACCAGCAGTTTGTCGCCAACGTCGACCAGGGCGTAGTTGAATTCCGGGTGAACGTTCAACGCCTGGTTGGCCGGGATGGTCCACGGGGTAGTGGTCCAGATCACGATCGAGGCAGGTTTACCCAGCGACGGCAGACCGAAAGCGGTAGCCAGCTTGGCTTCGTCGGCAATCGGGAAAGCCACGTCAATGGTCGAGGACTTTTTGTTCTCGTACTCGACTTCCGCTTCAGCCAGGGCCGAACCGCAGTCGAAGCACCAGTTCACAGGCTTCAGGCCCTTGAACACGAAACCGCCCTTGACGATTTCAGCCAGGGCGCGGATTTCACCGGCCTCGTTTTTGAAATCCATGGTTTTGTACGGGTTGGCGAAATCGCCCAACACGCCCAGACGGATGAATTCGGACTTCTGGCCTTCGATCTGCTCGGTGGCGTAGGCACGGCACAGTTCGCGGGTCTTGTCCGCGCCCAGGTTTTTACCGTGGGTCACTTCGACTTTGTGCTCGATCGGCAGACCGTGGCAGTCCCAGCCCGGAACATAAGGCGCGTCGAAACCCGACAGGGTTTTCGAACGGATGATCATGTCCTTGAGAATCTTGTTCAGCGCATGACCGATGTGAATCGTGCCGTTGGCGTACGGAGGACCGTCGTGAAGTACGAACTTCGGACGATCCTTGCCAATCTCGCGCAACTTACCGTACAGGCCAATGCTGTCCCAGCGCTGCAGAATCTGCGGTTCGCGCTGAGGCAGGCCGGCCTTCATTGGGAAGGCGGTGTCCGGAAGGTTTAGCGTGGCTTTATAGTCGGTCATTTAAGGCTCTTCATTAGCGATTGGCGCTAGGTGCGACAGGGCACGGGCGGCGGCAACATCCGCATTGATCGCCGTCTTAAGCGCCTCCAGAGAGGCGAAACGCTGCTCTTCACGCAGCTTGTGGTGGAAAACCACCGTCAAACGCCGGTCATACAGATCGCCGGCAAAATCTAAAAGATGCACTTCAAGGTGGGCTTTGCCATCACCTTGAACGGTTGGCCGCACGCCAATGTTGGCGACGCCTGGCCAGGTCTTGCTGTCGATGTCGACGTTGACCAGGTAAACCCCGGTCAGCGGCACGCGACGACGCTTGAGTTGTATGTTGGCCGTGGGCGTACCCAACTGGCGCGCCAGCTTCTGGCCATGCAGGACCCGCCCGGCAATCCGGAACGGACGACCGAGCAGTCGTTCGGCCAGTACAAAATCGGCAGCGGCCAATGCATTGCGGACCTGGGTGCTGCTGACGCGAATACCGTCCAGCTCGACGGTTTGCGCCGCTTCGACGGTAAAGCCTTGCAGGACGCCGGCCTGTTGCAGGAAATCGAAATCCCCTACCCGGTCACAGCCGAAACGGAAGTCGTCACCGACCTCAAGATGTTGTACACCGAGGCCGTCCACCAGAATGGTGTCGACAAATTCGGCGGCGCTGAGCTTGCTCAGGCGGTGGTTGAAGGCCAGGCACAGGACCCGGTCGACACCTTCCTCGGCCAACAGCTGCAGTTTGTCCCGCAGCCGGGCCAGACGGGCCGGCGCCGTATCAGGGGCGAAGAACTCTCGCGGCTGCGGCTCAAAAATCACCACGCAGCTGGGCACGCCCAACTCGAGCGCACGCTCACGGAGCCTCGCCAGGATAGCCTGGTGGCCACGGTGAACACCGTCAAAGTTGCCAATAGTGGCGACACAGCCCCGATGCTGGGGGCGCAAGTTGTGGAGGCCTCGAACCAGCTGCATAACGCGCTTCTTGCTCATAAAGTGGTCGATTATAACCACACCCGGCGGCCGACGACAGGCAACACCGTAACCCAAAGTGATCGAGCCGACAAAACCGCCGGCTCGCCCGTGTTTATAGAGGTCGTGACCTCAGCTCAGCGCTTTGCGATTGAAGTCGCGCAAACGGAAGCCCATCAACAGCAACATGCCGAAATAAGCCACCACACCAGCAACGACCAATGCGCCCAGACGCAGGAACCTCTCCAGCATATGCCCCTGATCCCAGGCTGGCATGAAATGCATTCCGACCAGTAACACAGCAGACATCACCAACACTGCAATCACTAGCTTGAAACCGAACTTCGCCCAACCCGGTTGCGGCTCATACATCTGCTGCTTGCGCAGTTGATAGAACAGCAACCCGGCGTTAATGCACGCGCCGATGCTGATGGCCAGCGCCAGGCCGGCGTGGGCCAGCGGGCCGATCAACACCAGGTTGAACAATTGGGTAACGATCAGGGTAAAAATCGCGATTTTCACCGGCGTGCGGATGTTTTGTTGCGCATAAAATCCCGGCGCCAGCACTTTGATCACGATAATCCCGAGCAAACCGACCGAATATGCGATCAGCGCCCGTTGAGTCATGGTGGCGTCAAACGCGCTGAACTGGCCGTACTGGAATAAAGAAACCGTCAGCGGCTCGGCGAGAATCCCCAGTGCCAGGGAGCACGGCAACACCAGCATGAAGCACAGGCGCAGACCCCAATCGAGGATTCGCGAGTATTCCTGGCGATCCTTGCTGGCGTAGGTCTTGGCCAGGGTCGGCAGGAGAATCGTGCCCAGCGCCACACCCAGAACACCGGACGGCAACTCCATCAAACGGTCGGCGTAGTACATCCAGGACACGGAACCGGCGACCAGGAACGAGGCGAAAATGGTATTGATGATCAGCGAAATCTGGCTCACGGACACACCGAGAATCGCCGGCAGCATTTGTTTCATGACTCGCCAGACGCCGCTGTCCCGCAGGTTCAGTCGTGGCAACACCAGCAGGCCGATCTTTTTCAGGTGCGGCAGCTGATAGAGCAATTGCGCCAGACCACCCACCAGTACTGCCCAGCCCAGCGCCATGACCGGCGGATCGAAGTACGGCGTCAGGAACACCGAAAAGATGATCATGCTGACGTTGAGCAGGGTCGGCACGAAGGCCGGCACCGAGAAGCGGTTATAGGTATTGAGGATCGCCCCGGCCAATGAAGACAGGGAGATCAGCAATATATAAGGAAAGGTCACCCGCAACAGACTGGCCGTCAGCTCGAATTTTTCCGGTGTATCGGTGAAACCCGGCGCGGTCGCCCAGATGACCCACGGCGCAGCGATCATGCCCAACGCGGTGACTAATGCCAGTACCAGCGTCAGCAGGCCCGAGACGTAGGCAATGAAGGTTCGCGTCGCCTCCTCGCCCTTCTGGCTTTTATATTCAGCAAGAATCGGCACAAACGCCTGGGAAAAAGCTCCCTCGGCGAAGATCCGCCGCAGCAAATTGGGCAATTTGAAAGCGATAAAGAAGGCGTCAGTCGCCATCCCGGCGCCAAATGTACGCGCAATGAGAGTGTCACGAACGAACCCCAGAATCCGGGAAAGCATCGTGATAGAGCTGACGGCGGCCAACGATTTGAGCAGATTCATTGAAAGAGTTTGTGCCTGTCGATAAACAGCAGGCGAACAAAGCGCCTACTTATGCGATACTCCGCGCCGCAGCAGCACAGAGCCAAAGCTCGCGAGTTTACAGGTCAAGCGCCGGAAATAAATATCCCGCCTCTTTATACCTACCACTTAGCGGAACGTCTCAACCGCCCTTGACAAGACATCAACTCATCGGCATGATTCGCGGCCTATTTTGTTTGCTATTTCCTAAAAAGTCTTTCGAGGAGCTCGACGGTGGCCAACACACCTTCCGCCAAAAAACGTGCAAAACAGGCTGAGAAGCGTCGCAGCCACAACGCCAGCCTGCGTTCCATGGTTCGTACCTACATCAAGAATGTAGTTAAGGCCATCGACGCAAAAGACGCTGAAAAAGCTCAAGCTGCTTACGTTCTGGCCGTGCCAGTTATCGACCGTATGGCCGATAAAGGCATCATCCACAAGAACAAGGCTGCTCGTCATAAGAGCCGCCTGAACGGTCACGTCAAGGCTCTGAACCTTGCTGTTGCCGCATAAGCGATAAGCTTGTTAAAAAACCGACCTCCGGGTCGGTTTTTTATTGCCTGCGATTTAGTAAACCCAGCGCAAAAAAAATGGGAAGGGGCAGCCCCTTCCCATACTTTTGATCTTCTTTGGATTACTGCGCCTGCGCCCACGGCAAAATCGGAATCGCCGTCACCGCATTCTGCGGACTACCTTCGATCACACGATCGCTATAGACCAGGTACACCAGCGTATTGCGCTTCTTGTCGAGGAATCGCACCACCTGCATGGTCTTGAACACCAGCGACGTGCGCTCCTTGAACACCTCGTCACCATCCTTCAGCTCACCTTTGAAGCTGATCGGCCCGACCTGACGACAAGCGATAGACGCTTCCGCGCGATCTTCAGCCAACCCCAAACTACCCTTCACACCACCCGTCTTGGCCCGCGACAGGTAGCAGGTCACGCCCTCAACCTTTGGATCATCAAACGCTTCGACGACGATGCGGTCGTTCGGACCGACAAATTTGAACACCGTCGACACCTGACCAATCTCCTCGGCCGAGGCCAGCAGAGGCATCGCCAACAGCAGACCCAACAATCCTTTTGCCACGCGCATTCAGGTATTCCTTCAGACCAGGATCAGGTTATCGCGATGAACCAGTTCCGGCTCCGCCATGTAACCCAACAGACCGACAATCGCCTCAGACGACTGACCGATGATTTTTTGTGCTTCCAGCGCGCTGTAGTTGGCCAGGCCCCGGGCGATTTCGCGACCATCCGGCGCCACGCAAACCACCATCTCGCCACGACGGAAGCTGCCCTGGACCAGCTTGACACCCACAGGCAGCAAACTTTTGTTGCCTTTGGACAACGCCGTCACCGCACCGGCATCCAGCACGAGCGTGCCGCGGGTTTGCAGGTGCCCGGCCAGCCATTGCTTGCGCGCCGCCAGCAGGCCGCGCTCAGGCGACAGCAAGGTGCCGATGCGCTCGCCCGCCTTGAGGCGATCCAGTACGCGCTCAATACGCCCGCCAACGATAATGGTATGCGCACCGGAACGAGCCGCCAGCCGTGCAGCACGCAATTTGGTCTGCATGCCGCCACGACCCAGCGCACCACCCGTACCGCCCGCCACCGCATCCAGCGCCGGATCATCGGCGCGCGCTTCGTAAATCAGGCTGGCGTCAGGGTTGTTGCGCGGATCGGCGTCGAACATGCCATCGCGATCAGTGAGGATCACCAGCAAGTCAGCTTCGACCAGGTTGGCTACCAGCGCCGCGAGCGTGTCGTTGTCGCCGAAACGTATTTCATCAGTGACCACGGTGTCGTTTTCGTTAATCACCGGAATAACTTTCAGCTCGACCAGCGCGCGCAAGGTGCTGCGGGCATTCAGATAGCGCTTGCGGTCGGACAAGTCGTCGTGGGTCAGGAGAATCTGCGCGGTATGCCGGCCATGCTCGGCAAAGCTCGACTCCCAGGCCTGCACCAACCCCATCTGACCGATGGCAGCGGCGGCCTGCAACTCGTGCATCGCACTGGGTCGCACGGTCCAGCCCAAGCGGCTCATGCCGGCCGCCACCGCCCCGGAGGACACCAGCACCAGCTCGACGCCAGCCTCATGCAAAGCCACCATCTGCTCGACCCAAACACCCATTGCCGCGCGATCCAGGCCCTTGCCGTCCGCTGTCAGCAAAGCGCTGCCGATCTTCACGACCCAACGCTGCGCACCTGTCACCTTGCTCCGCATCATCTTCAACCTTAGCTTGAGGACAGCGCGACCTGGCACTGCCCGTAACGTTATTCGTGGTTATTCGTGACCAACTATCGATTTCCAGATACTAAAACGCCGCTCTAGTGAGCGGCGTTTAAGTTTATCGCAACGAATCAGTCACGCACGTAAATGATTTCCGGACCGTCTTCGTCATCCACATCTTCTTCGTCCCAATCATCGTCGCCGATGTCGTGGACCGACTTCACGCCGCTACGGCGCAGGGCACGCTGGTCATCCAGGGCCTGCAGCTGAGCACGGGCTTCGTCTTCGATGCGCTGATCGAGATCGGCCAATTCTTCTTTGTAAACCGGGTCGTTAGCCAGGCGATCAGCACGATCTTCCATGTAACGCATGATGTCGTGGCAAAGACGCTCGGTGCCCAGCTTGGAGATGGCCGAGATCACGTAGACCGGACCGGTCCACTCCAGGCGATCGACGATTTCCTTGACGCGAGCATCGTGCTCTTCTTCGAGGATCTGGTCGCACTTGTTCAGCACCAACCAACGATCACGCTCAGCCAGAGACGGGCTGAACTTGGTCAACTCGCTGACGATCACTTCAGCAGCATCCGGCGCGCTGGCGTCATCGAGCGGAGCCATGTCCACGAGGTGCAGCAGCAGACGCGTACGCGACAAGTGCTTGAGGAAGCGAATCCCCAGGCCTGCGCCATCGGAAGCACCTTCGATCAGACCCGGAATGTCCGCAACCACGAAGCTTTTCCAGCGATCGACACTGACCACGCCCAAGTTCGGCACCAACGTGGTGAACGGGTAGTCGGCGACTTTCGGCTTGGCGGCCGAAACAGAACGAATGAAGGTACTTTTGCCAGCGTTCGGCAAGCCCAGCAGACCGACGTCAGCCAACACCTTCATTTCCAGCTTCAGATCACGCGCCTCACCCGGCTTACCCGGAGTGGTCTGACGCGGAGCACGGTTGGTACTGGACTTGAATCGGGTGTTACCCAGACCGTGCCAGCCGCCGTGAGCCACCAGCAGCTTCTGACCAGCCTTGGTCAGGTCGCCGATCACTTCCTGAGTAGCGGAGTCAATGACGGTAGTGCCGACCGGAACACGCAGTACCAGCTCTTCACCTTTCTTACCGGTGCAGTCGGTGCTGCCGCCGTTGGAACCACGCTCGGCATCAAAGTGCCGGGTGTAACGGTAGTCCACCAGGGTGTTGAGGTTTTCGTCGGCGATCATGTAGACCGAGCCGCCATCACCACCGTCACCGCCGTTCGGACCACCGTTTTCAATGAATTTCTCGCGACGGAAGCTCATGCAACCGTTGCCGCCGTCGCCAGCCTTTACTCGAATCGATACTTCATCAACAAACTTCATAACAAAACGCCTCTCGTCATACGGACGAGCCGAAAAACACTAAGACATAAGACTCTTGCAAAAATGAGCGCAGCGACCTCAATCAACGACCGCAAATCCAGCGCTGGAGCCCATCACAAACAGCTTTGCAAGAGACTCACCCCACAAACGAAAAAGCCCCGTCGCGAGACAGGGCTTTTCCAGCAACTACGTAATTATGCCGCGACGACTTCAGTCTTCGGGACAATGCTCACGTAACGGCGGTTGAAAGCGCCTTTTACTTCAAACTTGATCACGCCGTCGATTTTAGCGAACAGAGTGTGATCTTTACCCATGCCAACACCGTAACCGGCGTGGAATTGGGTGCCGCGCTGACGCACGATGATGTTGCCCGGAATGATAACCTGGCCGCCATACATCTTCACGCCAAGGCGTTTGGCTTCTGAGTCGCGACCGTTACGGGTACTACCACCAGCTTTTTTGTGTGCCATGAGTCAATTCTCCTAGTGAGGAATTAGGCTGAAATTAAGCCTGAATACCGGTGATTTTGATCTCGGTGTACCACTGGCGGTGGCCCATACGCTTCATGTGGTGCTTACGACGACGGAACTTGATGATGCGGACTTTATCGTGACGACCTTGGGAGATCACTTCAGCCACAACGGTAGCGCCAGCAACAACTGGAGCGCCGATGTTCACGTCATCGCCATTGGCGACCAACAGAACGCGATCAAAAGTAACGGATTCGCCGGTAGCGATTTCCAGTTTTTCGATCTTCAGGTATTCACCTGGGGCGACCTTGTATTGCTTGCCACCAGTAACAATTACTGCGTACGACATGGTATTTCTCCGATAATCCTGCTCACCCAGCTCTTTATAAGAAGAGGTATTGGCTGGCATGGCTGCATAAGGCTGGAAGGCCTGTTTGCAATTGCGTAAGGCAGGTGCTGCCCAGGAAGTTCAGGGTGCGCGATTGTACGCAAGCTGCCGGGGCGATGCAAGAGGCCGTCCATCGTACCTTGACACCCGCCGACGTGGGTCCTAGCATGCCGCGCAACCCTTCTGGAGCAACTGTCGCTGATGCAACCCCAAGCTTTCTACCGCGCGGTGGCGGACGATTTTAGCGCCGTCGACGGCATCATCAAGAAGCAGCTGACTTCCCGAGTGCCGCTGGTATCGAAAATCGGCGATTACATTACCTCGGCTGGCGGTAAACGCCTGCGCCCTCTATTAGTGTTGCTGTGTGGCAAGGCTCTGGGTCGCGAAGGCGATGACCTGCGCCTGCTGGCCGCGACCATCGAGTTCCTGCACACCGCGACCCTGCTGCATGACGACGTGGTCGACATGTCCGGCATGCGCCGTGGCCGCTCGACCGCCAACGCCATGTGGGGCAACGCGCCTAGCGTGCTGGTGGGCGACTTCCTGTATTCGCGGTCCTTCGAAATGATGGTCGAACTGGGCTCCATGCCAGTGATGAAAATCCTTTCGCAAGCCACGCGCATCATCGCCGAAGGCGAAGTGTTGCAGCTGTCCAAGGTTCGTGACGCCAGCACCACCGAAGAGACCTACATGGAAGTCATCCGCGGCAAGACCGCGATGCTCTTTGAGGCCTCGACACACAGTGCTGCAGCGCTCTGCGAAGCGACATCGGAACAGGCCGAGGCCCTGCGTACGTTTGGCGATCACCTGGGTGTGGCGTTCCAACTGGTCGACGACTTGCTGGACTACAAAGGCGACGCCGAAACCCTGGGCAAGAACGTCGGTGACGATCTGGCTGAAGGCAAGCCGACCCTGCCGCTGATCTACACCATGCGCGAAGGCACGCCGGAGCAGGCTGCTCTGGTGCGCAAGGCGATCCAGAAAGGCGGCATCGAAGACCTGGAAAGCATCCGCGAAGCCGTGGAAGCCTCAGGCTCGCTGGATTACACCGCCCAATTGGCCCGTGACTACGTGGCCCGCGCGATCAAGTGCCTCGACGCGCTACCTGCCAGCGAATACCGCGATGCTCTGGTCGAATTGAGCGAATTTGCGGTCGCCCGTACGCACTGATATTCAAAGCAAGATCAAAAGATCGCAGCCTTCGGCAGCTCCTACAGTGGGCTGCGATCTTTGCTCCGACCCTCTTCCGCCTAAAACCCTATACAATGTGCGCTTTTTAGCGATCCTGAATCCAAGGAGCTTTAGTGAGCACGTTGCCACCCTGCCCAAAATGCAATTCCGAATACACCTACGAAGACGGCGCCCAGTTGATCTGCCCTGAGTGCGCCCACGAGTGGTCCGCCAGCGGTGAAACCGAAGCAGTGTCCGATGACACCGTGAAAAAGGATTCGGTCGGCAATGTCCTGCAGGACGGCGACACCATCACCGTGATCAAGGACCTCAAGGTCAAAGGCACGTCGCTGGTGGTCAAGGTCGGCACCAAGGTCAAGAACATCCGCCTGTGCGATGGCGATCACGACATCGACTGCAAGATCGACGGCATCGGCCCGATGAAGCTCAAATCCGAGTTCGTCAGAAAAGTCTGAGCCTGCTGTATTCCATCCCGCGTCCTGCGTGGGATGGTGCTTCACCCTCCCCCGCTTCGCCCAACAATCCCTCGCAATAGCCAAACGCCAGCCGTTTTTGACCTTACGCAACCTTTACCCTTAAAAAAACACAAACCGCCAATAGGTCCTTGCTATTTGATAAATAAGAATTATTCTCATTGAAGCCCATCAATGGAGATGAGACCCATGACTTATTTGATCGACGCCTGGCTGGACCGCCCACACCCTTACCTCAGGATCCTGCATCGGGAAACCGGGGAAGTCTGTGCGGTACTTGAAGAAGAAGCCTTGAACGAGCTGAAGGATCAGGGTGATCTAGACGTCAACGGCTTGAGTTCCAGCGAGCCGGTGGTGCTCAAGGAACTGGTGCGCAATCTGTTTCTGTTCTGCTATGCCCGGGCATTGCGCCCGACAAGCGAACTGCACCACAAGATCGAGGTATGAGAAACGCTGAAAAACCCTGTAGGGGCAGAGCGCCTACAGGGTTACGGTCTTACAGAACGTCGAGCAGTTCGACGTCGAATACCAGTACGCTGTGCGGCGGAATGCTGCCAACGCCTTGAGCGCCGTAAGCCAGTTCGCTCGGCACGTACAGACGCCATTTGCTGCCGGCGTTCATCAGTTGCAGGGCTTCGGTCCAGCCAGCGATCACGCCGCCAACCGGGAATTCTGCAGGCTGACCACGATCGTAGGAGCTGTCGAACACAGTGCCGTCGATCAGAGTGCCGTGGTAGTGAGTGCGCACTTGATCTTCACGGGTTGGCTTGGCGCCTTCACCTTGAGTCAGTACTTCAAATTGCAGGCCGGAAGCCAGGGTGGTGATGCCGTCACGCTTGGCGTTTTCAGCCAGGAAGGCCAGGCCTTCGCCAGCAGCGGCTTCAGCTTTGGCAGCTGCTTCAGCTTGCATGATTTCGCGAATGACCTTGAAGCTCGCGGACATTTCTTCCTGGCCCACACGGCTTTCCTTGCCGGCGAAAGCGTCGGTCAGGCCTGCCAGGATCGCGTCCAGGCTAACGCCCGGTGGCGGGTTGTCGCGCAGTTGGTCGCCCAGCTGACGGCCAATACCGTAGCTGACGCGGGTTTCGTCGGTGGACAGATTTACTTCGGACATGACACTGCTCCGCTGTGCGGACGGCCCTGGAACTTGCCGTGCGTACACAGCGCGTCCCGGAACGCCCGGAACCAAAAGGGCCAGCAGACTAGCACAGATGCCATTGCGTTGATGAGAGGCGTCAGTGCTGCCATGCAATCGGTACCTTCAGGCTCCCCTCGGAACTGGCACCGAGTCCACACATCTCGTCATGAACCGAAACGTGTACAAGGTTGAACGGCAAGCTGGGAAAGGCATGAAGCACTTCACGCGCATGCTCGACCGAACGCAGGTGAAACATCTGGCCGTGGTTATCACTCAGCGGATACGCCGCGCCATGCATCCGCGCTTCCAACAGGTAAATCCCGCCTTCCATCGAGATCAGGTTGAGCTCATCAACCTTCCCGGCGATGGCATAAGCATTCAACTCTTTCAGGTCCATAAACGCACCTCACGCGATGGCGAGCCAAGATCTTTACAGGCATAGGCCTCGGCGCATCAAAGTACAAGCCACAAACGACACCGCCCGTCTGTTTCGCAACAGACGGGCGGTTGGGTATAGCGATAAAAAGTGATCAGTGCTTGGTCAGCTTATCCAGATAACCCATGGCAAACGCCGAAATCACGAAGGTCATGTGGATGATCACGTACCACTTCAAGTGCTCGGGATCGAGGTTCTGGGCGTCCATGAAAACCCGCAGCAGGTGAATGGACGAAATCGCCACGATGGAGGCTGCCACTTTCATCTTCAGCGAAGAAGAATCCATGGTGCCCAGCCAGTTGAGTTTCTCCTTGCTTTCGTCGATGTCCAGCTGGGAAACAAAGTTCTCGTAACCGGAAATCATCACCATCACCAGCAAACCGCCCACCAGCGCCATGTCGATCAGCGACAGCAGCACCAGAATCAGTTCCGACTCGACCATCGAGAACACGTTAGGGATGACGTGGAAGACTTCCTGGAAGAATTTCAGCGCCAGTGCCAGCAGCCCGAGGGACAGTCCGAAGTAGATCGGCGCCAGCAGCCAACGCGAGGCGTACATTGCATTTTCGATAAAGCGTTCCATTAAATCTCACACAAGGCCTGGAAATGGCCGCGAGTATATCAGCCACCTGTTACACCCAGAAACCATTGGGAAATCCGCAACCTGCGCGTGTGTGACAAGGTTTTTCTGCTAGTGTCCAAAGCATTGACAGCTCAGCGACATCGGACAGGAAGACGGGAAATGGATGTGCGATTGCCTTTAACGAGCGCCGGAATTTGCCTGGCTTTGCTGATGAGCGCCTGCTCTCCCAGCGATGAGAAGCGCCAGGTCAGCCTCGAGGAAAAGACTGCGCAGTTCGAGAAGTCTCTGGATGCGATTCAGGACCCAAAACTCAAGGAAGCCGTGGCTGAACTCGGCGGCTCACTGTTGTTGCTCGAGCGTGCGCAACTCAAGCTCGACAGCAAACCGGTGGAAACCGAATATGGCGAAGACGCCCTCGCCGTCCTCAAGCACTATCCGACGCCCCAGGCCTTGGTCGACACGTACATCAACGGCCTGTTCGTGCTGCACAAAGACTCCAGTTCCGACTACCTGACCGATCTGCAACCGGTGTTCCCCTTCAACTTCAACATTCCGGTCGCGTTTCTCTTTCCCCATAGCCTTGAATGGCAATCGGTGACTTTGAGCAACAAACGCGTCATCCCGTTTCAGCCGGAATGGTCAGAAACCGATCCTGGAATTCAACTGAGCCCATCGAGCTCAAACCTGACCAACCCCGACGACCTGACGGTGACCTACCCCTTCATCGATGGCCTGGATGTCGAAAACAAAAGCCAGCCACAACCGGTGAGCCTGCAAGGCAAAGTGGAAGTCATCGCGCCGCGCCGGCTCTACAGCTTCGACCTGACGAAAAAGGACGCTGGCCAGACTCGCACCAACGACAACCTCAGCGTCACCCTGCTGAGCCTTGCCAACAACTACGCCGAAATCGAATTCAACAACAGCGCACCATTGGCCCCCGAGCTCAGCGAAACCCCGCTGAACCCGCTGATCGTCCAGGCCAAGGACAGCACCGGGCAATTTCTCGCGCGCTCAGGCTCGATCAACGAAACCGCCGCACAAATAGCCTTCTATCAAAAGCAACTGGCGAAAATGCAACAGCAGAAAGCCTGGAGCGAGAGCTTCGAGAAACAGATCGATGAAGAGCAGCGCACCTTTGAGAAGCAACAGAGCCACCACTATTCCAAGGTGTACTTCAACGGACCGATCGAAACGCTTGAGGTCAGCGTACTGGACTTTTCAACCGCCACGGTGACCCGCAAGGACCTGAACCTGCCGGTACTTCGCTTCGACCCACACACCACGCAAAAGACCATCCAGCCACTGACGCTGCCGGTGGTGGTGTACGACGACCAGGCCCCGATCTGGCTCAAGGGCGCCACACTTGGCGAGGAACAACTGAAAAAGAGCGTCAGCATCAGTCAGTCGGTCGAAGACCCCAGTGCCGCGCGTATCGAGTTCGATCACCCCAAAAGCTTCAATGATGAGCTGCTCGGCACCTCCTTCAACCCCGGCGAAAGCCCGGTCAGTTTCTTTACCGAGGACGGTAACGGCAAACGCGATGAGCCGATCGAATTGCCGCCTGAGGCTTACCAGGTCGATCCCCTGCGCGGCACCATCACCTACGACTTGAACCTGTTTCCAGAAACCCCGGCTTACGCGGTGGGCTCCATGCCGCTGTTTCTCGCCACCGTCGAAAAGAAAACCATCGACGCCCACCAGTTGCCCAAAGGGCTGGTGCTCAAAGGCAATGCGTTGGTGGTTGATCTGAAGCAGTTTCCCGCCCAGGACTGGCGTTTCTTCGCCAAGGACGACAGCGGCAATTATCTGAAGGAGATTCTGGCGGTCAGCCACGATGCGAGCGCAGAAGGCCCGGCATTATTGGGGGTGCATTATTTCTACGGGCAGCCTGCCCGTCTGGAAACCTATCAACGAACCGATCTCTCCACCGTGCAATATGGCTTCGAGGTCAAACTCGACAAGGCGGATACGTCCAACCTTGCTCAATAGCCCGTTCAGTGCTCGGGCCGAAACTCGAAACCTCCAGGGTTGCGGCAGCGGCCACCATTGATTTCCCGCAGCTGAGCTTGCAGGTGCAGGCACCAGATTTGCGGATCATCGGCCAGCTCATAGCCGTGCAGGGTGAGACTTTCAACAATGGTGTCGAGGATCGACTCAGCCACAAAGGGGCCATGAAACGGGCCCTGGGCTTTGATGGCAGAAGGTTGTTCACCTTCCATTCCGGCGGCGAAGAGTAAGGTCCACATGCCCGTATCCCCCGCCAATGGGCGGATGGCACACTCGATACGGGTCACAAGGCCCAGGCATTGACGGGTGAGGCAGAGGTTGCGCGACATGGCAGCGACCCTCGGTAGATCCGGTATTCAGCCCCCACAGGAGGACTGTCTCGATCCAGTGATTACTGTCGATATCCTTGACCTGAGAATAGAGGAAAAGTCTGACTAGCACGTCAAGTGAGACCGAAAGGCGCCGAATGGTCATTGTGTGAATATTGACGCCAGACTGATGGCACATTTGAACCGGATGTCGATTTCGACAATACACAAAACCTGTAGAAGCCGAGCTTGCTCGCGATGAGGCACTGACATTCAACATCACTGATGGCTGACAGTCCGCTATCGCGAGCAAGCTCGGCTCCTACAGGGGGTTTCCATCAGGCGGGCTTGGTTTCCACCAAGGCTTCCTGCGCCATCTCTTTCTCAGCTTCCTTGAGGTCTTCTTCGCTGATCATTTCTGCGATGACCCGCAAGCGTTCCACCACCCGCGCGTTAACGCTGCCTTCAGGGAACTGGCCATCGGCGTCCGGCGCACCGGCCGGCTCGCCGACCAACAGGCTCAAGGCTTCATCAGCCTGGCGCACGGCGTAGACGTGGAACTGCCCCGCGCGCACCGCCGTCAGCACTTTTTCGTCGAGCATCAGCGTGGCAACGTTGGCGTGGGGAATGATTGCTCCCTGCTCACCGGTCAGCCCGCGGGCTTCGCAGAGCCGGAAGAAGCCTTCGATCTTCTCGTTGACCCCGCCCACCGCCTGCACTTCACCGAACTGGTTGATCGAACCGGTGATCGCAAAACACTGCTTGAGCGGGGTTTTCGACAGAGCGGAAATCAAGGTGCAAGCCTCGCCCAGCGATGCACTATCACCATCGACGTAACCGTAGGACTGCTCCAGGGCGATACTCGCGGAAATCGCCAGCGGGAATTCCTGGGCGTATCGGCTGCCCAGATACCCCGTGAGGATCATCACGCCTTTGGAGTGAATGGGCTGACCGAGGTTGACCTCACGCTCGATGTCGACGATGCCGCTACCGCCCGGATAGACCGTAGCGGAAATCCGCGCCGGCACACCGAACGCCGAATCGCCGACCTCCAGCACTGTCAGCCCGTTGCATTTGCCCACCGCTGCGCCGTCCGTGTCGATCAGGATGATCCCGGCCAGCATGTCATCGAGAATCCGTGCCGAGACGCGCCCGGTACGCGTGGCCTTGGCCTTGAGCGCACGTTCGATATGCCCGGCGTCGGTCATTTCGTCACTGGCCAGTTGGCGAATGAAATCCGCCTCGCTGACCAGTTGGAACAGATCACCGATCCGCGCCGACAAACGCCCCTGGTGCTCAGCCAGGCGAGCACTGTAAGTCGCCAGGCGCGCCACCGCGTCAGCGGTCAGCGGCGCCATGCCTTCTTCCGAGGTACGGGTCTTGAGCAACTGGGCAAACTGCTCCAGGCTTTCATCGACCATCGGGATGTCTTCGTCGAAGTCCACCAGGACGCGGAACATCTCCTGGAAGTCCGGATCGAGGTCCTGCAGCGTGTAGTACAGCTGCCGGGCGCCGATGATGACGACTTTGACCTGCAACGGAATATGTTGCGGTGTCAGGGTCACGGTGGCGAAACGGCCCATCTCGCCCAGCGGCGATTCCATTTTCAATTTGCGCGATTGCAGCGCGCGTTTGAGCGCATCCCACACGAACGGCTCGCTGAGCATTTTTTCTGCTTCAAGAATCAGGAAGCCGCCGTTGGCGCGGTGCAGTGCACCCGGACGCAACTGTCGATACGTGGTGTAGAGCGCGCCCTGATCGGTGGTGTACTCGATGCGGCCGAACAGGTTTTCGTAAGTCGGGTGCGGCTCAAAAACCACTGGCGCACCGCCGCTGTGCGGATGACCGACCACCAGGCTTGGTGCGTATTGCTCTTCCAGCAGCTTGCGGGCGATGGCGTCCGTCTTGCTGTCGTCCACCAGTTGCTCGACCACAGTCTTGAGCAGATACACCTGCATCGCTTGCAGGTAACCGCAAACGCCGGCGTTTTCCGCGTACTTTTCCGACAGCGGCGCGAGCAAGGGTTGCAAGGCCAGGGTGATGGTTTCTTCGTTGAGCTGACGCAGTAGATTGCTCGACTCACGCTTCCACTGCGGCAAGCTGGCGAGTTCTTCGTTCAGCCGCTCTTCCAGCCACGAAATATCCTCGTGAAAACGCTCGCGATCGACTTCCGGCAACTGGGCAAATTCGGCCTCATCCACAGCCTTGCCTTCGCTCATCGGCGTGAAGGCGATATTGGTGCTGTCGCGGTACAGCGCAACGTCCTTCTCCAGCGCCAGACGCTCGATCACATCCAGCGCGCGGTCATAGCGTTGATTGAAGGCGCGGTCGATGGCGCTTTTCTTCTGCTGGTAGGACGGGTGCTCGAACACGGCCGGAAAAGTCGCCAGCAGGTTGTCGATCAAGCCGTTGATGTCATCGATAAAGGCGCCAGCGGTACCCGATGGCAATTCCAGGGCACGAGGTTCGCGAGGATCATCGAAATTGTTGACGTAGACCCAGTCCGCCGGGGTCTGCAGGCGCTTGCCTTCGGCTTTCAGGTAGCGTTTGACGAACGAAAACCGGCCGGTGCCGGGCTCGCCCATGACGAATACGTTGTAACCGGGGCGTGGCATGGCCACACCGAACTGCAAGGCTTCGACCGCACGTTCCTGGCCAAGCACACCGCGGAAGGGCTCCAAATCATTGGTGGTAGAGAAGCTGAACTGTTCAGCGGAAAACGGACGGGTCAGCGCTTCGGGCGCTAGACGCAAGCTGGCAGCAACAGGATCAGGCATCGGGCTTCCTTACATCAGGCGGGGCAGATAGCGGCATTCTGGCGCTGCCCATACCTCACTTGCAAGGCGCGCCTCTAGCCAAAGCATAGACAAAGCCGTATCACCAAGCGGACCGGGTCTAAATCAATGTTTTCAGCGAATGTTATGCAAAAAATAACGGAACCTCCGGAACGTGCCTAAACTCCAAACTGCGCGGCTGGAACAATAACCGGCCCACTGGCGCCAGATCGGGCCAGACCCCTTGTCCATTGGTATGCACATAAAGAGAACAAAGCTATGAAACGGATTCTTCTTGGTACTCTCTTCACCGTTGTATCCCTCAATGCCATGGCTCAGGCGCCAGGCGGCCCGGATTGCGGGTGGGGCAACATGCTGTTCGAAGGTCAGCGTGGCACCCCGGCTCACTTCCTGGCATCCACCACCAACGGCACTTCCGGCAACGCAACTTTCGGTATGACCTCGGGTACCAACGGTTGCTCGACCAATGCGTCGCTGACCTATGGCGGCAAATCCTGGATTGCCATGAATGGCATGATGAACGAGCTGTCTGAAGACATGGCTAAAGGTCAGGGCGAAGCCCTGACCACTTACGCTGTGGTACTGGGCGTGGCGCCGGAAGACCGTGCGCATTTCGCCGCCGTCACTCATGAGCACTTCCAGCAGATCTTCAGCAAGGCTGACGTAACTGCTGACGACGTGCATACCAACACCCTGGCCGTTCTGAAGAGCGATCCGCGTCTGGCCAAGTACGCCACTCAAGCTTAAGCTCGACCCGCCCGCTCCTTTCGGGGAGCGGGTTTTATTTTTTGAACCTGGCCCTTTCTGGGTCTTTGTTTCTTTCGAATTAAGTTGCCCACTATGCTCAAACGCCTTGCCTGGCTGGCGCTCTGTGTCTGCGCCCCGCTGTCTGCCACGCCCAAAATCGACAATCAACGTTTGCAGCAATTGGCCAATGACCCCTTCTGGATTTCCCTGGGCCACTACGAAACCGCCAAACTCGGCGGCTGGCGCAGCTATGTCAGCGACAAGAAATTCTTCCTCGCCGCCGATGGCAATGAGCATCCCGACCGTGAACTGGCGGCGACCGTGCAAGCGCTGTACGCCCCGGCCAGTGCTGGTGAAAAACATGCGCAATGCGTCTACCCCGCCCGCACCCGCTGGCTGAAGACGCAGCTCAACCTGAGCGATCTCCCGACACTTGACTGCACTGAATTCAAGCAATGGTTCAAGGATGTTTCGCCCCACAGTGCGGTGATGATTTTCCCGGCGGCGTATCTGAACAGTCCGTCATCGATGTTCGGCCACACGTTGCTGCGCATCGACCAGGCCAATGTGCAGAGCGATCAAACCGCCCTGCTCAGTTATGCGATCAACTTCGGCGCCTACATCGAAGGCTCGGACAACAGCATCCTGTATGCCTGGAAAGGCTTGATGGGCGGCTATCCCGGTCTGTTTGCGCTGGTGCCGTATCAGGAAAAACTCTCGGAATACCGCAGCCTCGAGAATCGCGATCTGTGGGAATACCGCCTGAACCTGACCCAGGCAGAAACCGAGCGCATGGTCGAGCACGTCTGGGAGCTCAAGCAGATCCAGTTCGACTATTTTTTCTTCGACGAAAACTGCTCTTATCGTCTGCTGGAATTGCTGCAAGTCGCCCGCCCGAGCCTGCGATTGACCGAACAGTTCCCGCTGACCGCGATTCCTACCGACACCGTCAAAGCGGTAAAAGAAGCCGGGCTGGTGGAATCCATTCAGTATCGACCGTCCCGCGAACGTGAACTGCTGAGCCGCGCCGAGCCGTTGACCAATGAAGAACAGGAGTGGGTGCTGAAAGTCAGCGCCGACCAAAAGCAGTTGCAAGAACCGGCGTTCAACGCTCAACCCAAGGATCGTCAGGCGCTGATCATCGACGCGGCCTATCGCCTGGAGCGCTACCGCGCCAACGGCCAGGAACGTGATCCGCAACGGGCGCAGCGCAGTTTCGAATTGCTGCGGGCGATCAACCAGAATCCGGCACCGGAACTGGACATCCCGCAACCCGGGCTGCCTGAGGATGGCCATGAATCGCGCACCTGGCAGGCCGGCATCGGCACTCGGGGCGACAAGGCCTTTGGCGAGTATGGCTTGCGCATGGCGTATCACGACCTCAACGACAACGCCGAGAGCTTCCCCCTCGGCGCGCAGATTGAAATCCTGCAAATGAAACTGCGCCAGTACGAAGGCAATCACTGGCAATTGCAGCAATTTGACCTGGCGACCATCCGCTCCCTGACTCCGCGCAATGAATTGCTGCAACCACTCTCGTGGCAAGTCACCGGCGGCCTGGAGCGTGTGCCGGGCAAGCATGACGACGAAACCCTGGTCAGCCACGTCAATGGCGGTGGCGGCGGGACCTGGCAACTGGGTGACGACATGCTCGGCTTTGCTTTGGGCACCGTGCGCATTGAACACAACAACGACTTTGCCGGTTTCATCGCGCCAGCGGCGGGCTTCAACAGCGGTTTGCTGTGGAAAAACCCGCTGGGCAACCTCAGCCTGGAAGCCAAGGGCGACTTCTTCACCAACGGCGAAGTGCGCCGGAGCGTGAGTCTGAATCAGCAGTGGGAATTGTCGCGCAACCTGGGTCTACGCCTGAGTGCCCAGCGCGAGTTCAGTCACCTCGCTTCGCCCGAGAACGAAGTGATGCTTGAGGTGAAGTGGTATCACTATTGATCCGTCCCCCGTAGAAAAATGGAGCTCGAACAACATGGTCGTTACCTGCAATTCCCTCGAAGACGTTCGCCAAAATATTGATCGACTGGACCATCAGATGGTCACCCTGCTGGCCGAGCGCGGCGCTTACGTGGCGCAGGCAGCTCGTTTCAAGAAGGACACCGACGCAGTGAAAGCCCCGGCGCGGGTCGAGCAGGTCATCGCCAAAGTTCGCGCACTGGCTGAGGACGCAGGTGCCAGCCCAGAGGTAACGGAGCAGGTTTACCGCGCCATGATCGCTGCGTTCATCGAACAGGAATTATCTGAACACGCGCGCCTGACCGCAACGCCAACAGATTAATCACAGGTCTTTCACAAACGCCTCACGAATCCACTCCTAGACTTCTCCTATAGGCCGTTGACGGTCTGGGAGTCTGAGATGTGGCGTTGCGTAGGTGTGGTGGGTTTGCTGATGTTGATCGCGGGTTGCCAGACGACCCACGAGGATTTGATCGCCAAGGGTTATCCACCGGCGTTCGCCGATGGCTTCGATGACGGTTGCAGCAGTGGCCGGCAAGCGGCGGGGGCAATCACCGGAGAGTTTCGTAAAAACGTTCCGCGTTACCTCAAGGACAAGCAGTACGCCGAGGGCTGGAGCGATGGCTTCCGTCAGTGTCAGGCGATGCGCGAAAGCGAGGACCGTGAGGATTATCGCAGCCACCATTGGGACGACCGGGACAAAGCCTGGCAGCAGCAGAAGGATCAGGACGCTGCTCGTGCTTTTCGCTCGCAATAAGTCGCTGATAGACATTTGCCGAAACTAAAAGCCTGCGACCATGGCCCAAACCCTATAACGGGAGAAAACCATGAGTCGTGCCTTCGTCAATGAAGATAACGCCGCCGCGCAAGCTGATCAGCCCGTCGAACGGCAAGTCAGCGCGCAACCCAATTACGTCACCCCGGCCGGGCTCGCCCAGCTTCAGGCGAAACTCGCCGACGTACAAAACCTGCTCAATGAACAGAGTGCCAAAGGTGAACTGGCCGACAAACAGCGCCAGGCTGACCTTGAGCGTGACTGGCGGTATTTCAATCAACGATTGCAAAGCGCTCAGTTAGTCGTCCCGGCCTCTTCGACTGACAAAGTACAGATTGGCGCCTGGGTGACGTTTGTCGATGAACAGGGCAATGAGCAGCGTGTGCAGTTGGTCGGCGAGGATCAGGCGGATGCCGCCAGTGGTTTGATCAACTGGGGTTCGCCATTGGGTCGGGCGTTACTCGGGGCGCAGGTCGGGGATGAAGTGCTGTGGAAGCGGCCGGCGGGGGATTTGGTGATTGAGGTTCTGAGCATAGAGATTGTGTGATCTTCAGTGCCTGCGATGCAGACGACTCGGTGTAATTTAAGCCCATAAAAAAACGGAGCCCCGAAGGCTCCGTTTTTTCATGCAACCAACCTGAAATCAGGCCAGTTTCTTGTGCCGTACACGATGCGGCTGAGTCGCGGCTTCGCCCAGGCGTTTGCGGCGATCGGCTTCGTACTCGGTGTAGTTACCTTCGAAGAACACCGCTTGCGAGTCGTCTTCGTACGCCAGGATGTGAGTCGCGACGCGGTCAAGGAACCACCGATCGTGAGAGATCACAATGGCAGCGCCCGGGAAGTCCAGCAGGGCTTCTTCCAGGGAACGCAGGGTTTCAACGTCGAGGTCGTTGGACGGTTCGTCGAGCAGCAGGACGTTGCCGCCCTCTTTCAGGGTCAGGGCCAGGTGCAAGCGACCGCGCTCACCACCGGACAGGTCCTTGACGAACTTCTGCTGATCGCCGCCCTTGAAGTTGAAGCGACCGACGTAGGTACGCGACGGGATCTCGTAGTTTCCGATGCGGATCTGGTCCGAACCGTCGGAGATTTGCTGGAACACAGTCTTGCTGCCGTCCAGGTCTTCGCGGCTCTGATCGACGCACGCCAGTTGCACGGTTTCGCCGACTTCGATGCTGCCCGAGTCCGGCGTTTCCTTGCCCATCAGCATGCGGAACAGGGTCGATTTACCGGCACCGTTACCGCCGATCACGCCAACGATGGCGCCTTTAGGCATGGAGAACGACAGGTTGTCGATCAGCACGCGATCGCCATAACCCTTGGAAACGTTCTTGAATTCGATGACCTTGTCGCCCAGGCGTGGACCGGCCGGGATGTAGATCTCGTTGGTTTCGCTGCGCTTCTGGAATTCCTGCGATTGCATTTCTTCGAAGCGTTGCAGACGAGCCTTGGATTTGGACTGGCGGGCCTTGGCGCCTTTGCGCACCCACTCCAGTTCTTCCTTCATGGCTTTTTCGTGAGCCGACTGCTGCTTGGATTCGGCAGCCAGACGATCGGACTTGGCTTCGAGCCAACCCGAATAGTTGCCCTCGTACGGGATACCGGCGCCGCGGTCGAGCTCAAGGATCCAGCCGGCAACGTTGTCCAGGAAGTAACGGTCGTGCGTGATCGCGACCACGGTGCCCGGGAAATCGTGCAGGAAGTGCTCCAGCCAGGCGACGGAATCGGCGTCCAGGTGGTTGGTTGGTTCGTCGAGCAGCAGCATGTCCGGAGCAGACAGCAGCAGGCGGCACAGGGCCACACGACGCTTCTCACCACCGGACAGGAATTCGACCTTGGCATCCCAGGCCGGCAGACGCAGCGCATCGGCAGCGACTTCCAGTTGGCGATCCAGGTTGTGCCCGTCGCTGGCCTGCAGAATGGCTTCGAGCTTGGCTTGTTCTGCGGCCAGTTTGTCGAAGTCAGCATCTTCATCAGCGTAAGCCGCGTAGACCTCGTCCAGGCGCGCCTGGGCGTTCTTGATCACGCTGACCGCTTCCTCGACCACTTCACGCACGGTCTTGGTCGGGTCCAGGATCGGCTCTTGCGGCAGGTAGCCGATGTTCAGCTCCGGCATCGGACGGGCTTCGCCCTCGAACTCGGTGTCGACGCCGGCCATGATTTTCAGCAGCGTGGATTTACCCGAACCGTTAAGGCCGAGTACGCCAATCTTGGCGCCCGGGAAGAAAGACAGCGAAATGTTTTTCAGGATTTCCCGCTTCGGCGGAACAACTTTACCCAGCCGATGCATGGTGAATACGTATTGAGCCATGGAGAACCTAGGGTCAGTGAACGATGAATGATTGGGGCGCGGGCGATGCCCGGCCAGGCCGTGCGCGTCGTCCGATTGATGGTCATCAATGCGTGCGCGCTAAAAAAGCCTGAGTCTAGGAGCTGGAACGCTCCCGCGTAACCGGCAAAGCTACCTGATTGACGGAAGGCAGTCCAGCCGAGCGGGACTGGCACTTTGCCACAACTCAGGGCATGCTAGCCGCCCTCCGGGCGTCCGGCTTATAGTGCACGTCGCGCCAGTCCAGCCAAACCGCAGGATTACAGTTTGTCTAATGTCACTCCCTCATCTTCCGTGAGCGCACTCAATCCTGCGACCGGCTCACCCCTGCGTGGGTCCTTGAAGGGCGCGCTGGCGGCGCTCGTCCTGTTGTTGCTCGCGCTGCTGTTCTGGCAGTTGCTGGATCAGCTACGCGATACCCAACGACACCAGCGTCAGTACACCATCGACTACACCGCCGATCTGGCCTCGCAAGTCAGCCTGAACATGGCGCTGAACGCCCAGATCGCCCTCAACCTGCTACCGATCGTCGAACAACCGCAAAGCGCCGACGAACAGCAGGCGCTGTTTCGCAAACTGCAAAAATCCTTGCCCGACCTGCGCAGCCTCGCGTTGCTCAGCCCTTCCGGGAAAGTCCTCACCGACAGCGCCGACAACAGCGACGATGCCGACTACCTGAGCGAACTGGTCCGGCGCAGTCACGCCCAGGCTCATTATTTCAGCAATGCCAATGACGGTTCGGTGGTGCATCTGCTGCTGCATCAAGCCAGCGGCAGCACCCGCGGCTACTGGGTTCTGCGCCTGACGCCGACATTTTTCTCGTCGCTGACCAATCCAAACGAAGCTGGTATGCGCCCGCTGTGGCTGGTGGAAAACCGCTTCAATCATCAAGTCATCAGTCGCGATGAGCCACTACCCTTGGCCAAGCCCGGCGAACTGACCGAGGACGATGTGGCCAACAGCGTGCTGACAGTGCCCCTGAGCAGCAGCGACTGGCAACTGCGCGGGTTGTTCGACCGGAAACGGGTGATCGAACAGCTGCTGCCGGCGTTCATCGGCAAATGCCTTCTGGGCCTGGCCTTCTCGCTGCTGCCGTTCATCGCCCTGCTGAACATGCGCCGCCGCCAGCGCCAGGTGCACGAAGGCCGTCGACGTTACCAGGATATTTTTGAAGGCACCGGCGTCGCCTTGTGTGTACTCGACGTGTCCGGGCTCAAAAGCTCCTTCGACAAGGTTCAGCTGCACAGCAGCGAACAACTGAAGGCCTGGCTCGAGACACCGGAACAGCGCCAGCATCTGCTGCAGGAACTGCGCATCACCGAGGTCAACCTGGTCGCCCTGCAACTGCTCAACGTCAACACGTGCGATCAAGCCTGGAAACTGCTGATCGACGGTAACCCGCAGGACGGCACTGCCATCGGCAATCAAGTGCTCGACGCGGTGCTCAACCAGCAGAAACAGCTTGAACTGGAAATCAAACTGCAAGACGCCAATGGCCGCGACCAGCACTTGTGGCTGGTACTGCGTTTGCCGGAAGACCAGGACGACTATAAAGCGGTGATCCTGAGTATCACCGACATCACCAGCCGCAAGCTTGTCGAGTTGTCGCTACTGGAGCGCGAAGGATTCTGGTCAGACGTGGTCCGCACCGTACCGGATCATCTGTACGTGCAAGACGTGATCAGCCAGCGAATGATTTTCAGCAACCACCACCTGGGCCAGACGCTCGGTTACAACCGTACCGAACTGCACCAGATGGGCGAGTATTTCTGGGAAATACTGCTGCACCCCGAAGATGCCGACTTCTACCACCGCTCGCGCCAAACCCAGCGCCAGGCCGGTTACAGACAATTGATGCAATGCCAGCTGCGCTTCCGCCACCGGGACGGTAAATGGCGGCGCTTCGACATCCGCGAACAGGCACTGGCGCGGGACAAGCACGATCAGGTCACGCGGATCATCGGCGTGGCCAAGGACATCACCGATCAGATTGAAGCCAGTGAGTCCCTGCGTGACAGTGAGCAGCGTTACCGGATGCTCGCCGAAAGCATCAGCGACGTGATTTTCTCGACCGACAGCAAATTGGCGCTCAACTACGTCAGCCCGTCGGTGCAAGCCGTGCTGGGCTACGACGCCGACTGGATTTTCCAGAACGGCTGGCAATCGACCATCGCCAACCCGCAACAGCTGACCGGCATTTACAGCCTGATGGACCGGGTCAGCAAAGCGCTGAACAAACCCGACCAACTGGCGTTGTTGCGCAGCCAGGTGCAGACCCAACTGTTTTTGTTCGACTGCCTGCGGGCCGACGGACGCAAGATCCCTATCGAACTGCGGCTGGTGCTGGTCTGGGACGAACACGGTGCATTCGAAGGCGTACTGGGCGTCGGTCGCGACATCAGCCAGCAACGCCGCGCCGAAAAAGACCTGCGCATGGCCGCGACCGTATTTGAGCACTCGACCTCGGCGATCCTGATCACCGACCCGGCCGGCTACATCGTCCAGGCTAACGAAGCCTTCAGCCGTGTCAGCGGTTATGCGGTAGAGCAGGTGCTCGACCAGTTGCCGAACATGCTCACCGTCGACGAACAGCAGGAAGCCCATCTGCGTTATGTGCTCAAGCAATTGCATCAGCACAGCACGTGGGAAGGCGAAGTCTGGCTCAAACGACGCAATGGCGAGCATTACCCGGCCTGGGTCGGGATCACGGCGGTGCTCGATGACGAAGGCGATCTGGCCAGCTACGTGTGTTTCTTCAGCGACATCAGCGAGCGCAAGGCCAGTGAGCAGCGGATTCACCGCCTCGCCTATTACGACGCCCTGACCCACCTGCCCAACCGCACGCTGTTCCAGGATCGCCTGCACACGGCACTGCAATCGGCCGAACGGCAGAAGTCCTGGGTGGTGCTGATGTTCCTCGACCTGGACCGTTTCAAACCGATCAACGACTCCCTGGGCCACGCCGCCGGCGATCGCATGCTCAAGGAAATGGCCACGCGCCTGCTCGGCTGTGTCGATGACGACGACACCGTGGCGCGCATGGGCGGCGATGAATTCACCTTGCTGCTGCAACCGCGGGCCAACCGTGAAATTGCCTTGAACCGGGCGATTCATGTGGCCGAACAGATTCTCGCCAGCCTGGTGAAACCGTTCGTGCTTGAAGGCCGCGAGTTCTTCGTCACGGCCAGTATCGGCATCGCCCTGAGCCCTCAGGACGGTAACGAACTCAGCCAGCTGATGAAAAACGCCGACACCGCGATGTATCACGCCAAGGAGCGCGGCAAGAACAACTTCCAGTTCTATCAGGCCGATATGAACGCCAGCGCCCTGGAGCGTCTGGAGCTGGAAAGCGACTTGCGTCACGCCCTGGAACAGAACGAATTCGTTCTCTACTACCAACCGCAGTTCAGCGGCGATGGCAAACGCCTGACCGGTGCCGAAGCCTTGCTGCGCTGGCGCCATCCGCGACGCGGTCTGGTGCCGCCGGGAGACTTCATTCCGGTGCTCGAAGAGCTCGGTCTGGTGGTGGATGTTGGCGACTGGGTGATCAGCGAGGCCTGCCGTCAGCTCAAGACCTGGCATCAGGCCAAGGTCCGGGTGCCGAAGGTGTCGGTGAACATTTCGGCCCGGCAATTCTCCGATGGCCAACTCGGGACGCGGATCGCCACCATCCTCAAGGAAACCGGCCTGCCGCCGGCGTGCCTGGAGCTGGAACTGACCGAAAGTATCCTGATGCGCGAAGTCAGCGAAGCGATGCAGATTCTCGCCGGGCTGAAAAATCTCGGCCTGAGCATTGCGGTCGACGACTTCGGCACCGGTTACTCATCGCTCAACTACCTCAAGCAATTCCCGATCGACGTGCTGAAAATCGACCGCACCTTCGTCGACGGCCTGCCGTCGGGTGAACAGGATGCGCAGATTGCCCGCGCGATCATCGCCATGGCCCACAGCCTCAACCTGGCGGTTATCGCCGAGGGCGTGGAAACCCACGAGCAACTCGACTTCCTGCGCGAGCATGGTTGCGACGAGGTTCAAGGGTATCTGTTCGGCCGCCCGATGCCGGCGAATCGGTTTGAGGCGCAGTTCAGCAATGATGCGTTGTTCATGTTCGATTGATCGGGACTGATCGTTCCCACGCTCTGCGTGGGAATGCCTCACTGGACGCTCTGCGTCCGCTTCGGCCAGTGACGCGGAGCGTCACTGGCTGCATTCCCACGCAGAGCGTGGGAACGATCACCTGACACCTGCCGGCACGATCACCGCTGATCCCGTCATGAAGCCCACTTGTCTGCGACATGATGTCCTTTCATATGCCATCTAAAACCCATTGGGTTAGAATGCCCCCCTTTTCTGCCCCGATCCTTGAGGACCGCCATGTTCAGCCGTGATTTGACTATTGCCAAGTACGACGCCGATCTCTTTGCCGCCATGGAGCAAGAAGCTCAGCGCCAGGAAGAGCACATTGAGCTGATCGCTTCGGAAAACTACACCAGCCCTGCGGTCATGGAAGCTCAAGGCTCGGTACTGACCAACAAGTACGCCGAAGGCTACCCGGGCAAGCGCTACTACGGTGGTTGCGAGTTCGTCGACGTGGTCGAGCAACTGGCCATCGACCGTGCAAAAGAACTGTTCGGCGCTGATTACGCCAACGTTCAGCCACACGCCGGTTCGCAAGCCAACAGCGCCGTTTACTTGGCTCTGCTGCAAGCGGGCGACACCATCCTGGGCATGAGCCTGGCGCACGGTGGTCACCTGACCCACGGTGCCAGCGTTTCCTCCTCCGGCAAGCTGTACAACGCCGTTCAGTACGGCATCGACGGCAACGGCCTGATCGACTACGACGAAGTCGAGCGTCTGGCGGTTGAGCACAAGCCGAAAATGATCGTGGCCGGTTTCTCTGCCTACTCGCAGATCCTCGACTTCCCGCGTTTCCGCGAAATCGCTGACAAGGTTGGCGCCTACCTGTTCGTCGACATGGCTCACGTAGCCGGTCTGGTCGCCGCTGGCGTCTACCCGAACCCGGTTCCTTTCGCTGACGTCGTGACCACCACCACGCACAAGACCCTGCGCGGTCCACGTGGCGGCCTGATCCTGGCTCGCGCCAACGCCGACATCGAGAAGAAACTGAACTCCGCGGTATTCCCGGGCGCCCAGGGTGGCCCGCTGGAGCACGTGATCGCCGCTAAAGCGATCTGCTTCAAGGAAGCACTGCAACCTGAGTTCAAGACTTACCAGCAACAAGTGGTGAAAAACGCCCAGGCCATGGCCGGCGTGTTCATCGAGCGCGGTTACGACGTAGTGTCGGGCGGTACTCAGAACCACCTGTTCCTGCTGTCGCTGATCAAGCAGGAAATCTCCGGTAAAGACGCCGACGCCGCTCTGGGCAAAGCGTTCATCACCGTGAACAAGAACTCCGTGCCAAACGATCCACGCTCCCCGTTCGTCACCTCCGGTCTGCGCTTCGGTACTCCGGCTGTGACCACTCGTGGCTTCAAGGAAGCAGAGTGCAAAGAACTGGCCGGCTGGATCTGCGACATCCTGGCGGACCTGAACAACGAAGCGGTGATCGACGCCGTTCGTGAGAAGGTCAAGGCCATCTGCAAGAAGCTGCCGGTATACGGCGCCTAATCAGCCCGCTAAACCGCAGCAATGAAAAAACCGGCCAGTGATGGCCGGTTTTTTTATGCCCGCGATTTTTTTCAAACCGCGAAAAGGCTCAAGGTCGGGGCATTGCGCTCAACTGGTAAGACCGGTCATGCCAATCACTCACATTTTGCTTGCGAACACCCAAAATCAGCGCTTATATTGCGCCTGCACTGGACATACCGGTAAGACCACAATAATTAAGTCCTGAATCTGATGCGCGAAGCGCACGGCAGCCAGGACACCGACCAGGATTCCTCCCATGCTCAGATGGTGCTCGCGTTCAATCTTCCTCCAAGTGGTTCTCGGACTGGTGCTCGGCATCGTCTGTGGGCTGACCCTCCCTGAATACTCCGCTCAGCTCAAACCGCTCGGCGATGGCTTCATCAAACTGATCAAGATGCTCATCGGTCTGATCGTGTTCTGCGTAGTGGTCAGCGGCATCAGCGGTGCCGGCGACCTGAAGAAGGTTGGGCGCATCGGCCTGAAATCGGTGATCTACTTCGAAATCCTGACCACCATCGCCCTGGTGATTGGTCTGGTGTTCGCTTTCACCACCGGCATCGGCAGCGGCGCGAACATTCATCTGGATCAGCTTTCCGCTGCTGATATGGGCGACATCGCCCAGCGCGGCCAGCACATGCAAACCACCTCCCAGTTCCTGATGAACCTGATCCCGACCTCGGTCATCGGCGCCTTTGCGGAGAACAACATTCTGCAAGTCCTGCTGTTTTCGGTGCTGTTCGGCAGTGCGCTGAACCTTGTGGGCGAAGCAGCGTCGGATATTTCCCGGCTGATCAATGAGCTGAGCCACGTGATCTTCCGCATCATGGGCATGATCGTGCGTCTGGCGCCGATCGGCGTGTTCGGCGCCATCGCGTTCACCACCAGCAAATATGGCCTGGATTCGCTGCAGCACCTGGGCAGCCTGGTTGGCCTGTTTTATCTGACCTGTGTGGCGTTTGTGACATTGATTCTCGGCCTGGTGATGCGCCTTTCGGGCCTGAAGATGTGGCCGTTGCTCAAGTACCTGCGCGAAGAACTGCTGATCGTCATGGGCACCGCCTCCTCCGACGCCGTGCTGCCACAAATCATGCGCAAGCTTGAGCATCTGGGCATAGGCAGTTCGACGGTCGGGCTGGTGATTCCGACCGGGTACTCGTTCAACCTGGACGGTTTCTCGATCTACCTGACCCTCGCCATCGTGTTCATCGCCAATGCCACCGGCACGCCGCTGGCCATGACCGACCTGCTGACGATTCTGCTGGTGTCGTTGATCACCTCCAAAGGTGCCCACGGGATTCCTGGCTCGGCGCTGGTGATTCTCGCGGCGACACTGACGGCGATCCCGGCGATTCCGGTGGTCGGCCTGGTGCTGGTGTTGGCGGTGGACTGGTTCATGGGCATCGGCCGGGCGCTGACCAACCTGATCGGCAACTGCGTCGCCACCGTGGCCATCGCGCGCTGGGAAAAGGACATCGATATTCAACGGGCGAACAAAGTACTTTCTGGTCAGGTGGGTTATACCTTCCAGCCGAGAAAGCCTGTCGGCCCGGCACATCAACAGGAATTCTGAATAATCGCCGTGCCTGCCCACGGGCAGGCACGGTCATCAATCATTTTGGATGCTCATGGAGCGAACAGTGATTACCTCGTCGACCGTTGTGAATTCAGTAGTAGAAAAACTCCGGGCCGCTTTGGCCCGTGGTCAGTGGCGCTCCGGCGAGATGCTGCCGGGGCAGCGTGAGCTGGCCGAACAACTGGGCATCAGCCGCCCGAGCCTGCGTGAAGCCGTCATCGTGCTGGAAACCCTCGGGCTGGTGCGCTCCATGCCGGGTAAAGGCGTGGTGGTGCTGGAGGCCAATCTCAGCGACAGCCAAAGCCACGACAGCGCAGTCGCCGGTGCGAGCCTGGAAGACGTGCTGCAACTGCGCTACACCCTTGAGCCGTTCATTGTCGGCCTGGTGGCGCAGTCGATCAGCAGCAAGGAAGTCGGGCAACTGCGCCTGACCCTGATGGACATGCGCGAAGCGCTGGAGGCCAACGACAGCGAAGCCGGGGTGAACGCCTACATCGCGTTCCACGAAGAGCTGTTCACGCTTACCTCGAACCCGATTTTCCAGAGTGTGGTGCAACAGACCAGCAACGCCCTCAAGCAAAGCGCCGACGTGCTGCGCAACTCCCCGGAGCATTTGGCTGAACGCCTTGAGGAAAACGAAGCCGTGGTGCGCGCTATTCGCAGCAAAAACAGCGCCCAGGCCAGCGCCGAAATGCGTCGGCACATCCTTCGGGAAGGCCAGCGGATGGGCATCGAATTGAATATTCCGGACGACAATCTCGTCAGTTGAGTCCGCTTCGAACTGGAGACAAGCCATGAACAGCTTCGCCTCACCGCAAACCCTCACTGCCCTGCCCTTCCCGCGAACGAACACCGGGAAGCCGTCGGCGGATGATCTCTACTCACGGATATTCGATGCCATTCTCGAACAGCGCATCGTCCCCGGCAGTCGCTTCACCGAAGAAAGCCTGGGGGACATGTTCGGGGTGAGCCGCAGCAGCATCCGCCAGGTACTGACGCAGCTGTCACATCAGCAGATCATCATCCTTCGCACCCACCATCGTCCCCGGGTCGCCGCGACAGATGTCGAGCAGACCCGCCAGACGCTTCACGCCCGACGACTGACTGAACTCACGCTGGTACAGCTGGCCTGTCAGCAGCCTCGTCCGCAAGACCTGAATCGTCTGCGCGACTTGATCGATAGTGAGCGCCGATGTCTGGAGCGCGATCAGCGTGGCCCGGCGATTCGGTTGTCCGGGGAGTTTCATTTGCAGTTGGCCGAAATGGCGGGGAATGCACCTTTGGCGCATTTTCTTGGCACGCTTGTGCCGCTGACGTCATTAGCTGTTGCACAGTTTGGCGCAGAAACGGAGGGCTATTGCGCGTGGCAGGTGCACGAAGCGCTTGTGGATGCGGTTGAGAGTAGGGATGCAGTAATGGCAGAGACTTTGCTCAGCCAACACCTGGATCATTTGGAGGCGGTATTGCTGAACTCACAACCAATATTCCGCCAGAATCGTGTTGCTGGTTAGATCGCCTTCGCGAGCAAGCCCGCTCCCACATTTGATCGCATTCCAACTGGAAGAACTCGGTTAAAAGTGGGAGCGGGCTTGCTCGCGAAAAGGCCGTCACCGACGCCGACAATGCTTCAGGTTGCGGCCACCCGCGCAAACCCCTCGCGAATCTTCTCTTCCGGCAAATCATCGGCAATGAACACGATCACGCTTTCGCGCGTTTCATCGTCCGCCCACTCCGTGTCCCAATCGAATCCGTACAGCTTCAACACGCCCTGAAACACCATGCGCCGTGGCTCGCCAAGGATGTTCAACACGCCTTTGTAGCGCAGCAATTGCTTGCCATGGTCCTCCAGCAGTTCGTTCATGAACTCGCTGAGTTTGTCGATATCCAGCGGCTTGTCGGTGCGCAGCACCAGGCTGGAAATGCGGTCGATGGACGGCGCTTTGCTCACCGGGCGCAGGCTGACACCGCCACCCAGGTCGGCATTGAGATTGAAACCGCGCACGTCGAGCAATTCGGCCAGGTCAATCTTGCCGTGCTCGACCACGCGGATGGGTGCGCGACGGTTGATGCGGGTCAGGCGCTCGCTCAGCGCGGTGAAGGTCGCCTCGTCCACCAGATCGCGTTTGCTCACCAGCAAGCGGTCGGCGAAACCGATCTGCGCCTGGGCGATGGTTTGAGTCAGGTGAGTGTCAGCGTGTGCCGCATCGACCAGGGTGATGATGCCGTCGAGGATGTAGCGCTCGCGCAGCTCTTCATCGATGAAGAACGTTTGCGCCACCGGTGCCGGGTCGGCCAGGCCGGTGCATTCGATCACCAGACGGTCGAAGGCGATTTCGCCGCTGTCCAGGCGTTCTAGCAGCAGGTACAAAGCCTTGGTCAGATCGGTGTGGATGGTGCAGCAAACGCAGCCGTTGGACAGCGTCATCACTTGCACCGGTTCGTCGCCCAACAGTTGGGTGTCGATACCGGCATCGCTGAATTCGTTCTCGATCACGGCGATTTTCAGGCCGTGCTCGGCTTTGAGCAGGTAGCGCAACAGCGTGGTTTTTCCCGCGCCGAGAAAGCCACTGAGGATTGTTACCGGGATGGGAGAGGACAAACGCGTTCTCCTGATTCACAGAAAATGGAAAGTATGTACAAAACAAATGTGGGAGCGGGCTTGCCCGCGATAGCGATTTACCATTCAACATCAATGTTGACTGATAGTCCGTCATCGCGGGCAAGCCCGCTCCCACAGGGATTGCATCAAACCTGCTGTTGCATCAACAGCACTTCGGCCCACCCTTGCCACCGTAACGAGCCTCTTGGCGTTCCCGGAAGAACATCTCATAGGTCATCACCGGTTTGTCCGGGTGTTTGGTTTGCATATGCTCGACGTAATTGTCGTAGTCGGGCATCCCGACCATCAGGCGCGCGGCCTGACCGAGGTATTTACCGAGGCGACTCAGGTCATTGAACATGCTGCAATCCTCGATTACGCATCCGGCAGAACTTGGAATGGCGCTTCTTTATCCGTACGTTCTTTGCTGCCCCAGGCGGAAATACCGACCTTGAGCGCATAGAACAGGATACTGAATACCACGAACAGGAACAGCGCCGTCAGCGTTGCGTTGGTGTAGGCGTTGAAGATCACGTGCTGCATCTGCGTAATGTCCTTGGCCGGGGCGAGGATCTGACCGTTGGCCAGCGCATCGCTGTACTTCTTGGCCAGCGACAGGAAGCCGATCGCCGGGTTGGCATCGAACAGCTTGATGAAGCCGGCAGTGGTGGTGCAGATCAGCAGCCACACGGCGGGCAGCATGGTGACCCAGACGTAGCGCTGGCGCTTCATTTTGATCAGCACGACGGTGCCGAGCATCAGCGCGATACCGGCCAGCATCTGGTTGGAGATACCGAACAACGGCCACAAGGTATTGATGCCGCCTAGTGGGTCGATCACGCCCTGGTACAGCAACCAACCCCACATCGCCACGCAACCGGCGGTTGCGATCAGGTTGGCGGTCCAGGATTCGGTGCGTTTCAGCGCTGGCACGAAGGAACCGAGCAAGTCCTGCAGCATGAATCGGCCGGCACGGGTACCGGCGTCGACAGCGGTCAGAATGAACAGCGCTTCGAACAGAATCGCGAAGTGGTACCAGAACGCCATGGTGTTTTCACCCGGCAGGACACTGTGCAGGATCTGCGCGATACCAACCGCCAGGGTCGGCGCACCGCCGGCACGGGCCAAGATCGTGGTTTCACCGATGTCCTTGGCCACCGCTTGCAGGGCTTCCGGGGTGATTGCAAAGCCCCAACTGCTGACGGTTTGTGCCACGGCCACCACGTCACCGCCGACGACTGCCGCCGGGCTGTTCATGGCGAAATACACGCCTGGCTCGATCACCGAAGCGGCGACCATAGCCATGATGGCAACGAAAGACTCCATCAACATGCCGCCGTAACCGATGTATCGGGCGTTGACCTCGTTATCCAGCAGTTTCGGCGTGGTGCCGGACGAAATCAGCGCGTGGAAACCCGAGACCGCACCACAGGCGATGGTGATGAACAGGAACGGGAACAGACCGCCCTTCCACACCGGCCCGGTGCCGTCGATGAACTGGGTCAATGCCGGCATTTTCAGTTCGGGCATGGTGATCAGGATGCCGATCGCCAAGGCCACGATGGTGCCGATTTTCAGGAAGGTCGACAGATAGTCCCGCGGCGCCAGAATCAGCCAGACCGGCAACGAGGCGGCCACGAAACCGTAACCGACCAGCATCCAGGTAATCTGCACGCCAGTGAAGCTGAACGCCTTGGCCCAGACCGGATCGGCGGCAATCTGCCCGCCCAGCCAGATCGAACCGAGCAGCAACAGCACGCCGACCACAGAGATTTCACCAATGCGGCCCGGGCGGATGTAGCGCATGTAGATGCCCATGAACATCGCGATCGGGATGGTCGCCATTACCGTGAAAATACCCCACGGGCTTTCGGCCAGGGCCTTGACCACGATCAGCGCCAGCACCGCGAGGATGATGATCATGATCAGGAAGCAGCCAAACAGCGCGATGGTGCCGGGGATGCGGCCCATCTCCTCACGGACCATGTCGCCGAGGGAACGGCCGTTGCGGCGAGTGGACATGAACAGGACCATGAAGTCCTGAACAGCACCGGCCAGCACCACGCCGGCAATCAGCCACAGCGTACCGGGCAGGTAACCCATCTGCGCCGCCAGGACCGGACCGACCAGCGGCCCTGCGCCAGCAATGGCCGCGAAGTGGTGACCGAAGAGGATGTGTTTGTTGGTCGGCACGTAGTCCAGACCGTCATTATTGAGCACGGCGGGGGTGGCCCGTCGCGGGTCGAGTTGCATCACGTTGTTAGCGATGAACAGACTGTAGTAACGATACGCAACCAGATAGATGGCCACGGCGGCGACCACAATCCACAAGGCGTTGATCGCCTCGCCTCGGCGCAATGCCACTACACCGAGGGCACACGCCCCTACGATTGCCAGCAGCAGCCAGGGTAGGTGGCGTAGCAGGCTATTATTATTTTTCATTTTATGATTCCAGCCAGGGTGGACAAGAAAGACAGCCATCTCGAGTTTAGCGCTAACGGCCGCAAAGGCCATCCCCCGACACGGGTTGAGCCATCACTTTGCTGGCAGCCTTTGACAATGCGGGTCTATAGTCAGCGAACATTTACGAGGATTGCGCCATGAGCGAGCACCCTGCCGATCGCCGCCGCTTCAAACGTATTGCGTTCGATGCCCGAACCGAGCTGAGCCAGGGGGAATTCATCTGGCCGGTGAAGTTGATCGACCTCTCGCTCAAGGGACTGTTGATCGAGAAACCCGAGCCTTGGCTGGGTAATCCGGACTGGCATTTCCTGGTCGATATTCATCTCAACGAAGACGTCGAGATCAAGATGGATGTGATGTTGACCCACGATGACCATGGCCAGCTCGGGTTTGTCTGCAAGCACATCAGCCTGGAATCTATCGAACGTCTGCGGCGGTTGATTGAGTTCAACCTGGGCGATCCAGAGGAACTGGAGCGTGAATTGGGCGCTTTGATCGAAATCTGACAACCAGCACTAATCCAATGTGGGAGCGAGCTTGCTAGCGATAGCGGTTTAGCATTCAACGATGATGTTGAGTGATAGTCCGCCATCGCGAGCAAGCTCGCTCCCACAGGGGTTTGTATTCTATCTGGAAGGTTATTCGAACAGGGCGTCGAGGGCCTGCTCCAGTCGGGTCACCGCAATAATCTGCAACCCCGGCGGCGCCTCCTTCGGCGCATTACCTTTTGGCACGATGGCGCGCTTGAAGCCGTGTTTGGCGGCTTCTTTCAAGCGTTCCTGGCCGCTGGGCACCGGGCGTACCTCACCGGACAGCCCGACTTCGCCGAACACCAAAAGATCATGAGGCAGTGGCCGGTTGCGCAAACTGGACATGACCGCCGCCATCAGCGCCAGATCGGAGGCTGTTTCCAGCACCTTCACCCCGCCAACCACGTTGAGAAACACATCCTGATCGTGGGTCGGAATGCCGCCGTGACGGTGCAGCACCGCCAGCAACATCGCCAGTCGATTCTGGTCCAGCCCCAGCGTTACCCGACGAGGATTGGCCAGGTGACTGTCGTCCACCAGCGCCTGGACTTCCACCAGCATCGGTCGCGTCCCTTCCCACGTCGCCATGACCACACTGCCCGGCACTTCTTCCTGCGCGCGGGTGAGAAAAATCGCCGAAGGGTTGGAGACTTCTTTCAGCCCCTTGTCGGTCATACCGAATACGCCCAGTTCGTTGACGGCGCCGAAACGGTTCTTCACCGCCCGCAGCAAACGCAAGCGCCCATCGGATTCGCCTTCGAAATACAGCACTGTGTCAACCATGTGCTCCAGCACTCGCGGCCCGGCCAATGCACCTTCTTTCGTCACGTGACCAACCAGGAAAATGGCCGTACCGCTCTGCTTGGCATAACGCACCAGCAACGCCGCGCTTTCCCTGACCTGGGACACGCCGCCCGGTGCCGATTGCAGTTGCTCGGTGAAGATCGTCTGGATCGAGTCGATCACCATCACCTTGGGTTTTTCCTGCCGGGCGGTGGCGATGATGGTTTCGATGCAAGTTTCGGTCATCACCCGCAGTTGATCCTGAGGCAAGCCGAGTCGGCGGGCGCGCATGGCCACTTGCTGCTGGGATTCTTCGCCGGTGACGTACAGCGCCGGCATGACTTTGGCGAGGTTGCACAAGGTTTGCAGCAGAATGGTCGATTTGCCGATGCCCGGATCACCGCCGATCAGCACCACAGAACCATCTACCAGGCCGCCACCCAACACTCGATCCAGCTCGCTGGACGCTGTGGAAAAGCGCGGAATTTCTTCGACGCTGACTTCGGCCAGGGTCTTGATCTGTGCCTGTTGACCGGTCCAGCCGGTGCGACCGCTGGGGGCTGCGGCACCCCCGCTCTCCACCATGGTTTCGGTCAGGGTGTTCCAGGCCCCGCACTCACCGCACTGGCCAGCCCACTTGGGGAAGGTTGAGCCGCACTCGGTGCAGCCGTACATGCGCTTGGCCTTGGCCATCTGAACTCCCCGCAAAAAACCGCGATGATAGCTCAGCTGGTGCGGATCAGCGCGGCGAAGTTACCCAGCGGATCTTCGGTAGCAACTTGTTCAAATCCTGGAATACATTCACTGCATTACTAACTATGAAAACCTGTACAACGTATCCAAACATATCCAATCCGACATTAGTCTCGCCCCATGAAACAAAAATCAAACCTGTACAAATCCTTGTCATTTAAAACTTGAACGTACAATCCAACCGTTAAGCCAACTTTACAATACGAACAACCAAGCCAATGGCAATATAATGGCATTTTCAACATCTAACTCAGGGCGTTTGTTTGAGGTACGAGTCCGTACACCCTCAAACCATTCACATAAAACTTCATATGCCGCACATTGCCCTTGTATCAACCCAGTGATGCTAAAGCCCCAACTTTCCATGTTTTTATCCTGCCCCCCTTCCACTCAGCAGAGACGAGCGATCGATGGGTAACATGTCCTGCGGGCGCGCTGGAGCGCCCTACGTTAAAGCGGCTACCCCGAACAAGAGCAGTGGCATTTTCCAACTTTTTACCGCCGAGAAGATCGGTAGCAGGCAAGCTCTGCAAGCAGTTGTTTCGAGCAGGATGCATCATGCTGATTTACACTGCGCTCACCAACCTCATCTGTAACAAGGAAATAACCTATGGGCGTGATAAGTGAGTTCAAGGCCTTCGCGGTCAAAGGTAACGTGGTCGACATGGCCGTCGGTATCATCATCGGCGCCGCCTTCGGCAAGATCGTTTCATCGTTTGTCGGCGACGTGGTGATGCCACCCATTGGCCTGCTGATCGGGGGGGTGGACTTCAGTGACCTGGCCGTCACGCTCAAAGCAGCCAACGGCGATATCCCGGCGGTAATGCTGGCGTACGGCAAATTCATCCAGAGCCTGATTGACTTCATCATCGTCGCCTTCGCGATCTTCATGGGCGTCAAAGCCATCAACCGCCTGAAACGCGAAGAGGCCGTTGCGCCAACGTTGCCGCCGGTTCCGACCAAGGAAGAAGAGCTTCTGGAAGAGATCCGCGATCTGCTCAAGGCTCAGAACAATCGGCCCTCAACAGGTCAGTAAAACAAGCAACGGCGCCCTTGAGGCGCCGTTTTTTTACCAGTAGTTTTCCACCGCCACTTGCCCGGGTCGGCGACTGAGGCTCAAGTGCATGTGGCGCTGTTTGAGCAATTTGCGCGTGTCATCGATCATCTGCGGATTGCCGCAGAGCATGACCCTTGAGTGCTCAGCCGTCAGCGCCAGGCCTGCCGCCCGCTCCAGTTCGCCATTTTCGATCAGCGCAGTGATCCGGCCACTCAGAGCGCCCGGATGCTGCTCGCGGGTGACGGTGGTGATGAACTGCAGCTTGTGCGCAAACTCCGCTAAATAGTCGCGCCCGGCCAACCCGCTGACGAGGTCCTGATAAGCCAGCTCCCGGGCTTCGCGCACACTGTAGACCAGGATGATTCGTTCGAATTTCTCCCAGACCTCGAAGTCCTGCAGGATCGACAGAAACGGCGCCAGGCCGGTGCCTGTGGATAACAACCAGAGATCACGGCCGTCGACAAAGCGATCCAGCGTCAGGTAACCAAAGGCCTGACGTTCGACCAGCAGCGTATCGCCGACTCCCAGCCGACTCAGCTCACTGGTGAACTCCCCCCCTGGCACCACAATGGAAAAGAATTCGAGGAACTCGTCATAGGGCGACGACACCATGGAATAGGCGCGCCATACGGTGCTGCCGTCAGCCTTGGTCACGCCCAGCCGGGCGAATTGCCCTGCACGAAAACGAAAACCCGGATCCCGGGTGGTCCGCAGGGTGAACAGACTGGGGGTCAGCGACTGGACGTCGAGCAAGGTCTGGCGAGTGAATTTTTCTGCACTGGCGGTCATGGGGTGCTCCATTCAACAGATAGCCACAGTGTCCCGCAAAGCGGCGGGCTTAAACACCGGTGATTTGTAGTGGCTTTGGCCAGGGACTCATTCACATTAACTTCATAATATGATTTACATTAACCACCCAGTTAACACACCCAAGTCTGATTATAGTAAGCCCGACCTTTCGTTATCTATGCCAGTACTCCATAACGTTAGAACCAGATACTTGCTTAAAAACCGCAAACAAAGCCAAAAAGTCTCACGCGAACATAGGAATCATCCTACACTCGGCTCGTGCCAGATCTTGGATCCAAAAAGGCACCCCCAAGTAACATCACACCTGGAGAGACACAATGGAGCGGTGGAAGGAATCACAACTCACCCAATTATCGCGAACAACGGAGATTGATATTGCCTACCGGATTTCACTGGGCTTCGCGAAAAATATAGGCTTTAAATTTTTCGCCTTTTCAACAACATACCAAACAAAAACTGACCACTTTAATACAGTCCAGCTCAACAACTACCCTACGGACTGGAACATTGAATATGAACAAAAAAATTTCAGCGCAATAGACCCAGTAGTGGCTCACTGCAATCACTCCAGGTTGCCCATCCTTTGGAGCGAAGAACTTTTTTCCAAGACCCCGTGCTTGTGGGATGCGCTTGAGAAACAAGGATTGCAGCACGGCTGGTCACAATCTGTCCATGACGAGGACAGTGGTGTTTGCAGCATTCTGAGCCTGGCCAGAAGCCATTGTCCGATCACTGCGTTTGAGCTGTATGAAAATCTCGGTTTTTCAGTGTTCATCGGGCGCCATCTGCATGCGTTGATCACACAGACACTGCCCAGGAAATCGACAAAGCCACCCGTGCCGCATTTGTCCCCCCGCGAGATCGATGTATTGAGACTGGCGGCTGACGGCAAGACTGCATATGAGAGTGCCAGAATCCTCAATCTCAGCGCACGCACGGTCAATTTTCATGTGCAAAGCGCGATTCTGAAGCTGGGGGTCAATAACAAGATTTCCGCAGTCATCGCCGCCACCAAGGACGGTATTCTCAGTAGCAGCGCGATACGCTGACCCAAAAAACCTGCAAGTAATCCAAAAGAAAAAAACGTACCATTTGCGGTCCGTCTTGAGTGTTGACGTGTGAACCTTCACGACGCAGTACACTCCGACGGTCTCGCCCGCTACAACGCCCTTGGGCCGCGGGACACCTGTTGATGACCCCGTTGATTACCCAGAGCCTCGCCTCATGCCCTTGCTCGAAACACCCTTCGCCCGACTCGACCTGATCCGCCAGCCCGAACAGCAGAACGAACCGCTGCAGGCGTTTGATGCCGCAGACGAATATCTGCTCACCCATCTGGCTGACCAACAGCCCTCGGCCGACACTCGGGTTTTGGTGCTCAACGACAGCTTTGGCGCATTGGCCGCCAGCCTGGCGGGCAAGGTTCAAGTGACCAGCAGCGGCGACTCGTTCCTGGCCTTTCAGGGACTGGAAAAAAATCTGATCCGTAACGGCCAGGCATTTGATGCGGTGCCAAGCGTACCGGCCAGTGAAGCCTTTTCAGGCCCCTTTGACCGGGTACTGATCCGGGTCCCGAAAACCCTCGCCTTGCTGGAAGAACAACTGATTCGTTTGCAGGGTCAACTGGCGCCGGGGGCCCAGGTGATTGCTGCGGCGATGATCAAGCATTTGCCCCGAGCCGCGGGCGATCTGCTGGAACGCTACATCGGCCCGGTGCAAGCCTCGTTGGCGGTGAAGAAGGCTCGGCTATTGATCGCGACCGCCGAGGTCAAAGCACCCGTCGTGTCCCCCTACCCGACCCGTTATCGACTCGACGCCCCTGAGATCGAACTGCTGAATCACGCCAATGTGTTCTGCCGCGAAGGGCTGGATATCGGCACGCGAGCGTTTTTGCCGCACCTGCCAAAGAACCTCGGCTCAGCACGGGTTGCCGACCTCGGTTGTGGCAACGGGGTGTTGGCCATCGCCAGCGCCCTGCAAAACCCAGAGGCCCACTACACGCTCGTGGACGAGTCGTTCATGGCAGTGCAATCGGCAGGCGAAAACTGGCGCGCGGCGCTCGGTGACCGGGAAGTGGTTGTGCGTGCCGATGATGGTTTGGCGGGTCAGGAACCTCAGTCGCTGGACGTTGTGCTGTGCAACCCGCCGTTTCACCAACAACAAGTCGTCGGTGACTTCCTGGCCTGGCGCATGTTTCAGCAGGCCCGAGAGGCGCTGGTGGTAGGCGGCGCGTTGTACATCGTCGGCAACCGTCATCTGGGGTATCACAGCAAGCTCGCGCGGTTGTTCCGCGGCGTCGAGCAAGTGGCGGCCACACCTAAATTCGTGATCCTTAAAGCCCGAAAATAATCCCAGAAAAAAAACCCTCCAGCAAAGGAGGGTTGTAAATCCGTGCCGCAAGGCAACGGGATGGGATCAGGTGCAGAAATTCAGTGGGTCGTCAGACCTGCGGCATTCATGAACATGCGCATCAGGCTGGCCACGATGAACAGCGCCACAACGCTGCCGGTCCAGATCATCGCCAGCCAGCCGAGTCGCTGCCAGAGCGGCTTTTTCTCTGCGGCTTCGATTTCCTGCAAGGAATGTTTACCCGCCTTCATCGCAATCTCCTCTGACGAAATGACGCAGGTCTCAGCCCTGCGCCACTGTCGCGTGCTCTAGTGATAGCCATCTTCGTGGGTGACCTTGCCGCGGAACACGTAGTAGCTCCAGAAGGTGTAACCCAGGATGAACGGGATGATGAACAACGTGCCCACCAGCATGAAGCCCTGACTTTGCGGCGGTGCGGCGGCGTCCCAGATCGAGATCGACGGCGGCACGATGTTCGGCCACAGGCTGATGCCCAGACCGCTGTAGCCGAGGAAGATCAGCACCAGCGTCAGCAGGAATGGCGTGTAGTGCGCATTGCGAGCCACCGCGCGGATCAGACCGTACATGGTCACCAGCACCAGAATCGGCACCGGCAGGAACCAGAACAGGTTCGGCAGGGTGAACCAGCGAGCGGCAATCTCGGCGTGGGCCAGCGGGGTCCAGATGCTGACGATACCGATCACTGCCAACACCACGAAAGCCAGCGGTCGAGCCAGGTCATGCATCTGCTCCTGCAACTTGCCTTCGGTCTTCATGATCAGCCAGGTGCAACCGAGCAGCGCATAAGCCACTACCAGCGCCAAGCCGCAGAACAGGGTGAACGGCGTCAACCAGTCCAGTGAGCCACCGGCAAATTGGCGATTGACCACCGGCAACCCATCAATGAACGCACCTAACGCAACGCCCTGGAAAAAGGTGGCGGCGACCGAGCCACCGATGAACGCCTTGTCCCAGAGATGGCGCTTGTCGTCCCTGGCCTTGAAGCGGAACTCGAAGGCCACGCCGCGGAAGATCAGCCCGATCAGCATAAAAATCAGCGGCAGGTACAACGCCGAGAGCACCACCGAATAGGCCAGCGGGAAGGCCCCGAACAACGCGGCGCCCCCCAGTACCAGCCAGGTTTCATTGCCGTCCCAGACCGGCGCGACGGTGTTCATCATGACGTCACGATCGGTCTTGCCCGGAATGAACGGGAAGAGAATCCCGATCCCCAAATCAAAACCGTCCATGACCACGTACATCATGATGCCGAAGATGATGATCACGGCCCAGATCAGCGGAAGATCAATACCCATGAGTCAAATCTCCTTGGTCAGGCTGGGATCGTGGTCGGCGTCGGCGGGATCGTCGGCTGCGGATAGCGGACGGGCCGGCGTGCGTTTCTTGCCTGGACCACCCTCGGGTGTTTCCGCCCCTTCGTTGATCTTCGGCCCTTTGCGCACCAGGCGCATCATGTAGCCCAGACCGGCACCGAACAGCGCGAAATAGACCACGACAAACATGATCAACGTGATGCTCATCTGCATGACGCTGTGATTGGAAGACGCATCCGCCGTGCGCATCAGGCCGTAGACCACCCACGGCTGACGGCCGATTTCAGTGGTGAACCAGCCGGCGAGGATCGCGATCAGGCCGGATGGCCCCATCCACAACGCCAGGTACAGGAACGGCCGCGAGGTATAGAGCTTGTCGCGTTTACGCAGCCACAGGCTCCACAGACCGGTGAAGATCATCAGCATGCCCAGACCCACCATGATCCGGAACGACCAGAACACGATGGTCGAATTCGGCCGGTCTTCAGGCGGGAATTCCTTGAGCGCCGGGACCTGTTTGTCCAGCGAGTGCGTGAGGATCAGGCTACCCAGGTACGGAATCTCTACCGCGAATTTGGTCCGCTCTTCTTTCATGTCCGGCCAGCCGAACAGGATCAGCGGGGTCGGCTCATCGCCATGGTTTTCCCAGTGGCCTTCAATCGCAGCGATTTTCGCCGGCTGATGCTTGAGCGTGTTGAGGCCGTGGAAGTCACCGATGACCGCTTGAATCGGCGCCACGATCAAGGCCATCCACATGGCCATCGAGAGCATGGTACGGATCGCCGGGTTGTCCTTGCCGCGCAGTAAATGCCAGGCCGCCGAGGAACCGACGAAGAAAGCAGTCGCGACAAACGCCGCCGTCGACATGTGTAACAGACGGTAAGGGAACGACGGGTTGAAAATCACCGCCAGCCAGTCCACTGGAATGACCTGGCCGTTGACGATTTCGTAGCCTTGCGGGGTCTGCATCCAGCTGTTGGAAGCGAGAATCCAGAAGGTCGATATCAGTGTGCCGATGGCGACCATGACCGTGGCGAAGAAGTGCAGATTGCGCCCGACCTTGTTCCAGCCGAACAGCATGACACCGAGGAAACCGGCTTCGAGGAAGAAAGCAGTGAGCACTTCGTACGTCAGCAGCGGCCCGGTCACGGAGCCGGCGAAGTCCGAGAAGCGACTCCAGTTGGTGCCGAACTGATAGGCCATGACCAGCCCGGAGACCACGCCCATGCCGAAGTTGACCGCAAAGATCTTCGACCAGAAGTGGTACAGGTCGCGGTACGTGTCGTTATGGGTTTTCAGCCACAGGCCTTCGAGCACCGCCAGGTAACTCGCCAGGCCAATGGTGATGGCGGGAAATAGAATGTGAAACGAAATGGTGAACGCGAACTGCATCCGGGCGAGATCAAGTGCCTCCAAACCGAACATAAGTCTTCCTCTGTCAGGTAATACCGGCTGAAGGCTTGTGGCCTACACCCACTGCCCCCACGGATATGGAGTGTGGCGAATTTGAATTCGTTCTTTTTTTACAAACATCACAACGTAGGGAGTCTGGCCATCTGGCCGCCGGATCAATTCCACGAGCGGTCTTGATCTGGATCAAGCAACGTTAAAAGAGTAGTCCCATTTTTGACGATGGACGGTGTGGTCTTTTGCCGCGTGACAGGTTGCCTCATACCGTCGCCGGCAGCCCTGTAGCAGCTGCCGAAGGCTGCGTTCGACTGCGCAGCAGTCGCAAACCCGGCTGGCTCGGATTAACTGATACACCCTCCGCGCCTGATTTCACGACTGCTGCGCAGCCGAACGCAGCCTTCGGCAGCTGCTACAAGGTTTATGAACCCCGATCGGTGTCTAGCTAACGAAATTTCCCAGCCCTGCAACTTTTGGTTACAGCTTGGTGATAATCTCGGCCCTCCCCTCGCTCAAGACCGGCCCTCAGATGCCCAGCCAAGCGCCCTTGCTGTTACGTCATCACCGCCCATTTATCGCGTTCTGGCTGGCTCGGGTGTTTACCGCCAGCGGTTTTCAGATGCTCACGGTGGCCATTGGCTGGAACCTCTACCAACTGACCGGCAATGTGCTCGATCTGGGTCTGGTCGGTCTGGTGGAGTTCGCCCCGCGGGTGCTGTTCATGCTCCACACCGGGCATGTCGCGGACCGCTATGACCGGCGCAAGGTCGCGGCAATCTGTCAGTCCCTGCAAGCGTTGATCGCCCTGTCGCTGGCCATCGGCAGCGCGACCGACAATGTCACCCGGGAGATGATCTTCATCCTCGCGTTCCTGCTCGGTGCCGCCCGCTCCTTCGAGATGCCGACCACTCAGGCCCTGTTGCCGAGCATCGTGCCCAGCGCGCTGTTTCCCCGCGCGGTCGCCGCCGCCCAATCCGCACAGCAATCGGCGACTATCGTTGCCCCGGCCCTCGGTGGGTTGCTTTACGCCTTCGGCAGCGTCTGGGTCTATGGCCCGACGGTGATCCTCTACATCATCGCCTGCATGCTGATGCTCAACCTGCCTGCACGGCAGACACCACTGAACAAGGGCAAGGCAACCCTGGATTCGCTGCTGGCGGGCATCCGCTTCATTCGTAGTCGTCCGGACATTCTCGGGGCGATTTCTCTGGATCTGTTTGCCGTCCTGCTCGGTGGCGCGACGGCGCTGCTGCCGGTGTTCGCCAAGGACATTCTGCTGACCGGCCCTTGGGGCCTGGGCCTGCTGCGTTCGGCGCCGGCAGTCGGTGCGCTGCTGATGTCGCTGTACTTGGCGAGATTTGCCGTGGAACGCAAAGTCGGACGGGTCATGTTCACCGCTGTGGGTGTGTTCGGTGTCGCGACCATTGCGTTCGGCCTGTCGACCTCGTTCTGGTTTTCCCTGGCGGTGTTGGTGGTGTTGGGCGCGGCGGACATGATCAGCATGGTGATCCGCGCCTCCTTCGTGCAACTGGAAACCCCGGATGAAATGCGCGGCCGGGTCAGTGCCGTGAACGGTTTGTTCATCGGCGCTTCGAACCAGTTGGGCGAGTTTGAATCCGGCTTGACCGCCCATTGGTTCGGCACTGTGCCGGCCGTGGTCATGGGCGGTATTGGCACATTGGTGGTGACCGGGGCGTGGATCAAACTGTTCCCGACCCTGGCCAACCGCGACCGCATGCATGTGGCGGTGGAAGAAGTGAAGGCTTGAAGCAGTTTGCCCAGGGCACTCTCTAGACCACCAACTCCCCCGCCACCGCCGCTCGCCTGGCTTTGCCGCAGAGTTGTTCCACCAGCGTCAGGGCGAATTGCAATGCCGCCCCTGAACCTTGGGCAGTGATGCAGTTGCCATCGACCACCACCGGTTGATCGACGAAGTTGCAGCCCAACAGTTGATGGCTGGCCGATGGCAGGCAGGTCATACGCCGCTGACGCAATACGCCAAAGGCTTGCAGCGCCAGCGCCGGGGCCTCGGCGATACCGGCGAACAGGCGCCCGGCCGCCGCCTGATCCTTGATCAATTGTTGCAGGGGTTGATGCGCCGCCAGATGTTGCGCCCCCACGGCACCACCGGGCAGGACGATCAGGTCGAACGGCTGGGCCAGCACGTCTACCAGCATCGCATCGGACGTCACTCGGGTGCCGCGCGCGCAGGTGAGCATGCGCCGTCCCTCGATGCTGGCCACCACCACTTCAACCTTGGCACGGCGCAGCACATCGATCAGGGTCACTGATTGCAGGTCATCGATGCCCTCGGCGAGGGTAATCAGAGCTCTAAAGGTCATGGGCGCAGTCCACTGGATGATCTTTAAAGCGTAGTCAGCTTTCCTGCCCCTTGTTCGAGCCCGCCGTTACTTGATGTAAAGCTGCGTCGACAGCGTATTGCCTGGCGCGTTGATCGACGTGTTACTGAACGTGAACGTGCCTTCCTGTTTACCCGCCAGATCGAAGACATACAGATAGCCGACGGTTTTTTTCCCGACGGTGCAATCGGTCAGATTGCCGTTATCAAAAGCACAGACCGGGGTCCGGGTGCCGTTCACCTCAAAACCGTCCAGCCCGACATGCGCGCCACGACCGTAACCGACTTCCAGCACGTAGACCTTGATGTTCGGTCCGCTGTGATTGCAGCGGGTTTGCTCTTGCCCCTGCGCAATGTCTTCAAAGCCGCACCCTGGCGACTCGACCTTGAGTACCTTCACCTGACTCAACGGCGCCGCCGATGCAGCCGAAGCGGTGTGTGCCCCCAGGAACATGGTGATCGCCACTGCGAATACGGTAATCAGACGTTTATTCATGCAATACATAAGTACCCCCAAAACCAGCACGCAGTATGGCTCACTTGGCTTTTGCGCAAAACATCGACGACGATCGCAGCCATAAGCAGCCATAGCCCCACGCTGCTGGTATGATGCGCGGCTTTTTCCGACCCACAGAAAATTACCAGGCGCCTGCAGCGGCCTGTGCTTTGCTGTTGAGGTCGATACATTCACGGCGCCTGGCGCGCCACGGGGAGCAGACATGCTGGAAAGGCTGTTTCAACTCAAGGCACACAACACCAACGTGCGGACCGAGATTCTGGCGGGCTTCACGACCTTTTTGGCCATGGCCTACATTCTGTTCGTCAACCCGAGCATCCTCGGCGAGACCGGCATGGACAAGGGCGCGGTGTTCGTCGCCACGTGTCTGGCAGCCGCCATCGGCTCCACGGTGATGGGCCTGATCGCCAACTACCCGATCGCACTCGCGCCGGGCATGGGCTTGAACGCCTTCTTTACCTACACCGTGGTCCTGCACATGGGCCACACCTGGCAAGTGGCGCTGGGTGCGGTATTCATCTCGGCGGTGCTGTTCTTCCTGCTGTCGATCTTCCGCATCCGCGAATGGATCATCAACAGTATCCCGTTGCCGCTGCGTTCGGCGATTGCCGCCGGCATCGGCCTGTTCCTGGCCCTGATCGCCCTGCATAACGCGGGCATCGTGGTGAGCAACCCGGCAACCATGGTCGGCCTCGGCGACTTGAAACAACCGGCCCCGATCCTCGCGACCCTCGGTTTTGCCCTGATCGTAGCGCTTGAAGCGCTGAAAGTGCGCGGCGCGGTACTGATCGGCATTCTGGCAGTGACCATCGCTTCGATCGTGATGGGCTTTACTCCGTTCGGCGGCGTGATGTCGATGCCGCCGTCGTTGGCCCCGACCTTCCTGCAACTGGACATCAAAGGTGCCCTGGACGTCGGTCTGGTCACCGTGATCTTCTCCTTCCTGTTCGTCGACCTGTTCGACAACTCCGGCACCCTGATCGGCGTCGCCAAGCGCGCGGGCCTGATGGGCAAGGATGGCCACATGCCGAAAATGGGTCGCGCCCTGATCGCCGACAGTACCGCGGCCATGGCCGGTTCGCTGCTGGGCACTTCGACCACCACCAGCTACATCGAATCCGCAGCCGGCGTGAGTGCCGGTGGCCGCACCGGCCTGACCGCTGTTGTCGTGGCGATTCTGTTCCTGTTGGCGCTGTTTTTCTCGCCATTGGCGGCCAGCGTTCCAGCCTTTGCTACCGCACCTGCGCTGCTGTTCGTCGCGGTATTGATGACATCCGGCCTGGCCGAAATAGACTGGGACGACATCACCGTCGCCGCACCGGTCGTGGTCACTGCTCTGGCCATGCCGTTCACTTATTCCATCGCCAACGGCATCGCCTTCGGTTTCATCTCCTGGACCGCAATCAAGTTGCTGTCCGGCCGCGGCCGTGAGCTGAACTCGGCACTGGTGATTCTGTCGATTCTGTTCGTGATCAAGTTGGGTTGGTTCAACGCATGACTTTTGATTCCAAGGCTTACGCCGTTCAGCTCGAAGAGAAGGTCACGCGCCTGCGTGACCTGTTGACCCCGTTCGGTGCGCCAGAACCTGCGGTGTTCGACTCGCCGCTGAAAAACTTCCGCCTGCGCGCCGAATTCCGCCTGTGGCGCGAAGCCGGTGAGCGTCACTACGCGATGTTTTCCCAGGAAGACAAGCGCACGCCGATCCTGATCGAAGAATTCCCGATCGCCAGCCTGCGCATCAACGAGTTGATGCCGCAGCTGAAGGCAGCATGGCAAGCCAGTGCGGCCCTGAGCCACAAGCTGTTTCAGGTGGAGTTCCTGACCACCCTGGCCGGCGATGCGATGATCACGCTGTGCTATCACCGCCCGCTGGACGAGCACTGGCACGCGGCGGCTTCGAAGCTGGCAGCCGACCTGAACGTCAGCATCATCGGCCGTTCCAAGGGCAAACGCGAAGTGATCGGTCACGATTACGTGGTCGAGCAGATGGACGTCGGCGGTCGCACCTTCAGCTATCGCCAGCCGGAAGGCGCGTTCACCCAGCCCAACGGCACCGTGAACCAGAAGATGCTCAACTGGGCTTACGACTCGCTCGGCGATCGCTCCGACGATTTGCTGGAGCTGTATTGCGGCAACGGCAACTTCACCCTGCCGCTCGCGACGCGCGTACGCAAAGTGCTGGCCACCGAAATCAGCAAGGCGTCGGTCAACGCCGCGTTGAGCAATCTCAGCGAAAACGCTGTGGATAACGTCACCCTGGTGCGCTTGTCCGCCGAGGAGCTGACCGAAGCCCTGAACGAAGTTCGTCCTTTCCGTCGTCTGCACGGTATCGATCTGAAGAGCTACGAGTTCGGTAGCGTCTTCGTCGATCCGCCTCGCGCCGGCATGGATCCGGACACCTGCGAGCTGACCCGTCGCTTCGACAACATCCTCTACATCTCCTGCAACCCGGAAACCCTGGCGGCCAACATCGCCCAGTTGCACGACACCCATCGCATCACCCGATGCGCAATGTTCGACCAGTTCCCGTGGACCCATCACATGGAATCCGGGGTGTTGTTGACCCGTCGGTAATTGCCGGTGCCAGATACAAATCAGCCGTCATCACGACGGCTTTTTTGTGCGTGCTTAAAGGGTGATATCTGTCTTGCGCGGACGCCCGCCCTTACGGCCATTCGCCCGCGCAGCCTCTGCTTTGGCGGCGCTGCTTTGGCGACCATTACGCGAGGCGATGACAGACGCGGCCATATCCATCAGCGGCTTGCTGGCCGAAACCATCCCGGCGATGGAGACCTGCAGATCCTTGCCCTCGTGGCAAAGGGCAGTCCCGGAAAAACCGACTTTCAGGTCTGCGAAATCCTCGACGTCGAAATCATCGAACTCCGGATAGTGCTGCACGGGCAACAGCACGCCACTGCCATCAATGAAATTGACCGCCAGGCACGGTTCCACAAAGGTCACCGAAGTCGCCCGCAGACCGCCTTTGTGGCGCACCTGGCCACGCTGGATGGCTTCATCCAGCACGGCTTCGGTTACGGGCCGATCCACCAACATTTTTGCTGTTATCGTTTTCATAGTTCGATCTCCACGCCCTCCGGAACGCCCATCAGCGCCAACAGGGTCTTGTTCGTCTCGGGCTCATAGCAAGCCGAGCCAATCATGCAGGTCGTACTGGCGACCCTTTTTACCACCACGACTTCGCTGGTTTGCCAGTCCCATATCTGATGATCGAGACAGACCGTGTGCAGCTTGTCCCACCAGATACACCGAGCGCGGCGCAAATGAGCGGGTTGTCCGAGCGCGTGACGCAACCCTTCCAGCACCGCCACAGGTGGCCTGCGAGAATGAGGCACCACGTCCCATAGCTCGACACTGTTGTGCCAGAAGCTGAATTTGAAGCGCGCACTCCAGGTTCCGGCATCCACATGTGCATGCGGCGGGCAGTGCTCATCGCGCAACATGATCACCATTGAAAACCCTTTGTAGCTGAATAATCTCATGCTAACCCATCCGTTAGGTTAATGAGCCCGAAGACCCGACATTCCCTGGAAAATCCGATAACTGGCGCTGTGTTGAATCATCACTGCGACTTTTGAGACTAGCGCCAAGGCTCGGCTTGGGCCGGCGGATGACGGCGCAAATTGGTAAGCAATCCTTTCCTCGTGCCTACAAAAAAGCCGTCCTGAGGACGGCTTTCCTGGTTTTCTACACAATCACTGAGGCTGATTTTTTCGGTACTCGGTCGTGGTCATTCCGGCGTAACCCCAATTATCCGTGTCGACTTCCTCGATCACGATGTGGGTCAGCTCCGGAGGCTTGCCGAGTACTCGCTGCAAGGTGTCGGTGATTTCGGCAATGACCTGGGCTTTCTGCTCCCGGGTAACGCCGTCACGGGTAATACGTACGCTGACGAAAGGCATGATGTTGCTCCTGTCCGGAGATTAAAGAAGACTGACCGCTTGCCGCTGATCCCGCCGTCCACTGCCCACAAAACCACAGGTGAATCGGCGCCGCTCAAGTAAAGCACCGCTTCGACAAATTCATCTACAGTGGCGAAATTCAGTCCTTCATTTGATCCCCGGTGTAATCAATCATGCAGCGACAATTCGACGATCTTCAGCTGGGCAGCATCGAACTGTTTTGTCTGGCGGCCGAAGCCGGCAGTTTTACCGCCGCCGCGCTGGTCGCTGGCGTGACGCCCGCAGCTGTGAGCCGTTCGGTGTCGCGCATGGAGGAACGGCTGGGCGTGCGGTTGTTCGCCCGCACCACCCGCAGCGTCAAACTGACCGACAGTGGTCGGCGGTATTACGAGGAATGTCGTCAGGCGCTCGCGCAACTGGTCGAGGCCCAGCGCGAGGTCATGGGCCAGCAGCAACAGCCGTCCGGCACCTTGCGCATCAGCATTCCCACCACCTATGCCCATCACCGGATTCTGCCGTTGTTGCCGGCTTTTCGGGCACGCTTTCCAGCGGTGAAGGTCGAGTCGCACATCAGCAATCGCAACATCGATTTCGTCGGTGAAGGCTATGACATGGCGATCCGCGTGCGGGCGATTCCGGATTCCGGCCTGATCGCCCGACAGTTGGAAGATGCCGCGCTGGTGATGATTGCCAGTCCTGATTACCTGAAGCACGCGGGCATTCCACAAACGCTGGATGATCTTAAACAGCACGAGTGCATCCAGTACGAATTGCCCAGCAGCGGTCGGCGGATTGCCTGGCTGTTCAACGACAATGGCGTGCACCGGGAGATTCTGGCCGAAGGCAATCTCAGTTGTTCCGACGATGTGCTGGGCGGCGTGACCCTGGCCAAACATGGCGCGGGTCTGTTCCAGACCTATCGCTTCATCGTCGAAAACGAATTGGCCGATGGTTCGCTGGTGGAAGTGCTCAAGCCGTATGGCGGACGCTCGCGACCGTTCACCCTGCTCTACCCGCAAACTCGCCATATGCCGTTGCGTTTGAGGGCGTTCATCGATTTTCTGGTGGAGCATCTGCCCCGCTAAAAAGCCAAAACCGTCCGATCACCGCACACAAAAACCCTGCGAGCCGCCTCTTCAATTGACCAAATTAACCAGCTAGTACAATTTATCTCCACAGGCTGAAACCCTCGGCCAATGCCAAAAAAATAAGTGGAGATACCCCGATGCCCCCTATCGTTCTGGTGCTCAACGGCCCGAATCTGAACCTGCTCGGCACCCGCGAACCGGCGACCTACGGCCACGAAACCCTGGCCGACATCTCAGCGTTGTGCGGTCGTGCCGCCGAAGAATTCGGCCTGGCGGTGGAGTTTCGCCAGACCAATCATGAAGGCGAACTACTCGACTGGATTCACGCCGCGCGCGGCCGTTGCGCCGGGATCGTCATCAACCCGGCCGCCTGGACCCACACCTCGGTCGCGATCCGCGATGCCCTGGTCGCCAGCGAATTGCCGGTGATCGAAGTCCACCTGTCCAACGTTCATGCCCGCGAGCCCTTCCGCCACCACTCTTTTGTGTCGGCCATCGCCACGGCGGTGATGGCCGGTTTCGGCAGCCACGGCTATCGCCTGGCGCTGGAGCATTTCAGTCAACGTTTGAAGGGGTGAAGGCCGTGGCTCAGACAAACGCTGTACTGGCCGGACTGATCGGCGCCGGCATCCAGGCTTCTCGCACCCCGGCGCTGCACGAGCATGAAGGCGATGCCCAGGGTTTGCGTTACCTCTATCGCCTGATCGATCTGGACCAGTTGAAACTCGACAGCGGCGCCCTGCCCGACCTGTTGATGGCCGCCGAGCGGATGAACTTCACCGGCCTGAACATCACCTTTCCGTGCAAGCAGACGATCATCCCGCTGCTCGACGAGTTGTCACCAGAAGCCCGTGGCATTGGGGCGGTGAACACGGTCGTGCTGAAGGACGGCAAACGCATCGGCCACAACACCGATTGCCTGGGGTTCGCCGAGGGTTTTCGTCGTGGCTTGAAGGGCGTTGCCCTTGAACGCGTCGTGCAAATGGGTGCCGGTGGCGCTGGCGCGGCAGTGGCCCACGCATTATTGAGTGAAGGCGTACAGCTGCTGACTATTTTCGACGTGGAGATCAGCCGTGCCCAGAGCCTGGCGGACAATCTCAATCAACATTTCGGCATCGGCCGGGCTGTGGCGGGCCATGACTTGCCGAGCACCCTGGCCCAGGCTGACGGTCTGGTGAACACCACCCCCATGGGCATGAAAAAACTGCCGGGCATGCCAGTGCCGGTGGAACTGCTGCGAGGTGAATTGTGGGTGGCGGAGATTGTTTACTTCCCGCTGGAAACCGAGCTGCTGCGCAACGCCCGCGCGTTGGGTTGCCGCACGCTGGATGGCGGTAACATGGCCGTGTTTCAGGCGGTGAAGGCGTTTGAATTGTTCAGCGGCGTGGTGCCGGATGCGCAGCGGATGCTCGAGCATTTTCAGAGCATGAATGGCTGAACGGAGGTGGCGAGGGGACAATCCCCTCACCCCACATCAGGCCTGCAGATACCGCAAAACCGACTCGCAAATCATCTCTCGATGACGCTGCTTGATGCTTTCGTCCGGCAAATCGATCTGAAAAATCTCACCGAAGGTATGGCGGTTCGACACGCGATAGAAGCAGAACGAGCTGATCAGCAGATGCACATCCAACGGCTCGAGCCCCGCGCGGAACACGCCTTCCTCAGCACCGCGACGCAAAATCTCGCCCAGTGAATCGAGAATGGTGTTGTTCATCGCCTTGATCGTATCGGAGCGTTTCACGTACTCAGCGTTGTGGATGTTCTCAATGCTGACAATCCGCACAAAGTCGACGTTGCGATCATGGTGATCGAAGGTGAACTCCACCAGCCGCCGAATCGCTTCCACCGGCGCCAGTTCGGTAAGGTGCAGACGGTTTTCGGTGCTGCGGATATCGCCGTAGAGTTTCTCCAGCACCTCGACGTAGAGCTGTTCCTTACTGCCGAAGTAGTAATAGATCATGCGTTTTGAGGTGTGGATGCGCTCGGCAATCGCATCGACGCGAGCGCCGGAAAGCCCCTGCTGGACGAACTCGACAATCGCCTCTTGAAGGATGTTCTCGCGGGTCTTTTCCGGGTTGTTCTTGCGACTCTTGCGCGGCTCGACAATCGGCTCGTCGGGCACTGCGGAGAGTTCTGAAGTTATCGTCATTGCGGGCTCACGGCCATCACTGGACAGGTTGGCGATTATGGGCCGCACCGCACAGTGAAGGAAGTCGCGCGGCGGCGGTTTGTCCCCGTGTTTACGATTTTCCTACAACTTTGCCTGACGTACGGCACCGCTTCGAGACTTGGCCATCGCCGCCAGTCGTACCGCGACGTTGGCTGCGCCGTAACCTGCGTAGCCGTTCTTGCGCTGGATGATCTCGAAGAAGAAGCGTCCTTCGAACGGTTCGGTATACACATGGAACAGCTCGCCACCCTGGGCATCGCGGTCGTAGAGCACGTTGTAATAGGCCAGTTCGCTGAGGAACTCGTCGTCGAAATCGAACCGCGCGGCGAGGTCATCGTAGTAATTGAGCGGGATATCCAGCAACGGTACGCCCGCCTCCTTGGCCCGGCTGACTTCGGCAAAGATGTCGTCGCAATCGAAGGCGATGTGATGCACGCCGGAGCCGCGATAACTCGACAGTGCATGTGAGATTGCGGTGTTGCGGTTCTCGGAAATGTTCAGCGGCAGGCGGATCGAACTGTCCCGGCTGCGCAGCGCCCGACTCTTTACCAGGCCATACGGATCAGGCAGCACCACTTCATCGTCGGCTTCGAAATCCAGCAGGCTTTTATAGAACAGCACCCAACTGTCGAGGCTGTCGGCCGGCAGCGCCATGGCCATGTGGTCGATACGCTTGAGGCCGCCACTGGCTACGGCGGCGGGTTGCAGATTGAAGTCGGTGCCGTAGACGTCGGCGTCTTGGTCCACCAGATAAATCAGGCTGCCATCCGGCGCACGCACCGCGGCGAGTTCCAGTTCATTGGGGCCGACCAGTCCGCGATACGGCTGACCTTTGTAAGCCACGGCCCGGGCCAGAGCGCTGGCGCTGTCCTTGACCCGCACGGCAGTGGCGCACAGCGAGGGGCCGTGAGCTTCGAAAAAACTGTGGGCGAAGGAATAGGGTTCGGAATTCAGGATCAGGTTGATATCACCCTGACGCAGCAGGCTCACGCTCTTGGAGCGATGCTGGCCGGCTTTGACAAAACCCAGCCGTTCCAGCCAGTGGGACAGCTTGGCGCCAAGGCTTTCGTCCACGGCGAACTCGAGAAATTCGATGCCGTTGTACTCGCTGGCCTTGGGCGTCTCGAACAGAATGTCGGGGTTGACCGTTGGTTTGGTTTCCTGCGCCAGACGCTCGCGGGTTTTCTCTTCCAGGTACAGCAACGAGCGCAAACCGTCGGCAGCATTGGCCCGTGGCGGCGCGGCGCGGAAGCCGTCATTGAAGATCTCAAGCGACAACGGCCCGGTGTAACCGCTCTTGATGATCGGCGCGAGGAACCCCGGCAGATCGAATTCGCCTTGGCCGGGGAAACAGCGGAAATGCCGACTCCACTCCAGCACGTCCATGGCCAGGATCGGCGCGTCGGCCATTTGCACGAAGAAAATCTTGTCGCCGGGAATCTCGGCAATCGCGCTCGGATCACCCTTGAGTGACAGCGTGTGAAAGCTGTCCAGCAATACGCCAAGGTTTGGGTGATCGGCCTGACGGACGATGTTCCACACCTGTTGATAAGTGTTCACGTGGCGGCCCCAGGCCAGCGCTTCGTAGCCGATCCTCAGGCCACGCGCACCGGCGCGTTCAGCCAGCAGGCGCAAGTCCTCGACTAAAATCTGTTCATCGCCGATGGCATCGGCCGAAGCGTTGCTGCACACCAGCACCAGGTCGGTGCCCAGTTCCTGCATCAGGTCGAATTTGCGCTCGGCCCGCTCCAGGTTGCGCGGCAGGCGGTCGCGGCGGCAGCCTTCGAAATCCCGGAAGGGTTGAAACAGCGTGATCGCGATCCCGAGATCGGCGCACATCTGTTTGATTTCCCGCGGGCTGCCGTCGTAGTAGAGAAGGTCATTCTCGAAAATCTCCACCCCGTCGAAACCGGCGGCGGCGATGGCTTCAAGTTTTTCCGGCAGGGTACCGCTCAAGGACACGGTGGCAATGGAACACTGCATATTTCGACTCCCGGTGGTGGAGACAATCTTGTTATCGACATCGCACGCTTTTATGTAGCAGCTGGCGAAGCCTGCGTTCGGCTGCGAAGCAGTCGTAAACCCTGTGCACGCGGTTTACCTGCAAGACCGCATCGCCTGATTTCACGACTGCTTCGCAGCCGAACGCAGGCTTCGCCAGCTGCTACAGGGATCGCGTTTAACTTGGGGTGGATTATTGGCCGGTCGAATCGACACAGCAATTCAAAGTGTACTACCCGGTTAGTTTTGCGTGCGATTATCGAACACAATGGCCCTTGGCGAATTGACGATTTTTCGTCCACTGCGCAACATCGACTCCACATTGAGCCCGGTCACACACATCGGTCTCGGTGACCAAAGACCCAGAACACCACATAAAAATAATCGGTGGCCTACATGACTCCTTCTCAAAGCTCTCCCGTGGAGCGTTCCTCCATGACTCCTGCCACTGACGGCATCGGCGACAAGATCCGCGGCGCGATGGCGGTTGGCAAAACCCGTTGGGGCATGCTGGCGCTGGTGTTCTTCGCCACCACCCTGAACTACATCGACCGCGCCGCACTGGGCGTGATGCAGCCTATCCTGGCCAAGGAAATGAGCTGGACGGCGATGGACTACGCCAACATCAACTTCTGGTTCCAGGTCGGCTACGCCATCGGTTTCGTGCTGCAAGGCCGATTGATCGATCGGGTTGGCGTCAAGCGCGTGTTCTTCTTCGCCGTGCTGCTCTGGAGCCTGGCGACCGGTGCCCATGGCCTGGCCACTTCGGCCGTCGGCTTCATGGTCTGCCGATTCATTCTGGGTCTGACGGAAGCCGCCAACTACCCGGCGTGCGTGAAGACCACCCGGCTGTGGTTCCCGGCCGGCGAACGCGCCGTGGCCACCGGCATCTTCAACGCCGGGACCAACGTCGGTGCGATGTTCACCCCCATGTTGTTGCCGCTGATCCTGCATGTCTGGGGCTGGCAGGCGGCGTTCCTGTGCATGTCGGCACTGGGCGGGATCTGGTTGCTGTTCTGGGGCTTGAAGTACTTCAACCCGGAAGATCACCCGAGCGTTAAACAATCGGAACTGGATTACATCCAGAAGGAAGTCGAGCCGGAACAATCCCGCGTACCGTTCTCGAAAATCCTGCGAATGCGTGGCACCTGGGCCTTCGCCCTGGCTTACGCGATTACCGCGCCGGTGTTCTGGTTCTACCTCTACTGGCTGCCGCCGTTCCTCAATCAGCAATACAACCTGGGGATCAACGTGACCCAGATGGGTATCCCGCTGATCATCATTTACCTCACTGCCGATTTCGGCAGCGTCGGCGGCGGGATCCTGTCCTCGTTCCTGATCGGCCGCGGGGTCAACCCGATCAAGGCGCGGCTGATGTCCATGTTCCTGTTCGCCTGCTGCATCGTCGGCGTGATCATGGCGGCGGGTTCGAGCAGTCTGTGGGTCGCGGTGTTCGCCATCTCCCTGGCCATCGGTGCGCACCAGGCCTGGACCGCGAACATCTGGAGCCTGGTGATGGACTACACGCCTAAACACATGATGAGTACGGTGTTCGGCTTCGGCGGCATGTGCGCGGCCATCGGCGGGATGTTCATGACTCAGTTGGTCGGCCACATTCTGACGATCACCAACAACAACTACACCGTGCTGTTCACCATGATTCCGGCGATGTATTTCATCGCGCTGATCTGGATGTACTTCATGGCACCGCGCAAGATTCCTACCGTCACCCCGTAAAACCCTTCCCCCGGCAGGCCTGATTCCAGGCCTGCCCTGCTTCTCTCACCGACGACTCTGCTGCCAGGCTGCCGCCAACCCGCTGCAACAAATCACCGCGATTCCGACCACGGTGGTCAGGGTCGGCGTGTGAGAAAACAGCAACCAGCCCAGCAAACCGGCAAAGACAATCTGGCAGTAACCGAACGGCGCCAACAACGCCGGGGCGGCATGGCGGAAGGCTTGTGTCAGAAACAGGTGAGCCGTCATCCCGCAGGCGCCCAGCGCCACCATCATGAATCCATGCCCCAGGCTCGGTACTTGCCAGAAGAATGGCACCAGCGCGCTCATCACCAAGGTGTTGCACAGCCCGGCGAAGAAGTTGCTGGTGGTCGGGCTATCGATGTTGCTGAGCTTGCGGGTGAGCAACTGATAGAAGCAGAAAAACAGCGCCGAGCAGAGCGGCAGCAACACCGCCGGGGTAAAGAGTTCTCCGCCAGGATGGACGATGATCAACACGCCGACAAATCCGCAAATCACCGCAATCCACTGGCCACGCGTGACGTGCTCGCGCAGCAGTGGCACCGACAGCGCAGTCACCAGAACCGGCGCAAGAAAGTTGACCGCCGTAGCTTCGGCCAAAGGGATGTACTGCAAGCCGGTGGTGAAAAACAGACTGGTGCCCAACAGGCACAACGCCCGCAACAGCTGAAGTAACGGCCGTTTGGTTCGTAGGACACCCAGCCCGGATTGCGGCAGGAAAATCCCGGCCATCAGTAAGGTGTGAACCAGATAACGGGCCCACACCACCATGACGATCGGGTAGAACCCTGAGAGATATTTCGAAAAGGCGTCGTGACTGGAAAACAGGAAGGTTGCAACGACGATCAGCAGAATCCCTTTGAAGGGTCGGTTTACGCCGGAGAGCGGAGTGCTGACGGTCATTCGGTATCCCTTTTGTTTTGCATCAACTATTTAAAAGCATCCCTTACAGCTGCGCTAACAACTCATGGGTTTTACTCAACGCCATCCGCGCCCGGGCGCAGAACTTCCGCCATGTCCGTCGGCCGTGGCCCGGCAACGTCGCAGACTTGGGCATACCGTAACCGTGACGGGGCAACCCTGGCCAGGTCTTCCAGCCGTGAACCCGAACGGTAGAAGTGAAACGCGTCCACCAACACCGCGCCGTTTTCACGCCCCGCGTTTTCACCAGCCTGTGCTGCCACTTCGACCATCTCCGGTGGTGACAATTCCAGCACCGTCAGGCTGGCCAGGGAAAAGATCCGATCGTTCCTGTTCATGTTCAACCCTCGATCAAGGTCGGTGCGCAGGCACGGCCGGTTTCGGCGGCCTCGCGTATCGCTTCAATCAGCGCCAACGTGCGGGCGGCATCGGCGACGCTCACCAACGGCTCGACTTCCCGACGCGCCACGCGCACGAAATGCTGCAACTGCAAACGCAAGGCTTCATCGGCGCTGAAGCTTTCCTGCACCGACAGCAACGGTTGATGCCATCCCCCATCGGTGTCGGCGTAGTGCCAACGCTTAAGTTGCGGAATGCTCAACGCACCACCGGTCCCGGCCAGCAGATAACACGGCTGATCGGCCTGACGTGGGTACGCCGGGTTCTCGCCGGAGTCCAGCTCCCAGCTCCAGGGCGCCGCGACCGCATCGGAACCAGTCAGGCTACCCAGCGCGCCGCTGTCGAATTGCAGCAACACCGCCGCGCAATCTTCGTTAGCAAAACCGCGCACCGCATTGCTGGTGATCGCCTGAACCTGCCGCACCTCGCCACACAAATGCCGGAGCAGATCGAGGTCGTGAATCAGATTGGTCAGCAACATTCCCGCGCCGGGTTCGCGGCGCCAGGACGTCTCGAAATAGCTGTCGGGTTTGCGCAATTGCCAGAGCGCGGTCACCGTCGTCAGCCGGCCCAACGCGCCGCTTTGCACCAGTTCATGGGCGCGGACGATCAGCGGATTGTGCCGGCGATGATGACCGACCAGCACGGGAACGCCCGTGGCTTTCGAAGCGGCGACCAGCTCGTGGACTTCATCCCTGTGCACGCCCACCGGTTTTTCCAGCAGGACCGGCACGCCGACAGCGAGGCAATCGAGAGCAGTGCTGACGTGCAGCGTATTCGGGTTGGCGACGATCACCGCGTCTGGCTTCACCTGCTCCAACATCTGACGGTGATCAGCGAAGTACGCCACGCCCCACTCGGCCGCCAGACCCACTGCTTGCGGACCCGGATCGGCCACTGCGCACAAGGTCGCTTCCGTCAGGGATTGCAGATGCTGGTAGTGCTGCTGGCCCATGTTGCCAGCCCCGATCAGGGCAATACGCAGGGGTGAACTCATCGTGCGGTCCTCTTGTGATTATTGTTGGAAGGGCGAATTCCAATAATTTAGAACCTTGTTCCAGATTCTTACACAAGCAAACCAAAAAAGTGTGCGAACAACGCACACATCAATCAGCTGAACAGCTCCGACGCCAGACTGGCCGCCGACAGCTCCTCGGTAAACTTCAACAACAGCGGCGCCAACTCATGCAATCGCGCCCCCGGCATCCGCGCGCTCGGCCCGGCGATGCTCAGCACACCGATGACTCGGCCATCACTCGGATGTCGCACCACCGCAGCAATCGCCGAGGTGCCCACCGCCGAACTTTCCTCGACCCAGGCATAACCCTGCTCCCGCGCCATACGCAGGCGCTCCAGCAATTCGATGTTGGAACGCGGTGCATTCGGCCCAAGGTCCTTCGGCCGCTCGCCACCCTGCCGTTCGACCAGGGACAGCGCCTCGGCATCGCTCATACACGCCAGCCACGCATGCCCCGACGCGGTGTAAAACAAAGGCGCATCGCGGCCCATGTCCGGGTCGTAGCGCAGGCCGGAACGGGCACCCTGGGATTTGGCGATCCAGATCTGCCGCTCACCTTCAATCACCCCAAGCCGCACCAGTTCACCGGTTTCCTGGGCGAGGCGATCAAGCACCGGTTGGACAATATCCGCGCCGCTACCCGACAGGTAACGGAAACCCATGGCCACCAGTTTGGTCGACAGGTGATACCGCAGGTTTTCCGGATTCTGTCGCACATAACCCAGCCGAATCAGCTCGGCGAGCAACCGGTGAGTCGCGCTTTTGGGAATATCCAGTTGCTCCGCCAGCGTCTGCATCGGCAGGCCACGAGGGTCACTGGTGAGGCTTTCAAGCACGCTGAAAACACGTTCGATCTGACTGCCGGCCATGGGAGGTTCCACACAAAATTTGTCCGATTCTAGAAGACAACCGACCGAATGCGAAATCTGGAACCCGCTGTCCGATAACCGCCCGCTTTACCTGGTGAACGGTTGCCGAGCTCGATTACGCCACTATATTTTCTGGAATCAAATTCTAAAAAATACAAATCGCTGGAGCCTTAAACAATGCCTGCCGAATCGGCACACCTGGCGCTGACGGCCTACACACCACTGGCCCGCAACAAGGTCTCGGACATCCCGCAAATCCAGCAGATCGCCGCCAAGCACGGAGTCCTGCCAACGCAAGTGGCACTCAAGTGGCTGCTTGATCAGCCGAACGTGGCCGCCATTCCAAAAGCCAGCAGCCAGGCCAATCAACTGGCCAACCTGGCAGCGCTCGACGTGAATCTGGATGACGAAGACCGAACGCTGATCGCCGGTTTGTCCAAATGCGAACGCCACGTCAATCCAGACTTTGCGCCAGTGTGGGATGCGTTCGACCAGTGATTCCCTCGAAGCAGGCGGTCGCCTGCTCGATAAAAACCCGTCGCGTGAAGGAATTAGATGGGTTGTCCGTGTTCAATACGAGTCTGGAAGACTCCCGGCCACCCCCCACAGGTTGCCGGGGAGGCTGCTGTGCGCAACAAAAGATGGACGACCGGACTGGCGCCGCTCCCACTCAGCAGCAACACTCATCCCACGGACAATCAGAGGGTTCCCACATGCTATGGAAAAAAGGCCGACGCAGCGACAACGTGGTCGATGCCCGTGGAGATGATGTCGGCGGCGGTGGCGGGATGCGCTTCGGTGGCGGCAAGGGTCTGAGCCTGACGGCGATTATCTTGATCGTCGGGATCGGCTGGATCACCGGCCAGGACCCGATGCAAATCCTCGGGCAACTGACCGGGCAAATGAGCGAGCAATCGGCACCGGCGCCGACTCAAACCCGCAAGGCGCCGCCGGCCACTGATGAAGGAGCCGAGTTCGTGCGTTCGATCCTCGGCGATACCGAAGACACCTGGGGTCAGATTTTCCAGCAGGCCGGTCGTCAATATAAAGACCCGACCCTGGTGCTGTTCAGTGGCCGCGTCAACTCGGCGTGCGGCCTGGCCTCTTCGGCGACCGGCCCGTTCTATTGCCCGGCCGACCAGAAGGTCTACCTGGACATGAGTTTCTTCCAGGAAATGTCCCAACGTTTTGCCGCCGCTGGCGACTTCGCTCAGGCCTACGTGATCGCTCACGAAATCGGACACCATGTGCAGACCTTGCTCGGTGTTTCCGCGAAGATTCAGACCGCCCGCCAACAGGGTCAGCAGATGGAAGGCGACGGCGGTTTGCTGGTACGCCAGGAACTGCAGGCCGATTGCCTGGCCGGAGTCTGGGCCAACAATGCGCAGAAACGGCTGAACTGGCTGGAGCCCGGTGACATCGAAGAAGCCTTGAATGCTGCCAACGCCATCGGCGATGACCGCTTGCAACAGCAAGGTCAGGGTCGTGTGGTCCCGGATTCGTTTACTCATGGTACGTCGGCGCAAAGGGTGCGCTGGTTCAAAACCGGATTCGCGCAAGGCCAGGTCGGCCAGTGCGATACCTTTGCAGCGAAAAACCTATAAATGAATAAGTGGCTGTTAGCTCTACTGATCACCTGCGCAAGCGCTCAGGCTGCCGAGCATGCGGTCAAGGAAGTCAGCACCGGACGCCTGCTGTTGACTTCAGGTGAAATCGCGGTGGGCATCGGCCCGGCGCCGACGAAAATCGAACGTGTGCTGATCATCATCCATGGTCGATTGCGCAATGCCGTTACCTATCGCCAGAGCGCCGTGCGCGCGGCCGAACAGGCCGGACAAAGTACGAGCACCCTGGTGATCGCCCCGCAATTTCTCAATGACACCGACGTCGCGGCCCATCCCGTGGCTGACAGCGTATTGCGCTGGCAGGGCAATGACTGGATGGCGGGCGGTTTATCTACCGCTCCGTTTTCCATGAGCTCCTACGCGGCACTCGACGAAATCATCGCCCGAATCGGCGATCGGAAGCAGTTTCCGGACGTGAAGCAGATTGTCATTGCAGGTCACTCCGGCGGCGCTCAGGTGGTGCAGCGATACGCGTTGCTGGGCCACGATCAGCCAGCGCTCAAGGCGGCCGACATACAGGTGCGTTACGTCATTGCCAATCCGTCGTCTTATGCGTACTTCGATGAACGACGACCGGTGGCGTTCAAACACGCCGGTTGCCCGAACTTCAATCGCTGGAAGTACGGGATGACGGATTTGCCCGCCTATGCCAAAGGGCAAACCGCCAAGCAGCTGGAGGAAAACTACGTCAAACGTGATGTCGTTTATCTACTCGGGCAACAGGACAGCGACCCGAAGCAGCCGGCGCTGGATAAAAGCTGTGAGGCCCAAGCTCAGGGAGCCAATCGATTGGCTCGCGGGCGCAATTATTTTGCTTCTCTGAAACGGCTGCATCCTCAAGGTTTGAATCAGCAACTGATTGAAGTGCCCGGGGTCGGGCATGACGGGGATGGGATGTTTAATTCGCCGCAGGGGCAGAAGGCGTTGTTCGGACAGTGAATTCTGTATTGCCTGATCTGACGCTATCGCGGGCAAGCCCGCTCCCACAGGTTTTGTGTTGGACAAAATATTGTGATCAACACAGAACCTTGTGGGAGCGAGCTTGCTCGCGATGAGGCCCTCAAGCCGACAACATTTCCCGCAACGCCACACAATCCGCCGCATGCCAATCCGCCAACTCAGGCCAGGGATTATCCGGCAGGTTCACCAACACCGTCCGCGCCCCTGCCGCTCGACCGCAATCCAGATCAAAGCGGTAGTCACCGACCATCACCATCTCACTGGCCGGGACATTCCAGGCGTCGGCCAACTTCAGCAAACCACCAGGATGCGGTTTTGGCGGCGCTTCATCACGGCCCAGCACATCCTCCACCGCAAAGCAGTCGGCCAGGCCGATCGCCTCCAGCGTGACGTGCGCCAGTTCGCGTGCATTGCGCGTGAGAATGCCCAGGCGATAACCGCGCCCGGCCAGCTCACGCACCAGCTCTACCGCACCCGGAGCCGCTTTCGAACCGAGCGCCAGGTCCCGTTCGTGTTCCAGCAACCACGCATGTTTGGCGGCGGCTTCATCGGCCGGCAGCGCGGCGAGGTGGGTCAGGATGTCGTCTTCGGCAGGAATCGCCAACGCCACGCGGATCGCCGCGAAGTCATGCACGGCCACCGTCAGGGTGCCGTCCATGTCGAACACCCAGTGCCGCACCTCGGCCAGGCTCATGCCCAATCCTTGCGGTGGCGAATCAGGCCTTCCTGCGTGACCGACGCCACCAGTTGCCCGGCGCGGTTGAACACGCTACCGCGGGAGAAACCGCGCGAGTTGCCCGCCCAAGGACTGTCCATTGCATACAGCAACCAATCATCGGCACGTAGGTCCTGATGGAACCACAGCGCGTGATCGAGGCTCGCAACCTGCATGTCTTTCTGCCAGACCGATTTGCCATGGGGCTGCATCGACGTCGTCAACAGACCGAAATCCGAGGCGTAGGCCAGCAAGTATTTATGCAGCGCCGGGGAGTCGGCCAAGGCACCGTCGGCGCGAAACCAGACGTACTTGATCGGATCTGACGGCTGCGGGTTGTAGGGATCTTTCTCGGTGATCGGTCGGAACTCGATCGGTTTGGGGCACAGAAATTTTTCGCGCATGTGCTCGGGAATCAGGTGCGCACGCTGCTGGGTGAGTTCCAGTTCCGACGGCAGGTTTTCCGGGCCGACCACAATCGGCATCTCGGCCTGGTGCTGGAAGCCTTCTTCGTCGTACTGGAACGACGCACTGCAGGTGAAAATCGGGTTGCCCTTCTGGATCGCCGTCACCCGGCGCGTGCTGAAACTGCCACCGTCGCGCACCCGGTCAACCTGATAGACCACAGGCAACGCGGAATCGCCGGGACGCAGGAAATAGCCGTGCATCGAATGCACATGGCGCGCTTCTTCGACCGTCTGACTGGCCGCCGACAGGGACTGACCGATCACCTGACCGCCGAACAGCTGACGAAAACCCAGGTCCTGGCTGCGGCCACGGAACAGGTTTTCTTCGATCGGTTCCAGGGTCAGCAGGTCAACCAGATCATCCAACACTTGGCTCATTCAGACTCTCCTCACACAACGCATGCCGCGCAGTCTTGGCTGCGACGGTCGATTCAATTTCTGGCCAGGGCCCATGGGAGCCATTGTAAACGTCCGTGCCGGCTTATCCATGCAAGGTTTGCAGCCATTGTTCACGGGTGATGCGGTACAGCGCATGGTGACGCAGGGGATGATCGGCCGCGAGCATCGGGTGGTCGAAATCATCGGCTGAATCATGGTGCATGCCGATGGCCTGCATGACTTTCTGCGACGGCGTGTTGGTTTCAGTAGTGAAGGACACGACCTCTTTCAGCGCCAACCGGTCAAAACCGCAGCGCAGAGCGGTCCACGCCGCTTCACTGGCGTAGCCCAGGCCCCAGTGCTCGCGGGCCAGGCGCCAGCCAATTTCGGTGGCCGGGGTAAAACGCGCGTCGAAACCGACCTCTGCGAGCCCGGTAAAACCGATGAACGCCCCGGTATCCTTGCGCTCCAGCGCCCAGAGACCGAAGCCATGCTCGGCAAAATGGCCACGAATCCGTCCGATCAACGAAGCACTTTCCAATCGACTCAAGGGCGCCGGAAAATATCGCATCACCTGTGGATCGGCGCACATCGCCGCAAACTCCGGCAAATCCTCATCGCTCCACTGCCGCAACAGCAGTCGTGCGCTCTCGAGTTGCAGTATCGGTTCCATCGTGCCCCCCCGTTCCCATGCCGCAAGTCTACATCGCTGGTAGGATCCTTCACTCATTCCTACCTACCGTCCTGTATAAATCAGCCATGCCCCTGCCCCTGATCTACCACGAAGACTACAGTCCCGAGTTCCCGGCGGATCACCGCTTCCCCATGGACAAGTTTCGCCTGCTGCGCGACCACCTGGTGGACAGCGGACTGACCCGGGACGCTGACCTGCTGCGCCCCGACCTCTGCCCGCCAGAGATTCTCGCGCTCGCACATGACCCTGCGTATATCGAACGCTACATGGGCGGCGAGTTGTCCCGCGAAGACCAGCGGCGCCTCGGCCTGCCGTGGAGCGAAGCCCTGGCCCGGCGCACGGTACGTGCGGTCGGCGGCTCGCTGCTGGCGGCCGAACAGGCGCTGGAACATGGCTTGGCCTGTCACTTGGCCGGCGGCACCCATCACGCTCACTACGACCATCCTGCCGGGTTCTGCATCTTCAATGACCTGGCGGTGATCAGCCATTTCCTGCTGGAAAGCGGCCGTGTAAATCGGGTGCTGATCTTCGACTGCGATGTGCATCAGGGCGACGGGACTGCACGGATCCTGCACAACACCCCGGAAGCGGTGACCGTTTCCCTGCACTGCGAGAAGAACTTTCCTGCACGCAAAGCCGAAAGCGACTGGGACATTCCACTGCCCAAGGGTATGGGCGACGCCGATTACCTGAAGGTGGTGGACGATGCGCTCAATTATTTGCTGCCGCTCTACCAACCTGACCTGGTGTTGTACGACGCCGGCGTCGATGTGCATAAAGATGACGCGCTCGGCTACCTGAAGCTGACAGACGAAGGCGTCGCCGCTCGCGATGAAAGTGTGATGCGCCATTGCCTGGGCCGGGATATCCCGGTGGTCGGGGTAATCGGCGGCGGCTACAGCAAGGACCGCAAGGCGTTGGCGCGCCGTCATGGAATCCTGCATCACAGTGCGCAACGGGTCTGGCAGTCATCAGGTTGTCATTGAGGTGTGGGTCTTTACCCACAATGCCTGTGGAACTGCCTGTGGATAACCTGAGTGAAAGGTCCTACAGGCCATGCTGCGTATATCCTGCACAGCGGTGGTTATTTTTTAACCAGCCCGTCAAAACAACATAGACCCCCTGTGCTGGTAGAATGCGCCGCTTATCCCGCCAAACCGCAGCGCACTCCATGACTCAGCCTTCGACCGCCCTCTCCCCACACGTCGCAATCATCGGCGGCGGCCCCGCCGGTTTGATGGCGGCCGAAGTGCTGAGCCAGGCCGGGATCAAGGTTGATCTGTACGACGGCATGCCTTCGGTGGGGCGAAAGTTCCTGCTGGCCGGCGTGGGTGGCATGAACATCACCCATTCCGAAGCCTACCCAGCGTTTCTCTCACGCTACGCCGAACGCGCGCCGCAAATTGCGCCGCTGTTGCGGTCATTTGGCGCTGATGCGCTGTGCCAATGGATTCATGACCTGGGCATCGAAACCTTTGTCGGCAGCTCCGGGCGAGTCTTTCCTACAGACATGAAAGCCGCCCCCCTGTTGCGCGCCTGGCTCAAACGCCTGCGAGATGCCGGCGTAGTTATCCACACCCGTCACCGCTGGCTCGGCTGGGATGACCGCAGTGGATTGCGCATCGACAGCCCCGAAGGCGAAAAAACCGTCAAGCCTGATGCCACCTTGCTGGCCCTCGGGGGCGGCAGCTGGTCGCGCCTCGGTTCGGACGGCGCCTGGATGCTGCCACTGGAACAACGCGGCGTAGGACTCGCGCCGCTGCAACCGAGCAATTGCGGCTTCGAGGTGCAGGCCTGGACTGAGTTGATGGTCAGCAAATTCGCCGGCGCACCGCTGAAAAACATCGCCATTGGCCTCAATGACGACGTGCCGCGGCTCGGGGAATGTGTGATCACGGCAACCGGGATTGAAGGCAGTTTGATCTACGCCTTGTCGGCGCCGATCCGCGAAGCCATCAATCAGCAGGCCTCGGCAACCATTCACCTGGACCTGTTGCCGGGCAGACCTGTGGATAAAGTGCAGGCTGCGCTGAGCAAACCTCGCGGGTCACGTTCCATGTCGAAACATCTGCACAGCCAACTCGGGATCGATGGTGTGAAAGCGGCGTTGCTGCGCGAACTCACTCCGGCCGAATGCTTCGCTGATCCGGCGCTGCTGGCCAAAGCGATCAAGGCGCTTCCAATGACACTGGTGAAAACCCGCCCACTGGACGAGGCCATCAGCAGCGCCGGTGGAGTGATCTTCGAGTCGATGGATGAACGTTTGATGCTCAAGCAAATGCCAGGCGTGTTCTGCGCGGGGGAAATGCTGGATTGGGAAGCGCCGACGGGCGGCTATCTACTGACCGCGTGTTTCGCCAGTGGGCGAGCGGCGGGGTTGGGGATGGTGGAGTGGTTGAAACAGCGATGCTGATCGTTGACTGATCGTTCCCACGCTCTGCGTGGGAATGCAGCCCGGGACGCTCCGCGTCCCTTCAAAGCCGAACGCGGAGCGTCCGAAGAGGCATTCCCACGCGGAGCGTGGGAACGATCTTTAGGGGTCAAGGCTTCTTCTTACGCGGCCCAGTATTAAACACCGGCACCTTCCGCACAGGCTTGATCGAAGGCTCCGGCGCCGAAGCATCCCCACTCTCAACCCACTTGCCCAGATTGCGCTTACCTCCACCGGAGGTCTTCGGCTTCTTCGGTTTTTTCGGCTTCTTGACCACCTGACCGCTGGCATCGGTATCCGGCACCCGGTGCTCAGGCTCGAAGTCATGTTCCATCTGGCGAGGCAATGTCTGACGGGTCAACGTCTCGATAGCCGACAGCAGATTCACTTCATCGGCGCAGACCAGCGAAATCGCCTGCCCGGATGCACCCGCGCGACCGGTACGACCGATCCGGTGGATGTAGTCCTCCGCCACGATCGGCAGGTCGAAGTTGACCACCAATGGCAAATCTTCGATATCCAGACCACGGGCCGCAACGTCGGTGGCCACAAGAATCTGCACTTCACTGGCCTTGAAACGGTCCAGTGCGCGCTGGCGGGTTGCCTGAGGTTTGTCGCCGTGGATGCCGTCGGCATTGATGCCCAGGCCCTGGAGTTTTTCCACCAGCGCGTCCACGCCATTGCGGGTCTTGGCGAACACCAGCACCTGCTTCCACTTACCCTTGCGCAGCAAATGGATGAACAGTTCCGGCTTGCGCTTCTTGTCGACCGTCACCACCCATTGCTTGACGGTGTTGGCAGCCACGTTGCGCGGGCTGACTTCGATGCTCAGTGGATCGTTGAGCATTTGTCCGGCCAGCAAGCGGATCGCGTCGGAGAAAGTCGCGGAGAACAACAGCGTCTGACGTTGCTTGGGCAGCACGCGGTAGATATTCCCCAGTTCCTCGGAAAAGCCCAGATCAAGCATGCGATCGGCTTCGTCCAGAATCAGGGTTTGCAACTGATTGAACTTGAGGGCCTTCTGGCGATACAGGTCGAGCAAACGACCCGGCGTCGCCACCAGCACGTCAACACCCTTGCGCAGCTTCATCATTTGCGGGTTGATGCTGACGCCGCCATACACCGCGTAAGTGCTCAGCGGCAGGTTCTCGGCGTACTGACGCACGGCTTCGTGAACCTGCTCAGCCAATTCGCGGGTCGGCACCAGGATCAGCGCGCGCACCGAGTTAGACGCCACTTTCGGCCCTTCCATGGCCAGCAATTGCAGGAGCGGCAGCGCGAAACCGGCGGTCTTGCCAGTCCCGGTCTGGGCGGCGGCCATCAGGTCGCGACCGGCCAGCACCGCCGGAATGGCTTGCGCCTGAACCGGCGTCGGGGTCTGGTAGCCGAGCGTCTCGAGAGAGCGCAGCAAGGGTTCGATCAGGCCAAGGGTGGCGAAAGTCATGGGATTACCGTAGGAAAAATCAGCGCGGGTGTGCAATGGCGCGCAGTTTACCCTAATTCACACGGGATTCTGTCGACACAACAACGGCGGGCCGTTCGGGCGCACGGCGCCACTGCGGCAATCCAATCAGCACCACGGCGCTGATAATCACCGCCATTGCCAATGCTTCCTCGATACCGATGGTCTCTCCCACAAACACGATCCCCAGCAACACCGCCACGGCCGGGTTGACGTAGGCATAACTGGTGGCCGCCGCCGGACGCACATGTTTCAACAGGTACATGTAGGCGTTGAACGCGATGATCGAACCGAAGAAAGTCAGATAGGCCAGGGCCGCCCAACCTTCGATCGGCGGCATGGCTTCCAGATGCTCACCGCTCAGTGCACTGCCGATCAACAGGACCACGCCGCCCACCAACATTTCCACAGCACTGGCCATCGCGCCCTGGGGCAGCGGCAAGTGTTTGCTCCACACCGAACCGAAGGCCCATGAAGCTGCCGCGAATATCAGCAACATGGCACCCAGCGGGCTCGATTGCAGGTTGGAACCGAGGTTGAGCATGGCAATGCCGATCAACCCGAGCACAATCCCGGCCCATTCGAGACGGGTATTACGCGCGCCCCAGAAATATCCGCAGAGCAAGGTAAACAGCGGCACCGTCGCCACCGCCAACGCAGCCACACCCGAGGCGACGCCCATGTGTTCGGCCACGCTCACCCCGCCGTTACCGCACGCCAGCAACAGAATCCCGATGATCCCGGCGGCTTTCCACTGCGCCCAGGTCGGTGCCGGTGCCCCGCGCCAACGCAGGAACGCGTACATCAACGTCCCGGCGATCACGAAGCGGATACCGGCGAGCAGCAACGGCGGCCAGTACTCCACGCCGATGCGAATCACCAGGTAAGTCGAGCCCCAAATCACGTACAACGCGAAAAAGGCAGCGATCAACGGTAAGGGAAAACGACGTAAGCCAGGCATGGGGGGCAGCTCGTAGGCAAGACAAGTGAACAGCTATTCTAGAAAGGCCAGCGGCGTAAAATAAGTTACAAAACCTGTTTATAGCGCCGGTACACTTTTCAAAACACGGAGATCATCGCTATAAACCGTGATTTCGAAAGTCAGTCATTTTTCAGGAGTCCGACGATGGACAAATACGACCGCATGCTCCTCAGCGCCCTGTTGGAAAACGGTCGTGCGTCCTACGCCGACCTGGCGCGCAAAGTGAACTTGTCCGCTCCGGCCGTAGCCGAGCGCGTGGCCAAACTGGAAGCCTGCGGGGTGATCACGGGTTACCAGGCGAAAGTCGACATGGCCAAGCTTGGCTTGCCGATCCAGTGCGTGATCGAACTGCGGCTGAACCAGCACGGTAATCAGAAGGCCTACGACGATTTGATCAAAATCCCGCAACTGACCGAATGCCATCGGGTGACGGGAGATCCGTGCGTGATCATGCAAGCGGCGGTGGGGTCGATGCCGGAGCTGGAAGAGTTGATCAACCGGATCGCCAAGTTCGGGTTCAGCAAGACGTCGATTGTGTTGTCGAGCGCGATAGAGAAGCGTGTGCCGCTGGGGCAGCTGGAAGGAAAGCCAATCTAATTGCCGTGGCAGATCAAATGTGGGAGCGGGCTTGCTCGCGAAAGCGTCGGCACATCCAACATCAATGTGACTGACACACCGCTTTCGCGAGCAAGCCCGCTCCCACAGGGGATTTGCGGTGTTCTTAGAACCCGCGATGCCGCTTCAGGTGCTCATTGATCTTCGCCGCCGGCACTTTCTGCAAGCTCACCAGCAGATCATGCGACAACTCCCGCAACCCATGCTTCTGCCGCAACTCCTGGGCCAAATGCGCCGTCAGATTGGCCGCCATCTCGGCATCGGCCATGGCCCGGTGAGCTTTACCGGTGTGAGGCAGGTTGGCGAACGTGGTGAGGGTGCCGAGTTTGTGGTTCGGCGCGGCGGGCATCAAACGGCGGGCGAGTAGCAACGAGCAGGCAAAGTTCTGCAAGCGTGTGCGTTTGATCCGCCCCAGCTCAAAATCCCAGAACTTCTGGTCGAACGCGGCGTTGTGCGCCAGCAGCGGTGTGATGCCGACGAATTCGTTGACTTCGTTCATCACCTGCTCGGCCGACGGCGCGGTGCGCAGCATCGCATTGCTGATGCCGGTGAGTTGTTCGATGAAGGCCGGGACGCGTACGCCGGCATTCATCAGGCTTTGGTAACGCTCGACGATGCGCCCCTGTTCAAGGATCACCACGGCAATTTCCGTGGCCCGGCAGCTGCTGCTCGGGGAGATCCCGGTGGTTTCAAAGTCGATGACTGCTATGCGTTCCAAACCTGTTTCAACTCCGTAAAAATCAATTCTTGAGCAGCAACGCGCCTTCGATCGGCACATAGCGGCTGGCGGCGCGGATCAGCGAGTTGGCCGTCAGGCCCGGCACGCCGTAGGCCACGGCTTGCACTCCGTGCTTGGTGATGATGCGCTCCAGCAGCATGTCGAAATCACCGTCACCGGAAGCCAGTACCACTTCGTCGACATGATCGGCGGCGTCCATGATGTCGAGGGTGATGCCCACGTCCCAGTCGCCTTTGGCCGAGCCATCGCTGCGCTGGATGTAGGGCTTGAGCTTCACGACGAAGCCGAGGTTGCGCAGGATCTGCTGGAATTGCTGTTGTTTGCTGTCGCCGCGATCGATGGCGTAGGCATAGGCCTCGACGATATCGCCCTGCTTGCTGATATCAGCCCACAGCGCGGCATAGTTGAAATGGCAACCATAGGCCTGACGCACGGTGTAATAGAGGTTCTGGACATCGGCGAACACTGCGATTTTTTTCACCGGTCATCCTCGTTGGCGCGCCGGAGCGCGGGCAGGATCAGGCACCAGGCCCGAAAAGTTGCCCAGTATGCCAGCCTGAAGGATTGTTCCGCGAATAATCGGCCGTGTGGCGAGGGAGCAAGCTCCCTCGCCACAGATGAATCAGACGAAGGAATCGTCGTCGCCGCCGAAGAACGATGAGCTGTCATCGCTGTAGTCGGCGTCGGTAAAACCGCCCTGATCATTGGAGTTGTCAGCCAGGCGCTGATCTTCGCCCGAGCCGTTGTCACCGCTCTGATCGTTGACCTGAGCCGGTTCTTCCTTGATGACTTCAACCACTTCCGGCTGCTGATTGTGATGGAACAGGCTGCTGATGCCTTGCGCCAGCATCACACCACCGGCCACACCGGCGGCGGTTTTCAGCGCACCACCGAGGAAGCTGCTGCCGGCAGGCTGTTGCTGCGCGTAATTCTGCTGAGGCGCCGCACCGAAGTTTTGCTGAGGTGGTTGCGAGTTGAACGACGGCCGCGCCGGTTCACGCCAGCCGCCACCGCTCGATGCAGGTGGGCTTTGGGTCGGCGCTGGCTGCGGATCACGGGAACCGCCACCGAATATGCTCGACAGGAAGCCACCGCTGCTCGGTGCCGCAGCAGCCGGCTGAGCCTTGGCCGATTGCAGTTCGGCCTGCAATTGCTGGACTTGCCGGGCAAGTTGTTTGTTCTGTTCGTCGAGGCTTTTGATGGCGGCCTCTTGCACCAGAATCGCCTGGGTCATGAAATAGCCTGCCGCGGGCTGGCGAGTCAGGTGTTCCTTGATCCGCGCCTCGGCCTGGGCGTCGCGCGGGGCTGAGTCCGTTTCGGCCTGTTGCAGCCGGGAAAACAGTCCATCGATCAGGGTTTGTTCTTCGCTGTTCATGGCGACCTCGTAGATTGCCGGAGAAATCGTTGCCCTTTTCCAAAGAGGATAAGGTGCACAACCTTAATGGAGGCTGAAACAAGCTGTTTCAATGACCTTTACCGAACGTTTACGTTTGCGCCCCAAAGTGCTTCATCGGTTAAAGTGGGCCACTGCTTCCAACCTGCGATACCGACTGATGAATTCGTTCGATGTGCTGCGTGACTCTCTGTATTTCTTCAAGCGCAATCTGGGCCAGATCGTGCGGCTGTGCCTGCCGCTGGTGATCTTCGAGGCGCTGCTGCAACAAGTGGTCGACCACTCCACCGAGCCGGACAGCTTTCCCGGTATCAGCGTGATGGTCGGCTTGCTGGTTTATCCGCTGTACACCGCCGCACTGATCCTGTTTCTCGATGCCCGCAGCCGTGGCGAATCACCGAGCAACCGCGAATTGTTGTCGAGGTCGGCCTACCTGTGGCCACGTTTCGCCCTGCTCACCGCGCTCAATACCTTGCTGATCCTGATCGGCCTGTCGCTGTATTTCCTGCCGGGTATCTGGCTGATGGTGACGCTGGCATTTGGCGAGTACCTGCTGGTGCTGCGCGGCTTCGCCCCGCTGGCGGCGATGAAGGAAAGCCTGCGCCTGACCCGCGGTCATTTCCTGCGCATTCTGGTGTGCATTCTCTGTGTAATGGGCCCGTTGTGGGTGCTCAAGGGCGCGACCCTTGCGGTCTACCCGGAACCGCAGAACCCAGTGATTTCCGTGCTGATCGACAGCGCCCACAGCTTCCTGCAACTGTTCGTCAGCGTGGTGCTGTTCCGCTTGTTCATGCTGATTGACGAGGTGCCCGAGAAAATTGACGGGCCGCGTTGACCGCTCTACCCGTGGGCTTAAGCCCGTCTGTCGGTTATGCTCGGGGTCAACTTTTGTAACGCTATAAGCCGAGCCATGACCCGTCTACTGCGCTACACCCTGCTGGGCCTGTTGACCGTGACCGGCCTGATTGCCTTGCTGATCTACAACCTGACCTGGCGCCCCGAAGCCAAGGAAGCCTTACCGGTCAGTTGTAACGCCCAGGCACCGACTTTGGTGCCGGGGCAGGCGCTGAAAGTGATGACCTGGAACGTCCAGTACCTGGCGGGAAAACGCTACGTGTTCTGGAATGACCTGGCGGCCGGCAATGACGAAAAACCCACGCCCGAAGACATGGCCTTCAGCCTCGATGAAGTGGCGCGGGTGATCCGCGACGAGCAACCGGACGTCGTGCTGTTGCAAGAGCTCGATGAAGGCGCCAAGGCCAGCGATTACCAAAACCAGTTCAAGCTGCTTCAGGAGCGAGTCGCGGACCTGTATCCGTGCAACGCTCACGCCTTCGACTGGAAAGCCGACTTCGTGCCTGAGCCGCACATCTTTGGCAGCGTCGGCCGGCAGCTGGCCACCCTCAGCCGCTACCAGATCAAACACGCCGAACGCCTGCAATTACCGATCGGGCCGGCCAACTTCATCACCCGCCAGTTCAAACCGAAAAATGCCTTGTTGGTCACGTATCTGCCGTTGAGCGACGGCAGTCAGATAGCAGTGCTCAACACCCATCTGGACCGCGTTATCCCGCCAGACGAAACGCTGCAATCCCAGGTGACGGCCACGGTCAAAGTCCTCGACAAGCTCGAAAGCCGCGGCACGCCGTGGTTGATCGGTGGGGACTTCAACCTGTTGCCGCTGGGGCAATACCGACGCCTGCCCGAAGAGCAACGCACCCCCTACTCCGCCGACAGCGCGCTGCATGTGCTGTGGGACAAATACCCGATGATCCCGACCAACAACGAAGCCAGCGGCATCGACCGGGCGCAGTGGCTGACTCATTACCCGAATGATCCGGGCTTGAACGGCCCGGACCGGACTGTTGACTACCTGTTCTACAGTCCGCGGATCAAACGGGTCGAGGCGACGGTGAGACAGGACGACACCTTGCGGATCTCCGATCACTTGCCGGTGATCGCCCGTTTCCTCTTGCCTGCAGCGCCGTAACTCCGGTTAAACGCAAAACCTGTGGGAGCGAGCTTGCTCGCGATAGCGGCAGATCAGTCGACATCGATGTTGCCTGGCACACCGCAATCGCGAGCAAGCCCGCTCCCACAGGGATTGTGCAAACTCAATGCTCTTCTTCAAGCTCATCGTGCAATAGCCCGAAGATTTTGCGCTTCATGTCGATGAACGAGCGCTCCATGACCATGTCCAGGGTCCGTGGGCGTTCGATCGGCACGTCCAGAATCTGCTTGATCCGACCCGGCCGCGCGCCCATCACGTAGACCCGGTCGCCCAGCAGAATCGCCTCGTCGATATCGTGGGTCACGAACAACACGGTCTTCTTGCTGTTGCCCCAGACCCGCAATAACAGCTGCTGCATTTGCAGGCGCGTCTGGCTGTCGAGCGCACCGAAGGGCTCGTCCATCAGCAGAATTTGCGGATCATTGGCCAGCGCCCGAGCAATCGCCACACGCTGCATCATGCCGCCGGACAGCTGCTTGGCGTAGTTGTCGGCGAACCCGGTCAGGCCGACTTCATTGACGTAGTAATCGACGATCTCCTTGCGCTGAGCGGCGGCCATGCCTCGACGCTTGAGGCCGAACTCAACGTTCTGCCGCACCGTCAGCCACGGGAACAGCGTATAGCTCTGGAACACCATGCCGCGATCCGCACCCGGCCCCTGCACTTGCTGGCCACCGACGTAGATCTCGCCTTCCGTGGGCTCATTCAATCCGGCGGTGAGGTACAGCAGACTCGACTTGCCGCAGCCCGAAGGCCCGACCAGTACAGCGAATTGCTGATCCGGCACGTCGAACGACACCTGATCCAGTGCGGTAAACACGCCACCATCGGGCTTTTGATAGCGAAGGCTGACCTTGTCCACTTGCAGCCGTGGCGCGGCGTGCACCGGGGCGGCCTGTGGCGTGACGAAGCGAGGGTTGACGGCGCTTACTGAGCCCATGCGGCGATCCTCAGACGGAGAAAACGGAACAGTTGATCGGTGACCAGGCCCAGCAGGCCGATGATCGCGATTGCCAGGAAAATCACATCCACTTGAAAGCCGCGCATGGCTTTAAGGCTCAAGTAACCCAGGCCACTGGAAGCCGCGACCAGCTCGGCGACCACCAGGTAAGTCCAGGCCCAGCCCATGGTCACGCGCAAAGTGTCGAGCACACCCGGCAACGACGCCGGGGCGATCACATGCAGCACCGCATTGCGACGGTTCGAACCCAAGGTGTAAGACGCGTTGATCAGGTCCTTGGAGATGCCTTTGGACACGTCCGCGATCATCACCAGTTGCTGGAAGAACACGCCGAAGATGATCACCGACACCCGCTGCTCCAGACCGATGCCGATCCACAAAATAAACAGCGGCACGAACGAAGTTACCGGCAGGTAACGGATGAAGTTCACCATCGGTTCAAGGAACGCCTGAACGATGCGAAAGCTGCCCATCAGCAACCCCAGCGGCACGGCCACCAGCGACGACACGATGAAACCGACCATCACCACTTCGAGGCTGGCCCACACATGCAGGCCGAGCGTGCCGTCGCGGCTCAGGCGCACGGCGGCCTCGACCACCGCGCCCGGTGTCGGCAGGAACATGCCCGGCACCACGCCGCCATAAGACAACCCGGCCCACAGGCCGACCAACAACACCCAGGCCAGACCACTCGCGCTCCAGATCACCGACACCGGCAAACCGGTCTTGGGCGTGATGCAGCGGCTCAGCCATGAATTGCGCTTGAACATGCGGACCTCCTAGAGCGGGCTGACGAAGCGGTTGTCGATCAGGTCGTCATTGCTGACGTTGTAGGGTTTGCCCTGCAATTCGCTGGCGGTCTCGTTGGCCAGTTTGATCAGCGGTTCGCTGTCGCCCGGTTTGCCCGGCGAGCCAAGAAGTTTTTCGCTCATGGCCTGATCGTAGAAGCGCACGCCCTGCGCAGCTGCGGCCAGTTCCTTCGGATCGGCGAGGTAACCGCCGACGCCTTTGGCCATGATTTTGTAGGCTTCTTGCGGATGGTCCTTGGTGTACTGGACCGCTTTGTACAGACCGGCCACCAACGCCTTGACGTCTTCCGGCTGTTTCTCGATGACCGTGCAGTTGAGCGCGACCACATCGACAATCACCCCCGGCGTACTGCTGCTGTCGATCAGCACCTTGCCTTGTTGCTTGCTGCGAACCATCGACAGGTGCGGTTCCCATGTCACGGCGGCCGGTACGCGACCGGCGATGAACGCGGTGGCGGCGTCGTCAGCCGTCATGTTCTGCACGGTGATGTCGCTCATGGTCATGCCGTGTTTTTTCAGCAGGTACGACAGCCAGAACTGCGAAGTCGAACCTTCGTTCACCGCCACGGCCTTGCCTTTCAGCTCCTGCAAACTCTTGACGTCCTTGCCCACGAGCACACCGTCGCCACCATGGCTGTCATCCAGTGCGGCCACCGCTTTGAAGCAGAATTGCGGGCGGTACTTGAGCACTTCGTCGATGGTCGACGCAGAGCCCGACAATTCGCCCGAGGCTTGCGCGGCCATGTACATCGAAGCCTCTTCGACGACAGGCAACTCGACGGTCAAACCGTTTTCCTTGAAGTAGCCCAGGTCCTGAGCCAGGTAGAGCGTGCCGTAACCGACCCACGTGGTGTGGCCGATAGAGAGGGTGCCGGCCTGGGCGCTGGTAGCGACCGTCGCGGCAATGGCGGTGACCGCCAGTGGATGAGCGAAGCTGGTAAGCAAGGACTTGATCATGGAGCACTCCCAAAGCTGTTGATTTAGTTTTGTCATGGGCAGTACGGCCAGCGGCCCTGGAAATCAGCTGTCACCTGAGGTCTCTGATGGACCTTTCGGCGAGCAGCGTTTGGCTGACTGGCGAGGTCGATGTTGGCCCAAGACGGGGATTAGGAAAATTAGGAAATATGTCGATGGGAGTGATGAAAAAACTGGGTAGCGTGCGCTGCGAAAGGGCGCTGTGGGCGGGGATGCCCGAGGTGGGTGCAAAAAAGACAGAAAGGGAGTTATTTGCGGAAATGATCGTTCCCACGCTCTGCGTGGGAATGCCTCCAGTGACGCTCTGCGTCACATCGTAGGGACGCGGAGCGTCCCGGGCTGCATTCCCACGCAGAGCGTGGGAACGATCAGTGGAACTCAGAGACGGCCATACTCCTGCGCCGTGCGATCGATAGCTTTCAGGGTTTTGCCGACCAACTCATCCACCTCTTCACGACTGGCAATCAACGCCGGCGCCATGATCATCCGCCCCAATGTCGAGCGAATAATCACCCCCTCTTCAAAGCCAATCGTGCGGCAACGCCAGGCAATGTCGTTCTCATTGGCAAAGCGCTTGCGACTGGTTTTATCCTCGGCCAATTGCAACGCTGCCACCATGCCGACACCCTGAATATCGCCCACCAACGGGTGATTGCCGAACACCTCACGCAAGCACTGTTGCAGGTACGGCCCGATGTCATCCTTGACCCGCGTCACCACGCCTTCATCGCGCAATGCCGTGAGGTTGGCGATGGCCACCGCCGCCGCCACCGGGTGCCCGGAGTAGGTCAAGCCGTGGGCAAACACCCCGCCCTGCTCCACCAGTACCTGAGCCATTTTCTTCGACAGAATCAATCCGCCCATAGGGATGTAACCGGAGGTCAAACCCTTGGCGATCGACAGCGTGTCCGGCTCGAAACCGAAGTGCTCGTGGGCAAACCATTCACCGGTACGACCGAAGCCACCGATCACTTCATCGGCGCACAACAGCACGTCGTACTTGCGGCAGATCCGCTGAATTTCCGGCCAGTAACTCTCGGGCGGAAAGATCATCCCGCCAGCGCCCTGGAACGGTTCGGCGATGAACCCGGCGACCTTGTCCGCGCCGAGTTCAAGAATCTTCGCTTCCAATTGCTGCGCCGCTCGCAGACCAAATTCAGCCGGGGTCAGGTTGCCCTCGTGGGCGAAAAAGTACGGCTCATCGATGTGTTCGATGTCGGGAATCATGCCGCCCATTTCGTGCATGAACTTCATGCCACCGAGCGCCGTCGCCGCCAGTGTCGAGCCGTGATAACCGTTCCAGCGACCGATCATGACTTTCTTCTCGGGCTTGCCGAGGATCGTCCAGTAACGGCGCACGGTGCGGATCAGTACCTCGTTGGCCTCGGAGCCGGAGTTGGTGTAGATCGCGTGGCTGTAGTGCCCAGGCAACAGGCTGAACAGCAGCTCCGAGAGCTCGATCACCTGCGGGTGAGTGGTGTGGAAAAACATGTTGTAGTACGGCAACTGCTCCAGTTGCCGAGACGCCGCGGCGGCCAGGTCCTTGCGCCCGTAACCGAGGTTGGTGCACCACAGCCCGGACATGCCGTCGAGGTAACGCCGACCATCGTTGTCCCACAGGTGCAGACGCTCGCCACGGACCATCACCCGGGGCCCTTCATCGTTGAGCGCTTTTTGATCGACAAATGCGTGGATGTGGTGCGCAGCGTCGGCGGCCTGGTAGTCGCGGGTTTCACGTGGTGTGGTCATCGCCAGTTCTCCGTTTTGTTATTAGCGGCTGTTATGAGCGCAGCTGAAACCAGGTGGTCTTCAACTGGGTGTATTTATCGAATGAGTGCAGCGACAGGTCGCGGCCGAAACCAGATTGTTTACCGCCACCGAAAGGCACAGTCACATCCAGCGCATCGACGCTATTGACCGACACCGTGCCGGCTCGCAATTGCCGCGCCACGCGGTGGGCGCGATTGAGGTCGTCAGTCCACAACGACGCGGCCAAACCGTAGACGCTGTCGTTGGCCAGTTGCAAGGCGTGGGCCTCATCATCGAACGCCGTGACCGCCAGCACAGGGCCGAACACTTCATCGCGAAACAGCGGCATGTCCGGGCTCACGCCGGTGAAAATGGTCGGCTGAATGAAGCTGTCGGAACCGTTGAAAATCGACTGCCGTCCACCGCACACCTTGGTGGCGCCTTGGCGTTCGGCCTGCTGGATGAACGTCATGATGCGCGCGGTCTGACGGCTGTCGACAATCGCCCCGGCGCGGCTCGACGGGTCCAGCGGATCACCCGGTTGCCAGCATTCGGCGTGTGCCTTGAGGCGCTCGACGAACTCGTCATGGATCGAACGCTCCACCAGCAACCGCGAGTTGGCCGAGCAGACTTCACCCTGATTGAAGAAGATCCCGAATGCGGCTTTCTCTGCGGCCAGATCCAGGTCCTGACAATCGGCGAACACCAGATTGGCGCTCTTGCCGCCGCACTCCAGCCACACCTGTTTGAGGTTCGATTGCGCCGAGTACTGCATGAAATATTTGCCGACTTCGGTGGAGCCGGTAAACACCAGGCAATCGACATCCGGGTGCAGACCGAGGGCTTTACCGGTCTGCTCGCCGAGCCCCGGCAACACGTTCAACACGCCTGCTGGCAGGCCGGCTTCCAGCGCCAGCTCGGCCAGACGCAGGGCGGAAAACGGTGACTGCTCGGCCGGTTTTAGAATCACCGAATTACCTGCCGCCAACGCGGGTGCGAGTTTCCATGCAGCCATGTCCAGCGGGAAATTCCACGGCACCACCGCAGCGACCACGCCCAGCGCTTCGCGGGTGATGGTCGCCAGCACGTTCTGCGCACTCGGGGCGATCTGATCGTAGAGTTTGTCGAGGCTTTCGGCGTACCAGCGAAACACTCCGGCGGCGCCCGGTACGTCGATGTTGTAGGCGTCCATCACCGGTTTGCCCATGTTCAGCGAATCGAGCAGCGCCAGTTCTTCGCGATGGGACATGATCAGATCGGCCAAGCGCAACAGCACTTGCTTGCGCTCATTCGGCGAACGCGCCGACCAGGTTCCGGCCTCGAACACTTGTCGCGCATTGCGTACCGCAGCGTCCACGTCTTCTTCGCCGCACGCGGCCACATTGGCCAGGCACTGGCCGGTGGCAGGGTTGATCACGGCGAAGGTCTGCCCCGACTGCGCCGCACGGGGTTTGCCGTCGATCACTGCTTGATCGGGAAACTGCAGCGCAGCGGCTTTGTTTTGCCAGAATGTAAGCTCGAACACGTTCAGATGCTCCATGGGCTTTCTTGTGGATTGGATGGTGGCCCAGGCCTGTGTCGAGTAAAAATAGTAAAAATGTCTTCGCAGACCATGAAAAAACTGGGCAGCCGATCTCCCCGGTGGCGCGGTATGTGGTTATTGTTCAGGCATAACAACACCGTCGTCAGAACGGATGCGGGCGGCTCGCAATTTGCCTGGATGTCGAGACCATCCACACCGAGGTTTGCCGTGGCTGCCTACAACCTGCGTCAATTGAAATACTTCATCACCACCGTCGAATGCGGCAGCGTCGCCGAGGCGTCGCGCAAGCTGTACATCGCCCAACCGGCGATTTCCACGGCGATCAAAGGCCTGGAAGACAGCTTCGGCGTGCAACTGTTGATCCGTCATCACGCCCAAGGCGTGTCCTTGACCCCCAGCGGCGCACGCTTCTACCGCAAGGCCCAGGAACTGCTGCGCATGGCCAAGGAGTTCGAACAGAACGCCCTCGCCGACAACGACGTGGTAGCCGGGCAAATCGATATCGGCTGCTTCGAAACGGTCGCGCCGCTGTACCTGCCGCAGTTGATTGCCGGGTTCTCGGCGCTGTATCCGGGGGTGAAAATCCGTATCCGCGACGGCGAACAGCAAGAGCTGGTGCAAGGCCTGACCTCGGGCACCTTCGACCTGGCGATCCTGTATGAACACGACCTCGACGCCACCATCCAGACCGAACCCTTGATGCCGGCGCAACGGCCTTATGCGTTGCTGCCGGCAGATCATCGCTTTGCCCAACTCAAGCAAGTGTCGCTGCGCGATCTGTGCCTGGAGCCGATGATTTTGCTGGACGTACAACCGAGCCGGACCTACTTCGTCAGCCTGTTCGAAGAGTTGGGGCTGACGCCGAACATTGCCTTCAGCTCACCGTCGATCGAGATGGTCCGAGGCATGGTCGGGCAAGGCTTCGGCTTCTCGATCCTGGTCACTCGGCCGCATTCGGAGTGCACCTATGACGGCCAGAAAGTGGTGTGCGTGGACATCGTCGAAGACATCACCGGCTCAGGGCTGGTGGCGGCGTGGCTCAAGCGCGGGCAGTTGACCAAACCGGCGCAGCTATTTGCGGATTATTGTCGGGAGCAACTCACCGCGAAGGCCCAGACAAACCCTTGATGCCGAGTGAGTTCTGCAATTCACTTCAGATCTACTGTGGGAGCTGGCTTGCCTGCGATAGCGGAGTGTCAGGCAACATCAATGTTCAATGTGCCGACGTCATCGCAGGCAAGCCAGCTCCCACAGGGTTCTTCGTTGTCTGGGGAAGATTATTTTCGGGGCTTGATCCGCGCGGTCGCCTCGGCCACCAGCGGATCATCCGGCCAATAATGTTTCGGGTAGCGCCCTTTTAAATCCTTCTTCACCTCGGCATACGTGCTACGCCAGAAGTTCGCCAGATCCTGCGTCACCTGCACCGGCCGTCGCGCCGGAGACAGCAAATGCAGTTTGACCACCTGCCGGCCACCGGCAATCCGCGGGGTCTCTGCCAGGCCGAACAACTCCTGCAACCGCACCGCCAGAATCGGCGGCTGCTCGCTATAGTCCAGACGAATCGATGAACCCGATGGCACGCTCAAATGATGCGGCGCCAGCTCATCGAGCCGTTGCGGCAGCGGCCACGGCAACAGGTTATGGACGATGCTCGACAGGTCCAGATTGGCGAAGTGACTGAGCCGCGAAACTTTGCCCAGATACGGCATCAGCCAATGTTCGAGGCTTTTGAGCAGGGCGGCGTCGCTGACATCCGGCCATTCGCTCTGCTCTTTACTGCTGAGGTCCAGCTGTCGCAGCAACGCCACTCGCGCTTGCCACTGACGCAGCTCTGGAGTCCACGGCAACAGCTCCAGACCTTTGCGTCGTACCAGATTCACCAGTGCCTGGCTGCGAGCGGTTTCGTCGAGTCCGGTCAACGGCTCGCGGCTGAGGATCAATTCACCGACCTTATGCTGACGCTCGGCGCGCAACATGCCTTCGCGCTCGTCCCAATCCAGTTGATCGACCACGCGAACCTGTTCGGCCAGCACTGAATCGAACAGCGCCGGATCGAAATCCGCCGCCAGATAAATTCGTTCTTCACGCTGGCCCTGACGACTGCCGAGATCGGCGATCACCAGCCACGGTTGCTTCATCAAACTGTCGGCTTCGGCGAACAGCGCTGCGCGACCGTTGGCCAAACGATATTCCGCGCCACCGGCACGACGCTGCTGGGCAACGCGGTCGGGATAGGCCAACGCCAACAGCGCACCGAGCCAACGCGGATGATCCGGATCGCTGACCGGTTCTGACGCCTTGCCTCGCAGATAACCGCGATACTGCCGCGCCAGTTGCCGGGCTCGTTGAACGCCACCCTGAGCACCGCGTGCGGCCCGTTCTTCGCCGGACAACAGAACCAATCGGCTGTGCAGATCCGCTCCGGCGCCACGCAAAATATCCCGCTCACCGAGCAAGGCCGCAACATCGCACGCCATGTCGGCCAAGCCGAGCGCCTGACCGCGCAACAGCAAATGCGCGATGCGTGGATGGGCCGGCAGTTCGGCCATCGCCTGACCGTGTCGGGTCAGCGCTTCGCCGTCCAATGCGCCCAGGCGCTCAAGCAAGTCCTGAGCCTGTGCATAAGCGGCCGCGGGCGGCACGTCGAGCCAAACCAATTGCCCCGGTGTCACGCCCCAGCGACCGAGCTGCAACGCTAATCCGGCAAGATCCGCCGAGAGAATCTCCGCGCTGGCGTAGGCCGCCAGTTGCTCGTGCTGATCCTGCGACCACAACCGATAACACACGCCCGGTTCCAACCGCCCTGCCCGGCCCGCGCGTTGAGTGGCGCTGGCTTTGGAAATACGCTGAGTGTCGAGGCGGGCCATGCCGCTGCCCGGATCAAAACGCGGCACCCGCGCCAACCCTGCATCGATCACCACGCGCACGCCATCGATGGTCAAACTGGTCTCGGCGATGTTGGTGGCCAGCACCACTTTGCGTTTGCCGGCGGGGGCCGGATCGATTGCGGCACGTTGCGCCGCCAGGTCCAGTTCACCGTGCAACGGGCAGAGCAACACCTGCGTACTCTCGCCCAGTGCATCGGCGAGTTGCTGATGCACACGACGGATTTCCGCTTGCCCCGGCAGAAACACCAGCACGCTGCCGGTTTCATCATTCAGTGCTTCGAGAATGGTCTGCACCAAACGCGGCTCGATGAATTCACCGGGCTGGAACGGCCGGCCCCAGCGCATCGCCACCGGGTACATGCGGCCTTCGCTGCGCAGGATCGGCGCGTCATCGAGCAACCCGGCCAGGCGTTCGCCTTCCAGGGTTGCCGACATCAAGAGGATTTTCAGTGGTTGATCGTCGCGGAACAGTTCCCGACCGTTCAGGCTCAAGGCCAGCGCGAGATCGGCGTCGAGGCTGCGCTCGTGGAATTCGTCGAAGATCAGCAGGCCCACGCCTTCGAGCGCCGGGTCGTCCTGCAAGCGTCGGGTCAGAATCCCTTCGGTGACCACTTCGATGCGGGTGTTGGGGCCGACTTTGCTGTCGAGACGAATGCGATAGCCGACGGTTTCGCCGACCTTCTCGCCCAGCTCACTGGCCAGACGCTCCGCTGCCGCCCGCGCAGCCAAACGACGCGGTTCAAGCATCAGAATGGTCTGCCCGGCCAACCAGGGCTCGTTAAGCAAGGCCAACGGCACGCGGGTGGTTTTACCGGCGCCGGGCGGTGCTTCGAGCACGGCTTCATGGCGTGTAGCCAAGGCTTCACGCAGGGCGGGTAAAACTTCATCAATCGGCAAAGAAATCATGCTGGCTCCCAAACAGAGGCGCGAGTATAACGGCGAACTGCTCGGCGTTAATGACGGTCCTAATTCATACAGGCGTCCTTTCGTTTTGAAATAACCCAGGAGATTTCATATGCGTGTTCCCTTTCGCTTGATTGGCGGTGTATTGGTCGCGACGTTGCTGACCCAGGTGACCGCTTGCGGATCGATTTTCTACCCTGACCGTCGCGGTCAGATTGACGGCAAGATCGACCCGGCCATCGCCGCGCTGGATGCCGTGGGCTTGCTGTTCTACATCATCCCCGGCCTGATCGCGTTTGCCGTGGACTTCGCCACCGGCGCGATTTACTTCGAGCCCGGCAAGACCGCCCAGGTGGCCCCGGAAAAACTCAAGGAAGCCATCGGGGCCGACGGCAAGGTCGATAACCACAAGTTGCAGACTATTCTTGAAACCGAACTGGGACGTAGCTTCCCGCTGGACGACCCGCGTCTGATCCAGCACAAGGGCAGCACCCAGCAACTGGCCATGTTCGGCCTGCAACCTGCCGCGTAATCCGTGCACTTAAAGGAATAGCCGCACTTATGATCTCCAGCTCCGAACACGCCCGCCTGCTGCGGCTGGCGACCCGTGCCTCGGTGGCGGTGGCGTGCACATTGATTGTCGCCAAGGCCATCGCCTGGTGGTTGAGCGGTTCGGTGAGCATGCTCGCCGGGTTGACCGACTCGGCCCTCGACGGCGTTACCTCGCTGCTCAACCTGCTCGCGGTGCATTACGCCTTGCGCCCGGCCGATGATGATCATCGATACGGACACGGCAAGGCCGAGTCGCTGGCGGGCATGGCTCAGGCGTTGTTCATTGGTGGCAGTGCGGTGCTGATTGCCTTGCAGGCGATCGATCGACTCAAACACCCGGAGCCGGTGGGGGCGCCGTGGATCAGTATCGGGGTGATTGTGTTTTCCCTGGTGCTGACCCTGGCCCTGCTGATGGTGCAACATCGGGTCGTCAAGGCGACCGGCTCCAGTGCGGTGCGCGCCGACTCTCTGCATTACCGTTCGGACATGCTGCTCAACGGCAGCATTCTGGTGGCGCTGGTGCTCGCCGGGTTTGGCTGGCATCAGGTCGATCCCTGGTTCGGATTGGGGATCGCCGCCTACATTCTCTGGAGCGCGATTCATATCGCCCGGGAAAGTTTTACGGTGCTGATGGATGAAGAACTGCCAACGGACGTCAGCCAGCACATGCTCGAACTGGCCTGCAGCGTACCGGGCGTTTTGGGCGCGCACGACCTGCGCACGCGAATCTCCGGCAACCAGTGGTTCGTGCAGTTGCACCTGGAATTGCCGGGGGATTTGACCCTGTCAGTCGCTCACGGCATCAGCGACCAAGCCGCCGATGCGATTCACGCGGCTTATCCGCGAGCCGAAGTGCTGGTGCACGCCGACCCGCAGGAAGTGGTACTGGCAGGCAGGGCTCAGAAAGAAACCTGATAACCGCGACTGCTCAGGCAGTTGCCCTGGGCCTGACGGTAGGCTTGTACCACCGACGGGTCTGGCTGGTAGGTGGCCGTTCGCGGATCGAAGCCACTCTGCTGCACCGCGTATTGATAGCACTCGTAACCGTCCTGGTTGACCTGCTCTGGCGACTGACCGTTGGCCGGATACGCCACCACGTCATAACCATTGCTGACCGGTTGCGGCTGCGGTTGTACGGGCGGCTCGACCACGACGTAATCCTGAGTGCTTTCCTGATAGGCGTAATAAGAACCGGCCGCCAGGAACAACAGCGCACCGCCGATCCACACTTCACGCGCGTAATCAGGCAAGTAGCTGACGCGAATCCCGCGTGGCGGCTGAACCACCACGTAGCGTGGGCCTTGTGGGCGATACCAGTAGCCGCCGGAGTAGAAGTAATCCTGACCACGGTACGGCACGCGGTAATCACGGTCCGGGAAGCGATCAATCACATGACCGGGACGGTACTGCGGGCCGGGGCCCCAACCGTTACCGTGCCCATCCGGGCGACCGGCCCAGCGATGGTCATCGGGACGCGGACCGTTGTTCTGCCAATGCGGGTTGTTATCGTTGCGCCGCGGTACGTCCTGATAGTAACCACGCTGTGGCTGCTGGGTCTGGCGCACGGTGTCGGGCCGGCCCTGAATCGGCAGGTCGTTGGCTGGTAACTGCGGAGGTGGCGGCGGCGAGCGAACCGGATTGTTGTAATCGTGCTGCGGCCGGGGCTGGTTCTGCCACTGGCCGTTGTTCTGACTCTGGCCGTTGTGCTCGAACTGACGGCTATTGTCGCCACGAATGATGTCGTTATTCTGCGCACGCGGCTGGTTCTGCTGCGGATTGTTCTGCGGGCGCGGCTGGTTATTGCCGCCGTGTCCCTGATTGTTTCCCTGGTGACCATCCGAGCCGCGTTGCCCGCCATCGGGGCCACGGTTTTGCGGCTCATCGGCCAGCGATTGCGCAGTGACACTTACACACAGCAAACCAACACCGGCCAAACGCCAGATGCGCGACTTCATGCTTTTCCTCACTGCGGGTTAGGGCCTGTACGTAAGACTGGGAAAGCACAGGCCGGTTCTGCAACAGGTTATCAGTCGCGCAACTTATTTATTGAGGGACGCTTTGCTCAGGGCATGAAAAATTGCGGGCAAAAGAAAAGGGAGACCCGTCGGCCTCCCTTTGAGAACTTCGTCCGTGCTCGACGCTTTTGACGTCGGCTCACCTCACGCCGTCTTCTGGACAGTGTGTAGCTCGGGGGCCGGCACATCCCCTGTGGGGGTGGCGACCGCAGCTGGCCTGATTGGGCGAGCCGCACTGGACTGTTTGTCCGAGCAGTGATTCTGGTGATAAGAATAGGCTCGCGGCGCCGGCAGAGGATTGCGAAGATTGCTCAAATAAACATCACTTGCGCAATTTTTAACCCTGGATAGATAATCCACCGCAATAGTTATGACAAAGGCCTGATTGATGAGCAAACTCGACCGATACGACCTGAGTATTTTGGCGGAATTGCAGCGTGACGCGCGCATCTCCAACCAGGAGCTGGCCGAACGCATCGGCCTGTCCCCCTCGCCATGCTCGCGGCGGGTCAAGCAGCTGGAGGACGACGGTTATATCTCCCGCCAGGTGGCCTTGCTGGACCGCAAGATGCTCGGTTTGAGCCTGACGGCTTACGTATTGATCGGTATGGACCGGCATACGCCGGAGCGTTTCGAAAACTTCGAAGCGGCGATTCGTACGTTGCCGCAGGTACTGGAATGCAGTTTGGTGACCGGGATGGATGCCGACTATCAGCTCAAGGTCGTCGTGCCGGACATGGATCATTATCAGAAATTGCTGCTGGGGCATCTGACCCGGATTGAAGGGGTGACGAGCGTGCGGTCGAGTTTTGTGCTTAATCAGGTATTGAATAGTACTGAGCTGCCCCTCACTCACTTGCGCAGCTGAGACCCGCTCCTGTAGGAGCTGTCGAGTGAAACGAGGCTGCGATCTTTTGACTTTGCTTTGTAAAGAAACAAGATCAAAAGATCGCAGCCTCGTTTCACTCGACAGCTCCTACAAGGGTAGGGCCAGGCGACGAATAGCTGCGACACGCTGCCGCAGGTCAATACTTAGCCAATCCCCCATGTCGTATACTCCAGCGCCTTTTAGCCCCGCCCGCGCTGGAGATGTTCGATGGATCCTGCAGTATTCGAAGAGTGGATGATGACCGGACTGGTCAGCATCCTGATCATTTTCATGGGTTTCATCGTCTGGGATCTGGCGAAGAAATCCAAGGCCGGACGCTTTGGCTCGTTCATCCTGTTCTTCGTACTCGGCTTGGGCGTGGCCGCGTTCGTGATCAAAAGTGTGGTCATCGGCCTGATCGAATCCGGCACGTTATAAACGCGCCGGCACTTCCTTCCACTGGCCCTGATCGAGCCCTTCGATTGACCAGTCGCCGATTCTGACCCGTACCAGACGCAACGTCGGCAAGCCGACCGCCGCGGTCATGCGCCGTACCTGACGGTTACGCCCTTCGCGAATCACCAATTCCAGCCAGCTTGTCGGCACACTTTTGCGAAAGCGTACGGGCGGGTTGCGTGGCCACAGTTCAGGTTCTTCAAGCTGCCGCGCTTCAGCCGGTAGTGTCATGCCATCGTTCAGCTCCACGCCATCGCGTAAACGCTGCAATTGCTCGGCACTCGGCTCGCCTTCCACCTGCACCCAATAGGTCTTCGCCAGTTTGTGTTTCGGATCGGCGATCCGCGCCTGAAGCTGGCCGTCGTTGGTCAGCAGCAGCAAACCTTCGCTGTCGCGGTCCAGCCGTCCTGCCGGGTAAATCCCGGGAATCTCGATGTAATCCTTGAGCGTCGCCCGCCCTTCGCCGTCGCTGAATTGCGTCAGCACATCGAACGGCTTGTTGAACAGAATCAGCTTCGGCTCGGCCGGTGGCGCTTTGGCGACACGGCGCGGGGCTGAGGACGATGGCGCAGGCTTCACGCCAGGGCGGCGGGAAACGGGACGTTGAGGACGGGACATGGGAAAAGGAACATCTAGCGGTCAGGGCTGCTAATGCTAGTGCCCTGACCGTTAAATGACCATCTCGCAATCAGCGGAACGGCGGCTCGTCGAAGCTGCGCAGTTTGCGCGAGTGCAACGAGTTGAGTTCGGTGCGCAACAGATCCACCGCCTCGATACCGATCTTCAAGTGCTGGCTGACCGCACGCTCATAGAAGGCGTTGGCCGAACCCGGCAGCTTGATTTCGCTGTGCAACGGTTTGTCCGAAACACAGAGCAACGTGCCGTACGGAACCCGCAAGCGATAACCTTGCGCCGCGATGGTGCCGCTTTCCATGTCCACCGCCACAGCGCGAGACAGGTTGATCAGCGGACGCTCCTGAGCCCAACGCAATTCCCAGTTACGGTCGTCGTAGGTCAGTACGGTGCCGGTGCGCAGGCGTTTTTTCAGCTCGTCGCCCTTCTCACCGGTGATATTGGCCGCCGCTTGCTGCAACGCCATCTGCACTTCGGCCAGGGCCGGAATCGGAATATTCGGCGGCACGACCCGATCGAGAATCCCGTCGCGGCGCATGTAAGCGTGCGCCAGCACGTAATCGCCGATGGTCTGCGACTGACGCAAGCCGCCACAGTGGCCGATCATCAGCCAGCAATGCGGACGCAGTACCGCCAGGTGGTCAGTGATGTTCTTGGCGTTGGACGGGCCGACGCCGATGTTCACCAGGGTCACGCCGTGGCCGTCGCTGGCGATCAGGTGATAGGCCGGCATCTGATAGCGGTGCCAAACCACACCGGCGGCAATCGCCGAGGCTTCGCCGTGGTCCATGCTCTTTTCGATGATCACGTTGCCCGGCAAGACCATGCGCACGAAACGCGGATCACTGCGCAACTGTTCCAGGCCATGGACGATGAACTGGTCAACGTAGCGGTGGTAGTTGGTCAGCAGAATCCATGGCTGCACATGGCGCCAGTCGCTGCCGGTGTAATGCACCAAGCGGCGCAGGGAGAAATCCACCCGCGCAGCGTCGAACAAGGCCAACGGCAGCGGGTCGGTATTTTCCCAATCGTACAAACCGTCGGCGATGCCATCGGTCGCAGCCGACAGGTCGGTACTCGGGAACACCCGCGCCAACACGGCCGCAGTCACGCCGGAGCCGGCCAGCTCATCGCCCTGCTCAACCACATACGGATAAGGAATGTTCTGCTGGCTGATGCCGACTTCCACGGTCACGGTGAAGTCGTGCATCAACGGCACGAGTTGTTCCAGCAAATACTTACGGAAAGCCGCCGGATGGGTGACGGTGACGCTGTAGGTGCCCGGCAACTGAACCTTGGCGTAGGCCCGAGTGGTCTGTGGGACTTCGCCCTGGCAATGGTAGGTCAGACGCAGTTCGGGATAACGAAACATCGCACGCTGTTCGGCGTCCGGTTCGACTCGATCCTTGAGGTAACGCTTGAGCGCCTGGTTCAGCGCGGTGGTTGCACGATTGTGCAAGAGCGCAAGCCGGTCCACGGCTTGCTCGGCGGTTTGAACGACAATAAAAGCTTCGGTCACGATCAGCATCCTGTGTTCTGACTTGCAGGCCTTCATCTTGCCTGCAAGTCAGCGCGATCAGAAGCCCTGTGGTGTCGACCGGGCGACAATCGCTTCCACATCCAGCCCACGTGGCAACGCGCCATACACCCGACCGGCCGAACCGAGGCGGCTCGCAATGAAGGCATCACTGACGGCGGCGTTGCCCGCCTCCAGCAACAGCTTGGCCTGAAGGCCCAAGGCGATGTCTTCGGTGAGCTGGCGGGCGCGGTATTGAATGTCGCTGGTGTCTTTGAAAGCCGCCTGCAATTGAGTGATGTGTGCAGCCAGGCGTTTGTCGCCATGACCATCGCCCAATTCGCTGAACAATACGTCGAGCACACCTGGCTCCTTGGACAACGCTCGCAATACGTCGAGGCATTGCACGTTGCCGGAACCTTCCCACGTCGAATTGACCGGTGCCTCACGGTACAACCGCGGCAGGATGCTGTCTTCGACATAACCGGCGCCGCCCATGCATTCGGCGGCTTCGTTGATCATTCCGGGCGCGCGTTTGCAGATCCAGTATTTGCCCACCGCAGTGACCAGCCGAGCGAATTTGGCTTCATGCTCGTCATCCAGATGATCCAGCGCCTGCCCCATGCGCAGGCTCAAGGCCAGGGCGGCTTCGCTTTCCAGGGCCAGGTCGGCCAGTACGTTTTGCATCAAGGGTTGTTCGCTGAGCAATTTGCCGCCGACCTTGCGGTGAGCGCAGTGATGGCTGGCCTGGGTCAGGGCCTGGCGCATCAGCGAACTGGAACCGACCATGCAATCGAAGCGGGTCATGGCGACCATTTCGATGATGGTCGGAACGCCCCGCCCTTCCTCGCCGACCATCCACGCCAGCGCACCACGGAACTCCACCTCGCTGGACGCGTTGGAACAATTGCCGAGTTTGTTCTTCAGGCGCTGTATGTAGAACTGATTGCGCGTGTCATCCGGGCGATGGCGCGGCAGCAGGAAACAGGTCAAACCCTTGTCAGTCTGGGCCAGGGTCAGGAACGCATCGCACATCGGCGCGGAACAGAACCACTTGTGGCCCACCAGTTCATACGCCTGGCCCGGACCACTGGCGCCGACCGGAAAAGCCTTGGTGGTGTTGGCCCGCACGTCAGTGCCACCCTGTTTCTCGGTCATGGCCATGCCGATGGTGACCCCGGCCTTGTGGGCCATGCCGACGTTGCGCGGGTCGTATTCGGTAGAGAGGATTTTCGGCAGCCACTGCTCGGCCAAGTCCGGTTGCAGACGCATCGCAGGGACGCTGGCGAAGGTCATGGTCAGCGGGCAACCACTACCGGCTTCGGCCTGGCTGTGCAGGTAAGTCATGGAAGCGCGGGCGACGTGGGCACCAGACTGCGGATGCGCCCAGGGCAATGAAGTCAGACCGTGTTCGACCGCCGTGCGCATCAGTTCGTGATACGCCGGGTGAAATTCCACCAGGTCGATGCGGTGGCCGTAACGGTCATGACTGCTGAAAACCGGCTTGTTCTGGTTGGCCAGGAACCCCGCTTCCATCAGCGGCCCGCCGGCCAGTGCGCCGTAAGCGTCGATCCGCGACTCGGCCCACCCGGCCCCGAAACGCCGCGACCACTCCTGCAACGGCAGGTCGATGCGATACAGGTTGGCGCCGTCCAGCGACGGTGGCTGGTTGGTAACTTCGTGGGTTTCGGCGAACTGATGCAGGTTCATGACGGGGCTCCTTTGGTCAGCCAAGTGACTTCAGTTAAGCACCGCCCCTTGACCGAACAAAGTGTCATATCTGCCTAAATATCGGCGCTTTCGCCTTGCTTTGGACACAGCACCCGACGATAGAGCGCTGCCTGCAGGTCCTCGAATTTCACCGGTTTGCTCAGGTAATCGATCAAGGCACCGGTCGGGCAGCGTTCCCGATCAATGCTCAAGGCAATCACGAATACCGGCAGTTCGGCGCAGCCCGGCAACGCGCGGATCTGGCAACAGAGGGACGCGCCACCCAGAGATGGAAGCTGGCAATCGAGCAATACCGCATCGAAGGTTTCGCGCTGCAAGTGATCGATCGCGCTAGCCCCGTTGTCGGCGGTGCGCACCCGGAAGCCCAGCTTGAGCAACATGCCACGCATCACCAGCTGATTGATGCTGTTGTCATCAACCAGCAGGACGGTGCAGTCCTGAGGCAGTCGCAGGCGAGGAAATTCCCGGGGCATCAAGGGCACTGACGGCCGCTCCACCACGGGCAGTTCGAACTCGACGTCGAGCTGGAAGCGGCTGCCACGACCAGGCTCGGAGCGGTGAGTCAGTTTCCCACCGAGCAACTCGACCAGCTGTCGACAGATCGCCAGGCCAACGCCCAGACCTCCATATTCACGGGTCATCGAGCCATCGAGCTGGAAGAACCGCTGATACAGCGTCGCCTCCCCCAGATCGGTGAAGCCGATGCCGGTGTCGATCACCGCAAAGGACAGTGCCAGTCGGTCGGGCGTCACGGGTTTACCCGTCACCCGCAGCGCCAGTCCACCGATCCGAGTGAACTTGATCGCGTTTTCCAGCAGGCATTCCAGGCATTGCGCCAACTTGGCGCTGTCGCCGTGCAAGCGATCCGGCAGTCCCGGCGTGACCTCGACTTTGAAGTCCAGCGACTTGCTCAACGCGTTGCCCTCGAATTGCAGGCGCAAAGCCTCGACCACGCCGCGCAAACTGAAAACGGCCGGATAGGTCTTGAGCTTGCCGGCCTGCAACTCGGTCAGCGTGAGGATGCCGTTGACCATGCGCATCATGTCTCGCGCCGAACCGTAGGCCGTTTGCTGATATTGCTCCAGCTCCGGGTCCATCTCGACGGTCTGCATCAGTTCCAGTGAACCGATCACACCGTTCATGGGCGTGCGCAGTTCGTGGGTCAGGGTGGCGAGGAATTCGTCCTTGAGCTTGTTACTGCGCGCCAATTGCTGGTTCAGCACTTCAAGCGTTTGGCCGGCATCGAACAGGGTCTGTGCCTGCTGCTCGCGCATGGCGTTGATGCGATCGGCCAGCGCCAGGGACAGCAGCGCCACCTCTATCGCCGAGCCAATCTGGCTGGAATACATGGTCAGGAACACGTTTGGCAGGTAACCCAGCACCATCAGGGTGTTGACGATGCCGCCGAGCAAAAACGCCGACCAGGCAATGATGAAGTAACGCGCCACTCGCAGGCCACGCAGCCAGGCAAAAATCCCTGCGGCAAAAATCACTACGGTGAAGGTCAGTGCCAGCGCCGTCGCCAGGCGCAGGGCCAGGGCGTAACTGGTCATCAACGACAACCCGACCACCACCGCGCTAAACGCAATCAACGCCAGCAGCAAGCGGTCGAGCCAACGACTGTGGGTCGCCGTCTGCAAGAAGCCGCGAGCGAACTGGCTACCGAACAGACCTGCGCAACCGATGAAAAACGGCGTCGCAGCGTTGGCCCACCAGGGATTGTTCGGCCAGAAATACTCCACCGCCGCTCCGTTCACTGACAGCTGATACAAACCGAACGAGGCGATATAGAAGATGTAATAGAGGTAGCTGGTATCGCGCACACTGAGATAGATGAACAGGTTGTACACCAGCATCCCCAGCAACACGCCGTAGATCAGCCCCAGCACATACAGTCGGATCGGTTGCTCTTCCAGGTAGGCAGTGCTCGACCATAGGGTGACCGGCGCCTGGATCGACCCTTCACTCTGCAGGCGCAGGTACAGGGTTTGCGCTTGATCAGGGGTGAAGTTCAGATCGAACAGGTAGTTGTTCTGGCGGATTTCGCGACTGTCGAACGGCAAGGCATCGCCAGTCTGGCGCGCCAGTTGATAGCCACCGGCCGTATCGGGCAAATAGAGATCAAGGTGATCAAGGGGCGGATAGGCCAGTTCCAGCAACCAGGTGCGTTGCACCGCAGGGTTGTTCGGGCGGTAATGCAGGTCGATTTTCAGCCAGAACACTGAACGCGAGTAACCGGCGTTGAGAGTCGCTTTGTCGTGGGGTTTGAAGTTTCCGGCCGCGACTTGTGCACGGACATCGGCGATGGTCGCCTGACCGCCCGCGTCTTCGAACACTTGCAGGGTTCGGCCCAGGGGAAGGCTTTGAGTGAATTCGTCGAATTCGACTGCACTCGCCATGAGGGGCAAGCACAACAGCAACATCAGCAAATAGCGCATTTAAGCCCCAGCGTGGCCTGTCCGGTTATCTCAGGAAGCCCCTCATTCCTTTTGAGTAGACGTAAAACCGGTATTACCTGTTATTGGTTTGGATCCACTCTAGCATAGCCGTTGGTGGCCATTGAACACCATTGAAATTTTTCCTACAAAGGCTCTAGCACGGGCGTTCCAGACGCCCACTCCGTGTAGCAGCTGGCGAAGCCTGCGTTCGGCTGCGTAGCAGTCGTGAAGTCAGTCGCTGCGGTGTATCAGGCAGACCGCGTGTTCAGGTTTTACGACTGCTACGCAGCCGAACGCAGGCTTCGCCAGCTGCTACATGGACCGTCATGACTCGTCGGTCGACTGGTGGTAAGCTCGCGCACCATGAATATCTACAGCTCTCGCCCCGTTGTCCTCTGTCTCTCCGGCCACGACCCAAGTGGTGGCGCCGGCTTGCAGGCAGATATCGAAGCCCTGCTCGCTCAGGGTTGTCATGCGGCCCCGGCCGTCACCGCGCTGACCGTGCAAGACACGGTCAACGTCACTGACTTCCGCGTCCTCGACCGTGAGTGGGTGTTGGCGCAGGCCAACGCCGTGCTCAACGATTCCGAAGTCGCTGCCGTCAAACTGGGCATGCTCGGTTCCCTGGAAATGGTCGACACCGTAGTCGAACTGCTCTCGGCGCACCCGCATTTGCCGGTGGTCTGCGACCCGGTGCTGCGCGCCGGTGGCGGCGGACGCCTGGGCAAGGACGAAGTCGGCTACGCCATGCGCGAGCGCCTGCTACCCCTGTCGATCATCGCCACTCCTAACCTTCCCGAAGCCCGCATCCTCGCCGAACTGCCCGAAGGCACCGCGGACGAGTGCGCTGAAAAACTCCTGCCATTCGTCAAACACCTGCTGATCACCGGCGGCCATGGCGATGAACACGAAATCCACAATCGCCTGTACAGCCGCGACGGTCGCCGCGAAACCTTCACCTGCCAGCGCTTGCCCGGCAGTTATCACGGTTCCGGTTGCACGCTGGCCAGCGCCCTCGCCGGTCGTCTGGCCCTCGGCGAAAATCTCGCCAGTGCCGTGCAGACCGCGCTTAACTACACGTGGCGCACCCTACGTGATGCGGAGCAGTTGGGCAAAGGCCAGTTCGTGCCGCGCCGCCTGCCGCTGGATTTCTGTTCGTAACTGTCCATGCGTAAAGCAAAAAGGATTGCCCGATGAAGCTACGTGGCCTGTACGCCATTACCGATAGCCAACTGCTGGCAGGTAAATTTCTTTCGTACGTGGAGGCGGCGCTGGAAGGCGGCGTCACCCTGCTGCAATACCGCGACAAGAGCAGCGATGAGGCCCGCCGTCTGCGCGAGGCCGAAGCCTTGCGCGATCTGTGCGAACGCTACAAGACCCAGTTGATCATCAACGACGATGCCGAACTCGCTGCACGCCTGAACGTCGGCGTGCACCTGGGCCAGACCGATGGCCCGCTGATGCCGGTTCGGGCACTGCTCGGTCGCCAGGCGATCATCGGTTCGACCTGCCACGCGCAACTCGAACTCGCCGAGCAAGCGGCCAAGGAAGGCGCCAGTTATGTCGCTTTCGGTCGTTTCTTCAACTCCAACACCAAACCCGGCGCACCGACTTGCAGCCTCGAATTGCTCGACCAGGCCCGCAGCAAACTGCACCTGCCGATCTGCGCGATTGGCGGCATCACCCTGGAAAACGCCGCACCACTGGTGGCCCACGGGGTTGATCTGCTGGCGGTGGTCCATGGCCTGTTTGGCGCCGAGAGCACGGCTGAAGTGACACGCCGCGCCCGCGCATTCAACGAATTACTGAAAATCTGATTTGAGAGCCCGATCATGTCTCGTTCCGAAACGCTGTTTGCCAATGCACAGAAACACATTCCCGGTGGCGTGAACTCGCCTGTTCGCGCATTCAAAAGCGTGGGCGGCACGCCGTTGTTCTTCAAACACGCGGAAGGCGCCTACGTCACCGACGAAGACAACAAGCGTTATGTGGATTACGTCGGTTCCTGGGGGCCGATGATTCTCGGCCACAGCCACCCCGACGTGCTGGACGCCGTGCGCAAACAGCTTGAGCACGGATTGTCCTACGGCGCGCCGACCGAGATGGAAACCCAGATGGCTGATCTGGTCTGCTCGATCGTGCCGTCGATGGAAATGGTGCGCATGGTCAGCTCCGGCACCGAAGCGACCATGAGTGCGATCCGTCTGGCCCGTGGTTTCACCGGCCGCGACAGCATCATCAAGTTCGAAGGCTGCTACCACGGTCACTCCGACAGTCTGCTGGTCAAGGCCGGCTCCGGCGCACTGACCCAAGGTGTGCCGAGCTCGGCCGGTGTGCCAGCGGCCTTCGCCAAACACACCCTGACCCTGCCGTTCAACGACATCGACGCCGTAGAAACCATGCTCGCCGAAGTCGGCCAGGACGTGGCGTGCATCATCGTCGAGCCAGTGGCCGGCAACATGAACTGCGTACCGCCGGCGCCAGGTTTCCTCGAAGGCCTGCGCACCCTGTGCGACAAGCATGGCGTGGTGCTGATTTTCGACGAAGTGATGACTGGTTTCCGTGTCGCCCTTGGCGGCGCACAAGCCCACTACGGCGTGACACCGGACCTGACCACCTTCGGCAAAATCATCGGTGGCGGCATGCCGGTTGGTTGCTTCGGCGGCAAGCGCGAAATCATGTCGCACATCGCGCCATTGGGCCCGGTCTATCAGGCGGGCACCTTGTCGGGTAACCCGCTGGCCATGGCTGCGGGTCTGACGACCCTGCGCCTGATCAGCCGCCCGGGTTTCCATGCCGAGTTGACTGACTACACCAGCCGTCTGCTCGATGGCCTGCAACAACGCGCGGATGCCGCGGGCATTCCGTTCGTGACCACACAGGCCGGCGGCATGTTCGGTCTGTACTTCAGTGGCGCCGACGACATCGTGACCTTCGATGACGTGATGGCCAGCGACGCCGCCCTGTTCGGGCGCTTCTTCCACCTGATGCTTGAAGGCGGCGTGTACCTGGCGCCGAGCGCCTTCGAAGCCGGCTTCACCTCGATCGCCCATGGCGAAACCGAGCTGAAACTGACGCTGGACGCCGCCGAGCGCGCATTTGCTGCATTGAAATAACGCTGTGCCGCTGACGTTGGCGGTTGCCAGCGTCAGCTTTCACCTGCTTTCCCGCCCTTATTCCTACGCTTCTGCTCAAAATCCCCAGCAAAGTGGGCGATATATTCCCCGCGCAGCAGAAAAACGAGTAAAGACTTTGTAAGGTTGGCCCTGCTTATTTCATAATGCGCGCTTATTGGATCCCTCGATGGGTCCGCGCGCCCTTCAGAGGTAAGTCGATTCCCATGAACCGCACCGGCCGCGCCCTTGCATTGGGCTGCCTGTTGCTCCTTCAGCCCCTGCTCGCGCTCGCACAAGCAGGCGGCAACTCGTTGTTAATCCCAGCGATGGGTCGTTGCACCCTCAATACTCAGCCGCAAGACCTGGCACAGGCTCTCGCCGCCTGCCAGAAAGCGTCGGATGAAGGGGATGCGCAAGCGCAATACGAGTTGGGTGAGTTCTACTACGACGGCAAAAATACGCCGCGCGACCTCAAAAAAGCCCTGGGCTACTTCGAAAAGGCCTCGTTGCAAGGCCATGCTCAGGCGCAATTCAAACTCGGCTCCATGTTCTTCCACGGCGAAGGCGTACCGGCCAATAATATTCAGGCGTATATCGTGCTGAAAATGGCTGCGGTCAACGGTGCTGAAGAAGCGTTGGACACCGCCGACGAAGTCGCCGAGAAAATGCCTCGCGAAGAACTTGAAGTGGCTACCCAGGTGCTGGGGCAAATCTTCCGCAAATATCTGATGGAATTGCAAAGCGCCGATGGGCGTACGCCGTTTTCGCCACTGCCTTAAATGATGTGTCGATCTTTCTGGCCCCTTCGCGAGCAAGCCCGCTCCCACATTTGATCTGCGTCGTACACAAATCAAATGTGGGAGCGGGCTTGCTCGCGAATGGCGGCGACTCGGTCTTGAGGCTTACTTCTCAGGCATCGGCATCGGAAACGGCATGACATTGCCGACCGCACCGCGGGCTTCGCTGATTTTCGGCGTACCGAGGCGCTCGACCTCGTCGATCCGCACGATCGAATGCATCGGCACAAAGCTGCGCACAACGCCTTCGAACTGAGCCTTGAGCTTCTCTTCGCTCGGATCGACGACCACTTGCGTGCGCTCGCCAAAGACGAACTCTTCCACTTCCAGGAAGCCCCACAGATCACTTTGATAGATCTGCTTGGCATACATTTCGTACACCTGGCCCTGGTTGAGGAAAATCACCTTGTAGATTGGAGCTTCACGTTTGGTCATGGTGGGCGAGCAACACATCGGGGATAAAAATGAGGGCGCGAACTATAGCATAGCCGCCGGACGCACAGCGGTAGGAACCTTGGGACATGTTCCCTATAATGCGCGGTTCTTTGAATCACGTGATGACTCTGTCCATGGCCAAGAAGCTTTACATCGAAACCCACGGTTGCCAGATGAACGAGTACGACAGCTCGCGCATGGTCGATCTGCTGGGCGAACACCAGGCCCTGGAAGTCACCGCTCGCGCTGAAGATGCCGACGTGATCCTGCTCAATACCTGCTCGATCCGCGAACGCGCCCAGGACCGGGTGTATTCTCAGCTCGGCCGCTGGCGCGAACTGAAACTGGCCAACCCGGACATGGTGATCGCCGTCGGCGGTTGCGTGGCCAGCCAGGAAGGCGCTGCAATTCGCGACCGCGCCCCTTACGTGGACGTGGTCTTCGGCCCGCAGACCCTGCACCGCCTGCCGGAAATGATCGACGCCGCCCGCGCTACCAAGCTGCCGCAAGTCGACGTCTCGTTCCCGGAAATCGAAAAGTTCGACCACTTGCCCGAGCCGCGCGTCGATGGGCCAAGCGCCTACGTGTCGGTCATGGAAGGCTGCAGCAAGTACTGCACGTTCTGCGTGGTGCCTTACACCCGAGGTGAAGAAGTCAGCCGCCCCTTCGATGACGTGATCGCCGAGATCATCCACCTGGCTGAAAACGGCGTGCGCGAAGTGACCCTGCTGGGGCAGAACGTCAATGGCTATCGCGGGACCACTCATGATGGTCGTTTGGCTGACCTGGCCGAACTGATCCGCGTCGTCGCCGCCGTCGATGGCATCGACCGCATCCGCTACACCACCTCACACCCGCTGGAGTTCTCCGACAGCCTGATTCAGGCTCACGCCGACGTGCCGGAACTGGTCAAACACCTGCACTTGCCGGTGCAATCGGGTTCGGACCGAATCCTGGCGGCGATGAAGCGCAACCACACCGCGCTGGAATACAAATCCAAACTGCGCAAACTGCGGGCCGCTGTGCCGGGGATTTGCATCAGTTCGGACTTCATCGTCGGCTTCCCGGGCGAGACCGAGAAAGACTTCGAACAGACCATGAAGCTGATCGAAGACGTCGGTTTCGACTTCTCCTACTCGTTCGTCTATAGCCAGCGCCCGGGTACTCCGGCTGCCGATCTGGCCGACGAAACGCCGGAAGAGCTGAAAAAAGAACGCCTGAACGCCCTGCAACATCGCCTGAACCAGCAAGGTTTCGAGATCAGCCGACAAATGGTCGGTTCGATCCAGCGAATCCTGGTGACCGATTATTCGAAAAAAGACCCCGGCGAACTGCAAGGCCGGACCGAGAACAACCGCATCGTCAATTTCCGCTGCGACAATCCGACCTTGATTGGGCAGTTCGCCGATGTGCACATCGACGCCGCTCAGCCGCACTCGCTGCGGGGCTCGTTGATCCAGTAACACCGCACATCATTGTGGGAGCCGAGCTTGCTCGCGATGGCGCCAGGTCAGACGACTCATATGTTGAATGCCAGACAGCCATCGCGAGCAAGCTTTGCTGCTACAGGGGCGGTGTTGGACGTTGCTTTATTTAAGAGCTTTCGCACCCAGGCCTCTGGCGTTATCCTTGATTTCATCTTAATTGCCCCAGGGCGGCTAAATACGACCTTGAACGCACCCATAGAACCACATCGTTTTATCCTCGAGCCTTTTGAAGCTCGCCGCTTCGCCAATCTGTGCGGGCAATTCGACGAGCATCTGCGCTTGATCGAACAGCGCCTGACCATCGAGATCCGCAACCGCGGAAACCAGTTCGAACTGATCGGCGAACCCAAACACACCACCTCCGCGGAAAACCTCCTGCGCCGTCTGTACCGGGAAACCAAGGGTACCGAGCTGTCGCCGGACATGGTTCACCTGTTCCTGCAGGAATCGGCCGTCGAAGAGCTGGACAACGTCTCCCCCTCCGAACCTTCCGTCGCCCTGCGCACCAAAAAAGGCATGATTCGCCCTCGCGGCTTGAATCAGTTGCGCTATGTGAAGGAAATCCTCGGTAACGACATCAACTTCGGCATCGGCCCGGCCGGTACCGGCAAGACTTATCTGGCCGTTGCCTGCGCGGTAGACGCGCTGGAACGCGAGCAGATTCGCCGCATCCTGCTGGTGCGCCCGGCGGTTGAAGCGGGCGAAAAGCTCGGCTTCCTGCCCGGCGACCTGTCGCAGAAGATCGACCCGTACCTGCGCCCACTTTACGACGCGCTCTACGAAATGCTCGGCTTCGAACACGTCGCCAAGCTGATCGAACGCCAGGTGATCGAAGTTGCACCGCTGGCCTACATGCGCGGTCGCACCTTGAACAACAGTTTCATCATCCTCGACGAAAGCCAGAACACCACCGTCGAACAGATGAAGATGTTCCTGACCCGGATCGGCTTCGGCTCCACAGCAGTCATCACCGGTGACATCACCCAGGTCGACCTGCCGAAAGGCACCAAGTCCGGGCTGCACCATGTGATCGAAGTGCTCAAAGACGTACCGGGAATCAGCTTCACCCATTTCATGCCCAAAGACGTCGTGCGCCATCCATTGGTGCAGCGCATCGTCGAAGCCTACGAGCGCTTCGAGAATCGCGTGGCCGACGAACCGGCGAAGTTCTCGTCCAAGGACAATCGCCACGATGCTTGAGCTTGATCTGCAACTGGCTACCGACGCGCCTGCCCCAAGCGAAGCCGAGTTCCGCCAATGGTGCGAACTGGCGCTGCGCCAGCGCACAGCCGACTCCGAAATGACCATCCGTTTGGTCGATGAAGAGGAAGGTCGCGAGCTGAACCACACCTGGCGGCAAAAGGATTACGCCACTAACGTCTTGTCGTTTCCTGCCGATGTGCCCGACGAGTTTCTCGACATTCCGCTGCTGGGCGATCTGGTGATCTGCGTGGCGGTGGTCGAGCGCGAAGCCGCCGAACAAGGCAAGGAGCTCAAGGCCCATTGGGCGCATCTGGTCATTCATGGCTGCTTGCATCTGCTGGGTTACGACCATATAGATGACGACGAAGCCGAAGAAATGGAAGCACTGGAACGAACGTTGCTTGCAGAGTTGGGCTATCCCGACCCGTATGCGGACGACGAAACCGACGCATCCCCTATCGTTACAACAAAGGATTCAGAGTAATCGCTATGAGCGAAGATCGATCGAGCAACGGGCAAAAGTCATGGCTGGGTAAGCTCACCCAGGCTTTTGCCCACGAGCCGAAGAACCGCCAGGAGCTGCTGGAGCTGCTGCGCGATGCACACCAAAACAAGTTGCTGGACAGCGAAGCGCTGGCCATCGTCGAAGGCGCCATCCAGGTTGCTGACCTGCAAGTACGGGACATCATGGTCCCGCGCTCGCAGATGATCAGCATCAAGGCGACCCAGACACCCCGCGAGTTCCTGCCTGCCGTGGTCGACTCGGCCCACTCCCGCTACCCGGTGATCGGCGAAAGCCACGATGACGTGATGGGCGTGTTGCTGGCCAAGGACTTGCTGCCGTTGATCCTCAAGGAGAACGGAGACAGCTTCAACATCAAGGACCTGCTGCGCCCGGCCACCTTCGTGCCCGAGTCCAAGCGTCTGAATGTGCTGCTGCGCGAGTTCCGCGCCAACCACAACCACATGGCCATCGTCATTGACGAATACGGCGGTGTGGCGGGTCTGGTGACCATCGAAGACGTGCTGGAACAAATCGTCGGCGACATCGAAGACGAGCATGACGTCGAAGAAGACAGCTACATCAAGCCGCTACCCAGCGGTGATTTCCTGATCAAGGCCCTGACGCCGATCGAGAACTTCAACGAGTTCTTCGACAGCCAATTCTCCGATGACGAATTCGACACTGTCGGCGGTCTGGTGATGAGCGCGTTCGGGCACCTGCCAAAACGCAACGAAATCACTGAAATCGGCCCTTATCGCTTCCGCATCCTGAACGCCGACAGCCGTCGTATTCACCTGCTGCGCCTGACACCCATTGCCCGTTAAGGATTGACATGCTCCGCGTAACCCGCCCCGGCTGGCCCGGTAACCTGCTGGCCGTGGTGGCCGGTGCAATCACCACCCTGGCCCTGGCGCCGTTCGATATCTGGCCGTTGGCGTTGCTGGCGGTCGGTTTCTTCTATGCCGGCTTACGCGAACTGAGCCCCCGCCAGGCCTTGGGCCGTGGCTGGTGTTTCGGTTTCGGTCTGTTTGGCGCTGGCACCAGTTGGATCTACTACAGCATTCACCACTTCGGCGGCGCTTCGGTGCTGCTGGCCGGTTTCCTGATGCTGATCTTCACGGCGGCGATTGCCTGGTTCTTCGCCCTGCCCGCCTGGATCTGGGCGCGTTGGCTGCGCCGTAACGAAGCGCCGCTGGCCGATGCCCTTGCGTTTGCGGCGTTGTGGGTCGGTCAAGAAGCGTTTCGCGGCTGGTTCCTGACCGGTTTTCCCTGGCTTTATTCTGGCTACAGCCAGCTCGACGGCCCCTTGGCCGGGCTCGCGCCACTCGGCGGGATGTGGCTGATCTCCTTCACCCTGGCCCTGACGGCCGCGCTGTTCTGTAACGCTTTGCGCCTGGTACGCACAAACCGCAAAGGTTTCATCGCCGCGGGTGTGTTGCTGCTGGTCGGCCCTTGGGTGGCCGGCATGGCGCTCAAGGAACACGCCTGGACAACCCCGGCGGGTGCTCCGCTGAGTGTCGCGGCGATTCAGGGCAACATCGAACAGAGCATGAAGTGGGACCCGGCGCAGCTCAACGCGCAGTTGGCGCTGTACCGCGACATGAGTTTCAGCTCGAAACCGGTCGACTTGCTGATCTGGCCGGAAACGGCCATTCCGGTGCTCAAGGAGTCCGCCGAGGGCTACCTGAACATGATGGGAAACTTCGCTGCAGAGCGTCAATCCGCGCTGATTACTGGCGTACCGATTCGCGAGGAAGTCCATCACCAGAAGCGTTTCTACAACGGCATCACCGTCGTGGGTGAAGGCGATGGCACTTACCTCAAACAGAAGCTGGTGCCGTTTGGCGAATACGTCCCGTTACAGGACGTGCTGCGCGGGCTGATCGCCTTCTTCGACCTGCCGATGTCAGACTTTGCCCGTGGCCCGGCTGATCAGCCGATGCTGCAGGCCAAGGGTTATCAGATTGCGCCGTTCATCTGCTACGAAGTGGTTTACCCGGAATTCGCCGCCAGCCTTGCGGCGCGTAGCGATCTGCTGCTGACCATCAGTAATGACACCTGGTTCGGCACGTCCATCGGCCCGCTGCAACACTTGCAGATGGCGCAGATGCGCGCACTGGAAGCCGGTCGCTGGATGATCCGCGCCACCAACAACGGCGTGACCGGCTTGATCAACCCGTTCGGCCAGATCACCGTGCAGATCCCGCAGTTCGAGCGCGGCATTTTGTACGGTGAAGTGGTGCCCATGCACAACCTGACGCCTTATCTGCAATGGCGCTCGTGGCCGCTGATCATTGTTTGCGTGCTGTTGTTTGGTTGGGCGTTGATCGCAAGCCGGATGGCCAAGACAGTCTGATGATCGTTCCCACGCTCCGCGTGGGAATGCATCCCGTGACGCTCTGCGTCACAACGTCAACAGCGGAACGCGGAGCGTCCCCGGCGGCATTCCCACGCGGAGCGTGGGAACGATCAATCAGCGCCGACATCGCATCAGTAAAACATTGAGTAACCGATCTGCCCCACCGCCTCATTCAACAACTGCCCGCTCTGCCAGATCGACTTGAATTCCGGCATCCAGCCGCCCAGTGGCCGGGCGTTGTCCACGCCTAAAAACCCCACCGGCGCTGGCACAACTTCAAATCCTGCCTTTTTGAAACTCCAGACCGCTCGTGGCATGTGCCAGGCTTGAGTCACGACGACCACGCGCTTGATCCCCTCCGGCAACAAAACTTCCGCGCTGAACTCCGCGTTCTCCCGGGTCGTGCGGCTGCGCCCTTCCTGCCAACGCACGGCCACGCCGAAATCATCGCGCAACGAGTCCGCCATCAACTTCGCTTCGGTCGGCGGGGTGCCGTAATGCAGGCCACCGCTGGTCAGAATCGGCAAACCGGAAGCCTTGGCCAGCCGCGCCGCATAGCGCTCGCGTTCCAGGCCCACGCCCGTTGGCTGGTCAGCGCCCCATGCCAGATCGCCCCGCTCACGCCCCGAACCGAGCACCACGATTGCATCGGCGCGCTGACTCAGCGTTGCCCAATCGTCGCGAGCCAGCGGCGCTTCACGCTCCAGCGCCTTGGCGCCCCACTGCACCACCACCGGCAGACTCATCAGCCAGAAGCCGCCCACGCCCAGCGCAAAGCACAACCCGGCAAGGCGCGGTCTTGAGCGACGCAACCACCAGGCAAGCACCAACAACAGCAAAAGAATGCCGGGCGGCAACAGGAGTTGTTTAACGAAATATCGAAAAGGCATCGAGCATCTCCAAAAAGATGCCCGAAGCCTAAGTGGGTTGACGCAATGCGACAACAAATACGGAAGGACTATGCTTCACAAATACATCAGACATTACTTCCAGTGTCCTTACTTGAATTGCAAAGACCGGACCTTTACCGCGTCCCTGCCGGGAACCTTGTCCTTGAGCCAGATGATCTTGGCCGAACGTGGTGCGTCGAGTTGCTTCACTGCTTCTGACAAGCATCCGTGTGTCTCACGTTCACTGCGATCGAGATACGCCTTGACCAGTGCAAACTCTGCGGGGCTCAAGCCACGCAATTCCAGTTCCAGCGGGCGCTCATCGCGTAACCGGCCAGCGGTTTTTGCCGCGTCCAGGGCCATTCCCAGACGATCGATCAGTCTTTCGTACAGCTCCGGTTTTGTAACTTTTTGCCGTGACTCAACCATCCATCACCTCATTGAAGATAAGACTCACTCCCCATTTAGAGCTTAGCTTCCATGAACAAACCGGCTGAATGCTGCGACCAACGGCCCTCGCAGCGGTTTTTGGGCAACCCGCAGCAGTAATCAGGGTTTCCCTCGGTAGAGTGCGGTCATGTATGCTACGGCGCTTCCTGTAACTCCACTTCCAGCTCGTCCGGGCACCGAAACGCCGATTTGGCGTGATCACCGTCCAGCGTTGCATTGAAGAGGATTAGGCCACCCCTATTCAGTTCAAAAGTAGCCATGCACGAACAATATCAGCCCCGTGAAATCGAAGCCGCCGCCCAGTCGTTCTGGGACGAGCAAAAGTCCTTTGAAGTCAGTGAACAGCCAGGCAAGGAGACTTTCTACTGCCTGTCGATGTTCCCTTACCCCAGCGGCAAGCTACACATGGGGCACGTGCGCAACTACACCATCGGCGACGTGATCTCCCGCTACCAGCGCATGCAAGGCAAGAACGTCCTGCAACCCATGGGTTGGGATGCCTTCGGCATGCCGGCGGAAAACGCCGCGATGAAGAACAACGTAGCGCCCGCCAAGTGGACCTACGAAAACATCGCCTACATGAAAACCCAGCTGCGCAGCCTGGGCCTCGCGGTGGACTGGTCCCGCGAAGTCACCACCTGCAAGCCTGATTACTACCGCTGGGAACAATGGCTGTTCACTCGCCTGTTCGAAAAAGGCGTGATCTACAAAAAAAGCGGCACCGTGAACTGGGACCCGGTCGATCAGACCGTTCTGGCCAACGAACAGGTGATCGACGGTCGCGGCTGGCGTTCCGGCGCGCTGATCGAAAAGCGCGAAATCCCGATGTACTACTTCAAGATCACCGCTTACGCGGATGAGCTGCTGGATAGCCTCGACGAACTGACTGGCTGGCCTGAACAGGTCAAGACCATGCAGCGCAACTGGATCGGCAAATCCCGCGGCATGGAAGTGCAGTTCCCATACGACGTCGACTCCATCGGCGAAACCGGCGCGCTGAAAGTCTTCACCACCCGTCCGGACACCTTGATGGGCGCAACCTACGTTGCCGTAGCCGCTGAACACCATCTGGCCACCCTGGCTGCACAGAACAACCCTGAGCTGCAGGCGTTCATCGCTGAATGCAAGGGCGGCAGCGTCGCCGAAGCCGACGTCGCCACTCAAGAGAAAAAAGGTCTGCCGACCTCGCTGTTCGTCGCGCACCCGCTGACCGGTGAGAAACTCCCGGTGTGGGTCGCCAACTACGTGCTGATGCACTACGGCGATGGCGCGGTCATGGCCGTACCGGCTCACGACGAACGTGATTTCGAGTTCGCCACCAAGTACAACCTGCCGATCAAGTCCGTGGTGCGCACCAGCTCCGGTGACACCAACCCGGCTCCGTGGCAGGACGCTTATGGTGAACACGGCACGCTGATCAACTCCGGCGAGTTCGACGGCCTGGACTTCGCTGGTGCGTTCGACGCTATTGAAGTCGCGCTGATCAAGAAAAACCTCGGCGCCTCGCGTACCCAGTTCCGCCTGCGCGACTGGGGCATCAGCCGTCAGCGCTACTGGGGCTGCCCGATCCCGATCATCCACTGCACCACTTGCGGTGATGTGCCAGTTCCGGAAGATCAACTGCCCGTCGTATTGCCGGAAGACGTCGTACCGGACGGCGCCGGTTCGCCACTGGCGCGCATGCCCGAGTTCTACGAGTGCAGCTGCCCGAAATGCGGCGCACCGGCCAAACGTGAAACCGACACCATGGACACCTTCGTCGAGTCCTCGTGGTACTACGCCCGTTACGCCTCGCCGCACTATGAAGGCGGTCTGGTGGAAAAATCGGCGGCCGACCATTGGTTGCCGGTGGACCAGTACATCGGCGGTATCGAACACGCGATTCTCCACCTGCTCTATGCGCGCTTCTTCCACAAGCTGATGCGCGACGAAGGCCTGGTGAGCTCCAACGAGCCGTTCAAGAACCTGCTGACCCAGGGCATGGTGATCGCCGAGACCTACTATCGTCGCGAAGCCAACGGTGCCTACACCTGGTTCAACCCGGCGGACGTGGAACTCGAACGCGACAGCAAGGCCAAGGTTATTAGCGCCAAGTTGATCGCAGACGGCCTGCCGGTGGAAATCGGTGGCACCGAGAAGATGGCCAAGTCGAAGAACAACGGCGTCGACCCACAGTCGATGATTGACCAGTTCGGCGCAGACACCTGCCGCCTGTTCATGATGTTCGCCTCGCCACCTGACATGAGCGCGGAATGGTCCGACTCCGGAGTAGAAGGTTCGCACCGCTTCCTCAAGCGCGTCTGGCGCCTGGCTCAAGCCCACGTCACTCAGGGCCTGCCGGGCAAACTGGACGTCGCCGACCTGAATGATGAGCAGAAAGCCATTCGCCGTTCGATCCACCAGGCCATCAAGCAGGCCAGCCACGACGTCGGCCAGAACCACAAATTCAACACCGCCATCGCTCAGGTGATGACGCTGATGAACGTGCTGGAAAAAGCCCCGCAAGGCACCGAGCAGGATCGCGCACTGATTCACGAAGGCCTGGAAACCGTGGTCCTGCTGCTGGCGCCAATCACTCCGCACATCAGCCATGAACTGTGGCATCGCCTGGGTCACGCCGACCCGGTGATCGACGCAGGCTGGCCTGTGCTGGACGAGAACGCTCTGGTGCAAGACAGCCTGCAACTGGTCATCCAGGTCAACGGCAAGCTGCGCGGCCACATCGAAATGCCCGCCAGCGCCAGCCGCGAAGAAGTCGAAGCCGCCGCACGGGCCAACGAGAACGTGCTGCGCTTTGTCGACGGTCTGACCATTCGTAAAGTGATCGTAGTGCCCGGGAAACTGGTCAATATCGTCGCCAGCTAATTGGATCAGGCGCCAGGTCATGCCTGGCGCCGAGTAAAACCTTTCGGGCCGCAAGATCGGCCCACATGGTTTCAAGGGGAGCAACAAGATGATCAAACGCAATTTGCTGGTGATGGGCCTTGCGGTCCTGTTGAGCGCCTGCGGTTTCCAGCTGCGCGGCACCGGCACCAATGAACTGGCGATCAAGGAACTCGACCTGAGTGCCCGCAACGCCTACGGCGAAACCGTGACTCAACTGCGTCAGGTACTCGAAAGCAGCGGCGTCAAGGTTTACACCGGCGCCCCCTACAAGCTGGTGCTGACCGATGAGCAGGAAAGCCAGCGCATTCTCAGCTACGCAGGTGCCGGTCGTACTGGCGAGTATCAGGTGAGCACAGTGCTGAACTACGACATCCGTGGTGAGAGCAACTTGTCGCTGCTGAGCGACAAGCTCGAAGTGCAAAAAATCTTTATCCACGATGGCAGCAACCTGGTGGGCTCCGACCAGGAAGCCAACGACGCCCGCAAGGAAACCCGTCGTGAACTGGTTCAACGGATGATGCTGCGTCTGCAACAGCTCACTCCGGCTCAGCTGGATCAGATGCAACAGACCGCCAACGCCAAAGCCAAGGCTGAAGCCGATGCATTGGAAGCGGCGCAGAAGGCTGAAGCGCAAACGCCGCGCCAGTCGCCAATCGAACTGCCGCAGCAGTAAGACTTACGGGGCGCTCAGGCGCCCCGTTCGACCTCTTCTATGAAACTCGCCCCCGCCCAACTCGCCAAACACCTGCAAGGTGCCCTCGCGCCGGTCTACATCATCAGTGGCGATGACCCATTGCTGTGTCAGGAAGCCGCCGACGCCATTCGTGCCGCCGCTCGCCAACAGGGATTCGACGAGCGCCAGGTCTTCGCCGCCGACGCCAGTTTCGACTGGGGAACGTTGCTGCAAGCCGGCGCGAGCATGTCGCTGTTCGCCGAAAAGCGCCTGCTGGAACTGCGTCTGCCGTCCGGCAAACCCGGTGACAAAGGCGCTGCGGCGTTTATCGAGTACTGCTCACGGCCCGCCGAAGACACGGTGTTGCTGATCAGCCTGCCGAAACTTGATGGCAGTGCGCAGAAAACCAAGTGGGGCAAGGCGCTGGTCGAAGGTCAGCAGACCCAGTTCGTGCAAATCTGGCCGATAGAGGCCAACCAGTTGCCGAGCTGGATCCGTCAACGGTTGTCCCAGGCCGGGCTTTCCGCCAGCCAGGACGCCGTCGAGCTGATCGCCGCACGGGTCGAGGGCAATCTGCTGGCAGCAGCCCAGGAAATCGAAAAGCTCAAACTGATGGCCGAAGGTGGTCAGATCACCGTTGAAACCGTGCAAGCGGCGGTGGCCGACAGTGCGCGCTTCGATGTCTTTGGCCTGACCGATGCGATTCTCAACGGCGAAGCGGCTCATGCCCTGCGCATGCTCGAAGGGCTGCGCGGTGAAGGCGTCGAACCACCCGTGATTCTCTGGGCGCTGGCCCGGGAGCTGCGTCTGCTGGCCAACCTGTCGTTGCAGTACAGCCAGGGCGTGCCGCTGGACAAAGCCTTCAGCTCAGCCCGACCGCCGGTCTGGGACAAACGCAAACCATTGATGAGCAAAGCCTTACAACGCTACTCGGCGCAACGCTGGGCGCAGTTGTTGCTGGAAGCACAGCGCATCGACGCACAGATCAAAGGCCAGGCCGCCGGTTCGCCGTGGATGAGCCTCAGTCGGTTGTCGTTGTTGATGGCCGGCCAAAGATTGTCGTTGCCCGCCGAGTAAACACGCCCACTGTAGCAGCTGGCGAAGCCTGCGTTCGGCTGCGAAGCAGTCGTAAACTCTGAATCCGGGATCATCCTGACACACCGCGCCGCTTGGCTTGGCGACTGCTTCGCAGCCGAACGCAGGCTTCGCCAGCTGCTACAGGTTCTGCGCTCTACGAAAGGTCCTACACAATGTGGGGCTAGACAGAACCCCGACTTCGGCCGATGATTTGCCCCGCGAAACCCACTCACTTGCGAGAAATCATCATGAGCAAAAAGCCATCGAAACATGGCCCGAACAAGGCCAAATCCATCATTGCCCAGCCACTGTTCCGCAGCCGTCAGGAACCAGCCGGCAAGGGCAAAGGCAGCTACCGCCGCGAAGCCTTCCAGTCTAATAGCTGGGAGGCTTCTTACTTTCTGGCGGCCTGAAAGGCAAGCGCTCGCTCAACATGTTAAGGTCTGCACCTGATTCGTACTCCCTGGACCCGTGCATGCCCCTTTGTATTTCCCGTCGTTGGCCCCTGCGCCAACTGATAGCTGCCTCCAGCCTCGTTTTGCTAGTCGCCTGCGCGGAAAAACCGACCGCAGCCGACGCCAAGCCGCTTCAGACCCTCCCCGTCGCGACAGCCCCTGCGGTCATTCCGCCCGTGGTTCCGACTGGTGAAAATCTCGACATCCAGCCCACCCAGACCTTCGCCGAATGGCAGGCAGGTTTCCGCAAGGACGCTCTGGCCGCCGGTATCCGCGCCGATCTGTTCGACCGCGCCTTCGCCAATGTCAGTCTCGACACCAGCGTGATCCGTGCCGACCGCAGCCAGCCGGAATTCTCCCGCCCGGTGTGGGAATACCTCGACGGCGCCCTTTCGCCGTTGCGGGTACGCAAAGGCGAGGCGCTGGTCAGCCAGTACGCCGACATCCTGCAAAGCATCGAACAGCGCTACGGCGTCGATCGTCAGGCACTGGTCTCGGTGTGGGGCATGGAAAGTAACTTCGGGCAGTTCCAGGGCAACAAGTCGGTGATTAATTCCCTGGCGACCCTGGCTTATGAAGGTCGGCGTCCCGGGTTTGCCCACGCGCAACTGATCGCCGCCCTACAGATCCTGCAACAGGGTGATATCGAGCCTGAGAAAATGCTTGGCTCCTGGGCTGGCGCCATGGGCCAGACCCAGTTCATCCCGACCACCTACAACACCCACGCGGTGGACTTCGATGGCGATGGTCGCCGCGACATCTGGGGCAGCCCGGCCGACGCCCTGGCCTCGACGGCGCACTACCTGCAAAGCTCGGGCTGGCAGAAAGGCCAGCCGTGGGGCTTTGAAGTGCAGCTACCGGGCAGTTTCAACTATGTCCTGGCCGATGGCACGATTCGCAAGAGCGTCGCTGAATGGCTGCAACTGGGCGTCACCCTGCCCAATGGCGGCCAGGTTCCGCCAGGCTCCGAACACCTGTCAGCCGCCCTGCTGCTGCCGGCCGGTTACCGTGGCCCGGCGTTCCTGGTCCTCGACAACTTCCGCGCAATCCTCAAGTACAACAACTCATCGTCCTATGCCTTGGCGGTGAGCCTGTTGTCCGAGCGTTTCAACGGTTCAGGCTTCATCAGTGGCACGTGGCCCAAAGATGATTTGCCGTTGAGCCGTACCGAGCGGATCGAACTGCAAAGCCTGCTGAGCGCGCAAAACTACGACGCGGGCAATGCCGACGGCATTATCGGTGCCAACACCCGCAAGGCGATCCGCAGTGCCCAGCAGTCGTTTGGCTGGCCGGCGGATGGGTATCCGACGCATAAGTTGCTCGAAGGCCTTCGTAACCGCTAAAAGCAAAAGATCGCAGCCGAAAGCTGCGATCTTTTTTTGCTACGCGCTATGACCTGACCACCACATCCTGCTCCAACACCAACTCCTTGTTCCCCGCATCCAACCTGACCAGCGCGCCCATCGGCAACGTCAGGTTCGGATCGCAATGCCCGCTGCGCCACCCTGCCAACACCGGTATCCGCAAAGGTGCGAAGGTCTGCTTGAGCAAGCGCTCCAACGCAACCGTATCAACCCCCGCCACATCCCCCACCAGAACCCCGCGCAGCTTGTGCAGCGTGCCAGCCAGGCGCAGATGGGTCAGTAGTCGGTCGATGCGATACAGCGGCTCATTAATGTCCTCGATAAACAGGATGACGCCCTCGGCATCCAACTCATACGGCGTGCCCATGGTCGCAGCGATCAGCGACAGATTGCCCCCCAACAAACGCCCGTGAGCGATACCAGGCTCGATTGTGGTCAACGGGTAGGCCACCGGGTGCGTCAACACGCTACCGGCCTTCACCTGTCCTCTGAGCATGTTGAAGAATGAAGACTCGGTAGGTTTTTGCTTGTCACCCAGCAGGTCGGCGTTGAGCATCGGGCCATGAAAGGTCACGAAGCCCGCATAACGGCTGATCGCCAAGTGCAGCGCGGTGATGTCGCTATAGCCGATGAACGGCTTGGCATTGGTGCGCAGCAGTTCAAAGTCGATGCGATCAAGCAACCGCGGCGTACCGTAACCCCCCCGCAAGCAAATGATGGCGTCGACCTCACTGTCGGCGAACGCTGCGTGCAGGTCATTGAGCCGTACATCATCACTGCCGGCCAGGTAATCATCTTTCTCATACACACCGGGGAAAACCCGCAGTGAATATCCGCGAGCGCGCATCCAGGTGATGGCCTTGTCGGTGTCCAACGCCGCGGGACCGGCGGGCGCAATAACGCCGATCACCCCTTGCGACGGTAAAGCCGGAACGGGTACATGAGGACAAAGGGTGTGGGTCGGTCGAACGGTCATCCATGAATCTCCCTGCGTGAACACTTCAGCACACAGTAGTCAGGAACGGGGACAAACAGAAGAGGGTCAGTCGCCCCGCAGGTTGCAGGAAAAAGCGCTGATTGCCGTGGGCAAGGCAAAAAAACGCCCGCAAGGCGCAATGCCTTGCGGGCGTTTTCATGTCTTGCAGCCGATCAGGACGACATCAGCTCGGCCTTGACCAGTTTCGCCTGCTCGTCGGCGTGGTACGAGGAACGTACCAGCGGGCCGGAAGCGACGTTTTTGAAGCCCATCTTGTAACCTTCCTCGGCGAACCAGGCGAACACGTCCGGGTGCACGAAACGCTGCACCGGCAAGTGGCTGCGGGACGGTTGCAGGTATTGGCCCAAGGTCAGCATGTCGATGTCGTGTTCGCGCATGCGCTTCATGACTTCGATCACTTCTTCGTCGGTCTCGCCCAGACCCAGCATCAGGCCGGATTTGGTCGGAATGTGCGGCATCATCTGCTTGAAGCGTTGCAGCAGGGTCAGCGACCACTGGTAATCCGAACCCGGACGCGCGGCCTTGTACAGGCGCGGCACGGTTTCCAGGTTGTGGTTGAACACATCTGGCGGCTCGGCAGCGGTGATTTCCAGCGCAACGTCCATACGGCCACGGTAATCCGGGACCAAGGTTTCGAGCTGAACGTTCGGCGACAGTTTGCGGATCTCGCGGATGCAATCGGCAAAGTGCTGGGCACCACCGTCACGCAGGTCATCGCGGTCAACCGAGGTGATCACCACGTATTTGAGTTTCAGGTCGGCAATGGCAATGGCCAGGCTTTCCGGCTCGTTGACGTCCAGTGGCTTCGGACGACCATGGCCAACGTCGCAGAACGGGCAGCGACGGGTGCAGATGTCACCCATGATCATGAAGGTCGCGGTGCCACCGGAGAAGCATTCGCCCAGGTTCGGGCAGGACGCCTCTTCGCAGACACTGTGCAGCTTGTGTTTGCGCAGCAGGGCCTTGATGCGGTCGACTTCCGGGGAAACCGGGATACGCACGCGAATCCAGTCAGGTTTCTTCGGCAGTTCGGTGGTCGGAATGATCTTCACCGGGATACGTGCAACCTTCTCGGCGCCGCGCAGCTTGACGCCGGCTTCAACCTTGGCACGCGGGGCCGGACGCTCGGTGACATCCAGCGTCGGGATCATGGTTTGCACTGCATCAGTAGTCATATCAGTCGATTCCGCCCGTTAGGGTCGTCTGCTCAGCATAGTCGAGGTGTTTGACGAGCTGCGCGCGCAGCCGGGCACTTACCTCGGCAAATTCAATCGATCCTGCGTGATCGCTCAGCTGGGTCATCGCCAGCCCGGCGTAGCCGCAGGGATTAATCCGTCGAAACGGTTCCAGGTTCATGTCCACGTTCAGGGCCAAGCCATGAAAGGAGCAACCGTGGCGGATCCGCAGACCCAGAGAAGCGATTTTCGCCCCATTGACGTAGACACCCGGAGCATCCGGCTTGGCCACGGCAGTGACGCCATAGCTGGCCAGCAACTCGATCAGGCACTGTTCCATGCGGCTGACCAGGTCACGCACGCCGAAACCCAGCTTGCGTACATCGAGCAACAGGTAGGCCACCAATTGGCCGGGACCGTGATAAGTCACCTGACCACCGCGATCAACCTTTACCACCGGAATATCTCCCGGGAGCAACAAGTGCTCAGCCTTGCCGGCCTGCCCCTGGGTGAACACCGGTGGGTGCTCGACCAGCCAGATCTCGTCCGCGGCATCGCTGCCGCGTTCGTTGGTGAAGCGCTGCATGGCATGCCAGACCGGCTCGTAAGCCATCTGGCCGAGCTCGCGAAAGCCCAGCGTGCCAGACATCACAGCACCATGTGCACGAAACCGGTAGCCCGCAACTCGCTGTTGATGTCGTACAGCTGTTCTTGACCGGTGGCGATGATGTGCAGCTGGATGGTCGTGTACTTGCCGTTGGTACTCTGGCGCTCGGCCAGGGTCTTGTGGTCAACGGTCGCGTGTTTCTCAAGGATCGCGATGATCTTGTCCTTGAAACCCACGCCTGTGTCGCCGATCACCTTGATAGGGTAATCCGCGCAGGGGAATTCGATTTTTGGCGCCTTTACTTCGTTGTCTGTCATGGCGTAACGGCCTCGTAAGCCGTGGCAACGGACATGGCCCCGTTCCGGATTGGAACAGGGCCATGCAAGTCCACACTAATTCAGTTGAACAAGCCGTAGAAGAATAGACGGATGCTATCCCACATGCGGCGGAAGATACCACCCTCGTCGACTGCGTCCAGAGCGATCAGGTCAGCGCTGTGCACGACTTTGTCGTCCAGCTTCACTTCGACTTTACCGATTACGTCGCCCTTGGCGATTGGCGCAACCAGTTGCGGGTTCATGGTCATGCTGGCGGCGAGCTTTTTCAGCTGGCCTTTTGGCAGGGTCATGGTCAGGTCTTGAGCCAGGCCGGCCTTGACTTGATTGGTGGTGCCTTTCCAGACAGGAGCCTGAGCCAGCTCGGCGCCTTTCTGATAGAACGTCTGGGTTTCGAAGAAGCGGAAACCGTAAGTCAGCAGCTTCTGGGTTTCGGAGGCGCGAGCCACTTCGCTGTTGGTGCCGAACACCACGGCGATAAGGCGCATGCCATCACGTACTGCCGAAGACACCATGCAGTAGCCGGCTTCGTCGGTGTGACCGGTTTTCAGGCCGTCGACCGTCTTGTCGCGCCACAGCAGCAGGTTACGGTTTGGTTGCTTGATGCCGTTCCAGAAGAACTCTTTCTGCGAGTAGATCGCGTAGTGAGCCGGGTCTTCGTGGATGATTGCGCGAGCCAGCACCGCCATGTCGTGAGCCGACGAGTAGTGCTCCGGGTTCGGCAGACCGGTCGGGTTCATGAAGTGGCTGTTGGTCATGCCCAGATCGGCCACGGTTTTGTTCATCATGTCAGCGAAGGCGTCTTCGCTGCCGGCGATGTGCTCGGAGAGCGCAACACTGGCGTCGTTACCCGACTGAATGATGATGCCGTGCAGCAGGTCGCTGACAGTGACTTGCGAGCCGACCTTGATGAACATCCGCGAACCGCCGGTACGCCAGGCGTTTTCGCTGACGGTCACCGGATCGTTTTCGCCGATCTGGCCACGACGGATTTCCAGGGTCGCGATGTACGCGGTCATCAGCTTGGTCAGGCTGGCCGGAGGCAGACGTTGGTCACCGTTGTTCTCCACCAGCACGTTGCCGCTGCTGGCGTCCATGAGTACATAGGCTTTGGCGGCCAGTTGTGGTGGCGACGGCATCATCTCGACCGCGAAAGCGGCAGGCGAGAGGAGCAGCGGGACTAGCAGACACAGGCGTTTGGCAAAGGTGGTGATGTTCATCCGTCTCTCGAAATCGCTAATGGAAACTGCCCTGAGGGGCAAAACTAATCAGACAGCCTTCTAACGGGCCATCGCGTGTTCAGTCGTTCACTCTATAACCCTTGCCGGGCTTTTGTTCTGTAACGAGCCAACAACCAGGTCCACCCCCCAAACCGCAAGCGAACCGTCAATCAAGTACTACGTATTACTCGGCAGTGACCAGGCTCGGCGAACCGAGATTGGCCATTCGCACGCTGTTCTGCACCTGCTGGATTTCACCCGGCGAGCCGATCGGCCCCAGGCGCACCCGATGCAGCGTCTGTTGATTGCGCACGATCGAGCTGATGAACACCGGAGCGCTCACCATCCCGCTGAGCTTCGATCTCAGGAGCTCTGCAGCGTCCGGGTTGGCGAACGCGCCCACCTGCAGATACTGGCCAGAGGCTGGTACAGAAGCGTTTTTTTTTGCATCGAGCGGCACCGGCACAACGGCCGCGGCGTGCTGCTGCGGCGGTGGAGTCCATTGTTCGACGGTGCCGGCCGAAGCCGTAATCGTCGGGGCGTTATTTTGCGAGATTTGCGGCTCGTTAAGCATCAAAGGCGCCGGACGGCCTTTGGCTGCCCACCATTGCTGCGGGTCAATGCCTTCGACCTTGACCCGCGCGGTACCGGTTTCGGCATAGCCGAGCTTCTTGGCGGCCGCGTAGGACAAGTCGATGATTCGGTCCGAGTAGAACGGCCCGCGGTCGTTGACTCGCAGGACTACGCTCTTGTTGTTGTCCAGGTTGGTCACCCGAACGTAACTCGGCAGCGGCAGGGTCTTGTGCGCGGCGCTCATGCCGTACAGGTCGTAAACCTCGCCATTGGCGGTGTTCTGACCGTGGAACTTGGTGCCATACCAGGACGCAGTGCCCGAGGCCACGTAGGTCTTGGATTCCTGCAACGGGAAATAAGTCTTGCCCAGCACGGTGTATGGGTTGGCTTTATAAGGACCTGTATGCAGGGTCGGCGTGGCATCCGGGATGCGCGATACATCGACGTCCCACCATGGCGCGCCATCTTTGTGCGCGCGGTTGATGTCCAGGCCTGGCGCTGCGCGCACGGCGGTGGAAGACTTTTGGGTCGGCGCACGGCTGGTCGAACAACTGGCGACCAGCACCGCCAACGCGGCGAATGCCATCAGCTTCAGGGGTTTATTCATAGGCAATGCCCGCATTACTTGACGCCCCGTGCTTGGACCAGCTGTTCAGACAGTTGATGTACGGCCATGGCGTACATCACGCTGCGGTTATAACGCGTGATTGCGTAAAAATTCGTCAGGCCCATCCAGTATTCGGGGCCATTGTCACCTTCCAGGCGGAAAGCCGTGACCGGCATATCATCGCGCAGCGCATCATGACTTGACCACCCCAGCGCCCGCAACTCCCCGACGGTTTTAGTCGGCTCGATGCCCGTGGTCAAACCTTCGTCCACGTGTTCGCCACGCACATCGGCGCGGCTGACCACCGGTTCGCCGGCGACCCAGCCGTGACGCTTGAAATAACTGGCGACGCTGCCAATCGCATCGTCCGGATTAGTCCAGATATTAATGTGGCCGTCACCGTCAAAGTCCACCGCGTAGGCGCGAAAACTGCTCGGCATGAACTGCGGCAAACCCATCGCGCCGGCGTAAGAGCCTTTGAGCGTCAGCGGATCGACCTGCTCTTCCCGAGCCAGCAACAGGAACTCACGCAATTCCTTGCGGAAAAATTCGGCACGGGGAGGATAGTCGAAACCCAGGGTCGACAAGGCGTCGATTACCCGAAAATTGCCGGTATTGCGGCCGAAAAAGGTCTCAACGCCGATGATCGAAACAATAACCTGCGCCGGTACGCCGTATTCCTGTTCGGCACGGGCCAGTACCGCCTCGTGCTGACGCCAGAAGTCCACACCACGGGCGATGCGCGCATCGGTGATGAACATCGGGCGATACTCGTTCCACTGCTTGACCCGCTCGGCAGGTTTCGAGATCGCGTCCAGAATCGACTGCTTGCGCTCGGCTTCGCGGAACACGCCCATCAGCTGCTCACCGGCGAAACCGTAGTCGCGGGTCATTTCACCGACGAATTCGGCCACCTGCGGTGAGCCTTCGTAATCGCCGGCCAACGCTTCCTGCGCTGTGCCAAGGATGCTTACCAGGCTGACCCATGGCGCATATCGAGTCGCCCAGCCACGCATTACTTGCATTGAAATCTTCACCTTATTCAAACCTGAGCGATCCACTTACGATGGGTATGGATCGACATCAAAACCCCAAACGCTGACAGCAGCGTCACCAGCGAAGTTCCTCCGTAGCTAATGAACGGCAACGGCACCCCTACAACCGGCAACAGGCCACTGACCATACCGATGTTGACGAAAACGTAAACAAAAAACGTCATGGTCAGGCTGCCCGCGAGCAATTTGCCGAACAATGTCTGGGCCTGGGCGGTAATCACCAGTCCGCGGCCGATCAACAACAGGTAAATCAGCAGCAGTGCGCAGATACCCACCAGGCCGAATTCCTCGCCCATGACCGCAATAATGAAGTCGGTGTGGCTTTCCGGCAGGAAATCCAGGTGCGACTGGGTGCCGAGCAACCAGCCCTTGCCGAACACACCGCCGGAACCGATAGCGGCTTTCGATTGAATGATGTTCCAGCCAGTGCCCAGCGGATCACTCTCGGGGTCGAGGAAGGTCAGGATTCGCTGCTTCTGGTAGTCGTGCATGATGAAGTACCACATGCCGACCGCCACCGGCACAGCCGCGGCAATCACGCTGAGAATCCAGCGCCAGCGCAGGCCACCCATGAACAGAACGAACGCGCCACCGGCGAGGATCAGCAGCGAAGTGCCGAGGTCGGGCTGACGCACGATCAGGATGAACGGCAAGCCGATCAGAAACAGACTGACGCCCACATGCTTGAGCTGCGGCGGCAAGGTGCGCTTGGACAGATACCAGGCGATAGTCGCCGGCATCAGAATCTTCATGAATTCCGAGGGCTGGAAGCGGATCACCCCGGGGATGTTGATCCAGCGTGTGGCGCCCATGGCGTTGTGGCCCATGACGTCCACCACCACCAGCAACAGCACACCGATCACATAACCGACCGGCACCCAACGGGCCATGAAGCGCGGTTCAAACTGAGCGATGACGATCATCGACACCAGGCCGATACCGAATGAGGTGGCCTGCTTGGCCAGCAGATCCCAGCTCTTGCCGCTGGCCGAATACAGCACGAACAAGCTACCGGCAGCGAGGGTCAGCAGCAGGATCAGCAACGGCCCGTCGATGTGCATGCGTTGCAACAGCGTCGCGCGGCGACGCATCACATCCTCGCTGGAGAGGATGCGATCGAAATTACTCTTCACGGGCCGTAGCCTCCGCACTGATAGGGCTGGCGTATTCGGCCTTCAACCGACCGTCCTGGTCCAGAAGCCAGGCGTCCATGATTTGACGCACCACGGGCGCGGCGACGCCGGAACCGGACTCGCCGTTCTCGACCATCACCGACACCACGATTTGCGGATTGTCGGCGGGTGCGAAGCCGACGAACAAGGCGTGGTCGCGATGCCGCTCCTGGACCTTGGAGCGGTCGTACTTCTCACCCTGCTTGATCGCGACCACCTGAGCCGTACCACTTTTGCCCGCGATGCGGTATTGAGCGCCGATCGCCGCTTTGCGTGCCGTACCCCGGGCACCGTGCATCACCTGTTGCATGCCGTGGTTGACCTTGGTCCAGTCGGACGGGTCACGCAGGATGATGTCCGGCATCGGGTTTTCATCCTTCGGCCGCTCGCCTTCGACGGTCTTGGCCAGGTGCGGACGGTTCCAGACACCCTTGTTCGCGACCAGCGCCGTGGCCTGGGCCAGTTGCAATGGCGTTGACTGCATGTAGCCCTGACCGATCCCGAGAATCAGCGTTTCCCCGGGGAACCAGGCCTGGCGCCGGGTTGCACGCTTCCATTCACGGGTAGGCATCAGTCCCGGCGACTCTTCGAACATGTCCAGCGAAACCTTCTGGCCGATGCCGAACTTGCTCATGTACGCCGATAGCCGATCGATTCCCAGTTTGTGGGCCAGGTCGTAGAAGTAGGTGTCGTTGGACCGCATGATCGCCGTGTCCAGATCGACGTAGCCGTCACCGGTACGGTTCCAGTTACGGTATTTGTGATCGTAGTTGGGCAACTGGTAATAGCCGGGGTCATACACCCGACTCGACGCGTTCACAACGCCAGCATCCAGGCCGGCAATTGCCACGGCCGGTTTGATGGTCGAGCCCGGCGGGTACAGGCCGCGCAGCACGCGGTTGAACAGCGGCCGATCAATGGAATCGCGCAGCTCGGAATAGGCCTTGAAACTGATGCCGGTGACGAACAGGTTCGGGTCAAAACTCGGCTGACTGACCATCGCCAGGACTTCGCCGGTTTTCGGGTCCAGCGCTACCACTGCGCCACGGCGACCACCGAGTGCAGCTTCGGCGGCCTCCTGCAATTTGATGTCCAGGCTCAGGACGATGTCCTTGCCGGAAATCGGTTCGGTACGTTTGAGTACCCGCAGCACGCGGCCACGGGCGTTGGTCTCGACTTCTTCGTAACCGACCTGACCGTGCAATTCGGGCTCGTAGAAGCGCTCGATGCCGGTTTTGCCAATTTGATGGGTGCCGCTGTAACTCACCGGGTCCAGAGACTTGAGCTCTTTCTCGTTGATCCGCCCCATATATCCCACCGAGTGCGCAAAGTGCGCGCCCTGCGGATAGTGACGCACCAACTGCGCGACCACTTCCACGCCCGGCAGACGGAACTGATTCACCGCGATGCGGGCGATCTGTTCTTCGGTCAGCTCGAACAGGATCGGCACCGGCTCGAACGGCCGGCGCCCCTGACGCATGCGTTTCTCGAAGATCACCCGGTCCTCGGGCGTCAGCGCCAGCACTTCGACGATCACGTCGAGCACTTGCTGCCAGTCGCCGGAGCGCTCGCGGGTCATGCTCAGGCTGAAGCTGGGCCGGTTATCCGCCACCACCACGCCATTGCGATCGAAGATCAACCCGCGAGTTGGCGGAATCGGCTGCACATGGACGCGGTTGTTTTCCGACAGAGTCGAGTGGTACTCGTACTGGATCACCTGAAGGAAATACAGCCGCGCGATCAGCACAGCGATAAGCGTCACGACCGCAATTGCCCCGAACACGACGCGGCCACGCACCAGACGGGCGTCTTTTTCGTGGTCCTTGATGCGGATCGGCTGGGGCATGAGGGCAGAACTACTTGTGGTAAGGGTGGCCGGACAGGACTGTCCAGGCACGATACAGCTGTTCGCCGATCAGGATTCGCACCAGCGGGTGCGGCAACGTCAACGGCGAGAGCGACCAGCGCTGATCGGCCCGGGCACAGACTTCCGGCGCCAGCCCTTCGGGGCCGCCGACCATGAAATTCACCGTGCGCGAGTCCAGCCGCCAGCGATCGAGCTCGACCGCCAGCTGCTCGGTGCTCCAGGGCTTGCCATGGACTTCGAGGGTCACAACGCGCTCGTTCGGCCCGACCTTGGCCAGCATGGCTTCGCCTTCCTGACGGATGAAGCGCGCCACGTCGGCGTTCTTGCCACGGGTGTTGAGCGGTATTTCCACCAGTTCCAGCGCCAGCTCGGACGGAAGACGCTTGGCATATTCATGCCAGCCTTCTTCCACCCACTTGGGCATGCGTGAACCGACGGCGATCAGTCGCAGTCGCACAGCGGTCCCTTATTGCTGGTCTTTGTTGAGCTTGACGAAGTGCTCATGGGTGTTTTCCGGGCTGTGGTGAGCCGCGTTCAGAGCACGACTCTGTTCTGCACCGGACCACAGACGCTCCAGGTCGTAAAACTGACGAGCCGAAGCGGTCATCATGTGCACGATGACGTCATCCATATCCAGCAGGACCCAGTCGCTGTCGCCCTTGCCTTCTTCACCCAGTGGCTTGACGCCCAGGGCTTTGACCGCTTCGCGGACCTTGTCCAGCATCGCGCCGATCTGACGGTTCGAAGTACCGGTAGCGATGATCATGAAGTCAGTGATGCTCTGCTTTTCACGAACGTCGATTACCTGGATGTCCTGGCCCTTCACGTCTTCCAGGGCCGCTACGGCAACCTTGACCAGCTCTTCGCCGCGCAGCTCGGGCCCGGTTAGAGCCTCTACTGGCAGAGGGGCGCTCTTGAACGTGCCTTTGCGCTTTACTTTAGTTACGTCTTTGTTCGTCATATAAAACTCGTTTTGCTCGTATGTTCGGGCGCTTCGGTACACGCGTTCACGTGTTTTGAAGCGCTCCCTTTTTCAGTTCGACGCACGGTAGAGACCGTGCGCATCGATGTAGGCCAGGACCGCGTCGGGCACCAGGAAACGTACCGACTTACCGCTGGCCAGCAGTTGACGGATCTGGGTGGCGGATACCGCGAGCGGTGTCTGCCAGACGAATGCAATCTGTCCGCTCGGCCCTTTGAGGGCCAGCGGGTCGCTCACCGAGCGTGCCGCCAACAGATTGCGCAAGGCATCCGGCGGTTCGCTGTCGGCATCCGGGCGTTGCAGCACCAGGATGTGGCAATGCTGGAGCAACTCTTCCCAGCGGTGCCAAGTGGGCAGGCCGCAAAATGCGTCCCAGCCCAAAAGTAGAAAAACCTGGTCTTCAGCGGCCAGTTCGGCGCGCATCAGTTCCAGGGTGTCGATGGTGTAGGACGGTTTGTCCCGCTGCAATTCGCGGGCGTCCACCACCAGCGGCGCCACACCGGCCACCGCGCACTCGACCATCGCCAGACGGTCTTTCGCCGACACCTGCGGCGTACCGCGATGAGGTGGTCTGGCACTGGGTGTCAGACGCAGCTCATCGAGCGCCAGCGATTCGGCGACTTCCAGCGCACTGCGCAAATGGCCGATGTGCACCGGGTCGAAGGTCCCGCCCAGTATGCCGATGCGTCGAGGCGCAGGCTCGCTGGCGGTTTCCGGGGCTGACAGGTCGAGGTCGCCCAAGTCAGTCCGACGCCTGGCCGCGCAACTGGCCATCACCGACCACGATGTACTTCTCGCAGGTCAGACCTTCGAGGCCCACCGGGCCGCGGGCGTGCAGCTTATCAGTAGAAATGCCAATCTCGGCACCCAATCCGTATTCGAAGCCATCAGCGAAGCACGTCGGGGTGTTAATCATTACCGACGACGAATCGACTTCCGCGACGAAACGCCGGGTGTCAGCAAGGTTTTCGCTGACGATCGAATCGGTGTGATGGGAGCCGTACTTATTAATGTGTTCGATGGCCTGGTCCAGCCCGTCGACCACACGGATCGAAAGAATCGGCGCCAGGTATTCGGTGCTCCAGTCGTCTTCGCTAGCGGCAACAGCCTCGATGATCGCCCGGGTGCGTTCGCAGCCGCGCAGCTCGACGCCTTTTTCGCGGAACTGTGCAGCCATCGATGGCAGGAAATCCTTGGCGACCGATTGGTCCACCAGCAGGGTTTCCATGGCACCGCAGATGCCATAGCGGTAAGTCTTGGCATTGAAGGCGATGCGTTGGGCTTTCGGCAGGTCGGCGTGGGCACTGACGTAGACGTGGCAGATGCCGTCCAGATGCTTGATAACCGGCACGCGCGCGTCACGGCTAACGCGCTCGATCAGGCCACGACCGCCACGGGGCACGATAACGTCGACGTATTCTGGCATGGTGATCAGTGCGCCAACGGCGGCACGGTCAGTGGTTTCGACCACTTGCACCACGGCGGCAGGCAAATCGGCTTCGGCCAGACCGCGCTGGATGCAGGCGGCAATGGCACGGTTGGAATGAATCGCCTCGGAACCGCCGCGCAGGATGGTCGCGTTGCCAGACTTCAGGCACAGGCTGGCGGCATCGATGGTCACGTTCGGCCGGGACTCGTAGATGATCCCGATCACGCCCAACGGCACGCGCATCTTGCCGACCTGAATACCCGACGGGCGAAAGCTCATGTCGCGGATCGCGCCGACCGGGTCCGGCAGAGCCGCCACCTGACGCAGACCGACGATCATGCCGTCGATGCGGTCCGGGGTCAGCGCCAGACGCTCAAGCAATGCCGGTTCAAGACCATTGGCACGGCCAGCGGCCAAATCCAGTTCATTGGCAGCCGTCAGCTCGGCGCGTGCGGCGTCCAACGCATTGGCAGCAGCCTGCAAGGCGCGGTTTTTCTGCGCGGTGCTGGCACGGCCGATGACGCGAGAAGCTTCGCGGGCAGCGCGACCCAATCGGGTCATGTAGTCAAGAACGGACTCAGTCATTGTCTGTGGTGGTCTTTGCTAAGGTCTTGGTAAAGAGTAAAGCGGCAGATTATAGCTGTCGCGTCCCGGGACTAACAGCGGTGACGGGCGGATGGTCGAAATGGAGGGCAATTTGCCGACGTTCAGCCGTGATTAAGCTGCAAATTGTTATCATCACGACTCAATCAGCCCTGATAAACGCCGTTCATCATGACCAACCTGACTGTTCCCACGTCCGCGACGAGCCTGTCCAAGGGGCTCGCGGATGCATTTTTCGACAGAGATGCTCAAACACTGGCGCGGGATCTACTCGGCAAAGTCATCCGTCACCGGGTCGGCGACCTGTGGCTCAGCGCCCGGATTATTGAGACTGAAGCCTATTACTTCGAAGAAAAAGGCAGCCACGCCTCCCTCGGCTACACAGAAAAACGTAAGGCTTTGTTTCTGGATGGCGGCCATATCTATATGTATTACGCCCGGGGTGGCGATTCCCTGAACTTCAGCGCTCAGGGGCCGGGCAACGCTGTGCTGATCAAATCCGCCTATCCGTGGGTCGATGACTTGAGCGGGCCGGCGAGCCTGGCGCAGATGCTGTTGAACAATCCCGACGCCCAAGGTCGCCCTCGCCCCTCGCAAAAGCTTTGTGCCGGACAGACTTTGCTCTGCAAGGCGCTGGGCCTGAAGGTGCCGGTCTGGGACGCCAAGCGCTTCGACCATGAAGTGCTGCTGGTGGAAGATGTCGGCCCGGCACCCGTTCACATCATACAAACCACGCGTTTGGGCATTCCCCACGGGCGCGATGAGCATTTGATGTACCGCTTCGTCGATGCGGCTTACGCGCCGTATTGCACGAGAAACCCGTTGCGACGGGGGCAGGTCGAAGGTCGCGATTATTTTTTGCTGTGAGTACAACTCCTGCGGGGGTCAATCAATAAGAGGGAGTTGTTTTTATGGGCCAATGGCTCGATAGCGTGACCGGTTGGTTGACGGTCAACCCGCAATGGCTGGCCGCGGCGGTGTTCATAGTGGCCTGCGTGGAATGCCTGGCGATTGCCGGGCTGATCGTGCCCGGCACAGTGCTGCTGTTTGCCGTGGCGGTACTGGCCGGCAGCGGCGCGCTGTCGCTGGGCGAAACGCTGTTGCTGGGGTTCCTCGGCGGCGTGCTGGGCGACATCATTTCGTACTTCCTCGGGCGACATTTCCATCAGAACATCCGGCGTTTGCCAGGGTTGCGCCATCATCCGGAATGGATCGCCGGGGCCGAGGCGTATTTCCAGCGCTACGGCATCGCCAGCCTGTTGGTCGGGCGCTTCATCGGTCCGCTGCGGCCGATGTTGCCGATGGTCGCCGGGATGTTCGACATGCCCTTCCCGCGTTTCGCCGCCGTCAGCCTGCTGGCCGCCGCCGGTTGGAGCGTCGCGTATCTGCTGCCCGGCTGGGCCACGGGGGCGGCAATTCGCTTGCCGTTGCCAGAGGGCTTCTGGCCTGAGGCCGGCATCGTCGCCGGCAGCATCGTCGTCATGGTGGGCTTGAGTGCCACCAGCAGTCTGCGCCGTCATCGCAAAGCGACGATGCTGATTACCGGAATGAGCTTTCTGATTCTGGCGGGACTGTTTATCGGCTATCCGCACCTGACCGCCCTCGATCAGGGTGTGATGACCCTGGTGCAGGAACATCGCAGCCCGATGCTCGATGAAGTGGCGGTGACGTTCACGCTGATCGGCGAGTTTCGCAACATGCTGTTGTTCAGCGCCCTGCTGACGGGTTTGCTGTTGCTCACCCGGCAATGGCGCCAGGCGATTTTCGCCGGTAGCACCTTGCTGTGCACCGCGCTGGGCAACACCGTGACCAAACACTTTTTCGCCCGCGTACGCCCGGAAGTGTTGAGCGATCCTCTGACCAGCTACAGCATGCCCAGCGGTCACGCCTCGGGCTCTTTTGCGCTGTTTCTGACGCTGGCCGTGCTGGCCGGCCGCGGACAACCGCCGCGCATGCGCCTGACCTGGCTGCTGCTAGGTTGCTTGCCGGCACTGGCGATTGCCCTGTCGCGGGTGTACCTGGGCGCGCACTGGCCAACGGATGTGTTGGCCGGCGCGATGCTGGCAGCGTGCGTGTGTGCCGCGAGTTTGTGGCTGAATCAGCGCCCGGCACCGCTCAACGCCATGCCACCGAAGGTCTGGTGGCTGGTGCTTCCGGCGATGGTGGCGCTGTTCGGGTTCTTCGCGTTGCGGCATTTGCCGCATGCGATGTTGAGATATGCGTATTGATGCCGAATTACCTGTAGCAGCTGCCGAGCCTGCGAGGCTGCGTTCGAGGGCGAAGCCGTCGTAAAACCAGACAACGCGGTCTTTCAGGTAAACCGCATAAGCAGGATTTGCGAGGACTTCGTCCTCGAACGCAGCCTCGCAGGCTCGACAGCTGCTACGGGCTGCGATCTTTTAGCGGGTGTCAGGCAAACAACTCACCCTGCAACTCATCCAGCAGCGCCTGAATCGCATCCAGTCGCTGCTGCGGATCATCGAGTTGCAGCAGGTCGATCTTGTCCACCTCGGCAAACGGCAACAGATACGCCAACTGATTGGCCAGTGACTGCTGCCCGGTTGCTTCGGTACCCATGTTCAACGCTTCGACCATCGGGTGTTCGGCCAAGGCTTTGAGCAGCGCAACCAAGTCGGCGTCTTCGTCCTGCAGCGGTTGCTCAGGTTCGTCCTCCAGCCACTCGACCTCGGCGACGGTCAGCTGATCGCGCTGAACCTCGGTGCGCAACACGTGGAAACGCCGTCCGCCCTGTACCCGAATGCCCAGCAAGCCATTGTCCTGCTGTTTGAAATCAGTGATCAGCGCCTCGCATCCGACCAGCGCATAGCCCGCCGGGGCGATGCCGACTTCTTCGCCGTCGAGGATGCACACCACGCCGAAGCCGCCGCCCTGTTTCATGCAGCGACTGATCATGTCCAGGTAGCGCGCCTCGAAGATCTGCAAATCGAGGATGCAACCAGGAAACAACACCGTGTTCAGCGGAAAAAGCGGCAAGCTCATAGACATTTCCTTACACCACCATCGACACCGCCAACGGCAGGAAAACTGCCGTGGCCACGCCCATCAGACTCATCGCCAGCGCCGCGAAGGCGCCGCATTCTTCATTTTCCTGCATTGCCACCGCAGTGCCTACCGCGTGCGCCGTCATGCCCAGTGCCATACCGCGCGCCTCAGGGCTGTGCACACCCAGCCTGGTCAAAAGACTCGGCCCGAATATCGCCCCGATCACCCCGGTAATCAACACGAACACTGCCGCCAGCGCCGCGACGCCACCGATCTGCTCTGCCACCAGCATGGCAATCGGCGACGTCACCGACTTCGGCGCCATGGTCATCAGGATCATGTGTTCGGCACCAAACGACCAGCCCAGCAATACGCCCATGCCGGTGGCGACGACGCCACCTATCACCAGCGTAGTAAATATCGGCCAGAACAACTGCCGAATGCGTCGCAGATTGAGGTACAGCGGCACAGCCAGCGCAACGGTCGCAGGCCCTAGCAGGATACTGAGGATCTCGGTGCTCTTGCGGTACTCGGCATAGGTCAGACCGCAACCCACCAATACGCCGATCACCAGCAGCATCGAGACCAGCACCGGCTGCAGAAAGATCCAGCGAGTTTTCTCGAACGCCGCCAGCACCAACTGATAAGCCCCCAGCGTAATACCGATGCCGAACAATGGATGATGAATCACCGACGTCCAGGCGCCGTGCCAGTCGAGGATCATTGGCCGTCCTCACGATGAGCATGACGCTTGACCATGCGCTGCATCAGCACGCCAGCGAAGGCCAGGGACAGCAACAGTGACAACACCAGCGCACCGACGATGGCCCAGAAATCCGCGGCAATGTCTTTGGCGTAAACCATCACACCCACGGCTGGCGGTACCAGCAGCAACGGCAGGTAACGCAGCAGGCTGCTGGCCGCGAGGTTCAGCGGTTCGCCGACCTGGCCACGACTGATCAGGAACACCAGCAGCAACAGCAGGCCGACAATCGGCCCCGGCAGTACCGGTAAAAACAAGTGGTTGATGGCTGTGCCCAGCAATTGGAACAGCACCAGCCAGGTCAGGCCACGTAACAACATCCGTCATCTCCCGCCAATATCATCCCGCACAAGCGGGCCGAGCATTATAAGCACGCCAACGCTATAGACCGGCATTCGCCAAAATCATGGTCAGTTGACCGGAGCCATTTGCCATGTTGATCTAAAGTGGTAATCCGGGAGGTCAAATCCCCCCACCTCAAAACTATAAAACCGATGAACCCAAGGAGAGTCTCAATGCCCTATGTTCCAGTTGCAGAGCTCAAAGATTATGTCGGCAAGGAACTCGGACGTTCCGAATGGCTCACCATCGATCAGGAGCGCATCAACCTGTTCGCCGAAGCCACAGGGGACTATCAGTTCATCCACGTCGACCCGGTCAAAGCCGCGCAAACGCCATTTGGCAGCACCATTGCACACGGTTTCCTGTCGCTGTCGCTGATCCCCAAGCTGATGGAAGACATCCTGATTCTCCCTGAAGGGGCGAAGATGGTGGTCAACTACGGCCTGGATACCGTGCGCTTCATCCAGCCAGTGAAGGTCAATTCCAGGGTACGACTCAAGGTCGACATGAACGAAGTCATCGAGAAAAAGCCCGGTCAATGGCTGCTCAAGGCCACCGCCACGCTTGAGATCGAAGGCTCGGAAAAACCGGCCTACATCGCCGAACCACTGTCCCTCTGCTTCGTGTAACCCATCCCGGATGCGAAGCAGCTCATGCTGTTTCGCGCCCTCTCCTGTTTCCTGGCTATATAAGGTCAAACAGCTGCGGCATACTCGGTCGCCTAATTGCCCGGATCCCGCTATGCGCCCACTTGCACTCCTCGCTCTGACCCTATTGCTCACCGCTTGCGGCGACGGCGAATCGCTGTTGCCCCCCGACGCCCGCTTGCCGGACGGCGGACGCTATCGCGGTGAACTGGTCAACGGATTGCTGCAAGGCCAGGGCCGTATCGATTACCCGAACGGCAGCTGGTACGCCGGCGACTTCGACAAGGGCCAGTGGCATGGCCAGGGCGAATGGCACGGCAGCAACGGCGAAGTCTATCGCGGGGGATTCAATCTAGGGCTGTTCGACGGCAAGGGCACACTGACCACCAGCGGCAGCAGCTTCACCGGCGGATTCAAAGCCGGTCGACGGGACGGCGAAGGCACCCTCAAAGAAAACGGTATGACCTACCGCGGTGAATTCAAGGCCGATCAATATTCAGGGCTCGGTCGTCTCGAGCTCGAAGACGGCAGCTCCTATCAGGGCCAGTTTGCCCACGGCAAACCCAACGGCGAAGGCCAGCGGGGCGACGCCAGCGGCAATCAGTTCACCGGGCATTTCGTCGACGGTCAGCTCGAAGGCAACGGGACTTTCAACAGCGCCGATGGCGATATCTATGTCGGCGGCTTCAAGAACAACCAACTGCACGGTAAGGGCCGTTACGAGAACGCCGACGGTGATGTCTGGCTCGGTCAATTCAAGGAAGGTTCGCTGAACGGCAAGGGCGAGTTGATCGGCGCCGACGGCAGCCATTACATCGGCCAGTTCAGTGACTGGCGTTTCACCGGCCAAGGTCGATTGAACCTGTCCGACGGCAGCTTCTACATCGGCCAGTTCGACGGTGACAGTTACTCGGGGCACGGCACCCTGGTGCTGACTGACGGCACGGTGCAAAGCGGTACGTGGATCAATGGTCAGCGCGTTCGCGATGCCGATGGCAAGCTGCTGCCCGACAGCCTGGAACTCGGTTTGCTGGCCCAGGGCCGTTTGCTCGACGATGCACTGTCCAACGTGCCGGCTTCAACCCCGGCGGTCGAGTTGTATACCTTGACCCTTGGCGGTGACGGCAAGCAAAGCGTGTTCCTGCGCGAGTCCGATTACGTCAGCAACATGCTCAGCAGCCGCTTTGGTGCGTTTGGCCAGATCCGCCTGGTGAACCATCGCGACCACCTCGTCGACCGGCCGATGGCCACCCGGGAAAACCTGCGCCGCGCCGCCGCCGCCCTGGCCGAACGCAGTGGCCCGGAAGACTTGATCTTTATCTACATGACCAGTCACGGCACCAGCGAACACGAACTGGTGCTCGACCAGCCGCGCATGGAACTGTCCGATCTGCCGGCCGACGAACTCGCCGCGGTGCTCTCTCCGCTGAAAAACCGCGACAAGATCATCGTGATTTCGTCCTGTTACTCCGGTGGCTTCATTCCCGCGCTCAAGGATGAACGCACCCTGATCATGACCGCCTCGCGCGCTGACCGCGTGTCCTTCGGCTGCTCGGAAGAAGCCAACTTCACCTACTTCGGCGATGCGCTGTTCGCCCAGGCACTGAACCAGACCGACGATCTGGAGCAAGCCTTCAAACTGGCCAAGGCCACCGTCGCCGAACGTGAACTGGCGGACAGCTTCGAAGCCTCTGAACCGCAGATCTGGGCGCCGAAAACCGTTCTCTCTCACTGGCAGCTGTTACGCAAGCAGCAGGCACGAAAAGCACTACAAAGTGTCTCTATCAGCAACAAGGATGCAAAGAGCAACTAAGCTGAATAGTATCAAGGGGGAAACACTATGTACTTGACGCCTCAGCACGTACTGCTTGCCGGAGCTACCGGTTTGACCGGTGAACATCTTCTTGACCGTCTGCTCAATGAGCCAACGATTTCACGGGTATTGGCACCCTCACGCCGGCCATTGGCCGAGCATCCCCATCTGGAAAACCCGGTCGGCGACCCTGCGGTGTTTCTGCCGCAATTGAATGGTCGCGTCGACATCGCCTACTGCTGCCTGGGCACCACAATCAAGAAAGCCGGCTCGGAACAGGCGTTTCGCGCGGTAGACCTGGACATGGTGGTGGCGTTCGCCAAACGTGCACGGGAGATGGGCGCGCGGCACCTGATCGTGATCAGTGCCCTGGGGGCCGATCGCAGGTCCTCTATTTTCTACAACCGGGTCAAAGGCGAGATGGAATATGCATTGCGTGCACAGGACTGGCCGCAACTGACCATTTGCCGACCTTCGCTGCTGCTGGGCGAGCGCATGGAACCGCGTATGGCTGAGCAATTCGTCGGGCCTTTGTCCCGCTTGATCCCCGGCAAATACCGCGGCATCGAAGCCTGCCAACTGGCCCGCGCCATGTGGCGACTGGCGCTGGAAGAGCAGGATGGGGTGCGGATTGTCGAGTCGGATGAGTTGCGCAAGCTTGGCAAATAATTCCCTCGCACAGATCGTTCCCACGCTCTGCGTGGGAATGCCTCAATGGACGCTCTGCGTCCGCTTTGGGACGCAGAGCGTCCCGGGCCGCATTCCCACGCAGAGCGTGGGAACGATCAGTCAGAGACCACCCGTCGCCTGAAAACTTACCCCGATCACCGTAAGCACCGACAGCGGCAACAGCAGCGTGTCGAGCAACGCACTGGCCGGCAGGTCGACGCCCGGATAGCTCGGAGCTTCTGCGCCGAAGCGGTCCATGGCGCAGCAGCCGCCGTTCATGGCATACAAATCCAGACGCGTCCCCGAATACACCACTGGCGCCCCTGGCTTGGCGGCATCCAGCGTTCGCGCCGTGGCGCAGCCAGCCAATTGCAGCGCCAGCACAATCGCCAGCAGCTTATTCATCGCTGGTCAGATGGTGTTCGCCCCAACGCGGCAGCATGTCCTGGGGAATGTTCAGAAGATTGAGAATTCGCGCCACGACAAAATCGATCAAGTCGTCGATGGTTTGCGGCTGATGATAAAAGCCTGGCGACGCCGGCAAAATCGTCACGCCCATGTTCGACAACTTGAGCATGTTCTCCAGATGGATGCTCGAATACGGCGCCTCACGCGGCACCAGAATCAGCTGACGACGTTCCTTCAAGGTGACGTCGGCGGCACGCTCGATCAGGTTGTTGCAGGCCCCCGTCGCAATAGCCGACAAGGTCCCGGTGGAACACGGCACCACCACCATCGCCGCCGGCGCACCGGAGCCCGAGGCCACCGGCGACATCCAGTCTTCCTTGCCATACACCCGAATCTGTCCGGCGGCAGCGCCGGTGTATTCGGTGAGGAAGGCCTGCATCATCTGGGTTTTCGGCGGCAACGTAACGTCAGTCTCGGTGGCCATCACCAGTTGCGCAGCCTTGGAGATCATGAAGTGCACCTCGCGGTCTTCACGAATCAGACAGTCAAGCAGGCGCAAACCATATTGGGCGCCGGAAGCGCCGGTCATCGCCAGCGTGATGCGTTCCGGGCCGTTGTTCATTGCAGCGCCTCGGCGAGTTTGCCATGCAGGCCGCCGAAGCCGCCGTTGCTCATGATCACCACGTGAGTACCGGGCTGGGCCTGGCTCTTCACGCGCTCGATGATGCCTTCCAGCGAATCACTGACGATCGACGGCACCGTGCACAACGCAGCGGTCGCGCCCAGATCCCAACCGAGGTTGGCCGGCGCGTACCAGATCACCTGATCGGCATCGACCACGCTTTCCGGCAAGCCGTCGCGGTGAGCACCGAGCTTCATGGAGTTGGAGCGCGGCTCGATGATAGCAATCAACGGTGCATCGCCGATGCGCTTGCGCAGACCGTCGAGGGTCGTCGCAATAGCCGTCGGGTGGTGAGCGAAGTCGTCGTAGATGGTGATGCCGCGCACTTCCGCGACTTTCTCCATCCGGCGCTTGACGCTTTTGAATGCGCTCAGCGCAGCGATGCCCATGGACGGCACAACACCGACGTGGCGCGCCGCAGCCAGCGTGGCCAGAGCGTTGGCGACGTTGTGTTGGCCGGTCATGTCCCACTCGACCACACCTTGGGCAACACCTTCGAACATCACTTCAAACTTCGAACCGTCTTCGCTCAGCAGTTTGACCTGCCACTGACCGCCGGCACCGGTGGTTTGCACCGGGGTCCAGCAGCCCATCTCGATCACTCGCTGCAACGCAGGCTCAGTGGTCGGATGGATCACCAGGCCTTCGCTCGGAATAGTCCGCACCAAATGGTGGAACTGCCGCTCGATGGCGGGTAGATCGGGGAAGATGTCGGCGTGATCGTATTCCAGGTTGTTCAGGATCGCCGTGCGCGGGCGGTAGTGAACGAACTTGGAGCGCTTGTCGAAGAACGCGCTGTCGTACTCGTCGGCTTCGATCACGAAGAATGGGGTGTCACCCAGACGAGCGGACACCGAGAAGTTTTGCGGCACGCCGCCGATCAGGAAACCCGGGCTCATGCCCGCGTGTTCCAACACCCAGGCGAGCATGCTGCTGGTGGTGGTTTTGCCGTGAGTACCGGCGACGGCCAGCACCCAGCGACCTTGCAACACGTGATCCGCCAGCCATTGCGGGCCGGAAACGTAGGGCAGGCCTTTATTCAGCACGTATTCGACAGCCGGGTTGCCGCGGGACATGGCGTTGCCGATCACCACTAGATCCGGTGCCGGATCGAGCTGCGCCGGGTCATAGCCTTGGGTCAACTCAATGCCCTGAGCCTCCAGCTGAGTGCTCATCGGCGGATAGACGTTGGCATCAGAGCCCGTCACGTGATGGCCCAGCTCTTTGGCCAGAACCGCCATCGAACCCATGAAAGTGCCGCAGATACCAAGAATGTGAATGTGCATTAGTCGACCTCGTAAAACATGGCCGCAGGTTAGCGTAGGGTGGGAAAATTCGCACTCTTTAGGTGAGACCATAAATCGTTCCCACGCTCCGCGTGGGAATGCAGCAAGGGACGCTCTGCGTCCCAGAAGCGGACGCGGAGCGTCCGGGGAGGCATTCCCACGCGGAGCGTGGGAACGATCATTACGCGGAACGGGCGATGCCGTGTTTACGCAGTTTTCGATAAAGGGTGTTACGGCTGACGCCAAGTTGTTCAGCCGTATGAGTCATATGCCAACGCGTCTGTTCCAGCGCATTCAGCAACGCCAGCCGCTCAGCATCATCCAGCGGATGCTCCGAAGGCTCTTCAACGGCAACAACCGGAACCGGCCGAGCCTGACGAATCATCACCGGCAAATCCTCCAGCCCGATCCTCCCGCCGTCACACAACGCCGCTAACGTGCGCAGCACATTGCGCAACTGCCGCACGTTCCCTGGCCAGGCGAAAGCCAGCAACGCCTGGCGTGCCGGACCGTCGATCAATACGGTTTCCCCGCCCGCCTCTTCGGCCAGCAAAAAGTCGAGCAGCTGGGATTTATCACTGCGATCACGCAACGCCGGCAGCGCAACTTCCAGCCCATTGAGCCGGTAATACAAATCCTCGCGGAAGCTGCCGTCCTGCACCCGCTCCAGCAGATTACGGTGAGTGGCGCTGATGATCCGTACGTTGACCGATTCCGGCTCGCCGCCGATCGGCACCACCTGACGATCTTCCAGCACCCTTAATAGCCGGGTCTGCAAGGCCAAGGGCATGTCGCCGATTTCATCGAGGAACAAAGTCCCGCCATCAGCCTGCTGCAACTTGCCGCGCATGCCTTCCTTGCGAGCACCGGTAAAGCTTCCGCCGCGATAGCCAAACAGTTCGCTCTCGATCAGGCTTTCGGGGATGGCGGCGCAGTTGAGGGCGACGAAGGCTTTTTCTGCTCGCTGGCTGGCCTGGTGGACGGCTTTGGCAAACGCTTCTTTGCCGGATCCGGTTTCGCCGTTGATCAGTAGCGGTACGTCCCGCTCGAACACGCGCAAGGATTTGCGGAAGTCCTCTTGCAACCCCGTGTCGCCCAGACAAATGCCCGACAAGCGCGAAGGTTCGGCGATCACCGGACTTTGCACCACCGGCACCGGAATGCTGCGTGGCTGCCCGCGCAACAGCGCAAACAGACTCCGTCCGTCGCGCGTGCGCAAAGGCCAACTGGCGCTGGCATTGACGCTGGCGCGGCCGAGCAATTCATCCAGCGAGCAGTCGAAAAACGCCTCCACCGGCTTGCCCAGCAGCCCACCGCGAATATGCCCCAGCAGGTTCAGCGCACTCTGGTTGACCGCGCTGATCCGCCCTTCCCCGTCAAACGCCAGTAACCCTTCGCTGAACAGCCCGACGGATTCGGCCTGAAGGTGAAAACGCAGCAACCATTGATTGTCGAAATAACGCAGGAAGTAGCAGCTCTCGATCATCTTCGCCGAAAGATTGACCAGGGCCATGGTGTGGAACTGGCTTTGACGAGAGACCTCATGGCGCGCCGAGGACACGTCGAGCACCGCCAGCAGTTCGCCATGTGGGTCGAACACCGGGCTCGCCGAGCAGGTCAGGCCGGTGTGACGGCCGCGAAAATGCTCGTCCTGATGGATGGTCAGGGACTGACGCTCCACCAGACAGGTGCCGATGCCGTTGGTGCCTTCGCAGGCTTCGCTCCAGTCCGCACCGAGCCAGAGGCCGGCGCGTTCGAAGATTTTGCGTTCGGCAGGTGCGGTAACGCAATTGAGGATCACACCGCGGGCGTCAGTCAGCAGCACCGCGTGGCCGGCACCGGAGAGTTGCTGATGAAGGCTGGTCATTTCGCTGCCGGCGATGTGCAGCACTTGCTGCAAGCGCTCGCGGCTTTCCAGGACGCGGCCATGTTCCAGCACCGTCGGCGCCATGGTCAGGGCCGGGTCGAGGTGATAGTCCTCAAGACAGCGCAGCCAGGAACGGGCAATCGACGGATCGCTGCCGGGGCCGTGCAGATGGGATTTGCCCTGGGTGACGGTCAGGACCTGCTGGGCATGGCGACTCAAATGGTTGTCGTGCATTTCTTATTGTTCTCCCCACAGGATCTGGCTCGCTTCCATGTAGCAGCTGCCGAAGGCTGCGTCCGGCTGCGAAGCGGCCGTAAACCTGAACATCGGATTTGTTGCAGAAACCGAGGCGAGTGCTTCGCCCTCGAACGCAGCCTTCGGCAGCTGCTACAAGGGCAATGCGTTCACACGAACGCCGAGCATCCTCCAGCCTAGCCTTCATTGCAATGCTGGCAAGACCGCCCGGTCACAGGTTGCGCCAGAAGCGGTACAAAGTGTCACGGCGACCGTACCGAAACCGTCACAGACAGAGTCCGTCGGTCCGACAAAAACTGCGTAAGGCCTTGATTTTCCTGACCTGCAAGGCAGTGGCCCGACCTTTGCTCTACGCTTATAGCAAGCGCACATGCGCTCTCCCTTATAAGCACAAAAGCCAAGGAGAAATCACCATGCGTTACGCTCACCCCGGTACTGAAGGCGCTATCGTTTCGTTCAAGAGCAAATACGGTAACTACATCGGCGGCGAGTTCGTCGCGCCTGTTAAAGGTCAGTACTTCACCAATACCTCGCCAGTAAATGGCCAACCGATTGCCGAATTCCCGCGCTCCACGGCCGAAGACATCGAAAAAGCCCTGGACGCTGCCCACGCGGCCGCCGATGCCTGGGGCGCCACGTCCGCCCAGGCTCGCTCGCTGGTGCTGCTGAAAATCGCCGACCGCATCGAACAGAACCTCGAAGTCCTGGCAATCACCGAATCCTGGGACAACGGCAAAGCCGTGCGTGAAACCCTCAACGCCGACATCCCGCTGGCTGCCGACCATTTCCGCTACTTCGCCGGTTGCATCCGCGCTCAGGAAGGCAGCGCCGCCGAGATCGATGGCAACACCGTGGCGTATCACATCCATGAACCACTGGGCGTGGTCGGGCAGATCATCCCGTGGAACTTCCCGATCCTGATGGCCGCCTGGAAACTCGCCCCGGCCCTGGCGGCCGGTAACTGCGTGGTGCTCAAGCCTGCCGAACAAACGCCGCTGGGCATTACCGTGCTGATGGAGCTGATCGGCGACCTGCTGCCGCCGGGCGTGCTGAACGTCGTGCAAGGCTTCGGCAAAGAAGCCGGCGAAGCCCTGGCCACCAGCAAACGCATCGCCAAGATTGCCTTCACCGGCTCGACCCCGGTCGGCTCGCACATCATGAAATGTGCCGCCGAAAACATCATTCCGTCCACCGTGGAGCTGGGTGGCAAGTCGCCGAACATCTTCTTCGCCGACATCATGCAAGCCGAAGAAACCTTCATCGAAAAAGCCGCCGAAGGCCTGGTGCTGGCGTTCTTCAACCAAGGCGAAGTCTGCACCTGCCCTTCCCGCGCATTGGTGCAAGAGTCGATCTACGACGACTTCATGAAAGTCGTGATGAAGAAAGTGTTGTCGATCAAACGTGGCGACCCGCTGGACACCGACACCATGGTCGGCGCCCAGGCGTCCGAGCAGCAATTCGACAAAATCCTTTCGTACCTGGAAATCGCCAAGGGCGAAGGCGCCGAGCTGCTGACCGGCGGCAAGGTGGAAAAACTCGAGGGCAACCTGGCGACCGGGTATTACATCCAGCCGACCCTGCTCAAGGGCACCAACAAAATGCGCGTGTTCCAGGAAGAAATCTTTGGCCCGGTGGTGAGCATCACCACGTTCAAGGACGAAGCCGAAGCCCTGGCCATCGCCAATGACACCGAGTTCGGCCTGGGTGCCGGCCTCTGGACCCGCGACATCAACCGCGCCTATCGCATGGGCCGCGCCATCAAGGCCGGTCGTGTGTGGACCAACTGCTACCACCTGTACCCGGCGCACGCCGCGTTCGGCGGTTACAAAAAATCCGGCGTCGGTCGTGAAACCCACAAGATGATGCTCGACCATTATCAGCAGACCAAAAACCTGCTGGTGAGCTACGACATCAATCCGTTGGGCTTCTTCTAAAAAGCGTGGGCGATGCAGATGTTTCTGCGTCGCCCTTTCAATAGTCATCGCGAGCAAGCTCGCTCCCACAGTGATTTGGGCTAGCCCCAACAAGTGAGCTCACCCCAAAACCCTGTGGGAGCGAGCTTGCTCGCGATGGCATCCTTAGCGACACATCAAAACCATCCCCCTGCCCCTCTGGCACGGGCTTTGCGTGCCCGCTCCACACCTAAATGACGTACCTGAAAGTCCAACAGATCAAAAAATAAAAAAGACAGCGAGGACTTATGACTTCTACTACACAGCTCAAACCCACACTCGGCACCCTGCATTTATGGGGCATTGCCGTCGGCCTGGTGATTTCCGGCGAGTATTTCGGCTGGAGTTACGGCTGGGGCACCGCAGGGACCCTGGGTTTCCTCGTCACCGCATTGATGGTGGCGACGATGTATACCTGTTTCATCTTCAGCTTCACCGAATTGACTACCGCGATTCCCCACGCGGGCGGGCCGTTTGCCTACAGCCGGCGAGCCTTTGGTGAGAAAGGCGGACTGATCGCCGGCATCGCCACCCTGATCGAATTCGTCTTTGCGCCCCCGGCGATTGCGATGGCCATCGGCGCCTACCTCAACGTGCAATACCCGGAACTGGACCCGAAGATCGCCGCCGTTGGCGCGTATTTCGTGTTCATGGGCTTGAATATCCTCGGCGTCAGCATCGCCGCCACTTTCGAACTGGTGGTCACCGTGCTGGCGGTCGCCGAATTGTTGGTGTTCATGGGCGTCGTTGCGCCGGGCTTCAGCTTCAGTAATTTCGCGCTTAACGGCTGGTCGGGCGCCAACGAGTTCACCATGGGCTCGATTCCCGGCATCTTTGCGGCGATCCCCTTCGCGATCTGGTTTTTCCTCGCCATTGAAGGCGCGGCGATGGCGGCCGAAGAAGCCAAGGACCCGAAACGCACGATTCCCAGGGCTTATGTCAGTGGCATTCTGACCTTGGTGTTCCTGGCCATCGGCGTGATGGTGATGGCGGGCGGCGTCGGCGACTGGCGTCAACTGGCGAACATCAACGATCCGTTGCCTCAGGCAATGAAAGCCGTGGTCGGCAACAATTCGAGCTGGATGCACATGCTGGTGTGGATCGGCCTGTTCGGTCTGGTGGCGAGTTTCCACGGGATCATTCTCGGTTACTCGCGGCAATTCTTTGCGCTGGCCCGGGCCGGTTACCTGCCTCGTGGTCTGGCCAAGCTCTCGCGCTTCCAGACTCCGCACCGGGCGATCCTGGCCGGCGGCGTGATCGGCATCGCGGCGATCTACAGCGACGGTCTGGTCAACCTGCAAGGCATGACCCTGACGGCAGCAATGATCACCATGTCGGTATTCGGTGCCATCGTGATGTACATCATCAGTATGCTGAGCCTGTTCAAACTGCGTAAAACCGAGCCGAACCTTGAACGCACCTTCCGCGCGCCGGGCTACCCGATCGTGCCGGGGATTGCGCTGTTTCTGGCGGTGGTGTGCCTGGTGGCGATGGCCTGGTTCAATACGCTGATCGGGTGTGTGTTCCTCGGGTTCATGGCTGCCGGTTACTTGTATTTCCAATTGACCGCCAAGCAGCGCTTCGATGCGCCGGCGGACGCGATGCTCGAAGGCGTCTGAGTTGCACCGGCGCCGGGCTGATTCCCGGCGCCTGCCTTATTGAAGTGCACAACAATCCCCTGTGGGAGCGAGCTTGCTCGCGATAGCGGTGTGTCATTCAGCATATTTGTCGGATGTAAGACCGCTATCGCGAGCAAGCTCGCTCCCACAGTGGTTCGGTGGTGTATTTGAGTTATTTATAGAATCAGGAGGACTCCGTCCCATGGCCGCATTTGCCCATTCCGTCGGCGCCCAGACCTATCGCTTCGAGAGTCTCAAGGACGTCATGGCCAAGGCCAGTCCGGCGCGCTCCGGGGATTTTCTGGCCGGCGTCGCCGCCCTCAACGATGGCGAGCGTGTGGCCGCGCAGATGGCCCTCGCCAACATCCCGCTCAGCCACTTTCTGCAAGAAGTACTCATTCCTTACGAAGCCGATGAAGTCACCCGACTGATCATCGACACTCACGACAAACAAGCCTTCGCCGCCGTCAGCCACCTCACTGTCGGCGGCTTTCGCGACTGGCTGCTCAGCGATGCCGCCGACGAACAGAGCCTGCGCGCCCTCGCGCCAGGCCTGACCCCGGAAATGGTCGCCGCCGTGTCGAAGATCATGCGCGTGCAGGATCTGGTGCTGGTAGCGCAGAAAATTCGCGTGGTCACCCGGTTCCGCGGCACGATGGGCCTGCGCGGTCGGCTATCCACCCGCCTGCAACCCAACCACCCCACCGACGAACCGGCCGGTATCGCCGCGAGCATTCTCGACGGTCTGCTGTACGGCAACGGGGACGCGATGATCGGCATCAACCCGGCCACCGATAGCATCTCCTCGATCTGCGCCATGCTGGAAATGCTCGACGCAATCATTCAGCGCTACGAGATTCCGACCCAGGCCTGCGTGCTGACGCATGTCACCACGTCCATTGAGGCCATAAATCGCGGTGTCCCGCTGGACCTGGTGTTCCAGTCGATCGCCGGTACCGAGGCGGCCAACGCCAGTTTTGGTATCAACCTGAATGTGCTGCAGGAAGGTTACGACGCCGGTTTGAGCCTGAATCGCGGCACGCTGGGCCAGAATCTGATGTATTTCGAGACCGGCCAAGGCAGCGCCCTGTCAGCCAACGCCCACCACGGCATCGATCAACAGACCTGCGAAACCCGCGCCTACGCCGTGGCGCGACATTTCAAACCGTTCCTGGTGAACACGGTCGTAGGATTCATCGGCCCGGAATACCTCTACAACGGTAAACAGATCATCCGCGCCGGCCTCGAAGACCACTTCTGCGGCAAGCTGCTGGGCGTGCCCATGGGTTGCGACATCTGTTACACCAACCACGCCGAAGCCGACCAGGACGACATGGACACCCTGCTGACCCTGTTGGGCGTGGCCGGGATCAACTTCATCATGGGCATCCCCGGCTCCGACGACATCATGCTCAACTATCAGACCACCTCGTTCCACGACGCCCTTTACGCACGCCAGACCCTGGGCCTGAAACCGGCGCCGGAGTTCGAACAATGGCTGGCGAGAATGGGCATTTTCACCCAGGCAGACGGCAAGATTCACTTCGGCGACAGCCTGCCGCCAGCTTTCCGCCAAGCGATGGCGCAACTGGGATGAGTGTTGAAATGGATAAACCACCCGTTGATCCACAGAACCCGTTGCTGGAACTGCGGCGCCTGACGCCGGCGCGGATCGCCTTGGGAAGAACCGGCACCAGCATGCCGACCAGCGCGCAGCTGGATTTCCAGTACGCCCACGCTCAGGCACGGGATGCGGTGCACTTGCCGTTCGACCATGTGGGGCTCAGCTCACAACTGGCTGAACGCGGGCGTGCCAGTTTGCTGCTACACAGCGCCGCTACGGACCGGAACAGTTATTTGCAACGCCCCGATTTGGGGCGAAAGCTGAGTGATGAGTCGGCGCAGACACTGCGCGATTACGCATTGGCCAATCCCGGCGGTGTCGATCTGGCCATTGTCGTTGCCGATGGCTTGTCGGCGTTGGCCGTTCATCGCCATACCCTGCCGTTTCTGGCGCGGATGGAAGATCAGATTGTGAATGACGGCTGGTCCGTCTCACCGGTCATTCTGGTGGAACAGGGTCGAGTCGCCATAGCCGACGAGATCGGCGAACTGCTGGGTGCGAAAATGGTGGTAATCCTGATCGGCGAACGCCCTGGCCTCAGCTCCCCGGACAGCCTGGGGCTGTATTTCACCTACAATCCAAAGGTCGGGCTGACGGATGCCTATCGCAACTGCATCTCCAACGTCCGACTCGAAGGCCTGAGTTACGGCATGGCGGCACACCGTTTGCTGTATTTGATGCGCGAGGCCTGCCGGCGGCAGCTGTCAGGGGTCAATCTGAAGGACGAAGCCCAGGTTCTGACACTGGAGTCGGACGCAGGAGCGGACACGAAAGGTAATTTCCTACTGAGTCAGTCGGATACCTGAACCGTTTCCGCATTGCGTTTCTGATTCAGTTTCAGGCAGGATCGATGCACGGCCGCCAGGGTTTCCCGTCGCCGTCACCATGTAAGACAGCCACTTGAAGACGAGACCTACCATGCGGATTATTCAAGCGACCCTCGAACACCTGGACCTGTTGACCCCGTTGTTCGTTAAATATCGCGAGTTTTATGGCTCCCTGGCTTATCCGGACTCGTCCCGGGCGTTCCTTGAAAAGCGCCTGCGTCGCAAGGAGTCGGTGATCTATCTGGCCCTGGCCGATGACGACAGCAACAAACTGATGGGTTTCTGTCAGTTGTATCCGAGCTTTTCGTCCCTTTCGCTGAAGCGCGTGTGGATCCTCAACGACATCTACGTCGCCGAAGAGGCCCGCCGCCAGCTGGTGGCCGACAACCTCATCCGCACCGCGAAGAAAATGGCCAAGGAAACCAACGCTGTACGCATGCGCGTTTCCACCAGCAGCAACAACGAAGTCGCGCGGAAAACCTACGAATCCATCGGATTCAAGGAAGACACCGAGTTCAAGAACTACGTGTTGCCGATTAGCGACGAGCTATAAGTCGAAAAGATCGCAGCCCTTACGGGTACGGCCAGAGGCTGCGATCTTCTCTCACTGCACGCCGAAATCCCCCGCTACAAACTCAACGCTCTTTTCACCTCTCAGCCCGTATAATGCCGACCTTTCCGGCTTGTAAGAAAAACTACACCCGTCTGTAGCCTTTCGCGAAGTCATCCGCACAGGCCTGCCGAGTCGGGCCGTCACCTCAGGTGCTCTCCATGGATTTCAACCCGCTCGACCTTATCCTGCATCTCGATGTTTACCTCGATTTGCTGGTAAACAACTACGGGCCATGGATTTACGCCATTCTGTTCCTGGTGATCTTCTGCGAAACCGGTCTGGTGGTGATGCCGTTCCTGCCGGGCGATTCCCTGCTGTTCATCGCTGGCGCAGTAGCCGCCGGCGGCGGCATGGACCCGGTGCTGTTGGGCGGCCTGCTGATGCTGGCGGCGATCCTTGGCGACAGCACCAACTATGTGATCGGACGAACGGCGGGTGAGCGTTTGTTCAGCAACCCGAACTCGAAAATCTTCCGACGCGACTACCTGCAGCAAACCCACGACTTCTACGACAAACACGGCGGCAAAACCGTGACCCTGGCGCGTTTCCTGCCCATCATCCGCACCTTTGCACCGTTCGTCGCCGGCGTCGCCAAAATGCCTTACCCGCGTTTCTTCGCCTTCAGCATCCTCGGCACCATCCTGTGGGTCGGTGGCCTGGTGACCCTCGGTTACTTCTTCGGCAACGTACCGTTCATCAAGCAAAACCTGTCGCTGCTGGTCGTAGGCATCATCCTGCTGTCGCTGGTACCGATGATCATCGGCATCATCCGCAGCCGCTTAAGCAACGCCGCGTCCAAAGCTCAATCGCGCTGATTCACCATGTGGTCCCTTAGCGCCTGGCGTCGCCAGCGCATCCTGGCCAAGCATCCGATTGCCGACGACATGTGGCAGCGGGTGCGCCATCACTTGAGTTTTCTCGATGGCCTTAGCGCTGCTGAAGACCAGTGGCTGCGTGAAGCCAGCGTGCTGTTCCTCCAGGACAAACACCTGACCGCCCTGCCCGGTGTTGATCTCCACCAGGAGCAACGCCTGCTACTCGCCGCCCAGGCGCAATTGCCGTTGTTACATCTGGGCGATCTGAACTGGTATCAGGGTTTCCACGAAATCGTCCTCTACCCCGACGACTTCCTCAGCCCCCAGCGCCATCGCGATGCCAGCGGCGTCGAGCACGAATGGGACGGCGAACACAGCGGCGAAGCCTGGCAGCAAGGCCCGATCATCCTCGCGTGGCCCGGCGTGATGGCCAGTGGTGGCTGGGAAGGCTACAACCTGGTGATCCACGAACTCGCGCATAAACTCGACATGCTCAACGGCGACGCCAACGGCCTGCCGCCGCTGCACGCCGACATGCGGGTCAGCGACTGGGCCAAGGTCATGCAAGAGGCCTACGACGACCTTGATCGGCAACTGGAGCGCAATCCCGACGCTGACACAGCCATCGACCCGTACGCTGCGGAAAACCCGGCCGAATTCTTCGCAGTCACCAGCGAATACTTCTTTAGCGCCCCGGATTTGCTGCACGAGGCGTATCCTCAGGTCTATGAACAGCTGAAGTTGTTTTATCGTCAGGACCCTCTGGCCCGGCTGCGGCAACTTCTGGCCGAAGACCCGGTCTATCAGGCACGCGACTAAGGTCTCTACGACCTCTGGTACATAGCAACGGCGGCGGAATATGCCTATAATCGCCGCCACTTTTTGGTCAATCCGGCCAAGTGTTTTTTGGTCAACTAACGGGGGCACCGCCCAATGAGCTACAGCAAGATTCCGGCTGGCAAAGACCTGCCGAACGACATCTACGTCGCGATCGAGATTCCGGCCAACCACGCCCCGATCAAATACGAAATCGACAAAGACAGCGATTGCCTGTTCGTTGACCGTTTCATGGCCACCCCGATGTTCTACCCGGCCAACTACGGTTTCATCCCGAACACCCTGGCTGACGACGGTGACCCCCTCGACGTGCTGGTCGTGACCCCTTACCCGGTTGCTCCAGGTTCGGTCATCCGCGCCCGTCCGGTCGGCATACTGCACATGACCGACGACGGCGGCGGCGATGCCAAAGTCATCGCAGTCCCACACGACAAGCTGTCCCAGCTGTACGTCGACGTGAAGGAATACACCGATCTGCCACCTCTGCTGCTGGAACAGATCAAGCACTTCTTCGAGAACTACAAAGACCTCGAAAAAGGCAAATGGGTGAAGATCGAAGGTTGGGGCGACGCAGAAGCCGCTCGCACCGAGATCATGAAGTCGGTTGCTGCCTATAAAGGCTGATAGCCGCGGATAACGATCAGCTTCAACGAAAAACCCCGGTTGATCCGGGGTTTTTTGTGGGCGCTTGTAAAGCACCTTAAACGTCGCGTTGAACGCTCGGCCGCATTGGTTTTTTCTTGTTTAATTTCCACTAAAAGCGTCTTACATCCGGTCGTAAATTTCCCTCGCAATTTGAACGAGTCGTTTATTCAAAGCCCCGCGCTGCGCCAGTAGACTCGTGTTTATGAAAAAGAACAAAACCTGCGGTTCACGATTCAAAATGCTCCTCGAAGAGGCGAAGATCACGACTACGGAATTTGCCGATTTCCTGAAGATTTCACAGGCACAAAACGTCCACAACTGGTACACCCGCGGCGTGCCCGACTACCGCATAGAAGAAGTCGCCAGAAAACTGTCCGTAAACAGCGAATGGCTGAAAACCGGCGAAGGTCCGAAAGACGCCAGGCACCTGCGCCTGGTCGACGAAACCGGCAACACCTTCGACGCTCAGGCCATTCGCGGCCTTTATACGGTCATCGAGCCTACCGATGTCGAGTTGCCCTTTTTCAAAGAAAAGCCTGTCGCTCCGGGCTCTAATAAAACGCACGTCATCGAGGACACCAGCCACCCCATCCGTCTGCCCCGCAGTCATCTCGACTCCCTGGAAATCAACCATGCGGATGCCATCTGCGCCTACATGATCGGCAACAGCATGGCCGAAAAGATTGAAGACGGCTCAACCATTGCCATCGATCGCGGCCTGACCCAGATTATTGACGGGGAGATTTACGCGATCGAGCATGACGGGATGCTGCGAATCAAATACCTGCACCGGATGCCCGGGAATGGATTGCGGTTGCGTAGCCACAACAGCGCCGAGTACCCGGATGAGATCTTCAGAGCCGCGCAAATCGAAGAGCAGAACATCAGGGTATTGGGCTGGGTGTTCTGGTGCTCCACGCTCAACAAACGCCGCCCGCCCGTGCCGTTCCTGTGAGATCGCAACCCTGTAGCAACCGAACGCAGGCTCCGCCAGCTGCTACACGTAACCGCAATCGCTCTAGGGCGCACGCCAAGCTGGGAATTCCCCCAAAAAATCAGTATGCTGCGCCCCACATTTGCGCATCGACCCGCCCCGCGGCTCTGATCGCACCGACAAGGCAGATGACTTTCTCGCCGAGTCCCACAGCCGGACGCAAGATCCGGGTGTACGTTTTGAAGGCTGGCGCGGTTTACCAAAAATGAACCAAGCCAGTCCCCGAGAAGCCGGCCACAAGCCGGCTTTTTAATTGTCCGAAATAATCCTATCCCATCCAAGAATCTTCCTGATAGCTTAGCTATTCCGGGGGTTTCAGGCATACCCCTGTCCGATGGTGTTCTACGCCATTTGACCTCATCCAACGATGAAGTGGGGGGACAGGTGGGGGGATAAAACGGACGACAGGGGAAATCCAATGAGTAAGCTGAATCCGAAACAAGTCGAAAACCTGACCGACCCCGGCACCTATGAAGATGGTGATGGGCTTCGCTTGGTCGTCAAACCCACCGGGCGTAAATCCTGGCTACTTCGCTTTCAACTGGCGGGGCGTCGTAGGGAGATGGGCTTGGGCTCATTCCCTGAAGTCAGTCTCAAGAAAGCTAGACAAGCAGCCAGCGCCAAACGCAGTCAATTGAACGATGGAATTGATCCCCTGGCAGCCAGAGACGTAGAGCGCGCCGCTCAACGAGAAGCGCAGCGTGCAAATGAAGCCAAGCAACTGAAGTTCGAGACACTCGCAACGGAATACCGTGATGCTCACGGCGCGACATGGTCGGATAAGTGGCGTAAAGGCTGGCTGCGAAAGTTGGAGCTGTATGCGTTTGATCACATAGGCAAGCTGTCTGCCGGAGACATCGGCACCCCCGAAGTGCTAAAGGTTCTGCAACCGATCTGGGCCACCAAGACCAGAACCGCTGACGAGGTACGTGGCCAGATTGAACAAGTTCTGGATGCAGCCAAGTCACACAACCTGCGAGAAGGTGAGAACCCTGCACGGTGGCGTGGTCACTTAGAGAACCTGCTAAGTCGCGCTGAAAAGAAGAAGGCTCGCAAACGCGAGCACTTTGAAGCCATGCGCTGGCAGGATGTGCCAGCGCTCATGGCCAAGCTCAGTACAAACACGACACCGGCCTCCCTTGCAGCTCAATTGCTGATCATGACCAGCGCACGCGCTCACATGGTGAGGTTCGCTCGTTGGGATGAGTTTGATTTGGAAGCTGGTACTTGGTCGCTGCCAGATGAGCGGATGAAGATGCGGGTAGCATTCGTAATTCCACTTGCCGAAGAAGTCGTGACGCTGGTGAAGAGCTTAGAGCGAGGAGAGAGCCCGTTTCTATTTCCAGGTCAGGGCAAGTCAGGAGTCATGCACGCAAACGCCATACGAACGCTCCTACACGGCATGAAATACGAACACATCACACGACACGGCTTTCGTTCATCATTTAGAGACTGGGCCGGGGAATGTACCCATTATCCTCGTGAGGTTTGCGAGATGGCGCTGGCGCATGATGAACGCGATCAGACTGAAGGGGCCTATTCGCGTTCGGACTTTCTCGATAAACGCCGATTGCTCATGAGAGACTGGGCAGGTTTTCTCAAACCAGCGCTCAATAATAATCTCGAAGTCTGAATGCTGATTATATCAAGCCTGCATGACTAAGGAATCGATATGACTAATTCGTCGCAACCTCAAGCTCAAGCCATGTATGAATTAGAGCGTCTGACAGAAGAGCTACGCGCTAATTGGAAGAACGAAAGACTTCGAATAGAAGAGTCCTTGAAACATCTGATAACATACGACCTTCACGACGATTACGACCACATTAAAAACATCATAACAACCCAAATAAAAACTGGAGAAAAGCACAAAGACCAGAAAACCTCGCAATGGGTGATAAGTGAGTCTTCCTCGCAAATCACCCATGAACGAAAGAACACCTTAATCGCATTCACCTATCTCCTGTTGTCCGAAGCCGAATACCGTCAAAATTTAATAGCCAGCGCTTCAAAACTTATATGCCACGCTAGCTACTTCGAGGGATATGCAAGTGGCCTGGTCCAACCCCGAATTAATGAAGGGGCTCGCGGGCGATCAAAGAACAGTCAAGAGAATCAGAATAAAATAGCGGCTTTAATCAGTTCGCATCGTCCGGAAGGGGGCTGGAAGAAAGAGCGAGACGCTGCGAACTGCATTTACGAAGAAGCCGTAAAACTAAATAAAAGTGCGAACATGAATCTTACCTCATCACACCTTGCCAACCTCATGACAGAGTGGATGAAGAAAGACGGTTCCGCATGCCGGGCTGCCTTTCTGGGTAACAAATAGGCTATTCACTTGGTAACGCCTCAGGCTGCTTTCTGGGCCTACCTCGTTTTGTTTCCTTGGGAGATGCCTTCCCTCCCTTCCCGAAGCACCTGCCTCCGTCAGGTGCGATCATCCGGATAAAGTAATCCGGCTTGGTCAGATACGCCGCCACAAGGTTTAGCCCCGCCCTTAGACCGGTCTGATGATGGCTAATCATACCAACCCCTAAGATCCCTTTCTTTTCAAACGCCGCTTTGTTTTTGTTGCAGTTATAATAAATTCCTTTCCCTTCAGTCACCGTCTCTACCCAGTAATCACCCAGGAGCTTGGCAATGACGATATCTTCCCGATGATCAGCCCCATTCAAATACAACAAAAAGTGATAGTGGTAGGATTTATCAAGGCCATACTCCAGTTTCCACGCATACCCTACGACACCTGGTGACTTAGGGCTCCTGAGATACTTCAGCAAGGCTTTGCGATGTCTTTTAGCTTCGGCATGAGTGATGGCCGTATCACCGCGAGGAACACAGTACTGGCTCCTATAGGTGAAATCGACACGAATCACTAGCATCCTGGCATAACGCACGAACAACGCTTCATTATACTCAATCAGACTTTTATAATTCTTATTGGCAGGCCGGCTAAACCCTTTCAAAACCTTTTGGAACTCCACCCCTCGGATTTCCTGTTTGACCGTTTCGGTCAAGTCATGGAGCAGGGACAACTCATCAGGTCGAAGCAACTCAACCTTATACAGATCCGATTTTAGATCCACCCCAACAAAGTACTTCATAAAGACTCTCAGCAGCGGATTAAACTCATGACAGGGATAAACCTCCTTGATCATCCCAAAATCCACCTTTAGCAAGCATAGACAGTCCTGCTCCAGCGTTCTGACCTTCTTCTGTTTAGACATCGCTGTTGTACGAGGAAGAAACAACCCTTTCTCAAAGGCCTTTAGGCGCGCCATTACATCGACAATTGAACGAATATCACTCGCCAATAGCGCTTGATCGGTATATTGCTCAACCGTCTCGCCGTTGATGTCCGCGTGCATGTACGACTCATGCTCAAAATAGAACTCTAACCCATCATCGAACTTCATACACTTACCTTATAAGGGTAAGCGCTCTACTGATCACTCACGTAGAGCACTCACTAACAATACACATGCTGGAACTACCTATAGCTACTGCTCTATTCATCGCAGCATACAACCCCTACAGACCAATGCATCTAGCATGATGTGCATTGGACATGGTTATTAGATGTAGATATTAGGTATATATATTAGATATAACATAGATACCAATATTCAGGATCTCCGCTTCCTCCGGTCACCCCAACGAATCGGGTAGACAATATCAACGCGCGCCGGGAATATTTACAAATTGAAAAGTGAAAGTTAGTGCTTGTGGCTATTTCGGATTAGCACCAGCACAGGAGGAGCTAGCGCACCGATGTAGCCAAGCATTTACGTCTTCCTCCAGCCATCCCACAGCAAAGCTGCCCAATTTAAAAGGCCTAGGAAACGTTGCGTCATATCGCGAAGATCTTGGATTGATACGATCGTAAATGGTTGATCGCGACAGCCCCACCCTAACTGAGAGCTGTTTGAGCCTGATAACACTTGGATGCACTGCCGAAGCTTGCTGCATGGTAGATACCTCGGGTTGTAATGAAACCCAACGGTAAAAGATCTTCTGCCTGTACTCACTCGACTTAACACCCAGTAAAAAATTCCCAGGGGATAAACCAGAATTCCCAACTGACGACCATGACACGGACGGACGGACGCATGCACAAGCCAACCTGCCAGTGCAGAAAGTTGGTTCCCCGCTCTGAAATGTTGGTCCCTCTTTCGCTGGGAACTAACTTTGGCTCTCTTTACTGATGTCATGACTCAACTCGAAACAATTTTGGTCATACATGACACTCAGGAGGCAACAATAGTCTTTGACATATTCAACAACCTGGAAGCTGAAAAATGAATAAATGTCCAAGCTGCGGCTCATCAGCCGTGGCGAAGCAGGCCATAGCCAAGAAAGCAGGTGCCGCAATCGGCGGCGTGAGCGGTGTGCTCAGAGGATTATCCGCCACGTCTATCGGCGCCAGCATCGTCTTGATAACCAGTAGCCCAACTGGTGGGCTGACCACCACAATCGGGCGGTTAGCCTCAGCTATTACAGCGGCATTTGTAAGTGGCGCAGCAGGATGTATTGCAGGAGCGAAGATAGGAACAGTGATTGATCACTATGTCTTCGACGCCTACCAATGCAACCAATGTAATTGCTCTTTCCGCATGCACTTACCCACAACACCCCTACCAGTTCAACGCACATTCGAAGCATCTCAAGAAGACTGACAACTAAATCACTTCTGCACGCTCCCTGCTGATACCTCAGCAGCGCTGCCGTGTGCCTATCGAACGAGAAAAAACCTATGGCTCACTATGTTGAACAAATGGCCTATGTCGGGCAGGCACCTTGGCATGGCCTCGGCTCCGCGCTTTCACCTAAACAACCTATTGAGGTCTGGCAGAAAGAAGCCGGTATGAACTGGCGCATAGAAGACAGCCCCGTCCATTTCAAGGCCAACACGGTAGGTAACCTGGGATCAATTTATACATTCCCAGAACAGAAGGTTCTTTACCGCTCTGACACCAAAGCAGCGCTTTCAGTAGTCTCACAGCGTTACCAAGTAGTGCAGCCTCGCGATGTGCTGGAATTTTACCGCGACCTCACTGAGGTCTCCGGGTATGAACTGGAAACTGCGGGAGTGTTGAAAGGAGGCCGTAAGTTCTGGGCGCTGGCTCGGACAGGGCAAACCGCTGCGTTGGCGGGTAATGATGAAGTGAATGGTTATCTGCTACTGGCAACCTCGTGCGACGGTACGTTAGCTACCACCGCCACACCCACCACCGTTCGAGTCGTCTGCAACAACACACTGACCATTGCCCTGGATGGGGCAAGCCGCGCTATCAAGGTTCCGCACAGTACTCGGTTTGATCCACATGCAGTAAAGAAGCAGCTGGGTATCGCGGTATCGCACTGGGACGAATTCATGCATCGGATGCACATGCTCGCAGAGCGCAGGGTGCAGTGGCCGGAAGCGATGAGTTTCTTCCTCAGCGTGCTGTGCGACACCCCTGCTGACAGCCCCATTCCTGAAGTACTACCGAACGAACGAGCACTACGCAAAGTACAAAGCCTGTATGAAGGACAAGGCCGAGGCTCAACCTTGCAGTCTGCTAAAGGTACCGCATGGGGACTGCTCAACGCCGTGACCGAATATGTCGACCACGAGCGGCGGGCAAGGAGTTCTGAGTACCGGATGGACTCGGCATGGTTTGGACAAGGTGCAGTCATTAAGCAGAGAGCACTGGATGCGGCTCTGCGCCTCGCGGCCTGAACCGTTTCGCACACCAACACCGCCCAGCCAGTGCCTACTGGCTGGGTGCTTTATGCCCGATGGGAACACCATTGAGATCCGGCCAGTCCCTACCCAACTGAACTATGCAAAGGATGGGCAGATCCAGGAATTAAGAACGGCTTACGCAAACAAACCGCTGATTGATGAAAGGTCATAGGCCTGCGTCGATGAGCAAATCTGACGGTTTGCAATGCAAAGCAGTCGCGATCCGAAGGATATTCAAAAAGGTAACGTTCCTCTCCCCTCGCTCTATTTTCCCCATGTGAGAACGGTCGATCCCGGCAGCATCCGCCAAAGCTTCTTGCGACAGCGTATGCCCTAGTCTTCGTGCGCGTACCGCCGCACCAAGCTGTACCAGGTCGCCGTCTTTATCGTGAGTTGCAGAGATTCTTGCCATGGCGGAAATCGTCGCGCTATGATGCTTTAACGGCCACGGTATTTACGACCTATTTAGAAACGCATGGCATCACGCTATTTCAGCGTGAGAGTCACCTCCTACGCTTAGCAAAGAGAACTTTAAACATGCCACTCAAGACAGTTAATGGCCTTAACGAAACTGAAATAGATATTCTTCTACGAGCCAAAGCATCTTTCGTGATTGTAGGTTTACGAGGTCAATTTACGAAGAGCGTACTGAAAGTCGAGAAAAAGATAGAGAGCCTAGGACTTAAATGTCGCGTCAGTAGCGACTTAAAAGGCGTAGTAGCCAAAGGCGGAGTACTAGGGGTATTTGGAGCCGTTGCATCCATATCAACGCTACCACTACTAGCTATCTCCGCAGCTACGATCACGGCTCATAAGCTGGCCACCTATAACCCTGATTACGAAATAATAAAGGACTTTGTAAATAAAAAAATCACAGTCAACTACAAACCTAACTGATTTCTTCCACAGCCCGAAGCCAGCCCCACACCTAAAAAGGACTTCCCATGACACAACTCATTCGCAATTTGGTAGTAGCACTACCGCTTCTTGTATTTGGCACATTAGCAAATGCAGCAGTAGACTATGGTTATACTTACTCACCAATGTTTCCGAGTGAGGTAACAATGGAGGGGCTGCCCTATGCAATCCCTTGTGCCAAAGCGAAAAATCAATATGGTGCTGAATTTTATCGGTGTACCTGGAAAGTATTGCCACGGTTGATCAGGGCATTCGATGCAACCCAACAACAAAACGTCACCTACAACAACCAACTCAGCGGGATATGCCGTCGAGGCAAGTGTATTGTGCAAGGTGCTGATGGTGTATTCGGTTTAATTGACCAAGACATGAGTTTTACGGTATCTCGCCATTACTACATCTATCCGAGCAATGATGGCTTACCTATCGCGTACCGCATGGATGGTGGACCATATCAAAAAGGTAAGGATGTCTCTTATGCCCAAGCTCGTGGATTGCTCTCCGACTTCCTATTAGATCATGGTCAGTTGGAGTCCATCGTGAAAGACGATCTTGCGGCATATACCTTGGACTCAGGTACCAAGCAGTCGGCTGCGACACTCAAGTCGAAAGTAGATGTGAAAGAAGCATGGTGCAATCCCCAAATGGACGACGACTGCCATATAAACAAGAAAAAAGTTGCTATGGCTGATTTGGTCCAATTCCTCCCTAGCGTCAAAGTGGATGATGTGGAACGCTCCGGCGGATACTGTGAATACCCGATTTGCTACGACAAGGAAGATAAACCTATAGGCATTCGGTAATTCTTAGTCGAAAAAGCGTATGGAGACATTTATTCCATACGCTGGCGGAATAATAGAAAATAAAACGACCAAAAGTCGTGCGCAAAGGCATCATAGAGGTCCGTTGCCTACCTTTCAATTTATTCTAGAGAAGCCATTGTTTTTTTTGCTTCCGACCAGCAAATAGTTAGTTTTCAAAGATTGATATTGCTCAGTAAAATTCACTGATCAGGTAGGGCAGGAAGAGCTTTTGTTACTACGAGCAGCGCTTGGTGAATTTCTGGCGTAAGCCAATTATCACCATATTCAGGCTGAGACTTTACCAAGGCAAAACCTTCGCCAGCTAACAACCAGTGCAGATTCACAGGTGTGCCCCGGGCTTTGGACCATGAAGCCAGCAAAGCGAGTCTATTCAAGTCTACCCCACAGCGCCCCGTCATCGCCGATCTCAAGGTAGAAGGATCTTGATACCCCAACGCTGCCGCAACCTCAGCTACGGGCACCTTCAGCTCGGTATCAATCAGTCTTTTCAACCGATTGCCAAATGCCCGTCTAAAGCCACTATCCCGCTGACCTCTACTCACTTTTCCGCTCTTCTTTGGAGGCTCTTTTTCGAGCAATAATCTTTGTATTTTATCCCTACATAAATTATATTATAACTATTACTTTTGCCTGTTGCATCCACATTCAATGGGTTAGGATCAACATTAAAACTGGAGCCGAGTTTCATGGAAGCATCTCTCACTGCCACAGGCGTCGCCACTGCGCTGAGCTTGTCGGCCGAGAATGTGATCGGCCTCCGATCTCCATCCTTGTCTCCAGAGCATCTGGACTTCGTCGGCCTTGTGCGCGCTGGGGAGCTCCGCCAGTTAGTACCTGAAGCAGTGGTCCTGCATGAGGGGCAACCCTTCATCTATATCGTCGACTATCAAGAAGCTCGCGGAATTTCCGAACGAGAACTTCAGAGTGGGATGAGATTTCTTGGCCTGCGAGCGGATGCACCCTATGTGGCTGTGGTGAGACCGGGCACGGTGCAGGTTTATGCTTTAGCCAACATCCGCGAAGGTCGCCCTCCGGTACTTGAAACCGACGAGCTGGAGCCGGGAATACTCGCCCGCTTGATCGCAGGCTCTATACCTGTCAGGAATAATCGGGAAATTGATTGCGGCGCGCATGAGTTAATGCTCGCGTTGCTCAACTCCGTAACAGATCACCTTATAAAAGTAAGAATGAGGGCACCGGAAGAGGCACTTGCCTTGGTCGGTCGTGCGCTTTTTATGCGTTTTTTGGGTGATCGAGGCATCGTGCCCTCCACAAACCCATTACCTGGCGTGGAGGAAGTCACCGAGTGCTTCACTACTCCGAAAGCCTCTGCCGCTACTTGCGCGTGGTTAGATGCCACATTCAACGGCGATTTACTTGAATTGCCTGATGACGGTTCACTCTCTTACTTCGAGGCAATTCACAGCAGTGAGTGCGGTTCGGCACTTCACGACTTAACTGCGATCATGCGACAGGACAAACCCTTAGGGGACGGTGCCTACCAGACGCAGTTTTCGTGGGGAGACCTGCACTTTTCCTACCTTCCCGTAGGGCTACTCAGCCAGGTATATGAAGAGTATGCCCACCGGTTTGACCCTGACTCGGCAAAAGTCCAAAGCGTTTACTACACGCCCAGACACCTTTCGGAGTATATGGTCGACCACGCATTCAAGATGCTCGGTAATGAAGCGCACAAAGCAAGAATTTTGGACCCGGCGTCGGGAGGCGGAGTCTTTTTGCTATCTGCTTTCCGACGACTAGTTAAGGCTCGATGGCAAGCAACTGGCATCAAGCCCAATACTCAGGTGATTCGCAGCATTCTGAATAATCAGATTGTGGGGATGGATATCAACCCAGCGGCGAGACAGCTTTCTGCACTGGCGCTCTATCTCACTGCATTAGAGCTAGATTCCGAAGCCGGCACACTGAAAAACCTATTGTTTACCCCCCTTCAAGGACAAGTCCTAATCCCCGCAGAAAATTGGCGAGACGGGGAGAAACAGATAAAACTCGGAAGCCTTTCTTCGGAAGCGATTAATGCTTACGAAGGCCAGTTCGATTTGGTGATCGGCAACCCACCATGGACATCTGTTCAAAACACTGAACGCTTGAAGGCCATGAATTTACTAGTGGCTGAGCACATGGCTAAACGGGAACTCCCGCCTAGCCCCAATCCTGACGGTGTGCCCGATCTCCCATTTCTTTGGGCGTCAACACGATTAGCCAAACCCGGTGCAGTCTTAGCATTCGCTTTGCATGGTCGCTTGCTGACTAAGATGTCTCCCAGCGGCCATGCCGCTCGGGCGCAGATCTTCCGAGGAGTGGAAGTGAAATATGTACTGAATGGAATGGAACTGCGTAACACACCCGTATGGCCAAACATGAGCGCCCACTTCTGCTTGTTGCTAGCCCATAACAAGCGATCAGACGATACCAGCGAATTTTTCGCTGTGACGCCAGTGCGGGACCTAAGCCTCAATCGCGAAGGCCGTGTTCGCATTGATAGTAAAGACGCCTGGACATCCGATGTTGGCATGGTGGAGCGAAACCCCCATCTATTCAAAACACTCGCAAAGGGCAATGCACTCGACGTTGAGCTGCTTGAGCGCATCGGGGATCTTTCCTATCCGAGCCTAGGGAACTACATAGAAGAACTGAAGCTACCAGCGACTCATGGCTACCAGACTCTTCAGAAGGACACACTAGGCGTTGACGCTGACTTTCTGCGAGGGATGAAGGTCATGCCCGTAGCGCAAAAAGCAACCTGGAGCGTTGTGCCCGTCAATGACCTGGAGACTTTCACGCTGGAACGAGTACATCGTTTGCGAAGGAAGGAAAACTATGAGGCTCCCCTAGTTTTGCTTAGACAATCCCCGAGTTCGAAAGCAAATTGTCCAATGGCTATGCTCGCACTTAGCGACGTGGCTTACAGCCGCTCTTACATTGGATATAGCTGCAAAGGTGCATCAGAGCCTGAACTGCTCGCCACCTACATAACAGTCATATTCAATAGCCCGCTTTATCTCTACTTCGTATTGATGACTAGCAGTTTTTTTGGATGCGAGAGAGAAACCCAACAAAAGGCTGAGGCAGAGCTGTTTCCAGTTCGCCCGCTTGAAAAGCTTACGACTGATCAGAGAGCTGATCTCTGCGACATTCAGCAGAGTTTGGCTAATGGAGATAGCCCATCCACGGAACAAGTTGAAGCGTTCGTTCGCAAGCTCTACCGTCTGCGCATCGCAGACATGAATTTGATTAGGGATCGCTTGGCACTGAGCCTTCCCTTCTCCACGATAAAAACTAACGCTACCAAGCCTGCCGAAAATAAAGTCGTAGAAGCTTACCGTGAGGCCCTTGCGTCCGCGCTATCGCCGTTCGATATGAGCCCGACGCCATCCATAGTCGAAGTGTATGCACAAAGCGCACTCTCCCCATGGCGCTTTCTTCGTGTTGGCCCCGAGCACAATGCCCACCCGCTGAGAGCCGCTGACATGATGGCGATGATCGCGAGCGCGGACCTTCTGGACGCGTCACTGGCTCAACTTCCGCAGGGCGACTCTCTGTACGTAGGGATACTCAATCAGCGTAGATATTGGTCTCGTACCTCCGCTAGGACCCTTGCCATTGACCTCATTAAGAGGGGGCACCCAGTCCTAAGTCGAGGTGACACTGTATGAGTTCACTCGTAGGAAACCCAATTCCCCTAGTAACGACTAAAGCCGGATTTCCTGTCCCACTCCCGGTCAATATCGTCCGCGTCGTTGCAAAAGCTATCAAGCATGCGTGGAAAGAGATTGAGGCAAACCCATCCGCACATCTATTGCAAAAGGGTCCAGCGGCACCAGAAGAGGACGTTTATACCGACGCAATCTGCAACATGCTTGATCAGATGCTGGCTTCGGACGAGCCTATTATCGACGGTTTTACCAGCGACTACTTTCATACCGTCTGTCGTGGGGAGGGTCTTCCCAATTTCAGTGGTGTCGCACTAAACAAACAACCTGACCTGATCATAAGACTTGCCAACAGCCCACTGGTGGATACCAGAAGGCTAGTAGGCGTCTTTATCGAAAGTAAGGTAGTCACAATGTCTAAACCAATCACTAAGTACACAACAGAGGGATTATCGCGCTTTGTTGTAGGTGATTATGGATGGGCTATGCAAGCCGGAATGTAAGGGGCCGGCGAACACACCTTCCGAACTCCAGCATTAAGGGCGATGGTGTCCGCGTATTTTTAAGCGGACGCGATAGCCCTTACGTCAGGATTTCCATGCGCCAACGAAGCTCTTACCCGAAACCCTTCAAGGCCCAGGTTGTGCAGGAATGCCTGCAACCGGGCGCAACCCTATCCAGCGTTGCCATCAGCCACGGCATCAACGCCAACGTTATCCGCAAGTGGCTACCACTTTACCGAGACCAGCCGCCAGCGGCGTTGCCGGCTTTCGTTCCGTTGAGAGCTACGCCCAAACGGCAGGCGGAAGCGTTGGCGATTATTGAGCTGCCGCTTGGCGAGCAATCGATCACAGTGAAATGGCCAACTTCCGATCCTGAAGGCTGCGCCCGCTTTGTCCGTGGACTCGCGCAATGATTCGCGTCGATGCCATCTGGCTCGCCACCGAGCCCATGGATATGCGTGCCGGCACTGAAACTGCGCTGGCCAGGGTGATTGCGGTGTTCGGCGCGGCGAAGCCGCACTGCGCTTATCTGTTCGCGAACCGCCGCGCTACTCGTATGAAAGTGCTGGTGCATGACGGGATTGGCGTCTGGCTGGCTGCTCGCAGGTTGAATCAAGGCAAGTTTCACTGGCCAGGCATTCGACAAGGCTGCGAGATGGAGCTGGATACTGAGCAACTTCAGGCCTTGGTGCTCGGCCTACCTTGGCAACGCGTTGGGGCTGGCGGTGCAATCACACTGCTTTAACACCCGCCATTAGCCCATTAGTCTATCGCCGCGAACGGCCTGCTCTGGCAAAGTTCGCGGCATGACGTCCTCACCCAACCTCGACCAAATGTCCCCCGACCAACTGCGTGCCCTCGCGGTGCAGTTGCTGTCCCAGGTTGATTCTCTTGGGCAGCAAGTCGACAGGATGGGCAAAAAGAACGATCGCGACCAAACCATCATTGAGCAACTCACTCACGAAATCGCCTGGTTCAAACGTAACAAGTTTGCCAAGCGCAGTGAGCAATTGAGCCCTGTTCAAGGCAGCCTGCTCGACGACCTGCTCGACACCGACATCGCAGCCATCGAAGCCGAGCTGAAGGCGTTGAATCCGCCGGCTGCGCCGGCCGAACCACGCAAGCAGCCCAAGCGTGTTTCCTTGCCCGCGCAGTTTCCGCGTACTGTGATTTATCACGAACCCAACAATACCCAGTGCCCCTGCGGCTGCCAGCTCCAGCGCATCGGCGAGGACGTCAGCGAGAAGCTGGATTACACGCCGGGCGTGTTCACCGTTGAGCAACATGTGCGCGGGAAGTGGGTCTGCCGCGAGTGCGAAACGCTGACTCAGGCACCGGTTCCGGCCCAGGTAATCGACAAGGGCATCCCGACCGCAGGGCTGCTCGCTCACGTGATGGTGGCCAAATTCGCCGACCATTTGCCGCTGTATCGGCAAGAGAAAATCTTTGGCCGCGCCGGCCTGGCTATCGCCCGTTCGACACTGGCGCAATGGGTTGGCCAAACCGGTGTGCAGCTCCAGCCCTTGGTCGATGCGCTGCGCGAAACAGTGCTTGCTCAAGGCGTGATCCACGCTGACGAAACGCCGGTGCAGATGCTCGCACCGGGCGAGAGGAAAACCCACCGTGCTTACGTCTGGGCCTACTGCACCACGCCTTTTTCGGCACTCAAAGCTGTGCTTTACGACTTCAGCCCAAGCCGTGCGGGCGAACATGCACGCAACTTTCTTGGCCAGTGGAATGGCAAGCTGGTTTGCGATGATTTCGCAGGTTACAAAGCAAGCTTCCAGCAAGGCATCACTGAAATCGGCTGCATGGCCCACGCCCGCCGCAAGTTTTTCGATCTGCACGCGACGAACAAAAGCCAACTGGCCGAGCAGGCGCTGCACTCAATTGGCGGGTTGTACGAAATTGAACGGCAAGCGCGGGAGATGACCGTTGAAGATCGCTGGCGAATACGGCAGGAAAAAGCGGCGCCCGTTATCGACGCACTGCATACCTGGATGATGGCCCAGCGCGACCTTGTGCCCGAGGGGTCGGCTATCGCCAAAGCTCTGGATTACAGCCTTAAGCGCTGGACGGCACTGACTCGATATCTCGAAGACGGCGCTGTACCCATCGATAACAACGCGGTCGAAAATCAGATAAGGCCGTGGGCACTTGGACGCTCGAATTGGTTGTTCGCAGGTTCGCTGCGCAGTGGCAAACGGGCGGCGGCGATCATGAGTTTGATCCAATCGGCGCGGCTCAACGGGCATGATCCGTATGCTTATCTGAAAGACGTTCTGACGCGCTTGCCGACGCAGCGGGCGAGTGAAATCGAAGAGCTTCTACCTCATAAGTGGAGCGAATCACACTCGGACTGGATTGGTGAGCGCTACGTCTCGAATAGGGCCATTCCAAGCGATGGGTGAGAGTAGGAATACTACGATAAGAAAAGCTACCTGGGACAGGTAGAACGGCTCCAGCCACTGCTGCTTCAATGCGACGTAAAAAGTGTTATGAGTTACGTCGACCAAAATAATCGCTACCGTAAGCACGATTCCGGCTCTTGGTTTGATGAAAAGTAGCAGTGCTGCAAGCGGGTCAAAAAACGTAAGCGCCCCCCAGAAAATACGGCTAGCCAAGTAAGTGCTAGGCCCGTATCCGTAGTCCCAGAGCAATCCATGCGAAACGTCTGCACGGATGTGATTAGCGGTTGCGATGAAAAGGCAGCATGCGAACAAAATTCTGACGGCGAATGACAATCTTGGCATAGCGTTATCTACATTCGTGATCTACGCCCTGCATGATAGCGGGATCGATCAACGGCGCCAGCAGTTGCAATGGGAAGGTGTGATCGCTGAACGCTTACGCCGGAATTATGCTGGCATACCAAAAAAACAAGCATCGGGCCGCCAGTTGCTTGGAAGACCAGCTAGCGGTAGAAACTGGCCTCTTGAGCGTTCCAGGGAGCGGCGCGCATCTCGAATCTCGCCCTGAGTACGCCCCAATTACTGGTGTCAGCTCTCATGATCGGACTTGGCTTTACAAAAATGGCGATAAGCCTGGAGCCATACGTGTGTGGCACATCTGGGACCTACACACTCCAGAGTTGTCTACCCCGTAAACGTCGTAAATCCAACTTGCACTTTGCGCCTGACGACCGAACTCTCGTGTAGAGACATAGGGGCTTTTACACACCTTATGCCTCTACATCTCCCCTAGCTGACCAGGCGAGCAGTTTGTGGATCGTAGATCACTTCGGTAATAGATCCATTTCGAATCCGCTCAACCGCTTCGTCAATCACATGGAGCGGTACTAGGAACCACTCTCTCGGTTTGACCGGATTTCCGAAGCGGTCTTCGATGGTCAGATCAAGCTGTACTGCACCAAATAAGCGGTGGAAAATATTCTCTAACCTAGTCCGATTCAGGTTGTGCAGCGTGTAGGCGGCGACCACCTCCACGCCGGCCAGCATATAGGTGGCGTCTTTTTCCGCACCTGCGATGCGGGCTTCTATCTTGCCGCCTGTCACGCCGATCTTGTGGATCAGCTCGCGGTGCTCGGCTACGAATGGGTGGCTAGACAAGCTCCGCAGTACATAGATAGTCCCGCTCTCAATGTCGTCAGACTCTTGAGCATCGCCAAACAACGGCCCCATGTCCGGGTCGGTCAGTCGGCGACCGGTGTCGTCCTTGTAAAGAGCCCGTTGTAGCGAGCGGCGCAGCAAGTTGCTTTCCGTGCCGTTAGCGTAGATGACGCGCAAGCGTGCATCGCTTTCGCCATTTGGAGCCTTGATGGTTTCTCCAATTTCGGCCACATACGCTAGCTGCCCACCTACGATGAAGTAGTTTCCGGTTTCAACGCTGGTATCGCGTCCAAAACGTAGGGTTTTGCGGACGCCAGATTTCAGATCCCTCTCAGCCAGCTCAAATAACGGTTGGAACTTGTCAAAATCCGCGCAGGGAGCACGGTCGGCGATTTCCTCCGCTGCACGTTTTTCAGTGCTCGAACGTACGTGGCGCAGCACCGTGATGTCGTCCTGGTCGGCGGATTCACCGCCGATACCCAGCTCGGCCAGCAATGCGTCTTCATCCAGCTCATCCACATCTACCGAAGCCACTAAGGCACCAGACAGCAGGCCGGGGCCATCCAACTCAGCCAGCAGGGTCTGCGCTTCCGGCAACTTCCGTAACTGATCCAGGCGCACAGCATACAAACGCTCGAAGATGTCGCGTTCTTCACCATGCAGTGGTGTGCGGCCGTGGATCTGATAAAAGCTCAGGATTTCCTCGAAGCCGGCGATGATACGTTCTTCACGCGGGGTTCGGTTTGCTGCCTTGAGCGGAGTGACTTCTATGCCAAGCGCGTCCAGCAGTTCGTCATCGTTCATATCAGCCATTGTCGGATTCTCTAAGAGCCTGCGCTGCCTTGGCCTGCGCACGGTAACGCGCTAGCACAGCCACTCCTTCAGCCATACGCTTTTCCCACGAATCGGCAGAATTGATGTCTGGCAGGCGACCACGTTCATTCTTGAACTGCAAGGCCCGCCTTGCCAGCTCGCGGGCTTCGTCTTCGGGAATACTCAACTTCTTGGCGGCAATGCTGGCCTGCACCTGGCGTAATGATTTCTCATCCATCGCTTTCGCCAGCACCGCATAAGCGGCATCGAAGGGATTGATACGGTCGATCAGGTCAATGTCCAGTTCGCGCACATTAACGAACTTGCGCACGCCATCCAGCAACGCTGTACTTCCTTGCACGGTGTCACCACCGTTTGCATCGGCCTGCCCCAACACCAACTTGGCCTGCTGGGTAATGTTCATGGCAGCGATGGCGTGCTGGCGGATGGCTTCCTGATCGACTTCGCTCAAGTCTGGGTAACGCTCGCGCACGATCTTGCCCATGCGCAGTTGGGTCAGCTCTTCGGGCAGGGTGTTTTCCTTGTCGAACAAGCCGCGCTCTAACACGGTTTTGTCCTGCAAGAAGTTGGTCACCACTTCATTTAAATCTTCTTTGCAAATGCGCGTAGCTTCTGCGCTTTGCGGCGTGGTCAGGCCGTTGATTTCGACATGAAATTGGCCTGTGGTTTCATTTACGCCCAGGTTAGTGCCGCCTGGCTGGTACCCATCGACGCCATAATTGAAGCCCTCTTTTGGCCCTGTATCTTTTGGGGTGAACTCATATCGGGGAGCCAGCACCTGTTCCATCAGTAAACTGGCGGAAATGGCCTTGAGCATATCGTTAACTGCCTCAGCAACAGCGGCTTGATCGGCTGTGGGTTCTGCGATTAGGTTCGTGAAGCGTGAACGCTCCTTACCCTCAGCATCGCGGGTTGCACGGCCGATGATCTGCACAATTTCGGTCAGGCTCGAACGGTAGCCAATAGTTAGCGCATGTTCGCACCAGATCCAGTCAAAGCCTTCCTTCGCCATGCCCAGTGCGATGATCACGTCCACGTTGTCGCGATTATCCTTCTGCGCTGGGTCTTTCAGCGCGGCGAGCACTTTGGAGCGTCTGGCCGCGTCGCTGTCATCCACCAAGTCGGCTAGTTTCAGCGTGCGACCGTCCTTAGCCTTGATCAGGTGAAAGCCGGTAGCCGGATCGACGCCCTGCCAATCCCCCAGCGAGCTCATTATTTCGTTGACCTCGCGCTCCTTGTCTTTGAGGCTCTCGCGGGCATTCACATTGGGGATATGAATAATGGTTTTCAGCGCCGGATCCAGCACCTTGGCGATAGCATCCACATACTTGCCGGTGTAAAAGAAGTAACCGATGTCTAGAGACTTGAGCCAACGGTATCCGTTGAGCTGCTCGTAATAGGTATAAGTGATCGTCTCAAATTTGGCCTCTTCCGCCGGAGCAAGTACAGCCTCGCTGTCGCCACGAAAATAAGAGCCCGTCATGGCTACAAGATGTACTTTATCGCGTTCGATGAACGCGCTCAGTTGGCCGCCCAGCTTGTTGTCTGGGTTGGCAGAAACGTGATGGAACTCATCTATAGCGATCAGACGGTTGTCGAAGGCTTCGATCCCCAACTCCTCCACCGCAAAGCGGAAGGTGGCATGGGTACAAACCAAAGCCTTATCAGTACTTTCCAAAAACTTGCGCACTGCATCCACCTTGGACTTAGCCACACGAAGCTCGTCGATGCCAGGCGCATTGCAAAGGTTCCATTGCGGAGCCACCTTCCAATCCCAGTAAAAGCCCCCCCTGCTGAGCGGTTCATCGGCAAAGCTGCCACCAATGGAGCGCTCTGGCACCACGACAATGGCCTGCTGCAAACCCTGATTATGGAGCTTGTCCAGTGCAATAAACATCAGCGCGCGGGACTTGCCCGAGGCCGGTGGCGACTTGATCAGTAAGTACTGTTCGCCACGCTTGGTATAGGCTCGCTCCTGCATGGCGCGCATGCCCAGTTCGTTGGCTTTACTAGATGCCCCCGTGCGCGCTGTGCTGATGGACACCGACGGCACGGTGTAGGAGTTAGTTGGATTGCTGGCTAGTTCCGTCACGCTTTCACTTCCCTTTTAGCTTTGGGTGCGGTCTTGCCTACACCTGCCGTCATCTTGGTGTAGAGGTCAAACAGTTTTTCCAACCGTTCGGTGTCGTTCTTGAAGCGGCGTCCGATGTAGATGCGCTCGAGGACTTCGTCGTTGCGCTCATGAGCTCGGCGCAAGTTATCAGGCATTGCGTCCGGGGCGTACAGATCGGCGATGGTGGCGGGATAATGCACTTCTCGGGCTAGCAAGATGTCTTCGGAGCAACGAGTCAAGTCGGCCTTGTTCTGTTCTGTGAGCAGCGGCACAGGAAAGCCGTTGTAGCAAATCCCGGCCGAGTAGCGAAAGTCAGATTTCATCCTTCCGGCGGTGAGGGCTACCCACGATAAATGTAATCGTGAGCAAATGATCGAAAACACGAACAGAGGGGCGTCGTAGATAGCCTGAGCGGCATCTGAAATGACAATGTCGCTCTTCAGTAGGCCAACAGGTATGAAGTCCCGTCTTTCTGAGGAGACTCGCGGAACGATGATTTGAGTTTTCTGCCCCGTGATCGTTCGCTCAAATCTGTGAGGCGTATCAACACCCAGTTTTCCTCGCTCGCTGCCGGACTTGCGGTACTGAACTATTGCATCAAGGCGGCTCTTAACAAATGGAATTGACTGGGCAAGTTCAGCATGGACATCCTCAATCCAAAGACAAGACCTCTCAATTCCGTTGATGAACTCCATTGAGCCCATAATCTTTCTAACAAGTACAGATGCTTCAGGATGGTTTTTTAAAAGGCGATCTCTCTCATCGAAAGTCAACATAAAGTTGCCTTTATCGCGAGGAATGTTACCAGCAACCATCGGTGGGATGGCCGAGATAGCGGTCGGATGTTTGTCGATGATGACGTTAGGACCGCCGACCAGATAGGCGTTGATCCCTTCGACTGTTTGACGCTGCCCCCCCCCGTAAATGTGCTTGGGCCTGCTGCTCCGCTTTGATACGCCAACAACGATACAAATCACATTTGCGTTATGGGTTGCATTGTTCGACCAGTAAAAGTCTTTATGAGCAAAGAAAATCTCTTGATCTCTGGAAAAAATTGGCGGCCAGATGATAGGAACCTGAACACCTTGGCAAATTGAATTTGTAGAGACAAATGCAAATGATCCCTCTCTAGCAATGTATTCGGACGCTTTCCAGAGCCAACCCGCGATGTAGTCCATTGCTTTGTGACTACTGCCTTTAGCTAGCACATTTTTCAGATCGGCCTTCTGATCATCGCTCTGGAACTTATCTCCCACATATGGAGGGTTACCGCAGATGTACGTTTCGCCACCTTCGTTCTGAAAATCGATTTCCGTCTGATTGAGCGGTGTTCCGAATAAGTCATCTGCTATCACCTTTACACCTGTCCCCGCCGGGGGGCAGATACTTAGCCAATCGAGCCGCAGCGCATTGCCACAGATGATCCAGTTCTGCGCATCCAGTGGCAAAAACTCCGCTAACGCATCCTTTTGTCCGCGATACAGAACATCGCACTGGAACTCGGCAATAATCAGCGCGAGGCGAGCGATCTCGGCCGGAAAGTCGCGCAACTCGATGCCCCTGAAATTAGTGAGCGGTATCTCGCTGCCAAGATGTGGTTCGCCCCGGCGAAGATTGATTTCTGCTTCGATCTCACGCATCTGCTTGTAAGCAATGACTAGGAAGTTGCCAGATCCACAAGCCGGATCAAACACGCGGATACGGGCCATGCGCTTACGTAGGTTCAACAGTTTGGCTTTGTTGTCTTCAGCAGCGTCCAACTGCGCGCGAAGGTCGTCCAAAAACAGAGGATTCAACACCTTTAAGATATTGGGCACACTGGTGTAGTGCATACCCAAGGAGCCGCGTTCGTCGTCATCTGCAACAGCCTGGATCATGCTGCCGAAGATATCCGGATTGATCTGTTGCCAGTTGAGATTACCGGCATGTAGCAGGTAGGTGCGCGCCATGCGGGTAAAGCGCGGCACCTCGGTGCTGCCAGAGAACAAGCCCCCGTTTACGTAAGGAAAGCCGCTAACCCATTTTGGCAGCCGAGGCTGAGCACCAGCACGGTCGGTCAGATTGATATTCATGGAGCGGAAAATCTCGGACAACACCTGGTGAGTGTTGGAGCCGTCGCGCTCGCTCATCTGTTCTATGGTCTGGGTAAACAGACCTTCGCCGTTAAAAATGTCGGTGTCTTCGGCGAAAAACGAGAAGATTAGCCGCGCCATGAAGTGGTTCATGTCATGACGTCGCTCGGCGGTCGCCCAGTCAGGATTCTCATTTAGAAGTTCGACGTACAACTTGTTCAGGCGGCTCGTTGCGCGCACATCGATGGGATTGTCCTTGATCTCCTTGATGGTGGAGATTCCGGCCAAAGGCAAGAGGAAACCGAAGTGATTCGGAAAATCCGAATAGGCGCAGGTGATGGTTTCTCCGCTGGAAAGCTCTTCGGCCTCAAGGGTTTGACCATCTGTGGCGAGTATGAACTTAGCTTTCGCTTTTGTGGTGGTCGGGCTGGCGCGCAACGCCTTGAGGGTATCTGCCACAGTGTCAGCGTCGCATGCGGCGATATGAATGTTGTTTCGCAGCAGCACGGCACCGGGTATATCCGATGCATTGTTGTTGCCTGCTCGCAAGCGTTTAAGGGCCGTGTCCTTGCTGCCGAAAGCGGCTAAAAAGGCGAATGGGAATTCCGCCTTGTCAAAGGGATAAAGGGCCAACTCCGAGATTGCGGACTCAATTTCTACAGCATTCATATTTTACCAGTGTCCAAATCACCCATAAGCGAGTGGGGCGACTTCAGCCGTTAATGTTGATGGTTTGGCTAGTCCGACAACCTCGAACGAGGTGGCGTAGCGTGCGACGGAATCAGCCAAAGCTATTGACACGGGCGATTACCGCATCGCAACTGGGACAAAACGCATCGGTTCAATGCAGGGGGGCGCTACCAGCGGCGTCAGAAGAAAAATCGATATCCAGAGTCATTTTCAACCCCTACACGGCGGCACGGATTGTAAAGGAAGGTTCTTCCTTGTGGTAAATAACCGTAGGTCGCACGAACCATCGGCTCAAATCATTAAACCGGAAGAGAGTCAAAGAAACTCAGTGAAAGCGAAGGCTGAGACCCCTTCTCCAGGCATCTGCTGATGCCTCCACTGATTTCTGGAGGAGTATCAAGGCTTGACCTTAGGTCCAGTCGCCCCAACCCATCCGATACATGGGTGGCCATCCGTCCGTCAATGTTGCGGATGGGTTGGGACCGTCTAGAAACTAGCTTGGCGCAGAAAGTCTCCAAACACTGTCACAAGAGCCTATTTTCGAACGCGAGAAAACGCCCCTTTCGGGGCTTTTCTTGCTCTGAATCCACAGTAGAAAACAACCGGCCGCGAACAGCCAGGCTGACACGAAGCGAGTGCTCGGGACTTCTACTTCGCGCCTTGGGCTACGGTACAAAGACCTACAATCGTAGCGACGGAAAGCTTGTGGTATTGAAGCTGCTTTTCGACCGCCCTGGCATCATTGAAACCTCCCGTAGTAGCTAGCGAAACCGAATATGCACGGACTGCATCTCGCAGTTTTTTCAAGCCAGCTCCATTCACGATCCGAATGTCAGCATGCGGGGAAGCCGCATGCTCGAAAACAGTCTTCGGGTGAACCATGATAGGAGTCATAGAGCACGTTTTATCGTACTTCTCAGTGAACCAGACTATCGAGCCATTCAGCTGATTTGTGTCACCTTTTGAGATTTTGGGTGCAGACACTGCCCCGCTCTTACATTCGATTACGAGGTATTGGAGCCCCCCAAGAGCCCAAAGATTGTCCGGACCGCGACCAATCTGATCCTCAGGTCGCTGCGATCCGAATCCCAGGAAGGCACCTAGTTCAGCCATGGCGGCTTCAAACCGCTTTGAACCTTCTTCCCCCCAATCCAAGTCGTCAAGTAGGCCGTTCACCCAGATTACTAGATCATTGCTTTCGAGGAATTTGTCCATGAAGCGCACAGCGGCGGCGGCTTGGCCAGCAACCGGTGCACTGAGTTTTGTATAAGTAGCGCCGGCGATGGGCTTTAAGAGACGCGAGTTATGACTCAAAGCAGCCAATTGCATTGCCTGCGCCCCGGCGGGGTTAGTGAAATTGGTGTACTCAGCAAGTTGCTGCTTCAGATACCCCTTAAACTTGACCTCAGCAGTACCATTCACCGCATCCTGCGTCTTCGCCGTAGCAATGTCGTACCTCTCGATGCGGGCAGCGTCAAATGCCTCCCGAAGCTTCACTTGGTTCCCGTCGAGATGACCGCCATTGATTGGTGGTGCATTCACGACCGCGTTCCGGCCAGCTTGTACCCAATCGTCATCCTGTCTTAGACATAAATCCAGAATCGGTTTCAGTTCTTCGATTGGTTTCCCACGGATCTGTGCGGCGACCTCCTTGCCTAGGGCAATTTGAGCGCGGGTCGCTGTCGAAAACATTTCCTCTGCATCCGGCTGATGTAGTCGTTGGGTTAACCTTCCGCCAAGCAGCAGTACCACACAGTGATCATCGCTTGAACGCACCCCCCGGCCCATGCCTTGCTCGACCCTTTGGATCTGGCGAACCAATTGTCTCTTGGTTCCATCGAGAAGTAGCATCTCAAGTCGCTCGCCCAAACCATAAACTTCCGGAAGGCCATCAATGACGAGCAACTCACATGCCGTTCCCGGCAGATCGATGCCGTCATATTTATTTATCAAAACCGTCAGACCAACATGTCCACGTTTAAGACGCTCCACGCCATCGCGGATGTTGTCTTTATCCAGGACTTGGTCGGCAACGCCTTTCCAAAAATCGACTCGCTGCTTTGAAGGAACGATGACGACGACATTCAGTTCTTCCGATATCTCCGATACCAGAGTCCTGATCTGCTCGACGGAGTAGTCAGGATTTATCTCCTGTGGTGCTAGGATCATTCGATCCCCAATGTCTCCACCACCTTTTGGCCTGATCGGTTCAACAACCTCAGATGCTTCAGCCTGGAAATGATTTACCAAAATTGTGTCGTCGGCGAGGGTCGCCGTCATGTAGATGCGTCTTTTCGCAGAATCGAAGGATGGGATCCGATCGATAGGCACAAAGCGGGGAGCGATTTCGAGCCGACCGCCCCCAAAAACACAGGTACATAATGGAATTGAATCATTCAGTAATGGCCAGTTCCACTCCAGCTCATTGCTATTCCTGTTGGCATGAAGGAGACGTAGAACTTCATCTTGATGAGCCTGCCATGCCCAATACGGAACAGTCATTACGACAGAGAAATCTTCAGCCTTGATGTCAAGTAGCCCTGAAGGCGATTGCACCTTCAAATCTTTCTCGAAAAGCGCTAGCAGGCCGTCGTAGATGGGGCTTCCAGCTTTCGATTTTATACAGAACTGGTCGTGTACAACGCCCAAGCAAGCATGGGCGTCATCGATTACGATGCACCCAATCGGGATCTTCCTCTCGCCAACTCCAAACACCGAGCGTCCGTTAAAGAGTTTGTGGACGTTGGCGACCAAAATGGCGCGTCCGGCAATGAAGTCTGGATCTTTTTCGTCATCAGTAGCGGCGATACCCAGGGCATCGGCTTCTGCAAGCACCTGCGCCACGAGGAAACTATCGGGAGTGATGTAAACGGCGGGTTTGACGTTTTCGTTAAGTGAACTCTGAAGGCACAGTAGGCCGACTACGGTCTTTCCACCCCCGGTATTCATCTTTAAGGTCAAGTCCCGTGCCGACCTCCGGGCATACCAGGCGTCTAGAACGTCAGATTGTTCATCGAGCGGGCGCCGGAAACGCCCATCTCGTTTCAGAGTGGTAAAGATCTTTCGCGGATCCGTTTGCTTCAAAGCGGTTCCAGCGTTCAGCTTTCCGAAATCTAATGCCATTTCCCTCTCCCTAGCGTGCATTCCTCGAATGCGATCTACCTTATTCGAAGGATCAGAGATTCGGTAGTAAGTATCGATCCGAGATAATAATTTCTCTTTCGCCAGGAGCTATGGCAGCATTTTCAGATGCAGGGAAAATAGCTGTTGGCGTCGACCAACTTATTCTCTGCGACCCCACCCTACGCAGGACCCAGGTGGGGGGACAAATGGGGGGACAAAAACATCAACCGCCTTCAAACCCAACAAAACAGGGTAAAAATCAAAAAATAACGCCGCCCACAAGCCGGCTTTTTAATGCCTGCGTTTTGAGTCAAGACCACCCTTTCATGCAATTAGTCGGCAACCTGCTGACCAATTTAATAGTCTCAGCACTGCTGAGACTATTTCCCTCACGGATAACTAAACCCCTTAACCAACGTCAATTCCCCCACCGCCCGCATCGGCACCAGGAACGTCTCCATCTTCTCATTCGGCGTCCCCTCCTCCGTAATCACCGTCACCTGTGCCGTCGTCAGCGGCTGAACCGCATCCTCCTGCCCCTCGTCATCACTGCGATACCCGCCTCCGAAGTAATTCACATAGACGAGGTATTGGCCTTTTATCGGCGCCGGCATGGCGAAGATTTCCGGGCCGTATCCCGTCGTCACGTCAACATCGAGCGCAGCACCATTGGGAACAACGCGGTCGCCGTACCAAATGTGGGCGCCGTCGGGCGTGATGAGGTGCAAGTCGAGGTCGGTGTTGTCGCTGTCCCAGGAAAGCAGTACTCGCAGTTTGGCCGGGGTGGCGCCGCCGCTGGCGTTGAGAAATTGGGTTCGGTGGCGCTGCTGGCCATCGGGGCTGCGAACTTCGACGCTGTTGCTGCCATTGGGGAATGAGAACGGACGATCAAAGCGACCAGCGGCGTCAATCTTCAGTGGCATGCTGACGCCGTTGACGATCAACCGGCCCGGCTCACCGGACTTGGGCGTCGCGTTGATTTGCCCGGTGATGCGTGCAGTGTTGGCCTGCCCCACCGGGGTGTTCACCGAGGAGGCCGGGTAGTTGACGATCTGGCGAAAGTTTTCGCCTTCGCCTTCAGGCGCGCCAGTGCGCCAGCCGCCAACGGGTGTGTCGAGTTTGGCGGAGCTTTCAGCGGCGAACGTCGTCGGCCATACGCAAAAGGAGCAGAGGAACAGGAGGACCTGTGGATAACGGAGTTTCATGGCCTATTCCAGCAAGAGGTGGCGGGCGAGCCCTTCGATGTAGGTTTCATCCTGGCCGTTGGGGTGTGCTTCAAAGGCCAGGTGCAGGTATTCGTGGGTCAGGTCGAGGCGGTCTTGCAGCGACAACACGCCGCGCACGTAGATGCGCTGGCGTTCGCGGTCGACATAGGGGCGGCCGAAGGCCAGGCGGCAGACGGCGAAGGTGCTGACTTCGTTGTAGCCGGTTTCGTTTTCGAGGCGTTGGCGCCAGCCACGACGTTGGTTTTGCAGCCAGTCTTGCGCGGCGGGGAGTGTCTCGCAGGAGGCGACGGGGTTGTCCCAGCGACTAAGGCTGGCGCGCGGGTAAGCGTGGAGCAGGATGGCGTCGTAGCGTTGGCCAGCGTTGGCTTGTTCGACGGCTTGCTGCCAGGAGAGCTTGTCCGGGCCGGGTTGGTCAGAGTGGTAGGTGACGGTGCTGCCGGCGAGGACCAGGTCGCTGGTCCAGGCAGCGATGTTGCGTGATTCGGCGGTGGCCGGGCGTGGTGCGACGCGTTGCCGGCTGCTGCTGTCGTCGATGCTCAGGCAGTCGCCGTTGCGGGTGGCGTTTTGCAGCAGGTACGTGCGGATGGCGACGGCCAGGGCTTTGGCAGCTTCGGCGGGTTCGGATTTGGCTTCGCGCTGGAGGACGCGGGCGACATATTCTTCACGGTCCAGACGGGCGATCAGTTTGTCTTTCACCAAAAACAGTTCGCCGTCGCTGTGGATATCGAGTTGATTGCCGTTGGTGAATTCGACGCGGTAGTCGCCCTGCAAGGGCCCGGGCTCAACAACACGATCCCCCGCCAGAACGCGCCCGACGGGATAGCGTGAAAACAGTCCCACCTCGACACAACGTCCCGCATCCAAAGGCCAATCCACCGGCAACACCGAAGCCAACGCCCCACCATAATTGCGCAAGACCATCTGACTGGTCCCACGCCCACTGGCCCAAATCGGCGTACCGTCCGCCGTCCACCCGGCAAAACCACCCTGACGCGACGAAGGATCCTGATCCCCCAACCAGCTCCAGGTTTTCACCCGCAACCGGCCACCGAGTTCGCCCACGACATTACCGTCAGCCGCATTCAACACCACATCCAGCAATACCCGCCGCGCCGAATCCTGCGCTGGCATCATGGCCAGCACCTTAAGTAATTCAGCCACCGATACTCGCGTAGAAGGCTGCAACGAAGGCAAGTTCAGCAACCACTCCGGTGCCTTACGTGCCTGCCAATACTCCCGCCAACCAGCATCAGAAATACCCAACCGCGCAGGCTCAAAATACAAACCACAAGACTTCACCAAGGCCTGATCGCGCTCAATCTTGCCGCCCGCCGTGCAGCAATAAATTTCCTCTTTCGACTGCCCGCGACATTCGTAAGGCGATTCATGGGCGCCGGTATCCACCAGCCAGCCGTACACAAACAACTTCCACACGCTGCCCAGCGGCGTCTGCAAATCAACAGGCAACGGCTCGCGCGCGATCACCTGAGTCCGGCTCAACGACAGCAACTCACCTTTGAAAGCCAGCCGCAGCGGCTCCTCCTGCGCTGTCGCCAGCGCAGGGATCAAGCACAGCAGCAACCAGACCAGAGGTCGGGTCATGTCAGTTGACCGTGACCTGGCCGAGGGCCGGTTTTTGCTCTTGCGCCTGGTGCTGCGGCGCGTAGACCTGAGTGAAACGCGCCGGCGGCAGGTTGAACTGGCCTTTCTGCGAGAAACGCACCAAATGACGCAGACGCAATTCGCCGCTCAAGGCGTCGACCGGAATCGCGTAAGCCATTTGCCCCGGCTCGAAACGCGCCTTCTCCAACGCGGACGGTTCGGTGCCGGCCTTGCCCATGAGCTTGATGCCCCATGTGGTGCGCTCGACATCGGCACCCGGTGGCAGCGGCACTTCGAGCATGCCGTAGCGTAGCGGTTTGGCCGCTTTGCTGGTGATGATCACTTCGTCCAGATACAGGCTGTCGCTGGACAACGGTTTGTTGCCGACCGCTTCCAGTTTGAAGGTGAAGGCTTCGTCGCCCGGCACCAGACGCGACAGGCGACGGGTGATGGTCACGGCCATCGGATCAACCAGCGGTTGTTTGGTCTGGAAGCTCAAAGCCGCTCGCAATGGACGCTCTTGCGCACCGGTCAGCGACAGCACTGCGGGCACTGGCGAAGCACCCTGCCACGTCCAATAAGTCTCCCCGGTATCACCGTATTTTTTCTTCCAGCCTTCACCCGGTGCCAGTGCGATGGTAGGCGAAGCCTGCTCGATGCTGCGTTGCAACCAGGTCAGCGCCAACGCACGTTCCAGGGTCGATTGCTGTGGCAGCAGACGTTGCAACAACGCTTGCGCGTGAGCCTGATCGAAGGCTTGCAGTGACAGGTTCAAGACTTCGGCAAACGGCTGCGAACTGACCGCCAAACGTTGTTGCGCGTCTGGCAATTGACGATTGAATGCGTCCGGCAGAGTCACCTTCGATTGCTTCGCCAAAGAGGCCGTCAACACACGCGCCGCCGCCAGCCCCAGCGCCGAATCAGGATCGCTCATGACGATGCTGTCTTCGCCATCGTCCATCAGGTTCGCCGCACTGCCCTCGCCCGCTTTCGCCAGATCATCCATCAAACCGCTGAGCAAGGTGTTCACCGGCAATTGCATCTGCTTGGCGAACGACAGGATCAGCGCGCGCTGCAACAGCGGCGTGTTTTTGGCCTGCTTCGAATAGACTTCCAGCACCCGCTGCCAATGCTCCGGCGGCAGGCTCAACTCCAGCGCTTTGCTGGCGTGCCAGTCGGCGTAGTAAGCGTAAGCCGTGAGGAACGCATCCGGTTCACCGTCCATGCCCCACCAGGTGAAACTCGCCGAAGGCCCGGCCATTTGCACCAGCCGCAGACGGCTATTTTGCATGATCAGGCGCAAGCGATCGCGAATCTGCGGATTCGACGACAAGGTCGGATACGCAATGCTCAGCGGCAGCAAACGACTGGCCGTTTGTTCGACGCCGCCGTACGGATAACTCAACAGGTCGTCGAGCGCCGAACGGAACAGCGCTTGCGGACTGTCGTCCAGACGCAGGCGAATATCGCTGGCGTCTGCCGGCAGAGTCAGCGGTGTATCACCACTGGCCACGTCCAGGCTTTGGCTCTGAGTCACCTGCCAACCTTCGCCGCTCGCGGTCAGCCGCACAGCCAACGCATCTGCCGTTTTGCCGTCCTGCACCAGCTCGGCGGTCCACTCGCCACTGGCCAACGCGAACGCCGGCAGCGCGATGTAGTTGATGCCGTTGTTCAGCGTCACGGGGACGCGTTGTTCGGTACCGCCGAAATGAATCACCAACTCAGCCTTGGCCGGTTTTTCCGCTTGGCTGAAAGCAAACACACCCAGATCGGGTTTGTCGCCAGCGCGGAATTTGGTCGGGCCGCTCCACTTCAGGTACAGCGGTTTTTCCGAGCGCACGAATTGCTTTTTCTGCCCGACCTGACCGTCATCGGCGATGGCCCGGGCGGTGATGCGCCAGCGGGTCAGCGAGTCCGGCATCTTGAAGGTGAAGCGGGTTTTGCCGTTGGCGTCGGTGATCAATTCCGGTTGCCACGCGGCAGTGTCGACGTCTTCACGACGCGGCCGCTCCAACACTTTCACGCCCCGCTCGCTGCGATTGGCTTTGCCCGGCGCGCCAGGGCTGCCCGGCAATGCCACGTCGTAGCTGATAAACGACAGACTGGCGCTGGTGCGCACGTTGTTGCGGCGCGGGTGGTAGAAAAACTGGTCGATGGTCGGCGCAACTTCCGGTTGCAGCGCGTAGATCATTTCGTCCACCACGCTGACCGTCAGGTGCGCTGGAATAGGCTTGCCAGCGAACTGCGTGGTCAAGTCCACCGACACGGTATCGCCCGGCTGATACGCCTCTTTATCGGTGGCGATGGCCACGTCGATTTGCGGCGCGATCACCTTGATGCCGGCGTTCTGGAAGCTGTACTGACCGCCTTTGGTGTAGAGCACGGAGAAGGTCAGGTTCGGCGCGAAACTGTCCTTCACCGGAATCCGCGCGCGGTATTGGGTCTCGCTGAGTTTTTCCATCTTCAGCCAGTCACCGCCCTTGGACAGCAGCGCTGTGGCCTCGACCTTGTCGCGCTCCAGCGACAACAGTGCATCGCTGATCGGTTCAGGGAACGTGATCAATGCCAGGGCTTCGTCGCCGGCCTTGTACTCGGGTTTATCGAGGACAATTTCCACGGTGCCCGGCACGGCTTTGACGCCGTCGCCAGTGACCGAATGACCGGTGGCACCCACCACGCGGCCATGGTCATCCTTCAACGTCAGGTTGTAAGTCCCCGGACGGTCGAAGGCCAGGGTGAAGCCTTTGTCTTTCGCGGCGAGTTTGCCTTCGCCAACCGTCTGATCTTCCAGACGCACCCAGCTATAGCTGCTCGGCGTGACCGCTTTGCTTTGCTCACTACCGCCTTCATTCAAATAACTGAACGCAACCTTGTCGCCCACTGCACTGAACCGCTGAGGCGCGCGCAGGCTGAAACTCGCAGCGCCGCGGTCGATGAGGATTTCCTTGGTGGTCTTGACCCGATACGCCGCGCCATCGCTGGCGAATACGGTGAGCATGTAACGGCTCGGCTTCTCGGCCGCCGGCAGATCGAGTGTCGCGTTGCCCTTGGAATCGGTGGTCAGTTCGGTGCTGGTCAGCTCCACCGGGAATTGCCCGAGGTATTGCAGTTCGTTGTCGACCATCGACAGTTGTTGGGCGCGCAGGCTAAGGCTCACCTTGGCGTTGACCACTGGTTTGCCGTCCGGGTACAGCAGCACGAGGCTGCCTTTGACCGGTTCGCCGGTGCGGTAATCCTGCTTGGCCAGGTTCAGCGAAATTTCAAAGTGCGGCTTGATGTATTCGGCCACGCGGAAGGCGCTGCTGTAGGCCTGATCCTTGTAGCTGAAACGCAGCTCATAACCACCAGCCACGGCGTTGTCCGGCAACTGGAAACGGCCTTGAGTACCGGCCTTGGAATCGAGTTTCAGCGCCAACGATCGCAGCGCCGTGCCGGTCGCATCGAGCACAGTCACGTTGACGTCGGCTGCAGTCGGCAATACCGAGTCACGGGCGTTCTTGAACTCACGACCGACGATTTTCAGCGACACCCAATCCCCCGGCCGGTACAGCGGCCGGTCGGTGAAGGCATAGAGTTTGGTGTCGTAGATTTCGCTGTCGTAATAGAAGTTTTCGGAGACAAACACCCCGCCCTCTTCGTCCTCGCCAATCACGAACGAACGCTCAGGGCTGACGTGCTTCAGACGCAGCAAACCATCTGCATCGGTCGCGCCACTGCTCATCACGCCGAGGCCATCGGTCCACAGCACATTCACCTTCGGCACCGAACTGCCTTCGTGTTTGCGCGCGGCCCACACCAGCAATTCATCACCGGCAATCTTGCTCACGGCCACGGTGTTGGAGACGAAGACCATGGTGGTCGCACGGTACTTGCCGATCAGCGCTTCCACCAGGTACAGACCCGGCTTCAGGTTGCCCAACGGGATGTAAACGTTACCCGGCGCAACGCTGACGAATTCGCTGGAAGAGCCGGCCAGGTTCACGCCCTCAGGCGGCTGGATCGGCTTGGCTTGCCACAGCGGATAGCGGAATTGGCTGACCACCGGCAAGCCCGGAATCAAAGCGAATTGCGGCTGGGCGTCGTAGGGCGTTGGCGCGACCATCGCGGTGCCCATCTTCAGTTCCGGCACTTCCTCGGTGACTTGTTTACGCGACTCGTAGGAAAACGCCCGCTGCATCACGCGACGGGATTTGCGGTACCAGTTGTCCCACAGGTACGCGAGGGTATTCGACAGGCCTTCGCCCTTGAACTGGCCGTCGCTGACCACGCGGTGCAGGTTCTTCTGGCGCTTGAGAAAATCCAGCGGTTTGTCGATGCGGTACACGCGAATGTCGGCGCCGCCGTAAGGCTCCATGCGGAACCGACGGTAGTCGCGGCCCGGCGCTTCGAGGCGAACCATGGCCTGTTCGTCGCTGGCAAAACTGCTGTCAGCCAGCAGGAAAAAACTTTCACCGGCCACCGGCGTGTAGCCGCTCGGCTCGACGGTGTCTTCGGCATTCACCGCCGACAGAGGCAGAAGCAGCGCCAGCAACAGAGGCAGTTTTGAACAGATACGCAGCATGCGGGCACCGATCATTGGGAGAGAAAGTTCAGTCGATAGACGCCGATGAAGTTGGGGTTGGCTGCGTCGGGTATCCATCGGGTGTCCTTCCATGTCATGAGTTGCTGCAGGCTTGCGGAGCGCATGCCGTTGTTAGTCGGGGTGGTGGTGCCGGTGTGATAGGCGATGTAGCGGCCCATCCAGATCATCAGGTGCTGGTCGTCGCCCTGATCGAAAAACATCAGGTCGCCGGGCCGGGCTTGCGCCAGATCGCGGCCGACCAGATGGCTGTTGAACTGAATCAGTTTGATCGCGTTGACGTACGGCCCGACCTTGCCGCCGCCCTGCTGCCATTGCTGGGCAAGGCCGCGTTGGGCCTCGCTCAGTTGCAGCTCTGGCGGCAGGTAGCGGTTGGACAGTCCATTGCTGCGCAGCCATTTGTCGTCATGAACTTTCAGCGCTTCGTTGGCGGCGAAACGGACCAGGCCGGCGCAGTCCTGCTGATACCAGCGCGGGCTCGGACCTTGGGTCAGTTGTTCCTGGGCGATGCGCACGAACCAGGCACGGAACACCTGGGATTGCTGCACGTCCAGCGGCGGCGCCTCAGTGGCAAATGCCCGGGTGCCCAGCAACATCGCCAGCAGGCCGAGGCCTCGGATAAGTGCTGTCACAGGGCTTTCCATTCCAGCGGCAACCATTGCCAGTGGCCGTCAGGTTCGCTGCCTTCCGGCAAGGTCAGGGCGTATTTGCCGTAGCCGCCGAGCTTGCGCAGTTTGGGGATCAGGTAGGTTTGCGCGGCGTTGTAGAACACCGGTTCCATGTCCTGCGGCAAGCTGTCGAGGGTTTCCTGTTGCATCAGTTGCGCCATCGAATCCGGGCCGAAGTAGACCGGCATCAGCAAATCTTTTGGTACCACGTCGGCCATCGGCGGGAAGCGTTTGTCGAGGGTGCCGAGGGCCTTGTCCACGAGCTTGTCGTCGAGGGAGAACAGCAGTGTCGAACCGTGGCGCGCCAGGCTGACTTTCATGAACGCCTTGCCGGTGATCGCGTCCGGGTTCTCGGCATCCTTGGCCTTGTAAGGACCGAAGTTGGAGCTGACCTGACGCTGCCACTGATGGGATTGGCCTTCCTGTTTTTCCACGACCAGGAATGCGTGTTCTTCGACGTTGCCTTCGTAGGCACCGACCATCGAGCCGAACAGGTTGCCCAAGTCGCCGTCGAGTTTGGCGCTGTCATCATCGTTCAGGCTGGCCACCAACAGCGGCGTGTACAACCGCGAATCGGCGTACCAGCACAGGCCGGCGGCACCGGCCATGTGTTCGGTCAGGGCCTGGGCCACCGACTCTTCGGCGCCAAGTTTCACCAGCAGCGGTTTTTGTTGTTCGGCAGCGAGGGGTAAGGCGACGCAGGCACTGGCGCCCATCGGCATGGCTTGCCAGATCGGCTTGAAATCGAAGTCCGGCTGGTCGTCCAGTTCGTCCATGGCGAGGAAGCTGTGCCAGCCCTTGTCGTCCATATCGAAACGCAGCCCGGCGAAGTTCGGGATAAAGCGCTGATAACCCATGGCCAGGACGCTGGAATTCACCGAGAGGCGTTGTTTCACTTCAGGGGCGCGGGGTGGCAGGCCGAAGGCTTCGGGGAACAGTTTCTGGCCGCCGAGCAGTGCTTCCAGCGACTCAGTCGACACCATGCCGGGTTCGTCGACCGGACCGTGGCCGGCCTCATACAGCTTGGCAGGGTTGGACAGCACAACCAGTTTGTCGCCATGAGAGGCGAACAGCAGCGCCTTGCTATGGTTGTAGGTGAGTTGATAAAGCGGCACCACATCACCGCCGACCTTGATTTCACTGAGCTGGGTCAGCTGCGAATCATCCAGCGCCACTTTCGCCAGCGGCTCCAGCACCTTGGCCAGTCCACCGCGATCCATCACCAACAAAAAGTCTTTCAGGCGACCATCCGCCCCACGCCACAGCGCCACATCCGCCGGCTGATCAAAAAGCTGCTCGATCAAACTGTCCTGCAACTTCAGGTCATGCTCGTAAATGATCCGCCGCAAACTGCCGATCAAACCGAGGCGATCGGCATGCGCTTCGTAATAGAAGACGAAATCTTCGGTCAGGGTTTCCTTGAGGAACGGCACCGCCAGCAAGTCCTTGGGCAACTGGCTCAAGGAATGGGTTTCGAGCAGACCGTCCGGCCGGCTCATGCCCAGTTTGTCGCTGACCAACGCCGCCGGGGGTGCCTTGGGTTTGTGCATGAACCAACCCAACCCGGCCGCGACACCGGCCACCAGGACCAGCCCGACCAGCAGCGCCGGCCAGCGACGAGGAGTTTTGGCTGCAGGCGTTTCGGCGGCCGGAGAAACAGTGTTATCGCTCATGTTCACAAAACCCGATGTCATCCGTGGAGCGGGATGCTTAATAGTTGAAAGTCTTGACCAGCAGCAGGTCACCGATGGCCCGCAGGGGTACGATGAAGGTCTCGCGTTTTTCGTCGACGGTGTTTTCGTTGAGCACCAGGTTGATCTGCGAGGTGATCACCTCGTTCTGGTTGCTGGTCTCATCGAAGTTATAGCCGCCACTGCCGAAGTTGCCCCAATAGTTCACGTAAACCAGATAGGTGCCATGCATCGGCGCGGTCATGGTGAACATTTCCGGGCCGGGGCCATCGACGCCGTCCGGGTCCAGACCGCCGCCGTTGCTCATCGCCGGGCGAGCCCAGAACGCATGCTGGCCGTCGGGGGTAATGATGTGCAGATCGAGTTCGGCTTTCGGGTCATCCCAGCCCAACACCACGCGAATCCGCGCCGGGGTGCGCAGGTTGTTGGCTTCATAGAATTGAACGCGCTTGAGCGATTGGCCTTCGGAGCTGCGCACTTCGACGCTGTTGGAGCCAGCGCCAAACGCATACGGCCGGGCGAAACGCCCCTGATCGTCGGTATACAGATTCAGCGGGTTGCCGTTGACCGCCAGGGTGTGCGGCCCTCGCTGAGTGCCGATGGCCTTGAGCTGGCCCTGGATCATGGTGCGATTGCGCTGCACACCGCGATCGATGGGTGGCGTGGGATAGGCGACTTGAGGATTTTCACTGCGGTCCAGCAGGCCGGAATAACGCCAGCCACCCACCGGCTCCGACACCTCGGCCGAAGGCTCGGCCAACGCCGCGGTCGCGCAGACGAGCCCCATCAGCAATAGAAGAAATGAACGCATGTGACGCCTCCTGCCATGCATAACGAAACCTTGCGCCCGATCCTCGGCGCGTTACAGATCCAAAAACTGCGTTTCGTCAGAAAGCCCCGTGACTATCGGGCCCTTGAAGGCGCGAAGATTAGCCATTCGGCGGTTTTTTAACAATCGGATACCTCTACATTTGCGGTGGGAATCACGCTGGCAGGTGGACGGTGAGCCGAATAGGCGTCATATTCGGCTCACCATATGAGCCGAATAACGTTTTTATTCGGCTCACCCACTCCAAGAGCACCGAGTTCATGGCACCTCACTGGATCTGGCAACAGCCCGATTGGCCGAATTTCAACTGGCAAGCAGAGCGGTTGGGGCCGCATTTGCGCGAGTGTGTCCAAGCACAAGGGCGATTGATGGGCATGGCTAGCTCAGTGGGCAGTTCGCTGAGCGCTCAAAGCGAACTGGATGCGCTGTTGCAGAACATCGTGACCTCATCCGCCATTGAGGGTGAGCAGCTGAATGTAGGCTCGGTTCGCTCGTCATTGGCGCGACGGCTGGGCCTGGAGCTGGTCGATGGCAATAATGTCAGCCAGCGCAGTGAAGGGTTGGCGCAATTGATGCTCGACGCCACCCAGCATTTCGCTGAACCGCTGACGCTGGAGCGACTACTCGATTGGCACGAATGGCTGTTTCCCGAGCAAGAGACCGATCTCGCTGCCCGGCCGATCCGTGTCGGCGCGTTACGCGGCGATGATCCGATGCAAGTGGTTTCCGGGCGTCTCGACAGACCCACCGTTCACTTCGAAGCTCCGCCTCGTCAGGGCCTTGAGCGACAGCTCGACACCTTCCTCACCTGGTTTACCGCCAGCCGAAATCAGGCGGGGCTCGATCCATTGCTGCGGGCCGGCATCGCGCACTTCTGGTTTGTCACTCTGCACCCTTTCGACGATGGCAACGGGCGCCTGACGCGAACGATCACCGATCTGGCATTGGCTCAGGGCGAAGACCAAGCCATCCGTTTCTATGCCATGTCGGCGAGCATTCTCGAAGACCGGTCCGGCTATTATCGAGTGCTCGAAACCTGCCAGAAAGCCACACTGGATATCACCGAGTGGCTGGAATGGTTTCTGCAAACCCTGCTGCGCAGCTTGCAACAGGCCATGGTTCGGATCGAAAGCGTGCTGGGCAAGGCGCGTTTCTGGCAGACGCACCGGGAATCAGAGCTTTCAACCGAGCAAACCAAGGTGCTGAACCGTTTGCTCGATGGTGGGGAGCGAGGTTTCTCGAAGGGCATCAGTGCGGCGCAGTATCAGGCTGTGGCGAAGGTATCCAAAGCTACCGCAACCCGTCATTTGGCCGAGTTGTTGGAAAAAGGATTCCTCATACGTCTGCCCGGCGGCGGGCGCAGTACTCGATACCAGATCAACTACTCCGATGTCTCACCACTTTAATTGAACCAAACCGCGATCTGTAGCAGCTGGCGAAGCCTGCGTTCGGCTGCGCAGCAGTCGTCAATCCTGCTGCGCGGTATACCTGATGTACCGTGCGCTCTGGTTTTACGACTGCTGCGCAGCCGAACGCAGGCTTCGCCAGCTGCTACATAGAGTGTGTTGCTGCTGAAACCAATGGCCGAAATGCCCCGCTCATTTGCCCATAACCCCCATGTCTGCTAGTGTCGCGCCGGTTTAACGTCAACCGGAAATAGCCGCCATGGCCCGCAAAAAAGCTGCACTGGATTTCGAACAATCTCTCGCTGACCTGCAAACGCTGGTGGAGCGTCTGGAGAACGGCGAATTGTCGCTGGAAGACTCGCTGACGGCTTTCGAGCAAGGCATCGGTCTGACCCGCGATTGCCAGGCGGCGCTGGCCCAGGCCGAGCAAAAGGTTCAGGTGCTGCTCGAGCGTGATGGCGAGCTGGCCGAGGAACCCTTCGAAGCGGATCAGCCAGAATGATTGCAGCGTATTCGGCGACCAGCCAGGCCCGCGTCAATGCTGCACTGGAAACCCTGTTCAACGCGCCGAGCCCTGAGCTCGCGCGTCTGTACGAGGCCATGCGCTACAGCGTGATGAATGGCGGCAAACGGGTCCGCCCGCTGCTGGCCTACGCCGCGTGCGAAGCGCTGGGCGGCAAGGCCGAGCACGCCAACGGCGCGGCTTGCGCGGTGGAGCTGATTCACGCTTATTCCCTGGTGCATGACGATTTGCCGGCCATGGACGACGACGATCTGCGTCGCGGCCAGCCGACCACTCACAAAAAATTCGATGAAGCCTGCGCGATTCTGGCCGGTGACGGTTTGCAGAGCCTGGCCTTCAGCGCCCTGCTCGACCCGCGCCTGAGCACGTCGGACGCTGAAATCCGCCTGCAAATGGTCAGTGCTCTCGCATTGGCCGCAGGCCCGGCAGGTATGGTCGGCGGTCAGGCCATCGACCTCGGTTCGGTCGGTCTGAAACTCGATCAAAAAGCCCTCGAAACCATGCACAGGCACAAGACCGGCGCGCTGATCGAAGTCAGCGTCAAGCTCGGCGCCCTGGCCAGTGGTCGCGCCGAAAAAGACGAACTGAAGTCTTTGCAGACTTATGCACAGGCCATTGGCCTGGCATTCCAGGTGCAGGACGACATTCTCGACGTCGAAAGCGATACCGAAACCCTCGGCAAACGCCAGGGCGCCGACATCGCACGCGACAAGCCAACCTACCCGGCCCTGCTCGGTCTCGACGCTGCCAAGGCCTACGCCCTGGAACTGCGCGATCAAGCCCTGCATGCGCTGCGACCGTTTGACGCGGCGGCCGAGCCGTTGCGCGACCTGGCCCGTTATATCGTCGATCGGCGCAGCTGACGGCGTATCCGCCAAAAAATACCAACGCGTGGGCAGGGGGCGATGCATCAGGTAAACTGCCGCATCTTTTATACCTATAACGATTCGCCTGATGCCCACGACGTTTCATGAGATTCCCCGCAAGCGCCCGACCACGCCCCTGCTCGACCGTGCCAACACGCCGGACGGCCTGCGCCGGTTAGGCGAAGCCGAGCTGGAAACCCTGGCCGATGAGTTGCGCCTGGAATTGCTCTACACGGTCGGTCAGACCGGCGGGCATTTCGGTGCCGGCCTGGGCGTCATCGAGCTGACTATCGCGTTGCATTACGTCTTCGACACCCCGGACGACCGGCTGGTATGGGACGTGGGTCATCAGGCCTATCCGCACAAAATCCTCACCGGCCGTCGCGAGCGCATGGGCACCCTGCGCCAGAAGGACGGTGTCGCAGCCTTCCCGCGTCGTTCCGAGAGCGAGTACGACACCTTTGGCGTCGGCCACTCCAGCACCTCGATCAGCGCAGCGCTGGGCATGGCCATTGCCGCCCGCCTGCAAAACAGTGATCGCAAGGCGATTGCCGTGATCGGCGATGGCGCACTGACCGCCGGCATGGCCTTCGAGGCGCTGAACCATGCGCCGGAAGTGAACGCCAACATGCTGGTGATCCTCAACGACAACGACATGTCGATCTCGCGCAACGTCGGCGGGCTGTCGAACTATCTGGCGAAAATCCTTTCCAGCCGCACTTACGCGAGCATGCGTGAAGGCAGCAAAAAGGTCCTGTCGCGCCTGCCCGGCGCCTGGGAAATCGCCCGTCGCACCGAAGAATACGCAAAAGGCATGCTGGTCCCCGGCACGCTGTTTGAAGAGCTGGGCTGGAACTACATCGGCCCGATCGATGGCCACGACCTGCCGACCCTGATCGCCACCCTGCGCAACATGCGCGATCTCAAAGGTCCGCAGTTCCTGCACGTCGTCACCAAGAAAGGCAAGGGCTTCGCCCCGGCGGAAGTTGACCCGATCGGTTACCACGCGATCACCAAACTCGAACCGCTGGATGCTCCGGCCGCCGCGCCGAAGAAAGCCGGCGGGCCGAAGTATTCCGGTGTGTTCGGTGAATGGCTATGCGACATGGCCGCGTCTGATCCGCGTTTGGTGGGCATCACCCCCGCAATGAAAGAAGGCTCTGATCTGGTGGCCTTCAGCGAGCGTTTCCCGCTGCGCTATTTCGATGTGGCGATTGCCGAACAACACGCCGTGACCCTCGCTGCCGGCATGGCCTGCGAAGGCGCGAAGCCGGTGGTGGCGATTTATTCGACGTTCCTGCAACGTGGCTACGATCAACTGATCCATGACGTCGCGGTGCAAAACCTCGACGTACTGTTCGCCATCGACCGCGCGGGCCTGGTAGGCGAAGACGGCCCGACTCACGCGGGCAGCTTCGATCTGTCGTTCCTGCGCTGCATCCCCGGCATGCTGGTGATGACCCCGAGCGACGAAAACGAACTGCGCAAAATGCTCACGACCGGCCACCTGTTCAACGGCCCGGCGGCGGTGCGTTATCCGCGCGGCTCTGGCCCGAACGCAACGATCGAGAAAAACCTCGAACCGATCGAAATCGGCAAGGGTGTGGTTCGTCGCCAGGGCAGCAAAGTCGCCCTGCTGGTGTTCGGCGTGCAACTGGCCGAGGCGCTGAAAGTCGCCGAGACGCTGGATGCGACTGTGGTCGACATGCGTTTCGTCAAACCGCTCGATGAAGCACTGGTTCGCGACATCGCCGGCAGCCACGAGCTACTGGTGACCATCGAAGAGAACGCGATCATGGGCGGTGCCGGTGGCGCAGTCAGCGAGTTTCTCGCCCGCGAAAACATCCTCAAGTCAATGCTGCACCTGGGCTTGCCGGACAGTTACGTCGAGCACGCCAAGCCTGCGCAAATGCTGGCCGAGTGCGGGCTGGATGAGGCCGGGATCGAAGCTTCGGTGCGTGAGCGCCTGCAACTGCTGAACATCTAAAGACACATACAAAACCCTGTGGGAGCGAGCTTGCTCGCGATAGCGGTCTGACAGTCGACATATTCGTTGACTGACACACCGTCATCGCGAGCAAGCTCGCTCCCACATTGATTTTCATGCCTATCAAAAATGTATTTCGCTCCCAAGTTAATGGACTGCCCGTGAAACTCTCCCCCCTCGCCCTGACGCTGACCCTGCTGCCGGCCGGCCAACTGCTGGCCGACACCTTCGAACGCGATCAGGCCCTGAAGCTTCCCGACGTGCTGATCAGCGCCAACCGTCAGGTCGAAGCGCGCAATGACAGCAGTGCCGCCAACACCGTGTTCACCCGCGAAGACATCGATCGTCTGCAACCGAGCAGTGTCACTGACTTGCTGCGTCGTGTGCCGGGTGTGCAGGTCGGACAAACCGGCGGGCGCGGGAGTCTGCCGGGGATTTACATTCGGGGCACCAAATCAGCCCAAAGTCTGGTGCTGGTCGACGGCCAGCGCATCGGCAACTCCACCTCCGGCGACAGCAACCTGCAACACATCAACATCGAACAGGTCGAGCGCGTGGAAGTGTTGCGTGGTTCCCGCTCGGTGATTTATGGCAGCGATGCGATTGGCGGGGTGATCCAGATCTTCACTCGTCGCAGCGGCGAGCAAGGCCTGCAACCGCGAATGCACGTGGGCTTTGGCAGCAACCAGACCTGGGAACGCAGCCTCGGGCTGTCCGACGGCGACGAGCAGACCCGATTCAATCTCGGCGCCAGCCTCGATGAAACCGCCGGAATCAATCGCACCCGCGAGTCGTATCCCAGCGATGGCGACCATGACGAATACCGCAACAAATCGATGAGCTTGAGCCTGAGTCACGCCCTCACCGATGACCTCGAAATCGGTGCCAACCTGCTGGATAACCGTGGCAAAAGTGAGTTCGACAATCCGTTCGGCCGCTTCGACATGGACACGTTCGAGTCAGTCCAGCAGCAGCCCTACAGCGAATTCGCGGTGAGCAGCGTCAGTAGTTACGTCGATGCGCGTATCAATGACCTGTGGAAAACCCGCATCGAGTTCGGCCACAGCGAAAACCGCGAGAAGACGCTCGACAAGCTCAGCGCTGAGCGCAGTGTGTTCAACACGTATCGCGACTCGCTGAACTGGCAGAACGACCTGACCCTCGACGAGCGCAACAGCCTGATCCTCGGCGGCGACTGGTACGAGGACCGGATCAACAGCAGCACGCCATTCGACGAGGACAGCCGCTGGAACCGTGCTGCGTTCATTCAACATCATTACCAGGCGGACAGCTTCTCCACCGAGCTGGGCCTGCGCCGGGACCAGAACCAGCAGTTCGGCGGCCAGAACAGCTGGAGCGGCACCTTCACCCTGCCGCTGAATCCGGACAACGATGTGCTGCTGACCTACAGCGAAGGTTTCCGCGCGCCGACGTTCAATGACCTGTATTACCCCGATTTCAGTAATCCGGATCTGAAACCCGAAACGTCGAAAAGCTACGAGCTGCAATGGCGCAGTCAACTGACCGACACCGCTCGCCTGGAAGCTTCTCTGTACCGTACAGACCTGGAAGACGCGATTATTTTCGGTAGTAACTCACGGCCGCAGAACGTGGCCTCGGCGAGGATCAACGGGTTCGAAGCGGCATTGAAACAGGAACTGTTCGGCTGGCAGAGCAACCTCGGCGTCGCGATCATCGACCCGCGCGATCGTGACAGCGGTCACACCCTGGCTCGTCGCGCGCGGCGGACGTTGAGTCTGGATCTGGATCGGCAGTTTGACCGGCTAGGACTCGGCGCCAGTTGGCAGGCCGTGAGCAGCAGCTATGACGATGAGAACAATCAGCAGCCGTTGGGCGGGTACGCGTTGCTGGGGCTGCGCAGCAGTTGGGAATTGAATCGCGAGATCAAGCTTGAGCTGAAGGTCGATAACTTGCTGGACAAGGGTTACAGCCGGGCGCTGTACAGCCATGACGGCAGTCAGTATGGGTATCGCGAGGAAGGTCGGGCGTGGATGTTTGGGGTGACCTGGACGCCGGAGCTCTGACCTGAAAACTGTGGTGTTTGAACTGACCTCTTCGCGAGCAAGCCCGCTCCCACATTAAATCGGGTTCAGACATACAGTTTTTTGCACGACACAGATCCAATGTGGGAGCGGGCTTGCTCGCGAAGCAGGCACCTCGGTCTCAGCGATCAGGCGCAATCAACTGGCACAACTTCGCCGTCGCTTCGATCATCTGCCCGCTCGGCCGCTCCAACCCCTTATCCGTTACCAACAGCAAGTGCCCCTGTGCCACTGCTGCAACCTGCGGCCAGGCTTTCCACGCATCGAGTTGCACCTGATCGCTGGCCAGAATCACTTCTGGATTACGCTGCAATACCGCCTCAATACTGACCTGTGGCGCCGGCAGGGCCAGGTCGGCAAACACATTGCGCGCCCCGCACACTTCAAGCGCATCGCTGATGATCTGCCCGCCGCCAACGGTGTACAGCGGCCGATCCCAGACCTGATAAAACACCCGCAATGGCACATCCCGACGATACCGCTGACGCAACGAATCCAGTCGCTGACGCAACTTTTCAGCCAATGAAACGCCACGCTCCGGACGGCCGAGCTGCGAGGCAATCGCCTCAATCTGCGATGTGAGTTGTTCGAGGTTGTGGGGTTCAGCAACGTAGGTCGGGAGGTTCAACCGCTTGAGCTGTTCACGCTGGGCCGGGCCAACGCTGCCGGGCCAGAGCAACAACAGATCAGGCTTGAGACTGAGCAGCTGCTCCATGTCCAGCTGGCCATAGCGGCCAACCGAAGGCAGATCTTTGAGCTCGGCAGGACGCTCACCGGCATCCAGCACACCCGCCAGCAGGTCGGCTGAACCCAGCTCAACAACGATTTCAGAGAGCGATGGCGCGAGGCTGACAACGCGTTCGACCGCAGCCGCCGGGCCACTGACGGCCAGCAGCAAAACCGCCAGCCAGACGGGTCGCATCAGCCGAGTTGACGCGGGATACGGTAGAGGTAAAACAACACCAGGGTCGACAGCGACAGCAGCATCAACGGCACGGCTTCGAGGCCGACGAATACCGCCAGCGCGCCGATCCAGGCTGGCAGGCCGGCAGCCAGGAACGCCGTGCGACGCTTGGCAGCCAGGACGATCCAGGCAGCAGGTTCTTCAGGGGTGTCGAGGGCTTTTTGAGTGGCGATCAACGCGTGCTTGTAGCCGCCAAAGAATTTCAGACTGACAAACATCGACGCCACACCGGCGATGAACAGCGGCATCGCCAGCACCGGCAGGATCGCCTCGCTCTGGCCAAACACGCCATTGATCACGAACAGCGGTACCAAGGCCAGCGCCAGGTATTGCCACCAAATGACGGACAGTCGCCGCCGAACCTGACCGCGGGTCACGCCCGGTCAGCCTCACCCTGGTGCTCGTTGCCCATCATGTGGTCGAGCTTGCTGGCCTTGGTGGCCAGGTAGAGTTTGTTGTGCGGATTGTGGCCAGTGTGCAGCGGCACGCGCTCGGCGACCACGATGCCCATGTCGGTCAAGGCTTTGACCTTGCGTGGGTTATTCGTCATCAAACGCAGGGACTTCACGCCCAGGTGCTCCAGCATCGGCAGGCACATGGCGTAGTCGCGCTGGTCGGCGGCAAAGCCCAGACGTTCGTTGGCTTCAACGGTATCGGCGCCGCCATCCTGCAATTCATAGGCGCGGATCTTGTTCAGCAGGCCAATGCCACGGCCCTCTTGACGCAAGTACAGCAACACGCCACGGCCTTCACGGGCGATGGCCTGCAAGGCGGCCTCGAGCTGCGAGCCGCAGTCGCAACGCTGGCTGAACAAGGCATCGCCGGTCAGGCATTCGGAGTGCAACCGGCCGAGTACCGGGGCACCGTCAACGAACTCACCCAGGCTCAGCACAACGTGCTCGCGCCCGTTTTCTTCATCGAGAAAGCCGTGCATGGTGAATTGCGCAAAAGGCGTTGGCAGCTTGGAAGCGGCGACAAAAACGACAGGCACCGGTGTGCTCCTGATCAATAAGTACTGGAGATTCGCAGACGCGGCATTGTAACAGCACGTTCCGACAGACGCTTAGGCTGAATTATGGGGCATAACAATCAAAAAGTTAGATCACTGGCGCCTAAGGCCCAGCCTACGCACGCCCTGTAGCAGCTGGCGAAGCCTGCGTTCGGCGGCGAAGCCGTCGTGAAACCTGCCGACTTGGTCAGTCTGATACACCGCGGTGCCTGAATTTACGACGGCTTCGCCGCCGAACGCAGGCTTCGCCAGCTGCTACAGGGTTCGCGCTTAGTTTGAGTCGAATGGATAAGGTTGTTTCCAGCGTTCGAAAATCGGTTTCAACTGGCCGCTTTTCACCAACACTTCCATGCGTTGATCGAACAGCGCCATCAGTATCCGGGCCTTGGGGGTCTTGGCAAAGCACAGATACAGCGGTAATTCCGCGATGTGGGTACGACGGAACTGCGACGGATCCTTGGCCCACCTGAGGACATAGTCGACCTCGGTCAGCGCGTCGATGTAAAAGTCGGCGCGGTTGCGAGTCAACATCGACAAAATTCCAGTACGCCGCATGACTTCGTTATAGCGGCGTACGTTGGGCAGGTAATCCTGATAATCGTAGCCGCGGACCCAGGCCAGTCGATAGTTGCCCAGGGTTTCCGGGGTCGGCGCGGGGTTGCTGGCCAGGCCCAAGGCATAGATGTGATCGGTATCGAAGTTCCAGTGCGGATAGAGCAGATCGCTGGACTCATCAAGATAGGAGCCGACACAGGCATCCACTTCGCCGCGCTGGGCCAGGCCCATGGAGCGGACGTAGGGTTCGCTGCGGATGTCCAGTTTGACGCCTGCCGGCTCGAAGACTTCCCGCAACACGTCCCAGCCCAGACCGTGGCCATCGGCGGCGGTGTAGTCTTCCCAGTCTTCGCTGGCCAGATGAATCACCGACGGCGTTGTGCCCTCGTCACTCGCCCGGGCGAGCGAGCAAAACATCGCGAAAATCATCACAGCCAACCAGCGTCGAGCCATCCCTAGTCCCCTGTTTTGCCCGTCAGGCAAAAATCCATACCAGCCCCTGCATCGCCAACCACGCAAACACCCCGGCCAATACGTCATCGAGCATGATCCCGACGCCGCCATGCACATGCCGGTCGATCCAGCGAATCGGCCACGGCTTGAGGATGTCGAAGAAGCGGAACATCAAAAAACCCGCCAGCAACCAGTACCAACCTTCCGGCACCAGCCACAAGGTGATCCACATCCCGACCATTTCATCCCAGACGATGCCTTCGTGGTCGTGCACCCGCAAATCGTCGGCGACCTTGCCGCACAGCCAGAAGCCAAACAGCATGGTGATGCCGAGCATCAGCCAGTAGCCCCAATCGGGCAGCATCTGCCACAACGGGATAAAGGGTAGCGCAACTAACGAACCCCAGGTGCCCGGTGCTTTTGGCAAGGTGCCCGAGCCGAAGCCGAACGCCAGGAAATGCCACGGATTGCGCCAGACCGAAGGCGGTACGAATTCCGCCGGGACCTGTTTGGGATGATCTGTCACGGTGTCTCCCGAAAATGTTGATAGCCCCGGGCTTGCGGGGTGATGTCTTGTCCATCGGCGTCCAGCAGAACCACGCCCTGCCCCATCACAACACGGCCGACCACATGGATCGGCCAGCCATCGGCCACCAGTTTCGGCAACTCGACGGACGGCAAGGTAAAGGCCAGCACGTAATCATCACCGCCGCTCAGGGCCGCGACTTCTGCACCCGATTGGCCGAGGAAGGCGACCAAAGCTTTCGACAATGGCAGCGTGTCCCGGTCAACCTGAATGCCGACCTTTGACGCGAGAGCAATATGCCCGCAGTCCGCGAGCAGGCCGTCGGAGATGTCCAGCGCCGAGGTGGCTTTGCCGCGTAGCGCCTGGCCCAATGCGAGTTGCGGCTGCGGCGACCAATAATGCGCCAGCAGCGGATCGGCGATGGCGGCTTCAGTCGTCCGCTGGCCGAGCACCAGCGGCAATGCCCCCGCCGCGTTGCCAAGCTCACCGCCAACGCACAGCAAATCGCCTGGCTGCGCACCGCTGCGGGTCAACGCCTGACCGGTCGGCACACGCCCAAACACAGTCATCGTCAGGCTCAATGGCCCACGGCTGGTATCACCGCCTACCAGCGCCACACCGCAGCTCTGCGCCATGGTGTTCAAACCACGGGCGTAGGCGTCCAGCCAATCGGCGGTCACCGTCGGCAAGGTCAGGGCAAGGGTAAAGGCAACGGGAGTGGCGCCCATGGCAGCCAGATCGCTGACGGCCACGGCCAGCGAGCGCTGACCGAGCAGAAACGGGTCGCAAGGATCTGCGAAATGCACACCGGCAACCAGTGTGTCGGTGGAAATCGCCAACTGCTCCCCGGGGGGAACAGCCAGCAAGGCGCAGTCATCGCCGATCCCGAGGGCAACGCCTTCGCCGCCCTGCGCACAAGGCGCGGCGGCGAAGAAATTGCGGATCAGCTCAAACTCACCCATAGCGATTGCAAGCGCCGATTAGCGCTTGAACGCCTTCACTTCAGCTTCACGCAGACGCGGGGCCAGCTTGTCGAGTACACCGTTGACGAACTTGTGGCCGTCGGTGGAACCGAAGACTTTCGCCAGCTCGATACCTTCGTTGATCACAACGCGGTACGGCACGTCGACGCGCTTGAGCAGTTCCCAGGTCGACAGACGCAGAACGGCCAGTTCAACCGGGTCCAGCTCTTCGATGGTGATGTCCAGGCACGGCGTCAGTGCAGCGTCGATCTCAGGCTTGTGAGCCGGAACGCCGTGCAGGATGTCGTGAAAGTAAGCGGCATCGACATCGCTGAAATCGTTATCGACCCGAAACTGCGCTTCGATCTCGTTCAAAGATTGCTTGGCCATGTGCCATTGGTACAGCGCCTGAGTCGCGAGCTGACGGGCTTCGCGACGCTTGACGCTTTTCGATGGCTTGCCGGCATCCGCAGGCTTTGGATCGCGCGGGTTGAAACGATCGCTTTCGTCGCTAATCACTTGGCCTCCAACTGCGCCAGCAGGCTGACCATTTCCAGAGCGGACAGGGCAGCTTCAGCACCTTTGTTGCCGGCCTTGGTGCCGGAACGTTCGATGGCTTGCTCGATGGAATCAACGGTCAGCACGCCAAATGCGACTGGAACGCCGAACTCCATGGACACCTGGGCCAGGCCCTTGGTGCATTCGCCAGCCACGTATTCGAAGTGCGGAGTACCGCCACGAATGACCGCGCCCAGGGCGATGATTGCCGCGTATTCGCCCTTCTGAGCGACTTTCTGCGCAACCAGCGGGATTTCGAAGGCGCCAGGTGCGCGGATGATGGTGATGTCGCTTTCGCTCACGCCGTGGCGAACCAGGGCATCAACTGCACCGCTGACCAGGCTTTCAACGACGAAGCTGTTGAAACGGCCTACTACCAAAGCGTAGCGGCCTTTAGGGGCGATGAAGGTACCTTCGATGGTCTTCAGGGTCATTCGTTAGATCTCTTAAAGAGCCGGGACGCGTTTTCTACGCGTCCCTCAGTGATGTGTTAACCGCGAATCAAGGACTGGAAACAACCGGTCATTATTCGGAGGGCACGTATTCTACAACTTCCAGATCGAAACCGGATATCGCATTAAATTTCATTGGCGCACTCATCAGGCGCATTTTGCGCACGCCCAGGTCCCGGAGGATCTGCGAACCGGCACCGACGATGCTGTAGGTGGTCGGTTTTTTCGCCGGAGCGTGCTCCGCGGTTTCGCGGATGTGCGCCAGCAACACGTCGCCATCGAGCGGGTGACCGAGCAACAGCACGACACCGCTGCCAGCCTCGGCAACCGCAGCCATCGCGGCGCGCAGGCTCCAGCGGCCAGGCTGCTTGACCATCAACAGGTCGCGCAGCGGGTCCATGTTGTGCACCCGAACCAGGGTCGGCTCTTCGGCGCACACGGTGCCCAGGGTCAGGGCCATGTGCACGTCGCCTTCCACGGAATCACGATAGGTCACCAGGTTGAATTGGCCCAGTTCGCTGTCCAGCGGCTGCTCGGCAATCCGCTGAACGGTACGTTCGTGAATCATCCGGTAGTGAATAAGGTCAGCGATGGTGCCGATCTTGATGTTGTGTTCGGCGGCAAACGCTTCCAGTTCCGCGCGGCGGGACATGGTGCCGTCGTCGTTCATCACTTCGCAGATCACGCCGCTCGGCTCGAAACCGGCCATGCGCGCCAGGTCGCACGCCGCTTCGGTGTGGCCGGCGCGAGCGAGAGTGCCGCCAGCCTGGGCCATCAGCGGGAAGATGTGGCCGGGGCTGACGATGTCTTCAGCCTTGGCGTCTTTCGCGGCAGCGGCCTGCACGGTACGCGCACGGTCGGCGGCGGAAATGCCGGTGGTCACGCCGGTGGCTGCTTCGATGGACACGGTGAACTTGGTGCCGAAGCCGGAACCGTTGCGCGGCGCCATCAGAGGCAGCTTCAGCAGTTCGCAGCGCTCGCGGCTCATCGGCATGCAGATCAGGCCACGGGCGTGCTTGGCCATGAAGTTGATGTGTTCAGGCTGGCAGCACTCGGCGGCCATGATCAGGTCGCCTTCGTTCTCGCGGTCTTCGTCATCCATGAGGATGACCATCTTGCCTTGGCGGATGTCTTCAACCAGTTCTTCGATGCTATTGAGCGCCACAAGGCACCCCCTTGGGTCAGGATTTGAGGTAGCCGTTGGCGGCCAGAAAGCTTTCGGTAATGTTCCCGGATTTTGTCGGCTCTGCGGCCTTGTCGCCCAACAACAGGCGCTCCAGATAACGTGCCAGCAAGTCGACTTCAAGATTCACCCGGCGACCTGGCTGGTAAGACGCCATGATGGTTTCGCTCAGGGTATGCGGAATGATCGTCAGCAGGAACTCGGCGCCATCGACCGCGTTCACGGTCAGGCTGGTGCCGTCGACGGTGATCGAGCCTTTATGGGCGATGTACTTGGCCAGTTCTTTCGGCGCGCGGATGCGGAACTCCACAGCGCGAGCATTCTCGGTACGGGCAACCACTTCGCCCACGCCATCGACGTGCCCGCTGACCAGATGCCCGCCGAGGCGAGTGGTCGGGGTCAGGGCTTTTTCCAGGTTGACCGGGCTGCCGCTTTTGAGGTCGTTCATCGCGGTGCAGTCGAGGGTTTCGCGACTGACGTCCGCCGCAAAGCCGTTGCCCGGCAATTCAACCGCGGTCAGGCACACGCCGTTGACCGCGATGCTGTCGCCCAGTTTGACGTCGCTCAGGTCGAGCTTGCCGGTTTCTACGTGTACCCGCACATCTCCGCCTTTTGGGGTCAATGCACGAATACTGCCGATGGATTCGATGATGCCGGTAAACATGGAGTCCTCCTCGAGAACAGGGCCGTCGCGTGGCGCAGGCCCGGAATTATACGCTCGCCGCTGGCGAAGGAATGGCGATGACTCGCCAGTCATCGCCAACCGCGCGAATTTCGATGATTTTGAGTTCAGGCGCATCCTTCATTTGCGCGAGCGGCCAATCCAGCAGCGGGCGCGCAGACGAACCTAAAAACTTGCCAGCGATGAAAATCTGAAACTCGTCCACCAGCCCTTGCTGAGCGAAAGCCCCGGCCAGACGCGGCCCCGCTTCGACCAACACTTCGTTGACCCCGCGATTGGCCAGTTCGACCAGCAGTTTGCGCAGGTCGACCAAGCCATCCTCGCCCGCCACAATCAAGCACTCAGGGCCATGGGCGTATTGCTCTTCGATCGCCATGCACGTGGCGACCAGCGCCGGGCCCGCCTTGAAGAACGGCGCGTCCAGCGGCACGCGCAGGCGGCCGTCGATCAGCACGCGAAGCGGCGGACGGCTCATGGCCAGGGCCGTTTGCTCAGGATCCAGGCCCAACTCATCGGCACGCACAGTGAGACGGGCGTTGTCTGCCAGCACCGTGTCGGCGCCGGTCAGCACTACGCTGGCCTGAGCGCGCAGGCGTTGTACCGCCGAACGCGCCGCAGGACCGGTGATCCATTGGCTTTCGCCGCTTTCCATCGCCGTGCGACCGTCGAGGCTCATGGCCAACTTGACCCGCACGAACGGCAAGCCGTGTTCCATGCGCTTGAGGAAACCTTCATTAAGCTTTCGTGCTTCGCCTTCCAGCACGCCGCTTTCGGTAGCGATGCCGGCCTGGGCCAGGCGCTGCATGCCACGACCGGCAACCGACGGATTCGGGTCTTGCATCGCCGCGACGACTCGAGCCACACCCGCATGTACCAGCGCATCGGCGCAGGGCGGCGTCCGTCCGTGGTGGCTGCAAGGTTCGAGGGTCACGTAAGCGGTGGCGCCTCGAGCCTTATCACCGGCGGCGCGCAGGGCGTGGACTTCGGCGTGGGGTTCGCCGGTGCGCACGTGCCAGCCTTCGCCGACAATTTGCCCGTCACGCACGATCAAGCAGCCAACCCGAGGGTTGGGGTGCGTCGTGTAATGACCTTTGCGCGCCAGTTCCAGGGCACGGGCCATGTAATGGGCGTCGAGGATGGCTTGTTCGGAAGAGGTGGTCATTCTTTCACCGGCTCTCTGGCCAGGCGATCGATCTCTTCGCGGAACTCGTTGAGGTCCTGGAAGCGCCGATACACGGAGGCGAAACGAATGTAGGCGACTTCGTCGAGCTTTTGCAGCTCGGCCATCACCAGTTCACCGACGACAAGGGATTTAACCTCTCGCTCACCGGTGGCGCGCAGTTTGTGTTTGATGTGCACCAGCGACGATTCCAGGCGCTCGACACTCACCGGGCGCTTCTCCAGCGCACGCTGCATGCCGGCGCGGAGTTTTTCTTCGTCGAACGGCTGGCGGCTGCCGTCGGTTTTGATCAGGCGCGGCAACACCAGTTCAGCCGTCTCGAACGTCGTGAAACGCTCGCCGCAGGCCAGGCATTCGCGCCGGCGGCGCACCTGTTCGCCCTCGGCGACCAGACGCGAGTCGATGACCTTGGTGTCGTTGGCACCGCAGAAGGGACAGTGCATGGTGGCAGGCAACAAAAAAAGGGAGGGCCATGGTAGCGCATCCCCGTGGCAAGACAAGCCATAGGGTTTGCGGTATACAGACGGGCTATAGAGCTAGATCCATGGATTTCACCTTGCTGGAGCCGAAAATGTCCCTAAGACCGCTCGTTTTGCTCAGTCTTTTCAGCCTGCTGGTGGCCTGCAGCAGCGATGCGCCCAAGCCCCAGCCGCCGACGCCAGGCCCCGCGCCACAACAGGCACAGAAGAAAGCCAGGGAATCGGCCAACCTCGGCCCGCTGCCCGCTTATCAGCGTGAATTGAGCGGCACCCTGCAAGGCGTGCCGGCCGGTGCCGAAGTCGAACTGGCGCTGCTGGTGATCGACGACAAGGACCGCCCGCAACAATTGCTGGCCAGTTCCAGCCTGATCGGCACCAATCAGATTCTGCCGTTTCACCTGCGTTTCAACCCGGAATCCTTCCCGGTCGGTGCCCGCGTTGAACTGCGGGGCCGCGCCAGCCAGTCCGGCCAGTTGATTTTGCATCTGCCGTCGCAAGTCATCAGCCAGCCAACGACGCAAGTGCTGGGTCAGCTGCAATTCGTCAAAGCGCCATGATTGCACCGCTCGACCTGCAACAGGCGTTAGGCGAACTGCTCGGTGATGCGCAGCTTGTGCCTGTCGCATTGCCGGACACCGATCTGAAGCTTTGGCTGATCGACGGAGACAACATGGACCGCGCGTTCAGCCCGGAAGAAACCCGGCGGATTCTGCATGAGCCGCCTTATTGGAGTTTCTGCTGGGCCAGTGGCCTGGCGGTTGCCCGCTATCTCGCCGAATTCCCCGAGTGGGTCATAGGCAAACGGGTGCTGGATTTCGGTGCCGGTTCCGGGGTGGCGGGGATTGCGGCGGTGAAGGCCGGAGCGCTGGAAGTGGTGGCCTGTGATCTCGATCCGCTGGCGATTGCCGCGTGCCGGGCGAATGCCGAACTCAATGACGTACACCTCAACTACTCGACAGATTTTTTCGCCGAAGCGGATCGCTTTGATCTGATTCTGGTGGCCGACGTGCTGTACGACCGGGCGAATCTGCCGTTGCTCGATGAATTCCTGAGTCGCGGCCAGCAAGCCCTGGTGGCCGATTCGCGCGTGAGGGATTTTCGCCACCCGTTATATCAACGCATCGAGATGCTGGAAGCGATGACCTTGCCCGATCTGGCCGAACCCGAAGAGTTTCGGCATGTGAGCCTCTACCACGCGCGGCGCGGCTAGCCTGATCGTTCCCACGCTCCAGCGTGGGAATGCAGCCCGGGACGCTCCGCGTCCCTTGTCGCCGCGTGACGCAGAGCGTCACAAGAGGCATTCCCACGCAGAGCGTGGGAACGATCGGTACTCTGGCTTCCGGCCACCCCCTACCAAGCCGTATAGTTGCTCCATTCACGCTTCCAAGAGATCCCCCATGAGTCAGGAAACGCCGTACATCTTCGACGCCACGACTGCCGATTTCGAGCAGTCGGTGATCGAGAACTCATTCCACAAACCGGTGCTGGTGGATTTCTGGGCCGAATGGTGTGCGCCGTGCAAGGCGTTGATGCCGATGCTGCAAACCATCGCCGAGAGCTATCAGGGCGAGTTGCTGCTGGCCAAGGTCAACTGCGACGTCGAGCCGGACATCGTTTCGCGCTTCGGCATTCGCAGCCTGCCGACGGTGGTGCTGTTCAAGGACGGTCAGCCGGTGGATGGTTTTGCCGGTGCACAGCCGGAATCCGCCGTGCGCGCCATGCTCGAACCTCACGTGCAAATGCCGCCACCGGCTGCTGCCGATCCGTTCGAACAGGCTCAGGCGCTGTTTGATGACAACCGCTTTGCCGACGCCGAAGCCACCCTGAAAGTGCTGCTGGGCGAAGACAACACCAATGCCAAGGCGCTGATTCTCTACGCCCGCTGCCTCACCGAACGTGGCGAGCTGGGTGAAGCGCAAATCGTGCTCGACGCGGTCAAGAGCGACGAGCACAAGGCCGCCCTCGCCGGCGCCAAGGCGCAGATCCAGTTCCTCGGCCAGGCCAAGGATTTGCCGGATGCGGCAGACCTGAAAGCACGCCTGGCAAAAAATCCGCAGGACGATGAAGCGGTTTATCAGTTGGCGATCCAGCAACTGGCCCGTCAGCAGTACGACGCGGCTCTGGATGCGTTGCTCAAGCTGTTCGTGCGCAATCGCAGCTACAACGAAGGCTTGCCGCACAAGACCTTGCTGCAGGTGTTCGAACTGCTGGGCAACGATCACCCGCTGGTGACCATGTACCGCCGCAAGTTGTTTGCTGCGCTTTATTGAAAGATCTTTGCGATTTACTCGATCCAACTGTAGAGCGGCGTATCTCCGCCGCTCGTCACCTTCACACCCGAGCAATGGCGCAAACGCACCAGCAACCGCTTGCCCGACACCGCGCTGCCGGTCAGCCCTTCCAACTGATCCAGCAGATCCGGCCCGCTCAATTGCCCGGCCTTGCGCAGCAAATCCTTGGCGATCTGCCACAGCGCATCATCCTGATTGATCGGTTTTGCCGGTGCAGCACTGGCCTCCGGTTTCACCACCTGCAACTGCGCACCGAGCCGTGCCCAGTCGCCGTCATCCATCTCCAGCGTCAAATCCACCGGCCAGTCGCCGATGCTTCCGCGTATACGCAACATAAGTCTGCTCCTGCACATTTCTGACTTGCATGCTCCCATGGGACTTGTGCAACGCCAAGCAGGCGGTCAAACTCTCGCCACTTACGTTATAAGATTACATTACAAATTCTTCATTTTACTTTTCGGAGACCCGCCATGCGCCGTCTGCTTCTTGCTCTGCCGTTTGCCCTGTTGCCGCTGGCCGTCGCCCACGCCGCTGATGAACACGACCATGAGCACGGCAGCCTCGGCGCCCACGAACATGGTGTCGGTCGCCTGAACGCAGCGCTGGACGGTCAGACCCTGGAGCTGGAACTGGAAAGCCCGGCGATGAACCTGGTGGGTTTCGAACACGCCGCCACCACCGACGCCGACAAGGCCAAAGTCGCCGCCGTTCGTGCGCAGCTTGAGAAACCGCTGGTGCTGTTCAACCTGCCGAAAGCCGCTGGCTGCGTGGTTGCGACTCAGGAACTGGAAAGTCCGTTGTTCGGCGACAAGCCCGATGCCGATGATGATCACGATGAAGAGGCCAAGGACGGGCATCACCATGACCACAGCGAAATCCATGCTCATTACCAGTTCAGCTGCTCGGCACCGGGCGCGCTGAAAAACCTGGACTTGGCGAACATCTTCAACACCTTCCCGGCGACCCAGAAGATTCAGGTACAACTGATCAGCCCGAGCGGGCAGCAAGGGGTCGAAGTGACGGCCAAGGCAGCCGCCCTGAAATTCTGACATTCTCATAGAAATTGGCTCACATGACCCAAGCACTCATCGAACTGTCCGACCTGGGCTTCAGCTGGCCCGGTCATCCGCCGCTGCTGGATATCCCGGCGTTTCGCCTTATGCCTGGCGAAACCCTGTTCCTTAAAGGCCCCAGCGGTAGCGGCAAGACCACCCTGCTCGGTCTGCTCGGCGGTGTGCAGAAGCCCGATCGCGGCAGCATCCGATTGCTGGGCCAGGAGCTGACCGAACTCTCAGCCGGCGCTCGCGACCACTTCCGGGTCGATCACACCGGCTACATCTTCCAGCAGTTCAACTTGCTGCCGTTTCTCTCGGTGCGCGAGAACGTTGAGTTGCCCTGCCACTTTTCCAAACTGCGCGCGGAACGGGCGATCCAGCGTCACGGCAGCGTCGATCAGGCGGCGGCCACCCTTCTCGCCCACTTGGGTTTGAAGGATCAAAACCTGCTCAGCCGTCGCGCCGATTCACTGTCCATTGGTCAGCAGCAACGGGTGGCCGCTGCGCGCGCGTTGATCGGTCAGCCGGAACTGGTGATCGCCGACGAACCGACTTCAGCCCTGGATTACGACGCCCGCGAGAACTTCCTTCGCTTGCTGTTCGCCGAATGCCGCGAAGCCGGATCGAGCCTGTTATTCGTCAGCCATGACCAAAGCCTCGCGCCGCTGTTCGATCGCCACTTGTCGCTGGCCGATCTCAATCGCGCCGCCACTCCGTCCGAGGTCTGAGATGTATTTGTTTCGTCTAGCCATGGCCAGCCTGGCTAACCGCCGCTTCACCGCGATCCTCACTGCGTTCGCCATTGCCCTGTCGGTCTGCCTGCTGCTCGCGGTGGAACGGGTGCGCACCGAAGCCAAGGCCAGTTTCGCCAGCACCATCAGCGGCACCGACTTGATCGTCGGCGCACGTTCCGGTTCGGTGAACCTGCTGCTGTACTCGGTGTTCCGCATCGGCAACGCCACCAACAACATCCGCTGGGACAGCTTCGAACACTTCGCCAACAACCCAAAAGTGAAGTGGGCAATCCCGATGTCCCTCGGCGACTCCCATCGCGGTTATCGGGTGATGGGCACCACCGAGGCGTACTTCGAACACTATCAATACGGTCATCAGCAACACCTGGAACTGGCCGACGGCCGCGCCTTCGCCACCGACCCGTTCGAAGTGGTGCTCGGTGCCGAAGTGGCCGACGCGCTGCACTACAAACTCGGTGACAAACTGGTGCTGGCCCACGGCGTGGCGGTGATCAGTCTGGTCAAGCACGACGACAAGCCGTTCACCGTGGTCGGCATTCTCAAACGCACCGGCACCCCGGTGGACCGCACGCTGCACATCAGCCTCGGTGGCATGGAAGCCATTCACATCGACTGGCACAACGGTGTGCCGGCGCGCGGCAACGGTCGGATCAGTGCCGATCAGGCACGCAACATGGACCTGACGCCGCAAGCGATCACCGCGTTCATGCTCGGCCTCAACAGCAAGATTTCGACCTTCGCGCTACAGCGTGAGATCAATGAATTTCGTGGTGAACCGATGCTGGCGATCCTGCCGGGCGTGGCGTTGCAAGAGCTGTGGAGTTTGATGAGCACGGCGGAAAAAGCCTTGTTCGTGGTGTCGCTGTTCGTGGTGCTGACCGGGTTGATCGGCATGCTCACGGCAATCCTCACCAGCCTCAACGAACGCCGGCGGGAGATGGCGATTCTGCGTTCGGTGGGAGCCCGGCCGTGGCACATCGCGACGTTGTTGGTGCTGGAGGCGTTTGCCTTGGCGCTGTCCGGGGTGATCGCCGGTGTAGCGCTGCTTTACGCGTGCATTGCCGTGGCTCAGGGTTACGTGCAGGCGAATTACGGCTTGTACTTGCCGCTGGCCTGGCCGAGCGAATATGAATGGACGCTGCTCGGTGGCATCCTGATCGCCGCGTTGCTGATGGGCAGCGTGCCGGCATGGCGCGCGTATCGCCAATCCCTGGCCGATGGCCTGTCGATCCGTTTATGAGGACGTTGAACATGCCCCGCGCTGTGCTTGCACTGTTGATGCTGGTCGCCTTGCCCCTGTGGGCAGCCGAGCCGAAAGACCTGACCTGGTCGGAAATGATCCCGCCAGACGCCGCACCGGAAGTGCCGAACATGACGCCGCTGCACGACCTGTCGCAGATGGGCAACGCGTTGGCCGCCGAATCGGCACCCGCGGCCAAGCAAGACATGCCCAATGCGCCGGTGGTGAAAAGTCTCGACGGTCAGAACATTCGACTGCCGGGCTACATCGTGCCGCTGGAAGTCAGTGAAGAAGGTCGCACCACCGAGTTTCTGCTGGTGCCGTATTTCGGCGCCTGCATCCACGTGCCGCCACCGCCGTCGAACCAGATCGTACACGTCAAAAGCGAGGTGGGTGTGAAGCTCGACGAGTTGTATCAGCCGTACTGGATCGAGGGTGCGCTGCAGGTCAAGGCATCCAGCAGCGAATTGGCCGATGCCGGGTATCAGATGCAGGCTGACAAGATTTATGTGTATGAGCTGCCGGAGTGAATGACGTCCCCATCACTGTTTCATTGAGCTGAGTCAAAAGACCGTACCAGACGGCTCCGTACCATTGGACATCGAACATTTTTAACGTCCTTTGGAGCTCTCCATGCACAAGTCTTTGCTCAGCGCTTCGCTGTTTGCCCTCGCGCTCGCAGCACCGCTAGCCTACGCCCACGAAGCCGGCGATATCATCGTTCGTGCCGGTGCAATCACCGTCAACCCGAAAGCCGACAGCTCCAGCGTAAAGGTTGATCAAGGTCCGCTGAAGGGTGCCGATCTGGGTGGCAAGGCCACCATGAGCAGCGACACGCAACTGGGTCTGAACTTCGCTTACATGCTCAACAGCCACTGGGGGATCGAGCTGCTGGCGGCCTCGCCGTTCGAGCATGACGTGAAGCTCAAAGGCACCGCCCTGGGCGCAGCCAACGGCAAACTCGGTACGCTGAAACACCTGCCACCGACGCTCAGCGTTGTGTACTACCCACTGGACTCGAAGTCCGCGTTCCAGCCGTATGTCGGCGCCGGTATCAACTACACCTGGATCTACGACGAGCACGTTGGCAGCGAAGCCAGCGCCAACGGCTTCAGCAACTTCAAAGCGGATAACTCTTGGGGCATGGCGTTCCAGGTCGGCGCCGACTACATGCTGACCGACAACATCATGATCAACGCCCAGGTGCGCTACATCGACATCGACACCACCGCGACAGTGCAAAATAACGCAGTGGCACAGGGCACTCGCGCCAAGGTCGATGTGGACGTAGACCCGTTCATCTACATGGTTGGCCTGGGTTACAAATTCTAAAATTGCCGCACAAAAAAGGCGCCTCGAAAGGCGCCTTGATCGTTCCCACGCTCTGCGTGGGAATGCAGCCAGGGACGCTCCGCGTCCCATGCCGAAGCGGACGCGGAGCGTCCATTGAGGCATTCCCACGCAGAGCGTGGGAACGAACTATCGCCCCAACAACCGCGCCAGGCCGACACTCATCGGTGTCTGCTCCGGGTAGGTAAAGCGCTCCAGCAAACGCTGATTGTTCGCTCGCGAGTGGCGGATGTCACCGGAGCGTGCCGGGCCATAGCTCACCGGCGGCAATTGACCGACCACCGCTTCAAGGGCTTCAAGCATTTGCTTGAGGGTCGTGGCCTGGTTCCAGCCGACGTTGACCGCGCCGACTTCGACCTGCGGTTTCTCGATCGCTTGCACCAGCAAGACGACCAGGTCTTCGACATAGACGAAATCGCGAGTCTGCTCACCGTCACCGAATACCGTGATCGGCAGGCCCTTCTGCGCGCGCTCGCTGAAAATGCTGATCACCCCGGAGTACGGCGAGGACGGATCCTGGCGTGGACCGAAGATGTTGAAGAAACGGAAAATCACCGGTTCCAGACCATGCTGGCGACGATAAAAATCGAAGTAGTGCTCGCCCGCCAACTTGTCCGAAGCATAGGGCGTCAACGGTGCCTTGGGCGTGTCTTCGTCGATCGACTCGCCTTCGCCATTGTTGCCGTAGACCGCTGCGCTGGACGCGTACAGCACCCGTTTGACGCCGGTCTGGCGCATGGCTTCGCAGACATTCAGCGAGCCAATGAAGTTGCTCTGGTGAGTCTTCACCGGATCATCCACCGACGCCTGCACCGATGCCACTGCGGCCAGGTGCGCCACAGCGCTGCATCCGACCATCGCCCGCGTTACCAGCGCGGCATCGGCGACATCGCCCACGATCAGTTCGACGCCGGGATTGTCCAGCGGCAAGTTGCTGCGTTTGCCGGTGGAGAGGTCATCGAGGATGCGCACCGAATGGCCCTTGGCGAGCAAGGCATCGGTGAGGTGCGAGCCGATGAAACCGGCGCCGCCGGTGATTAAAACAGGGCCGTCAGCCATGGCGATAAAACCTATCCAGTAAGCCCGGGAGTGCCGCACGCCAGGCGCGGGGCTTGATCCCGAAAGTGTGCAGAATTTTCTTGCAGGCCAGCACCGCGTGTTGCGGCTCTTCGGCAGCGTCCGGTCGCGAGGCGTGAGCCTGGGCGGTGGGCGCTTCGATGGCCAGCGGATGCAGCGCGCGTGCTTCGGTGAGGATCGCCTGCCCAAGCGCCAGCGGCGTGGTCGCCTCATGCCCGGCGTAATGGTAGGTGCCCCACAGCGGCGCCGAGCAATCGAGTTGCTTGAGGACCGAGATGATCACCCGCGCGGCGTCATCCACCGGCGTCGGATTGCCCCGGCGGTCATCGGCCATCAGCAATTCTTCAGGCAGTTCGGCGCGACCGAGAAAACGCCCGAGGGTGCCGTCAGGGCTGTCATCCAGCAGCCAGCCAAATCGTAGCAACACGTGTTGCGGGCAGGTGGCGCGTACGCTTTGTTCGATCCGCCACAAGGCCTGACCGCGCAGGCCCAAGGGCACCGGTTCGTCTTTTTCGCTGTAGGCCGTCGCCCGGGAACCATCGAACACGCGATAGCTCGACGGTTGAAGCAGCACGATGTTGTGATGCTGGCACAGTTCGGCCAGACGCTCGATCGCCCGCTCCTGCCCGGCCAGACGTTGTTCGCTGACCGTCTCCGCCTGAAACCAGTCGAAGTAATAGGCGAGGTTGATCAACGCGTCCGGACGGGTGTCGTCGAGCAGTTGCGTCAGGGTCGCGGCGTCCCAGCCGTCTTGCGGTGGGCGGGGGGCGAGGAAGCCGATGTCTTCCTCCGCACCGAGGCGAATCAGCGCCTGCCCAAGGGCATTTCCGCCGCCCAGTAACATAAGGCGCATTCGCATAGAGTCAGCAGGCCCAGTCTGATTGATGGCTTTATCGACACCGCTCGCGGGCGATGCCGTCGATAGTTGCCGGAATCGTTGCATTTTGCGGGTTTAGTGCGCAACCGTCATCCGTAAAGTGTAGATACCTGAGATCTGCGGCGCCTGTTCCGGCCCTATCGCGAGCAAGCTCGGCTCCTACAGTTGACGCAAATCCACTGTAGGAGCTGAGCTTGCTCGCGATGGGGCCCTGAAGACCAGCGAAGGTCTTGAGCGGTACTTGCATCTTCAGCCCCCCGCCCGCATAAATTGCTGCATGAATCTGCCAATCCCGACGGACAGCGCCCTGGCAGGCTTCCACCCCGCCGTCAGCGCCTGGTTCAGCAGCACCTTCCCGACGGTCACCGCCGCCCAGGCCCGGGCGTGGCCGTTGATCCGCCAGCACCGCTCGACCCTGGTCGCCGCACCCACCGGCTCCGGCAAGACCCTCACCGCGTTCCTCGCGGTCATCGACGACCTGGTCCACCGCGCAATGGCCAACGGCGGCCATCTGCCGGATGAAACCCTGGTGGTCTACGTTTCGCCGCTAAAGGCCCTGTCCAACGACATCCAGATCAACCTGCAAAACCCGCTGGCCGGCATCACCGAGCAATTACGCGAGATGGGCCTGCCGCAATTGCAGATCAACACCGCCGTGCGCACCGGCGATACCCCGCAAAAAGACCGCTCGGCGATGCGCAAGACCGCGCCGCATATTCTGGTGACCACCCCGGAATCCCTTTACGTGTTGCTCGGTTCCGATTCCGGCCGACAAATGCTCAGCACTGCTCGCACGGTGATCGTCGACGAAATTCACGCGATCGCCGCCAGCAAGCGCGGCAGCCATCTGGCTTTGAGCCTCGAGCGACTGCAAGCGTTGTGTCCGGAACCGCTGATGCGGATCGGCCTGTCTGCCACGCAAAAACCCATCGAAGCCGTCTCGCAGTTTCTGGTTGGCCGTGATCGCGCGTGCGAAATCATCGACATTGGCCACACCCGCCCACGGGATCTGGGCATCGAAGTGCCGCCCGTGCCGTTGTCGGCGGTGATGGCCAACGACATCTGGGAACTGGTCTACGACCGCCTCGCCGCCCTCGCCCGCGAACACCGCACCACGCTGATTTTCGTCAACACCCGACGCCTCGCCGAACGCCTGAGCCGTCACTTGAGCGAACGCCTCGGCAAGGACGCGGTGGCTGCCCACCACGGCAGTCTGGCCAAGGAGTTTCGTCTCGACGCCGAACAGCGCCTCAAGCGCGGCGACCTGCAAGTGCTGATTGCCACGGCATCCCTGGAACTGGGGATCGATATCGGCGATGTCGACCTGGTCTGCCAGATTGCCTCGCCACGTTCGATTGCCGGGTTTCTGCAACGGGTCGGCCGCTCCGGGCACCAGGTCGGCGGCACGCCCAAGGGCCGTTTGTTCGCCACCACCCGCGACGACCTGATCGAGTGCGCCGCCCTGCTCGACTGTGTGCGTCGCGGCGAACTCGACACCTTGCTGATTCCCAAGGCACCGTTGGATGTACTCGCGCAACAAATCATCGCCGAGGTCAGTTGCCAGGAATGGCAGGAGCAGGCGCTGCTGGAGATGTTCCGCAACGCCTCGCCCTACCGCGAACTCGACGAAAAACACTATCAAGCGCTGCTGCAGATGCTCGCCGAAGGCTACAACGGTCGCCTGGGCATCCGCAGCGCTTACCTGCACCGCGACGCCGTGACCCGCACCCTGCGCGGTCGTCGGGGCGCCAAGCTGACGGCCGTGACCAGCGGTGGGACCATCCCGGACAACGCCGACTACAGCGTTTTACTCGAACCCCAAGGGCTGAACATCGGCAGCGTCAACGAAGACTTTGCGGTGGAAAGCATCGCAGGGGATGTCTTCCAGTTGGGCAACACCTCCTACCGAATTCTGCGCGTTGAAACCGGCAAGGTCCGGGTCGAAGACGCTCAGGGCCAACCGCCGACCATTCCATTCTGGCTCGGCGAAGCGCGGGGCCGCAGTGCTGAACTGTCGTTCGCCGTGGCGCGCCTGCAAGCGCAACTCGATGAGCTGCTCGGCGCCACACCCGGTCACTTGCAGCCCGCAATCGACTGGCTGACCGACACCCTCGGTCTGAACCTCTCCAGTGCCGAACAATTGGTCGATTACCTGGCCCGTGCGCGCCTGACCCTCGGCGCCCTGCCGTCACAAGACACGCTGCTGATGGAGCGGTTTTTCGACGAGTCCGGCGGCACGCAATTGATCATTCACACGCCGTTCGGCAGCCGCATCAACCGTGCCTGGGGCCTGGCCCTGCGCAAGCGTTTTTGCCGCACCTTCAACTTCGAATTGCAGGCCGCCGCCAGCGAAGACGCCATCGTGCTGTCGCTGTCCACCAGCCACAGTTTTGAACTCGATGATGTCTGGCGTTATTTGCACAGCAACAGCGCCGAGCACACCCTGATTCAAGCCGTGCTCGATGCGCCGCTGTTCGGCGTGCGTTGGCGCTGGAATGCCGGGGTTGCTCTGGCGCTGCCGCGCTACAGTGGCGGACGCAAAGTCCCGCCGCAGATCCAGCGGATGAAAAGCGAAGACCTGATCGCCAGCGTGTTTCCCGACCAGATGGCCTGCGTGGAAAACCTCGCCGGCGAACGGGAAATTCCCGACCATCCACTGGTGGAACAAACCCTCGACGATTGCCTGCACGAAGCCATGGACAGCGAAGGCTGGCTGGCGTTGTTGCGGCGCATGGAACATGGCGACATCCGCTTGATCAGCCGCGACCTGCCGGCGCCCTCGCCGCTGGCCGCGGAAATTCTCAGCGCCCGACCCTACACCTTTCTCGACGATGCGCCGCTGGAAGAGCGCCGCACTCAAGCGGTACTCAACCGCCGCTGGAGCGATCCGCAGTCCACCGACGACCTCGGCGCGCTGGATGCGGAGGCGATTCAAGCCGTGCGCGAGGAAGCCTGGCCAACACCGACTGGCGTCGATGAAATGCATGAGGCATTGATGAGCCTCGCGTGCATCTCCGACGCCGAGGCCCTGGCTAATCCAGACTGGCTCGATTGGCTGAACGCCCTGGCCGACAGCGGTCGCGCCAGCCGCTTGCAAGTCAATGCCGGGCAAGCGCTGTGGTTGGCACTGGAGCGGCTGACTTGCCTGCAAGCGATTTATCCACAGGCGATTTTGCAGCCACCGCTGGAGGCGTTGCCCGGGTTCGATGAAGTCTGGACGCCGGACGACGCGGTGCTGGAATTGATTCGTGCGCGGCTCAGCGCGTTCGGTCCGCTGCCGCTGAACGCGATTGCCGAACCGCTCGGTTTACCGGCGACTCAAGTCACCCAGGCGTTGGCGCAACTGGAACGCGAAGGCTATGTGTTGCGCGGCCAATTCACGCCCGGCACAGCTGAGGAAGAATGGTGCGAACGGCATTTGCTGGCGCGAATTCACCGCTACACCGTCAAGCGTCTGCGGCGGGAAATCGAGCCCGTGGCGTTGCAGGATTTCATGCGTTTCCTGTTCGACTGGCAGCATCTGTCTGCCGCGACACAAGGCCAGGGCAGCGCAGTGTTGCCAGCAATAGTCGGTCAGTTCGAAGGTTACCCCGCCGCCGCTTCAGCCTGGGACAGCGATATTTTGCCGGCGCGAATAAAAGGCTATTCAGCGAATTGGCTGGATGACCTGTGCCGCAGCGGCAAACTGGTGTGGACTCGCCTGACCGCGCGCAACAAGAGCGCCAGCACGGCATTGCGCAGCACACCGATTCTCCTGCTGCCGCGCAGTCAGGTCGGGCTGTGGAGCGGGTTGACCGAGCAGACGCCTGTCAGCGAACTCTCGCCTAAGACGCAAAAAGTCTACGAAGCCCTGAGCCAACACGGTGCGCTGTTTTTCGATGAGCTGACTCACGAAGCCCACCTGCTGCGCTCGGAACTGGAAATCGCCTTGCAGGAATTAGTCGGAGCCGGGTTGGTGAATGCCGACAGCTTCGCCGGTCTGCGGGCGCTGATCACGCCGGCCAGCAAACGCCAGAATCGCAGCAGCCGACGCGGGCGCGGAGCGTTTGTCGGCGGGATGGACGATGCCGGGCGCTGGGCCTTGCTACGACGCGGCGCGCAAGTTCCGGTTGTGGATAACAAACGTCCGGCACCCACGCCGACCGACACCCTTGAACATATCGCCATGACCTTACTCCGGCGCTACGGCGTGGTGTTCTGGCGCTTGCTGGAACGTGAAGCGGATTGGTTGCCGAGCTGGCGGGAATTGTTGCGCACGTTCCATCGGCTGGAAGCTCGCGGCGAGATTCGCGGCGGGCGGTTTGTCAGTGGTTTGGCCGGTGAACAGTTTGCGTTGCCTGAAGCCATTCCGTTACTGCGCGAGGTGCGACGACGGCCGCATGACGGGAGTTTGATTGCCGTGTGCGGGGTTGATCCGCTGAACCTCGCAGGGACGCTTCTACCGGGAGTAAAAGTGCCGGCACTAGCGAGTAATCGATTGGTGTATCGCGATGGATTACCCGCCGCTGCCGAGATTGCCGGCAAGCAGATTTTCTGGCTGGAGCTGGATCAGCAATCGACTGCCGAGCTACACAACAAACTCACCCGACACTGATCACCTATCACCGATCGTTCCCACGCTCCGCGTGGGAATGCAGCCCGGGACGCTCCGCGTCCCAAGAGCGGACGCTCCGCGTCCGGTGAGGCATTCCCACGCAGAGCGTGGGAACGATCGGTACACAAATCATTGGGTACGCGGCTGATCCGGCAGGAACACCGATGAATGTTCCGATGCAATCCCATCACTTTGCATCGGCTCAACAGCCTGTCTGGGCATCAAGACCTGCTGTGGATAAGTCTGCGCGAAATGCACCCACGGGCTGTTATCCACAAGCTTTTTCAAACGCTGGTTGAACGCCCGACTCACCGCGTATTGCCCTCCCGACACGGTGCGGAACTGTGCCGTCAGCACCACGCCGTTAAGGTCCATCTTGTCGACACCAAACACATCCAGCGGCCCTTGCAGGTTGTACTTGAGGAACGCATCGTCGCGGATGGAATCCCCGGCCTCGCGGATCAACTCGATAGCCTTGTCGACATCGGTGTCGTAAGTGAATTGCACCGAAAAGAACGCATAGGCGAATTGCCGCGATTGATTGGTCACGGCCTTGATCTGACCGAACGGCACCGAGTGCACAAACCCCTTGCCGTCGCGCAGGCGCAAGGTGCGGATCGTCAGGCCTTCGACCGTGCCGGCGTGGCCAGAGTCGAGCACCACCCAATCGCCAATCGACAACGTGTCTTCGATGATGATGAACAACCCGGTGATCACATCCTGCACCAGTTGCTGGGAACCGAAACCGATGGCCAGCCCCACGACACCGGCACCGGCCAGAAAGGGCGCAACGTTGATCCCCAGGTTCGCCATGGTGGTGATGGCGCAGATCACCACCAGGATGATTTTGATCGCGTTGCGCAGCAGCGGCAGGATGGTTTTGGTTCGGGTACTGGGTTGGCGCGCCGAGCGTTTGCTGACTGGTGGTTTCAGGGCTTCCTGAATCGCCGTATCCAACACCACCCAGCCCATCCAGGTCACCAGGAAAATCAAACCGATACGGCTCAGGGAATCACTGATCGCCCGGCCGACCGAATTGCTCACCGCAAACTCAAACAGCGACACGCCCCAGATGCGCCCCAGGATATCGATGAAAACAATCGCCAGGGCGATGCGCAGCAACGCGTGCGAAAGGCTGAGAAAGCGTTCTTTGTAGGCACTGCTGCGGCGCACGGCCAACTCACTGCGCGACTTGAACAGGTGATGAAGCGACGTGCTGAGAAACACCATCGCAATCAGCAACACCGTGGTAAACAGCGCACAGCGCAGTACTTTCTGGTTGTCATCGCCAATGCCGATCAGGTTGATCACCGACACCAGCACCATCAACAGAATCGGCCAGTACCAGAGCCCGGAAAAGACCCGCAGCATTTCACGCACGGCCGGCTGACTGAGGCGCTGGGCCAACGGCAAAATGCGGATCAGATGGGCGACCGGACGGCGCATCTTGATCACCAAAAAGCCAAAGGTGATCGAGGCCGCCACCCCAGTGAACACCGCGACACTGCTGGTGAGATTGCCGCCGAGCAGACGGGCGATCTGCGGACTGGTCAAGGCGTCGCTCAGGGCCACGAGGAAGCCCATCAAAAACAGCGGTCGTGGGCTGTACTGACGAATAATCTGCACTGCCCGGCGCTTGTGGCCGGCGTTGAACAGCACCACCAGCGACAACAGCAACGACGCGGCAAAAATGCCGCTGCTGGTGGCATAGGCGAAACACAATGCCAGCGCCCGGCCGGCGGACACTTGCAAGAAGTGGCTGACATACAGCGTCAGCGGCAGGCTGATCAGCGCCGGAACCGTGTAGGGCAACACATAACCCAGCAAGGCCTGACCGCGCTCGCGAGTGAGCAGCAGGCGGTTCTGGCACAGACGTTTGGCGAGCAGCCCTCCCAGCAGCCAGAGCAGCGCGAAAACACCCATCCACACACCGGACAACAGCAGGAAATCCCCCGCCACGCTCCAGCTCGAGCGGGCCGATGGACGATTGACCAGTTGATCCACCTCAACGGCCGCCCGGTCTGCACGCAGACGCCAAGCGTCGAGCAAGTCTTCGTTGAGATCGAGTTTGCCCTGGACTTCCTCAATGCTCGAACTGATGGCACCCAGCAAACCACCCTGTACCAGCGGTTCGGGGTGTGCCAGTGGTGTCGCGGCGGTGGCTGCCGCCGGCACACCCGGTAGTGCGGCAGCCTCCAGCTCGTTGCTGCCCAGAATCAGCAATGCCCCCAGTAGTATCGCGGTCTTGAACTTGAACAAACGCGGTGCTCCTGCAAATGGGTCTGTAAGGAACTGATCGGGGAATTGCAGGCAAGTTCGGTTATTGGGGTGAAATCAGGGATAGCTTACCGATCGTTCCCACGCTCTGCGTGGTAACGCCTCAACGGACGCTCCGCGTCCGCTTTAGGGACGCGGAGCGTCCCGGGCTGCATTCCCACGCAGAGCGTGGGAACGATCTTTGCGCACAACGCAAATATCAAATGCCCATCCCTGTATTTTTCTACACAACCCAAACCCCGACACTGCGCTCCATCAATCAATCCTCCGGAGTTGCAGCCATGCCCATTGCCTTGCTCGCGCTGACCCTCAGTGCCTTCGCCATCGGGACGACCGAGTTCGTCATCGTTGGCCTGTTACCCACCATCGGCGCCGACCTTGGCGTCAGCCTGCCGTCCGCCGGCCTGCTGGTCAGTCTCTACGCATTGGGCGTTGCCATTGGCGCCCCGGTGCTGACCGCCCTCACCGGCAAGGTCCCGCGCAAAATGCTGCTGTTGTCGCTGATGGTGCTGTTCACCCTCGGCAACCTGCTGGCCTGGAAAGCGCCGAGTTACGAGTCGCTGATCATTGCGCGGATCGTCACCGGCCTGGCCCACGGGGTGTTTTTCTCGATCGGCTCGACCATCGCCACCAGCCTCGTGCCGAAGGAAAAAGCTGCCAGCGCGATCGCCATCATGTTCACCGGCCTGACCGTGGCTCTGGTCACCGGCGTTCCACTGGGGACGTTCATTGGTCAGCATTTCGGCTGGCGTGAAACCTTCCTCGCGGTGTCTGCACTGGGTGTGATCGCGTTCATCGGCAGCCTGCTTTACGTGCCGAAAAACATTGCCCACAGCAAACCGGCTTCACTGTTGCAGCAACTGCAAGTGCTCAAGCAGCCACGTCTGCTGCTGGTGTACGCCATGACCGCGGTCGGTTACGGCGGCTCGTTCATTGCCTTCACCTTCCTGGCACCGATTCTTCAGGACATTTCCGGCTTCAGCGCCAGCACCGTCAGCCTGGTGCTACTGGTCTACGGCATCTCGGTGGCCGTCGGTAACATCTGGGGCGGCAAACTGGCGGACAAACGCGGCCCGATCAGCGCCCTGAAAATCATCTTCGCCCTGCTCGCTGCCGTGTTGTTCGTACTGACCTTTACCGCCGGCAACCCATGGCTGGCCCTGGGCACTGTGCTGGTCTGGGGTGCAGTTGCGTTCGGCAACGTGCCGGGCCTGCAAGTTTACGTGGTGCGTCAGGCCGAGCATCACACCCCGCATGCGGTGGACGTAGCGTCGGGCCTGAACATCGCCGCGTTCAACCTCGGCATTGCTGGTGGTGCGTGGGGCGGTGGCTTGATCGTTGCTCACATGGGCCTGATCCACACCGCGTGGATCGGTGGTCTGGTGGTGTTGGTCGCATTGGCCCTGACCGCGTGGAGCGGTCGTCTTGATCGGTTGGGTCCGGTGTATGCCGAGAGCTCGACCCAGGTTGTTGCCGGTCACTAAACCCTGTGGGAGCGAGCTTGCTCGCGATGACGGCAGCACATCCAGCATTGATGTAACTGACACACCGCTATCGCGAGCAAGCTCGCTCCCACATTTTGATCGGTGGTGTTTTGTCGAGCGTGTGCCGTCCGTAGTCCCGTCGAAACTTTCTCGCCCGCCCCGCAGTCATCAAAAGACAGGGCAGTCCGAGAACCATTAGACGGGAGGCGACATGGCGGCGATCCACATCGGCATTTCAGGCTGGCGCTACACGCCCTGGCGGGGGGATTTCTACCCAAAGGGGCTGACCCATAACCGCGAATTGCAATTCGCCTCACGGGCGGTCAACAGCATCGAAATCAATGGATCGTTTTACGCCCTGCAATGGCCCGAACGTTATGCCCAGTGGTACGCCGAAACCCCGAGGGGCTTCGTTTTCAGCGTCAAGGCCCCGCGTTTCATCACCCACATCAGGCGACTGCGGGACGTCCATAAACCCTTGGCGAATTTCTTTGCGTCCGGGGTGCTGGAACTCAAAGAAAAACTCGGCCCGATCCTCTGGCAATTCCCGCCCAACTTCAAATTCGATGCCGAGCTGTTCGAAACCTTTCTGGAGCAGTTGCCCCACAACACCGAAGAGGCCGCCGCCCTCGCCCGCCAGCATGATTCGCACGTGAACGGTCACGCCAGCATGAAGGCCTACGGGAAAAAGCCTGTGCGCCATGCCGTAGAAATCAGAAACGAGAGCTTCGTCGACCCCGCCTTCATCCGCCTGCTCAAACGCCACAATGCTGCACTGGTTATCGCCGACACCGCCGGTAAATGGCCGTACCGCGAAGACCTCACCAGCGACTTCGTTTACCTGCGCCTGCACGGTGCCGAAGAACTCTATGCCAGCGGTTACACCCCCGAGGCGCTGAAACGCTGGGGCGACCGGATCGAAGCCTGGTACCACGGCCAGCAACCGCCCGACCCGCAGCTGATCGCACCCCGGCAAAAGCCCAAGGCGCGCAAGTCCCGTGAGGTGTTTTGCTACTTCGACAACGACATCAAAGTCCGCGCGCCCTTCGATGCCCGCCGCTTGCTGGAGCGCTTTCATCTGGATAAAGACCTCGCTACCCGTCCCGGTGAACTGGCCGCCGAAGGAGTGCTGTCATGAGCATTTCCGAACCGGTCGGCACCACCGACGAACAGCAACCCATCATCACCTCCGTGCGCCGCTTCACCGTGCTGACGGTCAACACGCACAAGGGGTTCACCGCGCTCAACCGGCGTTTCATCCTGCCCGAATTGCGCGAAGCGGTGCGCAGCGTGTCCGCCGACGTGGTGTTTTTGCAGGAGGTCCACGGCACCCACGAGCAGCACCCCCAGCGCTACAGCAATTGGCCGGCGATGCCGCAATACGAATTCCTCGCCGACACCCTGTGGCCGCAGTTCGCCTATGGGCGTAACGCGGTCTATCCGGCGGGCGATCACGGCAATGCGTTGCTGTCGAAATTCCAGATCATTCGCCACGACAACCTCGACGTTTCCATCAGCGGTCACGAGAACCGCGGCATCCTGCATTGCGTGCTGCGCCTGCCCGGTGACGGCCAGGAAGTGCATGCCATTTGTGTGCACCTGGGCCTTCGCGAAACCCACCGGACCGAACAGCTCAAGTTGCTGGCCCAGCGCCTCGAAGAACTGCCCAGCGATGCCCCGGTGATCGTTGCCGGTGACTTCAACGACTGGCGCCAGCGTGCCGATGCGCTGCTCAAACCCAGCGGTCTACGGGAGGTTTTCGCCGAACTCCACGGCAAACCGGCGCGCAGTTTTCCAGCGCGATTGCCAGCGCTGCGCCTTGACCGCATCTACGTGCGCAACCTCAAGGCCAGCCAGCCGCAAGTGCTGGCCGCGCGACCCTGGTCACACCTTTCCGACCATGCACCGCTGTCGGTGGAGATCGAGCTATGAGCAGCCCGTCGATGGATAAAACCAACGTGGAGCACTTATCCACAACCCCGCCGGTCCGTGAGCCGGGCGTGGTCGACGTCGAATATGGCTGGCAAGGCAACAACCGCGTAGAGCTGCTGGAGAATGGTGAAGATTATTTCCCTCGGGTGTTCGAGGCCATGCGTCAGGCCAAGACTGAAATCCTGCTGGAAACCTTCATTGTGTTCGAGGACAAGGTCGGTAACGAGCTGCAGGAAGTCCTGATCGCCGCCGCTCAACGCGGCGTGCGGATCACCGCCAATCTCGATGGCTTTGGCTGTGGTGAACTGGGCACGGGATACCTCACCGCCCTGAGCGAGGCCGGCGTGCGCATCCAGATCTTCGACCCTGCGCCCAAACATCTGGGCATCCGCACCAACTGGTTCCGCCGCCTGCACCGCAAGATCGTGGTGGTCGACGGCACGATTGCGTTCATCGGCGGCATCAACTTTTCTGCCGACCATCTGGCTGACTTCGGCCCTGAGGCCAAGCAGGATTATTCCGTTGAAGTGCAAGGCCCGGCGGTGGCCGACATCCATCACTTCGCCTTGCTGCAATGCGGTCGCCCGGCTCGCGCCAAATACTGGTGGCAACGACGCAGACAACGGCGCTCGGAACTGGCATTCACCGATCATGACGGCCAGGTTCGCCTGGTGTACCGCGACAACGGCGAGCATCCGACCGACATAGAAGAGGTTTACCGACAGGTGCTGCGCAGTGCCCAGCGCCGGGTGGTGATCGCCAATGCCTACTTCTTTCCGGGCTATCGCCTGCTGCGCGAGATCCGCAACGCGGCACGTCGTGGCGTTGATGTGCGGCTGATCCTGCAAGGTCAGCCCGATATGCTGGCGGCCAAACTCGCCGCGCGCATGACCTATGACTACCTGCTCAAATCCGGCGTGCAGATTTACGAATATTGCGACCGTCCGCTGCACGGCAAAGTCGCGCTGGTGGATGAGGATTGGAGCACGGTCGGTTCGAGCAACCTCGACCCGTTGAGCCTGTCCTTGAACCTGGAAGCCAATGTGTTGATCCGCGATCGCACCTTCAACCGCGACCTGTTCGAGCGCCTCGAAGACCTGAGTAACAACCATTGCAAGGTCATGTCCACAGACAAGTCCCCGCGCGGGCGGGTCTGGCACATGACCGTCGGCTTTCTGGTGTTTCACTTTCTGCGGCACTTCCCGGCCTGGGCCGGTTGGCTGCCGGCGCATAAACCGCGCCTGAAACCTTTTACCCATTCCGCCGGGAGTGACACCTGATGAACCACTCTGATACACAACCGGCGACCCACGCCGAAACGCCGGGCAAATCCCGCTGGAGCCGCTGGAAACGGCCACTGACAATGCTGTTTTTCCTGGCGCTGATCGTGCTGTTCACGATGCTTGCCCAGCGCATCGAATGGGATGAAGTGTTCGACAACCTCGCAGATTTCAAGGTGCGCACGCTGATCATCGCGTCCGGTCTGACCTTGGTGAGTTTTCTGGTCTACGCCTGCTTCGACCTGATCGGCCGTACCTACATTCGCCAGGACCTGACGTGGAAGCAGATCCTGCCGGTAGGGATTATCAGCTATGCCTTCAACCTCAATCTGAGCGCGTGGGTCGGCGGCATTGCCATGCGTTATCGGCTGTATTCGCGACTCGGGGTGAGCAAGGGCAACATCGCGAAAATTCTCGGGTTGAGCCTGGCGACAAACTGGTTCGGTTACATGGTGATTGCCGGTGCCGTGTTCAGCAGCGGGCTGGTGCGAATGCCGCCAGGCTGGAAGCTGAGCAGCGGTGCGCTGCAAGGTGTGGGCGTGTTGTTGCTGCTGGTGAGTGCCGGGTATCTGGCAGCGTGTCAGTTTTCCAAGCGTCGGGAGTGGGCGATACGCGGGGTGGAAATCGACCTGCCGTCCCTGCGCATGGCAGTGCTGCAACTGGCCCTCGGGGCGCTGAACTGGTCGCTGATGGCGGCGGTGATTTTCACCTTGCTGCCGAGCAAGCTGGATTACCCGCTGGTGCTCGGGGTGTTGCTGATCAGCGCGATTGCCGGGGTCATCACGCACATTCCTGCCGGGCTTGGCGTGCTTGAAGCGGTGTTCGTGGCGCTGCTGCAACATGAAGTGTCCCGAGGCAGCCTGGTGGCCGGATTACTGGCCTATCGGGCGATCTATTTCATCCTGCCGCTACTGATTACCCTGGTGATGTACCTGATCGTGGAAGCCAAGGCCAAGTCGTTGCGAATCGAGAAGAAACCGAGACATTAGCAGCCGATGTTTTTACGATGACTGAATAATGCTCAACCGCTCGCCCACCACCATCTCGGTGATCCAGCCCACCAGGATCGAAGTGTATGCCTGTTGCGAAACAGGTTCGCTCAAGGCGTGATCGGCGCCGTCGATAATCCGGTGGGTCAGCGAGTGAGTCTGCTGACACGCAGCGCGGTAACTCATGATGGTTGAGTGGGGCACATGGTCGTCGGTCTCGGACTCCACCAGCAGCACATCCCCGGTAAATTGCGAACAGGCATGCAGCGCACGATTGCTGTCGGCGCGGACTAACGTGCTGCGGTAATCACGTAAATCGAGCTTATCCAGGTCACGCTTGGGTGTGTGCCATTGATCATCGCGATACAGCGCCGGCACCCGCAGCGCCAGCCAACGCACCGGACGCAATGACGTCAGGATCGAGGCCAGATAACCGCCATAACTGGTGCCAACCACGGCAATCGCCGATGTATCGAGCGCCGGGTGCGCGAGTAAGCGGTCATACGCCGCCAGCAAGTCGCGCAGGTTGTCGTCGCGCGTGACTCGACCCAGCGCAATTCCGGCCCCGCCGGTGTGCCCACGCAAGTCGAACGTCAGGCACACGCAACCCAAACCGGCGATGCCTTTGGCCCGCTCCAGGTCCCGCTCCTGACTGCCGCCCCAGCCGTGCACAAAGAGCACGCCGGGCACTTTTGATTTGGGGCTGAGAAAAGTCCCGACCATCTGTTCATCGTCGATGTCGATTTGAATGGTTTCGCTTCTAGCCGTCATAGGATTTAACCGTTACGTACTTGAGAAGAAAGTCACTGTTTTGCGCCGGCCCGCGATACACCTCGATGGCGTCCGCCGGCAGCGGCTGGTCGATGTAGGTCTCGACCGAAGACACGCGAATCGCGCGCATCCCGGGGTCGTTGACGAAGCTCTGCAAGGCGGCGACTTCGGCACTGCTGGCGCCGCCCATCCGCCAGGACTGCTCGAGCACGCCGCTGCGCTGTTTACCGTTACTGTCCACACCTTGGGCGATATCGTAGTTGCGCCGCGAGGCGTAGAAACCGGGATAAGCCTCATCCGCGGCACGGTCGAACACTTGCGCCTGACGGATTGCCAGCCGCACATCGTCCGGCAGTTCCAATTCGAGCAAATCGTCGTAGTGACCCCGTACGACCAGCAAGTTGGACCCTCCATAAACCTGCTCGCCCTCACCGTCTTCAGTCAAGTATTGATCACCGCAATAACTCAGCACCGTGTCGCCGATAAAACTCTGACCGACGCTGTGGGTGATCACTTGGTCCTGCTCCAGCACCACGCCTTCAGTGAACAGCGCTTTGGCCTCGGGTCTGGCGAGGATGGCATCGAACTGGTCGAGGCTTTTGATCACTTCCTGACCGCGTCCGGCGCAGGCATGAATCGGCTTGATGCGGATCGGGCCGCTGTAGAGCAGATGCTCCGCCGCAGGACGCGCATCGTCCATGGAAAAAACACTGAGGCCGTCGAGCACCACGCTGCGCACCCGTTCGGAAAACAACGGTGACCAGCCTTCCGGTGCGTGAGCATCTTTGTTGCGCAGCCCGTGACTGATGGCTTTGGTGCAGATGAAATCATGGTCGACGTAACCGCCCCACAAATCCTCCGGCCCCTTGACGCCCAATTGCCGGGCGGCAGCGACGCCAACAAGCGTCTGGGTCGGCAACAGATAAAGGTCTCGACCGTTGTGCAGTTCGGGGTCGTAACTGCCGCCGTATTTAAGCCCCAGGATCTGCGCCAGCCAACGGGCCAGTGCACGATTGGTTTCTACTTCGTGCAACGGAGCCTCGGGGCGCACCGAGTGGGCGACCACCAGTTTGTTGCGATTTGTTGGGGTCATGCGTCACCCTTCAATCTGCGTTTGATGAATGTAGTAGAAGGGGTGCAGAGATCAGGCCAAGGGGATTCAAAGAAAAACGCATTTAAAATCAGCCAGTTACGAAAAACTTGATGGCACCGTGCCTGTTTGATTCTGCACGACAAGGGTTTCAACTCTGGCATTTTGCACGACTGGCGCTCAGCCCTGACTCGTGCCCACCCCAAACCGTGTCCGGTAATCACTTGGCGCCAACCCGGTAATTTTCTTGAACGTCGCCCGAAAGGCACTCGGATCCTGATAACCCACCGTCCAGGCAATGTAATCGATGGTGCCGTTGGTGAACTCGAGCATTTCCCGGGCCTTGCCGACCCGCAGGTGCTGGCAGTACTCAGTGGGTTTGAGTCCGGTTGCCGCGCGAAATCGACGCAGGAACGTGCGCTCTTCCAGCCCTGCCCGCTCGGCCATCGTTGCCAGCGACACATCGGTCGCTCCGGTGCTCTGCAGCCAATGCTGGACCTTGAGAATCGAAGCATCGCCATGGCTGAAAATGGGCGAAAAATTGCTGCCGCATTCACTCGCGCTGTCGCTGTGTTCCACCACCAGAAACCGCGCGGTACTGGTGGCGATGCTCGGCCCCAGCAGACGGTTGACCAGACGCAAGCCCAGTTCGGACCAGGCCATTAGCCCGGCGGTGGTGATCAGGTCGCCGTCGTCAACGATGGGTGTGTCGGCCTTGAGGTTGATCGCCGGGTAACGCTCGGCGAAGGTTTTGGCAGAGGTCCAGTGGGTGGTGGCGCTGCGACCGTCGAGCAGGCCACTCTCGGCCAACAGAATCGACCCCACACAAACCCCGCCGAGTGTCGCGCCATTGGCGTGTTGCTGACGCAACCAGCGAATCAGCCCCTGCGGTGCCTGGCCTTCGGAAAAACCGGCAATCGACGGCGGGATCAACACCGCCACCAACGCACCATCAGCAGCGGGATGACTGTCGTAGGCCCGCTCGGGCGTCTGATCGCCATCAACCTGCCAATGGCTGACTCGCAGCAGCGGCAACTGCGCCGCCTGATGCTCGGCGGCAATCCGGTTCGCCACCCCGAACAAGTCCGTCAGTCCATGCACCGCCGCCATCTGCGCACCGGGATAGATCAGCACGCCCAACTCGGCGATTGGCCTTTCTGCGTCCATTGTCAGTTTTCCCCCTTCTATTGTCGGTGCGGCCAATCCTCGGACGGCCTGCCAGACCCAATACTTCATTCCACACCAACAAGCTCTTCGAGGAAACAGTCATGGCCAAGCAAGCACTCATCGTAGTTGATATCCAAAACGACTACTTCCCCCAAGGCAAGTGGTCGCTGGTCGGCGCCGATGCCGCGGCGGACAATGCCGTTCGTCTGCTCAAAGCCTTCCGCGATGCCGGTGATTCGGTGGTGCACATCCGCCACGAATTCACCTCCGACGAAGCGCCTTTCTTCACCCCGGGCTCGGAAGGCGCGAAGCTGCACCCCAAAGTCCTGAATCGCGCCGATGAGCCTGTGGTGCTCAAGCATTTCGTCAACTCGTTCCGCGAAACCGATCTGAAATCGATCCTCGACGAACAAGGCATCAAGGAATTGGTGGTCGTCGGCAGCATGAGCCACATGTGTGTCGACGGCATCACCCGCGCCGCCGCCGATCTTGGCTACACCGTCACGGTGATTCACGACGCCTGCGCTACCCGTGATCTGGAGTTCAACGGCGTCACTGTCCCGGCAGCCCACGTTCATGCCGCCTTCATGTCGGCCCTGGGTTTTGCCTACGCCAGCGTGGTGTCTGCCGACGAGTTTCTCGCGGCCAGCCGCTAACGCCCCCCTGAAACAACTCGATAAACAAAAGGCCCGCCGCGCTTTCGCGTTGCGGGCCTTGGCGTTTCCGGTCGCTAAAAATCTCACGCGTGAGCTATTGAGAGGCGTAAAAAATCACTGTAGTGTTTCTCACGCGTGAGATTTCACAACGGAGTCACCAGTATGAAAAGCCGCTCTCCATCAGGTCCGCCTGCCGAGCCTGATACCGATACAGTGAGCCGCAAGGGAGAGCGCTCGAAACCGTCCGCGAAAAAACCGTCGAGCTTCTACATGAAGCAGATGCGCGCGGGCCTGGGTGCCGCCGGTTATGTGAAACACGAGACTTGGGTGCTTCCCGAAAACCGAAGCCTGCTCAAGCAGATGGAGAAACAGCTACGCCAACCGATCCTGGCTGGCTCATTCATGTCGGAGAATTACATGAGCGCAGGTAACAACTGGAACATCGACCGCCTCTTCAGCGCCCTGCAGGCCCTTGATGAAGTGGTTTCGAACGACATCACTCTGTCCCTCGTCCAGGGTTCCGAGTCGAGCATCAAGCTGGAAATGAACGACTTCGGTGGCCTGCCGATTTACATCGCAGTCGTGGGCGAGCAGATCATCGTCGACACCGTACTGGTGGACGTCGAGTCGATCAAGGACGTACCGGCCTTCAACGATGCCGTCCTGCGCAGCCGTGAGTTGTTCCCGCTGTCCTCGATCGGTATCGAGTCGATGCCCAACGGACAGGTTGTCTACAACATGTTCGGCGCACTGAGCTCCGACTCCAGCCTGACCAATGTCGTGACCGAGGTCAAAACCCTCGTCGACAACGTCCAGCGCGCCAGCGAAGCCTTTGAACGTTTCTTCATCTAATTTTTCGGGAACAGGAAATATCCAATGACTCAGTCCATCTGGAGCAAATTGTTCACCGCGCTGCGTGGCGGTGCCAATGAAGTCGGCGAATCAATCGTCGACCAACAGGCCCTGCGCATCCTCGACCAGGAAATCCGCGATGCTGACAGCGCCCTGGCCAATGCCAAGCGTGAGTTGGTCACCATCATGGCCAAGCACAAGCTGTCGGCTGATCGTGTGGCCGAGTACAACGCCAAGATCAAGGACCTCGAATCCAAGGCCATGGCCGCGATCCAGGCCAACCGCGAAGACTTGGCTTTGGAAGTGGCCGAAGCTATTTCGACCCTCACCAATGAGCTTGATGTCGAGCAAAAGCAGGCCACCGAATTCGGCGGTTACGCGGACAACATGCGCAAAGACATCACCAAGGCCGAAAGCCGCATCAAAAGCCTGCGTCAGCAAGTGGACATGGCCAAGGCCCGCGAAAGCGTACAGAAAGCCCAGGTCAGCGCTTCGATCGCCAGTGGCGGCGCCAACGGCAAGCTGGAAACCGCCGTCGGTACACTGAACCGCCTGCAGGCCAAGCAGCAGCAACGCGCCGCTGAACTGGAAGCACAGGATCAACTGGCCGATGCATCGACCGGCACTGATCTGGAACGCAAACTGCGCGAAGCCGGCATTACCCCGGATTCGGGCAGCGCCAACGCAATCCTGGATCGCCTGAAGAAAAAATCAGCCGAGTAACCGGGCCGGGCACAAGCTGAACAGGAAGGGCATTCATTGCCCTTCCTTTTTTTTGTCGAGAAGAGGTCAAGGATGGATGCCCTGAAGGGTTTCAAGACAATTGCCGGCCTGGCAATCTTCATGGTCGCGCTGCAAGTACTCAACACCGCGACTGGCTACAGCCTTGTTGTATTTGGCCTGGTCCCGAGGACATTGCACGGGCTGCTCGGCATCATTACCTCGCCTTTTCTGCACGCGTCCTTTGCGCACCTGAGCGCCAACCTGATTCCCTTTTTGATCCTTGGCACGTTGGTCATTGTCGATGGGCTCAATCGCTTCATCGCCGTGAGCGCGATCATCATTGGTCTGGGCGGCTTGCTGGTCTGGCTGTTCGGGTTTTCCGGGATGCACATCGGTGCCAGCGGATGGGTGTTCGGGCTGTGGGCGTACATTCTGTCGCGAGCCTGGTTCCAGCACAGTTGGGGCAACTTGATCACGGCCGCGGTCGTCGCCCTGCTATATGGCGGCCTGGTGATTGGCTTCCTTCCGCGCCAGGGGGTTTCCTTCGAAGGCCATATCGCCGGGGCATTCGCCGGATTTATTGCAGCCAAGGTACTTCTCTCGGCGTCCGGCAACAGGTTTAATGCCGCCCGGTAAAGGCAATTGAACGTTCAGGGGTTCAGGCCTGCGCATTGCCAGGAACGAGTCATCCCACGGAGTCAGGGACGTCATGTCTATTTTTCTTTTATTACGCGTGTATGCCTCGTCCTTCTTCCACCGTTTCGGCTGGGCGGGACTGGCGATTGCCTTGGGCATCCACCTGAGCACGGCCTGGCTCGGCCTGGTGCTTCTGGGCGAACAACACCTCACCGCCCCCGCCACATTTACCTATTTCTACCTCACCACCACGCTGACGGTCGGTTACGGCGATCTTGCGCCCCAAACCTCGGCGGGACGAATTTTCGTGGCTACCTGGGTCATGCTCGGGGGCATTGCGCTGCTGACGGCAGCCATCGGCAAAACCACCAGCAGCGTCATTGATGTATGGAGAAAAGGCATGAAAGGCAAAGGTGATTTCACCGGCAAGGTCGGTCACACCGTTCTCATCGGCTGGGAAGGCGCGTCCAGCGAGCGAGTCATTGAATTACTGCTGCAGGACGAAACGTCCAATGACAACCTGATCGTCATTTGCGATTGCGACCTCGAAGAAAACCCCATGCCGGGCAAAGCCGATTTTATCAAAGGCGAAAGTCTGTCCTCTGCCGCACTTTTGCTGCGTGCCGGCGTTCGCGGTGCAGAGCGCGTCCTGGTGCGAACCCATTCAGACGATCTGACCCTGGCCACCGTGCTGGCGATCAATCAACTGAGCCCTGCCGGGCATGTGGTCGCCCACTTCAATGACAGTGAAATCGCCGCGCTCGCCAGCGCCTATGCGCCCAGCCTGGAGTGCACCTCAAGCATGGCCATCGAGATGTTGGTGCGCGCCTCTCAGGATCCGGGCTCGTCAGTAGTCATCAATGAGTTGCTGTGCGTGGGTCAAGGCGCCACCCAGTACCTGATGAAACTGCCCGAGGCTTTTGAAGCAACATTCGGCGATCTGTATGCGCAGATGAAAGAGCATCACAACGCGACCCTTATCGGTTACCGCGCCAAAGGCGCCCGACACCCTTCGATCAACCCGCCCGGCGCCACTCGGGTTGAGGGCGGTGAACTCTTCTACATCGCCTCCACTCGCCTCAAGGAAATCTCCAATGGGATGGTTTAAACAGTTGATGGGGCTTGAGGCCCCGAAAGCGAATACGGAATCGAAATGGACAGCCAACGAAACCCTGCCCGCCATCGGTCCGCTGGGTCTGGCATTTGGCAAAGAGGTGATGTTCGACACCTCCCTGAAGTTGTTGCTCGACGGCAACACTAGCGTGGTCATCCCTGGCTCCCACCAGATCTGGAGCGCTGGCGCTGTTGATCTGGGGCAGTCGAACTGGCTGTCGCGTTATTACATGAACGACGAAGACTACTGGCTGCAAGTGCACACCAGCGGTGACATCGCCGGACAGGTCGAGTCGGTGATCCTGTTCAATTACCTCAGTTACGTCACCATCAACAGTGAAGCGGAGTTGCGCCGACTGGCCGGCCCTCAAAGCTTGATCGGCCTGCCGACCTACAACCACAACGGTGTCGAGTACACCCGCGAATGGGGCACCGAGACCGGCCAGACAGAACTGGTGGCGTTGAGCGAGCGCCTGACCAATCCGAATGAGTCCTACAGCATCGAGCACCGTTCGATGCTGTACGCCCGCGAAACCGGTCTGACCGATCGCCGGGAATTCCTGCTGTTTTCCGTCGAAGAGGATGCCGAAGGCACCGTCAGTTTGAGTACTTCGCTGGGCATTTCGCTGTACACCACTGACCTGAACACTTTTTAACAAGGAAGAAGTCCATGCTTGAAGCGCTCTCCATCTCCCTGAACAAAGCCGCCGTGCTCGGGTTTGTTTCGTACATCCTCGGCGCCGCCGTGCTGTTCGCGCTGTTCCAGTTCATCTACACCCGAATCACGCCGCACAGGGAGTTCGAACTGATCCGTTCGGGCAACGTTGCCGCCGCGATCGCGCTGGGAGGCGCCATCATCGGTTTCGCCATCCCGGCCAGCAATGTGATTGCCTACTCGATCAGCATTCTGGACTTCGTCGTCTGGGCAGTGATTGCCGCGTTCGTACAACTGCTGGGGTTTCTGATGACTAGCCTGGTGCTTAAAGGCGCCTCTGAACGCATTAAAAAGGGTGAAATCGCCGCGGCCATCTATGTCGCGGCAGTGGCCATTAGCGTCGGTATGCTGAACGCCGCGTGCATGACCCCTTCCCCGAACTGATTGCGCCACGGAGACTCCGATGAAACGAAGCAAGTACGTTCAGCTCTCGCTGGCCGCATCGGTCGCCATGGCGATCTCAGGCTGCGGGCCGACGGAAGAAACCTACGAGATCCACAAAAAGTACAACTTTCAGTCCGTCCAGCAGTGCGCCGATGAAAAGCTCCCGGTCGATATCTGTTCTGATGCCTACATGAAGGCCATGACTCAGCATCGAAGCATTGCGCCGGTGTATGACAACAAGGCCGATTGCGACGCCGACTTCGTTGCCGACTGGTGTCAGCAGGATTCCGCCGGCAAATTCATCCCCAAGCTCGGCGGTTTCGAGCTGAGCGCCGATGGCGAGGTCACGCAAGCCGAAGTGGACGCGGCCAGGGCCAAACTGCCCGCGTCGGAAGCGAACGCCGCAGGGTCGGGCTTCTCCGGCAATAGCCTGCTGATGGGACTCCTGATCGGCAACATGCTCAGCAACAACCGCAACAGTTACTACTCCGAACCGGTCTACCGCTATCGCGATGATCGCGGCAGCTATTCGTCCTCGACACTCAGCCAACGGGTCTCGTCAGGCTCGACCTTCAACAGGTCCAACCAGGCGCGCTACGGCAGTAGCAGCAGTTACACCGACACCATCGCCCGCAGCAAGCCGGTGTCCGTTGCATCGTCCACCTCCCGTGGCGGCTTCGGCAGCCAGGCCAGCGCACGCAGTGGCTGGGGTGGATCGAGCAAGAGTTCTGGCGGCTCGAGCAGCTAAGGGAACAGAGCCATGAAGAAAATCCTCTGCGCAGAGCGTCATGACTGGAAACAGACCGCCGAAAGTCTCGGCTTTCTGTTCCATACCATCGACGACGAACCCTATTGGGACGAGAGCGCGTATTACCAATTCACGCTCAAGCAAATCGAAAACGATCTGGAAGACCCGACCACCGAGCTTCATGACATGTGCATGGACCTGGTGGCTCGCGTGGTGCAGAGCGAGGAATTGCTGGAGCGACTGAGCATTCCCGAGCCGTTCTTTGACCTGGTTCGCACTTCATGGCTCGAAGGCCATCCGCACCTGTATGGTCGTATGGACTTCTCTTACAACGGCACCGGGCCGGCCAAGTTGCTGGAGCTCAACTACGACACGCCGACCAGCCTCTATGAGGCGGCGGCGTTCCAATGGGGCTGGCTGGAACAATGCATCGAACGTGGCCTGCTGCCCAAGCACGCCGACCAGTTCAATAGCATCGACACCAAACTGCATCAGGCCTTCGCTCAACTGCAGCTCACGCAGCCGTTCTATTTCGCCTCGATGAAAGACTCGGTCGAGGACAAGGGCACCACCGACTATCTGCGCCTTATCGCAGAAAAAGTCGGCATCGAATCACGCCACATCGATCTTGAAGACATTGGCCTCACCAGTGACGGACGCTTCGTCGATCTGGAAGATCGCTGGATTCCTCACCTGTTCAAACTGCACGCCTGGGAGTTCATCTTCCACGAACCGTTCGGAGCAGCGATTGCCCAGAGCGATACGCAGTTTTTTGAGCCCGCGTGGAAATCCATCATTTCCAACAAAGGCATCCTGCCGCTGCTGTGGGAGTTCAACAAAGGCCATCCGAACCTGCTCGCGGCGCACCTGGATACCGAACCTGGCAAAGCCGTGTCGAAAGGCTGGGTGCGCAAGCCGTTCTTCTCCCGGGAGGGGGCCAACATCGAGCTGCAAACTGCCGAAGGTCTGATCGTGAAAGAGGACGGTCCCTACACCGACGCGCCGTTTATCCTTCAGGAATTCGCGCCGCTGCCGCGTTTTGGCGACAGCTTCACGCTGATCGGATCCTGGGTGATCGGCGATCAGGCGGCCGGCATCGGAGTGCGGGAAGACAACAGCTTGATCACCAAGGATTCGAGCCGGTTCCTGCCGCATCTGATACTCGACTGACCACTAAAAAAAGGCCCGTTGGGGACATATCGCAAGACGCCCGCAAGACTTACGGCTGAAATGCCGGATAATGGCGGCCAAATGTCTAGCCGTTATTCTGGTAATCCCCCATGGAAATCAAGGTCAACTTTCTCGACAACCTTCGACTTGAAGCCAAGTTCGACGACTTCACGGTGGTGGCCGATCAACCTATCCGCTACAAGGGCGATGGCTCGGCACCCGGTCCGTTCGACTACTTCCTGGCGTCGTCGGCGTTGTGTGCGGCTTATTTCGTGAAGCTGTACTGCGACACTCGCAGTATTCCCACCGAAAACATCCGCCTGTCGCAGAACAATATTGTTGATCCGGAAAACCGCTACAACCAGATTTTCAAGATCCAGGTCGAGTTGCCGGCGGATATTTCCGACAAGGACCGCCAGGGCATCCTGCGTTCCATCGACCGTTGCACCGTGAAAAAAGTGGTGCAAGCCGGGCCTGAGTTTGTGATCGAAGAAGTGGAAAACCTCGACGCCGATGCCCAGGCGTTGCTGATGCCTGCTTCTAATTCAGAGGCGCACACCTATATCGCGGGCAAGGATCTGCCGCTTGAGCAGACCATCGCCAACATGTCGGCCATTCTGGCGGACCTGGGCATTAAGATTGAAATCGCTTCGTGGCGCAATATCGTTCCCAACGTGTGGTCGCTGCATATCCGCGATGCGCACTCGCCGATGTGTTTTACCAACGGCAAGGGCGCAACCAAGGAAGGCGCGCTGGCGTCGGCGTTGGGCGAGTTTATCGAGCGACTCAACTGCAACTTCTTCTACAACGATCAGTTCTGGGGCGAAGAGATCGCCAACGCGCCGTTTGTGCATTACCCGGACGAACGCTGGTTTAAGCCTGGCCGTAAAGATGAACTGCCGGCCGAAATCCTCGACGCGTATTGCCTGAAGATTTACAACCGCGACGGCGAGTTGCGTGGCTCCCACCTGATCGACACCAACTCGGGCAATGAAGAGCGCGGCATCTGCTCGCTGCCATACGTGCGCCAGTCGGACGGCGAAGTGGTGTATTTCCCGTCCAACCTGATTGAAAACCTGTTCCTGAGCAACGGCATGAGTGCCGGCAACACGCTGGCCGAAGCCCAGGTGCAATGCCTGTCGGAGATCTTCGAGCGTGCGGTGAAACGCGAAATCATCGAAGGTGAATTTGCACTGCCGGATGTGCCCGCCGATGTGCTGGCGAAGTACCCCGGGATACTGGCTGGTATTCAGGCACTGGAAGAGCAAGGGTTCCCCGTATTGGTGAAGGATGCATCCCTGGGCGGTGAATTCCCGGTGATGTGCGTCACGTTGATGAACCCGCGTACCGGCGGTGTGTTCGCCTCGTTCGGCGCGCACCCGAGCCTGGAAGTGGCGCTGGAGCGCAGCCTGACCGAACTGCTCCAGGGCCGCAGCTTCGAAGGCCTCAACGACTTGCCCCAGCCGACGTTTGAAGGCCATGCGGTGACCGAGCCGAATAACTTCGTCGAGCACTTTATCGACTCCAGTGGCGTGGTGTCGTGGCGCTTCTTCAGCTCCAAGTCGGATTACGAATTCGTCGAGTGGGACTTCTCCGGCCAGGGTGAAAACTCGAATACCGATGAAGCCGCGACTTTGTTCGGCATTCTCGAAGGCATGGGCAAAGAAGTGTATATGGCGGTCTACGAGCATATCGGCGCGACGGCCTGCCGCATCCTGGTGCCGGACTACTCGGAGATCTATCCGGTGGACGACCTGATCTGGGATAACACCAACAAAGCGCTGTTCTTCCGCGCCGATATCCTGAACCTGCATCGCCTGGACGAAGAGGAACTGCGAGCGTTGGTTGAGCGTCTGGTGGAAAGTGAGCTGGATGACTACACCGACATCACCTCCCTGATCGGCATCGAATTTGACGACAATACGGCCTGGGGTCAGCTGACGATCCTGGAGTTGAAGCTGCTGATTTATCTCGCCTTGCAGCAATTTGAAGAGGCGAAAGAGGCGGTAGAAATGTTCCTGCAGTACAACGACAACACGGTTGAGCGCGGCTTGTTCTACCAAGCCGTCAACGCGGTGCTGGAGATGAAGCTGGACGAAGACCTGGAACTGGAAGACTACGAGGCCAATTTCCGCCGGATGTTTGGCAACGAACGAATGGATGCAGTGATCGGCTCGGTCGATGGCAGCGTACGCTTCCATGGTTTGACGCCGACCAGCATCAAACTGGAAGGGCTCGATAGACACTTGCGCTTGATCGAGAGCTACAAAAAACTGCATACCGCGCGGGCTAACGTGACTGCTTTATCCAGTTAACCGCGCCCACAAAAAAGCGAAGCCAGATGGCTTCGCTTTTTTTACTGACTGGATTGCTGCTTTTTAGAACGGGATATCGTCATCAAAGCTGTCGAAATCCGGAGCCGGTTGCGGAGCAGCCTGCTGTGGAGCCGGAGCCTGACGCGACTGTTGCGGTGCTGCCGACTGCTGCGGACGCGGAGCCTGTTGGCGCGGGGCCGGGGCGGACTGCTGGTAGTTATTGCCCCCGCCTTGTTGGTCGCCCTGCTGTGGACGGCCGCCCAGCAGTTGCATGGTGCCTTGCATGTCGACCACGATTTCAGTGGTGTAACGCTTGATACCGTCTTTTTCCCACTCGCGGGTCTGCAGCTTGCCTTCGATGTAGACCTGCGAACCTTTACGCAGGTACTCGCCGGCGATTTCGGCAACTTTGCCGAACATCGACACACGGTGCCATTCGGTCTTCTCGACTTTCTGACCGGTTTGCTTGTCGGTCCACTGTTCGCTGGTCGCCAGACTCAGGTTGGTCACGGCGTTACCGTTAGGCAAGTAGCGAACTTCGGGATCCTGGCCGCAAGTGCCGACCAATATGACTTTGTTAACCCCACGGGCCATAACGTTCTCCTAGGCTACGCACGCTGCCCCGGCCGGGTTGTTCACCAGGCGTTCAAGGGTGGTGCGATCCAATAGTTCTGTGTCCAATTTGATGTAAATCGCCGCTTCATCTTCGACGATCACTGCATCTGTTACCCCTACGACGGCCTTCAGGCGCTCGACCAGACCCGCTTCGCGGATCGCCTCGGGCGACAACGGCAAGCGCAGGCTCGTCACGTAGGGAGGTTCGCGCATGGTAACAGCAAAGGCCAGCCAGAGGGCAGCCAGACCGGCGCATCCAAGGAACACAACCGACAGACCGCCATGCTGGAACAACCAGCCGCCGAGGATGCCGCCCAGTGCCGAACCGAGGAACTGGCTGGTGGAATAAACGCCCATCGCCGTGCCCTTGCCGCCTGCCGGTGAAACCTTGCTGATCAGCGATGGCAACGAAGCTTCCAGCAAGTTGAACGCGGTAAAGAACACCACCGTCCCGATCACCAGAGCTCGCAAGCTATCGCCGAACTGCCAGAAGAATAGCTCAGTGAGCATCAGCGTCGCGACGGCGCCGAGTAAAACTCGTTTCATTTTGCGTTTCTTCTCGCCGTAGATAATGAACGGGATCATGGCGAAGAAGGAAATCAGCAGCGCGGTCAGGTACACCCACCAGTGCTGCTCTTTGGGCAATCCGGCTTTTTCGACCAGCGCCAAAGGCAACGCAACGAAGCTCGACATCAACATCGCGTGCAACACAAAAATGCCCAGATCCAGACGCAGCAGGTCTGGATGCTTGAGCGTCGGTATCAGTGCCTGGCGCGCAACGCCGGATTCGCGGTGCTGCAACGGCCCGGTTGAGCGCGGCACCATGAACATCACGATCACGATCCCGAACAAGGCCATGCCACCCGTGGCGAGGAACAACCCGGACAGGCCAAACGCGCGGGTCAGCAACGGTCCTACAACCATCGCGACAGCGAACGACAGACCGATCGTCATGCCGATCATGGCCATGGCTTTGGTCCGATGCTGTTCGCGGGTCAGGTCTGACAGTAACGCCATTACCGCCGCAGAAATCGCCCCGGCGCCTTGCAGGATTCGTCCGGCGATCACGCCCCAGATCGAGTCGGCATTGGCCGCCAGCACGCTACCGAGGGCGAAGACGATCAGCCCCAGGTAAATCACCGGACGACGACCGATACGGTCGGAAATGAAGCCGAAAGGAATTTGAAAGATCGCCTGGGTCAGGCCGTAAGCGCCAATCGCCAGCCCGATGAGGGCCGGGGTCGCTCCTGCCAGATCCATCCCATAGGTCGCCAGTACCGGCAACACCATGAACATGCCAAGCATACGGAAGGCGAACACCAGGGCCAGACCGCTTGCTGCGCGGGTCTCACTGCCACTCATGCGTTCGCTGTGGGGATCGTGCATGGAAAAACCTCATGTGAACCGGCGGCGATTCTACCAGTCCCATCGATTGACGGGGTATATCGCGACGCTTTGACGCGCTCTGCTGACAGACTCTTCATGTAAGGCTGTAACCCGCTCATTCGATAGTGTGCATCCATCCAGTATTTGGCCGTATACTCCTACGTTTTCGACGCCCGCCGAGCGAGGCCACTTTGGACAAGATCCTGATTCGTGGGGCCCGAACCCACAACCTGAAGAACATCGACCTGACCCTGCCACGGGACAAACTGATCGTCATCACCGGCCTGTCCGGCTCCGGAAAATCATCCCTGGCATTCGACACGCTGTACGCCGAAGGCCAGCGTCGCTACGTCGAATCGCTGTCGGCCTATGCCCGGCAATTTTTGTCGATGATGGAAAAGCCTGACGTCGACACCATCGAAGGTTTGTCGCCAGCCATTTCCATCGAGCAGAAATCGACCTCGCACAACCCGCGTTCGACGGTCGGCACCATCACCGAAATCTACGATTACCTGCGCCTGCTTTACGCTCGCGTGGGTATTCCGCGTTGCCCGGATCACGACATTCCGCTGGAAGCCCAGACCGTCAGCCAGATGGTCGACCTGGTCCTCGCCCAACCGGAGGGCAGCAAGCTTATGCTGCTTGCCCCGGTGATCCGCGAGCGTAAAGGCGAACACCTTTCGGTCTTCGAAGAACTGCGCGCCCAAGGTTTTGTGCGAGCCCGGGTCAACGGTCGGCTCTGCGAGCTGGACGAGTTGCCGAAGCTGGACAAGCAGAAGAAGCACACGATCGATGTCGTGGTCGACCGCTTCAAGGTCCGCGCCGACCTGCAACAGCGCCTGGCCGAGTCGTTCGAGACCGCTTTGAAGCTCGCGGACGGCATTGCCCTGGTCGCGCCGATGGACGATGAACCCGGCGAAGAAATCATCTTCTCCGCGCGTTTCGCCTGCCCGATCTGCGGCCATGCCATCAGCGAGCTGGAACCCAAACTGTTCTCCTTCAACAACCCGGCCGGCGCTTGCCCGACTTGCGATGGTCTGGGCGTTAAGCAGTTCTTTGACATCAAGCGACTGGTGAACGGCGAGCTGACGCTGGCCGAGGGCGCGATTCGCGGATGGGACAGGCGCAACGTCTATTACTTCCAGATGCTCGGGTCGTTGGCTTCGCACTACAAGTTCAGCCTGGAAGTGCCGTTCAACGAACTAATGGCCGATCAGCAGAAGTTCATCCTGCACGGCAGCGGTTCGCAGAACGTCGACTTCAAATACCTGAACGACCGTGGCGACATCGTCAAACGTTCGCACCCGTTCGAAGGCATCGTGCCGAATCTGGACCGTCGCTACCGTGAAACCGAGTCCGCCTCGGTGCGTGAAGAGCTGGCCAAGTTCCTCAGCACCCAGCCTTGCCCGGATTGCCGCGGTACTCGCCTGCGTCGTGAGGCGCGGCATGTGTGGGTGGGCGAGAAGACGCTGCCGGCGGTGACCAATCTGCCGATTGGCGATGCCTGTGAATATTTCGGCGTGCTGAAACTCACCGGCCGCCGTGGTGAAATTGCCGACAAGATTCTCAAGGAAATTCGCGAGCGACTGCAGTTCCTGGTCAACGTTGGCCTGGACTATTTGTCGCTGGATCGCAGTGCCGACACGTTGTCTGGTGGTGAGGCTCAGCGTATTCGTCTGGCCAGCCAGATTGGCGCCGGACTGGTTGGCGTTCTGTACATCCTCGACGAACCGTCGATTGGCCTGCACCAACGGGACAACGATCGGCTGCTCGGCACCCTCAAGCACCTGCGGGATATCGGTAATACGGTGATTGTGGTCGAGCACGACGAAGATGCGATTCGCCTGGCTGACTACGTGGTGGATATCGGTCCTGGCGCAGGTGTACACGGCGGGCATATCGTCGCCGAAGGTACGCCGGCCGAGGTCATGGCTCACCCTGATTCGTTGACCGGCAAATACTTGTCGGGCCGGGTGAAAATTGCAGTTCCGGCCAAACGCACGCCGCGTAACAAGAAATTGTCGCTGTCCCTCAAGGGCGCCCGCGGCAACAACTTGCGCGATGTCGATCTGGACATTCCGATCGGCCTGTTGACCTGTGTAACCGGCGTGTCCGGCTCGGGCAAGTCGACGCTGATCAACAACACCCTGTTCCCGCTTAGCGCTACGGCGTTGAACGGAGCGACGACGCTGGAAGCGGCCGCCCACGACAGCATCAAAGGTCTGGAGCATCTGGATAAGGTTGTCGACATCGACCAGAGCCCGATCGGTCGAACGCCACGCTCCAACCCGGCGACCTACACCGGGTTGTTCACACCGATTCGCGAACTGTTCGCCGGCGTGCCGGAGTCCCGCTCACGTGGGTATGGTCCTGGACGTTTCTCCTTCAACGTGAAGGGCGGACGTTGCGAGGCCTGCCAAGGTGATGGCCTGATCAAGGTGGAAATGCACTTCCTGCCGGACATCTATGTCCCGTGCGACGTCTGCAAGAGCAAGCGCTACAACCGCGAGACTCTGGAGATCAAGTACAAGGGCAAGAGCATCCACGAAACACTCGAGATGACCATCGAGGAAGCACGGGTGTTCTTCGATGCGGTTCCGGCGCTGGCGCGCAAGCTGCAGACGTTGATGGATGTGGGGCTGTCCTACATCAAGCTGGGGCAATCGGCCACGACGCTGTCGGGTGGTGAAGCCCAACGGGTCAAGCTGTCCCGCGAACTGTCCAAGCGCGACACCGGCAAGACGCTGTATATCCTCGATGAGCCGACGACCGGCCTGCACTTCGCGGATATTCAGCAACTGCTCGACGTTTTGCATCGATTGCGCGACCACGGCAACACTGTGGTGGTGATCGAGCACAATCTGGATGTGATCAAGACCGCGGACTGGTTGGTCGACCTTGGACCAGAGGGTGGCTCCAAAGGCGGGCAGATCATTGCCGTCGGCACACCGGAAGAAGTGTCCGAGATGAAACAGTCTCATACCGGCTTCTACCTCAAGCCGCTGTTGGCACGCGACAAGGCCTGAATCACGGCCATGAAAAAGCCCCTGTCACTTTCTCGGTGACAGGGGCTTTTTCGTATCCGGTGGAATCAGGCGTGCGATTGCAGGTAATTTTCCAGACCGATCAACTTGATCAGACCCATCTGCTTTTCAAGCCAGTAGGTGTGGTCTTCTTCGGTGTCATGCAATTGAACCCGCAGCATCTCGCGACTGACATAGTCCTTGTGCTGTTCGCAGAGCTTTATGCCCTTGCAGAGCGCGGCGCGGACTTTGTATTCAAGTCGCAGGTCAGCGGCAAGCATGTCCGGCACGGTAGTGCCGACATCAAGGTCGTCCGGACGCATCCGCGGCGTACCTTCGAGCATCAGAATTCGGCGCATTAGGGCATCAGCGTGCCCGGCTTCTTCTTCCATCTCGTGGTTGATACGTTCGTAGAGCTTGGTGAAACCCCAGTCCTCATACATCCGCGAATGGACGAAATATTGATCACGCGCCGCCAGTTCGCCGGTCAGCAACGTGTTGAGGTAATCGATTACGTCTGGGTGGCCTTGCATCGCCCTACATCTCCCTGCTTGAAAGTCTGTAGTTTGAACCAAGCAGACTCTTTGGTCACTCTGCTTGGGCGATAAAAGCGAAGACATTCTGAGAAAAGTGGTTTAAATAACGCAAAAACCGCCCAAATGAGGGCGGTTCTGCTTCTCGTTTAGACTTCGTTAAGCTGTACGTTGAGCAGCTTTGCGATTGCTTCTCCATACGCCGGGTCGGCCTTGAAGAAATGTTGCAATTGGCGATCAACCACGTCGCTGGAAACCCCAGCCATCGCACCCGCAATGTTGTTGATCAGCAGCGTTTTCTGCGCATCGCTCATCAGACGGAACAGCGCCCCCGCGTGGCTGTAGTAGTCAGTATCTTCGCGATGATCGTATCGATCAGCTGCACCACTCAGCGCCAGCGCCGGCTCTGCATAACGAAGTGCTTGTTTCGGCGACTCGATGTAGCTGTTCGGCTCGTAGTTAGGTGTCGCACCGCCATTGCTGCCAAACGCCATCGAACCGTCGCGCTGATAGCTGTTCACCGGGCTGCGAGGCGCGTTCACCGGCAATTGCTGGTGGTTGGTGCCAATACGGTAGCGGTGAGCATCAGCGTAAGCGAACACTCGCCCTTGCAGCATGCGGTCAGGCGACAAACCGACACCCGGGACCATATTGCTCGGACCGAAAGCGGCTTGCTCGACTTCAGCAAAGTAATTCTGCGGGTTGCGGTTAAGCTCCAACTCGCCCACTTCGATCAGCGGAAACTCTTTCTGCGACCAAGTCTTGGTCACGTCAAACGGGTTCTCGTAGTGCGCTGCGGCCTGTGCCTCCGTCATGATCTGGATGCACACGCGCCATTTCGGGAAATCACCGCGCTCGATCGCGCCGAACAAATCACGCTGTGCGTAATCCGGATCGGTACCGGCCAGGCGTGCTGCTTCTGCCGGCGTCAGGTTTTTAATCCCTTGCTTGGTCTTGTAGTGCCATTTCACCCAGTGACGCTCGCCACTGGCGTTGATCAGGCTGTAAGTGTGGCTGCCGAAGCCGTGCATGTGACGGTAGCCATCGGGAATGCCGCGGTCCGAGAACAGAATGGTGACCTGGTGCAACGCCTCAGGTGAGTGCGACCAGAAGTCCCACATCATTTGCGCGCTTTTCAGATTGCTTTGTGGCAGACGTTTTTGGGTGTGAATAAAGTCCGGGAATTTCAAAGGATCGCGGATGAAGAACACTGGCGTGTTGTTGCCGACGATGTCCCAGTTGCCTTCTTCGGTGTAGAACTTCAGGGCGAAACCACGTGGATCGCGCTCGGTGTCGGCCGAACCACGCTCACCACCCACGGTGGAAAACCGCAGGAAGGTTGGGGTTTGCTTGCCGACGGACTCAAACAGTTTGGCGCTTGTGTACTCGGTGATGTCCCGAGTTACGGTGAACGCACCGTAAGCACCCGAACCTTTGGCGTGTACACGGCGCTCAGGGATGTTTTCACGGTTGAAGTGGGCAAGCTTCTCGATCAGGTGAAAGTCGTCGAGCAGCAGCGGGCCACGGGGGCCGGCGGAACGGGAATTCTGGTTATCAGCGACAGGAGCGCCACTGGCGGTGGTCAGTGTTTTATTTTGGCTCATGCGATCTCTTCCTTTGTCAGTTTTTGAACTGCCGGCTAATCGGCTTGGGACGGAGTATTGACCATTGATCAGGAAGGCTACAAATTCATTAATTTGCAGAGATCAATAGAAAAATACTACCAACAATCCCGTTCGCATCATGACGGCATGGACCGCAGGGAAGCTTGTATAAACAGCGCGTTTCTTACGGGCACAAAAAACCGGGCACTAGGCCCGGTTCTTCGTTTCAGACTGACGTCTTACTCAGCGGATACAGCTTCACCACCGGCAGGACGATCAACCAACTCGACGTACGCCATAGGCGCGTTGTCGCCAGTGCGGAAACCGCACTTGAGGATGCGCAGGTAGCCACCCTCACGGGTAGCGTAACGCTTGCCCAGGTCGTTGAAGAGCTTACCAACGATAGCTTTCGAACGAGTACGGTCGAAAGCCAGACGGCGGTTAGCCAGGCTGTCTGTCTTGGCCAAAGTGATCAGCGGCTCAGCAACGCGACGCAGTTCTTTAGCTTTCGGCAGTGTAGTTTTGATCAGCTCGTGCTCGAACAGCGACACTGCCATGTTTTGAAACATGGCCTTGCGGTGCGAGCTAGTGCGGCTCAGGTGACGACCACTTTTACGATGACGCATGGTTCATTCCTTACCAAACACAACGTTCGGTGATTACGACGATCAGGCAGTCGCCTTGTCGTCCTTCTTAAGACTTGCAGGCGGCCAGTTGTCGAGGCGCATGCCGAGGGACAGACCGCGGGAGGCCAGAACGTCCTTGATTTCAGTCAAGGATTTCTTGCCAAGGTTCGGAGTCTTCAACAGCTCTACTTCGGTACGCTGAATCAGGTCACCGATGTAGTAGATGTTTTCCGCCTTAAGGCAGTTAGCCGAACGTACAGTCAGTTCCAGATCGTCAACCGGGCGAAGCAGGATCGGATCGATCTCGTCTTCCTGCTCGACAACCACTGGCTCACTGTCACCTTTGAGGTCGACGAACGCAGCCAACTGCTGTTGCAGAATGGTTGCAGCGCGGCGAATTGCCTCTTCAGGATCCAGAGTACCGTTGGTTTCCAGATCAATAACCAGCTTGTCCAGGTTAGTACGCTGTTCGACACGGGCGTTTTCCACCACGTATGCGATACGGCGAACCGGGCTGAACGAAGAGTCAAGCTGCAAGCGACCGATGCTGCGGCTTTCGTCTTCATCGCTCTGACGCGAGTCTGCCGGTTCATAACCACGACCACGAGCTACGGTGAGCTTCATGTTCAGGGCGCCGTTAGACGCCAGGTTAGCGATTACGTGATCGGGGTTAACGATCTCGACATCATGATCCAGCTGAATATCGGCAGCGGTAACCACCCCCGAACCCTTCTTCGACAAGGTCAGCGTAACTTCGTCACGGCCGTGCAGCTTGATAGCCAGACCTTTAAGGTTCAACAGGATTTCAATTACGTCTTCCTGTACACCTTCGATGGCGCTGTACTCATGGAGCACACCGTCAATCTCGGCCTCGACTACTGCGCAGCCGGGCATTGAGGACAACAGGATGCGGCGCAGCGCGTTGCCCAGGGTGTGGCCAAAACCACGCTCGAGAGGCTCGAGAGTGATCTTGGCGCGGGTTGGACTGACAACCTGCACATCAATATGGCGGGGTGTCAGGAACTCATTTACCGAAATCTGCATGGATGCACCTATTTTCTAGCCCTTACTTGGAGTAGAGCTCGACAATCAGGCTTTCGTTGATGTCGGCGGACAGATCACTGCGAGCAGGAACGTTCTTGAAAACGCCCGACTTCTTCTCAGTGTCTACTTCTACCCATTCTACGCGGCCACGTTGGGCACACAGATCGAGAGCTTGGACAATGCGAAGTTGGTTCTTTGCTTTCTCGCGAATCGCGACCACGTCACCAGCACGAACCTGGTACGACGGCACGTTTACGGTCTGACCGTTAACGCTTACGGATTTGTGCGATACCAGCTGACGGGATTCGGCACGAGTAGAGCCAAAACCCATACGGTATACAACGTTGTCCAGACGGCATTCGAGCAGTTGCAACAGGTTTTCGCCAGTTGCACCTTTCTTGCCAGCAGCTTCTTTGTAGTAGCCGCTGAATTGACGCTCGAGAACGCCGTAGATACGACGGACCTTCTGCTTTTCACGCAGTTGGGTGCCGTAATCGGACTGGCGACCGCGGCGTTGGCCGTGGATACCAGGTGCTGCTTCAATGTTGCACTTCGATTCGATCGCGCGCACGCCGCTCTTCAAGAAGAGATCGGTGCCTTCGCGACGAGCGAGTTTGCATTTTGGACCAATGTAACGAGCCATTCTTTACAATCTCCTGGATTACACGCGGCGCTTCTTCGGCGGACGGCACCCGTTGTGCGGGATTGGCGTCACGTCGGTGATGCTGGCGATCTTGTAGCCACAGCCGTTCAAAGCGCGGACTGCAGATTCACGACCTGGACCTGGACCTTTGACGTTAACGTCGAGGTTTTTCAGGCCGTATTCCAGCGCAGCTTGACCAGCACGTTCAGCAGCTACTTGAGCAGCAAACGGGGTGGACTTGCGGGAACCGCGGAAACCCGAACCACCGGAGGTAGCCCAGGAAAGAGCGTTGCCTTGACGGTCGGTGATGGTCACGATTGTGTTGTTAAAAGATGCATGGATGTGGGCGATGCCATCAACCACTGTCTTTTTAACTTTTTTACGAGGACGAGCAGCAGGTTTAGCCATGATTAATTTCCTGTCGATTCGCTGGGGCGATTACTTGCGGATCGGCTTACGCGGACCTTTACGGGTACGCGCGTTAGTCTTGGTACGCTGACCGCGCACTGGAAGACCACGACGATGACGCAGACCGCGATAGCAACCGAGGTCCATCAAACGCTTGATTTTCATGTTGATTTCGCGACGCAGGTCACCTTCAGTGGTGAACTTCGCCACTTCGCCACGCAGCTGTTCAATCTGCTCGTCGCTCAGATCTTTGATCTTTGCGGCTGGGTTTACCCCAGTCACTGCACAGATCTTCTGTGCAGTAGTGCGACCAACACCATAGATGTAGGTCAGCGAGATAACAGTATGCTTGTTATCTGGAATGTTAACGCCTGCAATACGGGCCATTCAGTGGGACTCCAATTGACAGCTACCTACGCCCCGGAAGCCAAGAAATAGGGCGCGAGATAATATCGCTGTAATAACAAATAATCAACCCGGCAGCGCACTAGCTGCCGGGCTTGAAGCACAATCACACTCAGCCTTGGCGCTGTTTGTGACGCGGTTCCGCGCTGCAAATTACTCGAACAACACCTTCGCGGCGAATAATCTTGCAGTTACGGCACAGCTTTTTCACCGATGCACGAACTTTCATCACCAACTCCTCGAACCTTATGGGTACTCAGCGCAACATGCCGCTGCCGTAACCCTTCAGGTTGGCTTTCTTCATCAGGGATTCGTACTGGTGCGAAACGAGGTGCGATTGTACTTGGGACATGAAGTCCATCACAACCACGACGACGATCAGCAACGAGGTCCCGCCAAGGTAGAACGGTACGTTTGCTGCAACCACCAGGAACTGGGGCAGCAGGCACACGGCCGTCATGTAAAGAGCACCGAACATGGTCAAGCGAGTCAGAACGCCATCAATGTAGCGCGCGGACTGCTCACCTGGACGAATGCCCGGAATAAAGGCACCGGACTTCTTCAGGTTTTCCGCTACGTCTTTCGGATTGAACATCAACGCCGTATAGAAGAAGCAGAAGAAAATAATCCCTGCACTAAACAGCAGAATATTCAACGGCTGACCAGGAGCGATCGACTGCGAGATGTCCTGCAACCAGCCCATACCTTCAGACTGGCCGAACCAGGCACCTAACGAAGCCGGGAACAGCAAAATGCTGCTCGCGAAAATGGCCGGAATAACGCCGGCCATGTTCACCTTCAACGGCAAGTGGCTAGTCTGCGCAGCGAAGACCTTGCGGCCCTGCTGACGCTTGGCGTAGTGAACAGCAATACGACGCTGACCACGCTCAATGAACACCACGAAACCGATAATCGCTACTGCCAGCAAACCGATGGCAACCAGGGCGAAGATGTTGATATCACCCTGACGCGCAGACTCGAAAGACTGCCCGATCGCTCTCGGAAGACCGGCGACGATACCCGAAAAAATCAACATCGAGATACCGTTGCCAACACCACGCTCAGTAATCTGCTCACCCAGCCACATCATGAACATCGCACCAGCCACAAAAGTGGATACCGCGACGAAATGGAAGCCAAAGTCACCAGTGAACGCAACGCCCTGCCCTGCCAGACCAATGGACATGCCAATTGCCTGAACGAGAGCGAGAACGACAGTGCCGTAGCGGGTGTACTGGCTGATCTTGCGACGGCCAGCTTCACCTTCCTTCTTCAACTGCTCCAGCTGCGGGCTGACGGCGGTCATCAGTTGCATGATGATCGATGCCGAAATGTACGGCATGATCCCCAGTGCAAAGATACTCATCCGTTCCAGCGCGCCGCCAGAAAACATGTTGAACAAGCTAAGAATGGTCCCCTCATTCTGTCGAAACAGGTCCGCGAGTCGGTCCGGGTTGATACCTGGAACCGGGATGTGTGCGCCTATTCGGTAGACGATAATCGCCAGGAACAGAAAACGCAGACGAGCCCAGAGTTCAGACATACCGCCTTTGCCGAGCGCAGAGAGAGCACCTTGCTTAGCCATTTATTCCTCGAACTTGCCGCCAGCTGCTTCGATAGCCGCACGCGCACCTTTGGTGGCGCCGATTCCCTTTCCGATGGTAACAGCGCGAGTAACTTCGCCGGACAGCATGATTTTCACACGCTGTACGTTGACGTTGATCACGTTGGCATCTTTCAGGGACTGCACGGTGACGATGTCGCCTTCCACTTTAGCCAGCTCGGACAAACGCACTTCTGCGCGATCCATGGCTTTCAGGGAAACGAAACCGAACTTCGGCAGGCGACGATGCAGCGGCTGTTGACCGCCTTCAAAGCCTGGAGCAATGGTGCCACCGGAGCGGGAGGACTGACCTTTGTGGCCACGGCCACCGGTCTTGCCCAAACCACTACCGATACCACGGCCCGGACGATGCTTTTCGCGACGGGAACCCGGCGCTGGACTCAGATCATTGAGTTTCATCGATTAACCCTCGACACGCAGCATGTAGTAAGCCTTGTTGATCATCCCGCGATTCTCGGGAGTATCAAGTACTTCTACAGTGTGACCGATGCGACGCAGACCCAGACCCTTAACGCACAGTTTGTGGTTAGGGATGCGGCCGGTCATGCTTTTGATCAGCGTAACTTTAACGGTAGCCATGATCAGAAGATCTCCTTGACGCTTTTGCCACGCTTGGCGGCAATGGACTCAGGAGACTGCATAGCTTTCAAACCTTTGAAAGTGGCGTGAACCACGTTTACCGGGTTAGTCGAGCCGTAGCACTTGGCCAGAACGTTCTGAACGCCAGCAACTTCGAGGACAGCACGCATAGCGCCGCCAGCGATGATACCGGTACCTTCAGAAGCAGGCTGCATGTACACCTTCGAAGCGCCGTGACCGGACTTCATTGCGTACTGCAGAGTGGTGCCGTTCAGATCAACTTGGATCATGTTGCGGCGAGCAGCTTCCATTGCCTTCTGGATCGCAGCAGGCACTTCACGTGACTTGCCACGGCCGAAGCCAACACGCCCTTTACCATCACCAACCACGGTCAACGCGGTGAAAGTGAAGATACGGCCGCCTTTTACGGTTTTGGCTACGCGGTTAACTTGAACCAGCTTCTCAATGTAGCCTTCGTCGCGCTTTTGGTCGTTATTTGACATAACTTAGAACTCCAGCCCAGCTTCACGAGCAGCATCAGCCAGCGCCTTGACGCGGCCGTGGTACTTGAAGCCAGAGCGGTCGAAAGCCACCTGCGAGACGCCAGCGGCTTTAGCACGCGTAGCGACCAGCTGGCCAACCTTAGTGGCCGCGTCGATGTTGCCAGTGGCGCCATCACGCAGTTCTTTATCCAAAGTCGAGGCAGATGCCAGGACTTTGTTGCCGTCGGCCGAAATGACCTGGGCGTAGATGTGCTGCGACGAGCGGAACACGCAGAGACGCACGACTTCGAGTTCGTGCATTTTCAGGCGTGCTTTGCGAGCGCGACGCAGTCGAGTAACTTTTTTGTCGGTCATTTGCTATGCCCTACTTCTTCTTGGCTTCTTTACGACGGACGACTTCGTCCGCGTAGCGCACACCTTTGCCTTTGTACGGCTCTGGTGGACGGAAGTCGCGGATCTCGGCGGCCACTTGACCTACCAGCTGCTTATCGATACCCCGGATCAGGATGTCGGTCTGGCTAGGAGTCTCAGCGGTGATGCCTTCCGGCAGTTCATAATCCACTGGGTGCGAGAAGCCAAGAGCCAGGTTCAGCACTGTGCCTTTTGCTTGCGCTTTGTAACCAACACCGACCAGCTGGAGCTTGCGCTCGAAGCCTTGGCTTACGCCTTGGACCATGTTGTTTACCAACGCACGAGTGGTACCAGCCATTGCGCGAGTTTGTTGATCGCCATTGCGAGCAGCGAAACGCAGCTCACCAGCTTCTTCAACGATCTCAACGGACGAATGGATGTTCAGTTCGAGAGTGCCCTTGGCACCCTTCACCGAAAGCTGTTGGCCTGCGAATTTGACTTCGACACCGGCTGGCAGCTTAACGGGGTTCTTAGCGACGCGTGACATGCTTATCCCCCCTTAGAACACAGTGCAAAGAACTTCGCCGCCGACACCGGCAGCGCGCGCAGCACGATCCGTCATCACACCTTTGTTGGTGGAGACGATAGACACACCGAGACCGCCACGAACTTTTGGCAGATCATCGACGGACTTGTACTGACGCAGGCCTGGACGGCTAACGCGCTTCACTTCCTCGATGACCGGACGGCCTTCGAAGTACTTCAGCTCGATGGACAGCAGTGGTTTGATTTCGCTGCTGATCTGATAACCCGCAATGTAACCTTCGTCCTTCAGGACTTTGGCAACAGCTACCTTCAAAGTAGAAGATGGCATGCTTACGACGGACTTTTCAGCCATCTGGGCATTACGGATTCGAGTTAGCATGTCCGCTAACGGGTCCTGCATACTCATGGGCTAGACGCTCCTAATACAAAAAAATTAGCCTTGCGGCTACTACTTGTCGCCGAGCTCATCCATGCGAAAAAAGCACGGGCTCAGGCGAGCCGGGTATTCTAGACACACCCCACAAATGAATCAAGCCCCAATAGGGGCTTGATTCAAGTTCAAGGTCACCGGTGGTCAGGATCTCGCGATCCCGAACACCGAGACTTTGACAGTGCTTACCAGCTGGCTTTAACCAGACCAGGTACGTCACCACGCATTGCAGCTTCACGCAGCTTGTTACGGCCGAGGCCGAACTTGCGGTAAACGCCGTGTGGACGACCGGTCAGGCGGCAGCGGTTACGCATGCGCGAGGCGCTTGCGTCACGTGGCTGCTTCTGCAGAGCTACTGTAGCTTCCCAACGTGCTTCTGGACTTGCGTTCAGATCAACGATGATAGCTTTCAGTGCTGCACGCTTTTTGGCGTACTTGGCAACCGTGAGCTGACGCTTCAGCTCGCGGTTTTTCATGCTCATCTTGGCCATTTTCCTACTCCAATCAGTTGCGGAACGGGAATTTGAAAGCACGCAGCAGCGCGCGACCTTCATCATCGTTCTTGGCAGTGGTGGTCAGGGTAATGTCCAGACCGCGGAGAGCATCGATCTTGTCGTAGTCGATTTCCGGGAAGATGATCTGCTCTTTAACGCCCATGCTGTAGTTACCACGACCATCGAAGGACTTGGCATTCAGGCCGCGGAAGTCGCGGACCCGAGGCAGGGAGATCGACAGCAGACGATCCAGGAACTCGTACATACGCTCACGGCGCAGGGTCACTTTGACGCCGATCGGCCAACCTTCACGGACTTTAAAGCCAGCGATGGATTTCCGAGCGTAAGTCACAACAACTTTCTGACCGGTGATCTTTTCCAGATCGGCAACAGCGTGCTCGATGACTTTTTTGTCACCGACCGCTTCGCCCAGACCCATGTTCAGGGTGATTTTGGTAACGCGTGGAACTTCCATCACGTTCGAAAGCTTAAGTTCTTCCTTAAGCTTCGGTGCGATTTCCTTCCAGTAAATCTCTTTTAGTCGTGCCATGGTCTTCTACCTAGCAGTGTTCAAGCATCAACCGCTTTTTGGGTCGACTTGAAGACACGAATTTTCTTGCCGTCTTCTACTTTGAAACCAACGCGGTCAGCCTTGTTGGTTTCGCCGTTGAAAATGGCGACGTTAGAAGCGTCCAGTGGAGCTTCTTTTTCGACGATACCGCCTTGTACGCCCGACGCCGGGTTAGGCTTGGTATGACGCTTAACCAGGTTCAGACCACCAATAACCAGACGGTTATTAGCGAGAACCTTAAGCACCTTACCGCGCTTACCTTTGTCTTTGCCGGCGATCACGATGATCTCGTCGTCACGACGAATCTTTTGCATGTCGGATCTCCTTACAGCACTTCTGGGGCGAGCGAGACGATCTTCATGAACTTCTCAGTACGAAGTTCACGAGTCACTGGCCCAAAGATACGGGTGCCGATCGGCTCTTGCTTGTTGTTCAGAAGAACAGCAGCGTTGCCATCAAAGCGGATAATGGAGCCATCAGCACGACGTACGCCGTGACGAGTGCGGACTACAACAGCAGTCATCACTTGGCCTTTTTTCACTTTACCGCGAGGAATTGCTTCCTTGACGGTAACTTTGATGATGTCACCGATACCAGCGTAACGACGATGGGAGCCACCCAGCACCTTGATGCACATAACACGGCGAGCGCCGCTGTTATCGGCCACATCGAGCATGGATTGAGTCTGAATCATATAATTTCTCCGACCCCTAGTCCTTAGACTTCCACAGCGCGTTCGAGAACATCAACCAGCGCCCAAGACTTGGTCTTGGCCAAAGGACGAGTTTCACGAATAGTGACTTTGTCGCCGATGTGGCACTGATTGGTTTCGTCGTGCGCGTGCAGCTTAGTCGAACGCTTAACGTATTTACCGTAGATCGGGTGCTTAACGCGACGCTCGATCAGAACGGTGATGGTCTTGTCCATTTTGTCGCTGACAACACGGCCAGTCAGCGTACGGACGGTTTTTTCGGCTTCAGCCATGATTACTTACCTGCCTGCTGTTTGAGCACAGTCTTCACGCGAGCGATGTCACGCTTAACTTGCCGGAGCAGGTGAGACTGCCCCAACTGGCCAGTTGCTTTCTGCATGCGCAGATTGAACTGGTCGCGCAGCAGGCCGAGCAGTTGCTCGTTAAGCTGCGGCGCGTCTTTTTCACGAAGTTCGTTCGCTTTCATCACATCACCGTCCGTTTAACGAAGGCAGTGGCGAGCGGCAGCTTTGCAGCAGCCAAGGCAAAAGCCTCACGCGCCAGCTCTTCAGTAACACCCTCGATTTCATACAGGACTTTGCCTGGCTGAATCTGGGCAACCCAGTACTCCACACTACCCTTACCTTTACCCATCCGAACTTCGAGTGGCTTTTTGGAAATAGGCTTGTCCGGGAATACACGGATCCAGATCTTGCCGCCACGTTTAACGTGACGGGTCAGAGCACGACGCGCTGACTCGATCTGACGAGCGGTGAGACGACCACGAGCTACAGACTTCAGCGCGAACTCGCCGAAGCTGACTTTGCTACCGCGCTGTGCCAGACCACGGTTGTGGCCTGTCATCTGCTTGCGGAACTTCGTACGCTTTGGTTGCAACATTTGGCGTACCCCTTACTTAGCAGCTTTTTTACGAGGCGCTGGTGCTTGTGGTTTCAGTTCTTCTTGGCGACCACCAATTACTTCGCCTTTGAAGATCCAAACCTTTACACCGATCACACCGTAAGTGGTGTGAGCTTCGTAGTTGGCATAGTCGATGTCGGCACGCAGGGTGTGCAGTGGCACACGACCTTCGCGATACCATTCAGTACGTGCGATTTCAGCACCGCCGAGACGACCGCTCACTTGGATTTTGATGCCTTTGGCACCAATGCGCATGGCGTTCTGAACAGCGCGCTTCATAGCGCGACGGAACATTACGCGACGCTCCAGCTGCTGAGCTACGCTCTGCGCAACCAGCATACCGTCGAGTTCCGGCTTGCGGATCTCTTCGATATTGATGTGCACAGGCACACCCATTTGCTTGGTCAGGTCCTGACGCAGTTTCTCAACATCTTCACCTTTCTTCCCGATAACGATACCTGGACGAGCGGTGTGGATGGTGATACGTGCAGTCTGAGCCGGACGATGGATATCGATACGGCTTACGGACGCGCTTTTTAGTTTGTCTTGGAGATACTCACGCACCTTCAGATCAGCGAACAAATAGTCCGCATAAGTCCGACCGTCTGCGTACCAGACGGAGGTGTGCTCCTTGACGATTCCCAGGCGAATGCCAATGGGATGTACTTTCTGACCCATCTCTTCGACTCCGTTACTTGTCAGCAACCTTGACAGTGATATGGCAAGACCGCTTGACGATGCGATCAGCACGGCCTTTGGCACGTGGCATGATTCGCTTCAGCGAACGCCCTTCGTTGACGAAAACGGTGCTGACTTTAAGGTCATCAACGTCTGCGCCTTCGTTATGCTCGGCGTTGGCTACGGCCGACTCCAGCACTTTCTTCATGATCTCGGCGGCTTTCTTACTGCTGAAAGCCAACAGGTTGAGCGCTTCGCCCACCTTCTTCCCGCGGATCTGGTCGGCGACCAAGCGGGCTTTCTGGGCGGAGATTCGAGCGCCCGACAACTTAGCGGCTACTTCCATCGTTCCTTACCCCTTAACGCTTGGCTTTCTTGTCTGCCACGTGCCCACGATATGTGCGGGTACCGGCAAACTCGCCCAGTTTGTGGCCGACCATGTCTTCGTTCACGAGAACTGGAACATGTTGACGACCGTTATGCACTGCAATGGTCAAACCGACCATTTGTGGCAGGATCATCGAACGACGCGACCAGGTTTTAACTGGTTTGCGATCGTTCTTTTCCGCCGCCACTTCGATCTTCTTCAGTAGGTGAAGATCAATAAAAGGACCTTTTTTCAGAGAACGTGGCACTGTCGTATCCCTCTATTTACTTGCGACGACGGACGATCATTTTGTCGGTACGCTTATTACCACGAGTCTTCGCGCCCTTAGTCGGGAAGCCCCATGGCGATACCGGATGACGACCACCAGAGGTACGACCTTCACCACCACCATGTGGGTGGTCAACCGGGTTCATGGCAACACCACGAACGGTTGGGCGAACGCCACGCCAGCGTTTGGCACCAGCTTTACCCAGCGAACGCAGGCTGTGCTCGGAGTTCGAGACTTCACCCAGGGTCGCGCGGCATTCAGCCAGCACTTTACGCATCTCACCAGAACGCAGACGCAGGGTCACGTAGACACCTTCACGAGCGATCAGCTGAGCCGAAGCACCAGCGGAACGAGCGATTTGCGCGCCTTTACCTGGCTTCAATTCGATGCCGTGTACGGTGCTACCAACTGGAATGTTACGCAGTTGCAGAGCGTTGCCCGGCTTGATCGGTGCCAGAGCACCTGCGATCAGCTGGTCGCCAGCACTCACGCCTTTAGGGGCGATGATGTAGCGACGCTCGCCATCTGCGTACAGCAGCAGAGCGATGTGAGCAGTACGGTTTGGATCGTATTCAATACGCTCGACAGTGGCAGAGATGCCATCTTTGTCGTTGCGACGGAAATCGACCAGACGATAATGCTGCTTATGGCCACCACCGATGTGACGAGTGGTAATACGACCATTGTTGTTACGACCACCAGTCTTCGATTTTTTCTCGAGCAGCGGTGCGTGAGGAGCGCCTTTATGCAGCTCCTGGTTGACCACCTTGACCACAAAACGGCGGCCAGGGGAAGTCGGTTTGCATTTAACGATTGCCATGATGCACCCCTTCCTTACTCAGCACTGCTGCTGAAATCGAGATCTTGGCCTGGCTGAAGGGAGATAACTGCCTTCTTCCAGTCATTACGCTTGCCCAGACCGCGAGCAGTGCGCTTGCTCTTACCCAGAACATTCAGGGTAGTAACACGCTCTACTTTCACGCTGAACAGGCTTTCGACGGCCTTCTTGATTTCCAGCTTGGTTGCGTCAGTTGCAACCTTGAAAACGAACTGGCCTTTCTTGTCAGCCAGAACCGTAGCCTTCTCGGAAACGTGCGGGCCAAGCAGAACTTTAAATACGCGTTCCTGGTTCATCCCAGCAGCTCCTCGAATTTCTTCACGGCCGACACGGTGATCAACACCTTGTCGTATGCGATCAGACTAACTGGATCGGAACCTTGCACGTCACGTACATCAACGTGTGGCAGGTTACGAGCAGCCAGGTACAGGTTCTGATCAACTACTTCAGACACGATCAAGACGTCAGTCAGGCCCATGCCGGTCAGTTTGTTCAGCAGATCTTTGGTCTTCGGTGCATCAACAGCGAAGTCCTGAACCACAACCAGACGATCAGTACGCACCAGCTCAGCAAGGATGGAACGCATTGCTGCGCGATACATCTTCTTGTTCAGCTTCTGGGTGTGATCCTGAGGACGAGCTGCGAAAGTGGTACCGCCGCCACGCCAGATTGGGCTACGGATAGTACCAGCACGAGCACGGCCAGTACCTTTCTGACGCCATGGGCGCTTACCGCCACCACGAACGTCGGAACGGGTCTTTTGCTGCTTGCTACCTTGACGGCCGCCGGCCATGTAGGCCACGACTGCTTGGTGAACCAGCGTCTCGTTGAATTCGCCGCCAAATGTCAGTTCGGAAACTTCGATCGCTTGAGCGTCATTTACATTTAATTGCATGTCAGCTTCCCCTTAACCGCGAGCCTTGGCTGCTGGACGTACAACCAAGTTGCCGCCAGTAGCGCCAGGAACAGCGCCCTTGACCAACAACAGATTGCGTTCAGCGTCCACGCGCACTACTTCGAGGGACTGCACGGTCACGCGCTCAGCGCCCATATGACCGGACATTTTTTTGCCCTTGAATACACGACCAGGAGTCTGGCACTGGCCGATAGAGCCTGGAACGCGGTGGGATACGGAGTTACCGTGGGTATTATCTTGCCCGCGGAAATTCCAACGCTTGATCGTACCCTGGAAGCCTTTACCTTTGGACTGACCGGTTACATCAACCAGTTGACCCGCGGCGAAGATTTCAGCGTTGATCAGATCGCCGGCCTGGTACTCGCCTTCTTCAAGACGGAATTCCATTACGGTACGACCAGCGGCAACGTTCGCTTTAGCGAAGTGGCCAGCTTGAGCAGCTGTAACACGCGAAGCACGACGCTCGCCTACAGTGACTTGCACTGCACGATAGCCATCGGTCTCTTCAGTTTTGAACTGGGTGACGCGATTCGGTTCGATCTCAATGACCGTGACCGGAATGGAGACACCTTCTTCGGTGAAAATACGGGTCATACCGCATTTACGACCGACTACACCAATAGTCATGTTGTAAACCTCATGAGTGTACGGGGCTTTCACCCGCTATGGCCGCCCATTTCAGAGCGTTACACGACTAAGACCGAGTCTTAGCCGAGGCTGATCTGCACTTCCACACCGGCCGCAAGATCAAGCTTCATAAGAGCATCAACGGTTTTATCCGTTGGCTGGACGATGTCCAGAACGCGCTTATGAGTACGGATCTCATACTGGTCACGCGCGTCTTTGTTGACGTGCGGGGAGACCAGAACGGTGAACCGCTCTTTACGGGTAGGCAGTGGAATTGGACCACGCACTTGAGCACCAGTACGTTTCGCGGTTTCCACGATTTCCTGGGTGGATTGGTCGATCAGGCGATGGTCAAAAGCCTTCAACCTGATACGGATTTGCTGATTTTGCATTGGATTTCAGACTCCGGCTGCTATTCCCAGCGAGCGCAATACGCCCGTTAAAAGGAGGCGCAATTCTATAGACGGGCTACTACAGTGTCAACCCAATAAAAAAGCCCCCGCTAGGCGGGGGCTTTTTCAAGTCATCACTTATTAAGCGATGATTTTGGCTACGACGCCAGCGCCGACGGTACGACCGCCTTCACGAATAGCGAAACGCAGACCATCTTCCATTGCGATGGTTTTGATCAGGGTGACAACCATTTTGATGTTGTCGCCTGGCATTACCATTTCAACGCCTTCCGGCAGTTCGCAGTTACCGGTCACGTCAGTGGTCCGGAAGTAGAACTGTGGACGGTAGCCTTTGAAGAACGGAGTGTGGCGACCGCCTTCTTCTTTGCTCAACACGTACACTTCAGCTTCGAAGGTAGTGTGCGGCTTAACCGAACCTGGCTTGACCAGAACCTGGCCACGCTCAACGTCGTCACGCTTGGTGCCGCGCAGCAGCACGCCGCAGTTCTCGCCAGCACGACCTTCGTCGAGCAGCTTACGGAACATTTCAACACCGGTGCAGGTGGTGACGGTAGTGTCACGCAGACCAACGATTTCCAGTGGATCCTGAACCTTGACGATACCGCGCTCGATACGGCCAGTTACAACAGTACCGCGACCGGAGATCGAGAATACGTCTTCGATTGGCATCAGGAACGGCTTGTCGATAACACGAACTGGATCCGGGATGTAGCTATCCAGAGTCTCAACCAGTTTACGAACGGCAGTGGTGCCCATTTCGTTGTCGTCTTGGCCATTCAGAGCCATCAGAGCCGAACCGATGATGATCGGAGTGTCGTCGCCCGGGAAGTCGTAAGTGCTCAGCAGATCGCGCACTTCCATCTCAACCAGCTCCAGCAGCTCAGCGTCGTCAACCATGTCAGCCTTGTTCAGGAAGACAACGATGTACGGAACGCCAACCTGACGGGACAGCAGGATGTGCTCACGGGTTTGTGGCATCGGACCATCAGCGGCCGAGCAAACCAGGATAGCGCCGTCCATTTGAGCAGCACCGGTGATCATGTTCTTCACGTAGTCAGCGTGACCTGGGCAGTCAACGTGAGCGTAGTGACGGATCAGCGAGTTGTATTCAACGTGCGCGGTGTTGATGGTGATACCACGAGCCTTTTCTTCTGGAGCGCTGTCGATTTTATCGAAAGCAACAACAGCCGAACCGAAAACTTCGGAGCAGACGCGAGTCAGAGCAGCGGTCAGCGTGGTTTTACCGTGGTCGACGTGACCGATGGTGCCAACGTTGACGTGCGGGAGGGTACGGTCAAATTTTTCTTTAGCCACGACAATTAACTCCTAGCCTAAAGGGGCTGAATCAGCCTTGTTTTTTGGTAACAGTTTCGACGATATGCGACGGAGCTGTATTGTATTTTTTGAATTCCATAGAGTAGCTTGCGCGACCTTGGGACATGGAACGAACGTCGGTTGCGTAACCGAACATCTCACCCAACGGAACCTCGGCGCGAATCACTTTGCCGGAAACCGTGTCTTCCATACCCAGGATCATGCCGCGACGACGGTTAAGGTCGCCCATCACGTCACCCATATAGTCTTCAGGCGTAACAACCTCTACCGCCATGATCGGCTCAAGCAACTCACCACCGCCCTTCTGGGCCAGTTGCTTGGTCGCCATGGAAGCAGCCACCTTAAACGCCATCTCGTTGGAGTCGACGTCGTGGTAGGAACCATCAAACACGGTAGCCTTCAGGCCGATCAGCGGATAGCCGGCAACAACGCCGTTCTTCATCTGCTCTTCGATACCCTTCTGGATAGCCGGGATGTATTCCTTAGGAACCACACCACCCACTACTTCGTTCAGGAATTGCAGACCTTCCTGACCTTCGTCAGCAGGAGCAAAACGAATCCAGCAGTGACCGAACTGGCCACGACCGCCGGATTGGCGAACGAACTTGCCTTCAATTTCGCAGCTCTTCGTGATGCGCTCACGGTACGAAACTTGAGGCTTACCGATGTTGGCTTCGACGTTGAACTCACGGCGCATCCGGTCAACCAGGATGTCCAGGTGCAACTCGCCCATGCCGGAGATGATCGTTTGACCAGTCTCTTCATCAGTCTTGACGCGGAAAGATGGATCTTCCTGAGCGAGTTTGCCCAGAGCGATACCCATTTTTTCCTGGTCGTCCTTGGTCTTAGGCTCTACGGCAACCGAAATAACCGGCTCCGGGAAGTCCATGCGAACCAGGATGATTGGCTTGTCAGCGTTGCACAAAGTCTCACCAGTGGTGACGTCCTTCATGCCGATCAAGGCCGCGATGTCACCAGCGCGTACTTCCTTGATTTCTTCACGGGCGTTTGCGTGCATTTGCACCATACGACCCACGCGCTCTTTCTTGCCTTTAACCGAGTTGATCACGCCGTCGCCGGAGGCCAACACGCCCGAGTAAACTCGAACGAAGGTCAAGGTACCCACGAATGGGTCGGTAGCGATCTTGAACGCCAGAGCCGAGAACGGCTCGCTGTCGTCTGCGTGACGCTCCATTTCCTTGGTCTCGTCATCCGGGTCAGTACCCTTGATGGCAGGAATGTCGGTTGGAGCAGGCAGGTAGTCGATAACGGCGTCGAGAACCAGGGGAACACCCTTGTTCTTGAAGGAAGAACCGCAAACAGCCAGAACGATCTCACCAGCGATAGTACGCTGACGCAGAGCGGCCTTGATTTCCGCGTTGGTGAGCTCTTCACCTTCGAGGTACTTGTTCATCAGCTCTTCGCTGGCCTCGGCCGCAGCCTCAACCATGTTGCCGCGCCACTCGTCAGCCAATTCCTGCAGTTCAGCAGGGATAGGCTTGCGAACTGGAACCATGCCTTTGTCAGCGTCATTCCAGTAAACAGCTTCCATGGCGATCAGATCGATCTGACCCTGGAAGTTGTCTTCGGAACCGATAGCCAACTGGATTGGCACCGGAGTGTGACCCAGACGCTGCTTGATCTGACCGATCACGCGCAGGAAGTTGGCACCAGCACGGTCCATCTTGTTTACGTAAACAAGACGTGGAACGCCGTATTTGTTGGCTTGACGCCATACGGTTTCCGACTGAGGCTCAACACCCGAGGTACCGCAAAACACAACGACCGCGCCGTCGAGAACACGTAGGGAACGCTCAACTTCAATAGTGAAGTCAACGTGGCCCGGGGTGTCGATGACGTTAAAGCGGTATTGATCTTTGTGCTGCTTCTCGGAACCCTGCCAGAAGGCGGTAATAGCAGCAGAAGTAATGGTAATACCACGCTCCTGCTCCTGCACCATCCAGTCTGTGGTCGCGGCGCCGTCATGCACCTCGCCCATTTTGTGACTTTTGCCAGTGTAAAAAAGGACGCGCTCGGTGGTGGTGGTTTTACCAGCATCCACGTGAGCAACGATACCAATGTTACGGTAGCGATTAATCGGTGTAGTACGAGCCATAAAGCCCTCGCAAAATTAGTGACGCTAAAATTAGAAGCGGTAGTGCGAGAAAGCCTTGTTGGCTTCAGCCATACGGTGCACGTCTTCACGCTTCTTAACTGCAGCACCTTTACCTTCGGCAGCGTCCAACAGTTCGCCAGCCAAACGCAGAGCCATAGACTTCTCGCCGCGCTTGCGGGCGAAGTCTACCAACCAGCGCATTGCCAGGGCGTTACGACGGGACGGACGAACTTCAACCGGAACCTGGTAAGTAGCACCGCCTACACGGCGCGACTTTACTTCGACCAGCGGAGCGATGGCGTCGAGAGCTTTCTCGAAGATTTCCAGGGGGTCGCTGTTCTTGCGTTCTTTAACCTTCTCCAGCGCGCCATAAACGATACGCTCGGCAACGGCTTTCTTGCCGCTTTCCATTACGTGGTTCATGAACTTGGCCAGGATTTGGCTTCCGTATTTTGGATCGTCAAGCACTTCGCGCTTGGCTGCTACGCGTCTTCTTGGCATGGATAAGCCCTCAAACGGTCTTCAGGTTCGCTCGGAATCGGTGCCCTTTCGGGACGCCTCCGACCTTACTCTTATCGACTCAGAAAAATAGAAAATCAGTTTTTACAAAAAGCCACTACTACTTAGGCTTCTTGGTACCGTACTTCGAACGACCCTGGTTACGACCTTTAACGCCGGAAGTATCCAAAGAACCGCGTACGGTGTGGTAACGAACACCTGGCAAGTCTTTTACACGACCGCCGCGGATCAGCACCACGCTGTGCTCTTGCAGGTTGTGGCCTTCACCGCCGATGTACGAGGAAACCTCGAAACCGTTGGTCAGACGCACACGGCATACTTTACGCAGTGCCGAGTTAGGTTTTTTCGGCGTGGTGGTATACACACGGGTGCATACGCCACGACGTTGCGGGCAGTTCTGCAGCGCAGGCACGTCGGATTTCTCGACGATACGCTTACGCGGCTGACGTACCAGCTGGTTGATAGTTGCCATCTACTAGCTCCACTGTTGTCTTGCGACGCTATTGTCTTGCAAGAAAAGCAAAATGGCAGGAACGAATTCCCGCCAAATTTAGGGGTACAAGAGTCTAAAGAGGATCTTGCCCCCAGTCAAGGCAAGGCCCCGACCTCCCCACTCATCCAACCTCGACAAATTGTCTCGATTCGATGAACGGAATGGCCAGGGCCTTACGCTCATTTACCGCAGAACTCAGTTACCGCTTGAGTTCAGCGCTTCGGTCAGTGCAGCTTCCACTTCACTGGCGCTTACGCGCAACGGTTTGTCAGCATCACGGCGGCGCTTGCGCTCGCTGTGATAAGCCAGACCGGTACCAGCCGGGATCAGACGACCCACGACCACGTTTTCTTTCAGGCCGCGCAGGTAATCGCGCTTGCCGGTTACCGCCGCTTCGGTCAGTACACGAGTGGTTTCCTGGAAGGAAGCCGCCGAGATGAACGATTCGGTGGACAACGACGCCTTGGTGATACCCAACAGCACGCGAGTGAACTTGGAAACGAATTTCTCGTCGCCAGCCAGACGCTCGTTCTCTACCAGAACGTGAGTCAATTCCATCTGGTCGCCCTTGATGAAACTGGAATCGCCAGATTCAGCGATTTCAACTTTACGCAGCATCTGACGCAGGATGGTCTCGATGTGCTTGTCGTTGATCTTCACGCCTTGCAGACGGTAAACGTCCTGGATCTCGTTCACGATGTACTTGGCCAGCGCACTCACACCCAGTAGACGCAGGATGTCGTGTGGATCGCTCGGGCCGTCGGAGATAACTTCGCCGCGGTTTACCTGTTCGCCTTCGAAGACGTTCAGGTGACGCCACTTCGGAATCAGCTCTTCATACGGATCGCTACCGTCGTTCGGGGTAATGACCAGACGGCGCTTGCCTTTGGTCTCTTTACCGAACGCGATGGTGCCGCTGACTTCAGCCAGAATCGAGGCTTCTTTCGGACGACGGGCTTCGAACAAGTCGGCAACACGCGGCAGACCACCGGTGATGTCACGAGTCTTCGAAGTCTCTTGCGGAATACGAGCGATAACATCACCGATCGCGATTTTCGCACCGTCCGCTACACCGACCAGGGCGTTAGCAGGCAGGAAGTACTGAGCAATTACGTCGGTACCCGGCAGCAAGAGATCCTTGCCGTTGTCATCAACCATCTTCACAGCAGGACGGATATCTTTACCGGCAGCTGGACGGTCTTTGGCGTCGAGTACTTCAATGTTGGTCATACCGGTCAATTCGTCAGTCTGACGCTTGATCGTGATGCCTTCTTCCATGCCCACGTAGGTCACGGTACCTTTCATTTCGGTAACGATTGGGTGAGTGTGCGGATCCCACTTGGCCACGATTGCGCCAGCGTCGACCTTGTCACCTTCTTTAACCGAAATCACAGCACCGTACGGCAGCTTGTAACGCTCGCGCTCACGACCGAAGTCATCAGCGATTGCCAGCTCACCGGAACGGGACACAGCAACCAGGCAACCATCCACTCGCTCAACGTGCTTCAGGTTGTGCAGACGGACTGTACCGCCATTCTTCACCTGAACGCTGTCGGCTGCGGAGGTACGGCTTGCCGCACCACCGATGTGGAACGTACGCATGGTCAGCTGGGTACCCGGCTCACCGATGGACTGGGCAGCGATAACGCCGACCGCTTCACCGATGTTCACCTGGTGACCACGAGCCAAGTCGCGGCCGTAGCACTTGGCGCAAATGCCGTAGCGGGTTTCGCAGCTGATCGGCGAACGCACGATCACTTCGTCGATGCTGTTCAGCTCGATGAACTCGACCCACTTCTCGTCTACCAGCGTACCGGCAGGAACGATGATTTCTTCGGTACCTGGCTTGAACACGTCACGGGCAATGACACGACCCAATACGCGCTCACCCAACGGCTCAACAACGTCACCGCCTTCAATGTGCGGAGTCATTACCAGGCCATGTTCGGTGCCGCAATCGATCTCGGTCACAACCAGATCCTGCGCCACGTCTACCAGACGACGAGTCAGGTAACCGGAGTTCGCAGTTTTCAACGCGGTATCCGCCAAACCTTTACGAGCACCGTGAGTGGAGATGAAGTACTGAAGTACGCTCAAACCTTCACGGAAGTTCGCAGTAATCGGCGTTTCGATGATGGAACCGTCCGGCTTGGCCATCAGGCCACGCATACCGGCAAGCTGACGGATCTGCGCAGCAGAACCCCGTGCGCCCGAGTCGGCCATCATGTACATCGAGTTGAAAGACTCTTGATCGACTTCGACGCCATGACGGTCGATGACTTTCTCTTTCGAGAGGTTGGCCATCATCGCCTTGGATACTTCGTCGTTGGCCTTGGACCAAAGGTCGATCACTTTGTTGTACTTCTCGCCCTGGGTTACCAGGCCGGAGGCGTACTGACTTTCGATCTCTTTCACTTCGTCGGTAGCAGCACCGATGATGCGGGCTTTTTCATCCGGGATAACGAAGTCGTTAACACCGATGGAAACGCCGGAAATGGTCGAATAGGCAAAACCGGTGTACATCAACTGGTCAGCGAAGATCACGGTCTCTTTCAAACCAACCACGCGGTAGCACTGGTTGATCAGCTTGGAGATCGCCTTTTTCTTCATCGGCTGGTTGACGACGTCGTACGACAGGCCAGGTGGAACAACCTGGAACAACAGCGCACGGCCGACAGTGGTGTCGACGATACGGGTGTTCTTGACGCTGCCACCATCACGATCGTTGACGGTTTCGTTGATCCGCACTTTGACTTTAGCGTGCAGTGCGGCTTCGCCAGCACGGAACACACGGTCAACTTCTTGCAGATCCGCGAACACACGACCTTCGCCCTTGGCGTTGATCGCTTCACGAGTCATGTAGTACAGACCCAATACAACGTCCTGCGACGGAACGATGATTGGCTCACCGTTGGCTGGCGACAGAATGTTGTTGGTCGACATCATCAACGCACGCGCTTCCAACTGGGCTTCCAGTGTCAGCGGTACGTGCACGGCCATTTGGTCGCCGTCGAAGTCGGCGTTGTACGCAGCACAGACCAGAGGGTGCAGCTGGATAGCTTTACCTTCGATCAGTACTGGTTCAAACGCCTGGATACCCAGACGGTGAAGGGTCGGTGCACGGTTGAGGAGAACCGGGTGTTCGCGGATTACTTCAGCGAGAACGTCCCAAACCTCTGGCAACTCGCGCTCGACCATCTTCTTGGCAGCTTTGATGGTGGTAGCGAGACCACGCATTTCCAGCTTGCCGAAAATGAACGGCTTGAACAGCTCGAGAGCCATTTTCTTCGGCAGACCGCACTGGTGCAGACGCAGGGTCGGACCTACGGTAATTACCGAACGACCGGAGTAGTCAACACGCTTACCGAGCAAGTTCTGACGGAAACGACCTTGTTTACCCTTGATCATGTCAGCCAGGGATTTCAGAGGACGCTTGTTGGAACCGGTGATAGCGCGGCCACGACGACCGTTATCGAGCAGTGCGTCGACAGCTTCCTGCAACATACGCTTTTCGTTGCGCACGATGATGTCCGGAGCGGACAGATCGAGCAGACGCTTCAAGCGGTTGTTACGGTTGATCACTCGACGATACAGATCGTTGAGGTCGGAAGTCGCGAAGCGACCACCATCCAGCGGGACCAGTGGACGCAGATCTGGCGGCAGAACCGGCAGAACGGTCAGCACCATCCATTCTGGAAGGTTGCCGGAACCCTGGAAGGCTTCCATCAACTTCAGACGCTTGGACAGCTTCTTGATTTTGGTTTCGGAGTTGGTTTGCGGAATTTCTTCACGCAGACGGCCAATCTCGTGTTCCAGGTCGATAGCGTGCAGCAGTTCACGGACAGCTTCGGCACCCATGCGGGCATCGAAATCGTCGCCGAACTCTTCCAGCGCTTCGAAATACTGCTCGTCGTTAAGCAGCTGACCTTTTTCAAGGGTGGTCATGCCCGGGTCGATAACGACATAGCTCTCGAAGTAGAGAACACGTTCGATATCACGCAGGGTCATGTCCATCAGCAAGCCGATACGGGACGGCAGCGATTTCAGGAACCAGATGTGGGCAACTGGCGAGGCCAGTTCGATGTGCGCCATGCGCTCACGACGAACTTTGGCCAGCGCGACTTCAACGCCGCACTTCTCGCAGATCACACCACGGTGCTTCAAGCGCTTGTACTTACCGCACAGGCACTCGTAATCCTTTACCGGGCCAAAGATCTTGGCGCAGAACAGGCCGTCACGCTCAGGTTTGAACGTACGGTAGTTGATGGTTTCCGGCTTTTTAACTTCACCGAACGACCACGAACGGATCATCTCAGGCGATGCCAATCCAATACGGATGGCGTCGAACTCTTCGACTTGACCCTGGTTTTTCAGCAAATTCAGTAGGTCTTTCAAGGCCTTTCCTCCTGGCGGAGCAGAGAGCGGGCAATCCTGCCCCGCTCTCGATTCGCGTCACGTGTTATTCGGTTTCCAGATCGATATCGATGCCGAGGGAACGAATTTCCTTGATCAACACGTTGAAAGACTCGGGCATGCCCGGCTCCATACGGTGATCGCCATCCACGATGTTTTTGTACATCTTGGTACGGCCGTTCACATCGTCCGACTTCACTGTGAGCATTTCTTGCAGAGTGTAAGCAGCACCGTATGCTTCCAGTGCCCAGACCTCCATCTCCCCGAAACGCTGACCACCGAACTGCGCCTTACCACCCAGCGGCTGCTGAGTAACCAGGCTGTACGAACCGGTAGAACGAGCGTGCATCTTGTCGTCTACCAAGTGGTTCAGCTTCAGCATGTACATGTAGCCAACAGTAACCGGGCGCTCGAACTTGTTGCCGGTACGGCCGTCGGTCAGCTGCATCTGGCCGCTTTCTGGCAGGTCTGCCAGTTTCAGCATGGCCTTGATTTCGCTTTCCTTGGCGCCGTCGAACACTGGAGTGGCCATTGGAACGCCGCCACGCAGGTTCTTCGCCAGATCCAGGATTTCCTGGTCGGAGAAGCTATCCAGATCTTCGTTACGACCGCCGATCTGGTTGTAGATCTCGTCCAGGAATTTACGAAGCTCAGCGACTTTGCGCTGCTCTTCGATCATCCGGTTGATCTTCTCGCCCAAGCCTTTAGCCGCGAGGCCCAGGTGGGTTTCAAGGATCTGACCAACGTTCATACGCGAAGGTACGCCCAACGGGTTGAGGACGACGTCGACCGGGGTGCCATTGGCATCGTGCGGCATGTCTTCAACCGGCATGATCACGGAGACCACACCTTTGTTACCGTGACGACCGGCCATCTTGTCGCCCGGCTGGATGCGGCGACGGATTGCCAGGTAAACCTTGACGATTTTCAGCACGCCTGGAGCCAGGTCATCGCCCTGCTGCAGTTTGCGCTTCTTGTCTTCGAACTTGTCGTCCAGCAGACGGCGGCGATCAACGATGTAGGCCTGAGCCTTCTCGAGCTGCTCGTTCAGAGCATCTTCAGCCATGCGCAGTTTGAACCACTGACCATGCTCAAGACCGTCGAGAACTTCGTCGGTGATTTCCTGACCTTTCTTCAGACCGGCGCCGCCTTCGGCTTTGTGGCCGACCAGAGCGGAACGCAGACGTTCGAAAGTTGCGCCTTCAACGATACGGAACTCTTCGTTCAGGTCCTTGCGGATCTCGTCGAGTTGAGTCTTCTCGATCGACAGTGCACGAGCATCACGCTCAACGCCGTCGCGGGTGAAGACCTGTACGTCAATGACGGTACCCTTGGTGCCGGTAGGCACGCGCAGGGAGGTGTCTTTAACGTCGCTGGCTTTTTCACCGAAGATGGCACGCAGCAGTTTTTCTTCCGGAGTCAGCTGGGTCTCGCCTTTCGGAGTGACCTTACCAACCAGGATGTCGCCTGCGCCAACTTCAGCACCTACGTAAACGATACCGGCTTCGTCCAGCTTGTTCAGTGCAGCTTCACCCACGTTCGGGATGTCTGCAGTGATTTCCTCTGGCCCAAGCTTGGTGTCACGTGCCACACAGGTCAGTTCCTGAATGTGGATCGTGGTAAAGCGGTCTTCTTGAACAACTCGTTCCGACAGGCAGATGGAGTCTTCGAAGTTGTAACCGTTCCAGGCCATGAACGCGATGCGCATGTTCTGACCCAGCGCCAGTTCACCCATGTCGGTGGACGGGCCGTCAGCCATGATGTCACTACGCTGAACCCGATCACCTTTACGCACCAGCGGACGCTGGTTGATGCAGGTGTTCTGGTTGGAGCGGGTGTATTTGGTCAGGTTGTAGATGTCGACACCAGCTTCACCGGTTTCAACCTCATCATCAGCAACACGAACCACGATACGGCTGGCGTCTACGGAATCGATAACGCCACCACGACGAGCCACGACGCAAACGCCGGAGTCACGAGCTACGTTACGCTCCATGCCAGTACCGACCAGCGGCTTGTCAGCGCGCAGGGTTGGTACAGCTTGACGCTGCATGTTCGAACCCATCAACGCACGGTTGGCGTCATCGTGCTCGAGGAACGGGATCAGCGACGCTGCAACCGAAACTACCTGCTTCGGCGATACGTCCATCAAGGTGACGTCTTCCGGCGCCTTGACGGTGAACTCGTTCAAGTGACGAACAGCTACCAGCTCGTCGATCAGCATTTTCTTGTCGTTCATCGTGGCCGAAGCCTGAGCGATCACGTGATCAGCTTCTTCGATGGCGGACAGGAACACGATCTCGTCGGTGACCAGAGCGTCTTTCACCACACGGTACGGGCTTTCGAGGAAGCCGTACTGGTTGGTGCGCGCATAAGCAGCCAGGGAGTTGATCAGACCGATGTTCGGACCTTCCGGCGTTTCAATCGGGCATACACGACCGTAGTGAGTCGGGTGTACGTCACGAACTTCAAAGCCAGCACGCTCACGAGTCAAACCGCCAGGGCCGAGTGCAGAAACACGACGCTTGTGGGTGATCTCGGACAGCGGGTTGTTCTGGTCCATGAACTGGGAAAGCTGGCTGGAACCGAAGAACTCTTTCACCGCCGCAGCCACTGGCTTGGCGTTGATCAGGTCTTGCGGCATCAGGCCTTCGCTTTCAGCCATCGACAGACGCTCTTTGACCGCACGCTCAACACGTACCAGGCCAACGCGGAACTGGTTCTCGGCCATTTCGCCTACGCAGCGAACACGACGGTTACCCAGGTGGTCGATGTCATCGACGATGCCTTTACCGTTACGGATGTCGACCAGAGTCTTCAGCACTGCAACGATGTCTTCTTTGCACAGCACGCCCGAACCTTCGATCTCGGTACGACCGATACGACGGTTGAACTTCATCCGGCCGACCGCAGACAGGTCATAGCGCTCAGGGCTGAAGAACAGGTTGTTGAACAGAGTCTCGGCAGCGTCTTTGGTTGGCGGCTCGCCTGGACGCATCATGCGATAGATCTCGACCAGCGCTTCCAATTGGTTGCTGGTGGAGTCGATCTTCAGAGTGTCGGAGACGAACGGACCGCAGTCGATATCGTTGGTGTACAGGGTTTCGATGCGAACAACCTGGGACTTGGCGATTTTTGCCAGGATCTCGGTGTTCAGCTCGGTGTTGCACTCTGCCAGGATTTCGCCGGTTGCCGGATGCACGATGACCTTGGCGGTAGTGCGACCCAGGACGTAGTCCAGAGGCACTTGCAGCTCTTTGATCCCGGCTTTTTCCAGCTGGTTGATGTGGCGAGCAGTGATACGACGACCTTGCTCGACAATAACCTTGCCTTTGTCATCCAGGATATCCAGGACAGCAATTTCACCACGCAGGCGGTGAGGCACCAGTTCCAGGCTGAGGTTTTCACCTTGCACGTGGAAGACGTTGGTGGTGTAGAACGCGTCGAGCACTTCTTCAGTGGTATAGCCGAGCGCGCGCAGCAGCACCGATGCAGGCAGCTTGCGACGACGGTCGATACGCACGAATACGCAGTCTTTCGGGTCGAACTCGAAGTCCAGCCACGAACCGCGGTAAGGAATGATACGAGCCGAGTACAACAGTTTGCCGGAGCTGTGCGTCTTGCCACGGTCGTGGTCGAAGAACACGCCCGGGGAACGGTGCAGCTGGGAAACGATTACACGCTCGGTACCGTTGATTACAAAGGTACCGTTCTCAGTCATCAGGGGGATTTCACCCATGTAGACTTCTTGCTCTTTGATGTCCTTGATCGCTTTGTTCGACGATTCTTTGTCGAAAATGATCAGGCGCACTTTTACCCGCAAAGGTACGGCGTAAGTTACACCGCGCAATACGCATTCTTTGACATCAAATGCCGGTTCGCCCAGGCGATAACCGACGTACTCCAGCGCAGCATTGCCGGAGTAGCTGATGATCGGGAAAACGGATTTGAAGGCCGCATGCAGGCCCACGTCGCGGAACTGATCTTTAGTCGCTCCCGCTTGCAAGAATTCACGATACGAATCCAGCTGGATGGCCAGGAGGTACGGCACATCCATGACGTCCGGCAACTTGCTAAAGTCCTTGCGGATACGTTTTTTCTCAGTATATGAGTAAGCCATCAGCGTTCCCCAGCTTGGTCACCTGCTTGTTTGGCCCCTCCCGACGGGAGCAGCCAGAAAATCGTGCAAACCCCATGGTTTGCGCCACCGCATCGGGTGGTTACAGCTCCGTTATCAACACCGACCCAGTCGGCTGCCAATAACGGAAAAAGGCCGGTGGCAAGAGCCACCAGCCATCAGCCTTTCGCTTAACGCTCGGGCTGGAGACGCAAAGTCGATGCTTACTTCAGCTCGACTTTAGCGCCCGCTTCTTCCAGAGTGGCTTTTGCTTTGTCAGCTGCGTCTTTCGAAACAGCTTCCAGAACAACGCCTGGAGCGCCGTCAACTACAGCCTTGGCTTCTTTCAAGCCCAGACCGGTCAGTTCACGTACTGCCTTGATCACGTTAACTTTCTTCTCGCCAGCTTCCAGCAGCATGACGTTGAATTCAGTTTGTTCTTCAACAACGGCAGCGACAGCAGCTGGACCAGCGGAAGCAGCGGCAGCGGAAACGCCGAACTTCTCTTCCATGGCCTTGATCAGCTCAACGATTTCCAGAACGGATTTTTCGCCGATTGCTTCGATGATTTGGTCGTTAGTCAGAGACATGACTATAAATTCCTGTATTGGGGTGACAGCCTACGCGGCCATCGAAATAAACAATAAACGCTGAAAGGAGTCGCTCAGCCTTAGGCTGCGGCAGCTTCTTTCTGGTCGCGAAGAGCCGCCAGAGTACGAGCCAATTTGCTGGTTGCGCCTTGAATCACGCTCATCAGCTGAGAAATTGCTTCGTCACGGGTCGGCAGGCTTGCCAGTACGTCGATCTGATTAGCTGCGAGGAACTTGCCCTCGAACGCAGCTGCCTTGATCTCGAACTTATCCTGACCTTTAGCGAACTCTTTGAAGATACGAGCAGCAGCGCCCGGATGTTCTTTGGAGAATGCAATCAAGGTCGGGCCGGTGAACACGTCGTTGAGCACGTCATATTGAGTGCCAGCAACGGCGCGCTTGAGCAGGGTGTTACGTACAACACGTACGTAAACGCCAGCTTCACGAGCCTCTTTACGGAGTCCGGTCATAGCGCCTACTGTTACGCCACGGGCATCAGCCACGACAGCGGACAGAGCAACTTGGGCAGCCTTGTTGACTTCAGCGACGATGGCCTTCTTGTCTTCAAGTTTAATTGCCACGGGAAAAACTCCTGCTTGTTACCGTTTCATCCAACCGAGGCCAGATGTCGTTTTGGTGTCTGATTCGGTAAGGAACCGGGAGCACCATCTGCGTAGGCTTGAGGTTTAAGACTTGCGTCGCCTACGGTCTTGGATAGCCCCCGCCAGGCAGGGACCCCAATCTTTCAATTGGCACAATCGCTTGCGCCAACCTGTGTCTTACGCGTCGAGCGAACCTTGGTCGATGACCAGGCCTGGACCCATGGTGGTGCTCAGGGTAACGCGCTTGACGTAAATACCTTTCGAGGAAGCTGGCTTGATACGCTTCAGATCAGCGATCAGGGCTTCAACGTTTTCCTTCAGCTTGACGGCGTCGAAGCCAACCTTGCCAACGGAGGTGTGGATGATGCCGTTTTTGTCGGTGCGATAACGAACCTGACCAGCCTTGGCGTTCTTAACCGCGGTAGCTACGTCCGGTGTTACGGTGCCGACTTTAGGGTTAGGCATCAGGCCACGTGGACCCAGGATCTGACCCAACTGACCAACAACGCGCATTGCATCCGGGGATGCGATAACTACGTCATAGTTCAGGTCGCCGCCTTTCATTTCGGCAGCCAGATCGTCCATACCTACACGGTCAGCGCCGGCAGCCAAAGCGGCCTCAGCAGCTGGACCTTGAGTGAACACAGCAACGCGAACGGTCTTGCCAGTGCCGTGTGGCAGCACAGTAGCGCTACGAACGACCTGGTCGGATTTACGCGGATCAACACCCAAGTTTACAGCAACGTCGAACGACTCGCTGAACTTGACGGTCGACAGCTCAGCCAGCAGAGCAGCAGCGTCTACAAAGCTGTAGGACTTGCCTGCTTCGATTTTGCCGGCGATAGCCTTTTGACGCTTGGTCAACTTAGCCATTACACACCCTCCACGTTAAGGCCCATGCTACGAGCGGAACCGGCGATAGTACGCACGGCCGCATCCATATCAGCTGCAGTCAGATCCGCGTTTTTGGTTTTCGCGATTTCTTCCAGCTGAGCACGGGTAACGGTGCCAACCTTAACGGTGTTCGGACGAGCGGAACCGCTAGTCAGACCAGCAGCTTTCTTCAGCAGAACCGAAGCAGGCGTGGATTTGGTTTCGAAAGTGAAGCTACGGTCGCTGTAGACAGTGATGATCACTGGAGTCGGCAGACCTGGCTCAATACCCTGAGTACGGGCGTTGAAAGCCTTGCAGAATTCCATGATGTTCACGCCGTGCTGACCCAGAGCAGGACCAACAGGTGGGCTTGGGTTAGCCTGAGCGGCCTTCACTTGCAGCTTGATGTAAGCGGTAATCTTCTTGGCCATGAGGCACTCCAATTACGGGTTCGAGCGCCTCGAAAGGCTCCCCGGTTACTTGCGCGTTTATCCCAGTGACGACAAAACCCCACAGCCTAGGGCTGCGGGGTTGGGATGCTTGCTCAGCTAGACTTTTTCGACCTGGCTGAACTCTAGCTCTACCGGAGTAGAGCGACCGAAAATGAGCACTGCCACTTGGATCCGGCTCTTCTCGTAGTTAACTTCTTCGACCGTGCCGGTAAAGTCGGCAAACGGACCGTCATTGACACGTACCGACTCACCTGGCTCGAACAACGTCTTCGGCTTGGGCTTGTCGCTACCATCAGCAACGCGACGCAGAATCGCTTCTGCCTCTTTATCTGTGATAGGTGCAGGCTTATCAGCAGTACCGCCGATAAAACCCATCACCCGAGGAGTATCCTTGACCAAGTGCCAAGTCCCCTCATTCATGTCCATCTGAACCAGCACATAACCTGGAAAGAACTTGCGCTCGCTTTTGCGTTTCTGGCCATTACGCATTTCAACCACTTCTTCAGTGGGAACCAGAATTTCGCCGAAGCCATCTTCCATGCCAGCCAGCTTTACGCGCTCTACCAACGAGCGCATGACATGCTTCTCGTAACCGGAGTAAGCATGCACAACGTACCAACGCTTAGCCACGGGACACCCTTAGCCGACAATCAAGGAAACAAGCCAGCCGAGCAGGGAATCAAGCCCCCACAACAGCAACGCCATAACCAGAACAACAGCCACAACAATCAACGTGGTCTGCGTGGTTTCTTGGCGAGTTGGCCATACGACTTTACGAATCTCGGTGCGAGCTTCCTTAACCAGTACAAAGAAAGACTTGCCCTTGACCGTCTGCAGGCCTACAAAGGCAGCTACAGCAGCAATGGCGAGCAAAGCAAGTACGCGGTACAGGATCGGCGAAGCAGAGTAATACTGATTGCCAACAACGCCAACAACCACCAAAGCAACTACTACTAGCCACTTGAGCAGATCGAAGCGAGAGCCTTGAGCTTCAGCTTTAGGAGTCATCTATGAAGATCCTGTGAAAAGAAAGCCAGACACACCAAGTGAATCTGGCAGGTCAGGAGGGAATCGAACCCCCAACCTACGGTTTTGGAGACCGTCGCTCTGCCAATTGAGCTACTGACCTAAAACAAAATCAGGCCGACCATTATGCCGGCCCGAAAAAGACATTACAACAATTTACTCGATAACCTTAGCAACGACACCAGCACCGACGGTACGACCGCCTTCACGAATGGCGAAACGCAGACCATCTTCCATTGCGATGGTTTTGATCAGAGTAACCGTCATTTGGACGTTATCACCTGGCATCACCATTTCAACGCCTTCCGGCAGCTCGCAGTTACCGGTCACGTCAGTGGTCCGGAAGTAGAACTGTGGACGGTAGCCTTTGAAGAACGGCGTATGACGACCACCCTCTTCCTTGCTCAGAACGTAAACTTCAGCAGTGAACTTGGTATGCGGCTTGACGGTCCCCGGCTTGACCAGAACCTGGCCACGCTCAACATCATCACGCTTGGTACCACGCAGCAACACACCACAGTTCTCGCCAGCACGACCTTCGTCGAGCAGCTTGCGGAACATCTCAACACCAGTGCAAGTAGTTTTGACAGTGTCACGAAGACCAACAATCTCAACTTCTTCCTGAATGCGGACAATGCCACGCTCAACACGACCAGTCACAACAGTACCGCGACCGGAGATCGAGAAAACATCCTCGATCGGCATCAGGAACGGCTTATCAATAGCACGCTCAGGCTGCGGAATGTAGCTATCCAGAGTCTCGACCAACTTCTTGACGGCAGTAGTGCCCATCTCGTTGTCGTCTTGACCATTCAGCGCCATCAGCGCCGAACCAATGATGATCGGAGTGTCATCACCTGGGAAATCGTAAGTGCTCAGCAGGTCGCGCACTTCCATCTCAACCAGTTCCAGCAGCTCCGCATCATCAACCATGTCAGCCTTGTTCAGGAAGACAACGATGTACGGAACGCCAACCTGACGGGACAGAAGAATGTGCTCACGGGTTTGCGGCATCGGACCATCAGCGGCCGAGCAAACCAGAATCGCACCATCCATCTGGGCAGCACCGGTAATCATGTTTTTTACGTAGTCAGCGTGACCTGGACAGTCAACATGCGCGTAGTGACGCACAGCCGAATCGTACTCAACGTGAGCGGTGTTGATGGTAATACCACGAGCTTTTTCTTCAGGGGCGCTATCGATCTTGTCGAAGTCAACCTTTGCCGAACCGAAAACCTCGGAGCAGACACGGGTCAAAGCAGCAGTCAGAGTAGTTTTACCGTGATCGACGTGACCAATGGTACCAACGTTGACGTGCGGCTTATTACGTTCGAACTTTTCCTTAGCCATCAAAATCACCCCTAGGAGAAGAATTGAGCAGGTCAAACAAGCCATTAAAACAAAGGCAGATATTTTCATATCTGCCTTGTTATATGGAGCTCTTGAGCGGATTTGAACCGCTGACCTCACCCTTACCAAGGGTGTGCTCTACCAACTGAGCTACAAGAGCGTAACGCTATGCAGGATCTGCAAACTTGGAGCGGGTAGCGGGAATCGAACCCGCATCATCAGCTTGGAAGGCTGAGGTTCTACCACTAAACTATACCCGCGAGCTTGCAGCTCTCGCTAAAAATGGTGGAGGGGGAAGGATTCGAACCTTCGAAGTCGTAGACGTCAGATTTACAGTCTGATCCCTTTGGCCGCTCGGGAACCCCTCCTAAGCGAGCCGGCATTCTATATCATGCCAGCCTTCTGTCAAGCATTTTCTCATTAAAAACCTGAGGTTAGCTGCGTTGACATCACTTTGCGGTGTTAACCATTAAAGGTCTTCACTGCGAAGCGGGCGCCATTCTATGCAAACTATTCGGCGGGTGCAACCCCCTCGCATGGCATTATTTTATGTTTTAACTCATTGAATTCTCTAGAAAGGTTTTTCAGCTGCGAGTCATCCAGCCAACGGCGGCTTTCTGGTGCCACACGCACCCAATAACCATCAGACCCGGCGGGAGGCCTCAGCAAGGACTCGAACTTGATTTCCATGCCACTCAATCGCCGCTCAACCGCCTGAGCCGCCTCCTGACGAGTAAAACCGCCAAGATAGAGGCATCCCTCGTCTGCCTGGGCAGGCTTTCCTTTATCACGAGCCGCGTCAGTCGTTTCACTCAACAAGCGAATATCCTGCTGCGCCCCCCTATACAAATTCAAAGGGGTTACATCCTTCGCACGCAGAGGAGCCTCCTGTTGGTGCCAGATGTAATAAAACACATTGAGAACAAGCAGCAGCAAAAACAACCAACGCATAAAAACCTCACGACAAGGGACACGCCATAGCCAAACCTACAAACACCAGATCAGGAACCACCCTGGCCTCAGGCACGATCTCGGAAACCAGGTCTGCATCTCCTCCTGTGAGGAACACAGCAAAATCATCCCCCCAATAGCTACGCGCCAACTCCAGCTGTGTCAGGACAAAGCCTCTCAGCATCAACGAGCATCCCCGCTCGACTGCTTCGACAGTTGTCCGACCAGGCACAAGACGCTCCAGAGCGCGCTCAGCTGCTAGATCGCCATAACGAATTCTACGGGTGTGGGTACGCAACTGGTTTCGCATCAGAGGCATTCCCGGGCATATAAATCCTCCGAGGTGCTCTCCATCCCTAGAGATGAAGTCCGCAGTAACAGCCGTACCAAAATCAAGCACAAGGCACGCACCCGAAGCCAGCTGGAACCCCCCAAGCATCGCCAGCCAACGGTCAAGCCCTAACCGCTCGAACTCCTCATAACCATTACGAACCCCGGACATTTCGCGGGACGGCGCTGCACATACCACCGACACACCAAAAGCCTCTGTCAGCAGAGAAATCAGTGCACTGGTTTCTTCGGCAGTCCTGACACTGACCAACCGACAAAACTTGAGAGCGAGACCCTTGAGCGCTTTCAAGCTCTCCAGCAAAGCGAGATCCGAATCAACGACGCCCTCGCCAACCACCCACCGAACATCCGCGTCGAGCACACGCCACTTGATAAAACTGTTTCCGCAGTCGAGCTCAAGAATCATCACGCAACCTCAGACTGAGCTCACCACCACTAAAGACTTTTTCCACACCACCCACCTTCAAGCGCAGAGCACCCTGACTATCAATACCCAGCACTTCGCCATCTATATGGTTAACACCTGCGATCAACGACACGGCCCGGCCCTGCCAGAGATGATTTTGCTCCCACTCTGCCTGGATAGCTGAAAATCCGTCGACTTGATGACGAGACAGATATGCCTGGAGCGTCGCACCCAACGCCCCGACCAAGTGATTTCGATCAAACACCTTGCCCGACTCTAGCCGCATGGACGTCCACTGCTGATCTACCTCATCGGTAATCTGCATGTTCACATTAATTCCCACACCCAGCACAACGTGACACACATCAGCAGGATCCCCCACCAGCTCGAGCAATATCCCGGCTATCTTCTTCTGACCAACCAGTACATCGTTGGGCCACTTCAATCCAGCCCCCGAAATACCGAGCTCTCGCAGGGCCTGCATGACGGCAAGCCCAACAACAAGACTCAAGCCTTCCAGCTGACGCATTCCACCTTCAATACGCAGCACGAGGCTGTAATAGATGTTTTCCGCGAATGGACTCACCCATTTACGTCCGCGCCGCCCACGACCTGCAGTTTGCCGTTCGGCAAGCACCAGAAAGGGTGCCGCCTGCCCCCGCTCTATGGCGCGCAAGGCCTCGGCATTAGTGGAGTCAATTGAATCGAAAACCAGGATGGGCCAATCACAAGAAGGCGCCTGCTCTCTTATCTCGACAGGATCAAGCAGCGTCAATGGCGCAGCCAGTTGATAGCCGCGACCCCGCACCTTATGAATGGATAATCCCAGCTCAGCTTCTAAATGCTGAAGCTGCTTCCAAACGGCACTACGACTGACACCCAAGGCGACGCCCAAGGCCTGACCCGAATGGAATCGGCCATCTTTAAGAAGCTTTAACAATGTCAGCATGCAAGTCTCGCCTCACAATGAGGCCCGCATGATAGCCATGCCCTGCGCCATTGCATAGAAACCCTACAGGTCAGTTTTCCTGCGGACAAAACAAAACCCCTACCTGCATACGCAGATAGGGGTTTCGGAATTTAATCTTGACGATGACCTACTCTCACATGGGGAAACCCCACACTACCATCGGCGATGCATCGTTTCACTGCTGAGTTCGGGATGGGATCAGGTGGTTCCAATGCTCTATGGTCGTCAAGAAATTCGGTAGCCAGGTCGTGAGCCTTTTCAGGTTCACGCTCCAGCGAATGGGTAGGTGATAGATTTGTGTGTTGCCTTGCGAATTTTCGACTGCTGTCGTCTTCACACACCGCAATCTGGTGCCTCTTCAGGTCAGCAAATTGCTTGGGTGTTATATGGTCAAGCCTCACGGGCAATTAGTATTGGTTAGCTCAACGCCTCACAGCGCTTACACACCCAACCTATCAACGTCGTAGTCTTCGACGGCCCTTCAGGGGACTCAAGGTCCCAGTGAGATCTCATCTTGAGGCTAGTTTCCCGCTTAGATGCTTTCAGCGGTTATCTATTCCGAACATAGCTACCCGGCAATGCCACTGGCGTGACAACCGGAACACCAGAGGTTCGTCCACTCCGGTCCTCTCGTACTAGGAGCAGCCCCTCTCAAATCTCAAACGTCCACGGCAGATAGGGACCGAACTGTCTCACGACGTTCTAAACCCAGCTCGCGTACCACTTTAAATGGCGAACAGCCATACCCTTGGGACCGGCTTCAGCCCCAGGATGTGATGAGCCGACATCGAGGTGCCAAACACCGCCGTCGATATGAACTCTTGGGCGGTATCAGCCTGTTATCCCCGGAGTACCTTTTATCCGTTGAGCGATGGCCCTTCCATACAGAACCACCGGATCACTAAGACCTACTTTCGTACCTGCTCGACGTGTCTGTCTCGCAGTCAAGCGCGCTTTTGCCTTTATACTCTACGACCGATTTCCGACCGGTCTGAGCGCACCTTCGTACTCCTCCGTTACTCTTTAGGAGGAGACCGCCCCAGTCAAACTACCCACCATACACTGTCCTCGATCCGGATAACGGACCTGAGTTAGAACCTCAAAGTTGCCAGGGTGGTATTTCAAGGTTGGCTCCACGCGAACTGGCGTCCACGCTTCAAAGCCTCCCACCTATCCTACACAAGCAAATTCAAAGTCCAGTGCAAAGCTATAGTAAAGGTTCACGGGGTCTTTCCGTCTAGCCGCGGATACACTGCATCTTCACAGCGATTTCAATTTCACTGAGTCTCGGGTGGAGACAGCGCCGCCATCGTTACGCCATTCGTGCAGGTCGGAACTTACCCGACAAGGAATTTCGCTACCTTAGGACCGTTATAGTTACGGCCGCCGTTTACCGGGGCTTCGATCAAGAGCTTCGCGTTAGCTAACCCCATCAATTAACCTTCCGGCACCGGGCAGGCGTCACACCCTATACGTCCACTTTCGTGTTTGCAGAGTGCTGTGTTTTTAATAAACAGTCGCAGCGGCCTGGTATCTTCGACCGGCATGGGCTTACGCAGTAAATGCTTCACCCTCACCGGCGCACCTTCTCCCGAAGTTACGGTGCCATTTTGCCTAGTTCCTTCACCCGAGTTCTCTCAAGCGCCTTGGTATTCTCTACCCAACCACCTGTGTCGGTTTGGGGTACGGTTCCTGGTTACCTGAAGCTTAGAAGCTTTTCTTGGAAGCATGGCATCAACCACTTCGTCACCCAAAGGGTAACTCGTCATCAGCTCTCGGCCTTAGAATCCCGGATTTACCTAAGATTCCAGCCTACCACCTTAAACTTGGACAACCAACGCCAAGCTGGCCTAGCCTTCTCCGTCCCTCCATCGCAATAACCAGAAGTACAGGAATATTAACCTGTTTTCCATCGACTACGCTTTTCAGCCTCGCCTTAGGGACCGACTAACCCTGCGTCGATTAACGTTGCGCAGGAAACCTTGGTCTTTCGGCGTGGGTGTTTTTCACACCCATTGTCGTTACTCATGTCAGCATTCGCACTTCTGATACCTCCAGCAAGCTTCTCAACTCACCTTCACAGGCTTACAGAACGCTCCTCTACCGCATCACCTAAGTGATACCCGTAGCTTCGGTGTATGGTTTGAGCCCCGTTACATCTTCCGCGCAGGCCGACTCGACTAGTGAGCTATTACGCTTTCTTTAAAGGGTGGCTGCTTCTAAGCCAACCTCCTAGCTGTCTAAGCCTTCCCACATCGTTTCCCACTTAACCATAACTTTGGGACCTTAGCTGACGGTCTGGGTTGTTTCCCTTTTCACGACGGACGTTAGCACCCGCCGTGTGTCTCCCATGCTCGGCACTTGTAGGTATTCGGAGTTTGCATCGGTTTGGTAAGTCGGGATGACCCCCTAGCCGAAACAGTGCTCTACCCCCTACAGTGATACATGAGGCGCTACCTAAATAGCTTTCGAGGAGAACCAGCTATCTCCGAGCTTGATTAGCCTTTCACTCCGATCCACAGGTCATCCGCTAACTTTTCAACGGTAGTCGGTTCGGTCCTCCAGTTAGTGTTACCCAACCTTCAACCTGCCCATGGATAGATCGCCCGGTTTCGGGTCTATTCCCAGCGACTAGACGCCCTATTAAGACTCGCTTTCGCTACGCCTCCCCTATTCGGTTAAGCTCGCCACTGAAAATAAGTCGCTGACCCATTATACAAAAGGTACGCAGTCACCCAACAAAGTGGGCTCCCACTGCTTGTACGCATACGGTTTCAGGATCTATTTCACTCCCCTCTCCGGGGTTCTTTTCGCCTTTCCCTCACGGTACTAGTTCACTATCGGTCAGTCAGTAGTATTTAGCCTTGGAGGATGGTCCCCCCATATTCAGACAAAGTTTCTCGTGCTCCGTCCTACTCGATTTCATGACTAAGAGATTTTCGCGTACAGGGCTATCACCCACTATGGCCGTACTTTCCAGAACGTTCCGCTAATCTCAAAGCCACTTAAGGGCTAGTCCCCGTTCGCTCGCCACTACTAAGGGAATCTCGGTTGATTTCTTTTCCTCAGGGTACTTAGATGTTTCAGTTCCCCTGGTTCGCCTCTTAAGCCTATGTATTCAGCTTAAGATAACCATCTTATGATGGCTGGGTTCCCCCATTCAGACATCTCCGGATCAAAGTCTGTTTGCCGACTCCCCGAAGCTTTTCGCAGGCTACCACGTCTTTCATCGCCTCTGACTGCCAAGGCATCCACCGTATGCGCTTCTTCACTTGACCATATAACCCCAAGCAATCTGGTTATACTGTGAAGACGACATTCGCCGAAAATTCGCATGCTTGCTCAATTAAGAGCTACTCACAAATTTTACCTTAGCCTGATCCGTTACCAGTGAAAGTAACGTCCAGTCTATCTTTCTATCACATACCCAAATTTTTAAAGAACGATCTAATCCAAAGACTAGAAATCAACATTCACCATCATCACGATGGAATGCTCATTTCTAAGCTTTCAACAAACAGAAGCAGTAGTGGTGGAGCCAAACGGGATCGAACCGTTGACCTCCTGCGTGCAAGGCAGGCGCTCTCCCAGCTGAGCTATGGCCCCGTATTTCTACAGGTTCCCACACAAAATTGGTGGGTCTGGGCAGATTCGAACTGCCGACCTCACCCTTATCAGGGGTGCGCTCTAACCAACTGAGCTACAGACCCAATTTCGAGCTTTAAGGCCGACCTCACCCTGCTCTTTACCACAGAGCATGGGGTGCGCTCCAACCAACTAAGCTACAACCTGTTAGGGCTGCTTCTTATCGTCTTCTTCAATGAATCAAGCAATTCGTGTGGGAGCTTATGGAGCAGCTGATGTCGTCGATTAAGGAGGTGATCCAGCCGCAGGTTCCCCTACGGCTACCTTGTTACGACTTCACCCCAGTCATGAATCACACCGTGGTAACCGTCCTCCCGAAGGTTAGACTAGCTACTTCTGGTGCAACCCACTCCCATGGTGTGACGGGCGGTGTGTACAAGGCCCGGGAACGTATTCACCGCGACATTCTGATTCGCGATTACTAGCGATTCCGACTTCACGCAGTCGAGTTGCAGACTGCGATCCGGACTACGATCGGTTTTCTGGGATTAGCTCCACCTCGCGGCTTGGCAACCCTCTGTACCGACCATTGTAGCACGTGTGTAGCCCAGGCCGTAAGGGCCATGATGACTTGACGTCATCCCCACCTTCCTCCGGTTTGTCACCGGCAGTCTCCTTAGAGTGCCCACCATGACGTGCTGGTAACTAAGGACAAGGGTTGCGCTCGTTACGGGACTTAACCCAACATCTCACGACACGAGCTGACGACAGCCATGCAGCACCTGTCTCAATGTTCCCGAAGGCACCAATCCATCTCTGGAAAGTTCATTGGATGTCAAGGCCTGGTAAGGTTCTTCGCGTTGCTTCGAATTAAACCACATGCTCCACCGCTTGTGCGGGCCCCCGTCAATTCATTTGAGTTTTAACCTTGCGGCCGTACTCCCCAGGCGGTCAACTTAATGCGTTAGCTGCGCCACTAAGAGCTCAAGGCTCCCAACGGCTAGTTGACATCGTTTACGGCGTGGACTACCAGGGTATCTAATCCTGTTTGCTCCCCACGCTTTCGCACCTCAGTGTCAGTATCAGTCCAGGTGGTCGCCTTCGCCACTGGTGTTCCTTCCTATATCTACGCATTTCACCGCTACACAGGAAATTCCACCACCCTCTACCATACTCTAGCTTGTCAGTTTTGAATGCAGTTCCCAGGTTGAGCCCGGGGATTTCACATCCAACTTAACAAACCACCTACGCGCGCTTTACGCCCAGTAATTCCGATTAACGCTTGCACCCTCTGTATTACCGCGGCTGCTGGCACAGAGTTAGCCGGTGCTTATTCTGTCGGTAACGTCAAGACACCAACGTATTAGGTTAATGCCCTTCCTCCCAACTTAAAGTGCTTTACAATCCGAAGACCTTCTTCACACACGCGGCATGGCTGGATCAGGCTTTCGCCCATTGTCCAATATTCCCCACTGCTGCCTCCCGTAGGAGTCTGGACCGTGTCTCAGTTCCAGTGTGACTGATCATCCTCTCAGACCAGTTACGGATCGTCGCCTTGGTGAGCCATTACCTCACCAACTAGCTAATCCGACCTAGGCTCATCTGATAGCGCAAGGCCCGAAGGTCCCCTGCTTTCTCCCGTAGGACGTATGCGGTATTAGCGTCCGTTTCCGAGCGTTATCCCCCACTACCAGGCAGATTCCTAGGCATTACTCACCCGTCCGCCGCTCGCCACCAGGTACAAGTACCCGTGCTGCCGCTCGACTTGCATGTGTTAGGCCTGCCGCCAGCGTTCAATCTGAGCCATGATCAAACTCTTCAGTTCAAACATCTTTGGGTTTTTAAGAAACCCTAAACTTGGCTCAGCAATCGTTGGTTACATCTTTGATTTCTCGCGGAGTAACTTGTGATGCTGATAATCTTGTTGACTATCAGTCTGACTCCACAAGCACCCACACGAATTGCTTGATTCAGTTGTTAAAGAGCGGTTGGTTAAGAGCTTTCGTCTCAACCGAGGCGCGCATTCTACAGCAGCCTCTGTTGCTGTCAAGCGGTTATTTTCCGAAGTTTTCAAAGTTTCCTTTGCAACTTCAACCACTTGCGCTTGCGATCTCTCGTTAGCGGGAGGCGAATTCTACAGCGTTACTCGCTGCTGTCAACACCTCTTTTTCAACCCCTTTCGCGCTTCGATGATCTGAAGCAACTCACTGTCGAAAACTGCGTAACTCATTGTTTACCAAGGAGTTTTCCGTTTCGACTGCGCCGGAAGTGGGGCGAATTATAGACTTCCAGCATCTGCCGTCAACCCCTAATTTGAGCTTTACTCGGATTTGAGCGTAATACGCGCAAATGCCTTCTTCCCGGCCTGGCAAACATGGGTCGCGCCCAGTACGTATATAAAGGTGCGATCGACAACCTCACCATCTATACGTACACCGCCAGAACCTAGAAGGTCCCGCGCGACAGCCGAGTTCTTGACCAAACCTGCCTTATTAAGGACAGCAGCGATCGGCATGTCTTCAGTAGCAGTCAATTCGATCTCCGGCAGATCGTCCGGCAGCTCGCCTTCCTTCATCCGGTTACCCGCCGCACGGTGAGCATTGGCCGCAGCCTCTTCACCATGGAAACGCGCAACGATCTCTTCGGCCAGCTTGATCTTGATATCACGCGGATTGGCACCCGCCTCGACATCGGCACGGAATGCATTGATCTCATCCATGGAGCGGAAACTGAGCAATTCGAAGTAGCGCCACATCAGCGCATCCGGAATTGAAACCAGTTTGCCATACATCACACCCGGCGCTTCCTGAATACCCACATAGTTGCCCAATGACTTGGACATCTTCTTCACACCATCCAGACCTTCGAGCAGCGGCATGGTCAGAATGCACTGAGCCTCTTGACCATATCCACGCTGCAGTTCACGCCCCATCAACAGGTTGAACTTCTGATCAGTACCACCCAGCTCGACATCCGCGCGCAAAGCTACCGAGTCGTAACCCTGAACCAGCGGGTAGAGAAACTCATGAATGGCGATTGGCTGGTTGGTGGTGTAGCGCTTATAGAAGTCGTCGCGCTCGAGCATGCGAGCCACGGTGTACTGAGAAGTCAGGCGAATGAAATCGGCCGGCCCCATCTGATCCATCCAGGTGGAGTTGAACGCAACTTCGGTTTTCGCCGGATCAAGAATCTTGAAAACCTGGGTCTTGTAGGTCTCGGCATTCTCGAGAACCTGCTCGCGGGTAAGAGGAGGACGTGTCGCACTCTTGCCACTCGGATCGCCGATCATCCCGGTGAAGTCACCTATAAGGAAGATCACCTGATGCCCCAGCTCCTGGAACTGGCGCAGCTTATTAATAAGCACGGTGTGACCCAGGTGCAAATCCGGCGCGGTCGGATCGAAGCCTGCCTTAATACGTAGCGGCTGGCCACGCTTGAGCTTTTCGATCAGCTCGGACTCGACCAACAGTTCTTCCGCACCACGTTTAATCAGCGCTAGCTGCTCTTCAACCGACTTCATAACAGACCCGCAAGGCTCGAATTCAAAGGGAACCAACCATACAAGATCGCGCGTCAAATACAAGTTTTGCCCGGCGCACGGACGCCAATCCACGGACACAGCGTTCGCGGACTTGCTTCAGAGATGATTTGGTTATATTTTATACAGTTATTTCATCTTCATCATGTCATTCATCTTTTCCAATTCATCTTTTTCAAAGTCAAAAATTACCTATGACCAAAGAATCGTCTAAAGCGCCGCCGCTTTACCCGAAGACCCACCTGCTCGCAGCAAGTGGCATCGCAGCCCTGCTGAGCCTGGCGCTTCTGGTATTTCCTTCCAGTGATGTTGAAGCCAAAAAGACGACCCTGAGTCTTGAACTGGAAAGCCCTGCTGAACAACTGACACAAGATCAAGACGCTGCCGAAGCGGTCCAAGCCACAAATGAGCCAGCAGCTTCCCCTTTCGCGCAGATCGAAAACAGCGCCGAAGAACCTCAGGAAACCGCTCAGGCCGCGCCAGCGCCGGCGCCCGTGATCGAAGAAAAAAAGTCTCCAAACCACAGGGAAGTGATCGTCTCTAAAGGCGATACCCTCTCCACCCTGTTTGAAAAAGTCGGACTTCCAGCAGCTTCGGTGCATGAAGTGCTGGCCAGTGACAAGCAAGCCAAGCAGTTCAGCCAACTCAAACACGGCCAGAAACTCGAATTCGAACTGGGCCCCGATGGCCAGCTGACCAATCTGCATAGCAAAGTCAGCGACGTTGAAACCATCACCCTGACCAAGAATGACAAGGGTTATGCATTCAACCGCATTACCGCCAAGCCGACCGTGCGCTCTGCCTACGTTCATGGCGTGATCAACAGCTCGCTGTCGCAGTCCGCTGCACGCGCCGGTTTATCCCACAGCCTGACCATGGACATGGCCAGCGTGTTTGGCTATGACGTCGATTTCGCCCAGGATATTCGCCAAGGTGACGAGTTCGATGTCATCTACGAACAGAAAGTCGTCAACGGCAAGGCTGTCGGCAATGGCCCGATCCTTTCCGCTCGCTTCACTAACCGCGGCAAGACCTACACCGCCGTGCGTTACACCAATAAACAGGGCAACAGCAGCTACTACACTGCTGACGGCAACAGCATGCGCAAGGCGTTTATCCGTACCCCGGTAGACTTCGCCCGCATCAGTTCGAAATTCTCCATGGGCCGCAAGCACCCGATCCTGAACAAGATCCGCGCCCACAAAGGCGTCGACTATGCAGCGCCGCGTGGCACTCCAATCAAGGCAGCCGGTGACGGCAAAGTGTTGTTGGCCGGTCGCCGTGGCGGCTACGGCAACACCGTGATCATCCAGCACGGCAATACCTACCGCACGCTGTACGGCCACATGCAGGGCTTTGCCAAAGGTGTGCAGACTGGCAGTAGCGTCAAACAAGGCCAGGTGATCGGCTACATCGGTACCACCGGACTTTCCACCGGACCGCATTTGCATTACGAGTTCCAGGTCAATGGCGTGCACGTCGACCCACTAGGCCAAAAGGTAGCGATGGCCGATCCGATCTCCAAAGCTGAACGCGCACGTTTCCTCGCGCAGAGCCAACCGCTCATGGCGCGCATGGATCAAGAGAAATCCACGCAGCTAGCTTCGAGCAAGCGCTAAGTCATGACGCTCTATATAGGTGTGATGTCCGGGACCAGCCTCGATGGCCTGGACATTGCGCTGGTCGAGCTGGCCCCGACGATCAACCTGATCGCCACGCACTACACCCCAATGCCTGACTCTCTGCGCGCCGAGCTGCTTGGCTTGTGCGCCAGCGGTCCGGACGAGATTGCCCGCTCCGCCATCGCCCAGCAAAACTGGGTGAAATTGGCAGCACAGGGCATTCATACCCTCCTCGACCAACAAAACCTGAAACCCGAAGACATTCGCGCGATTGGCAGCCACGGCCAGACCATTCGCCACGAACCGGCGCGCGGCTTCACCGTGCAGATAGGCAACCCTGCCCTTCTGACCGAGTTGACCGGCATCACCGTGGTCAGCGACTTCCGCAGCCGCGATGTTGCGGCAGGCGGACAAGGCGCCCCACTGGTCCCAGCCTTTCACGAAGCGTTGTTTGAAGAGCGCGCAGGCAATCGTGCGGTATTGAACGTCGGCGGTTTCAGCAACCTCAGCCTGATTGAACCTGGCAAGCCTGTTGCGGGTTTCGACTGTGGCCCGGGCAATGTCTTGCTGGATGCATGGATTCACCAGCAACGCGGCGACAACTTTGATCGCGACGGCCAATGGGCTGCCAGCGGCAAGGTCGAACCGGTTCTGCTGAACGAACTGCTGAGTGATCCATTTTTCGTGACCAAAGGCCCCAAGAGCACCGGCCGCGAAGTGTTCAACCTGCCATGGCTGACACAGCATCTATCGAAACTGCCGACCTTCGCCGCCGACGATGTACAGGCAACCCTGCTCGAACTGACCGCCCTGACCATCGTCGAGTCGCTGCAAAGCGCTCAATCAGATACCCAGGAACTGTTGGTCTGCGGCGGTGGCGCGCACAACGCCACGCTGATGAACCGCCTGGCCAGCTTGCTGCCGAACGCCAAAGTCAGCAGTACCGCGGCTTACGGTGTAGACCCGGACTGGGTTGAAGCCATGGCCTTCGCCTGGCTGGCCCATTGCTGCCTTGAAGGCATCGCTGCCAATCGCCCAAGTGTCACTGGCGCCCGCGGCCTGCGCGTACTCGGCGCCATCTACCCCGCTTAATCTGCACACAACAAAACGCCGCAGAGCCCTGAGGCCATGCGGCGCTTGGTGATGCGGTAACTTGCGATCAGATCGAGAACGAAGAGCCGCAGCCACACGTGGTGCTGGCGTTCGGATTCTTGATCACGAAGCGCGAACCTTCCAGACCTTCCTGATAATCCACTTCGGCACCTGCCAGGTACTGGAAGCTCATCGGATCAACGACCAGACTCACCCCTTCGCGCTCGACAATGGTGTCGTCATCGGCCACTTCCTCATCGAAGGTGAAGCCGTACTGAAAACCTGAACAACCGCCGCCCGTAACGAATACGCGCAGCTTCAAGCGATCATTCCCCTCTTCATCGACCAGGCTCTTCACCTTGTGCGCGGCACCGTGGGTGAATTGCAAAGCCGTGGGGGTGAAGGATTCGACGCTCATGCTAACTATCTCCCGGCGTTACGCCGCCATAATGCGTGATGACGCGCATTATCCGCTTCTCCTAGAAAATCGGTCAACTATTGTTACGGTATATCAATAAACCCGATTGCCGGCTCGAAATGCAAAAAGGCCCGTCAGACGGGCCTTTTTGCTGAGCAGGATAAAGCCTTACGGCAGCATGCCAGCGTGAGACAAGCCCAGGCGCTCATCCAGCCCGAACAGGATGTTCATGTTCTGCACCGCCTGCCCCGACGCGCCTTTGACCAGGTTGTCGATCACCGACAACACCACCACCAGGTCACCATCCTGTGGACGATGCACCGCAATACGGCAAACGTTGGCACCGCGCACACTGCGGGTTTCCGGATGGCTGCCAGCGGGCATGACATCGACGAACGGTTCGCTGGCATAACGCTTTTCAAACAGCGCCTGCAGATCCACCGAGCGATCCACGACGGTCGCATAGAGCGTCGAGTGGATGCCACGAATCATTGGCGTCAGGTGCGGAACGAACGTCAGACCGACGTCCTTGCCCGCTGCGCGACGCAGGCCCTGACGGATTTCCGGCAAGTGACGGTGACCTTTGACGGCGTAAGCCTTCATGCTTTCCGACGTCTCGGAGTACAGCGAACCTACAGACGCGCCACGACCGGCACCACTGACACCGGATTTGCAGTCAGCAATCAAGCGAGTGGTATCGGCCAGACCTGCTTCCAGCAATGGCAGGAAACCCAACTGCGTAGCAGTCGGGTAGCAACCCGGCACGGCGATCAGACGAGCCTGCTTGATTTGCTCGCGATTGACTTCCGGCAAACCGTAAACCGCCTCTTCCAGCAGCTCCGGCGCACCGTGCGGCTGACCGTACCACTTGGCCCACTCATCAGCGTCTTGCAGACGGAAGTCCGCCGACAGGTCAATGACCTTGGTGCCTGCAGCCAACAGTTCACCCGCCAGCGCATGAGCCACACCGTGAGGCGTGGCGAAGAACACCACGTCGCAAGCGCCCAGCGTCTTGATGTCCGGAACACTGAACGCCAGGCCATCGTAATGACCGCGCAGGTTCGGATACATATCAGCCACGGCCAGACCGGCCTCGGATCGGGAAGTGATGACGACCACTTCAGCTTGCGGATGCTGCGCCAACAGACGCAGCAGTTCGACACCGGTGTAACCCGTGCCGCCGACGATACCGACCTTGACCATAAACCTGCCCTCAACGAACCCACTGGAAAGCCGTCGATAATAGGGCCCGTATCGTCCTGCGACAACCGGCAAGGTGACGTGCGGACGCTCAAGCCCCTACTATTCGGGCTACCGTGAACCTGGGAATAACTAAAAATGCTTTATCTGTGGCTCAAAGCGCTTCACATCGTCAGCATGGTCTGTTGGTTTGCCGGCCTGTTCTACCTGCCGCGGCTGTTCGTTTATCACGCCCAAAGCGAGGACACCGTCAGTAAAGAACGCTTCAGCATCATGGAGCGCAAGCTGTACCGCGGCATCATGGGGCCGGCGATGATCGCCACCTTGATTTTCGGCATCGCACTGATTGGCCTGAACCCAAGCATATTCAGTCAGGGTGCGTGGATTCACGCCAAGTTGACCCTGGTGGTCATCCTGATCGGCTACCACCACATGTGCGGCGCCCAGGTGAAACGTTTTGCCCGTGGCGAGAACACCCGCAGCCATGTCTTTTATCGCTGGTTCAATGAAGTGCCGGTTCTGATATTGCTGGCCATTGTAATTCTGGTCGTCGTTCGGCCGTTCTAACTCCAATAAGCACAACTCACCGGGGTACTTCCAATGTCGCTGCCCGCTCTGCTCGAACAACGCTTGCGTCTGCCTGTGGTGGCAGCGCCAATGTTCCTGATCTCCAACCCACAACTGGTCCTCGCCTGCTGCCGTAATGGCGTGGTGGGCAGCTTTCCTGCGCTGAACCAACGCGAGAGCAGCGGCTTCAAGGCCTGGCTGGAAGAGATCGAAGCAGGGTTGGCGGCACTGGAAAACCCGGCACCTTACGCGGTTAATCTGATCGTGCATGACACCAATCCACGACTGCAGGCAGACCTTGCGATCTGCATCGAGCACAAAGTGCCGATCGTGATCACCAGCCTCGGGGCAGTGAAAGAAGTAGTCGACGCCGTCCACAGCTATGGCGGTCTGGTGTTCCATGACGTGACGACTCGTCGCCATGCAGAGAAAGCTGCCGAGGCCGGGGTCGACGGTTTGATCGCCGTGGCAGCTGGCGCCGGTGGACACGCCGGAACCTGGAGCCCGTTCTCGCTGATTGCCGAGATCCGCCAATTCTTCGACAAGACCCTGCTGCTGGCCGGTTGCCTGAACCACGGTCACGAGATTCTCGCGGCACAATTGCTTGGTGCGGATCTGGCCTACTTCGGTACGCGATTTATCGGCACCACCGAAAGTCATGCGCCTGACGCCTATAAAGAGATGCTGCTGACTTCCAGAGCCGCGGACATCGTCCATACTCCAGCGGTGTCGGGAGTACCGGCGAGCTTTATGCGTCAGAGCCTTGAGGCTGCAGGTTTCGACATGAAAGCGCTGCAAGGCAAGGGTGAGGTGGACTTCGGCTCCAAACTCAAGCCCATAAGCGATGAAGCCAAAGCCTGGAAAACCGTCTGGTCCGCAGGCCAGGGTGTTGGCGAGATCGATGACCTGCCGAGTGTCGATCAATTGGTCGCTCGCCTTGATGCCGAGTACCGCAAAGCGCTGGAGCTGGCGGCAGCGCTGCCCAAGCGCTGGCCACGCTGACAAGTAAACGTTGGCCAGCCCATTCCGGCTGGCCTTACACTCCACCCGCAATACTCTCCAACACTCTCGCGACAAGGATGCCTCGCAATGAGCGAAAACCGTTTCAAGATCGTATTCGACGGCGCTCTGTTGCCGGGTGTTGACGTCACTACCGCCAAGCTCAATCTCGCCGAATTGTTCAAAAGCGATGTGGCTGCCATCGAGCAACTGTTCAGTGGCAAGCCGGTTGCACTCAAACGCGACCTGTCACAGGTCGATGCGCAGACTTATCTTCGGGCACTGACCAAAACCGGTATCGATGCCCGGATCGAATCCGAACCCTCGATCGAGCTGAACCTGTCTGACGTTCATGAACACGCCCCTGCCGTCGCGGCAGATCCCGAATCCCCTTACGCACCACCCCAGGCTACCGTCGGCGAAGCCTTGCCTGCGTTTTCCACACTCAAGCCGTTCAGCTTCGAGGGCCGCATCGGCCGCTTGCGTTATCTGGCCTGGACTATGTCCCTGACGCTGGTGACCCTTAGCGTTGGCGCTGTGCTTGCTGTTTTCGGCTTGGCCCTCATCACTACGGACTCGACCGCCGGCCTGATTCTCGGTGGCTTGCTGGCCTTTATTCTCTTCGTGGTGCTCGCGTTCGTCAGCATCCAGTTCAGCGTCCAGCGCCTGCACGATATCGGCTGGTCTGGCTGGCTCTGGCTGCTGACCCTCGTTCCATTCGTGGGCAGCATCTTTCCGTTCGTGATGGTGATTGTGCCGGGTAATAACACCGCCAATCGATACGGTGCGCCACCACCGCCCAACAGCACGGCGGTCAAAGTCCTGTCTTCATTGTGGCTGGTGTTTATCGCGATCCTGTTCATCGGCGGACTGACCGGTGGCCTTACTACCATTCAGAGCGAATACGAAAGCGCCACCCAGAACAGTTATGAAAGTGACTCCGTGACCACCGAAGAGATCGAAGATCAAACCGCCGTGGAAGCAGAGCCAGCGCCAAATTCAGCCGACGATGCAGCCGAAGAAGCCCAGCCCCCTGTAGACTCTGCGAAAGAATGAACAGCGCTCCCCGCCCGTGACACCTGCGTCGCCGGCGCGGAGCTGTTGCGATGGAGAAATGCATGACCCGTTACGCTCTGATCACTGGCGCTTCCAGCGGCATCGGCCTGGCGATGGCCGAAGCGCTGGCCCGGCGCGGCCGCAGCCTGATTCTGGTGGCCCGTCAGCGTGATCAGCTGGAAAGTATTGCGATTGAACTGACTCAACGTTTTGGCGTGGAAGTGCTGTTCCGAGCCTGTGACCTCGGCGAGCCGCTACGGCTGTCCGGTTTTCTGCTGGAACTGGAGGAAGGTGACCGGCAGATCGATTTGCTGGTCAACTGCGCTGGCATCGGCACCTGCGGCCCTTTTCTGGCTCAGGACTGGATGACCGAGCAGGACCTGATCGAAGTGAACATCCTCGCGCTCACTCGCCTGTGTCACGCGATCGGCAACAGCATGGCGCTGCAGGGCGGCGGGCAGATTTTGAATGTCGCCTCGGTGGCCGCGTTCCATCCCGGCCCTTGGATGAGTACTTACTACGCCAGCAAGGCTTATGTGCTGCACTTTTCCGAAGGGTTGCGCGTCGAACTGAAAAAATGCGCGGTCAAGGTGTCGGTGCTCTGCCCCGGCCCTACCCGCACGGCGTTTTTCCGCACCGCGCAATTGGACACCGGCAAACTGATCGACAGCAAAATGCTGATGAGCCCCGAGGAAGTCGCGCTCTACACCGTTCGGGCGCTGGAGAAAAATCGCGCCATCATTATTCCGGGTCGACGCAACCGCTGGCGCGCCTTCCTGCCGCGGCTCGGCTCACGCTGGTTGACCCGGACAATCGCCGGCATGGTCAACAAGGCTTACTGCCCGCGCTGATTGCACCCTCAAGGTAAAAGGCTGGGCTCGGGCATAACCCATGGTTACACTCAGGCCAGCCCAAACAACGGAGAAACAGCTGTGGATACTCTGTTCACCAAGATCATCAACCGGGAAATCCCGGCGAAGATCATTTACGAGGACGACCAGGTACTGGCCTTCCACGACATCGCCCCACAGGCACCGGTGCATTTTCTGGTGATCCCGAAAAAAGCGGTGCGCACGCTTAACGACCTGACCGAGGACGACAAGGCATTGGCTGGGCATATTCTGTTCACCGCCCAGCGTCTGGCCCTGGAACTGGGCTGCGAAGAGGGCTTCCGTGTAGTGATGAACTGCAATCCACTGGGTGGGCAGACCGTCTATCACATTCATATGCACGTGCTGGGTCAGCGCCAGATGCATTGGCCGCCGGGCTGATTCATTACCCGCCCTTGTAGGAGCACAGCTTGCTGGCGATGGCGTCATTGAAATCGCCATCGCCAGCAAGCTGTGCTCCTACAGAAGAAGCCTGCGTCGCAATGACCCGCAAACCTTCCCCGGCCGATTGGGTTAAACTGGCCGCCGAGATTCTTCCCGGAGGTCAGCATGACTACCCAACGTCACTACTCGCCGATTGACCGCCTTCTGCTGCAAGCCGATGCCGCGATGCGTACCTTGTTGCCCTTCAGTGGCCAGCCGTACCGTCCTTCGCCCGCTATCGTTCAGCCGGATGCGCAAATGAGCGACGAAGACACCCGGCACGTCGCCGGTCTGATGCGTATAAACCATACCGGCGAAGTCTGTGCCCAGGCGCTGTATCAGGGTCAGGCCCTGACCGCCAAGCTGCCGCAAGTGCGCGCCGCCATGGAGCATGCCGCCGAAGAAGAAATCGACCATCTGGTCTGGTGCGAACAACGCATAAAACAGTTGGGCAGCCACACCAGCATTCTCAATCCGCTGTTCTATGGCATGTCGTTCGGGATTGGCGCGGTGGCCGGGTTGATCAGCGATAAAGTCAGCCTGGGGTTCGTTGCCGCGACCGAGCATCAGGTGTGCAAACACCTCAACGAGCACCTTGAGCAGCTGCCGGCCGAGGACGAAAAGTCCCGGGCGATCCTCGAGCAGATGCGCATTGATGAAGAACACCACGCCGAAAGCGCGCTGGAGGCTGGAGGTTTCCGCTTTCCGGCGCCGGTAAAGTTCGGCATGAGCCTGATGGCCAAGGTCATGACCAAGAGCACTTACCGGATCTGATCCCCCCAAAAAATCCCGGGCACAAAAAAGGGCGCTTTTCAGCGCCCTTTCTTTTTGCTCGCAGAAAATCAGCTCGACATGTTGCGCGCGTAGAAGATTTCCAGCATTTCGTGTTTCACCCGCTCGGTCACCTGGGCACGCTGCTCAGAAGACAGGTTGCTGGTAGCGTCGCCGAACAGGTAGTTATCCAGTTCGAAGTTCTTCAGCAGCATTTTGGTGTGGAACAGGTTTTCCTGGTACACGTTCACGTCGGTCATCTGGTACGCGTCGCGGGTGTCTTCGGAAAGGTAGTTCTGAATCGAGTTGATCTCGTGGTCGATAAAGTGTTTTTTGCCTTCCACGTCACGGGTGAAGCCGCGCACGCGATAATCCACGGTCACGATGTCCGAATCGAACTGGTGGATCAGGAAGTTGAGCGCCTTGAGCGGTGAAATCACGCCACAGGTCGACACATCAATGTCCACACGGAATGTCGCGATGCCATCGTCCGGATGGATTTCCGGGTAGGTGTGCACCGTGATGTGGCTCTTGTCGAGGTGGGCCAGGATAATTTCAGGCAGCGGGCCCGGGGACTCTTCGATCTGACTGTCGGTCGGGGTCACCGGCTCTTCGGAGATCAGAATCGTGACGCTGGCGCCCTGGGGTTCATAGTCCTGACTGGCGATGTTCAGGATGTTGGCACCAATGATATCGACAACTTCTGTGAGGATCTGCGTCAGGCGCTTCGCGTTGTACTCTTTATTGATGTACTCGACGTAAGCCTGTTGGTCTTGCGGGGTTTGCGCGTAGCAGATGTCATAGATGTTGAAGCTCAAGGTCTTTGTCAGGTTATTGAACCCGTGGAGCTTGAGTTTGCTTTTCACCGTTAGACGCTCTCTGTGTATTGCGGACCGGCCGCGTGATCAAGCATGCCCGTCAGATGCGAACAACGCACCTGCGTAGGACGGATTAACACCTCTTCGCGTTTTTGGTTATCTGTTCGGGTGCAGACGCGAGCTTTAGATCGCCAGAGTCTGCACTGCCTTTATGATAGTTGAATGTCGATTCAACCGAGCTCGATGATCTCGTAGTCGTGGGTGATCTCTACGCCCGCCGCACCGAGCATGATCGACGCCGAGCAATACTTCTCGGCAGACAGCTCGATGGCGCGTTTGACCTGGGCTTCTTTCAAGCCTCGGCCCTTGACCACGAAGTGCATGTGGATCTTGGTGAAAACCTTCGGATCTTCGGTGGCGCGCTCGGCTTCGAGGAAGGCTTCGCAGCTTTCAACAGCCTGACGGGACTTCTTGAGGATGCTGACCACGTCGAAATTGCTGCAACCGCCAACACCCAGCAGGAGCATTTCCATCGGCCGGACACCCAGGTTGCGACCGCCGGCATCGGGCGGACCGTCCATGACCACGACATGACCGCTGCCGGATTCGCCGAGGAACATGGCTTCACCAGCCCATTGGATGCGTGCCTTCATCGCCAAGACTCCACTGTATAAAAAAGGGTCGCCAGCTTAGCACAGGGGCCTTGATTGACGGCGTCTCGCCTTCCTACGACGCAAGCCGCTGCGCTGTAGGTAAATTCTCGAATATTGCAGGAAGTGTCTGTTAAGCTGGCGCCAATTCACTGGCGCATAGCCAGCTTTGTAGCAACCTCAGCGACTCATAAGAAAACCAAACACACCGTGAAGTCTTTTCGGGATACAACCATGGTTGCTATTACCCCAACACCCAAAATCAAGAACCTCGACAAGCTGCTGATGCACTGCCAGCGCCGTCGTTATGCGGCCAAAAGCAACATCATTTGTGCCGGTGATCGCTCGGAAACCCTGTTCTTCATCATCAAGGGTTCGGTCACCATCCTGATCGAGGATGACGATGGCCGCGAAATGATCATCGCCTACCTGAACTCTGGAGACTTTTTCGGCGAGTTGGGCCTGTTCGAACAGGCCGGCCTGGAACAGGAACGCAGCGCCTGGGTGCGCGCCAAGATCGAATGCGAAGTCGCGGAGATCAGCTACGCGAAATTCCGCGAGCTGTCCCAACAGGATCCAGACATTCTTTACGTGCTCAGCGGACAAATCGCACAGCGCTTGCGCAATACCACCCGCAAAGTAGGTGACCTTGCCTTCTTCGACGTTACCGGCCGCGTCGCACGCTGCTTGCTCGAACTGTGCAAACAGCCAGATGCCATGACCCATCCCGATGGCATGCAGATCAAAGTGACCCGTCAGGAAATCGGGCGGATTGTCGGTTGTTCACGTGAGATGGTCGGTCGCGTACTCAAGGACCTGGAAGAACGCAACCTGGTGGACGTCAAAGGCAAGACCATGGTGGTCTTCGGTACGCGCTAAACCCTGAACATGTCTGCCAGCAACTGGCGGTACAACGTGTCGAGGCGCCCCAACGCATCAGGTGCTGCATATTTTTCATGAAGAGCAATGTGGCTTTCGGCGCGAACTCGCTGCTCCAGGCCACAGGCTTCATTGAAACGGTTAACCGCCGCAACCATCGACTCACGCTCGTTATCGAGCAACAAAGCACCGTGCACCAACCCTACCGGACGCGTACCGCCCTTGCTCTGGCGCCAGCGTTGAGCCGTGCCGACCATCTTGCGCCCATCAAGGTTGACGTTGAAACGCCCATCACAGAACGCCCCCTCTATTTCGCCCAAAGACGAAACGCCGCCCAGTTCATCGAGTAACTGACAAATCGGATCGCAAAGCCGGCGATAACCGGTTTCGATGCGGTTCTGGTCACCCTCGCTACGCGGTGGCGCGTAGACCAGTGCGATGTTGATCGTCGACGCCGATTGTGGCACCGGCTCACCGCCGGTCTCACGCAACAACACCGGCCAACCTGCCGCTGCCGACACTTCGCACGCGACCTCGAACCCAGGCAGACGATTCAACCGTCGCGGCATGACCAGCGCCTTATCACTGGGTTGCCAGAACAGCAGGCCAAACTCCGAATCGCCGGTGCACACATGGGCCAACAGATCCTGTTCGGCGAGCAGGCCGGCTTCGACGGTCAAGGCGATGGGCTGGGTCATGGCAGTAGACATCCTTTGTTTGGGGTATAAAAAAGCCGGCATCGCCGGCTTCTTCATTAAGTCACGTTCAGTCGAGTGTAGAACCGCTCACCGCGATACCACGCTCAGGAAAGAACAGACGCTGCAGTTCGGTGCCCGGGCTTTCGGCGCGCATGAATGCTTCGCCAACCAGGAACGCGTACACATCGCTGATTTCCATCAGCTCGACATCGGCCCGGTTGAAAATGCCACTTTCGGTGATCACCAAGCGATCACGCGGGATACGCGGTAACAGATCGAGGGTGGTTTCCAGATTGACGTCGAAGGTGTGCAGGTTGCGGTTGTTCACGCCGACCAACGGAGTGTCGAGGGTTTTCAAGGCCCGCTCCAGTTCGTCGCCATCGTGAACTTCCACCAGCACATCGAGGCCGACACTTTTGGCGACGGCAGCCAGCTCGGCCATTTTCACGTCATCCAGTGCAGAGACGATCAGCAGCACGCAGTCGGCGCCCAACGCACGGGCTTCAATGATCTGGTACGGGTCGATCATGAAATCCTTGCGGATCACCGGCAGTTTGCACGCCGCCCGCGCCTGTTGCAGATACGCATCGGCGCCCTGGAAGTAATCGATATCGGTGAGCACTGACAGACAGGTCGCGCCGCCCTTCTCGTAACTCTTGGCGATGTCGGCGGGAATGAAATTCTCGCGGATAACGCCTTTGCTCGGTGAAGCTTTCTTGATTTCTGCAATGACCGCTGGCTGCTTGAGCTTGGCCTGAGCCAACAATGCCTTGGCAAAACCACGGGGTGCATCGGCCGCCTTGGCCAGACTTTCCAGCTCCGCCAGGCTTACGCGAGCGCTACGCTCGGCGACTTCCTGGACTTTACGGGCCAGTATGTTTTCCAGAACCGTCGGTACACTCATCCCTCATTCTCCACTTTGAATACCGCGGTAAATGCACCCAACTCCTCCAGTTTTTCCCGAGCGAGGCCTGTGTGCAGCGCATCGTGCGCCAGGGCAACGCCTTCTTTCAAACTGCTGGCATGGTCGGCGGCGTACAGCGCGGCACCGGCATTGAGCATAATCATTTCCGCGGCTTTCTGACCGTTCTCGGTCTTGCGCTTGCCCAGGGCATCGCGAATCAGCTCCAGCGAGGCCGCCGGGCTATCCACTGCCAGACCGTGCAGGCTCTGGCTCTTCATCCCCAGGTCTTCTGGCTCGACCCAATACTCAGTGATCTGGTCATCCTTCAATTCCGCCACAAAGGTTGGCGCTGCCAGACTGAATTCGTCCAGGCCATCCTTCGAGTGCACCACCAGCACGTGCTTGCTGCCCATGCGTTGCAAGACTTCAGCCAGCGGCCGGCACAACGCCTGATTGAACACGCCCACCACCTGATGCTTCACGCCGGCCGGATTCGTAAGCGGGCCGAGCATGTTGAACAGCGTGCGCAAACCCAGCTCCCGGCGCGGGCCGGCGGCGTGCTTCATGGCGCTGTGATGGGTCTGGGCGAACATGAAACCGATGCCGACGTTGTCGATGCAGCGTGCGACCTGAACCGGCGTCAGGTTCAGGTAGATACCCGCCGCCTCCAGCAGATCGGCGCTGCCGCTTTTGCCCGAGACCGCACGGTTACCGTGCTTGGCCACCGTGCAACCGGCCGCCGCGACCACGAACGAGGAAGCAGTCGATACGTTGAAGATGTTCGCGCCATCGCCGCCAGTGCCGACCACATCAACAACGCCGTCGAGGGTCTTGAGTTCGACCTTGTCCGCCAGCTCGCGCATGACCGACACGGCACCGACGATTTCGTCGATGCTTTCACTCTTCATACGCATGGCCATCATGAACGCGCCGATCTGCGCATCAGTGCATTGACCGGTCATGATCTCGCGCATCACATCGCGCATCTCATCGGTGCTGAGGTCGAGCTGTTCGACGATACGGCTCAGGGCTGTCTTGATATTCATGAAAAGTCCTTAGCGCGTGCCGCCGGTTTGTTTGAGGAAATTAGCGAACAGCTCGTGGCCCTGTTCGGTGAGGATCGACTCAGGGTGAAACTGGACACCCTCGATGTTCAGTGTCTTGTGGCGCAGGCCCATGATCTCGTCGACCGAGCCGTCTTCAAGCTGGGTCCAGGCGGTCAGCTCCAGGCAATCGGGCAGGGTTTCGCGCTTGACGATCAGTGAATGATAGCGGGTGACTGTCAGCGGATGGTTCAGGCCTTCAAAAACGCCCTTGTCCTCGTGGAACACCGGGCTGGTTTTGCCGTGCATGACCTGACGGGCGCGGACCACATCGCCGCCAAAGGCCTGGCCGATGGACTGATGCCCCAGGCAGACGCCCAGAATCGGCAATTTACCGCCAAAATGTTTGATCACATCAATCGACACGCCGGCTTCGTTCGGCGTGCAAGGGCCGGGGGAAACGACGATCCGCTCAGGGTTGAGGGCTTCGATTTCGGCAATGGTGAGCTCATCGTTGCGCACGACTTTGACCTGGGAGCCAAGCTCACCGAGGTATTGCACAACGTTGTAGGTAAAAGAGTCGTAGTTATCGATCATCAGCAACATGGCGTTAAGAACCTCTTGAATTCACTGACTTTAATACAGCCTTCGAATGATTTACCCGCAGCGTCCTGCACTTTGTCAGTCGCTGGAGTCGCGCTGCAAAGCGGTTTGTCTTACGGGTAAAGAAGGCAAAGCGGTAAAGATCCGGCCGGGCCGGCAGAAGGATTCAGGCGCGCCAACGCCAACGGGCGTGTGCCTTGATGACTTGATCCAGAAGTTTGCTGACGATCAACACGGGGAAGGTCTCATTTATACGTCTTGGCACAGTAACTTAGCTGGGCAGAGCGTGCAATATGGGGCGATGGAAGCTCTTGAAACAATTGACGGGTTCGCGCCGAACGGCAACAGGCTCTATAGTTTTTGGCACTGTCGTTTTGCTCACTACAACAATAACAAACGGACTTGCACATGATCAGACAGACGTTGGCTGTACCGCTTGCCGGCTGCTTGCTCGCCATGGCCTGCACCCAGGCGATCGCGGCGCCCAACCCTTATTCGAATTTCATCGTCTTCGGCGATAGCCTCAACGATGCCGGGCAGTTTACCGACACGGGCGGCCCTCCTGGCTCGACCCTGCGCTTCACCAACCGCACCGGACCGGTTTACCGGGACGGCAGCGGCGAAGTCTATTCCGCCAACTCGACCCAACTGCTGGGTGAAAGGCTCGGGTTTTCACCGGACCAAACGGCCGCTTCAACCTCGGCGGCGCGTGCGAACCTGGGCCTGCCGGACGGTAACAACTGGGCCGTTGGCGGATACCGCACCGACCAGATCCTCACCTCGATCACCAGCGTATCCGCCACGGGTGAACGCACGCGTTCGGGCTACCTGCCTACAAACAACTTCAGCGCCGATCCGAATGCGCTGTATTACATTTCCGGGGGTGGTAACGATTTTCTTCAGGGACGTGTACAAAGTGGCGCTCAAGCGAATGCCGCTGCGGACCGACTGGCCAACAGCGTCCAGGTCCTGCAAACCGCCGGCGCCCGGTACATCGTGGTATGGCTGCTGCCCGACCTGGGTTTGACGCCTGCCATCAATGGCACACCCCAGCAGACACCCACCTCACTACTGAGCTCTGCCTTCAACCGGCAACTGGTCACCCGTCTCGCGGGAATCGATGCCGAAATCATCCCGCTGAACATTCCGTTGCTGTTGCAGGAAACCTTCGCTGATCCGGCTCGATTCGGTTTTGCTACCGGCCAGAACCTGACGGCGACTTGCTTCAGCGGTAACAGCTGCACCGAAAACCCTACGTATGGCATCAACAGTGCCACCCCGGACCCCAGCAAGCTGATTTATAACGATGGGGTTCATCCGACCGAAGCCGGGCAAAAACTGATTTCCGACTACGCCTATTCCTTACTGGCAGCGCCTTGGGAGCTGACGTTGTTGCCGGAAATGGCCCACGCTACCTTGCGTGCGCACCAGGATGAACTGCGCAGCCAATGGCAATCGGACTGGGAGAACTGGCAAGCGATCGGCCAATGGCGCGCGATTGTCGCCGGTGGCGGCCAGCATCTGGATGTCGATAGCCAAAGCAGCGGAGCCAGCGCCGACGGCGGCGGTTACAACCTGAACATCGGCGGCAGCTATCGTCTCAATGACGCCTGGCGCGTCGGTGTGGCGGCGGGTTTCTATCGTCAGAATCTGGAAGCAGGCAATAACGATTCGGACTACAAACTCAACAGCTACCTGGCCACCGCCTTCGCCCAGTTCCAGCAGAATCGCTGGTGGGCCGATGCCGCACTGACCGGCGGCAAGCTGGATTACGACAACCTCAAACGCAAATTCGACCTGGGTGCCGGCCAAGGTGCGGAAAAAGGCGATACCGATGGCGATCTCTGGGCCTTCAGCACTCGCCTTGGCTACGACATTGCCCAACCGGGCAGCGAGTGGCACCTGTCGCCGTTCATCAGCGCCGATTACGCAAAAGTGGAAGTCGACGGCTACTCGGAAAACAGCACTCGTTCCACAGCGCTGACCTTTGATGATCAGACTCGCGATTCAAAACGTCTGGGCGCCGGTCTGCAGGGTAAATACCAGATCACCGCGCAGACTCAAGTGTTCGGCGAATACGCGTATGAGCGTGAATACGAGGATGACACTCAGAAAGTAAACATCGCGCTCAACAGCCTGCCGTCCCTGGACTTCAAACTGGACGGCTATACACCGCAAAGCCACTTGAATCGCGTGAGCCTGGGGGTCAGCCACAAGTTGACGGCCGATCTGGCGCTACGTGGCGGATACACGTTCCGCAAGGATGATGACTTTACCCAGCAAGGGCTTACCGTTGGGGTTGCGCTGGACTTCTGATCCGACAATCAGCAGGCATAAAAAAACGCGGCACCCTCACAGGTGCCGCGTTTTTTTATGGTGGTGAGTTCCCTGTGGGAGCTCAGGCGTCCGGGGTTTGTTCGGCAAGGGCCACTGCACGGAACATCGCGCGGCGCTTGTTCAGGGTTTCTTCCCATTCCAGCGCCGGCACCGAGTCGGCAACGATGCCGCCACCGGCCTGCACATGCAGTTCGCCGTTCTTGATCACCGCGGTGCGGATGGCAATCGCGGTGTCCATGTTGCCGTTCCAGGCGAAGTAGCCGACCGCCCCACCGTAGACACCACGTTTGACCGGTTCCAGTTCGTCGATGATTTCCATCGCGCGAATCTTCGGTGCGCCAGACAAGGTGCCCGCCGGCAGAATCGCGCGCAGTGCGTCCATCGCTGTCAGCCCGGCCTTCAATTGACCGGTGACGTTGGAAACGATGTGCATCACGTTGGAATAACGCTCGATGACCATTTTTTCAGTGAGTTTCACCGAACCGATTTCCGAGACCCGACCGGTGTCGTTACGGCCAAGGTCGATCAGCATCAAGTGCTCGGCGATTTCCTTGTCGTCGGACAGCAGGTCTTTTTCCAGTGCCAGGTCGGCCTCTTCGTTGGCGCCCCGCGGACGGGTGCCGGCGATCGGGCGTACGGTGATCAGGTTGTCTTCGACCCGCACCAGCACTTCCGGCGAACTGCCGACGACGTGGAAGTCGCCGAAGTTGAAGAAGTACATATAAGGCGTCGGGTTGAAGCAGCGCAGCGCCCGGTACAGATCGATCGGTGCGGCCTTGAAGTCGATCGACATGCGCTGGGACGGCACGACCTGCATGCAGTCACCGGCCAGGATGTATTCCTTGATGGTGTCGACGGCTTTTTCGTAATCGTCCTGGGTGAAGCTCGAACGAAACACCGGATCAGCAGACTGTTGCTTGCTGAAATCCAGGCCACGGCGCGGGGTAATCGGCTGACGGAGTTTTTCCAGCAGCTCCTCCAGACGCGCCTGACCCTGCTCGAAAGCATCTTCCTGCGAGGGATCGGCCAGGACAATCGCGTGCATCTTGCCGGCGAGGTTGTCGAACACGACCACCGCGTCAGAAACCATCAGCAGAATGTCCGGCACGCCCAACGGATCCGGGTTCGGGCACTTGCCCAGACGCTTCTCCACATAGCGCACGCAGTCGTAACCGAAGTATCCCACCAGGCCGCCGTTGAAACGCGGCAGGCCAGGGATGGTCGGCACGTTGTAGCGAGCTTTGAATTCTTCGACGAAGGCCAGTGGATCTTCGGCTTCGTGGCTTTCGATCTCGATGCCGTCGTGGGTCACGCTGACGTGATGGTCGTGAACTCGCAGCACGGTGCGGCACGGCAGGCCGATGATCGAGTAACGCCCCCACTTCTCCCCGCCCTGCACCGATTCCAGCAGGTAGGAGTTGGGCTCGTCGGCCAGTTTCAGGTAGATCGACAGCGGTGTGTCGAAGTCGGCCAGGGTTTCACAGGCAAGCGGGATGCGGTTGTAGCCGGCAGCGGCCAAACGCAGGAATTCTTCGCGGATCATGGGGTAGCCTCGTGGCTTGAGGGTCTAACAGTCAGGTATGCAAACGCGCCGGTATGCCGGCCAGGAACAAGTCAGGCGCGCCAACGCCAGCGGGCCAGGGCCTTGATGACTTTCATCCAGAGTTTGCGAGTGACCACCACGATGGCGTTTCCAGAAGGGGGTTGAACAGCGTCGGGCAACGTTATCTCAGCGGCTGGATCCAGGCAACCGCGAATTAACTTGCGCAGATCGTCGATCACCAGCGCCGGCGACTCTTCGGCAATCGGCCGGCCATGGTTATAGCCGTAACTCAGCGCCACGCATTTGACCCCCGCCGCTTTCGCCGCCAGCACATCGCTGCGCGAATCGCCGACGAACAAGGATTGCGACGCCGGGATGTTGGTCATTTTCATCACGAAAAACAGCGCTGCCGGGTCCGGCTTTTTCTGTGGCAGGGTGTCGCCGCCGATGATCAAGCGGAAATAACGACCGATTTTCATCTGATCCAGCAGCGGCGCGACGAAGCGCTCCGGCTTGTTGGTGATCAGCGCCATCTCGACACCCTGCTTGTGCAGCCATTTCAGGGTGTCGCGCACGCCGGGGTAAACCACCGTCAGCTCGTGACCGTCCTCATAAAAACCGTTGAACAACTCCAGGGCATGTTCGGCCTCGACCTCATCGACACCCTCGGCGTCGATGTGGTTGGCCAAGGCCCGGCGTACCAGCGTGTGCACGCCGTTGCCCACCCAATCACGCACCGATTCGATGCCGGCAGGTTGACGCCCGAGTTTGAGCAGCATGTTATCCACAGCCGCTGCGAGGTCGGGGACTGAATCGACCAGCGTGCCATCCAGATCGAACATCACCAGCCGCGGCAGAGACCCCGGGAACAGCTGCTCAAAGCCACTCATGGGCGGGCCAGCGCCAGTTCGGAACGCATCTTTTCAATCACCTCTTGGTAGTTCGGTGCATTGAAGATCGCCGAGCCGGCGACGAAGGTGTCGGCGCCAGCAGCGGCGATTTCACGAATGTTGTTCACGTTCACGCCGCCGTCGATTTCCAGGCGGATGTCACGGCCGGAAGCATCGATCAGCGCCCGCGCCTCACGCAGCTTATCGAGGGTGCCGGGGATGAACTTCTGCCCGCCGAAGCCCGGGTTGACGCTCATCAGCAGGATCATGTCGACCTTGTCCATCACGTACTTGAGCACGTCCAGCGGCGTCGCCGGGTTAAACACCAGGCCCGACTTGCAGCCACCTTCGCGAATCAGTTGCAGGGAGCGATCGACGTGCTGCGAGGCTTCCGGGTGAAACGTGATGTAGGTCGCGCCGGCTTCGATGAAGTCACCGACGATGCGGTCCACCGGGCTGACCATCAGGTGCGCGTCGATCGGCGCGGTCACGCCGTACTTGCGCAGCGCGGCACACACCATCGGGCCGATAGTCAGGTTCGGCACGTAGTGGTTGTCCATGACATCGAAGTGCACGAAGTCGGCGCCAGCGGCCAGGACGTTGTCCACTTCTTCACCCAGGCGGGCGAAGTCGGCGGAGAGAATCGACGGAGCAATTACGAAGGGCTGCATGACGCACCTTTTTTGAGCAGAATCACGATGGCGCGCATTGTATACCTCATGCTTTGACCCGCGCGACGTGGCCGCGATGATCAGTACGCCGCTCGGTAGATCTTCTCGATATCGACGGCACTCAATTTGCGCGGATTGTTGCGCATCAGGCGCTCAATTCCCGCCGCCTCCACGGCCATGGCCGGGATGGCGTCTTCGGGAACGCCGAAGCTGCGCAGGCCCGGCGGGATTTCCACCGCAGCGCACAACTCGGTCATCGCCTCTACGGCCTTGTCCGCCGCGGCGTTGGCGCTCAGATGAGTGGTCTTCACCCCCATGGCCTCGGCGATATCTTGCATGCGCTCCACGCAGGCCATTTTGTTCCAGGTCATGACATACGGCAGCAGCAAAGCGTTGCTGACGCCATGGGCAATGTTGAAACGGCCGCCGAGCGGATACGCCAGCGCGTGCACCGCGCCGACCCCGGCATTACCAAACGCCATACCGGCCATCAGGCTGGCGGTGGCCATGTCTTCGCGGGCCTGGAGATTGGACGGATTGGCATAGGCCTTCGGCAGCGCCTTGGCGATGAGCTTGATGGCGCCGATGGCCAGCGCGTCGGTAATCGGTGAGGCGTTGAGCGACAGATAGGATTCGATGGCGTGCACCAGTGCATCGACGCCACTGGCGGCAGTGACACTGCGCGGACAGGTCAGGGTCATTTGCGGGCTGACCAGCGCCACGTCCGGTAATAGATAGTCGCTGACGATGCCTTTCTTCAGCTGCGCGACCTTGTCGGAGAGGATCGCCACGTTAGTGACTTCCGAGCCGGTACCGGCGGTGGTCGGAATGGCGATCAGCGGCGGGCCTTTGCGCGGCACCTGATCGATGCCGAACAGATCCTCCAGTTCTCCGTGGTAACCGGCGTAGGCCGCGACGCTTTTGGCAATGTCGATCGCACTGCCGCCGCCCAGGCCGATAAGCCCGTCATGCCCGCCCTCGCGGTAGACCCGCATGCAGTCTTCGACGATGGCGATTTCCGGGTCTGGCAACACACGGTCGAAGATTTCGTAGGTTCGGTCGCCCAGCTGCGCCAGCGCCAGCTCGACCGTGCCGGACTTGACCAGTGCGGCATCGGTGACGATCAGCGGGTTGTCGATGTCCAGGCGAGTCAGTTCAGCCGCCAGTTGCTCGATGGCACCGGCGCCGGTGATCAGTTTGTGAGCGATTTTGAAAGAGGAAAGACCCATGTGCGCAGCCTCTTATAGATAGGGGAGCTGGGCACAAGAGTAGCTGGGGATTGGAGTTTGTCTGCTATTCAGGCCATGAATGACCATACCCGTAGCCTACCGATCGTTCCCACGCTCTGCGTGGGAATGCCTCAACGGACGCTCCGCGTTCGGCTCTCGATGGGACGCGGAGCGTCCCGGGCTGCATTCCCACGCGGAGCGTGGGAACGATCATTGCGGGTGGGTCAGACCTGGGCGGTACGCAGTTTCTCGCTACGGCCACGCAGCCATTCCAGGGTCAGCAGCAGGATCACCGAGAAGGCGATCAGCAGCGTTGCGGCGGCGGCGATGGTCGGGCTGAGGTTTTCACGAATCCCGCTGAACATCTGCCGTGGCAATGTCGCTTGTTCAGGTCCGGCGAGGAACAGCGTCACCACCACTTCATCGAACGAAGTGGCGAAGGCAAACAGCGCACCGGAGATCACGCCAGGCGCAATCAGCGGCAGTGTCACCCGACGGAACGCCGTCAGCGGCGAAGCACCCAGGCTCGCAGCAGCACGCACCAGGTTCTGGTTGAACCCCTGCAAGGTCGCCGACACCGTGATGATCACAAACGGCACACCCAACACCGCATGCACCACGATCAGCGAGAAGAAGCTGTTACCCAGACCCAGTGGCGCAAAGAACAGATAGCTGGCCACACCAATGATCACCACCGGTACCACCATCGGCGAAATCACCAGCGCCATCACCAGCGCCTTACCGGGGAAGTCGCCCCGCGTCAGGCCGATGGCCGCCAGCGTACCGAAGATCATCGCCAACACAGTCGCCGCCGGAGCAACGATGATGCTGTTCTTCAGCGAACGCATCCACTCGGCCGAAGCGAAGAAGTCCTGGTACCAGTGCAGCGAAAAGCCTTGCAACGGGTACACCAGAAAGCTCCCGGAGTTGAACGACAGCGGGATGATCACCAGCACCGGCAGAATCAGGAACAACAGGACCAGCCCGCAGAGAATGCGCAAGCTGTAGAACCACACCCGCTCAATGGGCGACATATAAGGACTCAGCATTTCGTTCTCCCCTTAGCTCAGGCGCAGGCGACTGGCGCCCACCAGCCAGCTGTAAATCAGATAAAGCACCACGGTCGCCAACAGCAGCAGCCCACCGAGTGCGGTCGCCATGCCCCAGTTGATGCTGGTGTTGGTGTAGAAGGCGACGAAGTAACTGACCATCTGATCGTTCGGGCTGCCCAGCAAGGCCGGGGTGATGTAGTAGCCAATCGCGAGGATGAACACCAGCAGGCAACCGGCGCCGACACCGGCATAGGTCTGCGGGAAGTACACCCGCCAGAAACTGGCAAACGGATGGCAGCCGAGGGAAATCGCCGCACGCATGTAGGTCGGCGAGATGCCTTTCATCACGCTGTAGATCGGCAGAATCATGAACGGCAGCAGGATGTGCACCATGGAGATGTAAACCCCGGTGCGGTTGAACACCAGCTCCAGCGGTTTATCGATGATGCCCATGGCCATCAGACCGCTGTTGATCAAGCCACCCGATTGCAGCAACACGATCCATGCGGCGACCCGCACCAGAATCGAGGTCCAGAATGGTAGTAGCACCAGGATCATCAGCAGGTTGCTTTGACGTGATGGCAAGTTCGCCAGCAAGTAGGCCAGCGGATACGCCAGCAGCAGGCAGATCACGGTGATGATCAGCCCCATCCAGAAGGTCCGGGCGAAGATGTCGAGGTAGATCGCCTGATCGGGCGTGGCCGGGGCGATTTCGCCGAGGTCGTCGATACGGTGATCGACCGCCGCCAGCAAGTAATAAGGCGTGATGCTGCTGGTGTTGCGGCGCACGGCTTGCCAGTAGGCCGGGTCGCCCCAGCGCTCGTCGAGACCTTCCAGCGCTTCTTTGTAAGAGGCCGGCTCGGTGGCGAACGGTAAGGCACGTGCAGTTTTGGTCAGCAGGCTCCGGTAGCCGGCCAACTCCATGTTCAAGCGCTTGGACAGGTCGCCCAGGGTCTGATTCTTGCGGGCTTCAGCGAGGTCTTCGCTGGCCGCCTTGTAAACCGGTTCAGCGGGCAGGCCTCGGCCATCCCAACTGGCGATAGCCGCCACGGTGCGCGGCATGCCGCCGACCACTTCCGGGTTACCAACGCTTTTGTAGAGCAGCGCCACGATGGGCACCAGGAACACCAGCAACAGAAACAGCACCAACGGCGCGATCAAGGCTTGTGCTTTCCAGCGGTTGATCCGCTCGGCGTGCTTGAGCCGCTGCTTCAAGGTGGGGTCGGTGCCCGCGTTCAGGGGAATGGCGGTGGCCATGGCGTACTCCGGAAATCTTTGGTCATTGCAAAGGTGGCAACGCCACCTCGAACTTTTGGTACTGATCGTTCCCACGCTCTGCGTGGGAACGCATCCAGTGACGCTCTGCGTCACAGGGACGCGGAGCGTCCCGGGCGGCATTCCCACGCAGAGCGTGGGAACGATCATCCGGTGAACCGTCGTCCCGTGTGACTTGCTTACTTCGCAGCCCAGGAATTGAAGCGCTGTTCCAGTTGCTCACCGTTGTCAGCCCAGAAGCTGACGTCGATCTGCACCTGGTTGGCGATGTTTTCCGGGGTGGTTGGCATGTCTTTCAGGACATCCTTGGCCAGCAACGGTACGGCTTGAATGTTGGCCGGGCCGTAGGCGATGTTTTCCGAGTAGGTCTTTTGCTGCTGCGGCGCCACCGAGAACGCGATGAATTTCTTCGCCGCTTCAGCGCGTGCTTTATCCAGACCTTTCGGGATAGCCCATGCGTCAAAGTCGTAGATACCGCCGTTCCACACGACTTTCAGGTTGCTTTCTTTCTGCACGGCAGCGATCCGGCCGTTGTAGGCCGAGCTCATGACCACGTCGCCGGAAGCGAGGTATTGCGGCGGTTGCGCGCCGGCTTCCCACCACTGGATGCTTGGCTTCAGCTCATCAAGCTTCTTGAACGCGCGGTCCTGACCATCCTTGCCGGCCAGTACTTTGTAGACGTCTTTCGGCGCAACGCCGTCGGCCATCAGAGCGAATTCAAGGGTGTATTTGGCGCCTTTACGCAGGCCACGTTTGCCCGGGAATTTCTTGGTGTCCCAGAAATCCACCCAGCTGGTCGGTGCGGAAGCCAGTTTGTCGGCGTTGTAGGCCAGCACGGTCGACCACACGAAGAAGCCCACGCCGCATGGCTGGATGGCGCCTTTGACGTAGTCTTCGGACTTGCCGAACAACTTCGGATCAAGCTGCTCGAACATGTCTTCGTCGCAACCACGGGACAATTCTGGCGATTCAACTTCTACCAGGTCCCAGGACACGCTCTTGGTGTCGACCATGGCTTTGACCTTGGCCATTTCGCCGTTGTACTCGCCCGCCACGATTTTGCCGTTGCCTGCCGCTTCCCACGGTGCATAGAAGGCTTTGACCTGCGCGGCCTTGTTCGCCCCGCCAAAGGACACCACGGTCAGGTCCGGGCCCGCCGCCATTGCGTGTGCCGCGCCGATCATGCCCATGACCAAAGCGGTGAATTTCAGGGATCTCAACATTTATTGTTCTCTCCACGTGCAGGGTTGGTGTTGGTGTAGCAGGGGGCGATCAGTTCGCCTCTAGAAGTGGGTCGAGCGCGCGAACGTGTTCGACCTGCCAGCCAAGCGGTACCACGTCGCCGACGGTCAGCGCGGGATCGAGCTCGGCAATCGGTTGTTTCACAAAAAAATCGGTCTTGCCGCAGACTTCCAGGCGAACCCGGACGTGGTCGCCCAGATAGATGAATTCCTCCACCCGCCCAGAGAAGCGGTTGACGCATTGATCGCTTGCGCCGTTGAGGCTGATGCGCTCGGGGCGAATCGACAGCGTGACGGGTTCGCCGGTCTTGCCGACGTTGACCGCCAGGGCTTCAACCTTTTCACCGCGCCCCAACTCAACCACGCAGCGATCGCCGGTGTGGCTGTGCAAGCGGCCGTTGAGGCGGTTGTTCTCGCCGATAAAGTTGGCGACGAAGGTGTTTTTCGGCTCTTCGTAGAGGGTGCGCGGCGGCGCGATCTGCTGGATCTCGCCCTGGTGGAACACGGCCACGCGATCGGACATGGTCAGGGCTTCGCCCTGGTCGTGGGTCACGTAGACCACGGTCACGCCGAGGCGCTGGTGCAGGTGCTTGATCTCCATCTGCATGTGTTCACGCAGTTGTTTGTCGAGTGCACCGAGGGGTTCGTCCATCAGCACCAGTTGTGGTTCGAACACCAACGCCCGGGCCAGGGCCACACGCTGCTGCTGACCGCCGGACAGTTGCGCCGGATAACGCTGGGCGAAGGTGTCGAGCTGCACCATGCTCAGGACTTTTTTGACCTTGTCGCTGACATCGCTCTTGTTCAGGCCGCGCACGGTCAGCGGGAATGCCAGGTTTTCGGCAACGGTCATGTGCGGGAACAATGCGTAGTTCTGGAACACCATGCCGATGTCGCGCTTGTGCGGCGGCACGTTGTTGATGGAACGCCCGGCCAGCTGGATTTCGCCAGCAGTCGGCGTTTCGAAACCGGCGAGCATCATCAGGCTGGTGGTCTTGCCGGAGCCGGACGGCCCGAGCAAGGTGAGGAATTCGCCTTTGCGAATCTCCAGGTTGAGGTCTTTGACGATCAGGTTCTCGCCGTCGTAGCTTTTTTGTACTCCACGAAAGCTGACCAGAATATCGCTGGCCCCTGCGTTTGAATCGACCTGGCTCATACCCACACCTTTGTTGTGATGACTGCTGTGGACTAAGCCTAGTGGACACTGCTGACCACGCAAATCGGGGCGCAGGAGAGAATGGCCTCAGCAGGATGGAAGGTTGGGGGTAGGGATTGCCCTACAAGGATGGCGGGGATGGATAGGGGCAGCGGCAATCTTGAAGCTGCAAAGCCGCAAGAACGGGCAAAAGCGGCTTTGCAGGATGTCGTAAATGGGCATGCGACCACTATCCCTGTGGGAGCAAGCTCGCTCCCACAGGGGGTTGCAGTGAATCAGCGGAATACGATGTGTTAGAGGAGTTTGTGCTCCATCGCGTACTTCACCAGCTCCGCCAGGGAGGTGATGTTGAGTTTCTGCATCAGCCGCGCTTTGTGGGTGCTGATGGTTTTGCTGCTCAAGGCCAGTTGCTGGGCGATGTCGTTGACGTTGGCGCCCTGGGCCAGGCGTTCGAACACCGAGAATTCGCGCTCAGACAGCAACGAGTGCAACGGCCGCGAATCAGTCAGACCGACTTCAAAGACCATGCGGTCGGCCAGGTCCGGGTCGATGTAGCGCCCGCCCGCCGCGACCTTGCGGATCGCCGTCAACAGCAGCGCCGGATCGCTATCCTTGGTCGCGTAGCCCGCGGCGCCGACCTTCAACGCACGGGCGGCCATTTGCGCTTCGTCGTGCATCGACAACACCAGAATCGCCGGCGGATTGTTCAGCGCGCGAATCCGCGGAATCGCCTCCAGGCCGTTAACCCCAGGCATGGAGATGTCCAGCAAGACCACTTCGCAAGGAACATGGCGCAACGTCTCGAGCAACTGCTCACCATTGCTCGCCTCCCCTACCACCAGCAAATCCTTGGCCAGGCCGATCAATTGCTTGATGCCTTCGCGGACGATGGTGTGGTCTTCAGCTACCAGTACACGGATCACTTACTTCTCCTCATCCAGCGGCACTCGCACGCTCAAGGTCGTGCCTTCACCCGGTTCACTCTCAAGCGACAACTGCCCGCCCATGATCAACACTCGTTCGCGCATGCCGACCACCCCGAAGGATGTTGACCTACCGGTGGCGGGGACAAATCCTACGCCATCATCGCTTACGGTCAGACACAACTCGTCGCCTTCCAGCGCCAATGTCAGCTCGACAGTATGCGCCTGGGCATGGCGCATGACATTGGTCAGCGCTTCCTGAAGGATCCGGAACAGGCCAATCGCCTTGGCATCACTGAGCACTGGCAGATTCTCCGGCACCTGCACCAGACACGGAATCTGCGTGCGCGCCTCGAATCGACGGGCCTGCCACTCGATGGCCGAGGCGATCCCGGCGTCGAGAATCGGTGGCCGCAGTGCCGTGGCGACATCGCGAACCAGTTGGAACAGCTGCGCTATCAGTCGCTTCATGCTGTTCAAGCGTTCATTCAGACCGGGATCGAGCTGGGCGTAAGCCAGTTCACACATGGAGGTTTCCAGCTTCAGCACGGTGAGCATCTGACCCAGTTCGTCGTGAACTTCCCGGGCGATTCGCGCCTTTTCCTCTTCCCGCACGCTCTCCAGGTGCGCGGACAACTCACGCAACTGTTCGCGAGAGCTGGCCAGTTCCAGTTCGATGCGTTTGCTCTCGCTGATGTCCCAAACGATCCCGTCCCAGACATAGGCGCCGTCTTCGAGTCGGCGGGTGATGGCTTTGATTTCGGCCCAGCGCTGTTCGCCGGATCGAGTCAGAATCCGTCCCTGCCACGACCAGTCACTGTCGGTATCCAGCGCATGGTCCTGGGTTTGGTGATAACTGGCCTTGTCGTCCGGGTGCACCAGGCTGCGCAGGCCTTTGTCGCGATGGGCCAGAGTGGCCGGCGAGTAACCGACCAGGCTCTCGCTGCCTTCACTGATGTAGGCAAAGTCGATCTGCCCCGTCACCGGTGCCCGTTCCAGACGAAAGACCAGCCCTGGAACGTTGGCGGCAATCCCTTGCAGGCGCGCCTCGCTTTCCTGCAAGGCGGCCAATGCACGACGGCGCTCGGTGACGTCGTTGAGGTAAACCACCAGGTATTCGCCGTCGCGAAACCGCAAAAAACTCAGCGAAACGTCCACCGGCAGATTGCTGCCATCCGCCCGTATGCAGTTGGTTTCGAAACTTTGCGGGCCTTCCTCGCTGGCCCGGGCGCGTTTCCACAGATTCAGCCAGCGATCCATGTGCAAACCAGGCTCGAAGTCGATCAGCGGCCGATCAATGATCCCGCCCGCCGGATACCCCAGCATGGTTTCGGCAGCGCGATTGGCGTAGCGCACATGGCTGTCCCAGTTGACCCAAAGGATGCCGACGGTGCTCTGGTCGATGGAAAACTGCGTGAGGCTCAAGGCTTCTTCGCTGGCGACACGCAGGGCAATGTCTTCGCGCGCGGCCCGCAAACGATGCTCAAGACTGTGCTGCTGCCGACGCTGCCAGAACACGATGGCCATGCTGCTCAGCATCAGCACCGCCAACAACAGACAGAGGTTTTGCCAGAAACCCGGGGACTCAGTCAGCCGCGGGTATTTGGGTTGAAGCCATTGGTTATGCAGCTGCTCCAGGTCCTTGGCCGGGATCGCCCGCAACGCGCTTTCGACGATGCCGGCCAGTTCCGGCCAATCCCGGCGCGTGGCCACCCGCAACAGTTGCGGCAGGCCGATATCACCGACCACCACCAGCCCGGCGAACTCAGGTTCGGCGGACAAACGTCCCAGCTGCGCTTCGTCGACCACGGCGTAACTGGCCTGCTGACTCAACAACAGTTGCAGTGCCTGGCGCTCGATCGGCACGCCTTGAAGGTTCAAGTGTGGGTAATTGCTGCGCAGGTAATCAGCGGTGGCGCCGGGCATGCGCACGGCGACGCGGGTCTGGCTGTCGAGTTTTTCCAGCTCTACCACGCCGGTGCTTTTCTGGTCGCTGACCACCAATTGCGGCACCCGCATATACGGGTCGGAAAACTGCCAGAGCCGCAGACCGCCGGGGGTTTGGGTCAGCCCCGGAGCGATGTCGATTTCACCCTCGCGCGCGGCGGCTTCCAGCTGCGCCAGGTCGGGAAAGTTGCGCCAGCTCAGCTCGACTTTAAGCGCCTTGGCCAGCCACTTCATCAGCTCGACATTGACCCCGGACAAACGCTGCAAGCGGCGATCGTATTGGGCGTAGGGCACCTGCAACACCAGCCCCACACGCAATTCGCCATGCTGCGCCAGCCATTGCTGCTGGCCCGCGGACAATTGCGCGACATGCGCCGGTGGCGCGGGAGCCGCCCAGCCCATCAAGGGAAACCACAAACAGCCGATAACCCACAGGCAGCGAAAACGCATCATCGAAATCTCACACACTGACAAATACTGACCAACCCATTAGGCTGCCGGAATAACTTCTGGCCTGGAATATCCGATGCCCCCTGTCTACCGCCTGGCACTGCCAGCATTGTGCCTGTCGCTGATCCTGCCTTGCGCCTTTTCTGTCGAGGCCGCCGACCCGGTACCTGCCGCAACGGAAACACCCACCGAAGAAAAACCGGTCGAGCGCCAGCCACTGCTTGAGCGTAGTCAGGAAGAAGCAAACGCCCTTGAGCGACAGATTCCTGCCCAGGAGCAGCAGCAACTGCAAGCGGGCAGCGACACGTTTCTGGCCTTGTGGAAACCGGCCAATACCGGCGACCCCAAAGGCGCGGTGATTATCATCCCGGGCGCCGGCGAAACCGTTGACTGGCCGCAAGCAATAGGTCCATTGCGACGTAAATTGCCGGACGCCGAGTGGAGCAGCCTGAGTATCACCTTGCCGGACCTGCAAAGCGATGCCATTGCGCCGCGTATCGTAGAAGTGGCACCCACACCAAAAGCCCCTGACACCAGCAGCAAAGACTCGACCACCGCCGCGCCCATCGAACAAGCGGCAGGCGGTGAAGCGGAGGTGGCGGACAAGGCGATCACCGAAACCACCGAGGAACAGGCCAAAGCCGACGCCGAACGAATCTTCGCCCGCATCGACGCCGCGATTGCCTACGCCGAACAGCAAAGCGCTCGCCGCATTGTCGTGCTGGGGCATGGCACTGGCGCCTACTGGGCCGCGCGCTACCTGAGCGAGAAGCAGCCCTCGCAAGTGGAGAAGTTTGTGATGGTCGCCGCTCAGATGCCGGCGAAAGCCAAGCCAGAGCTGGTCGAACTGACACCGACCCTGAAGCTGCCCACCGCAGACATCTTCTATATGGACAAGCCGCTGGATCGCAACCTGGCGCTGGAACGCTTGCAAGCCAGCAAACGGTTGAAGACTTCAGGGTTCAGCCAGGTCTCGCTCAAGGCTTTGCCGGGTAATTCCAAGGCTGAGCAAGAGCAGCTGTTCCGTCGGGTACGGGGCTGGTTGAATCCACAGAACGCGAATTAAGCAAAAGCAAAAGACCGCAGCCTGCGATCTTCTGATCTTCCGGGGCCACTACCGAAAATCCCGCCGCTCGCGAATCAATGTGTAGGCGCTATGCAGTTCGCGAGTCTTGTCAGTGGCTTCGCGCACCTGCAGCGCCGTCGCACCGCTGCCAGCGATCTTGTCCGGGTGATGGCGACTCAGCAGGCGTCGATAAGCATGCTTGATCTGCGCCGGCTCGCTGGTCGCCGAAACGCCCAAAAGCCGCAGAGCATCTTGATAGGTCAACGCGCTGCTGGCCTGTGCAAACTTGTGCTGCTCGTAATCGGCCGACAGCGCCTGCACCTGCCGCGACGTCCAGCCCAGCCATTTACCCCACTGCCTGATCAGCTCTCGCTCAGCGCTACCGGCGCGGCCATCCGCCCAGATCATCCGCCAACAGGCGCGCAAGACGCCTTCGGCCGCATGGGGCTGGGCGCTCAAGCGGCGCAAATAACCGCGCAACCGGTCATCTCCCGACTTGCCGCGATTGAACGCGGCAATGGCCCGGAGTTGGGCCGACTCGGTCATGTCCAGAGAACGCATTTCCTGGCGGGCCTGCTGGATGTGGCCTTCCACCACCCGTCCATCGCTCTTGGCCAGCCGTCCCAACAACACAAACAGCAGCTCATCGTTGCGCAGCACCGAGCGGCCACCGAGCTTTTCTCGCAAGTGCGCCCAGCTCTGTATGTGCAAGTGCCGATCCAGCACCTGCCCCAGCAAGGCGCCCAGCATGGCCCCCGGAATGCTGGCGATGTAAAAGCCCGCTCCGGCTCCAATCAGAGTCCCTGGCCACAACATGTCAGCGTCTCGCTTCTAACAGGGTTTCGACTTCAGCCAGACGCTCGTGAGTGCCAACATCCACCCAATGTCCATTCAAGTGCTCGCCGGTGACTTGTCCATCGGCCATGGCCTTGCGCAGCAACGGTGCAAGCTTGAAGGCGCCGGCGGAGCAACCGTCGAACAGCTGCGGGTGCAGGACCGCGATGCCGCTGTAAGTGAGGGTTGCAGTGTCCGGTTGACCGTCGCGGACTTGCCCGTCGATCAGGCTGAAATCGCCGGTCGGATGATGTGCAGGGTTATCCGCCAACACCAAATGCGCCAGCCCGGTGATGGGTTGGTGCAACGCGCTGAAGTCGTAGTCGGTCCAGATGTCACCGTTGACCACCATAAAGGCCTCGTTACCCAGCAACGGCAGCGCGCGGAAAATCCCGCCTCCGGTTTCCAGTGGCTCACCTTCCGGCGAATACTGAATACGCACGCCGTATTGCGAGCCATCACCCAGGTAGTTTTCGATCAACTGGCCGAGCCAGGCATGGTTGATCACCACCTCGGTAAACCCCGCCACCGCCAAGGCTTTCAAGTGATACTCGATCAACGGTATACCGCCCGCGCGAACCAGCGGTTTCGGCGTGGTCAAGGTCAGCGGGCGCATGCGTTCGCCTTTGCCTGCTGCCAGAATCATTGCCTTCATGCATTCGCTCCAGCACGCAGACTCAGCAGCAACACATCCAGCTCGGCCAGTTCAGGACGGCGGGCGATCACGGCGTCTATATAAGCAAAGAAGCGCGGTACATCGCCAAGATAGCGCGGCTTGCCGTCGCGGTGGCAGATGCGGGCAAAGATGCCGATCACCTTCAGGTGGCGCTGCACGCCCATCAAGTCACTGGCACGCAGGAAATCTTCGAAGTCTGGCTGAACCGGGATCCCGAGATCACCCGCTTGCTGCCAGTAAGCTTCCAGCCAACCACGCACACGCTCCTCGGGCCAGCTGAGGAACGCGTCCTTGAACAGGCAGGTCACGTCGTAGGTCACGGGACCATAGACTGCGTCCTGGAAATCCAGCACACCGGGATTTGGCTCGCTGAGCATCAGGTTGCGCGGCATGTAGTCGCGGTGCACCAGCACTTTGGGCTGGGCCAGCGCGCTGTCGATCAATAGCTCAGTCACGTTCTGCCAGAGCATTTGCTGCGCCGAGTCGAACTCGATGCCCAACTCGCGCTTCACGTACCACTCGGGGAACAATTCCAGCTCGCGACGCAGCAGCGCCACGTCATAACTTGGCAGCGGTGCAACCATCGGCAACTGCTGAAAAGCCAGCAGCGCTTGCAGGGCATCCTTGAACAAATCGTCGGCATTTTCGCTGTCGATCACGTCCAGGTAAGTCTTGTTGCCCAGGTCATTGAGCAAAAGAAAACCACGTTCGAGGTCTTCGGCATAAATTTTCGGAACATTTATTCCGGATTTCGCCAGCAAAAAAGCGATATCCACGAAGGGTTTACAGTTTTCCTGGGGGGGTGGCGCGTCCATAACGACGAAGCTTCTGCCCTCGCCTTCCCAGCGGAAATAACGTCGAAAACTCGCATCGCTACTGGCCGCGGTCAACGTGGCCGGGGGTACGGCACCCCAACCCTGTTCTGCAAAGAGGGCAGCCAATTGCTCATCGAGCCAAACTTTCAGGTGTTGCAAACGTACATCTTGGTCAGGCATTGCAAGGGTCTCCGACGGCGCTAGCCGTCAAGCGGGTCATGCTTTATTATCCAGCATCTTTTTCAGACCATCGAGAGGCGTGCGGCCCACACCGCGGGCAGATGGCACGCAGGAAGCCCGGACTAATAAGATGGCATTGAAATCCCCCGCGTTTCGTAAAAAATTTCCGTTGTTGGTTACCGGCAGTCTGCTGGCCCTGCAACCTCTAGCCACTTCGTTCGTGGTCGCCGCGGAACAGTATGACTGCTCAGTCTCTGCTTCGGGTGCCTGGAACTGTGCGCCAAAATCTCCAGCAGCTGCGCTGCCACCGCGTCCCGTCCATGACGGCAGTGCGGCGGTAAGCACGAGCGGTGAGACTCCGGCCGACAGCGGTTCCAGTCAAGACACCGGCGCCAAGCCTGTGCTGGTGACCGAATCCAAGGGCCGTGGCCTGAAGTCGCGTAGCGAAGACTACAGTCACCTCGACTGGGTTCCGCGCGAGAAGCTCACTGCAGCGCAATTGGCCGAAACCGGTCCTTACTGCGCTGGTTCCTATATCGAACCGATTCGTCCTGGCATGAATGACAAGACGAATAAAAGTGACGCTCCGACCTTTCTCGGCGCCAAAGCCTCTCGCTATAAGCAGGATGAGCAGGTCGCGACCCTGGCGGGTGACGTGGTCATGCGTCAGGGCAGCATGCAGGTTGAAGCCGACGAAGCGAACCTCTACCAGGCCGAGAGCCGTGGCGAACTGAGCGGCAACGTCCGAGTTCGCGACAACGGCGCGCTGATCGTGGGCGACCACGCCGACGTGCAGCTCGACACCGGTGAAGCCAAGGTCGACAACGCCGAATACGTCATGCACAAATCCCGTATCCGCGGTAATGCGCTGTACGCCAAACGTGCCGAGAACGCGATCATCCGCCTCAAGGATGGTACGTACACCACGTGCGAACCGGACAGCAACGCCTGGCAGCTCAAGGGCAACAACATCACCTTGAACCCGGCCACCGGTTTCGGTACCGCGACCAACGTGACGCTGCGGGTCAAAGACATTCCGGTTCTGTACACGCCATACATCTATTTCCCGATCGACGACCGTCGCCAGTCCGGCTTCCTGCCGCCGACCATCGGCACCGGCAGCGATACCGGCTTCATGCTGGTCACACCGTATTACTTCAACCTGGCACCGAACTACGATGCCACGTTGTACCCGCGCTACATGAGCAAGCACGGGCTGTTGATGGAAGGCGAATTCCGTTACCTGACCCCGTCCAGCGAAGGTCAGTTCGGCGCCGCGTACCTCAACGACGAAGACACCGATCGCAGTGGTCAGACCGATTACCAAAAAAACCGCTACATGTACAACTGGCAGCACAAGGGCGGTCTCGACTCGCGCGTTCTGACTCAAGTCGATTACACCAAGATCAGCGATCCGTATTACTTCCAGGATCTGGAAACCGACCAGATCGGGGTTAAAAGCTCCGATTATGTGAACCAGCAGGGTTCTGTCACCTACCGTGGCGACAGCTACACCGCTCGTGTGAACGCCCAGGCTTATCAGCTCGCGACCGTTTCGGACATCACGCCGTATGACCGCTTGCCGCAGATCACTTTCAATGGTCAGTTGCCGACTCACCCTGGCGGCTTGAATTTCGACTACGAGACAGAAGTCGTACGATTTGACCGTGATTTGAAGGACGGTAACTTCGTAAACGAAGATGGTAGCGTTGCACCGCGTCTTGATAACAACGTTCAAGGCCTGGCACGTGCCAACGGCGACCGTTTGAATCTCAAGCCAGGTGTCAGCCTGCCGATGGACTGGACTTATGGCTTCCTGAAGCCATCGCTCAAGTACCAGTACACCCAGTACCAACTGGACCTGGACGGCACCGGCAAAAACCAGATCGTGGCCCAGGATCAAGCCGCAGCTGCAGCCGGGACTGAAAATCTCAATGGTCATTTCGGTAGCAACCAGAACCGTGGCGTGCCGATTGCTAGCATCGACAGCGGCCTGTACTTCGATCGCAACACCCAATGGTTCGGCAAAAATTATCGCCAGACCCTCGAACCGCGCCTGTTCTACCTGTACGTCCCTGAAAAGGATCAGGAAGACATTCCGGTCTTCGACACCAGCGAATACACCTTCAACTACGCGTCGCTGTTCCGTGACAACCGCTTCTCCGGCTCCGACCGCGTCGGCGACGAGAACAAACTGTCTCTGGGCATAACCAACCGCTGGATCGAAGACAATGGCTTCGAACGTCAACGCATCAGCGTCGGCCAGGCCATGTATTTCAAGGATCGTGAAGTTCAATTGCCGGGTATTGATGCAAAAACCCGCCAGGACGCGCAGGCTAATGTCTCGCCGTATGCGCTGGAATACGAATATCGCTGGAACCGCGATTGGCGCACCACGGCCGATTACAACTGGGACCCGGACAGCCGCAGCCCTCGCTCGGGCAGCGCGATGTTCCACTACCAACCTGAAGACAACCCGAACAAGGTTATCAACGCCGGCTATCGCTATCGCAATGACCAGGTCCGTTACGACCAGAACACTGGTAAGTGGCAAGTCGGCGGTGGTGACTATGGCACCCCGGGCCAACCTGGCTACGTGAAGGACTACTACAAGATCCAACAGCACGACTTCTCGGTGATCTGGCCGATCGTGCCGCAATGGAACGCCATCAGCCGCTGGCAGTATGACTACAACCGCAACCGTACTCTGGAAGCATTCGGTGGTTTCGAGTACGACAACTGCTGCTGGAAACTGCGCCTGATCAACCGTTACTGGGTTTCGTATGACGAGTTCAGTCAGAACGCCCCGGAAAACGAAAAAGGCGACCACGGCATTTTCCTACAAATTGTTCTGAAGGGACTCGGCGGCCTCACCGGCGCCAAAGTAGAGAGCTTCCTCGACAAAGGCATCCAAGGTTATCGTGAACGTGAAGACCAAGCTTTCTGATTGTCTGCGCCCGCTGATGCTGGGCGCGCTGTTCCTGGGTACCGCGGCGAACGCCGCGGTACAGTCCATCGATAAAGTGGTGGCCATTGTCGATAACGACGTGGTCATGCAGAGCCAACTGGACCAACGGGTTCATGAAGTTCAGCAAACCATCGCCAAACGTGGTGCCTCCGCACCGCCGGCCGGCGTGCTGGATCAGCAGGTGCTCGAGCGTCTGATCGTCGAAAACCTGCAACTGCAGATCGGCGAACGCTCTGGCATCCGCATTACCGATGAAGAGCTGAACCAGGCTGTCGGCACCATTGCCCAGCGCAATAACATGTCGATTGAACAATTCCGCGCCGCCCTGACTCGCGACGGTCTGTCTTATGAAGACGCCCGCGACCAGATTCGCCGCGAGATGGTCATCAGCCGTGTGCGTCAGCGTCGTGTGGCCGAGCGTATTCAGGTTTCCGAACAGGAAGTGAAGAACTTCCTCGCTTCCGACCTTGGCAAAATGCAGCTGTCCGAAGAATTCCGTCTGGCCAACATCCTGATTCCTACGCCGGAAAGCGCCAACTCCGACGCGATTCAGAATGCAGCCAAACAGGCAGACGCGGTTTACCAGCAGCTCAAGCAAGGCGCTGACTTCGGTCAGTTGGCAATCGCCAAATCCGCCAGCGAAACCGCACTGGAAGGTGGCGACATGGGCTGGCGTAAAGCCGGTCAACTGCCACCTCCGTTCGATCGCATGCTGAGCACCATGACTGTCGGCGACATTACCCAGCCAATGCGCACGCCGGGCGGCTTCATCATCCTGAAGATCCTCGACAAGCGTGGCGGCGAGACTCAGACGCGTGACGAAGTTCACGTGCGTCATATCCTGGTCAAACCTAGCCCGATCCGCGACGAAGCAAAAACCAAGGCTCTGGCTGAGTCGCTCTACACCCGTATCGAATCGGGCGAAGATTTCGGTGAACTGGCAAAAAGCTTCTCGGAAGATCCGGGTTCCGCCCTCAACGGCGGCGACCTGAACTGGATCGACCCGAATGCACTGGTTCCCGAGTTCCGCGAAGTGATGGCCAAGACCCCACAAGGTCAGCTGTCCAAGCCGTTCCAGACCCAATATGGCTGGCATGTCCTGGAAGTCCTTGGCCGTCGTGCCACTGACAGCACCACCCAGGCCCGCGAGCAGCAAGCAATGACCGTATTGCGTAACCGCAAATATGACGAAGAGCTGCAAACCTGGCTGCGTCAGATCCGTGACGAAGCGTACGTAGAGATCAAACTCCCTGGTGCAGACCAGGCAGCGCAGTGAAACCAAAACGTTTCGCGCTGACACCCGGCGAACCGGCCGGCATAGGTCCCGACCTGTGCCTGCTGCTCTCCTCGCAAGCCCAGCCACACCCCCTGATTGCCATTACCAGCCGCGACCTGCTCCTCGAGCGGGCCGCGCAGCTGGGGGTGGTTGTCGATTTGCTGCCGGTCACCCCGGACAACTGGCCGGATGTACCCGCGCCAGCCAACAGCCTGTATGTCTGGGATACACCGCTCAACGCCAAGGTCACCGCCGGGCAACTGAACAAGGCCAACGCGGCTTTCGTTCTCGAAACCCTGACCCGAGCTGGCCAAGGCTGCCTGGACGGGCATTTTGCCGGCATGATCACGGCCCCTGTGCACAAGGGTGTGATCAATGAATCCGGGATCGCCTTTTCCGGGCACACCGAATTTCTCGCCGACCTGACCCATACCGCCCAAGTGGTGATGATGCTCGCCACTCGCGGATTGCGCGTGGCGCTGGTCACCACTCACCTGCCTCTTCGCGAGATTGCCGATGCGATCACGCCGGAGCGTCTGGAACGGGTCACGCGCATCCTGCACGCCGATCTACAAGACAAATTCGGCATTGCCCGGCCACGCATCCTCGTGTGTGGGCTCAACCCCCATGCTGGCGAAGGCGGACACCTGGGCCATGAAGAAATCGACATCATCGAACCTACATTAGAGCGCCTGCGCGGCGAAGGAATGGACCTTCGTGGCCCCCTGCCCGCCGACACTCTGTTTACCCCCAAGTATCTGGAGCACTGCGATGCAGTGCTGGCGATGTACCACGACCAGGGCCTGCCTGTGCTGAAGTACAAAGGCTTCGGCGCGGCAGTCAACGTGACCCTCGGCTTGCCGATCATCCGCACATCGGTCGACCACGGCACTGCCCTGGACCTGGCCGGCAGCGGCAAAATCGATACCGGCAGCCTGCAAGTCGCCCTGGAAACCGCCTACCAGATGGCCGAGACCCGTTTATGACCGAGCATTACCAACACCGTGCGCGCAAGCGCTTCGGCCAGAACTTCCTGCACGATGCCGGCGTTATCGACCGCATCCTGCGCGCCATCCACGCCAAGCCCGAAGACCGCCTGCTGGAAATCGGCCCTGGCCAGGGTGCGCTGACTCAAGGCCTGCTTAACAGCGGCGCCCAGTTGGACGTGGTGGAACTGGACAAGGATCTGATCCCGATCCTCAACCAGCAATTTGCCAGCAAGAGCAATTTCAACCTGCATCAGGGCGACGCGCTGAAGTTCGACTTCACCAGCCTGAACGCCGCGCCGAACAGCCTGCGGGTGGTCGGCAACCTGCCGTACAACATCTCTACGCCGCTGATTTTTCACCTGTTGCATAACGCCAGCCTGATTCGCGACATGCACTTCATGCTGCAAAAGGAAGTGGTCGAGCGCCTGGCAGCAGGCCCTGGTGGTGGTGACTGGGGTCGCTTGTCGATCATGGTTCAGTATCACTGCGGGGTTGAACACCTGTTCAACGTTGGCCCGGGCGCGTTCAATCCGCCGCCCAAAGTCGATTCGGCCATCGTGCGCCTGGTGCCTCACGCGGTGCTGCCGCACCCGGCCAAGGATCACAAGCTGTTGGAGCGTGTCGTGCGTGAAGCCTTTAACCAGCGCCGCAAGACCCTGCGCAACACCCTCAAGCTGCTGCTGAGCAACGCTGAAATCGAAGCCGCCGGCGTTGATGGCAGCCTGCGCCCCGAACAGCTCGATCTGGCCGCCTTCGTGCGCCTGGCCGACAAGCTCAGCGAACAAGTCCTACAGACGCCCGCCGCCGACTGACAGGCAATGAGCGTTATCGGGTAGGACACCAGCCTTCATGTCTGGTTTACTACCCGATACTTGGCCTAGACTGAGTTCTATCAGCTACGCCCCGCGTTCCGCTTCGTTTAAGGCCTCTTGCATGTCCGATCCTCGTTACCAGGTCGACGTCAGCGTCGTCACCCGCTATCTGGCAGAACAATCGCAACCCGAGCAAAACCGCTTTGCCTTCGCCTACACCATCACCGTGCACAATAATGGCCAGCTACCGGCCAAGCTGTTGTCGCGGCACTGGGTGATCACCGACGGTGACGGGCATGTCGAAGAGGTTCGCGGCGCGGGCGTGGTTGGCCAGCAGCCGTTGATCGACGTGGGCGAAAGCCACACCTACAGCAGCGGCACCGTCATGACCTCCAAGGTCGGCACGATGCAGGGCACTTATGAAATGGTTGCCGATGACGGCAAACACTTCGACGCCATCATCGCCCCATTCCGTCTGGCGGTGCCCGGAGCCCTGCACTGATGGCAACGTATGCCGTCGGCGATCTGCAAGGCTGCCTTCAAGCATTGCAATGCCTGCTCAAGCAAGTCGCCTTCGACCCGACACGGGATCGTCTGTGGCTGGTCGGCGATCTGGTCAACCGTGGCCCGCAGTCCCTGGACACCTTGCGCTTCCTCTATAGCATCCGCGAATCGCTGGTGTGCGTGCTCGGTAACCATGACCTGCACTTGCTGGCCGCCGGGAAAAACATCGAACGCCTGAAGAAGTCCGACACCCTGCTCGAGATTCTCGCAGCGCCCGATTGCGCGGAACTGCTGGAGTGGCTGCGTCAGCAAAAGCTCATGCACTACGACGAACAGCGCGATGTCGCCCTGGTACATGCCGGCATTCCGCCCCAGTGGTCATTGCGCAAGGCCTTGAAGCATGCCGCTGAAGTCGAGACGGCATTGCGCGATGACAACCTGTTGCCGCCCTACCTCGATGGCATGTACGGCAACGATCCGGCGAAATGGGACAACGACCTCAAAGGCGTGACACGCCTGCGGGTGATCACCAACTATTTCACCCGCATGCGGTTTTGTACCGCTGAGGGCAAGCTTGACCTCAAAAGCAAGGAAGGCCTCGACAATGCGCCACCGGGCTACAAACCCTGGTTTCAGCACAAAGAGCGCAAGACCAAGGGCCTGAAGATCATCTTCGGTCACTGGGCCGCTCTGGAAGGCCGATGCAATGAGCCGGGCATCTCGGCCCTCGACACAGGTTGTGTCTGGGGTGGCGCCCTGACCCTCATGAATGTCGACAGCGGTGAACGCCTGTCTTGCAAATGCGACGAGCATGGCCTTGCACTGCCACCAGTCGCCGCACTTATCCCCGAACCATCGTCAGCAAGCGCCCCGCGCTAGACTGCGCTTTCAGCCGAGCCACAGGAGCCCGCCATGAGCGAATTCAAACGTATCCCCCCGGAACAGGCCCAGGCCCTGCGCGAACAAGGCGCGGTGGTGGTCGATGTCCGCGACCCTGCGACCTTTGCCGCGCTGCACATCGCCGGCTCGAAGCATCTGGACAACCACTCCATCTCGGATTTCATCCGCGCTGCCGACCTCGACGCACCGACAGTGGTGGTCTGCTACCACGGCAATTCCAGTCAGAGTGCCGCTGCGTATCTCATTAGTCAGGGCTTCTCCGACGTCTACAGCATGGATGGCGGTTTTGAGCTGTGGCGTACGACTTATCCTTTGGAAACGGCGCAAGGCACTTCCGAATAATTTTTTTGTAACGCGCAAGCCCCGGCCCCCGCGGGCTCGCGCGGTGGCAGACGAACGGTCTGCCACAACTAATTACGTATCTCGCCTTTACCTGCCGAATAAGCAACTATCCTTAAGCGCAGGCCATCCAAAACAGGGGAGAGCCGGTACACCGGCGCGCGGGTCATCGGGAGTAGCTTTCGGGGTAGTCAGCTTCGAAAGAGTTCTGGGGGGTAAACAGCGACTGCATATTCGGTCGCTGCCAGCATCGACTGAATGATCCGGCGTCGGCTCCACGTATCGAGCGAGGTGACGTCATGAGTATCTTTAGCCACTTCCAACAACGCTTCGAGTCCACACGCCAGGAAGAACTCTCGCTGCAAGAGTATCTGGAGCTGTGCAAAAGCGACCGCAGCGCCTACGCCTCCGCCGCCGAGCGTCTGTTACTGGCCATCGGTGAACCGGAGCTCCTCGACACCTCGGCCAACTCGAGGCTGTCGCGAATCTTTTCCAACAAGGTAATCCGCCGCTATCCGGCCTTTGAAGACTTCCACGGGATGGAAGAATGCATTGACCAGATCGTGTCGTATTTCCGCCATGCCGCTCAGGGCCTGGAAGAGAAGAAACAGATTCTCTATTTGCTCGGCCCTGTGGGTGGCGGTAAATCATCCCTGGCTGAGAAGCTGAAACAGCTGATCGAAAAAGTGCCCTTCTACGCGATCAAGGGCTCGCCGGTATTTGAGTCGCCTCTGGGTCTGTTCAACGCCACCGAAGATGGCGCGATCCTCGAGGAAGACTTCGGCATTCCACGGCGCTACCTCAACACCATCATGTCGCCATGGGCTACCAAACGCCTCGCCGAATTCGGCGGCGACATCAGCCAGTTCCGTGTGGTGAAGCTGTATCCGTCGATCCTCAACCAGATCGCCGTGGCCAAAACCGAGCCGGGAGATGAAAACAACCAGGACATCTCGGCGCTTGTGGGCAAGGTCGATATCCGCAAACTCGAAGAATTCCCGCAGAACGATGCCGATGCCTACAGCTACTCGGGCGCACTGTGCCGGGCCAACCAGGGCCTGATGGAATTCGTCGAAATGTTCAAGGCGCCGATCAAGGTGCTGCACCCACTGCTGACCGCCACCCAGGAAGGCAACTACAACAGTACCGAAGGTCTGGGGGCGATTCCGTTTACCGGGATCCTGCTGGCCCACTCCAACGAATCGGAATGGCACACCTTCCGTAACAACAAGAACAACGAAGCCTTCATCGACCGGATCTACATCGTCAAAGTGCCGTACTGCCTGCGGGTCAGCGACGAAGTGAAGATCTACGACAAGCTCTTGTTCAACAGTTCCCTGGCCAAGGCTCACTGCGCGCCTGACACCCTGAAGATGCTTGCCCAGTTCACCGTACTCTCGCGACTGAAAGAGCCGGAAAACTCCAACATCTACTCCAAAATGCGCGTGTATGACGGCGAAAACCTCAAGGACACTGATCCGAAGGCCAAGTCGATCCAGGAATACCGCGACAACGCGGGTGTCGACGAAGGCATGAACGGCCTGTCGACCCGTTTCGCGTTCAAGATTCTGTCGAAAGTGTTCAACTTTGATCCACACGAAATTGCTGCCAACCCGGTGCACTTGCTTTACGTACTGGAACAACAGATCGAACAGGAACAATTCCAGGCGGAAACCCGCGAACGCTATCTGCGCTTCCTCAAGGAGTACCTGGCACCGCGTTATATCGAGTTCATCGGCAAGGAAATCCAGACCGCCTACCTCGAGTCTTACAGCGAGTACGGCCAAAACATCTTCGATCGCTACGTTCTGTACGCCGACTTCTGGATCCAGGACCAGGAATACCGCGACCCGGAAACCGGCGAGATCCTCAACCGCGTAGCGCTGAACGAAGAACTGGAGAAAATCGAAAAACCGGCCGGCATCAGCAATCCGAAGGATTTCCGCAACGAAATCGTCAACTTCGTACTGCGCGCCCGGGCCAATAACAACGGCAAGAACCCGACCTGGCTCAGCTACGAAAAACTGCGGGTGGTCATCGAGAAGAAAATGTTCTCCAACACCGAGGACCTCCTGCCAGTCATCAGCTTCAATGCCAAGGCCAGCAAAGAGGACCAGCAGAAGCACAACGACTTCGTCACACGGATGGTCGAGCGGGGCTACACCGACAAACAGGTACGACTGCTGTCCGAGTGGTACCTGCGGGTCAGAAAATCACAATAACCCGCTGCCGGTCAGACCGGTTGTCGTCAGCCAGAGGCCTGTGTACGCATTTTCTGTTACACAGACCTCTGGAAGGTGTTCGAAAGTCGGTAGCGAGGTTCAGGCAGCGTCCAAAAGCGCTTGGGGGAGCGTGAACATCCCTTGGCACCGTCGATGCTGCATAACCGCTCGCCCCTTTCAGGACAGCTTCTAAGGAGCAGTCATGAGCTATGTGATCGACCGACGTCTCAATGGCAAGAACAAGAGCACGGTGAACCGTCAGCGGTTTCTGCGGCGTTACCGTGATCACATCAAAAAGGCTGTCGAAGAGGCGGTCAGCCGGCGCTCCATTACCGATATGGAACACGGCGAACAGATCAGTATTCCCGGCCGCGACATTGACGAGCCGGTGCTTCACCACGGTCGCGGTGGCAAGCAGACCGTCGTGCATCCGGGCAACAAGGAATTCACCAGTGGCGAGCACATTGCCCGCCCGCCCGGAGGTGGCGGTGGCAGAGGCCCCGGCAAGGCTGGCAACTCGGGCGAAGGGATGGACGAATTCGTCTTCCAGATCACCCAGGAGGAATTCCTCGAATTCATGTTCGAGGACCTTGAGCTGCCGAACCTGGTCAAGCGTAACCTGACCGGCACCGACACCTTCAAGACCGTTCGTGCCGGGATCAGTAACGAGGGCAATCCGTCGCGGATCAACATCATCCGCACCTTGCGCTCGGCCCATGCACGGCGAATCGCCCTGTCTGGCAGCAGCCGGGCAAAATTACGCGAAGCCAAAGAAGAACTGCTGCGACTCAAGCGTGATGAGCCAGACAACTTCGGCGATATTCAGGAAGTCGAAGCCGAAATCGAAAAACTCAGTGCGCGCATTCATCGCGTACCGTTTCTCGATACCTTCGACCTTAAGTACAACCTGCTCATCAAGCAACCCAACCCCAGTTCCAAGGCGGTGATGTTCTGCCTGATGGACGTGTCCGGCTCCATGACCCAAGCGACCAAGGACATCGCCAAGCGCTTCTTTATCCTGCTGTACCTGTTCCTCAAGCGTAACTACGACAAGATCGACGTCGTGTTCATCCGCCACCACACCAGTGCCAGGGAAGTGGACGAAGAAGAGTTTTTCTATTCTCGCGAAACCGGCGGCACCATCGTTTCCAGCGCCTTGAAACTGATGCAGGAGATCATGGCCGAACGCTATCCGAGCAATGAGTGGAACATCTATGCCGCCCAGGCCTCCGACGGCGACAACTGGAACGACGACTCGCCAATCTGCCGCGACATTCTGATCAACCAGATCATGCCGTTCGTGCAGTACTACACTTACGTTGAGATCACCCCGCGCGAACATCAGGCCTTGTGGTTCGAGTACGAACGCATCGCCGAAGCCTTCTCTGACACTTTTGCCCAGCAACAACTGGTCTCGGCCGGGGATATCTATCCGGTCTTCCGTGAACTCTTCCAGCGCAGGTTAGTGACATGACCGCCAAAGAGCAGAAGCGCCAACCCATTTCCACCGGCTCCGAATGGACGTTCGAGCTGATTCAGGCCTACGACAAAGAAATCAGTCGTCTGGCGGCCCGCTACGCGCTCGATACTTACCCCAACCAGATTGAAGTGATCACCGCCGAGCAGATGATGGACGCCTATGCCTCCGTCGGCATGCCGCTGGGTTATCACCATTGGTCCTACGGCAAACACTTCCTCAGCACCGAAAAATCCTACAGCCGTGGGCAGATGGGGTTGGCCTACGAAATCGTGATCAACTCGGACCCGTGCATCGCCTATCTGATGGAAGAAAACACCATCTGCATGCAGGCTTTGGTCGTCGCCCATGCCTGCTACGGGCATAACAGCTTTTTCAAAGGCAACTACCTGTTCCGCACCTGGACTGACGCCAGCTCGATCATCGATTACCTGGTCTTCGCCAAGCAATACATCATGCAGTGCGAAGAGCGCCACGGTATCGACGCAGTCGAAGACCTGCTGGATTCCTGCCACGCCCTGATGAACTACGGCGTTGACCGCTACAAACGCCCATACCCGATTTCCGCCGAAGAAGAACGTCGCCGGCAAAAGGATCGGGAAGAGCATCTGCAGAAACAGATCAACGATCTGTGGCGGACCATTCCAAAAGGTGCAGACAAGTACAGCGACAAGGACAACGCGCGCTTCCCCGCCGAACCTCAGGAAAATATCCTCTACTTCATCGAAAAACATGCACCACTGCTTGAGCCATGGCAGCGGGAAATCGTGCGGATCGTGCGCAAGATCGCTCAATATTTCTACCCGCAGCGTCAGACTCAGGTGATGAACGAGGGCTGGGCCACGTTCTGGCATTACACCCTGATGAACGACCTGTATGACGAAGGCCTGGTGACCGACGGCTTCATGATGGAGTTTTTGACGTCCCACACCAGCGTGGTCTACCAACCCGGCTTCGACAGCCCCTACTACAACGGCATCAACCCCTACACCCTGGGCTTTGCCATGTACCGCGACATCCGCCGCATGTGTGAACACCCTACCGAAGAGGACTACCGCTGGTTCCCTGAGATTGCCGGCACCGACTGGCTGTCGAGCATCAAGTTCGCCATGAGCAGCTTCAAGGATGAAAGCTTCATCCTGCAGTACCTGTCACCCCAGGTGATCCGTGATCTGAAGCTGTTCAGCATTCTTGATGACGACCAGAAGGACGATCTGCTGGTTCCGGCCATTCATGACGAAGGTGGCTACCGCATCATCCGTGAAACCCTGGCGGCGCAGTACAACCTCGGTAATCGTGAACCCAACGTGCAGATCTACAGCATCGACCGGCGTGGTGACCGCTCGCTGACCTTGCGTCACCAGCAACACGACCGCAAACCGCTGGGCGAGTCCACCGAGGAAGTGCTCAAACACCTGCACCGGCTCTGGGGCTTCGACATTCATCTGGAAACCCTGCAAGGCGACCAGGTGATGAAAGTTCATCATGTCCCACCCAGAGGTGAACACGCCGAGGGGGATTACGGCCGGCTGGACTTGGCTGTCATCCATCTTTGATCCTGTTTCTGCCTCCGGAGGTTCGACGCAAAGGTTATTCTGTCGGGCTAACGGAGGTTTTTTATGCAGATTTATAAAGTCGGCGGCGCGGTACGTGATCGCCTGCTGGGCAAGCCTGTCACCGACATCGACTGGGTTGTGGTTGGCGCTACCACTGAAGAAATGCTCGCCAAGGGTTTTCGCCCGGTAGGTGCGGATTTCCCGGTTTTTCTTCACCCGAAAAGCGGTGAGGAATACGCCCTCGCCCGCACCGAGCGCAAAAGCGGACGCGGTTACGGCGGCTTTACCTTTCACGCCAGCCCCGAAGTCACCCTCGAAGAAGACCTGATCCGTCGCGACCTGACCATCAATGCCATGGCCGAAGACGATCAGCAGAACCTGACCGATCCTTATCATGGCCAACGGGATCTTGAGGCGCGCCTGCTGCGTCACATTTCCCCCGCGTTCGCCGAAGATCCGCTCAGGGTTCTGCGCGTTGCCCGCTTCGCTGCTCGTTATGCGGGGCTCGGTTTCAGCGTTGCGCCGGAGACACTGGAGCTGATGCGCCAACTCAGCGAATCAGGTGAACTTGAAGCCTTGACCGCCGAACGCAGCTGGAAGGAAATTTCCCGCGCCCTGATGGAAGATCAGCCACAGGTGTTCATCGAAGTCCTGCGCGAGTGTGGCGCTCTCAAGGTATTGATGCCGGAAGTCGATGCCCTGTTCGGCGTACCGCAACCGGAAGCCCACCACCCGGAAATCGACACGGGCGTGCACACCCTGAGCGTGCTGGAGCAAGCGGCGAAGCATAAACAACCACTCACCGTGCGCTGGGCCTGCCTACTGCACGACCTCGGCAAGGGACTGACACCTGAGGAGGAGTGGCCCCGACACATTGCCCACGAGCACAAGGGCTTGAAGCTGATCAAAGCGGTCAACGAACGCTTCAAGGCGCCGAAGGACTGTCAGGAACTGGCTCTGCTGGTGGGCGAATATCACACCCACGGCCATCGCGCCCTGGAGCTGAAACCGTCGACATTGCTGGAGCTGCTGCAAAGTTTTGACGTTTACCGTCGGCCGCAGCGATTCGAGGAATTTATCGCGGCGTGCGAAATGGACGCCCGAGGACGCAAAGGCCTGGAACAGCGAAGTTATCCACAGGCGGAATATTTGCGTGGGGCGGCAAATGCTGCCCGGACCGTAGCGGTTCAGCCGTTGCTGGAGAAGGGATTCAAGGGGCCGGAGCTGGGTGAGGCGATCAAGCGTGAGCGGCTCAAGGCATTGAAGGCTTACAAAGAGGCGGCGGCAGCCTAAAAGCTTCACGAGCAAGCACGCTCCAACAGGCCGTACCAAACCCTGTGGGAGCGAGCTTGCTCGCGATGGCGTCAGCAGAGGATCACAGCAAATCTGAGGGCGTCAGCTGCTCTCCACGCCACTCAAACGCCACCGGCGCCAACACCTGATCAATCTGTGCCTCGCCCCACAACGTCGCAAAGCTCTTGCCTACACCCGGATGCACGCGATCCGGCGCAATCAGCGACAACGGCCACAACACGAAGGCATTTTTCAGAATTTCTGCCCGCGGCAAGATCAAGCCATCGAAGTTACCCACCAGATCGCCGAACAGCAGTACGTCGATATCCAGCGGCAAACCCTTGCGGTCCGGCGCATACCGTCCATTGTCCGCCTCGATGAATTTCAGCCGGCGATCGAGCTCCATCAGCGGCAGATCGGTAAAAGCCGACACCACAAAATTGAAGAATGGCCCGCTCTTGATCCCCACCGGCTGGCTTTCGAACACCGCCGAGCAGCGTATATCCACCAGGAAACCTGCCAAGGCTTCCAGGCCAGCCTGCAAATGGGATTCGCGCTCGATATTGCTACCGAGCCCGAGAAACACCTGAGTCAGCGACATCCGCGCTCGATCTCCACGCCCACACCGCCCGTGGCAGCCGGGATGGCGCCTGGCTTGGTCAGCTTGAGGCGCATCCAGGTGATGTTGAATTCGCTCATCAGGACCTCAGCCAGACGCTCGGCGAAGGTCTCGACCAGCTGGAACTGCGCCTGCTCGGCAAAGGCCTGGATTCGCGACGACACACTGGCGTAATCGAGCGCCAGCGTCAGGTCATCCCCGGCGGCGGCCGGGCGATTATCCCAGGCGAAACTCAGATCAAGACGCAAGCACTGTCGGATGCCTCGCTCCCAGTCGTAGGCACCAATCACGGTGTCGACTTCCAGGCCCTCGATAAACACTCTGTCCAAGCACTTTTCTCCGCTGCACGACAAGGGCGCAATGCGCCGTTAGAATCAGGGCGTCCTCGCCCGGAATAGTTAGCATGTTTTGGTTACTGGCGACCCTCGCCTACCTGCTCGGCTCTCTGTCCTTTGCCATTTTGCTCAGCCGCCTGACCGGTAAACCCGATCCGCGAATGAGTGGCTCGGGCAATGCCGGCGCCACCAACATGTTGCGCCTGGCCGGCAAAAAACTCGCCGTCCTGACCTTGATCGGGGACCTCTTCAAAGGCCTGCTACCCGTACTTATCGCCAGCGTTTTAGGCCTTTCGCTTCAGGAACAGGCCTGGATCGGCGTCTGTGCCGTCATCGGTCACCTGTTCCCGTTGTACTTTCGCTTCCGCGGCGGCAAGGGCGTCGCCACCTCGGCCGGCATGCTGCTGGGGCTGTACCCGCCCGCCGCACTGCTGGCGGTCTGCGCCTGGCTGCTGACGTTCTACCTGACTCGCACCAGCTCACTGGCAGCCTTGATCGCCACACCGCTGACCCTGCCGCTGCTGGCCTGGCAAGAACCGGCGGCACTGCTACCCATGAGCGCACTCACGGGAATGATCGTCTGGCGTCATCGGGGCAATCTACGCGACCTGTTTGCCGGGCGCGAACGGCATTTTTAAATACCGGACATGAGCGCGGCTCATCCCGCACATCATCACAGCGCCGACAATTGCTCCATCGGCCAACGCGCCTGCACGCTGATCGCCAGGCTTTCATGCTGACCGGCCTGCAAACGCTGGCAGCCGGCAAAGGCAATCATCGCGCCGTTGTCGGTGCAGAACTCCGGACGGGCATAAAAAACATCGCCCTTCATGTCGCCGAGCATCTTCTCCAGAGAGGTACGCAGTGCCTTGTTGGCGCTGACGCCGCCAGCGATCACCAGACGCTTCATACCGGCCTGTTTCAGGGCACGCTTGCACTTGATGGTCAAAGTCTCCACCACGGCCTGCTGGAACGCCAGCGAGATGTCGCAACGGGCTTGCTCGCTGTCGTCCCCGGCGCTGACGCTCTGCTGCCAGGTGTTCAGGGCGAAGGTTTTCAAGCCACTGAAACTGAAAGCCAGCCCTGGACGGTCGCACATCGGGCGCGGGAAAGTGAAACGTCCTGCAACCCCTTGCTCCGCCAGCCGAGCGATTTCCGGACCACCCGGATAATTGAGGCCCATCATTTTCGCGGTCTTGTCAAAAGCTTCACCGGCGGCATCGTCGAGGGTCTCGCCCAACAACGTGTATTGACCGATCCCGTCGACCTGAACCAGCTGCGTATGACCGCCCGACACCAACAAAGCGACGAACGGGAATTCCGGTGGCTGCGACTCCAGCATCGGCGCCAGCAGGTGACCTTCCATGTGGTGCACACCCAGCGCCGGAATACCCCAGGCGAAGGCCAGCGCCTGAGCGCAGGAAGCGCCCACCAACAAGGCACCGACCAGGCCAGGACCCGCGGTATAAGCAATGGCGTCGATCTCGGTCGGCACGCAGTCAGCTTCGGCCAACACCTGACGAATCAAGGGCAGCATGCGTTTGACGTGGTCACGCGAAGCCAGCTCCGGCACGACCCCGCCATAGGCGCGGTGCAGGTCGATCTGGCTGAACAGCGCGTCGGCCAGCAGGCCGCGCTCACTGTCATATAATGCGACACCGGTTTCGTCGCAGGAGGTTTCTAATCCCAGTACTAGCATGGGTTTGCGCCTTGTTTAGGCTGAATTCGAAGGCGCGCATAATAGTCGCCATGGGATGCCCCGACTAGCGGTTTTCGATCAGAGGCTTTGCATTCCGGTCGATGAGGAGTTAACATCCGCAACCCTTAAAAACCGACGTCTTCAAGTGCTCTTTTGCCACGAGGATGTTGACCCCGGTAATGAATGAAGGTAGCTCTGGATGCCAGCCGTCAAAGTAAAAGAGAACGAACCCTTCGACGTAGCTCTGCGTCGTTTCAAGCGCTCCTGCGAAAAAGCCGGTGTACTGGCTGAAGTTCGTAGCCGCGAATTCTACGAGAAGCCTACTTCTGAGCGTAAGCGCAAAGCAGCAGCCGCTGTTAAGCGTCACGCCAAGAAAGTTCAGCGCGAACAGCGCCGCGCGGTTCGTCTGTACTAATACACAGACGTTCGTAGCAAGCTTCTGCCAAGCCCGGCCCTCAGCCGGGCTAATGGCATTTGCGGACAACGCTTGATGCTTCACCGTCAAAGCCGCACACGCGACCGAGACAAATCTGCTTCACAGCGTCAGACCTGGCTCTTTTGCCAGCGGTGCACGTCTTTTCTGACGAGCCTTCCAAGGCTACTGACGAGCACACCCACTGATTCCTCTCACGACGATCAGCCCAAGGCACCTTCTTGCGTGCCCGCTTATGAGCTATCCGAAGCCACCGACTGGCCGCAGCGGATTTCAGCGCAACACTTTCAAATAGTCGAATACTGATTGGTACTAACGTCAGTGGATTTTCGGCAGATACACTTCCCGACAGCGATTACGCAGACGACACTGGTCGAGCCGCACATTTTGCGCGCCTCAAACAACGACCCGCGCTCAGCCGCTCTTCGTTTCGGATCAATTGCAGCGCAGATGACGAGAACGCCATGGCCGGGCTAATTCCCCAGAGCTTCATTGACGACCTTCTGAACCGCACCGACATCGTCGATGTGGTCAGCTCGCGCCTGCAAATGAAAAAGGCCGGCAAGAATTACACCGCTTGCTGCCCGTTCCACAAAGAGAAAACCCCCTCCTTCAGCGTCAGCCCCGACAAGCAGTTCTATTATTGCTTTGGCTGCGGCGCTGGCGGCAACGCCCTCGGTTTCATGATGGACCACGACAATCTGGATTTTGTCCAGGCTGTCGAAGAACTGGCCAAAGCCGCCGGCATGGAAATCCCCCGCGAAGAAAGCGGACGGCCGCACAAACCGCGGCAGCCGACCGATTCGCCGCTCTACCCGCTACTTACCGCCGCCGCCGACTTTTACCGCCAGGCACTGAAAAGCCATCCATCGCGAAAAGCAGCTGTGGATTACTTGAAAGGTCGCGGACTGACCGGCGAAATCGCCCGAGACTTCGGCCTCGGCTTTGCCCCGCCTGGCTGGGACAACCTGTTCAAGCACTTGAGCAGCGACACTTTGCAACAGAAAGCCATGATCGATGCCGGCCTGCTGATCGAGAACGCCGAAACCGGCAAACGCTATGACCGCTTCCGCGATCGCGTGATGTTCCCGATCCGCGACAGCCGCGGGAGAATCATCGCCTTCGGCGGCCGGGTATTGGGCGACGACAAGCCGAAATACCTGAACTCACCGGAAACCCCGGTATTCCATAAGGGCCAGGAACTCTACGGCCTTTATGAAGCACGCAAGAACAACCGCAACCTCGACGAAATCATCGTCGTCGAAGGCTATATGGATGTTATCGCCCTCGCCCAGCAAGGCCTGCGCAATGCTGTCGCGACCCTGGGCACCGCCACCAGCGAAGAGCACTTGAAGCGCCTGTTCCGCGTCGTGCCCAACGTGCTGTTCTGTTTCGACGGAGATCAGGCAGGTCGAAATGCCGCCTGGCGGGCATTGGAGGCAGCGCTGCCGAGCCTGCAGGACGGGCGGCGCGCACGCTTTCTGTTCCTCCCCGAAGGCGAAGACCCGGATACGCTGGTCCGCTCCGAAGGCACTGATGCCTTCCGCGCACGGATCAACCAGCACGCCCAACCATTAGCAGATTATTTTTTTCAACAGCTGACCGAGGAATCGGACCCACGCTCGCTCGAAGGCAAGGCCCACATGGCCACCCTCGCCGCACCGCTGATCGACAAAGTCCCGGGGGCGAACTTGCGCATCCTGATGCGTCAGCGCCTGACCGAAATTACCGGGCTTAGCGGTGAAGCCGTGAGCCAACTGGTACAAAGCGCACCTCAGGAAGCACCGCCGGCGTACGACCCGGGCATCGATTACGACGCCATGCCGGATTACAGCGACTACCATCAGCCGCAGGCACAAGAGATGTATGTGCCGCAGCAGGAATGGACGCCGAAGAAACCCGGCGCCGGCGGCAAGAAATGGGACAAAAAGCCGTGGGACAAAAATGGCAAACGCGGTGGTGATCACGATCAACCCCGCGCGCCACGGGTGCCGGCCGCTGTAGAGCCGCCGACCCTGGCCGCCTTGCGCACGCTATTGCATCACCCGCAATTGGCCGAGAAAGTCGAGGATGCCGGGCACTTTGCTGCCGAGGATCACACCAACACGCAATTACTGGTGGCCCTTCTCGAAGCCGTACAGAAGAATCCCAAGCTAAACTCATTTCAGTTGATTGCACGCTGGCACGGTACGGAGCAAGGACGTTTGCTCAAGGCGCTGGCGGAAAAGGAATGGCTGATTGACGGAGATAACCTTGAACAACAGTTTTTCGACACCATTACTAGCTTGTCAGCCCGCCAACGCGAGCGAAACCTGGAACAACTTCTCAGGAAAGCACGTCAAAGTGAACTGAGTGCCGAAGAGAAAAATCAACTGCGCGACCTATTAAGTCGCAATGTTTCCGCAACAAGCCCGACCTCAACTGGCGCGTGAGGTCATAGCTCAGGTATAATCCTCGGCTTGTTTTTTGCCCGCCAAGACCTTCAGTGGATAGGGTGTTATGTCCGGAAAAGCGCAACAGCAGTCTCGTATCAAAGAGTTGATCACACTTGGTCGTGAGCAGGGTTACCTGACTTACGCGGAGGTCAACGACCACCTGCCGGAGGATATTTCAGATCCGGAACAGGTGGAAGACATCATCCGCATGATCAATGACATGGGGATCAACGTATTCGAGGTTGCGCCAGATAAGGATTCCCTTATGCTGGCCGACGCCGATACCGACGAAGCCGCGGCCGAAGAGGCAGCAGCAGCGTTGGCAGCGGTCGAGACCGACATTGGTCGCACCACCGACCCAGTGCGCATGTATATGCGTGAAATGGGTACGGTAGAGCTCCTCACACGTGAAGGCGAAATTGAAATCGCCAAGCGTATTGAAGAGGGCATCCGCGAAGTGATGGGCGCAATTGCGCACTTCCCTGGCACGGTTGACCACATTCTGTCCGAATACACTCGCGTCACCACCGAAGGTGGCCGCCTGTCCGACGTCCTGAGCGGTTATATCGACCCGGACGACGGCATTGCGCCGCCTGCTGCAGAAGTGCCGCCGCCTGTCGACCCGAAAGCCGTGAAAGCGGACGACGACACCGACGACGACGACGCTGAAGCCAGCACCGACGACGAAGAAGAAGCCGAAAGCGGTCCGGATCCGGTCATCGCAGCTCAGCGCTTTGGCGCTGTCTCCGATCAGATGGAAATCACCCGCAAGGCGCTGAAAAAGCACGGTCGTGGCAACAAGCTGGCAATTGCCGAGCTGGTGCTTCTGGCTGAGCTGTTCATGCCGATCAAACTGGTTCCGAAGCAATTCGAAGGCCTGGTCGAGCGTGTTCGCAGTGCCCTGGATCGTCTGCGTCAGCAAGAGCGCGCGATCATGCAACTTTGTGTTCGTGATGCCCGCATGCCGCGTGCCGACTTCCTGCGCCAGTTCCCGGGCAACGAAGTCGACGAAAGCTGGTCCGACGCACTCGCCAAAGGCAAAGGCAAATACGCCGAAGCCATTGGTCGCCTGCAACCGGACATCATTCGTTGCCAGCAGAAGCTGATCGCACTGCAAACCGAAACCGGTTTGACGATCGCCGAGATCAAGGACATCAACCGTCGCATGTCGATCGGTGAGGCCAAGGCCCGCCGCGCGAAGAAAGAGATGGTAGAAGCGAACTTGCGTCTGGTGATCTCCATCGCCAAGAAGTACACCAACCGTGGTCTGCAATTCCTCGATCTGATCCAGGAAGGCAACATCGGTTTGATGAAAGCGGTAGACAAATTCGAATACCGCCGCGGCTACAAATTCTCGACTTATGCCACCTGGTGGATCCGTCAGGCGATCACTCGCTCGATCGCCGACCAGGCCCGCACCATCCGTATTCCGGTGCACATGATCGAGACGATCAACAAGCTCAACCGCATTTCCCGCCAGATGTTGCAGGAAATGGGTCGCGAACCGACCCCGGAAGAGCTGGGCGAACGCATGGAAATGCCTGAGGACAAGATCCGCAAGGTATTGAAGATCGCTAAAGAGCCGATCTCCATGGAAACCCCGATCGGTGATGACGAAGACTCCCATCTGGGTGACTTCATCGAAGACTCGACCATGCAGTCGCCAATCGATGTCGCCACTGTTGAGAGCCTTAAAGAAGCGACCCGCGAAGTTCTGTCCGGCCTCACTGCCCGTGAAGCCAAGGTTCTGCGCATGCGCTTCGGTATCGACATGAATACCGACCACACCCTCGAAGAGGTTGGTAAGCAGTTCGACGTGACCCGTGAACGGATTCGTCAGATCGAAGCCAAGGCGCTGCGCAAGCTGCGCCACCCGACGAGAAGCGAGCATTTGCGCTCCTTCCTCGACGAGTAATAACAAAACCCCCGGCCCAGGCCGGGGGTTTTGCTTTTATACAGATTAAATCCCCCGCACCTCCCTCCCTCCGAATTGCCCGTCTACACTCGAAACATTCCCCGAGCCATAACGAGACCGTTATGCCCAGACTGCCGACCGTGCTTTTTTTGCTGTCGCTATTGACCTGGACCGCAACGGCTGGCGCGCTGACTCTGACTGACGAAGAACGTAGCTGGCTGGCGGCTCACCCGGACTTGCGCCTGGGTGTCGATGCGTCATGGCCACCCTTCGAGTTTCGCGACGATCAGGGCCGCTATCAGGGCCTTGCAGCAGACTATATCGACCGGATCCGTCAACGCCTGGCCATCAAGCTCACGCCCATCGAGCCCGTCAGCTGGACCGTCGTACTGGAGCAGGCCAAACAAGCCAAGCTGGACCTGTTGCCCGGCATCATGTCGACCCCGGAGCGCCAGACTTACCTGTCATTCACCCGCCCCTACCTGGACTTTCCGATTGTCATCCTTGCCCATGTCGGAGGCCCCCAGCCACGCAAACTCGAAGAGCTGTACGGTCTGAAAGTCGCCGTGGTGGAAAACTACGCACCCCACGAGCTGTTGCGCACCCACAATCCCGACCTCAATCTGGTAGCGATGCCCAACGTCAGCTCAGCGCTCCAGGCGCTGGCTACCGATGAAGTGGATGCGGTGGTCGGCGATCTCGCCTCCAGCGTCTGGAGCTTGCGTCAGCTCAAGCTCGACGGGCTCTACGTCAGCGGCGAAACCCCCTATCGCTATCAATTGGCGATGGGCGTGCCCCGGGACAACAAAATACTGGTCGGCATTCTGGATAAAGTCCTGGCGGACATGACCCCGGACGAAATCAATGAGATTCAGGAACATTGGGTCGGCAACGTCCTCGATCATCGAACATTCTGGAGCGATCTACTGGTTTACGGTCTGCCGGGATTGCTGCTGCTGATCATCGTGCTGGCGATGGTTATCCGGATCAACCGCCGGCTGAGTTCAGAAATTGCCCGCCGGGTCGACCTGGAACAAGAACTGCGCAGTAGCGAATACCATTACCGTGGGCTGGTGGAGAGCCTTTCGGCCATCGCCTGGGAAGCGCGGATCAGCGATTTCACCTACAGCTATGTGTCGCCCCATGCCGAGGACCTGCTCGGTTACCCCTTGTCTCATTGGCTGATTCCGGGCTTCTGGCGCAACATTATCCACCCGGCCGACCTGACCCGCGCCCAGACCTTCTGCGATCACGAAGTACTGGCCGGACGCGATCACAGCCTCGATTACCGGGTCATCACCGCCGATGGCCGCTGCATTTGGGTACGCGATATCGTCAGCCTGATCGAGCACGGCCATGAACCGGTGATGCGCGGGCTGATGATTGATATCAGCGAAGCCAAGCGCACCGAAGAGGCATTGCGCCTGTCGGAACAGAAGTTCGCCTCGGTGTTCCAGCAATGCCCGGATATTCTTGTCATCGCACGGCTCTCCGACGGCTGCCTGCTGGAGGTCAACGAAGCGTTCGAAGAACAGATCGGTCTCAAGGCCGAAGACGTCATCGGCCAGACGGCCACCGACCTGAACATCTGGGGCATACCCGGCGTCGGGCCGGGCTTGTTGCAACGGTTGCAGGCCGGCAGCATCCGTAACCTGGAGATGCCCTTTCGCCGCAACAATGGCCAAGTGTTTACCGGCCTGATCTCGGCTGAACCGTTTGACCTCGATACCACTCCGGCGCTGGTCGTGGTCGTGCGGGACATCAGCCAGCTCAAGGAAACCCAGAAACAGCTGCAAACCTCCGAAGAGAAATTCGCCAAAGCCTTCCATGCCTCACCCGACGGCTTGCTATTGTCGCGACAAAGCGACGGTTTGCTGCTGGAGGTCAACGAGGGGTTCAGTCGCATTACCGGTTTCAACAGCGCAATGTCCGTGGATCGCTCCGCCCTCGAGCTGGGAATCTGGGTGAATCTCAACGAACGCAAACAGATGCTCGATCTGCTGCACCGGGACGGTTTTGTCCGCGACTTCGGTTGCCATATACGCCGCAGCGACGGGCAGATCCGCCTCTGCGAGGTGTCCAGCCGTCCGCTGCCGATCGGCGATGAAGATTGCATGTTGACCATCGCCCGCGACATCACCGAGCGACACCTGATGCAGGAGAAACTGCAACAGGCTGCCACGGTATTCGAGAGCACCGCCGAAGGTGTATTGATCACCGACACCCAACAGCACATCAGCGCGGTCAACCGTGCGTTTACCGAAATCACCGGCTACAGCGAGAGCGAAGCATTGGGCCATACCCCTCGCCTGCTCGCCTCGGGCCTGCACGACAGCGCGTTCTATGCCGCCATGTGGCATCAACTGACCGCCGAAGGTCATTGGCAGGGTGAAATTTCCAACCGGCGCAAGAATGGCGAACTCTATCCGAGCTGGCTGACCATCAGTGCGGTGCGCAACCGGGACAGATTCGTCACCCACTTTGTCGCGGTGTTCGCGGACATTTCCAGCCTCAAACACGCCCAGGCCAAGCTCGACTACCAGGCACACCACGACCCGCTGACCGGCCTGCCAAATCGCACGCTGTTCGAGAGCCGATTGCTGACTGCGCTCAACAACCAACAGGAAAACGGCGGCCAGGGCGCGGTGCTGTTCCTGGACCTGGACCGTTTCAAACACATCAACGACAGCCTGGGCCACCCGGTCGGCGACCTGCTGCTCAAGGGCATTGCCGTGCGCCTCAAGGAGCAGTTGCGCGACATCGACACCGTGGCGCGGCTGGGCGGCGACGAATTCATCATCCTGCTGCCCGGGCTGCAGCAATCCAGTGACGCCGACAACATCGCGACCAAGTTGCTCAATTGCTTCGGCGCACCGTTCCAGGCTGGCGAACATGAGTTTTTTATCAGCGCCAGTATCGGCACCAGCCTGTATCCCAAAGATGGCTGCGACGTCGCCACGCTGGTCAAGAACGCCGATGCGGCGATGTACCGCTCCAAGGCCAAGGGTCGCAACCGGGTCGAAAGCTACACCCGCGACCTCACCGCTCAAGCCAGCGAGCGAGTCGCACTGGAACATGAGCTGCGACGCGCTATCGAGCGCAACGAGCTGCACCTCCATTATCAACCGAAGATCAGCCTGGTCGACCATCGCCTGGTCGGCGCAGAAGCGCTCATTCGCTGGCGCCACCCGACCTTCGGCGATGTGCCACCGGAGCACTTCATTCCACTGGCCGAAGAAAACGGCATGATCCTGCAAGTCGGCGATTGGGTACTCGAAACCGCCTGCCGGCAGATGTTCGAGTGGAATCAGGTTTACGAACCCGTCGGCCCGCTGTCGGTCAACCTCGCGGGCGCTCAATTGCGCCAGCCGAACCTGCTCGGCCGGATCGAACAATTGCTCAAGGACAACCGCCTCAAACCCGGTTTCCTGCAACTGGAAATTACTGAAAACTTCATCATGAGCCAGGCTGAAGAAGCGCTGGCAGTGCTGCATCAACTCAAGCACCTGGGTGTGCAACTGGCGATCGACGACTTCGGCACCGGTTACTCGTCCCTGAGTTACCTCAAACGTCTGCCGTTGGACATTCTCAAGATCGACCAGTCTTTCGTCCGCGGCCTGCCGGATGATCCCCACGACGCAGCCATCGTTCGCGCCATCATCGCCTTGGGCCGCAGCATGCAATTCACCATCATTGCCGAGGGCGTCGAAACCCTCGCGCAGCAGCAATTCCTCGCGGCCGAAGGCTGTGAACAGATCCAGGGCTACATCGTCAGCCTGCCCTTGCCACCGGAAGAATTTGCCGCGACGTTTCTTCGTATAGCCATTTCAGACTTTTCGGATAGCACAGCCGAGAAACCGTCGCTATAATCCGCGGCCTACTGAGGGCCTATAGCTCAGTTGGTTAGAGCAGAGGACTCATAATCCTTTGGTCCACGGTTCAAGTCCGTGTGGGCCCACCAAACAAGAAAGCCGCGCATTGCGCGGCTTTCGTCAAACATCATGATTGACGTGGATATCAACTTTCATTAGATTTGCCTCATCGAAGCGACTGACCGGATGAGATTGAGCGCTTCCCAGCGGCGAAAGCCGTAACCGCGCAAGGCGGTTCGTAAGTGGTGTCCGGATCTGCTTTACCGAAACGAAGAAGACGCCTATGGCGTCTTTTTTCGTTTCTGCCCCTAGCGTTTGGTCGAGCTCGGTTGCCGCAAGTAGACCTCGCCGCACAGCAACATAAAGCCCATCTTGCCCAGCAACCTCGGCGGCTGCTCGGTTTGGTGATAAGCACTCTCAATCACCAGATTAAGATCCTGCGCCTTTTCATTGGCGGCACGACGTATTTCAAAGAACACGTGGTAAGGCCCGGCCGGGTCCTGAATCGTCATAGAGTATGCCCAATTGCGCCGCGTCGCAGTCTCACGGACCTTGGACTGGGGATGGTTCAGCCCTTGGATCACCGCCGGCAAACCCAATGACAGCCGATAACGAATTGCACAGAAGGTGCGCGGTCGTCCAGCACCGTCGAGAATGATCGGCTCCACAGCCGGGTGCGTCGCCGCGTCATAACCCTGGCTGAAACAGTGGCTCGAAAAAGTGGCATGTACGCGCAAATCACGCTTGGCCAACTGGCTCGCAATCGTGAAATTGAATGGTTCAAGGTGAGCAAAATCGTAGGTCTGATCGCCAATAGTCAGCGCTGGAAAATAGGCGGTCACTTCGATCTCCATTCCGCCAACCTCGAACCAGGGCCCGACGCCACGAGAAAGAATCAATGATCGATTAGAGACCGCCGCTGTGTATGTCAGACGCTTCTGAAAATCATGCTCATCACTCGTCCTGAAATAGATTTACATCTGATTTCAGGACGAGGCAGACCCAACAAGAAAGCCGCGCAATGCGCGGCTTTCGTGTATCTGACGTTTAACTTTGTTTGCTGAAGGTGTCGAAATATCGGATGACGCCCGAGGACCTTGTAGGCAAACTCCTTTGGCCCGTCGCTACTTTCTGTGCTGAGCGGTATCACTGCCACTATTTGCCTGGATACTTAACGCTGGAATGTCCTGCACCGGCCGCAACCGCTCAAGCATTTCCCCCGTCAACACGACCTCATACGTATCCGCCGCCCTACCCCACTGCTCCTTGATGACCATGCCGTCTACCAGCACGCTTCCCAATCCGGTAATCGTATCGGCCAATTCCTCTACGATTTTTTGAGTCCGAAACCACACGCGGTCAGTTATCTCTTTCAGCTCAGCCGTGATGCGGTCAGACGACGCCGGATCCGTATCGGGGTAGGCGATATTGCGCAGCAAATGCCGTAACTCCCTTATTTTTGCGTAATCCTGTTCCGCCCCAAGCTCTCCTTTGAGGATGGCTGTCGCTTTCGACTTATCGACGCGTTTCTCGGGCGAAGGCTTTGAAGCTAATGTCTGCCCCATAGCGCCAGCAAACAGCACCATCATCCGCGCTTGCAGATGTTCCTTCATGTCTTCCATCGACGAAATTGACCGCACCAAGCTAATGGACGCCCCGCCTTGATGCCTTAAATCCATGGTCACTGTCAGGGTCACGCCGCCCGTTGCAAACCCCAAGGCTCGGGCCATGACGTAGTGCCCCATTTCGTGATTGGCAATCTGCAATGCATGGTCCCGTATAGCGGGAGGCATCTTGTTCGTCATTTCCATCGCCTCGCATCCCTCGATTTCGCATTCGACTACGAGTGACTGTTGCTGTCCATCCTATCGTCCTGTTGATGGCGTAGCGCGCAGCTATCGCCAGGGGAAGGACAGACGGGTCAGTTCGCTCAGCCAAAGTGACAGGTGAAAATGTCCCGAACGGTACAGAGGCCAGATCAAACATCCGCTGCGCGAGCCGTGCTGTAACATGCCAACCCATTGATCTGTGCCGCCGGAGACGACCTTTGCCTGACACTCGCCCGCCCATTCTTGACGAAATCGACCGCCTATTGATTGCAGCCCTGCAGATCAATGCCCGCGAAAGCGTGGCCATGCTCGCCCGCCAACTGGGCATCGCCCGCACCACCGTGACTTCGCGGCTGGCACGGCTGGAAAAGGCCAAAGTGATCACCGGCTACGGCGTGCGTTTGGGTCAACGTGTCGTGGATGGCGGCTTACAGGCGTACGTCGGGATCACGGTGCAACCGCGCTCGGGCAAGGAAGTGTTGCGACGTCTCAGCGCGATGGCTCAGGTGCAGCAGTTGTGTGCAGTCAGTGGCGAATTTGATTACGTGGCGTGGCTGCGCACCGACTCACCTGAGCAGCTGGATCAGTTGCTGGATCAGATCGGCAGTGTGGATGGGGTGGAGAAGACCACGACCTCGATCATTCTCAGCAGCAAGATTGATCGCGGCCAGCCGGTTTAATACATTTTGTTCGTCACGCTCGTCAAATTGCAGTATTAACAAGCAAAACGACGACACATTGCGTCTTATTAACGTGTTCTACGCTCTCTAGAATGGCTGCCATCTTTTCCTATACTCAGACGCGCATGCCGCGTCCGGTCGCCAGCAAGGTCAGCCATGAACAAGAACAATCGCCATCCTGCAGACGGTAAAAAACCAGTCACCATTTTCGGGCCGGACTTTCCCTTCGCCTTCGACGACTGGATCGAGCACCCGGCCGGTCTGGGCAGCATCCCTGCGCACAACCATGGCGCCGAGGTAGCGATTGTCGGTGCCGGCATCGCAGGTCTGGTGGCAGCGTACGAATTAATGAAACTGGGCCTCAAACCCGTCGTCTACGAAGCCTCGAGAATGGGTGGCCGTCTGCGCTCCCAGGCATTCAACGGCGCTGAAGGCATCATCGCCGAGCTCGGCGGCATGCGCTTCCCGGTGTCTTCCACCGCGTTTTATCACTACGTCGACAAGCTTGGGCTGCAAACCAAACCTTTCCCGAACCCGCTGACACCTGCCTCGGGCAGCACGGTGATCGACCTCGAAGGCCAGACCCATTACGCACAGAAACTGGCGGATCTTCCTGCACTGTTCCAGGAAGTCGCCGACGCCTGGGCCGATGCGCTGGAAGCCGGTTCTCAGTTCTCTGACATCCAGCAAGCGATCCGCGACCGGGATGTACCGCGCCTCAAAGAGCTGTGGAACACCCTCGTTCCACTGTGGGACGACCGCACGTTCTATGACTTCGTTGCCACTTCCAAAGCCTTCGCCAAGCTCTCGTTCCATCACCGCGAAGTGTTTGGTCAGGTCGGTTTCGGCACCGGCGGCTGGGACTCGGACTTCCCGAACTCGATGCTGGAAATCTTCCGTGTGGTCATGACCAACTGCGACGATCACCAGCATTTGGTGGTCGGCGGCGTGGAGCAAGTACCGTTGGGGATCTGGCGTCATGTGCCGGAACGTTGCGTGCACTGGCCTGAAGGCACCAGCCTCAGCTCCCTGCACAACGGCGCACCGCGTGCCGGCGTGAAAAAAATTGCCCACGCGGCAGACGGGCGCTTTGCCGTCACCGATAACTGGGGCGACACCCGCGAATATGCAGCGGTGCTGACCACGTGCCAGAGCTGGCTGCTGACCACCCAGATCGAATGCGACGAAACCCTGTTCTCGCAAAAGATGTGGATGGCCCTCGACCGCACCCGCTACATGCAATCGTCGAAAACCTTCGTGATGGTCGACCGGCCATTCTGGAAGGACAAGGACCCGGAAACCGGCCGCGACCTGATGAGCATGACCCTCACCGATCGCCTGACCCGCGGCACCTACCTGTTCGACAACGGCGACGACAAGCCCGGCGTGATTTGCCTGTCGTACTCGTGGATGAGCGACGCGCTGAAAATGCTCCCGCAGCCTGTGGAAAAACGCGTGAAACTGGCGCTGGATGCGTTGAAAAAGATCTACCCGAAAGTCGACATTGCGGCGCGGATCATCGGCGATCCGATCACCGTGTCCTGGGAAGCCGACCCGCATTTCCTCGGGGCTTTCAAGGGCGCCCTGCCCGGCCATTACCGCTACAACCAGCGCATGTACGCGCACTTCATGCAGGCTGACATGCCGGCCGAGCAGCGCGGGATTTTCATCGCCGGCGACGATGTTTCGTGGACGCCTGCCTGGGTCGAAGGCGCGGTGCAGACCTCGCTCAATGCGGTGTGGGGCATCATGAAACACTTCGGCGGTGAAACTCACGCTGAGAACCCGGGTCCAGGAGATGTGTTCAACGAGATCGGTCCGATCGCCCTGCCCGAGTAAGAGGAATCCGAAATGCGCGTAGCCCTTTACCAATGTCCACCACTGCCCCTGGATGTCGCAGGCAATCTGCAACGTCTGCATCAATTGGCGCTGGAAGCCAAGGGCGCGGATTTGCTGGTGCTGCCGGAGATGTTTTTGACCGGCTACAACATCGGCCTCGATGCCGTCAGCGTGCTGGCGGAAGTGCACAACGGTGAGTCGGCGCAGCAGATCGCGCGCATCGCCAAGACGGCGGGGATCGCCATTTTGTATGGCTATCCCGAGCGCACCGAGGACGGTCAGATTTACAACGCCGTGCAGTTGATCGATGCCAATGGCGAACGCCTGTGCAACTACCGCAAGACTCACCTGTTCGGCGACCTCGATCACTCGATGTTCAGCGCCGGACCGGATGAGTTTCCGCTGGTTGAACTCAATGGCTGGAAACTCGGCTTCCTGATCTGCTACGACCTGGAGTTCCCGGAAAACGCCCGACGCCTGGCCCTGGCCGGCGCCGAGCTGATCCTGGTGCCGACAGCGAACATGATTCCCTACGACTTCATCGCCGACGTCACCGTTCGCGCCCGGGCCTTCGAAAACCAGTGCTATGTGGCTTACGCCAACTATTGCGGTAACGAAGGCGAGATCCAGTATTGCGGCCAGAGCAGCATCGCCGCGCCGGATGGCAATCGCATCGCCCAAGCCGGCCTCGATGAAGCACTGATTGTCGGCGAGCTGGATCGTCAGTTGATGGTCGACTCCCGCGCCGCCAATCGCTACTTACTCGATCGCCGTCCCGAGCTTTATGGCGAGCTGAACAAGCGCTGATCCATCGTTATCCGCTAGCATTGGCACTTCTCTGCTCTGGAAGTGCTCATGCCTGCGCTGAACCACCCCCACCTTCACACTGAAACCCTGGCCAACGGTCTGCGGGTGACGCTGCGTCATGTTCCCGATTTGAAGCGCAGTGCTGCGGCGTTGCGCGTCGCGGCAGGCAGCCATGACGTGCCGGCAGCCTGGCCTGGGCTGGCGCACTTTCTCGAACACCTGCTGTTTCTCGGCACAGAGCGCTTTCCCGCAGACCAAGCACTGATGGCATACGTCCAGAGTCATGGCGGTCAGGTAAATGCGCGGACCAGCGAACGCACCACGGACTACTTTTTCGAGTTACCGCCTCAGTCGTTTACCGGGGGACTGGAACGTCTGTCGGACATGCTCGCTCATCCGCGTATGAATCCAGACGATCAGCGGCGGGAACGGGAAGTGCTGCACGCAGAGTTTGTCGCATGGTCTCGGGATACGGCCGCTCAGCAGCAATTCGCGCTGTTCGACGGTCTTTCAGCAGCGCATCCGCTGCGGGCGTTTCATGCCGGCAACCGCTACAGCCTGCCGGTGCCGCAACCTGAGTTCCAGCAAGCCTTGCAGGGTTTCTATCAGCGGTTTTATCAGACCGGGCAGATGACCTTGAGCCTGGCCGGGCCGCAGAGTCTCGATGAGTTGAGGGCGATGGCTCAGCGCTTTAGCGCTGCGATTCCCGTAGGGGAAAAAGTCCCGCAACAAGCGCCTACATCGCTGGTGGATTCTTCGGACAAAAGTTATCAACAGGCTGGAGCACGTCGACTGGACCTGCTGTTTGCCTTCGAAGCGTTGCCCGATTCATCGTCCGAGGCGCTGGCGTTCCTGTGTCATTGGCTGAACGCCGCGAAATCCGGTGGTCTACTGGCGCAATTGCGCGAGCGCGGGCTGGCTGACAGCCTGAAAGCTGCGCCGTTGTATCAGTTCGCTGGGCAAGCCTTGTTACACATCGAGTTCACATTGCCCGCCAACGGGATCCGCGAGCAGCTACTGGATTGGCTTGGATTCTTTGCCTCACAGCAACCCTGGACCGGGTTGCGCGATGAATACGCTGCCCTGCTGCAACGTCAGCAGCAAGTCAGCGGCGCTCTGCAACTGGCCCGACTGGACAGCGAACAGCGTGAAACAGGGTTATCCGAATCGGGCGTTGCAGCCCTCAAGGAAGTCCTGAAACAAATCGGCGCTGTGGATAACTTCACCGGCCAATGGCAACTGCCAACACCTAATCCGTTTTTACGCGCTGAGGTTCCGGCCCCGAGCGCCGGACTGATCCGCGGCCAGACCAGCAAACACCGAGGTTTGCGGACCTTTGCCCAGGATCGCTCACGCGGTCGTCGCGAACGTTCGCCCATGCAGTTCAGTCAGGCGTTGCCCGATAGCAGTGCCGAAGGCGCCGTTTACCTGCGCTGGCGTCTGGACGCTGCACCTCATAGCAATCTTCAGGCAAGCCTGGAACACCGCCTTCAGCCGTTGCGTGAAGACGCTCGTCAGGCAGGTGTCGATTTTTCCTTCAGCGCATCGGGCAATGAATGGCTGCTGAAAATGACCGGGCTACAGGAGCCGATGGCGACCGTCCTCGAACATGCGCTGAAAGAACTGACAATACCTGATGCCGGTTTCTCGCAAGAAGAGCCGCCGAGCGTTGCGTTGATGCCGATTCGACAGTTGCTCAAAGCGCTGCCTGATCACTGCCTTGAGCGCAGCGCTGACTCGGACGATTTGATGCAGCTTTGGTCGAGCGCACGCTGGGACGGTCTGGCGACCGGCCTGTCCGCCCAGACACAAGCGGCGATGGGCCTTGCCTTGAGTCGTGTGCCAGGCACTGCGGACAATCAACTGACGCCGCCCTCCCCGATAAACGCGCAGCATCTGTGGAGCGCGGTCGATACCGGGTCCAGCGAACACGCCTTGTTGCTCTTCTGCCCGACCGCAACCGCAGACATCGCTGACGAAGCCGCCTGGCGCTTGCTGGCTCACGTCTGCCAGACGCCGTTTTACCAACGCCTGCGGGTAGAACTGCAGCTCGGCTATGCGGTGTTCAGCGCCCTGCGGCAGATCCATGGGCAGACCGGGCTGCTGTTCGGCGTGCAATCACCCAGCGTCGCCCCTCTGTATCTGCTGGAACACATCGAACACTTCCTGAGCGGATTGGCCGGGATGATCGAAGACATCAATGACGAGACCTTCATCGACCAGCGCCAGGCACTGGCCGATCAATTCGATAGCGCGGCACTGCCCAATGCGCAGGCCGCCGAACTGCTCTGGCAGGGCAAACTGGCCGGCCGCTCGTCGGATTATCTGGAGCTTCTACCTCAGACGATTCTGATGATCGACCGCGAAACGTTACTGGCCGCAGCACAACGACTGAATCAGGCCGAAGGCGGTTGGCGCTGTCTGGCCAGCGGACCGTGCCCGGCCTCGCCTTGGCAAGCGGCAAAATGATCATTACTGGTGCTGCAATTAGCTTTCTCAAAGATTCCCGGCCAATCGCCCTGTAATTTTGAGTAACATAGCCACCTAACTATCTGAACATCTCCGGCTGGAGGTGGACTATATGTATAGATCTCAACTGTCCCATCACCTGAAGGAGCGCTTCTATGTCCTGGTCCAAACCTGCTTACACCGACCTGCGTATCGGCTTTGAAGTCACCATGTACTTCGCAAGCCGCTAATCTTTTTGTAGCGTAGTGCAACGCCTCGGCTCGCCGAGGCGTTTTTATTTTCAGTTTTCGAATGATGGAGCGGCCATGTTTGTCCAGATTCTAGGTTCCGCCGCTGGCGGTGGTTTCCCCCAGTGGAACTGCAACTGCGTGAACTGCGCCGGTTTTCGCGATGGCAGCCTGAACGCCAAAGCGCGGACCCAGTCGTCCATCGCAATTTCCGATAACGGCGTGAACTGGGTGTTGTGCAACGCATCGCCGGACATCCGCGCCCAACTCCAGAGCTTCGCCCCGATGCAACCGGGCCGCGCCCTGCGCGATACCGGCATCAACGCGATCATCCTGATGGACAGCCAGATCGACCACACCACCGGCCTGCTTAGCCTGCGCGAAGGTTGCCCGCACCAGGTCTGGTGCACCGACATGGTCCACGAAGACCTGAGCACCGGTTTCCCGCTGTTCACCATGCTGACCCACTGGAACGGCGGGCTGACCTGGAACCAGATCGAGCTCGACCGCAGCTTCACCATCCCGGCCTGCCCGAGCCTGCGCTTCACCCCGCTGCCGCTGCGCAGCGCCGCCCCGCCGTACTCGCCGCATCGTTTCGACCCGCACCCGGGCGACAACATCGGCCTGATCGTTGAAGACCTCAACACCGGTGGCAAACTGTTCTACGCACCGGGCCTGGGCAAGGTCGACGCACCGCTGCTGGAGATCATGGCCGGCAGCGATTGCCTGCTGGTGGACGGCACGATGTGGGATGACGACGAAATGCAGCGCCGCGGCGTCGGCACCCGCACCGGTCGGGAAATGGGTCACCTGGCGCAGAACGGCCCCGGCGGCATGCTGGAAGTGCTGGAACAACTGCCCAAGCAGCGCAAAGTGCTTATCCACATCAACAACACCAACCCGATTCTTGATGAGGATTCGCCAGAGCGTGCAGAACTGGCTCGGCACAATGTTGAAGTGGCCTACGACGGCATGAGTATTGTGCTGTAGCGGATGGCCCCATCGCGAGCAAGCTCGCTCCCACAGTTGATCGCATACCCATGTGGGAGCAGCCGGTCGACGCTCGATTGCTCGCGATGACGTCCGAACTGACACATCAGAATCCACCGGTCGTACCCGGAGTACCGAAATGACTGACAAAGCAATGTCCCCCGGCGAATTCGAAGCGGCCCTGCGCGCCAAGGGCGCCTATTACCACATCTATCACCCGTATCACGTGGCGATGTATGAAGGCCGGGCGACGCGCGAACAGATCCAGGGCTGGGTGGCCAACCGCTTCTACTATCAAGTGAACATCCCGCTCAAGGACGCCGCGATCCTCGCCAACTGCCCGGACCGCGAGATTCGTCGTGAGTGGATTCAGCGTTTGCTCGACCATGACGGCGCCCCCGGCGAAGACGGCGGCATCGAAGCCTGGCTGCGTCTGGGCCAGGCCGTAGGCCTCGACCCGGATCAGCTGCGCTCGCAGGAATTGGTACTGCCCGGTGTACGTTTTGCCGTCGATGCCTACGTCAACTTCGCCCGCCGTGCCAGTTGGCAGGAAGCCGCCAGTAGCTCGCTGACCGAACTGTTTGCGCCGCAGATCCATCAGTCGCGCCTGGACAGCTGGCCGCAGCATTACCCGTGGATCGACCCGGCTGGTTACGAGTATTTCCGCACGCGTCTGGGTCAGGCACGTCGCGACGTGGAACACGGCTTGGCGATCACTTTGCAGCACTACACGACGCGGGCCGGCCAAGAGCGCATGCTGGAAATTCTCCAGTTCAAACTGGACATTCTTTGGAGCATGCTCGATGCCATGAGCATGGCCTACGAACTGAAACGCCCGCCGTATCACAGCGTGACCGAGCAACGGGTCTGGCATAAAGGAATCACCTTATGAGTTTTGATCGCAGCAAGACCCCGACCTGGCGTCAGGGCTACCGCTACCAGTACGAACCGGCGCAGAAAGGTCATGTGCTGCTCTACCCGGAAGGCATGATCAAACTCAACGAAAGCGCCGCGTTGATCGGTGGTTTGATCGACGGCGAGCGTGACGTCGCGGCGATCATCGCCGAACTGGACGCGCAGTTCCCCGGCGTACCCGAGCTCGGTGACGACATCGAGCAATTCATGGAGGTCGCCCGTGCTCAGCACTGGATCGAACTTGCCTGATTCCGCGACAGACAAGTTACCGCCCAAACCGGAAATCGGCCTGCCCTTGTGGCTGCTGGCCGAGCTGACGTATCGCTGCCCGCTGCAATGCCCGTACTGTTCCAATCCGCTGGACTTCGCCGAGCAAGGCAAAGAGCTGAGTACCGAGCAGTGGATCAAGGTGTTCCGCGAAGCGCGGGAGATGGGCGCGGCGCAATTAGGCTTCTCCGGCGGTGAACCGCTGGTACGCCAGGACCTCGCCGAGCTGATCACCGAGGCGCGCAAGCTGGGTTTCTACACCAACCTGATCACCTCCGGCATCGGCCTGACCGAGCAGAAAATCAGCGACTTCAAGAAGGCCGGCCTGGACCACATTCAGATCAGTTTTCAGGCCAGCGACGAACAAGTGAACAACTTGCTGGCCGGCTCGAAAAAAGCCTTCGCCCAGAAGCTGGAAATGGCCCGCGCGGTGAAAGCCCACGGTTATCCGATGGTGCTGAACTTCGTGACCCATCGGCACAACATCGACAAGATCGACCGGATCATCGAGCTGTGCATCGCCCTTGAGGCAGACTTCGTCGAACTCGCCACGTGCCAGTTCTACGGTTGGGCGCAGCTCAACCGAGTCGGTCTGTTGCCGACCAAGGAACAACTGGTCCGCGCCGAACGCATCACCAACGAATACCGCGCCAAACTGGAAGCCGAAGGGCATCCGTGCAAGCTGATTTTCGTCACCCCGGACTATTACGAAGAACGCCCGAAAGCCTGCATGAATGGCTGGGGCAGTATTTTTCTGACCGTCACACCGGACGGAACCGCCCTGCCCTGTCACGGCGCCCGACAGATGCCTGTGCAGTTTCCCAACGTGCGCGACCACAGTATGCAACACATCTGGTACGACTCGTTCGGCTTCAACCGCTTTCGCGGTTACGACTGGATGCCCGAGCCGTGCCGTTCCTGCGACGAGAAAGAAAAAGACTTCGGCGGCTGTCGCTGCCAGGCATTCATGCTCACGGGTGACGCGAGCAACGCCGACCCGGTGTGCAGCAAGTCGGAACATCACGGCGTGATCCTGAAGGCTCGCGAAGAAGCCGAACACGCGACCCAGACCATTGAACAACTGGCCTTTCGCAATGAACGAAACTCACGACTCATCGCTAAAAGCTGAACCCTTCAGCGCTGCCAAGGCTGTTGCGGCCGGCATCGACTTTGCCGAGTTGCAGGTCGGCCCACATGGCTTGTTCTGGAACGAGTACCGGCCCGAGGACGCCGCCTGCCGGATCTGGCATTGGCGTGACGGCCAGGCGCATTGCCTGACGCCTGCGGGCTTCAGTGTGCGCAGTCGGGTGTACGAATATGGCGGCGGCGCGTTCTGTCTGACCGATGACGGGATAGTGTTCGTCAACGAGGCGGACCAACAGCTGTATCGGCAGTCGCTGGCCGGCGAGACGCCTGAGTTACTGAGCTCAGGCGACTGCCGATACGGCGATTTGCAGTTCGCTAACGGGCAGGTATTGGCGGTTGAAGAAAACCGCGATCGACATCGACTGGTGGCTATCGATGTGGCTGACGGGGTACGTCATCTACTGGCCGAAGGCGCCGACTTCTATGCCGCGCCGACCTTGAGTCCCGACGCACAACGATTGGCGTGGATCGAATGGAGCCGCCCGGATCAGCCATGGACCGCGACTCGCCTGATGGTTGCCGAACGCCAGAACGATGGCCGTTTTGTTCTGCCGCGTTGCGTGGCGGGCGAAGACGCTGAGGAATCGCTGCAACAACCGAGGTTCGATACCAGCGATCGTCTGTTTTGCCTGACTGATCGCGGTGGCTATTGGCAGCCCTGGGTGGAGTCGGCAGACGGTTTGAACCCGCTGCCAAGTGCCGCAGCGGATCATGGACCAGCGCCGTGGCAGCTGGGTGGCTGCACCTGGTTGCCGCTGAGCGAAGGCCGCTATCTGGCGAGCTGGACCGAAGACGGGTTTGGCAAACTGGGCCTTTGTGGTGACGCCTGTGAAGATTTCACGGGCGATTACAGCCGCTTCCGGTCTCTCGCACTGGATGAGCAGTTCATTTACTGCATCGCCGCTTCGCCACTCAGTTCATCGTCAGTCATTGCCATCGACCGCCAGACCCGGCAGGTCAAAACACTGGCTGGCGGTATTGCACCGTTGCCTGCCGAACAGATCAGCGTCCCGCAAACCCTGCGCTACCCGAGCGGGTCGGGCGAGGCGCACGGCTTCTTCTACCCAGCAATGACCGGTGACGCAAAACCGCCTCTGGTGGTGTTCATCCACGGCGGTCCGACTTCGGCCTGCTACCCCATGCTCGATCCGCGTATCCAGTACTGGGCGCAACGTGGCTTCGCCGTGGCCGACCTCAACTACCGCGGCAGCAGCGGCTATGGCCGGGCTTATCGGCAAGCGCTGCATTTGAGCTGGGGTGAAGTAGATGTGGAAGACGCTTGCAACGTCGTCGCTCATCTTGCCGAGCGCGGACTGATCGACGGCGACAAGGCGTTTATTCGCGGTGGCAGTGCCGGTGGTTACACGACCCTGTGCGCATTGGCCTTCCACAACGTCTTTCGCGCCGGCGCCAGCCTGTATGGCGTCAGTGACCCTGCGGCACTGGGCCGGACGACTCACAAGTTCGAAGGCGATTATCTGGATTGGCTGATCGGCGACCCGGTGCAGGATGCCGAACGCTACGCCGCACGAACGCCGGTGCTGCATGCGGGCAACATCCGTGTGCCGGTGATTTTCTTTCAGGGAGAACTGGACGCCGTCGTGGTGCCGCAACAGACCCGCGACATGGTCACGGCGCTACAGGACAAGGGCATTCTGGTTGAAGCGCATTACTACGCCGACGAACGCCATGGCTTTCGCAAGGCAGGCAATCAGGCCCATGCACTGGAGCAGGAGTGGTTGTTTTATCGAAGGGTGATGGCGTTGGCGGACTGAGATCGCAGCGTTCCATTCGCGGGCAAGGCTTGCCCGCGAATGCAATCTATCTGACGCCGCGAAACTCAGCGCTTGGCGATGATGTACACCGCATGCACGATCCCGGGGATGTAACCGCACAGCGTCAGCAGAATATTCAGCCAGAACGCCCCGGCGAAACCGACTTGCAGAAACACACCCAGTGGCGGCAACAGAATGGCGATGATGATGCGAATAAAGTCCATGGGGTCAGCTCCTGATTAAAGTTGGCTCGCGTGAGCCTACAGCTAATCGACCTTTACCGTTCGTCAGGGTTCAGTGCGGTTCTTCAGGCCAGTATCTCAAGACCGTGTTTCTGAACGATGCTCAGCAACTTCAGCGCCATGCCGCTGGGGTGCTTGTCTCCCGCTTCCCATTGTTTAACTGTCGAGGCGCTGGTGTTCAGATAACGCGCAAATACTGGCTGGCTTACGTTGTTGCGTTCGCGTAGCGCTTTGATCTGCTCAGCGGGGATCGCGTCTGGAACCGTTGCAAGACATGATTCATCGAATTCGCGCATGGTTGCTTTGCTGATTGCACCGATTGCAAACAAGGCACTGGCTGACTCGTGTATCGATTCCGACATTTCACTTTTGAATTTTTTACTCATGAGGTATCTCCACAAACTCCTTCATATCCAACAAGCGCTGGATATCCATCTCGGTCAGCCCTCCATATATCTTGGCTAACTCGCGCAAGTCGGCCAACTGCCTCGGACTGATATTGCTCTGGTCTTTCTTGGCATACAGAAACTGATAAATCCAGTAACGGCCACCTCTGGCCAAAACAATCGACCGATGGCGGTTGGCATTCAAACGTTTTTTCCAGACCCCTCCACCGAGATTGTCTGCCTGGCCATCAAGCATTTCAGTGAATGCCTCCCGAAGCTCTTCATCACTGACCCAGGCCTTACCGGCCTGCATCGTAAAACGCTTTGTCTTGAACAACCTTGGTGACATTGGCATCCCTTCCACAAAACATACCACCTAGTGGTATAGAAATCAAAGCCAGCTCCACCAAAATATTGTTTCGCTGGCCGCGGCACTCCTTGCCGATACCCTCTAAAAAGCCATTTATCCCACTAGCGCTCAAGCACTGAAATGCATTTGGCAAAACGCAGAGACAAAAAAACGCCCCACGCCAAAAGAATCAGGCATGGGGCGATGCGCTATACCGCGAGACGGTTCGGGAATTCGTGTAGGGCAGGTCTGATCAGACGGCAATCCCTTTGCGGCACTGCAGTTGCGCAGTGCGCACACGGGAGAAAGCGCGGGCCAGGCGCAGGAGCATTTCGTCGATGTTGGTTTTGCTGACGGTCAGGGCCGGGGTAAAGCGCAGGCAATCAGGCTGCGGAGCGTTGAGCAGCAAGCCTTCGTACAACGCCGCTTTGACGACGGCGTCAGCCGATTCGTCGGGCAAGGTAAGCCCCCAGAACAGACCTCGCCCGCGCAACTCGCCGTGACCATAGCGATGGGATAAACGCCGCAGACCTTCGCCCAGGTGCTGACCGGTTTCCCTGACATGATCGAGAAACCCCTTGTCCTGCACGCTGTCGAGGATGGCAAGACCGGCCGCCGTCATCAGCGCATTGCCATGATGAGTTCCTGTCACTTCACCGACGTCGAAACAGCAGGCTTTACCCCGCGCCAGCAACGCTGCCAATGGCACGCCACCGCCCAGCCCTTTACCCAGAACAACGATATCCGCCCGCACGCCGTAGGATTGTTCGGCAAGCAAAGTGCCGCAACGACCGATACCGGTTTGCACTTCGTCAAAGATCAGCAGAATGCCCAGCTCACGGCACAGGCGCTCGACCCCTTTGAGGTAATGCTCGGTGGCCGGTATCACCCCGGCTTCGCTCTGGATCGGTTCGAGCATGATCGCCACGGTCCGGGCGTCGACAGCCGCATGTAAGGCCGCAAGGTCATTGAACGGCACGTGACTGAAGCCCGGAAGCAGCGGCTCGAATCGGTTAGTCAGATTCGAACTGTCCGACGCCGAAATCGTCCCCAGACTACGACCGTGGCAACCGTTGTGGGCAACGATGATCCGCGAAGCCCCGCCACGATGCCGTTGGCCCCATTTGCGCGCCAGTTTGATCGCCGCTTCACAGGCTTCGCTACCGCTGTTGAGCAGGTACGCCTGATCACTCCCGGTGCCGGAACACAGTCGCTCAGCAAGATTGAGCATGCCGCGGTTATGCAGGCCGAAACCGGGGTTGATCAGCGACTGAGACTGCGCCGCGATGGCGTTGACCAGCACCGAAGGGCTGTGTCCGAGGCTATTGGCCCCGCCACCCTGTGAGAAATCCAGATAAGCGCGGTCATCGCTGTCCCACAACCATGAGCCCTGGCCGCGCACGAATATCTGTTTCGGTCGCTCGACACTGGGCATCAGGCACTCGCTGGAAAGATTGTCGTCTTTGGACGGCCAGGAGGTGCCCACCGCTAGGTCATCAAGACTCGGAGGATTGCGCCGCAAATTAAACAGGTTCATCTGAGCAAACCTCGCGCGAGGTTTTTTGCCTTACCTATGTAAACACCCTCGAAGCAAACGGTATTCATCGCACTCTGTGGCCCTGTAAGCCTTGTGAATGCGGTTAGACTAGGCCCAGCAAAGGCCTTGAGCCATTTCGATTTCCCAGCATTTTCGATAAGCATTACTTATGGATTTCAAGCAACTGCGTTATTTCGTCGCGGTCTACGAAGAAGGTCATGTGGGCCGGGCTGCCGAGCGGCTTTCAATCTCCCAACCGGCGCTGTCCCAGCAGATTCGCCACCTCGAACAAAACCTCGATGTGAGCTTGTTCGAACGCAGCAGCAAACGTCTGCTGCCAACCCTGGCTGCTCATACTTTGTACAACCATGCACTGCCCTTGCTGGATGGATTGCAGCGGGCACGGGAAGCCTTGGGCAATTTCAAGGGACAGGCACTGCGCACGTTGGCCATCGGTGTATTGCAAACCGTCCACACCAGCCTGGTACCGCAGATGCTCGAACGCGTGCGCAAGGCGCAGCCGCATTTGGTGGTGCAGATCTATGAACTGACGGGGCTGGAAATCGAGCGGCGCTTGCTCAATGGCTCGCTGGACATTGGCATCAGCTATCTGCCTCCTCGTCAGCCGGGGTTGCACGGCGTGATGCTGTACGAAGACGAACTGACCCTGGTCATCCCGGCGGATCACCCGTTGCGGGAATTCAAGAAAGTGTCCATGAGTCAGGCCGCCGAGCTACCGATGTTGCTGTTGGGTGAAGAGTTTCAGGTGCGCCAGATGTGGCAGACACAACTGGCCAGCCTGGGTCGACGCCCGCAAGTGCAGGCCGAGCTGAATAACATGGCGGGGATTCTCGACAGCCTGCCGCATACGCGATTGGCAACGGTGCTGCCGGGGCGATCGCAACAGGCTCACGGTAATAAGGAACTGCTGTGGAAGCCGCTGACCGAACCGCGAGTGCCGCTGAAAGTTGGACTGGTGTGTCGCGATGTGCAGCGCCAACAAGCCTCGCTGGGCTTATTGCGGACATTACTCGAGGAAGTGATGAATCGACCGGATGAGCGCTTGAACAACTCGACAACCATCGATGGGCTGAGCTGAACACTTTTCTGCAGACAAAAGAAAACCCCGCCGAAGCGGGGCTTTGCAGACTGTTTCCCTGACATCCATTTCACTCCGCCATCCTGGCAGAATCCTACGTGTCCGTGTTGTTGCTTTGCGCTTCCTGCGCGACGTCCATGTGAAGTAGATTAGCTGTGGATCCAATCTTCATCTATGGGAGAAAAGCAGCACGTTATGTAAGAGAATGCTTACATAACGTTACATCGTCAGAACTGCCCTGCGTCCAGCAGGAACAACGACTCGCTACCGGCCTTCACCGATGCGCTCAACGAGTGAATGCGCGGCAGCAGACGTGCGAAATAGAAGCGCGCCGTGCCCAATTTGCTCGCGTAGAAATCGTCCTGCGCCTCTTTGCCAAAAGCGGCCTTGGCCATCAGTGCCCACATGTAGGCATACGACACGTAACCGAATGCTTGCAGATACTCGACCGAGGCAGCGCCGATTTCGTTCGGGTTGCTTTTCGCCCGGTCGAGCAGCCAGGCGGTCAGTTCGTCGAGGGTGGTCACGGCATCGTTCAGCGGTTTGGTGAACTCGGCCAGATCAGCACTGGCGGTCGCGGTGAAATGGCGGATCTCGTCGGCAAACAGGTTGTAGAACGCCCCACCGGTACCGACGATCTTGCGTCCGACCAGGTCCAGTGCCTGAATGCCGTTGGTACCTTCGTAGATCTGGGTGATGCGCACGTCGCGAACCAGTTGTTCCTGGCCCCACTCACGGATGTAACCGTGACCACCGAAGATCTGCTGGCCATGCACTGTGGTTTCCAGACCGAGATCGGTCAGGAACGCCTTGGCCACCGGAGTCAGCAAGGCCACCAGGTCTTCCGCACGTTTGCGCGTGGTGGCGTCTTCGCTGAACTTGGCGGTGTCCAGTTGCATGGCAACGTACGTCGAGAAGGCACGACCGCCTTCGTTCGAGGCTTTCATGGTCAACAACATGCGACGCACGTCCGGGTGGACGATGATCGGGTCAGCGACCTTATCCTTGTTCTGCGCGCCGGTCGGCGAACGGCTTTGCAGGCGGTCGCGGGCGTATTCGACGGCGTTCTGGTAGGAGCGCTCGCCGGTCGCCAGGCCTTGAATACCCACGCCCAGGCGCTCGTAGTTCATCATGGTGAACATCGCCGCCAAGCCTTTGTTTGGCTCGCCGACCAGGTAACCCACGGCCTCGTCGAAGTTCATCACACAGGTCGCGGACGCCTGGATGCCCATCTTGTGTTCGATCGAACCGCAGTTCGCCGGGTTGCGTGCGCCCAGGCTGCCATCGGCATTGACCATGAACTTCGGCACCAGGAACAGCGAAATGCCTTTCGGCCCCGCCGGTGCGTCCGGTAGCTTGGCCAGCACCAGATGAATGATGTTCTCGGTCAGGTCGTGCTCACCGCCGGTGATGAAGATCTTGGTGCCGCTGACTTTGTAGGAACCGTCGGCCTGAGGCTCGGCCTTGGTGCGGATGATGCCCAGGTCAGTACCAGCATGCGGCTCGGTCAGGCACATGGAGCCGGCCCAGACGCCGGCGTACATGTTCGGCAGGTATGCGGCTTTCAGCTCTTCGCTGGCGTGGGCGTTGATCGACAGGCAGGCGCCCGCGGTCAACATCGGATACAGACCAAACGACAGGCTCGCGGAGTTGACCATTTCTTCGACCTGAGCCGAAACAGCCTTGGGCATGCCCATGCCGCCGTAGGTCGGATCACCACCGACACCAACCCAACCGCCCTCAGCGTAAGTCTGATAAGCCTGTGGGAAACCGGCCGGCGTGGTGACGGCACCGTCCGCCCAATGGCAACCCTCTTCGTCAGCCGCACGGCTCAGGGGCGCGATGCTTTTGCTGGTGACCTTGCCGGCCTCTTCAAGAATGGCTTCGACCGTTTCAGCATCGACAGTCTCGGCCAGCGCTGGCAGCTCGGCCCAGAGTTTGGCGACCTCGAAAACTTCATTGAGGACGAAGCGCATATCGCGCAGGGGCGCTTTGTAGTCAGCCATGGCAAACCTCGCAAGATCTAAACAGGTGATTCGTAGGAGTGGTGCTTTCGTTGGGTTTGAGTGTAACCCAACAACTTTTACGACACATAGGGTCAGCTCATGACCGTTTTGTTATTTTTAGTCACTGGAAATCGAACCATTAAAGAAGCCCGCAACTCGGCGGGCTCTTTTATGTCGGCTTGAAACACTATAGTGCGAATAACTCCGCAGGCAGGTTCATCAGACAATCGCTGCCCGCCTCGATGGCCGCCCGATGAGCCGCCGTGCGTGGCAGCAAACGCTTGAAGTAAAACTCGTTGGTTGCCAGTTTTGCCTGGCAGTAATCGGCCTCGCCGCTGCCAGAATCGAGCTGCGCCTGAGCGACCAGCGCCATGCGCAGCCACAGATAGCCGAGGATGATGTAACCGCTGTACATCAGGTAATCCACCGAAGCCGCGCCGACCTCATCCGGATTTTTCATCGCCGCCATGCCGACCTTGGTGGTCACCTCTCCCCACTGCTGATTCAGATCGTTGAGCTGCGCCACGTAGCTGGCGAGTTGCGGATGTCCCGCGTTTGCCGCACAGAACTTGTGAACGATTTTGGTGAATCCGCGCAGCAATTTCCCCTGGCTGCCGAGGACTTTTCTGCCAAGCAAGTCCAGCGCCTGAATGCCATTGGTGCCTTCGTAGATCGGGGCGATCCGGCAGTCACGAACCAACTGCTCCATCCCCCACTCGCGGATAAAACCGTGACCACCGAATACCTGCATGCCGTGGTTGGTCACTTCCAGTCCGGTATCGGTCATGAAGGCTTTGCAGATCGGCGTGAGAAACGCCAGCAGGTCTTCGGCATCCTGACGCGCCGTTTCATCCGGGCTCAGATGCGCCACGTCCAGCAGCTGCGCAGTGAAGTAAGTCAGTGCCCGGTTGCCTTCGTTGAAGGCCTTCATCGTCAGCAACATCCTGCGCACATCAGGATGAACGATGATCGGGTCGGCAGGTTTATCCGGTGCTTTCGGGCCGGTCAGCGCACGCATCTGCAGACGGTCGTTGGCGTACTTGATCGCGCCCTGAAAGCTCGCCTCCCCCAGACACAAACCCTGCATGCCGGTGCCCAGTCGTGCATGGTTCATCATGGTGAACATGCAATTCAGGCCCTTGTTCGGCTCACCGATCAAGAAGCCCTTGGCGTCGTCGAAATTCAGCACGCAGGTGGCCGAGGCCTTGATGCCCATTTTGTGTTCGATCGAGCCACAGGAAACGCCATTACGTTCGCCCGCCTCACCCTCGTCATTGGGTAGGAATTTAGGAACGATAAACAGCGAAATGCCCTTGGTGCCTGCCGGAGCATCCGGCAGTTTCGCCAGCACCAGGTGAATGATGTTTTCACTCATGTCGTGCTCGCCGGCGGAGATGAAAATCTTGCTGCCGGAGATCGCGTAGCTGCCGTCGGCCGCAGGCACGGCGCGGGTTTTGATGATGCCCAGGTCAGTGCCGCAATGGGCTTCGGTCAGGCACATGGTGCCGGTCCATTGGCCTGCGGTGAGTTTGCTCAGGTAAGTCCGTTTCTGTTCATCAGTGCCATGGGCGTGGATCGCCGACATCGCGCCGTGAGTCAGGCCGGGGTACATGCCCCAGGAGGTGTTGCTGGAGCCGACCATTTCGCTGATGACCAGCCCCAGTGAGCTCGGCAAACCCTGGCCACCGTAATCCGGATCAGCCGCCAGACCGTGCCAGCCACCTTCAACGTATTGTGCGAAGGCCTGCTTGAAGCCTGTAGGCGTAGTCACCACGCCATTGTCGAAATGGCAGCCTTCTTCGTCGCCGCTGCGGTTCAGCGGTGCGAGAACGTTCTCACAGAATTTTGCACCTTCTTCGAGGATCACATTGACCATGTCTGGACTGGCGTCGGTGGCGCCCAGCGCGGCGTAGTTGCTGTGAAAATCGAAGACGTGGTCGATCAGAAAGCGCATGTCGCGCAGGGGAGCTTTGTACTCAGGCATGGTCATTTCTCCGTCAGCAGATTCCCCAAACCTACTGCCGCACACCCGGCCTCACAATCACAGTCCAGACGCTGAATGCGCCATCATCACTCAATCAGTAGCGGCGTCCATGCGCACCGCGCCACGACGGTTTTGACCGAATGCCACCACACAGTTGCGCCCCGCGCCCTTGGCACTGTAGAGCGCCTCGTCAGCGGACTTGAGCACTTTTTCGGGGGTGCGCTGTTCCAGTCGTTCGGCCACGCCGATGCTGACGGTGACCGACACACTTGAGGCACCCGAGCCTGCGCGACGTTGACGACCTTGCTGGTCGTCCTGAGGACGGCTGTCCTGATTGCGCAGTTGAATGTTGTAGGTGGCGATGGATTCGCGGATGACTTCCAGGTGCGGCATACACTCTTCAAGAGTCTTGCCTGCGAATACCAGGGCGAATTCCTCACCGCCGTAGCGATACGCCCTACCGCCTCCACCGATTTTCGACAGCTTGCTGGCGACAAGTCGCAGTACCTGATCGCCGACATCGTGACCGTGGGTGTCATTGAATTTCTTGAAGTGATCGACGTCACTCATCGCCAGCACATAATTGCGCCCCAACCGCTGCATACGCTCGTTCAAGGCGCGGCGCCCCGGCAGGCCGGTTAGCTCGTCGCGAAAGGCCATTTGATAGGCCTCATGGGCGACCGCTGCGGCAATCATCAACATCACCTGGCTGCACATGATGTTCAGGGTGAACGGCAGGATGAAGGTTTTCGGCAACATCCAGAACAACCCGAGCAAGCCCACCAGTTGGGCAGCATGCAAGGGTCTCGGGTTGCGCCAGTATTGCCAGGCCAGTAAGGCAAACGAGGCGAAGAACACTGGATAAGACAACTGGATCAGGCTCATCCAGGCGCCATGCAACGCTGGCCAGCGGATCTCCGACAGCCACATCAACAGCGCCTGCGGGTAACTTTGTTCCAGTCCCAACGCCACGCTACCGAAGGCCAGCAACACGGCGAAGCGCGCCACCATGTCCTGGAACAAGTGCGTGCGTTCCTGCCAGCCGGCGAACACACCATAGAGCAACGGCAGCAACAGGCAGCACAGATGGAAGACTACAGCGGCGTCTTCACGAACCTTGCCGTTGTCGCGGTAATAGTCGGTCTGGGTGTCGAGCAGGAAGTAGGCGATGTACACCGTGACCATCAGAAACAGTTCACGCTGACGTCGGTAAACCGCGCAGTAAGCACCGCCGAGCAACAGCACCAGGGTTGGCAGGACGTTGAACAGCGAGGTGAAAAAGACGTTCAAATCCTTCACGTACGCAGCCGCCAGCCCCGCGAGCAAAAGCAGTAATGACGGCAGGAAATGGCTGAAACGTACAGCGGAGGAACGCGGCAAGGGTAAAGCTCCGACCCGGCAAACAAGGATGGCATTGTGCCTTCTCTTCGAGCGACATGTCACATCGCCACCCTCTTTAACGGCAGCAAAGGCATTCTTCTTAGCGTTTTAGTCGGGAATATTTACGCGTAGATATCGCGCACAAAAAAGCCGCTGCTCCCGAGGAAGCAGCGGCTTTATGAAGCGACAGCGTGGGACTTAGTAACCCAGCGCGAAGTCTTCTTCTTTCATGTCCATCAGGTTGTTAGCGCCCGACAGCATGGTTACAACGTGAGTGCGGGTACGCGGCAGGATGCGCTGGAAGTAGAAGCGCGCAGTCTGCAGCTTGGCGGTGTAGAACGCCGTTTCGGTGGTGCCGGCAGCCAGTTTCTCGGCAGCCAGACGCGCCATGTCAGCCCAGAAGTAAGCCAGGCAGGCGTAACCGGAGTACATCAGGTAGTCCACCGACGCCGCGCCGACTTCTTCGCGGTCTTTCATGGCAGCCATACCGACCTTCATGGTCAGCTCGCCCCACTCTTTGTTCAACGCAGCCAATGGCTCGACGAACTCTTTGACTGCTTCGTTGCCTTCGTTGGTCTGGCAGAACTTGTGGACGATCTTGGTGAAGCTTTTCAGGGCTTCGCCTTGAGTCATCAGCACTTTACGGCCCAGCAGATCGAGAGCCTGGATACCGGTGGTGCCTTCGTACAGCATCGAAATACGGCTGTCGCGAACGTTCTGCTCCATGCCCCACTCGGCGATGAAGCCGTGGCCGCCGTAGATTTGCACGCCGTGGTTGGCGGATTCGAAGCCGACTTCAGTCATGAAGGCTTTGGCGATCGGCGTCATGAAGGCCAGCAGTGCGTCGGCTTTCTTCTTCTCTTCTTCGTCCACGCCGTATTTCACGATGTCGACTTGCTTGGCGGTGAAGTAAACCATCGCGCGGTTGCCTTCGGCGAACGCCTTCATGGTCAACAGCATGCGACGTACGTCAGGGTGAACGATGATCGGGTCAGCCGCTTTTTCTGGCGCTTTCGGGCCAGTCAGGGAGCGCATTTGCAGGCGATCGCGAGCGTATTTCAGACCGCCCTGGAAGCCGATCTCGGCGTGAGCCAGACCTTGCAGCGCGGTGCCCAGACGTGCGGTGTTCATGAAGGTGAACATGCAGTTCAGGCCTTTGTTCGCCGGGCCAATCAGGTAACCGGTGGCCGCGTCGAAGTTCATCACGCAGGTGGCGTTACCGTGGATGCCCATCTTGTGTTCCAGGGAACCACAGGTCACAGCGTTGCGTGCGCCGACCGAACCGTCTTCGTTCGGCATGAACTTGGGAACGATGAACAGCGAAATGCCTTTGGTGCCAGCCGGTGCATCCGGCAGACGTGCCAGCACGATGTGGACGATGTTGTCGGCCATGTCGTGTTCACCGGCCGAGATGAAGATCTTGGTGCCGGAGACTTTGTAGGAACCGTCGGCCTGAGGTTCAGCCTTGGTGCGCAGCATGCCCAGGTCGGTGCCGCAGTGCGGTTCGGTCAGGCACATGGTGCCGGTCCATTCGCCGGAAACCAGTTTGGTCAGGTAAGCCTCTTGCTGCTCAGGCGTGCCGTGCTCGGAAATGGTGTTCATCGCGCCATGGGACAGGCCTGGGTACATGCCCCACGACCAGTTGGCTTCGCCAACCATTTCGCTGACAGCCAGACCCAGAGACTCCGGCAGGCCTTGGCCGCCGTGCTCTACGTCGTGAGCCAGGCTTGGCCAGCCGCCTTCGACGAATTGTTTGTAGGCTTCTTTGAAGCCTGTCGGGGTTTTAACGCCGGACTCGCTCCAGGTGCAGCCTTCGGTGTCACCCACGCGGTTCAGCGGAGCCAGCACCTGCTCACAAAACTTGGCGCCTTCTTCGAGAATGGCGCTAACCATGTCAGGAGTTGCGTCTGCACAAGCCGGAAGGCTCTGATAGTGCGCTTCGTAGCCGAGCAGTTCGTCACGAACGAAGCGAATATCACGCAAGGGGGCCTTGTAGTCAGGCATAGCGATAAACCTCTGCTGATGTAACCGGGAATGAACGACCGCGTTGATTTGTTGTTGCGGTCAAACAGTTGTTTGAAACATACGTTTACGCCTAAATCTTGTCAAGCGCCGATCTTTTGCCGTTCGTCATCACCTGAGGCAAATACCAGACCCACAGCCACGCAACACCGTCGCCTGAGCAATACGCTGTGCAAAAGAGATTAGTTGAGCGAGAAGGACTTACGCAGAAAAACGCCGCGAATAGTCGCGGCGTTGAGGGAACGGATTCAGCGAGGGATCAAGCGAAAGTATCAATCAGCGTACCGAGCACTTCGTCGGATGCCTTGGCGACTTTGACACCCAGTTCAACCTGAAATTTGCCTTGGGACATCTCGACCATATTGCTGGCCAGGTCCGACTGCTGACTGCGATCTACCGAACGCAGACGATCAACCTGAGCCTCGGAAGACTGGCTGGTCACCGAACGCTCGATCGTCGTGTTGGCGATCTGGCCAGAGGCCTGATCGACACGGTTCTGCCCTGTCTGAATAGTGCTCAGACCGGCATAAAAAGCGGTGTTTCCTGAGATTTCCATGGGAGAACTCGTCCTACAAAGGATCAACAGCGGCCATTGAAGCAGACCCACTGACAAAAGGCCCGACAAAAACACTAATGGCACAGTGCCTTGTCATAGTTAAAACCCTTGCCAGAAAACTCAGTCCAGTAGATCCAGTTGCAGATGCTCCGCCACCGCTTCAGCCGTCACCAACTTGAGTTTCGGCACTCGCCCAAGGCACGGTGCCGGGATCCGCTCAGCGAGTGTCGCGAGGTTTTCTTCCAGACGCGAAGTCTTCGGATCGATGATATTGGCCACCCACCCCGCCAACTGCAAACCGTCCTGAGCAATCGCCTCGGCCGTCAGCAGCGCATGGTTGATGCAACCCAGGCGCACGCCCACCACCAGGATCACCGGCAGATCCAGCGCCATCGCCAGGTCCGACAGATTGTCCTGGTCCGCCAACGGCACTCGCCAGCCTCCAGCACCTTCGATCAAGGTGAAGTCCGCCTGCATATCGAGAATTTCCTGCATGGGCGTCAACAGTGATTGCACCGTCAATGCCACGCCGGCCTCCCGCGCTGCCAGATGCGGTGCGATCGGTGGTTCGAACGCCATAGGGTTGACCTGTGCATAAGTCAAAGGCACGGAGCACTGCGCCAGCAACGCCAAGGCATCGGCATTGCGCAAGCCCTTGGGCGTCACATCGCAACCGGAGGCGACCGGCTTGCCCGCCGCCGTGCTCAAACCGGCTGACCGCGCGGCATGCAACAAACCTGCGGCAATGGTGGTCTTGCCGACATCGGTGTCAGTGCCAGTGATGAAATAGGCTGCGCTCATAAAGGTTTCTCCAACACGGCGTAGACCACTTGATAAGTCGCCGGCAATCCTTCGGCCTGACGAAACTGCTCATAAGCCTCGATCAATCCGAGGATCCGCGCCCTGCCGGTCAAACCACCCGGCCGACCGGGGTTCAGGTTGTGTGCACCCAGCGCCTTCAGCTCATGGGTCAGGCTGCGCACATCCGGGTAATGCAACACGTGCGGTCGGGTTTCCAGGCTCGCGACGCTCAGCCCACTGTCCGCGCAAAGCTGTTGATAAACCCCGAACTCGCGGAAGCGATTGACGTGCACCATGCCATCCACCTGACGCCAGCTGTCCCGCAGCTCGAACAGTGTGCCCACGCACAGACTAGCAAACGCGAAAATTCCGCCAGGTTTTAATACGCGATTGGCTTCACTGAGCACCGAAGCGAAGTCCGAACACCACTGCACCGCCAGACTGGAGAAGATCAGATCGCAGGTCGAATCCTGCAACGGCAACCGCTCGGCATCGCCGGCGATGAAATGCGTTGCACCGCCCAATGGCCGGGCGTGATTGAGCATGCCTTCGGCGATGTCCAGCGCCAGTCCGTGACCGGCAGGAAATCGCTCGCCCAATGCACGGCTGAAATGCCCGGTGCCGCAGCCCAGATCCAGCCAGACACCCGGCACGAAGCCCTCCGGCAAACGACTCGACAATTCACTGCCAACATCGCGCTGAAATTCGGCCACGCTGTCGTAGCTTGCCGCCGCGCGGGAAAAGGATGCCGCCACCTGGCGTTTGTCGGGCAAACCGCCGGGCAGGTTGGGAAGGGATAAATCAGTCATCACCGGACTCATGCAAAAAGGCCTGAATCCCCCCCGCCACACCGTGAGGGTCTTCCAGAAGAAACGCGTGACTGGCCTGCTCGATCAGACCAATTTCAACATCCGGCAGCAACGTCAGCAGGTCGCCCGCCGCTTCGGCTGGTACCAGTCCATCGAGGCCGGCGAACAAGTGCAGTTGCGGGCCGCGGAACACCTGCAAAGCCTGGCGGGTATCCAGTTGTGCGAGCAACTCCAAGCCGCTCATCAATACCTCTGCCGAAGTGTGTGGCGCGCCACCGAGCAACAGCCGAGACAACCCGCGCGGGTCTTCGGCACCCTGAGCGCAGAGCAGCGAGAAACGTTTCAACGTCATGCGCGGGTCAGCCTTGCAGCCGGCCAGAAACGCATCGAAGGTTTCGGCAGGCATCGCGCTTGGCCATTGCTCATGGGCGACAAAAGAAGGATTGCTCGCCAGGGTCAGCAAGCCGCAGCAGCGATCGCCGCGCCGCGCCGCCAACTCTGAAGCGAGCATGCCGCCGAGCGACCAGCCGCCGAGCCAGGCGTCCTGAGGCAACGTCGAATCCAGCTCATCGAGCCACTCCTCAAGATCGCTCGATTCCAGTTCCGGCAACGGCTCGATCTCGACCCGCAAGTGTTCATCCAGCCCTTGTAACGCTGCCGCCAAGGGCTCAAGGGGAGAAATTCCGAGGCCCCAGCCGGGCAGCAGAATCAGACGATCACGCATGGCTTGGCTCCGGTCCCAGTTGTTGAAAACAATCGGCCAGTCCATTTAACAATAGCTGTACCTGCGCCTCGCTGTGCGCGGCGGTCAGGGTCACCCGCAGTCGAGCGCTGCCGGCGGGCACGGTCGGGGGACGGATCGCCGTCACCATCAGACCGCGTTCGCGCAGCATCTGCGACAGTCGAACTGCACGACCGGCATCACCGATCATGATCGGCTGGATCGGCGTGAAGCTGTCCATCAACTCCAGGCCGATTTGCTCGGCGCCATGGCGGAATTGGGTAATGAGCGTCTTCAGATGCTCACGACGCCAGTGTTCAGTGCGCAGCAATTCGAGGCTTTTCAGCGTCGCGCAGGCCAGCGCCGGTGGCTGGCTGGTGGTGTAAATGTAGGGACGGGCGAACTGGATCAGGCTCTCGATCAGCTCTTCGCTGCCGGCGACAAAAGCCCCGGCCGTACCGAATGCCTTGCCGAGGGTGCCGACCAAAACCGGCACGTCTTCCTGACTCAGACCGAAATGCTCGACGATCCCGCCGCCATTGGCGCCCAGCGGGCCAAAGCCGTGAGCGTCATCAACCATCAACCATGCGCCTTTGGCTTTCGCCTCCCGAGCCAACGCCGGCAGGTCGGCGATGTCGCCGTCCATGCTGAACACGCCGTCGGTGACCACCAGGGTATTTCCGGTCGCCTTCTCGAGACGCTTGGCCAGACTCGCCGCGTCGTTGTGCAGATAGCGATTGAAGCGCGCTCCGGACAACAGACCCGCATCCAGCAGGGACGCGTGATTGAGCCGGTCTTCCAGCACCGTATCGCCCTGCCCGATCAGCGCGGTGACCGCGCCGAGGTTGGCCATGTAACCGGTGGTGAACAACAGAGCGCGCGGACGACCGGTGAAATCGGCCAGGGCCTCTTCCAGCGCGTGATGCGGGCTGCTGTGGCCGATGACCAAATGCGACGCCCCGCCGCCGACGCCCCAACGGGCCGCACCGGCGCGCCAGGCTTCGATCACTTGCGGGTGATTGGCCAGCCCCAGGTAGTCGTTGTTACAGAACGCCAGCAACGGCTGACCATCGACCACCACTTCCGGGCCTTGAGGGCTTTCGAGCAATGGGCGTTGGCGGTAGAGATTTTCGGCACGACGGGCAGCAAGGCGTGCGGCGAGATCGAAAGACATGCAGGCCTCACGGGTCAGAATTCAAAAGCAATGTTGCAGAACCTGTGGGAGCGAGCTTGCTCGCGATGAGGCCATAACATTCAACATTGATGTCGACTGTACTGACGCTTTCGCGAGCAAGCTCGCTCCCACAGTGTTTTGCATTCCTTCAGAGGAATCGGTGGAGGCTTCAAACAGCAGCGTTATAGAACTGCTCGCTGCTCTTCTGCTCAACCAGCGCTTGTTCGATCGCGGCCTGATGCACTTCGTCCGCGTGCTCTTCGCGCGCTTCCGGCAGGATGCCCAGACGCGAGAACAGTTGCATGTCCTTGTCGGCCTGCGGGTTGGCGGTGGTCAGCAGTTTGTCGCCGTAGAAAATCGAGTTCGCGCCAGCGAAGAACGCCAGGGCCTGCATCTGCTCGTTCATCGCTTCGCGGCCGGCGGACAGGCGCACGTGGGATTGCGGCATCAGGATGCGTGCGACAGCCAGCATGCGGATGAAGTCGAACGGGTCGATGTCGTCAGCATTTTCCAGCGGCGTACCGGCGACTTTCACCAGCATGTTGATCGGCACCGACTCTGGATGCTCTGGCAGGTTGGCCAGCTGGATCAGCAGATTGGCGCGGTCATCAAGCGATTCGCCCATGCCGAGGATGCCGCCGGAGCAGATCTTCATCCCCGATTCACGCACGTAGGCCAGGGTTTGCAGGCGCTCGCTGTAAGTACGGGTGGTGATGATGCTGCCGTAGAACTCAGGCGAGGTATCGAGGTTGTGATTGTAGTAGTCGAGGCCGGCGTCAGCCAGAGCCACGGTCTGGTCCTGATCCAGGCGACCGAGGGTCATGCAGGTTTCCAGGCCCATGGCTTTCACGCCTTTGACCATTTCCAGCACGTAAGGCATGTCTTTGGCCGACGGATGTTTCCACGCCGCGCCCATGCAGAAACGGGTCGAACCGATGGCCTTGGCGCGAGCGGCCTCTTCGAGGACCTTCTGCACTTCCATCAGCTTTTCTTTTTCCAGGCCGGTGTTGTAGTGACCGGACTGCGGACAATATTTGCAATCTTCCGGGCAGGCACCGGTTTTGATCGACAGCAGCGTCGACACCTGGACCCGATTGGCGTCGAAATGCGCACGGTGCACCGTCTGCGCCTGGAACAACAGGTCGTTGAATGGCTGAACGAAGAGTGCTTTGACTTCGGCCAAAGACCAGTCATGACGCAGGGTTGCAGTGGTGCTGGCGCTCATGGGCGTTTCCTTTGTTTTATGCTTGGCAAGCGACTGGGGAATGGAATACCCACAGACGCGACACGGATGTTCGGCATATTTAAGGAAGACTCATGCGCTGTCAACCACGATACGATGGACCGGTTTACATCTGGTTAAAAAACAACCAATTTTGTTTGCTCTGTTCAGAACCCGCCGATGAAAACACACCCATCTGCATGGCCTGTGAAACGGAGTTGCCCTGGATCGGCGATCAATGCCAAACCTGCGCCCTGCCGTTGCCCGCCGCTCGTCTGACCTGCGGCCAATGCCTGAAACAACCGCCAGCCTTTGAACGGGTCGCTACGCCCTGGACTTACAGCTTTCCGGTGGACACGTTGATCACTCGTTTCAAACACTCTGCGAAGTGGCCGTTTGGTCGCCTGCTCGCCGAACTTCTCGCTCAGTTCCTGCAACATCGCTTCGATGAAGACCTGAATCGACCCGATGCGCTCATCCCGGTTCCGCTGGCCTCCAAACGACTGCGCAAACGGGGTTTCAACCAGGCCGCGATGCTCGCCCGCTGGCTTAGCACCAGCCTCGACATTCCGTGCGATGAAACGCTGTTGCTGAGGATTCAGGACACCAGCGCACAACAGGACCTGAATGCCGAGGCCCGCAAAAAGAACCTGCGCAACGCCTTCGCTCTGGCACCCGATGCTGTCATCAACGGTCGTCATCTGGCGTTAGTGGATGACGTACTGACCACCGGCGCCACAGCGCAAGCCCTGGCTCGCCTGCTGATGAACGCCGGCGCCAAACGGGTCGATGTCTATTGTCTGGCCCGCACACCCAAACCCGGCGATGCGCCCTGACTTGACTCCCGGGCCCCAAGCCGCCAACGTCCTTCCCATCGCCACAGCCCAAAGCGTCTTGCCATGTCCTTGCCTACGTTGTTGTCCCAGCACATTGTCCGTCGTCCGCAGCGCATTGCGTTGCTGCAACACATCGCCGAACAGGGCTCGATCACCCGCGCCGCGAAAAGCGCGGGGCTGAGTTACAAAGCGGCCTGGGACGCCATCGATGAGCTGAACAACCTCGCGCAAAAACCGCTGGTGGAGCGCAGTGTCGGCGGCAAGGGCGGTGGTGGCGCCAAACTCTCCAGCGAAGGCGAGCGCGTATTGCGCCTGTATCAAAAGCTGCAAGCCTTGCAGGCTCAGGTGCTGGAAGCCGCCAAAGATGCCAGCGATCTCGACCTGCTCGGCCGACTGATGCTCAGAACCAGCGCGCGTAATCAACTGCATGGCAAGGTTGTGGCGATTGATAACCAAGGGCACAACGACCGGATACGTCTCGAATTGGCCGAAGGCTTGAGCATCGATGCGCAGATCACTCACGACAGCACCACGCGTCTGGAACTGGAAACCGGCACCGAAGTGGTCGCCCTGATCAAGGCCGGTTGGCTGGAGTTGCTGGGCATCGATCAAGGAGCAACACCCGGCAATAATTGCCTTAAGGGCATCATCGAAGAAATTCTCGACGCCGAGGACGGCCCCAGCGAAGTGCGCATCGGCCTGCCCAATGGCCAGACACTCTGCGCGCTGGCCGAACCGCTGCACTTGAGAACCCTTGGTCTGGCCGCCGATAAACCGGTGCTGGTGCAGTTCGCGCCATCCAACGTTTTACTCGGTACACCGCTTTGAAACACAAGCGTCATTAACGCTCATTAAGGTGACTGCAAAAACCCGCAGGGAGCCTGATGTGAGCCTATTAGAAGACAACCAATCCACTGACCTCGAGAAAATGGTCGGCCTCAGCCGTCGTGGCTTCATCAGTGCGGGCGCCCTTTGCGGTGCAGCAATGTTCCTGGGCGGCAACCTGCTGAGCCGCAGCGTGCTGGCCGCCAGCGTCAGCGCCGGCTCCAGCAAACTGTTGGGTTTTGACAGTATTCCCGCCGCCACCAGCGACGCCATCACCCTGCCCCCAGGTTACAAATCTTCTGTGTTGATCAGCTGGGGCCAACCCCTGCAGAAGAACGGCCCGGCGTTCGACCCAAGTGGCAACGGCTCGGCCGAGCATCAGGAAGTCCAGTTCGGCGACAACAACGACGGCATGAGCCTGTTCGAGTTTCCCGGCGATAAAAACCGCGCGCTGATGGCGATCAACAACGAATACACCAACTATCGCTACCTCTACGCCCACGGCGGCATGCCGCAATCGGCCGCTGACGTGCGCAAGGCACTGGCCTGTGAAGGCGTGTCGGTGATCGAAGTGCAGCGCAAGAACGGCCAGTGGCATTTCGTCCAGGGCTCGCGCTACAACCGACGCATTCACGGCAACGCGCCGATCGGCCTGAGCGGTCCGGCCGCCGGCCACGAACTGCTGAAAACCAGCGCTGATCCGCACGGCAAGAACGTCCTTGGCACCTTCCAGAACTGCGCCAACGGCAAGACGCCGTGGGGCACTTATCTGACCTGCGAAGAAAACTTCACCGACTGCTTCGGCAGCAGCAATGCCGAACAAAAATTCGATGCCGCACAGAAACGCTACGGCGCGGTAGCGGCCAGTAAAGAGATCAACTGGCACCCACACGATGAGCGTTTCGACCTGGCGAAAAACCCCAACGAACTCAATCGTCATGGCTGGGTCGTGGAAATTGACCCGTTCGATCCGCAGTCGACGCCGGTCAAACGCACCGCGCTGGGCCGCTTTAAACATGAAAACGCCGCTCTTGCCGAAACCAAAGACGGTCACGCCGTGGTGTACATGGGCGACGATGAGCGCGGCGAATTCATCTACAAATTCGTCAGCCGCGACAAGATCAACCACAAAAACCCCAAGGCCAACCGCGACCTGCTGGACCACGGCACCTTGTACGTGGCGCGCTTCGATGCGGGCGACAGCAACGCCGATCATCCGAAAGGCCAGGGCGAATGGGTCGAACTGACCCACGGCAAAAACGGCATCGACGCCAGCAGCGGTTTCGCCGATCAGGCCGAAGTGCTGATTCATGCGCGCCTCGCCGCCAGCGTGGTGAAAGCCACGCGCATGGACCGCCCGGAATGGATCGTCGTAAGCCCCAAGGATGGCCAGGTCTATTGCACGCTGACCAACAACGCCAAGCGTGGCGAGGATGGTCAGCCGGTGGGCGGACCGAACCCGCGCGAGAAGAACGTCTACGGGCAAATTTTGCGTTGGCGCACCGACCGTGACGATCACGGTGCCAAAAGCTTTTCCTGGGATCTGTTTGTGGTCGCCGGTAACCCGGGCGTCCACGCCGGCACGCCGAAGGGCGGTTCGTCGAACATCACACCGCAAAACATGTTCAACAGCCCGGACGGCTTGGGTTTCGACAAGGCTGGGCGGTTGTGGATTCTCACCGATGGCGATTCGAGCAATGCCGGTGATTTCGCCGGTATGGGTAACAATCAGATGCTCTGCGCTGATCCGGTCACCGGCGAGATTCGCCGCTTCATGGTGGGGCCGGTGGGCTGCGAAGTGACGGGGATCAGCTTCTCGCCAGACCAAAAGACCTTGTTTGTCGGGATTCAGCATCCGGGGGAAAACGGTGGGTCGACGTTCCCTGAGCATCTGCCCAATGGCAAGCCGCGGTCTTCGGTGATGGCGATTTCACGGGAAGATGGCGGAATCGTCGGCGCCTGACATGGCCTCTTCGCGGGCAAGCCCGCTCCCACATTGGATCTGCGACACACCGCAAATCACCTGTGGGAGCGAGCTTGCTCGCGATGGCGTCGGTGTGAACAACACTTACCTCAAGCCCACCCCCTAAAGAAGCCCCGTCTGCGCTACCATGCTTGGCCGGACGCGGCAGCCTGCTGCGCGCAGGAGTCAGCATGGCCCACCCGTTTGCAACCCTCACCCCAGACCTCGTGCTCGATGCCGTCGAAAGCATCGGCTTTCTCAGCGACGCGCGCATCCTGGCGCTCAACAGCTACGAGAACCGTGTCTATCAGGTCGGTATCGAAGACTCCGAGCCGCTGATCGCCAAGTTCTACCGTCCGCAGCGCTGGACCAACGAAGCGATTCTCGAAGAGCATCAATTCACCTTCGAACTCGCCGAGTGCGACGTACCGGTGGTCGCGCCGATGATTCACAACGGTGCCAGCCTGCACGAACACAACGGTTTCCGTTTCACCCTGTTCCCCCGTCGTGGTGGCCGTGCGCCGGAGCCGGGCAATCTCGATCAGCTGTATCGCCTGGGGCAACTGCTCGGTCGTCTGCACGCCGTCGGTACTACAAAACCGTTCGAACACCGCGAAGCGCTGGGCGTGAAAAACTTCGGTCATGACTCGCTGACGACATTGCTCGAAGGCAATTTCGTACCCAAAAGTCTGCTGCCGGCCTACGAGTCCGTGGCCCGCGACCTACTCAAGCGGGTGGAAGAGGTCTACAAGGCCACGCCGCACAAGAACATCCGCATGCACGGCGACTGCCACCCCGGCAACATGATGTGCCGCGACGAGATGTTCCACATCGTCGACCTCGACGACTGCCGCATGGGCCCGGCGGTGCAGGACATCTGGATGATGCTTGCCGGTGATCGTCAGGAATGTCTCGGTCAGTTGTCGGAATTGATGGACGGCTACAGTGAGTTCCACGACTTCGATCCGCGGGAACTGGCGTTGATCGAACCGCTGCGCGCCTTGCGCCTGATGCACTACAGCGCCTGGCTGGCCCGCCGCTGGGACGACCCGGCGTTCCCGCACAGTTTTCCGTGGTTTGGCAGTGAACGGTATTGGGGCGACCAAGTGTTGGCCTTGCGTGAACAACTCGCCGCACTCAACGAAGAGCCATTAAAACTTTTCTGACTCACCCGGAAACCCTGTGGGAGCGAGCTTGCTCGCGATGACGGCATTACATTCAGTACATCTGTGACTGACAGACCGCCATCGCGAGCAAGCTCGCTCCCACAAGGTCCGCGACATATTCCGAATAATCTCCTTACAATCCCCACTTTGTTAGCTGCCTAAGCAAGGATTCTGCATGCAAGCCGCCAACCCGCGTCGCGGGTACATCCTGGGCCTGAGTGCCTACATCATCTGGGGACTTTTCCCGCTCTACTTCAAAGCCATCGCCAGCGTGCCCGCCGTGGAGATCATCATCCACCGAGTGCTCTGGTCCGCGCTGTTCGGCGCCTTGCTGCTGATGGTGTGGAAACATCCGGGCTGGTGGCGCGAGTTGCGTGACAACCCCAAACGCCTGGCGATCCTGGCCCTGAGCGGCACGCTGATCGCGGCCAACTGGCTGACCTACGTCTGGTCGGTGAACAACGGGCGCATGCTCGAAGCCAGTCTCGGTTACTACATCAACCCCCTGGTGAACGTGCTGTTGGGCATGCTGATCCTTGGCGAACGACTGCGGCGCATGCAATGGCTGGCGGTTGGCCTGGCGGCGGTCGGCGTCGCGCAGCAGGTCTGGCAAGTCGGCAGTCTGCCGTGGGTGTCATTGGTGTTGGCGCTGACGTTTGGTTTCTACGGACTGATCCGCAAGCAAGCACCGGTCAAGGCGCTGCCCGGCCTGGTGGTGGAAACCTGGATGCTGGTGCCGATTGCCATTGCCTGGCTGCTTTTCAATCAGACGGCCACAAGCGCTCAGCCCGAGTTCTGGACCACATCCGAAGCCTGGTGGCTGGTAGCCGCCGGTCCAGTGACGCTGGTGCCGCTGGTGTGTTTCAACGCCGCTGCACGGCATTTGCCCTACACGACGTTGGGATTTCTCCAGTACCTGGCGCCGACGCTGGTGCTGTTGCAAGCCGTTCTGCTGTTTGGCGAGCATTTGTCGTCGAGCACACTGGTAGCGTTCATCTTTATCTGGGCGGGCCTGGCGGTTTACAGCATCGACGCGTGGATAAGTCTGCGCCGCCGCAGCTGATCAAAAAACGCACAAACCTCTGCAGGCCACGGCAACCGTGGCCTGCATCGATCCTTCCCAAGGTTATCCACAACGTGATCCCCGGCGTTTGTGCGCAAGTCCCTGAAACTGCTGGTTTTTTGATCAAATCCTGAAGAACCCCGGCCGACGAGGCCTGGCGGGCTGTCTCTACAGGTTATCCACAGGCAGGTGCACGTATAACTTGGATAACCTGCTCAGGGTTCACTGCGCAGCACCAATTCGACCATCAAATCGTCCGCCAGGGTTTCCAGGCGCGATTGCAGCACGTCCAGGGACAACGTCAGCGGCACGGCGAGAATCGCTTCAGCGTGGAATAAAGGCTCGCTGCTCATCGGCGCCGGACGTACTTCGGTCACCAGACGCTCCAGGTTCACCCCCTGCTCACTCAGCAAACGCGTGATGTCGCGTACGATCCCCGGGCGGTCATTGCCCACTAATTCCATGGCAATCGGTTTCCAGGTGCAGGATTGCTCGATGCCGCTTTCGGCAATCAGCACGCGAATGCCATGGGCGGACAATGCCTGTAGGGCATCCACCAATTCATCGTAGGCCTCGGCCGGCACACCCACACGAAGAATCCCGGCGAACTGCCCGGCCATGCGTGACATGCGGCTCTCCAGCCAGTTACCGCCGTGCTCGGCGATGCATTGGGCAATGCGCTCGACCTGCCCAGGCTTGTCTGGAGCGAAAACAGTGAGTACGAGGTGGTCCATGGCGCAGCCCTCTTGTCATGACTTTTGTTATAGAAGACCAAGTATAGGCAAGGGTCGAGAATCGGCTCGGTGCCTCGAAAAGCAAAGCCCCATAGCAGGGCATCGAAGATTATGTGTACAAGTTTTTATATTTAACTGGAACAATCCAATAGTTTTTTGAGAACATCCCGTTCCCCGACGTGACTGCAATGCGTCATGGCGTCGCAGAACGACGTAATTAGTCTAATTTTCACAAGCGCAATTCATCATGTAGTATGCCGCAGCGCGCACTACATAACGTTGGATCGATGTCTGCCACAGGCACAATCGCAGCCCTGAAAGCCCTATCAGCAAGGCCTCAAAGCCGTTGATCGGTTCCATCCCAGCCGCCCGAAATGGCATGTACTGGTGGAAAGGGGTTTGTGGTTTAAATAGCCAGAGGCTTCATTGTTAAATTGAAGAGCTGAAAAGCGAAATAGCTGAGCAGAGTGAGGCAAGCAATGACTGAACACGTTCAAGTCGGTGGCCTGCAGGTCGCCAAAGTCCTGTTCGACTTCGTGAACAACGAAGCCATTCCCGGTACCGGCCTCACCGCCGATAAGTTCTGGGCCGGTGCCGACAAGGTCATTCATGACCTGGCGCCGAAGAACAAAGCCCTACTCGCCAAACGCGATGATTTCCAGGCTCGTATCGATGGCTGGCACCAATCCCGTGCCGGTCAACCACACGACGCCGTGGCTTATAAAGCCTTCTTGCAAGACATCGGTTATCTGCTGCCAGAAGCGGCTGATTTCCAGGCAACGACGCAAAACGTCGATGACGAAATCGCCCGCATGGCCGGTCCACAGCTTGTGGTTCCGGTGATGAACGCCCGTTTTGCGCTCAACGCCTCGAACGCCCGTTGGGGTTCGCTGTATGACGCGCTCTACGGCACCGATGCCATCAGCGAAGCTGACGGCGCGGAAAAAGGCAAAGGCTACAACAAGGTTCGCGGCGACAAGGTCATCGCCTTCGCCCGTGCCTTCCTCGACGAAGCGGCGCCATTGGCTGCCGGCACTCACGTCGATTCCACCGGCTACAAGATCGTTGACGGCAAACTGGTGGTCGCCCTTAAAGGCGGCAGCAATACCGGCCTGCGCGACGATGCACAGCTGATCGGTTTCCACGGCGATGCAGCCGCGCCGACCGCGATCCTGCTGAAAAACAACGGCCTGCACTTCGAAATCCAGGTCGACGCCAGCACCCCGGTCGGCCAGACCGACGCTGCCGGCCTCAAAGACATCCTGATGGAAGCCGCGCTGACCACCATCATGGACTGCGAAGATTCCGTCGCCGCCGTCGATGCCGATGACAAAGTGGTGATCTACCGCAACTGGCTCGGCCTGATGAAGGGCGATCTGTCGGAAGAAGTCTCCAAGGGCGGTCAGACCTTTACCCGCACCATGAATGCGGACCGCACCTACACCGCCCTCGATGGCAGCGAATTGAGCCTGCACGGGCGCTCGCTGTTGTTCGTGCGCAACGTCGGTCACCTGATGACCATCGACGCGATCCTCGACAAGGATGGCAACGAAGTGCCAGAAGGCATCCTCGACGGTCTGGTCACCAGCCTCGCGGCAATCCACAGCCTCAACGGCAACAACTCGCGCAAGAACAGCCGCACTGGCTCGGTCTACATCGTGAAGCCGAAGATGCACGGCCCGGAAGAAGCGGCGTTCACCAACGAGCTGTTCGGTCGCATCGAAGAAGTACTCGGTCTGCCGCGCAACACGCTGAAAGTCGGGATCATGGACGAGGAACGCCGTACCACGGTCAACCTCAAGGCCTGCATCAAGGCTGCCAGCGAGCGTGTAGTGTTCATCAACACTGGTTTCCTCGACCGCACTGGCGATGAAATCCACACCTCCATGGAAGCCGGCCCGATGGTGCGCAAGGCGGACATGAAGGCTGAGAAGTGGATCGGCGCCTACGAGAACTGGAACGTCGATATCGGTTTGAGCACTGGCCTGCAAGGTCGTGCGCAGATCGGTAAAGGCATGTGGGCCATGCCGGACCTGATGGCAGCGATGCTCGAACAGAAAATCGCTCACCCGATGGCCGGTGCCAACACTGCGTGGGTTCCATCGCCGACCGCTGCCGCGCTGCACGCACTGCACTACCACAAGGTCGATGTGTTCGCCCGTCAGGCCGAACTGGCCAAACGTGCCCGCGCTTCGGTGGATGACATCCTGACCATCCCGTTGGCCGTCAATCCAGACTGGACTGCAGAACAGATCAAGAACGAACTGGACAACAACGCCCAGGGCATTCTCGGTTATGTAGTGCGCTGGATCGACCAAGGCGTGGGCTGTTCGAAAGTGCCGGACATCAACGACGTTGGCCTGATGGAAGATCGTGCGACGCTGCGGATTTCCAGCCAGCACATCGCCAACTGGCTGCGTCACGGCATCGTCACCGAAGATCAGGTCATGGAAAGCCTCAAGCGCATGGCGCCGGTGGTTGACCGCCAGAATGCCAACGACGCGCTGTACCGTCCGCTGGCACCGAACTTCGACAGCAACATCGCCTTCCAGGCGGCGGTCGAACTGGTGGTCGAAGGCACCAAACAGCCGAACGGCTACACCGAGCCGGTCCTGCACCGTCGTCGCCGCGAGTTCAAGGCTGCCAATGGCCTGTAACTAAGCGCTGACGCCGGACAAAAAAAAGCCCTGATCGAAAGATCAGGGCTTTTTTGTTTCAAATCGGAACCTACACATCCATTCCCAACTCATGCTTGACCAGCTCCAACAGCTTGCCGGTATCGACAGGCTTGAGCAGGAAGTCGACCACGCTCAAGTGCATCGCAGCGATCGCATCTTTCACGTCGGCGTCACCGGAAACGATGATGAACGGCATTGCCGCCCGAACCGATTCACGGACCTGCCGGATCAGGTCCAGACCATCGACATTTCCCATCCGCAGATCGGTAATCACCAAGCCAATCGATGGCATCGTCTCCAACATCTTGAGTGCCGTTTCGCCACTGGCGGCGGTCATGCAGCGTACTCCGTCCAGCGCAAGAATTTCTGACAGCAACTCGCGTGAGTCTTTATCGTCATCGACGATCAGCACCCGCTGCGGCGGCAGGTCAGGTTCCAGCATGACGTCACTCAGCGCCTTGCGCTCGGCGTCACTCAAAATATCGTGGTCGGACATGACTTACTCTACGTTTTCAATTCAATTGCTATCACTTCCGTGTGACATCACCCGGTAGACCTTCAGGGTGCATTTCGTCGGAAAGTTCTCCTATAGCCAATGTAGGAGGTTTTTCCCACAGTTGCGTCAGACATTTCCCAAATACCGACAGCTTCACTGCCTACCTAGACTTACGTCCAATGGGCACCCCGCGCCCAGGGGCCGACCATGGCTAAGTCATCCGACAACAACAATTCAAAAAAGACTGCGGTAATGGTTATGAGTAAAGCGGACGCCTTCACACAGGCAGGGAAAACCGCGGTGTTGCAGAACATCCAGGGCACTTTGCAATTCCTTCAGCGCTTCCCGCCCTTCAATCAAATGGAACATGCCCACCTGGCGTACCTGGTCGAGCAGTGTCAGCTGCGTTTTTATGCGCCCGGCGAGAGCATCATCAAGCCCGCCGACGGCCCGGTTGAACATTTCTATATCGTCAAACAAGGCCGGGTCGTGGGTGAACGTCCCCATACGGCCAAGGGCGGCACCGAAACCACTTTCGAAATCACCACCGGCGAGTGTTTTCCCCTCGCCGCGCTGCTGGGGGAGCGTGCAACCCGCACCGAACACCTCGCGGCCGAAGACACCTTTTGCCTACAGCTGAACAAGCTGGCGTTCATCAAACTGTTCGCGATTTCCAACGCGTTTCGCGACTTTTCCCTACGTGGCGTGAGCAGCCTGCTGGATCAGGTCAACCAGCAAGTCCAGCAAAAAGCCGTGGAAACCCTCGGCACCCAGTACTCGCTCAATACCCGCCTGGGCGAATTGGCCATGCGCCATCCGGTGACCTGCAGCCCGGCCACGCCACTGCGTGAAGCCGTGACCCTGATGCATGAGCAGCAGGTCGGCAGCATTGTGGTAGTCGACGAACATAAAGTGCCGCTGGGCATTTTCACCCTGCGCGACCTGCGCCATGTGGTGGCCGACGGCACTAACGACTTCAACGAAGCTATCGAGCGCCACATGACACAGGCGCCGTTTTACCTGTCGCCAGACCACAGCGCCTTCGATGCGGCGATTGCCATGACCGAGCGGCATATCGCCCACGTCTGCCTGGTGAAGGATCATCGCCTGTGCGGCGTGGTTTCGGAACGTGACCTGTTTTCCCTGCAGCGGGTCGATCTGGTGCATCTGGCGCGGACTATCCGCAGCGCCCAGAAGGTAGAAAATCTGGTCGCGATGCGCGGCGAAATCGGCCAACTGGTGGAGCGCATGCTGGCCCACGGCGCCTCTTCAACCCAGATCACGCACATCATCACCCTGCTCAACGACCACACCGTGTGCCGGGTGATCGAACTGACCCTCGCCGAGAAAGGCGACCCCGGTATTCCGTTCAGTTGGCTGTGCTTCGGTAGCGAAGGCCGCCGCGAACAGACGCTGCACACCGATCAGGACAACGGCATTCTGTTCGAAGCCCGGGACGCGGCCCACGCCGCCGAAATTCGCGGCAAATTGCTGCCCATTGCCCAGCAGATCAACCAGAGCCTGGCGCTCTGCGGTTTCACCCTGTGCAAGGGCAACATCATGGCCGGCAACCCGGAGCTGTGTCTGTCCAGGGCCGAATGGTCACGACGTTTTGCGGCGTTTATCCGCGAGGCAACGCCGGAGAACCTGCTGGGCTCGAGCATTTATTTCGACTTGCGCGTGGTCTGGGGCGACGAGCAAGGCTGCGAGCAGCTGCGTCAGGGCATTCTCAATCAGGTGAATGACAACCGACTGTTCCAACGGATGATGGCCGAGAACGCCCTGCGCAACCGTCCGCCCGTAGGACGTTTCCGTGAGTTCGTTCTGGCTCGCAAGAATGGCGAGAAAGCCACTTTGGATTTGAAAGTCCAGGGGCTGACGCCTTTTGTCGACGGTGCCCGACTGCTCGCGTTGGCCCACGGGGTTGAGGCGAACAACACGCTGGAGCGCTTTCGCCAACTGGTGGACAAAGAAGTCATCGAGCGGCTGGACGGTGCGGCATACGAAGAGGCCTATCACTTCATCCAGCAAACCCGCATGCAGCAACATCAGCTACAGACCCGGGAGAACTTGCCCTACTCCAACCGGGTCGATCCGGACAGCCTCAATCATCTGGATCGACGGATCCTGCGTGAATCCCTGCGCCAGGCACAACGCCTGCAAAGCAGCCTGGCCCTACGGTATCAGCTATGAGCCTGTTTTCATGGCTGCGCCCGGCAGGTCCGAGCCTTCCCGGCGAACTCCAACAACGTCTGCAACGCTTGCCCCCGGCGGCAGAGCTCGGCGAGTGCAGCCTGCGCGAACAACGCTGGGTGGTGCTCGACCTGGAAACCACCGGGCTGAACCTGAACAAGGACCGGGTGTTGTCCATCGGCGCGGTAGTGATCGAGGACGGCGCGATCGATTTCAGCCAGCAGTTCGAACGCACGTTGCAATGCGCCGACATGAAGTTGGCTCCCAGTGTGTTGATCCATGGCCTGGGGCCGAGTGCGATTGCCGCTGGCAGTGATCCTGCTCAAGCCCTGGTCGAATTCATGGAGTTTGTTGGCGACAGCCCTGTGTTGGCGTTTCATGCGCCGTTCGATCAGCACATGCTCGGGCGCGCACTGAAAGACCATCTGGGCTACAAGTTGCAGCATCCATTTCTGGATGTGGCTGATATCGCGCCGTTGCTTTGCCCTCAGGCGCACATTCGCGATGCCGGGCTGGATCAGTGGATCGACTGGTTCAAACTGGAAGTGTTCGAGCGCCACAATGCCAGTGCCGATGCGTTGGCCACCGCTGAGCTGGCGTTGATTTTGTTCAGCCGGGCGCGGCAGATGCAGATTCATAGCCCGTTGAATCTGCAGCAGCGGATGAATCAGTGGAAGCGCAGACAGCGCGCGCCTTCTTTCTAACAGCCACCACAATCCTTTGTAGCAGCTGCCGAAGGCTGCGTTCGGCTGCGCAGCAGTCGTAAAATCAGCGAATGCGGTGCATCAGGCAGACCGAGGTGGCCGGTTTGACGACTGCTGCGCAGCCGAACGCAGCCTTCGGCAGCTGCTACAAAGTACCGTGCGGGTCCAAAAAATCTGGTTTCCCCCACCCGACCAGCGCCAATTGCTTACCTCCCCCGCCTCTGCCACAATCGCGAACAATTCTCGTTAGTTAATACTTCCCAATCGGTGATGCTACGTGTCGTCAGTCCAAAGCCCTCAAAGTGAGCTCGTTGGTGCGTTGTATCGCGACCACCGCGGTTGGCTATTGGCCTGGCTGCGACGCAATGTAGCTTGTCCGCAACGGGCCGAAGACCTGAGTCAGGATACTTTCGTGCGTTTGCTGGGTCGTGAAGAGTTGAAGGAGCCGCGTGAACCGCGCGCGTTTCTGGTGGCGATTGCCAAAGGTCTGCTGTTCGACTATTTCCGCCGCGCCGCGTTGGAGCAGGCCTATCTCACCGAACTGATGCTGATCCCCGCAGGTGAACAACCGTCGGTGGAAGAGCAGCAACTGATCCTCGAAGACCTCAAAGCCATCGACCGCCTGCTCGGCAAGCTCTCAAGCAAGGCCCGGGCAGCGTTTCTCTATAACCGTCTCGACGGCCTCGGCCACGCCGAAATCGCCCAGCGTCTGGGCGTGTCAGTGCCGAGGGTGCGTCAGTACCTGGCCCAGGGCATTCGTCAGTGCTACATCGCGTTGTACGGTGAGCCGGTATGAGTCCGGTCAGCTCCAAACCCGTCTCGGCGCAGGTGTTGGATGCCGCGATTGCCTGGCAATTGTCCCTGGACTCCGGCAACCCGGTGGAGCGCGAAGAGTTCGCCAAATGGCACGCCGCCCACGAAGAGCATGCGCGGGCCTGGCGCCAATTGGGCATGCTCGACCAGCGCTTCAGCGTCGCCAGCGGCCCGGCTCGCACTGCTCTACTGCAATCGCGCGAAAGCATTCGCCGGCGCGTGCGCAAACTCGGCAGCGGCGTGGCCAGCATCGTCGCGGTGATCGGGTTGGCGTTGTTCGCCGGTGATCGTTATCTGCCGATCGACTATTGGCTGGCCGATCAGCGCACCGCCACCGGTGAGCAACGCACCCTGCGCCTGACCGACGGCACGCTGATCAACCTCAACACCCACAGTGCCGTGGATGTGCGTTTCGATGAAAAACAACGGCTGATCATCCTCCAGGAAGGGGAGATCCTCGTCGAAACCGGCCATGGCGACACCCGGCCGTTTATCGTCGAAACCCGCGAAGGCAGCATGCGCGCGTTGGGGACAAGGTTCCTGGTCAAGCGTGAAGAAGAAGGTACGCGCCTGAGCGTGTTGAAATCGGCGGTGGCCGCCCATCCCGAGTCGAGTCCTGAAGAACAGATTCTGCATGAAGGCCAGCAAGTCATGATGCGCAGCAATGGCCTCGGGCCGATCCTCGCGCTCAACCTCGGCGCCGATGCCTGGACCCGCGGCATGCTGGTGGTGGACAACACGCGGCTGGAAGACCTGGTTCATGAACTCGGTCGCTATCGCCGCGGGTATTTGGGGGTTGCACCCGAGATCGCCGACCTGCGAATCACCGGCAGCTTCCCGCTGCACGACACCGATCTGGCCCTGAGCGCCCTGCTGCCGACCCTGCCGGTGCAGATCGAACAGCACACGCCGTGGTGGGTGACGGTGGCGGCAAAGACTGAGGCTAAATGATCGTTCCCACGCTCTGCGTGGGAATGCAGCCCGTGACGCTCCGCGTCACATGCCGAAGCGGACGCAGAGCGTCCATTGAGGCATTCCCACGCAGAGCGTGGGAACGATCCTGATAAAGACTTTACTGAATCGAAATTATTTTCAATCAGCCCTATCACTTTTGAATTCTCGTTCGGCACCTAGGCAATTGAGAAATATTTCCATTCAGGAGCCGCTGTATGTCCCGTTCGCTCGACACCTTGTTGCGCCCCAGTTTGCTGGCGATTGCCATTGCCCTTTGCGCCCCTTTGGCCAGCAGTCAGCTGATCGCCGCTGAACAGGCATCCAACGTTCGCGCCTACAACCTGCCGGCCGCGCCATTGGCCAGCACCCTGAACCAGATCGCCAGCCAGGCCGGCCTGGCGCTGTCGTTGAATCCTTCACTGGCGGCAGGCAAGACCTCGGCGCCGGTCAAAGGCCAGTTCGACGCAGCCGGCGCCCTGCGCGAAGCCTTGCGCGGCACCGGTCTGCAACTGGAACAAAGCAGCGCTGGCACTTACAGCCTGGTGGCCGTGCCTGAAGGCGTGATGGCTTTGCCGGAAACCGCCGTCATTGGCGTGGAAAACACCGAAAGTGCCTGGGGACCGGTGCAAGGTTACCTGGCGACCCGCACTGCCGCCGGTACCAAGACCGATACCGCACTGGTCGAAGCACCGCGCTCGATTTCGATCGCCACCCGCGAGCAAATGGACGACCGCAGCGTGCACAGCCTCGATGACGCGGTGCGCTACATGCCGGGCATCACCGCCAGCAGCTACGGCAGCGACACCCGCGCCGACTGGTTGCGCGTACGGGGTTTCGAACCAACGCAATTCCTCGATGGCCTGCCACTGCCAAAAGGCGTGTACGCCAACCCAAAACAGGAAACCTGGAACCTCGATCGCCTCGCCCTGCTGCGCGGCCCGGCCTCGTCGGTTTACGGCCAGACCCCGCCAGGTGGCTTGCTGGACATGGTCAGCCGTCGTCCCAGCGCCGAGTCGAGCAGTGAAATCCAGGTGCAATACGGCAGTGACAACCATCGCCAGATCAACTTCGCCAGCACCGGCAAGATCGACGACGAAGGCCAGTTCCTCTACGGTCTGAGCGGTGTGGTGCGCGACAGCGGCACGCAGATCGATCACGTCGACAACAAACGCTACAACATCGCGCCGAGCCTGACCTGGAACATCGACGAAGACACTAAATTCACCCTGCTGACGCAATTCACCCGCGACGATACCGGCATCACCAGCCAGTTTTTGCCGGTGCAGGGCACCAAGATCCATTCGCCGCTCGGCAAGATTTCCCATCACAAAAACCTGGGCGACCCGGACTGGGAATTCTACGACCGCACCTACTACGCACTGGGCTACGCCTTTGAACATCGCTTGAACGATGTCTGGCAGTTCAAACAGAACCTGCGCTACACCAAATCGGACCTGTCCTTCCAGGCCCTCACTCCCGGCGCCTACCCGTTCACCAAGGTCGATGCCGAAGGCAACGTTGGTCGCTCGAGCACCAGTGTCGACGAGGACATCAGCCAGTTCGCCGTGGACAACAACTTCCAGGGCGACTTCGCGACCGGCGACATCCGTCACACCCTGCTGATCGGCCTCGATCACCAGCGCACCAACACCAACTACACCTCGATCTTCGGCGACGGTCTGACCACCAACGTCAACAACCCGATCTATGGTCAGCCCATCGTTCGTCCGCCACGCTCAGCGGCGTTTTACGACTACAACCAGAAGACTTACCAGACCGGACTGTACATCCAGGACCAGATGGCCCTCGACCAATGGCGTCTGACGTTGGGTGGTCGTGAAGACTGGGTCCACACCGGCACCAAATTCTTCAACAAAGGCGATGCCACCAACACCGAGCGCGACAAGAACTTCAGCGGCAACGCGGCGATCAGCTACGTGTTCGAATCGGGCTTCGTGCCCTACCTGTCCTACGCCGAGTCGTTCCAGCCGACCAGCAACGCCACGGCATCGCCGACCGATTCGTTCAAGCCGACCGAAGGCAAACAGTGGGAACTGGGCATCAAGTACCAACCGCCAGGCAGCAGCACCCTGCTGACCGCTGCGGTCTACGACCTGACCCAGAAAAACGTCTCCGTCACCACGACCAACTCGGACAACGTTTCGGTCACCAGCCAGACCGGTGAAGTGAAAGTCAAAGGCCTGGAACTGGAAGCCGTCTCCGACGTGACCGAGAACCTCAAGGTGATCGCCGCTTACACCCTGGCCAAATCCGAAGTGCAGAAAGGCAACTTTAAAGGCAATCGTCTGCAACTGATGCCAAACCAGCAGGCTTCGCTGTGGGCCGATTACACCTGGCACAACGGCGTGCTGGACGGTTTCGGGATCGGCGCCGGCGCTCGCTACACCGGCAATACCTACGGCGACCAGGGAAACACCTCACTCGGCAAGGCTGACGCCTACACCGTGTTCGACGCCGCTGTTCACTACGACCTGGGCCGTCTGGACAACAGCCTCAAAGGCGCCTCCCTGGCCCTGAACGCCACCAACCTGTTCGACAAGGACTACATCTCCACGTGCGACAGCTTCTACTGCTACTACGGCGACCAACGCAGCGTCGTCGCCAGTGCCACTTACAAGTGGTAATGGCCTGACCTGACACGCCCAAGACCCGAGCCGTCCGACATGGACGGCTTTGGTATTTCTGAAGGCTATGAAATGAAAAGCAAAACAATTCGCCGCTGGTCCTTCGTCCATACCTGGACCAGCCTCATCTGCACCGTGTTCCTGCTGATGCTCGCGCTGACCGGCCTGCCGTTGATCTTCCATCACGAGATCGACCACCTGCTGGGCGATGCCGCTGAATTGAAGGCAATGCCGGCGGACACCCCGCAGCTGAATTTGCAGCAGTTGGTGCAGGCGGCTGAAAAGCATCGTCCCGGAGAGGTCTTGCAGTATTTCGGCTTCGACGAAGACGAGCCCAACGCCGCGATTACGATCATGGCAGCCACCGCCGGCACTGAACCGAATTCGTCTCACACCTTCATGCTCGACGCCCGCATCGGTGAAGCGCTGGAGATGCCATCGGCCAATGGCGGCTTCATGATGATCATGTTGCGCCTGCACGTGGACATGTTCGCCGGTCTGCCGGGCAAGTTGCTGCTGGCGTTCATGGGCATTCTGTTCGTGGTGGCGATTGTCTCCGGGACGGTGCTGTACCTGCCGTTCATGCGGCGGTTGAAATTCGCCACCGTGCGCCAGGACAAATCCACCCGTCTGCGCTGGCTCGATCTGCATAACCTGATCGGCGTGGTGACCTTGACCTGGGCCTTGGTGGTCGGCGTCACCGGCGTCATCAGCGCCTGCGCCGACCTGTTGATCGCCGCCTGGCGCAACGACAGTCTGAGCGCGATGGTCGCGCCGTACCGCTACGCACCGCCACTGACACAACTGGCGCCCGCGACCCGTTTGCTCGACATCGCCAAGGAAGTCGCACCGGGCATGCAGCCGGACTTCATCGCCTTCCCCGGCACACGATTCTCCAGCGAACACCATTACGCGGTGTTCATGAAAGGCAGCACCCACCTGACTTCGCACCTGCTGACACCGGTGCTGATCGACGCCAGTACCCTGCAAGTCACCGCCGTGGCCGAACGCCCGTGGTACATGGACGCCATGGGCATGTCGCAACCGTTGCACTTCGGTGATTACGGCGGCATGCCGATGAAGATCCTCTGGGCGACGCTGGATGGGCTGACCATCATCGTGCTCGGTAGCGGGGTTTACCTGTGGGTGGTGCGGCGCAAGGCTGCCAAACCTGTGCTCGAGAACACGGAGAGTCCAGCATGAGGCCGCGGCAGTCGAATTTCTGGAAGGTCTTCTCCACCCCCACCGTGATCGCCCTGCTCAGCGCTGCGGGGCTGTTCGCCGCATTACTGGGCGATGGCGTGTGGGACGCATTGAGCTGGCTTGGCCTGGGCGTTCCCGCCATCCTCGCCCTGCGCGGCCTGCTGCAACGCCGCTGATCCAAATCGATTGGCAGACTTCTGTAGCAGCTGTCGAGCAGCGCGAGGCTGCGTCCGGCTGCGCAGCAGTCGTGAATCCTGCGACCGAGTTGTTTCAGACAAGTCGCGTTTGCCGCACTGCGGCCGCTGCGCAGCCGGACGCAGCCTCGCGCTGCTCGACAGCTGCTACAGAGCCACAGATCGCTGCAGTCACACGACGACATCCGCGTTGGGTTCGATTGCCAACCGCTTGAGCTACCGGACCAACGCGCTATGCTGCCCAGCACTGTCCCACACCGAGACGCTGCCATGTCCGCCCCCAGCATGACCCTGTTCCACAACCCTTTGTCGCCCTTCGTTCGCAAAGTCATGGTGCTGTTGCACGAAACGGGTCAACAGGACCGCGTGGCGCTGCAGGCCAGCGTGCTCACTCCGGTCAGCCCGGACCTGATACTCAACGAAGACAACCCGCTGGGTAAAATTCCGGCCTTGCGCCTGGCCGATGGCAACGTCATCCATGACAGCCGGGTGATCCTCGATTACCTCGACCACCAGCACGTCGGCAACCCGCTGATACCGCGCGACGGCTCGGCCCGCTGGCGGCGCCTGACCCTGGCCTCCCTGGCCGACGGGATCATGGACGCTGCGGTGCTGATTCGTTATGAAGTCGCCCTGCGTGCCCCGGAAAAACACTGGGACGAATGGCTTGATGGCCAGCGCGAGAAGATTCGTCGCGGTCTGGCATTGCTGGAAGTGGACGCAATTGCCGAGCTGACCAGCCATTTCGATGTGGCAGCGATCAGTGTTGCCTGTGCGTTGGGCTACCTGGATTTGCGCCATCCGGATCTGGAATGGCGCACGACGAATCCGAAGCTGGCGAACTGGTACTTTGAGGTGAGTCAGCGGCCTTCGATGGTGGCGACTATGCCGAAGGTCTGATCTTTGGCCGGCCATGCCGGCCTCAGAAGATCGCAGCCTACGGCAGCTCCTACGCCGAACGCGTACTCCTGTAGGAGCTGCCGCAGGCTGCGATCTTTTGATCTTTCGGGAAACAACCCGCAAATCAGCGTCGCCAACACCTCGCCTTCCCGCTGATCCTCGCGCAACCCCAACGACCGGCTCATTCCACCGCTCCAATATCAAACGCCAACGGCTTGGCCGACTTCTGCCCAATCCCATACCAGTCCAGCTTGCGGGTCAGCACCATAAACACGCCCAACAACCCGAACAACAGCAGCGAACCCATCAACAACGCGTAATCCTCTGCACTGAGCAAGCCATAGAGCAAACCATACAACGCCGCCAATCCCGCCGAAAAACTCAAGCCGTGACGCACGCTACGCAGCACATGGCAGACATAAAAACCGATCAACAACACACAGCCGCCCGCCGACAGCAGGTACGCCAGGGCAAAGCCGATGTGCTCGGACAGCGACAGCAACAGCAGGTAGAAAAATGCCAGGGCCACGCCCACCAGCGCGTATTGCACCGGGTGTACCGCCAGGCTTTTCAGCACTTCGAAGAGGAAGAAACCGGCGAAGGTCAGGACGATAAACAGCAACGCATATTTGATGGCCCGATCGCTCTTCAGGTACTGATCCACCGGGTCGATGAAGCTCACCCCGAAACTGCGGCCGGTATAGGCTTCGCAACCGCCGCCGGACACGCAGCTGCTCAAGGCTTCTTGCAGGTTGGTGGAGAAAAACGAGGTCTGCCAATTGGCGGTGAAGCCCTGATCGCTGACTTCACGTTGGGCCGGCAGGTAGTTGCCGATGAAACTCGGATGCGGCCAATTGGCGGCCAGCGAAACCTTGCTGGTTTTGCCCACTGGAAGAATCTGCAACTGACCGGTGCCTTGCAGGCGCAGGTCGAAACCGAAGGCCATTTCTGTGGCTTGCTTCGCGTCGAGCGCCGGCAACGTCACATGTACACCCTCCCCCAGCCAACCCACCTGGCTACCGGGGACGAAGTCGAGTTTCTGGCCATTGAGCTCGAGTTTCAGAGCATTTTCGATGCCGCGAATGTCGCTGATCCCGACCGCCAAAAACGGTTGGTCGAACTGGTAATCGGCGAAATCCTCCTTGATACCCAATTGGGCCGGGAGCGAGAAATGCCCGCTGATGCGGTTGTCCGCATGAAACAAACGCGCCTCGTAAATGCCCCGGGAACGCAGTTCGGTCTGGACCTGGCCGTCGAGTTCGAAGCGTTCCGGGAGGAAATACAAACGACCGCGTTCTTCACCCACTTCCTGGTAACGCTCGTTGGTTTTCTCGTTGAGCTTCCAGGTGCGCACCACTTTACGATACGGCACCACCATCAGCGGCCCGCTTAGTTGCTGGCTGTAGCTGGAACTGCGGGCGATGTCTTCGAGGACACCGTCGCGCAGTTGCTGACGGTCCTGAATCACGCCGTTAATCATCAGCAACGGGATGAGCAATAGCAGAATCAGAAGGGCAATTGCCCCGAGTTTTATGGTCAGGCTGCGGTTCATGGGACTCTCCCTGTTTGGATGGGGAGAGTCTGGGAGGGGTGTGTGGGGAATTTATGGGCGAAATGTGGAGAGTGTGTGGAGACTGACGCTAAGGCAGGTGCAACATGACCTCTACGCCGTCATCGACATTACCGATGCTCACCGCTCCACCATGCAACTTGACCACCTCTTCAACGAAGTTGAGCCCCAACCCCGTGCTCTTGCGCCCGCTGTCCGGTCGCGGCAGGGAATAAAAACGTTCGCTCAAACGCGGCAACGCATAGTCGGGAATCGCCTCAGCCTGATTGAACAACCTGAACTCGATCTGCTCCCCAATGCGCTCGGCACTGAATCGCAACAAACCCTGAGCCGGGGTGAAATCCAAAGCGTTCTCCAGCAGATTGCCCAGCGCCTGACGCAACAGGAACGGTTCACCGGTCAGCACCAGGTCCGCTGCAATGGTTTGTTCCACGCGCAACTGCTTGCCTTCGATGCGCGCCGCCTGAGCGCTCAGCAATTCATCGACCAACTTGGCCAGCGGCACCGCCACCCGCTCTTCCAGCCCTTGGCGTTGCTCGACCAGGGCCAGATTCAACAGCCGTTCGATCAACTGCTGCATCCGCGCGCTTTCGCTGTCGATGTTGCTGACAAAACGCTGCTGCTGAGCCAGCGGCATCTGGCCTTGCAGCAACTCCGCCGCGCCGCGAATAGCCGCCAGCGGGCTTTTCAGTTCGTGGGTCAATGTGTGCACGTAACGCTCGACGTAGGCTTTGCCTTCGAGTTGCGTACGCATCTGCTCCACCGCCGTCGCCAATTGTTCCAGCTCGCCGCCACGGTAGTGCGGAACCTCGACCCGCCGGCCTTCACTCACGGCCTGTGCATAAGCCGTCAATCGCCGCAGCGCCGCGCTCAACCACCACGACAACAGCGCGCCGAACAGCAGACCGAGGCCAATCAACCCCGCACCCCAGGCAAGCAATCGCCGCTCAGTGCGATCAACGTATGGCTGCAACGAGCTGTTGGGTTTGGCAACGGTAACCACGCCGATGATCTGGCCGTTGTCGCGAATCGGGGCGCCGACGTGCATCACTGAGGAGTTCGGATCGTCCGGATTGCTGCGGCTGGAACGAGCGCCGTATTCGCCTCGCAGGGTCAGTAAAACGTCGTTCCAGCGCGAGTAATCCTGCCCCACTGCCACACCGCTGGAATCCAGCACCACAACGCCCTTGGCATCGGTGACGTAGATCCGGTGGTTGACCTGATTCTTCGGCAATCCCCAGATGCTCGCCTTCGGTTGCCGTTCGCCATAAGCCTTGAGCAGTTCGGGCCAGCGGTTCTGATTCAGGGTGCCCGCCTTGAAGTCGTCGCGCAGGATTTCGGCCATCAGGTTGGCGGTGTCGACCAGCGTTTCTTCGGTGGACTGGCGCACGCCGGGACGGATTTCTTCCATCACGGTGTTCAGCACGAAGTAACCGGTCAGGCCGATAAACAGCACATAGACCAGAAAAATCCGGATCCCCAGCGGCATCAGCTACGCCCCGGACTGTAGCTGTAACCGAGGCCGCGATGGGTCTGGATCGGTTCCGCGTCGGCCTTCACCTGGCGCAGTTTGGCGCGCACGCTTTTGATGTGGCTGTCGATGCTGCGCTCGTACCCGGCATCGGCGGCGACGCCCAGCGCATCGAGCAGCTGCTCGCGGCTGAAGACGCGTTCGGGTTGGTCCAGCAGGCATTGCAGCAGACGGAATTCATGGCGTGTCAGGGTTAGCAACTGACCGCGGTAGCTGATCTGCACCCGTTCGCTGTCAATGCGAAACAGCGCCGATGCCACCTCGGCGGTCGCTCGCGGCGCCATGCGTTTGAGAATCGCCCGGACCCGCGCCGCCACTTCCCTTGGGCTGAACGGCTTGACCACATAATCGTCGGCGCCGATTTCCAGGCCCACGACGCGATCGATTTCGGCATCACGGGCGCTGAGGAAGATCACCGGCACTTCGCTGAAACGGCGCAATTGCTTGCAGGTCTCGAAGCCGCTGATGTCCGGCAGACCAATGTCGAGAATGATCAGGTCGGCCGGGGTCTGGCGCTGATGCTCAAGCGCAGCGGCGCCAAGGCTCAGCCAGGTGGTAGTGAAGCCCTCGCCCTGCAAGGCGAAAATCAGGGTGTCGGCAATCGCCGCTTCGTCTTCGACAATCAGGATATGAGGCATGGCGTCCGAGCCCGGGAGTTAAGTGGGCGAACGGTGCCCCAAGGCTCACGTCACGTCAATGAGACCACTTGAATTCAGCAGTCGGGTTTGTCCGCCGTAAAGCGCCGTGCCGGGTTCACCGCCGCGCCGAACTCACGCAAGGCTTTGGCACCGATCAACAAAGGGTAGTTGAAGCTGCTGCGGTCGGTGAGGTTGACCTCAACGGTGCGCTTGACGTTGCCCAGGCACAGTTCCAGATCGACCACCGGACGCTTGGTGGGTTCGACGGCTTCCTTGTCATCCTCGTCTTCTTCGGAGCGGGTCTTGATCTTGCTGATCCGCGCGATCTTGTGTTCGTAGACCTTGTTGCTCGCGCCTTTGGTGGCGAGGCGGAAGCGCACCCACTCATCGCCATCGCGGGTAAAGGTTTCGATGTCTTTGGCCGACAGCGACGCGGTCAGGGCGCCGGTGTCCATCTTGGCCTTGAGGACTTCACCGCCGATTTCCGGCAGCGCGATGTATTCGTAGCGCCCGTACAGGGTTGGCTCAGCAGCCAGGACCGGCAGGGCCATGAGGGAAAGCAGTGCAAGGAGAGATTTCACGTAATGGGCTTCCTTGAGGAGTGGGCAGCGGAATTTTAGACCGTTATACGCATGATCGTTCCCATGCTCCGCGTGGGAATGCCTCATGTGACGCTCTGCGTCACGCTTCTGGGACGCAGAGCGTCCCGGGCTGCATTCCCACGCAGAGCGTGGGAACGATCGGAGTGAGGAGGTTAGCGGTTTAAAGGTGAAACATTCGTCGTCGCCGATTTGGCCTGCCGTCCGAAGCTGCTTATCATTGCGCGCCAAAATGCTTTCAAGAGTTATTTATGCGCCGCCTGCTCACCGGCTGTTTCGTTACCCTGCTGCTGTTGCTCAACACCCTGGTCCTGTTCGGGCCGCTGATGGTGTTCGCCTTGCTCAAACTGCTCCTGCCCGGCCGCTTTCGTGATTACGCGTCATGGACGGTGATGGGGATCGCCGAGACCTGGGCCGAAATCGACAAGCTGATTTTCCGCCTGTGTATCCCTACGCAATGGGATATCCGTGGCGGCGATGACCTGCGGGTCGACACGTCGTATCTGGTGATCAGCAACCATCAATCCTGGGTCGACATCCCGGCGTTGATCCAAACGCTGAACCGGCGCACGCCGTTCTTCAAGTTCTTCCTCAAGAAAGAGCTGATCTGGGTGCCGTTCCTGGGGTTGGCGTGGTGGGCGCTGGATTATCCGTTCATGAAACGCTACACCAAGGCATTCCTGGCGAAGCACCCTGAGTTGGCCGGCAAGGATCTGGAGATCACCAAAGCGGCGTGCGAGTTGTACAAGCGTCAGCCGGTGACGGTGGTCAATTACCTGGAAGGCACACGCTATACCGCGGCGAAAAGTGCCCAGCAGCAATCACCCTTCACCCACCTGCTCAGGCCCAAGGCTGGCGGCGTGGCGTTTGTACTGGCGGCAATGGGCGAACAGCTGGACGCCGTCCTTGATGTGACAGTGGTGTATCCGCAGCAGGCGATTCCGGGGTTCTGGGATTTGCTCAGCGGCAACGTGCCGAGGGTCATCATCGACATCAAGACCCGCGAACTCGACCCGGCGCTGTGGCAGGGCGATTACGAAAATGATCCGCAGTTTCGCGAAACCATCCAGAACTGGGTCAACCAGCTCTGGATCGAGAAGGACCTGCGCATTGACGCCTTGCGCGCCGCTGGATCAGGTTCCGGTGCCTGCGCCCCAGATCCCGCCGAGGTTTTGCAGCAGTGAACCGCCGACGCCCTGCTGACCGAAAAATTGCAGAAGCACGGGGGCAAACAGGCCGATCATGCTGGTGTCCATGCCCAATGCGCTGAAGGCACTGTTCAGGTCGTTGGCGTTCTTCACGTTGCCCAAGACGTTGTCCAGACCTGCCGCTTGACCGGACGAGCCAAGCAAGCCGCTGAGGACACCCAGTCCACCGCCACCGGACAGTAAGTCGATTCCGGGCACGCTTTTGGCCAACTCCGAGTAGTCGGTCGAACTCAGTTGATTCTTCGCCAGGCCGAGCATCGCCCCGGCACCGCCAATGGCTTGTTGTGACGTCACGTTCAATTGGCTGAGCGCACTCAGCAGATCGGCCGTCTGCGCGGTCGGCGCGGCCGCGGCGGCGTCATCGCCCTGCGTGCCGGAGATGGCATTGGCCGCATCGAACAGGCTGAACTGAGCAAAGACCGGACTGGCTGCCAGACACATCAGCGAAGCCAGTGCAAAACCGCGTGAAATCTTCATTCAGACATCCTCATGTGCCATGAAAACCGCCCGGCAATGGGCGGCGCAAAACCGTGTGTTGGACTGGCATCCCGGGGGATTGTTCCGAGTCTTGGCGAGCCCCCGACGAACAGCAGAAAAACAATTGACCGGCGCTGCATCCGGTCTGGTCCCGCCCGCGTATATCAAGCACGGACAGACATTACTGGCCGATTCCCTTACGAGGATCATCACCATGAAACGCACTTCGATCAAAACGCCGTTGATTGCCAGCCTGCTGACCCTGGCCCTTGGCGGCGGATTCGTCCTGAACACCGTGCAAGCGGCAGACACGAGCCACGCTGTCATTGTCGGCGGCCAGAGCATGATGCCGAGCAAAGACATCATCGATAACGCGGTGAACTCCGCCGACCACACCACCCTGGTCGCCGCCGTGAAAGCCGCTGGCCTGGTGGACACCCTCAAGGGCAAAGGCCCGTTCACCGTGTTCGCCCCCGTCAACTCGGCCTTCGCTGCGCTACCGGCCGGCACTGTCGATACCCTGCTCAAACCCGCCAACAAAGCGACCCTGACACACGTCCTCACCTACCACGTGGTCGCCGGGAAACTCGACATGACGACCCTGGCCGAGAAGATCAAGGCCGGTGGCGGCAAAGCCGAACTGACCACCGTCGCAGGCGGCAAGCTGTGGGCGATGATGAACGGCCCGCACAACATCACCATCAAGGATGAAAAAGGTGACGTCGCCGACATCACCACCTATGACGTGTACCAGTCCAACGGCGTGATTCAGGTCATCGACAAAGTACTGATGCCGAAAAGCTGAGGGGTGCCGCCGACCCCGCCCATCGGGGTCGGTGGTTGTCCGAGGTGGCCGCCCGTGAATGGAACAACGACGCACCGTGAACTAACCTCTGCCTGCAACCGGCACCTCACGCAGCCCACCTTGATTGCCTGGAGAACTGCCATTCCCATCGCCGACGCCGATCAGCTCAGGCAGCTTCTGGCCCAGTGTTCACTGGGCGACCGCCGCGCGTTCGAGACGCTTTACCGCAGCGTCGGCCCACGGCTGCATGGCGTAGCGCTGCGTTTCATGGGGCGGCCGGATCTGGCTGAAGAAGTGCTGCAGGAAAGCTTCGTGCGCATCTGGAACAACGCCTCGCGCTACGAGGCGCATCTGTCGGCACCGCTGACCTGGATGATCAACATCACCCGTCATCAGGCCATCGATCAATTGCGCAAACACCGCGACCGGCCGTTAAGCGACCTTGAAGAACAAGCGCTGGTGGATGAAAGCCCTTCGGCCCACGAACAACTAAGCAGTGCCCGCGAGGCCAACGCCTTGAACCGCTGCCTGGAAAGCCTGGACGGCATGCAGCGTCAATCGATCACTGTGGCTTACTTTCAGGGATTGTCCTGCTCCGAGCTCGCCGAACACCTGGCCGCGCCGCTGGGTTCGGTGAAATCCTGGATCCGCCGCGGTATGGAGCGACTGCGCAGGTGCCTTGAATCATGAACTATCAAACCCCGTCCCTGCGCCGCGCCCTCGCCGCCGATTACGCCATTGGCTTGATGCCTTCTGCTGCTCGTCGGCGGTTTGAACAGTTGTTGTTGGAGGACGCCGCATTGCGCGCGGAACTGGCGCAGTGGCAGGAAAACCTGACCAGTTTGACCGACGCACTGCCCGAGCAGCCGGTGCCGGAGCGGGTGTGGCAGGGCATTACGGCGCGGATTGAGCCGCAAGTGCTGCATATGCCGGAAAAACGTCCTTTCTGGAACTGGTTACGGGTGACGGTTGCGGTTTGCTCGCTGGTGATCGCCGTGACGTTGGGTGTGATCTATAACCGCGACAATGCGCGTTACAGCGCCACGTTGCTGACCGCCGACGCGCAGCCTGCGCTGAAGGTTGAGGCCCATGAGGATTATTTGAACGTTGAGCCACTGACTCTGGCGGCGGTTGATCCGGGGCGCAGTCTGGAGTTGTGGGCGATTCCGGCGGATGGCAAGCCGATTTCCCTTGGGGTGATTCCGGCTGAAGGCAAGGGGCGCGTAGAGCTGAGCGATGCGCAGAAAGCGCTGATTGGCAAACCGATTGCGTTGGCGGTCAGTCTTGAACCGAAGGGTGGTTCGCCGACGGGGCAACCGACGGGGCCGGTGTTGTATCAAGGGGCGCTGGCGGCCCTCTAATGATCGTTCCCACGCTCCGCGTGGGAATGCAGCCCGGGACGCTCCGCGTCCCAAAGCGTGACGCAGAGCGTCACAGGAGGCATTCCCACGCGGAGCGTGGGAACGATCGGTGGCTCAACAAAAACGGCGACCCGAGGGTCGCCGTTTGGTTTTGCGTGAAGCCTTACGCCGCGCTGAACAGCTTGTGCGGATCAATCACAAACTTCTTCGGCACGCCCGCATCGAACTCGCCATAACCGCGTGGCGCGTCATCCAGGCTGATCACCTCAACACCCACGATGTCGGCAATGTGGATACGGTCCCACATGATCGCCTGCATCAGCTGGCGGTTGTACTTCATCACTGGTGTCTGACCAGTGTGGAAGCTGTGGGATTTGGCCCAGCCCAGACCAAAGCGGATGCTCAGGCTGCCCATTTTTGCCGCCGCATCGACTGCACCCGGATCTTCAGTTACGTACAGGCCAGGGATACCGATTTTGCCGGCAACCCGAACCACGCCCATCAGCGAGTTCAGCACGGTGGCCGGAGCCTCGTGTTTCACGCCGTCATGGCCGTGACCGCGCGCTTCGAAGCCTACGGCGTCGATGGCGCAATCCACTTCAGGCTCGCCCAGCAGTGCGGCGATCTGTTCGTGCAGCGGGGTGTCCAGGGACAGGTCGACGATTTCGAAACCCTGCGCCTTAGCGTGTGCCAGGCGAACAGTGTTGACGTCACCGATGATCACCACTGCCGCGCCCAACAGGCGAGCGGAAGCGGCGGCCGCCAGACCGACCGGGCCGGCACCAGCGATGTACACGGTGCTGCCCGGGCCAACGCCGGCCGTCACTGCGCCGTGGTAACCGGTCGGCAGGATGTCGGAGAGGCAGGTCAGGTCACGGATTTTTTCCATGGCCTTATCACGGTCAGGGAGTTTCAGCAGGTTGAAGTCGGCATACGGCACCAAGGCGTATTCAGCCTGGCCACCGGTCCAGTCGCCCATGTCGACATAACCGTAAGCACCGCCCGGACGCGCCGGGTTAACACTCAGGCAAACACCGGTGTGCATTTCCTTGCAGGAACGGCAGCGCCCGCAAGCGACGTTGAACGGTACGGACACCAGGTCGCCGATCTGCAGGTTCTCGACGTCGCTGCCCTTCTCGATCACTTCGCCGGTGATTTCGTGACCCAGTACCAGGCCGGTTTGAGCAGTGGTACGACCGCGCACCATGTGCTGATCGGAACCACAGATGTTGGTGGACACTACGCGCAGGATGACAGCGTGATTAATCTTCCTGCCGCGCGGGTCCTGCATTTTGGGATAGTCGATTTTCTGTACTTCGACCTGGCCATTGCCGAGATACACGACACCACGATTACCAGACATGCTTTCACCTCGCTGTTGTTTTTATGTAGCGGTCGCGTCGCCATGGAGCGGCGGCGCGTTGATTGCTCGGGTTATTGCTTGTGTCTTGTGTTGTTTGTTTTGGCCTCTTCGCGAGCAAGCCCGCTCCCACATTGGTTTTCGGGTGTAACCGGGATTTGTGTACGGCACAATTCCTATGTGGGAGCGGGCTTGCTCGCGAAGGCGATCTAAAGAACGACTGTTCTGTTCGCGTTCAAAAACACTCGTCTTTCAATGTGATAACCAACGGCCCGCGCCAGGGTCAGCCCTTCGATATCCCGCCCTTTGGCGATCAAATCTTCGGGGTAATGACTGTGGTCCACGGCCTCTACGCCCTGGGCGATGATCGGGCCTTCGTCCAAGTCGTTGTTGATGTAGTGCGCCGTGGCGCCGACCAGTTTCACGCCCTTGTTGTAGGCCTGGTGATAAGGCTTGGCGCCCTTGAAACCCGGCAGCAGGGAGTGATGGATATTGATCGCCTTGCCGTCGAGTTTGCGGCACAGCTCTGGCGACAGGACTTGCATGTAGCGGGCAAGGATCACCAGTTCGGCGCCGGACTCTTCGATCACCTGCCAGACCTGACGCTCCTGGGATGGCTTGTCGTTCGGGTCCAGCGGGAAGTGGTAGTACGGAATCTGATGCCAGTCCGCCAACGGCTTGAGGTCCGGGTGGTTGGAAACCACGGCGGCGACGTCCATCGACAACTGGCCGATGCGCTGGCGGTAGAGCAAATCGTTGAGGCAGTGATCGGCCTTGGAAACCATGATCACCACTTTCGGGCGGTAGTTCGGCGCCGTGAGTTCGAAGATCATGCCGAAGGCTTGGCCGCGTTCTTCGAGGCCGGCGCGGAAGGCTTGTTCGTCGAAGCCGTCGGGCTGACGGAATTCCACGCGAATGAAGAAACGGCCCGAGAGCCGATCATCAAAGGAATGGTGCTCGGTGACGTAGCAGCCCTGCTCGAACAGAAAGCGGGTCACCGCGTCCACGGTGCCGAGAACGCTTGGGCAGTCGGCGGTCAGAATCCATGTGTCTGGGGCGCGGCTCATAGTGCGGTGACTCCTGTTCATTGTGCTGGGTGTCAGGGAAATCCACCCCTCACCCTAACCCTCTCCCCAAAGGGGCGAGGGGACTGACCGAGTTGTTCCTGGAGCTACATCGACCTGAAATACCGAGTTGAACTCAGGTTCTAAAAAAGCAATTTCGAGTCGAACACAAATAGCGATAACGCTGGAGATCTGCCCCCTTTCCCCCTCTCCCCTCTGGGGAGAGGGTTGGGGTGAGGGGTGGCTTTTAAGCCTGAACACTCAACCCGTACTCAGCCGCCGCATCCTGCAACCACAACCACCAGTAATCCGAGAAGCTGCGACGAATCAGCAGTTCCCAGGTGTCTTCGGCGGTGTGGCGGATCACCAGTTGCGACTTGGCAAACACGGTGCCCACAGCCTTGCCCACCGGGAAACTGTTGGGGTGCACGTCGTAGCTGGTGGACTTCATCAGCACCTGGCGCACGTTCGGGCCGCTCAGTTCGAGGAGCTGCTGGCCGCCGCTGACGTTGGTGATCGCGATGTGCAGGTCGCCCAGAGCTTCACGCAGTTTCTTCTCGGCGGCGAATTCTTCACCGGTCGGAACGATCAGCAGCCATTCATCCGGCCCCATCCATTGCAGACTGGTTTCGCCCTTGACGACGACAGTCAGCGCGCCCGGCAATTCGATACCGAGGGCTTTGTGCACGCCGGCAGCGAACGCCGCATCGTGGCCATCGCCACGAATGGTCAGGTGGCCGAGGAGTTTTTTCTCACGCACGATCACGCCGGCGCTTTTGCGACCCTTGCCCACCAGGCTTGGCAGGCCTGCGTGATGCAGCGACGACTCGGCCTTGGCCCCAGTGGTTGGGCGTTGTTGGTAAACATTGGCTGCGGTCATAAAGCACCTGTTCCTGAATTCTGTATGTTCCGGCCTTCGTGGTGGCTGGTCTGGCGCCTTCGCGAGCAAGCCCGCTCCCACATTTAGACCGCGTTCCCCTGTGGGAGCGGGCTTGCTCGCGAATGGGCCGACGCGGAGTCATTGCCCATCCACAAGATCTAGAGCCACTAGATGTTCTGGCGATCACCCTTTGGATCGAAGAACACCGAAGAAACGATTTCCGCCTCGATCACGCTGCCATCGGCCAGCGGTGCGAACACGCGCTCACCGATACGCTTCAAGCCGCCCTTGACCACACCCATGGCAAACGAATAACCGAGGGAGTTGTGCAAGTAGCTGGAGGTGACGTGACCGACCATGGTCATCGGGATCGCTTGCTTGGTGTTGAACACCAGTTGCGCACCTTCCGGCAGCCATTTGGTCGGATCGATCGGCTTCAGACCGACCAACTGTTTGCGTTGATCACGCACGCAGTCTTCGCGGTTCATGCCACGCTGGCCAATCCACGAGAATGGTTTGGTGCGACCGACACACCAGCCCATGTTCAGATCGTCCGGGGTCATCGAGCCGTCGGTGTCCTGCCCAACGATGATGAAACCCTTCTCGGCCCGCAGCACGTGCATGGTTTCAGTGCCGTACGGGGTCAGGTTGTACTTCTTCCCGGCCTCGACGATTTTCTCGAGCACGCCCATGGCGTAGTCGGCTTGCACGTTGACTTCGTACGACAGTTCACCGGTAAACGAAATCCGGAACACCCGCGCTGGTACGCCACCAACCAGACCTTCTTTCCAGGTCATGAACGGGAACGCTTCGTTGCTCAGGTCGATGTCAGTGACTTCGCTGAGCAGCTTGCGGCTGTTCGGCCCGGACAGGGTCATGGTTGCCCAGTGATCCGTCACGGACGTGAAGTACACCTTCAAGTCTGGCCATTCGGTCTGGTGGTAGATTTCCAGCCATTGCAGCACGCGTGCAGCGCCGCCGGTGGTGGTGGTCATCACGAAGTGGTTGTCGGCGAGGCATGCAGTTACGCCGTCGTCGAAGACCATGCCGTCTTCTTTGCACATCAGGCCGTAGCGGGCCTTGCCCACGTCGAGCTTGGTCCAGGCGTTGGTGTAGATGCGGTTGAGGAACTCGCGCGAATCCGGGCCCTGAATATCGATTTTGCCCAGGGTCGAAGCGTCCAGCAGACCGACGCTGTCGCGCACGGCTTTGCATTCGCGTTTCACGGCAGCGTGCAGGCCTTCACCGTTTTTCGGGAAGTACCAAGGACGCTTCCACTGACCGACGTCTTCGAACTCGGCGCCGTTCTTCACGTGCCAGTGATGCAGCGCGGTGAAACGCACAGGTTCGAAGATGTGCCCGCAGTGACGGCCGGCCACGGCGCCGAAGGTCACCGGCGTGTAGTTCGGACGGAACATCGTGGTGCCCATCTCCGGGATGGTCACGTTCAGCGAACGGGCGGCGATGGCCAGACCGTTGACGTTGCCGAGCTTGCCCTGGTCAGTGCCGAAGCCCAGTGCGGTGTAGCGTTTGACGTGCTCGACCGACTCGAAGCCTTCGCGGGTCGCCAGTTCGATGGCGGCAGCGGTGACGTCGTTTTGCAGGTCGACGAATTGCTTCGGCGCACGTGCGGTGTTCTTTTCGTGCGGCACCTGGAACAGCGCCAGTGTTGGCTCTTCCAGACGGCTCAGGGCTTTCGGCAAGGTGCCTTCGACCACGCTGAAACCGGCTTCGCTGGCTGCGCGAGCGCCGCCTTCAAAACCATCGGCCAGGGAATCGCCGAGGCCATAGACGCCGTTGATGCCACCGACGCACACGCGTTTCTGCGGTGCTTCGCCCGGTACGAAACCGAGAATGTCTTCACGCCAGATCGGCTTGCCACCCAAGTGCGACGCCAGGTGAACCACCGGGCTGTAACCGCCGGAGCTGGCAACCAGGTCGCATTCAAGCCACTCACCTGGGCTGGTCACGGTGTGCGCTTTGACATCGATCGCGGCAACGCGAGCGGCGGTCACGTGCTTGCTGCCACGCGTCTCGATCACGGCGCTGCCGGTCAGGATGCGGATGCCTTTGGCGCGCGCTTCTTCAACCAGCGCACCGCGCGGATTGCTACGGGCATCGGCGATGGCGACAACTTGCAGGCTGGCGTCGAGCCAATCCAGAGCAACGCGATAGGCGTGATCGTTGTTGGTCGACAGCACCAGTTTTTTGCCCGGTGCCACGCCGTAACGACGAATGTAAGTCGACACAGCGCTGGCGAGCATGTTGCCCGGCACGTCGTTGTTGCCGTAAACCAGTGGACGCTCGTGAGCGCCGGTCGCCAGCACTACACGCTTGGCGCGAACGCGGTGGATGCGCTGACGGACCTGGCCGATCGGGGCGCGGTCGCCGAGGTGATCGGTCAGGCGCTCGTGAATGGTCAGGAAGTTATGGTCGTGGTAACCGTTGACCGTGGCGCGCGGCAACAGCAGCACGTCCGGGGTGTCCTTGAGCTCGGCGATGACGCTGGCGACCCATTCGGCGGCCGGTTTGCCGTCGAGGCTTTCGCGGGAGTCGAGCAGGCTGCCGCCGAACTCTTCCTGTTCATCGGCGAGAATTACGCGCGCACCGCTGCGGGCAGCCGCCAGTGCAGCGGCCAGGCCAGCAGGGCCACCGCCGACGATCAGCACGTCGCAGTGCTGGTTCATGTAGTCGTAGGTGTCCGGATCGTTCTCGGTCGGCGAGCGGCCAAGACCGGCGGCTTTACGAATGTACTTCTCGTAAGTCATCCAGAACGATTGCGGGTACATGAAGGTTTTGTAGTAGAAGCCCGGCGGCATCAGCTTGCCGCCGACCTTGCCGAGAATCCCCATCATGTCGTTGTTCACGCTCGGCCAGCCGTTGGTGCTGGTGGCGACCAAACCTTGATACAGCGCTTGTTGCGTGGCGCGTACGTTCGGGATCTGCGTGGCTTCGGTCGCGCCGATCTGCAGCACGGCGTTCGGCTCTTCGGCACCGGCGGCGAAGATGCCGCGCGGACGGGAATACTTGAAGCTGCGACCGATGATGTCGACACCGTTGGCCAGCAAGGCCGCGGCCAGGGAATCGCCCTCAAAGCCTTTGTAGGTCTGGCCGTTGAAGGTGAAGCTCAGCACTTTGTTGCGGTCGATCCGTCCGCCGTTGGACAGGCGATTGATCTGGCTCATACCTTCTCTCCCAGAGCCGTGGCGGCCGCTTTCGGGCTATCGGTCTTGTCGGTGAATTGTGGCTTGGTGCCGATCTTGTAAGTTTCGAGAATCTCGTAGGTCACGGTGTCACGGGTGGCGTTGAAATACTGACGGCAACCGGCGACGTGATCCCACAGCTCGTGGTGCAGACCGCGAGGGTTATCGCGGAAGAACATGTAGTCGCCCCACTCCTCGTCGGTGCAGTTGGTCGGATCCAGTGGGCGCGGGATGTGCGCCTGGCCGGATGCGTGGAATTCCTCTTCGGAGCGCAGTTCGCCGCAGTGAGGACAGAAGATATGCAACATGGGGATTTCTCCTGTTAGTGGGCAACCGCAGCAGCGCCGTGTTCATCGATCAACGCACCGTTGTGGAAACGGTCGATGGAGAAAGGTGCAGCCAATGGGTGCATTTCACCCTTGGCCAGACTCGCGGCAAATACGTTGCCCGAGCCAGGTGTTGCCTTGAAGCCACCGGTGCCCCAACCGCAGTTGAAGAACATGTTCGGGACCGGGGTTTTCGAGATGATCGGGCAAGCATCCGGAGTGGTGTCGACGATGCCGCCCCACTGACGGTTCATGCGCACGCGGGACAACACCGGGAACATCTCGACGATGGCCTGAATGGTGTGCTCGATCACTGGGTACGAACCACGCTGGCCGTAGCCGTTGTAGCCGTCGATACCGGCGCCGATCACCAGGTCGCCCTTGTCGGACTGGCTGATGTAACCGTGTACGGCGTTGGACATGATCACGCTGTCGATAATCGGCTTGATCGGCTCGGACACCAGCGCTTGCAGCGGGTGCGATTCGATCGGCAGGCGGAAACCGGCGAGTTTGGCCATGTGCCCGGAGTTACCGGCGGTCACCACACCGACGCGTTTGGCGCCGATGAAGCCTTTGTTGGTTTCAACACCGATGCACACGCCGTTTTCCTTGCGGAAGCCGATCACTTCGGTCTGTTGAATCAGGTCCACGCCCAGTGCGTCAGCGGCACGAGCAAAGCCCCACGCCACGGCATCGTGACGGGCCACGCCGCCGCGACGCTGGACGGTAGCGCCCATCACCGGGTAGCGAGTGTTCTTGGAGCAGTCGAGGTACGGGATCTCATCCGCCACTTGCTTGGCATCGAGCAGTTCGCCGTCCACGCCGTTGAGGCGGTTGGCGCTGACCCGACGCTCGGAATCACGAATGTCCTGCAGGGTGTGGCACAGGTTGTAAACGCCGCGCTGGGAGAACATCACGTTGTAGTTCAGGTCCTGGGACAGGCCTTCCCACAATTTCATCGCGTGTTCGTACAGGTGCGCCGACTCGTCCCACAGGTAGTTGGAGCGAACGATGGTGGTGTTGCGCGCGGTGTTACCGCCGCCCAGCCAGCCTTTCTCGACCACGGCCACGTTGGTGATGCCGTGCTCTTTGGCGAGGTAGTAGGCGGTCGCCAGACCATGCCCGCCACCGCCGACGATGACCACGTCATAGACCTTTTTAGGGGTCGGCGTGCGCCACATTTTCTGCCAGTTTTCGTGATGGCTGAGGGAGTGTTTGAAGAGGCCGAAGCCCGAGTACCGTTGCATAGTCATTTACTCCAAAACCGCGCTCAGCGATAAACCGGGAAGTCCGCGCACAGGGCTGAAACTTGCTGCGCAACATTGGCCTCGACATCGGCGTCGCCGAGGTTGTCGAGGATGTCGCAGATCCAGCCGGCAAGCGTGACGCACTGGGTAACCTTGAAGCCGCGAGTGGTCACCGCCGGGGTGCCGATGCGCAGGCCGGAGGTCACGAACGGCGACTGTGGATCGTTCGGGACAGCGTTCTTGTTCACGGTGATGTGGGCGCGACCGAGTGCTGCATCCGCCTCTTTACCGGTGAGGCCCTGACGGATCAGGCTGACCAGGAACAGGTGGTTATCGGTGCCGCCGGACACTACATCGTAGCCGCGTTTGATAAATACGCCGGCCATGGCCTGGGCGTTGTCGATCACTTGTTGCTGGTAAGCCTTGAAACCTGGCTCCAGCGCTTCCTTGAAGCACACCGCTTTACCAGCGATCACGTGCATCAACGGGCCGCCCTGGGCTCCCGGGAAGACTGCCGCGTTGAGCTTCTTCTCGATTTCTTCGTTGGACTTGCACAGGATCAGGCCGCCACGTGGACCGCGCAGGGTCTTGTGGGTGGTGGTGGTCACAACGTCGGCGTAAGGCAGCGGGTTCGGGTACAGGCCGGCAGCGACCAGACCTGCGACGTGAGCCATGTCGACGAACAGCAGGGCACCGACCTTGTCGGCGATCTGACGGAAACGCGGGAAGTCGAGGGTCTTGGAGTAAGCAGAGAAGCCGGCGACGATCATCTTCGGCTTGCATTCGACCGCAAGGCGCTCGACTTCGTCGTAGTCGATCAGCCCGGTTTTGGTGTCGATGCCGTACTGCACGGCGTTGTACAGCTTGCCCGAGGACGACACTTTGGCGCCGTGGGTCAGGTGACCACCGTGGGCCAGGCTCATGCCGAGGATGGTGTCGCCGGCCTGCAGCAGAGCCAGGTAAACGGCGCTGTTGGCCGAGGAGCCGGAGTGCGGCTGCACGTTGGCGTAATCGGCGCCGAACAGTTGCTTGGCGCGTTCGATGGCCAGTGCTTCAACTTTATCGACGTGCTCGCAGCCACCGTAGTAGCGCTTGCCCGGATAGCCTTCGGCGTATTTGTTGGTCAGGCCACTGCCTTGCGCTTCCATGACGCGTTTACTGGTGTAGTTCTCTGACGCGATCAGCTCGATGTGATCTTCCTGGCGTTGCTCCTCGGCATTCATCGCCGCCAGCAGTGCATCGTCGTAACCCTTGATCTGGTCTTGCTTGCTGAACATCGCGTCTCTCCCAGCGGCATCTATGCGCCATTCGTCTCGGTAAGGCACTGGCGTTTCGGCAGTGCCCTTTGGATGCGATGGTATGACCGGCGCAGACAGGCCAAATGCCTACGGACGCCACGCAAAGGTGCGTTTACGACATGGGCTGAAATGGCTGACCGGACACAATCTTCAATTCAGTGAAGATCCCCTGTGGGAGCGGGCTTGCCCGCGATAGCGGTGGGTCAGTCGACACCTTTGCCGGATGTGACGCCGTCATCGCGGGCAAGCCCGCTCCCACAGGGTTATGAGGCGACTTGGCGGACGAGTAGTAACAGCAAAAAATGCAGCGGATACAGGGCATACGCCCAGCGACGCATCGGCGGTGGAGGGTTGAGCCGACCGGCGTGGCGCAACAAAAACAGGCCGGCCAGTGGCGCGATCAGACAAGTGGCGATGCCGAGGATGGCTTCAACATTGTGAAACTGCGCGGAGGAATACAGCACTGGCCACTGATTGGCTGCCAGGCAGACCAGCCCCGGCAACAGGCTGAAGTACCAGGGACGCCTGATCACCACCAACATCGCCAGTGGCAACAACACGCCGAAGAAGCCGAACATCAGGCGTTCCGGGAACAGCGCCGCCAGCAACAAGGCGCCTGCCGCTAATAGTCGCGCTTGCAGGGTTCGGTCCTGCCAGCCACGGGCCACCAGCAATCCCAGCACCAAGGTGGGCAGCACGTTCAAGGTGTCGGGATCGGGAATGTACATCCGGTAGGGAATTTCGCTGATGACGCTAAACAGCAGCAACCTGCCCAGATAACGCCACTGGCCGTTCGTCGTCACCGCGGGGGCCCGCGCCAGGTTTGCGGCCATCGCCAGACAGAACCACGGAAAGGCCAGTCTGCCCGGAACATACAGAATATCGACGGAATAACCGACATATCGCAGGTGATCGAGCACCATGCTCAACAGTGCCAGCCACTTGAGCAGATCCAGTGCCCCATCCCTTTGCGTCATGTGCATAATTGCCCGGCGTCTTTGTATTTTTCTGACAGCATCATCGCGTGTGCTCCCCGGACGATCTTCGGTAAAGTGCGCACCATCATTGACCACGAGGCCCTTCACCATAAGAGCCTCGACCACGGAAGCCGGCCATGACCGATAAGAGCCAACAATTCGCCAGCGACAACTATTCCGGTATCTGCCCTGAAGCCTGGGCCGCCATGGAACAGGCCAACCACGGCCACCAACGCGCCTATGGCGACGACGAATGGACCGCACGCGCGTCCGACGATTTCCGCAAACTGTTCGAAACCGACTGCGAAGTATTCTTCGCCTTCAACGGCACCGCGGCCAACTCATTGGCCCTGTCGTCGCTGTGCCAGAGTTACCACAGCGTGATCTGCTCGGAAACCGCCCACGTCGAAACCGACGAATGCGGCGCACCGGAATTCTTTTCCAACGGTTCCAAACTGCTCATCGCCCGCACTGAAAACGGCAAGCTGACCCCGGAATCGATCCGCGAAATCGCGCTCAAGCGCCAGGACATCCACTACCCGAAACCGCGCGTAGTCACCCTGACCCAGGCGACCGAAGTCGGCAGCGTCTACACCCCGGAAGAAATCCGCGCCATCAGCGCCACGTGCAAAGAGCTGGGCCTGAACCTGCACATGGACGGCGCGCGGTTCTCCAACGCCTGCGCGTTCCTTGGCTGCTCGCCGGCCGACCTGACGTGGAAGGCCGGCGTCGACGTGTTGTGCTTCGGCGGCACGAAAAACGGCATGGCGGTGGGGGAAGCGATTCTGTTCTTCAACCACAAACTGGCTGAAGACTTCGACTACCGCTGCAAACAGGCCGGGCAGCTTGCTTCAAAGATGCGCTTCCTGTCGGCGCCGTGGGTCGGGATTCTGGAAAACGACGCCTGGCTCAAATACGCCCGCCACGCCAACCACTGCGCGCAGTTGCTGGCTGAACTGGTGAGCGACATTCCAGGCGTGGAACTGATGTTCCCGGTGCAAGCCAACGGCGTGTTCCTGCAACTCTCGGAACCGGCCATCGCTGCACTGACGGCCAAGGGCTGGCGCTTCTACACCTTCATCGGCAACGGCGGCGCACGCTTCATGTGCTCGTGGGACACCGAAGAAGAACGCGTACGGGAATTGGCAGCGGATATTCGCGAAGTCATGTCCCGCTAATCCCCCCGCCACTTATCGTTCCCACGCTCCGCGTGGGAATGCCTCTCGGGACGCTCCGCGTTCCAGCCTCACCTCTGTCGCAGAGTCGGACACCGTTGTGACGCAGAGCGTCACGGGCTGCATTCCCACGCAGAGCGTGGGAACGATCACTGGTGGCGTGTCGCAATTTCCCACCAACTCCGTGGCCCTCTCTTCTAGCCCCGTCATTCAACCGCGCCCACCCTGTCATTCCCGCGCAAAGGAATGCACCCATGGGCCGAAGCCGCTACACCATCACCGAACCCGACAAACCGCACTTCCTCACCTGCACTCTCATGGAATGGCTCCCGCTGTTCATCCGGCCGTACATCGTCGATCACCTGCTCAATTGCTGGCTTTATCAGCAAACCCATGGAGATCTAAAGCTGTACGGCTATGTCGTCCTGGAAAACCATCTGCACTTCATTGCCGAGGCTCCAGACCTAAGCAAATGCCTCAGCCAATTCAAATCCTTCACCGCGCGACAAATCATCGACGACCTGCAAAGCAAAGGCGCCGATCGCGCGTTGCAACGCCTGCGTTTCAGCAAACGCGCGCACAAGCAGGACCGGGTGTATCAGCTGTGGCAGGAAGGTTCGCACGCAGAAATGGTGTACAGCGAAACAGTGATGCGCCAGAAGCTGGATTACATCCACTACAACCCGGTGAAGCGTGGGTATGTGGATTTGCCGGAGCACTGGCGCTATTCCAGTGCCCGAAATTACGCAGGCATGGAAGGACTGATCGGGATTCAGCGCTGGTATTGAGGCGTACGCCCCATCTGATCGTTCCCACGCTCCACGTGGGAATGCCTCTCGGGACGCTCCGCGTTCCTGCCTCACCGCCCGTGTAGAGCCGGACACCGTTGTGACGCGGAGCGTCACGGGCTGCATTCCCACGCAGAGCGTGGGAACGATCAATCGTGGCGCACGCCTTGGTCTACATTAATCTGCTCAGACAACAACAATCAGGAGCGTACGCATGTCCTTACAAGGCAAAACCCTGTTCATCACCGGCGCCAGCCGCGGGATTGGTCGTGAGATCGCGCTGCGGGCTGCGCGGGATGGGGCCAACATTGTGATTGCTGCTAAAAGCGCCGAGCCACACCCCAAGTTGCCGGGCACGATTTTCAGCGTGGCCAAGGAAGTCGAAGCCGCGGGCGGCAAGGCGTTGGCCTTGCAGGTGGATGTGCGCGATGAAGTCGCGGTGCGTGAGGCATTGGCCAAGGCCAACGAGCATTTCGGCGGCATCGATGCGCTGATCAACAATGCCGGGGCGATCAAGTTGACCGGGGTTCAACACATCGAACTCAAGCGCTTCGACCTGATGCACCAGATCAACACCCGCGCCGTGCTCCTGTGCAGCCAGGCCGCCCTGCCCTATCTGAAGAAAAGCGGCGGACACATCCTCAGCCTTTCCCCGCCACTGAATCTGGCGAGCAAATGGTTTGCCCAGTACAGCCCCTACACGGTGACCAAATACGGCATGAGCATGCTGACATTGGGCATGAGCGAGGAATTCAAGAACTACGGCATCAGCGTCAATTCGTTGTGGCCGCAGACGATGATTGCGACTGCAGCGATCGAGTTTCAGCTCGGGTCACGCGAGTCGTTCAAACATGCGCGCACGCCCGCGATCATGGCCGATGCCGCCCATTTGATTCTGAGCAGCAGCGGTCGCAGCATTACCGGGCGATTGCTGATTGATGAGGAAATTCTGGGTGAAAACGGGATGACGGATTTTGAACAGTATCGGTTTGCGCCCGACACCACCGACCCGCTGATGCCGGACCTGTTTGTCGACTGAATGGAAGGTGCCCATCCCGATCTCGGGATGGGCACGACGTTGCTTAAAACTCGATGCGCACGTCGCCCTTCGGCACGCTGCAGCACGAAAGAATAAACCCTTCCGCTTCGTCTTCCTCGGTGATCCCGCCGTTGTGGTCCATTTCGACCTCGCCGCCAAGCTTCATCACCTTGCACGTCCCGCAGATCCCCATCCCGCAAGCCTTCGGAATCAACAGACCCAACTTGGCAGCCGCCGCATGAACGGTTTCCCCCGGTGCAACACGAATGCTCTTGCCGGACGCAGTGAATTCCACTTGGTGCAGGTCCGCAACGTCGATGTCCGGTGCGTCTGCGGCGATTTCGGCTTGCTCCACCGCATCGGCACGGGCTTCCGCTGGCGTAGCACCGAACGATTCCTCGTGATAACGCGACATGTCGAAGCCGACCGCTTCCAGCATGCGCTTGACCGCGTTCATATACGGCGTCGGGCCGCAGCAGAACACTTCGCGCTCCATGAAGTCCGGCGCCATCAGTTCGAGCATCTTGTGGTTCAGGTAACCGCGATAACCGGCCCACGGTTCGCCCAGACCATGCTTCTCGCAGATCAGGTGCAGGCTGAAGTTATCGATCCGCGACGCCATGTGTTCCAGCTCACGGTGGTAAATGATGTCTTTGGGCGAACGGGCGCTGTGGATAAACACCATGTCGACGTTGCCGTTGGTGTCGTAGAACCAGCGAGCCATCGACATGACCGGCGTGATACCGACACCGCCACTGAGGTACAACACCTTCGGCGCGGTGAAGTCCATGGCGTTGAACAACCCGACCGGCCCGTGCACCGCCAGTTCCTGGCCTTCATGCAGGGTGTCGTGCAGCCAGTTGGAGACCTTGCCGCCCGGTACGCGCTTGATGGTCACCGAAAAGCTGTACGGCACCGATGGCGAGCTGGAAATGGTGTAGGAGCGCATGATCGGCACGCCTTCGATTTCCAGCTCCAGGGTGACAAACTGCCCCGGCTTAAAGAAGAACAGAATTGGCTGGTCGGCCATAAAGCAGAAGGTGCGCACATCCCAGGTTTCCTGGATGACTTTGACGCAACGGACGATGTGTCGACCATTGGCCCAGGTCTGGGTGGTTACCGGATTCAGGAAGCTGTTGGACATGCTGTTCTCCACCGCCGATGGTCGGCCTTATGTTGGCAATTCTGCGTATAGCGCGAACCACCCATTTACCTATCTGCGACATTCACATACTTATCGCGACCAGCCTGCATCTACCGGGGGTTGCGCGTCGGGAACAGATTGGGCCATGTCGCCCATGGATAAGGTTCTGCCCAGCGCCGGCCCCACACTCGCCCCATACCAAGACACAATCTTTACACCTTGCGTAGCAAACCTGATTAGCCACTTTCGCCGGCCACACAGAATGGCCTTGAGGATTAAATGATGGACGTCACCACTACCCTGAGCCTGGGCGATCCGCTGGAACCCGCACGCAAGGCCACCGCGCAGATGCTGCAAGAGCGCGAGCGCACTTTCTCGCTGCCGCAGCCGTTTTACTCTGACGAGCGACTGTTTGATATCGATATGCAGGAGATCTTCCAGAAAGAGTGGTTGATTGCCGGCATGACCTGCGAGATCCCGACCAAGGGCAACTACCTGACCCTGCAAGTGGGCAAGAACCCGATCATCGTGATTCGCGGCGCCGAAGGCGTGGTGCATGCGTTCCACAACGTCTGCCGTCACCGCGGTTCGCGGCTGTGCACCAGCGAAAAAGGCAAGGTCGCCAAGCTGGTCTGCCACTACCACCAGTGGACCTACGAACTGGACGGTCGCCTGCTGTTCGCCGGCACCGAGATGGGCGCCGACTTCGACATGAAGGAGTACGGCCTCAAGCCGGTGAACGTGAAGACCGCCGGCGGCTACATCTTCATCAGCCTGTCGGAGAACCCGCCAGCCATTGATGACTTCCTGTCGACGCTGACCCATTACATGGAACCGTACGACATGGAGAACACCAAGGTGGCGATCCAGACCACCTTGTTCGAAAAAGCCAACTGGAAACTGGTGCTGGAAAACAACCGCGAGTGCTACCACTGCAACGCGGCGCACCCGGAACTGTTGAAAACCCTGCTGGAATGGGACGACGTCACCGACCCGCGCGCGGACCAGGCCTTCAAGGACCACGTCGCCGCCTCCGCCGCTGCCTGGGAAGCCGAAAAGATTCCTTACGCCCACGCCAGCTTCGGCCTGCGTAACCGCATCGTGCGCATGCCGCTACTCAAGGGCACCGTGTCGATGACCCTGGACGGCAAACAAGGCTGCGCCAAACTCATGGGCCGCATCAAGAACCCGGACCTGGGCTCGATGCGCATCCTGCACCTGCCGCACTCGTGGAACCACTGCATGGGCGACCACATCATCGTGTTCACCGTGTGGCCGATCAGCGCGCAGGAAACCATGGTCACTACCAAGTGGATCGTGCACAAGGATGCGGTCGAAGGCGTGGACTACGACGTGGAGCGCATGCGCAAGGTCTGGGATGCGACCAACGACCAGGACCGTCGCCTGGCCGAAGAGAACCAGCGCGGTATCAACTCCACCGCTTACCAGCCAGGGCCTTATTCCAAGACCTATGAGTTTGGCGTGGTGAACTTTGTGGATTGGTACAGCGAGCGTTTGCTGAACAACCTGGGGGCTGAGCCTGCGGCTTACCTCAAAGGGGTTCCGGTTCAGGGCTGATACCACCCGCATGATCGTTCCCACGCTCTGCGTGGGAATGACTCAACGGACGCTCCGCGTTCGGCTTTTGGGACGCGGAGCGTCCCTGGCTGCATTCCCACGCAGAGCGTGGGAACGATCATTGGGCTGACGAAGACCACCGCACACTGCCATCCTCACCAATAAACGTCTCTTCGATGTTCTCCCCCACCAGCCGCACCTTCACATAACCGTTCAGCACCCTGTCCGGGTACGCCTCATCCCGCGCATTTTGGGTCTCCGACCACAACACCCGCGAATGCCCGTCCAGCTCGCTGGCATTGCCATACGGAATCGCTCCGTGCCCGGCGCAACGCGCATGCAACCCACCCTGGGCCGCGTAGCAGATGCCATTGTGCAAATGCCCCCAATACCAGTAATCCGGCTCACGCCCCAAGGCATCACACACTGTTTGATACAGCGCCGTCTTGTTGTGCCCGGAGATATCAAAACCCTGATGGTGACTGAGCACCATTAACTTCTTGCGCTGGGGCAAGTCTTTCATCCAGGCGATCTGCTCCTTGTTCAGCGTGCCGTCCATGTACAGATTGATCGCATCGGAGGCATAAGCACTGTCGAGCCCGACGACCAGCCAGTCGTCGTTGTACAACGCGAAATAACTGGTGCCCTGTTGCGCCGGGAAGCGTTTGGCCAGCTCCTTGAAGTAGCCATGGGCGCCGTTGTACATCTCATGGTTGGAATTGAGGGTGAACGAACCGTGCTTGCCCATGGGCCAACCCACCATGTCGACGTCTTCCTGAGAGTGGGTGCCGGCGTAATACACATCCCCCAGGTGAATGGTGAAATCGGCCTGAGCCAGTTGCATCTGATTGGCTACCGCCACCGCCGGTGCATGACTGTCGAATGGCCCGGTGCCCCAGTCCCCGGCGATTGCCAGCACCACGTCGCTGTCCATTTTCATCAGCGCCGGGTTGGTGGCAAACGGGGCGTGATGACGCAGGTTTTCGATCCACTTCAGCAGCGCCTCGCTCCACAGCAAATCCAGCAGCTCCCATTTGCGACAACCGAGCAGGCTGCCGTCCTTGAGTACCCGGGTTTGCAATTCGTCTACCGATTGCGGCAAGGGCGTGGCGTTGCCGATGTGCAGGATCGACAAACCGTGGGACAACTCCCACGGCACGCTCGGCTGATCGTCCGGCAAGTCGCCGTGTTTGAGCACGTATTGCGCCTGATCGTGGCCCCGTTGCAGCAGCGCGACGATGGCCTCGAACTCCTCCGGTTCAAGCTCGCTGACGAGCTTCTTCCAGGACATTTCCAGTCGTGTGAACAACCCGTGCACGCGCAGTTTGACCTTGTCGTATTCATGTTCCCAATGAGTGACGAGTGACATGTCGGTATTCCTCCATCCGTAGTGGGATTACAGGGTTTTCATGAACTCGATGAGCGCCCGTTTATCGAGTTCCGACAGCTGCGTGCCGTACAGGTGGCCGCCGTTGTGGTTGCCTTCAAGACGCGTGTCGTATTTGAAGTCCGCCGAGGCTTTCATTTGCTCGCCACTGGTGACGAAGCCGACCTTCTGCGGGTCGTACACGTCGGAGCCGGTGAAGAACACCTGCGGCCGCTGTTCCGGTGGTTGCAGCAAATCCCACAGGGTCGGCACCGAACCGTTGTGCAAGTACGGCGCCCGCAACCAGATACCGTCGGTAGGCGTGTTGCTGTAGCTCTGGGTCTTGCGATAGGCGCCAAAGTCGAACGGCGATTTCTTGAAGCCATGGAAGGCCGTCACCAGACCTGTGGTGAACGAGTTCAGCCGATGGGGATCGGTGCCCAGTTCATCAATGTTGGTAGTGACCTGACCGGTGTCGGTGCGGCCGAAGTCATGGCAACCGGCGCAGTTGCTTTCCCAGACCGGCTTGCCCCTGGCAACCTTGGCCTGATCCAGCGCGAACGGCCAGGCCGGTGGTTTGTGGCCCAGCAGCCAGTCGGTCACCCGGTTGAAACTGGCCGGCAGTACCGACTCCGGCGTCGCGCCCACGGCCATGGCCGCCGCGTAGTTGCGCTCATGGATGTCGTTGTTGTTGCCGTCCCAGTGCAGATACAGCGACTCTCGGGGTTTCTGGTTCCAGACTTGCGGCAAGTCGACAGTGCCGATGGTCGAGTCATCCGGGAAGCCGAACACCACCATTTTCGTCGGGTTGAAGGTGTCGGTGCGCCCCGGCCCTTGAGGTGCGCGCAGTTGCTGCCAGGCATAGGCCTGTTTCTGCTTGACCAGCGCGCTCGTGGCCATCGGAATGATCAGATAGCGGTTGTACAACCGCTCGAAAAACCCGAGCTGGAATTTGTTGTTGATCGCGGTCATCACCGCCTCGGTGGTGAATGTCGGATCGCTGGCGCAATCGTAGGCGAACCACTGGAAAGCCTGCAGTTGCAGGGTATTGGCTGGCGCGGTGGCCACCGGCGTGGCGACGTCGCTGGCATTGGCCCGGTAGGAACCGGTGTGACACAACGCACAGTTGGGCTCTACGGTCGGGTAACCGATCTGCCGCTTGGCCATGCCAATCGGCAGGTCCTTGCCGTTTTCGTAAAGGAAGCCGAAGACTTCATAACCGCCGGGCTTCGGCAGCTTCTCCGGACACATCTGCGGTAATACGGCGAACAGGTAATAAGGAATCCGCGCTTCGATACCGAGGCCGATGGCGGCGTATTTGTAGTGATCTTCGTCAGAAGCGTATTGCGCTGCCGGCACGACCCGCAGCATCTGGTACCAGGTTTCGTAGCCGATAAACCCCAGTGCCAGTACCACGATCAGCGTGCCCACCTTGAAACTGTGGCGTTGCCAGCGCAGCGCCCAACCTGCACGCCATCGCCGCCAGCCGTCGCAGATTAACGCCAACGGTCGATTGGCCGGCGAGGTGCCGAGGTACAGCAGAATCCCGAGGATCAGGAACATGCTCAGATCGCCCATCAGCATCGGCACGAACACCTGAGCCTGGTTGCTGGTGTTGATCAGGTAGATCCAGAACGCCACGGCCACCAATCGCGACAACACGCACAGCCACGAATGCACGACGTATCGCGCCGCGTTGAAACCTGACGGCATGTAGAACAAGCTGATCCCCACCAACAACATGCCGGCATTTTCCAGCCAGGGATCGGAGAGTTGCGGTGGCATGCCGAGCATCGAGGTCAGCAGCGCCGGGGCAAAAAGCGCCGGGATCGCGAAGACCATGTTCATCACGATGCCTAGCCAGATGAAGCGTTGAAACCAGCGGATGTAACTGTCCATATCATCCATTTCCTTCTAATCCTGAACACCGCAAACCGTCGAGCGAGCCCCCCTGTGGGAGCAGGCTTGCTCGCGAAAGCGGTGTGTCAATCAACAATGATGTTGAAGCTGATGGCCCCTTCGCGAGCAAGCCCGCTCCCACAAGGGGAGTTGTGCTAACCGAGGGCAGTTTTCTCCAGGTGTTGCAGGATGATCGGGTACACATCGACCACCGCGTCTTTGCCAAACATGCAGTCGATATGGCCGTACCCCGGCACCACATGCCGGCTATAGCGCTCCGGCCCATGCACCTCGCACACACGCTCAAAAGTCTTGAGCGTGCTTTCCGGCAGGTAGCACTGGTTGTCTGCGCCGCTGATAAAGCAGATCGGCATGCTCAGCCGGTCGAAGTGCGGCATGTAGACGTCCTCGCCCTTGAAGTCCACCAGATGCCCTTTGCGCACAATCAGCGCCAGATGCTCGAAGGTGTGCATGTTCGACTCGCCGAACAGCTCGTGCAGGTTGTCGTGCAGGGTTTCGTTGAGGGTGTCGTGGCGATACAACGATGCGTACATGAAGGTAATGCGATGGCACACCGGGTTGGTGCAGTAACCCTGAGCCTCGATCCGGGCGTAGCCGTTGAGGGCTTTGTCATAGAGTTTGTTGAACCAGTTTTCCTTGTTGTCGGCGTACGCCGTGAGGGATTTGATGCCAATGGCGTCAAGCATGCCTGGCAGGTGCAAACCGGCCTTGAGCCCGGTCGCCGTGGCAACCACGGCATCTGCCGCGATCTGCGAGCAGACCACCGAACGCACGCCCTGCAACCCGGCCAGCAATGACATGAAGAAGGTTGTCGCACCGTAGCAGTGCACCACGCATTGCACGTCTGACGCTTTGGTTTCCTGCTGGATCTGCGCGATGGCAGCCTTGAAATCGTACTGGGCGATCTGGTCGCCGTTCCATTCCTTCTTGCTCGCCGGCAGCAAGATACTCACCCGCAAATCCAGCAGCCAGACGTCATACTCGTGCTTGCACAAGTACTCCAGCAGATTGGTCTGGATGGTGTCGGTGGAGAAAATATTCGAGCCCACGCCCAAGCCGTGAACCAGCATCACCGGCCCTTTGCTGCCGCCCTGATAACGGGTCAGGCGCAGTTCGACGTTGTCTTCGGTCTGGAAGAAATGCACTACGGGCGACGGCGCATCCAGCGGTCGTTTCAGCCGTGGCGGTGCGTCGGGATTGAAGTAGATGTCGCCCGCGAACACGCCACCGTAGCTCTCCCAGAGAATCCCGGCGAAGAACTTCCCAAACCGCGCCAGGCCTTCGATGCGTTCGCGCTCGTTGCGGGCGTTGAGCACCTTCATGGTGGTCATCTGCTTGGCGAAATCGGTCGGATGGATGTGCATCACCCCGGTGCCAATCACCTCGCCGCTCTTGTCAGGCCCACGATACAGCGTCACGTAGAGGGTGCTGGTGTCGTGCCAGATGTTCAGCACGCCGTTGTCTTCGGGTACGGTTTTGAAGGCGCTGAAGTAATAGTCGTTGCCGTCCTCGGCGGTCAGTCTCATGTCGTACTTCATGTGCCGCACGCCGACCTGTTCCTGATACTGCTCGAACAGGTTGAACACGCCGTTGCTGGCGGTCAGCGGCTGCGGTGACAGGCTCGGTGCGTTGACCGTGCCGACCAGAGTGGCCGCATGTTCCGGCTCCTTGATCATGCGATTGAGGTCATTGGCGGTGATGGTCAGGGTGAAGTCGATGGGCGAGTTGTCCGCCTCGCCACGCTTGGCCGCCGCTTCGTAGACCTTCAGGTCAGTGCTCTGGGCCGCCGTGAAGGCCCGGGAAAAGTAGCCTTTCATGGTTTCGGTGAATTGCACGCCAAGGGTCGGTGGCGCCACTTGTTTGCGCGGCGCCGAGGGCAGCGTGTAGTCGATCTGCCAACCGCGATCGGCGGCCAGCAGACCCATGTTGCGCTCACTCACGGCGGAAATGGTCAGCAGCGGATTGACCGCCAGGGAGGTCGGAATCACTGCGCCGTCGGTCACGTACAAACTCGCATACACGTCGGTCCCGTTGTCCCCGCTGAACACCTGGCCCTTGTGGTTGACCACGCCCTGCCCCGCGTCTTCGCCCATGACGCAACCGCCCAACGGGTGAACCGAAACGATGCTGTGCTTGAGCAGCTTGGTCCAGATCGGGTTCTCGACCCAGATCCCACCCAACGCCGTGGTGCTCAGGTGCAGCCGCTCGTTGCCGATCTTGACGTTTTCCTGCTCGCCGACGCCCGGCCAGTCGATGCGCAATTGATCCTTGCTGTCCAGCACCATGCGGCCCTTGCCGTCGTCGTGACTCATGATCAGGTACGTCTGCATATTGTGCAGTGCGCCGTAGTACGGGCCACGGAGGAAGCTTTCGGCTTCGCGCTCCTTGTACTTCAACTTGCCGGTAAAACTGTCATCGGTGGGTTTGCCGATCAGCTCGGCGAACCCGGCCATGCTCGGCACCATCGGCCGGCCGAGGGCGCCGGGGATCGAACCTTCTTCGATGACCATGCGGCTGCGCCAGTCGCCTTCGGTGCGCATGTCGATGACCGAGGTGATGCACGGGCCGACCGGCTGCAGTTCCTTGGCTGGATGGGCACCAAAACCAATGCCGTTGATCGGTTGTTCACAGTTGTGACCGAAGCCAAGGATGTCACCGTTGCCGCTCATGTTTTCACCGAGCTGGCCGGACATCGACAGGCCTTTATCTCGGGAGCGCAGAAGGATTTCAGTGGACCCCAGAGTGCCGGCGGACACCACCACGATGTCGGCTTTGACGAACAGCGTCGGCGCCGAGAACTTCTCGCGACCGCTGTCCAGGTACTGGAAATGCACGATCCAGCCATCGCCGTCGCGCTCCAGATGTCGCACCTCGGCCTGACAGAAAATCTCTGCGCCGTGATTCCAGGCGTCCGGCAGGTAGTTCATCAGCGTGGTGTTCTTGGCCTTGTTGTTACAGCCCGACACGCAGTCGCCGCAGTGATTGCAAGGCAGTTGCTCGACGCCGACGTGGTTGAGATTGTTCGGCAGTTTGTCGAAGGTCACGTTGATCGGCGGCTGGTAGAAATGCGCGCCTTGCTTGAGGTAATCCGCCGACTTCTTGTTGGCTTCGAGTTTCGGCAACACCGGTGAGGTGCTGGGGTACGGCGTGGGTTTGAGCATTTCCCGAGCCCGGGCGTACCCGTCCTTGAGCAAGGTGTCGCGATGTTCGCGCACTGCCAATGGCCAGCGCGGGTCGTCGAACACGCCGGGTTCAGGCTCCAGGGCAACGTTGGCGTTGATCAGTGATGTACCGCCCAGACCGCAACCGACCACCACGTTCTGCTGGGCGTTGACGTGCAGATCGAATAACCCGGTGCGCGAGCCGATGTGGCCATCCGGGTCATGCACCTGCAACTCCTCGGTTGCCGCCAACATCGTGTTGGGATACTCGCCGGGCTGCATTTCGCGACCGCGTTCCAGCAGGCAGACTCGCTTGCCGGCGCGGGACAGGCGCGACGCAGCGATTCCGCCGCCGTAACCCGAGCCGATAACGATCACGTCGTAATGTTCCTTGATGTCGCTGATGGGCGTTGCGATCCGTGTCATGGGTCTATTCCTCTCTCAGGCAGTTGGGACAACTCTGCGGTCGCCTGCAATCGATGGGCGAACGAACACCTGGCCGCTGAGTAAACTCAGCGGCAGCCAGCGGGGGCATTGAAAATGTCAGGCGCTATAGACGAGCGCGCTGATTGGTGGCGTGTCGGTGAATGCGTCTGCGCAACAAAGCCGCCGGTGTGGGCACGCAGGTCGCGCAGAGAATGGGGGGCGAGCGATGTGGCTGGCTATCCATCACGCGTTCTCCCTGAACCAGATGTGGATAAGTGACGGCTGTCCTTGTGCCCTGTGAGTGAAGACAGCCGACAGATCGAAGTCAAGGATCCGACTTAGAACTGTATGAAATCTGATCTATTGCGTTTACGCCTATGCGGGACGTGGCTTGCAGGGTTTAGCGAACAACTTATCCACACCTCCACCCACAGCAAATGGGGACAAGTGTGGATTTACAGAAAATTTTCTCCACAGAAACTGAAGAAAATCCGTGACTTATCCAGAAGCAGGGTTTTGAGCAACGATTGGTTGTTTTTTGATCGAAAGCTTGAACGGCACGTTACACGTGGCTTGCAGAGGATGGCGAACACCTTATCCACAGAAGCGCCAACAGACTTTGGGGGCAACTTGGGCGGTTCTGTGGAAAACCGTTGGAAGCCGCGATAAATCGGGGTTTGCGCGAGGTTTATCGGCTTAAAACGATGATTTGATCGTTTTTTGATCATCCGCCTGACAAGCCCGTTTTATATGGCCTGTAGAGGACAGCGAACATCTTATCCACAGATGCGCTAACAGAGATTGGGGGCAAGTATTGGCTCGGGTACAAAGTTATCCTCTGAAAAAAGCCTGAAAAAACCGCAAGTTAGGCTGGTTGTTTTTTGTACGAAGGGTTGCAGGGCTTGATTTGTATGGGGTGTAGCGAAGGGCGAACATGTTATCCACAGAAGCGCTAACAGGGATTGTGGGTAACCGCGATCAGGTCCTGTTGAAACATGACCAGCCCGAGTCGATATCCATATTCAACTCATAGTCATTGAATGCACCCCACCCAATCAAAAGCGAAGGCACGTATTGGCCCAGCAACAACGACGGAGGAATCGTGTAGTCCGGGTAGTAGTTGTAGGTGATCGATTGGATATGGCCCGACAGGCTCAATTCCCCCTTGAAGGTTTGGGAACGCGGCTTATCGGTGACATGAACGGGTGAGTTGCCCGGCGAGGACGACGTCAGGTAATCAACATTGCCGGTGTCGATAATCGCCGGCGTGGCCCGACGATCCAGGCGTGCGGCAATGGTCAGTCTTTGATTGATGTCGATACGCGCATAGTTAATTCGCGAATCACATCGAGCAGGAGGTTCGGCGTTAAGTTCCAGGGTCTTTTTGGTGACCTTTAAACGCCCCAACTTACCAAGTAAATCGAGCCCCAGTAAGTTATCCCGGTCGCTGACAAACACCAGGACGTTTCTGAACTCGCTTGAGCCTATCTTTAAAGACTCAAAGATCCCGAGTTTGGCAGACAGGTCACGTTCACCATAAAACGTGCTGTAGCCATAGTGAGAGTCGGTTAATAACCTGATTCCCATCAGCTTCGCGGTTTCGTGGTTGACCCGGGTTTGCGGGGCGCCGGTGTCCAGAATGAAGCGCGACGAGACACCATTGGCCGCTTTGACATCGAGGTAGGGCAGCACCTCGTCAGTCCCGTGACCGTCGGTGGCGTAAGGATGAATCGCCAGCACCTCGCGCCGCTTCGTTCTTGTCACCGAAAAATCGCCGACCGCCCGCAGGGTCGCGAGGGATTCGCTGCCGAACATGGAAAACATCGCGTTGAGTTCAGTTTCATTCGCGATTGCCTGAGCATGACGACGCTTGATCGCCAAATAGTATTCGGGGATCTGGTTTGCGGTTTTGGCCTCGAACATTCGGGCGAGAACGGAGACTGAACAATTCAGGTTGTCTTCAGCATCCAATACCTTGTCGCATTGCTGTTTCAGCTGTACCAAGGACGCTTTTTGTCCCTGTTCGGACTCTATCCATGTGTAGAAATCCGGAGCTGCCTGCTGGGTATCAGCCATCGAACTTGATGCTGCACACATAAAAAATGCAAACAGCACCAGAGACGACTTTGAATTCACGCCGCCGATCAGACATGTCTCACGCCGACTGACCGCCCTCATGTTCAACCCATTCTTGAAAACGAGTTTTATGAACTAACGCTGCGGCAACCCTGAGCAGCTCATAGAGAAATGTAGCTCACTAGGGCCGATACATCAGATAGGCCTCACCCGTGACCCGAATCATCGGATGGGGAGTGATCTGGCAGGTATCGACGATACGAAAACCATGTCGCTCGTAAAACCGACGGGCGCCGGTGTTCACGGCGTAGTCGATCAGGCTCAAGCCGTTGAGTCCGAGCTGGTTAGCACGGTCGTAGGCGTAGGCCAGGAATTGCTTGCCCAGCCCCTGGTTTCGCCAGCCCTCATGCAGCGCCAGGCTGGAAATGTAGAGGGTGTCGGGGATTTCCATCTTCGCGTAGGGCGCCAGGACCGGATCGGTCGTCGGCTCTGCCAGAGGATCGTGACGCATCACGTAGCAGTGCATCATGCCGATGACCGTCCCGTCCGCTTCGGCGATCAGGCAGTTCTGGTAAGAAAAATCCACATCTTCGCGAGCGTAGCGAATCGCGCCGACGTCCAGCAGATCCTGGCCGGGCTCTGCTATCTGGCTCCAGATGTAATCCGAACAGCCCTCAGAAGAAATCTGAAACAAGCGAGCAATCTCTCGCGCATCCGCGCGCACTGCCGAACGAAACTCAACGGCCATTGAACAGCACCCCATGAAAACAAAAGAGCGCCCGATTTAACGCGAGCGCTCATGGCGCGGCAACGCACCTGATGGAAGGTTGTATATCCAGATGTTGCAACCTGATGCCCAGCGTCAGCGGACCACGCCTTCTTCAATCAGCAACTTGAGAATGGCTTCAGCCCCCGCCTGCGCCGTGACGCCCTTGAGCACTTGCCCGCCACCACCACTGGCCTTGGCCGTCGCGGCTTTCATGCGATCGGCACCACTCTTGGCCTTGATCACCTTCAAGCGTTTAGGCCGTGGTTTTGCGGGTTGCAGCGTGGCGACCGCCAGCAGTTCATCGTCGATCACTTCGACTTCATCCGCCTGCAGCACACCGCGTCGGGCCGGGCCATAAGCGCTCTGCCGAGGCTTCGGCGCGGCGTTATCCACAGTCGCGAGAAACGGCAGCCGTACTTTCAAGCGACGGCGTTGACCACGAGGCAAGGCTTGCAGCACCAGCGCTGAATTACCGTCGATGGATTCAACTTGAGCCAGTCCTACCACCAGCGGCCAGCCCAGGTTTTCCGCCAGCAGGAACGGCAACATGCCCGAGCCTTCTCCGGTTTCCGCCTGGCTGCCGGTCAGCACGACCTGAGCCCCGGCGTCACGCAAATACGCGGTCAATGCCGGCAGTGCATCGGCGCCTTCCGGCTGCTCAAGCACATGTAACTGTTCCAGGCCCATGCCCAGATACGCACGCAACGCCGGTTCCGCGACGTCGCCGGCATGCAGCACTTGCAGGTTATCCCCAGCGAGTTGCAGGCCCAGCTCCACCGCCCGCGCATCCTGCTCCGCGCGACGTGGCCGGCCGGAGGTCGGGTGGGCGCCGATGGACACCAGGCTGATGATTTTCGTGCTCATAACCCTTTCCTTTCCTTAAGCCGCATCGCGCTTGGCTTCGTTGCGGTAAGCCTCTACCGCGTCGATCAAGGCTTGAAGAATCTCGGCGCTCTCACCGATCACCGACAGGTCGGCCCGTTTGATCATGTCGCAGCCAGGATCGAGGTTGATCGCCACCACCTTGTCGCAGGCACCGATGCCTTGCAGGTGCTGGATCGCCCCGGAAATCCCCACCGCCACGTAGACCCGCGCGGTGACCCAGGTGCCGGACGCACCGACCTGACGGTCGCGCGCCATGAAGCCATCGTCCACCGCCACTCGGGACGCGCCTTCGGTAGCGCCCAACGCTTCGGCGGTCCTGTGGAAAAGTCCCCAGTCCTTGACCCCGTTGCCGCCGGAGAAGATGAACTCGGCTTCGGCCATCGGAATCGCCGCCGGATCCACTGCCACGGCGCCCAAATCCTCGATGCGCGAGAGACTGCGCGCCACCGCTGTGGATAACTCCACCGGCGAGGCTTCGTGACGGGTTTCGCTGACCGGTTCGGCGCATTCGACGGCAGCCAGAATCAAGCGCGCAACCGGGCGCGCAAGGTCTTGCAAACCGGCACCGGCGCGGCCGATGCATTCCTGATCCTTGACCTGCCAGACCCGCGTGGCCGGGCGTTCGCCCAGTGCGGCGGCAAAGCGTCGACCCAGTTCACCACCGCCGCTGCGGCTGTCCGGCAGCAGCCAGTGACGAGGGCTGAACTGGTTATCCACAGCCCGCAGGCCCTGGACCCGTTGTTCCGGTGCATAACCGCTGAACTCTTCACCATCCAGCACCAGCAAGCGATCGACGCCAGCGGTGGCGAAGGCGTTTTCTTTATGTTCACCGAATACCACGGCCAATACCGCGCCGTCCTTGCCGGCCAACTGATGAGCCAGGCCGAGCAAGTCGCGGTCATGGCTGCTCAAGCGGCCGCCGACCATGTCTGGCACCACGCTGATGTAAAACGCAGGTGCAGTCACTTGATGCAGCGGCAATTGCACTTCAACGGCGGCCGAGCGTTTGCTCGCCCCGCCCTGTTGAGCGCCGCTGCGGTCGATTCGCTTGATCCCGTTGGGACCGATAAAACCGATGCCATGGGGATTTTTGCGGATAACGCCGTTAGGCCCCATCCAGCTGTGTTGCGCCGGTTGCATGGCCGCGTGCAGCGGGTGCAGACGGTTGCGGGCGATCCATTCGGCGCGTGGGTCGCGGCGGATAATGTCGCTCATCAGTGGGCCTCCGCAGGTTCACGTTGGGCCGGTTTGGTCGGCTTGCTCGGGGCAGCGTCTTCGAGCAACGCGTCCGCCACCAGTTCGGCGATGTCTTTGATCAGCGGCCGGGGTTCGACCACGCCTTCGAGCATCGCGGTGCACTGTGGACAACCCACGGCCACCAGTTCGGCACCGGTTTCGCGGATGTCTTCCATGCGCATGTCGGGAATCCGTTGCTTGCCCGGGATGTCGGTGATCGGCGCACCGCCGCCACCGCCGCAGCAGCGCGAGCGGAAACCGGAACGTTGCATTTCCTTGATCTCGATCCCCAGGGCGCGCAGCACTTCACGCGGTGCCTCGTATTCGCCGTTGTAGCGGCCGAGGTAGCACGGATCGTGATAAGTCACGCTGCTGCCTTTGTGCTGGCCGAGGTTCAGGGCGCCAGCGCCGATGATTTCCGCCATGTAGGTGCTGTGGTGCTGCACGAGGTAGTTGCCGTCGAAGGCGCCATACTCGTTTTTCAGCACGTGGAAGCTGTGCGGGTCGCAGGTGACGATGCGGTTGAAGCTGTACTTGGCCAGGGTCTGGATGTTGCGTTTGGCCAACAACTGGAAGGTGGCTTCGTCGCCCAGACGTCGGGCCACGTCACCGCTGTCACGCTCTTCGAGACCCAGTACCGCGAAGTCGACCTTGGCCGCTTTCAGCACTTTGACGAAGGCGCGCAGGGTGCGTTGGTTGCGCATGTCGAAGGCACCGTCGCCGACCCAGAACAGCACGTCGACGGATTTCTTTTCGCTCATCAGATTGAGGTTCAGGTCCGCCGCCCAGTTCATCCGCCCGCCCGGCGCGAAACCGCCAGGGTTGTCGGTGGCGATCAGGTTTTCCAGGACTTCGGCGCCCTTGTTCGGGGTCGCGCCTTTTTCCAGGGTCAGATGGCGACGCATGTCGACGATGGCATCGACGTGCTCGATCATCATCGGGCATTCCTCGACGCAGGCACGGCAAGTGGTGCAAGACCACAGGGTTTCAGCGTCCACCAGACCGTTGACGATCGGTTGATGCGGGTTACCGGCGTGTTCGCCGATGGCCTTGCCCGGATACGGACTGCCGGCGAACTTGGCATCGGTGCCACCGGCCAGGCCAACGACCATGTCTTGAATCAGTTTTTTCGGGTTCAGCGGCTGGCCGGCGGCAAACGCCGGGCACGCGGCTTCGCACTTACCGCACTGCACGCAGGCGTCGAAGCCGAGCAGTTGGTTCCAGGTGAAATCCTTGGGTTTTTCCACGCCCAGTGGCGCGTTTGGATCGTTCAGGTCCAGCGGTTTCAAACCGGTGGAACGGCCGCCACCAAAGCGTTCGGCGCGACGGTGCCAGGCCAGGTGCAGGGCACCGGCGAAGGCGTGCTTCATCGGCCCGCCCCAGGTCATGCCGAAGAACAGTTCGCTAACGCCCCACAGCACACCGACGCCGAGGATCGCCGCCACCACCCAACCGCCGAAGTTTTCCGGAAGGATCCCGGCGACCGGCAGGGTCAACAGGAAGAACGACGCCGAGAACGCCAACAGGCTTTTCGGCAGACGCATCCATGGCCCTTTGGACAGGCGGGCCGGTGGATTGCGACGACGCAGGAACATGAAAATCGCACCGACGAACATCACCGCCGAGGCAATCAACAGGGCAACACCGAGAATGCGATTGTGCAGGCCGAAACCGTGAACCAGGATCGCCAGCACAATCGACGCCACCGCACCGCCAGCCGTGGCGACGTGAGTGTTGGCGATGTATTTGTCCCGCGCGACGACATGGTGCAAATCGACCATGTAACGCTTGGGCATGGCGAACAGGCCGCCGATCAGGTCGACTTTCGAAGCCCGGCCTTGGCGCCACATAGCCACCCGCCGCAACGCGCCCAGGACAGCGAGGCCCAGGGCTGCGAACAACAGGATTGGAAGAAGGGTGTTCAACATGGTGGAGCTCCCAAAGACCGCAGGGTCTTGCAGGTCGAGATGCCTGACTCGGTTCCTGTGGGAGCGGGCTTGCCCGCGATTGCATTTTGTCAGTCACATCTGCATTGACTGACCCACCGCTATCGCGGGCAAGCCCGCTCCCACAGGGTCATGTGCAAGCCGTTAGAAGTCTTTGCACAACCGCAGCGCGTCGTAGATCGCCGCGTGGGTGTTGCGCTGCGCCACGCAGTCGCCGATGCGGAACAGCAAGTAGCCGTCGCCCGCCTGGCTCAGCGAAGGTTGCGGCTTGATCGCGAACAAGGCTTCGATGTCCATCTGGCCTTTGTTGCGCGAGCCTTCCTTCAGGGCGTAGTAGATTTCTTCGTCCGGACGCACGCCGTTTTCGACGACGACCTGGTCCACCACCCGCTCCTCTTTGGCGCCGGTGTATTCGTTTTCCAGCACCGCCACCAGCTTGTCGCCTTCGCGGTAGACCTTCTCCAGCATCATGTCCCCGGTCATGATCACTTCTTTCGGGTACATGCTGCGGTAGTAGGTCGGGAACGAGGTGCCGCCAATCGCCACGCCCGGTTTGATGTCGTCAGTGACGATCTCGACCTGGCTGCCTTTGTCGGCGAGGAAGTCCGCGGTCGACATCCCGGTGAACTCGCAAATGGTGTCGTAGACCAGCACGTTTTTGCCCGGTGCGACCTTGCCGTCGAGGATGTCCCAACTGCTGACGACCAGGCCTTCAGCCGCGCCCCAATGCTCGTTCTGCTCCAGGAATGGATGACCGCCGACGGCGAGTACCACCACGTCTGGACGCAGGTCGAGAATGGTTGCCGCATCGGCCGCCACGCCCAGGCGCAGGTCGACTTTCAAACGCGCTAATTCCAGTTGGAACCAGCGGGTGATACCGGCAATCTGGTCCCGTTGCGGAGCTTTCGAGGCGGTCGTGATCTGGCCGCCAATGAATTCTTTCTTCTCGAACAACGTCACGTCGTGGCCACGTTCGGCCGACACGCGAGCGGCTTCCATCCCGGCAGGGCCGGCACCGACCACCACAACTTTGCGCTTCACACCGGTCGATTTCTCGATGATGTGCGGCACGCCCATGTATTCACGGGAGGTCGCAGCGTTCTGGATGCACAACACGTCCAGACCCTGATATTGACGGTCGATGCAGTAGTTGGCGCCGACGCATTGTTTGATCTGGTCGACCTGACCCATTTTGATCTTGGCGATCAGGTGCGGGTCGGCGATGTGGGCGCGGGTCATGCCGACCATGTCCACGTAGCCGCCTTCCAGAATCCGCGTTGCCTGGTTCGGGTCCTTGATGTTCTGCGCGTGCAGCACCGGGGCCTTCACCACTTCTTTGATACCGGCGGCCAAGTGCAGGAATGGCTCCGGTGGATAACTCATGTTCGGAATAACGTTGGCCAGGGTGTTGTGGGTGTCGCAACCCGAACCGACCACGCCGATGAAGTCGATCATGCCGGTGTCGTCGTAGTACTTGGCGATCTGCTTCATGTCCTCGTGGGACAAGCCATCCGGGTGGAATTCGTCACCGCACAGACGAATGCCGACGCAGAAATCCGGGCCGACTTCAGCCCGCACAGCCTTGATTACTTCCAGGCCAAAACGCATGCGGTTTTCGAAGCTGCCGCCCCATTCGTCGGTACGTTTGTTGACGCGCGGACTCCAGAACTGGTCGATCATGTGCTGGTGCACGGCGGACAGCTCGACGCCATCGAGGCCACCGGCCTTGGCCCGTGCCGCAGCGCTGGCGTAGTTGCCGATCACCCGCCAGATTTCTTCCGGCTCGATGGTTTTGCAGGTCGCGCGGTGCACCGGTTCACGGATGCCCGACGGCGACAGCAGGGTTGGCCAATGCTCGCCGTCCCAGCGGGAACGACGCCCCATGTGGGTAATCTGGATCATGATCTTGGCGCCATGCTTGTGCATGGCATCGGCCAGGTTCTGGAAGTGCGGAATGATCCGGTCGTCGGCCAGGTTGACCGACTTCCACCAGCCTTGCGGGCTGTCGATGGCCACGCTGGAGGAGCCGCCGCAAATCGCCAGGCCGATCCCGCCCTTGGCTTTCTCTTCGTAATACTTGACGTACCGGTCGGTGGTCATGCCGCCGTCGGTGGCATAGACCTCGGCGTGCGCGGTGCTGAGCACGCGGTTGCGGATGGTCAGTTTGCCGATCTGGATCGGCTGGAACATTGCTTCGAAAGCCATGGCGGGTTCCTCGACTTACAACGGCTTGACGGTGAACAGGCCGTCGTCGTGGCCTTCTTCGGAGCCACCGTAAACCTGTTCGGCAACGGTGCGGATCTTGCTGCCGCGGGCTTGCAGAATCTGGTCCATGGCACCGGCAAACCAGCCAGTGAACATGTAGTCGACCTTGCGCCCGACCTTGCCGTACACGTAGACGAACGCCGAGTGTTCGAGCTTGACGCTGGCAGTGCCTTTGTCGAGGTCGATGTCCTGGATCTTGAACAGGCCCCAGCCGCGCTGCGACAGGCGCTTCATGTAGTGCTCGAACACCGCAACGCCTTCCAGGCCGTGGCATTCAGCTTCTTTTTCACACCAGTGCCAGGCGGATTTGTAGCCGGCCTTGTAGAGGATTTCCGCGTAGGCGTCGGCGCCCAGCACTTCCTCGATGCCCATGTGGTTGTTGACGAAGAAATGACGCGGCACATACAGCATTGGCAGGGCGTCGGAGGTCCAGACACCGGTTTCGCTGTCGACTTCGATTGGCAATTGCGGGGCGATCTTGGCCATGGAAACTTAACTCCAGAAAATTCGTGATGTGTTTTGCGTAGCAGCTGCCGAGGTACGAGGCTGCGTTGCGTGTCCGTAGGACCGCCCTCGGGGGCCGCTTCGCAGCCCGACGCAGCCTCGTCCCTCGGCAGCTGCTACAAGGGATCGTTGTTCAAAGTGGGCTTACTCGCCCCAGACGTCCTTGAGGACGTTGACCCAGTTCTCGCCCATGATCTTGCGGACCACGCGCTCGGAATGGCCGCGCTTGAGCAGGGTTTCGGTCAGGTTCGGAAACTCGCCGACGGTGCGGATGCCCAGCGGGTTAATGATCTTGCCGAAGCTGGTCAGGCGGCGGGCGTAGCCCTTGTCATGGGTCAGGTATTCGAAGAAGTCCTGGCCATGGCCCTGGGTGAAGTCGGTACCGATGCCGATCGCGTCTTCGCCAACGATGTTCATGGTGTATTCGATGGCTTCGGCGTAATCGTCGATGGTCGAATCGATGCCCTTGGCCAGGAATGGCGCAAACATGGTCACGCCGACGAAACCGCCGTGATCGGCGATGAATTTCAGTTCTTCGTCGGACTTGTTGCGCGGGTGAATTTTCAGACCCGACGGCAGGCAATGGGAGTAGCAGACCGGTTTCTTGGATTCGAGGATGACTTCTTCGGAAGTCTTCGAACCGACGTGGGACAGGTCGCACATGACGCCGACGCGGTTCATCTCGGCAACGATTTCACGACCGAAGCCCGACAGGCCACCATCACGCTCGTAGCAACCGGTACCGACCAGGTTTTGGGTGTTGTAGCACATCTGCACGATACCGACGCCCAGCTGCTTGAACACCTCGACGTAGCCGATCTGGTCTTCAAAGGCGTGAGCATTCTGGAAGCCGAAGAGGATGCCGGTCTTGCCCTGCTCTTTGGCCTTGCGGATATCGGCGGTGGTGCGCACTGGAATCACCAGGTCGCTGTTTTCGCGGATCAGCTTCTGGCTGGCGGCGATATTGTTGACGGTGGCCTGGAAGCCCTCCCACACCGACACGGTGCAGTTGGCCGCGGTCAGACCGCCCTTGCGCATGTCTTCGAACAGCTCACGGTTCCACTTGGCAATAATCAGACCGTCGATAACGATGCTGTCGGCGTGCAATTCGGCTGGGCTCATCAGGCTGTCCCCTATTAGCGATTCATGCGCCGAATCGTGTGCCGGCGCTTTGGGGCCAGCATATGCCTGAGGGAGGGGGCAGCCGGGTGCAAAAACGACAGGGGGTTTGCCGAAAGCGTCAATCCGCGACAAAGGGTCGTCGACGGACGTCATGAGCCACCTGTTCAAGGGCCTGCGCATGAGCCAGAATTCGCGCCACTACTGGATGCTTTACTGGAAAAAGGGGCGGCGGCGCAATGAAATCGATCTTCCTGGCTTTGGCACTGATAGCGACCGGCGTACACGCGGCTGAAGAGGCCGACGACAACCCCTGCGACAAAGTCGAAAACGAGGTCCAGACCCTGGAATGCTCGGTCTACAGCAGAAGCACCGCCGAAGACCTGCTGAAAGACAACTACCAAACCCTGACCGAACGCATGCAATCGCTCTACGGCAAGAACCCGGCACAACTGACCGACATCACCGCCAAGCTCAAGGCCGCACAACAGCAATGGCTGAAGACCCGGGATGCGGATTGCGCGGTTGAGGCGTTTCCGGCGACGACCGGTAGCAAGGCGTTCACGATTGCGCAGAATGATTGCGTGGCGCGGATGAGTGACGAGCGATCGGAGTTTTTGGAGTCGATTGGGCAGGAATAAGCCGTTAGAGCGTCTGCCACACTGACTCAAGAGCGATCAGCATTTTTTTGCTCGCCGCTTTATCGATCTCCAGATCGTCGCAACAGATACTCCACTCGGAAAAAGCATCAAGTGTCTGTTCGATGTAGCGATCAGGCTCAAGGAAACTGAAAGGTTTGCACACCTCGATAAGCGCCTTGCGTGTGGGTTTACCTCCTCCCGCGAAGGCTGTGGTGTGCTCGTTTCCGCGCCCTGCGGTGCTGGAAAAGGTCAGATCGTAAGCCGGAGCCATTTTCCAGCCGTCCTTGCCGCCAAAAAACGAGAAGTTCTTCGCGTGATCGTCGTGGTTATGAGCGAGAGCGTTGAAGACCATCAATCTGGCCATTTTCTCGACCTCGGTCGCATCCTTGCTCATTGTCCAGGTGGCTCGCAGTAAATCACTGTAATCGAGGCTTGGCGCACGGAAGTCAGCATAGAGAATCGCCGCAGCGGTAAGCATGTGGCGCTTGGAACCTGCCTCTCGATCGAAGCGTTTCGTGGCGAAGAATTGCTCGACCCCCTTGGTGGTTTCTACCTGAAAAAGCTTCGACTCGGAAATTTCGACCCCTGCCCGATGGGCCATCAGAGCATAAGCCTGCTCTATAGCGCCGCTATCACGATGCTCTTCTTCGCAGCGAAACTTGATCAACCAGTGCTCATAACCCTTGGGCATTTCACCGAATGACGAAACAGCGCGGCATTTGTCCGGCGACAGACCGATCACTGCTTTGGGCCGAGCACCACCGGGGGACCCTCCCGCCAGGCGCAGGGATGTGATGACCTCATCAGCACTGCCTGAAAGTATCGTTTGTGATGCCTCATAGAGCGCGGCCAGATCGAGGTCTTCGTCTGCGTCAACGGTCTCGAACATCGGCACATACTCGAGCGCCCCCATGCTTCGGTTGCCCATATAGGCCAGACGATCCAGCGGGCCGATTGCGTGGCGCTCGATTCCCAACTGACTTCGGAAAAATCGATCCATGAGCAACAACCCCCAGCCATCGGGCAACGAATCGCTGAAAGCGCCGTGCAGGCCATCAAACAGCAGCGCGTCGGCAGCCTTCTGGGGGGTGATAGAGAAATCCATGTGAAACGGGGTGAGGTTGAATCCTTTCGCCAGCCACCCGGGATCATAGGAAAAAAACAGGCCTTGACGAGGAATCGCAACCAATTCGCCGACCCTTGATTCCTGAAGCATGACGCTGAGTGCCTTAACGGATTTCATTGTCGGCCACGAGCCCTTTCGTAGTTTTTCAGTTGTTCGAGTGTCAGCGATTGAGCCGAGGCGAACAAATTCGTCAGTGGTTCTTCTGCCCCGAGGCAGATCGCGATCAGTAACAAGCCATCCAGAGAGATTTTGCCGGTGGTTTCAAAGCGCTTGATGTTCGATTCGGGTACGCCGGATTTTTGCGAGAGGGAGCGCCGCGAAAGGTTTTTGCTGAGCCTCAGACGCTTGGCATTACCGGCGATCTGCAGGGTGATCTCTCCGGGGGAATAAAGAATATGGGTCAGGGCCATGATTCGACCTCAAGTTGAGTGTGAGCAAGTGTAGCAGCGTAAAAATATTATTGATTTTAATGGGCAACATTTTACCCATTAATCAATAAAATCTACTTAAATAGACAATTTTTAGTCTTTTAAACATGCTCACGCTGTATGCACTGTAAGAAAAATCGGGGAACGCCTTGGCGCTATTGGCGGCGTGCCTGAGCCTGCTTGTTCAGAACGGGATGAAACAAGGCAGTACATCAGGCAGCCTGGTCTGAACCTGTCGTCACTCAATGAAAGGTGATTTGTTGAGTCGCTCCCGAACCACCGTCAGGCTTGGCGGCTGTTCGTATTCATAATCCAATGCAGCAATATCCATGACTTCACTGATCTTCAACGTCCAGGGCTTGAGCACATCAGGGTAGTTGTGGCCTGTCGGTCCATCCCGTAAAGGGGCGTAATGGGGAGCCCATTGCGGGTTAACTACGCCCATCTTTTTCTGCCAGTCGGCCCAAACCTTATCAATGAAACAGTGGTGGAGAAAAAAAACCGGATCGTCCGGAGAAGTCATCGGCAACATGTTGCCACCGATCCAAAGATGAACCCGATTGTGCAACTGGGAACTCGAGGTTTTGACCTGAGGATCGCCTCGCTGCGTGATCCAGCCCTCCAGACGGTTTCTGAAACCGCGCACGCAATGGCTGGAGTCATACGGCGGTGTGTCATACAGACTTTCGCGCATCGCCATCTGCAAATCCTCAGGCGTGGGAAGCGAGTCGACAACGAGACCGAACTGACGCTTCAAACCTGGCCCCGGCAGACCGTCATCCGGATATGACGGAACTGGCCATCGCCCGTTCTTGTACGCAAAAGGACCACTCGCCACCCTCCAGTCATCACCCTCCACACCATTGCCGCCCATGAAGTTGTCTGCCCACACCGGGGAGTTATGCGGATCGGCAGAGTCTTGGGTCCAGTTCCAGTAGGGAATGGTGATCGAGGGGTCGATGGCTTGAAGGTCAGCTTCAAATTGAAGCAAAAACGCTCGATGCCACGGCAGGAATGAAGGCCCCCGATGTGCGCCGTTTCTGTAGTTGGGGTCGTGTGGCTCATGGGGCAGAACGGTGGGCACCATCACATGGTGATGTTGATGCACATATCGGTCGTATTGCCCCGAGAGCTTGAGCTGGAGGCAGGCGTCGATAAATTTTGTCTTTTCAATATCTGTCAGCGAACGAATATTCTTCCGAAGTTTCATTTGGACACGTCCTTGAGAGGGGTAACGGACTGAGTGCCCCAAACCAGGTACCTACTCAGTCATCCGCCGACAAAACCTAGGCTGGATGCTGAGCGGTGTCTACTGTCATAAATGACAGGCCGAACGCCGTTTCCGATGGACGGTTACTGCCTGTCAAACGGCTGAGCCACCCCGTGTCTGGATGACTTCCTACCTCAAGTAAGTCAACATCCACGACCAAACCGGTTCGCTCACAGGGTCATACGCTCATGAAAATCTGCGGCATCGAAATCAAAGGCAGCGAAGCGATTATTGCCGTGGCCTCCCTCGACGACCAGGTGCTGAGCCACGTCGCGCGGAACATCAAGAAAATTGCTCTCGACGATGACGATGAAGCGGCGAATGTGAAAGTTTTTGCCGCTCAGGTAGCGTCGTTTGTACGCGAGAACTCCATCGACCGGATTGCGATCAAGAAGCGCAGCAAGAAAGGCGAATTCGCCGGTGGGCCGACCACGTTCAAGATCGAGGGAGTTTTCCAGTTGCTGGAAAATTGCGAGGTTACGCTGTTGTCGCCACAGACCATCAATGCGCAGAACAAGAAGTTCGACTTTGCACTGCCGGATACGCTGAACAAGTATCAGCATGAAGCGTTTAAAGCGGCCTGCTCGGCGCTGATGAAGAAGTAAAAGCGAGCGCGGAACAAAATGTGGGAGCGAGCTTGCTCGCGATAGCGGTGTATCAGACACATAGATGCTGACTGTTGCGACGCCATCGCGAGCAAGCTCGCTCCCACAGGGTTTTCTATTGCTGTCGAAATCTGCGCTTAGACCAGTTCCCGACCATCCCCCAACCGCCGGCGGTCTTCACGCGGACACCGTTCAAACCGCGCCCGATAGCTTCGGGTGAAATACGACGGCGATTCAAACCCGCACGCAATACTCACTTCCAGCACACTCATATCCGTTTGTCGCAATAACTGTCGTGCCTTCTCCAGCCTCAAACGCAGGTAGAAATTGCTCGGCGTGTCGTGCAAATGCAGCCGAAACAATCGCTCCAACTGCCGGCGCGTCACCTTGATCGATTCGGCCAGTTCCAGCGTGCTCAGCGGCGGTTCGCTGTGCTGCTCCATCTCTCCAATCACATGCACCAGTTTCTTATTGCTGATGCCATAACGCGTGGCGACTTCCATGCGCTGGTGGTCTTTGCGCGGGCGGATGCGGCCGAGTACAAATTGTTCGCTGACCTGAATCGCCAGTTCCGGGCCGTGGGCCTGGCTGATGAGGTCGAGCATCAGGTCGATGGAAGCGGTGCCACCGGCGGAGGTAATGCGTCGGCGGTCAATCTCGAACAGCTCCTGGGTGACGCTGAGCTGTGGATAAGATTCCTTGAACGCGTCGATGGCTTCCCAGTGCAGGGTCAGGCGATGGCCGTCGAGCAGGCCGGCTTCGGCGAGGACGAAACTGCCGGTATCGATGGCGCCGAGGGTCACGCCTTCGTTGTCCAGGCGGCGCAGCCAGTGCTCCAGCGCGGGCGTGGCGAATTTCAGCGGTTCGAAGCCCGCGATCACCAATAAGGTCGCCCCTTTTTTCAGCGGTTCCAGCGCCGCATCGGCGTTGACCGACATGCCATTGCTGGCCAGCACCGCCCCACCGTCCGCGCTGAGCACATGCCAGCGGTAGAGCTCGCCACGAAAGCGATTGGCGACCCGCAGCGGCTCGATGGCCGAGATGAAACCGATGGCCGAGAAACCCGGCATCAACAAGAAGTAGAAATCCTGGGACATGGAGCGCACTCGACTGGCAGGTAACGAGAGGGCGGGAAGCGTGTGGACGTTGATACGCCACTTGTCGATGGCATTCAAGAGTGCAGGTCGCTGCAGTGCAAGAGCTGGTCGCCGCAGTGCGCTTTAGCGGGCCTCAAGCTGCGTAACTTGGCATCACCGGCGCACAAAGACGACCGGACCCACAATAATGACCTGCCGAGGAACCTGAGATGAAACGACTGATCAGCAGCTGTGTTCTTGCACTCAGCGGTACCGCTTTCCTGAGCGCCAGCGTCATGGCGGCCGAACCTGCTTCATGCCAGAACGTACGCATGGGCGTCGTGAACTGGACCGACGTGATCGCCACCAGTGCCATGACCCAAGTCCTGCTCGATGGCCTCGGCTACAACACCAAACAAACCAGCGCTTCCCAGCAAATCATCTTCGCCGGGATCCGCGACCAGCGCCTGGACTTGTTCCTGGGCTACTGGAATCCGCTGATGACCCAGACCATCACCCCGTTCGTAGCGGCCAATCAGGTCAAGGTGCTTGAGGCGCCAAGCCTGAAAGACGCCCGCGCCACGCTCGCGGTACCGACATACCTCGCCGACAAGGGCCTGAAAACCTTTGCCGACATCGCCAAGTTTGAAAAGGAACTGGGCGGCAAGATCTACGGCATCGAGCCCGGTTCGGGCGCCAATACCCAGATCAAGGCGATGATCGCCAAGAACCAGTTTGGCCTCGGCAAGTTCCAGTTGGTCGAGTCCAGTGAGGCCGGCATGCTCGCGGCGGTGGATCGCGCCGTGCGACGCAAAGAGGCCGTGGTGTTCTTCGGCTGGGCGCCGCACCCGATGAACGTCAACGTGCAAATGACTTACCTCACCGGCAGCGACGACGCTCTGGGCCCGAACGAAGGCATGGCCACCGTCTGGACCGTCACCGCGCCAAAATACGCCGAGCAATGCCCGAACATCGGTCGTTTGCTAAGCAACCTGACCTACACCGCCGAAGACGAGAGCCGGATGATGCAGCCGCTGCTGGATCACAAGGACGCTTTCGAGTCGGCCAAGCAATGGCTGAAAGATCACCCGCAAGACAAGCAACGCTGGCTCGAAGGCGTGACCACCTTCGATGGCAAACCCGCTGCTGAAAACCTGCAACTGACCACTAAATAAACCCGATTGAACCACCGACTCGCAGCCCGACAAGGGCTGCGAATCGACTAATCACGCCTGCAAGGAACCCGCCTCATGAACCACGACGTCATCATCACCTGCGCACTCACCGGTGCTGGCGACACGACCAGCAAAAGCCCACACGTGCCGGTCACCCCGAAACAAATCGCCGCTGCCGCCGTGGAAGCCGCCAAGGCCGGCGCCACTGTCGTTCACTGCCACGTTCGTAACCCCGAAACCGGCAAATTCAGCCGCGACGTCGCGCTGTATCGCGAAGTGATGGAGCGCATCCGCGAGGCGGACGTCGACATCATCGTCAACCTCACCGCCGGCATGGGCGGCGACCTGGAAATCGGCGCGGGCGAGAACCCGATGGAGTTCGGCCCGAACACCGACCTGGTCGGCCCGCTGACCCGTCTGGCGCACGTTGAAGAGCTGCTGCCGGAAATCTGCACCCTCGATTGCGGCACCCTTAACTTCGGCGACGGCGACACCATTTACGTGTCCACCCCGGCCCAGCTACGCGCTGGCGCCAAACGCATTCAAGAGCTGGGCGTGAAAGCCGAGCTGGAAATTTTCGACACCGGTCACCTGTGGTTCGCCAAGCAGATGATCAAGGAAGGGTTGCTCGATGACCCGCTGTTCCAACTGTGCCTGGGCATCCCGTGGGGCGCGCCGGCCGATACCACCACCATGAAAGCCATGGTCGACAACCTGCCTGCCAATGCGGTCTGGGCCGGTTTCGGCATCGGTCGCATGCAAATGCCGATGGCCGCGCAAGCGGTGCTGCTCGGTGGCAACGTGCGGGTCGGTCTGGAAGACAACATCTGGCTGGACAAGGGCGTATTGGCGACCAACGGCCAACTGGTCGAACGCGCCTCGGAAATCCTCAGCCGTCTCGGCGCCCGTGTTCTGACACCGGCTGAAGGCCGGGCAAAAATGGGCCTGACCAAGCGCGGCTAATCGACCTTTTCAAATTCTGGAATTGCCATGACTTTTATCACTGAAATCAAAACCTTCGCAGCCCTGGGCAGCGGTGTCATCGGCAGCGGTTGGGTGTCCCGCGCCCTCGCCCACGGCCTCGACGTGGTGGCCTGGGACCCGGCGCCCGGTGCCGAAGCCGCGCTGCGTAAACGCGTCGCCAATGCCTGGGGTGCTTTGGAGAAACAGGGCCTTGCGCCGGGTGCATCGCAGGATCGGTTGCGCTTTGTCGCCACCATTGAAGAATGCGTTCGCGACGCGGATTTCATTCAGGAAAGCGCCCCTGAGCGTCTGGACCTGAAACTGGAACTGCACAGCAAAATCAGCGCGGCGGCCAAGCCCAATGCCTTGATCGGCTCCAGTACTTCCGGCCTGTTGCCGAGCGAGTTCTATGAGAGCTCGACGCACCCGGAACGCTGCGTCGTCGGGCACCCGTTCAACCCGGTTTACCTGCTGCCCCTGGTGGAAGTGGTTGGCGGCAAAAACACCGCCCCGGAAGCCGTTCAAGCGGCAATGAAAGTCTATGAATCCTTGGGCATGCGTCCGCTGCATGTGCGCAAGGAAGTACCCGGTTTTATCGCCGACCGCTTGCTCGAAGCGCTGTGGCGTGAAGCGCTGCACCTGGTCAACGACGGTGTGGCGACTACCGGTGAAATCGACGACGCAATTCGTTTTGGCGCGGGTCTGCGCTGGTCGTTCATGGGCACGTTCTTGACCTACACCCTGGCGGGTGGCGATGCGGGCATGCGCCACTTCATGGCGCAATTCGGGCCGGCGTTGCAGTTGCCGTGGACTTATTTGCCGGCGCCGGAGCTGACGGACAAGTTGATTGATGATGTGGTGGATGGCACCAGTGATCAGTTGGGCACACACAGTATTTCGGCGCTGGAGCGCTATCGTGATGATTGCTTGCTGGCGGTGCTGGAGGCGGTGAAGACCACCAAAGAGAAGCATGGGATGGCGTTCAGCGAATAACCCCTTGCACTGATCGTTCCCACGCTCTGCGTGGGAATGCCTCAATGGACGCTCTGCGTCCGCTTTGGGACGCGGAGCGTCCCGGGCTGCGTTCCCACGCGGAGCGTGGGAACGATCATATACCCACCTGCCGGAACCCCAATCATGCCCATCCTCACCACCTACAAAACCAAAATCATCCCCGACTGGGTCGACTACAACGGCCACCTGCGCGACGCCTTCTACCTGCTCATCTTCAGCTACGCCACCGACGCGCTGATGGATCGTCTGGGCATGGACAGCAACAACCGCGAAGCCAGCGGCAACTCGCTGTTCACCCTCGAACTGCACCTCAATTACCTGCACGAAGTGAAGCTCGACGCCGACGTCGAAGTGCACACCCAAATCATCGGCCACGACAGCAAACGCCTGCACCTCTATCACAGCCTGCATTTGGTAGGCGATGACAAGGAGCTGGCGGGTAACGAGCAAATGCTGCTGCACGTCGACCTCGCCGGGCCGCGCTCCGCACCGTTCAGCGAAGACACCTTGAGCAAGCTGCAAGCCATCGTCGCCGAGCAAGCCGACCTGCCCGCCCCTGCCTACATTGGCCGAGTGATCGCGTTACCCCCTAAAAAATAACAAGGAGATCGCCATTGAACACCGCCGCCGCTTTTGCCGACTTCCGTACCTACCCGTTGATCAGTGCGTTGACCGCCGTACACACCCTGGCGGACCGAATTCAAGTGAAGTGGGCCGATGACCGTGTCAGCCCGTTTCATCATCAGTGGTTGCGGGACAACTGTCCGTGCCCGCTGTGCGTCTACACCGTGACCCGCGAGCAAGTGCTGGAAATCGTCGACGTCGCCGAAAACCTGAAGCCCTCGGACGTCAGCATTGATACCGAAGGCTGCCTGCGTGTCGACTGGCAGGACGGCCATCTCAGCCGCTTCAATCCAGGCTGGTTACGGGCCCACGCCTACGACGATGAGTCCCGCGCCGAACGCCGGGCTGCCAAGCCGAAAAGCCAGCTCTGGAACAGCGACCTGAAGCTGCCGGTGTTCGACTACCAGGCGTTGATGAACGACAACGATGCCTTGCTGCAATGGCTGCTGGCCGTGCGCGATATCGGCCTGACCCAGGTCCGCGGCGTGCCCACCGAGCCGGGCTCGTTGAAGTTGATTGCCCAGCGGATTTCCTTCATCCGCGAGAGCAATTTTGGCGTGCTGTTCAACGTGCAATCCAAGGCCGATGCCGACAGCAATGCCTACACCGCTTTCAACCTGCCGCTGCACAGCGATTTGCCGACCCGGGAGTTGCAACCGGGACTGCAATTTCTGCATTGCCTGGTCAATGACGCCGACGGTGGCGAGAGTATTTTCGTCGACGGTTTTGCCATTGCCGAAGCCTTGCGTCAGGAAGATCCCGAAGCGTTTAAAAGCCTTTGCGAAATCCCTGTGGAGTTCCGCAACAAAGACCGCCACAGCGACTACCGCCGTCTCGCGCCGATCATCGCGCTGGATGCCTTTGGGCAGGTTTCGGAAATCCGCATGGCGAATTTTCTGCGTGGGCCGTTCGATGCGTCGGCCGAGCAGATGCCCGCTCTCTATCACGCCTACCGCCGCTTTATTGCGATGACCCGAGAAACGCGATTCCGCGTGATGACGCGGCTGAATCCCGGCGAAATGTGGTGTTTCGACAACCGCCGCACCCTCCACGCCCGCAACGCCTTCGACCCCGCCACCGGCGCCCGGCACTTCCAGGGTTGCTATGTCGACCGCGATGAATTGCTGTCGCGCATCCTTGTCCTGCAGCGTTAAACCTCAGCCAAAAAAAGCCCCGATCAAGCCGTGACAGGATCGGGGCAGAAGGTACTGTTGAGGAGCCGTTGCGCGAGGGTGACCAAACCTTCGTGAAGCCAGCTGACCCCAGTGTGCCCACTCCCATCCGCGGCAAGTTAGCCGAAAACGACCTGTTCATAGGTATTGCGGCCATTGCGACAAATCGTCCTTGCCGCCACTCCGTACCCCTACGAGAATCGAGCCACGACACCGTTCCCTGAAGAAGGATTGCGTCATGATGCACGCCGATTTGATTGACCAGGAAGACCTGTTGGGCCAGCTGAAATCGTTGGGTTTTCAAGTACCGAACGGCGCCACCGCCGAGCAAGCTTGCGAGTGCGCGGTGCGAGGCTTGAACGATGAACGGGCGATAGTCCTGCGGACCATGGTCAAGCAGATGTACACCAGTAGCGCGACCATTCTGCCGGCGGTGCGCCAGGCCATTGATAGGCAATTGCTGCCCGCGTTGGCGGAATATCAGCAGAGCCGTAGCGCCTGATAGTGATCGTTCCCACGCTCTGCGTGGGAATGCAGCCCGGGACGCTCCGCGTCCCTGCCGAAGCGGACGCAGAGCGTCCATTGAGGCATTCCCACGCAGAGCGTGGGAACGATCAGAGCATTAGAGCCTTACGCTGGCAAACGTCGACTCATTGCGCGCCTGACTCAACGCCGACAACGGCCCGGACAACGGTGACAACACCAGCGCTTGCGGCAGCGGCATCATCGCCACTTGTTGCGTGGTGTTGGAACCTACGCGTTCGTCACGCGGAGGAATGCCGAAGTATTCGCGGTAGCACTTGGAGAAGTGCGGCGTGGACACGAAGCCACACACCGACGCCACTTCGATGATCGACATCGGCGTTTGCTTGAGCAGCTGCCGGGCGCGGATCAAGCGCAGTTTCAGGTAGTAACGCGACGGCGAGCAGTGCAGGTATTTCTGGAACAGCCGCTCCAGCTGACGACGGGACACGGCGACATACACCGCCAGCTCATCGAGGTCGATCGGCTCTTCCAGGTTGGCCTCCATCAGCGCGACGATTTCCTGCAACTTCGGCTGGTTGGTGCCGAGCATGTGCTTGAGCGGCACACGCTGGTGATCCTGCTCGTTGCGGATGCGTTCGTAGACAAACATTTCCGAAATCGCGGCCGACAGTTCACGGCCATGATCGCGGCTGATCAGGTGCAGCATCATGTCCAGCGGCGCGGTGCCACCGGAGCTGGTGAAACGGTTACGGTCGAGGGTGAACAGACGCGTACTCATGGCCACACGCGGGAAAGCTTCCTGCATCGAGGCCAGACATTCCCAGTGCACGCTGCAATCGAAACCGTCCAGCAGGCCGGCGCACGCCAGGGCCCAGCTGCCGGTGCAGACTGCACCGAGACGGCGCGACTGACGCGCCTGGCTTTGCAGCCACGAAACGTGTTCACGGGTAACAGTGCGCTGGATGCCGATACCGCCGCAGACAATGATGGTGTCCAGGGCAGGGGCTTTGTGCATGGAGCAGTCGGGAGTGATCTGCAGACCGTCACTGGCCCAGACCTGACCACCGTCGACGGTGAGTGTGGTCCAGCGATACAGCTCGCGGCCGGACAATTGGTTGGCCATGCGCAGGGGTTCTACTGCGGAGGCCAAAGAAATAAGCGTGAAATTGTCCAGCAGCAAAAAGCCGATGGATTGAGGCGCACGGTTCTGGGGTTGGGCCCCGGAGTTGAACGTCGTCATCGCGGTATCTCCTCACACAAAGCGGGTGATGGCCTCAGGCGGAGGCTCTTGTTATTGCCATCGTTCTCGCGTGGGAGACGGGCTTTGTAATGACAGAGCAAATGCCATGCCTAAAGTTGAATGGCCGTTCAATAACTCCTGAAAACGACGTCGGAATGTGTCTAAATATGACTCGCGTGGAGTGGGGGGTATAAGTGCCATCAATGGCAGCAAGCGCTCTGCCCCGTTACGTGTGAGCAAATCGGTAGCACTTGTGGGAACAGGGCTGCGACGCACTGAGGAAGAGTGTCACCACAAGCACGGGTGACAGGCGGTAATGGCCAACTTGGATCCCGGATCTGGGACAAGTCGCTTATCTGTAAGCGACGCGCCAAAACGTGGCGCGTTTTGATTCCTGTGTTCACTTACCGCGCAGTTTTGACTGGTCTGACGCCTTCGCGGGCAAGCCTCGCTCCTACAGGGATCGCGTGATTCTGTAGGAGCGAGGCTTGCCCGCGAACGGGGTCAACTCGGTATCAGCACTCAACCGCGCTAACCGCCAATCCACCGCGCGATGTCTCTTTATATTTGTCATGCATGTCGGCACCGGTATCACGCATTGTGCGGATCACCCGATCCAGCGAGATAAAGTGCTGACCGTCGCCACGCAGCGCCATCTGCGCCGCGTTGATCGCCTTCACCGCAGCAATCGCATTGCGCTCGATGCACGGCACTTGCACCAATCCGCCCACCGGGTCGCAGGTCAGGCCGAGGTTATGTTCCAGACCGATTTCCGCCGCGTTACACAGCTGCTCCGGTGTCGCACCCAGAATCTCCGCCAGCCCGGCCGCCGCCATGGCGCAGGCCGAACCGACTTCGCCCTGGCAACCGACTTCGGCACCGGAAATCGAAGCGTTCTTCTTGCACAGAATCCCGACCGCCGCCGCACTGAGGAAATAGTCGACGACGTTGGCGTCAGTCACCACCTCGCTGAACTTCATAAAGTAGTGCAGCACCGCCGGAATGATCCCCGCCGCACCATTGGTCGGTGCCGTGACCATGCGCCCGCCAGCGGCGTTTTCTTCGTTGACCGCCAGGGCGAACAGGTTGACCCACTCCATGGCGCTCAAGGTCGAGCCGATCACATTGGGCTTGTTCAGCTCTTGCAGGCTGCGGTGCAGTTTGGCCGCGCGACGACGCACATTCAGGCCGCCGGGCAAGATGCCTTCGTGCTTGAGGCCTTGTTCGACGCAATCCTGCATGGCGCGCCAGAGTGTCATCAGGCCGGCGCGGATTTCCTCTTCGCTGCGCCAGACTTTCTCGTTGGCCATCATCAACTCTGCAACGCGCAAGTTGTGCTGCTTGCAGAGGCTGAGCAGTTCGACGGCGCTGGAGAAATCGTACGGCAGCACGGTGCGGTCCAGATCGACCACGCCGCTTGAAGCCTGTGCCTCATCGACGACAAAACCGCCGCCGATGGAATAGTAGGTGTCGCGATGCAGCTCACCGTCATCACCTTCAACGATCAGCGTCATGGCGTTGGGGTGGAATGGCAGGTTCTCGTCGATCAGGCGCATGTCCCGGGCCCAGATGAACGGGACCGACAAACGACCGTCGAGCAACAGCGTGTGGGTTTCACGCAGGGTTTCGATGCGAATGCCGATTTGCGACGGATCGATCGCGTCCGGCCACTCGCCCATCAGGCCCATGATCACTGCATTGTCGCTGCCGTGACCGATTCCGGTGGCCGACAACGAACCATAAAGCTGAACTTCGACGCGCCGTACTTGTTCCAAAAGACCCTGCTCACGCAAACCTTGCACGAACAACGCCGCGGCCCGCATAGGTCCCACGGTGTGCGAACTGGAAGGGCCGATGCCGATTTTGAACAGGTCGAAAACACTGATAGCCATTACTGCCGAACTCCTGGATGTGCCAACTCCAGACGCAAAAGCGCCCAGTGACGGAGCTGCTACGCTCAAGCTGCAATCCGCCGAGATGGCCGCATCATCAGGCTTTTGTCATGTCGTTCGACGTCTCACACCGACGCACTCATGCCCACCAACGCCGCGAGGCTTTGACGCTGCGTTTTCGCCGTTTTTTTGCGGATCAGAGGGTCAAACGGGGCTGAAAAAAGCTGTAAACGACGTCACCGACACTGGATGCGACCATCCCTGTACTGGTTACGACGCACCCTGTAGGCGTCAGATTTTCACTGGTACATGATCGTATCGACTCGATTGCAAGGCGCCGTGGTAGAGATGTCTCCAAAACGCCATCCAACCGCAACCTATAAGTGCGGTGGTCCAGTCGGAACACTGCCAAAAAAAACACCAAGGAGTCCATCCATGAAAGGTTCCCCGTCGTTGTTGTTGGCCGCCATGCTGAGTCTGCCGTTACTGGCTCAAGCTGCAGAACCCGCTCAGTGCAGCACCGTAAACTTCTCCGATGTCGGCTGGACTGACATTACCGTCACCACCGCCACCACCAGCGTCGTTCTCGATGCGCTCGGCTACAAGACCAAAACCACGATGATTTCCGTTCCGGTGACCTACAAGTCCCTGGCCGACGGCAAGAACATGGACGTATTCCTGGGTAACTGGATGCCAACCATGGAAAACGACATCAAGGCCTACCGCGATGCCGGTACCGTGGACACCCTGCGCGCCAACCTGGAAAACGCAAAATACACACTCGCCGTGCCCGAAGAGTTGTATAACAAGGGTCTGAAAGATTTCGCCGACATCGCCAAGTTCAAGAAAGAACTCGACGGCAAGATCTACGGCATCGAACCAGGCAACGACGGCAACCGCCTGATCCAGAGCATGATCGACAAGAACGCCTTCGGCTTGAAAGACGCCGGCTTCAAGGTGGTCGAGTCCAGCGAGGCAGGCATGCTCTCGCAAGTCGATCGCGCCCAGCGCCGCAACACCGCCGTGGTGTTCCTGGGCTGGGAACCACACCCGATGAACACGCGTTTCAAGATGAAGTACCTGACCGGCGGCGACGACTATTTCGGCCCGAACTTCGGTCAGGCGACCATCTTCACCAACACCCGCAAGGGCTACGCGCAGGAATGCAGCAACGTGGGCCAGTTGCTGAAAAACCTGGTGTTCACCCTCGACATGGAAAGCACGCTGATGGGCAACGTCCTGGACGACAAAATGAAGCCTGACGCGGCCGCCAAGGCCTGGCTGAAAAAGAATCCACAGGTCCTCGATACCTGGCTCGCTGGCGTGACCACCATTGACGGTAAACCAGGCCTGGAGGCCGTGAAAGCCAAGCTCGCGCAGTAATCGCTTACGCCGGGCGAGTTCGCTCGCCCGGGCTGTTTATTTCCTTGCATGCGGACGTTCACTACCATGCTGATTGATCAGAAAATACCTTTAGGCCAGTACATCGCGGGCTTCGTTGAATGGTTGACGCAAAACGGCGCCAGCACCTTCGACGCAATCGCCGTGTCACTGGAAACGATGATCCACGGCGTGACTTTTGCGCTGACCTGGTTCAACCCGCTGGCATTGATCGGCCTCATCGCGCTACTGGCACACTTCATTCAACGAAAGTGGGGCCTGACCGTTTTTGTCATCGCCTCCTTCCTGCTGATCCTCAATCTGGGGTACTGGCAGGAAACCATGGAAACCCTTGCCCAGGTGTTGTTCGCCACCCTGGTCTGCGTGGTCATCGGCGTGCCGTTGGGCATTGTCGCCGCGCATAAACCGATGTTTTACACACTGATGCGTCCGGTGCTCGATCTGATGCAGACCGTACCGACCTTCGTGTACCTCATTCCTACCCTGACCCTCTTCGGTCTGGGTGTGGTCCCGGGTCTGATCTCCACGGTGGTGTTCGCGATTGCCGCGCCTATCCGCCTGACTTACCTGGGTATTCGCGATGTCCCGGAAGAATTGATGGACGCTGGCAAGGCCTTCGGCTGCTCGCGACGTCAGCTGCTCTCGCGAATCGAACTGCCCCACGCCATGCCAAGCATCGCGGCCGGTATCACCCAGTGCATCATGCTGTCGTTGTCGATGGTGGTGATCGCGGCACTGGTGGGCGCCGATGGCCTGGGCAAACCCGTGGTCAACGCACTGAACACTGCTGATATCGCCCTGGGCTTCGAAGCAGGCCTGGCGATCGTACTGCTGGCGATCATGCTCGACCGTATCTGCAAACAACCCGAAGCCAAAGTAGGGGGTGACGCATGAGCATTATTCGCTTCGATAACGTCGACGTAATCTTCTCCAAGGATCCACGCGAGGCACTCAAGCTGCTGGATCAAGGCATGACCCGTAACGAGATCCTGAAAAAGACCGGACAGATCGTTGGGGTCGAAAAGGCCAGCCTGGACGTCGAAAAAGGTGAAATCTGCGTACTGATGGGCCTTTCCGGCTCCGGCAAGTCCAGTCTGCTGCGCTGCATCAACGGTCTTAACACCGTCAGCCGCGGCAAGCTGTTCGTCGAGCACGAAGGCAAGCAGATCGACATCGCCTCCTGCACCCCGGCAGAACTGAAAATGATGCGCACCAAGCGCATTGCGATGGTGTTCCAGAAGTTCGCCCTGATGCCTTGGTTGACGGTGCGCGAGAACATCAGTTTCGGTCTGGAAATGCAGGGTCGCCCTGAGAAAGAACGCCGCAAACTGGTGGATGAGAAGCTTGAGCTGGTGGGCCTGACCCAATGGCGCAACAAGAAACCCAACGAACTGTCCGGTGGCATGCAACAACGCGTGGGCCTGGCCCGTGCCCTGGCGATGGATGCCGACATTCTGCTGATGGACGAACCGTTCTCGGCACTCGACCCGCTGATCCGCCAAGGCCTGCAAGACGAACTGCTGGAACTGCAACGCAAGCTGAACAAAACCATCGTGTTCGTGAGCCACGACCTCGATGAAGCCCTGAAGCTCGGCAGCCGTATCGCAATCATGAAAGACGGTCGCATTGTTCAGTACAGCGTGCCGGAAGAGATCGTGTTGAACCCTGCGGACGATTACGTGCGGACCTTCGTGGCCCACACCAACCCGCTGAACGTACTGTGCGGTCGCAGCCTGATGCGCACCCTCGACAACTGCAAACGCATCAACGGTTCGGTGTGCCTGGATCCGGGCGGCGATTCGTGGCTGGACCTGGCGGAAGGCAACACCATCAAGGGCGCTCGTCAGAACGGCGCGAGCCTGGATCTGCAGAACTGGGTGCCGGGTCAAGCGGTTGAAGGCTTGGGTCGTCGGCCAACGGTAGTGGATTCGAACATCGGCATGCGCGAAGCGCTGCAGATTCGATATCAAACGGGTAATAAGCTGGTGCTGCACGACAACAACAAAGTTGTCGGGATTCTGGGTGACAGCGAGCTGTATCACGCATTGCTCGGCAAGAATCTGGGTTAAGGCAACACACACAAAAACGCCGCGAGAGGATCGCGGCGTTTTTGTTTATCGAGATATCCGGTCAAGCAGCTTTGAAGCTGATGGCCCCATCGCGGGCAAGCCCGCTCCCACATTTGATCTGTGTCGTTCACAGAACCTGTGGGAGCGGGCTTGCCCGCGATGAAGACGACGCGGTGCATCTGATGCACCGCGCCCTTCAACGTTTAGCTATAGACACGGCCAAGGAGCTGCCGATGGCTTTCAAACTGATCGAGCACGTCACGGGTGATCTGATCCTGAGTGAAGCCCATCAAGTCGTAGTCCTGGCTGCCGTTATGCAGGTACACCTCGGCGCGGTAGTAACGTGCACGCGGTTCATCAGCACTTTCCGCCGAAACCATGTCGCTCGCCGCTGCCAGATAGCCGTCCAGGCTCACTTCGTAGACAAAAGGGTTGCCCTCTTCCATCTCGATCCGCAGGCCCATGCAACGCTTGGCCTTGCCCAGCAACGTTTGCACGTCCAGACCCTTGCCACGCAATTGCACCACGGCCTCTTCCAGCGCCGGGCTGACTTGCTTGTCCATGAAACGCTGAACAATCGACTGATTCGGCTGCAAGTCCAGCTGCGTCAAACGCTCGCTGAAACCACGACGACCACGCGCTGCGAGCTCCGCTTGCTCCTGTTCGATCTGCACGTCCTGGCGCATCGCCTTGTGCAAGCCGAACATGAAGAACACCAGCACCACCGAGAACGGCAGACCGGCCAGCACCACCATGGTTTGCATGGCTTCGAAGTTACCGGCGAACAGCAGGCCGATGGTCACCAGCGTGATCACCGCCGACCAGAAGATCCGCAGCCAGTGCGGGGCGTCTTCGTCGACATTGCCTCCCTTGCACGAAAGGTTCGCCATCATCACCGCACCGGAATCCGCCGGGGTCAGGAACAGCACGAAACCGACAAAGATCGACACGCCGATCACGATTTTCGACGCCGGGTAGTGCTCAAGCAGTTGGTAGATCGCCATCGACGGCTGTTGCAGCGCCGTCTTGCCGAGCTCCACCGCCCCATGGTTCATCACCAGGTCCAGGGCCGAGTTACCGAAGATCGACAGCCACGCCAAGGTGAAGCCCAGTGGAATCAGCAACACGCCGGCCACCAGCTCACGCACCGTGCGACCACGGGAAATACGCGCGATGAACATACCCACGAATGGGGCCCAGGAAATCCACCAGGCCCAGTAGAACAGGGTCCACAGGCCCAACCAGCGGTCAGACTTCTCACTGTCGCCTTCGTACACATAGAGGTCGAAGGTCTTCAGCACCACGCCGTTCAGGTAGTCGCCGATGTTTTGCACGAAGCCGTTGAGCAAGTGCAGGGTCGGGCCGAACAACAGCACGAAAATCAGCAGGCCGCTGAACAGCACGATGTTCAGGTTGGACAGACGGCGGATGCCGTTTTCCACGCCGGACACAGCTGCGATGGTCGCCACGGTGCTCATCACGATGATCACGATCAGCAAGTTGGTGTTGCTGTGTTCCATGCCGAACAGGTTTTCAAGGCCCGACGACACTTGCAGCGAACCAATCCCCAGGTTCGTCACCAGACCCAGCAGGGTCACGAACATGCCGAAGCCGTCCACCGCATGACCGGCGGCGCCTTTGACCCAACGCTCGCCGACCAGCGGATACAGCGCCGAACGCAACGCCAGCGGCTGGTTATGGCGGTAAGCAAAATAGGCCACGGCCAGGCCGACCAATGCGTAGATCGCCCAGCCATGCAGGCCCCAGTGCAGGAACGTCAGCTGAACGGCCTGACGGGCGGCCATGTTGCTGGCAGCCACACCTTCCGGCGGATTGAAGTAGTGGTCCAGCGGCTCGGAAGCACCGAAATACAGCAGCGAAATGCCGATACCCGACGAGAACAGCATCCCCGCCCAGGCGCCGTAGCTGAAGTCCGGGGTGTCGTCCTTGCTGCCCAGCTTGAGCTTGCCGTAGGACGAAAACGCCAGGCCGACCACGAAGACCAGGTAAGCGGCGATCACCACCATGTAGTACCAGCCGAAGCTGCGGGACAACCAGGCCTGGGCAATACCGAGCAATCTGCCGGCCTCTTGCGGGGCGATGATCAGAATGGCGGTCAACAACAGGATCAACGCGGTAGAGGTGTAGAACACCCAACCGTTGACCGTCACCTTCTCGGGTGGGGTCTTTATAAGAGAGGCAGAACTCATGGCACAGATGCTCCAGGCAGTGCGAGAGAAGAACACAAGGCAACGCGTTACCCGACCAATCGGTTAGTTGGCAGCCGACCGGCGGGTGATATAAAGACACCCCGAAAAAAGCCCGAAGCCCGGGAGCGCCAGTGCGCGTGGGTTTCGAGCGTTTTTGGATGTCGTTTTTCCGCCAACTACATGTAGGAAAAACCTGTAGGCAGCGACGAATTGTCGCAGATCTTATTCTTTGTTGATTGAACGTTCAATCAAAACAAAATAGACTGGCCTTCAATCCGATAGACGTTTCACGTCCGCCGGAAGGCCTAAGGAGATGTGCAAGATGCCCAAGGTCGGTATGCAACCCATCCGCCGCCAGCAGTTGATCGAAGCCACATTGCAGGCGGTAGATCAGGTCGGAATGGGGGACGCCAGCATTGCGCTGATCGCCCGTTTGGCCGGTGTCTCGAATGGCATCATCAGTCACTATTTTCAGGACAAGAACGGCCTGATCGCGGCCACCGCGCAGTATCTGATGAGTGTCCTCAGCGAGAACGTCACCGCGCGCCGTCAGGCGCTGGAGGACAGCAGCCCGCGGGCTCACCTCCAGGTGATTATCGAAGGCAACTTCGACGCCAGCCAGGTCAATGGCCCGGCAATGAAAACCTGGCTGGCCTTCTGGGCCACCAGCATGCACCACCCGTCTTTGCACAGGTTGCAGCGGATCAACGATCACCGTCTGTATTCCAACCTGTGCTGCCAGTTCCGCCGTGTATTGCCGCTCGATGACGCGCGCAGTGCAGCCCGCGGCCTGGCAGCCCTCATTGACGGTTTGTGGTTGCGCGGCGCGCTGTCGGGAGATGCTTTCGACACCGGGCAGGCGCACCAGATCGCTTACGAATACATGGATTTCCAACTGGCCAAGCAGGTGAGTTAGAGCACACAGAACCGCTCAGCACCTGAACCGCCACTGACCAGCGTTGCCCAAGCTATAAGGCACGCCCAGTGGTCAACGCCAACCACTTATGCACTTGCGAGGACACTATGGCCCGTTTCGAACTGCAAAAACTCTACATCGATGGCGGCTACTCCGACGCCAGCAGCGACGCCACCTTCGAAGCCATCAACCCGGCTAACGGTGAAGTCCTCGCAACCGTACAACGTGCGACCAAAGAAGACGTTGAGCGCGCCGTCGTCAGCGCCGAAAAGGGCCAGAAAATCTGGGCTGCGATGACCGCCATGGAGCGTTCGCGCATCCTGCGTCGTGCCGTTGACATCCTGCGCGAGCGCAACGATGAACTGGCCGCCCTGGAAACCCTGGACACCGGCAAGTCGTTCTCCGAAACCAAGTACGTCGACATCGTCACCGGCGCTGACGTGCTGGAGTACTACGCTGGCCTGGTTCCGGCCATCGAAGGCGAGCAGATCCCGCTGCGCACCACTTCGTTCGTCTACACCCGTCGCGAGCCGCTGGGCGTCGTGGCCGGTATCGGCGCGTGGAACTACCCGATCCAGATCGCCCTGTGGAAATCCGCACCTGCCCTGGCGGCCGGTAACGCGATGATCTTCAAGCCAAGCGAAGTCACTTCCCTGACCACGCTGAAACTGGCCGAGATCTACACCGAAGCCGGCGTTCCGGCTGGCGTGTTCAACGTACTGACCGGCAGCGGCCGTGAAGTCGGCACCTGGTTGACCGAACACCCACGCATCGAAAAAATCTCCTTCACCGGCGGCACCGACACCGGCAAGAAGGTCATGGCCAGCGCTTCTGCCTCGTCGCTGAAAGACGTGACCATGGAACTGGGCGGCAAATCCCCGCTGATCATCTTCGACGACGCCGACCTCGATCGCGCCGCCGACACCGCCATGATGGCCAACTTCTACAGCTCCGGTCAGGTCTGCACCAACGGCACTCGCGTGTTCGTGCCGAGCCACCTGAAAGCCGCTTTCGAAGCCAAGATCGTTGAGCGCGTTGCGCGCATCCGCGTCGGCAACCCGGAAGACGAGAACACCAACTTCGGCCCACTGGTCAGCTTCGCCCACATGGAAAGCGTGCTGGGTTACATCGCCAAAGGTAAGGAAGAAGGCGCTCGCGTCCTGTGCGGCGGCAGCCGTCTGACCGACGGCGAATTCGCCAAAGGCGCGTTCGTGGCACCGACCGTGTTCACCGACTGCACCGACGAGATGACCATCGTTCGCGAAGAAATCTTCGGCCCGGTGATGAGCATCCTGACTTACGAAACCGAAGAAGAAGTGATCCGTCGCGCCAACGACACCGACTTCGGCCTGGCCGCTGGCGTTGTCACCAAGGACCTGAACCGCGCTCACCGCGTGATTCATCAACTGGAAGCCGGTATCTGCTGGATCAACGCCTGGGGCGAATCCGACGCCAAGATGCCGGTTGGCGGCTACAAGCAGTCGGGCGTGGGCCGTGAGAACGGCATCAGCTCGCTGAACAACTTCACACGCATCAAATCGGTACAGGTCGAACTGGGCGATTACGCCTCGGTTTTCTAAGCCCCGGCTGAAAACCCTGTAGCAGCTGCCGAGGCACGAGGCTGCGTTGCGTGTCCGCAGGACCGCCCTCAGAGGGTCGCTGCGCGACCCAACGCAGCCTCGTGCCTCGGCAGCTGCTACAGGTGACCTGACCAACTTCAAAGAGGGTGCATTCAATGTCCCAAGAATTCGATTACATCATCATCGGTGCCGGCTCGGCCGGTAACACCCTGGCGACCCGTCTGACTGAAGACGAAGGCGTCACCGTCCTGCTGCTTGAAGCAGGCGGCCCGGACTACCGTTTAGACTTCCGCACGCAAATGCCGGCTGCTTTGGCGTTCCCGCTGCAAGGTCGTCGCTACAACTGGGGCTACGAAACCGATCCAGAACCACACATGGACGGTCGCCGGATGGAATGCGGTCGCGGCAAGGGCCTGGGTGGTTCTTCGCTGATCAACGGCATGTGCTACATCCGCGGCAACGCGATGGACTACGACAACTGGGCCAAACTGCCAGGTCTTGAAGACTGGGACTACTTGAACTGCCTGCCGTATTTCCGCAAGGCGGAAACCCGTGACATCGGCCCGAACGACTATCACGGTGGCGAAGGTCCGGTCAGCGTGACCACGCCAAAAGCCGGCAACAACCCGCTGTTCAACGCGATGGTTGAAGCCGGCGTACAAGCCGGTTACCCGCGCACCGAAGACCTGAACGGTTACCAGCAGGAAGGTTTCGGTCCGATGGACCGCACCGTGACGCCGAACGGCCGTCGCGCCAGCACCGCTCGCGGTTACCTGGACATCGCCAAGAAGCGCTCGACCCTGACCATCGTCACCCACGCCCTGACCGACAAGATCCTGTTCGAAGGCAAGCGTGCGGTCGGCGTGCGTTACTTGATCGGCGCCGCTGAAGAGCGCGTTGAAGCCCGCGCCCGCAAAGAAGTGCTGCTGTGCTCCGGCGCCATCGCTTCGCCGCAGATTCTGCAACGCTCCGGCGTCGGCCCGGCCGAGCTGCTGAAAAAACTCGACATCCCGGTGGTCCACGACCTGCCGGGCGTGGGTGAAAACCTGCAGGATCACCTCGAGTTGTACCTGCAATACGCGTGCACCCAACCGGTCTCGCTGTACCCGTCGCTGCTCTGGTACAACCAGCCGGCCATCGGTGCCGAGTGGCTGTTCAACGGCACCGGTATCGGCGCCAGCAACCAGTTCGAAGCCGGCGGTTTCATTCGTACCCGTCCGGAATTCGATTGGCCGAACATCCAGTACCACTTCCTGCCGGTCGCGATTAACTACAACGGCAGCAACGGTGTGAAAGAGCACGGTTTCCAGGCGCACATGGGCTCCATGCGTTCGCCGAGCCGTGGTCGTGTTCAGGCCAAGTCCAAGGATCCGCGCGAGTACCCGAGCATCCTGTTCAACTACATGGCCACCGAGCAGGACTGGCAGGAATTCCGCGACGGCATCCGCCTGACCCGTGAAATCATGCAACAGCCTGCGCTGGACGCTTTCCGTGGCCGCGAAATCAGCCCGGGCATCGACGTGCAAACTGATGAGCAGTTGGACAAGTTCATCCGCGAACACGCCGAAACCGCGTTCCACCCGTCCTGCTCGTGCAAGATGGGCACCGACGAAATGGCGGTAGTTGACGCTGAAGGTCGTGTGCACGGCATGCAGAGCCTGCGTGTGGTCGATGCCTCGATCATGCCGATCATCACCACCGGCAACCTCAACGCGCCAACAATCATGATCGCCGAGAAAATCGCCGACAAGATCCGTGGTCGCAAGCCGTTGCCGCGTAGCAAGGCCGCCTACTTCGTGGCCGGCGATGCGCCGGTGCGTGGCAAGCCGTTGCGTGATGTGAGCCTTACCGCTCAGTAAGTCAGCGACACCGCGTCACGGCCAATCGCGAGCAAGCTCGCTCCCACAGGTTTCCGGTTGGATTACAGATTTGTGATCAACCCCGGCCTGTGGGAGCGAGCTTGCTCCGGGCGGCGTTCCGACGATGGGGCCTTAACAAACACTACACCTCTCTCGGCATTCCTTTTCCTACACCGATCCAAGCTTGATCCTACCCCCCACGCAGGCCTAATCTAGCGCCACGCAAACGTTTCACCCCCCCTCGCAACATCGATACACCGCCACTCCATACCAAGGAGGTTCCCGAATGTTCGATTTCCACCCCCAGCTCAAGCAGCGCTTCGCTGCCTTGCGCACGGGCGCTGAATTCTTTTCGCTGCGTTATGTGCGCGAGTCCGGCCAGTACCTGTCAGTGCGCAAGAATGTCGCCGAACCTCCCAGCCTGAGCCGTGACGAAGGCGCGATGCTGACCGTTCGGGTCAACGGCGTCGAAGCCTACGCCGCGACCAATGACCTGTCGCAATCCGGCCTGCAAGCCGCGCTGGAGCGAGCCGAGCAGCAAGCCCGCCGACTCAAGCCCCACGCCCTGCTCGACCTGCGCGAGCAAGCCGTCTCCAGCGACCGCGCCGATTACTTTTCGCCGAACCTCGACCAGTCCTTCCCGTCCCTGAGTGACTGCTACCAACTGCTCGGCGCCGAATCCGCCGCCGTGCCCAAGGATGAGCGACTGGTGAACTGGCAGGTGAGCATCGGCATCACCAATGTCGAGCAGATCTACCTCAACAGCGCCGGCGCCGAACTGCGCCAGGCCCAGCGTTTCGTCTACCCGAGCGTGGACGTCACCGCCTACGACGGCAATGACAGCCAGACCCGTACCCTGGGTCGCGAAAATTTCGGCCAACAAGGCGGCTTTGATGTGATCAGCCGCTGCGGCCTGGTCGGTGCCGGCCCGAAAGTCGCCGATCAGGCGCTGCAATTGCTGCTGGCGCCGAACACCCCGCAAGGCCCGCGCGACCTGCTGTTGATGCCCGACCAGATGATGCTGCAGATCCACGAATCCATCGGTCACCCGTTGGAGCTGGATCGCATCCTCGGCGACGAACGCAATTACGCCGGCACCAGCTTCGTCAAGGCAGAAGACTTCGGTAGCCTGCAATACGGCTCCAGACTGCTCAACGTGACCTTCGACCCGGACATTCCCGAACAACTCGCCAGCTACGGCCATGACGACGACGGCACGGTCGCGAGCAAACAGTTTTTGATTAAAGAAGGTTTGCTGCTGCGTCCGCTGGGCGGTGCGCTGTCGCAATTCCGTGCCGGCATGGACGGCGTCGCCAACAGCCGCGCCTGCGGCTGGAACCGTCCGCCGATCGACCGCATGGCCAACCTCAACATCGAACCCGGCGATCAACCGCTGGAGCAACTGATCGGCAACATCGAACACGGCATCATGATGTCGACCAATCGCTCGTGGTCCATCGACGATGCGCGCAACAAATTCCAGTTCGGTTGCGAATGGGCTCAGTTGATCGAAAACGGCGAGCTCAAAGGCGTGGTGAAGAACCCCAACTACCGGGCTATTTCCGCGCAGTTCTGGAAGAGCCTCAGTGCCGTCGGTGATGCCAGCACCCTCAAGGTCCTGGGCACACCGAACTGCGGCAAGGGCGAACCGAATCAGGTGATCCGTGTCGGCCATGCTTCGCCGGCGTGTGTGTTCAGCAATGTTGATGTATTTGGGGGAGACGTCTGATGAGCACGTCGAAAAGTCAGGCCGATGCGTTCAAGGCCTTGGTCAATTGGCTGCGCGATGCGATTCGCGAGCCGGAGCAATTCACTCTGAGTTACGCCGCCGAATCCTCGGCCTTCGTGCGCTTCAACCACGCCAAGGTGCGTCAGGCCGGTCAGGTGCAGCAGGCGAGCGTCGGTTTCAAACTGATCAACGACGGTCGGCATGCCGACCTGAACATCACGCTTTCCGGTGATGCTGAAGTCGACGTTCAGCGTCTGGCCGAAGGTCTGCAACAGTTACGCGAAACCTTGCCGCTACTGCCGCAGGATCCGTACCTGCTGCTCAACTACAACGGCTGGCAGAGCAAGAACGTTCAGGCGCACCCGCTGCCGGACACCGAGCAAGTGGTCGCTGAAATCACCCAGGCGGCCGAAGGGCTGGATCTGGTCGGTTTCTACGCCGCCGGCCCGATCAGTCGCGGTTTCGCCAGCTCTTCGGGCGCGTTCGGCTGGCATCAGGCCAACAGCTTCAACTTCGATTTCAGCCTGTTTCATGAGAACGGCCAGGCGGTGAAAGCCAGTTACGCCGGGCACGACTGGAACAGCGAAGGGTTTGCCAAACGCTTTGCGCAGGCACGCGAGCAGTTGGCGTTTCTCGGCAGACCGCAACACACCCTGGCGCCCGGTCAGTACCGCGCCTATCTGGCACCGGCAGCCCTGGGAGAAATCATGGACATGCTGGGCTGGGGTGGTTTCTCGGCGCAGTCGATTGCCAGCAAAAACAGTCCGCTGCAGAAGCTTTACGCGGGCGACAGTTCGTTCAGCCCGTTGGTGTCCGTTGATGAAAAGGTCAGCGGTTCGTTGAGCCCGGCATTCTCCGGCGAAGGTTATCCGCGCAGCGATCTGGGGTTGATCGTCAATGGCAAGGCCGGCGCGCAGATGGTCAGTTCACGCAGTGCGGCCGAGTACGGCCTGACCGCCAACGGCGCCAGCGGCGGTGAAATGCCAAGCGCAGTGAACATGGCCGCCGGTACGTTGCCTGATGCAGAGATTCTCAAGCAATTGGGCACGGGCTTGTACATCAGCAACCTGTGGTACCTGAACTACTCGGATCAACCGGCGGCACGCCTGACCGGCATGACGCGGTTTGCGACCTTCTGGGTCGAGAACGGCGAGATTCAGGCACCGGTGAGCACCATGCGGTTTGATGACAGTGCATACAGTTTGTTGGGATCGCAGTTGGAGGCGTTGACCGAGGAGCGCGAGCTGATGTTGTCGGCCAGTACCTACAGCCAGCGGGCCACTGCATCGGCGTTGTTGCCGGGGGCGCTCGTCAGCCGATTGACCTTGACCCTCTGACACCGATCGTTCCCACGCTCCGCGTGGGAATGCCTCAATGGACGCTCCGCGTCCGCTTCGGCAGGGACGCGGAGCGTCCCGGGCTGCATTCCCACGCGGAGCGTGGGAACGATCATCGTCGTCGTTTAAATCAAATGAGGTCCCATGCCCAACCGCCCGCCTCTCGACGCTGTCACCGCCCGCTGGGTGCCGTGGGTTGTCGCCATCGCGTTCTTCATGCAATCCCTCGACGGGACCATCCTCAACACCGCCCTGCCCGCCATGGCCCGAGACCTGGCCGAAGACCCGCTGCGCATGCAAGGCGTGATCATCGCCTACATGCTCACCGTCGCCTTGCTGATCCCCGCCTCGGGCTGGATTGCCGACCGTTTCGGCACCAAGAAAATCTTCTTCGGCGCGATCCTGCTGTTCAGCCTCGGCTCGTTGCTCTGTGCGCTGTCGAGCACCCTGAGCATGCTGATTGGCGCGCGGGTGATCCAAGGCCTGGGCGGCGCGCTGATGTTGCCTGTCGGGCGACTCGTGGTACTCAGAGCCTACCCGCGCTCGGAGCTGGTGCGAATCATGGGTTTCATCACCATCCCCGGATTGCTCGGCCCGTTGATCGGCCCGACCATGGGCGGCTGGATGGTGGAATACCTGACCTGGCACTGGATCTTCCTGATCAACCTGCCGGTGGGCGCTGTCGGTTGTTACGCGGTGTGGAAGTTCATCCCTGACCTGCGCGGCACCGAACGCACGCGTTTCGACAGCCTGGGCTTTTTGCTGTTTGGTGCGGCGATGGTGCTGATCACTATCGCCATGGAAGGTCTCGGCGAATTGCACCTGCCGCACTTGCGCGTGATGTTGCTGCTGTTCGCCGGCATGGCCTGTCTGGCGGCGTATTGGTTGCGGGCCGGGCACATCGAAAATCCGCTGTTCGCACCGTCGTTGTTCAAGACCCGGACGTTTGCCGTGGGCATCCTCGGCAACCTGTTCGCCCGACTGGGCAGCGGCGCCCTGCCGTTTCTCGTGCCGTTGCTGCTGCAAGTGGCGCTGGGTTACTCGCCGTCCCAGGCCGGGATGAGCATGTTGCCGCTGGCGGCGGCAGCGATGGTCGCCAAGTCGGTGGCGCGACCGCTGATCGAACGTTTGGGCTATCGCATCGTGCTCACCGGCAATACGTTGGCGCTGGGGTTGATGCTGGCGAGCATGGGGCTGGTCAGCGAGCAGACGCCGTACTGGCTGCTGTTGGTGATGCTGTCGATTCTCGGCGCGATCAACTCCTTGCAGTTCACCGCCATGAACACCGTAACCCTGATCGACCTCGACGACGCCAGCGCCAGCAGCGGCAACAGCCTGCTGTCGGTGGTCGCGCAATTGTCCCTGAGCCTTGGCGTTGCCTGTGCCGGCGCCTTGCTCGGCGGGTTCACGGCGGAGATCGGCAACGACGGCGTAGACACGGTTCTGGGCGCATTCCAGCTGACCTTTGTCACGGTCGGAATCATGGCGATGCTGGCCGCGACGATCTTTTCCCAGCTCTCACCAAAGGATGGCCGACGGACGGTCAGCCGCGAGCACGATATAGAGCACTGATCTGTAGCAGCTGCCGAGGCACGAGGCTGCGTTGCGTGTCCGCAGGACCGCCCCCGGGGGCCGCTTCGCAGCCCAACGCAGCCTCGTGCCTCGGCAGCTGCTACGACTATTCGTCCAGAATTTGCAGGTGAAGAGAGCGAGACTGGTACACTGCGCGACATTTTGTTTTGCAGGCCAGTCCCGTGACCACCATCGCCACCGCTTTTAATACTTTGCCGCTGTCCGCCGCCATGCTGGCTAACCTCGACTCCCTCGGTTATGCCCAGATGACGCCGATCCAGGCGCAAAGCTTGCCGGTGATCCTCAAGGGGATGGACCTGATCGCCCAGGCCAAGACCGGCAGCGGCAAAACCGCCGCCTTCGGTATCGGCCTGCTGAACCCGATCAATCCGCGCTTCTTCGGTTGCCAGGCGCTGGTCATCTGCCCGACTCGCGAGTTGGCTGACCAGGTCGCCAAGGAAATCCGTCGCCTGGCCCGTTCCGAAGACAACATCAAGGTCCTGACCCTGTGTGGCGGCGTGTCCTTCGGCCCGCAGATCGGCTCTCTGGAGCATGGCGCGCACATCATCGTCGGCACCCCGGGCCGCCTTCAGCAGCATTTGCGCAAAGGTTCGCTGGTGCTCCATGGCCTGAACACGCTGATCCTCGACGAAGCCGACCGCATGCTCGACATGGGCTTCTACGACTCCATCGAAGAAATCATTGCCCAGACCCCAGAGCGTCGCCAGACCCTGCTGTTCTCCGCCACGTACCCGACGGGTATCAAGCAGTTGGCGGCGAAATTCATGCGCACCCCTCAGATCGTGAAGGCCGAGGCGTTCCACGACGACACGCAGATCGAGCAACGTTTCTACGAGATTTCCCCGGAAGAGCGCATGGACGCCGTGGTCAAAGTCCTCGCGCATCATCGTCCGGCCTCCTGTGTCGCCTTCTGCTTCACCAAGCAGCAGGTTCAGGAAACCGTCGATCACCTGAGCTCCAAAGGCATCTCCGCCGTCGGCCTGCATGGCGATCTGGAACAGCGTGACCGCGACCAGGTACTGGCCATGTTCGCCAACCGCAGTACTTCGGTACTCGTTGCCACCGACGTCGCCGCGCGCGGTCTGGACATCGATGCGCTGGACATGGTGATCAACGTCGAGCTGGCCCGTGATTCGGAAATCCACATCCACCGTGTTGGCCGTACGGGCCGCGCCGGTGAGAAAGGGATTGCGATCAGCCTGGTCGCACCGTCCGAAGCCCACCGCGCCCAAGCCATCGAGCTACTGCAGAAGTCGCCGTTGAGCTGGGATCAGCTGGACAACCTCAAATCCCAGGGCGGCGCACCGCTGCTGCCGGTAATGAGCACGCTGGTCATTGGTGCTGGCCGTAAAGACAAGGTTCGTCCGGGTGACATTCTTGGCGCACTGACTGGCGATGCGGGCATTCCTGGCGCTCAGGTTGGCAAGATCGCGATTTTCGATTTCCAGGCCTATGTGGCTGTGGAACGCGGGATCGCCAAGCAAGCCTTGCAGCGTCTGAACGATGGCAAGATCAAAGGCCGTTCGCTGCGCGTTCGCATCCTCTGATCAGTGATCGTTCCCACGCTCTGCGTGGGAATGCATCCCGTGACGCTCCGCGTCACAAAGCGGACGCAGAGCGTCCATTGCGGCATTCCCACGCAGAGCGTGGGAACGATCGAGTACTGTTGAGGACACCGTTTTGCGCTCTACCGAAGTCGTGATCATTGGCGCTGGCGCCGCAGGTTTGATGTGTGCGCTGACTGCCGCCGGGCGCGGGCGCAAGGTGATGTTGCTCGACCATGCGAACAAGGCCGGCAAGAAAATCCTGATGTCGGGCGGTGGCCGCTGCAATTTCACCAACATGTACACCGAACCGAGCAATTTCCTCTCGCAGAACGAACACTTCTGCAAATCCGCCCTGGCCCGCTACACCCAGTGGGATTTCATCGGCATGGTCGCCAAACACGGCGTGCCGTACCACGAGAAGAAACTCGGCCAGTTGTTCTGCGATAACAAATCCAGCGACATCCTTGAAATGCTGATCGACGAGTGCAATCAGGTCGGCGTCAGCCTGCACCTGGACACCTCTATCCAGCACATCGAGAAAATGGAAAGCGGCTACCTGCTGCAAACCACCCTCGATCAGATCACCTGCGAATCGTTGGTGATTGCCACTGGCGGCTTGTCGATCCCGACGCTGGGTGCGACCGGTTTCGGCTATCAGGTGGCCAAGCAGTTCGGCCACGACCTGCTGCCGACCCGGGCAGGTTTGGTGCCGTTCACCATCACCGATCAGCTCAAGGAGCTTTGCACCGAACTGTCCGGTACGTCGGTGGATTGCCTGGTGAGCTGCAATGAGCAGAGTTTCCGCGAGAACATCCTGTTTACCCACCGCGGCCTCAGCGGTCCGGCGATTTTGCAGATTTCTTCGTTCTGGGAATCCGGCGATACGGTAGAAATCAACCTGATGCCGGACCATGACGTGCCGACCTGGCTGCAACAGCAGCAAGCCGAACGTCCGAACAGCGAGCTGAAAACCCTGCTGGGGGAAATCTTCACCAAGAAGATGGCCAACCTGCTGGCGGACAACTGGTTCGCCTCCAAACCGATGAAGCAGTACACCCACGCAGAAATTGCCGACATCGCCGAAAAACTGGCGAGCTGGAAAGTGGTTCCGGCCGGCACTGAAGGTTATCGCACCGCTGAAGTGACATTGGGCGGCGTCGATACCAACGAGGTGTCGTCCAAGACCATGGAATCGCTCAAAAGCCCAGGGCTGTATTTCATCGGCGAAGTGCTCGACGTGACCGGGCATTTGGGCGGGTTCAACTTCCAGTGGGCCTGGGCCTCGGGTTACGCCGCCGCGCAGTACGTCTGATTGACCGCGTTATTGTTTCCCCCTGTAGGAGCCGAGCTTGCTCGCGATAGCGGTCTAACCGCCAACATCATTGTTGAATGTTAATCCGTCATCGCGAGCAAGCTCGGCTCCTACATTTGCGGGGGGAGTTCGCCAGGGAAGGAACAGATTTTGCTGTCAGATGTGATCGGCGCCATTGCGTCGACGTCATTACTGGCTCAATTTAGCGTCATTGCCTCGGAAGGCCCTCGCACTTCATGTCATCGACCCCCTTTAGTCAGTCTCTGCGTCGCCTCTGGGCGCTGGATAAATTCAGCTACAGCGTGCGGGTGTTCATCGCCCTGACCGGCAGCATGGCGCTGTGTTGGTACAAGGATGAAATGGGGCTGCTGATCCCGCTGTTCCTCGGGATCATCGCCAGCGCCCTGGCCGAGACCGACGACAGTTGGCAAGGTCGCCTTAACGCACTGGCCGTGACGCTGGTGTGCTTCAGCGTCGCCGCCCTCTCCGTCGAACTGCTCTTCCCCTACCCCGTCGTTTTTGTCATCGCCCTGGCACTGGCCAGTTTCGGCCTGACCATGCTCGGCGCCTTGGGTGAACGCTATGGCGCGATTGCCTCGGCGACGTTGATTCTGTCGGTTTACACCATGATCGGCGTGGACCAGCGCGGCGGTGCAGTCACCGATTTCTGGCACGAACCGGTGCTGCTGGTGGCCGGTGCAGCGTGGTACGGTTTGCTCTCGGTGCTGTGGCAGGCGATGTTTTCCAACCAGCCGGTGCAGCAAAGCCTGGCGCGTTTGTTCCGCGAATTGGGTTACTACCTGAAGCTGAAATCGTCGCTGTTCGAGCCGATCCGGCAGATGGACGTGGAAGCGCGTCGACTGGAACTGGCGCAGCAAAACGGTCGTGTCGTGGCAGCACTGAACGCCGCCAAGGAAATCATCCTGCACCGGGTCGGCAACGGTCGACCGGGTTCGAAACTCAGCCGTTACCTGAAGCTGTACTTCCTCGCTCAGGACATCCACGAGCGCGCAAGTTCCTCGCACTACCCTTACAACGCCCTGGCCGATGCCTTCTTTCACAGCGACGTGATGTTCCGCTGTCAGCGCCTGCTGCGCCAGCAAGGCAAGGCCTGCCGGGCGCTGGCCGAGTCGATCCAGATGCGCCAGCCGTTCATCTATGACGCGAGCTTCGCCGAAGCCCTGAGCGACCTGCACGCCTCTCTCGAACACTTGCGCATTCAGAGCAACCCGGCGTGGCGCGGACTGTTACGGTCGTTGCGAGCACTGGCGGCCAACCTCGGCACGCTCGACCGTTTGCTCAGCGATGCCAGCAATCCCGACGCCTTGGCCGACGCCACCGACAGCAGCCTGCTCGACCGTTCGCCCCGTAGCCTCAAGGATGTGTGGATTCGGTTACGCACGCAGCTGACACCCACTTCATTGCTGTTCCGTCACGCACTGCGTTTGCCCCTGGCCTTGAGCATCGGCTACGGGATGGTGCATTTGATCCACCCGTCTCAGGGTTACTGGATCATCCTCACCACGCTGTTTGTCTGCCAACCGAACTACGGCGCCACCCGCCGCAAACTCGGCCAGCGGATCATCGGCACCGCCATCGGCCTGACCGTGGCCTGGGCGCTGTTCGATCTGTTTCCGAACCCCTTGGTCCAGTCGTGCTTCGCAATCGCCGCCGGGGTGGTGTTCTTTATCTACCGCACCACCCGCTACACCTTGGCGACGGCCGCGATCACCTTGATGGTGCTGTTCTGTTTCAACCAGGTCGGGGATGGTTACGGGCTGTTCCTGCCGCGGTTGTTCGACACCTTGCTGGGCAGCCTGATCGCCGGGCTGGCGGTGTTCCTGTTCCTGCCGGACTGGCAGGGCCGACGCCTGAACAAAGTGCTGGCCAACACCCTCACGTGCAACAGCATTTACCTGCGCCAGATCATGCAGCAATACGCCGCCGGCAAAAGCGACGACCTGGCGTATCGCCTGGCCCGGCGCAATGCGCACAACGCCGATGCGGCGCTGTCGACGACGCTCGCCAACATGCTGATGGAACCGGGGCACTTCCGTAAGGAGGCGGATGTCGGGTTCCGCTTCCTGGTGCTGTCGCACACCTTGCTCAGTTATTTGTCCGGGCTGGGCGCACACCGGGAAACCCAGCTACCGCCCGACGTGCGCGAGCATTTGATCGACGGTGCCGGCGTGAAACTGGCCACCAGCATCGATGAAATTGCCCAAGGGTTGGCGAGCAAACTGCCGATTACGATTCAAAGCGATGAGGAAGAGGCACTGGCCAATACGCTTGAACAGATGCCGGACGAAATCGATGAAGGCCAACGGCTGGTGCAGACACAGTTGGCGTTGATCTGCCGTCAGCTTGGGCCATTGCGCACGCTGGCAGCGCACCTCATCAAGGAAACGAGCGAGGACTGAGATGTGCGGCGGCTGAGCCGGCCCCTTCGCGAGCAAGCCCGCTCCCACATTTGATCTGCAGTGGGTACGGATTTTGTGTACGACAGAGACCTAATGTGGGAGCGGGCTTGCTCGCGAAGGGGCCATCAGCCACACCACAAAGCTCACAGTCCGTGCTGTTTTATCAACCGCTGATAACTCCCATCCACTTTCATCGCCGCGATCTCGCGGTCGAAACCGGCGACGATCTGTTCATGCCTGGGGTTCTTCAGGCTGACCAGAATGTGCAGGCTGTTCTCGCTCAATGGATTGGGCAAAAACTCCACGGCATTGCGCACCTTGGCTGATTCCCGGGCCAGGTAGTAACGCGCGACGTATTCATCTTCCAGCGTCAATTTGACCCGGTCGGCGGCGACCATGCGCACCGCCATGGAAAAGCTGTGCACCGGGACTTTCTGCAGCGATACGTCGTCATCGAACTCCGGCGAATAGGCGTAACCGCGCACCACCGCTATCGGGTAGGTGTGCAGTTGTTGCAGGTTGTTGTATTCGATCGGCGTGTCTTTGCGCTTGAGAAAGCGCACCCGGTTGAGCAGGTATTCGCCGGAAAAATGGCCAAATTTCGTACGATCGTCGGTGTACCAGGCGTTGACCAACACGTCGTATCGACCCTCGCCAACCCCCAGCAAGGCCCGCGCCCAAGGCACTTGTTCAAAGTCACTGGCATAACCGGCCCGAGCCAGCGCTGTGCTGACGATGTCCGTGGCCAACCCACCGTTGACCAGCGTGGCGTCGGTAAAGGGTGGCCAGGCATCGGCTACCAATCGCAGCTTTTCCGCTGCCGCGCCTTGAGTCAGCAACAGCAATCCAATCAAAGCAAAGGCTCGATGCAATCGCGGCATGCTAGAAAATCCTTAGCGGGCGGGACGCCCGACGTGTTTTCAGCCAAAACTCCAAGGCCCCCGTACTGCCAAACCCAGGTACTAACATTAGCTCATCGAAGCCACTGCACAGCGCTTCATCCCAGATTACACAAACAAGACAAGGCCGCGCGAAATGAATGATGGCATTTTGGCCTTTGTCACAGATTTCTCTGCCATAAAGACATCTTTCGCCTGGGCGCTTAGTATCGGAGTGACGATGTTCAAGGAGTGTGAAGATGACAATCGATTGGGTCTGCAAACACCACAGCGATCTGGGCAAAGAGCAGCTGTACGCCATTCTGCAGCTACGTGCAGAGGTGTTTGTCGTTGAGCAGAAATGCGTCTATCAGGATGTCGACGGCCAGGATCTGGAAGGTGACACCTGTCATTTAATGGCTTGGGACGGGGATCGGCTGGTGGCGTACCTGCGGTTGCTCGACCCGGAGTTACAGGGTGGCGACGTGGTCATCGGGCGGGTGATCATTGCCCCGCAAGCGCGCGGCACCGGGCTTGGGCATGAGTTGATGGCACAGGCGTTGAAGCAGGCTGAAAAGCGCTGGCCTGAAGTACCGATCTATCTCTCGGCCCAGGCGCATTTGCAGGGGTATTACGGGCGGTACGGGTTTGTCGTGGCGGGCGAGGAATTTCTCGAGGATGACATTCCGCATATCGGGATGCGCCGTCCGTAATGATCGTTCCCACGCTCTGCGTGGGAATGCAGCCCGGGACGCTCCGCGTCCCTGCCGAAGCGGACGCAGAGCGTCCATTGAGGCATTCCCACGCGGAGCGTGGGAACGATCGGAGTCGGTAGTTCAGGGATATTCCAGCACCGCTTTGATCTGCCGAAGATTGCGCTCGATCCACCCCCGATCTATCGCCCCCCACTCGCGAATCCGATAGCGCCCGGCATGATTGCGCGCGCCTTCTTCCTGCTCGAACTCGCAAACAATATCCAGATCCGCCAATGCTGCGATGGTGTCCTGCGCCGTACGCCGGGGCATGCCGGTGACTTCGGTCAACGCCGGGACGCTACTGGCCAACCCGCTATCAATCAGGTACGCCACGTACAACCGACGATAGAAGCTGCTCTTGGTCTTGCTTACATCCATCTAAACACTCCCGGTTGCGATATTTTGATCGCTATTGCATATCCCGCCACGTCAGGTACACCCGCACATCGAACTCCACCTGGTGATACCCCGGCAACATGTGTTCGCAAAGCTTGTAGAACGCCTTGTTGTGATCCGACTCTTTGAAATGCGCCAGTTCATGCACCACGATCATTTTCAGAAACTCGGCCGGCGCCTCCTTGAACAACGAAGCAACACGAATTTCTTTCTTGGCCTTGAGCTTGCCGCCCTGCACCCGGGATATCGCGGTGTGCAATCCGAGGGCGCGGTGGGTCAGGTCCAGGCGGTTGTCGAACAACACTTTATCGATGGCCGGGGCGTTACGCAGGTACTCCTGCTTGAGGTCCAGCGTATAGGTGTACAACGCCTTGTCGCTCTGTACCCGGTGTTTTTCCGGGTAACGCTGGCTCAGGTAGTCGCCCAGCCGACCGTCGGCGATCAGCTGGCGCACTTGGTCCTGCAGTGCTGCAGGATAGGCCTGGAGGTATTTCAACGCGGTCATTGGGGTGGCAACACGATTCACCAAAAGGTCGCCAGTGTAGCGAATTCAGCCGGTCAGCGTGTTCCAGTCGAACGGCCGCACAAAGTCGCCGACGTCCTCGGCCATCATCGGCCGTGCGACCAGAAACCCTTGCACGTACTCGCAACCATTGGCTTGCAGCCATTGATATTGCGCAATGGTTTCCACCCCTTCGGCAATCACCAGCATCCCGTACTCCTTGCACAGCCCGATCACATTGCGCACCAGCGCCGCATCGCGTGAGGACTCCAGAAGCCGGGCAATCAAATGCCGGTCGAACTTGAGCGTGTCCAACTCCAGATCCCGCAGATGAGACAGCGAACACAGCCCGGAACCAAAGTCATCCAGGGCCACGCGCACACCCAGGTTACGCAGCAGGCGCAGCTGTTTGCGGGTTTCCTCGGGGTTTTGCAACAAGGCCTCTTCTGTGACCTCGACTTCCAGATGGCGCGCCTGCAAGCCATGGCGCTCCAGTACCTGGCGCAACTCAGTGACCAGATTGGGCATGCCGAATTGCGTACTGCTCAAGCTGACGCCCAGCACCAGGTCGTCGGGAAACAAGGTTTCCCAGGCTTTTCGCTGGCTCGCCCCTTGTTGATAGATCCAGCTGCCCAGGCGACTGATCAACCGCGCCTCTTCCAGCAATGGCAAAAACAGCCCCGGCGGTACATCGCCGACGCTCGGGTGCTGCCAGCGGATCAGCGCTTCAAACCCGCGAACCTGCCCACTGGCAATGGCCACCTGAGGTTGATACACCAAATTGAAATCACGGTTCTCGATCGCCGCGCGCACACTTTCTTCGAGCATCAGCCGCGAGCGCGCCCGGCCGTTCATTTCGTGATCGTAGTAACGATATTGCTGACGGCCGGCGCGCTTGGCTTCGTACATGGCGATGTCAGATGCGCGCAACAAACCGTCAAGATTGGAACCGCAATCCGGGTACGTCGCAATGCCGATGCTGGCGCCCAACGCGATATCCAGACCATCAATCTGCTGACAGATCGACACCCGCTCAATCAGCTTCTCGGCAATCTTTGCCGCTTGCTCGGGGAACTCCAGATCCAGCAAAGCGGTGAACTCATCACCGCCCATGCGAGCCAGAATGTCGAAGGGCCGCAAACAGGCCTTCAACTGCTCGGACACCCACCGCAGCGCCCGGTCGCCGGCATCGTGACCGAGGGAATCGTTGACCCGTTTGAAGCCGTCGAGGTCCAGATACAGCAGCACCCAGGCACTGTCGGAGCGGTCGCCACGCAGCAGCAGGTTTTCCGCCGTCTGGTAAAAACCGCGACGATTGAGCAGCCCGGTCAATGGGTCAGTGACGGCCTGGAACTCCAGTTGCTGATGCAGATGGCGCACCACCGACATGTCCAGCACCGTCACCACCATCGCATGTTGTTCGCTGGGCAACGGTGCGCAGGACAGCGCCACGGGCACCTGCTGGCCGGGCGCCGTACGCAGCAATGCATCATGCAGGCGCAGGGTTTCGCCGCGCTTGTAACCGGCGAACAGCTCGGAGTCGGCCCAGATCGGAATGTGCGGATTTTGCAGGAAATCCAGGAATTCTTTGCCTTGCAGGTCTTGCAACGTGGCATTGAGCAGCCGCGATATCGCCGGATTGGCAAAGCGGATCAGACCGTCCTCACCGACCACCAGGATGCCTTCGGCGGCATTGTCGAGCACCGAGGCATTAAATGCGCGCGCGACCTCCAGATCGTGGCTCAGGCGCTGCAACGCACGGCGATTGCGCTGATGCTCGAGCAGCGCCTGGACCTTGGGCTTGAGAATTTGCGGGTCGAACGGTTTGAACAGGTAATCCACCGCGCCGCTGGCATAGCCCTTGATCATAGCGTCCTGGGACTGTTCGTTGGCGGTAAGGAAAATGATCGGCGTGTGGCGGGTTCGTTGGCTGCCGCGCATCAAGCGTGCCACTTCAAAACCGTCCATGCCCGGCATCTGCACATCCAGCAGCACCAGGTCGACATCGTGTTCGAGTAACAGACTGAGCGCCTCGAAGCCCGAGGCGGCGGTCATGACCTGCCAGTCCTGGCGCTGCAACAACGCGCGCATGCTGATCAGGTTTTCAGGATAATCATCGACGATTAAAAGAATTGAACTGCCTTCAGCTGGCGTGGGTTGCGCGCATTCCATGCTGCTTCTCTTATGCGGGACGTCAGGCCGATTTCTCGTGAAAACCGGACAAATACCAAGCCTTCACTCTAGACCGGGTTCTGCAAAAGCAGAAGCTATCAGTACGCCATCATTTAACCAAAGAGTCCATTTGCCGACTAACGGTCGGCGCCACAGGCCCCGGAAACCGGGAAAGATGGCCTTTTAACAGGATTTTGACGTCACCCGTTTGTCATTTACGCATTAACAAATTGAACTTCTACGATTATAAGGATTGCCCCCAAGGCGCGTGCCAGAGCTTCTGGTACGTCCGTGCAGTAAAAATTCGTGGAAGCTTTTGTCTATGATCGATCTCGCAACCTGGAACCTCAGCGTTCCCGTCGGCAATCCGCCATACACTGTTGAAACGTCAAAACTGGTGGATGGCTTCAAGGACCAATACTTCCACTCCGACACCGGCACCTTGTTTTTCTGGACCCCGGTCACCGGCTCTACAACTGAAAACGCAAAGTATCCCCGTACCGAACTTCGCGAAACCTACAGCAATGGCACCCTGAAAAACTGGCTCTACCCGGACGCCGACAACTCCCTGCGTGCCACCCTGGCGGTGAACCAGGTACCGACCTCGGGCAAGATCGTCATCGGCCAGATCCACGCCTATGAAAGCCAGAAGCCCATGGTGAAGCTCGAGTATCAGTACTCGACCAGCACACAGTCAGGTAGCATCGTCGCCAAGGTTCGTATGCACCCTGATGACGATGCAGCACGGATAATCACCATTGCCACCGGGGTGAAACTGGATCGGGAGTTTTCCTACCTCATCCACCTGAGCCCGCGCGGCGCGCTGGGCATCAGTGCGGCGGGCTACCAATGGGACACCGACATCAGTAAAACCTGGAGCGTCAAGCCGCTGTACTTCAAGGCCGGTGTTTATGTGCAGGACCACACCGGGTACACCAGCGAAGGCGGGAAAGTGACGTTCAGCAAACTCGATATTGATCACGATAAATAATCTCCCCTCACTCTGATCGTTCCCACGTGGAGGCATCGAACCGTCCGCGTGATAACGCATCCCGGGACGCTCCGCGTCCCATCCAGAGCCGACGCGGAGCATCCGTTGAGGCGTTCCCACGCGGGAGCGTGGGAACGATTTTAAAGAGTCAGTAGTTAATTCCCAGACAATAAAAAACCCGCATCGCTGCGGGTTTTTTAATACCGGTAAAAACGCTGAACGCTTAGTTGACCTTAGCGTTCAACTCACCTTTCAGGTAACGCTGATACATCGCTTCCAACGAGATCGGTTTGATCTTCGAAGCATTACCCGCCGTACCAAACGCTTCATAACGTGCGATACACACATCACGCATGGCAGTAACAGTCGCGCCGAAGAATTTACGCGGATCAAACTCGCTCGGGTTGGTGGCCATCAGGCGACGCATCGCACCGGTGGACGCCAGGCGCAGGTCGGTGTCGATGTTGACCTTGCGCACGCCGTGCTTGATGCCTTCGACGATTTCTTCAACCGGTACGCCGTAGGTTTCTTTGATGTCGCCGCCGTACTGGTTGATGATTGCCAGCCAGTCTTGCGGAACCGAAGAAGAACCGTGCATCACCAGGTGGGTGTTCGGGATGCGTTTGTGGATTTCTTTGATACGGTCGATGGCCAGCACGTCGCCGGTAGGCGGCTTGGTGAACTTGTACGCGCCGTGGCTGGTGCCGATGGCGATGGCCAGGGCGTCGACCTGAGTGCGTTTGACGAAGTCAGCGGCTTCTTCCGGGTCGGTCAGCATTTGGCTGTGATCCAGGACGCCTTCGGCGCCGATGCCATCTTCTTCACCGGCCATGCCGGTTTCCAGCGAACCCAGGCAGCCCAGCTCGCCTTCTACCGATACGCCGCAGGCGTGAGCCAGGGCTACAGTTTGTTGGGTGACGCGGACGTTGTAGTCGTAATCGGTCGGGGTCTTGCCGTCTTCGCCCAGGGAACCGTCCATCATCACCGAGCTGAAGCCCAGTTGGATGGAGCGCTGGCAGACGTCAGGGCTGGTGCCGTGGTCCTGGTGCATGCACACCGGGATGTGCGGGAATTCTTCGATTGCAGCGAGGATCAGGTGACGCAGGAACGGTGCACCGGCGTATTTGCGAGCACCGGCCGAAGCCTGGACGATCACCGGGGAGTCAGTCTTGTCAGCGGCTTCCATGATGGCGCGCATCTGCTCAAGGTTGTTGACGTTGAAGGCTGGAACGCCGTAGCCGAACTCGGCTGCGTGGTCCAGCATCTGGCGCATGCTGATAAGTGCCATTGTGTGTGTATCTCCCGGTTGAGGGTCGTTAATCGTGCCAGCCTGCCGTAGCGGCGGCGGCTATTCAAGTTATTGCAGATCGGGGGTCAGCCCTGCCTGCCAATTCGGTGTTGCCTCAATCTTGCGGCGTTACTGCGCTTTGCAACCGCGGCCGATCAAATCATTGGTGGCGACCCAGTACACCAGGCCTTCCTCACCTTTTATGTGAAACGCCAGCATGTCATTGCTGTACAGCGAACCTTCGGCGCCCGGTTCATGCTTCAAGCGGTAGACCTGATCGGCACCGCCCAGGCGAACGTCGACTTCCTTGCGGCTTTCGTCGGTGTAGCGCCAGAGCACTTTGGCCTGACTGTCGCAGGTCCAGGTGGTCCAGCTGTCCGTCGATTCGGCAGGCTTGAACAGGTTCAAATTAGCGCAACCTGCCAGCAGAGCCAGCGCCGTAACGGCGATAAAACCTTTCATCCATGTTCCTCGACTGACGACGCACGCCGCCAGCCCTGAGTAAAGTGTCAGACCCGTCAAGGGCAACCATGTTCCTTGGCCGGGGTCTGTGTCTCATATTTGTCCAGGCCATCAGGCCCGGAACGCTTGTTGATCACCGGGTTGGTTTCGGCCTGCCAGTCGGCCTGGTAGCAGCCTTTGTCCTGTTCAGGCGTCTCGGGTACCTTCGGGGCTTTCGGGTTACTCCCGCAAGCTGCCAACGACCCCGCGATAATCAACAGCGCAAATGTTTTGACCATCTGAACACTCCTTTGCCTGGTCAAATGGGCGGCCTCAGGCCTTGGCCCGGCTTTCCAGGACTTCAACGGCTGGCAGCACCTTGCCTTCGACGAACTCGAGGAACGCGCCGCCACCGGTAGAAATGTAGGAGATCTGATCGGCAACGCCATATTTATCGATGGCGGCCAGGGTGTCGCCGCCGCCAGCGATGGAGAATGCCGAGCTTTCTGCGATGGCCTGGGCCAGGACTTTGGTGCCGTTACCGAACTGATCGAATTCGAACACGCCCACCGGGCCGTTCCACAGGATGGTCCTGGACGACTTCAGCAGCTCGGCGAAATTCGCCGCGGTCTGTGGGCCGATGTCCAGGATCATGTCGTCTGCAGCCACATCAGCGATCAGCTTGACGGTAGCGGTGGCGCTTTCAGCGAATTCCTTGGCAACCACGACGTCTACCGGCAGCGGCACGCTGACCTTGGCGGCGATGGCGCGAGCGGTGTCCAGCAGGTCCGGCTCGTACAGGGACTTGCCGACCGGGTGACCGGCAGCAGCCAGGAAGGTGTTGGCAATGCCGCCGCCGACGATCAGCTGGTTGCAGATCTGGCTCAGGCTGTTCAGCACGTCGAGTTTGGTGGAAACCTTGGAGCCGGCAACAATCGCCGCCATTGGCTGGGCCGGGGCGCCGAGGGCTTTGCCCAGTGCGTCCAGTTCGGCTGCCAGCAATGGGCCAGCGGCCGCGACTTTGGCGAACTTGGCCACGCCATGGGTCGAACCCTCGGCGCGGTGAGCGGTGCCGAAGGCATCCATCACGAACACGTCGCACAGGGCGGCGTATTGCTGGGCCAGTTCGTCAGCGTTCTTTTTCTCGCCTTTGTTGAAGCGCACGTTTTCGAACAGCACGATGTCGCCGGCCTTCACGTCAATGCCGTTCAGGTAATCGGCCACCAGCGGCACTTCGCGGCCCAGAGCCTTGCTCAGGTAGTCAGCGACTGGCTTGAGGCTGTTCTCGGCCGAGAACTCGCCTTCGGTCGGACGGCCAAGGTGCGAGCAGACCATCACGGCCGCGCCTTTTTCCAGGGCCAGCTTGATGGTCGGCAGCGAGGCCAGGATTCGCGCATTGCTGGTGACAACACCGTCCTTGACTGGGACGTTGAGGTCTTCGCGGATCAGTACGCGCTTACCTTGCAGATCGAGGTCGGTCATCTTCAACACGGTCATGGGTCGCATTTCCTGGGTTACGGTTTTTTGATAGCTGTTTGCAGATAGTGCTCTGCAACATCCAGCATTCGGTTGGCAAAACCCCATTCGTTGTCGAACCAGGCCAGGATGTTCACCAGCCGTGGGCCGGAAACTCGAGTCTGACTGGCATCGACGATGGCCGAATGTGGGTCATGGTTGAAATCACAACTGGCGTGAGGCAACTCGGTGTAGGCCAGAAGGCCCTTGAGCGGGCCGCTGGTGGCAGCCTCGCGCAAAATCCGGTTGACCTCGGTGGCGTCGGTGTCGCTCACGGTCTGCATCGTAATGTCGAGGCAAGACACGTTAACCGTCGGCACCCGCACGGCTTTGGCCTGAATTCTCCCGGCAAGTTCCGGTAACAGCCGTTCGATGCCACGTGCCAGACCAGTGGACACCGGAATCACCGACTGAAACGCCGAACGGGTGCGGCGCAAGTCTTCGTGATGATAGGCGTCGATCACCGGCTGATCGTTCATCGCCGAGTGAATGGTGGTGATCGACACGTATTCCAGACCAATGGCCTGATCCAGCAGGCGCAACAGCGGCACGCCGCAGTTGGTGGTGCAGGACGCGTTGGACACCAGCAACTCATCACCGGTCAGGCAATCCTGGTTCACGCCGTAGACGATGGTGGCGTCGACATCCGCCTCGCTGGCCATCGGCTGGGAAAACAGCACGCGCGGCGCGCCGGCGTCGAGGAAACGCTGGCCGTCTTCACGGGTGTGGTAAGCGCCGGAGCACTCCAGCACCAGATCGACGCCCAGTGACGCCCAATCGATGCCTTCGGGGGTGGCACTGCGCAGGACCTTCACGCAGTCGCCATTAATATGCAGACAATCGCCGTCGACCTTCACTTCCCCGGGAAAACGCCCGTGAGTGGAGTCGAAGCGTGTCAGGTATTCGATGCTGGCCATGTCAGCCAGATCGTTGATCGCAACAATTTCAAACCCGGCCTTATCGCCTCGCTCAAACAACGCACGCAAGACGCAACGACCAATCCGGCCGTAGCCGTTGAGTGCAACTTTGTAAGGACGCGGTTGAGGCATGGGGTTCTCGATTACCGTGGTGAATCCGTCATTGCAGTGTTGCCTGACCGACCGCTATCGCGGGCAAGCCCGCTCCCACAGGACCGATGGAGATCCTTGTGGGAGCGGGCTTGCCCGCGATAGCGTCAGTCCAGACGACACACTTTCTGGATCAGTCTTCCAGCAGCTCTTCAGCCTGACCCAGGATGTTTTCCAGGGTGAAGCCGAACTCTTCGAACAAGGCAGGCGCAGGCGCCGACTCGCCGTAGGTGGTCATGCCGATCACGCGGCCTTCCAGGCCCACGTACTTGTACCAGTAGTCCGCGTGGGCGGCTTCGATGGCGATACGGGCACTGACCTGCAACGGCAGAACCGCTTGCTTGTAGCCAGCATCCTGAGCATCGAACACGCTGGTGCAAGGCATCGAAACAACACGCACCTTACGACCTTGTTCGGTCAGCTTGTCGTAGGCCTGAACCGCCAGGCCCACTTCCGAACCGGTAGAGATCAGGATCAGCTCAGGCTCGCCATCGCAGTCCTTCAACACGTAACCGCCACGGGCGATGTCGGCGATCTGGAACGCATTACGGGTTTGGTGCTGCAGGTTCTGACGCGAGAAGATCAGCGCCGAAGGGCCGTCCTTGCGCTCCAGAGCCAGTTTCCAGCACACCGCCGATTCAACGGCATCGGCTGGGCGCCAGGTGTCGAGGTTCGGCGTGCTGCGCAAGCTGGTCAGTTGCTCGATCGGCTGGTGAGTCGGGCCGTCTTCGCCCAGACCGATGGAGTCGTGGGTGTAGACGAACACGACACGCTGCTTCATCAGCGAGGCCATGCGCACGGCGTTGCGGGCGTATTCCATGAACATCAGGAAGGTCGCGCCGTAAGGCACCAGACCGCCGTGCAGGGTTACGCCGTTCATGATCGCGCTCATGCCGAACTCGCGAACGCCGTAGTACATGTAGTTGCCGCTGGCGTCTTCAGCCGAAACACCTTTGCAACCTTTCCACAGGGTCAGGTTGGAACCGGCCAGGTCAGCGGAGCCACCCAGCAGTTCAGGCAACAGCGGGCCGTAGGCATTCAATGCGTTCTGGCTGGCTTTACGGCTGGCGATGGTTTCGCCCTTGGCGGCGACTTCAGCAATATAAGCATCGGCTTTTTCAGCGAAGTCTTCCGGCAGTTCGCCGCTCAGACGACGAATCAGCTCGTTGGCCAACTCAGGGAAGGCAGCAGAGTAGGCCGCGAAACGCTGATCCCATTCGGCTTCGGCCGCGCGACCGGCTTCCTTGGCGTCCCACTCGGCATAAATGTTGGCCGGGATTTCGAACGGACCGTGGTTCCATTTCAGCGCAGCGCGGGTCAGAGCGATTTCCGCGTCACCCAATGGGGCGCCGTGGCAGTCTTCTTTGCCTTGCTTGTTCGGCGAACCGAAACCGATGGTGGTCTTGCAGCAGATCAGCGTCGGCTGATCGCTTTTACGCGCGGTATCGATCGCGATCTTGATCTCTTCAGGGTCGTGACCGTCGACGTTGCGGATGACCTGCCAGTTATAGGCTTCGAAACGCTTCGGGGTGTCGTCGGTGAACCAGCCTTCGACTTCGCCGTCGATGGAGATGCCGTTGTCGTCGTAGAAGGCGATCAGTTTACCCAGGCCCAACGTACCGGCCAGGGAGCCGACTTCGTGGGAAATGCCTTCCATCATGCAGCCATCACCCAGGAACACGTAGGTGTGGTGGTCGACAACGTTGTGGCCCGGACGGTTGAACTGCGCCGCCAGGACTTTTTCTGCCAGGGCAAAACCAACGGCGTTGGCCAGGCCCTGACCCAGTGGACCGGTGGTGGTTTCAACGCCTGGGGTGTAGCCGAATTCCGGGTGACCCGGTGTGCGGCTGTGCAACTGGCGGAAATTTTTCAGGTCATCGATCGACAGGTCATAGCCGGTCAGGTGCAGCAGCGAGTAGATCAACATCGAACCGTGACCGTTGGACAGCACGAAGCGGTCACGGTCGGCGAACGATGGATTGCTCGGGTTGTGCTTCAGGTAGTCACGCCAAAGTACTTCGGCGATATCCGCCATACCCATAGGGGCACCGGGATGGCCGCTGTTGGCTTTTTGCACGGCATCCATGCTGAGGGCACGAATGGCGTTGGCACGCTCACGACGGCTGGGCATCGCTGTTCTCCTGCGGATATTGAATCGAGAGTGAATAAAACGAAACGGAAAAAAGGCGAGCATTTTCCCTCACCCACCCGCCTCGGGGCAATGACAGATAGTCATCTGAAGGCGTTTTTCCGGTGGATAAAGTCGCATTCGCCTGGTGAAACCTTTCCGCTGACGAGTTGTAGAGTGACCCTTCCCCCGAGAAGTGCCATCTATCGAGCAATATCAAAACTTTTTGATATTGCTCTTGCGGTGTTTTCTGACCGTCACTAGACTGCTGGCCTTATGAATTTACGTGTGCCTTCCATTCGACATGACGATTGCGATGAGCTGGCGGCCCTGTGCAAGGCCGGCGGCGATCCTCTGCGGCTGAATGTATTGCGCGCGCTGGCCAACGATTCGTTTGGCGTACTGGAGCTGGCGCAGATCTTTGGCATCGGCCAGTCCGGCATGAGTCATCACCTCAAGGTATTGGCCCAGGCCGACCTGGTGGCGACGCGCCGTGAAGGCAACGCGATTTTCTACCGTCGCGCCCTGCCCCACACCGACCTGCTGGGCGGCAAGCTGCATGCCGCGCTACTGGAAGAAGTGGACAACCTGACCCTGCCTGCCGAGGTGCAGTCGCGGATCGCTCAGGTCCATGGGCAACGGGCGGCGGCCAGCCAGGACTTTTTCTCACGGGTCGCGGAGAAGTTTCGCGCCCAGCAAGACTTGATCGCCGGTCTGCCGCAATACCGCGAAAGCGTGGTGGCATTGCTCGACAAGCTGAGTTTCAGCGAAGGCGCCACGGCCATCGAAGTCGGCCCCGGAGATGGCGCATTTCTGCCGGAACTGGCGCGCCGCTTCACACAGGTTACGGCGCTGGACAACAGCCCGGCGATGCTCGAACTGGCGCGCCAGGTTTGCGAACGTGAAACGCTGACTAACGTCAGCCTGCAATTGGCCGATGCATTGAACGGTGTCCGCCTCAAGGCTGACTGCGTTGTACTGAACATGGTGCTGCACCATTTCGCCGCGCCGGCCGAAGCACTCAAGCACATGGCCAACATGCTGCAACCGGGCGGTAGCCTGCTCGTGACAGAGTTATGTAGCCACAACCAGAGTTGGGCCAGGGAGGCCTGCGGTGATCTATGGTTGGGGTTTGAACAGGACGATTTGGCCCGTTGGGCCACCGCTGCGGGACTCGTTCCCGGGGAAAGCCTCTATGTAGGCTTACGTAATGGTTTCCAGATCCAGGTCCGCCATTTTCAGCGACCGGCTGGCGACACTCACCATCGGTAAATTCAGGAAAAAATCGAGATGAGCGAATACTCCCTCTTCACCTCCGAGTCCGTGTCCGAAGGGCATCCGGACAAAATCGCCGACCAGATTTCCGATGCTGTGCTGGACGCCATCATTGCTGAAGACAAGTTCGCCCGTGTAGCGGTCGAGACACTGGTCAAAACCGGCGTTGCAATCATCGCAGGTGAAGTCACCACGTCGGCCTGGGTCGACCTGGAAGAGATCGTGCGTAACGTCATTCTGGACATCGGCTACAACAGCTCCGATGTCGGCTTCGACGGCGCCACTTGCGGCGTGATGAACATCATTGGCAAGCAGTCTCCTGACATCAACCAGGGTGTCGACCGTGCCAAGCCTGAAGATCAGGGCGCCGGCGATCAGGGCCTGATGTTCGGCTACGCCAGCAACGAAACCGACGTGCTGATGCCAGCACCGATCACCTTCTCGCACCAGCTGGTTCAGCGTCAGGCCGAAGCCCGTAAATCCGGCCTGCTGCCTTGGTTGCGCCCGGATGCCAAGTCGCAAGTGACTTGCCGTTACGAAGGCGGCAAGGTTGTCGGTATCGACGCCGTTGTACTGTCGACCCAGCACAACCCTGACGTGTCCTACAAAGACTTGCGCGAAGGCGTGATGGAGCTGATCGTCAAGCACGTACTGCCTGCCGAGCTGCTGTCCAAAGACACCCAGTTCCACATCAACCCGACTGGCCAGTTCATCATCGGTGGCCCGGTAGGCGACTGCGGCCTGACCGGTCGCAAGATCATCGTCGACAGCTACGGCGGCATGGCCCGTCACGGCGGCGGCGCGTTCTCCGGTAAAGATCCATCGAAGGTTGACCGTTCGGCCGCCTACGCGGGTCGTTACGTGGCTAAAAACATCGTGGCGGCCGGCCTGGCCGAGCGTTGCGAGATTCAGGTTTCCTACGCAATCGGTGTTGCTCAGCCGACGTCGATCTCGTTGAACACCTTCGGCACCGGCAAGATCAGCGACGACAAAATCGTCAAACTGGTTCGCGAAGTGTTCGACCTGCGTCCATACGCAATCACCACCATGCTCGACCTGCTGCACCCGATGTACCAGGAAACCGCTGCGTACGGCCACTTCGGTCGCACCCCGACAACCAAGACTGTGGGCGATGATACTTTCACCACTTTCACCTGGGAAAAGACCGACCGCGCCGATTCCTTGCGCGCGGCTGCCGGCCTGTAAGACTTCCCCGGCGGTACCAAAAGCCCCGCACGGTTCGCCGTGCGGGGCTTTTTATTGTCCGTTTTCCAGAGGCCGACACACGCTGAAAAACAGCCGGCCTTCTGATCCTGAAAATCCGTCCTAGCCTTCAAGCATTCCACTTGAGCAAGGACGCTCACGATGCCGCTCCACCTGCGCGTGTTTTTCGGTTTTCTACTGATCATTTTCTGTCTGACCACCCATGCCGGCGAGTGCCCCGACTGGCCGCCCGCACGCGCCCTGGACGAAATCACGTCACTGCAAAAACAAATCGACCTCTGGGACGACAGCTACCACCGGGGCGGCCGCTCATTGGTCGCCGATGAACTCTATGATCAGTCCCGTGCACGACTGACCGAATGGCGCACTTGTTTCGACCTGGACCCATCCGCAGAACCGCTACGTACCGCGGGCGGCACGATGCCTCATCCCATCGCCCACACAGGCCTGGAAAAACTCCACGATGGTCGCGCCGTCGAAGCCTGGCTAAAAGGACGGAGCGATGTCTGGATTCAGCCCAAGATCGACGGCGTGGCGGTGACGCTGATCTACCGCAAAGGCCTACTGACTCGGGCTATCAGCCGCGGTGACGGAGTAAATGGCCAGGACTGGACGGCTTCGGCGCGCCAGATCACCGCCATCCCCCAACAATTGCCGCAGCCACTGGACCTGCTGCTGCAAGGTGAACTCTATTGGCGCCTGACCGACCACGTACAGGCCCGTGCCGGCAGCCTCAATGCACGCGCCACAGTGGCCGGTTTGATGGCCCGCAAAAAATTAAGCACTGAGCAAGCCGCCGGGATCGGCCTGTTTGTCTGGGACTGGCCTCAAGGCCCGGCCAGTTTGCCCGCCCGCATCGCAGTCCTGGATGAGTTGGGTTTCCCGAGCACCGCACCTTACAGTCACTCGATCAAGGTATTTGCCGACGCTGAACGCTGGCGCGATCACTGGTATCGCTCGCCCCTGCCCTTCACCAGTGATGGCATCGTCCTGCGCCAGGATCAGCGCCCACCCGCCGAGCGCTGGCAGGCTAAACCGCCTTACTGGAGCGTCGCCTGGAAATACCCTTTTACCCAGGCCCTGGCCGAGGTGCGCAAGGTCCATTTCAAGATTGGACGGACCGGACGGATCACGCCGGTATTGGAACTGACACCGGTGATGCTCGATGACCGGCAGATCAAGCGAGTCAGTGTGAGCTCACTGCAACGCTGGGAAGCACTGGATATCCGGCCCGGAGATCAGGTCGCCATCAGCCTGGCAGGCCTGACCATTCCCAGGCTTGACGGTGTCATGCTGCGCAGCACCGAACGCGCTGAATTGAGCGTACCGCTGGCGGAGGACTTTCATCATTTGAGTTGTTGGCAGCCGACACCGGGGTGCGAAAGCCAATTCCTCGCCCGACTGACCTGGCTCAGCGGCAAGCAGGGACTGGCCTTGCCGCATGTCGGCCCTGGCACTTGGGAGAAACTTTTCGAAACAGGCCGTCTGAATGGCCTGCTGGATTGGTTGACCCTCGATGCTCAAGAGCTTGCTAACATTGACGGCTTCGGCGAACGCAGCAGCGCTCGTCTGTTGAGCAGTTTCAACGGTGCCCGACAACGCCCTTTCGCTCGCTGGCTCAAAGCCCTGGGTTTACCGCCGACCGGCCAGGCGCGGCTTGCCGATTCATGGCAGGAACTGGCACAACGAAATATCGAACAATGGCAGACAGAAGCCGGCATCGGCCCGGGACGCGCAGCGCAATTGAGCGCATTTTTCCGTGACCCGCAGGTCCTGGCCTTGAGAGAAACATTACGTCTTGCGGGGATTGACGGTTTTTAGCGGCCGGCGATGCCCGTCAACCCGGGAACCCGGGAACCCAATGGTGCCGCTGGGCTCAAACACCCCATCGCCACATCGACCCGATTGCCTTATTCACATGGAGCCTTTATGAAACTTCTTTCACCGCTCGCCCTGTTGACCCTTTGCAGCGTGCTGGCCGCTCCACTGATGGCCGCCGAAGAAGCTCCGGGCCTGACCGGCTGCGCCGCAAAGAAGCAGGGCCTCATCAACCAGATTGAACTGGCCAAGTCTCACGGTAACGCCGATCAGCAGGCAGGCCTTGAAACGGCCCTGAGCGAAGTCACTGCTCATTGCACCGATACTTCCCTGAAGAAAGAACGGGAGAACAAGGTGCTCGACGCCAAGCACGAAGTCAGCAAGCGTCAGGCTGATCTGGACAAGGCCATGAAGAAAGGCGACGCCGAGAAGATCAACAAGCGCAAAGACAAGCTCGCCGAGTCCCGCAAGGAATTGCAGGACGCACTCGACGAGCTGGATAAGTAAGGATCAGTTCAGGATTCAATGATCCCGAAACTCTTTATGGCAGGCACTGCAGGCATCTTCGACCTTCTGCACCGCCGGCCCAAGGTTACTGGCCTTGTAGGGCTGGACCTTGCTGGCAGTCACCAATTCACCGGTGGCGGCTTCAAGGGTGCGGGCCATGTCCTGGAAGTGTTCCTGTTTCTGCCAGACATCGCTCTTGGCGCTGGTGTGATCTTCTTCGCGCACCTGCGGAAAATGTTTCCAGGGTTCACGGGACAACGCATCGAGTTTCACGGCACCGTCAGCGAATTTCGGCCCGTCAAACGGGATGCGACCACGCAACATGCCGCCCAGGTCTTCGCCGGTCTTGAGCATTTGCTTGAAGATCGCCTTGCGCTGGCCCAGCGGCGAGTTGGGATCGACACCACCGCAGGCGGACAACGTCAGGCAGGCCAGCAATACAACAGAAAGTCTTTTAAGAGTCATGGTGGCTTCAGGTCACGGGAAACGGCGGCCAGTATCCTCGCGTCATCGGCAAAGACCAATAGCCCTATTATCAATACGGGTTGTTTGAGCGCATGGAGCACTCAGGCAACCGACAAAGGAATTACTCCATGAACAGCCGTTTCAAGGCATGGCGTCACAACCTCGCCTGGACCCTTCCGATGGTGGCCGTGCTTGCGGGCTGCACCGGTGGCGACAACAACCAACCGAAAACCCACGCCCTGGCGACCTACTCCAGCGCCACGTGGGAAGCACTTCCGACGGTGTCCGACAACGACCTGGTCGCCGGCTTCGGTTCGTGGCGCAGCGCCTGCACCCGACTCAAGGCCGACCCGGTATGGGGCTCGACGTGTGCGGCTGCCGCCAACGTGCCGCAAACCGCCAGCGACATTCGTGGCTTCCTCAAGCAGAACCTCGACGTCTACGGTCTACGCGCCGCCAATGACAATCCCAACGGCTTGATCACCGGCTATTACGAGCCGGTCTACCCCGGCAGCCTGACCCAGACCGAAGTGGCGAACATCCCGGTGTACGGTGTGCCCGAAGACATGATCATTGTCTCTCTAGACAGCATCTACCCGGAACTCAAAGGCAAACGCCTGCGCGGACGACTCGAAGGTCGCGTGCTGAAGCCTTACGACGATGCGGCCACGATTGAAACCAAAGGGGTCAAGGCACCGGTTGTTGCCTGGCTGACCGACCCGATGAATCTGCAATTCCTGCAAATCCAGGGCTCGGGTCGTATCCAGCTCGATGATGGCCGACAGTTGCGCATCGCGTATGCCGATCAGAACGGTCACCCGTATCGACCGATCGGCCGCTGGCTGGTGGACCAGGGCGAGCTGAAAAAAGAAGAAGTGACCATGGCCGCCATCAGCAATTGGGCCAAGGCCAATCCGACGCGCATTCCGGAACTGCTGGGCAGCAACCCCAGCTACGTATTCTTCACCCGCAATCCGGACAGCAACGAAGGGCCTCGCGGCTCGCTGAACGTACCGCTGACCGCCGGCTACAGCGCGGCGGTGGATCGCAAAGTGATTCCGCTGGGCAGTCTGCTGTGGTTATCGACCACTAAACCGGACGGTACCGCACTGGTACGCCCGGTTGCCGCTCAGGACACCGGCGGCGCAATTGCCGGCGAAGTCCGTGCAGACCTGTTCTGGGGCACGGGCGAGGCGGCCGGGCAATTGGCCGGCGACATGAAACAGCAGGGGCAGATCTGGATGCTCTGGCCTAAAGGCGCAGCCCTGCCTCAAGTGCCTCAGGTGACCGACAAGCTTTAAAGTCAAAAGATCGCTGGCTTTGCCAGCGATCTTTTGATCTGGCTCTTAAACAGAAACCACAAAGAAACTGACAATCAACCCCATCCCCACCAACCACACCAGCGACCGTAAAATCGCCCAGTCCGCCAAGTAGCAAATGATGTACAGCAGCCGACTGGTGATGAACAACACCGACAGCACATTGATCGTCACCAGTTCGGCATTGCCGGCCAGGTGCGCAACGATCACCGCGGCCGCGAACGCGGGAATCACTTCAAGACTGTTCAGATGCGCCGCATACGCGCGTCGGCCAAAACCATTCAGTGACTCGAGAAAGTCGCGGGGGTCATGGTTGTCTTTCAGCCTGAACCCGCCGCTGACCCTGGCGATGCCCGTGCAGATACAGGGCAGGAAAATCGCGATCAAAATGCACCACAGAGCAACCGTCATAACGCAATCCCTTCTTCAAGTTTCAAGAGTCGAGCTCCAGTCAAAACTTCATCACCAGCATGCCGATCAGCACCAGCCCACAGGCTAAGAGCCGTGGCCTGCCGAAAGGTTCTTTCAGGTAACGCATGCCGAACAGCACCACCAGAATCACGCTGATCTCGCGCAATGCCGCCGCTTCGGCAATCGAGCCCAGCTGCATGGCCCAAAGCACCAGAGCGTAGCTGAACAACACGCAAAACCCGACCGCCAACCCCAGTCGCCACTGTTCCCGCCAGAACAACATGAAGGCCGGTCGCTTACGCACCAGTGCCAGTAACGGGAACGGCCAGGCGCTGAGCAACGTGACCCACACCAGGTAATCCAGCGGATGCGACCAGCGCCGCAACGCCTGGCCATCGATGAAGGTGTAGCAGCCGATGCACAGGCCGATCAACGCCACCACCGGCAGCATCGACCACGGCAACCGCGCACCGCCGCCGCCCTGCCAGAGCAGGCACAGCATGCCGAACGGGATCAGCAGAATCCCGAAGATCTGCTGGTTCGTCAGCACTTCCCCGGCAAAAATCAGCGTCAGTGCCAGCACTACCAGCGGCGACAAGCCACGCATCAGCGGATAGACCAGCCCGAGATCGCCGACCCGGTACGCCTGGATCAGCAAATAGCGATAGAGCAATTCGAACGCCGCCGACGCCAGAATCCACGGCCAGATGTCCAGGGGTGGCAACGCCACGAACGGCAGCATCAGTGCGACAAACAGCATTGCAACGCTGTCCATGCAGGCCACCACCAGCAGCCGTTCCGCACTGAATTTGATCAGGGTATTCCACGCCGCGTGCAACAGCGCCGCTACCAACACCAGTGCTGTTGCAAGCACGGCACACTCCTTTATTTGTTGTTGTTCCCTACGGCAAGCGCCCAGATAATTGATTCGCCATATGTCAGCAGCTGTTTATACTGCAAGCGACCACGCCGCACTCAGTTGCGCACAGACTAATTCCAATAAATTTTTGTCACCGCCCGCTCTCGTCGAGAACGGGCGTCGGCATGCGTATGCCTGATCAGAGCGTCAAGACTACCGACAGAGACCTTGCGCATGCCACTCGCCTTGCTTGCCCTCGCTGTTGCCGCGTTCGGCATCGGCACCACTGAATTCGTCATCATGGGTTTGCTGCCCGATGTCGCCCGCGACCTCGCCGTGAGCATCCCCCACGCGGGCTTGCTGATCACCGGCTACGCCCTGGGCGTGGTCTTCGGTGCGCCGATCCTCGCGATTGGTACAGCCAACATGCCGCGCAAAGCCACGCTGCTGGGCATGACCCTGATGTTCATCCTCGGCAACATTCTTTGCGCATTGGCGCCGAACTACGCCACGCTGATGGCCGCACGAGTGGTCACCGCGCTCTGCCATGGTGCGTTCTTCGGCATCGGTTCGGTGGTTGCCGCCGGTTTGGTGGCCCCGAACAAACGCGCCCAAGCGATTGCGATGATGTTCACCGGCCTGACCCTGGCCAACGTGCTGGGCGTGCCTTTGGGCACCGCGCTCGGGCAATACGCCGGCTGGCGCTCGACGTTCTGGGCGGTGTCGGTGATCGGTGTGATCGCGGCCATCGCCCAGTGGGTCTGGCTGCCGAAGGACATCGCGATGGACAAGGCTAACCTCGCCAGCGAGTTCAAAGTGCTGGGCAAGGTCAACGTGTTGTTGGCGCTGGGCATGAGCGTGCTGGCGTCGACCAGCCTGTTCAGCGTCTTCACTTACATTGCCCCCATCCTGCAAGACATCACCGGTGTCAGCCCGCATGGCGTGACCATCATGCTGCTGCTATTCGGGGTCGGACTGACGGCGGGCAGCATGCTCGGTGGTCGCCTGGCTGACAGTCGATTGCTGCCGTCGCTGGTGGGTATGGCGCTGGCCGTACTGGTCGTGCTGGCCGCGTTCTCACAGACCAGCCACTCAGTGATTCCAGCCGCAATCACGCTGGTGCTGTGGGGCATCTTCGCCTTTGCCCTGTGCCCGATTTTGCAACTGCTGATCATCGATCAGGCCCATGAAGCGCCGAATCTGGGTTCAACGTTGAACCAGAGCGCGTTCAACCTCGGCAACGCAGCCGGTGCGTGGATTGGTGGGCTGGTCGTCGCCAGTGGCGCGGACCTGGCGGATTTGCCGTGGACCGGCGCGCTGGTCAGTGGCTTGACGGTGCTGACGGCGCTTTTCTACATCTATCTGCAACGTCGCGGTGCTGCTGCGGTCAATGTGTCCGGCTGAATAACTGCATTGCTGCTGACACCGCTATCGTCGGAACGCCGCCCGGAGCAAGCTCGCTCCCACATTGGTTCTCGCCGTGCGCAAAGTCTGTGTTCACTGGCGATTAAATGTGGGAGCGAGCTTGCTCGCGATGAAGCTGACGCGGTGAACCTGCCGAATACCCAATCACTATCTACCACCTCCCATCCAAAGGACCCCGGATGCTTGAACTTGTCGCTGCGTTTATCTGCCTCACCACACTCCTCACCTACGTGAATTTCCGCTTCATCGGCCTGCCCCCGACCATCGGCGTCATGGTCACCGCGCTGATGTTTTCCCTGCTGCTGCAAGGCTTGAGTTTCATCGGCTACCCCGGTCTCGAAGAACGTGTGCAACAGCTGATCGGCCAGATCGACTTCGGCGATCTGCTGATGAACTGGATGCTCTCCTTCCTGCTGTTTGCCGGCGCCTTGCACGTCAACCTGAATGACCTGCGCAGCTATCGCTGGCCCCTCGGTTTGTTGGCAACCTTCGGCGTGTTGATCGCCACCGCCGTGATCGGCAGCCTCGCCTATTACATTTTTGCCCTGTTCGGCTGGCACGTGAGCTTCCTCTATTGCTTGCTGTTCGGCGCGCTGATTTCCCCCACCGACCCGATCGCGGTCCTCGGCGTACTGCGGACCGCCAACGCATCCAAGCCACTGAAAACCACCATCGTCGGCGAGTCCTTGTTCAACGATGGCACCGCCGTGGTGGTGTTCACCGTGCTGCTGGGCATCGCGCAACTCGGCGAAACCCCGACCGTCGGCGCCACGGCCATGCTGTTCGCCCACGAGGCGATTGGCGGCGTGCTGTTTGGTGGGCTGATCGGTTACCTGGTGTACCTGATGATCAAGAGCATCGAACAGCATCAGATCGAGGTGATGCTGACTCTGGCACTGGTGATCGGCGGCTCGGCCATGGCGTCGGAACTACACGTCTCCGCGCCGATCGCGATGGTGGTCGCCGGCCTGATCATCGGCAATCTGGGCCGCAATCTGGCGATGAACGACATGACTCGCAAGTACCTGGACGGTTTCTGGGAATTGCTCGATGACATGCTCAACGCCCTGCTGTTCGCTCTGATCGGCATGGAGTTGTTGCTGCTGCCGTTCAACTGGTTGCATGTGCTGGCGGCGAGTTTGCTGGCGCTGGCGATTCTGCTCTCGCGCCTGCTGACGGTGGCGCCGGCCATCGTGCTGCTGCGGCGTTGGCGTACGGTCCCGCGCGGGACGATCCGGATTCTGACCTGGGGTGGTTTGCGCGGTGGTGTTTCGGTGGCACTGGCCCTGGCCTTGCCGCTGGGGCCGGAGCGTGACCTGCTGCTTAGCATCACCTACATCGTGGTGCTGTCGTCGATCCTGTTGCAGGGCTTAAGCATCGGCAAACTGGTCAAGCACGTGACCAAGGATGAGCCTGCGCCAGCGGCACAGGCCGAGCATCACTGATTACTTTTTGGTCTTCTGCGGGTCGGGCTCCCGGCCTTGATCCGCAGTCTTCTTCGGCGGCCCGCTCTCGCTGCGAATCTGCGCATGGCTGATCAGCGCGAAGATGAAGCTGCCGCCGATGATGTTCCCCGCCAGCGTCGGCCCGGCGAACACCAGCCAGAAATCCTTCCACGGCAACTCGCCGGCAAACACCAGATACGAGACCTCCGCCGAGCCGACCACGATGTGGGTGAAATCCCCCAGTGCCATGAGGTAGGTGATGAGGATGATGATCCACATCTTCGCGCTCTCCATGGACGGAATCATCCAGACCATGGTGGCGATCATCCAGCCCGACACAATACCCTTGGCAAACATCTGGCTGGCGTCGTTCTCCATGATCTTGCGCCCGATATCAAGGAAGGCCAGGTCGGTCTTGCTGTCGAAAATAGGCAGATTCAGCATCACATACGCCACCAGCAACGTGCCGCAGAGGTTGCCCACCAGCACCACCGACCACAGGCGTAGCAATCGACCGAAATTGTTCAGTGTGGGTTTTGTCATGATCGGCAGCACCGCCGTCAACGTGTTCTCGGTGAACAACTGCTGTCGGGCGAGGATCACCGCGAGAAAGCCTGCGCAGTAACCGAAACTGGCGATCACCTTGAAGCCTTCGCCGTCCGGCAGACGGGAATTGAGCAACCCCATGGCCATCAACGACAGGCCCATGGTCAGGCCGGCGGCCAGCGCCGACCACCACAAGGCGGCGACACTGCGCTCAAGCTCCTGATCGCCCTGGGTGCGGATGATTTCGTGCAGCACCGCGGCGCGCGGCGGCTGGCTCTTGTCGACGTCGTGCCGTTCTTCCGGCGACAGGTTTGGGGTTTTGCCTTCTTTCTTGGCGTCCATAAAGCTCCGGAACCGGTGGTGTGTCATGTAGGTACGACACGCGGGGTTCGGAGCTGTTCAGTGGTCAGCCAATATCACTCGCGACGTCGTCATCCTTGAACTGGTCTTTGACGTACGTGATCTCGGTCCGGCCGTGCGGCGCGGGCAAGCCGTCTTCACCCAGATTGACGAAAACAATCTTCTCCACCGTCAGGATGCTTTTGCGGGTGATCTTGTTACGCACTTCGCACTTCAGGGTGATGGAGGTGCGACCGAATTCGGTAGCGGTGATGCCCAGTTCAATGATGTCGCCCTGGCGCGAGGCGCTGACGAAGTTGATTTCGGAAATGTACTTGGTGACCACACGCTGATTGCCCAATTGGACGATGGCGTAGATCGCCGCTTCTTCGTCGAGCCAGCGCAACAGGCTGCCGCCGAACAGCGTGCCGTTGGGGTTGAGGTCTTCGGGTTTTACCCATTTGCGGGTGTGGAAATTCATATTCACTCCTGACCGTCTTGCCGATTGATGCCGGCCATCATGGCAGAGCCCGATCTAGAGCTCTATCAAGCATCGGCTATGGCCTCGATTACCGTTCAGACATTGACCAACAGAAACGCTTTGGAAGTATCGCTCACACGGCTATAATCGCCACCGTTTCAAAACGGTAACGTTCCATTGATACCGTTTTCCCGCCACCTGTCCGAGGGGCGCTGCAGCAGGCTCGACCTGTCAGGCTCGGATGGGGCGTTGCTTGACCGTTATCGGTCAGACACTAAACGCACAACGGCGCCCATTCGCATACATTACGAATGGAGGCTCATCATGAGCGCTGTTATCACGCCTGCAGATTTTAACGATTACAAAGTTGCCGATATGTCCCTGGCTGCCTGGGGTCGTCGCGAAACCATCATCGCCGAATCCGAAATGCCGGCCCTGATGGGTCTGCGCCGCAAGTACGCTGGTGAGCAGCCGCTCAAAGGCGCGAAAATCCTCGGCTGCATCCACATGACCATTCAGACTGCCGTGCTGATCGAAACCCTGGTTGCCCTGGGTGCCGAAGTACGCTGGTCGTCCTGCAACATTTTCTCGACTCAGGACCAGGCCGCTGCCGCTATCGCTGCTGCCGGCATCCCGGTTTTCGCCTGGAAAGGCGAAACTGAAGAAGAGTACGAGTGGTGCCTGGAGCAAACCATCCTCAAAGATGGCGCGCCTTGGGATGCCAACATGATCCTCGACGACGGCGGCGACCTGACCGAGCTGCTGCACAAGAAATACCCGGCGATCCTGGACCGCGTCCACGGCGTGACCGAAGAAACCACCACTGGCGTTCACCGCCTGTTGGACATGCTGGCCAAGGGCGAGCTGAAAATCCCGGCCATCAACGTCAACGACTCGGTCACCAAGAGCAAGAACGACAACAAGTACGGCTGCCGTCACAGCCTGAACGACGCGATCAAGCGCGGTACCGACCACCTGCTGTCCGGCAAGCAAGCGCTGGTCATCGGTTACGGTGACGTGGGCAAGGGTTCGGCCCAGTCCCTGCGCCAGGAAGGCATGATCGTTAAAGTCTCCGAAGTTGACCCGATCTGCGCCATGCAAGCCTGCATGGACGGCTACGAGCTGGTTTCGCCGTTCATCGACGGTATCAACAACGGTACTGAAGCAAGCATCGACAAAGCGCTGCTGGGCAAGATCGACCTGATCGTGACCACCACCGGTAACGTCAACGTTTGCGACGCGAACATGCTCAAAGCCCTGAAGAAGCGCGCTGTTGTCTGCAACATCGGCCACTTCGACAACGAAATCGACACCGCTTTCATGCGCAAGAACTGGGCTTGGGAAGAAGTGAAGCCGCAGGTTCACAAGATCCACCGTACCGGCCCTGGCGCATTCGACGCTCAGAACGACGACTACCTGATCCTGCTGGCCGAAGGCCGTCTGGTTAACCTGGGTAACGCCACCGGTCACCCAAGCCGCATCATGGACGGTTCGTTCGCCAACCAGGTTCTGGCTCAGATCTTCCTGTTCGGCCAGAAGTACGCCGACCTGTCGCCAGCCCAGAAAGCCGAGCGCCTGACCGTTGAAGTACTGCCGAAGAAACTCGACGAAGAAGTGGCCCTGGAAATGGTCCGCGGTTTCGGCGGCGTCGTGACTCAACTGACCAAGACCCAGGCCGACTACATCGGCGTGACCGTTGAAGGTCCGTTCAAGCCGCACGCTTACCGCTACTGATTGGACCCGGCGGGCTTTGCGCCCGCCGATCCTGACCAGGCGGACCGGCCATCACCGGCCCGCCTTTTGCGATTGCAAAGGGTATTCCCATGTCCCAAGAACGTCGCTACAGCTTCGAGTTCTTCCCTACGAAGACCGATGCTGGGCATGAAAAACTGATTGCTACGGCCCGTCATCTGGCGACCTACAATCCTGACTTCTTCTCCTGCACCTACGGCGCTGGTGGTTCGACCCGTGATCGCACCCTAAACACCGTGTTGCAGCTCGAAAGCGAAGTCAAAGTCCCTGCCGCACCGCATTTGTCCTGCGTTGGCGACAGCAAGGACGACTTGCGCGGCCTGCTGACCCAATACAAGGCGGCCGGCATCACCCGTATCGTTGCCCTGCGCGGCGACCTGCCTTCCGGCATGGGCATGGCCAGTGGCGAAATGCGCCACGCCAATGACCTGGTTGAATTCATTCGTGAAGAAACCGGCGATCATTTCCACATCGAAGTCGCCGCTTACCCGGAAATGCATCCGCAAGCGCGCAATTTCGAAGACGATCTGAAAAACTTCGTGCGCAAGGCCAACGCCGGCGCCAACAGTGCGATCACCCAGTACTTCTTCAACGCCGACAGCTACTTCTACTTCGTCGAGCGTGTACGGGCGATGGGCGTGAACATCCCGATCGTTCCGGGAATCATGCCGATCACCAACTACAGCAAGCTGGCGCGCTTCTCCGATGCCTGCGGTGCGGAAATTCCGCGCTGGATCCGCAAGCAGCTGGAAGCCTACGGCGACGACACCCAGAGCATTCAAGGCTTTGGTGAGCAAGTCATCACCGAGATGTGCGAACGCCTGCTGCAAGGTGGCGCTCCAGGGCTGCACTTCTACACGCTGAACCAGGCCGAACCGAGCCTGGCGGTGTGGAACAATCTGAAGTTGCCGCGCTAAAAGCAAGATCAAAAGATCGCAGCCTCGTTTCACTCGACAGCTCCTACAAGGGATTGCGTACTTTGTAGGAGCTGTCGAGTGAAACGAGGCTGCGATCTTTTGCGTTCAACGCAATTTTATTGTGAAGCAACACACGGAGTTAGAGCTTCTGGATCCCGTTTCTGGCTCTTTCCGGTTTCTCGTCGTAATCTCAAGCCATGCCTTTGATCGCGCAGTTACTGACCGTGTTTCTTTTTACTTGCCTGAGCTTCGCCGCTCGGGGCGAGAAGCTGCGCATTGTCACCGAACCTTGGGCGCCATACGTGTATGAGGAAAACGGCAAATCCCTGGGACTGGACTACGAAACCACCGCCATCGTCTTCAAACGCCTGGGCATCGAAGTGGAATGGCAGTTCCTGCCGTGGAAACGCTGCCTGTCGATGCTCGAAACAGGCCAGGCAGACGGCGCGCTGGACATCTTCCACAGCAATGAGCGCGACGCCACCCTGCTCTACCCCGGCGAGCCGCTCTCGGAAGTGGAGTTCGTGATGTTCTACGCCAATGAGCGGCCCCACCCTTTTCGCACCCTGGCCGACCTGAAAGGGCTGACCATCGGCACTTCCCCAGGCTATCTGTACAGCCAGGACTTCAGCGAATCGACCCTGTTCACTCGCGAACCGGCGCCGACCCATGAAGCCAACTTCGGCAAACTGGTGCGCGGGCGGATCGACCTGCTGATCACTGATCGCAGGGTTGGTCAGCACTTGCTCGATGAATTGGGCATCCGCGACAAGATTACCGAGAACCCGACCGTCATCAGCCACCAGAGCCAGTTCCTGGCAGTACGCCGCAACGCCGGCATGGACTTGTTGGTGCAGCGCTTCGGCGCCGAACTCAAACGCTTCAAGCGCGAGCCTGCGTACGCAGAACTGAGCGCCCGTTATGGCGCCGATCCGGCTGCCGAGGTCAAAGCCACCAGAGCCACCGCCGCCAGCGGAAAAACCGTTGAGCAGCAGGAAAGCGGCGCGCAGTGATTGCTCTGTTATACTCCGGCCTTCCCGCCAGGCTCACGCCCGGACGCTCGGACTTGTTCAAGGCATCTCGACCCCGCTACAGCGCAGCTTTTCAGCCCGCGCGAGCACTCCAGATGAGCCTTCTTGGCCCAGCAGGACCGGACGGGATTGCGTTCCTCTTAAACGCCATTCGCGCCAGGCAAGACTCCCATTGGGCCAAGCCCTAACTAAAACAGGATTACTCATGTCCTTTGCTTCCCTCGGTCTCTCCGAGGCTTTAGTCCGCGCCATCGAGGCAGCGGGCTATACCGAGCCTACTCCGGTGCAACAGCGGGCCATTCCCGCCGTGTTGCAAGGTCGCGACCTGATGGTCGCGGCTCAGACAGGTACTGGTAAAACCGGCGGCTTCGCCCTTCCGATTCTGGAGCGGTTATTCCCCAACGGTCACCCGGACAAATCCCAGCGTCACGGCCCGCGCCAACCGCGCGTACTGGTCCTGACCCCTACCCGCGAACTCGCGGCTCAAGTACACGAGAGCTTCAAGGTCTATGCTCGTGACCTGAAGTTCGTCAGCGCCTGCATCTTCGGCGGTGTCGGCATGAACCCACAGGTTCAGGCCATGTCCCGCGGTGTTGACGTGCTGGTGGCCTGCCCCGGCCGCCTGCTCGACCTCGCTGGTCAAGGCAGCGTCGATTTGTCCCACGTGGAAATCCTCGTGCTGGACGAAGCCGACCGCATGCTCGACATGGGCTTCGTCCATGACGTGAAAAAGGTCCTCGCCCGTCTGCCGAGCAAACGCCAGAACCTGCTGTTCTCGGCGACTTTCTCCAAAGACATCACCGACCTCGCCGGCAAGCTGCTGCACAACCCGGAACGCATCGAAGTCACGCCGCCGAACACCACGGTCGAGCGTATCGAACAGCGTGTTTTCCGTCTGCCAGCCAACCACAAGCGTTCGCTGCTGGCGCACCTGATCACCGCAGGCGCCTGGGAACAGGTTCTGGTGTTCACCCGCACCAAGCACGGTGCCAACCGTCTGGCCGAGTACCTGGACAAACACGGCCTCAGCGCCGTAGCGATCCACGGTAACAAGAGCCAGAACGCTCGCACCAAAGCCCTGGCCGACTTCAAGGCGGGCGAAGTGCGCATCCTGGTCGCCACCGACATCGCCGCTCGCGGCCTGGACATCGACCAGTTGCCACACGTGGTCAACTTCGAATTGCCAAACGTCGACGAAGATTACGTTCACCGTATCGGTCGTACCGGCCGTGCCGGTCGTTCGGGCGAGGCGATCTCGCTGGTCGCTCCGGACGAAGAAAAGCTGCTGAAAAGCATCGAACGCATGACCAAGCAGAAGATTGCCGACGGCAACCTGATGGGCTTCGATTCCAGCGCTGTAGAAGCCGAGAAACCAGAAGTCCGCGAGCGTCCGGATGTGCGTAACCCGCGCAACCCACGTGGCCCGCGCGGCGACGGTCCGAACGGCACTGGCGGTGGCGGCGGTCGTAAAGACAAAGGCAAGGACAAGGGCGGCAAGGAAAAACCTGCAGCCACTGGCCGCGGTGATCGCCCGGCGCGTGAACACAAGCCACGCGAAGGCACTCCGGCTCGCGAGCAACAGCGTCCAGCACCACGCGCTGCTGCTGCAGACCGTGCTCCGGACGAGTTCCTGGATGACGATATCGATAACTTCGGTAACCGCGTCGACTACGTTCCTCAAGCCAAACCGGCTCAGGGCCGTGGTCGCCGTCCGGGTGCTCCGGCACAAGGCACGACAGCTGGCGCAGGTGCTCCGCGCACCGGCGGCGGCAAGCCTCAGGGTCGTCAAAGCGGCCCACGCAGCAGCGATGGCGCAACCACCGGCACGCCGCCGGCCAAGCGCAGTGGCCCACGCAATGGCGCTCCACGTGACGGCCAGGCCCGTCGCGAAGAGTCCCGCAACCGCCGCCCTGCCCGCACCGACGACCAGCCGCGTTCGGAACCGGCCGTGCAAAACCCGCGCGGCCCGGCACCGAAGATCATTCACAAGGAGTCGAAAACCGATCGTTTCCCGACTCCTGAGCAACTTGATCAACTGCCAGGCCGTCCGCGCGGCGAGAAACCAGCCTTGCTGACCCGCAACCGCTGAGTTAACGCAGCCATAAAAAATGCCCCTGATCGCGAGATCAGGGGCATTTTTTTGAACTCATGTAAACCCTGTGGGAGCGAGCTTGCTCGCGATGGCGCCTGTTCAGTCAGATCTGCTGCGACTGACACACCGCTATCGCGAGCAAGCTCGCTCCCACAGTAGATTTGCGGGGATCGTGCAGATTGCGCCAGGCAATAAAAAACGCCCCCAATCGTGAGATCGGGGGCGTTTTTGTTTTAGCGGCGAAAGTTACTTCGCTTTCACACCTTCAAACGAAACATACAGCTCGACCGCGTCGGACTGTGGGCCCAGGTCTTTCTGCTTGCCGAAATCGGAACGCTTGATGCTGGTGGTGCCTTCGAAGCCGGCACGGTAGCCGCCCCATGGATCCTTGCCTTCACCCAGGAAAGTGGCCTTGACCACGACAGGCTTGGTCACGCCAAGGATGGTCAGGTCGCCGGTCACGTCGGCAGTGTCTTTGCCAGCGGCGTTTTTGCCGGTGGATTTGACGCTGGTGGAGACGAACTTGGCTTTAGACCCGTTCAGGAAGTCTTTGCTGGCGATGTGCTTGTCGCGCTCGGCATGGTTGGTGAACACGCTGGCGGTGTTCACGTTGAACTCGATCTTGCTGTCTTCTGGCTTGGCAGCGTCGAAGCTGAACTTGCCGTCGATGTCCTTGAAGGTACCGGTGATGAAGCTGTAGCCCAGGTGGCTGATCTTGAAGTCAACGAAGGCGTGCTGGCCTTCCTTGTCGACAACGTAGTCAGCTGCCATCACGTTGGCGGACAACAGGGCAGAACCGATTGCCAGAGCGGCGAGCGTCTTTTTCAACATGCTTTCTATTCCTTTGGAGTCGAGGTTGAACATCAGGTTTTGCGCCCCAGCATTCGCGTCAGGGTCGCATCACGATCAATAAAGTGGTGTTTCAGTGCTGCCAACGCATGGAGACCGGAAAAAATTACCAGCGCCCAGGCCAGGTACAAATGAATCACACCGGCTGTGTCTGCCTGATCCGGTAGTCCGGATATCAGTGCAGGAACTTCAAACAGGCCAAACACCGGAATCCCGACACCGTCTGCGGTGGAAATCAGGTAACCGGTAATCATCACAGCGAACAGACTGAGATACAGGAACGAGTGCCCGAACTTGGCGCCAATGCGCGTCATGCGGTTATAGCTTTCCAGTACTGGCGGCGGCGGGCTGATGAAACGCCACAGCACCCGTAGAACCATGACGGCTAACAACACCAGGCCAATGCTCTTGTGCAAGTCGGGCGCGTCTTTGCGCCAGGTGCTGTAGTAGTCGAGACCGACCATCCACAAGCCCAACGCAAACAGACCGAAGACCACCAGCGCCACGCCCCAGTGCATGAAAATGCTGACCCAACCGTAGCGCGAAGAAGAATTACGTAACTGCATTGCCCAAATCCTGTGAGAACTGCGACCAAGACTATCGAGTTATCTATCGAGTTAAAGCGGAAAATTTCGCTTTGAAATATCGAGAAATACGATCAAGAGTCTGAAATGGGTGAGTTAAGGAAAGATTAAAGACCAATGTGTAAGAAAAAATGAAGTCCAACTAACGAACACCTACGCCCCAGGATTTATTCGATTCTTGATATTGGTTTTCTTCGGGCATAAAAAAACGCGGCATTTCTGCCGCGTTTTTTTAGTCCCAAAGCTTACTGCGCTTTGGTATCCGTCGCCGGAGTCGCAGCAGACTTGGCCACTACTTTCTTCGCTGGTTCAGCCTTCTTCGCCGGGGCCTTTTTAGCCTCGGCTTTGGCCGCAGGTTTTTTCGCTGCAGCTTTGACCGGGGCTTTTTTGGCGGGCTCGGCTTTCACCGGGGCCGCTGGTTTCGGCGCTTCGACCGGCGCTGCCGCTGGGGCCGGCGCAGGTGTTGGAGCCGGTGCCGGAGCAACCGGAGCTACTGGCTCTGGCGCCTTGACCGGTGCCGGTTTGTCGTCCGACCCACCGAACAGATTGGTGAAGAAGTTGCCTTTCTTCGCCGCCACCGCGCCAGCGGCCGCAACGGTCGCTGCCGGAACAACTTTCGCCGGTTCAAACGACTTGCCGGCCGCCAGGTCTTCGACCTGACTGGCTGCCCGCTGACCGGTGCGCAATGCGCCTTCCAGCGTGCCCGGGTACAAGGTGTCGGTGTGTTCGCCGGCAAAGGCTACACGCTGAATCGGCCGTTCCCACAGACGCCAGTACTTGCTGATCTGGCCAGGGCCGAACGCCAGGTAAGCGCCGCCCATGGATGGGTCGGTGCTGTAGCGGCGGATTTCATAACCGGTGAACGAACCACGCGCCTCTGGATAAAAGGCGTGCAGACGGATCAACACCTGATCGGCCATCTGCTTGTCGCCGAAAGCCTGCATCACGCGCGCGTTGTCGCCGGACAGGTTGATCACCACGTTGGCGCCGCCCTTCAGCGCCGGCTCAACCCACAACATGCCCAGACCGGTGTTGCTGTAGATCTCACCGGTCATGCGCGCCTTGCTTTCCCATACCGGAGTTTTGAACTTCAGCATGATCTGGTCGCGCCAACCGTAGTTGGTGCCCTTGATCGCGCCCATGTGCTGGGCATCCAGCGACGGAGTCATCTGGATCTTGTTCAGTGCGCGCAATGGCACGGCCACGACGACGTAGTCAGCCTGATAGCCAACGCTGCCGACTTTGACGGTGACGCCGTCCTTGTCTTGGGTGATCGCCGAGACCGGGGAACTGGTCTTGATGGTTTTCAGTTGTTTAACAAAAGCCTGGGCCAACACCGGGCTACCGCCGAGCAGACGCGAAGCACGCAGATCACGATCGGCAACGCCACGGTAAACACGGCTTTGCTGTGCGAAGTACAGCAGCGACAGGCGCGATGGTTCGTCATAACGGGAACGAATCTGCTGATTCACCAACTGACGTGCCGTGGCCGGTAGATTCAGACGGTCGAGCCAGTTGGCCACGTTGATCTGATCCAGCGCGAACAGTGTGCTGTTGGCCGCCGGGTTCTGCGGGTCTTCGATCGAGCGCGCCAGATCATCCACAGTTTTTTCGTAGCGCTTGAGCGCCTCGGCGGTGGCTGGCTGTTTGGTCGCCAGATCGGCGGCGGTGAAATATTCACCGTCGATCAGATAGCTCGGGGTCCGCACGAATTCAGGGGCCGGCGTGGTGCTCAGCTTGAAGGTCGATACGTACTTGTTCAGAACCGGTTGGGTCTTGTCGTTGCCGATCCACTCACTGGTGGCCATGCCGGAGCGACCGCCCATGCCCGGTTTGGCTTCCAGCAGGGTGACCTGCCAGCCCTTGTTTTGCAGTTCGTAAGCCGCGGTGAGGCCAGACAGCCCTCCGCCGATCACGATCGCCGTTTTATCCTTGGCCAGCGCAGACACGCTGAACAGCCCCAACATCACCAGCGCACAGGCGCGCAGCCAACCAGCAGACATTCAGCGAACTCCGGAAATATACGAGGAAATAGCGGTTTTACGAGCCAGACGGCTCAAAGAACCGCGAAGAATACGTCAGCCATCAAAAGGCCGCCAGCGACGTCTATCCACCTATACAAAGTAGCTCAATCCACACAATGGGTTGTCCCCACGTCACGCATTGCATAGGCTTGCGCGATTGTTTGCCCGCGCACGTCGCGAGCCGCCTCGAGGAGACTGAAAATGGGCCTGAATAATCAGTGGATGCAACGCGATCTCGCGGTGTTATGGCATCCCTGCACCCAGATGAAAGACCACGAACAGCTGCCGCTGATCCCGATCAAACGCGGTGAAGGCGTTTGGCTGGAAGACTTCGAAGGCAAACGCTACCTCGACGCCGTCAGCTCCTGGTGGGTCAACGTGTTTGGCCACGCCAACCCGCGGATCAACCAGCGCATCAAGGACCAGGTCGATCAGCTGGAGCACGTGATCCTTGCCGGTTTCAGCCATCAGCCAGTCATCGAGTTGTCCGAGCGTCTGGTGAAGATGACGCCGGAAGGCCTGACCCGATGCTTCTACGCCGATAACGGTTCGTCCTGCATCGAAGTCGCGCTGAAAATGAGCTTTCACTACTGGCTCAACCGCGGCCAGCCAAACAAGAAGCGCTTCGTCACCCTGACCAACAGCTACCACGGCGAAACAATGGCGGCGATGTCGGTGGGCGACGTGCCGTTGTTCACCGAAACCTACAAGGCGCTGCTGCTGGACACCATCAAGGTGCCGAGCCCCGATTGCTACCTGCGTCCGGAAGGCATGAGCTGGGAAGAACATTCGCGCAACATGTTCGCTGCGATGGAACAGACCCTGGCCGAGAACCATGACACCGTCGCTGCCGTGATTGTCGAGCCGCTGATCCAGGGCGCCGGCGGCATGCGCATGTACCACCCGGTGTACCTGAAATTGCTGCGCGAAGCCTGCGACCGCTATGGCGTGCACCTGATCCACGACGAAATCGCCGTCGGCTTCGGCCGTACCGGGACAATGTTCGCCTGTGAACAGGCCGGCATCCGCCCGGACTTCCTCTGCCTGTCCAAGGCCCTGACCGGCGGTTACCTGCCGTTGGCGGCCTGCGTGACCACTGAAGATGTCTACAGCGCGTTCTACGACGACTACCCGACCCTGCGCGCCTTCCTGCATTCCCACAGCTACACCGGCAATCCGCTGGCGTGCGCGGCGGCATTGGCGACGTTGGATATCTTCGAAGAAGACGACGTTATCGAGAACAACAAGGCCCTGGCTCAGCGCATGGCCAGCGCCACCGCGCATCTGACCGATCACCCGAACGTTTCGGAAGTGCGCCAGACCGGCATGGTGCTGGCCATCGAGATGGTCAAGGACAAGGCCACCAAGGAAGCTTATCCGTGGCAGGAACGTCGCGGCTTGAAAGTGTTCCAGCATGCGTTGGAGCGTGGTGCTTTACTTCGACCGTTGGGCAGTGTGGTGTACTTCCTGCCGCCGTACGTGATCACGCCTGAGCAGATCGACTTTCTGGCTGAAGTGGCCAGTGAAGGTATCGACATTGCGACTCGCGATAGCGTTAGCGTGGCGGTGCCGAAGGACTTTCATCCCGGTTTCCGCGATCCGGGCTGATTGAATAGCGCTCGTTCCCACGCTCTGCGTGGGAATGCAGCCCGGGACGCTCCGCGTCCCAAAAGCGGACGCGGAGCGTCCGGTGAGGCATTCCCACGCAGAGCGTGGGAACGATCAAATTAAAGAGAATCCGCATGAGACTGTCCCGCTTCTTTATCGACGCCCCCTTGAGCACTGGCGAACACGAGTTGCCCGAGGCCCAGGCCCATTACATCAGTCGCGTGCTGCGCATGGCCGAGGGTGATGCGTTGCAACTGTTCGACGGCTCGGGCCATGAGTTTCGCGCCACGCTGGTGGAGGTCGGCAAGAAGCGCGTCGTCGTGCAGATCGATGAAAGCTTCGCCGGGCAAGTCGAGTCGCCCTTGCAGATCCATCTCGGTCAGGGCTTGTCCCGTGGCGAGCGGATGGACTGGGCGATTCAGAAAGCCACCGAACTGGGTGTCACTGAAATCACCCCGATCTTCAGCGACCGCTGTGAAGTCCGGCTGAAGGACGAACGCGCCGACAAACGCCTGATGCACTGGCGCCAGGTTGCGATCAGCGCGTGCGAGCAATGCGGGCGTTCACGGGTGCCGGTGATTCATCCGCCGCTGCTGTTGGCGGATTGGTTGAAGCAGACCCAGGCAGAATTGAAGTTGGTGCTGCATCCGGTGGCCGAGCCATTGGTGAGCCATGCGAAACCGGCGACGCTCGCGTTTTTGATCGGCCCGGAAGGCGGGTTGTCCGACGCTGAAGTCGAGCAGGCCAAGGCTGGTGGTTTTCACGCCGCCCGCCTCGGTCCTCGAGTGCTGCGCACCGAAACCGCGCCCGTCGTGGCATTGGCGGTGGCGCAACAACTTTGGGGCGACTTCTAGGTTCTGATCGTTCCCACGCTCTGCGTGGGAATGCAGCCCGTGACGCTCCGCGTCACTGGACGCAGAGCGTCCCTAGAGGCATTCCCACGCAGAGCGTGGGAACGATCATTCGGAACTATTGCACCGGATCACTCACCGGCTTGGCGATGATTGCTTTCAACTCGCTGGTCATCGGGAATTCCAGGTTCAGGCCTTTGGGCGGAATAGGTTGCTGGAACCAGCGCTGATAGATGCCGTTGATCTCGCCCGAGCTGTACAGATCGGCGAGGGTCGAGTTCACCAATTCGAGAAACTGCGGGTCGCCCTTGCGCACCATGCAGCTGTAGATTTCCCGCGACTGCTCCTCCCCCACCACCACCCAGTTATGCGGATCGCGGGCCTTGGCGCGTTCGCCGTAAAGCAGCGCATCATCCATATAGAACGCCGCCGCCCGACCTGACTGCAGCATCTGGAAGGCTTCGCCGTGGTCCTTGGCGCTGATCACGAACATATCGATCTTGTGATCGACGTTGTAGCTCTTCAGAAACCGCTCGTTGGTGGTGCCGGCGGTGGTCACGACGTTCTTGCCGCGCAGGTCGGCGAAGCTTTTGATGCCGCTGTCCTTCGCCGTGAGCAACTGCCCCTTCACGTAGATAAACCCGTAGGAAAACGCCACTTGCTGCATGCGCTCGGCGGTCACGCCGGTGGAACCGCACTCAAGGTCGACCGTGCCGTTCTGCACCAGCGGAATGCGCGTTTGCGAGGTCACCAGGTTGTACTTCACCTGCAGATCCGGCAGTTCAAGTTTTTGCTTGATGCGCTCGACAATCTTGCTCGCCAGGTCCACCGAATAGCCCATCGGCTGCCCCGTGTGATCACCCACGTAGGAGAACGGCACCGACGCGTCGCGATAGCCCAGCGTGATGCTCTTGGCATTGGCGACCTTGTTCAGCGTGCCGGTCAGCGGCGCTTCGTTGGCCTGGACCTGACTGGCGAGCAGCAGGCCGAGGGTGCAGCCGATCAACGTGATTTTTTGCATTGTTATTCTCCGTTGTGGGTAAGGCGATTAGCGGCGGGCGGCGATCACGGTGATTTCCACCAGCACTTCTGGACGGGCCAGTTGCGCCTGCAAGGTGGTGCGGGTCGGCGCTTTGCCCGGTGACAGCCACTGCGACCAGACCTCGTTCATGGCGGCAAAGTCGCGGCCAATGTCGTTCAGGTAAATGGTCGCGTTGAGCAGATGATCCTTGTCGCTGCCAGCTTCGGCCAGCAACGCATCGATCTTCGCCAGCACTTCGGCGGTTTGGCCGGTGACGTCGGTGCTGTCACCCGGAACCTGTCCCGAGAGAAACACCAGATCGCCAAAGGTCACCGCGCCAGAGAGGCGGCTGTTGCTGTTGATTCGGTTGATGTTCATTCGATCTTCCTTTTCAAGTCAGGCGACGCGGGGGGCGAGGCCCTGCATTTCGATTGAAGGTGTGCGCCGGGCGATCAACTCGCTGAGCACCCGGGCGCTGCCACAAGCCAGGGTAAACCCCAGGGCACCATGGCCGAGGTTGAGCCAGAGATTGCGGTACGCCGTGGCGCCGATCAACGGTACGCCGCTGGGGGTGGCCGGGCGCATACCAGCCCATTCGATGGCAGCATCGTAATCGCCGGCATTGGGTAAGGTTTCCTGCGCCTGGCGCTTGATCAGCGCCAGGCGTTTGGGGTCGAGCGCCGTGTCGAAACCGACAATGTCGACCATCGCCGCCACGCGCAATTGTTCACCGATGCGGGCGTAAACGATCTTGCGGTTGTAATCGGTGATGCTCAGCTCCGGCGCGCGATGTTCGGCGCGGATCGGCAAGGTCAGGCTGTAGCCCTTGAGCGGATACAGCGGCAGGCTCATGCCCGGCAACGCCAGCGCCGGACTGCGATGACCGGCGGCAATTACCAGTTGCTCGACCGGCAGCACTTGCGAACCCATTTCGACGGCCTGCACCGCGCCGCCCGCGTGGCGAATACCGGTGACCTTGCGCCCGAGCAAAAACTCGCAACGCCCCGACGCCTGGAGTCGAGCCAGCAATTGCAGGCAGAAGGCATGGCAATCGGCGACTTCTTCGTCAGGGGTATAAATCGCGCCCACAAACGGCGCCTCGGCCAGTGCAGGCTCCAGCTGCGCGCATTCGGCCCGCGACAACACCTGTTGCTGTTGCGGATCGGCCAGGCCATGGCGCGCATGTTCAAAACTCGCGGTTTCACGAAACGTCACCAGTTTGCCGTTACGCCGCCAGTCGAAACCGTCGAGGCGGTCTTCGTCGCGCCAGCCTTGCAGCGTGGACTGGCTCAGCAGCGCCAGACGCAGCAGGTGCGCGCCGTTGCGCTGATTCACCGAACGACGGCAGGCCGCCAGGAAGGACGCCATCCAGCGCCATTGCGCCGGGTCCAGGCGCGGGCGCAGCTTCAACGGCGAGTCACCGCGCAGCATCCAGCCAAGCGCCTGCAACGGTACGCCGGCATCGGCCAGTGGCGCGACGTAGCGGTAGGACAACTGCCCGCCGTTGGCGAAACTGGTCTCGCTGCCCAGCGAGTCCCGGGCCTCGATCAGTGTCACGTCGATGCCGTCGCGAACCAGTGCGTAAGCCGTCGTCAGCCCGATGACGCCGCCACCGATGATGCAAACCCGCTGAGCCATGTCTGTCCTTAACCGTTGTTGAAACAGGCTTCAGGTTAGGACCAGGTGACAGGCGTTGAACAATGCATAAAGATGCCTGACCCATAAACAAAGGTTATGGACTTGCCATGCGACTGCGACACATCGAGATTTTCCAGGCCATTCGCCAGACCGGTTCGGTCAGTGGCGCCGCGCAGTTGCTGCATGTATCGCAGCCGGCGGTAAGCAAAGTGCTGCAACACGCCGAGCAGCAACTGGGCTTCCCGTTATTCCTGCGGGTGCGCGGTAAATTGCAGGCCACACCCGAAGCGCTGGAGCTTGAGCGCGAAGTCGACAAGGTCACCGAAAGCCTGCAAGGCGTGCGGCGTCTGGCCCAGAGCCTGCGTCGCGAGCCGGGGCACAGCGTACGGATTGGCGCGATCCCGGCGCTGGCCCTGTCACTGCTGCCGCCGGCCATCAACGAGTGGACGCAACGTTACCCGGACATTGTCTGCGAACTGTCCAGCGCCCACAGCCGTGAGCTGATGCAGAATTTGTTGATGCGCGAAGTGGATGTCGCGCTGACCTTGCAACCACCGGATCACCCGGGCCTGAAGGCGCAGGTGTTGGCCTGCGGGGTTTTGGTGGCGCTGGCGCCTTTGGGTTATTGGGCCGACGACGCCTTGAGCCAACCGTTGCCTTTGATCGAACTGGCTGGTGCGCCGCTGATCGGCCTGTCCAGCGCCGACCCGCTGGCGGCCAGGCTCGACAGCTACCTTGAGGCGGTCAATCCGCCGCCACGGGTTCGCATCGCCGTGCAGACCTATTCGCTGGCGCGGGCGATGGTTGAATCCGGTGCCGGGCTGGCGGTGATCGATCCGTTTACCGCACTCGGCGCGTCCCCCGCCGCCACGGCGATTCGACCTCTGGCGCCAGCACTACCGATCACCCTGTACGCGGTAACCCGCGCCGACGAACCGCCACCCCACACCTTGAGCGACTTGTTGCAGGTGTTCAGCCGACGGGCGCAGGCGCAGCTGGATCGCTTGATCCCGTAGAGCTCTCAAAGGACATAAAACAGAATCGCCACGAAGTGCAGCAAACTCCCGGCGATCACGAACAGGTGCCAGATCCCGTGGGCATGGCGCAAACGACTGTCCAGCGCAAAAAAGACAATGCCCACGGTGTACAGCACGCCGCCCGACGCCAGCCAGGCGAAACCCGTACTGCCCAACGCCGCCAGTAACGGCTTGACCGCCACCAGCACGATCCAGCCCATCACCGCATAGATGACGATCGACAGAATCCGCGCTTCCGAACGCGGCTTGATCTCTTGCAGGATGCCGATCAGCGCCAGCCCCCAGACAATCCCGAACAGCGTCCAGCCCCACGGCCCGCGCAATGTCACCAGACAAAAAGGCGTGTAGCTGCCAGCAATCAGCAGATAGATCGAATAGTGATCGACCTTCTGCATGATCTCTTTCTTGCGCCCACGCACGCTGTGGTAAACGGTCGACGCGCTGTAAAGCACCAGCAAGGTAAACCCGTAGATCGCCACGCTGACGATCTTCCACGGGCTGCCGTCCATGCCGGCGATCACCAGCATCCACACCACCCCGACCACCGCTGCCACCGCCCCGACCAGATGCGTCCAGGCGTTCAATCTTTCCCCGTGATACATGTGTTGCTCACCTCAAAATTCACTGCAACATCGCGCAAACTGTAGGAGCTGTCGAGTGAAACGAGGCTGCGATCTTTTGATCTTGAAAAATCGCAGCCTCGTTTCACTCGACAGCTGCTACAAAAGATCGCATACGTGCACAATCGAGCCATTCGAATAAGAGTCTGCATCATGCTGATCGATGAAGAGTTGACCCTGAAAAAACTCGAGGTGTTCCTGGCCTTCATGCGCACCGGCAACCTGGCCCGGGCTGCCGCCGAATTGCAGACCAGCAACGTCAGCGTGCACCGGGCGATCCATTCCCTGGAGAGCGCCCTGCGCTGCCCGCTGTTCAAGCACGAAGGCCGCAATCTCACGCCGCTGGAAAGTGCTTATGTGCTGGAAGAACGGGCGCAGAAGCTGATTCAGGACGTGGTCGAAACCGTGCGCCTGACCCGCGAAGCCGCCGGGTTCTCTGCCGAGCGTTTCAAGCTCGGCTCGTTGTATTCGCTGACGGTGAAAACGGTGCCGCAGCTGATCATGGGCCTGAAGATCCGCCGCAGCGAACTCAACATCGACCTGATCCTCGGCTCGAACTTTGACCTGCTGTACAAGCTCAAGAACATGGAAGTCGATGCGATCCTGGTGTCGCTGGACGAGAGCGTCAACGACCCGGACTGCGAGCAGATCCCGCTGTTTTCCGACGACATCTTTCTCGCCACACCGGCGGATTCAAAGTTTGCCCAACGGACCGAGGTCGACCTTGCCGAAGTGCGCGACGAGACATTCATTACGCTGACCCAGGGCTTTGCCACGCATCAGGACGGTAATCGGGTGTTCAAGCAGGCGGGGTTCGAACCGAAGGTGGCGATGCAGGTCAACGACATCTTCACCCTGCTGAGCATGGTCAGCTCGGGCGTGGGTTATGCGTTGCTGCCGGGACGGATTGCGGCGGTGTATGAGAATCGGGTGAAGCTGATTCCGTTGCAGGAAAAGTATCGGTTGCAGCAGCACATTGGGGTGGTGTTCTTGAAGGCCAAGGAGCGGGATCCGAATTTGCTGGCGTTGTTGGCGGAGTGTCGAATGTATGCCAATCGCCAGGCCACCCAATGATCGTTCCCACGCTCTGCGTGGGAATGCAGCCCGGGACGCTCTGCGTCCCAAAGCGGACGCAGAGCGTCCATTGAGGCATTCCCACGCAGAGCGTGGGAACGATCAGTCAGCCAACAATCCCGCGAACAATGAAGTACAACAACGATGGCCCAAGCAAGCACCCAAGCCCGGTGTGAAACGTCGCCGTCAACGCCCCATAAGGCACCAACCGCCGATCCGTCGCCGCCAACCCGGCTGTCACACCGCTCACCGTCCCGGCCAACCCACCAAACACCATCGCCGAGCGCGGGTTATCCAGCCCCATCCAGCGCGCCGCCATCGGTGTGCCGACCATCACGAAAATCGCCTTGATCAACCCGGTGGCAATCGACAACGCCACCACATCGGAACTCGCGCCAATCGCCGCCCCGGTCACCGGCCCGACGATGTAGGTCACCGCACCCGCGCCGATGGTAGTCATGCTGATCGCATCGCGATAACCGAACACCCAGGCCATGCTTGCGCCGACAATGAACGGCAGGATCGTGCCCAGCAGCAGCGCAATCACACCGATCAAACCGGCCTTTTTCGCTTCGGTGGCTTGCACTTCGAACGCCGTGGCGACGATCGCAAAGTCCCGCAACATGGCGCCGCCCATCAAACCGATGCCGGAAAACAGCGTCAGGTCCGCCAGGCCTTTTTGCCCGCCCGTCATGGTGCCGCCGACCCAGGCCAGTACAAGCCCGATGACGATGGCAATCGCCGAACCGTGAATCCGTCCGAACGTCAGGCGCTTGGACAACACCACCGACACCCACATGATCACGCCGACGAACGCGAACGCCGTCACCAGACTGTTATTGGTCAGCCCCTTCTCAATGTGTTCCCACATATCAGCGACCTCCTACTGGAGTGCCGACCGGCGTTATTTCCGCCGGTTCATCGGGCAACGGTTCGCCTTTGTGAGTCCGGCTGATCAGCGCAATGGTGCAACCGCAGATCACTACCGAACCGATCGCCGCCAGCACCGCCACCGGGCCACCGTGCAGAGCGGTGACAACGTTTTGTTGCGCCGCCATCGCCACCACCACTGGAATGTACATGGCGCCCCAGAAACCGACGCCCATCTCGCAATCCTTGGTCATGCCGCCGCGTTTTTGCATCCACAATCGCGCGCAGATCAACAGGATCATCGCGATCCCGACGCCGCCGACGTTTGATTTCACACCCAGCAACACGCCGAGCATGTCTCCCACGATTACCCCTGCCAGCGTACAAATCGCCAACAGCGCCACACCGTAAATAATCATTGTTGTTGTCCTCAAAGTGCATCGTCGAATGTTGTTTTTGTTGTTCGAAGGCCTGAGTCGGTGTTCTAGAGGTGGCGGCTTCCCTCCTCACGCAACAGCGCCTGCAAGGTATCGAGCCGCGCACCGTCGAAGGCAATCACGGTGCCCTGCTCGAACACCCGGCGCGCCAGCCCGGTCAGCACCGCACCGGGCGGCAGTTCGATCTGTAGACGTACGCCGCGCTCGTAGGCGCTTTGTACCGTGCCGCGCCAATCGACGACGCGGCACATGTTGAACGCCAGGTCGTCACGCAAGGCGTCGGTGTTGATGACGGGCCGAGCACGACTGCCGCTCAGGTAACCCACCGATGGTGTTTTCAGCTGCACCTTGGCGAAGGCTTCGGCCAAGGTTTTCGCCGGTGCGTCCAGCAGCGGGCAATGGGACGGCACGCTGACGGCCAGACGTTTGGCCAGACCTGCACCGCGACCTTTCGCCAACTCGGCCACCGCTTTCATCGCGCCATCGCTGCCGGCAATGACCACCTGGTTATCGGCGTTGATGTTGGCCAGGTAAACCGGCGTGTCGACGCTGTGCACCTGAGCCAGCAAGCCTTCCACAGTGGCCAGATCCAGACCGATGATTGCCGTCATTCCATAGCCTTGTGGATAAGCCTGTTGCATCAACTCACCGCGCAGGCTGACCAGATGCAGCGCATCGCTGAAGCTCAAGGCGCCGGCGACCACCGCTGCCGGGTAAGCGCCGATGGAAAGCCCGGCCACGTAATCCGCCGCCAACCGCAACTGGCGTGAAGCCGCGACGCCGGCAATCAGCAAGCAAAGCTGAACAGCCCTTGTCGACTTCAATGACTCGGCAGAATCCAGCAGCAATGTATCTTCGCCAAGCACTTCACTCGCCTCGATCACTGTTTCCCGAGGCAAACGATGGAGCATGCCCGGCTGCTGCGCGCCCTGGCCGGGGAACACCAGCAAGCTGCTCACGCTGCTTGCTCCTGCGGGTTCCAGGGATTGCTTACCAGACAGGATTCACTGGCGTTTTTTAGCAGGACCCGTTGCGAGGGACCGGCCCATTCGCGCAGGGCGACAGCGCCGTTTGGCGTTTGCAGCTGCATGTCCACCAAGCACACCGCGGCATCGAGAAGTTTCACCAATGCCTGCGCCTGGACACGATCCAACGGCTGCGGTGTACGCAGGATCAAGTCGAGATCGCTGCCCTCATGCAACGCCTGAAAACCGCTGGCCAATTCAAACCCGGCACTGCCGCTGACACCCCAGACCCACTCACAGGAATCGAGCATCGGCCGCAGTAGATTGAGGGCGCGCACTGCCGGCAAATCCCGATCAATCGAGACATGGCAAAGCGCTTCCGGCCGTACGTGACGCTGGATCGCATCGACCGACATCACCGTTGCATACCGCTGCTCACGCAAACGCCCACGCACCCCGACCGAGATGTGATCCGCCGCACTCAACGCACGCCGAACCACCACCGGTTGACCCGCACTGATCGACTCGATCACCCACGAAGGCGCATCCGCAGGCAACTGCTCCGGGGTCATCCCCCAGAGCAGGTCGTGGGCCAGAAGCGTGTTCACCACTGCTCTCTCAGCAATCGGCGAACCTGGCTCGACGCCGCACGGTTGCTCGCGCCCAAGCGGCTGCTCAGGTCTCGGCCGCTGGTTGCGACATCGCCAATCGCCTGGCTCAGGCATTCAGTCACCCGCGTCAGATCCGCCGCCGTCGGCTGCTCGATCTGTTCCACCGACAAGGTTTCCCAAAGCAGTCCAAGGCTCGCGTAACTGTCGATGTCGTACGCCATCGGCGGCACGCTGGCGGCCAAGGCTTCGAGTTCTTCGACGCTGCGCAACGTCACCCGCGCGGCCGAAGCCTTGCCCATCGCGTGAACCATCACGCCGGGATCGCGCAGGGCGATCAGCCGATTGGCCTGATACCCATGAGCCAGAAACGCCCCGGACATCGCCTTGCCCACCAGCAAACCGATCACCGCATGGCCGGCCAGTCTGGCGCGGGCATAACTGTCCGCGGCACCGGCCAAAGCTTGATGAATGCCGAGCGCTTCTTCGCGCCGACCGTAGGCCTGGCTCGGCACATCGACAATGGCGATCAAGGCGCGTTTCTGCGGTTTATCCAGATCTGCTGCGATGACGTCATCCACGGCTTTGGCCAAGCCCCAGCCTTCCAGCAGACCGACCTCGCCATTGCGGGCGCGGACAAAACGGTTGTCGGGATCAGCCACCACCGCGATAAAGCGAACGGGCTGGTCACCCACTACGCCGTCGGCAACCTTCAATGAAGCGGGCAAGCCATCAACCGGTTTCGCGCCCGTACTCAAGGCGTTGAACCAGTTCAAACCTCTCAGGGAATACGAACTCATGAGCGCTCTCCTTGATACAGATCGCGAACCGTTGACGGCTCGATTTGCGGCTCGGCGTCCAGACGGGCCAAGCGTTGCAGGAACAGCTCGGCCTGACGGCTGCGTTGTTGCGCAGGCAAACCTTGCTTAAGCAATTCGCTGACCTGCTGCTGAACCTGCGCCACATCGTCGGCGGCAAAACGATCCACCAAACCACTGGCGAAACGTTGCTCACCACCGGTCAGGCTCCAGATGAAGGGACGATCACGGGAGTCGTATTCTTCAAGCCCGGCTTCCTGTTCGATCACTTGCGGACCGTTCAGGCCAAGCCGCGCTTCCTGAGTCACCAGCAAATAGCTGCACAACCCGGCAGCAATCGACATCCCGCCAAAGCAACCCACGCTGCCCGCCACCACACCAACCACTGGCTGGTATTGGCGCAGATCGACAATCGCCGCATGAATATCGGCAATCGCCGCCAGCCCGAGGTTGGCTTCCTGCAAGCGCACGCCACCGGTTTCCAGCAGCAACACGGCGCGGGTCGGAACGCCGTGGCGGTTGTCTTCGGCCGCCAGCTCCAGCGCACCGGCAATCTTCGCCCCGCCGACCTCACCGAGGCTGCCGCCCTGGAATGCACCTTCGATGGCGGCGATCACCACCGGCAAACCGCCGATACTGCCCTTGGCGATCACCACGCCGTCATCGGCTTGCGGCACCACACCCTGGCGCGACAGCCATGGCGACATGACGCGCTGAAACGGGTCGAGCAGTTCGCGGAAGGTGCCGGCGTCGAGCAAGGCTTTCGCCCGTTGCCGGGCACCGAGTTCAACGAAGCTGCGTCTTTGTAGGGATGGCTGTAAGAGATCAGTCATGGCCGATCTCCTCAAAGCCTTGTTCCAGACGCAAGCGCACCACGCCCGGCGTGGCGCCGAAATCGTGGATATCGATCGCCATCGCAGGCGGTGTCTGACCGTCGAACATCCGCGCGAACAGATGCTGCCAGCGCTGTTCGGCGCCGTTGACCGAGGTCTGCACCTTGATCGTCAGCTTGCCAGCCTGACCCGGTTCGATCAGCACTTCCAGATCGCCCGAGCCGACACAACCCACCAGCGTCCGGCCGCGTGGCGGCTGCCCGGCGGGGAATTCAAAAGATAAGGTTTCCATCAAAAAGCTCCCTGGATGAGGCCGTCGCCAGACTCGATGCGGTCGATGAACAGGCAGGCTGCGAGCAAGTCGGCAGCACCGCCGGGCGAGGCATTCAACGCGATGAGTTGTTGGTCCAGCTCATGCAAACGGCGGCGGCCGGCGAGGCTGGCACTGCCGCCCGCATCGAGCACGGCTTGGGCGCCGAGTTGCATGGTGTGCAGGCCTTGTTCGCCTGCGCGGTAAAGCACGCAGGTGTCGGCCAGATTCGTCATGATCGCCAGCAAGGCATCGAGCCGGGCGTTCTGCTCGCCATGACCGGCGGCGCGGCTGCGTTTGAGTTGTGGCAGAGCACGCTGAATCACTGCTGGGAAACCGAGCTGTGCTTCTTCACGGGCACCGCGTGCGCCGTAACGCTGAGCGACTTGCGCGCCGTGGCTCAGAGGACGCGGCGCGTAACGGTCGTCGAGCAAGGCCAGACGTGCGGCGCGCAAGGTAATGGCGCCTGCGCCAGTGGATTCGGGTTCCAGTGCAGCCGACGCGACCAACAGACCCAAGGCCCAGATGGCTCCGCGATGAGTGTTCACGCCGCCCGTGGTGGCGAGCATCACTTCCTCGCCTTCACGACCGATCAGGCCAATGGCTTCGCGCAGCGGCAGACCGACTTCACCAAACTCGGTGGCGGCTTCAGCCATTTTCTTGAACGCAGGCCACAGGGACAGCGCCGAAGCGTGCATCAGCCCAAGGTGCAAATCGGTGTGCGCGCCATTGCCGCGACGGTCGACCAGCGCCGGTTTCGGCGACAGGTCCGCTTCGTCGATCAGCGCGTCCACTGCCAGATCCGCCAGCCGCTCAGCCAACGACAGGGTTTTCGGTTGCAGGTTAAATGCGTGCATTACCAGCTCCTGAACTTGGCGGGCGGGTTGTAGAGGCCACCGGACCACTCGACCAGATCAGCCACGCTTTTCGCCGCCAGCAATTCGCGGGTGGCGTCAGTGCGGCGGATGCCGAGGTCTTCGGGCAAGGCGATCAGCCCTTCACGGCGCATGCGCGCGGTGTCTTTCGGGTTGTGGCGCAGACCGATCACGGTGACTCCGGCGACGGCGGCAATCATTGCCTGACGTTCTTCCAGCGAACGCGCTTTGTAGAGATAGGCGATGCCTTCTTCGGTGAGCAGGTGGGTCACGTCGTCGCCGTAGATCATGATCGGCGCCAGCGGCATGCCGCTTTTCTTCGCCACTTCCACGGCGTCGAGGGTTTCGACGAAGGTCGGTTTTCCGCCCTCCTGGAAGGTCTCGACCATTTGCACTACGAGTTTCTTGCCTCGCTCCAGCAGCGCTTCGGGCGCATCGTCGTGACGCATGTCGAGCCAGGCCGGTGTGCCGTGACGACGGCCACGCGGGTCGTGGCCCATGTTCGGCGCACCACCGAAACCGGCCAGGCGGCCGCGCGTCACGGTGGAGGAATGGCCGTCGCCGTCGACTTGCAGCGTGGCGCCGATGAACAGGTCCACCGCGTATTGCCCGGCCAGTTGGCAGAACATGCGGTTGGAACGCAGAGAGCCGTCGCGTCCGGTGAAGAACACATCGGGCCGGGCGGCGATGTAGTTTTCCATGCCCAATTCTGTGCCGAAGCAATGCACGCTTTCGACCCAGCCGCTTTCGATGGCCGGGATCAAGGTTGGATGCGGATTGAGCGTCCAGTTGCGGCAGATCTTGCCTTTCAGGCCGAGGGATTCGCCGTAGGTCGGCAGGATCAATTCGATGGCGGCGGTGTTGAAACCGATGCCGTGGTTCAGGGACTGGACGTTGTGTTTTTCGTAGATCCCGCGGATCGCCATCATCGCCATCAACACATGCACAGGCTTGATGTGGCGTGGGTCGCGGGTGAACAGCGGTTCGATGTAGAACGGTTTGTCCGCCACCACCACGAAGTCGACCCAGGAGGCCGGGATGTCGACACGAGGCAACTCGCTGACATCGTCCACCAGTTGATTGACCTGAACGATGACGATGCCGTCGCTGAAGGCGGCCGGTTCGATCAATGCGGGGGTGTCTTCGGTGCTCGGGCCGGTGTAGATGTTGCCGGCGCGGTCGGCCATGAAACCGGCCGAGAGCACGACGTTAGGAATCAGGTCGACCACCAGCCGCGCATAGAGCTCGATGTAGGTGTGAATCGCGCCGATTTCCAGCAGGCCGTCTTCCAGCAGCTGGCTGATGCGCAGGCTCTGGGTGCCGGCGAAGGAGAAATCGAGCTTGCGGGCGATGCCGCGTTCAAACAGATCCAGATGCTCGGAGCGTCCGACGCTGGGCATGATCATGTGCAGGTCATGCAGCTTCGCGGGATCAGCCTTGGCCAGGGAGCGGGACAGGAAATCCGCCTGCTTCTGGTTATTGCCCTCCAGCACCACACGGTCGCCGGGCAGGATCAATGCCTCCAGCGCCGCAACGATTTTGTCGGTGGGCAGGACCACACCGTCGGCGAGACCCCGTACCAGCTCGAGACGCCGCTGCTTTTCGCTGCGCCGCCGCGTCCATCGCGAGTCGGGGGATATTGTTGTTGTCATGACCACTCCACGGGTTCGCTGTCGTGGGAGTCACCTTAGGAGCGTTGGGTGGGGGGCATCAATCAAGCAGAGAGACGGATCGTTACGGTCAGGGTAATGATTTGAAATATTGGGTGGCTGTTAGATCCACCCCTCACCCTAACCCTCTCCCCAGAGGGGCGAGGGGACTGACCGAGGTGGCTTTCGCTATACATCGACCTGAGATTCCGAGTCGAACTCAGGCTTTGAAAAGCATGGAGATCTGCTCCCTTTCCCCCTCTCCCCTCTGGGGCGGTCCGACGTTTCGGGAGGGCTGGGGTGAGGGGTGGATTTCGAACACACCTGGTTTTTGTGTTGAAACATCTGTCCTGAGAAAGCTCCACAGCAATCATCGACAAGTCCCAAAAAAGGACCAATCAGTCCCTTTTTGGGACTCTTCAACCTTCGCCAGCCAAATGGGGATTTGTGTTTAAAAGTTTCTCCGCAGGAAGGGTGAGCGGCTACGCAGTCTGGCGTCGCTGCCTACAGCAATGCCGGAACCCGCCGACTGGTGCGGTTTTGCGTTGATCTTTATCGTTTCCGGGTCGCTGCCAATTCAGCGATCGGGTCTGGAAAACCCGAAGAACAGGATCAATGCACATGACATAATGCGGCGCTTTTTTTGCTCCGTAGTTCTAAGTTATGGCGGCTGTGCGTGGGAGACCTTCGGGTCTGCCGGGTTTGATCCTTTCTCGGTTTTTCCAGTCCGCGTACAGCTGCCACCCTTTTCGTCTGGAAAACGAAAAACGGCAGCTCCATCACTACAAGGATCTTTGCCATGTTCAAACCAACTCCCAACCCGCCGGAAACCGACACCGGTTCCGAAGCATCCCTCGAAGCTGAAAAACTCAAGGAAGCCGCCGACCGCGTCTTTTCCTACTACTTCCCACGCCATGAAAAACCGGGCAAGCGCCGCAAACATCACCTATTCAGCGTCTCCCCCGATATCGACACCGAAGCCCTTCTGGCCAATTCATCCGAAGACCTGCTGTCCATCAGCGCCATTGCTGCCGATCTGGCGGACGATGTGGAAGGCTCACGCCGCTCTGTAGCCTTGGCGCTCAGCCGCATGGCGGATGGGGTGCAGTTGTTGGTGGAGCGGGCGCTGGATCATCATGAGACGGCGCAGATGGCAGCTCAGGCCAGGGTTTAGCGCAGAAACCCTTGTCATGATCGTTCCCACGCTCTGCGTGGGAATGCAGCCCGGGACGCTCCGCGTCCCATCCAGAGCCGAACGCGGAGCGTCCGTTGAGGCATTCCCACGCAGAGCGTGGGAACGATCAGTTGGCTAACCCGGCCGTAATGAGTAACTCCTCCAACGCCAGCAAGTCAGGCACCTTCGCCACTTGCTCCCCCACCTGCACCGCCGCCTGTTCCAGCGAACACAACGGCACATCCACATAGCTCAACTGACTATCAAGCTTGTAAGACCGCGGAATCCCCTGCACCAGCAAGGCAATAAACTTCAATTCAGGCCGCCCACCGAGCGCATTGAGGATGACAATCCGCGCCCGCTCACCGATCACGATTTTCTGCCCACACGCCGACTCGAAACTCAGCAACGGTATCTGCCGGTTCCGCCACATGACCCGCCCGAGGTACCACGGCGGCGTGTCGAGGTCGAAGGCGCTGGGTTGGTAATCAATAAGCTCCGCAACAGCGACGTTGGGCAGGATCAGGTTACGGTCAGCCAAGGGCAGCAGCAGGCCGGTGAGGTTGCTGGTGCGGTGTTCAAGCATGGGTTTTGCTCCACAGGGCGATGCTTTCGAGCAGCACCGATTCCTGGTACGGCTTGCCGAGGTAGTCGTTGACGCCGATGGCCATGGCGCGGTCGCGGTGTTTCTGCCCGGTGCGGGAGGTGATCATGATGATCGGCAGGTGCTGCAAACGTTCGTCGGCGCGTACCTGGGTCGCGACTTCGAAGCCATCCATGCGCGGCATTTCGATGTCCAGCAGCATCACGTCAGGCTTGTGGTCTTCAAGCAGCAGCATGGCGTCGACACCGTCCTTGGCGGTCAGCACGTTCATGCCGTGGCGTTCCAGCAGACGGCTGGTGACCTTGCGCACCGTCACCGAATCGTCGACCACCAACACCAGCAGTGGCTTGTGCGGCTCGACTTCCGCCTCCTGAGTCACTGGCTGTTGCGGCACACGGGCCTGCATCGCGCGGATCGGTGCCAGCAAATCAAGAATCAGCACCACACGCCCATCGCCGAGAATCGTGGCCCCGGACAAACCCTGCACCGCCGCGAATTGCGGGCCAAGGCTTTTGACCACGATCTCGCGAGTGCCAGCCATGGAGTCGACTTGCACCGCGATGTGCCGCTCGTTGCACTGCACCAGCAATACCGGCAGCGGCAAGCTCTGGCCGAGTAGTTTCGGGCGATGGCTGGTTTTCAGCAGTTCGCCGAGGTAACACAGTTCATAGTGTTGCCCGGCGTATTTGTAGGTCGGCGGATCAAGCCGGTAATGCCCTTCAAGTTCGTTGGGCAGCACGCGAACGATGCCGTCGATGGTGTTCAGCGGGATCGCGTACTGATCATCAAAGCACTGCACCATCAGCGCCCGGTTGACCGACACGGTAAACGGCAAGCGAATCCGGAAGTGCACGCCCTGCCCCGGCACAGAGTCGATGCTCATGCTGCCGCCGAGCTGCCGGACCTCTTCATGTACCACGTCCATGCCGACGCCGCGCCCGGAAATCTGGGTGATTTTCTCAGCGGTGGAGAACCCCGGTTGCAGGATAAATTGCAGGACATCGCGGTCGCTGATGTCGCTGTCCGGGGCCAGCAACCCGCGTTTGATCGCCTTGCGCCGCACCGCGTCCAGCGGCACGCCGGCACCGTCGTCGCGGATGTCGAAAATGATGTCGCCGCCCTCTCGCGACAGGTCGAGCGTGATTCGACCCTGAGCCGGTTTACCCGCAGCGATACGCACCTCGGCGGATTCCAGGCCATGATCCACGGCGTTGCGCAGCATGTGTTCCAACGGCGCGGCCATGCGTTCGAGGACGTTGCGGTCCATCTCGCCTTCGGCATTGCCGACGATGAATTCCACATCTTTGCCCAACTCGCCGGAGACCTGACGGACGATCCGCTTCAAGCGCGGCAGCATCCGCTCGAACGGCACCATGCGTGTACGCATCAGGCCTTCCTGCAATTCGGTGTTGATGCGGCCCTGCTGTTGCAGCAGGTTTTCCGCGTCCTGATTGCGTCGGTCGAGGGTTTCCTTGAGGTCGAGCAAGTCGGAGGCGGATTCGAACAGTGCGCGCGACAGTTGCTGCAACTGCGAGTGGCGGTCCATTTCCAGCGGATCGAACTCTTCGTAGCCCAGGCGTTCGGCTTCGACTTGCTGGCGGCTGAGAATCCGCCCCTGGGTTTCGGTATCGAGTCGCCGCAACTGGTCGCGCATGCGCTCGATGGTGGTTTCCATTTCGCTCAGGGTCACCCGCGCATCGTTGACCTGTTGTTCGATCCGGCCACGGAAGATCGACGTTTCGCCGGCCAGGTTGACCAGATCATCGAGCAGTTCTGCCGAGACCTTGACCATGTCCGCGCCGGCATCGGGTTGCGGTGCCGGCGGCTCGACTTTCGGCGTAGCGGATACCACGACCGGTGCCGGTGCTTCGGGTACTGCCGGATGAATGAAATTCTTGATCGCGTCGATCAGTCGATCGGCGGGCGGCAATGGCTGACCGGCACGGGCCGCGTCGAGCATCTGCGCCAGTCGGTCGTGGCTGCTTTGCAACAAGCCGAACAACGCGGCGGTAGGTTGCAGCACGCCAGCCGACAGGCCTTCGTAGAGGAATTCCAGCTCATGGGCGAGGTCGCCAATCGGCGCGATTTCCACCATCCGCGCGCCACCCTTGAGGGTGTGCAAATCACGCAGCAGGGTTTCCACTTCCTGACGATTCGACGGCTCGGCCTGCCAGCGCACCAGCGCCGCGCCGGAGTTTTCGATGATGTCGAAACCTTCCTCGAGGAAGATCTCCAGAAGCTCCGGATCATGGCCTGGCGAATCCTCGGCCCGTGCCGGCTCGACCGTTTCAACAGTGCTGGAGTTTCCCTGGCGAAACTCGCGAATGGCCTCGATCACCTCACCCGGATCGCCCAATGGCCGCTGGTTCTGCAACTGATCAAGCAGCTGCGCGAGCCGGTCATGACTGTGTTGCAGCAAGTGCGCCAAGGCTTCGCTGTAGGCGTAACGACGGTCCACCAGACCTTCGTAAAGGCTTTCCAGTTCATGGGCCAGCTCACCGACCGGCTCGACCTCGGCCATCCGCGCACCACCCTTGAGGGTGTGCAAATCTCGCTGCAACGACAACAACGGCGCAGCGTTGTCCGGGTCGCTCAGCCAGCGCTGCAAGGCCTGGCCGGCGCTCTCGAGGATATCCACCGCCTCTTCGAGGAAGATCGAAACGATCTCATCGTCCAGTTCAACCTGGGTCGCAGTCTGCTCCAGTTCGGCCGTGGCGCTGCCCAGTTCCCGAATGCTCAACGTGCGGCTGCCATCGCTGCGGATCAGCCCCATCGCCGACGGATCCAGGCTCTCATCGAGCAACCCGCGCAAGGCCCGGATGCGTTCCGGTTGCGGGCTGACTTCCTGGCCGGCGGCCAGTTCGTCGAGCATGTTGATCAGCGCTTCGTGAGCACTTTGCGCTTCATGGAAAAACGCCTCACTGACCGCCAGGCTGCTTTCTTCCACCGCGCCGTAGAGGTCGAGCAAGGCTTCGCAGAGTTCATCCACCGGATGCAGATCAGCCAGGTGCGCGCCTTCGCCGAGGGTAGTCAATTCATCCAGCAATGCACTGAGCTCCTGACGCTCGCCGGGATGTTGCTGCCAGCGTTGCAACAGGCTTTCGGCGTCCAGCAGGATGTCCATGCCTTGCGCGAGAAAGTTATTGATCAGTTGCGGATCACGCTTGATGCGCAACCCGCTATTGGGTGCACTCAGGAGGACTTCCAGACGCTCGGCCAGCAATGCCTGGGTTCGCTCGATCAAGGAGCGGGCGCCGGGAATCTCCGCCAGTGGATCACTCTTGAGCTGTCGCAGCCCGAGACGGAACAGTCCTTCGGCTTCGAGTAACAGTTCGACTTCGTCGAGGTCGAGGGCGAGCAGGTGCGCCTTGTATTCCCGGGCCAGATGATCCAGCGGTGTTGCCAGCTCGGCGATCGGCAATACGCCAGCCATGGAGGCGCTGCCCTTGAGGGTATGCAGCGCCCGCTGCAACTCGTCGCTGGCCTGCAATGGCACGTGCTCGGCGGCTTTATCGAGGAAACGGTTGAGGCTGCCCAAATGGGTTTCGGCTTCGTTGCGGAAGATCTCAAGCAGCAGCGGATCGAGGGCTGCGACGTCCTGCGCATCCTCGTCGGGTATCGGCTCATTGCCCTTGGCCAAGGCGTGGGCGCGCGCGGCCAATTGGTCGACATCGTTGCGCTGGCGCTGGGCATGGTTGGCAAACTCGGCCACCAGTTCCGGCAGCAGATTCAGCGCATCGCCCAGCAGTTGTTGCACCGCCGGCCCCGGCGGAACGCTGCGTTCCAGTACGCGGTTGAGCAGGTTTTCCATCGCCCAAGCCAGTTCGCCCAGCACCAACGCGCGGACCATCCGGCCACTGCCTTTCAACGTATGGAAGGCCCGGCGCAGTTCGCTCAGGGCCGACTTGCTGTCGGGATCGGCCGACCAGCGTGGCAGGTACTCCCGGAGGATTTCCAGGACTTCATCGGTTTCTTCGAGGAACACTTCCCGCAGGTCATCGTCCACCGGTTCTTCACCGGTGGGCGGCGGCAACAGGCTTCCCGGGATAGTCAGGGCGGGCGGGTTGACGGAAGACACAGGGCTGGCCAAGACATCGGCCAGTGACTTGACGGTCTCAGGGTCATCCAGTTCCTGCAGATCCTGCATGACCTGCGCTTCACTCGGGCTGAGCACATCTTCAAGCACCGGCACCTGTTGCTCGCTGGGGAAAAAGCCGAGTGCGGCCAGGCTTTTTTCCGCGACGTCGAGCAATTTTTCGCCCGGCGCTTCGGGGTCGTCGTTGAGGCGCTCCAGGTAATACTCGATGCTGGTGATGACGTCGGCCAGGCTGTCCAGTTCCTGCCAGCCGGGATGATCCGGATCCAGCAGCAGGTGCTCGCGGATGAAGTGGTTGCACGTTTCGATCAGGCTCGCCGCACGGCTCAACGGAATCATCGCCAGCGCACCGCGCACCTGGGTCAGCAAGGCCGGCAGTGGCTGCAAGTGCTGGCGGTCCCAGTCGGCGTCGATGTAGTCGACGATCATGTCCTTGGCCTGTTGCAGGCAGATACGCGCTTCCTTGATCACGATCTGATGGATCTGTGTCAGGTCGGTGGTCGGCAGGCGGCTTTCTTCCTGGCTTTCCGGCTCGACGGTGCCGACCATGCCGGCGAGGGTCGCTTCGACGTAGAGCAAGGCACCGGCGACGTCCATAAGGATTGCGTCGTTGGGCTCACGCTGGCCCTGGGCGAGGCTCAGCACCACCGCCAGTTGATCGATGATGACCTTGCGTGGCTGGCCGAAACCGAGCACCGCCAGGGTGTCGGCGATTTGCCGCAGGGGCGCCAGCAGGCTTTCGAGGTCCGAGGTGTGTTGGCGGTCGCTGCGCACGAACAGGTCCAGGCGCTCCTTGACCCGCACCAGCTCTTCACACAAAGCGGCCAACACCGAGCGCATGGCATCGCGGTCGGGACCGGCCAGCCGTGCGCGTTCTTCGTCGACCATTGCGCTGTCAGGCAGCGCGTCGTCCAGTCCGTAGCGATCTTTCATGGTCAGCATCTGCCCGGTGGGATGTTCGGCCTTGGCAATGTAGAACAGCAAACTCTTGAGCAACTCCAGCGGCGCCGGCTGATTGATTCCGGGTATGCCCTGTTCGAGCAGGCGCTTCAGTTCTTTGTCGGCCTCCTTGAACAGACTGCGCAACGCCGGACTGTTAGCAATCGAGCCGCCGCGCATGCCTTCGACCAGCGCCGAAGCGACTTGCCACAACGGGCTCAAGGGCGCGCTGCCACACAGCCCTTCAAGGCGCGCAAAAACCTTGGTCAGGTAACCGAGATTGGTTTCGCCGTCCTGTTCACGCAGTAACCCGACCAGGGCCATCTGCAACATCTGCCGCAACTTGCGCAGCACATTTGGTAAATCCGGCGGCTCCAGCAGCGCCAGCGACTCTTCGTCCAGGGGCGGCAGGTCCGGCAATTGCGGGCTGAACAGGCTGGTTTCCGACAACAGGCTTTCGCCACGGGCGCTGCGCAGATCGTTGATCAGTGGCAACACCACCAGCGGCAGGTCGCGGCGCGCACCTTGCACCCGGTCTAGGTAAATCGGCAGCTGCCCAAGGGCTTGCAGCATCAGGTGGAGCGTCTCATCGCGATGACTGACGCGGTTCTGTTGCAAGGCGGTGGTCAGATGTTCCATCTCTTCGGCGAGCAGCGCCGCGCCGTAGAACTCGACCATCTGCAAACTGCCGTGAACCTGATGGATGCACGCCAGGCATTCACTGAGGGCGTGCGTCGCCTGCGGGTCATCAAGCAACGTTTCAATCGCCTGGTGAGCCACTTTCAGCGTTTCGGCAATCTCGCCTTTGACCCACTCGAGGGCCACATAGTCGTGCCGATCACCCATAACCACTCCACTCATAATTCGCGCGCCTCAAGGCGCATCACACTTTATCCGCAGCCTGCGCCTTGGCGGCCGGCAAGGTGAAACCGGATACCGAACGCCGCAGCTGGCTGGCCATTTTCGCCAGGTTGCCAATGCTCTCGGCGGTGGCGGTGGAGCCGGACGAGGTCTGCGTGGTGATCTGCTGGATCACGTTCATCGTCAGGGAAATCTGACCGGCCGAAGACGTCTGTTGCTGCGCTGCGTTGGAAATACTCTGGATCAACGCGGCGAGGGTCTTCGACACGCCTTCGATTTCTTCCAGGGCCACTCCGGCATCCTGCGCCAGACGCGCGCCGCGCACCACTTCGGTGGTGGTCTGCTCCATGGAAATCACTGCTTCGTTGGTGTCGGTCTGAATCGCCCGCACCAGGGTTTCGATCTGCCGGGTGGCGGCGGACGAGCGCTCGGCCAGCCGCTGGACTTCATCGGCGACCACCGCAAAACCGCGCCCGGCATCACCGGCCATGGAGGCCTGGATCGCCGCGTTGAGCGCAAGGATGTTGGTCTGGTCGGCAATGTCATCGATCAGGCTGACAATGTCGCCGATTTCCTGAGAAGACTCGCCGAGGCGCTTGATACGCTTGGCGGTGTCCTGAATCTGCTCGCGAATATTGTCCATGCCGTGGATGGTGTTGTGCACCACCTCGTTGCCCTTGTTGGCGATTTCCACCGAACGCTCGGCCACCGCTGAGGATTCGGCGGCGTTGGCCGAGACCTGATCGATGGACTCGGCCATGTCATTGATCGCGGTGGAGGCTTCGGCAATCTGCTGCGCCTGATGCTCCGAAGCCTGCGCCAGGTGCATGGCGGTGGCCTGGGTTTCCTGCACGGCGGCAGCGACCTGGCCAGCGGTGAGGTTGATGGTCGCCACCAGATCGCGCAATTGGTCCACGGAATAGTTGATCGAGTCGGCGATGGTCCCGGTGAAGTCTTCGGTCACCGAGGCGGTCACGGTCAGGTCACCGTCCGCCAGGTCCTCAATCTCGTCGAGCAGGCGCATGATCGCGTTCTGGTTACGCTCGTTCTTCTCGGCCGTTTCGCGCAGCTGACGATTGGTTTCCCGAACCATCACCAGACCAATGAGGATGATCGACATCAGCGCCAACAGCCCCAGCACGTAGCCGCCAATGGTGTCGGTGTTGCGCCCGCCGGCCAGGTTTTCGAGACCGCTGGCCAGGTGCGAGGCTTCCTCGAGCAGGGTCTGCGACAGGGTGAAAATATTGGTGGCCGATTCACGGACCTTGAACAGCTCCGGCGAGGTTTCAAGGATTTCATCCACCGAACCCGAGACGAACTCGAACAGCTCGGAAATCTCGATCAACCGCGCGCGAGCATCGCGGTCTTCAACCTGGCTGACTTTCAGTGACGGATTGCCCTGGAGCATGCCGTTGAGCACCTGACCGAATCGCGCCGCATCGCGACCGAAAGCGTCGGCGGCCTGCTGCGAATTTTCATCACCGGACAGCACGGTATTCACCGCACCGAGAATCCGCTCAGCCAATAGCGACTGGCGCTGGGCCATGGCCACCTGCGCGGCCGGGGCACCGCGCTGAAGGAGGGTTTCGACGACTTTTTCGTACTCGACCTGCAACTGCGGCACGGTTTCGGCCAGGGTCGCGGCGACTTGATGCAGCGACAGCACGGTCTGTTCGCTGGAGAGGATCGCGTCGGTGTTTTTCAGCAAGCGTTCCCAGTCCAGTTGCACGGCGCGCATTTCCGGGCGCACGGTGGACGGCGCCGGCGGCAGGCCGGTGGCGGGATCGCCTTTCTTCAGATAGCCCCAGCGTTGGGCGAAGTCATTGCGCGCATCGCTCAGCAGTTTGAAAGCCGCAGCCTTGCCGGCAGCAGCTTCGGTGGCGTTCTTGGCAATGCGCTGGGATAACACGCGCAGCTCACCGGCGTGGCCGATGTACTGTTTGTCGTACGTGGCCTGGGTGTTGAGGTACGCGAAGTTGGCGAACAGCAGCATGATGAAGACGATCAGCGCAATGAACAGCGCGATGATCTGTGACCGGCTGCGCGACCCTTCTGGCTTGCCTGTTTTTGCTTTTATCATCGGTCCTCGCCTGAACAGCTGAATTCTTTGTGACCGCCAATCCTCGACACCTGCTCGATCCCTTGTAGCAGCTGGCGATGCCTGCGTCCGACTGCGAAGCGGTCGTAAACTCTGGCGCTACGGTGCATCTGAAAAACCGCGCGGCCTGATTTTGCGAGAGCTTCGCCCTCGAACGCAGCCTTCGGCAGCTGCTACATAAGGCGTTCGCGTTTACAGCGCGACGTGCATGAAGCTTTGGGACTGCACCAACGCAAACGGGCTGAACACCTGCCAGTTCTGCTCACGCTGAAACTGGCCCTGGATGAAGGGTGCTATCGCGCCGCTCAAGCTATCTACCGGTTCCAGACTGTCCTGGGCAAAGTGCTGCAAGCCGAAAACCTCATCGACCATCAAGCCGGTAAACACATCGTTATGCTCGACCACCAATACCCGGCGCTGCTTGCGCACGGCTGACAGCTCATGCCCAGGCTCATTACCAGAAAAGAAGCCGCACAAGTCGATGATCGGCAACAGACGCCCGCGCAGGTTGGCCACGCCCTTGACCCAGGGTCTGACCCCCGGCAGCTGGGTGAACCGCGGCTCGTGCAACACTTCGCTGACCTCGCCCATCGGCGCGACGTACCAGTGCTCGCCCAGACGGAAGCCGATGCCGCTCCAACTGTCTTGTCGGGCCGGCTGGGACGGCAAGTCCGCCGCCAGCAGACGACAACGCTGGTCGATCTGCAGCAGCAGTTCGAAAGCCGTCAGCGACTCGGTCATGGCTGGACGATCAACCGGCCAGCACGTTGTTCAGGGTCTTGATCAGGGTTTCTTCGTCGACCGGTTTGGTCAGGTAGTCCTTGGCGCCCTGGCGCGTGCCCCAGACTTTGTCGGTTTCCTGATCCTTGGTGGTGATGATGATCACCGGGATGTGCCCGGTTTCCGGGTCTTTGGTCAGCTGACGGGTCGCCTGGAAACCATTGAGGCCAGGCATGACGATGTCCATCAGCACGGCGTCGGGTTTTTCCTGACGGGCCAGGGCCACGCCGTCGGCGCCGTTTTCGGCTTTCAACACTTCATGACCGTTCTTTTCCAGCATGCCGGTCAGTTTGTACATTTCAGTCGGCGAATCATCGACGATCAGAATACGTGCCATGGTCTTCCCCATTCTTGTCGACGCCGGGCCCGCTGGCCGAGCGTCACTGTGCGTGTCCTACTGCGGCAAAACGGCGGCGAAGCCCGGTACATGGGCCTGGATCGCGTTCAGCAGTTCTTCCTTGCTGAAAGGCTTGGTCAAAAACTGGTCGGAGCCGACGATGCGCCCCTTGGCCTTGTCGAACAGCCCGTCCTTGGACGACAGCATAATCACTGGCGTGGACTTGAACGCACTGTTGCTCTTGATTAAAGCGCAGGTCTGATAACCATCCAGACGCGGCATCATGATGTCGACAAAGATGATGCCGGGGTGATTGTCGGCAATCTTGGCCAGGGCATCGAAACCATCGATGGCCGTGATCACTTCACAACCCACGTTTTTCAAAAGCGTTTCGGCGGTGCGGCGAATCGTTTTCGAATCGTCGATCACCATGACCTTCAAGGCGCTGGAATGCTGTTCCATAAATGCTCTGCCGTCGCCTTTGCGAATCAAATTGTCCATTTCCGATAACCGGAGGCTCGAAACCCTTGATGTTCAAGGGCCAGCGCGATATGGCAGCCTTTTTAGCACAGTCTCCAAAACCAATCTATCGGCCAACCCTGGCAGTGGTTTTTCCTTGACCGGGAACACACTCAGCGCCACTCTGACGCCACTTTTGCAGGTCACTGCGACCCACCCAATTTCGAGGAAAAACCCATGAGCGTTCGCGTCGGGATTGTCATGGACCCTATCGCCAGCATCTCCTATAAAAAGGATAGCTCGCTGGCCATGCTGCTGGCCGCACAGAAGCGCGGCTGGGAACTGTTCTATATGGAACAGGGCGATTTGTACCAGGCTGAAGGTGAAGCACGGGCGCGGATGCGTCCGTTGAAAGTCTTCGCCAACCCGGAAAAATGGTTCGAACTCGAAGCCGAGACCGACGCGCTGCTGAGCGATCTGGACGTGATCCTGATGCGCAAGGATCCGCCGTTCGATATGGAATTCGTCTACTCCACTTACCTGCTGGAGCAGGCCGAACGCGCGGGCGTGCTGGTGGTCAACAAGCCGCAAAGCCTGCGTGACTGCAACGAAAAGCTGTTCGCCACGCTGTTCCCGCAGTGCACGCCGCCGACCATCGTCAGCCGTCGCCCGGACGTACTGCGTGAATTCGCCGATCACCACGGCGACGTGATCCTCAAGCCGCTGGATGGCATGGGCGGTTCATCGATCTTCCGTCACACCGCTGGCCACCCGAACCTGTCGGTGATCCTCGAAACCCTGACCCTGCACGGCAAACAGCAGATCATGATCCAGGGTTACCTGCCGGCGATCGTCGATGGCGACAAGCGCATCCTGATGATCGACGGCGAACCGGTGGATTACTGCCTGGCGCGGATTCCTGCCGCCGGTGAAACCCGTGGCAACCTCGCCGCCGGTGGCCGTGGCGAAGCCCGACCGCTGACCGAGAAAGATCGCTGGATCGCCGCACAAGTCGGTCCGACCCTGCGCGAAAAAGGCCTGCTGTTCGTCGGCTTGGACGTCATCGGCGAGCATTTGACGGAAATCAACGTCACCAGCCCGACCTGCATTCGCGAGATTGATAATGCGTTTGGCACCGACATCGGCGGCCTGTTGATGGATGCCATCGATCAGAAGCTCAAGGCCCGTTGATATAGAACAGCCAAGAAACGACCAACATTGCGTTATCATCCGCGGCCTGTGAAAAACGCGATGTTGGTTTTTTTGTCATGACGCTCCCGTCCGATCTGCCCGCTGAACTCGCCCATCGTGGCGTGCGCCCGGCTGATCGCCTCGGTTTTACCCTGTTTCTCGCGGCGCTGATTCACCTGGCCTTGCTGTTGGGCGTCGGCTTTACGATGGTCGAACCCAAGCAAATCAGCAAAACCCTGGAAATCACCCTCGCCACCTTTAAAAGCGAAAAGAAGCCTGATAAAGCCGATTTCCTCGCTCAAGAGAATCAGCAAGGCAGCGGCACCCTGGATAAAAAGGCAATTCCCAAGACCACCGAGGTCGCGCCTTTCCAGGACAACAAGGTGCAGAAAGTCACGCCACCGCCGGCGGCCAAGCCTCAAGTGCCGGAAGCCGCACCGAAGGCAGCTGTGACGACCGTCGCGCCCAAGCCGAAAAAGGCCGCCACCAAAACCGAAGAACCCAAGCCCGTCACCAAACCCGCCGTCGCCGCGCCGACGTTCGACAGTGAACAGCTGTCCACCGACATCGCCAGCCTGGAAGCGGAGCTGGCCAACGAACAGCAGTTGTATGCCAAGCGCCCGCGCATCCACCGCCTGAGCGCCGCGTCGACCATGCGCGACAAGGGCGCCTGGTATAAGGACGAGTGGCGCAAGAAGGTCGAGCGCATCGGCAACCTGAATTACCCCGACGAAGCGCGACGCAAGCAGATCTACGGCAATTTGCGCCTGATGGTTTCGATCAACCGTGACGGTTCGCTCTTTGAAGTGCTGGTGCTGGAGTCGTCCGGGCAACCGCTGCTGGATCAGGCGGCGCAGCGCATCGTGCGACTGGCGGCGCCGTTTTCACCGTTTACCGGGGATTTGTCGGATATCGATCGTCTGGAAATCATCCGGACCTGGAAGTTTGCCCGCGGGGACCGGTTGTCCAGTAATTAACGGACGGCATGCTCTCTGTAGCAGCTGGCGAAGCCTGCGTTCGAGGACGCAGTCCTCGCAAACCCGCAAAACACGGTCATCCTGAATAAATGACGTATGGCGATTGACGACTACTTCGCAGTCGGATGCAGGCTTCGCCAGCTGCTACAGGGGCGTGCGCCAGCATTTTCCTGCGCATCCTCAGCTTGTCAGTTCGCCCCTCCAACGCCACACTAGCGCTCATGAAGAACGTCAGCCCCAGCTACCTCAAGCATCAATTCCTGATCGCCATGCCTCACATGGTCGACCCGAACTTTGCGCACACCTTGACCTACATCGTCGAGCACACGGCCAATGGTGCCATGGGCCTGGTGGTCAATCGTCCGCAAGACCTCAACCTGGCCGATATCCTCGAGCAACTGCGCCCCGACATCGAACCGCCGGTGCTCTGCCAGCATGTGCCGATCTTCATCGGCGGCCCGGTGCAGACTGATCGCGGTTTTGTTCTGCACCCCTCGGGGCAGAGTTATCAGGCCACCGTTGAGCTTGATGAGAAACTGGCCCTGTCGACCTCACAAGACGTGCTGTTCGCCATTGCCGACGGCGTCGGTCCGGCGAAAAGCCTGATCGCCCTCGGGTACGCTGGCTGGGAAGCCGGGCAGCTGGAAGCCGAACTGGCCCAGAACGCCTGGCTGACCTGCCCGTTCGATGCCGATATTTTGTTCAACACCAGCAGCGAACTGCGCCTGGAAGCAGCGGCCAAGCACCTGGGCGTCAATCTCAGCCTGCTGACCAGCCAGGCGGGACACGCCTGATGGCCCTGCGCCTGATTTTGGGTTTCGACTACGGCACCAAACAGATCGGCGTTGCGGTCGGCCAGGTGATTACCGGCCAAGCCCGCGAGCTGTGCACCTTGAAGGCACAAAACGGTATTCCCGACTGGAATCAGGTCGAAGCCCTGATCAAAGAGTGGAAACCCGATGCCGTGGTGGTTGGCCTGCCCTTGAACATGGACGGCACGCCGAGCGACATGTGCCTGCGCGCCGAGAAATTCGCCCGCCGCCTCAACGGCCGCTACAACCTGCCCTTCTATACCCACGATGAGCGCCTGACCACCTTCGAAGCCAAGGGCGAACGGCGTGATCGTGGCGGACAAAAGGGCAGCTACCGCGACAACCCGGTGGACGCCATCGCCGCCGCCCTGCTGCTGCAAGGCTGGCTCGACGAAAACACCGCACTGTTCGAATCCTGAAGAGCCGCAACAAGCGTCTCTACTTAGCTACAACCCGAGCCGCCTCTCCAGCAGAACCCGGCTCGGGCCCAAGAAGGAGCAACCATGAGCCTGCCCAATCCCGTTGAACTGATCAGCCAGATGGCGACCCGGCTTGACGCCTATCTGGCCAAACGTGGCATCAGCGAACCGCGCTACATCGGTATTCGTACCGGTGGTGTCTGGGTCGCCCAGGCGTTGCTCGATGAACTGGGCAGCGACTCGCCCCTCGGTACCCTGGACGTCTCCTTCTACCGCGACGACTTCAGCCAGAACGGCCTGCACCCGCAAGTGCGCCCTTCGGCTCTGCCGTTCGAGATCGAAGGCCAACACCTGGTGCTGATCGACGACGTACTGATGAGCGGCCGGACGATCCGCGCCGCCCTCAATGAGCTGTTCGACTACGGCCGCCCGGCCAGCGTGACATTGGTTTGCCTGCTGGACCTGGACGCCGGCGAGCTGCCGATCCGCCCGAATGTGGTCGGCGCGACCTTGTCGCTGGCCGCCCACGAACGGGTGAAACTGTCCGGCCCGGAACTCAAGCTCGAACTGCAAGACCTCGCCCTTTAATTCGCCCTATTGAGAGTCCCCCTCGCGATGACGCCTCTAGAAACCAAGCGCCCGCTGCAGCTCAATGATCAGGGCCAGCTGCGCCACTTCCTCTCGCTCGACGGTTTGCGCCGCGAGCTGCTGACGGAAATCCTCGACACCGCCGACTCGTTCCTCGAAGTCGGCGCCCGGGCGGTGAAGAAGGTCCCGTTGCTGCGCGGCAAGACCGTGTGCAACGTGTTCTTCGAGAACTCCACCCGCACCCGCACCACCTTCGAACTGGCGGCCCAGCGGCTGTCGGCGGACGTGATCACCCTGAACGTGTCCACGTCGTCGGCGAGCAAGGGCGAAACCCTGCTCGACACCCTGCGCAACCTGGAGGCCATGGCCGCCGACATGTTCGTCGTGCGCCACGGTGATTCCGGCGCGGCGCACTTCATCGCCGAACATGTCTGCCCGCAAGTGGCGATCATCAACGGTGGCGACGGCCGTCACGCCCACCCGACCCAGGGCATGCTCGACATGCTCACCATCCGTCGGCACAAGGGCGGCTTCGAAAACCTTTCCGTAGCCATCGTCGGCGACATCCTGCACTCGCGGGTGGCGCGTTCGAACATGCTCGCGCTGAAAACCCTCGGCTGCCCGGACATCCGCGTGATCGCGCCGAAAACCCTGCTGCCGATCGGCATCGAGCAATACGGCGTGAAGGTCTACACCGACATGACCGAAGGCCTGAAAGACGTCGACGTGGTGATCATGCTGCGCCTGCAACGTGAACGCATGACCGGCGGCCTGCTGCCGAGCGAGGGCGAGTTCTACCGCCTGTTCGGCCTGACCACCGCGCGCCTGGCCGGGGCCAAACCGGATTGCATCGTCATGCACCCGGGGCCGATCAACCGTGGGGTGGAAATTGAGTCGGCGGTGGCCGATGGCCCGCACTCGGTGATCCTCAACCAAGTCACCTACGGTATTGCGATTCGTATGGCTGTGCTGTCCATGGCCATGAGCGGGCAGACTGCCCAGCGCCAATTCGAGCAGGAGAACGCCCAGTGAAGCTCAGCATTCTCGGCGCCCGCGTCATTGATCCGGCCAGCGGCCTGGATCAAGTTACCGATATTCATATTGAAGCCTGCAAGATCATTGCCCTTGGCGCCGCGCCAGCCGGTTTTGTCGCCGTCGACACCCTCGATGCCAAAGGCCTGGTCGCCGCCCCTGGGCTGGTTGACCTGAACGTCGCTCTGCGCGAGCCGGGCTACAGCCGTAAAGGCTCAATCGTCAGCGAAACCCGCGCCGCCGCGGCCGGTGGCGTCACCAGCCTGTGCTGCCCACCGAAAACCAAACCGGTGCTGGACACCTCGGCCGTGGCCGAACTGATCCTCGACCGCGCCCGCGAGGCCGGCAACACCAAAGTCTTCCCGATCGGCGCCCTGAGCAAAGGCCTGGACGGCGAACAGCTTGCAGAGCTCGTTGCCCTGCGCGATGCCGGTTGCGTGGCCTTCGGCAACGGCCTGGACAGCTTCCGCAACACCCGCACGCTGTGCCGGGCGCTGGAATACGCCGCGACATTCGACCTGACGGTGATTTTCAACTCTCAGGACCATGACCTGGCCGAAGGTGGCCTGGCCCACGAAGGCCCGACCGCCAGCTTCCTCGGTTTGCCGGGCATCCCTGAAACTGCCGAAACCGTGGCTCTCGCGCGGGATCTGCTGTTGGTCGAGCAAAGTGGCGTGCGCGCGCACTTCAGCCAGCTCACCAGCGCCCGTGGCGTGGCCTTGATCGCTCAGGCCCAGGCTCGCGGTCTGCCGGTGACGGCCGATGTCGCTCTGTATCAGCTGATCCTGACCGACGAAGCGCTGATCGACTTCAGCAGCCTCTATCACGTCCAGCCGCCGCTGCGCACCCGCGCCGACCGCGATGGCCTGCGTGAAGCGGTGAAATCGGGTGTGGTCTCGGCCATCTCCAGCCATCACCAACCCCACGAGCGGGACGCCAAACTGGCGCCGTTCGGGGCCACCGAGCCAGGCATCAGCAGCGTTGAACTGCTACTGCCATTGGCGATGACGCTGGTGGAAGACGGTTTGCTGGACCTGCCAACGCTGTTGGCGCGCTTGAGCACCGGACCTGCCGAGGCGTTGCGCCTGCCGGCGGGCAAACTGGCGGTAGGTGGACCGGCGGACATCGTGCTGTTCGATCCGGCGGCGTCGACCGTGGCCGGTGAGACCTGGCTGTCCAAAGGCGAAAACTGCCCGTTCATTGGCCACAGCCTGCCAGGCGTGGTGCGTTACACCCTGGTGGATGGACGCATTAGCCACCAGGCGTAAAAACGAAAAGATCGCAGCCTGCGGCAGCTCCTACACGGGAATATGCGTTTCCCTGTAGGAGCTGGCGAAGCCTGCGATCTTTTGATCTTTGCTGTTATCGGTTCTGCGCATTGCGAATCGACACCTGATCATTCAGCGTCCAGAAGTCATACAGCACCCCCAGAAAGAACAACCCGCCCGTCACCAGGTACAGCAACCCGCTGATCCACTTCCCCTGATACATCCGGTGTACGCCGAATACCCCAAGAAACGTCAGCAGAATCCACGCGACGTTGTATTCGATAGGCCCCGCGGTGAACCGCAGGTCTGCTTCACGGTCCATTGCCGGGATCAGAAACAGGTCGATCAGCCAGCCGATACCCAACAAACCGAAGGTGAAGAACCAGATCGTCCCCGTCACCGGCTTACCGTAATAGAAGCGGTGAGCGCCGGTAAAACCGAAAATCCACAGCAGGTAACCGATCACTTTGCTGTGCGTGTCTTGATGCGGAACGGGCTGTTGATAGGTGTTCATGAAGGACCTCGATTCACACGATAGATAAATATTCTTTAAATCTTTGTGACTTTTTTACGAGTTGCCGACGTATGGCAAATGGTACTGTCTCTCCCGTCAAAGCCTTATAACACCTGACGTCTGTCCGACAATCGCGTCCATTTTCCGCTTATTTGGTTCCGTTGACCCCAAGGTTGAATCGACCAACGGCCTCGGAAAGGCCAAAAAAGCTGTTATAAAGTTGCGCGCTAACTTATATGAGCCTTGCCTAATGCGTCCATTTTTCAAGACATGGCTAACCATTTGCCTTTTGATGCCACTGGCCGCCCACGCCACCAATCGTGAGCAACGTCTTCCTAACGTTAATGGTTACACCCAAAAATCCCATGTTTCTGCTCCTTCGAGCAAAAACAAACAATCCGTAAAACGCGCTCCCCAGTTGAGCAGCAGCAAAAGCAGCCTTGTACCGCCGATGGCGAGCAAGGAAAGCAGCAACGTGCTGAGCCGCGCCGTAAACGTCCTGGGTACTCCGTACCGTTGGGGCGGCAGCAGCCCAAGTAAAGGGTTCGACTGCAGTGGCCTGGTGAAATACGCGTTCAACGACGCCACGTTTGACCTGCCGCGCACTTCCAACGCCATGGCCAGCGGTCATGGGGAGAAAGTCGATCGCAAGGATCTGAAGCCTGGCGACCTGATTTTCTTCAACATCAAGAGCCGTCGGGTCAATCATGTTGCCATCTACCTGGGCAACGACCGCTTCATCCACGCACCACGTCGTGGCAAGTCGGTGAGCATCGATACGCTGAAGAAACCCTACTGGGAAAACCACTACGTGGTTGCCAAGCGGGTTATGCCGAAAGAGAAGAACACCCTGCAGGTTGTTCAGCGCTAACCCGACACTGATCGTTCCCACGCTCTGCGTGGGAATGCAGCCCGGGACGCTCCGCGTCCCTGCCGAAGCGGACGCGGAGCGTCCATTGAGGCATTCCCACGCAGAGCGTGGGAACGATCTACTCCCCTCAAAAACCATCCGGCGTGCGCGCCTTCTCCCGCGCATGCTCGCGACTGATCAAGCCCTTGCTCACCAGCTCCTTCAAGCACATATCCAGCGTCTGCATCCCCAGGTTTCCCCCGGTCTGAATCGACGAGTACATCTGCGCCACCTTGTCTTCTCGGATCAGGTTACGGATCGCCGACGTGCCGAGCATGATTTCGTGGGCCGCGATCCGCCCGCCGCCGATCTTCTTGACCAGCGTCTGCGACACCACCGCCAGTAGCGACTCGGAAAGCATCGAACGGACCATCGACTTCTCGTCCCCCGGAAACACGTCCACCACCCGATCGATGGTTTTCGCCGCCGAGGTCGTGTGCAGCGTGCCAAACACCAGGTGACCGGTTTCGGCGGCGGTCAATGCCAGGCGAATGGTCTCGAGATCCCGCATCTCCCCAACCAGAATCACGTCCGGGTCCTCCCGCAGGGCCGAGCGTAGAGCCGTGGCGAAACTGCGTGTATCGCGATGGACTTCACGCTGGTTGATCAAGCATTTGCGCGACTCGTGGACGAACTCGATCGGGTCTTCGATGGTGAGGATGTGTTGATGGCGATGGGTGTTCAGGTGATCGATCATCGCCGCCAGGGTGGTGGATTTTCCGGAACCGGTCGGCCCGGTCACCAGCACCAGCCCCCGCGGCGCTTCGGTAATCTTGCGAAACACTTCCCCCATACCGAGGTCGTCCATGCTCAGGACCTTGGACGGAATGGTCCGGAACACCGCGCCAGCACCACGATTGTGGTTGAACGCGTTAACCCGAAAACGCGCCACGCCGGGCACATCAAAGGAGAAGTCGGTCTCCAGGTGCTTCTCGAAGTCCACCCGCTGCGTGTCGTTCATGATGTCGTAGATCAGCGCCTGCACCTGTTTGTGGTCCAGGGCTGGCAGGTTGATGCGCCGCACATCGCCGTCGACCCGAATCATCGGTGGCAGGCCGGCAGACAGATGCAAGTCGGACGCGCCCTGTTTCGCGCTGAAAGCCAGCAGCTCAGTGATATCCATAGCGTTCCTCAATTCCAGTAGAATGCCGCGAACCTTCAGCCGCCGGCGCCTCTTGATGTCCACGATAGCAGACAACATCGCTCAGGTTAGTTCACGCATCCACGCCGCTGCCGTCGCCGCAAAGCGCGACGAAGACAGCGTCCAGCTGCTGGCTGTGAGCAAGACCAAGCCCGCCGAAGCCCTGCGCGAAGCGTATGCCGCCGGGCTGCGCGACTTTGGCGAGAACTACCTGCAGGAAGCCCTGAGCAAACAGCTCGAATTGGCCGACCTGCCCTTGATCTGGCACTTCATCGGCCCCATTCAATCGAACAAGACTCGCGCTATCGCCGTGCACTTCGCCTGGGTGCATTCCGTGGATCGTTTGAAAATCGCACAACGCCTGTCCGAACAACGTCCTGCCGATTTACCGCCACTGAACATTTGCATCCAGGTCAACGTCAGCGGTGAAGCCAGCAAGTCCGGCTGCACCCCGGCCGATCTTCCGGCCCTGGCCAATGCCATCAGCGAACTACCGCGCATCAAGCTGCGCGGGTTGATGGCAATTCCCGAGCCGACTGAAGATCGCGCCGCCCAGGATGCCGCTTTTGCTGCCGTACAAAGCCTGCAAGCCAGCCTGAACCTGCCGCTCGACACACTTTCCATGGGCATGAGCCACGACCTTGAGTCAGCCATCGCCATGGGCGCCACGTGGGTCCGCATCGGTACAGCCCTCTTTGGCGCTCGCGGCTCTCAACAAATGCATGGCCAGCCTTGAAAAATGGCTGACTCCTCTCTCTATAAGGACCTGACATGAGCAAGACTCGTATTGCCTTTATCGGTGCCGGCAACATGGCCGCCAGCCTGATCGGCGGCCTGCGCGCCAAAGGTCTGGACGCCGCGCAGATCCGCGCCAGCGATCCGGGCGCTGAAACCCGCGCTCGCGTGAACGCTGAACACGGTATCGACGTGTTCGCCGACAACGCCGAAGCCATCCAGGGCGCCGAAGTCGTCGTACTGGCGGTCAAACCTCAAGCGATGAAAGCCGTCTGCGAAGCGCTTCGCCCAAGCCTCAAGCCAAATCAACTGGTGGTCTCGATTGCGGCCGGCATCACCTGCGCCAGCATGAACAACTGGCTCGGCGCCCAACCGATCGTGCGTTGCATGCCCAACACCCCGGCGCTGCTGCGCCAGGGCGTGAGCGGTTTGTTCGCCACGGCCGAAGTGAACCCCGAGCAACGCAAACAGGCGCAAGAACTGCTGTCCGCCGTCGGCACCGCATTGTGGCTGGATGAAGAGCAGCAACTGGACGCGGTCACCGCCGTTTCCGGCTCGGGCCCTGCGTACTTTTTCCTGCTGATCGAAGCCATGACCGCCGCTGGCGTGAAGCTCGGTCTGCCAGCAGACATCGCTGCACAACTGACCCTGCAAACCGCTTTGGGCGCCGCTCACATGGCCGTGGCCAGTGACGTCGACGCTGCGGAACTGCGTCGCCGCGTGACGTCGCCTGCGGGCACGACGGAAGCGGCGATCAAGTCGTTCCAGGCCGGCGGCTTCGAAGCCCTGGTAGAAAAAGCACTTGGCGCCGCTGCGCACCGCTCGGCCGAGATGGCCGAACAATTGGGTCAATAAGGAGCCTTACATGATTGGATTGAACACTGCAGCGGTCTATGTGCTGCAAACCCTCGGCAGCCTGTACCTGCTGATCGTGCTGCTGCGCTTCGTGCTGCAACTGGTACGCGCAAACTTCTACAACCCGCTCTGCCAGTTCGCCGTGAAAGCCACCCAGCCGCTGCTCAAGCCATTGCGCCGGATCATCCCGAGCATGTTCGGCCTGGACATGTCCTCGCTGGTGCTGGCGATCCTCGTGCAACTGGCGCTGATGGCCCTGACCCTGCTGCTGACTTACGGCACCACCGGCAACCCGCTGCAATTGCTGATCTGGTCGCTGATTGGCGTGACCGCGCTGTTCCTGAAGATTTTCTTCTTTGCCCTGATCATCAGCGTGATCCTGTCCTGGGTCGCACCGGGCAGCCATAACCCTGGCGCCGAGCTGGTGAACCAGATATGCGAACCGGCCCTGGCGCCGTTCCGCAAGATCCTGCCCAACCTTGGCGGTCTGGATATCTCGCCGATCCTGGCGTTCATGGCGCTCAAGCTGATCGACATGCTGGTGATCAACAACCTCGCCGCCATGACGATGATGCCGGAAATCCTGCGTCTGCTGATCTGACCCGGTGAGCTACTTTCGCTGGGATGGTGACGACCTGATTCTGGAGTGTCACCTGCAACCGGCGGCCCGCAGCGATGATTTCTGCGGGCTGCATGGGGATCGATTGAAGATCCGCCTGACGGCGCCGCCGGTTGAAGGCAAGGCCAATGCGTATTTGATGGCGTTTCTGGCCAAGGCGTTTGGGGTTTCCAAGAGCCAGGTGAGTTTGATTAGCGGGGAGCTGAACCGGCAGAAGCGGGTGCGGATTTGCTCGCCGAAGAAGTTGCCGGATTTGCCTGGATTGAGCCGTCCTTGATCGTTCCCACGCTCCGCGTGGGAACGATCGTCAGCAGTGGGGAAGTTAGCTTGCTGCTAGGGGCAGCGGTCTTTAGACTTACGCCTCATTTCAACGAGAGCAGGGTCGATGCCAGCTGCCTTTCCCCCCGATTCTGTTGGTCTGGTGACGCCGCAAGTGGCGCACTTCAGTGAACCCCTGGCCTTGGCCTGCGGCCGTTCGCTCCCAGCTTATGACCTGATCTACGAAACCTACGGCACGCTGAACGCCGCGGCGAGCAACGCCGTGCTGATCTGCCACGCCTTGTCCGGTCACCATCACGCTGCCGGTTTCCACAGCCCCGACGACCGTAAACCCGGTTGGTGGGACAGCTGCATCGGCCCCGGCAAGCCAATTGATACCAACAAATTCTTCGTGGTCAGCCTGAACAACCTCGGCGGTTGCAACGGCTCTACCGGCCCGAGCAGTACCAACCCGGAAACCGGCAAGCCGTTTGGCGCCGACTTCCCTGTGTTGACTGTGGAAGACTGGGTTCACAGCCAGGCGCGCCTGGCTGACCTGCTGGGCATCGGCCAATGGGCCGCCGTGATTGGCGGCAGCCTCGGTGGCATGCAGGCGATGCAGTGGAGCATCACTTACCCGGATCGCATTCGCCATTGCCTGGCCATCGCCTCGGCACCCAAGCTGTCGGCGCAGAACATCGCGTTCAACGAAGTGGCGCGCCAGGCAATCCTCACCGACCCCGAATTCCACGGCGGTTCGTTCCAGGAAGCGGGCGTGATCCCCAAGCGTGGCTTGATGCTGGCGCGGATGGTCGGGCACATCACGTACCTGTCCGATGACTCGATGGGTGAGAAATTCGGTCGTGGCCTGAAGAGCGAAAAGCTCAACTACGACTTCCACAGCGTCGAATTCCAGGTCGAAAGCTACCTGCGTTATCAGGGCGAAGAGTTCTCCGGGCGTTTCGACGCCAACACGTACCTGCTGATGACCAAGGCACTGGACTACTTCGATCCGGCGGCGAACTTCGACGACGACCTGGCGAAAACCTTCGCCAACGCCCAAGCCAAGTTCTGCGTGATGTCTTTCACCACCGACTGGCGCTTCTCCCCTGCCCGCTCGCGGGAACTGGTGGACGCGCTGATGGCAGCCAAGAAAGACGTCTGCTACCTCGAGATCGACGCTCCGCAAGGCCACGACGCCTTCCTGATTCCGATCCCGCGCTACTTGCAGGCATTCAGCAATTACATGAACCGCATTACGTTGTGAGAAAGCCATGAGAGCTGATCTGGAAATCATCCAGGAATGGATCCCCGCCGGCAGCCGCGTGCTCGACCTCGGTTGCGGCGATGGCGAATTGCTGACCTGGCTGCGCGATAACAAGCAAGTCACCGGCTATGGCCTGGAAAACGACCCGGACAACATCGCCGAGTGCGTGGCCAAGGGCATCAACGTGATTGAGCAAGACCTGGACAAGGGCCTAGGCAACTTTGCCAGCAACAGCTTCGACGTCGTGGTCATGACCCAGGCGCTGCAAGCCGTGCATTACCCGGACAGAATCCTCGACGAAATGCTGCGCGTCGGTCGCCAGTGCATCATCACCTTCCCCAACTTCGGTCACTGGCGCTGCCGCTGGTACCTGGCGAGCAAGGGCCGGATGCCGGTGTCCGATTTTCTGCCGTACACCTGGTACAACACGCCGAACATCCACTTTTGCACCTTCGAAGACTTTGAAGCGTTGTGTCGCGAACGTGAAGCCAGGGTCATTGATCGGCTTGCCGTGGATCAACAACACCGACACGGGTGGGCCAGTAAGCTATGGCCTAATCTGTTAGGTGAGATCGGTATTTACCGCGTCAGCAGCCCCGGGCTGCAAGACCACAAGGTCGCGGTCTGAGTCACGACACTTCGAGGAGAACGATCATGGGTCGTCTAGCGCTGTTTGTACTTACTGCCTGCCTGAGCGTCACCGCCATGGCCGCCGACGTCATCAAAGGCGAGCGCAAGGAAACCTTTGGCGATGTAACGGTGCACTACAACACCTTCAACTCCACCTTCCTGACACCGGATATCGCCAAAGCAGCCGGGCTGACACGCAGCAAGAACCAGGGCGTGATAAACGTCTCCGTGCTCAAGGATGGCAAGCCACTGACCGCTGAAGTCAGCGGATCAGTGAAAGACCTGACCAGCCAGATCGTACCGTTGAAGTTCAAACAGATCACCGAACAAGGCGCGGTTTACTACATCGCCCAGTTCCCGGTCGATCAGCAGGAAGTCCGCACCTTCGACATCAAGGTGCAGAACGGCGATAAAATCAACACCATCAATTTCAACCAAGAGCTCTTCCCCGGCGAATGATCAACTTCACGCAACTCGTACTGGCCAGCCACAACGCCGGCAAACTCAAGGAACTTCAGGCCATGCTCGGCGAATCGGTGCAACTGCGCTCGATCGGCGAGTTCAGCAGCGTCGAACCTGAAGAAACCGGCCTGTCGTTCGTCGAAAACGCCATCCTCAAGGCTCGTAATGCCGCGCGCATCTCCGGCCTGCCAGCGCTGGCCGACGATTCGGGGTTGGCCGTGGATTTCCTCGGCGGTGCGCCGGGAATCTACTCGGCTCGTTACGCCGACGGTCAGGGCGATGCGGCGAACAACGCCAAACTGCTTGATGCCTTGAAAGACGTGCCGGAAGCCGAGCGTGGCGCGCAGTTTGTCTGTGTGTTGGCGCTGGTGCGTCACGCCGACGATCCATTGCCGATCCTCTGCGAAGGTCTGTGGCACGGCCGCATCCTGACCCAGGTCAGCGGTGAACATGGGTTTGGCTACGACCCGCTGTTCTGGGTGCCGTCGCGCGATTGCTCCAGCGCCGAACTGAGCCCGAACGAAAAGAACCTCATCAGCCACCGCGCCCGTGCAATGGATCTGCTGCGCCAGCGTCTAGGCCTGATATGACCCATGAATCATCCGCGTCGCCGCTGATTTTCGGTGGTGCCGCGCAATCGCCTCGGGCCGCGCTGCCAACGCTGCCGCCCCTGGCGCTGTACATCCACATCCCGTGGTGTGTGCGTAAATGCCCTTATTGCGACTTCAATTCCCACACCGCCAGCCCGGTGTTGCCGGAAGAAGAATATGTGGACGCGCTGCTGGCCGACCTCGATCAGGACCTGCATGCGGTTTACGGCCGTGAGCTGAGTTCGATCTTCTTTGGTGGCGGCACGCCGAGCCTGTTCAGCGCCGAGGCTTTGGGCCGTTTGCTCAAAGGTGTCGAGCAGCGCATTCCGTTCGCCAGCGACATCGAAATTACCTTGGAAGCTAATCCCGGGACGTTCGAACAAGAGAAGTTCGTCGCCTACCGGGCGCTGGGCATCAATCGCCTGTCGATCGGCATCCAGAGCTTTCAGGAAGAGAAACTCAAAGCGCTGGGGCGGATTCACAACGGTGACGAAGCGGTACGTGCCGCCGGCATGGCCCGTCAGGCCGGGTTCGACAACTTCAATCTGGACTTGATGCACGGTTTACCCGATCAGTCCCTGGACGACGCCCTGAGCGATCTGCGCCAGGCCATCGCCCTGAAGCCGACGCACTTGTCCTGGTATCAGCTGACTCTGGAGCCGAACACGGTGTTCTGGAACCAGCCGCCGACGCTGCCGGAAGACGACACGCTGTGGGACATTCAGGAGGCCGGTCAGGCACTGTTAGCCGAGCACGGTTACGCGCAATACGAAGTCTCGGCGTATGCCCAGCCCGGTCGTCCGGCGCGGCATAACCTCAATTACTGGAGTTTCGGCGACTTCATCGGCATTGGCGCCGGGGCTCACGGCAAGCTCAGCCACCCGGACGGGCGCATCGTCCGTACCTGGAAGACCCGTCTGCCGAAGGACTACCTCAACCCGGCCAAAAGCTTCAAGGCTGGGGAGAAAGCCCTGACCAATGAAGAACTGCCGTTCGACTTCCTGATGAACGCCTTGCGCCTGACCGAGGGCGTGGAATCGCGACTGTATCCGGAGCGCACCGGGCTGAGCCTGGAAAGCCTCGCCGAAGGCCGCCGGGTCGCCGAACAAAGTGGCTTGTTGCAGGTCGAACCGTCACGTCTGGCGGCCACCGAACGCGGCCAACTGTTTCTCAATGACTTGCTGCAGACATTTCTGAGCTGATTTCAGCCTTAAGGGAAAACGAATGGATTTGATACTCGACCTGCTCGCCACCGCGTCCCGCTGGAGCCGTAGCAACCTGTCTGAAATCGCTCTGGCACTGGTGGGCTGCCTGCTCGTGTTGTTTGGCGCCGATATCAAAGGCTGGGTCGACCAACGCCTGGGCAGCATCGCTGGCGCCTTGCGCGTCCCACTGATGGCCCTGCTGTGCATGATAGGCAGCGGCGTCGCGCTGATCTACGCCACGCCGTGGATCATCAAAGGCCTGAGCCAGTTCAACAACTACAGCCTGGCGCCGGTGTTGTTGGTGGTGCTGGTGCTGATCGGCGTCGTCGCCGACCGCCGCTGACTTCAGCGACAACCGAAAACAACTGTGGGAGCGAGCTTGCTCGCGATGGCGGCTTAACAGTCAACATAGATGTTGAATGTGATGGCCTCATCGCGAGCAAGCTCGCTCCCACAGTTTTTTATTGCGTTAGGGCTTAGGACTGTTTTTCGAACTTCAAATCCCACACGCCATGCCCAAGACGTTCGCCGCGGCGTTCGAACTTGGTGATCGGGCGCTCGACCGGGCGCGGGACGCATTTGCCGTCTTCGGCCAGGTTGCGGTAACCCGGCGCAACGTTCATCACTTCCAGCATGTACTCGGCGTACGGTTCCCAGTCAGTGGCCATGTGCAGCACACCGCCGACCTTCAACTTGCTGCGCACCAGCTCGGCGAACGATGCCTGAACGATACGACGCTTGTGGTGGCGGCTCTTGTGCCATGGGTCCGGGAAAAACAGCATCAGGCGATCGAGGCTGTTGTCGGCCACACAGCGGTTGAGCACTTCGATCGCATCGCAATCGTAGACCCGCAGGTTGGTCAGGCCCTGAGTGAGCACGCCATTGAGCAGCGCGCCAACACCCGGACGGTGAACTTCCACGCCGATGAAATCCTGCTCCGGCGAGGCAGCGGCCATTTCCAGCAGCGAATGGCCCATGCCAAAACCGATTTCCAGCGAGCGCGGCGCCGAACGACCGAACACCTGATCGAAGTCCACCGGCGCATCGGCCAGAGGCAACACGAACAGCGGCGTGCCCTGCTCCAGACCTTTTTGCTGGCCTTCGGTCATGCGCCCGGCGCGCATCACAAAACTCTTGATGCGGCGGTGTTGGCGCTCTTCGCCTTCTTCCGGCTGGATAGGCGTTTCGTTTGATTCAGTCATCAATGGCTCTTACTTGATCAGACCATCCAGCGGCGAGGAGGCGCTGGCATAGAGTTTTTTCGGCATGCGGCCAGCGAGGTAGGCCAGACGACCTGCAACGATGGCGTGCTTCATGGCTTCAGCCATCATGATCGGCTGCTGGGCGTGGGCGATGGCCGAGTTCATCAGCACCGCTGCGCAACCCAGTTCCATAGCGATGGTGGCGTCGGAGGCGGTACCGACACCGGCGTCCACCAGCACAGGAATCTTGGCTTCTTCGAGGATGATCTGCAGGTTGTACGGGTTGCAGATCCCCAGGCCCGTGCCGATCAGACCGGCCAGCGGCATCACCGCGATAACACCAATTTCCGCCAGTTGACGGGCGATGATCGGGTCATCGCTGGTGTAGACCATCACGTCGAAACCTTCCTTGACCAGCACTTCGGCGGCCTTGAGGGTTTCGATCACGTTGGGGAACAGGGTTTTTTGGTCCGCCAGCACTTCCAGCTTCACCAGGTTGTGGCCGCCGAGCAGCTCACGGGCCAGGCGGCAGGTGCGCACAGCCTCGGTAGCGTCGAAGCAACCGGCGGTGTTCGGCAGGAAGGTGTAGCGATCCGGCGACAGGACTTCGAGCAGGTTCGGTTCGCCCGGGTTCTGGCCGAGGTTGGTGCGGCGCACGGCGAAGGTGACGATCTCGGCACCCGAGGCTTCGATGGCCAGGCGGGTTTCTTCCATGTCGCGGTACTTGCCGGTACCTACCAGCAAACGCGACTGGTAAGTACGACCGGCCAGGACGAAAGGCTTGTCGCTACGAACGATGCTCATGGGAAATCCTCTGTAGGGGTGAGGTTCTTGCAGAATTCTGTGCCCTTGAGGGCCGGACGACTAGCCGCCGCCGATGGCGTGTACCACTTCGACGGAATCGCCGTCGTTCAGCGTGGTTTCTGCGTGCTGGCTGCGCGGGACGATATCCAGATTGAGCTCGACCGCCACCCGGCGCCCGGTCAGTTCCAGACGGGTCAGCAGGGCCGCAACGGTTTCACCGTCGGGCAGTTCAAGGGATTCGCCGTTCAACTGAATGCGCATGCCGAATGCCGCCATCATTTTTAGGGGCTGGCATTCTAGCCCGATCAGTCTTGGCGACCCAAGCCATTCGTCATGAAATGGACTGCTCGGTCAGCTCAACCGCCAGGCGGCAAGCCCCAGGCACAACCAGCCGACCAGAAATGCCAACCCGCCGAAGGGGGTGATGATCCCAAGCTTGCTGACGCCAGTTATGGTCAACAGGTACAGACTGCCGGAAAACAGCAGGATACCCACGACAAACGATGCACCTGCCCACGTTATCAGTCGACCGGGAATCTGCGTAGCCAGCAGCGCAACGCCCAACAAGGCCAAGGTGTGCACCAATTGGTAGGTCACGCCGGTGTGGAAAATCGCCAGGTACTCCGGCGTCAGACGGCTTTTCAAGCCATGGGCGGCGAACGCGCCAAGGGCAACCCCGGTGAAGCCGAAAAAAGCGGCCAGCATCAGAAAGCCACGCAGCATGAAGAACTCCAGTCAGACTCGATCCACAGGGTCTGTATAATGGCCCGCTCAACGGGTTCGGCCAAGCCATCTCTATGCTGCGTTTATTTTTGCGACGATTCACGAAGGCCCTGCTCTGGTTCGCCGGTGGCAGCGTACTGCTGGTGCTGATCTTTCGCGTGGTACCGCCACCGGGAACCGCGTTGATGGTCGAGCGCAAGGTCGAATCCTGGTTCGACGGCGAGCCCATCGATCTGCAACGCACCTGGAAACCCTGGGATGAAATCTCTGACGACCTGAAAGTCGCGGTGATTGCCGGCGAAGATCAGAAATTCCCGGAGCATTGGGGTTTTGACTTTGGCGCGATCCAGGCCGCACTGGCCCACAACGAGCTCGGTGGAACGATTCGCGGCGCCAGCACCCTGAGCCAGCAGGTCTCAAAAAATCTGTTTCTGTGGTCCGGCCGCAGCTGGTTGCGCAAAGGCCTGGAAGCCTGGTTTACCGGGCTGATCGAAGTGTTCTGGCCCAAGCAGCGAATTCTTGAGGTGTACCTCAACAGTGTCGAGTGGGATGACGGTGTGTTTGGCGCTGAAGCAGCCGCCAGGCATCACTTTGGCGTCGGCGCTCGCTCGCTGTCCCGGCAGCAGGCCAGTTTGCTGGCGGCGGTGCTGCCTAACCCGCGAGTGTGGAGTGCCAGTCATCCGACTAACTACGTCGCACGGCGAGCGGGATGGATTCGACAGCAGATGAGTCAGCTCGGTGGCGATAGCTACCTTGTAGGGATCAATGATTCACGCCGCGCGCCTTGGGCGCAGTGATTGAACGCGATTCACCTGATCACTGAAGATCCCCTGTGGGAGCGAGCTTGCTCGCGATAACGGTAGATCATTCAACATTTATAGCGGCTGACCCAACGCTATCGCGAGCAAGCTCGCTCCCACAGGGGACCAGAGTGACGCAGAAAGTTGAGCACAAACAAAAACGCCCCGATCAATGATCGGGGCGTTTTTTATTGCCAGTTCGTAGGTTATGCGGCGATCGACAACTTGAGCTTGTTCATCGCGCTCTTCTCGAGCTGACGAATACGCTCGGCCGACACGTTGTACTTCTGCGCCAGGTCGTGCAGCGTGGCTTTTTCTTCCGCCAGCCAGCGCTGGTAGAGGATGTCACGACTGCGGTCGTCCAGCACTTCAAGCGCTTCGTGCAGGTTGTGGTTCGAGTTGTCGCTCCAGTCAGCATCTTCCAGTTGACGGGCCGGGTCGTACCGGTGGTCTTCCAGATAGTTGGCTGGCGATTGGAAAGCACTGTCGTCGTCCGCTTCCGCGGCCGGGTCGAAGGCCATGTCATGGCCGGTCAGGCGACTTTCCATCTCACGCACTTCCCGAGGCTCTACACCGAGGCTTTCCGCCACACGATGGACTTCCTCGTTGTTCAGCCACGCCAGACGCTTCTTCTGGCTGCGCAGGTTGAAGAACAGCTTGCGCTGGGCCTTGGTGGTCGCGACTTTCACGATCCGCCAGTTGCGCAGGATGAACTCGTGGATTTCCGCCTTGATCCAGTGCACAGCGAATGAAACCAGACGCACACCCATTTCCGGGTTGAAGCGTTTCACGGCCTTCATCAGGCCGACGTTGCCTTCCTGGATCAGGTCAGCCTGAGCCAGACCGTAGCCGGAATAGCTACGGGCGATATGTACGACAAAACGCAGGTGGGCGAGCACCATCTGCCGAGCCGCCCCCAAATCCTGCTCATAATAGAGACTCTCGGCCAGTTCACGCTCCTGCTCCGGCGTCAGCAATGGAATGCTGTTCACGGTGTGCACATAGGCCTCCAGGTTCGCACCCGGGACCAGAGCATATGCAGGTTGCAAAGAATTGGTCATACGAAAAAACCTCCGACTTACATAACTCGTGCAGTTCAGCACTGCGAAAATTGACCGGAAACCGAAAGACAAGTTCCCATAAACGCTGAAAGGTCAATACGAGCAAAATGATACTACTTAGGCGCAAGCTCCCTCAGGTGGCGTGCGACTGCAATCCATGCACCGATATACCCCAACAGCACCGCGCCAAGCAAGAGAGACAGACCGTCGGCAACTGGCACTCCGGCCAGCGCAAAATCACTGCCATACAGACCGGCCAGCCCAACCACCGCGTCGTTCAGCCAATCAAGGCCGAACGCCAATACGCCCCAGGAAAGAATCCCCGCACCGAAGCCATAAAGCGCACCCATATACAGAAAGGGCCTGCGCACATAGCTGTCAGTACCGCCGACGAGTTTAATCACTTCTATCTCTGTGCGGCGGTTTTCAATATGAAGACGAATGGTATTGCCTATCACCAAAAGTAATGCAGAAACCAGAAGCACGGTCAGACCGAAGACAAAACGGTCACCCAGCTTGAGGATGGCTGCCAGACGCTCGACCCAGACTAGATCAAGTTGCGCCTGTTGTACCTTGGGTAACTCGGAAAGTTTTTGTCGTAATGCTTCAAGCGCGGGCTTGTCGACTTCGTTCGGAGTCACCAGAACCACGCCCGGCAGCGGGTTTTCCGGCAGCTCCTTGAGCGCCTCGCCCAGACCGGACTGCTGCTGGAACTCTTCCAGCGCCTGATCGCGGCCGACATACTCAGCATCAGCTACGCCAGGCATGCCTTTGATCTGCTCGCGCAACGACTCGCCTTCAGCAGGGCTGGCCTCGATTTGCAGGTACAGGGAAATCTGCGCCGCACGCTGCCAAGACCCGCCGAGACGCTCGACGTTACTTAGCAAAAGTGACAGGCCCATCGGCAAACTCAGGGCAACCGCCATCACCATGCAGGTGAAGAAGCTGCCGATGGGCTGCTTGCCCAAACGACGCAAGCTATCGAGCAAGCTGGCACGATGACTCTCGACCCAGGCACGAAACAGTGTGGCGAAATCCGGGCCGTCATCATCGTCGCGTTTTTTCTTCTGCGGTTGCTGATCGGCAGCCTTTGGGGCCACGCGCTCGGAAACCTTGGGGCTGCGTGTCGCACTCATACGCCAGCCTCCCCGTCGCCGATCAATCGACCGCGTTGCAACGTCAGCATGCGGTGGCGCATGCGGGCGATCAGTGCCAAGTCGTGACTGGCAATCAACACGCTGGTGCCCAAACGGTTGATGTCTTCGAACACGCCCATGATTTCTGCCGCCAGACGGGGATCGAGGTTACCGGTCGGTTCGTCCGCCAGCAGCAAGGCCGGGCGGTGAACGATGGCGCGGGCGATGCCGACGCGCTGTTGCTGACCGGTGGACAGGTCGCCGGGGTACAAATCGGTCTTGTCCGACAGCGCTACGCGCTCCAGTGCCGAATCCACGCGCTTGGCGATCTCGGCCTTGGACAGCCCAAGGATCTGCAAGGGCAGTGCGATGTTGTTGAACACCGTGCGATCGAACAGCAGTTGGTGATTCTGGAACACCACGCCGATCTGCCGGCGCAGGTAAGGAATCTGCGCGTTGCTGATGGTGCTCAGGTCTTGCCCGGCCAGCAGCAATTTGCCTGTGGTCGGACGCTCCATCGCCAGCAGCAGGCGCAACAAGGTGCTTTTACCAGCGCCAGAGTGGCCGGTCACAAACAAGAACTCGCCCCGACGGACTCGAAAGCTCAGCTCATGCAAGCCGACGTGACCGTTCGGGTAGCGCTTACCGACCTGTTCGAAACGAATCATGAACGCTCCCGCTCGGCAAACAATGCCTGGACAAAGGGTTCTGCTTCAAAAGTACGCAAATCATCGATGCCTTCACCGACGCCGATGTAGCGAATCGGCAGGCCAAACTGCTTGGCGAGGGCGAAAATCACCCCGCCTTTGGCGGTGCCATCGAGCTTGGTCAGCGCCAGGCCGGTCAGTTCGACGGTCTGGTTGAATTGTTTGGCCTGGCTGATCGCGTTCTGGCCCGTACCGGCATCGAGCACCAACAGCACCTCGTGAGGCGCGTCGGCGTCGAGTTTGCTGATAACCCGGCGAACCTTTTTCAGCTCTTCCATCAAATTGTCTTTGGTATGCAAACGACCGGCGGTGTCGGCGATCAACACGTCGATGCCACGGGCCTTGGCGGCTTGCACGGCATCGAAGATAACCGAAGCCGAGTCAGCGCCGGTGTGCTGGGCGATGACCGGGATCTTGTTGCGCTCGCCCCAGACCTGCAATTGCTCGACGGCGGCGGCGCGGAAGGTATCGCCGGCCGCGAGCATGACTTTCTTGCCTTCGAGCTGCAGCTTCTTCGCCAGTTTGCCGATGGTGGTGGTCTTGCCGGCGCCGTTGACACCGACGACCAGAATCACGAACGGCTTGTTCTGCGAAGTGATTTTCAGCGGTTGCTCAACGGGCTTGAGCATCGCCGCCAGTTCCGCTTGCAGGGATTTGTACAGCGCATCGGCATCGGCCAGTTCTTTGCGGGCGACCTTCTGGGTCAGACGCTGAATGATCACCGAAGTCGCCTCGACGCCAACGTCGGCGGTCAGCAGGCGGGTTTCGATGTCTTCGAGCAGCTCGTCATCGATGATCTTCTTGCCCAGGAACAGGCTGGCCATGCCTTCGCCGATGCTGGCGCTGGTCTTGGACAAGCCTTGTTTCAGGCGCGCAAAGAAACCGGCTTTGGTTTCTTCGGTACGCGCGGGCTCGGCAGGCGCTTCGACGGGAACGACAGGTGCGGCGATAACGGGAGCGACGGGAGCGACGACCGGTGCCGGCGCTTGAACAACCGGAGCAACCGGAGCAACCGGGGCAACGAATGCGGGCACCACAGGTTCTGGAACAACCGGTTCAGGCTCGGCCACCACCACTGGCGCGACAACCGGCTCAACCACTGGCGCTTGAACGGGCTCAGGAGCAAACGCGGTCGGTGCTGGAATCGGCGGTGTAATGTGCGGTGCCAGCTCATCTACGACCAATGCCACCGGTTCTTCCGCCACTGGCAACGTCAGCCATGGCTCGGCAACGGGCGTGAGCGGCACCTGGGCCACGACTTCGGCGACCACATCCGGCTCTGGCTCGGCGACCGGTTGCAGCACCGGCTCGGCGATCGGCAAGACAACCGGCGCGGGCTCTTCTTCTATTACCGGCGCAGGCGTGGGCTCAGGAAGTGGCTGTGGCTGTTCGACGACGGGTTCCTGCGGCTTTTTGCGCAGCCATCCGAACAGGCTTTTCTTCTCACCAGCCGCAGCTGGGGCTTTCTTGTCGTCGTTGGAACCAAACATGGATGACGGCTATCTCACGGTAGCGACGCGCCAAAGGGCGCCCCGGCAAATAAATATTCGATGCAGAACAGACTGCGATTGACCCAGCTTGTTCACGCGCAACATTTTGTCGAGGTGCAAACAGCACCTCAAAGGTCGACTAATACGAAGGACTGGAACGGCATCGTCGGCGAAAACGCAGAGTTTAGCTGACAAACTCAAAGCTTCCGCCGTAAACCCAAACAACCTGCTGACCGATCAAAGGCCTGATAGGCGTGGCCGCCAGTAAAACGGATCAGTATCCTAGCACCCTCTCGCCCGCCGACGCTAAGACCAAGCGGGCAGCCCCAAAGGTTTAAAAACGAATGAATGCTCTAGCCCGCCGCGCTGCAGGCCTGCTGCTCAGCACAGTTTGTCTGCCCCTCTCGGCCCTGGCTGCCGATCCACAACCCACCCACGAATTCACCCTCGATAACGGCCTGAAGGTCGTCGTGCGCGAAGACCATCGTGCGCCGGTGGTGGTTTCCCAAGTCTGGTACAAGGTCGGCTCTAGCTACGAGACCCCGGGTCAGACCGGTTTGTCCCACGCCCTGGAACACATGATGTTCAAGGGCAGCGAGAAAGTCGGCCCCGGTGAAGCCTCGCTGATCCTGCGCGACCTCGGTGCCGAAGAGAACGCGTTCACCAGCGATGACTTCACAGCTTATTACCAGGTGCTGGCCCGCGACCGTCTGGGCGTGGCCTTCGAGCTGGAAGCCGACCGCATGGCCAGCCTGCGCCTGCCGGCCGACGAGTTCGCCCGCGAGATCGAAGTCATTAAAGAAGAACGTCGCCTGCGCACTGACGACAAGCCGATGTCCAAGGCCTACGAACGCTACAAGGCCATGGCTTACCCGGCCAGCGGTTACCACACGCCGACCATCGGCTGGATGGCTGACCTGGACCGCATGAAAGTCGAAGAGCTGCGCCACTGGTACCAATCCTGGTACGTGCCGAACAACGCCACGTTGGTGGTGGTGGGCGACGTGACCCCTGACGAGGTCAAAACCCTGGCCCAGCGCTATTTCGGCCCGATCGCCAAACGTGATGTGCCATCGGCGAAAATCCCGCTGGAACTGGCTGAACCCGGCGAACGGCAGATCACCCTGCACGTGAAGACCCAACTGCCAAGCCTGATGCTGGGTTTCAACGTGCCAAGCATCGCCACCGCTGAAGACAAACGCTCGGTCAACGCCTTGCGCCTGATCTCGGCCCTGCTCGACGGCGGCTACAGCGGCCGTATCCCGACACAACTGGAACGCGGCGAAGAGCTGGTGTCCGGCGGTTCGTCGAGTTACGACGCCTATACCCGAGGTGATAGCCTGTTCACCTTGTCCGCAACACCCAATACCCAGAAAAACAAAACCATGGCCCAGGCTGAAGCTGGCCTGTGGAAGCTGCTCGAACAGTTGAAAACCACCGCGCCGTCCGCGGAAGAGCTGGAACGTGTCCGCGCACAGGTCATCGCTGGCCTGGTTTACGAGCGTGACTCGATCACCAGCCAGGCCACCGCCATTGGCCAACTGGAAACTGTCGGCCTGTCGTGGAAGCTGATGGACACCGAACTCGCCGAGCTGGAAAGCGTGACCCCGGAAGACATCCAGAAAGCCGCCAAGCTGTATTTCACCCGCGAACGTCTCAGCGTCGCCCATGTATTGCCAGAGGAGACGACTCATGAGTGAGCGTAAAAAACCGCGCCTGGCCCTGATGGGCCTGATCGCTGTCGCATTGATCGGGTCTGCCGCGTTTTACTTCTCGAAGACCGACGAATCCAAGGCCAGCGAAGCCCTCGACAAGGCCAAGGCCAGCCAGAAGCTGCAATCGCTGGCAGAACTCGACGGCAAGGCGCCAAGCCACCGCACCCTGGACGTGCAGACCTGGAAAACCGCCGAAGGCGCCAAGGTGCTGTTCGTTGAAGCCCGGGAGCTGCCGATGTTCGACATGCGCCTGATCTTCGCCGCCGGCAGCAGCCAGGACGGCGATGCACCTGGCCTCTCCGTGCTGACCAACGCCATGCTCAACGAAGGTGTGGCCGGCAAAGACGTTGGCGCTATCGCTCAGGGCTTCGAAGGCCTGGGCGCAGACTTTGGCAACGGCGCATTCAAGGACATGGCCCTGGCGTCCCTGCGCAGCCTCAGTGCCGCGGACAAACGCGAACCGGCCCTGAAGTTGTTCTCTGAAGTCATCGGCAAACCGACCTTCCCGGCCGACTCCTTTGCGCGCATCAAGAACCAGATGCTCGCCGGTTTCGAATACCAGAAGCAGAACCCGGGCAAACTCGCGAGCCTGGAGCTGATGAACCGTCTGTACGGCGATCACCCGTACGCGCACTCCAGCGACGGCACGGCGAAAACCGTTCCAGCCATCACACTGGCTCAACTGAAGGCGTTCCATGAGAAGGCCTACGCGGCTGGCAACGTGGTGATTGCGCTGGTGGGCGACCTGTCTCGTGCCGAGGCGGAGGCGATTGCTGCGCAAGTCTCCAGCGCGCTGCCAAAAGGCCCTGAGCTGGCGAGAATCCCGCAACCGGCGGAACCGAAAGCCAGCATCGGTCACATCGAATTTCCGTCCAAGCAGACCAACCTGATGCTCGCGCAATTGGGCATCGACCGTGACGACCCGGACTACGCGGCACTGTCCATGGGTAACCAGATTCTTGGCGGCGGTGGATTCGGCACGCGGTTGATGAGCGAAGTGCGCGAGAAGCGCGGCCTGACTTATGGCGTGTATTCGGGCTTCACCCCGATGCAGGCACGCGGCCCGTTCATGATCAACCTGCAAACCCGCGCCGAGATGAGCGAAGGCACGCTGAAACTGGTGCAGGACGTGCTCGCCGACTACCTTAAAACCGGCCCGACCCAGAAAGAACTCGACGACGCCAAGCGTGAACTGGCCGGCAGCTTCCCGCTGTCCACCGCCAGCAACGCCGATATCGTTGGCCAACTCGGCGCCATGGGTTTCTACAGCCTGCCGCTGAGTTACCTGGATGACTTTATGCGCGAGTCCCAGAGCCTGACGGTCGAGCAGGTCAAAACCGCACTGAACAAACACTTGAGCACGGATAAAATGGTCATCGTCAGCGCTGGCCCGACCGTGCCGCAAAAGCCGTTACCGGCCCCAACTGATAAACCTGCCGAGCAACCGCTCGGGGTTCCGGAGCATTAATGGCCACTCGTCCAAAAAAACCCGTACACAACGTCCATAACGGCGTGAACCAACTGCGCATTATCGGCGGCGAATGGGGCAGCCGGAAGCTGAGCTTCCCGGATGCCCCGGGCCTGCGTCCGACCCCGGACCGGGTGCGTGAAACCCTGTTCAACTGGCTCGCGCCGTATGTCGCTGGCGCCAAGGTTCTAGACCCGTTCGCCGGCAGCGGCGCGTTATTCCTCGAAGCCTTGTCCCGTGGCGCGGCCATGGGTCAGGCGCTGGACGCCAGTCACATCGCGGTCGCCAGCATCAAGGAACATCTGGGCACGCTGCGCTGCACCACCGGCCAGATTCAGACCGCCGATGCCCTGCGCTACCTGGAAACCCAGACAGCGACTGCCTACGACCTGGTGTTCCTCGACCCGCCGTTCAACCAGAACCTGTTGCCGGGCGTTTGCGCATTGCTTGAAGAGCGTCAGTGGCTGGCCGATGAAGCCTGGATCTACACTGAAAGCGAGAATGCGCCATCGAGCCTTGGCTTACCAGGCAACTGGCGCCTGCACCGGGAGCAGAAATCCGGGCGGGTGTATTACGCGTTGTGGCAACGTATGGCAGAGATTGCCGGTTAATCAACCGGCCTGAAAAAGGTGCGCGCCTCAAACGAGGCTCGCACCGCTGCATCGAGAACCATCGTGTCCCATCTGCCAGAACGTTTCACCCCCGCCTTCGGCCTCGGCAACCCGCACTTGCAAACCTTGTGGGGACCGCTGTGGCGCAAAACCACGCACATCGAACGCCAGCGCGAACGCTTGTGGCTTGAGGATGGCGACTTTCTCGACCTCGACTGGCACGGCCCGCACAGCGCCAATGCACCACTGGTGCTGGTGTTGCACGGCCTGACCGGCTCTTCAAATTCGCCTTACGTGGCCGGGGTGCAAAAAGCACTGGGCGCCCAAGGCTGGGCCAGCGTCGCACTGAACTGGCGCGGCTGTTCGGGTGAACCGAATCTATTGCCGCGCAGCTACCATTCCGGTGCCAGTGAAGACCTGGCCGAAACCATCAAACACCTGAAGGCCCAACGACCGCTCGCGCCGTTGTATGCGGTCGGCTATTCCCTGGGCGGCAATGTGTTGCTCAAGCATTTGGGCGAATCCGGCAGCAGTAGTGGCGTGGTCGGTGCGGTGGCGGTGTCGGTGCCGTTTCGTCTCGATCAATGCGCCGACCGTATCGGCCAGGGTTTCTCCAAGGTCTATCAGGCGCATTTCATGCGCGAGATGGTGGCCTACATCAAGAACAAACAACGCAAGTTTCAGCATGACGGGCGCGAGGATGGACTGGCGGCATTGGCCGCGCTGGGCTCGCTGGAAAACATGCGCACGTTCTGGGATTTCGATGGCCGGGTCACGGCGCCGCTGAACGGTTTCGTCGATGCCGAGGATTACTATCGCCGCGCCTCGAGTCGCTATTTCCTTGGCGAGATTCGTACACCGACCCTGATTATTCAGGCGGCCGATGACCCGTTTGTCTTTCCTCATAGCCTGCCGCACGCCGACGAATTGTCCGCCTGCACTCAATTCGAGTTACAGACCAAGGGTGGGCATGTCGGCTTCGTCGAGGGTTCGTTCAGGCAACCGGGTTACTACCTGGAACGCCGCATCCCGCAATGGCTGACCGCCGTGGGTCGTCAGTAAGGCCATGGACGTCAATCAGGGCGAGTCGATCCGATTCTGGCAAACAGCGCCGCTGGCCGGCGTCGAGTTATTGTCCGCACGCTACATCGAACACCGTTTCGCACCTCATGTGCATGACGGTTACGTGATCGGCATGATCATGGCCGGCGCCCAGCGTTATCGCTACCGTGGCGCCGAACACCTGGCGGGCAGCGGTACGCTGGTGCTGATCAATCCGGATGAACTGCACACCGGCCATAAAGGCACGGAGGATGGTTGGTTGTATCGAGCGTTCTATCCGGACAGCGGTCAGATTCTCTCGCTGTTGGCGGAGCTGGAACTGCCGACCAACAACTTGCCGGCGTTTGGCGCGACGCTGTATCGCGATCCGGATCTGTTGAAGGGGTTCTGCCAACTGCATCGTCTACTGGAAAGTCCGTCCACTGCATTACAACAACAAACGGTCTGGCGGGAAATGATGCTGTCGCTGCTGCAACGGCACGCGGCCGTGCCGGTTGCCGGCAAGCCGGGCAAGGAACATCGGGCGGTGACACTGGCCAAGGATTTGCTGCAAGCACAACTGGCGACGCCGCCTTCGCTGGAAGAACTGGCAGCGGCGGTCAACCTTTCACCCTTCCACTTCGCCCGGGTGTTCCGCCGCGCCACGGGCATGCCGCCGCACACCTGGCTGATGCAGCAGCGCATCGCCCGGGCGCGGGCGCTGTTACAGAGCGGTTGCCTGCCGCTGGAAGTGGCGACGCAGTTGGGGTTTGCTGACCAGAGTCATCTGAGTCGGCAATTCAAGCAGGTTTACGGCGTGGGACCGGGCGCGTATCGCAGCGCCCGGCTGTTCTGAGGAGATTACTCGCCCTTGGCGACGCCCCGCGCAGGATCGTTGATCCACTCGCTCCATGAACCGGCATACAACGTTCCCAACGGATAACCCGCCAGGCACAGCGCGAACAGGTTGTGACAGGCCGTCACGCCAGAACCGCAGTACGCCACCAGATCGGTCGGCGAACGATCACCGAGCTTCTCGGCAAAACGCTGTTTGAGCTGATCGGCCGGCAGAAAACGCCCGTCGCTGCCCAGGTTGTCGGTGAACGCTGCACATTGCGCGCCGGGGATGTGTCCGGCAATCGGGTCGATCGGCTCTACTTCGCCCTTGAAACGCGGCAAGCCGCGGGCATCGAGCAGGGTCAGTGCGGGCTGACCGAGACGTTGCTGGAGCTGTTCGGCGCTCAAGATCAGCGCGTTGTCCGGTGTCCCTGTGAAGGTGCCCCGTTCAATCTGCGGCGCATCAAGACTCAGGGGCAAACCGGCCGCGTGCCAGGCCTTGAGCCCGCCATCGAGGATGAACACGCCGTCACGTTTGCCCAGCCAGGCCAGTAACCACCAGGCCCGCGCCGCGTAGGCACCCGGACCGTCGTCGTACAAAATCACATCGCTGTCGGCGTTGACGCCCCAGGCTTGCAGACGTTCGATCAAGTCTTCAGGTTCAGGCAACGGATGGCGCCCGGTCACACCCTTGACCACTGTCCCGCTCAAATCACGCTCAAGATCGGCAAAGCTCGACCCGGCAATATGCCCTTCGGCATAGCTGCGCTGACCGTAATCCGGGTCTTCGAGGGCAAAACGACAATCCAGAATCACCAGCCCCGGCTGCTCCTTTTTCAGGTCCAACGCTTGCGGGCTGATCAGTTGCGCAATGGGCATAACGGGCTCCTGTGATTAAGTCTGTTTTGAATCCTACTGCACTTCTTCCAGCGCTTGGGCCAGCGGCACGTAAAACTCCTCGAACAGCGCATTCACCGCCTCGCGAGACTGATCCGTGACAAAACCGGCCTCAAGCACCAGCACCTGATATACACCACGTTTAATGGCCCGCTCGCTCAGGTGATTGGAATTTTCACGCGTGGTGCAGAGAAAACGCACCCAGGACGTCAGGATGATCCAGGCATTGAGCGTCAGGGATTCGATCTGAACCTTGTCCATTTGCAGGATGCCGGCCTCGACGAAGCCCGCGTAGATGTGCGTGCCATGGATCAGGCAGCGTTGGGAAAAGCGCCGATAACGGGCGGCCAGCTCCGGGTCACTGTCGAGCAGGTGCTCCAGATCGCGGTGCAAAAACCGGTAGCGCCACATGGCGGCCAGCAATTCCTGAAGGTAGAAGCGCTTGTCTTCGACCGTGGCGGCACGGCCCTGGGGCGGGCGCAGAAAGCTGTCCACCAGGCTTTCGTACTCACTGAACAGCACGGCGATGATCGCCTGCTTGTTGGGGAAGTGGTAGTACAGGTTGCCCGGGGAAATTTCCATGTGGGCAGCAATGTGGTTGGTGCTGATGCTGCGCTCACCCTGCTGATTGAACAGCTCCAGGCTGTTCTGCACGATGCGCTCGCTGGTTTTGATCCGAGGGGCCATGGCTTGGGCTTTAATTCAAAGTGCGTTGACCGGCATCTTACGACCTATCCGCGGGTGGATAAAACAAAGCTGCGCCAGGATGTCATTTGACTTTCTAGAGCATGGACTCTAAATAGTCCCTCATTACAATAAATCCGGAGCCGACCATGACTGCTGACATCGCCTACCTGCAGAACCTGCAGCAGCCTCTGGAAGAGCTCCAGACCCTGTTCGACGCTCAACGCGCGGCGTATGCCGCCAATCCGATGCCGCCCGCCGCACAGCGCCAGCAATGGCTAAAAGCCCTGCGCGATCTGTTGAGCAATGAGCGTCAGGCATTGATCGATGCCATCAGCCAGGATTTCAGCCATCGCAGCGCTGATGAAACCCTGCTCGCCGAACTGATGCCCAGCCTGCACGGCATTCACTACGCCAGTCAGCACCTCAAAGGCTGGATGAAGGCGTCGAAGCGCAAGGTCGGGGTTGCCTTTCAACCTGCGGCGGCCAAAGTCATTTATCAACCGTTGGGTGTGGTCGGGGTGATCGTGCCGTGGAACTACCCGCTTTATTTGGCCATCGGGCCATTGGTCGGCGCGTTGTCGGCAGGCAATCGGGTGATGCTCAAGCTCAGCGAATCGACCCCCGCCACCGGTTTGTTGCTCAAGGAACTGCTGGGCCGAATCTTCCCGCAAGACCTGGTCTGCGTGGTACTGGGCGAAGCCGATATCGGTGTCGCGTTCTCCAGGTTGCGTTTCGATCACCTGCTGTTCACCGGCGCCACCAGCATCGGCAAACACGTGATGCGTGCGGCGGCTGAGAACCTGACCCCGGTGACCCTCGAACTCGGCGGTAAATCCCCGGCCATCGTGTCCCGCGACGTGCCGCTCAAGGACGCTGCCGAACGCATCGCCTTCGGCAAGACGCTCAACGCCGGGCAGACCTGCGTGGCCCCGGACTATGTGCTGGTGCCGGAAGATCGCGTCGGAGCGTTCGTCGAAGCCTATCGCCAGGCAGTTCGCGGGTTTTATCCGACCCTGACCGACAACCCGGACTACACCGCGATCATCAATGACCGGCAATTGGCGCGCCTCAACGGCTACATCAGCGACGCCACCAGCAAGGGCGCGCTGCTGATTTCATTGTTCGACAAGGGCCAGGGGCGTCGCATGAGCCACAGCCTGCTGCTCAACGTCAGCAACGACATGATGGTGATGCAGGACGAAATCTTCGGCCCGCTGTTGCCGATCGTTCCCTACAAGGATCTGGATCAGGCTTTTGCCTATATCAATGAACGACCTCGTCCACTGGCCCTGTATTACTTCGGCTACGACAAGCGTGAGCAACACCGCGTACTTCACGAAACCCATTCCGGTGGCGTGTGCCTGAACGACACCCTGCTGCACGTCGCTCAGGACGATATGCCATTCGGCGGGATCGGCGCCTCGGGCATGGGCCATTACCACGGCCACGAAGGTTTCCTGACGTTCAGCAAAGCCAAAGGTGTGCTGATCAAACAGCGGTTCAATGCGGCGAAATTGATCTACCCGCCGTACGGAAAATCCATACAGAAGCTGATTCAGAAGCTGTTTATCCGCTAACGATCATCCCCTTCGGGTAATAACAATAATGAGCCCAAGTCTGTCCGATACACCCGCGCTGTCACGGCGCGGCTTGCTTAAGTTCAGCCTGGGAGCCAGCGCTTTTCTCGCCACCGCCGGTTTGGGCGCGAGCCTCAGCGGCTGCTCATCGAGCGTGCCGGCCAAGGGTTTCGCGATTCTGCGCAGCGGTGACTTGCTGTTTTTGCGAGCACTGATTCCGGTGATGCTCGACGGCGCTGTGGCCGTCAAAAAAATGCCGACGGCCGTCGGTGAAACCCTGCACTGCCTGGATAACGGTCTGAATCATCTGTCGCCGGAAATGCTCAAGCTGACCCGGCAGTTGTTCGATGTACTGGGAATGAGCATCACCCGCGGCCCACTGACCGGGATCTGGGGCAGCTGGGAAAACGCCAGTGCCGACGAGATCCGGCACTTTCTCGATCGCTGGGAAAACAGCTCGTTAAGTCTTCTGCGCATGGGCCACAGCTCGCTGCTGCAAGTGGTGATGATGGCGTGGTACAGCCGGGCGGAATCATGGGCGCATTGCGGGTATCCCGGGCCGCCTACCGTTTGAGATCGGCCCGCCCACACCTCCAATAATAAAAAGAGAACTGAAGATGCCCGTACCCGATCCGTTCCGCGAAGGCCTGGCCCGTGGCTGGAAAACCTATAACGGTTCACAACTGACCCAGGACCTGACCCTCGAAGCGGACGTGGCAATTATCGGCAGCGGCGCGGGCGGCGGCACCACCGCCGAAATCCTCAGCGCCGCGGGCTACAAGGTATTACTGATCGAGGAAGGCCCGCTCAAGACCAGCAGCGACTTCAAGATGCTCGAAGACCAGGCCTACACCAGCCTCTATCAGGAAGGTATCGGCCGCATGAGCAAGGACGGCGCGATCACCATCCTTCAGGGCCGGGCGGTGGGCGGCACCACGCTGATCAATTGGACCTCAAGCTTTCGCACGCCGGACCCGACCCTCGACCACTGGGCCAAGGAACACGACGTCAAAGGCCACACGCCGACCGAGATGGCGCCGTGGTTCGAGAAAATGGAGCAGCGCCTGGGCGTCGCCCCCTGGATGATCCCGCCCAACGCCAACAACGACGTGATCCGCAAAGGCTGCGAAAAACTCGGCTACGCCTGGCATGTGATCCCGCGCAACGTGCGTGGCTGTTGGAACCTGGGCTATTGCGGCATGGGCTGCCCGACCAACGCCAAGCAATCGATGCTGGTCACGACCATCCCGGCAACCCTGGAAAAAGGCGGCGAATTGCTCTATCTGGCTCGCGCCGAAAAGCTCTTGATCAGCGGCGACAAGGTCACGGGCTTGCATTGCGTAGCGATGGACGACCGCTGCGTCGCGCCTACCGGACACACGATCACGGTCAAGGCGCGGCATTACGTACTGGCCGGTGGCGGGATCAACAGCCCGGCGCTGCTCATGCGCTCCGAGGCGCCGGATCCGCACAAACGGCTGGGTAAACGGACTTTTCTACACTTGGTGAACATGTCGGCCGGGCTGTTCGACGAAGTGATCAACCCGTTTTATGGTGCGCCACAGTCGATCTATTCCGACCATTTCCAATGGCCGGACGGCACCACCGGGAAAATGTCTTACAAACTCGAAGTACCGCCGCTGCATCCGGCACTGGCCACGACCCTGCTCGGCGGTTTCGGCAAGGAAAACGCCCAACACATGGAAAAACTGCCCCACACCCACGCCATGCTGGCCTTGCTGCGGGACGGTTTCCACCCGGACAGCCCCGGCGGCAGCGTCGAGTTGCGCGGTGACGGCACGCCGGTGCTCGACTATCAGGTTTCACCCTATGCCTGGGACGGATTACGTCGGGCGTTCCACAGCATGGCCGAGATCCAGTTCGCGGGCGGTGCCAATGCGGTAATGCCAATGCACGCCGACGCTCGCTACGTGAAAACCCTGGCCGAAGCGCGCACGCTGATCGACGGCCTGAGCCTTGAGCTGTACCGCACACGCCTGGGCAGCGCCCATGTGATGGGCGGTTGTGCCATGGGTGAAGACCCGAAAAACGCGGTGACCGACAGCCTCGGCCGGCATCATCAGTTAGGCAACCTGTCGATTCATGATGGCTCGCTGTTCCCCACCAGCATTGGCGCAAACCCGCAATTGTCGGTCTACGGGCTGACAGCGCAGTTGGCAACTTCTTTGGCCGAACGTTTGAAAAACCCATGAAAATGGAGAATATTCCAATGGTCTATAGTGCTTTCTTACCCAAAAGGCGACTTGGCCGACCGGGAAGGCTGCGATACCATCCGACTCCCCAACGGACTCCCGCCAGGACGACGCGATGAACCGAGTGTTGTACCCAGGTACCTTCGACCCTATTACCAAGGGCCATGGCGATCTGGTCGAACGCGCCGCGCGCCTGTTCGATCATGTGATCATCGCCGTCGCCGCCAGCCCGAAGAAAAACCCGTTGTTTCCCCTGGAACAACGTGTGGCGCTGGCCCGCGAGGTCACTAAACATCTGCCGAACGTTGAAGTCGTCGGCTTCTCGACGTTGCTGGCGCATTTCGCCAAAGAGAAGAACGCCAACGTGTTCCTGCGTGGTTTGCGTGCGGTATCGGACTTCGAATACGAATTCCAGCTGGCCAACATGAACCGTCAGCTGGCACCGGATGTGGAAAGTCTGTTTCTTACCCCGTCCGAGCGTTATTCGTACATTTCCTCGACGCTGGTGCGTGAAATCGCAGCCCTGGGCGGTGATATCACCAAGTTCGTCCACCCTGTGGTGGCGGACGCCCTGAACGAACGCTTCAAAAAGTAGGAGCTGCCGCAGGCTGCGATCTTTTCCCTTGATCGCGCCCGCGTGCACTGCGGGCGCCAATGCGGCACAATTGTGCGCATTGGTTTATTGCGCCCGGGCCTTCCGCCCTGGCTGGAGTTAGCATGTCCCTGATCATCACCGACGATTGCATCAACTGCGACGTCTGCGAACCCGAGTGCCCGAACGCCGCCATCTCCCAGGGCGAAGAGATCTACGTGATCGACCCTAACCTGTGCACCCAGTGCGTCGGCCACTACGACGAACCTCAGTGCCAGCAAGTGTGCCCGGTGGATTGCATTCCGCTGGACGAGGCGCATCCGGAGACTGAAGAGCAGTTGATGGAGAAGTACCGGAAGATTACTGGTAAGGCTTGAGGGCCCCAAAAGATCGCAGGCTTCGGCAGCTCCTACATGGAATCGCATTCCCCCTGTAGGAGCTGCCGAAGCCTGCGATCTTTTGATCTTGATTCACTCCCGCTGCTCAAACCCATCCCCAATACACCCCAAGCACCGCACAAACGCCGCTTTCGCCGGGTCGACCACCAACGCCTGCCCCGCATCGCCGACGCCGCCACCCAACGCGGTAAACGGCAACGACACCACAAACGCCCCTGCACCGATCACCGTCGCCACGACCAGCAAAGGTCGGGCGATCAGCAAATCGCCGAGCATGGCGTACGCCGGGGGATTCTGGATGGTGTAACGCGGGTCGCCGCTGCCCGTGTTTGCTGCCAGCGCTGGCGCACCGACGCTCAGCAGCAAAACGACGACAACGGTTCGAAACAGGTTCATGGCACGGTCCTTGGGTTAGGCAGTCAGAACACTGACTATAGACCCTTGGCGTATCAGCTCTGACAACGCGGGCAAAAGACGCTGGCGCGCTGCCCGAGCTTCACTTCCCGCAACTCCGTGCCACAGACCTTGCAGGGCGCGCCGCCACGGCCGTACACGAACAGCTCCTGCTGGAAATAACCCGGCTGACCGTCACCGCCGATAAAGTCGCGCAGTGTGGTGCCGCCGCGCTCGATAGCGGCCGCCAGGATGCGTTTGATCTCGATCGCCAGTTTCAGATAACGCGCCCGAGAGATGCTCTTGGCCTCACGACGCGGATCGATACCGGCGGCGAACAACGCTTCGGTGGCGTAGATATTGCCCACGCCAACCACCACCGCGTTGTCCATGATGAACGGCTTGACCGACATGGATCGCCCGCGGGACTGCTGGAACAAGCGTTCGCCGTCGAACAGGTCGGTCAACGGCTCCGGCCCCAGGCGAATCAACAACTCGTGGTTGAGCGGATCGAGGCTCCAGAGCATCGCGCCAAACCGTCGCGGGTCGGTGTAACGCAAGGCCAGGCCGGATTCCAGTTCGATGTCCACATGCTCATGCTTGGCCACCGGCGTGCCGACTTCCACCAGACGCAGATTCCCCGACATCCCCAAATGGCTGATCAGCGTGCCGACTTCGGCATTGATCAGCAGGTACTTCGCGCGTCGCTCCACCAGCACGATGCGCTGGCCAGACAGCCGCACATCCAGGTCTTCGGGAATGGGCCAGCGCAAGCGCCGCTCACGCACGATCACCCGGCTGACGCGCTGGCCTTCCAGGTGCGGCGCAATTCCGCGGCGGGTGGTTTCGACTTCAGGCAGTTCCGGCATGGTGCTCTCGAATCAGGCTGTACAACGCTCAGCGGTGCGCGCCAAGGTCGCGAATCGTTTGTTTGAGGGTCTCGAAGTCATAGTCCGAGAGACCGACATAATCGAGCACCAGCGGTGCGATGCTGTTCCACTCGTGGTCATCACGCTGGTTGCCCAGCACCCGGAAAGACGCACAAATGTGCTCGGCCATTTTCAGGATCGCCAGCAGGTTTTTCAGCTGACTGTTGCGCGACGACTCATCGCTGAAGATCGCCAACGCATTGTGGTGATTGGCGATGGCGGCGGTCACATGCTCCGGCAGGCGCCAGGATTTGGCGGTGTAATAACCCACCACCGCATGATTGGTATTGAACACCCGATTCTCAGTGTCCACCACCCGACATTCGGCGCCGGCGCTGGCATAGGCCTCTTCCAGAACGGTCATGTAGTTGGGGAAGCGCTGGAGCATCAGCGGCACGCCGCAGTCATGGAACAGGCCCAACGCGTACGCTTCATCGCCAGCCTGGACGCCGATGCGCTTGGCCAGGGTCAGGCAGGTCATCGCCACGTCCTGAGCGGTGTCCCAGAACCGATTCAAGGTGACAATGGTGTCGTCGTTCATCTCGCCCTTGATCGACTGCGCGTTGATCAGGTTGATGATCGAGCGGCTGCCCAGCAGATTCACCGCACGCTGAATCGAGGCGATCTTGTTGCTCAAGCCGTAATACGGCGAGTTGACGATTTTCAACAAGGCGCCAGAGAGGCCCGGGTCCTGGGAGATCAGCTTCGCGATCACCTCCAGATCCGGATCGGGCATGTACTGTTCCATCTGCAAATCCACCATGATTTGCGGCTGGGCCGGCACGCTGATGCCTTGCAGGGACTGTTGAATCTGTTCGGTAGTCAGCTCTGGGGACATAAGTACACACTCTGGGACAGGCGGCGATTCTAACCCTTATAAAGTTGGATCCGACACCTTGGCCGATCCATCGCCTGAAGTTTCATCAAATGCCGGCCCTTCCTCACCGCATGTCCATCCGCCAAACCGTGGCCGTGCGCAACACGCTATACTCCCGCTCTTTTTTCCGGAGCGACGTCATGTCCCTGCCTAGCCTGCGCCTCAAAGCCAACGCCGACCGTCGCCTGCGAAACGGCCACTTGTGGGTCTACAGCAACGAAATCGATGTAGCCGCTACTCCTTTGCACGGCTTCAAGGCCGGCGACCAGGCGATCCTCGAAGCAGCCAGCGGCAAGCCGTTGGGCATCGTTGCCATGAGCCCGAACAACCTGATCTGCGCCCGCCTCTTGTCGCGCGACATCAAGTTACCGCTGGACAAGTCGTTGCTGGTGCATCGCCTGAACGTTGCCCTGTCCCTGCGCGATCGCCTGTTCGACAAGCCGTTCTATCGCCTGGTCTACGGCGATTCCGACCTGCTGCCAGGTCTGGTAGTCGACCGTTTCGGCGACATCCTGGTGGTACAGATCGCTTCGGCAACCATGGAAGCCCATAAAGAAGACGTGATCGCAGCGCTGACCCAAGTGATCAAGCCTAGTGGCATTCTGTTCAAGAACGACTCCGCTGCCCGTGATGCCGAAGGCCTCAACCGCTACGTCGAAACCGTGTTCGGCCTGGTGCCGGAGTGGGTTGCCCTGGAAGAAAACGGCGTGAAATTCGAAGCCCCCGTTATCCAGGGACAGAAAACCGGCTGGTTCTACGACCACCGCATGAACCGCGCACGCCTGGCACCTTACGCCAAAGGCAAACGCGTGCTGGACCTGTACAGCTACATCGGTGGCTGGGGCGTGCAAGCGGCTGCGTTCGGCGCCAGTGAAGTGTTCTGCGTCGACGCATCGGCCTTCGCCCTCGACGGCGTCGAGCGCAACGCCGCGCTGAACGGCTTCGCCGACAAGATGACCTGCATTGAAGGTGACGTGTTCGAAGCCTTGAAAGAACTGAAAGCCAGCGAAGAGCGTTTCGACGTGATCGTTGCCGATCCTCCGGCGTTCATCAAACGCAAAAAAGACATGAAGAACGGTGAAGGTGCCTACCGTCGCCTGAACGAGCAAGCCATGCGCCTGCTCAGCAAGGACGGCATCCTGGTCAGCGCTTCGTGCTCGATGCACCTGCCGGAAGACGATCTGCAGAACATCCTGCTGACCAGCGCCCGTCACCTGGACCGCAACATCCAGATGCTGGAGCGCGGCGGTCAGGGCCCGGATCACCCGGTTCACCCGGCCATCGCCGAAACCCGCTACATCAAGAGCATCACCTGCCGTCTGCTGCCAAACAGCTGATTACGCTGGTTTGACGGGGAGCCAGCCGGCTCCCCGTTCTGTTATCTGTTATTGAATTCTCCAACTTCCTACTCCAGCGGTCTTAATGACTTGCAGGACGTTTCGCTTTGTCTTTTATTTTAGCGGACAGAACTTACAAGATTCATCCAACCCTAAGATTGATCCGACAAGATTACTGGAACATTCCTACTCAATCTCCCCTTGATAAGAACTCATTACAAACTATGATTAGGGTGTCACAACGGAGTGACACTCACTATCAATTACAAGGAGTTCAAAACATGAAAGCAATTACTCTGGAAGCCAACAAAATCGCTAACCTGGCTTTTCTGGTTGCGCCAAAAGTCCGCTAAGTAAATGAAACGCTGGGGAGTGCCGGCTACCCAGCGTTTTCTATGGCAAAGACCAGAGTGAGTCGCCAATCATGCAGATAAACCCCTATATATTCATACTTCCTCGCACGCCCGACCAAATAGTCTGGGATTACAAGAACCACAAACAGTTCGAATTGAATTTTGAATATTCAACCCGTCTCGCACACCTTATCGACAACCCTGAAAAGTTTGATGACAACAACATCATAGACACGCAACTCCTGAACGCGGGAATACTCACAACTTCAATACAAGCCCCCCTTGAATGGGGCTGGGATGAACTGTCGAAGATATTTCATATCGGCACCAAGAACATTCCTTGTGAATATGTCCCCCAAGATATTAATGAATGGTCGAGACACTATCTGGACCATTGTGCCGAAGTACTGGCCACTCCTGCCCCGGAGGCCAGACTCACAGAACGCCCGACAAGCGAGCGGATTGCCCTGCCCCCACCTTCCTGTCTGCCGCAAAGCGCACTTGCAAAGATCTTGATCGACCGAAAGACCTGTCGCTCCTTCACGGGTGAAGGGGTCTCCCTCGACGATGTGGGCACTCTTATATATTTCTCCCTTGGTTATCTGCGTGAGCGCGATAACGACATCGACGAAACCATCGCCGAAGGTCTTGGCGCCCGGCGTAGCAGTCCATCCGGTGGTGGGCTGAATGCCTGCGAAGGTTTTCTGCATGTTCAGAACGTCAGCGGCCTGAATCCCGGGCTCTACGCCTACCACCCCGACGAACATGCGTTGAGCTTCGTCAATCCGGTGCCTGACTCACCCTTGGGCCAGTTGTTGTGTGGGCAGCATTTCATCAACAACCTGCCAGTCGGCCTGTTCATCACCGCTCGCTTCGACAAACTGTGGTGGAAATATGAACACTCGCGAGCCTACCGAATGGCTTACGTCGAGGCAGGTCATATTTCCCAGACCTTTCAACTGGTGGCCACCGCACTTGGGTTAAGCACCTGGCTGACCGGTGCGTTGGCGGACGATCAGATCGAAACGTTGCTGGGGATCGAAGACAGCGCCGAACAACCGTTGTTTTTTGTGGGCTGCGGTCAGAGTGACGGGCAAGTGATGTGCAAGGAATTGAAAGCACTGCTAAGCAGCCGAGGCTCACAACAATGACCGAGCCCCGTACAGGCGACCTGTCACTGCCCGACGCCTGGGCACAGCGCTTCACCCTCGGCGACTGGAACACTCGAGCCTCGGTACGAACCAGCGAGCACACCTATCAATTGCCATCAAATCTGGAACGGCAACTGGAAACACGACACTGGTTCCCGCCCGCCTTTCTGTCCTACCTGAATCACCCGGCCATCGAAGCAGCCGGCAGCGCGATCACCCATCGATTATCAGCCAACCATCTGGTGTATTTCCTCGACTACACCACCCGGCTCGAACATCGGATCGTCAACCGCTCCGTGGAAACCATCGTCCACGATGAGCTCGGTGCATCTATCCCCCGACGGATGAAAACGGCCGCCCTCCAGCTCTATACCGATGAGGGTTATCACGCCCTGTTCTCCAATAGTCTCGCCGAGCAGATTGCCGACCTTTACGGCATGACCCAACGCCCGGTGCTACCGCACCGCATTACCCGACTGAACGCCCTGCTTGACCACGCACCTGACAGGCATAAGGCGCTGGCCTGGTTTCTCGTTGGCTTCGTGTCCGAGACCATCATCGCTAGGGAACTGCTCGAGGTTTGCCGCAACGAGTTGGTGTCCAGCGTCCAGGAAATGCTCAGGGACCACCTCACCGACGAGGCCCGACACAGTCGTTACTTTTGCGAAGTGTTCCATTATCTGTGGCTGACCCTGAACAGCAGCCAACGCACGTTCGCCGCGAAGCTGCTGGTGGACATCATCCTGATTTTCTTTGAGGTCGATGAGCGATGGTTGAAGGAAAGCCTGAACAGCGTGGGCCTCAGGGAGAGTTGCGTCGCAGAAATCCTCAGGGCCCTGACCGGCCCGCAAGCCTGCCTACAGCGCGCCCGATCAGGTGCAGGCGCGACGCTACAGGCAATGGAAAAGGCAGGTTTTTTCGACCTGCCTTTTAACCAGCAGCTCTTCGCACAGGCAGGACTTGTCGATGGATGAAGGAAAATCTGCGGTCAGTGTCAAACACCGCCGCTCTGCGATCACCCTATTAATGACCATGGTGATGCTCGGGGTCTTCCCTCTGGATGTCCTGCTGCCATCGTTCCCGGCGCTGGCCGAACACTTCCGGACCACGCCAGGCGACATCGCGTTTTCCATCAGCCTGTTTGCCATCGGGATCGCACTTTCCCAACTACTGGTCGGGCCGCTCTCGGATGTCATCGGGCGCAAAAGTCTGCTGCTGGCGGGAATGGCGGTCTCGATTGTCGGTGCGACTGGTTGCGTGCTGTCCACCGACTACGCCTGGTTCCTGATGTTCCGAGTAGTACAGGCCATCGGCTGCGGTTGCTTCGTACTTTCACAGGCGCTGGTCCAGGACCTGTTCGACGGCAAGGAGCGGGATCAACTGCGGATTCTGATGGTCACCGCCAGCGGGATCTTCATTTCCGTCTCGCCACTGGCTGGCACCCTGTTGCAACAGGCACTGGACTGGCCCGCAAGCTTCATTGTCTTTATTGCCCTCGCCGCCGCCGTGTTCCTTAAGGCCTGCTTCTTTCTTGATAACCGGCACACCGCCACAACCCCGCGCCGAAGCATTCTTCAGTCCTACCGGTGCGTCTGTCGCGATGCGGGTTTCCTCGGCTATTGGCTGATCGCCGCAATCGCCTTCACCTGCCACTTTTCCTTCATTGTCATCTCGCCCCTGATCTTCATGGAGCAGTTGCAGCTTTCGGCCTACGAGTTTTCCCTGACACTGCTGCTGTATGGCGTGGCCTACATCATCGGCGGCATTGTCGCTCGAGTCCTCGATGGGCGGATCTCGCCCAATACACAGATCATCGTCGGCCTGGGCCTGATCTTTATTTCGGGGCTGGTGATGCTCTTACTCTCAAACCTGCTGGGGCTTTCTACCCTGACGGTGCTGATCCCGATGATTATTTGCACCGCCGGCACAACCATCGCTCGCCCTGTTGCCACCTCCAAAGCAATGGAAGTGTTCCCGGACATGGCCGGCACCTCGGCGTCGGCCGGGAACACGCTGGTCTTCATCTTCGGCGGGTTAATCAGCGCCCTGATCACCCTGAGCGCAACCCACCCCCAAACGACTCTGGCACTGAGCTTCCTCGTCCTGAGCACTACCGGCGTTTCCCTCAACACACTGATCACACGTCGGCGGCTGGCGCTGAATCGCGGGTGATCACTGCCGGTCGTCATCCCACACACCCAGTCAGCGCCGGTTCAACATCTTCCGGCATTCCCTCCTGACGCCAGCCGTGTAGAATCGCGACATTCATCGCCAGTCATCCCCCGGCGGGTTTATGAGCTCAAGCTGAAGCGCGCGGCGATCCCGCAAAGTTATCGGCAACTTCCGGACACACGGCCATTTCTGAGTGTTCCAGACGTCAATAGAAGCTCACTTCCCTTTTGATACCTGATTAGCCGCCCGGAGTGCTTCATGCCTGATTACCGCTCGAAAACATCCACCCATGGCCGCAACATGGCCGGCGCCCGCGCACTGTGGCGCGCAACGGGGATGAAAGATGACGACTTCAAAAAGCCGATCATCGCCATTGCCAACTCCTTCACCCAGTTCGTACCGGGCCACGTCCACCTCAAGGACCTGGGCCAACTGGTCGCCCGCGAAATCGAACGCGCCGGCGGTGTCGCCAAAGAATTCAACACCATCGCCGTGGATGACGGCATCGCAATGGGCCACGACGGCATGCTGTATTCGCTGCCGAGCCGCGAGATCATCGCCGACTCCGTCGAGTACATGGTCAACGCCCACTGCGCCGACGCCATCGTCTGCATCTCCAACTGCGACAAGATCACCCCAGGCATGCTGATGGCCGCCCTGCGCCTGAACATCCCGGTGATCTTCGTTTCCGGCGGCCCGATGGAAGCCGGCAAGACCAAACTGGCCAGCCACGGTCTCGACCTCGTCGACGCCATGGTGATCGCCGCCGACTCTAGCGCTTCTGACGAGAAAGTCGCAGAGTACGAGCGCAGCGCCTGCCCGACCTGCGGTTCTTGCTCCGGCATGTTCACCGCCAACTCGATGAACTGCCTGGTTGAAGCCCTCGGTCTGGCATTGCCGGGCAACGGTTCGACCCTCGCGACCCACAGCGATCGCGAACAACTGTTCCTGCAGGCCGGCCGCACCATCGTCGAGCTGTGCAAGCGTTACTACGGCGACAACGATGAGTCGGTATTGCCGCGCAACATCGCCAACTTCAAGGCGTTCGAAAACGCCATGACGCTGGACATCGCCATGGGCGGCTCCACTAACACCATCCTGCACTTGCTGGCCGCGGCCCAGGAAGCCGAGATCGATTTCGACCTGCGCGACATCGACCGTCTCTCCCGCCACGTGCCGCAACTGTGCAAAGTCGCGCCGAACATCCAGAAGTACCACATGGAAGACGTGCACCGTGCCGGCGGGATCTTCAGCATCCTCGGCTCGCTGTCCCGTGGCGGTCTGCTGCACACCGACCTGCCGACCGTGCACAGCAAAACCCTGGCCGAAGGCATCGCCAAGTGGGACATCACCCAGACCAACGACGAAGCGGTGCATCACTTCTTCAAGGCCGGTCCGGCGGGCATCCCGACGCAAACCGCGTTCAGCCAGTCGACCCGTTGGGAAACCCTGGACGACGACCGTGAAAACGGCTGCATCCGTAGCGTCGAACACGCCTACTCGAAAGAAGGCGGCCTGGCCGTTCTCTACGGCAACATCGCGCTGGACGGCTGCGTGGTGAAAACCGCCGGCGTCGACGAGTCGATTCACGTGTTCGAAGGCAACGCGAAGATCTTCGAAAGCCAGGACAGCGCCGTACGCGGCATCCTCGCGGACGAAGTGAAGGCCGGCGACATCGTGATCATTCGTTACGAAGGCCCGAAAGGCGGCCCGGGCATGCAGGAAATGCTGTACCCGACGTCGTACCTGAAATCCAAAGGCCTGGGCAAAGCTTGCGCCCTGCTCACCGATGGCCGTTTCTCCGGCGGCACCTCGGGCCTGTCCATCGGCCACGCTTCGCCAGAAGCCGCTGCCGGCGGCGCAATTGGTCTGGTGCAGGATGGCGACAAAGTGCTGATCGACATTCCGAACCGCTCGATCAACCTGTTGATCAGCGACGAAGAAATGGCCGGCCGTCGTGCCGAGCAGGATCAGAAAGGCTGGAAGCCTTTGGAAAAACGTCCACGCAAGGTGACCACCGCGCTGAAAGCCTACGCCCTGCTGGCGACCAGCGCCGACAAGGGTGCCGTGCGTAACAAGGCAATGCTCGACGGGCTGTAAGCGTCAGTCGCAGAAATAAAAATGCCCCGCCATGTGCGGGGCATTTTTTTGACCAAAATTCCCCAAACATAGGAGATCAACTGTAGGAGCGAGCCTGCTCGCGATAGCGGAGTGCCAGGCAACATCTATGGTGACAGGCACTTCGCTATCGCGAGCAGGCTCACTCCTACACTGGATTTTCGGTGCTTACTGGATTTCTGCCGGCGTCACAATCACCCAGTTCTTGTCCGCCGTAACCTGCAACCCTTCCTTGGCCTGAGCTGCGGCGTGCTTGGCCATCATGCCGTTAATCTGGGTCATGTATTTGTCTTTGCGGTTGACCCACAAGTGGATGCCGCCCTTGGCCACGTCGACATCGTGGAACAGCATGTAACCATCGCTGGTCGGCGTATCGCCGCCCACCAGTACCGGTTTTTTCCACTCGTCGATGTAGGTCAGGATCGCCGCGTGCTTGCCGGCCATCCAGGTCGCCGGGGTCCACAGGTACGGGGTCAGTTCGAGGCCAAGGTTAGCCTTCTCGTCATACTTGCCTGCGGTGATCTGCTTGCGCGCCGTGGTCAGCTCGCCGGTCTTCGGGTCCTTGAGCAACAAGCTCACGCCGATCACGTTCTGCGGTTTCACGTTGTAGCCGTACTTCGGATCGGCGGCGACCATGCGTACCAGTTCTTCGGAGGCGGCGGTCATCACGTAGACCTCGATGCCGTTCTCCATCAGCTTGTTGTACAGCTCTTTCTGGCCAGTGAAGATTTTCGGCGGGTTGACGTCGAGGTTCTTGACCACGTCGCCTTCGTAATACGTCGCCGGCACCGGTTTACCGGAAGCCATCAACTCATCGACGTAGCCTTTGAGTTCCTGGAGGGTGAAGCCGGAGAACACTTGCGCGACCCATGGGTAGCAAACCATATCGTCGACTTCGCAGAGGCGATAGTAGTAGCTGAACAGGCTTTCCTTGTGGTCCGCGGTGTCTTTGAACGGCATCAGTTTCAGGGAGGGGTCGAGCTTCTCGCGGGTGATCAGGCCCTTGTTTTCCATGAACGGCAGCAACGACTCTTCGAGGTCGTAGCGGTAACTGGTGTTGTCCATGTCGAACACCGCGTAGTTACCTTTGTTGGCGTTGGCGGCAATCATTGCGTCCAGCGCCTTGGCCTGATCGGCTGGCCAATGCTTCAAATCCGTGGCGAATACCTGGCCGGCAAGGCCCAGGCAGAGTGCTGCGGCCAGAAATTTCGGTGCTAGCTTCATTGACGCTTCTCCCTGATTCAAAGATATCGACGCTAACAAATTAGTGTGACAGTCCCCATCTGCCTGCGACCGCCCTCGTCCCTTTCGCGTCAGCTGCATCTCCGACAACGACACCCTCTTATTCCAAAAACGACAGTTAACAGACCTTTTTGATATTAAATCATTAGTTTTCAAGCTGTTAGGCTTGCCGGTTCGCAGCTGCCCCGGAAGGTGGCTGGCACAAGTCTCTCTCGGAGTTCACATGAATCTGCCGCTGATCCTCAATCTGCTGGTATTCCTCGCCCTGCTCTTCGGCTTGGCGCAAACCCGTCACACGACGTGGAGCTTAGCTAAAAAAGTCCTGCTCGCATTAGTGTTGGGCGTGGTCTTCGGTGTGGCTCTGCACACCGTTTACGGTGCCGGTAACCCGGTATTGAAAGCCTCGATCGGCTGGTTCGATCTGGTGGGCAATGGCTACGTGCAGTTGCTGCAAATGATCGTGATCCCGCTGGTGTTTGCCTCGATCCTCAGCGCCGTGGCCCGTCTGCACAACGCCTCGTCTCTGGGCAAGATCAGCTTCCTGACCATCGGCACGCTGTTGTTCACCACCGCCATCGCGGCCCTGATCGGTATCGGCTTGACCAACCTGTTTGGTCTGACCGCCGAAGGCCTGGTGGCCGGCACTCAGGAAATGGCCCGTCTGCAAACCATCCAGACCGACTACGCGGGCAAGGTTGCCGACCTGAATGTGCCGCAGCTGTTGCTGTCGTTCATTCCGCAAAACCCCTTCGCCGACCTCGCTCGCGCCAAGCCGACCTCGATCATCAGCGTGGTGATTTTTGCTGCGTTCCTTGGGGTCGCGGCGTTGCAACTGCTGAAAGATGACGTGGAGAAAGGTCAGAAAGTGATCAACGCCATCGACACCCTGCAAGCCTGGGTGATGCGTCTGGTCCGCCTGGTGATGAAGCTGACTCCGTACGGTGTATTGGCGCTGATGACCAAAGTGGTCGCCGGCTCCAACCTGCAGGACATCATCAAACTCGGCAGTTTCGTGGTGGTTTCCTACATCGGGCTGGGCCTGATGTTTGTGGTCCATGGCCTGCTGGTCTCGGCCGCCGGGATAAACCCGCTGCGCTTCTTCCGCAAGATCTGGCCGGTGCTGACGTTTGCCTTCACCAGCCGTTCCAGCGCTGCGACTATTCCGCTGAGCATCGAAGCCCAGACCAGCCGTTTGGGTATTCCACAATCCATCGCCAGTTTCGCCGCGTCGTTCGGCGCGACCATTGGCCAGAATGGCTGTGCTGGTCTGTACCCGGCGATGTTGGCGGTGATGGTTGCGCCGACTGTGGGCATCAATCCGCTGGACCCGTTGTGGATCGCGACGTTGGTGGCGATTGTGACGCTGAGTTCGGCCGGTGTGGCCGGCGTGGGCGGTGGCGCGACGTTTGCCGCGTTGATCGTGTTGCCGGCGATGGGCTTGCCGGTGTCACTGGTGGCGTTGCTGATTTCGGTTGAGCCGCTGATCGACATGGGCCGTACGGCGTTGAACGTGAGTGGTTCGATTACCGCCGGTGCGATCACCAGCCAGATCATGCAGCAGACCGATAAAGAGCTGTTGGATGCGGATGAGCATTCGGAGTTGGCTCACGCTTAACCCGTACTGATCGTTCCCACGCTCCCGCGTGGGAATGCCTCAAGGGACGCTCCGCGTCCAGTGACGCGGAGCGTCACGGGCTGCATTCCCACGCAGAGCGTGGGAACGATCTCAGGTGCGCTCCCACACCTCAAAGTTGTACGCCGGCTTATCCCCTTCGGCCGGATTCTCGGTGTTCGACACCAGTTTCCACTCTTTCAAATCAAACTCCGGAAACCACGCATCCCCTTCCGGGCTCAGCGCCACGCGCGTCAAATACAACCGATCAGCCTGAGCCATCCCCTGCGCATACAACTGCGCGCCGCCAATCAGCATCAGCTCATCGACGCCCTGTTCCCGAGCCCACTCTTCGGCCCGAACAACGGCAGCCTCCAGCGACGGATAAACCTCCGCGCCTTCCAGCAGCAGATCCGCCTGACGGCTGACCACGATGTTCAACCGGCCCGGCAACGGACGACCGAGGGAATCCCAGGTCTTGCGACCCATGATGATCGGCTTGCCGAGGGTCGTGGCCTTGAAGTATTTGAAGTCCCCCGGCAAGTGCCAGGGCATGCTGTTGTCGACGCCGATCACACGGTTTTCACCGAGGGCTGCAATCAGGCTGAGGGGGAGTGATTTAGTCATGCCGGCGAGGATACCAGAGCCTCCCGTACCCCGATAAGCGCCACAGCGGTTATGCTCACCACTGAATTGAGCGACGGGATGCCGCGTGACTGAACTGACTCCACTGCAAAACCTCTGGCTGACCGAGACGGTGCGCCTGCGCGAAGAACACGCCGGTCCCCTGGATGATCTGGAAGCCAACCGACTGGCCCGCAGCGCGGGCGGTGATCTGCCGACACGCATTCAACGCCGTGCCCTTTGGCTGGCCGAGCGCGATGGACTGACCAGCGCCCTCAAACATTGGCTGCAAGGTGCGCGGCTGGCACTGTTGGTACTGGCTGTTCTCGCCGTTGCCAGCGGCGCCGGCCTGGCGTTTGCCGCGCTGGGCGACGGACAAACCCCAGTGAATGTGTTCTGGGCCTTGGGCAGTTTGCTTGGACTGAACTTGATTCTGCTACTGAGCTGGGCGTTGGGCCTGGTCTTCGCTGGCGAACACGGCACCACCCTCGGCCGCTTATGGTTATGGCTCAGCGAAAAACTCGCTCGCGATGCCAAAGCCGCACAACTGGCGCCGGCCCTGCTGCTCTTGCTGCAACGACAGAAACTCAATCGCTGGGCGGTCGGTGTACTGGTCAACGGTTTGTGGTTGTTGGCGATGCTCAGTGCGCTGGTGATGCTGTTGATGCTGATGGCGACCCGGCGTTACGGCTTCGTCTGGGAAACCACGCTCCTGGGCGGCGACACCTTCGTCGCCATGACCCAGGCCCTCGGCGCCCTGCCGGCCATGCTTGGTTTCAACGTACCGACCGTGGAGATGATCCGCGCCAGCGGCGATGCCGCGCTGAACATCGAAAGCGCCCGTCAGGCCTGGGCAACATGGCTGGTCGGCGTGCTGGTGGTCTACGGTGTTTTGCCGCGACTGTTGCTGGCGCTGTTCTGCCTGTGGCGCTGGAAAACCGGGCAAGCGGCATTGCGTCTGGATTTGAACCTGCCCGGTTATGCCCAGTTGCGCGAACGGCTGATGCCGACCAGTGAACGCCTGGGCATCAGCGACGCGGCGCCAGAGCAACTGCACCGTATTGAAAGCGGCGTCAGCGACCTGCAAAGCGATGGCGCGTTGTTGGTCGCCATCGAGCTGGACGATCAACGTCCATGGCCGCCGCAATTACCGAAAACCGTGGGCAACGCCGGGATTCTCGACAGTCGCGAATCGCGCAACAAACTTCTCGAACAGCTGAGCCGTTTCCCCCCGGCCCGTATGGCCATCGCTTGCGATCCGCGCCGTTCGCCGGACCGCGGAAGTCTGGCATTGATCGCCGAACTGGCCCGCAGCGCCAGCGCCACGCGCGTCTGGCTGCTGCAAGCTCCGCCGGGCGAAGCGCTGGATGCCGAAAGGCTGGGTGACTGGCACGTGGCGCTGCAACAGCTGGACCTGCCGTTCGCCGATTGCGCGCCGTTGAACTGGCTGGAGAGCGGTCATGACTAATCCCTGGAAACCGCCCTTGAAGCTCGCCGTGGTCGGCCACACCAACGTCGGTAAAACCTCGTTGCTGCGAACGTTGACCCGAGATGTCGGCTTCGGCGAAGTCTCCCATCGCCCCAGCACCACTCGACACGTGGAAGGCGCACGGTTATCGGTAGACGGCGAGCCCTTGCTCGACCTTTTCGATACCCCGGGCCTGGAAGATGCCATCGCCCTGCTCGACTATCTCGAACGTCTTGAACGGCCGGGTGAACGCCTCGACGGCCCGGCGCGTCTGGCGCGCTTTCTTGAGGGCAGCGAAGCCCGGCAGCGTTTCGAACAGGAAGCCAAGGTGCTGCGGCAACTGCTGACCTGCGACGCCGGTCTCTACGTGATCGACGCCCGGGAACCAGTGCTGGCCAAGTACCGCGACGAACTGGAAGTGTTGGCCAGCTGCGGCAAACCACTGCTGCCGGTGCTGAATTTTGTTAGCAGCGCCAACCACCGCGAGCCGGACTGGCGTGAAGCACTGGCGCGTCTGGGCTTGCACGCCTTGGTGCGTTTCGACAGCGTCGCACCGCCTGAGGATGGCGAACGTCGACTGTATGAAAGCCTCGCGCTGCTGCTGGAAAACGCCCGCCCGCAACTGGAACGCCTGATCGCCGATCAGCAAGCCCAACGCCAGGCCCGGCAACAGAGTGCGGCGCGGCTGATTGCCGAATTATTGATCGACTGCGCCGCGTGCCGGCGCAGCGTGGTCAGCGAAGCCGAGCAAGAACAGCAGGCTATCAACGAACTGCGCAAAGCGGTTCGACAACGGGAACAACGCTGCGTCGAAGCGCTGCTCAAGCTCTACGCCTTCCGTCCGCAGGACGCGGCAGCCAGTGATCTGCCATTGCTCGATGGCCGCTGGGGTGACGACCTGTTCAACCCGGAAACCCTGAAACAACTCGGCGTGCGAGTCGGTGGCGGTATCGCGGCCGGCGCGGCAGCCGGGGCCGGGGTCGACTTGTTGGTGGGTGGCCTGACCCTTGGCGCGGCGGCACTCGCCGGCGCAATTGCCGGCGGCGCCCTGCAAACCGCGCGCAGTTATGGCAGTCGGTTGATGGGCAAGATCAAGGGCCAACGGGAGCTGACCGTCGATGACGGCGTGCTGCGACTATTGGCATTGCGTCAGCGGCAACTGCTGCAAGCGCTCAATGCGCGTGGGCATGCGGCGATGGACAGCATTCAGGTCGCCACGCCACAGGACAAGACCTGGCGCGAAGGCAAACTGCCCGAGGCACTGAACAAGGCTCGGGCGCATCCGCAGTGGTCGTCGCTTAATCCGCATCCGAAGTTGAATCAGGCGGAGCGGCAGGAGCAGATTGAGGTATTGGCGCAGCAACTCTGAGTTGATCGTTCCCACGCTCTGCGTGGGAATGCCTCAAGGGACGCTCCGCGTCCAGTGACGCGGAGCGTCACGGGCTGCATTCCCACGCAGAGCGTGGGAACGATCATGCAGCCAGCAGGCGCAACGCCTTTTCTTTCAAGAGACCAAGATCAATCACCGGCACGCCCATTTCCTTAGCCTGTTCATCCCACTGGCGCATCCGCAAACTCACCGCACACAACGGGTCCTGCTCGAAGGCTGCAGCCTCGGCTGCGGTCATTACCCCACCCTGATACTCCAGGGTCCGGCGACTGGCTTCACTCAATCGCTCGTAGTACCCCGGTTCCTTGAGCGTCAGATAACGCTTGGCCTGAACGTGGTATTCCACAAGCCGCGCCATGCGCTCGCTGAAACCTGCGCGGCGTAAATAATCCGCGCCCAACCGCTCGTGACTGACCACGCCGAAGCTGCCCATGTTCTCGGCACTCTCTGCGCAGATATGCCCGATGTCGTGGAAGAACGCGGCCAGCACCACTTCGTCATCGAAGCCCTCGGCCATGGCCAGTTCGGCGGCCTGGGACATGTGCTCGATTTGCGACACCGGCTCGCCGATGTAATCGCTGTCGCCAAAGCGCTCGTACAGACCGAACACCTCGGCGATCACTTGCTCATTGCGGTCCATCAACGCTCTCCCAACAACGTCGCTACGTTGCGTTCAGCCATCGCCGGCCCGACGCTCATGCCGACACCCGTGTGCATCAGCGCCACGCTCACGCCCGGCATCGGACGCAGGAACGAGAACGGCCCCGGTCCCCGTGAACCATAGACACCCTGCCAGCGTTCGACCACTTGCACCTTGCAACCCAGGGTGTGTTCCGCGAGCTCAATCATCCAGTTGTCCACTTGTTCGGCATTGAACGGTGATGGATCGCTGCCGTAGTGATGAGAGTCGCCGATGATTAATTCGCCATAAGGAGTCGGGCTGATCAGCAGGTGAATGCCGTGTTCATGCAGGTGCGGCGCGTCCCGCAGGATTTGCGCCTGCACGGCGGCGGCCTCCGGAAGATCGGCAAACGCGCCGTAGTGCACGCAGCTCAAACCGGTGAGCAACGCGTGTTGCAGGTTGAGATTGATCTGCGGTCGGGCGCGAAGCATTTGCAGGCGGCAGATTTGCGGGTTGAGTTCGGCGATTGGCTCGGCCAGCAACGTCTGATAATCGTGACCGGAACAAACGATGATCTGTTCGGCACTGAAGGATCCGGCGGTGCTGTGCAAGCGGCCCGGTTCGATGTCGCGCACCAGCGTGGAGAAGTGAAACGCGACGCCGAGTTCGCGGTGCAGGCAGTCGACCAACGCCGGAATCGCTTCACGGGAATACAGTTGCTGATCGTCCATCCCGTGCAACGCGGCGCGATGATGGCTGAATTGGCCGCCGTACAAGTCGCGCAATGCAGCGCCGCGCAACAGGTCGACGCGGTAACCGTGTTCCACGGCGCGACCGGCGCAGAAGGCTTCCAGCAGGTGTTCTTCGGCTTCGGTGCGGGCAAACAGATACGAGCCGTTGCGCTTGAGTTGCAGACCGACGAGCTGCGCCCATTGGCCCCAGATCTCGCGGCTGACCTTGGCCAGTTCAAGCATCGGGCCCGGTGGTTGGCCGGTGACCAGGGCCTGGCCGAAGTTGCGTACCGATGCGCCCAGAGGCGTTTCGCTGCGTTCGAAAACGGTGACCTTCAGACCGCGCTTGGCGGCGGCATAGGCGTGGGACAGGCCGAGAATGCCTGCGCCGACGATCAGCATGTCGTTGTGTTGTGTCATGGAGTTCCCCCAATGATCGTTCCCACGCTCCGCGTGGGAACGATCGGTAGATCGGTGGTGCTTACTTGGCAGCCACTTTCTCGGACTTGCCGTCATAGCGTTTGCGCCACTCGGTCAGGATTTCGTCGCGATTCTTCGACGCCCAGGCAAAGTCGTTCTTGATCAAACGCTGCTCATAATCCGCCGGCAATTCGGTCTGCGGCTTGGCGATACCTGGCTGCGCGAGCACCGCGAAGTTCTCTTTATAAAGCTCCATCGCCGCCGGGCTGGCGGAGAAGTCAGCCAGTTTCTTCGCCGCGTCTTCATGCGGTGTGCCCTTGATCACGGCGGTGGCTTCGATCTCCCAGCCCAGGCCTTCTTTCGGCAGGATGATGTCCAGCGGCGCGCCCTGGCGTTTCAACTGAACGGCCGGGTATTCAAAGGAAATTCCGATCGGGAATTCACCCGCCGCCGCCAGTTTGCAAGGCTTGGAACCGGAGTGAACGTACTGGCCGATGTTCTGGTGCAGATCGTCCATGTACTGCCAGCCCTGCTTCTCGCCGAAGGTTTGCAGCCAGGCGCTGACGTCGAGGAAACCGGTGCCGGACGAGGCCGGGTTGGGCATGACGATCTTGCCTTTGTACTCAGGCTTGGTCAGGTCCTGCCAACTGACCGGTTTGCTCAAACCCTGTTTCTCGGCTTCAACGGTGTTGAAGCAAATGGTCGCAGCCCAGACGTCCATGCCGACCCAGGCTGGCGGGTTGGCGGCGTCGCGGTAGTTGCCGCCGATTTTGCCCAGGTCCTTCGGCGCATAGCTTTGCAGCATGCCTTGTTGATCGAGAATCGCCAGGCTCGACGCAGCCAGGCCCCAGACCGCATCAGCCTGTGGGCGGGCTTTTTCGGCCAGCAGCTTGGCGGTGATGATGCCGGTGGAGTCGCGCACCCACTTGATCTCGACATCCGGGTTGGCCTTTTCGAAGGCTTCTTTATAGGTCTTCAGTTGTTCGGCTTCGAGGGCGGTGTACACCGTCAACTCGGTTTTCGCCGCGAAGGCGTTCAGGCTGAAAGCGGTGAGGACAGCAGCGGCCAGGGCCATAGGCTTGAACATGATCTTTTCCTGTTTGAGTTGAGGGGTTGAATCAATGGCCCGGCGCGGTCTGCCGCCAGGCTTGGGAGCGGCGCAGCAAACCGCGCGAGGCCCAGGCCAGCAGCAGGGACACGCCCGCCGAGGTGAACAGAATCAGGGTCGACATCGCCGCCGCGCCGCCGACGTTGCCGGCGTCGTCCATGTTCAGCACCGCCACCGCCGCGAGGATGGTGTCGGGGCTGTAGAGGAAGATCGCCGCCGAAACGGTGGTCATGGCCGAGACGAACAGGTAGCGCACGATGTCCAGCAGTGCCGGCAGGCAGATCGGCACGGTGACGCGCAGGTAATGCCGATACAGCGGCGCCTTGAGCGACAGCGCGGCGGCTTCGAACTCAGCGTCGAGTTGGCGCAACGCGGTGGTGGCGGTCATTTGCGCGGTGGTCAAATAGTGAGCAATGGTGCACACCACCAGCAGCGTCATGGTCCCGTAGAGCACATGCAGCGGGTTGCCGCTGAGGTTGAAGAAGAAGACGTAACCCAGGCCGAGCACCAAACCCGGCACCGCCATCGGTACGAAACTGAGCATGCGCAGTATCAGATTCAGCCCGCGCTGGCCCTTGGTTTTTTCCATCAGGTACGCGCCGGTGAAGATCAGCACGCTGCCGATCAGCGCCGTGCACAACGCCATCTTCACGCTGTTGCCATAGGCCAGCCAGCCGCCGCCCGCCGTGTCATTGAACTGGTAATGATTGAGCGACAACGACAGGTTGTACGGCCAGAATTTCACCAGCGACGAATACACTGCCATGCCGAACACCAGCAGCAACACCGCGCAGATCAGCAGCACGATCGTCAGGTAGCAACCGTCCCGCAGTTTCGACGGCGCCGGTTGAAAGACCTGCGCCCGACCACTCATGGAATCGCCGTGACGCCGACGCAGCCAGGCGTCGACACCGAAGCTGAACAGCGCCGGCAACAGCAGGACCATGCCGATCAACGCGCCGCGACCGAACTGTTGTTGGCCGACCACGGCTTTGTAGGCTTCCAGCGCCAGCACCTGATAATCGCCACCGACCACCACGGGCACGCCGAAGTCGGTGATGGTCAGGGTGAACACCAGACAGAACGCGGCGAACACAGCCTGACGAGTCGCAGGCCAGGTGATGCTACGGAAAGCTTTCGCCGGACTGGCGCCCATGCTGGAGGCGGCATCGAACAGTCGCGCATCCGCCAGGGACAGCGCCGACAGCAGAATCATCAACGCGTGTGGGAAGGTGTAGATGACCTCACCCAGAACAATGCCCCAGAAGCCGTAGATATTGTCCGAGAGCAAACCGCGCAACATGCCCTGGTTGCCGAACAGATAAACCAGCGCAATGCCCGGCAACATCGACGGCGCCATCAGTGGCAACAGCGACATGCCGCGCCAAATGCCTTTGCCCGGTATCAACGTGCGTTGCAGGGCGTAGGCAAACAGGTAGGCCAGCGGTACGACAATCGCCGCCACGCTGAGGGAAACTTTCAGGCTATTGCCGAGCAACCAGTGGAAATTGACACTGGTCACCAATTCACGGGCGGCCACCAGACCGCCGCCCTGCCCGGCTTCCGAGCTGAAACCACGCCAGAAGATCGCCAGCAACGGCATCAGCACCGCAACGCCGAGCAACACCAACAACAGGACCTTGCCACCGACCACGAACACCCGGTCGCCGATTTCGGCACGGGAGGTCTGCCGAACCTGCTTGTGCGGTATCGGCAGCGCAAGGTTCGCGCTCATCAGGCAAACACCTGCAGGCTGCGCGGAGGCAAGGCGACCATGATCTGCTGGGCGCCAAGGCGCGGCATGGCTTCTGGCGCCAGTTCTGCGAGCAGTGCATGACCCGGCAGTTGATCGAGTTCGAAGCTCATGCGGCAGCGGTTGCCGAGGAAAGTGATCTCGCGAACCTTGGCTGGGAACAGGTTTTCTTCATGCACCGGCGGGTTCACGTTGATCGCTTCCGGGCGGCAAAACAGACGACCCGATGCGGCGTTGCCCGAGCCGGCGGCCAGGCGCATGTTCATCCCGCCAACTTGCGCATGGCTGTCGCTGCTGCGCTGGAATGGCAGCCAGTTGCCCTGACCGACGAACTCCGCCACAAACGGCGTGGCCGGGCGGTCGTAGATTTCCTGCGGTGTGGCGTATTGCTCGACCTTGCCGTTGTTCATCACGGCAATACGGTCAGCCATCAACATGGCCTCGTCCTGATTGTGGGTGACCATCAGGGTGGTGATGCCAAGGTTGCGCTGTAGCTGGCGCAGTTCGGTGCACAGATGCTCGCGGACCCGGGCGTCGAGGGCGGACATCGGTTCGTCGAGCAGCAGCAACGAAGGCGCCGGCGCCAGGGCCCGAGCCAGTGCGACGCGCTGCTGTTGGCCGCCAGACAATTGGCCGGGGTACTTTTTCTCACTGCCGATCAGGCCGACCAGCTCCAGCATCTGACCGACACGCTTGCGCACTTCATCGCGACCACTGCCGGCGAGGCCGTAGGCAATGTTCGCTTCGACGGTGAGATTGGGAAACAGCGCGTAGGACTGAAACAGAATGCCGTAGTCCCGAGCCTGAGGTGCCAGGTGGGAAACGTCGCGATCGCCGAGGTATAACTCGCCGCTGTCCTGTTTCTCAAGACCGGCGATGCAGCGCAGCAAGGTGGTTTTTCCGCAGCCCGACGGACCGAGCAGGCACACCAGTTCACCAGCCGCCACATCGAGGGAAACGTTATCCAGGGCGGTGAAGGCGCCGAAGCGTTTCTGCACGCCGCGCACTTTCATCGGAGCGCCGGGGTTGGTCAGGGCAGTTGCGATCGAGTGATTCATGGACAGGCCTCATCAAGCAGATGAAGGCCATCCTAGATTTGTAATGCGTCCGTCATGTGGCAGTGAGGCAAAAACGGCTGATAGTGGTATTCGAGGATTTGGGTTCACCGCCGATCGTTCCCACGCTCTGCGTGGGAATGCCTCAACGGACGCTCCGCGTTCGGCTCTTGGGACGCAGAGCGTCCCGGGCTGCATTCCCACGCGGAGCGTGGGAACGATCATTACGCGGGAGCCATTTCCTGCGCCAACCCCAGAAACGCCGCCGGCAGCCGCGCGCCTTTTCGCTCTTTGAGGCAGTACAAATACTCGCGAATCTGGGGCGCATTCTCGATGGTCAGCACGCGCAGTTGCGGATCATGCGGCACTTCCTGCCGGGCAATGATGCTGATGCCGATATTGCGCAACACCGCCTCACGAATCGACTCACGGCTGCCAATCTCCAGCAGCGGCCCGAAACTCACCCCGGCACTGGCCAGCAATTCCTCGGTCAGGCGTCGAGTGGTCGAACCCGATTCGCGCATCAATAACGTATGCCCGGCCAACGCACTGAGCGGCACATGGTCGTGGACCGCCAGCGGATGATTGCGATGCACCGCCAGCACCAGCGGATCGCTGCCGAGCACCCGGCGAATCAGCCGCGCATCGTCGAGCAACTGCGACGACGCCGCGACATCCACCCGGTAATCCTCCAGCGCTTCAAGTACCTGCTGGGAGTTGCCGATCTCCACCGACACTTCCACCTGCGGCAAGCGCTCGCGAAAGGTCTTCACCAGATCGAGGATGTAATACGGCGCGGTCGCCGCGATGCGCAACGTGCCCTGAACCTGTCCGCTATTGCGCAGGAAAAACTCGATGTCGGCCTCCTGCTGCAACAGCGTCTTGACCATCGGCAGCAACCGCGCGCCTTCATCACTGACACTGAGGCGGCGGCCACCACGGTAGAACAGCTCAACCGAGTACTGACTTTCCAGATTGCGAATCTGCGTGGTCACGGTGGGTTGGCTCAGGCCGAGTTTTTTCGCCGCCAGGGTAATGCTGCCCAGGCGGGCAACCATGTAAAACGCCTTCAGTTCGGCACTCAGCACACCCTTCCCTCATCGTCTATTTGCGCAGCAGGCGCAAACCGTTGAACACCACCAACAGGCTCACACCCATGTCGGCGAACACCGCCATCCACATGGTGGCGATCCCGGCGAAGGTTACCCCAAGAAAGATCGCTTTGATGACCAATGCCAGGGCAATGTTCTGTTTGAGGATGCTTGAGGTTTGCCGTGACAGCCGGATGAAGGTCGGGATCTTGCGCAGATCGTCGTCCATCAGGGCGACATCGGCGGTCTCGATGGCGGTATCCGTGCCCGCCGCCGCCATGGCAAAACCGATCTCGGCTCGCGCCAGCGCCGGCGCGTCGTTGATGCCGTCGCCGACCATGCCGACGTTATGGCCCTGTGCATAAAGGGCTTCGATGGCTTGCAGCTTGTCGGTCGGCAACAGATCGCCCTTGGCCTCGTCGATGCCGACTTGCGCGGCAATCGCCTGAGCGGTGTGGACGTTATCGCCGGTCAGCATCAGGGTTTTGATGCCCAGGTCGTGCAGTTGCTGGATCGCCTCGCGGCTGGACTCCTTCACGGTGTCGGCCACGGCGAACAGTGCCAGCGGGCCGGATTTGTCGAGCAGCAGCACCACGGACTTGCCCTGTTTCTCCAGCGCGAACAGCTTTTCCTCCAGCGCAGGCGAGCACAGGTTCAGGTCTTCCACCAAACGGTGATTACCCAAGTGGTAAACCTGACCGTTAATTTCGCCGCGCACACCGCGACCGGCCAGCGCCTCAAAGTTATCCACAATCAGCGGTGCGAGTTGTTTATCCACAGCCGCGTTGGCAATGGCCAAGGACACTGGGTGATCGGAGCGACCAGCGAGCGATGCTGCAATCGCCGGAGCTGTTGCGTCAGCGGTTGGATCAAGCGACAGATAATCGGTCTGCACCGGTTTGCCGTGCGTGATCGTGCCGGTCTTGTCGAGCGCCAGGTAATCGAGCTTGTAACCGCCCTCCAGATAGACGCCGCCCTTCACCAGAATGCCTTTGCGCGCCGCCGCCGCGAGGCCGCTGACGATGGTTACCGGGGTGGAAATCACCAGCGCACATGGGCAGGCGACCACCAGCAACACCAGCGCCCGGTAGATCCAGTCGAACCACAGCGCACCCATAAACAGTGGCGGAATCACCGCCACCGCGAGTGCAAGGATGAACACCGCCGGGGTGTAGATTTTCGAGAAGCTGTCGACGAAACGCTGGGTCGGTGCCCGCGCGCCTTGGGCCTGTTCCACGGCGTGGATGATTCGCGCCAGGGTCGAGTTGTTGGCCGCCGCGGTTACCGAGTACTCCAGAGAGCCGGCCTGATTGATGGTGCCGGCGAACACTTTGTCGCCGAGCGTTTTCTCAACCGGCAGGCTTTCACCGGTGATCGGCGCCTGATCGATGCTCGAACTGCCAGCCACCACTTCACCGTCCAGACCAATTCGCTCGCCGGGGCGCACCCGCACCCGTGCGCCGAGCTCGATGGTTTTGACATCCCGCTCGATCCAACTGCCGTCGGTCTGCTGCACCGTGGCCTGTTCCGGGGTCATCTGCATCAAGCCGCCAATGGCGTTGCGCGCCCGGTCCAGGGATTTGGCCTCAATCAACTCGGCCACGGTGAACAGGAACATCACCATCGCCGCTTCCGGCCACTGACCGATCAGGATCGCGCCGGTCACCGCGATGCTCATCAGCGCGTTGATGTTCAGGTTGAGGTTTTTAAGCGCGATCCAGCCCTTTTTATAGGTGCCGAGGCCGCCGCTGAGGATCGAGATCAACGCGATGACCGCTACGACCCAGTTCGGTGCAGCGTTGGTGAAGTGGATAACTTCGGCGGCCAGCGCACCAATACCCGACAGCGCCAAGGGCCACCAGGGCTTTTTCTCGGGCGCCGGCGCTGGCGGTTCAGCGCCCTGCTCCAGCGGCTCGGCCTGCATGCCGAGGGACTTGATGGCGTCGATGATCGGCGCGGTGCTCGGCAGGTCATGGGTGACGCCCAACACACGGTTGATCAGGTTGAATTCCAGTTGCTGCACGCCCACGAGTTTGCCGAGTTTGTTCTCGATCAGCGTCTGCTCGGTCGGGCAATCCATGGCGTTGATGCGAAAGCTGCTCAGTCGTGCGCCAGCGGTCGGCGTTTCGCTGAGTTTGATCAGCGACGCTGCCGCCACTTTGGAAGAACAGCAGGAATCCCCGTGGCCGCCATGGTCATGCTTCTGTACGGGCTGCAGCTTGTGGCTGTGATCGTGATCGTGATCGTGATCAGCCTCGGGTTTGTGCGTGTGAAGGGAATCGCTCATTGGGTCGCGTCCGGAAAGGTGCCTGTTGCCAAGTAAAGACCCTGTAGCCACTATAGGGTCAAGCACCCTTTTGGAGATTGCCGTCATGAAGATCGGAGAACTGGCCAAACTCACCGACTGCGCCGTGGAAACCATTCGCTACTACGAGCGCGAAAACCTGCTGCCGGAGCCGGCCCGCAGCGACGGTAACTATCGCGTCTACACCCAGGCCCATGCCGAGCGCCTGACTTTCATCCGCAATTGCCGCACCCTCGACATGACGCTTGAGGAAATCCGCAGCCTGCTGGCCCTGCGCGACAGTCCGCAGGATCAGTGTGAAAGCGTGAATGCGTTGATCGACGAACACATTCATCACGTGAAGGCGCGGATCGATGGGTTGATGGCGTTGCAGACACAACTGCTCGACCTGCGCCAACGTTGCAGCGAAGGGCCGGATATTGATCAGTGCGGGATTTTGCAGCGGCTTGAAGTGAGCGGCGGGGTTGTGGCGACGGAGGTTGAGCATTCCCATGTTGGCCGCAGTCACGGCCATTAAGAACACCACAAAACCCTGTGGGAGCGAGCTTGCTCGCGATGGCGGCCTGACAGTCAACATAGATGTTGAATGTGATGGCCTCATCGCGAGCAAGCTCGCTCCCACAGGGTCAGCGGTAGTTCTTCAGACCGCCATCGGCGCGGTCATTGGGGCATGGTGCTCGTAGCCTTCCAACGAGAAATCGCTCGGTTCGATCAACTCCAGCCATTCCGGCTGATAAACACCGGTCTTGGCAAACTCCGGCACACGATCACTAATCACCAGTTTCGGCATCGGGAACGGCTCGCGCTTGAGCTGTTCATTCAGCATGTCCAAGTGGTTTTCGTAGACGTGGGCATCACCGATGAAATAGGTGAACCAGCGCGGCGTGTAACCGGTCAGGCGACCGATCAGGCTCAGCAGCGCGGCGCCTTCGGTGAGGTTGAACGGCGTGCCCAGGCCCAAATCGTTCGAACGGATGTAGAGGGTCAAAGAAATCTCTTTGGTCTCGACGTTCGGGTGGAACTGGTACAGCAAGTGGCACGGCGGCAAAGCCATTTCGTCGAGCTGGGCGACGTTCCAGCCGTGGAACAGGATGCGGCGGCTGCCCGGGTCTTTGATGATGGTGTCGACGCACTGGCGGATCTGGTCGATCGCCTTGTACAGCACCACGTAAGCCTGACCGTCCTCTTCGCCCTCAGCAATCTGACGATAACCTTGGCTCAGGGTCTGTTCGATGGCGGCCTGGTTGCTGACCGGAATCTGCTTGTACGCCGGCCATTTGCGCCATTGCACGCCGTAGATCTCGCCGAGGTCGTCTTCGCCCTGACGGAACGGGTTGGCCAGCCACTGGGCGTTTTCGTTGGCGTTCTGATCCCAGACCTTGCAGCCCAGCGCGCGGAATTCGGCGGCGTTGTTCACCCCGCGCAGAAAACCACACATCTCGCCGATGGCCGATTTGAAGGCCATCTTGCGAGTGGTGATCGCCGGGAAACCTTCCTTCAGGTCATAACGCAGCATCGCGCCAGGGAAGCTGATGGTGTTCACGCCGGTGCGATTGGCCTGTTTGGTGCCGTTCTTGATGACGTGGGCGACCAGTTCGAGATATTGCTTCATGAGTTACCTGTGTCCTTGAACCCGGGACCGTCGCCCCGGGGTTCGAATTTATACAGCCGCCGCTGGAGCCGCCGGTGCACGGTGATACGCCAGCCAGATCAGAAACAGACCGCCGACGATCATCGGTACGCACAGCACCTGACCCATGGTCAGCCAGTTCCAGGCCAGATAGCCCAGTTGCGCGTCCGGCACCCGGACGAATTCGACGATGAAACGGAAGATGCCATAGAACAGCGCGAACATCCCGGACACCGCCATGGTCGGCCGCGGCTTACGCGAGAACAACCAGAGAATGGCAAACAGCGCGACGCCTTCGAGCGCGAACTGGTACAGCTGCGACGGGTGACGCGCCAGTTGCGCCGGATCGGTCGGGAAGACCATCGCCCACGGCACATCGGTCGCCTTGCCCCACAACTCGGCGTTGATGAAGTTGCCGATACGTCCGGCGCCCAGACCGATCGGCACCATCGGCGCGACGAAATCCATCAGCTGGAAGAACGACTTGCCGTTCTTTTTACCGAACCACAACGCGGCCAGCATCACGCCGATGAACCCGCCGTGGAACGACATGCCGCCCTTCCACACTTCAAAGATCAACAGCGGGTTGGCGATGTAAGCACTCAGATCGTAGAACAGCACATAGCCCAACCGGCCGCCGACAATGACCCCCATAGACATCCAGAACACCATGTCGGAGAGCTTCTCTTTACTCCAGGTCGGGTCGAAGCGGTTCAGCCGGCGCGATGCCAGCAGCCAGGCGCCGCCGATGCCGATCAGGTACATCAAGCCGTACCAGTGGATTTTCAGCGGACCGATGGCCAATGCCACCGGGTCGATCTGCGGGTAAGGCAGCATTGCGACTCCTCGTTAGAGTTGAAACCTTTAAAATTCCCGGGCGACGCTGTCACGCCAGGATTAAGTCAGGATTGCGCTGCGTCAGAGCAGGAAATTCAGGCCCACGCAGAACAGCAAAGCGGCGAACAGTCTTTTCAGCAACTTCGGCGACAGGCTGTGGGCCAGTCGTGCGCCGAGGCGGGCGAAGAACATGCTGGTCAGGGCGATCCCCAGCAGCGCCGGCAAATAAACAAAACCGAGACTATGGGCCGGCAGCAATGGATCGTGCCAGCCCAGAATCATGAAAAATAATGCACTGGACAAGGCAATCGGCAGGCCGCAGGCGGATGAAGTCGCCACGGCTTGCTGCATCGGTACGCTGCGCCAGGTCAGGAACGGCACCGTCAGCGAACCACCGCCAATCCCGAAAATCGCCGAGGCCCAGCCAATCACACTGCCGGCCACGGTCAGACCGACTTTACCCGGCACCGTTCGACTGGCCTTGGGTTTGAAATCCAGCGCCAGTTGCACAGCGATGACCAGGGCGAAGACGCCAATGATTTTCTGCAGGTTGGGCCCGGAAATCGCTTCAGCCGTCAGCGCGCCGAAACCGGCGCCGATGAGAATACCGAGGGTCATCCAGGCAAAAATCGGCCAACGCACGGCACCGCGACGGTGATGCTCGCGGATCGCATTGACCGAGGTAAATATGATTGTCGCCAGGGACGTGCCGACCGCCAGGTGCGTGAGGATCGACGGATCGAACCCTTGCAGCTTGAAACTGTAAACCAGCACCGGAACGATAATGATCCCGCCGCCGACCCCGAACAGCCCGGCCAGCACACCTGCACAGGCGCCGAGCGCCAGATAGAGCAGAAATTCCATGCGCATCCCCAAATGAGAGCGGCATGGTAACGGATGCATGGCCTCAAGCTCCACTGGATGGCGATGGATACCCACACGATGACTGAGTAGAGTGGGCAGAAAACACACAAGGACTACCTTATGTGCCTGATTGTTTTCGCTTGGCGACCGGGTCACGCCCAGCCGCTGATCGTGGCGGCCAACCGCGACGAATTCTATGCCCGGCCCAGCCTGCCGCTGGCGCAATGGCCCGAAGCACCGCACGTGCATGCCGGTCGCGATCTGGAGGCCGGGGGCACCTGGCTCGGTGTTGGCGCCAATGGACGCTTCGCCGCACTGACCAATATCCGCGATCCGCATCAGCCTCCATCGCGCAAATCGCGAGGTGAGCTGGTGGCGGGTTTTCTTTTAGGCAACATGTCGATTGATGATTACTTAAGCGACATTGTCGGACGTTCGCTGGAATATGCCGGATTTAACCTGCTGGTCGGCAATGCCAACGAGTTGTGGCACTTCAATGCCCGGGAGACTGAGGCGGTGATGCTGCCACCGGGGGTTTATGGGTTGTCGAACGCCGGGCTGGATACGCCGTGGCCGAAACTGCTCAAGGCGCGGGCAGCGCTGGAGGAAGTGCTGGACGATCCGCAACCCCAGGCTTTATTGGCGTTGCTGAATGATCCGCAGACGGCGCCATTTGCCGAACTGCCGGATACCGGAGTCGGGTTGGCCACCGAGACGTTGCTGTCGAGTGTGTTTATTGCCAGTCCGACTTATGGGACGCGAGCGAGTACGGCGTTGATTGTTCAGGCGGATGGGACGCGGTGGATGGTTGAGCGGAGTTTTGGGCCGTATGGGGGGCATTTGGGGGAGGTTGAGGTGCGGGTTTAGATTTGTGGGGTGTCAGTTAGAACCACCCCTCACCCTAACCCTCTCCCCAAAGGGGCGAGGGGACTGACCGAGGTGTTTTTTCGAACTACATCGACCTGAAATTTCTGAGTCGAACTCAGGCTTTGAAGACGATAGAGATCTGGCTCCCTTTCCCCCTCTCCCCCATGGGGAGAGGGCTGGGGTGAGGGGTCGATTTTAGAGTCGCCGCAGGTTTAGAGAGTTTTAGCCGAAGCCGGATTAATCATCCGCGCCAACCCAAGGTTCTTCAGCGCCAATTGCAACGAACTGTGGATAACTTGCGGGTTGTCGATGGTCATCAGCTCCGCGAGTAATTCCTTGGCCTTGCTCAGGTTGATCTGACGCAACATCCACTTCACTTTCGGCAAGTTGGTGGCGTTCATCGACAGGCTGTCGAAGCCCATCGCCATCAACAGCACTGCCGCCGCCGGGTCACCGGCCATCTCACCGCAGATACTCACAGGCTTTCCTTCGGCATGAGCGTCACGCACCACGCTCTGAAGGGCTTGCAGTACCGCTGGGTGCAGGTAGTCGTAGAGGTCGGCTACCCGCGGGTTGTTTCGATCCACGGCCAGCAGGTACTGGGTCAGGTCGTTGGAGCCGACCGACAGGAAGTCCACTTGCCGCGCCAGTTCCTTGGTCTGATAAACAGCCGCCGGAATTTCGATCATCACGCCGATCGGCGGCATAGGCACGTCGCAGCCTTCGTCGCGGACTTCGCCCCAGGCCCGGTGAATCAGGTGCAGGGCTTCTTCCAGCTCGTGGGTGCCGGAGATCATCGGCAGCAAAATCCGCAGGTTGTTCAAGCCTTCGCTGGCCTTGAGCATGGCGCGGGTCTGCACCAGGAAGATTTCCGGGTGGTCGAGCGTGACCCGAATGCCGCGCCAGCCGAGGAACGGGTTGTCTTCCTTGATCGGGAAGTACGACAGCGACTTGTCGCCGCCGATGTCCAGGCTGCGCATGGTCACCGGTTGCGGGTGGAACGCGGCGAGTTGCTCGCGATAAATCGCCAGCTGCTCTTTTTCACTCGGGAAGCGTTGATTGATCATGAACGGCACTTCGGTGCGGTACAGACCGACGCCTTCAGCGCCACGCTTCTGCGCCCGTGCCACGTCCGCCAGCAGGCCGGTGTTGACCCACAGCGGCATGCGGTGACCATCGAGGGTCACGCACGGCAAGTCCCGCAGTGCATCCAGCCCGAGGGCCAGTTGCTTCTCTTCCTCGACCACTTCGGCGAACTGCTTGCGCAGCACTTCGCTGGGGTTGGTGTAGACCTCGCCGTGGTAGCCATCGACGATCATCTGGATGCCGTCGACCTTGGAATACGGCAGGTCGACCAAGCCCATCACCGTCGGGATACCCATGGCTCGCGCCAGGATCGCCACGTGGGAATTGCCGGAACCGAGTACCGACACCAGACCGACCAGCTTGCCTTCCGGCACCTCGCCGAGCATTGCCGGCGTCAGTTCTTCGCTGATCAGGATAGTGTTGTCGGGGTAGACCAGGGTCTGCTGACGCTCTTCCTGCAGATAAGCCAGCAAGCGCCGGCCGAGGTCTTTGACGTCCGACGCGCGCTCACGCAGGTAGGCATCGTCCATCAATTCGAAACGGTTGACGTGTTCGGTGACCACCTGACGCAACGCGCCCTGGGCCCACTGACCGGTCTTGATCACGGTGGTGATTTCGCTGCCCAGCGAGGCATCGTCGAGCATCATCAGGTAGACATCGAACAGCGCGCGCTCTTCCGGGCGCAACTGGTTCGCGAGCTTGGCGGACAAGGCGCGCATGTCGGCGCGCACACCTTCGATGGCAGTCTTGAACAACCCAAGTTCGGCGGTAATGTCGGTGATGGTTTTGTCGGGCACCACATCCAGATCGGCCGGCGGCAGCATGACCACCGCGGTACCGACCGCCGCACCCGGCGAACCCGGTACGCCGATGAACTTGGCTTCCTGGATGCCCTTGCCCTGACGACCCAGACCCCGGATCGAACCGGTGGCCTCGGCGTGGGCGATAACGCCGGCGAGCTGCGCGCTCATGGTCACGAGGAAGGCTTCTTCACCCTCATCGAACTGGCGGCGTTCTTTTTGCTGAATGACCAACACGCCGACGACGCGGCGGTGGTGAATGATCGGCGCCCCGAGGAATGAGGCGTAGCGCTCTTCACCGGTCTCGGCGAAGTAGCGGTAGCGCGGGTGATCCGCGGCGTTTTCGAGGTTCAGGGGTTCTTCACGCGTGCCGACCAGGCCAACCAGACCTTCGTTGGGTGCCATGCTGACTTTGCCGATCGAGCGCTTGTTCAAGCCCTCGGTGGCCATCAGCACGAAGCGGTTGGTTTCAGGGTCAAGCAGGTAGACCGAGCAGACCTGGCTGCCCATGGCCTCTTTGACGCGCAACACAATAATCCCCAACGCCGCCTTGAGATCCTTGGCGGAGTTAACTTCCTGGACGATCTTGCGCAGCGTATTGAGCATGGCTCGGGGTCGAACTCCGTCGTCAGTCGCGCGATAAAAGGCGCGGGGCAAGCTCTTTGAGAGCGCGTCGATACACCTCGCGCTTGAATGTCACCACCTGGCCCAACGGATACCAATAACTGACCCAGCGCCAGCCATCGAATTCCGGTTTACCGGTCAAATCCATCCGCACCCGCTGCTCGTTGGAGACCAGGCGCAGGAGAAACCATTTCTGTTTCTGGCCGATGCACAGCGGTTGGCTGTGCGTCCTGACCAGACGTTGCGGCAAACGATAGCGCAACCAGCCCCGGGTGCAGGCGAGAATTTCAACATCTTCGCGCTCAAGACCCACTTCTTCGTTCAACTCGCGGTACAAGGCGTCTTCCGGCGTCTCCTGGGGGTTGATCCCGCCCTGTGGAAACTGCCAGGCATCTTGATTGATACGGCGAGCCCATAGCACCTGTCCGGCATCATTCGTGAGAATGATCCCGACATTGGGGCGGAAACCATCGGGGTCGATCACGGCAACAACCTCGCAAACGCATGTCGCCGCATTGTTCCACAAAGGTTGTGATAGCAGCAACGAGCCGGTCTACCTTATGTGCACTCTTGTGAAAAGTCCGTATTCTGGACGCCTTTCTACAGACTTTTCAGCGAGTAACTGCAATGCGGCTGGCTTTATTCGACTTGGACAACACGCTCTTGGGCGGTGACAGTGACCACGCCTGGGGCGATTACCTGTGCGAACGCGGCTTCCTCGACGCCGTCGCCTACAAGGCGCGCAACGATGAGTTCTATCAGGATTACCTGGCCGGCAAGCTGGATAACGATGCCTACCTGAACTTCTGTCTGGAAGTGCTCGGCCGCACCGAGATGGCCACACTGGATCAATGGCATCTGGATTACATGCGCGATTGCATTGAGCCGATTGTGTTGCCCAAGGGTCTCGAACTGCTGGCCAAGCACCGCGAGGCCGGCGACAAACTGGTGATCATCACCGCCACCAACCGTTTTGTTACCGGGCCAATTGCCCAGCGTCTGGGCGTCGAAACCCTGATCGCCACGGAATGTGAAATGGTTGATGGCCGCTATACCGGGCGCAGCACCGACGTCCCGTGCTTCCGTGAAGGCAAGGTGACGCGGTTGAATCGCTGGCTGGAAGAAACCGGGTATTCGTTGGAGGACAGCTATTTCTACAGCGACTCGATGAATGATTTTCCGCTGCTGGAGCGGGTGACACATCCGATCGCTGTCGATCCAGACCCGAATCTGCGTGCTGAAGCCGAGAAGCGTGGCTGGCCGGTGATTACTCTGCGCGACTGATATCGCCTGTAGCAGCTGCCGAGAGGTACGAGGCTGCGTTGCGGTCCGCAGGACCGCCCATGGGGCCGCTTCGCAGCCCATCGCAGCCTCGTACCTCGGCAGCTGCTACAGATTCTGCGCTAAACAGGCTTCGCACCCATCAACCCTGCAATCGCGATAAAACAGACGAAGCTGAACAGTGCGAGGGCGAAGGTGAACTTGCCGTTGCCTCCCGGGACAGTGCGCAACTTGTTAAGCCGCACCAGCAACCAGAACCAGCCCAACGCCGCCACGGTGTAAAGCACGCTGGAAGCCAACAACCAGATCTGACCCAGCGGCCAGCCCACCAGATGCACCATCCACCAACCCGTGAACGGCATGCTCAGCAATGCCAGGCCCATCAACAGCCAGATAAATACCCGTGGCCGTTGCAGCGTGCGACTTCCAGCCGTTGCGTCACCATTACGTCGTGCGCGCCAGACCCAGATCGCCAGACCCAGTGCGCTGACCAGCAGCAACACCGTCGCCACCATATGAGCGACTTTCAGGGCGGTTAACGTTTCCATTGTTCGATTTCCTTATGGCCTGGCCATCAGCGTAGTCGTTCAGCCGAGAAACAGCTGATAGGCCGGGTTGTCGCTTTCGTCCCAGTATGGGTAGCCGATTTCTTCCAGCGCTGCGGGCACCAGGTGGCGTTCATCGTGAGGCACTTGCAGGCCCGCGACCACACGACCATCCGCCGCGCCATGGTTGCGGTAGTGGAACATCGAGATGTTCCAGCGCCCGCCGAGCTTGTTGAGGAAGTTGAACAGCGCACCCGGACGCTCCGGGAATTCGAAGCGCAGAATCACTTCATCAACCACATGAGCCGCACGGCCGCCGACCATGTGGCGAATGTGCAACTTGGCCAACTCGTTGTCGGTCAGGTCCAGCACCGGGAAACCCTGTTCGCTGAGGCTGGCAATCAGCGCACTGCGCGGATCGTTTTCCGGGTGCGTCTGCACGCCAACAAAGATGTGCGCCTCGCTGCCGGTGTTGTAGCGATAGTTGAATTCGGTGATCTGGCGCTTGCCGATGGCCTCGCAGAACGCCTTGAAGCTGCCCGGCTTCTCGGGAATCGTCACGGCGATAATCGCTTCGCGGCCCTCGCCCAGTTCGGCGCGCTCGGCGACGTGGCGCAGGCGGTCGAAGTTGACGTTTGCACCCGAATCGATGGCCACGAAGGTGTGGCCGGTGACGCCGCGCTGCTCGACATATTTCTTGATCCCGGCCACGCCCAATGCGCCAGCTGGTTCAGTGATCGAGCGGGTATCGTCGTAGATATCCTTGATCGCCGCACAGATTTCATCGGTGCTGACGGTGATCACTTCATCGACATAGTCTTTGCAGATGTCGAAGGTGTGCTGACCAATCTGCGCTACAGCAACGCCGTCGGCGAAGAGGCCCACGGTCGGCAGGATCACGCGCTCACCAGCAGCCATGGCGGCTTGCAGGCAGTTGGAATCGTCCGGCTCGACGCCGATGATTTTGATTTCAGGTCGCAAATACTTCACGTACGCCGCGATCCCGGCGATCAATCCGCCGCCGCCCACCGGGACGAAGATCGCGTCGAGACGGCCAGGGTGCTGGCGCAGAATCTCCATCGCCACCGTGCCCTGCCCGGCAATAGTGTGGGGATCGTCGTAAGGGTGAATGTAGACGTAGCCTTTTTCGTCGACCAGTTTCAGCGAGTAGGCCAGGGCTTCCGGGAACGAATCCCCGTGCAGCACCACTTTGCCGCCACGCGAACGCACGCCTTCGACTTTGATTTCCGGGGTGGTCTTGGGCATCACGATGGTCGCTTTCACGCCCAACACCTTGGCCGCCAGGGCCAGGCCTTGCGCATGGTTGCCCGCCGAAGCGGTCACGACACCGCGAGCGCGCTCTTCATCGGAAAGCTGCGTGAGCTTGTTGTAGGCGCCGCGAATCTTGAACGAGAACACCGGCTGCAAGTCTTCGCGCTTGAGCAAAATACTGTTGCCCAGCCGCTCGGAGAGCTGGCGGGCAGTCTGCAATGGGGTTTCTACGGCAACGTCATAAACGCGCGAGGTGAGGATCTTTTTGACGTACTGTTCGAGCATCGGAAAGCATCACTGAGCGGGTTGGGCAGGGCCAACGAGTCTAACCCGGCTTTCGGGCGGGCGACCACACGAATCAAGAGGTTTTAGCCCGGCATGGGGCTATAATGCCGGCCTTTCCGTTCTCCCCTTGCCCGCTTCGGAGCCCGCATGACCCAGGATCAACTCAAACAGGCAGTGGCTCAGGCCGCCGTCGACTTCATCCTCCCGAAACTCGACGACAAGAGCATCGTCGGGGTCGGCACCGGCTCCACCGCCAACTGCTTCATCGATGCACTGGCCAAGCACAAAGGCGCGTTCGACGGCGCGGTCGCCAGTTCCGAAGCCACCGCTGCCCGCCTCAAGGGCCACGGCATTCCGGTGTATGAGTTGAATACCGTCAGCGACCTGGAGTTCTACGTCGACGGCGCCGATGAAAGCGACGAACACCTGAACCTGATCAAGGGCGGCGGCGCAGCCCTGACCCGCGAGAAGATTGTGGCGGCCGTGGCCAAGACCTTCATCTGCATCGCCGACGCCAGCAAACTGGTGCCGGTGCTCGGTGCGTTCCCGCTGCCGGTCGAAGTCATCCCGATGGCCCGCAGCCACGTGGCCCGCGAGCTGGTGAAGCTGGGCGGCGACCCGGTCTACCGTGAAGGTGTGCTGACCGACAACGGCAACATCATCCTCGACGTGTTCAACATGCAGATCACCAACCCGGTGGAGCTGGAGACGCAGATCAACGCCATCGTCGGCGTGGTCACCAACGGTTTGTTCGCGGCACGTCCAGCGGATTTGCTGCTGCTGGGCACCAGCGAAGGCGTGAAAACCCTGCGCGCTGAGTAATTAGACACGACACGAAACCTGTGGGAGCGAGCTTGCTCGCGATGAGGCCATGTCAGTCGACAGAGATGTTGAATGACAGACCGCTATCGCGAGCAAGCTCGCTCCCACATTGGTTTTGGGGCGTTTGTTAGGGTTGTGGTGGTTTTTTAAAGACGTAAAACAGGTTCGGCTCGCTCACCAGGTACATCGTACCGTCGTCATCCATGGCGATCCCTTCCGCTTGCGGCACCGTCTTCTGTAATCCCTGACGCCCCTTGCTCAGTGACAGGGTGCTCAGCGGTCGCCCGTCCACATCGAGTTCCAGAATCAGCCGCGACTCATCCGACAACGCCAGCAAATGGCCGCTGCGCTCGTCGTATTGCAGGCTGGACAGGTCTCGTACGAACATCCCGGCATCGCGCTTGGGATTGTTCACTACGTGCACCGCGTAGGATTTCTCCGGGTTGTAATGCGGAAAGCCGTGCACTTCGTAGATCAGCATCGGGTCACGCTCCTTGGCGACAAACAACCGCTTGCCCACCGAGTCGTAAGCCAGGCCTTCGAAGCCCTTGTTGCCGCTCATGTGCACGCCAAGAGTCATCTGCTCGGCATCCGCTGCGTCGAGGAACGTTGTATCACTCTCCAGATGAATCTTGATCAGCCGCTGCTGACGCTCGTCAGTGATCACGTAAGTGTCGGCGCTGATGAACTCAACCGCTTCCGGATCGCCAAACCCGACCAGCGCAATGCGTCGAATAATCTGGCCGTCCAGCGACAGTTCGATCAGCTCTGAGTTTTTGTTGGTGACGGTGAACAGGCTTTTGCGCACCGGATCGAAGGTCAGCGCAGACACATCGTCGTCCAGCCCCTCGATAACCCGGGCCTCGATCTCTACCCGGTATTGAGCCAGGCCGATGGACTCGCTGCTCAGCGGCTGCCATAGCGTATGCAAGTTGAACCAGGCTCGCTCGAACAGGCGCATGTTTTGGCCGACCGCTACCAGCATGATCAGTGCAAGGCCTGTGAGGATCAAAACGAAGAGTTTGGGACGGGCAAGTCGGCGCATTCAGGGGAAGCTCGGAAACAAAACAGGCGGATGAAATATCACGCCTGCATGAATTAAAGCTTAATGGCCAGTGGCCTTTGACCACAACGCCTGGAGTCGGGCACCTACTTCTGCTTTTCGAAGCGGTAGAACAAATTCGGCTCGCTAACCATGTACAGCGTGCCCGCCTCGTCCATGGTCACGCCTTCGGCACGTGGAATGGTCTTCTTCAAACCATTGAAGCCGCCCAGCAAGGTCATGAAGCTGACCTGCTCGCCCTTCTCGTCCAGCTCCAGCAACAAGTGGGAGTCGGCAGACAGCACCAGGGTGTGCCCGGTGCGCGGGTCGATGGCCAGGGCAGACAGGTTGCGGATGTCCAGTTCGTCACTGGCGAGTTTCTGCTTGTCACCGGTGAGTGTCTGGCCATCGTTGCTTTTCCAGGTGAACAACGCCGGTGGACGCTCTTCACCCAGCAACATTTGCTGATTGCGCGAATCCCAGACGATGGCTTCGAACGCCTTGTTCTGGTCTTTCGAAGGGCCGAGGTCGTATTTCGGGAAGTCGGCGATGTTCAGCTCGCGGGTATCAGCGTCAACCTTGACGATGGAGAGCATGTGGTCGCGCTCATCAACGATGGCCAGCAGACCGTTGCCCATCACGGTCACCCCTTCCGGGTTGCTCCAGCCCACCAGCGGCATCTTGCGTAGCACGTCGCCCTGCAGGGTCAGCTCGACGAGGAACGGGTTCTTGCCCATGACCGAGAACAGGGTTTTGGTTTGAGCGTTGTAGGCCAGGTCGGACGCTTCGTCCTTCTCCATGCCCGGCAGCACCTTGGCATCGATCACTGCCCGGTAATCCGGCAACCAGATGCTCTCCTGGCGTTCGGCGGGGCTTTCGAAACGCTCCAGCACCCAGAGCACGCCTCGGTCATCCCAGTGCATCGCAAACGCGAGGCCATACGCGGCGGCGGCCACCAGCAAAAGCCAGAAATACCAACGCATGACAAAGCGCGAACGGCGGGCAGTTTTAAGCTTGAGCAGTGGTTGGGTGGCCATTCAGGGATGCGTTCCAGAAATTCAGGCTAAGGGTAATAGCACAATTGGGACCGGCTAAGACGCCGCAAGTCCCGGAATTATCCGGACAAGATGTGAAAAAAACGGGAAATGGCGGGAAAGCCTTGCTCAGTGATCGTCCCCACTCTCCGCGTGGGAACGATCATTAGATCAGCGGACGCTGCTGGTGAAGCTGCTGGCGCCTGGCAATTCAATCACCAGTTCGTCACCGACATTCAGCGGACCAACACCCACCGGCGTCCCCGTCAGGATCACGTCACCAGCCTGCAACGAGAAGCAGCCGGCCATGTGCTGGATCATCGGCACGATCGGGTTGAGCATCGCGCTGCTGTTGCCGTCCTGGCGCACTTCGCCGTTGATGGTCAGGCGGATGCCAATGTCGGTCAGATCAGCGAACGTGCTGCCGGACACGAACGGCGCAATCACCGCCGCACCGTCGAAGGACTTGGCGATTTCCCACGGCAGGCCCTTGGCTTTCAGCTCGGCCTGCTTGTCGCGCAGGGTCAGGTCCAGGGCCGGAGCAAAGCCGGAGATCGCATCGAGCACTTCTTCACGGCTCGGTTTGGTCGACAAAGGTTTGCCGATCAACACCGCGATTTCCGCTTCGTAATGCACCGAGCCACGTTCGGTCGGAATGCTGAAACCACCTTCCAGCGGCACTACGCAACTGCCCGGTTTAATGAACAGCAGCGGTTCTGTAGGCACCGGGTTGTCCAGTTCCTTGGCGTGTTCGGCGTAGTTACGGCCAATGCATACCACTTTCCCCAGCGGGAAGTGAATACGCGTACCGTCGACATACTGGTGCTGATAGCTCATTACCGACTCCTGTTTCGTAGCTCTTAAATTCAAAAGTCAAACAGCGAAGATTTTGCCCGGGTTCATGATGCCGTTCGGATCGAACACCGCTTTGACGGCTTTCATGTACTCGATCTCGACCGGCGAGCGGCTGTAGGTCAAGTAGTCACGCTTGGTCATGCCCACGCCGTGTTCGGCAGAAATCGAACCGTTGTACTTCTCGACGGTTTCGAACACCCACTTGTTAACGGTCGCGCACTTGGCGAAGAACTCATCCTTGCTCAGGTTTTCCGGCTTGAGGATGTTCAAGTGCAAGTTGCCGTCGCCGATGTGGCCGAACCAGACGATTTCGAAATCCGGGTAGTGTTCGCCGACGATCGCGTCGATTTCCTTCAGGAATGCCGGGACTTTCGACACAGTGACCGAAATGTCGTTCTTGTACGGCGTCCAGTGGGAAATTGTTTCGGAGATGTATTCGCGCAGCTTCCAGAGGTTCTGCAACTGGGTTTCGCTCTGGCTCATCACGCCGTCCAGCACCCAGCCCTGCTCGACGCAGTGCTCGAAGGTTTCCAGGGCGTGGTTGGCCACTTCTTCGGTGGTCGCTTCGAATTCCAGCAGCGCGTAGAACGGGCAATCTGTTTCGAATGGCGCTGGTACGTCGCCGCGAGCCAAAACCTTGGCCAACGCTTTGTCGGAGAAAAATTCGAACGCGGTCAGGTCGAGCTTGCTCTGGAACGCGTGCAACACCGGCATGATCGAGTCGAAATCGGCCGTGCCGAGGACCATGGCAGTGAGGTTTTTCGGGGCACGGTCCAGACGCATGGTGGCTTCGACCACAAAACCGAGGGTGCCTTCAGCGCCGATGAACAGCTGACGCAGGTCGTAGCCGGTGGCGTTCTTGATCAGGTCTTTGTTCAGTTCCAGCAAATCGCCTTTGCCGGTAACGACTTTCATGCCGGCCACCCAGTTACGGGTCATGCCGTAGCGAATCACCTTGATCCCGCCGGCATTGGTGCCGATATTGCCGCCAATCTGGCTGGAACCTGCCGAAGCGAAGTCCACCGGGTAGTACAGGCCTTTTTCTTCGGCGACGTTCTGCAGGTGCTCGGTGACCACGCCTGGCTGGCAGACCGCGGTGCGGTCGGTCATGTTCACGTCGAGGATCTGGTTCATGTAGTCGAAGGACACGACGACTTCGCCATTGGCGGCCACGGCAGCAGCGGACAACCCGGTGCGACCGCCGGACGGTACCAGCGCAATTTTGTGCGAATTGGCCCAACGGACAATGGCCTGGACCTGCTCGGTGGTCTTGGGGAACACGATGGCGGTCGGGGCCGGGGCGAAATGCTTGGTCCAATCCTTACCGTAAGCATTCAGGGAGTCGGCATCGGTCAGCACCTTGCCAGGCTCAACCAGGGTCTTCAGCTCTTCAATCAGGGCAGGATTGGTCATCGACAGAACTCTCGAACAATTCATGGTCATCCTGAGAACGCTTCACGTCGCAGGAATGAGTGTTTAGCGGGGTGCATATGCTAGCATACCGACCCCGCAGGATAGTGCCCAACGGCTATTCTGTGGCGACGGCTTTCCTGCCGTCCGGGTCAGCGTCTGCTGGCTATTTCCTGCCATTTTTCTCCGGGATACAGGTTTACGCAGATGAGCAAGACTTCTCTCGATAAGAGCAAGATCAAGTTCCTTCTTCTCGAAGGCGTCCACCAATCGGCTGTCGACGTCCTCAAGTCGGCGGGCTACACCAGCATCGAGTACCTCACAGGTTCTCTGCCGGAAGCCCAGCTGAAGGAAAAGATCGCTGATGCGCACTTCATCGGCATTCGCTCCCGCACTCAACTGACCGAAGAAATCTTCGATCACGCGAAGAAACTGGTCGCTGTCGGCTGTTTCTGCATCGGCACCAACCAGGTTGACCTTAATGCTGCCCGCGAACGCGGCATCGCAGTGTTCAACGCTCCGTACTCCAACACTCGCTCCGTTGCCGAGCTGGTGCTGGCCGAAGCGATCCTGTTGCTGCGCGGCATCCCTGAGAAGAACGCTTCCTGCCACCGTGGCGGCTGGATCAAGAGCGCAGCCAACTCCTTCGAAATCCGTGGCAAGAAGCTCGGCATCGTCGGTTACGGCTCGATCGGTACGCAATTGTCGGTCCTGGCTGAAGGCCTGGGCATGCAGGTGTACTTCTACGACACCGTGACCAAGCTGCCATTGGGCAACGCGACTCAGGTCGGTAACCTGACCGAGCTGCTGGGCATGTCCGACATCGTCACCCTGCACGTTCCAGAAACCGCTGCGACCCAGTGGATGATCGGCGAGAAGGAAATCCGCGCCATCAAGAAGGGCGGCATCCTGATCAACGCGGCTCGCGGCACTGTAGTTGAGCTGCAAGCCCTGGCAGACGCGATCAAGGACAAGCACCTGATCGGCGCGGCCATCGACGTATTCCCGGTGGAGCCGCGCTCCAACGAAGAAGAGTTCGAAAGCCCGCTGCGTGGCCTGGACAACGTGATCCTGACCCCGCACATCGGCGGCTCCACCGCTGAAGCGCAAGCCAACATCGGTCTGGAAGTGGCAGAAAAACTGGTCAAGTACAGCGACAACGGTACGTCGGTGTCCTCGGTCAACTTCCCGGAAGTTGCCCTGCCGGCTCACCCTGGCAAGCACCGCCTGCTGCACATCCACGAAAACATTCCGGGTGTGATGAGCGAGATCAACAAGGTCTTCGCCGAAAACGGTATCAACATTTCCGGTCAGTTCCTGCAGACCAACGAGAAAGTCGGCTACGTCGTGATCGACGTCGACGCCGAGTACTCGGAAATGGCGCAAGAGAAGCTACAACACATCAACGGCACCATTCGTTGCCGCGTGTTGTTCTGATAGTGACTTGAGTGACAAAAAAAGGAGACCTTCGGGTCTCCTTTTTCATGGGCGCGACTGATGTTACTTAACGTTGACGGTGATTTTCTCCGACACGATCGGTGGATCGAAGGCCATATGGTTCATGTCGCCCAACTCCAACTGCAAGGTGTGCTTGCCAGGTGTCAGCGTCAGCTCGGTTTCTGTCTGCGCCTTGCCGAAATGAACGTGATTGGCATCTGCCGGGATGACTACCCCTGCTGCAACTACATCCTTGGCATCGACCAGCAAATGGTGGTGGCCAGTATTCTTGGTGGTATCGCCCGCTGGCGCCAAGGCAACGTTCTCAACAGCGAATTTGATTTTGAAAGTTTGCGGGACAGTCCCACCATCTTTAGGAGAAACGATGGACACTTCAGCACCCTTGGGTGCCGGCGTAGCCGCACTGGCCAGCACCGAAACGCCCATCAACAGGCCAGCCAATGCTGCTCGTGACATAAAGGTTTTCATTCTCTTCTCCAGTTTTTTCGTAAAATCCGTGTGGCCATGACAACTTCACGGCCAATCGTTGTCGAAGGCACTCGACAACCATAGCAAAGCGAGCCTGAATCAGAGCATCGCGATAAATGAATTCAAAGGAGTGACCATGCGTTTTTTGCCTGGCCTGATCTGCCTGCTACCCCTTCTGAGCCCTTTGGCTCATGCCGAACTGATTGACGATGTAAACGACCGTGGCGAATTGCGTATTGCCCTTGAGGCTAATACACCGCCCTTCAATTTCAAGGAAGACGGCAAACTCACCGGGTTCGAAGTCGAACTGGGGCAACTGCTGGCCAACGAACTGGATGTGCGGGCCGACTTCGTCGTTACCGATTCCAGCGATCTGTTGCAAGGCGTTGAAACCGGCAAGTACGACGTCGCCATCAACCACATAGCAGTGACCCCGGAGCTCAAGGATCGTTTCGACTTCAGCGAACCTTACATTCACGCTGATGCACAATTGATCGCGCAGAAGGAAGAGCAACCGCGCTCGATGCTGCTGGTGCAGTCGCTGACTGAAGAAAAGCCAAAAGACAGCTCGCCGGTTAGCCTGGCGATTCCGTTTCAGAAAGGTAACCCGGCGTTTCATGCCAGCCTGGAGAACGCGCTACAGCGGATCAAGGCGGATGGGCGATTGGAGGCACTGGAGCAGAAGTGGTTGGGGGCGGATACGAGTGTGGCGCCGAAACCCTGATTTCAGGCTGATGAGTAACCCTGTGGGAGCGGGTCGCTAGTCGAGTGTTGCCAGCGCTTGTACTGCTTCGGCCAGTTCCAGCTCGCTGAAGACCTGCACGCCATTGCGCTTGAGCAACGCCGCAGTAACCCCCTCGCCACTGACCTTCACTCCACTAAACGTCCCGTCATACGTCAGCAAATTCCCGCAAGACGGGCTGTTGGCCTTGAGCACGGCAATGCGGATGCCGTGCTTTTGCACCAGTTCCAACGCCTGATAAGCCCCCGAGAGAAACTCGGCGCTAACGTCCTCACCCTCGGTGGTGACCACGGAGGCGTGGCCATCAAGCACTTCAGCACCCTGCCCTCCCAGTATTTCCGCCGCTGCCCGTGGCGTCGGCAACCCGCCGGCAACCTCCGGACACAACGGCACCACCCGACCTTCATCAAGCCACTGCTGAAGCTGATCGAACGGCCCGCTCGCCCCGCCGTCATAACGTACGCGGTGGCCCAGCAGACAGCGGCTTACCAGAATTTTCTGCATGATCAGAACGGCTCGTTACCACGACGCCGGAACCAGCCGGTCAACGACAGGCGATCCCGGGTCGCGGGCAGGACTTCGTGGGGCACTTCACCCGACAGGAACACCACCAGGCATCCACCGGCAGGCACTACATCGTGCTCGACGTCTTCACCCAGGTACATACGCAACTGGCCGCCGTGCTCGGGCAGCCAGGCATCATTGAGATAGACCACCGCCGACACCATGCGCCGGTCGTCGTCGCGAAAGCGGTCGACATGTTTGAGGTAGAACGCGCCGGGCGGGTACAGCGCGAAGTGGCTTTCGAAATCTTCCAGGCCCAGAAACAAACCGCGATTCATCGCCTCGCGCAGGCTGTCCATCAAATCCAGATAGCTGTCGCACGCCAACGCCTGACCGGGCTCGATCCACTGGATATGGTCACCGCGAATCCCCTCGCGAATCTCGGATGTCGACCCGCGACCCACGGCGGCCGGGGCCAATTCACCCTCGGCAGCACGTTTACGGCACTCAGCCGCCAGTTCCCGGGTCAGACCCAGAGGAAGGAAAATATTCTGCTGCGACCAGCCGTGTTCGGCCAGGTCGTCGACGATACGTAACAGCAGCGGGTCATCAGAGGGTATTCGCATGCCGCGCATAGTATTCCTGTGCCTGAAAATCCGACAGAGCCGCGCAGCGGGTTGATACGAATTCTCGACAAGGACGAATGCCACACGGAGAATAGTCGCCTGCTGACAGGAGTCCCTATGCGCCGTTTGCTTTTTTCACTGTTGATGTTCTGTGTATTGCCCGCTTGGGCAGACGGCCACGACCAGTTGTACAAGGTCGCCGGTTGGCCAGAACAACGCGCGCATTTCAACGACGCTCTCTCGGCCGCTCAGCAGCGGTACCAGAACAGCCTGCCGCCGGCAGTGTTCCAGGCGCTGGTGAATAACAGCAATCAGCGCTTTGCCCCCCAGGCCGTCGACCAGCGCGCCGAAGCGCAATTGCGCAAGACCCTCGCCGATCCGAAACCTGCGCTGACGTTCTTTCAGTCACCCTTGGGCAAGAAAATCGTGGCCGCCGAATTGCTCGCGACCCGTCGTGATCAGTTGGCAAAAAACGCCAAGGGTTTGCCCAAGATCCAGGCCAGCGACAGCCGCATGCTGATCATCGGCCATCTGGCCCAGGCCCTGCCCGCCCGCGAGGCTGGCGCGGAAGTCAGTCTGGCGATTGCCGGCGTCGCGGCCGACAGCCTCAGTTCGATGATCCCCGGCCTGCTCGGTGGTGGTCAGGCTCAAGGTATGTTGAACGGCCAGCGTCAGCGCTTGATGGACCAGATCGGCAACGACCTGAACAACACGCTGTTGTACGTCTATCGCGACCTGTCGGATGAAGAACTGGAAGAGTTCGCGACCTTCGCCGAGTCCACCGAGGGCAAGGCTTATTACCAGGCAGCATTGGCGGCGATTCGCGCGGGGTTGGCGGTGGGGCAGGATCCTTCAAGTCTTCGCCAGTAATATTCGGCGCCTGTAGGCTCGCTCCCACAGGGAAATGCATTCCAATGTGGGAGCGAGCCTGCTCGCGAAGAGGCCATATCTGTCGCTAAAGATTCCTGCCCTTGATCCGCTTGCTCAAAAACCCGAAATACTCCCGCCGCAACGCCAGCGTCTCATTCGCCAGGTGATGCCGCGCCTCAGGCAACATCAGCACCTGCGGTCGATCGAACTTGCCACGCAATACTTCAAGGTTATGTTCCCAATCCACAGTCATGTCCGCCTGCCCCTGCACGATCAGAGGTCGCCGCGCGCTGTACGGTGCGGCTTCGATGCGTTTGATCCAGCGCGCCAGCGCACCGACCCAGGCGGTGGGTAAACGGAGCGGCTGCAACGGGTCCGCTTGCAGGAAGGGCAGAAAATCCGGGTCGTTGGAGTTCTCGCTGAAGCGCCGGGCGATGGCTTTGACGAAAGGCTTAAGCAGGTAATAGCTGAGCTGCGACCAACCCCAGGCCCGCGGCCTTACCAACGGAGACAGCAGAATGACCTGGCCCTGGGCCGGACTGCTGGCGCCCTGATTGAGCACATGATCGATCACGATCGCGCCGCCAGTGCTTTGCCCGCACAAGTGCCACGGCTGCGGCAGATCGAGGGATTGCGCTTCGGTGAACAACCCTTGCAGCGTGTCCTGATACTCGGTGAAATCCTTGATGCTGGCCCGTTCGCCGCTGGACAGCCCGTGCCCCGGCAGGTCGCAGGCAATCACCGCAAAATCCTGATCCAGCGCCCATTCGATCACATGCCGGTAAAGCCCGGTGTGATCGTAAAAACCGTGGAACAAAAACAGCGTGGCCTTCGCCCGCTCGGGCCACCAGACCTGGCTGACCACTTCATAACCATCGACCGCGAAACGTCCAAGGCCACTGCGCACGTTACGCCCCGCAAAATCCAGCCCGTAGAAACGCTGGTAAGCCAGCGCTTCCACCGACAGCGGCTGCCAGTCGGCCAGCGGCCGCAGGCTGGCACGCAGATGATCGGAGTCGAAAGTGGCAGACATGAGCAATTCCAGAACGCGAAACGGACTTTATGGGCCTGCGATATTCATCTGTTGGGGCAAGCATGGCAAGCTAGCGCACCTTCGAGGACTGAAATCCATGCGCTCGCCCTACCGCGCCACACTGCTTGCCAGCCTGCTCGCCCTCGTGTGTGCCGGCGCGCTGTGGGCTGCCTACGACTGGTTTCAGGGCCGCTACCTGCGAGCGTTCAGCGAGCACACCGCGGTGTTCTCCGGCGACCCGCTACGCCTGCCCGACAACCTCGCCGGCCCCGGCGCCATCCGCCTCGTGCACTTCTGGGACCCGGCCTGCCCGTGCAACGTCGGTAACCAACAACACCTGAGCGAACTGGTTGAGCATTATGCACCGCAAGGCGTGGAGTTTTATGCGGTACAAAAGCCTGGCAGCCACGGTCAGTTACCGAGCACCTTAAGCCGCCTGAAAAGCATCACCGTCCTGCCAGGTTCCGAACAGATCCCCGCCAGCCCGGCCGTCGCGATCTGGGATCGCAGCGGCAAACTGGCGTATTTCGGCCCATACAGCGAAGGCCTGACCTGCAATTCCAGTAACAGCTTTATCGAACCGATTCTGCAAGCGTTGAGCGAAGGCCGCGCGGTGAATGCCACGCACACACTGGCAGTGGGTTGTTACTGCCCGTGGCCTGTCGACGCAGCGAAGTAAGGCTGACAGGAGACGCGAATCCCTCCTAAGTGCGATGGCCATGGCGGCAAGCCATGTTAAACAGTGGCGCCAGGGAACTGCTGCCACTGATAACAACAAGGAATCACCATGAAACGTAGCCTGACCGTTCTCGCCCTGCTGATTGTTGCGCTCGCCGCAGGTGCAGGTTGGTACGTCTACAGCAAGCAGCCGACACGCCAGGGCATGGCGGAGCTGCAACACCTGCAAGGTTCGGTCACCGTGCGCTACGACGAGCGCGGCATCCCGCACATCCGCGCCGAAAACGAAACCGACCTGTACCGCGCCCTCGGGTACGTCCACGCCCAGGACCGGCTGTTTCAGATGGAAGCCCTGCGCCGCCTCGCCCGCGGCGAGTTGGCCGAGGTCCTGGGCCCGAAACTGCTCGACACCGACAAGCTGATGCGCAGCCTGCGCATTCGTGAACGCGCCGACACCTACCTGGCGAATATGGACAAACAGTCGCCGGCCTTTATCGCCATGCAAGCCTATCTGGATGGCATCAACCAGTATCAGGACAGTCATTCAAAACCTGCGGAGTTTGATGTACTGGGCATTCCCAAACGCCCGTTCACCGCCCAGGACACCATTAGTATTGCCGGTTACATGGCCTACAGTTTTGCCGCAGCGTTTCGCACCGAACCGTTGCTGACCTACGTGCGCGATCAGTTGGGCGCCAACTACCTGAACGTCTTCGATCTCGACTGGCAGCCCAAGGGCGTGCTGGCGAAAAACCGCAGCGGTGCCATGCCGCCCCTCGCCAGTACCGACTGGAAAGACCTCAACGCCCTCGCCCGCCTCAGCGAGCAGGCACTGGCCGACAACGGCTTGCCGCAGTTCGAGGGCAGCAATGCCTGGGCTGTCTCCGGCAGTCGGACCAAAAGCGGCAAACCGCTGTTGGCCGGCGACCCACATATCCGTTTTTCCGCACCGTCGGTGTGGTATGAAGCGCAACTCTCGGCGCCGGGTTTTGAGCTCTATGGCCACTATCAGGCATTGATGCCGTTCGCCTCCCTCGGGATGAACCGCGACTTCGGCTGGAGCATCACCATGTTCCAGAACGACGACCTGGACCTGATCGCCGAGAAGATCAACCCGGACAATCCCAATCAGGTCTGGTATCGCGGGAAGTGGGTGGACATGGTGACCAGCGAACAGCAGATCGCGGTCAAGGGCCAGGCGCCGGTGACACTGGTGCTGCGCCAGTCGCCGCACGGTCCTATCGTCAACGATGCGCTGGGCAGCGGCGTCGGCAAAACGCCGATCGCCATGTGGTGGGGTTTTCTCGAAAGCCAGAATCCGATTCTTGAGGGCTTCTACCAGCTCAACCGCGCCGACACCCTGGTCAAGGCGCGCAGTGCCTCCGCAAAGATCCAGGCGCCGGGCCTGAACATCGTCTGGGCCAACGCCAAGGGCGACATCGGCTGGTGGGCAGCGGCGCAACTGCCAAAACGTCCGGAGGGTGTGCGTCCGGGGTTCATCCTCGATGGCAGCACCGCCGACGCGGACAAGGAAGGTTTTTACCCGTTCAGCGCCAACCCACAGGAAGAGAACCCGGCACGCGGTTACATCGTCTCGGCCAACTTCCAGCCGGTGTCGCCGACTGGCATGGAGATTCCCGGTTACTACAACCTGGCCGATCGAGGTCAGCAGCTCAATCGTCAGCTCAGCGACAAAACCATCAAGTGGGATCTGGACGCCAGCCAGCAGCTGCAACTGGGCACCACCACCGCTTACGGCCCGCGCTTGCTCGCGCCGTTGTTGCCCGTACTGCGTGAAGTGGTGAGCGATCCTGCCGAACTCAAACTGGTTGAGCAATTGGCCCAATGGAAAGGCGACTACCCGCTCGACTCCACCAACGCCACGCTGTTCAACCAGTTCCTGTTCAACCTGGCTGACGCGACGATGCACGATGAACTGGGCAATGACTTCTTCGAGACTTTGCTGTCGACCCGGGTGATTGATTCCGCACTGCCTCGCCTGGCCGCGACGGCCGATTCACCGTGGTGGGATAACCGCAACACCCTCGGCAAGGAAACCCGCGCCGATACGGTCAAGGTTGCGTGGCAGGCGAGCATCGCTCACCTCAAGACCACCCTCGGCGCCGATTTCGCGCAATGGCAGTGGGGCAAGGCGCACACGCTGACCCATGGCCATCCGCTGGGGCAACAAAAGCCGCTGGACCGTATCTTCAATGTCGGCCCGTTCGCGGCACCCGGCACTCACGAAGTACCGAACAACCTTTCGGCCAAAATCGGCCCGGCGCCGTGGCCAGTAACATATGGTCCTTCGACCCGCCGCTTGATCGACTTCGCCGACCCGACCCACAGCCTGACCGTCAACCCGGTTGGCCAGAGTGGCGTACCGTTCGACAGCCACTATGACGACCAGGCTGAGGCGTATATCGAAGGGATCTACTACCAGGCGCATCTCAACGACGAAGAAGTCACGGCCAATACTCGCAGCACGTTGAAGCTGTTGCCGGCGCGGGCTGCGCAATAAATGATCGTTCCCACGCTCTGCGTCACTAGTGTCCGGTAAAAACCGAAGGGGGAGCTTGCTCCCCCTTGCTGTGCCTGCTTCGTAAGCAATAATCAGGTTTTCAGACTTGATTTTCGCCCATGTTCAGCAGCACTCGATTTGCGCAAATGCTTCAAGCCCTTCCTCATCAGCTCTTCAAAGCCGCCGTCAAACGCTGTGGCGCTGATCGTTACGCCAAACAATTCACGTCCTGGGATCTGCTCGTCACGCTGATTTACGGTCAGCTGACGCAAGCCAAAAGCTTGCGTACGTTGGCGACAGCCTCGCAGTCGCTGCAACCCCATCGCCACCACCTCAACGCCAAGAACATGGTGCGTTCGACCCTTTGTGATGCGTTGAACAAGCGCAGCTCAGAGCCGTTTCGGCTGGCCTGTGAGCACTTGCTTCAAGGCATTGGCCGCAAGCAGCGCAAGTCGCTCGAAGCCATGATCACCCTGATCGATTCGACCTCGATCAGCCTGCGCGGACCCGGTTTTGACGAATGGACCACCGCGACGAAAACCCGCATAACCCAAGGCTTGAAGGTACATGTGGCCATCGATCCACAGCAAACAGCCCCGACTTACGTAAACATCACCGCCGCCAACGTCAACGATCTGAGCGATGCCCTGACCATGCCGCTTGAAGCAGGTATGACGTACGTTTTCGACAAGGGTTACTGCGACTACAACTGGTGGCACCAGATTGATCAGATGGGTTCTTTCTTCGTCACCCGACTGAAGAAAAACGCCAATCTAAAGCCGGTAGAAAATTTGAGGGAAAAGGATGCACCCGAATTCATTGAGGCGGACGAATCGGTATTGTTCGGGAAGAAATACCTGAACACTCGACGTCCGAATCTCTACCAAAATCAGGCTGTGCGTCGGGTTCAGATCCGCCGAGAGGACCACGAAACGCCATTGATTCTGGTCACCAACGACTTCTCTCGCTCAGCGGAGGAGATCGCCGATCTGTACAAACAACGTTGGCAGATCGAACTGTTTTTTAAGTGGATCAAGCAAAACCTCAAGCTCAAACGGTATTTCGGCTTCTCTGAAAATGCCGTTCGTTTGCAGATCTACAGCGCCTTGATTACCTATCTTTTGCTGCATCTTTATCAGCGCCGTTCAGGTTGCTCGGGATCTATTTCAGACTTTGCCATTCGGCTAACCCACAGCTTGTTCGAACGCCCATTAAGCATTGAACACCTTGAACAGCGAAGGCAAAAGCGAACAAAGCTGAAGGCTGCCCAAGGCAGCCTTCAGCTTTGAAAAGGTTTTACCGGACACTAGTGACGCTCTGCGTGGGAATGCAGCCCGGGACGCTCCGCGTCCCTTTCTAGAGCTGGAACGCGGAGCGTCCCTTGAGGCATTCCCACGCAGAGCGTGGGAACGATCAAAATCCCTGCTCAAACCATCGCCGCAAAGTTCAGCCTGAACTGCTGCGGCGTCACGCCCAGCCTGCGGTTGAACACACTGCGCATGTGCTGGGCATCGCGAAATCCGCACTGATAAGCCACGGTCTTCAGCGGCGAGTGGGTGCTTTCAAGCAGCACCCGCGCCGCATCCACCCTGGCCCGTTCGACGAATTCCGCCGGGGTGACTTTCGCCTCTTTGGCAAACACCCGGGAAAAGTTGCGGGCGCTCATGTTGGCGGCGTTGGCCAGGTCGGCAATCGTCAGGTCACCCGTCAGGTTGGCCAACACGTAGAGCTGCACCAACGCCACGGCAGAAGTGGGTTCGGCGTGTGGCGTAAGGAATGGGCTGAACTGTGACTGCCCGCCCGAGCGCTGAGTGAACACCACCAGTCGCTTTGCCACACTCAGCGCTACTTCCGGCCCGTGATCCCTGGCCAGCAGGTACAGCGACAGATCAATCCCCGCCGTGACACCCGCCGAGGTGTAGAGGTTGCCGTCCTCCACGTAAAGGCGATCCGCCTCGACCTGAGTCGACGGACACAACTGCGCCAGCGCCGCGGCGTCGCCCCAGTGGGTGGTCACCGTTCGCCCTTCCAGCAATCCGGCCCGGGCGAGTATGAACGCGCCGTTGCAGATCGAGCCAAAGCGTTGCGCCCGCGCGCAGGCATCGCGCAGCCAGGCATCGAATGCCGCACCGAAATCCATGAACGGCAACTGCGGCCCACCGGCCACCAGCAGCAAGTCGTAGGCCTCCAGCGCTTCGCTGAAATGCCGATGGGCATTGAGTGACAAACCGTTGGAACACGCCATCACCCCGCGCTCGACGCCGATCACCTCCAGTCGATAGTGATCTGGAGGCCCGAGGAAACGATTGGCTTCGCAAAACACATCCATGGGACCGGTGACGTCCAGGGACTGGACGCCGGCGAAGACCACGATGGCAACGGTTTTACTCATGGCAAGATTCGCCTTCCAGGGATTGAAATGAAAGTCGGCCATCACACGATCTGTAGCAGCTGCCGAAGGTGGCGTCCGGCTGCGAAGCAGTCGTGAAATCAGGCACCGCGGTCTTTCAGGTGAATCGCGTACGCAGGGTTTACGACTGCTTCGCAGCCGAACGCAGCCTCGCGGGCTCGGCAGCTGCTACAGGGCGTGCGTGCATCCCGGATTATCTGGTTCAACCCTAGCCAATCCTCGCCCAACAAGCGAGGTTGGCGCGATATGCATGCTCATTGGCAAGGATCGCAGCCATGGATCGATTGTCCGGTTTCGGGTGCACGGACAGACTGAACTCATCAGCGCCGCCACGGCGTTCCCCACGAGGAAAGCACCATGAGCAGCACCATCGCCGGTATCAAAATCCCCGACAGCGCGTTGGCCAAGGCCACCACGGAATACATTCGCGACGTCGAATCAGACCTGCTGTATCACCACTCGCGTCGGGTGTTTCTGTTCGGTGCCTTGAGCGGTGAACGCAAGCAACTGGCCTACAACCCCGAACTGTTATACGTCGGCGCGATGTTCCATGACTTGGGTCTGGTGAAGGGTCATCGCACTGACAACGAACGCTTCGAAGTCGATAGCGCCAACGCTGCCAAAGCGTTCCTCAAGCCTTACGGTTTGTCCGACGACGATATCGAGCAAGTGTGGTTGTCGATTGCTCTGCACACCACACCGGGCGTGCCGCAACACCTGCGGCCTAACGTGGCGCTGGTGACTGCTGGCGTTGAAATGGATGTGTTGGGCATCGATTACGCGGCGTTCCCCAGCGCGCAACGCGAAGAAGTGGTGCATGTCCACCCGCGTGGCGAAGGGTTCAAGGAGTGCATCCTGTGTGCGTTTGCCAATGGTTTCAAACACAAACCGGACACCACTTTTGGCACCGTGAACGCGGATGTGTTGGTGGATAGCGAGCCAGGCTTCAAACCGATGAACTTCGTCGAGATCATCCGCAAGTCCCCTTGGGTTTCCTGATCTTGATCGTTCCCACGCTCCGCGTGGGAACGATCAGGTGTGGATCAAGCCGCTTCCGGCGCCTGCTGGGCGCGACGTACGTCCGGTTGTTTCCAGGAGTCGGCAGCGCCTTCTTCGATCGCCTGCTGAATCGCACGTTTGCGACTTTCTTCGGCACGACGGCTGAAGAACCAGACCAGGAAGGTCATCAGCGATACCGCCAGCAAAATCAGACTGGCCACGGCGTTGATCTCGGGTTTCACGCCCAGACGCACCGCCGAGAACACTTCCATCGGCAGAGTCGTGGAACCCGGGCCGGACACGAAGCTCGCCAATACCAGGTCATCCAGGGACAGGGCAAAGGACATCATGCCGCCGGCCCCCAACGATGGCGCGATCATCGGGATGGTGATCAGGAAGAACACCTTCCACGGTCGCGCACCAAGGTCCATGGCTGCTTCTTCGATGGACAGGTCCAGCTCACGCAAACGCGCCGAGACCACCACCGCTACATACGCCGCACAGAACGTGGTGTGAGCGATCCAGATGGTGATGATGCCGCGCTCCTGTGGCCAGCCGATCATCTGCGCCATCGCCACGAACAGCAGCAACAGCGACAGACCGGTGATCACTTCCGGCATCACCAGCGGCGCGGTGACCAGGCCACCGAACAGCGTACGACCCTTGAAGTGGGTTATACGGGTCAGCACGAATGCCGCCAACGTACCCAGCGCCACTGCCGCCACCGCCGTGTAGCAGGCGATTTCCAGCGAGCGCACCACCGAGCCCATCAGTTGGGTGTTGTCCATCAAACCGACGTACCACTTGATCGACCAGCCGCCCCACACCGTCACCAGTTTGGAGGCGTTGAACGAGTAGATCACCAGGATCAGCATCGGCGCGTAGATGAACAGCAAACCTGCTATCAGCATGAAGCTTGAGAAACGGAAGCGTTTCATTCTTTGCCCTCCATTTCTTTGGCCTGGCTACGGTTGAACAGGATGATCGGCACAATCAGGATCGCCAGCATCACCACCGCCAGGGCGGACGCCACCGGCCAGTCACGGTTGTTGAAGAACTCTTGCCAGAGCACTTTACCGATCATCAAGGTCTCCGGACCGCCGAGCAGTTCCGGGATCACGAACTCGCCCACCACCGGAATGAACACCAGCATGCAGCCCGCGACGATGCCGTTCTTGGACAGCGGAATGGTGATCTTCCAGAAGCTGTTGAACGTGCTCGAACCCAGGTCGGACGCGGCTTCCAGCAGGCTGTTGTCGTGCTTCACCAGGTTGGCGTAGAGCGGCAGGATCATGAACGGCAGGTATGAATAAACGACGCCGATGTACACCGCGAGGTTGGTGTTGAGGATCTGCAGCGGTTCGTCGATCCAGCCCATGCTCATCAGGAATCCGTTGAGCAGACCGTTGTTGCTGAGGATGCCCATCCACGCGTAAACGCGGATCAGGATCGCAGTCCAGGTCGGCATCATGATCAGCAGCACGAGTACCGTTTGCAGCTCTTTACGGGCACTTGCAATAGCGTAGGCCATCGGATAGCCGATCAGCAGACAGAGGACGGTGCTGATCAGCGCCATCTTCAGCGAGCCAAGGTAGGCGGCGATGTACAACTCGTCGCCGGCCAGCATCGCGTAGTTGCTCAGGTTAAGCAGCAACTGCACTTTTTGATCGAGGTAGCTGTAGATCTCGGTGTACGGCGGAATAGCCACATCGGCTTCGGCGAAGCTGATCTTCAGGACGATGAAGAACGGCAGCATGAAGAACAGGAACAGCCAGATGAACGGAACCCCGATGACCAGCTGACGGCCACCGGGAATTATTCGACTGAGGCGGCGTTTGAATTTGCGCATGTTCATGAGCGAAGTACCACGCCGCTGTCGTCTTCCCAATACACGTACACCTGGTCACCCCAGGTTGGGCGCTGGCCACGGCGCTCGGCGTTGGCGACGAAAGACTGGACGATCTTGCCGCTCGGCAGTTCGACGTAGAACACCGAGTGACCACCGAGGTAGGCGATGTCGTGCACCTTGCCGCTGGACCAGTTGTATTCGCAGGTCGGCATGGTCGGCGTCACCAGCAGTTTTTCCGGACGGATCGCGTAGGTCACGGATTTGTCCTGCACCGACGTGCTGATCCCGTGGCCCACGTAAATCTGGCGGTCCAGGTCCTTGCAGGTGATGGTCGCGTGACCTTCGGCGTCGTCGATCACTTCACCGTCGAAGATGTTGACGTTACCGATGAACTCGCAGACCAGACGGCTGGTCGGGGTTTCGTAGATGTCGATCGGGCTGCCGATCTGGGCGATCCAGCCCAGGTGCATGATCGCGATGCGCTCGGCCATGGTCATGGCCTCTTCCTGATCGTGGGTCACCATGACGCAGGTTACGCCGACCCGCTCGATGATCTCGACCAGCTCAAGCTGCATTTGCGAACGCAGCTTCTTGTCCAGCGCACCCATCGGTTCGTCGAGCAGCAACAGCTTCGGTCGCTTGGCCAAAGAGCGCGCCAGGGCCACACGCTGACGCTGGCCACCGGACAACTGATGCGGCTTGCGCTTGGCGTATTGCGTCATCTGAACCAGCTTGAGCATGTCGGCCACACGCGCATCGACTTCAGCAGCAGGGATTTTGTCCTGCTTGAGGCCGAAGGCGATGTTCTGCGCCACGGTCATGTGCGGGAACAGGGCGTAGGACTGGAACATCATGTTGATCGGCCGCTCGTACGGCGGCATGTCGGTGATGTCTACGCCATCGAGGAAAATGCGCCCCTCCGTGGGCCGTTCGAAGCCTGCGAGCATGCGCAGCAACGTGGATTTGCCCGATCCCGAACCGCCGAGCAGGGCGAAAATCTCGCCTTTCTTGATTTCCAGGGACACATCGTCCACGGCAATCGTCTCGTCGAACTTCTTCGTGACCCGGTCGATTTTGACCAACACCTGTTTAGGTGATTGGTCGCCCTCGAGGGCTTTCTTATAGGCGCCGGAGGCAACTGCCATTTACGAAACTCCCAGAAAAAAAGAGTGCAGTTCGCTCAAGGTGAGCCAACCTTGGATAGTTTGAGCCTTGTAGCTATTTACCCGACTTGACCTTGGTCCAGCTGCGGGTCATCAAACGTTGAATGTTTGGTGGTAACTCGATCGACACGTAGGTCTTGTCGAGGACTGCTTGCGGTGGATAAACCGACTCGTCGGTGCGAATGGACTGTTCCATCAGTGTGTCCGACCCGGGGTTCGGGTTGGCATAGCCTACGGAATCGCTGACCTGGGCAATCACCTCAGGTTTCAGCAAATAGTTGATGAAGGCATGGGCTTCTTTGACGTTGGCCGAATCCTTCGGAATCGCCAGCATGTCGAACCACAGCGCACCGCCTTCCTTTGGAATCGAGTAAGCGATGTTGACGCCTTTCTTCGCTTCAGCCGCACGGTTTCTGGCCTGGAACATGTCGCCGGAGAAACCGATCGCGATACAGATATCGCCGTTCGCCAGATCGGCGATGTATTTGGAAGAGTGGAAGTACGTCACATAAGGCCGCACCGCCAGTAACTTGGCTTCGGCCTTTTTGTAGTCTTCGGGGTTGGTGCTGTTGGCGTTCAGGCCCATGTAGTTGAGGACCGTGGGCATCATTTCATCGGCGGAGTCGAGGAACGCCACGCCGCAACTTTGCAGCTTCTTGATGTTCTCCGGCTCGAATACCGCAGCCCAGGAATCGATCTTGTCGACACCCAGCACAGCCTTGATCTTGTCGACGTTGTAACCGATGCCGTTGGTGCCCCACAGGTACGGTACGGCGTACAGGTTACCCGGATCGTTCTGCTCCAGACGCTTGAGCAATACGGGGTCGAGGTTCGAGTAGTTCGGTAACTTCGACTTGTCGAGTTTCTGGAAAGCTCCGGCCTTGATCTGCTTGCCAAGGAAGTGGTTGGACGGCACGACCACGTCATAACCGGTACGTCCGGCCAGCAACTTGCCTTCCAGGGTTTCGTTGGAGTCGAACACGTCATAAACCGGTTTGATGCCGGTCTCTTTCTGGAAGTCGGCCAGGGTGGTCTCGCCGATGTAATCGGACCAGTTATAAATATGCACAGTGCCAGCGGCCTGGACACTAACGGCAAACGTCAGTCCGGCGCCAACCAGCAGTGCATTGCGCAACAAAGAAAAAACAGGCACGTGGAGGTCCTCTAAAATTAGTTGGGCCCAAGTTGCCCAGCGTTACATGGCAGCCATGGCTGCCTGGCAACAAAACCGGCGCGCAACTTACCCTCGAAAAACCGTTCCAGCAAACTTTATGAAGATCCCTGTAGCAGCTGCCGCAGGCTGCGTTCAACTGCGAAGCCGTTGTGCTGTCGAGAAGCGGAGGTCCTTCGGACCTCAACGCAGCCATCGGCAGCTGCTACAGGGTTTTACTTATTTACCCGATTTGATCTTGGTCCAGCTGCGAGTCAGGAGTCGCTGGGTCGCGGCCGGCAAGTCGGCAATCGCGTACAGCTTGGCCTGCACGTCCGCTGGCGGGTAGATGCCTGGGTCGGCGGTGATGTCTTTATCGACCAGTGCGGTGGCTGCCGCGTTACCGTTCGGGAAGCGCACGGCATTGGTGATTGCAGCCATGACTTCCGGCTTCTGCAGGAAGGTCATGAACTTGTAGGCGCCTTCGACGTTTTCGGCATCTTTAGGGATGGCGACCATGTCGTAGAAGCTACCTGCACCTTCTTTCGGAATGTTGTAGCTGACTTTCACCTTGTCACCGGCTTCTGCCGCACGGGACTTGGCCTGGTAGATGTCGCCCGAATAACCCACGGCGACGCAGATGTTGCCGTTCGCCAGGTCGGAGATGTACTTGGACGAGTGGAAGTAGGCGATCGAAGGACGGACTTTCAGCAGCAGGGCTTCGGCCTTGTCGATGTCTTCTTTCTTCTGGCTGTCAGTTGGCAGGCCCAGGTAGTGCAACGCCGCCGGAATCATCTCGGTTGGCGAATCCAGCAGGCTGATACCGCACGACTTCAGTTTGGCGGCATTTTCAGGCTTGAAGATCAGGTCCCAGGAGTTGGTCGGTGCATCGGCGCCCAGTGCGGCCTTGACCTTCTCGGCGTTGAAGCCAATACCGATCGAACCCCACATGTAAGGGAAAGCGTGTTCGTTACCCGGGTCACTTACCGATACTGCTTTAAGCAGGTCAGGGTTCAGGTTTTTCCAGTTAGGCAGCTTGGACTTGTCCAGCTTCTGGTAAACGCCGGCCTTGATCTGCTTGGCCAGGAAGTTGTTCGACGGTACGACGATGTCGTAGCCGGACTTGCCTGCCAGCAACTTCGCTTCCAGGGTTTCGTTGCTGTCAAAAACGTCGTACACCACCTTGATCCCGGACTCTTTCTCGAAGTTCGCGATGGTGTCCGGCGCGATGTAGTCGGACCAGTTATAGACGTGCAACACCTTGTCGTCCGCCTGTACCGCGCCCGCCATCATGCCCATAAGGGACATGGCGAGGAGAGTCTTGCCAGCAACCTTTTTTCCTAATGCCTTCATGCGTAATGCTCCAAATTTTTCTTTTTTGAACCACTTTGTTCAGCGGCCGAACCCGGACAACTGGAACCGCGGCTAGTCTGGCAAGATCCGAGGCGGTCTTTCAAGGAAAGGCCGCCCTTCAGGACTGCTCTGAGCGAAAGTTTCATGAGCCCGCTCAGAGCCTAGCACTTAGCCCTGTAACGCACTCAGGGTCAGGTCCAGACACTTGCGTGCCTTGGTCACCAACTCATCGATTTCAGCCGGTGTAATCACCAGTGGCGGAGCGATGATCATGGTGTCGCCCACGGCGCGCATGATCAGGCCGTTTTCGAAGCAGAACGTGCGGCAAATCATGCCAGCGCCCTTGCCTTCGTAACGCTTGCGAGTGGCCTTGTCCTGCACCAGCTCGATCGCCCCCAGCAGACCCACCCCACGCACTTCCCCCACCAACGGGTGATCGTTCAGTTCCCGTAGACGCTTTTGCAAATAGGGTGCCGTTTCTGCATGAACGCGCTCGATAATTTTTTCTTCGCGCAGGATGCGGATGTTCTCCAGTGCCACCGCAGCGGCTACCGGGTGCCCGGAATAGGTGAAACCGTGGTTGAAATCGCCACCTTCGTTGAGCACCGCAACCACTTCGTCACGCACGATCAGGCCACCCATAGGGATGTAGCCGGACGTCAGGCCTTTGGCGATGGTCATCATGTCGGGTTTGAGGTCGTAGAAATCGGTACCGAACCACTCACCGGTACGGCCGAAACCACAGATCACTTCGTCAGCCACGAACAGGATGTCGTACTTGGCGAGGATTTCCTTGATGCGCGGCCAGTAGGTCTCTGGCGGAATGATCACGCCGCCGGCACCCTGGATCGGCTCGGCAATAAAGGCACCGACGTTGTCCACGCCGACTTCCAGAATCTTCTCTTCCAGCTGATTGGCCGCCCAGATACCGAACTCTTCCGGTGTCATCTCGCCGCCTTCAGCGAACCAGTACGGCTGCGCGATGTGGACGATGCCCGGGATCGGCAAGTCGCCTTGTTCGTGCATGTAGGTCATGCCACCCAGGCTCGCGCCGGCCACGGTGGAACCGTGATAACCGTTCTTGCGGCTGATGATGACTTTCTTCTTCGGCTGGCCCTTGATCGCCCAGTAGTGGCGAACCATCCGCAGCATGGTGTCGTTGCCTTCAGAGCCAGAACCGGTGAAGAACACGTGGTTCATGCCTTGTGGCGCGATATCGGAGATGGCCTTGGCCAGTTCCAGCACCGGCGGGTGAGCCGTCTGGAAAAACAGGTTGTAGTAAGGCAGTTCGCGCATTTGTTTGCTGGCGGCATCGGCCAGTTCATCGCGACCGTAGCCGATCGCCACGCACCACAGGCCGGCCATACCGTCGAGGATCTTGTTGCCTTCGCTGTCCCAGAGGTAAACGCCCTTGGCGTTGGTGATGATCCGTGGGCCTTTCTCTTTCAGCTGCTTGAAGTCGCTGAACGGGGCCAGGTGGTGATCGTTGCTCAGGGTTTGCCATTCACGGGTTTGCGGGTTGTTGCTGGTCATGCGAATTCTCCTAAGATTTCAGTGAAAGGCGCGGCAATTTCCAGCCGCGCCCGGCGCATCAGACGGCGAAGAGCAGGAATTCCCGCTCCCACGAACTGATCACGCGCTTGAAGTTTTCATGCTCGGCCCGCTTGACCGCGACGTAGCCAGTGATGAATTTCTTGCCCAGGTACTTCTCGATGGTCGCGCTGTGTTCCATGCGTTCCAGCGCGTCTTCGATGGTCAGTGGCAGGCGCAGGTTGCGGCGTTCATAGCCACGGCCCACCACCGGTGCACTCGGGTTCAAGCCTTCGACCATGCCGATGTAACCGCAGAGCAGGCTCGCGGCAATCGCCAGGTACGGGTTGGCGTCGGCGCCCGGCAGGCGGTTTTCCACCCGACGGTTTTGCGGCCCGGCATCCGGAACCCGCAGGCCCACGGTGCGGTTCTCTTCGCCCCACTCCACGTTCACCGGCGCCGAAGTGTCCGGCAGGAAGCGGCGGAACGAGTTGACGTTCGGCGCGAACAGCGGCAACAGCTCGGGGATCAGTTTCTGCAAACCACCGATGTGATTCAGGAACAACTGGCTCATGGTCCCGTCTTCATTGGAGAAGACGTTCTTGCCGGTCTCGATGTCGATGATGCTCTGGTGCAAGTGCATCGCACTGCCCGGCTCGCCGGTCATGGGCTTGGCCATGAACGTCGCCGCCACGTCGTGCTTGAGCGCGGCTTCGCGCATGGTGCGTTTGAACACCAGGATCTGGTCGGCCAGGGACAGGGCATCGCCGTGACGGAAGTTGATTTCCATCTGCGCCGTGCCGTCCTCGTGGATCAGCGTGTCGAGGTCCAGTTCCTGCAATTCGCACCAGTCGTAGACGTCTTCGAACAGCGGATCGAATTCGTTTGCCGCTTCAATCGAGAAGGACTGGCGACCGGTTTCCGGGCGACCGGAGCGGCCAATCGGCGGTTGCAGCGGGAAGTCCGGGTCTTCGCAGCGCTTGGTCAGGTAGAACTCCATTTCTGGCGCCACGATCGGCTGCCAGCCCCTGTCGGAATAGAGTTTCAGCACCTTTTTGAGCACGTTGCGCGGCGACAGCTCGATCGGGTTGCCTTGCTTGTCGTAGGTGTCGTGGATCACCTGAGCGGTGGGCTCGATGGCCCAAGGCACCAGGAACACCGCGTTCTGGTCGGGGCGGCAGATCATGTCGATGTCGGCCGGGTCGAGCAGTTCGTAATAGATGTCGTCTTCGACATAGTCGCCGGTCACGGTCTGCAACAGAACGCTTTCGGGCAGGCGCATGCCTTTTTCGGCAATGAACTTGTTGGTCGGCGAAATCTTGCCCCGGGTGATCCCGGTCAAGTCGGCGATCATGCATTCGACTTCTGTGATCTTGTGGTCTTTCAACCAATCGGTGAGCTGGTCGAGGTTGTTACTCATAAATGCCTCTTAGGCTTGGTTTCCTGACTCTTATAAGTCAGGCGTTGTTTGACGCATCGGCGTCGCGTTGTAATGCGTGCTTACGGCAGGCATCGCCAAATGCCTGGAAGATCGCAAGGTAATCCGGGTTTGAGCTTACCTGCCATTCGGGATGCCATTGCACTCCCAAAGCAAAACCCTTGCCCTGCGGGACCGAGACTGCCTCGATCAACCCGTCGGGAGCCAAGGCCTCGACGCAAAGGCCCGGCGCCAGACGTTCAACGCCCTGACCATGAATCGAATTGACGTGTATCTCGCTCGCCAGGCCCAGACCTGCGAGCACGCCACCCGGCTGAATGTGCACCGGGTGACTTGGCGCATACTGTCCTTCAAGCGGTAGGCTATCGTCTTCACGGTGATCCATGAATAGACCGGCTTCGTGGACTTTTTGATGCAGGCTGCCGCCGAACGCCACATTCATTTCCTGGAAGCCGCGGCAAATACCGAGCACGGGAATACCGGCCTCGACGGCGGCGCGGATCAACGGGAGGGTGGTGGCATCGCGTGCAGAATCATGAGCAGTGCCCGGCGCGCTGGCGGGGCCGCTATAGTGAAACGGTTCTATATTGGAAGGAGAGCCTGTAAAGAGGATGCCATCCAGACCGTCCAGAATATCGGACGGTGCCAGCAAATCAGCCAGGGACGGAAGAATCACCGGCAGCCCCTTGGCCGCTGAGGCCACGGCGCGGACGTACTTGTCGCCACTGATGTGATACGCATGCAGACCGATCTGCTTAGAGCAGGCGGTGACGCCGATTAACGGCAGGCGAGACATGAAGCACCCCGGTATTATTGGTGTTATGGGTTTGAATCGAGCTTAGCCTTGTTCATTTTTTTACACAACACCCCCGTAAAAAATACAACACGGCCCGCTCAAAGCCGCAGGCATTAAATCGCTCAAAGGCATAAAAACGCCCCAAAGTGCCTCAAAAAAGCCCCACGGGTGCTTTTTTAGGGCAAAAAAGGCCTCGCTTGACTTCGGCATGCCGTTCGGGTTGACTGGAATCCGAAGAGATCAATGATTGATATTTTTAACAACAAAGGTGTTGCATCATGTCGGTACCCCCGCGTGCCGTTCAGCTTAACGAAGCGAACGCGTTCCTTAAGGAACATCCTGAGGTTCTGTACGTTGACCTTCTGATTGCGGATATGAATGGTGTGGTGCGCGGCAAGCGCATTGAACGCACCAGCCTCCACAAGGTTTACGAGAAAGGCATCAACCTGCCGGCCTCTCTATTTGCTCTGGATATCAATGGCTCGACGGTGGAAAGCACCGGCCTGGGCCTGGACATCGGCGATGCTGACCGAATCTGCTATCCAATCCCTGACACCCTGTGCAACGAGCCTTGGCAGAAGCGCCCTACCGCGCAACTGTTAATGACCATGCACGAACTCGAAGGTGAACCTTTCTTCGCGGATCCCCGTGAAGTTCTGCGTCAAGTTGTTGCCAAGTTCGACGAGATGGGTCTGACCATCTGCGCCGCGTTCGAACTGGAGTTCTACCTGATCGACCAGGAGAACGTGAACGGTCGCCCACAACCGCCTCGCTCGCCGATCTCCGGCAAGCGCCCGCATTCGACACAGGTTTACCTGATCGACGACCTCGACGAATACGTCGACTGCCTCCAGGACATTCTGGAAGGTGCGAAAGAGCAAGGCATCCCTGCCGACGCGATCGTCAAGGAAAGTGCCCCGGCGCAGTTCGAAGTGAACCTGCACCACGTGGCCGACCCGATCAAGGCCTGCGACTACGCGGTGCTGCTCAAGCGTCTGATCAAAAACATCGCCTACGACCATGAAATGGACACCACGTTCATGGCCAAGCCTTATCCGGGCCAGGCGGGCAACGGTCTGCATGTCCACATCTCGATTCTTGATAAAGACGGCAAAAACATTTTTGCCAGTGAGGATCCCGAGCAGAACGCCGCACTGCGTCACGCGATCGGCGGTGTGCTCGAGACCCTACCGGCGCAGATGGCTTTCCTCTGCCCGAACGTCAACTCCTACCGTCGTTTCGGCGCACAGTTCTACGTGCCGAATGCTCCGTGCTGGGGTCTGGACAACCGTACTGTTGCGGTGCGTGTGCCGACCGGTTCCGCCGACGCGGTCCGTCTGGAACACCGCGTTGCCGGCGCCGATGCCAACCCGTACCTGCTGATGGCTTCGGTCCTGGCAGGCGTGCACCACGGCCTGACCAACAAGATCGAGCCGGGCGCCCCCGTGGAAGGCAACTCCTACGAGCAGAACGAGCAAAGCCTGCCGAACAACCTGCGCGATGCATTGCGTGAGCTGGACGACAGCGAAGTCATGGCCAAGTACATCGATCCGAAATACATCGATATCTTCGTCGCATGTAAAGAGAGCGAGCTGGAGGAGTTCGAACACTCCATCTCCGACCTCGAGTACAACTGGTACCTGCATACCGTGTAAGCGGTTGCAGTAAAAACAACGCCGCAGGCCTCACAGCTTGCGGCGTTTTTTTATGGCTGCCTTCGGCGGATCGCGAGCAAGCTCGCTCCCACAGGGGATTTCCTGTGTACGCGAAATCTGTGTTTCACATCGATCAAATGTGGGAGCGAGCTTGCTCGCGATAGCGGCCGGGCAGACAACATAGATGCCTGCTCGTACAATGCCCGCTGCCCCGCAGGAGACTTTGATGACCCGACTCGCCACCCCACGTAAACCCCGCGCCCGCAGCCAGGCCCGGATCGATTCGATACTCGATGCCGCCCGCACGCTGCTGGCTGCCGAGGGCGTGGCCAGTCTGTCGATTTACAGCGTCGCTGAACGCGCGGAAATCCCACCCTCCTCCGTCTACCACTTCTTCGCCAGCGTCCCGGCGCTGCTCGAAGCCCTGACGGCTGACGTCCACGCTGCGTTCCGTGCCTGCCTGCAAGCCCCCATAGACCATGACGCCCTCAACGGCTGGCGCGATCTGTCGCGACTGGTGGAACAACGCATGCTCGCGATCTACAGCGAAGACGCCGCCGCCCGTCAGCTCATTCTTGCCCAGCACGGGCTGACCGAAGTCACCCAGGCCGACCGTCAGCACGACATCGAACTCGGCGACCTGATGCACAAACTCTTCGACCACCACTTCGAGCTGCCGAGACTGCCGAACGATGTCGATGTGTTTGCCCTGGCCATGGAGCTCGGCGACCGCGTCTATGCGCGCTCGGTGCAACAACACGGACAGATCACCCCACGCATGGCCGAAGAAGGCATGCGGGTATTCGACGCCTACCTAGGCCTGTATTTGCCGCCCTACCTGTCCAAGCGCAACGCATAACGCAACGAGGTGTTCATGGCACACGTTCCAGACAACTACCTTGGCGTGTGGCAACGACGCCTGATCAAATTCCAGTCGGGGCGCGTCGACAGCGAAACGGCCGTGTACTGGCTGCAAACCCCGCGCTTGTTTGCCGACCTGCGCATCCCGCCGGCAACGCTTCCGGCGCTGCCGCTGGAACAACTGAGTCACGCTGACTTGCTGATCCTGAGCGAGCAAAAAGGCTTCGCTGGCGTAACCGAGGTCAACGGAGACATTTGCCAGTGGCATCGCAAGCTCGACTATCAGCCGGTCAGCACCGAAGAAGACATCGGGCGCATGCATTTTGAAACCAGCGAGCGCCTGGTCGAAACCGCCCTGGACGACAGCTACTACGAGATCTGGGAGCGGCTGCCGGACTCTCGCGGCAACTGTCGCGGTCAGTGGTTGCAGGCGGTCGATGATCCGGCGCGCGTTGCCTGCCTGGTGCTGGCCGGTGACTACTTTCTGTTCGCTGCCAGCCGTGCCGTTGCGCTGACACCTGGCGGCCATTTGCGTGAACACATCGACTCGGCAACCGCACCGCAACAGCTTGCCTGCGAACTCTCTTTTGGTCGCCACCATGCCGGACAAACCCCGTGGCACATCGACTATTCCACACTGCCGATGCAGGTCGGCCAACCATTGTTGTCAGCTGACATCGATCCAAACGCCAGCGAACTATTCAGCGACCCACGCCTATTGTCTTCACTCGGCACCTACGCGCCCGCCGCCGGTTGGCGCTGCGCACCCGAGCCCTGAGAGCCGGACGCAGAGCGTCCGTTGAGGCATTCCCACGCAGAGCGTGGGAACGATCAGGGTTCACACCCTTCGGGGTTGAGCGCAATGCACGCGCTTACAACTTGGCGATCGACACCTCGGTGGATTTCACAAACGCGATCACTTCGCTGCCGACCACCAGTTCCAGCTCTTTCACCGAGCGAGTGGTGATCACCGAGGTGACGATGCCGGAAGCGGTCTGTACGTCGATTTCGGACAGCACGTCGCCGAGTACGATTTCCTTGATGGAGCCTTTGAACTGGTTACGAACGTTGATGGCTTTGATAGTCATGATGTTGATTCCTGTCGTTGGATAAGGCTTGAGTTATTGAGCCCAACGCAATTGCGTAGGCAATGGTGAAACAGGTTCCGGTGCCGGCGGTTCGCCGGGTAACGCCAGCACGCGATTGAGGACTTCGGTTTCCAGCGCCGCCAGCCGATGGGAACCGCGAACCCGAGGGCGCGGCAGCTCAACGTGCAGGTCGAGGCCGACTTCACCCTCTTCAATCAGGATCACCCGATCGGCAATCGCCACTGCTTCACTGACATCGTGGGTGACCAGCAACACGGTGAAACCGTGCTTCTGCCAGAGCCGTTCGATCAGCTGCTGCATTTCAATTCGGGTCAGGGCATCCAGCGCGCCCAGCGGTTCGTCCAGCAACAGCAAACGCGGTTGATGGATCAGCGCGCGGGCCAGGGCCACACGTTGCTTCTGGCCACCGGACAAGGCAGCCGGCCAGTCATTGGCGCGGTCGGCCAGACCGACCGACTCCAACGCTTCCAGCGCTTGCGGACGCCAGTTGCCCTTGAGCCCGAGGCCGACGTTGTCGATGACCTTTTTCCATGGCAGCAAACGCGCTTCCTGGAACATCAATCGAGTGTCTTCCCGCGCCTCACTCAGCGGCGCTGAGCCTACGAGCAATTCACCGCCCGTGGGTTTGTCGAGACCGGCGAGCAAGCGCAGCAAGGTACTTTTGCCGCAACCGCTACGCCCGACCACGGCGACAAACTGACCGGCCGGGATGTGCAGGTCGATCTCACGCAGTACTTGCCGCGAGCCGAAGGTTTTTTGCAACTTGCGCACTGCCAGCGGAATCCCGCGCAGCAGGCGTGGAGGTTGTTGAGCCGTCATGCCGCACCTCCTTTAACAACCTGATAGGCCGGGTGCCAGCGCAACCACACGCGTTCAAGTCCACGGGCCGCGAGGTCGGCGAGTTTGCCGAGCACGGCGTACAAAAGAATCGCCAATACCACCACGTCGGTCTGCAGGAACTCCCGGGCATTCATCGCCAGGTAGCCGATGCCGGAGCTGGCGGAAATGGTTTCCGCGACAATCAACGTCAGCCACATGAAGCCCAACGCAAAGCGCACGCCGACCAGAATCGACGGCAGCGCGCCCGGCAGGATCACCTGACGGAACAGGCTGAAACCGGACAAGCCATAACTGCGGGACATTTCCACCAGCGCCGGATCGACGTTGCGGATGCCGTGATAAGTGTTGAGGTAGATCGGGAACAACGTGCCCAATGCCACCAGGAAAATCTTCGCCGACTCATCGATGCCGAACCACAGGATCACCAGTGGAATCAGCGCCAGGTGCGGCACGTTGCGGATCATCTGCACCGAACTGTCGAGCAGGCGTTCACCCCATTTCGACAAGCCGGTGATGAAACCCAGGGTCAGGCCGATGCTACCGCCGATGGCGAAGCCCAGCGCTGCACGCCAGCCGCTGATGGCCAGGTGCGTCCAGATTTCACCGCTGCGCACCAGGCTGACGCCGGCTTCGATGACGGCGATTGGCGCCGGCAGAATCCGTGTCGACAACCAGCCCGCCGACACCGACAACTGCCACACCGCCAGCAGCAAAACAGGTAACGCCCAGGGCGCAAGGTTATGGATAAGTTTCTTCATGGCGCGCCTCAGCTCTGCGACGCGGCTTTGGGGAGGATGTCGTTGGCGACCATCTCACCAAACGGGCTGACGTAACCGGCGCTTTTCGGCAATTCCGGACGCTCAATATCGAGGTGCGGGAACAGCAATTCGGCGACGCGGTACGACTCTTCCAGGTGTGGGTAACCGGAGAAGATGAACGTGTCGATGCCCAGGTCCGCGTATTCCTTCACACGAGCGGCCACGGTTGGACCGTCGCCCACCAACGCTGTGCCGGCACCGCCGCGCACCAGACCTACACCGGCCCACAGATTGGGGCTGACTTCCAGGTTGTCGCGGCTACCGCCGTGCAGCGCGGCCATGCGTTGCTGGCCCACCGAGTCGAAGCGCGCCAGAGAAGCCTGGGCACGAGCGATGGTTTCGTCATCCAGATGAGAGATCAGCCGATCCGCCGCTTGCCAGGCTTCGGCATTGGTTTCACGAACGATCACATGCAAACGAATACCGAAGCGCACGGTGCGCCCGAGCTTCGCGGCTTTGGCGCGTACTTGTTCGATCTTCTCGGCAACGGCTGCGGGTGGTTCGCCCCAGGTCAGGACCATTTCCACCTGCTCTGCCGCGAGGTCTTGCGCCGCTTCCGAAGAACCGCCGAAGTACAGGGGCGGACGCGGTTGCTGGATCGGCGGGTAGAGCAACTTCGCGCCCTTCACGCTGATGTGCTGACCGTCGTAATCGACGGTTTCGCCCTCCAGCACGCGGCGCCAGATGCGGGTGAACTCCACCGAGGCTTGATAGCGTTCTTCGTGAGTCAGGAACAAACCGTCGCCGGCCAATTCTTCCGGATCACCGCCGGTTACCAGGTTGAACAACGCACGGCCGCCGGACAGGCGATCCAGCGTCGCGGCCTGACGCGCTGCCACCGTCGGGGAAATGATCCCGGGGCGCAGGGCGACGAGGAATTTCAAACGCTGGGTCACCGGGATCAACGACGCGGCCACCAGCCACGAGTCTTCGCAAGAGCGCCCGGTGGGAATCAGCACCCCGCCGAAGCCCAGACGATCCGCCGCTTGCGCGACTTGTTGCAGATAACCGTGGTCGACGGCGCGAGCGCCTTCGGCGGTGCCAAGGTAATGGCCGTCGCCGTGGGTAGGCAGGAACCAGAAGATATTGAGGCTCATGGAGTGGTCTCCTTAGGGATTCGAATTACTGAGCTTTGGCAACGGCCGCCGGAGGCGTCCAGATCACGTCTTTGATGCTCAGTGGCTTTGGAATCAGCTTGAGCTGGTAGAAGCTGTCGGCGATTTTCTGTTGCGCGGCGACCACTTCAGGCGTGAGGAACAGTGCGCCGTAACCCTGGCGTTTTACCGAGGTCAGGGTGATATCTGCCGGCAGACCGAGCAGTGGCGAGACTTGTTTGGTCACGTCTTCGGGATTGGCCTTGGACCACTCGCCGACTGCGCGCACTTCTTCCACCAGGGTCTTGATCACTTCAGGATTTTTCTGTGCGTAAGGCTTGGTCGCCAGATAGAACTGGTGGTTGTCGACGATGCCCTGGCCATCGCGCAGGGTGCGTGCCTGCAGCTGTTGTTCGGCGGCAGCCTGGTACGGGTCCCAGATCACCCAGGCATCGACGCTGCCACGCTCGAACGCAGCGCGGGCATCGGCCGGCGGCAGGAATACGGTCTGGATGTCGGTGTATTTGAGGCCGGCATCTTCCAGTGCGCGGACCAACAGGTAGTGAACGTTGGAGCCTTTGTTCAGGACGACTTTCTTGCCCTTGAGGTCCGCTACGGATTTGATCGCCGAATCCTTCGGCACCAGGATCGCTTCGCTGTGAGGCGCAGGCGGTTCGTAGGCGACGTACAGCAGATCGGCGCCGGCTGCTTGAGCGAATACCGGTGGGGTTTCACCCGTAACGCCGAAGTCGATGGAGCCAACGTTCAGGCCTTCGAGCAGCTGCGGGCCGCCGGGGAATTCAGTCCATTGCACGTCCACGCCTTGGGCGGCGAGGCGTTTTTCCAAAGTGCCTTTGGCTTTGAGCAGCACCAAAGTGCCGTACTTTTGATAACCGATCCGAAGCGTCTCGGCTTGAGCTTGAGTAATGGCGCCGAAGGTTACAGCCGCAGCAAACAGAGCGACCAGACCACGACGCAAAATGACAGTGCGCATGGCGCTCTCCTTTTTGCAGTTGGGTTTTGGCTGCACCTGCTTGGCCGTTGGCGGCTGAGTAAGGTGAGTACTTCAAATTGGGGTAAGGCTTAAATGCTCCAGCGAGCACTCAACAAACGTTCATTCAACAGGCTCGGATCGATCGGCTTGGGCCGTCGGGCCATGGCGCTGAAAAACAGCTCCAGTGATTCATTCAGTCTTTCTTCCAGCTCCGGTGCCAACTGCGCCTGGGCACTGCCTTCGCCGTAAGCGATCTGGCTGTCTACGGCGAAAATCCCATGAAGCATTTCCTGGGCTTTCAACGCCGACAACACAGGCTTGAGCGCGTAATCCACCGCCAGCATGTGGGCGATGCTGCCACCGGTGGCCATTGGCAAAACTACCTTGTGAGCCAGGGCACGTTCGGGCAGCAGATCCAATACAGTTTTCAATGCGCCGGAGAACGACGCTTTGTAGACCGGCGTGGCGATCAGCAGGCCATCGGCGTTTTCAATCTGCTGCAGCAGGTCGATCACCTTCGGGCTGTCGAAGCGTGCATGCAGCAAGTCTTCGGCCGGGAAGTCCCGTACCTGGTAACTCACCACTTCCACACCTTGCTCCTGCAACCAGCGTTGGGAGCGCTCCAGCAGCACCCCGGAACGGGAGCGTTGGCTGGGACTGCCACCGAGTGAGACGACCAGCATTCAGAGGATTCCTTGAACGGTGTTGGCGATTCGCGGTTTGCGATCTCGCTTTGATGGAAGTGACCTTAACAGGTGATTGTTATATCCATAAATCATATTTATTCATTTGGTTATTCCTTACAGATCTATATGAAATGACTTTTCCCGGGCAAAAAAATAGGCCGTAAAAACGGCCTGAAATCCCCTGCTTTGTGTATACGGTGGTGATCGTTCCCACCCTCCGCGTGGGAATGCAGCCCGTGACGCTCCGCGTCACTGGACGCGGAGCGTCCCTAGAGGCATTCCCACGCGGAGCGTGGGAACGATCAATTCAACGATTAGGTTGCGGCGTCAGACGCAGGTACGGCTTCACCGCGCGATAGCCCTTGGGAAAGCGTTTCTTGATTTCGTCTTCGTCCTTGAGCGACGGCACGATCACGACTTCATCACCGTCCTGCCAGTTGGCCGGGGTGGCCACCTTGTAGTTGTCGGTGAGTTGCAGCGAGTCGATCACCCGCAGAATTTCATGGAAGTTACGGCCGGTGCTCGCCGGGTAGGTGATGGTCAGTCGAACCTTTTTGTTCGGGTCGATCACGAACAGCGAACGCACGGTCAGGGTGTCGTTGGCGTTCGGGTGGATCAGGTCGTAGAGGTCCGAGACCTTGCGGTCGGCGTCGGCAAGGATCGGGAAGTTGACGAGGGTGTTCTGGGTTTCGTTGATGTCTTCGATCCACTTGTGGTGCGAGTCCACCGGGTCCACGGACAGGGCAATGGCTTTCACACCACGTTGGGCAAATTCGTCCTTGAGCTTGGCAGTGAAGCCCAACTCGGTGGTGCACACCGGGGTGAAGTCCGCCGGATGGGAAAACAGCACGCCCCAGCTATCGCCCAGCCATTCGTGGAAACGGAGGGTGCCGGCGCTGGAATCCTGTTCAAAGTCGGGGGCGATATCGCCCAGTCTGAGGCTCATGGTGCTGCTCCTGGTGAGTGCTTGTTGAGGTCAACTGTGCCTGCATTTCTTATTCATGAAAAAGAATAAATATCGATTTGTTTAGATCGCAAATGAATATTAAAAATGTGTTCACTGGACCTCGGCAGCAGTCAGGACGACTATCACCCACAAGGTTCGAGAAGGCCTTGAGTTGCTATACAAAGAGGGAAAACTTCGAGGAGGGTTTACGGGGGTGAGCCTGACTTGAAAACGCAAAAGCCCCGCCCGGCGAGATGCCGGGCGGGGCTTTTTTTTCGGCGGTTACGCGAGCGCTATTACAACAGCGGGATCGAGTAGCTGACGATCAGACGGTTTTCGTCCTGCGAACGAGTGTTCGGCAGGTCGGTACGCCACATAGCGTTTTTCCACATGACACCAAGGTTTTTCAGCGCGCCTTCTTGTACGACGTAAGCCAGAGTCAGGTCGCGTTCCCACTCGGAAGCACCGTTAGCCAGCTCGCCACCGCGAGCGTTGACCGTATCAATTTCATCACCTTTCAGGTAGACCACACCGGCCGTCAGACCTGGTACACCGACCTTGGCAAAGTCATACGAGTAGCGTGCTTGCCAAGTGCGCTCGCCGGCACGGGCGAACTTCTGGATCTGCATGTCGGTAGTCAGGTAAGCCGAAGCGCCGTCACCCTGGTTCAAGTAAGGGAAGTCGCTGCTACCGTTGCTGACCTGATAGCCGCCGCCGAAGGTGTGGCCGGCAACGGTATACAGGAACAGGCCGCTATACAGGTTGTTGTCGACCTTGCCTTTACCGCTTGGCGCATTGTAGTTGCCAGAGGTGAAGTAGTTAGCGTCGTGACCGTTGGCACCGTCATCCCGGCTGTTGAAGTAGCGCAGGTCGGATTTCAGAACGCCCGGGCCGATTGCCCAGTTGTGAACCAGACCCAGGAAGTGCTGCTTGTAGAAGTCTTCGAGGTTGCCGTAGTAGTACTGGGCAGTCAGGTCTTTGGTGATTTTGTAGTCACCGCCACCGTAATAGAATTTGTTGCTGTCGCGACCAGTCGCAGTGCGACCGTTGGCACCAACGATCGACAACTCTTCGTTGTTGCTGGAGTTACGGCCCTTGGCGTGCTCGATCTGACCACCGACCAGTGTAAGGTCCTTGATCTCGCCCGAAGTGATCTGACCGCCCTGGAAGGTTTGTGGCAGCAGACGACCGTCGTTGGTCACGATCACCGGCAGTTTTGGCTGCAAGGTACCCAGCTTCAGTTCAGTCTGGGAGATCTTGGCTTTGGCAGTCAGGCCCAGGCTGGAGAAATTATCAACCGCTTCGCCGTTGGACTTGCTCGGGAACACAGTGCCGCCATAAGCGTTACCAGGGGTGCCATTGGCGTTAACGTTGCCATTAGTGCCACCGCCCGAATCCAGACGTACACCCAGCAGGCCGATGGCGTCGATACCGAAGCCGACAGTGCCTTGGGTATAACCGGAAGTGAAGCGCAGATCGAAGCCTTGGCCCCACTCTTCGTTTCGACTTGGTTTGGCAGTGCCGTCACGGTTATCCGTGTTGATGTAGAAGTTACGCAGCCCCAAAGTAGCTTTGCTGTCTTCGATGAAACCGGCGGCGCCTGCCTGCTGCGCCAAAACCCCTACGGCCACAGCCAGGGCCAAGGTGGACTTGTTCATTGTTTCGCTCCTATCGTTTCTAATTTTTGAGGTCCTGGGTCGAATGCCCTGGATCCTGAAGTGCTCGGTGAGTGCCAGACCGGGTGACTACGGCGATAGCCTGAGCCCTATGATTTTTGCCCGCATGATAAACACAAAAAGAATTATTTCATCATTTTTCATGCCATTCAGGAATATAGCTTCGCGCTATTACTCTGAGTCGGGACCCAAGGTATCGGCTCGTAGGCCACTCACTTTAGGTGTTTGGCTTAAAAGCTAAAAAGAATAAAAAATTACTACTAAAGCTCAATTTGGAATATGGAGAAACACAAAAAAGCCTCGCTTGTAGGCGAGGCTTTTCTTGGTGGTTTTTACAGGAAGCTGTAGGTGTAGTTGAAGATCAGACGGGTCTGGTCTTGATCAAGGGTGCTGGTGTTGCCACGGTAGGTACCGTGACGCAGTGTTGTACCAAACCCTTTAAGTGCACCCGTTTGAATCACGTAATCAATACGCGCGTCGGTCTCGTGCTCACTCAGGTCTTTACCAGTACCGCTGGTAGCCTTGATGTCTTGGCCATTCAAGTAAGAAATCGAAGCTTTCAAACCTGGCACGCCCAGTGAGGCGAAGTCATAGGAGTACTGACCGTACGTGGTGTTTTCACCGGCACGGATGAAGCTGCCAACCGTGGCGTCGGTAAACGAGTAGAAACTGGAGCCGCCCGCCCCTTCGTTGCGACCGTTGCCATCGACAACGTTACCTTGGTTCAGGAAAACGAAGCCGCCGTCGTCGCTGACACGCTGATGCCCGAGCAGAAACGCGCTGCCACCCAGGGTATAGGTGAACGTACCGCTCCAGGTCTTGTTATCGACCACGCCCCTTTCCTTGGCGAAGCCATTGTTGTTGTTGAATAGGTAGCCGGCATCGCCGTTCTTGCCGTCGGAGCTGCTGTCGAAATAACGAAGATCGGTCTTGAACGACTGATTGCTGGCGATCGGGTAGACGTGCACCAGGCCGAGGAAGTTTTGCTTGTAGTAGTCTTCCAGGTTCGCATAGTAGTACTGCAGCGTCAGGTCTTTGGTAACCTTCCAGTCAGCACCGGCGTAACGGAATTTGTTGCTCTCTTTGGCATTGCCAATGGTAGAGACTGCCAGGCCAGTGCTGTTGGAGGAGGCACGACCCACCGCGTGCTCCAGCTGACCCACGTTGAAGGTCACGTTGTCGATTTCCTTCGAGGTGATGGTGCCACCCTCAAAGGTTTGTGGCAGTAAACGGCTGTCGTTCGCGATCAGGATCGGCAAGTTTGGCTGCAGAGCGCCGCCCAAGTGGGCCTCGGTCTTCGAGAAGCGCGCCTTGACGTTGCCCGCTACACGGCTCCACTCATCCACCGCCGAACCATCGGAATCACTAGGGATGAACGTATTGTTGTCCGGGTGATGGCCCTTGCCTCCATCCAGATGGATGCCGACCAGCGCCTGGGCGTCGAAACCGAAACCAACGGTACCTTGGGTGAAACCAGACAGGTAGTCGAACTTGAGACCCTCACCGGCTTCTCGCTGTCTGTTACCAGGAGTGCTCGGACCTTCACGCATATCAGCGTCGTAATACATGGTGCGAGAACTGACGGAAGCCTTGCTGTCTTCCAGGAAACCCGCGGCGCCTGCCTGCTGCGCTAAAACCCCGACGGCCACGGCCACACCCAGAGCCAAGGTGGACTTGTTCATTGTTTCACTCCTCTCGTTTCTAATTCTTGTGTTCCTGGCCCTGGGTCGTATGCCCGGGATCCTAAGATGCGCGATTAGCGCCAGACCGTGACTCACAAGTCAATCGTAACTTTGTGTGTCTACGACCATAGTCTAATCCCCAGTAAATTCATTCCTTGCCGGGCCATAAACCCAAAAAGAATCATCCAATTCTTTTTCATACCGTTTAGGAATTTAGCTCCGCACTATCCCTTGAGCCGGGACACGGGCACCGGCTCTTAAGCTAATTCCTAAATGGTATTGGCTAGAATTTTTTTAGATCGATTAGCTTTGATGCAATTCACGATCAATCCCTATCGAAGGCAGCGCATGATGACCAAACGCGCACTATCCGGCCCAATTGTTACAGTTTGTGTATCGCTAATAATATCTTTTAGCGCTCACGCGGCGAACCTCACGATCGGTTATCAAACCGGTATCGACCCCAGCAAAGTCCCCCAGGCAGACGGCCTGTACGAGAAAACCATAGGCCAAAAAATTGATTGGCGTCGTTTCAATAGCGGCCCGGAAGTGGTTACAGCCCTTGCTTCCGGCGACGTGCAGATTGGCAACCTCGGCTCCAGTCCGTTGGCAGCCGCGGCTTCGCGCAATCTGCCGATCGTTGCGTTCATCGTTTCCGCCCAGATCAACGCCGCTGAAGCACTCGTGGTGCGTAACGGCAGCGGCATCGATAAACCGGAAGATCTGATCGGCAAGACCATCGCCACACCCTTCGTTTCAACCTCCCACTACAGTTTGCTGGGTGCGCTGAAGCACTGGGGCCTGGACGCCTCGAAAGTCAAAGTGGTGAATTTGCAACCGGCGGAAATCGCGGCGGCGTGGAAGCGTGGTGATATCGATGGTGCGTTTGTCTGGTCACCCGCGCTGGGGGAGATTCGCAAGACCGGCAAGAACTTGACCGACGCGGCACAGGTCGGGCAATGGGGTGCTCCGACCTTCGAAGTCTAGGTCGCTCGCAAGGATTACGCCGAGAAGCACCCAGAGGTTGTGGCCAAATTTGCCAAGGTCACACTGGACTCGTTCGCCGACTATGCCGCGCATAAAGACAGCTGGACCGCTGACTCGGTACCGGTGCAAAAAATCGCCAAACTGACCGGTGCCAATGCCGTCGATGTGCCGGAGTTACTGGCCGGTTCCACGTTCCCGGATGCTAAAGCCCAACAGACCACCGTGCTGCTGGACGGCGGCACGGCCAAGGCGATTGGCGAGACGGCGAAGTTCTTGAAGGAACAAGGAAAGGTCGAGACAGTGCTGCCGGATTATTCGCCGTATGTCAGCGCGAAGTTTGTGCAGGATTAAGATCGTTCCCATGCTCTGCGTGGGAATGCCTCTACGGACGCTCCGCGTTCGGCTCTAGATGGGACGCGGAGCGTCCCGGGCTGCATTCCCACGCAGAGCGTGGGAACGATCAGGTCAGAGGGTTTTTTCGAAGATCTTCGAATTACGTTGATAGTTGTACAGCGACGCCCGCGCCGACGGCAGACGCTCTACGCTGCTCGGCACAAACCCACGCTCTCGAAACCAGTGAGCGGTCCGGGTCGTCAGTACGAACAAGGTTTTCAGCCCCTGCGCCCGGGCGCGGGTTTCGATGCGCTCCAGCAGCTCATCACCACGACCGCCATGGCGGTATTCCGGGTTCACCGCCAGACACGCCAACTCCCCCGCATCCGAATCAGCAATCTGATACAGCGCCGCACACGCGATGATCATGCCTTCGCGTTCGACCACACTGAACTGCTCGATCTCACGCTCCAGCACCTCGCGGGAACGCCGCACCAGAATGCCCTGCTCTTCCAGCGGGCTGATCAAATCCAGCAAACCACCGACGTCTTCGATCGCCGCTTCGCGAACAATTTCAAATTGCTCCTGGGCCACCAGCGTACCGCCACCGTCACGGGTGAACAGTTCGGTCAGAAGCGCGCCGTCTTCGGCGTAGCTGACGATATGACTGCGCGCCACGCCGCCGCGGCAGGCCTCAGCGGCCGCATCCAGCAGCTCAGCTTGATAGTTGCTGCCCAGGCGCTGCAGATGCGCCGGCACTTGTTGCGGACGCAACTCACGAACCAGGCGACCGTTTTCATCGATCAGACCCAGGTCGGCGCCAAACAACAGCAGCTTGTCCGCCCCCAGATCGATGGCCGCGCGGGTGGCGACGTCTTCGCAGGCGAGGTTGAAAATCTCACCGGTCGGCGAGTAACCCAGTGGCGACAACAGCACGATGGAACGCTCATCCAGCAGGCGATTGATGCCCTTGCGGTCGACCCGACGCACTTCGCCGGTGTGGTGATAGTCCACGCCTTCGAGCACGCCGATCGGCCGCGCCGTCACCAGGTTGCCGCTGGCCACCCGCAGACGCGAGCCCTGCATCGGCGATGAAGCCATGTCCATGGACAGTCGTGCTTCGATGGCGATACGCAGCTGGCCGACCGCATCGATCACGCACTCAAGGGTCGCGGCATCGGTGATGCGCATCCCGTGGTGGTAATGCGGGGTCAGGCCGCGCGCCGCGAGGCGGGTTTCAATTTGCGGACGGGAACCGTGAACCAGCACCAGTCGCACGCCCAGGCTGTGCAACAGCACCAGGTCGTGGACGATATTGCCGAAGTTCGGGTGCTCCACGCCGTCGCCGGGCAGCATGACGACGAAGGTGCAATCGCGGTGGGCGTTGATGTAAGGCGAAGCGTGACGAAGCCAATTAACGTATTCGGGCATGAACCTGGGCCTGTAATAAATAGCAGCCAAAAAATGGGCGAAACAGAAAAACGCACAGCGGGCTGATGGTTATCGTCGGAACAGGCTTGGCGACACGCGCGCTCTCCTCATGAATACGGGTTTGAATGCCGGCAATTTATACGGCTTGGGCCGGTGTCAGGCAGTAATGTTCAATCAGTTGTCGTAATAGATGCACGGTAGGCTGCAAACGTGACATTTCGAGGTATTCCCCCGGTTGGTGCGCACAGGCGATGTCGCCAGGGCCGAGCACCAGGGTTTCGCAGCCAAGACGCTGAAGATAAGGCGCTTCGGTGCCGAACGCCACTGCTTCGGCACGATGGCCGGTGAGCTTTTCAGCGACCCGGACCAATTCAGAGTCCTCGGCCTGCTCGAAGGGCGGCACTTCGGGGAACAGCGGCGCGTATTCGATCTTCACCTGATGCCACTCGGCAATCGGCTTGAGCTTCTGCAGAATCTCCGCGCGCAGGGCGTTAGGGTCCATGCCCGGCAACGGGCGCAGATCGAACTCCAGCGAACACTGGCCGCAAATACGATTGGGGTTATCGCCGCCATGGATGCAGCCGAAATTCAGGGTCGGCGTCGGCACGCTGAACTGCGGATTACGGAATTCGCGCTGCCACAGCAGGCGCAAACCGCGCAGTTCACCGATAGCGTCGTGCATGGCTTCGAGGGCGCTGTGGCCAAGGCGCGGGTCCGAGGAGTGGCCGCTCTGACCGAGGATATCGATGCGCTCCATCATGATGCCTTTGTGCATGCGGATCGGCTTGAGCCCGGTCGGCTCACCGATCACCGCGGCACGACCCAGCGGCCGCCCGGCTTCGGCCAACGCACGCGCACCGGACATCGAGCTTTCTTCATCGCAGGTAGCGAGGATCAACAGCGGTTGCTTGAACGGCTGATCAAGCAGCGGTATGACGGCTTCGATGGCCAGCGCGAAAAAGCCCTTCATGTCGCAGCTGCCAAGTCCGACCCAGCGGCCGTCGACTTCGGTCAGCTTCAGCGGATCGGTCTGCCACAACGCACCATCGAACGGCACTGTGTCGCTGTGACCAGCCAGCACCAAGCCACCGGGGCCGGAACCGAAACTGGCCAGCAGGTTGAATTTTCCGGGGCTGACCTGCTGGATATCACAGGCAAAACCCAAATCACCGAGCCACGTTGCCAACAGGTCAATCACTGGCCGGTTGGATTGATCGAGGCTGGGCTGGGTGCAGCTGACGGACGGCGCAGCGATCAGCGCAGCGAATTGATCTTTCATGGACGGCAAAAGCATCGCTGACTCCCAACTCCCGATTTGAACTCCATCATAGAACCATCCGGCGACAGGAATAAACCGCCGCGGCGCGTAGGACGGGTGAGTCCTGTACACTGCACGACCTTGGCAGCCACACATTCCCCCGGCTGCGCTCCCGATCCTGGATTTTCCGGCCATGCAGAAAGAAACCGAAATCAAACTCCGCGTCAGCCGCGAAACCCTCGCCGCCCTGCGCGAGCACCCGTTACTGAAAAAACGCAACAAAAGTGGCTGGGAACGCCGTGAGTTGATGAACCAGTACTTCGACACGCCTGAGCGCGACCTGGCCCGCGCCAAGGTTGCCCTGCGCCTGCGCCGCGATGGCGAAGAAGTGATTCAGACCCTCAAGACCCGTGGCCAGAGCGTCGCCGGTTTGTCCGAGCGTAACGAATACGACTGGAACCTGCCCAAAGCCAAGCTCGACGTGAAGAAACTCGACGGCGAATGCTGGCCTGAAGAATTGGCCGAACTGGACAAGAAAACCCTGAAGCCGATCTTCACCACCGATTTCGTCCGCGAACGCGCTGAAATCGCTTGGGGCCGTGGCAAGACCAAAGTGGTTATCGAAGCCGCGCTGGACCTGGGCCACGTGGTGGTCGGCAAGCAGAAAGAAGAAATCTGCGAGCTGGAACTTGAACTGCGCGAAGGCGAGCCGGCCGCTCTGCTGGAACTGGCCGCCGAACTGGCCGCGACCCTGGCCCTGATGCCGTGTGACATCAGCAAGGCCGAGCGCGGTTATCGCCTGTACGACGCCAACAGCTATTCGTTGAGCCTGCCGGCGCCGCAGATCACCGCTGAAACCCCGCTGGACGACGCTTTCGCCGCGCTGAGCTGGCACTTGCTGAGCAGCAGCCAACGCCTGGCCGAGCAGTATCGCTTCAATGGCCACTGGCGCCTGTTGCAGGACTGGGTCGAAAACCTGGCTGAATTGCGCGCGCTGCTGAGCAGCCTGGGTCAAGCCGCGCCACGTCAGTCGACGCACGATCTGCGGGTTGCGCTGGATGCCTTGCTGGAAGACTGGCGTCCGCTGGTACAAGCCGGTGTCGACGACGAAGATGTGCGCAAAGCCGCGCCGGAGCAGTTCCTCGAAGAACTGGAAGATCCGCGTTGGGGCCTGTTCTCGCTGAACACTTCGCGCTGGTTGCTGGCCCGCACCTGGGCGGCCGATCGCAATGTCCGTGGCAATCGTCAGGGCGCTGCCCAATTGGGTAGCTGGCTGCCGCGTTTGCTGGGTGAAGAAGCGACTTCCCTGCAACTGCAGCGTTATCAGCAACAGCCGGAAGACCTGGCCGAACAACTGCCGCGCATCGAGCGCATTCAGGCCTGGCTACACCACGCCCGCAGCGTGCTGGACATCCCGGAAATGGATCGCCTGTACGGTGAGCTGAAACAGCTTGCTCTGCTTGCTAACGAGCCGATCACCGACGAATCGCTGGATGCGCGTAAGCAGCAGGCGATTGCTGTGTATCAGAATCGTGCCTGGAAAATGCTGCTGCGCATGTAACCCTGTGATGATCGTTCCCACGCTCTGCGTGGTAATGCCTCAAGGGACGCTCCGCGTCCAGGTGACGCGGAGCGTCACCGCTGCATTCCCACGCGGAGCGTGGGAACGATCAGTGTAGGGTCAGCGCAACACTGGCAAACTCGTCGTGGACTTTATCTCCGATAAAGCCACGATCGAGTTCACCTCCTGAATCCCCGGCACCATCGACAGCTTCTCGAAGAAAAACCGCTCATACGCCTCGATGTCCGCCGTCACAATCCGCAGCAAGAAGTCCACCGACCCCATCAGCACATAACACTCCAGCACTTCGGGAAAACCGCGAATCGCCTCGGTGAACTCGGTGAAGTTCGAGCGCCCGTGAGCGTTGAGTTTGATTTCGGCGAAGATCTGCGTGTTAAGCCCGATTTTCTTCCGGTCGAGCAAGGTCACCTGCCCCCGAATGACCCCTTCCTCCTTCATCCGCTGTATCCGCCGCCAGCACGGCGACTGCGACAGCCCCACCTGCTCGGCGATCTGCGCGCTGGAGAGTGAAGCGTCCTCTTGCAGCAACGCGAGAATCTTGCGGTCGTAGCCATCCAGCTCGCTATGCATAAAAAAACCTTTGATTGATAACTTACCGAATCAAGCAATTCAAATAATCGCCAATAAGCCCAATCATAGATAAGAAATGCCCGGCACCGAATGTAAAAATTCCTCCAGTGATTTTGGAGACCGACCATGCCGCACCTAGAAGCCGTGAATACCCCGCACACCCGCGCCGATGTCTGGAACGTCAGCAACGCCCACTGCCGCGTTCACTATCAACTGCTGGCCGAGGCCGAACCGGATCTGCTGTGCCGGGCACTCAACCTGTTCGCTTTGCAGTTTTTGACGCCGCAACAGGTCAACGTGCAGCGGATGGACGATCTGTTGTCGATCGACATCGTGATAGACGGCCTGAGCTGGCACCGCGCCCAGGTGATCGCGGAAAAATTACGTAACCTGATCAGCGTCTGTTCGGTTGATCTGCAAGCGGTTGATTGCATGTGGGAAGAACCGGCTCAGGCGGCAGGCTGAAAAAACTCGACACGGCTTCGTCGGGTAGTGGCCCAACGGTCAGCGGCTCCGCGACTATCCTTTGCGAACTGTTGTTCATGAGGAGCCCGCATGTCCGTTCAACTTGCCATTCAGGACCGCTGGCTGGATCTCAATGATTTGCTGCGTGAACTGGTCGCCCAAGGCTTTATCAATCAGGACTCGGCCGAACACGCGCTCAATGCTCGACGCCGTCACGCTGCCAATGGCCAGATGCACCCGCTGGAATTCATCGCCAGCCAGCTCCTGGACGATCTCAGCCGTCCCGGCAAACACCTCGACCTGGAAAGCCTGACGCTTTGGCTGTCGCAGCAAGCCGGCCAGCCTTACTTGCGTATCGACCCGCTGAAAATCAACGTTGCAGCGATTACGCCGCTGATGTCCTACGCGTTCGCCCAGCGTCACAAGATTCTTGCGGTGTCTATCGACCGCGACGCCGTCACTGTGGCCAGCGCCCAACCCTACGTCACCGGCTGGGAAGCCGACCTGACCCATGTGCTGAAATTGCCGATCAAGCGTGTGGTGGCCAACCCGGTCGACATCCAGCGCTTCAGCGTGGAGTTTTTCCGCCTGGCCAAATCGGTCAGCGGCGCGACCAACGCCGATCAGCAGATGAACACCCTGGGCAACTTCGAGCAGTTGCTCAACCTCGGCGCCAGTGACCAGGAACCGGACGCCAACGACGCGCACATCGTCAACATCGTCGACTGGTTGTTCCAGTACGCGTTCCAGCAGCGCGCCAGCGATATCCACATCGAACCCCGGCGCGAACAAGGCACGGTGCGCTTTCGCATCGACGGCGTGCTGCACAACGTCTATCAATTCCCGCCGCAAGTAACCATGGCGATCGTCAGCCGCCTGAAAAGCCTCGGGCGGATGAACGTCGCGGAAAAACGCAAACCCCAGGACGGCCGGGTCAAGACCAAAACCCCGGACGGTGGCGAAGTCGAGTTGCGGCTGTCGACATTGCCTACCGCATTCGGCGAAAAAATGGTCATGCGGATCTTCGACCCGGAGGTACTGCTCAAGAATTTCGATCAGTTGGGCTTCTCCGCCGATGACTTGCGTCGCTGGCAAGACATGACGAGCCAGCCCAACGGCATCATCCTGGTCACCGGCCCGACCGGTTCCGGCAAGACCACCACGCTGTACACCACCCTGAAAAAACTGGCGACGCCGGAGGTCAACCTCTGCACCATCGAAGACCCGATCGAAATGGTCGAGCCGGCGTTCAATCAGATGCAGGTCCAGCACAACATCGACCTGACCTTCGCCGCCGGTGTGCGCGCGCTGATGCGACAGGACCCGGACATCATCATGATCGGTGAGATCCGTGATCTGGAAACCGCTGAAATGGCGATCCAGGCTGCGCTCACGGGCCACTTGGTGCTGTCGACGCTGCACACCAACGATGCGCCGAGCGCGATCAGCCGCTTGCTGGAGCTGGGCGTGCCGCATTACCTGATCAAAGCCACGGTGCTCGGCGTCATGGCCCAGCGCCTGGTCCGCACCTTGTGCCCGCATTGCAAGGCACCGCTGACACTGGGAGAAGAAGACTGGCAAACCTTGACCCGGCCCTGGCAGGCACCGTTGCCGAGCAACGCACATCGCGCCATCGGTTGCCTGGAATGCCGCGATACCGGTTACCGCGGCCGCGCCGGGGTCTATGAAATCATGCAGCTGACGGACGGCGTCAAAGCGCTGATCAACCCCGACACCGATTTGCTGGCCGTGCGGCGTCAGGCCTTCAAGGAAGGCATGCGCAGTTTGCGGTTGTCGGGGGCGCAAAAAGTCGCAGCGGGTTTGACGACGATCGAGGAGGTGCTGCGAGTAACGCCGCAGAGCGAGCAAAAGTAGGCGCGGCCGTTACGGAACTCGATTGGGGAATTGGCAATCCAACGCCGTAGTTAACCCAGTGGAGTCACCCAATATGCGTCTCAAACTTGCTGTCGCTACCATCGCCTTGTTGTCCCTTCCTGTCGGTTCGGCGATGGCCGATAGCTTTTGGCGTAACGTCATCTCGTCCGGTGCGACCACCGGTTCGACCTATCTGACCTTCAAGGATCACAAGCTGATCGTTGCTGCCCAGGACGATGCTGGCAGCTTTGTCGCCAGTGACGGCGGCATTCGCGGCCCATACCTGGAGGCCGCGATGCAGAAAGTCCGCGCCGACAACCCTGGCCTGCAGGTCACGGACATGGAGCTGGCGAACGCGATCCTGGCGAAGAATGCCGTCGCTTCGGAATAAGGTTTACTGCTGAACAAAAATGCCGCTCACATGGGCGGCATTTTTTATGCCTGATACAAAACCCCTGTGGGAGCGAGCTTGCTCGCGATAGCGGTGCAACAGTCATTGATGATTTCGACTGACCCACCGCTATCGCGAGCAAGCTCGCTCCCACATTGGACTTGTATCTCTCGCGAGGTCAGCGGTAATCGTCTACCGGCACACAGGCGCAGAACAGATTGCGGTCACCGTAGACATTGTCCACCCGATTCACCACCGGCCAGTACTTATGCGCCTTGGTGTGAGCATCCGGCGTCACTGCCTGCTCGATGCTGTAGGGCCGCTCCCAAACCCCGGTGATATCCGCCAGGGTATGCGGCGAACGTTTCAGTGGGTTGTCATCGGCCGGCCAGTTGCCGTTCTGCACCTCGGTGATTTCCGCGCGGATACTCAGCATCGCCCCGATAAACCGGTCCAGCTCCGCCTTCGATTCACTTTCGGTCGGTTCAACCATCAACGTCCCCGGCACCGGAAACGACATGGTCGGCGCATGGAAGCCATAGTCCATCAGCCGCTTGGCGACGTCCTCCTCGCTGATCCCGGTCAGCGTCTTGAGTGGCCGCAGGTCAAGAATGCATTCGTGCGCCACCCGCTCGTTGCGCCCGGTGTACAGCACCGGAAACGCCCCGGACAAGTGTTGCGCCAGGTAATTCGCGGCGAGGATCGCCACCTCACTGGCATCCGCCAATTGCGGGCCCATCATCACAATGTACATCCAGCTGATCGGCAGGATGCTCGCACTGCCCCAGGGCGCCGCGCTGACTGCGCCGTTTTGCGCCAGCGGCCCTTCGATCGGCACAACCGGGTGATTGGCCACGAACGGCGCCAGATGCGCCCGCACACCAATTGGCCCCATGCCCGGCCCGCCGCCACCATGTGGAATGCAGAAAGTCTTGTGCAGGTTCATGTGGGACACGTCGGCGCCAATGTCCGCCGGGCGCGCCAGTCCGACCTGAGCGTTGAGGTTGGCGCCATCCATGTACACCTGGCCGCCGTGGCTGTGGATAACTTCGCAGATTTCGCTGATGCCTTCCTCGTATACGCCGTGGGTCGAAGGATACGTCGCCATCAGGCAGGCGAGTTTGTCTCCGGCCTCTGCGGCCTTGCCTTTGAGGTCATCCAGATCAACGTTCCCCGCCTCGTCGCATTCGACGATCACCACGCGCATACCGGCCATCTGCGCCGAAGCCGGGTTGGTACCGTGGGCCGAGGACGGGATCAGGCAGATATCCCGCGCGCCCTCATGACGACTCTCGTGATATTTACGAATCGCCAGCAACCCGGCGTATTCACCCTGGGCGCCGGAGTTGGGTTGCATGCAGATCGCGTCGAAACCGGTAATCGCGCAGAGCCAACGCTCCAGTTCTTCGATCATCAGCGAATAACCGACCGCCTGCTCTTTCGGCACAAACGGGTGCAGGTTGGCGAACTGCGGCCACGTGATCGGGATCATCTCGCTGGTGGCATTGAGTTTCATGGTGCAAGAACCCAGCGGGATCATCGATTGGTTGAGCGCCAGGTCCTTGTTCTCCAGTTGCTTAAGGTAGCGCAACATCTCGGTTTCGCTGTGATGGGCGCTGAACACCGGGTGGCGCAGATAAGGCGAGGTACGCAGCAGACCTGCGGGAATGCCGGAAGCAAGGGTTTCAGCATCCAGTTCGTCGACGTTAAGCCCATGATCGGCACCGAGGAACACATCAAACAACTTCGCGACGGTGGACTCGTCAGAGGTTTCGTCGAGGCTCAGCCCCAACTGCCCGCGCCCGAGAATGCGCAGGTTGATCTGTGCAGCCTGGGCACTTTCGATGATTGCTGTCTGAGTACCACCGACTTCCAGCGTCAGCGTGTCGAAAAAGTGTGTGTTGAGGCGGGTGATGCCGTGGCGCTCCAGGCCAGCGGCGAGGATGCTGGTCAGCCGATGGACGCGTTGGGCAATGCGTTTGAGCCCTTCCGGACCGTGGTAGACCGCATAGAAACTGGCAATGTTGGCCAGCAGCACCTGAGCGGTGCAAATGTTCGAGTTGGCTTTCTCCCGGCGGATATGTTGCTCGCGGGTTTGCAGGGCCATGCGCAAAGCGACGTTGCCGCGAGCATCTTTCGAGACGCCGATGATCCGCCCGGGAATCGCCCGTTTGTACTCATCGCGACTGGCAAAAAACGCCGCGTGAGGCCCGCCGTAACCCATGGGCACGCCGAAACGCTGGGATGAACCGAACACCACGTCAGCGCCCAACTCCCCCGGAGGCGTCAGTAACAGCAGACTCAGCAGATCGGTTGCGACACACGCCAAGGCTTGCTGCGCATGCAGATGATCGATCAATGGACGAAGATCGCGGATCTCACCGTGGGTATCGGGATATTGCAGGAGCGCGCCGAACACTTGGTGCTGTTTCACGTTATCCACAGAGTCGATGATCAGCTCGAAGCCGAACCCTTCTGCTCGGGTCTGCACCACGGAAATGGTCTGCGGATGACAGTTTTCGTCGACGAAGAACAGATTGCTTCTGGACTTGGCGACACGCTTGGCCAATGCCATGGCTTCCGCCGCCGCCGTGGCTTCGTCCAGCAGCGAGGCGTTGGCCAGTTCCAGGCCGGTGAGGTCGATGGTCAATTGCTGGAAGTTCAGCAGCGCTTCGAGTCGCCCTTGGGCGATCTCTGGTTGATACGGCGTGTACGCGGTGTACCAACCGGGATTTTCCAGCACGTTGCGCACAATGACGGTCGGCGTGAGGGTGCCGTGGTAGCCCATGCCGATCAGGCTGGTCCAGACCTGGTTTTGCTCGGCGTAACCGCGCAGTTTGGCCAGTGCGGCTTCTTCGTCGAGGGCGGGCGGCAGGTCGAGCGGCCTGTTCAGGCGGATTCCCGGCGGCACCGTCTGCTCGATCAACTCGACCCGGCTGCCGAGGCCGAGGCTGTCGAGCATCGCCTGTTGCTCGGCGGCATCGGGCCCGAGGTGGCGGCGAAGGAAGGCATTGGGGTCGCGTAACTGGCTCAAGGACGGCAACTGGGACATGACGGGCTCTCTCTTGACTGGCGCTCAACGTCGATGCAACACGGTCAAACCAGCATAGCAGTCGATGCCGGTGAGTCCTGAGCGGACACAAAAAAGCCCCGACAAGTCGGGGCTTTGGGAGATGACGCTTAAGGCTTACTCGCCGATGGCGGCCTTGTAGCCGGCTGCATCGAGCAGCTTGTCCAGATCGCCAGCGTTGCTTGGCTTGAGCTTGAAGATCCAGGCACCGTACGGGTCGGAGTTGAGCAACTCAGGGTTGGCGCTCAGTTCTTCGTTGATGGCAATCACTTCACCGGCAACCGGGGAGTAGATGTCCGAAGCGGCTTTAACCGACTCCACCACACCGGATTGATCACCGGCAGCGAAGACTGTTCCGACTTCGGTCAGCTCAACGAACACCACGTCGCCCAAGGCTTCCTGAGCGTGATCGCTGATGCCCACGGTGACGCTGCCATCGGCTTCAAGACGGGCCCATTCGTGACTTTCGGCAAAACGCAGGTCGGCAGGAATATCGCTCATGTTCTGTGTCCTCAAGAGAATTGTCAGCGGTCGTTGCCCGCCAGAAAAGGTTAGATCAAGGTTTTGCCATGGCGTACGAAGGTCGGTTTGACCACTCGGACCGGGTACCACTTGCCACGGATTTCCACTTCTGCGCGGTCGGCAGTCGCCATCGGCACGCGCGCCAGTGCTATCGACTTGCTAAGCGTAGGAGAGAAACTACCACTGGTGATCTCTCCTTCGCCAACATTGGCGATGCGGACCACTTGATGAGCGCGCAAAACCCCACGCTCCTCAAGGACCAGACCGACCAGTTTGTGCTGCACGCCACCCGCCCGTTCGGCTTCAAGAGCGCTGCGACCGATGAACTGGCGAGTGGCCGGCTCCCAGGCAATGCTCCAGGCCATGTTGGAGGCCAGCGGTGAAACGTCTTGATGAATGTCCTGACCGTAGAGATTCATGCCGGCTTCAACCCGCAGAGTATCGCGCGCCCCGAGGCCGATCGGCGAGATGCCCGCGCCCACCAGATCGTTGAAGAATCCTGGCGCTTGATTGGCCGGCAGAACGATTTCCAGGCCATCTTCGCCGGTGTAGCCCGTGCGCGCGATGAACCAGTCACCATCAGCCTGGCCTTCGAAGGGCTTGAGCATCTGAATCAGGTTGCCGCGGGACTGAGTCACCAGTTCGGAGATTTTGTGCCGGGCCTGGGGACCTTGAATGGCCAGCATCGCCAACTCGGAGCGCTCGTTGAGCTGCACATCGAAACCATCGATATGGGCCTGCATCCAGGCGAGGTCCTGATTACGGGTGGAGGCGTTGACCACCAGCCGATAACCTTCGTCGAGACGGTAGACGATCATGTCGTCGACGATGCCGCCGCGCTCGTTGAGCATGGTGCTGTACAAGGCACGGCCAGGGCTGTGCAGACGTTCGACGTCATTGGCCAGCAAATGCTGGAGCCAGGCCTTGGCCTGAGGGCCGCTGACATCGATCACGGTCATGTGGGATACATCGAAAACCCCGCAATCGCGACGCACCTGATGGTGTTCCTCGACCTGCGAGCCGTAATGCAAAGGCATATCCCAACCGCCAAAATCGACCATCTTCGCGCCGAGGGCGAGATGAAGGTCATACAGAGGCGTGCGCTGTCCCATGGGTTTCTCCTTCCGGGCGTGGCGAAGGTGCGGGCCGGTGCTGCACGGGGTGAAAGCCTTGAAATAGAAGGCTTCCAGCCGATTTCAGCTACCTGGTCTGTAGGACGGACCGCACCGAATGCCGCGCATTGTAGCCTCAAGGTGTAGGACTGGCACCTAGGCGTTTCGATGCGCTGAACGTCGAATCAATCCGATGACCGGTAGCAGCCCGACCAAAACCAGAGTCAAGGCCGGCAAAGAGGCCCTCGCCCACTCGCCTTCGCTGGTCATTTCAAAGATGCGCACCGCCAGCGTGTCCCAGCCAAACGGGCGCATCAGAAGGGTCGCGGGCATTTCCTTGAGTACATCGACGAACACCAGCAACGCAGCGCTCAACGTTCCTGGCAGCAACAACGGCAGATACACTTTGAAAAAAAGTCGTGGCCCACTGACGCCAAGGCTACGTGCCGCTTCGGGCAAAGATGGCCGTATTCGCGCCAGACTGCTTTCCAGCGGCCCATAAGCCACCGCGATGAAACGCACGAGATAGGCCAGCAACAACGCCGACAGGCTGCCCAGTAGCAATGGCTTGCCGGCGCCCCCCAGCCAACCCGACAACGGGATCACCAGTTCACGATCCAGGTAACTGAACGCCAGCATGATCGACACCGCCAGCACCGAACCCGGCAAGGCGTAGCCGAGATTGGCCAGGCTGATGCCGGAGCGGATCGCTCGGGTCGGGGCCTGGCGCCGGGCAAACGCCAGCACTAAAGCAACACTGACGGTGATCAGCGCCGCCATGCCGCCCAGGTACAACGTATGGACGATCAACCCCGCGTAACGCTCATCCAGGTCGAAGCGCCCGCGCTGCCAGAACCACACCACCAGTTGAAGCACTGGAATGACGAAAGCGCAGGCGAACACCAGACCGCACCAACTCATGGCCGCCAGCGCCTTGAAACCGCTCAGGTGATACAGCGCCTTGACCCGTGGTCGTTCGTTGCTCCCCCGGTTGGCCCCGCGAGCACGGCGCTCGCCGTACAGCACGACCATCACCACCAGCAGCAACAGGCTGGCCAGTTGCGCGGCGGTGGAGAGGCTGAAAAATCCGTACCAGGTCTTGTAGATGGCGGTTGTAAACGTGTCGAAGTTGAACACCGACACCGCACCGAAATCCGCCAGGGTTTCCATCAGCGCCAGCGCCACGCCAGCGCCGATGGCCGGGCGTGCCATGGGCAACGCGACTCGCCAGAACGCTTGCCATGGGGATTGCCCCAGGACTCGCGCCGCTTCCATCAAGCCTTTGCCCTGAGCCAGGAACGCGGTTCGCGCCAACAGGTAAACGTAGGGATAGAAGACCAGCACCAGGACCAGAATCACGCCGCCGGTGGAGCGCACGCGCGGCAACCTCAAGCCCGTGCCGAACCATTCGCGCAACAGGGTTTGCACGGGGCCGGCAAAATCCAACAGGCCGACAAAGACGAATGCCAGCACATAGGCGGGAATGGCGAATGGCAGCATCAGCGCCCAGTCCAGCCAGCGCCGACCGGGGAATTCGCAGAGACTGGTGAGCCAGGCCAGGCTCACACCCAAGAGCGTCACCCCGATACCGACGCCGAGCACCAGGGTCAGGGTATTGCCGAGCAGGCGCGGCATCTGGGTATCCCAGAGGTGGGACCAGATTTGATGATCGATGGTTTGCCAGGACAACAGCAAAACGCTGAGGGGCAGCAGGACCAGCGCAGCGATGGCGAAGACCAGGGGATACCAGCGGCGTTGGGCGGAGTGGGCCAAGGAAAAGCTCTCAGGGGTGTGAATCAATAGAAATGATTGTGCCCACGCTCTGCGTCACGCTTCGACGCGGAGCGTCGGTGGATGCATTCCCACGCAGAGCGTGGGAACGATCAGCAGACTCAGTTCCAGCCAGCCCGATCCATCATCCGAATCGCTTCAGCCTGACGCTTGCCCGCAATTTCCACCGGCAGCGTATCAGCCACAAACTTGCCCCAGCTCGCCACTTCCGCCGAAGGCTGAACCGCAGGGTTGGCCGGGAATTCCTGGTTCACGTCAGCAAAGATCTTCTGTGCTTCAGGTGTGGTCATCCATGCCACCAAGGCCTTGGCCGCTTCCGGGTGCGGAGCATGTTTAGTCAGGCCGATGCCCGACAGGTTCACATGCACGCCACGGTCGCCCTGGTTCGGCCAGAACAGCTTCACCGCCAGATCAGGCTTCTGCTTGTGCAGACGACCGTAGTAGTACGTATTGACGATGCCGACGTCGCATTGACCCGCGTTGATGGCCTCCAGCACCGCGATGTCATCCGAGAAAACGTCGGTGGACAGGTTACTCACCCAGCCCTTGAGAATCTTCTCGGTTTTGTCGGCACCGTGGACTTCGATCATGGTGGCGGTGAGTGACTGGTTGTAGACCTTTTTCGCTGTGCGCAGGCACAGGCGGCCTTCCCAGTTCTTGTCGGCCAGACCTTCGTAGGTGGTCAGTTCACCCGGCTTCACCCGGTCGGTGGAGTAAGCAATGGTCCGCGCCCGCAGGCTCAGGCCGGTCCAGGCATGGGCGGACGAGCGGTATTGCAGCGGGATGTTGGCGTCGATCACCTTGGAAGTGAACGGTTGCAGGATGCCCATTTGCTCGGCCTGCCAGAGGTTGCCGGCGTCGACAGTCAGCAGAAGGTCAGCGGTGGCATTCTCGCCCTCGGCCTTGATCCGCTGCATCAGCGGCGCTTCCTTGTCGGTGATGAACTTCACCTGCACGCCGGTTTTCGCGGTGTAGGCATCGAAGACCGGTTTGATCAGCTCGTCGATACGCGAGGAGTAAACCACCACCTCGTCAGCGGCCTGGGCTGCGGTGCTGCCAATCAGGGTCAGGGCGAATGCGGTCAGTAGACGCTTCGGTACCAACATGGGAGCGATCTCTCGATTGAAAAATTGAAGCCAAATGATATGGACTCACATTTACCTTCTCAATCGAACAGTTCGCGGAGGCGTTACCAGATGTTGCGCGCAGCCCTGCAAGGGTGAGTCAGGCCTTGGCCAACGCCGGTAGATCCCCGGTCAATCCCAGCGCCTCACGCACGAACAGCGCCTTGGCTTCGGGCATCTGGTCGACCATCTTCAACCCGGCATTGCGCAACCAGCGCACCGGCAACGGATCAGCCTGGAACAGGCGTTCGAAACCCTCCATCGCCGCCATCAACGCCAGGTTGTGGGGCATGCGCCGACGTTCGTAACGGCTGAGCACTTTCACATCCGCCAGACGCTCGCCACGCGTGGCCGCTTGCAACAGCACTTCGGCCAGCACGGCGGCATCGAGAAAACCAAGGTTCACGCCCTGCCCGGCCAATGGGTGAATGGTGTGCGCCGCATCACCGATCAACGCCAAACCTTCAGCCACATAACGCTTGGCATGACGCTGACGCAGGGGCACGCACAGACGCGGGTCGGCGCTGAGCACGGTACCCAGTCGGCCTTCGAAGGCCCGCTCCAGCTCTTTGCAGAAACCCTCCTCATCCAGCGCCATCAGGCGTTCGGCCTCGCTCGGGGTGGTCGACCAGACGATCGAACACCAATCCTGCTGACCGTCACGCTCCAGCGGCAGGAACGCCAATGGACCGTTGTCGGTGAAACGCTGCCACGCGGTCAGTTGATGAGGCTTGGCGCTGCGCACGCTGGTGACAATCGCGTGATGCATATAGTCCCACTCGCGCGTCGCCATGCCGGTCAGACGCCGAACGGCGGAATTAGCGCCATCCGCTGCGATCACCAAAGGTGCACGCAAGGTGCGGCCATCGGCCAGGGTCAGCAGCCAGTCGTCACCGGAGCGACGCATTTGCTCCAGGCGCGCGTTGGCCAACATTCCGAGGTCGCAATCGTGCAAACGGTCGAGCAGGGCGTCCTGAACCACGCGGTTCTCGACGATATGCCCCAGCACGTCGGCATGCACACTGGCCGCCGAAAAATGGATTTGCCCGGTGCCGCTGCCGTCCCAGACGTGCATGTCGGTGTAGGGGCTGCTGCGCCGATTGGCGATGCCGTCCCAGACGCCCAGACGTTCAAGAATCCGCTGGCTGGCAGCCGATAAGGCGCTCACTCGCGGCTCGAACGAAGCCTGGGCATCGAAGGGTTTGACGCTCATGGGGCTGCCGTCCAGCAGCAGGACTTCCAGCCCGCTGTCCTGCAACGCCAGCGCCAGGGCGCTGCCGACCATTCCGGCCCCGACAATCAGCAGATCTGCGCGCATTTCCATGCTTTAAGCCTGTCTCGCTTGCGGCTTGAGCCGCCTATAAAGGGATTTTCCGACCGCCACTCAAGCATCGGGACGCGTACCCAAACCCATGGCCTGCCGCGCGAACCAGCGTTTGGCCGGCGGCAGCAGATCGAGGCCGAGCAGACCAATGTTGCGGCCCAGGGAAACCAATGGTTGAGTGCTGCCGAACAAACGGGTGACCTGATCGGAGAAACCCACGGTCAGGTTCTGATCCAGACGCTGGCGCTCGCGGTAGGCCTGCAAGGTCGCAAAGTCGCCGGGAGATGTTTCGCTGGCCAACAGCGCATCGGCCAGCGCTTGAGCATCACGCAAAGACAGGTTGAAACCTTGCCCTGCAATCGGGTGCAAGCTGTGGGCAGCATTGCCGAGAATCGCCAGATGCGGACGCACCTGCTCTTCGGCCTCGATCAATGTCAGCGGGTACAAATGCCGCGCACCAACCTGCTTCAAAGTGCCGAGGCGATAACCGAACACGCCTTGCAACTCGCTGAGGAAGCTCTTTTCATCGAGGGCCGCCAGCCGTTGCGCGTCCATTCCCAATCGGGTCCAGACCAGTGCGCAGCGGTTTTCCGGCAACGGCAACAAGGCCATCGGCCCGTCATCGGTGAAACGCTCGAAGGCCATGCCGTTGTGCGCTTCACTCGGCGTGATGTTGGCAATAAGCGCGCTCTGGTTGTACGGGCGCTTTTTGATGCCGATCCCCAATTGCTCACGCAGGCCGGAACGACCGCCATCGGCGAGTACCGCAAGATCGCATTCCAGAGTGGTTTCGTCGTTGAGGGTCAGGCGATAACCATCGATCAGCGGCTCCATGCGCGTGACTTCCGCCGGGCAACGCCAGCTGATCACGTCCTTGTCCAGACCTTGCCAGAGACATTGGCCGAGCCAGGCGTTTTCCACCACATAACCCAGCGCCGGAACGCCCTCTTCCATCGCCGACAATCGCGCGGTGGAGAAGCGCCCGCGGTCGGAGACATGAATCTGCTTGATCGGCTCGGCGCGGCGGGAAATTTCCTGCCACACGCCCAACCGTTGATAAATCTGCTTGGCGCCATAGGACAACGCCGAAGAACGGGCGTCGTAGCTCGGTTGGTAGGTGTCGCCCGGGGCGAACGGTTCGATCAGCACGATCTTCCAGCCACGAGCCTTGGCTCCGGCCTGCAGGGCCAACGCCAGGCTGGCGCCGACCAGACCGCCACCGATGATTGCCAGATTGACTCGACTCATGCCGCTTGTGTCCGCGCGGCGGCCATCAAGGCCTCGATCTCGGCGACCGTTTTCGGCACGCCTTTGGTCAGGATTTCACAGCCGGTTTTGGTGACCACTACGTCATCCTCGATTCGTACGCCAATGCCGCGCCATTTCTTCGCCACATTCTGGTTGTCCGGGGAAATGTAGATACCCGGTTCCACGGTCAGCGCCATGCCGACTTCCAGCACGCGCCATTCGCCGCCGACCTTGTATTCGCCGACATCATGCACATCCATGCCCAGCCAGTGGCCGGCGCGGTGCATGTAAAACGCTTTATAGGCTTCGCTGGCGATCAACTCGTCGACGTCGCCCTGCAACAGGCCCAACTTCACCAGACCGGTGGTAATCACCCGGACCGTGGCTTCGTGGGCTTGATTCCAGTGTTTGTCCGGGGCGATTTCCGCAAATGCAGCTTCTTGCGACGCCAGCACCAACTCGTAAATTGCCTTCTGTTCCGCTGAATACTTGCCGTTCACCGGCCAGGTGCGGGTGATGTCGCTGGCGTAGCAGTCGATCTCGCAACCGGCATCGATCAGCACCAGATCGCCGTCCTTGAGCACCGCGTCATTCTGCTGGTAATGCAGGATGCAGCTGTTGCGCCCAGCGGCGACGATCGAGCCGTAGGCCGGCATTTTCGCCCCGCCCTTGCGGAACTCGTAGTCGAGCTCGGCTTCAAGACTGAACTCATGCAACCCCGCACGGCTGGCCTGCATCGCGCGGATGTGCGCCTGGGCGGAAATCCGTGCGGCTTCGCGCATCACCTTCACTTCTGCCGCCGATTTATACAGGCGCATGTCGTGAAGCAGATGATCCAGGGCAACGAATTCGTTCGGCGGCTGGGCGCCGAGGTGCGCTTTAGAGCGGATCACGTTGATCCAGTCCATCAGGTGCCGGTCGAATTCCGGGTTGCTGCCCATGGCCGAATACACCCGGTCGCGACCTTCGATCAGGCCCGGCAGGATGTCGTCGATGTCGGTGATGGGGAAGGCGTCGTCGGCGCCAAAGTCGCGCATCGCGCCTTCCTGCCCGGCGCGCAAGCCGTCCCACAACTCTCGTTCGGCATTGCGTTCACGGCAGAACAGTATGTATTCGCCATGTAAGCGCCCAGGCATCAAAACGATGACCGCCTGGGGCTCGGGAAAACCGCTGAGGTACTGGAAGTCGCTGTCCTGACGGTAGACGTGCTCGACGTCGCGGTTGCGGATCGCAACGGCAGCGGCGGGCAGGATGGCGATGCTGTTGGGTTCCATCTGCGCCATCAGGGCCTTGCGGCGACGGCTGTATTCCGATTTCGGGATATGAATCATGGGCAGATGGCTTTCCCTGGCACGCGATTAATGCAACGACGGTTTGGCGGCAGCCGGCGCGTCCGGCTTTTTGGTTTCGGTGAACAGCAGCAGCGGCGCGACGCGCAGGTACTCCATCACTTCCATGTAATCGCTTTCGCCGTCGTCGGACTCTTCCAGGGCGTCTTGCACCTGTGAAATAGCCGCCAGATCCTGAAGTACTTCGGTGGCCTCGGTGCTCAGCATGCTGCTGTCACGGCAGTTCAGGCCAAAACCGCTGAGGAAACCCTGGCACCATTGGCCCAGTGCGGCGGCGCGGTCAGCCAGTGGCTCGTCATCGGTCGGCAGCAGCAGCACGACGGTCACGTCGTCGCCGGTGAGCTCGCCCTTGACCATCTCCTGCAAGCCGATCAAGGCGTTGCGGACATTATCCTGCGGCTCGCTTTCGAGCAGCTCGGCGGCATCAATCAGCCAACCTTCGGCATCGAAACCGGCACCGGCGCAACTGCGGCCGAGCAGCAGGCCATGCAGTTCGGCAGGCGAGACGTTATGACCGCTGGAAGTCAGCAGTTTGGCGAAGGCTTGGTACGGGGAATTCTGAATGGGCATGGGCAGCTAGGCGCCAGACGGCGCTATGTCTAGAATGAAGGCCTTGTATCCTACATCGACAGACTCGCCAAGACTATTAAAGGCTGTCCGCCAGCCAGGGTGCAGACCCTGCCACTCATCAGACACAATTCAGTGGACACAATGGAAGACACCGACCTGCAAGCGCTGATGACCAGACTCGAACTGCTAATTACCCGCGTCGAGCAACTTAAGAGTCAAAACGGACTCCTATTAGCTCAGGAAAAAACCTGGCGCGAGGAACGCGCTCACCTCATTGAAAAGAACGAAATCGCCCGGCGTAAGGTCGAATCAATGATTTCGCGCCTCAAGGCCCTGGAGCAAGACTCATGAGTTCAAGCAATAGCGTTACCGTGCAGATCCTCGATAAAGAATATTCGATCATCTGCCCGCAGGAAGAGCGCAGCAATCTGGTGAGCGCCGCCCGTTACCTGGACGGCAAAATGCGCGAAATCCGCAGCAGCGGCAAAGTCATCGGCGCCGATCGCATCGCCGTGATGGCCGCGTTGAACATCACGCACGACCTTCTGCACAAAGAAGAACGCCCGGATGTGCAGGCCAGCGGCTCGACCCGTGAGCAGGTTCGCGACTTGCTGGATCGCGTCGATCTGGTGCTCGCAACCGATCCGGACGTCACCAAGGGCTGAAACGCGAAACCGCTTGGGGTATACTCGCATCACTCCCTGGGGTGCTTGCCAGTTGGCGATGTCCCTGAGCCGATTTGCTATACCCTGGAGGTTGCACGTTGGGCTGGTGTGCATGTCCGCTAGACGGAAAGCCTTAAAGCCTACTGCATCTTCCACCTTGAACTTTCGGGTTCAAGGGCTAAGTCGACAGCGGTACATCCGGGGAGCCTGATTCCAGTCCGATGCCGGTTTAAATACCGGCATCGGCTTTTTTACGGGTACGCTTTATGTACCCGCACTGCCGAAGCCCGAATTCATGACCGAACCTGCGCTGCTGCCCCGCCCGCAACTTCGACGCATGCTGCGCAAGGCCCGCCGCGCACTGACACCCAGTCAGCAGCGCCAGGCCGCTCGCGGGCTGTACACGCAATTGGCTCAGCACCCGCTGTTTCGCCGCGCAAAACATATCTCTCTCTATTTGCCCACTGACGGTGAAATCGACCCGCGTGTTTTGCTGCGTGCCGCTCAACGTCGGGGCAAGGCGACTTATCTGCCGGTGCTCAGCGCCTGGCCGCGAACCAAAATGGTGTTCCAGCGAATTCGCCCCGGCGAAAAACTGAAACCCAACCGCTTTCGTATTCTCGAACCCCGGCACAACCTCGCCCGGCAACGCAAAGTCTGGGCGCTCGATCTGGTGCTGTTGCCATTGGTCGGGTTTGACGATGTCGGCGGACGCCTGGGCATGGGCGGTGGTTTCTATGATCGAAGCCTGGCGTACCTGGCACGACGTAAAAACTGGCGCAAGCCGACGCTATTGGGGTTGGCCCATGAATGTCAGAAGGTCGAACGATTGGCTCAAGCGAGCTGGGATGTGCCGTTACAGGGAACGGTGACAGACAAGGCGCGGTATTTCGCCGGCTAGACGCCACTGGACTCAGCGGCGTCCGAAGACAGGTTCAGCGCTTGAAGGCCGTCGGCTGTTGTTGCTGCGCGATTTCGATCGGAGCGTCGGTCTTGTTGCTCCACAGGCTTTGGGCATAGCCGGTGGTCACGACGCCGAGGCCGAACAAAATAACCAAAATCCATAGTAAATCCGGTTTGCGTTTCATCGATTGCCCCCCAAAGGCACATCAACACGATGACAGCAGCGGTTTCCGTTGTAGGTGTAGGCCGTGCAGCAGCGTCAAGCTTAGAAGGCCGGCATTTTGCGACAACGTGAACCGACACGCAAACGCTGGCGTCAACCGACCGTCGGTTTGTCATAAAATCCCCCGACAACTTGCCCACCCACTTCGCAAGGAGCAAAAACCATGGCTTATTGGCTAATGAAATCCGAGCCCGACGAGCTCTCGATCAAGGGCCTGGAGACGCTTGGCAAAGCGCGCTGGGACGGGGTTCGCAACTATCAGGCGCGTAATTTCCTGCGGGCCATGGCCGTGGGCGACGAGTTTTTCTTCTATCACTCCAGCTGCCCCGAACCGGGGATCGCCGGGATCGGAAAGATCGTCGAAGCCGCGTATCCGGACCCGACGGCGCTGGAGCCGGAGAGTCATTACTACGATCCGAAAGCCACGGCAGAGAAAAACGCCTGGAGCGCGATCGATGTCGCGCATGTCGAGACGTTTCCCAAAGTGCTCAAGCTGGATTATCTGAAACAGCAGGCGGCGCTGGCCGAGATGCCGCTGGTGCAAAAAGGCTCGCGACTGTCGGTGATGCCGGTGACGGCGGAGCAATGGGCGGCGGTGATTGCGCTCAAGCCGTAAAATTTTCTGCGCCTCTCAGATTGTCATCGCGGGCAAGCCCGCTCCCACAGGGTTCTGCAGTGAGCACATGATTGCGCGTCACCATAAGTCCTGTGGGAGCGGGCTTGCCCGCGATAAGGCCCGCCCGGACAGCGAAGGACTTACTGGATAATGAGGTTGTTGAACAACAGATCCTCAACCACAGGCTTGCCGGTTTCATCGTTCATGATTTGCTGGGTCTGTTTCAGGGCTTCCTGACGCAGCTTTTCCTTGGCCTCGACGTTGTTCATCGCTTCAGTGGTCTGCTGGGCAAACAACGCCACCAGTTGATTACGAATCAACGGCTCATTGGCTTTCACCAGTTTGGTCGCCTCATCACCGGTCACTCGCAACGCCACATCGGCCTTGTAGACCTTGAGCTTCGGCGTGCCGTCCAGCCCGTAGTTGCCCACGAACGGCGGGCTCAGGGTGATGTAATTGACCTTCGGAGCTGCACCTTCTTTGGCTTCTTCGGCCATCGCTGCCACAGGCAGAGACAGGGCCAGCAACAACATGATCCACGCTTTCACAATTCGCTCCTTATCCGGTTTGCGGCCTAGCATAACGACCCGCCGCTCAAGCACAAGCTTATGGCTGACTATCAGGGCCGGGCATGCTCGTTGACCCATCGACTCACACACCTACACTTATCGGCCATCACTCCCAAAGGAATAGCCCTGATGAAAGCCGTGCTGTGCAAAGCCTTCGGCCCCGCCGAATCGCTGGTGCTGGAAGACGTCGCCAGTCCTGTCGCGAAGAAGAATGAAATCCTCCTGGACGTGCACGCCGCCGGGGTGAATTTCCCGGACACGCTGATCATCGAGGGTAAATATCAGTTCAAACCGCCCTTCCCGTTTTCCCCGGGCGGCGAAGCGGCTGGCGTGGTCAGCGAAGTAGGCGAAAAGGTCAGCCACCTCAAGGTCGGTGATCGGGTCATGGCGCTGACCGGCTGGGGCAGTTTTGCCGAACAGGTCGCGGTGCCGGGCTACAACGTGCTGCCCATCCCGCCATCGATGGACTTCAACACCGCCGCCGCGTTCAGCATGACCTACGGCACTTCGATGCACGCGCTTAAGCAACGGGGCAACCTGCAACCGGGTGAAACCTTGCTGGTACTCGGCGCTTCCGGCGGTGTCGGTCTGGCCGCTGTGGAAATCGGCAAAGCCATGGGCGCCCGCGTGATCGCCGCCGCCAGCAGCGCCGAAAAACTCGCGGTGGCAAAGGCTGCCGGTGCCGATGAGCTGATCAACTACAGCGAAACCAGCCTCAAGGACGAAATCAAGCGCCTGACCGATGGCCAGGGCGCCGACGTGATCTACGACCCGGTGGGCGGCGACCTGTTCGATCAAGCCATCCGCGCCATTGCCTGGAACGGCCGTCTGCTGGTGGTCGGCTTTGCCAGCGGTCGCATCCCTGAATTGCCAGTGAACCTGGCGCTGCTCAAAGGCGCAGCGGTGGTGGGTGTGTTCTGGGGCTCGTTCGCCCAGCGCCAACCTCAAGACAACGCGGCAAACTTCCAGCAATTGTTTGGCTGGTTTGCCGAAGGAAAGCTGAAACCCTTGGTGTCGCAAGTGTATCCACTGAGCAATGCGGCGCAGGCGATCAATGATCTTGGCCAGCGCAAAGCGGTCGGGAAAGTGGTGGTTCAGGTTCGCTGAGCCCAATGAAGCGGTCTGGTTTATCCAGACCGCTTTTTTATTGCCCGGTGTTAAAGCAACTTCCGAATTTCCTCCGGCAGCAAACTCATGTACTTGCGAACCGGACTCGCCCGGCAGTCCCTGACGATTTTCGGTACTCGCTTATTGAGCTTGGTAATCAAAGCCAGACGCTGCTCATTCGATAATTGATGTTTGATAAACGTATTCGACAGATAAGCACGAGTGTAATGAAACACGGATGAATCAACCCAGCCGTGCTCTGGGAAATCAACCAGTGATTCGTTGAGATCGCGGCACCTCAATTCTTTAAGCCATTGGTTGGTATGAAGCGAAGTATCCGAACCGAGCGAAAACGCCATTGGCGCAATCACCACCAGCTCAGTGGGCTTGTCCCCTTCAACCGCCCAAGATTTGAACCGCCACTGCTCTATCGCGACCCTGACCGCTTCAGCCAGATCAGGATGGTCGCTTTGTAAAATGCTGACCTTGCTGACTGAGCCATCGGAACTGACGGTAAATCTGACTCGGACATCACCGGTGATACCGGCTCTTTGCAATGCTGGAGGGTAAATCGGTCTGGGATTGTTTTCCGGTATCAGAAACACTTCCTCGGCCCGAACACCAACCGCCACAACCAACAAAAGCACGCACGCAAACCACCGCATAACCCCTCCCCTTCACAACTGAAATGCCAGAGCTGGCAGCTGCGTAAAGGTTAAGGCTCGACGACTGGGAACAGAACGCCACGACTTCCCATTCACACGAAGGACATTTCCCAAAGACTCGTCCTACCCTGGACCGAAATGCGGCATGTCGACCTGCAAGTAACGTTTCCCACAACGCCCTACATTTATACCTGAGCGACATGTTCATAAAAGAACATGCATTCTCCAGCATTTCCGCTATTTGGCCGATGCGCACCGGTGCTATTTTCGGTAACGAAACTGTAACATTCGCATCCGCAGTCAAAACAAGAAATCTGGAGCTCTTGAATGTTTGCTTTCTTTCGTCCTGCCGCACATCAGGCTCCATTGCCTGAAGAAAAAATAGACAGCACCTACCGACGCCATCGCTGGCAGATCTTCGCCGGGATTTTTATCGGCTACGCCGGCTATTACCTGCTGCGCAAAAACTTCTCCCTGGCCATGCCCTATCTGATCGAAGAGGGCTATACCCGCGGCGAGCTGGGCCTGGCGCTGTCGGCCATCGCCATTGCCTACGGCCTGTCCAAGTTCCTGATGGGCATCGTATCCGACCGTTCCAATCCGCGTTTCTTCCTGCCCTTCGGCCTGTTGGTATCGGCCGGTGTGATGTTCATTTTCGGCTTCGCACCCTGGGCGACGTCCAGCGTGACCATCATGTTCATCCTGCTCTTTATCAATGGCTGGGCCCAAGGCATGGGCTGGCCACCGAGTGGGCGGACGATGGTGCACTGGTGGTCGCAGAAGGAACGCGGAGGCGTAGTGTCCTTGTGGAACGTGGCGCATAACGTCGGTGGCGGCCTGATCGGCCCGCTGTTCCTGCTCGGCATGGGCCTGTTCAATGACTGGCACGCAGCGTTCTACGTGCCGGCGGCGGTCGCCATGGCGGTGGCGGTTTTTGCCTTCGTCACCATGCGCGATACCCCGCAATCGGTGGGCCTGCCGCCTATCGAGAAGTATAAGAACGACTACCCGGAAGGCTACGACGCCAGCCACGAAGAAGAATTCAGTGCCAAGGAAATCTTCGTCAAATACGTGCTGCGCAACAAAATGCTCTGGTACATCGCCCTGGCCAACGTCTTCGTCTACCTGTTGCGCTACGGCGTGCTGGACTGGGCACCGACCTACTTGAAAGAAGCCAAGGGCTTCACCGTGGATAAAACATCGTGGGCCTACTTCTTCTACGAATGGGCAGGTATTCCGGGCACGCTGTTGTGCGGCTGGATGTCGGACAAGATCTTCCGTGGCAACCGTGGCCTGACCGGCATGGTGTTCATGGCGTTGGTGACTGTGGCGACCCTGGTGTACTGGCTCAACCCGGCCGGCAACCCGACGGTCGACATGATCGCGCTCATCTCGATCGGCTTCCTGATTTACGGCCCGGTGATGCTGATCGGCCTGCAGGCGCTGGAATTGGCACCGAAGAAAGCCGCCGGTACGGCAGCGGGCTTCACGGGTCTGTTCGGTTATCTGGGTGGTTCGGTCGCGGCCAGTGCAGCGATGGGCTACACCGTGGACCACTTCGGCTGGGACGGCGGTTTCGTGCTGCTGATCGGCGCATGCTTACTGGCTATGGCCTTCCTTGCGCCGACGCTGTGGCACAAACAAGTCGCCAGTCAAAGTCGCGAAGCAATCGCCTGATCGGCCTTTGATTTGCAGCGCTTGAGCCGCGCCTCCAGATTCCGGTCTGGCATGGCGTGGCTACGCAGGGCGTGGGCGGTCTGCTCGACATAATCGCGAGTGGTGCCGTAACGCCCGCAAGCGTTTTCGAACACGTGGCTCAGCACGTGATCCGGCAAGTTGCCCGCATAGCTGGGCAGATGCCGCTCCAATACAAACCCCAACGCCTGAACCTGACTTCCGTCTTCAAGACGGCAGTTGAGCCAGTGCGGGCGATAGGACGGGAATGGCATTTCGCGCTGCCAAAGTGCGTAAAGGGATGCTTCAAGTTGTTCTTCAGGCAAGCGATAGGCGAAGCCGCTGCAAGAACCACCGCGATCCAGGCCGAATACCAGCCCAGGCACTTCGGGTGTGCCGCGATGTTCGTGGGACCACAAATACAAACCGCGATGGTAGCCATGCACACGACCGCGCACTCGCTCCACCGCTGCGCATTCAGGACGCCAAATCAGCGAACCGTAAGCGAACAGCCACACCGGCCCGCCCTTGTGGCGCGCCATGGTCGACTGCATTGAGCTGAGCAATTGTTCGTGCGTGAGCTGCGGCCCCAGATCGAGCCGCGGAGGGTAAGCCAGATTCAAAAAAGCAGATTCAATGGCGCTCATGGCGATTAGCGTTCAGCTCCCCGCGGGTGAAGAATTACTTAATAGAACGCACCGCTGTAACAATAAGGCACATATGTTTTAAGGCAATTTAAGTGCCATGGCACAGTTCTTAAATATTTGCCTGGATGACATATAACCTACCGGCATTTATATAATTTTATAAATACCGATCGGCTATATAGGGAGTTATAACGATTAAGAGCGGGGATCAAGATCGAGGCGCGTACGCAAATACATCCGCACGCATTTGATGAGCGTCCATCCCGGCTTCGACCAAAGCATCCAGCGTGCCGTAGACCATGGCCGGTGAGCCGCTGGCATACACATGCAAAGACTTCAGATCAGGGAAGTCCTCACACACCGCCTCATGCAACATCCCGCAGCGCCCCTGCCAGCCGCATTGATCGCTGACGACTTTATGCAGGAATAGATTGGGCAGTTTCAGCCATTCATCCCAATGTTCGATCTCGTAAAAATCTTCGGGACGACGCACACCCCAATACAGATGCACCGGATGTTTGAAGCCCGTAGCGCGGCAATGTTCGATCAGGCTATGGATCTGGCCCATGCCGGTACCCGCGGCGATCAGCACCAGCGGACCGTCCGGCAACTCAGCCAGATGGGTGTCGCCGAATGGCATTTCGATTCGCACCATCGGGTTGCGTTGTAACTGGTCGATCAGGCTCAGCGCACTGCTTTCGCGCGCCAGCACATGGATTTCCAGATCACGCCCGCCATGTGGCGCCGAGGCCAGGGAGAACGCGGACTTCTCACCGTTCTCGCGCTCGATCATCAAGTACTGACCGGCGTGATAACGCGGTGGCTTGCCGGCCGGTGCTCGCAGACGCACACGCCAGGTATCGCCGCCGACATCCCTGCATTCAATGACCTGACACGACAAGCTGCGCACCGGCAATTCTCCCAGCGCGAGCACGCCATCCCACAGCACGATGCAGTCTTCCAGCGGCTCTGCTATGCAAGTGTAGAACTCGCCATGGTCGCGCACACCGCCTTCCTGTTCGACCCGCCCTTCCACCAGCAGTGCAGCGCACACGTGGCAATTGCCGTTTCGACAGCTTTGCGGGCATTCATAGCCCAGCCGCCGCGCGCCATCGAGAATCCGCTCGCCGGGCAGAATCTGTAGCACTGCTCCGGAGGGCTGCAAGGTTACACGCATCAATCTATTCCTAACTGATTCCAGATGGCATCGATCCGCTGGGTAACGGCTTCGTCCTTGACGATCACCCGGCCCCACTCGCGAGTGGTTTCGCCCGGCCATTTATGCGTGGCATCGAGCCCCATCTTCGAACCCAGACCGGAAACCGGCGAGGCGAAGTCCAGGTAATCGATCGGCGTGTTGTCGATCATCACCGTGTCGCGCTTGGGGTCCATGCGCGTGGTGATGGCCCAGATCACGTCGTTCCAGTCGCGTGCGTTGATATCGTCGTCAGTGACGATAACGAACTTGGTGTACATGAACTGTCGCAAAAACGACCAGACACCGAGCATTACCCGCTTGGCATGGCCGGGATACGACTTCTTCATGGTCACGATGGCCATGCGGTACGAGCAACCTTCGGGCGGCAGGTAGAAGTCGGTGATCTCGGGAAACTGCTTCTGCAGGATCGGCACGAACACTTCGTTCAGCGCCACGCCGAGAATCGCCGGCTCATCCGGCGGACGGCCGGTGTAGGTGCTGTGGTAGATCGGTTTGATCCGGTGGGTGATGCGCTCGACGGTGAACACCGGGAAGCTGTCGACTTCGTTGTAGTAACCGGTGTGGTCACCGTACGGGCCTTCATCGGCCATTTCGCCCGGATGGATCACGCCTTCAAGGATGATCTCGGCGGTCGCCGGAACTTGCAAGTCGTTGCCACGGCACTTCACCAGCTCGGTGCGGTTGCCGCGCAACAAGCCAGCGAAAGCATATTCGGAAAGGCTGTCCGGCACAGGAGTCACCGCGCCAAGAATCGTCGCCGGGTCGGCGCCCAGCGCCACGGACACCGGGAACGGCTGGCCAGGATGCTTCTCGCACCACTCACGGTAATCCAGCGCGCCGCCACGGTGACTGAGCCAGCGCATGATGACCTTGTTGCGGCCGATCACTTGCTGACGGTAGATGCCGAGGTTCTGGCGATCCTTGTTCGGACCTTTGGTGACGGTCAGCCCCCAGGTGATCAGCGGGCCGACGTCGCCCGGCCAGCAGGTCTGCACCGGCAGCATCGCGAGGTCGACGTCGTCGCCTTCGATGACCACTTCCTGACACACCGCGTCTTTGACCACTTTCGGTGCCATGGCGATGATCTTGCGGAAGATCGGCAGCTTGGACCAGGCATCTTTCAGGCCTTTCGGCGGCTCGGGTTCCTTGAGGAACGCCAGCAGTTTGCCGATCTCGCGCAATTCGCTGACCGCTTCTGCGCCCATGCCCAGCGCCACGCGCTCAGGGGTGCCGAACAGGTTGCCGAGCACCGGGATGTCATAACCCGTGGGCTTTTCGAAAAGCAGAGCCGGACCTTTGGCACGCAGGGTGCGGTCGCAGACCTCGGTCATTTCGAGCACTGGGGACACCGGAACCTGGATGCGCTTGAGTTCGCCGCGCTTTTCCAGGCCGCTGATAAAGTCGCGCAAGTCGCGATACTGCATGCGTGAGCCTCGTGTTGGCCGTGCCGTTCGGGGGTGGCAGTTTAGCGCCGAACCCCTCTATTCAGAACCACGAACTGCCGGTTCATCAAAAATCAGATAGCAAAAAGCCGGGTTTCCCCGGCTTTTTGGCCCGTTCGACTTACTTGCGTTTCATCGACAGGAAGAACTCATCGTTGGTCTTGGTCGTTTTCAGCTTGTCGACCAGGAACTCGATGGCAGCGATTTCGTCCATCGGGTGCAGCAGCTTGCGAAGGATCCACATGCGTTGCAACTCGTCGTCGGCTGTCAGCAACTCTTCGCGGCGGGTGCCGGAACGGTTGATGTTGATGGCCGGGAAGACGCGTTTTTCGGCGATACGACGATCCAGCGGCAGTTCCATGTTGCCCGTGCCTTTGAATTCTTCGTAGATCACTTCGTCCATCTTCGAGCCGGTTTCAACCAGCGCGGTGGCGATGATGGTCAGCGAACCGCCTTCTTCGATGTTCCGCGCGGCGCCGAAGAAACGTTTCGGTTTCTCCAGGGCGTGGGCATCGACACCACCGGTGAGTACTTTGCCGGAGCTCGGGATCACGGTGTTGTAGGCGCGAGCCAGACGGGTGATGGAGTCGAGCAGGATCACCACGTCCTTCTTGTGTTCGACCAGGCGCTTGGCCTTCTCGATCACCATTTCGGCAACCTGCACGTGGCGGGTTGGCGGCTCATCGAACGTCGAGGCAACCACTTCGCCGCGCACGGTGCGCTGCATTTCGGTCACTTCTTCCGGACGTTCGTCGATCAGCAATACGATCAGATGAACTTCAGGATTGTTACGAGCGATGTTCGCTGCGATGTTCTGCAGCATGATCGTTTTACCGGCTTTCGGCGGTGCAACGATCAGACCGCGCTGGCCTTTGCCGATCGGGGCGCACAGGTCGATGACACGACCGGTCAAGTCTTCGGTGGAACCGTTGCCGGCTTCCATCTTCATGCGCACGGTCGGGAACAGCGGGGTCAGGTTCTCGAAGAGAATCTTGTTTTTCGCGTTCTCGGGACGATCGTAGTTGATCGTGTCGACCTTGAGCAGCGCGAAATAACGCTCGCCTTCCTTTGGAGGACGGATCTTGCCAACGATGGTGTCACCGGTGCGCAAGTTGAAGCGACGGATCTGACTCGGCGAGACGTAGATATCGTCTGGGCCGGCGAGATAGGAAGCGTCAGCGGAGCGAAGGAAGCCGAAGCCGTCCTGGAGAATCTCCAGCACGCCATCACCGGAGATTTCCTCGCCGCTTTTAGCGTGCTTTTTGAGCAGGGAGAAAATCACGTCCTGCTTGCGCGAACGGGCCATATTTTCTATGCCCATCTGTTCGGCCAATTCGAGCAGTTCGGTAATCGGCTTTTGCTTGAGTTCAGTCAGATTCATATAGGAATGACGTAATCATTTATGGAGGGGGGGAAATTAAGCTTTTGGCTTAATGAGGCCGCGCCGCAGAGAAGGCGACAGGATCGCGTACTTATTCGAAAAGGAGTGCGTCGGCGACGGCTAGCAGGGGGCAGTGGAGAAACCAGTGCGGGGCCGAATGTACCACCTGAGTTTCGGAGCGTCTAGCCCTCAATAACGAAAAGGCCCCGCGATGTGCGGGGCCTTTTTGATGACGCTTTAAACGACGCTTAGATGTTGGCGTCGAGGAAGGCAGCCAGTTGCGACTTCGACAGTGCGCCAACCTTGGTCGCTTCAACGTTGCCGTTCTTGAACAGCATCAGAGTCGGGATACCACGCACGCCATGCTTGGCCGGAGTTTCCTGGTTTTCGTCGATGTTCAGTTTGGCAACGGTCAGCTTGCCTTTGTAGGTTTCAGCAATTTCGTCCAGAACAGGAGCGATCATTTTGCAAGGGCCGCACCATTCAGCCCAGTAGTCGACCAGTACAGCGCCTTCGGCCTTGAGGACGTCGACGTCGAAGCTAGCGTCGGTGACGTGTTTAATAAGATCGCTGCTCATGGAAGTCTCCAGGTTGTAAGCAAAAAAACGTGGCCCATCATAGCCGCCCTTCCCTCGTTCAGGAAGGTGCAGATGATTGAGTCTCGCTATGGTGCCGCATGAGTTTGGGTATAGCCCAAGTCACGAGGTGGCGGGAGCGACGAAGGCAATTCCTGTGCGCAGTGCCGCGTTACGCACATGTTCGTGCATGGCCTTCTGCGCAGCGCCAGACGCACGCCGGGCTAGTGCCCGGAGGATTTTGCGGTGTTCCTGCCAGGTTTCCATGGCCCGTTCCGCCCGGATGAACGGTAGTTTCTGGCTCTCTAGAAAAATGTCGGCGCTGGCCGTCAGGATACTCAGCATCGCCTGATTGCCGCTCGCCAGCAGAATGCGTCGGTGAAACTCGAAGTCCAGTCGCGCCGCGGCCTCGAAGTCGCCGGCCTTCAATTCGATGCGTATGGCGGCGACGTTATCTTCCAGGGCATCGAGTTCGTGAGTACTCAGGGTCACCGCCGCCAAACCGGCGGCAAAGCCTTCCAGGGCATAGCGCAACTGGAAGATATCGAGCGGTGAGGCTTGCGCCGCAAATGGCCAACTCAGCGCCGCATCACCTCGCGGTAAATCAACCGGTGACTGCACGAACACGCCTTTGCCCGGCTGGATGCTGATCACCCCCAACGCACTTAATGACGACAACGCTTCGCGCAGCGACGCCCGACTGACCCCCAATTGCACCGCCAGGTCCCGTTGCGAGGGCAAGGCATCGCCCGGCCCAAAACCTTGCTCGGTGATCAGTTTGCGGATGGCTTGCAACGCCACTTCAGGTACGGCTCGGGAGATCGAGTTCATGGTTTTTCAGAGAAACCGGGCTAATGAGCGGCTAGTTGTAAAGCTATTCGCGACGCCCGGCAAGTCGTGCCCCATGGGGGTTCGGCGAATTCCGGCGATGCGCTATCGGGGTGCGAAACCGCGCCTGACTGTTCAGACCAGTAAGACCGAGTGATACCAGCAAAACCGTGGCCTTGCGCCCCCAAAACCCGATGTTGGCACGGCCCATGCTCTGTCGATCCGCAGAATTCACTTCTCGCCGATTCGGAGATTTGCCATGACCCAGCGTTACAGCGCCCTCCTCGCCGCCCTGTTTGCCAGCCTGATGCTGAGCCAGGCGCCCGCCCACGCCGACGGTCTGGAGGATGTGGTCAAGCGCGGCGTCCTCAAGGTTGCCGTGCCTCAGGACTTCCCGCCCTTCGGCTCGGTCGGCCCGGACATGAAACCGCGCGGCCTCGATATCGACACCGCCAAGCTGCTGGCCGACCAACTCAAGGTCAAACTCGAGCTGACGCCGGTCAACAGCACCAACCGCATTCCGTTCCTGACCACCGGCAAGGTCGATCTGGTGATCTCCAGCCTCGGCAAGAACCCCGAGCGCGAGAAAGTCATCGACTTCTCCCGTGCCTACGCGCCGTTCTACCTCGCCGTGTTCGGTCCGCCAGACGCCAGCATCAAAAGCCTGGACGACCTCAAGGGCAAAACCATCAGCGTCACCCGTGGCGCCATCGAAGACATCGAGCTGACTAAAGTCGCGCCCGAAGGCGTGACCATCAAGCGCTTCGAAGACAACAACTCGACCATCGCCGCATACCTCGCCGGACAAGTTGATCTGATCGCCAGCGGCAACGTGGTGATGGTGACCATCAGCGAGCGCAACCCGAAACGCATTCCGGCGCTGAAAGTGAAGCTCAAGGACTCGCCGGTCTACGTCGGCGTGAACAAAAACGAGCCGGCGCTGCTGGACAAGGTCAATCAGATCCTCGCCACCGCCAAGACCGATGGCGCGCTGGAGAAGAACTCCCGGACCTGGCTCAAAGAGCCGCTGCCGGCCGATCTCTGATCGTCGTTGCGGAGACTGAACATGGCTTATCAGTTCGATTTCATACCGGTGGTGCACAACACCGACCTGCTGCTGCGCGGTGCGCTGTTCACCCTTGAACTGACGGCCATCGGCGCAGTGCTTGGGGTGGGTCTGGGCATCGTCGGGGCGCTGGTGCGGGCGTGGAACATCCGTCCGTTCGCCGGCATTTTTGCGGTCTACGTCGAGTTGATCCGCAACACGCCATTTTTGGTGCAGTTGTTTTTCATCTTCTTCGGCCTGCCGTCACTGGGCGTGCAGATTTCCGAGTGGCAGGCGGCGGTGCTGGCGATGGTGATCAACCTCGGCGCCTATTCCACCGAGATCATCCGCGCCGGCATCCAGGCAATCCCTCGAGGACAGCTGGAAGCCGCTGCGGCGCTGGCAATGACGCGCTTCGAAGCCTTTCGCCATGTGGTGCTGCTGCCGGCGCTGGGCAAGGTTTGGCCGGCATTGAGCAGCCAGATCATCATCGTGATGCTGGGTTCGGCGGTCTGCTCACAGATCGCCACCGAAGAGCTGAGCTTCGCCGCCAACTTCATTCAGTCGCGCAACTTCCGCGCCTTTGAAACCTACGCCCTGACCACATTGCTCTACCTGTGCATGGCGCTGCTGATCCGCCAATTGCTGAACTGGATTGGCCGCCGTTTTGTCGCAAGGAGCAGCCAATGAGCGATTTCACCTTCTGGGACGTCGTACGCAACCTGCTTACCGGCCTGCAATGGACCCTGGCGCTGTCGCTGGTGGCATTTATCGGTGGTGGACTGATCGGTTTGCTGATCATGGTCATGCGCATCTCGAAAAAATCCCTGCCGCGCAATTTCGCCCGCACCTACATCGAACTGTTCCAGGGCACGCCATTGTTGATGCAGCTGTTTCTGGTGTTCTTCGGCGTGGCGTTGGCCGGCGTGGAGATTTCGCCGTGGATGGCCGCGGCGATTGCCCTGACGCTGTTCACCAGCGCCTACCTGGCGGAGATCTGGCGTGGTTGCGTCGAATCGATTCCCAACGGCCAGTGGGAAGCCTCGTCGAGCCTGGCGCTGAACCCGCTGGAGCAACTGCGTTACGTGATCCTGCCGCAAGCCCTGCGGATCGCCGTGGCACCGACCGTGGGCTTCTCCGTGCAGGTGGTCAAAGGCACCGCCGTCACCTCGATCATCGGCTTCACCGAACTGACCAAGACCGGCGGCATGCTCGCCAACGCGACCTTCGAACCGTTCATGGTCTACGGCCTCGTGGCCCTTGGTTACTTCCTGCTCTGCTACCCCTTGTCCCTCAGTGCCCGCTACCTGGAAAGGAGACTGCATGCCTCTGCTTAGAATTTCGGCGCTGCATAAATATTACGGCGACCACCATGTGCTCAAAGGCATCGACCTCAGTGTCGAGGAAGGCCAAGTGGTGGCGATCATCGGCCGCAGCGGCTCGGGTAAATCCACATTGCTGCGCACCCTCAATGGTCTGGAATCGATCAACGACGGCGTGATTGAAGTCGACGGCGACTACCTCGACGCCGCCCGTGCCGATCTGCGTAGCTTGCGACAGAAAGTCGGGATGGTGTTTCAGCAGTTCAACCTGTTCCCGCACCTGACGGTCGGCGAAAACGTGATGCTCGCGCCGCAAGTGGTACAGAAAGTGCCGAAAGCCAAGGCGGCCGAACTGGCGCGGGAGATGTTGGAACGGGTCGGGCTGGGGGAGAAATTCGACGCCTTCCCGGATCGGTTGTCTGGCGGGCAGCAACAGCGAGTGGCGATTGCCCGGGCGCTGGCGATGTCGCCGAAGGTCTTGCTGTGCGATGAGATTACCTCGGCGCTGGACCCGGAATTGGTCAATGAAGTGCTGAGCGTGGTCCGGCAACTGGCCAAAGAAGGGATGACGTTGATTATGGTCACCCATGAGATGCGTTTTGCCCGGGAGGTTGGGGATAAGTTGGTGTTCATGCATCAGGGCAAGGTGCATGAGGTGGGGGATCCGAAGATTCTGTTTGCGAATCCCCAGACCACGGAGCTGGCGAATTTCATTGGCACCGTGGAACACGCCATCTGATCGTTCCCATGCTCCGCGTGGGAATGCCTCAATGGACGCTCTGCGTCCGCTTTTGGGACGCGGAGCGTCCCGGGCTGCATTCCCACGCGGAACGTGGGAACGATCAGGCGGACCAGGCTGCTCTGGATCAACGCTTTAAGCTCTGCGCGTTGGCGGCAGCGTTTGATCGTGGCACGATGTCGAGGTTATCGACCGAGACCCCCTGACCATGCCGCAATCCCAAGCCAAGAATCTGTCCCTGATCGCCGCAATCGACCTGGGCTCCAACAGCTTTCACATGGTCGTGGCCAAGGCCCAGAACGGCGAAATCCGTATTCTCGAACGACTCGGGGAGAAGGTTCAGCTGGCCGCCGGCATCGACGATGAGCGCCAGCTCAGTGAAGAATCCATGCAACGCGGGCTCGATTGCCTGAAGCGTTTTGCCCAACTGATCAACGGTATGCCGACCGGCGCCGTGCGGATCGTCGGCACCAACGCCCTGCGTGAAGCCCGTAACCGTGGCGAATTTATCCGCCGCGCTGAAGAAATCCTCGGCCACCCGGTGGAAGTCATCTCCGGCCGTGAAGAAGCACGCCTGATTTACCTCGGCGTGTCCCACACCCTCGCTGACACCCCGGGCAAACGCCTGGTGGCCGACATCGGCGGCGGCAGTACCGAATTCATCATCGGCCAGCGCTTCGAACCGCTGCTGCGCGAAAGCCTGCAAATGGGCTGCGTCAGCTACACCCAGCGCTATTTCAAGGACGGCAAGATCACCCCGGCCCGCTACGCCCAGGCGTACACGGCGGCGCGGCTGGAGATCATGAGCATCGAACACGCCCTGCATCGCCTGACCTGGGATGAAGCCATCGGCTCCTCGGGCACCATCCGCGCCATCGGCCTGGCGCTGAAGGCCGGTGGTCATGGCACGGGCGAGGTGAACGCCCAAGGCCTGGCCTGGCTCAAGCGCAAGCTGATCAAGCTCGGCGACGTCGAGAAGATCGACTTCGAAGGCATCAAGCCTGACCGTCGGGCGATCTTCCCGGCGGGCCTGGCGATTCTCGAAGCGATCTTCGACGCACTCGAACTGCAACGCATGGACCACTGTGAAGGCGCCCTGCGCGAAGGCGTGCTCTATGACCTGCTAGGTCGTCATCATCACGAAGACGTCCGTGAGCGTACCCTCAGCTCGTTGATGGAGCGTTATCACGTCGATCTGGAACAAGCGGCGCGGGTTGAGCGCAAGGCGTTGCATGCCTTCGATCAAGTGGCTGAGGATTGGGATCTGGATGACGGCGTCTGGCGCGAATTGCTCGGCTGGGCCGCCAAGGTCCATGAAGTGGGCCTGGACATCGCTCACTATCACTACCACAAGCACGGCGCCTACCTGATCGAGCACTCGGACCTGGCCGGATTCTCCCGCGAAGACCAATTGATGCTTGCACTACTGGTGCGTGGCCACCGCCGCAACATTCCCCGGGACAAGTTTGCCGACTTCGGCGATGAAGGCATCAAGCTGATTCGCCTGTGCGTGCTGCTGCGCTTTGCGATTCTGTTCCATCACATCCGCGGTACCCAGGAAATGCCTCAGGTCGTACTGCAGGCCAATGGCGACAGCCTGGATGTGCTGTTCCCGGAAAACTGGCTGGATGAAAACCAGCTGACCCAGGCTGACTTCGGTCTGGAAGCGGAATGGCTGACCCGCGTCGGCTTCGTGCTCAACGTTCGCTGAAACACGGTCCTGTAGGAGCACAGCTTGCTGGCGATGGCGATCTCACGGGCACCATCGCCAGCAAGCTGCGCTCCTACAGGAGACGACGGTGAAAACAAAAATGGCGATCCGCAGGGATCGCCATTTTTTATTACCCGACGTCAGCGTTAACGAACGGTCAGAATCGGGCTGCCCAAACGCTCCAGCAAAGTCGCCTGCGCACTACGCGGGTTCTGGTTACCCGTCGGCGTGTTGCGGATGTAACGACCGTCCGCCTGCAGGCTCCAGCTGTGGGTGTTATCGGTGAGATACAGCTCCAGCTCTTTCTTGACCCGCATGATCAGCTTCTTGCCCTCGACCGGGAAGCAAGTTTCGACGCGCTTGTCGAGGTTGCGCTCCATCCAGTCGGCGCTGGACAGGAACATCTGCTCTTCGCCGCCATTGAGGAAGTAGAAGACCCGGGTGTGTTCCAGGAAACGCCCGATGATCGAGCGCACGTGGATGTTGTGCGAAACCCCGGCAATGCCCGGACGCAGGCAGCACATGCCGCGCACCACCAGATCGATACGCACCCCGGACTGACTGGCCTTGTACAGCGCGCGGATGATCTTCGGATCGGTCAGCGAGTTGAACTTGGCGATGATGTGCGCCGGTTTGCCGTCGAGGGCGAACTGGGTCTCGCGGGCAATCATGTCGAGCATGCCCTTCTTCAACGTGAACGGCGCGTGCAGCAGCTTCTTCATGCGCAGGGTTTTACCCATGCCGATCAGCTGGCTGAACAGTTTGCCGACGTCTTCACACAAGGCGTCATCCGAGGTCAGCAGGCTGTAGTCGGTATACAGACGGGCGTTGGCCGCGTGGTAGTTGCCGGTACCCAAGTGGGCGTAACGGACAATCTCGCCAGCCTCGCGACGCAAGATCAGCATCATCTTGGCGTGGGTCTTGAAGCCGACCACGCCGTAAATCACCACCGCACCGGCCGCTTGCAGACGGCTGGCCAGTTGCAGGTTGGACTCTTCGTCGAAGCGTGCACGCAGCTCGATCACCGCAGTGACTTCCTTGCCGTTACGCGCCGCATCGACCAGCGCATCGACGATTTCCGAGTTGGCGCCGGAGCGGTACAGGGTCTGACGGACCGCCAAAACATGCGGATCCTTGGCAGCCTGGCGCAACAGGTCGACCACCGGGGTGAAGGACTCGAACGGGTGCAGCAACAGGATGTCCTGCTTGCTGATCACGCTGAAGATGTTCTCGCTGTTCTGCAGCAGTTTCGGGATCTGCGGGGTGAACGGCATGTATTGCAGCGCCCGCTGACTGTCCAGGCCGGTGATGCTGAACAGGCGGGTCAGGTTGACCGGACCGTTGACCTGATACAGCTCGGTTTCGTGCAGGTTGAACTGCTTGAGCAAGTAGTCGGACAAATGTTTCGGGCAGGTGTCGGCGACTTCCAGGCGCACCGCGTCACCGTAGCGACGCGAGAACAACTCGCCGCGCAGGGCGCGGGCCAGGTCTTCTACATCTTCGGTGTCGACGGCGAGGTCGGCGTTTCGGGTCAGACGGAACTGGTAGCAGCCCTTGACCTTCATGCCCTGGAACAGGTCATCGGCGTGAGCGTGGATCATCGACGACAGGAACACGTAGTTGTCGCCCGAGCCGCCCACTTCTTCCGGCAACTTGATGACGCGCGGCAACAGGCGTGGCGCCGGGATGATCGCCAGACCGGAATCACGGCCGAAGGCGTCGATACCTTCGAGCTCGACGATGAAGTTCAGGCTCTTGTTCACCAGCAACGGGAACGGGTGCGTCGGGTCGAGGCCGATCGGGGTAATGATCGGCGCGATCTCGTCGCGGAAATAGCGACGCACCCAGGTCTTGATCTTGGTGGTCCAGTGACGCCGACGGATGAAGCGGACCTGATGTTTCTCCAGTTCCGGCAACAGAATGTCGTTGAGGATCGCGTACTGGCGGTCGACGTGACCGTGTACCAGTTCGCTGATGCGCGCCAGGGCCTGGTGCGGTTGCAGGCCATCGGCGCCCGCCTGTTCACGAGCGAAGGTGATCTGCTTCTTCAGGCCGGCCACACGAATCTCGAAGAACTCGTCCAGGTTGCTGGAGAAGATCAGCAGAAACTTCAGCCGCTCCAGCAACGGGTAGGACTCATCCAGCGCCTGCTCCAGCACGCGGATGTTGAACTGCAGTTGCGAGAGCTCGCGATGGATGTACAGGCTGCTGTCATCCAGGCCGGGAATGGCAATCGCTGGCGCCGCTATTGCGGTCTCGGTCACCGCCGCGGGAGCGGCAGGCTCCAGTTCCGGCGGGGTTTCGGCGATTTGCTCCACCACAGGTTGAGCGTCTTTTACGGCAACTTCAGTGAGCACTTCGGTATTCATCGAATGTTCCTGGGAGGGCTATTTTTGCTCTCGTAACAATTGAGCAGCACGGACGGCAAAGTAAGTCAGGATGCCATCAGCGCCTGCACGTTTAAAAGCGGTCAGGGATTCGAGGATAACCCCTTCGCTCAACCAGCCATTCTGGATTGCCGCCATGTGCATGGCATATTCACCGCTGACCTGATAAACAAAGGTCGGCACTTTAAATTCTTCTTTGACCCGGTAGAGGATATCCAGATACGGCATGCCTGGCTTGACCATGACCATGTCCGCGCCTTCTGACAAGTCCGCCGCCACTTCGTGCAGGGCTTCGTTGCTGTTGGCCGGGTCCATCTGATACGAGGCCTTGTTGGCCTTGCCCAGGTTCAGCGCCGAACCGACCGCATCGCGGAACGGGCCGTAATAGGCGCTGGCGTACTTCGCCGAGTAGGCCATGATCCGCACGTTGACGTGATCGGCCAGCTCAAGCGCTTCGCGGATCGCCTGGATGCGACCGTCCATCATGTCCGACGGGGCCACCACCTGAGCGCCGGCTTCGGCGTGGGACAGTGCCTGCTTCACCAGTGCGTCGACGGTGATGTCGTTCTGCACGTAGCCTTCTTCGTCGAGGATACCGTCCTGGCCATGAGTGGTGAACGGGTCCAGGGCGACGTCAGTGATCACACCCAGTTCAGGGAATTGCGCACGCAACGCGCGAGTGGCGCGCTGGGCAATGCCGTTGGGGTTCCAGGCTTCGGCGGCGTCCAGAGACTTGAGCTCCGGCGGCGTCACCGGGAACAACGCCAAGGCCGGAATCCCCAGCTCGACCCACTTGGCCGCTTCTTCAAGCAACAGATCGATGGTCAGGCGCTCGACGCCTGGCATCGACGCCACCGCTTCGCGACGGTTTTCACCGTCCAGCACGAACACCGGCAGGATCAGATCGTCGACGGTCAGAACGTTTTCACGGACCAGTCGACGCGAAAAATCATCACGGCGATTGCGACGCAGGCGGGTTGCTGGAAACAAACGGTTGGCGGGGGTAAAGCTCACGGCAGACTCCTGAGCCCGCGCTGGCGGGCGAGCGTGACAGTTATAAGCGGCCATTATGACGAACGTATTACAGTTATGTGCACCCCTGTGACAGGTAGTCGCATTCCATTGTCGTTGTAGGAAATGTTCACGTCGAGACACATTTGGACACTTTCATGAATGTTCCCGAAGGGTTAGGCTGCGCGTTCATTTCGCCAGCATCCAGACAATGCTCCAACAATTTCTTCAGGAATTCGGCTACTTCGCCCTCTTTCTCGGCACGTTTTTCGAAGGCGAAACCATTCTGGTGCTCGCAGGCTTCCTCGCGTTCCGCGGATACATGGACCTCAAAGTGGTCATGATCGTGGCGTTCCTCGGCAGTTATGCCGGTGATCAGCTGTGGTATTTCCTGGGGCGCAAGCACGGCCGCAAGTTGCTGGCGCGCAAACCGCGCTGGCAATTGATGGGCGACCGGGCGCTGGAACACATCCGCAGGCACCCGGACATCTGGGTACTGAGCTTCCGCTTTGTCTATGGCCTGCGCACAGTGATGCCGGTGGCGATCGGCCTGTCGGGCTATCCGCCGGGACGTTATCTGCTGCTCAACGGGATTGGTGCCGCGATCTGGGCCGCGGCGCTGGCTGCCGCTGCCTATCACTTCGGTGCGGTACTCGAAGGCATGCTCGGCAGCGTCAAGAAGTACGAGCTGTGGGTGCTTGGCGCCCTGCTGATACTGGGCTTTTGCCTGTGGTTGCGCCGACGCCTCAAGAACGCCCGTCTGGCGAAGAAGATCTACGCCGACGAGCAGGCTGAACTGGCCAAATCTGCCGAGACTAAGACGCCAGCCGAGTGAAACGGTTTCTGCAACAGTAGAGACCGATTCCACTGAGCAGGCTGTAACTCAACAGGCCCACCCAACCTGCCGCGCTGGCCGGCCACAGCCCAACGACCGGCGCCAGCCACACCAGCGGTACATTCGACGCCAGGCGCAGCAGCTCCAGCTTCAGCGCCCACGGGCGATTCTCCAGGGCCACGCCCAACGTAAACAAACCCAGCGCCACGGCACTCCAGCCGAGCACCAGCGCGGCGGTTGGCAAACTCTGCTCCAGGTTCATCAAGTAGCTGCCCAGCGCGATGTAGACGCAGAACTGCAACACGACGTAAAGCTGCTGACGCCCGTCCAGCGGCACCTCGAATTTCCGGAACTGACTCAGGTCTGGCTTATTCATCGGGTATTTGGCGGCCACATCCGCCGGCCGCCAACCGGTGCGCATGAACCAGATGCGCAGCTTGTCCCATTTGCTTTGCGCACGCCGCGCGTCATCCCATAGCTGCGCGTAGAACTGCACATTCGCCCACAACGGATTCCAGCTCGCGAGCGGCGTGGTGACACCGAAAATCACCGGCTCGTTATCGTCCTCTTCCTGGAACGAGCCAAATAGACGGTCCCAAATAATGAACACCCCGCCGTAGTTGCGATCCATGTAAAGAGCGTTCTGTGCATGGTGGGCCCGATGATTGGACGGCGTGACGAAGAACCACTCGAACCAGCCGAGCTTGGGAATGTGTTTGGTATGCACCCAGAATTGGTACAGCAAGTTCAGCGACGCAACGCTGATGAACACCAGCAACGGCACGCCGAGCACGGCCATCGGCAGGTAGAAGATCCAGCTCAGCAGGAAGCCGGTACTGGTCTGGCGCAGGGCCGTGGACAGGTTGTAGTCCTCGCTCTGGTGATGCACCGAATGCGCCGCCCAGAGGATGTTGCGTTCGTGGCCCATGCGATGCAGCCAGTAGTAGCAGAAGTCGTAGAGGACGAAGGCGAAAACCCAGACCCAAACGCTGTCAGCCGAAAGTTCGAACAGCCCCAGATGCTTGAGGGCAAACGCATATGTCACCAGGCCGACGCCTTTGGTCAACAGGCCGGTGGTGGTCGACAGCACGCCGGTGCTCATGCTGTTGATCGCGTCCGCCACACGATAATTGCTCACTCCGCGCCAACGGTCGGCCAGCAGTTCGACGGCAATCAGCACAAAGAAAAACGGCACCGCATACAGAATGAAGTCCATGACGCGCCCTGATCGGAATCTTGAGGACAGATCCTAGGTGTAGCCGCGAATTAACCCTATGGCAACGAGTGACAAATTAGTGGACATTTAACGCCATGAATCTGGAGAAAAGCCCATGAGCAAAAAAATTGCAGTGATCCTATCCGGCTGTGGCGTGTACGACGGCGCCGAGATCCACGAAAGCGTGATCACCCTGCTGCGTCTGGACCAACGGGGGGCTCAGGTACAGTGTTTCGCACCGAACATCGCGCAGCTACATGTGATCAATCACCTGACCGGCGAAGAAATGCCCGAGTCGCGCAACGTGCTGGTGGAATCGGCGCGGATCGCCCGAGGCAACATCAAGGATATCCGCGAGGCGGACGTGGAAGACTTCGATGCGCTGATCGTTCCAGGCGGTTTCGGGGCGGCCAAGAACCTGTCGAACTTCGCCGTCGAAGGCGCCGGCTGCACCGTGCAACCGGAAGTCCTGGCGCTGGCTGAGGCCTTTGCCGAGGCCGGCAAACCAGTCGGGCTGATCTGCATCTCGCCGGCGCTCGCGGCGAAGATCTATGGACCGGGCGTGACCTGCACCATCGGCAACGACGCCGATACTGCCGCCGCCATGAACAAGATGGGCGCTACACACGCAGACTGCGCGGTAACTGACATCGTTGAAGACAAAGCTCGCAAACTGGTCAGCACCCCGGCGTACATGCTGGCGCAGAGCATCAGTGAAGCGGCTTCGGGCATCAACAAACTGGTCGACCGCGTCCTCGAACTGACCCACGAAAACGACGCCTGACCCCTGATCGTTCCCACGCTCTGCGTCACTAGTGTCCGGTAAAACCTTTTCAAAGCTGAAGGCTGCCTTGGGCAGCCTTCAGCTTTGTTCGCTTTTGCCTTCGCTGTTCAAGGTGTTCAATGCTTAATGGGCGTTCGAACAAGCTGTGGGTTAGCCGAATGGCAAAGTCTGAAATAGATCCCGAGCAACCTGAACGGCGCTGATAAAGATGCAGCAAAAGATAGGTAATCAAGGCGCTGTAGATCTGCAAACGAACGGCATTTTCAGAGAAGCCGAAATACCGTTTGAGCTTGAGGTTTTGCTTGATCCACTTAAAAAACAGTTCGATCTGCCAACGTTGTTTGTACAGATCGGCGATCTCCTCCGCTGAGCGAGAGAAGTCGTTGGTGACCAGAATCAATGGCGTTTCGTGGTCCTCTCGGCGGATCTGAACCCGACGCACAGCCTGATTTTGGTAGAGATTCGGACGTCGAGTGTTCAGGTATTTCTTCCCGAACAATACCGATTCGTCCGCCTCAATGAATTCGGGTGCATCCTTTTCCCTCAAATTTTCTACCGGCTTTAGATTGGCGTTTTTCTTCAGTCGGGTGACGAAGAAAGAACCCATCTGATCAATCTGGTGCCACCAGTTGTAGTCGCAGTAACCCTTGTCGAAAACGTACGTCATACCTGCTTCAAGCGGCATGGTCAGGGCATCGCTCAGATCGTTGACGTTGGCGGCGGTGATGTTTACGTAAGTCGGGGCTGTTTGCTGTGGATCGATGGCCACATGTACCTTCAAGCCTTGGGTTATGCGGGTTTTCGTCGCGGTGGTCCATTCGTCAAAACCGGGTCCGCGCAGGCTGATCGAGGTCGAATCGATCAGGGTGATCATGGCTTCGAGCGACTTGCGCTGCTTGCGGCCAATGCCTTGAAGCAAGTGCTCACAGGCCAGCCGAAACGGCTCTGAGCTGCGCTTGTTCAACGCATCACAAAGGGTCGAACGCACCATGTTCTTGGCGTTGAGGTGGTGGCGATGGGGTTGCAGCGACTGCGAGGCTGTCGCCAACGTACGCAAGCTTTTGGCTTGCGTCAGCTGACCGTAAATCAGCGTGACGAGCAGATCCCAGGACGTGAATTGTTTGGCGTAACGATCAGCGCCACAGCGTTTGACGGCGGCTTTGAAGAGCTGATGAGGAAGGGCTTGAAGCATTTGCGCAAATCGAGTGCTGCTGAACATGGGCGAAAATCAAGTCTGAAAACCTGATTATTGCTTACGAAGCAGGCACAGCAAGGGGGAGCAAGCTCCCCCTTCGGTTTTTACCGGACACTAGTGACGCTCTGCGTGGGAATGCAGCCCGGGACGCTCTGCGTCCCAAAAGCCGAACGCGGAGCGTCCGTTGAGGCATTCCCACGCGGAGCGTGGGAACGATCAATGGGAACGGGAAAGTCGCGTGAGGATCCGGTCCAGCGCATTGGCAAATGCCTGCTTCTCACGCTCGCCAAACGGCGCTGGCCCGCCGCTCATCTGCCCCTGTTCACGCAAATCGGTGAACAGGTTTCGCACCGCCAACCGATCGCCCATGTTCTGCGCATCGAACTCTTTGCCCCGCGGATCCAGCGCCGCAACGCCCTTTTTCACCAGACGGTCGGCCAGCGGCACATCGCTGCAGATCACCAATTCGCCGGGGACCGCGTATTCCACCAGATAGTCGTCAGCGGCATCCGGACCGCTTGGCACCACGATCAGCTTCACCAGGGCCAAACCCGGTTTGATCTGCGGCTGTCCGGCCACCAACACCACTTCGAACTGGCGCTTGAGGGCGAACTTCACCACCAGATCCTTGGCCGCCCGGGGGCAGGCATCGGCATCGATCCACACACGCATTGTGTTTTCCTCTGTTAAAAAGCATCGCGGGCAAGCACGCTCTCACAAGGTTAACGCTAAACCTGTGGGAGCGTGGCTTGCCCGCGAATGTGAGCGCAGCGAATGCTCTTAAGAAACCTGCACCCGCCGCTTCTCAGCCAGCCGACTACGGCTATACAGCACGATGATCGCCATGATCGCCACCGCCTGCGCACTCAGCGAATACGCATCAGCGTGGATCCCCAACCAGTCGAAGTCAAAGAACGGCACCGGCCGGGTGCCGAAGATCCCGGCTTCCTGCAACGCCTTCACGCCATGCCCGGCAAACACCACCGACAACGCGCACAGCAGGCCGGCGTTGATACTGAAGAACAACGACAGCGGCAGCTTCGCCGAACCGCGCAGGATCACCCACGCCAGACCGACCAACAACACCAACGCCGTCGCGCCGCCAGCGAGCACCGCGTTATGGCCCGCTGGACCTGCCTGCAGCCACAGGGTCTCGTAGAACAGAATCACTTCAAACAGCTCGCGATACACCGAGAAGAACGCCAGCGTCGCAAATCCGAAACGCCCGCCGCCGCCCACCAGGCTGCTCTTGATGTAATCCTGCCAGGCCGCCGCGTGACGACGGTCGTGCATCCACACGCCGAGCCAAAGCACCATGACAGCGGCGAACAACGCCGTCGCACCTTCCAGCAATTCGCGTTGCGAGCCGCTGACATCGATCACATACGCCGCCAACGCCCAAGTCCCGAGACCGGCCAGCAGCGCCAAGCCCCAGCCGACGTTGACGCTGCGCACCGCCGATTGCTGGCCGGTATTGCGCAGGAACGCGAGGATCGCCGCCAGCACCAGAATCGCTTCCAGGCCTTCGCGCAACAGAATCAACAAACCGGAGATGTAGCTCAGGGACCAACTCAAACCATCGCTGCCCAGCAGGCCGGCGGATTCCTTCAACTTGGCCTTGGCTGCGTCCAGGCGCTCCTGAACCTGGGCCACCGGCAAACCGTCCTGCAACGACTGACGGTAAGCCATCAGCGATTTTTCAGTGTCTTTACGCACGTTGGCGTCGACGTTATCCAGAGAGCTTTCGACCAGTTCGAAACCCTCCAGATAAGCCGCCACCGACAGGTCATAGGCCTGATCGTGATCACCGACACGGTAGGCTGCGATGCTCTTGTCCAGCGTTGCGGCGGTGTAGTCGAGCAACTGCGCCGGGCCACGCTTGACCTGCGGCGGTTGCGCTCGCTGCTCACGGAAGGTCGCCGCCGCTTGCGGCCCCTCGGCGGCCTGCACTTCTGCGGGAGTCTGACGGGCCAGGTCGGCGATGTTGTAGGTCTTCTCGGCTTTTGCAGCCGCCGGGTCGGCGCTGAAGCTGGCGATGTAGGTCGCCAGGTCCCAACGCTGACGATCGTCCAACTGATCGGCGAAGGCCGGCATGTCGGTGCCTTCGACACCGAGGCCCAGTGTGCTGTAGATCGCGTAGAGGCTCAGGTGATCCAGCCGCGCCGTGTCACGCAGATTGGACGGTGGCGGTGTCAGACCGACACCCGCCGGGCCATCCCCGGCACCCGCGTCACCGTGACACACCGAACAATGCTGAGCGTATAGCGGCGCACCACGGGTCGGATCCGGCGTAATGATCGGTGCCTGGCTGACTTCATAGGCCACCGCCAGCTTGGCGCCGAGTTGCCGTGCCTGACGGCCGACGTCCGCGCCGTCCTGACGCGCAGTGATCGCGTTGCGCAGTGTGCTGACGCCCTGCTCCAGTCCGGCTTTTTCCGGTTTGGCCGGCATCGCGGCGATCAAGCCTTGCAGCGCCTTGATAAATTCCAGCTGTTCTTGGTATTCGGCCTTATTGATGACCTTGCCCGCTTGCACCGTTTCCGGGTAATCCGCACCGATGTAATCGAGCAAATGCAGCGCTTGCGGCGCGCCTTCCACGGTGTCGGCCAGCAGGTTGAAACTGCACAGGGCAAACAACGGCAACATCAGCCAGGCCAGGAAACGGGACGGGGCAGTCATGAATGAATCTCAATTGGAAATACGAAGTAACACATTGTTCACTTCCAATGACTTTCACTCAAGCTTTGTTGGTGTTTCAAGCGCTACGGCGGGTACAGTTAGCGGCAAATTGCCATCCTCCGCCGGTTTCGTTCAGGGAAGAATCTTCGATTATGCGTTCACGCCTATTTTTCTCGCTGCTGCTAAGCCTTGCCTTGCAGCTGAGCGGTTGCGCTGCCTACCGCAACTACGACCTGGAACTGGAACAAACCACCCTTCAGTTGAAATCAGGCAATCCCGATGACGCGCTCGCGCTGCTTGAGCTGCACAATCCGGCGGAAGAAAGGGATCTGCTCTACTACTTCGAGAAAGGCGCAGTGCTGAGTGCCGCTGGCGCGCTACCCCAGAGCCAGATCGCCTGGCGCAGTGCCGAGCAAATGGTGATCCAGCGTCAGGACACCGTCGAATCGACCGGCACCCAACTCTTGTCCGCGATGGGCAATCACTGGGGCAGCATCATCAACGACAAACTGCGCCGCTACGATGGCTACGACTACGAAAAAGTCATGCTGACCACGCAAATGGCCTTGAACCAGTTGGCGGTCAACGACTTCGACGGCGCACGGGCCGACATCAAAAAAACTCACGAACGTGAAGCATTGATCGCCCGACAACGGGAGCAGGAATACGAGCGGCTCGAAGAAGAAGCCAAGGCGCAGGGCGTGCGCGTGCGCTACAAGGATCTTCAAGGCTACCCCGTGACCACCCTCGACGCCCCCGCCGTGATTGCACTGAAAAACGGCTATCAAAGTGCGTTCAGTCACTACCTGGCGGGGTTTACCTATGAAGCGCTGGGTGAGCGGGATCTCGCCGCACCGGGTTATCGCCAGGCCATTGAGTTGCGACCCGACCTGCCCTTCTTCGAACAGGCATTGCGCGAACTCGACAAACCCAGGGCCAAGGCTGGCGAAAGCGACGTGCTGATCATCGTACAAAGCGGACTGGCGCCGGCGCGCAGTTCGGTTCGCGTTCCCTATCCGGTGCGCCTGGAGGACGACCAGGTGATCGTCGCCAACGTGTCGTTTCCAGTGATGGTCCCCGATACCTCGACCCCGGTCTTCACGCAGATGAGTATCGACGGCCGCAAACAAAAACTGATTCCCGTCAACAGCATCACCGATATGTCGCTGCGCACGTTGCGCGACGACATGCCGGGAATCATTCAACGCACGGCCCATCGCGCCTTTCTGGCGGCTTCCGTCCAGGGCACGGACAACCGACGCAACCCGAGCAAAGCCTCTTACGTGACCCAGCATGATGGCTTCGAGCACGCGGACACCCGCACGTGGCGCACCTTGCCCAATATCACCCTGGTGGCGCGCCTGCGCCTGAAAAAAGGCGAACACCTGATCAGCCTGCCGAACGTCCCGGGCACGACGCCTCTGAAAATCCGGATCGACCAGAACCACCAGGTCATTGGCCTGCGGGCGTTAGGTGATCGGATTTACAGCAGCGGTGTAGCCTTCGAGCCCTCCTCTATGCCTGAAAACAAGGGGGTATCCGGCCTGAAATAAGTAATGGCACCAAACACCTTCCATGGAATTAAAAAGCCATTACATGGCCAGCATCCTTGCTTATAATGTCGCGCCTTCGTTATTGCGAAACGGCATTTAAGCTCCTCTTTTTATGAGGAATTGGCAGGAGGCCAACATGCCCGCCAGTAGGTCCCATCAGCCCGACCAGCATTTGCGGCTGCTTACATTCAGGGAAGAAGTACCCCAATGGCATCCCGCGCCCTTACCTCGATCGCGCTCAGCGCCGTCACCTTGCTCTCCGGCTGCTCGGCGTTTCGCAACTACGACTCCGAACTGGCCCAAACCAACCAGCAACTGGCGGCCGGCAATGTCGATGCCGCGTTGACCCTGCTGGAAAAGAACAACACAAGCCCGGACAAAGACCTGCTCTATTACTTCGAAAAGGGTGAATTGTTGCGCGCAAAAGGTGACCTGTCCGGCAGCCAGAACGCCTGGACCAGTGCCGATCAGGTAGTGGGCAAGTGGGAAGACTCGGTCAAGCTTGATACCGGCAAATACCTCGCCCAGTTCGGCAGTTTCGTGGTGAACGACAAGGTCCGTCGCTACGAAGGCTACGACTACGAAAAAGTCATGCTGACCACGCAGATGGCCCTCAACCTGCTGGCAGTAAACGACTTCGACGGCGCGCGCATGTCGATCAAAAAGACCCACGAACGCGAAGCAGTGATCGCCGACCTGCGCGACAAGGAGTACCTCAAGAGCGAAGAGGAAGCCGAGAAAGAAGGCGTCAAAACCCAGTACAAGGATTTGCAGGGTTACCCGGTCGCCAGCCTCGACGCACCGGAAGTGGTCAGCCTGAAAAACAGCTACCAGAGTGCGTTCAGCCACTACCTGGCCGGCTTCGTCTACGAAGCCCTGGGTGAAAAAGACCTGGCTGCACCGGGCTATCGCAAAGCCGCCGAACTGCGCCCGAACACGCCGCTGCTGGAACAGGCGCTGGTCAATCTCGACAAGCCAAGTAAGAACGAGGACAGCGACATCCTGATCGTCGTGCAAAGTGGTCTGGCGCCGTCGCGCGATTCGATCCGCATCCCATTGCCCTTGCCGATCAGCAACCAGTTGGTGATCACGCCACTGTCGTTCCCGATCATCAAGCCAGATACCTCCACCGCCACGCTCACTCAGATTGGCGTGGACGGTCAGCAACTGAACCTGACCGCACTCAACAGCACCACCGCCATGTCCCGTCGCGCCCTGCGTGACGATATGCCGGGCATCATCCTGCGTACCACCGTGCGTGCCGTGACCAAAGGCGTGGCGCAGAAGCAGATCAACGAAACCAACCCACTGGCGGGCCTGGCGGTCGGAATCTCTTCAGCCGTGCTCGAAGGTGCCGATACCCGTACATGGCGCACCCTGCCGGACTACACGCAAGTGGTGCGTCTGCGCTTGAAGAAAGGTGAGCACCAAGTCACCCTGCCGAGTGCCGTGGGCGGTTCGGTGGTCAAGGTCACCGTCGATCAGCGTTACCAGGTCATCAGCTTGCGCGCCGTGGGCAATCAAGTGTTCGCCAGCGGCCTGGCTACGCATGTGATCCCGAGCGCCAACCCGACCGCCGTGGCCAGCCTCAAACCTTAAGAACGGAGTCTTTGCATGCGTTTCAAACTCATCGCTGTTGTCGCCCTGGCCCTGCTGGCCGGGTGCGCCACCCCGCCACCGCCGGAACCTGGCAGCGCCGCCAGCAAGGTCGTGGCCATGGGCAAGCTCAAGAACATCGTGGTCGGCGCCATGCGCGTTGCCCGGGAAAATGGCTTCATGACGGTCAACGCGCAGCTGAGCAACACCAGCTTCAACAACAAGACCTTTTACTACCGTTTTGCCTGGCTAGGCCCTGAAGGCTTCCCCGTCGCCGAAGAAGAAACCTGGAAAAGCCAGATGATGTACGGCGAGCAGACCAGCTTCATTCAGGCCATTGCGCCAACCGCCAAAGCCGTGGATTTCCGTCTCGAAATCAAAACGCCTTAAGCCCGACACCCTATTCGTTCAGTTCTAGAGAGCATTCCCATGTTTGCACGCTTTTCGTTCATTGCCGTTATCGCCCTTCTGGCCAGCGGTTGCGCCAACACTTCGCCGACCCTGGGCAGCAAAAGCATCAGCTATGGCGACACCAAGGCTGTAGAAACCGTGACCAACGAGTTCGGTTCCACCGACCTGCAGATGATCGCTGAATCCATGACCCGCTCCCTGGCCCAGTCCGGCATTCTGCAAGGCCGCCCGGTGGTTCAGGTCTACGACGTGAAGAACAAGACCAGCGAGTACATCGATACGCGTGAAATCACCACCAGCATCAAGACTCAGCTGATGAAGACGGGCACCGCCCGTTTCGCCAGCGACAACACCGCCATGCAGAGCCAGGTCGACCAGCTCAAGCTGCAAAACCAGAGCGGTCTGTACAAGAAGAACACGGTGGCCAAGACCGGCAACATGATCGCCGCCAAATACCGTATCGAAGGTTCGATCAGCTCGATCGTCAAGCGCAGCAGCGACTACAAGGACGTTTTCTACAAATTCAGCCTGCAATTGATTGACGTTGAAAGCGGTCTGGCCGAGTGGATGGACGAGAAAGAGATCCGCAAGACCACGGAGCGTTAATCAATGCGCGCATGGATTGGCATAATGGCCCTGGCTTGCGCGTTCAGCGTGCAAGCGGCCCCGAAAGTCGCGGTGACGGACCTCGCGTACCAGGAGCGAGTGGAGCAGTACATCCACATCGTTTCGGCACAGAGCAACCACAGCCAGAGTTACTACGGCGCCAGCGGGTCTTCGAGCTACAACGAAATCGAAGCCACCACCAGCTACATCGAACAAGGTGAATTGCGCAAATTCACCGGCGACATAAAGGGCGAGATTCTTCGTACCGGCATGTTCCAGCTGGTCCAGGGCACGCCTTATACATCGGCGTCCAAGGGTGACGTCTATGACGTGATCAAGCGGATCAAGGCCGGCAACTTCAAAGGCGCCGACTACGTGTTGTTCGGCACCGTGTCGGACATCGACTTCAACAACGACATCAACGAGCTCGCCAACACCGACAGCTATTCGGCGGTGCTGGCGTTGACCCTGGTGGCGGATTTCAGCCTGATCAATACCAAGACCTTCGAAATCACCTCGGCCTTCACGGCGATGGGCGAAGGTCAGGACACCAAACTGATGAACCATCGGGACATCCGTGTCTCGCTGAACCGCCCGCGGGTGGTGCGTGACGTGTCCAAGTCCTTGGGGGAAGACGTGGCAGGGCAACTGAGCCAACAGCTCGGTGGCGGCGGTTACGAACAACCGGGCCAGGCCCCGCTGCGCAATAATCTGCCAGCGGACATAGCGCCGGTCATTCTGCGCTGAACCCTGAAACTAGTAAGGCGACCCAAGGGTCGCCTTTTTTGTGCCTGGCGGCTTTACACCACCGCTTTGCGAAGGGTCGCCATGAACGCCGCCGCACCGATGAACAGCCCGGCAAACGTGCGGTTCATGCGTCTCTGCTGCTTGGGCGTGCGCAACATCCGCAACACCTTCGATGCAAGTCCGGTGTAACCAGCCATGACGATCAGGTCGACGCAGATCATGGTCACACCGAGGATCAGGTACTGCGCCACCAGCGGTGCATGCGGATCAATGAATTGCGGCAGCACCGCGAGCATGAACACCAACGCCTTGGGGTTGCTGACGTTCACCAGGAAACCCCGGAACACCAGCGCCATCGGCTTGCCGATTTGCCGGACGGCCGCATCGTCGCTCATGTCATGGGGCAGCGCGCGCCACTGCTTGACCGCCAGGTAAACCAGATAGGCCACGCCAAACCATTTGATCGCGTAGAAAGCGGTGGCCGACGCCGCGAGGATTGCACCGACACCGGCGGCGACAATCGCAATCTGTAACGCCAGACCCAGTTGCAGGCCCAAGGCGTTCCAATAACCGCGCCAGAAACCATATCGCAGACCGCTGGACATCGACGCAATGGCGCCGGCACCGGGAGACAGACTGATCACCCAGCAGGCGGCAAAAAACGCCAGCCATGTTTGAAGCACCATCGCACACCTCGACTCAGACTCGTGACAGACGTCTAAGCTAATGCGGCTTTGGGCCGATGACTACCGATTTTTTGCAGGACAGAACAGCTGCCGACCAGTGTGGTCGGTATTCAGGCTACTTTTCGAAACCGCTGGAAGGGAATACATCGCTGCCGCGCCAGCGTCGCACCGAGCGCTGGAAGAACAGGCTGTTGGGCACTTGCACCATGGCGCTGCCTGTGCCGAGTTCTTCGGCTTCGATCAGCGTGGTGTAGAGCAGATTGATCGCAACGACCCGGCCTTTGACGCCAGGCTTGTCGGTGGTGTCCACCAACTCGACCACGTCGCCGAGGCGAAACGGGCCGACGGTGAAGATCAGGATTGCGCAGAGCAGATTGGAGAGCACGCTCCACATGGCGAAGAACGCCACTGCCGCTACCGCGACAAACCCGGACAACGCGGTCCAAAGCACCGTCGCCGACACCCCGAGGCGTTCCAGCACGAAGATCAGCGCGCTGCCCATGATCAGCCAGCGCAGACCACCGCGCAGTGGCATCAGCAATTGTGGCGGAAACGGATAACGCTCACCCAGGCGAGTCAGGCACTTGGCGACGCAACGCTGGGCAACATAGCCCGCCAACAGAATCAGCAGGATCTTCACGAAGAGCCAGATCGGCTCAATCCACACGGCAGGCAATGGCAGCTTGAAGGCTTCCATCAGGACAGCGCCTCCAGCTCCGCCTGCATGCTTTCGAGCAGTTCCAGCGCTTCCATCCAGGCTTCTTCCAGCTCGGCTTCACGGACCTTCAGCTTGGCCTGTTCGGCCAGCAGATCACGCAAGTCGTTCTTGCGCGCCGGCTCGTAAATGTCGCTGTCGCCGAGGCTGGTATCGATCTTCGCCAGTTTCTCGTGCAGCTTGCCCAGCTCGGCTTCGAGCTTGTCAGCCTCGCGCTTGTGCGGTGCCAGTTGCTGACGCAACGCAGCCGCCGCCTGGCGCTGGGCCTTCTTGTCGGTCTTGTCCGGATTGACCGGGGTGTTGCTGACCGGGGCGTTGCGCTGGCGGTAGTCCACCAGCCAACGGGTGTAGTCTTCCAGGTCGCCGTCGAATTCCTCGACCTTGCCGTCCGCCACCAGATAAAAATTGTCAGTGGTGCTTTTGAGCAAATGACGATCGTGGGAGACCACCAGTACCGCGCCACTGAATTCCTGAAGGGCCATGGTCAGCGCCAGGCGCATTTCCAGGTCCAGGTGGTTGGTCGGTTCGTCGAGCAGCAGCAGGTTCGGCCGGCCCCAAGCGATCAACGCCAGCGCCAGACGGGCCTTTTCGCCACCGGAGAAATTCAGCACCGGCTCATCGATCCGCGCGCCGCGGAAGTCGAAACCACCGAGGAAGTCGCGCAGCGTCTGCTCGCGCTCGGTCGGCGCCAGGCGCTGCATGTGCAGCAACGGGCTGGCCTTGGAGTCGAGGGAGTCCAGCTGATGCTGGGCGAAGTAGCCGACGACGGTGTTCTCGCCACGGGTCAGGCGACCGGACAACGGCTCGAGTTCACCGGCAAGGTTTTTGATCAGGGTCGATTTACCGGCACCGTTCGGGCCAAGCAAACCGATCCGCGCACCAGGGGTCAGTTGCAGCTTGACCTTCTCCAGCACGGCTCGCTCGCCGTAACCCAGTCGGGCGTCGGAGAGGTCAATCAACGGGCTGGAGATTTTCACTGATTCGCGGAAAACGAAATCGAACGGCGAATCGACGTGGGCGGCGGACAGTTCTTCCATCCGCTCCAGCGCCTTGATCCGGCTCTGAGCCTGACGGGCCTTGGTGGCCTGGGCCTTGAAGCGGGCGATGTAGCTTTCCATGTGCGCACGTTGCGCCTGCTGCTTCTCGTAGGCCTGCTGTTGCTGGGCCAGACGTTCGGCACGGGCGCGTTCAAAGGCGCTGTAACCACCGCGATACAGGGTGATCTTGCGCTGATCGACGTGGGCCACGTGATCGACCACGGCATCGAGGAAGTCCCGGTCGTGGGAAATCAGCATCAAGGTGCCGGGATAGCTTTTGAGCCATTCTTCGAGCCAGATGATGGCGTCGAGGTCCAAGTGGTTGGTCGGTTCGTCGAGCAACAACAAGTCCGAGGGGCACATCAAAGCCTGCGCCAGGTTCAGACGCATCCGCCAACCACCAGAGAAATCTCCTACCTGGCGATCCATCTGTTCATTGGTGAATCCAAGGCCGGCCAGCAGTTTTCGGGCCCGGGCATCGGCGGTGTAACCGTCGGCGCTGTCGAGTTCCGAGTGCAGGCGGGCCTGAGCGGTACCGTCATGGGCCGCTTCGGCTGCCGCGAGGTCGCGTTGCACCTCACGCAGGCGCAGGTCGCCATCGAGCACATAGTCGACCGCCACCCGATCGAGGGTGTCGATCTCCTGGCGCATGTGGGCGATGCGCCAGTCCGCCGGCAGGAAGCAATCACCCGAGTCCGGGTGCAGGTCACCCAGAAGCAAGGCGAAGAGGCTCGATTTGCCGGCGCCGTTGGCACCGATGAGGCCAGCTTTGTGGCCGGCGTGCAGGGTCAGCTCGGCGTCTTCTAGCAGACGTTGAGGGCCACGCTGTAAAGTCAGGTTCTGAAGTCGAATCATAATGGCGGCGGAGTCTACCAGCTTCGCTCGCAACTGGCGCGAGTAGCACTATGTCCTCTGACCTGTGGAGCTTTTCCCTTAGTACTTACGCCCGTCCCGGCGTTGAGCCCGCATGCCTGCAATTACAGTCGGCGGGGATCAATGTGTGCTTGCTGCTCTGCGGGCTGTGGCTGGGAGAACGTGGCGTCGCCTGTAACGAACACCGATTGCAGCAACTGCGCAGCGTCGCCGAGCCGTGGGACGCAGACGTGGTGCGCCCGCTGCGAGCCTTGCGGGTGAATTGGAAAGTCGTCGCCGCCGACGATGGCGAACTGAATGCTTTGCGCGAGCAAGTGAAGGCACTTGAACTGGAAGCCGAGCGGCATCTGTTGGTGCGACTGGAACGATCGGCGCAGAGTTGGCCGCAAGGTGAGGCGACCGATCTATCGGCCTGGCTGGAAGGTGTAACGGCAGGCGCCGTCCACCTGGACCGCGACGCGCTGCATCAGCTGCGCGTCGCGGTAAGCAGCACTTAGGAAGCGCTGGTTGGGGTGGTTGCTGCGATCGATGCGGCGGCCGGCGTTGGCGCTGGCGTGGCTGTCGAGGTAGCTGCTGCTAAAGCAGACGTTGCTGCCGGAGCCGGGTTGGCTGGCTTGGCAACTGGCGCGGTGGCCGGCTTGGCAACTGGCGCGGCGGCCGGCTTGGCGGCAACCGGTTTTTTCACGGCTGGTTTTGCAGCTGGCTTGGCGGCTGGTTTTGCAGCCGGTTTGGCAGCGGCAGGTTTGGCTGCTGGTTTCGCTGCAGCAGGTTTTGCAGCAGCAGTTTTGGCAGCCGGTTTGGCTGCAGCTTTTGCAGCTGGTTTTGCAGCTGGCTTGGCAGCAGTTTTAGTCGCGACTGATTTCGCGGCAGGCTTGGCAGCAGGTTTCGCAGCGGCAGTTTTAGCCGCTGGTTTTGCAGCCGGTTTGGCAGCTGGTTTAGCCGCTGCAGTTCTCGCCACCGCCGGTTTGGCAGCAGCGGTTCTTGCAGCCGGTTTAGCGGCAGCTGTTTTGGCAGCGGCTGGCTTGGCGGCAGGTTTGGCTGCGGCTGTTTTAGCAGCCGGTTTTGCAGCGCTAGCAGCGACTGGTTTTTTTGCCGCAGGTTTAGCGGCAGGTTTTGCTGCGGCTTTCACCGGTGCTTTGGCGGCCGGTTTGGCGGCAGACTTGACCGGTGCTTTTGCAGCAGCCGGTTTGGAAGCGGCTTTCTTGGCAGGAGCCGCAGCAGGCTTGGCCGAACGCAGGGACAACGCCTTGCCGACAGCCTCTTGTACACGACCGACGCCCTGGGCCAGTTTCAGGCTTTCTTGAGCGTCGCGCTTGAGTTGCAGAATGTAGCTGCGAGTTTCGGATTGACGATCCTTGAGGGCATCGAGCAGGTCCTCAAGCTCCTTCACCGCGCCCTTGGCTTTGGCTTGTGCCTTGGCCTTGCCGGCCGCCGCAGCGTCCTGCAATTTGGTACGGGACTTGTGCAGTTTTTCTTGCGCTTTTCCGCGTTGCTTTTCCAGTTTGGCGAGCAGTTTTTCAGCATCAGCCAAGGCTTGGGAACAAGCGTTTTCCAGATGCTCGAGCAAGCTGCCCGAGAGTTGTTGGAGTAAGTGCAACGGAGTATTTACAGGCTTCTTGGTGGCCGACATGATTTACCTCCTGGCTGACGTGGGTGCGGCTCATACTAGACCTCTGCTGCTACCGCCGCTAGGGCATGTTGACAGTATCCAAAGCGCTGCGTTGCAACGGATTGAAATTCTTCTGCGCTTGCGCAAAACCAGTTCACCGTCGAGCGCATTCACACTGGCATAATCCCCCGCATCTCAGGTCGGAGAGTGCCCATGTCGCGCTACCTTTTTTTATCACTGTGCGTGTTTTTTTCCGTGGCCCAGGCCGCCGAAAAAACCAAAGAAAATGACACTCATGATCTCTCTTACAGCCTGGGCGCAAGTCTCGGTGAACGCCTGCGCCAGGAGGTTCCCGATCTGCAACTTCAGGCGCTGATCCAAGGCTTGCAACAAGCCTATCAAGGCAAACCCCTGGCGCTGAAAGATGAGCAGATCGAACAGATTCTTGCCGAGCATGAAGCCCAGGTCGCCTTGCAAGCGAGCACGCCGCAAAGTGAAATCGCCCTCAAAAAAGAGCAGGCCTTTCTCGCCGAGGAAAAAGCCAGACCGGGCGTTCGTGAACTGGCAGATGGAATATTGCTAACGGAGTTGGCGCCGGGCACTGGCGCCAAAGCTGGCCCCAACGGCAAAGTCCAGGTGCTGTATATCGGTCGCCTTCCCGACGGCACGGTGTTCGATCAGAACAGTCAGCCGCAGTGGTTCAGTCTCGACAGCGTGATCAGCGGATGGCGTAGCGCGTTGCAGCAAATGCCGGTCGGTGCGAAATGGCGTCTGGTGATTCCATCGGCCGAAGCCTATGGCGCCGAGGGTGCCGGCGACCTGATTGCGCCGTTCACACCGCTGGTATTCGAGGTCGAATTGCGCGGTGCCACAAGCTGAATACCGGAAACGAAAAACGGCGCGCATAGCGCACCGTTTTTGGAGGTCTTGCAGGAAGGGGGTTCAGGCCTGAACCGAATCCTCTTCCTTGTGAGCGGTGTGCAGCACTTCGATCAGGCAGTCTTCCAGTTCGAAGCGTTCGTGCAACAGGCCACCCAGCTCTTTGAATTTCTCTGCCACGCATTGACCTGCATCACACAGGTCGTTGAACGCGAGCAGCTTCTCGGTGATGACGTCGATGCGAGGGTAGATGGTCTCGGCCAGCTCGAGCCCGCGAGTGTCACCAAACGCTTTGGCTTCGCCGGTCAGCTGTTCGTAGATCTCGAAGTGCCCGGCAGACACGTAATCGACCAGCACGCCGCAGAACTCCTGCAACGGCTTACGGTTCTCACCCAGTGCCTCAGGCTTGGCGCCGAGAGCATCATAGGCCCGAACCAGTTCGTGACGCTCCTGCAACCAGCGATCGATCAGCAGATGCACTCCACCCCAACGTTCCTGAGCATTCTGACAACTTTCGAGCATGGTGATCTCTCTTCCCTTGTGGGTCATGCTGCCCTACACCCGTCGCCACACTTGAAGGTCAAGTATCGGCCAGGCAGAGCGTCATTCGAGCAACATAATTCCAATGACACGTGCGGGCCAGATTATGCCCGCGCGACAATGGCTTCAAGGTACGCAGGAGATAAAGTTCATACAAGTGTTTAATCACCCGCCAGCGCCCGGTGCGACGAACCGCCGCTGAGCGGTCGCAGACAGGCTTTCCAGACAACGCGCAGCAGCTGATAAATGCCCAGAATTGTCATCGCCAAGAAGAACAGCAGACTCCATTCAGGAATGCTCAGGTCGAACAGTGTCCAGGAAATCTCCGCGCACTCCGCCTCGCCTTTGAACATCTGCGTGGCCTGACACAACCACGGCATGTCCTCGTACTGAACTGCCAGATTGGGCGAGCACGTCAACAGCTGATGCATTGGATCGCTCTGCAGCAATACCTGCCGCCACGCCGTGACCGTACCCGCCAGACTGCAAAACAGCCCGAGCATCCAATACAGGAAAGAGCCAAAGCGGCCCGGCCCATGTACCGAAGCCACCAGGTAGACGCCCGTGAGCAACGCGAGGCAAAAGCGCTGCAACAGGCACAACCCGCAAGGCTTGAGGCCGACCGCATATTCCAGGTAATAAGACACGCCCAGGGCCAGGGCACCTGCAATGAAAGCCATGAAAAACAAGGAGCGTGAACAGGCCAAAGACATGGCATTTCCGTAACAGTAGAGACAGGCGGTTACGGTAGAGGAAAGCGCGCCAGCCTTTCAAGGCAGGCCAGCGGGGACACTTCAACAGAAGTGTAGGGAAATCCCGACAGGAACGAGAGGATTAGGTGTAGTCCTCTGTAGGACTCGGCCGTTGACGGACTACAAAGGTAGAATTCCGGCAGTTTGCAGGCGACTGGATCGCTCCTTCGAGCGACCCGTCATCCACTCTTCAAGCGTGAACAGGAACCGGCAACGGTGCCGCCAGCAAGCGCTCGTCCAACAAGCCCAAGCCCTCCTGGAACAACTGATTGCTTCGTTCTGTATCACCCAACTGCGCCAGCAGCCGCGCCAGTTCCGCACAGGCTTCCGGGTTGCGCTGCACTCGCAGGCTGCTTTCCAGATAGTCCCGGGCCTTGCCCCAAAGGCTGCTTTGCAGACACAAGCGCCCCAGGGTCAGCAACAGGCTTGGGTCGGCCGGATGTTCCTTGAGCCAGCTCTCGGCGGTGTGCAGTTGACGTGCCGGATCACTGCCGCGAACGAGTCCGTAGAGGCGCGCCAGATGAGTGTCGTAGTTGCGCTTGAGCGCCGTTCGCAGGATCTCTTCGGCCTCGACCTGAGCACCCAGTTGCCGAAGTTGCTCGGCATAAGCGAGCACCAGTTGCGGCTCCTGACGCTGAGCTGAGGTCAACTGCTGCCAGGCGCGATTAAGCGACTGCAAGCCGACCGTCCCGTCTTCTTCCTGATGCGCCGCCAGGGACAGGTTCTCACCCCAGGCCCGGCGCTCCAGTTCGGCCAGCTCGGCCGGTGGCAGGACCTTGTCCTTGCGTAGCTCCGGCAGCAGACGAATCACCGCCGACCAGTCGCCCCGCTGTTGGTGCAAGCGCTGCAACTGGCGCAAGGTCTGGACGTTGTGAGGATGACGCTCGTGCATGGCTTGCAGGGTCACCAGGGCGCCTTCGGTATCGCCGCGGTCGGTCTGCAATTGTGCGTGGCTCAGGGCAATCGCCAACTCCGCCTGGGGTTGTCGCTCCAGAGCGCGCTCCAGCAGGTTGTCGCTTTCCTCGTATTGACCTTGTTCGTTCGCGGCCCGGGCAGCGCCGAGGTAGTAAAGCAAAGGCTGGCGCTCGGCTTCCGCAGCCCGATGCAGATGGCGCTGCGCACTGGCCCAGCGACCTTCGGCCAGATCCAGCTGACCGTGTTCAATTGCCACCTGTACCCGGCGACTGCGATTGCGCCGCGACCAGGGATTGACCACGCCGCTGGAGGTCGTCACCAATTCGATCAACGCCTTGATGCCCCAGAACACCAGCCAGAGCACGGCGACCAACGCCAGGGTTGCCCACAGGCTCGATTCATAACGAAAGCTTTTGTAGGCGATCAGCACGTAACCGGAATGCTCGGCAATCGCCAGCCCGAGTGCGGCAGCAGCGGCGATCACCAGGAACACGATCACATAGAGGCGTTTCATGGCGTCGCCTCCTGAGCGGTGTCCGCGGCAGGTTTGGCCATCGGTTTGATCGAGTCCTCGGCATTGACATTACGCCGCTCCAAATACCCCTGAACCGCACTCAGCGTGCCGGTCAGGTCTGGCGTGACGACGGTGACCGGTTGCTTGCTCAACTCGCCAACCTGCTCAAGCATCACTTTGCTCTGAGGGTTGTCCGGGTTGAAGTTGCCCTTGAGCACGTCCCGCGCTTCGGCAAGCGCCTGGGTATAAACCGCGGCCTGGCCATTGAGCGCGGCCCATTGCGCCTGCTCCAGCACCAGGCTCAGGGCCAGGCGCACCTGGCTCAGGCTCTGCCCGGCCAGCAACGGACGCACATTCTTGTCGGCGTTAAAGTCGATGCGGATGTAGCGCGAGACCTGATCCCACCATTGCGCCCAACGACTGGCGCCGTCGCCATCGGCGGTGAGACCCAACAGGGATTCACCACGGTCCTTGTACTCGGGTGCCAGCTCGGTGAGGCTGATTACCTGATCGCGCAGCGCCCCCAGTCGCAGGAACAGACCGGTGCGATCGGGCTGTTGGGTGCTACGCAATGCCACCAGCGTTTTGGCCACTTGCTCGCGAGCGGCAAAGGAACCCGGATCGTTCTGTTCGCGCAGAATTTCATCGGCGCCCTGCACCAAAGCCTGGGCACTGCTGATGTCCTGCAACGCGGAAAGACGCAGGCTGGCCAGACGCAGCAGGTGCTCGGCCTCGGCCAGACGCCAATCCTTGCGGCTGGCGCCGAGAACCGTTTCCAGACGTTGATTCAAGCGTTGCTGATCGCCTTGAAGTTGAGTGACCAAACGACTGCGCGCATCGAGCACGTCAGCGGCAGGCATTTGTTCCAGGCGAGCAGTCAGGCGTTGTTCATTGAGCTTCAGGTCCTGCGCCTGATCGCTCAATGCCTGGACCTGACTCAACTGCAGTTGAGTATTGGCTTGCAGGTGACGCACCTGCCAGACTCCCCAACCGCCCACGGCGACACCGGCAGCGCCGAGCAGCAGCGCGACGATTGCCAGCCCATTGCCTCGGCGCTGCACTGCAGCAGGCCCAGTTTCAACCGGTGCTTCAACCGGTGCTTCAACCGGTGCATCGAGCACTGGCTGGACGTCATCTTTAGGCAAGGCTGTTTCGCTCACGTATCCATCCTTTGCATTAGAAAACGGGTCCGGGATGCTCCCGTAACGCCGTCAGCAAAGCCGCGGCACTGGCGCCGCGACAATCCACAACTGTTTGGGCCCCGGCGGCACGTGCCAGCTCGGCGACCCTGGGGCTTGGAACAAACAACGGCAACCGCGCCAATTGCGGCCAGGCATCGCCGGCCAATTGATGCAGGTGCTCAAAACCCTGTCCACTGCTGACCACCAGCCCGTTCAAGCGTTCCGCTTCGATCCGGTCAGGTAGCGCTGCCGGCGGGTAGTGCGGCAGGTCGCGGCGGTACAACTCCAGATACTCGACACTAGCACCAAGCTCGCGCAAACGCTCAGCCAGCAACTCGCGCCCGCCCTCCCCGCGCATGATCAGCACGCGTGGACCGGGCCGCGCGATTGCCTCACGCAACTGAGGAAGTTCAAGCAAGGCTTCGCTGTCATCGCCATCCACCGGAAAGCTGACGTCCAACCCGTGATCCTCAAGGATCTGCGCGGTGGCTGCGCCCACGCTGAACCACTTCAAACGAGGGGGTTGCGGCCGATACCTGTCGAGCAGATCCACAGCAATTCTGGCGGCCGGCTTGCTGACCACGATCACCGCGCAATAGCGATCCAGACCCTGAATCACCTCGCGCATTGTGTCAGAGGCAGGAATCGGCTCGATCTCCAAAAGCGGCAAACTGCTGCTGAAAATCCCCTTTTCGACCAAAAGACTGCTCAGCGCCGCCGACTCATCCGCGGGACGCGTCAGCAGCAGGCGCCAACCCGTCACTCGTGACCTGCCTCGCCGTAGACTGCTTTCAGGATGTCGTTGGCGCCTTGACTCAGCAGGTCTTCAGCCACTTGCACGCCCAGGGCTTCGGCGTCGCTGCGTGGCGCACGAGCCTCGGCGCTGAGCAGCAGACCGCCGTTCGGATCACCGACAAGACCACGCAACCAGATCTGCTCGCCTTCAAGCACGGCATAGCAGGCGATCGGCACTTGGCAGCCGCCATTCAAATGTTTGTTGAGAGCACGTTCGGCGGTCACGCGGGTGGCGGTATCCTGATGGTGCAGCGGTGCCAACAGCGCGTGAATTTCGCTGTCGACGCTGCGGCATTCGATACCCACCGCGCCTTGGCCACCGGCCGGCAGACTGTCGTCGACGCTGATGGCCGAGGTAATCCGATCTTCAAAGCCGAGACGAATCAGGCCGGCAGCAGCGAGGATAATGGCGTCGTATTCGCCGGCATCGAGCTTGGACAGCCGAGTGTTGACGTTGCCACGCAGGAAGCGAATTTCCAGGTCCGGACGACGGGTCAGCAACTGGGCCTGACGGCGCAGGCTGGAGGTGCCGACGATGCTGCCTTGCGGCAACTCGTCCAGGCTGGCGTAGGTATTGGAAACGAAGGCATCGCGCGGGTCTTCTCGCTCGCAGATGCAAAACAGACCGAGGCCTTCAGGGAAGTCCATCGGCACGTCTTTCATCGAGTGCACTGCGATGTCGGCTTCGTTTTCCAGCAGCGCGGTTTCCAGCTCTTTGACGAACAGACCCTTGCCGCCGATTTTCGACAGTGGCGAGTCGAGCAATTTGTCACCGCGACTGACCATGGGCACCAACGTCACGAGCAGACCCGGATGGGCCTCTTCCAGACGGGCTTTGACGTATTCGGCCTGCCACAGGGCGAGTGCACTTTTACGGGTGGCGATGCGGATTTCGCGAGAGGACATGGATCAATCCGTACTGAATAGATACGGCGGATAATAACAGCTCAGCCAAATCCACTTTGACTTGTATCAGAAACCGCGTGGCCTCCCTGGCCTCAGACATCCAGCAATCGGGATGAAACCCGCCCGTAATGGCGGATTAAAGCTGTTGCATCATCTTGCGCACGCCGGCCACATGCCGTCGGCTGACGATCAGGGCGTCGCCGTTCAAGCCTTTGAGGAACAGCTGAAAATGCCCCAGAGGCGTGCGCTGCAGGCGTTCGATGCGTTCGCGGGCGACCAGCGCATTGCGGTGGATTCGCACGAAGCGGTCGCCGAATTCATCTTCAAGGGCCTTGAGCGGCTCATCCAGCAGCACTTCGCCGCCTTCGTGGCGCAAGGTCACGTATTTGTGATCCGCAATGAAGTAGACCACCTGACCCAACGGGATCAGTTCGATACCTTTACGGGTACGGGCGCTGATGTGGCTGCGCGGACCGCTGCCGCTTTCGGCGGCGGGACGGGTCAGGGCCGCGAGCTGGACGCGATTGGGCCGCTCGGCTTTTTTCAACGCTTCATGCAATTGTTCTGTACGCACAGGTTTCACCAGATAGCCTACGGCGCTGGCCTGTAAGGCTTCCACGGCAAATTCATCGGGCCCTGCGCAAAACACCACGGCGGGCGGGGTTTCGCGTTCGCACAATCGTGCAGCCACTTGCAGGCCATCGAGGCCCGGCATGCCGATATCGAGCAGCACGATATCGGGTTTGTGGCTGTCGATCAGAGCCAACGCCTCATCGCCGTTCGTGGCGCTAGGCTCCAGGACACTGTATCCCTCGAGTTCGCCAACCATTCGGCTCAGGCGCTCGCGGGCAAGGGGTTCGTCATCAACGATCAGGACATTCATATTGCGCTGGATTCCTGCGTGAGTCTCGCACAAGGATAGCGTAGACAGGTGAAGTGACGTCCGTCACCGCGATCCACGCTAAGACTAGCGCGAGGGCCAAAAAGTGCCGCCCGTCCGACGGCTAAATTTTCATCTGTCGTGCGTTTGGCGGCCCAGGCCCGCGTTGGCGAGGCATCGCCGTAGGGTTTGTTGATACACAATACGAACACCCCCTCTTCTTATAGTCAGCTGCAGCGTCTGGAACTGCGCTGGTCCTACTGTCCAACTGTAGACGGTTGCCGGCACGATATTGCTCAATTGAAAAATATCGTTGCGCAAATCCCCTCGGCGTTGATTCGAGTATGGACCGCCGCCTGAGAAAAAAACGTATCGACCAGTGCCAGCGACAGGATTGGCAACCCTGTTATTATCCGCGACAGCTTTCTACGCCATCTTTCTTCAGCCGACACGAGCGAATTCATGAGCACTGACAAGACCAATCAGTCCTGGGGCGGCCGCTTCAGTGAACCCGTCGACGCCTTCGTCGCCCGCTTCACCGCCTCCGTCACTTTCGACCAGCGCCTGTATCGCCACGACATCATGGGCTCGATCGCTCACGCCACGATGCTGGCCAAGGTCGGCGTGCTGACCGATGCCGAGCGCGACAGCATCACTGATGGCCTGAAGACCATCCAGGGTGAAATCGAGGCCGGCCAGTTCGACTGGCGCATCGACCTCGAAGACGTGCACATGAACATCGAGGCGCGTCTGACCGACCGCATCGGCGTCACCGGTAAAAAACTGCACACCGGCCGCAGCCGTAACGACCAGGTTGCCACCGACATCCGCCTGTGGCTGCGTGACGAGATCGACCTGATCCTGAGCGAAATCACCCGCCTGCAAAAAGGCTTGCTGGAGCAGGCCGAGCGAGAAGCCGGCAGCATCATGCCGGGCTTCACCCACCTGCAAACCGCGCAGCCGGTGACCTTCGGGCACCACATGCTGGCCTGGTTCGAGATGCTCAGCCGCGACTACGAGCGTCTGGTCGACTGCCGCAAGCGTACCAACCGCATGCCGCTGGGCAGCGCCGCACTGGCGGGTACCACCTACCCGATCGACCGCGAATTCACCGCTCAACTGTTGGGCTTCGACGCCGTGGGCGGCAACTCGCTTGACAACGTCTCCGATCGTGACTTCGCCATCGAGTTCTGCTCGGCCGCGAGCATCGCGATGATGCACCTGTCGCGTTTCTCCGAAGAGCTGGTGCTGTGGACCAGCGCGCAGTTCCAGTTCATCGATCTGCCGGACCGTTTCTGCACCGGCAGCTCGATCATGCCGCAAAAGAAAAATCCGGACGTTCCAGAGCTGGTGCGTGGCAAGACCGGCCGCGTATTCGGCGCGCTGATGGGCCTGCTGACCCTGATGAAAGGCCAGCCCCTGGCCTACAACAAGGACAACCAGGAAGATAAAGAGCCCCTTTTCGACGCCGCCGACACATTGCGCGACTCGCTGCGGGCCTTTGCCGACATGATCCCGGCGATCAAACCCAAGCACGCGATGATGCGTGAAGCGGCCCTGCGCGGTTTCTCTACCGCCACCGACCTGGCCGACTACCTGGTTCGCCGCGGCCTGCCGTTCCGGGACTGCCACGAAATCGTTGGCCATGCCGTGAAGTACGGCGTGGAAAGCGGTAAAGACCTGGCGGAAATGAGCCTGGAAGAGCTGCGCAAGTTCAGCGACCAGATCGATCAGGACGTGTTTGCCGTGTTGACGTTGGAAGGCTCGGTGAATGCCCGTGACCATATCGGCGGGACTGCGCCGGCACAGGTCAAGAAGGCTGTGGCCCGCGGCCAGGCATTGCTCGCCAGCCGCTAAACCGTCAAAAGCTTCGCGAGCAAGCCCGCTCCCACATTTGGAATGCGTTCCCCTGTGGGAGCGGGCTTGCTCGCGAAAGCGGTCTTGAAGACGCTGTAAAACCTACTTCTTGGACGCGACCATCGCCAAAAACGCTGGCATCGCCGCGTCCTTGTCCTTTGCGATCCGCTGCACATTCGGATTCTGCTCCAGACGCTCCAGCAACGCCTTGGCCGCCGGCATCTCGGCCAGCAAATCCAGGTCAAACAGCTTCTGCGCCACCGCACAGGCCAGCGGTACGCTGTAGAGGAAATACAAATCCGCAATGCTCAGGCTGTCGCCTGCCACATAAGGGGCGAACTTGCCGTGCCTGCCCAGTGAGGCAAACCCCAGCAGCAACTCGGCTTTGGTCTTGTCCTTGATCGCCTCCGGCACAGTCATGCCGAAAAATGCTTCGGCGTAGCAGGCACGCCCTGGCAATTCGATGTACAGCTCGATTTCCTTGGCCAGAGCCAGGGCCTGTGACCGCTCAAAGGGGTCGCTCGGCAACAGCGGCGTGCCTTTCTGGCTTTGTTCGAGGTATTCGAGAATCACGCTGGTTTCGTTGATGAAACCCTGTTCAACGCCCAGCACCGGCACCTTCCCGCGCGGGCTGATGGCTAATGCCTCGGGGCTCGGCCCCGGGTAAAACAGCACCTCTTCAAACGGCAGTCCCTTCTCGAGCAGCGCCAGCTTGACCATGTTGTAGTAGTTGCTGACGGAAAATCCATAAAGCTTGAGCATCACATAGCCTCCAGGCCGTGCGGGGTTGGCAGGTGCCTTTTATAGAACGCAGCGACGTTTCTTGCCAGCAGCATCACAGCGCTGAATGCAGGTAAACTGGCCGCCTTAACTTGAGGAGCCTGCCATGAGCGAGCCAACTGATATCGATATCGACGAAGAAGAGTTCGCCGAAAACACCCTGGTCGAAGCCATCGAAAACCAGATCGAAAGCGACAACCCGCCGGCTGCCAAGGCGACCTTCAACAAGCTGACCCTGGTGGGTTACGAGCGTGAAGAAATTCTCAATTTGATGGCCCACGTTCTGGCAGTGGAAATCGACGCGATCCTCGAAGAAGACCGCGCGTTCAACACCGAATGGTACGAAACTGCGTTGCGTGCATTGCCGGAGTTGCCGCCGGAAAAGAAATAAGCGCTATTTATTGGACGCAGGCTTGTATGGCGAGGGAGCTTGCTCCCGCTCGAGTGCGAAGCAGTCGCAAAGCTTTTGGGGCCGCTTCGCGCCCCAGCGGGAGCAAGCTCCCTCGCCACAAAAACAGGCTCAACACAGAATGTAACCAATCAATCCTGCCTTCCTCCAGACCCTGTCTACACTGATTACCACCCCGCTGCCGCGTCACCCACCGGGGAATGCTTCCCAAGGCGAAAAAACCCTGTCGCGAGCACTGGACATGCCGCCCGAGTGGGATCACCTTAGGGACGCTGTCGTCCAATTCCTAGAAAGTCTGGAGTCCTTATGTCGCTTACCCCTGAGTTGGTTGCCGAACTGGAAATCCTCGCACTCTTCAACCTGGACAGTTCCCAGGAAGGTTTGAAAATTCATCAGACCGCTGCCCCGAAAGCCATTGCTGCCGCCCAAAGACTGTTCGACAAAGAACTGATCACCCAGCCAGATGGTGGTTATCTGACCAGCTTGGGCCGTGACGCCGCGCAAAATGTGCAAACCGTTCTGACCATTCTCAACGTCCGGGAAACTGCCTGAGCATTACCGTAGCGCCCACGGAAACCCCTGCTACGGGATTTCCGCGGGCACATTTCGTTACCTGCCCTGTTGCCTGCCGTCGCCCCGCGATAAAAATCTGACGCCAGAAAAACAAAATCAGCTTAAAAGTACTGGAGCCGAGGCGCTAAACTGCCCCTCATCCGCAGACACCCACGTCTGAGCCCCGCGAGCCGGTTTGAGCTGACATGACCCGCACCCATGAAATCCGCCCCGATCTTGACGAGGGAATCGACCGCAAGGTTCTCAGCCAGCTGCGCGCACGTTTTCTGAAGCTCAATGAAGGCCGTATGGCCCGCGCCATGGAAGGGTTGTCGACCCGCCAGCAAGCGGTGCTGACCTTGTTGCCGCTGTTTTTCCACGTCAATCATCCGCTGTTGCCAGGGTATGTTTCGGGCAGCACGCCGGCCGGGCTGTCGAATTACGAACCCGACGCCAACACCCTCGCCGAAACCCAACGCCTGACCCGCTCGTTTTCCTATAAGCCTCGCCATGGCAGCAATCCGCCGCGACCGATTCACGGTCTGTTCCTGATGGGCAGCCTCGGCACCCTCGCCCAAGCCGACCAGAGCGACATGGATGTATGGGTCTGTCATGGGCCGGACTTGAGCGAAAGCGACCTCGCTGAACTGCGCAAAAAATGCCAACTCCTCGAAATCTGGGCCGCCGGTCAGGGCGCCGAGGCGCATTTTTTCCTGATCGACCCGACCCGTTTCGTACGCGGCGAACGTGATACGCAATTGAGCTCGGAAGACTGCGGCACCACTCAGCACTATCTGCTACTCGACGAGTTTTATCGCACTGCGATCTGGCTGGCCGGACGCACGCCCGTCTGGTGGCTGGTGCCGGTCTATGAAGAAGCGAGCTACGACCGTTACACCCACACGCTGATGTCCAAGCGCTTCATCCGTGCCGACGAAACCCTGGACCTGGGGCATTTGGCCTATATCCCGCCGGGCGAATTCATCGGTGCCGGACTCTGGCAGTTGTTCAAGGGCATCGAGTCGCCGTACAAATCGGTACTCAAACTGCTGCTGATCGAGGTCTATGCCAGCGAACACCCCAAGGTCCATTGCCTGAGCCTGCGCTTCAAGCAAGCGGTGTTTGCCAATCGGCTCGACCTTGATGAGCTGGACCCGTACGTCGTGGTTTACCGGCGCATCGAGGAATACTTGACCGCCCGTGGCGAGCCGGAACGGCTGGAGCTGGTACGCCGGGCGTTGTACCTGAAGGTCAATCGCAAACTCACCGGCAGCAACAGTCGCACTCAGAGCTGGCAGCGTTCGTTGCTTAAACGCCTGGCCCACGAATGGCAGTGGGATCATCGTCAACTGGCCCTGCTCGACAGCCGCAGCCAGTGGAAAGTCCGCCAGGTCGGCTCTGAACGAAGGGCCTTGGTCAACGAGCTCAATTACAGCTACCGCTTCCTGACCCAGTTCGCCCGCAACGAACAGACCGTCAGCCTGATCAACAAGCGCGACCTCAATGTGCTGGGTCGACGGCTGTACGCGGCTTTCGAGCGCAAAGCCGACAAGGTCGAGTTCATCAACCCTGGCATCGCCCCGGATCTGGCCGAAGACACCCTCACGCTTGTGCATGCGCCGAACAAAAAAGAATCGGGTCAAACTCAGTGGGGGTTGTACAACGGCAGCCTGACAGCCCTCGAATGGGAGCATTTCGCACCGATCAAGCGCAGCCGCCAATTGCTGGAACTGCTGACCTGGTGTCACCGCAACGGCGTGATCGACAGCAGCACTCGCCTGGCCTTGCATCCCGGCAGCAGCGACCTGAGCGAGTTCGAACTGTTCAACCTGCTCGGCAACCTGCAACAGAGCATCGCCCTGCCGCTGACGACCGTCGCCGAAGAACCGTTACTGCGCGCCAGTGTGCCGAGTGAAGTGCTGATTCTGGTAAACGTCGGCGTCGATCCACTCAAGCACCACCGCGACCTCAACATCCTGATGACCACCGAGCGCACCGATTCCCTCAGTTACGCCGGTGTCCGGGAAAACCTGGTGCTGACCCTGGATCAGGTCACGCTCAATAGTTGGAACGAAGTGCTGGTCAGCCGCTTCGACGGACCTCACGCGCTGCTCGACTGCGTGCGTGATTACCTCAACAACCTGCCCGGTGGGCTACAACAACCCACGTTGCGGGTTCGGTGCTTCTGCCACAACCGCGCACAATTCATCGCCCGGCGAGTCGAAGAAATCCTCGACACCGCGCAGAACCTGCTGTTGAGCAAACTCAATCATCGCTACCTGATTCAGGTCCAACAGCACTACCACGTGTTGGAACTGGTGCCCGGCCAGGTGAATCATGTCGCCCTCGCCACGCTGCCGGCGCTGGTCGATTACCTGGGCGAAGAGCGGGCAAGCTACAGCCCGCTGCACCTGGACCCGATGGCACTTGAAGACCACGACCTGGCGCTGGTCCTGCCGATGGGCCAGCCCGATTGTATTCAGGTGTTCTACCGGATCAACGAATACCGCGCCGACCTGTACGTGCTGGATGAATTCAATGCCCTGTGGCAGCAGCGTTTGCCCTACCACGACGAGCAAAGCCTGCTGGTGCCGCTGCAACGTTTCCTGCAATCGATCCAGTACCGGCGCGACGCCTTGCTGCCGATGGACGTCGCCCAGCCGCTGAATCCGGACGTCTTGTATTACCAACTGCTGCCCTCCGGCCCCGTACGGGCGCGTCGGGTCGAAGCTCGGCCAGCGCCGCAAACCCCGGTCAACAAACCGTTCTACGACGTACAGGCGATTGTCGGCAAAGCCGCACCGGGGCAGGTGCAGGTCACGTTGTATTGCAATCAGCGGGAGTTTTCAGAGCTGGAGCATGGCGACCAACTGTTCAGTGTGGTCGCCCGGGAAATCGTCGAGCAGCGCCGTGAAACCGAACGCTATCGCTGCTACATCACCGACCTGGACCTGACGGGCCTGCTCGGTGATGGTCAGGGTTCAAGCATTTTGTATTTGCGCTACAAGGCTGACCTGGAGCGCGCATTGAACGAGGCGCTCGAGCAGGTCTGAGGGGTTTATTCCGGAAAGTGGCCGCCCTCGGCCGGCTGCGATTCGACTTCCAGCAGGGTCAGTTTCAGTGTCTTGCCACCCGGTGCCGGCCAGTCGATGTGCTGACCAACCTTGAGACCGAGCAGTGCGCTGCCGACCGGCGCCAGAATGGAAATCTTGCCTTCGTCGGCATTGGCATCCTTCGGATAAACCAGCGTCAGGTGATAGTCCTTGCCGCTGCCTTCTTCGCGGCAATGCACACGGGAATTCATGGTCACGACATCGGCGGGTACTTCATCGTGACCGACCAGGGTATCGGCGCGGTCCAGTTCGGTTTGCAGCGCGATAACGCCCGGCAGCGTGTCATCCAGGCTGTCGATCAGGCGCTCCAGACGTTGCACGTCCAGACGGGTAAGGGTGATTGAAGGTGCGGTCATGATTTGGGCAGACTCCTTTCTTCTGCACAGAAAAAGCAAAACCCCGCCAGAAAAAGGCGGGGTTTTCACGAGCCTCGATGGGTTGAGGCGTTTCTCGACACTATCACAGCTCAATAAATATACAAGTCAGGCCCCGCCGACCTGTTTACGCTGTGTGGCCTGGGCGCAGATAACCCGGCGCCGATCGTCATCGGCCGAGCGCCATTCGCGGATGTCTTCGACATGGCGAAAACACCCAAGGCAGACCTTGTGCTCGTCCAGCCGACACACACCGCTGCACGGCGAAGGGACGGTCGGGCTGACATTGCTGTAGAGCGGTTTTGGCGGACGAACGGGCGCAGGCTGGGTCACGATCTCACAGACCTTCGAAATCGAGCTCGGCGTCAGCTTGCTGCTTGACGATGCGCTCAAGCATTTCGCCGAGTTGTTCGTCGCTCTTGTCACACATCCAGCGCTTGCTCTCTTCGTCGTAATCGAAGTGGAACCCGCCGGACACGGCCGCCAGCCACAGCTGCCGCAGCGGTTCCTGACGGCTGAAAATCAACTGGCTGCCGTTTTCGAACTTGACGGTGAGCACACCGGCCGAGCTCTCCAGATCGATATCCAGGTCACACTCGTCAAAAATATCCTCCAGCATCTGCTGGGTGGCATCGACCAGATCGTGGAAACGGGCTTCAGTCAAACTCATTGCGGGAACCTCAAAAAGTGTCTACTCACGCTCAAGCGCCGCAAGATACGGGCGAGCCCCGGTGATTGCAAAGGATAACGACCAAGCGCCCGATAGCGTTACGAAATATCCGTGTACGGTGCAGGATAAGTTACCGCGCCACGGCCCAAGCCCCGCCGGACGGGAGCCCCGTCGCATAGGCAAGCTGCCGGGTGGCCGGTATACTCCGGCGCAATTAATGCATTTTCAAGGATTTCGCCATGAAGCGCCTGATCTCTTCCCTTGCTGCGCTCGTCGCGGTTGCCTGCCTTGTGTCAGCCTGTGGTCAAAAAGGCCCGCTGTACCTGCCCGATGAAGACCAGGACCCTGCAGAGCAGGCCAAGTCCTCGCAAAAGCAGCCTGCCTCCAAGGCACACAAGCACGACGTCTACCAATAAGGGAACGCCATGGACGCTTTTAACTACCGTGACGGCGAGCTGTTCGCGGAAGGTGTTGCCCTGTCCGCCATCGCCGAACGCTTTGGCACACCGACCTACGTCTACTCCCGTGCGCACATCGAAGCCCAGTACCTGGCTTACGCCGATGCGCTGACCGGCATGCCGCATCTGGTCTGTTTTGCGGTCAAGGCCAACTCCAACCTGGGTGTTCTGAATGTCCTGGCGCGTTTGGGCGCCGGTTTCGACATCGTCTCCCGTGGTGAACTGGAACGCGTACTGGCCGCTGGCGGCAGCGCCGACAAGATCGTCTTCTCCGGTGTCGGCAAGACCCGTGACGACATGCGTCGTGCCCTGGAAGTCGGCGTGCACTGCTTCAACGTCGAATCCACCGATGAGCTGGAACGCCTGCAAGTGGTCGCCGCCGAGCTGGGCGTTCGCGCACCGATCTCGCTGCGCGTGAACCCGGATGTCGACGCCGGCACCCACCCGTACATTTCCACCGGTCTTAAAGAGAACAAGTTCGGCATCGCCATCGCCGACGCCGAAGACGTGTACATCCGCGCCGCGCAACTGCCAAACCTGGAAGTGGTCGGTGTCGATTGCCACATCGGCTCGCAACTGACCACTCTGCCTCCCTTCATCGACGCCCTCGACCGCCTGCTGGGCCTGGTCGACCGCCTCGGCGATTGCGGCATTTACCTGCGCCACATCGATCTCGGTGGTGGTTTGGGCGTGCGTTATCGCGATGAAGAGCCGCCATTGGCTGCCGACTACATCAAAGCCGTGCGCGAGCGTCTCGACGGTCGTGACCTGGCGCTGGTGTTTGAGCCGGGCCGCTTTATCGTCGCCAACGCTGGCGTGCTGCTGACCCAGGTCGAGTACCTCAAGCACACCGAACACAAAGACTTCGCCATCGTCGACGCCGCCATGAACGACCTGATCCGCCCGGCGCTGTACCAGGCCTGGATGGACGTCACCGCCGTGCGCCCGCGCACTACCGTTGCCCGTGCCTACGACATCGTCGGGCCGATCTGCGAGACCGGCGACTTCCTGGCCAAGGATCGTGAACTGGCCCTGGAAGAAGGCGACCTGCTGGCCGTGCATTCGGCCGGTGCCTACGGGTTTGTCATGAGTTCCAACTACAACACCCGCGGCCGTGCCGCTGAAGTGTTGGTGGACGGTGATCAGGCATTTGAAGTGCGTCGCCGTGAGACGGTAGCCGAGTTGTTTGCTGGCGAAAGCCTGCTGCCGGAGTAAAACCATGCTGCTGCGTTTTACCAAGATGCACGGCCTGGGCAATGACTTCATGGTCCTCGACCTGGTCAGCCAGCATGCGCACATCCTGCCCAAACACGCCAAGCAATGGGGCGATCGGCATACCGGTATCGGTTTTGACCAGTTGCTGATCGTCGAAGCGCCAAGCAACCCGGACGTGGATTTCCGCTATCGGATCTTCAACGCCGACGGCTCCGAAGTGGAACAGTGCGGCAACGGCGCGCGCTGTTTCGCTCGCTTCGTGCTCGACAAGCGTCTGACCGCGAAGCGGCAGATCCGCGTCGAGACCAAAAGCGGCATCATCGAACTGGATATCCGCAGCGACGGGCAGATCGGTGTCAACATGGGTGCACCGCGCCTGGTGCCGGCCGAGATTCCATTTGAAGCGTCGGAGCAGGCCACGAGCTATCAGGTCGACGTCGACGGCACCCCGGTCGACCTGGCCGCCGTGTCCATGGGTAACCCCCATGCCGTGCTGCGGGTCAGCGACATCAATAATGCACCGGTGCATGAACTGGGGCCGAAAATCGAAAACCATCCGCGCTTCCCGGCGCGGGTCAATGTCGGTTTTCTCCAGGTCATCGACCGCAACCGCGCGCAGTTGCGCGTCTGGGAACGCGGGACCGGGGAAACCCAGGCGTGCGGAACCGGCGCTTGCGCTGCCGCAGTGGCCGCGATCAGCCAGGGGTGGATGGATTCGCCGCTATTGATCGACCTGCCCGGCGGGCGTCTGTCCATTGAATGGGCAGGCCCAGGCCAACCGGTCATGATGACCGGCCCGGCAGTGCGCGTTTATGAAGGACAAGTGCGTCTTTGAGAGAGTCGAATCCATGAAAGATAAGCCCCAGGTTCCCGCCCTACAGCCCGACGAATCCCCTTCCGAAAGCCTTGAGGCGGCGGCGATTGCCGCGTACCTGGAGGCTCATCCGGATTTCTTCGTCGAGCATGAAGAACTGCTCGCAACCTTGCGCATTCCGCACCAGCGCGGCGACACCATTTCGCTGGTCGAACGCCAGATGAGCATCCTGCGCGACCGCAATATCGAGTTGCGTCATCGCCTCTCGCACTTGATGGACGTGGCCCGCGACAACGACCGCCTTTTCGACAAGACCCGCCGCCTGATTCTCGCGCTGATGGACGCCACCAGCCTGGAAGACGTGGTGATCAGCGTCGAAGACAGTCTGCGCCAGGACTTCCAGGTGCCCTTCGTCAGCCTGATCCTGCTGGGTGACAACCCGATGCCGGTGGGTCGCTGGGTCACGCATGCCGACGCGCAAACAGCCATCGGCGGCTTGCTCTCGGAAGACAAAAGCGTCAGCGGTAGCCTGCGTGAACACGAACTGGACTTCCTGTTTGGCGAAGAACAGCGCAAACAGATCGGCTCCACCGCCGTTGTCGCCATCAGCTACCAGGGCATCCACGGCGTCCTGGCCATCGCCAGCCGTGACCCGCAGCATTACAAGAGTTCGGTGGGCACGCTGTTCTTGAGCTACATCGCCGAAGTCATGGGCCGCGTGCTGCCACGGGTCAACACCTCCCTGCGCTCGGTACGCTGATGATGGAACGGCAACTGGACGCTTACTGCGAACACCTGCGCAGTGAGCGGCAGGTGTCGCCTCACACGCTGTACGCCTACCGTCGCGACCTCGACAAAGTGCTGGGCTGGTGTTTCAAACAGAACATCAGCAGTTGGGCGGCCCTGGACATCCAGCGCCTGCGCAGCCTGATCGCACGCCTGCATTCACAGGGCCAATCTTCGCGCAGCCTGGCGCGGCTGCTGTCGGCGGTGCGCGGGCTCTATCACTATCTGAACCGCGAAGGCCTCTGCGACCACGACCCGGCCAACGGCTTGGCACCGCCGAAAGGCGAACGTCGGCTGCCAAAAACCCTCGACACCGACCGTGCACTGCAACTGCTTGAGGGCGCAGTGGAGGATGATTTTCTGGCGCGTCGGGATCAGGCGATTCTGGAGCTGTTCTATTCCTCAGGTTTGCGGCTGTCGGAGCTGACCGGGCTCAATCTGGATCAGCTGGACCTGGCCGACGGCATGGTTCAAGTGCTCGGCAAGGGCAGCAAGACCCGACTACTGCCGGTCGGCAAAAAAGCTCGCGAAGCGCTGGAGTTATGGCTACCGCTACGGGCCATGACCAACCCTGCGGACGACGCGGTGTTTGTCAGCCAGCAAGGCCGGCGCCTCGGCCCACGGGCGATTCAGGTGCGGGTTAAAGCCGCTGGCGAGCGTGAGCTGGGACAGAACCTGCATCCGCACATGTTGCGGCACTCCTTTGCCAGCCATTTGCTGGAGTCGTCCCAGGACCTGCGGGCGGTTCAGGAATTGCTCGGCCACTCGGACATCAAAACCACCCAGATCTACACCCACCTGGACTTCCAGCACCTGGCGACGGTTTACGACAGCGCCCATCCACGGGCCAAACGCATCAAAGGCGATGAGTCATGAGAATTCAATTGATCACCTTCGACCTCGACGACACCCTGTGGGATACCGCCCCGGTGATCGTCAGCGCCGAAGCCGTATTGCGTGAATGGCTGACCGAGCATGCACCGAATCTGGGCGCCGTGCCGGTGGAGCATTTGTGGGCGATTCGCGAACGGATCCTGAGCAGTGAACCGGGCCTCAAGCACCGCATCAGCGCCCTGCGCCGCCGAGTCTTGTTCCATGCGCTGGAAGAGGCCGGTTACGGCCATGATCAGGCCTCAGACCTGGCCGATCAGAGTTTTGAAGTGTTTCTGCATGCGCGGCATCAGCTGGAAATCTTCCCGGAGGTGCAGCCGACCCTGGAGACTCTGGCCAATCACTACGCCCTCGGCGTGGTCACCAATGGCAACGCCGATGTGCGCCGCTTAGGGCTGGCGGATTACTTCAAGTTTGCGTTGTGCGCCGAAGACATCGGCATCGGCAAACCGGATGCACGACTGTTTCATGAGGCGTTGCAACGGGGTGGTGCGACGGCTGAAACGGCCGTGCATATCGGCGATCATCCGGGTGACGACATTGCCGGCGCCCAGCAGGCGGGATTGCGGGCGATCTGGTTTAACCCGGCGGGCAAGGTTTGGGAAGCCGAGAAGGCACCGGACGCCGAGATTCGCAGCCTGAGCGAGTTGCCGGCGTTGTTGGCCCTCTGGAACGCCCAACACTGATCCTGAAAAAACCACCGAACCTGTGGGAGTGGGCTTGCCCGCGATAGCGGTGTGTCAGCGACATCAATTTCGGATGTGATGCCCTCATCGCGGGCAAGCCCGCTCCCACAAGGATCACCGCAGATTCCGAACTTTTGTTTTACCCATGAAAAAGCCCGCAGCGACGGCGGGCTTTTTCAGCAAGCAAGTAGCAGGCTCAGATAGGCCGGCTGCCGTACTTGTTGTCAGGCTTCTTGGGCGGATCGGCGACCACATTGGCCTCCACTTCCTGCACCTTGCCGCCCTTGGCCAGGAACTCTTCCATGGCCCGCGCCAGAGCATCACGCTCCTTGTTTTTCGCTTCGACGCTCGGCAGCTCATCGACCGATACCGCTGCCTTGGCTTTGCCTTTGGCGGTCGGAACGGGCGTTTCACCGCCATCGTCGTCAGCAACGTCTTCCGCTGCTGTTTCCAGACCTTCTTCGGTTTCGTCGTCGTCGCCTACTTCGAGGTCGTCGTTTTCCAGATCATCGTCGCTCATGTTCTACCTCATGACTTGCGAAAAGCAGATTAGTTATAGCCCAGCTTCACCGTCTGTCGAAGGCCGCCGGAAAAAATTCTACAACCGCTGGCAACCAGCGGCTTATGCCTCTTCACCGTGCACGGTGGCGAGGACTTTACGGGCACCGCCAAAATCACGGTGCTCGCCCAGATAAACGCCTTGCCAGGTTCCCAACGCCAGTCGGCCTGCCGAAATCGGCAAACTGAGCTGACAGCCAAGCACGCTGGCCTTGAAGTGCGCCGGGAGGTCGTCCAGGCCTTCGTCGTTATGCTCATAGCCGTCTGCTCCTTGTGGGATCAGACGATTGAAAAATCGTTCGAAGTCGCGACGTACCGCCGGATCGGCGTTCTCGTTGATGGTCAACGACGCCGAGGTATGCTGCAGCCACAAATGCAACAGACCGACCCGACATGCCTTGAGTTCAGGCAGGCCGGCGAGTAACTCGTCCGTTACCAGATGAAAGCCCCGGGGCCTCGCCCGCAGGGTAATCAGAGTCTGTTGCCACATACAGTTCTCCGCACGTTCGGGGCGCATTCTAGCGCGCTCTGGGAAAAAACAAAGGCCCTAATATTCCTTCTATCATGTAAGCCATTGGCCGCAGAAAAACGCTCGTCGTAAACGCCACTAAACGTGTACGAAAAAACCTTTCAGCAGTTCCTTCACTGACAAACTCCAGACAAAAAAATGCCCGGCAAGCCGGGCAAGTTTTTTTGTGCGCGTACTTACAAGTTGTAGCCGCGTTCGTTGTGAAGTGCCAGATCGATGCCGACTGCCTCTTCTTCCTCAGTGATACGCAGACCCATGACGGCGTCCAGGACCTTGAGGATGATGAAGGTGACGATCGCGGTGTAGATCACCGTGAAGCCCACGCCTTTGCACTGAATCCAGACTTGTGCGGCGATGTCGGTGACGGTGCCGAAGCCACCCAGCGACGGTGCAGCGAAGACACCGGTCAGGATCGCGCCGAGGATACCGCCGATACCGTGAACACCGAAGGCGTCCAGGGAGTCGTCATAGCCGAGTTTGCGTTTCAGGGTGGTGGCGCAGAAGAAGCACACCACGCCGGCTGCCAGACCGATGACCAGAGCGCCCATCGGGCCCACGGTGCCAGCGGCTGGGGTGATTGCAACCAGACCGGCCACGACACCCGAAGCGATACCCAGGGCACTTGGTTTGCCGTGAGTGATCCACTCGGCGAACATCCAGCCCAGTGCCGCGGCGGCGGTTGCGATCTGGGTCACCAGCATCGCCATACCGGCAGTGCCGTTGGCCGCTGCGGCGGAGCCGGCGTTGAAGCCGAACCAGCCAACCCACAGCATGGCAGCGCCCATCAAGGTGTAACCGAGGTTGTGCGGCGCCATCGGGGTGGTCGGAAAGCCTTTGCGTTTGCCCAGTACCAGGCAGGCAATCAGACCGGCCACACCGGCGTTGATGTGCACCACGGTGCCGCCGGCGAAGTCCAGCACGCCCCAGTCCCACAACAGGCCGCCGTTACCGGACCAGACCATGTGCGCAATCGGTGCATAAACCAGGGTGAACCAGACGCCCATGAAGATCAGCATGGCGGAGAACTTCATCCGCTCGGCAAAGGCACCGACGATCAGCGCAGGGGTGATGATGGCGAACGTCATCTGGAAGGTGACGAACACCGCCTCAGGGAACAGCGCCGCGGGACCGGTCAAGCTCGATGGCGTGACACCGGCGAGGAAAGCCTTGCCCATGCCACCGAAGAACGAGTTGAAGTTGATGACGCCCTGTTCCATGCCGGTGGTGTCGAACGCAATGCTGTAGCCATAAATGACCCACAGGATGCTGATCAGGCCGGTAATGGCGAAGCACTGCATCATCACGGAAAGAATGTTTTTGGAACGAACCATGCCGCCGTAGAACAGCGCGAGGCCGGGAATGGTCATGAACAGCACGAGGGCTGTCGAGGTCATCATCCAGGCGGTGTCGCCGGAGTTGAGGACTGGGGCTGCCACTTCGTCTGCCGCCATAGCCAGGCCGGGCATTACGAGGGACAACAGGGCTCCTAGCCCTGCGAATTTACGCAGAGTCATATTGTTTTCTCCTGGGGCGTTGGGTTTGTGGCGGCTTAGATTGCGTCGGTATCGGTTTCGCCGGTACGGATGCGAATCGCCTGTTCCAGATTGACCACGAAGATCTTGCCGTCACCGATTTTACCGGTGTTGGCCGCCTTGGTTATCGCCTCGATAACCCGGTCAAGATCCTTGTCGTCAATGGCGACATCGATCTTCACCTTTGGCAGGAAATCGACCACGTATTCCGCGCCGCGATACAGCTCGGTGTGACCCTTCTGCCGGCCGAAGCCTTTGACTTCAGTAACGGTAATGCCCTGCACGCCGATCTCGGACAGCGACTCGCGTACATCGTCCAGTTTGAACGGCTTGATGATGGCAGTGACTAGCTTCATGAAAACTCTCTCCCGAATTGGTGGACTTGCCCCAGGAAAACAAACCCGACTCAAGTCTAAGCGCAGTGCCTGGCTTTGTAACGCACCGTCGGCCTTACCTGCCCGTCCGACGCCTGCTAACCACTCCGCACGAAACACTTCCCCCGTTCCGCTTGGCGCACTGCATTCGTCACAGCGACTGTATCAGTGCATGGGTTACTACTGACTAAGCAGAAAGCTTGCCATCTCGCCAAAACCCCCTGATTTCAAGCCTTTGGTCGCTGCCGCAAGCAGCTTCACGCAAATGGCCCAACGGATACGCACAACAACAGTGCGCGGCCGTCCATCCCCATGCGCGAAAAGCGTGCACCCCTGACTACGAGATTGACTATAGACACTGCGTGATACACTGCCCGCCATTGTAGACAGGACATTTCCCATGCTCGCGCCCAAAGACTTCCTCGATGCCCTGAGCGGCACCGCCTCCCGCCTCTTCAGCGGCGACACCCCACTGCCGAAAAGCGAAATCGAAAGCCAGTTTAAAGCGCTGCTGCAGAGCGGCTTCAGCAAGCTGGACCTGGTGAGTCGTGAAGAGTTTGATAGCCAGATGGTTGTGCTGGCCCGGACGCGGGCTCGGTTGGAGAGTCTTGAGGCGAAGGTGGCGGAGCTGGAAGCGAAGCTGAATCCCCCAACCGAATAACACTGCAAATCCCTGTGGGAGCGGGCTTGCCCGCGAATAAGGTCACCTCGGTCCTCCAGCCATCCCACACTGGACAGACCACCCTTGTAGGAGCTGCCGAAGGCTGCGATCTCCTGATCTGCCGCCCCGCCACCATCTCGGCAACGTCCTACAAAGATCACCACCGCCGTCCGATAGCGTCGCAAAGCCCAGGTTCCTAAGCTCATCCTCAGCTGAATTATTCAGCGCTGGGTTTGGCGACCTGGAAGCTTAAGGCGCACGACGACCATCTCTCGAGTCATGGCGGCTGTGCGTGGGAGGTCTTCGGATCTGCCGGGTTCCTTTTGCTCCGGTTCGCCAACCCGCGTACAGCTGCCACCCCAATCGTTTGGCGACGATTGACGGCAGCCCCTTTAGCAAAAGGAGCTGTATCAATGAATAGCGATGACGCTTATCTGTCCCCCCACGTCTTCACCCGCCACAAACTCCACCTCCACGCCCTCCTCCTCGAAAACCAGGCCTGGTTCAGCGCCCGAGACCTAGGCCGTCTGCTTCGCCTCTACCTCGACGAACGCGCCGTCCGCAAACTCGACCCCGATCAACATCAGTCCGCGCGAGTCCTCACCCACGGCACCATCGAAAACACCCTGCTAATCAGCGAGTCCGGCGTCTACGCCCTACTCGTCTACCACTACTGCCCCGAATACCGAGGCCTGCGCGAATGGCTGACCCACGACGTAGTGCCAGCCCTCAGAGATGCCCAACAACCGACGTCAAGCGAACGCCCGATACTGAGCCTGCTGAACTGGCCGGAGATGTCGCTGAGTTTGCTGCACTGGAATAACCAGCCGTGGATTCGGTTGCAGGATGTTCCGCACATGCTTGCGGAAGGGAAACGGCCACAGCGTTCGGAGAGTGCGCCCTGGTGGAAGCGTGCTTCGCGGATGCTGCAATCGCTTTAGGTGGCCAAAGCGCGACCACGTTCGATTTCGGCTTTACGCAGATCGTAAGTCGATTGCAGGTTCAGCCAGAATTCGGGCGTGGTGTTCAGGTAGCCAGATAGCTTCTCCGCTAGATCAGCACTGACACAACGCTGTTGCATCACGATTTCGTTGACCACATTTAACGGTTCGTTCAACGAATGGGCGAAAGCCGACTCTGAAATGCCCAACTGTTCAAGAAACTCCTCCTGAAGAATTTCGCCAGGATGAACGGGGCGCATTCCATTACTGTTCATTTTCCTCTCCGAAGCCAGCGATCAATTAATGATCATAAGCAGCCTTTGCAATCAAGCAAGGGCGCCCGCACCCTTTCGCCGCCGTCCTTCATTGATCTAGGCAAGGTCCTACAAAAACCTCATCCCGCGACTGATTACATACGCAATCCACACTCGCTTACGCTTCATCACCTCAAGGACACTCGCAACATCCAGTGAAAGTTTGTCGCCTCATTCGCCACGCCGAAACCCAACGCCCCAACTACCCTTCAAAAACCGCAGGAAGCGGTTCCCGTAAAGCTCAAGGAACGACCATGTCACTCTCCATCGTCCACAGCCGCGCCCAGATTGGCGTGGATGCGCCCGCCGTCACCGTAGAAGTCCATCTGGCCAACGGTTTGCCGTCATTGACGATGGTTGGTTTACCCGAAGCGGCAGTGAAGGAAAGCAAGGACCGGGTACGTAGCGCGATCATCAATTCAGGCCTGCAATTCCCTGCGCGGCGCATCACGCTTAATCTCGCACCCGCGGACTTACCTAAGGATGGCGGACGGTTTGATCTGGCGATTGCCTTGGGGATTCTGTCCGCCAGCGTGCAGGTGCCGACGTTGACGCTGGATGACATTGAATGCTTGGGAGAGTTGGCGTTGTCAGGCGCGGTACGTGCCGTGAGAGGCGTGTTGCCGGCGGCGCTGGCCGCACGCAAGGCCGGACGCTCGCTGATGGTGCCGCGGGCGAACGCCGAGGAGGCGTGCCTGGCGTCGGGGTTGAAGGTGTTTGCCGTGGATCACCTGCTGGAAGCCGTTGCGCACTTCAATGGACATACGCCGGTCGAGCCCTACGTTTCCAACGGGTTGCTCTATGCAAGTAAGCCCTATCCGGACTTGAATGAAGTGCAGGGGCAAATCTCGGCCAAGCGCGCATTGCTGATTGCGGCGGCTGGAGCTCATAACCTGCTGTTCAGCGGACCGCCGGGGACCGGAAAAACACTGTTGGCGAGTCGGTTACCGGGGTTGCTTCCCCCGTTAGCCGAAAACGAGGCGCTGGAAGTTGCTGCCATTCAATCCGTCACCAGTTGCGTGCCCTTGAGCCACTGGCCGCAAAGACCCTTCCGCCAGCCCCACCACTCGGCGTCCGGCCCTGCATTGGTGGGCGGCGGTTCGAAGCCACAACCCGGCGAAATCACCCTCGCCCATCATGGCGTACTGTTCCTCGACGAACTTCCGGAATTCGATCGCAAAGTGTTGGAGGTTTTAAGGGAGCCGCTGGAGTCCGGCCACATCGTGATTTCCCGCGCCAAGGATCGCGTAAGGTTTCCGGCGCGCTTTCAATTGGTGGCCGCGATGAACCCGTGTCCCTGTGGATATCTTGGCGAACCCAGCGGCAAATGCAGTTGTACACCAGACATGGTGCAGCGTTATCGCAACAAATTGTCTGGGCCGCTGCTGGATCGGATCGACCTGCACCTGACCGTCGCTCGGGAGGCCACGGCGTTGAATCCTGCGCTCAAACCCGGCGATAACACCGCCACTGCCGCGGTTCTGGTCGCCGATGCACGAGAGCGGCAACACAAACGCCAGGGCTGCGCCAACGCCTTTCTCGATCTGCCAGGCCTGCGCCACCACTGCAACTTATCCACAGCCGACGAAACCTGGCTGGAAACAGCGTGTGAACGACTGACCTTGTCGTTGCGGTCAGCCCATCGACTGCTCAAAGTGGCGCGCACCCTGGCGGACCTTGAGCAAGTCGATGGCATCACCCGCGAGCATCTGGCCGAGGCACTGCAATACCGGCCGAGCACAAATTAGCGGGGGATTATTCCTTGGTGAGATCCACCAACGGCGTTTGCCGCACCTCGGTCTGCCGCCCGCCCTGAATCTCGTTCACTCGCTTCAACGCGTTATCCACAGCCCCCTTGTCCGCCAGCAAGCTGTAGCTGATCTGGAACTGCTTCTGCTCCTTGGCCGCAATCGTCGGCACTAAACCGAGTGGCCGCTGATACCGGCGGTTGTAGGAAAAGCTCGTTCCCGGTTCAAGGCCTGTGACATAACCCTGCCCTTGGGTGTCCGTGTTTTTCCACAGGGAGAACACCGGCAACTGTTGAGTATTGAAACCCACCGAAACCCCGAGGCTGCCTGCCTTGTTATGCAGCACGGTCAGCGTATCGCCCTTGGCGTCGGCATACGGCACAACGTTGTAAACCGTTTCGTCGTAGTCCTTGGTCGGCGCGCGGTAGGTTTGCCAGTCCGGCAGATCGCCTTTGGCCTTGTCATTGAACGGCGACACCTGTTTCACCGGTGCGGCGAAGCGGGCGCCCTGCTCCAGGAATGGGGTGCTGAAGTTACTGTGGTACAGCGCCTGGTATTCCTTCGGATAGTCGCCGTTGTTGGTGAGGGTGTCGTTGAGGGCGAACGCTGCGCTGCCGGGTTCGGTGACCAGTTCGGTCGCGACGGAGAAGTCGACTTTCTTGAACGCCTGCTCTTTCAGCTCGCCGCGCAGACTGATGTTGTAAGGCGCTTTTTCATCGATGTGCAACGTGACTTTGCTGGCCGGGATGTTGGCGGCGCGACCGTGGAGCGTCAGCAGTTCACCGTTGTCCATGCCTGGGTGACCGACCCACTCGTAGCCGCAGCGAGTGACCAGTTCGTTAAAGCCCTCAAGCCAGCCCAGCCCGCCGCGGCCATTGAGTTCGATGAAAGACGGATTGACCACGTCCTTGACCGGCGAATCCCAACCCATGCGCACATCGCCAACCGACGCCTGCAGGACGTTCATCCCGCGGGTAGGCACCACCGAGAGTTTCATCGTGCCGTTATCGATGTCGACGATGCTGACGCCCTCCTGCCGACCGCCGTGCAAGGTGCGCAGGGTGACCGAGAAGGGTTTGCCGGTTTTGATCCCGAGCTGCTGACTGGTGATCTGCCAGTTCTGGGCCGCTTTGTCGGTGTCGAGCAACACGTAGTCCCAAGCCATGGCGTGGGAGGTAGCCGACAGCGCACCGAGAGCGATGATGAGTTTGAGCGGAGTCATGACAGGAGCCTTTCTTGGAGTTGTGTCGTTTTTATAGTCTTGCTGAAACGATTCATCAAGCTTAAAAACAACACAACTCAGCTCATGGGAGAGAAAGAATGCGGCGGTGCCTCAGCGGAACCGGTCAACCTCATGCCGCAAATCCGCCGCCAGCTTCTCCAACTCTTTGGCAGTGATCGCCAGATTGGACACCACTTCGCGCTGCTCACTGTTCGCCAGGGCAATGCTTTGCAGGTTGCTGCTGAGCAAGGTGGCGGTACTGCTCTGTTCTTGAGTGGCGGTGGTGATCGCCGCGAATTGCTGACCGGCAGAATGGCTTTGCTCATCGATCCGTGCCAGGGCACTGGCGACGTTGGCGTTGCGCGACAGGCCTTCCTGCATCAACAGGTTGCCTTGTTCCATGGTGCTGATGGCGTTGCCGGTTTCCTGCTGGATGCTTTGAATCATTCCGGAAATTTCATCTGTCGCCTGGCGGGTACGCGAAGCCAGGTTGCGAACCTCATCGGCTACCACGGCAAAACCACGGCCCTGCTCGCCGGCACGAGCGGCTTCGATGGCGGCGTTGAGCGCCAGCAGGTTGGTTTGATCGGCAATCGAGGTAATCACACCGACAATGCCGCCGATTTCCTGGGAGCGCTGACCCAAAGTATTGATCACTGTCGCCGTGCTGTTCAGCGCGCCGGCGATTTGCTCCAGAGACGAGGACGCTTCGTCCATCGACGTACGACCGATCTGGGTTTGCTGTGCGTTTTCCTGGGCCAGACGCTGGGTGTTGCCCATGTTGTCGGCGATGTTCAGGGAGGTGGCGCTGAACTCTTCCACGGCGCCGGCCATGCTGGTGATTTCGCCCGACTGCTGCTCCATCCCCTCATAGGCGCCACCGGAAAGACCGGACAAGGCCTGGGCGCGGCTGTTGACCTCTTGCGAGGCCTTGCGGATGTGCTCGACCATGGTCGACAGCGCCTGGCTCATCTGGTTGAACGCGCGGGCCAATTGACCGATCTCGTCGTTGCTCGATACGTTCAGACGCACGCTCAAATCACCGGCGCCCAGGGCTTCGGCCTGACGCACCAGATCACCCAAAGGTGCGAGTTTGCTGCGTAGCAACCAGACCGCCGCCCCCACAGCAATCAACATCGCCAGCAGACTGCCAATCGCCAATTGAATGCCGACACTCCAAGTCACGGCACGGATTTCGGTTTTCGGCATGCTCGCCACCACCGACCATGGGCCGCCTTCAAACGGTACGGCAATGCTGTAGAAATCTTCGGACTTGTCGCTCCAGAACTCGCCCTTGCCCGGCGTTTTCGCCAGACTGACGATGGTCGGAGTCGCCTGATCCAGCGCTTGCACGCCCGCGATCGGCACCAGCCATTTGCTCTGTTCATCCAGCAGCGCCAGGGAACCGGTCTGGCCGATACGGAAGCGCTTGAGGTTGGCAAACTGCGCGTTCTGCGCGTCGGTGTAGTCGAATCCTACAAACAGAACGGCAATCACCTTACCGCCGCTGTCACGTACGGGGGTGTACTGAGTCATGTAGGAGCGGTCGAACAGCAAGGCGCGACCGACGTAGGCCTGCCCCGCCATCAAGCGGGCATAGGCCGGGTTCGCGTGATCAAGCAGCGTGCCGATGGCTCGGGTGCCGTCCTGTTTGCTCAGGGACGTGCTGACCCGAATGAAGTCTTCGCCGCTGCGCACAAACACCGTCGCAACGCCGGCGGTCATTTGCTTGAACTCGTCCACTTCCTTGAAATTGTTGTTCAGCACTTCGCTGCCCAGGTGCAGGCCTGGCGTCTGTGCGCCCGCTACCGCCACCGGTTCATCCGGGTGCACGCTCAAACCGGCGCTGAAGCGCTTCTCGAACAGACCGCTCAGGCGCTGGGTACTTTCACGCAACGTGCCGTGAAAGGTACTCAACTGATCGGCCAGCAACCGGGCTTCACTGGCCAGGTGCTCTTCGCGGGTGGCGAGGTTGGCGGTGTCCAGCGAACGCAGGGCGAACACGGTACTGCCGCTGATGACAATCGCCAGTATCACGGCAAGCGCAAGACCAAGCTGTGAGGCGATCCGGGCACGAGGTTGAGACATGACAGCTCCTGGCCGAGCGCCCGGATCTTCCTTGATCTGGCTGCACACTCAGCAAAATTCTAATAATGGGAATTGCGTCGAACCTGCACGAAGGTTCCACCTGCATTTTCGGCGGACAATCGGAATACTTGAGTAATTAACCGGGATATGGCTCAAGGCCGCCATTGCGGCGGCTCTATCGATTCAGCCCAAGTGTTGAACGTCGGGCAATTCCATTGCTCGGGCTTCGCCTTGCAGGAAGTCGCTGAGCCTGCGCAAACGTTCACCACCGGGGCGAGTTTTCGGCCAGACCAGGTAATATTTCTCACCGCTGGCAACGGCCGTTGGCCACGGCAAACTCAGACGTCCCTGAGCCACATCTTCCGCCACCATCAGCAGATCGCCCATGGACACGCCATAGCCTCGGGCGGCGGCGATCATGCCCAGTTCCAGCGTGTCGAACACTTGCCCGCCCTTGAGCGACACCTGATCCGCCAGCCCCATGCGTTCCAGCCAACTGCGCCAGTCGCGTCGGTCCGGCGTCGGGTGCAACAGTTCGGCATTGGCCAGCCGTGCGACATCCCACGGTTGATCCTGCAGAAGATTCGGCGCGCCGACTGGAATCAGCTCTTCCGGGAACAGAAAACTCGCCTCCCAGTCCGGCGGAAAATGCCCGTTGCTGAGGATGACGGCGCAGTCGAACGGTTCATGGTTGAAGTCCACCGAGTCGACGTCCATCCAGGCGCTGGTCAATTGCACCTCGTTGCCCGGTTGCAGGTGCCGAAAGCGGCTCAGCCGTGCCAGCAGCCAGCGCATGGTCAGGGTCGACGGCGCTTTCATGCGCAGGATGTCATCTTCGGCGCGCAAGGTATTGCAGGCCCGCTCCAGGGCCGTGAAGCCTTCGCGAATGCCGGGCAGGATCAACCGCGCCGACTCGGTCAGTTGCAGATTGCGCCCACTGCGGTGAAACAGCCGACAGGCAAAATGCTCTTCTAGCGTACGAATGTGCCGACTGACCGCGCTTTGGGTGATCGATAGTTCTTCGGCCGCACGGGTAAACGAGCTGTGCCGCGCCGCCGCTTCGAATGCGCGCAGGGCATACAAGGGAGGAAGACGACGAGACATTCGGAAAGCTCCTATAGCGGGATTCGGTCACCCTAGCAGAAACTCTTCAGCATGAGTTTGACTCATGCCACCCATCCTTTTTATCCCTTTGTGAAAACCCCGTAGAGCGCCGAGAATCGGCTCTCTCCTGTTCACTCTGATAATCGAGGCGTGATGACCATGCAGCATCCAGCACGTACCGAACTCTGGGCCATCCTGCGGCTGGCGGGGCCGTTGATTGCCTCGCAGTTGGCGCACATGCTGATGGTTCTCACCGACACCTTGATGATGGCGCGCCTGAGTCCAGAGGCGCTGGCCGGTGGCGGCCTGGGCGCAGCAACTTACTCGTTCGTGTCGATCTTCTGCATTGGCGTGATCGCCGCGGTCGGCACCCTCGTGGCGATCCGTCAGGGTGCCGGCGACATCGTCGGCGCCGCCAGGCTGACCCAGGCCGGGTTATGGCTGGCGTGGTTGATGGCGTTGGTGGCCGGGTTGCTGCTGTGGAACCTCAAGCCGGTGTTGCTGCTGTTCGGCCAGACCGAAACCAACGTCCACGCGGCCGGGCAATTCCTGCTGATCCTGCCGTTCGCCCTGCCCGGCTACCTGAGTTTCATGGCCCTGCGTGGCTTCACCAGCGCCATCGGCCGGGCAACACCGGTGATGGTCATCAGCCTCGGCGGCACCGTGGCCAACTTCCTGCTCAATTACGCATTGATTACCGGCATGTTCGGCCTGCCGAAACTGGGGTTGATGGGCATCGGACTGGTTACCGCTGTTGTCGCCAACTGCATGGCGCTGGCGCTGGCCTGGCACATCCGTCGGCATCCGGCCTACGACGCTTATCCCTTGCGTCAGGGCCTGTCGCGGCCTAACCGCCAGTATCTGAAGGAACTGTGGCGCCTGGGCCTGCCGATTGGTGGCACCTACGCGGTGGAAGTCGGACTGTTTGCGTTCGCCGCGCTGTGCATGGGCACCATGGGCAGTACGCAAATGGGCGCACACCAGATCGCCCTGCAAATCGTCTCGGTGGCGTTCATGGTTCCGGCGGGGATTTCCTATGCGATCACCATGCGCATCGGGCAGCACTACGGCGCCGGGCAGTTGCTGAATGCACGGCTGGCCGGACGGGTCGGGATCGCCTTTGGCGCGGCGGCGATGCTTGCCTTCGCCATGGTCTTCTGGTTGCTGCCGAATCAGTTGATCGGTTTGTTCCTGGACCACAACGACCCGGCGTTTCGCGACGTCATCAACCTGGCCGTGAGCCTGTTGGCGGTCGCCGCGTGGTTCGAGCTGTTCGACGGCACGCAAACCATCGCCATGGGCTGCATTCGTGGGCTCAAGGATGCCAAGACCACGTTCCTGGTGGGGCTGGGTTGCTATTGGCTGATTGGCGCGCCCGCCGCCTGGTGGATGGCCTTCCATTTGAATTGGGGGCCGACAGGCGTCTGGTGGGGATTGGCGTTGGGGCTGGCGTGCGCGGCGGTGAGTCTGACGTGGGCGTTTGAGTGGAAAATGAAAAAGATGATTCGTCAGGAGCCTGCGCCGCGGAATAGTTTCCCGGTCGCCCAGCCTGACTGAGATCCCTTGTGGGAGCGAGCTTGCTCGCGATGACGGCGGCACATCCAACATACATGTGACTGACAAACCGCTATCGCGAGCAAGCTCGCTCCCACATTTGTCCGTGTTTAGTTCACGACTTCCTGTGCAGGCTGCTGACTGCTGCCAAAGGTCAAATACTCAACCAGCTCCGCCAACGGCAATGGCTTGCTGATCAAATACCCTTGCACCTGATCGCAGCCAAACCCGCGCAACAGATCCAGTTGCTCCGGCGTTTCTACACCTTCGGCGACCACTTCCAGATTGAGGTTGTGCGCCAGATTGATCATCGCGTGGACCAGTTTGCGATTCTCTTCGCGCTGTTCCATGCCGCCGACAAAGCTCTTGTCGATCTTCAATAAGGCAATCGGCAGGCTGTTGAGGTGCACGAACGAAGAGAAACCGGTGCCGAAGTCGTCGAGGGAGAAGCGCACACCCAGACGCCCCAGGGCATCCATGGTCTGTTTGACCAGATCGCTGCGGCGCATCACGGCGGTTTCAGTCAGTTCGAATTCCAGCCATTGCGCCTCGACGCCACGCTCGGCAATCAACCGACTCAACGTCGACAATAACTGGCTGTCCTGAAACTGCCGGAACGACAGATTGATCGCCATGTGCAACGCCGGCAAACCCCGTTCGCGCAACGCCTGCATGTCGCGCAAGGCGCGGGAAATCACCCAGTAACCCAGCGGCACAATCAAGCCGCTCTGCTCGGCCAGCGGCACGAATTCGCTGGGTGGCAGCAAGCCGCGCTCGCCATGACGCCAGCGCACCAAGGCTTCGAGGCCGACGATCTGCCCGTCCTCGAGGTTCAGCCGTGGCTGGTAATGCAGTTCCAGTTCATCCCGGCGCAACGCCCGGCGCAGCTCGCTTTCGAGGTCGGCCATGCTGCGAGCATTGCGGTTGATGCGTTCGTTGAAGATGTGAAAAGTGCAGCCTTGAGTGCTTTTGGCCTGCTGCATGGCGATGTGTGCGTGCCACATCAGCGGGTCGGCGCCGGCCTGGGCCCGGGCGTGGGCAATACCGAGGCTGGAACCGATCAACAGGCTTTCGCCGTCGACCCAGTAAGGCTCGGCCAGCGCTTCAGTAATGCGCTCGGCCATCCATTCGGCGCGCTGAGGCGCGCGGCGGGTGTCGATCAGCAGGGCGAACTCATCACTGCCCAGCCGCGCCAATTGATCGCTGGCCTCAAGCTGGCTTTTTAGCCGCGCGACCACTTGCAGGATCAACCGGTCACCGGCCTGGTGGCCCAGGGCATCGTTGGCGTGACGGAAGTTATCGAGGTCGAGGTGACCGAGGGCCAGGCCGCGGCCGTCGTTTTCCGTCAGGCGTGCCGCCAGCAAGGTCTGGAAACCCTGGCGATTGGCGATGCCGGTCAGTGGGTCTTGCTCGGCCAGGCGCTGCAGCGTGTTTTCCAGCAGGCCTCGCTCGCGCACATGCCGCAGGCACCGGCGCAACATACCGGGATCGAGGTGATCGCGTACCAGCCAGTCACTCACCCCATCGGGTGGCAACAGCGGCTCATGCTCGAGCAGCAATACCGTCGGCAGGCTGCAACGGCCAGGTAGAGGTTGAAGCGCTGGAATCGTCAACAACACCGCACCGCGGTTGTCATCGAACAGACTGCTGACCGACTCCCAACTCGGCGCGCTGATCAGCACGGTCGAGCTCCCCATCGGAGCCAGACACTCGCGCAACAACGCTGCCCACGCTGGCTCTTCGGCCAGTAGCAGCAAACGCAAGGGTTCGACAGGCGTAGACAAGCTAGCTCCCTAGACTCTGCAAAGATGTAGGCGGCGGGCATTATGCAGCGCCGGTAACCAATGACCAAATGACCTCGGTTATCAAACGCGGCTTTGTATCTTGAATAACGAACAATAGACGCACATTCATCGCGCATCCTGCGTGAAAGTATCAAAACCGGCAAATATAGATAGCGTGCTGCGTCACAAGTCGGAGAGAGCAGCACAATTCGCTGAGCCTGTTAAAATGCCGGCCCATTTCGCAAACGACTCCCTGATTTCGTATGTCCCGACTCAATCCCCGGCAGCAAGAAGCCGTGAGCTACGTCGGCGGCCCTCTTTTGGTGCTCGCCGGCGCAGGCTCCGGCAAGACCAGCGTGATCACGCGCAAAATTGCGCATCTGATCCAGAATTGCGGCATTCGCGCCCAGTACATCGTCGCCATGACCTTTACCAACAAGGCCGCGCGCGAGATGAAGGAACGGGTCGGCACACTGCTCAAGGGCGGCGAAGGTCGCGGCCTGACCGTCTGCACCTTCCACAATCTGGGCCTGAACATCATCCGCAAGGAACACGTGCGGCTGGGCTACAAGCCGGGTTTCTCGATCTTCGACGAGACCGACGTCAAAGCCTTGATGACCGACATCATGCAGAAGGAATACTCGGGCGACGACGGCGTCGACGAGATCAAGAACATGATCGGCTCGTGGAAAAACGACCTGATCCTGCCGCCCGAGGCCCTGGAAAACGCGCGCAACCCCAAGGAACAGACCGCCGCCATCGTCTACACCCACTATCAGCGCACGCTCAAGGCGTTCAACGCGGTGGACTTCGACGACCTGATCCTGCTGCCGGTGAAGCTGTTCCAGGAACACGCCGACATCCTCGAGAAATGGCAGAACAAAGTCCGCTACCTGCTGGTGGACGAATACCAGGACACCAACGCCAGCCAGTATTTGCTGGTGAAGCTCCTTATCGGCATACGCAACCAGTTCACCGTGGTCGGCGACGACGACCAGTCGATCTACGCCTGGCGCGGCGCCCGGCCGGAAAACCTGATGCTGCTCAAGGAGGATTACCCGTCCCTGAAAGTGGTGATGCTGGAGCAAAACTATCGCTCCACCAGCCGCATCCTGCGGTGCGCCAACGTGCTGATCTCGAACAACCCGCACGAATTCGAAAAACAGCTGTGGAGCGAGATGGGCCACGGCGACGAGATCCGCGTGATCCGCTGCCGCAACGAAGACGCCGAAGCCGAACGCGTGGCCGTGGAACTGCTGACCCTGCACTTGCGCACGGATCGGCCGTACAGCGATTTTGCGATTCTGTACCGCGGTAACTACCAGGCCAAGCTGATCGAGCTGAAGTTGCAACACCACCAGATTCCGTATCGCCTGTCCGGCGGCAACAGCTTTTTCGGACGTCAGGAAGTGAAAGACCTGATGGCCTACTTCCGCCTGATCGTGAACCCGGACGACGACAACGCCTTCCTGCGGGTGATCAACGTCCCACGTCGGGAGATCGGTTCGACCACGCTGGAAAAGCTTGGCAACTACGCCACCGAACGCAAAATCTCGATGTACGCTGCCACCGACGAAATCGGTCTGGGCGAGCATCTGGATACGCGCTTCACCGATCGACTGTCGCGCTTCAAGCGCTTCATGGACAAGGTCCGCGAGCAATGCGCCGGCGAAGACCCGATCTCGGCGCTGCGCAGCATGGTCATGGACATCGACTACGAGAACTGGCTGCGCACCAACAGTTCCAGCGACAAGGCCGCCGATTACCGCATGGGTAACGTCTGGTTCTTGATCGAGGCGTTGAAGAACACCCTCGAAAAAGACGAAGAAGGCGAGATGACCGTCGAAGACGCCATCGGCAAACTCGTCCTGCGCGACATGCTGGAGCGTCAGCAGGAAGAGGAAGACGGCGCCGAAGGTGTGCAGATGATGACCTTGCACGCCTCCAAGGGTCTGGAATTCCCTTACGTGTTCATCATGGGCATGGAAGAGGAAATCCTCCCGCACCGCTCCAGTATCGAAGCCGACACCATCGAAGAAGAACGTCGGCTGGCTTACGTCGGAATTACCCGAGCGCGTCAGACGCTGGCCTTCACCTTCGCCGCCAAGCGTAAGCAATACGGCGAGATCATCGACTGCGCGCCGAGCCGCTTTCTCGATGAACTGCCGCCGGATGACCTGGCCTGGGAAGGCACCGACGACACGCCCGTTGAAGTCAAAGCCGTTCGCGGAAATACCGCATTGGCGGATATACGCGCGATGTTAAAGCGCTAGAATCGACTACTTTTTAACCAGCCTTAGACGCAAGCCGTCCTTAGAGGAAAGCTTCATGGAAGCACTGCACAAGAAAATTCGCGAAGAAGGCATCGTGCTTTCCGACCAGGTCCTGAAAGTCGACGCCTTTCTGAACCACCAGATCGACCCGGCCCTGATGAAGCTGATCGGCGACGAATTCGCCACGCTGTTCAAGGATTCGGGCATCACCAAGATCGTCACCATCGAAGCCTCGGGCATCGCGCCGGCGATCATGACCGGTCTGAACCTCGGCGTACCGGTGATTTTTGCGCGCAAGCATCAGTCCCTGACCCTGACCGAAAACCTGCTGTCGGCGACCGTTTACTCATTTACCAAGCAGACCGAAAGCACCGTGGCGATCTCCCCGCGCCACCTGACCAGCAGCGACCGCGTGTTGATCATCGATGACTTCTTGGCCAACGGTAAGGCGTCGCAAGCGCTGATCTCGATCATCAAACAGGCCGGCGCTACCGTCGCCGGGTTGGGGATTGTGATCGAGAAGTCGTTTCAGGGCGGCCGTGCGGAACTGGATGCTCAGGGTTATCGCGTTGAATCCTTGGCTCGGGTTCAGTCGTTGGCTGGCGGTGTCGTCACCTTCATCGAATAAAGCCACACCGCAAAACAACTGTGGGAGCGGGCTTGCTCGCGAAGACGGAGTGTCAGTCAACATTGATGTCGGCTGATACACCGCTTTCGCGAGCAAGCCCGCTCCCACAGTTGATCTCTGTTCGCCGTTAAATCGCGGTGGCCTTCAGGCCGGTGAGCAATAGCCGCTGAAACAAATCCTCTTTCAGCCCTTCCGGGCTGGTCAGTTGCATCCGTTCCAGATGTTCGGGATACGATGAAGGCTCCGGCGCATCCAGCGCTGCCTTGCCAAGCTCCAGAATCTCCGTGAGCTTGAACTTGCTCTTCAACCAGTTCAGCGCCCGCAATAGATCCTTCTCCTCGGCGGTGAAATCACACCCCAGCGGATACTCCGGAAACAACTGCGGATGCCGCGCCTGAATGGCCTGCAAGCGTTGCGGGCTGTTGTCAGCGAACCGTGGATCAATACGAAAATTCTTCGGTAACTTACCGACTGCCTGGGCCTGTTCGATCAACCCTGGCTGGAAACGTGAGTCGCTGATGTTCAGCAACGCCTCGATCACCGCCGCATCGGTCTTGCCCCGCAGATCGGCGATGCCGTACTCGGTGACCACGATGTCTCGCAGGTGTCGCGGGATCGTGCAATGACCGTACTCCCAGACGATGTTCGAACTCACCTCACCGCCCGACTCGCGCCAGCTGCGCAGAAGCAGCACCGAACGCGCGCCTTCCAGCGCGTGGCCCTGGGCGACGAAATTGTATTGCCCGCCGACACCGCTGAGTACTCGCCCGTCTTCGAGCTGATCGGCTACGCCGGCACCCAGCAAGGTCATGGTGAATACGGTGTTGATGAAGCGCGCATCGAGGCGCTGCAAGCGTTTGAGTTCTTCCTGACCGTAGAGCTCGTTGATGTAGCTGATGCGGGTCATGTTGAATTCGAGCCGCTTGCTTTGCGGCAACTCGCGCAGGCGCTCATAGAAACTGCGCGGCCCAAGGAAGAAACCGCCATGCACCGAGATGCCGTCAGTCTGCGCGGCTTCGTCCAGCGTGCCGGCATTCGCCTGTTCCTGGGTCGGTACATCGGGGTAGACCTTGCGCCGCACAATCCCGGCGTCGGCCAGCACCAGCAAGCCGTTGACGAACATTTCGCTGCAACCGTAAAGGCCCTTGGCGAAGGGTTCGACGCCGCCTTCGCGTTCGATCAACTGCGCCCACTGGCTCAGATTCACCTCCGCCAGCAACGCCTTGTAACCGCCATTGTCGGCCTGCCGTGCCAGCAACGCAGCGGTCAGGGCATCGCCCATGGCGCCGATGCCGATCTGCAAGGTGCCGCCGTCGCGCACCAGCGTGCTGGCGTGCAGCCCGATGAAGTGATCCTGGAAACCCACCGGCATGTTCGGCGTGGAGAACAGCGTGGTCGTGTCCTTCTCGTCGATCAGCAGATCGAAAGCGTCCATGCCGACTTCCGCGTCCCCGGGCATGTAGGGCAAATCATTGTGCACCTGGCCCACCAGCAGGATCGTCTCCCCCGCCGCCCGACGCTTGGCGATCATGGGAAACAGGTCGAGGGTGATGTCCGGGTTGCAGCTCAGGCTCAGGCGGTCAGGATGTTCGCTGTGGCTCGCCACCAATTGCGCCACCAGGTTCAAACCGGCGGCGTTGATGTCTCGGGCGGCGTGGCTGTAATTGCTGCTGACGTAATCCTGCTGGGCCTGTGCGCTGTGGAGCAGGCTGCCGGGCTGCATGAAGAATTGCTGAACATGGATGTTGGACGGCAGGCTATCGCGATGCAGGTCGGCCAGGAAATCCAGTTCCGGATAATCGCCGAAAACCCGCTCGATGAAGGGCTCAAGGAAGCGCTTTTGCAAACCGTCGCCCAAAGAAGGACGGCCCAGGCACAGGGCGGTGTAGATCGTCAGCTGCCGCTCGGGCAACTGCGCGATGCGTTGAAACAGCGCGTTGACGAAATGGTTGGGTTTGCCCAGACCGAGGGGCAGGCCCATGTGGATATGCGCCGGCAACCGTGCCAGGACATCATCGACCGCTTGCTCGATAGAACACAGCTGCACCATCTGATCCTCCCTTACATTCCGTGAACTGGGGTTGGACCGAGCTTGCCGGGTCTTTGCTGCAATGAACAGTCTCGGGCTTAAATCGCAGGCACAAAAAAGCCGCTCGAAAGCGGCTTTTTGATGAAGATGAAGGCTTATTTCAGGCCGGACATCTTCTGGATGGCGCCCTTGAGGTCGGCATCAGCGCAATCGGCGCAGGTGCCTTTTGGAGGCATTGCATTGATGCCGGAGATTGCTTTCGCCAGCAAACCGTCGAGGCCGCCTTCTTTCTTGGCGCGCTCGCCCCAGGCTGCGGCATCACCGATTTTCGGCGCGCCCAACAGGCCGGTGCCGTGGCAAGCGTTGCAATGTTTTGCAATCACTGAGTCTGGGGTTTTGGCATCTCCACCACCCGCAGATGCAGCGACTTCCATCCCCTTGCACTCTTTACCCTGAACGCAAACCTGGCCGACTGGCTCAAGGCGTTTAGCAATATCGTCGTTGGTCGCAGCTTGTGCGCTGACTGCCCAAAGGGCCAATACGGTTGCTGGTACGGCCAGCATTTTCATAATTAGATTCACGCGTTCACCCTCAATGGTGGCTAGTCACGCCCACGGCCACGGTTCGCAGGCGGGCGCAAGTATAACGGTAAGCCCGCCACACTGAAACAACCCTAAAGTCGAAGGGGTCTTATGCGTGGCGGAAAAACAACTCGGGCACCTCCGCAATGCTCGCGGGACGCCTCTTTTCTTAGAAATTCGCTGGAGTAGCTGCGCTGATTAGTCGCGCTGGCGCATCGAACGGATTACGGAAACGGTGCGGTTTGGTACTTTCAAAGTAGTAGCTGTCGCCGGCTTCGAGCACAAAAGTTTCAAGCCCCACCACCAGTTCAAGTCGACCTTCGAGCAAAATCCCAGTTTCCTCGCCCTCATGTGTGAGCATCTCGTCACCGGTGTCGGCGCCTGGCGGGTAGATTTCGTTGAGGAACGCGATAGCCCGGCTCGGATGAGCCCTGCCGACCAGTTTCATGGTCACTGCACCATCGGAAATATCGATCAGCTCGTTGGCTTTGTAGACGATCTGAGTCGGTTTTTCCTGCAGGATCTCTTCGGAAAAGAACTCGACCATGGACATGGGAATCCCGCCCAGTACCTTCCTCAGCGAACTGATCGAGGGGCTGACGCTGTTCTTCTCGATCATCGAAATGGTGCTGTTGGTGACGCCCGCGCGTTTGGCGAGTTCACGCTGGGAAAGTCCTTTGAGCTTACGGATGGATTGCAGTCGTTCACCGACGTCCAATGCTGGAGCCTCCAGGGATTCAGGTTGTTGGAATATTGAGCGTTATCATGGCGACAGCGTTCAGTATTTACAACACTTGGACCTGAATCCTGTTCGGTGAAGCGACTTTCGGTCGGGCCGCTTTGACCTAAACCCCGGAATAGAGCATTGGCACCCGGCGCAGGTTGCAGAAGATCTGGTAAGGAATCGTGCCCGCAGCCGCCGCCACGTCACTGGCGAGAATGTTTTTGCCCCACAACTCGACGGTCGAACCGAGGCCGGCTTGCGGCACATCGGTCAGGTCGATGCAAAGCATGTCCATCGACACCCGGCCAATCAACTGGCTGCGCTGCCCGGCGACCATCACTGGCGTACCGGTCGGTGCCTGACGTGGGTAGCCATCGGCATAACCCATGGCCACCACGCCCACGCGCATCGGCTTCTGGGTGATGAATGTGGCGCCGTAACCGATCGGCTCGCCGGCCGGCAGTTCACGCACGCAAATCACTTTCGATTCGAGGGTCATCACCGGTTGCAGGCGGGACGCTACGGTATTGGCTTCTTCAAACGGAGTCGCGCCGTAAAGCATGATGCCCGGACGAACCCAGTCACTTGGAATCTGCGGCCAACCGAGCACTGCCGGCGAGTTACGCAGGCTGACCTCGGCCGACAAGCCCTGGCGCGCCGCTTCGAACACAGCAACCTGTTCGGCACTGGCCTGACTGTGCAGCTCATCGGCCCGGGCGAAGTGGCTCATCAGAACAATCTTCGCGACCTTGCCGCTGGCCAGCAGCCGTTGATAGCCCGCCTGATAATCCTTTGGATGCAAGCCAACCCGATGCATGCCCGAATCGAGCTTGAGCCAGACCGTGATCGGCTTGCTCAGTGCAGCGTTCTCGATGGCTTCGAGCTGCCACAGCGAATGCACCACACACCAGAAGTCATGCTCGACGATCAGCGACAGCTCATCGGCTTCGAAAAAACCTTCCAGCAACAACACCGGCGCACGAATGCCCGCGGCTCGCAGCTCCAACGCTTCTTCGATACAGGCCACGGCGAAACCGTCTGCTTCGGCTTCCAGCGCCTGGGCGCAACGCACCGCGCCATGACCGTAGGCATCGGCCTTGATCACCGCGAGGGCCTTGGCCCCCGTGACTTCACGGGCGATTTGGTAGTTGTGACGCAGGGCTTGAAGGTCGATCAGGGCACGGGCTGGACGCATGGCGGCAGACTTCTAGGCGGTCATGGGAAGAAAAACCGGCGCTGGCTGACGGCGTGAACCGCCAGTAGCACCGGGAGAGGGATCTTTCTGACGGGTTTATGGCAGAGCGGCGACAACCGACAGCTCAACCAGGATTTCCGGTTCGCACAACTTCGATTCAACGGTGGCACGGGCCGGTGCGACGCCTTTTGGCAGCCACTTGTCCCAGACCGCGTTCATGCCTTCAAAGTGTGCATCAATGTCTTTCAAGTAAATCGTCACCGACAGCAGACGGCTCTTGTCGGTTCCGGCCAGATCCAGCAAACGCTCGATGTTGGCAAGCGTTTCACGGGTCTGCTGTTCAATCCCGGCGTTCATATCGTCGCCGACCTGCCCTGCCAGATACACGGTACCGCTGTGGACTACGATCTGGCTCATGCGCTCATTGGTGAGCTGGCGCTGGATTGACATGTTTTGCAGACTCCTGAAGTTTTTTTCCATAACGGGAAATATCGAGGCCTTCGGCGCTGATCTGCGGCGTTTTCTTCGCCATCAGATCGGCCAGCAAGCGACCGGAACCGCACGCCATGGTCCAACCAAGCGTACCGTGACCCGTGTTCAAAAACAGATTGCTGAACGGTGTAGCACCCACGATCGGCGTGCCGTCCGGGGTGGTCGGACGCAGACCGGTCCAGAAACTCGCCTGGGCCAGATCACCGCCCTGAGGATAGAGGTCGTTGACGATCATCTCCAGGGTTTCACGCCGACGCGGGTTCAGCGACAGGTCAAAACCGGCTATTTCAGCCATGCCGCCGACGCGGATGCGGTTGTCGAAACGAGTGATCGCGACCTTGTAGGTCTCATCGAGGATAGTCGATGTCGGGGCCATCGCCGGGTTAGTAATCGGCACGGTCAGGGAGTAACCCTTGAGCGGATACACCGGCGCCTTGATGCCCAGCGGCTTGAGCAGTTGCGGCGAGTAGCTGCCCAGGGCCAGCACGTAGCGATCAGCGGTTTCCAGCTTGCCGTCGATCCATACGCCGTTGATGCGATCACCGGCGTAGTCGAGGCGTTGAATGTCCTGGTCGAAGCGGAATTCCACACCGAGTTTCACGGCCATTTCGGCCAGGCGGGTGGTGAACATCTGGCAATCGCCGGTCTGGTCGTTCGGCAGGCGCAGGGCGCCGGCGAGGATGTCGGTGACGCTGGCCAGCGCCGGCTCTACGCGGGCAATGCCGGCGCGGTCGAGCAGTTCGAACGGCACGCCGGACTCTTTCAGCACGGCGATGTCTTTCCAGGCGCCGTCGAGTTGAGCCTGGGTGCGGAACAATTGGGTAGTACCGAGGCTGCGGCCTTCGTAGGCAATGCCGGTTTCAGCGCGCAATTCGTCGAGGCAGTCACGGCTGTACTCGGACAGGCGGACCATGCGCTCCTTGTTCACCGCATAACGGCTGGCGGTGCAGTTGCGCAGCATCTGCGCCATCCACAGGTATTGGTCGATGTCGGCGGTGGCCTTGATCGCCAGCGGTGCGTGGCGCTGCAACAGCCACTTGATGGCCTTGAGCGGCACACCCGGCGCGGCCCACGGCGAGGCATAACCCGGCGAAACCTGCCCGGCGTTGGCGAAACTGGTCTCCATGGCAGCGGCCGGCTGACGGTCCACTACCACTACTTCAAACCCGGCACGCGCCAGATAATAGGCACTGGTGGTACCGATGACGCCGCTACCCAAGACCATAACGCGCATTTTCATATCCCTCATCGCGGCTTGCCGCTGACGTTCGTAGTTGTCGAGCATTGATGTGCGCAGTGTAAAAAAGATTAGGCAGTGCTTTTCACTATATAAGTGCCTATATTTGGCGAGAATTCTCGGCAAAAACGCTTTTCACGGAGGCGCATCCCCTATGCGTACCAACACTCAGACCAAACGTGAGCTGGACAAGATCGACCGCAACATCCTGCGTATCCTGCAAGCGGACGGGCGGATCTCCTTCACCGAGCTGGGGGAAAAGGTCGGGCTCTCGACCACGCCGTGTACCGAGCGGGTCCGGCGGCTGGAGCGCGAAGGGATCATCATGGGCTACAACGCCCGGCTCAATCCGCAGCACCTCAAGGGTAGTCTTCTGGTGTTCGTCGAGATCAGTCTCGACTACAAATCCGGCGATACTTTCGAAGAGTTTCGACGCGCGGTCCTGAAGCTGCCCCACGTGCTGGAGTGCCATTTGGTGTCAGGGGATTTCGACTATCTGGTGAAGGCGCGGATTTCCGAGATGGCCTCGTACCGCAAACTGCTGGGCGACATCCTGCTCAAGCTGCCGCATGTGCGCGAATCCAAGAGCTACATCGTGATGGAAGAGGTGAAAGAGAGCTTGTGTTTGCCGATTCCGGATTGAGCCTGTGCCGATCGTTACACCAGCACCTGCCGCGTCGAAGCCATGTACTCATGAATCTGCTTCTCGACCCGCGGATGAATCAGCTCCACCGGCCCTCGCCCATTCGGGCACGGCAAGGTCTTTGTGGTGCCGAACAACCGACAGATCAGCGGCCGCTCGTCATACACCGTGCAGCCGTTGGGTCCGAGATGAACACAATTGAGCTCATCCATCGCAGCGTCCTGCTCGGCCCGGGTCTTGCGCGGCAGGCGGGACATTTCTTCCGGTGAAGTGGTTACCGGCCCACAGCAGTCATGGCAGCCGGGCACGCACTCGAACGAGGGGATCTGCTGCCGTAGCGTGCGAATTTTCTGACTGTTGCAGCTCATCGAAGCGGTGACCAAAAGCGGAATAGAGCGGGATTCTGACGTAAAAGCCCCGATCCAGACAGCACCAACCGACCAGTGTTGCCCGTGTCCGAAGGTCCGGCTTATGCTCCGTTAAATTTTCTAAACACACGAATCAGGATCACGCACATGAATGCCGGTGCTCAGCAACCTGCCCCGAACCACCAGCACACTGCCTCTTATTACGCCGCCAGCAGCCTGCCGCAGCCCAATCATCCGGTGCTCACAGGCGACCTGGTGGCTGACGTGTGCGTGGTCGGTGGCGGGTTCTCCGGGTTGAACACGGCGCTTGAACTGGCCGAACGCGGTTTCAGTGTGATCCTGCTCGAAGCGCACAAAATTGGCTGGGGCGCGAGCGGGCGCAATGGCGGGCAGTTGATTCGTGGCGTCGGCCACGGCCTCGATCAGTTCGCCAACGTGATCGGTGCGGACGGCGTGCGTCAGATGAAACTCATGGGCCTGGAAGCGGTGGAAATCGTCCGACAGCGTGTCGAGCGTTTTCAGATCCCTTGCGACCTGACCTGGGGTTATTGCGACCTCGCTAACAAGCCTCGCGACCTTGAAGGTTTTGCCGAAGACGCCGAAGAGCTGCGCAGTCTCGGTTACCGTTACGAAACCCGTCTGCTGCAAGCCAGTGAAATGCATTCCGTAGTGGGTTCCGACCGCTACGTCGGCGGTTTGATCGATATGGGTTCAGGGCATCTGCACCCGCTGAACCTGGCACTGGGCGAAGCAGCTGCGGCCCAACAGCTCGGGGTGAAGCTGTTCGAACAATCGGCGGTCACCCGCATCGATTATGGCCCCGAGGTCAAGGTCCATACCGCCCAGGGCTCGGTCCGCGCCAAGACGCTGGTGCTGGGCTGCAACGCCTACCTCAGTGAACTCAATCCCGAACTCGGCGGCAAGGTGCTGCCCGCCGGCAGCTACATCATCGCCACCGAACCGTTGAGTGAATCGCTGGCTCACTCGCTGCTGCCGCAGAACATGGCGGTCTGCGATCAACGGGTGGCGCTGGATTACTACCGGCTCTCGGCGGACCGACGCTTGCTGTTTGGCGGCGCCTGTCACTATTCAGGTCGCGACCCGAAGGACATCGCCGCCTACATGCGGCCGAAGATGCTGGAGGTTTTCCCGCAACTGGTCAGCGTGAAGATCGACTTTCAATGGGGCGGGATGATCGGCATCGGCGCCAACCGTCTGCCGCAGATCGGGCGGTTAAAGGATCAGCCGAATGTGTATTACGCGCAGGCTTATTCCGGTCACGGCGTGAATGCCACGCACCTGGCGGGGAAGCTGTTGGCTGAGGCTATCAGTGGTCAACAGGGTGGTGGGTTTGATCTGTTTGCCAAGGTGCCGCACATTACCTTTCCGGGCGGCAAGCATTTGCGCTCGCCATTACTGGCGCTGGGGATGTTGTGGCATCGGATGAAAGAGTTGGTCTGAGGGATTTGTTGCGTTCTCGCTGACACCATCGCGAGCAAGCTCGCTCCCACATTTGATCGTCGTTGCTCACAAGAATTGTGTTCACAGATGATCCCCTGTGGGAGCGAGCTTGCTCGCGATGGCGGCCAGAAGAACACCGCAAAATCAGATCCGCCAGAACGGTTTAAGCCCCTCCTCCCGCGCCTGCTCCCGACTCAGCCCCACATCCCTCAGCTGCTCAGTCGTGAGCTCCAGCAACGCCTTGCGCGTGTGCAGACGATGCCAGAACAGACCCCAGCGACCCAGGCCGGACGGTGCGTTGCGCATGACCGCCTCGCGTGCACCGTTGATTTGCCCTGCCGCCAGTTCCTGACTGTGTAATGTCAGCCGCACATCGCTCAAGCCGTTCATTTTGATTGCTCCTGTTTACTTGGGTAGCCAGAGCTTTCATGATGCGTCGACGGCAAAAAGCATTACAGATTCAACGAGACTGTATTAACTCCATACAGATTTTGCATTTCAGCGTCTGAATCCCATATTTTCGACCCATCTGTACTGGTCAACCGAACCACCCACACCGAGACTGCACCATGACCCTTTACGTCAACCTCGCCGAATTGCTCGGCACGCGTATCGAACAGGGCTTCTATCGCCCCGGTGACCGGCTGCCATCAGTGCGGGCGTTGAGTGTCGAACACGGCGTCAGCCTGAGCACAGTGCAACAGGCCTATCGCGTGTTGGAAGACAGCGGGTTGGCGACACCGAAACCCAAATCCGGCTACTTCGTTCCGGTGGGTCGCGAGCTGCCGGAGCTGCCGGCCATTGGTCGCCCGGCCCAGCGTCCGGTGGATATTTCCCAGTGGGATCAGGTGCTGGAGTTGATTCGCGCCGTGCCACGCAAGGACGTCGTGCAACTGGGCCGCGGCATGCCGGACATCACCACGCCGACCATGAAACCGCTGTTGCGCAGCCTGGCGCGGATCAGCCGGCGGCAGGACATGCCCGGCCTGTATTACGACAACATCTACGGCACCCTCGAACTGCGCGAACAGATTGCCCGCCTGCTGCTCGATTCCGGCTGCCAATTGACGGCCCACGACCTCGTGATCACTACCGGTTGCCACGAAGCGCTGTCCACCAGCATCCGCGCTATCTGCGAGCCGGGGGATATTGTGGCTGTGGACTCGCCGAGCTTTCACGGCGCCATGCAGACGCTCAAGGGCCTGGGCATGAAAGCCCTGGAAATCCCTACCGACCCGCTCACCGGGATCAGCCTTGATGCCCTCGAACTGGCCTTGGAACAATGGCCGATCAAGGCCATACAGTTGACGCCCAACTGCAACAACCCGCTGGGCTACATCATGCCGGAGTCGCGCAAACGCGCATTGTTGACACTCGCACAGCGCTTCGATGTCGCGATCATCGAGGACGATGTGTATGGGGAATTGGCTTATACCTACCCGCGACCGCGCACGATCAAATCCTTCGACGAAGACGGCCGGGTCCTGCTCTGCAGCTCGTTTTCCAAGACCTTGGCGCCGGGACTGCGCATTGGTTGGGTGGCGCCGGGGCGTTATCTGGAACGTGTGCTGCACATGAAATACATCAGCACCGGCTCCACGGCGCCGCAGCCGCAGATTGCCATCGCCGAATTCCTCAAAGCGGGGCACTTCGAACCGCATTTGCGGCGGATGCGTACGCAATACCAGCGCAATCGCGACTTGATGATCGATTGGGTCACGCGTTACTTCCCGGCCGGCACCCGCGCCAGTCGTCCACAAGGCAGCTTCATGTTGTGGGTTGAGCTACCGGAAGGCTTCGACACTCTGAAACTGAATCGTGCGCTGCATGATCAAGGCGTACAGATTGCGGTCGGCAGTATCTTTTCCGCCTCCGGCAAATACCGCAATTGCCTGCGGATGAACTACGCTGCCAAAACAACCCCGCAGATCGAAGAAGCAGTGCGCAAGGTCGGTGCGACAGCCATCAAACTGCTGGCGGAAACTGACTGATCTTTCTTCGGGATGCGGCGTCCATATGCAAACCGCCACCACCCGGAATACGCTCAGTGAGAATCAGACAGCCCCTGCTTGCTCTTCTGTTACTCGCCTCGCTCCTTGGTGGCTGCACAACGCTCCACGTCCCTAGCGAACCGAGTCAGGCCCTGCCGGCGGCTACTTCTGCGTTCGGCCGTTCGATCCAGGCCCAGGCAGCCCCCTATAAGGGCCAATCGGGCTTTCGCTTGCTCTCCGATAGCGCCGAGGCCTTTACCGCCCGCGCCGAGCTGATTCGCAACGCCCAAAGCAGCCTCGACTTGCAGTACTACATCGTCCACGACGGCATCAGCACACGGATACTGGTGAGCGAGTTGCTCAAAGCTGCCGACCGCGGCATACGGGTGCGGATTCTGCTCGACGACACCACCAGCGACGGCCTGGACCAGATCATCGCGACCCTCGCCGCACATCCGAAGATTCAGATCCGTGTGTTCAACCCGCTGCACCTGGGCCGCAGCACCGGCGTCACGCGAGCCATGGGCCGGTTCTTCAACCTGTCGCAGCAACACCGGCGCATGCACAACAAACTGTGGGTGGCGGACAACAGCGCGGCGATCGTTGGCGGGCGCAACCTGGGGGACGAGTATTTCGATGCCGAACCCAACCTCAACTTCACCGACATCGACATGCTCAGCGTCGGCCCGGTTGCAGAGCAGTTGGGACACAGTTTCGACCAGTACTGGAACAGCGCCCTGAGCAAGCCGATCGAACAGTTTCTCTCGACCAAGCCGACAGCCAGGGATCTGAGAAACACCCGGACTCGATTGGACGAGTCTTTGGAGGAAACGCGCAAACAGAACCACGCGCTTTATCAGCAGTTGATGGCCTACACCACTCACCCGCGCCTTGATGTCTGGCGCCGGGAGCTGATCTGGGCCTGGAACCAGGCGTTGTGGGACGCACCGAGCAAGGTGCTGTCCAAGGGCGAGCCGGATCCGCACTTGCAGCTGACCACCCAGTTGGCGCCCGAGCTCAATGGGGTCAGCAAGGAGCTGATCATGGTCTCGCCCTACATCGTACCCGCACAACCGGGCCTGGTGTACTTGACCGGTCGCGCCGATGCCGGCGTGTCGGTGAGTTTGCTGACCAATTCACTGGAAGCCACCGATGTACCGGCCACGCACGGTGGTTACGCACCTTATCGCAAAGCTTTGCTGGAGCACGGCGTGCAATTGTTCGAATTACGCCGCCAGCCAGGCGACAACGGTGACAGCGGCAGTGGACCGAGCCTGTTTCACAGCGGGAGCAGTTCCTCCCATGGCTCCGACTCCAGCCTGCACAGCAAGGCGATGATTTTCGACCGACAGAAAGCCTTCATCGGCTCGTTCAATTTCGACCCTCGCTCGGTACTGTGGAACACCGAAGTCGGGGTGCTGGTGGACAACCCGCAGCTCGCCGGGCGGGTGCGCGAACTGGCACTGGAGGGTATGGCGCCGGCCCTCAGCTATCAGGCCCGGTTGGAAAAGGGTCAGATCGTCTGGGTCACCGAAGATGACGGCAAGCAGCACACATTGACCAAAGAACCGGGGGGTTGGTGGCGGGCTTTCAATTCATGGCTCAGCAGCATGGTCGGACTGGAGCGGATGTTGTAGCCAGGAGGCCGGTGATAAATTTTGGCGAGGGAGCTTGCTCCCGCTCGGCTGCGCAGCAGTCGCAAATCGGCATATGCGTTCTGCCTGAACAAACGCGGCGCCTGAGTTTAGGGCCGCTTCGCGCCCCAGCGGGAGCAAGCTCCCTCGCCACAGGTTTGTGCAGCGCTCAGGCCGGTTCGGCCACCGTGCCAAATGCCCCTTGCCGCGACAGCAGAATCACCAACCCCAGCGCACCGGCCGCCATCAGCAGCGGCAACGCATGCCCGCTGACCCACTGACTGCCGGCACCGGCTGCCAGCGGTCCGACCAGGCAACCGATACCCCACAGCTGCGCGATATGCGCATTGGCGCGCACCAGTGCATCGTCGCGATAGCGCTCGCCGATCAGGATCAGTGACAAGGTGAACAAGCCACCAGCACTGGCACCGAACAACACCCACAACGGCCAGATCAGCAACGTATCGATCAGCAACGGAATGGCCAGGCTCGATACCAGCAGGACCACCGCACACCCGGTGAACAACGTACGTCGCGACAAGCGATCAGCCAGTGCGCCAATCGGCAATTGCAGCAAGGCATCACCCACCACCACCGTGCTGACCATCGCCAACGCAATTTCCGTCGTAAAGCCCTGACGCAGGCAATAAACCGGCAACAACGTCAGGATCATCGCTTCGAACGCTGCGAACAGCGACACCGCCCAGGCAATCGCCGGCAGGCCACGGCAGAAGCCCAGCAAGTCGCTGAAGGTCACGCTGCAGGCTTCACTGGTCGGCGCGCCGCTGCGGCCCAGCAACAGGAACGGTGCCGCCATCAGCAAACCGACGCCGACCCAGAATCCGTAATCGTGTTCGGTACCCACGACGCCAAGCAGCAACGGCCCGGCCAGCTGACTCAGCGCATAGCTGCTGCCATACAACGCCACCAATCGCCCGCGCCATTGTTCGATTACCAATTGGTTGATCCAGCTTTCGCCGAGGATGAAGACGAGGGTCAGGATCACCCCGATCATCAGCCGCAATACCAGCCAAACCGGATAGCTCGGCAACAGCGCCAGCAATCCGATGGACAACGCCCCGGCCCACAGGCACAAACGCATCAGATTGGCCGTGCCCAGACGCGCGGCCAGATGGCTGGAGATCTTTGCCCCCAGCAATACGCCAATGGCGGGCATCGCTGCCATCACGCCGATGGCGAACGAGCCGTAACCCCAGCTTTCCAGGCGAAACGACACCAACGGCATACTGACGCCCAAGGCCAGGCCGACACTCAAGACAGACGCCAACACGGCGAAATAAGTCGCCCAACGCATTTTCCACGCTCCTGTGGATATTATTTTTCACAGACAACACAAAACAAATGTGGGAGCGAGCTTGCTCGCGATAGCAGTTTCACATTCAACATTGACGTCGACTGTCATACCGCTATCGCGAGCAAGCTCGCTCCCACAAGGGATCTGCGTTGTATTGAGCTTACAACTTGATCCAGGTCGCTTTCAGCTCGGTGTACTTGTCGAACGCGTGCAGCGACTTGTCGCGACCGTTGCCGGACTGCTTGAAGCCACCGAACGGGGCCGTCATGTCGCCGCCGTCATACTGGTTGACCCACACGCTCCCAGCGCGCAGTGCCTTGGCAGTCAGGTGGGCCTTGGAAATGTCCTTGGTCCACACCGCTGCGGCCAGGCCGTAAGGGGTGTCGTTGGCAATCGCAATGGCTTCTTCGGCGGTATCGAAAGTGATCACCGACAGCACGGGGCCGAAGATTTCTTCCTGAGCGATTTTCATCGCGTTGCTGACGCCGTCGAAAATCGTCGGCTCAACGTAGGTGCCACCGGTTTCCTGAAGAATGCGTTTGCCGCCCGCCACCAGTTTGGCGCCGTCGGTGTGGCCGGATTCGATGTAGGACAGCACGGTGTTCATCTGCTGGGTATCCACCAGCGCGCCGACGTTGGTTGCCGGATCCAGCGGGTTACCCGGTTTCCAGGTTTTGAGGGCCTCGATCACCAGCGGCAGGAATTTATCCTTGATCGAACGCTCCACCAGCAGGCGTGAACCAGCGGTGCAGACTTCGCCCTGGTTGAAGGCGATGGCGCCGGCAGCCGATTCAGCGGCAGCTTGCAGGTCCGGCGCATCGGCGAACACGATGTTCGGGCTCTTGCCGCCGGCTTCGAGCCAGACACGTTTCATGTTCGATTCGCCGGAGTAGATCAGCAGTTGCTTGGCGATTTTGGTCGAACCGGTGAACACCAGGGTGTCCACATCATTGTGCAGGGCCAAGGCCTTGCCGACGGTGTGACCGTAACCTGGCAGGACGTTCAACACGCCTTTCGGGATACCGGCTTCAACGGCCAGCGCAGCAATGCGGATGGCGGTCAGCGGCGATTTTTCGGATGGCTTGAGGATCACCGAGTTACCGGTGGACAGTGCCGGGCCGAGTTTCCAGCATGCCATCATCAGCGGGAAGTTCCACGGCACGATGGCGCCGACAACGCCGACGGGTTCGCGGGTCACCAGACCCAACTGATCGTGCGGGGTCGCGGCGACTTCGTCGTAGATCTTGTCGATGGCTTCACCGCTCCAGCTCAGGGCTTGCGCCGCGCCTGGAACGTCGATGTACAGGGAATCGCTGATCGGCTTGCCCATGTCCAGGGTTTCAAGCAGGGCCAGCTCTTCGGCGTGCTGTTTCAGCAGGCCGGCGAAACGGATCATGGTGGCTTTGCGTTTGGTCGGCGCCAGGCGCGACCAGACGCCGGAATTGAAAGTGGTGCGGGCGTTTTCAACAGCGCGCTGGGCGTCGGCGGCGTCACAGCTGACAATCTTGCCCAGCAGACGGCCATCAACCGGGCTGATGCACTCGAAGGTCTCGGCGGAGACAGCATCGGTGTATTCGCCATCGATGTAGGCGCGGCCTTCGATCTTCAGATCGCGAGCCCGTTGTTCCCAATCGGCACGAGTCAGGGTGGTCATACGAGTGTCCTCCTCTTGTTGAATACGAGCGCCCCGCGGTCTTCGCGGGCGTCCTCAGGAATTCTGCCCAGCCGGCCTGATTTTTCGGCCCAAGGCAACTGCCACCCTAAACCAGCGACAGGTGAAGTTTCAATATATTTGACATAAGGCCGGCAAACGGCCTTGCGATGTTCATTTTAATAAACATAGACTTTGGGCTTTCCAGTCACTTGCGCCGCAATTGCGGGGGATTACAACAATGAGCATCCAGGACATCGTCGACTTCAACCAGGCCACCACACAGCCCGATCGCTATCGACCAGACCCGGCGAAAGTCCTCAAGGGCGACCCCGAACAAGCAGTGTACAACCACTACAACAGCCCTTGCGGCCAGATGAGCGCAGGCGTGTGGGAAGGCGAAGTCGGCCAGTGGCATGTGAACTACACCGAGCATGAATACTGCGAGATCGTTCAGGGGGTTTCAGTGCTGCGCGACAACGAAGGCAACGGCAAGACCCTGCGCGTGGGCGATCGCTTCGTGATCCCGGCCGGGTTCAGAGGCACCTGGGAGGTGCTGGAGCCGTGCCGCAAGATCTATGTGGTGTTTGAACAGAAGGCTTGAGTTGAAACAGACAGTCACGATACAGGCGGGACACGGTCAGTCCTCCTGAGCGAAGCTTCTGGACAGCGCCGAGCCATTCAACGTCAAAGCCAGTGGCGACACAGGGTGTGTCGCCGGCTCTTGGCCCTCGAGCGCCTCAACGCTTAACAAGCAAGGATGCGTCATGCCTGATCAATGCAACATCAACTCCGCACAATTCGCTATCGGCCAAGTGGCCACCCCTGAAACGCTGGACGCTATTCGCTTGGCTGCTGGTGTGCAAAAGCATCGACTGGAAAGGCCTGAGGATATGTTCAACCTCTTGCCTAAACCAGATCGCGTAAGGGTCCTGGTCAATGACCGCGACGAGATCCTGGAACTCATCTGCGGCTGACCGCCATTCCAAAGGCAACAAAAAAGGCCCGTATCTCGCGATACGGGCCTTTTTCGTAAGAGGGAAAAATCAATTACTTGATTTTGCCTTCTTTGTAGATCACGTGCTTGCGAACAACCGGATCAAATTTCTTGATCTCGATTTTGTCCGGAGTAGTGCGCTTGTTCTTGTCGGTAGTGTAGAAGTGACCAGTACCGGCGCTCGAAATCAAACGAATCAATTCACGCATGATTAGCTCCCTTAGATCTTGCCAGCTTTGCGGATTTCGGCCAGCACGACAGTGATGCCACGCTTGTCGATGATACGCATGCCTTTGGCAGATACGCGCAGACGCACGAAACGTTTCTCTTCTTCAACCCAGAAGCGGTGATGCTGCAGGTTCGGCAGGAAACGACGACGGGTTTTGTTGTTTGCGTGGGAAATGTTATTCCCAGTCACCGGACCCTTACCGGTAACTTGACATACTCTCGACATGCCTCAGCCCTCTAAAACCACATGCCCAACCCGGCATGGGTTGGCCGCTTAATCTCTCAGTCATTTGGCGCCAGGCGCCGCGTTTCTTTAGAGGTCTTACCGGCTACACCTACAGTGAAGGAACCGGGCCCCTAGAAAAGAGCGCTGCTTTATACCAGAAAGACTGGAGAGCAACAACATTCCGTGTGAACAGACTTGATAAAAAGCCCGTTTTTCTGGCTCTGAGCGCCTTGGATAAAGGCTATCGTCGATGAAGACCGCTCGTCGCAGAGAATCGGCCAATCGACCGATTCCGGGTTTTCCTCGGCCCGCATCACCGAAAACAAGCGCACATAGTCCCCTTAAAATGAAAAAGGGGATAGTCATTTACAAAAGAGCCCACTAGGGTAAGCCTTTTCCAGACTGCACTTGCAGATGGGCCTTCGATCTGTAAAGGAATCCGACCATGCGCCTCGCTGCCCTACCGCTGCTGCTTGCCCCGCTTCTGCTGAGCCCATTGGCCCATGCCGCCGCCCTGAGCGTCTGCACCGAGGCCAGCCCGGAAGGGTTCGACGTGGTGCAATACAACTCGCTGACCACCACCAACGCCTCGGCCGACGTGCTGATGAATAGCCTGGTGGACTTCGATACGGCCAGCGGCAAAGTGGTCGCCAGCCTTGCGGACAGCTGGGAAGTCACACCCGACGGTCTGACGTACGTGTTCAAGCTTCACCCACAGGTGAATTTCCACCGCACTGAATTTTTCAGCCCGACGCGCGAGCTGACCGCCGAAGACGTCAAGTTCAGTTTCGACCGCATGCTCGACCCGGCACATCCTTGGCACAAAGTGGCCCAGAGCGGCTTCCCGCATGCCCAGTCGATGCAGTTGCCGGCACTGATCAAGAAGATCGATGCCCTGGATCCGTTGACCATCAGGTTTACGCTTGACCACCCCGACTCAACCTTCCTCGCCACCTTGAGCATGGGTTTCGCCTCGATCTATTCGGCTGAATACGCCGACAAATTGCTGAAGGCTGGTACTCCGGAGAAGCTCAACAGCCAGCCGATCGGCACTGGCCCCTTCGTTTTCACGCGCTTCCAGAAAGATGCCTCGATTCGCTACAAGGCCAACCCGGACTACTTCCGCGGCAAGCCTTCGGTGGATCCGCTGATTTTCGCCATCACCCCTGACGCCAACGTGCGTTTGCAGAAATTGCGCCGCAACGAGTGCCAGATCGCCCTGTCGCCCAAGCCTCTGGACGTACAGGCAGCGCTGAAAGAACCGACCTTGAAAGTCGAAAAGACTGACGCGTTCATGACCGCGTTCGTCGGCATCAACAGCCAGCATCCACCACTGGACAAGCCTGAAGTACGTCAGGCGATCAATCTCGCGTTCGACAAGGCCAACTACGTCAAAGCCGTGTTCGAAGACACCGCCGAGCCCGCCAACGGGCCTTATCCACCCAACACCTGGAGCTACGCCAAAGGCTTGCCGGGTTACCCGCACGACGTCGAAAAGGCCCGCGCACTGATGGCCAAGGCCGGGCTCAAGGACGGTTTCCAGACCACCATCTGGACCCGACCTTCTGGCAGCCTGCTCAACCCGAACCCGAGCCTCAGCGCTCAAATGTTGCAATCCGATCTCGCGGAAATCGGCATCCAGGCCGAAATTCGGGTGATCGAATGGGGTGAACTGATTCGCCGCGCCAAGGCTGGCGAGCATGACCTGCTGTTCATGGGCTGGGCCGGCGACAACGGCGACCCGGACAACTTCCTCACGCCGCAGTTTTCCTGCGCCGCGGTCAAGTCCGGCACCAACTTCGCCCGCTACTGCAACCAGGACCTGGACAAGCTGATCAGTGCCGGCAAGACCACCGGCGAGCAAGGTGTGCGCACCAAGCTCTACGAGCAGGCTCAGGCGCAGATCCAGCAGCAGGCGCTGTGGCTGCCGCTGGCCCACCCGACCGCCTTCGCGCTGACGCGCAAGGACGTTGAGGGCTACTCGGTCAGCCCGTTCGGCCGCCAGGACTACTCGAAGGTCATCCTCAAGTAAATCCGCCCTACGCAAAACCTGTGGGAGCGGGCTTGCTCGCGAAAGCAGTGTGTCAGTAGACATTGCATTGACTGACACGACGCCTTCGCGAGCAAGCCCGCTTCCCCACAGGGGTTAGGAATCCCTCCCCTCACATCCACCCGTACTCGGCCATGGACAGCGGATCGCCGTCACCGATGATGAAATGGTCGAGCACCCGCACATCAATCAGATCCAGCGCCTCTTGCAGGCGCTTGGTCAGCGTTCGGTCGGCTTGACTGGGGTTGGTATTACCCGACGGGTGGTTATGGCAGAGGATCAACGCTGCGGCGTTGTGGGCCAACGCGCGTTTAACCACTTGTCTCGGATAGACACTGGTGCTGTCGATGGAGCCGCGAAACAGCACTTCAAAGATCAGCACTTGATGCCTGGAATCCAAAAACAGACAGCCGAACACCTCGTGAGGCTCATGGCGCAACATTGACTTCAGGTAATCACGAACCGCCTGCGGATTTTCCAGAGCCGATTTTTGGCGCGCACGTTCGGCCAAATGCCGCCGGCTCATTTCCTGGACCGCTTGCAACTGAGCGAATTTCGCCGGCCCGAGCCCCAATTGCCTGCTGAATGCTTCCTGATCGGCCTCGAGCAGTGCACGCAGACTGCCAAACTGATTCAACAGGTGTCGCGCCAGATCTACCGCGCTTTTACCCGACACGCCCGTTCGTAAAAAAATCGCCAGCAGTTCGGCGTCCGAAAGGCTCCCCGAGCCCAACTCAAGCAACCTCTCCCGCGGCCGTTCCGCCGCTGGCCAATCACGAATACTCATAGCACCTCCCTGGTCTGTGGGCGCCGCTGTTCCGTAGCGGGCGCTGTGATATCGTAGCCCATCTTTTTTGCGGGCGATTTCACTCCTGGGGAGGGGGTATCGCCATGCAGTCATCAACGAAATGAAAGGCAGACCTATGCAGCGGCTGTATCGGAAACGCATCGTTCTGGGCGTCGGCGGTGGCATTGCTGCCTACAAAAGCGCCGACCTGGTTCGCCGCCTGATCGACCAGGGCGCCGAAGTGCGCGTGGTCATGACCCGTGGCGGCAGCGAGTTCATCACGCCGTTGACCATGCAGGCCTTGTCCGGCCACCCGGTTCATCTCGACCTGCTGGACCCGGCGGCCGAAGCCGCCATGGGCCACATCGAGCTGGCCAAATGGGCCGACCTCGTGTTGATCGCCCCCGCCACCGCGGACCTGATCGCTCGCCTGGCCCAAGGCATTGCCGACGACTTGCTGACCACGCTGGTGCTCGCTACCGACGCCGTGGTCGCCGTTGCGCCTGCAATGAACCAGGCCATGTGGCGCGACCCGGCGACCCAGGCCAACCTGCAAACCCTCGAAAGCCGTGGCCTGAAAACCTTCGGCCCGGCCTCCGGCAGCCAGGCCTGCGGCGACGTCGGCATGGGTCGCATGCTCGAAGCCACCGACCTCGCCCAGTGCGCGGCGGACTGCTTCCAGCGTCAGGCGCTGACCGGCAAACACGTGCTGATCACCGCTGGCCCGACCCAGGAAAACATCGACCCGGTGCGCTACATCACCAACCACAGCTCCGGGAAGATGGGCTTTGCCCTGGCCGAAGCCGCGGTGGAAGCCGGCGCCCGTGTAACCCTGATCACCGGTCCGGTGCACCTGCCAACCCCGGATCGCGTCACCCGCATCGACGTGGTCAGCGCTCGCGACATGCTCGCCGCGTGTGAAGCCGCGATCCCTTGCGACCTGTTCATCGCCTCGGCAGCGGTCGCGGACTACCGCCCGGAAGTCGTCGCCCCACAGAAACTCAAGAAAGACCCTACGAACGGCGACGGCTTGTTGCTACAGATGGTGCGCAACCCGGACATCCTGGCCACCATCGCCACGCGCCCCGATCGTCCGTTCAGTGTGGGATTCGCCGCCGAAACCGAACACCTGCTCGACTACGCTGCCCGCAAGTTGAAAGACAAGAACCTCGATTTGATCGTCGCCAACGACGTCGCCAACCCGAGCATTGGCTTCAACAGCGAAGAAAACGCCTGCAGCGTGATCGACCGCCAGCTACACGCCACACTTTTCGCCCAGACCAGCAAGAGCAAGATTGCCCGCCAGCTGATCACTTTTATCGCCGAACGTCTGAACCAGGTTTAATTTACATGCACACTTTGCAAGCCAAGATCCTCGACCCTCGCATCGGTACCGATTTCCCGCTGCCGCAGTACGCCACGCCAGGCTCCGCCGGCCTCGACCTGCGCGCCATGCTGGAAAAAGACACCGTCATCAAGCCGGGCGAAACCCTGCTGATTCCTACCGGCCTGTCGGTGTACATCGGCGATCCGGGCCTGGCGGCGCTGATCCTGCCGCGCTCCGGCCTGGGCCATAAACACGGCATCGTGCTGGGCAACCTGGTCGGCCTGATCGACTCCGATTACCAGGGCCCGCTGATGGTGTCGTGCTGGAACCGTGGCCAGACCGACTTCAACATCGTGGTCGGCGAGCGTTTGGCTCAACTGGTTTTGGTGCCAGTGGTTCAAGCGCACTTCGAGATGGTCGAAGAGTTCGTTGAAACCGAACGCGGTACGGGCGGTTTCGGGCATTCCGGTAGCCATTGATCGAAAAGCTGACGACCTTGTGGTGAAGGAGCAAGCTCCCTCACCACAAATTGCACAGACGTCATCTGGAAGGTTTATTACTGAAAATCAAGGCATTGGCCATTCCATTACACGCTGATGTCGGGGTCATGGCCTTTACACACCACGAACTCTCAGTGGAAAAAGCCGTCATACCCTTCAGTTTGAGCCTGTCGACGAGTTCTTCGCGGCAGGTCCAGCCACTTTCGAGATGGAGCATTTCTACAGATGAGCACCCCAGCCCAAGTCGCACCCAAGTTTCCCGACAGCATCTTCCGCGCCTACGATATTCGCGGCACCGTCCCGGAATTCTTGAACGCTGAAACCGCTTATTGGCTCGGTCGCGCCATCGGCTCCCAGAGCCTGGCCCAGGACGAACCCAATGTGTCCGTCGGCCGTGACGGCCGTCTGTCCGGTCCGGAACTGGTCGAACAACTGATCAAAGGCCTCGCCGACAGCGGTTGCCACGTCAGCGACGTCGGCCTGGTGCCAACGCCTGCGCTCTACTACGCCGCCAACGTACTGGCCGGCAAATCCGGCGTGATGCTCACCGGCAGCCACAACCCGTCGAACTACAACGGCTTCAAGATCGTCATCGCTGGCGACACCCTGGCCAACGAACAGATCCAGGCCCTGCACGAACGCCTCAAGACCAACAACCTGAGCAGCGGCAAGGGCAGCATCACCCAGGTCGAGATCCTCGATCGCTACAACACCGAAATCGTCCAGGACATCAAACTGGCTCGCCGCCTGAAAGTCGTGGTCGACTGCGGTAACGGCGCGGCCGGCGTGATCGCCCCGCAACTGATCGAAGCCCTGAACTGCGAAGTTATCCCGCTGTTCTGCGACGTCGACGGCAACTTCCCGAACCACCATCCGGATCCGGGCAAGCCTGAAAACCTCGTGGACCTGATCGCCAAGGTCAAGGAAACCAACGCTGACCTCGGTCTGGCCTTCGACGGCGACGGCGACCGCGTCGGCGTGGTGACCAACACCGGCAGCATCGTCTACCCGGACCGTCTGCTGATGCTGTTCGCCCGTGACGTACTGGCGCGCAATGCTGCCGCGGAGATCATCTTCGACGTCAAATGCACCCGTCGCCTGACGCCGCTGATCAAGGAATACGGCGGCCGTCCGCTAATGTGGAAGACCGGTCACTCGTTGATCAAAAAGAAAATGAAACAAACCGGCGCCCTGTTGGCCGGCGAAATGAGCGGGCACATCTTCTTCAAGGAGCGCTGGTTCGGTTTCGACGACGGCATTTACAGCGCCGCGCGCCTGCTGGAGATCCTCAGCAAAGAAAAATCCACAGCGGAAGAGCTGTTTGCGACCTTCCCGAACGATATTTCTACGCCAGAAATCAATATCCATGTGACCGAAGAGAGCAAATTCAGCATCATTGATGCATTGCACGACGCGAAGTGGGGCGAAGGCGCCGACCTGACCACCATCGACGGCGTGCGAGTCGACTACGCCAAAGGCTGGGGCCTGGTGCGCGCGTCCAACACCACACCGGTGCTGGTGCTGCGCTTCGAGGCCGATGACGAGGCGGAATTGCAGCGCATCAAGGACGTATTCAAAGTCCAGTTGAAGCGTGTTGCACCTGATCTCCAATTACCGTTTTGATTTAACGAAGCACCCGGAGCCCTGAATGACCCTCGAACGCGAAGCCGCCGCCAACACCGCCAAGGTCCTGTCCGAAGCGCTGCCTTACATTCGCCGCTATGTCGGCAAGACGCTGGTGATCAAATACGGCGGCAACGCGATGGAAAGCGAGGAGCTGAAAACCGGCTTCGCCCGCGACATCGTGCTGATGAAAGCCGTCGGCATTAACCCGGTGGTGGTTCACGGCGGCGGCCCGCAAATCGGCGACCTGCTCAAGCGTCTGTCGATCGAGAGCCACTTCATCGATGGCATGCGCGTGACTGACGCGCAAACCATGGACGTGGTGGAAATGGTCCTCGGCGGCCAGGTGAACAAGGACATCGTCAACCTGATCAACCGTCATGGCGGCAGCGCCATCGGCCTGACCGGCAAAGACGCCGAGCTGATTCGTGCGAAGAAACTCACCGTGACCCGCCAGACGCCGGAGATGACCCAACCGGAAATCATCGACATCGGCCAAGTGGGCGAAGTAGTCGGCATCAACACCGACCTGCTGAACCTGCTGGTCAAAGGTGACTTCATCCCGGTGATCGCGCCAATCGGTGTCGGCGCCAACGGCGAGTCTTACAACATCAACGCTGACCTGGTGGCCGGCAAAGTCGCCGAAGCGCTGAAAGCTGAAAAGCTGATGCTGCTGACCAACATCGCTGGCCTGATGGACAAGTCGGGCACGGTTCTCACTGGCCTGACAACCCAACAGGTCGATGAGCTGATCGCCGACGGCACCATCTACGGCGGCATGCTGCCGAAGATCCGTTGCGCGCTGGAAGCCGTGCAAGGTGGCGTGGGCAGCTCATTGATCATCGATGGCCGGGTGCCGAATGCGATTCTTCTGGAAATCTTCACCGATACCGGTGTGGGTACCTTGATCAGCAATCGCAAGCGTCACTGATTCAAGAACGTCAAAAGATCGCACCCTTCAGCAGCACCTATGGATGTACGAATATTCCGTAGGAGCTGACGAAGTCTGCGATCTTTTTTATGCGCGCAGGAAATGCCTGACCTGATTAAGCGAAACGTCCGACATCCCGCCAGCACTAGTCCGCATAGGATCTTCCCTGTATCCACAGGAGAACGACCCCATGCAAAAAGTTTACGCACCTAACGGCAGCGACGTTTCCGCAGGTACCTACGAATGCGCCGACTGCGGCTACGAATATTCCAACCAATCGAAAAAATCCTTGCCACCCTGCCCGCAACACCTGGATTCATTGCACGTAGAAAATGGCTGGAAAATCCTCAGCGGCCAAGGAGACGCAACGGACGATCCTTATCCGAAATCCGGTAAGTGATCACGGGAGACTCAGCCATGCAGATCTCGTTCACGATCGACGCCCAGGCTTTCGAGCAGGAGCAGAAGGAACCGGTCAAAAAGACCCTGAAGATTTCCGACGGCGAAATCGCTCATGCCTTACAGCGTATCGCCAAGGCGAGCCTGACCGAATACTTGAAAATGCTGGTTGAAGGCGGCATGCCGAGTCGGGCCGATGAAGCGAAACAGGATCGCTTGCTGTATCTGATTCAAAGCTACTTCGGGCAAACATTGCCGACCGAATCTCAGATATCGACGATTTTTCAGCTGACCCAGAGCCAAAGCAAAACCCTGCTGAAAAATACGGTTTCGCGCTTTCGCAATCAGCTGGACGATATTCTGCAGCACAGCATGCGAGCCGTGATCGAGTCTGCGGAACATGCGCAGACGGTGTACCTGGTGGTGATCAGTTCGGACGTCATTCGTGATGAGCTGAACATGCTGATCACACAGAACGAACCGACCTTCAAACCCATCACAAAACGTAAAGGCAGCGCCGGGCAGTTCGAGATTAGCGAGGATTCCCACGACCTGCTCTGCGCAACGCTGGGGATCAATGCCGTTTAGTGACATCGTGGCGGTCAGTGGATTGCTGCTGACCTTGACCACCTTCATGTTCAACCTGGCGTGGCCGAGGCTGCATGAAGCACTGGAGCTGGATGAAAGCCAATCTGGCCCACTCGCCAGAAAACGCGGTCGAAAAAAGGTAACGAACGTTTTGTTCGCCTGCGCCCTCCCTCTGACCAGCGCCTTCCTGGCACTGTTTTACGTCAACTTGCCTGCCGCCGTGAAAATCATTGGCAGCAGCACGCTGAATCTTTGGGACTTTGACGTAGATCGCACGCTTTACGTGATGGTTGTGTTTGCACTGATGGTGTTTGCGCTGTTCAACGCACGGTTGACCCTGCGCCTGTGTGCTAAATGGCGCAGCCTGCGTTAATCGCCAGATGTAAAAAATGCCCTGTAAAAACAGGGCCTTTTCGTTAAACGCCGAACTGTGCGCGGTAAGCTTCAACCGCTGGCAGGTGTTGCTTGAGCTGCGGATCGTCCGCCAGGAATTCGAGCACCTGGTTCAGCGAAACAATGCTGATCACCGGGATGCCGAAGTCACGCTCCACTTCCTGGATGGCCGACAACTCGCCGTTGCCACGCTCCTGACGGTTCAGGGCGATGAGCACGCCCGCGGCCTTGGCGCCGTCCTGGGAAGCGATGATCTGCATCACTTCGCGGATGGCGGTGCCAGCGGTGATCACGTCGTCGATGATCAGCACGTCGCCGGTCAACGGGGCGCCGACCAGACTGCCGCCTTCGCCGTGAGCCTTGGCTTCCTTGCGGTTGAAGCACCATGGCAAATCACGGTCATGATGCTCGGCCAAGGCCACTGCGGTGGTCGCCGCCAAAGGGATGCCTTTGTAGGCTGGACCGAACAAAACGTCGAACGAAATACCGCTCTCGACGATGGCCGCCGCATAGAAACGACCCAGCTGCGCAAGGGCCGAACCCGAGTTGAACAGGCCGGCATTGAAGAAGTAAGGACTGGTGCGTCCGGACTTCAGGGTGAACTCGCCGAAGCGCAAAACGCCGCGATCGATGGCAAAACGAATGAAATCGCGCTGATACGCTTGCATGAAAAAAACCCCAAATACCACGGATTTAGCTAATTAGGTTGACGCCGTGTATCATACACGCACGCGATTTTTGGGGCCATTTATGCGGATCATCAGTGTGAACGTCAATGGTATTCAGGCTGCAGTGGAGCGAGGGTTGCTCAGTTGGCTGCAAGCACAGAATGCCGACGTCATCTGCCTGCAGGACACCCGCGCCTCCGCCTTTGAACTGGACGATCCAGCCTTCCAACTGGATGGCTACTTCCTTTATGCCTGCGAAGCCGAAGTTCCCGCCCAAGGTGGCGTGGCTTTGTATTCGCGGCTGCAACCGAAGGCAGTCATCAGCGGTCTCGGCTTCGAGACGGCCGACCGCTACGGGCGCTACCTGCAAGCCGATTTCGACAAGGTCAGCATCGCGACCTTACTGCTCCCTTCGGGGCAGAACGGCGATGAAGATTTGAACCAGAAGTTCAAGCTAATGGACGATTTCGCCCGTTATCTGGATAAACAGCGACGCAAACGTCGCGAGTACATTTACTGTGGCTCGCTGTACGTGGCGCAACAGAAGCTGGATATCAAGAACTGGCGCGACAGCCAGCAATCCCCGGGTTTCCTGGCACCTGAACGTGCCTGGATGGACGAGATTGTCGGCAACATGGGCTATGTCGATGCCCTGCGCGAAGTCAGTCGTGAAGGTGACCAGTACAGCTGGTGGCCGGATAACGAACAGGCTGAAATGCTCAACCTCGGTTGGCGTTTCGACTATCAGTTGCTGACTCCGGGCCTGCGTCGCTTCGTACGTAGCGCACGCTTGCCACGTCAGCCACGGTTCTCGCAACATGCACCGCTGATCGTGGACTACGACTGGACGCTGACCATCTAAGCGTCTTTTCGCACACACAAAAAAGCCGACATCGCTGTCGGCTTTTTTGTGGGCAACGATTTATTTGATCAACCGCCAAGTGAAAGGATACCGATAAGGCACCCCTTCATTGGCTTTCACGCCACCAATGATCGTCAGCACCAGCGCACCGATCGCCAACAGAGCGAACAGGAAGAACCCGACGATCACCAACATCAGCAGCAAGCAGATGGCGGAGGCAATGGCGACGGTGATCTGGAAGTTCAGCGCCTCCTTGCCTTGAGCATCAACAAACGGGTCCATCTCGCGCTTCATCTGCCAGAGAATCAGCGGGCCGATCAGCGTGCCGAACGGAACCCAGATCCCCAGCAAGGCGGACAGGTGACAAAACATTGCCCACTGCCGAACCTCTTTGCTCGGGGTGGGAAGCAGCTGTTGCTCGTCACTCATGGCGTCCTCCTTACTTGGAGCGGTCCAATCAGTCGGCCAGTGCAGCCTTTTGCAGCTCGAAGATTTCGCTCATGCCTTTCTTCGCCAACTCAAGCATAGCGTTCAGCTCTTCCGGCTGGAACGGCGCCCCTTCGGCAGTACCCTGAACCTCAATGAAACCGCCAGTGCTGGTCATCACCACGTTCAGGTCAGTCTCGGCAGCCGAGTCTTCCAGGTAGTCGAGGTCGAGTACCGGCTCGCCCTGATACATGCCCACCGATACGGCAGCAATCATTTGCTTGAGCGGGTCGCCGCCTTTCAGGCCGCCGCGCTTCTTGATCACTTTCAAGGCATCGACCAGTGCAACCATGGCGCCGGTAATGGACGCGGTGCGGGTACCGCCGTCAGCCTGGATCACGTCGCAGTCGACGTACAGGGTGACGTCGCCCAGCTTGGACATGTCCAGCGAAGCGCGCAGGGAACGACCGATCAGACGCTGGATTTCCAGGGTGCGGCCGCCTTGTTTGCCGCGGCTCGCTTCACGCTGGTTACGCTCGCCAGTGGCGCGCGGCAGCATGCCGTATTCGGCGGTCAACCAGCCTTGGCCCTGACCTTTGAGGAAACGCGGCACGCCGTTCTCGACGCTGACGGTGCAGATGACTTTGGTATCACCGAACTCGACCAGTACAGATCCCTCGGCGTGTTTGGTGTAGTTGCGGGTAATGCGGATCGAGCGGAGCTGATCGGCAGCGCGACCACTTGGACGTTTCATAGGGAATACCTGTACGGGGGACGGAAAACTGCGGAGCATTATAGAGCCGCAGGGCCACGAGTGGGCACTTCTAAAAAATCCCCCGACGACTGAAGGCCCTGAACAGCGCTTTGCCGACGACCTGCAGCCCTTTGTCACACCGTGTGTTTGGGCGCATTCGCCCCACTGCGCTACAATCCTGCGCCTTTGCTGCCTCTGGGCTTAAATTCATATAGATCAGGCCTGCGAAACCTTTGGTAACGCATGAACCTGCATTGCGAGGTACCTCCATGGTGCACAGCATGACCGCCTTTGCCCGCGTCGAAAAAGCCGGCGCCCAAGGCACCCTGAGCTGGGAACTGCGCTCGGTCAACAGCCGCTACCTGGAGCCGCACCTGCGTCTGCCGGAGTCCTTTCGCGACCTCGAAGGCGCGGTCCGCGAAGCACTGCGCCAGGGAATCTCGCGCGGCAAGCTCGAATGCACCCTGCGCTTCACCGAAGAAAATACCGACAAACCACTGCAAGTGGACCGCGAGCGCGCCGCACAATTGGTCGCCGCCGCCGAGACCATCGCCGGCCTGATCAAAAATCCGGCCGCGCTGAACCCGCTAGAAGTCCTGGCCTGGCCCGGCGTGCTGGTAGGCGATGCGACCGACCCGCAAGCCTTGAATGCCGAAGCCCTGGCGCTGTTCAACCAAGGTCTGAAAGAACTCAAGGCCGGCCGCGAGCGCGAAGGCGCAGAGTTGGCGCGGTTGATCAACGATCGCCTGACCTCCATTGAAGAAGACGTGGTGACGCTGCGTGAACTGGTCCCGCAGATGCTTGCCACCCAGCGCCAGAAAGTCCTCGACCGCTTCGCCGACATGAAGGCCGAAATGGACCCGCAGCGGCTGGAGCAGGAAATGGTCATGCTCGCGCAAAAGAGCGACGTCGCCGAAGAACTGGATCGCCTGAGCACTCACATCATTGAAGTTCGCCGGGTCCTCAAATCCGGCGGCGCTGCCGGTCGGCGCCTGGACTTCCTGATGCAAGAGCTCAACCGCGAAGCCAACACACTGGGCTCCAAGGCCTTCGACCCGCGCAGCACCCAGGCGGCGGTCAACCTCAAAGTGTTGATCGAGCAGATGCGCGAACAAGTGCAGAATATTGAGTAAGGCAACCCTGACATGACCCACAGCACCGGCACCCTGTACATCATTTCCGCACCTTCGGGCGCGGGCAAGAGCAGCCTGGTCAAGGCCTTGACCGACGCTGATCAGGAGATCCGCGTCTCCGTCTCCCACACCACCCGCGCCATGCGCCCCGGTGAAGTGAACGGCGTGAACTATCACTTCGTCGAACGCAGCGAGTTCGTGAAGATGATCGAGCATGGGGATTTCCTCGAGCGCGCCGAAGTGTTCGGCAATCTCTACGGCACTTCGCAAAGCCACCTGCAGCAGACCCTGGACGAAGGCCACGACCTGATTCTGGAAATCGACTGGCAGGGCGCCGAGCAAGTGCGCAAGTTGATGCCCCAAGCCCGTTCGATCTTCATTCTGCCGCCGTCCCTGCAAGCCTTGCACCAGCGCCTGACCAATCGCGGCCAGGACAGCGACGAGATCATCGAAGGCCGGATGCGCGAAGCCGTCAGCGAAATGAGCCACTACGTCGACTACGATTACCTGATCATCAACGACGATTTCGCCCACGCACTGCGCGATTTGCAGGCGATTTTCCGTGCCAATCAGCTGCATCAGAAGCGCCAGCAGCAGCGTCACGGAAAACTTTTGGCCGAATTGCTCGGCTAAACAGCTCTTCCCAAAACCGTTGCAAGGGCTTTACATTGGCACTTGCAGCGCGTTGAAGGGCTTGGTCAAAAAATCAGCGCTTCCCTAATCGCTGGTGATTTTTTAAACTGTTGAGTCCGCTCGCCCACCCGGGCAGCGCGCATATTGCATTCGCTCCGAGGAATACCATGGCCCGCGTAACTGTTGAAGACTGCCTGAACCACGTGGAAAACCGTTTTGAACTGGTCATGCTGTCCACCAAGCGTGCCCGTCAACTGGCCACCGGCGGCAAAGAGCCCCTGGTTCAGTGGGAAAACGACAAGCCTACCGTTGTAGCCTTGCGTGAAATCGCTGAAGGCCTGATGAGCTACGAGTTCATCGCCAATGCTGAAATCGTCGAAGACGAACCGCTGTTCGCAGCGTTCGAGGACGAGTCCAACGAGGCAGTATAAGTCCATGCCTGGTCGACGTAGCACGGCGCGGGGTCACAACGAACGGCAGGAATTATCATGCCGAGCATAGACGCCCTCGCCGATCGCTTATCGACCTACCTCGGCAAGGACCAGGTCAACCTGGTCCGCCGAGCGTACTTCTACGCCGAACAAGCCCACGACGGCCAACGCCGCCGTAGCGGTGAGGCGTACGTCACGCACCCACTCGCGGTTGCGAATATTCTTGCCGACATGCACATGGACCATCAGAGCCTGATGGCTGCGATGCTGCATGACGTGATCGAAGACACCGGTATTGCCAAGGAAGCGCTGCAAGCGCAATTCGGCGAAACCGTGGCCGAACTGGTCGACGGGGTCAGCAAACTGACTCAGATGAACTTCGAGACCAAGGCCGAAGCCCAGGCTGAAAACTTCCAGAAAATGGCCATGGCCATGGCCCGCGACATTCGCGTGATCCTGGTCAAACTGGCCGACCGCCTGCACAACATGCGCACGCTGGAAGTCCTGTCCGGCGAAAAACGCCGACGGATCGCCAAGGAAACCCTGGAAATCTATGCGCCCATCGCCAACCGGTTGGGCATGCACGCCATCCGCATAGAATTCGAAGACCTCGGCTTCAAGGCGATGCACCCGATGCGTTCCGCGCGGATCAACCAGGCGGTCAAACGCGCCCGGGGTAACCGCAAGGAAATCGTCAACAAGATCGAAGAATCACTCAGCCACTGCCTGGCCATCGACGGCATACAGGGCGAGGTCAGCGGTCGTCAGAAGCACCTCTACGGCATCTACAAGAAAATGCGCGGCAAGCGTCGGGCCTTCAACGAGATCATGGACGTCTATGCGTTCCGGATCATCGTCGACAAGGTCGATACCTGCTACCGCGTGCTGGGTGCTGTGCATAATTTGTACAAACCGTTGCCGGGTCGCTTCAAGGATTACATCGCGATCCCCAAGGCCAACGGCTACCAGTCGCTGCACACCACGCTGTTCGGCATGCACGGTGTTCCGATCGAGATTCAGATCCGCACCCGTGAAATGGAAGAGATGGCCAACAACGGCATCGCCGCCCATTGGCTGTACAAATCCAGCGGCGACGAGCAGCCAAAAGGCACTCACGCCCGCGCCCGTCAGTGGGTCAAAGGCGTGCTGGAGATGCAGCAACGGGCCGGCAACTCGCTGGAATTCATCGAGAGCGTGAAGATCGACCTGTTCCCGGACGAGGTCTACGTGTTCACGCCCAAAGGCCGGATCATGGAGTTGCCCAAAGGCTCCACGGCGGTCGACTTCGCTTACGCGGTGCACACCGACGTGGGCAATAGCTGCATTGCCTGCCGGATCAATCGTCGTCTCGCACCGCTGTCCGAACCGCTGCAAAGCGGCTCCACGGTCGAGATCGTCAGCGCCCCGGGCGCGCGGCCAAACCCGGCGTGGCTCAACTTCGTAGTCACCGGCAAGGCGCGGACCCACATCCGCCATGCGCTGAAACTGCAACGCCGTTCCGAGTCCATCAGCCTCGGCGAACGCCTGCTGAACAAGGTGCTCAACGGTTTCGACAGCTCCCTGGAAAAAGTCCCGGTTGAGCGCGTGCAGTTGATGCTCCACGAATACCGCCTCGAACTGATCGAAGACCTGCTCGAAGACATCGGCCTGGGCAATCGCATGGCTTACGTGGTCGCCCGTCGCCTGCTTGGCGAAGGCGAACAGCTGCCAAGCCCGGAAGGCCCGCTGGCGATTCGTGGCACCGAGGGCCTGGTGCTCAGTTACGCCAAGTGCTGCACACCGATCCCGGGCGACCCGATTGTCGGCCACTTGTCCGCGGGCAAAGGCATGGTCGTGCACCTGGACAACTGCCGCAACATCAGCGAAATCCGCCACAACCCGGAAAAATGCATCCAGCTCTCGTGGGCCAAGGATGTCACCGGCGAATTCAATGTCGAGCTGCGCGTCGAGCTGGAACACCAGCGCGGCCTGATCGCTCTGCTGGCCAGCAGCGTCAACGCGGCCGACGGCAATATCGAAAAAATCAGCATGGACGAACGCGACGGTCGTATCAGCGTGGTCCAACTGGTGGTCAGTGTGCACGACCGCGTGCACCTGGCTCGCGTGATCAAGAAACTGCGCGCCCTGACCGGGGTGATTCGCATCACTCGCATGCGTGCGTAAGCCACTCATTACAAGGAGTCATTCATGACCAAAACAGTTATCACCAGCGACAAGGCCCCGGCTGCCATCGGCACTTACTCCCAGGCGATCAAGGCTGGCAACACCGTTTACATGTCGGGTCAAATTCCTCTGGACCCAAAAACCATGGAACTGGTAGAAGGCTTCGAAGCCCAGACCGTCCAAGTGTTCGAGAACCTCAAAGCCGTGGCTGAAGCCGCTGGCGGTTCGTTCAAGGACATCGTCAAACTGAACATCTTCCTCACCGACCTGAGCCACTTCGCCAAGGTCAACGAGATCATGGGCAAGTACTTTGACCAGCCTTACCCTGCCCGCGCCGCCATCGGCGTAGCGGCCCTGCCAAAGGGTTCGCAGGTTGAGATGGATGCCATTCTGGTCATCGAGTAATACATCCGGCGCAGCTTTTTGAGGCTGCGCCGACTCCGTTTCTGAAAGGATTCCACCATGCGCCAAGCGCTAGCTCTCTCGCTGGTCGCCCTACTCTTGGGCGGATGTGCCAGCAACCCTGCCGATCGCGACATCAGCGGCACCTGGATCAATCAGGTGGCGATCGATGCTGCAGCCAAAGGCGGCCCCCTGCGCGAAGCGCTCCAGGCCTATGGTCCGAACCTGGAATGGGACGTCAACACCAAGGCCGGTCAGGCCCGCTACACCAATGGTTTTGAAAACGTCGACGGCAAGCTGCTGGGCGAAGAGTCCGGCGCCTGGAAAGTCGACTTTTATGGCAGCTCCGCCAGCGAGCTGAAGCGTGACGGCAAGCAACTGAGCCAAGTCGCCAGCGACAATGAGCCGGAGCAAGTCTTCGACCGCGCGCAGGTTACGGTGCCGGACGGCGCACCGATGGGTGCCAGTTTCGAACGCGCGCTGTATTCGGCCTACATGGGCGGCAGCTGGAAAGTCGTCAGCGGTCCGGGTGAAGGCAATACCGTGCAATTTCAGGCTGACGGCCAGGTTGCCGGCCTGCCGGGAGCGGATCGCTATGCCCTGTGTCTGGCGGGCGATTGCGCGTCGATGAGCGGCGGTAACGACAACATGTGGCTGCAACTCAACGGCCAGGGCAACACCTGGATCTTTGCGCGCAAGGGCAAGGAGCTGGAAATTGTGCAGGCTGTGAACACTGCTCAGGCGGACGAGATGCCTCAGTTCACGCCTGGTGAGCGCAAGTGGTTGCTCGAGAAGCAGTAACCCGCCCCTAAACAGCCAACACAAAACCAATGTGGGAGCGGGCTTGCTCGCGAAAGCGGCGTGACAGACAACAGAGATGTTGGATGTCATGGCCCCTTCGCGAGCAAGCCCGCTCCCACAATTGGTTTGTGGTGTTTGAGAGTTAGCAGCGGCCTTCGAGGATCGCAGCATAGCCTTCACGGAAACTCGGATACTTCGGTGTCCAGCCCAAGGCCTTCGCCCGGGCATTACTGCACTGCTTACTGCCAGTGCGACGCACGCTCGCGTCTTCGGCCCATTCGGTCACGCCCAGATACTCACGCAACCAGCCCACCACTTCGGCCAGCGGCGCAGGCGCATCGTCCACACCGATGTAGACGTCATCCAGCGCCACACCGCGTCGATCAGCCTCAAGCAGAAACGCCATCAACCCCGCCGCATCGTCGGCGTGAATGCGGTTGCCGTACAACGGTGGTTCGATGGCCACGCGATAACCCTGACGAACCTGCGTCAGCAGCCGTTCACGCCCCGGGCCGTAAATACCGGTCAAGCGCACGATGCTCGCCGGGATGCCGCTTTGGAGTGCCACTTGCTCCGCCTCCAGCATCAATCGACCCGAATAGCCTGTTGCAATGGTCGGCGAATTCTCATCGACCCACTCGCCATCCTGCTGGCCATACACACTGCTGCTGGAAACAAACAGCAGGCGATTGGGCTCCTGCCCGTAGTCATTCAGCCATTCCAGAACATGCTGCAAGCCCTGCACATAAGCAGCGCGATAACCGGCTTCATCGTGATCGGTGGCGGCCGCGCAATACACCAAGTAATCCACCGCACCGACTGGCCAGGTCGCCGGACAGTCTTCATTGAACAAGTCACCGGCAACGCCAATGACTCCCTTGGGCAGGCGTGAGACGTCACGCCTCAGGCCATGAACCTCCCACCCGGAAGCCAGCAATTGCGTAGCCAGACGACTGCCGACATCACCGCAGCCGGCGATCAAAACAGAAGGCGCGGACATCAGAAAACTCCCTCAAGAAAGGTACAGACTAGCGCCCGAAATGGATGAGCGGCTAGTAATGGAGGAAAAAAAGAGACGCTATTACTTTTGTTAACAAGAATTAATTGCAATAATGCCAGCCACTTTTGTTCTCGGCCTTACGAGGCCTGGAAGAGCATCTACCGTTTTTCTTTCTCAGGTCCGGCCAGCATGACACCCAATCAATTCCTCGCTTCGCCAACCAAACGACCTCGCGCCTGGAGCGCGGTGGCCGCCCTGCTGCTCAGCCTGATGCTGGCGCCGACCGCCGCTTTCGCTGACGCACAAGCGCCAGCCACTCCGGCAGCCACTGTTGCTCCAGCTCCTGCCGATCACGCCGCACCGGCCGTTACCCCGGCTGCGACCGACCCGGCCCACGCCGTAGACACCACTGCCGAAGACGTTCCTGAAGTCCTCGAAGCCGACAACTCCCTGGGCATGGCCCACGACCTGTCGCCATGGGGCATGTACCAGAACGCCGACATCATCGTGAAAATCGTGATGATCGGTCTGGCCATCGCCTCGATCATCACCTGGACCATCTGGATCGCCAAGGGTTTCGAGCTGATGGGCGCCAAGCGTCGTCTGCGCACCGAAATCTACCACCTGAAAAAAGCCACCACGCTTAAAGAAGCCAGTGTGACAGCCACCAAGCAAGGCACCCTCGCCAATTTGCTGGTGCATGACGCCCTGGAAGAGATGCGTTTGTCGGTCAACAGCCGCGAGAAAGAAGGCATCAAGGAACGCGTCGCCTTCCGCCTTGAGCGTCTGGTTGCAGCCTGCGGTCGCAACATGAGCAGCGGCACCGGCGTACTTGCCACCATCGGCTCCACTGCGCCGTTCGTAGGTTTGTTCGGTACCGTGTGGGGCATCATGAACAGCTTCATCGGCATAGCCAAAACCCAGACCACCAACCTCGCCGTCGTGGCTCCCGGCATCGCCGAAGCCCTGCTGGCCACTGCGTTGGGCCTGGTTGCTGCGATTCCAGCCGTAGTGATCTACAACGTCTTTGCCCGCTCCATTGCCGGTTATAAGGCACAAGTATCCGATGCCTCGGCTGAAGTCCTGCTGCTGGTCAGCCGTGACCTCGATCACCTGCCGACCACCGAGCGCTCCGCGCAACCCCACGTGGTCAAAGTAGGGTAATCAGCCATGGGCTTGCATTTGAAAGAAGGCGCAGACGACGATCTGGCCGAGAATCACGAAATCAACGTCACGCCGTTCATCGACGTGATGCTGGTGCTGTTGATCATCTTCATGGTGGCGGCCCCGCTCGCCACCGTGGACATCAAAGTCGACCTGCCGGCCTCCAGCGCCAAACCGGCGCCACGGCCAGAGAAACCGGTGTTCCTCAGCGTCAAGGCTGACCAACGCCTGTTCCTCGGCGAAGACGAAGTGAAAGCCCAAGCACTCGGCGCCACCCTCGACGCCAGGACCAAAGGCAAGAAAGACACGACGATCTTCTTCCAGGCCGATAAAGGCGTGGATTACGGCGACCTGATGAGCGTGATGGACAACCTGCGCTCTGCCGGTTACCTGAAGGTGGGTCTGGTCGGGCTCGAGACGGCAGTCAAGAAATGATCAGGACGCGCCAAAACCTGACGCGTTACAGCGGGAGCCTGGCCGTGGTGCTGGGCGTCCATGCGCTGGCCATTGCGCTGGCGCTGAACTGGACGTCGCGCCCACCGATCGAGCTGCCGCCGCAGGCGATGATGGTCGAGTTAGCGCCGGTACCGGCCCCGCCGCCACCAGCACCGCCGAAGGTCATAACGCCGCCACAGCCACCCGCCCCGGTGGAAGAACTGCCGATACCGAAGCTGGCTGAAGTGCCGAAGGCCGAGATCGCCGTGCCGAAACCGGTCAAACCCAAGCCAAAGCCTCAACCGCCCAAGCCTGTGGAGAAAAAGCCGGAACCGCCTAAAGAGAAGCCGTCCGAGGAAAAACCGAGCGACGCGCAACCGACTCAGGCGCCAACGGAAAAATCCGCTCAGCCGGCCCCGGGTCCATCACCGGCCCAGCAAGCGGCCAAGGCCAGCTGGCAAGGCACCCTGCTCGCTCACTTGGCCAAGTACAAGAAGTACCCGGCCAGTGCGCAGGCGCGGGGCAAGGAAGGCATGAACCGTCTGCGCTTCGTGGTCGATGCTGAAGGTAACGTGTTGTCGTTCGAACTGGTGGGCGGCTCTGGCACTGCCGATCTGGACCGGGCTACCCTGGAAATGATCCGCCGCGCCCAGCCGCTGCCCAAGCCACCGGCCGACATGTTGACCAATGGCGCCATCGAAATCGTTGCACCGTTTGTTTACTCGCTGGAAAAACGCCGGCGCTAAGACGTAATACAAAACCCTTGTAGGAGCCGAGCTGAACTGGTCAAGTAATTCCGGACACCGGTTACGGTGTTTATGCTGCCTTTTGCTCCATAGCTATCGGTGATAGGTAACCGTTGTAGCTGTGGAGCCTTGTGCGGTTGTAATACATGAAGAAGCGCACGATATCGGTTTGCGCTTCTTCTGTTGTGTCATAGCCTTTGCCCGGCACCCACTCCGATTTCAAGGTTCCGAAGAAGCGCTCAGTCGGCGCATTGTCCCAACATTGCCCACGGTGACTCATGCTCTGTTCGATTTCATATCGCTGCAGTTCATTCTGGAATCTTCGACTGGTGTATTGGCAGCCTTGATCAGAGTGAAACATCAGCCCAGATTCCCACGACCGAAGATCGGCCGCCATACGCAGGGCTTTGCTGACCAGGTTTGCGTCATTGACCAGAGAAAACGCCCAGCCAACGACACGGCGCGCATACAGGTCGATCACGATTGCCAGATGGAACCAGCGTTTACCGACCATCAGGCTCGTGACGTCGCCGCACCACACCTGATTGACGGTGTTGGGCGTGAAGTTACGTTCAAGCCGATTCGGCGCCACAAATGCCTCCACCCCTTTGGATCTGAATGGATGAGGTTGGCGCTGTTTACTGACGATGCAGGCTTCCTTCATCAAGGCCGCAGCAAGGCTTCTGCCCACCGGCAACTTCTCGGCCTTCAGACGTTTGGACATCATTCGCGACCTCATGCTCTCACGGCTTTCAGCGTGCAACCTGACCACCTGCGCCTTGAGCTCCTCCCGTCTGACCTTGGGCTGTGAGCGTCGCTGAATCCACTCATAAAAACTGCTGCGCCTGACTCCAAACACACGACATAAAGTGGCAGTCGGAAACAACTCTCTCAGCTCCGCAATCATCGAAAACGAGCGGGATCCGACATCAAGAGAGCGGTAGCCTTTTTTAAGATCTCTGCCTCCAGCTCCATCCGCTTGATTTTGGCTTTCAGCTCCTGGATCTCACGCTGATCCTCGGTAATCGCCTTGGTACCTTTGACTGGCTGTCCTTCGCGCTCCTTGCGAACCTGCTCAACCCACCGCCGCAACGCGGTCGGCCCGATATCCAGAGATGCACACACATCTGGAACCGGGCAGTTATCATCGAGCACCATGCTGGCAGCACGCAGTTTGAACTCGCGGGAATAGACCTTTCTTTCGTTCATGGAACCTCCAAGTTGGCGAAATCATATCGCCCTTAAGAGGTGTCCGGAATTATTAGGCCAGTTCAAGCTTGCTCGCGATAGCGGTATAACTGTTAACGATGATGCTGAATGTTATGGCCTCATCGCGAGCAAGCTCGGCTCCCACAGGGTTATGCCGCAGCCATAAAGGCACCGAAAGGTGCCTTTTGCATATCTGCCAGCGGCAAACCCGCTTTGCCCTGTGTCACTCAACGCACTCAGTCTGATAACGTGCGTCTATCGATTGCAGCCGGTATGCTTGGCTCGCAACTTCATGGACGCTTGCTATGACTCTTACAGAATTACGCTACATCGTTACCCTCGCCCAAGAGCAGCACTTCGGCCACGCGGCTGAGCGTTGCCATGTCAGCCAGCCGACCCTGTCGGTGGGCGTGAAAAAGCTTGAAGACGAACTCGGTGTGCTGATTTTCGAGCGCAGCAAGAGTGCCGTGCGCCTGACCCCGGTCGGTGAAGGCATTGTCGCCCAGGCGCAGAAAGTCCTGGAACAGGCCCAAGGCATCCGCGAACTGGCCCAGGCCGGCAAGAACCAGCTGACCGCGCCGCTGAAAGTCGGTGCCATCTACACCGTCGGCCCGTACCTGTTTCCGCACCTGATTCCACAACTGCACCGGGTCGCCCCGCAGATGCCGTTGTACATCGAAGAAAACTTCACCCACGTGCTGCGCGACAAACTGCGCAACGGCGAGCTCGACGCGATCATCATCGCCCTGCCATTCAACGAAGCCGACGTGCTGACCCTGCAGCTCTACGACGAGCCGTTCTACGTCCTGATGCCGGCCCAGCACCCATGGACCCAAAAAGAATCCATCGACGCCGCTCTGCTCAACGACAAGAGCCTGCTGCTGCTCGGCGAAGGCCACTGTTTCCGCGATCAAGTGTTGGAAGCCTGCCCGACCCTGGCCAAAGGCAACGACGGCGCCAAGCACACCACGGTGGAATCCAGTTCCCTGGAAACCATCCGCCACATGGTTGCGTCCGGCTTGGGTATCTCGATCCTGCCGCTGTCGGCGGTCGACAGCCATCACTACGCCCCCGGCGTGATCGAAGTGCGCCCACTGACACCTCCGGTGCCGTTCCGCACCGTGGCCATCGCCTGGCGCGCGAGCTTCCCGCGGCCGAAGGCGATTGAAATCCTCGCTGACTCCATTCGCCTGTGCTCGGTGGCCAAGCCGCAAGCACCGGTGGTTGCGGCCTAAGTCGCTGCCATGACCGAGTTGTCGCAAGTGTCGGTGACCGCACTCAAGGGTGTCGGCGAAGCCATGGCCGAGAAATTGGCCAAGGTCGGCCTGGAGAATCTCCAGGACGTGTTATTCCACCTGCCGCTGCGTTATCAGGACCGCACTCGCGTGGTCCCGATCGGCCATTTGCGACCGGGCCAGGACGCCGTGATCGAAGGCACCGTCAGCGGCGCCGACGTGGTCATGGGCCGCCGCCGCAGCCTGGTCGTCCGCTTGCAGGACGGCACAGGCGGGCTCAGCCTGCGTTTCTACCATTTCAGCAACGCCCAGAAAGAAGGCCTCAAACGCGGCACGCGCATTCGCTGCTACGGCGAAGCGCGGCCCGGTGCGTCGGGGCTGGAAATCTACCACCCGGAATACCGCGCCATCACCGGCGACGAGCCGCCGCCGGTGGACGAAACCCTGACCCCGGTTTACCCGCTCACCGAAGGCCTGACCCAACAGCGCTTGCGCCAGTTGTGCATGCAGACCCTGACGATGCTCGGCCCCACCAGCCTGCCCGACTGGCTGCCGACCGAACTGGCGCGGGACTATCAACTGGCGCCGCTGGCCGATGCGATCCGCTACTTGCACCACCCGCCCGCCGATGCCGATGTCGACGAACTCGCACTCGGTCATCACTGGGCGCAGCACCGTTTGGCTTTCGAGGAACTGCTGACCCATCAACTGTCCCAGCAGCGTCTGCGCGAGAGCATGCGTTCCCTGCGTGCGCCAGCGATGCCGAAAGCCACCCGGCTACCAGCCCAGTATCTGGCGAACCTCGGTTTCACCCCGACCGGCGCTCAGCAACGGGTCGGCAACGAAATCGCCTACGACCTCAGTCAGCACGAGCCCATGTTGCGGCTGATTCAGGGCGATGTTGGCGCGGGTAAAACCGTGGTCGCCGCCCTCGCAGCACTTCAGGCCTTGGAGGCCGGTTATCAAGTCGCACTGATGGCGCCCACCGAAATCCTCGCCGAGCAGCACTTCATCACCTTCAAGCGCTGGCTCGAACCGCTGGGTATTGAAGTCGCCTGGCTGGCCGGCAAGCTCAAAGGCAAGAACCGCGTGGCCGCACTGGAGCAGATTGCCAACGGCACACCGATGGTGGTCGGCACCCACGCCCTGTTCCAGGAAGAAGTGCAGTTCAAGAACCTCGCGCTAGCGATCATCGACGAACAGCACCGCTTCGGCGTGCAGCAGCGCCTGGCGTTGCGGCAGAAAGGTGTCGGCGGGCGGATGTGTCCGCACCAGTTGATCATGACCGCCACACCGATTCCCCGGACGCTGGCCATGAGTGCCTACGCCGACCTCGACACCTCGATCCTCGACGAACTGCCGCCCGGCCGGACCCCGGTAAACACTGTATTGGTCACCGATACACGGCGGGTGGAAGTCATCGAGCGCGTACGCGGCGCCTGCGCTGAAGGGCGTCAGGCCTATTGGGTGTGCACGCTGATCGAAGAGTCGGAAGAGCTGACCTGCCAGGCCGCCGAAACCACTTACGAAGACCTCACCGCCGCCCTCGGCGAATTGAAGGTCGGGCTGATCCACGGCCGCATGAAACCCGTCGAGAAAGCCGCCGTCATGGCCGAATTCAAGGCCGGCAACCTGCAACTGCTGGTCGCGACCACGGTGATCGAAGTCGGCGTCGACGTGCCCAACGCCAGCCTGATGATCATCGAAAACCCCGAACGCCTCGGGCTCGCGCAGCTACACCAGTTACGCGGTCGAGTCGGTCGAGGCAGCGCCGCCAGCCATTGCGTGCTGCTCTACCATCCACCGCTGTCACAGATCGGTCGTCAGCGTTTGGGCATCATGCGCGAAACCAACGACGGTTTTGTCATCGCCGAAAAAGACCTCGAACTGCGCGGCCCCGGTGAAATGCTCGGTACGCGTCAGACCGGCCTGCTGCAATTCAAGGTCGCTGACCTGATGCGCGACGCCGATCTGCTGCCCGCAGTGCGCGACGCCGCCCAAGCGCTGCTGGAGCGCTGGCCGGATCACGTCAGCCCGCTGCTCGACCGCTGGCTACGTCATGGGCAGCAATACGGCCAAGTGTGAGCACCGTCGCAGTTTCTGAACCACCGTTCTGAGCAAGCTGGTTATACTCCTGCCATTGTTTTAAAACGGATACAGACCATGACCGAAGTTGCCCTCGCACCCGCCACCCCGCACGCTCCGTCGGTTATTCGGCTGATGCTGGGCAAACTGGGTATCGCCTACGAAGAAGTCCTCGACCATCACGGCCTGAACGCCGCACGCAAAGTGCAGGCTGTTCTGCTTGATGACGCCGTGGGCACGCTCATGGTGCTGTTCCCGCAGAGCCAATTGCTGGACCTCAATAGCCTCGCCGAATTGACGGGTCGCCGCCTCACCGCCGTGTCGACCGAACGCCTGGTAAAAATGCTCGGCAAACACAACCTGAGCCTGCTGCCCGGTATGCCGGCGCTCACCAGTTCACCGTGCCTGTATGAAGAAAGCCTGCTGCGCGAGCCGAAGTTGCTGATCAACTCGGGCGAGCCGGGCGTATTGCTGGAGATCACCAGCGAAGACTTCAAGACCATGCTGACCAAGGCCAGCGCCGCCAACTTCGGCGAAGCCCTGACCAGCATTCGCCCGAACCTCGACCGCCCCCACGATGACCGCGAGGAAATCACCCAGGCCGTTCAAGCGTTCACCGCGCGGCGCATCCAGCAACGCCTGGAAGAGACCATCGAGATTCCACCGCTGGCCGAGACCGCGCAGAAAATCATCAAACTGCGCGTCGACCCCAACGCCACCATCGACGACATCACCGGCGTCGTCGAAACCGACCCGGCCCTGGCCGCACAAGTCGTGAGCTGGGCGGCGTCGCCGTACTACGCCTCGCCGGGCAAGATTCGTTCAGTGGAAGACGCCATCGTCCGGGTCCTGGGCTTCGACCTGGTGATCAACCTCGCGCTGGGCCTGGCCTTGGGCAAAACCCTGAGCCTGCCCAAAGACCACCCGCAACACACCACGCCGTACTGGCAGCAATCGATCTACACCGCCGCCGTCATCGAAGGCCTGACCCGCGCCATGCCGCGCGCCCAGCGCCCGGAAGCCGGCCTGACCTACCTCGCCGGCCTGCTGCACAACTTCGGCTACTTGCTGCTGGCCCATGTGTTCCCGCCGCACTTCTCGCTGATCTGCCGCCACCTGGAGGTCAACCCGCACCTGTGCCACAGCTACGTCGAGCAACACCTGCTTGGCATCAGCCGTGAACAGATCGGCTCGTGGCTGATGCGCTACTGGGACATGCCCGAAGAGCTGGCCACTGCGCTGCGCTTCCAGCACGACCCGGGCTACGACGGCGATTACGCCGAGTACCCGAACCTAGTGTGCCTGGCTGTGCGTTTGCTGCGTAGCCGCGGCATCGGCTCCGGGCCAGATGAAGACATCCCCGACGCACTGCTAGAGCGCGTAGGCCTGACCCGCGACAAAGCCAACGACGTGGTCAGCAAAGTCCTCGAAGCCGAAGTCCTGCTGCGTGAACTGGCTTCGCAATTCACCCAGGCCTAAAAGCTTCGCGGGCAAGCCTCGCTCCTACAAGGGACCATCGAAACCCTGTAGGAGCGAGGCTTGCCCGCGAAGAATCCAACTCGGTCTAACTGACAGACCTCAAGCCTTGGCTTTTGCCTTCGCCTTCCTCGGCTTCAAATACTTGGTCAGCCCCTGGAACCAGATCACCAGCGCCGGGTTGCCCTTGATCTGAATCGACTTGTCCTGAATCCCCGTCATAAACGCCAGCTGCTTGTTCTTCGCCTGCATCGTGGCAAAGCCATACGCCGCGTCTTTAAAGGCAATCGCAAACGCAGGCTCGGCATACACGCCGGACTTGCTGGTGATGCGCTGATCCTTCACAAAGAAATGCCGCGCCACCTTCCCGTCCAGGGTCTGTAGCTGAAACACCAATTCCTTGTCACCCAACTGCTGCTGAAACGCAGGATTAGTCCGACTGGCCTTACCCATCAACAAACCCAGCATCCACAGAAGAAAACGAAATTTCATGCGTGCAGCCTCAAGAGAAAAATGAACGGCCGGCGCAGTGTAGCGGCTTCGAGCGAGAACGCCACTGTCTGGTTGCGTTAGAAGAAGATGCGGTGCTTTTTGACGCCAATGACTACCAAGTCACGCTAACCTGATCGTTCCCACGCGCAGCAAAGGAATGCATCCAGTGACGCTCCGCGTCACCTCTCGACACCTCCCCTACACCTGAAGAAACACAATCCTGTAGGAGCTGCCGAAGGCTGCGATCTTTTGATCTTGTTCCCCTCAAACCTCTCGGATATTTCCTTCAACACGCCGGGCTGTTCGTGAACTAGGCAGTCTTCGGTATCACCGATAGTCTCTGGTGGTCGCCGCAAATCGGTGACACGGACGTGCAAGTCCGAATCCAGGTGCGCAATTGCTTATGGCTATTCGTCGAGCGTTTTCCTATGCTCGCGAATCGTTATGGCGGCTGTGCGTCGGAGACCTTCGGGTCTGCCGGTTCCTGGATCGGTCTTGCACACCAACGCACAGCTGCCACCTCTTTCGAAGTGCAAAGCGAAACGGTGTCGGTCTCTTAATTCCAGGAGATACATCTATGATCAAGCCAACACCGAATCCTCCAGAACACGAAGACACATCTCCCTACGAATCCCTCGATTCGAAGAAACTCCACGAAGCCGCCGAGCGCGCCCTAGATCTTCACCTCGGCACACCTGCGGATAAAAAACCTAAACGTCGCAATGGCGACCTCTTCAGCGTCTGCCCCGACATCAACACTGAAACCCTCCTCGCCAACGCCTCGGAAGACCTCTTGTCCATCAGCGCCATCGCCGCCGACCTCGCCGACGGTGTGGAAGGCTCACGCCGCTCCGTTGCCCTGGCGCTCAGCCGCATGGCCGACGGGGTGCGTTTGCTGGTTGAGCGAGCGCTGGATCATTTGGATGAGCCGGAAATGGCGGCGATTTTCGCCAAGCAAATAAGCCGAGTCAGCTGACCTGTAGGAGCCGGCAGTTGTAAAAAAGGGGACCTCGAGTCCCCTTTTTGAAAATCTGAAATTTCGTTTCATCACTACCCGCTAACCGCGTTAACCCCAATGGCACATCGGCCATCCTGAAGATCAGGGCGAATATTTCTATTCCCTGACTGATACCAGTCAGCAAGGGATTCGCTTTCGCAGAAAGCGTCTTTCTGAGCATCGTAATAAAACGCCACTGCATGGTTCACCATAGCGCCCCGGTTCGGTAGAAAAACCGCCAACTCAAATACGACATCGGGCACCGCCCCCTTCCTGTCATCCATCATTTTTGGTGGTCCTCGAAACGTACAAGGTGCTCCGGCAAACGCGGAGTTCAGCAGAGCGTTCTGGTAAGAGTAGATGGCACAGCTCGGTATTGAATCTTCAAACACCACCCCTCCAATAACGCCGCCCTTCCAACTTAACGCTCCGAGAGGGACTGGATGAACGTCCGTCGTACGTATCTCATTTTCCGCAGCGATAGCGGCAGTTACAGCGACAGGCAACGATTGCTCCGCTCTCAACATGATGGATACCGCGTGCGCATTGAGTGGGTAGACGAGCGACAGCGCAATAAAAAACGAAGACAAAATCTTCAAACCGATCGTTCCTCTAGCGGTTCATAGGTAACTGAAAGCGCATTCGTACAGCGCAGTAAGCTAGGTCTTCACGGAACAGACGGAAACTCATGTCGCACTGCCCGTCCGCATATTTCTTCCAAACCGGGTCGTCGAATTCACCCCCTCCCAGCAGATTGATCGAGGCCTTCAAGCCGCTTTCGCGATCCTGCCCTGCCATCAACGATGCAGCTTTGTAAAAGCCATCATTTGGCAGCCCTGTCTGTAGATAAATGAGCTCGCCCAACCGGGCATTGGTTGTCTGCGCCAAACACGCAAGATTCTCGATAGGCGCTTCGGCTCCCGGCAAAGCGGACTGGTAGATATCCTCGCAATACGCTTCTTTAAAGCGCACCCACTTTCGTTGCACATCGGTCAGTTGCTTCTTGTCTGACGGAGACAAGCTGGTCAGGGTTTTCTTGTATTGCTCATTCAAGACGGCATCGACTTTCTCGAGGCTTTGCTGACCGCAAATGATCAAATCGGGATTGGCAAAGCTGTCGTGGTTGCAGGTTTCCTGGGCTTTCGCCGAGATCATCGACGCCGCAAAAACGATGCCCGTCAACGCCATTGCAAGCCTCTTAAGTGTTGTGCTCACTGCTGGGCCTCCACGCTACTGCCAAGCTCCAATTTTTGATTCGCCACAGCCTGCCTGCCCATTACTCCACCGCTCCTTTACTGCGCTCAGCCACTCGATCAGGAATCTTCGACCCCTTGCCCGCGCCGGTCATCAACGATGCATACTGCTTGTAAGCCTGCGCCGCCCGCACTTTATCTTTCACGCCCCAGTAACTATCTGCGAGATTCAGATAGGTAACTGTTCTGCCGGGGTTTCTGGCAATAACCGCGTTCAACAGCTCAATGGACTCGTCGTAATAGCCGGACTCACCCAATAGAAAACCGACGTCGTTAGACCAGCCTGGCGATTGAGCGAAGTCATACTTTTGCGCGATGTAGCTGTGCGGATAGCAGTGGCCTTCGCCCCCATCCATCAGAAAATTCGCCATCACCGTCGAAACGGCCTCAGTCTGCCCTTTTCGATACAGCGCCAGCGCCTGGTCGAGCTGGTACGCGATATCCGACATCATCAGTTTTTTGTAGCCCTCGGCGGGTCGCTTAACGTGAAGGTCATGCAACTGCTCAAACACCTTGCGTCCATCGAAAGACGCCAACGAGGTTTCACCGATCATGCTTTTGGGTACTTCTTCAACACTGACTACCGAGTGATCACAGGACTCGTTGTTGGTTACCTGCGACACGCTTCTCAGTTCAAACCGTTTTGAGTTTTTGTCGTAGCGGAACACCAGATTGAAGTTGTAAACACCGTTATCTTCTTCGTTGCTGACCAGCACAAGCGCGTCCCCGGCTTCAGCCGAAGCCTGCTTAACTGACACGGGCTCCCCTTGTACATCGACAACCGTAAGCACACCCGCCGGACTGTTGATCACATTGACGCTGAAGCCTTCACTCATGGCCGCCGAGTATTGACTCTTGATCAACGGCAATGCCGTGGATGTGTCCAGCAGAATGTCATCGCTGGATCCTTGCTCAGGCGAGATCAGCAGTCGGTGATACGCCTCGTCAGCATCCCCGGTCAGCACAAAAACGTTTTGACGGGATGAATCGCCCAATAATTTGACCGGTATCTTCTTGATGACTTGAGGCGCGGCACCCGCGCTAGAACAACAAATCACCCACAAGAAAATCGAAAATTTCAATTTATTGACTGTAAATATCTTCACCACTGACAACCCATCTCAGGAGACGGATCCATATTCATATCGTACTGAAACGAATACTCCGCTTTAGTTTTGTAATTGGTATAGGTCATCCCATAGATACGGGCACCTTGGCTGACCATTTCATAATCCCCTGTCACCACGCCGTTAGAGACTTCTACCCAAGTGGTCGTAAATTGAGACGGCCGATCCGGGTCCATTACTTCCTCCTCAGAGCCTCGGTAGGCGAGAGTAATAGCCTCCTTTGACTTGCTGTACTTAACGCTCGCACCGCTCCATTTAGCGACCGAATCGTAATAGCTTCTGAACTCAAATTTGATGCTATTAGTTCCCAGAGATTGGAAACAATAGAGTTCAGTTGAGACTTCACTGTGCGCGGTCAGCGGACAGGCGAGCAGTAGCGCTAAAAAAAGCTTCTTCACAAACACCTCTGATTTCATTCCTTTGAAGGCTTCGCGCAACTCAACCCCTTGATCTTCGTCCCCTGCACCGGAATCACACACGCCCTACGCTCGTCGGCATCCGATCGAAGCGGCATCAGCTCCAATGTCAGATGGACACCGTCGGGCGCAACCTTCAAATCCTCAATTCCCACATAGGCATAGCCATCGTTGAACGACTTACCGTCGACGCTGCAGAAGTTGGTGGACGACAGCATCTTCCAATTAGCATCCGGTGCCAGCACCTGGATATCGAGGCACTGATCGCCAAACGTCAGCACATGGCGAACAACAACGTCCCCAATACGACCTACGCCAACCGCCCTGACGTTGCCAAGGTCGGTCACCTCGGCCATGGCAGGCAGCGCATTCAATAACAATACCAATGGGAGCAACGCTGTTCTGAACAAAGAAAACACAGACAAAGACTTCAAACCGATCATTCCTTTAATGGTTCATAGGTACTGAAAGCGCACTTTTGCGGCGCGCCAACGCTATGGCTTGTGACCCTCCACAGCCTTTTCATCAAGCGATGCCAGGCGTTTTTTAATACTCGCCGCGTCTTTATAAGGACACACCACGTCCGTCTCATTCTCCAAATCTCGGCCGTCACGGCAGTACTGCAAAACCGGATCCGGTGGATCACCCGAAAAGAATGCCAAAGACAACTGGTCACCGCGTTTAATCAGCGGCAACTCCATCGTCCAATAGGCTACCCCTTCAAATCCGCTGGTCGACTCTTTGCTTTTCATCAGCACATACATGGACTTCCCCACCTTACCCGGGGATTTGCGCTCAAAGAAAAACACCGATGCAATCTGCTCACTCTCGACCTTCCACACATAATTCAGCGTTGGCTTCGCCGTATTCGCGGGTGCGTAGAAAATTTCGGCGTAAGGGACGTGAACCTCTGTCACCTGATTTTTCAGGTTGTTTTTCAGGAAGAACACCGTGATCTCTTGCTCGCCCATGGAGGCCTCTACCGGCGGATGCAGCTCACCGATGGTTTGCGGGTCTTTTGCCGATGCAGTGAATGTCGACAAACCGAACATCGTCACCAGTGCAGAAGCTACAAAACGACCAAACATTTTCAATTCTTCAGTCCATGATTTAAAGATCGCTCAACGACACGCCGAGGAACCTCTTGCGTTTTTTCGGCGGCTTTCATCGCGCCGCTGTATTCGGTGTAGTAGTGCTGCGCCTCGTCCTTTCTGTTAAGCCGCCACAACGAATCAGCCATATTCAACATCAACACCGTGCGCTTACCACGAAAAAAGGGACACCCATTACGTCTGTGGCCTCGCTATGCGGAAAAATATGGGACAGATATATTTATGAGCACATCTAACCTCATAAATAAATCTGCCACTTTGTCGCTTCCACCACAGCCATCCTCATAGCTATTAACGTTCAGGTATTATCTTGTCCAAATATGTCGCGCGCTCCAAACTCATTCTTGCAACACATCTGTTCAACTCTGCGCTATACGCGAGCTTATCCCACTCATTCTCAAACCCTTCAAGCGGGCAATTCGTATCGCGTAATTTTATCCACGCACGTTGCGAGTCTTTCAATTTCGCCAAGAACGCTTTCTGCATCTCAGGCTGAGATTGATACTGAAAAATATATCGAGATTCGGCCCTATCGATTAGCGCCTTATAGCTATCATTAAGTTTGGTATCAGCCTCCTTTTTTGCGAGGTCTGCACATATAGAAACCTGCTGAATTGCGGTATTTTCATTACAGTCGACCTGCGCATAGGCCATTGAGGAAAGGAAAACTCCCGCCCAAATTAGAAAGTATTTATTCATGCGCACCAAAACAGCAGATAATATGCATACCTTCAACAGCAGACCGAATCGAGCAATCCCCTCACAGCTTTTGCGACAAACTATGCATATATCTCTCGCACCAGATAAAAACATCTCTTTTCCTCCCAGACACTCAACCATAATTGAAAAGTGCTCAACCAAATTTCTGTTATAGCACCCATCACGCAATAGCCTTATTCTCTGCAAATGCAGCTAGCTTCATCACTCCCGTCTAGGTTTAAAATTTTCCGGCTGTTCTTTAAGCTTCCCTGAAGCATCTGGATAGCTCATTTGCTCAGTCAGCACAGTCAACGCATTTGTATAGGCTTGGAAGCGTGCAGTAATGCCGTTTACACGATTAATACTTCCAGGATCCGCAACAGGGCGACCAAAGTTCACTGTAGCGGCCACTTGGCCAAAGGATTCACAGCTATAGTAAACGTGCTGTGACGTGCCAACTTGGATGGGAACACGCTTCATAACCGGAGTTTTGTCCGCAAATTTAGCAGCACCTGTCCACGCCCAATAAGCACCCGCACTCAAGGCTGCGTCTAGTCCTTTTGTTCCAATAGCATCTCGCCACTGAATCATTTCGACTGTCAGACCTTTCGGTTTCAAAGCAGTATCAGATAGATGGCTATTATTTCCGGTATTGTTTGCCAAACTTGCAGCGGCAGTAAGTGCCTTTGCCACTGTAGTAGGGATTGTACGCCCGCGAAATTTCCAGTACTTTACGCAATTATCTGGCCATGTTAACTGGAAGAATCCGCGGCCATCCCATGGGTAGTACTTAGCATTGGAGTTATTCTCATATATTTTTCCAAACCATTGAGTTTCTTGAGTTGAGTTGCCAAAAAAAGCAGCCATTCGCAAAGAGCTGTTGGCGACAGCAAATTTTCGCAACGCTATATTCAGGTCATCCTTCATTTGGGTAATGACTGTCTTTGAGGCCTTACCTAAAACTACTGCCTCTGATACCCAATTGTTATTACTCTTGCGCAATGCGCTCATCGGCAGTAGTTGTGTAAGCTCACGCTCACTGAGCCAACCACACTTCCTAAAAGTCTCGATAAATTCCCGTGGAGGAAAGTGCCAGTGCTTAGAGCCGATATCCGTTAAGCCGGCCTCCTCCCAAAAGGCCATAGCACTTTGGTGGGCCTTGATTTTGTCGTAATCGCCTCGCGGCATTGGGGGGCCAATTTCCGATTCTTGCAGGAGCCAACCATATCGAGTTTCGAAGTCATTTTTGGCCCATTCACTTGGGAATTTGAAAATGCAGCGCTTGAGTTGCTTCTGTGAATGTTCCTTGCGGATGATGGCTTCGTTGTATTTTTTTATCCGAAAGCTCTTGCTGTAGATATGCTCCTCTTCAGGTTTTAAAGGTGCGTGCTTGAAGTCAGGAGCCCGGGATATTTCGACCAGGCTTCTGGACTGAGGATAGAGGGGATCTTCATCCAGCTTCAGCAGCGCCCGCAAATATGGCGACTGACAGTGACTGTCTTCATCAGTGTCGTCGTCGATCAGTTTCCACCCTTGCCAGTGGGGAAAGTCAGCATCGCTGAAGCAAGTGACAGTGCTGCCGTTAAGGTTGAACCAGGCACTACCACCGGGAAGTGCAATCTGCCGCCAATGCGCCGCGTTGGCAGGTGTCAGGGAGTCTGGACCGATTACGCGCCCAAAACGCAGCAACTCGTACCCCGCGCTAGCACTGGCGGGATAACGAGTACTGGCGGTCTCATAAAGGTCATACTCAAAGTCGTTAGCTTCTTTGTGCTCGCCAATGCATTCACCATCAAGGGAGTAGGTGCTTAAAGTACATTGCCCTTGGCCATAGTGCATACGGATGAACAGATCTTCTGGCGGGCGGGATACACAATTACTCTTATTGTTCGAGTCGATCCATATAGCAGGCCGTTCTGAAAAACCAATGACTTCTGGCGGTAGGTAGAAATACATATCCCCCCAACAACTGTCGGTACGACCAGCTTTGGTCTGATAGGCCACTTCCCGCCCCGAACGACCGGTAAGATTTTTTATTTGGCTATCGGCAGCGATAATTTCAAAGTGAATTTTGTTGCGGTCACCGTATATTTGCCCGGCTTCCCCGAGAGTATCTTTGCGGTAAATCCGCATATCCTTTTTAGGTTCGACCAGAGTGATTTTAGAAAGGTGCATGTAGATCGAGTAGAAAATCACCTTAGAATTTGCACCGTCGCCAATCTCAGTTTCGTGACGTAGGACAACACACCCATTGTCCGTCCAACCACTGTAATTCAAAGGCGCGTCGGCTGCTGTGTCCACTGGGGTTGGTTGGCGGAAGTAAGCTAGCGTGCCATCAGCAATAGCTCGTACAGGCAATACATGCCCAGCCTCTGCAGGAGCTATTAAGTGGGTGCCACCATGCCAATTCAGGTCGAAACTGATCGGGAAAAAGCCATCCCCGGGTGCGCCACACAGCATGGCTCTGGCCAGAAATGCGTCGTCGCTTTCCCCAGCGGCAGGTGTAGGGATAAACGGAGGGCTAATCAACATAGGTGTGATCCATCTTTAATCAATTTTTCAAATCCATTGAGCGCTGACTTCACAGCGATAACAGGTACTTTGTCTTAGGTTTAGGTTCCTCAGGCGCATTCCCCAACGCCTGATCCATCAAACTCCCCGCCTTATCCTTATCCGCAGCCCCCGGCAGCACCGGCGGTTTAATACCAATCCCAGTCCCACTCCCCGCCGACCCGCCGGCATTAATCTTCACCACCGGTCCAACAACCGTAATCCCGCCAGCGTCGAGTTTGATAAAGCTCCCACCCGCCTTCACGGTGAGCTCCATCCCAGCCTCAATAACAATCTTGTCCCCAGCCTTCAGGTGAATCTCTTTCCCAACGCTAGTTAGCTGCGCAGTCCCCAGCTTTACATGCTGGTTCTGCCCAATCGTCAGGTGGTCATCCAGCCGCGCTTCAGTCTTGCGATCCGCAATCGTGGTCCGATGCTCTTCCGCCTTCAGCTCGGTGTAGGTGTTCTTCTCCACCGTGTCATGCCGCTCATTCCCGACCCGAATCTTCTGGTCATGCTCGATGTTTTCATCCCAATCCCGCTGGGCATGCAGGTAGATCTGTTCCGCGCCTTTCTTGTCTTCAATCCGCAGTTCGTTGTACCCGCCGCCGCCCGGTGAGCTGAGGGTTTTGAATACGCTGCGGGTTTTGTTCGCCGGCAGATCGTAGGGAACGAGGTTTTCCTTGTGATACAGGCACCCGGTCACCAGCGGCTGGTCGGGGTCACCTTCGAGGAAGGTGACGAGGACTTCCATGCCGATGCGCGGGATGGCGATGGCGCCGTAGCGGTCGCCGGCCCAACTCGATGAGACGCGCATCCAGCAGCTGGTTTTATCATCAGCCAACCCTTCGCGGTCCCAGTGGAATTGCACCTTGATGCGGCCGTACTGGTCGCAGTGAATCTCTTCACCTTTAGGCCCTGTGACCATGGCGGTCTGGCTGCCGAGCACACGCGGTTTCGGGTGTTCCAGCGCCGGGCGGTAAAACACGTCCCACGGCGTGGCGAGGAAGCGGTTGCGGTAGCCCTGGTGGAAGTCGTCTTTGTCGTCGGTGGTGTCGCTGGTCACCGACTCTTCGAGGACTTGCGGTTGTTTGCCTTCGTGGACGATTTCGGTGAGCAACCAGAGGTCGTTCCACTCGGTGCGTGGATGGTCGGACATTTCCAGGAAGTGGCCGCTGACCAAACGCGTCTGATCGCCTTTACCTTCGGCTTGTTGGTAATCGGCGCGGTGGCGTTCGAGGGCGCGTTGGCTGAGGAATTTGCCGCGCGCACGGTCGATGAAGCGGCCGGGGTAGTCGTAGTCTTCCAGGTCCGGCGCGTCGCTTTGCGCCTCGGGTTTGTAGGCGGATTCGAGTTGCAGGCGTGGTTTTTCGAAGTCGTAGTCGCGGCGGGTGACGCGGCCGGTGCGGGTTTCCAGGCGCAGTTTGAAGCCTTTGATCACTGGCTCGTCGGCGACCATGCCGCTGCCTTGCACGTACGCGGTGGGCTGCCCGAGTTTCGGAAACACGGTCTGGTCATCGCCGAATACTAAAAGATGACCTTTGGAACTGTGCTGGAAGTGGTAGTGAATGCCTTCTTCTTCGCACAGGCGCTGGACGAAGTGCAGGTCGGTTTCGTCGTACTGCACGCAGTAGTCGCGGTCCGGGCAGGGCTGGCTGAGCTGGAAGTTGTAGGCGTTGCCCTTGATGCCGTGTTCATCGAGGATCAGCGCGATGATTTTCGGCGCGGACATCTGCTGGTAGATGCGTTGGTTGGTGCGGTGGTGCAGGTATTGCAGTTGCGGCACCAGGGAGATTTTGTAGCGGGTCAGGCGTTTGCCGGCATCGCCTTGGGCGACGCGGTAGATCTGGCCGTGGATGCCGGAACCCTGCGGATCGAACGCCAAAAAAGCCTGCTTGTGCAGGAGCTTTTCCAGGTCGAGGTCGGGGTTTTCGCTGACCAGTTCCAGGTCGAAGCGATACGGCTGGCTGATGCCTTCGGTGCCGGTGAACGACAGCACTTGCAGGTCGCCGACATAGTCTTCAACGGTCAGGCTGAAATGCGTTTCGTTAGCTGGGTTGAACATTGCTTGCTCCCTGTTCGGTAGTCATCCGTTACGCCCGCAGTCGCAGGCGTTGCAGCAAAGACGAAGTGGCGCCCAAGGCGTCACGCAATTGGGCGGCGGTGATGGTGCGCTTGGCCGCATCGAAAGCCAGCGCCGTTCGCAGGGCTGGCCAGCAGTGTTTCGGTAGGTTCCGTGGAGCGTGCAGCTCGCGTTCGAGGTGGCCGTCGCGGGCTTCGGTCGAGGGCAAGCGGCGGAACGGGTGTTTGCCGCCCGCCAATTCGTAGAGCATGCAGGCCGCGCCGTAGACATCCGCACTGGCCGACAGCGGCTGGCCTTCGAGCAGTTCGGGGGCGGCGTAGCCGGGGGTCCAGGCGTTGAAGCGGTTACGGCTCAGGTGTGGCAGGCCGGGCAGGATGCCTTCCTCGGCCTGGCCCAGACCGAAGTCGAACAGGCGCACGCCTTCTTCGCTGAGCATCACGTTGCTCGGCTTCATGTCACCGTGCAGCACGCCGCGAGCGTGGGCGAAGGCCAGCGCGTCGAGCAGCGGCAGCGCGATGTCGCGCAGTTCTTTCCACGGCAGGCCCAGGGGCCGCTCGCAGAGTAATTTGTCCAGGGTCAGCCCACGCATGAGTTCCATGGTGATGAAGGCGCGCTGGCAGTCGGTGTCCACTTCAAAGCTGTGCAAACGCAGCACGTTGTCGTGGCGCAGGCGTCGGGTCAGGGCGAACTCGCTGTAGAGCAAGGCGCTGGCGTCCGGCGATTCGGCAAATTCTTCGCTGAGGATTTTCAGCGCGATGTAAGGGTCGGGATCGCCGAACTGTTCGCTCAGCAAGTCCCGTGCGCGGTAAACCGCACCCATGCCGCCAGCACCGAGCAGACGCTCGATGCGGTAACGGCCTGCAAGCACGTCGGGCATTTCGCCGATGCTGGCCTTGGTTGGCGCCAGCGCAGGCTCTGCCTTATGCGATTTGGCAAAGGCGAAGTAAGTCAGGTTACTGGCCTCTTCGTCGCTCACCAGCAGGTCGTCGAGCGGCGGCATGAGTTGGGTCATTGTCGGATCACCACGGCAGTCAGGTTGTCCCGGGCCGAGCCACGCAGGGCGCCGTCGAACAGACGCTCCAGCGCAACGTGCGGCGCGGTCAGGCTCAGGGCATTGCCCAAGGCATCGCTGCTGAGTCCTTGGTACAAACCGTCGCTGCACAACAGAAACGTATCGCCGGGGTAGACCTCGAGTTCGAGCACGTCCAGCGTCAGCACATCAGCCGCCCCGACCGCACGGGTCAGGGCATGGGCCGATGGATGCGCACGGGCGTCTTCGAGGCTCATGTTTTGCTCGTCGATCAGTTGCTGTTGCAGCGAATGGTCCTTGGACAGCTGATACAAACGCTGGCCGCGCCACAGGTAGCAACGGCTGTCGCCGGCCCAGATGCAGGCCGCGCGGTTGCCTTCCACCAGCAGCGCCACCACGGTGCTGCCCATGATGCTGTCATGGCGCCCGGCGGTGACGGTCAACTCCTGGCCCAAGCGGCGATTCAACCAGTGCAGGCACTGGCGAATGCCTTTGAGTCGTTCGTCGAAGTCATCCTGCACCGGCAATTCCGCCAGGCTGGCGACGATCAACTGGCTGGCGATGTCGCCACCCTGATGACCGCCCATGCCGTCCGCGACCACCCACAGCCCCTGCTGTGGACAGTCGAGGAAAGCATCTTCGTTGCGCGCCCGAACCTTGCCGGCGTCGGTACGCGCAGCGCTGCGCCAGGGACTGGCAACCAGCATCAGAGCTGCACCGGCATACGGAAGGTGCGCAGCACGCCCATGTCGAACGGGTTTGGCGTGCGCTGGCTGCTGAGCAGGTAATTGGCGCGCAGGCCGCCCACGTCAGCTTTCAGCACCAGCACGTCGCGACCGCTCAGGTACTCGGTCTGCATCAGGTCAAACAGACGGAACAGCGACCATGGGCCGGTGTTCTTTTCGATACCGATCGGGCGGCCGGCCATTTTGTCGAGGACCAGGCTGGTGCGACCGTCTTCAGCGTCGGTCGGCCATTTGAACGACACCGGCACGATCGGGCCGTGGCGGTATTCGATGGTCTTGTCGCCAAACTTGAACTCGGAACGGCTGACGGCCGGGTCGAGGGTGTACGGCTCCAGTTTGAACTGCACTTGCGGCTCGGCCGGATTGACCGAGAAGAAGCTCTGGCGGATCACTTGGGCCGCGGCCATCTGGTCGAGGTAGACCTTGGAGATCGGCATGCTGTGACCGTCGATGGTGCGCAGGCGGTAGTTGCCTGGATCGCCACTGACGAACGGACGCATGTAGGTCTCGAAGAAGCGATCGTTGATGCCCTGCGCCTTGAAGAACTCGCGGAAATCGCTGATCGCGACGTCGCTGGTGCTGTGGGCGCTGAACGGATAACGCTTGTTGATCGCCTTGCCGTAGAAGCTGTACAGCTCGCTCTGATAACGCTGGTTCAGGTACTGGTAGGAATCGTTCAACACCAGACGCCAGGTGTCTTCAGCCAGGACGTTGAACCACACGCTGACCGGACGCGGCAGACGGTTGGAGGCATTGCGCAAGTTGCTCAGCGCATCACGCTGGCCGCTCATGCGGGTCTTGGCCATTTCGAACGCAGCCTGATCCGGGGAGCTGGCACGCGCAAGGCTCGCCAGTTGCAGTTGCAGGTCGTTGAGCGCCGTCAGGGCCGGGGTCAAATCAGCGGCCGGGCCGTTGTTGTCATCCAGCAAACGGTGCAGCGGTTCGAAGCGACGTTGCAGGGATTTTTTCGCGGTGTCCGGCAGGTTCTTGGTCATGTCTGCGGCTTTGTCAGCCGCAGCCGCCGCGAGTTTGCCGAGCTTGCCGCCCTTCTCGCCCAGTTTGTCCGCCGCCTCGGCAGCTTCGTCAGCACTGTCGGCGATCACTTGGAAACGGGTGTTCTCGCGCACTTCCACCAGCAGTTGCAGCACGGGCGAGTTGGCGGACGTCAGGCCAGCCAATTGCTCGGCGCCTTCACCGGCATCGTTGATCGGTGGCAATGCCACCTGGCCGACCGCTTCACTCCAGAAGTTGGCGTAGTCGCGGAAGTACAGTTGCTCCAGTTCGACCATCAGGCGACGCAAGTCCATGCCGCTGATGCCCGAGCCTTCGCCCAGCACCCAGTTGTCACGCAGGATATCGGTGACCAGCGCACTGCCCTGAACCGAGAAGTACTGCTGATAGCCCTGTTGAGTGTAGAAACCCGGGATCACGTATTCGGTGCCGACAAACAGCGAAGCCTGCGGGCCGATGTGTTGGCTCAAACGGTATTCCGGCAGGTTACGGGCCTGCTCGCGCAGCATCCGGTAAACCACGTTGGCCAGCGACTCGCTGCGCAGCACCTGACGCGCTTGCGCCACCAGTTGATCGTTCAGCGGGTAGATAAACGGCTGCTTCAGCAAACGCTCGAAGTGCGTGTTCAAACCGTTCTGCACCGACGTGTTGCCGGCGTAACGCTGGGACCATTCGGTGGCAACCCAATCCTTGAGCCACGGGCCGTCGCGACGGTCTTTCATGTTCAACATCAGGTACGCGCGCAGGCTGTTGAGCAGGCGTTCGCGGTCATTCATGTTGGCGCGGATCTGCCCTTCCAGCAGGGTCGCAACCTTCGGCAGCAGTTGCGCTTCAAGCTCTCGCTCGTAGGCGTTCTTGACCACCGGAGTGACGTCTTCACCTTGGTACAAGCCGCCACGTTCGTGATACGACACGTCACCTTTGTTCGGGAAGACCTGAGTCGCCGCGTAGCTGGTGTCGAGGGGCTTGAGCACCGCCATGGAATCATCACGCGCGGTGAGGGCCGAGCGCTGTTGAGTCCAGTTGGTAGCCAGGTTACGCAGGTTTTCCAGACGCTCGTAGTTGGCCGAGAATCCGCCCGCCCACAGCATGCCAAACAGTGCCAGTGCCGCCAAAGCGCCCACGTACAGGGCACGTTGGCCCCAATGGATGCGGCTGCGCTCGCGTTTGTCCAGACCGGCCAGATCGGCCTCGGGGAAAATCACCCGGCTGAGCAAGTGGTGAATGAAGCGCGAACGGCCGCTGCGCAAAGTCGGCAGCACGCCAGCGTTCATGCCCAGATTGGCGCCGATGCCGGCGGTGGTCTGGTCCATTTCTTGAGTCAGGTGCGGAGCGCTGGTCAGGTAGAAACCGCGCAACTGGCTGACACGCTGGTAGCGGTTGCCGGTGAACGCCATGTCGACGAACAGGCACAGACGCTCGCCGATCTGCCCCAATTGATGCGGGAAGTCGAGGATGCGACCACGGCGCTGGGTGTCGCGCTCTTGGTGCATGCGCATGATCACTTGGCTGTTCAGGCGACGCAGCAGCTCTTCAAACTCGGCGCGCAGCACGGCGACATCGGTGCCGCTCTGCTCTTTGCGGAAACTGGTGCCGAGCACCTGATCGCTTTCTTCGCGGGTCAGTTGATCGAAGAACTCGTCGAAACCGAGCAGCTTGTCAGCCTTGCTCAGCACCAGATAAACCGGCACATCGACGTGCAGTTTCTGATGCACGTCTTGCAGACGGGCACGCACCTGGCGAGCCAGGGTATCGAGGTCTTGCTCGGTGTTGCCCAGCAGCATTTCCACCGGAATGGTCACCAGCACGCCGTTCAACGGACGGTTGCGGCGGCGCTTGCGCAGCAGGTCGAGCAAGGTGCTCCAGGCGCTGCCATCGACTTCGGCATCCGGCTGGGTCAGGTAACGCCCGGCGGTGTCGATCAGCACACCGTGGTCGGCGAAATACCAGTCGCAATGACGGGTGCCGAGGGTGTCGCGGGTCAGCTTGCGGTCGATCTTGTTGATCGGAAATTCAAGGCCCGAGAAGTCCAGCAGGCTGGTCTTGCCGCTGCCCTGCGGACCGATCAGCAAGTACCACGGCAAATCACTGCGCCAGCGTTCGCTACGACCGCGATAGAGGCTCGAGGTCTTCAGGGTTTTCAACGCATCCTTGAAGCGCACGCGAAGCTCTTTCTGCTCTTCGTCGATCAGCTCTTCACGGCGGATACGGTCCTGGCCGTCTTCAGTGTCTTCGATGGCTTTCTTGCGTACGCCAGCGCGCCAGCTGACGAAGACCATGGTCAGGCCCCAGATCAGGAACAGCACACTGATGGTCAGCAGGCGGGAGGTCGAGCCTTCCCAGAACTTGTAGTCATCGACTGCCAGCAGCGGCCCGACGAACCACACCAACAGCGCGACGAACAACACCAGCAGCAAGGTCCAGACCCAGGTCTGACGCAAGAATGCGCCGACTTTCTTGAAAAACTTTTTCATCACACGTCCCTGTTTACGGCTGCGACTGCGGCTGGACCGCGGCCGGATCTAGCTGCTGATAAGGTTGCAGAACGGTTTCGCGTTGCTCGCCCAATACCCAGGCAAAACCCGAATACATCACCACCAGGCAAACCACGGTGAACAGCACCACCATCCACGCCGGCACGATGCGCACCAGGCTGCGACGCTGATCGTTCAAGCCTTCCCAATGCGGCGACAGTTCGCGAGGCACGTCGCCGCGCAACTGACGAATCTGGCGATACAAGGCGTCGCGGATGCCTTCGAGCTCGAGCATGCCGCGGGCTTGCACCCGGTATTTGCCTTCGAAGCCCAGCGACAGGCACAGGTACATCAGCTCCAGCATCGGCAGGTGCTTGACCGGGTTTTTCGACAGGCGATCCAGCAGTTGGAAGAACTTCTCGCCGCCGAAGGTTTCGTTGTGGAAGCTGCTGAGCAGGCTCATCTGCGACCATTCGCTTTCGTTGCCCCACGGCGTGGTCACGACGGCTTCGTCGACCACGGTGCACAGCACGTAACGCGCGGCCATCACCTGGCTGCTTTCGGCGCCGTTGTGCAGCGCACGCACTTCAAACAGTTTCAGCCCGGCAGTCAGTCGCTCGTTGAGCGCGTACATGTCTTCGCGGGTGTCGCTGTGCTTGAGTCGCACCACTTCCGACAACAGGTCGGACGCCGCCGCGACCAGCGAATTGAGGCTGATGTTGAAGGCTTCGGCCGGGCGCAGGCGCGCGGCATAAATCATCCGTTCTTCCAGCTGTTCAAAACGCGGCGGTGCGGCGAAATCTGTCAGCGGACTCTGCGCCGGGCCGTGGCCCTGACGGTCGAGCAGGACGGTTTTATCGTCCTGGTTGTGTTCCATGTCCTTGATCATGTCGGTCAGTTCCTGATGGCCCAGAATTTCAGTTCAAGCTCGGCGAATTCGCCGGACACGTGGAACGCGAAGCCGCCGGAGCGCTCGAGTTGTGCCAGGTCTTCGGAACTGAGTTCGAGAATGAAATAGGTTTTGTTGGAGTGGAACGCGATCTGCCGCGGGGCCACCGGCAATGGTTTGACCTTGATGCCCGGCAGATGCAGGTTGACCAGTTGGCGAATGCGCTCCACCGGGCCGACCTTGAGGTGCGCCGGCAAGCGATGGCGCAGTTCCTCGGAGTCGCAGTTGGCACTGGCGGCGAGTACGAACGAGGCCGAGCCCAGCAGCTTGTGGTCGTGCAACGGCGAGACGATGATCCCGTACTGGCGCGCTTGCAGGACCAGTTCGATGGCGTGCTGTTCGAGCACCATCGACAGCACCTGACGAATCGCTTCCATCAGTTTGCGGAAACTCGCGCCCTGGTCGCTGTGCTGGTAGCGGCTGTCCAGGCGCGGGCGTTTGCTGTCGCTGGAGAAGGTCGCCAGATCGCCGAGCATGGTCAGCAGCGTGCGGTACAACTCTTCCGGGTGAACCTGCTCCAGGCCGAGGTAGTGGCGCAGCAGCAGTTCGGTGCGGTTGATCAGTTGCAGCATCATGAAGTCGCCGACTTCCGCGCCGCCGACTTTGCCGTTGGAACGAATCCGCTCGGCGATGGTGTCGCCCCGGTGGCCGAGCATGCTGATCACTTCTTTCAGGCACGACAGCAGGTAGCTGGACGAATGCGCCTGGATGTAGGTCGGCACGAAGTCCGGGTCGAGGCTGATCACGCCGTCGGGCGTGGTGTCGAGCACTTCGCAGATCTTCAGTTTCACGTAGGCCTGGTCGCTCTGCTGCTCGCCGAGCAACAGTTTGAAGTCCGGGCGGCCGCAACTGACCTGGCTGGCAGAATCGTCGCCGGCGTTGGAGTCGGCGACTTCCGCTTCGTACGCGGTGTAGCGCGCCAGCACGTCGGATTGCTCTGGACGGCGCGACTCGATGTGGTTGCCGGTGACCAGCGGCAGCGCCAGGTAGATCGGCGTGTTACCGGTGTTCGGCGGTACGTCGAGCGCCAGCGGTTCGGTGTTGCCGCCGAGTTCGAACAGGCTGCCGTCCGGCAGAATCCCCGAGGCCTGGCTGATCACCAGTTTGCCCATGTTGAGGAACTGCAAGTCGATGTCCAGGTTCAGGAAGCCCCAGGTGTAGCTGCCCAGCAACTGCGTGCGGGTCTTCATCTGGTGGTCGTAGTAGCGATCGTTGTGCTGGAAGTGCTGCGGGCGCAGCAGCATGCCTTCCTGCCAAATCACTTTATGGGAATTCATGATCAGTCATCCGCCTTGGCGAGCTTTTCGTTGCTGTTGCGAATACCGGCCTGGTCGAGGGTCAGATCAGCGTCGGTGACTTCCACCGGGGTGACTTGCACCGTGTAGCGCCATTTGGTTTCCGGCAGATCGCGGTAGGCGGCGAGGATGCCGACGTAACGACTGCCCTCCTCCACGCTGAGTTTCATTTCCACGGTTTCACCTGGACGCAGTTCAATTTCTTCGCTGGCCACCAGGTCCGGGGCCAGGGATTCCTTGGCGCGCTCGTACAGGCTGAAGAAGTCAGCGTTCTCGAACGTCACCGGATGCTTGAGCTCGAACAGACGCACAACGATCGGCGATGGACGTCCATTGAGGTCCGGGTTCAGCTGATCGCTGGCGGTCAACTTCAGGTTGAGCTTGGTGACGTGGGAATACGGCGACAGCGACGAGCAGCCGGCCAGCAGCACCAGGGCCGCGAACGCCGTCAGCGTCTTGAAAAAAGCGGTCGAGCAGCGAGACATGCGCATCATCCTTGGTGGTCGGTGTGAAGGGTGGAAATCAGGCGGATCTGCTCTTCGTAGGCCTGAGCAAAGTCGCGGGCCAGCAGGCGCTCGCTCCAGTCATCGTCCTGACGCAGGGCCTGGTGATAGCGACCGTAAGCTCTCCAGCGACTGCCGGACGTGGCGAGCAACGGCTTGTTGTCGCGCTCAAAACGCAGGGTCAGCTGTTGTGGCGAGAAGTGTTCCAGGGTGCCGCGAACGGCCGCGCGGCTGGCGGTCAGCAAGGCCACCTGATGCGCCTGCAAATCGCGGAACGCACGGGAGATCGCTTGCTCGGCCGGCAACTGGCCCGGCTTGTTCGGCTGCAACAAAATGCCCAGCGCTTCACCGGCATCGACGGCAAATTTCAGAGGATTTTTATGGGTGCCTTGCACGGTGGTCTGGGCCAGACGCAGCTCGTTTTTCAGTTCGCTTCGGGTGCGCAGGCTCTGCTGCAAACCGCCGACGCTTTGCTTGAGCAGGCGTGCAGCGTTCAGCGCCAGGGCTTCGCGGGCGTCGTGGTCGAGGCCTTTGAGGTCCACGCCCAGCGCCGCACCGAAGTGTTCCCAGAAACCTTCGCTCTGACGCTCGACCGCTTTGGGTGGTGGCGCGGGTGCTGGCTCTGCCGGGGCGTTGATCAGCTCCGGCACCATCAGGCTTTCCATGTCGATGCGCGCATAGTCGGCGCGTTGACGGCTGTCCTCGATGGTCGTGCTCGGGGAGATCAGCTCGTCGATTTCCGAATACACGCGCTCTTGCTGATCGAGGGCATTGAGCGGGTCGAGGTCGAGAAACGCATCGTCCGGAATGATGCTGCCCGCTGCTTGCGGACGGCCGACTTCGACGTCGAAGGTCGCCGGGTCGCGCACCAGCCGCGCACGGATCTCGAAGTCACCCAGCACGTAGACACTGCCGTGCTCGATGCGCATCGCTTCGCCCTTGCGCAGGCGCGCGCCGCTTTCGCTGTCCTGGATACCGTTGCTGCTGGTATCGGTCAGGAAAAACGTGCCTTCGCGGTAGCTGATCAACGCGTGGTGGTTGGACAGGTGACGCTTGCGGTCCGGGATGATCCAGTCGCAATCCTCGCCCCGACCGATCACGCCACCGGCCTGTTTGAAGGTCTTTTGGCACAAATCCGTGGGCACGAATTGCTTGGTGTTCAGCATTTCGAAAACCAGTTCCATGGTGATACTCCTTGCGGTCACTTGCCGCGATTGACCGCCTGCGGATCACCCAATGGGCGATAGGTGTTGTCGTTGTATTTGTAATTACCGCTACAGCCGCCGAGGCCGCATAGAACGACGAGGGTCAGCAGGACGGCTTGCCAGTGACGAACAGACATCAGAGGGTCTCCAGGGGTAGACAAAGTACAAAGCGCCGACCCGTTTGGGCGGCGCTATTAGAAGCGGATAAGGTGAAATCGACGGTCGTTTGCCTATCCATCGAAATCACCCAAATTGATATTCAGGCGCCCGAGGCGGTACAGCAGCGTGCGGCGTGGCAGCCCGAGTTCGCGGGCGGCGAGGGTCTGGTTGCCGTCGTTTTTGCGCAGGCAATCGAGCAGCAGACTGCGTTCGACTTGCTCCAGGCGTTCGCGCAGGTTCAGGCCGCTGCTGTCTTCCGGCATGGCTTCCATGCGCAGAGAGAAATGTTCGGCCAGTAACTCGCCGCCCTCGCACAGCAGCACCGCGCGTTCGACCAGGCCTTTGAGTTCACGCACGTTGCCGGGGAAGGCGTAACCGGACAGGTGATCCAGCGCCGCATCGGACCAACACACCGCATCGCGCTGCAAGAACGAGCACGCCTTGTCGGCGAAGTGCCGGGCCAGGTCGAGGATGTCGCCTTCGCGCTGACGCAGGGCCGGCAACTCGATCGGGAATTGCGCGAGGCGGTAGTACAAGTCCTCGCGGAATTTGCCTTCACTGACCAGCACCGACAAATCCCGGTGCGTCGCGGCGATGATGCGCACGTCGATCTTGTGGGTGTCGTTGGAACCCAGCGGACGGATCTCGCCTTCCTGCAGAACCCGCAACAACTTGGCTTGCAGGGACAACGGCATGTCGCCGATTTCATCGAGCAGCAAGGTGCCGCCGTTGGCCGCGTCGAACAGCCCGGCGCGATCACGGTCGGCGCCGGTGAACGCACCTTTGCGGTAGCCGAACAGTTCGCTTTCCAACAGGTTCTCGGGGAACGCCGCGCAGTTCTGCACGATGAACGCCTGGGAGCGTCGCGGGCCGCAATCGTGGATGGCGCGCGCGACCACTTCCTTGCCGGTGCCGGTCTCGCCGCGCAGCAGCACGGTATACGGGCTGTGCAGGACTTTGCTGATCAGCGAATAGGTCTGGCGCATGGCCGAACTCTTGCCGATCAATCCGTAACCGCTGGCGCTCGGGACGCTGACCTTCACTGGCCTCGCATCAGCGGTTGGCTGACGCAGACGTTGCAGCAAATGCAGTTGGCCAAGCACGAACGAACCCAGTTGACCGAGGGAATCGGCAAAGCCTTGCAGGTCGATGTGCCGGCGACTGGCGCACAGCAGCAAGCCTTCGACGGCTTTCTGCTGATTGACCAGTGGCACACACAACAGCGACTGCCAAGGCATGGCCTGAGGTGGCAGGAAACTGGTTTCGTGCAGGCTGCCGCTCAGCTCGCTCAGGCACACCACGCGGTTCTGACACAGGGCGAATTGCAGCAGTTGTTCACCGTTGTAATCCGCCGGCAGGCTCGCCGATTCCCGGGGTTGCAGGATGCCGTTGAGGCACTCGGCGTTCATCCCCAGGCACGTGTGAGTCGCGTCCAGCAGGTACAACTGAGTCAGTTCACAACCGCTGAGCTCGGCCAAGCCGCGCACGAAGTCACCCAGCAGCGCAGCACCGTCCGCCGCGCGCGACAGGCTGGCAAATTGCGCCAGCAAGGCTTCGGCATAGACCAGCGGTTGCGGCACTTGAGTGAACATCACGCCCACCTCAGACGAACTCGCAGGTCACGCTGGCGTTGCCGTCGAGCGTCGCGTGGACACGCTTGAGGCTTTCGCCGGTGGCCATCGCGTCCAGCAAGCGGTCGGCTACCAGCGGCAGAACGTGCAGGTCGAGCAAATGGTCGATCAGGCGCGCACCGCTGTCGCTCTGGGTGCAGCGTTCGGCCAGGTGATCGACGAGGTCTTGCGAGTAAGTGAAATCCAGCTGACGACGGTTCAAGCGCTCGCCCAAACGGCCGAGTTTGATTTCGATCAGTTCGCGCAGTACCGGGCCGCCCACCGGGTAGTAAGGCACCACACGCATACGCGCCAGCAGCGCCGGTTTGAAGTGTTTGCTCAGCACCGGGCGGATGGTTTCTTCGAGTACTTCGGCCGACGGCCGCGCGCCATTTTCACAGAGCTCGGCAATGCGGTCGCTGCCCAGGTTCGAAGTCATCAGGATCAACGTGTTGCGGAAGTCGATCTCGCGTCCTTCGCCGTCGTTGGCCACGCCTTTGTCGAAGATTTGGTAGAACAGGTTCAGCACGTCCGGGTCGGCTTTCTCGACTTCATCGAGCAGCACCACCGAGTACGGCTTCTGCCGCACGGCTTCGGTGAGCATGCCGCCCTCGCCATAACCGACGTAGCCCGGCGGCGCACCGATCAGGCGCGAGACGGTGTGTTTTTCCTGGAACTCGGACATGTTGATGGTGGTGATGAAACGATCACCGCCGTACAGCAAGTCCGCCAGGGCCAGCGCGGTTTCGGTTTTGCCGACGCCGCTTGGGCCGACCAGCAGGAACACGCCGACCGGCGCATCAGGTTTGTTCAGGCCGGCAGCGGTGGCGCGCATCGAGCGGTCCAGTGCGTGAACGGCTTGTTCCTGACCGCGGATGCGGATGCGCAGGTCGGTGGCGAAGCTCGCGACCTTGGCATTGTGCTCACGGGCCAGTTGCGCCAATGGCACCCCGGTCCAGGCGCTGATCACTTCGGCGACCAGACGCGGGCAGACTTCGAAGCTCACCAGACGTTCTTTGAGCTGAAGCTCAGTCAGGGCTTTGTGAGTTTCGTTGAGTGCGGCTTCCAGGGTTTCAACGCTTTGCGCCTCGTCCACTGGTAGCGTTTCGATCACGGTGCCTTCGGCATCTTCTTCAACCGTGACAGTGGGCTCGACGGCGGCAGCTTCGCGGGCCTTGGCCAGTTGCTGACGCAGGTCCAGCAGGCGCTCGGCCAGTTCTTTCTGCTCGGTCCACAGCGCTTCGAGGGCGACCATTTCATCTTCGGCTTCGGCCAGGCGATCTTCCAAAGCGTCCAGCGCTTCGTGATCGATCAGCAGACCGGCCTCGGCATCACGGCGCAGGGCCTGACGCTGACGGCCGCCTTCAGCCAGTTCGCCACGCAGGCGCTCCAGGTTTTCCGGGGCGGCGGCGAGGCTGATGCGTACGCGAGCGCACGCGGTGTCTAGCACGTCGACGGCTTTGTCCGGCAGCTGACGGCCCGCGAGGTAGCGAGCAGACAACTCGGCTGCTGCAACCACTGCGTCGTCGCGCAGGTAGATGCCGTGGCTCTTCTCGTAGACCTGAGCCAGGCCACGCAGGATGGTCACCGCTTCGCTGACGGTCGGTTCGTGCAGTTGCACCGGCTGGAAACGGCGGGCCAGGGCCGGGTCTTTTTCGAAGTACTTCTTGTACTCCGCCCAGGTGGTGGCGGCGATGGTGCGCAACTCGCCACGGGCCAGGGCTGGCTTGAGCAGGTTGGCCGCGTCGGAACCGCCGGCATTGCCGCCCGCACCGATCAGTGTGTGGGCTTCGTCGATGAACAGGATGATCGGTTTCGGCGAGGCTTTGACTTCGTCGATCACGCCTTTGAGGCGACGCTCGAATTCACCTTTGACGCTGGCGCCCGCCTGCAACAGACCCATGTCCAGCGACAGCAATTCAACGCCTTTCAATACTTGCGGCACTTCACCGGCCGCGATGCGCGAGGCCAGGCCTTCGACAATGGCGGTTTTACCGACGCCGGCTTCACCGACCACAATCGGGTTGTTTTTGCGGCGACGGGCGAGGATGTCGACCATCTGACGGATCGCGCCATCGCGGCACAACACCGGGTCGAGTTTGCCGTCGCGGGCCTGTTGGGTCAGGTTGTGGGTGAAGCGCTGCAGCAGCGATTCGCCGGGCACAGCGGGTTTACCGGTGGCTGGTTGCTCTTTCTGTGACAGGGCGAATTCTTTCAGGCGCTCGATGTTCAGTTTGGCCAGCAACGACTGGTAGCGGCTGCCGGCGTAGCGCATCGGGTTGCGCAACAGCGCGAGGATCAACGCGGCTTGCTCGACCTGGCTTTGGCCCAGTTCAAGGTTGGCCACCAGCAACGCATCTTGCAGCCACTGCACCAGTTCCGGGGCGAACACCGGGTTGCGCGAAGCGCTGTGCTCGACCCGCGATTGCAATGCAGCGCTCAGTTCACCGGCATCGACTTCGGCGTCTTGCAGCGCGCGTGCGAGCAAGCCTTGCGGGCGCTCCAGCAAGCCCAGCAGCAAGTCTTCGACGAGAATTTTGCTGCCGCCGCGGGCGACGCAGCGTTCGGCAGAACTTTCCAGGTCACGACGGGTTTCGGCGTCCAGCGCCTGGATAAGCTGTTGCAGGTCTACGTTGATCATTGGTCATCTGTCCTTAATGAATTTTGCTGCCCAGGGTCACCACGCCGTCCGCTTTTTCGCGGCCGAGCCAACTGGTCCATCCCAGGCGACAGGCGTTCTGCTCACCGATGCGCAGTTCGCGGATTTCTTCCTGGCGCAACACCAGGCGAATGTCGTAATCGAGCGGGTCACGCAGGGTGAACCGCACCAGCGCGCAGAGCGGCTGGTAGCCGAAACCGATCGGCAAGAATTCGTGGAAGCGTTGCCAGTCGAGTTCACGGATGTGGATACGAAACTTGCCGCTGCGGTCGCGCACGTGTTCGCCCAGCACCAGGTCTTCGCCGAGCAGGCTGTTGGCGCGGCCCAAGCGATTGCGCTGCTCGTCGAGGATTTCGACGCGACGCTCGATGCACTGCTCGATGGTCAGTTCGGCGTGCTTGAAGTAGTAACGCAGCACCGCTTCGATCAGTGCCGCCGAGTGCGCCCGCAAACTGAGCAGGCCGAGGTACGGCAGAAGGCGTTTCCAGTTCAGTTCCTGGGCCCTGCGGATTTCTTCGCCACCGAGGCCGATCAACGCAAACAGCTGCGACGAAAACGGGTCGAGGGCGCCGCTCTGGAAGCTTGCGCGGTAGCGGTATTTTTTCCAGATCGGCAGCATCAGCCGTTGCAGGCGATGGTGAAACAGGTCGAGGAAGTTGCGGGTCGGGTTGCCGTCTTCGCTATCGCCCAGGGCCTGTTCGCCGTAGAACGCCGGCAGTGGCGAACCGGAACCGACCAGGCCGATCAGGTTGAAACGCAGACGCGCGCGCATCTGCCCGTGCTCTTCGAAAAACTCCACGCGATCGACGTCACTGCCGGGGAAACCCAGGCTCGGATTGGCCTGGAATTCCAGCTGGTCGTACAGATCGTCTTCGCTCAGGTACGGGTGCGCCTCGCGCAGCCGGTCAACCACCAGCAGCACGGCCTGAAACAGCGAGTACTCGCGTATTACCCGGGTCAGCCCGCTTAAAGCAGGGGTTGCAGACCCATACGTGGTGTCCATTGGTACACCTCTCCCTGTGTGCTTTTTACCCGCAGCTCGTGGTACGAATTAAGACTGGCGTAAAGCGCGAAAAACTCGTTAAGAACTGAAGCGAAAACGAACAGGTCGCCCTCGCCGATATACCCTTCAGGGTCGATGGTCAGCTCGGTGCGCAACCCGCGTACCGGCAACCCTCGGTGCAAGCGATCGACGTGTTGGTGCTTGATCGACTTGAGCCCGCCCAGCAGGCGCTTGCTGACTTTTTCAGCGTGTTGGTCGTAGTAGCGCGGCAGGTCGTAGGTTTCGAGAATCACCTTCAACGCATTGACGTCGGCCAGCGACAGGTAGTTAAGCGACATGTTGCTGATCAGCTTCCAGAGGAAGTCACGGTTCAGCGGCGGCGCATAACTGGGCGTAGCCGGGGTGATGTTGCGGAAACTGAGGAACTCCGGCGTCTCTTCGCAGGCCATGCAGATGTCGCCGAGCTTGAGTTTTTTAGGCAGGTTCTGGTTGGTGCACATCAGTTCGATCGACAGGGTTTCGTGGGCTTCGGTGTGACGGATGCCGAAGCTCAGGTAAGTGTCGAGGCCGTCGTGCAACGAGGACGAACGCTGGCGAATGCTGTAGTGCGGACGGCTGTTGGGCACATCGAAACTCGGGTCGTGCTCGAACGATTCGAACGGCACGTACTCCTGATAACCAAGGCCACCGGGCTTCCAGCCGGTCACGGTTTCCACCGAAAACACACCGCAGTTTTCCAGGTCGTATTCGGCTGGCAGCAGCAGGTATTCGTCCTGTTTTCCGTCGAGGCGAATCGGCAGTGCATCGTGCTTGAACAGGTTGACGATCGGCGTGCAGTAGAGCTTCACGTTGTCCAGCGTCGGGCGCAGGCGCTGAATGCCGCTCTTGCGAATATCGAAGCGCAATTCCAGGCCGCGCATCTGCTTCAGCGTGTCTTCCGGCAGGGCCTTGAGCAGGTCCAGGCCGTTGATATCGACGAACAGGAATTTGTCCTGGAAGGCGAAATATTCCTGCAGGTAGCGGTAGCCACGGAAGGTGTTCAGCGGATACGGGATCAACGCCTCTTCTTCGGCAAAACCCACCGGCTGCACGCGGTCGCCGGGCATCTTGAATGCCATTGGCGTGCCGTTCACACCGTTAATGGGTTTGCCGGCGCCGTCCAGCGGGATCAGCTCGATGCCTTCCAGGTTGCGCAACAGGCTCAGGTACAGCATCTGGCTGATGTAGCGCTCACCGGCGAAGTGCAGACGCAGACGGCTCAGCTCCAACTCACCGAGGTGACCGTCAGCGCTCATCTCCAGACGCAGGCTCAACAGCGAACCATCGCCTTTCACCGAGTAATTCAGCGCGGCCAGGTCCAGCGGCAAGACTTCGGTCGGGTAGCACGTGCGGAAACGGCAACGCACGTCATCGATCAGCACACTCTCAACCGGCGTGTCGCGCTCGACCATCAACGCAGGTCCCGATCGCTTCAACGGATCGAACTGCAAAATGCTGAACGCCGGCAGCGGCCGCATGTAGTTGGGCCACAGCAGGTGCATCAGGGAATGGCTGAGCTCCGGCAGTTCATCATCGAGCTTCTGGCGCAGGCGCCCGGTCAGGAATGCAAAACCTTCCAGCAACCGCTCCACGTCCGGATCCCGCCCGGCCTGACCGAGGAAAGGCGCCAACGCCGGGCTACGCTCGGCGAATCGACGACCTAACTGGCGAAGTGCGGTGAGTTCGCTTTGGTAGTAGTGGTTAAAGGACACGGGTTACCTGCCTGGTATTGAATCTCATGAATAAAACGTCCTGTAGAGCGCAACCGTCAGCCCGGAAACCACGTAGCCTGCGATGAGCAGGTATGGCAAGAAGGCCAACCAACCGAACATCAGTGGGAACCCGGCAAGGTTTCCCAGCAGTACTAGCGCTACTCCGAAAATCACCCAAGGGACGGCGTAAAAAGGGATGAACATCAGCGGCGCGTACCAGATTTTTTTCAGAATCTGTTGTTCGGATAGTCCTCTCAGCGCTCGCGTTGCCCACAGGGCAAAAGCGATATAGGCAGGGGTGCCGAATGAGAGGACGTAAATCAATAGAAACTGCTGAAAATCCAAATCCACACTATTGCTAATACTGGGTTCAACCAACATCAAAATCAGCAGCACCGAGACCGGAAGCCAAAGCGCCACCCTGAAAAAAAGCGTATGTGCTCGGCACACCGCTAGTTACTGCCCATGAGTGTGTTCGACCCGGAATAAGGCACGTCCAAACAGGTGGCCATAAACCAAACCGAACACTCGATCACTTCTCACCGCCCGGCTTCGCCGTGCACCATGTTTTAAAATTCCGCTGATCAAAGCCCTGACACGCATTAGCCCTTGGAATATATATATACGGAGCCGTCGCCTCATAAGAAAAATAATAATAGTTTTCGCGATCTTGACCATAGATCCAATAAGAAGATGACCCTTGGTTTATCTCATAGGGTTCAAAAGAGAAAATTGAGGATTCCGCAGGAATGAAATTAACGCGATCCATGGCCAACATCAGTGCATTGGAAAAAAAGTTAGTCCACATGACGATCCCCAACACTAAAACGCAGGCTGCCAACACAAAAACGGTAGATCCCGAGATTTTATTTTTCATAGAAATATAGCCATGCGGTGCCTGCTTTTGCATTTTCCAGCAACGTCATTGCATCGCTCGAATACTTTTCGGCAAGCGGACCTGACCCGTTGTAAGACGCAATGACTTTTTTCACCAGTTCAGGTGTCAGTGACCCGGAATGACAGCGGGACCCTGTGGCCCGGTCGATGAGTTCACGCAGATGGCCCGCGGCATAATAGAGGTCTGCTTTCCAGTCATCGCCGGGGATTCGAGTGTCCTGGTTCCAGCCAAAAATCCGGTACTGAACATCTTCGGGCATTGGCTTTTTACAGTAATAATTCTCGGTATATTTAACGGAGTTTTGTAACGTCGCCCGGCTCATATTGGCAAAACCACTAGAGCCACCGGCCAACTTATCAGGAACAACGTCAAAAGCCATATTGTCAACAATAGCCAGCAGAGTCGTTAGCGATCGCTCGCCGAATTGCATTGTCTGAAGAAACTTACTGCCTTTAGGTCCATTTTCCTGCTGCAAAATGACCGCCAGCAAAATATGAGGAACACCATAATATTTGGAAGCCTGTTTTATCCATACACGTATCTCCGTGTCAGAAAAACTTGCTTTGAGCAGTTCTTTGGTTTTGGGCACATACCACATTATTTGTAGAGGAGAAGGCAGCTCCCCGGAGTAACTCGGAATACTGTCGTACCCGCTCAACGTAGTAATTTCTTTTCCATTACAACGACACACTTTTAATTCTACGGGGGCAACCTCGGAGGTCTTAGTGCTTGGAGCGGCGCCAGCAGGCACATATTCCTTTCCATCTTTATTGATTTTTTCAGGCTCTGCCATGAACGACTACTCCCTTAGCTCTCAATAAAGACTTCAATTTTTTCGGAACTCTTATGCGCAGCTACCCGATGAGTCAAACCCAACTCATTGGTGATTCCGCTTTCGAGCGAACCATCCTGACGGCGGATCAAATATTTGGTATCCGCCAACGGATTGCCCAAACCATTCTTCAGTTGGAATTGCGCATCGAATCCCGGGATCACCAATGGAATTGGCGGAACAAACGGCACCGCCGAATGTGAATTCCCGATAATCACCGTCCCGGACCCAGCCGTTACCTTGTTGCCATGAGTCCCGACGGAATCAACCGTTGCCGCCGGTTTGCCGTTAATCAAAACGGTCGTCGCCAACCCACCGACCATCGCACCACCACACGCCGAGGCATCGCCTTGGCGGGCGGCCGCGAGGCCGTCGAAGAAGACGTCGCCGGAACCGGCGGCGATCGGGTTGGTGCCGTGGCCGGGGAGCGGGCAAGCGGTGGGGTCGGATACGCGGGCTGCGGGTTTGCCGGACATACGAATCTCCTTAGTTGACCTTGACTTGACCGCTGCCATCCAGGCGCGCGGCGAAACTGACCTGGCGCTTGAAACCATCAACTTCCAGCAGGCCTTCGATGCTGAAGGACAGGCGAAGCTGATCGTGATCACGCGGCAGGGAGATGACACGCACATTGCTCAGGCGTGGCTCGTAGGCTTCGATGAAATTTTCGATGGCCAGACGGGCCTGACTCAGGGAGTCGTGCAGGCTCAGACGCATGTCATTGAGATCGGGTAGCCCGTAATCGGACAGCGTTTGCACGCTGCCCGCACGGGTGCTGAGCATCTTGGCCAGATGGGCAGCCACGGACGCCATGGCGGAGACCTCGCGGCTCCAGCCGACGCGTTTGTCCGCGTCGCCACCCAGGCGTTCGAAAAGGCTGCCGTATCCAGTCATGAGTTAGCTCCGCTTACTCTTTGTCCAGCTTGCCAACCAGCGACAGGGTGAAATCGGCACCCATGTACTTGAAGTGCGGGCGCACGTTCAGGCTGACGCGGTACCAGCCAGGCTCGCCTTCAACATCGCTGACGATGATCTGGGCAGCGCGCAGTGGACGACGGCCACGCACTTCGGCGCTTGGGTTTTCCTGGTCGGCCACGTACTGGCGGATCCACTTGTTGAGTTCCAGCTCGAGGTCGGTGCGTTCTTTCCATGAACCGAGTTGCTCGCGCTGCAGCACTTTCAAGTAGTGAGCCAGGCGGTTGACGATCATCATGTACGGCAGTTGGGTGCCGAGCTTGTAGTTCAGCTCTGCTGCCTTGCCTTCTGCGCTGATGCCGAAGAACTTCGGCTTCTGCACCGAGCTTGCGGAGAAGAACGCCGCGTTGTCGGAGCCTTTGCGCATGGTCAGGGAGATGAAGCCTTCCTCGGCCAGTTCGTATTCACGACGGTCGCTAACCAGAACCTCGGTAGGAATCTTGGTTTCGATTTCGCCCATGCTTTCGAAATGGTGCAACGGCAGGTCTTCAACTGCGCCACCGCTCTGCGGGCCGATGATGTTCGGGCACCAGCGGAACTTGGCGAAACTGTCGGTCAGCTTGGTGCCGAACGCGTAGGCGGTGTTGCCCCACAGGTAGTGCTCGTGGCTGTTGGCGACAGTTTCTTTGTACACGAACGATTTGACCGGGTTTTCTTCCGGATCGTACGGGTTACGCAGCAGAAAACGCGGCACGGTCAGGCCAACGTAACGGGAGTCTTCCGACTGGCGGAAGCTCTGCCATTTGGCAAATTGCGGGCCTTCGAAGTGATCTTTCAGATCCTTCAGGTCCGGCAGACCGGTGAAGCTTTCCAGGCCGAAGAATTTCGGGCCGGCCGCGGCGATGAACGGCGCGTGGGACATGCAGGCAACGCTGGACACGTACTGCATCAGTTTCACGTCCGGCGAGCTTGGGGACATGAAGTAGTTGGCGATGATCGCGCCAACCGGCTGACCACCGAACTGACCGTATTCAGCGGTGTAGATGTGCTTGTACAGGCCCGACTGCATCACTTCCGGCGAATCTTCGAAATCGTCCAGCAGGTCTTCTTTGGAGACGTTGAGGATTTCGATCTTGATGTTTTCGCGGAAGTTGGTGCGGTCGACCAGCAACTGCAGGCCACGCCACGACGATTCCAGCGACTGGAAAGACGGGTGGTGCAGGATTTCGTCCATCTGGCGGCTGAGCTTGGCATCGATCTCGGCGATCATGCGGTCAACCATGGCCTTCTTGACTGGCTCACCGTTGTTCTGCGGCTTGAGCAGCTCTTCGATGAAGGCCGACACACCGCGCTTGGCGATGTCGTAGGCTTCGTCGTCCGGCGTCAAGCGGGTTTCGGCGATGATGCTGTCGAGAATGCTGTATTCGCCGTTCTCTTTGCTCTTTTGCTGTGCTGCGCTAGTGCTCATTGTTGGCTTCCTTGACTGATGGTGGCTCAGACGTTCTGGGGGGCGTCCTGGGCTGCGGCGTTCAAACCCAGCTCACCCAGTACACGACCGCGGGATTCGTCGTCGGCGAGAACGCCTTCGATGGCTTTGCGGAACGCAGGCGCGTTACCCAGCGGACCTTTGAGGGCCACCAGCGCGTCGCGCAGTTCCATCAGTTTTTTCAGCTCAGGCACTTGCTCGACCAGGCTGGCCGGGTTGAAGTCCTTCATCGAGTTGACGCGCAGTTGCACGCCCAGCTCTTCAGTGCTGCCCTCTTCCTGAAGGCGGTTCGGCACGTTCAACGTCAGGGTCAGCTCTTGCTTGGCCAGCACTTCGTCGAAGGTCATCTTGTCGATGCTGATCGGCTTGCGATCTTCGACTTTACGTTCGTCCTTGCGGTGGGTGTAGTCACCGATTGCCAGTAGTTTCAACGGCAGTTCAATCTCTTCCTGAGCACCACCGGTGGCAGGTTTGAAAGTGACGTTGATGCGTTCCTTGGGGGCTACCGAGCCTTCTTTGGCCATGGCTATTCTCCTTGCGGTTGTGGCCCTGGGGCCTATTCGAGTACCACTTCGAGATCGAGGTGGCACAGCCTGCGATAAATCTCTTCCTTGCGTTCACGTACGGCATGGTTCTGCGGCAACAACTCGCAGCAGCTATGCAGTAAATGCAGCACTTCCAGCGCAAGATCGGGCTCCCAGGCGTTCAGGCCTGAGTCCTGTAATGTTTGGTCCAGCGTTTCGAGTTGGGTCCTGGCCAGTTCGTATTTCTTGGCCATGAAGCACAGCCGCGCGAGGGCGAACTGCCAGAAGAATCGGACGCGTCCGCCTTGGGCGCTTTGCAGGCCTTGCTTGAGGATCTGCACGGCGGCCTTGAGGCCGTCCTTGCGCAGGATCGGCAAGACTTCTTCCAGGGCCACTTCCCAGGCCGGCTGGGTGTCGGCGACTTCGACCTTGCGCGGCGCACTGGCACTTTGCAGGTGCGGCATGACGTGGGCGCTGACCCAGGCGCGGGTGGCCGGATCGGCAAACGGGGCGCCGTCATGGAAACGCAATTCGATGATGCCGGGCAGGCGCTGAATCAAAAGCGCGAAGTGGATTTCCACTTCGCGCATAGCCATCTCGGCGTTGAGCCCCTGGAGGCACTCCCAAACCATTCGCTGGCCATCGAACCAGAACGGCGCCTTCGCCAGGCTCGCCTCCAGTTCCACCAGCAGATCGGCGTATTTGGCCTGGTCGTATCGGTCCTGGTAGGCCTTGAGCTTGTCAGCCGGCAGCCCACGCAGAACGGTGATCTGCTCGGCGTTGCGCTCGGGCACCGCGTCGATGGGCAACCACAACAGTGTGCGATTGAGGCGCAAGGCGCGCAGGTCTGTGGCTTTCTGCTTGAGCCACCAGGCACACAACGGCCGCGCGCTTTCCTGCTGGGCGCGCAGGGCTTTATGGGCTTCTTTTTCGTTGTCGATCGGTGCGCCGGGGGTGAACAGTTGCGTGGCGGCTTGTTTGACCTGAGCCACCGCCGCGCCGACGACGCCAGGTTCCGGCTGATTGTCGGCGGCGCGCTGAACCATGTTTTTCAAGCGGCGGGAGATCGGCAGTAGCAACGGCGCATCGTCGCCCAAGTACTCGGTGCAAGCGGCATCGAGACCTTCAAGGTGTTCGACCAGCCGCCGGAACATCGGCAACTGCTCTTTGATCGCGACGTTTTCGGTCAGCACCTGCTCAAGACGCGGTACCAACCAACTGATGGCAGCGGAGCGGGTGCGGGCCTTGTTCGGGTGGACTTCGGCCCAGTGGCTTTCGCACAGGTAGTGCAGCAAACCGAGGCCGGCCAGCAGCCCCTGGAAGGATTCGCGCTGGTACAGGGCCCAGGTCAACCAGGCGCCAACCCGCAAATCCTTGGACTGGGTGCGCAGGAGGTTTTCGCTATTTTCGCGGATTTTCAGCCAGTCGATCTGACCGCTTTCGTGCATGGATTGGGCTTTGCCCAGCTCGCTTTCCAGCGCCTCATATTCGCTCGAAAAGCGAACATCCTCGCCCGCGAAATTCTCTTTGGAAACAGAGGCTTTTGCGAGTTCGAGGTAATGCGCGGAAAGTTTGCTTGAGTAGGACATCCATGGCCTTTAATTAGGATTACGGTCATACGCCTAATGGAGTTTCCGGGGCGCGGGACAGTATCAAAGAGCTGCGATGAGTCTCATCCAATTGAGTTCGTGCTCTTTCAAGTGCGCGCATCGTAATCACAATGATGGCCACTAGCAAGCATCTGATTAAACAACAAGACGAAGTGTCTCTATTGCTCGTAGGAGATCTCCCTATAAGTAGCAAGGGATACCCTGATGCCAGTTTAATGTTCATGCCATCGGCCAGCCGCCCCGAAACCATTGAGCTAGAGGCTTGCTTCAATCCTTCGAGGAATGAATGCTGATTCGCCCCCTGAGCCAGGCGTGAATCATGGCAAAAATAAGAAATGATAAATGTAGGATTCTTCTGAAATCTTTCGGTCATCTTTAAGCAAGACGACGATGACAACAAAGAACTAAAAAAGTGCCATTATAATGATGGCACTTTATATATCACGGATATTGAACGACAAGCCTCCGGCAACTCAAACCAATCACTTTGCATCCAGAGTGTATTAATCAGTCCAAAAAATTGTGTATATAGAACAAACCAATGCCCATAAAAAATGGGCATCCGACTTAATCGGTATGCCCATTTTTCAGTACGGTTCTCCCCGTTATTCAGGGAGTTCGCCGCAATTACGGATTAACGCTGTCTTTCAACGATTTGCCTGGCTTGAACGCAACAGTGTTGCTGGCCTTGATTTTGACGGGCTCACCGGTTTGCGGGTTTTTGCCGGTGCGGGCACCGCGATGGCGTTGCAGGAAGGTACCGAAGCCCACCAGCGTAACGCTGTCCTTGCGGTGCAGAGCGCCGGTGATTTCTTCGAGAACGGCGTTGAGAACGCGGTTGGCCTGCTCTTTGGTGAGGTCTGCTTTTTCAGCAATTGCAGCGGCGAGTTCTGGTTTACGCATTAGTGAAGCCCCTTTGACGGTTTTTTGTTGTTATGTCCGTGCTGTTCTCGTTGGAACAGCGCCCAAAGCGCCGCAGGTGCTCTACTCTGCGGCAGACGGGAGTGAGGATGGCACGCAGCGAAGAGCCGCGCCAGTCTCGGCGCGACCTTTGTAAGGGCAAAAGAGGGGTGATTCCGACAGAACGACCGGTATTTACGCCAGCAGTGCCGGAAGCTCTTTGTTCAGGGCCAGTTTTTCCATCACCGCCGCGCCTGTCAGGGCATAACCCAGCAGTTTGCCGCTGACATCGCGGCACAATACCTTGATGTCCGCGCCCTGCCCTTCGACCGTCCAGACGCCCTCCAAACCCCGTGGTGGCGGTGAAACCACCAATGGGCAGACTGGCGTTTTAACGGTGATGGGCATCGGGCCATAACTCACCGTCGTCGGGTTTCCGGCGAGGGTCTGGGCCAGCGCTCTCGCGCAGCTCATGAGGGGCATGACGTACAACAGATTCAGCCCATCGACTTCGGCGCAGTCGCCCAAGGCATAGATATTGGCGTGGGAGGTTTTCAGGTGGCGATCGACCACCACGCCACGATTGACCTGCACACCGGCCGCCGCCGCCAGATCGATGCGCGGACGCAGACCAATGGCCGACACCACCACATCGCAAGGGATCACCTGGCCATCGGACAGATGCGCTTCCAGTCCGTCAGCAACGCGCTGCAAGCGGTTGAGCACCGGCCCGAGGTGGAAGCGTGCGCCGAGGCTTTCCAGCCCGGCCTGGACCGCAGCGGCTGCCGCCGGGTGCAGCAGCGTCGGCATGACCTGCTCGCACGGTGCAACCAGTTGCACCTCGTAGCCGCCAAGGATCAGGTCGTTGGCGAACTCGCAGCCGATCAGGCCGGCGCCCAGCAACAACACCCGACGCTTGCCAGCCGCCGCTGCGCGAAAGCGCGCGTAGTCTTCCAGATCGTTGATCGGGAAAACGGCGTCCGTTGCATCGCCTTCGATCGGCACTCGCACGGTTTCTGCGCCCCACGCCAGGATCAGGTCACGGTAAAACACCGCTTCCTCACCGATCCACAAGCGCTTGTGGCCCGGATCGATGCCGCTGATGCGCGTGTGCGTGCGCACTTCGGCCTTCAATTGCTCGGCCATGGTGCCGGGTTCGGCCATGCTCAGGCCGTCGGCGTCTTTGTTTTTGCCGAAGCCGGTGGAGAGCATCGGCTTGGAGTAGGAGCGTCCGTCATCGGCGGTAATCAGCAGCAGCGGGGTTTCGCCATCGAGTTTGCGAAACTCCCGGGCCAGGTTGTAGCCAGCCAGGCCGGTGCCGACGATCACGACAGGTGCGTTCATTCCTTACTCCTCTAAATGTCTTAGTTGATTTCGATCATTTCGAAATCCATCTTGCCTACGCCGCAGTCCGGGCACAGCCAGTCTTCCGGCACGTCCTGCCACAGGGTGCCCGGCGCAATGCCGTCATCCGGCCAGCCGTCGGCTTCGTTATAAATCAGGCCGCAGACCACACATTGCCACTTTTTCATTCACGTACATCCTCAAGATTCAGGCTTTTGCCGGCGCGAACGGTCGATGGTTGGAGCGCTGCCGTCCGGCTCAGCGCGTTTTGTACTGATCGGGCCCGGCAGATGCAAGCCTGTTCGACGCAATGGCCGGCCGGATCAATCAAAATCGCAGGCTGACATGGTAAGCTCGCCGCCTCATTTGCTGCCAATAATGACTCACTGTGCCGCACTCAAAATCCCCCGCCGTGACCCCGCTTTGGCTCCCTCGAAGCCAACTGACGCCCCTCCCCGACGCCTCTACCCTCGACTGGTTGTTCGACGAAGGCTCTTTGACCCGACGGCTGATCCGTTTGTCGAATGATGGCTTTAGCGTCACGCCTCTCTTCGAAGGTTGGCAGCCCTTGCGCGCCGACGAATGTACCGCGCTGGATCTGGCCGAAGGCAGCGAGGGCTGGGTTCGCGAGGTGTACCTGCGCGGCCACGGCGAAGCCTGGGTATTTGCCCGCAGCGTGGCGGCGCGCAGTGCATTGCAGGGCGACGGTCTGCACATGGATGAATTGGGCAGCCGCTCCCTGGGCGAATTGCTGTTTTGCGATCAGGCGTTCCAGCGCCGCGCTATCGAGGTTTGTCACTATCCTCAGGAGTGGCTGCCGATGGAGTCCCGGGCACCTGAGCTGTGGGGCCGTCGCTCGCGTTTCGATCGCGGCGCCTTGAGCGTGCTGGTGGCCGAAATTTTCTTGCCAACCCTGTGGAACGCCACCCGCGCCCATCCGGAGAATTGCTGATGTACCAGAGCCTGCTCAAGTCCCTGAATCGCTTGAACCCACGGGCCTGGGATTTCATTCAACTGACGCGCATGGACAAACCGATCGGCATTTATCTGCTGCTGTGGCCGACGCTGTGGGCACTGTGGATTGCTGGCAAAGGGTCGCCCTCGTTGGCCAACATCGTGATTTTCGTCCTGGGCGTGGTGCTGACCCGCGCCGGCGGCTGCGTAATTAACGACTGGGCGGACCGCAAGGTCGACGGCCACGTGAAACGCACCGAGCAGCGGCCATTGGTCAGCGGCAAGATCAGCTCCAAAGAAGCGCTGGTGTTCTTCGCGCTGCTGATGGGCGTGAGTTTCCTGTTGGTGCTGTGCACCAATGCCACGACGGTCTGGCTGTCGTTCGGCGGTTTGGCACTGGCCTTCACTTACCCGTTCATGAAGCGCTACACCTATTACCCGCAAGTGGTGCTCGGCGCGGCGTTCTCCTGGGGGATGCCGATGGCGTTCACTGCCGAAACCGGTGAATTGCCGGCGGCGGCGTGGTTATTGTGGATCGCCAACCTGCTGTGGACGGTGGGCTACGACACCTATTACGCCATGACTGATCGCGACGACGACCTGAAGATCGGCGTTAAATCCACGGCAATTCTGTTCGGCGAAGCGGACCGAGTGATCATTCTGATTTTGCAGGGGCTGGCGCTGGGCTGCCTGCTGCTGGCCGGGTCGAAATTCGAGCTCGGTGGCTGGTTCCACTTGGGGTTGCTGGCGGCGGCGGGCTGTTTTGCTTGGGAGTTCTGGTACACCCGTGGCAAAGACCGGATGCGCTGCTTCAAGGCGTTTTTGCACAACCACTGGGCGGGGTTGGCGATTTTTGTCGGGATCGTGCTGGATTACGCGCTGCGTTGATGGGCACGCTTTTATGTAGCAGCTGGGGCAGCCTGCGTTCGGCTGCGAAGCAGTCGTAAATCCTGAGTACGCGGTTCATCTGATACACCGCATGAGCAGACTTTACGACTGCTGCGCAGCCGAACGCAGGCTGCGCCAGCTGCTACAGGTTCACATCTTCGGTCCGGAGTTGGTGATGACGTGCCAGACGTCCTTCATTTTGTCACCGGCCTTGTCTCCCGGTTTCGCGTCCTTCTTGAAGTAGTACAGCGGTTTACCCTTATAGGCCCACTGCATCGTGCCATCGTCACGCTTGACGATTGTCCAGTCACCTTCGGCCTTGGCACCCGCTTCCGCCTTGAATGGCGGCCAGTATTCTGCACACTCACCAGTGCACACAGACTTGCCACCCGTGTCTTTGTCGAAGGTGTACAGGGTCATGCCCTTGTGGTCCGCCATCACACCTTCTTTCATCATCACAGGCTCAGCCGCGAAGGCCATTGATGGCAACGCCAGGGCTGCGGTCAGCATCAGAGCCTTGAGGGAATGCGAGTATTGCTTCATGGAAACCTTCCTCTTGTGGTTGTCAGGATTCGGAATTAGAGCTTAGTTCAGGATCATGACAATCGCCGGGCGACTAAAATACTGTCACACGACTGCAATAATTCCGTTATCTAATGCGGCGCAAGACAGTTAAATGACAAGAGGATTAAAGGCATGGTTGGCAGGAGCATTCTGATCGTCGACGACGAAGCGCCCATTCGCGAAATGATCGCCGTTGCGTTGGAAATGGCCGGCTATGACTGCCTGGAGGCTGAGAACTCGCAGCAGGCCCACGCCATCATCGTCGACCGCAAGCCGGACCTGATCCTGCTCGACTGGATGCTGCCCGGCACGTCCGGCATCGAGCTGGCCCGACGTCTCAAGCGCGATGAGCTGACCGGGGACATCCCGATCATCATGCTCACCGCCAAGGGCGAAGAGGACAACAAGATCCAGGGCCTGGAAGTCGGCGCTGACGACTACATCACCAAACCCTTTTCCCCACGTGAGCTGGTTGCGCGCCTGAAGGCCGTGCTGCGCCGTGCCGGTCCAACCGATGGTGAGACGCCGATCGAAGTCGGCGGCCTGCTGCTGGACCCGATCAGCCACCGTGTGACCATCGACGGCAAACCCGCCGAGATGGGCCCGACCGAATACCGCCTGCTGCAATTCTTCATGACCCACCAGGAACGTGCCTACACCCGCGGCCAGTTGCTGGATCAGGTCTGGGGCGGCAACGTTTATGTCGAAGAGCGCACCGTCGACGTGCATATCCGCCGCCTGCGCAAAGCCCTCGGTGATGCTTACGAAAATCTGGTACAAACCGTGCGCGGCACCGGCTATCGCTTTTCTACCAAAGCCTGACCCGGACCTTTCCCGCCCGACAAGCTGACAAGGACGCGCGTTCAAGTGAACCAAAACTGGCATGGCACCCTGATCCGCCACATGCTTTTGCTGGTGACCGGTTGCCTGGTGATCGGCCTGATTACCGGCTACTACGGCTGGAGCCTCGCCGCGGGCCTGGGCCTTTACCTGGCCTGGACCCTCAAGCAACTGCTACGTCTGCACGAATGGCTGCGCCTGCACAAACCCGATGAGGCACCGCCCGATGGCTATGGCCTGTGGGGCGAAGTGTTCGACAGCATCTACCACCTGCAACGTCGCGACCAACGTGTGCGCGGGCGTCTGCAAGCGGTGATCGACCGGGTCCAGGAATCCACAGCCGCGCTGAAAGACGCGGTGATCATGCTGGACAGCGACGGTAACCTCGAATGGTGGAACCGCGCCGCCGAAACCCTACTCGGCCTCAAGACCCCGCAAGACAGCGGCCAACCGGTAACCAACCTCGTCCGCCATCCGCGCTTCAAGGAATACTTCGAGCAGGACAGCTACGCCGAACCGCTGGAAATCCCTTCGCCGATCAATGATCGCCTGCGCATTCAGCTGTACATCACCCGCTACGGTAACAACGAACACTTGATGCTGGTGCGCGACGTGACGCGCATCCATCAACTGGAACAGATGCGCAAAGACTTCATCGCCAACGTCTCCCATGAATTGCGCACGCCGTTGACGGTGATCTGCGGTTATCTGGAAACCCTGCTCGACAACGTCGAGGACGTCAACCCGCGCTGGACCCGTGCCTTGCAGCAAATGCAGCAACAAGGTGGGCGCATGCAGACGTTGCTCAACGACTTGCTGCTGTTGGCCAAACTGGAAGCCACCGATTACCCGTCGGACAACCAGCCGGTGGCCATCGACGGCTTGCTGCAATCGATCAAGAGCGACGCTCAGCAGTTGTCTGCTCAGCGCAATCAGAAGATCACCCTGGAAGCCGACCCGACGATTCTGCTCAAGGGCAGCGAAGCCGAATTGCGCAGCGCGTTTTCCAATCTAGTGTTCAACGCGGTGAAATACACCCCGGCCGAAGGCAATATCCGCATCCGCTGGTGGGGCGATGAGCAAGGCGCACACCTGAGCGTGCAGGATTCCGGCATCGGCATCGACAGCAAACACTTGCCGCGCCTGACCGAGCGCTTCTACCGCGTCGACTCCAGCCGCAACTCCAACACCGGCGGCACGGGGCTCGGACTGGCGATCGTCAAACACGTACTGCTGCGCCACCGCGCGCGGATGGAAATCAGCAGTGTGCCGGGTCACGGCAGCACGTTTACCTGCCATTTTGCGCCGGGCCAGGTCACCAAATCCCGGGTCATCAGCGCCGCCGACTGATACCGGCCGGCACGCGCCACTAGTCAATCACTTGGTCAGCCGCTACATTGGCTGACTTGTGCCTGCCCTTCAGGCACCGCATTTCCCTCTTTTTTGAATACACGGAACCCGCAAAACTCCATCATGGACCCATCCCCTGGCTTGACCCTCGCGACACTCTTCGCCGATTTCGGCATGATTCTTTTTGCTCTGATCCTGGTTTTGCTCAACGGTTTTTTCGTTGCGGCGGAATTTGCCATGGTCAAATTGCGCTCGACCCGGGTCGAGGCCATCGCTGAAAAAAACGGCTGGCGCGGACACATCCTGCGCACCGTTCACAGTCAGCTCGATGCGTACCTCTCGGCGTGCCAATTGGGTATCACCCTCGCCTCCCTCGGCCTCGGGTGGGTCGGTGAGCCGGCGTTCGCGCACATCCTCGAACCGATCCTTGAAGCCGTCGGCGTGCAGTCGGCCGAAGTGATCAAAGGCGTGTCGTTCTTCGCCGCGTTCTTCGTCATCTCGTACCTGCACATCGTGGTCGGTGAGCTGGCCCCGAAATCCTGGGCCATCCGCAAACCCGAGCTGCTGTCGCTCTGGACCGCCGTGCCGCTGTACCTGTTCTACTGGGCCATGTACCCGGCCATTTACCTGCTCAACGCCAGCGCCAACACGATCCTGCGGATCGCCGGCCAAGGTGAACCCGGCCCTCATCACGAGCATCATTACAGCCGTGAAGAATTGAAACTGATCCTGCACTCCAGCCGTGGCCAAGACCCGAGCGACCAAGGCATGCGCGTTTTGGCCTCCGCGGTGGAAATGGGCGAGCTGGAAGTGGTCGACTGGGCCAATTCCCGGGAAGACCTGGTGACGCTGGAGTTCAACGCACCGCTGAAGGAAATCCTGGCAATGTTCCGTCGCCACAAGTTCAGCCGTTATCCGGTGTACGACAGCGATCGTCAGGAGTTCGTCGGCCTGCTGCACATCAAGGATTTGCTGCTGGAACTGGCAGCCCTTGATCACATTCCCGAGTCGTTCAACCTCGCCGAACTGACCCGGCCGCTGGAGCGGGTTTCGCGCCATATGCCGCTGTCGCAGTTGCTGGAACAGTTCCGCAAAGGCGGCTCGCACTTCGCCCTGGTCGAAGAAGCCGATGGCAACATCATCGGCTACCTGACCATGGAAGACGTGTTGGAAGTACTGGTCGGCGACATTCAGGACGAACACCGCAAGGCAGAGCGCGGGATCCTCGCCTACCAGCCGGGCAAGCTGCTGGTGCGCGGCGACACGCCGCTGTTCAAGGTCGAACGCCTGCTGGGCATCGATCTGGACCACATCGAAGCCGAAACCCTCGCCGGACTGGTCTACGAAACCCTGAAACGGGTGCCGGAAGAGGAAGAAGTGCTGGAAGTCGAAGGCTTGCGGATCATCATCAAGAAGATGAAAGGGCCGAAGATTATTCTGGCCAAGGTGTTGATGCTCGATTGAGCAGGAGCTGGCGGGCTTTTGTGGTGAGGGGATTTATCCCCGTTGGACGGCGAAGCCGTCCCAAAGCTTTAGTTAAAGCGGGGTCGCTTCGCGACCCAACGGGGATAAATCCCCTCGCCACAGATAAATCCCCTCGCCACAATTAATCTCCATCAACTTCACTGTTTGCCGAGCGCAAAGTTCGGCAGGCTGCCGACCGGTTGATTGAACTGGTACGGGATCGACACCAGCCCCAATCCGGTATTGCGCTGCACCACGAAATGCAGGTGTGGCCCGCTGCTGTTGCCGGTATTGCCCGACAAGGCCAGCGGACTCCCCACCGACACCCGTTGCCCCTCGCGAACGCTCACCGAACCTTGTTTGAGGTGCAGATACACGCCCATCGTCCCGTCATCGTGCAGCACCCGCACGAAATTACCCGACGGATCGGTGCCGCGCCCGGTCTGGGCATTCTCGGTTTTCACCACCACACCGCCTCGCGCCGCGATGATCTGCGTGCCTTCGGGCATGGCGATGTCCATGGCGTAGCGGTTCTTTGGACCAAAGTGGCTGTATTGACCGTTGGGGCCCTGACTCAGCCGAAACGGTCCACCGCGCCACGGCAATGGGTATCGATAGGCCATGGCAGCCCCTGAGGGGTCGCCCAGGGAGTATTCAAATTTTGGGGTATACGCGAGCGGCCTTTCGGGCTGCGTGGCCGTGAGCAGCGCCAGACGAATACTGCTGCGTGCCGGCATCACCCGACGAATCGGTCGGCTCGGCGCACCACTGACGTTCTTCAGCCCGCCGAAGCTCAACTCGATTTCTACCGGCGCATACAGGTCATTACGCACGTAAACGCTGTCCACGCCCTTCTTCTTCGTGATGACGAGGTACACCTGGCGCTCAAGATTCTCGACCATGCGATCACGAAAAACGAACACCTTGGAGCCCGTCGTGGGGCGGTCGCTGTAGGAGACCACGCCATTGGCGTCGGTGGACTTGTAGATCGTCATGGCCATCGCCGAGGTGGATGCCATGAGAAGACCGCAGAAAAACAGCAGGCGCGCGAGCATGGGCAAGATTCTGTCGAGTAAGGCCTGGGTAGGAGCCTAGCAGCTGCAATGGACCCGGGTAGTCGGCAGATGTTTCAAATGATCGTTCCCACGCTCCGCGTGGGAATGCAGCAAGGGACGCTCTGCGTCCCACCGAAGCGGACGCGGAGCGTCCGGGGAGGCATTCCCACGCAGAGCGTGGGAACGATCAGCCGATCAGCGGTACAGATTACGCGCCTGGTACGAAATGCTTCTGCGCCGTACCACGTGCTATCAACCGCGAGATGTAATCAAGCTTCTGCGCGTCCTGGTCGACGAAGCGGAAGGTCAGTTGCAGCCACTCGCTGTCGGGCTTCTGCTCGTGGGCGACAATGGCGTGCAGGTAGCCGTTCAGACGGGCGGTTTCGGCGTTATCGCCCTGCTCCAGGTCGAGCACGGCGCTGTCGAGCACTTGCGGCAGGGTGTCGGTGCGTTTCACCACCAGCAGCGCTTCCTTGAGACTCAAGGCCTTGATCACACATTGCTGAATGCCGTTCGGCAGACGCAGTTGGCCCTGGCCACGACCGCCTGTTGGCGCCGCGGAGGACGCTGGAGGCTTGATCGGCGGGCTGTTGAGCAGACCGCGAGACGGAGCAGCCGCCGGGGCTGGCGCGGCGGCCGCAGGTTTGGCGAACGGATTGACCGGCGCCGCTGCGGGTGCGACCACGGCAGCCTTGCCGCCGGTCAATGCGCTCAGGGAGTCGTTGCCGAACGCCGAGTTCATTTTGGTCGGCGCGCTGTTCATCAAGGTGTCGAGCTTGCCGACCTTGTTCAGGGCCTGCTTGACCTTGGTCAGCAGTTGCTCGTTGGTGAACGGCTTGCTGACGTAGCCGGAAACCCCGGCCTGGATCGCCTGGACGACGTTCTCTTTGTCGCCTCGGCTGGTCACCATCACGAACGGCATGGTCTTGAGGTTGTCCTGCTCGCGGCACCAGGTCAGCAGTTCCAGACCGGACATTTCCGGCATTTCCCAGTCGCACAGGACCAGATCGAATGCTTCCCGAGCCAGCAGGGACTGAGCCTTCTTGCCGTTGACCGCATCTTCGATCCGGATCCCCGGAAAGTAATTGCGCAAGCACTTCTTCACCAGGTCACGAATGAACGACGCATCGTCCACGACCAACACACTGACCTTACTCATCCATCACCCCTTTAAAAAATCCCGGCAAGCATACCGCTTTGCTGATGGCACATTGCCAAAAACCTTCAGTCACGCCGGGACTTTCGTTCGCGGGTGCTGCTTTCGAATTCATCAACCACAAACAAAAACGCCCGGCCAAAAGGCCGGGCGCTTTTCTCAGGCAATCTTACTTATCGTCAGCTTTGCCCGGAACATTAGCGGTTTCGCCACTTGTGCCTTCAACTTCTTCTTTCATGCGCTTGAGGCCCAGGTGCCGCACGTCGGTGCCGCGCACCAGGTAAATCACCAGCTCTGAAATATTGCGTGCGTGGTCGCCGATCCGTTCCAGCGAACGCAGCACCCAAATGATGCTCAAGACCCGCGAGATAGAGCGCGGGTCTTCCATCATGTAGGTGGCGAGTTCACGCAACGCGGTTTTGTATTCGCGGTCGATGATCTTGTCGTACTGAGCCACCGACAACGCCAGGTCGGCATCGAAGCGGGCAAAGGCATCCAGCGCATCGCGAACCATGTTGCGCACCTGGTCACCGATGTGGCGAACCTCGACGTAACCCCGTGGGGCTTCGCCTTCTTCGCACAACTGGATGGCGCGACGGGCGATCTTGGTCGCTTCGTCACCGATACGCTCCAGGTCGATCACCGACTTGGAGATGCTGATGATCAAACGCAAGTCCGACGCCGCCGGCTGACGACGGGCCAGAATGCGCAGGCATTCTTCGTCGATGTTGCGTTCCATCTGGTTGATCTGGTCGTCGATCTCGCGAACCTGCTGGGCCAGGCCGGAGTCGGCCTCGATCAGCGCGGTCACCGCGTCGTTGACCTGCTTTTCCACCAGCCCGCCCATGGCCAGGAGGTGGCTGCGCACTTCCTCGAGCTCAGCGTTGAACTGCGCGGAGATGTGATGGGTAAGGCCTTCTTTGCTAATCATGTTGGCGTCCTTGGAGCGTCCGGTAAGGTGCGGTGGACCGCAGCGTCAGTTCAGTGAGCAACAACAGCTTCCTAGCCGTAGCGACCAGTGATGTAGTCTTCGGTCTGCTTCTTCGCCGGATTGGTGAACAGGGTGTCGGTGTCGCCGAATTCCACCAGTTTGCCCATGTACATGAACGCCGTGTAATCGGAAACCCGCGCGGCCTGTTGCATGTTGTGGGTCACGATGACGATGGTGAACTTCGATTTCAGTTCGTAGATCAGCTCTTCGACTTTCAGCGTGGAGATCGGGTCGAGTGCCGAGCACGGTTCGTCGAGCAGCAGCACTTCCGGCTCCACGGCGATGGTGCGAGCGATCACCAGACGTTGTTGCTGACCACCGGACAAGCCCAGCGCCGACTCATGCAAACGGTCTTTGACTTCGTCCCACAGTGCCGCACCTTTCAACGCCCACTCGACGGCTTCGTCGAGGATGCGCTTCTTGTTGATGCCCTGGATGCGCAGGCCGTAGACCACGTTCTCGTAGATGGTTTTCGGGAACGGGTTGGGCTTCTGGAACACCATGCCCACGCGACGACGCAGCTCGGCCACATCTTCGCCCTTACGGTAAATGTTGTTGCCGTAGAGGTTGATCTCGCCTTCGACACGGCAGCCATCCACCAGGTCGTTCATGCGGTTGAACGTACGCAGCAGCGTGGACTTGCCGCAGCCGGACGGGCCGATGAAGGCGGTCACGCGCTGTTTCGGGATATTCATGCTGACGTCGTACAGCGCTTGTTTGTCGCCGTAGAACAGGCTCAGGCCCGGCACTTCGATGGCCACGGTTTCCTGCTCAAGGCTCAAGCTCTGTTTGTCGCGGCCCAGGGCAGACATGTTGATGCCGTGGGTATGTGCTTCGTGCTGCATGGGAGGCTCCCTGTGCTAACAAATTCGGTTCAGTGAGCGGCTGGCATCGAGGCCAGCAGCCCATTCAATTTTTGCGGCAGCTATCAGCTATCCAGCGCTTTGTATTTTTCGCGCAGGTGGTTACGGATATAAACGGCCGACAGGTTCAATGTCGCGATCACCAGCACCAGCAGCAGCGCCGTGGCGTACACCAGCGGCCGCGCGGCCTCGACGTTAGGGCTCTGGAAGCCGACGTCATAGATGTGGAAGCCCAAGTGCATGATCTTCTGGTCCAGGTGCAAGTACGGGTAGTTGCCATCCACCGGCAGCGACGGCGCCAGTTTCACCACACCCACCAGCATCAGCGGTGCCACCTCACCGGCGGCGCGAGCCACGGCGAGGATCATGCCGGTCATCATCGCCGGGCTGGCCATCGGCAGCACGATCTTCCACAAGGTTTCAGCCTTGGTTGCGCCGAGGGCCAACGAGCCTTCGCGCACGGTGCGAGGAATCCGCGCCAGGCCTTCTTCAGTAGCCACGATCACCACCGGAACCGCCAGCAGCGCCAGCGTCAGGGACGCCCAGAGCAGACCCGGCGTACCAAAGGTCGGCGCCGGCAGCGCTTCCGGGAAGAACAACCGATCGACCGAACCGCCCAACACATAAACAAAGAAGCCCAGACCAAACACGCCGTAAACGATGGCCGGAACGCCCGCCAGGTTGTTCACCGCGATGCGGATCAAGCGAGTCATGGTGTTCTGTTTCGCATATTCACGCAGGTAAACCGCTGCCAACACGCCGAACGGGGTCACGATCATCGCCATGATCAACGTCATCATCACGGTGCCGAAAATCGCCGGGAAGATCCCGCCTTCGGTGTTCGCTTCACGCGGATCGTCGCTGAGGAACTCCCAGACCTTGCTGAAGTAGAAGCCAATCTTGGTGAAGGTGTTCATGCCGTTCGGCTGGTAGGCGTGAACCACTTTGCCAATGCCGATTTCGATCTCTTTGCCGTTGGCATCGCGAGCCGTCAGGCTGTCGCGGTTGAACTGGGCGTGCAGGTCGTTCAGGCGGGCTTCGATGTCCTGATAACGAGCGTTCAGTTCGGCGCGCTCAGACTCCATGTCCGCTTGCGCGGTAGCGTCCATCGTCCCGGCCAGTTCCAGCTTGCGACCGTGCAGACGCAGGCGCTCCAGCCCTGCGTTGATTGCGCCAATGTCGACTTTTTCCAGGGTCTTGAGCTGTGCCGCGAGCTTGTTGACGCGATCGACACGCGCCTGCAACTCAGGCCATGCGGCTTCGCCTTCAGCGATGACCTTGCCGTCCTGTTTGACGTTGACCAGGTAGCCGTAGAAGTTGCCCCACTCACGACGCTCGATGGCCATCAGCTCTGGCGGAGTCTTCTGGTTGGTCAGCCACTCGCCGACGATCCAGGTGAAGTCGTTGCCGTTCAGGTCACGGTTACCGACCTTGATCAGCTCGCGAGTCATAAACTCCGGGCCCTGATCGGGTACCGGCAGGCCAGCGCTTTTCAGGCGCTCGCGCGGCACTTCTTCTTTCTGCACCACTTCGCCGATGACGAGGTGGTTGGCCTGGCCCGGCACGTCGTAACTGGCGTGCACCAGGTCGGCCGGCCAGAAGTGGCCCAGACCGCGCACGGCAATCACTGCCAGCAGGCCAATGGTCATAATGACTGCGATGGACACCGCGCCACCGCTGATCCAGACGCCGGGGGCGCCGCTCTTGAACCATCCTTTCAGGGAGTTCTGTTTCACAGACTTCTACCTTTCTTAAAGCGACGAGTATTTCTTGCGCAGACGCTGACGAATCAGTTCCGCGAGGGTGTTCATGACGAAGGTGAACAACAGCAGCACCAGCGCCGAGAGGAACAGCACGCGGTAGTGGCTGCCGCCGACTTCCGATTCGGGCATTTCCACCGCAACGTTGGCCGCCAGGGTGCGCAGGCCTTCGAACAGGTTCATTTCCATGACTGGGGTGTTACCGGTGGCCATCAGCACGATCATCGTTTCACCGACCGCACGGCCCATGCCGATCATCAGCGCCGAGAAGATGCCCGGGCTGGCGGTGAGGATCACCACGCGAGTCATGGTCTGCCACGGCGTGGCACCGAGGGCCAGGGAACCGAGGGTCAAACCGCGAGGCACGCTGAACACGGCGTCTTCGGCGATGGAGTAGATGTTCGGGATCACCGCGAAGCCCATGGCCAGACCGACCACCAGTGCGTTGCGCTGGTCGTAGGTAATGCCCAGGTCGTGGGAGATCCACATGCGCATGTCGCCGCCGAAGAACCAGGTTTCCATGTACGGGCTCATGTACAGCGAGAGCCAGCCCACGAACAGGATCACCGGAATCAGGATCGCGCTTTCCCAGCCGTCCGGCACCCGCAGGCGCAGCGATTCAGGCAGGCGACTGAAGGTGAAACCGGCGACCAGGATGCCGATCGGCATCAACAGCAGCAGGCTGAAGATGCCCGGCAAATGTCCTTCCACATACGGTGCGAGGAACAGACCGGCGAAGAAGCCGAGGATCACCGTCGGCATCGCTTCCATCAGCTCGATCACCGGTTTGACCTTGCGGCGCATGCCCGGAGCCATGAAGTACGCGGTGTAAATTGCAGCGGCGACGGCCAGTGGAGCGGCCAGCAGCATGGCGTAGAACGCGGCTTTCAAAGTACCGAAGGTCAGCGGAGACAGACTCAGCTTGGGTTCGAAGTCGGTGTTGGCGGCGGTCGATTGCCAGACGTATTTAGGCTCGTCGTAGTTCTCGTACCAGACCTTGCTCCACAACGCGCTCCAGGAAACTTCCGGGTGCGGGTTGTCGAGCAGCAGCGGTTGAATCTTGCCACCCGCTTCCACGATCAAGCGGTTGGCCCGGGGCGACATGCCGAAAAGGCCTTGGCCTTCCACCACCTGATCCACCAGCAAGGTGCGGTGAGCGGTGCTGTGGAACACGCCGAGTTTGCCGGAGGCGTCGAGGGCAACGAAGCCTTTGCGACGTTCTTCAGCGGTGATTTCAACGATCGGCGCAGTGCCCATCTGGAAGTTACGAATCTGCTTCAGACGCAGTTCGCCATCGTGGTCGCGGGCCATGAACCATTGGGCCAGACCACCTTTGGAGTCGCCGAGGATCAGCGAGATGCCGCCCACCAATTGAGTACTGGCGGTAATTTCGGCATCGCCGTTTTCAAGCAGTTTATAGCGACCGTTCAGGCTCTTGTCGCGCAGGCTGAACACGTCGGCCTGGGCGCGACCGTTGATCACGTACAGCCATTGCTGACGCGGGTCGACGAAGATGTTCTTCACAGACTCAGTCATCTGCGGCAGATCGATACGCTTCTGCTCGTTGGTGACTTCACCGGTCATCATGTTTTCTTCGCTGGTCAGCGACAACACATTGAGTTGCGCACCGGTGGAACCGACCAGCATCAGCGTCGTATCGGTCGCGTTGAGGCTGACGTGCTCCAGGGCTCCGCCCGCCTCGTTCAGCGCAATCGGCGTTTCGCCATACGGGTATTCGATGGCCGGCGAGATGGTTTTCTTGCCGTCCGGGTAGCTGACTTTATAAGTGTGACGGAACACCAGTGCCTGGCCGTTGGACAAGCCCACTGCCACCAATGGATGGCCTGGTTGGTCTTCTCCGATGGAGGTCACGGTCGTGCCGGCCGGAATCGATAGATCGACACGCTTGAGTTCAGCGCCACTGTCGATATCGAAGAACAATGCCTGGCCCTTATCGGAAACCCGCATGGCGACCTGGTTCTGTTCTTCCAGGGAGATCATCAACGGCTTGCCGGCGTCTTGCATCCAGGCGGGCGTGATGGCGTCCTTGGCGGTCAGGTCGGCGCCCTGAAACAGGGGCGCGACAACGTAAGCAAGGAAGAAAAAGATCAGCGTGATCGCGCCGAGAACGGCGAGGCCGCCCACGAGGACGTACCAGCGGGTCAGGCGATCTTTGAGCGCGCGAATGCGGCGCTTGCGTTGCAACTCAGGCGTATTGAAGTCAATTCGCTTGGGGGGATTTGTAGTCATGGTGGAATTGGCCAGATCATTCATTCGCACACCCTAGCGATCCTGTATGACAGAAAGATGACAATGCAGTGACGCAACAAATCCGCCGCCCGTGGGAACTGGCAGCGGACCGAAAATTTGGGGAGGCCGGGTTACCTGTTTGGTAACCCTGACCCTTGTAGGAGCAAGGCTTGCCCGCGATGGTAGCGCCACGGTTTCAAAGGTGAAACGCGGCGCCCCCATCGCGAGCAAGCTCGGCTCCTACGGTTTTACTTTTTTGCGACTTCAGCGCCGCCTTCCTGCAGACCCAGGTCAGCCAGTGCTTTTGCAGCAACCTTGGCTGGCAGTGGGATGTAACCGTCTTTCACCACAACTTCCTGGCCCTGTTTGGACAGAACCAGTTTCACGAACTCGGCTTCCAGCGGGGCCAGAGGCTTGTTCGGGGCTTTGTTGACGTAAACGTAGAGGAAACGCGACAGCGGGTACTTGCCGTTCAGGGCGTTTTCTTCGGTGTCTTCGATGAAGTCAGTGCTGCCTTTCTTGGCCAGGGCCACAGTCTTCACGCTAGCGGTTTTGTAGCCGATGCCCGAGTAACCGACGCCGTTCAGCGAGGAGCTGATCGACTGCACGACCGAAGCCGAGCCTGGTTGTTCGTTGACGTTTGGCTTGTAGTCGCCTTTGCACAGGGCTTCTTCTTTGAAGTAGCCGTAGGTGCCGGATACCGAGTTACGACCGAACAGCTGAACCGGCTTGTTGGCCAGGTCGCCGGTCACACCCAGGTCGCCCCAGGTTTTCACGTCGGTTTTAGCGCCGCACAGACGAGTGGACGAGAAGATCGCGTCGACTTGTTCCATGGTCAGGTGCTGGATCGGGTTGTCTTTGTGAACGAAGACAGCCAGGGCGTCCACGGCAACCGGGATAGCGGTTGGCTTGTAGCCGTATTTGGTTTCGAAGGCTTGCAGCTCGGTGTCCTTCATCTTGCGGCTCATCGGACCCAGGTTAGCGGTGCCTTCGGTGAGCGCAGGTGGCGCGGTAGACGAACCGGCAGCCTGAATCTGGATGTTTACGTTCGGGTATTCTTTTTTGTAGTTCTCAGCCCACAGGGTCATGAGGTTGGCCAGGGTATCGGAGCCGACGCTGGACAGGTTGCCCGACACACCAGTGATCTTGGTGTAGCTCGGGATAGCAGGGTCAACAGCGGCAACCGCGTTGGCAGTCGCAACGCCAGCAGCGACAAAAGTCATTGCCGCCATCAAACGCTTCAGTTTCATGCCTTACTCCTAGCAGATAGGTGTGTTAAGTCGGGGCCAAGTATCAGCAGGCCGTGTGAACACTCTATGGCTGAAATATGACAATTAGATGAAAGGCCAGCATTGGGCTTATTGCAGGATAATTCGCGTCATCGTTCTTCGCGGGTAAGTCGGATCGCCGCACCGCTCGCTCCTACGGATCACACCGACCTGTAGGAGCGTGGCTTGCCCGCGAAGGCGTCAGTCGGCCTAGCGGTCTTTTTTCCAGAGGTAAGCACCCACCAGAATCCCGACACCGCAAATGATCGCCACGTAATAGGCAGGCCCCATCGGGCTTTCCTTGAGCAGCAGGGTGACAACCATCGGGGTCAGGCCGCCGAAGATGGCGTAGGCCAGGTTGTAGGAGAACGACAGCCCACTGAAGCGCACCACCGCCGGGAAGGCTTTGACCATCACATACGGCACCGCACCGATGGTGCCGACCAGCAAGCCGGTCAAGGCGTACATCGGGAACAGCCAGTCCGGGTGGTTGAACAGGCTGTGGTAGAAAGTCCACGAGCTGATGAGCAACGCGGCACTGCCGAACACGAAGATACGACCCGCACCGAAGCGGTCAGCCAATGCACCCGAGGCGACGCAGCCCAGGCTCAGAAACACGATCGCCAGGCTGTTGGCCTGCAACGCGGTGGTTGGTGAGAAGTGGTAGACGGTCTGCAGCACGGTCGGGGTCATCAGGATGACGACGATGATGCCGGCGGACAGCAGCCAGGTCAGCAGCATGGAAATCAGGATCGCCCCGCGATGGTCGCGCAACACGGCGCGCAGCGGCACTTCTTCTGCCAGGGCCTTGCGCAGTTGCAGCTCGGCGAATACCGGGGTCTCGTGCAGCCAGCGGCGCAGGTAAACCGAGAACAGGCCGAACACGCCACCCAGCAGGAACGGAATCCGCCAGGCGTAATCCGAAACTTCGACCGGGGTGTAAATGCTGTTGATCGCGGTGGCGACCAGCGAGCCCAGCAGGATACCGGCCGTCAGGCCGCAGGTCAGGGTGCCGCAGGCGTAGCCGATGTGCCGCTGGGGCACGTGTTCGGAAACGAATACCCACGCGCCCGGCACTTCACCGCCAATCGCCGCGCCCTGAATCACCCGCATCAGCAGCAACAGGATGGGCGCCCACATGCCGATCTGCGCGTAAGTCGGCAGCAAACCCATGATCAGGGTCGGCACCGCCATCATGAAAATGCTCAGGGTGAACATCTTCTTGCGTCCCAGCAGATCGCCGAAGTGCGCCATGACAATGCCGCCCAGTGGCCGCGCCAGGTAGCCGGCGGCAAAGATCCCGAAGGTCTGCATCAAACGCAACCACTCGGGCATGTCGGCCGGGAAGAACAGCTTGCCGACCACCGTGGCGAAGAACACGAAAATGATGAAGTCGTAAAACTCCAGCGCGCCGCCCAAGGCAGACAGCGATAACGTCTTGTAGTCGTTGCGAGTCAGCGGACGTGCGGACTGGGTTGGCTGCGCGATGCTCGAAGGCGCTGTGGTCATGGCAAGGCTTCTCTTATAGTCGGATCTGCAACCCCAACAACGCTGGCTGAGGCTTGGGCAGGTCCGGCACGATAGCAAATTGTTCGAAAAAGCACATAGAGGTGCGTATTTGACGGTCGAAATGAGAACCGGACGGTCGTCTCGGAGTCTACCGATCGATATACTCGCTATCTTGCGACAGCTTGCAAGGGTTGCTGTGCGAAGACGCTGCTGGCTCTACCAGTCGATTTCGCAGAGTCTCCCTTTAGGCGCCTTACGAAAAACGTGACGAACGTAGTATGTTCGGGGCTGAATCGTTTTTCTTGAAGACGGCTATTCACCTGAAGTACCAATGAAGAGTCACGGGTCAGAGGCACCCCCGGCATGATAGAGCTCGAACAAGAAGATCCAATCCCGCAAGGCGACCTTGCCCTGCAAATTACCGCGCTCCCTCGCGAAACCAACGGCTTTGGCGATATTTTCGGCGGTTGGCTGGTGTCGCAGATGGATTTGGCCGGCACCGCAATGGCCAGCAAAGTCGCGGGTGGTCGCGTGGCCACGGTTGCGATCGACCGCATGGCGTTTCTGGTTCCGGTAGCGGTGGGTGCTCAGCTCTCCTTCTATACCCAGGCGCTGGAAATCGGCCGCAGCTCGATTCAGATGATGGTCGAAGTCTGGAGTGACGATCCGCTGTCCAGCGAATGGCGTAAAGTGACTGAAGCCGTGTTCGTGTTCGTCGCCATCGATGGCAGCGGTCGCACCCGTTCAGTTCCGCCTAGAGCTCGTTAAACACTACGACCTTTCTGCGGTCCATTGCAGTCATTGTTCCTGATCGAGAGTTGCCCCATGAGCACGCCCAACGTTGAAGCCGTGAAACTGGATGAACTGAACTGCTGGCGCATCCGCCACGGTCAGGCCGAACTGCTGGTTGCCCAGCAGGGCGCGCACATCCTCAGTTATCAAGTGGCCGGGCAACCGCCGCTGATCTGGCTCAACGACGAGGCCGTGTTCAAGACTGGCAAGAGCATCCGCGCCGGGGTTCCGGTGTGCTGGCCGTGGTTCGGCAATCTGCCGCGCAACCCGCAGAGCGTTCAGGCCATGCGCGTCAGCAACGAAGCGCCGACCGCCCACGGGCTGGTAAGGGCGATGGACTGGGAACTGGGCGGCATTGAAACCGAGGGCGAAAGCCTCAAGGTGGAGTTTGTTCTGCCTTACCCTGAAGGTGGCTTGCCAGGCTGGCCGCATCAAGTGGATTTGAAGCTGAGCATTCGTCTGGATGAGCAACTGCACATCAGCCTGACCAGCCACAACCAGGGCACCGACAAAGTCACCATCAGCCAGGCGCTGCACAGTTATTTCGCGGTCAGCGATGTACGCGAAGTGCATGTCGAAGGGCTGGATGGCTTGAGTTACATCGAAACCCTGGACGACTGGAAAACCGTCACTCAGACCGGCGATCTGCGTTTTGTCGGCGAGACCGATCGTATCTATCTCAATACCCCGGCGAAGCTGAGCATTGTCGATCCGGCCTGGGAACGACGCATCGAGCTGACCAGCAGCGGTTCACGCTCGGCGGTGATCTGGAATCCTTGGATTGATCGCGCTGCGGCGTTCAGTGACATGGCCGACGATGGCTGGCAGCGCATGCTGTGCATTGAAACGGCGAACGTGATGGATGATGTGGTGACGCTGGCGCCGGGTGCGAGTCATACCCTCGGCGTCAGCATCGGCAGCAAACCTCTCTAGCACCACAAAACCAATGTGGGAGCGAGCTTGCTCGCGATGAGGCCATAACAGTCAACATTGATGTTGAATGTTATGGCCTCATCGCGAGCAAGCTCGCTCCCACAGTTGATCTTTGCCAGCCTAACTGGCGCTTTACAGGTCAGACTCTTTGACCACCCGCACCTTCGCCGCATCCAGCGCATACGCCGCATCAGCCAGGTCATTGTTGACCTTCTCGATCTTCAGCGTGCCGGTCACCCACAGCGGTGTATAGATGTCATTCAGCTTCAAACCTTTCGGATAACGCACCAGCACCAGTTGATTAGGCGGTGGCGGCGGCACGTGGATGCAGGCGCCCGGATACGGCACGAGGAAGAACAGCGTGCTGTGGCCCTTGGCGTCGGACTCCAACGGCACAGGATAACCACCGATGCGGATGTTCTTGTCGTTCATCGACGGCACGGTTTTGGTCGAATACATCACCGCCGGCAAGCCCTTGCTCTGCTTCATGCCACCTTTTTCGGTAAAGGTGCCATTGGCTTCGGGGGAGTTGTGGTCGATTTCGGGCATGGCTTCGAGGGCTTTCTGGTCCGACTTGGGCATCAGTTCGAGCCAGTCGGTTTCCGGCAGTTCGCCGGCGTGGGCAAGGCCCGTACCCAGTAATAGGAAAGTCAGCAAAAGACGGCGCATGGAGGTGCTCGGTTAAGGATAGGACTATGCAACGCCGAGCATTCTAGCCCTCCCCGGCTGCGCAGCAGAGAGGGCTTTGTCGCCTGAATCAGTTCTTTTTGATCAAGCCGTAGATCACCAGCAATATCACGGCGCCAACCAGCGCACCAAGGAAGCCTGCGCCTTGGCCAGCCTGATAGAAGCCCAGGGCCTGGCCGCCGTATGTGGCCGCCAGCGAACCGCCGATACCGAGCAGGATGGTCATGATCCAGCCCATGCTGTCGTCGCCCGGTTTCAGGAACCGAGCCAGCAGGCCGACGATCAAGCCGATAAAGATGGTTCCGATAATTCCCATGGCATTTCCCTCTGAGTAAGTGGCTATGCCAAAGCCTAGTCAGACTTTGGCATCCTGCCATGAGAGAACGGCGGCCCCTGAATGGTTCCGCCGCTGCCACATGAAACTATTCGGCGATGAGCGCTTCGACCTTGAGGATCTGCTGCTCCAGCGTGGCCTTGTCGGCGCAGCGCAGGTTGGCGTGACCGACCTTGCGACCGACCTTGAACGCCTTGCCATAGTGATGCAGATGGCAATCGGCAATGGCCAGGACTTTCTCGGTCTCCGGTACTTTACCGATGAAGTTGAGCATCGCGCTTTCGCCGACCTTGGCCGTCGAACCCAACGGCAGACCGGCAACGGCCCGCAGGTGGTTTTCGAACTGGCTGCACTCGGCGCCTTCAGTGGTCCAGTGACCCGAGTTATGCACGCGCGGGGCGATCTCGTTGGCCTTGAGGCCACCGTCGACTTCAAAGAACTCGAACGCCATCACGCCGACATAATTCAGCTGCTTGAGCACACGGCTGGAATAGTCTTCCGCCAAGGCTTGCAGCGGGTGATCGGAGCTGGCCACGGACAACTTGAGGATGCCGCTGTCGTGGGTGTTGTGAACCAGCGGATAGAACCTGGTTTCGCCATCGCGAGCCCGCACGGCGATCAGTGAAACTTCACCGGTGAACGGCACGAAGCCTTCCAGCAGGCAGGCGACGCTGCCCAGTTCAGCGAACGTGCCGACCACGTCTTCAGGCTTGCGCAGGACTTTCTGGCCCTTGCCGTCGTAACCCAGGGTGCGGGTTTTCAGCACGGCCGGCAGACCGATGGAAGCCACGGCAGCGTCCAGATCGGCTTGCGATTGAATGTCGGCGAACGCCGGGGTGGGAATCCCCAGGTCCTTGAACATGCTTTTTTCGAACCAGCGATCACGGGCGATGCGCAGGGCTTCGGCGCTCGGGTAGACCGGGACGAATTGCGACAGGAAAGCGACGGTTTCGGCCGGGACGCTTTCGAACTCGAAAGTCACCAGATCGACTTCATCCGCCAGCTGACGCAGGTGATCCTGATCGCCGTAATCGGCCCGCAGGTGTTCGCCCAACGCGGCTGCGCAAGCATCCGGCGCGGGGTCCAGGAAAGCGAAGTTCATGCCCAGCGGAGTGCCCGCCAGCGCCAACATGCGACCCAACTGGCCGCCACCGATTACACCGATCTTCATCGTCAACAACCTCAGGCGATGCGTGGGTCTGGATTTTCCAGGACGCTGTCAGTCTGCTCAGCGCGGAATTTTTTCAGCACCGCGTGGAACTGCGGGTGCTTGGCACCGAGGATGCTCGCCGACAGCAGCGCGGCGTTGATCGCGCCGGCCTTGCCGATGGCCAGGGTGGCGACCGGAATGCCCGCGGGCATCTGCACGATGGACAGCAGCGAATCGACGCCCGAGAGCATCGACGACTGCACCGGCACGCCCAGTACCGGCAGGTGGGTCTTGGCCGCACACATGCCTGGCAAGTGAGCCGCGCCGCCGGCACCGGCGATGATCACCTCGATGCCACGCGCCTCAGCCTCTTCGGCGTACTGGAACAGCAGGTCCGGGGTGCGGTGGGCAGAGACCACTTTCACCTCGTAAGGAATGCCGAGCTTTTCCAGCATATCGGCGGTGTGGCTAAGGGTGGACCAATCGGACTTGGAGCCCATGATCACGCCAACCAGTGCACTCATCGTCGTGCCTCTTCTCTCTGGGCGCCCGCAGGCGCGTCAAAAAACAACAAGCCACGCAAAATGCGTGGCTTGATTGTACGAATTATGGCCGGACGAACCGGCCGAAGGCCGCGCAGTATACCTCAATGAAGCAGATAAACAGCCCCCGATACGACCATCTGTCATTCGGCGCAAAGTACCGGTTTTATTGACTCGAAGGTCAGCCAAAAACAGCATAAATCTACCCGGCTCCTACCAAACATCATTGACCGGTTGTGCCTTGCGCGGCGCCGCCCTCGAGCTTGCGCCACAGCAACCGCACATTCGCCTTGCGCACCAGCGCGCAGCGGTACAGGCGAATCTCCAGCGGCACATGCCATTGCGGGCCGCCGCAAACCACCAGTTCACCCCGAGCCAGTTCGGCGCGCACGCTGAGCCGCGGCACCCAGGCAATGCCCAATCCTTCCAGCGCCATGCTTTTAAGGCTATCGGCCATGGCCGTCTCGTAGATGGTGGTGAAGCGCAGCGCGCGCTGACGCAGCAGCATGTTCACCGAACGCCCGAGAAATGCACCGGCGCTGTAGGCGAGCAGCGGCACACTGCCTTCGCCTTCCAGATCGAACAGCGGCTTGCCCTCGGCGTCCGCCGCGCAGACCGGGAGCATTTCGGTGTCGCCAAGGTGCAGCGACGGAAAGATTTCCGGGTCCATCTGCATCGCAGCATCCGGGTCGTAAAACGCGAGCATCAGATCGCAACCGCCTTCGCGCAGGGCATGCACCGCATCACCGACGTTGGTTGCCACCAGGCGCGTCGCGATGTTCAGGCCTTCATTACGCAACTGCGCAATCCAGCGCGGGAAGAACCCCAACGCCAGGGAGTGAGCGGCGGCGACCTGCATCACCTCCCCCTGCCCGCCTTCCAGGTGATGAAGGTGACGCAACACCTCACCGAGCTGCTCGACCACCGTCCGCGCGGTGACCAGAAACAACTGCCCCGCCGCCGTCAGTTCGATCGGCGTGCGCGAGCGGTTGACCAGGGTCAGCCCCAGCGCGGCTTCAAGGCTGCGGATTCGTCGACTGAACGCCGGCTGAGTCACGAAGCGTCGTTCGGCAGCCTGGGAGAAGCTGCGGGTGGCGGCCAGAGCACTAAAGTCCTCAAGCCATTTACTTTCAAGGTTCATCACGTCCTCCCGGACACGCACCAATTTAGGTCGCACGCTCGCCGCAGACACGGCGTCACATGGGCATTATGCCGAATGTGCATAGGCTAGTGTTTAACAGCATTGGCCCAAAATTCTCCACAAGCCTAGCATTTGCAGTGTTCCGGCACAGACCGGGTCCATATCGAGATGATTTCTATCATGTCCTCCGCTGCATCTTTCCGCACAGAAAAAGACCTGCTTGGCGTACTCGAAGTACCTGCTCAAGCGTATTACGGCATCCAGACCCTGCGAGCGGTGAACAACTTCCGTCTCTCCGGCGTTCCGATTTCGCATTACCCGAAGCTGGTTGTCGGCCTGGCCATGGTCAAACAGGCCGCCGCTGACGCCAACCGCGAACTGGGTCACCTGAGCGAAGCCAAGCACGCTGCCATCAGTGAAGCCTGTGCACGTCTGATCCGCGGCGACTTCCACGAAGAGTTCGTGGTGGACATGATTCAAGGCGGCGCTGGCACTTCAACCAACATGAATGCCAACGAAGTCATCGCCAACATCGCGCTGGAGGCCATGGGTCACCAGAAGGGCGAATACCAATACCTGCACCCGAACAACGACGTGAACATGGCGCAGTCGACCAACGACGCCTACCCGACCGCGATCCGTCTGGGTCTGCTGCTGGGTCACGACGCGCTGCTGGCCAGCCTCGACAGCCTGATCCAGGCGTTCGCTGCCAAGGGTGTTGAATTCAGCCACGTCCTGAAGATGGGCCGTACCCAGCTGCAAGACGCCGTGCCGATGACCCTGGGTCAAGAATTCCGTGCCTTCGCCACGACCCTGAGCGAAGACCTGGCACGCCTGAAAACACTGGCGCCTGAACTGCTGACCGAAGTGAACCTGGGCGGCACCGCGATCGGTACCGGCATCAACGCCGACCCGCGTTACCAGCACCTGGCCGTTCAGCGTCTGGCGCTGATCAGCGGTCAACCGCTGGTTCCGGCTGCCGACCTGATCGAAGCCACCTCCGACATGGGCGCCTTCGTGCTGTTCTCCGGCATGCTCAAGCGCACCGCGGTCAAGCTGTCGAAGATCTGCAATGACCTGCGCCTGCTGTCCAGCGGCCCACGCACCGGCATCAACGAAATCAACCTGCCGGCGCGTCAGCCAGGCAGCTCGATCATGCCAGGCAAGGTCAACCCGGTTATCCCGGAAGCGGTTAACCAGGTGGCGTTCCAGATCATCGGCAACGACCTGGCCCTGACCATCGCGGCCGAAGGCGGCCAGTTGCAACTGAACGTGATGGAGCCGCTGATCGCGTTCAAGATCTTCGACTCGATCCGCCTGCTGCAACGCGCCATGGACATGCTGCGCGAGCACTGCATCGTCGGCATCACCGCCAACGAAGAGCGTTGCCGTGAACTGGTCGAGCACTCGATCGGTCTGGTCACCGCGCTGAACCCGTACATCGGCTATGAAAACGCTACCCGTATCGCCCGTATCGCCCTAGAAAGCGGCCGCGGCGTGCTGGAACTGGTGCGCGAAGAAGGTTTGCTCGACGACGAAATGCTCGCCGACATCCTGCGCCCGGAAAACATGATTGCTCCGCGTCTGGTGCCTCTGAAGGCTTAACCGAACGCAACGCCGGTGCTTGCTCTTTTAACGAAGAGTACGAAGCGCCACGCTCACCAGGTCGAGGGACTAGACACCTCTCACCTTTTGAGGGCTTGGGGATTTATTCCCCGAGCCCTTTTTTTTAACCCTTTTGCGGATAGCGAATATGTCTGACACCGCAAAGATCGCAGCCTTCGGCAGCTCCTACAGCATTTGATGTACACCCTGTAGGAGCTGCCGAAGGCTGCGATCTTTTGATCCTGGCAGCACCTCGTTTCGATGCTTGCACCACAATCGTGCAGACGGACAGCACGCTCATCGGTATAGTGCCGCCCCTCTTCGCGTGAGCGGTCGTCGGTAACGAGGCCCAAACCCATGCGAAACCCGAACTAATAACAAACCCGCAATATGAAACCGGGACGAACCTTCGCCTCACCTGTTTTGCCACGCGCAATCCGGTGTAACGCGATGTTTCTGACCGCCAAGCATTTGCCTACACAAAAAATAGCGAGGAATAATCCATGCTCGAAGTCATCAACGACTTCCTCTCAGGGAAAGTACTGATCGTGCTCATTGTCGGGCTCGGTAGCTACTTCACGATCCGCTCGCGTTTCGTTCAATTGCGCCACTTTTTCCACATGTTCTCGGTGTTCCGCGACAGCCTGAAAAGCAGCGCCGGTCAACTCAGTTCGTTCCAGGCCTTGATGCTCAGCCTCGCCGGCCGCGTCGGTGCGGGTAACATCGCCGGTGTCGGTATCGCCGTAACCCTGGGTGGTCCAGGTGCGGTGTTCTGGATGTGGGTGACCGCGCTGGTCGGCATGTCCAGCAGCTTCTTCGAATGCTCCCTCGGCCAGCTCTACAAGCGCTGCGACTCCGACGGCACGTACCGTGGCGGCCCGTCCTATTACATCCAGCACGGCCTGCAGAAACGCTGGCTGGGCATGATCATGGCGTTCCTGCTGCTGATCACCTTCGGCTTCGCCTTCAACGGTCTGCAATCCCACGCCGTGACCCACTCGCTGAACAATGCTTTCGGCCTCGACACCACCTGGACCGGCCTGGCCCTGGCGGTGTTGCTGGGTCTGGTGTTCGTCGGTGGTATCAAGCGCATTGCCAAGGTCGCTGACCTGCTGGTGCCGGTGAAAACCCTGGTGTACATCGGCGTGACCATCTACGTGATCGTGCTGCAATTCGATCACGTACCGGCGATGCTGATGACCATCGTCAAAAGCGCCTTCGGTCTGGATCAAGCGTTCGGCGGCCTGATCGGCAGCGCGATTGTCATGGGCGTTAAACGCGGCGTGTTCGCCAACGAAGCAGGCCTGGGCAGTGCGCCAAACGTGGCTGCGGTCGCGTCGGTCGAGCACCCGGTGGCACAAGGTGTGGTTCAGGCGTTCAGCGTGTTCCTCGACACCTTCGTGATCTGCACCTGCACCGCGTTGCTGATCCTGCTCTCGGGCTTCTACACCCCGGGCTTCGAAGGCGACGGCATTGCCCTGACCCAGAACTCCCTGGCCGCCGTGGTCGGTGACTGGGGCCGGAGTTTCATCTCCGTGGCCCTGTCGTTGTTCGTGTTCACCTCGATCCTCTACAACTACTACCTGGGCGAGAGCAACCTGCGCTTCCTGATCGGTGAAAACCGCAAGGCGCTGATCGGCTACCGCGCACTGGTCCTGGTGTTGATCTTCTGGGGTGCTATCGAAAACCTCGGCACGGTGTTCGCCTTCGCCGACATCACCATGACCCTGCTGGCGTTCGTGAACCTGATCGCGCTGTTCCTGCTGTTCAAAGTCGGCATGCGCATCCTGCGTGACTACGATGACCAGCGCGCGGCAGGCATCAAGACGCCCGTGTTCGATTCGAGCAAATTCCCGGACCTGGACCTGGACTTGAAAGCCTGGCCAGCCAATCCGCCAGCTGCCGCCACCCAGGCTGAAGCTGAGCAGCAAGCCGTACCCGCAGCGCAACGCTGATCGGTAAAACCGGGCGCATCCCCTGCGCCCGGCGTGACACAGCGCGCGGTCAGCGTCATGCTCGACCGCATGCTGTCATCGTTCTCGGAGAACCCCCATGAATTCCTCGACCTACCCTGCCGCCCAGCACGTCATGGTGCTTTACACCGGCGGCACCATCGGTATGCAAGCCAGCGCTCATGGCCTGGCCCCGGCGTCCGGTTTCGAAGCCCGGATGCGCGACTATCTGCACAGCCAACCTGACCTTGTCGTACCGCAGTGGCGCTTTCGCGAGATGTCGCCGCTGATCGACAGCGCCAATATGACCCCCGATTACTGGCAGCAACTGCGTGAAGCGGTGGTCGACGCCGTCGATGTCCAGGGCTGCGACAGCGTGCTGATCCTGCACGGCACCGACACCCTCGCCTACAGCGCTGCGGCCATGAGTTTTCAATTGCTCGGCCTGCATGCCCGTGTAGTGTTCACCGGCTCCATGCTGCCGGCCGGCGTGACCGACAGCGATGCCTGGGAAAACCTCAGTGGTGCACTGGTTGCGCTAGGCCAAGGCCTGGCACCGGGCGTTCATCTGTACTTCCACGGCGAGTTGCTGGACCCGACTCGTTGCGCGAAGGTACGCAGTTTCGGTCGTCATCCGTTCAAGCGACTGGAGCGTCAGGGCGGCGGCGTGAAGGCGCCAGCGCTGCCAGTGGAGTTGCATTACCGCAAGATCAAGCAATTGGCGAAAGTCGCTGTGCTGCCGCTGTTCCCCGGCATTGGCGCCGAGCAGCTTGATGGTGTGCTGAACAGTGGCATTCAGGGCCTGGTGCTGGAGTGCTACGGCAGCGGCACCGGACCGAGTGACAACCCGGAGTTTCTCGCCAGCCTGGAACGGGCGCGGGACAAGGGTGTTGTGGTGGTCGCGGTTACGCAATGCCATGAAGGTGGCGTCGAACTGGATGTTTACGAGGCTGGCAGTCGGTTGCGCGGTGCAGGCGTGCTTTCGGGTGGCGGCATGACGCGCGAAGCCGCGTTTGGCAAGTTGCATGGATTGCTCGGTGCCGGACTGGACACCGCTGAAGTGCGTCGTCTTGTAGAGCTCGACCTGTGCGGCGAACTCAGCTGACACCACCCAAAACCCTGTGGGAGCGAGCTTGCTCGCGATAGCGGTGGGTCAGGCGACATTAATGCAGGATGATCTGCCGCAATCACGAGCAAGCTCGCTCCCACAGGTTCATTGTTGGGCACACAACTTGCTCTTCTTCCAGCATCCCAAGGCTGGAACACCCCATGCTCCACTCCCACCTCACCACCCTCAACGCTGTCTCCCTGGTGCTCAATACCTTCAAGGCCGAGGGCTTGTCCAGCGAAGCGCTGCTGGCCGGCAGCGGCATCAGCCCGGCGGACTTGAGCCGGGCGGACACGCGCATCACCACCAATCAGGAGATGCAGGTCTGCGCCAACGCCGTCGCGCTCAAGCGTGACATCGGCCTGGAACTGGGCCGGCGGATGCACGTTTCGTCCTACGGCATGCTCGGGTACGCCTTACTCACCAGCGCCACTTTAGGTGACGCCTTGCGGCTGGCACTGCACTATCCGGCGCTATTAGGAACACTGTTCGAGTTGAGCCTGGAAGAAGATAACGAGCGCATCTGGCTCACCGCTGACGACTATCGGGAAAACCCTGCGCTGGCGCCATTCAATGTCGAGTTTTGCCTGGTTTCGATGAAGGTCACTTGCGAAGACCTGCTCGGTCTACCGTTGCCGCTGCTTGGCGCCCGCTTCGAATACCCGGCACCGGACTATCAGGCACGCTACACCGAACGTTTCGATTGCCCCTTGCAGTTCGACGCTGCGTCCAACGCCTTTGCCTTCGACAAAGCCTGGCTGGATCACCCCCTGCCTCTGGCCGACGCCATCACCCATCAAGCCATGGCCGAACGGTGCCGCAAACAGAACACCGAGTTCACGGGTCGCCAGGTGTGGCTGGGACGAATCCGCCAGCTACTCAGCGCGCAGTTGAATGCAGCGCCCGGCCTGGAAGGTTTGGCCGAACAGATGAATTGCTCGGCGCGCACCTTGCGTCGGCACCTGAAGGACCTGGGCTGCAGCTATCAAGAGTTGCTCGATGAACTGAGGTTCGAGCGGGCCAAACGCATGCTCTGCGAGGACGAACTGCCTATCTATCGGATTGCAGAAGCGCTGGGTTTCAGCGAGACCGCGAGTTTCCGTCATGCGTTTGTGCGCTGGAGCGGAGTGGCGCCAAGTCAGTTCCGGCCCTGACCCGCCCCTGTGGCGAGGGGCGAATTCCGGTCAATTCTTTTGGCCATATTGATCCCCTTTTGGCCTTTCCTGCCGTTCTCTCAAACGCCGCGCGCCGCAAGACTGTGTTCAACCGAATCAGCCTGCGGAGAACAAGAAATGCTGACGATCTACTCGGACGATCACCACCTGCACCACGGCCGTTGTGAATTGATGGACGGGCAACTGATGCCCTGCTTCGAAATGCCTTCGCGAGCCGACCATGTTCTGCAGCGCGTGCAGTACCGCGACCTCGGTCCCGTCGAAGTGCCACAGGATTTTGGCCTCGACCCCATCGCGCGCGTCCACAGCCGCGACTACCTCGACTTCTTCAAAGGTGCCTGGGCGCGCTGGACCGAATTCGGTACCGACGGCGACTTGCTGCCCTACACCTGGCCCGCCCGCACCCTGCGCCGGATCATCCCCACCAGCCTGCACGGCCAACTCGGCTATTACAGCTTCGACGGCGGTGCACCAATTACCGCCGGTACCTGGCAAGCGGCATACAGTGCGGCGCAAGTCGCGTTGACCGCTCAAGCCGTCATTCAACACGGCGCCCGCAGTGCCTTCGCCTTGTGCCGTCCACCGGGACACCACGCCGCCAGCGATTTGATGGGCGGTTATTGCTACCTCAACAACGCCGCCATCGCCGCTCAAGCCTTCCTCGACCAGGGCCATAAAAAGGTCGCGATCCTCGACGTCGACTACCACCACGGCAACGGCACTCAATCGATTTTCTACGAGCGCAGCGACGTGCTGTTCACCTCGATTCATGGTCATCCGGAAGCGGAGTTCCCCTTCTTCCTCGGCTATGAAGATGAGCGGGGTGAAGGGGCCGGTGAAGGCTTCAACTTCAACTACCCTTTGCCCGCCGGCAGCGGCTGGGACAGTTGGAGCGCCGCGCTGGAACAAGCCTGCAAAGAGATCGAAAAGTACGGCGCCGATATCGTCGTCGTCTCCCTGGGCGTTGATACGTTCAAGGACGATCCGATCTCCCAGTTCAAACTCGACAGCCCGGATTACCTGGCCATGGGCGCGCGCATCGCAGGCCTCGGCAAGCCGACGCTGTTCGTGATGGAAGGCGGTTACGCGGTAGAAGAAATCGGCATCAATGCCGTGAACGTTCTCGAAGGTTTTGAAAGCGCCCAATGAGGAATTAGAACAATGATCAGTCTCAAGCGTTTTATCGCGCCAGCGCTCTTTCCCACAATGCTGTGCACCACGGTGCTCAGTGGTGCTGTCCACGCCGAAGAGCGAACGTTGCGCGTCTACAACTGGTTCGACTACATCACCCCCAAAGCGCTGGAAGACTTCAAGGCCCAGAACACCCAGACCAAACTGGTCTACGACATCTTCGACACCAACGAAGCACTGGAAGCCAAGCTGCTGACCGGCAACTCGGGCTATGACGTGGTGGTGCCGTCCAACGTGTTCCTCGCCAAGCAGATCGAGGCCGGTGTGTTCCAGCCACTGGATCGCAGCAAATTGCCGAACTGGAACCACCTCGATCCCAAACTGATGAAGCTGATCGAAGCCAACGATCCGGGCAACAAATTTGCCGTGCCGTACATGTACGGCACCATCCTGATCGGCTTCAACCCGGACAAGATCAAGGCTGCACTGGGTGACAACGCACCGGTGGACAGCTGGGACCTGATCTTCAAGGAAGAGAACATCAGCAAGCTCAAGCAGTGCGGCGTCGCCTTGCTCGACTCGCCGTCGGAGATCCTGCCACTGGCCTTGCAACACCTCGGCCTGGACCCCAACAGCAAGAAGCCGGCGGACTACGAAAAGGCTGAAGCGCTGCTGATGAAGATCCGTCCGTACGTCACCTACTTCCATTCTTCGAAGTACATGGCCGACATCGCCAATGGTGACATCTGCGTCGCGGTCGGTTATTCCGGCAGCTTCTCCCAGGCAGCGAACCGCGCCAAGGAAGCCAAGAACGGCGTGATCGTCGACATGCGCCTGCCGAAAGAAGGCGCGCCGATCTGGTTCGACATGCTCTCGATCCCCAAAGGCGCGAAGAACCCGGAAGACGCCTACACCTTTATCAACTACTTGTTGCAGCCGCAGGTGATCGCGCCGGTCAGCGACTTCGTCGGTTACCCGAACCCGAACAAGGACGCCACCGAAATGGTCGACCCGGCGATCCGCAACAACCCGAACCTGTACCCGACCGAAACGGCGATGAGCACGCTTTACACCCTGCAACCGCTGCCCCGCGATGCCGAACGGGCACGGACCCGGGCCTGGACCAAGATCAAGTCCGGGACCTGAAACCTGTCCTTGACCTCAGGGACGCCAGGCCTTTTGCAACCGCCCGAGCGCTGCGATGATCGCCGCCTCGGGCACCGCCGCAAAGCCCAGCACCAACCCGGCGCGTTCATCCACAGTGTTTCTCGAATCCGGTAGCCAGTAACTGCTCAGGCCATTGATCTCGACATCGACGCTGGCGGCGGCTTCGATCAGTTCGCGTTCGCGGGCCTCAGTATCGACCGCCACCGTCAGGTGCAGCCCTGCCGCCACGCTCGGCAAGCTGCCAACCCCGGGAATGTCCGAGGGCCAATTGGCCAGAAGTGTATTGCGGCGACTCAACGCGGCGCGGCGCATGCGGCGGATATGCCGCTGGAAATGCCCGGCCGCCATGAACTCGGCCATGACGGCCTGGGTGCTCACCTCGGAATGCCGCACATCGACCGCGCGACGCTGGGCGAAAGCGTCTACCAATGCCGGTGGCAGCACCAGATAGCCCAGGCGCAATGCCGGGAAAGCCACTTTGCCGAACGTGCCGACGTAGAGCACCCGCCCGTGACGATCAAGCGCAGCCAGCGGTGCCAGCGGCGCGCCGCTGTAACGATACTCGCCATCGTAATCATCCTCGACGATCCACCCCTCGGTTCGCTCGGCCCAGGCCAACAACTCCAGCCGCCGCGCCAGACTCATCACCACCCCGGTCGGGTACTGATGCGACGGCGTGACATAGGCCAATCGACAATCGTTAAGCCCATTCAATTCGCTGCAGTCGATGCCCTCGCTGTCCACCGCCACCCCGTGCAATCGCGCACCAGCCACGGCAAACGCATGACCCGCCGCCCGATACCCCGGATTCTCGATTGCCACGCTATCGCCCGGCTCTACCAGCAGCTGTGCACAAAGGCTAATCCCCTGCTGTGCGCCACTGGTGATCACTATTTGCTCAGCCGTGCACTGCATCCCCCGGGAACTGCGCAAATACGCGGCAACCAAGCCGCGCAAGCGCGCATCGCCCGCCGGATCGCCGTAACACAACTGCTGGAGATCCGGTTTACGCCAGAAAGCCGCATTCAGCTTGGCCCAGACCTCGAAAGGGAACAGGTCGAAAGCCGGAACTCCCACGCGAAATGCGCGGGGTGGGCCGGCGGGAGGCAGGGCCAAATGATTATTTTCAACCCGCCCCAACGCGCCGCTGTGGATAACTTTACTGGATGAAACCACAGGTAAATCGAGCCAATTTGTGGATAAGGCTGTGGGTAACCCTGTTGACAACCCTGTGGATACTTTTGTGGATAGTTTTTTCACCGGCAACACTGATTGAGGCAATTGCGCGACATACGTCCCGTCACCCACACGTCCTTCAATAAAGCCCTCGGCGTAGAGCTGATCGTAAGCCCGGACCACGCTGTTTCGGGAAATCGACAACGCCGCCGCCAGATCGCGACTGGCCGGTAATCGCGTACCGCTGGCCAGCCGACCGTCAAGCACTCGCACCCGCAAGGCTTGATAGAGCTGACGACTCAAACCCTGACGGCGATCGAGTTCGATACCGGCCGGGTTGAATGACAAGGACAGTGGCTCGCTGGTCATGACAATGGACCTATGAAATTGGTCGTTAATGGCTCTTACAACAGACCAATAGCCTGCCTAGGATGCAGGCATTCGCCAAGGAAAATCTCCATGTACACGCCAAGCAGCTTTGCCATAGATGATTTGCATGAACTGCACCAGCAGATACTCGGTACCCGCCTCGCTGTGTTGGTCACACACGGGGAACAAGGTCTGCAAGCCAGCCATTTGCCGCTGCTGTTGAGTTCAGACCAGGGCCCGAATGGCACCCTTTATGGACACTTCGCCAAGGCCAATCCGCAATGGAAGGCATTGCAGAACGGCGCCGAAGCCCTGGTGATTTTTGCCGGTGCCGACGCTTACGTCAGCCCAGGGTTTTACCCGAGCAAAGCCGAGCACGGCAAAGTCGTGCCGACCTGGAACTACGTCGCCGTGCACGCGTATGGCACGGCCGAAGTGTTCACTGACGCCGATCGCCTGCGCAATCTGGTCAGCGCGCTGACTGATCGTCATGAAGCGGGTCGCGCCAGCCCATGGAAAGTCGCCGATGCCCCCGCCGACTACATTGATGGGATGCTCAAGGCCATCGTCGGTTTTGCCTTGCCGATCCAGCGCCTGGAAGGCAAGCGCAAGCTCAGCCAGAACCGCAGCTCAGCAGACATCGCCGGTGTGCGCGAGGGGCTTTCCGCCAGCCCTGATGTGCACGACCAGGCCCTCGCCCACTTGATGCGTTAAGGAACGAACATGAGTCAGATCGACATCCGCCAGGTCACCGCCGACGACCACGCCGCCTGGTTGCCTTTGTGGCAAGCGTACCTGCGCTTCTACAACACCGAACTGCCTGAGGCCGTCACCCAAAGCACCTGGCAGCGCCTGCTCGACCCGAGCGAGCCGACCCATGCCGCGCTGGCCTGGGCTGACGGCAAAGCGGTGGGCATGGTGCACTTCATCTACCATCGTTCGAACTGGAGCATCGAAAACGCCTGCTACCTGCAAGACTTGCTGGTAGTGCCGCAAACTCGCGGCACTGGCGTCGGCCGACAGCTGATCGAGTTCGTCTACGCCACCGCCAAAAAGGACGGTTGCTGCAAGGTCCACTGGCTAACCCACGAAACCAACGCCACCGCGATCCAGCTTTATGAGCGCATCGCCGAACGCCCCGGTTTCATCCAGTTTCGCAAAGCCATTTAAGGTTCAAGGAGAACAGCATGTCGACTTCACTCGCCGACTGGAAAGGCGTCCCGCCACCGTCGGTTCAAACCCTCGAAGGGCGCTTCATCCGCCTGGAGAAACTTGACCCGGCGCGTCATGCCGACGGTTTGTGGAAGGCCCTGCAAGGCCCGGGTGCCGACCCGAAACTCTGGGACTATTTGCCATACGGTCCTTTCCCGGAGCGCAGCGCGTTCAACGATTGGCTGAACAATCATGCGGCCAATAGCGACCCGTATTTCTTTAGCGTGATCGACCGTGCCAGCGGCGATGTGCAGGGCATCCTCAGTTTGATGTCGATTGTTCCTTCACAAGGTCGGATCGAGATCGGCCATGTCACGTTTGGCGCGCCTATGCAGCGTTCGCCGAAAAGCACCGAGGCGGTTTATTTGCTGGCCAAGGAATCCTTTGCGCTGGGTTATCGCCGTCTGGAGTGGAAGTGCAACAACGGCAACGCCCGCTCCAAATACGCGGCCGAACGGCTGGGGTTCAGTTTTGAAGGCGTGTTTCGCCAGCACATGGTGGTCAAGGGTCAGAACCGGGACACGGCCTGGTACTCGATTCTGGATTCGGAATGGCCGGCGATCGGGGCGGGGTTTGAGCGCTGGCTATCCGATGAGAACCAGACAGATTCGGGGCAGGTGAAAACCCTGGCGGAGTGCCGCGGGTAATCTTCGGCGCCCGAACGGACGCCATCGTCGGAACGCCGCCCGGAGCAAGCTCGCTCCCACATTGGATAAGGGCTGATCACAATCTTGTGGCCAACCCGAAACCCTGAGGGAGCGAGCTTGCTCGCGATTGGCTTCACGCTAATTTCTGGGCAAGCACCGCAATATGTTCCGGCCCAATCCCGCAGCACCCGCCCAAATGGCTGGCCCCGCGCTTCTGCCAATCAGCCGCCCACTGCAAGTAACCCGGCGGATCAAGGTCTTCACGCAACGGGTCCAGACCGTCATTGGCCGTGGCCTCTTTCGGTTGCGGCGGGAAGGCATTGGCGTAAGCGCCGATGTGAATCTTCACCCCCAAACGCTCGAAGGTTTCCCGCGCGGCATCAATCGCAGCACCGATCACTTCCGGCTGGCTGCAGTTGAACAGCAACGTCTCGACGCCCAGCTCAGCCGCTACTGCTGCGGCTTCAGCCACCGGCTCACCCGAACGCAAGCGCGGCACCTCGTCCGTGTCCTCATCCTTCAAAGTAAACGACAGCCAGAACGGTTTTCCGTCCTTCGGCAGACCGGCATGGATCGCTCGCGCTTCAACGATCGAGCTCTGGGTTTCCGCCAGCCACAGATCGACATGAGGCGCGAGACCCTTCACCAGCGGCGCCAACAATTCAGTCGCCCGAGCAGCCTCGAAAAGGTCCGGACGATAGGACCCAAACAGCGGCGGCAATGAGCCGGCCACACGCACCGCTTTGCCCGAAGCCTCTACCGCGCGCCGAGCCAGCTCACCGGCCAACGCCGCGAGCGCCTGCCCTTCTGCTGCAAAACGCTCTTCGCCAATGTGAAACGGCACCACCGCGTAACTGTTGCTGGTGATCACGTTCGCACCGCTTTCGATATAAGCCGAGTGCACCGCCTCTACCGCTTGCGGCGCTTCGCTCAAGGCCAGCGCCGACCACTCGGGCTGTCTGAACGGCGCGCCTCGACGCTGCAACTCACGACCCATGCCGCCATCCAGAATTACTGTGCTTGCTGCGCCCATATGCTTTTCACTCATAAGCTTATGAAAATAACTCACTATCAGAGTCGTTCTTATAACTATTTAATACGCACCATCCGGTTAATAACAACCTCTTTTTTATCAGGAATCGACTGTGAAACTCCAACCACTCCTGGCCCTGGGCCTGACGATTCTGGCTGCCTCCACCCAAGCCTTTGGCGGCGCCACGCTGGATCGCGTCGAAAAAAAGAAAGAACTGGTCGGCGTGTTGATGGAGAGCTATCCACCCTTCTCGTTCCTCAATGATCAGAACCAGCTCGATGGATTCGACGTCGACGTGGCCAAGGCCGTGGCAGACAAACTGGGCGTCAAACTGCGCCTTGAAACCCCGTCCTGGGACGTGATCGCGGCCGGCCGCTGGAGTGGGCGCTACGACATCTGCATCTGCTCCATGACCCCGAGCAAGGCCCGCGCCGAGGTCTTCGACTTCCCGGTCGAGTACTACGCCTCGCCAGCGGTGATCGTGGTCAACGCCAAGGACGACAGCATCCACAGCGCCAAAGACCTGAGCGGCAAGAAAGTCGGCCTCACCAGCGCCTCCAGCTACGAAAGCTACCTGAACAAGAACCTGGTGATCGAAGGCGCCGAAGACACGCAATTGCAGTACCCGTTCGAAGATGTGCAGATCGCACCGTATGACACTGACAACGTGGCGTTCCAGGACCTGGGGCTGGGCGCTGGCGTGCGGCTGGATGCGATCCTCACCAACCTTGTCACCGCCCAACCGCGCCTGACCGAAGACAAACGCTTCAAGCTCGCCGGCGAGCCGCTGTACTCGGAGCCGAACTCGGTGGCCATTGAAAAAGGCGACGCCCAGTGGGACGCCAAAGTGCGTGACGTCTTCGCTCAGCTGAAACAGGACGGTACGTTGAGCAAGCTGTCGCAAAAATGGATCGGCGCCGACATCAGTAAATGACTTCTTTCCCAAAACCTCCCCAGCCGCCGCAACCGGTGGCTGAGTCGCTGTTGCAACGGATCTTCGGTTTCCGCACGCGGCTGTACCTGACCTGGGCAGCGATGCTCGGGTTGTTCGCCAGCTTCTTCCTGAGCTTCGACCTGAAGTTCTCGATCATCCTCGACAAACTGCCGAACCTGATCGGCCTGCAACTGGCGCCCAACGGCTTCCTGCAGGGCGCGGCGCTGACGCTGTTTCTGTGCCTGTGCTCGATCGTGACCTCCTCGCTCCTGGGCTTCATCACAGCTCTGGCGCGGCTGTCGAAAAGCGCCGTGGCCTTCGGAATCGCGAGCTTCTATGCCTCGTTCTTTCGCGGCACACCGCTACTGATCCAGATCCTGCTGATCTACCTCGGCCTGCCACAACTCGGCATCGTCCCGGGCGCCATCGCCGCCGGCATCATCGCCCTGTCGCTGAACTACGGCGCGTACCTCAGCGAAATCTTCCGCGCCGGCATCCTCGGCGTCCCTCACGGCCAACGCGAAGCATCCCTGGCCCTGGGCATGCGCGAAACCGTGATCTTCTGGCGCGTCACCCTGCCCCAGGCCATGCGCACCATCATTCCGCCGACCACCAACCAGTTCATCTCGATGCTCAAAGACTCGTCGCTGATCTCGGTGATGGGGGTTTGGGAGGTTATGTTTTTGGCGCAATCGTATGGGCGGTCGAGCTATCGCTACATCGAGATGCTGACGACGGCGGCGGTGATTTATTGGGTGATGTCGATTGGGCTGGAGCTGATTCAGGCGCGGATGGAGCGGCATTATGGGAAGGCGTATTTGAGCCGTAGTTAGCGAAAGGCAGATGAGTTTCCGCGTTTGCGATAGCCGACCGTGTCTCGATTTGTTGTAAGAAAAAGCGTCAGTCCGAACGGGTAAAAACAACCTTCCTCAGGAGGCTGGCAATTTTCTACACAACCTTCTGACAACCCCCTCAAGCCCGCCGGAAGTAACTGACATCGGCACCTATAGCCTGCCTCTTAGAGTATGGCCTCCTGTCAAAAGAGGCCGTACTCGATGCCCGTTCAACACAAATACAAACCTCAACACCTTGTCCTGGCCATTGCGATTGCAATCGGTTGTGCAGAAACCTCCCTGGCCGAGCAACTGACAGCTCAGGACAACTCCAACGCGAAGCCCACCAAAACCCGAAAAAAAACCGTCGCACCTGTTACCCCCACCGGCAATCAGTTTGAAGACATCGAGCCCATCGGCCCACTTGAACTTACAGCCCGACCAGCGGCCCCACCGAGCAAAGATCAGACAACTCTGCAGGTCGCGACAAAACCTGTCAGCGCTGCAATCGAGTTCGACGATACTTTCTATGAAGCCCTTGTGTTTCCCGAACCCTCCGCGACAGAAGAGGTAGTCGTTGCAGCCGAAGAGAACCCTTTTGACGAATTCCAGAATGCCTACACCACTCAGCACACAATCCTTTCAAAACCCCTCGAAAACATCGATGGTGTTTCCTTGCAGCTGGGTGAGGCCGACGACCTACTCGTGATCAACAATGGCACCCGATGGGACGGCCGTATAGACGGGGGTGAAGGAAAAAACGGCTTGCTGCTGAACGCCACCGAAGGCGGTGAGATTGGTGAAACAAGTAACTTTGAAGGTGTACGCGTCGCCCGAGGCGTTTGGACACTAAGCCATGATTTCAACGGCATCGCCGAGGTCAAGGCCGGAGCCACTCTATTTAACAACGGCTCGATAACGGGTGATGCCTACGTCGACCAAAGTGCAGTCTTTGGCGGTAAGGGCGACGTTGGAAATTTGTACGTGGACGGCAGCCTGCTTGTCAGAAAGGATAGCGCCCCCATCATCAGGAGCAACTTGGAGTTATCCCAAGACGCAGCTATCTACTACATCGTGTCGGCCACTGAAGACGCTTCAGCGCTTTCGGTCGCGGGTACGGCCACACTAGGTAACGCAAGTTTGAATGTTATTGGTATCCCCGGTAACTACGCCCAAAGCACCGTCCACACCGTGCTGAATGCCGGAAAGATTGAAGGTGAGTTCGGGCGAGTCAGCAACAATCTGGCGTTCATGACGCCGAAGGTTTCCTACAGTGACACTCAAGTGGCCCTGACCTATACGCGCAACGACGTGCCGCTCGAGACGTTTGCCACCTCTGACAGCGCGCAGGCCCTGGCCCGCAGTGTGGACACCCCAAAAGCCCCGACCGCCAACGCCGACAACGCCGCCGTCACCGCCGTGACCGCCAATGCCGCCGTCACCGCCCTGCTCGCCTCCACCACCGAAACAGCCTCCCTTGCCTTCGACCAGTTGGACGGCAGCCAGAACGCGAACCTCGCCAAGGCGACCCTGAGCAGTGACAGTCCGGTGAGCGCGACCATGCTCTCGGCCATGCGTCAGCTGGACAGCGCCAGTAGCTACAGCAATTCCACCAGGCGCAATGCACCACGCCTGGCCGCCGGCAGCGAAGACAATGGCCGAGTCTGGCTGCAAGCGCTGGGTCACGGTGGGACGCTGGATCGCGACTACGACGCTCTGAAACACTCCACCCAAGGCCTGGTATTGGGCGCAGATTGGGGCATCGATGAGGAATGGCGCATCGGTGTCTTGGGCGGGAAGTCCGAAACTCGCCTGGACAGCCGCGGACTCGACGGCGATCTCGACAGCTGGCATTTGGGAGCTTATGCCCTACGTCAAAACGGACCAATGTCCCTGCGCCTGGGTGCGACCTATAGCAACCACGACGGCAGCACTAAACGCCGGGTTGCCTTCAAGGGTTTCAGCGACCGCCCCGAAGGCCGTTACGATGCCAACACCCAGCAAGCCTTTGCGGAAGTGGGTTACAACCTCGGCCAGGCGAACGTCAGCATCGAACCGTTTGCCAGCCTGGGCTACCAACGCTATCAGCGCGACACCTACACGGAAAAAGGTGGTGCAGCGGCGCTGAAGGTACACGGTCAAACGCAGAACAATTTGAACAGCACATTCGGCTTGCGGATGGCAAAGCTCAACACTCTGGATAACGGCATGCAACTGACGCCACGGTTCAGTGCCGGCTGGAAACACACTTACGGGGACGTCTACAGCGATACCCGCCAACGATTGGTGACGGGCGGAAAAAACTTCACTGTTTCCGGTGCGCCGCTGGATCGGGACAGTCTGATGCTCGATGCAGGGCTGGACCTTGGATTGTCAGCAAAACACACCCTGGGCGTCGGCCTCACTGGCGAGATCGGCACAGACAGCCGCAACCATGGCGTAACGGGTCAGTGGCGAATGAGTTTCTAACAGCCACAAACCCGGGGCGAAAAAAAAGGGGGGCACGTGCCCCCCCGAGGTTTAAAGCGGTGTATCGAGGCTGTTAACTCAGCCTTCGATCTCGATCAGGATTTCGCCCGGGTTCACCCGGTCGCCCTTGGCCACGTGGATGGCGGTGACTTTGCCGGCGATGGCCGCCTGCACTTCGGTTTCCATCTTCATCGCTTCGGTGATCAGCACGGCCTGGCCGGCTTTCACGGTGTCGCCTTCCTTGACCAGCACGTCGACGATGTTGCCCGGCATGGTGGTGCTGACGTGGCCCGGTGCAGTGGCTTGCTTGCGCTTGCTGCTGCCGCCGCTGACGAATTCGTTGAGCGGCTCGAACACCACTTCTTCCGGCATGCCGTCGATAGACAGGTAAAAGTGACGCTTGCCTTCAGCCTTGACGCCGACACCGGTGATGTCGACGCGGTAGGTTTCGCCGTGGACGTCGATGACGAACTCGGTCGGTACGCCTTCACCACCGGCCGAGGTCACACCGCCAGCTTCAGGAATCGGCAGCAGCACTTCTGGAGTCAGGGTGCCGGCAGCGCGTTCTTCGAGGAACTTGCGACCGATGTCCGGGAACATGGCGTAGGTCAGCACGTCTTCTTCAGACTTGGCCACCGTGCCGATTTCGCCACGCAGTTTGGTCATCTCCGGCTTGAGCAGGTCGGCCGGACGCACGTCGATCACTTCTTCGCTGCCGATCGCCTGGCGACGCAGTTTTTCGTTCACGGTGCCCGGCGCCTTGCCGTAGCCACCTTGCAGGTAAAGCTTCACTTCGTTGGTGATGGTCTTGTAGCGCTCGCCGGCCAGCACGTTGAAGAACGCCTGGGTGCCGACGATCTGCGAGGTCGGGGTCACCAGCGGCGGGAAGCCGAGGTCTTCACGAACGCGCGGGATTTCGGCCAGCACTTCGCTCATGCGGTTCAGGGCGCCCTGCTCTTTCAACTGGTTGGCCAGGTTGGAAATCATCCCGCCCGGTACCTGGTTGACTTGAACGCGGGTGTCGACGGCGGTGAACTCGCTTTCGAACTGGTGGTACTTTTTGCGCACGGCGTAGAAGTACAGACCGATCTCTTGCAGCAGTTCCAGGTTCAGGCCGGTGTCGAACTCGCTGCCTTTAAGGGCGGCAACCATCGACTCGGTGCCCGGGTGGCTGGTGCCCCAGGCGAAGCTGGAGATTGCGGTATCGATGTGGTCGGCACCGTTTTCGATGGCCTTGAGTTGGCACATCGCGGCCAAACCGGCGGTGTCGTGCGAGTGAATGAACACTGGCAACGATTGCTCGGATTTCAATGCCTTGACCAATTCGCCGGTGGCGTACGGAGTCAGCAGGCCGGCCATGTCCTTGATCGCCACCGAGTCGCAACCCATGGCTTCCATTTGCTTGGCTTGCGCCACGAACGCCTCGATGGTGTGCACCGGGCTGGTGGTGTAAGCGATGGTGCCTTGAGCGTGTTTGCCGGCGGCTTTCACCGCTTCGATGGCGACTCGCAGGTTACGCACGTCGTTCATGGCGTCGAAGATGCGGAACACATCGATGCCATTGACCGCGGCCTTGGCGACGAAGGCTTTGACCACGTCGTCGCTGTAGTGGCGGTAGCCCAGCAGGTTCTGGCCACGCAGAAGCATTTGCAGGCGAGTGTTAGGCAGCGCCGCGCGCAGTTGGCGCAGACGCTCCCACGGGTCTTCTTTGAGGAAGCGTACGCAGGCGTCGAACGTTGCCCCGCCCCAGACTTCCAGCGACCAGTAGCCGACTTTGTCGAGCTTGTCGCAGATCGGCAGCATGTCTTCGGTGCGCATGCGGGTCGCGAGCAGCGATTGGTGGGCGTCGCGCAGGATTGTGTCGGTAACGTAGATTTGTTTGCTCATTGTTCTATTCCTCACAGGCCTGCGTGGGCGGCGATGGCGGCGGCGATGGCCAGGGCCAGCTCTTCGGGTTTGCGCTTGATCGAGTAGTTGGTCAGTTCAGGGTGGCTTTCAACGAAGCTGGTATTGAACTGGCCGCTACGGAATTCCGGGTTACGCAGGATTTCCTGGTAGTACGCGGCGGTGGTCTTGACCCCTTGCAGACGCATGTCGTCGAGGGCGCGCAAGCCACGGTCCATCGCCTCTTCCCAGGTCAGCGCCCAGACCACCAGTTTCAGGCACATGGAGTCGTAGAACGGCGGAATGGTGTAGCCGGTGTAGATCGCCGTGTCGGTGCGCACGCCGGGGCCGCCGGGTGCGTAGTAACGGGTGATCTTGCCGAAGCTCGGCAGGAAGTTGTTTTTCGGGTCTTCGGCGTTGATCCGGAATTGCAGCGCGAAACCGCGGTGCTGGATGTCTTCCTGTTTCACCGAAAGCGGCAGACCGGAGGCGATGCGAATCTGCTCGCGAACGATGTCGATGCCGGTGATTTCTTCGGTGATGGTGTGTTCCACCTGCACCCGGGTGTTCATCTCCATGAAGTACACCTCGCCCTCGGCGAGCAGGAACTCCACGGTGCCGGCGTTCTCGTAACCCACGGCCTTGGCTGCGCGCACCGACAGGTCGCCGATGTAAGCGCGCTGTTCAGGGGTCAGTTGCGGGCTCGGGGCGATCTCGATGAGCTTCTGGTTGCGACGCTGGATCGAGCAGTCACGCTCGAACAGGTGCACCACGTTGCCAAAGCTGTCGCCGAGGATCTGCGCTTCGATGTGTTTTGGATTGACGATGCATTTTTCCAGGAACACTTCCGCCGAACCAAAGGCCTTGGTGGCTTCGGAAATGACCCGAGGGAATGCTTGTTCAAGTTCTTCCCGGCTGTCGCAGCGACGGATACCACGGCCACCACCACCGGAAGTCGCCTTGAGCATCACCGGATAACCAATGCGGTCGCCTTCGATCAAGGCTTCCGCGATATCCGCGACGTTGCCTTCGGTCCCCGGGGTGACGGGTACGCCAGCCTTGATCATGCTGCGACGGGCTTCGGTCTTGTCGCCCATGCGGCGAATCACTTCAGCCGATGGACCGATGAACTTGATGCCGCGCTCTGCGCAGATATCTGCCAGTTCAGCGTTTTCCGAGAGGAAACCGTAGCCGGGGTGCAGCGCATCGCAACCGGTTTCTACTGCCAGATTCACCAGCTTGCGTGCATTCAGGTAACCGGCCAGTGGCTCGGCACCGATGCTGTGGGCCTCGTCCGCACGCTTCACATGCAGCGCGTGGCGGTCGGCGTCGGAATAGATCGCGACCGAGCGAATGCCCATCTCGGCGCAGGCACGTACGATTCGTACGGCAATCTCACCACGGTTGGCGATCAGGATCTTTTTTATCACTTGGAGGTTCCCTTGAGCCGGTGGTACCCACGACCTGCTAGACCAGGTCGACGCGTGACCAAATGTTTCGATTCAGTCGCAGCCCCACACTAGCCCCCACAAGGGATTAACAAAAATGATTAATTATTGGGTCAGCCATAAGTAAAGACTTATAGTTGACGCATCAGCCCGCGGCGAGAGCGTCTATAAAATGCGTAAGTCATTGATGCGTATGACATTGCGTCAATTACAGATCTTCAATGAGGTCTGTGATTTGCGGTCCTACAGCCGCGCAGCCGATGAAATGTCTCTCACACAACCTGCCGTGAGCCTACAGATTCGTCAACTTGAAGAGCTGATTGGTCAGCCTTTGTTCGATTACGTCGGCAAAAAGCTCTACATGACCGAGGCAGCCGAGGCCCTTCAGCGCGCCAGCCGGGACATTTTCGGACGCCTGGAAAACCTCGACATGCAGCTTTCTGACATGCAGGGATCGCTGCAAGGACAGCTGAAACTGGCGGTGGAATCCAGCGCCAAGTATTTCGTGCCGCACCTGTTTGCCGCGTTCAAGCGCCAGCATCCGGAAGTGAACTTGCACCTGACGGTGGTTAACCGCGGACAAGTGATTCGACGCCTGTCGGACAACCGCGATGATTTGGTGATCATGTCGATGGTGCCGCAAGACATGGGGCTGGAATTTCTGCCGTTTCTCAACAATCCAATCGTGGCCGTGGCGCCGCCGGATCATCCGCTGTCCCATATGGGACCGCTGCGCTTGCAGGATCTGGAACCTTACACACTGCTGTTGCGCGAACCGGGCTCCGGTACGCGACTGGCTTGCGAGGAGTATTTCAAGGAGAAGCGCGTGCACTTCACGCAAACCCAGGAGGTGGCGTCGGCCGAAGCCCAGCGTGAATGCGTACGGGCGGGTCTGGGCCTGGCGCTATTGACGCGCCACGCCCTGAACCTTGAGTTGGCGACCGGCGCACTCATAGAGCTGCCGGTCGAAGAGCTGCCGTTGTACCGCAGCTGGTGCCTGGTGCAAGCCAAGGCGAAACGGCTGTCACCGGTGGCGCACGCATTCCTTGCGTTTATTCGCAGCGAGCGGGTGCAGATCAGCGCGCTGGTTGAGCGTTTCGACGGGAAGTTGCCGGTGCCGCCTGCCAGTAGTTGAGCTCCAGCTCAGGGAAGTCACCGATCTCGGCCTGCAGTTGGCGACGCTCGCAGCGATCTTCGATGGCGCGGCGAAATTCCATGCGGCGCTGGTCTTCCTGCTGACGACGGGTTCTGACGGCGCTGTTGCGTTCTTCGTAGGGCTGGGCCATTTCGAGTCTCCCAAGGCGATTACGGGAGTTTCAAGATAGGCGCGAGGGATGACGGTTTGGCGGCGGGCGGGTTACAGAACGATGAAACTCACCGGCTGATCCCTCGCCACAATTCCAGCCAGAATCAATCGTCCAGCGCTTTTACCGATTTAGGCGACAGCCGCAAGCTGCGCAGGCTGCGCTTGACGCTCTTGAGGTGATTGACCAGGCTCGGCCCGCGCGCCATGGCCACGCCCATCGCCAACACGTCGATCACCACCAGGTGGGCGATGCGCGAGGTCAGCGGCGTATAGATCTCGGTGTCTTCGTGCACATCGATCGCCAGGTTGACGGTCGACAGTTCGGCCAACGGTGTCTGGCTCGGGCACAAGGTAATCAGCGAAGCGCCGCTCTCGCGCACCAGATTGGCGGTGATCAACAAATCTTTGGAACGCCCGGACTGGGAAATACAGATCGCCACGTCGGTCGGTTTCAACGTGACCGCCGACATCGCCTGCATGTGCGGGTCGGAATACGCGGCCGCCGTCAGCAGCAAACGGAAGAATTTGTGCTGGGCATCGGCCGCCACTGCGCCCGACGCGCCAAAGCCATAGAACTCGACCCGCTGGGCCTGAGACATGAGCGACACAGCACGCTGCAACTCCACCGGATCAAGCTTCTCGCGAACTTCCATCAACGTGTGCAGCGTGGTGTCGAAGATTTTCAGGCTGTAATCAGCGACCGAATCGTCTTCATGAATCGCGAACTGCCCGAAGCTCGCGCCAGCAGCCAGGCTCTGTGCCAGCTTCAGCTTCAAGTCCTGGAAACCGGAGCAACCGATGGCGCGACAGAACCGCACGATGGTCGGTTCGCTGATGCCCACGTTGTGGGCCAGGTCGGCCATGGAGCTGTGCATCACCGCCGCAGGATCAAGCAGCACGTGGTCGGCGACCTTGAGCTCCGACTTGCGTAAGAGGTGGCGTGACTGGGCGATGTGTTGCAGCAGATTCAAAGGGCTGGACTCTTTGTTATTGGCAGGTGCCGGGGATGTAGCACGCTTGTAGTTATACTACATGAATCGGCTTTTTGCCTGCTCAATGCGTAACCACATCCCTCGTCTTCAGGCGCGCGCGCTCGATGTAGCACTCATCGTCAGTGCTCAGACGCAAGATAAGCAATTCCACAAGGCCAACGGGGGCCACCAGTCACCCCGTTTTAAGTTGTGTCGCTTAGTTATTCAGAAAACAACAAACTTGAAACATACAACTTTACAATTACAACCAACACACACTACCCACAAACAAGTTTAGTTAGATATATTGCTCACGCAGGACGCAATCAACTTTAATTACAGGAGTTACACGTTATGAGCATTAAAACCGGGTTACACGCTTTTGGCATTATAGGCGAGTTACGCGCTACGAGCATTAAAACCAAAAACTGGACCGCACAAATTAACCGTATGCCAGGCGCAGCTTTTTTCCGCACCTTCGGCTACGTAACCGTTGCGCACACAGGTATCACCCCAAAATTGGTGATGGCTGAAGTACAAGATAAATCTTCTAACCTACGACTGGAGCTGCAACTTGAAACCTCCAATCAAGCTGCACTGCAAGTCGTGACAGACAAGTTTGTTGAATATAAAGTTAAGGGTGACTCCCATGTCACCGACGTGAGTATCTTCTATAAAGGCGAACAAATTCATCACATTAACAAAGTACTGATTACTCACTAATAAGTGTCATCACCCTCTCGCCACAGTATGTGACGGGAGGGTGTTATTTTGTCATTACTTCAGCCGGCGCCTTGCGCTTGTAGCAGAACCGCCAGTGCCTGCGCTTCGACCGGGCGACTGATCAGATACCCCTGAACCTCATCACAGTGCTCAGCCTGCAAAAACTCAAGCTGCTCCGGCCGTTCCACCCCTTCAGCCACCACCTTCAACGACAACCCGTGAGCCATCGCAATGATCGCCCGGGTGATCGCCGCATCCTCGCTGCCCTCCCCAAGACCGCGGATAAATGCCTGATCGATCTTCACGTAATCCACGGGGATGCGCTTGAGGTAGCTCAAGGACGAATAACCCGTGCCGAAGTCATCAATCGCCAACTTAACCCCCAGATCACGCAATTGCTGGAAGGTCGCGATGATGTGCTCGACGCTGTCCAGCAACTGACTTTCGGTGAGTTCCAACTCGAGGTAGTGCGGCGCCAGACCGGTTTCCTCCAGCACCTGACGCACCAGGCTGACCAGTTTGCCCTGACGCAATTGATGCACCGACAGATTTACCGACACCCGTATCGGTTCAAGCCCCTGACGCTGCCACTCACAGGCTTGCCAGCAGGCCTGACGCAACACGAACTCGCCGATCGGGCCGATTAACCCGGTTTCCTCGGCCAGGCCGATGAAGTCCCCCGGCGGCACACGGCCCATGGTCGGGTGATCCCAGCGCACCAGCGCCTCGGCGGCATTCAACCGGCCCGTGGCGAGGCACAGCTTCGGTTGATAAAACACCTTCAGCTGCTTTTCTTCGATGGCTTTACGCAGCTGATTTTCCAGCTGCAAGCGCTCCAGCGTGCTGGCTTGCAGGCTGTCGGTGTAGAACTGGAAGTTATTTCCGCCCAAGTGCTTGGCGTGCTGCATGGCCATATTTGACTGATGGACCAGCGCGGAAATTTCTCGCGCGTTGTCCGGCAACATACTGATGCCCATGGACGCGCTAACCACCAGTTCATGGCCCTCGACAGTGATCGGCAAGCGCAGCTTGGTCGACAGTCGGGTCGCCACCCGCGCCAGGCTCGACAGGTTGCCGTAGGCATTGAACAACACGGCAAACTCATCGCCGGATAAGCGAGCGATGGTGTCTGCTTCAGGCAACGCATTGACCAGCCGCCGGGCCATTTTCTGTAACAGCTGGTCGGCGATTTCATGGCCAAGGCTGTCATTGAGCAGCTTGAAACGATCCAGATTAATGTGCAGCAACGCCAGACTGCGGTAGCCGCCCTGGCGCACCCGCTGATGAGCTTCGCTTAGCCGTTCGCGGAACAGAGAACGGTTAGCCAGGCCCGTCAATTCGTCGTAATGCGTCAGGTAACGCATGCGCTCTTCAGATTCGCGCCGGGCCGATAAATCGGCGAAGAAGCCCACGATATGGCTTACATTTCCTCGATCATCGCGCACAGCGTTCAGTTGCAACCATTGCGGATACAACTCGCCATTCTTGCGGGTTTCTACCAGCTCGCCCTGCCAACTGCCGTGCTGCTCCAGCGCCTGATGAATCGCCGCGTAGTGCCGGCGGGCATCGCGGCTGCATGCCAACTCGACCACGTTGCGTCCGATCATGTCTTCAATGTCATAGCCAGTGACTCGGCTGAAGGCCTGATTGACCGCGATCAACGCGTAATTCGGATCGAAAATCACGATGCCTTCACTGGCGGCTTCGAACACCGTCGCGGCCAGTTGCCGTTGCTCTTCCAGAGCTTTGCTGGCGCTGATGTCGCGACGAGTGCCGACCATGCGGATCACCCGTCCATTTTCGCCACGCTCAACCGCTCGACCTCGGTCCTCGATCCAGACCCAATGACCATCGCCGTGGCGCACGCGGTACTCAATCTGGTAGTCCTCGCTGCGGCCCTTCAAATGCTCGACCAGCGCACGCTTGAGCGACGGCAAGTCATCGGGGTGCAGGCGCGGCTTGAGGTGGCGAAGCATCGCCGTCACGAATTCCGGCTCCAGGCCGAACAGCTCCTGAAGATGGGTGTGATGGACTTCGTCGGTTTGCAGGTTCCAGTCCCACAAGCCCAACTCACTGGCCTTCAACGCCAGCGCCAGACGCGCTTCGCTCTTGCTCAGGGCCTGGTTGGCGGCGTCCAGCTCCAGGCTGCGCTGGGCAACTCGGCTTTCCAGCTCGATCTGAATTTGCCGCAGTTCGTCCTCGGCACGACGGCGCTGGTCGATTTCCTTGGCCAGCTTTTGATTGAGTTGGTCGCTGCAGCTTTGAGCCTGCTGCAAGTGCTCGATCAGTGCCTGATTCTGGAAGCGCCGCAACAGTCCGCTATCGATGAGCCGATTGACCTGCCAGGCGACCACACTCAACGCGCCCAGCAAAATCAGGCCGAACCAGCCCCAGCCCTGACTTTGTTCATCGCCGCCCCAGAACAGATAGCCGATGGCCGGCAACAGACAGGGCAAGGTAAAGGACAGGAACGCCGGCAGGCTGACCGCGTAGGCCACGCTGGCCGAAAGCGCTGCGGCGCCGATCAGGCCGAACACCCAGGCTTGTTGAATGAAGTTGTCGGCGGGTACCAGCGCAATGCCGGCGCCGGCCAGGGTCAGGCCGGTCATGGCCGAACCCAGCAAAAACATACGGCGCCAGATCGGATGGGCCTGGCGATTGGGTATCGCCGAATCGAAGGCCGCGACTTGAATCACTCGCAACGCCACCAGTGACAGCAGCCACACCAGCCAGACGCTGACCAGGAAGTAACGCTGCGGACTCCAAAGCAAGCCAGCGCAGACCAGACCATTGATCAACATGAATAATGTGGGCAGCAATGAGCCCTGATAAAGCAGACGCGTGCGTTCGACCGCCATTTCCATGGCGTACTGTTTGCGGATAACCCGAGGCTCCACAACGGGGCCCGACAGGTCGGTGCTGAGGGTCATAGGCAATGTTCTTGTTCTTATAATGGTGAGCATGAGCCCGAAACGTCGTCGGAGCATACACAAGCAAATGCCCGGACCAAACTGCTCCAGATCATAAAGTAGACCAAAGTCTCGACTGCTTGCACCTTTGTAAAAGCAAGCAAGCAAGCCCCGCCAACGCTTGCAGCCAGTGACCGACCGGTCGTCCTGCACCTATCTTTCATCGGCTAAAGCAATGCGGGGTTTGCCCGGTGTGACGCCGCCCCCTAGAATGCCCCGATGCGCGATGATCTCTCCCTTCTGCTGAACTCCCTCAACGATGCCCAACGCCAGGCCGTAGCTGCCCGCGTGGGTCGTCAGTTGGTCCTGGCCGGTGCTGGTTCCGGTAAAACCCGAGTGCTGGTGCACCGTATCGCCTGGTTGATCCAGGTCGAAAACGCCTCGCCCCACTCGATCCTGTCGGTGACCTTCACCAATAAGGCCGCTGCCGAGATGCGTCATCGCATCGAGCAGCTCATGGGTATCAACCCGGCCGGTATGTGGGTCGGCACCTTCCACGGCCTGGCACACCGCTTGTTGCGGGCACACTGGCAGGAAGCCGGCCTGAGCCAGACGTTCCAGATTCTCGACAGCGACGACCAGCAACGGCTGGTCAAGCGGGTGATCCGCGAGCTGGGCCTGGACGAGCAACGCTGGCCGGCCCGTCAGGCCCAATGGTTCATCAACGGGCAGAAAGACGAAGGTCTGCGTCCGCAACACATACAAGCCAGCGGCGACCTGTTCCTGGCGACCATGCGCAGCATTTATGAAGCCTACGAGGCTGCGTGCCTGCGCGCTGGCGTGATCGACTTCTCCGAATTACTGCTGCGTGCCCTCGATCTATGGCGCGATCATCCGGGCTTGCTGGCGCACTACCAAAAGCGCTTCCGGCACATTTTGGTGGACGAGTTCCAGGACACCAACGCCGTGCAGTACGCCTGGTTGCGACTGCTGGCCAAGGGCGGCGACAGCCTGATGGTGGTCGGCGACGACGATCAGTCGATCTACGGCTGGCGCGGCGCGAAAATCGAGAACATTTATCAGTATTCCGACGATTTTCCGGATGCTGAAACCATTCGTCTGGAGCAAAACTACCGCTCCACCGCCGGTATCCTTAAAGCAGCCAACGCCCTGATCGCCAACAATACCGGGCGCATGGGCAAAGAGCTGTGGACCGACGGCGGCGAAGGCGAAGCGATCAACCTGTACGCCGCGTTCAACGAACACGATGAAGCACGCTACGTAGTGGAAACCATCGAAAGCGCGCTGAAAACAGGCTTGGCTCGCAGCGATATCGCGATTTTGTACCGTTCCAACGCCCAATCGCGCGTTTTGGAAGAAGCCTTGCTGCGTGAGCGCATTCCGTACCGCATCTATGGCGGTCAGCGCTTCTTCGAACGGGCAGAAATCAAAAACGCCATGGCCTACCTGCGCTTGCTGGAAGGTCGCGGCAACGATGCAGCGCTGGAGCGGGTGATCAACGTTCCGGCCCGTGGCATCGGCGAGAAAACCGTTGAAGCGATTCGCGACCATGCCCGTCACAGCGATGTGTCGATGTGGGAAGCCATGCGTCTGCTGGTGGCTAATAAAGGCCTGACCGGCCGTGCCGCTGGCGCGCTGGGCGCATTTATCGAGCTGATCGAGAACCTCGCCGCCAAGTGCATGGAAATGCCGCTGCATCTGATGACCCAGACCGTCATCGAGCAGTCCGGGCTGATCGCCTATCACGAAGCGGAAAAAGGCGAGAAAGGCCAGGCTCGGGTAGAAAACCTTGAGGAACTGGTCAGCGCCGCGCGCAACTTCGAAAACGCTGAAGAAGACGAAGACCTGTCGCCATTGGCGGCGTTCCTCGGTCACGCATCGCTGGAGGCCGGGGATACTCAGGCCGACGAGCACGAAGACAGCATTCAGTTGATGACGTTGCACAGCGCCAAGGGCCTGGAATTCCCTTATGTGTTCCTGGTGGGCATGGAAGAAGGCCTGTTCCCGCACAAGATGAGCCTGGAAGAACCCGGTCGTCTTGAAGAGGAGCGCCGCTTGGCCTACGTCGGAATCACCCGGGCGATGCAGAACCTGGTGATGACCTATGCTGAAACCCGACGCCTGTACGGCAGCGAGACCTACAACAAGGTTTCGCGTTTCGTACGTGAAGTGCCGAAAGGCCTGATCCAGGAAGTGCGGCTGTCCAACAGCGTCAGCCGTCCGTTCGGCGGTGGCCAGCAGCAGAGCTCCAGCAGTCTGTTTGGTGGTAGCGAGATCCCGGACACCGGCTTCAGCCTCGGCCAGGCCGTACGACATTCGGTATTCGGCGATGGCGTGATCCTGAACTTCGAAGGTGCCGGTGCACAGGCTCGGGTGCAGGTGAACTTCAGCGAAGGCAGCAAGTGGCTGATGCTGGGTTACGCGAAGCTGGAACCCATTTAGTACGGCCTGATCGTTCCCACGCTCTGCGTGGGAATGCATCCCGTGACGCTCCGCGTCACAGTGGACGCAGAGCGTCCATGGCGGCGTTACCACGCAGAGCGTGGGAACGATCTATATGCGCGATGCCCGCTGCGGGCATTCCTACAGAACTTATCCACTCGTCCTACGGACCAAAGTTAACAGGCCTTATTGCGCTGACTGAAGCTGAACACAACCTGTCAGGCAAAAGCCCGAAACACTCTGCCGCTAGCCAGTAACACTTCAGCTGTGCAACATGGCGCGCGTGCCATCCACAAATGGGAATTCCCTTTATGAAACGTTTTCTTAGCATCGCCATGGCGTTGTGCATCGGCCTGACGATGAGCCTCGACGCCAACGCCAAGCGCTTTGGTGGCGGCAAGAGCTCCGGCGCTGCGCCGACTCACCAGACCAGCCAAATGGCTCCTTCTTCTGCTGCAGGCGGCGCTGCTGCCACTGCGGGCGCGGCCGGTGCCGCTGGCGCTGCCGCCAAGGCCGGTGGTGCTTCGCGCTGGCTCGGCCCTCTGGCCGGTATCGCTGCCGGTGGCCTGCTGGCCTCCATGTTCATGGGCGGCGGCTTCCAGGGCATGCAGATCTTCGACATCCTGATCATGGCGGTTATCGCCTTCCTGATCTTCCGCTTCATCGCCGCTCGTCGTCGCAAACAGCAAGAGCACATGGCTCCAGCTGGCGCACCGATGCAGCGTGAAGTGTTCGAGCAGAAGCCAACGGCCATGGGTTCGATCTTCGGCGGTTCGGCAGCACCGGTTGCCGCTCGTCCGGTGATCAACGCTCCGGCCTGGTTCAATGAAAAGAACTTCATTGAAGCGGCCCGCAACCACTTCCAGTCCCTGCAGCAGCACTGGGACGCCAACGAAATGGACAAAATCTCCGAGTTCGTGACCCCGCAACTGCTGGAGTTCCTCAAGCGCGAACGTGCCGATCTGGGCGACGGTTTCCAGTCCACCTACATTGATAACCTCAATGTTCAATTGGACGGCGTGGATGATCGCGCCGACAAGACCATCGCCACCCTGACCTTTACCGGTGTGTCGAAGACCTCGCGTTTCGACCAGGGCGAAGTGTTCAGCGAAAGCTGGAACATGGAACGTCCGCAGGGCGAGAACCAGCCTTGGCTGGTCGCCGGTATCCGCCAGAACGGCTGATCCCTCCCGCGTTAAGCATGTTGTAATGAAAACCCCAGCCCTGGCTGGGGTTTTCTATTTCGCGGTTGCATCTATAGCGAGCTACTGTATAAACCGCCCCAACTAAACCGCGCCATCAAGCAAGAGGATCCCGGACGTGGAAGAAATCATCGAACAACTGCGTGAAGCCAACGAACCGGTACCGGTCCCCTTGGAGTTACCCGACGAAGATCAACTGGTGGAAATCGAAGAACAGCTGTTCATCGACATTCCATTTGTCTTCAGAGAGTTTTTGCTGACCGTCAGCGACGTCGTCTACGGCAGCCTGGAGCCGGTGACTGTCACCGACCCGCAATCCCACACCTACCTGCCGGACGTTGCCGCCAACGCCTGGGATGCGGGTGTTGATCGCAGCATGATTCCGATCTGCCAGGACGGTGACAACTACTACCTGGTCGAAGAAGACGGCACCGTGGTGCTGTGGTTGGCCGAAGAAGAGCTGATCGCCGAAGAAACCTGGGAATCGGTGTGGCACTGGGCGCGGGACGTCTGGCTGGAAAGCTGAGACGCCTCGACTTTGTAGCAGCTGGCGCAGCCTGCGTTCGGCTGCGAAGCGGCCGCAATATCAGACAACGAGGTGCGTCAGGAAAACCGAGTCATCCGGGTTTACGACTGCTGCGCAGCCGGACGCAGCCTTCGGCAGCTGCTACAGGTCTCAGTGGCTTGAGGAGTCCTTGTGGTTGTCCAATGTTTCGAGCAATGCCACCTGCATCCGCGTGTGCACGCGGATGAACCAGCGCCAGAGTAGCGCCGCTACAGCGGCCGCGACGACGACGATCAGCACCAGCAACTTGTTGGTCGGCAGAATACTGGCCGACAAGGCTGCCAGCAGCAGGAAAATCACCAGCAGCGAGAGGATCGGGATCACTTCGGCGATCACCCGACGCACTCGCTGCGTGTGGCGGCCGGCCATCTCCGGCTTCACGCCCATCTCCGCCAACAGCATCGAGAGCGCCTTGAGCTTGCGATAGGCGGCGATCAGGAACGGCAGCGACAACAGCAACGCCCCGCCCCAGATCAACGCTTTCTGCCAGCTCGGGTCGCTGATCCAGTCTTGCAGGTAAGCGGACATGCGCTCGGCGAAATAAGCGCCCGCGAAGAAGATCGCAATCACCAGCGCCAGATTGACGCCCACCTGCAACAGAATTCGCCGAATCATCGACGCCAGCAGCGCGCCCTCGCCCTGAGGCTGGATGCTGCGCAGCCATTCGCCGTACATCCCCAATACCCTGCCCAGTCGCTTCGGCATCACCTCGGCAAGCTTGACCGACAGCGGATCAGCCGCGCGGATCAGGTAGGGCGTCAGCAACGTGGTGATCACCGAGACGGCAACGGCGACCGGGTAAAGGAAGTTGCTGGTGACCTGCAACGTCATGCCCAGCGCCGCGATGATGAAAGAAAATTCGCCAATCTGCGAAAGCCCCATCCCGACTCGAAGTGAGGTGCGTCCATCATTGCCAGCGATAAAGGCGCCAAGACCGCAAGAAAACATCTTGCCGAGCACCACGGAAACGGTGATCACCGCAATCGGCCATGCATATTGCAGCAGGATCATCGGATCGAGCATCAGCCCAATGGCGACAAAGAAGATCGCACTGAACAGATCGCGAACCGGTTCGATCAAGCGCTCGATTTTCAGCAATTGCCGGGATTCAGCCATGATCGCGCCAATCAGGAAGGCACCGAGCACCATGCTGTATTCAAGTTTGACCACCAGCAAACAGAAGCCGAAACACAGCCCCAATACAGTGATCAGCAGCATTTCATTGCTTTCGAATTTCGCCACGTAGGCCAGCAATCGCGGCACCAGCAGGATGCCGATGACCAGTGCGACGATCATGAACAGCGAGAGCTTGCCGACCGTTGAAAACACTTCGCCGGAACTGACCGTGCCGCTGACCGCGATGCTCGACAGCAAGGCGATGATGCCGATGCCGAGGATGTCCTCGACGATCAGCACGCCGAAAATCAGCTGTGCAAAGCGCTCGTTCTTCATCTTCAGATCGTTGAGCGCCTTGACGATGATGGTGGTTGAGGAAATCGCCAGGATCGCGCCGAGGAACAGCGAGTCCATGGTGTTCCAGTCGAACCAGCGACCGATCTCGTAGCCGATCCAGATCATCAGCACGATTTCCAGGAACGCCGCAATGAACGCCGTGGCGCCAACCTTGAACAGCTTGCGCAGGCTGAACTCCAGGCCCAGGCAGAACATCAGGAAAATCACCCCGAGCTCGGCGAGGGTTTTGATGGTGTCTTCATCGTGGATCAGACTGAACGGCGGGGTGTGCGGCCCGATGATGAAGCCGGCGACGATGTAGCCCAGTACCACCGGTTGTTTGAAGCGATGAAACAGCACGGTCACCACACCCGCGATCAACATGATCACTGCCAGATCTTGAATGAAACTGATGGCGTGCATGGTGTGGGGCTCCTTAAGGGGGACTTTTGGAGGTTAACACCACGACTTCCGCTGCAAAGGCGGTGCAATATATGGAAACAGATCGATCCGGGCGTGACGGCAGCCACCCGCCCGGCGTCCCGATAACTGTTGGTTTGGAAAAGCTGACAAGGCCCCCGCAGAGGTGCCGCCCTCCCGAAATTCTGCCTTGAACCGTGAGAACGCTATGGAACCCGGAAACGCACAACTGTCGATGACGGTATTGATGACCCCCGACATGGCCAACTTCTCTGGCAATGTCCACGGTGGTACCTTGCTCAAATACCTCGACGAAGTGGCTTACGCGTGCGCCAGCCGTTATGCCGGCCGCTACGTGGTGACCCTGTCGGTGGACCAGGTGATTTTCCGCGAGCCGATTCATGTCGGCGAACTGGTGACCTTCCTGGCCTCGGTGAACTACACCGGCAACACCTCCATGGAGGTGGGCATCAAGGTGGTGACCGAAAACATCCGCGAGCGCTCGGTGCGCCACACCAACAGCTGCTTCTTCACCATGGTCGCTGTGGATGACGACCGTAAACCGGCTGCTGTCCCGCCCCTGCAACCGCAGAACAGCGAAGACAAACGCCGCTTCATGCAGGCCCAGCAACGTCGGCAGATTCGTCAGGAACTGGAAAAGCGCTATCAGGACATCAAGGGCGACGCCTGATATCGACAAAGTCGCAGCCAGCGCAAAGGCTGCGATTTTTTCCGCGAATGTTGTTACAAACTGATCGCCGTCGCCTCGAACCGCACCCGCGGGTGCGCGATCCGGTCCTGAGCCCGTACCAGCTCCAGCTCATAGCTGGAGCAAGCCTGGGTTTCCAGCAGCACTTCATGCACCGCCGACGCGGCGAATTCGAAAGCCGCCACCAGGCTATCGCCCAACAGCACGCGAGCCAGAAACAGTCCGGAGGTCAGGTCGCCGACGCCCACCGGCTGCCGCGGGAACGCCAGCAGCGGACGGCGCAAATGCCAGCTGTCTTCGGCCGTCACCAGCAACATCTCGAAAACATCCGCCGGTTTACCGGGATAGTCCAGATGCTTGACCAGCACAGCCTTCGGACCACGCGCCAGCAGCGCTCGCGCCATGGCCAGGCAATCGAACAACGATTGCGGTTTGCGCCCCGAAAAGCTGTCCAGCTCCAGCTGGTTCGGGCACATGAAGTCCGCCACGGCAGCCGCCTCCTCCAGCAGGAAATCACTGACTTCCGCGGGTACGCTGCAACCCTTCTCCGGATGGCCCATCACCGGGTCACACAGATACAGTGCCTTGGGATTCATCGACTTGATCCGCGCCACACCTGTCAGGATCGCCCGGCCCTGGGCAGCACTGCCGAGATAGCCGGACAACACGGCGTCGCAGTTGCCCAGTTCGCCAATCGCCGCGATGCCTTCGATCAGGTCGGGAATATGATGCGGCGCCAGCACTTCACCGGCCCATTGGCCGTACTGGGTATGGTTGGAGAACTGCACGGTATTGAGCGGCCAGACATTCACCCCGACCCGCTGCATCGGGAAAACCGCGGCGCTGTTGCCAGCGTGGCCGAACACCACGTGGGACTGGATGGCGAGCAGATGGGGCGTACGTTTCATGCGGTGGGTTTTCCGTCAAACGATTGAAATTCAAGCCGCGCAGTATGCGACTAAACGCAGCCTGTACGACAGACCGGCGACGCAGTTAAGCTGACACTATCTTGTTGGAGCAACGTGTTGATGCTGACCCTTGGAAATATCTTCGTCCTGATGCTGCTTGCCACCGGTGGCGCGTGGTTGTGGCACAACCATGGCCTGCGCGAGCGCGCGCTGGAGCGGGTCAAGCTGCATTGCGCAAAGCTCGGAATCGAGCTGCTGGACGGCAACGTGGCCTTGAAGAAGATCGCTTTCATTAAAGACGCCAACGGCCGGCGGCGCCTCGCCCGTGTGTATAACTTCGAATTCACCGTGACCGGTGAAAGCCGTCACAACGGCACCATCACCCAGTTCGGCGCCCACAGTGCGCAGATTGAGCTGGCGCCCTACCCGATGCCGTTCGACGACACACCTGCGGTGGCCGATGTAGTGAAACCGCGCGCCGAGGTGATCGAGATGAGTCAGTGGCGGCAAGAACACACTAAATGGCGTCCTTGATTCAAGTCGGGCTCGACCGGCAGTCGGCTAGATCTCTTTGTAATGAATCAACATCCTGCGGCTCACTGAAAATCAGCTCGATACGCGAATCACGCCGCCATTCGCTGGGTTGCCAATCCAGCACCGGGTTTTCCAGCGCATTCGCCGAAACCCATCCGTCGACGCTGTGGATAACCAGCTTCGCCCGCCGCCAGGCAAGGCTTTCAAGCCAACGGCCAACGAGCGTCGCATCGAACGTCTGACTCGGATGCCAGCGCCATCCCACGCTCCAGCCGCCCTCCTGTTCCTGGCTCAAGCAAATTGGCAGCGCAGGATCGGTCCAGATGGCCGGCAGCTGTGCCAATCCTTTGGGCGTGACGAAGTTATCCACACCCGCTACAGCCTGAACCCCAAACCCTGGTAACTCGCTCAACGGCAACGCGGCTTGCTGCGTCCAGTACAACGGACGCGTCGGAAACTGTGCGGCGATTCGCTGGCGATCAGCGTCGTCGATATTTTCGGCTTTATTCATCAGTAACAACCCGGCGCTCTTGAGCGCTTCCTGTTGCGCCACCGGTAGCGGTTTGCCGGCAGCAAGTGCCTGGGCGTCCAGCACCAGCACGCAGGGTTGAACAGCCAACACGCCTTGCCACGGCGCCTCACTCAACTGCCTGAGCAATTGCGCCGGATGTCCCAGCCCGGAGGGCTCGATGAATAGCCGATCCGGCCGCGCCTTGCGCAGCAAACGCCCGAGGCCGATCTGAAACGGCGCACCATTCACGCAACACAAACAGCCCCCGGCCACTTCACCCAGTGCGATACCATCGGCGTCCCGGGTCAGCAGCGCAGCGTCGAGGCCGATCTGGCCGAACTCGTTGATCAGCACCGCCCAACGCTCATTCGCCGGCCGCTGCGCCAGCAGATGCTTGATCAGGCTGGTCTTGCCGGCACCCAATGGGCCAGCAATGACGTGCGTGGGAATATTCTGCAACATGGTCGAAGTTTTCTGAGGAGGTAAAGGATGCGGTTGATGGGATTGTCGTTGCTCCTGGCGCTCACTTCAGGTGAGGCGCTGGCTCAAGCCTGCGTGGTACATAGCACGGCTGCGCGACTCGACGTGAAAGTCTGCCAGCAGAACCGCAACATCCCGGAAAAACTGTTCGCCGATGGTTTCTGCCAGCCGAATCTTCCTGGCCAGAAAGTCGAAGTGCAGTACGTCGATCAATGCCCTACCGGCGCGTTCGGCGTGTGCAGCAACGCTCAAGTCGCCAATATGCCTTACCGGCAGGATATTCACTATTACGGCGTAGCCACGGATGCGGCGTATTTGAAGCCGTTTTGCGAAGCCCAGAGCCAGGGAACCTGGCTCAAGCCATGAGCCGCTAGCTTAGCCAGTCGAGCGTCAGGATCAGCCGCCGCTCACCGCACGCAAGCTGTGGTGAACGGTGGATCAGGCCGAAGCCTTCGTTGCCATGCCATTTCTCGCCTTTGAGCAACGCGACTTCGCCGCTGACGATCTGCTCTATCCGCGAATCGTCCTGGGGTTCGGCTTCGACTTTGCCCAGTTGTCGGCGATCCATCGTACCTTCCTTCAGCCACTGGCTGCCGATCCCGCAATACGTGGTGATCAGCCGCACCGGCACGTGATCGACGTGGAAACGCGGGCACATGGCCTTGTCCAGGACCCGCAGGCGCAGGCCGACACGCTTGGCGCCCAGCAAACAGGCGAAAGCACTGACCAGCCAGGAGACGTCGGCGATGAAACCTTCGTAACCTTCCAGATCGCTGAAACCTGAGGCCAATCCCTGAAGATTGGGTTCGGTGTCATCGCTGGGCAGTTCCAGGACCAGCGACTCGGCCAACGGCTCGTTCAGGGACAGCAGCAAACGCCCGAAATCAGCGATGTGCGCCGGCAGATGGCGCTGCCAAACCGCGAGATTTACGCCGTCATCCAGTATTCGGGGCAGCGCTTGCGGCGTCTCACCTTGAACCTGATCAATGATCGGCCGCAGTTTCAGACTGGGTGCCAACATCAGGCTGCCGCCTCTTCATGCCACGGGCCAAATGGATCTGGCATTAATCGCCAGCCCTCGACACCTAACGCCATTTCATCGTCGGTCAGCAGGCAATTGTCGAGTTCGCTGGTGAGTTGCGCGAAGTCGATGTTCTGGCCGATGAACACCAGTTCCTGGCGGCAATCGCCGGTGGTTGCAGTCCAGTTTTCCATGATCCCGGCGGTGCTTTCTTCGTCTTGCGGCCACTGGGTTTTCGGCACGAAACGCCACCAGCGTCCGGCGAAACCATGGCGCATCAATCCGCCGGCCTGGGACCAGCTGCCGGCGTCCATGTGCTTACTGGCCAGCCAGAAGAAGCCCTTGGAGCGCAGCAGTTTGCCGTTCACCCACGGGCGGTCGATGAAGCTGAAAAAGCGCTGCGGATGAAACGGTCGGCGTGCTCGGTAGGCTGTCGAGGCGATGCCGTATTCATCGGTTTCGGGCACGTGTTCGCCGCGCAACTCCTGTAACCAGCCCGGCGCCTGGGCGGCCTTCTCGAAGTCGAAACGACCGGTATTCAGGATCTTCGCCAAGGGAATTTCGCCCATGACCATCGGGATGATTTCCGCATGGGCGTTGAGACGCTCAAGGATCGCGATCAGCTCCAGGCGTTCGCTGCTGCTGATCAAGTCGATCTTGCTGATCAGAATCACGTCAGCGAATTCGATTTGCTCGATCAACAGGTCGGTGATCGAGCGTTCGTCCTCCTCGCCCAAGGTTTCACCACGGGAGGCGAGGCTTTCGGCGGCCTGATAATCGAGCAGGAAGTTCATGCCATCGACCACGGTGACCATGGTGTCGAGCCGGGCGATGTCGGCCAGGCTCTGCCCTTCCTCATCGCGGAAGGTGAAGGTTTCCGCCACGGGCAGCGGCTCGGAAATGCCAGTGGATTCGATCAATAAATAATCAAAGCGACCCTCCTTGGCAAGTTTACTCACCTCTTCCAACAAGTCTTCGCGCAAGGTGCAGCAAATGCAGCCGTTGCTCATCTCCACCAGTTTTTCTTCCGCGCGGTTCAGGCTGACATCGCGCTGGACTTCGCCACCATCAATGTTGATTTCGCTCATATCATTGACGATCACGGCGACGCGCAAGTTGTCGCGATTGCGCAGCACGTAGTTGAGCAGCGTGCTTTTGCCAGCGCCGAGAAAGCCCGACAGGACGGTGACGGGGAGACGATTGGGCATCAGGTATTCCTCACAGAGATGCCCGTTCGCAGTGTCGGGCTTAACTTGATGTTATAGTATAACAACACAATCAAGCCACTCCCTCTTGCCCACGATGACAAAGGGCACGATGCTCAAGCCCGTTCGGTCCGAAAGAAACCCTATGCGTGTAGCCCTGAAAATAACCCTGATGAGCTTTTCGCTGCTGGTCGCTGTCGACGCCTGGGCGCAAATCCCGAGCCTGGCCAAATGCACCCGAAGCGCCAATCTGCTGGCCTGCGTGGATGGCGACGGCAACGCCTACAGCGTCAACACCGTCGGAAGCACGATCTATCTGCGGGGCTTCGAAGCAGCCGGAAAACGCCATTGGGCGCAGACCAATAGTCGCTACGGACAACTCACGTTCTTCACCGGCCTCGCTTCCGATGGCGAGGCCTGGGTCGGCTACAACCGTCGTGTCGGCTGGACCACGATCAATCGGTTTTCCAGTTCCGGTGGCAGCAGTGGCAAGTTCACCTGTAGCCGAATTACAGGATGTTAGGCCTGGGATTTTTTCTGCTCTTGCTGCCAAGCGATGTAACTGTTTACCGGCGGATTTTTCTGGAAATAGCGCTGTAATCCTTCGAACAAGCCATCGGCTACGGCCTGCTGGTGGCGCGCGGTGACCAGTCGCTGACTGTCGCGAGCGTTTGAGATGAAGCCGGTTTCCACCAGGATCGACGGCACATCCGGCGACTTCAGCACGGCAAATCCCGCTTGTTCCACGCGCTTCTGATGCAATGTGGTGATGCCCGCCAGACTGCCGAGCACCGTGCTGCCCAACTGCAAGCTGGCGGCGATGGTCGCGTTCATCGACATGTCGAGAATGACCCCGGCAAGCATCGGGTCCTTGTCTTTAAGATTGAGCAGGCTGGTAGCGCCCAGCAGGTCTGCGCCGTTCTCACGTTGCGCCATGAAACGCGCCGTCGCCGAGGTTGCTCCACCCTCAGACAGGCAGTAAACCGAAGCGCCTGATGCGGTGAGACGCGGTGCGGCATCGGCATGCACTGAGATGAACATGTCGGCGTTGTGCTTGCGAGCGATCTCCACCCGTTTGCGCAACGGCACGAAGAAGTCGTCGTTGCGCACCAGTTTCACGTCGAAGCCCTTCTCGCGTTTCAGCCGTTTGGCCAACAGTTGGGCGATGGACAGCACCACGTCTTTCTCACGCTCACCTTTGGCGCCGACCGCGCCGGGGTCTTTGCCGCCATGACCAGGGTCGACCACGACGATGATGTCGCGCTTGGGGTGAGACTTGTCGATGGCCGCTTCGGGCGCCGCCGCCATTTGTATCGGCGCAGCCGTCTTCAGATCGAGTACCAGTCGATGGCCCTGACCGTCCTGAGGCGGCAGTAAAAAACTGGCGAGCTGCACCGGACTGCTGAGGTCAAGGACGATCCGGGTATCACCAACGCCAAATTGTCCGGAGCGGATAGAGCGAATCACGGTGTTGCTGAGCGTCAACTGACTGAAATCGCCACTGAGGTTGGCGCCACTCAGATCGATGATCAACCGTTCGGGAGCGCTCAGGGAAAACGTCTTGTATTGCACCGGCCCGCTCAGATCGAACACCAATCGCAGCTTGTCATCCGAACGCCAGAGCCGCGCATTGCGAATCTGCGTGGCCGAGACGCCAAACGGTAAAGCGAAGGCCGCGCTGGCCAGGATCAGGTTGAGCAACTGACGTCTGTGCATGATGAAAGCCTGTTCATGAAAAAGGCATGGTCGATTTAGATGTAATAACATAACATAAGGCATCGACTCCCACGATGGACCTGCTCATGAATGCGCTGACTCTGCCGGATATTGCCGCGCAGGCCTCACGCCAAGCCCTGCCACTCGACTGGGTGGGCATGTGCGGCATTGCTCTTCCTGTTTTGTTCGATGGCCAACGACTGAGTGCGAAAGCCGACGCGGGCGTAAGTCTCGATGATGGCGAGGCGCGTGGAATTCATATGTCGCGGCTGTACTTGGCGCTGGAAATGCTCGAACAAGAAAACCTGACACCCGCCTTGTTGCGGCGAGTTTTGCAAAGTTTTCTCGAGACTCATGAAGGTCTGTCCAACAGCGCGTACTTAAAAATCCACACGGATTTACTGCTCAAAAGACCGGCGCTGGTCAGTCCATTGGCCGGCTGGAAAGCCTATCCAGTGAGCATCGAAGCACGTTTGAAAAACGCGATGTTCCACGTGGAACTAAAAATCGACGTGCCTTATTCCTCGACTTGTCCGTGTTCGGCCGCGCTTTCCCGGCAGTTGATTCAGCAGCAATTCATCGATGATTTCGCCAACAAGCCGCTGCAACACGCTGATGTGTTGACTTGGCTCGGCTCCACAAAAGGCATCGTCGCAACGCCTCACAGCCAACGGAGCAATGCGGAATTATGGCTTCGAGTGGACGACTATCTGGATGACTTGCCGCTGATCGCGATCATCAACGACGCCGAAGCGGCTCTCGGTACCGCCGTACAAACCGCCGTAAAACGCGCAGACGAACAAGCCTTCGCGCTGGCCAACGGTCAGAACCTGATGTTCTGCGAAGACGCCGCCCGACGTTTGAACCTGGCGCTGAAACGCTCCCCCGGCATCAACGCTTTCCACATACGAGTCGTCCACGCGGAAAGCCTCCACGCACACGATGCGGTCGCCGAAAGCCTCTGGAATTGGGAGGCAGCATGATCCATTGCCAAACCTTGCGTTGGGGTGCACCCGGCCAGCCATTGACTCCCCCCGTGGATTTCGAACTGGCCAAAGGAAGTCTGACCGCCGTAATCGGTGCCAATGGCTCGGGTAAAAGCAGCCTGCTGAAAGTCATCGCGGGTTTGCAAAAACCGCTGACCGGCAAAGTCATCTTGGATGTTCCACGCAAGGGCAAGCTCTCGTTCCTGCCTCAGCAACAACACCTGGATCGACAATTCCCCATCAGCTTGCAAGAGTTAGTCGCCGCCGGTTTCTGGGGTATCACGCAGTCTCCCGAGAGACGCAGACAACGCCTCAAAGCCGTCCTGGAAAACTGGTGTCTGAGCGGACTGGAACAGCGCCCATTGATGGCCTTGTCCGGCGGCGAATTACAGCGTGCCTTACTCGCCCGTTTGAGCCTCGCGGATTCGCCACTGCTATTGCTCGACGAACCCCACGCCGCCCTCGACGAACTCGGTCAGGCACTGCTCTGGAAACATATTCACGCCTGGCATGCCGAGGGCAGAACCCAGGTGATCGTGTGCCATGACCTGGCCGCCGTTCGCCAACACATTCCTCAAACGTTATTGATCAAAAGCGCCGGCTGCGTCCTCGGGTCGAGCGTTGATCTGATCCACCAACAACCACATACGCGGGTGGCCTGATGCTCGCGGTCGCTCATCTTTGGCAACCGTTCCACGAGTTCGTGTTCATGCGTCGAGCGCTGCTTGGTGGATTGGTCCTGGCGTGCAGTACCGCACCGTTGGGCGTATTTCTGATCCTGCGACGGATGAGTTTGATCGGCGACGCGGTGGCTCACGGCATTCTGCCGGGGGCCGCATTGGGCTTCTGGTTCGCCGGATTGAGTCTGCCGGCGCTGACCGTCGGCGGCCTCGGCGCCGGTCTCGGCATGGCCGGACTTGCTGCCTGGATCACCCGTCGCACCGGCCTGCGGGAAGACGCCAGCCTCGCCGCGATCTACCCGATCTCCCTTGCCTGCGGTGTGCTGATCCTCGGTATCGCCGGCAAACGTTTGGACCTGTTGCACCTGTTGTTTGGCTCGGCGCTGGCGGTCGATGGCCCGACGTTGACAGGCATGCTCTGGGTCTCCGGCTTCAGCCTGATCGCCATGGCCTTCATCTACAAACCGCTGTTGCTGGACACCCTCGACCCACTCTTTCTGCAAACCGTCAGCCGACTCGGCCCCTTGGCTCACGGCGTATTTCTAACCCTGGTGGTGCTGAATCTGGTGATCGGTTTTCAGGCCATCGGCGCGCTGATGGTCGTCGGTTTGATGATGTTGCCCGCCGCCGCTTCGCGCTTCTGGAGTCGTCGCTTGCCGACGTTAATGGCCATCGCCGCCCTGCTCGGCTGCCTCTCGGTGTGGCTCGGATTGTTGCTGTCGTTCTACTTCTCGCTGCCCAGTGGCCCGGCGATCGTGCTGGTGGCTGGCGGTTTATATCTGCTGTCCGTGGTGTTCGGATCGGTGCACGGTTTGCTGCGCCGCCCGCCTTTGCTCACATCCCAATGAGGTGTTACCCGATGCGCGTTTTACTCGTGCTGTTCAGTTTGATGCTGTCGATGTCGCTGTCTGCTGCGGAAAAACTTCAGGTAGTCACCAGTTTCAGCATCCTCGCCGACATGACCCATCAAGTCGGCGGCGACCATATCCAGATCATCAACATGGTCGGCGCGGATGCCGATGCTCACACGTACGAGCCGACGCCGGACGACGCCAAAGCGTTGCTCAAAGCCAAACTCATCATCCAAAACGGCTTGGGTTTCGAGCCATGGCTGGACCGCCTGGTGACCAGCACCGAGACCAAAGCGCCAGTGATCAGCGCGAGCCGCGGCGTCATCCCGCGCTCCCTGGATGAAGATGGCGAGACGATTCCCGACCCACACGCTTGGCACAATCTGGCGAACGCTGAGCTGTATATCAGCAACATCACCAAGGCACTGATCGCCGCTGACCCGACGAACAAACCCGACTACGAACGCAACAGCCAGGCCTACCTGAAACAGATCTACGCGCTGCTTGCCGAAGCCAAGGCCAAACTCGGTTCGCTGCCACCGGGCAATCGCAAAATCGTAACGTCCCATGACGCATTCGGTTATCTCGGTCAGGCTTACGGCATCGACTTCATGGCGCCTCAAGGCCTGTCCACTGAACGCGAACCGTCAGCCGCTGAAGTCGCTGCACTCATCACCCAGATTCGCCAGGCCAAGGTCAAAGCGGTGTTCATGGAAAACATCAAGGATGCACGCCTGCTCAAGCAGATTGCCGATGAAAGCGGCGCGCACATCGGTGGCACGTTGTACTCGGATGCGCTCGCGACGACCGGGCCGGCCAGCACCTTCATCGGGTTGTTCGAGTACAACCTCAACACCCTGTACGACGCGTTGAGCAAGCCATGATCCGCAAGAATCCTTCCGGTGATTTGCCGGTGATAGCGGAATCTGCCTACGTGGATAAAACCGCCATCATCTGCGGCAAAGTGGTGATCGGCGAGAACGTCTTCGTCGGTCCTTACGCGGTGATACGCGCTGACGAAGTGGATGCCTCAGGCGAGATGGAGCCGATCACCATCGGCGCCAACTCGAACATCCAGGATGGCGTGGTGATCCACTCCAAGTCCGGGGCGGCAGTGACCATCGGCGAGTTCAGTTCCATCGCCCACCGCTCGATCGTTCATGGTCCGTGCAAGGTTGGCGACCGGGTGTTTATCGGGTTCAACAGCGTGCTGTTCAACTGCGCAGTCGGTGACGGATGCGTGGTGCGGCACAACTCGGTAGTCGATGGTCGCGACTTGCCTGAAGACTTCTATGTGCCCTCCACCACCCGCATCGGCCCGAAGACAGATCTGTCGCAGTTCCCACCGGTGAGCGTCAGTGCCTCGGAGTTTTCCGAGGACGTGGCGCGCACCAACGTCGACCTGGTGCGCGGCTACAAAGCCCTGCAGAACGAGTTCTGACCATGAGCAGCGTGCTGATTCGCAATGCCCGACTGGTGAACGAAGGTCGTGAGTTTGACGGTGATCTGTTGGTGAGCAACGGGCGAATCGTGAAGATCGCCAGCAGCATTCACGGTGAAAATGCCGACGTGGAAATCGACGCACAAGGGCAATGGCTATTGCCCGGAATGATCGACGACCAAGTGCACTTCCGCGATCCAGGCTCGCCAGACAAAGGCAGCTTCTACACCGAATCGCGGGCTGCGGTGGCCGGTGGCATCACCAGCTTCATGGACATGCCCAACACCAATCCGGCGACCCTGACCCTCAGCGCACTGGCCGACAAAAAGCGTCGAGCGGCGATCAGCTCCGTCGCCAATTACGGTTTTCATTTCGGCGTGAGCAACGACAATCTCGACACCGTCGCCAGACTCAATCCTTGTGAAGTCGCCGGCGTCAAAGTGTTCATGGGCGCCTCGACCGGCAACATGCTGGTCGATGACCCGCAGATTCTGGAGCGGTTATTCGCCGAGGTGCCGACCATTCTGTTGGCCCACTGCGAACACACGCCCAGCATCGACGCCAACGCCGCGAACCTGCGTGACTTGTTCGGCGAACACATTCCTGCTGCGGCCCACCCGCTGATCCGCAACGCCGAGGCCTGCTTTCGCTCCTCCTCAATGGCCGTGGACCTGGCCAAGCGTCACGGCACCCGACTGCACGTTCTGCACCTGACCACCGCCCGCGAACTGGCGTTATTCGAAGACAAGCCGCTCGCCCAGAAACGCATCACCGCCGAAGTCTGCCTGCACCACTTACTGTTCGATGACCGGGATTATCCGAGCCTCGGCAACCTGATCAAGTGCAACCCGGCGATCAAAAGCCAAGCCGACCGCGATGCCTTGCGCGAAGCATTGCTGAGCGATCGGCTCGACGTGATCGGCAGCGATCATGCGCCCCACACCTGGGCCGAAAAACAGCGGCCGTACAGCCAGGCGCCTTCCGGTTTACCGTTGGTGCAACACGCCCTGCCCGCGTTGCTGGAATTGGTCGCGGATGAAGTGTTGCCGATCACTACACTTGTGGCCAAGACCAGTCACCGGGTCGCCGATCTGTTCGCCATTCCCGACCGCGGTTATCTGCGCGAAGGCTATTGGGCCGACCTCGTTCTGATCAAACCAGAACCCGGCGGCGTCGCCGTTTCTCAGCAGCCGATTCTGTCTCAATGCGCCTGGACACCCTTTGCCCGACAGCGTTTTCGCCACAGCGTCAGCACCACGATCGTGTCGGGGCAAATTGCTTGGCACGACGAACGTCTTAATGACAACTGCCAAGGTTTACCACTACGGTTTATGCGCTAGCACTCGAGAGCACCGACATGATTCACATCACCCTGAGCGATGGTTCATTGCGTGAATACGACCAGCCACTGTCGGTGTACGAGCTCGCCGCGAGTATCGGACCCGGGCTGGCAAAAGCGGCGGTGGCCGGCCGAGTGGACGGCATCCTGGTGGACTGTGAGTTCATGATCGAAGCCGATGCCAGGGTCAGCATCGTCACGCCTCAAGAGCCCGATGGGCTGGAGATCCTGCGACGCTCCTGCGCACTGATGCTGGCCATGGCCGTTAAACAACTCCATCCACAGGTGCAACTGCACGCAGGAACGGCGCTGGGCGACGGGTTCTTTCATGAGTTTTCTGTCGAGCGATCCTTAACGCCAGCAGACCTGCCACTGATCGAAGCCCGCATGCAGGCTCTGGCGGCGACCAATCACTCGATTCGCCGTCAAGGAAAGACGCCGCTGTACCGCCTCGGGAACGTCGAATCGACGACCGCTGGCCCGCATGTCCCCGCGACCAGAGTGCTGCAAGCGTTCACCCTCGACCACATCAGCAGTACGTTGCCGCAACGGATTTACGGTACGTGCTGGTCCTGCCAACAGGAGCTTGATAACTGGCGGACGCCGCCACACGTCATGATCGTCAGCATGGACCAACGTCAGGCGGATTACGCGCAGTCGGTAACCGAGGCATTACGCAGAAGTGGCGTGCGCGCCCGTGCGGATTTGCGCCACGAGAAAGTCCGCCAAAAGATTCGCGAGCACAGTCAGCACGTGCCGTATCTGGTGGTCATCGGGGAGAAAGAAAAAGCAGGCGGGTTTGTCAGTGTGCGCAGCCGCACAGGGGAAGACTTCGGGAGGATGGGTGTTGATACGGTGTGTGAGTGGTTGAATCAGGCCCGCTCCCACACAGCCATGTAGAGCGCGGGCCTGCTGGCGGGCTTTAAGCTCTTGGTTTAACGGTCCCGCAATCCTGCCCCAACCACACGGCGCGGCTATCGAGGCTGCCTTTCTGCTGAATGCCGGTGGCGTTGAACGTGCCATTAACCTTGGTGGTGAACTCACGATCACTGAGGAAAGTGGCGACACCAGTGCCCTGCGCTTTCGGACAGCTGAAGCGGAATTTCCACTGATTCCCGCTGCGGTCAGTGATTTCCTGCTTGCAGCCCGACTGTGGATCGGTCAGCGGAATGTCGTCGCTCTTCACCTGTTCTGGCGTCAGGCAAGCCCGAATCCCCTTGCCGCCCATGGTGATGCCCTGCTTCTCCAGCTGCGCACGCTGTGCCGGGGTCATCTGGCCCTGCAACTGGCCAAGGATCAGCTGCAAATCCGGGAGGTTCTGGTCATCGACCTTCATGTTGCTTGTGGTCAATTCCCACAACCCGGGCTGCAGCATCTGCGCCTGAGCAGCCACAGGAAGTGACAAACCAACAGCCATGGCCAAACCCAGCAGACGAACGTTCATCGAGTAACTCCTGATCAGTTGTGGCCGTTAGACGTCAGCCAGTGGCTTCGGTTCATGGGCCAATTAAATAGCGACATTCTGCACGGAACATGGTCTGTTAAGCATTGAATCTTCAGGAGCAAGGCTGCCCCCATGGATTACTTTGGACCGCATATTTTCGGCTACATGATTGCACTGCTTCACACGTTGGGCCTGATCGCTGCCATCCACGCCGTGCTCACCGTCCGGACCGCCCAGGGATCGATCGCCTGGGCCCTGTCGTTGCTGTTTATCCCCTACCTCACGCTCATCCCCTATCTTGTCTTCGGCCGCAGTACCTTCGATGGCTACATCAATGCTCGACGCCAGGCCAACGAAGAAATGCGCAAGGCGATCTCCGAGCTCAACTGGCGCCCCTGGGTAGAAGAGGCGCTGACCGCTCGCGCCTCAAATGCTTACGCGTCCTTGAGGGCCATGCCGAAACTGGGGCGTATGCCGTGCCTGGCGAACAACGAAGTGCGTTTGCTGATCGACGGCCAAGCCACCTTCAATGCCATTTTTGAAGCCATCAGCAACGCGAAGGAAGCGGTGCTGATTCAGTTTTTCATTATCCACGACGATCGCCTCGGCCAACGACTGCAAACCTTGCTGCTGCAGAAAGCCGCCGAAGGCGTGGCGGTTTATTTATTGTACGACCGCATCGGCAGCCATTCCCTGCCTCACAGTTACGTGCAGCCGCTGCGCGATGCCGGCGTCGAGGTCAAAGCCTTTGCGACCCGCAGCGGCTGGCTCAACCGCTTCCAGGTCAACTTCCGCAACCACCGCAAGATTGTGGTGGTCGATGGCGTATTGGGTTTCGTCGGTGGGCACAACGTCGGCGACGAGTACATGGGCGAGAAACCGCCCCTGTCGCCGTGGCGCGATACCCATGTGCAAGTACGCGGGCCGGTGGTGGCCTGCATGCAGGAATCGTTTGCTGAAGACTGGTTTTGGGCCGCCCGCTCATTGCCGCCGCTGATCCTGCCGGACGTTTACCCAGACGATGGCGTGCTCTGCCAATTGCTAGCCAGCGGTCCGGCGGATTCCTACGAAACCTGTTCGTTATTCTTCGTCGAAGCCATCCACGCGGCAACCGAGCGGGTATGGATCACCAGCCCTTATTTCATCCCCGATGAAGCTGTGTTCGCTGCGCTAAGGCTGGCGGTTCTGCGTGGCGTGGATGTGCGGCTGCTGCTGCCCTCTCGACCGGACCATCGAATCGTCTACGCCGCCTCCAGCCTTTATGCCTTCGAAGCCGTGCGCGCTGGCGTGCGGGTGTTCCGCTACGAGCCCGGTTTCCTGCATCAGAAAGTGGTGTTGATCGACAGCGAAATCAGCGCCATTGGCAGTGCCAATCTGGACAACCGATCGTTCCGGCTGAATTTTGAAGTGATGTTGTTGACGGTCGACAGCGCGTTTGCCGCCGAAGTAGAACAGATGCTCAATGATGACTTCGCCCAGGCTCACGAGATCGCCAAAGAAGAAAGCCGGGAGACCCGCCGCCTGCAACAGGTCGGCATGCGGGTCGCCCGGCTTATTTCACCGATACTTTAAGGGTTGTAGATATCGTCTCGCGTCCATGGCAATTCATGGCTGCCATCGGGGTGGGCTTTCACCGCGAGAATCTGGTGCAAGTTGATCCAGCCCTTGGCGAACGCATAAGCGCATCCCGCCAGGTACAGCCGCCAGATCCGTAAGGCTTGCTCTGGCACCAGCCGGGAAGCTGCTTCCAGATTGTCTTCCAGGCGTTCGCTCCAATGGTCCAGCGTACGCGCGTAGTGCAGCCGCAGACTCTCGACGTCGACAATCTCCAGCCCAGCTTCGCTGATCTCGGCAGAGATCATCGACAGGTGCGGCAACTCGCCATTTGGGAACACAAACTTCCCGATGAATTCACCGGCACCGCGCCCCACTGGACGGCCGTCGATGCGCTTGGCGGTGATCCCGTGGTTCATCACCAGGCCACCCTCTTTCACCGCCCCGAACAAGGTCTTGCAGTACTCGGCCAGATTGGCATGACCAACGTGTTCGAACATGCCGACACTGACCACTTTGTCGAAGCGTCCGTCCTGAGGCAGGTCGCGGTAGTCGAGCAGTTGCAGTTCGACCAGATCGTCCAGGCCTTCGGCAGTCACCCGTTCACGGGCGAGTGCCAGTTGCTCTTTACTGAGCGTGATCCCGAACACCTTCGCGCCAAACTCCCGGGCGGCATACCGTGCCAGCCCGCCCCATCCGCAACCGACATCCAGCAAGTATTCCCCTGGTTGCAGCCGTAGCTTGCGGCACAAGTGGCGGAATTTGGCTTGTTGGGCTTGCTCCAGCGTTTCACTGCCAGTCTCGAAATAGGCGCAGGAATACGCCATGTCACTGTCGAGCCACAGCTGATAAAACGCATTGGAAAGGTCGTAGTGGTAGGAAATCGCCTTGGCGTCTGCTTCTTTATCGTGAGCGGTGCGCACTGGCTGGCTGTCTTGATCACCGAGCAACGCCTGGCTCCACTCATCGCAGACGCGGATCACGTCGCTGATGGAGCCTTCCAGCTCAAGTTTACCTTCGACAAACGCCGCTCCGAGCGCGTCCAGGCTTGGATGAGTGAACTGGGTAACCATTTGTGGGTCCTTGACCACAATTGTGACGCTAGGCGTCGGCCCCAGGTTGAATTCATGGCCGTCCCAGAGTCGCAGGCGTAGCGGTATCTGCAGATTCTGTAAGGCCGGAGGAAGGTGCGCGAGCATGGATAGTCCCTCTAGTTTCAGACGTCTGATGTGAGGGTAGACCATCCATGAAAAATAGTTGGCTACCGAATTAATAGCCCTTTTCTATGATTCGTAACGCTCGAACCCACCGTCGCGAATTCACAAAATTGATTACCCTCACCTAGATGACTACGAATTCGTCGTACAGTTCTGAAAACTTGAAATCCCCCGTGATCGCGCTGTTTAGAGCATTCACCAGGCGTACTCAATCTTCATCCTCAAGCTTGAGCAATGGTTCCTGAAAACGCAGTAAACGCCCGGCGTTACCCAACACCAGCAACGTGCTGAAGTTGTGCAACAGCGCAGCAATCATCGCGCCCGCAGCACCGAGCCAGCCGAAGGCGGCGAAGGCGACAATCGCCAGCGTCCAGCCCAGACCGATGATCACGTTAACCTGCAACGTGTGCCGGCACTGGCGACTCAAGCGCACACACGTGCCGAGTCGACGCAGGTCGCTACCGATCAGGACGATATCGGCCGAAGCCAGCGCGATGTCCGCCCCGCCCGCGCCCATGGCTACGCCGACCACACCGGCCTTGAGCGCCAGCGAATCGTTGATCCCATCTCCCACGACCATCGGCCGGAAGCCGCTGCCGATTTCCTTCAGCACGCGATTGAGTTTGTCCTCGGGCAAGGCTTGAGCTTCAACGTCGCTGATCCCGACATCTCGCGCCAATGTGCGCGCGACGCTTTGCCGATCACCTGTCAGCAGCAACTGCCGGCCCAACCCCAACTCACGTAGCTCGCTCAAGGCAAATCGAGCCTCGGGTTTGACGCTGTCGGCCAGCAACAGCCAGGCGAGGAATTCACCGTTGAGCGCCAGCCCGGCAATCGGGCCATCGTGGTCGGGAACACTTGAAGTGGCGATACCCAATTGCGCAAATAGCTCCGGACGACCGAGCGCCGCCTCGCCCTGCTCCGTCATCGCCACCACGCCCAGCCCCTGACGTTCGTGAATGTCGGAGAGCAGCAGAAAATGTTCCTGAGTGACTAACCCGGCGAGCGCGCGGCTGACCGGATGACTGCTGGCAGAACCGAGGCTGGCAGCGAGCTTAAGGACGTAGCTGCGATCCTCGAGCGGACTGTCGATGGATTGCAAACGCAAGGTGCCGAAAGTCAGGGTCCCGGTCTTGTCGACCACCAGCGACGTCAGGTCTGCCAACTCTTCGAGGAACGCGGAGCTGCGAATCAGAATCCCGTGACGAGCCGCCACCGCCACACCGGCAATCGCCGTGGCCGGTGCCGACAACACCAGCGCGCAAGGACAGGCCGCCACCAACACCGCGAGCATGGCCTGGGCATCGTTAGTGACGAACCAGGTCACGGCGGCCAGCAGCAACACCAGCACCATGTAGCTGCCGGCGTAGCGTTCCAGCAAACGCGTGATCGGTGGTTTGGAGCGCTCGGCACTTTGCATCAGCGCAATGACTTTGCCGAGGGTCGACTCATTACCGGTGCGAGTCACTTCAATACGCAGCAGACCGTCGAGGTTGATCGCGCCGCCGAAGACTTGCATGCCGACGCCCGCCTCCATCGGCACCGATTCGCCAGTAATCGATGCGGTGTCCAGGCTCGCCTGACCGGACAACACCCGACCATCCCCCGGTACCCGATCACCCGCGCGCACCTCGACGAGGTCGCCGGCCTTGAGTGTGCCGTTATCGACTTCGACTATGGAGCCATCGGCCTGAACTTTGCGCGCGTGGCTGCGCGTCAGTTTACCGAGGGCGCGAATCGCCTCCTGGGAACCGATCACGCTGCGCTCTTCCAGCACGTGGCCGAAGATCATGATGATTGGCAGCAACGCCGCGGTCAGCAGATCACCCGTGGCCCACGCCCCGAGCATGGCCAGGGCGATCAATTGATCAGTGATCCCGTGCAGGCTCGGATAACGCAGGCTGTACCAGGCCGAACGCATCACGGGCACGGCCACCAATAACGAAGCAAAGCCCAGCAGCAATTGACTGACGCCCGTCTGCTCCGGCGACAACCAGCGCCAGGTCAGGCCGAGCGCGAGCAAGCCCAAAGCGAGCATAGCCAAGGTCAATTGGCGGGCGGCGCTGCGTTGTTCAGCCGAGGACAACATGCTCGGTGCGGCGGCGGTTTGGGTGGTCATTGTGCAGCTCCCTGAATGATCAGGCGGGAATCGTCTTTCGGGTTGACCGTGGTCACCGAACCGGCCTGACCGAGAATCTTCGGCATCCGCTCGCGGTAGATGCGCAGCAACATTTGCGGGTCGGTGCCCTGTTGCTGCGCCTTCGCCAGGCTCAATACGGTGGCGGTGTCGGCGGAGGCTTTGGCCAGACGTTCGCTCGCTTGGGCGTGAGCGACTTGCAGCGTGCGATCGGCTTGTTCGTTGGCGGTCTGACTCAGTTTCTCGGCTTCAGTGCGAGCATTGGCCACAGCTTTGTCGGCTTGTTGACTGGCGGTCAGAACAGCGTTGAAGGCGTTGACCGCCGGGCCGGGCAGACTCGATTGCACGTCGACTCGTGTCACTTCAATGCCTAACCCCTGCCCGGTCGCGGTCAGGTCAGCCAGGCGCTGATTGATGGCTTGCACCAGATCACCGCGCAACCGTTCGCGGCGTTCAGCAGCCTGACTATCGGCGCCGATCAGCTCCGGTCGAGCGACCAGAATAGTGTCCAGATCTCGTGCGGCAGTGAGGATCACCGCGCTGCGAGTCACCAATCGATCCAATGCTGGTAACACATGTTCGCCTTGAAGAACGAAGGCATACGGCTTGGTGACTTTGTAGAAAACACGCACATCCAGTTGCACAGCACCCGCGTCGCCGGTGAGCAAATAACCGGAGCCGGCGAGTGCATCGCTGATCGGTGTGGCGAAACTCGCCACACGGTCTGCCTGCAACGCGGCATCTGTGCGCAGCAGGTTTTCCACCCGACGCTCAATCACCCGATCCGCCGCGGGCAACAAAATCACCTGCTCAAACGGACGGGGCCAGGCCAATAGCAGGCCGGCATTCTGGATGCGATCCAGTGCGCCGAAGTGCAAAACCACCGCGCGATTTTGCGGATCGATCTGCCGCACATTGGAAAATGCCCACACCAATGCGGCCAGTACCGTCACGGCGTAAAGGGCCAAAAAAGCCAATCGCCCAGCCTGAATCCAGGGACTGCTTAACTCATTTGTTCCACGTGGAACTAATTTCATGGCTGCGACCCGGACTTGTTATCGAGGGTCGGCGGACCGTCAACCAACACCCGGAATGGCGCGGCGTCGGTGCGCAGAATCAGTTTGGTGCCAGGCGTGACGATAGTGCCCAGTGTGTCGAGGGAGCGCAGCAGGTTGTAGAGCTGCGGTGACCCGGCATAGGCGCGACCATAAATCTGCGCGGCTTCAACGCGCGATTGAGCTTCGATATCGGCAGCTTTCACCGTGGCATCGGCTTGTACGATTCGTGCATCACGCTCGGCGGCAGAACGGATTTGCGCCGCTTCGCGCTTACCGATGGCCGTGCGTTCGGTGGCGATTGTTTCACGCTCGGCACGCATGCGATCGACCGTAGCGGTGAGGGTAACCGACGGCAAGGTCAGACGCTCGACGCCGACCTGCAGCACCCGTACACCATAAGTCGTAAGCAACTGCTGATCGATTTGCTGACGCAACTGCGCTTCAAAATCAGCGATGTGTACTTTGTTGGCGTCGGTGTTCACCAGGTTAGCCAAGTCAAAACTGCTGGCCGTGGTTTCCAGCGCCGAACCCACAAACGTGCGAATTTGCCGCGCTGCTTCGTCCGGCTGATTCTGTACGGCGCGCATGAAGCGTTGCACGTTGTCCGGATCACCCTGAACCTGCCAGGCCACGTAAGCCTGAACGATGATGCGCAAACCGTCCCGCGTCCCTACATCCTGCAAACCACTCGAGGTTGTGCGCAGTCGCAGATCGACAGGAATGGCCGCTTCAAAAGGAGCAGGCCAACGCCAGCCAAGACCTGGTTCCAGCAATACCCGCGACGGATTACCAAAACGCGTGATCACTGTGGCCTCCCCCGAACGCACCTGCACCAGGCTCGCTGCCGCAATGGCGAACGCCACCAGCAACGCTGCCCAGCCCATTCGCCGCCACGGGAACGGGCCAGCTTCTTGCGGATCACCGTGATGGTGATGGCCGTGGTGATGCCCGCCATGGCCATGATCGTGGCCAGTATGGTCATCGTGATCGTGAGTGTGCGACTGGCTCAATTGGCAGCTCCTGGCTGAGCGGTTTTACGCGCCGGCGCAGGGTCAGCCGGCAGCGTGAATGTACGGAGGTCGATGGTCGGCGCGTTACTGCTGCCGCCCAGACGATGATCGAGCACCAGCAACCTGGCATTGGCCAAGCCCTGGGACAGTTGGCTGAAGTACTGCTCCAGCACGAAAGCCTGGCCGGCGCTGGCGTAGGCCTTTTGCTCGGCGCCGAATCTCAAGTCAGCCGCTTGGGCAGTGGCGTTGATTTCACGAGCGCTGGCCGTCGCTTGATCGCGTGCGATGCTGGCCTGCAATTGCGCCTGGTTGGTGGCTTCCGCCGCCGCACCGCGCTCGCGGGAAATCAATGCCTGGGCGCCAATCTGCGCAGCCTGAACGCCGTGATAAGCATTGGCGGCACCGGCCGGTGGATGAATTGCCTCGACCACGGTGGCGAGAATTTCCACGCCGCTGTCGAGTTTCTGCAAGTCGGCCTGTACCGCGCGACCAATCTCTTCGGCGAGCCCTACCCTGTCCTCGCCAAGTAACCCGTCGAGGGTACGCGAAGCGAAGTCATGAACCAGAATCCGGCTGGCGGTGCTGCGGATCAGCGTCGGAACGTCGGCGCTGTTGTAGGTTGCGGCCAACGCCGCTTGATCGCTCAGGCCAATGCGATAGACGAAACGCACGTCCATGTTGACGATCTGGAAGCTCTGCTTGTCGGCTCGGCTGCTGGCAATGACTTGGGATTTGTCATTCACATGGCTGGCGTCCCACAAGCGGTTTGCAATCGCGGGCGCCGGGCCTTCGGCGGGTTCGGCCACGACCGGCGCCGGTGTGTCGCCAACACTGGTGGCCAACTCGTGGACCACACCGTTTTCGACGCTCAACACTCGGCCCAGAGGCCAGGGCAAACCTGCGTGCAAACCAGGACCAAATACCTCCACCGGTTTGCCGAATCGCTCGTAGATGCCTCGCCCTTGCATGGGAATTTCGTGAATGCCCGTGAGTGACCAACCGACAACTGCCACCACCATCAGCACCGGAAAAAACGCCCGACGCATGTAAGTGAAGGCCCAGATTTGCCGCAGGTCGATGCCGAAGCGGTTGTGCAATTCGTGCTGCAACGCCAACAAGGGTTGCGGCGGCCAGCGCAGCATGTCGGCGACGAAGCTGCGCGCCAGCAAGGCAGGTTCGAGTTGTTCGCGCTGCGGACTGAACAACGACAGTAGGGCGCGCAACAGCAGCTCGGCGGCGACCAACCCTGGCAGCAAACCCATCAGCACCGCCAGACGCACCGGCCAGATTGAAGTTTCGCTACCGAACAACAGACACAAAGCGCTGAGCACCAGGCCAATGATCGCCACCCGTGTCAGCTGCGCCAACGACGCTGCTTCGGGCCATTGGGCGACGTTTTCCTGCGCCAGTTGACGCTCCAACACCAACAAACCGAAGGCCAGCAACAGCGACAGCGCCGCACCGACACTGGCCGACACTCCCAGTGCGGTTGGCGGCAGTGCAAGGTTCCAGACTTGTTCGATGCTCAACAACGTCACCAGCGACCAACCCGCGAGCCACAGCGTCGGGGCGCCGATCTGCACCAGCATTCGCAGCCATCGCTGGCTGAGCCGATCCAGCAGCTGTTCGTACCAGCCCACCGGGGCAACGACTTCGTCAGCAACGACGACCTGCACAACCGGGTTCAACGCCCGCGCGCGCCACTGCGTCACCCACCAGGCCGATTGCAAACCGGCGACCAGCACCAGCAAACCGGCGCTCTGATTGACCAGCAACGCGGGCCAGAGCGACTGCGGCGCAAACAGCCCGACAAAAAACGCCAGCAACCAACCTGCCGCCGCCAGAGCGCCCAGACCGATTGCGAACTGACGCAATCGTCGCCCTTGAAAAACCGCCTGCTGGAAACGCGGCAGCCCGGCTACTTGCGTCCCATCGACATCGAGATCGACTTGCATACCACCCCAGTGTTTATCGTTGCTCATATCGCAATTCGTTACGATATAACGAAAGCCGTGAAATTTCCGTTCTTAAATGCTGTATCTAAAGGCGCTCAACCTGTCGCTTGGCTGAAGCCTTGACCGAAATGCTGCGGAACGCACATATTACGTTCGTAATTTTACCTAAGGACTACGTTTACCCATTCCGGTCCCCGTTCACTCCAGGAGTACAACCATGAGCATCTATGACGTCGTGATTCTGGGCGGAGGCCCCGGTGGTTATAACGCGGCGATCCGCGCCGGTCAGTTGGGCCTCAGAGCGGTTTGCGTAGAAGGACGCGCCACGCTCGGCGGCACCTGCTTGAACGTCGGTTGCATGCCGTCAAAAGCGCTGCTGCACGCCTCCGAACTCTACGACGCCGCCATGGGCGCGGAATTCGCCAACCTGGGGATTGAAGTCAAACCCACACTCAATCTTGCGCAGATGATGAAACAAAAGGATGAAAGCGTTGCCGGGTTGACCAAGGGCATCGAGTTTCTGTTTCGCAAAAACAAAGTCCATTGGGTCAAGGGTTGGGGTCACATCGACGGGCCCGGCAAAGTGACCGTGACCGACAGCCAGGGCGGCAAGACCGAACTGAACACCAAGAACATCATCATCGCCACCGGCTCTGAGCCCACTCCCCTGCCCGGTGTGGACATCGACAACAAACGCATCCTCGATTCGACGGGCGCGCTGTCACTGACTGAAGTGCCCAAGCATCTAGTGGTGATCGGGGCCGGGGTGATCGGCCTGGAGCTGGGTTCGGTGTGGCGGCGTTTGGGCGCTCAGGTGACCGTGGTCGAGTTTCTCGACCGGATCTGCCCCGGTGTGGATGGTGAGGCCGGCAAAACCCTGCAACGTTCGTTGAGTAAACAGGGCATCAACTTCAAATTGAGTTCCAAAGTCACCAGCGCCACAACCTCCGCGACCGGTGTTCAGCTCAGCGTCGAGCCCGCGGCTGGTGGTACCGCCGAACTGCTTGAAGCGGATTACGTGCTGGTATCCATCGGCCGCCGGCCTTACACCCAAGGCCTGGGGCTGGAAAACGTCGGCCTCGCCACGGACAAGCGCGGTATGCTCGCCAACAAGGGCCATCGCACCGAAGCGGCTGGCATCTGGGTGATCGGCGACGTCACGTCCGGGCCGATGCTCGCCCACAAGGCCGAAGACGAGGCCATGGTCTGCATCGAGCAGATTGTCGGTAAGGCTGCCGAGGTCAACTACGACCTGATCCCCAACGTGATCTACACCAAGCCCGAACTGGCAAGCGTCGGCAAGACCGAAGAACAGCTCAAGGCCGAAGGCCGCGCCTACAAAGTCGGCAAGTTTCCCTTCACCGCCAACAGCCGGGCAAAGATCAATCACGAGACCGAAGGCTTCGCCAAAGTGCTGGCCGATGAGCGCACCGACGAGATTCTCGGCGTGCACCTGGTGGGTCCAAGTGTCAGTGAAATGATTGGCGAATACTGTGTGGCCATGGAGTTCAGCGCCTCTGCCGAAGACATTGCCCTGACCTGCCATCCACACCCGACCCGCTCCGAGGCCTTGCGTCAGGCGGCGATGAATGTGGAGGGGATGGCGACTCAAATGTGATGATGTTGCCCCTGATCGTTCCCACGCAGAGCGTGGGAACGATCTTAAATCCTAGGAGGCCGGTAAATGGTCCAGCGGCAACGCCCCCGGGGTCTTCACCGTATGAATCGCAAAGTTGCTGCGGATGTCGCTCACACCCGGCAATTTCAGCAAGCGCCCCGTAAGAAAACGGTCATAGGCACGCAGGTCCGGCACCACCACTTGCAGCAGAAAATCCGATTCCCCTGACACCAGAAAAGCCGAAATCACTTCGGGTAACGCCGTCACGGCCAAGCGAAAGGATTCGGCCTGCTCATCGTTATGCCGCTCGACCTTGACCCCGACAAACACCGTCAGCCCAAGCCCTACTTCGTCGTGATCCAGATTGGCCTGGTAACCGCGTATGACCCCGGCTTCTTCGAGCATTCGAACCCGGCGCAAACAAGGCGAGGCGGACAGACCGATCTCGTCAGCCAGTTGCACGTTGCTCAGGCGACCGTCCCGTTGCAGCGCAGCGAGAATCTTGCGGTCGTAGGCGTCGAGTTTCATGGTTTGGCAGATCCTGATGGTTTACCTGCAATTGAGTGGCAGGTTATGCCAACCAGAAGCATTTTAGAAGCGAACTACGCAACCACCTACCCTGCCCTTCAGCCCTAGACTGGCCGTACCGAATCGACAACGAATGGGGTGCAACGTGGCAGGACTCTGGGTGTTTTTCATGGCGTTGGCGGTGGTCTATCTGTTGCCGGGCCCGGACATGATCCTGTTGTTACAAACCGGTGCCCGTCAGGGCAAAGGCGCGGCGCTGGCGACTGCGGTGGGTCTGGGCATTGCCCGAGGATGCCATGTGGCCTTGGCAGCGTTGGGGTTGGCGGCACTGTTCAAGGCTGCGCCCTGGACGTTCGACGTGGTACGCCTGGCCGGGGCCGCGTATCTGCTATGGATCGGCATTCAATGCCTGCGAACCACCATGTTGCCGAACTTGAACGGAGATGCCACCACTGAAAAACCTCGCTGGCGTGCAGCGATCCAGCGCGGTTTGTTGACCAACCTGCTCAACCCCAAAGCATTGCTGTTCTGCTCGGTGCTGCTGCCGCAGTTCATCGATCCACACGCCGGGCCGGTGCTCGCGCAATTTGCGACCCTGGGCGTGGTGTTGGTTGGCGTTGGGTTGTTATTCGACAGCGCTTACGCACTGACCGGCGCAGCGCTTGGCCGTTGGCTGCAACGCAGTCCTTCGGCCCAGCGCCTGCAGCAGTGGCTGTTCGGCAGCCTGTTGATCGGCTTCGCCGTGCGGCTGACCTTTGTGCAACAGGCATGATTACGTCAGCGCTTTGCGCTTGCGGCGATTGATCAGCACCAGCGTTATCGCTGTAAACACCACGACGCCGCCCGCTTGCAGCCATTTTTTGTAAGGTCGCAAGGCCGAGCGAACAGGGTCCAATGCCTGGGTTACGTAACGTTTGTCAGCGTTCGGGAAATCCGGGTAAGGACATTGGCGGCCGAAGTTCACCGCCCAATCCACGTACGGCCCTTCTTTGACATAGCGTTGGTAGAAGGCGCTTTCTTCTTCAAGGCTGCTGTTCCAACCCGCCGCCGAACACAGCACCGCAGCAAAGGCCTGACTGCTCTGGGGCAGATGATCAGCGGCCTTGCTCGCCAGCGCCGTGGCGACAAAACGGTAGTGGAAACGCTCATCGGGTTGCGCCACGCTGGCTTGCTGGCGCTGCACTTCACCCTCGGCCATCAGCGGTCCGACCTTGAGCTCGGGCGCTTCCAGACTGTAATTGCCGCCGAAGGTGGCGTAATCCGGGGACAGCTCGTAGCCCAACAACTCCATTCCATCGAAACGGGCCAGTGTCGCGGCATGGTAATAAGCGAATGCCCGTTTGGTCGGCCACCATTTGGATTCGGCGTCGTGGCGCAACTGCCCGTACCACTTGGCCTTGGCCTGCAAATCGGTGCTATCGAAATAGGCTGGCGCTTCGTCGTACCGCTCTTCACGCAGCAAGCGCCGCCCGAGCAAATTGCGCAGTTTCGCCGCCACCGGTAATTGCACGTAGTTATCGCGATCCTGCTGAGTCAGAGGGGGCGGCGCCGGCACTTGAGTGTCGACGTATTGCTTGAGTTCATCGACGGTCAACACCCGCTCGGCCACCGTGGCTGCGTCGAACCAGTAGATATCTTTACTGCGATAAAGCTGATCGAACGCTTGCAGATAATCTCCGCGTTGCAGCGCCAGGATCGCGCTTTCTCCTTCAACCCGGCACTTGGGCTGAAGCGTTTCGAAGTCCCAGTCTGGCGTGCGCCGCTCACCCCACGACTCGTTCTGCGGGAAGGCCTGGGCAGCCTTGGCATACGCTGCGGCAGCCGCGTTTTTATCGCCATCGCGCAAGGCCAGTTTGGCCCGCAGCCACCACGCCAGTCCGCCATCACCGGCGTGTTCGAGAAACGCCTTGGCGCTGGCGTAATCACCCTGTTGATAATTCACCGCCGCCAGGCGATCAGCATTGTCGAGGCTACCGCGGGTGCTGTTTTGCAGCAATTTGATCAGTTTCAATTCGTTCGGCGGTTGATCACCGAATGACCAGCCCAGTCGGCTGATCAACGAAGCCGTCACCAGTTGCTGCACCGGTTTGCCCTTGAGCAACTCGGCCAGTTGATCGTCAGGCATCGCCGCGAGGTCGGCCACCAACAGTTTCAGCGAGGTGTAACCCACCGCCGAACCCTGAAGGTTTTGCGTGGCGTAGAGTTCGATGGCGCTGTTCCAGTCGCCGGCGGTGCGGGCCACGCGGGCCTCTTCACCGAGGCTGGCGACGCCGAGTTCCAGTGGATCACTGAAGCCGTCGATGCTCAGTTGACGGGTCTGCTCGAAGGCCTTTCGAGACTGTGCCAAAAGATCAGGGCCCGCGTCCGCTTCGGAGCTCATGGCAAACAGCGCCCGACCTAACGAGTAAGCCGCCCAAGTGCTGCGCAATGCCCGTTGATCCGCCGGCAATGCCAGCACCTTCTGTAAGTACTCGGCTGCCAGCCCATGATCACCGGCATTGAATGCTACCGCGCCGGCCAGATAGAGCTTGAGCTCAGCCGGAAGGCTCGCGCCCTGAAACTCGACCTCATGCGCATCAGTCAGGCTGCGTAACTGTTTCACCAGCACTTGCTGCTCAGCCGTCAAACCGGATTGTTCAGCCTTATCCCGCTGTTCTGCGTAGTCGGGCGCGTCCATGTTATAGGCGGTTTCGGTGACGTTCTTCAGCCCGGCGACCGCATGCCCGAGGCGACTGATTTCAAATCTGAAGTTACCTTCCGGCAGTTCCGCCAGCGACTGGCCGCGGTTGTCCAGCAGACGCATCGGAAAGTCCGGCCCGCAGGCCAGCGCCGAACCCAGCGGCAGGCTGAGGCTCAGGCAAAGCAGATGGCGGGGCCAGTTACGGGTCAACATTCGAACCTCCTTGATCAATATGTGCGCAACGAGCCCAACCCATGGCGCGCTGCCCGCCGGCCGGTATTCGACCGTCGCGCAGGCGGGTGAAGGTAAGCAGATCCGGACGCTGTTGCAACGCATAACCGGCCAGCGCATCGGCACCATCGCAGCCCTGCACCGCGAGTGTCAGGCGTTCGGGCCAGGCGCTGTCGAGGTTGCCCTGATTGCTGAGGCTGATGTCATACAGGCCTTCTTGCTCAGAGAGTTTCAGCGCCAGGTGACTGTCGAGGGCATCGCCACGCGCCACGGCGCTCAGGGTCGTCAGGCTCCAGGCCCGGCGATCGTTGGCCAGCGGCAGACGAAACCAGATCAGGCCTGTCAGATGCGCCGGTGGATCGTTGCGCAATTCGCTCCCGAGTCGGCTCAGCTGGCGCGGATCGGCGAGCAATTCCCGGTGCTTGCCGCCCCGTTCGATCGGCACTTCGCTTTCCACTACCGGCGCACCACGGCCCGGCAACAACGCCACACCATAGGCCGGCAGCGCCAGATAGAAAGGTTTGGAAGTGATGCGGTTCCAGGCCTTGGCCCATTTGCTGGCCTGATCCGGGTCGAACAAACCAAGACGCGGATCGCTCACCGCGTGTACCTGCAACACGCTGCTGTCGACTGTGGATAACAACGCCGGTAATTCGGGACTGTCGAGCCAGGCGGGCAATGCTGTGATGCTCAGCGGAATAGAAGCCGGCAGGACTGCGCGCAAGTGCGTAAGAAATTCACCGTAAGCCGGTAGCCGAGCATTACCGGCATCGTGGTCGATTTCCACACCGGATATATTCAGTCCCTGCCCTTGCCAATCGCCGAGCACCTGCAGGATCTGCGCGGTGACTTCGTCCCGATCCAGCGACTTGAGTTGGCCGTCGAGACGAATCACCGCGATCAGCGGCCGACCATCACGCTTGAGCAGCGCCGGATCAATCCGCGCCCGGCTCCAACCTGCCTCGGGGAATGCCTGCAAGGCCAGCACCCGCAGGGTGGAAAAGTCAGCACGGCTGTCCCTCAGCGCCGCTTCGTGGGCCGGTGTCCATTGCCGTTGCCAGACGTAGAGTTGCTGATCGAGCGCTGGCGCGTCCTGTCGTTCGCAACCGTTGAGCAACACCACCGCAACAATCAACGCCGACAGACGAGCGAAAAAATACATAAAGCCCCTTGAGCCGAATCAGATCCTTTGTAGCAGCTGCCGAGCCTGCGAGGCTGCGTTCGGCTCGGTCCGCGCTCGGGCGCAGCAGTCGCCAATACTACGTGCACGGTGTATCTGAAGAACCTCTGTGTCTGATTTTACGACTGCTTCGCAGCCGAACGCAGCCTCGCAGGCTCGGCAGCTACTACAAATCGAGGACCAAAGGCTGCGACCCCTGCGCCGGAATCGCACAGCAAATCAGCACTTGTCCGTCATCCGGCACTTCGGCCGGCGGCTGTGGATAATTCACCTGGCCGCTGATCAGGCGAGTCTTGCAGGTCCCGCAGGAACCGCCGCGGCAACTGAATTCCGGGCGCAACCCTCGGCTTTCCGCCAACTCCAGCAAACTGCCACCGTCGGGTTGCCAGCGGGCCTCTTTAGCCGAGCGCTGAAACACCACCGGCACCGAAGTCGTAGCAGCGGGCGGTTGCTCGATGACCACCGCGTCGGGGTCCGGCACCCGGCGCAAGGTCGAGGGGCCGAAGGTTTCGGCGTGAATCCTGGCATCACGGATATCCAGTTCCCGCAGGCCGTCGTACAGCCCTTGGGTAAAACTGCCCGGCCCGCAGAGGACAAAATCCAGCTGATCGTAGTCCTCCACTTCAAGGAGGGTCTTGAGCAGCGCGGTGTCGATCCGCCCCGTCAGGTCGAAATCCTCACCCTCCAAGGCCCCGGCTTCCGGCTGACTCACCAGACGCAGCACCCTGACCGCGTCACCAGCACCGTCGAGCAAGCGATCCAGTTCAGGACGAAACACTTGATCGGCCAACGTGCGCGAACTCTGGAAAAACCAGGTCGGCCGGATGCGGCGGGTGCGCAGGCCTTGATAAACCACCTCTCGCAGCATCGACAACAGCGGCGTGATGCCGACACCGGCAGCCAGAAGCACCAGCGGCCGACGCTCATTAGGTGCCACGGTGAAATGCCCTTGAGGCGCACGGGCCTGCAACAGATCACCGACGCGCACCTGTTCATGCAGATGCGAAGACACCAAGCCTTCACGCTTCACGCTGATGCGGAAAAAATCATCGGACGGCGCACTCGACAGGCTGTAAGTGCGGATGTGCACCTCGCCGGCAATGTTGAAGCGCAGCGGCAAATGCTGCCCGGCCTGAAACACTGGCAACCCCGCGCCATCGGCAGGCTCCAGATAGATCGAGCGGATGTTGTGGCTTTCCTCTTTGATGCGCGCCACCCGCAGCGGCCGCCAACGATCGCCCAAGACCTGGGCTTGCAGACGGGCGTTTGCCTGCTCCCAGGTGCCGGTCAGCAAACTGGTGGGCGACACACCGTCGAAGCGCCACCGCAGAGCAAGCGCAGCGGGCCGACGCACCACGCTTTCCACATCGACTGTCCACAAGCGCTCGGCCCCTTGAAACGCCTCGACCTGTGGGCCTTCAAGAATGACTTCGGTGCGACCACTGAGGTGCAGCAGGTCTCCCGAATTGAAATCGATAAACAGCAAACCGGCCCGGGGATTGAGCAGCAGGTTGCCCAAGGTGTTGAAAAACAGGTTGCCGGCGAAATCGGGAATGGTCAGGCGATTGCCTTCTACCTGAACGAAACCGGCCTGCCCGCCGCGGTGAGAAACGTCCACCGAACGGTGGCCATCGACGTCCACGTAACTGGCGACAAAGAACGTATCGGCTCCCGCGATCAGGGTTTTGGCCGCTTCATCCAGCCCGCTGAGGTGTTGCGCGATGCGAGTCGACGGGTCCGCCAACGGCACTGAGCGAAACTGCCGCAATTGGATGTATTGCGGGCAATTGCCGTAGGACTGCTCAACAGCCACATCGAAGCCGCTCGCCGTCATCGCGCCAACTCGGCCGTTGAGGCGGTTGCGGCGACGGGTGTGCAGTTCGATCCCCAGCAGGCCGATCGCCGCGCCCTTCGTCAATTGCGCCGGATCATCAGCGCCCGGCAGGCTGCTGAATTGCAGCGCACCCGGCGTGGGCGAGTGAGCAAAACCCGGTGGCCCTTCAAGAATACTGGCCCAGGGATTACCGTCGGCATCCACCGCGCCGTACAGCATAAACGGCAGTTGCTCATAGAACGTGCGGTGCTGATCCGGCATCTCGCTGCGAATCACCTTACGACCGAGCACCTCCATTCGTTCGGCAATGCCCACATGAGCCTGCAACTGTTTCTCGCCAGCGTGCCAGGGTGAACGGTCCACAACGACTTCTCCCCTGCGCCATCGGCGCAGTGTGAACGACCCGACAGTGTCGGGCCGTAAGCTTCAGGCAGTTTTTTGCAGACCGGCAACGGTGCGCGGCATGCCGACAAATCCTGGCAACGCTTCGATCCGTGCCAGCCAGGCGCGGATGTTGGCGTAGTCCTCCAGGGACACGTTGCCTTCTGGCGCATGAGCGATGTAGCTGTAGGCCGAAACGTCGGCAATGGTTGGCTCGGCACCAGCCAGATACGGCGTTGCTGCCAGTTCCTGATCGATCACTTTGAGCACGGTGTGGGAATAAGCGATCACTTCTTCAGCGTTGTAAGCCGCACCAAACACCGTGATCAGCCTCGCTCTGGCGGGGCCAAAGGCAATCGGCCCAGCGGCAATCGACAACCAGCGCTGAACCTTGGCCGCCCCGACCGGATCGGTTGGCAGCCAGCGGCCGTCGCCATATTTTTGCGCCAGGTAAACCAGAATCGCGTTGGAGTCGGCCAACACCACGCCTTGATCATCGATGACCGGAACCTGACCAAAAGCGTTGAGCGCGAGGAAATCCGGCTGCTTGTGCGCGCCCTTCGGCAAGTCGACAAAGATCAGCTCGGTCGGTAGCTGCAACAGGGACAGCATCAGCTCCACACGGTGAGCGTGGCCAGAACGAGGGAAGTTGTAGAGTTTGATCGCTTGCATGGTCGACTCCGCTGGGTGGTGGCGCTGTTGAAGAGAGATCAGCACCGATGGGGCGCTATCTTCCACCCGCAACCAAAACAACAGAATAACCAGCCAACGCAATCCATTATTTCATCAGGTGAAATAAACCATCACGCTTGCAAGGACGGATGCTCACGCAGCGCGCTCACCGCAAAATCCACAAAACTGCGGATCCGCGCAGGGGCCTTGCGCCCGCCCTGATAGACCACATGGATAGGCAATGGCGGCAGCTCGAAGTCCGCCAGAACGATTTCCAGCTCACCGGAGGCGACTTTACTCGCGACCTGATAAGACAGAACCCGGGTCAACCCCAAACCCAGGCACGCCGCCGTAATAGCCGCCTGATTCGCCGTCACCACCAGGCGCGGTGCTGGTCGAACACTCAGCGGCTCTCCCCCTTCGAGGAACGGCCAGGTTCTCGACTGACCGATAGAGGACGTCGCAATAACCGGCGCCTGAGCCAGATCCTGAGGATGTCGAGGTCGGCCATGGGCTGCCAGAAAGTCCGGCGAGCCGCAAATCACCCGCCGAACCTCACCCACGCGAATCGCATGCTGATTACTGTCAGGCAACTCACCGATGCGCACGGCGACATCAATACCCTCCTCGACCATGCTGACCACTCGATCGACCAGCAACCCATTGATGCTGACTTCAGGGAAGTGCGTCAGATAATTCACCATCACGGGCGTGACAAACAGCTCACCAAACAACACCGGCGCAGTAATCGTCAATTGCCCACGCGGTTGGGTGTGGCTGCCCGCCGCCGAGTCCTCGGCTTCCTGCACCTCGGCGAGAATCCTCCGACAGTCTTCCAGATAACGCTGACCCGCCTCGCTCAAATGCACGCTGCGGGTAGTGCGCGTCAGCAGCACCGTGCCGATGCGTTTCTCCAACGCCGCCACCGCGCGAGTCACGCTGGCTGCCGACAGGCCCAGACGCCGCGCCGCTGCCGAGAAGCCTTGGTCTTGGGCGACGGCAGCGAAGACCTGCATTTCCTGGAATCGGTCCATGGGCGTGTCCTCAATTCAGATAAAAAAAATCGCAACCGTAGGCTGCGATTTTTAATGTTTCCATCACCTGTGGATAACTTATTCCACCGTCACCGACTTCGCCAGGTTACGCGGCTGGTCAACATCGGTGCCTTTCAACACGGCAACGTAATACGAGAGCAACTGCAGCGGAATGGTGTAGAGGATCGGCGACAGGATGTCGTGGATGTGCGGCATTTGCACAACATGAGTGCCTTCGCCATTGGTCATGCCAGCTTGTTCGTCTGCGAAGACAATCAGCTCGCCGCCACGGGCGCGGACTTCCTGGAGGTTGGATTTCAACTTCTCCAGCAGCTCGTTGTTCGGTGCCACGGTGACCACTGGCATGTCGTTATCCACAAGCGCCAACGGGCCATGTTTCAGTTCGCCGGCCGGATAGGCTTCGGCATGGATGTAGGAGATTTCCTTAAGCTTGAGAGCTCCTTCCATCGCCACCGGGAATTGCGCGCCACGACCGAGGAACAGGGTGTGGTTTTTCTCGGCGAACAGCTCGGCGATTTTTTCGACGGTGCCGTCCATGGCCAGGGCTTCGCCGAGGCGGGTTGGCAGGCGGCGCAGCTCTTCAACCAATGTGGCTTCGACGTCTTTGGCCAACGTGCCGTGAACCTGCCCCAAGGACAGGGTCAGCAACAGCAGACCGACCAACTGAGTGGTAAAGGCTTTGGTCGAGGCCACTCCGATTTCGCGACCGGCCTGGGTCAGCAGAGTCAGATCGGATTCACGCACCAATGAGCTGATGCCGACGTTGCAAATCGCCAGGCTGGCGAGGTAACCCAACTCTTTGGCATTACGCAGAGCTGCCAGGGTGTCGGCGGTTTCGCCGGACTGGGAGATGGTTACGAACAGGGTGTCGGGCTGCACCACCACCTTGCGGTAGCGGAATTCGCTGGCGACTTCGACCTGGCACGGAATGCCGGCCAATTCTTCGAGCCAGTAACGGGCAACCATACCAGCGTGGTAGCTGGTGCCGCACGCGACGATCTGCACGTTACGCACTTTGGCGAACAGCTCGGCAGCCTGCGGACCGAACGCTTGCACCAGCACTTGATTCTGGCTGATGCGACCTTCCAGGGTGCGCTGCACCACAGCCGGTTGCTCGTGAATTTCCTTGAGCATGAAGTGGCGGAATTCGCCCTTGTCGGCGGCTTCGGCACCATCGCGGTACTGCACCGACTCACGTTCGACGACTTGGCCACTCAGGTCCCAGATCTGCACGCTGTCGCGGCGAATTTCGGCGATATCGCCTTCTTCCAGGTACATGAAGCGGTCAGTGACCTGGCGCAGGGCCAACTGATCGGAAGCCAGGAAGTTTTCACCCATGCCCAGACCGATGACCAGCGGGCTGCCGCTGCGGGCCGCAACCAGACGATCCGGTTGCTGAGCGCTGATGACCGCCAGACCATAAGCACCGTGCAGCTCTTTGACAGTAGCCTTCAAGGCCACGGTCAGATCAGGCAGATCCTTGAGTTTGTGGTTCAACAGGTGAGCAATGACTTCGGTGTCGGTATCCGAGGTAAACACGTAACCCAAGGCTTTCAGTTGCTCGCGCAGGGCTTCGTGGTTCTCGATGATGCCGTTGTGCACCACCGCCAGATCACCGGAGAAATGCGGGTGAGCGTTGCGCTCGCACGGCGCACCGTGAGTGGCCCAGCGGGTGTGGGCGATACCCAGGCGGCCGACCAGCGGTTCTTCGGCCAGCGCCAGTTCCAATTCACTGACCTTGCCCGGGCGACGCAGGCGCTCAAGCTTTTGGTCATTGGTGTAGACCGCTACACCGGCACTGTCATAGCCACGGTATTCAAGGCGCTTCAGGCCTTCGAGCAGGATGGCGGTGATATTACGTTCTGCGACTGCGCCGACAATTCCACACATGTTATTTCTCCTGACTGACAGCCGCGAGGATCAAGTTGATTCCGCGGGCCTGAATCTGATCCCGTGCCTCTAGCGGCAGGCGATCATCGGTAATAAGGGTATGGACGCTGCTCCAGGGCAGCTCCAAGTTGGGAATCTTGCGGCCGATCTTGTCGGCCTCCACCATGACAACCACTTCCCGGGCGACTTCAGCCATGACCCGGCTCAGCCCCAGCAGTTCGTTGAAGGTGGTGGTACCGCGAACCAGGTCGATGCCGTCGGCACCGATGAACAACTGGTCGAAATCGTAAGAACGTAGTACCTGCTCGGCCACCTGCCCCTGAAAGGACTCGGAATGCGGGTCCCAAGTGCCGCCGGTCATCAACAGCACCGGCTCATGCTCAAGTTCGCTCAAGGCATTGGCGACATGCAGGGAATTGGTCATCACGACCAGGCCCGGCTGCTGGCCGAGTTCCGGAATCATCGCTGCCGTGGTGCTGCCGCTGTCGATGATGATCCGCGCATGCTCGCGAATTCGTGTGACGGCAGCGCGGGCGATGGCCTGCTTGTATTTGGACACTGGTTGCCCAAGGTCGGCCACCAGCTCTTGAGGCAGGGTAATCGCTCCGCCATAACGGCGCAGCAACAAACCGTTGCTCTCAAGTGCCGCGAGATCCTTGCGGATCGTAACTTCCGACGTTTCGAAGCGCTTCGCCAGCTCATCCACACTGACTTCGCCCTGCTCATTGAGCAAGGCGAGGATGTTGTGTCGGCGTTGCGGTGTATTGCGTTTCGACATGGCTGGGTAAGTTTCGATTCGAAAGATAACGGAAGCAATCAAAACCTATTGTCGAAACTTCGTCAAGCGTGGGGCGATAAAAAGACCTGTGGATAAAAGCATCGCGGGCAAGCCATGCTCCTACAGGTTTTAGGTTGTTCACATAATTTGTGAACGAAGCTGACCTGTAGGAGCAAGGCTTGCCCGCGATTGTTATCTCAAGGACGCCAAATTATCTGTGGATAACTCAGCCCTTCTTGATTTTCTCAGGCCGCTTCCAGCCATCGATATTCTTCTGCCGCGCACGGCCCACGGCCAACTGTGCGTTATCCACATTCTGCGTAATGGTCGACCCAGCAGCTGTGGTCGCACCCGAAGAGATATCCACAGGCGCAACCAACGAGTTGTTGGAACCGATGAACACATCTTCACCCAGCACGGTTTTCCACTTATTGGCACCGTCGTAGTTGCAGGTGATGGTGCCCGCCCCGATGTTGGTACGTGCGCCGATCTCGGCATCACCCAGATAGGTCAGATGACCGGCCTTGGCGCCCTCGCCGAGATGAGCGTTTTTCAACTCAACAAAGTTACCCACATGGGCGTGTGCTTCGAGCACAGTACCTGGACGCAAACGAGCGAACGGGCCAGCATCGCTGCCTTCGCCAAGAATCGCGCCTTCGATATGGCTGTTGGCCTTGATCACCACACCTTTGCGCAGGGTGCTGTCCTTGATCACGCAGTTCGGGCCGATCACCACGTCGTCCTCGATAACGACCTTGCCTTCGAGGATCACGTTGATGTCGATCAGAACGTCGCGGCCGACGGTGATTTCACCGCGCACATCAAAACGAGCCGGGTCACGCAGGGTCACGCCTTGAGCCATCAAACGACGACCGGCGCGCAGCTGATAGTGACGTTCAAGCTCGGAAAGCTGCTTGCGGTCGTTAGCGCCCTGCACTTCCATGGCGTCATGCGGTTGTTCGGTGGCCACCACCAGGCCGTCGCTGACTGCCATCGCGATCACGTCGGTCAGGTAATACTCGCCCTGGGCGTTGTTGTTCGATAGACGACTCATCCAGCCAGCCAATTGCGCGAACGGCAGCGCCAGAATGCCGGTGTTGCCTTCAGTGATCGCTCGTTCGGCTTCGTTGGCGTCTTTCTGCTCGACGATGGCAGTCACTTTGCCGTCAGCGTTGCGGACGATGCGGCCATAGCCGGTCGGGTCGTTCAGTTCGACTGTCAACAAACCCAGTTGCTGCGGTGCTACTTGCTTGAGCAGACGCTGCAGGGTCTCGACTTCGATCAATGGCACGTCACCATAAAGAATCAGGACGGTGTCGGACTCAATGAAAGGCACCGCTTGAGCAACGGCATGGCCAGTCCCAAGCTGTTTGTCCTGCAGGACGAAATTCAGATCATCAGCCGCCAGACGCTCGCGCACTGCATCGGCGCCATGGCCGATCACTACGTGGATGCGCTGTGGATCAAGTTGCCGGGCGCTGTGGATAACATGGCCGAGCATCGAGTTGCCGGCAATCGGATGCAGAACTTTCGGCAGTGCCGAACGCATGCGAGTGCCCTGACCAGCAGCGAGGATAACGATTTCTAAAGACATGACTGGCTACCAATCCTGGATGGTCAGCGGCTGCGACCAGGTTATGAATATCTAAAAAGAAAAAAGGGTAGCCGAGGCTACCCTTTTTAATCAATCGCACAACAAGCAGTGGCCTAATTAGTGGCCGAACTTCTTGCGGATCTGCTGGACGGTGCGCAGCTGAGCTGCAGCCTCGGCCAGACGTGCGGCAGCAGAACCGTAATCGAATTCTGCACCACGGTCATGCAAGGCCTTCTCGGCAGCCTTAACGGCTTCCTGAGCGGAGGCTTCGTCCAGGTCGGCAGCACGTTGCACAGTGTCGGCAAGTACCTTGACCATGTTCGGCTGAACCTCGAGGAAACCGCCGGAGATGTAATACACCTCCTCTTCCCCGCCCTGCTTGATCAGGCGGATCGGGCCCGGCTTGAGATTAGTGATCAGCGGCGCGTGACCCAGGGCGATACCAAGATCACCCAGTGCACCGTGCGCAACCACCATCTCGACCAGGCCGGAGAAGATTTCCCCTTCCGCGCTGACGATATCGCAATGGACTGTCATAGCCATCTGATTGCCTCAACCTAAATTAGCGCCCGTTGCCGGGCGCCGGGATTACAGTTTCTTGGCTTTCTCGATCGCTTCTTCGATGCCGCCGACCATGTAGAACGCTTGTTCTGGCAGGTGGTCGTAGTCACCGTTGAGGATGCCTTTGAAGCCAGCAATGGTGTCTTTCAGGGAAACGTATTTACCCGAAGCACCGGTGAAGACTTCAGCCACGAAGAACGGCTGCGACAAGAAACGCTGGATCTTACGAGCACGGTTTACCAACTGCTTATCGGCTTCCGACAGCTCGTCCATACCCAGGATCGCAATGATGTCCTTCAGTTCTTTGTAACGTTGCAGAACATACTGTACGCCGCGAGCGGTGTCGTAGTGGTCCTGGCCGATTACGTTCGGGTCCAGCTGACGCGAAGTCGAGTCGAGTGGATCGACCGCTGGGTAGATACCCAGGGAAGCGATGTCACGGGACAGAACGACGGTGGCGTCCAAGTGGGCGAAAGTGGTCGCTGGCGACGGGTCAGTCAAGTCATCCGCAGGTACGTATACCGCTTGGATCGAGGTGATCGAACCGTTTTTGGTCGAAGTGATACGCTCTTGCAGAGTACCCATCTCTTCGGCCAGGGTCGGCTGGTAACCTACTGCGGAAGGCATACGGCCCAGCAGTGCGGATACTTCAGTACCGGCCAAGGTGTAACGATAGATGTTGTCGACGAACAGCAGAACGTCGTTACCTTCGTCACGGAACTTCTCGGCCATGGTCAGGCCGGTCAGTGCTACGCGCAGACGGTTACCCGGCGGCTCGTTCATCTGACCGTAAACCAGTGCCACTTTGTCCAGAACGTTGGAATCCTTCATCTCGTGGTAGAAGTCGTTACCCTCACGAGTACGCTCACCCACACCGGCGAACACGGAATAACCGCTGTGCTCGATGGCGATGTTACGGATCAGTTCCATCATATTTACGGTTTTGCCTACACCGGCACCACCGAACAGACCGACTTTACCACCCTTGGCGAACGGGCAAACCAGGTCGATAACCTTGATGCCGGTTTCCAGCAGGTCGTTGCCGCCAGCTTGTTCAGCGAAGGTTGGCGCAGGACGGTGAATGCCCCAGCGCTCTTCGGTGTCAATCGGGCCAGCTTCGTCGATCGGGTTACCCAGTACGTCCATGATCCGGCCCAGGGTCGCTTTACCGACCGGTACGGAGATGGCTGCGCCGGAGTCTTTGACTTCCAGACCGCGCTTCAAGCCTTCGGTGGAACCCATCGCAATGGTACGAACCACGCCGTCGCCCAGCTGTTGCTGAACTTCGAGAGTAGTCCCGGCCGCGCTTTGTACCAACAGCGCGTTGTAGATGCTCGGTACGCTGTCGCGTGGAAATTCCACGTCGATAACGGCGCCGATGATTTGAACGATACGTCCGCTACTCATAGCTGGATCCTCTGAATATTTGAACCGTTAAACCGCGGCAGCGCCGCCGACGATTTCCGAGATCTCTTGGGTGATCGCAGCCTGACGCGCCTTGTTGTAGACCAGCTGCAAATCGCTGATCAAATCACCGGCGTTGTCGGTAGCGTTCTTCATCGCGATCATCCGCGCAGCTTGTTCAGCCGCGTTGTTCTCGACCACCGCCTGGTAGACCTGCGACTCGACGTAACGGACCATCAAGCCGTCAAGCAGCTCTTTGGCATCCGGTTCGTAGAGATAGTCCCAGTGGTGCTTGAGCGATTGATCCGGGGTTGCCTCCAGTGGAATCAACTGCTCCACAGTAGGCTGTTGCGTCATGGTGTTGATGAACTTGTTGGACACCACGGACAGGCGATCAATACGGCCGTCCAGGTAGGCATCCAGCATCACCTTGACGCTGCCAATCAGATCATTGATCGACGGCTCTTCACCCAGGTGGCTGATAGCTGCAACGACGTTACCGCCGAAGTTGCGGAAGAAAGCCGCACCCTTGCTACCAACAACACACAGATCGATCTCGACGCCGTTTTCGCGGTTTACCGCCATGTCCTTGACCAGGGCCTTGAACAGGTTGGTGTTCAAGCCACCACACAGACCACGGTCACTGCTCACTACGACATAACCGACGCGCTTGATTTCACGCTCGATCATGAAGGGGTGGCGATATTCCGGGTTGGCGTTGGCCAAATGACCAATAACCTGGCGGATGCGCTCCGCGTAAGGACGGCTAGCAGCCATGCGCATTTGTGCCTTGCGCATTTTACTGACCGCCACTTTTTCCATGGCGCTGGTAATCTTTTGCGTGCTTTTGATGCTCGCAATCTTACTGCGAATCTCTTTTGCGCCTGCCATGTAACACCTATCAGGTTAGCAAGCGGGAGCCTTGCGGCTCCCGCTGCGGCTTACCAGGTTTGGGTGGCCTTGAACTTCTCGATACCGGCTTTCATGCCAGCGTCGATTTCGTCATTGAAGTCACCCTTCACGTTGATCTTCGCCATCAATTCGGCGTGATCGCGGTTGAAGAAAGCAATCAGCGCTTGTTCGAAGCTGCCGATCTTGGCGATTTCAACGTCAGTCAGGAACCCACGCTCAGCGGCATACAGCGACAGCGCCATGTCAGCGATCGACATTGGTGCGTATTGCTTCTGCTTCATCAGCTCGGTAACGCGCTGACCATGCTCAAGTTGCTTACGGGTCGCTTCGTCCAGGTCAGAAGCGAACTGGGCGAATGCCGCCAGTTCACGGTACTGAGCCAGAGCGGTACGGATACCACCGGAGAGCTTCTTGATGATCTTGGTCTGAGCGGCACCACCCACACGGGATACCGAAACACCGGCGTTCACAGCAGGACGGATCCCGGAGTTGAACATGGCCGATTCCAGGAAGATCTGACCGTCGGTGATGGAAATCACGTTGGTCGGAACGAACGCGGAAACGTCGCCAGCCTGGGTTTCGATGATCGGCAGTGCGGTCAGGGAACCGGTTTTGCCGGTCACTGCGCCGTTGGTGAACTTCTCTACGTATTCTTCCGAAACGCGGGATGCGCGCTCCAGCAGACGGGAGTGGAGATAGAACACGTCGCCTGGGTAAGCTTCACGGCCTGGTGGACGGCGCAGCAGCAGGGAAATCTGGCGGTAAGCCACTGCTTGCTTGGACAGATCGTCATAAACGATCAGCGCGTCTTCACCGCGGTCGCGGAAGAATTCACCCATGGTGCAACCGGAGTACGGTGCCAGGAACTGCAGTGCTGCAGATTCCGAAGCGCTCGCGGCAACGACGATGGTGTTAGCCAGTGCGCCGTTTTCTTCCAGCTTGCGAACCACGTTAGCGATGGTCGATTGTTTCTGACCGATCGCTACGTAGACGCAGAAAATACCGCTGTTTTTCTGGTTGATGATCGCGTCGATCGCCAGAGCGGTTTTACCGATCTGACGGTCACCGATGATCAGCTCACGCTGGCCACGGCCGACAGGAATCATGGCATCGACAGCCTTGTAGCCAGTCTGTACAGGCTGGTCTACCGACTTACGCCAGATCACGCCTGGAGCAACTTTCTCGACCGCATCGGTCTCGGTGTTGTTCAGTGGACCTTTGCCGTCAACTGGGTTACCCAGTGCGTCGACTACGCGACCCAGCAGTTCCTTACCAACCGGAACTTCGAGGATGCGGCCAGTGCACTTGGCGCTCATGCCTTCAGCCAGAGACTGGTAAGAGCCCAATACAACGGCACCTACAGAGTCTTGCTCCAGGTTGAGAGCCATACCGAAGACGCCGCCCGGAAACTCGATCATCTCGCCGTACATTACGTCGGCCAGACCGTGAATCCGCACGATACCGTCAGATACGCTGACGACAGTGCCTTCGTTACGGGCTTGGGAGGTCACATCGAGCTTGTCGATGCGGCCCTTGATAATTTCACTTATTTCGGAAGGATTGAGTTGCTGCATTGCTCTGCTGCCCCTTCAAACTCAAGATTTCAATGCTTCGGCAAGATTCGCGAGTTTGCCGCGAACCGAGCCATCGATTACCAGGTCGCCGGCGCGGATGACAATGCCCCCAATAAGGGATTTGTCTTCCTCGACTTGCAGGCGCACTTCCCGGTTGAGTCGTGCACTGAGAACCTTGGCGAGTTTGTCTTGCTGTTCTTGGTTCAATGCGAAAGCACTGGTGACTTCAACGTCTACCGATTTCTCTTGTTCGGCCTTGTACAGGTCAAACAGAGCGGCGATCTCCGGCAACAGCGGGAGACGGTCGTTTTCGGCAACGACGTTAATGAAGTTCTGTGCCTTCACATCAAACTTGTCGCCGCACACGTCAATAAACGTGGCGGCCTTGTCTGCGCTCGTCAGTCGCGGGGCCTTGAGCACGCGTTGCATGGTGTCGTCTTGCGACACTGCTGCAGCCAGGCCGAGCATGGCTGACCAAGAGGCCAGTTGCTGGTGGGCCTGGGCGTGCTCGAAGGCTGCCTTAGCGTAAGGTCGGGCCAACGTGGTCAATTCTGCCATGATCGCCCTCGCTTAAATTTCAGCAGCCAGTTTGTTTACCAGCTCCGCGTGCGCGTTTTGATCGATTGTGGCACCCAGGATCTTCTCGGCGCCGCCAACGGCCAGAGCACCCAATTGGGCACGCAGCGCGTCTTTGACACTGTTCAGTTCCTGCTCGATCTCGGCCTGAGCCTGAACCTTCACACGGTCAGCGTCGATACGGGCTTTTTCAACAGCCTCTTCGACGATCTGATTACCGCGTTTCTTGGCTTGCTCAATGATTTCGGCTGCCTGAGCTTTAGCTTCGCGCAGTTGTTGACCCGCTTTATCTTGGGCCAACTCCAGGTCGCGAGCTGCTCGGGCGGCAGCGTCCAGTCCATCCGCGATCTTCTTCTGACGTTCGTGCAAAGCCGCGATGACCGGAGGCCACACGAACTTCATGCAAAACAGTACAAAAATGAAGAACGCAACGGACTGGCCAATCAGGGTTGCATTAATGTTCACGCCAACACCTCGCTCGTTCGTTGCACATCAAACCAATCACTCGAAGGTTCGAGTGATTAGCCAGCGAGTTGACCAACGAATGGGTTCGCGAAGGTGAAGAACAGAGCGATACCAACACCGATCATGGTTACGGCGTCGAGCAGACCGGCAACGATGAACATTTTGACTTGCAGCATTGGAACCATCTCTGGCTGACGCGCTGCGCCTTCCAGGAACTTGCCACCCAACAGGCCGAAACCAATTGCGGTACCCAGTGCGCCCAGGCCGATCAACAGTGCAACAGCGATAGCGGTTAGACCAACTACAGTTTCCATCTTTCCTCCCGACTTTTACGTCGTATGGTTTAGGTTTTTTAGATTTTAAAGCGGTAAAACAAATCGTTTCATAGCCCTGTTCGGGCACCCACTCGCTTGACCGAGTGGGACATCAGACTAGTCGAGACTGGTCTTAATGGTTCTCTTCGTGCGCCATCGACAGGTAAACGATGGTCAGCATCATGAAGATAAACGCCTGCAGGGTGATGATCAGGATGTGGAACACAGCCCACGCCCACTGCAGAACTACGCCCAGGCCGCTAAGCCAGAGCAGACCACTGCCGAACATCACAGCGATCAGAATGAAGACCAGTTCGCCGGCGTACATGTTGCCGAACAGACGCAGTGCCAGAGAGATTGGCTTGGCGATCAGTGTCACGAATTCCAGCAGGAAGTTCACCGGAATCAGCAGGGCTTGAAGAAAGATGTTTTTGCTGCCGAAAGGGTGCAGGGTGAGTTCGCCGATGAAGCCGCCGATGCCCTTGACCTTGATGCTGTAGAAAATGATCAACGCGAACACCGACAGGGCCATGCCCAGGGTAGCGTTCGGGTCAGTGGTCGATACGGCACGGAACGGAATGTGCGAATCGCCAGTGATCAGGATGGCCAGCTGAGGAATCCAGTCGACCGGGATCAGGTCGACGGCGTTCATCAGGAAGACCCAGACGAAGATGGTCAGTGCCAGTGGTGCAATCACCGGGCTACGGCCATGGAAGCTGTCTTTCACGCTGCCATCGACGAATTCGACCAATACTTCAACGAAGTTCTGCAAAGCACCAGGCTGACCGGAAGTCGCCTTCTTTGCCGCCATGCGGAAAAGAAGAACGAAAATCAGACCCAACGCGACCGACCAGCCGAGAGTATCGACGTGGAAAGCCCAGAAGCCCATTTCTTTGGCTTCTGCTGCGGTGTGGGCAAAACCCCACCCGCCAGTTGGGTGCTGACCGAAGGTCAGGTTCTGCAAGTGGTGCTGGATATAGCCCGAAGCGGTTGTCTCTGCCATGGTTGCCTCAAACGCCCTAAGGTCTCGAAAGTCTTGTTCTCATCAGCAGGGGCGCGAACCAGCTGACCAGTTGGGTCAACACGAAGACGCCGAATACAGCTAGCGGCGCCAATGGCTTCACACCTGCAAACGTCAATGCAAAGAGCACTGCCGTCAAAATTAGTTTGCCCGCCTCGCCGGCATAAAAAGACCGGACGATGGCTTGAGCTGCTCGGGCGCCGGAAAACCGAAATGCCCTGTGAGCGAAATAAACATTGGGTAGCAAGGCTATCAGGCCTCCGCAGAGTCCTGAGTACCCGGCTACGACTCCATGCCAGTACCAGAGCGCCAAAGCGGCCAGTACCAAAACGACAAATTGAGCCAGTAGGACCGGAAAAACTGCCAGGCGATGGAACGGCAAGCGGTTTGGCGTGCGGCTCTCCATCGTTTTTGCTCCCCAATGATCGGCTGCCAGAATTCAATAACTTGGCATAATTTGTGCCGACAAAATGCGCGCAGAGTATAGGGGCGGTTCTGCCCCTATTCAACTGTCAGGTAGTGATTTCCGACTGCACGCTACATGAGGAAATGTTTCAGCGGATGTGTGCAAGTACACCTTGAAGCTCATCCAGGGAGTTGTAGCCGATCACCAACTGCCCCTTCCCCTTTTTCCCGTGGCGAATCTGCACCGCAGAGCCTAGGCGCTCAGCCAGACGCTGTTCGAGTCGAGCAATATCCGGGTCCGGCTTTACCGGTTCAGCAGGTTCCTGTTTACCACTCAACCACTGGCGAACCAGTGCTTCAGTCTGGCGTACAGTCAGCCCCCGTGCGACAACGTGTCGCGCCCCTTCAACCTGTTGATTTTCCGGTAAACCGAGCAAAGCACGGGCATGACCCATTTCCAGGTCGCCGTGGGACAGCATGGTTTTGATGACTTCCGGCAACGCGATCAAGCGTAGCAGGTTGGCCACGGTCACGCGGGATTTGCCCACGGCTTCGGCCACTTGTTGCTGCGTCAGCTGGAATTCCTGCTGCAAACGCTGCAAAGCCACCGCTTCTTCGATCGGATTGAGGTCTTCGCGCTGGATGTTCTCGATCAACGCCATGGCGATCGCAGTTTCATCCGGTACATCGCGAACCATCGCCGGGATGGTTTCCTGGCCAGCCTGCTGGCTGGCGCGCCAGCGGCGTTCACCGGCGATGATTTCGAAGCGACCGCTGCCAATCGGACGAACCACGATCGGCTGCATCACGCCCTGAGCCTTGATCGACTGCGCCAGCTCTTCCAGCGCCTGAGGATCCATATCCCGGCGCGGCTGGTACTTACCGCGCTGGATCAGGTCCAGGGGCAGGTGCTGCAGCTCACGCTGATCAGCCTGCACCGCTTGTTCTTCCAGCGAGCTGACAGTCGGACCACTCAGCAGTGCATCCAGTCCACGTCCGAGACCTCGTTTCTTGACGGCCATGGGAATTCCTTAAGTTGCCTGAGCAGCGGCAGTGCGTGAGTTTTTGCGTTGACGACGAACCATCTCGCCCGCCAATGCCAGATAGGCAATGGCGCCCCGCGATGATTTGTCGTACGCCAGCGCCGGCATGCCATAGCTTGGTGCTTCAGCCAGGCGAATGTTGCGCGGAATCACCGTGTCGTAGAGCTGCTCGCCGAAGTGTTCCTTGAGCTGCGCCGAAACATCGTTCATCAGGCTCAGACGCGGGTCATACATGGTCCGCAACAGGCCTTCGACTTTCAGGTTCGGGTTCAGCAACTCAGCGATGCGCTTGATGTTATCCACAAGGTCGCTCAAACCTTCGAGCGCGAAGTACTCGCACTGCATGGGGATAATCACCCCATCAGCGGCGACCAAAGCGTTCAGCGTCAGCATCGACAGCGAAGGCGGGCAGTCGATCAAAATGTAATCGTAGTTTTCACGGATCGGCGCCAACGCACTGCGCAGACGGCTTTCCTTCATCTGCATTTCCAGCAGAACCACTTCGGCCGCGGTCAGGTCGCGGTTGGCCGGCAGCAGCTGGTAACCACCGTGCTCGGAATAGTGCATGGCCTGGGCCAGATCGCATTCGCCGATCAGCAGGTCGTAGACCGAGTTCTCCAGGCCGTGTTTATCCACACCGCTACCCATGGTGGCGTTGCCCTGTGGATCGAGATCGATCAACAGCACCCGGCGCTTGGTAGCAACCAGGGAAGCTGCGAGGTTGATGCAGGTGGTGGTTTTACCCACACCACCTTTCTGGTTCGCTATCGCGAATACCTTAGCCATTCTTGCTTGTGTTCCCAATCATGCCGTGCGGCGCAGTATCAGCAGATGGCGTTGGCCTTGGCAACCGGGTACGGCCAGGGCGTGTTCGCTATCGAGGTGGAAGTCTGCCGGCAATGCTACCAGCTCATCGGCGGGATGAACGCCCTTCATTGCCAGCCAACGTGTATCGGTGTCGCCGAGGTGACGAGTCCAGTTGCTGAAGTTCTCCATGCTGCTGAACGCCCGGGAAATGATCCCGTTGAATGGCTGATCAGGCTGAAAAGCTTCGACGCGACTGTGGATAACTTGCAGGTTATCCAGTTTGAGTTCGAGTTTGACCTGGGTCAGGAAGCGGGTTTTCTTGCCGTTGCTGTCCAGGCAAGTCACTTGGGACTCTGGAAACAGGATGGCCAACGGAATGCCCGGCATACCGCCACCGCTGCCAACGTCCAGCCAGCGACCGTTTTCGACGAACGACATCACGCTCAAACTATCGAGCAAGTGACGGGAAACCATTTCATCCGGATCGCGTACAGCAGTCAGGTTGTAAGCCTTGTTCCATTTTATCAACAGGGCCAGATAACCCAGCAGCTGCGCGTGCTGGGTTTCTGTCAGCGTGACACCGAGCTGGCGAGCACCTGTGGATAACTCTTCTGCGTGTTGCGAAGTGACCAACGAACTCAAGCGCTTTGCTCCAACTGACGGCCCGCGCCGCGTTTTTTCAAATGAATCATCAACAGCGAAATCGCTGCCGGCGTCACACCCGGGATACGCGACGCCTGGCCCAAAGTCTCTGGACGGGTTGCACCGAGCTTGCTCTGAATCTCTTTGGAGAGACCGGAAATATTCGTGTAATCGATATCCACAGGCAGTTTTGTGTCTTCGCTGGCCCGCAGACGAGCGATTTCATCCTGCTGACGATCGATGTAACCGGCGTATTTGGTCTTGATCTCGACCTGCTCGGCGACTTGTGGATCTTCGGCACCGCCACCGGTCACGGCAATCAGACCAGCGTAGTCGATTTCCGGACGGCTCAGCAGATTGAGCAAGTTGTATTCGTGGGTCAGCGGCGTGCCGAACCTCTCGGAAATCGCATCGCCTTGCTCGGTGCCCGGGCGAACCCAGGTACTTTTCAGGCGTTGCTCTTCCAGCGTGATGCTTTCGCGTTTGGTGCAGAACGCAGCCCAACGCGCGTCATCCACCAGACCCAGTTCGCGACCTTTTTCGGTCAAGCGCAGGTCGGCGTTGTCTTCGCGCAGGATCAGACGGTATTCGGCGCGGGACGTGAACATCCGATACGGTTCCTGGGTACCCAGAGTAATCAGGTCGTCGACCAACACTCCGATGTACGCCTCGTCGCGACGCGGGCACCAGGCATCTTTGCCCTGTGCACGCAGTGCGGCGTTGGCCCCGGCCAGCAAACCCTGGGCGCCGGCTTCTTCGTAACCGGTGGTGCCGTTGATTTGCCCGGCGAAGAACAGACCGCCGATGACTTTGGTTTCCAGGTTGTACTTCAGGTCACGCGGGTCGAAGTAATCGTATTCGATGGCGTAACCCGGACGAACGATGTGCGCGTTTTCCATGCCGCGGATCGATTGCACGATCTGCAGTTGCACGTCGAACGGCAGGGATGTGGATATCCCGTTCGGGTACAGCTCGTTGGTCGTCAGGCCCTCCGGTTCGATGAAGACCTGATGGCTTTCCTTGTCGGCAAAGCGATGGATCTTGTCTTCGATCGACGGGCAGTAACGCGGGCCGATACCTTCGATCAACCCTGCGTCGGAATACATCGGCGAACGGTCGAGGTTCGCCGCGATGATCTCGTGGGTACGGGCGTTGGTATGGGTAATCCAGCAGCTGACCTGTTTCGGGTGCTGCTCTTTGGAACCCATGAACGACATCACCGGGATCGGCGTATCGCCTGCTTGCTCGGTCATCACCGAGAAATCCACAGAACGACCGTCGATACGCGGCGGTGTACCGGTTTTCAGGCGACCGACGCGCAATGGCAATTCACGCAAACGGTGAGCCAGGGCGATCGACGGCGGATCACCGGCACGGCCACCGGAAAAATTCTGCAGGCCGATGTGGATAAGTCCACCGAGGAAGGTGCCAGTGGTCAACACCACGGAATCCGCGAAGAAACGCAGGCCCATTTGGGTGACAACACCACGCACTTGTTCCTGCTCGACGATCAGGTCGTCGGCAGCCTGTTGAAATATCCACAGGTTCGGCTGGTTTTCAAGGATTTCGCGGACAGCGGCCTTGTACAGAACCCGATCTGCCTGAGCGCGGGTTGCCCGCACGGCCGGGCCTTTGCGGCTGTTCAATACGCGAAATTGAATACCACCTTTATCGGTAGCCATGGCCATCGCGCCGCCGAGGGCATCGATTTCCTTGACCAGATGGCTTTTGCCAATCCCACCGATAGCGGGGTTGCAACTCATGGCACCGAGGGTTTCCACGTTATGCGTCAGCAACAGGGTTTTTGCACCCATGCGTGCTGAGGCCAGTGCTGCCTCGGTACCGGCATGACCGCCGCCGATGACGATCACTTCAAAACGGGAAGGGAAATCCACCACGCACCTCGTGCCTGCTTCAGTTAGGTAATCAGGAATAGTTTGAGCTCAGGTTTTTGGACCTGGGCGGCAAGTATAGGGACTTCGCCCTTCCTAAAGAACCCTTTGCACAAAATTTAACCAGCTGTGGAGAAGTCGCGGTTATAGAAATTAAAAAGAGAGAAATTTATTAAATCTTTGTTTTTATGTTTATTTCTACTGAGGCACATTTCTGTGGATAGATCTCTACAGACCTTTATATTCAATATGTACAGAGATTCAAAACCCTGTGGTCATGTGCCAAGGAGGCCCTTGGATAACCGGTTTAAGCCTGTGGATGAAAGGGGTGCTTATCCACAGGGGCGGTTATCTTCAGTTTTGAGGCCCTGTTATCAACTGCCCTTAGAGGCAGTTATTCACAGGGCTTAATCCACAGAAAAACGCAGATTGAGCAAATCCCGGACACGGAAAAACCGCTTAAGCAGAAAGAATCAGCTCAGCACTGGAGGAGAATTCAAGAAAAGGAGGGGAACAGACAGGCACGAATGGCCTGTCTGTGGACAATGGGGAAGATTATTTACCGATACAGAAGCTGGAAAAGATCCGTCCCAGCAGGTCATCGGAGCTGAATGCGCCGGTGATTTCACCCAAAGCGTGTTGGGTTTGTCGCAAATCTTCGGCCAACAGTTCACCGGCACCCGCCAGGGTCAGTTGTGCACGACCGTGCTCCAGGGAAGCACTGGCGTGACGCAACGCTTCAAGGTGACGCCTGCGAGCACTGAAGCTGCTTTCCGAGGTCTGTTCATAGCCCATGCAGGCCTTGAGATGGTCACGCAGCAATTCCAGCCCTTCACCTGCAGATTTGGCGCTCAGGCTGATGGTGACGTGGCCATCCTCGCTGACTTCCAGGGCAATGGCTTCGCCAGTGAGGTCAGCCTTGTTCCGGATCAGCGTGACTTTCGCCGGATCGGGGCGGATTTCCAGAAATTCAGGCCATAACGCGAACGGATCAAGTGCCTCAGGAGCCGTAGCATCGACCACCAACAGCACCCGATCAGCCTCGCCGATTGCTTTCAGCGCCCGTTCGACACCGATTTTTTCTACCTGGTCGTCGGTATCTCGCAGACCTGCGGTGTCGACCACGTGCAGCGGCATACCATCGATGTGGATATGTTCACGAAGAATGTCCCGGGTGGTGCCGGCGATCTCGGTGACGATCGCGGCTTCACGACCAGCCAGTGCATTCAACAGGCTGGATTTACCGGCATTCGGCCGGCCGGCGATCACCACTGTCATCCCGTCACGCAGCAAGGCACCCTGCCCGGCTTCCCGTAATACGGTGGATAACTCGTCACGCACTTTGTCGAGCATGCTCAGTACGTGACCATCGGCGAGGAAGTCGATTTCTTCTTCAGGGAAGTCGATCGCCGCTTCGACATAGATGCGCAGGCCAATCAGTTGCTCGGTGAGGTTATGCACACGCTCGGAAAATGCGCCTTGCAAGGAACGCAGGGCATTTCGTGCAGCCTGTGCAGAACTTGCTTCGATCAAGTCGGCAATCGCCTCGGCCTGAGCCAGGTCGAGTTTGTCGTTGAGGAACGCGCGCTCGCTGAATTCACCCGGCCGGGCCAACCGACAGCCCAGTTCCAGGCAACGCTTGAGCAGCATATCCAGAACTATCGGACCGCCGTGGCCCTGGAGTTCCAGCACATCTTCACCGGTGAATGAGTTCGGGCCGGGAAAATACAGGGCGATGCCTTGATCCAGTACCTCATCGTTTTCACTGAGGAACGGGCCGTAGTGGGCGAATCGCGGCTTGAGTTCACGACCGCTGAAGGCCTTGGCCGCAACACTCGCCAGCGGCCCGGAAATACGGACGATGCCCACACCGCCGCGACCTTGAGCGGTGGCGACGGCGGCGATGGTTTCACGAGGAACGCTCATAAACCGTTATCCAGACAAAAGTGACAGATAGCAAAACGCCCCACTAGGGGGCGTTTTGAGTGGTTATCCACAGTGTAAATCAGGCAGCTGCTTTGGTAGCTGCTTCGATCTTACGAGTGATGTACCACTGTTGGGCGATCGACAGGCAGTTGTTCACTACCCAGTACAGCACCAGACCAGCCGGGAACCACAGGAAGAAGAAGGTGAAGATGATTGGCATCAGCTTCATTACCTTCGCCTGCATCGGATCCGGAGGAGTCGGGTTCAGCTGCTGCTGGATGAACATGGTTGCACCCATGATGATCGGCAGAATGAAGAACGGATCCTTGATCGACAGGTCAGTAATCCACAGCATGAACGGCGCTTGGCGCATTTCAACGCTTTCCAGCAGAACCCAGTACAACGAAAGGAAAACCGGCATCTGCACGAGGATTGGCAAGCAACCACCCAGCGGATTGATCTTCTCTTTCTTGTACAGCTCCATCATGGATTGCGACATTTTCTGCCGGTCGTCGCCATGTTGCTCTTTCAGCGCGGCCAGTTTCGGTGCCACTGCACGCATGCGCGCCATGGATTTGTAGCTGGCAGCCGACAGCGGGAAGAAGATCCCTTTGATCAGCATGGTCAGGAAGATGATCGACCAGCCCCAGTTACCGACCAGCGCGTGGATGTGTTGCAGCAGCCAGAAGATTGGCTGGGCAATGAACCACAGAATGCCGTAGTCGACGGTCAGTTCCAGACCTGGGGACAACTCTTTCAGCACGGCCTGACTTTTCGGACCCGCATACAGAACGGCGCTGGTCTCAGCTTTTGCACCTGGCGCGACAGTCATTGCCGGAGCGGTGTAGCCGATGATGTAGTTGCCTTTGCTGTCTTTACGGGTCTGGACGAGGTTGTTCTCGCCTTTCGCCGGAATCCACGCGGTCACGAAGTAGTGCTGCAACCATGCAACCCAACCACCGTTAACGGTTTCTTTCAGCTGAGCCTTATCCATGTCCTTCATGGACACTTTCTTGTACGGCTCGTTACTTGTCCACAGGGCGGCGCCCAGGTAAGTCGCGGTGCCGGTGGCAGTGCTGGAAGAAGGATCGGAGCTGGCGTCACGCTTCAATTGCGCGAACATTGCTCCGGACCAGGGCTGAGCACTCTGGTTATCGATCAGGTAGGAAACGGTTACGTCATACAGGCCACGTTTCAATGTGAAACGCTTGATGTAGTTGACGCCGTCCTTGCTGAACTTCAGGTCTGCGACCAATTGGTCCTGACCGTCAGCCAGTTGGTAAATCTTCTTCTCCGAGGAGTAAACCGGACGGCCGGCAGGACTTGCGTCCGGGCCGTTGGTGCCGATCAGACCGCTCTGGGCCAGATAAGTCCGCTCGTTGCCGTTATCGAACAACTGGAATGGAATTTCCGGATGGTCCTGGCGACGTGGATACAGCGGCAGCGTCAACTGCGCAACATCACCACCTTGTGGATCGATTGCCAGGTTGAGCACATCCGTTTTGATCTGGATGAGGTCTTTGTTTGCAGCTACTGGAGTTTCAGCAGGTGCAGTTGCACTGGTATCGCTTGCGGCGCGTGGAATGTCGTCACTGACAGAAGCATTATTGCCAGTCGCCGTATCCGGTAGGCCCGGTGCGGTAGTACTGGAAGCAACATTCTGAGTCGGCAGGGCAGCCTGGCCATAGTCCTGGTTCCATTTAAGAACCATAACGTAGGACACGATTGCCAGGGCGACGATCAGGATCGTGCGTTTGATATCCATGATTACTCGGCCATCGAAGAAGAACGGGAGGTAGGGATAGATGGAACCGGGTCATAACCACCGGGATTCCACGGATGACAGCGACCTAAACGACGAAAGGCCAGCCAGCCACCGCGCAGAAGGCCATGATTTTCTATGGCTTCATACGCGTAGCAGGAACAACTGGGGTAGAAACGACAGTGACTGGCCATCAGAGGACTAATGGCATAGCGATAAAACTGGATCGGAACGAGTGCCAGTTTACGCATCGGGACTGTCTACCCCTACAGTTTCGGTTTTAACTGCTGGTACCGGCGTGCTGCGTGCCAGACGCTTCCAGAGTTTGCCGAAATGCTGAATCAATTCGGGGTTTTCTACGTCACCCAAACCTTTGCGCGCGACGATAACGATGTCCCAGCCGGCCAGTGAGTCCTGGTTCAGACGGAACGATTCGCGCATCAGACGTTTGAGGCGATTGCGCTCGACGGAGAGCTTTACGCTCTTTTTCCCGATAACCAGCCCGAGACGGGGGTGATCGAGATCGTTGTTGCGCGCAAGGAGCAGGAGATTTTTCCCCGGAACCTTGCCGGTAGGGGAGTCAAAGACTGCCTTGAAATGCCGGGGAGTAAGCAGACGCTTTTCCCGACTGAAGTCCTGACTCACCTCCAGTGCCGGATTATCAAACTGCCAGACGCGCACGACCTTTGGCGCGACGACGCGACAGGACGGCACGACCGTTTTTGGTAGCCATGCGAGCACGGAAACCGTGGGTACGAGCGCGTTTGATAGTGCTTGGTTGGAAAGTACGTTTCATTGTCGTGTTACCTGGTTCGTCCACAACGGGCCGGAATGGCCCCCGTTTTAAGAGACCGGGGATTCTAGAGAAAGCAAGCCTCTAGGTCAATTTCCAACCAGCGTTTCCTTATAAATAGATCTCCAGACGTTTTTCCTGCCGAGCTCCTTGGCTAGATATAGAAATTAAGAAGGAAAGTATTTAAAGCTTTTCTGTAAAGCTTATAAAAGCTAGGGACACGATCATCTGTGGATAACTGCCATCAGCCCTTTAAAGTCGTGATGTACAGAGAATGACAACTACGGTGGAAAACGGTGGTAAGCCTGTGCTGCGCTGTCGGATAAGCTGTGTGTGAAAGGGGTACTTATCCACAGGGCGGTTATCCACCGAGTTCCCCCCCCACTTGTGCAACGACCTTAGACCCGGTTATCCACAGAGCTTATGCACAGACCGCTGGTCGTCTTTTTTTCGTATAAATCGCTGATTCTTCATGGATGGTGAACAACCTTCGTGTGGATAAGTCGGGGCTTGGTCGGCTACAATGGCCGCTTGTTTTTGCCTCACCGGCTTTCAACTTAGGGGATATCCGTGTCAGTGGAACTTTGGCAGCAGTGCGTGGAGCTTTTGCGCGATGAGCTGCCTGCCCAACAATTCAACACTTGGATCCGTCCACTACAGGTCGAAGCCGAAGGCGACGAGTTGCGTGTCTACGCACCGAATCGTTTTGTTCTCGACTGGGTCAACGAAAAGTACCTGGGTCGCGTCCTTGAACTGCTGGATGAGCATGGCAATGGCATGGCGCCGGCGCTGTCCTTATTAATAGGCAGCAAACGCAGTTCGGCACCACGTGCCGCCCCGAATGCTCCGTTGGCCGCCGCTGCTTCACAGGCTCAGGCTGCTCAAGCACCTGTCAGCGTCCCGGCGCCAGCCCAGGTAGCCGCTCCGACCAAGCGTGCGACGCAAAAAGTTGCCGAGGTTAATGAAGAGCCATCGCGTGACAGCTTCGACCCGATGGCCGGTGCCAGTTCGCAACAGGCACCGATTCGCGCCGAACAGCGTACGGTGCAGGTTGAAGGTGCGCTCAAGCACACCAGCTACCTGAACCGCACCTTCACCTTCGAAAACTTCGTCGAGGGCAAGTCCAACCAACTGGCCCGGGCTGCGGCCTGGCAAGTGGCGGACAATCCCAAGCACGGTTACAACCCGCTCTTCCTTTATGGTGGCGTTGGTTTGGGTAAAACCCACTTGATGCACGCTGTGGGTAACCACCTATTAAAGAAGAATCCGAATGCCAAGGTTGTGTACCTGCATTCCGAGCGGTTCGTGGCCGATATGGTCAAGGCCCTGCAGCTGAACGCCATCAACGAGTTCAAGCGTTTCTACCGTTCGGTGGATGCGTTGCTGATCGATGACATTCAGTTCTTCGCCCGTAAAGAACGTTCCCAAGAAGAGTTTTTCCACACCTTCAATGCCCTGCTTGAAGGTGGCCAGCAGGTCATTCTCACCAGTGACCGCTACCCGAAAGAAATCGAAGGCCTTGAAGAGCGCCTGAAATCCCGCTTCGGCTGGGGCCTGACGGTAGCCGTCGAGCCGCCGGAACTGGAAACCCGTGTGGCGATCCTGATGAAAAAGGCCGATCAGGCCAAAGTCGATCTGCCCCATGACGCGGCGTTCTTCATTGCCCAGCGTATTCGTTCCAACGTCCGTGAGCTGGAAGGCGCGCTCAAACGCGTGATCGCCCACTCGCACTTCATGGGCCGCGATATCACCATTGAGTTGATTCGCGAATCCCTGAAAGATCTGTTGGCACTGCAAGACAAACTGGTCTCTGTGGATAACATTCAGCGCACAGTCGCCGAGTACTACAAGATCAAGATCTCCGACTTGTTGTCCAAACGTCGTTCGCGTTCGGTAGCTCGTCCGCGTCAGGTTGCCATGGCATTGTCCAAAGAACTGACCAACCACAGCTTGCCGGAAATCGGCGACGTGTTTGGCGGCCGGGACCACACGACTGTTTTGCACGCCTGCCGCAAGATCAACGAACTTAAGGAATCCGACGCGGACATCCGCGAGGACTACAAGAACCTGCTGCGTACACTGACCACTTGATGAACACCAGCGCAGCTTATTAAGGCAAGGGACTAGACCATGCATTTCACCATTCAACGCGAAGCCCTGTTGAAACCCCTGCAACTGGTCGCAGGCGTCGTCGAGCGCCGACAGACCTTGCCGGTGCTCTCCAACGTGCTGCTGGTTGTCGAAGGCCAGCAACTGTCGCTGACCGGTACCGACCTGGAAGTCGAGCTGGTCGGTCGTGTACAACTCGAAGAGCCTGCCGATCCAGGTTCCATCACTGTGCCTGCGCGCAAGCTGATGGACATCTGCAAAAGCTTGCCGAACGATGCGCTGATCGACATCAAGGTCGACGAGCAGAAGCTCGTGGTGAAGGCCGGTCGTAGCCGCTTCACCCTGTCGACCCTGCCGGCCAATGACTTCCCGACTGTGGAAGAAGGCCCCGGCTCGCTGACGTGCAGCCTTGAGCAAAGCAAACTGCGTCGTCTGATCGAACGCACCAGCTTCGCCATGGCCCAGCAAGACGTTCGTTACTACCTGAACGGTATGCTGCTGGAAGTTTCTGAAGGCATCATCCGCGCCGTGGCCACTGACGGTCACCGTCTGGCCATGTGCTCGATGAAGGCCGATATCGGTCAGCCGGATCGCCATCAGGTCATCGTGCCGCGTAAAGGTATCCTTGAGCTGGCGCGCCTGCTGACTGAGCCGGACGGCATTGTCAGCATCGTCCTGGGCCAGCATCACATCCGCGCCACCACCGGTGAATTCACCTTCACCTCGAAACTGGTCGACGGCAAATTCCCGGACTACGAGCGCGTTCTACCGAAGGGTGGCGACAAGCTGGTACTCGGCGATCGTCAGGCCCTGCGTGAAGCGTTCAGCCGTACCGCGATTCTGTCGAACGAGAAATACCGCGGCATTCGTCTGCAACTGGCCAATGGTCAGCTGAAGATCCAGGCGAACAACCCGGAACAGGAAGAAGCGGAAGAAGAAGTGGGCGTCGAGTACAACGGCGGCAATCTGGAAATCGGCTTCAACGTGAGCTACCTGCTGGACGTGTTGGGCGTCATGACGACTGAGCAGGTTCGTCTGATCCTGTCCGACTCCAACAGCAGTGCGCTGGTGCAAGAGTCCGACAACGACGACTCGGCCTACGTTGTCATGCCGATGCGTCTGTAATCATGCTCAGCAGAAGCTAGATGTCCTTAAGTCGCGTCTCGGTCACCGCGGTGCGCAATCTGCACCCGGTGACCTTCTCCCCCTCCCCCCGAATCAACATTCTTTACGGCGCCAACGGCAGCGGCAAAACCAGTGTTCTGGAAGCCATTCATCTGCTGGGGCTTGCCCGTTCGTTTCGTAGCACCCGCCTGTTACCGGTCATCCAGTACGAGCAGCTCGCCTGTACGGTGTTTGGTCAGGTGGAGTTGGCGGAGGGTAGGCACAGCGCCTTGGGAATCTCCCGCGACCGTCAAGGTGAGTTCCAGATTCGCATCGATGGGCAGAACGCTCGCAGCGCGGCGCAACTGGCGGAAATCCTGCCGCTGCAGCTGATCAACCCTGATAGCTTCCGCTTGCTGGAAGGCGCACCGAAGATTCGCCGGCAGTTTCTCGACTGGGGCGTGTTCCACGTGGAACCACGATTCATGTCCACCTGGCAGCGCTTGCAGAAGGCCCTGCGCCAGAGAAACTCTTGGCTGCGGCATGGTACACTTGACGCCGTTTCGCAAGCGGTTTGGGACAGGGAACTGTGCCAGGCCAGCGCTGAAATTGATGAATACCGCCGCGCTTATATCAAAGCCTTGAAACCAGTCTTTGAACAGACCTTGAGCGAACTGGTTGAGCTCGAGGGCTTAACGCTCAGCTATTACCGAGGTTGGGACAAAGACCGAGAGCTGAGTGCAGTGCTCGCCGGGTCCCTTCAGCGGGATCAGCAAATGGGTCATACCCAGGCCGGACCACAGCGTGCTGATTTGCGTCTTAGATTGGGCGCACATAACGCCGCGGACATCTTGTCTCGCGGTCAGCAGAAGTTGGTGGTCTGTGCATTGCGGATTGCCCAAGGGCACTTGGTCAGCCAGGCCCGACGCGGCCAGTGTATTTATCTGGTGGATGACCTGCCGTCCGAACTGGACGAGCACCACCGCCGCGCGCTTTGCCGCTTGCTGGAAGACTTACGCTGCCAGGTGTTTATCACCTGTGTAGATCACGAATTATTGAGGGAAGGCTGGCAGACGGAAACGCCAGTCGCTCTGTTCCACGTGGAACAGGGCCGTATCACCCAGACCCACGACCATCGGGAGTGAAGGCATTGAGCGAAGAAAATACGAATACCTACGACTCAACGAGCATTAAAGTGCTGAAAGGCCTGGATGCCGTACGCAAACGTCCCGGTATGTACATTGGTGACACCGACGATGGTAGCGGTCTGCACCACATGGTCTTCGAGGTAGTCGACAACTCCATCGATGAAGCGCTCGCTGGCCACTGCGACGACATCAGCATCATTATCCACCCGGACGAATCCATCACCGTTCGCGACAACGGTCGTGGTATCCCGGTAGACGTGCACAAAGAAGAAGGCGTCTCGGCAGCCGAGGTCATCATGACCGTGCTGCACGCCGGCGGTAAGTTCGACGACAACTCCTACAAAGTATCCGGCGGCCTGCACGGTGTAGGTGTGTCGGTTGTGAACGCCCTGTCCGAAGAGCTGGTATTGACCGTTCGCCGCAGTGGCAAGATCTGGGAACAGACCTACATCCACGGTGTTCCGAAAGAGCCGATGAAAATCGTCGGTGAGAGCGAAACCACCGGCACTCAGATCCACTTCAAACCGTCCGACCTGACGTTCAAGAATATCCACTTCAGCTGGGACATCCTGGCCAAGCGGATTCGTGAACTGTCCTTCCTCAACTCCGGTGTCGGCATCGTCCTCAAGGATGAGCGCAGCGGCAAGGAAGAGCTGTTTAAGTACGAGGGTGGCCTGCGTGCGTTCGTTGAATACCTGAACACCAACAAGACCCCAGTCAACCAGGTGTTCCACTTCAACATCCAACGCGAAGACGGCATCGGCGTGGAAATCGCTTTGCAGTGGAACGACAGCTTCAACGAGAACCTGTTGTGCTTCACCAACAACATTCCACAGCGCGATGGTGGTACTCACCTGGTGGGTTTCCGTTCCGCTCTGACGCGTAACCTGAACACCTACATCGAAGCCGAAGGTCTGGCGAAGAAGCACAAAGTCGCGACCACCGGTGACGATGCCCGTGAAGGCCTGACCGCGATCATCTCGGTAAAAGTGCCGGATCCGAAGTTCAGCTCCCAGACCAAAGACAAGCTGGTTTCTTCCGAAGTGAAGACCGCGGTCGAACAGGAAATGGGTAAGTACTTCTCCGACTTCCTGCTGGAAAACCCGAACGAAGCCAAACTGGTCGTCGGCAAGATGATCGATGCGGCTCGCGCTCGTGAAGCGGCGCGTAAAGCCCGTGAGATGACCCGCCGTAAAGGCGCGCTGGATATCGCCGGCCTGCCGGGCAAGCTGGCTGACTGCCAGGAAAAAGACCCTGCCCTTTCCGAACTGTACCTCGTGGAAGGTGACTCTGCTGGCGGCTCCGCCAAGCAGGGACGTAACCGTCGGACCCAAGCCATCCTGCCTCTCAAGGGCAAGATCCTGAACGTCGAGAAGGCGCGCTTCGACAAGATGATCTCTTCGCAAGAAGTGGGCACCTTGATCACCGCGCTGGGCTGCGGCATTGGCCGCGATGAGTACAACATCGCGAAGCTGCGTTACCACAACATCATCATCATGACCGATGCTGACGTCGACGGTTCGCACATCCGTACCCTGCTGCTGACCTTCTTCTTCCGTCAGTTGCCGGAGCTGATCGAGCGCGGCTACATCTACATCGCCCAGCCACCGCTGTACAAGGTAAAGAAGGGCAAGCAAGAGCAATACATCAAAGACGACGACGCCATGGAAGAGTACATGACGCAGTCGGCCCTGGAAGATGCGAGCCTGCACCTGAACGAGGAAGCCCCGGGTATTTCCGGACCAGCCCTCGAGCGTCTGGTGAATGACTTCCGTCTGGTAATGAAGACGCTCAAGCGTCTGTCGCGCCTGTATCCACAGGAGCTGACCGAGCACTTCATCTACCTGCCTGCCGTTAGCCTGGAGCAATTGTCCGATCACGCTGCAATGCAGGATTGGATGGCCCAGTACGAAGTTCGCCTGCGCACCGTCGAGAAGTCCGGCCTGGTTTACAAAGCCAGCCTGCGTGAAGACCGTGAACGTAACGTCTGGCTGCCTGAGGTCGAACTGATCTCCCACGGCTTGTCGAACTACGTCACCTTCAACCGCGACTTCTTCGGCAGCAACGATTATAAGACTGTTGTTTCTCTGGGCGCTCAACTGAGCACCTTGCTGGACGACGGCGCGTATATCCAGCGTGGCGAGCGCAAGAAGCCGGTTACCGAGTTCAAGGAAGCCCTTGAATGGCTGATGGCTGAAAGCACCAAGCGTCACACCATCCAGCGATACAAAGGTCTGGGTGAAATGAACCCGGATCAGCTGTGGGAAACCACCATGGACCCAGCACAGCGCCGGATGCTCAAAGTCACCATCGAAGACGCCATTGGCGCGGATCAGATCTTCAACACCCTGATGGGTGATGCGGTCGAGCCTCGTCGTGACTTCATCGAAAGCAACGCCTTGGCGGTTTCTAACCTGGACTTCTGATCCAGCGAACCTGCCAAACGAAAAAGGCCAACGCTCAAGCGTTGGCCTTTTTTATTGTCCGTAAATGGCTTTGGTAACAATCAATCTTGCTGTTGTTCAACGATTGAAACACGTTATCGCAGGCATAAAAAAACCGGCTATATCAGCCGGTTTTTTTGCGCCCGAAAAAAACTTATGCACCTTTTTCGGTTTTTTATGGGTTTATGAAATATGTATATAAATCATAAACCTACAAACTAAATCAGACGCTTTTCAACGAAACGGTACACAGGTTATCCACAGAATCTCAGACAGCCATTTGATCGGTAGCAGTCGGGGCTTGCGGGGCGGGTGGCAGCGAGCCCATTTCACGTTGCATCTGCTCGTTCCAGGCCTGGACCCGATCATTCAGCTCGGCTACCGCGCGCGGCCCGCTACCCTCGGCATACATGGGCGCGCCGATGATCACGGTAATGACGCCCTGCTTCTTCGCCCAACCGGTTTTCGGCCAGAACTTGCCAGCATTGTGCGCAATCGGCAGCACTGGAAGTGCGGCGTTGACGGCTAAAGCGGTACCACCCCGAGAGAATTTTCCGATGGTGCCGTAAGGAACGCGCGTTCCCTCTGGGAATATCAGAACCCAGACACCATCCTTCAGCAGTTCATCGCCCTTCTTCGCCACATGCTTGAGCGCCGCTTTCGGGTTGTCGCGGTCGATGGCGATCGGTCGCAGCATGGCCATGGCCCAGCCGAAGAATGGAACGTAGAGCAGTTCGCGCTTGAGCACCTGGCTCAAGGGCTCGAAGTAAGCGGAGAGGAAGAACGTCTCCCAGGTGCTCTGGTGGTTCGACTGAATCACGCAGGGCTGGTCAGGCACGTTCTCGGCGCCCTTCACTTCGTAGCTGATGCCCAGGAAAACTTTGCTCAGCCACAAGGCGCAGCGGCACCAGTACACGTTGATGAAGCGATACCGCGCCTTGAACGGCAGAAACGGCGCGATAAAAAAGCTCAGGCTGCACCAGAGCAAGGAGCTGGTGCCCAGCAGCAGGTAAAAGAGGAAGGTTCTGATGGCCTGCAGTATCGACATGGCGACATTTACCGTTGCGGGCACTGCCCGCCTATTCAAGCGCACTCCCGATCAGTCCTTGGCCAGGATGTCAGAAGAGCCTTAGTTGTGGATAAGTTCTGCGGCAATCGCCGCCAGATCGTCAAAAATCAAGGTGCCTACCGGTAGGGTCTTGCCCAAAGTCTTTTCGCCTTTCCCGGTCTTTACCAAAACTGGCTGAGAATCGACGGCTTTGGCGGCCTCCAGGTCACCAAGGGTATCGCCGACGAACCAAAGATTGGTCAGCGATACGTTGTAATGCGCGGCGATGGTTTTTAACATCCCGGGCTTTGGTTTGCGGCAATCGCAGCCATCGTCCGGCCCGTGCGGGCAATAGACGATCAGCCCGACTTCACCGCCCTGCTCTGCCACCAGCGAGCGTAAGCGCTCGTGCATGGCGTCCAGGGTGGCGATGTCGTAATAGCCGCGAGCGATGCCCGACTGGTTGGTAGCGACCGCTACCGTCCAGCCGGCCTTGCTCAACTGCGCGATGGCTTCGATCGAACCCGGGAGCGGAATCCACTCCTCCACCGACTTGATGTAAGCGTCGGAGTCGTAATTGATCACCCCGTCCCGATCGAGAATCAGCAGTTTCAACAGCAGCCCCTCAGCCCAGCAGCGAAATGTCGGCGACGCCGAGGAACAGCCCACGCAGGCGCGACAGCAGCGCATAGCGGTTGGCGCGGACCTTGGCATCTTCCGCGTTGACCATTACGGCTTCGAAGAACGCATCCACTGGCTCGCGCAAGGCAGCCAGACGTGCCAGCGATTCGCTGTACTGACGCGCCGCAGCCATCGGCTGTACAGCCTGGTCAGCCTGCTGGATCGCCGAGTACAGGGAGAACTCGTTGGCGTTGTCGAAGTACTTGGCTTCCACGACCGAAGGAACAGAGCCTTCGACCTTGCTCAGCAAGTTCGAAACGCGCTTGTTCACCGCGGCCAGGGCAGCGGCTTCCGGCAATTTGCGGAAAGCTTCTACCGCTTGTACGCGCTGATCGAAGTCCAGCGCCGAACCCGGTTTCAGGGCACGGACCGACAGGTAAGTCCCGACATCCACGCCTTCGTCTTCGTAACGGGCACGCAGACGGTCGAAGATGAACTCCAGCACCGAGTCGTTGAGGCCGGCAACCTTGATCTTGGTACCGAACGCATTCACGGCGAAAGCCACGGCGTCGTTCAGGTCGAGGTCGAGCTTCTTGTCGATCAGGATGCGCAACACACCCAGCGCAGCACGGCGCAAGGCGTACGGGTCTTTGCTACCGGTTGGCAGCATGCCGATACCGAAAATCCCGACCAGGGTGTCGAGTTTGTCCGCGATGGCCACGGCCGCACCGGTCAAGGTGGTCGGCAGTTCAGCACCGGCACCGCGCGGCATGTACTGCTCGTTCAGCGCCAGAGCGACTTCTTCCGGCTCGCCGTCGTTGAGGGCGTAGTAGTAACCGGCGACGCCTTGCATCTCCGGGAACTCACCGACCATCTCGGTCGCCAGGTCGCACTTGGACAGCAGGCCGGCACGGGAAGCCCATGCGGCGTTGCCGCCAATGCGTTGAGCGATGAACGCAGCGAGTTTGGAAACGCGTTCGGCCTTGTCGTAGACGCTGCCGAGTTTTTCCTGGAACACCACGTTCTGCAGGCGCAGGTTGAAGTCTTCGAGTTTCTGCTTCTTGTCTTGCTTGAAGAAGAACTCGGCGTCGGTCAGGCGTGGGCGAACCACTTTCTCGTTACCGGCGATGATCTGTTGCGGGTCTTTGCTTTCGATGTTGGCCACAGTAATGAAACGTGGCAGCAACTTGCCGTCGGCATCCAGCAGGCAGAAGTACTTCTGGTTGTCCTGCATGGTGGTGATCAAGGCTTCTTGCGGCACGTCGAGGAAACGCTCTTCGAACGAGCACACCAGCGGCACTGGCCATTCAACCAGCGCGGTCACTTCGTCGAGCAGGGCTGGCGGAACGATAGCCGTCCCTTCCTGCATCGTCGCCAGCTCTTCGACGCGCTTGCTGATCAGCTCGCGACGCTCGTTGGCATCGGCCAATACGTAAGCGGCACGCAGGTCGGTCAGGTAGTTGGCCGGCGAGGTGATGCGTACGCTTTCCGGGTGGTGGAAGCGGTGACCACGGGAATCGCGGCCGGACTTCTGGGCAAGGATTGTGCAATCGATGACCTGGTCACCGAGCAGCATCACCAGCCACTGGGTCGGACGAACGAATTCTTCCTTGCGAGCACCCCAGCGCATGCGCTTGGGAATCGGCAGGTCGTTCAGGGAATCTTCGACGATGGTTGGCAGCAGGCTCGCGGTCGGTTTACCGGCGATGCTTTGGCTGTAACGCAGTTTCGGGCCGCTTTGATCGATTTCGCTCAGGTCGACGCCGCACTTCTTGGCAAAACCCAAAGCTGCTTGAGTCGGGTTGCCTTCGGCATCGAATGCGGCCTGACGTGGCGGGCCGTCGAGGTTGATGCTGCGATCCGGCTGCTGAATCGCCAGATCGGTGATCAGCACAGCCAGACGACGTGGCGCGGCGTAGACGGTTTTGGTCTCGTAGTTCAGGCCCGCGGCTTGCAGGCCCTTGTCGATACCGGCCAGGAACGCGTCGGCCAGGATGTTCAGGGCTTTGGGTGGCAGTTCTTCAGTGCCCAGTTCAACCAGAAAATCTTGAGCACTCATTGTGCAGCCTCCAGCTTAGCCAACACTTCGTCACGCAGGTCCGGGGTCGCCATCGGGAAGCCCAGCTTGGCGCGAGCCAGCAGGTAGGCTTGCGCAACGGAACGCGCCAGGGTGCGGACACGCAGAATGTATTGCTGACGCGCGGTCACCGAGATTGCCCGGCGCGCATCCAGCAGGTTGAAGGTATGGGAGGCCTTCAACACCATTTCGTAGCTCGGCAACGGCAGCGGCTGGTCGAGTTCGATCAGGCGCTTGGCTTCGCTTTCGTAGAAGTCGAACAATTCGAACAGCTTCTCGACGTTGGCGTGTTCGAAGTTGTAGGTCGACTGCTCCACTTCGTTCTGGTGGAACACGTCGCCGTAGGTCACCTTGCCGAACGGACCGTCAGCCCAGACGAGGTCGTAGACCGAGTCCACGCCTTGCAGGTACATGGCCAGGCGCTCAAGACCGTAAGTGATCTCGCCGGTCACCGGATAGCACTCAATGCCGCCCGCTTGCTGGAAGTAAGTGAACTGCGTCACTTCCATGCCGTTGAGCCAGACTTCCCAGCCCAGACCCCAGGCGCCCAGTGTCGGCGATTCCCAGTTGTCTTCAACGAAACGAATGTCGTGGACCAACGGGTCCAGGCCGACATGCTTGAGGGAGCCCAGGTACAGTTCCTGGAAGTTGTCCGGGTTCGGCTTCAGCACGACCTGGAACTGGTAGTAGTGCTGCAGACGGTTCGGGTTTTCGCCGTAGCGGCCGTCAGTCGGGCGACGACTGGGCTGCACATAAGCGGCGTTCCAGGTTTCCGGGCCAATGGCGCGCAGAAACGTGGCAGTGTGGAAAGTCCCGGCGCCTACTTCCATATCGTAGGGCTGAAGTACCACACAACCTTGCTCGGCCCAGTATTGCTGGAGGGCGAGGATCAAGTCTTGGAAGGTACGCACGGCTGGCGTAGGCTGGCTCACGAAATTCACCTGTTTCTTGGGCTGCGATTTAAAGAGCGGGAGTATACCCGATTCGGTCCTGCGCACGCCCCCTGGAGCCTTATGCCACGCTGCTTTTGGTGTTCCGAAGATCCGCTGTACATGGCTTATCACGATCAGGAGTGGGGTACGCCGCTACGCGATGCGCAGGGATTGTTCGAGTTGCTTTTGCTCGAAGGGTTCCAGGCCGGCCTTTCCTGGATCACCGTGCTGCGTAAACGTGAGCACTATCGTCAGGTAATGTTCGGCTTCGACGTACAACGCGTGGCGCAAATGAGCGACGCCGAAATCGATGAATTGATGCTCGATCCGGGCATCATTCGCAATCGCCTCAAACTCAATGCGGCCCGGCGCAATGCCCAGGCCTGGCTGGCGCTGGAGGATCCGGTGGAGTTTCTCTGGTCCTTCGTCGACGGCAAGCCTGTGATCAACCATTTCAAGGACCGCAGCGAAGTGCCGGCAGTGACGCCGACCGCCGTGGAGATGAGCAAAGGCCTGAAAAAGGCCGGTTTCACGTTCGTCGGCCCGACTATTTGTTACGCGCTGATGCAGGCCTCGGGCATGGTCATGGACCACACCCAGGATTGTGATCGCTACGCGGAGCTGGCGATCGGCGGTTAGAATAGCCGCCTCGCGCACAGCACAAGATCAGGAGTGACCTGTGGATAAGTTTAAAGGCGCCTTGCTGGTAGGCGCTCTACGGCTGTTTGCCCTGCTTCCGTGGCGGGCAGTGCAAGCCGTGGGCTCGGCCATCGGCTGGGTCATGTGGAAAACCCCCAACCGTTCCCGCGATGTGGTGCGGATCAACCTCGCCAAGTGTTTCCCGGACATGGACGCGGCTGAACGGGAGCGACTGGTAGGCCAGAGCCTTAAAGACATCGGCAAGTCCCTGACCGAAAGCGCCTGCGCCTGGATCTGGCCGGCCCAGCGCTCCATCGACCTGGTGCGTGAAGTCGAAGGTCTCGACGTATTAAAGGACGCCCTCGCCTCCGGCAAAGGGGTCGTCGGTATCACCAGCCACTTGGGCAATTGGGAAGTGTTGAACCACTTCTATTGCAGCCAGTGCAAACCGATCATTTTCTATCGCCCGCCGAAGTTGAAGGCTGTGGATGATTTGCTGCGCAAGCAGCGGGTGCAATTGGGTAACCGAGTGGCCGCTTCCACCAAGGAAGGCATTCTCAGCGTCATCAAGGAAGTGCGCAAAGGTGGTGCAGTGGGCATTCCCGCTGACCCGGAACCGTCCGAATCCGCCGGGATCTTCGTACCGTTCTTCGCTACTCAGGCCCTGACCAGCAAATTCGTACCGAACATGCTCGCGGGCGGCAAAGCGGTCGGCGTGTTTCTGCATGCGCTACGTCTGCCGGACGGTTCGGGTTACAAAGTGATCCTGGAAGCCGCGCCAGAGGCCATGTACAGCACCGATACCGAAACGTCCTGCGCGGCCATGAGCCAGGTGGTCGAGCGATATGTGCGGGCGTATCCGAGTCAGTATATGTGGAGCATGAAGCGCTTCAAGAAGCGTCCGCCGGGTGAAGAGCGCTGGTACTGAGTCGATTGGCATGATCTGTGGATAACCTGGGGGCCAGGGTTCTCCACAACCGTTCAATAAAGGGCGCAGAAGATGTCCGAACACCGCAAATCGTTTCGCATCAAGATCAGTCATCACAGTTTCGGCGAATGCCTGGGCCAGACGCGTAACCTGTCGGCGACAGGCGTCTACATCAAGCATCCGGGCCTGTCGACCTTGCCCAAGGGCGCGGTGGTGTACGGTCAGGTGCAGGACTTACCCACAGGCGCGCCGCGGGTGCGCATGGAAGTGGTGCTGGTGGATGCCGAGGGCATTGGCTTGCGATACCTCTGATCAGTGAGCCTGACGCTCAAGCTTCTTCAGAAACACGGTCATTTCCTTCTCGGCCTGCTTGTCGCCATGGGCACGAGCGGCTTCCAGACCCTGTTCCCACGCCTGACGTGCGGACGCGAAATCCTTCAGCCCCAGATGGGCCTTGCCCAATAGCTTCCAGGCTGCCGAATACTTCGGATCGAATTCGACGCAACGCTGGAAATGCTCAGCGGCCTTGGCGTTTTCCCCAAGATCCAGATAACCCTTGCCCAGGCCGAAGCGCAGCAATGAGTTATCCACACCCTTGGCGAGCATTTTTTCCAGGGATTCGAGCATGGTGAATTCCTTAATGAGTGGTGCCAGGGGGAAATCTGTCTTAGTAAGACCGCTATCGCGAGCTTGCTCGCGATGAGGCCAGATCGATCACCGCAGCTTCCGGATCAGAAAAAGCTCAATCCCACATGGAACAGCTTTTCCACATCCCGAATATGCTTCTTATCCACAAGGAACAGAATCACATGGTCGCCCGCCGCGATCACGGTGTCATCGTGGGCAATGATCACTTCTTCGTCACGGATGATTGCGCCGATGGTGGTGCCCGGCGGCAGGCCAATGTTCTCAATGGACTTGCCGATGACCTTACTCGACTTCTCATCACCGTGGGCAATCGCCTCGATGGCTTCCGCCGCGCCCCGGCGCAATGAGTGCACGCTGACGATATCGCCGCGACGCACGTGGGCCAGCAAGGTGCCGATGGTCGCCAATTGCGGGCTGATGGCGATGTCGATGTCGCCGCCCTGGATCAGGTCGACGTAGGCCGGGTTGTTGATGATGGTCATCACCTTCTTCGCACCCAGGCGTTTAGCCAGCAGCGACGACATGATGTTGGCTTCGTCGTCGTTGGTCAGGGCCAGGAAAAGGTCGGCGTCGGCGATGTTCTCTTCCATCAGCAAGTCGCGGTCGGAGGCGCTGCCCTGCAACACCACAGTGCTGTCGAGGGTGTCCGAGAGGTGACGGCAGCGGGCCGGGTTCATCTCGATGATCTTCACTTGGTAACGGCTTTCAATGGCCTCGGCCAGACGCTCACCGATCTGCCCGCCGCCAGCGATGACGATGCGTTTGTAGCTCTCATCGAGGCGGCGCATTTCGCTCATCACTGCGCGAATATTCGCCTTGGCGGCGATGAAAAAGACTTCGTCGTCGGCCTCGATCACCGTATCGCCCTGCGGCAGGATCGGCCGATCACGACGGAAAATCGCCGCCACACGGGTTTCGACATTCGGCATGTGTTCACGCAACTGTCGCAGTTGCTGGCCCACCAGCGGGCCGCCGTAGTACGCCTTGACCGCCACCAATTGGGCTTTGCCTTCGGCGAAGTCGATCACCTGCAAGGCGCCCGGATGCTGGATCAGGCGCTTGATGTAATTGGTGACCACTTGCTCCGGGCTGATCAGCACATCCACTGGAATCGCTTCGTTATCGAACAGCTCGGAGCGAGTCAGGTAGGCGGCTTCGCGAACCCGGGCGATTTTGGTCGGCGTGTGGAACAGAGTGTGGGCAACCTGGCAGGCCACCATATTGGTTTCGTCGCTGTTGGTCACCGCCACCAGCATGTCGGCGTCATCCGCGCCGGCCTGACGCAGCACCGTCGGCAGCGAGCCGCGGCCCTGCACGGTGCGGATGTCCAGTCGATCGCCGAGGTCGCGCAGGCGTTCGCCGTCGGTGTCGACCACGGTGATGTCGTTGGCCTCGCTGGCCAAGTGTTCTGCCAGCGAACCGCCGACCTGCCCTGCGCCGAGGATGATGATTTTCATCCAGTCACTCCCTTAAAACCCATTAACCGCGCGCGGCGGCGATCTTGATCAGCTTGGCGTAGTAGAACCCGTCGTGGCCGCCTTCCTGCGCCAGCAATTGGCGGCCATGTGGCTGCTTGATGCCGGCCGTCGTGGCGAGGTCCAGTTCACGGGCGCCCGGCGTGCGAGCGAGGAAGGCTTCGATGACTTCGGTGTTCTCGGTCGGCAGCGTGGAGCAGGTGGCGTAAAGCAGGATGCCGCCGACCTCCAAAGTTATCCACATGGCATCGAGCAGTTCGCCCTGAAGCACCGCGAGTGCGGTGATGTCGTCCGGTTGGCGAGTCAACTTGATGTCCGGGTGACGACGAATCACACCGGTGGCCGAGCACGGCGCGTCCAGCAGAATGCGCTGGAACGGCTTGCCGTCCCACCAGGTGGCGGTGTCGCGGCCGTCGGCGGCGATCAGTTCGGCGCTCAGGCCCAGGCGCGCGAGGTTTTCCCGCACCCGCACCAAACGCTTGGCTTCCAGGTCCACCGCTACCACGCCGGCGAGTGCCGGTTCGGCTTCAAGGATATGGCAGGTCTTGCCGCCCGGTGCACAGCAGGCGTCCAGCACCCGTTGGCCCGGAGCCAGGTCGAGCAGATCGGCGGCCAGTTGCGCGGCTTCGTCCTGCACGCTGATCCAGCCTTCGGCGAAACCCGGCAAGCTGCGCACGTCGGCAGCGGCGTCGAGAATGATGCCGTCCTGACTGTAAACACACGGCGTGGCGGCGATGCCGGCGTCGGTCAGCAACCCGAGGTAAGCATCGCGGCTGTGATGACGACGGTTGACCCGCAGGATCATCGGCGGATGCGCGTTGTTCGCCGCGCAAATGGCTTCCCACTGCTCCGGCCAGAAGGCTTTCAGGGATTTTTGCAGCCAGCGCGGGTGGGCAGTGCGCACCACCGGATCGTGTTCCAGCTCGGCCAGCAGCGCTTCGCTTTCACGCTGGGCGCGGCGCAGCACAGCGTTGAGCAAGGCCTTGGCCCAGGGCTTTTTCAGCTTGTCGGCGCAACCCACGGTTTCACCGATGGCGGCATGGGCCGGAACCCGGGTGTAGAGCAACTGGTAGAGTCCGACCAGCAACAGTGCTTCGACATCGGCGTCGGCTGCCTTGAACGGCTTCTGCAGCAACTTGGCCGCCAGCGCCGACAGGCGCGGCTGCCAGCGAGCGGTGCCGAACGCCAGGTCCTGAGTGAAGCCGCGATCACGGTCTTCAACCTTGTCCATCTGTGTCGGCAGGGAACTGTTGAGTGAGGCTTTTCCGTTAAGAACAGCAGCAAGTGCCTTGGCGGCGGCCAGACGTGGATTCATTGAGCGTCCGCCGCTTGACCGAGAACGGTGCCGACGGCGAATTTCTCACGACGGCTGTTGAACAAGTCGCTGAAGTTCAGCGCCTTGCCGCCGGGCAATTGCAGACGAGTCAGACACAGGGCCTGCTCACCGCAGGCGACGATCAAACCATCCTTGCTGGCGCCGAGGATTTCCCCCGGTGCGCCCTGCCCTTCGGCGAGGCTGGCGGCCAGCACCTTCAATGCTTCGCCATTCAGTGTGCTGTGGCAGATCGGCCATGGGTTGAAGGCTCGAACCAGACGTTCCAGCTCAACCGCCGGGCGACTCCAGTCGATGCGCGCTTCATCTTTGTTCAATTTGTGAGCATAAGTGGCGAGGCTGTCGTCCTGCACTTCGCCTTCCAAAGTGCCCGCAGCGAGGCCGGCTATCGCCTGAATCACCGCCGGTGGACCCATTTCAGCCAGACTGTCGTGGAGGCTGCCGCCGGTGTCTTCACCGGTGATCGGCGTAGTGACTTTCAGCAGCATCGGTCCGGTGTCGAGGCCCAGTTCCATGCGCATCACGGTCACGCCGCTTTCGCTGTCGCCCGCTTCAACGGCGCGCTGGATCGGCGCCGCACCGCGCCAGCGTGGCAGCAAGGAGGCGTGGCTGTTGATGCAGCCCAAACGCGGAATATCCAGCACCACTTGCGGCAGGATCAGGCCGTAGGCGACCACCACCAGCAAGTCCGGCTTGAGCGCGGCCAGTTCAGCCTGAGCGTCTTCGTTGCGCAGGGTTGGCGGTTGCAGCACCGGAATGTTGTTCTCGAGAGCCAACTGCTTGACCGGACTTGGCATCAACTTTTGCCCGCGACCCGCCGGACGGTCCGGTTGGGTGTAGACCGCGACGATCTCGTAAGGGCTGTCGAGCAGGGCCTTGAGGTGTTCGGCGGCGAATTCCGGGGTGCCGGCAAAGACGATGCGCAGTGGCTCAGTCATTCAAAAGGTCTCGCAAAAGAAAAAGGCTTGCCGCAGCAAGCCTTTGAAAGGAGGGCATCAAGCGTTCTGGCGATGGAGCTTTTCCAGTTTTTTCTTGATTCGGTCGCGTTTGAGATTGGACAGGTAGTCGACGAACAATTTGCCATTCAGGTGGTCGCATTCATGCTGGATGCACACGGCGAGCAGGCCTTCGGCGATCAGTTCGTAAGGCTGGCCGTCGCGGTCCAGGGCCTTGACTTTAACCTTCTGTGGGCGATCGACGTTTTCGTAGAAGCCTGGTACCGAGAGGCAGCCTTCCTGATATTGCTCCATCTCGTCGGTCAGGGTTTCGAACTCGGGGTTGATGAACACCCGTGGTTCGCTGCGGTCTTCGGAGAGGTCCATCACGACGATACGTTTGTGCACGTTGACCTGGGTCGCGGCGAGGCCGATGCCTGGCGCTTCATACATTGTTTCAAACATGTCATCGACCAACTGACGCACTTCGTCGTCCACTACGGCCACAGGTTTGGCGATAGTGCGCAGGCGCGAATCGGGGAATTCGAGGATGTCTAAAATGGCCATAAGCTTAATTGCTGCACGTTTGAGGTAATGTCGGGTCGATGGCCTGGCGGGTCCGAAGATGCAGGCTACCGTTGTAAAACGTAGCTTCCTTCTCTTTTTGGTAAAGAGTCGGGAGTGAGCCACGAGGGCTCTGGCGTTCTACGCGAATGCACATAATAAAGGGATTCACCGCATGAGGAAATCACTACTCGCCTTGCTCCTTCTGGCCTCGGCCGGTTTTGCGCACGGGCAAGTGCAACTCAAGGAAGGTTTTCCACAGCAATACACCGTGGTATCGGGTGACACACTCTGGGACATATCGGGGAAATTCCTTCGTGAGCCGTGGAAATGGCCGGAGCTCTGGCAGGCCAATCCACAGATCGAAAACCCCAATCTCATCTACCCCGGCGACTCGCTGTCGCTGGTCTACGTCAACGGGCAGCCACGCCTGACCCTCAATCGCGGTGCTTCCCGGGGCACCATCAAGCTTTCGCCACGCATCCGCCGCAGCCCGGTTGCCGATGCGATCCCGAGCATTCCGCTGCAATCGATCAACAGCTTTCTGCTGAGCAACCGCATCGTCGACACGGTCGAGGACTTCGACAAGGCGCCTTATATCGTCGCCGGCGACGCCGAACGCGTGCTCAGTGGCACCGGTGACCGAATCTTCGCTCGTGGCCATTTCGATCCGGCCCAACCGGTTTACGGCATCTTCCGTCAGGGCAAGATCTACACCGATCCTGTCAGTAAAGAATTTTTGGGGATCAATGCCGACGACATCGGCGGTGGCGAGATTGTGGCCACCGAAGGCGACGTCGCCACCCTGGCGCTGCAACGCACCACTCAGGAAGTTCGCCTGGGCGACCGCTTGTTCAGCGGTGAAGAGCGCTCCATCAATTCGACCTTCATGCCCAGTGCGCCAAAAACCGAGATCAACGGGTTGATCATCGACGTGCCGCGCGGGGTTACCCAAATTGGCGCGCTGGATGTGGTCACGCTGAACAAGGGCCAGCGCGATGGCCTGGCCGAAGGCAACGTGTTGGTGGTGATGAAAACCGGCGAAACCGTGCGTGACCGGATTACCGGGCAGCCACTGAAAATCCCGGATGAGCGCGCCGGTTTTCTGATGGTCTTCCGCACCTACGACAAGCTCAGCTACGGGCTGGTGCTCAATGCATCACGCTCCCTGGCGGTGCTGGACAAGGTGCGAAATCCTTAACAGGCTCCACAAGTTACCAACAGAGTTATCCACAGCTTATTCCCGTTTGAACGGGGCTCATAACGATCAAGGATGATCCATGTCGCTGTCTGCTTTTGCACCGGTTTCCCCTGCGGAACTGGAAGCTCGTTTACGTTTGCATCGCCTGCCGGAACTCGGTCCTGCGCGTTTCAAGAAATTGCTTGAGGCCTTCGGCTCGGCGTCCAAGGCTATCAGCGCGCCGGCCAGTGCCTGGCGATCGCTGGGTTTGCCCCTCGCTTGCGCGGAGGCCAGGCGCTCCAGTGAAATCCGTGATGGCGCGAGCCATGCATTGGCCTGGTTAGAGCGTCCGGGCCAGCATTTGCTGATGTGGGACCAATCTGACTATCCGGCACTGTTGGCGGAAATCAGTGATGCGCCGCCGCTGTTATTCGTGGCGGGCGATCCCGGCATTCTGGAAAAACCACAGCTGGCGATGGTCGGCAGTCGTCGCGCGTCGCGGCCGGGCATGGACACCGCAGCGGCCTTTTCCCGCAGTCTGGCCGGCGCCGGTTTTGTCATTACCAGCGGTTTGGCCTTGGGCATTGATGCCGCCGCGCATCAAGCCGCTTTGGACGTGGGCGGGCGAACGGTCGGTGTACTTGGCACGGGACTTGAAAAGTTTTATCCACAGCGCAATCGACGGCTGGCAGACGTGATGATCGCCTCGGGCAGCGCGGTGCTTTCGGAGTTCCCGCTGGACGCCGGGCCGACCGCCAGTAACTTCCCCCGGCGCAATCGGATCATCAGCGGTTTATCTCTCGGCGTGCTGGTGGTCGAGGCGAGTGTCGCCAGCGGTTCACTGATCACCGCGAGGCTGGCGGCGGAACAAGGGCGCGAGGTGTATGCGATTCCCGGGTCGATTCATCACCCGGGCGCAAAGGGCTGTCATCAGCTGATCCGCGACGGTGCGGTGCTGGTGGAAACCATCGAGCATATCCTCGAGGCTTTGCGTGGCTGGCAACAGTTGCCGTTATCCACAGCGACACCAGCGGTGACACATCCGTTGCTCATGCTGCTGCATGCCGCGCCCCACACCAGTGAAGCGTTGTCCGTCACCAGCGGCTGGGCCTTGCCGAAAGTGCTGGCAGCGCTGACGGAGCTGGAAATGGATGGCCGTGCGGTCTGCGAAAGCGGGCGCTGGTTTGCGCGGGTGAGCTAGGTTTTATAAGGAAGATGGGTAAACTGCGCAGAGCCTTATTCCGGAGAGTTTTTTCATGGTCAACAGTTGGCGTGTGCAACAAGCCGCACGAGCCATTCGCGCAGGCGCGGTGATTGCCTACCCAACCGAAGCTGTCTGGGGCCTGGGTTGCGACCCGTGGGACGAAGAAGCGGTGTATCGTCTGCTGGCGATCAAGGGTCGGTCGGTGGAAAAAGGGTTGATTCTGGTGGCGGACAACATTCGCCAGTTCGACTTCCTCTTCGAAGACTTTCCTGAATTGTGGATGGATCGCATGGCCAGCACCTGGCCGGGGCCGAACACCTGGCTGGTGCCGCATCAGAATATGTTGCCGCAGTGGATTACCGGCGTGCATGAAACGGTGGCGCTGCGGGTCAGCGATCACCCGTTGGTGCGGGATTTGTGCGCGGTGGTCGGGCCGTTGGTTTCAACGTCGGCCAACCCGCAGGGCCAACCGGCGGCGCGGACGCGGATTCGCGTCGAGCAGTATTTCCGTGGGCAAGTGGATTACGTGTTGGGTGGGAATCTGGGTGGGCGCAAGAACCCGAGCGTGATCCGTGATCTCGCGACCGGCAAGGTTGTGCGCCCGGATTAGGACCGCGTCATCGTTCATCGCGAGCAAGCTCGCTCCCACAGAATCACGCGGTCTCCTGTGGGAGCGGGCTTGCTCGCGAAGAGGCCCTCAAGGCAACAAAACAGTCGAGCCAGTCGTACGCCGCGCCGACAACTCGGTCTGCGCCTTCGCCGCTTCAGCCAATGGATACTTCTGGCTGATGTCCACCTTCAGCTTGCCACTGATGATCATCTCAAACAGCTCATCCGCCATACGCTGCAGGTTCTCGGCGTTGTTGGCGTAAGTCGCGAGCGTAGGCCGGGTGACGTACAACGAACCCTTCGCCGACAGAATTCCCAGGTTCACCCCGTCTACCGCGCCCGACGCATTGCCGAAGCTCACCACCAGACCGCGAGGCGCTGCGCTATCAAGCGAAGTCAGCCAAGTGTCCTTGCCCACGCCGTCGTACACCACCGGGACTTTTTTCCCGTCAGTCAATTCCAGTACGCGTTGTGCGACGTTTTCATGGCTGTAATCGATGGTCGCCCAAGCGCCGTTGGCCTTGGCCAGTGCGGCTTTCTCCGGTGAGCTGACCGTGCCGATCAACTTCACGCCCAAGGCTTTGGCCCATTGGCAAGCCAGGGAACCGACGCCACCGGCCGCGGCGTGAAACAGGATGGTTTCGCCACCCTTGAGTTCATACGTCTGACGCAGCAGATACTGAACGGTCAGGCCCTTGAGCATCACGCCGGCGGCCTGTTCGAAGCTGATCGCGTCCGGCAGAAGGACCAGGTTGGCCTCCGGCAACACGTGAACGTCGCTGTAGGCGCCCAACGGGCCGCTGCCATACGCCACGCGATCACCGATCTTGAACCGGGTGACTTCACTGCCCACCGCCTCGACCACGCCCGCGCCTTCCGAGCCCAGGCCCGATGGCAGGGCTGGCGGTGCATAGAGACCGCTGCGGTAATAGGTATCGATGAAGTTCAGGCCGATGGCCTTGTTGGTCACGCGAACCTGCTGCGGGCCAGGCTCGGCGGGTTGGTATTCGACATACTCGAGCACTTCGGGGCCGCCGTGGGCGCGGAACTGGATACGCTTAGCCATCAGAACTCTCCTTAGGTCTTGGCTACTAGAGTTGTAGCGCGAAGCTCCCTATCGAACTCCCATGCTTGATCTTCGTCAACTGCGACGGGGCAAGGTGCAGTGTTATCCTACGCAGCAATTTGCCGCCGGCCATTAAGCGCCGCGTAGCTTTGCCCGATTCAAGGTGATGACATGACGACCCGCACCGAGGCCGTAAAAGCCTACCTGCTCGACCTGCAAGACCGCATTTGCGCGGCCCTCGAAGCTGAAGACGGCGGCACGCAGTTCGTCGAAGACGCCTGGACCCGGCCTGCCGGTGGCGGCGGTCGCACCCGGGTGATCGAAAACGGCGCGGTCATCGAAAAGGGCGGCGTCAATTTTTCCCACGTCTTCGGCAGCGGTCTCCCACCGTCCGCCAGCGCTCATCGGCCAGAACTGGCTGGTCGTGGCTTTGAAGCCCTCGGCGTGTCGCTGGTCATTCACCCGCACAACCCATATGTGCCGACGTCCCACGCCAACGTGCGCTTTTTCATCGCTGAAAAAGAAGGCGAAGAACCGGTCTGGTGGTTCGGCGGTGGCTTCGACCTGACGCCTTATTACGGCAATGAAGAAGACTGCGTGCACTGGCACCGCGTCGCCGAGCAGGCCTGCGCGCCGTTCGGTCCGGATGTTTACTCGCGTTACAAGGCCTGGTGTGACAGCTACTTCCACATCAAGCATCGCCATGAGCCGCGCGGCATCGGCGGGCTGTTTTTCGATGACTTGAACGAGTGGGACTTCGACACCAGTTTCGCCTTCATGCGCGCCATCGGTGACGCATTCATCGACGCCTACCTGCCGATCGTGCAGCGCCGCAAAAATGATGCGTTTACCGCCAAACAGCGTGAATTCCAGGAATTCCGCCGTGGGCGCTACGTTGAATTCAACCTGGTCTACGACCGCGGCACGCTATTCGGTCTGCAATCGGGTGGGCGTACCGAGTCGATCCTGATGTCCCTGCCACCGCAAGTACGCTGGAGCTACGACTGGAAGGCCGAGCCGGGCAGCGAAGAAGCACGGCTGACCGAGTACTTCCTGCAAGACCGCGATTGGTTGGCCAAGGCCTGAACGAGGAATCCTGATGGACCGTTATGTCGTTTTCGGTAACCCGATTGGCCACAGCAAGTCGCCGCTGATCCACCGTCTGTTCGCCGAGCAGACCGCTCAAAAACTGGACTACAGCACGTTGCTGGCGCCCCTCGAAGATTTTTCCACCTGCGCCCGGACGTTTTTCCTCGAAGGTCGCGGGGCGAATGTGACGGTGCCGTTCAAGGAAGAGGCCTATCGTCTGGCGAACAGCCTGACGGCGCGGGCGCAGCGCGCCGGTGCGGTGAACACCCTGAGCAAACTCGCTGATGGCAGCCTGCTGGGCGATAACACCGATGGCGCCGGACTGGTGCGGGACCTGACGGTCAACGCCGGTTTCAGCCTCAAGGGCAAACGCATCCTGCTGCTCGGTGCCGGTGGCGCGGTGCGCGGTGCGCTGGAGCCGTTGCTGGCCGAGCAACCCGCCTCGGTGATCATCGCCAACCGCACGGTGGAAAAAGCCGAACTGTTGGCGGAATTGTTCGCGGACCTGGGGCCGGTGTCGGCCAGTGGTTTCGATTGGTTGAAGGAGTCGGTGGACCTGATCATCAACGCGACGTCCGCCAGTCTGTCAGGGGATGTACCGCCGATTGCCAGCAGTTTGATCGAGCCGGGTAAGACGGTTTGCTACGACATGATGTACGGCAAGGAGCCGACGTCGTTCTGTCGTTGGGCCACTGAACATGGCGCGGCCGTGTCGATGGATGGCTTGGGGATGTTGGCCGAACAGGCGGCAGAAGCCTTCTTCCTGTGGCGCGGCGTGCGCCCGGACACGGCGCCGGTGTTGGCCGAGTTGCGTCGGCAACTCGCGCTTTAATCCTTTGTGGCGAGGGAGCTTGCTCCCGCTCGGGTGCGAAGCGCCCGCAGATTTTTAGGGTCGCTACGCAACCCAGCGGGAGCAAGCTCCCTCGCCACAGGGATTGGTGTTTTATCCAAGGATTGGTTTAGTCCTCAAACCGGATCGGGCATTTCTCCGCCCCTTCCAGCTTCCTCAACTCTTCCACCACCTGCGGCCGCGCGCGCCGCAGGGTCAGGCTGCGATCCTGGCGCAATAGCCGTCGCGCTTCCTGGTGCAGCATCTCCACGCCTGAATAGTCGATGAAGTTGATTTGCTGCGCTTCAATCACCACGCGCGCGCCGTGCATCCGTTGCAGGCGTACTTGCAGGTAATGGCTGGCGCCAAAAAAGATCGAACCGCCGACCCGCAGAACGTCTTCATCCCCATCTCGCCAATGCTGGACCCGCGGTTGCGAGGTGCGTTTGAGGTAGAAGAACAGCGAAGCCAGCACCCCGGCGTAGATCGCGGTCTGCAATTCCAGCAGCAGTGTGGCGACACAGGTCAGCGCCATGACCAGGAACTCGGCGCGGCTGACCCGCAACAACGCGCGAATGCCGCGATGATCCACCAGCCCCCAGGCGATCAACAAAATGCTGCCGGCCATGGCCGGGATCGGAATGTGCGCGATCAAATTCGCGCCGAAGATGGCGAACAGCGCCACCCACAATGCCGAAAAAACGCCGGCCATCGGCGAGCAGGCACCCGCTTCGTAGCTCAAGCCCGAGCGGGTGAAGGAACCGGCTGACAGCGATCCGGAAAAAAACGCACCGACCATGTTCGACAAACCCTGGGCACGGACTTCCTGATTGGCGTCGAGCAACTGCTGGGAACGGGCCGACAAGGATCGGGCAATCGACAGACTGGTGACCAGCCCGAGCATGCCCACCGCCACCGCGCTGGGTAGCAAGCGCAGAATCAGCTCCAGATCCAGTGGCAGCGGGCTTAAGGGCGGTAGTCGGCCGACAAATGCGCTGACCAACTTCACATGGCCGAACATCGATGGCCAGAGCCAGACCAGCAATCCGCTCAGCGCCAAGGTGATCAATAGCGTCGGCCAGCGTGGCAGGAGCAATTTCAGGATCACGCCCACCACAACCGTCGCCAGGCCCAGCATTAGCGACGGTTTATCCACAGCGCCGAGGTGACTGAAGAGCATCATCAAACTGTTCAGCGCCGTTGCCTGGTTGGGCAATTCCAGCCCCAACAGATTCGGCAGTTGGCCGATGGCAATCACCACCGCCGCGCCGAGGGTGAAACCCAGCACCACCGAGTGCGAGACGAAATTCACCAAGGCGCCGAAGCGCAGCAAACCGAGCAGCCACTGGAAAATGCCGGCAAGCAGCGTCAGTAACAGGATCAGGGTGACGTAGTCCTCTGACGCAGGAACGGCCAGCGGACTGACGCTGGCGTACAAGACAATAGAAATCGCCGCCGTAGGACCGCAGATCAAGTGCCACGAAGAACCCCAGAGACAGGCGATCAGCACCGGGATAATCGCGGCGTACAGACCGTATTCAGGTGGGAGACCGGCAATCAGCGCGTAGGCAATGGATTGCGGCAACGCGAGAATCGCACCGCTGAGGCCGACGATCAGGTCTCGACCGACGCTGGCGCGGGTTTGCCGGGGCATCCAGCTGAGGAAGGGGAAGAGCGAATGGCGGCTTGGAAAGGCCATGGGTCCTCTCGGGTGGGATTTTGCGCAAGGGTAGCAGGACTAGCCGTTGATCGTTCCCACGCTCCGCGTGGGAATGCCGCCATGGACGCTCCGCGTCCGCTTAGAGATGTGACGCGGAGCGTCACGGGATGCATTCCCACGCAGAGCATGGGAACGATCGGCGTCGGAGGTTCAGAGTTTGGCTTTCACCGCCCCCAACGCATCCTTCCCATCCACTGTCTTCACCCCATCCAGCCACTTATCCAGCACAGCCGGATTAGCCTTGATCCACGCCTTGGCCGCATCAGCATTGCTGACCTTCTTGTTCACCACCTCGGCCATGATGCTGTTCTCCATTTCCTGGGTGAAACTTAGGTTGGTGAGCAGTTTGCCGACGTTCGGGCAGGCCTGTGCATAATCTTTGCGGGTGAGCGTATGAACGCTGCCTGTGTCGCCGAAGTACTTCTCGCCGCCCTTGAGGTAGTGCATTTTCAACTGCACGTTCATCGGGTGCGGGGTCCAGCCGAGGAAGGTCACGAACTTCTGTTTTTTCACCGCGCGAGACACTTCGGCCAGCATTGCCTGCTCGCTGGACTCGACCAATTTCCACTGGCCCATGTCGAAGTCGTTCTTCTTGATGATTTCCTGCAAGGAGATGTTGGCGGGAGCGCCGGAGCCGATGCCGTAGATCTTCTTGTCGAACTTGTCGGCGTATTTGTTCAGGTCGGAAAAGTTATGCACACCCGCGTCCCAGACATAATCGGGGACGGCGAGCGTGAATTCGGTGCCGTCGAGGTTCTTCGCCAATTGCGTGACATCGCCGGTGGCCACGAACTTGTCGTAGAAACCCTGTTGCGCCGGCATCCAGTTACCGAGAAACACGTCGACCTGACCATCTTTCAAGCCGCCAAAGGTGATCGGCACCGCCAGCGTGTCGACCTTGGCCTTGTAGCCCATGCCGTCCAGCAGAAACCCGGTGATGGCGTTGGTCGCGGCGATGTCGCTCCAGCCAGGGTCGGCCATTTTCACCGTCTCGCAACTCTGATCGGCATAGGCCGATGCACTGCCCAGAGCCAGAAGCCCGACCGTCATTGCTGTGGATAACCTACGCATGGCATTCCCCTTAACATTATTGGTTTTGGCAGGGTTGTGGATAACGTGCTTTACGCTCCAGATCGTCGAGGTCGATGTGGTTGCGCATGTACTGCTGACTGGCGTCCACCAGCGGCTGGTGATCCCAGCTCTTCAGCTTGCCGATGGTTAACGCATCGGCGACAAAACGTCGGCGCCGCTGGCTGGCGAGTACTTGTTGGTGGATCGCCGGGATATCCCATTTAGCCCGGGCTTCGGCGAGAAATTCATCGAAAAGCAGCTGATGTTGCGGCGATTGGCTGAGTTCTTCCAGTTCGCGCGGGTCGTTGTGTACGTCGAAGAGTAGGCAAGGGTCGTCTTCGCTGTAGATGAATTTGTAGGCGCCGCGGCGAATCATCATCAACGGACTGATGGTGCCTTCAGCCATGTACTCGCCGAAGACCTCGTCATGTCCGCCCTGCCCTTGCAGGTGCGAGACCAGTGAGCGGCCATCCAGCGGCAGCCCTGGCTCCAGCGAACCGCCGGCCAGTTCCACAAAGGTCGGCAACAGATCGGCAGTGGAGACCGCTGCGCTGACCCGGCCAGCCCCGAATTGCCCCGGCGCACTGATCAGCAGCGGCACGCGGGCGGCCATTTCGTACCAATGCATTTTGTACCAGAGCCCACGCTCGCCGAGCATGTCGCCGTGGTCGCCGGAAAACACGATGATGGTGTCATCGATCAGGCCGGTTTCCTCAAGTGTTTGCAGGAGTTTGCCGACGTTGCTGTCAATATAGCTGCACGCACCGAAGTACGCCCGGCGCGCATCACGAATCTTATCCACAGGCAGCGGTTTGTCCCACAGGTCGTAAACCTTGAGCAAACGCTGGGAGTGCGGATCGAGTTCGGACTGGGGCGGGGTTTCAGGCAACGGGATGTCGGCGTCGTCGTACATATCCCAGAAAGCTTTGGGAATGGTGTACGGGTCGTGTGGGTGAGTCATCGAAACGGTGAGGCAGAACGGCTGATCGCCATCCTCTCGGATGTGATCGAACAAATATTGCTGGGCCTTGAACACCACCTCTTCGTCGAAATCCAGCTGATTGGTGCGTACGCACGGCCCGGCCTGCAGCACCGAAGACATGTTGTGAAACCAGGTTGGACGCACGTCTGGCTCGTCCCAGTTCACAGACCAACCGTAATCGGCCGGGTAGATGTCGCTGGTCAGGCGTTCTTCATAGCCATGCAGTTGATCCGGGCCGCAGAAATGCATCTTGCCCGACAGTGCGGTGCGGTAGCCGAGTCGACGGAGGTAGTGGGCATAAGTCGGTACGTCGGCGGGGAAATCGGCCGCGTTGTCGTAGGCGCCGATCTTGCTCGGCAATTGACCGCTGACCAGGGTAAAACGCGACGGCGCGCACAACGGGCTGTTGCAATAAGCGGCGTCGAACACCACGCCTTGGGCGGCGAGGCGGCTGAGATTGGGCAGTTTGATGGGCGAAGGGCCGTAGAACGGCAACATTGGCGCGGCCATCTGATCGGCCATGATGAAAAGAATATTCTTGCGCTTCATGTGATCGCGGCATTCCATAGTAAATATTTATGCGAGAGTGCTGCGATCGAGCATGTAGCCCATGCCGTTTGTGGTAAAGCCCATGCACGGCAATGACTAGGATAAGCAAAGCTTATGTATGACGCCCTTGGTGATTTGTCTCTGGATTTGCTTCGCGCCTTTGAAGCGGCGGCCCGTCAGCGCAGCTTCACGGCTGCTGCGGTGGAACTCGGCACCACGCAACCGGCCATCAGCCAGCAGATCAAACGGTTGGAAGAGCAACTCGGGACGAGGCTGTTCGACCGGATCTATCGCGGCATCGAACTGACCGAGGCCGGGACGATCCTGTTTGAGCAGGTTCAGCTCGGATTGCAGAATATCGACGCAGGATTGAGCGCGATCAGCGCACAGCATCAACATGAAGTGTTGCAGGTCGCCACCGATTTCGCCTTCGCCGCGTATTGGCTGATGCCGCGCCTGCACCGCTTTCATGCCGCCAATCCTCAAGTGGATGTCAGCCTGGTCACCAGCGAACGCAGCCTCAACATGCTGCGCACCGATATCGATGTGGCGGTGTTGTTTGGGGATGGCCGATTCAAGCAGGGCGAAAGCCATTGGCTGTTCAGCGAAGAAGTCTTTCCGGTGTGCAGCCCACTGTTGTTGAAGGACCGTCCCCTGCCCTTGCCGGCCCAGTCATTACTCGAGTTCCCGCTGCTGCACCTTCGAGGCGAAAACAGCAGCAACTGGTTCGACTGGAGCGGCGTGTTTCGTGAGTTGGGGATCGCTTCGGCACCCGCGCCCGGACAATTGCGCTTCGACAATTACACGCTGTTGATTCAAGCGGCGATTGGCGGCCAAGGTGTGGCGATTGGATGGCGGCACCTTGTGGATAACTTGCTGGCGCAAGGTTTGTTGTGTCGACCGATTGCGGAAGCGGTGATTTCCAGGCTCGGCTATTACGTGGTCCTGCCCCAGCGGAAACGGCGTAGTGCGCTGATTCAACAGTTCGTGGACTGGCTGATGGCTGAGCAGGCCAGCAGTGCGCAATCGTTGAATGGCCTGCCGTTGCCGTCTATCGCTGTATAGCCTCGGTCGCGACAAAGGTCACGTGTTCGCCGACATGCAGGTTCAACCGCAACTCATCGGCAATCCCGACCGCCACCCGGCTCAACCGCTCAAGCGGTTCGGCGAGGCCCGGCTCCGGGCTGCGGCTGACGTGGCTGAAATGCTCGATGGTCAGCCCGGGCACCCCGTGCGGCGCATTCACCAGCGTCCAGTGCAAGGTGCTGCTTTGCAGGGCTTCGCGGATTTCTTCGGCGGCGTGGCGTTGCAGTCGATCTTCTATCTCCGGATCGTCCAGAGCCTCGAAATCTCCGACCAGAAACAGCCGGGCAATCCCTGAGGCCTGCATGCCATCGATCAGCGCATCCACCGCCAGCACTTGCTCGACCGGGCCGGGCACGATGGATTTTTCCACGTGCTCGCTGTTCATCGGCAACCCGGGTGCATCCAGCAGACAGATCACCGCCGAACAACCGGCGACGCTCTGCTTGACCCGCTTGGCGTCGAACAAATCGCCGGTCTTGGTCCGCAATCCCGGGCGCGGCGCGAGCGCCGTCAGGTCATCGAGAATCGCGATCACTTCATGTTGGCGCCGCAGCATTTCAGCCATCAGCGCACTGCCCAGGCTACTCATGGCACCATAAAGCACCACTTTCACCACCGGGGTTTCGGCATTTTTCATGTCCGTGCTCCGTTCTTCCTATTTCTATGGCGTGTGACCTGTGGGAAACAACGCCGGTTCGACTCGGTTCAGAGGGTTTCAAATGCAGCGGATCAAGGGCTACCACGCCCATGTCTACTTCGACGCCAGCACCCTTCCACAGGCGCGAGCCTTGTGTGAGCAGGCGGCACAACTGTTTCCAGTGAGGATGGGGCGCGTCCATGAACGCCCGGTGGGCCCGCACCCGGACTGGAGCTGCCAGTTGGCTTTCGAGCCGCAATACATCGGCGACGTGCTGCCCTGGCTTGCGCTCAACCGCAAGGGTTTGGTGGTGTTCCTGCACCCGGACACCGGCGACGATCTGCTCGACCACACTGAGCACGCCATCTGGATGGGCGCGATTCGGCCACTGGATCTGTCTGTTTTTTGATCAGTTTACAACTGTTCCTCGGCTTCGCCGGGCAAATGTTCGTCCAGATGCAGCCAGGGCAGTCGGTTGTCAGTCCAGATATGTTTTTCGGCGGGTGCCTGCTCGGGATGATCGAGAGTGGCGATGGTCACGTCGATGCTGTCCGGGCTCAGCTGCGTTATCAGCGCAAGTTGCGCCCCACAGTTGCCACAGAAATACCGCACGCAGGGTGTTGAAGAGTTGTACTGCGCGGGCACTCCTTTCACCCATTCAAAGGCCGACACGGGCACGGTGATCCAGGTAGTCACGATCCCGCCGCTGACCCGTCGGCAAATCGAACAATGACAGTGGGCGATATCGTGCAAAGGCCCGCTGAATTGATAGCGCAGATGTCCGCAATGGCAGCCGCCCGTATGAATTTCGGCCATGTTTTGCCCTCCTGCCCTGTTTTCAGGGACTTCAAACCCGTCCGACGACCGGTTGCACATCTGGTCAATGCTTTCATCCGCGAAAGCTGGGTGAAAGCTTCCCCGATTAGGATCGCCCCCACTACCGGCAACAGACCGGTCGGCCAATGCCAGTGTTTTATCGCTCGCACAGCCCATTTAACAACAACAATGGTGATCCTGATGTCCTCTGCTACCCGCCACTTCGCTGTCACTCCGCCCATACGCCTCGTGCTTCCCGTTCTGCGCTGACCCACCCGGTTCGCCCATTCCCTAGCCGCGCTATGCCTGGAGTATTCCCATGCTGACTTTCCTTGGCTTTGCCATGGTCATCACGTTCATGTTCCTGATCATGACCAAGCGCCTTTCCGCGCTGATCGCTCTGATCATCATCCCGATCCTGTTCGCGCTGTTCGGTGGTTTTGCGCCGAAGATCGGCCCGATGATGCTCGAAGGCATCACCAAGCTCGCACCGACCGGTGTGATGCTGATGTTCGCCATTCTGTACTTCGCCCTGATGATCGACTCCGGCCTGTTCGACCCGGCCGTGCGCAAGATCCTCAAACTGGTCAAGGGCGACCCGTTGAAAGTTTCGGTCGGCACCGCCGTACTGGCGCTCGTCGTCTCCCTCGATGGTGACGGCGCGACCACTTATATGATCTGCGTGGCCGCCATGCTGCCGCTCTACGCCCGTATCGGCATGAGCCCGCGGATCATGGCCGGCCTGATCATCCTCGCCGGTGGCGTGATGAACATGACGCCATGGGGCGGCCCGACCGCCCGTGCGGCCAGTGCGCTGCATGTGGACCCGTCCGACATCTTCGTACCGATGATTCCGGCGATGGCTTTCGGCGTTGTGGCAATCCTCTTGATTGCTTACTTCTATGGCAAACGTGAGCGTGCGCGCCTGGGTGAGCTGCATCTGGTGGGCGACGAAATCGACCACAGTGAAATCACCGTTTCGCAATTCCCGGATGCCCGTCGTCCAAAGTTGATCTGGTTCAACGGCGCCCTGACCCTGGCCTTGATGTGCACCCTGGTTGCCGGTCTGTTGCCGCTGCCGGTGCTGTTCATGGTGGCTTTCAGTATCGCGATGATCGTCAACTACCCGTGCCTGCAACAGCAGAAGGATCGCGTCGCGGCCCACGCCGGTAGCGTGCTGGCGGTGGTCGGTTTGATCTTCGCGGCCGGCATCTTCACCGGTATCCTGTCGGGCACCGGCATGGTCGATGCGATGTCGAAAAGCCTGTTGGCGGTCATCCCGGACTTCCTCGGCCCGTACCTGGCGGTGATCACTGCACTGGTGAGCATGCCGTTCACGTTCTTCATGTCGAACGATGCATTTTATTACGGCGTGTTACCGGTACTTGCGGAAGCCGCCAGCCATTACGGTATAACCGCGGTTGAAATGGCACGTGCCTCGATCGTCGGTCAGCCCGTCCACTTGCTGAGCCCGCTGGTACCATCGACCTACCTGTTGGTGGCCCTGGCCGGTATCGACTTCGGTGATCACCAGCGTTTCACCCTGAAGTGGGCAGTGCTGGTTTGCATGTGCATACTGATCGCCGCCTTGCTGATGGGGATTTTTCCGCTGTTCAGCACTCTATAAGCCCAAGACTCACCATGACGGGTCCAGGCTTTGTTGTTGAAGCCCGGGCCCTTCGTGGTTTAACACTCGCACAAAGGAATACACATGGAATGGCTGACCAACCCTGAAATCTGGGTTGCCTTCTTCACCCTGACCGCCCTGGAAATCGTCCTGGGTATCGATAACATCATCATGATTTCGATCCTGGTCAGCCGCATGCCCAAGCACATGCAACAGCGCACCCGGATTTTCGGCCTCGCGCTGGCCATGGTTACGCGGATCCTGTTGCTGCTGTCGATCACTTGGGTCATGCGCCTTACCGCCGACTTGTTCGTAGTGTTCGGCCAGGGTATTTCCGGGCGAGACCTGATCCTGTTCTTCGGTGGTCTGTTCCTGCTGTGGAAGAGCTCGCAAGAGATGTACCACGCGCTGGAAGGTGAAGACGAAACCAATGAGGAGCCGGGCGGCAAGGGCGGCAACTTCCTCTACACCATCATTCAGATCGCGATCATCGACATCGTGTTCTCGCTGGACTCGGTCATCACCGCCGTGGGCATGGTGTCCCATGTACCGGTCATGGTCGCGGCGATCGTCGTTGCCGTGCTGGTGATGATGTGGGCTTCCGGCACCATCAGCGAGTTCATCGACAAGCACCCGTCGCTGAAGATGCTGGCGCTGTCGTTCCTGCTGCTGGTCGGTACCGTGCTGATTGCCGAATCCTTTGAAGTGCACCTGCCAAAAGGCTACGTCTACTTCGCCATGGCGTTCTCGCTGGCGGTGGAAGCGATCAACATCAAGATGCGCACAGCGATGATGAAAAAGAGGAAGCAGCAAGACCCGGTGAAACTGCGCAAGGACGTTCCGGGTCAGTAACCCGAATGCCATGTGATGACAAAGGGGCCTTCGGGCCCCTTTTTCATATCCGCATCAAACTGTTTTCATGACAGTTTTGTTTCAATCACTTCTTTAGCTGTGCGATGCTGGCGCGCAGACCGTTAGCCAACTACAGCTTAAGTACAGAACGTAGAAGAACGCGCGGCGCCGTCAACTTGCCCCTTTGGGGCGCTACCACCACAGGGGGCCTGCATGCTCACCCTGCTCAATTTGTTATCTGCCGTGGCCTTGTTGATTTGGGGCACGCACATCGTCCGAACCGGCATTCTGCGGGTCTACGGTTCCAACCTGCGCCATGTGATTGGCCGGAACATGTCCAAGCGCTGGCTGGCGTTCATCTCGGGGATCGTCGTCACGGCGATGGTTCAGAGCAGCAACGCCACCGCCATGCTCGTCACCTCCTTTGTCGGTCAGGGCCTGATGGCGCTGACACCAGCCCTGGCGACCATGCTCGGGGCCGACGTCGGTACCGCGCTGATGGCGCGGGTGCTGACCTTCGACCTGTCATGGTTGTCGCCGCTGCTGATCTTTCTTGGGGTGATTTTTTTCCTGTCGCGCAAACAGACCCGACTGGGCCAGATGGGCCGCGTCAGCATCGGCTTGGGGTTGATCATTCTGGCGCTGCAACTGATCGTCGAGGCTGCCGCGCCGATCACCCAGGCCCAAGGCGTGAAGGTGATTTTCGCCTCGCTGACCGGCGACATCTTGCTGGATGCCCTGGTCGGCGCGTTGTTCGCAATGGTTTCCTACTCCAGCCTGGCCGCCGTCCTGCTGACCGCGACCCTGGCCGGCGCCGCAGTGATCAGCCTGCCCGTGGCCATCGGCCTGGTGATCGGCGCCAACATCGGCAGCGGCATCCTCGCCTTCCTCAGCACCAGCATGCAGAACGCCGCCGGCCGCCAGGTGGCGTTGGGCAGCCTGCTCTACAAACTGATCGGACTGCTGCTGATCATCCCGGTACTCGACCCGTTGGTGCACTGGATCGACAGCCTGGACTTCAGCCCTCAGGAAATGGTCATCGGCTTTCACCTGCTCTACAACACCGCGCGCTGCTTGATCTTGCTGCCGAGTGTCGGACCGATGGCCAGGTTCTGTGCGTGGGTGCTGCCGGAGCGCCCGCAAGTCAACGGCACCGCCAAACCGCGGCATCTTGATCCAACAGCGCTGGTCACGCCCAGTCTGGCGCTGGCCAATGCCGCCCGGGAAACCCTGCGCATCGGCGACCTGATCGACAACATGCTCGAGGCCATGCTCGACGTGCTGAACGGCAAGCAAACCGCCGTTACCCAGGAAATGCGGCGCCTGACCGATGATGTGGAATCGCTCTACGGCGCCATCAAACTGTATCTGGCGCAAATGCCCCGCGAAGACCTCAGTGAGCAGGACAGCCGGCGCTGGGCGGAAATCATCGAACTGGCGATCAACCTTAAACTCGCCAGCGACCTCATCGAACGCATGCTGCGCAAGGTTCAGCAGCAGAAAACCTCGCAGCGCCGGTCTTTTTCCGAGGTCGGCCTGGAAGAGTTGGCGGGGCTGCACAGTCAGTTGATATCCAACCTGCGCCTGGGGTTGTCAGTATTCCTCAGTGCCGATAAGGAAAGTGCCCGCCAGTTATTGCGTGAGAAACGTCGCTTTCGCGCACAGGAACGCCGCCTGGCCCATGCTCACGTCAGCCGATTGCAACGTAAGATCGTGCAGAGTATCGAGACCAGCTCGTTGCACCTGGAGTTGATTGCCGACATGAAGCGTCTGAATTCGCTGTTTTGCAGTAGCGCCTATGTGGTGCTGGAAACTTCCGACACCGGCGCCCTGGCGGTCGACGAATTCGCTGACATCACGCATTCACCCTGAACGTCCACAGTTGCCTGAAGTCTGTTGAACTTACGCTGGCCGTATGGAAACCCGTTATGCGTTGTCTGTTGTTCGCCTGTCTGTTGCTTGGCTCATTCCCTTCATTTGCCCTGGATCGCTTTCAGGTCGAGGGCTATACGCTGCCCAACGGCCTGCAATTAATGCTCAAACCCGGCACCGAGCGCGGGCATGTGGCGATTCGTCTGGTGGTCGGCGTCGGCATCGATGATTTCAGCTGCGCCGACAAGGAGCTGCCGCACCTGCTTGAACACTTGCTGTTCAGCGGCATCGACGCCACTGGCGAAGGCGGGCTGGAAGAGCGCATGCAGGCCTTGGGTGGCGAGTGGAACGCCTACACCAGCAATGCCGACACGACGTTCGTCATCGAAGCCCCGGCGAAAAACCAGCGCAAGGTCCTCGACCTGCTGCTGGCGCTGCTGACCCAGACCCGAATCGACGACAACGCCATCAACGCCGCCAAACAAGTGGTCGAGCGCGAAGACGGCGGCCATTACTCGCACCTGCAACGCTGGCTGGATCGCCAGGATCTTGGCCACACGGCGAGTAATCAGCTGGCGGTGGAACTGGGCCTCAAATGCCCCGAGCGGCCTGAGGTCGATCACCTGACCCGCGATCAGCTGGAAAAGGTACGCAAGGCCTGGTACGCGCCCAATAACATGACCCTGATCGTCGTCGGCGACCTCGACCGGTTGCTGCCGGCCTATCTGGAACGGTCTTATGGCGCGCTTGAAGCGGTCGACCCGACCGATCACCCGCCCCTGCCGGCCATCCAGGCCAGTGCCGCCCATGAGCGCACCCTGAGTCACGGTTTTGTCGGCGGCAGTGCCAAGTTGCATTGGCTGGTGCCGGAACCGGTGCTGGAAGATCAGCACGACGAAACCTTCGACTTGCTCAAGGACTATCTGGACTGGGCGCTCTACCGAAAATTACGTCTGACCCATGGCTTGTCCTACGGGCCTTCGGCCGAGCGCGAGGTGTTTGGCGGTGTGGGCTTCATGAGCCTGAACGCAGACCTTGAGCGCGATGACGTGTCCAAGGCCGAACAGGTGCTGGATGATCTCAAGGCCGGGTTGCTCAGGGACGGTCTCAATGCCAACACCTTCAACCGCCTCAAGCAGGCCGCCATTGCCCGTCAGGCCTGGGCCGTGCAAGGCAACAGCGCGTTGGCCGATTATTACTGGAGTGCCCTTGGTGACTACGAGGATGGCCGTTTTGCCAACCCGGCCAAGGAACTGCAAGGGGTGACGCTGGAGGAAGCAAACAAGGCCATGCGTGAATTGCTCATGCAGCCGGGCTACCTGCGGATCGAAAAGCCGTTGATCAGTGATGATCAGTTGATGTGGGCGATTGCCGGGGTGCTGGGGCTCATCGTATTGATGCTGATGGGTTGGCGCTTGCATCGAAGGACACCGAAACCCGTGTAGCAGCTGGCGCAGCCTGCGTTCGGCTGCGAAGCAGTCGCAAATCTGTTACGTCAGATATACCTGATGGACCGCGTTGAATGGTTTACGACTGCTTCGCAGCCGAACGCAGCCTTCGGCAGCTGCTACAGGGGTTTTGTGATCGGACCTTATCCCCTCGCCACGCCGCCCTCTCGGCGGTTACCCTGTCGAGGATTTTTCCCACGACTATTGCGAACCGCCGAATGCCTACTCTGACCCTATACGTCCAGCGCATCCTGGAATTGATGAAGCGCTACCCAGGGGTCATTGCGCTCGGTGGTTTCATTTCCGGGGTCGGCAGTTTCATTCTGGTGGATCGTCAGCAAGGTCTGGCGACCTGGATCACCACCATCATGCTGGTCAGCTGGATCTGGCTGATGCTGGAAAACAGCCTCACCAAGCTGTTCACCAGGATCTTCAAACGCGAAATCCCCCAACCTCTGCTGCGCTACGCCACGCAGATGATCCACCAGGAAAGCCTGTTCTTCGTCCTGCCGTTCTTTTTTATCACCACCACCTGGAACAGCGGCCAGCTGTTTTTCACCGGGCTGTTGGGCATCGCCGCGCTGATTTCCATCATCGACCCGCTCTACTACAAATGGCTGGCCCCCCGGCGCTGGGCGTTCCTGGCGCTGCATACCCTGACGCTGTTCGCTGCACTGCTGACCGCCCTGCCCGTCATCCTGCACCTGACCACCGCTCAGAGTTTCAAACTGGCCCTGGGCACCGCCGTCGTGCTGTCGTTCCCGAGCCTGGCGTCGATCTTCCCGATTCGTACCGTGCGCAACGCCTTGGCGATTCTCAGTATCACGCTGGGCATCGGCGCGCTCGGTTGGGTGCTGCGATCCTGGGTGCCGCCGGCGACCCTATGGATGACCGACGTGGCGATCAGCACGCAAATGCAGGACCGCACACCTGGCAAGAGTCTGGAAGAAGTCAGCGCCGACCAGATCCGTGGTGACGGGCTGTATGCCTACACCGCGATCAACGCCCCGCGTGGTCTGGATGAGCGGATCTATCACGTGTGGCAGTTCAACGGCAAAGAGGTCGACCGCATCCCGCTGGATATCCACGGCGGGCGCAAGGAAGGCTATCGGGCCTGGACCCACAAACAGAATTTCCCCGGCAACCCCGCGGGTAAGTGGCAGGTTCGGGTGCTGACCGAAGATGGCCAGGTCATTGGTGTATTGCGCTTCGTGGTAAAGGACAACAAGCCTGCGACTGCCGCAAAGTAACCCGTTCGTGCTATTACGTAGAGCTGCGTAATAGCCGATAAAGCACGGAGCTTATGACCAGCAGCACAATGCCCGGCAGTGCCCGACTGGACACCTCTCACTCCCCTGCTCAGTTGCGGGTCACGGGTGACTGGACGCTTGCCCATTACGCCGATCTCAAGCACCTGAGCGAAAAGCTCCGCGGCCAATACGACGACAGCACTCACATCGACCTCAATGGCCTCGGCGCGCTCGACACCGCCGGCGCGTCGCTGTTGGTGGAGTTGCTTGGGTCCGAGCGTTTGGGTCGATCCGCTGAGCATCCCGATTGCACATTGTCCTCGGCCGACCGTGCCTTGTTGCAGACCGTCTATTGCTCGCTGACCGACTTCTGCGTACCGATCAAGGAACCGGAAATCAGCGTCGGCATTCAACTGCTGACCCGCATCGGCCGCGCGGTCGACGCGGTCTGGCAGGACACCCTGCAACTGCTGGGTTTCGTCGGCCTGATTCTGGAAACCATCGCCCGTGGTCTGTTTCGCCCGAAATGCTGGCGTATTACGCCGATGGTGGCGCACATCGAACAGACTGGCCTCGACGCCGCCCCTATCGTCGCCCTGCTGACCTTTCTGGTGGGCGCCGTGGTGGCGTTTCTCGGCGCGACGGTGCTGGCGAGTTTCGGTGCGAGTATTTTCACCGTGGACCTGGTGGCGTTCTCCTTCCTGCGCGAATTCGGTGTATTGCTGACCGCGATCCTGATGGCCGGCCGCACCGCCAGTGCGTTCACCGCGCAGATCGGCTCGATGAAAGCCAACGAAGAAATCGACGCCATCCGCACCTTGGGCCTCGACCCGATGGAGCTTTTGGTGGTGCCGCGAGTGTTGGCCCTGCTGGTCGCGCTGCCGATGCTGACCTTTTTGGCGATGCTTTCGGGGATCGTCGGCGGCGGTGTGGTTTGCGCGGTGGCGCTGGATATCTCGCCGGCGATGTTCCTGTCGCTGCTGCAAACCGATATCGGTGTTCAGCACTTCTTGGTGGGGATCGTCAAAGCGCCGATCTTCGCGTTCCTGATCGCCGCCATCGGCTGTCTCGAAGGCTTCAAGGTCAGCGGCAGCGCCGAATCCGTCGGCGCGCACACCACGTCGAGCGTGGTCCAGTCTATTTTCGTGGTGATCGTGCTCGACGCCGTGGCCGCGCTGTTTTTCATGGAGATGGGCTGGTGAGTCGTCTACCCCGAGCGCCCTCCGAGGCGGTGATCGAAGTCCGCGGTCTGTGCAATCGTTTCGGTCGCCAGAGCGTGCATGAGAACCTCGATCTGGATTTGTACAAGGGCGAAATCCTTGCCGTGGTCGGCGGTTCCGGCAGCGGTAAATCGGTGCTGCTGCGCAGCATCGTCGGCTTGCGCCAGCCCAGCGACGGGGTGGTGAAGGTCTTTGGAAAAAACCTACCGACGCTGTCCGAACACGAGCGCTCAATGGTCGAACGGCGCTTCGGCGTGCTATTCCAGAAAGGCGCCCTGTTCTCTTCGCTGACCGTGACCGAGAACGTCGCCCTGCCCCTGATCGAGCATGCCGGTTTGAGCCGAGAGGACGCCGAACACCTGGCGGCAGTGAAAATGGCCTTGGCCGGGTTGCCGCTGTCGGCGGCCGACAAGTACCCCGCTTCGCTGTCCGGCGGCATGATCAAGCGTGCGGCACTGGCTCGCGCTCTGGCGCTGGACCCGGACATCCTGTTTCTCGACGAACCCACCGCTGGCCTCGATCCGATTGGCGCGGCCGCGTTCGATCAATTGATCCTGACCCTGCGTGATGCGTTGGGCCTGAGTGTGTTTCTGGTCACCCACGACCTCGACACGCTCTACACCATCACTGACCGCGTGGCGGTGCTGGCGCAGAAGAAAGTGCTGGTGGCGGATGCCATCGACAAGGTGTCGGAAACCGACGATCCGTGGATTCACGAATACTTCCATGGCCCTCGCGGCCGCGCGGCGCTGACCGCCGCTCAACAGCTTAAGGAGGTCTGACATGGAAACCCGAGCCCATCATGTATTGATCGGCCTGTTCACCGTGATTGTGGTGGCGGGCGCCCTGCTCTTCGGCTTGTGGCTGGCCAAGTCCAGTGTCGACACCGAGTTCAAGGATTACGAGATCGTCTTCAACGAGGCGGTCAGCGGCCTGTCCAAGGGCAGCGCCGTGCAGTACAGCGGGATCAAGGTCGGCGACGTGGTGACCCTGCGCCTGGACCCGAAAGACCCACGCAGGGTGCTGGCACGGATTCGTCTGGGCGGTGATACGCCGATCAAGGAGGACACCCAGGCCATATTGGCGCTGACCGGGATCACCGGCACCTCGATCATTCAGCTCAGTGGCGGTACTCCGCAGAGTCCGAAGCTCAGGGGCAAGGACGGTGAGTTACCGACGATTATTGCATCGCCCTCGCCTATCGCTCGCTTGTTGAACGACAGCGGCGACCTGGTGGCCGGTGTGAACATGCTGATGCACAACGCCAATCTGATGTTTTCTTCGGAGAACGTCGAGCGCATCAGCAAGACCCTTGAACATCTGGAACAAACCACCGGCACCATCGCCGACCAGCGCGGCGATATTCGCCAGGCGATGCAACAACTGGCCTCGGTCGGCAAACAGGCCGGCGCCATGCTGGAACAGACGTCGGCGCTGATGCGCAACGCCAATGGCATGCTCAACGATCAAGGCAAGCAGATGTTCGGCAGTGCCGAGCAGGCGATGAAGTCGCTGGAACAGAGCAGCGCGACCATCAACACCTTGCTCACGACCAATCAGGATTCGCTCAACAGCGGCATGCAAGGCCTCAATGGCCTGGCCCCGGCGGTGCGTGAACTGCGCGACACCCTGACGTCGTTGCGGGCTATTTCCCAGCGTCTGGAAGCCAACCCCGCCGGTTATTTGCTGGGCAATGACAAGAACAAGGAGTTCACGCCATGAAGCTGACTCACATCGCCCTCCTCGCTGGCTTCATCGTGCTCAGCGCCTGCTCGATCCTGCCCAAGTCCGAGCCGTCCGATGTCTATCGGTTGCCTTCGGCCCAGAGCAGCGCATCGGCCAGTCACGGGACGCCGCAGCGCTGGTCGTTGCGCCTGACCAAGCCCCAAGCCAGCGAGGCTTTGAACGGCCCCAAGATCGCCGTGATCCCTCAGGGTGATCTGATCAGCAGCTACAAGGCTTCGCGTTGGAGCGACCCGGCGCCGGTGTTGCTGCGCAATCGTCTGTTGGATGGTTTCCAGCGTGATGGACGGGTTTCATTGCTGAGCACCGACGACAGCAACTTTCAGGCAGACCTTGAACTGGGCGGTAGCCTGCAGGCGTTCCAGACGGAATACCAAGGAACGAACGCGAGCGTCGTCGTGCGTCTGGATGCGTTGCTGGTGCGTGGTTATGACCAACGAATTCTCGCCAGCCGCCGCTTTGAAGTGCGCCAGCCGTTGAGCGATGTGAAGGTGCCGGCGGTGGTGGCCGGGTTTGGCCAGGCCAGTGATCAATTGACGGCGCAGGTGGTGGCTTGGGCGGTGGAGCAAGGTCAAAAGCTCGCCCCGCCGCTGAGACCCTGAAGTCGACGCAAACCAAATGTGGGAGCAAGCTCGCTCCCACAGGTTTTTTGGTTAACCGAAGAACCAGTAGCAAACCCCGATGGCGCCCAACACCCCGGCCAATTCGGCCAGCAACGCACATCCCACCGCATGCCGCGCCCGCTGGATGCCCACCGCGCCGAAGTACACCGCCAATACATAGAAGGTCGTTTCGGTACTGCCCTGAATAGTCGCCGCCACCAGCGCCGGGAAGCTGTCCACGCCAGACGTTTTCATGGTTTCGATCAGCATCGCCCGGGCGGCACTGCCGGAGAACGGTTTGACCATGGCCGTCGGCAGCGCATCGACGAAGCGCGTGTCCCAGCCGGCCCATTCCACCAGATGCCGAATCCCGTCCAGGCCAAAGTCCAGCGCTCCGGATGCCCGCAGCACGCCGACGGCACACAGCATCGCCACCAGATACGGCAACAGGTTCTTGGCCACGTCGAAGCCTTCTTTGGCGCCTTCGACGAACGCTTCGTACACCTTCACTTTGCGCAGCGCGCCGATCACCAGAAACAACATGATCAGCCCGAACAGCGTCACGTTGCCGAGGATCGATGACAGGCTGGCCAGAGCGGTCGCTGAGAGCGTTGCCAGCAGCGCCATGAAGGCACCGAGGGCGAGGGCACCGGGAATCAGGTACGCGAGCACCACCGGGTCCCACAGGCGCAGACGCTGCATGAACGCCACCGACAGCAGGCCAACCAATGTCGAGCAACTGGTGGCGAGCAGGATTGGCAGGAACACCAAGGTCGGATCGGGCGCACCTTGCTGGGCGCGGTACATGAAGATCGTCACCGGCAGCAGGGTCAGGGAAGAGGCGTTGAGCACCAGAAACAGGATCTGCGCGTTGCTGGCGATGGTGTCGCTGGGGTTGAGCTCTTGCAGCGCCTTCATGGCTTTAAGGCCGATCGGCGTGGCGGCGTTGTCCAGGCCCAGGCCGTTGGCGGCGAAGTTCAGCGTGATCAGGCCGATGGCTGGATGCCCGGCCGGCACTCCCGGCATCAGCCGCAGGAACAACGGGCCCAGCGCTTTGGCCAGCCACTCGACGATCCCGGCCTTCTCGGCAATCCGCAGAAAGCCCAGCCAGAGCGTCAGGGTGCCGAACAACAGGACCATGACTTCGACCGACAACTTGGCCATGGCGAAAATGCTCTCCACCATCGCCGCGAAGATCCCGGCGTTACCGCCGATCAGCCATTGCGCCAGTGCCGAAACGGCAGCCACGATGAAGAAGCCAAGCCACAGGCCATTAAGCATCAGTCAAATCCCCCGAAGAATGCGGCGAATGATAGCGGGGTAGCCAGAAACGACAAACCCCGGATTTCTCCGGGGTTTGTTTTTGGCTCTTGTAGGAGCAAAGCTTGCTCGCGATACAGGCGACGCGGTCTATCAGTTGCTGGAGACTTCACCCACCGGCAATTTTTCCTTGCTGCGCCAGTGCGGCAGGGAGTTCCAGTAGCGCTGGCCTTTGGCGTCGTCGTACATACCCTCCCAACGGGAGATGACCAGCACGGCCAAGGCATTGCCGATCACGTTCAGTGCGGTACGGGCCATGTCCATGATGCGGTCGACACCGGCGATGAACGCCAGGCCTTCGAGTGGAATACCCACGCTGCCCAGGGTGGCCAGCAACACCACGAAGGAAACACCCGGTACGCCGGCGATGCCTTTGGAGGTGACCATCAGGGTCAGCACCAGCAGCAATTGCTGGCTGATCGACAGGTCGATGCCGTAGAGCTGGGCAATAAAGATCGCCGCGATGCTCTGGTACAGGGTCGAACCGTCGAGGTTGAACGAGTAGCCGGTCGGGACCACGAAGCTGCAAATGGCTTTCGGCGCGCCGTAGGCTTCCATTTTCTCGATCACGCGCGGCAGCACGGTTTCGGAACTGGCGGTGGAGTAGGCCAGCACCAGCTCATCCTTGAAGATGCGCATCAGCTTGATCACCGAGAAGCCGAACAGGCGAGCGATCAGGCCCAGCACCACGAAGGCGAAGAAGGCGATGGCGACGTAAACCAGGATCACCAGTTTGGCCAGCGGCAGCAGGGAGGCGAAGCCGAAGTTGGCCACGGTCACCGCGATCAGCGCGAAAACGCCGATCGGGGCGTAGTTCATGATCATGTGAGTGACTTTGAACATGCTTTCCGACACGCCCTGGAACATCTTCACCAGCGGCTCGCGCAGGTCCGATTGCAGGCTCGACAGACCGAGACCGAACAATACTGAGAAGAAGATGATCGGCAGCATCTCGCCGCGGGCCATGGCCGCGAAGATGTTCGACGGGATCAGGTTGAGGATGGTCTGGATGAACGCATGTTCATGCTGAACCTCGGCGGCGGTGGCCTGGTACTTGGAAATATCCACAGTACCCAGGGTGCTCATGTCGATGCCGGTGCCCGGATGGAACACGTTGGCCAACACCAGGCCGACCACGATGGCGATGGTGGTGACGATCTCGAAGTAAAGAATGGTCTTGAGGCCGATACGCCCGAGCTTCTTCGCGTCGCCGACACCTGCAATACCGACGATCAGCGAAGAGATCACGATCGGGATCACAATCATCTTGATCAGACGGATAAAGATATCGCCTGCCGGTTGCAGGACGTTGCTGACCCACCAGGCTTTTTCGGCACTGAAATGGTTGAGCAGCGCACCGATTGCAATCCCCAATACCAGACCGATGAGGATCTGCCAGGCGAGGCTAAGCTTTGCCTTCTTCATATCTTTACCCTTACTTGCGTTTGACTCAGACAGATGCAAGAACTGGAACGCTTGTGGCGAAAAAGTCTTGTGCATCTGCCCCCGTATAAGGTGCCCCGGAGCGCTTGTTATCGGCTCTCTGGCAGGCGAAAAAAGGCGCAACTATTCAGATGCAAGGAAGCAACGTCTAATGCCGTAAACGCCTACCCTATGCCGAATCGGCATGAGCTTTTTTAACTGAAACCCGCGTCCCAGCCGGTTCGAATACGACATTTCGGCAGGCATAAGTGCCGTGAACCGGTCATCGCAGAGGAGATTGGTTGTTTTTTGAGCGGAGGAATACGGGCTAAAACTCGGGAAAAAGCCTACGTTTAAGCGCGAAAATTCTCGGTCTTTGAGTCGCAGTTTTCTCGATATACGGTCACCAAGAAACACCGCGAAATGGTTTTGCGAGGGATTAGTGGAGGTGCAGAGGAGGAGGCGAGCAGAACGCTCTAGGTCAACGATTTTGCGCTGAGAAAGCTCTTCGCAAGTCCGTCGATCCATGAATGACCGGCGAACTTGCGTCGCAGCTTCTGCCTGACCCGGCCCTTGCGCAGGCACTCCCTGTACCCGTAGGTCACTCCGCCCCCTGAAACAGGCAAAACGTCCCGGCCCCTTGATCATGCGACTACCGTCCTCGGGTAGCGCAGTGGAAAGAAGCCATGCTGCTTCTTTCATGTTACGAATTCAGTACCCGTATGGATCTTTCTTCCATGGCACGGCCGCCCAGAAGAAGGGCGGCTGCCAGTGTCTTTAACAAAGCGCTCATATTCACCCTCGACCGCGACGGCCAAAGAAGAAGGAAGCAATGAACATCACCAGGAACACGACAAAGAGAATCTTGGCGATACCCGTGGCGGTGCCCGCGATACCACCGAAGCCCAGTACCGCAGCGATGATGGCAATGATCAAGAATGTGATTGCCCAGCTCAACATGGTGATTCTCCTTACGCTTCTATTTAGAGATGTTGCTTGTGGTGCTATTCCCGGCGCATCGAACGCGCCAAGTTCATGTGTTTAGAACACCCAACGTTCCTGGCGAGGCATCTCATCCACAGGCTGAGCCTGGTCGACGTCCATCATTCGCATTGGGGGGCTGTCAGCCTGGTTACTGCTGGCCGCGCTGAAATGGGTTTGGGTCGGGTGCTGAATCGACAAGCGTGGCGCTTCTTGCTGCTGGCTCTGCTCCCAACGCTGAAACTGCTGGCCGCCGATCAAGGTGATTAATAGCGCCAGAACAGCAAACAGACCTTGCTGGATATGCAGTGGCGAGATACGCAACTGGGCGGCACGTTGGCGACTCATCCTGAAGCTCCTCCCACACGGTGGTGATCTTGTTGGGGCGACGTCTAAATGCCCTGGTTACTCAGACCATTGCAGCCTGCATGCCAGCTTTTCATGATATTAAAAATCAATAAAATCAATCAGTTATGAATGATGTCGAATTCGGATCGGACGCATCCTGCACGATGGTCCTTTTGAGGTCGTGCGTAATGCACGATGGGTTCGTAGGAACTTTCAATATTTTTGAATTGCGAGGAGGGCGTGGATGTCACAAGGGGACACGGTAATCGCCTGCGAACCGGCTATCTGATAAAAAAACAACAAAATCAGGCGATTAGCCGTAGGGTGCGGAGAGAGCTACGCTGCTGTGGCTGGAATCGACCAGAATCAACCATGCAACTTGCCCGATTTTTCCGGGACTAACCAAGATCATTCTTTAAGGAGCGTAGGAAAATGGAATCAGCCACTGAGCATCAAGGCCGCATTCTGCTGGTGGACGATGAGTCCGCCATCCTGCGTACTTTCCGTTATTGCCTCGAAGATGAAGGCTACAGCGTCGCTACCGCCAACAGCGCCGCCCAGGCTGATGCACTGCTTCAGCGCCAAGTCTTCGACCTGTGCTTCCTCGACCTGCGTCTGGGTGAAGACAATGGTCTCGATGTGCTGGCCCAAATGCGCATTCAGGCGCCGTGGATGAGGGTGGTGATCGTCACCGCTCATTCGGCCGTCGATACTGCCGTGGATGCCATTCAGGCCGGGGCCGCCGACTATCTGGTCAAGCCTTGCAGCCCCGACCAATTGCGCCTGGCCACCGCCAAGCAGCTGGAAGTGCGGCAACTGTCGGCACGTCTGGAAGCCCTTGAAGGCGAAGTGCGCAAACCCAAGGATGGCCTCGACTCTCACAGCCCGGCGATGAAAGTCGTGCTCGAAACCGCCCGCCAGGTGGCCAACACCGATGCCAATATTTTGATTCTCGGCGAGTCCGGTACCGGTAAAGGCGAGCTGTCCCAGGCCATTCACGGCTGGAGCAAGCGCGCGAAGAAATCCTGCATCACGATCAACTGCCCGTCCCTGACCGCCGAACTCATGGAAAGCGAGCTCTTCGGCCACAGCCGTGGCGCGTTCACCGGGGCCAGCGAAAGTACTCTGGGGCGTGTCAATCAGGCCGACGGTGGGACGCTGTTTCTTGACGAGATCGGCGATTTTCCGCTGGTTTTGCAACCTAAACTGCTGCGTTTCATCCAGGATAAAGAATACGAACGGGTGGGCGACCCGGTCACCCGCCGCGCCGATGTGCGCATCCTCGCGGCCACTAACCAGAACCTCGAAGACATGGTGCGCGACGGCCGTTTCCGTGAAGATTTGCTCTACCGCCTGAACGTGATCACCCTGCATCTGCCACCACTGCGCGAACGCAGGGAAGATATTCTGACCCTGGCCGATCGCTTTCTGGCCCGTTTCGTCAAGGAATACGCGCGTCCGGCTCGGGGCTTCAGTGACGAAGCCCGTGAAGCACTGCTCGGCTATCGCTGGCCGGGGAACATTCGCGAACTGCGCAACGTTGTGGAGCGGGCAAGCATCATTTGTCCCCAGGAACGGGTCGAGATCAGTCACTTGGGCATGGCTGAAACACCGGTCAACAACGCACCTCGCATCGGCGCTGCGCTGAGTCTGGATGAATTGGAAAAAGCCCACATCGGAGCAGTCCTCGCCACTGCAGATACGCTGGACCAGGCCGCCAAGACCCTGGGTATCGATGCCTCGACGTTGTACCGAAAACGCAAGCAGTACAACTTGTGAGCAGTCTCCGATGAGACTGGCGATGAAGTTGCGCACGCGGCTGTTTCTGAGTATTTCCGCACTGATCACCGTGGCGCTGCTCGGGCTGTTGCTCGGGCTGGTCAGCGTGATGCAGATGGCGAGCTCCCAGGAAGCGCTGATTCGCAATAATTTCGCCACGCTCGACCTGGGACTGAAATTGCGTCAGACCCTGGGCGATCAGCTGATGATCATGCTCAGCGAGAAGCCGGATCCTGCAGCGTTCGAAGCGTCCAAGCAGCATTATTTCCAGCTGCTTGATGACGGCATTGTCCATGCCCAGGCTGGCGATGAGCGCCAGCACGGTTTCGAACAGGCCAAGACTGACTACCTGAGCTTTCTGCAGGCGTACGACCTGTCTCGTGACTCGACACTGGTGTTGAGTGGCAACAAAGAACTCACCGAAAAATTCAATGCGCTGCGCAATGGTTTGATCGTCGAGCAACAGCGTGCTCTGGATAACATCAATGCCACCGAACGGCAGGCTCGGGAGAGGGCGCTGCTGGTTGCCGGCCTGCTCGGGCTGGTGGGGTTGGCGGTGCTAATCATCGGCTTCGTCACCGCCCACGCTATCGCTCGACGTTTTGGTGAACCGATCGAGGCCCTGGCCCAGGCGGCGGACAACATCGGCCAAGGCAATTTCGAAGTGACGCTACCGATTTCCTCGGCCGTGGAAATGAACCTGCTGACCAAGCGCTTTGGGATCATGGCCGAGGCCCTGCGCGAGCATCAGGCCACCAATGTCGATGAACTGCTCGCAGGCCAGCAGCGTTTGCAGGCCGTGCTCGACAGCATCGATGATGGGCTGTTGATGATTGACCGCGATGGCCGTTTGGAACACCTCAACCCAGTGGCGCAGCGTCAGTTGGGTTGGGACAGCGAGCGTCTCGGTCAAGGTCTGGGTGCGGCGCTTGAGCGTCCCGAGCTCGATGACCAGCTTCAACTGGTATTGCGCGGCGGCACCCTGGAGCGAGCGCCTGAAGACCTGAGTATCGAGGTCGACGGTGAGTCGCGGTTGCTGACCTTTAGCCTGACGCCGGTCAGCCATACACAGGGTCATATTCTCGGCGCCGTAATGGTGCTGCATGACGTCACCGAACAGCGGGCGTTTGAGCGGGTGCGCAGCGAGTTCGTGCTGCGCGCCTCCCATGAATTGCGAACGCCGGTGACCGGGATGCACATGGCGTTCGGTCTGTTTCGCGAGCGCGCGCACTTTGCCAAGGACTCGCGTGAAGCTGATCTGCTGGACACCGTGAATGAAGAGATGCAGCGCTTGATGCAGTTGATCAACGACCTGCTGAACTTCTCCCGCTACCAGAACGGATTGCAGAAACTCACGTTGGCGCCGTGCTCAATCGAGGATTTGCTGGAGCAGGCCCGGGAACGTTTTGTCGGCCCTGCAGAAGAGCAGGGCATCGACCTGCTAGTGGAAGTGCAAGGGCCATTACCGCGATTGCAGGCCGATCAGCCGCAGCTGGACCGGGTGCTCGACAACCTGATCGACAACGCGTTGCGCCACACCGCTTCCGGCGGGCAAATACGTTTGCAGGCTCGACGCCATGGGGAGCGAGTGATTATCAGCGTCGAGGACAACGGCGAAGGCATTGCCTATGGTCAGCAGGGGCGGATTTTCGAACCCTTTGTACAGGTGGGTCGCAAGAAGGGCGGTGCCGGACTCGGTCTGGCGCTGTGCAAGGAAATCGTGCAGTTGCACGGCGGTCGGATGGGGGTTTATTCGCGGCCAGGGCAGGGTACTCAGTTCTATATGGCGCTGTCGGTATAAGCCGCAACCGCTTCAGGCCTCGTCATCGAGACGTCGGGCAGCCAATCGGCGACCACGGGTAATCAGCTCGATGAACTGCACCGCACTCAACGCATGGGCGAATAGCCAACCCTGACCGAACTTCACGCCTTCGCTGCTCAGAAGCGCGGCTTGGGATTCAAGTTCGATGCCCTCGGCAATCACCTTGAGTTGCAGGGCCTGGGCCATGTGAATGATGTGCGGGGCGACACCGCTACTTGCAGCGTCATGACCCAGCGCATCGATAAACGCCTTGTCGATTTTCAGGCAATCGACCGGCAGGGTTTGCAGATAGGCGAGGCTGCAATAGCCGGTGCCAAAGTCATCAATCAGCACTTGATGCCCGACATCCCGCAAGGCTTGCAGGTTTTCCCGGGCTACCACGACATCGATCAATCCCCGCTCGGTGACCTCAAAGGCAATTTGCTTTGCCGCGACGCGGTGCAAGGTCAGCAGTCGCGCCATTACCTGACCGATACGCGGCACCATGACGTCGCAGGCCGCCAGGTTGACCGAGATGTACAGTTGCGGATTGGCCCGCAACAATTGCCCCAGCTGCTCAAGCAGGCGTTGCAGGACGAAGTCGGTCATCTGGCGAATCTGGCCGGTGTTCTCCGCCATCGGAATAAACAGGTCGGGGCTGGTCAGGGTGCCGTCCGGCCTTCGCCAGCGCAGCAAGGCTTCTGCCCCGACACAGTTACGGCTGTCGAGGTCGAAGATCGGTTGATACAGCACCTGCAATTCGCCTCGTCGTATGGCGCCACTCAGTTCGGCGTCCAGCGACTGTCTCTGGCGCACCAGCAAAAGCACCAGAAAACCCACGCATAAGGCGAGTGCCAGGCTGGCCGGCAGCAGCCACCACCAGACTGCAGGTACATGCATACCGGTTCGCGGGCTGATCAGCACCAATTGGTATTCCGGATTGTTGGTGGGCATACGGTAAATCAAGCGGGAATGCGTCACTTGCAGCGCGTCGAGGCTTTTCGGGGGCCAGGGTTCGGTGGGTGGCCAGGCCTGCGAGACACCCAGTACCGGAATCGCGCGCGTGCCGTGGTCGAGCACCACCAGCAGGCTGCTTCCCGGTGGCAAGTCGACCATGTCGGTCAAATGCCCGCGAGACGTCGCGACACGAAAATTGCCGCGCCCGAGCATCAGCGCGGCGCGGTTTTCATCGGGTTCGGTGGTGGTGTTCAGCCAGTAGCTGTAGGTCGGCCCCTTGATGTCTGGCGGCCTTATCATCGACAGCCCTTCCTGGCGGGGGCGGTTGGAACAGATCCGCGAGGCGTCCATATAAGCGGCTTCGTAAACGAAGCGGTAATTGAAGCTGACCTGTTGCAAGGTCGCGATCATTTCGTCATCGCAGCCGCGTAACGGCTGGGCTTCCAGGTCGTCGAGGCTTTCACGCAACTGCCCGAAAAGTTGCTCAAGGCGAGCAAGGAAGCGCTCGCCCTGGGCATTCATTTCTTCGCTTTCGCTCTGCTCGACTTGATGCATGGCCACGAACAGGCTGCCGGCCATCAGGAGTGTCGCGCTCAAGGCAGCAGCCAGTATCGCCAAAAACCAAGGGCGAAAGAACCAACTACGTAGTGTCTCTCGAGCAGCAGGCATAGGGAATATCCGAAGAATTACCAATGAGTTATAGCTGCTGATTGGAAAAAAGCCCTGACCGTCGGGCGGGCGTCATTATTTTGTCTGGTTCAAGACTTGTAGAAGCGCCGCGGTTTGCGCATCCGGGGTGCCATCGAAACGTGACGGTCGGAAGTGCATCTGGAAGGCCGCAATCACATGACGTGTCGCAACATCCAGTTCGCCGGTTTGCGGCGTGGGATAACCCGCGCGGGCCAGTTGTGCCTGAAACCAGCTGATGGTTGGCAGTTGTACTTCGAACTGTGCTTGCTGACGCGTTACCGCCTGCTCGTTCGGCCAGACTCCCAGCCCTTCGGCAGCCAGGCGTTTCCAGGGAAACATCGGCCCCGGATCCAGCTTGCGCAGCGGTGCGATGTCGCTATGGCCGATGATGTTGCGGGGGCTGATGGCGTAACGCTTGCTGATGTCTTTGAGCAGGATGATCAAGGACTGGACCTGGGCTTCGCTATAGGGGTACCAGAGACGCCCTGTCGGGATGACTTTGAAGCCCGGATTGACGATTTCGATGCCGATAGAGCTGGAGTTCAACCAGGTCCGGCCTGCCCATTCGCTTTCGCCGGCATGCCAGGACCGCAGATTTTCATCCATCAGCTTATAGATAGTGGCGTTTTTGTCGTCGCCAATCAGGTAGTGGCTGCTGACCTCGCCGTGGGTCAGCAGTTGCAGCGAGCGCTCCAGTGACGCGGAGGTGTAGTGCACCACCACGAACTGAATGCGGCTGTCGTAATTGGCTGAAGGGTGACTAGTGTCAAACCGGGGGCCGCTGGCACAACCGGCCAACAGAATCAGCGACACGATGAGAGCTAAGTATTTCATGGCGGATGGCAATACACGCAAGGCAGTAATGCAACAGTGTAACGTACTGTCTTGCGCGCAGAAGGCCAACGCGAAGTTTTAAACAAAATGGAACAATTGACCGTCAGCCCAGTGCCACTTGGTTACGGCCGGCATGTTTCGCGCGATATAGAGCCTGATCGGCTCTTTTAAGGACCAGATCGCTATGTTCGCCAGGTTTGAATGCAGTCAGGCCCATGGAAATGGTGATGGTTACTGGCTCACCCTTGAAGTGGAAAGGGCAGGCTTCGATCGAGGCGCGCAGCTTTTCCAGCAGTTTCGCACCAGCAGCTGGCACTGTGTCTGGCATCAACAGGACAAATTCCTCACCGCCGAACCGGGCAATGAAATCCGTCCCGCGCAGGCGCTTGCGTAGCACGCTGGCGATAATTTTCAGTACTTTGTCGCCCGCCAGGTGACCATAGTTATCGTTAATGCGTTTGAAATGGTCGAGGTCGAGCATTGCCAGCAACAGGGTGTTGCCGTGTTGCTGCCATTGGTTGATTTCGTGATCCAGCCGTTCGCTCCAGGCTGCCCGGTTAGGCAGGCCGGTCAGCGGGTCGATCAAGGCCTTCTGACGCTGCTCTTCAAGATGCTCGCGGTAACCCAGGGCTTCCTGCTCCATGTGCGCAACGCGTTCGGCCAGACCATGGAGGCGGGCGGCGACTTCCTGCTCGCGCTCGTTACGCTGCTTCTGGTGCTGGTCCATGGTGCCGAGCAGGCCTTCCAGATGGTTTTCCAGGACGTGCTTGAGATCGTCCAGGTCGGCGGCTTCCTGCATGCTGCTCTGCAAGCCGTCGACCTGCTCGCGGATCTGCGTGTCCATCTCGCGTGCGGCGGAACGGTTGTCGGCATGGCCTTCGCTGGCGGCTTGCAAGTTGCTTTGGAACGACTCGAGGCGTTCGTTGAGCTGTTGCAAGTAGGCTTCGAATTCATGCTGGCCACTGTCGGTGATTGCCAGCATCAAGGTTGCCAGATCGTCGAGGATTGGCAGCAGTTCGTACCAATTCAAACCGTTTTGCAGACGATCACGCATCGCTTCGGCTTGCGGACGATGACGCTCGGGCAGCGTCAGGTCGTCGAGCAGGCCCAGTAACGTGTCTTCGATGTGCTTGGCCACCGAGCTGTAGGACGGCTCGGGTGAGTCCGGCAGGGCGTAGAGAACATCCGCCTCGGATTGTTCAGTGTCTACGGCGGCCAACACCTCCGCCATGGCCGGGGGCAACGGCAGGCTGTCGAGATAGACCGCCGGGGTCAGTTCGTCGGGATTGACTGCCGGTTGAGCCTGTATTTCTGGCTCGATGATTGATGGAGCGGGTTTTTCTGGATGTTCTATGTCCGGTTGCGGTTGCGTCTCTGGAGTCTGGGCGGGTGCTCGCTCCGGCTCAAGCACCGGCGGGACAAACGCTACAACTGCAGGAGAAGGCGCTGCTGCGGGCTGAGCCTCGATCGTCGGTGGCTCGGATGCAGTAGCGGGTGCGGCAACTTGTGCGGCGGCCACTTGCGGCTTATCAACCTTTGGCGCGAGATCGACAGCAACCGCTTCGGCTGGCTGCGGGGCGGGCGTCGGGAAGGTGCCGGCGGCAACCTGTAATGCCGCTTCATCCGCTTCACGGCTGCCAAACAGTCGCTGCAGCAAACCAGGGCGGCCGGGTTCTGCCGGGTTTTCAAGCTGATTCAGGGCCTTGCCTTGCAGGCCGCTCAGTTCGCTGAGCAGCAACGGAATTTCGCGCGCCTGCCCGACTCTTGCCTCCAGATGCTTGGCGAAGTTTTTCAGCGGCCGGCTTACTTCGCGGGGCAGCGGTAATGTTTGCAGCTGCGAGACCAGCGCGGTCAATGCAGCGCTGGTCTGATTAACCCGGGTTTCCCGGCGTTGTTCGGAGTCGAGTACAGCTTTTTCCAACCGCGGAAGCAGGGCGGCCAGGCCGGCGTCCATGTCGTCGGAGCGCACGACTTCACGCATTTCCTTCATGCATTGGTCAACGACGCGGTCGGTGCCCTCGGCTGCCAGCGTGCTGCGTACCAGGCCACGACGCAGCAGGTCGAGCCGGGCGTCCCATCGACGTTCGAGCTTTTCCTGTTGTTCGATGCTTTTGAGGTATTTCTCTTTCCAGCGCTGTGCTTCGTCGCTCATTCATGGGATCCGCGAGGGGCAGGACTCAGCGCGGGCAATGCATCAGCCGTGAGCGAACCCGGCAGACGAATCTCTACCGCGACCGGCAGGTGATCGGAAATGGGTTGTGCCAGCACCTCGACCTTTTCAAGGGTCAGGGTGGGGCTCAGCAGAATATGGTCCAGACAGCGCTGCGGGCGCCAGCTAGGGAACGTCGCTTCCAGTTGCGGCGCGAGCAGGCCGAGGTCACGCAACGGGGAGTTTTGCAGCAAGTCACTGGCGTGGGTATTCATGTCGCCCATCAGCACCTGGTGTTTATAGCCGCCAATCAGCTCGCGGATGTAAGCCAGTTGCATGCTGCGGGCACGAGCGCCCAGTGCCAGGTGCATCATGACCACCACCAGCGCCTCAGGACCTTCGCCAAAGCGCACCAGAATAGCTCCGCGACCCTTGGGCCCCGGAAGCGGATGATCTTCGATCGCCCACGGGCGCAGGCGGCTGAGCACACCATTGCTGTGCTGGCCGAGACGTCCGAGATTGCGATTGAGTTGTTGATACCAGTAGGGGAATGCGCCGAGCTGGGCCAGGTGTTCGACCTGGTTGACGTAGCCTGATCGCAAGCTGCCGCCATCGGCTTCCTGCAAGGCGACCAGATCGAAGTCGCCCAGCAGATTGCCGATCTTTTGCAGATTGTCGGCACGCCCGGTGTGCGGCAACAGATGCTGCCAGCCTCGAGTCAGGTAGTGGTGATAGCGCTCGGTACTGATGCCGACCTGGATATTGAAGCTGAGCAGTCGCAGACGACTGTCCGCGGGCAGGCCCGTCGATTCCAGATGATGTTCGTTGACCCGCGGATCATGCAGGCCAACGACGCGTTCAGTGCCCCAGCGGCGCATGGCAGTCGCCGCGCTTAGTTGGCAGCAGCCTTGTTAGCCGCTCGCTCTTTGTCGACCAGTTTATCGGCTAACTGCAGTGCTTGTTCGGCACCGCCGGCCGAGCCTACATCGAAGCGATACTTGCCGTTGACGATCATGGTTGGAACACCCGAGATTTCATACTTTTTGGCCAGTTCGCGAGCCTTGGTCATCTGACCCTTGATGGCGAAGGAGTCGAAGGTAGCGAGGAACTTGTCCTTGTCTACGCCTTGGGTCGCCAGGAAGTCAGCCATTTCGTTCTTGTCGGTCAGCTTCTTGTGTTCTTTCTGGATGGCGTTGAACACCGCGGCGTGCACGTCATGCTCGACACCCATGCTTTGCAGGGTCAGGAACATTTGCCCGTGGGCGTCCCAAGGGCCGCCGAACAGGGCTGGGATACGCACGAAATTGACGTCGGAAGGCAGCTTTTCAACCCAAGGATTGATCACTGGCTCGAATGCATAGCAGTGCGGGCAGCCGTACCAGAACAACTCCACCACTTCGATCTTGCCAGGTACAGCCACCGGAACAGCGTTAGTCAGTTCGACGTAAGGGGCGGCGGGTGCTTCGGCGGCTTGGGCGGTCATGCCGAACAGGCTGGCAGCGACGAGTGCGGCGCTGATGATCAGATTACGCATGCTTTACTCCTGGACAATTTTGGTCGCCTCGCGCGACCTGTTTTCAGACAGGTCCTGGCGGGCTTGAGTTCTGTAGTGTAACGGCAGCGGCCACAAAAAAGGGCGGCCTAAGCCACCCTTTTTATACTTGCTGCGACGGATTAATAGAGCGTTAACGTTGCAGGAGATGTAAGCCTCGCGCGACGCCCGATTCGCCGGCCTTAGTGCAGGCCTTGGATGTAGCTGGACACCGCTGCGATATCTTCGTCGCTCAGCTTTTTGGAGATGCTCTGCATCGGCTTGGTGTCGCCATCGTTGGTGCGGCCGGCTTCTTCCTTGCGGAAATCGGTCAGTTGCTTGGCGATGTATTGAGCGTGCTGGCCGCCCAGGTGCGGGAAGCCGGCGGCTGCGTTACCCGCACCATTTGGCGAGTGGCAACCGGTACAGGCTGGCAGGCCCTTGGCCAGATCGCCGCCGCGGAACAGTGCTTCACCGCGAGAAACGACTTTCGGGTCGGCGGCGCCAACACTGCCTTTCTGACTGGCGAAGTAGGCGGCGATATCGGCCAGGTCCTGATCGCTCAGGTTGGTCAGCAGGCCGGTCATTTCCAGTACCGTGCGTTTGCCGGACTTGATGTCGTGTAGCTGCTTGTTCAGATAACGCTCGCCCTGGCCTGCCAGTTTCGGAAAGTTAGGCGCCATACTGTTGCCATCCGGGCCATGACAGGCGCCACATACTGCGGCTTTCGCCTGACCAGCAGTCGCATCACCTGCAGCATGGGCAATGCCGGAGATCCCCACGGTCAACAGCAGACTCACGATCAATTTGTTCATCAGCTAATCCAACTACGGCTAAGGGTTAAAGAGTTATGGACCGGGATCACTCGCTCATCCACTGGATGATTGCTTGGTAATCCTCGGCACTGCAGTCCATGCACAAACCACGCGGCGGCATCGCCTTGAAACCCTGGGTCACGTGTTGCACCAGCGTCTCCATACCTTTCGCCAACCTCGGCGTCCAAGCATCCTGATCGCCCTTTTTGGGCGCCATGGGTAGTTGGCCGGAATGACAGGCACCACAAACACGGTTGTACACAGCTTCCGGATCCTGTGTAGCCTGAGCGCTGTAAAGCGGCATCAAGACACCGGCAGCTAGCAGCCATTTCGTCATAAAACGACCTTTTCAGGGTTGAGAGCGTTCTGCGTTCTAGTGCGCAATCAAGGTCATTCGCTCTCGTGAACTTCATCCTACGCTGGGACAAAGCGCACACAAAATCTGCGGCATTATATACTGGCGTCACTGAAACGGAAACGACACTGCTCGCCGCGTCCATTCCCGGCGCCGCCCACATCGGAAATCCCATGCAACTCAAGAACCCCATCCTCGGCCTGTGCCAACAGTCCACCTTCATGCTCAGCGCTGCTAAAGTCGATCAATGTCCCGACGACGAAGGCTTTGAAGTGGCCTTCGCCGGGCGTTCCAACGCCGGCAAGTCCAGTGCGCTGAACACCCTGACACACGCTAGCCTTGCGCGGACCTCGAAAACTCCGGGTCGCACGCAGCTCTTGAACTTCTTCAAGCTAGACGATGATCGTCGTCTGGTCGACCTGCCGGGTTACGGTTACGCGAAAGTACCTATCCCGTTGAAGCTGCACTGGCAGCGTCACCTGGAAGCCTATCTGGGTGGTCGGGAGAGTTTGAAGGGGCTGATTTTGATGATGGACATCCGTCATCCAATGACCGACTTCGACCTGCTGATGCTCGACTGGGCTGTCGCCAGCGGCATGCCGATGCACATTTTGCTGACCAAAGCCGACAAGCTGACCTACGGCGCGGCGAAAAACGTCCTGCTCAAGGTTCAGGCAGACATCCGCAAGGGTTGGGGTGATGCGATCAGCATCCAGCTGTTCTCGGCGCCAAAGCGCATGGGCCTGGAAGACGCCTACACTGTACTGGCAGGCTGGATGGAACTCGCGGACAAGGGCTCGGAGATTGCCGAGCAATAAATCGCGGGCAAAAAAAACCCCGGACTTCTTATGGGGAGGGGGAAGTTCCGGGGTTCAAGTTCCGGACCGCTAGGGCGGGGTCCAGATATCTGCCAACACTTAACACAACATTAGGAGCATCGAAGGGCTTCACCACCCATTCAGTAACTCTGAGTGGCGATTCAGGAGATTAGTTCAGAATTTTTTAAAAAGCCTTTGGAATAGGCCATCGAATTTTCCGAGCTAAGCGCCCTTCGGTCTTTCTGCCGCGGCACTATGCCGCAGCGGAAAACGCCCTTTCAGACGGTTCAGTGAGCCTCATCCCAGTTATTTCCTACACCAACCTCTACCAACAGCGGCACATCAAGCTTCGCTGCATCGCTCATGTGCGCGCGAATTTCATCGCGGACCTGGTCGACCAAATCTTCGCGCACTTCCAGTACCAATTCATCGTGCACCTGCAGGATGACTTTGGCGTCGAGGCCTGATGCTGTCAGCCAGCTATCCACGGCAATCATGGCTTTCTTGATGATGTCCGCCGCGGTGCCTTGCATCGGGGCGTTGATCGCTGTGCGTTCGGCACCTTTGCGCAGGGCCGGGTTTTTCGCGTTGATTTCCGGCAGGTACAGGCGACGACCGAAGATGGTTTCAACGAAACCTTGTTCGGCGGCCTGGGCGCGGGTGCGCTCCATATATTCCAGCACGCCTGGGTAACGGGCGAAGTATCGGTCGATGTAGGCCTGGGATTGCTTGCGATCAACACCAATCTGTTTGGCCAGGCCAAACGCGCTCATTCCGTAGATCAAACCGAAGTTGATCGCCTTCGCGCTGCGCCGTTGGTCGGTGGTGACGTCTGCCAGTTCAACCCCGAAAACTTCGGCGGCGGTGGCTTTGTGCACGTCTAGATTGTTGCGGAACGCGTGCAGCAAACCTTCGTCCTTGGCCAGGTGAGCCATGATTCGCAGTTCGATTTGCGAATAGTCCGCTGCCAGCAGCTTGTAGCCTTTGGGTGCGACGAACGCCTGACGAATCCGACGCCCTTCGGCGGTGCGGATCGGAATGTTCTGCAGGTTTGGATCGCTGGACGACAAGCGCCCGGTTGCCGCGACGGCCTGATGATAAGAGGTATGAATCCGCCCGGTGCGCGGGTTGATCTGCTCTGGCAGGCGATCGGTGTAGGTACTTTTCAGCTTGCTCATCGAGCGGTACTGCATCAGCACTTTGGGTAGCGGGAAATCCTGTTCGGCCAGCTCCGCCAGCACGGCTTCGGCGGTGGACGCCTGGCCCTTGGCGGTTTTGCTGAGGATTGGCAGGCCGAGTTTTTCGTACAGGATCACGCCCAATTGCTTCGGCGAGCCGAGGTTGAATTCTTCCCCGGCAATGGCGAACGCCTCACGCTCGAGGGCGATCATTTTCTCGCCCAGCTCAACGCTCTGAATGCCCAGCAGGTTGGCATCGACCAGCGCACCTTGGCGTTCGATCCGTGCCAGCACCGGCACCAACGGCATTTCGATTTCGCTCAGAACCTTGCTCAGGCTCGGGATAGCGTTGAGTTTTTCCAGCAGGGTTTGATGCAGGCGCAGCGTTACGTCGGCGTCTTCGGCAGCGTAAGGCCCGGCCAACTCCAGAGATATCTGGTCAAATGTCAGCTGTTTGGCGCCTTTGCCGGCGATGTCCTGGAAACTGGTAGTGGTGTGATTCAGGTACTTGAGCGCCAGGCTGTCCATGTCGTGGCGGGTCGCGGTGGAGTCCAGCACGTAGGATTCGAGCATCGTGTCGAAAGCGACGCCTTGCACGGTGATGCCGCAGCTCTGATCGCCACCGATGGCGCAGTTGGCCAGGATGTTCATGTCGAACTTGGCGTGCTGGCCAACCTTGAGTTTGCTCGGGTCTTCCAGAATGGGCTTCAGCGCGCGCAGCACGGTATCGCGATCGAGCTGATCCGGCACGCCCATGTAGGAATGGGTCAGCGGGATGTAGGCCGCTTCGTTGGCTTGTACAGCGAAAGACAGGCCCACCAGTTGCGCCTGCTGCGCATCGATGCCGGTAGTTTCGGTATCGAAGGCAATCAACTTGGCGCCGTTGAGCTTCTTCAGCCACAGGTCGAAATCAGCCTGGGTGAGGATCGTTGTGTACTTGAGTTCGGTATCGACGGCCGCTTCTTCGGCCACCGGAGCGACGACTTCCTGACCGGAACGCTTGGCGTCGCGCTGGTTCTCTTCGAACCAGCTCTTGAACTCCAGCAGGGTATAGAGCTCGGCGAGTTTGTCGTGATCCGGCTTGCCCATTTGCAGGTCGTCGAGGCCGATATCCAGCGGCACGTCGATCTTGATGGTTGCCAATTGATAGGAGAGAAACGCCATCTCCTTGTGCTCTTCGAGCTTGGCCGGCAGGGTTTTGGCCCCGCGAATCGGCAGGGTCGGGACGATGTCGAGCTGCGCATAGAGCTCGGTCAGGCCGCCGTTCACGCCGACCAACAGGCCGGAAGCGGTCTTCGGGCCAATGCCCGGAACGCCCGGAATGTTGTCGGAAGAATCGCCCATGAGTGCCAGGTAATCGATGATCTGCTCGGGAGCGACGCCGAATTTCTCCTTCACGCCCTCCACGTCCAGCGCGCTACCGGTCATGGTATTGACCAAGGTAATGTGGCCGTCGACCAGCTGCGCCATGTCCTTGTCGCCGGTGGAGATCACTACTGGGCGGTCGGCCGCAGCACTGCTGCGGGCCAGCGTACCGATCACGTCATCGGCCTCGACGCCTTCGACGCACAACAGCGGAAAGCCCAGGGCGATCACGCTTTGATGCAGCGGCTCAATTTGCACGCGCATGTCGTCGGGCATGCTCGGGCGGTTGGCCTTGTACTCGGCGAACATTTCGTCCCGGAATGTCCCGCCCTTGGCGTCGAACACCACGGCGAACGGACTTTCCGGGTACTGCTTGCGCAAACTCTTGAGCATGTTCAGCACGCCTTTGACCGCACCGGTCGGCAAACCTTTGGAAGTGGTCAGCGGCGGGAGGGCGTGAAAGGCGCGGTACAGGTAAGAAGAACCGTCCACCAGGACGAGGGGGGCTTGGCTCATGAGCAGGATCAACCTTTTCGGCGGGTCCGGCGCTAGAATAGCGGGACCGTTGACGACAAAGGGACAAGGTTATCATGCGCACACTAAATCGCCTGTTGCTGGCTGGGTTGTTTGCATCCGTTCCGTTGGCCGTCATGGCGGCGGACGATGCACCGACACCGGAGCCGGAAGTTACTATCCGCACGGAAGGGGATAAAACCATCCAGGAGTACCGTCAAAACGGTTTCCTGTATGCGATAAAGGTCACACCGAAAGGCGCACCACCGTATTTTCTGGTGCGCGCGGACGGGACAGATGCAAACTTCATCCGCTCGGATCAGCCGGATATGCTGATTCCGTCGTGGAAGATTTTTGAGTGGAAGTAGTTTCTTAATTTCAATCGGCGCTGGCTCAAGCAGCGGCGCCCGTACTGGCAGTTCAAACATGTCTGTGTTCACCCCGCTGGCTCGGCCCGAGCTGGAAACCTTTCTCGCCCCTTACGGGCTCGGCCGTCTGCTTGATTTCCAGGGGATTGCCGCTGGTAGCGAAAACACCAATTTCTTCATCAGCCTGGAGCAGGGCGAATTTGTCCTGACCCTGGTTGAGCGTGGTCCGGTTCAGGAAATGCCGTTCTTCATTGAACTGCTCGACGTGCTACATGACGCCGACCTGCCAGTGCCTTATGCCTTGCGCACCACCGATGGCGTCGCCTTGCGCGAACTGGCCGGCAAACCTGCGCTGTTGCAGCCACGCCTGGCCGGCAAGCACATCAAGGAAGCCAATGCGCAGCATTGCGCTCAGGTGGGCGAGTTGCTTGGCCATCTGCATCTGGCGACCCAGGCCAACATGATCAAGCGCAAGACCGATCGCGGCCTGGACTGGATGCTGGAAGAGGGCACGCAGTTGCTGTCGCACCTCAATGCCGAGCAAAGCGATCTGCTGCAACGGGCTCTGGACGAAATCACACAGCAGAAGACGAAAATTCTGGCGCTGCCGCGAGCCAATATCCACGCCGATCTGTTCCGCGATAACGCGATGTTCGAAGGGACTCACCTGACCGGGTTGATCGACTTCTACAACGCGTGTTCGGGGCCGATGCTCTACGACGTGGCTATCGCCTTGAACGACTGGTGTTCGGACGAGAGCGGGTTGATCGACGGGCCGCGGGCGAGGGCGTTGCTCGGTGCTTATGCCGCGCTGCGACCGTTCACGGCGGCCGAGGCGGAGTTGTGGCCGACGATGCTGCGGGTGGCGTGTGTTCGGTTCTGGCTGTCGCGGTTGATCGCCGCCGAGTCGTTTGCCGGGCAGGACGTGTTGATTCACGATCCGATGGAGTTTCAGCAGCGTCTGGCGCAGCGCCAGAAGGTCAGCACGCCGCTGCCGTTCGCCCTCTAAATCGTGGCGAGGGGGCAAGCCCCTCGCCACAGGGTGTCGCTTACAACGACTCCAGACACCCCGCCAAATCATTCCCCAACTTCTCCAGCACCTGCTCATACCCCTGAGCGGTCGCTGGCGTGTACCCGCCCAGCGCGTCCAGTTCCGCCAGCTTCACCGGCAGACCCGCCACCAGGGTTTCCGCCAGGCGCGGGCGCAGAGGCGGTTCGCTGAACACACAGGTTTTGCCGACTTCCTGCAATCGAGTGCGCATCGCCGCGACGTGCTGGGCGCCGGGCTGGACCTCGGCGGCGACGCTGAATACGCCGGCGTGCTTGAGGCCATAGGCATCTTCAAAGTAGTCGAAGGCCTCGTGGAATACGAAGTACGGTTTGCCCGCGATGCCGGCCAGGCGCGCTTTCAAGCGAAGATCCATTGCATCCAGACGCTCATCGAACGCCTTGAGGTTGCTCTGATAACGCGCGGCATTGGCCGGATCGGCTGCGCTCAGGTCTGCGGCCATTTTTGTGGCGATGACACGGGCGTTGACCGGCGAAAGCCACAAGTGCGCGTCCAGACTGCCTGGACGGTGATCGTGATCATGCTCGTCGGCTTCTTCAGCGTGGGAGTGGCTATCTTCGGCGAAATGTCGCAGTTTCAGTCCCGGTAAATCCTGCACGGCGACACTGGGCCGCGTACGACCATTCAGCACGCGGGGCAGGAAACCTTCCATGCTCGGACCGATCCAGTAAACCAGATCCACCGATTGCACCTTCCGTACGTCGGATGGGCGCAAGGCATAGTTATGAGGCGAGGCGCCGGGCGGCAGCAAGACTTCCGGAATCGCCACACCGTCCTGCACCGCAGCGGCGATCAGCTGCAGAGGCTTGATACTGGTGAGAACTTTGACTTCTGCGTGAGCTGAACTGATCAGCAGAAAACTTGCGACAAATGCGACAAAGATAGAAAAAAGTCGGGACACGATGACCACTCGAAGAGGCGAGAACGGGTAACATAATAACGTCTCTCACAATACTCGTCGCCGCTCATGCCTAAAACACCGATTGCCAGCCGTCCCCACGACCACTCTCATTGCGTCCATAGCGCATTGTCTGAGGCCGATGCTCTGTGCGCGCGTCAGGGCCTGCGCCTGACCGCCTTGCGCCGGCGGGTGCTGGAACTGGTCTGGCAAAGCCACAAGCCGTTGGGTGCCTACGACATTCTCGCGGTACTCAGTGAGCAGGACGGCCGCCGCGCGGCGCCGCCGACCGTGTACCGTGCGCTGGATTTCCTGTTGGAAAACGGCCTGGTACACCGCATCTCCTCGCTGAACGCCTTCGTTGGCTGCAATCACCCGGGGCACGCCCACCAGGGCCAGTTCCTGATTTGCCGCGAATGCCACGCCGCCATCGAGCTCGAACAGAAATCCATCAGCGACGCGATCATCAGTAGCGCCAAGGATGTCGGATTTGTCGTCGAGGGCCAGACCGTTGAAGTGGTCGGCCTCTGCTCGGGTTGCCAGGGGGTTTGATGAGCAACGCGCTGATCCGCCTCGAGCAGGTTGCCGTCACCTTTGCCGGGCAAAACGTGCTGGATAACATCGAGCTGAGCGTCGAGCCGGGGCAGATCGTCACACTGATCGGCCCTAACGGCGCCGGCAAGACCACGCTGGTGCGCGCTGTACTCGGTCTGTTGAAACCGGACAGCGGCAGCGTGTGGCGCAAGCCGAAACTGCGGGTCGGTTACATGCCGCAAAAACTTCACGTCGATCCGACGTTGCCGCTGTCGGTGCTGCGCTTCTTGCGTCTGGTGCCGGGCGTGGACCGTGCCATGGCCTTGGCGGCACTCAAGGAAGTCGGCGCCGAACAGGTGATCGACAGCCCGGTGCAAAGTGTTTCCGGAGGCGAAATGCAGCGCGTGCTGCTGGCCCGGGCATTGCTGCGCGAACCGGAGCTGCTGGTGCTCGACGAACCTGTGCAAGGCGTCGACGTGGCCGGTCAGGCCGAGCTCTACAGCTTGATCACACGATTGCGCGACCGCCACGGCTGCGGCGTGCTGATGGTGTCCCACGATCTGCACCTGGTGATGAGCACCACAGACCAGGTGGTCTGCCTCAACCGTCACGTCTGCTGCTCCGGGCATCCCGAGCAAGTCAGCGGCGATCCGGCTTTCGTCGAGCTGTTCGGAAAGAACGCACAAAGCCTGGCGATTTATCACCACCATCACGACCACGCCCATGACTTGCATGGCTCGGTGGTCAGCGCGGCCCCGTCGGCCCCTACCCACGTTCACGGAGATAGCTGCAAGCATGGCTGATTTTCTGCTCTACGCCCTGCTTGCAGGTCTGGCCCTGGCGTTGGTCGCGGGCCCGCTGGGTTCGTTCGTGGTCTGGCGGCGCATGGCCTATTTCGGCGACACCCTTTCCCATGCCGCGCTGCTCGGCGTGGCGCTGGGTTTTCTGCTGGATGTCAGTCCGACCGTTGCGGTCACCGTAGGCTGCCTGCTGCTAGCCGTGCTGCTGGTGACTTTGCAACAACGCCAACCGCTGGCGTCCGACACGCTTTTGGGAATTCTCGCACCCAGCACGCTCTCTTTGGGTTTGGTCGTACTAAGCTTCATGCACGAAGTGCGGATCGACTTGATGGCTTATCTGTTCGGCGACTTGCTGGCGATCAGCCCGACCGATCTTGCCTGGATACTCGGCGGCAGCGCGGCCGTTCTGGCCTTGCTGGTGACGTTGTGGCGGCCATTGCTGGCAATCACGGTGCATGAAGAACTGGCTAGGGTTGAAGGTCTGCCGGTGGCGGCGTTGCGCTTGACCCTGATGTTGTTGATCGCTGTGGTGATCGCGGTGGCGATGAAAATCGTCGGTGTGTTGCTGATTACGTCCTTGCTGATCATCCCGGCGGCTGCGGCACAACGTCACGCCCGGTCACCGGAGCAGATGGCACTGGGCGCGAGCCTGCTGGGTATGCTCGCGGTCTGTGGCGGGCTGTCGCTGTCGTGGTTCAAGGACACCCCGGCGGGCCCGTCGATTGTTGTGACGGCCGCCGCACTGTTTCTGCTGAGTTTTGTCCTGCCCCGTCGAGGGGTGTAGACTTGCTCGTTTTTTGCGCAAATAGAGAGTCGCAGGAATGAAGCTGTTAGCCTCCCGTTATCTGCTCCTTGTTGCATTTTCGCTGCTACTGGGCGCTTGTCAAAGCACGCCACCGGCGGCCACTGAGGCTACCGGTTCACGGGCCACGGCCATCGCACAGCTGCAACAAAGCCTGGCCAGCAGCGAACTGGCGACTGCCGAAGATCAGCTGGCTGCCTTGCAGGCCGAGTCGCCGAATGATCAATCCCTTGAGCAATACCAGCGGCAACTGGCCGAAGCCTATCTGCGCCGCAGTCAGATCGTGCTGCAAAAGGGCGATGTGAATGCGGCTGCCACGGCGCTGAGCCGCGCCCGGTCGTTGATGCCCAAGGCTCCGGCGCTGACTGGCGGGGTCAACAATGCCATCGTTGATGCCCGCAAAGCTGAACTGGATAGAGCCGAAGCTGCGCTCATGGCTGCCGAAGCCAAGCCACAGGCCAAGGTCATTGATCCAACGGCTGAAAGCACCACGGTTGCATTGAACCTGAGGGATATGACCAAGCTTCGTCGCCAACTGGATGCGATCGCCGCCGATGTGGTGAATTACCAGTGCGACGTGAGCATTCAGGCGCCACGCACCCAGGACTTCCCTTGGTTGACCACGTTACTGACCAAGCGCGTGAAGAAACTCGATGCGGATTTTGATCTGAATCTGGAGAAGCAGATTCTGCGCAACGTTCCGGCGCAGATGGTTCTGAGTCCTCGTAAGCCCTAAAAGCATCGCGGGCAAGCCCGCTCCTACAGGGTTTTGGGTTGACCACAAATAGGTGGCTACCCAGATCCAATGTGGGAGCGGGCTTGCCCGCGATGGCGTCCTCCCTACCAATAAAGAACTTTAGGCCGGAATCGCCTTGGCCTTCGGCTCCCGATCCCAAACCCGATGCTGACCGATCGCGGCAAAAAACGGTTTGATCAACTTCGCATCCGTACCCACGATCAACCCCGCATCAGCCTCCAGCTTCAACACATCCAGCAGCTGCTTGGCCTCGCCCTGCAGCGCAATCGCCTTCAAGTGCTTGTAAGCCTCCAACAGGTAATGCAGCGCCACACCGTCAGTGCTCAACGCCTTGATCGACGCCGCGCCACCGGGCACAAACACCGCATCGAACGCCACCGAAGGCAAGCCTTCCATCGACGCATCGACCGGCAATGCCTTGCCATCGGCGGTGGTCACCGGAGCAGAAGTCGGGCCGAGCAGCTTGGCGTGCGCACCTTCGGCCTTCAGCGCTTTCTTCATGGCATCAATCGCTGCACCATCGACGCCATTGGCTGCGAGGATTGCCACTTTGCGGGTTTTGATATCCGCCGGCAGCAAGTTGGCCTGACTCAGGGCCGGCGAGCGATCCGGTGAGGTTTTGCGTACTTCGACCGTCCCGGCTTTGGGCGCTGGCAAGCCCAGGTTCTGCGCCACGCGCCTAGCCAGTTCCAGATCGATGTTGGCCAGAATCTCATTCACCTGGCGCGCGCGGATGAACTCCCGCTCAACCTTGCCCAACTCGAAGCTGTAAGCCGAGATGATGTGCTCCTGCTCGTGCTTGCTCATGCTGTGGAAAAACAGGCGCGCCTGGGAGAAGTGGTCGCTGAATGATTCGCTGCGCTGACGGATCTTGTTGGCGTCGATGCGCTCTGGATAACTTTCGAAACCGCCATCTTGTGCTGCCGGCGGTGTTTCTTTCGGCCAACCGCTATCAATGGAGTTCGGCTCGTAGGACGCGCGGCCCTTGTCGATGGTGGTGCGATGCAATGCATCCCGTTGACCATTGTGGAACGGTGCCACCGGGCGATTGATCGGAATCTCGTGAAAGTTCGGCCCGCCAAGTCGGCTGATTTGCGTATCGGTGTAGGAAAACAGCCGACCTTGCAGCAATGGATCGTTGGAAAAGTCGATCCCCGGCACGATATGCCCGGGGCAGAAGGCAACCTGTTCAGTCTCGGCGAAGAAGTTATCGGGGTTACGGTTGAGGGTCATTTTTCCCAGCGGGGTGATCGGCACCAGTTCTTCCGGGATCAGCTTGGTCGGGTCGAGGATGTCGAAGTCGAATTTATGTTCGTTCTCCTCCTCGATGATCTGTACGCCCAGTTCCCATTGCGGGTAGTCGCCCATCTCGATCGACTCCCAGAGATCGCGACGGTGGTAATCCGTGTCTTTACCGGCGAGTTTCTGCGCTTCATCCCACACTAGCGAACAGGTCCCGGCAGTGGGGCGCCAGTGGAATTTGACGAAGCGCGATTTACCTTCGGCGTTGATCAGGCGGAAGGTGTGCACGCCGAAGCCTTGCATGCTGCGCAGGCTTTTCGGGATCGCCCGGTCGGACATGGTCCAGATCACCATGTGCGCCGACTCCGGTACCAGAGAGACAAAATCCCAAAAGGTATCGTGAGCTGAACCGCCGGTGGGTATCTCATTGTGCGGCTCGGGTTTCACCGCATGCACGAAGTCGGGGAACTTGATCGCATCCTGAATGAAAAACACCGGCATGTTGTTGCCTACCAGGTCGAAGTTGCCTTCGTCGGTGAAAAACTTCACCGCGAAACCTCGTACGTCCCGCACGGTATCGCCCGACCCACGAGGGCCCTGCACCGTGGAGAAGCGGACGAAGACCGGGGTTTTTTGGCTTGGGTCTTGTAGGAACCCGGCCTTGGTCAGCACGGAATGAGTTTCATAGCTCTGGAAGTAGCCGTGAGCACCGGTGCCGCGGGCGTGGACGATGCGCTCGGGGATGCGTTCATGGTCAAAGTGCGTGATCTTTTCACGCATGATGAAATCTTCCAGCAACGATGGCCCGCGGGCGCCGGCCTTCAACGTGTTCTGGTTGTCCGAGACTTTCACACCCTGGTTGGTGCGCAGGGCCTGTTCAGTGGCGTCGGAGCGAAATTGCTCCAGGCTGTCGAGCTTGGCATTGGTGTTACCGCGGTCCGGGGTATCGGTCCCGGCCAGTGCGCTTTTGGTTGCGGCAGGCTTTTTAGTACTCATCAGACAAAACTCCTCGTTGCGATTCCCGCCGTAGCCAGGACTCTTGAGCAATACCCCAGGCACGGACCGGGGGCGTTTTCGAGTTGCCTAATTAGTGACTGATGACGTTTTGCGCCGTTCCTTTTTTCTAACCTTTGATCGCGTTATTGCCAAATGGAAGGTTGAATGCGGAATAAATGCTAATAACCTCTATACGGACAGGCTAAAATGCGCGCCCGGCTAACCGCTGATCCTTTTCCAACGCGCCCCACAAGGTTCGCTACGTGATCGAGTTTCAAAACGTCCACAAAACCTACCGCGTCGCCGGTAAGGATATTCCCGCCCTGCATCCGACCAGTCTGACGATTGAGAACGGTCAGGTCTTCGGTCTGATCGGCCATTCCGGTGCGGGAAAAAGTACCCTGCTGCGTCTGATCAATCGCCTGGAAGAGTCCAGTGGCGGCAAGATATTCGTCGACAGCGAAGAAGTCACCGCGCTCGACGCCAACAGCCTGCGGCGCTTCCGTCAGCAGGTCGGGATGATTTTCCAGCACTTCAACTTGCTGGCGTCCAAGACCGTGGCCGACAACGTCGCGCTGCCACTGACCCTGGCCGGTGAACTGTCGCGCAGCGACATCGACCAGCGTGTGGCCGAGTTGCTGAAGCGGGTCGGCCTGTCCGACCACGCCAAGAAGTACCCGGCGCAGTTGTCCGGTGGCCAGAAGCAGCGAGTCGGCATTGCCCGCGCCCTGGCCACCAAGCCGAAAATCCTGCTGTGCGACGAAGCCACTAGCGCACTGGACCCGCAGACCACTGCGTCGGTCCTGCAATTGCTGGCCGAGATCAATCGCGAGCTGAAGCTGACCATCGTCTTGATCACCCACGAGATGGACGTAATCCGCCGGGTCTGCGACCAGGTCGCGGTGATGGACGCTGGCGTGATCGTCGAGCAAGGTTCGGTGGCCGAGGTGTTCCTGCATCCGAAGCACCCGACCACCAAGCGCTTCGTGCAAGAAGACGAGCAGATCGACGAAAGCGAACAGCGCGACGACTTCGCTCACGTTCCAGGCCGCATCGTGCGTCTGACCTTCCAGGGCGAAGCGACCTACGCGCCATTGCTGGGTACCGTCGCCCGGGAAACGGGTGTGGACTACAGCATCCTGGCCGGTCGTATCGACCGCATCAAAGACGTGCCCTACGGGCAGTTGACCCTGGCCGTTACCGGTGGCGACATGGAAGCGGCGTTCGGCCTCTTCACGGCAGCTGACGTCCATATGGAGGTTCTGCGCTGATGGAATCGTATGACGCATTTATTGAAGCGGCTAAAGAGTTCTTCAAAAACATCGATTGGGCGGAAATCGGCCTGGCCACCAGCGACACGATGCAGATGCTCGGTGGTTCGCTGCTGTTCACCATCCTGCTCGGCCTGCCGCTGGGGGTGCTGTTGTTCCTGTGCAGCCCGCGCCAGTTGCTCGAAAACCGTGTGGCCTATGGGCTGATGTCACTGATGGTGAACATCCTGCGTTCGCTGCCCTTCATCATCCTGCTGATCGTGATGATCCCGTTTACCGTGCTTATCACCGGCACTTCGCTCGGCGTCGCCGGTGCGATTCCACCGCTGGTGGTGGGCGCCACGCCGTTCTTCGGGCGACTGGTGGAAACCGCTCTGCGTGAAGTGGATCGCGGCATCATTGAAGCGACCCAGGCCATGGGCGCAACCACCAAGCAGATCATCCTCAACGCCTTGCTGCCAGAAGCCCGTCCGGGCATTTACGCGGCGATTACGGTGACGGCTATTACACTGGTGTCCTACACGGCGATGGCCGGTGTGGTCGGTGCCGGTGGATTGGGCGACTTGGCGATCCGTTTCGGCTACCAGCGCTTTCAGACCGATGTGATGATCGTCACCGTGGTGCTGTTGCTGGTGCTGGTGCAGGTTCTGCAAATGGTTGGCGACAAACTGGTCGTACACTTCTCCAGAAAATAAACAGTTCTCGTAAACAAGACATGAGCCGGCCATTCGCTGGCAGGCGCCAAACGGGCGCCTCACAAGGAGTTAGCTGAATGAAAAAACTACTCGTAGCGCTCGCAGCCGTTGCAGCGTTCTCTGCTCAGGCCGATGAAACCCTGACCGTCGCGGCTACCCCGGTTCCGCACGCAGAAATCCTCGAATTCGTTAAACCGGCCCTGGCCAAAGAAGGCGTGGACCTGAAGGTCAAAGTCTTCACCGACTACATCCAGCCGAACGTGCAGGTGGCCGAAAAACGTCTGGACGCCAACTTCTTCCAGCACCAGCCGTACCTCGATGAATTCAACAAGGCCAAGGGCACCAATCTGGTGGCCGTTGCTGGCGTGCACCTGGAACCGCTGGGCGCTTACTCCAGCAAGTACAAAGCACTGACCGAGCTGCCAGGCGGCGCCAACGTGGTGATCCCGAACGACGCCACCAACGGCGGCCGTGCGCTGTTGCTGCTGGCGAAGGCTGGCCTGATCAAGTTGAAGGATTCGAACAACATTCTCGCGACCGTCAAGGACATCACCGAGAATTCCAAGGACCTGAAATTCCGTGAACTGGAAGCCGCGACCATCCCGCGCGTGCTGACCCAGGTCGACCTGGCGCTGATCAACACCAACTACGCGCTGGAAGCCAAACTCGATCCGTCCAAGGACGCGCTGGTCATTGAAGGCAGCGACTCGCCTTACGTGAACATCCTCGTTGCCCGTCCAGACGATAAGGACAGCGAAGCGATGAAGAAGCTGATTGCTGCCCTGCACAGCCCGGAAGTGAAAGCCTTCATCCTCGAGAAGTACAAAGGCGCGGTATTGCCGGCGTTCTGATTTGAAGCTGTAACGAAAAATGGGACGCATTGAATGCGCCCCATTTTTTTGCCTGGGATACGGACCACTGTGGGAGCGAGCCTGCTCGCGAAAAGGCCATCACATTCAACATCACCGTTGACTGATAGACCGCTTTCGCGAGCAGGCTCGCTCCCACAGGGGGGTATGCGGTGTTAATTACTTGCGGTTAAGTATCACCGGCAACTGCGCCACCAATTTCACGTTGTTCAACGGTGCGCGAATGAACCCACGCTGCGTCCCGTCCGGTCCGATCACCGCCAGGTTGCCGCTGTGATCGACGGTGTAATTCGGTTTATTGGTATCCGCCGGAATGAACGGAATGCTCACCGCGTTGGCCAGTTTCTGGATGTCTTCCACCGACGAAGCCGTCAGCCCTTGGAACTGCGGATCGAAGTAGCCCAGGTACTGCTTGAGCTGCTGGGGCGTGTCGCGGTTCGGATCGATGCTGACCAGAATGATCTGCAACTTGGCCACAGCCTCTGGCGGCAATTCGCTCTTGATCTGGCGCAGCTGGGCGAGGGTGGTCGGGCAGATGTCCGGGCAGAAGGTGTAGCCGAAGAACAGCAGCGACCATTTGTCTTTCAGCTCGTTGACCGCCACTGGTTTGCCGTCCTGATCGGTCATCGTCACGTCCGGCAGGTTGCGGCTTTGCGGCAGCAGAATGATCCCGGCATCAATCAGAGCGGTCGGGTCGCCCTGGCCTTTTCCAGACAGCACTTTGTTGATGGTCAGGCCCAGGACCAGCGCGATCAGGGCAACGAGGATGAAGACGGTTTTCTGGGTTCGAGTCATAGGTTCAACAGTAAGTAGTGGTCTACGAGCAGCGCGATAAACAGCAGGAACAAGTAGTAAATAGAGTACTTGAAGGTGTTGATCGCCGCGTGCGGCCGAGTGCCACGGTACAGCACCACGGCCCATTGCAGAAACCTCGCGCCCAGTCCCAGCGCGCAAATCAGGTAGAGCACACCGCTCATGTGGATCACGTACGGCATCAGGCTCACGGCCAGCAGCGCGAAGGTATAAAGCAGGATATGGACCTTGGTGTAGTGCTCGCCATGGGTTACCGGCAGCATCGGAATGTCGGCCTTGGCGTATTCCTCTTTGCGGTGAATGGCCAGCGCCCAGAAGTGCGGTGGGGTCCAGGCGAAGATGATCAGCACCAGTAACAGTGGTTCGGCGCTGACGTGGCCGGTGGCGGCGGTCCAGCCGAGCAGCGGCGGGGCGGCGCCGGCCAGTCCGCCGATGACGATATTTTGCGGCGTCGCGCGTTTCAGGAAACCGGTGTAGACCACCGCATAGCCGAGCAGTGAGGCCAGGGTCAGCCACGCCGTCAGTGGATTGGTGAAGGCCAGCAGTACGGCTTGCCCAAGCACCGCCAATACCAAGGCAAACGTCAGCGCCGCTGCCGGTGACACTCGACCTTCGGCCAAGGGACGTTTGTGGGTGCGGGCCATGACTGCATCGATGCGTCGGTCCACCACATGGTTAACGGCTGCCGCACCACCGGCACACAAGGCGATCCCCAGATTGCCGAACACCAGCACCGTCCACGGCACCCCGGCGCGGGTCGCGAGGAACATCCCCACCAGCGAGGTGATGAGCATCAGCACCACCACTTTCGGCTTGGTCAGCTCCAGGTAGTCACGCCAGATCGCCTGACTGTGACGTGCGCCGATCAGAATCGCCATGGCATCTCTCCTTTTATTGTTATGGGCCCGGCTGAGTGTTTGCGCGGGCTGAACCGCCAGCGCGCAGGGGGTTGCTGCTTGACCCGAACCAGACTGGTTCGCGCGTGATAATTAACCAGCACCATCGTCAGCAACAGTGCCGCGCCGCCCGCGTTATGCGCGACGGCCACTGGCAGCGGCAGGTGAAACAGCACATTGCTGATGCCGAGGGTGATTTGCGCGGCGAGTGCAATCAGCACCAGCCCCGCCAGGCGCGTCATGCCGACCACCTTCAGTTGCCACGCCAACCCGAGCAGCACCAGCGTCACTAACAATGCGCCGATGCGGTGAGTCAGATGAATCGCCGTGCGGGCATCGCTGTCCAGTTGCCCTCCGAGGTAATTGGGGCCGATGTGTTGGGTCAGGTGAAAACCGTTGGCGAAGTCCGCGGGCGGCAGCCATTGCCCATGACAGGTTGGGAAGTCGATACAGGCCACCGCCGCGTAGTTGGAACTGACCCATCCACCCAGGGCAATTTGCAGGATCACCAGCAGCAACCCGGCGGTCGCCCAGTACTGCAAGCGCCGTGGCACGGTCAGCGCCGGCAACACCCCGGACAATCGCAACGTCAGCAAAAACAGCAGGCTCAACGTCGCAAAGCCGCCGAGCAAATGCCCGGTCACCACTTGCGGCCAGAGCTTGAGCGTCACCGTCCACATGCCGAATGCCGCTTGGGCAATCACCACTGCCAGCAAAAACAACGGCAACTTCACCGGCTGCCCCGGATGACGACGATGAACCCAGGCGCGGCCGGCCAATACCGAGATCAATAGCCCCAGCGTGCCAGCGAAGTAACGGTGAACCATCTCGTTCCAGCCCTTATGGGCTTCGACGGGAGCGTCGGGAAAATGCAGTTCGGCATGGGCCAATTGAACTTCGCTTTTCGGCACGCTGATAAAGCCATAGCAACCCGGCCAGTCCGGACAGCCGAGGCCGGCGTGGGTCAGGCGGGTGTAGGCGCCGAGCAACACCACAATCAGTGCCAGCAAGGTGGCAAACAGCGCGAGGCGAAATCCAGGTTTGGCCATGACGATGCCCTTATCCGATGTTCGACAGTTTCAGCAAATGGCGCAGGTCGTTGAGCAGATCCTTACCCTTCACCGTCGGGTCGTAGCGCAGCACCAGATTGCCGTGAGGGTCGATGATCCAGAGCTGCGGCACAGCCTTGTCGCCGGCAGTTTTTTGGAAATCGGTCAGGCTCAGTGGATAGCGCTGCAATTGAGGATACTCGCGCGTCAGCTTGGCGTCGTATTCACCGCTCAGCGGTTGAGCTGCGGCCAAGGCATGACTGGCGCGCCCGGCATCACGGCCGAGGCCGATCTGGATCTGCCGCGCCAGGTACACCAGTTGCTGGCAGTCCACCGAGCAATCCTTGGGCGCGGTCACCAGTATTTGCCAACGATCCTCCTGCGCCTGCACGCCGAGGTCGGCGCGGGTCTGGCCGTTGCCGATCAGTTCGCCGTGATAGCTGCGACCTTCCGGTACCCAAAACTGCAATTTGTACATGCCGGTGGCGAGGATCATCGGACCGATCACCCCAAGCAGGATCAGCAGCAACTGCAAGCGACCTTTACGCCGACTCGCCGGCGTTTTCGCCTCAGACATGCTGGGTGGATTCATGGCCGCTCCCATGGTGTTTCTCCTTTGCGTTGTGCCAGCCGAGATAGAGATAGAGGCCGAACAGGGCGATCGACATGGCGAACCACTGCACGGCATAAGCCAGATGCTTTTCCGGTCCCATGGCGACTACCGGCCAGTCAGCCTGGTAAGTCGCGGGGCCGTTTTCTGCGCGTAATTCGTAAGCAAAACCTTCGCGATTCAGCGCCGTCCAGAGCTTGGCCGGCTCGACCGCGGTGATCAGTTGTGGCCAGGTCGTGGTGTTCGGGTCTGCGTGCAACTGGAAAGTGGCGCCGGGGGAGACGTAGACCCAGGCAACGAGACTCAAGGCCTGAGTCGGTGTGGTGAATTGCGGTGGGGTGCGGCGATCCGGCCATGGCAGCCAGCCGCGATTGACCAGCAGCCAGAGCCCGGTCGCCTGATCCTGAAACGGTTGCAGCAGTTCGACGCCAACCTTGCCGTCGCGCTGACGGTTATCCAGCAACAGGCTGTGTGCGGCATCGAACTGGCCGTGCAGGTGAACCCGGCGGAAGGCCGGATCTGCGATGTGTTGCAGCTCGGTGCTGGCCATCGGTTCGGCGGCACGGCGCTCGGTGTAGCTTTGCAGCAGTGCGCTTTTCTCTGCGCCCCGGCTCAATTGCCAGAACCCGAGTGACACCAGCATGGGCAACAACACCGCGACCACCAGGGTCGGCACGATGCCCGGCCGGAAACGCTTCATGGCGTCGCCAGAAAGTCGGTAGTCGCGATAGCTATACTCAAGTGCATCGCCTTTCCCCCGGAGTCTCACCATGCTCAAAGCAGCCATCGTCCTGATGCTGATTGCCACGGTTGTCAGCCTGTTCAGCGGCCTGTTTTTTCTGGTCAAGGACGACAGCAGCTCGAACCGCCTCGTCATTGCCTTGAGTGTTCGTGTCGCGCTGGCCGCCATTACCGTCGGCTTGATTGCCTGGGGTTTTTTCAGCGGCCAGTTGGTGTCACACGTACCTTGGTAAACCTCAGAGCACGTAGACGAAAACGAAAAGACCGATCCACACCACGTCCACGAAGTGCCAGTACCAGCTCGCCGCTTCAAACGCGAACTGATGATCGGCGTCGAAGTGCCCGCGCATGATCCGCATCAACATCACAAACAGGATGATGGTGCCGATGGTCACGTGGGCGCCGTGGAAGCCGGTGAGCATGAAGAAGGTCGCGCCGTAGATGCCCGAACCGAGCGTCAGGCCCAGTTCGTGGTAGGCGTGCATGTATTCTTCGGCCTGAAAACCAAGGAACGCGCAGCCCAGTAACACGGTGAGTGCCAGCCAGATTTTCAGCGCGCCGCGATGGCCCTTTTTCAAGGCGTGGTGAGCAATGGTCACGGTGACGCTGGAACTCACCAGCAGAACGGTATTGAGCAGCGGCAGGCCCCAAGGGCTGATGACTTCCTTGGGTGGCGGGAAGAGTTTCGGGTCAGGGGTATGCAGCAATGGCCACGCAAACTGGAAGTTCGGCCAGAGCATGTGCGCGAGGCCTTTGGCCCCTTCACCCCCGAGCGCCGGGCCGGAAATGTTTCTCACATAAAACAGCGCGCCGAAGAACGCGATGAAGAACATCACCTCCGAGAAGATGAACCAGCTCATGCCCCAGCGGAACGAGCGATCCATCTGTGCGCTGTACAACCCCTGGCGGCTTTCCTTGATTACCGTACTGAACCAGCCGAACAACATGTAGGCCACCAGCAGGCCACCGACGAAAAAGATCAGCGGGCCGTGGGACTCCGGCCGCGCCGCCTTCAGGTCGTTGAACCAGGTGGCCAGGCCGAGCACGGTGACGAACATACCGACCGTGGCAATGATCGGCCATTTGCTCTGTGCCGGAACGTAATAGTGTTCATGAGTTGCCATTTATTGTTCTCCTTATCGGGCACGCTTTAACGCCTAGCCACCGGTGTTTGCAGCAACAGCCGCGGGTGGATGACGTGCGGTGATATCGAACAGCGTGTAGGAAAGCGTCAGGTGCTTCACATCCTTGGGCATGTCACGGTCAACGATGAAACGTACCGGCATCTCGATCCGTTGACCGGGCTGCAGCACTTGCTGGGTAAAGCAGAAACATTCGGTCTTGTGGAAGTACGCCGCCGCGGCGCTGGGTGCGATGCTCGGAACCGCCTGGGCGCTCATCGGGCGATCGGTGGGGTTGTGCGCGATGAAGATCATCTCGTTCACCGCCCCCGGATTAGCCGTCAGCTCATCGCTCTTGGGGTAGAAATCCCAGGACATGTCGGCGGCATTGGTCGACAGAAACTGCACGCGGACCTGCCGCGAGGTGTCGACCGTTTGTTCGCCCTCATACTGCCCGCCGGTCTTGCCGTTGATGCCGAACGCCTTGCACATCACGTCGTAGATCGGCACCAGGGCAAACCCGAAGACAAACATCGCCACCACCACCAGCAACAGGCGCGTGACCAGTTTCTTCAACGAGATGGAATCAGCCATGGTGGCGGGCCTCGAGGTCTACAGCGTTCATTTCACTTCCGGCGGCGTGGTGAAGGTGTGATACGGCGCCGGCGACGGGATGCTCCACTCCAGGCCTTCGGCCCCATCCCACGGTTTGGCCGGTGCTGGTGGGCCACCACGGATGGTCTTGATCACGATGAACAGGAAGAAGATCTGCGTGGCGCCGAACATGAACGCACCGATCGACGACACCATGTTGAAGTCGGCGAATTGCAGGTTGTAGTCGGGAATCCGCCGTGGCATGCCTGCCAGCCCCACGAAGTGCATCGGGAAGAACGCCATGTTCATGCCGATGAACGAGAGCCAGAAGTGCAGCTTGCCGAGGGTTTCGTCGTACATGTGGCCGGTCCATTTCGGCATCCAGTAGTAGGCCGAGGCGAAGATCCCGAAGATCGCCCCCGGTACCAGTACGTAGTGGAAGTGCGCGACCACAAAGTAGGTGTCCTGGTACTGGAAGTCCGCCGGGGCGATGGCCAGCATCAACCCGGAGAACCCGCCAATGGAGAACAGGATCACGAACGCCACCGCAAACAGCATCGGTGTCTCGAAGGTCAGCGAGCCTTGCCACATGGTGCTGGCCCAGTTGAACACCTTGACCCCGGTGGGTACGGCGATCAGCAACGTGGCGTACATGAAGAACAACTCGCCCACCAATGGAATGCCGACCACGAACATGTGGTGCGCCCAGACGATGAACGACAGGAACGCGATACTCGCCGTCGCATAGACCATCGAGGTGTAGCCGAACAGCGGCTTGCGTGAGAAGGCCGGAATAATCGAGCTGACGGCACCGAAGGCCGGCAGGATCATGATGTACACCTCGGGGTGACCGAAGAACCAGAACACGTGCTGGAACAACACCGGGTCACCGCCACCGGCGGCACTGAAGAAGCTGGTGCCGAAGTGGATGTCCATCAGCATCATCGTCACGCAGCCGGCCAGTACCGGCATCACCGCGATCAGCAGGAATGCGGTAATCAGCCAGGTCCAGACGAACAACGGCATTTTCATCAGCGTCATGCCGGGGGCGCGCAGGTTGAGGATGGTGGCGATCACGTTGATCGCGCCCATGATCGAACTGATCCCCATCAAGTGGATGGCGAAGATGAAGAAGGTCACGCTTTCCGGTGCGTAGGTCGTCGACAGCGGGGCGTAGAACGTCCAGCCGAAGTTCGGTCCACCGCCGGGGGTGAACAGGGTCGATACCAGCAGGATGAATGCTGCCGGCAACAGCCAGAAGCTGAAGTTGTTCATCCGTGGCAGGGCCATGTCCGGCGCGCCGATCATTAACGGGATCATCCAGTTGGCGAGGCCGACGAAGGCCGGCATCACCGCACCGAAGACCATCACCAGACCGTGCATGGTGGTCATCTGGTTGAAGAATTCCGGCTGGACGATTTGCAGTCCCGGCTGGAACAACTCGGCACGAATCACCATCGCGAACGAGCCGCCGAGCAAGAACATGGAGAACGCGAACCACAGGTACAGCGTGCCGATATCCTTGTGGTTGGTGGTCAGCACCCAGCGCATCAGGCCTTTGGCGGGGCCGTGGGCGTGGGCGGTGCCGGTATGAACATGGTCATCGACGACAGCAGTCATGTCCTGTCTCCTGCAAACAGATGGGCTGGGCAGGCCGGGGCGCGATGCCCCGACTGGTTCCTTACGTGCGCAATAGGCCGGGTCATTTGCTTTCCGCCTGTTTCAGCTCCAGCACTTCTTTAGGGGTGACCATGTCGCCCTTGTTGTTGCCCCAGGCGTTACGTTCGTAGGTCACGACCGCTGCGATATCGACTTCCGAGAGCTGCTTGCCGAACGCCGCCATGGCGGTGCCGGGTTTGCCGTGGAAGACAATGCCCAAGTGATCCTTGATCGGTCCGGTAGCGATTTTCGAGCCCTTGAGCGCCGGGAACATCGGCGGCAGGCCCTGACCTTCGGCCTGGTGACAGGCGACGCAGGTGGTGTGATAGATCTTGTCGCCGCGCTCTTTAAGCTCGTCGAGGGTCCATTCCTTGCTGGTCAGCTCTTTGAGCTGCAGGGCTTCAGCCTTGCGCTCGCCCAGCCATTTTTCGTAATCGGCCTTTTCCTTGACCTCGACCACGATCGGCATGAAGCCATGGTCCTTGCCGCACAATTCGGCGCATTGACCGCGGTAGAGGCCGGGCTTGTCGACGCGGGTCCAGGCTTCGTTGACGAACCCCGGAATCGCATCGCGCTTGACCGCAAAGGCCGGCACCCACCAGGAATGGATGACGTCGGCGGAAGTCACCAGGAAGCGCACCTTGGCGCCGATCGGCAGCACCAAAGGCTTATCGACCTCAAGCAAGTAGTGCTCGCTCTTGGCTTCCTTGTTGTGGATCTGATCGGCGGGCGTGGTCAGGTTGCTGAAGAACTCAACGTCCTGGCCCAGGTATTTGTAGTGCCACTTCCACTGATAGCCGGTGACCTGGATATCGATATCCGGCTCACTGGCGTCATACATCTTGATCAGGGTTGCGGTCGCGGGAACCGCCATGGCCACCAGGATCAGGAAGGGCACGATGGTCCAGAGGATTTCAACGGTGGTGCTTTCATGAAATTTTGCGGCCACCTGCCCGGTCGAGCGGCGGTGGAGAATCATCGACCAGAACATGGCGCCGAAGACGATGATGCCGATCACTACACAGATCCAGAAAATGGTCATGTGCAGGTCAAATACTGCGTGACTGATTTCAGTCGCTCCCGGCGCCATATTCACAGTCCAGGCCGCTTGTGCCTGACTGAAAATCGACCACAACAGGAGGCCCATCCAGACGTGTGGATGTCGCATCATTGCGGGTTCCCCTTATCGTTCTTTTTATCCCGCCGGCTTTCACCTGCGGCAAGGGAGCGGCATTTTCAGACTACGAACTTGAATCACCGAGCCTTGCTGCGTGTGCAGTCGGGCGTCATCACCTAACTCCATTCCCACCCGAGTATAGACAGCGACTGCCACCTCGCAATGTGAGGGCGTAAATCATCTGAAACAGCTGGGACTTGCGTTCCAGGGTACGAATGGAGAAGGATGCAGACGAGTGGTGGCAAACCGATATAACTTTGATGTCTCAAGGATGAAATAATTATGACAAATGCGTCTTAGCATTTTTCGTATGCCAGCTAAGTTATGTCTTCCCTATTTCATTGCCTTTGTTTCCTGGAGTTTTCATGAACACCGCCGCATTGCGCGAGCAGATCCAAAAAGCCCAACAACACGAAGCCGAAACCGGCCTGCTGACTCGTCAGCTGGAAACCCAACTGCCACACCTTCACTCCGCCATCCAATTGCCGGATGTCGACGCCAACGGCGTGATGACGCGTTTTGTGGCCGCGTATATAGAGCAAGTGCCGGACCTGCTGGACGCAGCCAATGAAGTCGCCAGGGAAGCGGGTATCGAATCACAGATCAAACCGGTGCTGAAAATCGCCGAGCAGTTCTTCCTTCAGCCGCCGGCGATCATGGCCGGTCATGTTGGTCTGGACAGCCTGCTGGACGAAGCCTATCTGGCGCATCGCCTGGTCGAAGAGGTCAATGACCTGTACATCAAGCATTTTGGCCAGCCGCTGATCCCACTGGACACGACTGTTGCCAACCTGATTGCTCACCAGCTGATAGGTGAGGAGTTCGCCAACCAACTGGATGAGGCGGTGCATCACGCCGTCGACGAGATGCTCAACGAAGACAGTTTCGCGCTGGAATCGGTAGAAGCCTACCGCGAGAAACTCAACAGCCCGGACACCGGCGCTGCATGGAAGCGCTGGCCGTGCCTGTCGCGCCAGCTGGGCGTAGAGCTGGAGCTGGATCAGCCGGCGGCTTGATATGTTGCCCATAAAAAATCGCAGCCTGTTGGCTGCGATTTTTTTAAGCGGCTGCGGAACCGACGCCCGTCGTGGTCCGCAATCGCCCTTCCAGCCTGCGCTTCAACCCCCGCGCTTCAATCAACAGTTTTGATCCCTTGGCTGCATTGGCCCGACCCCATTCCTCCAGCAATTCCAGACACGAGTGATCGATGTAGCTCAGGTTATTGAGCGGCACATGCACCGTCGCGCCTGCCGGAATGGTCCCCAGCACCTGGGTCAGCGCCGGCACTTTGAGAAAGGTCGCTGCACCTATCAATCGCAATTCCATTTCGCCGTCCTTGGGCAGATCGATCAGGCTGATTTTCAGCCGCGAAGCCTTCCAGGCCAGCTTGGCCAGGGTCAGGCCGAAGCCGATCAGCACGCCGGTCAGCAGGTCGGTGAAGATGATTGCCAGGGCTGTTGCCGCGTAGGTGAACATCGGCATCCGGCCATATCGGCCCAGACCGCGAAAAGCCTTGAGGTCGACCAGTTTGAAGCCGGTGTAAACCAGAACGCCCGCCAGGCTCGCCACCGGAATGCTTTGCAGTACGCTGGACAGCAGCAATACGAAAGCCAGCAGCCACAGGCCATGGAAGATCGCCGACAGTCGCGTGGTGGCGCCGGCCTGGACGTTGGCCGAACTGCGCACGATTACGCCGGTCATTGGTAGCGCGCCGAGCAGACCACAGAGCATGTTGCCGACGCCTTGTGCCGACAATTCCCGGTCGAAGTCGGAGCGCTGGCCGCTGTGCATGCGGTCCACCGCGGCGGCCGAGAGCAGGGTTTCGGCACTGGCGATGAAGGCCACGGCAAATGCGGCGATCAGCAAGGTTGGGTCAGCCAGATTGAGCAGATCCGCAGGTTTCAGCCAGTCGATGGCTTCCGCCAGGTTGGCCGGGACTTCCACTCGTTTGACTTGCAAGGCGAGCACCAGGCTGGCGACGGTCGCCAGGCCTACACCCAGCAGTGCGCCGGGAATGAAGCGCAGGGAATGGGGGCGGAATTTCTCCCACAACCACATCACCGCAATCGTCGACAGCCCGAGCAAACCGGCTTGCCAGCCGAAGGAGGGCAAGGCCTGGACGACGGCAGCCGGGAAGGCTGCCAGATTATCCAGCCCCGAGGGCTTGGGCACGGAGTCGAGCATCACATGCACCTGTGACAGCACGATCAGCACGCCAATCCCGGCGAGCATGCCATACACCACCGCAGGCGCCGTGACTCGAAACCAGCAGCCCAGTTTCAAACGCCCGGCCACCAGTTGCAGAAAACCGGCCAGCAGCAGGATTGGCCCGAGCATGGCGATGCCGTGCTGGCGCACGAGTTCGAACACCAGAACGGCCAAACCGGCCGCCGGGCCGCTGACTTGCAGTGGCGAACCGGCAATCCAGCCCACCACCAGACCACCGATGATCCCGGTGATCAAACCTTTGGACGGCGGCAGCCCCGAGGCGATGGCGATGCCCATGCACAAGGGCAGGGCGACGAGAAACACAACCACGGACGCCAGCAGCTCCCGTGGCAGAACAGCTTTAAGTTGAGCAGCACGCATGGTGACTCTCCCGAAGTTTTCTTCAGGCGTGGAGAAGCCAGGCTGCTTGATCAGCAGCCTCGGCTAACAACCACACAATGATTTAGGAGGATTTAGAAGCGCGCTTTGGGCGTCGCCACCGGAATCGGATGGGTGCCATCGAGCGGCAGGAAACAACCCTTGTCCGCGTCGTAAGCTCTGATTTCGCTGGTTTCGATGTTGTAGATCCAACCGTGGATAAACAGCTGACCATTGGCCATGCGCGAGGCCACCGACGGGTGCGTGCGCAAATGTTGCAGCTGAGCGATCACATTCTCCTCGGTGAGGACGTGCATGCTTTCGTTTTCGTCAGCGCAATGGCAGTTTTCCTGGACCATGGTTTTTGCCACTTCGGCATGACGCAGCCAGGCTTTGACCGTCGGCATTTTTTCCAGGCTTTGCGGGTTGAGCACTGCGCGCATCGCGCCACAGTCGGAGTGCCCGCAGATGATGATGTGTTGCACGCCGAGGGCAAGAACGGCGTATTCGATCGCCGTGGAAACACCGCCGTTCATTTGCCCATAAGGCGGCACAACGTTGCCGACGTTACGGGTCACGAACAGGTCGCCGGGGGCGCTTTGGGTGATCAGTTCAGGAACGATGCGCGAATCGGCGCAGGCGATGAACATCGCTCGGGGGCTCTGGGCCGTGGCGAGTTTTTTGAAGAGTTCTTCCTGCTGTGGAAAAACTTCGTGATGGAAATGCAAAAAGCCGTCAACGATATGCTGCAGCGCTGCATCGGCGGTTTCCGCCTCCGGTTGGGCTGAAGCCGACGCAGCCAACGGCTGTTTATCCTTGTCACTCATGATTCATCCTCTTTGGCGGAGTCAGGGGATTTTCCCGTTTTGTCCGGTGTGAAGCCAGTGGCTGTTTAAAAAACATCCAGGCCGAGAATCTCGACCCATCAGTCACTCGATGAACAAGGTAGCGCTCGAAACTTAACTCAAACTGAATGAAACGCTCTAGAACGTGTGTTCCAGGTCACAAAAAACGTGACCGGCGTAGTGGCAAAGTGCATTTCACCCTACTCAACCATAGGTCAATTGTCCTCAAATCAACGACATCTGGCGACCCGGCGGACAGAAGGCTTCGCAGTCCAGATTGAAACCTTCCCGATGATTGAGCCCCAGGCGTTTGATGGTTTTGGCAAATCGTTGCGCCAGCAGATCGGCAAACGGCCCTTCGCCACGCATCCTGGCACCGAAGCGACTGTCGTAGAGCTCGCCACCACGGCTCTGACGAATCAGGCTCAACACATGAGCGGCACGTTGAGGATAGTGGGCCGCCAGCCATTCTTCGAACAGCGGCGCAACTTCCAGCGGCAGGCGCAGCATCATGTAGGCCGCACTTTGCGCCCCCGCGGCATGCGCTTCGGTGAGCAGGCTTTCGAGTTCGCTGTCGTTGATCATCGGAATCATCGGCGAGCACAGAACGCCCACCGGAATGCCCGCTTCACGCATCACGCGGATCGCCCGCAACCGAGCCTTGGGTGCCGCGGCGCGCGGTTCGAGGATGCGTTTGAGCTCGTCGTCCAGGGTGGTGAGGCTGATCATCACCGCCACCAGCCTTTGCTCGGCGAGTTCGACCAGCAGGTCCAGATCCCGAAGAATCAGCGAGCCCTTGGTAATGATGGTCACGGGATGGCGATAGCGCAGCAGCACTTCGAGGGTTTTGCGGGTGATTTTGTGTTCGCGCTCGATCGGCTGATAAGGGTCCGTGTTGGAGCCCAGATTGATCGGCGCACATTGATAGCCGCGCTTGGACAGTTGTTCTTCCAGCACATCGGCGGCGTTGGTCTTGGCGATCAGTTTGGTTTCGAAGTCCAGCCCTGGTGACATGTCCCAATAAGCATGGCTGGGCCGCGCATAGCAATAGATGCAGCCATGCTCGCAGCCGCGATAGGGATTGATCGAACGATCGAAGGGCAAGTCCGGCGAGTTGTTGCGAGTGATGATGGTTTTCGCCGTTTCGATGCGCACCTCGGTGCCTTGGGTGATCGGCGCTTCCTGATACCAGCCGTCATCCTCGGCCACCGAGCGATTCGGCGCGAAGCGGTTGTGCGGGTTGGTGGCGGTACCGCGGCCGCGAGGTGGAAGGGGAGTAGCCATCGATAAGACCCTTTAGCTGTATACTTATACAGTATACGGCCTCGACAAATTCGGCCAGTGCCGTTCGGCGCCTGATCATTCTAAAAAAGCCTGGTTCTTTGTATTTCTACCGATTGGTTAAAACGTTCGTCACTATGAGATACATATAACGCCTGGCATAATTATAAGAGCTATAAGTAATATCCTCCTCACACGAAGTTCTCGTGTTCAACTATTAAAGGGAATTAATTAATGTCGAATTACAATCAGCGCGGTATTTTTTTGCAACTGTTGCCAGCGTCTATCGTTAGTCCAAAAGAAGTTCGGGTTTCCATGCAGTTTGCACTAAAGGAAGAGGGTTACGATCCGGAAAATCGTGCTGTCACTTACTCTCTGCTGGACTCGAGCACCCGCGAGGCCGTATCGAACGACGGCGGCAAAACTTTCACCATGGGGCCCGCCCGCGCTGATGTGGACGGTGATGGTGACATCGACGCACAAGACAAGGCCGTTCTGCTGGCCTTGGCGAGTGCCTATTCGAAGATCGTCAATCCGTAATCGCGATTGAACACATGCAGTAGGTAAATATTGAGTGCGCGGTAGGTTGTAACTGAACCTAAAAAAAACGGTATGGAGTTTCCATGCCGTTTTTTATTTTTATTTAATGAGTCGTCGCTTGGCCAATGTCATCATTTGAAGTCGTTTTCATATCGTCTTCCCTTAACGCCATTACATCACTGGCTTTAACAGTGGCACCTTTATTTCCCCAACTAGTGGCAATGAAACTAACCACATCCGCCACTTCCTGATCCGACAGGCGCCAAGCGAATCCTGGCATGGTAAAGGTCGAAGGCGTCGTATGAGTTGCCGGCAGCGTACCGCCCTTGAGCACGATGTGAATCAGCGACGTAGGATCCTCCGACTGCAACACCGGGTTGCCCGCCAGCGCCGGGAACACTTTGGTGTAGCCATGGCCATCGGTACGGTGACAGGCCGCGCAGTTGTCGATGTACACCGAAGCGCCGGGCTTGCTGTCATCGCCATTCCACAGTGCCTGTGCGATCTGTTTGTCGTACTGGTGCGGCTGGTCGTCGGGATCATTGGCCGGCAAGGACTTGAGGTAACGGGCAATCGCGGTCAGATCGTTGTCCGTCATGTACTGCATGCTGTGCGTCACCACATCACTCATGCCACCAAACACTGCGCTGCGATCACTGCGACCGGTCTTGAGGAACTGCACCAGTTGTTCTTCGCTCCAGCTGCCGAGGCCATCCTTGTGATCGCCGCGCAGACTTTTCGCGATCCAGCCTTCCAATGGCGCACTACCTGACAGAAATGCGCTGCCTTCGCCTGCATTCAGGGCTTTTTCCTGCATGGTCAGGGCACGCGGCGTATGGCATGCGCCGCAATGTCCAAGGCCTTCCACCAGATAAGCGCCACGACTGACAACCGCATCTTCGTCGGGTGCCGCTTTGTAGTCCGCCACGGCCGGGGCAAATATCCAGCGCCAGCCCGCAAGCGGCCAGCGCATGCTCAAAGGCCAAGGGATGTCGCTGGCCTGGTTCTCCTGAGCGACAGGCGCCACGCCGTGCATGAAGTAGGCGTACAAGGCTTTCATGTCGGTTTCGTTGACGCTGGCGTAGGACGGATAGGGCATTGCCGGGTACAAGGTACTACCGTTTTTGACGACGCCATGTCGGACGGCTTTGTCGAAGTCCTCGAAGCCGTAGTCGCCCAGGCCGGTTTTATCCGGCGTGATATTGGTGGAGTAGATCGTCCCGATCGGCGTTTCCATCGGCAAACCACCGGCGAACGGCTTGCCGTCCTTGGCGGTGTGACAGGCCACGCAGTCACCCGCGCGGGCGAGATATTCGCCTTGTTTGATCAGGTCTTGATCAATTTCTGCGGCGTTGATCGAGCCACAGCCGAGCAGCGCCAGGGTCGCGATAACAAGTGCTTTCATGGTCATCGCTCCTTAAGCCTGAACCAGCGGGCCGGGGTTTTTCAAGTACTGCTCGCGGATCGCCCGGGCCGACCAGTAGGTCAACGCTGCCACCAGGCCGGTAGGGTTGTAGCCCAGGCCTTGTGGGAAAGCTGACGCTCCGGGGACGAAAACGTTGTGCACGTCCCAGCTCTGCAAGTAACGGTTCAGGGCGCTGGTTTTCGGATGGGTACCCATGATCGCGCCACCGTTGAGGTGGGTGGTCTGGTAAGACGCGGTGTTGAAGTGATCGCCAACCTTCTTGCCAATCACGGCGATGGCTTTGGGGCTCATCGCTTCGGCGATCTTGCCCATTTTCTCGACCATGAAGCGGTTCATCTTGATGTCGTTTTCCTGCCAGTCGAAGGTCATCCGCAACAGCGGCAAGCCGTAGGCATCGCGGTACACCGGGTCCAGATCGAGGTAGTTGCCGCGGTAGGACTGATGCGCGCCGTGGGCATCCATCGACACTTGATGGGTGTAGTAATCGGCGGTGGCACGTTTCCAGGCACTGCCCCAGGCCGGGGTGCCCGGCGGGTTGGATGTGCCTGCAATCGGTCGGCTGCCGGCCTGGTTGACCCACATCGGCGAACCGCCGACGAAACCATGGGGCCCGTGATCGAAGTTGTCGGCGTTGAAGTCGTCCACCGCCACGCCGTTACCGCCGGCGCCAATAAAGTTATTGGTGTGGGTGTCTTTGTCGAAGTAGGCCTTGATGGTGGCCATGTTCTGGTAGGCAAAGTTCTTGCCGACTACGCCTTCGCCGCTGATCGGGTCGTACGGTTTGCCTATGCCCGAAAGCAACATCAGCCGCACATTGTGGAACTGGAAGGCACCGAGGATCACCAGGTCGGCGGGCTGCTCGATCTCCCGGCCCTGACCGTCGATGTAGGTCACGCCTGTCGCCTTGCTCTTGGTGCTGTCGAGATTGACCCGCAGTACGTGGGAGTTGGGCCGCAGCTCGAAATTGGGCAGCGGTTTGAGCGCCGGCAGAATGTTTACGTTCGGCGATGCCTTGGAATACATGTAGCAGACATAGCCGCTGCAAAAACCGCAGAAGTTGCACGGCCCCATTTGTGCGCCGTAGGGGTTGGTATAAGGGCCGGACGTATTGGCAGAGGGCAGGTTGTAGGGTTTGTAACCCACTGCGGTGGCCGCTTTCTGAAACAGCTGTGCGGAAACCGTGTTCTTCTGCGATTCCAGCGGGAAATGATTCGAACGATCCGGCGCATACGGGTTGCCGCCCTTGCCTTTGCCGACCAACTGACCGTTCACCGTCCAAGCCTGACCCGAAGTGCCGAAGACCTTCTCGGCGTAATCGAAAAACGGTTCCAGCTCTTCATAGCTGACGCCGAAGTCCTGGATGGTCATGTCCTTGGGGATGAAGCTTTTGCCGTAGCGTTCTTCATAGTGGCTGCGCATGCGCAACTCAATCGGGTCGACCCGAAAGTGCACGCCGGACCAATGCAAACCGGCTCCGCCGACACCATTGCCGGGCAGGAAGGCGCCCAATTGGCGGTTCGGCAGCGCGATGTCATTCACGCTATGGCGAATGGTCACGGTCTCCTTGGAAATGTCCTGGAAGAGCTTTTTCCGCACGCTGTAGGTGAGTTCGTCGATCACCTGTGGATAGTTGCCGTCGGGGTAAGTGTCCTGCATCGGCCCCCGCTCCAGCGCCAGCACATTCAGGCCGGCTTCTGTCAGCTCCTTGGCCATGATCGCGCCCGTCCAGCCAAAACCGACGATCACTGCGTCGACCTTCTTCATTACCGTTGCCATGCTTACGCCCTCTCGCCGCGAATCGAAACTGCCGGGAAGGGGTATTGCTCGTTGCGTTCCACCCAATCCATGAAATCGGCGCGGGCGCCGGGGAAGCCGATCATGGTCCAGCCGACCATGCCTTTATTGCCGCCGTGAATCGGGTCGCAGAAGAACCCTTCTTTGGTGTTTTGCAGCAGCAGGTTGAAGAAAATCTTCGCTGGAACACTGTCGAACTGAGGTTTTCCGGCCTCGAGTTGTTTGAGCAAATCGTCTCGGGTAGCGCTGTCTTGCTCAGCAAATACTTTACCGTTGAACGTTTTCGACCAAGCATCCGTCGCGGCGATGCCCAGGCGATAAATCTCTTTGGGCACCAGTTTGCTCTGCCAGCCCATTTCTGGAGCGGCGTCTGCGTTGAACGGTCCCTGCATGAACCACAGCGCGCCGGCCGCGTAAGGCGTGTTCATCTGGCGGTCGATGTATTCGGGCACACCGGCTTCCAGGGCGCCTGGTCCTTGGGCATCGCTTGGAATCAACTGGGCGACAGCCGCCTTGATGAACGTCCATTCTTCGGCGGTGAAGTAGCTTGGTTCATAGGTGCTGGTGCTGACCGGTGCTTTGCCGGAACTGGCCGGGGCTGCCTCGGGCGCGGCCATCAGGACCGTGCTGCCCAGACCGGTGCTGGCAACGGTGACCACCGGGATCAAGGTCAGGGATTTGCGCAAAAATTCACGCCGCGGGTTGTCTCGATCTTGATCGGACATAGGGTGGCACCTCATCTGGCATTAGCGGTTTTTCAGCCGTCTCACAGGACGACTTTTCGTTTTGACACCGATGCAGAACGCCAGCAAACGGGGAGCAATAGGGCGCATCGGTAATATGGGGTAACAAATGGTAGCAGGCTAAGCATCAAGATGAACCGATTCAGCTGAAAAACCTCGGTTTTGCGACGAAAGCGATCGACTGATTCACGATTCTTTGACAGACGGCTCACAGGCCTTTGACTGCTCGGGGGGGAAGCTGGGCGTCATCTTCCCGATTCTCCTGAACGGTCACCCGAGCATGTCTCTATCGCGTTGTATCCCAGCGATCTGCCTGTCGCTGGCCGCACTTTTGAACCTGACGCCGGCCCTTGCCGACGACAGCGCGTTGCCCCGCCCTGCGGAGTGGGCTCAATCGGTTGAGGTGCAATACAACCTCTTCAAAATGTCCCCGACGCTCTATCGCAGTGCATTGCCCGACAGAGGCGCCGTGCCGTTACTGGAAAAGCTCAAGGTCGGGACCGTTATCAATTTCCTGCCCGAGTCGGACTCCAGCTGGTTGTCGACACCAGGGATCGCACAGGTACAGCTGCCCTATCGCACCAACCATGTGGATGATGCGGATGTACTCAAAGCTCTTCGTACGATCCAGACTGCCGAAGCCAATGGACCGGTGCTGATGCACTGCAAGCATGGTTCGGACCGCACGGGCCTGATGGCGGCCATGTACCGGGTCGTGGTGCAGGGCTGGAGCAAGGAAGACGCCCTGAACGAAATGACCCAGGGCGGCTTTGGTGACAGCACTCATTTCAAGGACGGCGTCCGCTACATGATGCAGGTCGATGTCGACAAGCTCCGCACCGCGTTGGCCAACGGCGATTGCAGCACGAGTCCGTTCGCCAGTTGTTCGATGAAGAGCTGGTTCAAATCGGCCCACGTCGAGTAAACCGTTGCGTCAGCCGGCAACGGCCTCTGACGAAAGCGCGAAAAGGTCTTCGGCGATCGGCCGTTCAAGAAACGCTTCCAGGGCGGTCAGCAAGGAGCGCGAATCGCCCGGAGAAAAAAACGCCTCGCGAAAGGCTCGCCCTGTTTGCGCATTGAATACCCAATCCTGACGGAATCGCTTGAAGGCTTCGATGGCCAGTACGCCTGACCACGTGTAGGCGTACACGGAGGCTGCGTAACCGGTCACCATGTAGTCAAAGCTGTTCGCGAATCGGCAGTAGGACGGCAGTTGCAAGTGGGGAATCTCCCGCTGTACGTCTTCAAATACCTGCTGAACGCTACGACCATCGCCTTGGCTGTGGTGCACTTCGAAATCGAACATTGCACCCGTCAGCAAGAGTGCGGCTTGTCGGCTGGTCTGGGTTTCGAGGGCTGCCAGTGCCGCGTCTACCCGCGCCTCGGTCAAGCGTTCACCGCTTTGGTGGTGGGCACCCAGCCATAATAGAAACTCCCGTGACAGGCACCACTGCTCGAATACCTGCCCTGCGAATTCCGCACTATCGCGCCCCAGTTGGGAAATGCCGGAAAGGTTGTGATGCGGTGAATTCGTCAGTACGTGTTGCAGACAATGACCGAATTCATGAAAAAGCACCCGCAGATCCTCGTGCTCAAGCAGGCACGGATGGCCGTCGAGCCCGGGCGTGAAGTTGCAGTGAAGATTGGCAATCGGTAGCGCTACACGGCCTTCGGCGTTTATTCGTCGGTTTCGTAGCGTGCCGGTCCAGGCGTAATCCGGAGCTTCTTTGCGGTGGTACGGGTCAAGATAAATATGCCCGATGGTCTGACCATGCTCGCTGATCTCAAACAGGCGCACGTCGTTATGCCAGCGACTGAATTCTGCCTGCTCTAGGATCCGGATCCCGAACAGGCGTTCGCAGAACAGGCAGAGTCGTCGCAAGGTGCCGCCCAGGGGAAAATAGTCGCGCAGATTCTGCAGGGCTTCAGGGAAACGATGGTGGCGCAGTTGTTCAGCGAGAAATTCGTGGTCCCAGGCGCGTACTTCAGAGATGCCCCGTTCGAGCGCAAACGCTTGTAGCTCCTTTGAATCCCGTGCAAGGAGCGGTGTGTTCAATGTCACTTGCCGACGCAGGAAACTACGAACTTGATCGGTGGACTCGGCCGCTGCGGTGGCCAGACGCAGTTGCGCGAAATTATCGAAACCTAGCAGTTCGGCTTTCTGGTTGCGCAGCGAAAGCAGCAACGTCAGTACAGGATCATTATCGAACTCGTCGGCATGCGGGCCTTGATCGGAAGCGCGCGTGGAGTACGCCACGAAATACTCCTCCCGCAATGCCCGATTTTCGGCATACCTCATGATTTGCTGGTAGGTATTGTGATCCAGGGGAATCAGCCAGCCTTCATGTCCTGCCTCTTTAGCCAGGCGCATCAGACGATCTTTTACGGTGGGGTATAAACCTTCCACTACCGCAACGTTATCGACGTGCTTGGTCCATGCAGCGTTGGCGCTTTTCAGATGGATGAGAAACAGCTCTTCGAGCTGATCGATGTCAAGGTTCAATCGGGCCAGCTGTTCCCGTTGCGTCAGGGGCAAGTTGATTCCCGACAATTGAAACTTGCGCAGAATCTTGGCCAGCGCGGCCTTGCGCGGTTCATCGAAGTTGAGGGCGATCGAACTGTTAGCCAACCGCTGGTATGCATCAAACAACGGCCGATTGCTCATTTTTTCGGATAGGTACTGCGCCCCGGCGTCGCTGCATACAGCAGCTGCCGTGTTCCAGGCGGTATCGTTGTGTTTCGCCATCGACAGGATCTGGATGATGCCCAAAGCTTCGCCCAGGCGCGCATCGATTTCATCGATGGCCAGAACCAGGTCATCCCAATTGGGAAATACGGATTGGCTGATGATGGTTTCGGCAATGATCTGCCGGTTGTCGGTAATGATGGCTGTGATTGCCGGCACGAGGTGGTCGGTGCGGACCTCCGACCAGGGCGGCAGATCCCAGGCCTGCAAAAGCGGATTGGTATCGGGCATGGCGTCTTCCTTGAGTAGAGGCTGAATTCGGTCAGCCTATAAAGGAAGCGCAGGGGAAAGGTGGTAGATAGTTACCACCTTCCACTCCATACAGGAGTGGAAGGTGGTGTTGACTCAGTGTTGCTCGTCAGGCTTTTTCTTCAGCTTAGGGTTCGGGAAAAACTGCACGGCCTGAACCTTGGCGTCCGGCACCTTCAGCGCCGAGGTGTTGACCCGCGTTCCCAATTCCTTGGGTACCGACAGGCCTTGTTCATTCAGCGTATCGGAATAGCCACAGGCCACGCACTCACGATGTGGGACTTCGTCTTCGTTCCACATCATCAACTTGTCCGGTTCGCTGCAGGCCGGGCAGACTGCCCCGGCGATAAAGCGCTTTTTCGTGATCACAGGACCCTCGCTCATGCTGCCGCGACCTCACTCAGGCCGCTGTGGCGCAAGAGTGCGTCAATCGACGGCGGACGTCCGCGGAAGTCGACGAACAGCACCATCGGCTCCTGGGAGCCGCCGCGCGCCAGGATCGCTTCGCGGAAGGCACGACCGGTCTCGGCGTTGAGTACGCCTTCTTCTTCGAATTTCGAGAAGGCATCTGCCGACAGCACTTCAGCCCATTTGTAGCTGTAGTAGCCCGCCGCATAACCGCCGGCGAAGATGTGCGCAAAGCTGTTCGGGAAACGGTTATAGGCGGGTGGACGCATCACCGAGACCTCGTCGCGCACACCTTCAAGTACCTGCGCCACGCTACGGTCGTCACCGTGGGTGGCGTGCAGGTCGAAGTCGAATAGCGAGAACTCCAGCTGACGGACCATCATCAGACCGGACTGGAAGTTCTTCGCGGCGAGCATTTTCTCCAGCAGGTCCTGAGGCAGCGGTTCGCCGGTTTCGTAGTGACCGGAGATCAGCGCCAGACCTTCCTGCTCCCAGCACCAGTTCTCCATGAACTGGCTTGGCAGCTCGACCGCATCCCAGGCCACGCCGTTGATGCCGGATACGCCGGCGTGTTCAACGCGGGTCAACAGGTGATGCAGGCCGTGACCGAATTCGTGGAACAGGGTGGTCACTTCATCGTGGGTCAGCAGGGCTGGCTTGCCACTGTCGGCCGGGGTGAAGTTGCACACCAGGTTCGCCACCGGGCTCTGCAATACGCCGCTGATCGTGCGGCGACGGTCGCGGGCGCCGTCCATCCAGGCACCGCCACGCTTGTTGGCGCGGGCGTAGAGGTCGAAGAAGAAACGACCGACGTGCTGGCCGTTTTCCTTGATTTCGAACAGGCGAACATCCGGGTGCCAGGTGTCGAAGCCTTTCAGTTCGGCGATTTCGATGCCGTACAGACGCTGAACGATAGCGAACAGACCGCCCAGCACTTTGTCGATCGGGAAGTAAGCGCGAAGGGCTTCCTGGGCGACGCTGTAGCGCTGCTCGCGAAGCTTTTCACCGTAGAAACCGCTGTCCCAGCTTTGCAAGTCCGGGCAGCCTTGTTCGGCGGCGTAAGCCTTGAGCTGTTCCCGATCCTGGGCGGCGAACGGCTTGCTGCGCTTGGCCAGATCGCGCAGGAAACTCAGTACCTGATCGCTGGATTCGGCCATTTTGGTGGCCAGGCTCAGCTCCGAGAAGCTGGCGAAGCCCAAGAGTTTTGCAAGCTCCTGACGCAGGTCGAGGATTTCTTCCATGACCGGGCCGTTATCGTTCTGACCGGCATTCGGGCCTTGGTCCGACGCACGGGTGCAGTAGGCGGCGTAGACTTCTTCGCGCAGGGCGCGGTCCTGGGCGTAGGTCATCACCGCGTAGTAGCTCGGGAATTCCAGGGTGATCAGGAAGCCTTCCAGGCCTTTGGCCTGTGCAGCCGCGGCCATTTGCGCCTTGGCCGAATCGGTCAGGCCGGCGAGGGAGGCTTCATCGGTGACGTGTTTGGTCCAGGCTTGAGTGGCATCGAGCAGTTGGTTGGAGAAGCGGCTGCCCAACTCCGACAATTTGCTCTGCACTTCGGCGTAACGCTTCTGTTCGGCTTCCGGCAGGTCGATACCCGACAGACGGAAGTCACGCAGGGAGTGTTCCAGGATAGTTTTCTGCGCCACCTCGAAACCGGCAGCTTCGGGGCTGTTAGCCAGCGCTTCGAATGCTTCGAACAACTCGCGGTTCTGCCCCAGCTCGGTGGAGTAGGCGCTCAAGGCTGGCAGGCAGGACTCGTAGGCTTCGCGCAGTTCGGCGCTGTTGCACACGGCATTCAGGTGGCTGACCGGGCTCCAGGCGGCGCCCAGTCGATCATTCAGTTCGTCCATCGCCAGCACCAGGCCGGCCCAGGTCGGTTGTTTGCCCTGGGTTTTGAGGATCTCGATAATGGCGGCGCGGTTGTCAGCCAGGATCTGTTCAATAGCCCGTTGCACGTGTTCGGCACGGATCGCCGAGAACGGCGGCAGGTCGTAGGACTGCAAAAGAGGGTTGTTCACGCTCACGGTTGGCACCTTGGCTGGAAGAAACATTGCGCCATCTTAATTACAATCGACGCTCACCGCAGCTATCAGCAAAAGAGAGAGAGCCTATCGTGACCCTTCGCAAGTATCAGAACCACACGCCGCTACTGGGCAAAGGCGCTTTTGTCGACGGCTCGGCGGTGGTGATCGGCGACGTTGAAATCGGCGAAGACAGCTCGGTCTGGCCGCTGACGGTGATTCGTGGCGACATGCACCGCATCCGTATCGGCGCGCGCACCAGCGTGCAGGACGGCTGTGTGCTGCACATCACCCATGCCGGGCCGTTCAATCCCGATGGCTTTCCGTTGCTGATTGGCGACGATGTGACCATCGCGCATAAAGTCATGCTCCACGGCTGCACCGTGGGTAGTCGGATTCTGATCGGCATGGGCAGCATCGTCATGGACGGTGCGGTGGTCGAGGACGACGTGATTATCGGTGCTGGCAGCCTGGTGCCGCCGGGCAAGCGCCTGGAAAGCGGCTTCCTGTATGTGGGTAGCCCGGTGAAACAGGTCCGGCCGCTGACCGACAAGGAAAAAGCCTTTTTCACCTACAGCGCGGCGAACTACGTGAAGCTCAAGAATTTGCATCTGGCCGAAGGCTACGACCAGCTCTGACCCTGCGCCCTTATTCAGGATTCAAAATGCATTACCAAACCGTATTGTTCGACCTCGATGGCACCCTGACCGATCCACGTGAGGGCATCACCCGTTCGATCCAGTTCGCCTTGAGCAAACTGGGTATCGATGAACCTGACCTGACCAAACTCGAACACTTCATCGGCCCGCCTTTGTTGCAGGCGTTCATGCAGTTCTACGATTTCGACGAGCCCAAGGCCTGGGAAGCGGTGAACTTCTATCGCGAACGCTTCAAGGTCACCGGCCTGTATGAGAACCGCGTATTCGACGGCGTTACACCTTTGTTGGAAACCCTCGGCGGGCAAGGGCGACAGCTGTACATCGCGACGTCCAAACCGTGGATTTTTGCCCGGGAAATTGCCCGGCACTTCGACTTCGCCAAGCACTTCAAAGTGATCTATGGCAGCGAACTGGATGGAACACGGACCAACAAAGTCGAGCTGATCGCCCACTTGATGGCCGAAGAAGGCCTGGACCCGGCCAGCACCTTGATGATCGGCGATCGTAAACACGATCTGATCGGTGCGCGCAGCAATGGGCTGGATGCGGCGGCTGTTGGTTACGGTTTTGGCAGCCGGGAAGAGTTGAGCGCTGAAGCCCCGACCTGGCACTTCGAGACGCTGGAAGAGATGCATCAGGCGTTTTTACAGCGTTAATTGAACCGCCATCGCGAGCAAGCTCGCTCCCACATTGGATTTGTAAACACTGTTCCACTATGGGAGCTAGCTTGCTCCGGGCGGCGTTCCGACGATGAGGCCCGATCAGCCACCGCGACTTTTCAATTGAGCCAAAGCATTCAACGCCGCCTTGCGCTCACCCACCGGCAACGCGCCAAGCCTCTCGACTGCCGCATAAAACTTCACCCAATCCCCACCCACCTGTCTGAACAACGCCGCAAACGCCGGCACCCATTGGTCGTACAGCCCAAATGGCAACAGCCGGGCATTGTTCATCGGCGCATTGATCCATGCGTCATAGCGTTTGTCCCCGGCCCATTGGCTGTCGCGCAGCTGCCGGTATTCACTCCGCAATCGTTCGAACTCGTCGGCTTTGCGTTGGCGCGTCTGGTCGGCGGGCAGGGGCAGGGTGTACAGCCGTTCAAGTCGCGTGCGGGTATCCAGAACCAATTGAATGAACTGATCCCGTTGCTGCACCTGCGCGCCGCTGTCTGGCGCCAGGCCGCGGAATGCACGCCATTGGCGGGTGCCTTCCTGTTCGACGAAGGTGGCGAAAGACTCATTGAACTCGGTGTCGTCCTTCACATAAAAGCGTTGATGCGCCAGTTCATGGAAGATCAGCGTGGCCAATCGTTCGTCACCCCAGGACATCATCGAACTGATAATCGGATCGTTGAACCAGCCGAGCGTCGAATAAGCCTCGACGCCACCGATCGACACGTCCATACCTTGCAATCGTTGCAACGCAGCTTCACCGCGGGCCGCGCTCTGACTGTAATAACCGCGATAGGCGACGCAGCCGGCGATCGGGAAGCAATGGTTCTGTGGTGTCAGGGAAAATTCCGGCGTGGCAAACACGTTCCAGACTACGAACGGCCGGCCAATGTCGGCGTACAAACGGTAACTCTGGTTATCCGGCAGCTGCAGCTGTTGGCTGGCGAACGTGCGGGCCTTTTGCGATTGAGTCAGGTGCGCACGCAATAGCGGATCGCGACCGGGATCGGCAATCACTGTGGAAACAGGCTCCCGCACCCGCAGCAATTGCAGCTGACCACTGGCCAATTGGCCGTAATAGCTGACGCCGGCGCAACCATTGAGAAACAAAAACAACACGCCCGGAAACAAAATGCGTAAAACGCGATCAAGTAACCCAAGGCTTGGAAGCGGCCTGATCAAAATGAATCATCCTTGGAGAGTCTGCCCGCAAGACTATCCCGCCTGACTGGAGCTCCGCTATGCGCACGTTGATGCTGACAGGAAGCCTGCTGATGCTGGCAGGTTGTGCTGGATTCGGATTACCCCGCCATGATCCGGCTCAAGCGTGGATCGACCTGGAGTCGAAGCAGGAAGACACCGCGCTGCAAGCGCTGGAAGTCGATGACAAGGCCGCCACCGACAAGCGCTATTTCGAGGTTCAGCCGGGTAGCCATGAGCTCACCGTTCGTTACCAATTCCCGGTCGCGCCAAGCAACATCGGACCCGACGCCGAACCACTGTGGCGTGACTGTCAGCTAAACGTGAAATTCAAGGACTTCAACGCTGGCGAGCGGTATCAGCTGAAAGCAGGAAATATCGGCTTTCGGCCGTGGGCAAAGCTCTATGACCAGCAGCGAAAAGTGATTGGCCAGGGTGTACCGGCAGGCTGCCAACGCACCTGATCGGCGTTATTCTAAAGGACTAGTCCTTGAGAAAATCATCATGCGCAGGTTAACGCTGTTACTTGCTGCAAGCATCGTTGCTGGCTGTCAGAGCCCGTTACCAGCGGTTAATCCGCAGATGGCCTGGGTCGAGTTTTCTACGCCATTCCCCAACGATAAATTGCTGATGGCCGAACGACTGGACAATCAGCGATTGCGCGACGGGCGTTTTTTCCAGGTCACCCCCGGTAGCCATGAGCTGATCGTTCGATTCGACTTTGAAGTGCCCGGTGGTGGGGGCCTGGGCATGATAAACGGCCCCTCGGAACGCTTGTGCTACCTGACCATCAACTACGATCATTTCGAAGCCGGCCAACGTTATGTGCTGGTAGGCCAGTCGATAGCGTTTACTCCCGGTGCCCGGTTGTACAACGCCAAGCGTGAAATCGTCGCGGAAGATCGAGAGTCCTATTGCCTCATGTGAGGTGAATCAGCGGTCGTTCTTCTGGTAGATGATTTTTTTCGTGCCGCCTTCGCACGAGCCAACGACCATATTCTGATCGTGTACTTCGTCGTTGGTGACGATTTCCAGCGTGTAGGACGAGACGTTATTGGCCTGGATCTTGGCTTCAATCTCGGCCTTGAGTTCTTCACAGGATTTCGGTGCCGCCAGGGCCGATGTGGCCAGCGCGCAACAGATAACCGCCAAGGCAAAACGTTTCATGGTTGAAGCTCCTTTGAGGCAGCGCGCACGATGATGCGTTTTAGCTGCTGTCATTTATTCGACCACAATCTCGCCAGCCAGGTTTTGTTTCTGGGCAAAAAAAGAACGCAGCCCGCCGAGGCTGCGATCTTTTATCGGGGGAGCGCGACAACCCCTATCAGCTGACCAATGTTGCATCCAGGCTGATTTTCGCATTCAGCACTTTGGAAACCGGGCAGCCTTCTTTGGCTTTATTGCTCAATTCCTCAAATTGAGCCTGAGTCGCCCCAGGAATTTTCGCTTTGAGGATCAATTTCACTGCCGTGATCGCGAATCCGCCGTCCACCTGGTCCAGGGTGACTTCGGCATTGGTATCGATGCTGTCAGCCTTGAGACCGGCATCGCCGAGAATCATCGAAAACGCCATGGAGAAGCAGCCCGCGTGCGCTGCACCGATCAACTCTTCCGGATTGGTGCCCTTGCCGCCTTCGAAACGTGCCTTGAAGCCGTAGGGCGCTTCTTTGAGGACACCGGTTTCCGTGGAAATCGAGCCGATGCCGGTTTTCAGATCACCTTCCCAATGAGCCGATGCTTTCTTTGTGATAGCCATGAATGCCTCCTCAAGATCCGGCGCGAAGCGTCGCGCCTTTGTGGTTTTCGGTTGTTAGGGTTCTGAGGATAGACCGTGGTGCAAAGTTCACCTCATGTGATCGGTCCTCTTATTTCGTAGGAATTTTGGCTCTGCTATTGAAACTCGGGTATATGCCCTCATTGCATAAAACACGCTTATAGATTCGGCAGGTTTTCGTTTGTAAGAAAAAACCTGCGCCCTCAATTGGAGAAGCAGGCTTATGAAACGACTGTCCGATATCAAGTTCTCGACCCTCGATCTGGTGCCCGTGCGGGAGAACGGCAGCGCGGCCCAGTCGCTGCGCAATTCCCTGGACCTGGCTCAGCACGTCGAAAAATTTGGCTACAACCGCTTCTGGGTTGCCGAACACCACAACATGGACGGCATTGCCAGTTCGGCGACTTCGGTACTGCTTGGCTACCTGGCTGGCGGCACCTCGACCATTCGTGTCGGCTCGGGCGGTGTGATGCTGCCCAACCACGCGCCGCTGGTGATCGCCGAGCAGTTCGGCACGCTCGAAAGTCTATACCCGGGCCGGATCGACCTGGGCCTGGGTCGTGCCCCCGGTTCCGATCAGATGACCGCTCGCGCCTTGCGTCGTGAACGCTCCGGCAGCGCCGACGAGTTCCCGGAAGACGTGGCGGAGTTGATGCGCTACCTCGGCCCGCGCACCCCGGACCAGCGGATCATCGCAATGCCGGGCACCGGCACCAATGTCCCGGTCTGGCTGCTGGGCTCCAGCTTGTTCAGTGCACAACTGGCCGGTGAACGCGGTTTGCCCTACGCCTTCGCTTCACATTTCGCACCGCGCTTCATGCATGAGGCCATTCGCGTCTATCGCAATCACTTCAAGCCTTCAGCGGTATTGGATAAACCCTACGTGATGCTCGGTGTGCCGTTGGTGGCTGCAGACACCGACGAGCAGGCCGATTATCTGGCGACCTCGGTCTATCAGCGCATCCTGGCGTTGATGCGTGGTCAGAGCCTGGTACAACGTCCTCCGGTAAAAACCATGGACGGCCTGTGGCTGCCTCATGAAAAAGAAGCCGTCGGCGATTTCCTTGGCCTGGCCATGGTGGGCAGTCCGCAGAAAATTCGCGCAAAACTGGAAGTGCTGATCGAGCAGACCCAGGCGGACGAGCTGATTTTTACCTGCGACCTGTACGAACATGCCGATCGCGTGCACTCCTATGAGCTGCTGGCCCAGGTCATGAAGGGCTGACGCTCAAATAGCGGGCACAAAAAAGCCGACGTCATTGCGTCGGCTTTTTCCTTTTCGAGGGAGGTCAGCCCTGCTTGTAGACGATTTGCTTGGAGCCTTTTTCACAGGTGCCGACGATTTTCCCGCCAGTAGCAGCGCCTTTATCGACGATTTCCAGTGAATAATTAGAAATGCCCTTGGCATCAAGTTTCGCTGTGATTTCGGCTTTCAGCTCTTCGCACGACTTGCCCTGAGCCAGGGCTGTTCCCGCGAGACTCAACAAGCCTACCGCCAAAATAAAATTCTTCATCGGTCGCATTCCCTGGTCGGATCAATAGGGGCACCCAGCAATCAGCCGGATTTACATATGTAGCGCTTTGCCATTCCCTATGGCGCTCGGCCAGCGCGCAGGCTCAGAAGATTAGCTCAAACTCAGCTACTGGCAATCCGGAACCCGACTTTGAGCGTCACCTGAAAGTGCGCTGCCTTACCGTCCTTGATGTGCCCGCGGGTTTCGGTCACTTCAAACCATTCCATATATTTGAGGCTTTTGCTGGCCTCGGCCAGTGCGTTGTTGATGGCGTCTTCAATGCTGCTGGTGGACGAGCCGACGAGTTCGACTTTCTTGTAGGTGTGATGGTCAGTCATGGCGTTCTCCTCAGGGTGTGAAATACAGCCTAGCAGTGATTTTTCGTATTACTTCTGTCGGCCAATCCGAAGTGGAAGTTCAGATTTACTGCACTTTCTCGAACCCCTGAAGTCCCAACCAACACACGCAACTCAATCAATGCAGGAGAGCCACCATGGCCAACACCTCTTTACGTAAAGCCTCATTGCAAAGCATGGAAGCCGAGATCGAGAGTCTGCTGAAGTCTTTGGAAAACCTGAAGGACGACGCCTCGGACGAGTCGCGTAAAACCCTTAAAGCCTTGAAAAGCAACGCCGAGAACGCGCTGAAGCATTCGCGCCATCTGCTCAGCGATGCGTACGAAGAAGTCAAAGTCAAAACCCGTGAAACCGGGATTGCCACGCGGGACTACGCCCAGGAACACCCTTGGACGACTGCGGGTGTGGCTGTCGGTGCGTTGGGTCTGCTCGCGGCTTATCTGCTGTTCAAACGCGGTGACTAATCCGTCTGGCGCAGCTCGTTTTTGAGCCACTGCGCCAGTTGTCGAGCGCGCCCGTCCGCGGCGCGCTTGGGTAGCCACAACGCCAGTTGCGCCGGGGTTTCACTGAAGCCCCATGGCGCAACCAGGCGACCGGCCTTCAAGTCCTCGGCCACCAGCGGCTCGGGCGCAATCGCCACACCCAGGCCAGCCACTGCGGCCTCCAGCAAATAATACAAATGCTCGAAACCCTGTCCGTACTTCAATGCTTTGGCGTCGAGGTCGCTTTGCTGTGCCCAGCTTGGCCAGGCCTGCGGGCGTGAGGTGGTGTGCAGCAATGGCTCGCTCAGCAGCGCTGCGGGCGGTGCGTTTTGCAGTCGTTCGTAGCCGGCGAATCGCGGACTCATGACCGGGCCGATCCGTTCGCTCGCCAACTCATAGACCTGCATGTCCGCTGGCCACGGCGGCTCGGCAAACACCAGCAAGGCGTCCAGCCCAGGGCGACGTGGATCGAGATCACCCTCGCCAGCCGACAGGTGCAGGCGCAGGTCAGGCAGGTCGGTATTCAACCGTCCCAACCTGGGAATAAACCAGCGTGCCAGCAAACTGCCCGAGCAACCCAGTACGAACGGTGCGTCGGCGGTGCTTTGGGTCAGCTCTGCGCACACAGTCCGTAAACGCTCGAACGCTTCTCCGCTGGCATCGCGTAATCGAATGCCGGCATCTGTGAGTTTAAGGCCGCGTCCATCCTTGATGAACAGGCTCACCCCGAGGTGCTCTTCCAGCACCTTGAGCTGTCGGCTGACTGCGCCATGGGTGACGTGCAGCTGTTCGGCCGCCTTGCTGACGCTGTTCAGACGGGCAGTCGCTTCGAAGGCCCGAAGGGCGTTCAGCGGAGGAAGGTCATGGCTCATGGTATCTGTGAGTTTTCCTGACGGGTTGCAGCGATCTTATCGGTTTTCAGCTCAAGGCGTCAGGGGTAGAGTTAAGCGCATTGTCATCCCACGCATTCAACCGGAGCGACCCATGACCCAGACTAATCTGCGCAACGGCCCCGACGCCAACGGCCTGTTTGGCGCGTTCGGCGGCCGTTACGTCGCCGAAACCCTGATGCCGTTGATCCTCGATCTGGCCCGTGAATACGAATTGGCCAAGGATGATCCTGCATTCAAAGAAGAACTGGCCTACTTCCAGCGCGACTACGTGGGTCGTCCAAGCCCACTGTACTTTGCCGAACGTCTGACAGAGTTCTGCGGCGGCGCGAAGATTTACCTCAAGCGCGAAGAGCTGAACCACACCGGCGCGCACAAGATCAACAACTGCATCGGCCAGATCCTGCTGGCGCGGCGCATGGGCAAGAAACGCATCATCGCCGAGACCGGCGCTGGCATGCACGGCGTGGCGACCGCCACCGTGGCTGCGCGTTTTGGCCTCGATTGCGTGATCTACATGGGCACTACCGACATCGAACGTCAGCAGGCCAACGTATTTCGTATGAAGCTGCTGGGCGCCGAAGTGATCCCGGTCGTGGCCGGTACCGGCACCCTGAAAGACGCGATGAACGAAGCCCTGCGTGACTGGGTGACCAACGTCGACAGCACCTTCTACCTGATCGGCACTGTCGCCGGTCCGCACCCATATCCAGCCATGGTTCGCGACTTCCAGGCCGTTATCGGCAAAGAAACCCGTACTCAACTGCAAGACCAGGAAGGTCGTCTGCCGGACAGCCTGGTGGCGTGCATCGGTGGCGGCTCCAACGCCATGGGCCTGTTTCACCCGTTCCTCGACGACAAAAGCGTCGAGATCATCGGCGTTGAAGCGGCCGGTTACGGCATCGAAACCGGCAAGCACGCAGCCAGCCTGAACGGGGGCGTACCGGGCGTACTGCACGGCAACCGTACCTTCCTGCTGCAGGACGACGATGGTCAGATCATCGACGCTCACTCCATCTCTGCCGGCCTCGACTATCCAGGCATCGGCCCGGAACACGCTTGGTTGCATGACATCGGCCGAGTTCAGTACACCTCGGTAACCGACGACGAAGCCCTCGACGCGTTCCACAAATGCTGCCGCCTGGAAGGGATTATTCCTGCACTGGAAAGCGCCCATGCCCTGGCCGAAGTGTTCAAGCGCGCACCGACCCTGCCGAAAGATCACCTGATGGTGGTCAACCTGTCCGGTCGCGGGGACAAAGACATGCAGACCGTGATGCACCACATGGAACACTCTCAGCAAGAGCAATCGAAGCAGGAGAAACACTGATGAGCCGCCTGCAAACGCGTTTTGCCGAACTCAAGGAACAGAATCGTGCCGCCCTGGTGACCTTCGTGACCGCTGGCGACCCGAGCTATGACACTTCCCTGGCGATCCTCAAAGGCTTGCCCGGCGCGGGTGCCGACGTGATCGAGTTGGGCATGCCCTTCACCGATCCAATGGCCGATGGCCCGGCAATCCAGCTGGCCAACATCCGCGCCCTCGGCGCCAAGCAGAACCTGGCGAAAACCCTGCAAATGGTTCGCGAGTTCCGTGAAGGCAATACCGAGACGCCGCTGGTGCTGATGGGTTACTTCAACCCGATTCACATGTACGGCGTGCCGCGCTTCATCGCCGATGCCAAAGAGGCCGGTGTTGACGGTTTGATCGTGGTCGACCTGCCACCCGAGCATAACGGCGAGCTGTGCGACCCGGCCCAGGCTGCCGGTCTGGACTTCATCCGTCTGACCACCCCGACGACTGATGATGTACGTCTGCCGACCGTCCTGAACGGCAGCTCCGGCTTCGTCTACTACGTGTCCGTGGCCGGTGTGACCGGTGCCGGCGCAGCAACGCTGGAACACGTTGAAGAAGCCGTTACCCGTCTGCGTCGCCATACCGATCTGCCGATCAGCATCGGTTTTGGTATTCGTACACCGGAGCAAGCGGCGTCCATCGCGCGTCTGGCTGATGGCGTGGTGGTGGGTTCGGCGTTGATCGATCACATCGCCAATGCGTCGACTCCGGATCAAGCCATTGATGGAGTGTTGAGCCTTTGCTCGGCGCTGGCCGAAGGTGTGCGTAAAGCCCGCGTCAGCTGAAGGTAAAGTTCCTGATACAGAGGAATTAGAGCCTCGCGGCACAGACTAAACAGCAAGACCGAGGGCTTCAGGACTACGTTCTGAAGCCCTTTTTGCTGTATGTGCAGTGAGGAAAGACCCGATGAAAATGCCGAAACGTCTGATTGCCAGCCTGGGTGTGCTGATGCTCAGTGCCACCCCGTTGCTGAATGCGAGTGCTGATCAGCGCGACGATCACGACCGCGGCGGCCAGCAGCAAGGCCATTACGATAACCGCGGTGACAATCATGGCGACGATCACCGTGGCCCGCAGGACAATCATCGCGGTGGCCCTCCGCCACGAGACTTCGGCCCGGTGCGCCAGACTATCCACGATAACCATGGCTATTTCGTACGCGGTGCTCCGCCACCTCCGGGTATTCATCTGGTGCGTGGCCGGCCATTGCCTCACGGCTATTACGGCGAACGCCTCGATAACCGTGCCTTGGGGCGGTTGCCATATTACCCGGGGTACGAATGGCGCCGTGCGGGCGGCGACATTGTGCTGATCGCCGTAGGAACCGGGATCGTTTATGAAATTCTCGAAGGGGTGCTTTGAGGCAGGTAGGTGCTGAAGGCTTCGCGAATTAGCCGCGAAGCCTGTTGTTTACGGCAACTCCAGCCCGCCCGCAGCCTTGTGCAACTTCCTCAGATGCTCGCCAACCTGCTTCAGGTTGGCTTCATTGGCGGCCATTTCGGCCGCACGGCTTGGTTCGAGCAGCGCTCTCACTTCTTTGTCCAGATCGCCTGTCAGCGCCTGAAGTTGTTTCTGGCGCAGGCTGCTTTCCGACTCCAGACGTTGCCACTCACTTGGCTGCGGCAATCCATAACCACCGGTGCCGAGCAGCTCCGCCGGACGGCTGAGGAAGCCGCTGTTGGCAAGAATTTGCTGCAGGGTTGCGTTGGCCTTGTCCATGCCGCCGTTCTTCAGTTCCCGAGCGCCCAGATAGCGCTGCTTTACTTCGTCCTGGGCCAGCACCAATTGTTGGCGGAAGGCTGCCTGCTCCAGTAACAGCAAGGCTGCGCTGGTGCGCAAATCGGCTTGGTCGATCCATTGCCGGCGCTCTTCAGCTTTCAATGCGAGCCAGTCTTCGACCTTTTCCTGCTTGATCGGCAAGTGCTTCTTCAGCACTTCGAACATCGCTTGATAACGATCGCGGAAGGAGTCGAAACGATAGCCCAGACGCAGCGCTTCGCGGGGATCATCGAGCACGCTGGTGTCCGCCAGTCCGCGGCCCTTGAGCACCTCCAGCAAACCGTTTGGCATGATGCTGTCCAACCCGACCAGTTTTGTATTGTTGGTGCTGCTACGCAGTAACTTCAGGCCCTCTACAGCGCAGTTATTGGACAGGAAGAAGTAGTTGCCGTCGTAACTCCAGTGCATTTCGGCGGCGTGTTCCACCACGTCTTCGATCTCGCTACGCGACAGATTTAGCGGCACCGAAGCCAGGCTGCGCAGTTCGGTTTTGGTGTATTCGTCGATCACCTGGGCCAGTGGCAGGACAAACAGGCGCGACGGGTATTTGCCCACCAGTCCATCCCAACTCGACAGCTGTACGTCACCGACGAAGGCGCGGTAGGACAACACCAGATGCTGATCCAGGTCCAAGCGACAATCCGGCCCACGGGGGCGGCCGGGGGCGCAGATCACCAGCCGTAACATGCTGTGACCCCAGCGGCTTACCCAGTTCTGGTTGGCTTCAGCCAGCAGATAGTCGACGGCGTACACCCGTTCCGGATCGACCTGGCCCAGTGGCGTTTTGGCGAAATCGTTGCCGGCATTGAGGAAGGAGAAGGATTTGCCGCAGGTGTCTTTAGCGGCGGGCGCCCAGCCGAAATGTTCTTTGTAGTAGCGGTACAACGCAGGACGGCGACAGGCGTAGGCGGGGTCGAGAAGGAAATACTCCATGTTGACCGCGACGAACTCCTTGGGGCTGCTCGTCTCGTAAATGTCCGGGCTGCGGGCAATCTGCCGGTTGTACTGTTCGCGTTCGCCACGACGGCCTACATACTGTGGCCAGCCGGCGAGGTCGAGCAGGTGCGGGTCGTCGCTGAGTGTAAAGCGTCGGTCGGACTGGCCGCGGCATTGATCGGGAATGCCAATCAGCCCTGTGCTGCTGTTGCGCCGGGTGCAGCGCTGAATCAGCGTGCGATCTGCGTCTGGCCACAGGCGCGAGCGGTCATAGATGTGGGTAAGTTCGTGCAACACCGTGGCAAGCATTTCGCGGCGCACGGTGCCATGGGGACGATAAGTCTTTTTGGTCGCGGCGCTGCCGTCAGTGAGGCTGGCAAGCAGGTTGCGGTTCAGATCGAGCTCGGACACCAGCGACGCCTGGCCGTAAGCGTTGCTCGGCATGTCATCGGTCCAGCCGACGTCGATGCGTCGGTCAAGCTGCTCGATGAACCGCGGCGGCAGCGCCTGCATGGCTTCATCGAGCAACGCCTGACTGGCCTGTTGTTGAGCGGGGCTGAGGCCTTCGGTTTTAAGCCTTAATTGCAAGTCAGCCTGGGCCGTGTTGCCGAGCAGCAACATGACCCCGGCCAACAGCCAGGCGCCTGGCGACCTCACAGTGCGAGGATGGCTTCGGCGAGAACCTGATCACTGGCGTCGCGGGCTTCCGGCACGCGGGTGCGCAACGTGTTGAAGGCCGCTTCCAGGTGCGCGCCACGAATCTCGCCATTGCTGGCGACGAAACTGGCCGCATCGTCGTGGGCTTCACGAACGATCTTCGAGTCACGGATGGACGTCGTGGTATCGGAAGTGAAATCAAGGGTGCGTTGGGTGGCATTGATGATGATGTTACTGGTGGCGACCAGAGTGTGCGCCTGGGCAACATCGGCCAATAACAGAAGGCCAAGGGCGGCAACAATCAGAGGGCTACGCATGGAACGACTCCGCAAGAACAAGGATAACTATTGGACGAGAATTGCCTGCGCCAGTTCAAGGTCGCTGGCACGAAGTTTTGGCTGGGTCCGGCGCAGATAAATCAGGGCGGACTCCAGTTGTGCTCCTCGCAGTTGGCCGCCACTGGCGATGAACGCCGCAGCGTCATCTTGTGCCGCGACTAGCAGCTTACGGTCGAAGGGGGCGGAGGTCACCATGCTTGTGGCGTAGCCGGTAGCCACGATGCCTTGTGTAGATAGATTGAAGGCGTCATAGGCATGGACCGAGCCCGCCCAGCAGGCTGCCACGAAAAGCGGAGAGATCAACAGATTTGAAAGAAAACGCATGAGACTCGATAGTTGAAGGCGAGTCGCAAGGCTAGCGCAACGCCTGGTCTAGAGCCAGCGCCGAAACATTGGGACACGGCTGGCGTGTCCCACGTCAGTGATGTCGCTTAGATAGTCAGTATGGCTTGCGCCAGTTGTGCGTCAGTCGCGTTCAGCTGAGGTGCCTGGTGGCGAATATGGTCGAGTGCGCTTTCCAGTTTCACACCACGAATGGCGCCTTCGCTGGCCACGAAGCTGGCGGCGTCATCACGGGCAGCGCGTACGATTTTGTCATCGCGAAAGGAAGAAGTGACATCGGAGGTCGCATCGGACGTGGCCTTGAGCGCGCCGACGACGGCATCGGTGGTCACGATAAAGCTGGTAGCGTGGGAATTGGCGGCCACGGCAAGCAGGGCTGCAGCGCTGAGCAGACGAAGACGGGACATGGTGAAACTCCTTTGGGAAAACTGATTGAGAGGTGGCGCAGTGTCTGTTGAGTCAGACGCCAATCATGCAGCGTTCGCCACGTTTCATCTGGATATTAGGCCTATGAGTGTCGGTTCGAACAGTCCCCTCTGTTCAAGCAGGAAGCTAGCGCCAGAACGGTTTATCCAATTCGTTGAGACGATCCGCGTGGCTGATGTTCAGGTCTGAGAGTTGCCGGTCATCAAGTTGGCCCAGTAAACGCCGGGTTCGGGCCCTTCCCAGGTTATTGGCAACGCCCCTCAGTAATCTACGAAACCAGAGGAAACGAGGCGTTAATGGAGGCGTGGAAACGGAAACATCCAGTAAGTGATTCATGGCGCGGTCCTTTTGCCGGCAGTTCGGGATTTCATGGTGATCCTCCTCACTTTTGCAACAGACACACTGAGCTTAAATTGTACTGGTTAAGTTGTTGTGTTAGTAAAACTGTACTTGTCAGGCTGAGTCTCTACTGTATGACCCATGTTGAGGGTCCAAAACGACAAAACCCGTCGCGGTTTCCCACGACGGGCTTTGTTTTTTCAATTTGGTTGCTGGCGGTGGACCCGGTGGGTCAGAGCCAGCGACGCTAACTTAGCGCCAGAACGGCTTGCTCAGCTCTTCGTAGCGTTGTGCTTCGCTAATCCCTGCGTCAGCCAGCAGACGCGAATCCAGACGAGCCAGTTGATGGCGGCTGGAGATGCGGCGCTGCCACAGCATCAGGTTGGCGAGAACGCGAAGAGGCGTGGAAGCCTGGGTTTTTACAGCGTTGTCTTCGAAAAACAGCTCGGAACTGAGTGTACGTTCCATGGTTGACATCCTTCCGCTTATGGCGGGATTAGGTAGTGGTTTAACTGATGCCAATGATCCTCTCGTTTGGCCAGTCTCTCTAGATACAGTTCACCTGTATTGTGAGGGACCAGTTAACTGTTAAAGGATGGTGTACTGGTCGAAATTGAGGCAACTGTACTTGTCTGCACTAATATCGTGCGTTTTTGCTTGGTCGGCTCGAAAAGGTAGGCAATTACGGTAGGAAAAGACCGGTACAGCAGTACAGTTTTATTCAGGATTTGGTCTGGCAACAGCAAGCTGACGAAACTGTGTTTGCGTCAGCTGCTATCTGTACCAATTACACCGCCAGCATTCGCCCGGTTTCTTCCAGGTTGATGTGCCAGCTCAGGGCATCGCGCAGGATATGCGGCGTGTGCCCGCCGAGTGCACAAGCGGCTGTGAAGTAGTCATCCAAGGCCTGGCGATAGTCCGGGTGCACGCAGTTGTCGATGATGACCCGAGCGCGTTCTCGCGGCGCCAGGCCACGCAAGTCCGCCAGACCTATCTCGGTGACAAGGATGTCGACGTCATGCTCAGTGTGATCAACGTGGCTGACCATCGGCACCACGCTGGAGATCGCGCCGCCCTTGGCGATCGATTTGGTCACGAAGATCGCCAAATGCGCATTGCGCGCAAAATCGCCCGAGCCGCCGATGCCGTTCATCATCCGCGTGCCGCAGATGTGGGTGGAGTTGACGTTGCCGTACAAGTCGAACTCAAGCGCCGTGTTGATGCCGATGATGCCGAGCCGGCGCACCACTTCCGGGTGGTTGGAAATTTCTTGCGGGCGCAGGACCAGTTTGTCTTTGTAGCGCTCAAGGTTGCCGAAAACATCGGTATTGCGACGGCTCGACAAGGTGATCGAACTACCCGAAGCAAAGCTCAGCTTGCCGGCGTCGATCAGGTCGAAGGTCGAGTCCTGAAGCACTTCGGAGTACATCGTCAGGTCTTCGAACGGCGAGTCGATCAGCCCGCACATCACCGAGTTGGCGATGTTGCCAATCCCGGCTTGCAGAGGGCCGAGCTTGTTGGTCATGCGCCCGGCAGCCACTTCCTGCTTGAAGAAGTCGATCAAGTGGTCGGCAATGGCCTGGGTATCAACGTCCGGCGGCAGCACGGTGGACGGCGAGTCAGACTGATTGGTGATCACGATAGCGACGATCTTTTCCGGCGGAATCGGGATGGCAGTGCTGCCAATGCGATCGTCGACCTTTACCAGCGGGATCGGCGTGCGGGTCGGCCGATAGGTCGGGATATAGATGTCGTGCAGACCTTCGAGATTCGGGTTGTGCGCCAGGTTGATCTCGACGATTACCTGTTTGGCGAAAATCGCGAAGCTGGCCGAGTTACCCACCGAAGTGGTCGGCACGATATGGCCCTGCTCGGTGATCGCTACGGCCTCAATCACCGCGATGTCCGGCAGTTTGAGCTGCTGGTTGCGCAACTGCTCAACGGTTTCCGAGAGATGTTGATCAATGAACATCACTTCGCCGGCATTAATGGCCTTGCGCAGGGTGCTGTCGACCTGGAAGGGCATGCGACGTGACAATACGCCGGCTTCGGTGAGCTGTTTATCGAGGTCGTTGCCCAGGCTGGCGCCGGTCATCAGCGTGATTTTCAGCGGGGTGATTTTGGCGCGTTCGGCCAATGCGTGGGGCACGGCTTTGGCTTCGCCGGCGCGAGTGAAACCACTCATGCCGACGGTCATGCCGTCCTGAATCAGAGCGGCAGCGTCAGCGGCGCTCATCACCTTATCCAACAACGAAGGCAAGCGAATACGATCACGGTACATGGATTGTTATCTCGGGCAACGAAAGCAAGGTGTGCAGTTTAGTGATTTCAAAAAAAATCCTCCCGCTACCATGGTCGAATGCAGAGCCCTGATTTAGAGCCTTTGGTCGGTTTTTAGCGGGCAATAAAAAACCCCAGCCTACTAAAGGCTGAGGTTTTGGGTATTGCTGCTTCCGCAGGTTTTACTCGATGGCTTTGACCATGTCTTCGATAACTTTCTTGGCGTCGCCGAAGACCATCATGGTTTTGTCCAGGTAGAACAGTTCGTTGTCCAGACCGGCATAGCCGCTGGCCATCGAGCGCTTGTTGACGATCACGGTCTTGGCTTTATAAGCCTCGAGGATCGGCATGCCGGCAATCGGCGATTTCGGATCGTTCTTCGCCGCCGGGTTGACCACGTCGTTGGCGCCGAGCACCAGCACCACGTCGGCCTGGCCGAACTCGGAGTTGATGTCATCCATCTCGAACACCTGCTCGTAAGGCACTTCGGCTTCGGCCAGCAGGACGTTCATGTGCCCTGGCATCCGACCGGCGACCGGGTGGATCGCAAACTTCACAGTGACTCCCCGGTGAGTCAGCTTCTCCGCCAGCTCCATCAGTGAGTGTTGGGCGCGTGCCACCGCCAGGCCATAACCCGGAACGATGATCACGGTGTCGGCGTTGGTCAGCAGGAAGGTCGCGTCGTCAGCCGAACCGGATTTCACCGGGCGGGCCTCTTTCGAGCCTGCAGGGCCGGCCGCATCCGCGGTGTTGCCGAAACCACCGAGCAGTACGTTGAAGAACGAACGGTTCATCGCCTTGCACATGATGTACGAGAGGATCGCACCGGACGAACCCACCAGCGAACCTGCGATGATCAGCATCGAGTTGTTCAGCGAGAAGCCGATACCTGCCGCTGCCCAGCCGGAGTAGCTGTTGAGCATCGACACAACCACCGGCATGTCCGCGCCGCCAATCGGGATGATGATCAGCACGCCCAGCACGAAGGCCAGGGCCAGCATCAGCGCGAAGGCGTTCAGGTTACCGGTCAGCATGAAGGTCACGCCGAGGCCCAGAGTCGCCAGGCCCAGCAGCAGGTTCAGCTTGTGCTGGCCGCCGAACTGCACGGGTGCGCCCTGGAACAGGCGGAACTTGTACTTGCCCGACAGCTTGCCGAAGGCGATTACCGAACCGGAGAAGGTGATTGCACCGATGGCGGCACCGAGGAATAGCTCCAGGCGGTTACCGGCAGGAATCGCATCACCCAGTTGCTTGACGATACCCAGCGATTGCGGCTCTACAACAGCAGCGATCGCAATGAACACCGCGGCCATACCGATCATGCTGTGCATGAAGGCGACCAGTTCCGGCATTTTGGTCATTTCAACGCGCTTGGCCATGATCGACCCGGCGGTACCGCCGACCAACAGACCTACGATGACGTAACCGATGCCGGCAGTGGCCAACTCGGCGCCCAGCTTATAGACGAGGCCCACGGTGGTGAGGATCGCCAATGCCATGCCGAGCATGCCGTACACATTGCCGCGCCGCGACGTGGTCGGGTGCGACAGGCCTTTGAGGGCCTGGATGAAACAGATCGACGCGATCAAGTAGAGCGTCGTTACAAGATTCATGCTCATTACTTAGGCGCCTCTTCTTTTACTGCTTTTGGGGCTTTTTTCTTGAACATCTCAAGCATCCTGCGGGTAACCAGGAAGCCACCAAATACGTTCACCGCTGCCAGAGCTACCGCCAGGGTGCCCATGGTTTTGCCCAGAGGTGTGACGGTCAATGCCGCTGCCAGCATGGCGCCGACGATCACGATCGCCGAGATTGCGTTGGTCACCGCCATCAAAGGCGTGTGCAGTGCAGGGGTCACGTTCCAGACCACGTGATAACCGACATAAATCGCCAGCACGAAGATGATCAGGTTGTAGATACCGGGGGAGATAAGCTCTTCCATCGTCTGAATCCCTGCTTAGGCGTTTTTGCGGATGACTTGGCCGTCGCGGCACATCAGGCACGCGGCGACGATGTCGTCTTCGAGGTTGATCTCGAACTGGCCTTCTTTGTTGAAGACCAGCTTCAGGAAGTCCAGCAGGTTGCGCGCGTACAGTGCCGAAGCGTCTGCCGCGACTGCGCCGGCCAGGTTGGTCGGGCCGCAAATGGTCACGCCATTCTCGACGACCACCTGATCAGCCACGGTCAGCGGACAGTTACCGCCCTGGGCTGCCGCGAGGTCGATGACCACCGAGCCCGGCTTCATCTGCGCCACGGTTTCCGCGCTCAACAACGTCGGTGCCTTGCGGCCCGGGATCAGTGCGGTGGTGATGACAATGTCAGCCTGCTTGGCGCGTTCGTGCACGGCCAGGGCCTGACGTTGCATCCAGCTGGCGGGCATTGGTCGCGCGTAACCGCCGACACCAACGGCGCATTCGCGCTCTTCATCGGTCTCATACGGCACGTCGACGAACTTGGCGCCGAGGGATTCGATCTGCTCTTTTACCGCAGGACGTACGTCAGACGCTTCGATCACTGCACCCAGACGTTTCGCCGTAGCGATGGCCTGCAAACCAGCCACGCCAGCGCCGAGAATCAGCACGCGCGCCGCTTTCACGGTACCCGCCGCGGTCATCAGCATCGGCATGAAGCGTGGATAGTGGTGAGCGGCCAGCAACACGGCTTTATAACCGGCGATGTTGGCTTGGGAGGACAGCACATCCAGGCTCTGAGCGCGGGAGGTGCGTGGTGCGGCCTCCAGTGCGAAAGCGGTAATGCCGCACTCAGCCAGCTTGGCAATGGTTTCATTGCTGAACGGGTTGAGCATGCCCACCACAACGGTGCCGCTTTTAATCAGCGTCAGTTCGCTGTCGCTGGGGGCGACCACTTTGAGAATCAGCTCGGCACCAAACGCATCGTTGGCGCTGCCAATAATTGCGCCTGCCGCTTCATAGGCACTGTCGACAACGCTGGCGTTAATGCCGGCGCCGCTTTGCACAGTGACCTTATGACCCTGGCCGATCAGCTTCTTGATGGTTTCCGGGGTTGCAGCAACCCGCGTTTCACCGGTCTGGGTTTCGAGAGGAACACCAATGTGCACGTCAAATCTCCTGCGTGATCTTATTGAGTAAACCCAGGCACTTCGGATGGTGCGGCTGGGGGCGGCCGATCAGCACGATCCCGCCAAATCAGGGCGGGGCGCGGCATTTTGCAGGCGAACTTAATGCCCTTCAAGGGTTTATGACGGGTGACGGAAAATTAACTACAAGTCACCCCGTGACCGAATGTCGCAACTGACCGGTTCAATCCCTTGCAGGCCGTGACTTGTAAGGATTCTTGTAAAAATTGAAGAATTTTCACATCGGTCAGGTGAATGAGTCGTTATTGCTCCGCAATAGAGGCTCAAGGCCACGTTTTCAGGCTCTTGTGGGACGTTTGTACTGCTTGTCGGTACAGTCTTCGAATATGCGACAAATACTTATATCTGTAGTGCTTTGATTTTGCTGACTACGAGGTCAGCTAATAGCGCAAAGCCCTTATCCCTCTAGGCTGTAGCTCTGTGCCTGATTGACCAGCCAATCACGAAATGCCCTTAAAGAGGCCGATTCGACCTTTCGCTCGGGAATCATCAAGTAATACGCCTTGATGCTTGATAACGCTTGGGCGTTGGCAATGACCAAGCGCTTCTCGGCCAGTTCGCGTTGAATCAGGAACGGTGGAATCAGTGCTATTCCCATATCGTGCATGGCGGCTTGAGCAAGCATGGAGAATAGCTCGTAGCGCGGCCCTGTCATGTCTCGTGGGACATTTAGGTTTTGGGAGTTGAACCATTGACGCCAGGCATAAGGGCGGGTGGTCTGCTGCAGCAGGGGCAATTCGGCGATTTCACCGGGAGACAGGGTTGTCTTTTTCCCCAAGAGATTGGGGCTGCACACCGGCATCGGATTTTCCCCCATCAGCCTGTGGGATTCGGTACCCGACCAGTCCGCGTCGCCAAAATAGATCGCGGCATCGAAGTCGGTGTCGGCGAACAGGAAGGGGCGCGTTCGGTTGGTGAGGTTGACCGTCACTTCCGGGTGTTTTTGCTGGAAATCCTTGAGTCGTGGCAACAGCCATTGAGTGCCGAAGGTTGGAACCACCGCCAGCTCGATCACGTTGGCACCTTGCTGGCCCATCACCGACAAGGTGTCCCGTTCAACGGCATCGAGTTGGGTGGCCACCCGGCGGCTGTAGGAAAGACCGGCCTCCGTCAGCTTGACTCCGCGTCGTGAGCGTCGGAACAGTTCTACGCTGAGGAACTCCTCAAGGCTGGCTATCTGTCGGCAAATGGCGCCCTGAGTGAGCGAAAGCTCCTGGGCTGCCTTGGTAAAACTTTCGTGGCGAGCCGCCGCTTCAAAGCTGATCAGGGCTGTTGTGCTGGGGATTTTCCTGCGCATGTACGTCAACCTCACTAATACATCGCATAAAAGCTATTTTGCGATGTTTCGGAGTGAGAAATTAGCACAACAGTATGCAAAATCCTCGTTTGCCGTAACGCCGAACCCGGCCTAGGATCAGCCCACGTTATTTGACCCGATTCGAGAGGACACACTCATGGGCGGTAAAGCTAGCTTCAACTGGATCGATCCCCTGCTGCTGGATCAACAGCTCACCGAAGAAGAACGCATGATCCGCGACACTGCTGAACAATTCGCTCAGCAGAAGCTCGCGCCGCGTGTTCTTGAAGCTTTCCGCCATGAAAAGACCGACCCGGCGATCTTCCGCGAGATGGGTGAAGTCGGCCTGTTGGGCGCGACTATCCCGGAGCAGTACGGTGGCAGTGGCCTGAACTACGTCAGCTACGGCCTGATCGCCCGTGAAGTCGAGCGTGTCGACTCCGGCTATCGTTCGATGATGAGTGTGCAGTCCTCGCTGGTCATGGTGCCGATCAATGAATTCGGTACCGAAGCCCAGAAACAGAAATACCTGCCGAAACTGGCTTCAGGCGAATGGATTGGCTGCTTCGGTCTGACCGAGCCTAACCACGGTTCCGACCCGGGCGCGATGATTACTCGTGCACGCAAAGTGGAAGGCGGCTACAGCCTGACCGGCAACAAGATGTGGATCACCAACAGCCCGATCGCCGATGTGTTCGTGGTCTGGGGCAAGGACGATGCCGGCGACATCCGTGGCTTCGTTCTGGAGAAGGGCTGGAAAGGCCTGAGTGCTCCTGCGATTCACGGCAAGGTTGGCCTGCGTGCATCTATCACCGGCGAGATCGTCATGGACAACGTGTTTGTCCCTGAAGAGAACATCTTCCCGGATGTCCGTGGCTTGAAAGGCCCTTTTACTTGCCTTAACTCGGCACGTTACGGCATTTCCTGGGGTGCACTGGGCGCTGCCGAGTTCTGCTGGCACACCGCTCGCCAATACACCTTGGATCGTCAGCAGTTCGGACGCCCACTGGCCGCCACTCAGCTGATCCAGAAGAAACTGGCCGACATGCAGACCGAAATCACTCTGGCGCTGCAAGGCTGTCTGCGTCTGGGTCGTATGAAAGATGAAGGTACTGCGGCGGTCGAGATCACTTCGATGATGAAGCGCAATTCCTGTGGCAAATCCCTGGACATTGCTCGCATGGCGCGCGACATGCTGGGTGGTAACGGTATTTCTGATGAGTTCGGTGTTGCTCGCCACTTGGTCAACCTGGAAGTGGTGAATACCTATGAAGGTACGCATGACGTCCATGCACTGATCCTCGGCCGTGCGCAGACTGGCATCCAGGCGTTCTATTAATAGGAGAACGGCCATGGGCGCGCTTTCGCATCTACGGGTACTGGATTTATCGCGGGTGCTGGCCGGGCCCTGGGCTGGACAGATTCTTGCTGACCTCGGCGCCGAGGTAATCAAGGTCGAGCGCCCGGGCAATGGCGATGACACGCGCGCCTGGGGGCCTCCCTTCCTTAAAGACGCTTATGGCGAGAACACTAGTGAGGCCGCCTATTACTTGTCGGCCAATCGCAACAAGCAATCGGTGACCATCGACTTCACCCGGCCTGAAGGGCAGAAGCTGGTGCGTGATCTGGCGGCGAAGTCGGACATCCTGATCGAGAACTTCAAGGTCGGTGGTCTGGCGGCATATGGTTTGGACTATGAGTCGCTAAAGGCGATCAATCCGAATCTGATCTATTGCTCGATTACCGGGTTTGGCCAGACTGGCCCTTACGCCAAGCGCGCGGGTTATGACTTCATGATCCAGGGGCTGGGCGGCCTGATGAGTCTGACGGGGCGACCCGAAGGGGATGAGGGTGCCGGGCCGGTGAAAGTTGGCGTGGCGCTGACGGACATTTTGACCGGTCTCTATTCGACCGTGGCGATCCTTGCAGCGCTTGCGCATCGGGATCATGACGGCGGCGGTCAGCATATTGATATGGCGCTGCTGGATGTTCAGGTGGCTTGTCTGGCTAACCAGGCAATGAATTACCTGACTACGGGCAATGCTCCGAAGCGCCTGGGTAATGCTCATCCGAATATCGTGCCTTATCAGGACTTTCCTACGGCGGATGGAGACTTCATCCTCACCGTGGGTAATGACGGGCAGTTTCGCAAGTTTGCTGAAGTGGCTGGTCAGCCGCAGTGGGCAGATGATCCACGCTTTGCGACCAACAAGTTGCGGGTGGCGAATCGTGCAGTGTTGATTCCGCTTATTCGTCAGGCGACTGTGTTCAAGACAACTGCTGAATGGGTGCTGCAGCTGGAACAAGCAGGTGTGCCGTGCGGGCCGATCAATGATCTGGCTCAGATGTTTGCGGATCCTCAGGTTAAGGCGCGCGGGTTGGCGATCGAGCTGCCCCATGTGCTGGCCGGGATGGTGCCGCAGGTGGCGAGTCCGATTCGACTGTCCGAAACGCCTGTGGAGTATCGCAATGCGCCTCCTCTATTAGGGGAGCATACGCTGGAGGTTCTGCAGCGGGTGTTGGGTCTGGATGCCGGCGTTGTGGCTGCATTGAAAGAGGCCGGGGTGCTCTGAGGATTTCTTTTATATAGAGGGAGTGGTTTTACTCTCCTATATAGAGGGGAAGCGGGCTGTTTTCCGGCGTTCTGCAAGTGATTGATAGAAAAGCGCAATTAAGGGTTGACGGCAGATTCTGGAAGTCTATAATTCGCCCCACTTCCGGCGCAGTCGAAACGGAAAACTCCTTGGTAAACAATGAGTTAAGCAGTTTTCGGCAGCGAGTTGCTTCAGGTTATCGAAGCCCAGAAGGAGTTGAAAGAGCAGGGTGGTTTGGCTCTTTTAACGATTCGATCTTCTCGGTCGAAAGCGGGGTAAAAGAGGTGTTGACAGCAGCGAGTAACGCTGTAGAATTCGCCTCCCGCTGACGAGAGATCGCAAGCGCAAGTGGTTGAAGTTGCAAAGGAAACTTTGAAAACTTCGGAAAATAACCGCTTGACAGCAACAGAGGCTGCTGTAGAATGCGCGCCTCGGTTGAGACGAAAGCTCTTAACCAACCGCTCTTTAACAACTGAATCAAGCAATTCGTGTGGGTGCTTGTGGAGTCAGACTGATAGTCAACAAGATTATCAGCATCACAAGTTACTCCGCGAGAAATCAAAGATGTAACCAACGATTGCTGAGCCAAGTTTAGGGTTTCTTAAAAACCCAAAGATGTTTGAACTGAAGAGTTTGATCATGGCTCAGATTGAACGCTGGCGGCAGGCCTAACACATGCAAGTCGAGCGGCAGCACGGGTACTTGTACCTGGTGGCGAGCGGCGGACGGGTGAGTAATGCCTAGGAATCTGCCTGGTAGTGGGGGATAACGCTCGGAAACGGACGCTAATACCGCATACGTCCTACGGGAGAAAGCAGGGGACCTTCGGGCCTTGCGCTATCAGATGAGCCTAGGTCGGATTAGCTAGTTGGTGAGGTAATGGCTCACCAAGGCGACGATCCGTAACTGGTCTGAGAGGATGATCAGTCACACTGGAACTGAGACACGGTCCAGACTCCTACGGGAGGCAGCAGTGGGGAATATTGGACAATGGGCGAAAGCCTGATCCAGCCATGCCGCGTGTGTGAAGAAGGTCTTCGGATTGTAAAGCACTTTAAGTTGGGAGGAAGGGCATTAACCTAATACGTTGGTGTCTTGACGTTACCGACAGAATAAGCACCGGCTAACTCTGTGCCAGCAGCCGCGGTAATACAGAGGGTGCAAGCGTTAATCGGAATTACTGGGCGTAAAGCGCGCGTAGGTGGTTTGTTAAGTTGGATGTGAAATCCCCGGGCTCAACCTGGGAACTGCATTCAAAACTGACAAGCTAGAGTATGGTAGAGGGTGGTGGAATTTCCTGTGTAGCGGTGAAATGCGTAGATATAGGAAGGAACACCAGTGGCGAAGGCGACCACCTGGACTGATACTGACACTGAGGTGCGAAAGCGTGGGGAGCAAACAGGATTAGATACCCTGGTAGTCCACGCCGTAAACGATGTCAACTAGCCGTTGGGAGCCTTGAGCTCTTAGTGGCGCAGCTAACGCATTAAGTTGACCGCCTGGGGAGTACGGCCGCAAGGTTAAAACTCAAATGAATTGACGGGGGCCCGCACAAGCGGTGGAGCATGTGGTTTAATTCGAAGCAACGCGAAGAACCTTACCAGGCCTTGACATCCAATGAACTTTCCAGAGATGGATTGGTGCCTTCGGGAACATTGAGACAGGTGCTGCATGGCTGTCGTCAGCTCGTGTCGTGAGATGTTGGGTTAAGTCCCGTAACGAGCGCAACCCTTGTCCTTAGTTACCAGCACGTCATGGTGGGCACTCTAAGGAGACTGCCGGTGACAAACCGGAGGAAGGTGGGGATGACGTCAAGTCATCATGGCCCTTACGGCCTGGGCTACACACGTGCTACAATGGTCGGTACAGAGGGTTGCCAAGCCGCGAGGTGGAGCTAATCCCAGAAAACCGATCGTAGTCCGGATCGCAGTCTGCAACTCGACTGCGTGAAGTCGGAATCGCTAGTAATCGCGAATCAGAATGTCGCGGTGAATACGTTCCCGGGCCTTGTACACACCGCCCGTCACACCATGGGAGTGGGTTGCACCAGAAGTAGCTAGTCTAACCTTCGGGAGGACGGTTACCACGGTGTGATTCATGACTGGGGTGAAGTCGTAACAAGGTAGCCGTAGGGGAACCTGCGGCTGGATCACCTCCTTAATCGACGACATCAGCTGCTCCATAAGCTCCCACACGAATTGCTTGATTCATTGAAGAAGACGATAAGAAGCAGCCCGAAATTGGGTCTGTAGCTCAGTTGGTTAGAGCGCACCCCTGATAAGGGTGAGGTCGGCAGTTCGAATCTGCCCAGACCCACCAATTTTGTGTGGGAACCTGTAGAAATACGGGGCCATAGCTCAGCTGGGAGAGCGCCTGCCTTGCACGCAGGAGGTCAACGGTTCGATCCCGTTTGGCTCCACCACTACTGCTTCTGTTTGTTGAAAGCTTAGAAATGAGCATTCCATCGTGATGATGGTGAATGTTGATTTCTAGTCTTTGGATTAGATCGTTCTTTAAAAATTTGGGTATGTGATAGAAAGATAGACTGGACGTTACTTTCACTGGTAACGGATCAGGCTAAGGTAAAATTTGTGAGTAGCTCTTAATTGAGCAAGCATGCGAATTTTCGGCGAATGTCGTCTTCACAGTATAACCAGATTGCTTGGGGTTATATGGTCAAGTGAAGAAGCGCATACGGTGGATGCCTTGGCAGTCAGAGGCGATGAAAGACGTGGTAGCCTGCGAAAAGCTTCGGGGAGTCGGCAAACAGACTTTGATCCGGAGATGTCTGAATGGGGGAACCCAGCCATCATAAGATGGTTATCTTAAGCTGAATACATAGGCTTAAGAGGCGAACCAGGGGAACTGAAACATCTAAGTACCCTGAGGAAAAGAAATCAACCGAGATTCCCTTAGTAGTGGCGAGCGAACGGGGACTAGCCCTTAAGTGGCTTTGAGATTAGCGGAACGTTCTGGAAAGTACGGCCATAGTGGGTGATAGCCCTGTACGCGAAAATCTCTTAGTCATGAAATCGAGTAGGACGGAGCACGAGAAACTTTGTCTGAATATGGGGGGACCATCCTCCAAGGCTAAATACTACTGACTGACCGATAGTGAACTAGTACCGTGAGGGAAAGGCGAAAAGAACCCCGGAGAGGGGAGTGAAATAGATCCTGAAACCGTATGCGTACAAGCAGTGGGAGCCCACTTTGTTGGGTGACTGCGTACCTTTTGTATAATGGGTCAGCGACTTATTTTCAGTGGCGAGCTTAACCGAATAGGGGAGGCGTAGCGAAAGCGAGTCTTAATAGGGCGTCTAGTCGCTGGGAATAGACCCGAAACCGGGCGATCTATCCATGGGCAGGTTGAAGGTTGGGTAACACTAACTGGAGGACCGAACCGACTACCGTTGAAAAGTTAGCGGATGACCTGTGGATCGGAGTGAAAGGCTAATCAAGCTCGGAGATAGCTGGTTCTCCTCGAAAGCTATTTAGGTAGCGCCTCATGTATCACTGTAGGGGGTAGAGCACTGTTTCGGCTAGGGGGTCATCCCGACTTACCAAACCGATGCAAACTCCGAATACCTACAAGTGCCGAGCATGGGAGACACACGGCGGGTGCTAACGTCCGTCGTGAAAAGGGAAACAACCCAGACCGTCAGCTAAGGTCCCAAAGTTATGGTTAAGTGGGAAACGATGTGGGAAGGCTTAGACAGCTAGGAGGTTGGCTTAGAAGCAGCCACCCTTTAAAGAAAGCGTAATAGCTCACTAGTCGAGTCGGCCTGCGCGGAAGATGTAACGGGGCTCAAACCATACACCGAAGCTACGGGTATCACTTAGGTGATGCGGTAGAGGAGCGTTCTGTAAGCCTGTGAAGGTGAGTTGAGAAGCTTGCTGGAGGTATCAGAAGTGCGAATGCTGACATGAGTAACGACAATGGGTGTGAAAAACACCCACGCCGAAAGACCAAGGTTTCCTGCGCAACGTTAATCGACGCAGGGTTAGTCGGTCCCTAAGGCGAGGCTGAAAAGCGTAGTCGATGGAAAACAGGTTAATATTCCTGTACTTCTGGTTATTGCGATGGAGGGACGGAGAAGGCTAGGCCAGCTTGGCGTTGGTTGTCCAAGTTTAAGGTGGTAGGCTGGAATCTTAGGTAAATCCGGGATTCTAAGGCCGAGAGCTGATGACGAGTTACCCTTTGGGTGACGAAGTGGTTGATGCCATGCTTCCAAGAAAAGCTTCTAAGCTTCAGGTAACCAGGAACCGTACCCCAAACCGACACAGGTGGTTGGGTAGAGAATACCAAGGCGCTTGAGAGAACTCGGGTGAAGGAACTAGGCAAAATGGCACCGTAACTTCGGGAGAAGGTGCGCCGGTGAGGGTGAAGCATTTACTGCGTAAGCCCATGCCGGTCGAAGATACCAGGCCGCTGCGACTGTTTATTAAAAACACAGCACTCTGCAAACACGAAAGTGGACGTATAGGGTGTGACGCCTGCCCGGTGCCGGAAGGTTAATTGATGGGGTTAGCTAACGCGAAGCTCTTGATCGAAGCCCCGGTAAACGGCGGCCGTAACTATAACGGTCCTAAGGTAGCGAAATTCCTTGTCGGGTAAGTTCCGACCTGCACGAATGGCGTAACGATGGCGGCGCTGTCTCCACCCGAGACTCAGTGAAATTGAAATCGCTGTGAAGATGCAGTGTATCCGCGGCTAGACGGAAAGACCCCGTGAACCTTTACTATAGCTTTGCACTGGACTTTGAATTTGCTTGTGTAGGATAGGTGGGAGGCTTTGAAGCGTGGACGCCAGTTCGCGTGGAGCCAACCTTGAAATACCACCCTGGCAACTTTGAGGTTCTAACTCAGGTCCGTTATCCGGATCGAGGACAGTGTATGGTGGGTAGTTTGACTGGGGCGGTCTCCTCCTAAAGAGTAACGGAGGAGTACGAAGGTGCGCTCAGACCGGTCGGAAATCGGTCGTAGAGTATAAAGGCAAAAGCGCGCTTGACTGCGAGACAGACACGTCGAGCAGGTACGAAAGTAGGTCTTAGTGATCCGGTGGTTCTGTATGGAAGGGCCATCGCTCAACGGATAAAAGGTACTCCGGGGATAACAGGCTGATACCGCCCAAGAGTTCATATCGACGGCGGTGTTTGGCACCTCGATGTCGGCTCATCACATCCTGGGGCTGAAGCCGGTCCCAAGGGTATGGCTGTTCGCCATTTAAAGTGGTACGCGAGCTGGGTTTAGAACGTCGTGAGACAGTTCGGTCCCTATCTGCCGTGGACGTTTGAGATTTGAGAGGGGCTGCTCCTAGTACGAGAGGACCGGAGTGGACGAACCTCTGGTGTTCCGGTTGTCACGCCAGTGGCATTGCCGGGTAGCTATGTTCGGAATAGATAACCGCTGAAAGCATCTAAGCGGGAAACTAGCCTCAAGATGAGATCTCACTGGGACCTTGAGTCCCCTGAAGGGCCGTCGAAGACTACGACGTTGATAGGTTGGGTGTGTAAGCGCTGTGAGGCGTTGAGCTAACCAATACTAATTGCCCGTGAGGCTTGACCATATAACACCCAAGCAATTTGCTGACCTGAAGAGGCACCAGATTGCGGTGTGTGAAGACGACAGCAGTCGAAAATTCGCAAGGCAACACACAAATCTATCACCTACCCATTCGCTGGAGCGTGAACCTGCAAAGGCCCACGACCTGGCTACCGAATTTCTTGACGACCATAGAGCATTGGAACCACCTGATCCCATCCCGAACTCAGCAGTGAAACGATGCATCGCCGATGGTAGTGTGGGGTTTCCCCATGTGAGAGTAGGTCATCGTCAAGATTAAATTCCGAAACCCCTATCTGCGTATGCAGGTAGGGGTTTTGTTTTAGTAGAAGTCACCAATTTTGCTGGCACGTTACGCTGTAACGGGCTGGTCACAGAATTTCTTGACGACCATAGAGCATTGGAACCACCTGATCCCATCCCGAACTCAGCAGTGAAACGATGCATCGCCGATGGTAGTGTGGGGTTTCCCCATGTGAGAGTAGGTCATCGTCAAGATTGAATTCCAAAACCCCTGTCTGCTAACGCAGACAGGGGTTTTGTCGTTCTGGGCTCGCTAAACGCTCAGAAACGCCATCGCCAAACCAGTGGAATGTTCCCGCAGAAACGACAAAGCCAGCCCCCGGATTCAGGCGCTGGCTTTGTTGGAATGACGAGGGATTAGAACTGGTAGCTCACAGTCGCGGCGACATTGCGTTCTTCGCCCAGATAGCAGAAATTCAGGCTGGCACAGGAGGCCACATAGGACTCATTCGTCAGGTTGTTCGCATTCAGGCGAACATCCACGCCCTTCAACCCTACTTTGCCTAAGTCGTAACCAACAGACGCATCAAACAGCGTGTAGGACGGCACCTTCATGGTGTTTTCCGCGTCAGCCCAGCTATAGCCGACATATCGCACACCACCACCCAATCGCAGACCATCGAGTGCCGCGCTGTCGAACGTGTAGTCAGCCCAGATCGAGGCCATGTGCCGTGGCGCCTGGGTCGGCGAGTTGCCTTTGTTCTCGATTACGTCGGTAGCCGTGCTCAAGGTGCTGATCATCGACTTCGAGTACTCGATGTCGGTGAAGGTGTAGCTGCCGAGCACTTTAAAGTTGTCAGTCAGCTGCATGTGCGCTTCCAGTTCCAGACCCTGGGAGCGGACAGCACCTACGGCGCGATAGAAGTTTTCCTGCGGCAGTTTGGTCGCCAGGTTTTCCTGATCGATGCGGAACAGCGACGCGGTGAACAAGTTATCGGTGCCCGGCGGTTGGTACTTCAGGCCCACCTCCCACTGAGTGCCATCGGTCGGTGCCAGGGGATTTCCGGCACTGTCCGAGTAAGAGTTCGGGTTGAACGACTCGGAGTAGCTGATGTAAGGCGCAATGCCGTTATCGAACAGGTACAGCGCCCCGGCGCGACCAGTCAGCTTGGTGCGCTTGTCACTGATTTCAGTGCCCACCGGCCGGCCGGTTTCAGCCAGCCGATTCTCATCGGACGTTTCGACCCAGTCTTGGCGCAACCCGAGAGAGAAGCGCCACTTGTCCATCTCGATCAGGTCTTGCAGGTACACACCGGTTTGTTCCAGGCGACGCAGGTAGCTGGTCGGACTGTAGAAATCGATGTCCGAATTACCATACACCGGGTTGAACGCATCAATCGGTGCAAGACCACCGCTGGTCCAGTCGACCACGGTTTTGCGACGCTGGTAGTCCGCGCCCATCAGCACGGTGTGTTTGGTTGCACCGGTGAAGAACTCCGCTTGCAGCATGTTATCGACAATGAATGCATGAAGACTCTCGTCGCCACCGGTGTAATAACGATTCAACTGATTACTGGTCGGTGTGGTCCAGCCATAGGCATAGACCTGATCCAGCTTCACTTTGGAGTCGAGGTAACGAAAGTTCTGTCGTGCAGTGAAGACTTCGTTGAAGCGGTGCTCAAACTGATACCCGAAGGACTGCTGATCGCGCTGGAAGCCATCAATGCTCGGTTCACCTTCGAAGAAGTGCGGGGGAATCCGATTCCCATTGCGCTGATGAATTGTGCCGTCGGCCGGCACGCCGCCGTGATAACCGCCGTCCGGATCATGCTGCAGATAGGCTTGCAGGGTCAGCGAGGTGTCTTCGGTGAAATCGATGCTCACCGTAGGCGCGAGGGCGAAGCGTTTTTCTTTGTTGTGATCGAACTGTGTGTCGGACTGATCCGCCAGCCCTGTCAGGCGATAGGCGATGCGTTTGTCATCATCCACAGGGCCGCTGAAGTCGAAACCCATGCCGCGCTGACCCTGGGTGCCCGCCGTGGCTTGGACTTGGTGATAAGCCTCATACAGTGGCATCTTGCTGGTCAGCGCCACCAGGCCACCGGGTGAGCTGCGACCATAGAGTACCGATGACGGCCCTTTGAGAATATCGACGCGCTCGAGGAAATACGGGTCCACTTGCATGGTGCTGTAGGTGCCGCTGTCCCCCATGGACTTCAAGCCATCCAGATAGATGTTATCCACCGAACCATCGTTGAAGCCGCGTAGCGCCACGTAGTCATAGCGGTGGGTTGCGCCATAAGGGTTGGTCAACACGCCGGGGGTGTAACGCATGGCTTGGGACACGGTTTGCGAACCTTGATCGTCCATTTGCTCACGGGTTACCACGGAGACACTTTGCGAGGTTTCCAGTAATGCGGTACTGGTCTTGGTGGCGATCTGGCTATGCGTCGCGTTGTAGCCGTCCATGCTGCCCAGCGCATTGCCGAGGGCAAAGCCTTTGATGTCGGTAGTGGGTAATGCCAGCGCTTCGGTTTCGGCGACCGGGCGCAACACGTAGCTACTGCCATCCTGACTCACGGCCTCCAAACCCGAACCGCTGAGCAAACGACGCAGTGCCTGATCCGCCGAAAACTCGCCCTGCACGCCGGGTGACTGAAGGCCCCCGGTTTGCGAAGGCGTCGTCGACAAGGTAATCCCCGCCTGACGCGCAAACTGGTTGAGCACATCGCTCAATGGGCCCGCGGTAATGTTGTAACGGTGGCTGCTGACCTCGCTGCCCTCTGCCGCTACGCCCAGTGTCGGCAACACGCCGACACTCAGCGCGGTAGAGAACAACGCAACGCGTATGGCGTAGCGCAGGACGCCTGAATCGGCGGCGAAATGAAGAGGATTCTTACTGGTGGCGCGCACAGTCATTGTAGGTTTCCGTAGGAAGTCGCTGAGGTCAGGATTGAAGTGCTTACTGACTAAGCCGGACTTGCCCGGAAAACCCGCCAAAAATAATTCAGGCCTGTCGCTCCAACGTCACCCACCAGCGAGTGCGATAGCGCAGTTGCACCGGCAGGGTTTGCAGCAGGATGGCCAGCAACCTGTCGGTGTTCTCCAGTCGGAAAACCCCGGACAGCCGCAAGTCGGCAATGTCTGCTGAGCACGTCAGATACCCGTGGCGATAGCGTCCGACTTCATCAAGGAAATCCCCCAGCCGCATATTGCGAGTCACGATCAGTCCGTCGACCCAAGCGCCGGCATCCATGTTCAGCGGTGGCGCCAACCTCGCCTGGTGTTGATTGATCAGATAACTCTGCCCGGCCTGCACCTGGGTCGGTGTGCCATCGGCGGCAAGTGGTGAATGTATGAGGACCATGCCGCCGGTAACACTGAGACGCGTGCAGTCGCCGTCCTGCCGCAGGATGAAACGTGCCCCCACGCCTTCATACACACCCTGGCGACTTTGCACCCGCAGCGTTCGATCAAACGGAGATCCTTCGTCGATCCCGCCGCACGTCACGATGATCTCGCCACGAGTCAGTTTGATCAGCCGTTGCTGCGCGTTGTAATCCAGATCAACTGCACTGGCGGTGTTGAGCTCCAGTCGTGTGCCGTCGGGCAATTGGAAACCGCGCCGTTCGCCCGTGGCGGTGGCGAAATCGGCAGTCCACTGTTGCCAGCCCACTGCATCCTTGCCTAGCCACGCCGCCGACCCCATCAGCAACGCACCCGACAGCAGCTTCAAGGCCTGGCGTCGTCCCAGTCCCTGGGCGCTGTTTTCCAACGTATTGAAGGCCACTTGAGCACCGGGCACTGCCCGCAGGTTGCTGCTCAACTCGGCTTGCAGCGACTGCACCCGTTGCCAGGCCAATTCGTGTTCATGGTGTTCGGCCCGCCAGACCTCGCATTGCTGACGTAGCCTGGAATTAGCCGAGTTGTTTCGCAGGCGCAGCAGCCAATGGATGGCTTGCTTAACCACCTGCTGATGCGGTTCACCGCGCCGATTCAGCGACAAGTTATCCACAGGCATCACGTTTCATACCGCAGCACGTAGCAGTGATACAGCGCGTCGGCGACATAGCGCTCAACTGAACGCAGAGACAAACCCATCTGCTCGGCGATGTGTTTGTGGGTAAGCCCTTCGCACTGCGCCAGCAGAAACGCCTGACGTACTTTTGGCTTCAGGCCTTCGAGCATGCGCGCGATGCTTTCCAGCAACTCAAGCACTAATGCCCGCGATTCGACGCTCGGGGTTTCGGACTCGGGCAAATGGGCGATGGTTTCCAGGTAGGCGCGTTCGATTTCTTCACGGCGCCAATGGTCGATCACCAACCCACGGGCGATCGTTCGAAGAAAGGCGCGGGGAGCCTTGAGTTCCAGGCGTTCGGTTCTGTGCAGCAGACGCACAAAAGTGTCCTGGGCCAGATCCGCCGCATCGGCTGCATTACCCAAGCGCGCGCGCAGCCACGTATTGAGCCAACCGTGATGGCTACAGTAAAGCGCCTGTACTGCAAACTCAGGTGAGGACATGAACGCGACAGCCCGAACGTCACAAATGATAATTAGTCGCATTGTCATCAAGGGTTGGGGAATTTGCAACTGCCGCACGAATAACCGTCATAGCAAAAAGACTGAGCAGGCCCGCTGGCACGCCGTTCGGCGGGTATCTGACAGGAATGTCGACCATTTCGTACAAACGCCTAAGTTTTCTCCGATTTGTGCCGACAGCCTGAGGAGACATGCGTGCACCAAAGTAGAGCGGCCCCAGAGCCCTGCCTGCGCTGTACATGGAATGTTGCTACCCGGAACGCATCCCCACTTTTTGCATAAGAAGTCCCATGAAATGAATCTCAAATTCAGCCATAAAATCCTTCTGGCCGCCTCCGGCGTCGTGGTGCTGGCTTTTGCGTTGTTCACTTTGTACAACGACTATCTGCAGCGAAACACCATCCGTCAAAACCTTGAGTCGAGCGTCCAGCAGGCCGGCGATCTGACCGCCAGCAGCGTGCAGAACTGGATGAGCGGCCGCGTGCTGGTGCTGGAAAACCTCGCGCAAAACGTCGCCCATCAAGGCGCCAATGCCGACCTCCCGGGGCTGGTCAATCAACCGGCCCTGACCTCGAACTTCCAGTTCACCTACGTGGGCCAGGCCAACGGTGTATTCACTCAGCGCCCGGACGCGAAGATGCCTGACGGTTACGATCCGCGTCAGCGTCCCTGGTACAAACAGGCCGTGGCTGCCGACAAGACCATGCTGACCCCGCCTTACATGGCCGCCGTCGGTGGCTTGGTGGTGACCATCGCCCTGCCGGTGAAAAAGAACGGCGAGTTGCTCGGCGTCGTCGGTGGTGACCTGAGCCTGGAAACCCTGGTGAAGATCATCAACTCGGTGGACTTCGGTGGCATCGGTCACGCATTCCTGGTCAGCGCCGACGGTCAGGTGATCGTCAGCCCGGACAAGGACCAGGTGATGAAAAACCTGAAGGACATCTACCCGAACGCCGGCGTGCGCATCGAGAAGGGCAATCAGGAAGTCACCCTGAACAAGCAGGACCGTATCCTTTCGTTCACGCCGGTCAGTGGTTTGCCGAATGCCGAGTGGTACATCGGTCTGTCGATCGACAAGGACAAGGCCTACGCACCACTCAGCCAGTTCCGCACTTCTGCGCTGATCGCGATGTTCATCGCAGTGACGGCCATTGCAGTGCTGCTGAGCCTGCTGATCAATGTGCTGATGCGTCCGCTGACCACCATGGGCCGTGCGATGCAGGACATCGCTCAAGGTGAGGGCGATCTGACTCGACGTCTGGCCGTGGAAAGCAAAGATGAATTCGGCGAACTGGGCGGCTCTTTCAATCAGTTCGTGGAGCGAATTCACGCGTCGATTTCCGAAGTGTCGTCGGCAACCCGCCAGGTTCACGACCTTTCGCAACGGGTGATGGCTTCGTCCAACGCTTCGATCGTCGGTTCCGACGAGCAAAGCGCCCGCACCAACAGTGTGGCCGCGGCGATCAACCAGTTGGGCGCCGCCACCCAGGAAATCGCCCGCAACGCCGCTGATGCTTCCCAGCACGCCAGCGGCGCGAGCGAGCAGGCTGATGATGGTCGTCAGGTGGTGGAAAAAACCATTCTGGCGATGACCGAGTTGTCGCAGAAAATCAGCCTGTCCTGCACGCAGATCGAAACCCTGAACGCCAGCACCGACAACATCGGGCACATTCTGGATGTGATCAAAGGCATCTCCCAGCAGACCAACTTGCTCGCGCTCAACGCGGCCATCGAAGCGGCCCGTGCCGGTGAAGCCGGTCGTGGTTTTGCGGTGGTGGCGGACGAAGTGCGTAACCTCGCTCACCGTACTCAGGAATCGGCGGAGGAGATCCACAAGATGATCACCTCGCTGCAGATCGGTTCTCGCGAAGCGGTAGCCACGATGAACACCAGTCAGGTCTCCAGCGAACAGAGCGTCGAAGTGGCGAACCAGGCCGGTCTGCGACTGGTCAGCGTGACCCAGCGCATCGGCGAAATCGACGGCATGAACCAGTCGGTGGCCGCGGCTACCGAAGAGCAGACGGCGGTCGTGGAAACCCTCAACGTCGACGTTAACCAGATCAACCTGCTGAACCAGCAGAGCGTGGCCAACCTCAATGAAACGTTGAAGGATTGCGATGCGTTGTCCCTGCAGGCGAACCGGTTGAAGCAGTTGGTCGACAGCTTCAAAATCTGATCAAACGATGTAAAAGAAGCCCGCTGTGGAGTGATCCACAGTGGGCTTTTTCATGCCTTACGCAAACAGCTTCAACACATTGTTCATCGAGTCATCGGCAAAGCCCTGCACGAAATCCGTGAACCCCGGCAACGCCTCGGCGCCGCCCTGTGCGGGTTCGGCGATGATGGTCCAGGTCGCTCGGGATTTGCCCGCGCCCAACGGTTCGACACTCATCGCCGCCCACAAATTGGCCACGCCCAAGGTGTTGTAAATCGTGGTCCAGGTCATGTTCAGCGCCTGGTCATCCCGGGAGTTGAGTTGCTCGACCACCAGGTTGCCGTCCTTGAAGAATTTCTTGCGCAGGGACGACACGCCTTCACCGGTCATCTCGATGTGCGACAACGCCGGAATGAATTGATCGAAGCCGGCAAAGTTGCCGACCACCGCCCAGACCTTCTTGGCATCGGCCGGCACTTCCACCGAGGACACCACGTGGCAGCCTTGAGGGTTTTTGATCAGGGTATCGGGTTGTAGGGTTTTCATGGTTTTGCTCCGGTTGAGTGAGTCAGATGAAGTTGATTTCTTTGAGGTAGTCGCAGCCACGACGCAGCAGCGCCGGGGATTTTTCCGGGTAATGCGCGCCCATCTGCCGCACGCCCGCCTGGGCGTTGGCGTGGCCGATCATTGAGATGTCGCCGATGTCTTCCTCGAAGCCGTTGAGGTAGAAACCGAGCACGCCGAACAACGCGTTGTCGCTGTCGACCCGATCCAATTGCTGCTGCCAGTCGGCGACGCTGACCATGGAAAACTCCCGACCCGCCTCACGGAATGACGCGACGTAGGCGTCCCAGCTCAGAGGCTCGGGGTTGTGCAGGTTGAACACGGCTTTTTCGGATGAATAACGGCTGGCATGGAAGGCGATGAACCGTGCGAGAAAATCCACAGGCATCAGGTCGAAATTCAGCGCGAACTCCGGCACCTGACCTAGCTGGATCGAGCCTTTGAGCATCAGCATCAAGCGGTTCTTGTGCGGCTGGCAGACACCGGTGAGGCTGTTGAAACTGATGTTGCCGGGGCGATAAAGATTGACCCGTACGCCGCGTTCGCGAGCGCGTTCGAGGATCCGCTCACCGACCCATTTGGACAGGTTGTAGCCGTTCTTGATGTAGATCGGCGGGGTTTGCGCGGCGGGCAATTCCAGCACCCGGCCATCGGCGGCAATCGTGCTGGAGGCCGAGAGCGTCGAGACGAAATTGAAGATCTTTTTGCTGCGCCCTTCGCACAACCGAAGGCACTCGAAAATCGGCTCGACGTTGTCCCGAGCCAGCGACTCGTAATCGAGTACGTGATTGACGTTGGCGGCGTTATGCACCAACGCGCCGAACTGCCGATCCAGCCGCTCGTAAACATCCGCTTCGAGCCCCAATGACGGACGCGTGATGTCCGCTGCATAAACCCGCACCCGACTCAGGTCCAGATGCTCCAGACGGTTTTCTCGCAGCGCATGGGCAAACCGCTCGGCCGCCGATTGCCCACCGCCATCGCGCACCAGGCAGGCGACTTCGCTGGCACCCCAGGCGAGCAACGCTTCGACGATGTGCACGCCGACAAAGCTGTTGGCGCCGGTAACGATCACCTTGTGCACATCGCCCATGCGGTTGATTGGCAACGGTTGGATATCCAGTTCGCGGAAGGCATCGGCCAAGGCTTTTTCACTCAACACTTCTTCGGTACCGGAGCCGCGCACCAAGGTCGCCAACTTGGCGATGGTCGGCAATTCGATGAAGCGGTTGATCGAGATGCTACGACCGAATTCCTCACGCAGACGCAACAGCATGCGTGACAGCAGGATCGAGTGGCCGCCCAGATTGAAGAAGCTTTCATCGGTGGAAATATCGCTGGCCGGCAGCTCCAGCAGCTCGGCCCAGATCTCCAACAACAGCGCCTCATCGGCACTGGCGGGCAAGCGCCGCAGCGTGTTTTCGGAGACATTCACGGGCATTGCCAGCAGCGCCTTGCGGTCGACCTTGCCGTTGCTGGCGAACGGCATGCTCGGCAGTTCGGTCCACGCTGTGGGCTGCATGTAATCCGGCAGAAACTGTGTCGCGTGGGCTTTCAGTGCTTCGCGAGCGGTGCCGGGTTGATCCTCCTGAGGCTGCGCGAGGAACGCCAGAATCCGTCGCTGGCTGTCGATGACCACCGCCACCTGACGGTACAACTGACTGTCACGCAGGCAGCGTTCGATCTCTTCCGGCTCGACCCGAAAGCCGCGAATCTTCACCTGATTGTCCCTCCGTCCGCACAGCTCGATGCCGTCGCGGGTCCACTTCGCCATGTCGCCGGTGCGGTAGGCGCGCAGGCTCTGGCCATTCGGCAGGCTCAGGTTCAGATAGCGTTCGGCGGTCTGCTGCGGGTTGTTCAGATACCCCAGGCATACACCCGGCCCGACGATGTACAACTCACCGACAGTCTGCTCGGCCACCGGTTGAAAATCCTCATCGAGAATCAGCACCTGACTGTTAGCGATAGGCGCGCCGAGGGTGCGATTGCTGTCGCCGGTGCGCAGTTGCCGCGCGGTAATCAACACCGTCGCTTCGGTAGGGCCATAGAGGTTGTAGAGGTTGCCCTGACGGGTGAGCTGTTCGATGACGTAGGGTTCGCAGACATCGCCGCCGGTCATCACATGATCCAGGCATTGCAATTGATCCAGCGGCAGGATGCTCAACAACGCCGGCGGCAAAAAGGCGTGGCTCAGATGCTTATGGCGGATCAGCTCGACCAATTGCAACGGATCGCGGCGCTGATCGTCGCCGGGCACAATCAGTTCGGCGCCCTGGAGCAGTGTCGGGAAGATATCGATCAGCGACGAGTCGAAACTCAACGACGAAAACTGCAGCACCCGACTCCGCTCGCTCAGTTGCACGTACTCGGCGTACCACGCGGTGAAGTGCGCGAGGTTGGCCTGGCTGAGCAACACGCCTTTGGGATGGCCGGTGGTGCCCGAGGTGTAGAGCGCCATGCACGGCGCGCCTGGATCGGGTCGCTGGAGCATCAAGGGTTGATCGAGATCCACGTCATCGATGTCGATGCGGCTGATGTCGAGCCCCTGCATTTGCGCCGCAAGCGGATGCTCACCGTCATGCAGCAGCAAGACTGCCCCGGCGTTTTCCAGAATGTACTGCTGACGTTGCAGGGGATGGCTCGGCTCCAGCGGCAGGTACACCGCGCCACTGCCAAGAATCGCGAGAATCCCCGCATACAACGCGCTGCATTTTGGCAGGCAGATCCCGATCACCAACGGCCCGTGATGCTGCGCGAGCAACGGCTGCAGACGCTGCTGGATGGCGCGGCTGTGAGCGTGCAAATGCCAATAGCTCAGGGACGTGCCGGCAATGTTCAGCGCGGGTCGTTCGGCACACTGGATGAAGCGTTGCTCAAGGCGCTCGATCATCGGGATTTGGCTGAGCGCCAGCAGCGCGGGTGCCGCCGTGAGGTTGAGTCGATGGAAAAACGCCAGATTCTCCAAATAGAGCAGGTTTTCCACGTGCTCGAAGTGAGCGGGAGCAACAGGCTCAGCCAGCAGAAAATAGTCGGCATCGCGAGAGAAGCGGCTGACCAGCAGCGCCACGTGATCGACCAGTTCTGCCACCGCCCGCAGGCGCAATGCCTGGCCATTGCCCGAAGGTTCGTCGGTGATCGGCACGCGAGTGAACAGCGTCGAACCGTAGGTGCACAGCACATCCAGCGGCGGCAGGCCAGAAACCCCAGGCACACCGATACCCAGTTGCAGCGTCAGTCGCGGCACATCGCCGACGTCTTGAACAGGCAGGCTGGCGTCGTCGATCAGCAAATCAACGTTACCCAACGGCTGCTCGTCGACGGCTGTCAGGCGCACCAGAGAATGACCGTGTTGTTCAAGTTCCAGCGCCAGGTCGGTCAGGGCCTGGCTGTGTCCAATGAGCAGAATGTCGAGACGTCTCATGATGGGCTCCTCGTTAAACCAGGTAATCGCTGAGGGCGTCTTGCACGCACGGCGAATCGAGCAGCGAACTGCTGCGGAAAAACCGCACGATGTTGGCCACCAGCGGGTGATGGCGATTGATCGGGAAGGCCAGCCCCGACACTTCGCTCTTCAGTGCGTGGCGTGCGCCATCGCTGATCTGCAAGGATTCGATCAGCCGAAAGTCGAATGACTTCTGGATGTCGTTGGTCAGGTAATGGCCGATGAACACCGGCAGGATGTGCGCGATGCAGCGGCGGTCGTCTTCGCCCGCGGTGTGCCAGTAGATGCGCACCAGCCGCGCCCAGAACCCGGAGTGGCGACCTTCATCGAGCAAGTGGTCGGCCATCAGGCCCTTGATCGACTGCTTGACCGTGTCGTCCTTGGCGAACGCGGCGACATCGCCGGTCACGGTGTTCTCGGCGATGGCCACGCAGATCAATTCCACGGCGCTGCGCAAGTGTTCCGGCGCAAGCGCCACGGCCGCTGGAATGGCTCGGCTGAGTTCGATTTCATCCGGCAGGTCGATGGGTGTGATGCCGGTCATGGCGACGGTTTGTTGCATGAAATCCATTGCCACCAGCGCGTGGTAATCCTCGTCCACCACCACGGTCATGGCGTCGTAACGGCAGGCGAACGGGAAGGCCACGGCGAAGCGATTCTTGGCGATGCTGCGGGCGGTCTTGTCGACGATTTCGGTTTCGAAAATCACCACGTCGTTGATGAATTTGTAGAGCGTCTGCACCAGCGCAAAGTCGCGCTGCTCCGGGCATTCGCGCAGGAAGGTTTCGCTCAGCACCAACGGTTGGCGGCTCAACGGGTAGATCAGCTTGTCGTCGTTCTCCAGCACACGCCGGGGGCGGGTACGGATGGTCGCGCGGCTTTCCCAGGCGTCGGCGAAGGATTGGTAGTCGGCGGCGTTCATGCGTTCACCTCGGCAACCGGTTCGCTCATGCTCAGGCGCAGGCCGTCCCACAGGGCGATGCGGCTTTCCACGGCGGCGATGGCGCTGGCGTAGACGTCTTCTTCGCGTTGTGGATCGCCATCGACCAGCCGGGCGAGGAGCCTTTCCGCTGCCGGGCCGTGGTCTTCGGAATCGACTTCGATGTGGCGCTCAAGGTAGTAGCGAAAGGTCGGCGCTTGATCCAGACCAATGCCCCAGTCATCGAGGATCCGCTGGAACATCTGCGGGATGACACTTTCCCGGCCATGCAGGAACACCGCCGCGACGCTATGGCCAGGCGCATGCAGCGCGGTGTGCAAGGTATGGCGCACAAACTGTGCGGCGGCCGGGTCGACGTCCACGCTTTGCAGCGCCACGTCATAGCTCACCCCCTCCTTTTGCAGCGTCACGAAGCGCTCGACCGCGACCGTGCTGGCACCGACCTCGCGCATCGCATCCAGGTACAACTCGAAATGGCTGTAGTGACCATGAGCCGGACGATCATCGGACTCTTCACCCAGCACGATCTCGTTGATCAAACGCGCCGCCTGCGGATCTCGCGGTGGCAGCCAGGGCAGCTGGACGCAGGTCAGTTCCTGTTGCAGGCGTTTGGTCAGTGACATGAAATCCCATACCGCAAACACATGGGACTCCATGAAACGTTGCAATACCGACAGTGAGTTGATTTCAGAAAAGATCGGATGAGCGCTAAGTTCTGCTTTCTTCTGGGTGAGACGGTCTTTAGTCGATTTCATGGGCGAGCCTATAAGTGAGCTGAAAATACCGTTGAGGTGTTTGATAAGTAAGTGATCGTTAGTTAAGACTTTCTGTTGGCGAACGGAGGCCTCAAACGAATTGATATGGGTAAGTTGAAATGCGTCGTTAAGTGACGGCCTGGCGCCAGTATTCAAGGCGGCGGAGAAAAACTAATACATGAATAAAGTGTCGAGCAAGTTATTTTTATATTAATTGAAAGTTTAACTTTCTCGTGCGCGACAAGTTCCAATAAAACTTTTCATTTGAGTTTTATTTGGATGTAGTTACTCCTTCCGGCTTATATAAGTCAGAATTAAAATGAAGAGTGAATGCCTCACTCGAAGCAACTTTCTAACTGAGTCGTTGGAATGAAATAGGGGGGCGGAAGTTGACTGGGATCAACGCCGGTTCTTCCTTTCCCGTGGCAAGACTCCTTCCGTAGGTTCTTGGTGCGGGGACTGCTCCGCTTGTGCAGTGCGTCGCCCGTTCATTATTTGTTGGCAGCCCAAGAGTGAGCGTAAATCACGACAGCCGCTATCACCGGCGCGTCATCGACTCGGAGTCATTGTGGGTCTTGAGAGGGGTAAATCGAGGGCAGGGCTTTGGAGAGGGGCGTAGCGCAGCGCGGCAAGCGAGAGCGTGCAGTTCGATCTGCTCGCTCAGGCTTGCCGGCGCGGTTTACTTGGAGGTTTTCTTGTTCAGCGCGTCAGGGCTGTTGAGGTAGCGCGTGATGACCTCGACGCCCCGGTTGAGGTGTTGTGCGAGCAACTTCACCGCGCGCTCGACGTCCCGGTCTTCGACGGCCAGCAACAGCGCCCGGTGATCTTCCTGGGACAGTTTACCCAGGCCCATGGCTTCCAGGTTGAAGCGCAGGAAGCGCTCCTCTTCGTTCAATCCGTCTTCCACCAGCCTCAACAGCCGTTGGTTCGGCGCCTTGCAGTACAGCGCCATGTGGAAGAGCCGATTGAGCCTGCCGATTTCGGTGTAGTTGTTTTCCGTTTCCATGTCGTCGATATGACGGGCGGCCTGCTCGAGATCCTCCTTCTCGAGCAACGGGATCGACAGGCGCAGGGCTTCGGATTCCAGCAGGATCCGCAGCGCATAGGTTTCCACGGCATCGCCCTGAACCAGTGGCGCGACGACCGCGCCTTTATGAGCGATCACGTTGAGCAGCGCCTGGGCTTCGAGCTGGCGCAAGGCTTCGCGCACCGGCATGCGGCTGACACCGAAAAGATCGGCCAAATCTTGCTGACGCAGGGCGGTGCCGCAGGGAATGCGACCGTCGAGAATGGCCGAACGCAGGGTTTCTTCGATGACCGAGCGCGCCAGGTGAGCGGGAATCGGCCCGTTGACCTTGATGCTGTTCAGAGGATTGGGCTTCTGTGTCACAACTACGCACCCTGTTTGACTGAAGTAAATTTGGATCCAAGGGGACACTAGTGACTGCCTGACAGGTTGTCAAACGGACAAAAGGTCGCCCTGACGTGGCCGCGATGTCTTTTATGGCACCTGCCATACAAAGTTTAGCGCGCCAGCAGTGATCTCACCGTGCCATTGTCTTTTACCGGGCTAACCTGCACCATCGACCGATTTCCACCTGCCTGACCTGGATGCCTCGCATTGGCGGTACGTTTCGCGATCCCTCGGACTTTGCGCTGGCTGTGCTGCGCGTTGCTGCTGGCCGGCGTTATGCTGGGCGGGCTGCATGCCGATTGGGATTTTTCGCTGATCAGCCGTCGCGCGCAGGCATTGTACGGGCCATTGGGCGAAGGGCAGCCACGCATTGATGCCTGGCAGCACTTATTGGTCACGCAAAAGCAGGTCGGCGAGCTCGAACAGCTTAAAGTGGTCAACCAGTTCTTCAACAAACAGATGCGTTACGAGGAAGACATCGACCTGTGGCACGAAGTCGATTATTGGGAAACACCCATCGAGGCCCTTTGGAAGGGCGCCGGCGATTGCGAGGATTACGCGATCGCCAAGTATTTCAGCCTGCGCCATCTCGGCGTTGCCAGTGACAAGCTGCGCATCACTTACGTCAAGGCCTTGCGCCTGAATCGGGCGCACATGGTGTTGACCTACTACTCAAGCCCCGAGGCCATGCCGCTGGTACTCGACAGCCTGATCGATGCGATCAAGCCGGCCAGCCAACGAACCGATTTGCTGCCGGTCTACTCTTTTAATGCCGAAGGGTTGTGGTTGCCGGGCGCCAAGGGCAACAAGAAAGTCGGTGACACCAAACGCCTGTCTCGTTGGCAGGATGTGTTGAAGAAAATGCAGGCCGAAGGTTTCCCGGTCGAGACGACTAACTAGGAGCACGCGCTCAGATGTCCTTGTTCAAACAGCTGTTGATCGCTATCTGTCTGTTCCTGGTGATCGCCTTCACCGGTAGCTTCGTGGTCAGCCTGGAAAGCTCGCGCACCCAATACGTCAACCAGTTGCGCTCCCACGCTCAGGACGCCGCGACGGCATTGGCACTGTCCCTTACACCGAACATCGACGATCCGGCGATGGTCGAGTTGCTGGTCAGTTCGATCTTCGACAGCGGTTATTACGCGAGCATCCGCGTGGTCGACCTCAAGACCGATCAGACCATCGTCGAGCGCAACGGCATTCCAGCGGTGAACAACGTGCCGGACTGGTTCGTCAAAATGATCGGGCTGGAAGCGGCCGGTGGTGATGCCCTCGTCAGCCGTGGCTGGGAGCAGGCGGCGCGGGTCGAGGTGGTCAGCCATCCGATGTTCGCGTTGGCCAAACTCTGGCAGAGCGCGCTGGGCAGTCTTGGCTGGTTGCTGATCTGCGGTGCGGTGAGCGCGGTGCTGGGCGCGCTGTTGTTGCGCCGGCAACTGAAGCCGCTGGATTACATGGTCAAGCAATCCCACGCCATCGCTCGCCGCGAATTCCTCAGCCTGCCGCAACTGCCGCGCACGCCGGAACTGCGGCGAGTCGTGCAGGCCATGAACCAGATGGTCGAGAAGCTTAAAGCGCTGTTCCAGGAACAGGCCGAGCGCAGTGAAAAGCTGCGGGCCGAGTCCTATCAGGACAACCTGACGGGGCTGGCAAACCGTCGTTATTTCGAGATGCAATTGAACGCCCGAGTGAGCAATCCGGAGCAGGCGAGTTCCGGTTATTTGCTGCTATTACGGGTCAGGGACCTGGCCGGGTTGAACCAGCGGTTGGGCGGTCAACGCACTGACCAGTTGTTGAAAGCGGTGGGCGAGCAGTTGTCCCGAGAGTGCGCCAAATACCCGGAAACCCTGAACCTCGTGACGCGGATTCGCGGCGGTGAGTTCGCCGTGCTGGCGCCGGGGCTGGTGCGTGAAGAAGCGCTGCAACTGGCGCAGAACCTCGACAGTGCCTTGGCGAGCCTGCACGCGACGGGCGCCACCGACGTGGCCTCGGTGGCCTCGATCGGGCTGGCACCGTTTGTTTTTGGCGACTCCCCGCAAGCGGTGCTCGGGCTGGGCGATCAGGCGTTGGCTCAGGCGGAAGGCCGGGGCGATTCGAGCTGGGTTTGCCTGGATCACAGTGCGTCGGCCAGCGTCGGCGACGACCATCATGCCTGGCACAACTTATTGGAAAAGGCGTTGAACCAGCAGCGTTTCGAGCTGTATTTCCAGCCGGTGGTGGCCGCCCAGGACACGCAGTTGGTGCTGCACTACAAGGTGCTGTCGCGTTTGATCGACGACGAGGGCCAGACCATTCCCGCCGGGCGCTTCCTGCCGTGGCTCGAGCGCTTTGGCTGGACCGCGCGGCTTGATCGGCTGATGTTGGAGCTGGTACTTGAGCAGATGGCCGAACATAAAGAGTCGCTGGCGCTGAACCTGTCTTCAGCGACGCTGGCTGATCCGCAGGCATTGAATAAAGTCTTCGAGACCCTGCGTCAGCATTCGGATCTCGGGGAGCGATTGACCCTGGAAATCGGTGAGGAGCAGTTGCCGGAGCAAGCCATGCTGGAAGAGCTGACGCGACGTCTGCGCGAACTCGGGTTCTCCCTGAGCCTGCAACGCTTTGGCGGGCGCTTCAGCATGATCGGCAACCTGGCGCGGCTTGGGTTGGCGTATCTGAAGATCGACGGCAGTTACATCCGGGCGATTGATCAGGAGAGCGACAAGCGCCTGTTCATCGAGGCGATTCAGCGGGCGGCGCACAGCATCGATTTGCCGTTGATTGCCGAGCGGGTCGAGACGGAAGGGGAGTTGATGGTGATTCGTGAGATGGGGTTGTATGGGGTTCAGGGGCAGTTGTTTGGTGAGCCGAAGCCTTGGCAGTAACCCACTGATCGGTGCCGGACGCAACGTCGGCGGCGAGGCTGGAACGCGGAGCGTCCCTTGAGGCATTCCCACGCAGAGCGTGGGAACGATCAGCGTCAGGAGCTAGATCAACCCCGTCTCATCATCATCGATCAATTGACTCAACCCACCCAACGCCTCACGGGCCTGGGTCCGGTCCATGAGTTTGGCCTGGGCGGCGGCCGGCAGGTCGGTGACGCGGATCACCCCCTTGCTGGTCAACACCTGGATCAAGTCGTCGAGAACCCGGATCATTTCCAGGTCGCTCTGCTTAAGCTGTTTGAGGCTGGTTTCCACTACTTCATTGGCATACCAGGCCTGGATTTCATGGTGGTCGGCCGGCAGTGTCTCCGTGGCCTCGGCGTAGGCCGCGGCTTCCACGCGCACTAACTGACCTTGCGCATCGCGTTGCACGTAGAACATTGAACATCCCTCGGAAATGGACCAGCGTCATGCTGTCTGCAGCATAGGCCAACTGGACGCGAGTATGCGGTGCGGCGACGAAATCGTCACCGGGGTGTTGTGCGCAAACGTGACGGCCGCCCCTTAAGGGCGGCCGTTTTTCGTTGGATCAGGTGTTGTTGTGATCGATTTTGATGGTCGGGTCACTGCCGGCAATCAACGAGTTGATGCTGGCGCTGGACCAGTTGTTGCCTTCCAGCTTGATCGTCACATCCGGTGCTGCCGCTGCGGCATCGGCGCCGTTGAACTTGCCGGCGGAGCTGACTTGCAGGGACGAAACGCCATCCACGGTGGTGATCTTCAGGAAGTTGTCGATGGTGCTGCCGGTTTCACCCTGCAGCAGATCGCGCAAGTCGATGCGATCACCCTCGCTGGCCTTGAAGTCCTTGATCACGTCGTTGCCAGTGTCGCCAGCCTTCCAGGCGAAGGTGTCGGCACCTGAACCACCGATCAGAATATCGTTACCCTGACCGCCCATCAGCGAGTCGTTACCGCTGCCACCGAGCAGGATGTCATTGCCCTTGCCGGCGTCGAGCAGGTCGTTGCCACCCTGGCCGAAGAGAATGTCATTGCCGGCACCGCCCAACAGCGAGTCATTACCGTCATGCGCCCCGGACACATCGAACGCAGTGTAGTGCTCGGTGATGAACTGGTGCACGTTGCTGGTGGTGACTTTGCTGACGTCCACGCCGGTTTGCTGGGCGACGAATGCCTGCATCGCCTGATAACCCTCACCGGCAACGCCGTTGAAGCTCACCAGGTCGCCGAACAGGATGTCATTGCCTTCGCCGCCATTGACCGTGTCGGCGCCAGGCATCGTCGCTTCGGTGTGACCGATGATCGAGTTGGCCAAGTTACTCGGATCAATGTTGGTTTGCGGCGTATGGTCCGAGTCGTACGGTCTCAGGTCGGCAAGGGTGACGCCCTTGTTCAGACCAATGGCTTCAACGTTGGACACATTGCTCAGCAGCGCGAAGCTGGAGGTGGAGTTGTCGACGATGGTCTGTGTACTGCCGCTGTCCGTCAGGGACAACTCGTAAGTACCATCGCCCTGCGCGTGAACGGTACCCACGTCACTGGCTTTCCAGCTCTTGGAGCCGTTTAAGGTGTACAGCGTCGCATTCCCGTCACTGTCGATGGTCAGTTTGTGAGTACTGTCGATTGTCGTGGAGAAGGTATCTCCCGGCTTGTAATTGCTGGTTTTCACCACGTCATCGAGCTTCACGTTGCCGTACAGCGTCGGGTTGGTCTGTTCGCCACTCTGGTAGTAGTTCGGCTGGCCGTCGGTGATGAAGTACGTGAGGTTCTTCGCCCCGGTGTTGGCCACGGCGTCAGCGCTCTGGAACCAATTGGCCGTGGTTTTGAATACATCTTCGTAGTTGGTCACACCGCCGGACGACATCGAGTCCAGTACCGATTTGAGCGCGGTCAGGGCGTTCGGATCGTTCAGGTTGACCGATACCGACTTGTTGACCTGGGTATCGAAGTCCACCAGGAAGATGTTCACGGTGCCCGAGTTGCCGCCCATGCTCTGCTTGAGGGTGTTGAACACCGAGGTCAGCGAGTCCTTGGCTGAGTTGATCGACGACGCGCTCATACTGCCCGAACTGTCGACCATGAACGCAATGTTGTAGTTGGTGCCCGGCACCACGGTTAGTCCGCCAATGTCGGCGACCATGATGTCGTTGCCGTCGGTGCCGGTGATGGTGTCGTTGGCCGCTGTGGCGGTGACAGCGTTGTAGACCGCCGGGTAAACCGTGACCGGGATCGTCGCGGTGCTTTGCGCCGAACCGCCGAGCGATTCGGTGGAGGTCGAGGTCACGGTCAGGTTGAACTGGCCGTTGTAGTACGGCGGCGGAGTGACGGTCAGGGAGCCGAGGTTCCAGCCCGTGACGTTAGCTTCGCCGGACGTCGCGCTGGCGGTGAACGTGTGGCCGGCGCCATCGGTCAGTACCGAGCCCGCCGGAATCCCGCTGATCTTCACGCTCAGGCTTTCGGAGCCGTCGATATCAGTCAGGGCCGTCTTGATCGCGGACAGATGAACGCTGGTCCCTTCCGCGGCTTCATTGAGTTTGTAGCCTTCGTAGTAGCCTTCGCCGCTGGTGCCGTGCAAATCGGACACTGTCACGCCGGAAGCGGCGAGATCCGCCACGCCGGTGTACAGCGGCACGCCGGCGCTGCTCAGGTCGATCGCGGCACTGCCGTTGACCGACAGGTTGACGTCATAGCTACCCGGGCCGCTCTGGTTGTGGTGGTAGATGTCCAGCGTGTAGTAACCGCTGGTGGTCGGGGTGAACGAACCGTTCAGTTTGCCGCCCGCGCCCCACGTCGTGGCCGCCACGTTTTTACCGCCGATGGTCACCAACAGGCTGTCATCGCCGGTGCCGCTGAAGGTGTAAGTCTTGCCGGCTTCGAGGTAGATCAGCCCGGAGGTTTTCGAAGCCGTACCAGCCGCTACGCTGCCGTCGGACTGCACGTTGGTCACCGTACCACTGGAGTTCGGTTTGCCCGCGCCGTCGATGACACTTTTCAGGGTGCCGGTAGCTGCGCCGCTGCCATCGGTGCCGAGCGGCAGGCCGGTCCAGACTTCCTTGATCAGACCGGTGGATTTGACGCTGTTGTCGGCAACGCTCAGGGACGGAGCGTCGGCCACTGGCGTGATGTCGATTTTGATCGTGCCGGTGTTGCCCAGCAGCGAGCCGTCGGTTGGCTGGAATTGGATCTGTGCATAGTCGGCCTTGATGTTGCCCAGGCCGGGGTTGTAGCCGTCGCTGCCGGACTCATTGGTATCCGGCAGGAAGCGCAACTTGCCAGCGTCGATGTCAGCCTTGGTGAACGTCTGGTTGTTCGCGACATCGGTCCAGGTCTTGCCGTCAGTGGCCAGGAATTGCAATTTGCCTTCGCCCGGCAGCTGGGTGATTTTCACGCCCAGGTTAGCGGCGGCGCTGTCGACATCACTGACGCCGAAGGTCGACCAGCCGAGGATCAGCGGCGTGTCTTCGGTGCCGGTGACGTTAACCGGTGCGGCGGTCGGTGCATCGTTCACGCCAACCACGTTGACGGTGGTGGTCGCGGTGTTGGAGTAGTTGCTGCCATCAGTGACCGTCACGGTGATGATCCGCGGCACGCTGCTCGGGTCCTCACTGTTGTTGGTGAAGCTGATGTTCTTGATCTGTTGCATGTAGTCGGCCAGCGTCGCGCTGCCGGACAGTGTCAGCGTGACCGTGCCATTCGTGCTGTTGGCATTGATGGTGATGCCGTTGACGCTGTTGCCCAGGTTCAGCGCGTCGCCCGGTTGACGGTTGGTCAGCACGATGGTCGCGCCGGTCAGCAAGGTGCTGTCCGGGTCGGTGATTTTCAGATCGGTGTCGCCGATCGATACGCCCTGGCCGGTGGTGCCTTCGGTGAAGGTCACGTTGTAGTTGGCACCCGTGGCGCCGCTGGAGTTGTTGGTGTCCAGGTCGAGGGCCGGTGGCGCATCGTTGTCGATGATCGTGGTGCTGACGCTGCCGTTGGACGCGCTGATCGCCAGGTTCTCGAAGTTGCCTCCGGTAGCCGAGTCGATCTTGACCACGAAGTTTTCAGTGCCTTCGGTGAACCTGTCGTCCTGGGTCGCGACGTTGAAGCTCGCAGTGCTGCCGCCCGCCGGGATCGTCACGGTGTACACACCGGTGAAGTCAGAACCGTCGGCGGCGGTGCCGCTGTAGACGATTTTCAGGGTGACATCCGTCTGCGCCGGGTTAGTCAGGCTGACGGTGTAGCTGGCGGTCTGGCCTTCGGTTACCGAGGTGCTGCCGGTGATGCTGACTTCGGTCTTGTCGAAGGTGTCGGTGACGTTGGTCTCTGCTGGAGCCGTGCTCGGGACCAGGTTCTCGAAGTTGCCGCCAGTGGCGCTGGTGATCGTGGCGCTGACTTTGCCGGCGTCGATGTAGGCGTCGTCTTTCGGCGCATCGACGGTGACAGAACCGCTGGTAGCGTTGGCGGCGATGGTGATCACCTTGCCGTTGCTCAACGTGACGGTTACTGGCGTGTCGGCAGCGTGGGTCAGGGTGGCGGTGTAGACGATCGAGCCGCCTTCAGCGACCGAGTTGCTGGCGCTCAGCGTCAGGTTGGTCGTGTCGGCGGTGTCAGTCACGGTGGTGCTGACCGGCGTTTTGTCGGCCACCAGGTTTTCGTAGTTGCCGCCGCTGACGTTGGTGATCGAGTTGGTCAGTGGTGCGTGACCGGTCAACGCATCGTTGGGTGCGAGGGTGCTCACGGTACCGGTGGTTTGCCCGACGGCGATAGTGATGGACTGGCCGTTGGCCAAAGACACAGTCACTGGCGAACCGGTTACCGGCGCGCCGACGGTCGCGGTGTAAGTGACGGTGCCACCTTCAGCGGCCGACTCGGTGGCTTTCAGGGTCACGGTCGAAGTGTCGATGGTGTCGGTGACGTTGGTCTCTGCCGGAACAGTGCTCGGGACCAGGTTCTCGAAGTTGCCACCGGTGGCGGTGGTGATCGTGGCACTGACCTTGCCGGCGTCGATGTAGGCATCGTCTTTCGGTGCGTCAACGCTGACCTGGCCGGACACCGCATCCTTGAGGATGGTGATGGTCGCGCCGTTGCTCAGTTTTACCGTCATGTCGCTACCAGCGGCCTGGGACAGGGTCGCGGTGTAGACGATCTGCCCACCTTCCTGAACTGAACCGGTAGCGCTCAAGGTCAGGCTGGTGGTGTCAGCGGTGTCGGTCACTTGGGTGACGACGGCCGAGCGATCGGTATCCAGTTTTTCGAAGTTGCCGCCAACACTGTCCGCGATCGCTGCCCTGACGGGCGAGGCGCCGGTGTAGACATCATTTGGCACTGTGTACGGCGCCGAACCGCTGGACTCGCCGGCCTTGATGTTGATTACCAGGCCGTTGTTCAGGGTCACGGTCATCGCCGTATCGGCCGGGTGGCTAAGCGTGGCGGTGTAGACGATCTGGCCACCTTCGTCGACGGTGTTCACATCGGCACTGAGCTTCAGCGTAGTGGTGTCGGTGGTGTCATTGACGGTGGTGGTGTGGGTGGTATTGCTGACGTCGAGTTTCTCGAAGTTGCCACCGTCGGTGCTGGCGATGCCAACGGTGATCTTGCTGCCGTCCTTGTAGACGTCATCGGCCGGTGCGGGAACGATAATGGAGCCCGACTTGTCGCCGGCCTTGATCACCACGCTCTCGCCATTGCTCAGCTTGACCGTCATGTCAGTACCGGCGGCGTTGCTGAGGTTGACGGTGTAAGTGATCGTGCCGCCCTCGACCACGTAATCGCTGGCGGTCATGGTCACTTTGGTGGTGTCCACGGTATCGCTGACAGCGGTGTCCGCCGGTTTGCTGTCGATGCTCAGTTTTTCGAAGTTACCGCCCTTCGCATCGTCAATCTTGACGCTCAAGGCGCCGCCGCCAGCCAGGGCATCGTTTGGCGCGGTGAAGTTCACGCTCGCGCTGCTCGAACCGACCGGAATGGTGATGGTCTGGCCGTTGGACAAGGTCACGACTACCGGCGAACCGGTGACCTCAGCAGACACCGAGGCGGTGTAAACCACGGTGCCGCCTTCGGCCACAGTGCCGTTGGCGGTCAGGCTGACCGTCGAAATGTTGATTGTGTCGGTCACTTCGGTCACTGCCGGGACAGTGCTCGGGACCAGGTTCTCGAAGTTACCGCCGGTGGCGGTGCTGATCGTGGTGCTGACCTTGCCGGCGTCGATGTAGGCATCGTCCTCCGGCGCATCGACGGTGACGGAACCGCTGGTGGCATTGGCGGCGATGGTGATCACCGCGCCGTTGCTCAACGTCACGGTTACCGGTGTGCCGGCCGTATGGGTCAGGTTCGCGGTGTAGACAATCGAACCACCTTCAGCCACCGACTCAGTCGCGCTGAGGCTGACCGTCGTGGTGTCAGTCGTATCGGTAATTGAGGTATCTGCGGGTTTGCCGTTAACTTCCAGCTTCTCGTAGTTACCGCCCTTCGCATCATCAATCTTGACGCTCAGCGAACCGCCGCCAGCCAATGCATCGTTTGGCGCGATGAAGTTCACGCTCGCGCTGCTCGATCCAACCGGAATGGTGATGGTCTGGCCGTTAGACAAGGTCACGACGACCGGCGAACCGGTGACTTCAGCAGACACAGACGCGGTGTAAACCACGGTACCGCCTTCGGCCACAGTGCCGTTGGCGGTCAGACTGACCGTCGAGGTGTTGATGGTGTCAGTCACCTCGGTCACTGCCGGGACAGTGCTCGGGACCAGGTTCTCGAAGTTGCCGCCGGTGGCGGTGCTGATCGTGGCGCTGACCTTGCCGGCGTCGATGTAGGCATCGTCTTTCGGTGCGTCAACGCTGACCTGGCCGGACACCGCATCCTTGAGGATAGTGATGGTCGCGCCGTTGCTCAGCTTCACGGTCATGTTGCTGCCGGCGGCCTGGGACAGGGTCGCGGTGTAGACGACCTGGCCGCCTTCCTGCACCGAGCCGCTAGCGCTCAAGGTCAGGTTGGTGGTGTCAGCAGTGTCGGTGACTTTGGTGACGACGGCCGAGTGATCTGTGTCCAGTTTTTCGAAGTTGCCGCCGGTGGTTTCCTTGATCGAGGCAAGGACATCCGCTGCGCCGGTGTAGACGTTGTTCGGTACGGTGAAAGACGCAGAGCCGCTGGACTCGCCAGCCTTGATGTTGATCACCAGACCATTGTTCAGGGTCACGCTCATCGCCGTGTCCGCTGGGTGGTTCAGGGTCGCGGTGTAGTTGATCTGACCACCTTCGCCGACGGTGCCCACATCGGCGCTGAGTTTCAGCGTGGTGGTGTCGATCGTATCTTTGACGGTCGTGATGTGCGCGGCTTTGTTGACGTCGAGCTTCTCGAAGTCGCCGCCGCTGGTGCTGTCGATGCGGACAGTGATTTTGCTGCCGTCCTTGTAGACGTCATCGGCCGGTGCAGGAACGGTAATGGAGCCCGACTTGTCGCCGGCCTTGATCACGATGCTTTCGCCGTTGCTCAACTTGACCGTCATGTCGCTGCCGGCCGCATTCGTCAGGTTGGCGGTATAGGTGATGTTGCCGCCTTCAAGCACCTGACCGGTGGCGGTCATGGTCACTTTGGTGGTGTCCAGAGTGTCGCTGATGGCGGTCGAGGTCGGAGTCTTGTCGGCGACCAGATTCTCGTAATTGCCGCCGGTTACATCCTTGATGGCATTGGTCAGCGGCTCGTGGCCAACCAATGCGTCATTCGGGGCTTTAACGGTGATCGAGGCCGTGCTTTCACCGACCGGGATGGTGATTTTTTCACCGTTGGCCAGGGTGACGACCACGTCCTTGCCGGTGACCTTCGAGGTCACGGAAGCGGTGTACACCACATTGCCGCCTTCGGCTGCGGTGGGCGTTGCCTTCAGGCTGACCGTCGACGTATTGAGGGTGTCAGTCACTTCCGTGACCGCAGCTGCGGGGCTGGTGACCAGGTTTTCGAAGTTGCCGCCGCTGGCGCCTTTGATGGTCGCTTCGACTTTGCCCGCGTCTTTATAGACGTCATCGGCAGGTGCCTTGACGATAACGGAGCCGCTGGTAGCGTTGGCCGCAATGGTGATCACCGCGCCGTTGCTCAGGGTGACGGTCACTGGTGTGCCGGCAGCGTGGGTCAGGTTCGCGGTATAAACGATGGAGCCGCCTTCAGCCACCGACTCAGTCGCGCTGAGGCTAACCGTCGTGGTGTCAGTCGTATCGGTAATCGAGGTGTTCGCCGGCTTGCCGTTAACTTCCAGCTTCTCGTAATTACCACCCTTGGCGTCGTCGATCTTGACGCTCAGCGAACCACCACCGGCGAGGGCATCGTTCGGCGCAGTGAAGTTCACGCTGGCACTGCTGGCGCCAACCGGAATGGTGATGGTCTGACCGTTCGACAGGGTCACTACAACGGGCGAATCAGTCACCGGCGCGGTGACGGACGCGGTGTAAACCACGGTTCCGCCTTCAGCCACAGTGCCGTTGGCCGTCAGGCTGACCGTCGACGTATTGATGGTGTCAGTCACCGCAGTGACTGCCGCCGCCGGGCTGGTCACCAGGTTTTCGAAGTTGCCGCCACTGGCGCCTTTGATGGTCGCTTCGACTTTGCCCGCGTCTTTATAGACGTCATCGGCAGGTGCCTTGACGATTACGGAGCCGCTGGTAGCGTTGGCCGCAATGGTGATCACCGCGCCGTTGCTCAGGGTGACGGTCACTGGTGTGCCGGCAGCGTGGGTCAGGTTCGCGGTATAAACGATGGAGCCGCCTTCAGCCACCGACTCAGTCGCGCTGAGGCTAACCGTCGTGGTGTCAGTCGTATCGGTAATCGAGGTGTTCGCCGGCTTGCCGTTAACTTCCAGCTTCTCGTAATTACCACCCTTGGCGTCGTCGATCTTGACGCTCAGCGAGCCACCACCGGCGAGGGCATCGTTCGGCGCAGTGAAGTTCACGCTGGCACTGCTGGCGCCAACCGGAATGGTGATGGTCTGACCGTTCGACAGGGTCACTACAACGGGCGAATCAGTCACCGGCGCGGTGACGGACGCGGTGTAAACCACGGTGCCGCCTTCGACCACAGTGCCGTTGGCCGTCAGACTGACCGTCGACGTATTGATGGTGTCAGTCACCGCAGTGACTGCCGCCGCCGGGCTGGTCACCAGGTTTTCGAAGTTGCCGCCACTGGCGTCCTTGATGGTCGCTTCAACTTTGCCGGCATCTTTGTAGACGTCATCGTCAGGAGCCTTGACGGTCACGGAACCGACAGTCGCGCCAGCCGCGATGGTGATCACTGCGCCGTTCGACAGGTTCACGGTGACCGGCGTGCCGGCAGCGTGAGTCAGCGTCGCGGTGTAGATGATAGAACCGCCTTCCGCCACCGAATCCGTAGCGCCCAGACTCAGGGTGGTGGTGTCTTTAACATCGGTCACCGACGTGACTGCCGGGGTTTGATTCGCCACCAGGTTTTCGTAGTTGCCACCGGTGGTGCCGTCGATTTTCACGCTCAGCGAACCGCCACCAGCCAGTGCGTCGTTCGGTGCGGTGTATTTCACGCTGGCGCTGCTGGCGCCGACAGGAATGGTAATGCTCTGGCCGTTGGACAAGGTCACGACAACCGGCGAACCGGTCACTGGCGCGTTGACCGACGCGGTGTACACCACGGTGCCGCCTTCAGCCACAGTGCTGTTGGCCGTCAGACTGACTGTCGACGTATTGAGGGTGTCGGTCACGTCGGTAACCGCTGGCGTCTTGTCGGCCACCAGGTTCTCGAAGTTGCCGCCGGCGGTCTTGGTGATGCTGGCTTCGACTTTGCCGGCGTCTTTGTAGACGTCATCCTTCGGCGCGGCGAAATTCACCGAACCGGTGGTGGCGCCCTTGGCGATGTGGATCACCGCGCCGTTGTTCAACGTCACGGTCATCGCGGAGCCAGCGGCATTGGTCAGGGTCGCGGTGTAGACGATCGAACCGCCCTCGGCGACCGAACCGGTGGCGCTCAGGCTCAGGCCGGTGGTATCTGCAGAATCGGTGACGGTGGTAACCGCCGGCGAATGGTCGGTGACGACTTTTTCGAAATTACCGCCGCTCTGGCTGGCAATCGTAGTCTGGACTTTGCCGCCATCGATGTACGGGGTGTTGGCCGGCGCGGCGAAATTCACCGAACCGGTGGTGGCGCCGGCGGCGATGTTGATCACGGCGCCGTTGCTCAACTTCACGGTCATGGCCGTGTCTGTCGGGTTGCTCAGGGTCGCGGTGTAGGTGATCTGGCCACCTTCGCTGACGGTATTGCTGGCCGACAGCGACAGGGACGTGGTGTCGACCGTGTCTTTGACGGTGGTGGTCACTGACGCTTTGCTGATGTCGAGGTTTTCGAAGTTGCCGCCGCTGGCATCCGTCATGGTCACGGTGAGCTTGCCGGCATCCTTGTAGACGTCGTCGCTTGGCGCCGCGATGGTGACCGAACCGGTGGTTTTGCCGGCTTCGATGGTGATGGTCTCGCCGTTGCTCAGCTTGACGGTTACAGGCGTTTGCGCGGCGTTGGTGAGGGTCGCGGTGTAGGTGATGTGCGAGCCTTCGAGTACCGACTTTTCAGCGCTGAGGGTCAGGTGTGTGATGTTGGTGGTGTCCGCCACGTTGGTCACGGCCGGGGTCGGGCTGGTGACCAGGTTTTCAAAGTTGCCGCCAGCGGCGTCCTTGATGGTGACTTCCAGTTTGCCGGCGTCCTTGTAGACGTCGTCTTTCGGCGCATCGACTTTCACGGTGCCGGTGGTTTTACCGGCATCGATGGTGATGGTCGCGCCGTTGCTCAACGTCACGGTCACCGGGCTGCCGGCGGCATGGGTCAGGGTGGCGGTATAGGTGATCTGGCCGCCTTCTTTGACGTTGCCGGTGGCGCTCAGCGACAGGGTGGTGGTGTCGATGGTGTCGGTCACGCTGGTGCTGACCGGGGTTTTATCGGCGACCAGGTTTTCGTAGTTGCCACCGCTGACTTTGGTGATCGAGTTGGTCAATGGCGCGTGGCCGCTGAGCACATCGTTCGAGACCACGGCATTGACTGTGCCGCTGCTTTGGCCAATGCCAATGGTGATGGTCTGACCGTTGGACAAGGTCACCACCACCGGAGAACCGGTGACCGGTGCGCCGACCGAGGCGGTGTAAACCACGGTGCCGCCCTCGGCCACGCTGCTGGTGGCGGTCAGGGTGACGGTCGAGGTGTCGAGGGTGTCGGTGACGGTGGTGACGGCTGCAGCCGGGCTTTTGACCAGGTCTTCAAAGTTGCCGCCGGTAGCATCCGTCATGGTCACGGTGAGCTTGCCGGCATCTTTGTAGACGTCGTCGCTTGGCGCCTCGATGGTGACCGAGCCGGTGGTTTTGCCGGCTTCGATGGTGATGGTCTCGCCGTTGCTCAGCTTGACGGTCACTGGCGTTTGCGCGGCGTTGGTGAGGGTCGCGGTGTAGGTGATGTGCGAGCCTTCGAGTACCGACTTTTCAGCGCTGAGGGTCAGGTGTGTGGTGTTGATGGTGTCCGCCACGTTGGTCACGGCCGGGGTCGGGCTGGTGACCAGGTTTTCAAAGTTGCCGCCAGCGGCGTCCTTGATGGTGACTTCCAGTTTGCCGGCGTCCTTGTAGACGTCGTCTTTCGGTGCATCGACTTTCACGGTGCCGGTGGTTTTACCGGCATCGATGGTGATGGTCGCGCCGTTGCTCAACGTCACGGTCACTGGGCTGCCGGCGGCATGGGTCAGGGTGGCGGTGTAGGTGATCTGGCCACCTTCTTTGACGTTGCCGGTGGCGCTCAGCGACAGGGTGGTGGTGTCGATGGTGTCGGTCACGCTGGTGCTGACCGGGGTTTTATCGGCGACCAGGTTTTCGTAGTTGCCACCGCTGACTTTGGTGATCGAGTTGGTCAATGGCGCGTGGCCGCTGAGCACATCGTTCGAGACCACGGCATTGACTGTGCCGCTGCTTTGGCCAATGCCAATGGTGATGGTCTGACCGTTGGACAAGGTCACCACCACCGGAGAACCGGTGACCGGTGCGCCGACCGAGGCGGTGTAAACCACGGTGCCGCCCTCGGCCACGCTGCTGGTGGCGGTCAGGGTGACGGTCGAGGTGTCGAGGGTGTCGGTGACGGTGGTGACGGCTGCAGCCGGGCTTTTGACCAGGTCTTCAAAGTTGCCGCCGGTAGCGGTGGTGATCGTGGCGCTGACTTTGCCGGCGTCGATGTAAGCATCGTCTTTTGGCGCATCGACGGTGACGGAACCGCTGGTGGCATTGGCGGCGATGGTGATGACTGCGCCGTTACTCAACGTCACGGTCACTGGCGTGCCGGCCGCATGGGTCAGGTTCGCGGTGTAAACGATGGAGCCGCCTTCGGCAACCGAGTCGGTCGCGCTGAGGCTGATCGTTGTGGTGTCAGCCTTATCAGTAACCGAGGTGTCCGCAGGCTTGCCGTCGACTTCCAGCTTTTCGAAGTTGCCGCCCTTGGCGTCATCAATCTTGACGCTTAGCGAGCCACCACCGGCGAGGGCATCGTTTGGTGCCGTGAAGTTCACGCTGGCACTGCTCGAACCGACCGGAATGGTGATGGTCTGGCCGTTGGACAAGGTCACAACCACCGGTGTATCGGTCACTGGCGCGGTGACGGATGCGGTGTAAACCACGGTCCCGCCTTCGGTCACAGAGCCGTTGGCCGTCAGACTGACCGTCGAGGTATTGATCGTGTCGGTCACTTCGGTCACTGCCGGAACCGTGCTCGGCACCAGGTTCTCGAAGTTACCGCCGGTGGCAGTGCTGATCGTGGCGCTGACCTTGCCGGCGTCAATGTAGGCATCGTCTTTCGGCGCGTCGACGGTGACGGAACCGCTGGTGGCGTTGGCGGCGATGGTGATCACCGCGCCGTTGCTCAGGGTGACAGTGACCGGAGTACCGGCCGCGTTAGTCAGGGTGGCGGTGTAAACGATCGAACCACCCTCGGCCACTACGGTGGACGCCGACAGGCTCAGGCCGGTGTCATCCTTGGAATCAGTGATAGTGGTCAGCGCCGGCTCGGTGCTCGGGGTCAGTTGCTCGAAATTACCGCCGGTGGTCCCGGTGATGGTGGTGCTGACGGTGCTGCCATTGTTGTAGACGTCATTGGCTGCGGTATCGACGGTCACGCTGCCGGTGGTCTTGCCCGCTTCGATGGTGATGACCGAGCCATTGCTCAAAGTCACGGTCATCGGCGTGCCGGCCGGGTTGGTCAAAGTGGCGGTGTAAGTGATCTGACCGCCTTCGACGACGGTGCCGGTGGCGGTGAGGCTCAGGCCGGTGTTGTCTTTCGAGTCGGTAATGGTGGTCAGCGCCGGCTCGGTGCTCGGGGTCAGCTGCTCGAAATTGCCGCCGGTGGTTCCCGTGATGGTGGTGCTGACGGTGCTGCCATTGTTGTAGACGTCATTGGCTGCGGTATCGACAGTCACGCTGCCAGTGGTCTTGCCCGCTTCGATGGTGATGACCGAGCCATTGCTCAAGGTCACGGTCATCGGCGTGCCGGCCGGGTTGGTCAGGGTGGCGGTGTAGGTGATCTGCCCGCCTTCGACGACGGTTCCAGTGGCGGTGAGGCTCAGGCCGGTATTGTCGGCCGAGTCGATAATGGTGGTGACCGCTGGTGTGGTGCTCGGCACCAGGTTCTCGAAGTTGCCACCGGTAACGCCAGTGATCGTGGTGCTGACGGTGCTGCCGTTCTGATAAACGTCATTGGCCGGGGTGTCGACGTTCACGGAACCTGTGGTTTTGCCGGCGTCGATGGTGATGGTCGAGCCGTTGGACAGGGTGACAGTGACCGGCGTTTGAGCAGGATTGGTCAGGGTCGCGGTGTAGGTGATCTGGCCGCCTTCGGTGACTGTAGATCCCGCCGTCAGTGTGACGGTGGTGGTGTCCGGTGAGTCGGTAATGGTGGTCACGGCCGGAGCCGGGTTTGGCACCAGGTTCTCGAAGTTGCCGCCGGTGGCGCCAGTGATCGTGGTGCTGACGGTGCTGCCGTTCTGATAAACGTCATTGACCGGGGTGTCGACGTTCACGCTACCGGTCGTGTTGCCGGCATCGATGGTGATGATCGAGCCGTTGGACAGTGTGATGGTGACCGGCGTCTGCGCCGGGTTGGTCAATGTCGCGGTGTAGGTGATCTGACCGCCTTCGGTAACGTTGGCACCAGCGGTCAAGGTGACCGTGGTGGTATCGACGGTGTCAGTGACCTGGGTCACGGCCGGGGTTGTCGGCGGAGTGACGATGATGCCGCTACCGCCCGTAGTGCCGGTGACGGTTACGTTGATCTGGGTCGGGTCGTTATAGACAGTGTCGTTCGGCGCGAGCGGGACGTTGAGGGTACCGGTCAACTGGCCTGCCTGGATCACGATCACCGAGCCATTGGACAGGGTAATGCTCAGGTCGGTCAGCGGAGCCTGGGTCAACGTAGCGGTGTAAACCAATACGCCGCCGGCCTCGGTGATGGTCGGCGTGGCGCTCAAGGTCAGGGTCGATTCGCGCTGCACGTTGGCGCTGGTATCGGCAGTCTGGCCGCCGATGGTGTTCTGTGCAGCCAACGCGGCAGTGCCGATGCCCGCAGTCGGGAAACCAATGGTCGGGTCCACCCGGCCAGCAGTTGCATCCAGCATCACGAAGCTGTGGCCGCCACCGGCCGCGCCGCCTGTGCCGGCAGCTGTCGGGCCGGCCGCGGTGGCTTCAAGATCGGTGGTCGGGTCGGCGCCGGCAACGATGGCTTGTTGCAGTTCTTCAACCGATGGCGCGGCTTGTGCAGTGGCTTGTGCCAGGTCAGTGCTGGAATCCGGGTCGCTGCCGCTCCACTGAGTGTCGCGGCCCAGGTCCAGGGTCCGGCCGTCAGCCAGTTCAAGCGTGACGGCGCCTGCCGCGCCGGTGTCTACCTGATCGCCGACAAACAACCGATCGCCTTCAACGAGTACGCGGCGCACGCCCTCTGGGGACACAGCGAAAACCTGACCGACAATGCTTTTGACGATGGCCACAACACTGCTCATTGAAGACTCTCCGGGTGTCGCATTCAATTGACTTCCATGAACCTGGCGGCGTGTTTGCCAACAGTCTGGACGTTCTTTCAAGGTATTAGAGGCACAACTTTGACGCGGTTATTCGTCAACAAATTGGCTATATTTTTTCGCTATAAACTTTATGCCAAACTATTGACCTTCTGCCTGTCATCCTAAACACTCGCCTCTGTAATGTCACATTGATATTTCGGTGCCGACCTGCCCCGTCGAGTGTGACGCAGTTCCAAAATCAAACTTTCCGACAAACGGTCACTTCGGTTGTCATCATCCAATGCAGCGGCACGCTCTGCAGTGATTCAAGACAAGCAATCCCGGGAAATTCCAATAATGCGTTTGCACCTGCTTACGGCTTTACCCTTCGCCCTTGCCGCCAGTTTTGTTCAGGCGCAGTCCCTTCCGGAAGCCATGCAACAGGCACTGGATGTCCATCCGGAAATTCAGGCAGGCGTTAACAGTCGATTGGCCGCGGATTATCAGTTAAAGGCAGCAAAAGGTGGATACCTCCCACGGGTCGATCTGCTGGGCGGTTATGGTCGCGAAGGCACTGACAACGTCACCACGCGTGCCGCCGGCAACAACAATCACTGGGAAAACCTGAATCGCAGCGAGTCCAGCGTGCGGTTGTCGCAAATGGTTTTTGACGGGTTTGCGACGTCGAGTGAAGTGGGGCGTCAACAAGCCACTGTTAATTCCCGCGCCTACTCTTTGCTGGGCACGTCCGAACGCACCGCGCTCACCGTCGCTCAGGTGTATCTCGACGTACTGACCCGCCGCGAATTCGTACGCCTGGCAACCGAGAACCTGAAGAGCCACGAACGGATTTTCGACCAGATCAAACTGCGCACCCAGCGTGGCGTGGGCAGCGGTGCCGACCTCGATCAGGCCGAAGCGCGTATGGCTCAAGCCCGCAACAACCTGATCACCGAGCAGACCAACCTGGCTGACGCCGAGACCAACTTCCTCAGCGCCGTCGGCCAGATGCCCGATCAGTTGGAGCGTCCTTCCGATTTCATGGCGCTGTTGCCGGCCAACCTGAATGAAGCCAGGGCGCAGATGCTGGAAAACAGCCCGATCCTGCGTTCCGCCGAATCCGATATCGCCGCTGCCGAGAAACAGTACGAAGCCGCCAAGTCGTCCTTCTACCCGCGCTTCGATGCCGAATTGGGTCGCACCGCCGACAACGACCTCGACGGCCAGAACGGTCACAGCAATGAATGGCAGGCCATGTTGCGCATGCGCTTCAATCTGTATGCCGGCGGCAGCAACAAGGCTGATCTGGAATCCAAGTCCTACCAGTCCAACCAGGCACTGGATATTCGCAACAACGCCTTGCGCGTGTTGAACGAAGAGCTGGGCCTGGCCTGGAATGCCTTGAACAACGCCAATGCCCAAGTTCCGATCGCCCAGCAATATGTCGATCACAGCACCAGCGTGCGCACCGCTTATCAGAAGCAGTTCGGTCTCGGCGAGCGCACCTTGCTCGACCTGCTCGACAGTGAAAACGAGCTGTTCTCGGCTTCTCGTCGCCTGGCGGAGATCAAGAACATTCAGTTATTTACTCAGTACCGAATCAAGGCGACCATGGGCGAGTTGCTCAAGAGCCAGGGAGTGGTCGCACCGTTGGCATCCGTTGTGCAAAACGACGTGAAGCCCAAGGTTCAACTGCCCGGTATGAATTGAGCAGAACCTTCATTGTTCAATTGTTAGCCAAGAGTGTGCCGAGCGTGGAATCAGAAGTCAGTCGAGTTCAACTCATTCATGATCCACGCGCGCTGCACGACGATCCGCTACTGGACGGCTTGCTGGCTCTTTGCACCCTGCATCAGAAACCGGCCAGCGCCGCGATGTTGACCACCGGCCTGCCGTTGCCCAAGCAGCGCCTGAGCGTTGAATTGCTGCCCCGCGCGGCCGCTCGCGCCGGCCTGCAAGGGCGGGTGCTGGTACGCAAACTGGAGCAGATCCCGGCGATTGCCATGCCGGCGCTGTTGCTGCTCAAGGATGGTCGCAGTGCCGTTCTGCTCGGCTGGCTCGGTGAAGACCAGGCACGGCTGCTGATCAGTGAAAGCGATGGCGGCGAAAGTGTTGTCAGCCGCGAATTGCTGGCCGATGACTACATCGGCAAAGTGTTCTTCGCTCAACCCCAGCACAAATTCGACGTCAATCACGGCACGCTGATCCCGCGCGCGCGCTCGTGGTTCCGCGACACCCTCAAGCGTTCGCGCTGGCTGTACGCCGACGCCATCGCCGCCAGTTTCCTGATCAACATCATTGCCATGGCCGCGCCGCTGTTCGTGATGAACGTCTACGACCGCGTCGTGCCGAACCAGGCTGAATCGACCTTGTGGGTATTGGCCATCGGCATCACCGGGGCGTACCTGTTCGACCTGATCCTCAAGAGCCTGCGCAGCCTCTGTCTGGACCTGGCCGGGAAGAAAACCGACCTGATCATCTCGGCCACCTTGTTCGAGCGCATCGTCGGCATGGCCATGAAGTACCGCCCGGCACGGGTTGGCAGCTTCGCCCAGAACATCCATGAGTTTCAGAGCCTGCGGGACTTCCTTGCCTCGCTGACCCTCACCAGTTTGATTGACCTGCCGTTTACGCTGCTGATCTTCATGGTCATCGCGATTCTCGGCGGGCATCTGGTGTGGATTCCGGTGCTGGCGTTCCCGATTGCCCTGCTGATCGGCTATGCGCTGCAGAAGCCACTGGTGGCGACCATGGAACGAACCATGGCGCTGGGTGCCGAGCGTCAGTCGAGCCTGATCGAAACCCTCGCCGGCCTCGATGCAGTGAAGGTCAACAACGCCGAAAGCGAGCGCCAATATCAGTGGGAGCAGACCATCGGCACCCTCAGCCGCCTCGAGCTGCGAGTGAAAATGCTCTCCGGTCTGGCGATGAACATCACCTTGCTGATCCAGCAATTGGCCGGGGTGATCATGATCGTCTTCGGCGTGTACCAGATCATCGACGGTCACCTGAGCATGGGCGGTTTGATCGCCTGCTACATGCTCAGCGGCCGCGCGCTCAGCCCGCTGGCTTCGCTGTCCGGCCTGCTGACGCGTTACCAGCAAGCGCGGGTGACCATGACCTCGGTCGATCAGATGATGGAGCTGCCGCAAGAGCGCAACTTCGAGGAACGCCCACTGAGCCGCAAGGTGCTGCAAGGCGCCATCGAATGCCGGCAGATGAACTTCACCTACCCGAACCAACAGAACGCGGCGCTGAAGAACATCAACCTGATCATCAAGCCTGGCGAGAAGATCGGCATCATCGGGCGCAGCGGCTCGGGGAAAAGCTCCCTGGCCAAACTGCTCGTAGGCCTCTACCAGCCGGACGACGGCGCCCTGCTGGTGGATGGCGTCGATATCCGTCAGATCGACGTCAGCGAATTGCGCCACAACATTGGCTACGTGGCTCAGGACATCCAATTGCTCGCCGGGACCCTGCGCGACAACCTGGTGTCGGGCGCGCGCTACGTAGAAGACGAAATGGTGCTGCAAGCTGCCGAACTGGCCGGCGTCCACGAATTCGCGCGTCTTCATCCGCAAGGTTATGAGCTGCAAGTTGGCGAGCGTGGACAGAACCTGTCTGGCGGTCAGCGCCAGAACGTCGCCCTGGCCCGTGCGTTGCTGCTCAATCCGCCGATCCTGCTGCTCGACGAACCGACCAGCGCCATGGACAACACCGGTGAAGAACGCCTCAAGCAACGCCTCGCGGCGGTGGTTGAAAACAAAACCGTGGTGCTGGTGACGCACCGGGCTTCGTTGTTGTCGCTGGTGGATCGTCTGATCGTCATCGACCGCGGGCAGATTCTCGCCGACGGCCCGAAAGCCGCGGTGATGGAAGCGTTGAAGAAGGGGCAGATCAGTGTTGCTTAAGTCGGGTTTCAAGAATTCGATCGGCCGTTATTTCAAAGGCTCCGATTCGCTGCATGGCCAGCCACTTCCCGAGGTCAACAAAGCGCTGATCGAGGACGCCCCACGCGTGGTGCGGCTGACCATCTGGGCGATCATCGGCTTCTTCGTGTTCCTGATGCTCTGGGCCAACTTCGCCGTGATCGACGAAGTCACAAAGGGCGACGGCAAGGCGATTCCCTCGTCCAAGATCCAGAAAATCCAGAACCTTGAGGGCGGTATCGTCTCCGAGTTGTTCGTGACCGAGGGGCAGATCGTCGAAGCTGGCGCGCCGCTGATTCGCCTGGACGACACGCGGTTTGCGTCCAACGTCGGCGAAACCGAAGCCGATCGGCTATCGATGCTGCTGCGAGTCGAACGCTTGAGCGCGGAAGTCGATGACCGTCCGCTGAACTTCCCCGCTGATGTGCTGAAGGCCGTACCCGGTCAGGCGGCCAGCGAAGAGTCTCTGTACATCAGCCGCCGTCAGCAGTTGCACGATGAAATTGGCGGCTTGGAGGAGCAGTTGATCCAGCGTCAGCAAGAGCTGCGCGAGTTCACCTCCAAGCAGTCGCAGTACCGCAACGGTCTCGCGTTGCAACGCCAGGAAATCAACATGTCCGAGCCGTTGGTGGCCCAGGGCGCGGTATCGCCGGTTGAAGTGCTGCGACTCAAGCGCGCCGAGGTTGAAACCCGCGGGCAACTGGACGCGACCACCCTGGCCATTCCTCGCGCCCAATCGGCGATCAAGGAAGTGCAGCGCAAGATCGACGAGACTCGCGGCAAATTCCGCAGCGAAGCACTGACTCAACTCAATGAGGCGCGCACTGACCTGAACAAGGCGCAGGCCACCGGCAAGGCGCTGGAAGACCGGGTCAGCCGGACGCTGGTGACATCGCCGGTGCGCGGCATCGTCAACAAGTTGCTGGTGAACACCATTGGCGGCGTGATCCAGCCGGGCAGCGACCTGGTGGAAATCGTGCCGCTGGACGACACCTTGCTGGTTGAGGCGAAAGTTCGCCCGCAAGACATTGCGTTCCTGCATCCGGGGCAGGAAGCGACGGTGAAGTTCACGGCGTACGACTACACCATTTATGGTGGGCTGAAGGCCAAGCTTGAACAGATCGGTGCTGACACCATCACCGACGAAGACAAGAAAACCACTTACTACATCATCAAGCTGCGCACTGACCGCAGCCACTTGGGGACAGATGAAAAGCCATTGCTGATCATCCCGGGGATGGTGGCTTCGGTGGATATCATTACGGGCAAGAAGACCGTTCTCAGCTACCTGCTCAAGCCGATTATTCGCGCGCGTGCCGAGGCGTTGCACGAGCGTTAGGTCTCTGCCTGGGCTGAGGGCCTCATCGCGAGCAAGCTCGGCTCCTACAGGAGATCGTGTGGCCGACTACATCCCTGTAGGAGCCGAGCTTGCTCGCGATGGCGGCCTCAAAGGCGTCCACCTCAAAAGCCATATCGTTATTCGCTAACGGTATTTAAATTTCAGTTCTTATATCTATAAAGTCATTCTCCTGCGTGCCTGCCGACCAATCGGCGCGCCGCACGACACGAACCAACACGGGACCTCCGTGAGTTTCTTGATCGACGCGCGCGCCCTTGAGCGTGCCGTGCGTGGGAGTGATTTATGTCTGCAGCAACGGCTTCCCCAAGCGCCGCGAACATCGCGTCGCAAACCTTCGACATCCGCCCGTTCAGTGGCGCTGTCGGTGCCGAAATCATCGGCCTCGACCTGTCCCGCCCGATCAATGATCAGGACTTCGCCCGTATCCACCGCGCGCACCTGGATCATCACGTCGTGGTGTTCCGCGACCAGCGTATTACCCCCGAGCAGCACATCGCCTTCAGCCGCCGTTTCGGCGTGTTGCAGATCCACGTGCTCAAGCAATTCCTGCTGGCCGGGCATCCGGAAATTCTCATCGTTTCCAACATCATCGAAAACCGCCAATCCATCGGCCTCGGTGACGCTGGCAAGTTTTGGCATTCCGATCTTTCCTATAAAGAACTGCCAAGCCTGGGCTCGATGCTGCACGCCCAGGAGCTGCCGTCCGAGGGCGGCGACACGCTGTTCGCCGACATGCACAAAGCCTGGGACAACCTGCCCGAAGCGCTGCGAAAAGCCGTCGAAGGCCGCTCGGCCGCGCACTCCTACACCGCGCGTTACAGCGAGACCAAATTCGAAGGCAACTGGCGCCCGACGTTGACGCCCGAGCAACTCGCTCAGGTCGCCGAAGTGGTTCATCCAATCGTCCGCACTCACCCGGAAAACGGCCGCAAGGCATTGTTCGTCAGTGAGGGTTTCACCACCCGCATCGTTGGTTTGCCGGAAGACGAAAGCAAGCAACTGCTCGATGAGCTCTACGCCCATAGCGTGCTGCCGCAAAACATCTACCGCCATCAATGGCAGAGCCACGACCTGGTGTTCTGGGACAACCGTTCGCTGATTCATCTCGCCGCCGGATGCCCAAGCTACCTGCGCCGCAAGTTGTATCGCACCACCATCCAGGGCGACGCGCCTTTCTGATTTGTCGGAGAAACTCTCATGTCCAAACGTCTTCCATTTGCACCGCTGGCCGCGGCCATTGGCCTGGGTTTCAGCCTGATCGCCGGCAGCCTGGTGGCGCCGACCGTGGCCCACGCCGAAGGTGAAATTCGCATCGCCGAGCAGTTCGGCATTGTTTATCTATTGCTCAATGTGGTGCGCGATCAAAACCTGATCGAGAAATACGGCAAGCAGGAAGGCATCGACATCAAGGTCGACTGGACTCAGCTCTCCGGTGGTGCGGCGGTCAACGATGCGTTGCTCTCCGGTTCCATCGACATTGCCGGTGCGGGCGTCGGTCCGCTGCTGACCATCTGGGACCGCACTCACGGCAAGCAGAACGTCAAAGCCGTCGCCTCCCTCGGCAACTTCCCGTACTACCTGGTGAGCAATAATCCCAAGGTCAAAACCATCGCCGACTTCACTGAGAAGGACCGCATCGCGGTGCCGGCGGTCGGGGTGTCGGTGCAGTCGCGCATCCTGCAATACGCGGCCGCGAAGCAGTGGGGCGACAAGGAGTTCAATCGCCTCGACAAGTACACCATCGCCGTTCCGCACCCCGACGCCACGGCGGCGCTGATTGCCGGCGGCACCGAGTTGACCGGGCACTTTTCCAACCCGCCGTTCCAGGACCAGGAGCTGGCCAACCCTAACGTCCACGTTGTGCTGAATTCCAATGACGTGCTCGGCCCGAACTCGCCGACGGTGCTGTTCGCCACCGAAAAATTCCGCGACGAGAACCCTAAAACTTACAAGGCGTTCGTCCAGGCGCTGACTGAGGCAGCCGAGTTTGCCCAGAACGATAAAGGCGCGGCGGCTGACACTTACATCCGCGTCACCAAGGCAAAAATCGACCGCGCTGCGCTGCTGAAAATCATCGATAACCCGCAGTTCGAATTCAGCGTCACGCCGAAAAACACTTACCCGCTGGCCGAATTCCTCTACCGCGTCGGCGCGATCAAAAACAAACCGGATTCGTGGAAGGACTACTTCTTCCAGGACGCCAAACCGCTGCAAGGGAGCTGACCGAGATGAACGCCCCTTTGCAAGGCCACACGGTCAGCAAACCGATCGTGGTAGCCCAAGCGCTGCTGTCGGTCGACAACGTCAGCCTGGAATACCGCACGCCTCAGCGGGTGGTTCGTGCGACGCATCAGGTCAGTTTTGAAATCGATCCGGCGGACCGCTTTGTGCTGCTCGGTCCGTCCGGTTGCGGCAAATCAACGTTGCTCAAGGCGGTCGCCGGGTTCATCCAGCCGTGTGAAGGCGAGATTCGTCTTCAGGGGCAAACCGTTCATGCCCCGGGGCCGGACCGGATCGTGGTGTTCCAGGAATTCGATCAACTGCCGCCGTGGAAAACCGTCAAACAGAACGTGATGTTTCCGCTGCTTGCCTCGAAAACCCTCAAGCGCAAAGAGGCCGAGGAACGAGCACTGCACTACCTGGACAAGGTCGGTTTGGCGGCGTTTGCCGATGCCTACCCGCATACCTTGTCCGGCGGCATGAAAGCGCGTGTGGCGATTGCTCGTGCACTGGCCATGCAGCCGAAAATCCTCTTGATGGACGAACCCTTCGCAGCCCTCGACGCACTGACTCGCCGCAAGATGCAGGAAGAATTGCTGCTGCTCTGGGAAGAGGTGCGCTTCACGCTGCTGTTCGTCACGCACTCCATTGAAGAAGCGTTGGTGGTGGGCAATCGAATCCTGCTGCTGTCGCCGCATCCGGGGCGGGTGCGGGCGGAAGTCCACAGTCATCAATACGACTTGCACAGCCTCGGCGGCGTGGCCTTTCAGGAGTCGGCGCGGCGCATTCATCGGTTGTTGTTCGATGAAGGTCAATCCCCGGAAACCGAGCGTGAGCTGGACTTCTCCGACATCCGCATCGCTTATTGAGCCATTGAGAGGAGTGCCCGATGAGCCTTTTATCATCCCCGCGTGAAGAATTTGAAACGGTGTTGCAGCCGCTGACGAGCGTGCCGCTGGAACGTGAATTACCGCTCGGTCAGCGCCTGTGGCAACAAGGCTGGTTACGTAAAAGTCTGATCCTGATTTTGCTCGCGGTCCTGTGGGAGGTGGTTGCCCGCGTACAGAACAACGACCTGCTGCTGCCGAGTTTTCTGCAAACCGGGAGCGCGCTGTACGACGGTTTGCTCAGTGGCGAGTTGCTGGGCAAGGTGTGGATTTCCCTGGTGGTGTTGCTCAAGGGTTACCTGATCGGCATCGTGCTGGCGTTTGCCCTGACCACCCTGGCGGTCTCGACGCAGTTCGGTCGCGATCTATTGAGTACGTTGACCTCGATGTTCAACCCGCTGCCGGCGATTGCGCTGTTGCCGTTGGCGCTGCTGTGGTTTGGCCTGGGGCAGAACAGTCTGATTTTCGTGTTGGTGCATTCGGTGCTCTGGGCGCTGGCGTTGAACACTTATGCCGGGTTCCTCGGTGTCTCGGAAACACTGCGCATGGCCGGGCGCAATTACGGCCTCAAAGGCATGCGCTTCGTGCTGTTCATTCTGATCCCGGCAGCACTGCCATCGATTCTCGCCGGGCTGAAAATCGGCTGGGCCTTTGCCTGGCGCACACTGATCGCTGCCGAATTGGTGTTCGGCGCCACCAGTGGCAAGGGCGGTTTGGGGTGGTACATCTTCCAGAACCGCAATGAGCTGTACACCGACAAGGTGTTTGCCGGGTTGGCAGTCGTGATCCTGATCGGCTTGCTGGTGGAAAACCTGGTGTTCAGCACGCTGGAGCGGGTTACGGTGAAGCGTTGGGGGATGCAGCGTTGATCGATCTTTGATCTGCTAGCATTGCGTCTGAATCATTCAAGATCAGACATGAGTGCTCAGCATGCAACTCCCGGATATGAACTTGTTGGTCGCCCTCGACGCCTTGCTCGACGAGGGCAGTGTGGTGGGCGCCGCGCGGCGGATGAATCTCAGCCCGGCGGCGATGAGTCGGACGCTGACGCGCATTCGCGAGGCCATCGGCGATCCGATCCTGGTGCGCGCCGGTCGTGGTTTGGTGCCGACGCCCAAGGCGCTGGCGTTACGCGAGCAGGTGCGTGACGTGGTGGAGCAGGCCGCGCTGTTGTTTCGCTCGGCCGATGCGGTGGAGCTGGGCACGTTGCGCCGTCGGTTCAGCATTCGCGCCAATGACTTTTTCGTTGGCGTTTACGGCGGGAAACTGTTCGACACCCTGGATCGTCAGGCGCCGCACTGCGAACTGCGTTTTGTGCCGGAAGGCGATGGCGATGATGAGGCGCTACGCGAAGGGCGGATCGACCTGAGCATCAGCAATACCCGGCCGTTGACTCCGGAAGTGAAGATTCAGAACCTGTTCTCTACTCATTTCGTCGGCCTGGTTCGCGAAGACCATCCGCTGTTCGACGAAGAGATCACGCCCGAACGGTTCGCCGGGTTCTCCCATATCAGCATGTCCCGTCGCGGCATCGCCCGTGGCCCGATCGATAACGCGCTCAACGCCTTGGGGCTGGAGCGGCGGGTGGCGGTGATTGCGCCGAGTTTCCATGCGGCGATGTTTGCCTTGCCTGATTCCGATTTGATTTTGCCGGTGCCCAAGGAAGCACTGCTGAGTGTCCAGCGCCTGGGCCTGAAGCTGCGTTCCTTCACGCTGCCGATCCCGCTGCCGACCATTATGCTGACCCAGTCCTGGCACCCACGTTTCGACAAAGACCCAGCGCACCGCTGGCTGCGCGAGACCCTCAAAACCTGCTGCGACGATACGTGGCTGGCCGCACAGCCGACCTCAAGTTGATCACTCACTGATCGTTCCCACGCTCCGCGTGGGAATGCCTCTAGGGACGCTCCGCGTTCCAGCTCGCGAAAGGGACGCGGAGCGTCCCGGGCTGCATTCCCACGCAAAGCGTGAGGAACGATCGAATTGCTGCATCAGACGCACTTATAAGCTTCCGATAAGTCAATTTTCGTAAGGTCCCGCGCTTCTTAAAATGCTTCGGTATTCAAACCCCGGAGCTTGCAGTCATGACTTCCCTCACGGTCACGGCACCTCTCGCCGCGGCCAGCCCGGCTGCCGTCACGCCACCGGTCTTTGGTCCGCGAATCATCATCGGCCTGGTGGGCGTGTTGTTGGCGGTGCTGGTGTCGGGCCTGAACGAGATGGTGACCAAGGTCGCCCTCGCCGACATCCGCGGCGCATTGGCCATCGGCTACGACGAAGGCACCTGGCTGGTCGCCAGTTACACCGCAACCTCGGTGGCGGCCATGGCTTTTGCGCCGTGGTGCTCGGTGACGTTCTCACTGCGACGTTTCACCCTCTGCGCCATTAGCGCATTCACCCTGTTGGGCGTGTTGTGCCCGTTCGCTCCAAACTATGAAAGCCTGCTGGTCATGCGCACCTTGCAAGGCCTGGCCGGCGGCGCGTTACCGCCGATGCTGATGACCGTCGCGCTGCGTTTTTTGCCGGCCAACGTGAAGCTTTATGGTCTGGCCGGTTATGCCCTGACCGCGACGTTCGGCCCGGGGCTCGGCACTCCGCTGGCCGGGTTGTGGACCGAACACGTCGGATGGCAGTGGACCTTCTGGCAAATCATCGCACCGTGTCTCATCGCTATGGCGGCGGTGGCTTATGGTTTGCCTCAGGACCCGTTGCGCCTGGAACGCTTCAAACAATTCAACTGGCGCGGTTTGCTGCTGGGATTTCCGGCGATCTGCATGCTGGTGATCGGCATTTTGCAGGGCAATCGGCTGGACTGGTTTGAGTCGAGCCTGATCTGTGGATTGCTTGGGGGCGGGTTGTTGTTGCTGGTGCTGTTCCTGATCAACGAATGGTCGCAGCCGACGCCGTTTTTCAAGATGCAGATGCTCGGCATCCGCAACCTGTCGTTCGCCTTGCTGACCCTGGCCGGGGTGCTGGTGGTGTTGCTGGCGGTGATCATCATTCCGTCCAGCTACCTGGCTCAGGTCCAGGGTTATCGCCCGGTTCAGACCGCGCCGATCATGTTGCTGGCAGCGTTGCCGCAGTTGATCGCGCTGCCGTTGGTGGCGGCGTTGTGCAACCTGCGCTGGGTCGATTGCCGCTGGGTGCTGGGGATCGGCCTGAGCATGCTGACGCTGTCCTGCATCGGTGGGTCGCAGCTGACGTCGGTGTGGATTCGCGACGACTTCTATGGGCTGCAACTGCTGCAAATCTTCGGTCAGCCAATGGCGGTGCTTCCGCTGTTGATGCTCTCGACCGGCAGCATCAGCCCGATGGAAGGGCCCTTCGCTTCGGCCTGGTTCAACACCGTAAAAGGCCTGGCGGCGGTGATCGCCACCGGCGTACTGGAGGCGTTGACCACCTCAAGGCTGCATTTCCACTCGGTGATGCTGGTGGACAACCTTGGTAACTCACCCCTGGTCGACAGCGACAGCGCGGGCCTTGCCCACCGGCTGCATGAGCAGGCCGTGGTGCTGACGGCATCGGATCTTTATCTGTGCATGGCCGGCGTCGCACTGGCGCTGATCCTGCTGAATTTCTGGCTGCCGACGCGGATCTATCCGCCGCGCGCGCCGACTTGAATGCTTCACTGAAACAGAAGGTTTTTATGACGACTCAATCAAAGCAAAAAGTGGCCGTCGGCGTCGCCGCGGTGGTGGCGCTCGGTGTGCTGGTTTATTTGCTGGCGCCCGGCCTCTTCGGCAAGCGCACGCAACAAAACACCAATGATGCCTTTGTCTCGGCGGACTTTACGCTGGTGGTGCCGCGCGTGGCCGGGTTCATCAAGGAAGTGCTGGTGGAGGACAACCAGCAGGTCAAGGCCGGGCAATTGCTGGCGCTGATTGATGACCGGGATTTGCGTGCCGCCGCTCAAGCGGCAGACGCCGAAACGCTGGTGGCGAGGGCGCAACTGCAAAATGCCCGTGCGACCCTTGAGCGTCAGGCTTCGGTGATCGCTCAGGCCCAGGCCACAGTCGTGTCGGCCAAGGCTGAAATGGCCTTCGCCGAGCATGAATTGAATCGCTACAACCATCTCGCCGGAGTGGGCGCTGGCACGGTGCAGAACGCCCAACAAGCGCGGACTCGCATCGATCAGGCCACCGCGCGGCTGGCTAACGTGACGGCGGTGCTGGCGGCGGAGCGCAAGCAGGTGGAAATCCTCACCGCCCAGCGTGACGCGGCGGAAGGAGGATTGAAACGGGCGCAAGCGGCGCTGGAAATGGCCAGCTACGAGCTGTCCTACACACGCATCGTTGCACCTCAGGACGGCATGGTCGGCGAGCGCGCCGTTCGGGTCGGCGCCTATGTCACGCCGGGGAGCAAAATCCTCGCGGTGGTGCCGCTTGCGCAGGCCTATGTGGTCGCCAATTTTCAGGAGACCCAACTGACCGACGTGCAACCGGGGCAGGACGTGCAAGTGCGTGTGGACAGCCTCGGCGGCCAGGCCTTGAACGGTCGCGTCGAGAGCATCGCACCGGCCACGGGTGTGACGTTCGCCTCGGTCAAACCGGACAACGCCACCGGTAACTTCACCAAGGTGGTGCAGCGGATTCCGGTGAAAATCGTCCTCGATCCAGGTCAGCCATTGGCGGAGCGATTGCGCGTGGGGATGTCGGTTGAGGCGAGTATTGATACTGCCAGTGCCAGCGAGCATGAGGTTGCTCAACGATGAAGACTTTCGTTGCCGGGGCTGACGTCATCGCGAGCAAGCTCGCTCCCACAAGGGACCGCATTTCAATGTGGGAGCGAGCTTGCTCGCGAAGAGGCCGTCAGCCTCAACTCAGCTTTTGCGCCTTGCTGATCATGAGCCTCTCAGCCTGCACTGTCGGTCCGGACTTTCAAAAGCCTCAGGCACCGCAAATCGCCGAGTGGTCGAAACCATCCAGGTCCGCCGCCAGCCAAGCCATCGCAGAAACCATGGACGAACGCTGGTGGGAGGTGTTCCACGACCCGAAACTCTCGGCCCTGACTCAACGTGCCTTGACCGATAACCTCGACCTGAAACTCGCCAGCAGCCGCTTGCAACAAAGCCGCGCTGTGCGTCAGGTGATCACTGCCGACCGTTACCCGAATACCGCCGCCACTGGCAGCTACGGGCGTAAACGCAACAGCGGCGAAGGCTTGAACGATCCGTCGGGACACAACGGTGACTCGGCTTACAACCTGTGGGACGCAGGCTTCTCCGCGTCCTGGGAACTGGATTTCTGGGGCCGTGTGCGTCGCGAAACCGAAGCCGCCGATGCCACCCTGGAAGTCGCGGAAAACGACCGACGCGGCGTGCTGCTGTCAGTGCTCGCCGAAACCGCTCAGGATTACATTCAGCTGCGCGGTGTGCAAAGTACGCGAGCCGTCACCGAGGAGAACCTCGACGTCGCCCGCCACAGCCTGAAACTCTCGCAGCTGCGCCTGGCCGACGGTGTCGCCACCGACCTGGATGTCGCCGAAGCCGCCGCCCAGGTAGCGGCTATCGAATCGCGTCTTCCCGCGCTGGAGCAGCGCCAGTCGCAACTGATCAACGCCTTGAGTCTGTTGATGGGCGAGCCGCCGCAAGCGCTGTCTGCCGAGTTATCCACAGACGCCCCGGTGCCGCAAACCCCGCGTCAGGTTGCTATCGGCCTGCCGTCGCAACTGGCCGAACGCCGTCCGGACATCCGCCAGGCCGAAGCCCGCCTGCATGCCGCGACCGCGAGCATCGGTGTGGCCAAGGGCGATTTCTATCCGCGGATCACCCTGTCGGGCAATATCGGATGGCAAGCCATGCAGCTCAGCGATTTCGGCTCTTGGGGCTCGCGCTCCTTCGGTATCGGCCCGCAATTCAGCCTGCCGCTGTTTGACGGCGGTCGCCTGCGCGGCGTGCTGCACTTGCGCGAAGCCCAACAACAGGAAGCCGCCATCGCCTACCAGCAAACCGTGCTGCGCGCCTGGCATGAAATCGACGATCAACTGACGGCCTACAACGCCAGCCAACTGCGTCGCGACAGCCTCGCCGAAGCCGTGCGCCAGAACCAAATCGCCCTGCGGACTGCGCAACAGCAATACGTGGAAGGGGTGGTGGATTTCGTCAACGTGCTGACGGTGCAGGGCGCGCTGTTGGCGACTCAGGAGCAGTTTGTGGAGAGCTCGACCGGGGTGTCGCTGGCGATGGTCGGGTTGTACAAAGCGTTGGGTGGGGGATGGGAGTCGGTGTATCCGGTGGCAAATGTCGTTACCAATAATCCGGTTTGATGGCCGGCGTCTTACGGGTAGGCACGCGTTCCGGGAACTGGTGTGACTGCAACTCTTCTGCAGAGATGACTCGACGCATCCAATGGGAATGTTCCTTTAGCGAACCTGGTGAAGGACTGTTCAATTCAGCTCGATGAGGAAGAATGACCCCGATAGTTATGTCAGGAAAATCTTCGCGAATAGCTTTAAGGGCTGGAGTCATGTCTGTGTCGCTGGAAACCAGTACGAGTTGTTCAATACGGTCATGCACTTCAAGAGCGGCTTGCTTGGTAGCAGTGCGGTACATGCTGATCGCGATGTGAACATCCGTTTCTTTTTCTTCAAGCTTCCAAATGTCGACCTTGTCTTGACGTGAAGCACCTGTTTTCCTGTCTATGAAGCGCGGAGCTTTCGCCGGTTCGAGCGAGTGCCGGCCATAGTGCACTGCTACTTTGGTCGCTTTCAGTGCTCGCACATAGGAGTCTTGAGCCTCTTTCGAGATTCTGCCCCGAGTGGCGAGTATCGGTTTGACGGAAGAAGTGAAGTAATCAACGGAGATGATTGAGCTTTGCGGGTTTTCGATATGTGCGACATGGGCCAGCAGGCCTTTGAGGTTGAGCCACTTATAGGGAGTGCCCGCGAGCAACCCGTAAAACAGATTGTAGCCATCAACAAAAAAAGCGGTGCGCACTAACTTAATCCTCAAAAACGAAAAAACCGGCCTAGGCCGGTTTCTTCACCCCAACTGCCAGAGAACTGAATCTCTGCGTACGGGGTTGAGTTGGAGCAATCCTAAGTCGTGCTCGCCACGCACGTCAACCACCGATTGACCAGGAGCTACACGACGGCATGCACTCCAGCGCCGGCGAGTCAGTTTTGATCACCGGCCTAGGTGATGGTCAAGGCGTTGTTGGCCTGATCTATTAGTGATTGCTACAGGAAGAGTGTCGAGGTGCTGCATTTCGATAAAAGTTTGAAGTGTCCACCGCTGCTCTCCGTATCGATTGAATGTATGTTCCCAATTTGATGTGGGATTTATTTCAGAGAGGTACTGAAGGAAAGCCCAGGTCTGTGCTGAGAAATTTGTCTATTTTGAAACAGCACATTTCTACCCAATGACGCCCATCCGCTTGACGCCCACCCACGCTGTCATAGACTCCGCTCATCCGTCAGGGAGATACGGTTATGCGACTTGTTCGTGTGTGGGTTATTGGATTGACCTTTGTAACATGCGTTGTACAGGCGCAAACGCCTGCGCCAGATGATCCGCTGCTGGACAGCAGCGGCAGTGCAAATGCTAGCAGTGAGGCCCGTGGTGTGTTGCGTGCCCGGGATCAGGCGGTGCTCGCCAGTGAGTTGTCCGGGCGTATTGTCGAGTTGCCGTTCAGTGAGGGCGAGTCGTTCAAGAAGGGCGACACCCTGGCGCGTTTTGACTGTTCGGCTTATCAGGCCCAGCTCAATGCGGCCCAGGCTGCCAGCCGTGGTGCCGGTGAAGAGCTGTCCCACAACAAGCAGCTGGCGGCGTTGAATTCGGTCGGGCGTTTTGAAGTGGCGCGGGCCGAGGCCAAGGTCAGCGAAACTCAGGCGCAATCCCAGGTCTATCAGGTTCAGGTCAAACGCTGCAGCGTGCTGGCGCCGTTCGATGGCCAGGTCGTCGAGCGAAAGGTCAAACGTTATGAAAGCGTCGCCGCCGGCACGCCGTTACTGGACGTGGTCGACAACCGCACCCTGGAAATTCATCTGCTGGTGCCGTCACGCTGGATGGCCCGGCTCAAGCCTGGCCAGACCTTCAGTTTTGTTCCCGATGAAACCGGTCAGCCACTGGATGCCACGGTCAAACGCCTCGGCGCACGGATTGACGAAGGCAGTCAGACCTTGCTGCTGGTGGCGACGCTTCCCAACGCCAATGGTTTGCTGGCCGGCATGAGTGGCACCGCACGTTTCGCGGAGCTTAAATGAACGCGCCCGTTGCGGGTGGCGCCGAACAGGTGTTCGCAAGGTTTCTGGATCTCGAACGCCAGACCCGCGCCGCTCGCACGCCTGCGCAATTGGCCTACAGCCTGGTCAATGACGGTCAGGCGCTGTTCGGTTTTCGCCACGCGGCGCTGTTGATTGCCGGCAAAGTGCAGGCCGTGACGGGCGTCAGTGCGGTGGAGCCGAATGCGCCGTTTGTGGCGTTTGTCGAGGAGGCCGTGGCGCAGTTGTTCAAGCTCGAGGTGCTGAAACAGGCGCGGGTGATCCCGGCGAATGTTCTCGGCGAATCGATTCAGGTGGACTGGCAAAGTCTTTCCGCTGCTCAGGTGTTCTGGCTGCCACTGATCGATCACCAAGGTGAAGTGTTTGGCGGTCTGTGGCTGGCGCGGGATCTGCCGTGGAATCCTTCCGAGCAAGTGTTGCTGTCGCAATTGGGTGACACCTACAGCCATGCCTGGTTGGCGCTGCAGCCGCGCAAACCGTGGCGACTGCGCTGGACGCGAAAACGTCAGCTGGTGTTGGTCGCGGTGGTGTTGCTCGGGCTGCTCATTCCGGTGCGTCAATCGGTGCTGGCTCCGGCCGAGGTTGTTCCGCTGGGCGGCCGAGTCGTTGCGGCGCCGCTGGACGGGGTGATTGCCGAGTTCCTGGTCAAACCCAATCAGACGGTGAAAGCCGGCGACCTGTTGTTGCGCTTTGAAAGCACCACGCTCAAGGCCCAGGCCGACGTGGCCGAGCGCGCCTTGGGCGTTGCTGAAGCTGAGTTGAAGGCCAACTCCCAACGCTCGTTCGCCGACGCCGAATCGAGCTCGAAAATCGATCTGCTCGCCGCGCGAGTCGAGCAAAAACGTGCTGAACGGGATTACGCCCGCGAACTGCTCAAGCGCAGTGAAGTGCGCGCCGAGCGGGACGGTATTGCGGTGTTCGCCGACGCGGAGCGCTGGACCGGTAAACCGGTGCAGACCGGCGAGCGGCTGATGGAAATCGCCGACCCGACCCAGGCTGAGTTGCGCATCGAACTGGCGGTGGGCGATGCGATTGCGCTGGAGCCGGGCGCGCAGGTCGCGCTGTTTCTCGACAGCGATCCATTGCAACGGCATCTGGCCCGGCTCGAACGCGCGGCTTACGAAGCACAACCCACGGCTGGCGGACAGCTGGCGTATCGGCTCGACGCCAGTTTCCAGCAAGCGCCACCGCGTATCGGGTTGCGGGGGACGGCGAAAGTCTTCGGTGACCGTGCGCCGCTGGCGCTGTACCTGTTACGCAAACCCCTGGCCGGTTTGCGCCAGAGCGTGGGGCTTTAGATGAGCCTGCCGAACCTGCGGGCAGATTTGCAGCTGACGCCTGCATCACCGGCGCTTGATGGCTCGCCGCGCTGGACCCTGGCCGATCCGGTGCGCGGTCGCTATTTCAAACTCGGCGTGGCGGCGATGCGCCTGCTGCGTCACTGGTCCTTGGGTGATCCTGAACAGGTGCTGCGTGCAGCCAACCGCGAGCCAGGTTTGCCACTGGATGGCGCGGAGCTTGAGCAATTGCTGGGATTTTTGCGCAGCCACGACCTGATCACCGCCCTTGATCCGCAACAGCGCGCCAGTTACAGCCTCAAAGCGGCCGCTCAACGGCAATCGATATGGCAGATCTTGCTGCACCAATACCTGTTTTTCCGCATTCCGCTGTGGCGTCCGGACGCTTTTCTCAATCGCGCCTGGCCATGGCTGGAGCGCTTCGGCCCGCGCGCGTTGCGCTACGGATTGCCGGCAACCCTGGGGCTCGGCGTGTTTCTGGTGTCCCGGGACTGGCAACGCTTCATCGCGACCTTCCCGCATTTGTTCAGCCTCGGCGGCGCGCTGGCGTTTGGCGTGGCGCTGTTCTTCGCCAAGCTCTGCCACGAGTTCGGTCACGCCTTCATGGCCAAGCGCGCCGGTTGTCGGGTGCAGAGCATGGGCGTGGCGTTCATGGTGTTGCTGCCGATGTTTTACACCGATGTCAGCGACGCCTGGCGGGTCAATGATCGCCGCGCGCGGTTGCTGATTGGCGCCGGCGGCGTGCTGGCGGAATTGCTTTTGGCGAGCATCGCGCTGCTCGCCTGGTCGCTGTTGCCAGACGGTCCCGGACGCGCGGCGGCCTTCCTGCTCGCCAGCGCCACCTGGATGACCACGCTGGTGATCAACCTCAACCCGTTCATGCGCTTTGATGGTTATTTTTTGCTCAGCGACTATTGGCAAGTCGACAACCTTCAAGGGCGTGCGTTTGCCCTTTGTCGCTGGCGCTTGCGTGAGTTTTTATTCGGTTACGGTGCGCCGGCGCCGGAGCCATGGTCGCCGAAGATGCAACGGCGTTTGCTGATCTGGGGTTACGGCTCGTGGCTGTGGCGTGCGGCGTTGTTTTTCGGGATTGCGCTGGCGGTCTACCACCTGTTCTTCAAGGTGTTGGGGATTTTCCTGATGCTGGTGGAGCTGGCGTGGTTCATCTTCCTGCCGATCATGAGTGAGTGGCGGCAATGGTGGACTCGCCGCGAACAGGCGCATGCGCCTCGGGTGCTGCTCAGTGGCCTGGCCTTGTTTGGGCTGTTGCTGATGCTGGTCGTGCCGTGGCGCAGCGCCGTGGAGTTGCCGACCATGCTGGAGGCTGGCCGTGCCAGTGCCTTGCACGCACCAGTCGCGGCGCGGGTCAAAACGGTGAATGTTCACGATGGTGAAGCGGTTGCCCAAGGCCAGGTTTTGATTGAGCTGGAATCCCCGGACCTGGATTCGCGTCAGGCCATCGTCCGTCGCGAAATCCAGATCCAGCAGTTGCAGATGCGCCGCCAGGCCAGTCGCAGTGAAACCGCCGCAGATGCCGGTATCGTCGAACAGCGACTGGCCGAAGCGGTGGCGGAATACCGAGGCCTGGTCGCCCAGCGTGAGCGCTTGCTGCTGCGGGCGCCCCACGCCGGTAAGGTGCGCGATCTGTTGCCGCAGTTGGCGGTCGGTCGCTGGTTGTCGAGCAAAGATACGCTGGCGCGGGTGGTCGAAGACGGCGCGCGGGTGCGCGGTTATCTGGCCGAGGTTGAACTCTGGCGTGTTGCCACGGGTGCCAGCGGACGCTTCATCGCCGACGATCCGATGCACCCGGCGATCGCCGTGCAACTGAGCGAAATCGACACCAACGGCGCGGAATTTGTCGATCAGGAAGCGTTGACCTCTGATCACCATGGGCCCATTGCCGTGCGCCGGGATCAGCATCAAAGAGCGGAGCCGGTACAGGCTCAATATGGAGCGCGGTTGAGCGTCCTCGAGGAGGTACCGACGCCGGTGCAACCCTTGCGCGGCATTGTGGTGTTGCAGGGGCGCGGCGAGTCGTTGCTGGGTGTCGCCTGGCGGCGGTTGGCAGCGCTGGGCGTAAGGGAAAGCGGTTTTTAAGGAGCGTAGCGATGGCGAATACCGATTCAGTGGCGGCCGAAGGATTAGTGGTGCGGCCTTCACGGGCCAGTGATGGGGCTTTTTTGCACAGCCTCTATCAGTCGGCGCGGCCGGATCTGCAATGGATTGATGATGAGCAGGAGGTGGTTGAACAGGTGGTGGCCCAGCAATTTCAAGTGCAAGAGCAAGGTCTGGGGGAGCGTTTTCCCAACGCGATGCATTACGTGATCGAGAAGCTCGACACGGCCATCGGTGCGCTGACCACCGATTTTGGCCCGAATGAAATTCGTGTGCTGTACCTGGCGTTCATTCCCCAGGCTCGCGGCCAGGGCTATGGCCGCAAGGTGCTGCAAGGTGTACAGAAAGCCGCGCAACAGGTTCGTTGCCCGGTAGCGACGGTGGTCTGGGCTAATAATCCCCATGCGCGCCAGCATTACCTGGCGCTGGGGTTTCAGGTCGAAGAGCGCAACCCGGCGGCGGAGCGGTTGGTGTGGTATCCCGCTTAGGCCTTCGGCCTCCGTTCAATTGAACGCGATGTAGAAATACCCCACGCCCGGGTCACGCCCCATGGCCGGTACCCGGGAGACAAAGATGTTTTCCACCTGACCCAGTTCCGGCAACTCCAGCGTACATAACCCATCGACAAACTCTGTGGGCCGCAGGCTGTTGAACTCGACACTGAACGGCATGCGCTCGTTGTTGGGCATCCGCGCTCGGGGTGTTTCTTCAAGGCTGTCGATATGGATTGGTAATTCACTTCCATCCGGCAGTCGCAGAGTCCCCGTCTTGCCCAGCAGCGCCTGAAAGTGATGGCTTTGAACCTGTTGCAGCATGGCGTCACTCCAAATTGAAAGTGGCCGGGGGAGTTGAATCCCCCGGCGGCTCCTCAGTTGCGCGAAGGGAACAGCCCATTCAAGGCGATGCTGAAGTTGAGCACCAGGAACGGGTTCATCGTTTCCATGGGCAGGCCGTTACCGGCGGACGAGATTTCTCCCGTGACCGTGGTGGCTGCGCCTTTAAGTGGCACGGCAGCAGCGCCTTGCGCGTCGGAGTAGATGCTCGCCGAACCCGGACCGCCGCCCGAAGCACCGATGTACGAGTTGGTCGCGGTCGGGTTGGTGACCGGGTTGCTCGCCGGGCTGGCCAGTTGCAGCGTGGTGGTGGCCGTGAGCCCGGACAAGGCGTGCGTGTGGTTGGGCAGGTTGGTGATGGTCGCGGTGACGTTCTCGGTTCCGGAGAATTCGCCGATGACGCGTGGGGTCAGGCCCAGGCCGTTGCCCTGTGCCATCGGCAGACGGCCTTGCAGGTTGGGTAGCATGAAATTGGTGGTGCCATTGCCTCCATAGTAGGTTCCCAACAGTGAGAAAAGCGCCTGGTATTGCGAGATCCCCAGCGTCTGGCCGTTGCACAGGGCCCAGCCGTTGGGGGCAAAGTTAAAGGCGAAAGACTGAACAGTGCCCATGAATACTTCCATAGTTCCTCATCCCTCTGTTTAGTTGTCTGGCGCGCGACAAGGGTGGCCCGGGCATCCGGGCACATCGTTGCAATCAGCCGACTCCATTCATCTCCCTGGCTGGGTCACGCCACGCCAGAGCGTAGTTGATCCGCATAACGGCCGAATGTCGTTGGTCGCAAAGCCAGCATCGACGACGGCGCTGTCGCTGTCCTACAGTGATTACAAGCTTCAAGGTTTTTCACCGGCAGTCTCGAGGGGAGGCAATGGAGGCGCGCAGAGAAACGCCGCTTGACGGCACCCAAGGCCCCCACGCGGCACCCGGCGCCTGGGCGAGTGTTCAGCGCTTGCTTCGATGGGTGCGCGAACATTGGCTGCTGCCGATCCTGGCATTGGCCGCGCTGGTGCGTTTTTATGACCTGACCGCGGCGGCGGTCTGGGGTGATGAAGGGTCCAGTCTGTTGCTGAGCCAGTATTCGCTGGCCGGGATCTGGGTGCATGCCGCCCATGACGTGCATCCGCCGCTGTATTTCATGCTGCTGCATGGCTGGATCGAGCTGTTCGGCAATGGCATTTTTTCGATTCGAAGCCTGAGCGCGCTACCGGGGATTGCCACCGTGGCGCTTAGCGTCTGGCTGGTGGACTTGCTCGCCACTCGCCGCGCCGCGTTGTTGGCCGGCGTCCTGTTGGCGTTGCTACCGACCGCCGTGCGTTACAGCCAGGAAGTGCGCATGTATTCGTGGCTGGGGCTGTGGCTGATCGGTGCCACGATTGCCCTGGTTTACTGGATCAAACGCCCCGGACGTAAACGCTATCTGGTGATGTACGCACTGCTGATGAGCGCGGCGTTCTACACCCATTACTTCACCGCCCTGTGCGTGCTGTGTCACTGGCTGTATCTGGGGCTGATCCGCGTACAGCCTGGCTATCGATTGCGGCATATCCAGCAGCCCGGCTGGTGGGTGGCGAACATGGCGATCGTGTTGGTGTACTTGCCGTGGGTGCCCAACCTGATCGATCTGATTCAACACATGGATCAACTCAAAGCCAATGGCGATGTGGGGTGGGAGGCACCGGTCACGTTCGGCTCGTTGCCTTCGATGATCTGGTCGTTCCTGATCCAGGACGATGGCGAGACCCTGACTACACCGGTTTTCATCACGTTGCCCTTGGCATTGCTAGCCTTGGTGTGGGTGGCGTTGGCGCGGGATCGCAGTGTCATTCGTGGCAGTGCATTGGTGGTGATCTACACCGTTTTGCCGTTGCTGCTGGTGTTTTCGGTGTCGTTCATCTCGCCAGTGTTCATCGAGCGTTACCTCACCGCGTATGCCCTCGGCTTGCCGATGATTGCTGCTCTGGCCATTGATCGCTTGTACGCGGTCTTTCGGGTGCTGGCCGTGACGGTGCTGGTGTTGTTTGTCGGCGTTGAACTGGTGGGGTTGAACAACAACGCCACGGTGGATACCAACGATCAAATCAGCGTCATGGTCGACTACGTGAACCAGCACTTCGTTGCCGGTGACCGGATCGTCACCAGCGACATGCTCTGGTACCTCAGTTACGTCTATTACAACCGCACCGACGCCAAACCGCTGCTGTACACCCCGCCGTCGGCCAAGGGTGTTTCGAGCCGGCCGAATGCCTATGGTTTCGGCACGCTGGTCACCCAGGATATTTACCTCGATAGCCTCGGTGATTTGCCAAAAGGCACTGGCCGAGTGTGGTTGATCGGCACCGTCGATGTGCCGGACGAATTCGCGCCGTTGCCCGCAGGCTGGCAGCGCGTTGGTGAAACGCAGGCGGGAGGCGCCAACGCGCGCTTGTTCGTGTTGCATTGAGCCTGTAACCAAAATCGCGTTTTTCAGACGATTTAGTTTCGATTTGATATCAAAACACCATTACCCGTAAGGCGGTTCATGGTCTAGTCTCCGTCGTACATAAAGGATTTATGACCAGGGTGAAGGGATTGCCACAGTTCCATTTTATTTCCGGCTTGCCGCGTTCAGGCTCGACCCTGCTTTCTGCCATTCTTTTGCAGAACCCGCGCTTTCATGCCGGCATGACCAGCCCCGTTGGCGCCCTGTTTTCCGGTGTTCTGGAGCAGTGCAGCGCCGGCAGCGAGTTCGGTGCGGTGATCGATACCGATCTGCGCCGCCGTTTGCTTCGCGGACTATTCGACTCCTTCTACGCCGACAAGGCCGACAAACCGGTGGTGTTCGACACCAATCGGTTATGGAGTTCGCGCCTGCCGGCCATCAGCGATCTGTTCCCTCAAGCCAAGGTGATTGCCTGCGTGCGCAATGTCGCCTGGGTCATGGACAGCATCGAGCGTTTGTATCGCGTCAACCCCTTTGAAAACACCAAGCTGTTCGGCGACGCGGTCGAGCGCAATACGGTCTACAGCCGTTGCGAAACTCTGGCGCAGCGTAATCGTCTGGTGGGTTTTGCCTGGGCAGCACTCAAGGAAGCCTATTACGGCGAACACGCCGATTCGTTGCTGATTGTCGATTACGACTTGCTGACCCAGGCGCCTGATCGGGTGATGCGGCTGGTCTACGACTTCATCGGCGAACCCTGGTTCGAGCATGACTTTGACAACCTCGCCTACGACGCGCCGGAGTTCGATCTAGCCCTCGGTGTATCCGGTTTGCATAAAGTAAAACCCAAGGTCGAGCGGCAATCGCGGCGCACGATCCTGCCTCCGGATTTGTTCAAGCAATACGCAGAATTGTCCTTTTGGCTCGATGGCTCAGCCAGCGCTGCCAATGTCATTCGTATGAAGGCCGACGCCGCGATTAGTTGATCGCGGCGTTTTCATTGACGCGTCAAGCAAAAGTTCGAGTTCGGGTGAGCAGCATGTGGTGGAGCAACGGCAAGTCGCGAGTTACCAAAGGCGCACGGGCGCTGGCCTCTCCCATGATCATGTCCCTGGAGCCGCGCATGCTGTTCGACGGCGCGGTGGCGGCCACGGTGGTCGACGCGGCCCAGCCTGACAGTCATACCACGGCTGAAGCGGCCAAGGCGCAGACGACCGACCAATCGGTCGCCAGCAAGGACACCCATGGCCAGGCCGATGCCACACCAGCACCCGCTGCGGTGGTGGGGCAGAGCGTGATATTCGTCGATTCGCGGGTCAAGGATGCCGACAGCCTGCTCAAGGGCGTGGCGCCTGGTACTCAAGTGGTTCAGCTGGATGCGACCAGGGACGGATTGCAGCAGATTGCCGACTATCTGGACACCCATCAGGGCATCAGTTCAGTGCAGATCATCGCCCATGGCAACGCGGGCGATCTGTGGCTGGGCGATAGTTATCTGTCCGCCGACAACGTCGCGGCCCGCAGCGCCGTGCTGGCGGAAATCGGCAAGGACATGAACGTCGGCGGCGACATCATGATCTACGGCTGCTACACCGCCGAAGGCCAGCGCGGCTTGAGTTTCGTCGATTCCCTGGCGCAATTGACCGGCCGGGATGTGGCCGCGTCCAGCAATCGCACTGGTGTCGGTGGCGACTGGGATCTGGAAATCGCCACCGGCAACATCGAAAGCGCCAACGTCCTCTCGACCACGGCCATGAGCGACTATCAGTGGGGCCTGGCCACCTGGACCGCCACCAACAACGCCAACACGGGCGTCGGCTCGTTGCGTGCCGCCCTCGCCTCGGCGCAGAACGGCGATATCGTCACCTTCAGCAGCAGCATGACGGTGCAGCTGACCTCTGAACTGCTGATCAACAAGAACATCACCGTTGATGGCGACTTGAACAACGACGGCGCGGCTGACGTGATTCTCGATGGTCAGTACAGGACTCGAGTGATTGAAGTGAGCTCAGGCAGTATCGTGACGCTCGATGGCCTGGTGATCACCCGTGGCCTGGTGTCGGGCACGGGCGGTAACGGTGGCTACGGTGCCACGGGCGCGATGGCCGGGGGCATTTTCAACGCAGGGCTTCTGACCCTGAACAACGTTACCGTGACCTCCAACGGTGCTTCCGGTGGCGGTGGCGGCGGCGGGGTCACGGGTGCTTTTTACGGCGGTGGCGGTGGTGGCGGCGGCGGTCTGGGCGGCCAGGGCGGCGGGCATGGCGGTTCGGCAGGTCCGGGTACCGGCACATTGGGCGGCCAGGCGGGCAGCGGCGGTGTCGGCGGTTACGGCGGCGGTTATGACGCCACCCACATGGGCGGTCGCGGCGGTACCACCACTGGCGGGGCTGGCGGGCTGGGCGTTTCCTATTACAGCAACGGCGGTAACGGTGCGACGGCCACCAATGGCACGATTTCCATTGGTGGCGGTGGCGGCGGGGCCGGGTGGGACAAGGTCGGTGGCGCCGGCGGCAACGCGGTGGGCGGGATCTACAACGCCAGCAGCGGCACCCTCACCATCGTCGGCACGTCGACTATCAGCAACAACATCGGCGCCGGTGGCGGCGGTGGCGGTGGCGGTGGCCAGGGCAGCAATGCCAGCAATGGCGGCATCGGCGGTCGGGGCGTCGGCGCGATCTGGAACAAAGGCACGCTGCTGATGACGGCCGCCAACTTCGCCGCCCTGGCCGGTAATGCCGCGGCCAGTGGTGCAGGCGGTACCGCGCAGGGCGGAGGTACAACCGGCACCTCGCCGACCTCCGTCGCGACCATCTACAACGACGGCGGTGTACTCAACACCGCGTATGCGCCGCCACCGACCGCGACCATTGTGGTTGCTGACACCACACTGGGCATCGGCGAAACGTCCTTGGTGACGATCACTTTCTCCGAGGCCGTGACCGGTTTCACCAATGCCGACCTGACCATCGCCAACGGTACGTTGACGGCAGTGAGCAGCAGCGATGGCGGCATCACCTGGACGGCAACGTTCACCCCGACTGCCAGTATTTCCGATACGACCAACGTCATTACCCTGGACAACACCGGGGTGATAAACGGGCTGGGCACCGCCGGCGTCGGCACTACCAATTCCAATAACTACACGGTCGATACCGTACGCCCGACCGCGACCATCGTGGTGGCGGACAATGCGCTGAGAGTCGGCGAAACCTCGCTAGTGACCATCACCTTCAACGAAGCGGTCACCGGTTTCACCAATGCGGACCTGACGATTGCCAACGGCACCTTGAGCGCGGTGAGCAGCAGCGATGGCGGCATCACCTGGACGGGGACCTTCACCCCAACCGCCAGCATCACCGACGCAACCAACCTGATCACCCTGGACAACACCGGGGTCAGCGACTCGGCGGGCAACGCCGGCAGCGGCACCACCGACTCCAACAACTACGCCATCGATACCGTGCGGCCGACCGCGACCATTGTGGTGACGGACACCGCGCTGAAAATTGGCGAAACCTCTCTGGTGACCATCACCTTCTCCGAAGCAGTGAGCGGTTTCACCAACGCCGATCTGACGATTGCCAACGGCACGTTGACCTCGGTGAGCAGCAGCGACGGTGGCATCACCTGGACCGCCACGTTCACCCCGAACGCGAGCATCAATGACACGACCAACCTGATCACCCTGAACAACACTGGGATCAGCGACTTGGCGGGCAACGCCGGGAGCGGCACCACCGATTCCAACAACTACGCCATCGATACACTCCGCCCAACCGCAACCATCGTGGTGGCGGACAATGCGCTGAGAATCGGCGAAACCTCACTGGTGACCATCACCTTCTCCGAGGCTGTGAGTGGTTTTGCCAACGCAGACCTGACCATCGCCAACGGCACGTTGACCGCGGTGAGCAGTAGTGACGGCGGCATCACCTGGACGGCGACCTTCACCCCGACCGCGAGCATCAACGACACCACCAACCTGATCACCCTGGACAACACCGGGGTCAGTGATCTGTCGGGTAATGCCGGCAGCGGCACCACCGACTCCAACAACTATGCCATCGACACCGTGCGCCCGACGGCCACCATTGTGGTCGCGGACACGGCGCTGAGAATCGGCGAAACCTCTCTGGTGACGATCACCTTCAGTGAAGCGGTCAGCGGTTTTACCAACGCGGATTTGACCATCGCCAACGGCACCTTGACGGCGGTGAGCAGCAGCGACGGCGGCATTACCTGGACGGCGACGTTTACCCCAAGCGCCAGCATCAACGACACAACCAACTTGATCACTCTGAACAACACGGGCGTGGCCGATCTGTCGGGCAACGCCGGCAGCGGCACTACCGATTCCAACAACTACGCCATCGACACGCAACGCCCGACCGCCACGATTGTGCTGGCCGATACGGCGCTGACAGCGGGCGAAACTTCGCTGGTGACCATCACCTTCTCCGAGGCGGTGACCGGTTTCACCAACGCGGACCTGAGCATCGCCAACGGCACCTTGACGGCGGTGAGCAGCAGTGACGGCGGCATCACTTGGACTGCCACGTTTACCCCGACAGCAGGCATCGTCAGTGCGACCAACGTCATCAGCCTGGCTAACACCGGCGCGGCCGATCTGGCGGGCAATACCGGCAGCGGGATCAGTTCCTCAGGCAACTACGCCATCGACACAGCCCCACCGACCGCGACGATCGTGGTGGCCGACAACGCCCTGAAAATCGGTGAAACGTCACTGGTGACCATCACCTTCAACCAGGCAGTGACCGGTTTCACCAACGCCGACCTGACGATTGCCAACGGCACATTGACCGCGGTGAGCAGCAGTGACGGCGGCATCACCTGGACCGCAACCTTCACCCCGACTGCCAGCATCACCGATACGACCAACCTGATCACATTGGACAACACCGGCGTACAGGCTGCCGCCACCGGCAACGTGGGCAGCGGCACTACCAATTCCAATAACTACGCCATCGACACCGTGCGCCCGACGGCCACGGTCGTGGTGGCGGACACGGCACTGAGAATCGGCGAAACCTCGCTGGTGACCATCACCTTCAGTGAAGCAGTCAGCGGTTTCACCAACGCAGATTTGACGATCGCCAACGGCACGTTGACCTCGGTGAGCAGCAGCGACGGCGGGATCACCTGGACCGCCACGTTCACGCCTTCCGCGAGCATCAACGACACCACCAACCTGATCACCCTGGACAACACGGGCGTGGCCGACCTGTCAGGCAACGCCGGTAGCGGCACCACCGATTCCAACAACTATGCCATCGACACGCTGCGCCCGACCGCGACCATCGTTCTGGCCGACGCTACCCTGAGTGCCGGCGAAACCTCGCTGGTCACCATTACCTTCAGCGAAGCGGTGACCGGTTTCACCAATGCCGACCTGTCCATCGCCAATGGCACCTTGACCGCGGTGAGCAGCAGCGACGGTGGCATCATCTGGACCGCGACTTTCACACCAACCGTTGGCGTGAATGACTCGAGCAATGTCATTACCCTGGCCAATACCGGTGTCACCGATATGGCCGGAAACACCGGCAGCGGCACGACTAACTCTGGTAACTACACCATCGATACGGTGCTGCCGACGGCCACTATCGTCGTCGCCGATAACGCGCTGAAAGTCGGCGAAACCTCGCTGGTAACCATCACGTTCTCCGAAGCAGTGACCGGTTTCAGCAACGCCGACCTGACGATTGCCAATGGCACGTTGACGGCGGTGAGCAGCAGCGATGGCGGCATTACCTGGACAGCGACGTTCACGCCGACGGTCAGCATTACCGACGCGACCAACCTGATCAGCCTGGACAACAGCGGCGTGCAAAATGCCTCGGGCAACGCCGGCAGCGGCACTACCGATTCCAACAACTACGCCATCGACACCGTGCGTCCAACCGCAACCATCGTGGTGGCGGACACCACGCTGGCGCTTGGCCAAACCTCGGTAGTGACCATCACCTTCTCCGAGGCGGTGACCGGTTTCACCACCGCCGACCTCACGGTCGCCAACGGCACCCTGAGCAACCTGAGCACCAACGATAACATCACCTACACTGCGACTTTCACGCCGGCGGCGAGCATCAATGATGCGACCAATCTCATCACGCTGGACAACACCGGCATTGCGGACGCGGCCGGCAACACTGGCGTTGGCACCACCGATTCCAACAACTACGTGATCGACAGTCTGCGTCCGACCGCCACGATCGTGATCGCCGACAGCACGCTCAGCGCTGGCGAAACCTCGCTGGTAACCATCACCTTCAGCGAGGCAGTCAGCGGTTTCGACAACAGCGACTTGAGCATCCCTAACGGCACCTTGAGCGCGGTGAGCAGCAGCGATGGCGGCATCACCTGGACGGCGACCTTCACGCCGACAGTTGGCGTCAGGGACACCTCTAACCTGATCAGCCTGAACAACAGCGGCGTGGCCGACATTGCCGGCAACGCAGGCAGCGGCATCACCAATTCGGCCAACTTCACCATCGACACCGTGCTGCCGACGGCCACCATTGTGGTTGCCGACAACGCGCTGAACATCGGCGAAACCTCGCTGGTGACCATCACCTTCTCCGAGGCGGTGAGCGGTTTCAGCAACGCCGACCTGACCATCGCCAACGGCACGTTGACGGCGGTAACCAGCGGCGATGGCGGCATCACCTGGACGGCGACATTCACCCCGACCAGCGCAATCACCGACACCAGCAACCTGATCACCCTGGACAACACGGGTGTGCAAAACGCCTCGGGCAACACCGGTAGCGGCACCACCGATTCGAACAACTATGCCATCGACACCGAGCGTCCAACCGCGACCATCGTAGTGGCGGACTCGGCGTTGGGCGTTGGCCAAACCTCGTTGGTGACCATCACCTTCAGCGAGGCAGTAAGCGGTTTCGATAACAGCGACCTGACCATTGATAACGCAACCCTGAGCAATGTCAGCAGCAGCGACGGCGGACTTACCTGGACCGCCACATTGACGCCTGTGGCCGGCATCACCGACACCAGCAACATCGTCCGCCTGGATAACACCGGCGTTCAGGACCTGTCGGGCAACGCCGACAGCGGCACCACCGACTCCAACAATTACGCCATCGACAGCCAGCGCCCGACCGCGACCATTGTGTTGAGCGATACAACCCTGAAGCCGGGCGAAACCGCGCTGGTGACCATCACCTTCAGCGAAGCGGTGAGCGGTTTCGACAACAGCGATTTGAGCGTCGCCAACGGTACGTTGAGCAATGTCAGCAGCAGCGACGGCGGCATCACCTGGACTGGGACGTTCACTCCTGCCATCGGTGTGACCGACGCCACCAATCTCATCACCCTGAACAACACTGGCGTCTCGGACCTGGCCGGCAACTCGGGCTCGGGCACGACAAACTCCGCCAACTATGTGGTGGAGACCCAGGTGCCGACCGCAACCATCGTGGTCGCCGACAACACCCTCAAGGCCGGTGAAACCTCTGGGGTGACCATCACCTTCAGCGAAGCGGTCAGCGGTTTCACCAATGCGGACCTGACGATCGCCAACGGCACGCTGAGCAACGTGTCGTCCAGCGACGGCGGCATTACCTGGACCGCCACCTTCACGCCCACCATCAATGTGACCGATACCACCAACCTGATCAGCCTCGACAACAGCGGTGTGACCAACGCTTCGGGCAACAGTGGCGTGGGCGTGACCGATTCCAACAACTACGCCATCGACACGACGCGGCCGACGGCGACCATTGTGGTGGCGGATAACCGCTTGGGCATCGGCGAGACGACCACGGTCACCATCACCTTCACCGAGACGGTTTCAGGTTTCGACCTGTCGGACCTCAGCGTCGCCAATGGCACCTTGTCCAACCTGCTCAGCAGCGATGGCGGCAAGACCTGGACCGCCACACTGACCCCGACCGCCAACATCGACGACACCACCAACCTGATCCTGCTCGACAGCAGCAATGTGGCGGACGCCGCGGGCAACGCCGGTGCCGGGATCGCGATCTCCAACAACTACGCGCTCGATGCGACTCGGCCGACCGCCACAATCGTCGTTGCCAACCCGAACCTGAGCATCGGCCAAACCACGCTCGTGACCTTCACGTTTAGCGAAGCGGTGAGCAACTTCGACCTGTCGGATTTAAGCGTGACCAACGGCGAGCTGACCAACCTGACCAGCAGCGACGGCGGCAAGACCTGGACCGCGACCTTCACGCCGACCGCGAGCATCACCGACCCGAGCAATTTCATCGCGTTGGACACCAGCAACGTCAGCGACGGTTCCGGCAATACCGGCACTGATGTGGCGGTGTCCAATAACTACACCATCGACACCGTGCCGGTGCAGACGCCTGCCGTGGTGGTGACACCTGATCCGCTGGCCCGGATCCCACCACCGGTGACCGTATCCGATCAGCCCAACGTGCCACTGCAACCGATCATTTTCACTCCCCCGACCGGCGATCTCGGCTCACCGCTGACCTTTGCCCCGTTGTTCGAAAACCGCGTGATCGGCAATGGCATCCGGCCGCTGGGCGACATCTTCATGAACCACGGCGCGCTGGCGCCCAGCTTCATCGCCCAGGTGTTCAGCAGCAGTGACGCCGGTGGCGATGGCTCGGGCAACGGCTTCCTCGGCTTTGGCGGTGGCGATGGCGGGGTGTTCAGCACCAGCACGTTGTCGAGTCTGTTCAATCAGGACTCCGGCAACGAACGGGACTCGCTGAGTTCATTCGGCAGTCGTTCGATCAAGGCCGGGGATGTTTCACAGGGGCTGCGCGGCGTGTTTGGTGCGCCGAGTCTCGTCCAGCAATTGCAACAGCTCAAAGACACCGAGCAACGGCAGGTCGACAGCCTGGCCGCGGCTTTGCGACAGGTCGGCATCAGCGAAATGCAGGCCTGAAAATAATACTTAAAACGGTGCGTCACCCAGGGGCAGTCAAGGATGAAGAAAAGTCAGAAGTTGTTCGGCGCCAGCCTGCTGGCGCTTGCGATCAGCGGATGTGCAGTCACCAGTGAACCGATCGAACGCAGCGTCAGCCAGCAGCGTGCCAGGAGCGACCTGCAAAACATGTACAAGGATCAGGAGCCCCTCAGCGGTCCGCTGACCCTGCATCAAGCCATGGCCCGCGCGGTGAAGTACAACCTCGAAGGCCGGCTCAAGATCATGGAAGAGGCCCTGGCCAAGCGCCAACTCGACCTCGCCAGTTTCGACATGCTGCCGCGCATGGCGCTGGACGCCGGGTACGTCGGTCGCAACAACGTCAACGCCTCCAGCAGCCAGAGCGTACGGACCGGAACCCAGTCTTTGGAGCCATCGACCTCTCAGGACCGCGACCGTGAAGTCGCCGACCTGACCATGGTCTGGAACGTGCTCGATTTTGGTGTCAGCTACATCAGCGCCAAGCAACAGGGCGACCAGCGGATGATCGTTCAGGAGCGCCGGCGCAAGGTAATCAACACCATCGTTCAGGACGTGCGTTCGGCCTATTGGCGGGCCATGGCCGCCGAGCGTTTGCTCAAGCAGATCGACAGCCTCATGGCCCGGGTCGACACCGCGCGCGGCAACAGCCAAAGCATGAGCCAGCAGCGAATCGGCGATCCGATTCAGGCCTTGGGTTATCAGCGCTCGCTGATCGAAGCCACTCGCCAATTGGAAGAACAGCGTCGCGCGCTGTCGCTGGCGAAAACCGAACTGGCGACCCTGATCAATCTGCCGCTGGGCACCGAACTGACCCTGGCGACCCAGGACGACTATGTCATTCCGGAATTGAAAGTTGACCTCGCCAGCCTGGAACAGGAAGCCCTGACCAGTCGTCCCGAGCTGCGCGAACAGGATTACCAAAGCCGCATCAGCGCGGCCGAAACCCGCAAAGCCATGTTGCGGCTGCTGCCGGGCCTGGAGTTTTCGGCCGGCGGGCATTACGACAGCAACTCGTTCCTGGTGGAGCAGGGCTGGGCCGACTACGGCGTGAAAGTGACGTGGAACCTGTTCAACGTGATCTCCGCACCGGCGGCGATCAACGTCGCCAAGGCTGGCGAAGAAGTCGCCGCGGCGCGCCGCCAGGCCATGTCGATCGCGGTGTTGGCGCAGCTTTATGTGGCCAACGCCAACTACCGCGAGGCGTTGCGGCAGTTCAAGACCAATCAGCAACTGTCGGACATCGACGGACAGATCGTTGGCCAGCTGCGCAACCGTTATCAGGCGGCCAGTCTGGGTGAATTGGACTTGATCCAGGGCGAACTGAACACCTTGCAGGCCGATTTGCGTCGCGACCTGTCGTACGCCGATCTGCGTAACGCTTACGGCCAGATCTTCGCCAGTGCGGGGCTCGATCCGCTGCCGGATCAGGTGCAATCCACCGAAGTGCAATCCATTGCCACCGCGTTGGCCACCCGCGAAGCGGCGTGGGCGGACGGTAATATCACGATGCCGGTGGCCCATGCCCAGGCCCAATAACCTGCTGGCGCCGACGGCGAGCATCAGCCGCGCACAACGGGAGGTACGCAACGGCCATCGCGGCACGGCGATTCTGTTGACCGGTTTGCCGGCGGCGGGCAAATCGACCCTGGCCCAAGCGCTGCATGCAGAGCTTTTCGAGCGCGGCGTGCAGAGCATCGTGCTCGATGGCGACGGGCTGCGGGTCGGGCTCAATCGCGATCTCGGTTTTGCCGACAGTGATCGTCTGGAGAACATCCGTCGCGCCAGCGAAGTCGCGGCGCTGCTGGTGGAGAACGGGCAGATCGTCATCCTCGCGATGATTGCGCCGCTGGTGGAGTTGCGTGAGGTGTTTGCCCGGCGACTGGGCGAGGATTACCGCGAAGTCTGGTGCAGCGCTTCCCTGTCGGTGTGCGAGCAGCGCGACCCGAAAGGTCATTACGCCCGAGCCCGTCGCGGTGAACTGGCGGGCTTCACGGGAGTGTCTGCGCCTTACGAACCGCCGCCGTCTGCCTCGCTTGTGCTCGACACCGGCGTGCAGTCGATTGAGGCCTGTCTCGATCACTTGCTGACCTGGCTCGGCGAATGCGCGGTGTTGCCGAAACGATGAGCCGAGCGGCGTTTGCCGAGTAATGTATCGACGGCACTGACGCCTTCGCGAGCAAGCTCGCTCCCACAGTTGATCTTCGGTGAGCACAACCTCTGTGTACGACTGAGATCCAATGTGGGAGCGAGCTTGCTCGCGAAGGCGGTGGTCAATTCAACACAAACCTACCCGGCTAAACCTTGACCCGAGCCTGCATGATCTCCGACTCCTCCCAATGATCCAGCGCTCGCTCTACAAGCAACTGCACGCCATCGGCCATGCGGCTGAGCGCCAGGGCTACCGAGCGCCGTGTCCCGTCCACATCGTCCGCCAGATTGGCAGCGATGGCGCTGATGGACAGCAGGTCTTCGGAGGCGTTGGCCAGAAGGGTTTCGGTGTTGACCTCGGGGGCGACGGTGAAGAGGTTGCCTTTGCGGTGCCTGGGTGGTTTTTCGGCGGTCGGGGGGAAGTAGTGGGCGAAGGCGCGGTCGGCGGCTTCTTTGAGTTTTTCGTCTTCGAGTGATTCTTGGGAATCGGTTCCAGAGTTCTCTGGAGGATTCGGGGTAATTTTGTGCATATAAAACATCCTAAACAGTAAGTTGGAGCCGTCACCGTTCGCTTGCACGCGAATTGGGTGGCGGCCGTGCGCAGGTGTGCAAGACCGGGACTGTTTAGGACACCCAGCAGATCCGAGGATCTCCTGCGCGCAGCCGCCATAAAGCAATGAGCCATGGCAATTGCGACCTAAACAGTTTCGTCGGACTTGCACGTCCGTGTCACCGTTTTTTCAGTGACAAGGCCAGACTAGACCTGGGTTCGGACCGGAACAAGTTCACCAACACCGCTACAACTTGAAGGAAATCTCCGATGGGATTACCGGACGTTGGTGTCTGTAGGAAAGGTCAGGGTTTGGACGACAAATCCGCCATCCCCTTGAGCAACTCGATCGGCAGCGGAAAGACAATGGTCGAACTCTTGTCCCCGGCAATCGAACTCAATGTCTGCATATACCGCAGCTGCATGGCCCCAGGCTGGCGCCCGAGCATTTCGGCGGCCTGCATGAGTTTTTCCGAAGCCTGTAATTCGCCTTCGGCGTGGATCACCTTGGCCCGGCGTTCTCGTTCGGCTTCGGCCTGTTTGGCGATGGCGCGGATCATCGATTCGTTGAGGTCCACGTGCTTGATCTCGACATTGGCGACCTTGATGCCCCAGGCGTCGGTCTGGGCGTCGAGCACTTGCTGGATGTCGACGTTCAACCGTTCACGCTCGGCGAGCAGTTCATCGAGCTCATGTTTCCCGAGCACCGCCCGCAAAGTGGTCTGAGCCAATTGGCTGGTGGCCATGAGAAAGTCTTCAACCTGAATAATCGCCTTCTGCGGATCGAGGACGCGGAAATACAGCACCGCGTTGACCTTGACCGAAACGTTGTCGCGGGTGATCACGTCTTGTGGCGGTACGTCGAGGACCACGGTACGTAGGTCGACACGAACCATTTGCTGCACCACCGGAATCAGCAGGATCAGGCCAGGGCCTTTGACCTGCCAGAAGCGCCCGAGCTGGAAGACCACCCCGCGCTCGTATTCGCGCAGGATGCGGAAGGTCGACCCCGCCAGTGCAATCACCAGTAACAGCAGCGCGGCAAAACCCAGTTGCAAGCCCATGGTTATTCTCCACCCGGCGCCGCGTCAGCCGCGGCCACTTCCAGCAATAATCCCTTGCGTGCCACCACCCGGACCCGTTGCCCGGGTTGCAGCGGAGTGGCACTGAGTACTTGCCACTTTTCTCCTTGCAGGTGCACCCAACCGTTGTAGGCATTGCCGGCCAGCGACATCACCGGGGTCACGCTGCCAACCAGTCCTGCATCGCCACTGACGTTTTCGCGCGGTCGGGTTTTCAACGCGTGGATCAGCAGGAAAATCAGCAACAGGGCACTGATCAGTCCCAGGCCGATCATCAACGGAACCGGCACCTCGGTGTTGGTCAGAATCACCGCACCGATCACGAACATCACAATGCCGCCCAGACCGATCACGCCGTAATTGGGCAGGGCCGCCTCGGCGATCAAAAACGCGATGCCGAACGTGATCAGCCAAATCCCGATAGGGTTGGGCACCAGAAGGACGACGGTGTCCGCTGCGAAAACCGATCCGCTCAAGGCCAACAGCAGCGCAACTGCACAACAACGAGTGTTCACGTGACCCTCCGGGAGAGTCATTGATGGTTCTTTATACAGTCTAGCTGAGCTCTGAATTGTACGAATTTTGATCAGTTGTTGACGTTATTCCGGCGGGCAGATTTCCCGCGCGATTGCGCCAGCGGGCCTAGACTTTTAGTGGAGAGAAAAGGTTTAACCATCGTCCGCGAAACGTTGTTGCGGACTCCGAGGTGCATCATGCGTATGGCAAGAACTGTGCAGGACAGCCTTAACAAGGCTCACTGCGAATTTGACATCGTCACCCATCCGCACTCGGCCAGCAGCCTTGAAACGGCGCGGGTCGCGGGCATTCCTGCCGAACGGGTGGCCAAATCGGTGATCCTCGACGACAACCACGGTCATTTCCTGATGGCTGTGCTGCCGGCGAGTCGTCACCTGGACCTGAGCAAGGTACGCGGCAGTGGCGAATGGCAGATCACCCGGGAAAGCACCCTGGCGCATCTGTTCCAGGATTGCGAACGCGGCGCGGTGCCTGCGTTGGGCGAATCCTATGGCATGGACATGGTCATCGACCCACTGCTGACCCGGCAAAAAGACATCTATCTGGAGGCTGGTAACCACAACAACCTGGTGCACATGAGCGTGCCGGAATTCCTGAAAATGGTGCCGCATGCTGAAGTGTGCGAGTTGAGTCAGTAGTTTTTTGCGGCGTCAGTTATGACGCCTTCGCGAGCAAGCCCGCTCCCACATGGAAACGCGGTCAACTGTGGGAGCGGGCTTGCTCGCGAATGGCCGCGCCGCGGTCACCTATCCAATACGCGATTACAAAGGAGCCCACCATGGAATCCCCAACCCACAGCCTCCCCTCCCTGTTCAAACAACTCGGCCTGCCTGATGACGCCGAAAGCATCGACAAATTCATCGCCACTCATTCACCGCTCAAACCCGAATTGCACCTGGCGGATGCGTTCTTCTGGAGCGAGAGCCAAGCGCAGTTTTTGCGTGACGATATTCTGGATGACGCGGATTGGGCGGAAGTGGTGGATCAATTGGATGTGCTGTTGCGGAAGGGGCGGGGGGTGTGAAAATCACCTTTCTGGTGGCCACTGTCGGGATGTATGGACTAGCGCGAGTATCCAAATTGCATCCGATCCTGGCTGATAAACCACGCGATAACTTTGATGGGGGATCATCTCGCGAGTACCTGCAATGATTCCGACAGGGCCGCTTTCAGGAAACTGGGAAATACGAGATATCGCATCAATGAAGCGGTTGTCCATTTCCAGGGCGGCTATCGGGTTGACGGAATGCAGGTAATCCCAGATGTCTGCACGATCCTGTGCTGCTGCGGGCGTCCAGATTATCTTCATCCTTTCTTGGTTACCTGCGCACGCCTGGCAGCGAATTGTGCTTCAACTTCCTCATTGGTCAAGCCTTCACCAGCTCGCATGGAAACACGCGCACTGTCGACTTTGCGTTGCAAGAACGCTTCGTACTCGCGCGACTCTCGTTGTGTTTGAACGAACTGACGCATCATTTCCCTGACGATTTGAGATGCGGGGCGATGAGAAGCTTCAGCTTCGGCCATGAACTCTTCTCGCAGTTCTGGTTCAAGTTTCATCGTGAAAACAGCTTGTTTAGACATTTTCATATCCTCGATTCGAATACTGACGAAGTATATACGTCTTCAGTACCGGCGTTCATTCAGGCCGCCGCCTCGCGACGGATGGCAGCCAATTTGTTTCAAAACTTGACCAACTTTCCCCTCAAATGCCATATTGATAGTTAGCAAACTAACAGTGTGTGTTTCCCCTCGTGCCGAAGAACCTCGACGCTCTCCAGATGAACATCAGCAGCTCCATGGTGGTGGCCGCCAGGCATTGGCGCAGGATCTGCCAGACCACGCTGGCCAACTATGGAATCTCCGAAGCCTGCGCCGTTCCGTTGTTGATGATCGGGCGTTTGGGCGAGGGTGTGCGGCAGGTGACAGTGGCGCAGGCGGCCGGGATGGAGAGCCCATCCCTGGTGCGCCTGCTGGATCAGCTGTGTCATGCCGGCTACGTCTGCCGTACCGAAGACGCCCATGACCGGCGCGCCAAATGCCTGAGCCTGACCGAGACGGGGCGTGAGTTGGTGCAAGCCGTCGAAATCGAGCTGGTGCGCTTGCGCCATGAAGTGCTCGAAGGAATCGATCAGCGTGATCTGGAAGCGGCGTTGCGGGTGCTGAGGGCTTTTGAATCGGCCAATCATCTGCCGGTGATTAACCCTTGAGCGGATTTTTTACCGGCATGCCCCCGGCGCGGGACTGGTTCTACGGTGTGCGAACGTTCGCAGCATCGATGATCGCGTTGTACATCGCCATGCTCATGCAAATGCCCCGGCCTTATTGGGCGATGGCCACGGTCTACATCGTTTCCAGTCCGTTTGTCGGCCCTACCAGTTCCAAGGCGTTGTACCGCGCAGTCGGCACCCTTCTCGGTGCCGCCGCCGCGGTTGTTTTCGTGCCGATGTTTGTCCAGAGCCCCTATGTGCTGGTGGTGGTCGTCGCGCTGTGGACCGGGATTCTGCTGTTTCTGTCGCTGCACCTGCGCACCGCCAACAATTACGCGCTGATGCTCGCCGGGTACACCTTGCCGCTGATTGCCCTGCCGGTGGTGAATAACCCCTTGGCGGTGTGGGACATCGCCGAAGCACGGACCGAAGAAATCTTCCTCGGCATCGCCGTGGCAGCGGTGGTCGGCGCCATGTTCTGGCCCCGGCGGCTGGCGCCGGTGTTCAACGATTCGGTGAACAAATGGTTTGCCGATGCTTCGACTTATAGCCTGCGTTTCCTCAGCCGCAACGTGCAGCCGGACGAAGTCAGCGCGCTGCGTTCCTCGATGGTCGCGACATTCAACACGCTGGAATTGATGATCGGCCAGCTCCCCCACGAAGGCGCGCGGCCGCAAACGGTGCGCAACACCAAGGAACTGCGCGGTCGCATGATTCACCTGCTGCCAGTGATCGACGCCCTCGACGATGCGTTGTACGCCCTCGAACGTCGCACCCCCGAGCTTGTGGATAAGTTCGCGCCGCTGCTGGCCGCGACCACCGAATGGCTCGACCACAAAGACGCCGACCTCGAGCGCTGGCAAGCGCTGAAAGATCAACTCGAAGCGCTGCAACCGTCCGCCGAGGCGCTGGATGATCGCAAGCAGCTGCTGTTCTCCAACGCCCTGTATCGCCTCGGCGAGTGGATCGATGTGTGGCAAGACTGTCGCAGCCTGCAGTACGCCATCCAGTGCGAAAGCCAGGACAGCTGGCGCGCGGTGTATCGGCACTGGCGGCTTGGTCGGCTGTCGCCATTTCTCGACCGTGGGCTGATGCTCTATTCGGCGGCGTCCACGGTCACCGCCATCATTGTCGCTTCGGTGCTGTGGATTCTGCTTGGCTGGACCGACGGTGGCGCCGCGGTGATTCTGGCGGCGGTGGCGTGCAGCTTTTTCGCTTCGATGGACGACCCGGCGCCGCAGATCTTCCGATTCTTTTTCTGGACGGCGATGTCGGTGTTATTCGCCAGTCTCTATCTGTTTCTGGTCCTGCCCAACCTGCATGACTTCCCGATGCTGGTGCTGGCGTTTGCCGTGCCGTTCATTTGCATCGGCACCCTGACGGTCAAGCCGCAGTTCTATCTGGGCATGCTGCTGACCCTCGTCAACACCTCGTCTTTCATCAGTATTCAGGGCGCCTACGACGCGGATTTCCTCAGTTTCGCCAACTCCAACCTGGCCGGCCCCGTGGGCTTGTTGTTCGCCTTCGTCTGGACCCTGATCGCCCGGCCGTTCGGCGCCGAACTGGCGGCCAAGCGCCTGACCCGTTTCAGCTGGCACGACATTGTCAGCCTCACCGAACCGGCGACGTTGTCTGAACATAGGCACTTGGGTGTGCAGATGCTCGATCGCCTGATGCAACATTTGCCGCGCCTGGCCATGACCGGTCAGGACACCGGCATCGCCCTGCGGGAAGTGCGCGTGGCGCTGAACCTGCTGGATTTGCTCGCCTATACACCGCGAGTACTCGGCGCACCGCAAGCGCTGCTGCACCAAGTGGTGGCCGAGGTCGGTGAGTATTTCAAAGCCTGCCTCAAGGCTGGCGAACGTTTGCCGGCACCAAGTCCGTTGCTGATGACCCTGGATCGCACCCGCCGCGCCCTCAGCACGGAATGCGATGAAGGCGCCCGTTTGCATTTGCTGCACGCCTTGAGCGGTCTGCGTCTGTCGCTGCTGCCAGGGGTGGAATTCGTCGGCGCCGGCGAGCTCGAAGAACCACTTCCCCATGGTATCGATGGAGCGCCTTTATGATCGGTGACCTGGATATCAGCGGGGTGTTTCTGCCCACGCTGCTGGTGCTGATGGGCATTACGTACGTGTTGTTCCTGTTGGTGCACGGGTTGCTCACGCGACTGCACTTTTACCGTCTGGTCTGGCACCGGGCATTGTTTAACGTGGCTCTCTACGCTGTGCTGCTCGGCGCCGTGGACTCACTCAGTCGATACCTGATGACATGAAAAAACCTTTTTTGACCATCGGTCGCGTGGTGCTGACCCTGCTGATCGTGAGCTTTGCCGTTGTCGTGGTCTGGCGCATGGTGATGTATTACATGTTCGCGCCCTGGACCCGGGACGGCCACATCCGTGCCGACATCGTGCAGATCGCGCCGGACGTGTCCGGATTGATCCAGCGAGTCGACGTGCGCGACAACCAATTAGTGAAACGTGGCCAAGTACTGTTCAGCATTGATCAGGACCGTTTCAAATTGGCCCTGCGTCAGGCCAAGGCGGCGGTCGCCGATCGTCAGGAAACCCTGGCTCAGGCGCAACGCGAAGCCAAGCGTAACCGTGGCCTCGGCAACCTGGTGCCGGGTGAGCAACTGGAAGAGAGCCAGTCCCGGGTGGCCCGCGCCGAAGTGGCGCTGATGGAAGCCCAGGTGGCGGTGGACAGCGCCCAGCTCAACCTCGACCGCTCGACCATCCGCAGCCCGGTGGACGGCTACGTCAACGACCGTGCGCCGCGCAACCAGGAATTCGTCACCGCCGGGCGTCCGGTGTTGTCAGTGGTGGACAGCAATTCGTTCCACATCGACGGCTATTTCGAAGAGACCAAGCTGGACGGCATTCATGTCGGCCAGAGCGTCGATATTCGGGTGATCGGCGACCGGGCTCGCCTGCGCGGACACGTGGAAAGCATCGTCGCCGGCATCGAAGACCGCGACCGCAGCAGCGGCAGCAACTTGCTGCCCAACGTCAACCCGGCGTTCAGTTGGGTGCGGCTGGCCCAGCGGATTCCGGTGCGGATCGCCTTTGACGACGTGCCGGAAGATTTCCGCATGATCGCCGGTCGCACGGCGACGGTTTCTATTATGGATGACCACCAGCAGGAGCCCGCGAAATGAGCAGGGCCTCGGGTTTGGCTATCGCCGGATTAGGCCTGTTGTTGTCGGCCTGCCAAGTGGTCGGGCCGGACTATCACTTGCCGGACGAGGCCGCCGTACACCGTGAAGACTTGCAGGGCGACTTGGCGGTGAACGGCAAAAATGTCGTCTCGGCACCGGTGCCCAGCGATTGGTGGCGCTTGTATCAGGATCCGCGCCTCGATCAATTGGTCCAGCAGGCCATGGCCTCCAACACTGATTTACGCGTGGCGGCGGCCAACCTTTCCCGAGCGCGCGCGCAGGTCGATGAAGCTCAAGCGGCAGGTGGCTGGAGCGGCGGGGTGAAGATGGGCGCCCAGCGTTTGCAGGAGTCCGGCGAAGCGTTTTTGCTGCCGGAGAAAGTGCCGGTGGCCAACGTCGGCGACATTGGCATTACCACCTCGTATCAGTTCGATTTGTTCGGCACTTTGCAGCGCGGCATTGAGGCGGCCAAGGCCAATGCTGATGCGACTCAAGCTGCGGCCGATACCGCACGAATCACTCTGGTGGCCGACGTCGTTCGGGCCTACACCCAAGTCTGCGCAGCCAACGAAGAGCAGGAAATCGCCCAGCATTCCCTCGACCTGCAATCCCAGAGCACCACGTTGATCCAGCGCTTGCGCGACGCCGGGCGTGGCGATGAAACCCAGGTCACCCGCTCGCAAACCCAATTCAAATCCCTGCGCGCCGACATGCCGCGTTATGAGGAGGCGCGTCAGGCCGGGTTGTTCCGCTTGTCGATGCTGCTGGCTAAACCGCTGGACCAACTGCCCGCCGGCACCGACCGCTGCGCCGAACTGCCGAAGATTGCACAATTGTTGCCGGTCGGTGACGGCGCCACCTTGCTCAAGCGCCGTCCCGATGTGCGGCAGGCCGAGCGTCGATTGGCTGCGTCGACCGCCGGCATCGGCATCGCCACCGGCGAGTTGTACCCGGACATCAGCATCGGCGCGACCGTGGGTACCGTCGGCCTCCTGGAAAACCTCGGCAAACCGGCGACCAATCGCTGGGGGTTCGGGCCGTTGCTGACCTGGACCGTGCCGTCCAACGGCTCCCGGGCGCGAATCCGCGAGGCCGAAGCAACGACCCAAGGCGCGCTGGCACATTTCGATGGCGTGGTGCTCAACGCCATTCGCGAAACCCAAACCGGCCTGGCCCAGTACTCCGCGTTGCTGCAGCGTCGCGACGCGCTGGCCGACGCCGAGCAATCGGCCCAGCTGGCGGCAGACCAGACTCACCGCTTCTTCCAGGCCGGCCGCGCGTCGTTCCTGGCGGACTTGCAAGCGACCCGCACCTACACCGACGTGCGGGCGCAACTGGCTTCCGCCAGCACGCAGGTTGCCATGAGCCAGATCGATTTGTTCCTGGCCTTGGGTGGCGGCTGGGAAAGCGGACGAACGCAAGGCACTAACTCCGGCAAACCCTGAGGCCGTTGCTATGCTTTGATTTGATGAGGTCGCGCGTCGAACTCATCAATCAAGGCTCGCGTTGGTCATGGGGATTCCAATAATGAAAAACCCTTATGCTCCCGGCTTCTGGTGCGCTATAGCGGCATTGGTGTTGCTGTCGGCCACTTATTTCTACGGCATCATGCTGGCCCACCAGATCGACAAGGCGCTGGTGTTCCTCGACAGCGCCGCGGCATTGATTGCCGTGATGGCAATCGTGGTGGTGGCCTGGGCTTCGGTCCAGGGTCAGCGCATCAAAAAAAGACAGCTCGAACAAGGCAAGACCCTGGTGCTGATCTGGGACACCAAGGTCGCGCTGCGCCGTGTCGAAACGGTGTTCGATCGGTATTTCTGGGGCAGTTACTGGCAACCGGGGCGTACGTTCCAGGAAGTCATGGGTGAACTCACCGGTACGCCGCTGGAAAAAAGCCTCGAAACCCTGAAAAAACAATGCCAGGCACTGGACAAGCAAGTGTCCGAGGAAGGCTGGCACTGGCTCAATAACGCCCGTGAACTCTCCGATGTCGCCACCGCCATGGCGCGCGAACGTTATCAACTGGACTTCTGCGACCCACGCTCGGAATCCCCAAGCGGCACGGCGGTGATCAATCGCGACTTCGAAGTGCTGGTCTATACATGGACCGCACGGCTCAAGAGCTTTGATCATCAGCTTGATGAGATCGAAACGCAGTATTCGTGATTTTGTGTTTGCAGGACTGACGCCATCGCGAGCAAGCTCGCTCCCACAGGTTTAGCGCAATTCCTGTGGGAGCCGAGCTTGCTCGCGATGGCGATTTCATATCCGCCGAAACTCTCAACCCTTGCGTACGGTCCATAGACACTCTTTAACCTTTAATCATTGGGTCGCCCCGTGCGCCTAATGCTAATCTCCATCGCACTTTTAGCGCAGTCGTGACCGTAACCCGTCATGGGTTCAGGGAAGACGACCACACCTTCAACAACGGACATTGATCGGGTAATTCATGAATAAATCAGCAGGCGTGCTTCTTGGAATCGTCGTTGCCATCGGTGCAATCAGCGCCGGCGGTGCCTGGTACACCGGCACCAAACTCGACGGTGTGCTGAACACCTCGATCGCCGACGCCAACAAAGAGCTGCAAGCCGCGCTGGTCGGTTCCAACGGCACCGCGTCGCTGGAGCTGGTATCGCTGGAGCGCCATGTGTTCAGCAGCACCGCGCACTACCGCCTCAAGGGCGAAGGCGAGATGTTCGGTGAAGCTCCGGTGGAGTTGCTGTTCGTCGATCGCATCGAACACGGTCCGCTGCCGTTTTCGCGCCTGATGTCGTTGAAGTGGCTGCCGGTCCTGGCCACCAGTCACTACGAACTGAAAAGAACGCCGACCACCGAGAAGTGGTTCGCTGCCGCCAAGGACAAATCGCCACTCACGGGCGTGGTCAACATCGGTTACGACAATGCCACCAACGGCACCCTGCAATTGCTGCCGCTGGACGTGGCGCTGGACGACAAGTCCAACCTGAAATTTTCTGGGCTGAACCTCGATGTCGCCGCCAGCGCTCAAGCGCAGAAGGTCAAGGCCGACGGCTACATGGACAGCCTGACACTGAACACCGTGGCTGAAGATCAGACGCCGGTGAAGGTCGAACTGAACGGCCTGACCCTGGCCAGCAACCTGACAAAGAGTACCTACGGCTACTACACCGGCGAGAACACCGTCGAGCTGACCGACAGCAAAACCACCTTCGGCGCCAAGCAGTCGGTCTTGGGTTTCAAGAAGTTTGAAATGAAGAACCAGACCGAGGAATCGGGCACCAGCGCTTCGGGGCGTGCCGATTACAAGGTGGGTGAAGTGTCTTTGAACGGCAAGGCTGTCGGTTCTGCGCAGATGGCCATGAGCCTGAAGAACCTCGACATCCCGGCAACAATGTCGTTGATGCAGATTTACCAGACCAAACTGCAACCGTACGAGAGGGCCGCCGCTGAGGCCGTGGCGGCGGGCGAACCGGCGCCAGAGCTGGTCCTGACCCCGGCCGAAGAGGCGCAGGTCAAAACCGGCCTGGAGAAACTGCTGGCCGCCGGCCCGCAGGTCGCCCTGGAGAATCTGTCGTTCAATACCCCGAATGGCGAAAGCCGCGCCAACCTGGTGCTTGACCTGACCAAACCACAATCCATGGACCTGCCGCCGGATCAGCTGACCCAACAACTGATCGCGCTGCTGGACGTCAACGTGAAAGTGTCCAAGCCAATGCTCGTTGACCTGCTGAGCGTGCAGTCGCAAATCGACGGTCAGACCGACGCCAAACTCATCGCCGATCAGGCCACCGCCACCGCTGACATGTTTGGCAGCATGGCCGTCGGTACGCAGTTGGCAAAACTGGAAGACAACAACATCGTCGCCAAACTGCACTACGCCAATAATCAGGTGGATTTCAACGGCCAGAAGATGACCGTCGAAGAGTTTGTCGGGTTTGTCATGAGCAAATTCGGCGGTAATGTCGCCGTCGAGTAAAACCAGGGTTTACAGACCGACGCCCGGCCTCTGCGCAAAGCAGACGCCGGGCGTTTTGCTGTCTGGCGTTTGAAGCGGGGGAACAGCTGTTAATTCAGGTCCCGAATCAACCGCCACGCCTCATCCACCGGCAGCGGCTGTTTCATCCGTTCGGCGAGCATCGCTATCGCACGTTCTTCATCGCATGCCACCGCGGCGACCACCAATCCCTCCTTGCCGAACAGGCCGATAAAGGGTGGATGGTCAGGGTCGCCTTTGAACTCGACCTCATCCCAGGTCGAGGCGTGTCCAAGGTAGTCGTAGTTTTTGCCGAAGTGCCAGGTCCAGAAATAAGGCACGTCGAGGTAGTGCTCGTCGCCGCCGAGCATGTTCATCGCCGCGATCCGTGCCTGTTGCTGTGCCAGGCGCCAATGTTCGATTCGTTGGGGCTGGCCGTTGAGCGGGAAGGTCGCGATATCGCCGGCGGCCCAAAGCCCATCGGTCACGCGCATCCCGCCGTCGACCTTCAGTGACTGGTCTTTTTCCAGGGGAAGGCCGGTAAATGCACCGGTTGCCGGGCTGACGCCAATACCGACCAACACCAAGTCCGCCGGCAAACGTTGACCATTGTCCAAGCGCACCGCTTCGACTTTGGCGGTTCCTTCGATGTGCGTTGCGTTGCCATCCGTATGAAACACCACGCCGTTGGCCTCGTGCAGGGCACGAATCGATTTGCCGACGGCATCGCCAAACTGTTTGGCAAAAGGCACTGCGTGGCGGGCCAGAAGGGTGACGTCCAGGCCGTATTGGCGCAGGGAGGACGCGGATTCCATGGCAATAAAACTGTCACCGATGATCACCGCTCGTTGGCCTGGTTTTGCCGAGCCCAGAATCCGCTGCGCCTGATCCTTCGAACGCAACACGAATACCTGCGGCAGATCGGCGCCAGGCAGCGTAAGCGGATTGGGTGTGCCACCGGTGGCGAGCAGGGCAGCGTCGTAACTCAGCGATTGACCATCAGCCAGGCGCAACGTCTTGTTCGCGGCGTCCAGGCTTGTCACTTCAGCGTTTATTCGCTCAATGCGCTGCTCTTGGTAAAAGTGTTCATCACGCAGCGGCGGGACTTCTTCCGGCGGCATCTCCCCGGCAATCACGAATTTGCTTAATACCGTGCGGTCGTACCCGGCGTCGGTTTCACGGTCGATCAATAGCACCCGTCCACCGAAGCCCTTTTCGCGCAACGCCGCCGCGCACGCTGTGCCTGCCGCACCGGCACCGATGATCACAAACGTTCGCTCGTCGTCCGCCGGAGGGGTGTGAGCGTCGGACATCGGCTGATCGTCGACCCAGACCTCGTCATCGCGCACTTCCAGTGGATAGCGCTTGAGGCTGTCCAGGGCCGGCGGTTCGCACAGCGCACCGTCTTCGATCCGATACGCAGCCTTGTGCCACGGGCAGATCAAACGTCCGTGGCACAGAGCGCCGTCGGCCAGCGGCGCCCCGGCATGGGGGCATTCGCCCTGAAAGGCGCGTAGTTGATCGCCCACCCGCAGCAGGACAATTTTCGTGTCCGCGATCTGGACTTCAAGGCCCCGGTTTTCGGACACATCGGCGAAACGGGCGACGCGATGCAGTGCCATGATCACTCTCCAGGCAAACGTTTCACTTAAGAGTTTGGCGCTTATCTGGAGGTTCAGCCAATTCCCGCTGCCACCGAATGAACGGTCCGGCTATAGTTTGCACGCCGACGACGGCCCCACCCGCACAAGGTGCTCCGGTATGACCCGATTGACCTCTCTGAACCCTTGGCTGGCGGCCGTTGCAGTCGCCCTTTGCGTGCAATTTCCGGCGCAGGCCCAGGAGCGTTTCACCCTGAACATCCCAGGTGTCACCGACGATCGACTGTTCACCTCGGCTGCCGCCAGCGATGCGCCCAATTGTGGTGGGCACAACCAGTCACCGGCCTTGAATTGGAACGCCGGCCCGGCGGGCACCCTCAGTTATGCCATTGTCATGCACGATCCTGACGGCCAAAAAGGCCAAGGCGTCGATCACTGGGTGCATTACGGCATCAAAGCCACGACTCATCAGATTGCCGCCGGCGTCGGCGCAAAATCCGCCCTTGAAGGTGTCGGCGGCACCAACAGCAAAGGCACCACCGGTTATGTCGGTCCTTGCCCGCCGGTTGGCGACAGCGCGCACCACTACATCATCCAGCTCTATGCCCTGGACCTGGCGCCGGAAGCTTTGCCCGCCGGCCTGACGCGCGCGCAGCTATTGGAAAAAATCAAAGGCCATGTGCTGAAAAACAGCAGTGTGGTGCGGCGTTATCACCGCTGAAATTAATTTCGGCCGGTTTAACCCGAACCTGAAGAGGGGCTCGTCTCAGAGGATGAATGGATCAATTTCCTCCTGAGGTCAGCCCCCATGTCCCTCCCTCTGCATTTCCTCCGCCCGGCCGCCCAGGGTTTCGCCGCCGGGTTGCTGCTGGCCATTGCCGGTTGCGGCGTTTCATCCAAGCCTGATTCCGCCTCGGTTGCGCCACCGGCTCAAGGTGCGCTGCCGGCTGAAGTCGTGGTGCGCAGCGAGGCTGTCATGGCGGACACCTCGATGGCCAAGCGCAGCGTGCGTCCGGCACCGAGCTATGCGCCGATGCCGGCGGGTGAGGCATCTGCGCAGGGCTATCGGGATGAGCAGCGGGAGCAGTATCAAGCGCTGGCGGATAATCCGATTCACAGCGTGGCCGAAGCGCCCGTCTCGACCTTCAGCGCCGACGTCGACACCGGTGCTTACGCCAACGTCCGCCGCTTGCTCAATCAAGGGCGCCTGCCACCGGAAGGTGCAGTACGACTGGAGGAGATGGTCAATTACTTCCCCTACGATTACGCATTGCCCACCGATGGCTCGCCCTTCGGCGTGACCACAGAGTTGGCGCCGTCGCCGTGGAACCCGCATACCCAATTGTTGCGCATCGGCATCAAGGCCTCGGACCGCGCGGTCGCGGAACTGGCCCCGGCGAACCTGGTGTTTCTGGTGGACGTGTCCGGCTCGATGGACCGACGCGAGGGTTTGCCGCTGGTCAAAAGCACCCTTAAATTGCTGGTCGATCAATTGCGCGAGCAGGACCGGGTTTCATTGGTCGTCTATGCCGGCGAATCGCGGGTGGTGCTGGAGCCAACGTCCGGACGCGACAAAGCGAAAATTCGTACAGCCATCGATCAATTAACCGCCGGCGGCTCCACCGCGGGGGCGTCAGGCATTGAACTGGCTTATCAGATGGCGCAGCAGGCATTTATCCCCAAGGGCATCAACCGCATCCTGCTGGCCACCGACGGCGACTTCAACGTCGGCATCAGCGACTTCGACAGCCTCAAGCAAATGGCTGTGGATAAACGCAAGACCGGCGTTTCCCTGACCACATTGGGTTTTGGTGTGGATAACTACAATGAACACCTGATGGAACAGTTGGCCGATGCCGGCGACGGCAACTATGCCTACATCGACAACCTGCGCGAGGCGCGCAAGGTGCTGGTGGATCAGCTCGGTTCGACCCTCGCGGTCGTGGCGAAAAACGTGAAGCTGCAAGTGGAGTTCAACCCGGCGCAGGTCAGCGAATATCGGCTGTTGGGGTATGAAAATCGTGCGTTGAAGCGTGAGGATTTCAGTAACGACAAAGTTGATGCCGGTGAAGTGGGTGCAGGGCATACGGTGACGGCGTTGTACGAAATTGTGCCCAAGGGCGAGAAGGGCTGGCTGGAGCCGCTGCGGTATGGCAACTCCGGGGCAGGTGCTTCCGGGAAATCTGGTGAAATGGCCATACTGCGCGTGCGATATCAGTTGCCCGAAGGTGGGAACAGTCGCTTGATCGAGCGGCCGATCACTGACAGTGCTGCGCCAGCCAGTGAAGACCTGCGATTTGCAGCGGCCGTCGCGGCGTTTTCCCAGCAGCTCAAGGATGGGCGCTATACCGGGGATTTCAGCCTGAAGGATACCGAGGCTTTGGCTCGCGGTGCGCGGGGCGAGGATCGATTTGGTCTGCGGGCAGAGTTCGTGCAGTTAGTGGAGTTGACGCAAAGTCTGCGAACCACGACCGCATCGAACAGTGAGCCGCTTAAAGGAGGCTACAACTGAAATGTCTGCTCCTGAATCGAGCGACGAATCGCTGCTGGCCCGTTATCGCGCAGGCGACGGGCCGGCGTTCGAGATTCTGTACGCCCGTCATCGCCAAGGGCTCTACCGATTCCTGCTCGGCCTGAGCGGCAAGTCCGAGCTGGCCGAAGAGGTTTACCAGGACACCTGGTTGAGCCTGATCCGCAGCACCAGTCAGCCACAAGGCCGGGCGAATTTTCGTACCTGGCTCTACCAGATTGCCCGCAACCGCCTGATCGATCACTGGCGCAAACACGGAATCCACAACCCCTTGCACGACAGCTATGACGAACAAATCCACGCGCTCAGCGATGACGCTGCTGATCCCGAACAACTGCTGAGCCTGAGCCGCGACAACCAGCGCCTCGAAGCGGCCCTGCAAAACCTGCCCGCTGACCAGCGCGAAGTGTTCCTGCTGCGCGCCCACGGCGATCTCGACCTGCCGCAGATCGCCACCCTCACCGAAACACCGCTGGAAACCGTCAAAAGCCGCTTGCGCTACGCCCAGCAAAAACTGCGTCGGCTGCTGGCCGAGGAGGTACTGACATGACTGACGCCCGTCCTACGCCAGAAGACGAAGTGTTGAAGCACTATCGTGACCACGCGATCGACGAACCACCGGCCCATCTCGACGCGTTCCTCCTGGCTGCCGCACACCGCGAAGTCCCGGTGCAGAAGCCAGGTCTGTGGAAACGCTGGGTTCAGGCCTGCCAGAAACCCCGTTGGCAGGTCGCATTTGCCAGCCTCGTCGGTGTGGCCCTGATGCTGGCGCTGGTGCAACGCACGGAGGAGCAACCGCCGAGTTACGACTTCGCGCCTGCACCCAAAGCGTCTGCACCGGTCGCCAAAAAAGAAGCACCGTCATCGGTTGCGCGTTCACTGGCTGCCCCAGCCGGCGCCATGTCCGCGCCAGAGCTTGCAGCCCCAATGGCCGATCTTGCTGCCCCAGCGCAGAGCGAATCGATCAACGCTGAAATGGCTGACGAAGCGAAGGCCAGCAAACGCCCGGCGATAGCTCCGGCAAAGTTTATCGACGATCAATTAAGGGAAGTGATCCGCCTGCAAAAGGCTGGTCAGGCTCAAGCAGCCGCTGACCTGATGGCAACATTGCACAAACGCTTTCCCAAGGAAAATCTCACGGCCAGACTCAAGGAATTGCAGAAAAACTGAGAGGCAGAGCGGTCAGTCATTTGGCATCGACACCCGAAAGCGCGCACTATCGACCCATAGCCGATGCGTTGGAGGTAGCCATGGCGAAAAAAATCGACCGCATCGCCCAAATGCTCAACTGCCCGGAGAAGGGTCAGGAATTACGGCGAGCAGTGACTGAGAGTCGTAAGGAGTTTCTGCTGGCGAAGCAGGCGGAAGAAGCGTTTGAGGAAGACGTTCTTGATGAAGAAGAGGTTGAGGACGAAGAGGATGATGAATACGACGAGTTCGATTGGACGACTGAGTGAAAAAACCGCTTCGGCGGTTTTTTTATCAGCAGTGCCCGTATTTCTGGACTCGATGACTTCCGATCACATTGCTGATGGTTATATGAAGAGCCACACATTCAATAATGCAGTCGAAACCTATTCTCATGCGTAAGTAGCAACCCGTCTTCAACGGTGTCGACGACGCACTTATCGGGCCATCAAATTTACTACCGCGCACTTCTATTTCACTGATACCCGTGACCGAGATATCAAGTTCACAGTAGGTAAAAGCCGTGCTAGGTGGCCAATGGGAAGGGCGAAAAATCAGACTGTTTAAATAGCCTTCGGCGCTTAACGCCAGGTGTTCGTCTAGTCGAACGGGGCCCTTGGTTTTAAGGTCGAAGGGGGTAACCGCGAGATTGAAAACGTCTTTCCAGGCCTGAGAGTTGTCCACTCTGAACAGCCAATCTGAGGATCCAAGGTCACGCTCAGGTATTTCTCTACAACTCTGTAGAGTAGGCAGACTGGAACGCTGCAGATCTACATGCCACACCTCTTTGGCAATATCCCTAATGGCCTGAAATAAACCTCGAGCGTCGTCGATTTCTGGCCAGTCAGATGGCCACTCCCACGAGTAGAAATCATCTTCATCTTCTTCCCAGATGGAAGCGAAATCGAAATTCGGATCGGCGAGTGCTTCCTCGAGCAAATCAAATTGAGCCCTGCGATGTCGAAAATTCTCATCGGGATACGACTTCAGACAATACTTCCGGATAAACAAGTCACGATCCACTGGATCATTGGGGTCGTACTTACCTAGCTCCTCATTCATTACTTCCGATCTATGACACACATCGAAGCAGCCGATGAAGTAGGCAAGGCTAGGTTGGTAAGGTTGAAGGTGAAATCGGTCAAGCAACATGGGACCTCCCGTCCAATTGAAGGCATGCATCAAAGCTTTAATTGGAGCGGAAGTGGTAGGTCAAAAATGTATCGACATTTTTTTGCCGCTTGAAATGACATCCACAAAAAAGCCCCAGACCCTAAGATCTGAGGCTTTCTCGTTTCTACGTTTGGTGCACCAGGCGGGATTCGAACCCACGACCACTGCCTTCGGAGGGCAGTACTCTATCCAGCTGAGCTACTGGTGCAATGCGGGCGCCATGATACTCATATGCACTGCGGGCGTCCATGCTGCTGAATCGCCTGCGGTTTTCCAAAGCGTAACCTGTGTTTGCTACGTTGATCAGAAAAATTAGGCAAATGCGGCGTTTTCGTTCTTTTTTTCGAACAGGCTATTGTCCTTTACCCCCTTTGATCCTAGGATTCGTTTGAGATTTCAAACGCTCTTGTCTGGGTGCTGAACCGCACGAGTTTCAATCAGTGCGCTATTTATGTGCTTCAGCCCGGTGAATGATTTCCCTGACGGCAGCCTATAAGGCGCCTTTCTACAATCATAATTCGCTCCGCGCTTGCCGCGGTGCTGTTAAGGAAAGCCGACATGCAGCTTAAAGACACCCAGTTGTTCCGCCAGCAAGCCTTTATCGATGGCGCTTGGGTTGATGCGGACAATGGTCAGACGATCAACGTCAACAACCCGGCAACGGGCGAAATTCTGGGCACCGTGCCGAAAATGGGCGCTGCCGAAACCCGCCGTGCAATCGAAGCCGCTGACAAAGCGCTGCCGGCCTGGCGTGCACTGACCGCCAAGGACCGTGCGAACAAGCTGCGTCGCTGGTTCGAACTGATCATCGAGAACCAGGACGACTTGGCTCGCCTGATGACCCTCGAACAAGGCAAGCCATTGGCCGAAGCCAAGGGCGAAATCGTTTACGCCGCTTCCTTTATCGAGTGGTTCGCTGAAGAAGCCAAGCGCGTCTACGGTGACGTGATTCCGGGTCACCAGCCAGACAAGCGCCTGATCGTGATCAAGCAGCCAATCGGCGTGACCGCTGCAATCACTCCGTGGAACTTCCCGGCCGCGATGATCACCCGTAAAGCCGGCCCGGCCCTGGCCGCCGGTTGCACCATGGTGCTCAAGCCTGCTTCGCAAACTCCGTTCTCGGCATTCGCTTTGGCTGAACTGGCCCAGCGTGCCGGCATTCCAAACGGTGTGTTCAGTGTGGTTTCCGGCAGCGCCGGCGACATCGGCAGCGAGCTGACCAGCAACCCGATCGTGCGCAAACTGTCCTTCACCGGCTCGACCGAAATCGGTCGTCAGCTGATGGCTGAATGCGCCAAGGACATCAAGAAAGTCTCCCTTGAATTAGGCGGCAACGCGCCGTTCATCGTGTTCGACGACGCGGACCTGGATAAGGCCGTCGAAGGCGCGATCATTTCCAAGTACCGCAACAACGGCCAGACCTGCGTCTGCGCCAACCGTCTGTACATTCAGGATTCGGTCTACGACGCGTTCGCCGAGAAGCTGAAAGTGGCCGTGGCCAAACTCAAGATCGGTAACGGTCTGGAAGAAGGCACCACCACTGGGCCGCTGATCGACGAAAAAGCCGTGGCCAAGGTTCAAGAGCACATTGCTGATGCGATCAGCAAAGGCGCAACCGTTCTCGCCGGTGGCAAGGTCATGGAAGGCAACTTCTTCGAGCCGACCATTCTGACCAACGTGCCGAAAAACGCTGCCGTGGCCAAGGAAGAAACCTTCGGCCCATTGGCGCCGCTGTTCCGCTTCAAAGACGAAGCCGAAGTGATCGCGATGTCCAACGACACCGAGTTCGGTCTGGCTTCGTACTTCTATGCTCGCGACCTGGGTCGTGTGTTCCGTGTGGCTGAAGCCCTGGAATACGGCATGGTCGGCGTCAACACCGGGTTGATCTCCAACGAAGTCGCGCCGTTCGGCGGCATCAAGGCGTCGGGCCTGGGCCGTGAAGGCTCCAAGTACGGCATCGAAGATTACCTGGAAATCAAATACCTCTGCCTGGGCATCTAAGCTCGAAGGGAAAAGCCCGGCAAGGCATTGCTTCAAACGCAAAGGGCACGAGAGCGCTGTCCCTTTGCGTGCAACAAACGGAATTTTCTCTGTGGCCGGGAACGCTGTGGCAGTCGATCATCGCATGCTGCCGTAGTTGCCTCCCCGCCGCATTTTCCTTGAACCACGCCGCCCGATGAGCGGTGAATGAGGACTTTATGAGCAAGACTAACGCATCCCTGATGAAACGCCGCGAAGCCGCTGTACCACGCGGTGTTGGCCAGATTCACCCGATCTTCGCCGAGTCCGCGAAGAACGCCACCGTGACTGACGTTGAAGGTCGCGAGTTCATCGACTTCGCCGGCGGTATCGCCGTGCTGAACACCGGCCACGTGCACCCGAAAATCATCGCCGCCGTGACCGAACAGCTGAATAAGCTGACCCACACGTGCTTCCAGGTACTGGCTTACGAACCGTACGTAGAAGTGTGCGAAAAAATCAACGCCAAGGTGCCAGGTGATTTCGCCAAGAAAACCCTGCTGGTGACCACCGGCTCCGAAGCCGTGGAAAACTCCATCAAGATCGCGCGTGCCGCCACTGGCCGTGCCGGCGTGATCGCGTTCACCGGCGCTTACCACGGCCGCACCATGATGACCCTGGGCCTGACCGGTAAAGTCGTGCCTTACTCGGCCGGCATGGGCCTGATGCCAGGCGGCATCTTCCGCGCGCTGTACCCGAACGAACTGCACGGTGTGAGCATCGACGATTCGATCGCCAGCATCGAACGCATCTTCAAGAACGACGCCGAGCCGCGTGACATCGCTGCAATCATCATTGAGCCGGTTCAGGGCGAAGGTGGTTTCTACGTTGCACCTAAAGAGTTCATGAAGCGTCTGCGCGCCCTGTGCGACCAGCACGGCATCCTGCTGATCGCTGACGAAGTACAAACTGGCGCTGGTCGTACCGGCACCTTCTTCGCCATGGAACAGATGGGCGTTGCTGCCGACCTGACCACCTTCGCCAAATCCATCGCTGGCGGCTTCCCGTTGGCCGGTGTGTGCGGCAAGGCCGAATACATGGACGCCATTGCTCCAGGCGGCCTGGGCGGTACTTACGCCGGTAGCCCGATCGCTTGCGCCGCGGCTCTGGCCGTAATGGAAGTGTTCGAAGAAGAGCACCTGCTGGACCGCTGCAAGGCTGTCGGCGAGCGTCTGGTCACTGGCCTGAAAGCCATTCAGGCTAAATACCCGGTGATCGGCGAAGTCCGTGCCCTGGGCGCGATGATCGCGGTCGAGCTGTTCGTTGATGGCGACAGCCACAAGCCGAACGCTCCAGCGGTAGCCGCCGTTGTGGCCAAGGCTCGCGACAAGGGTCTGATCCTGCTGTCCTGCGGCACTTACGGCAACGTTCTGCGCGTCCTGGTACCGCTGACTTCTCCGGACGAGCAACTGGACAAAGGTCTGGCGATCATCGAAGAGTGCTTCTCCGAGCTGTGATCTCCAGGCTCTGATCGATTTGTGAACTGATCGACAAAAAAACCCGCTTCGGCGGGTTTTTTTGTGTCCCGGGAACCCATCGATGGCAAATGCGCTGTATCGAATGGCCAGCATTGACTAAGGTGCAGGCACTACTTTGGAGTGTGTAAATGACTGCTGTGGTGTTACCCGCTGCACCGCGTGTGCTGATTGCCGAGGCCGACCCCTGGTCTCGCGACCTGCTCAAGCAAGTGTTGTTGAATGTGCGCTGCGACGCACGGCTGGATCTGTGTGCCGATGGTCAGGAAGCGCTGCACCTGTTGGCGGAAAATCCTTACGACCTGGTGATCGTCGACTGGGAATTGCCCGGCGTCGATGGTTTGAATGTCTTGCGCAATGTCCGCCAACGTAAACGCAATCCACCCCTGCCGTTCATTCTGATGAGCAGCCGCAACGACAGCGCCAGTGTGCGCGAAGTCTTGCCCCTGGCGCCGGCGGCGTACCTGACCAAGCCTCTGAGCATGGAAAATCTGACCCAGCGCCTGCAGGAGTTGCTGCTGAACGCCGGTGAAGAGGTGTCTTGCGAGATGCCTTCATTGGCGCCGGGCATCACCTTGTCGGCGTACCTGGAGCGTCGTCGTGAGTCTGCGGACGGTGCGCCGCTGATGACTGACGTGCAGTTGGCGGTCAAACGCAGCCTCAATCCCAACGGCCTCGATTTGACCGTGCTGCATGACGAGATTCGCACCGATCCGCAAATCACCGCTGTGCTGATCGCCGCCGCCAACAGCGCGGCCCAGCACCATGGCGCCGCCGTACAAACCCTGTCCCAGGCGCTGCACCGCCTCGGCACCGGGCAAAGCATGAACCTGATTCTGGGGCTGGCCCTCAAGCGCAGTGCCCGCCTCAGCGACCCATTTCTGGCCGACTATGCCGAGCGCTATTGGGAGCTGTCGCTGCGCACTGCCGAGTATGGCCGGACCCTGGCGCGCTTGCTGGATCTGGATCAGGAGCGGTGTTATTGCGCCGGTATGCTGCATCGCCTCGGCGACCTTGCGCTGTTGCGTTGTTTGCAGGAGTGGAAGCAGGCGGGTGGTGAGCTGGATGAATGGGAGGAGGTTGGCGAGGCGCTGGCCGAATTCGGCGCGGCCTATGGTTCGGCGCTTCGCACTCGCTGGCGCCTGCCGCTGGAGCTGCGAGAGCTGATTGCAGCTGTCTTCCAGTTCGGTGGCGGGGTTTACTCCCGCGAAGCGCTGGTGATGAACATGGCTGCACAACTGGCGCGACTGACCGAGCATGAGGGCATTGAGGAACTGGCGAAGAGCCGGACGGCGCGGTTGCTCAAGATCGGGTTGCCGGAATTGATGCGCCTGCGCAAAAAATAACGCCGGTAGATCGTTCCCACGCTCTGCGTGGGAATGCCGCCCCGGACGCTCCGCGTCCCTTAGCAAGTCGTGACGCAGAGCGTCACAAGATGCATTCCCACGCAGAGCATGGGAACGATCCAAAAACCTAGCCGCAGACGATGCGGTTCTTGCCCTGGTGTTTGGCTTGGTACATTGCCGCATCCGCGCGGGCAAACAGGCTGTCGACGCTTTCGTCCTCGGCGGTGAGGCTGGTCAGGCCCTGGCTGACGGTGATGCCGAACGTCTGGTCGCCATGGTTGAAACTTAAGCGCTGAATCTCCCGTTGCAGGCGCTCGGCCACTTGCATGGCCATGTCTGGCGCACAGCCGGGAAACACTGCTGCGAATTCCTCACCGCCCACTCGCCCGAACACATCACCTCGACGCAACGTCGCGCGACCGCTCTCGGCGATTCGTTGCAGCACGTTGTCGCCTTCCTGGTGGCCGTAGGTATCGTTGATCACTTTGAAGTCATCGATGTCCAGCAGCAGGAATGCCAGCGGCGTGCCTTGGTGCCGTGCCTGTTCGAATTCACGGTGGGCGCATTCGAAGAAGTGTCGGCGGTTGCTGCTCTGGGTCAGCACGTCGGTGGTGGCCAAGCGTTGCAACTCGGTTTCCATCTGCTTCTTGTCAGTAATGTCTTCGGCAATGCCGACAATGATCACCGGTTGCCCCGGCTCTGCCTGACGGTTGATGAAGCACTTGTCACTGAGCCAGCGGACCTGGCCGTCGGCGGCAATGATTCGGTATTCGCGGTCTTCATCGGCGCCTTTGACCAGTACTTCGGCCAGGCTGCGTTCGGCATAGTCCAGATCGTCGGGGTAAATGCTGTCGCGCCATTGGTTGTAGTCGGACAGCAACAAGCCTGCGGAGCGGCCGAAAATCCGTTCATACGCAGGGCTGACATAGAGCACCCGACGGGATTCCCAGTCGAAGGCCCAAAGTACCGCGTTGACGCTCACCAGCAGAGCGCTGAACAGTTGTTCGCGTTCGCTCAGGCGCGCCACTTCGCCTTGTGCATGCATCAGCGCCAGCAAGGTTTGCGCGGCCTCGGGCCACTGCGGGAGGGATGAGTCTTGTAGGCTTTTATTGACCATCGACACAAAATCTCAAAGGGCGTGTGCCGCTCGAGGTTCGAAAGCGACCAATACCAAGGCCCGCCTGGATGGCGAAGTGTCTTTGAGATAGGGGATTTGGAGCTAAGTTCCGAAGGGTGCGCCCACGAACGGGGCGCACCGATCAACGGCGTCAGACGGCGGCGGGGCGCAGGGAGTAGGTTTTCAACTGATCGGCGAAGTCGCGCAGGGATTGAATCCCGCTGGCTTCGGCTTCGTGTACCCAATCCTTGATGGCGGCCAGCATGTCGTGACCATTTGAGCTGGTCTTGACCCAGATCTGCTGCAAGGCTAGGCGTTTCTCGTAAATTACCTTCAGCGCCTGACTGTGCTCGAGCATGGTCTGGATGCGAATGTGGTGTTTGTCATCCAGCAGGCTGGTTTCCCGCGAGAGCAGGCGCTTGGCACGGTGGAACTGGTGACGGACCGAGTGATCGACCTTTTCCAGCTCTTGTTTGACCAGCGGTGCGATCACCAATTTGCGGTACTGGGCCATGATCTGGAAGCGGTTGTTGAGAATCGCCATGGCGGTGTCCATGTCCAGGTTGCCTTTGCCTTCGACCCGGTGGGCGATGGGCGCGACCCGCTGAACCTTGGCCAGACGCAGGAAGCTGAAGACCTGGATCCAGGCCCAGCCGAGATCGAATTCCCACTTCTTCACCGACAGTTTTGCCGAATTAGGGTAGGTGTGATGGTTGTTATGCAGTTCTTCGCCGCCGATCAGGATGCCCCAAGGCACCAGATTGGTCGCCGCATCGCGGCATTCGAAGTTGCGGTAGCCGATGGCATGACCGAGGCCATTGACCACGCCGGCGGCCCAGACCGGGATCCACATCATCTGGATCGCCCAGATGGTGATGCCGATGGTGCCGAACAGCAACAGGTCGATGACACCCATGATCGCCACGCCCAGCAGCGGGAAACGGCTGTACAGGTTGCGTTCGATCCAGTCTTCGGGGCAGTTCTTGCCGTAGATGCGCAGGGTCTCGGGGTTTTCCGCCTCGGCACGGTACAACTCGGCGCCTTTGCGCAGAACGGTGGACAGGCCCTTGATGACCGGGCTGTGCGGGTCATCGACGGTTTCGCATTTGGCGTGGTGCTTGCGGTGGATAGCGGTCCACTCGCGGGTGTTCTGTGCCGTGGTCAGCCACAGCCAGAAGCGGAAGAAATGTTTCAGGCCAGCATTGAGCTCAAGCGAGCGATGGGCTGAATAACGATGCAGATAGACCGTGACGCCGATGATCGTCACGTGGGTCATCAGCAGGGTGACTGCCACCAGTGACCAGGGCGACAAGCCGAGAAAACCTTCGTACCACATAGGCTATTGGGCCCTCGATAAAGAAATAAACAGCCGTTGCATTATCACTTAGCTCACAGATAAAACCAGTCGCCCTTTCAGATAAGAGTGGCTGGATGTTTCTTTAAACTATAATTCCATCCACTTTGAAGGGACATGGACAGCCGAATGTCTGCCACCTATCGCGATGCTTTGCGTGCAGCGCTGCTTTACCTTCTGGTTTCTGTAGGTTGGCTGCTATTTAGCGGTTATTTATTGAACAGTTTCTTCGATAGCTCCGCTGAGCTAATGCGATGGCAACTGATCAACGGTTACGCCTGGGTGGTATTCAGCGCCGGTTTGATTTTTCTCGCCCGGGCGCGATTGTTTCGTTGCCTGGGGATCGGCGCAAAATTGCGTGAGCGCACTGAAGACCACGAGCGTCTGCGTCAGGCGGCCGCGGTGTTCGATTGCACGCGTGAAGGGGTGCTGGTCACCGACAACAAAGGGTTGATCGTCCATGTAAACCGGGCCTTCATGGCAATCACCGGTTATCAGAGCGAGGAGGTGCTCGGCCAGCGCCCCAGTCTGTTCAAGTCCGGCCATCACCCGCCGGGCTTTTACCAGGCGATGTTCGCGACACTCAACAGCACCGGCGAGTGGAGCGGAGAAATCTGGAACCGCCGCAAAAGCGGCGAGATCTACCCGCAATGGCAGACCATCCGCGTCATTGACGACGAGAGGGGGCGGCGCAGCCATTACGTGGCTGTGTTTTCCGACATTAGTGCAATCAAGAACTCCGAGCATGAACTGACGCATCTGGCTCACTACGATCCGCTGACCGATCTGCCCAACCGCTTGCTGTTCACCGACCGCACCGAGCAGGCCCTGGCTTCGGCGCAGATCCACAAGCGCGGCTGCGCGTTACTGATGATCGATCTTGATCACTTCAAGATGATCAACGACAGCCTCGGGCATAGCATTGGGGACCAGCTGCTCAAGGGTGTGGCCGAGCGTTTGAAAGCGATGGTCGGTCCGGGAATCACCCTGGCACGCCTTGGCGGTGACGAGTTCGCCGTGCTGGCTGAAAGCTGTCCGCAAATGGTGCACGCGGCGGCGCTGGCTCAGCGGATCATCGATGGCCTCAAAGAGCCGTTCCAGATCGACGGGCATCAGTTGTTCGTCAATATCAGCGTCGGCATCAGCCTGTTCCCCGGCGACGCCTTGAGTGCCGAGCAGCTGTTGCGCAACTCCGACTCGGCGCTGTTCAAGGCCAAGGGTGCCGGCCGCAATGGCTACGCCCTCTATACCGAAGAATTGACCGCGCATGCCCAGCAACGGGTCGAGACGGCATTCGAATTGCGCCGTGCGCTGGAGCAGCAGGAGTTGCGGGTTTATTACCAGCCGGTTCATGACCTCAAGACCAGCCGCCTGATCGGCGTCGAGGCATTGGTGCGCTGGGAGCATCCGCAGCGAGGGTTGGTGTCGCCGGCAGAATTCATTCCCGTTGCCGAGCGCACCGGTCTGATCGCCGAAATTGATGCCTGGATGATGCGTCAGGCATGTGAGCAGATGTGCCAGTGGCAGCAGGCCGGGGTGGTGTTGTCGTTTGTCGCGGTGAATGTTTCTTCTCGATTGTTCGCCCGCCGCGAGCTGTTTGGGCAGGTGGCGAAGGTGCTGCACGAAACCGGGCTGGATCCTGCCTGTCTGGAGCTGGAAGTCACCGAGAGCGCTGTGATGGATGACCCGGAAGTTGCGCTGGAGCAGATGCACAGGTTGCGTGAATTAGGAGTTCGGCTGGCCATCGATGATTTCGGTACAGGCTATTCGTCGTTGCTGCGCCTCAAGCGAATGCCGGTACAGAAACTCAAGATCGATCAGGGCTTCGTTGCCGGGTTGCCGTGGGATGAGGATGACGCGGCGATTGTGCGGGTGATCATTGCGCTGGCCCAGAGCATGGGGATGCAGGTTCATGCCGAGGGCATCGAGCAGGTCGAGCAGGCGGGTTTCCTGCTCGAGCACGCCTGCGATCTGGGGCAGGGCTACTGGTTTGGGCGGCCGGTGCCGGCCGGGCAGCTGGATTGGAAGCGTGCTCCCTTGATTCTTCAGCACTGATCGGTCTTTTGGTTATATTAAAATTCTTAAATAGTCTTTTTAAGAATATCCGCGCTTATCTACTATTGGCCTCACGCCGCAAGCAGTCTCGCCACTGCCAGGCAACCTCTAGTTGAAGGAGCAGCACCATGAGCGCATCCCTACGTAGCGTTGACGGCCAGGACGAAGCAACCATTTTGCGTGAGATCCAGAGCGCCTTGCGCGATCTGCGTTTTGGCGCAGTGGAAATCACCGTGCACAACGCCCAGGTGGTCCAGATCGAACGCAAAGAGAAATTCCGGTTGCAGAACCCAAGCAACAAACCGAGTTAAAAACCGGCAACCCGATACCAGCACACCATAAGAAAAAGCCAACACAATCAGAATCCCAGGAGCTTTCACCATGTCGTCGATTCGTCATTTCGCTTTGGCCGCCCTGGCCAGTGCCCTTTTTGCTGGTTCCGCGGTTGCCAAGGATTACGAACTGCTTAACGTGTCGTACGACCCGACTCGCGAACTGTATCAGGACTACAACGCCGAATTCGTCAAGTTCTGGCAGAAAGACCACGCCGGCGACAGCGTGAAAATCCAGCAGTCCCACGGTGGTTCGGGCAAGCAGGGCCGGGCAGTGATCGACGGTCTGCGTGCCGACGTGGTGACCCTGGCCCTGGCCGGTGACATCGACGAAATCGCCAAACTCGGCAAGACCCTGCCAGCGGATTGGCAGAAGCGTCTGCCGGAAGCGAGCACGCCTTACACCTCGACCATCGTGTTCCTTGTGCGCAAGGGCAACCCTAAAGGCATCAAGGACTGGGGCGACCTGACCAAGAACGGCGTGGAAGTCATCACCCCGAACCCGAAAACCTCCGGCGGCGCACGCTGGAACTTCCTCGCGGCGTGGGCCTATGGCCTGAAAGCCAATGGCGGTAACGAAGCGAAAGCCAAGGAATACGTGCAAACCCTGTTCAAACACGTTCCTGTGCTGGACACCGGTGCTCGCGGTTCGACCATCACCTTCGTCAACAACGGTCAGGGCGACGTGTTGCTGGCCTGGGAAAACGAAGCCTTCCTGGCCCTGAAAGAAGACGGCGGCGCTGACAAGTTCGACATTGTCGTGCCTTCGCTGTCGATCCTCGCCGAACCTCCCGTAGCCGTGGTCGACAAGAACGCCGAGAAAAAGGGCAACACCGAGATCGCCGAAGCGTACCTCAAGCACCTGTACAGCCCGGCCGGCCAGGAAATCGCGGCAAAAAACTTCTATCGTCCACGTGACAAGGATGTTGCCGCCAAGTACGCCAAACAGTTCCCGACACTGGACCTGGTGACCATCGACAAGGATTTCGGCGGCTGGAAAACCGCTCAACCGAAATTCTTCAACGACGGTGGCGTGTTCGACCAGATTTATCAGGCGCAATAACCTGAAATAAGCCATAAACGAGCCCCGGATTTACGTTCGGGGCTTTGCGCGTTCTCAACCAAGGACTTTTATGTCGCGTCGTATCTCCCCCGTCATACCCGGCTTCGGGCTGACGCTGGGCTACACCTTGGTGTACCTCAGCCTGATTGTGCTCATTCCACTGGCGGCGATGTTCGTGCATGCCGCTCAACTCACCTGGGACCAGTTCTGGGCGATTATCTCGGCGCCACGGGTGCTGGCGGCGTTGAAGCTGAGCTTCGGCACTGCGCTCTATGCCGCGATCATCAACGGCATCATCGGCACGCTGCTGGCCTGGGTGCTGGTGCGCTATACCTTCCCGGGACGCAAAGTCATCGACGCGATGATCGACTTGCCCTTCGCGTTGCCCACTGCGGTGGCCGGTATCGCACTGACTGCGTTGTACACCCCCACCGGTTTGGTGGGTCAGTTCGCAGCGGACCTGGGTTTCAAGATCGCGTACACCCCTCTTGGCATCACCCTTGCCCTCACTTTTGTGACACTTCCATTCGTAGTACGTACCGTACAGCCAGTATTGGCTGATATCCCGCGTGAAGTGGAAGAAGCGGCGGCATGCCTGGGAGCAAAACCGTTGCAGGTTTTCCGCCATATTCTGGTGCCCGCGCTGCTGCCAGCCTGGCTGACCGGTTTCGCGCTGGCCTTTGCCCGCGGGGTCGGCGAGTACGGTTCGGTGATTTTCATCGCCGGCAACATGCCGATGAAAACCGAGATCCTGCCGCTGCTGATCATGGTCAAACTCGACCAGTACGATTACACCGGCGCTACGTCCATTGGTGTACTGATGCTGGTGGTTTCTTTCGTCTTGTTGCTGCTGATCAACTTGCTGCAGCGGCGCATCGAAACCCCATAAGGAGGCGCGAAAATGTCCCAATCGTCTATTAGCGCCGCTTCCTCGGCCAACGCTGCCCGCCGTGGCAGTGCCACTTCGCGGCGAATCCTGATCAGCCTTGGCTGGCTGATTTTTGCGCTGTTTCTGTTGCTGCCATTGTTCATCGTGGTGTCCCAGGGCCTGAAAAATGGCCTCGGCGCGTTCTTCACCGCGATCTTCGAACCCGACGCTTTGTCGGCCCTGAAACTCACGGTGATCGCCGTGCTGATTTCAGTGCCGCTGAACCTGGTGTTCGGCGTCAGCGCCGCGTGGTGCGTGAGTAAATACTCGTTCCGCGGCAAGAGCATGCTGGTGACCCTGATCGACTTGCCGTTCTCGGTGTCGCCGGTGATCGCCGGTCTGGTCTACGTGCTGATGTTCGGCGCCCAGGGCCTGTTCGGGCCGTGGCTGCAGGACCACGACATCCAGATCGTCTTCGCCTTGCCGGGCATCGTGCTGGCGACGATCTTCGTCACCGTGCCGTTCGTGGCACGTGAGCTGATCCCGCTGATGCAGGAACAAGGCACGCAGGAAGAAGAGGCCGCGCGTTTGCTCGGGGCCAATGGCTGGCAGATGTTCTGGCACGTCACCGTTCCCAACATCAAATGGGGCCTGATCTACGGCGTGGTGCTGTGTACGGCGCGGGCCATGGGTGAGTTCGGTGCGGTGTCGGTGGTTTCCGGGCACATTCGCGGGGTGACCAACACCCTGCCGCTGCACGTCGAGATCCTCTACAACGAATACAACCACGTGGCCGCGTTCGCCGTGGCGAGCCTGTTGCTGATCCTGGCGCTCTTCATCCTGCTGCTCAAGCAGTGGAGCGAAAACCGTATTAACCGCCTGCGCGCCAGCGCCGCGGAGGAATAAGTCATGTCGATCGAAGTGCGTAACGTCAGCAAGAACTTTCACGCGTTCAAGGCGCTGGACAACATCAGCCTGGACATTCAAAGCGGCGAACTCGTGGCGCTGCTCGGCCCGTCCGGCTGCGGCAAGACCACCCTGCTGCGGATCATCGCCGGTCTGGAAACCCCGGATAAGGGCAACATCGTGTTCCACGGTGAAGACGTCTCCGGTCACGATGTGCGTGATCGCAACGTCGGTTTCGTGTTCCAGCACTACGCGCTGTTCCGCCACATGACCGTGTTCGACAACGTCGCGTTCGGTCTTCGCATGAAGCCGAAAAATCAGCGCCCGAGCGAAAGCCAGATCGCGGTGAAAGTCCACGAGCTGCTGAACATGGTGCAACTGGATTGGCTGTCGGATCGCTACCCGGAACAACTCTCCGGTGGCCAGCGTCAGCGTATTGCCTTGGCTCGCGCGCTGGCGGTTGAACCGAAAGTCCTGCTGCTCGATGAACCCTTCGGCGCCCTCGACGCCAAGGTCCGTAAAGAACTGCGTCGCTGGCTCGCACGCCTGCACGAAGACATCAACCTGACCTCGGTGTTCGTGACTCACGACCAGGAAGAAGCGATGGAAGTCGCCGACCGCATCGTGGTGATGAACAAGGGCGTGATCGAGCAGATCGGCTCACCGGGCGACGTCTACGAAAACCCGGCCAGCGATTTCGTTTATCACTTCCTGGGTGACTCGAACCGGCTGCATCTGGGTGAAGACAACCATGTGCTGTTCCGTCCGCACGAAGTGTCGCTGTCGCGTCACGAGTTGGAGGATCACCACGCGGCCGAGGTGCGGGATATTCGTCCGTTGGGCGCGACGACACGGGTGACGCTGAAGGTCGAAGGCCAGAGCGAATTGATCGAAGCTGAAGTGGTGAAAGATCACGACAGCCTGATCGGACTGGCGAAGGGTGAAACCTTGTTCTTCAAGCCCAAGGTCTGGCAAAAACTCGCCAACATCTAAAGCATCGTCGGAGCGCCCCCCGGAGCAAGCTCGCTCCCACAGTGATTTGCGTCGTTCACAAATCCCCTGTGGGAGCGAGCTTGCTCGCGATGGCGTCTTATGCTGCAGCGCGATTCGGATTGATTCGCACACCCCCAGCCCGCGCCTCGATCTGCACTTTCAGGTCATGCCGCAACCCCAACAAAAATGCCAACTCAACCACCACAAACAACGGCCCGACAATCAACCCCGTCACATCATCGACGAACGCCGGTTTGCGTCCTTCGTAGTGATGACCGACAAACTGAATCGCCCAACCCACCACAAACATCCCGATGCCGCTCGCCAGCCAGACCAGCGTGCTTTGCTGTGCGAGCACATGACCCAGCCAGATGCAAAGGCCCAGCAACACCGTCATCAGCACACCCAGCCGTAACTCCAATCGCAGATAAAACCACGCCGAAGCCAGCGCCAAAAGTACTGCCGGTGACACCCAAACCCCGGCCAGCGACCACTCGGGCCGTGACAGCAGCACCGCAACGGCGACAACGATCAGCGGAATACCGATAAAGTGGGTGGCAATATTGCGCGGGTCACGGTGGTAGGCGGCGTATTGACTGAGATGGTCGACGAGGCTTTTCATTGTTGTTCCTCCTGTTGGGTGATGGATCATGCCCCGGGTCCACATTTTGCTCTGTCAGGCAGGCGACAATCTCCAGGAGTTTTCATGGACATGCAGGTTTGGCGTTCGCGGCTGGATAAAGGGCAGTGGTTCAGCCATTTACCTGTTCCTTTACAGGATAGTCTGCTGGCCGCCGCCAGGGTGCGGCGGTTGTCGTCAGGCCAGCGGCTGTTCAAGCGCGGCGATCCACCGTGCGGGCTGTACGCGGTGCTCGAAGGTTCGGTGCGGATCGGCGCAGTGAGCGAGCAGGGCAAGGAGGCGCTGTTGAGCCTGGTGGAGTCGCCCCACTGGTTCGGCGAAATCTGCCTGTTTGATGGTCAGCCGCGCACTCATGATGCGTTCGGTCTGGGTCATTGCGTCCTGTTGCACATCTCGCAAACCGTGCTGCTGACGTTGCTTGATCAACAACCGGCGTACTGGCGGCAACTGGCATTGCTGATGAGCCAGAAACTGCGCCTGACCTTCATTAATCTCGAACAACTGAGCCTCATGCCGTCCGCCGCTCGACTGGCTCATCGCTTGCTGATGATCGCCGAGGGTTACGGCGAAATCGACCCGCCGCGACGGGTGTTGCAACTGCCCCAGGAACAATTGGCGTCGATGCTTTCGCTGTCGCGCCAGACCACCAACCAGATTCTCAAGGACTTGCAGGGGCAGGGGATTCTTGGTCTGAGTTATGGCGAGATCGAGATTCTGGATTTGGGGAAGTTACGGGCTACCTGTCAAATGTGACAGTAGAAAGGAGAATGTCAGGAGGTGTACAAGAAGATTGTCGAAGAAGACAACCAAAGGAGTTGGACCTATGAACGATAAGAGCAAATACAAAGGTGTCAAGGGTGTTGATACGCCGGCACCGGATGCTGTCGCTGCACCTGTGGTGAACTCACCGGCGCCTGATGGCAACGTCGAAAACCCTGTGGAATTCTCGGGCACTGGTGAAGAGGGCTGGTTAGTCCTGGTTTACTCCGTACCCACCAATGGCCAACCTATCGCCTCTGCTTATGTTAAAAACGGTAAGTGGTCGACATCTGTGAACCTGGATGTACGCCGCTATTCGGCGTTTGCACTGCAACAAGATAACCGTGAGTCATCTGAGTGGACGGCTATATTTGATTTCAACGTCACTGGCTGATCAGTGCATTGTTAAACCTATCATTCTGCCGCACGCGGTGTGTGCGGCTTCAGTCTAATTGTCGAACGCCTTGGTTCTATCAACAAAACCACACTCGACAGAACCCCTCAGCCGGAAAACCAAGTTTGTCATGGGCAACTCACTCGAAGGGGCTTAGCCTGTAAAGCTGAACAATCGAGGTGTGCCATGCGTGTGCTGTTAGTGGAAGACGAACCTGAGACCGCCAAACTCCTGGCTAAAGGTCTGAGCGAGGCAAGTTACTCAGTCGATGTGGCGGTCAATGGTATGGACGGCCGTCGTTTCATCGAGACTGGCGAATACGAGTTGATCATCCTCGACGTGATGCTGCCGGGGCTCAATGGCTGGCAGTTGCTGCAGCAGATCCGCAAGCTCGGTGATACGCCGGTGCTGTTCCTGACCACCAAGGACGGCATCGAGGATCGCCTGCGCGATCTGGAGTTGCATGAGGATGATTACCTGCTCAAGCCGTTTGCCGTGAGTGAACTGGTGAAGCGGGTGCGTAAATTGTTGCGGCGGGATCGGGGGCGCTGAGGCGTTCCGACGATGAGGCCGGACGAGGCAACACACCTCCCGGATCTGTCACCGCAACCCATCCCGAAACTGCCCAGGTGTCATCCCGGTCCAGCGCTTGAATGCGCGGCTGAAGCTGCTCGTGTCCGCAAATCCCAGCAGATAGCTGATCTCGCTCAACGAGCATTGCGGATCGCGCAGGTGCAGCAGCGCCAGATTCTCGCGGCTTTCGTTGAGCAGCGTATCGAACCGACAACCCTCGTCCGCCAAGTGCCGTTGCAGGCTGCGCAAACTCAGGTGCAGGGCCTGGGCGATGTGTTCGGCGCTGGGCTCGCCTTCCGGCAATTGCTCCTCAATGGCGTCGCGAACCTTGCGTTCCCAGGTCAGGGGTTTGAGTTGGGCGAGGGTGCGTTTGAGCACGGCTTCGTTGTGCTCGGCCAGTTCCGGATTGGCGTCGTCCAGGTGGCTGTCGAAGTCCACGACGGCGAATTCCAGTCGGTCTTCATCGGCGGCGAAGTACACGGGTGAGCGGAAGACTTTGTGCCATTGATGCGGGTCCGCCGGTTCCGGGCGGCGTAGGTACACCGCCAGCGGGGCGTAATCGCGGCCCAGGCGATTGCGGCAGGTGCGTACGTAAATCGCCGTGAAGGCGTCGATGGCTTCGAAGGCCGGGGCCGGATTGCCAGGCGGGATTTTCAGGCGGAAGCGGTAGCGGTCCTCGGCGCGAGTCAGTTCCAGGTCCAGCGCATCGCTGACCACTTGGTGATAACGCACGATGCGCTCGAACACTTCTCGCAGACTGCCGCTGGCCACCAGCGCATAACCGAGTGCGTGAAACGTGGTGGGGCTGACGAAGCGCGATACCCGCAAACCAATCGCCGGATCACCGCTGACCTGCACCGCGATTTCCCACAGACGCGTGGTGCCCGACAACGGGTAACGGGCGTTCGGGTCGTCCATCAGTTGCGGGTCGAGCCCCGCCTGTTGGCACAGGGCGGTGCTGTCGAGGCCCAGGGCATCGAGTTGCTTGCGCAGGGCGCGGGTCCAGCTGGCGAGGGAGGTCGGTTCAGTCATGCTGATTGGCGCTTCCGGTCAACAGGTTGGCGTTCACGGCTACCGCTCTGGCAGGGTACTCAGGGCAGGATGCGAACATCAATAACCAGAGGATGGAAGCATGCACGGTACTTCTGCAAGTCCCCAGCGACTGAATGCAGCACAACGATCAGCGCATATTCGTGAAGTGGTGCTGACCAAGGGCATTGAACTGCGTCAGCGCTACCCGATTCTCAACCATCAGGACGCCTTGGGCGCGGGCATTCTGGCCTTCGCCCTGGTCGGGATGATTGGCTCGGCAACGCTCTACATGACCGGGCACATGGCGTGGTGGGTATGCCTGTTGCTCAACGCTTTTTTTGCCTCGCTGACCCACGAACTGGAACACGACCTGATTCATAGCATGTACTTCCGCAAACAGCGCGTGCCGCACAACCTGATGATGGGACTGGTGTGGCTGGCGCGGCCGAGCACGATCAATCCGTGGATTCGTCGGCATCTGCACCTCAATCACCACAAAGTCTCCGGCACGGAATCCGACATGGAAGAGCGCGCCATCACCAACGGCGAGCCTTGGGGTTTCGCGCGGCTGTTGATGGTCGGCGACAACGTGATGTCAGCGTTCATTCGTATGCTGCGGGCCAAGACCTGGGCTCACAAGATCAGCATCATCAAGCGTGCGCTGAAGGTCTACGCGCCACTGGCGTTGGTGCATTGGGGCGCCTGGTACATGTTCCTGGGCTTCCATGCAGCCAATGGCATCGCCTATCTGATGGGGACGTCGATCGAGTGGTCGGCGACCACTCTGTTGGTGATGCAGGTGATCGACATCGCTGCCGTGGTGATCATCGGGCCGAACGTGTTGCGTACCTTTTGCCTGCACTTTGTCAGCTCGAACATGCATTACTACGGTGACGTGGAGCCGGGCAACGTGATCCAGCAGACCCAGGTGCTGAACCCTTGGTGGATGTGGCCGTTGCAGGCGTTCTGCTTCAACTTTGGCAGCAGTCACGGCATCCATCACTTTGTGGTCAAGGAACCGTTTTACATCCGCCAGATGACCGTGCCGGTGGCGCATAAGGTGATGCGCGAGATGGGTGTGCGGTTCAATGATTTCGGGACGTTTGGGCGGGCGAACCGATTTGTGCGCAAGGAAGCAACAGAGGCGCAGGAGGTTCGTGCCGCTCAGGCTTGATCGATGCTCTCGGAAATTCAAAACGGCAAAGGCGCCCGTCATCAATCTGACCCAAAGAGGCGATACGTTATGACCCAAGCAGGATGGCTTGGTAGTAGCTGTATCGCTGATTGATATATGCGTTCTGGATCTAATAAAGTAATTAAATATTCCTTTATTGGATAACCGTTTCAGTCAATCATCGCATCCAGTGATGTTATTCGCGCCAGCAGATTTTGAGTTTCCGGGGCCGTCTCCTTGGCAGGGTGCGGTCCCTTTTTTTGTCTATTCAAAACTGCTACATATTCTTTATAGATCTTAATAAATATCTTCTTATTCCTTAACGAATATAACTCTCCTCCCTATACTTGCTCAGGAACAGACACGCAGCAGGAGAGCTCCCCCATGCGCAACGAATCAATTCGCTATCTGATTGTGCCGGGCTGGCAAGGATCGCCAGAAGATCATTGGCAAAGCCATTGGCAGAACAGCCTGCCGAACAGCGCGCGGGTGGAGCAGGCCGACTGGCTGACACCGCGTCGCGAAGACTGGGTCGCGGTACTGGCTGAGGCGATTGCCGCCGACAGCACGCCGGTGATCCTGATCGCCCATAGCCTGGGTTGCATCACTGTCGCGCATTGGGCTGCCACCGCGCCCGTGCAGTTTTTACGTCAGGTTCGCGGCGCCTTGCTAGTCGCCCCCGCGGACGTCGAGCGTCCGGCCTGCGCACCGGCCCTGCGCAATTTCGCACCGATTCCAACCCACCTGCTGCCGTTCCCGAGTCAGGTTGTCAGCTCCGACAACGACAGCGCCGTGAGCACGCCGCGTGCATTGGAACTGGCTCGTAACTGGGGCGCCGAGGCTGGGATTTTGTCGGGTGCCGGACATATCAACGTGAAGTCCGGTCACCAACGCTGGGAGCAGGGTTTTGCCTATCTCTATCGCCTGCAAAACCGAATGGAACACCACGCCCTGCGACGTGCTTGAACCTTTTCTTTTTCTTTAAAATCGCCCCCCGTCTCCCGGCGGTTTAGGGCGGGAGTCTGCCATGAGTTTTGAAGCCTTCGGTCAGCCGCTGCTGACCTTCCCCGATGCAGAAAAAAGCCCCCTGAGTATTCGCGCCAAGGCGCTGGTGTTTGTCGATCCGCGTTCCCGTCAGCTACGTCAGGAGCTGGAGCTATTGGCTCCGCGCTCGATCTCGGTGTTGATCCGTGGCGAAACCGGCAGCGGCAAGGAGTTGCTCGCGCGGCACATCCATCGCGCAAGTGATCGTGGCGGGTTGTTCGTCTCGGTTAATTGCGGCGCGATCAGCCCGACTTACGCCGACGCTGAATTGTTCGGTTATGCCGCTGGCAGTTACAGCGGTTCGGCCAGCAGTCGCGCGGGTTGGTTCGGTTCTGCCAACGGCGGGACGCTCTACCTGGATGAGATCGGCGACCTGCCCCTACCGATCCAGATCAAATTGCTCGCGGCGCTGGAAAACCACGAAGTCACTCGTGTCGGCGCTCACCAACCGAGCCCTGTGGACGTGCGCCTGGTCGCTGCTACCAGCATCGACCTGGCCCAAGCGGTGGCCGCCGGAAAATTCAATGAGCGGCTCTACCACTACCTCAGCGAAGGCCAGCTCGAACTGCCGGCCTTGCGTGAACGAGTGGGCGATATTCTGTCGCTGTCCGAATATTTCCTCGGCATCTATAGCCAGCGCCTGGACCTGCCGGTGCCGCTGATCAGCGAAGCCGCGCAGCATTTGTTAGAGCAACACAGTTGGCCGGGCAACACCCGGGAGCTGGAAAACGTCATTCACTTTGCGTTGTTGGTCAGCACCGGCGATGAGATTTTGCCGGAGCATTTGAATCTGCCCGAGGCGCCGCTGTCATTGGTGCAGATCGAGCAACAAGCTGCTCAGCTGATTAAAAACGGCACGGCTGCCGAGCGATCTGCACTCAAGCATTTGCTCGAAAGCCTGATGCAGACGCTGTAGCGATCTGTATGAACAAAATGGAATATGAAAGTGAATAAAAGATATTGTTCGGGAATAAAAAATCCCGGTATTGTCCGCATCACGCCAGCGATAGCACTTCACTGGCACTCGTACTAAACAAGCCGTCGTCGATGACGACCGTGATTTTCGATAAGGACACTGCATGAAAAAGGTTCTGTTGTTCACCGCATTGGCGGCTGCCCTGACCGCGGGCCTGGCCCAGGCTGGCGAGAAACTGGTGGTTGCGGCGACCCCGGTTCCACACGCCGAGATACTGGAACTGATCAAACCAACCCTCGCCAAAGAAGGCGTGGACCTGGAAATCAAAGTCTTCACCGACTACGTTCAGCCGAACGTACAGGTCGACCAGAAGCGTCTGGATGCCAACTACTTCCAGACCCTGCCGTACCTGAAGAGCTTCAATGAAGGCAAAGGCACCAACCTGGTGACCGTGATTGGCGTACACGTCGAACCTTTCGGCGGCTACTCGAAGAAAGTCAAAACCCTGGCTGAGCTGAAAGACGGCGCAACCATCGCTATCCCGAACGAAGGCAGCAACAGCGGCCGCGCCCTGATCCTGCTGCAGAAGGCTGGCCTGATCGAGTTGAAAGACCCGAAAAACGCTCTGGCCACCCCGAAAGACATCGCCAAGAACCCGCACAACTTCAAGTTCAAGGAACTGGAATCGGCCATGTTGCCGCGTGTTCTGGACCAGGTCGACCTGGACATGATCAACACCAACTACGCGCTGGAAGCCGGTCTGAACCCGGCTAAAGACGCGCTGGTGATCGAAGGTGCAGATTCGCCTTACGTGAACTTCCTCGTGGCTCGTCCGGACAACAAGGACAGCGTTGCTATCCAGAAACTGGCCAAGGCGTTGACCAGTCCTGAAGTGAAAGCATTCATCGCCAAGAAGTACAGCGGCGCGGTACTGCCGGCGTTCTGATTCGCGAGGTAAACCCCTTCAAGGTTTCAAACGCCGACGGCTGGTAATAGCGTCGGCGTTTTTTATTGCGCCAGGATCAAAAGATCGCAGCCTCGTTTGCTTTAAGGTTTTAGGCCACCCCGGCCTTCAAAGCCCTGCGCAACGCCATCAACAACTTCACGATGTCCTGCGGATCCAGCCGCTGTGGCACTTTTACGTCAGCCATTTTCTCTTCCTTGTGATGGTTCGGCCGGGGGAGTCTGGCCAAAAGCGGTCCGTGCTTGGAGGGGTATTTTGAAAAAAAGATCCTTCCTACAGCGCAAAGAAAAATAGTCGTCTTCCGCTGCCGCAGCAAATTCGGAGGATAGTTTTTTGCGTGATATCAATATGCTTTAACGGTATTTAAATTCTTCTTTTTATACCTTTAAAGTCGGTGCCTGCCGGGTAGTTATCCACTGCCCATGGACTGCACCACCGTCGCTTACCCTGCGGCGTCCAGGATGTTCAATGAACTTCGATTACGCATTTATCCTCAGCACCTTGCCGGCGTTTCTCAAGGCCGTGGGCGTGACGCTGCAGGTTGGCTTCATCGCTATCGGCACGTCGTTGCTGGTGGCGCTGATCAACGCGACGATTCTGGTGTTCCGCACGCCTTACTTGCAGCGCCTGGTCGGGCTGTATGTGGAGCTGGCGCGCAACACCCCGCTGTTGATTCAACTGTTCTTTGTCTACTTCGCCTTGCCGGCGCTGGGCATCAAGGTCTCGGGCTTTGCGGCGGCGATCATCACCATGACCTTCCTCGGCGGCGCCTACCTCACCGAAGTGCTGCGTGCCGGCGTCGACGCGGTGCCTCAGGCGCAGCTCGAGTCCGGGCGCTCCATCGGCCTGTCCCACGGGCAATTGCTGCGCTACGTGATCCTGCCGCAAGCCGGCATCCTCAGCCTGCCGTCGCTGTTTGCCAATTTCATTTTCCTGCTCAAGGAAACCACCGTGGTCTCAGCGGTGGCGGTGCCGGAGATTCTCTACACCACCAAAAGCTACATCGCGCTCTACTACAAAACCTACGAAATGCTCGCCGTGCTGACGCTGATTTGCGTGCTGCTGTTTTTGCCGCTGTCGCTGCTGCTCAGCCGTCTGGAAAGGAGGCTCCAGCATGGCCAGTTCGGGTCTTGAGTTGCTCTGGGTGTCGTTGCCGCAACTGAGCAAGGGCGCCGCACAAACCTTGTCGATCTCTTTCCTGAGCATCGCCATCAGCACCGTTGGCGGCGTGCTTTACGGTGTGCTGCGCACGCTGAATTCGAAGTGGCTGAACGCGATCCTGCGCGTTTATCTGGAATTGTTCCGCGCAATTCCGGTACTGGTCTGGCTCTATTTGCTGTTCTTCGGTCTGCCGATTTTCTTCGGCCTGAGCATTCCGAGCTTCTGGTGCGCAGTGCTGGTGTTGTCGCTGTGGGGCGCCAGCGAAGTCGGCGAAGTGGTGCGCGGTGCGTTGCACTCGTTGCCGCGCGGGCAGCGTGAGGCAGGGTTGTCGATTGGCCTGGACGGCCCGCAACTCTACGGCTACGTGCTGCTGCCACAAGCGCTGAAACGCATGACGCCGCCGACTATCAACGTCTACACACGCATCATCAAAACCAGCTCGCTGGCGGTGCTGATCGGCGTGGTCGATGTGATCAAGGTCGGTCAGCAGATCATCGAACGCACTTACGAATCAGTGCTGATCTACGGCGCACTGTTCCTGTTTTTCTTTTTCATCTGCTACCCGCTCTCGGCCGCCTCGCGCGTGCTGGAGCGGCGCTGGACGCAAGCATGAGCGCATTGATCGAGTTCAAGGGTTTCAACAAGTTTTTCGGCGAGCAGCAGGTGCTCAAAGAGATCGACCTGCAAGTGAAGTCAGGTGAAGTGATCGTCATCCTCGGCCCCAGCGGCTGCGGTAAAAGCACCTTGCTGCGTTGCCTCAACGGTCTTGAAGTCGCCCACAGCGGCAGCTTGAATTTTGCCGGTCGCGAGTTGCTGGACAAGGGCACCGACTGGCGCGAAGTGCGGCAGCAGATCGGCATGGTGTTCCAGAGTTATCACCTGTTTCCGCACATGAGCGTGCTCGACAACCTGCTGCTCGGCCCGGTCAAAGTGCAGAAGCGCGACCGCCGCGAGGCGCGCGCCCAGGCCGAAGCCTTGCTCGAACGCGTGGGCCTATTGGACAAGCGCGACGCCTTCCCGCGTCAGCTCTCTGGTGGCCAGCAGCAACGCATCGCCATCGTCCGTTCGCTGTGCATGAACCCGAAAGTCATGTTGTTCGACGAAGTCACCGCCGCCCTCGATCCGGAAATGGTCAAGGAAGTGCTGGAAGTTATCCAAGGCCTGGCCCGCGAGGGCATGACCCTGTTGATTGTCACCCACGAAATGGCGTTTGCCCGCGCCGTGGCTGACCGAATTGTGTTCATGGATGCCGGGCGAATCCTTGAGCAAAACCCTCCCGAGATTTTCTTTACGAACCCGCAAACCGCACGAGCGCAGCAGTTCCTGGAGAAGTTCTCCTACGTCGCCGCACTACCCAAAACGACTCAAACAAAGGAACTGGAACTGCTATGAAAACTGCCAAGACTTCACTGCTGCTACTCTCGCTGCTCGGCCTCGCGTTGCTGGCCGGTTGCAACAAAACCGAAGAACCCGCCAAACCGGCGGCCACCAGTGCCAGCTATCTGGAAAAAATCAAAGCCCGGGACAAGCTGATCGTCGGTGTCTTCACCGATAAACCGCCGTTTGGTTTCGTCAATGAAGCCGGGCGTTATGTCGGTTTCGATACCGACATCGGCCGTCAATTCGCCAAGGATCTGTTGGGCGATGAGAACAAGGTCGAGTTCGTCGCGGTAGAACCGGCGAGCCGGATTCCGTTCCTGCAAAGCGACAAGGTCGATTTGATTCTGGCCAACATGACCGTTACCCCGGAGCGTAAGGAAGCGGTGGAATTCACCAACCCGAACCTCAAGGTTGCCGTGCAGGCGTTGGTGCCGCAGGCCAGTTCGGTGAAGAACCTTGATGACCTGGCGACCCGCACCACCATCGTCACCACTGGCACTACGGCCGATATCTGGCTGACCAAGAACCACCCGGACTGGAAATTGCTGAAGTTCGAGAAAAACTCTGAATCTCTGCAAGCGCTGGCCAATGGGCGCGGCGATGCTTACGCGCAGGACAACCTGGTGTTGTTCAGCTGGGCGAAACAGAACCCTGGCTACCGCGTTTTGACCCAGACGTTGGGCGCTGAAGCACCGATTGCGCCGGCGGTGAAGAAGGGCAATATCGAACTGCGTGATTGGGTGAATGTCGAGTTGGCGAAACTGGGTGAAGAGAAGTTTTTGCTCAAGCTGTATGACCAATATGTGCGTAAAGAACTGAGCGATGACACCAAGCCTGAGAGCGTGATTGTCGAGGGTGGGAAGTGGCAGGGGTGATTTGCTGATTGATCGTTCCCACGCTCCGCGTGGTAATGCCTCTAGGGACGCTCCGCGTCCAGTGACGCGGAGCGTCACGGGCTGCATTCCCAGGCAGAGCGTGGGGAACGATCTGTGTACCTCAATCCGGCCAATACCACGCCGGCTCATCCAGCATCCGCTGCCCGACAATCCCGGTCTGGCCAAGACTCTTCTCCAGCACAATGCAATTGCACGCCGGATCCTCCTGCAACGCCGAAATCAACCGCCGTGCATGTGAAACCACCCACACCTGACACTGCTCCGACGCCCGGATAATCAACCGTGCCAACGCCGGCAACAGGTCCGGGTGCAGACTGGTTTCCGGCTCGTTCAGCACCATCAGCGTCGGCGGCCGAGGCGTTAGCAGCGCCGCGACCAGCAGCAAATAGCGCAACGTTCCGTCCGACAGCTCGGCCGCCGACAAGGGCCGCAACAAGCCTTCCTGGTAAAACTCGATCGCAAACCGACCACCCTGAAGCGGCGCGATGTTCAATCGCGCGCCAGGGAAGGCGTCGCTGACGGCGGCTTGCAAGGCCTCGGGGTCGCCGATTTCGCGGATCGTCTGTAACGCGGCCGCCAGATCCCGACCGTCGTGATGCAACACCGGCGTGCGGGTGCCCAATTGCGGTTGGCGCACCGGTGCGTCGGCATCGCTGCGAAAGTGATCATAGAACCGCCAGCGGCGGATGAATTCACGCAGCTGCAGGACTTCCGGCGAGGTGCGAAAGCTGCCGACCTGATCGAACAGGCTGTCGAAATTCGGCGTGTGTTGGGCCAGCACCTCCCAACCACGACCATCGCGGGCGCGGATCATCGGGCCGTTGCGATCCACCAGCAGACTGGCCGGGCGGTAAAACGGGCCGGACCAGATGCATTCCTTCTTGATTTCCGGGTCCAGAGAAAACTCGGAAAGGCTCGGCTCCGGCAGACCCAACGCGATCGAGTAGCTGAAGTCTTCCCCGGCAAACCCCAGGCGCAGGCGTTTGGCGCCGTGCCGTACGCTCGCCTCGATCGGGACTTCGCCATTACGCATCCGTCGGCTGATGTTTTCCGGGCCGGCCCAGAAGGTCGAATCCAGTCCACCCTCGCGGGCCAACGCATTGATCACGCCGCCCTGAGCGGTTTCCGCCAGCAGGCGCAACGCGCGGTAGAGGTTGGATTTACCGCTGCCGTTGGGGCCGGTGATCAGGTTCAACCGACCCAGCGGAATCACCAATTTATTGATCGAGCGGTAATTGGCCACCGCGAGGGTTTCGAGCATGGGAAGCTTCCTGCTGCATGGTTCGCCAGTTTGCCTTATTGTCGGAAGCACCGTGCCCCTGTAGCAGCTGGCGAAGCCTGCGTTCGGCTGCGCAGCAGTCGTAAAACCAGAACTCGCGGTGCATCAGGCAGACCGTGCAAGCCGGATTTACGACTGCTACGCAGCCGAACGCAGGCTTCGCCAGCTGCTACAAGGATCGCTTTATTTGAAGCCGTCAGGTGCACCCTTGGAACCCTGTTCTAAGCTCACAGTCGTATCGCCATTGGCACGTTCGTGCAACGCAAGGAGTCTGCATGGTGGGTCCCGGATTGAAAACAGTGGTTGGCCTGAGCCTCCTTGTCCTGCTGAGCGCCTGTGGCGATAAAAAACCGGTCGAAAAGGACCGTCCGCGGGTATTCGTGCAAGAGGTAAAACCTGCGGATTACGCGGCGACGGTGACCCTGACCGGTGATGTTCAGGCGCGGGTCCAGACCGACCTGTCGTTCCGCGTTGCCGGCAAGATCATCCAGCGTACAGTCGATGTCGGTGATCGGGTTTCGGCTAAACAAGTGCTGGCCAAGCTCGATCCCAAGGACCTGCAAACCAGCGTCGACTCGGCTCAGGCGCAGGTTGTTGCCGAACAGGCCCGAGTCAAACAGACCGCCGCCGCATTCGTTCGCCAGCAAAAACTTCTGCCCAAGGGCTACACCAGCCAAAGCGAATACGATTCCGCTCAGGCCGCATTGCGCAGCAGCCAAAGCGCCCTGACGGCTGCTCAGGCGCAACTGGCCAACGCCCGTGAACAACTGAGCTACACCGCGTTGGTCGCCGACGCGCCGGGGGTGATTACCGCACGCCAGGCCGAGGTCGGCCAGGTGGTGCAGGCCACCGTGCCGATTTTCAGCCTGGCCCGGGACGGTGAGCGCGATGCGGTGTTCAACGTCTACGAATCGCTGCTGACAGAGCCGCCAGAGGGTAAAACAGTGGTCGTCAGCCTGCTCGACAAACCTGAGATCAAAACCACCGGCACCGTTCGGGAAATCACCCCGGCCGTCTCCGCGCAGACCGGCACGGTGCAGGTCAAAGTCACTCTCAACGGACTACCGGAAGGCATGCAGCTCGGTTCGGTGGTGAGTGCCACGGCCAAGACGCCGGGCAAGTCGGCGGTCGAACTGCCCTGGTCGGCACTGACGAAAAATCTCAGCGACCCGGCCGTGTGGCTGGTGGACGATGAGGGCAAGGCACAGCTGCACACCGTCACCGTCGGCCGCTACCTGACCGGCAAAGTGATCATCAGCGCTGGTCTGAAGGGTGGCGAAAAAGTTGTCATCGCCGGCGGCCAGTTGCTGCACCCCGGCGTGAAGGTGGAGATCGCTGAAAACACCTATAAGGATTTAGCCGCAGGAGCCCAGCCATGAAGCGTCTGTTACTGGTTTGCGCCGGTGTGATGCTGGTGGCCTGCTCGAAAAAAGAACCGCCGCCGGAGCCAGTGCGCCCGGTGTTGTCCATCAAGGTCCAGTCCCTGGACGAAGAAAGCCTGGGCCGCTTCGCCGGCAGTATCCAGGCCCGGTATGAAAGCAATGTCGGCTTCCGGGTGCCAGGACGCATTGCCAGCCGTAATGTCGATGTCGGTGCCGAAGTCGATAAGGGCGCGTTGCTCGCCACGCTCGACCCCACCGATCAGCAGAACCAGTTGCGTTCCGCTCAGGGTGATCTGGCCAGCGTCCAGGCGCAACTCATCAACGCCCAGGCCAACGCCCGGCGTCAGCAAGAGTTGTTCGATCGTGGCGTGGGCGCGCAGGCGCAACTCGACATCGCCCAGACCGACCTCAAAACCACCCAGGCCTCCCTCGATCAAGCGAAGGCTGCGGTCGATCAGGCCAAGGACCAGCTCAACTACGTCGAACTGCGCGCCGACCACAAAGCTGTGGTCACCGCGTGGAATGCCGAAGCCGGGCAAGTCGTCAGCGCCGGTCAGCAAGTGGTGACCCTGGCGCAGCCGGACATCAAGGAAGCGGTGATCGACTTGCCGGACACCCTGGTCGATCAGTTGCCGGAAGACGTGGTGTTTCAGGTTGCCGTCCAACTCGACCCGAGCATCACCACCACTGCCATCATTCGCGAAATCGAACCCCAGGCGCAAAGCGCCACCCGTACCCGTCGCGCCCGCCTGACACTGACCGACACGCCACCGGGTTTTCGCCTGGGCACGGCCATCAGCGTGACCCTCAGCTCCGCAATCAAACCGCGTATCGAACTGCCCCTGACCGCGCTCCAGGAGGTCGATGGCAAATCGCGCATCTGGGTCATCGACCCGCAGACCCAAACCGTTTCCCCGCGAGATGTCAGCCTGATCAGCCGCACTGACTCAACGATGGTCCTGGCCAACGGTGTGAAGTCCGGCGAGCGAGTGGTCAGTGCCGGCGTGAATAGCCTGAAACCGGGGCAGAAAGTAAAAATCGATGAGGGCAGCCCGCAATGAAAGGGAGTTTCAACTTATCCGAATGGGCCCTCAAACATCAGTCGTTTGTCTGGTATTTGATGTTCGTCGCGCTGCTGATGGGCGTGTTCTCGTACATGAACCTGGGCCGCGAGGAAGACCCGTCGTTCACCATCAAAACCATGGTGATCCAGACCCGCTGGCCGGGCGCGACCCAGGAGGAAACCCTCAAGCAGGTCACTGACCGGATCGAGAAAAAACTCGAAGAGCTCGACTCGCTCGACTACGTGAAAAGCTACACCCGCCCCGGCGAGTCGACGGTCTTCGTTAACTTGCGTGATACCACCAGCGCCAAGGACATTCCGGAAATCTGGTACCAGGTGCGTAAGAAGATCAACGACATTCGCGGCGACTTCCCCCAAGGCCTGCAAGGGCCTGGGTTCAACGACGAATTCGGTGATGTGTTCGGCTCGGTGTACGCCTTTACCGCTGACGGTTTATCGATGCGCCAGTTGCGCGATTACGTCGAGCAAGTCCGCGCCGAGATCCGCGAAGTGCCGGGGCTGGGCAAGGTCGAGATGGTCGGCGAGCAGGACGAAGTCCTCTACCTGAACTTCTCCACCCGCAAACTGGCGGCGCTGGGCATCGATCAGCGTCAGGTGGTGCAGAGCCTGCAATCGCAGAACGCGGTGACACCGGCCGGGGTGATCGAGGCCGGCCCCGAGCGGATTTCCGTGCGGACTTCGGGGCAGTTTGCCTCCGAGAAAGACCTGGAAAACGTCAACCTGCGACTCAATGATCGTTTCTACCGCCTCGCCGATGTCGCCGAAATCAGCCGTGGTTACGTTGACCCGGCGACGCCGGAATTCCGCTTTAACGGCCATCCTGCCATCGGCCTCGCCATTGCGATGAAGAAGGGCGGCAACATCCAGGAGTTCGGCAAGGCGTTGCACCAGCGCATGACCGACCTGACCGCGGACTTGCCGGTGGGCATCGGAGTGCACACGGTTTCCGACCAGGCCGAAGTGGTGGAAAAAGCCGTCGGCGGCTTCACCAGCGCGTTGTTCGAAGCGGTGGTGATCGTGCTGATCGTCAGCTTCGTCAGCCTCGGCGTGCGCGCCGGGCTGGTGGTGGCGTGCTCGATTCCGCTGGTGCTGGCGATGGTCTTCGTCTTCATGGAATACAGCGGCATCACCATGCAGCGGATTTCCCTCGGCGCGCTGATCATTGCGCTCGGGCTGCTGGTGGACGATGCGATGATCACCGTCGAGATGATGGTCACGCGCCTGGAAATGGGCGAGACCAAGGAGCAAGCAGCCACGTTCGCTTATACCTCGACCGCGTTCCCGATGCTCACCGGTACGCTGGTGACGGTGGCCGGTTTCGTGCCCATCGGCTTGAACGCGAGTTCGGCCGGCGAGTACACCTTCACGCTGTTCGCGGTGATCGCGGTGGCCATGATCATGTCGTGGATTGTCGCGGTGCTGTTCGCCCCGGTGATTGGCGTGCACATCCTCAGCGCCAACGTGAAACCTCACGAAGCAGAACCGGGACGCATCGGCCGCACGTTCAATCACGGCATGCTCTGGGCCATGCGCAATCGCTGGTGGGCAATCGGCATCACCGTTGCACTGTTTGTGGCGTCGGTGTTTTCCATGCAGTTCGTGCAGAACCAGTTCTTCCCGTCCTCGGACCGCCCGGAAATCCTCGTCGACCTCAACCTGCCGCAAAACGCCTCGATCGCCGAAACCCGCAAGGCGGTGGACAAGCTCGAAGCGACGCTCAAGGACGATCCGGACATCGTGCGCTGGAGCACCTACATTGGCGAAGGTGCGATCCGTTTCTACCTGCCCCTCGACCAGCAATTGCAGAACCCGTACTACGCGCAACTGGTGATCGTCAGCAAAGGGCTGGAATCGCGTAACGCGCTAAGCCAGCGCTTGAGCGAGCGGCTACGCAAGGATTTTGTCGGTATCGGCAGCTACGTCCAGGCGCTGGAAATGGGCCCGCCGGTAGGGCGACCGATTCAGTACCGGGTCAGCGGCAAGGACATCGATGAGGTGCGCAAGCACGCCATCGCCCTGGCCACCGAACTGGATAAAAACTCGCACATCGGCGAGATCATTTACGACTGGAACGAACCGGGCAAAGTCCTGCGCATCGACATCGCGCAGGACAAGGCACGGCAATTGGGGCTGTCGTCGGAGGACGTGGCCAATCTGATGAACAGCATTGTGGTCGGTGCGCCAGTGACTCAGGTCGATGACGATATCTACCTGATCAACGTGGTGGGGCGTGCGGTAGACGCCGAACGCGGCACCCCGGAAACCCTGCAGAATTTGCAGATCGTCACGCCGGGCGGCACGTCGATTCCGCTGCTGGCTTTCGCTTCCGTGCGTTATGAACTTGAGCAACCGCTGGTCTGGCGCCGCGATCGGAAACCGACCATCACCATCAAGGCTGCGGTACGCGACGAAATTCAGCCGACCGATCTGGTGAAACAACTCCAACCCGACATCGACAAGTTCTCCGCCAGTTTGCCGGTGGGCTACAAGGTCGCCACCGGCGGCACCGTCGAGGAAAGCGGCAAGGCCCAGGGGCCAATTGCCAAGGTTGTGCCGTTGATGCTGTTTTTGATGGCGACCTTCCTGATGATCCAGTTGCACAGCGTGCAGAAGCTGTTCCTGGTGGCCAGCGTCGCGCCGCTCGGGCTGATTGGCGTGGTGATAGCGCTGATCCCGACGGGCACGCCGATGGGCTTCGTGGCGATCCTCGGGATTCTGGCGCTGATCGGCATCATCATCCGCAACTCGGTGATTCTGGTGACGCAGATCGATGCCTTGGAGAAGGCGGGTCATGCACCGTGGGATGCGGTGGTGCAAGCCACGGAGCATCGTCGCCGGCCGATTCTGCTGACGGCTGCGGCGGCGAGCCTGGGGATGATCCCGATCGCCCGGGAAGTGTTCTGGGGGCCGATGGCCTACGCGATGATTGGCGGGATTATTATTGCGACGTTGCTGACGTTGCTGTTTTTGCCGGCGCTGTATGTGGCCTGGTACAAAATCCGCGAACCGAAGAAAGAGTCTGCCTAGTGATCGTTCCCATGCTCCGCGTGGGAATGCCTCTAGGGACGCTCCGCGTCCAGTGACGCGGAGCGTCACGGGCTGCATTCCCACGCAGGAGCGTGGGAATGATCAGTCTGCGCGACGCCAAACACTCGCCAACCAAGGCTGCTGCTCGCGCGGCAGTCCCGCCGGTCGGTAGTAATGCTCCAACTCCACAAACCCCGCCGCCGTCAGCAATTGCTGCCACGTCTCAAGATCGTGGTACGCCCCATAACGCGGCCCATTCCACCCCTCCTGATTCTCGCCTCGCGGATTGGAACTGAACAACACCCCACCCGGCTTCAAAGCCCCGCGCAATTCCTTCAACACCCGAGGCAATTCCTGACGCGGAATATGAAACAACACTGCATTGGCGAAGATCCCGTCAAAGCGCTCAGCCGGCAAATCCAGCTTCAGAAAATCTTGCTGCCAGACCTCACAGCCGCTGTCTTCGCGCGCCATCTGCGCAAACTTCTCCGAGCCATCTAGACCGACAGCGGTGTGGCCCATGCGCGTAAAGGTTTGCAAATCACGACCCGGCCCGCAGCCAAAATCGAGAATGTCGAACGGTGCCTCACCCTGAATATGCCGCAGCAGCGCAGCAATGTTCTGGCTGACATCATGATCGCGAGTCCCTTCGCGAAAACTTTCAGCCACCGAGTTGTAATGGCTCAGGGTGGTGGAGGTGATCTGCTCGAGGTCGGTGGGGGTCTGTTTCATGGTCGGCTGCGCAGGCAATGTGAGTTCGCCGAATATACGCCATGAGACAGATAGCGATATCACTGACGACCAATGACTTGAGCCAGACTCAACGCTTGTTCAACCCTCGAGCCAACCGATCCCCGCCCAATTGAATCGCCGCCACCAACACCACCAGCAACACAATCACCGTCAACATGATCTGGCTATCAAACCGCTGATACCCGTACCGATAGGCGATGTCCCCCAGTCCACCCGCACCAATCGCCCCCGCCATGGCCGATGAGTTGATCATAGTCACCAGGGTGATGGTGAAACCGCCAACAATCCCCGGCAGCGACTCAGGCAACAATACATGCCAAACGATGTGCCAGCGCCGGCAACCCATCGCCTGCGCCGCTTCGATCAACCCGTGATCAACCTCACGCAAACTGACTTCGGCGATGCGCGCAAAGAACGGCGTGGCAGCGATAGTCAGTGGCACCACGGCCGCCCAAACGCCGTACGTGGTGCCGACGATCAGCCGGGTGAACGGAATCAGCGCCACCATCAAAATCAGAAACGGAATCGAGCGGAACAGGTTCACGAACGCGCCCAACGCACGGTTCAGCGTCGGCGCTTCATAGATCCCGCCCTTGGAACTGGTGACCAGAATCACCGCCAGCGGAATGCCCGCCAGCAGCGCGATCAATGACGACACGCCGACCATCAGGAAGGTGTCGATGAAGCCTTGCAGCAAGCGATCAAACCACATAACCCAGCACCTCCACCTGTTGCGCCCAATTGCCGGCGCGTTGACGCAATTCCTCTGCGCCGACGGACGAACCGGTCACCGCCAACAGCAATTGCCCGAGGGCATGCCCCTGAATCCGTTCCACACCACCTTGCAGCAAGCGCACGCGACCACCGAGGGCACTGAACAACGCGGCCAGGTCGGGCTCGTCGCTGGCGCTGCCGGTGAACTGCAAGCGCAGCACAACAGCGGCGTCCGAGGACTGTGGATTTGCCTGCAAGCGGCTTTGCAGTTCTTCCGGCAAACCGTGTTGCAACGGCGCCAGCAAGGTTTTGCTGACCTCGTGCTGCGGGTTGCCGAAGACTTCCCAGACCGGCCCTTGTTCGACGATTCGCCCGTGTTCCAGCACCACGACTCGGTCGCAGATATCGCGAATCACCGCCATCTCGTGGGTGATCAGCACGATGGTCAGGCCCAGGCGTTGATTGATCTCGCGCAGCAGGCCGAGGATCGATTGCGTGGTTTCCGGGTCCAGCGCGGAAGTGGCTTCGTCGCACAGCAGAATCGCCGGGTCATGCACCAAGGCGCGGGCGATGCCGACGCGCTGTTTCTGCCCGCCGGAAAGCTGCGCCGGGTAGGCCTTGTGTTTCTCTTGCAGGCCCACCAGTTCCAGCAATTCGCGGACTTTCTGCTCGCGTTTTTCCTTGGGCACACCGGCGACTTTCAGCGGCAACTCGACGTTCTGCCAAACCGTCTTGGCCGACATCAGGTTGAAGTGCTGGAAGATCATGCCGATGCGCCGACGCAGCGCCACCAGGCGGTCTTCATCGAACTCGCCGATGTCGACCTGATCGATCAACACCCGCCCCGTGCTCGGTTGTTCCAGACGGTTGATCGTGCGAATCAGCGACGACTTGCCAGCGCCGCTGCGACCGATGATGCCGAACACTTCACCGCGCTGGATCGCCAGGTCGATGCCGTGCAGTGCCGCTACTGGACCTTGCTGGCCGTTGTAGGTTTTGCCCAGGCCGATGAAGCGCACGTGGGCGCGGTTGAGCTGCGGATGCAGTTCGGTCTGTTCGACTTTGTGGGGCGCTGGAATCTCCAGTCGCAGTTGAGTGGCTGCCGTCATCCTCAGCTTTCCCAACCGGCTTGGTAGAGCTTGCCGTGGGCTTTATCCAGCGCTGCACGAACGGCCGGCGAATGCTGGTAGATGTCGACGAATTTGATCAGGCGCGGGTCGGTTTTGCTTTTCGGCTGGATCACGAACTGGATCACGTATTCCTTGTGATCGAGGCCGTCGAACAGCAGGGCGGAGCCGGCATCGAAGGTCTTCGACAAGCGGATGTAGGCCGGGTAACCCTGGACCAGATCGGCGTCGTCGTAGGCGCGTACCAGTTGCACGGCTTCGACCTGCAGGATTTTGATTTTTTTCGGATTGGCGATGATGTCTTCTTCGGTGGCCTTGTAGCCGACGCCCGGTTTGAGCGTGATCAGCCCGGCCTTGGCCAGCAGTTGCAAGCCACGACCGCTGTTGATCGGGTCGTTGGCGATCGCCACGCTGGCACCTTCCGGCAGCTCGTCGAAGCTTTTGTATTTCTTCGAGTACAGGCCGACGTTGTTGATGATCCCCGGCGCGAACGGCACCAGGTCAAAACCGGCGGCGGCCTTGGCGTTTTCCAGGAACGGGACGTGCTGGAAGTAGTTCACGTCGATGTCACCGGCAGCGAGGCTGACGTTGGGTGCGATCCAGTCGCTGAATTCCACCAGGTCGACTTGCAAGCCTTGTTTTTTGGCTTCTTCGACGGCGGCTTCCAGGGGAATGGCGAAAGCGGCAGTGGTGCCGACCTTCAGCGGCGCATCGGCGGCGAAGGTGATGGAGCTGAAAAGGCCGAGGGCCAGGGCCAGTGCTTTGACTGGGTGAGAGAGAAGTTTCTTGGTCATGATGAGTTTTCCAGTCAGTGCATAGATGTGTGGTGTTTGGTCGCGCCTCATCGCGAGCAAGCTCGCTCCCACATTGGATCTCGGGTGTTCACACAATCCCTGTGGGAGCGAGCTTGCTCGCGATGCTTTTAGCGTCGAAACGCTGATCCGGTGTGTTGCTCAGGCAAATGCGCCTCGCCGTGAAACAGTTTTTCCCGCAGGCTGCCGCTGTCGTAAGCGGTCTTGTACGATCCGCGTCGTTGCAACTCCGGAATCACCAAATCGATGAAATCCACATAGCTTTCCGGCGTGACAATCCGAGTCAGATTGAAGCCATCCAGCCCGGTTTCCGCGATCCACGATTCCAGCTCATCAGCCACTTGCTCAGGCGAACCCACCACGGTGATGTAGCGACCACCGAGGGCGTGTTGCTCGAGTAATTTGCGGCGGGTCCAGTCGTTGTTTTGCAGGTTTTTGGTGGCGGACTGGATCGCGTTGCTCTTCACGTACTGGATCGGCTCGTCGATTTCGTATTCGGAGAAATCGATCCCGGTGGAGGCCGAGAAATGCGCCACGCCGGCCTCGGCACTGGCGTAGCTCAAGTACTCGGCGTGCTTGGCCCAGGCCAGCTCTTCGGTGGCGCCGACAATCACGTTCAGCCCCATGAACACCTTGATGTCCTCAGGATTGCGCCCGGCCTCGACGGCGCTGGCGCGCACTTTGTCCACTTGAACCTTGGTCGACGGTTTGTTCTGGCCGCTGATGAACACGCACTCGGCATGTCGCCCGGCGAACAGCAAACCGCGATCCGAACTGCCGGCCTGGAACAGCACGGGTGTACGTTGAGGCGAGGGTTCGCAGAGGTGATAACCCTCGACCTGATAGAACTCGCCCTTGTGCTCGACCTTGTGCACTTTCTCGGGCTGCGCGTAGATCCGCTGCTGCGGATCGTTAAGCACCGCGCCGTTTTCCCAGCTGCCTTCCCAGAGTTTGTAGAGCACTTGCAGGTATTCATCGGCCTGGTCGTAACGACGGTCGTGTTCCACTTGTTCGCTCAAGCCCATGGCCTTGGCGGCGCTGTCGAGGTAGCCGGTGACGATGTTCCAGCCGACCCGGCCGCGACTCAGGTGATCGAGCGTGGACATGCGTCGGGCGAACAGATACGGCGGTTCGTAAGTCAGGTTGGCGGTGAGGCCGAAGCCAATGTTTTTTGTCACTGCGGCCATGGCCGAAACCAGCAGTAGCGGATCGTTGACCGGCAACTGAATTGACTCTTTGAGCGGCACATCCACCGAGTTTTGATAGACGTCGTACACGCCGACGATGTCAGCGATGAACAGACCGTCGAACAGTCCGCGCTCCAGCAATTGCGCCAGTTCGGTCCAGTATTCGATGGTTTTGTACTGAGTGGAGTTATCCCGAGGATGCGTCCATAGACCATGGTTGATGTGCCCAATGCAGTTCATGTTGAACGCGTTGAGCAGGATCTTTTTCTTGCTCATTTAGATGGTCCCCCGCAGTGGCGGGTTTTCATCGTTGAGGTAGTAATTGCCGACCGCGTGATACTTCCAGCGCACCGGGTCGTGCAGCGTGTGTACCCGAGCGTTGCGCCAGTGACGGTCCAGACCATGTTCGATCAGGGTTGCCTGGCTGCCGGCCAGTTCAAACAGCGTGCTGCCAGCGGCGAGGGAAATCTCGGTGCTGATGGCGCGGGCTTCGGCGACGGCAATCGACGCGGCGGCGACGGTCTCGGCGTTGGTCGTGGCCTGAGCCTTGTCGAGGAATTCGCCGGAGCGTTCCAGCAAGGCTTCGGCGGCGTGCAAACGAATGCTCAAGTGGCCGAAGCTCTTGATGGTCAGCGGGTCTTCGGTGGCTTTGTCGTTGCCGGAATCGATCCACGGCCGGGTCTTGGTGCGCACGAAGTGCAGCGCATCTTCATAGGCGGCGCGGGCGATGCCGGTGTCGATGGCGGCATGAAGAATCTGCGCCAGCGGGCCGACGGTGGTCGGGCGCTCGAACGCGCTCTGAAACGGGATCACGTCTTCGGCAGCGACATATACGTCTTCAAACACCACCGAACCGCTGCCGGTGGTGCGCTGGCCGAAGCCGCTCCAGTCATCGATCACGGTCAGGCCCTTGGCGTTACGAGGGACGAAAGCGAGTTGCTGAACGCCGTGTTCATCCACGACCGACGTCGGAATGCGTTGGGCATAAATCGCGCCCGTGGCGTAAAACTTACGGCCGTTGATGCGGTAACCGTCACCGTCGCGGGTCAGGCTGGTGACGCGGTCATGGGCGGTTTTGGTGCCGAGTTCCGCGAGGGCATTGCCGAAGCGCTGGCCGGCTAACACTTCCGCGTACAGGCGTTTTTTCTGCTCTTCGCTGCCATTCACCCGCAGCACTTCAAGGGCGTAAAAATGGTTCTGCGGGATCTGGCCGAGGGAACCATCAGCCTGGGCGATCAGCGCGATCACCTTGGCTAGCGTGACGTTGGAAACGCCAGCGCCGCCGTATTCTTTTGGCACGCTGATGCCCCAAAGACCCGAGCGGGAAAACACTTCCAGTTCCGGGTGTGGCAAACGGCGTTCGCGGTCGCGCAGGGCGCTGTCGCGTTTGAAATCTTCGGCAAGGTCGCTGGCGACGATCAGGGCTTGCTCATCGCTGGTTATGACCGCGACGTGGTGAGAAATGGTCATGTGTTTCTCCAGATGTCTGGTCGTTAAATCCAGGAGTGGCGAGCGGGCAAAGTGCCGTTCAGGTGATAGGTGCCGACGGCGTGATATTTCCAGCGCACCGGGTCGTGCAGCGTGTGCACGCGGGCGTTGCGCCAGTGGCGGTCGAGGTTGAATTCGGCGAGGGTGGCGCGGCTGCCGGCCAGTTCGAAAAGCTTTTCGCTGGCCAGCAGCGAGATCTCGGTGGTCAGCACTTTGGCTTCGGCCACGGCAATCGAGGCGCGGGCGGCGGACTCGGCGGTGAGCGGCGCGGCGTTGACTTGATCGAGCACTTGCCCGGCCTTGCGCAGCAGCGCTTCGGCGGCGTGCAGTTCGATTTTCAGTTTGCCAATGTCGGCGATCACATAAAGGTCGTCGCTGGCCCGTTCGACCTTGGCGTCGATCCACGGCCGTGCACGGGTTTTCACGAACGCGATGGCGTCGTCGATGGCGCCCCGGGCGATGCCGGCGTCAATGGCTGCTTGAATCAGCTGCGACACGGCACCCTGAATGTTCGGGCTGTCATTGATCTTCCAGTTGTCCACCACCAGCTCGGCGTCGACCTGCACGTTGTTGAGCAAAATGGTGCCGCTGGCGGTGGTGCGCTGGCCGAAGCCCGACCAGTCATCCACGATACGCAGGCCCGGTGTACCGCGGCGGACGAAGGCCAGAACCTGCTTGCCATCGTCGTTCAGCGCCTTGACGGCGACCCAGTGAGCGAACAGGGCGCCGGTGGAATAGAACTTCTGCCCGTTTAGGACGAAGCCGTCGCCGCTGGCGGTGATTCTTGCCTTGAGTTCAAGGGTGTTTTTGGTGCCGCGCTCAGGTCCCGCGTTACCGATCCGCCAGCCGTCGAGCACGCTTTTGAACAGCTGCTTTTTTTGCGATTCGGTGGCGCTGCCGAGCACCAGATTGAGAATGCCGAACTGGTTCTGCGGGATCTGTCCCAATGCCGGGTCGGCCGCGGAAATGATCGCGAATACGTCGGCGAGGGTGACGAACGAAACCTGTGGGCCACCGTACTCGCGCGGGATAGCAATGCTGCCCAGGCCGCTGCGGGTGAACTGTTCGATTTCCGACCACGGCAGCTTGCGCTGCTGGTCGCGTTTGGCTGCTTGCAGGCGGGCGACTTGCGCCAGCTCATGGGCGGCCTTGATGGCTTGTGCGTCGTTACGCAAGACCTGCGCGGGCAACAACAACGGGGCGATGTCCAGATCACTCTGGACGATTGCATCTGCCAGACTGGACATCAGTGCCGCTCCTTGGCTGCACGCAATGCCCTGGCGATCTGCACTGGGGTGATTGTGTTCCGGACCATACCTACCTCACATCTCATGGAAACGCCGCGATGGTTGCGACGAACGAAAACAAGAATGTCCGGTGGTCCGGTGCATATACCCTAAGCGTGTATAAAAAATTAATAAACTAACTTTTAGGAATATGTATATAAGACGGTGCCACAGATTCATGTAGCAGCTGGCGAAGCCTGCGTTCGGCTGCGCAGCAGTCGTCAAACCTGAGCTCGCAGTTTAACTGGATGACCGCAGTGTCTGATTTCACGACTGCTGCGCAGCCGAACGCAGGCTTCGCCAGCTGCTACAAGGGATCTCAGTGTTTGCGGGGTTCGGCGGCCATGAGCATTTCTTTCGGTCGGGCCTGCAGATACGGATTGGCGCAACCGATCTTCAGCCTGCGCGGTGGTGCCCAGCGGGAGTTGTTACCCACCCGGTCGAGGATGCAGTAAGTCACTTCCAGCCGCAGGTCTTCGCCGGCTTCGAGAATGATCGCCGGCGGCACCCAGACCTGGATCGGCTGGCCCACATCGCCGGCCTTGAGTCGTGGCAGATCCATGCGCACATCGCCCCAGCGCAGGGTGATTTCGTCGTCGGCGGCCATGTTCAGGTAGGGCTCGATGGTCAACGGAACGCCGCGCTTGATCTGGTTCGGATTGACTCCCTGACGGCGAATGGTCTCGGGGATATTCACGGGCTCCAGACTCTGGTTTTCATCACCGCACAGCACCGACGGTTGGCCGCCGGGGCAGTCGAGTTTGATCTGCACCCGTCTGGCGGCTGAAAGGGTTGGCCCTTGCCCGATCTGCATGATCCGGTAGTGAACGTGTGAGGTGCCATTGGCGATGAAGCTCTCGGGCACACGCAGTTGGACCGGTTGGCCGACATCGTCGGCCGTCAGCACTCTGGAGGCCACGTAGCAGTTATCCCAGAACAGTTCGATCAGGTCGCCTTCGTCCATGCCGGAGTAGGGCGCCACATCGATCAGCAGGTGCGCCGCCGAGGTGATGTTGATGCAGGTCTTGTGAGATTGCGCCAGGGTCGGGGCCGCAAGTTCGGGTTTGTTCGAAGTGCTTGTCATAGGGGTTCTCCTTGAAGACTTGCAGCGAAAGTCCGTTTCTGAAAGTTCGAAAGGCGTGAATTACCGAGCAACAAAGTCATTCACTATTTGTGAGGTTAAATAATAAATGAGTGTGAGGTTCAACGCCTGTTGGAGAATAGATAAGAGTGCGCTTGAATAGGTGTCAATAGAGTTGGCTAGTTAAGTCTGGGATCTAGTGTTATTCAGAAAAATCCTACGCATTAAAGTTAATAAGCTGCACCGATCTGTCGAACTTGACCTTGTTTTATGGGCTTCCAGTGCGTTACTGACGGCGAAGGGCTGTTCGGCGAGGGCGCTGGGTTTGGCGAATTTTAGGCGAGGTTATTCTGTTGCAGGACATATATATGTACCGCACGCAGCAATAAAAAATTATCTATTGTTCGGATGGATGAATAAGAGAAGAGAATACATCGAGAGGTTTTGTTAGTAGGGGTGGTTGTCACTTCCATCCATGGAAGTTGACAAGTAGCGAGGCGATGTTTCAGTGGTGAGCATTGTTCAGGAACTTGCTGAGAAACTGCTTCGTCCGCTCTTCTTTCGGATTGGCAAACAGCGCTTTGGCTTCGCCTTGTTCGACGATCACACCTTTGTCGAAAAACACTACGCGATTCGCCACGTCCCGGGCAAAGCCCATTTCGTGGGTGACGATGACCATGGTGCGTCGCTCTTCGGCGAGGCTGCGGATGGTCGCCAGCACTTCACCCACCAGCTCCGGGTCGAGGGCTGAGGTGGGTTCGTCGAACAGAATCACTTCCGGCTCCATCGCCAGCGCGCGGGCAATCGCCACACGCTGTTGTTGACCACCGGAAAGGCGTCGCGGGTAAGCATCTTCCTTGCCCGCCAGACCAACCCTGGCCATCAGCTTTTTACCCAGGGCAACGGCTTCGGCGTGCGGGATCTTCTTTACGATGATCGGGCCTTCGATAACGTTTTCCAGGGCAGTGCGATGAGGGAACAGGTTGAAGTTCTGGAACACGAAACCCACGTGCTGGCGCAAACGTCGCACCAGGCCTTGCTGCTGGTTCAACGGACGACTGCCATCGATCTCGATGTCACCGACCTTGATCCGGCCGCTGGTGGGTTCTTCCAGGAAATTCAGGCAACGCAGGAACGTGGTTTTACCCGAGCCGCTAGGCCCGATGATCGCCACCACCTCGCCTTCCTTCACTTCCAGATCGATGCCGTTGAGCACCACTTGACCCTTGAACTGCTTTGTCAGTTTTTCCACGACAATCATTGGGTCAGGACTCCAGGTCGTGCCGATTGACCCGTGCTTCCAACTGGTTCTGCAGGTGCGAAAGCACCGTGGCCAGAACCCAGTAGATCAGCGCGGCGGCAAGGTACATGGTGAAAATTTCAAAGGTACGGGCGGTAATCAGCTGCGCCTGACGGAACAGTTCCGGCACCTGAATAGTGGCTGCCAGCGCGGTGTCCTTCACAAGCGAAATGAAGCTGTTGCCCAGCGGTGGCAGAGCCGTGCGCATTGCTTGCGGCAGGATGGCCCGGCGCAGGGTCTGCGCGCGGGTCATGCCGATACTCGCGGCGGCTTCCCACTGACCGCGCTCGATGGAGCTGATCGCAGCACGCAGGATTTCGCAGGCATAGGCCGCCATGTTCAGCGAGAAGCCGATCAGGGCTGCCGGTAGCGGATCAAGTTCGATGCCCAATTGCGGCAAGCCGTAATAGATCACGAACAGTTGCACCAACAACGGCGTGCCGCGAAAGAACGACACGTAGATGCGCGCGATCCAGCTCACCAGTTTGAAGCGCGACAGGCGCATCAATGCCAGGCCGAAGCCCATCACCAGGCCGAAGAACATCCCGCCCAGGCTCAAGATCACCGTGTAGTACGCGCCCTTCAGCAGAAAGGGCGCGGAATCCAGCGCGAGTTGGAAAGCTTCTTCCATTATTTAGTGACGTCAGCGCTGAAGTATTTTTCCGAAAGCTTTTTCAGCGTACCGTCGGCACGCAGCTTGTCGATGGCCTTGTTCACTGCTGCCAGCAACTCAGGCTCGCCTTTGCGCAGGGCGATACCGGCTTCCTGGCGGGAGAACGCTTCGCCGGCGGCGGCAGTGTCCTTGGCCTTCTTGGCGTATTCCAGTGCGGCGAGGCGGTCGATCAGAATGGCGTCGATGCGGCCGACGCGCAGATCCTGGAACTTGGTCGGGTCATCTTCGTAGGTGCGGATATCAGCCTTAGGCACATTCTCTTTCACCCACTGCTCGTAGTTGGTGCCCAGACCTACGCCTACTTTCTTGCCGGCCAGATCGGCGGCGGTCTTGATGGTGTCTTTGTTCTTGGTCAGGGTCAGCGCCTGAATCCCGGAAACGGTGTACGGCTCGGAGAAGTCATACTTCTTCTTGCGCTCTTCGGAGATGGTCACCTGATTGATCACCGCGTCCAGACGCTTGGATTCCAGCGCCGCGAGGATGCCGTCCCATTTGGTCGGCTGCAGTTTGACCTTCACGCCCAGCTCTTTGGCCAGGGCTTCGGAAAACTCGACTTCGAAGCCGGCCAGTTTGCCGTCTGCGTCGACGAAACTGAACGGTGGGTAAGTGCCTTCCAGGCCAACGTTGATCACGCCAGCGTCTTTGATTTTTTGCAGCTGCTCACCGGCAACCGCTTGCCCCAGCAGACCGGCGCTCAGCGCCAGGCCCAGCGAACCTACCAGCAGATTTCGTCGTAGTGCGGAAAAATTCATGACAAGCCCCTGTGTTTTCTTATGAAGACGCTTTTAGGAATGTTGGCAAATTCGGGATTTGAACGACTGCAATATCCTGCCCTAAAGCATCGTATGCGTCTCGCTGCAAATTCGCCTGCGGCGTGACTATATGATGGCGCTTTTAGATAGGAAAATAATAAATATTAGGTTTGTTATTCTTTTTAGATATATGTGGTGTTTGATGAAAAGATCGCAGCCTTCGGCAGCTCCTACAGGGGAATCGGCGTACACCAGTAGGAGCTGCCGAAGGCTGCGATCTTTTGATCTTCGTTTGACCGTTTACAGAAAATCTTTATAGGCAAACAACGCCGGCGCCCCACCGGTGTGCAGGAAGATGATAGGGCCGTCGTTGAAACGCTGACGACCGATGCCATCGAGCAACCCGGCCATGGCCTTGCCAGTGTAGACCGGGTCCAGCAACAGCCCTTCCTGACTCGCCACCAGCTTCACTGCCGACAACGTCCCTGCATTCGGTTCGCCGTAGCGCGGGCCGAAATACTCGTCCCACAACTCGACCTTGAAACTCGCTGGCAGGCTCACGCCCAGCAGCTCGGCAGTTCGCTCAGCCAGGCCTTGGACTTTCGGGCGCTGGTCTTCGTCGCTGCGAGAAACCGTGACGCCAATCACTGGCAAATCCGGTAGTGCTTCGCTCAACGCCAACGCCAGACCGCTATGGGTCCCGGCGCTGCCCGAAGCCAGAACCACGGCCGCGAATGTCAGCCCGGTATCCTTGATCTGCTCGGCCAATTCCAGCCCGGCACGCACATAACCCAAAGCGCCCAATGCATTCGAACCACCAATCGGCACCAGATACGGCTTCTTGCCGTTGTTGCGTAGACGGTCGGCCAGCGCCTGCAATTGCTCGTCGGCGTTGTCGAGGTTTTCCACCAGCTCGACCTTGGTGTCGAACAGATCCAGCAACAGCCGATTGCCGTTGCCGACATAGTTGGCGTCGTCGGTGCCGAGAGGGTTTTCCAGCAACGCAACGCAGCTCAGACCAAGCTTGGCCGCAATGGCGGCAGTCTGGCGCACGTGGTTGGACTGAAGTGCACCAGCGGTAATCAAGGTGTCGGCGCCTTGTGCCAGCGCATCGGCCGCCAGGTATTCGAGCTTGCGCAGCTTGTTGCCGCCCATTGCCAGTGGCGTCAGGTCATCACGCTTGACGTACACATCGCGGCCCAACCAGGCCGACAGGCGTTCGAGTTTTTCCAGGGCAGTAGGATGACCGAGCAGGTCGAGGCGGTTAAAGCGGGCAAGCTGTTGTTTGATCATGGGGTCCGTACTGGCGGAGGGAGATGACAGGACTATAGGCACGCCTATTTATCGGGGCAACTGCCAATCGGCCTTATGCCAAAAAGTGCTGAGCACAGCACAATCGGTTCTTAATTCGGCTTCCAGACCATGCCGTAAAGTAATCGCGGTTAACGCGGCCAGACAGTCCGGCCGCCCGTGAGGAGTTTTTACCGTGAGCGAGCGTTCCAGTCATTGGCAACTGCAGACCATCGTCAGCCAACTGCGCACGGCGCGTGATCAGTGGCGGGTACAAAATGGCCGCGCCAGCACTGAACAGGGCGGTCGCGAGTTGCCTTCCCGAGCGGCCATGGCAGAGATTCTCGAAGCCCTCTGTGGCGCGTTGTTCCCGATGCGCCTGGGGCCGGTGGATTTGCGTGAGGAGAGTGAAGACTTCTACGTCGGCCACACGCTGGACGTTGCGTTGAACGCGTTGCTGGCTCAGGCGCGACTCGAATTGCGCTACGCCGCTCGCCACAGTGCCCAGGCCGACACTGAAGTCGAGGCCAAGACGATTCAGATCATTCAGGACTTCGCCCTCGCATTGCCGGGGCTGCGCAGTTTGCTCGACACCGACGTGCTGGCGGCCTATCACGGTGATCCGGCGGCTCGCAGTGTCGATGAAGTGCTGCTGTGCTATCCGGGGATTCTGGCGGTGATTCACCATCGCCTGGCCCATCATTTGTACAGGGCCGGTTTGCCGCTGCTGGCACGGATCAGCGCGGAGATCGCCCACTCGGCTACCGGCATCGACATTCACCCTGGCGCGCAGATTGGTCGCAGCTTCTTCATCGATCACGGGACGGGTGTGGTGATCGGCGAGACCGCCATCATCGGCGAGCGTGTGCGGATTTATCAGGCCGTGACGTTGGGCGCCAAGCGCTTCCCGGCGGATGAAGACGGTCAGTTGCAGAAGGGGCAACCGCGACATCCGATTGTCGAGGATGACGTGGTGATCTATGCCGGTGCGACGATTCTTGGGCGGATCACCATCGGCAAGGGCTCGACCATTGGCGGCAATGTCTGGCTGACCCGCAGCGTGCCGGCGGGGAGCAACCTGACTCAGGCGAATCTGCAGCATGATGACGGGACGCAGAAGTAAGGCCTGGAATCTTCGCTGACTGATCCGACCTCTTCGCGAGCCTGCTCGCGAATGGTTTCAAGCCGCGCCGGGACATTGGCATTTAGCTAATTTTCCACTGAACGAATCCCCCCAACCCCGCGTCATACCCATCCTTGAACTAGCGTAAGGACACAAGATTTTGTGGCGAGGGAGCTTGCTCCCGCTCGGGTGCGAAGCAGCCGTACCTTTGCAAAAAACCAGGTGCCGCTGCGCGGCACAACGGGAGCAAGCTCCCTCGCCACAGGGTACCGCCGAGCCTTGCGATTAGTCCTTAGCACCCTATTCATGTTTAACTTGAACGCTCATTCAAGTTAAACCGCCGGTTTGCTGCCCGCTCACAACAGGAGGCTTGCCTTTGCCGAGTCCGTTATTGATTGCCCCGTTTCACCCCCTTGAGGTGCACCTTTCATGAGTGCATCGCCCACCCCCGCCAGCGGTCAGGTCCGCATGAATCCGCCGGTGTTTTACTTCTCGGCGACGTTCATTTTGCTGTTCGGCATCATCGTCATCGCCATGCCTGAACAAGCCGGCGCCTGGCTTCTGGCAGCGCAAAACTGGGCGGCCAACACGGTCGGCTGGTACTACATGCTCGCGATGACCCTGTATCTGGTCTTCGTGGTGGTCACCGCCTTGTCCGGCTACGGCAAGATCAAGCTCGGTGCCGACCACGACGAGCCCGAATTCAGTTACCTGTCCTGGGCCGGCATGCTGTTCGCCGCCGGGATCAGCATCACGCTGTTCTTCTTTTGCGTGTCCGAACCGCTGACCCATTTGGCGCAACCGCCGCAAGGCGAAGCCGGCACGGCGGATGCGGCGCGTCAGGCGATGCAGATTCTGTTTCTGCACTGGGGCCTGCACGGCTGGGGTGTGTTCGCTTTCGTCGGCATGGCGCTGGCCTACTTCGCTTATCGGCATAACCTGCCGCTGGCCCTGCGTTCAGCGCTCTATCCGCTGATCGGCAAGCGCATCAACGGCCCGATCGGTTACGCGGTGGACGGTTTCGGCATCATCGCCACGGTGTTCGGCCTCGGTGCCGACATGGGCTTTGGCGTGTTGCACCTCAACTCGGGTCTGGACTACCTGTTCGGCATCGCTCACACCCAGTGGATTCAGGTCGGCCTGATCACGCTGATGATGGGCGCGGCGATCATCGTTGCGGTGTCTGGCGTCGATAAAGGCGTGCGCGTGATGTCCGACATCAACATGCTGCTGGCCTGCGCGCTGCTGCTGTTCGTGTTGTTCGCCGGCCCGACCCAGCACCTGCTCAACACCCTGATCCAGAACATCGGCGACTACCTCGGCGCCTTGCCGATGAAGAGTTTCGACCTGTACGCCTACGACAAACCCAGTGACTGGCTGGGCGGCTGGACGGTGTTCTACTGGGCCTGGTGGATTGCATGGTCGCCGTTCGTGGGGCTGTTCATCGCACGGATTTCCCGTGGCCGCACCATCCGCGAATTCGTCTTCGGCGTGCTGTTGATTCCGCTCGGCTTCACCCTCGCGTGGATGTCGATCTTCGGCAACAGCGCCATCGATCAAGTCCTCAATCACGGCATGAGCGCGCTCGGTATGTCGGCCATCGATAACCCATCGATGACCCTTTACCTGCTGCTGGAAACCTACCCGTGGAGCAAAACCGTCATCGCGGTCACGGTGTTCATCAGTTTCGTGTTCTTCGTGACGTCTGCCGACTCCGGCACTGTGGTGCTGTCGACACTGTCCGCCAAGGGCGGTAACCCGGATGAAGACGGACCGAAATGGCTCCGAGTGTTCTGGGGCGCAATGACCGCGCTGGTGACCAGTGCGCTGCTGTTCTCCGGCAGCATCGATGCGCTGAAGTCAGCGGTGGTGCTGACCTCGTTGCCGTTCTCGATGATCTTGCTGCTGATGATGTGGGGGCTGCACAAGGCGTTCTACCTGGAGTCGCAGAAGCAGATCGCGCAACTGCATTCCCTGGCGCCGGTGTCCGGATCGCGGCGTGGCGGCTGGCGTCAACGCCTGAGTCAGGCCGTGCATTTCCCGTCACGGGATGAGGTCTATCGCTTCCTCGATACGACGGTGCGTCCGGCAATTGAAGAAGTCTCGGCGGTGTTCGTCGAGAAGGGCTTGAACGTGGTCACTCAGCCGGACCCGACCAACGACAACGTCAGCCTGGAAATCGGTCATGGCGAGGAGCATCCGTTTATCTATCAGGTGCAGATGCGCGGCTACTTCACGCCGTCCTTCGCCCGTGGCGGCATGGGTTCCAAGGAACTCAATAACCGTCGTTATTACCGGGCCGAAGTGCATTTGAGTGAGGGCAGTCAGGATTACGATCTGGTGGGTTACACCAAGGAGCAGATCATCAACGACATCCTTGATCAGTACGAGCGGCACCTGCAGTTCTTGCATTTGGTGCGTTGATCAAGAACCAACGGCGCCGGGCCTTTTCAGGTCTCGGCGCTCAACACCATGAACAGCACCATTGCCGCCACCGGCACGCCGAATACGGCGCTGCCGACCACCAGCTCCGTGCTGAAGGGCTGCCCTGCGTTGACCATACCGACTGCACCGTTGATCAACGTCAGCGCGAACCACAGCACGACAAAGCTATAGGCCAGGGTCTGGCGGCTGAAACCGATTTTCTCGCCGATGAACAGCATCAGCGCCAACAGGATCAGGCCGAAGGTGATGATGATCGTGGTGTGCATGGCGTGTACTCCTGAGATTGCGGCGTCAGTGTGAGCATAGTTAAACCAGCCCGCCATTGACCCGCAGGATTTGCCCGTTGACCCAAGTCGAATCCGGACCAACCAGGAAAGACACAACGCGAGCGATGTCTTCTGGCTGAGCCAGACGTTCCAGCGGTGCCATCTTGGCGAAGGTCTGAATCTGCTCTTCGCTCTTGCCGTGCAGGAACAGATCGGTGGCGACCGGGCCTGGCGCGACGGCGTTGACGGTGATGTTGCGACCACGCATTTCCTTGGCGAACACCTGGGTCAGGGATTCCACTGCCGCTTTGCTGGCGATGTACACCGCGTAACCCGGCAGGTTCATGCCGACGGTGCTGCTGGAGAAGTTGATGATCCGCCCGCCAGTGTTCAGGCGAGTGGCAGCTTCACGCAGGGTGTTGAACGTGCCGCGAGCGTGAATGTTGAAGTTCTGGTCGAACAGTTCATCCGTGTGTTGCGCCAGCGGCAGGACTTTGAGGATGCCGGCGTTGTTCACCAGCACATCGACTTTGCCCAGTTGCGTTTCGGTCTCGTCGAACATCCGGCGTACGTCGTCGGCGTTCGCTACATCAGCCTTGATCGCTATGGCCTGATGCCCGGCCTGACGCAATTCGACCACCAGTTTTGAAGCTTCGGTGGCGCTGCTGGCGTAGTTGATGGCGACGGCGAAACCTTGTTTGGCCAGTTGTTTGGCGATCACCGCGCCGATGCCGCGGGAGGCGCCGGTCACGATGGCAACTTTTGAAGTTTGGTTAGTCATGGCGGTGATTCCTTTGAAGTTGATGGCTAGGGGGTGAAGCCAGATTCACATGTTTACTCAAGCTGATAAATGCACGAGAGTTGCCCTGACTGTTCAATAATCGCCAACAATCGACCGCCAGGAGACCCGCGTGGATCAAGTCAAAGCGATGAAGGTTTTCGTGCGGATCTACGAGCGCAGCAGCTTCACGCTGGCTGCCGACGACCTGAACCTGCCGCGGGCGACGCTGACCCACACGCTGAATCAATTCGAAGCCTGGCTCGGTACGCGTTTACTGGAGCGAAGCACTCGAAAGGTGCGTCCTACGCTGGATGGCGAGGCGTACTACCTGCGTTGCGTGCAGCTGCTGGCGGAACTGGAAGAAGCCGAACTGGCGTTTCGCAGCGTTGCGCCGAAGGGCCGGTTGCGCGTGGATTTGCACGGCACGCTGGCCAAGCACTTTGTCATCCCGGCATTGCCGCAGTTCATGGCGCGCTACCCGGACATCGAACTGTCCATCAGCGAGGCCGACCGCTTTGTCGATCTGATCGCTGAAGGCGTCGACTGCGTGCTACGCGCCGGCACCTTGGGCGACTCCGCGCTGATCGGCCGCCGCGTCGCCAACCTGCGCCAAATCACCTGCGCCAGTCCCGCGTACCTGCGCAAATACGGTGAACCGAAAAGCCTCGACGACCTCAAACATCATCGTGCCGTGAACTACGTCTCGCGCACGACTGCCAAGTTATTTCCCTTCGAATTCATGGTTGATGGCGAGCTGAAAGAAGTGGCTATCGATGGCGCGCTTTCAGTTTTCGGCGCGGAAATTTATGCGGCGTCGGCGATTGCCGGGCTGGGCCTGATCCAGTGCCCGCATTACCGAATGGAAACGCAGATTTCCCAGGGATTGGTGCAGGAAGTCCTCATCGACACGCCGCCACCACCGATGCCGGTTTCGGTGTTGTATCCGCACAACCGACACATGTCGCCACGGGTTCGGGTGTTTGTGGATTGGTTGGGGGAAGTGTTTGCGGGGGCACAGTAGCCGCGGTTCCAAAGATCGTTCCCACGCTCTGCGTGGGAATGCCGCCAGGGACGCTCCGCGTTCCGCTTCTGGATGTGACGCAGAGCGTCACGGGATGCATTCCCACGCAGAGCGTGGGAACGATCAGTTTCAGAATGTGTGTTGTGGGTATTGGTGCTGCGTTTTTGCCTATAGTTCGCCGCATCAACTTGCTGGAAGAGGGATTCGCCGAAATGAAATTCCCGGTCGTTCTGCACAAGGATGCCGACTCAGAATACGGAGTAATTATCCCGGACGTGCCGGGTTGCTTCTCCGCAGGCGGTACCGTGGCGCAGGCATTTGAAAACGTGAAGGAAGCACTGTAGTTGCACTACGAAGGCTTGGTGGCCGATGGCGATCCACTGCCGCAGGTGCATGAGATCGACGCTCATCTTGATAACCCTGATTACGCGGGCGGCGTGTGGGGGGTGGTCGAATTTGATATCACGCCTTACTTCGGAAAGTCGGTGCGCTTCAATGCCACACTGCCTGAGCAGTTGCTTGAGCGTATCGATCAAACAGTCAGACGGGATCAGCGGTACAGTTCAATGTCTGGCTTTTTGGCTGCCGCCGCCCTGCGTGAGTTGTCGGCGTAAATGTTGATCGCTCCCACGTAGAGCGTGGGAGCGATCAATTGGCGGCAAAGATGAAATATGTGAAACGATTCAGCATTTTCTCGAGTCCGAGGTTTATCGGCGTTTGTCTGGGCGTATGCTGGGCAACTTGCGAAGTAGTCGATACCAACTTCAAGACAGACAAGAGAGGATTCGATGACCTACACCGCTGCCGAAAACCGCTACGACTCCATCCCTTATCGCCGCGTGGGGCGCAGCGGGCTGGTGCTGCCGGCACTGTCTCTGGGCCTGTGGCACAACTTTGGCGACAGCACGCCGATCGACACCCAGCGCTCGTTGCTGCGTACCGCGTTTGATCTTGGCATCAACCATTTCGACCTGGCCAACAACTACGGCCCTCCGTACGGCAGCGCCGAGATCAATTTCGGTCGTTTGCTGCGTGAAGACTTCAAGCAGTATCGCGACGAACTGATTATCTCCAGCAAGGCCGGTTGGGACATGTGGGCCGGCCCTTATGGCCAGGGCGGCGGTTCGCGCAAATACGTGCTGGCCAGCCTCGATCAGAGCCTGCAGCGCCTGGGCCTGGACTACGTAGATATCTTCTATTCCCACCGCTTCGACCCGGATACCCCGCTGGAGGAAACCGCCAGTGCACTGGCCACCGCGGTGCAACAGGGCAAGGCGTTGTACATCGGTATCTCTTCGTACTCGGGGGTTAAAACCCGTGAAATGGCCGCGCTGCTGAAAGAGTGGAAAGTCCCGCTGCTGATTCATCAGCCGGCTTACAACCTGCTCAATCGTTGGGTGGAAAAAGACCTGCTGGATACGACGGACGAACTCGGTACGGGCGTAATTGCGTTTACGCCGCTGGCTCAGGGGTTGTTGACCGACAAGTACCTCAATGGTGTGCCGGCGGACGCGCGGGTCAATCGTCCGGGGGGTGGTTCGTTGCAGGCGGCGCACCTGTCCGAAGCCAACATCGCTCATGTACGTGCACTGAATGAGATCGCCAAGCGTCGCGGTCAGAGTCTGGCGCAGCTGGCATTGGCGTGGACGTTACGCGATCCGCGCGTGACGTCGGCGCTGATCGGTGCGAGCCGGCCGGAGCAGATTATCGAGAACGTCGGGGCGTTGAAGAACTTGAGCTTTAGCGCGGAAGAGCTGGCGGAGATTGATCGGTTTGCCCAGGAGGGCGGGGTCAATCTTTGGGAGAAGCCTTCGACGGCGGAATGACCTCTAACTGATCATTCCCACGCTCTGCGTGGGAATGCCTCAACGGACGCTCCGCGTTCGGCTTTGGATGGGACGCGGAGCGTCCCGGGCTGCATTCCCACGCAGAGCGTGGGAACGATCTGGTGATCGGGTTACCGGAAAAACGGCACATCCCCCAACACCGTCGCCCGCTGCATCACCCGCCGCGCCGGCCGGTAATCATCCACGGCGTAATGCTGTGTCACGCGGTTATCCCAAAACGCCACGTCGTCCTTCTGCCAGCGCCAGCGGATCGTAAATTCCGGCCGTGTCGCGTGGGCAAACAGAAACTTGAGAATCACCTCGCTTTCGGTTTCCGACAGCTCATTGATCTTCGACGTAAAGCCTTCATTGACGAACAACGACCGGCGTCCGCTCACCGGGTGCGTGCGAATCACCGGGTGTGACAGCGGTGGGTTTTTCCTGCGCGCTTCTTCCCACTGGGCCAAGGCTTCCGGCGTGTTGCCATAGCGCTCCAGCGGGAACGAACGAGTGAAATCGTGGGTGGCCGTCAGCCCTTCGAGCAAGTTTTTCATCGGCGCCGAAAGCGCTTCATACGCCGCAATACCGCTGGCCCACAGCGTGTCGCCACCAAACTCCGGCAGCAACTTGGCGCTGAGTACCGCGCCCAGGGCCGGCGTCGGCAGGAAGGTTACGTCGGTGTGCCAGATCGCGTTGTCGCGCACGTCGGTGACGGCGGTGTCGAGGATCAGCACCTCCGGTTGTTCCGGCACATTCGGGTAGATCGGGTGAATGTGCAGGTCGCCGAAATTGGCGGCGAAACGTGCCTGCTGCTGCGGTGTGATCGGCTGATCGCGGAAGAACAACACTTGATGTTTGAGCAGCGCCTGCTCGATGGCGTCGCGCTGTTCCAGGTTCAGCGGTTGGCTGATGTCGACACCGCTGATTTGCGCGCCGAGGGCGTAGCTTAAGGGGGCGATGGTCAAGTTGCTCATGGTCTTTCTCTTCAATCCGGGGCGCCGAGTTGTCGGCGTAGTCAGTGCGATCAAAACGTCTTAGTGAGCCTGGCCATGCCACGGCACCAGTTTGCGTTGCAGGGCGCGCAAGCCCATTTCCATGGCAAAGGCGATCAGTGCGATCACCAGAATCCCCAGCACCACCACATCGGTGACCAGGAACTGCGCGGCCGATTGCACCATGAAGCCCAAACCGCTGGTGGCGGCGATCAGTTCGGCGGCAACCAGCGTCGACCAACCCACACCCAAGCCAATGCGCACACCGGTCAAAATGTCCGGCAACGCGCTCGGCAGAATCACATGGCGAATCAACTGCGCCCGGGTCGCGCCCAAGGACTGCGCCGCGCGCAATTTGGCCGGGTCGACGGTACGCACGCCGGTCGCGGTAGCGATGGCGATCGGGGCGAAGATCGCGAGGTAGATCAGCAAGACTTTCGACAGCTCACCGATGCCGCACCAAATCACGATCAGCGGCAGATAAGCCAGCGGTGGAATGGGGCGGTAGAACTCGATCAGTGGATCGAGAATGCCGCGAGCTATGCGGTTGTGGCCGATGGCGATGCCGACCGGGACGGCAGTCAACACCGCGAAGCCCAGGCCCAGACCGATTCGGCTGAGACTCGCGCCAAGGTGCTGCCACAACGTTGAATCCATGTAGCCGGTGGTCACCAGCAGCCAGCTTTTTTGCAGTACGGCGGAGGGTGGTGGCAGGAACAGTGGTTCGATCATTCCAGTGGCGGTGACGGCCCACCAAATGACCACGAGTGCGACGAGTGTCAGCAAACTGATCCAGCGAGTACTGAGGCTGCGTCGAACAGGAATCACCGTCGAGTGCGGTTTGACCGTGACGGCCGGAATCTCATAGCTGCTCATACGGTCTCCTGCCGCAGGGCGGCACTGCGTTGGGAGAACACTTTGGCGAGCACGTGTTCGCGGGTTTCGATAAAGCGCGGGTCGGACTTGATCGATCGAGCCGACTCCCCGGCGGCGTAACGCTGACCGAAATCCAGGCTCAGGCGTTCGACGATTTGCCCAGGATTCGGCGCCAGCAGAATCAGATCCGTGGCGAGAAACACCGCTTCTTCGATGTCATGGGTAATCAGAAATACCGGTTTTGCGGTGCGCTGCCAGACTTGCAGCAACAGCTCCTGCATCTGTTCGCGGGTGAAGGCATCGAGGGCGCCGAAGGGTTCGTCCATCAGCAAAACGCGCGGATCAGCAGCGAGGGCGCGGGCCAGGCCGACACGTTGCTTCTGGCCGCCCGAAAGCTGCCAGATTCGACGGTTTTCGAAACCGGAAAGGTCCACCAAAGCGAGCATTTCCCGAGCGCGGATTTCGCGTTTGTCTCGGGATACGCCGGCCAGTTCCAGACCGAAACCGACATTGGCCAGCACGTCCTGCCAGGGCAGCAGGGCATCGTCCTGGAACACCACGCCGCGTTCGGCGCTCGGGCCTTTGACCGGCACGCCGTCAAGGGTGATGCGCCCGGCGCTGGGCTCGACGAAACCGGCAATCAGGTTCAACAGCGAAGTCTTGCCACTGCCGGACGGGCCGAGGGCGACCAGCAATTGCTGGGGCCCAAGACTCAGGGAAATATCCGCCAGTACCGGTTCGGCGGCGCCGGGGTACTGTGCGCTGATGCGCTCCAGCTGAAGCAAAGCCATTGCGGTTAACTCCGATCAGTTGGTGATGTACTTGGCGCTGACATACGGGGCGTAATCCGGCAGCACGGCTTCAACCTTGCCTTGTTCTTTCAGGAACGCGGCGGTGTCGGTGATGGCCTTGGTGGTCGGCGCGCCGAGGGTGATCACCTGATCAGCCGCCAGCGGGAAGACGTTGCCTTGCAGCAGCAATGGAATGTCGCTGGCCTTGGCGCCGGATAGTTTCACCAGCTTGTCGACGTTGCTTTGGTTGGCGAGCCAGGCTTTCGGGTCTTTGCGGTAATCGGCGTAGGCATCGAGGGTCACTTTGGCGAACGCGGTGACGATTTCCGGGTGCTTCTCGGCGAAGTCTTTACGCACGATCCACGCATCGAAGGTCGGCGCGCCGAACTTGGCCAGTTCACCGGAGGTGATCAGCACTTTGCCGTTTTCCTTGGCAACACCGAGGGCTGGGTCCCACACGTAAGTGGCGTCGATATCACCGCGTTTCCACGCAGCAATGATGGCTGGCGGGGCCAGGTTGAGGACCGTGACTTTCGATGGATCGATGTTCCAGTGCTTCAGCGCGGCCAGCAGGCTGTAGTGGCCAGTGGAAACGAACGGCACGGCGATTTTCTTGCCGATCAGGTCTTGTGGGGTTTTGATCCCGGAACCGTCGCGAGCCACCAGGGCTTCAGCGGCGCCGATCTGCGTGGCGATGAGGAACGTTTCTACCGGGACTTTGCGAGTGATTGCCGCTGTCAGGGGGCTGGAACCGAGGTAACCGATCTGCACGTCGCCGGAAGCGATGGCGGCGATGATGTCGGCGCCGTTGTCGAATTTGCGCCAGTCGATTTTGGCGTTGGTGGCTTTTTCGTACGCGCCGTCGGCTTGGGCGACTTTCGCCGGGTCTACGGTGGTCTGGTAGGCGACGGTGACGTCAGCCGCCTGGGCAAAGAAACTCACCGCAGCCAGAGACGCGGCCGCCAGGAGGCGAAGGGGGAAAGTCAGTTTCATTGAAAAGCTCCTTGTCAGGCGACCGAGAGTCGGCGTGAAAAGGAGACTAAATGATATAAGAATCCGAAAATAAATAACTTTTTCGAATGAGCTTATGAGCGGAAAATTCTAAGCAGGTACCCTGATCATTCCCACGCTCCCGCGTGGGAATGCAGCCGGTGACGCTCCGCGTCACCTGGACGCGGAGCGTCCCTTGAGGCGTTCCCACGCAGAGCGTGGGAACGATCAGTGCCAAGGAGATTAGTTGCTAATGGCCAGAATGCTCGCCTGATACGACCCGACAAACACATCGAAATCGCCGACTTCGTTCTGCTCCAGCTCAATTTGCTCGGCCAGCGACGAACGCGCCCGGTCTTCAAATTTCGTCTGGTCTTCACTTGAAAGCGGCTCGCTGCGGAAAAACTCCGCATGTGCCTGGCTCTGACGCAGGGAGAACTGAGCAAAGCTCTCTTTGTGCTCAGCCATCGCCGCCAGCACTTGGGCCGATGGTGTCAGGGACGGATCCTTGACCTTGGCCAGCTGCGCATCCAGTGCCTTGCTATGTGCATCGCCGCCATGACTCTGATCCAGCATCGCCGCCAGTGGTGCAATCTTCTCCAGCAACTCGCCGGCCCACTCTTTCAGGTCCACCGGATGACCGTCGCGTTGCAGTTGCAGGCCCGGACGGCGACCTTCCTTGACCACGCTGAGGAAGTTCGAGGTGGCGTTGCCGCACGAGGTATTGGTCAGCAGCGGGCTGTCGTTCAGCGCGCAGTACAACAGGAATGCGTCGAGGAACCGCGACTCCGGCAGATCGATGCCCATTGGCAGGAACGGGTTGATGTCCAGGCAACGCACTTCTACGTACTGAATGCCACGGGCCACCAGCGCCTGGATCGGCCGTTCGCCGGTGTAGGTCACGCGTTTCGGGCGGATGTTGGAGTAGTACTCGTTTTCGATCTGCAGGATGTTGGTGTTGAGCTGAACCCACTCACCATCCTGATGGGTGCCGATTTCGACGTACGGCGCATACGGCGTGGCGACCGCTTTGCGCAGGCTGTCGGTGTAGCTGGCCAGATCGTTGTAGCAAGGCGTCAGACCGGCCTGGGCGTTGCTCTGGTAACCCAGGTCACTCATGCGCAGGCTGGTGGCATACGGCAGGTACAAGGTGTCCGGGTCCAGTTGTTCCAACTGGTGCGAGCGGCCACGCAGGAAACCGGCGTCCAGCGCAGGCGAAGCACCGAACAGGTACATCAGTAGCCAGCTGTAGCGACGGAAGTTACGGATCAGCGCGATATAGGCCGACGACTGATAGTCGCGGTCGGTGCCGACAAAGCCTTCAGCCTCTTTAAGCAGCGGCCAGAGCTTTTCCGGCAGGGAAAAGTTGTAGTGAATCCCGGCGATGCACTGCATGGTCTTGCCGTAGCGCAGGGCCAGGCCCTTGCGGTAGACGTATTTGAGCTGACCGATGTTGGAGGTGCCGTAATAGGCGATCGGGATGTCTTCCTCGGCCGGCAACGGGCACGGCATCGATGGACTCCACAGGTACTCGTTGCCAAGCTTGCTGTAGGCAAAACGGTGGATCTTGTCCAGGCTCGCCAGGGTGTCCGCCGGGTCGGGCAGGGCGGGCGTGATGAACTCCAGCAGCGACTCGGAATAGTCGGTGGTGATTTGTTCGTTGGTCAGCGCGGAACCCAATTCTTCCGGGTGCGGCGTTTGCGCCAGGCGACCTTCGCCGGTCACGCGCAGGCATTCACGTTCGATGCCGTGAAGGCACTGTTCGAGCAGAGAGAGGTTAGCGCGCTCGCCGAGCAGAGCCAGGCGGCGGTTGAGAAGTTCGCTCAAGTTGGATTCCTTCACGCGTCAGTCGCCCCAATATGGGGGTGGGCAAGACGGTCTACAAGGGTGAAGTTGAAACTGGCGTTTTCGCCTGGTTTTTGAGCAGCACAGGCCAATGTCAGTCAGCCAAGTCGCCACAATCCCTGTGGGAGCGGGCTTGCCCGCGATGAGGGAGTGTCAGTCACCATTTATGTCGCCTGGCACACCGCCATCGCGAGCAATCGAGCGTCGACCGGCTGCTCCCACAAGTTGCATTGCGCCGAAATTAACTCAAATTGATGGCATTCATCTATAGGACAGCGAAGGTGCCTTGTGCTTTTGCGACGAGTTTGTCGCCTTGCATCACGTCGGCTTCGACCACCAGCGTGCGCCGGCCCGGGTGGATCACCCGCGCCGTGCACATCACTTCACCGTCTGCGACGGCGCGAATGTAGTTGATCTTGCACTCGATGGTCGCGCTCTGCTGGTCAAAACCATGGGTGCTGGAACAGGCCAGCCCCATGGCAATGTCCACCAGACTGAACAAGGCCCCGCCGTGCAGCTTGCCGCCGCGATTGCGCAGCTCTGGTGCAAGCCCGAGGGCGACTTGCGCCACCCCGGTCTCCAGACTGTGCAAGCGACACCCCAGCAACTTGAAAAAAGCGCTTTCGGTCAGCCCGGCCGGGATGTCCATCAGCGTTTCTTCAACTGCTTGGCGTTGGCGAACAGCGAAGCCATGGCGTTGTTGGCCGGAGCCGCCGCCGTGGTTTCTTTACGTGGTGCGGTGTTCTGGGACTGGCGTGGCGCCGACCCCGGACGTGCACCACGGGCACCATCGATTTTCTCGCCCGGGGTGTCGCTCATGCGCATCGACAGACCCACGCGTTTGCGCGGGATGTCGACTTCCATGACCTTCACTTTCACCACGTCACCGGCCTTCACCGCTTCACGCGGATCCTTGATGAACTTCTCCGAAAGCGCAGAGATGTGCACCAAACCGTCCTGATGCACGCCGATGTCGACGAACGCGCCGAAGTTGGTCACGTTGGTCACCACGCCTTCGAGGATCATGCCCAGTTGCAGGTCCTTGAGGTCTTCGACGCCTTCCTGGAACTCGGCGGTCTTGAACTCGGGACGTGGATCGCGGCCAGGTTTTTCCAGTTCTTGCAGAATGTCGGTGACCGTTGGCAGACCGAAGGTTTCGTCGGTGTACTTTTTCGGATCAAGACGCTTGAGGAAGCTGGCGTCGCCGATCAGCGAGCGGATGTCGCGGTCGGTCTCAGCGGCAATGCGCTGGACCAGCGGATAGGCTTCCGGGTGAACCGCGGACGAATCCAGCGGGTTGTCACCGTTCATGACGCGCAGGAAGCCAGCGGCCTGTTCGAAGGTTTTCTCGCCCAGACGAGCGACTTTCTTCAACGCCGCACGGGTTTTGAACGCGCCGTGCTCGTCGCGGTGGCTGACGATGTTCTGCGCCAGGGTCGCGTTGAGGCCGGAGATGCGGGCCAGCAGCGCCACGGAGGCGGTGTTCACGTCGACGCCCACGGCGTTCACGCAGTCTTCGACCACAGCGTCCAGGCCACGCGCCAGTTTCAACTGCGACACGTCGTGCTGGTACTGGCCGACGCCGATGGATTTCGGATCGATCTTCACCAGCTCAGCCAGTGGATCTTGCAGGCGACGGGCAATCGACACCGCGCCACGGATCGACACGTCGAGGTCCGGGAATTCCTTGGAAGCCAGTTCCGACGCCGAATAAACCGATGCGCCTGCCTCGGAGACCATGACTTTGGTCATCTTCATGGCTGGGTATTTTTTGATCAGTTCAGCGGCCAGCTTGTCGGTTTCACGGCTGGCGGTGCCGTTGCCGATGGCGATCAGGTCCACTGCATGCTTGGCGCACAGGGCAGCCAGAATCGCGATGGTCTGGTCCCATTTGTTGTGCGGCACGTGCGGGTAAACCGTGGCGTGATCCAGCAGTTTGCCGGTGGAATCGACCACGGCGACTTTGCAACCGGTGCGCAGACCCGGGTCGAGGCCCAATGTGGCACGCGGGCCAGCCGGCGCCGACAGCAGCAAGTCATGCAGGTTATGGGCGAACACGTTGATCGCTTCGGTTTCTGCGCCATCGCGCAGTTCGCCCAGCAGGTCGGTTTCGAGGTGGGTGTAGAGCTTGACCTTCCAGGTCCAGCGCACCACTTCGCCCAGCCATTTGTCGGCGGCGCGGTTCTGGTTCTGGATGCCGAATTGCTGGCCAATCATGCCTTCGCACGGGTGCATGGTGCCCGGCAGTTCATCGCCGACTTTCAGCGCCGAACTCAGAATGCCTTCGTTGCGGCCACGGAAAATCGCCAGCGCGCGGTGCGACGGCATGCTTTTCAGCGGTTCATCGTGTTCGAAGTAGTCGCGGAATTTGGAGCCTTCCTCTTCCTTGCCAGCGATGACGCGGGCGCTCAGAGTGGCTTCCTGCTTGAGGTAGCTGCGCAGCTTGTCCAGCAAGCCGGCGTCTTCGGCGAAGCGTTCCATCAGGATGTATTTGGCGCCTTCGAGGGCAGCCTTCACATCGGCGACGCCTTTTTCGGCATCGACGAAGCGCGCGGCTTCAGCGTCTGGCGTCAGGGTCGGGTCGTTGAACAGGCCGTCGGCCAGCTCGCCGAGGCCGGCTTCCAGGGCGATCTGGCCCTTGGTGCGGCGCTTCTGCTTGTACGGCAGGTACAAGTCTTCGAGGCGGGTTTTGGTGTCGGCGAGTTTGATGTCGCGTTCAAGTTGCGGGGTCAGCTTGCCTTGTTCCTGGATGCTGGCAAGGATGCTGATACGCCGTTCGTCGAGTTCTCGCAGGTAGCGCAGACGCTCTTCCAGATGACGCAACTGGATGTCATCGAGGCTGCCGGTCACTTCTTTCCGGTAACGGGCGATGAAGGGCACCGTGGAGCCTTCATCGAGTAGCGCGACGGCCGCTTCGACCTGTTGTGGGCGTACACCGAGTTCCTCGGCGATGCGGCTGTTGATGCTGTCCATAAAACCACCTGACAAATTGTGAAAGCAGGCTCGCAGGCGCAGAGATAAGGGCTCGGCGAGTCTGGTTGAGCGGCCTGGCCTGCGCCGCTACCTGGATCAACAGGTATCCCGTTGACCCGTGAAATCGAACAATTACTGCCAGCGCCATGAAAATAAAAAACGGCCACCTACAGTAATGATCAGACGTTGCCTGACACAAAAGGCCGCGCATTATAACCAGCGTTCTGTCATTCGGGGGCATCACAGGCTGTAGGCAGAAAGGCCTGATTTCTGGCGATCAAGGAAAAATCTGCTAACAATGCACACGGTGCGTATAACGGCAGCTACGCCATAATGCGCGCCGAGATCAAAGGAGCATCTAATGAGCAGCACTGCAAACATTGCTGAAGGCGAAAAAATTCTTATTGTTGACGACGATCCAGGGCTGAGCAGCCTGCTGGAACGTTTTTTCGTCAGCAAGGGCTACCGTGCCCGCGCCGTCCCGAACACTGAACAAATGGATCGCCTGTTGGCGCGTGAAGTGTTCAACCTGGTCGTCCTCGACCTGATGCTGCCCGGCGAAGACGGCTTGACCGCTTGCCGCCGCCTGCGCACCGCGAACAATCAGATCCCTATCATCATGCTGACCGCCAAGGGCGATGAGCTGAGCCGCATCAAGGGCCTCGAACTGGGCGCCGACGATTATCTGGCCAAGCCGTTCAACCCGGACGAGCTGATGGCTCGCGTCAAAGCGGTCCTGCGTCGTCAGTCGGCTCCAGTGCCGGGCGCTCCGGGCAGCGAAGACGAAAGCGTGACCTTCGGTGACTACGAACTGTCCCTGGCGACCCGCGAGCTCAAGCGCGGTGACGAAGTGCACATGCTCACCACCGGTGAGTTTGCGGTGCTCAAGGCGTTGGTCATGAACGCCCGTCAGCCACTGACCCGCGACAAGCTGATGAACCTGGCCCGTGGCCGCGAGTGGGACGCCCTGGAGCGCTCCATCGACGTACAGATTTCCCGTCTGCGCCGGATGATCGAGCCCGATCCGTCCAAACCGCGTTACATCCAGACAGTCTGGGGCGTGGGTTATGTGTTCGTTCCGGATGGCGCCGCCACCAAGTGATCGGTGATTTGTAGGAGCGGGTCTTGCGGGCAACGGGTCAGTTGATCTTGCTCGCAGACTCGCGATCCGCAATATGCGAGCATCGCTCGCTCCTGCAAGTGTGTAGCGGTTATCCATGAAAACCCCCGTTTGGTTCCCCCAGAGTTTCTTCTCCCGCACCCTTTGGCTGGTGCTTATCGTCGTCCTGTTCTCCAAGGCGCTGACCCTGGTTTATCTGTTGATGAACGAAGACGTGCTGGTGGACCGCCAATACAGCCACGGCGTCGCCCTGACGCTACGCGCCTATTGGGCGGCCGATGAAGAAAACCGTACAAAGATTGCCGATGCCGCGACCCTGATCCGGGTAGTGGGCGCTGGCGTGCCGGAAGGTGAGCAACACTGGCCTTACAGCGAGATCTATCAGCGGCAAATGCAGGCGGAGCTGGGTGCCGACACCGAAGTCCGATTGCGAATGCATTCGCCGCCAGCCCTGTGGGTTCGGGCGCCAAGCCTGGGTGATGGCTGGCTGAAAGTGCCGCTTTACCCGCATCCGTTGCGCGGCCAGAAAATCTGGAACGTGCTCGGCTGGTTCCTCGCTATCGGTCTGCTGTCCACCGCCTCGGCGTGGATCTTTGTCAGCCAGCTCAATCAACCATTGAAACGTCTGGTCTATGCCGCGAGGCAACTCGGCCAGGGCCGCAGTGTGCGTCTGCCGATCAGCGACACGCCGAGTGAAATGACCGAGGTTTACCGTGCCTTCAACCAGATGGCTGAGGACGTCGAACAGGCGGGGCGTGAGCGCGAGTTGATGCTGGCCGGGGTGTCTCATGACTTGCGCACGCCGCTGACCCGTTTGCGGCTATCTCTGGAGCTCATGGGCGCCCACAGCGACCTGACGGACGACATGATCCGTGACATCGAAGACATGGACGCGATTCTCGACCAGTTTCTGGCGTTCATTCGCGATGGTCGCGACGAGTCGGTGGAAGAGGTGGACCTGAGCGATCTGGTGCGCGAAGTCGCCGCACCGTACAACCAGAACGAAGAGAAAGTGCGTCTGCGCCTGGAGCCGATTCAGCCGTTTCCGTTGCGTCGGGTGTCGATGAAGCGGCTGCTGAACAACCTGATTGGCAACGCCTTGCATCACGCCGGCAGTGGGGTTGAGGTGGCGGCTTATGTGTCCGGTGATACCAGCGCGCCGTATGTGGTGCTGAGTGTAATGGACCGTGGGGCGGGGATTGATCCGTCGGAGCTGGAGGCGATCTTCAATCCGTTTACTCGGGGTGATCGAGCTCGGGGCGGGAAGGGGACCGGGTTGGGCTTGGCGATCGTGAAGCGGATCGCTTCGATGCATGGGGGGAATGTTGAGCTGCGTAACCGTTCTGGTGGCGGGCTGGAAGCGCGAGTGCGGTTACCGCTTGGGCTTATGCTGCCGCGGGATGCCGTCTAACCCGATCGTTCCCACGCTCTGCGTGGGAATGCAGCCCGGGACGCTCCGCGTCCCCTTCAGAGTCGAACGCGGAGCGTCCATTGAGGCATTCCCACGCAGAGCGTGGGAACGATCAGTGTGTTAACCCTTGCCTTTGGTGCGCGTCATATTCGGCCCACCATTCTTCTCCAGATGCTCAATGATGATCCCCGCCACGTTTTTGCTGGTGGTGGTTTCAATCCCTTCCAACCCCGGCGACGAGTTCACTTCCATCACCAGCGGCCCGTGATTGGAGCGCAGGATATCCACACCCGCCACCGACAACCCCATGACCTTCGCCGCGCGCAACGCCGTCATGCGTTCTTCCGGTGTGATCTTGATCAGGCTGGCACTGCCGCCGCGATGCAGGTTGGAGCGAAACTCCCCCGGCTTCGCCTGGCGTTTCATCGCCGCGATCACCTTGTCGCCCACCACGAAGCAGCGAATGTCCGCCCCGCCGGCTTCCTTGATGTATTCCTGAACCATGATGTTTTGCTTGAGGCCCATGAACGCCTCGATCACCGACTCCGCCGCCGTCGCCGTTTCACACAGCACGACGCCGATGCCCTGAGTGCCTTCCAGCACCTTGATCACCAGCGGCGCACCGTTGACCATCTCGATCAAGTCGGGAATGTCATCCGGGGAGTGCGCAAAACCGGTGACTGGCAAACCGATTCCCCGGCGCGACAGCAATTGCAGGGACCGCAATTTGTCCCGCGAGCGGGCGATGGCCACCGATTCGTTGAGTGGGAAAACGCCCATCATTTCAAACTGACGCAACACCGCGCAGCCATAAAACGTCACCGAGGCGCCGATCCGCGGGATCACCGCATCGAAACCCTCCAGCGGCTTGCCGCGGTAGTGGATCTGCGGCTTGTGGCTGGCGATGTTCATGTAGGCGCGCAGGGTATCGATCACCACCATTTCATGGCCACGCTCGGTACCGGCTTCGACCAGACGACGAGTGGAATACAGACGCGGGTTCCGCGACAGCACAGCGATCTTCATGCAACACCTGTGGAGGAGGTAGATACCGGGAACACCGGCTTGTCTTGTACGTACTTAATGCCCGGATTGACCACCAACTGGCCGTCGATCAAGGCTTTGGAACCGAGTAACAGGCGATAACGCATGGACTTGCGGCAGGCGAGAGTGAATTCGACCCGCCAGACCCGATCACCGAGGGCCAGGGTGGTGCTGACCACGTAACGCTTCTGCGCGTGGCCGTTGGAGCTTTTAATGGTTTTCATCGTCACCAGCAGTGCTTCGCAGCGCCGGTGACGCAGTTGCACCACCGTGCCCAAGTGAGCAGTAAAGCGCACCCACTGCTCCCCGTCGCGCTCGAACGGTTCGATGTCGGTGGCATGCAGGCTGGAGGTGCTGGCACCGGTATCGATTTTTGCGCGCAGGCCCGCGACTCCCAAATCCGGGAGCGCCACCCACTCGCGCAGACCGACAACGGTCAAATGGTCAAATGTCTTCAAAGGTGCTCAACCGGTAGAAACCGCTCAGGCCGCACGCGGCCGAATTCGCGGTATTCACGCAGAATAATGGGTAAAAGGCGACAGATATCTACGGCCCGGATTTCCAGCCCTCAAGGGAGGCGCTGGAACGTGTGCATTGTAATCCGAGACGGCGTAATTCATGGCACGACAGAAACGGTAGTACAGTTCAGCAATATTTCAGAATGAGGAAATTCCATGGCACAAAAAAGCGAAGAGGACGACAAAGTCCGTCTCGATAAGTGGTTGTGGGCCGCGCGTTTTTATAAAACACGTGCCTTGGCCAAGGCGGCGATTGAAAGCGGCAAGGTGCATTGCCGGGGCGAGCGCTGCAAACCGGGCAAGGAACCGAGGATCGGCGACGAGTTTCAGATTCGCGCAGGGTTCGAGGAGCGCACGGTGGTGGTTCAGGCGCTGTCGATCGTACGCCGTGGCGCGCCAGAGGCTCAGGCGCTCTACGCCGAAACCGACGCCAGCATCGCCAAGCGCGAGGCGGCTGCGGCCATGCGCAAGGCCGGTTCGCTGGGCGTGAGCACCGATGGCAAGCCGAGCAAGAAGCAGCGACGGGATTTGTTCAAGTTTCGTGGAAGCAGTAACGACGAGTAGGCAGATTCTTCTGTGTTGTTAGTCGCCAGCGCGGCGCGTTGAGTGGGTAAAACAGCCACTCGTCGAAAATCACACACAGCTTCTGACCCGTAGGCCATAACCAGAAGGCCAGCAGTGTCAGAGGCAAAAAATTGCATAAGCCAACCCGCGTACGTTCCACCTTGCTTGGAACAAACCCGGATTGTTCATAAAATGCCTCTCATGGCTGAACATCGCGCACCAAAATGGTGCCGCAGAGGCGCAATTTCTCACTGTTTGAAATCATTTTGTCATTACTTCAGATACCCAGACCTATGACCGATTTACCGGATACCGACTACACCCAACGCTTCATCTTCGATGACAGTGACACCCGCGGCGAACTGGTCGGGTTGGAGCGTAGCTACGCCGAAGTCCTCGCCAAACACCCGTATCCGGAGCCAGTTGCACAACTGCTCGGCGAGTTGATGGCGGCGGCATCGTTGTTGGTCGGCACCTTGAAGTTCGATGGCTTGCTGATTCTCCAGGCCCGTTCCGAAGGCCCGATCCCGCTGCTGATGATCGAATGCTCCAGCGAGCGCGAAATCCGTGGCCTGGCCCGATACGAGGCCGAGCAGATCGCGCCGGATGCGACCCTCGCCGACCTGATGCCCAACGGCGTATTGGCGCTGACCGTCGATCCGACCCAGGGCCAGCGTTACCAGGGCATCGTCGACCTCGATGGCGAAACCCTGTCGGAGTGCTTCACTAATTACTTCGTGATGTCCCAACAAGTCGGTACGCGTTTCTGGTTGTACGCCGATGGTCGTCGCGCCCGTGGCCTGTTGCTGCAGCAACTGCCTGCTGATCGATTGAAAGACGAAGAAGAACGCGCCGCCAGCTGGCAGCACATTACCGCGCTGGGCAGCACCCTGACCGCCGATGAATTGCTGAGCCTGGACAACGAAACCATCCTCCATCGTCTCTACCACGAAGAGCAGGTTCGTCTGTTCGATGTGCAGAAACTACGCTTCCGTTGCAGCTGCTCCCGCGAACGTTCTGCCAATGCGCTGGTCAGTTTGGGTCTGGAAGATGCCCAGTCGCTCGTGATCGAACATGGCGGCAACATTGAGATTGATTGCCAGTTCTGCAACGAGCGCTACCTGTTCGACGCCGCCGATATCGCTCAATTATTCGCCGGCGCGGGTGTTGATACGCCGTCAGATACCCGTCACTAAAACGGTTCAGCGCAGGTAAATTCACTGGTTTGTGCCGGAATAACGCCGTTACGACGGGAGGGCCCTACTATTTTTGGGCTTTTCTGGCATAATCCGGCCCACTTTTTTCGCGGTAGTAGTGCACGACTTTCTACTACAAAACGTTTGGAGCACACTCGGCCAATGGCCGACGGGGAACCTTATGACGCAAGCCAATAACGCCGTGTACACCGATCTGAGTGTTGATGATCTGGTTAAAGAAGCCCTGAGTCGCGGTGAAGGCGAGCTTGCCGATACTGGCGCGCTGGTTGTTCGCACCGGTCACCGCACTGGCCGCTCGCCAGTCGATCGTTTCATCGTTGACGAGCCATCCACTTCGGCCTCCATCGCCTGGGGCCCGATCAACCGCAAGTTCCCGGCCGACAAGTTCGATGCCCTGTGGGCTCGCGTCGAGGCGTTCAACAACGCGCAAGAGCATTTCGTTTCCCACGTGCATGTAGGTGCGTCTGAAGACCACTACCTGGCCGTGAAGATGACCACCCAGACTGCCTGGCAGAATCTGTTCGGTCGTTGCCTGTTCATCAACCCGCAAAAGTACAACCCGGCTGGCCGTGATGAGTGGCAAGTGCTCAACGTTGCCAACTTCGAGTGCGTGCCAGAGCGTGACGGCACCAACTCCGACGGTTGCGTGATCCTCAACTTCGCTCAGAAGAAAGTGCTGATCGCCGGCATGCGTTACGCCGGTGAAATGAAGAAAGCCATGTTCTCGGTGCAGAACTTCCTGCTGCCGGCTGCCGACGTGCTGCCAATGCACTGCGCCGCCAACATCGGCGAAGCGGGCGACGTGACCCTGTTCTTCGGTCTGTCCGGCACCGGCAAGACCACCCTGTCCGCCGATGAAAGCCGTTACCTGATCGGTGACGACGAGCACGGCTGGGGTGAAGGCGTTGTCTTCAACATCGAAGGCGGCTGCTACGCCAAATGCATCGACCTGTCCGAGAAGAACGAGCCGGTCATCTGGAAAGCCATCAAGCACGGCGCAGTCCTGGAAAACGTCGTTATCGATGACGCCAAGCACGCCGATTACGCTGATGTCAGCCTGACCCAGAACAGCCGCGCCGCCTACCCGCTGGAGCACGTTGCCAAGCGTTCCGAGAAAAACCTCGGTGGCGAGCCAAACGCTGTGATCTTCCTGACCTGCGACCTGACCGGCGTACTGCCGCCAGTGTCGATCCTCAGCGAAGAACAAGCGGCCTACCACTTCCTGTCCGGCTACACCGCACTGGTGGGCTCGACCGAAATGGGTTCCGGCAGCGGCATCAAGTCGACCTTCTCCACCTGCTTCGGCGCACCGTTCTTCCCGCGTCCGGCCGGCGAATACGCAGAACTGCTGATCAAGCGCATCCGCGGCTTCGGCTCCAAGGTCTACCTGGTCAACACCGGCTGGACCGGCGGCGGCTACGGCGTCGGCAAACGCTTCAACATCCCGACCACTCGCGGCGTGATCGCAGCGATCCAGAGCGGTGCGTTGATCGGTGCTGAAACCGAACACCTCGACACCATCAACCTCGACGTGCCATTGGCCGTACCGGGCGTTGAGACTGGCCTGTTGAACCCACGTAACACCTGGGCTGACAAGGCTGCTTACGATGAAGCGGCTAAAGCGCTGGCTGGGTTGTTTGTTGAGAACTTCAAGAAGTTTGAAGTGAGCGACGCGATCAAGGCTGCTGGGCCGAAGTTGTAAGTGTTGGTTTGATTGAATGAGAAAGCCGCCTCTAGGGGCGGCTTTTTTGTGGGCGCAATTCAGGCTGCCAGGGAAACCGTAACTGCCATTATTCCAGCTGAAAAGGCGCTAAACGACCAGAATAATGGCACTTACGCATTCGGCTAGATGCCTTCCAATTCCTGTGTATCCCACCGTTGCAACTTGATCGCTTGGTAAATCATTCCGATAGTCAGCGGGACTTTGTCACCGCGCCCCTTCGCCCGGCGCTTCTGAAACACATCAAACCCTTCCGGTTGGAAGTAGCGATAGGCGTCGTAATCGATGAAGTCGATGGCGAACTGTTCTTCCAGCGTCTCCATCAGGTGACGCGCATCGGCCCCGTCGCAGCCAAGGTCGAAGTTGATCGAGGTGGTGAGGCTGATGGTTTTACGTTCGGGCAGGCCGAGTTCTTCGTGCAACAGCTGCATGAGCAGGTGCATGGTGTGGTCGTCGGGGAAGTTGGGAGCGAGGTTCATTGCGGGGGTGTCCGGTTGGGCTTGGACGGATCTTATTGGTCGTTAGGTTTGGGGGGAAGGGCAGGATCAAATGGTGGCGGCTTGTCTCGTCGATATTTGGCGAGCGCTTCTTCTCGCGTAGGAAGTGGTTTGTAGAGGTCTGCTGGTGATGTGTCGAATCCTGCGAGGCGCAGGCTCGCCAAGTAGTTTGAGCGGCGGACTTTTTCGTAGTGCGCTTGTTTTTGTTTAAAGGGTAATTCACTCATCACGATATTGATCGTTCCCACGCGCAGCAAAGGAATGTAGCCCGAGACGCTCCGCGTCCCTATCGAGAGCTGGAACGCGGAGCGTCCCTTGAGGCATTCCCACGCAGAGCGTGGGAACGATCTTCGCTCGGCGTCAGGTTGGTGCTTTCCAGCCCATCATGCGTTGTTGGGCGACTTTCAGTAGGTCGCAGCCGTCCTGAGTCAACAGGTAGATGGCGTGGGTGATATGCGGGATGTCTTCCACGTCACCGTTTTTGAAGCATTGGCAATGTAGGGTTTTGAGTAGGTCGCCGGAGGCTCGGATGCGCTGGAGGGCGGCTTCGAGGATGTCTTGCGGATTGGCCTCTGTGTCGATGATCAGGGGCGGGGAATCGGTGAGGTTGGTTTGGAGGGGGCGGTAGCGATCGGTGAATGGGTTCAACTTATTCATTGGTTTTAGCCTCAAATGCATCAGAAGTAACCGCCACCATCGTGACCAAGCGATGGGAGGCGGACTGTGTTCGGGTTGGTCAACCGATGAGGCTCTCATCCCGGCACGCCCGAGGGCGTCCCAAACACAGCCGCCATATAGCGTGCAGGCACTTGAAGTGCCGGCAGCATACAACGGACGCGTAGATATGAGCCATTCGGGTGACCAAGCCCGAGTCGCTGATTTGGCAGCGACAGTCAGGACTATAGAAACAAGTCGCTGGCCGGCGATAGGCGACAAGGTGCCTTCGGTTGTAGGACCGGGATGAAGCTTTGATAGGGCGTTGCCTACGGACTTATCCCCAGCCGAAAACTCTCTCGTTTGATTGCTGTCAGGTGCACCGCGTTATCGTTCATCGCGGGCAAGCCCGGCTCCCACAAGGATTTTCGTTCGGGCATTAAACAGCTGTAGTTCTCGGCAGCCGTTGCCGGGCGATATCGAGCAGTTCATTACCATCCTGAGTCAGCAGGTACAGCGCATTGACGATGTTGGGAATATCGCTCGCATCCGCCTGTTTGAAGCACAGGCAATACAGCGTTTCGAGCAACTCGCTGGCGGCGCGGATGCGTTGGCGGGCGGCGTCGAGGATTTCGTGAGGGTCGGCTTCCGTATCGATGACCAGCACGGGGGTGTCGCTGTAGCGGGATTTGAGCGGGCGATAGCGTTCTGTAAACATCGAGGTTCGTCCTGTGCGAAATCGGGAGGTGGCTCCCGGCAGGCCGAGACACTGTTTTCAGCCGCGCCGCAGACTATAGAAGGGCACGGCGCCGAGCGGCAATACAGCTTCGATGGACAGGTTTTGTAGGGGGTTTACCTGTCTTTTCGGACCGAACCTACACGTTTCCCGAGGTTTTTTACGCCTAAACCCTTAGGCGGCAAATTTCCTACGGGTTTGTCAGGCGCAACGCATCAAACCTCTGTATGGTGCGCGCCAGAATCAGTAGGACGTTTCGATACGTCCGTCCAACGCTTAAAGGGAATTAAGTATGCAATGGCTACGTATGGCCTCGATTTTGTTGCTGTGGGCCGGGATTTGTCGCGCAGCAGATGCTGCGGACGCCGGTAATTCGATGGTTCAGGCCAATATGGAACGCACCGGTTGGCCGGATGCGCTGACTAGCCAGGCAAACATGGACACCGCTTTCCGTGCTGAAGTGCTGATGTTCGGCAAGGCATTGCTGGCCAGCGAAGCGCTGGACGAACAGAGCCTGAAACAACGGCTAGGCGTGCAGGATGTGAAGTTCAAGTCGGTCAGGCAGGTGCGTGACGGGCTGTGGGACCGACTACTGATCACCTACCGCAGTGCCAGCCAGAACTGCGACGGCGAACCCTTCTGCCCTCGCGTGCGCAGCGTCGCTGATTTGCGTCAGTTGGCGGCGGCGTTCACTGGCGAAATCAGTCCGGCTCATGCTGTGTGGGCGAGCAAGAGCCGGGTGTTTCAGGAGCAGGCGTTGAACGAGCAGCTGCGGGTGGCCGTGATGGCGCCGTAGCCATCTACCCCGCGGTCGTCAGGATGTTCGCCAAGCCTGTTGGGCTGAACACTCCAGGGAGTCGCATGTAGCGAGCAACGGTGGCACTCCGGGAAGCCCATCGCAGCCACTCAGCAGCGAGGATGTCAGGATCAGGGCGATTGCATAAAACAGTTTGTGAGGCATGGTCGTTCCTTGTTCAGTGCCGCGCTCATCAGGCGTCCTGCCGTGATGTGAAGTGCGCGGACGGTGGTTGTGCGAGGAGACCTTAGCGTCAGATTGAGCGGCTCCGCGAGGAACAAAGTGTTTCGTTTGTTTCATCCTGTGGCAAAGGACCTTGGGTCGAGGCTGTATCATCCCGTATCGTTTTGGTCCCCGACCTTTTCTCGACTCGCTGCGGTTGCCGGCTAGGCTTTGGGCTTCGCAGCGGTCAACGGAGTGACAGCTTATGCACAACACCCTGGAACAGGTTTTCGGTTATCCACAGTTTCGGCCAGGCCAGGAAGCGGCGGTCAGCGCGGTGTTGGCCGGGCGTTCGGCGGCGGCGATTTTCCCCACCGGTTCGGGCAAGTCCCTTTGTTATCAATTGCCAGCCTTGCTGCTGCCGCACCTGACGCTGGTGGTCTCGCCGCTGCTGGCGTTGATGCAGGATCAACTGGCGTTCCTGCAGCGCCACGGCATTGCGGCGGGCAGTATCGATTCGGCCCAGAGCCGCGATGACGCCAGCGATGTGATGGCTCGGGCCAAGTCTGGCGAACTGAAGATTTTGATGATCTCCGTGGAACGCCTGAAGAACGAGCGCTTCCGCAATTTCTTGCAGCAGGTGCCGATCTCGTTGCTGGTGGTGGACGAGGCGCACTGCATCTCGGAGTGGGGCCACAACTTCCGTCCTGACTACCTCAAGCTTCCCGACTATCAGCGCCAGTTCAACATCCCGCAGGCGCTGCTGCTGACCGCCACCGCGACACCCAAGGTGATCGCTGACATGGAGGCCAAGTTCGCCATCGCCCCCGACGATGTGGTGACCACCGGTTTCTATCGGCCGAACCTCAATCTGTTGGTCGAGCCGGTGCGCGGGCAGGACAAACGCCGACGCCTTGTCGAATGGATGAGCCAGCGTCCCGACCAGCCGAGCATTGTCTACGTCACCCTGCAGAAAACCGCCGAGCACATTGCCGAACATCTGGTCCGCAACGGCATTCAGGCCGAGGCCTATCACGCCGGTCTGCCCCACGAACAACGCGAAGCCATCCAGCGCCGGTTCATGGGCGGGCAATCCAATTGCATCGTTGCCACCATCGCGTTCGGCATGGGCATCGACAAAAGCGACATCCGCAATGTGGTGCATTTCGACCTGCCCAAATCCATCGAAAACTACAGCCAGGAAATCGGCCGCGCCGGGCGTGACGGGCAGCCGTCCGACTGCCTGGTATTGGCCAACCGCGACAGCCTCAACGTGCTGGAAAACTTCGTCTACGGCGACACGCCAGAGCTGGATGGCATCCGTTATGTGCTCGACGAGTTGCAAGCCGCCGCGCCCGAGGGGCAGTGGGAGTTTCTGTTGGGGCCACTGGCGGACCAAAGCAACATCCGCCAATTGCCGCTCAAGACCTTGCTGGTGCAGTTGGAACTGCGCGGAATCATTGCGCCGCGTTACGCCTATTACGCCGAATACCGCTTCAAATACTTGCAGGAACCCGAGGCCTTGCTGGCCCGTTTCGAGGGTGAGCGCAAGGACTTCGTTGCGGCGATCATCCAGACCTCCAGTCGTGCACGGACCTGGGCCACGGTGAATTTCGACGCGCTGTATGAGCAGCATCAGGCCGAGCGTAATCGCGTGGTGAAGGCGTTGGATTATTTCCAGGAAAAGGGCTGGGTCGAGCTCGAAAGCAAGCAAATGACCGAGGTCTACAGTCTGCTGCAAACGGACTTCAACAGCCAGGTCCTGAGCGCCGAGCTACACGCCTACTTCACCCGGCACGAGCGCACCGAGATCACGCGGATTCACGCCATGCTGGATCTGTTCGCGACGGACCATTGCCTGGGTTATCGCCTGGCCGAGTACTTCGGCGATGAAAATGCGCCGCAGCAGTGCGGGCATTGTTCGGTGTGTCACGGGGATGTGGCGCGATTGCCGACGCCACCGGAATTACCGGCGCTTGTGGATAAAAACTTCGAGGCGTTGTGCGGTGATTTTATCCACAGGCATGAGCAGCACACCGGCAACGTTCCGTCGGCGGAACGCGTGACGCGGTTTTTATGCGGTATCGGCGTGCCGCTGTTCACCAAGCTCAAGGCACGGTCGATTCCCGGGTTTGCGGCACTGGAGGATTATCCGTATGCCGAAGTCCGGACGTGGGCCGAGGCGCATTTGCTTAGTTAGATCGTTCCCACGCTCCGCGTGGGAACGCCTCAAGGGACGCTCTGCGTTCCAATGGGACGCGGAGCGTCCCGGGCTGCATTCCCACGCAGAGCGTGGGAACGATCAGTTGAGGGGCGCATCCATCCGCTGAATGTTGCTCATCACAGGAATAAATTTCAAAAATGCGCGTTGGCTGACTATGGTGAAGGCTGTCTTTGGATCGCCAACAAGAGAACAACTATGAGCCAGACAACGTTCAATATTCAGCGCGCCGCCGTCATTGGCGCAGGCACCATGGGCCGTGGCATTGTCATGTGTCTGGCCAACGCCGGCGTCCCGGTGCAGTGGGTCGATAACAATCCACAGATGCTTGAGCAGGCGCTGGCTACCGTGGCGGACACCTACGCCCACAACGTGCGTCAGGGACGGATCGATCAGGCCGAGGCGGACGCTCGCATTGCGCGGGTAATGGCGGCTGCTGACTACGCGGCAATCCGCGATGTCGATCTGGTCATCGAAGCGGTGTACGAAAACCTCGAACTCAAGCAGAAAATCTTCCGTGAACTGGACGATCTGCTCAAACCTGAAGCGATCTTGGCCAGCAATACCTCGGCGCTGGATATTGATGCCATCGCCGCGGCTACTCGCCGTCCGCAACAGGTCCTGGGCCTGCACTTCTTCAGCCCGGCGCACATCATGAGGCTGCTGGAAATCGTTCGCGGTGCGCAGACTTCCCCGGCGGCGCTTGAGGCCGCCCTGGCACTGGGCAAGCGCATGGACAAAGTCAGTGTGGTGTCGGGCAACTGCCACGGTTTCATCGGCAACCGAATGCTGCATCCGTATGCGCTCGAAGCGCGCAAGATGCTGCTCGAAGGCGCTTATCCCTATCAGGTCGATGCGGCACTGCAAGGTTTTGGCTTCGCCATGGGGCCGTTCCGCATGTACGACGTGGTCGGCATCGATCTGGAGTGGCGCGCTCGGCAGTTGGCCGGTAAAGGGCAGGATGCGCCTGAGGTTCAGGTGGACAATCGTCTGTGCGAATTGGGTCGTTTCGGCCAGAAGAGTGGCAATGGCTATTACCACTATGAGCCGGGCAGTCGCCAGGCTGAGCACGATGTTGAAGTCGATGCGCTGGTGCTGAAGGTTAGCGAAGGGTTGGGCTTCCAGCGTCGCGAGATCGGGCCTGAGGAGATACTTGAGCGCTGCTTGCTGGCACTGGTCAACGAGGGAGCGAAGATTCTTCAGGAAGGGATTGCCGAATCGGCGCACGACATCGATCTGGTGTACCTCAACGGTTATGGCTTCCCGGCGGACAAGGGTGGGCCGATGGCTTGGGCGGATCAACAGGGATTGGCGGATATTCATCTGAGATTGTTGCAGCTGGAAACCAAGCAGGGTGATCAGTGGAAACCGGCTCGATTGATTGGGGAGCTGGCGGCGGTGGGTAAAGGGTTTGCGGATCGGTAGACTCTACGGCTTTCGAAACGGGAAGCTCCCATGAATCAACGCACCGACTACCCGCACTTCCAACCCATCACCACCCGCTGGCACGACAACGACGCCTATGGTCACGTCAACAACGTCACCTACTACAGCTTCTTCGACACGGCAGTGAACACCTACCTGATCGAAGTCGGCGGTCTGGATATCCATGACGGCGAAGTAGTTGGCTTTGTGGTGAGTTCGGCCTGCGATTACTTCGCTTCCATTGCCTTCCCTGACCGGATAGAAATCGGTTTGCGGGTGGGCAAGTTGGGCAACAGTTCGGTGCAATACGAGCTGGCGGTGTTCAAGGCCGGGGAGGACGAAGCCTGCGCGGCAGGGAGCTTTGTGCATGTGTTTGTGGATCGGGCCTCTAATCAGCCGGTGGCGATTCCTGCCGGGGTGCGCGGGGCGCTGCAGCGGCTGGTGGTTTGACGGGCAAAAAAAATCGCAGCCCTTGGGCTGCGATTTTTTTGATCTACCGGTAAACGAGGTGATTCAACCTCAGTCGCGATAGCGATGTTTGTGCTTGCGATGCCCGTAATGGTGGCCGCGATCATGACGGCCTCCACGGTAGTAGCGACGATCATCATGGCCACCACGATAGGAACGACGATCATCATCATCGTCATCGCTCTTGTTGCCCATGTAGTTACCCAACGCGCCGCCGGCGCCGCCGCCTGCTGCGGAGCCGATCAGGCTGCCGGTGGTGCCGCCCATGCTGCGACCGACCACGTTACCGCCTGCTGCGCCCAACGCACCGCCAATGGCTGCTTCGCCACGGCTGCGTTTGTCTGCGCCAACAGCACTACCACCCGCGCCGCCCAGGGCCGCGCCAATGGTGGAACCTGTACTGCCGCCTAGTGACTGACCGACGACCGAGCCCAGAACCCCGCCCAATGCGCCGCCCACACCTGCTTCGGTGGTGCCGCCGGCAGAAGCGAAGCCACTGACCAGGCCAAGGGACAACAAGAGAATCGAGGAGAACTTCATAGAGGAACCTCAAGGGGATGACGGCGCGATCCTGAGGCTGTGTCATGGGTCGTGACAATCGAAATCCGACGAGTAACACGACTTGAGCACATTTCTATAAGTTACTGTTTTTTAGCTGGAACTTAAGTGTTTTTCGCCGGTCTTTAGCTACTTCGGATAGGCCGTTTTCATGCAAAACGGCCTTTTTTGTGCGAAAGGAAAAGTAGTCAATTCGGAAATTTGTTGAATGTTCCACCGCTATCGCGAGCAAGCTCGCGATGGGGCCAGTATTGTCGCCGCGTTAAGCAGACTTTGCCAAAATCAACCCGGTTTCACTCGCCGCTTCCACCCGTATCGCCACAAACTTCGATGTCGGCGTATGGCTGCCATCCCCGATGCTTTCCAGCGGCACCAGCGGATTCACTTCCGGGTAGTAAGCCGCCGCTTGCCCGGCAGGGATATCAAACGCCAGCAGCGTAAAGCCCTTCACCCGACGCTCACGGCCATCATCCCAGATCGAAACGATGTCAGCCTTCTGCCCTGGTTTGAACCCCAAGCGAATGATGTCGGCTTCATTGACGAACAACACATCACGCTGACCTTTCACGCCGCGATAGCGGTCATCAAGCCCATAAATTGTGGTGTTGTACTGATCGTGAGAGCGCATCGACTGCATGATCAGGTCCGGCAATACGCCGGTGGCGCGAGTGCGTTCGTGCACCAGATCTTTAGGCAGGACGTTCGGACGGAAATTGGCGCGCCCCGACGCGGTATTCCAGCGGCGAGCACCGGCGCTGTTGCCGAGGTAGAACCCGCCCGGGTTCTGGATCTTCTCGTTGAAGTCCTTGAAACCCGCAATGGTGTCGGCGATCAGGTCGCGGATGCGCCGGTAATCGGCCACCAACCAGTTCCAGTCCACCGGTTTGCTGCCCAGGGTCGCGGCGGCGATGCCGGCAATGATCGACGGCTCAGAGCGCATCTGATTCGACAGCGGCTGCAACTGGCCGTTGGAGGCGTGAACCATGCTGAACGAGTCTTCGACGGTCACCGCTTGCGGGCCTTCGGTCTGGATGTCGATGTCGGTGCGGCCCAGGCACGGCAGGATCAACGCGTCTTTACCGTGCGCCAAATGGCTGCGGTTGAGCTTGGTGCTGATTTGCACGGTCAGGTCGCAGTTGCTCAGGGCCTGGAAGGTCCGTGAGCTGTCCGGGGTGGCTTGGGCGAAGTTACCACCCAGACCGATAAAGACTTTCGCGCGGCCGTCGGCCATGGCATGGATTGCCTCGACCACGTTGTGACCGTTTTCACGCGGCACCTTGAACTTGAAGCGACGCTCCAGGGAGTCGAGGAACGCCACCGGCGGACGCTCGTTGATGCCCATGGTCCGGTCGCCCTGCACGTTACTGTGGCCGCGCACCGGGCACAGACCGGCGCCGGGTCGGCCGATGTTGCCGCGCAGCAACATCAGGTTGGCGATTTCCTGGATGGTCGCCACCGAATGGCGATGCTGTGTGATGCCCATCGCCCAGCACATGATCACGTTCTTGCCTTTGGCGTACATCCGCGCCGCTTGCTCGATTTCAACCAGCGTCAGTCCGGATTGTTCGACGATCTGCTCCCACGAGGTGTCGTCGACGATGCCCAGGTATTCCAGCACGTTGACACTGTGCTCATTGAGGAAGTCGTGGTCGAATACGGCAGGCTCACCCGCCTTCTGTGCGTCACGCTCCCACTGCAGCAGGAACTTGGCCATGCCGCGCATGATCGCCATGTCGCCGCCCAATGCCGGACGGAAATACGCGGTGTTGGTCGGCTTGTCGCCGTTGGTGAGCATTTCGATCGGGTGTTGCGGGTGCTGGAAGCGTTCCAGGCCGCGCTCCTTCAAAGGGTTGATGCATACCACCTGAGCGCCGCGTTTCACCGCTTCGCGCAACGGTTCGAGCATCCGTGGGTGGTTGGTGCCAGGGTTCTGACCCCAGACAAAAATCGCGTCGGCGTGTTCGAAGTCGTCGAAGGTGACGGTGCCTTTGCCGACGCCGACACTTTGCGACATGGCCACACCGCTGGCCTCGTGGCACATGTTCGAGCAATCGGGGAAGTTATTGGTGCCGTAGGCACGCACGAACAATTGATACAGGTACGCCGCTTCGTTGCTGGCGCGACCCGAGGTGTAGAACTCGGCCTGATCCGGGCTCGACAGGCCTTGCAAATGTTTGGCGATCAAGGAGAACGCAGCTTCCCAACTGATCGGCTTGTAGCGATCGGTTTCGGCGTCATAGCTTAATGGCTCGGTCAGACGACCCTGATATTCCAGCCAATAGTCACTTTGTTTCAGCAACGAACTGACGCTGTGCTTGGCAAAGAACGCACCGTCGACACGGCGTTTGGTCGCTTCCCAGTTCACTGCTTTGGCGCCGTTCTCGCAGAACGCCACCATGCCGGCTTCGTTGGAGTCGCCCCAGGCGCAACCGGGGCAGTCGAACCCGCCGTTCTTGTTGGTCTTGAGCATCATGCGCAGGTTTTTCAGCGCGTTGTCGCTGGTCAACCAGGCACGGGCAACGCTGGCCAGCGCGCCCCAGCCACCGGCCGGGCCTTTGTAGGGCTTATAACGCGGAACGGGTTTCTGGTCGGCTTGACGATGTTGACTCACGCTTGGTTCTCCGTCGCAGGGCTGTAGACCCGCGGCGCACTTTTCTGCGGCAGGTGGATGAGATTGAGGTTGTGGCGTCGGGCCCATTGCACGGCAAGGCCCGTGGGCGACGACAGGCTGACCAGGGTCTGGATACCTGCGCGCAGCACTTTCTGGATCAATTCGAGACTGCAACGGCTGGTGACGATCGCCAGCCCGCCGGTGGTCGGGATCTTCTGGCGAATCAGCCCGCCAATCAGCTTGTCGAGTGCGTTGTGTCGGCCGATGTCTTCGCGGCCCATCAGCAATTGACCCTGATTGTTCATAAACACGGCCGCGTGCACCGCGCCGGAGTACTGGCCAAGAGGCTGGAACGCACCGATGCGCTGACGCAAACCATCGAGCCATTCGGCGGGCGGCAAGGGTGCGCCGGGCAGGATCTTGAGGTCTGGCAATGCCTGCTCCACCGCTTCCACACCGCAGAGTCCGCAACCGCTGGTGCCAGCCATTTGCCGACGTTGTTGCTTGAGGTTCCAGAAGGCGCGGTTGGCGATGGTCACTTGTGCGTATTGCGCTGATCCCGAGCCGCTGAGTTGCAGGTCATAAATGTCTGAAGCGTCTTCGATGATGCCGCTGCCGAGGCTGAAGCCGACGATGAAGTCTTCAAGGTCCGTCGGCGTCACCAACATGACCGCCTGACTGATGCCGTTATAAGCGATCGCCAACGCGACTTCCTCGGCCAGCGCGGTGCTGGCTGATTCGGTGTCTTGAAGGTCGCAGTAACTGTACGTCTGGCTTGCGGCGGGCGCTGGCGTTTCAAGGGCTGGCGCCGCGCAGACAGGGTGCTTGGCGTTCATGAGGCATCACCGACGGTTTAGGCTGCTTTAAGCCTAGGCGCGTCAACTTGTCGCGTCTAATCGCTAATACTGATCTACCGATAGATGGCGTCGATCAAGAGCTTGGTAGCGATTGCTGAAGAATCGCGAAACAGGCTTCCGCGAGCGCCGAACGCGGGGCGCTGCGACGCATGATCAGCCCTAGCCGGGCAAGGGTTTGAGCGTTTTCGATGGGTTGCAGGCGCAAATGATCGGTGAGTTTTTCCAGGCCTCCGTCCAGCGGCATCACGGCGCAGCAGAATCCGCCGTGCACCGCTTGTAACAATTGGTGGACGGCATCGGTTTGCAGCAACGGCTGCGGGGTGAGGCCGCGACTGTGGAAGTTGTGGTCGATGGACTGCCGAAAATGCATGCCGCTGGTGAGCATGCCCAGCGGCAGTTCGATCAAGGACTCCCAACTCAGCGGCGCCTCGCCGAAACTGAAGAAGCGCTGATCGTAGAGCAGGCCCATGCGGGTTTCGCTGAACGCCAGGGAATCGAAGCGTTCGCCGTCCAGTCGCTCCAGGTACGAAACGCCGAGGTCCAGGCGATTGTTTGCCAGTTGTTCGAGGATTTGTTCAGAACTCAGGGCTGAGAGCTCGAAGCGCAGGTTCGGGTGTTCGGCGTGCAGCCGTTGCATCAGCGGCAGCGGATCGAAGCTCGACAGCGGCACTACGCCCAGACGCAACGTACCGACCAGATTGCCGCGACAGGCAGCCGCCTCGGCTTGCAAGCCGTCGTAGGCCGCCAGCACGGTGCGCGCCCACGCCAGCACCCGTTCACCCGGTGCGGTGAAACCTTCGAAGCGCTGCCCGCGATTGACCAGCGGCAACTCGAGTTCTTCTTCGAGGCTGCGCAAGCGCATGGACAGGGTCGGCTGGGTGATGTGACAACGCGCGGCGGCCTGGCCGAAATGCCGGGTTTCGTCGAGGGCGATGAGGAATTTCAGTTGCTTGATGTCCATCTTCGCTCCAGGGCGCGGGAAGGTTCGGATTCTAGCGCTTGGGGGGAAGCGGCGTCATTGGTCGGGTTGGAACCGCAAGTGACAGCCTTGGTCTAGGCTTTTGCGTCTGGAACCCAAAACCCAAGGAGAGCGCACCATGAGTATTTTTAGCTTTGTGAAAGAAGCAGGCGAAAAACTTATCGATCTGCTGACGCCAGGTAACGCCAATGCCAGCGAGCAGTTGAAGGAACATATCAGCAAGGTCGGCCTGGGTAACCCGAATGTGCAGGCGACGGTGGATGGCGACAAAGTCACCGTGACCGGCGAAGTCGGCAGTCAGGAAGAGAAGGAAAAAATCCTGCTGGCGGTGGGCAATATTGCCGGTGTTGGTAGTGTGGATGACCAGATCACCGTGACCGGGCCGGTGGTGAAGGCTGCGACATTTGTCACGGTTGTGAAGGGCGACACCCTCAGCGCGATTTCCTTGCGCGTGTATGGTGATGCCAACAAGTATCAAAAGATCTTCGAGGCCAACAAGCCGATGCTCAAGGACGTGAACAAGATCTATCCGGGGCAGTCGTTGCGGATTCCCGAGTAAGCCTCAAGACCGTGTGATGGCCATCGCGGGCAAGCCACGCTCCCACAGGTTTTGTGTCGTTCACGTAGTGTGCATTCGACGCAAAACCTGTGGGAGCGGGCTTGCCCGCGATGCAGGCGATAAGGTCTAAAGCCCTTCGATCAGTTCCCGATAATCCCTCACCGCCGCAAACTCGGCCGTGTCCTTCGGACCTTTACGGCTGTCCGGCTCACTCACGGCCAACAGATGCGCCACCCCAAAATTCCGCGCGCTGCGCAGGATCGGCAACGTATCGTCGATAAACAGACTGCGCGCCGGGTCGAAACCGATGTCCGCCTGCAAGGCATCCCAGAACTGCGGGTTTTCCTTGGCGAACCCGTAATCGTGGGAACTGATCAATCGCTCGAAGTACGGCGCCAGTTCGATTCTTTCCAGTTTCAATGACAGCGAATCGCGGTGTGCATTGGTGATCAGCACCACGCGTTTGCCGGCCTGTTTGATGGCGGCCAGAAAGGTGTCCGCGTCCGGTCGCAAGGCGATCAGGTGCGCGGTTTCCAGTTTCAGTTCGCGCACCGGCAGTTTGAGTTCGGCGCTCCAGAAGTCCAGGCAATACCACTGCAACTGGCCGGCGTTGCGTTCGAACAACGGCTGCAATTCCATCTCGGCCATGGCCCGGCTCACCCCGTGCAATTCGGCGTAACGCTGGGGCAGGTGCTCCATCCAGAAATGGTTGTCGTAATGCAGGTCCAGCAGCGTGCCGTCCATATCCAGCAGAACGGTGTCGATGTCGTGCCAGGGCAGCAGGGGCATAAAAAACTTCTCCAGCGGTAAAAAGGATATCCGAGGTAAACAATCAGGATAGGCCGGGTAAAGGCTGGTTTGAAAGCGTCGCGAGCGAAGGGAGTGCAAGGAAAAAACAGGCGAGGACGGGGAGTTTACGAGCTGTAAATGACCCGTCCGAGCCTGTTTTTGACGCAGCAATCCCGAGCGCAGCAGCTTTCAATCAGCCTGTATAGTAACGCGTTCACGCCAAGGAGCTTCTTATGCGCCAGAAACCCACCATCCTCGCCCGCGAGATCGTCGCCACCAGCCGTTTGTTCTGCGTCGAAGAGCTGAAGTTGCGCTTTTCCAATGGCGTGGAGCGCACGTATGAGCGACTGGTGGGCAAGGGCGCCGGTTATGGCGCGGTGATGATCGTGGCGATGCTGGATGCGGACCACGCGGTGCTGGTTGAAGAGTATTGCGGCGGCACCGATGAATACGAGCTGTCCTTGCCTAAAGGCTTGATCGAGCCGGGCGAGGATGTGCTGGCGGCGGCCGAGCGGGAGCTCAAGGAAGAGGCCGGGTACGGCGCGCGGCAACTGGAGCATCTGACTGAGTTGTCGTTGTCGCCCGGTTACATGAGCCAGAAGATCCAGGTGGTGTTGGCCACTGATCTGTACGAAGAAAGCCTTGAAGGCGATGAGCCCGAGCCGATGGGCGTGGACAAAATCAACCTGCGTGAGTTGTCGTCCCTGGCCCAGGACCCGCGATTCACTGAGGGCCGTGCATTGGCAGCACTGTATCTGGCCCGTGATCTACTGACTCAGCGTGGAGTGTTCCAGCCATGATTTTCCCCCATCCGTTGATGGCGCCGGTTATTGAGCTGGCGCTGAAAGCCGGTGAAGCGATTCTGCCGTTTTGGCGTGCCAACGTCGCCGTAACTGCAAAATCCGATGATTCTCCGGTGACGGTCGCCGACATGGCCGCTCACCATGTGATCCTGGCCGGGCTGACGGCGCTGGACCCGAGCATCCCGGTGCTGTCCGAAGAAGATGCCAACATTCCCCAGAGCGTGCGCGCCGGGTGGCAGCGTTGGTGGCTGGTGGACCCGCTGGACGGAACCAAGGAATTCATTTCCGGTAGCGAAGAATTTACCGTCAACATCGCGCTGATCGAGCAGGGGCGTGTGGTGTTTGGCGTGGTGTCGATGCCGACCAACGGGCGCTTCTACGTCGGTGGTGCGGGTCTGGGCGCGTGGCGTGGCGATAAAGACGCGGCGCCTTTGCCGATTCAGGTTCGCGAGGTTCCTGCTGAGGGTGAAGCGTTTACCGTGGTTGCCAGTCGTCGGCATTCAAGTCCTGAGCAGGAGCGCCTGCTGGCCGGGTTGAGCGACAGTCTGGGTGAATTGCAATTGGCCAATATCGGCAGCTCGCTGAAGTTTTGTTTGTTGGCGGAGGGGGCGGCGGATTGTTATCCGCGGTTGGCGCCGACTTCGCAGTGGGACACGGCGGCGGCGCAAGGCGTGCTGGAAGGGGCGGGCGGTGAAGTGCTGGATTTGAGCGGTGCGCCGTTTTGTTATCCGGCGCGGGAGTCGTTGTTGAATGCATTTTTCCTGGCGCTGCCGGCGAAGGCTGCCTGGCGCGAAAAACTGCTGGAACTCGCGCGGGGCTAAGATCGTTCCCACGCTCTGCGTGGTAACGCCTCTAGGGACGCTCCGCGTCCAGTGACGCGGAGCGTCACGGGCTGCATTCCCACGCGGAGCGTGGGAACGATCACCGGTGGAGTACGTACTGCCCGGTAAACTTCACGGCATCGTCATTACTGTCCGTATTGACGATCCGCGAATGCAACGTCAACCGCGCCCGTCCATACCGCTTATACATCGCCAAAAACTTCTTCCACACCGCCGCACTCGGCGCATGGCAAATCGCTGTCGCGTCCATGGTCACCGGCAGCGGATAGCTGATCTGTCCTTCCTGAATCACGATGTGCCCGCCTTCAACCCCTTCTTCACGCAAACGCAGATGCAGCCAGCCCCAACCGGCCAGCACCGCGCCGCAATACAGGCTGCCGCCGAACATGGTGCTTTTATGATTGACGTTGGCCTCCAGCGGCAAGTGCAGGCGCAGTTGCTGGTCGTGCCAGTCGAGCACTTTGAGGCCCATGTCCCGTGTAAGGGGAATGTCGCGATGGAGGACTGATTCCAGATGACGGCTGTCGCGGCTCATGCACGGATCTCTTTTTTGAAGATGATGGTTTGACGGTAGCTCAATCGGATTCGTCGGTGTGGCTGCTGCCACTGTCGGCGAAGTTCAGCCCGTGCTTGCGCAGCTTGTCGTGCAAGGTCTTGCGTGGGATGCCAAGGGCTTCGGCGAGGCTGCGCACCGAGCTGTGAGAACGCGCCAGTTCGGCGGCGATCAAGCTCTTCTCGAAGTTTTCCACTTGTTCGCTGAGACCGCCGCTGACCACGTCGACCGTCATGCCGACAGCGCCATCCGCTGCGCTGTTGTCCAAGGCCAGTTCCAGGCCCAGGGCAAAGCGTTCGGCAGCGTTCTGCAATTCCCGCACGTTACCCGGCCAGGTGTGGCGCAGCAGCAGGGCGCGTTGTCCCGGTTGCAACTCGTGGGGTGGCAGACCGTGACGAGCGCTGGCTTCGTCGGCGAAATGCTGGAACAGCATCAGCGCATCTTCGCCACGCTCACGCAGCGGCGGAATACGCAGCGGTGCGACGTTCAGCCGGTAATACAAGTCGGCACGGAAGCGGCCCTGATCGGCGGATTGACGCAGGTCTTCCTTGGTCGCAGCGATGATGCGGATGTCCAACGGGATCAGCTGATTACCGCCCAAGCGCTCGACGACCCGCTCTTGCAGCAAACGCAGCAATTTCACCTGTACATCCAGGCTCATGCTTTCGATTTCATCGAGGAACAACGTGCCGCCATTGGCGAATTCGAACTTGCCGATGCGACGCTTTTGCGCGCCGGTAAAGGCGCCTGGCTCGTGACCGAACAGCTCGCTTTCGACTACCGACTCGGCCAGGGCGCCGGCATTGATCGCTACGAACGGACCGTTACGACGGCTCGACAGATCGTGCAATGCACGTGCGACAACTTCTTTACCGGCGCCGGTTTCGCCAAGGATCAGTACATCGGCCTTGGTCGCCGCCAATGCACCGATCTGCTCGCGCAGGCGCAGCATCGGCGCCGATTGCCCGACCAGTCGAGTGCTCAGCTCATTGCGATCGCTCAGGGCCAGACGCAGGCTGCGGTTGTCCAGCACCAGCCGGCGCAGGGCCAGGGCGCGGCGCACGCTGTCGAGCAAGGCGTCGCTGGCAAAGGGTTTTTCCAGAAAGTCATAAGCCCCGGCACGCATGGCTTGCACGGCGAGTGGCACATCGCCGTGACCGGTGATCAGCAGCACTGGCAGTTCCGGGTCCTGGGCATGCAGTTCAGTCAGCAATTCGAGACCGTCCATGCCCGGCATGCGGATGTCACTGACCACCACGCCGGGCCAGTCACGCTCCAGTTGCGCGGCCAGGCCTTTGGCTTCAGCGAGCGGCAGGATTTTCAGGCCGGCGAGGTCCAGGGTCTGGCTCAGGGCTTGTCGCAGGTGCGGATCGTCGTCGATCAGCACGACCTGGATGCGGTTGTCGATGGTCATGCACTTCGGTCCTCGGACGGTTGCAGGCTCACACCCGGTGCGCCTGCACGCAGCTTCAGGGTAATCAGGGCGCCACCTTCCTTGTGGTTGGAGAACGACAGTTCACCACCGAAGGCGCGCATCAGGGTTTCGCAAATCGCCAGCCCTAACCCAAGTCCCTGAGTGCGAGTCTTGGTGGTGTAGAAGGGCTCGCTGGCGCGGCCAAGTGCCTCCAGGCAGAACCCGGGGCCATTGTCGCGAATGTACAGATTGACGCCGTCGGCAGTGGATTGGGCACTCAACCAGAGCTTACGCGGCGGGCCTTTTTCCGTCAGGGCGTCCAGGGCGTTAGCCAGCAGATTGCCGAGCACCTGACGCAGACGGGTTTCCCCGGCCTCGACCCACAGGGTGGCGGCCGGCAAGTCGCGGATCAGCTCGACTTCCATGCTGCGTCGACGCTTGGCCAGCAGCGCCAGCGCATCGTCCAGCGCCGGTTGCAGGGCGACGCTTTCCGGGGCGTGGCGATCGCGCCGGGCGAAGGCGCGCAGGTGGGCGATGATCGAGGCCATTCGCCCGGTCAGTTCGCTGATCAGCTTGAGGTTGCCGCGCGCATCGTCGGTGCGCTGATGATCAAGCAGCACCTCGGCGTTTTCTGCGTAGCTGCGGATCGCCGCCAGCGGCTGATTCAATTCGTGGCTGATGCTCGCCGACATGGTGCCGAGGGCTGACAGTTTGCCGGCCTGCACCAGATCATCCTGAGCGCGAACCAGCTCTTGCTGGGCCTGTTCGCGTTCCAGCACTTCCTGTTTCAACCGACGGTTGAGGCCTTCGAGGTCGCTGGTCCGCTCGGCTACCCGGCCTTCCAGCTCGCGACGGGCCTTGGCTTCGAAGGCGATTCGTTCGAGGTAATGCCGACGGCGCTGCATCATCAGACCCAGCAGCAACATCAAGACCAACAATGTCGCGCCGCCGATGGCGACGACCGTGCGTACCGGGCGATCGATCAAAGTGCGTGGGGCGAGGATGCTGACGTTCCAACCGGTTTCTGCGATTGGCTGGGTTTGTGTCAGCCAGGCGTTGGGGTTGAGCCGCAATGGTTTGGGATCACGGGTCGGATAAGGTTGAATCGCGGTGATTGCCTTTCTTTCGTCTTCGCTCAACGGGCGGGTCGAGCGGAATCGCCACTCGGGCCGCGACGTGAGAATGACCACGCCGTTATGGTCGGTCAGCAGCAGTTGTTCCGGGGTTTTGCCCCAGAGGCTTTCGGTGTGGTCCAGGTCGACCTTGACCACCAGCACACCGATGATCTTTTCGCCGTTACGCACGGCGGCGGCGAAGAAATAGCCGCGCTTGGCCGATGTCGTGCCCAAACCGAAAAAGCGCCCGAGCCGCCCGGCCATGGCTTCGCTGAAATACGGCCGGAAGGAAAAATTACGCCCGACGAAACTGTCGTGTTTGTCCCAATTGGACGCGGCCAGGGTCTTGCCCGTGGTGTCCATCAGGTACATGACTTCGGCGCCGGTCTGGGCGCTGATGTTTTTCAATAAGCGATTGGCGTTGCCCTGGGTGACGCCATCGTCGGGCGCGCCGAGGACGGCTCGCAGGGCCGGCAGATCGCCGAGGATCTGCGGCAACACTTCATAACGGTGCAGGGTACCCAGCAGGTTGGCGACATAAAGGTCAAGGGTCTGACGGTTCTGCCCGGCCAGTTCGCTGCGGTAGTAACGCTCGGCCAGATGCTCCAGCGGCCACAGCAACGGCGCTAGGCACAGCGCGAGCAGGGCCAGGCTGCGCCAGCGGGGTCTGCGGGGGAGGGTTGGAGTCATGAGCATCGGGCGCCTGTGGGTACAGACGCATTATGCCTAGGCTTGCGGGCGCAGTCTGCGCGCCTTGGGTCAGGCACGTTTGCGCGGTGAAGATTCAGACGGTGTTTCAAGAAAAGACGTCAGCGTCCTTGAAGAGCGCGGCAGCCTGATCTTTATGGGACAGTTTCGGTGCTTCATCCAGTTGCCAATCGATGGCCAGGTCCGGATCGTTCCAGCGAATGCTGCGCTCGGCGGACGGGGTGTAGTAGTCGGTGGTTTTGTAGAGGAATTCGGCGAACTCGCTCAGCACCACGAAACCGTGGGCGAAACCCTCCGGGACCCACATTTGACGATGGTTCTCGGCGGACAGACGCACGGCCACCCATTTGCCGAAATGTGGCGAGCTGCGGCGAATGTCCACAGCCACGTCGAGAACTTCGCCGACTGTGACGCGAACCAGTTTGCCCTGAATGTTTTCCAGTTGGTAATGCAGGCCGCGCAGTACACCTTTTTGCGAGCGGGAATGGTTGTCTTGAACGAAATTCGTCTCCAGGCCAGTCGCTTCTTTGAAAGCCTTGGCATTGAAGCTTTCATAGAAGAAACCGCGCTCGTCACCAAATACCTTGGGTTCGATGATCAGAACACCGGGAAGGTCGGTGGTGACTACTTTCATGGTCTTTCTCCAGCAATAGGTGTTGATGGGAGTCATTCTTGCGCAAAGTGGCGGCCGGTGCGAGGGGTGCGGTTGTTCAGGCGATAAAATCCTCGAAGTCGCGGTGGTTGATCAATAAATGGGCTAGCGATCTCCAGTCTGTTAATCAACCTCACCGAAATACCACTGTTCAGCCTCATAGGATTGACCGTCAGAATCTTCAGAGGTATAGCGCAATCCTCTTTCCTTCATTCCGTTTGGAAGCGTCAGGCCCCATTCTACCGCCAGGCTTTTGTCAGTTAGGCAGTGCTCACTGCCGAGCGACGGGATATGCCCTCTGTGATATTCCAGATCGGTGTAAATGCAGATTTCGCTGATGAACATTTCAGGCAGGCAAATGACCGCGACTACCCGACAGTCGATGGCATTTTCTGGTCTTGCCTGAAGCATGTGGTTTGCAGCGTTGATCATCTGCTGGGCGCATTCTTTGCGTATGGCAGCAGTAGCTTGTTTGCCCTCTACCAGTGTCGTGATAACCGGAATCTTCCAGTTGCTGTATTTCTGATCGAGAGTGAGGTCGTCAGGAAAATACCCCTCGAAGCGACAACTCCAGGCCGCAAGCGCTTTCAGTCGACGTGGGATGTTGCGGATTTTTTTGTTTGAGAGTGCAAGGCGCCGCATTGTCATGGTGTTCGTTTCTACCTTGAAAGGTTCGTGTATCCGTACAAGTCATAGGATGGGGTCAAGGTCCGCCCGAAGGCAATCCGAGATTGGCGTAGGAAAGTTCACCTGAGAGGTTGCTGGCTTGTAGGGGGTTGCGTATCGCTCAAAGCAGTGGCGATATAAGCGCCTAATAAAATTTCAGGGGTCGTTGTATGCCACTCGCCACGTTGATTCATCGCGCCAGTTTGCCCAGCCCGCAAGTGTCTGCGGAGCAAGCGCTTGAGCTGCTGAAGGGACATTACGGGCTGAGTGGAAGGTTGCAGGCCCTTGGCAGCCAGCAGGATCTTAACTATCGGGTCGACAGCGACCAGGGGCGTTTTGTCCTGAAAATCTGCCGTGGCGATTACTCGGCGCTGGAGCTGCACGCCCAGCACGCCGGGCTTAGGCATTTGGGTGAACACCCTGATGTGCATGTGCCACGAGTGATTCCCGCCAAAAACGGTGCAGACCTTCTCTCCCTGGAAATCGGCGGCCAACCGGTGCACGTGCGCCTGCTCGATTACATCGAAGGCCAGTCGCTCACTCACCTGGATCATCTACCCGGTTCAGTGGTGGCCGGTTTCGGTCGGCTCTGCGGTGAAATGGACTTGGCCCTGGCCGGTTTCGATCATCCGGGCCTCGAACGCACCCTTCAATGGGATGCCCGTCACGCCAACGCGCTGATCGCGCATTTGCTGCCGGTCATCAACGACGACCAGCAACGCCGGCTGATCGCCGATGCGGCTGAACAGGCCGAGCGTCATTTGCAGCCGCTTGTGGATAAGCTGCCGGTGCAGGCGATTCACATGGACATCACTGACGACAACGTGGTGTGGCGGCGAGATTCACAACGCCAGTGGCAATTGCAGGGCGTGATCGATTTCGGCGACCTGGTTCGTACCTGGCGCATTACTGATTTGTCGGTGACCTGCGCGGCGCTTCTGCACCACGTTGATGGCGATCCGTTCTACATTTTGCCGGCAGTGCAGGCCTATCACGCTGTCAATCCGCTCACGCATGAAGAGCTACTGGCGCTCTGGCCGTTGATCGTCGCCCGAGCGGCGGTGTTGGTGCTCAGTGGCGAGCAGCAGGTCAACATTGATCCGGGCAACGAATACAGCCGCGACAATCTCACCCACGAGTGGGAGATTTTCCGCGTCGCTACATCGGTGCCGTTGGCGCTGATGGAAGCGGCGATCCTGACCTCGGTCGGCCAGAACCTGCCGAGCATCGGCAGCGAAGGCTTCGCGCCGCTACTACCGAGTCTGGTCGGGCGTGAGTTTGCGTTGATCGATCTGGGCGTGCTCAGTCCGCATTTCGAGGCCGGCAACTGGGAACAGGAGGGGATCGATCAACGTCTGTTGACCGAAGCCGCCGCGGCTCATGGTCTGGCGGCCAGTCGTTATGGGCAATATCGCTTGTCCCGCACCCGGCCGGACAGCGCCACTGAACCGGACACTTGCCCATTGCACGTCGAATTGCGAGTGCCCCACGGCACGACGGTCGAGTCACCGTTTGCCGGGGTGGTGCATCAGCCCGAGGCGGGTGTGCTGCAACTGGACGGCCCACAACTGAGCGTGCGGTTGTGGGGCGTGACGCCGTCGCTGCACACGGGCGCAGCGCTGGTCAAAGGCCAGGTGCTGGGTTCGGTCAGCGGGCCGTTGGTGGTGCAGTTGTGCCGAGGCGCTTCGTTCACGGCGCCGTTGTTTTGCACGCCGTCTCGCGCGGCGGCCTGGCAAGCGTTGTGCCCGTCACCGGCGGTGCTGCTGGGACTGGCCTGTGACGCCGAAGAGGAACTCGATTCGCAGACGTTGCTGGCACGCCGTGACGCCAGTTTCGCCCGTACCCAGAAGCACTATTACGTCGATCCACCGCGCATCGAACGCGGCTGGCGCAATCACCTGATCGACATGCAGGGCCGTTCCTACCTCGACATGCTCAACAACGTCGCGGTGCTTGGCCACGGTCATCCGCGCATGGCCGCGGTCGCCAGTCGTCAGTGGTCACTGCTCAACACCAACTCGCGTTTTAACTACGCGGCGATTGCCGAGTTCTCCGAACGTTTGCTGAAACTGTCGCCGGATTCCATGGACCGGGTGTTCTTGGTCAACAGCGGCAGCGAGGCCAATGACCTCGCGATCCGTTTGGCTTGGGCCTACAGCGGCGGTCGCGACATGCTCAGCGTGCTAGAGGCTTATCACGGCTGGACAGTGGGCGCGGACGCGGTCTCGACCTCGATTGCCGACAACCCGAAGGCTTTGAGCAGCCGTCCGGACTGGGTGCATCCGGTTACTGCGCCGAATACTTATCGCGGCGAATTCCGTGGGCCAGGCAGCGCGCCGGACTACGTGCGAAGCGTCGAGCACAACCTGGCGAAAATTGCTGAGCAGAAGCGTCAGCTGGCCGGTTTCATCTGCGAGCCGGTGTACGGCAATGCCGGCGGTATCTCGTTGCCTCCGGGGTATTTGAAGCAGGTTTACGCGATGGTTCGTGCCCAGGGCGGTGTCTGTATCGCTGACGAAGTGCAGGTCGGTTACGGCCGCATGGGCAACTTTTTCTGGGGTTTCGAAGAGCAGGGCGTGGTGCCGGACATCATCACCATGGCCAAAGGCATGGGCAACGGCCAGCCGTTGGGCGCGGTGATTACCCGTCGGGAAATCGCCGAAGCGCTGGAGGCTGAGGGCTATTTCTTCTCGTCGGCCGGCGGCAGCCCGGTCAGTTGTCAGATCGGCATGGCAGTGCTGGATGTGATGGAGGAAGAAAAGCTCTGGGAAAACGCTCAGGTCGTGGGCGGGTATTTCAAGGAACGGCTTGAAGCGCTGATCGATATTCATCCGCTGGTGGGCGCGGTGCATGGTTCCGGCTTCTATCTGGGTGTCGAGTTGATCCGCAATCGCGAAACCCTGGAACCGGCGACCGAAGAAACCACGGCGCTGTGTGATCGGTTGCGCGAACTGGGGATCTTCATGCAGCCGACTGGCGATTACCTGAATATCCTCAAGATCAAACCGCCGATGGTGACCTCGCGTCAGAGCGTGGATTTCTTCGTGGATATGCTGTCGAAGGTGCTCGCAGAGGGTCTGTAAATACCTATCCCCTGTGGGAGCGAGCTTGCTCCGGGCGGCGTTCCGACGATAGCGGTCCACATTGAACATCAATGTTGGCTGGTCTGGCCTCATCGCGAGCAAGCTCGCTCCCACAGGTATAGCGTCAAAGTCAGATTTTTATCTGGGTTAATTGAACAAATTCCGACAGAGAGACGGTTTATAGCTTTTAAAGCCGATTTATATCGGCTATAAAGTCACCGCTGCCCCGGTGCGGACTCACCACGCCCGGTGCTTCCCATTTCTGTCATTGGTCGATGCCACACTCGGCCCTCAAGCAATTCCCCGGAGATGATTCATGAGCCGTATCGTTACCGTCGCCGCCACCCAGATGGCCTGTTCCTGGGACCTTGAAGCCAACATCGAGACCGCTGAGCGGCTGGTCCGTGAGGCCGCGGCGAAAGGCGCGCAGATCATCCTGATCCAGGAACTGTTCGAGGCTCCGTACTTCTGCCAGAAGCCGAACCCGGATTACCTGCAGTTGGCCACGACCGTTGAAGACAACGTCGCCATCAAGCACTTCCAGAAAGTTGCCAAAGAACTGCAAGTCGTTTTGCCGATCAGCTTCTACGAACTGGCGGGCCGCGCGCGTTTCAACAGCATCGCGATTATCGATGCCGACGGCAGCAACCTCGGGATTTATCGTAAAAGCCATATCCCGGACGGCCCTGGCTACCACGAAAAGTACTACTTCAATCCGGGCGATACCGGCTTCAAAGTCTGGAACACCCGTTACGCGAAAATCGGCGTGGGTATCTGCTGGGACCAGTGGTTCCCGGAATGCGCTCGCAGCATGGCGTTGCTCGGTGCGGAAATCCTGTTCTACCCGACCGCGATCGGCAGCGAGCCACACGACAAGACCATTTCCTCCCGCGATCACTGGCAGCGCGTGCAACAAGGCCATGCCGGCGCCAACCTGATGCCGCTGATCGCCAGCAACCGTATCGGCAACGAAGAGCAGGACGGTTACGACATCACCTTTTACGGCTCATCGTTCATCGCCAACCAGTTCGGAGAGAAGGTTCAGGAGCTCGACAAGACCGAAGAAGGCGTGCTGGTTCAAAGCTTCGACCTCGATGAGCTGGAGCACATCCGCAGCGCGTGGGGTTCGTTCCGTGATCGTCGCCCGAACCTGTATGGCACACTAAAGACCCTCGACGGTTCCCTGGAGTCCTGATCGCTATGACCACTTTGAACAGCACCCCTCGCGCTGATGGCTTTTACATGCCAGCCGAATGGGCGCCGCAAACCCAGACCTGGATGATCTGGCCCGAGCGTCCGGACAACTGGCGCCTGGGTGGCAAACCGGCGCAGGCCGCGCACGTTGCGGTGGCCAAAGCCATTGCCCGTTTCGAACCGGTGACCGTGGCGGTTTCCGCCGGCCAATACGAAAACGCCCGTGCCCGTCTGGACGTGCCGAATATTCGTGTGGTGGAAATGTCCAGCGACGACGCCTGGGTTCGCGACACTGGTCCGACGTTTGTCATCAATAACAGTGGCGAAGTCCGTGGTGTGAATTGGGACTTCAACGCGTGGGGCGGTTTCGACGGTGGTCTGTATTCGCCGTGGAATCGCGACTCGCAGGTCGGCGGCAAGATCCTCGAGATCGAACGCAGCCAGCGCTACCGCACCGAGGGCTTCGTGCTCGAAGGCGGTTCGATCCACGTCGATGGCGAAGGTACGCTGATCACCACCGAAGAATGCCTGCTCAACCGCAATCGCAATCCGCACATGAACCGTGCAGAGATCGAAGCGGTGCTCAGTGCGAATCTGGCTGTGGATAAAATCATTTGGCTGCCGGACGGTTTGTTCAACGACGAAACCGACGGCCATGTGGATAACTTCTGCTGCTACGTGCGTCCGGGCGAAGTGTTGCTGGCCTGGACCGATGATCCGCAGGACCCGAACTACCCGCGTTGCCAGGCGGCAATGAAAGTGCTGGAAAGCAGCACCGACGCCAAGGGTCGCCCATTCACGGTGCACAAGATGCCGATTCCGGGGCCGCTGTATGCGACCGAAGAAGAGTGCGCTGGTGTTGATCCGGTGGACGGGACTCAGGAACGTAACCCGACCGTGCGTCTGGCCGGTTCCTACGTGAATTTTCTGATCGTTAACGGCGGCATCATCGCGCCGAGCTTTGACGACCCGTTGGATGGCCCGGCAAAAGAGATTTTGCAGGCACTGTTCCCGCAGCACGAAGTGGTGATGGTGCCCGGCCGCGAACTGTTACTGGGAGGCGGTAACATCCACTGCCTTACCCAACAACAGCCAGCACCGCACAAGGAGTGAGTGAGGTTGTAACAGCTTGAGTTGATTGCAGAATCGGTTCGGCAAGCGTTTTGCCTTCCCGCCTTGTAGAGAGCCCGCGGTCCTTCAGGACCGCGGGCTTTTTTGTATCCGCTTGTCGACAGTTAGGAAACCTTGGCACAGCTCTTGTATCTCTCATGGTGCAAAACAGGGAGGGGGAGAACTGCGATGTTCTGTCATAAACCTTGGATAAGTTAGCCGCTCACAAACCAGGAGAGAGCGCGGAAATGAACGCCGAAATGAATGTGGTGAGCGAGCGGGCGTTGCATCCCCTGGCAGTAAACAGCGAATCGCTCCAGGTCCTGGCACACTGGTTAAAGTCCAATGGAACGCGTCAGATCAGAGAACCTGATCCGCGCCGGATGATGATCGAACGCTACCCCGCTGGTTTATTCAGCGAAGCGGAGCTGGAAGCGTTGTGGGATGTGATGGAAGGATAAGAAGAAAAACAACGGATTGGTAAAAGCGCTGCCGGGATGGCGGCGCTTTTTTATGGGCGAAGGTTTTTTGCCCCTTGATGATCGTTCCCACGCTCTGCGTGGGAATGCAGCCCGGGACGCTCCGCGTCCCAAGAGCGGACGCAGAGCGTCCGGTGAGGCATTCCCACGCGGAGCATGGGAACGATCAGTAGGTGGCGGGTGTTTAGAAGCTGTAGGTCCCGGTCACAACCAGGCTGCGCGGTTCACCCGGCTGAATCTGCGCCGCACTGGTGGCCGACGAGTAATAGGTCTTGTCGCTGATGTTATTCAGCGCCGCACGCAAATCCCAATCCTTCTGCCGGAACCCTGCTAATGCATCCCAACGCCCATAACCCGGCAGGACGGTGGTGTTGAGGTTGTCGGCATAACGCTGGCCCACCAGGGTCAGACCGGTTTCGGCGTACCAGCCCATTTCCGGTTTCCAGGTCAGGAACAGGCTGCCGTTATGCTTGGCCACGTTGCTGGTGCGTTTGCCTTCAAAGCCGTTGTTGTCCTTCTCGACCGTCGCGTCCTGCACACCCACGCCACCGCGCACATACCAGTTGCCAGCGATCTTGCCGGTGCCGGTCAACTCGACCCCGCGGGAACGTTGCACGCCGGTCATCAAGGTAACGGTCGGATCGTTGGGATCGCTGGTACGGCGGTTGTAGAGTTCCAGTTCGTAGATCGCCAACGTGGTACTCAGGCGGTCATCGAGCCAGTCGCTCTTCACGCCGATTTCCTTTTGCTTGGTCAGCTCGGGACTCAGGTCGTTGCTGTTGCCGGCGGCGCCTGGGGTGATGCCGATCAAACCACCGCCGACCGGGGAAAACGTCTTGGTCCAGGAGGCATAGAAGGAATGATTCTGCAGCGGCGTCCACACCAGTCCTACACGCGGGCTGGTGCTATGGCTGTCGCGATCTTCGGAAATGTCCCGCAGCTTGTTGGTCGACTCGATGTCGAAGGTGTCGTAACGCAAGCCGGCCAGCAGTTGCCATTGATCGTTCAGACGCAGTTGGTCCTGCACGTACACCGCACGGCTTTCGACTTCTGTGTGAGTGCTGCTGGACACTTGCATCCGCCCGGTATGGCGCAAATTGCGGTCGGGGTTGTACAGGTCCAGTGCCGGCACCGGCTGAGTCCCGCGCCCGGTGGCCGCGTTGTACAACGTAGGGTCGCGCCGCTGGCTGCCGATTTCGATACCGGTCAGCAAGCGATGCTCAAGGCCGAACGTGTCGAAACCGCCTTCCAGTTCGACGTTGCTGTACACGTTGCGGGTGGTCAGGTCCTGTTGCCAGTGCTGGCGCGTGACCTTGTTGGTCGCCGGGGTATAACCCGTCAGGTAGGTGTTGTCGAAATCGCTGTTGAGCTTGAACACGCCCAGGGTGTGGCGCAGCTGCCAGTTGTCGCTGAGCTCATAACTGAGTTTCGAGCGCAGGGATTGCGACTTGTCGTCGATGAAATCGTGTTCGCTACCGTAGGTCGTATCCCGTCCTACGTCCGCCGGGCGTCCGTTTACACCGGGAATACCGCGATCCGGCGTACGGTTGTAGCGGCTGTATTCGTACTGCACCAGCCAGTTCAGGTCCGGCGTCAGTTGCCAGCTCATCGACGGAGCGAACAGTTGGCGATTGCCGCTTACGCCGTCGCGGAAGCTGTTTTGATCCATGTTGCCCATGTTCAGGCGCAGGCTGATGTTCTCGCTCGGGTCGGCGCTGAGGTCGGCGTAAAGGCTGCGCAAATCATCGCTGCCGCCCTGGGCCTCGATGGTCGAGCGGCGACCGAATTCAGGCAGTTTGCTGACCCGATTGACGATCCCGCCCTGACTGCCACGGCCATACAAAACAGCGGCCGGGCCTTTGAGCACTTCGATGCGTTCGATGTTGTGCAAATCGCGCACGTATTGGCTGTCGTCACGGATGCCGTCGAGGTAGAAGTCGTTGCTGGCGTCGAAACCGCGGATGCGCAGGCTGTCGAAGCGCGTGTCGGCGCCGCTGCTGACGTTGGGGATGCCGCTCAGCGCGGTGCCCAGATCGTTGGTGCCGTAATCCATGACGTTCGCGGATTTGATCGAGTCGATGGCTTGCGGAACGTAGCGCACCGGCGTGGCAGTGCGGGTCGCGGTGCTGGTTTCCTTCACACGCGGGTCATCGGCTTCAGCTTCGGCGCTGATCGACGTTTCGGGTAAAACGGTGGTGGCGGCGCAGGCAAAACCGGCAGAGAGAAATGCAGAAAGCCCAAGGGTGACGGGCGTCAGGCGAAAGGGGGCAGGCATCTGAAGCGCATCCGAAAAGGTGGAGTAATCCGAGGGCGCGAATGGTAATGCTTGCTATTTGCTTCCGTTAATTATTCTTGAAAGGTTTCACTGTTTGATTATTTCGAATTGTGTCGAGATGGCTACAGTGGGGCCGTGATGCCATTCGACCGATTCATGAAACAGACTGAAAGCCATTCCAGCGTTTTTCAGAAGCGGGCGGAGGACTAATCTGCCGGCATCTCGTTTTCCTACGCTTTTGCCGGAGTTTTCCATGATTCTTCACTACATTTACGACCCGTTGTGCGGCTGGTGCTATGGCGCAAAACCGCTGGTGCAAGCCGCTCAGGCTGTGTTGCCAGTGATCGCCCACGGCGGCGGCATGATGACCGGCGCCAACCGCCAGACCGTCTCGCCACAACTGCGTAATTACGTGATGCCCCACGACCGGCGCATTGCCGAGTACACCGGCCAGCCCTTCGGCGAAGCGTATTTCGAAGGTTTGCTGCGCGATGAGACAGCAGTGTTCGATTCCGCACCGCCGATTGCCGCGGTGCTGGCAGCCGAGCAGATCGCCGGCCGTGGACTGGAGTTGCTGGGGCGTTTGCAGAGTGCTCACTACGAGGAAGGTCGACGCATTGCCGATGAAGCTGTGTTGTCAGAACTCGCGAAAGACATCGGTCTGGAACCTCAAGCGTTCCAGGCTGCTTTCAAAGCAGCTGAAACCGATCGCCACATCAAGGACAGTCGAGCACGCTTGGCCGAAGTCGGCGGCCAGGGTTTCCCGACTTTCGCCCTGGAACACAACGGCCAATTCACCCTGATCGATATCGGCCCGTGGCTCGGCAAGCCGCAAGCCTTTGCGGCATGGCTGAGTCAGTCGCTTCCCACACAAGCGTCGTCATCGGAGCTTCAAGCCTGTGGCCTGAACGGCTGCGCCGATTGACGTCGACAAGTGATTTCTTAGACGTTTTTCGCCTATTTACAGACGATTCATGAAATTGACACATCGTTAAGGGCGCGGCTAGGATTCGCCCCACGCCTGTGGCTAACCGCCATGACTCATAAAATAACAAAAAGGCCCGCCACGATTTCTTCGTGCGCGGGCCTTTTTGTTTGGGGTGAAAAAAGAGTGCGATAGCGCCGTTTCAGCCGTTCGACACAGCGCGTATCAACCGATCATAAGGAAAAGAACAAAATGTTGAACAAGCGAATCAGCCTGATCGCTCTGGGGATGTTGAGTGCTACACAGGTCATGGCTAACGACCAGGCCGAATCCAAGGGTTTTGTTGAAGACAGCAGCCTCAAAGTACTGCTGCGCAATGCCTACATCAATCGCGACAAAAAAGACGGTAACGACGACCAGCGTGAATGGGGTCAGGCTGCCATCGGCACCTACACCTCGGGCTTCACCCAAGGTACCGTCGGCGTAGGCGTTGATGCCTTCGGTCTGTACGGCTTGCGTCTGGACCGTGGTAGCCACAGCGGCGGCCAAGGCATCGACTTCTTTAAGGAAGGCGATAGCGGTAACCCGGCCGGCGACCTGGCCAAAGCCGGTGGTGCGGTAAAATTCCGCGTATCCAGCACCGTTCTGACTTACGGCGACCAGATGCCTGTCCTGCCGGTGTTGAGCTACGACAACGGGCGTCTGCTGCCGGAAAGCTACACCGGCACCCTGATCACCTCCAAGGAGATCAAAGGCCTGGAGCTGAACGCCGGTCGCTTCACCGCCGAATCGCGCAAAAGCGCTGAAGGCCATGACAGCGGCGGCCTGAAGTCGATCAACGTGTTGGGCGGTAGTTACCAGTTCACCGAACAGTTCAAGGCTGCGCTGTACGCCTCCGACGTCGAAGACGTGCTGAAGAAGCAATACGTGAACGCCAACTACGTATTCCCGATCGACAAGGATCAGTCCCTGACCCTGGACTTCAACGGCTACCGCACCAAGCTGGACGATTCCTACGTCCGCGACAGCGGTGCCACCGGTGACGACAACAAGATCTGGAGCCTGGCCGCCACATTCGCCACCGGCGCGCACTCGTTCACGCTCGCCCACCAGCGCAGCACTGGCGACAGCAACCTGGGCTACCCGTACGGCGGCTACCAGAAAGACCAAGGTCGCGTCGGCGATGGTGGCAACACTATCTACCTGGCGAACTCCTACTGGTCCGACTTCAACGCCGAAGACGAACGCAGCTGGCAGTTGGGCTACGGCCTCGACTTCAGCACCTTCGGAATTCCAGGCCTGAGCTACAACTTCGCCTACGTACGTGGCGACAACATCACCACCTCCACCAGCGAAGGCGGTACCGAGCGCGAAATCTTCAACCAGTTCAAGTACGTCGTGCAAAGCGGCCCGGCCAAAGACCTGAGTGTGAAACTGCGCAGCTCGATCCTGCGTGTCTCGCAGAAATCGAGTGAGTACAACTCCAGCGGTAACGAAGTGCGTGTGTTCGTGGATTACCCGATCAACATTTTCTGATGATCGGTTGCGCCATCGAGGCCTGATGCAAGGCTGAGAAAGAAAAAGCCCCGACTGGTTCGGGGCTTTTTTGTGGGCGCGAATTAGAGCTCAACGCTCTCAGCTATTTCCTGCATTGAACCGGGACGGTTCTCGAGTAGGAAAGGGGTCAGGCTGATATTCATCGCGTGCTCAAACGGTTGAAATGCTGGGCGAGAAAATCCGGCTGATTTTGGTTACTACCATGGGCATATTGCTGAAAACTACAGTGCGTTGCCGCATTGATGAGAATTTGAAGGCGCAGGCTACTGAGATCTTGAGCGCTTGTGGCCTGAGCATCAGTGATGCCATGCGTCTTTTTCTTCGTCAGGTTGTAGCGACTCAGGGCCTCCCGTTTGAGGTACGCGTCCCCTCGGAGAAAACGGCCCGCGCCATGATGGAAGCACGAGATATTCGCCAGCGGTTCGAATCAATAGACGACATGCTGAGGGACGCTGATGGCGAAACCGGAGAAAAAGCAAAAGCGCGCTGAACTGCCCAAACAGTGTGCGCAAACATCGCAATTCAAGAAGTCGTGGGAACGTTACAAGCGAGCCGGACGAGGCGCTTGCGCCGTTTCATGCGATCAAGCAAATCACTGTGGAAACCGTGATTGTCGAAAAAGCTTAGTAAATCCGCAAACGAACAAAAATTTAAAAAATGTTCGGATTTGTACTACTCTGAAGGCACATCCCTTTGCCCGAAGGAGTCCTTCCAATGGCCATTTCATCCCCCGTCCGTACGGCTCCCCAAGAGCTCGACACCCCGGAAGCCGGCCGTGTGGCGCTCAAGTTCTTCTTCAACCTGATGGAGCGTTGGGGCTGCACTGCCGAAGAACAGCGCACGCTGTTGGGCAAGGTCGGCAACACCACCTTCTATAAATACAAACACCTGCCGCCCAATGTGCGTCTCCCTCACGACACCCTGGAGCGCATCTCTTACCTGATGGGCATCCACAAAGCCCTGAGCATCATCTTCAGCAACAACCGCGACCGCGCCTACAAATGGGTCAGTAGTCCGAACACTGCCGCCCCGTTCAATGGTCAATCCGCATTGAGCTATATGCTCGCCGGCCGGGTGGTGGACATCGCTGACGTGCGTCGCTACCTCGATGGCGTCCGCGGTTGATGGCCCCGGAAGTAACGCTCCCCGAGTGGAACCGGGCTTACCGGATGATCAACAGTGCGTTCCCCCCAATCACCCTGTTTGAAGACGTGCTCGACCCCGAAGACCTGCAAACCGCCTACGCCCTGGAAGCCCTGACCAACGACCGGTTGGTGCAAGAAGCCGGCGTGCTTTCCCGCGTGCTGCCCGAAGACCGAATCTCCGGCCCCGGCTCATCACCGGTCATGGCCGCGTTCACCCACATCGGCAAAACCAGCCGCTTCACCGACGGCTCCTACGGCGTCTACTACGCCGCCAGCAGCCAGGCCGCCGCCATCGCCGAAACGAGCTATCACCAGGAACGCTTCCTCGCCGCGACCAACGAGCCCGACATCGAGTTGACCCTGCGCACCTACGTCAACAAAGTCGTTAAACCGATGCACGACATCCGCCAACACTACCCCGAGCTGCACAACCCGGATCCTGACGCTTATGGGCCCTCACAGGCGTTTGCCCGGCAACTGCGTGAAACCTTGTCGTGGGGGCTGCTTTACAACAGCGTTCGGTTGCCAGGGCATGAATGTGTCGCTGCGTTTCGTCCGCCGGCTGTCTCGATTCCGAAGCAGGGCAAGCACATTCGTTATGTGTGGAGTGCGAGCAGCCGGAAGATTTCGTTTGTGTTTGAAGTCAGCGAAGTGTGAGCCGGAATGCAAAAAGCCCCGATTGATTCGGGGCTTTTTCTTGTGTGCGATTTGTTTATGGCGCGACGTTACTGGCTCGGTTGTTACCTGGTGCATCGAGCACCTTCGCTACGTCATCGATGATCGCCTTACTCATATCCTGCAAAAAATGCGACGCCCAGGCATGCCGGTCGGTGTCACGAACCATGGCGGCGTCAGATGCGAGAAGTTTGGCGATGTGGAGCAGATCGGAAGCGTGGGAGAGGGCCTGGATGACCGGGACGCCGGCATTGATGCGAAACAGCGGTTGGTTGGCGTGGTAGGAGAAAGGGGTGAGGCCGATGGTTTTCAGGTCTTGGGGGTTGGTCATTGGGCACCTCCGGTTTTTGGGCGGTGGTGGATGATGACCATTGAAGCAGTAGCGCAAATTTTGGACGGATCGATAGCGGGCATTAGCAAAAACTCCTGAATCAAAGTTAGAGCTACCACGTTCGTTCTCAGGCGAATGGGTGGCAGCTATGCGCGGGCTGAGAAACCGGAGATACAGGAACCCGGCAGACCCGAAGGTCTCCCACGCACAGCCGCCATTACACGGAAATGCTGGCACAAAAAAACGCCGACAATCGTGATTTGGGGCGCTTGTGCGCCTGTATCTTACTTGGGTTCTCAGGCCCGGTCGCCGAATTGGCAGCGACGGTTTGAAGGTAGCTGGAGGGAGGTGGACGCGCAATCGTGGCTAGGTGGTGGCGCCAATTAAAAAAGCGACATGTAACAAAACGGACTACTTCAAAAGAGGCTGAGTCCTACTGCGAAAAGAGCCAGCGATGACTACTAAACAGCAACCCATCAATCGTCTACTGAGGCGTTCGGAGGGCATTGACTGTTCCAGGTAGGAATCAATCTTTTGAAGAGATTTGCTTTTGTAAATGAAGCTGCAACACGTGAATACAGGGACTTACCGGGCTGGGTACAGGATGAGTTCGGGAAAGACTTGATGCGTGTGCAGTACAGCGGGAATCCAGAGCTGGCAATAAAGCAGCTGAGTTCAGTTGGGGCGGGCGCTATTGAGTTGATTATCAATGGTAGTCCTGCATACCGATGCATCTACATTGCGAAGTATGCGGACACCATTTTCGTCCTTCATTCGTTCGTGAAAACGACGAATCGAACAGATCGTCACGCAATGGCAGTTGCGCAAGATCGGTTGAAGGAGCTGAAAAGGGAGCTTCGGAAAATGGGATGCAACGTCTAGCAGGCGTGAGCTTGTGAAATGACGATTTGAGGCAAGGCGCCGGCATCGTTGGACGGCAAGGTAAAAGTGGTGCGAAAGCCGAGTTTATCGAGCATGTCCATCATTGCATCGATCGTAAATTTCTCGATCTTGCCTGTGGTCAGCTCTGAAACGCGCGACTGGGTCACGTTCAATCTGGCTGCGGCCTCACTCTGTTTGAGGCCCAGTTTTTTGATGCAGTCAGTGATGAATATCGATAGCTCCATTTTCAAAGCCATTTTGCTGGCGACCTCCTCGTCATGCGTAACATGGAACGGGCTGTCGAAGAATTGAATTGCCATTGGCCCTAACCTCTTTTGCGGTTATCTAAAATTTACGATAAACGAAGATTAGTCGATTGATCATATTTGATCCAATCGTTTTTTCTGTCTGTTGTCCCAGTACTCATTACGCCACGTAACTAATGATGTTCCCGCCCCCACCTTTATCCCCTCCAGTTAACTCCCTACATTGAGCTCCAACGCCGACCCATTCATTCCGAAGGGAAGGTCACTTGGAGATTCCTCATGCCTTTCGTAAGCGTACGCATCACCCGCGATGGCGTTACCTCTGAGCAGAAAGCTCAGGTGATCGCCGAAATCACTGAAACCCTGGAACGCGTCCTGAAGAAGGATCCGCACCTGACCCACATCGTGATCGAAGAAGTCGACACCGATAACTGGGGCTACGCCGGGATCACCACCACCCAGTACCGCAAGCAACTGGCTGAGGCGGAGGGCAAGTCATGACCGCGTCCGTCTCCATCGATTTCATCTCCGACGTGGTGTGCCCGTGGTGCGCCTTGGGTGCGACGGCGCTGGAGCAGGCGATCGAGAACGTGGCGGGTGAGGTCTCGGTGGAGCTGATCTACAAGCCCTTCGAGTTGAACCCGGACATGCCGGCGGTCGGCGAGAAAGCGGTCGAGCATTTGATGCGCAAATATGGACGAACCGCCGAAGACGTCGCCGCCGGCAAAGCGATGCAGATCGAACGTGGCGCGGCCATTGGCTTCAAGTTCGATCTGGAGAAGCGTACCCACTTCTACAACACGTTTGATGCGCATCGGTTGCTGTTGTGGGCGTTGCAGGAAGGGCGGCAGGTCGCCCTCAAGAAAATCCTGTTGCGCGCTTACTTCACCGACGGCCAGAACCCGAGCGATCGCGAGACGCTGGTTGGTCTGGCTGTTGAAGCGGGACTGGATGCGGCGGCTGCTCAAGAGGTGCTGGCGTCCGGAGCGTTCGCCAAAGAAGTGCGTGAGCTTGAAGAGTTTTACCGCCAGCGCGGCATCAACTCGGTTCCGGCCATGGTGCTTAACGGTCGTCACCTGGTGTCCGGTTCGCAGTCGGTCGAGTACTACGAACAGATGTTGAGACAAATGGCGAAGGCCCCCGCCGAAGCCTGATTACTTACTTTTTCAAACCATCATTTATTAGTTGAGGTTCATCATGAGCAATTCGAAGAAAGTCATCGTTATTACTGGCGCCTCCCAAGGTCTCGGCGCAGGCATGGTCAAGGCGTTCCGTGATCTGGATTACAAGGTTGTCGCCACTTCGCGTTCGATCCAGCCGTCCACCGACCCGGACATCCTCACCGTGGCGGGCGACATCGGCAATCCGGAAGTCGCACAGCAAGTCATCCGTGAAGCCATCGCACGTTTTGGTCGCATCGACACCCTGGTCAACAACGCCGGGATCTTCATCGCCAAGCCGTTCACCGCGTACACCGCGGAAGACTACGCCAACGTGCTGTCGGTGAACCTGAACGGCTTCTTCTACATCACCCAACTCGCGATCAACGAGATGGAAAAACAAGGCAAAGGCCACGTCGTCAACATCACCACCAGCCTGACAGACCACGCGATTGACGGTGTGCCGTCGGTACTGGCTTCGCTGACCAAAGGTGGTTTGAACGCTGCGACCAAGTCCCTGGCGATTGAGTACGCCAAGCGCGGGATTCGGGTGAACGCCGTTTCCCCAGGCATCATCAAGACCCCGATGCACGGCGAAGAAACCCATGAAGCGCTGGGCAATCTGCACCCGGTCGGCCACATGGGCGAAATCAGCGATATCGCTCAGGCGGTTGTGTATCTGGACAACGCCAACTTTGTCACCGGCGAAATCCTGCACGTCGATGGTGGTCAGAGCGCGGGTCACTAAGACCTGAGTTGACTTGTCCGCAACGCCGTCGACCAATGTCGACGGCGTTTTCATTGGAGAGCGCACCATGACCATCCATGTTCACAAGGTTTTCCTGATCACTGGGGTCAGTTCAGGCTTCGGCCTGGCTTTTTCGCAAGCAGCGCTGGCGGCGGGGCACACGGTGGTGGGTACGGTGCGGCGCGAATCCGAGCGTGCTGCGTTCGAAGCGCTGGATGCCCATCGCGCCAAAGCATTCGTGCTCGATGTCACCGATTTTTCGGCGATCGAGCCGCTGGTGGCCGATATTCTGCGCGAGGTGGGCCAGATCGACGTGTTGGTGAACAACGCCGGTTATGGTCATGAGGGCATTCTAGAGGAGTCGCCGCTGACCGAGCTGCAGCGTCAGTTCGACGTTAATGTGTTTGGCGCGGTGGCAATGATCAAGGCGGTTCTGCCCGGTATGCGTGAGCGGCGCAGCGGGCATATCGTCAACATCACCTCCATGGCCGGCTTCATCACCTTGCCGGGCATCGCCTATTACAGCGGCAGCAAATTCGCCCTCGAAGGCGTCAGTGAAGCGCTGGCCAAAGAAGTGGAAAGTCTGGGCATCCACGTGACCGCCATGGCGCCGGGCTCATTTCGTACCGAATGGGCAGGCCGCTCGATGATCCGTTCGGGTCGCACATTGAGTGAGTACGACGCGGTGTTCGATCCGGTCCGCAAGGCGCGTGAAGAAAAAAGTGGCAAGCAGGCCGGCGATCCGCACAAGGCGGCGCAGGCATTGTTGACCCTGGTGGCTGCTGAAAAGCCGCCGGTTCACCTGTTACTGGGTAAGGATGCAGTGAGGCTGGTGCGCGAAAAGATTGCGAACCTTCAGGCGGAAATCGACGCTTGGGAGCACCTTTCGGAATCGACGGAATTCGACTGATCGAAACCCTCGGGGCATAGAAACTCAAACCCCGGAAACAACAAAGCCCTCGTATTTCTACGAGGGCTTTGTTTTGTAGGGTGCCGGCACCAGACGGAATAATAGATCCGTCCCCTTTTTACTCCGGGCATGGCCGCCAGCGAACTAAACTATTTGTATCTGCGTAGCAGATGTCTCTATAGAGGTAAGGAGGTGTCAAATGGCTATTCATGATACCTATCGGGAAATTGAACAGACCTTGGGTCAGGTGCCGGAGTGGATTAAGCAGATGCCGGAAGGCGGAGCGATCGGATTCTGGGGCGTGGCCCGGGATTTCTGGCTGGCGGACACCAAGATTCCTAATAAGTACAAGGAGTTGATAGGTCTGGCGGTGTCTGGGGCGACCCGTTGTAAGTATTGCGCCCTGTTCCATACCGAAGCGGCGCGCTTGTTTGGCGCGAGCGACGAGGAAATTTCCGAAGCCAGCTTTATGGGCGCGCTGACCATGATGGGCAGCACCTTTATTAACGCCCAGCAGATCGACTACGAGCAGTTCCGGCAGGAGACGCTGAGTATCGTCCGATATGTCAAAGATCACTCGCAACCCAAAGCCGCTTAAGCCGTTGCGGGAACCAGTCCTTCGCCAGCTGACGAAGGATAAGTTAATTGCAATCACCAGCGATGGTCCTAGGACCACCGCTCGGTGGCAAGCGGCTGTGCTGCGAGCCATCGGCGAACTAATGCAATGCAGCGATACCGCCCGCGAAGAAAGCCAAGACCTGCGCATTCCCTTCGCCAAAGCACTCCATGACCTCTATGCGGGACAGAAGTCCGACGCCGAGTTGACGGAAATGGTGTTGCTGATACTGGAAGTGGAAACCGCCCCCTTGCTCGGCAAAGGGCCCTAGGCCGGAGCGGCATCTGGGAGCAACGGGGGGGCTATCAAGGTCGGGTAGAAGCAGATTCTCCAACCCCGGAAACAACAAAGCCCTCGTATTTCTACGAGGGCTTTGTTTTGTATGGTGCCGGCACCAGGAGTCGAACCCGGGACCTACTGATTACAAGTCAGTTGCTCTACCAACTGAGCTATACCGGCGTGTTAGGGCGACGATTATAGCGATTGGGTTGGTTCTGTAAACCCCTGAATTCAGACTATTTTTGCGCAAGCGTCAGACCAGCCTCGCGGACGCTTCTGCGAGGCTGGTCTGTGCAGCATTACACGCCGTTTTTGACTGCTTGAATCAGGTCCTGACTCAGCACTTGCGCAGGTGCCACTTGCACGCTTTGCGTGTAGAACGGCGGCAGGTTTTGGGCCAGTGTCGACAGCGCTTGTGCGGTGGTGTTGCCCGGCAGCAGCACGTATTGGAGGTTGGACGGATAGCTCTGGGGCACGGGGCCTTCCATGGTCGAACCGTACGCGCCGAAGGTCATCACGGCCTGCGGGGTGGTGGGGTCGGGGGCGTAGAGGAAGACGAAGGTGCCGTACTTCGGATGCGTCAGGTATTGCTCGGCTTGGGCGCGAACCGCCGGGTCGGGGTCGTTCATCAGGGTCCAGCGCATGACCGCGTAGTTGCGGGTAGTTTCCATGAACGCTGTACGAATCGGCGACTGGTTCTCGACGCCTCCCAGGCACACCAGCAGGTTGCCGAACGGATCGATGAGGGCCACCGAGTTGAACACCGGGCTGTGTTGTGCGGTTTGTAACAGTGGCGGGGCGAGTTCTGCGCCGGGATCGCGTGGGTTGGCCGATTGCACGGTCAGCGCAAACGGGCTGAGCGCAGTCAGTGCCTGGCGGACTTTGCTGTTGGCCGGGAGGTTTGCCGGGTTTTGCAGTTGGTCCGGTGGCAAACCGCTGTTGTTGCTGGCCTCGCGTACGGTGTTGACGCTGGCGGAGAAGATCGAGCTGGTGAGAAAGTAAGCCGCCGAGTCGATGGTCTGGCCGCCGAATACCGGGCTGGTCGAACCCTGATAGGCCCGGCTGACAGGCGCCGCAATCGCGTAATAACCCCAGGTGTCCTGCGCCTGTGGGCGGATCTGCGGCGGCAGCGACGGAAAGGTGAACTGACTGTTGTAGTTGATGCCTGCATAGTCATCGATCGCACTGACGGCGACGTTAAATCCTGCAGTCAGCAGCGAACCGGCGCACATGGCGCATGGGTCCAGGGTGGTGACGACGGTCAACTGATTGGGCGGTGGCAAGTTCAATGGCGCGACGTTTTCGTAGTACCAGTCCACCAATTGCCGCTCGCCGTGTGCGGTCGGGTCATGAGGTAGAAAGTACGTGGTGCCACTGCCGGGGAAAGTCATCAGCACGTTGTTGTGCAGCGCGGCGATGACCTCGCCCGTTGCGTTGTTGATGATTGGCGCCACCCACCGCGAAGGTTTGCTGCAGTGCAGCATCAATGGCTTGGTTGGCGACGGTATCGACGGCTTCCTGTGCACTGTTCAATGTGCTCATGTTTTTCCCAGCTCCTTGCTGTTTGAACGCCAGGCAATTCTGGCGTTTGGCAAAGATAGTTGAGGTTTCGCAGGTCGTTTATGTTGTTTTGGCTGAATGCTTATGCACAACGGGATCTGTACCGCACCTGCTTAGAGGCAAATTTGTGGAGCCGTTCTCATTTGATCGCAAATGCCTGTTTTTCCGATTTTTTTACAGGTGTACGAAAATTGAACAGTTGTGTTTCAGCCCCGAAACAGCCGTATATATTGGATCCACGATAATTTCATCCCCAGAGTTATCCACAGGCTGAGGTGATTTAAGGGCGTTCAGCCAGGATCAGGAAATTACGCGGTGTAAGTGGAGTCTCGCAGAAGGTTCCGAGGCGAACCGCAAACCCTTGCTCGGAGAGGAAAAGGGCTCGATCGAGTACCAGCCACAGCTCCAACGGGCGTCGGAAAAGACCGCGCAACAGCTCCAGATTGCGTACTTCGGCCAATCGCTGCCAACCAGCGGCTTCAAATGCTGACCAATCCTGCGGGCCGATTGTGGATAACTCTTTAAGCGCGGCCAAATGATGGCAGTAATCAGCGAAGGATTTATCCAGCCAGGCACTGGGGAGGGAAGGGGTGGGCAGGTATTCGTCAATGCCGCGCAGTTGCCGCTGCAGCAGGTCGAAGGCCAGGCGTCGGGCCATGGAGGTGTCACGCTGACGTCGGACGCGAGCGCCAGCGGTGACGGTTTCGCTCATCGGTAGCGAAAGATCATCGAGGGATAGCTGTAGGTCGGAGCGCTTGGCCGATGAGGAAAGCGGCTGATACTCGCTCAGACTGATCCGGTTATAGCAACAAGGCGCGATGGCCAGTTGTTTGCAGCCAGCGACACTGGCGAGCTGGATCAGCCGCACATGCAGATCACCGCAGGCGTGCAGCGCTACCGGGGTGTGGTCAGCCTTCAAGAAAGAGGCGGCGTCTGCAGCGAGTACATCTTGCTCGACATGCAGTGCGTGCAATTGATGACGCTGGCTGAGTGCCTGACCGCTGGCGACCAGTGCCGGGTCGTATTCCAGGCAGGTCAGCTGTTGTCCGGTTTGCAGCAGACGTCGACCCAAGTGGCCTTTGCCCGAACACCAGTCCAGCCAATGGCTCGGCGCATCAGCAAACTGCAAACGACTGGCGAAGGCTTCGATCTGCTGCCACTTGCGCCCCGGCACATCGACATTCAGTCGATGACCCGCCGTTTCAAGCGCATACGCGGGCAACTCATCCACCGCGCTCAACTCAAGGGACATCGCCGCCAAAGAGGCAAAAGGCTCCCGTGCGTCCAAAAGAGCTGGGTTGTTGTGAGCGTGTTCCGCGTCCTCCAGCGATCGCGTGCGTAGCCAGGACGCCAACTCGGGGTAGGACGCTTCCCAGGGAAGCTCCAGATGAGTAAACGGCCGAGGCTTCCACAGCGCCTGATGCTCGATCAGAAAAGCATCCAGCGCCGCGAAACGGGTGAGTAAGGCCTCACCCGTCAGCACGCAGGAATCAACGCCCCTGGCAGGCATCGACGCGCAGCCAGCGCTCCAGCAGCTTGAAGCCGCGAACCAGCACATAAGCCATCAGCAGATAGAACATGCCCGCCGCGAAGAAGATCTCCACCGGCAGGTAGGTCCGGGCAATGATGGTGCGGGCCATGCCGGTCAGTTCCAGCAGGGTCACGGTGCTGGCCAGGGCGCTGGCCTTGAGCATCAGGATCACTTCGTTGCTGTAGGCCGGCAGACCAATGCGCGCGGCACGAGGCAGGATGATGTAGACCAGCGCCTTGGCCCGGGACATGCCCAGCGCTCGCGCCGCTTCGATCTCACCCGGCGGAATCGCCTGGATCGCACCTCGCAGGATCTCGGCGATGTAGGCCGCGGTGTGCAACGTCATGGTTGCGGTGGCGCACCAGAACGGATTGCGCAGGTACGGCCACATCGAGCTGTTACGGATCGAGTCGAACTGCGCCAGGCCGTAGTAGACCAGGAACAGCTGAACCAGCAACGGCGTGCCGCGGAAAAAGAAGATGTAGCCGTAGGGAAATGCCCGCACGTACCAGAGTCGCGACGAGCGCGCGATGCCCAGCGGAATCGCCAGTAGCAAGCCCGCGATCACGGCGATGGCCACCAGTTCCAGAGTCAATGTTGCGCCCTGAGCCAGTTTCGGCAGCCACTTGATGATGACTTCCCAATTCATTGGGTGCTCCTCGCGAAGCCGCGAGCGGCGCGTTTTTCCATGAAGTGCATGCCGGTCATGGCGAGAACCGTCAGGCCCAGGTACATGAACGCGGCCACCATATAAAAGGTGAACGGCTGCTTGGATATGGTCACGCCGATTTGCGCGTGACGCATGATTTCTTCCAGGCCGATGACCGATACCAGCGCAGTGTCTTTCATCAGGATCATGAACAGATTGCCCAGGCCGGGCAGGGCGATGCGCCACATCTGCGGCATGATCAGTTTGGTGAAGATACGGAATTTCGACAGACCCAACGCCACACCCGCTTCGCGGTGACCTTTGGGGATCGCCAAAATTGCACCACGAAACACTTCCGTGGCGTAGGCGCCGAAGCACAGTCCCAGCGCAATCACGCCAGCGGCGAAGGCATTGAGTTCGAGGTCGGGGTTGCCGAAAAACTCGCCCAGGGCACGCATCAGGTTGACCGTGCCAAAGTAGATCAACAGCACCCAGAGCAATTCCGGGATGCCGCGAACCAGGGTCGAATAAGTGCCGCCAAGCCATTGCAGCGGCTTGTACGGGGAAGTCTTGGCCAAGGCGCCGAGCAGACCGAGCACCAGGCCCAGGCACAAGGCCGAGAGTGCCAGTTTCACAGTCATCAGCGCGCCAGCGGCGAGCGCCGGGCCGAATCCGTAGAGATCGATAGTCATGGATTTCTTTTCAAATCGCGGCAGGCAATGCCAAGGACTGGCGCCGTCAGCGAACGGCGCCAGTCAGGCAGGTCAGAATCAATAGATGCTGAACGGGAAGTACTTGTCGTTGATCTTTTTGTAGGTGCCATCAGCGACGATTTCTTTCAGTGCGGTGTTCAGCTTCGTACGAATCTCATCGCCTTTACGTACAGCGATACCGATCTTGTCGCTTTCTTCCACCGGGTCGCCTTTGAACTCATAAGAACGGCCGGCGTCGCTTTTCAGCCACTCGTAGTTGACGTACTTGTCGGCCAGGATGCCGTCCAGACGACCGGAGGTCAGGTCGAGGTAGGCGTTTTCCTGGGTGTCGTAGAGTTTGACTTCAACGCCTTCCATGTTGTCTTCCAGCCAGGTGCCAGCGAGGGTCGCACGTTGTGCACCGATCACTTTGCCTTGCAGGGAGTCCTTGTCGGTTTTGAAATCGACGTTTTTCGGCGCGATGAATTGCAGCTTGTTGGAGTAGTACGGGTCGGTGAAGTCCACCGCTTGCTTGCGCTCGTCGGTGATCGACATCGAGGAGATCAGGAAGTCGAATTTCTTGGCGTTCAGGGCCGGAATGATGCCGTCCCAGTCAGACGTGACCACGGTGCATTCGACTTTCATCTTGGCGCACAGGGCGTCGCCGATTTCTTTGTCGAAGCCGACGACATTGCCACTGGCATCTTTGTTGTTGAACGGCGGGTAGGCCGCTTCGATGCCCATCTTCAAGGTCTCGGCGGCAGCACCGGCGCTGAAGGCCAGGGTGACGGCAGCCGCCAGGAAGATTTTTTTGTAGTTCTGCATGTGGGTAGCTCCGTTAGCGGTTGCTGGACATGAATTGTTTGCAGCGCGCCGAAAGCGGGTTTTCGAACACCTGCTGTGGCGATCCTTGCTCTTCTACCAGGCCCTGGTGGAGGAACACCACCTCGCTGGACACCTGACGGGCGAAACCCATTTCATGGGTGACCAGCAGCATGGTGCGGCCTTCTTCGGCCAATGCGCGGATGACATTAAGTACTTCCTGGACCATTTCCGGGTCAAGGGCGGAGGTCGGCTCGTCGAACAGGATCACCTTGGGCTGCATGGCCAGCGTGCGGGCAATGGCCGCGCGTTGTTGCTGACCGCCGGAGAGTTGCGCCGGGTAGGCGTGGCGCTTGTCAGCAATGCCGACCTTGGCCAGCAAGGCTTCGGCGACTTCGATGGCTTCCGCTTTGCTCTGACCGAGCACGCGGCGCGGCGCTTCGATGATGTTGTCGAGCACGCTCATGTGCGGCCAGAGATTAAAGTTTTGAAATACAAAACCGATCTCGCTGCGCAGGCGATTGATCTGCTTGCCGTCGGCAGCGACCAGTTCGCCGTTCTTGGCGGCTTTGAGCTTGAGTTCTTCGCCGGCCACCAGGATCTGGCCCTGATGCGGGTTTTCCAACAGGTTGATGCAACGAAGGAAGGTGGACTTGCCGGAACCGGAAGAACCCAGGATCGAGATCACGTCGCCGTCGCGTGCGGTCAGCGAGATGCCTTTGAGCACCTCAAGCTGTCCGTAGCGTTTGTGCAAGTTGCGGATTTCAAGCGCGGGCGTGGCCTCAGCCATGTGCGTTCCTCATAAGTATTTCGCTCCTGCTGTTGGCGGCCTTCCTGGCGAGGCGGCCAAGCTAGCATAGCGTCTGAATGGCAGCCAACAGCGCTACGGGCGGTAAACGGGTGGCCTGTGGCAGGTTGTCGCATCGGTACAGCAGACTGTCGCGCTGCTATCAACCGAACAGCCGTTTGAACCCTGCCTGTCGTTAAAAAAGCGCGGGGCTGTCCCAAAAAAGGGCGCGATGTTGCCAGCTTTGGCTGGGGGTTGGAAGCGCTAACCGGCCAAACGTTCCTGATCTGCACTTTTATTGTGCATCGCGCATTTTCCGGGTGTGTTTCCAGTGCGCGAATTCGTTCTCCAAGTGAGTCGCAGGGTAACGCTTTGGCAAAGTGCCATTATTTTCAATGGCTTGCGATGACTGTCCGGTCTGGATGAGATCGCCGTGGTAGAGGGATTTGAAACATTTTGGCGCAATTATTGCGTGCAGAATCCGGAACGCCCCGTTGGTTTCTTTTTACGAGAAAGAAATTCAGGCGGGATGCACGCATTCGCTTTTCCTTACAAAGGTAGTTTCAATGAGCAGTACCCCAAGCTCCAATGGCCTCGAACAGGGGCTCAAACCGCGTCATGTGACCATGCTGTCGATCGCCGGGGTTATCGGCGCCGGCCTGTTCGTCGGCTCCGGCCACGCCATCGCCGCCGCAGGCCCAGCCGTGCTGTTGGCCTACGCCGCCGCCGGTATGCTGGTGGTGCTGGTGATGCGCATGCTCGGCGAGATGGCCGTCGCTTCGCCGGACACTGGCTCCTTCTCGACGTATGCGGATCGCGCGATCGGTCACTGGGCCGGTTTCACCATCGGCTGGCTCTACTGGTGGTTCTGGGTATTGGTTATCCCGCTGGAAGCCAACGCCGCCGCGACCATCCTGCACGCCTGGTTCCCGAATGTGGCGATCTGGGCCTTCACCTTGGTCATCACCTTGCTGCTGACGGTGACGAACCTGTTCAGCGTGAAGAACTACGGTGAATTCGAATTCTGGTTCGCCCTGGTCAAAGTCATCGCGATCATCGGTTTCATCGGCCTTGGCATCATGGCGATCTTCGGCTTCCTGCCGAACAGTCAGGTCAGCGGCGTTTCGCATCTGTTTGACACTCAAGGCTTCCTGCCAAACGGCATGGGCGCAGTGTTGGGCGCGATCCTGACCACCATGTTTTCCTTCATGGGCACCGAGATCGTGACCATCGCGGCCGCGGAATCGAAGAACCCTGGCCAGCAAATCTCCAAGGCCACCAACTCGGTGATCTGGCGGATTGGCTTGTTCTACCTCGTATCGATCTTCATCGTTGTGGCCCTGGTGCCTTGGAACGACCCGGTGCTGGCAGCTGTCGGCTCCTACCAGACTGTGCTTGAGCGCATGGGCATCCCGAATGCCAAGCTGATCGTCGACATCGTGGTGCTGGTTGCTGTGACCAGCTGCCTGAACTCGGCGCTGTACACCGCCTCACGCATGATGTTCTCCCTGGGCAAGCGCGGTGATGCACCGACCGTTTCCCAGCGCACCAACAAGAGCGGCACGCCGTACTGGGCCGTCATGTTGTCCACCGGTGCTGCGTTCATCGCGGTTTTCGCCAACTACGTGGCCCCGGCCGCCGTGTTCGAATTCCTGCTGGCCAGCTCCGGCGCTATCGCGCTGCTGGTGTACCTGGTGATCGCGATTTCGCAACTGCGTATGCGCAAGCAGCGCATGGCTCGCGGTGAAAAAATCGCCTTCAGCATGTGGCTGTTCCCGGCCCTGACCTACGCGGTGATCATCTTCATCGTTGCGGCCCTGACCATCATGCTGTTCCAGGAAGCTCATCGCGTGGAGATCCTCGCGACCGGTCTGCTGAGTTTGCTGGTGGTGGCTGCCGGTTTGTTTGTGGCCCGTCGTCGCAAGCTGCAGAAGATGGGTGCGGTGGTGCTGAACTGATTCGTACCGCATAACGCAAAACGGCCGCTGTCAGTGATGACAAGCGGCCGTTTTTGTTTCTGAAGCGAGTGTTTACTCGGCCTTTTCTTCCTGCGCATCCAGCGACTCGCGATAGCTGTCGAGCGCCGCGCCGAAGTCAGTGATGAACTGCGGATCTGTCAGCCAGGCCTGGGCGGTGTCGCGGTCCATGCCGTCGGCCCACATGCGGTAGTCGATCAACATGTCGGCGGCCAGGTGAGTGGCGGCCATGGCTTCGTTGTCGGCGTTTTCCATGTCCAGCAGTTCTGGATGGTCGCTGATGATGCCGGCGAGGTTCGACAGCAAGGTCAGCAGCATGTCGTTGCGGCTGGTGGCTTCTGCGTCGCGCATTTTGCTGAACATCGCCAGGGTGTATTCCGGGATCGGCTCGCCGATTTCGCCCAGGTCATCGTCCAGTGCGGCGGGTTTTCTGCCGTGGATGTTGATTTGTTTGGCTTTGATCTTGGCGCGTTTGGCGCGTTTCTGTTGCTTGTTCAGGGATGCCATGGGAACTCAGTTTGCTTTCGGTTGTGTTTGGGCCGCGATGGCGTCGGACGCCGCCACGTAGTCAGCCTGGAAGGCCGGTGATTCGATCCACGCCAAGGCGCCGGCTTCGTCGACTTCGGTGGACCATTGGCGATATTCGATCAGCGCGGCGAGGATGAAGTCCATCGCGCCTTCTTCGCCTTCCTGCTCGTACACCAGCTCCAGCAGCGGGTCTTCCAGGAAGGCGGCGCACATGGCTTGCTGGCTGGTTTTTTCAGCGTCGATCATTTTCTTGAACAGCTCGGTCAGGTCCACCGATTCGAAGTCGATGCGATCGTCGTTCGGGTCCAGCTCGACGGGCGCGGCGGCCCGTTGGGTGCGGTTCTGCTTGGCCTTGGCTTTGGCGCGTGTGGCGCGTTTGTTCTGCTTGTTGGCGGATGCCATGGGCGTCGTTCCGTATTTCGTTGAGAGGGCGCATCAGTCAGTTGCGTGGCACTAGCCGCCCGGGTGTGTCGGGGGTCAGTTCGCCGGTCTGCAACCAGGACAGTGCAATGGGCCATAGTGTGGCTTGGTATGCGCTACGAAAAAAGGCGAAATGTCCGACTTCTTGTTCACCGATGTCTTCGGGGGCAATTCGCAAGTGGGCGTTCGTGCTGTTGGTGAAGTAACCCAGCAGTCGTTCGATGGCTGGAATCGTGCCGTAAGGATCGTCGCTGATGCTGATGGCCAGGTTTTGTGCGGTGACGGATGAGAAGGGCAGCCGCCCGGATTTTGCGTGAAGGACGCGACCGCTGGGACGTTTCTCGTAGTGCGCGGTGGGCATGCTCCAGTCGCGAACCACGCCAGCGGGGGTGTCCTCTAGCCAGCCGAGACGTTTGCCGGGGAAGTAGCCGCAAAGCAATGTCATCAACGGCATCAGCAGATGCCACTTGCCGAACATCCGCCAGCGATGGGCGGGCGCGTAATCGCGCCAGTAGGCGAATTGCGCGCCGACGGTCACCAAGCGTCGAATCATATGCCCGGAAGCTCCCAGGCCCGCTGCACAGCCTCCAAAGCTGTGGCCTACAACATCGATGGGTTGCCCGGGAAACTCACGCTGAGCGCGCTTGAGCATCGCCTCAAAGTCCAGCGCGCCCCAATCTGACCATGAAGCCCGAAGCCCTTTCAGCGACGCGGGGCGCGATTCGCCGATGCCGCGGTAGTCGTAAGTGATCACTTCGAAGCCGTTGGCGTACAGGTAATCGGCAAAGCGCGAGTAGTGGCGGCAGCGGACCGATGTTGCGGCGTTGATGATCACCACAGGACGGGTCGAGTCTTGATGCGCATGTCGCCAGGTGAAGCCGCCAAGGATGAAACCGTCGGCAGCGGGTTCCTCGAAAGAGTCACCAAGTGTGCCGGTGGGTAACGGCAATTCAAGTTGCGTCGGGGCCAGTGAGGGCATGTCCTGCAAATTCATCGGCTTTGAACCTTTGCGGTTAGCCAGTCACCATAGTCTTCACGCCGTATATGAACAATCCACCCGTGCTTGTCGGGGTCTTTGCTTGAGTAACCGCTCCTCAAGCACCGCCCACTCCCGATCCAGTTCTGTGCGAAGTTCCTCCTCGCTCGGCAGTACCAGTCTGTAGGTACTGGCGAACAATTGTTCGTTGCCTTGCAGGACTGAATAGCGCACCACCGATTCATCTTTTTGCGCGCAGAGAATGAGGCCGACGGTGGGGCCATCCTCCGGTCCGCGCTTGAGGTCGTCGTACATGCGCACGTACATGTCCATCTGGCCGACATCCTGGTGGGTCAGTACGCCGCGCTTGAGGTCGAAGATGACGAAGCACTTGAGCAGGTAGTTGTAGAACACCAGATCGATGTAGAAGTCTTTGCTCTCGGTACTGATGCGTTGCTGGCGAGCGATGAAAGCGAAGCCTTTGCCCAACTCGAGCAGGAAGCCCAGGAGTTGATTGATCAATGCTTGTTCAAGTTCACTTTCCTGGATCAAGCCCGCATTGGGCAGGCCGAGAAACTCCAGTAGCACCGGGTCCCGGATGAAATCCCGAGGGCTGGCGTTCATTTGCTGGATGTTGGTGGCGGCTTCCTGTTTGACGGCACAGCGGTCTCGGCTTGCCAGCAGGCGTTCGTAGTAGAGCGTGTTGATCTGGCGTTCCAATGCGCGGCTTGACCAGTTCTGCAGGGCTGATTCGTTCATGTACCAGTGGCGAGCGTTGTCGTTGTCGACTCGTAGCAGTCTGCGGTAGTGGGTCCAGCTCAATTCGGAACGCACTGCGTTCCAAATTGGAAAGGTCTGATAAAAGTCCCGCATGTATCGCAGGTTGCGTTCGTCAAAACCCTTCCCAAACTCCGCCGTCAGTACTTTCGCCAGTGTCGATAGCAGCTGCTTGCCATAACCCGCTCGCCGGGCCCCCTCCTGCTCGAACTCCACAATATGCCGTCCAATCTGCCAACAGGTTTGCACCTGTACGGTATCGACCGCTCGCAGCACCTTCTGACGCGCTTCGCGAATCAATTCGCCAAGATTGCCGAGCAGTGAAGTGATCTGTGGATCTTGAGTGTTACCGGGTTTGAGGGAGCTCATGACATTTTCCGCAACTGAAGGAAACAGGCGGAAGAGGATGGCAAGAGAGTGATAGCCCGCGATGCCGGGCGTTGCTGGCAAATCGGAAGGAAAGTCCGACTGGTTTTGCGGGATCACGCCGACGGAAATCCGCGCTTGAGGAATACAACGTGTAGTCCAATTCGCAGTGACCCCAAGTACTAATCAATCTAAAACTTGAGCATTCAGCGAGAAATCTAAAAGGAGTAACGGTAGGGCTCTGTGGAGCCCGGGAGTCGCCATCATGAAGTACGTCCATTCACTCATGTTGCCCATCGCCGCAGTCGGCATGTTGATGTTTCCAGCCATTTCACCGGCCGCCAGCCTGGAGCCTATCGACAGCTCAGGTGTGCAAGTCCAGAGACAAGAGCAAAACGGCATCGCTTACTTGTCCGGCGGTGTTGGCGAGGATGAGTCGAAGGCCATCCAGCAAACCACTGGGTACAACCTGCACATGACCTTCTCCACCGGACCGAAGGACGAATATGTTCCGGATGTGAATCTGATCATTCAGAAAACCCCAGGGCAGCCCGTGCTGACGCTAAGTGAGGCCGGCCCGTTGGTTTACGTACAACTGCCCCCTGGCAAGTACACCGTCATCGCGACACGCAATGGAGAGGAACGGCGTGATACGGCGGATGTAGGCAGCGGCGCCGCTCGCAACCTGGTTTTCCATTGGGGGACTGAGAACTAGCGACGACTGCGAAACGTCATCAACTAAATCGCAGACATAAAAAAACCCTGAATCTTGCGATTCAGGGTTTCGGTATTTGGTGCCCAGAGACGGAATCGAACCGCCGACACGGGGATTTTCAATCCCCTGCTCTACCGACTGAGCTATCTGGGCAACGGGGCGCATTAAACTGGTTTTTCAGGGGGTCGTCAAGAAAGTTTTCAAAAAAATTTTAATTATTACCGTCGCTTACGTTCCGACCCTCGAAAAAGCGGGATTATTCGGCCGGCGGAACGTAGCCGTCAGCCTTGGCGTATTCCTCGCCGGAAAAGAACTTGTCCATCTCGCCCTGAAGATATTTGCGGTCTTCGGCGTTCATCATGTTCAGGCGTTTTTCGTTGATCAGCAGGGTCTGGTGTTTCTGCCAATCTGCCCAGGCTTTGGCCGAGACGTGGTCAAAAATGTCCTGACCTTTTGCGCCTGGAAATGGAGCGCGCTCCAGGGCGGGCAATTCTTCTTTGTACTTGCGGCACATGATGGTGCGGGTCATGACGACTCTCCTGCGTTCAATACGGCGGCCGCGCGTTCGAGCAAGGTTTTGACCGGGGCGGCAAGGCCCAGGCGCGGCGGGGTGGCGAGGTTATACCAGAGCCAGTCGGCCTCGGCCACGTGATGGCCGGCCTCCTGGACCTGAACCAGCCAGGGTTCGATGGACAACTGAAAATGACTGAAGGTGTGTACCAGGCTCGGCAGCGCCTGTTGGCTGCCAAGTTCCAGCGAATGCTGCGAAGCCAGATGTTGCAGGTCGTTGAGGTCGTCGAGTTCCGGCAGGCTCCATAAACCGCCCCACAAGCCCGTGGAAGGGCGACGGTAAAGCAGAATCGCGCCTTCGCCGTTGGCGAGCATCGGCATCAGCGTGCGCTTCTGAGGCACGGCTTTACGCGGTTTGGGGATCGGGTAGCGAGTCTCCAGGCCGAGCATGTGCGCTTCGCAGCCCTTTTCGAGAGGGCAGAGCAGGCAACTCGGCTTGCTACGGGTGCAAAGCGTCGCGCCCAGATCCATCATCGCCTGGGTGTAGGCGTTGACCCGATCATGCGGCGTAAAGCGCTCAGCGTTCGCCCACAGCTGTTTGGCGACCTTTGGCTCGCCCGGATAACCCTCTTGCGCGGTAAAGCGCGCCAGCACCCGTTTGACGTTGCCGTCGAGGATCGGCGCCCGCAGGCCCATGCTCAGGCTGGCGATGGCGCCCGCCGTGGACAGGCCGATGCCCGGTAGATCAACCAGCTTTTCCACATCGCGGGGAAACTCGCCACCGAACTGCTCGACAACAATCTTCGCGGTCTTCTGCAAATTGCGCGCACGGGTGTAGTAACCCAGGCCTGTCCACAGGTGCAGGACTTCGTCTTCCGGCGCGGCGGCCAGGGCTTCGACCGTCGGCAACGAGGCCATGAAGCGGTCGAAGTAGTTCAGCACCGTGCTGACCTGGGTCTGCTGCAACATGATTTCCGAGACCCACACCCGATACGGGGTGATGTCTTGTTGCCAAGGCAAGTCGTGGCGGCCGTGGCGGTCGTACCAGTCCAGCACCGCCGATGAAAACTGCTCGGCTCTCATCGCTTGAACAGCCCCTTCAAAGCGTTTTTCAGTTCAGGGCTGACCTTGTCGCCAAGCTTCTCGTCGATTTTTTCGCTGATCCGTTCGCCTGCCAATTTGCTCGCGACCTGGCCCATGCGTTCGTTATCGAGGCGGCAAGCCTTGGCGCCCAGTTCCAGCGGGCCACGGCAGCGCAGCGGCCACTCGATGCCGACGAACTTCTCGCCGACCTGGCAGGCCGGGTCCGGCATGTCGCTCTTGTCGCCTTCGACGATAACGCCCACGCGGTAGTCCATGCCCAACACCCGAAGATCGACATCGCCGTCGCCGTTGACGGTCATGCCCGGGATGCGCACTTTCAGGTCCGGATTGCTGGCCACGCCGTTACGGAAGGTCAGGTTGCCCTTGAGCTCCTGGAACGGAGTGTCTTTACCCCGTGGCTCGCCGCTGAGGGATTTACGGTTCAGGGTGGCGATGCCTTTGCACAGCTGTTGTTCGAGGTTGGCATTGAGCAGCACGCCGTTGTTGATGACGAAACTGGCGTTGCCATTGAGGGTCTCGATCAGCGCTTTCTGGCTGTTGCCGCTGCCGGTCAGGTTGCTGTTGAGTGTCACCAGACCTTTGACCGGTGGATTTTTACCCTGGCTTTCAAGGATTTTTTCCACTGGTACTTTGCTGATGCTCGTCTGCATGTTCAGCGCTGGCACCTGTTGGCGCACGTCGAGCGTACCTTTGGCGTCGAAGTTGCCGTCGTACAGGTCGCCGCGAAGGCTTTCCAGTGTCAGCAGGCCGCCTTGACCTGTGGCTTTGAGCGCAGCGTTCTGGATCGGCAATTTATCGAGGGTAAGCTGGCCGAAGGTGAGGTCAGCCTCCACGTCGAGTTTGCTCAGGCGTTCCACCGGTAGCAGGCGCTCGTTGCTCCACGCGTCTTTGGTCGGTGCTTGCGGTAGCGGCGTGCTGCCCGGACCAGCCAAGGCATCGGCTTCGGTGCTGGCCACTTCGGCCTGACGCACCTGCGTCGCGCTACTGGCTTCGGCGGATTTTGGCGGCAGGTAACGGTCGACGTTGAAGGTGTCGGCCTTGAGGGTCGCCCGCAGCGATTGTTTGGCGAAGTCCTCGACGGCGATGCGGCCACTGAAGGTGCTGTCGTCGACTTTCAGGTTGATGTTGTCGAGCACCACGCTGGTTGGCGTGCCGGCAAGGCGGCTGACCAGTTCAACTTTGCTCAGGCTGCCTTCAGCCATCGCTGGAAGCTTCTGGCCGATGCTGTCGACGAATTTCGCCAGGTCGAACTGGGCGATCGACAGGCCGCCGCTGATTTGCGGGGTTTTATCGAGGTCGTTGACCTTCAGTTCACCCAGCGCGCGCAGTTGGTTGGCAGAGATCTTGATGCCAGTCCATTCGGCGACGTTCGCGGCTTTATCCAGCAGTAACTGGCCCTGGGCGGCGAAGGTCATGGTTTTGCCTTGCAACGGATCGCCAGCCACTTCGCCAGAGAGTTTCATGTCTTCGAGTTTGTAGCGCTGCAGTGCGCGCTCGAAACGCAACTCGCCGTTGAGCTCGGTACGGACACGCAAGACCGGCTGGTTGGTGCCCAGGAACGCGGTAAGTTTGACCGGGATGTTCGTGGAGTCATGCACCGGGCCGGTACTCAGCTGGATGCTTTCGGCGCTGAATTGCTTGCCGGTTTTCTCGTCGCTGTACTCAACGCGGGCGTTGTTGACGGTCAGGCTGTCGATGTCCAGTCGGGTCGGCTGGGCCGGTTTTTCCGCTTGGGCGGTGGTCTCGGTCGCGGGTTCGCCAGTGGTCGCGGGCGGGGTGGTCGGCGCCGGTTCCTTGCCGATGTCTTGCCAGTTGCCGTGGCCGTCCTTGTCGCGGGTCAGGCGCAGGTTCAGGCCTTCGACGCGTACATCGCTCATCTGCACTTCACGGCGCAGCAGCGGCAGCACACGGACCGACAAGCCAAGCATCTGCAAGTCAGCGAACGGCTCGGTGGGCTTGGCCAGGGTCGCGACGCTGGCTTCGTGCAATTCCAGGCCCAGCCACGGGAACAGGCTCCAACCGATATCGCCATTGAGCGTCAGCTCGATGTGGGCCTTGTCGCGGGCTATCTGGCGAATCTCGTCTTTATAGTCGTTGGGATCAAAGAGGTGGGTCAGGGCAAAGCCCAGCGCCACAATGATCAGCAACAGCCCGAGAAGTACCAGACCCAGGATTTTGCCGAACGCTTTCATGGGCGAGTCCTTGTAGTTAGTCGAATTCGAAATTTAGCCGGGGAGTATAGCGCTCCGCAGCGGACGACCGGTCAGCGATCACGTCGGCAACTCATCCAGCGGTATTTTCAGTTTGGCCGCCAGCGCTTGCGCCTCCAGATGCCCGGCAGGCGCCAGCAAGCGCAATGTCGCGCCCGATTGTGACGCCATTTTCTGCGCTTCATTCACCAGGCGCTCGGCCACGCCACGACGACGGGTAATTTTTCGTACGCATAGTTGGGACAGATGCCAGACATCCGAGTGCCGTTGCAGACGTGCCGCGCCCAAAAGCCGATCGTTGAAGCGGCCGGCGATCAGCGAGCCGTCCAGCAGGCAGGCTTCGATCAACTGCACATCTCCGGTAAACGGGGCAAACAGCCAGTCCGGTGCATCGCGGTAGATCTTCTGCAGATCTTGCTGATCTTGATAAGTGGCTTCGTTTAGCGGCTCGACAATGATCGGCATGAGGGCTCCTTCAGTGGTACGAGAACTGATGACATACAAAAGGTGATATCACTTTGGTTTTTCTGTCACGTACAGATGGTAACCTCTGCCGGTTCGTCCGTCCTTCTGCGGCGTGATGTCGCACCAAAATGGAGCTTCACCTCAAAAACAGTCATGCGTGCGCATAAAGGCTGGGGGTGAGGAGCGCTGACGAACCACTCTAATAATTGGGGGATACACAATGACCACGAGCATCACGGCGGACGGCCTCAAAGCCGATCAGCCCGCGTTCCTGTCCAAGGAACGCATCATCGCCAAGCCCGGTTTCAACCGTTGGCTGGTACCTCCGGCCGCCTTGGCCATCCACCTGTGCATCGGCATGGCCTATGGCTTTTCGGTGTTCTGGTTGCCACTGTCCAAAGCCTTGGGCGTGACCAAGGCCGTGGCCTGCGCGCCGGACATGAGCTTCATCTCGCAAGTCTTCTCGTCCCAATGCGACTGGCCGATCTCGATGCTCGGCTGGATCTACACCCTGTTCTTCATCTTCCTCGGTTGCTCGGCCGCCATCTGGGGCGGCTGGCTGGAACATGCCGGGCCACGCAAGGCTGGCGTTGTATCGGCGCTGTGCTGGTGTGGCGGTCTGCTGATTTCAGCGCTGGGGGTCTATACCCATCAGATATGGCTGATGTGGATCGGCTCCGGGGTCATTGGCGGTATCGGCCTGGGCCTGGGTTACATCTCGCCGGTCTCGACTCTGATCAAGTGGTTCCCGGACAAGCGCGGTATGGCGACCGGCATGGCGATCATGGGTTTCGGTGGTGGCGCGATGGTCGGTGCTCCGTTGGCCGCAGCCTTGATGGGCCACTTCGCTTCGCCAACCAGCGTCGGCGTATGGCAGAGCTTCCTGGTGATGGCCGCGATCTACTTCGTGTTCATGATCGGTGGCGCACTGTCCTACCGCGTTCCGCCAACCGGCTGGAAGCCTGAAGGCTGGACCGCTCCGGCGAAGAAAGCTTCCAACGCGATGATCACCCACCGTCACGTCCACGTGAATGTGGCGTGGAAAACCCCGCAATTCCGTCTGGTGTGGCTGGTGCTGTGCCTGAACGTTTCGGCGGGTATCGGCATCCTCGGCATGGCTTCGCCACTGTTGCAGGAAGTGTTTGCTGGCACGTTGTTGGGTAACGGCCTGACATTTGGTCAGCTGGATGCCTCGCAGTTGGCCTCGATTGCTGCGATCGCTGCCGGTTTCACCGGTTTGCTGAGCCTGTTCAACATCGGTGGCCGCTTCTTCTGGGCCTCGTTCTCGGATTACCTGGGCCGCAAAAACACTTATTTCGTGTTCTTCGCTCTTGGTTTTGCGCTGTACGCGTTGATCCCGAACCTTGGTCACCTGGGCAACGTTGCGCTGTTCGTAGCGGCCTTCTGCATCATTCTGTCGATGTACGGCGGTGGTTTTGCGACGGTGCCGGCTTACCTGGCGGACCTGTTCGGTACGCAAATGGTCGGTGCGATCCACGGTCGTCTGCTGACGGCTTGGGCAGCGGCAGGCGTGTTGGGTCCGGTGTTGGTGAATTACCTGCGTGAGTATCAACTGAGCATCGGCGTTGAACGCGCAGCGGCTTACGACATCACCCTGTACATCCTCGCGGGCCTGCTGGTGCTGGGTTTCATCTGCAATCTGCTGGTGCGTCCGGTGGCTGACAAGTACTTCATGACCGACGCTGAACTGGCCGCCGAACAGGCGCTGGGCCACGACAAGGGGGCTGACAGCAGCACCGTGTTGGAGTGGAAAGCGGATGCGGGCACCAAGCCTTTGGCAGTGGCTGCGTGGCTGGTGGTGGGTATTCCGTTGGCGTGGGGTGTTTGGGTGACCCTGCAAAAGACGGCTGTCCTGTTCCACTAATAACCGTTTAGCGCATTACCCCTGTGGGAGCGGGCTTGCTCGCGAAGAGGGAGTGTCAGTCGACATAAATGTTGGCTGACACTCCGCATTCGCGAGCAAGCCCGCTCCCACATTTGTTTTGTGTTCCATCCAATTGGCTTGTATGGACATGTCTATCCCCGACAACACGGGATTCACTCCGTCAGTGATATCACCTCCCGTGTTTCTGTTTGGCGCCCGCGCCCCTATAATGGTTGCCTTTTTCGCCCAATGATTTTGCGGAGCTGGTGATGGCCGAACGTAAGGCGTCAGTCGAGCGCGACACTCTGGAAACCCAGATCAAAGCCTCGATCAACCTGGATGGCACCGGAAAGGCCCGATTTGATATCGGTGTTCCTTTTCTTGAGCACATGCTGGACCAGATCGCCCGTCACGGGCTGATCGACCTGGATATTGTCAGCAAGGGCGACCTGCATATCGACGACCACCACACGGTGGAAGACGTCGGTATCACCCTGGGTCAGGCCTTCGCCAAAGCCATCGGCGACAAGAAAGGCATCCGTCGCTACGGCCACGCCTACGTGCCGCTCGATGAAGCGCTGTCGCGCGTGGTGATCGACTTCTCCGGCCGTCCTGGCCTGCAGATGCATGTTCCTTATACCCGCGCCACCGTCGGCGGTTTCGACGTTGACCTGTTCCAGGAATTCTTCCAGGGCTTCGTCAATCACGCCCTCGTCAGCCTGCACATCGACAACCTGCGTGGCACCAACACCCACCACCAGATCGAAACCGTGTTCAAGGCTTTCGGCCGCGCACTGCGCATGGCGGTAGAGCTGGATGACCGCATGGCCGGTCAGATGCCGTCGACCAAAGGCGTTCTGTAATGCAGACGGTCGCGGTTATCGATTACGGCATGGGCAACCTGCACTCGGTGGCCAAGGCCCTCGAGCACGTCGGTGCCGGCAAGGTCCTGATCACCAGCGATGCCGACGTGATTCGCGAAGCCGACCGGGTGGTATTTCCCGGCGTCGGCGCGATTCGCGATTGCATGGCGGAGATCCGTCGTCTGGGTTTCGATTCGCTGGTGCGCGAAGTCAGCCAGGACCGCCCGTTCCTCGGCATCTGCGTCGGCATGCAAGCCTTGCTCGACAGCAGTGAAGAGAACGACGGTGTCGACTGCATCGGCCTGTTTCCGGGCGCAGTGAAATTCTTTGGCAAAGACCTGCACGAAGACGGCGAGCACTTGAAAGTCCCGCACATGGGCTGGAACGAAGTGAAGCAGACGGTCACACATCCGCTGTGGCACAACATTCCGGACCTGGCGCGTTTCTACTTCGTGCACAGCTACTACATCGCTGCCGGCAACCCGCGGCAAGTGGTGGGTGGCGGTCACTACGGTGTCGATTTCGCCGCCGCGCTGGCTGATGGCTCGCGTTTCGCCGTGCAGTTCCACCCGGAGAAGAGCCATGCCCATGGCCTGCAATTGCTGCAGAACTTCGCCGCGTGGGATGGTCGCTGGTAAATGGCCGCCAAGAAGAAGCCGCCGATCCTGACCCTCACTCCCGAACAGGAGAACGAGGCCAATCACAAGATCAAACGCTTTATGGAAGATCGCTTCGAACTGGACCTGGGTTCGTTCGAAGCGGCTGAAATTCTTGAGCTGTTTACCCGTGAAATTGCGCCGCACTATTACAACAGGGCGATTTTCGATGTGCAGACGCACCTCAAAGAGAGGTTCGAAAGCATCGAAAGCGACCTGTGGGCGCTCGAGAAAAACTGATTTTCGAGCGAAGCTGAACAATCGAATTTGAAGGTTTGCCAGATGCTGATTATTCCCGCTATCGATCTTAAAGACGGTGCTTGTGTTCGTCTGCGCCAGGGCCGCATGGAAGATTCCACGGTGTTCTCCGATGACCCGGTGAGCATGGCTGCCAAGTGGGTGGAGGGCGGTTGCCGTCGCCTGCATCTGGTCGACCTGAACGGCGCCTTCGAAGGCCAGCCGGTCAACGGCGAAGTGGTCACTGCGATCGCCAAGCGCTACCCGAACCTGCCGATCCAGATCGGCGGCGGTATCCGTTCTCTGGAAACCATCGAACACTACGTCAAAGCGGGCGTGAGCTACGTGATCATCGGCACCAAAGCCGTGAAAGATCCGGCCTTCGTCGCTGAAGCCTGCCGCGCGTTCCCGGGCAAAGTGATTGTCGGTCTGGATGCCAAAGACGGTTTCGTTGCGACCGATGGCTGGGCTGAGATCAGCACCATTCAGGTGATCGACCTGGCCAAGCAATTCGAAGCCGACGGCGTGTCCGCGATCGTTTATACCGACATCGCCAAAGACGGCATGATGCAGGGCTGCAACGTACCGTTCACCGCTGCGCTGGCCGCCGCGACGAAGATTCCGGTCATTGCTTCCGGTGGCATCCACAATTTGGGTGACATCAAGTCGCTGCTCGACGCCAAGGCGCCAGGCATCATCGGCGCCATCACTGGCCGGGCGATCTACGAAGGCACTCTCGATGTCGCTGAAGCGCAAGCTTTCTGCGATTCGTACAAAGGCTGAGGACTGACCATGGCGCTGGCCAAACGCATCATCCCTTGCCTGGACGTGGATAACGGCCGGGTGGTCAAGGGCGTCAAGTTCGAGAACATCCGTGATGCCGGCGACCCGGTGGAAATCGCCCGTCGCTACGACGAGCAGGGTGCCGACGAGATTACTTTTCTCGACATCACCGCCAGCGTCGATGGTCGCGACACCACGCTGCATACCGTCGAGCGCATGGCCAGCCAGGTGTTCATCCCGCTGACCGTGGGTGGCGGCGTACGTACCGTGCAGGACATTCGCAACCTGCTGAATGCTGGCGCGGACAAGGTTTCGATCAACACCGCTGCGGTGTTCAACCCCGAATTCGTCGGCGAAGCGGCTCAGCATTTCGGCTCGCAGTGCATTGTCGTTGCCATCGACGCCAAGAAGGTTTCCGGCCCGGGTGAGACCCCGCGCTGGGAAATCTTCACCCACGGCGGTCGCAAGCCAACCGGTCTCGACGCCGTTGAGTGGGCGAAGAAGATGGAAGGCCTCGGTGCCGGCGAAATCCTGCTGACCAGCATGGACCAGGACGGCATGAAAAACGGCTTCGACCTGGGTGTCACCCGCGCCATCAGCGATGCATTGGGTATCCCGGTGATCGCCTCCGGCGGCGTCGGCAACCTGCAGCATTTGGCCGACGGCATTATCGAAGGCCACGCCAGCGCCGTATTGGCGGCGAGTATTTTCCACTTTGGCGAATACACCGTGCAGGAAGCCAAGGCCTACATGGCCCATCGCGGCATTGTGATGCGATAAATGTCAGCGGCCCGGAAAAAAGCTCCGGGCCGATGTTATCGATTCGATGGCTGTGCCTGATGAATCCCTGTCACGGGGCTGAGTAAGTCGATCCTCGGTTCGGACGCTTGTCCCGACTTGTCATACGCAATGACGCAAAGCTTTCCCGGAAGTTTATCGCTCGGGATCCAGAAATCCATTTCTACGTCGTCAATGTATTTATCGGATCGATGACAGTCCGTTGTTTCTGCGGGACCAAACTTGATGGAGTAGGTTCGATACGGCTCTTCTACTTTCGCCAGGGTCACATTGACGCCGCTCCCGATCGACAGATTGGGTGGCGTGGTTGGCGTGTTATCCAGTATCTCGACCGGCAGGGACAGGGCGTTTTTAAAGAGGCCCGGTTCGGGTCTTTGCGCTGCAGAGTCAACTCCGAGAATGCATAGAAAATAGAACCCGGGTTCTGTACCTATCTCGGAATCGATAAAAGCGTTGGTGGAACTTACGGCTTCGCTGTAGTGGTGAGGACTTTCGCAGTTCATTGCCGTACGAACGGTTTTATGACGAAAAAAAGCGGTGCTGATTGAAAACCGATAGTTCCAGGTCGGGATGACCATCGAACCGTCATGCTGCTGTTTGACCCGTCTGTATCTTTCCTGCGTATCTGCACCCGTGTCGATGGTGAACGCCGGGTAGAGCTGGCAAGACGACGGCGGGTTTTTAGCAATACGGCCTTGTAAGAAGCACCCGTTGAGAAATGCGGTTGGGTTGCCGTACACATTTCCAGGTACTGCCGTATAGACAAGTCCTACAGGCGTGCAAGGTGCATGAACGCGGCATGGAATGATGTTGTTATCAAAATTTACTGTTCCAATAACGCCTACGATCTCATTGGAATAACGATCCAGTAAGGGGCTTCCGGAACTGCCTCCCCGGATATCCTGACAGCGAGTCATAAAGGTGTTTCGCCACACCCATGGGCCTTCAACAATCTCCATGGCGGGCTGTAAAGTGCAGGCAGCCATGCGCAATGTGACTTCGTCAAAGCCTTGTGGGGCGCCCACGATCAACACATCGGTGCCGCTCGCCGGTGTGTCCCGCGCCAGTTTCAACGGCTGTATGTCTTCTTCCATGAGCTTTTGAAGACTGACATCCAGTTCAACGATCGCCATGTCCACGCCTTGCATGCTCCTCCATGTCACCGCTTTCAGTGGATAGGATTTGAACGTTGGACTGTCAGCAAAGTAATTGAACTGCATGGTTCCGCTAACCGGCCTGTCCGTCACGACGTTTCCATTGGTCAATTCGATGCAGTGCCCTGCGGTCAGCACGTAAGCGGGAGTCGGTCCGGATGCAGGTTCCTCTCGCGTGTCCAGAAGCGTTGCGGTACAGGAGCCCTCGTTGATTTTCAGGCGTCCGATACCCTGCCAGTGGTCGTGCGAGCCATCGAGGTTTTCAAGGACTCTTGAGGTCGTGAAATTTTGAATGCTTTCGCCATAGTCTCTGCTTTGCGCAACACACGGCGGACCTGAACACATAACACCGATAAAAAATAAAAGAATCGACTTCATTGAAGAATGCCTTTGATTAAATGTGGATGAAAACCGACGGTTGTCGGTGATCACCAATTAATCAGGAGTGGCTGTAGGGCTGGTGGTAACTAATTACCTCACCAGCAATAACGCTCCTCATTATTCTGAAGCGTCGGCACGATAGTTATCAAAAGGCCAGTAGACAGCATGCCGGGCTCAAGGCACTCTTGGGGACGCCATGGATCTCGGTAGCCAGACATGCTTAAACGCCTTCTTCTTGTCCTCGCCAGCGCTTCTCTATTACTCGTCAATGGAGCGCATGCCGCAGAAAATCCCGACACCGGCCTGGTATTGCTGACTGAAAATTTCCCGCCGTACAACATGGCGAAGAACGGCAAGAACTTCGCTCAGGACGAGAACATCAACGGCATCGCCGTGGACATCGTCCGCGAGATGTTCAAACGTGCCGAAGTCACCTACAGCCTGACGTTGCGTTTTCCTTGGGAGCGAATCTACAAGCTCGCTCTGGAGAAGCCCGGTTACGGCGTATTTGTGATGGCACGGTTGCCGGATCGCGAAAACCTGTTCAAGTGGGTTGGCCCGATCGGGCCGGATGACTGGATCATGCTGGCCAACGCCGATAGCAAGATCACCCTTGAGTCGCTGGAGCAGGCGCGCAAGTACAAGATTGGCGCCTACAAGGGCGACGCGATTGCCGAGACGCTGGCCAAGCAGGGGCTGAAGCCGATTGTGGTGCTGCGGGATCAGGACAATGCGAAAAAACTGGTTAACGGTCAGATTGACCTGTGGGCCACCGGCGATCCGGCCGGGCGTTACCTGGCGCGCCAGGACGGGGTGACAGGGCTCAAGACTGTGCTGCGCTTCAACAGTGCCGAGTTGTATTTGGCGCTGAACAAGGACGTGCCGGACGAAACTGTCGCCAAGCTGCAAGCCGCGCTGGATCAGCTGCGCAAGGAAGGCGTGGTGGACGACATCATGGCGAAGTATCTGTAACCATCACTTCGATACAGCCTGAGACGGAGCCGGCGTCGCGCTCAAGTACACGGCACTGGTAAACACGTTATTCAACATCGCCCTTGTCAGCTGCAGTTCCCCTGAGGCGACGCCGATAATGCACAGTGCATGTGCGCCGCTTTGTGGCCCGATTTCAGTATTGATGTACGCCTCTTCAGCACTGATGGTGGCGCTGTAATTGTCGGAAGCTTTGCAGTCCCTGGCGTTATGGACCGTTTTGTAGCGATAGAAGGGCGCCTCGAGGGAGAATCTGAAGTCCCACGTAGGCAATACGATCTGCTCATCCGCGTTTTGCGTTCTATGAACGTATGACTTGAGCTTCCAGGGCTCCGTGACAGTCAGCTCGACCGGCTCCAACGAACAGTCCGCCCCATCGCTGGTGAAGACACCGTCAATAAAGCACTTGTGCAGAAAGTTGGCCGAGTAGCTGTAGTTGAAACGGGCAGCCGTGCAAGACGTCGAGTGCTCACAAGCAGGTGGCGCTGGGGTATTGCGCGAGATCACGACTTTACTGACGATGCCGGTGATTTCATTGGTGCGGCGGTTCAGCATCGGGCTACCGGAGCTGCCAGCGTGAAGGTCGCAGCTGTTTTTCATGGCCAAAGGGAACACCCCGGGGTGATCGATGAACGTTCCGGCGGTTTGTTCAGCGCAGGCACTCAATCGAAGCCCTTGTTCGGTAAAGCCGCTCGGCGCGCCAATGTTAAGCACATCATGACTCTCGTTGGTTTGATGGGACGCCAGCTTGAGCGGGTTGACCCCGGCCTGTATCAGCGACGCCAATGTTGCGTCGATCTCCAGTACTGCAAGATCGGTCCCGACCAGACTGCTCCATCGGGCAGTCCGGATGGCGTATTGGCGCTTACGCTGTGGCATGTCATGAAAGTAGTGGAAGGTGACGCTGGCGTTAAAAGGCAGATTGGTCCGCGCCGAACCGTACTGAAACAACACGCAATGACCGCTGGTTAGCAGGTAAGCAGGGCCGGTGGCTCGGCCTTGCCCGTTTCGCGTATCCAGTAGAACGGCGCTGCAGGTCAAGCCCGATTGGAGACTGAGTCGTCCCACGCCGCTCCAGAGTTCATAAAAATGTTCGCTGTTTTGCAGTGCCCTTGACGGTGAGTCGTTGACGGCGCCTTCGCCCAGATCGCGGGCCTGCACTGCGGAAATAGCCAGCAGGCCAATCAGGCCTGCGAAGCAAAAGAAGCTACGGTATTTCATGTCCATTCCTTGGTGATGAAATTCAGGGTGAGCGCTATCGTGGCACGCGGCGGTGTACCGGCAGGTATAAATAGTTATCGCGAAATGGAGTGGGCTGCGAGGAATTATCGGGCGGTCGGGAGGCGGTACTGGCCATCCTTGCCGTGCGCTGCCGTTGCACGATTGCCGCGCACGCTGATCATCTGTTTGATGTCGATCCAGTCAATGCCCTGACCCTTGAGCTTGGGCAACTCACGCTCCAGTACCGCCAGCGTCTGTGGATACGGATGTCCGATCATCACCGCCGAGCCCTGCTTGCGCGCCAGGCTGATTGCAGTCTGTAGCTGAGTAAAGATCGCCGCCTCAGTGGGTTCATCATCCAGGAACACATCCCGCGAAACGCTCGCCAAACCGATCTTCTGCGCCTCGGCGGCGGCCACGGTTTGCGCACTGGTGCGGCTGTCGACGAAGAACTTGTGTCGGCGCTGCAAGTCCGCCATCAGCCAGGCCATGGCCGGTTGCTGAACGGTCATGCGGCTGCCCATGTGGTTGTTGATGCCAGCGGTATAGGGCACGACCTTGAGCGCCGCGTTCAGGCGTTTCTCGAGTTCGTCGATGGGCAAGTCGGGTTGCCAGGCGAACGGGCCGGTGGCCGGGTCCATGGGCATGTGCAGGATGACAATCTTGCCGGCGCGATGGGCCTCGCGGGCGAATTCGGTGGCGTGAGGCGTGTCGGGCATGATTGCCGTGGTGACCGGGCCGGGCAGGGCCAGCACGCGACGATCCCGGGGCAGGTTCTGCCCCAGGTCATCGATGATCAGGCTTAGATAGGCCTTTTGAGGCGTCGTCGCGACGGGCGTTGCGTGAGCAACACCCGCCAGACAGCACAGCAAGCCGAGGATGAACCGCAGGCGCATCTCAGCGGCCGGAGGTGATGCTCAGCCCTTTGAGCAGGCTCAGGGCCTGGGCCAACTGGTAGTCGTCATCCTGCGGCATTGCCTTGGCTTTGCTGCTGGAAGTCGGTTTGTCGGCGCCGCCGTTGCCATTGCCCAGGTGACCTTGCAGATCGGCTTCCTTGAAGTATTCGCCGTCCTGCTCGCTGGTGATCTTGGCCTTGCGCACTTCGATGTCCGGGACGATGCCCTGAGCCTGGATCGAGCGGCCGTTCGGCGTGTAATACAGCGCCGTGGTGATCTTCAGTGCGCGTTCGTTGTTCAGCGGCAGCACGGTTTGTACCGAGCCTTTGCCGAAACTGGTGGTGCCCATGACCACCGCGCGTTTCTGATCCTGCAAGGCACCGGCGACAATTTCCGAGGCCGAGGCGCTGCCGCCGTTGATCAGTGCGACCATTGGCACGGCTTCGCTTTCGTCCTTGCCGGTGGCGGAGAAACGCAGTTCGGAGTTGGCGATACGGCCCTTGGTGTAAACGATCAGGCCCTTGGTGATGAAGTGGTCGACCACTTCCACCGCTGCTTGCAGCACGCCGCCCGGGTTGTTACGCAGGTCGAGGATGATGCCTTTGAGCTTCTTGCCGTTGTCCTTGCGTAGCTTGGCCAGGGCCTTGGAGACTTCGTCACCGGTCTTGACCTGGAACTGGGTGATGCGGATGTAGCCGTAGCCGGACTCCAGCAGCTGGCTCTTCACGCTCTTCACTTGAATGATGGCGCGGGCCAGGGTCACGTCGAACGGCGTACCGCCATCGCGCACCAGGGTCAGGGTGATTTTCTGGCCGATCTTGCCGCGCATCTTGTCCACGGCTTCGGTCATGCTCTGGCCGCGGGTCGGCTGGCCGTTGATCTTGACGATGAAGTCGCCGGCCTGAATGCCAGCCTTGGAAGCCGGGGTGTCATCGATCGGCGAAACCACTTTGATGAAACCGTCTTCGGCGCCAACTTCGATGCCCAGGCCGCCGAATTCGCCGCTGGTGCTTTCCTGCAATTCAGCGAAGTCTTCCGGGCCCAGGTAGGCGGAGTGCGGGTCGAGGTTGCTGAGCATGCCCTTGATCGCGTTTTCCAGCAGGGTCTTGTCGTCCACCGGCTCGACATAGGCAGCCTTGATCCGATCCATGACCTCGGCAAAGGTGCGCAACTCTTCCAGAGGCAACGGCGCCTTGGTGGTCGCAGCAGTGCCCGCAGGCGCGACAGCCGGGGCCGGTTGAGCGGCAAACGCCAGAGGCGCGCCGATCACCAGGGCGATCGTCAGGGCCAGCGAGGTAAGGCGGGACAGATGCAGCATGTCGAACGAACTCCTGAATTAGGTCGCGTGCTTATCCTTGCGCGCGACACCATTGCGCTGGATCACTCGGGTGACCCTGCTGACGAATAGCGAAATACAGCGCTGGTGTGTCCTGCCCGCCACTGCTACCTACAGTGGAGATGGACTCACCGGCTTTTACCACGTCACCCGCAGACTTGAGCAGCGTCTGGTTGTGACCATAAAGACTCAAAAAACCGTTGCCGTGGTCGAGAATCACCAGCAGCCCGGCGCCTCGCAACCAGTCGGCAAACACCACGCGACCGCCATGCACGGCGTGCACCTGGCTGCCGGCGGAGGCGCTGATCATCACGCCGTCCCACTTGGTGCGGGCGTCGTCGCCACGGGTTTCGCCAAAGCGTGCAAGCAGTCGACCATCGACGGGCCACGGAAGTTTTCCCCGGCTTGAAGCAAAGGGGCCACCAAAGGTCTCGCCTGAACTTGAAACCAGTGCGCCGGGTGTCGATTTAACGGGTTTGCGTGGGGCGTCAGTGGTGTCTGCATCTGCTGCAGCCTGAGCCTCACGTAAACGCTTTTTTTCGGCTTCCTGCTGGGCGATCAGCGCTTTTTGCCGCGCTTCCTCTGCCTCACGGGCCTGACGGGCCAGGGTTTCTTCAATGGTTTTAAGGACTTTAGACAGGTCTGCCTGATCCTGCTCGCGGGCTGCCAGCTTCTGATCGCGGGCCTTCACGTCGTCGCTGAGCTTGGCCAGGACTTGCTGGCGCTCCTTGCGGACTTTGTCGAGTTCATCACGCTGGCTGTCGAGGCTGCTTTTCTGCACCAGCAATTGCGCCTGTTGCATGGCGATGTCTTTTTCGACATTGGCCAGTTGGCGCAGGGTTTCGTTGAAATTCTTCAGCTGCTCCAGGCGGGCCTGGCTCAGGTAGTCGTAATAAGTGAGGGTGCGGGCAAATTTTTCCGGGTTCTGCTGGTTGAGCAGCAGCTTCAAGTACTCCTGACGGCCGTTCTGATAGGCCGCGCGGGCCTGAATGGCGATCAGTCGCTGCTGTTCAATGCGCGCGCTCTGGAGTTTTTTTTTCTCGGTATCGAGTCGCTGCAGCTCGGATTCGCTTTTCTTCAGCTCTTTTTGCAGGGCTTCGACCTGCTTCTCGAGCTTGCCCATCTCGGTCTCGGTGCCTTTGAGGTCTTTCTGCACACCGGTTTTTTCTTCCTGGAGCTTGCCTAGCAGTTTTTTCAGCTCGGCAATGTCCTGACGCGTGGCGTCCAACTGTTGTTGGGTTTGCGCGCGCTCGTCAGCAAAGGCCGGTTGGAGCAGGCATGTCAGAGCAAGGGCTATCAGGACGCGAAGCATAGAGGCGGGCGACACCAGGGAAAGGGACGGCCTAGTATGCCCGCCAAGCGCTGCAAAAAAAACGCCCAATTGGGGCTGTGTGATGACTGGAAGAAGGGACAGTAGGTTTTAGTCCTCAAAAACCCCACAAACCACTGTGGGAGCGAGCTTGCTCGCGATGGCGTCTTAACATTCAACATGGTTGTTGGCTGTCAGATTGCTATCGCGAGCAAGCCCGCTCCCACAGGGTTTTGGCGGTGTTTGATGGGGCGGGTTACACCAGAATCGAGGTCCCGGTCATTTCCGCCGGTTTTTCCAGACCCATCAACATCAGCATGGTCGGCGCCACATCCGCCAGCACGCCGCCGTCGCGAACCTTGAAGTCACGCTTGCCGACATAGATGAACGGCACCGGTTCGGTGGTGTGAGCAGTATGCGCCTGGCCGGTGGACTCGTCGGACATTTGCTCGACGTTGCCGTGGTCGGCAGTGATCAGCGCTTCACCGCCGACTTTTTCCAGCGCATCGACGATGCGGCCGACACACAGGTCGAGGCATTCAACGGCTTTTACGGCCGCGTCGAACACACCGCTGTGACCGACCATGTCGCCGTTGGCATAGTTGACCACGATCACGTCGTAACGCTGGTTTTCGATGGCATCGACGATGCGGTCGGTGACTTCCGGGGCGCTCATCTCGGGCTGCAAGTCATAGGTGGCGACTTTTGGCGACGGGATCAGGATGCGTTCTTCGCCCGGGAACGGTTCTTCGCGACCGCCGGAGAAGAAGAAGGTCACATGGGCGTATTTCTCGGTTTCAGCGATGCGCAGCTGGGTCTTGCCGTTTTTCGACAGGTAGTCGCCCAGCACGTTATCCAGGCTGCCTGCGGCGAAGGCCGATGGTGCAGGAATGCTGGCGGCGTATTGGGTCAGCATGACGAAGCCGGCCAGTTTCGGCTGGCGGGCACGTTCGAATTCCTTGAAATCGTCTTCGACGAACACGCGGGTCAGTTCGCGGGCGCGGTCGGCGCGGAAGTTCATGAACACCACGGCGTCGCCGTCTTCGACTTTCACCGGTTCGCCAATGGAGGTGGCTTTGACGAATTCGTCGCTCTCGCCACGTTCGTACGCCGCTTGCAGACCTTCCTGTGCGGTGGCGGCGTTGAATTCGCCGTTGCCATCGACAATCAGGTTGTAAGCCTGGGACACGCGGTCCCAACGGTTGTCGCGGTCCATGGCGAAGTAACGGCCAACAATGCTGGCGATCCGGCCTTTGCCGAGGGCCTGGAAGGCCGCATCCAGCAGTTCGATGGACGACTGAGCGCTTTTCGGCGGCGTGTCGCGGCCGTCGAGGAAGGCGTGCAGATAGATTTTTTCAGCGCCACGTTTGTAGGCCAGTTCGGCCATGGCTACCAGGTGATCCTGATGGCTGTGAACGCCGCCCTCGGACAGCAGGCCCATGAAGTGCACGGCTTTGCCGGCAGCGACGGCTTTATCGACAGCGGCGCAGATGGTCGGGTTCTCGAAGAACTCGCCGTCGCGGATCGATTTGGTCACGCGGGTGAAGTCCTGATACACCACGCGGCCGGCGCCGAGGTTCATGTGGCCGACTTCGGAGTTGCCCATCTGGCCATCCGGCAAGCCGACGTCCATGCCGCTGCCCGAGATCAGGCCGTTCGGCACGGTGGCCCACAGACGGTCCAGCACGGGCTTCTTCGCCGCAAAGATGGCGTTGGATTCAGGGCTCTCACTGTGACCGAAGCCGTCGAGAATAATCAGGACCAAAGGTTTAGGCGTGGTAGTCATGGATTCCACTCGTGGCTGAGTTAATAGAGGGCGATGGAAAAGGGAGTGGCAGTTTAAAGCTAAGTTCCGACGGCGTCACCGCCGGACGGGGTTTGGCCCACCATAGTGGCTGTGTATACTGGCCGACATTTTAACGCCCTGGAACCTCCTTCGATGGTTGCTCACCTGATTGAATTTGCCACTAACCACTATCTGCTCGTCGGTATCTTCGTCGTACTGCTGGCGTTGCTGATCGCTTATCAGATGCAAGGCGGCGGCCGCAGCCTGAGCACCGGTGAATTGACCGGGCTGGTCAACAAGGACGCGGGCGTTGTGATCGACATTCGTTCGACCAAGGATTTCGCCGCCGGTCACATTGTTGGCGCAGTGAACATTCCTCACGACAAACTGACCGCTCGCGTCGGCGAACTGGAAAAGCACAAGGCCAAGACCATCATCCTGGTCGATGCCATGGGCCAGACTGCCGGCACGCATGCCCGCGAGCTGATGAAGTCCGGCTTCACCGCCGCCAAGCTCTCCGGCGGTATTTCCAGCTGGAAAGGCGACAACCTGCCGCTGGTGAAGTGATATGAGCAACGTCGTCTATTCCAGCGATTACTGCCCTTACTGTTCGCGAGCCAAGTACCTGCTCGAGAACAAAGGCGTGGCCTTCGAAGAGATCAAGGTCGATGGCAAGCCGCAGGTGCGTGCCGCCATGGCTCAGAAGGCCGGACGTACGTCCGTGCCGCAGATCTGGATCGGCAGCACCCACGTGGGTGGTTGTGATGATTTGTTCGCCCTTGAGCGCGCCGGCAAGCTCGACGCGATGCTCAAGGCCTGAATGCCTTCCCTATAAGACCCCAAGATCAGAAAGGATCTGAGATGACTGACCAACAGAACACTGCAGCTAGCGAAGAAGAAACCGCACCGCAATTCTCCTTGCAGCGCATCTACGTACGTGACTTGTCCTTCGAAGCCCCGAAAAGCCCGGCCATCTTCCGCCAGCAGTGGGAACCGAGCGTCGGTCTGGATCTGAACACCCGTCAAAAGGCGCTGGAAGGCGACTTCCATGAAGTCGTGCTGACTTTGTCCGTTACCGTGAAAAACGGCGACGAAGTGGCGTTCATTGCTGAAGTGCAACAGGCCGGGATCTTCCTGATCAAGAACCTCGACGACGCTTCGATGAGCCACACCCTCGGCGCGTTCTGCCCGAACATCCTGTTCCCATACGCTCGCGAGACCCTGGACAGCCTGGTCACCCGCGGTTCGTTCCCGGCCCTGATGCTGGCCCCGGTGAACTTCGACGCGCTGTACGCACAAGAACTGCAACGCATGCAGGCCGCGGGCGAAACCCCGACTGTTCAGTAAACGTTCGATGCAGTAACGAAAAAAGCGCCGTAACAGGCGCTTTTTTCTTGGGCGGGAGATGATCGTTCCCACGCTCTGCGTGGGAATGCAGCCCGTGACGCTCCGCGTCACTGGACGCGGAGCGTCCCTTGAGGCATTCCCACGCGGAGCATGGGAACGATCAGCGGTCAGCGGTGCGGACTGGCTCGCGAGGTTACTTGAACCCGAGCTGGCGCCAGCCTTCGTACACGGCGACCGCCACGGTGTTCGACAGGTTCAGGCTGCGGCAGCCTTCACGCATCGGCAGGCGCAGGCGCTGTTCGCCGGGCAGGGCATCGAGCACTTCCGCCGGCAAACCACGGCTTTCCGGGCCGAACAGGAACGCATCGCCCTCGGCGAAGCTGGCATCGTGGAACGGCCGCGAGCCCTTGGTGGTGAAGGCGAACAGCCGAGGATGACCGAGGCTTTCCAGACAGCTGGCGAGGTCTGCGTGGCGCTGCAGGGTGGCATACTCGTGGTAATCGAGGCCGGCCCGGCGCAGACGCTTGTCGTCCATCTCGAAGCCCAGCGGTTCGATCAAATGCAGGTGGCAGCCACTGTTGGCGCACAGCCTGATAACGTTGCCGGTATTCGGCGGAATTTCTGGTTGGAAAAGGATGACGTGAAACATGCACGGCTCCGAAGGTAAAGATGAGCGGCATTCTACGCCTGAAGCGGACCCGCGTTCGAAGCTATTCCCGCGAGTGATGGCTTCGCTGGCGATTGTCGGGGTGATGGTGGGGCTGATGATCGGTCGCCTGACCACGCCCGACCCCAGCGAATTGCAGCAGGTCGAGGTCACGAACGACGGGTTGGTGGTGTGGTTCAACAACGAACCCAAGGCTCACGGCGAGTTCGTCGACGGTAGCCTCGCGTTGCTGTTTGAGGCTGAAGGCAAGGCGCAAAAAGGTCAGCTCAAAATCAACGACAAGAGCGTGAACTGGCGTGTGCGTTTGAGTGATGGGGGGTTGTTGCTGACGGTGGTGGCGGCCCGGCCACTGCAGGGCGAGTGGGCCGGTAGCGAGGTCGATGACCGCTGGCGGCTGGAGATCCATCTCCGAGAGCAATAAAAGAGGGAATCCCCGGCCTGCCTGTACCAAGGTCCCCAAAACGGCAGGGCTCGCGCATTGCGTCGTGAGCCCGGTGTAAAGAAGGAACCCCTGACCTGCCTGTATCAAGGGCCCCAAAACTGTGTGGGCTCGTCGCTTGTGCGGTGCGAGCCCGATGTAAAGAGGGGAATCCCCGGCCTGCCTGTACCAAGGTCCCCGAAACCGGGTAGTGAACCGAATCACTGAATGGACTATTGCAGGGGGCGTGCCAGGTTTTAACAAGTTGAAACAGAATGTCGCGCGGAAACGTCGAAAGCCCCGTATTCCGGGGCTTTCGTGTTTTTTCGATAGGGGTTCGATTGCGAACGCAGGCGGGATTTCGGAACTGTTGCCGTGCGCGATTGCGGTTCACGGTGCATTGCGGCGGTGCACAAAGGGCTATTTGATCGTTCCCACGCTCTGCGTGGGAATGCCTCAATGGACGCTCTGCGTCCGCTTCGGCAGGGACGCGGAGCGTCCCGGGCTGCATTCCCACGCAGAGCGTGGGAACGATCGGGTTAAAAGTTAACCCTCTTCCCCTTCATCATCATCCCCACCATCAACCTTCATCCCCAATTCCTTGATCTTGCGCGTCAGGGTATTACGCCCCCAGCCCAGCAAGACGGCGGCATCGCGGCGGCGGCCGGCGGTGTGTTTGAGGGCGGTTTCGATCATGATCCGCTCGAACGCCGGTACAGCGCTGTCGAGCAGGCTCGACTGGCCACGAGCCAGCGCCTGATCGGCCCACTGGCGCAGCGCTTGCTCCCAGTTGGTCACCGGCGCCGAATCCTGCGGCAGGTTCAGCAGCTCCGGCGGCAGGTCGCTGATGTGCACTTCGCGACCCGAAGCCATTACCGTGATCCAGCGGCAGGTGTTCTCCAGCTGACGCACGTTGCCGCCCCACGGCAGGTTCTTCAGGTATTCCTCGGTTTCGCTTTTCAGCAGCTTCGGCTCCACCGCCAGTTCTTGCGCGGCGCGGCTGAGGAAGTGTTTGGCCAGGGTCGGGATGTCTTCGCGACGGTCCGACAACCGTGGAATGTGGATGCGGATCACGTTGAGGCGGTGAAACAAGTCCTCACGGAATTTCCCGGCGTGCACCAGGGTTTCCAGATTCTGGTGAGTCGCGGCGATGATTCGCACATCGACCTTCACCGGCACATGGCCGCCGACGCGGTAGAACTCGCCGTCCGCCAACACCCGCAGCAAACGAGTCTGGGTGTCTGCCGGCATGTCGCCGATTTCATCGAGGAACAACGTGCCGCCGTCAGCCTGCTCAAAGCGCCCGCGACGCAGGTTGGCCGCGCCGGTGAACGCGCCTTTCTCATGGCCGAACAGCTCGGATTCCATCAGGTCTTTCGGGATCGCCGCCATGTTCAGCGCAATGAACGGCGAAGCCGCACGCGGACTGTGACGGTGTAGCGCGTGCGCCACCAGTTCTTTACCGGTACCGGATTCGCCGTTGATCAGCACGGTGATGTTGGAGTGGCTCAAGCGCCCGATGGCGCGAAACACTTCCTGCATCGCCGGCGCTTCACCGATGATTTCTGGCGTACGCGTCAGGGCGACCGGGACTTCCAGGCCTTGTTGTTCCTGAGCGTGCTGGTTGGCGCGCTTGACCAGGGACACCGCTTCGTCAACGTCGAACGGTTTTGGCAGGTATTCAAACGCGCCGCCCTGATAGGACGCGACAGCGCTGTCCAGATCGGAGTGAGCGGTCATGATGATGACCGGCAGCCGTGGATGTTGTTCGCGTATCCGCGCCAGAAGGTCCAGACCGCTGGCACCCGGCATGCGGATGTCAGAGATGATCACGTCCGGCTGCTGGCGCGCCAGGCGGCTCATCACGCCATCGGCGCTGTCGAAGCTTTGCGTGGTCATGCCTTCTTGCTGCAAGGCTTTTTCCAGGACCCAACGGATAGAACGGTCGTCATCGACGATCCACACGGTTTCACTACGGCTCATGTCGATGTGGCTCCTTGTTCCAGTGGCAGAAAGATCGAGAAGGTGGTGTGGCCTGGATGGCTGTCACATTCGATCAGGCCCTGGTGCTGGCTGATGATGTTCTGGGTTATGGCCAGGCCCAGCCCGGTACCGTCCGGACGGCCGCTGACCATGGGAAAGAAGATGGTTTCCTGCAACTCCGCGGGAATGCCCGGGCCGTTGTCGATGATTTCGATCTTGGTCACCAGGCGATGACGCACGTGGCCGATAGTGAACTGGCGCATGGCGCGAGTACGCAGGCTGATGCGGCCAAGGCGCAGCTCGTTCTGGCTGCTGATGGCCTGCATCGCATTGCGCACGATGTTCAGCACGGCTTGAATCATTTGTTCGCGGTCGATCAACACGTCGGGAATGCTTGGGTCGTAGTCGCGCACCAACGTGATGCAGCCCTGGCTTTCGGCCTCCACAAGATGACAAACGCGTTCCAGAACTTCGTGGACGTTGCACATCGCCAGCGACGGCAGTTTGTTGGAGCCAAGCATGCGATCGACCAGATTGCGCAGGCGGTCGGCCTCTTCAATGATCACGTTGGTATAGTCGCGCAGGCTTTCTTCCGGCAGCTCGCGGGCAAGCAATTGCGCCGCGCCGCGAATCCCGCCGAGAGGGTTCTTGATTTCGTGAGCGAGGCCGCGCACCAGCATCTTGCTGGTTTCCTGCTTCGACAGCTGCGCCTCTTCCTTGGTGATCCGCAGCAAGCGGTCGCGCGGGTGGACTTCCAGCAGCAGCATCGTGGCGCCGTTGGCCAGGATCGGTGTTACCGCGTAGTCGACGGTCAGGGTCTGGCCGGTGAGGGCCGTGAGCATCGCTTCGCGCTTGGTGAACGGGTGCGCCTGCTGGACCGCCTGACGCAGGGAGTTCAGCGCCTCGGTGGATTCGGTGAACAACTCACTGATGAACTGCCCATGGCTACGCTGACCGCTGATGGCCAGGAGCATCTCCGCTGCCGGGTTCATGTACTCGAGGCGCAGTTCGGCGTCGAGGAGAATGGTGGCGGTGGTCAGGTTGTCGAGTAGCAATCGATGCAGTGCGTCGCTAATGGTCATCAGGACCTCTTTTGGAGCAGGGCATGCGCATGAATAACGCGCCGATACGAGGAAAATGCAAAAACCAAACCAAGGCTCCGAAAAGAAGCGTTAAAGGCCTGAAACGGGCGTTTGACGCTCGTTTGCGTGGCGTTCTGCCAGCTTTGGCGGGTACTTTCGAACCAAAATGGGTTGGGATGTGGGTACGGTGCAATCAATTGCACCAATATAGTGCGCAAAGCTGAACGGCATTAGAAGAAGCGCAGGAAGGGATTTTTTTCTTCTACGGGTTTGTCTTTGAGCGGACATTCCGGCCGTTGGCCGTAATCGGGGAGGGCGCAGGGTTTGACCTGGCGCTTCTGCGCGAGGGAGATGCGCAGCATGTGGAACGGCTGGTTGGCGGTGCGCTCGACCGTGCGGCCCTGCTCGTCAAGGATTTCCACGGAGAGGTTATGGCTGCCGCGATCGATATTGCTCAGGGCAAATACCGGGCTCAGGCCGGGCGCTGCGGTGGGTTGGCCGTCGAGTAGCAGTTGGTAGCGATGACCCCGTTGCAGGCCGGGTTCGTTGGTGACGCTGACGATAATCTCGCCAGCGCTGCTGCGCACCGTGGCGTCTGGCTCCGGCACCAGGATTCTCAGCATGTCGTAGTGGAAAAGCGCTTTGGCTTCGGTTTTCTTCGGGGCTGTCATTGGCGCAGCACCGATCGGGTTGGCGGACATGCGATTACTCGGCGCCATCGGCACGCGCTTGGCGTTGCCGGAGCCTGGCTGGTCGGTGTAGACCCGATTGCCCTGAGCGTCGACGTAGGTGAACACCTCGGCCGTCACTGGCAGGGCGATCAAGCAGGTGATCAGCAGCCACCACAGCCTCACGGCTTATGCACCCGCTGGACGGTAAACGTCACGGAGGGGCTTTGTTGAACGATGTTTTCCCCGTCGATCACCTGTACAGCAAGGCTGTGTGTGCCGCGGTCAATATTGACCAGTTGCAGGATCGGCACGTTGCTCGGCTGGCCGTAAGGCTGATCGTCCAGCAACAGCCTGAATAAATGAGGGCCTTGCAGGCGGGGTTTGATCAGCACGTTGACGGTGAAGGTGCCGTTGTTGGCACGCAGCGCTTCGGTAGTGGGTAAGTTGGTCAACTCCAGCACCTCGTAAGCGCTGCGCGGCTGTTCGCGGCTGGTGGCTTCGACAGGTGGCGCAGAAGGGGCTTGGGGCTCAACCCTGTTAAGCGGTGGCAACTCGACAGGTTGAGCCTTCACGCCATCGGGCGGTTGATTGCTGTAGGCGGTGTTGCCGTCGGCGTCGGTGTACTTATAGATCTGCGCGGCGGCGGGCAGGGCGATCAGCAGCAGGATGAATAGAAAACCACGACCCATAAAATCGACCAAAAACGAAGGCGTTGGCTTGCAGCATAGGCGAGGGTCGCCGGTTAACCCAACTCCTCAACATTCGCTCACACAAACGCCCTCGTTCACCTGGCCAGCAATCAACTGCTGAAATTAAGCATGCGTTGCTTCTTCTCGGGTGCCGCTGGTGGCTTTGGGCAGCCCTCGGGACCGGGGAATGTCTGCTGCCCGGTTTCGTCGTAAAGCACCGTGCAGCCAACCGGACCTTTGTCATAAAAAGCCCGGCTCTTGACCACGCCGTTGCGGTGATAACACAGCTGTTCACCGGTCAAGTCGCCGCCCCACTCGTAGTTCTTGAATTTCTGTTGGTTGACGGTCATCCAGCTGAAGCCTACCGAGTTCTTCTGGCACTCGATCTGCCCGTTGTCGTAGTAGGTGCGGTCGGTAATCTGGTCGTTGTCGCCGATGATTCTCTCGCGAGTCTTGCGACCGGTTTCGTAGTTGTATTCAACGGAAGCCTGTCTATCTCCGTAGAGGAAGTTGGTCTCCCATGACAACTTTCCGTGAGTAAAGTAGCGAGATATGCCGCAGCGGCCGATGGTAGGACCGTCCTTGTCGAAACGGCACCAGTTGGATTCTTCATAGAGCACTTCGTTTTCGTCGTAGCCCTTCATCAGGCCGACAAATCGCCCCAGTTCGACACGTCCGACGGTGGCCGGTGTGCCATCGCGAAGGAAGGTCAGGTACGGGCCTTCGTGCTCGTCGTTGTGCCAGGAAATATCGTTGAGCAGTACCTTGCCGTCTTCGCTGTAGCCCAGTGAACGGCCTTCCAGCTTGCCGTTTTCGTATTGCTGCGAGTATTGCAGTTGGCCGTTGGGGCCGTAGCCTTCGCGAGTGCCGGACAACACATCAGCCTTGTAGTGCTCGATCTTGCTGAGTACGCCGTTGGCATCGGTATCGCGCAGTTCGCCTTCTTTTTTGTCGGCGACGAAGTTCACATTTTGGGTATGACCTTTGTCAGCCTTGAGCTTCCATGGACCACTTTTCAGGCCATCTTCGTAGTTGCCTGTGCCGGCTTCAGTAACCCATGGGCCTTCTCGTTTATCGTCGCGGTAGTTGCCGCGTTCAATCGTGCCATTTGTACGCTGCTCACTCGGGCCGTTGAGTTTGTCGTGGATGTAAGTGGAAAAACCGCTGACATCCGACTCGCCTTCCTCGCTCGACAGCACCCAGCGACCTTCGCGCAAGTCATTCTGAAATTCGCCGGTATGGGTTTGCCCGTCAATCGTTTCAATCCATTGACCCTGGCGTTTGCCGTCGACATAGGTCCCGCCGGACGAATACTGCAAGCCTTTGGCGAACGACCAGATGCCCGTGCGTGCGCCGTGGCTGTAGGCGCCTTGGTTGGTAATGGCGCCGAAGTCATAAGTGACGGAGGCGCCGTCTTCGCTGCCGCTGAAAATCGCCGGATCGGTTTCCCAGGCCATGCGGCTGACCTGATAGTTGTACAGCGTGCGACTGCCATCATTGATTGAGGTGTCGATGCCACGCCAGAAGGTGACGGTCAAAAAGCGTCCGTCTTTTTCCTGAAAGGTCTTTTTGTAGTAGTTCTGCCCGTTGCCGGGGGAAGGGGTGTTGAGAGGTTGGGTGCGCTCGTCGAAATAGCCCACCAGTGTTCCCTGAGTGAGGTCGAGTTGGTCGAACTCAGGTATGCCTGACTCTTCGTAGAAGAAGCGGTAATTGAGTGGCGTGAGCTTGGCCAGTTCCTTCTTGATCGCCAGGGCGTCGAGGTTTTTCTGGCCTGTGGTCATGCGGTCGAGGGCCTTTTGCAAGCCGTTGACTCGACTGTAGAGATGATCGTTGGCGTCGTATTTGTAGGCATGGACCTTGTACTGCGCCTGTTGCCTGAACAGCACGAACCGGGTCGGGGCTTCGCTGTCCAGTGGCATCAGGAATACCGACTCGATCGATGCTGCGCCGAAATCATCCAGCAGTTGTGGTTGTTCATCGTCGCTATCGCAAATGCAGTAATAACCTTTAACGCCACCTGCCTCCTTGATGAACGCAAGGGTGGCCGAGCTCTCCTGAAGGCCCTGAATCAGCGGATGGGCCAAGGACTTGCCGTCATAAAACGGCGCCGCGTTGACGGTCGTGCAGCCAAAGCCAGCCATCAGGGCGAGTAACCACAACCACTTCATACGAATCCTTTCGTCAAGGCGCCGGGCAGGGCGCGAGAGCGGCGGATTATCCATGGATGTGTGTCCGGGGGAAACGAGCGCCCACAAAAAAGGCCTCCCGAAGGAGGCCTCTTTTTTGTCACGCCGCTTGCGCAGGCGCTACCGGATCAGCAGCTGTAGTACAGCTCGTATTCCAGTGGGTGTACGAAGGTACGTACTTTGATTTCTTCTTCGCTTTTCAGGGCGATGTAAGCGTCGATGAAGTCGTCGCTGAATACGCCGCCTTTGGTCAGGAACGCACGACCTTTGTCCAGCTCTTCCAGGGCTTCTTTCAGGCTGCCGCAAACTTGTGGGATCTCTTTCGCCTCTTCAGGCGGCAGGTCATACAGGTTTTTGTCAGCAGCATCGCCAGGGTGGATCTTGTTCTGGATACCGTCCAGACCGGCCATTACCAGGGCAGCGAAGGCCAGGTACGGGTTGGCTGCTGGATCCGGGAAGCGAGCTTCGATACGGCGAGCGCGAGGGCTGGACACGTAAGGAATACGGATCGAAGCGGAACGGTTGCGAGCCGAGTAGGCCAGCATTACCGGAGCTTCGAAACCTGGGACCAGACGCTTGTAGGAGTTGGTCGACGGGTTGGTGAAGCCGTTCAGTGCTTTACCGTGCTTGATGATGCCGCCGATGAAGTACAGAGCGGTGTCGGACAGGCCGGCATAGCCTTCGCCAGCGAAGGTGTTCTTGCCATCTTTGGCGATGGACAGGTGAACGTGCATACCCGAACCGTTGTCGCCGTACAGAGGCTTAGGCATGAAGGTCGCGGTACGGCCGTATGCATCAGCAACGTTGTGTACGCAGTACTTCAGGGTCTGAACTTCGTCAGCCTTGGCCACCAGGGTGTTGAACTTCACACCGATTTCGTTCTGGCCAGCAGTTGCCACTTCGTGGTGGTGAACTTCGATGACCAGGCCCATTTCTTCCATGGCGTTGCACATGGAGGTACGGATTTCGTGGTCGTGGTCGAACGGCGGAACCGGGAAGTAGCCGCCTTTGACGCCTGGACGGTGGCCTTTGTTGCCGCCTTCCACGTCCTGGTCGGACATCCACGAACCTTGTTCGGAGTGGATTTTGAACATCGAACCGGAGATGTCAGACTTGAACTTCACTTCGTCGAAGATGAAGAACTCAGGCTCTGGACCAACAAATACGGTGTCGCCGATACCGGTCGACTTCAGGTATTCCTCGGCACGCTTGGCGATCGCACGTGGGTCACGGTCGTAGCCTTGCATGGTCGAAGGCTCGATCACGTCGCAAACCAGGATCAGGGTTGGCTCTTCGGTGAACGGGTCGAGAACGGCAGTGCTGTCGTCCGGCATCAGGATCATGTCGGAAGCTTCGATGCCTTTCCAGCCAGCGATGGAGGAACCGTCGAACATTTTGCCTTCTTCGAAGAAAGCTTCATCCAGCGCGTCGCGAGCCGGCATGGTCACGTGGTGCTGAGTGCCTTTGGTGTCAGTGAAGCGCAGATCAATCCACTTGACGTCATGATCTTTGATGAGTTGAACCGACTTCGACATAGTGTCCTCCGGGTGGCTTCGGGCTTAGTAGTGGATGCCCTTAGAATGTGGGTGATGCCGGCGCGAATACTCTGCCAAGGCAACCTGCCTCACAAGGGAGCAAATTGCATGCCAGTGCCCCACCATGGGTTTTTTGCCCCAATTTCACGCTTATAAAGGTGCAAAGCGGAGCAAAGCTGGAAATAGCGCCCCCTAATGTAGCGTCAAATCCAACAAATGACCCGTTTTGGTGCGTGCAAAACCTTCTGCACATTAACTGGTTAAACCTTGAGCAATTTCCGCTATAATCCGCGCCCCCCTTTTTCGGCTGGCCCAGCGCGCGCTGTTTTCATGAAACTAATCGTAAAAGTCTTCCCCGAGATCACCATCAAGAGCCGCCCGGTACGGATGCGTTTCATCCGCCAGTTGGCCAAAAACATCCGTACCGTGCTCCGCGACCTGGACCCGGCTGTGGTGGTGAACGGTGTGTGGGACAATCTCGAGCTGGAAACCCGCGTCAGCGAGCCCAAAGCCCTGAAGGAGATGACCGAGCGCCTGAGCTGCATGCCGGGCATCGCGCATTTCCTGCAGGTCGACGAATACCCGTTGGGCGACTTCGACGACATCGTCGCCAAGTGCAAGCAGCACTTCGGTGATGCGTTGGCCGGGAAGATTTTTTCGGTGCGCTGCAAGCGTGCCGGCAAACATGAATTCAGCTCGATGGACGTCGAGAAATACGTCGGCAGCCAACTGCGTCGTCAGTGCGGCGCCGCCGGAATCTCGCTGAAAGAGCCGGAAATCGAAGTTCGCCTCGAAATTCGCGACAAACGGTTGTTCGTGATCCACGGCCAGCACAACAGCATCGGCGGTTATCCGCTGGGTGCCCTGGAACAGACACTTGTGCTGATGTCCGGCGGCTTCGATTCCACCGTCGCCGCTTACCAGATCATGCGCCGCGGGCTGATGAGCCATTTCTGCTTCTTCAATCTGGGCGGACGAGCCCATGAACTGGGCGTCATGGAAGTCGCGCACTTCATCTGGAAGAAGTACGGCAGCTCCCAACGCGTGTTATTTGTGAGTGTGCCGTTCGAGGAAGTACTGGGAGAAATTCTCGGGAAAGTCGATAACAGTCATATGGGCGTAGTTTTGAAGCGTATGATGTTGCGCGCTGCTTCCCGTATTGCCGATCGGCTGGAGATCGATGCGCTGGTCACCGGCGAAGCGATTTCCCAGGTGTCGAGCCAGACGCTGCCGAACCTGTCCGTGATCGACTGCGTGACCGACAAGCTGGTCTTGCGTCCGCTGATCGCCAGTCACAAGCAGGACATCATCGACCTGGCCAACGAAATCGGTACTGCCGACTTCGCCAAGCACATGCCGGAATACTGCGGGGTCATCTCGGTGAACCCCAAGACCCACGCCAAGCGTCCACGCGTGGAGTACGAAGAACAACAGTTCGACATGGCAGTACTTGAGCGTGCGCTCGAGAACGCCAAACTGGTGCCGATCGATCGCGTGATCGACGAATTGGGCCAGGACTTGCAGATCGAAGAAGTCAGTGAAGCGCTGGCTGGTCAGATCGTCATCGACATCCGTCATCCGGATGCCGCTGAAGATGACCCGCTGGGCCTCGCTGGCATTGAGGTACAAGCGATGCCGTTTTATGCATTGAACGCTCGTTTCAAGGAACTGGACCCTACTCGCCAGTACCTGCTGTATTGCGACAAAGGCGTGATGAGTCGCCTGCATGCCCACCATTTGCTCAGTGAGGGGCATGCCAATGTGCGCGTTTATCGACCGAGCTAAGTGCCCGGGGCTGTTTGCCTGTGGCCTGCGTCACCGGCCCCCCGACGCCGCCGTCAAGCTGTAACGGCTTTGCCGGACTCTACTGTTAATCGCTGCCAAGACTTGTCAGCACACCGAATCCTCTGATCGAGATACACAAGTGATCGAAAATCTACGCAACATCGCCATCATTGCTCACGTTGACCATGGTAAGACCACCCTGGTAGACAAACTCTTGCGTCAATCCGGCACCCTGGAGCGCAACGAGCTCAACGACGAGCGCGTGATGGACTCCAACGACCAGGAGAAAGAACGCGGTATTACCATTCTGGCGAAAAACACCGCCATCAACTGGAACGGCTTCCACATCAACATCGTGGACACCCCGGGCCACGCCGACTTCGGCGGCGAAGTTGAACGCGTAATGTCGATGGTTGACTCCGTTCTGCTGCTGGTTGACGCTCAAGACGGCCCTATGCCGCAAACCCGTTTCGTGACCAAGAAGGCTTTCGAAGCCGGCCTGCGTCCAATCGTGGTCATCAACAAGGTTGACCGTCCAGGCGCGCGTCCGGACTGGGTTCTGGACCAGATCTTCGACCTGTTCGACAACCTCGGTGCTACCGAAGAACAGCTGGACTTCAAAGTCGTCTACGCCTCGGCCCTGAACGGCATTGCCGGTCTGGAACACACCGACATGGCTGAAGACATGACCCCGCTGTACCAGTCGATCGTCGACAACGTACCTGCGCCGAAAGTCGACCGCGATGGTCCGTTCCAGATGCAAATCTCTGCTCTGGACTACAACAGCTTCCTGGGTGTTATCGGCGTTGGCCGTATCGCTCGTGGTCGCATCAAGCCGAACACTCCGGTTGTCGCTATCGACGCCGACGGCAAGAAGCGTACCGGTCGTATCCTGAAGTTGATGGGTCACCACGGTCTGCACCGTATCGACGTTGAAGAAGCAGCTGCCGGCGACATCGTCTGCATCAGCGGCTTCGACCAGCTGTTCATCTCCGACACTCTGTGCGACCCACTGAACGTCGAAGCGATGAAGCCGCTGACCGTTGACGAACCAACCGTTTCCATGACCTTCCAGGTAAACGACTCGCCTTTCTGCGGTAAAGAAGGCAAGTTCGTCACCAGCCGTAACATCAAGGAACGTCTGGACAAAGAACTGCTCTACAACGTTGCCCTGCGCGTTGAAGAAGGCGACACCGCCGACAAGTTCAAAGTCTCCGGCCGTGGTGAGCTGCACCTCTCGGTACTGATCGAAACCATGCGTCGCGAAGGCTTCGAAATGGGTGTTGGTCGTCCGGAAGTGATCATCCGCATGGTTGACGGCGTCAAGCACGAACCGTACGAAAACGTGACCATCGACCTGCCAGAAGAATCGCAAGGTTCGATCATGGAACAGATCGGTATCCGTAAAGGCGACCTGACCAACATGGTTCCGGATGGCAAGGGCCGTGTGCGCCTTGAGTACAACATCCCGGCTCGTGGCTTGATCGGTTTCCGTAACGAGTTCCTGACCCTGACCTCCGGTGCAGGCATCCTGACCTCGATCTTCGACCGTTACGACGTGATGAAGTCCGGCGACATGTCCGGCCGTCAGAACGGCGTGCTGGTTTCGGTTGCCACCGGTAAGGCTCTGACTTACTCGCTGGAAACCCTGCAAGCTCGCGGCAAACTGTTCCTGGGTCACGGTGAAGACGTGTACGAAGGTCAAATCGTCGGCATCAACAGCCGCGACAACGACCTGGGCGTCAACCCAACCAAAGGCAAGAAGCTCGACAACATGCGTGCCTCGGGTAAAGACGAAACCATCGCTCTGGTTCCGCCTATCCGTTTCACCCTGGAACAAGCTCTTGAGTTCGTGCAAGAAGACGAACTGTGCGAAGTCACTCCTAAGTCCATCCGTCTTCGTAAGAAGATCCTGGGCGAAAGCGAGCGTACCCGCGCTGCCAAGAAAGCCGGTAACTGAGTTTCGACTTAGTTAGCGCTTAAAAAAACGCCCCCGATCGCAAGGTCGGGGGCGTTTTTGTTTGTCTGGCTGTAGCAGCTGTAGCAGCTGTAGCAGCTGTCGAGCCTGCGAGGCTGCGTTCGGCTGCGCAGCAGTCGTGAAATCAAACGCTGCGGTGCATCATATAAATCGTATTTTCCGGCCTGCGACTGCTCCGCAGCCGAACGCAGCCTCGCTGGGGCTCGACAGCTGCTACGGGGAATCGAGGCGGCTTTAAAACTTCTCGAGGGTCCGACGGCTCTCGCTGGACTCGCGCGGGACTTCTTTCGGCTTATACGCGCAATACCCCGGCCGCGGCCCGATTTTCGGGTGGTTGCGGCAAGTATCCGGGCGCTTTTCATAAATAGTGCACAGACGGCTCTTACGATCCAGGTACAGGCAATCGTTGTTGCTCATGCGCTGGAGGGTGAAGATCTCGGACTTCTGGTTGTAACGCTCGACGATCCCTTCCTTCTGCAGACGCTTGGCGATGTTCTTCGGCGGCTCACCGCGCTCGAATTCATCAACGATGCCGATACGGATCAGATCCTTGATCTTGACCTCGACCGGCAGGGTGCAGCAGCTGGAAACGCACGAACCACACATCGGAGCGGAGTACTTGGCCCAGGTATCGAGGCGATCGATCTCCGCGGCGGCGATCAGGTTGGACTTCATCATCGGTTGTTACCAGCGTGCATCAGGGCGCGCGATCATACCGGGACTGGTGGATTTTTGAACAACCTTTCGCCAGATTTTTTCGTATTCCGCCCAATAACACCTGTAACCCGGCACGGCCCCTGCATTCTTTCCGGTGCGCGACAAGGTAATGTCGATCTATCTCACACTAACGGGAAAATCTGCCGAACCAGAGTTCCAACGGCCTGTCAGACCGTCTAGGCTCAACAACTCCACGCTCGCTCGAGGTCCTATCGATGACTCAAGAACCACTTGTTCGCGAAGCAGAGGTGGCCGCATTCCGCGACGCCGTCTTGACCAAACTCACCTACGCGGTGGGCAAAGACCCGGATCACGCCTTCGACCACGACTGGTTCGAAGCCATTGCCCTGGCGGCGCGCGATCACATGGTCGAGCACTGGATGGATCACACCCGGCAGATCTACCGCAAAGGTCAAAAGCGGGTTTATTACCTCTCCCTCGAATTTCTGATCGGCCGTCTGCTCTACGACAGCCTGAGCAACCTTGGCCTGCTGGACGTCGCCCGCGAGGCCCTGACTGAACTTGGCGTCGACCTTGAACGCATCCGCCTGCTGGAACCGGACGCAGCGCTGGGCAACGGCGGCCTCGGTCGTCTGGCCGCGTGCTTCATGGAAAGCATGTCGACCCTCGGCATTGCCGGCCACGGTTACGGCATCCGTTATGAACACGGCTTGTTCCGCCAGGCCATCGTCGACGGCTGGCAGCAGGAACAGACCGAACACTGGCTGGATTTCGGTAACCCTTGGGAGTTCGAACGACCAGAGGTCGTTTACCCGATCGGTTTCGGCGGCAGTGTCGAAACCGTCACCGACGAAGCGGGCAAGTCCAAGCAAGTCTGGACGCCAGCAGAAACCGTTCGTGCGATTGCGTATGACACGCCGGTCGTCGGCTGGCGCGGAGCAAGCGTCAACACGCTGCGCCTGTGGCGCGCCCGGGCCATGGAAGATTTGCACCTGGAACGCTTCAATGCCGGCGACCACTTGGGCGCCGTGGCAGAAGTGGCCCGGGCCGAAAGTATTTCCCGGGTGCTCTACCCGGCGGACAGCACCGAAGCCGGCCAGGAACTGCGCCTGCGTCAGGAGTATTTCTTCGTCGCCGCGTCCTTGCAGGACTTGCTGCGCCGCCATCGCAACATGCACACCTCGGTCCTGACCCTGGGCGATCATGCCGCGATCCAGCTCAACGACACCCACCCTTCGATTGCCGTCGCCGAGTTGATGCGGCAACTGGTCGATGTCTATGACGTCGCGTGGGATGCGGCGTGGCAAGTCACCGTCGATACGCTGTCCTACACCAACCACACGCTGCTGCCGGAAGCGCTGGAAACCTGGCCGGTCGGTTTGATGGAGCGGATGCTGCCGCGGCACATGCAGATCATTTACTTGATCAACGCCCAGCACATCGATTCGCTGCGGGCCAAGGGTATCCATGACTTCGAGGTCCTGCGCGCGGTATCGCTGATCGAGGAAGACAACGGTCGCCGCGTGCGCATGGGCAACCTCGCGTTCCTTGGCTCCCACAGCGTCAACGGCGTGTCCGGCCTGCACACGCAGCTGATGCGCAAAACGGTGTTCTCCGAACTGCACAAGCTCTACCCGGACCGGATCAACAACAAGACCAACGGCATCACCTTCCGCCGCTGGCTCTACCAGGCCAACCCGGAGTTGACCTCGATGATGGTCGACGCCCTCGGCCCGGATTTGCTGGACAACCCGGAAGAACGTTTGCTCGGCCTGGAACCGTTTGCCGAGAAAGCCGCGTTCCGCAAGGCGTTCGCCGAACAGCGCCTGCACAGCAAGAAAGCCCTGGCGTACATCATTCATGAGCGACTTGGCGTTGCGGTCAACCCGGCCGCGATGTTCGACGTGCAGGTCAAACGGATCCACGAATACAAACGTCAGTTGCTGAACCTGTTGCACACCGTTGCGCTGTATCAGGCGATTCGTGCCGAGCCGGAAATCGATTGGGTGCCGCGGGTGAAGATCTTCGCCGGCAAGGCAGCGGCCAGTTATCACCAGGCCAAGTTGATCATCAAACTGACCAACGACATCGCCCGGGTGGTGAACAACGACCCGACCGTGCGCGGTTTACTGAAAGTGGTGTTCTTGCCCAACTACAACGTCAGTCTGGCGGAGAGCATCATTCCGGCAGCGGATTTGTCGGAGCAGATTTCCACCGCAGGCTTCGAAGCCTCGGGCACCAGCAACATGAAGTTCGGCCTCAACGGCGCGCTGACCATCGGCACCCTGGACGGGGCCAACGTGGAAATGTGCGAACGCATCGGCGCCGAACACATGTTCATCTTCGGCCTCAGCGCTCAGCAGGTTGAAGCGCGCAAGCAGAGCCATGAGTTCAACGCGACGCCGGATATTGCCGCATCCCACCGGCTGAATGACGTGCTGCAAGCGATTCGCGGCGGGGTGTTCTCGCCGGATGATCCTTCCCGTTACACAGGATTGATCGATTCGCTGATCGACTACGATCGCTTCCTGGTTTGCGCCGATTTCGACTCTTACTGGGACGCGCAGATGCGCGTTGAAGCCCATTGGCACGATTCGAAGGAATGGTGGCGTTCGGCGGTGTTGAGCACCTCCCGGATGGGTTGGTTCTCGTCCGACCGGACCATTCGCGAGTACGCCACGGATATCTGGAAAGCGCTGGAGTAATTTTTAGCAATAATTGCGAGCAAGGCCCGACGGTTGTTGGGCTTGGCCGATATACTCAGCACCAGTTTCAGTGAGCGCTGCGCGCTCAATCGCGGGCAAGCCACGCTCCCACAGGATTTTCATGGGTCGCAAGACCGATATATGACCTGTGGGAGCGAGGCTTGCCCGCGATGACGTCAGCGCAGACGCCACAAGGCAATGGGCCGCTTAGGGATATCGACCATGCAATGGATGTTCATGCTGATTGGGCTGGTGCTGGGCTGGGTACTCGACGAGTCGTTCAGCGATGCGCTGTTGGGCGCGTTGCTCGGGTTGGGTATTGGCCAGGCCATTCGCATCGGCCGCTTGGGTTCACAAGCTGACGAGCAACGTAAGCTACTTGATCAGGCTCAGATCGCGCTGAATGCGGTGCAGCAACGGCTGTCATTGCTGGAAGTGTCAGGCGTCAAGACACCGGAAACCCACGAACCCACGCCGTCTCCTGAGTTCACACTCGACGAAATCCCTGCCGAGACCCCGGAGCTGATCTGGGAACTCCCACCCGAACTCGAACCGGTCACCTCAGCCGCCGCTGAAGCGAGCCGTCCAGTGCCCGTCGATGCCTGGAAACCCGAACCGGTCGCCCGCGAACCGCAACAACCCGCCATCCCGCGCGGCCCGAACCTCGTCGACCGCGCCATCAGCGGCGCCCGCAACTGGCTGTTCGGCGGCAACACCGTGCTGCGAGTCGGTGTGGTGCTGTTGTTTCTCGGCTTGGCCTTCCTGCTGCGTTACGCCACCGAAGGCATGGTGGTGCCGATCGAGTTGCGTTACGCCGGTGTTGCGGCGGCGGCATTGGGTCTTCTGGGGCTGGGTTGGTGGCTCAGAACACGCAACAGCAATTACGCGTTGATGTTGCAGGGCACCGGGATCGCGGTGTTGTACCTGACCGTGTTTGCCGCGATGCGCCTGCATCCGCTGCTTGATCCTACTGCGGCGTTAGGCCTGCTGGTCGCGGTGACGGTGTTCTCGGCGATCCTCGCCATCACCCAGGATGCGTTGGGCCTGGCTGCCGCTGCAGCGTTGGGCGGTTTTGCCGCGCCGATCCTGACCTCCACCGGAGCCGGCAACCATGTCGCGTTGTTCAGCTACTTCGCCTTACTCAACACCGGCATCCTCGCCATCGCCTGGTTCAAGGCCTGGCGGCTGCTCAACCTGATCGGTTTCGTCGGCACCTTCGGCATCGGTTTCGCCTGGGGCCTGCGTTCCTATACCCCGGAACTGCTATGGAGCACCGAGCCGTTCCTGATTGTGTTTTTCCTGATGTATCTGGCCATCGGTCTGCTGTTCGCCCGGCGCAAGTTGCTGGAAATGAGCGACGCACCCGAGGACGACAGCCGTGAGGCGCTGCTGCACTGGTCCGCGCGCAAGGGCGATTACGTCGACGGCACGATGCTGTTCGGTCCTCCGTTGGCGGGCTTCGGCTTGCAGTTCGCGTTGGTCCAGCACTTGGAATTCGCCGCAGCCTTCAGCGCGTTGGCGTTGGGCATGATTTACATGGGCCTGGCGCGGTTATTGATGGGCGGACGAGCGTTGCTGCTGGCGGAAACCTGTCTGGCGCTGGGGGTGATCTTCTCCAGCCTCGCGATTCCGTTGGGGCTCGATGCGCGCTGGACTGCGGCTGCCTGGGCCGTCGAAGGTGCCGGCATCTTCTGGCTCGGCCTGCGTCAGCAACGACCGCTGGCCCGAGCCTTTGCCTTGCTGCTGCAATTGGGCTCGGCGCTGGCCTTCCTCAGTGAACTGCGGATCGGTGAAAGCAGCCTGCTCGACGGTGCGCCGCTCGGTGCGTTGATGCTCGGCGTGGCGTTGTTGTTCAGCTTCTACCAGTTGCGCAAAGCCTTGCCCGAGCAGACGTCGGAATGGGAGCGCAAAGGGTTGCCGGTGTTGGCCTGCCTCGGTCTGACCTTCCTCTATCTGCTGGCGCCGTTGTTTTTCTTCACTCACGGCACGGCGATCAGTTGGGCGCTGGCGGGGTTGGCGACCTTGTTCGTTGGCTTGCGTCTGCAATCGCGCACGTTCCTGTTCACCGCGTTCGCCGTGCAGTTGCTCGGCGGTGCGTTGTTCCTGCTGCGGCTGCAGGGGGCGAGCGGTGAGTCCGCCGCTGTGTTCAACGCGGGTTGGAGCGGTTTGCTGAGCGCCTCGTTGATCGGTCTGGCGCTGATTGCTGGCATGTTGCTGGCGGCGCGCGACGAGATGGTCCGAAGCGACGTGAGATTGCTGCGCGGCTTGTCGGTGGTGTTGCTCGCCGGTCTGGTGTTGATCAATCTGGCGGTGCTGTTCGTCCTGCCTTGGCAAACGGCGAGTGCCGTATGGGCGGCCAGCGGTTTGTTCATCATCTGGCTGAGTCTGTACCTGAAGCAGCGCGTGAGTTTTGTCTTCGGTCTGCTGTTGCAGGTGATTGGCGGCGCGGCGTTCCTGATGGCCGGGCCTGATTTGCTCGGGCCGCTTGCGAGCGAAGGATTGAAGCCTCTGGCTCACAGCGGTTTCTGGACGCCGCTGGTGTTGGGTTTGGCTGCGATGGTTGGCGCCTGGCGTTTGCAGCTCGGTAATCATGCTTCGGCCTTCGATGTGCTGAGCTTGCAGCGTTTGTCCGAAGTGCTGCTGGTGTGGGGCGCGGGTTGGTGGGCGCTGGCGTGGGTCAGTGAGGTGCTGCGCTTTGCACCGTTGAATCTGCAAGCGACGTTGTTACTGGCGGTTGCGGCGCTGAGTGTGGCGCTGTGGACGGTATTGGCACTGCGCCTGAAATGGTCGTCGCTGGGCTTGCTCTGCACCTTGCTGATGCCTGCTGCCGGTTTGGTGTTGCTGGCTGCGTGGCACTCGCGTTATCACCCGGCGGCCAATTTTGGTTGGCTGGTATGGGCGGCCGTGTTCGTTGTGCACTTCATCTCCCTGCGGCGTTTGGTGCCGATGTTGCCCGCGCGCGCCCTCAGTACCGCGCACGTGCTCGGCTGCTGGCTGTTGATCGGTGTGTTGGCCCTGGAGCTGCGTTACGGCTTGTTGCTGCTGTCCGAGCAGTACAATGCCTGGCGCTGGTTGGGTTGGGCGATTCTGCCGAGTCTGTATCTGGTGCTGATGGCGGCACCCCGTGCCTGGCCATGGCCGGTGTCGGCTTATTCGCGCGAATACCGCGTGTACGCTGCGGCACCGCTGGCGTTGCTGATGCTCGGCTGGTTCTGGCTGGCGAACGTTGTCAGCGACGGCACCGCCGAGCCGTTGCCTTACGTACCGCTGATCAACCCGCTGGAGTTGGGTCTGCTGTTTGCGCTGTTCGGCGTCTACGTGTGGTCTCGCAGCGCCGTGACGCAACTGTCGGTCCGCAAGGACTACTCGGATCACGCCACGCAACTGATCGCTGGCGCCTCGCTGTTTGTGTTCTTTACTGCGTTGGTGATGCGCACTGCCCACCATTGGGGCGGTGTGCCGTTCGAGCTGGAGGCGTTGCTCGAATCCATGCTGGTGCAGGCCGGTCTGTCCATCGTCTGGACCTTGATGGCCCTGAGTCTGATGATCGGCGGCCATCTGCGTCATCGCCGCGAAGTCTGGCTGATCGGTGCGGCGCTGATCGGTGTGGTGGTGGCCAAACTGTTCTTTGTCGAATTGAGTAACCGCGGCGGACTCGCCCGGATCGTGTCGTTTATCGGCGTTGGCGTGTTGCTGTTGGTGGTGGGCTATTTCGCCCCGTTGCCGCCCAAGCGCTTTGATGCTGTGCCGGAGGCTGAAAAACCGGCCCCGCAAACCGAAGGAGTGTCGTCTTGAGTCAGAAGCTGAACCTTGTCTGGTTGGGCGCTGTTGCGCTGGGTGTGGCGTTGTCGGCCAGTGCTCAGGAAAAACTGGCGGACTTCGCCACGCAAGTGCCGTTGTCGGTCAGTGGTGAAGGTCCGTGGTATCGCCTCGAATTGCCGTTGAGCGTGCAATTGAATGCGCGGCAAACCGATCTCAGCGATGTGCGCGTGTTCAATGCTGCCGGTGAGGCTCAGGCGTATTCCTTGGCTCGTGCGCCGGCGCAGACCAGCGACAACCGCACCCTGACCGACGTGAAATGGTTCCCGCTGTACAACTCGGCGGATTCGACTGAGCACGCACCGGGCGTAAGGGTGCAATCGAGCGCCAACGGCACGCTGGTCGAAGTACAACCGTCTAGTCAGCTGGAGGTGGGCGAAGAAATGCTGCGCGGTTGGTTGCTTGACGCTAGCAGCATCAAAGCACCGTTGCAGCAGTTGATCCTCGACTGGACCAGCGAACGCGATGGTTTCCAGCGTTTCACCATCGAAGCCAGTGACGACTTGCAGCATTGGCAGTCATGGGGCGAAGGACAGGTGGCGCGCCTGACGTTCGCCGACGAACGGGTCGAGCAACATGAAGTCGCTCTGCCGGGTCAGTCGGCCCGTTATCTGCGTTTGCTGTGGAGCACGCCGCAATCGGCCCCGACATTGACCTCGGCGCAACTGCAAAGCGCCAAGACCCGCAGCCTGCCGCTACCGCTTGTCTGGTCGCAACCGCTGGCCGGCAGCAGCGTGAAGGCCGGTGAATACACATGGCAATTACCGATGGGGCTGAATGTCGAGCGCTTGCAGGTCGAGTTGAGTCAGCCCAACAGTTTGGCGCCCGTAACCTTGTCCGGTCGTCGGGAAAGCAGCTTGCCTTGGCAGCCGCTGAGCAGCGGTTTGCTCTATCGCCTGACCCAGAGTGGCCAGGACGTGGTGCAGAACGAATTGCAGCTGTCGGGGCAAACCGTGCAGCAGTTGAAGCTGACGGTGGACGAGCGCGGCGGCGGTCTGGGTGCCGAGGCACCGACAGTGCGATTCGCCGTGCGCTCCATTCAATTGGTGTTCCTGGCACGCGGGGCGGGGCCTTATACGCTCGCGCTGGGAAGTGCCACGGTGAAGGCGGCGAACCTGCCGCTGTCTACGTTGATTCCGGATTACAGCGCTGCAAAGTTGGCGACATTGGGCAAGGCTACGGTGGATGGCGGGGCGGTGGCCACGCCGGCATCGACAGTGACAACGGCTGCGACGACGGACACAAACTGGAAGAAGTTCGGGTTGTGGGCGGTGTTGCTGCTCAGCGTTTTGTTTCTGGCCGCGATGGCGTTCAGTCTGTTGCGCAAGCCGCCAGTCAAGCCTTGAAACTGGCAGCAACGCCCTGTGCACATCCGGGCGGTTTCGAACTACGCTCAACCGGGCGCATGAACTCTATTGGGTGTAACACGTCTGATAGGAGGAAATGCGCCCCGACTCGCGTTAAACTGCGCGGGTTTTTAGCCCCCCCATTCCACCGGAGCCTTCCATGTCCCGCGTTACCCTGAGTCGCTATTTGATTGAGCAGACCCGTAGCAACAACACCCCTGCCGATCTGCGTTTCCTGATCGAAGTGGTGGCGCGCGCCTGCAAGGAAATCAGCCACGCCGTGTCCAAAGGCGCCCTCGGTGGTGTTCTGGGCAGCATGGGCACCGAAAACGTCCAAGGCGAAGTGCAGAAGAAACTCGACGTGATCTCCAACGAGATCCTGCTCGAAGCCAACGAATGGGGCGGTCACCTGGCCGGCATGGCGTCCGAAGAAATGGACAATGCCTACCAGATCCCGGGCAAATACCCGAAAGGCGCCTACCTGTTGGTGTTCGACCCACTGGACGGCTCGTCGAACATCGATATCAACGCACCGGTCGGTACTATTTTCTCGGTGCTGCGTTGCCCGAGCGAATACCTGAGCCAGAACGAAGCCTTGAACGAAAAGGCTTTCCTGCAGCCAGGCACCGAGCAGGTAGCCGCCGGTTATGCCATCTACGGCCCGCAAACCATGCTGGTGCTGACCCTGGGCGACGGCGTAAAAGGCTTCACCCTGGACCGCGAAATGGGCAGCTTTGTGCTGACCCACGAAGACATCACGATCCCGGAGTCCACTCAGGAGTTCGCGATCAACTCGTCCAACCAGCGTCACTGGGAAGCCCCGGTACAACGCTACGTCGGCGAATTGCTGGCGGGCGATGAAGGCCCACTGAAAAAGAACTACAACATGCGCTGGGTCGCCGCGATGGTCGCGGACGTGCACCGCATCCTGACCCGTGGTGGCTTGTTCATGTACCCACGCGACAGCCGCGAGCCATCGAAGCCAGGCAAACTGCGCTTGATGTACGAAGCCAACCCGATGTCGTTCCTGGTCGAACAGGCTGGCGGCGCGTCCACCGATGGCCATCAGCGCATCCTCGACATCAAGCCTGACGGCTTGCACCAGCGTGTCGCCGTATTCCTCGGTTCGAAAGAAGAAGTCGAACGCGTCACGGCTTACCACAAGGAATAAACCATGACCGCGCCCTGGCAGCCGTTGCTCGAATGGTGGTTCGGAACCCTCGAATCCCCCAACGAAATAGCGGCTGACAAGGGCAAGTTATGGTTCGGCAAGCGCGACAGCCAGGACCTCGAAGCGCGCACGCGTTTTGGGGGCTGGGTCGAGCAGGCACTGGCCGGCGGATTGACCGAATGGGCGCAACGCCCCGAAGGTTGGCTGGCTCTGGTGCTGTTACTCGATCAACTCCCGCGAATGATCTTTCGCGACACTCCCAAATCCTTTTCAGGCGATCTCAGGGCTCAGGCACTGGTGGCGCAAGGCATTGCTGCGGATTTCGATCGGCAGTTGCGGCCGATCCAGCGGGTATTTATCTACCTGGTGTTTGAGCACTGCGAGAATCTGGCGGTGCAGAACGAAGCGGTTTCGCGGTTTATCGATCTGGTGGCGCAGCAGCCTGAGGCTGATCGGGCGGTGTTTGCCGATAACCTGGATTATGCCGAGCGGCATCAGAAGATCATTGCGCGGTTTGGGCGGTTTCCGCATCGCAATGCGGTGTTGGGAAGGGAGTCTACGGCTGAGGAGTTGGCGTTTCTTTCAGGGCCTGGATCTCGGTTCTAACTGATCGTTCCCTCGCTCCGCGTGGGAATGCAGCCCGGGACGCTCCGCGTCCCTTTCAGAGCCGAACGCGGAGCGTCCGTTGAGGCATTCCCACGCAGAGCGTGGGAACCATCAGCGCTCGGTAGTTAAATCCGGAAGCTACCCACCAACTGCTTCAACCGCGCCGCCTGCTGCTCAAGGTCTGAACACGCACGCAACGTCGACTGCAAGTTCTCCACCCCCTCCTGATTCAGCGTGTTGATCTCGGTGATATCGACATTGATCGACTCCACCACCGCCGTCTGCTCTTCCGTCGCAGTGGCCACCGACTGGTTCATTCCGTCGATCTCACCAATACGCTGAGTCACGCTGCCCAGACGTTCGCCCGCCTGGTTGGCGATGCCGACGCTGCTTTCGCTCTGGCGCTGGCTGTCGGTCATGGTGATCACGGCTTCCCGGGCGCCGACTTGCAGTTCCTCGATCATCTTCTGCACTTGCTGCGCCGAATCCTGAGTACGGTGCGCGAGGTTTCGCACTTCGTCCGCTACCACGGCAAAACCACGACCGGCTTCACCGGCACGGGCCGCTTCGATGGCGGCGTTGAGTGCCAGCAAGTTGGTCTGCTGGGAGATGCTGGTGATCACTTCCAGAATCTGCCCGATGTTGACCGTGTTGCTGTTGAGCGTTTCGATGTTGCCGCACGAATCGCTGATCTTCGCCGAGAGCTGCTGCATCGCCGCGATGGTTTTATCGACGACTTGCTGGCCATCCTCGGCCAATGCGCGAGCATCGCTCGAATGCTGAGAGGCGAGGGCGGCGTTCTGGGCGATTTCCTGGGCGGCGGCGCCCAGCTCGTTGATGGCGGCGGCGACGCTGCTGGTGCGCGAGGCTTGCTGGTCGGAGTTGTACATCGACGAGTTCGACGCGGCAACCACACGCAAGGCGACTCGTTGACCTGGCCGGTGGCCGAGGACACTTCGCGAATCGAGGTGTGAATACGCTCCACAAAGCGGTTGAACGAAGTGCCCAGGGCACCGAATTCGTCGTGGCCGTGAATGGTCAGGCGTTTGGTCAGGTCACCTTCGCCTTCGGCGATGTCATGCATCGCGCGGCCCATGGTCAGCAGCGGCTGCATCAGGAAGCTGATCAGCATGCCCAGCAACGCGATGATGATCACCACGGCAATGACCATGGCGATGATCGCCGAGGTGCGGAATTCGCTGAGCATCGAGAACGCGGTGTCCTGATCCAGCACCAGCGCCACGTACCAGTCTGCCGAGGGCACACCGTTGACGTGGGTAAATGAGATGAATTGGGTCTTGCCGTCGATCTCGACTTCTTTCATTCCCGGGCTGACTTTCGGCGCGCCGTTCGGGTAGGCGTCGGTCAGGCTCTTGAGCACCAGTTTGCTGTCCGGGTGGATCAGGATTTTGCCGTCGGCACTGACGATGAACGCGTGGCCGTGGCCGCCGAAGTTCAGCGAGTTGATGATCGCGCTGACGCTGGACAAGTCGATGTCTGCGCCGGCGACGCCGATCATTTGATTCTGATGTTTCACCGGGGTGGCGACCGTAATCACCAGTTTTCCCGATGACGCGGCGATGTAGGGTTCGGTGACGATGGTCTGTTGCGCACCGTTGGCCGCCTTGTACCAGCCACGGGCGCGCGGGTCGTAATCCGCCGCACGATTGCCAGCCGGGACCGAGAACATCACGCCGTCGGTGCCACCGAAGTAGCTCAGCTGAAAATTACTGGTGTAGGCCGGCAGGTCGATGGCGCGCTTGAGGTTGGCCAGGGCGCTGCCATCCACGGCGATCTGCTGGGACAGCGATTGCAGCAACTGCATGCGGCTTTCCAGCCACGTCTGGATGTTGCTGGTGGTCAGGCTGCCGAGTTCCTGCATCGAGGATTCGGTACTGCTGCGCAGGGTTTGCCGCTGTCGGTAGTCGTTGAAGAGGATGAAGCAAGCGAATGCAACGGCCACCACGAGGGCGGCAGCCAACAAGATCTTGTGGCTGAACTTCATGTTTCTGGTCATTAAATGAGCTACCGCGGAGGGGGCTGGTCAAAAAAGGCGTCTTGCGTTGCTTTTATGTCGACCAGCCGGCGCCAAAGATTAGGCGGCTTTTGCGAAAACCGACGAAATACCCAATAGCGAAAGAAAGTTGCTGATTTTTCGAAAAAAGGCAGACGAGCGGCCTGATAAATAGCCGGCCGGCCAGGGAACCAGAAAGGGGTTTTCTCTTCTAAGCTTCAGCTTGGCAGCCATGCCATTCCCCTTCGCCCCAGGAGCTACACCATGTCGCTGCGTTCTATCGCCCTGCTTTCGTTCTGCGTGTTGTTGGCCGCTTGCAGCAAGATCAATCAGGAAAACTACTCGAAGCTGTCGTCAGGCATGCCCAAGGCCGAAGTAGAAACCTTGCTGGGCAAACCTGCCGATTGCTCGGGCGCGCTCGGCATGTCCAGCTGCACCTGGGGCGACAAGAACAGCTTTATCAGCGTGCAGTACGCCGGTGACAAAGTGCTGATGTTTTCCGGCCAAGGCCTGAAGTAATCCGGGGCGATACGCCCACGGGAGAAAAACAAAATGAAACGGTTACTGATAGTCCTTTTAGCCGGCCTGGTATTGGCCGGCTGCGCCACTTCCGGCGTAGATCCGTTGGCACCGAAAACCGCCAATAGCGTCAATCTCAAGAAGTACCAAGGGACCTGGTACGAGTTGGCTCGTCTGCCGATGTATTTCCAGCGCAACTGCGCGCAATCCGAAGCCCATTACACGCTCAAGCCTGACGGCAAGGTGTTGGTGCTCAATCGCTGCCTGACGGCAGACTGGCAATGGGAAGAGGCCAAAGGCGTGGCCTGGCCACAGGAACCGGGAAAAACCGACAAGCTGTGGGTCGAGTTCGATACCTGGTTTTCGCGGCTGATTCCGGGTGCGGCGAAGGGAGAGTACTGGGTGTTGTACGTCAGCGATGACTACAAGACCGCCATTGTTGGCGATCCGAGCCGCAAGTATCTATGGCTGCTGTCACGGACCCCGACGGTCAATGGTGTAGTGCGTGAAGAGTTGCTGAGCAAGGCGCGTCAGCAGGGCTACGACACTACGCGGCTGATCTGGCGCGCGACCGATACGCAGATGGCCAAAACTTCGAACTGATTACTCCGCTACTGATCGTTCCCACGCTCCGCGTGGGAATGCAGCCCGGGACGCTCCGCGTCCCAACAGCGGACGCAGAGCGTCCATTGAGGCATTCCCACGCAGAGCGTGGGAACGATCAGTGGGGGGCGTTAGCCCAGAAGATCGCGCAGGACTTGGGTGAACGCCCGATTGCTTTCTTCTTCGCCCGCATGACGCCCGTCGCGCACAACCCACTGGCCATTGACCAGCACATCTCGCACCTGACGATCGCCACCGGCAAACAACCAACGATTGAGAATCCCGTCGCCACTGGCTGTCGCCAGGTACGGATCGTTGCCATCCAGCACCAGCCAATCCGCACGCTTGCCAACTTCCAGCGCACCAATCGGCTGCCCCAGCGCCTGAGCCCCGCCATCCAGCGCCGCGTCGTACAGCGTGCGGCCAACCATCGGCTGATCCGCGCCATACAAACGATTACGGCGTTGATCGCGCAGACGCTGGCCGTATTCCAGCCAACGCAATTCTTCCACCACGCTCAATGACACATGGCTGTCGGAACCGATGCCCATGCGCCCGCCCTGAGCGAGGAAATCCACCGCCGGGAAAATCCCGTCGCCAAGGTTGGCTTCGGTGGTCAGACACAAGCCGGCGATGGCGCGACTCTTGGCCATCAGCGTGACTTCTTCCGGGTTGGCGTGGGTCGCGTGAACCAGGCACCAGCGCTGATCGACTTCGGTGTTTTCGTACAGCCATTGCAGCGGACGACGACCGCTCCAGCTCAGGCAGTCATCGACTTCCTTCTGTTGTTCGGCGATGTGGATGTGCACCGGGCACTGCTGGTCGCTGGCGGCCAGCACTTCGCTGATCTGCTGCGGTGTTACCGCGCGCAACGAGTGGAAACACAAACCCAGCGACTGCGCCGGTTGCTGCGCCAGGATCGGCTGCAAGCGCGACTGAAGCTTGAGGTAGTTTTCGGTGCTGTTGATAAAGCGGCGCTGGCCTTCGTTCGGGGCCTGGCCGCCGAAACCGGAATGGCTGTAGAGCACCGGCAGCAGGGTCAGGCCGATCCCGGCGGAACTGGCTGCCTGGCTGATGCGCAGCGCCAGTTCGGCCGGGTCCGCGTAAGGCTGGCCGTTGGTGTCGTGGTGTACATAATGAAATTCCGCGACCGAGGTGTAACCGGCCTTGAGCATTTCGATGTACAGCTGACGGGCGATGACGCCGAGTTGATCCGGGCTGATTTTTCCGACGAGGCGATACATCAAATCGCGCCAGGTCCAGAAACTGTCATTCGGATTACCCGCCACTTCCGCCAGCCCGGCCATGGCCCGCTGGAAGGCGTGGGAGTGTAGATTCGGCATTCCCGGCAGCAGCGGACCGCTAAGCCGTTCGGCGCCATCTGCGTTGGAATCGGCCTGGATATGGGTCAACACGCCATCGGCGCTGACCTCAAGACGTACATTGTTGGCCCATCCACTAGGCAGCAGCGCGCGTTCGGCAAAGAAGGCGGACATGGTTCAGCACCCCATCGTGTGTTATTTGTATATACATATACAGACGTTTGCCTGCTCGGTAAACTCCGGCAAGCTAGTAGCCCTCAACAAATGAACAAGGATTAACCGTGCCAACTCCGTCTGCCACATTGCCGCCGAATGCCAATCTGAGCGCCAATCTGGGCGACAGTCCGGCGCCCTTGTACGCCCGCGTCAAACAGATGATCACCCAGCAAATCGACAGTGGAAACTGGCCGCCGCACTACCGCGTTCCGTCGGAAAGCGAGCTGGTCAACCAGCTGGGTTTCAGCCGCATGACCATCAACCGCGCCCTGCGCGAAATGACCGCCGACGGTCTGCTGGTGCGCATGCAGGGTGTCGGCACGTTCGTCGCCGAGCCGAAAAGTCAGTCCGCGCTGTTTGAAGTCCACAACATCGCCGACGAAATCGCCTCCCGTGGCCATCGCCACACCTGCAAGGTCATCACCCTCGAAGAAGAGGCCGCCGGTTCCGAGCGGGCACTGGCGCTGGACATGCGCGAAGGCCAGAAAGTCTTTCACTCGCTGATCGTGCATTTCGAAAATGATATTCCGGTGCAAATCGAAGACCGTTTCGTCAATGCGCTGGTGGCGCCGGATTACCTCAAGCAGGACTTCACCCTGCAAACGCCATACGCCTATCTGAACCAGGTCGCGCCGCTGACTGAAGGCGAGCACGTGGTCGAGGCGATTCTGGCCGAAGCCAGCGAGTGCAAGTTGCTGCAGATTGAAAAGGGCGAGCCGTGCCTGCTGATTCGTCGCCGCACCTGGTCCGGCCGTCAGCCAGTGACCGCCGCCCGTTTGATCCACCCTGGTTCCCGTCATCGTCTGGAAGGTCGGTTTCACAAATGAGTCAGTCAAAGGTTTTACGCGCAAAAGATTACCCGCGCATGCCGTGGAAAAACGGCGGCGGCAGCACTGAAGAAATCACCCGTGATGGAGGTGCCGGCCTTGAGGGTTTCGGCTGGCGTCTGTCGATTGCCGACATCGGCGAGTCGGGCGGTTTCTCGACATTCGCCGGCTATGAGCGGGTGATCACGGTGCTGCAAGGCGACGGCATGACCTTGCGGGTTGATGGTCAGGACACAAAGCCACTGTTACCGCTGGACCCATTTGCTTTCAGCGGCGAGAGCCAGGTTTCCTGCACATTGCTCGGTGGGCCGATCCGCGACTTCAACCTGATTTATGCACCGCAGCGTTATAGCGCGCGGTTGCAGTGGATGGACGGCGAGCAGCGGTTTTTCAGCTCGGCAGGCACCGTGCTCGTATTTAGTGTCACCGACGAGCTTGAAGTGATGGTTGGTAACAGTGCCTCACAACTCGGTCGCCATGATTGCCTGCAACTCGACGGTAACGCCGGCCTGCTGGAAGTCTCCGTCAGTGGCCAATGCTGCGTGATCGAGCTGATCGCACGCTGATCCAGAACTCAAGCGACATTATCGCGGGCAAGCCCGCTCCCACAGGATCTTCACCGGACCTGTGGGAGCGGGCTTGCCCGCGATGCTTTTCGTCACCGCAAATCCGTTCCCGAATGCGCACCACTTTGTTACCGAACGCCCCAGCGTGGCGCAAAACCACGCCCAAGTAACAGCGGTCACACCCCTCGCAAAATCCCCCCGAAAAATTTCATCTTTGCCAGAACCCTTGATACAGGCGCTTTCCAGGCCTTTCAAAACTTTTCTTGAACACTCCTCCAGCAAGTTGGCCGCTTGATTGCATATGCTTGTATGTACAAGTAAAGACGTATGCGTATGAGTCGATCGAGACTCCTCGCAACGTCCACTGATTCGCTTGTGGCGCAACAATGCGCACAGGCTGGCTTACCCACCGCCAGGGTTGGTTTGGATTGATCGCTGAGGAGTCTTTTTCGTGACTGACAATACCCAGAAACCTACGAAGTATCGTAACGTCGAAATCCGCGCCGCTCGCGGTAACAAGCTGACCGCCAAGAGCTGGCTGACTGAAGCGCCGCTGCGCATGTTGATGAACAATCTCGATCCGGAAGTCGCCGAGAACCCTAAAGAACTGGTGGTTTACGGTGGTATCGGTCGTGCGGCGCGTAACTGGGAATGCTACGACAAGATCGTCGAAAGCCTGACCAACCTGAATGACGACGAGACCCTGCTGGTGCAATCCGGCAAGCCGGTCGGCGTGTTCAAGACCCACAGCAACGCCCCGCGCGTACTGATCGCCAACTCCAACCTGGTACCGCACTGGGCGAGCTGGGAGCACTTCAACGAACTCGACGCCAAAGGCCTGGCCATGTACGGCCAGATGACTGCCGGCAGCTGGATCTACATCGGCAGCCAGGGCATCGTTCAGGGCACCTACGAAACCTTCGTCGAAGCCGGTCGCCAACACTACAACGATGACCTGAAAGGTCGTTGGGTCCTGACCGCAGGCCTCGGCGGCATGGGCGGCGCTCAACCTCTGGCCGCGACCCTGGCCGGCGCTTGCTCGCTGAACATCGAATGCCAGCAGGTCAGCATCGATTTCCGTTTGAACAGCCGTTACGTCGATGAGCAAGCCACCGACCTCGACGACGCTCTGGCCCGCATCGCCAAATACACCAAGGAAGGCAAGGCGATTTCCATCGCCCTGCTCGGCAACGCAGCTGAAATCCTTCCAGAACTGGTCAAGCGCGGCGTGCGCCCGGACATGGTCACCGACCAGACCAGCGCCCACGACCCGCTCAACGGTTACCTGCCAGCTGGCTGGACCTGGGAAGAGTACCGCGCTCGCGCCAAGACCGAGCCTGCTGCCGTGGTAAAAGCCGCCAAGCAATCGATGGCCGTGCACGTTAAAGCGATGCTCGAATTCCAGAAGATGGGCATTCCAACCTTCGACTACGGCAACAACATCCGTCAGATGGCCCAAGAAGAAGGCGTCGAGAACGCATTCGACTTCCCGGGTTTCGTACCGGCTTACATCCGTCCGCTGTTCTGCCGCGGCATCGGTCCGTTCCGTTGGGCTGCACTGTCGGGCAACGCCGAAGACATCTACAAAACCGACGCTAAAGTAAAAGAACTGATCCCGGACGACGCTCACCTGCACAACTGGCTGGACATGGCGCGCGAGCGCATCAGCTTCCAGGGTCTGCCGGCACGTATCTGCTGGGTTGGCCTGGGCTTGCGCGCCAAGCTCGGTCTGGCGTTCAACGAAATGGTTCGCAGCGGTGAATTGTCCGCGCCAATCGTGATCGGTCGCGACCACCTGGACTCCGGTTCGGTAGCCAGCCCGAACCGCGAAACCGAGTCGATGCAGGACGGTTCCGATGCTGTGTCCGACTGGCCACTGCTCAACGCTCTGCTCAACACCGCGAGCGGCGCGACCTGGGTTTCCCTGCACCACGGCGGCGGCGTCGGCATGGGCTTCTCCCAGCACTCGGGCATGGTAATTGTCTGCGACGGTACTGACGAAGCGGCCGAGCGTATCGCTCGCGTCCTGCACAACGACCCGGCGACCGGTGTCATGCGTCACGCCGATGCGGGTTATCAGATCGCGATCGACTGTGCCAAGGAGCAGGGGCTGAACCTGCCGATGATTACCGGTAAGTAATGCTTGCCCGTAGGAGCAAAGCTTGCTCGCGATGAACGATAACGCTGTGCATCAGATACACCGCTATCGCGAGCAAGCTCGGCTCCTACAGGGACCGAGTGAATTCCAATAACAATCCACAGAGGTTGAATCATGGCTGTTAACAGCGATCGTGCAGGCAGTAAACCGTTGATCGAGAAACGTTCGATCGACTACATCCCGGAAGCGGAGAGACACGGTCGTCTGTTGAGCCAGTTCACCCTGTGGATGGGTGCCAACCTGCAAATCACCGCGATTGTCACCGGGGCCCTGGCCGTGGTGTTGGGCGGTGACGTGTTCTGGTCGTTGATCGGTCTGTTGATCGGTCAACTGCTCGGCGGTGGAGTAATGGCGCTGCATGCAGCACAAGGGCCCAAGCTTGGCCTGCCGCAGATGATCTCCAGCCGTGTCCAGTTCGGCGTGTATGGTGCGGCCATCCCGATCGTGCTGGTCTGCCTGATGTACCTCGGCTTCACCGCAACAGGAACCGTGCTTTCCGGCCAGGCGCTGGGCCAGTTGTTTGGCGTCAGCGACAGCGTCGGTATCCTCATCTTCGCCAGTGTCATCGTGCTGGTCACGGTGCTCGGTTATCGGGTGATTCATTTCATCGGCCGTGTCGCCAGTGTCATTGGCGTGATTGCCTTTGTTTACCTGTTCAGTCGCCTGATGACCCAGACTGATGTTGGCGCACTCTTGCAAATCCGCCACTTCAGCTGGACCAGCTTCCTGCTTGCGGTGTCGCTTGCGGCGTCCTGGCAGATCGCCTTTGGCCCTTACGTGGCTGACTATTCACGCTACCTGCCGAGCAAGACTTCCTCGGTGAAGACCTTTTTCGCCGCAGGCGCAGGTTCGGTCATTGGCGCACAGGTGGCGATGATTCTCGGCGTGCTTGCCGCCGCCTCGGCCAACGGGCAGTTCGCCGGCCACGAAGTGGCCTACATCGTGGGGTTGGGCGGTACCGGTGCCACCGCTGCGCTGCTGTACTTCAGCATCGCGTTCGGCAAGGTCACCATCTCCACGCTGAACTCCTACGGCAGCTTCATGTGCATTGCGACCGTCATCAGCGGTTTCCGTGGTGACCTGCGGGTAACGCGCTTGCAGCGTCTGGTCTTCGTGCTGGTCATCGTCGGCACTGCGACCCTGATCGCGTTGCTCGGTCAGCACTCGTTCCTCGGTGCGTTCAAGTCCTTCATCCTGTTCTTGCTGGCGTTCTTTACGCCATGGAGCGCGATCAACCTGGTGGACTACTACTGCATCACTCGCGAGCGCTATGACGTGCCGGCGCTGGCCGATCCGAACGGTCGCTACGGCCGCTGGAACCCCCTCGGTATCAGCGTCTATGTCTTCGGTGTGCTGGTGCAACTGCCGTTCATCTCTACCAAGTTCTACACCGGTCCGCTGGTGGACGCTCTGGGTGGTGTGGATATTTCCTGGATCATCGGTCTGGTGCTTCCCGCAGGCCTGTATTACGTGTGCGCAAAAAAATGGCACAGCGCAGTACCCGATCACCTGATTCTGCCGGTCGAGCAGGACAGCGATGCAGCACCTATAAAAAGCGGGGCCGGTCGCGCTGCGGCGCAGGCCTGATTGGACGTGGACAGGGCTGGATGCCTCTTGACTGCCGTAAGCCAACTCATGATTAGGAGCGTCACTACAATGAAATCGAACAAGACCCTGCTGACCACATTGCTTTCCATGGGCCTGCTGGCCAGTGCCGGCGCCACTCAGGCGGCGGGTTGGTGCGAGTCGGGCAAACCGGTGAAATTTGCCGGCCTGAACTGGGAAAGCGCCATGCTGCTGACCGACGTGCTGCAAGTCGTGTTGGAGAAAGGCTACGACTGCAAGACCGACAGCCTGCCGGGCAACTCCATCACCATGGAAAACGCCCTGAGCAGCAACGATATTCAGATCTTCGCCGAAGAGTGGGTCGGTCGTAGCGAAGTCTGGAACAAGGCTGAGAAGGCCGGCAAGGTTGTCGGTGTCGGCGCGCCTGTCGTGGGTGCTGTCGAAGGCTGGTACGTGCCGCGTTACGTGATCGAAGGCGACGCCAAGCGCAAGCTGGAGCCCAAAGCCCCGGACCTGAAAGCGATCGCCGATCTGGGTAAATACGCTGCAGTGTTCAAGGATCAGGAAGAGCCATCCAAGGGCCGTTTCTATAACTGCCCGGCCGGCTGGACCTGTGAGCTGGATAACAGCGAAATGCTGAAAAGCTACGGCCTGGAAAGCACCTACACCAACTTCCGTCCAGGCACCGGTCCGGCACTGGATGCCGCGGTGTTGTCGAGCTACAAACGTGGCGAGCCGATCCTGTTCTACTACTGGTCGCCAACCCCGCTGATGGGCCAGGTTGACCTGGTGAAACTCGAAGAGAAACCAGGCGTGGACAAGCGCGTGACGATCAAGGTCGGCCTGTCCAAGACCTTCCACGAGCAAGCCCCGGAACTGGTGGCGGTGCTGGAAAAGGTCAACCTGCCAATCGACCTGCTCAACCAGAACCTCGGGCGCATGGCCAAAGAGCGGATCGAGTCACCAAAACTGGCGAAAATCTTCCTCAAGGAACATCCTGAAGTCTGGCACGCATGGGTGAGCGAAGACGCAGCCAAAAAGATCGACGCGGCCTTGTAGGTTGAGCCTCTCCGACTGCCGGTAGCGGCAGTCGGATGCTTGATCGCAACCCCTTGATTGAGAGTCTCTTATGTTTCCCGAAAGCTTTACCTTTTCCATCGCCGACTGGGTCAACAGTTGGGTCGATACGCTGGTCACCAACTACGGCGACGTGTTCCGGCAGATCTCTGACACGCTGCTGTGGGCCATCGTCAACCTTGAAGGCCTGCTGCGGGCGGCACCCTGGTGGTTGATGCTCGCCATCGTCGCGGGCGTTGCCTGGCACGCGACCCGCAAAGTCGTGACCACCGCCGTGATCGTAGGCTTGTTGTTCCTGGTGGGTGCGGTCGGCCTCTGGGACAAGCTGATGCAGACCCTGGCGCTGATGATGGTGGCGACCATCATTTCGGTGATGATCGGCATTCCGCTGGGCATTCTTTCGGCACGCAGCAATCGCCTGCGTTCGATATTGATGCCGCTGCTGGACATCATGCAGACCATGCCGAGTTTCGTGTACCTGATCCCGGTGTTGATGCTGTTCGGCCTGGGCAAGGTCCCGGCGATTTTCGCCACCGTGATCTACGCCGCACCACCGCTGATCCGCCTGACAGATCTGGGTATCCGCCAGGTCGACGGTGAAGTGATGGAAGCGATCAACGCCTTCGGTGCCAACCGCTGGCAGCAACTGTTTGGCGTGCAACTTCCGCTGGCCCTGCCGAGCATCATGGCCGGGATTAACCAGACCACCATGATGGCCCTGTCGATGGTAGTGATTGCCTCGATGATCGGTGCTCGTGGCCTGGGTGAAGACGTGTTGGTGGGGATTCAGACCCTCAACGTTGGACGTGGTCTTGAGGCGGGTCTGGCGATCGTGATTCTGGCAGTGGTTATCGACCGTATTACTCAGGCGTATGGTCGGGCACGGCATGAGGTGAGCAAATGAACAACGAAGCCATCAGCAAGATCGAAGTCAAAAACGTCTTCAAGATTTTCGGCAACCGCTCCAAGGATGCGCTGGCCATGATTGGTCAGGGCAAAACCAAAGATCAGGTGCTGTCCGAAACCGGCTGTGTGGTCGGCGTGAACGACTTGTCCCTGAGCATCGGCACCGGCGAGATCTTCGTGATCATGGGCCTGTCGGGTTCCGGCAAATCGACCCTGGTGCGCCACTTCAATCGCCTGATCGACCCGACCAGCGGCGCGATCCTGGTAGACGGCGTGGACATCCTGCAATACGACATGGAAGCCCTGCGCGAATTTCGCCGGCACAAGATCAGCATGGTGTTCCAGAGCTTCGGCCTGCTGCCGCACAAGACCGTGGTGGATAACGTCGCCTACGGCCTGAAAGTGCGTGGCGAGACCAAGCAAATGTGCTCCGAGCGCGCGCTGCACTGGATCAACACCGTGGGCCTCAAGGGCTACGAAAACAAATACCCGCATCAGCTCTCGGGCGGCATGCGTCAGCGTGTGGGCCTGGCTCGCGCCTTGGCGGCAGACACCGACATCATCCTGATGGACGAAGCCTTCAGTGCCCTCGACCCGCTGATTCGCGCGGAAATGCAGGACCAGTTGCTGGAACTGCAAAAGACCCTGCACAAGACCATCGTCTTCATCACCCACGACCTCGACGAGGCCGTGCGCATCGGCAACCGCATTGCGATTCTCAAGGATGGCCGCCTGATTCAGGTGGGTACGCCAAGAGAGATCCTGCATTCGCCGGCGGATGAGTATGTCGATCGGTTCGTACAGCGTCGGGCTGCGGTGGTTTAAAGAGATTTGCGGTGTTCGGGCGGGCCTCATCGCGGGCAAGCCCGCTCCCACAGTGTTCTGTTGTGTGAATAAAATTTGTGCACCACAACAATCCCTGTGGGAGCGGGCTTGCCCGCGATGAGGCCGGTAGAGCTGCATCAAATATTCAAGTTGTACGCACGAGGTTGAAGATGTCCCAGGCTGAAAAAATCGTTATCGCTGACGCCCCGTTGCGTTGGCAGGATGTGGTCGCCGTCGCCCGCCATGGCGCACAGCTTGAGCTGTCGCCACAGACCTGGGAGCGGATCGAAAATGCCCAGGCGATCGTCCAGCGCATCGTCGTCAGCGGCGAACGCGCCTATGGCGTCAACACCGGCCTTGGCGCGCTGTGCAATGTCTCGCTCAAAGACGAGCAACTCAGCCAACTGTCGCGCAACACCCTGCTCAGTCACGCCTGTGGCGTCGGCGCACCATTGGCCGACGAACAGACCCGCGCAATCATCTGCGCCGCCATTCGCAACTACAGCCATGGCAAATCCGGTATTCATCGCCGGGTCGTCGAAGGTCTTCTGGCGCTGCTCAATCGCGGCATCACCCCGCAAGTGCCGTCCCAGGGTTCGGTGGGCTACCTGACCCACATGGCCCACATCAGCATCGCGCTGCTGGGTGTCGGCAATGTCAGCTATCGCGGGCAGATCGTTTCCGCGCAGCAAGCCCTGGCCGAAGAAGGTCTACAACCGGTTCAACTGGGTGCCAAAGATGGCCTGTGCCTGGTCAACGGCACGCCGTGCATGTCCGGCCTCAGCTGCCTGGCACTCGCCGACGCCACGCGTCTGCTGCAATGGGCCGACGTGATCGGTGCCATGAGCTTTGAAGCTCAGCGCGGTCAGATTGCCGCTTTCGATGCCGAGATCATCGCGCTCAAACCGCATCCAGGCATGCAGCAAGTCGGCATCAACCTGCGCGCGTTGCTCGATGGCAGTGAAGTGATCGCCAGCAGCAAAGGCATTCGTACTCAGGATGCATTGAGCATCCGTTCGATTCCGCAAGTTCACGGCGCCGCTCGCGATCAGCTTGAACACGCGAAAAAACAGATCGAAACCGAACTCAATTCTGTCACCGACAACCCGATGCTGCTGGGTACGCCGGACGACTTCCGGGTGGTGTCCCAGGCCAACCCGCACGGTCAATCCGTGGCCTTGGCGGCGGATTTGCTGGCCATCGCCATGGCGGAAATCGGCTCCATCGCCGAACGTCGCCTCGACCGCTTGATCAACCCGCATGTCAGCGGTTTACCGGCATTCCTGGTGGCCAATCCGGGGGTGAACTCCGGGATGATGATCGTCCAGTACGTCGCCGCTTCGCTGTGTGCGGAAAACCGTCAGTTGGCGCAACCGGCGGTACTCGACAACTACGTCACCTCGGGCCTGCAGGAAGACCACCTGAGCCTGGGCACCAACGCTGCGCTGAAGCTGCATCGCGCCTTGGAAAACTGCACCCAGATCCTCGCCATCGAGTACCTGCTGGCGTCTCAGGCGTTTGAATTTTTGAAAGAGCAACGCTTCGGCGCCGGTACCGATGCCGCCTGGCGTCTGCTGCGCGAGCGAGTTCCGGCCTATGACCAGGACCGTTGGCTGGCACCAGACATCGCCAGTGCCGCCGCCGTTTTGAAAGACCCGTTTTTGCTGCACAAAGTGTTACCGAATCTGAACTGATTTCCACCACACCAGCGTGCCAAGGCGCGGCTCCCCAAAAGCGAGACGCGACGGACAACGGACATCTCCGGAGCGTCTGGTGAGTTAATGACAAACTCTCAAAAGGAGCACGAAATGACTGCGTTAAACCTTATTCCCGGCCAACTGAGCCTTGCCCAACTGCGTGATGTCTATCAGCAGCCGGTCAAAATCACCCTTGATGAAAGCGCTGCGGCCCAGATTGAAGCCAGCGTTGCCTGCGTGGAACAGATCCTCGCCGAGAACCGCACCGCTTATGGCATCAACACCGGTTTCGGCCTGCTGGCTTCGACCCGTATCGCCAGTGAAGACCTGGAAAACCTCCAGCGCTCGCTGGTGCTGTCCCACGCCGCCGGTGTCGGCGAGCCGATCAGCGACGCGCTGGTTCGCTTGGTCATGGTGCTCAAGGTCAACAGCTTGAGCCGTGGCTTCTCCGGCATTCGTCGCAAGGTCATCGACGCGCTGATCGCCCTGATCAACGCCGAGGTTTACCCGCACATTCCATTGAAAGGTTCGGTCGGTGCATCCGGTGACCTCGCGCCTTTGGCCCACATGTCGCTGGTGCTGCTGGGCGAAGGCAAGGCCCGCTACAAAGGCGAATGGCTGGAAGCGACCGAAGCGCTGAAAGTGGCCGGTCTGACCCCGCTGACCCTGGCCGCGAAAGAAGGTCTGGCGCTGCTCAACGGCACTCAGGTGTCCACCGCTTACGCGCTGCGTGGTCTGTTCGAAGGTGAAGATCTGTTCGCTGGTGCTGTGGCGCTGGGCGCACTGACCGTTGAAGCCGTGCTGGGCTCGCGCTCGCCGTTCGACGCACGTATCCACGCCGCTCGTGGCCAGAAAGGCCAGATCGATGCCGCTGCCGCTTACCGCGATCTGCTGGGCGAGCGCAGTGAAGTGTCCGATTCGCACCAGAACTGCGAAAAGGTCCAGGATCCGTACTCCCTGCGTTGCCAGCCGCAAGTCATGGGCGCTTGCCTGACCCAGTTCCGTCAGGCCGCCGAAGTGCTCGCCATCGAAGCCAACGCCGTTTCGGACAACCCTCTGGTATTCGCTACTGAAGGCGACGTGATTTCCGGCGGTAACTTCCACGCAGAACCGGTCGCCATGGCCGCCGACAACATGGCCCTGGCCATCGCTGAAATCGGTTCCCTGAGCGAACGTCGTATCTCGCTGATGATGGACAAGCACATGTCGCAACTGCCGCCGTTCCTGGTGGCCAATGGCGGCGTGAACTCCGGCTTCATGATCGCCCAGGTGACCGCTGCGGCATTGGCCAGCGAGAACAAGGCACTGTCCCATCCGCACTCGGTGGACAGCCTGCCTACTTCCGCGAACCAGGAAGACCACGTTTCCATGGCGCCGGCTGCCGGCAAGCGTCTGTGGGAAATGGCCGAGAACACTCGCGGTGTTCTCGCGGTGGAATGGTTGGCTGCGGTCCAGGGTCTGGATCTGCGCGATGGTCTGAAGACTTCTCCGAAGCTGGAAGAGGCTCGCGGGATTCTGCGTGCGCAAGTGCCTTTCTATGAGAAGGATCGCTTCTTTGCGCCGGACATCAACGCGGCGAGCGAGTTGTTGGCGACCCGTTGCCTGAACGCGCTGGTACCGGCGAAGTTGCTGCCTAGCTTGTAAGCCTGATGATCGTTCCCACGCTCCGCGTGGGAATGCAGCCCGTGACGCTCTGCGTCACTGGACGCGGAGCGTCCCTTGAGGCATTCCCACGCAGAGCGTGGGAACGATCATGTCGCCAATAAAAATAATTAAGGACGAGCAATGCAACAGTCAGAAAAGGGTTTGAAACGCGGGCTCTCTGCCCGACATATTCGCTTCATGGCGCTGGGGTCGGCGATCGGCACTGGGCTGTTTTACGGTTCTGCCTCGGCCATTCAAATGGCCGGGCCTGCGGTACTGCTCGCTTACCTGATCGGTGGCGCGGCGGTGTTCATGGTCATGCGCGCCCTCGGTGAGATGGCCGTGCACAACCCGGTGGCGGGTTCTTTCGGCCACTACGCCAGCACTTATCTTGGGCCGATGGCGGGCTTCATCCTCGGTTGGACCTACGCGTTTGAAATGGTCATCGTCGGCATGGCCGACGTCACCGCGTTCGGTATTTACATGGGCTTCTGGTTTCCGGAAGTCGCCCGCTGGATCTGGGTGCTGGGCATCGTTTCGGTGGTCGGCGGCTTGAACCTGTGCAACGTCAAAGTCTTCGGTGAAATGGAGTTCTGGCTGTCGCTGCTCAAGGTCGCGGCCATCGTCGCGATGATCCTCGGTGGCTTCGGCATCATGTTGTTCGGCATCAGCACGGCGCCCGGCGCCCAGGCGACCGACATCAGCAATCTCTGGAGCCATGGCGGCTTCATGCCCAATGGTGTGGGCGGTTTGATCGCTTCGTTCGCGGTGGTGATGTTTGCGTTTGGCGGCATTGAAATCATCGGCGTAACGGCCGGTGAAGCCAAAGACCCGCAGCGCGTGCTGCCCCGGGCGATCAATGCCGTACCGTTGCGTATCCTGCTGTTCTACGTGCTGACGATGTTCATACTAATGTCGATCTTTCCATGGCAGCAGATCGGCAGCCAAGGCAGCCCATTCGTGCAGATTTTCGACAACCTGGGAATCAGTTCGGCGGCGACCATTCTCAATATCGTGGTGATCTCGGCGGCAGTGTCGGCGATCAATAGTGACATCTTCGGCGCTGGCCGCATGATGTACGGTCTGGCCCAGCAAGGGCATGCGCCGAAGGGCTTCGCCCGCTTGTCGCGCAACGGTGTGCCATGGATGACCGTGGTGGTAATGAGTGTCGCGTTGCTGTTGGGCGTGCTGCTGAACTACCTGATTCCGGAGAACGTATTTCTGTTGATCGCCTCCATCGCCACCTTTGCGACGGTGTGGGTCTGGTTGATGATTCTGTTCACCCAAGTGGCGATGCGTCGCTCCATGAGTGCCGAGCAGGTCGCGCAACTTAAATTCCCGGTGCCGTTCTGGCCTTATGCGCCAATGGCAGCGATTGCCTTCATGCTGTTCATTTTTGGCGTGCTGGGCTATTTCCCGGACACCCAGGCGGCGCTGATCGTCGGCGTGGTCTGGATTGTATTGCTGGTGCTGGCCTACCTGACGTGGGTGAAACCGGCGGCAGGGAAGGCAGTACCCGTGGAGCGGGAACCTTCTTTTTCTCATCGATAACCTAACGGAGGCCACGGATGAAAACTCTCTGGCAACACTGCCACGTCGCAACCATGGCGCAAGGCGCCTACTCGATCATCGAGGATGCGGCCATCGTGACGTCAGGAGCGCACATTGAGTGGATCGGCCCACGCGCTGAACTGCCGTCGGGCGAGTACCCGGCAGTCAATGATCTGAAAGGGGCCTGGGTGACGCCGGGCCTGATCGACTGCCACACCCACACGGTGTTCGGCGGTAACCGCAGCGGTGAATTCGAACAGCGTCTGCAAGGCGTCAGCTATGCAGAAATCGCAGCGGCTGGCGGTGGCATCGCCAGCACCGTGCGCGCCACTCGCGCGGCCACTGAAGACGAGCTGTTCGCCAGCGCCGCCAAGCGTCTGAAGAGCCTGATGCGCGACGGCGTGACCACCGTCGAGATGAAATCCGGCTACGGCCTGGACCTGGCCAGCGAACGCAAGATCCTGCGGGTCATCCGTCGTCTCGGCGCCGAACTGCCGGTCAGCGTGCGCAGCACCTGCCTGGCTGCTCACGCCTTGCCGCCGGAATACGCGGACCGTGCAGACGACTACATCGATCACATCTGCGCCGAGATGCTGCCGGCCCTGGCCGCCGAAGGGCTGGTGGATGCGGTTGATGCATTCTGCGAATACCTGGCGTTTTCGCCGGCGCAGGTCGAGCGGGTGTTCATCACCGCGCAACAACTCGGTTTGCCGGTGAAGCTGCACGCCGAACAGTTGTCGTCGTTGCATGGTTCGAGTCTGGCCGCGCGTTACCACGCACTGTCGGCCGATCACCTGGAATTCATGACCGAAGACGACGCCATCGCCATGGCCAAGTCCGGTACCGTCGCGGTGTTGCTGCCCGGCGCCTTCTACTTTCTGCGAGAAACCCAATTGCCGCCGATGGAGGCCCTGCGCAAGCACGGCGTGAAAATCGCCATCGCCAGTGACCTCAACCCAGGCACCTCACCGGCACTGTCGTTGCGTTTGATGCTGAACATGGCGTGCACCTGTTTCCGCATGACCCCGGAAGAAGCGCTGGCGGGTGCAACGATTCATGCCGCCACGGCGCTGGGCATGGCTGAAACCCACGGTTCGCTGGAAGTCGGCAAGTGTGCAGATTTCGTCGCCTGGCAAATCGATCGTCCGGCCGACCTGTCGTACTGGCTGGGCGGTGACCTGGAAAAACGCGTCGTGCGTCACGGCGTTGAAGTGAGCATTTAGGAGAACAGTTGTGGATAAGGTTCTGAACTTCAAACAAGGTCGCGTACCGCTGCTGATCAGCATGCCCCACGCCGGCCTGCGCCTGACCCCGACGGTCGAAGCCGGGTTGATCCCCGACGCGAAAAGCCTGCCGGACACTGACTGGCATATCCCGCAGCTTTACGAATTTGCTGCCGAGCTGGGCGCCAGCACCTTGGCCGCCGAGTACTCGCGTTTTGTCATCGACCTGAATCGACCGTCTGACGACAAGCCTTTGTATGTCGGCGCGACCACCGGCCTGTATCCGGCGACGCTGTTCGACGGCATTCCGTTGTTCCGCGAAGGGCATGAGCCGTCAGCGGCGGAACGCGCGACTTACCTGGAGCAGATCTGGACGCCGTACCACAGCACTTTGCAGAACGAGCTGGCGCGACTGAAGGCCGAGTTCGGCTACGCGCTGCTGTTCGATGCGCACTCGATCCGCTCGATCATCCCGCACCTCTTCGACGGCAAACTGCCGGACTTCAACCTTGGCACCTTTAACGGCGCCAGTTGCGATCCACAGTTGGCCACTCAGCTGGAAGCCATCTGCGCGCGCCACGGCGATTACAGCCATGTGCTGAACGGTCGTTTCAAGGGCGGCCACATCACCCGGCATTACGGCAATCCGGCTGAGAACATCCATGCGGTGCAACTGGAGTTGGGCCAGTGCACGTACATGGAAGAGTTCGAGCCGTTCCGTTATCGCCCGGACCTGGCGGCGCCGACGCAGGTGGTGCTCAAGGAATTGCTGCAAGGGCTGCTGGCCTGGGGCGAGAAACACTACCGGTAACTGATCGTTCCCACGCTCCCGCGTGGGAATGCCTCAAGGGACGCTCCGCGTCCAGTGACGCGGAGCGTCACGGGCTGCATTCCCACGCAGAGCGTGGGAACGATCGATCAGGACAGTCGCCACCGTGCAAAACACGGTCGCCACAGTTCGCTTTTACCCTCTCGACGCTGCGTAATGTTCTGGGCACGGTGCACGAAGACACCGGCCCTCACAATAATCTGCCGCACGAGACTCCCCCAATGAAAAGACTGTTCACCCGCTGTCTCTCAATCCTCTGCGGCACTGCTCTCCTGAGCACCAGCGTTCTGGCCAGTGACGACGCTTCCTGCAAGGCCGTGCGCATGGGCGTGGTCAACTGGACCGACGTGATCGCCACCAGTGGCATGGCCGACGTGCTGCTCAATGGCCTCGGTTACGAAAGCAAGCAAACCAGCGCCGTGCAGCAAATCATCTTCGCCGGCATCCGCGACAAGCGTCTCGATATCTTCCTTGGTTACTGGAAACCGGCGATGGACAAAAACATCGCGCCGTTCGTGGCCGCCAATCAAGTGAAGGTCATGGACAAACCGAGCCTGGCCGACGCCCAGGCAACCCTCGCCGTACCTGAGTATGTCGCCGAAGCGGGTCTGAAAACCTTCGCCGATATCGCCAAATTCAAGGATCAGCTCGGCGGCAAGATCTACGGCATCGAGCCGGGCAGCGGCGCCAACACCACCATTAAAACCATGATCGAGACCAATCAATTTGGCTTGAAGGATTTCAAGCTGATCGAGTCGGGTGAGGCCGGCATGCTTGCCGCCGTTCAGCGGGCGGTGAATCGCAAAGAGTTCGTGGTGTTCGTCGGCTGGACCCCGCACCCGATGAACATCAACATGAAGATCGCCTACCTGACCGGCAGCGAAGACGTTTACGGCCCGAACGAGGGCGCCGCCACCGTTTCCACCGTGACCGCCCCGGACTACGCCCAGCGCTGCCCGAACGTAAACCGTCTGCTGGAAAACCTGACCTTCACAGCGGCCCAGGAAAGCCAGTTGATGGTGCCGATCATGGAGCGCAAGACGCCGCAGGATGTCGCCAGACAATGGCTGCGAGATCATCCCGAGGATCTGCAGCGCTGGCTCGGCGGTGTCACCAGTTTTGATGGTAAGGATGGCGTGGCGACCGTTCAGACCAGTTTGAAGCTTTGATGAGTTCCTATCCGTTATCCGGGCAAATGGCGGCTTTCGTCGAGAGAACCGTCAGCTTCAACAGCACCGACAGCAGCCTCAACGGTTTGCGTCAGGCCTACAGCGAAATGTGCCGGGCGTTCACTCCGTCACGTCCCGCCGGGCTTTATGTGGTGGATTTTGAATTGGCCGGCGTGCCGGTGCGGTCTTATCAACCGCCGGTTTCGCCACCGACCAGTGGTTGTCCGTGCATCGTGTATCTGCACGGCGGTGGGTGGGTGGTGGGGGATCTGGACTCCCACGAATTCATCTGCGCCGAACTGGCGTCGACGCTCGGTGTGCTGGTGATCGCCGTCGATTATCGGTTGGCGCCGGAACATCCGTTTCCGGCGGCGTTCGAGGATTGTCTGGGTGTCTGGCGCGCGCTACGGACCGGGCCATTCCGGCTCGATCCCGAGCGAACGCTGGTGGCCGGGGACAGCGCAGGTGGCAACCTTGCGGCTGCGTTGTGTCTGGCGTTGCGCGATGCGGGCGAGCCATTGCCGGCGGCTCAGGTGCTGATTTATCCGGGACTGGGCGGTGATCACCGATTGCCGTCGCGCAGCGAATGTGTCGATGCTCCCTTGCTCAGCAGCAGCGACCTGGATTGTTATCACGCCCTGTACTTGCGCGGCACTGGACAGCCAAGTGCCTATGCGATGCCGTTGCTCGCCGAGGATTTCAGGGGGTTGCCGCCGGCCTTGATCGCCGTGGCGCAATTCGATCCGTTGCGCGATGACGGCATGCTCTACGCCGAGCGACTGAACGCAGCAGGCGTGGCAGCGACGCTCTATTACGGGGAGGGGTTGGTTCACGGCTGTTTGCGGGCTCGGGGGCAGGTCGCCGAGGTCGACGCACTCTATGAAACGCTGCTCGGCTATTTGTCTGAAAAAACGGGCTGAGAAACTCTGACTCTGCAAGGCATGCTCATTGGCGTAATTCGGGTTTATGATGCCGGACGGCAGAATAATAGATGTCCCCCCAGGGATGACCTCGACCCCTTACGGAGCGCGCAATGCAGACTTTGTACCCGCAGATCAAACCCCACGCCCGGCACGATCTGGCCGTCGATGAAACCCACACGCTGTATGTCGACGAAAGCGGTTCGCCGGAAGGTTTGCCGGTGGTGTTCATCCACGGCGGCCCCGGCGCCGGGTGTGATGCCCAGAGCCGTCGGTATTTCGATCCGAACCTGTATCGCATTGTGACCTTCGACCAGCGCGGTTGCGGTCGTTCCACGCCCCACGCCAGCCTCGAAAACAACACCACCTGGGATCTGGTCGCCGACCTTGAGCGAATTCGCCAGCACCTTGGCATCGAAAAATGGGTGTTGTTCGGCGGTTCGTGGGGCTCGACCCTGGCGCTGGCCTACGCGCAAACCCACCCGGAGCGTGTGCACGGTCTGATTCTGCGCGGGATTTTTCTCTGCCGTCCGCAGGAAATCGAGTGGTTCTACCAGTGTGGCGCCAGTCGTCTGTTCCCCGATTACTGGCAGGACTACATCGCGCCGATCCCGCTGGACGAGCGCGAAGACTTGCTCTCGGCTTTCCACAAGCGCCTGATCGGTAACGATCAGATTGCCCAGATGCACGCGGCCAAGGCCTGGTCCACCTGGGAAGGCCGGACCGCCACCCTGCGCCCGAACCCGATGGTGGTCGATCGTTTCTCCGAGCCACAGCGCGCACTGTCGATTGCCCGTATCGAATGTCACTACTTCACCAACAATGCGTTCCTTGAGCCCAACCAGCTGATCCGCGACATGGGCAAGATCGCCCATTTGCCTGGCGTGATCGTCCACGGTCGCTACGACGTGATCTGCCCGCTGGATAACGCCTGGGAACTGCATCAGAACTGGCCGAACAGTGAATTGCAGGTGATCCGTGACGCCGGCCATGCCGCCTCCGAACCTGGCATTACTGACGCACTGGTTCGCGCCGCTAATCTGATGGCCCGTCGTCTGCTCGACCTGGCCCCTGAAGAAGCATGAAGGGCCTGCTGCAACGCGTGCGTGGCGCGCGAGTCGAGGTAGCAGGGGAGGTGGTTGGCGCCGTCGATCAGGGTTTGCTGGTATTGGTGGCGGTCGAGCCCGAGGATACTCGGGCCAGCGCCGACAAACTTCTGCAGAAACTGCTTAACTATCGTGTATTCAGTGACGCCGAGGGCAAGATGAATCTGTCCCTGGCAGATGTAGGCGGTGGGTTGCTGCTGGTCTCACAGTTCACCCTGGCCGCCGATACCAAGAGCGGGTTGCGTCCGAGTTTTTCGACCGCTGCCCCTCCGGCCCTTGGCGAGGAACTTTTCGACTATCTATTAAGCAAAGCGAAACAGGTGCATGGCACTGTGGCATCAGGTAGATTCGGCGCGGATATGCAGGTGCACCTGGTCAACGACGGCCCGGTAACCTTCCTGTTACAGACCTGAAAGCGCTTGAAACATGTTTTTAAGGGCATTTCGACTGAAAACAGGCGTTTTTCGCGATAAATACTTTGTTACCCCTGATGCGTTGTAACGCGGCCTACTAGATAATCGCGCGCTACGGGGATCAGCGTTCGTTGGTCCATTTTGACTTAGGTAGAGACTTGTCCTGGACCTCTTGGGGAATCATTTAGCCCCATAGGAGTCGGAACAATGCTCGCCAACTTGGCAAGAGTGGTCTGTAGGGTCGGTTTTTTCATGCCGCACACCTCACAGGCACTTTAACTGGCCGTTGGTTTTTTGATCTGTTTTCGGCGAGGGTTGCTCGTGATTGTTAGTCCCTGTAATGCACCAAAATTGTCTGCCAAACGGTTACGAAGCGCTCTGGTAGCGGGCTCTGCACTGCTCTGCCTGCTCAGCGCCGGTCAGCTTTGGGCATTCAATCTGGATGATGTATCGGTCAAGGCAAAAGAGCTGGCCGGGCAGAAATACGAAGCTCCGCGCAGTAACCTGCCGAACGAGTTCCGCGAGATGAAATTCGCGGACTATCAAAAAATTCGCTTCCTGACCGAAAAAGCCGAGTGGGCCGATCAGAAGACTCCGTTCAAGCTGTCGTTCTATCACCAGGGTATGCATTTCGATACGCCGGTGAAAATCAACGAAATCACAGCTAACACCGTCGAAGAGATCAAATACGACCCAAGTCGTTTCGATTTTGGCGACGTGAAGTTCGATCCTAAAGCCACCGAGCAACTGGGTTATGCCGGTTTCCGTGTGCTGTACCCGATCAACAAGGCTGACAAGCAAGACGAAATCATGACCATGCTCGGCGCGAGTTACTTCCGCGTTGTCGGCAAGGGTCACACCTATGGCTTGTCCGCTCGCGGCATGGCCATCGATACCGCGTTGCCATCCGGCGAAGAATTCCCGCGTTTCACCGAGTTCTGGATTCAACAGCCAAAACCGGGTGACAAGCACCTGGTGATCTTTGCCCTGCTGGATTCGCCACGCGCTACCGGTGCCTATCGCCTGACCCTGCGTCCGGGCAGCGACACCGTTGTCGACGTCAAGGCCAAGATGTTCCTGCGTGACAAGGTCACCAAGCTTGGCGTTGCGCCGCTGACCAGCATGTTCCTGTTCGGCGCCAATCAGCCGTCGAAAGTGCTGAACTACCGTCGCGAACTGCATGACTCCAGCGGTCTGTCGATCCATGCCGGCAATGGCGAGTGGATCTGGCGCCCACTGAACAACCCGAAACACCTGGCGGTCAGCAACTTCTCGATCGAGAACCCGCGCGGTTTCGGCCTGCTGCAACGTGGCCGCGACTTCAGCCACTACGAAGACCTCGACGACCGCTACGACAAGCGCCCAAGTGCCTGGATCGAACCAAAAGGCGATTGGGGCAAGGGCTCCGTCGATCTGGTAGAGATTCCGACTGCCGACGAAACCAACGACAATATCGTTGCGTTCTGGAGTCCGGAAAAACTGCCTGAGCCTGGCCAGCCGCTGGACGTCGCTTATCGCATGCACTGGACCATCGACGAAGCCGCGCTTCACGCACCGGACAGCGCCTGGGTCCAACAGACCCTGCGTTCCACGGGTGACGTGAAACAGTCCAACCTGATTCGTCAGCCGGACGGCAGCGTCGCCTATCTGGTGGACTTCGAAGGCCCGTCCCTTGCGGCATTGCCGGATGATACGGACGTTCGTAGCCAGGTCAGCGTTGGTGAGAATGCCGAGCTGGTCGAGAACAGCGTACGTTACAACCCTGAAACCAAGGGCTGGCGCCTGACGCTGCGAATGAAAATCAAGGATCCGGGCAAGCCTACCGAGATGCGTGCTGCACTGGTCAAGAACATCGTGACTGCCGACCTGGCCAAAACATCGTATCCGGCATCCAATTCTTCCGTCGCCAAGGCTGACAAGATTGCCGCTCGGCAGCAGGAGAAGCTGGACAAGGAAGCCAAGGAAGCGAAGGAAACCAAACAGGCTGAGGCCAAGCAGGTTGAAGCCAAGCCGGCGGCCGAAGCCAAGCCAGCCGCAGATTCCAAGGACAAGGACAACAAAGACGCCAAGCAGCCTGTTGCTGCCGAGGCGGCCCCAGCCACACCGGAATCGGTACCGACTGAAGAAGTCCTGACCGAGACCTGGAGCTACCAGTTGCCTGCCGATGAGTAATTCTCAAGTACAGCCAGAGACTCTTGCCGAGTATCTGGCGCATCTGCCAATGACCGACGAGCAGCGCGCGGAACTCGCGGGCTGCCAGTCTTTCAGCGAATTGCATGAGCGCCTTTCGTCCTCGACGTTCGACGCGCCGACCGAGGCTGCTCAAGCTTCGGTGGGCCGGCGCCTGACCCTGAACACTGCCGAAGAACTGGCCGACGCTGAAATGCTGGTGCTCGACGCCAGCGGCCGGGTCTGCCTGCGGGCAACCCCGCCGATTCGTCGGACCAAAGTCGTGCCGGAACCGTGGCGCACCAACATTCTGGTGCGTGGCTGGCGTCGTCTGACCGGTCGCACCAATCCGCCGGCCCCGCCGAAGGATGAGCGTGTGCTGCCGGCTGCTCGCTGGCGCACCGTCGGTTCGATCCGCCGCTACATTCTGTTGGTGCTGATGCTCGGCCAGACCATCGTCGCCGGCTGGTACATGAAAGGCATCATGCCGTACCAGGGCTGGTCGTTCGTCGACCTGAACGAAGTGCTGCATCAACCGCTGTCGCAAACGGCTACGCAAGTGCTGCCGTATGCACTGCAAACCAGCATCCTGATCTTGTTCGGGATTCTGTTCTGCTGGGTGTCGGCCGGTTTCTGGACCGCGTTGATGGGCTTCCTCGAGTTGCTCACCGGTCACGACAAATACCGCATTTCCGGTAAAAGCGCCGGTAACGAGCCGATCCCTACGGACGCTCGCACCGCCCTTGTAATGCCGATCTGCAACGAAGACGTGCCACGGGTGTTTGCCGGTTTGCGAGCGACCTTCGAGTCGGTTGCGGCCACGGGTAATCTGGATCGCTTCGACTTCTTTGTCCTCAGCGACAGTAACGACGCCGATATCTGCGTCGCCGAGCAACAAGCCTGGCTGGACGTTTGCCGTGAAGCCAAGGGCTTCGGCAAGATCTTCTATCGCCGCCGCCGTCGTCGCGTCAAACGTAAAAGCGGTAACCTCGACGACTTCTGCCGTCGTTGGGGCGGTGATTACAAGTACATGGTCGTGCTCGACGCGGACTCCGTGATGAGCGGCGATTGCCTGACCAGTCTGGTGCGCTTGATGGAAGCCACCCCGGACGCCGGGATCATTCAGACCGCGCCGCGCGCTTCGGGCATGGACACGTTGTATGCACGCATGCAGCAGTTCGCCACCCGCGTGTACGGTCCGCTGTTTACCGCCGGTCTGCACTTCTGGCAGTTGGGCGAATCCCACTACTGGGGCCACAACGCGATCATCCGCATGAAGCCGTTCATCGAGCACTGCGCCTTGGCGCCGTTGCCTGGTAAAGGCGCGTTTGCCGGTGCAATTCTGTCCCACGACTTCGTTGAAGCGGCGCTGATGCGTCGTGCCGGCTGGGGCGTGTGGATTGCCTACGACTTGCCGGGCAGCTACGAAGAATTGCCGCCGAACCTGCTGGACGAACTCAAGCGTGACCGTCGCTGGTGTCACGGCAACCTGATGAACTTCCGGCTGTTCCTGGTAAAAGGCATGCACCCGGTGCACCGTGCGGTGTTCCTGACGGGCGTGATGTCTTACCTGTCGGCGCCGTTGTGGTTCTTCTTCCTCGTGCTGTCGACGGCGCTGCTGGCGGTCAACACGCTGATGGAACCGCAGTACTTCCTTGAGCCACGCCAGCTGTATCCGTTGTGGCCACAATGGCACCCGGACAAGGCGATCGCGCTGTTCTCGACCACCGTCGTGCTGCTGTTCCTGCCGAAGTTGTTGAGCATCATCCTGATCTGGGCCAAGGGCGCGAAAGAGTTCGGTGGCAAGTTCAAGGTGACGTTGTCGATGCTGCTGGAGATGCTGTTCTCCATGCTGCTGGCGCCGGTGCGGATGATTTTCCACACCCGGTTCGTACTCGCCGCGTTCCTCGGCTGGGCCGCGACCTGGAACTCGCCGCAACGTGACGACGATTCCACGCCATGGAGTGAAGCGGTAAAACGCCACGGTCCGCAAACCTTGCTGGGCTTCTTCTGGGCCCTGCTGGTGATCTGGCTGAACCCGAGCTTCCTCTGGTGGCTGGTGCCGATCGTCGGTTCGTTGATGCTGTCGATTCCGGTGTCGGTGATCTCCAGTCGAGTTGGCCTGGGCCTCAAGTCCCGTGACGAAAGCCTGTTCCTGATCCCTGAGGAATACAATCCGCCACAGGCGTTGCTGGCGACCGACCAGTACACCCACGAAAACCGTTGGCATGCGCTGAACGACGGCTTCGTCCGGGCAGTGGTCGATCCACAGCAGAACGCCTTGGCGTGCTCGCTGGCGACTTCACGCCACCGTGAGGCCGAGCCGATCGAATGGTTGCGGATCGAACGGGTGCGTCATGCGCTGAAAGCCGGGCCTGAGGGTCTGAGCAACAATGAGCGCGTGGAACTGCTCAGTGACCCAGTGGCATTGGGTCGTCTGCATGAGCAGATCTGGAACGAAGGTCACCCCGAGTGGCTGGAGGCGTGGCGTAAATCGGTGAAAGCCGATCCCCATGCGCCGCTGTTGCCGCTCAAGCCGCTGAGTGCGCAGCCTCAGTTGGCCTAATAAAAAACCCCGCGAAAGCGGGGTTTTTTTTGCGCAGATCAGCGTCGTACAACAATTCCTGCTTAAACCCTTGTGCAAACGAACGAGTGCGTTAGCATCCGTCCCCGAATTGGTGCGCCCGGACAACTTTCTGTTCGTATCTGCCGGTTTTCCAAGGGAAATCCGCGGTTTGCGCGCCTCACAACGCGATGGTTTTGGGGACTTGATGATGAAGAAGTATCTCTCGATGCTGCTGGTCGGCGTCACGGCATTGGTTGCAGTCAACGCGGCGCACGCCGGTGCCATCGATGACGCGGTCAAGCGCGGCACGCTGAAAGTCGGCATGGACCCGACCTACATGCCGTTCGAAATGACCAATAAGCGCGGCGAGATCATCGGCTTCGAAGTCGACATCCTCAAAGCCATGACCAAGGCCATGGGCGTCAAGCTGGAGATGGTTTCCACCGGTTACGACGGCATCATCCCGGCCCTGCTCACCGACAAGTTCGACATGATCGGCAGCGGCATGACCCTGACCCAGGAACGCAACCTGCGCCTGAACTTCAGCGAACCGTTCATCGTGGTGGGCCAGACCCTGCTGATCCGCAAAGAGCTGGAAAGCACCATCAAGTCCTATAAAGACCTGAACACCGCTGACTACCGCATCACGTCCAAGCTCGGCACCACCGGCGAGATGGTCGCCAAAAAGCTTATTTCCAAAGCCAACTACCACGGCTACGACAACGAGCAGGAAGCCGTGCTCGACGTGGTCAACGGCAAGGCCGACGCTTTCATCTACGACGCACCTTACAACGTCGTGGCCGTGAACAAGGTCGGTGCTGGCAAGCTGGTGTTCCTCGACAAGCCTTTCACCTACGAGCCACTGGCCTTCGGTCTGAAGAAGGGTGACTACGACAGCATCAACTTCATCAATAACTTCCTGCGCCAGATCCACGAAGACGGCACCTACGATCGCATCCATGACAAGTGGTTCAAAGACACCGCTTGGCTCAAGGACATGGAATAAGGATTTCTGCAGCGGTGTGTCAGTAACACCGCGCCGCTCCAATCGCGAGCAAGCTCGCTCCCACAGTTGATCGATGTGAACACAACCTTTGTGTCCGGCGCAGACCCTGTGGGAGCGAGCTTGCTCGCGATGGCGCCCTCCTTGGCGACACAAATTTCGGAATCTGCTTACAGATGAAACAGAAAAAAGCCCAATGGCCGTGGCACGTATTAACCGTGCTGCTGCTGATCGGCCTGGCCGGCGCGTTGTATTACGCCACCTCGCTGATGTCCTACGAATGGCGCTGGAACCGTGTGCCGCAATACTTCGCCTATCACGCCGAAGAGTCCCAGCGTGCCGCCGATATCTCCACCGTCAGCGAACTGGTGCGCAAGGGTGACAAGGCTGAAGTCACCCTGCGCAGTGATGCCGGTGTCGAGCAGCACCTGACCGTCGACGACAACAGCCTGCAAGTCGCCCAAGGTGATGACGTGGCCGAAGGCGACGTGATTGGCGTGACCCGCCATTGGGCCGCCGGACCGCTGATGTGGGGGCTCTGGACCACCTTATGGTTGTCCGTGGTTTCAGGTGTGCTCGGCCTGCTGATCGGCCTGGCCACGGGCCTGTGCCGACTGTCAAGCAACCCGACCCTGCGCGATCTCTCGACGATCTACGTCGAACTGGTGCGCGGTACGCCGCTGCTGGTGCAGATCTTCATTTTCTACTTCTTCATCGGCACCGTGATGAACCTCTCCCGGGAGTTCGCCGGGATCGCCGCGCTGTCGCTGTTCACCGGCGCTTATGTGGCGGAAATCATCCGTTCCGGCGTGCAATCCATCGCCCGTGGCCAGAACGAAGCCGCGCGCTCCCTGGGTCTGAGCGCTGGTCAGTCGATGCGCCACGTGGTGCTGCCGCAAGCGTTCAAACGGGTGCTGCCACCGCTGGCCGGTCAGTTCATCAGTCTGGTCAAGGACACCTCGCTGGTGTCGGTAATCGCCATTACCGAGCTGCTGAAAAGCGGTCGCGAAGTCATCACCACCTCGTTCTCGCCGTTCGAAATCCTGTTCTGCGTGGCCGGTCTGTACCTGTTGATCAACCTGCCGCTGTCGAAAATCGCCAGCCGGCTTGAGCGGAGGCTCGCGCAAAGTGATTGAAGTCCGCGATCTGGTAAAAGTTTTCGACACCCGCGGCCACGTGGTTCGCGCGGTGGATAACGTTTCGACGCACGTCGCCAAGGGCGAAGTGCTGGTTGTGATCGGCCCGTCCGGTTCCGGCAAGTCGACCTTCCTGCGCTGCCTCAACGGCCTGGAAGAGTTTGACTCGGGCTCGGTGAGCATCGATGGCCTGCAACTGGCCGACCCGAAAACCGACGTGAATGCCTATCGCCGCGAAGTCGGCATGGTGTTCCAGCATTTCAACCTGTTCCCGCACATGACCGTGCTGGAAAACCTCTGCCTGGCCCAGAAAGTCGTGCGCAAGCGCGGCAAGAAAGAGCGCGAGGCCAAGGCCTTGGCGTTGCTGGAAAAGGTCGGAATTGCACAGAAGGCCAACGAGTTTCCGTCGCGCCTGTCCGGCGGTCAGCAACAGCGCGTGGCCATCGCCCGGGCATTGGCCATGGAGCCGAAGGTCATGCTGTTCGATGAGCCGACCTCGGCGCTCGACCCGGAAATGGTCGGCGAAGTGCTGGACGTGATGAAAACCCTGGCGGTGGAAGGCATGACCATGGTTTGCGTCACCCACGAAATGGGCTTCGCCCGGGAAGTGGCGGATCGGGTGCTGTTCTTCGATCACGGCAAATTGCTGGAAGACGCCTCACCGGCCGAATTCTTCGATGCGCCGAAGGATCCGCGGGCACAGGCCTTCTTGCGGCAGGTTCTCTAACCTCAGCGCCTGACGAACCGCATTCGCGAGCAAGCCCGCTCCCACATTGATCGGCAGCGCACACAAAACTTGTGTCTGACGCTTAACCCCTGTGGGAGCGAGCTTGCTCGCGATGGCATCACCTCGGTCCTAAGCGGACTGAGGCCCTCGCATCACCTCAAACCTTGAACTTGCCCACCAGCGTCTGCAAATGCGTCCCCAACCGCGCCAGCTCGACGCTGGAGGCCGCGGTCTGTTCAGTAGCTGCCGAGGTCTGCTCGGACACGTCGCGCACGTTCAGCACGCTGCGGTTGATCTCTTCGGCCACGGCGCTTTGCTGCTCAGCTGCAGCGGCGATTTGTTGGTTCATCGCCTGAATCGCTGAGACGGTACGGGTGATATTGGTCAACGAACCTCCGGCGCGGCGAGTCAGTTCGACGCTGCTTTCGGTCAGGGTGCGGCTGTTGTCCATGATAGTGGCGACTTGCTGGGTACCGTTTTGCAGGCCGCCGATCAGTTCTTCGATTTCTTCGGTAGATTTCTGGGTGCGCTGGGCCAGGCTGCGGACTTCATCGGCAACTACCGCGAAACCACGTCCGGCCTCACCAGCACGGGCGGCCTCGATGGCCGCATTGAGGGCCAGCAGGTTGGTTTGCTGGGCCACGGATTTGATCACGTCGAGCACGCTGCCGATTTTGTCGCTTTCGCGCTTGAGATGGCTCATGGCCTCGGTGGAGTTGCCGACTTCCTTGGCCAGGCGTTCGATTTGCGCGATGGCCTCGCCCACCACCTTGTCGCCTTCACGGGCCTGTTGGTCGGCGGCGACAGCAGCTTCGGAGGCTTCTTCGGCGTTACGCGCGACTTCCTGCACGGTGGCGGTCATTTCGTTCATGGCGGTGGCCACTTGGTCGGTCTCGATTTTTTGGCTGTTGACCCCTGCACTGGTCTGTTTAGTGACGGCTGACAGCTGTTCGGAGGCGCTGGCGATCTGCGTCACTCCTTGGCCGATGCCGCTGATCAGTTCCCGCAGGTTGGCGGTCATGCGCTGTATGGTGCTTTGCAGTTGGCCGAGCTCGTCGCGGCGCTGGACATCAAGGTCCTGACTGAGATCGCCGGATGCCACGCGTTCGACCACTTGGAGGGTCTGCTGCAGCGGAATGATGATCTGCCGGGTAATGCTCCACGCGGCGAGAATCCCGAGCAGCAGCGCCAGAGCGGCGGCGATGCTCAGCATGATCTTGGCCTGCCGGGCTTCGTTGTCGCGTTTGCTGGTTTGTATCGCGTTCATTTGTGTATTCAATTCGAACACACGCATGACCTTCTCAGCCATCTGTTTGAAGGCTTGCGTACTGCTGATCAGTGCGTCGTGGTATTGGCCGACGGCACCACGGTAGGCTTTCAGTGCTTCGCCAGCCTGTTGCAGGTTGGTACCATATTGCTCAGGCAGTTTGCCCGACAAGCTGGCGATGCTGCTCAGGGTCTGATCGATGGCATCCAGGGCAGGCTGTTCCGCTTCGGTCTTGCCGCTGTAGGTGTAGCCACGAACCTGGAAGCGTGCTTGTTGGATGAGTTTGCTCAGTTCGATAACGCCGTTGTACTGCGCAATGTTTTCGCTCTGCAATAGCGTTTTTTCAAGCTCGCCAATCAGCAAGACGGCGCGGTCTGCGTTGGTACCAAGGTTGCTGCGGCTGGTTTCGCGGTTCTGTACCGCCGCGGTCAGGTTGTTGAGGTCGTTTTTGTAGTCGCGTAGCAAGACTGACTCTTCATCAAGCATGGCGCGGTCTTTCGGGTCTTGCAGAAGCTGGCGAAGTGCTTGCCCGTCTTGTTCAAGTTTGTCCCGCAGGCGAGCGATTTCAGCGGAGCCTTCAAGGCCCTTCTGCAGTTCAAAACTCAAGCGGGCGACACGCAGGTCTTTACTCAACTCACTCAACTGCGATATGGCCGCAAACTTTTCGCCGCGGTCGATCAAGGTGCTCAGACCCATCCAGCCAGTGGTAGCAATCAGCAGGGTCAGCAGCAATACCAGACCGAATCCCATACCGAGCTTTAGACTGACGCTTACGTTTCCCATACTCTGGGTTAACCATCGAGACATGTGAAGTACTCCATCGCGAACAGACGAAAGCCGGGCTTGGCCGCAGTTTCTTGTTGTTACAACACTGTGTCGGCAGGGCACGCTCGAACTGAAGCGTCCGGGGGAATTCAGAACAAGCGTGAGAGGAGGGCGGTCACGGCGGTTTCGACCCGCAGGATGCGGTCGCCGAGCTGCACCGGTTGCAGGCCGGCCTTGCCCAGCAGGTCGATTTCGTAAGGAATCCAGCCCCCTTCGGGGCCGATGGCCAGGGTCACCGGTTCGTCCAGGCCGCGAGGGCAGGGTGGATAATTTCCGGGGTGGCCGACCAGGCCGAGGGTGCCCTCGGTGATCGCCGGCAGACGGTCTTCGACGAACGGCTTGAAGCGCTTCTCGATGACGACTTCCGGCAGCACGCTGTCCCGGGCCTGTTCGAGGCCGAGGATCAATTGCTCGCGAATCGCCTCGGGCTCCAGGAACGGGGTTTGCCAGAAGCTCTTCTCGACGCGATAGCTGTTCACCAGAATGATTCGTGGCACACCCATGGCCGCCACAGTCTGAAACACCCTACGCAGCATTTTCGGCCGCGGCAGGGCCAGCACCAGGGTCAGCGGCAGCTTGGCCGGTGGTGGCTGGTCGAGGGTGACGCGCAATTCGGCTTCATCGGCGTCCAGGCGCAGCAGTTCGGCCGAGCCCATCAGCCCGCCGATACGGCCGACACGCAGGCTGTCGCCGACAACCGAACGGTGGACTTCCTGCATGTGCGTCAACCGGCGATCACGCAGGATCGCCCGGTCGGCCGCAATGAAGTCGGCCTCTTCGAGAAGCAGCAGGTTCACGGTTGAGTCGCTGGCGGCTGGTCGTTGTGATCGTCGGCCGGTTGGTCGTCAGGGTGCTCGCCGCGCTTGGTGATCAGGCTGCCGAACAGGATGCCGATTTCAAACAGCAGCCACATCGGTACGGCCAACAGCGTCTGCGAGAAGATGTCCGGTGGCGTCAGGATCATGCCGACCACGAAGCAGCCGATGACCACGTACGGGCGGATTTTCTTCAGGTAAGCGACGTTGACCACGCCGATCCACACCAGCAGCACCACGGCCACCGGAATCTCGAAGGCTACGCCGAAGGCGAAGAACAGCGTCATGACGAAGTCGAGGTAGCTGCTGATGTCGGTCATCATTTCCACTCCGGCCGGGGTGGCAGCGGCGAAGAATTTGAAGATCAGCGGGAACACCAGGTAATAGGCGAACGCCATGCCGGTATAGAACAGCAGGATGCTGGACACCAGCAACGGCACCGCAATGCGTTTCTCATGCTTGTACAGGCCTGGCGCGATAAAGCCCCAGATCTGATGCAGGATCACCGGGATCGCCAGGAACAGCGAGACCATCATGGTCAGCTTCAGCGGCGTCAGGAATGGCGACGACACGTCGGTGGCGATCATCGTCGCACCCACGGGCAGGTACTGACGTAGCGGCGTGGAGACGAAGGTGTAGATCTGCTGGGTGAAGGCAAACAACCCGGCGAAGATGATGAAGATCGCGGCTACACAGCGCAGCAGACGGGTACGCAACTCGGTGAGGTGCGAAACCAGCGGCATGTGCTGGTCATTTTCGGGGAGATCGCTCATGAGACTCGCGGCGGCAAAGTGGTGTCGTGAGGAGCCGGCGTTGTCGGCGCGGCAGCAGGAGCAACAGGTTCTACGGACGCGACAACCGGCGCTGGTTCAACAGCTTTCACCGTTTCCGTCGGTGCCGCGGCAGGTGCAGCTTCTGCAATCGGAGCATGAATCGTCTGCTCCGCCACAGGTTCAACCGGCTGAACCGGTGTGGCCTCCTGCTGAGTCGGCGTGAAAATCTTCCGCGCCTCCTGCTCCAGCGACAGAATGTGCTCGTTGTGCAGCTGCCGACGAATCTCGTCGGCACCGATTTCACGTTCAACTTCCGTTTTGATCGCGTTGAAGCTGCGCTTCAGGCGGCCGACCCACAGGCCGGCGGTGCGCGCAGCCCCCGGCAGCCGCTCGGGGCCCAGCACCAGCAGGGCCACGAGGCCGACGAGCAGCAGTTCAGAGAAGCTGATACCAAACATTAGTCAGTGCTCACACGTCTTTGCGGATCGGCTCTTCGACTTTTTGCGCTTGCACGTCGATGGTGTGCGGCTGGTTCACCGAGGACTGCGGCTGAACCGGCGGTACCGGTTGGGCCGGGGTAACGGTCGGATCGGCCGGTTTTTCGTCGTCGTTCATGGCTTTCTTGAAGCCCTTGATCGACTCACCCACGTCAGTGCCCAGGTTTTTCAGTTTCTTGGTGCCGAACACCAGCACGACAACAACCAGGATGACGATCCAGTGTTTCCAGTCAAAAATGCCCATGTTGCTGCTCCTCTCTAATAGTTGTTCAAGCGGACGGGCGCGAGGCTTTCTCGGCGTGTCCGGACAGACCGAAACGACGGTCCAGTTCATCGAGTACAGCCTGTGGATGCTGCCCCAGTTGGGCGAGCATGACCATGCTGTGGAACCACAAATCGGCGGTTTCGTAGATCACATCGCTGCAGTCACCGCTGATGGCGGCATCCTTGGCGGCAATGATGGTTTCGACCGACTCTTCGCCGACTTTTTCCAGAATCTTGTTCAAGCCCTTGTGGTACAGGCTGGCGACATACGAGCTGTCGGCGGCGGCGCCTTTGCGCTCTTCCAGCACTTGGGCCAGACGGGTCAGAGTGTCACTCATGTGTGTGTCCTGCGGAATAGATGGCGTGCGGGTCCTTGAGCACCGGGTCGACAGTTTTCCAGTCGCCGTTCTCGAAGACGCGGTAGAAGCAGCTCTGACGGCCGGTATGGCAAGCGATGTCGCCGATCTGCTCGACCATCAGGATGATCACGTCGGCGTCACAGTCCAGGCGCATCTCATGCAGGGTTTGCACATGCCCGGACTCTTCGCCCTTGCGCCACAGCTTGCCGCGGGAACGAGACCAGTAAATGGCGCGGTTCTCGGCAGCGGTCAGTTCCAGCGCTTCACGGTTCATCCAGGCCATCATCAGGACGCGCCCGGTCTTGTGATCCTGGGCAATCGCCGGCACAAGGCCATCGGCGTCCCACTTGATCTCGTCCAGCCAGTTTTTCATCTTCGACTCCGACAGCGGTTCCACACTTCATGAGTAGAACCCAAGCGTTGAAACAGTGTGCCAGCGTGCGGGGGCGCTGGCTATCGGCGAACGACCAGATACAAACCGACGGCCACCATGATGCCGGCCGGCCAATGACCCAGTTCGTTCAGCGGCCCACCGGCAGCCAGTATGGTGCCGCCGGCCAGGTGCGCACAGCCGAGCAGTCGCAGCAGCCAATCGTCCTTGCGCCGGTGCCACGGTGGCGGCGGGTCGTAGGCGTGGGGCTGGGACATGCGTTCGAGCAGGTCGCGGGCCATGTTGGCCAGGTGCGGCAGCTGTTCGAACTGGCTTTGCACGTTGCCGATCAAGGCTTTGGGGCTGACTCGTTCGCGCATCCAGCGTTCGAGGAACGGCTGGGCGGTGTTCCACAAATCGAGGTCCGGGTACAACTGACGGCCCAGGCCTTCGATGTTCAGCAGGGTTTTTTGCAGCAATACGAGCTGCGGCTGCACTTCCATGTTGAAGCGTCGAGCGGTCTGGAACAGGCGCATCAGCACCTGACCGAAGGAAATATCTTTTAACGGTTTTTCGAAGATCGGCTCGCACACGGTGCGGATCGCCGCCTCGAATTCATTGAGTTTGGTTTCCGCCGGTACCCAGCCCGAATCGATGTGCAGCTGCGCGACACGACGGTAATCACGCTTGAAGAACGCGAACAGGTTGCGCGCCAGGTAGTCCTGGTCTTCCGGGGTCAGGCTGCCGACGATGCCGCAGTCGATCGCAATGTATTGCGGGCTCCATGGCTGTACGGTGCTGACGAAAATGTTGCCGGGGTGCATGTCGGCGTGGAAGAAACTATCGCGGAACACCTGGGTGAAGAAGATCTCGACGCCGCGCTCGGCGAGCATTTTCATGTCGGTGCGCTGGTCGGCCAGGGTCGCCAGATCGGTGACCTGAATGCCGTAGATGCGCTCCATCACCAGCACTTTCGGCCGGCACCAGTCCCAATAGACTTGCGGCACGTAGAGCAGCGGCGAACCGTCGAAGTTACGCCGCAACTGGCTGGCGTTGGCGGCCTCGCGCAGCAGGTCGAGTTCGTCGTAGATGGTTTTTTCGTAGTCCTGGACCACGTCCACCGGGTGCAGCAGGCGCGCGTCGGCCGAGAGTTTTTCGGCGGCGCGGGCGAGGATGAACAGCCACGCCAGATCCTGCGCGATGATCGGCTTGAGGCCTGGGCGGATGACCTTGACCACCACTTCTTCACCGGTTTTCAGCTGCGCGGCATGCACTTGCGCCACCGAGGCCGAGGCCAGCGGTTCGACGTCGAAGCGGCTGAAGACTTCGCTGATCTTTTTGCCGAGCTGTTCTTCGATCAGATTGACCGACACTTGCGAGTCGAACGGCGGCACGCGGTCCTGCAGCTTCATCAGCTCATCGGCGATGTCTTCGGGCAGCAAGTCGCGGCGGGTGGACAGGATTTGCCCGAACTTGATGAAAATCGGTCCCAGGTCCTGCAACGCCAGACGCAATCGCGCGCCACGGCTCAGGTCCAGCGTCCTGCGCGGGAACCAGCGCCACGGCAAGGCGTAGCGCAACGCCAGCAGAAACCATGGCAGTGGCAGGGCGAACAACAGGTCATCGAGGCGGTAGCGAATCACAACGCGCTGGATGCGCAACAAACGGCGGACGGCAAGCAGCTTCATGCGTTATCGCTTGGGTCGAGGGATCGGGAAAGGCGCTCGAAACGCGCCTCGAGACGTTCCAGATCGAGTTTGATCTGGTCCAGTTCACTGAAACGGGCTTCCGCTTCGCGTTGACCGACGAGGGTGCGCGATTCTTCGGCCAGGTACTCGCCAAGGTTCTGATTGAGGCTGGCGAACCCTTGCTGATACCAGCGTGCACGACTGCGCAGGTGACCGCCGAGCAGTTGCGTGGCGACCGGTCCCAGCCAGCGCGAGAGTTCGTACTCCCAGTCCAGTTCAAGGTCCTGAAGGATCGCCGCCAGTTCCAGCAGCACGCCACTGTCGCCGTCGAGTTCGACTTCAGGAGCATGCAGGACCGAAGTCTTGTCCTTGCTCATTGCCAGTTTCAGCAGGCTGGAGGCCGGTGCGCGCAAGGTGCAGTCGGCGCCGGTTTCCCAGTGGGAAGCCAGCATCAAGCCTTCGTCGCTGGGCAGGATGAACACTTGCAGCGCCGGGCTGCGACAATCGACGGCAATCACCTTGCCACTCAAATGCGCCAGCCGCGGCAACGCCGTGCTGTCGAGACGCAGCACCCGGTTCAGACCGAGTTCAACGCTGGCGAGCAGGCCGGCCAGCAACATCAGGGCTTGATGCCACGGTGCAGGGCGACGATGCCTGCGGTCATGTTGTGGTAGGTCACGCGGTCGAAACCGGCCTCGACCATCATCGACTTCAGGGTTTCCTGATTCGGGTGCATGCGGATCGATTCGGCCAGGTAGCGATAGCTTTCCGAGTCGTTGGTGATCAGCTTGCCCATCAGCGGCATGAAGGCGAACGAGTAGGCGTCGTAGGCTTTGGACATCAGCGCGTTGGTTGGCTTGGAGAACTCCAGCACCAGCAAACGGCCGCCCGGTTTCAGCACGCGCAGCATCGAGCGCAGGGCGTCTTCTTTATGGGTAACGTTGCGCAGGCCGAAAGCGATGGTCACGCAGTCGAAATGGTTGTCCGGGAACGGCAGCTTTTCAGCATCGGCCTGGACGAATTCGACGTTGCCGGCCACACCCAGATCCAGCAGGCGGTCACGACCGACCTTGAGCATGGATTCGTTGATGTCGGCCAACACGACCTGGCCGGTCGGGCCAACGAGGTGCGAGAACTTCTTGGTCAGATCGCCGGTGCCGCCGGCGATGTCCAGCACGCGGTTGCCGGTGCGAACGCCCGACAGCTCGATCGCGAAACGCTTCCACAGACGGTGCATGCCGCCCGACAGGAGGTCGTTCATCAAGTCGTACTTGGCGGCTACCGAGTGGAAAACTTCAGCGACTTTTTCCGCTTTTTGGCTTTCCGGAACGTTTTTGAAGCCGAAGTGAGTGGTGGGTTCGGCATCGCTGCCTTTGCGCTGATCAGTCATATCGCTGTCACCAAAAGAGAATGCGGGACATTCTAATCCCGGTGGCCTGCTTTGTCTTGGCAAGGCTGCAGGTAAGATAGGTAACCACCGGGACGTTTTGCCGCAGTAGCGGTCAAGATGCTTCAGGAAAGTATTCATAAAGCAGGAGTCATTCGATGGCCCGTATTAGTGTTGAGCGTTCCCACGGCCTGGGTAAGGAAGCGGCCCGCGAGAAGGCCGACAAGTTGGCGCAGAAACTGTCCGATCAATATGGCCTGGAGCCGCAATGGTCCGGCGACACGCTGAACCTCAGACGCTCCGGTGTGAAAGGCGCGGTGTATGTGGGCGAGGATTCGATCAAGGTCGATGTCGAACTTGGCCTGTTGATGTCGGCCATGAGCGGCACGATCAAATCGGAAATCGAAAAGGCCCTCGATAAAGCGTTGGCTTAACTCTGTCTTGTTTTGGAATGCGATCACTGTGGGAGCGAGCCTGCTCGCGAAAGCGGTCATTCAGTCGACAGCAATGTTGAATGTGCCGACCTCTTCGCGAGCAGGCTCGCTCCCACATTTGTTTTGTGGCGTGACCAGGGTTTTGTGTCAGTTGTTAGGGTGCCGTTTCTAATTATTCTCACTACTTTGTGCCTGAGCCCGACTCTTTCGCGGGCAGTTCCTCAAACCTTCTGCGCGTGAGGTGCACCATGGCCAAAGTTATTTTGAAGAAAAAAATCGACGCTTCGACGACTGCTCTGAGCGACGTTAAATCGTATGCCCGCAAGATCTGGCTGGCAGGCCTGGGTGCCTACACCAAGGTCGGCCAAGAGGGCGGCGAGTACTTTCAAGAGTTGATCAAAGCTGGTCAAGACGTTGAAAAGAAAGGCAAAAAAGTAGTTGCCGAGAAACTTGAAGCAGCGAATGCCGAGATCGATGAAGCCAAGAGTGAAGTCACTACTTTCAAAGGTAAGGTCGAACTTCAACTCGACAAGGTCGAGAAGGCTTTTGACTCGCGTGTCGCAAGTACCTTGAATCGTATCGGCATTCCGTCTAAACATGACGTTGAGACACTCTCTGCCAAGCTCGATGAGCTGACGGCATTGCTCGAACGCGTCGCGCGTAAATCTTAAGGAGAACGGGATGGCTGGCAAAAAGAATACTGAAAAAGAAGGCAGCTCGTGGATCGGGAAAGTCGAAGACTACTCCCGCAAAATCTGGCTGGCTGGTTTAGGCGTGTACTCGAAGATTGACACTGACGGCAGCAAACTCTTCGATACATTGGTTAAAGACGGCGAGAAAGCCGAGAAGCTCACCAAGAGCGCTGTCGGCAAGAAAGTCGATGCTGCCAAGGACTCTGCTTCGACGGCCAAGTCGCGCATCAGCGGCGTGAAAGATCGCGCACTGGGCAAGTGGGATGAGCTGGAAGGGGCTTTCGACAAGCGTCTGAACAGCGCCATTTCGCGCCTGGGTGTACCGAGCCGCAATGAAGTCAAAGCACTGCACAGCAAGGTCGATACCCTGACCAAGCAAATCGAAAGACTCACCGGTGCCAAGGTCGCGCCTGTTGCGGCGAAAACCGCGGCGGCCAAACCTGCAGTGAAGTCCGCTGCCAAGCCACTGGCTAAAGCTGCCGCTAAACCGGCTGCCAAACCAGCGGCCAAAACTGCCGCAGCGAAACCTGCAGCAGCCAAAGCAGCAGCAAAACCAGCCGCTAAACCGGCTGCCAAAACTGCAGCGGCCAAACCCGCTACCAAGCCAGCGGCCAAACCTGCCGCAGCGAAGAAGCCAGCGGTGAAAAAGCCGGCAGCTCCGAAAGCGGCTGCACCAAAACCAGCAGTGGCTGCTGCTAAACCGGCAACCCCGGCGCCGGTCAGCACATCGAACTCCGCTACTGCGCCGACCCCTGCTGCAACCCCGACTGCCGCGTCAGCTCCTTCGACGCCAACCAGTCAGTCCTGATTTTCAGGGCTCAAGAAAACGCCCGGCCTGCAAAGGTCGGGCGTTTTTGTTTGTGCGCGGTTCCGGGAACACTGCAGTTCCCTGTAGGAGCCGAGCTTGCTCGCGATGGCGGCGTGTCAGTCGGTATTAATGTTGGCTGACACACCGCCATCGCGAGCAAGCTGGGCTCCTACAATGGGTTACTCGTGTTCTTCGAGATACTGTAAAGCCAACTGCTCCGTCGCCACCTTGATCGGCGGCAACAAATGCGGCGCCACCAGCATCATGATCTGATACACCACCAATCTCACCTCACCCTCGCGATCAAGAATCCGCTGATAGTCCAGCGAGAACAGCAGCGTCATGGTGATCTGTTCCACCAGCTGCCCCAGCGCCTGGGTATCGCTGACCAATTGCCCCTGAGCCTTCAATCGAGCGAGCAACGAAGCTAGTGTGCGCTTCAACGCGTTGAGCAGGTTACGTATGCCCTTGGCCAGTTTCGGCAAGCGCCCGGCGAGGTTCGACAGGTCCTGGAACAGAAACCGGTAGTGGGCCAGGCGTTCGACGATCAGGTGCAGGAACAGCCAGTAATCTTCCGGTGCAAGTTCCACATCGGCTGGTGGATCGAGCAGGGGCGTCAGTTCGGCCTGGAAGCGCTCGAACAGTCCGAGAATCAACGGTTCCTTGCCGTGGAAGTGGTAGTAGAGGTTGCCCGGGCTGATGCCCATTTCGTTGGCAACTTCCATGGTGGAGACGTTCGGCTCGCCCTTCTGATTGAACAACTGCAAAGCACATTCGAGAATCCGGTCGCGGGTTTTCATCCAGTCTTCTTAATGGTCGAGTCATGCCACGGCCGGCGCCGGCCGTGGTTCGTTGTCAGTCAGCGCACGCGCACATAGGTGCCGGGTGCCGCTTCCATCGGTGGATAGTTCTGGTTGCCAAGCGCCATGTGGGTTTCTTTTAGCGCGCCTGAACGTTCTTGAATCCAGCCCAGCCACTGAGTCCACCAACTGCCGTCGACTTGCTTGGCGTCGTAATACCAGGCCCGTGGGTCGGTGCTCAGCTTCGTGCTCTCGACGAAGTTGGCTTTCGGGTTTGATGGTGGATTGAGAATGCTCTGTACATGACCGCTGTTGGACAACACGAAGCGTCGCTCGCCACCCAGCAGCAGGGTCGAGCGATACACCGCATCCCACGGGGTGATGTGGTCATTGATGCCCGCCACGCTGAAACTGTCGACGTTGACTTTCTGCAAGTCGATCGGCGTGCCGCACACTTCCAGACCACCCGGATGACTCAGCGGGTTGTGTTTGAAGAAGTCCAGCAAGTCGCCATGCAAGGCTGCCGGTAAACGTGTGTTGTCGTTGTTCCAGTAAAGTATGTCGAATGCCGGCGGCTCCTTGCCCAACAGGTAGTTGTTAACGAAATAGCTCCAGATCAAATCGTTGGGGCGCATCCAGGCGAAGACCTTGGCCAGGTCGCGACCGTCCAGCACGCCTTTCTGATAGGAGCGACGCTTGGCCGCTTCAAGCGTCTGTTCGTCGGCGAAGAGGGTCGCAGGCGAGTCCATCTGACTGTCGAGCAGGCTCACAAGATAGGTCGCGCTGGACACCCGCCGCAGTTGTCGCTTGGCCTGTAAGTGACCTTGCAGGGCGGCGATGGTCAGCCCGCCCGCGCAGGCGCCCATCAGGTTGACCTCACGAGCACCGGTGATCGCCCGGCACACATTCATCGCTTCTTCCACGGCTTCAACGTACGTCGACAGCCCCCATTCGCGATGACGTACATCCGGATTGCGCCAACTGATCATGAAGGTTTGCAAACCATTCTTCAGGGCGAACTGGACGAAGCTGTTGTGCGGGCTCAGGTCGAAAATGTAGTACTTGTTGATCTGTGGCGGCACCACCAGCAGCGGTTTGGAATACTGCTTTTCGCTCATGGGCTTGTACTGGATCAACTCCAGCAGATCATTGCGAAACACCACGGAGCCCGTAGTGGTGGCGACCGTTTTGCCGACCTCGAAAGCTTGCTTGGTGACTTGTCTGGGCAGGCCGTCGTTGTGCAGGAAGTCGTCGACCAGGTGGCTGATACCTCGCACCAGACTGTTGCCGCCGGAGTTGAAGATTTCCTTGATCGCCAGCGGATTAAGCAGGCTGTTGGACGGTGCCATGGCGTCGTTGAGCAAGGCGAACGCGAAGTGCGCGCGGGCGCGATCGTCCGTGGTCATGTTGCTGTCGTCGATCCAGTGTTTGACCTGCTTCTGCCAGCTCAGGTAGGCCTGCAAGCTGCGGCGATAAAAAGGGTTGAGGCTCCACGCCGGGTCGGCAAAGCGATTGTCGTGCGGATTGGTCGGGTGCAGGGTTTCGCCCAGCAGTACGCGGCCCAGTTGACCGCCCAGCTTCAAGGCGTGTCGGGCGGTGTGCACCGGGTTGCGCAAACCATGGGCGGCAACGCTGCGCAGGGTGGAAAACAGATCCCGGCCACGCAGGCCGGTAATCGCACTCTGTGCGTTGATGAACGCGGCGGGAGTGGGCAAAAATTCCCTCGCTGGTTTTTCGCGCATGAATCAACACTCCTTCGTCTTCAGGCCAAATACAGATACACCGAACCAGAACACCATAGACGCTGTTGCGGATTGTTGCGCGGCGCTGCGTCTTCCCGACCCCTTTTTGTTAACAAAAGCCAGGGCCGATTAGCCTCCCAATGGCGCCGGATGCGGATGCATCACGGCACGCTGACGTTCTTCCTCGAGAAACTTCATGATGATCGGTGCCACTGCTTCGGCCCGGGTAATCAAGAACAGATGCCCGTCATCGATGATGTGCAACTGGGCGTTGGGAATCCGCCAGGCCAGTAACCGCATGTTGACCAACGGAATCAGTGGATCGTCGTCACCGGCCAGCACCAAGGTTGGCTGGTGGATCTTGTGCAGCCAGTGAATGCTGGTCCAGCCGAGGCCGGCGAACAGCTGCCAGTAGTAACCGAGTTTGCCGGCCGAGCGGACCTTGGCGGCATGGCTGGCGGCGAGGGTTGGATCGCGACGGAACGCACCGCCATAGATCATCGGCGCAATGCGAATCACGTGAGACGGCTGGATGTAGCGTCGTGGGCTGGCCATCATCCACAGGACTTTCGGCTTGCCCGGCACCATCACCGTGCCAGCCGCCGTGGCCGCCAGAACGAGTTTCTTGCAGCGCTCGGGATAGTCGTAAGCGAACTGCTGGGCGAGGGCGCCCCCCCAGGAAACCCCGATTACGTTGACTTGCCCGTAGTCGAGATAGTCGAGCATACGCGCCGTGAGTTTCGCCAGGCCCGGAAAGCGATACGGTCGCCTTGGCGTCGACGAACCGCCGACACCAGGGACGTCGAAGGCGATGACTTCCAGGTCCGGGTCCAGCGCCGCGACAAACGGAAACACCAGCTCCAGGTTGGCGCCGATGCCATTGAAAATCAGCAAGGGCGTCAAGTGAGGCTTGCCGGGGCGTACCGCCGTGCGGAGGGTCTGGCCATCCAGGTCGACGGTACGAAATATGAACGGTTGCGGCATGCACGGAGCCCTGTAGGTGTGTATGGGAGCAGGCTTGCCGGCTCCCACGTGTGTTACTTCAATTACCGCTCATGCACGTAGGTGCCCGGCGCAGCTTCGCCCGCCGGATAAGCCTTGTTGCCCAGACTGCCCGGAGACTTTTTCAGCTTGCCCGAACGCTCGGCTTGCCATCCCTGCCAGTGCAGCCACCAGGAATCGGTGTGCTTGGTGGAGTTCTCTTGCCATTCCTCGGCCTTGACCGGCATCTCGGTGCTGGTCATGTAGCGCGATTTCGGATTGCCCGGCGGGTTCAGAATGCTCTGGATATGCCCGCTGCTGGACAGCACGAATTCAACCTTGCCACCGAACAGTTGCGCCGACTTGTAGCAGGACTTCCACGGGGTGATGTGGTCGTTGGTGCCGGCCAGGGAGAAGATGTCGGCAGTGACCTGCTTCAGATCGATCGGCGTGCCGCACACTTCCAGTGCGTCAGGACGGATCAACGGGTTGGTTTTGAACATCTCGATCAGGTCGCCGTGGAACGCTGCGGGCAACCGTGTGGTGTCGTTGTTCCAGAACAGGATGTCGAACACCGGCGGCTCGTTGCCCAGCAGGTAGTTGTTGACCCAGTAGTTCCAGATCAGGTCGTTGGGGCGCATCCAGGCGAAAACTTTCGCCATGTCGCGGCCTTCCAGGACGCCGGCCTGATAGGAGTGGCGCTTGGCGGATTCGAGGGTCTGCTCGTCGACGAACAGTGCCACGTCGCTGTCCAGGGTGGTGTCCAGCACGCTGACCAGCAGCGTCAGGGCGTTGACCTTGCTCTCGCCGAGCGCGGCGTAGTGGCCCAGCAGGGCGGTGCAGGTGATGCCGCCGGAGCAGGCACCGAGCATGTTGATGTCTTTGCTGCCGGTGATCGCGGTGACCACGTCGACCGCTTCCTTGAGCGCTTCTATGTAGGTCGACAGACCCCACTCGCGCTGCTCCTTGGTCGGGTTGCGCCAGCTGACGATGAACGTCTGCATGTTGTTGCGCAGGCAGAAGCGCGCCAGGCTCTTGTCCGGGCTCAGGTCGAAAACATAGAACTTGTTGATCTGCGGTGGCACCACCAACAGTGGGCGCTCGTGCACCTGCTCGGTGGTCGGGCGATACTGGATCAGCTCCAGCACATCATTGCGAAACACCACCGCGCCTTCGGTGACGCCCAGGCTCTTGCCGACCTCGAACGCGCCCATGTTGACCTGGCTCGGCATGCCGCCGTTGTGCACCAGGTCCTTGGCCAGATGGGAAAGGCCGTCGAGCAGGCTTTTGCCGCCGGTTTCGAAGAAGCGTTTGACCGCCGCCGGGTTGGCCGCACTGTTGGTCGGGGCCATGGCTTCGGTCATGAGGTTGATCACGAAATGCCCGCGTGCGACGTCCTTGGGCGAGAGGTTGCTTTCGCCGATCCAGTCGTGGAGCTCCTTGCGCCACGCCAGGTAAGTTTGCAAATAACGTTTGTAGAGCGGGTTCTGACTCCAGGCCGGATCGGCGAAACGACGGTCATCGCTTGTCGGTTGCAGCGCGGATTTGCCGAACAGCACGTTCTTCAGTTCGAGGCCGAAATGAGCGACATGCTTTGCGCTGTGAATCGGTTGTTTGATGGCCTGGGTCAGCACCATTCGGGCAGAGCCCAACAGATCTTTTCTCCGCAGTCCAACGACCGGATTCAGCCCCAAGGTATTTTCCGAGGCCTGTACTTTCAGGTCATCGTTATTCTTGTTACTCATCTACGACGCTCCATTGTCCTGAGACGAGTACCTGGGTCCAGCTGTGCAGTCCACAGCCAATGCCAGGTACTACTGCTCGGGTGACCGTTAATTCTGCATCGCTGCTTTTTAGTTCAGAGAGCACTGCAGGTACCTTGCCAGCTCCATTGGTTACCCGAGTTTAATTTTTTTCGCAAGCAGGCCTATCGTCGGCCGGGAAGCGGAGCATTCAAACAGATGGAATTAGAAAATGCCTTCTAATGAGCGAAAGGCCTGATTTAGAGCATCAGCTTGACGATGGATTCGTTCGGATCGCGGGTCTTTCCGGCAGCTTTGAGTTCGGCAAGATAATCGTTCCAGAGATCCTCTTGGCGCACGCCCAGCTGGTACAGATATTCCCAGGTGAACAGGCCGCTGTCGTGGCCGTCGTCGAAGGTCAATTTCAGTGCGTACTGACCGGCCGGTTCTACCTTGGTCAGGCCTACGCCGATCTTGCCAAATTGCAGGATAGGTTTGCCGTGGCCTTGGACCTCGGCGGAAGGAGAGTGCACACGCAGGAACTCGGCGGGCAGGTGATGTTCCTCACCGGACGCGTATTTCAGCGACAGGGTTTTCGAGGCTTTGTGCAGTTTGATGTCGGTGGGGAGTTGGGTCGTCATTTTGGTTCAGGGCCGCAAGCGGCCCTGCCATGTAGAGAATGAGACCTACAGGATATAACGGGACAGGTCTTCGTTCTGCGCCAATTCGCCCAAGTGGCTGTTGACGTAATCGGCGTCGATCAGGATCGCCTTGTCGTCGTGGGCGCTGGCCAGATCACCGGCGCTGAACGACACCTCTTCAAGCAGACGCTCAAGCAGCGTGTGCAGGCGACGGGCACCGATATTCTCGGTCTTCTCGTTGACCTGCCAGGCGATCTCGGCAATACGCTTGATACCATCCGGCTGGAACTCGATCACCAGGCCTTCGGTTTTCAGCAGGGCACAGTACTGCTCGGTGAGCGACGCGTGCGGTTCGCTGAGAATGCGTTCGAAATCTTCAGGCGTCAGCGCCTTGAGTTCGACCCGAATCGGCAGGCGACCTTGCAGCTCAGGCACCAGATCGCTCGGCTTGCTCAGGTGGAACGCACCGGACGCGATGAACAGGATGTGGTCGGTCTTGACCATGCCCAGTTTGGTGTTGACGGTGCAGCCTTCGATCAGCGGCAGCAAGTCGCGCTGTACGCCTTCACGGGAGACGTCGATGCCACCGGAGTTGCCGCGCTTGGCGACCTTGTCGATTTCGTCGATGAACACGATGCCATGCTGCTCGACCGCTTCCAGTGCCTTGGCCTTCAACTCTTCTTCGTTGACCAGGCGACCGGCTTCTTCGTCACGCACCAGCTTCAGTGCTTCCTTGACCTTGATCTTGCGGCTTTTCTTTTTGCCCTTGCCCATGTTGGCGAACAGGCTCTGCAACTGGTTGGTCATTTCTTCCATGCCCGGTGGCGCGGAGATATCGACGCCGGCCATTTCGGCGACTTCGATTTCGATCTCTTTGTCATCCAGCTGACCTTCGCGCAGGCGCTTGCGGAACAGCTGACGGGTGTTGGAGTCGGCCGACGGTGCGGCGTCGTCGTTGCTGAAGCCCATGCGTGCCGGTGGCAGCAGGGCGTCGAGGATGCGTTCTTCGGCGGCGTCTTCGGCGCGGTGGCGAACCTTGGTCATTTCCTGTTCGCGCAGCAGCTTGATCGCTGCGTCGGCCAGGTCACGAATGATCGATTCAACGTCGCGGCCGACATAGCCGACTTCGGTGAACTTGGTCGCTTCGACCTTGATGAACGGCGCGTTGGCCAGTTTCGCCAGGCGACGAGCAATCTCGGTTTTACCGACACCGGTCGGGCCGATCATCAGGATGTTCTTGGGTGTTACTTCAACACGCAGCTCTTCCGGCAGCTGCATCCGGCGCCAGCGGTTACGCAGCGCGATGGCGACGGCGCGCTTGGCATCGTCCTGGCCGATGATATGGCGATTGAGTTCGTGGACGATTTCACGGGGAGTCATGGACATAGTAATTGGCGGTCCTCAGGTAAAAGTGAGCCGTGGCATGGTGGCCAAAACAGGCTTACTCAGCGAGGTCCTGCTCCTCAATGGTGAAGGTGTGGTTGGTGAATACACAGATGTCGCCGGCGATGCCGAGGGCGGTTTCGACGATTTCCCGGGCCGACAGATCGGTTTTCTTCAGCAGCGCGCTGGCGGCGGCCTGGGCGTAACCGCCGCCGGAACCCATGGCGATCAGACCTTCTTCAGGTTCGACCACGTCGCCGTTGCCGGTGATGATCAGAGAGGCGTCTTTGTTCGCGACCGCGAGCATGGCCTCGAGGCGGCTGAGGGAGCGGTCAGTGCGCCATTCTTTGGCGAGTTCGACAGCGGCGCGAACCAGGTGGCCCTGATGTTTCTCAAGCTGGCCTTCGAAACGCTCGAAGAGGGTGAAGGCGTCAGCGGTGGCCCCGGCAAAACCGGCGATAACCTGGCCGTGGTACAGGCGGCGAACTTTCTTCGCGTTGCCTTTCATCACGGTATTGCCGAGAGAAACCTGGCCGTCGCCGCCCATGACGACTTTGCCGTGGCGGCGAACTGAAACGATGGTGGTCAAGGGAGAGTCTCCACGCAGCGGGGCGAAAATGCCTTATGCCAACTCATATGGGGGTGGTGGAGCGTATTTCAACTGTAGGAAGGGAGAGGGGACGAGCGGTGCGCGTATTGATCGTTCCCACGCTCTGCGTGGGAATGCAGCCCGTGACGCTCCGCGTCACTGGACGCGGAGCGTCCCTTGAGGCATTCCCACGCAGAGCGTGGGAACGATCAGTGGAGGGTCAGCGGCTTTGGCGTTGTTGTAACAACAGGTTGCTGAACCCGCTGCCGGCCAGTTGTTTCTGGGCCGTGGTCAGTTGCTCGCGGTTGCTGAACGGTCCGACCAATACCCGATACCAGGTTTCGTCTTTCACGGTGCCGGATTCAACCGCCACGGCCTGACCCAGCAAAATGATCTGCGCTCGAACCTTGTCCGCATCAGCCTCCTTACGGAAGGACCCTGCTTGCAGGAAGAACTTGGTCACTGGCGCCGCTTTGGACACCGGTGGCGCTGGTGGCGGAGTAATCCCGGCCAGTGCTGCCTGAGCGCGCGCGGTATCGATCTTCGCCGCTTGCTCTGGCGTAACCGGCGTCGTCGGAATGGCCGGCACTTGTGGCGTCGGCAGGGTTTTCTCCGGCACGGCATCCGGCGGCACGATGACTTCCGATTCCGGCAGCAACGTGTAGAAGTCGTACTTCGGCTTCACCGGTTGCGTCGGGCTCGGCGGAGTCTTGTTGGCCTCGACGATCTTGGCTTTCTGCTGCTCGATCTTCTCGCGCTTGACGCTCTCGCTGCCCTTGCCCGGTTCCAGCTTCATCAGGAACACAATAAACGCGCCGACCGTCAGGCCGATGGCCATCCACAGCCAGCCCGGGATCGGTTGCTTTGCAGGAGCTTGGTAACGGCTGGCGCCACGCTTGGGTGCAGGTTTTTTCTTGGCAGCCAACTTACATACGCTCCAGAGTTTCCAGACCCAAGAGTTCCAGGCCTTGCTTGAGAGTGCGGCCGGTCAGCGCGGCGAGGCGCAGGCGACTCTGCATTTGCGCCGGGGTGTCGGCGCTGAGGATCGGGCAGTTCTCGTAGAAGCTGGAGAACAGGCCGGCAACATCGTACAGGTAGGTGCACAGGATGTGCGGCGTGCCTTTGTCGGAAACGTTGTTCAGCACTTCGCCGAACTGCGCGAGTTTCGCCGCCAGTTCGTGTTCGTGCGGCGCTTCGAGGACGATCTGGCCTTCGACTTCACTGAAGTCCTTGCCGAGTTTGCGGAACACGCCGGCCACGCGGGTGTACGCGTACAGCAGGTACGGTGCGGTGTTGCCTTCGAAGTTCAACATCAGGTCGAAGTTGAAGCTGTAGTCGCTGGTGCGGTGCTTGGACAGGTCGGCGTATTTCACCGCGCCAATGCCCACGACCTTGGCGATGTTGCGCAGTTCGTCTTCAGCCAGTTCCGGGTTCTTTTCTTTCACCAGGTTGTAGGCACGTTCCTGGGCTTCGGTCAGCAGGTCGATCAGCTTCACGGTGCCGCCGTCACGGGTCTTGAACGGACGGCCATCGGCGCCGTTCATGGTGCCGAAGCCCATGTGTTCCATTTCCATCGGATGGGTCACGAAGCCGGCCAGGCGCGCGACCTGGAATACTTGCTGGAAGTGCAGGGCCTGACGCTGGTCGACGAAGTACAGCGCGCGATCAGCCTTCAACTTGCCGCTGCGGTAACGCACGGCCGCCAGGTCGGTGGTGGCGTAGAGGTAGCCGCCGTCAGCCTTGACGATGATCACCGGCAGCGGGTCGCCGTCGGCGTTCTTGAATTCGTCGAGGAATACGCACTGGGCACCGTTGCTCTCGACCAGCAGGCCGGCGGCCTTGAGGTCGTTGACCACGTTGATCAGGTCGTCGTTGTAGGCGCTTTCGCCCATCACGTCGGCCATGGTCAGTTTGACGTTCAGCAGTTCGTAGATTTTCTGGCAGTGGGACAGCGAGATGTCTTTGAACTTGGTCCACAGTGCCAGGCAGTCCGGGTCGCCGGCTTGCAGCTTGACCACCAGGCCACGGGCGCGATCTGCGAACTCTTCGGATTCGTCGAAGCGTTGCTTGGCGGCGCGGTAGAAGTTTTCCAGGTCCGACAGCTCGTCGCTGGTGATCGGGTTTTCCTGCAGATACGCCATCAGCATGCCGAACTGGGTGCCCCAGTCGCCGACGTGGTTCTGACGGATCACTTCGTCGCCGAGGAATTCCAGTACGCGAGCCACGCCGTCGCCGATGATGGTCGAGCGCAAGTGGCCGACGTGCATCTCTTTGGCCAGGTTCGGTGCCGACAGGTCGACGACAGTGCGCTGCAGCGGGCCGGCCTTGCGCACGCCGATGTGCTCGTCGGCCAGGGCGGCGTCCAGGCGAGTGGCCAGGGCTTGGGTGTTCTGGAAGAAGTTCAGGAAGCCGGGGCCGGCGATTTCGGTCTTGGTGACGTTTTCGTCAGCCGGCAGCGCGGCGATGATCTTCTCTGCCAGGTCACGCGGCTTCATGCCGGCCGGTTTGGCCAGCATCATCGCGATGTTGCTGGCGAAGTCGCCGTGAGTCTTGTCGCGGGAGTTTTCCACCTGGATCGCCGGCGACAGGCCTTCAGGCAACACACCTTCGTTGACGAGTTGGGTGATGGCTTGTTGGATCAGCTGGCGAATGGTGTCTTTCATGGTGTTCTCTTTCGACCGCAAGCGCGGCGGCGCCTGGATGCGCTAGTGGAAAAACTGGGCATTATCCGTTGCGAAGACGGGCTTGCCAACTATAGCGGGCAGGTTATGGATATGTGGTGACAAATAGTCAGCCTTCGCGAGCAAGCTCGCTCCGACATTGGAATGCATACCCCTGTGGGAGCGAGCCTGCTCGCGAAAGCGATCTCAAAATCAATACAAATCTACAGGATCGACATCAAGGGACCAGCGTACCGCCCGCCCACTCGGCATCTGCTCCAACACCAGCAGCCAGCTGCTTAATAGTCGATGCAGCGGCGCCCGAGCCGTCGCTTGCAGCAACAACTGCGCACGATAACGCCCAGCCCGGCGCTCCATCGGCGCCGGGACCGGCCCGAGCAACTCGATCCCGGTCAGGTTCTGTTCGGCCAGCAAACGCTCGGCCTCGCTGCACGCCTCATCGAGAAAACCTTCAGCTTGCCCCGGCTTGTGCGCTTCGGCCCGCAGCAGTGCCAAGTGCGCAAACGGCGGTAGACCCGCCGAGCGACGTTCGCTCAACGCCTGTTCGGCAAAGGCGAAATAGCCCTGTTCAGTCAATTGCACCAGCAGCGGATGGTCGGCCAGGTGCGTCTGGATGATCACTTTGCCCGGCTCTTCAGCCCGGCCCGCGCGCCCGGCAACCTGGACGATCAACTGCGCCATGCGCTCGCTGGCGCGGAAGTCGCCGGAAAACAGCCCGCCGTCGGCGTCGAGAATCGATACCAGGGTCACCCGTGGAAAGTGATGCCCTTTGGCAAGCATTTGCGTGCCCACCAGAATGCACGGTTGGCCCTTCTGGATGGTCGCGAACAGCTGATTCATCGCGTCTTTACGCGAAGTGCTGTCGCGGTCGACCCGCAGCACCGGGACGTTCGGAAACAAAATCCCCAATCGTTCTTCGGCGCGCTCGGTGCCGGCACCGACCGGCCGCAAGTCAACCTTGCCGCACTTCGGGCAATGCCGAGGCACACGTTCGACGTAGCCGCAATGGTGACAACGCAGTTCGCCGGAGCGCTGGTGCACGGTCATGCGCGCATCGCAGCGCTGACACTCGGACATCCAGCCGCAGTCGTGACACAGCAAGGTCGGCGCAAAGCCGCGACGGTTGAGGAACACCAAAACTTGTTGACCCGCGGCCAGCGTCTGACCGATGGCCTGCTGCATCGGCCCGGAAATGCCGCTGTCCAGCGGACGGCTTTTCACGTCCAGGCGCAGGAAGCGCGGTTGCTTGGCGCCACCGGCACGCTCGTTTAATCGCAGGAGACCATAACGACCGGTGTAGGCGTTGTGCAGGCTTTCCAGCGAAGGCGTGGCGGAGCCGAGGACTATCGGGATGTTTTCCTGGCGTGCGCGCACCAATGCCAGGTCGCGGGCGTGATAGCGCAAGCCTTCCTGCTGTTTATAGGAACCGTCGTGCTCTTCATCGATGATGATCAGGCCGGGGTTCTTCATCGGCGTGAACAGCGCCGAGCGGGTGCCGATAATAATGTCGGCGTCACCGTCGCGGGCGGCGAGCCAGGCTTCGAGGCGCTCGCGGTCGTTGACCGCCGAATGGATCAGGGCGATGCGTGCATTGAAGCGCTGCTCGAAGCGCGCCAGGGTCTGCGGGCCGAGGTTGATCTCCGGGATCAGCACCAGCGCTTGTTTGCCAGCCTCGAGCGTTTCGCGGATCAGTTGCAAATAGACTTCGGTCTTGCCGCTGCCGGTGACGCCGGCCAGCAGGAACGCGTGATAACTGTCGAATCCGGCGCGAATCGCTTCATAAGCGGCGCGTTGCTCAGGGTTGAGCGGCAACTCCGGCTGCGCCAGCCAGTGTTCGTGGCGGGCGTCGGGGGCGTGCTTGCGGATTTCGACTTGCACCAGATCCTTGGCCAGCAGCAAATCCAGGCTGTCCTTGCTCAGCATCAGTTTGCTCAACAACTGATGGGCGACGCCGTGGGGATGTTGGGCCAGGGTCGCCAAGGCCTCCCGTTGACGCGGGGCGCGAGCGATGCGCGGGTCATCAAGGCTGGCGCCGGGCGCGGCGGACCAGAAGCGCTCCTGCCGTGCTTCGGCTAGTTCGCCTTGTCGCAACAGTACCGGGAGCGCCCAGCTCAAAGTGTCGCCGAGGCTGTGCTGGTAATACTGAGAGGTCCACAGGCACAGTTTGAACAGCGCTGGCGGCAGCGGCGGCGTGGCATCGAGCAGGGCCAGGGCCGGCTTGAGCTTTTCTACCGGCACTTCGCTGTGATCGGTCACCTCCACCAGAATCCCGATCATCTCCCGTCGGCCGAACGGCACCCGCAGGCGCATGCCCGGCTGCAACTGGGCACGCAGGACCCCGGCCGGGGCACGGTAATCGAACAGACGGCGCAGGGGCGAAGGCAGGGCGAGGCGCAGAATAGCGTTGGGCACGCGGGGGGATCTCGATAAGCGGGCAGTAAAAGAAGTCGGACGCCTATTAATTGTGGGAGCGGGCTTGCTCGCGAATACGGTGTGTCAGGCAACGATGATGTGTCTGATGCACCGTATTCGCGAGCAAGCCCGCTCCCACAAAGGGTGCGTATCAGGCCGGGAGCCTAGCAGACGGTCGGTCTCAGTGACAGCTTGCGTGATTGGCATTGTCTGGTAGAATCCGCGGCCTAATTATGTGCGGTATTCAACAATAGTGTTGAGTGGCGGCACACTAGCCTGAGGAATACACCATGAAAGCCGATATCCATCCAGCGTACGAAACCATCGAAGTAACTTGCAGCTGCGGCAACAAGTTCGAAACTCGTTCGAACCTGTGCAAGCCACTGGGTACTGACGTATGCAACGAGTGCCACCCGTTCTACACCGGTAAGCAGAAGACTCTGGATACTGGCGGCCGTGTACAGCGCTTCGCAGACCGCTTCGGTGCTTTCGGCAAGAAAGCTCCTGCTGCTGCAGAGTAAGGTTGCAAAGCCCCATGGGCTTTACCTTGCTGATGAAAAAGGCGTCCCTCGCGGGCGCCTTTTTTGTGTCTGCGATTTGGCTTTCCGGTGCCCAGGCCTTCTGCCCGGTGCCGAGCGGGCTGACATCCGTTGTGGTGCAGCGGGTGGTGGATGGTGACACGCTACGCCTGAGCGATGGCCGCAGCGTGCGTATGATCGGTTTGAATACGCCGGAGCTGGGCAAGAAAGGCCGTTCCGACGAGCCGTTCGCGGTGGCGGCACGCCAACGTCTGGAGGCTCTGGTGGCCGCCAGCGACGGACGGGTCGGTTTATTGCCCGGTAAAGAAAGCAAAGACCATTACGGTCGCACCTTGGCCCATGTCTACAGCGCTGATGGCGCCAACCTTGAAGCGCAGATGCTCGCTGAAGGACTCGGTTTCCAGGTAGCGGTTGCGCCGAATGTCGATCTGGTCGACTGCCAGCAAGCGGCGGAACACAGTGCCCGTCAGGCCGGACTCGGGTTGTGGCGTCAATCCCCTGTACTGAAAGCGGAGCAGATCAACACGTCCGGTTTCGCTGTGCTCAGCGGTCGTGTGAGCAAGGTTCAGCGCAATCGCGGCGGGGTTTGGATCGAGTTGCAGGATTCGGTTGTCCTGCGCGTTGCACCCAATTTGCTGGGGCAGTTCGATGTGGCGAATCTCGAGCGGCTGAAGGGCAGGCAGATCGAGGCCCGTGGCTGGGTGCTGGACCGTTCGCGGCGTGGCGGACTGAAAGAAGGGCAAGCGCGCTGGCTTCTGCCATTGACCGATCCGGCGATGCTTCAGATGGCGCAGTGATAAAAAATTGTAGACATTTTTAATGTGGATTGTGAACAGTCAATCCCTTGTGTTCCGCGGCTCTTGGTCCAAAGTCGTAGGGCCGGGTGCTTGACAGGGGTGACCGGTCAGTCTTGTAGGGACTTTGCGACACGAGTATCCTCGGCGGTCCGTCTGTCCCACAGTAAAAAGCGGAATGCCCATATGTCTGATTTGAAAACTGCCGCTCTCGAATATCATGCCCATCCTCGTCCAGGGAAGCTGAGCGTCGAGCTCACCAAAGCCACCGCTACCGCCCGCGACCTGTCGCTGGCCTACAGCCCCGGTGTAGCCGAACCAGTCCGCGAAATCGCCCGCGACCCTGAACTCGCCTACAAGTACACCGGCAAGGGCAATCTGGTTGCAGTCATTTCCGATGGCACCGCAATTCTTGGCCTGGGTAACCTCGGCCCATTGGCTTCCAAGCCAGTGATGGAAGGTAAAGGCGTGCTGTTCAAGCGCTTCGCTGGCATCGACGTTTTCGACATCGAAGTCGACTCCGAAAGCCCGCAAGCCTTCATCGACACCGTCAAGCGCATCTCCATCACCTTCGGTGGCATCAACCTGGAAGACATCAAGGCACCTGAGTGCTTTGAAATCGAACGTGCTCTGATCGAGCAATGCGACATTCCGGTATTCCACGATGACCAGCACGGCACCGCGATCGTTACTGCGGCCGGCATGATCAACGCCCTGGAAATCGCTGGCAAAACCCTGGCTGACGCCAAGATCGTCTGCCTGGGCGCCGGTGCTGCCGCCATCTCGTGCATGAAATTGCTGGTGAGCATGGGTGCCAACATCGAAAACATCTTCATGGTTGACCGTACCGGCGTGATCCACTCCGGCCGTGACGACCTGAACCAGTACAAGGCTGTTTTCGCTCACTCGACTGAAAAACGCACGCTGGCCGACGCCCTGAAAGGCGCGGACGTGTTCGTTGGTCTGTCCGGCCCGAACCTGCTGAGCGCTGAAGGCCTGAAATCCATGGCGGCCAACCCGATCGTGTTCGCGTGCTCCAACCCTGATCCGGAAATCTCCCCGGAACTGGCTCACGCCACCCGTGACGACGTGATCATGGCGACCGGCCGTTCGGACTACCCGAACCAGGTCAACAACGTGCTGGGCTTCCCGTTCATCTTCCGTGGTGCCCTGGACGTTCGCGCCAAGCGCATCAACGAAGAAATGAAAGTGGCTGCGGCCAACGCCCTGCGCGAACTGGCCAAGCTGCCGGTTCCACAGGAAGTGTGCGACGCCTACGGCGGCATCAAACTGGAATTCGGTCGTGAGTACATCATTCCGAAACCAATGGATGCCCGTCTGATCACCGTGATCTCCGATGCCGTGGCCAAGGCTGCGATCGAGACCGGCGTAGCGACCCTGCCGTATCCGAAGAACTACCCGCTGAAAAGCGTGGATGACGTGTTCAACGGCTAAGTCGTTGTAGCGCTTCAACACAAAGCCCCGGCTCGAATGAGTCGGGGCTTTTTTATTGCCTGCAGATGATCGTTCCCACGCTCTGCGTGGGAATGCAGCCCGGGACGCTCCGCGTCCCTTTCCAGAGCTGGAACGCGGAGCGTCCCTTGAGGCATTCCCACGCAGAGCGTGGGAACGATCGATCGGCCAAAAAAAACCCCGCTCTTTTTTCAAAGGCGGGGCTTTTTTGCAGTTTCAGGCGATCAGAACAAATCGATCGGCGCCGCTTCGTCCGCAGGCAGTGGGCTGCCCGGCGCAGTGCCGTTGCCCAGTTCGTTCGCCGACGGTGGCGTGTCTTCGGCCTTGAACAACTCGAAGTAGGCACCTGGCGTGCCAGGGGTGGCTGCACGGCCACTGATCGGGTCGACTCGAAGGCTGAGTATGCCTTCCGGCTCTGCCTGCGTATGGGGCGGCAGCCCTTTGAGTGCAGCGCCCATGTAACTCATCCAGATCGGCAGGGCGACGGTGCCGCCGAATTCCTTGCGGCCCAGGCTTTCAGGCTGGTCGAAACCGGTCCAGACAGTGGTCACATAATCGGCGTTGTAGCCCGAGAACCAGGCGTCCTTGGACTCGTTGGTGGTACCGGTCTTGCCCGCAATGTCGCTGCGGCCCAAGGCCAGGGCACGGCGGCCGGTGCCGAGTTTGATCACGTCCTCGAGCATGCTGTTGAGGATGAACGTGGTGCGACCATCGACGATGCGCTCGGCCAGGGCCGGCGTTTGTGGCGCTGGCTGGGTGGTCAAGGCTTCGCCCGGAGTTGCGTTGACGGTGAAGGCGTTGGCCACGACAGGGGCGGCGATGCCGTCGGTGGCGACGTTGCCTTTCGGGACGCTCGGCGGGTTGGCGACGAATAGCGTGTCGCCATTGCGGCTTTCGATCTTGTCGATGATGTAGGGGGTGATCTTGTAGCCGCCGTTGGCGAAAGTGCTCCAGCCGGTGGCGATTTCCATTGGCGTCAGCGTCGCGGTGCCCAGTGCCAGGGACAGGTTGCGTGGCAGGTCCTGCTTGTTGAAGCCGAACTTGCTGATGTAATCAATGGTGCGGTCGACACCCAGCGCCTGCAGCAAGCGGATCGACACCAGGTTGCGCGACTTGTAGAGCGCCTCACGCATACGGATCGGGCCGAGGAAGGTGTTGGTGTCGTTCTTCGGGCGCCAGACCTTGTCCAGGTACTCGTCGACGAACACGATCGGTGCGTCGTTCACCAGGCTGGCGGCGGTGTAGCCGTTATCCAGTGCGGCACTGTAGACGAACGGCTTGAAGCTCGAACCCGGCTGGCGCTTGGCCTGCATGGCGCGGTTGTAGTTGCTCTGTTCAAAGGCGAAGCCGCCGACCAGGGAGCGAATGGCACCGTTTTGTGGATCGAGTGAAACCAGCGCGCCCTGAGCCTGCGGGATCTGGCTGAATTTCAGCGAGTTGTCCGGCTGGCGTTGCACACGAATCAGGTCGCCGACCTGGGCGACGTCCGAAGGCTGCTTCGGATTGGCGCCCATGCTGTTGGTATTCAGGAATGGACGCGCCCATTTCATGCTGTCCCAGCTGACGTGTTCGTCACCGGTACGGGTCATCACTTGCAGGCCGGTCTTGTCGACCTGGGTGACGATGGCGGGCTCAAGGCTGCTGATGGTACGTTGCTTGGTCAACTCGGTTGTCCAGGCCTCGCGAGTCTTGCCCGGCAGGCGCGACTCCGGACCGCGATAACCATGACGCTGGTCGTAGGTCATCAACCCTTCGTGGACCGCGGTGTTGGCCATTTCCTGCAGGTTGCTCGGCACCGTGGTGGTGACGCGGAAACCCTCGGTATAGGCGTCGCTGCCATAACGGCCGACCATTTCGGCGCGGGCCATTTCAGCGATGTACGGTGCGTTCACTTCCGGGGTCGGCACGTGATAACTGGCGTTCAGCGGCTCGTTGATCGCGGTGGTGTAGTCGGCTTCGGTGATTTTGCCGAGCTTGTACATGCGCCCAAGGATCCAGTCGCGACGTTCCTTGCTGCGGGCCGGGTTGGCCAGCGGGTTGAAACGTGAAGGGGCTTTTGGCAGGCCGGCGATCATCGCCATCTGCGCCAGGCTGACATCACGTATCGACTTGCCGTAGTAAACCTGCGCGGCGGCCTCGATGCCGTAGGCGCGGTTGCCCAGATAGATCTTGTTGACGTAGAGCTCGAGGATCTCGTCCTTGGTAAGCTGCCGTTCAATCTGCAGGGCCAGGAGGATTTCGGTGGTTTTGCGTGAGAAGCTGCGTTCGCTGGTCAGGAAGAAGTTCTTCGCCACCTGCATGGTGATGGTGCTGCCGCCGGACTGAATGTGTCCGCTTTTTACCAACTGGGTGGCCGCGCGCATCAGGCTGCTGGGGTCGACGCCGTAGTGGTTGGCGAAGTTGTCGTCTTCAGCACTTAGTAACGCATTAATGAAATTGGGGGGAATGTCGGCGAACCGGATCGGTGTGCGGCGCATTTCGCCAAATTCTGCGATCAGCTTGTTGTCGCTGCTGTAGACCCGCAAAGGAATCTGCAACTGGATGCTTCTCAGCGCCTCCACGGATGGCAAACCCGGACTAAGGTAGAGAAAGGCGCCGCTAAGACCGAGGAGCAGTCCGCAGAAAACGGCGACGATGGACCAACCGAAAAATTTCAGCAGACGAATCAAGGCTTTTGGACATCCAGGGCAAAGAATGAATTTGGCATCAGGGTTCAGATAAACAGGGAACGACCCGCGCTTGAAGTAAAAACCGGAAAAAAACGCTGGGCATTATAAGCATTTTTCCGTCGAGGGCGTCATTTGCGCTGCTGTCAAGACGGGTGGTTTGAACGCAACTGATATTACAGAGTCCGTAAGACACGGATAGTCATAGGGAATTGGTAGTGCTAGGACTCTTCAATAAAAAGGCCAATACGCTTCTGGGGATCGACATCAGCTCCACGTCGGTCAAGCTTCTGGAGCTAAGCCGCCAAGGCGACCGCTATCGGGTCGAGGCCTATGCGGTGGAACCTTTACCCACCAACGCGGTGGTCGAGAAAAATATCGCCGAGCTCGAAGGCGTAGGGCAGGCACTCGCGCGCGTGCTGCTCAAGGCCAGAACCAACCTCAAGAACGTCGCCGTGGCCGTGGCCGGTTCGGCCGTGATCACCAAGACCATCGAGATGGACGCCGGTCTTTCCGACGACGAAATGGAAAACCAGCTGAAGATCGAGGCCGATCAATACATCCCTTATCCATTGGACGAAGTGGCCATCGACTTTGAGGTCCAGGGCGTTTCTGCGCGCAACCCAGAGCGAGTCAATGTGCTGCTGGCCGCCTGTCGCAAGGAAAACGTCGAAGTGCGGGAAGCGGCCCTGGCTCTCGCCGGCCTGACAGCCCGCGTAGTCGACGTCGAGGCCTATGCGCTGGAGCGTTCCTACGGATTGCTGACGAGGCAACTGGCGGCTTCTCAGGAGCGTCTGACGGTAGCGGTGGTCGATATCGGCGCCACCATGACCACCCTGAGCGTGCTGCACCAGGGACGGATCATCTACACCCGCGAGCAATTGTTCGGTGGTCGTCAACTGACCGAGGAAATCCAGCGACGTTATGGCCTGACCGTTGAGCAGGCGGGGCTGGCGAAGAAGCAGGGTGGTTTGCCGGACGATTACGTCAGTGAGGTGCTGCAGCCGTTCCGCGATGCGCTGGTGCAGCAGGTGTCGCGTTCGTTGCAGTTTTTCTTCGCCTCTGGTCAGTACAACTCGGTTGATCACATTCTGTTGGCCGGCGGTACCGCATCGGTCCCGGGACTGGACCGGTTGATCGAGCAGCGATTGGGTACGCCGACGCAAGTGGCCAACCCGTTCTCCGACATGGCCCTGAGCAGCAAGGTCAACGCCGGTGCCCTGGCCAGTGATGCGCCGGCACTGATGATTGCCTGCGGGCTGGCCCTCAGGAGTTTCGACTGATGGCGCGGATCAATCTTTTACCCTGGCGCGAAGAGCAGCGTGAAGCGCGCCGCAAACGCTTTTTGCTGGCGCTGGTCGGTGTGATGGTGGGGGCCGCTGGCGCGGTGCTGATCGCGAACCAGGCCATCAGTGGCGCTATCGATCGGCAAGTGGCTCGTAACGATTACATCGGCAAACAGATTGCCGTGGTCGACGAGCGGATTGAACAGATCAGCGATTTGAAGGCCCGTCGCCAGCAACTGGTCGAGCGCATGCGCATCATTCAGGACCTGCAAGGCAACCGTCCGATCAGCGGGCGGATCTTCGATCAGTTAGCGCGTACCTTGCCGGACGGGGTGTACTTCACCGAGGTGAAAATGGCCGGCAAAACCCTTTCCATTACGGGCGCGGCAGAATCCAACAATCGTGTTTCGGACCTGATGCGTAATCTGGATGCGTCGGACTGGTTCAATGCGCCGACCCTGACGGAAGTCAAAGCGACGACCGCCGGTCAGCTGGATCAGGCCAACGTCTTTCAGCTGACCGTTCGTCAGACTCAGCCCGCCGCTGCGGAGGGCGGCAAATGAGGCTGTCTGACTGGTTCGAAGGCCTGCGCAAGATCGATATCAATGACCTGGACACCAATAACATGGGTTCCTGGCCGCCAGCCATCAAGGCACTGGCGGCTGTCCTGCTCATGATTCTGGTGCTTTCGCTGGGCTACAGTTTTTCCATCAGCGACCTTCAGAGCCACCTCGAACTCAAGCGTGAGGAAGAGTCGACCCTCAAGGAGCAATTCGCCAACAAAGCCCATATGGCGGCGAATCTGGAGCTGTATACGCAGCAGATGAAGGAAATGGAGAACTCTTTTGGCGTGCTGCTGCGGCAATTACCCAGTGACACCGAAGTGCCCGGCCTGCTGGAGGACATCACTCGCACCGGCCTGGGCAGTGGCCTGGAGTTCGAAGAGATCAAACTGCTGCCGGAGAACACGCAGCAGTTCTACATCGAGTTGCCGATCCAGATCACCGTCACCGGTGCTTATCACGACCTTGCCACCTTCGTCAGCGGCGTCGCCGGGCTGCCAAGGATTGTCACCCTGCATGACTTCGACCTTGCGCCGGCCAACCCGGAAGGTGGGCCGAAGTTGCGCATGAGCATCCTCGCCAAGACCTACCGCTACAACGACAAGGGGCTGCAGAAATGAGTCCGATTCGTTGTTTTTCGATGGTTGTGTTGGTCGCCGGCCTGGCTGGTTGCGGCAGCGGTAATGACTTCAGCGACCTGGACGCGTACATGAACGAAATGCGTTTGCGTGCGCCCGGCAAGATTGAACCAACGCCGACATTTCGGTCTTACCCAACATTCACCTACAGCGCCGCCAACCTGCGAAGCCCGTTTTCCCGACAGATCAGAGTCGATCTGGCCGGCCAGAAACACGGCTCGCGCAACGTCAAACCTGACCCGAATCGGGTCAAGCAGTACCTCGAAGGTTTCAACATCGAGCAGTTTGAAATGGTCGGAACGATCGCCAATGCGACCGGCTCCTTTGCGCTGTTGCGCGGGGCGGGCGGGGTGCATCGGTTGAAAGTCGGCGATTACCTGGGGCGTAACGATGGGCGGATCGTCGCCATCAGTGGCTCGCAGGTCGATGTGGTCGAAATCGTTCCCGACGGCGAAGGCGCCTGGCTGGAGCGGCCGCGGACCATCCCTTTGAAAGAACACTCATAGTGGAACTCGAATAATGAACAGGATTTTCTCAACCTTCGGTATTTCGCTATGGATAGCGTTGCTGTCGCCGATGGTACTAGCGGCCAACCTCAAAGCGCTGGATGTCGCCGCGCTGCCGGGGGACCGCGTCGAGTTGAAGTTGTCGTTCGATGGGCCGCCGCCGCCGCCCCACGGTTACACCACGGAATCGCCTGCACGGATTGCGCTGGATCTGCCTGGCGTCGTCAGTCAGCTAAAAAGCAAAAATCGTGAACTGGGCGGCGGAAATGCCCGCAGCGCCACGGTGGTGGAAGCCAAGGACCGTACGCGGCTGATCATCAATCTGACCCAGTTGACTCCGTACAACACACGGGTCGAAGGCAACACGCTGTTCGTGGTGGTCGGTCAAGGTGCCAACAAAACGGCCTCCAGCCCGGCGCCCAAAACGCCGCGCGCCGCGACTGCAACGCCAGCCCCGGCAAAAGCCTATGCGCCAGTGGGCAAGGCTATCCGGGGCGTGGATTTCCAGCGCGGCACCCAGGGCGAAGGCAATGTGGTCATCGATCTGTCGGATCCGTCCATCGCCCCGGACATTCAGGAACGCGACGGCAAGATCATCCTCGGTTTCGCCAAGACCCAATTGCCTGAGCCGTTGCGGGTACGTCTGGACGTCAAGGATTTCGCCACACCGGTGCAGTTCGTCAACGCCAGCGCCACGGGCGATCGGGCCACGATCAGCATTGAGCCCAGCGGCGCCTTCGATTATTCGACTTACCAGACCGACAACAAGCTGACCGTCAGCATCCGGCCAATGACCGTCGACGACTTGCAGAAACGCAGCACCGAGCGTTTCGCCTACACCGGTGAAAAGCTCTCGCTGAATTTCCAGGACATCGATGTACGTTCGGTGCTGCAACTGATCGCCGATTTCACCAACCTCAATCTGGTGGCCAGTGACACGGTGCAGGGCGGTATCACGCTGCGTTTGCAGAACGTACCGTGGGATCAGGCGCTGGATCTGGTGTTGAAAACCAAGGGCCTGGATAAACGCAAGATCGGTAACGTTCTGCTGGTGGCGCCGGCCGATGAAATTGCTGCCCGAGAGCGCCAGGAGCTTGAGTCGCAGAAGCAGATTGCTGACCTGGCGCCCCTGCGTCGCGAGTTGTTGCAGGTCAACTACGCCAAAGCTGCCGACATCGCCAAGCTGTTCCAGTCAGTGACCAGTGCCGAGGCAAAAGCCGACGAGCGGGGCTCGATCACGGTTGATGAGCGGACCAACAACATCATTGCCTACCAGACCCAGGATCGCCTCGACGAACTGCGCCGTATCGTCGCGCAACTGGATATCCCGGTGCGTCAGGTGATGATCGAGGCGCGCATCGTCGAAGCCAACGTCGACTATGACAAAAGCCTCGGCGTGCGTTGGGGCGGTTCGTTGCAGAACAAGGGCAACTGGAACACCTCGGGCGTCAGCAACAATGGGGCTAATGCTTCGTCGACCATCGGTACGCCTGGCAGCACCAGCACCAACTCGCCGTTCGTCGACCTGGGCACCGCCGCCAACACCTCGGGGCTTGGCATTGCGTTCATCACCGACAACGTGCTGCTGGATCTTGAGCTGACGGCCATGGAGAAGACCGGTAACGGTGAAATCGTCTCGCAGCCCAAGGTGGTCACCTCGGACAAGGAAACCGCGAAAATCCTCAAGGGCACGGAGATTCCCTATCAGGAAGCCAGCTCCAGCGGCGCTACCTCGGTGTCATTCAAGGAGGCCTCGCTGTCGCTGGAAGTGACGCCGCAGATCACTCCGGACAACCGGATCATCATGGAGGTCAAGGTCACCAAGGACGAACCGGACTATCTGAACAAGGTGCAGGATGTGCCGCCGATCAAGAAAAACGAGGTCAATGCCAAGGTCCTGGTCAACGACGGCGAGACCATCGTGATTGGCGGAGTTTTCTCAAATACTCAGAGCAAGGTTGTAGATAAGGTGCCATTTCTCGGTGATGTGCCGTATCTTGGCCGCCTTTTCCGGCGTGACGTGGTTTCGGAGAAAAAATCCGAGCTGCTGGTATTTCTCACTCCGCGTATCATGAATAACCAGGCGATTGCTGTGAGTCATTGATTCTGTGCGAAATTTGATTCTTGTTGGACCGATGGGGGCTGGAAAAAGCACCATCGGCCGGTTGCTGGCCAAAGAGCTGCGCCTGCCGTTCAAAGATTCCGATAAGGAAATTGAATTGCGCACGGGCGCCAATATCCCGTGGATTTTCGATAAGGAAGGCGAGCCGGGCTTTCGTGACCGCGAGCAGGCGATGATTGCCGAGCTGTGCGGGTGCGACGGCGTGGTGCTGGCGACCGGTGGCGGCGCGGTGATGCGCGAGGCCAATCGCCGGGCGCTGCACGCCGGCGGTCGGGTGGTCTATCTGCATGCGTCTGTCGAGCAGCAGGTGGGCCGCACGTCCCGCGATCGCAATCGACCCCTGTTGCGTACTGCCGATCCGGCCAAGACCCTTCGGGATCTGCTGGCGATCCGCGATCCGCTTTATCGTGAAATCGCCGATCTGGTGGTGGAAACCGATGAGCGGCCGCCGCGAATGGTGGTGCTCGATATTCTCGAACGCTTGCAGCAGCTACCTCCCCGTTAAAGCGCAGCGCGAAATGCGCTATCCTCGGCGTCCTGTCATGGCCGCTCAAGGTTGTGGCGGATGGCTACCGAACGGCGTCACACCAGCAGACGCCGTGGACATTCGTTAACTCAAGGCAGGACGCCTGATTCCATCTTCACTGTGGGGACACATGCAGACACTCAAGGTCGATCTAGGCGAGCGCAGCTACCCGATTCATATTGGCGAAGGTTTGTTGGATCAGCCTGAGCTGCTGGCCCCGCATATTCGCGGACGGCAAGTGGCGATCATCTCCAACGAGACCGTTGCGCCGCTCTATCTCGAACGTCTGACCCGCAGCCTCGCGCAGTTCTCGGTGGTTTCCGTGGTGCTGCCGGACGGCGAAGCGTTCAAGACCTGGGAAACCCTGCAATTGATTTTCGACGGTCTGCTGACCGCACGGCACGATCGCCGTACCACGGTCATCGCCCTCGGTGGCGGTGTGATTGGTGACATGGCCGGTTTTGCGGCCGCCTGCTACCAGCGCGGTGTCGATTTCATCCAGATCCCGACCACGCTACTGTCGCAAGTCGACTCTTCGGTGGGCGGCAAGACCGGGATCAACCATCCGCTGGGCAAGAACATGGTCGGCGCTTTCTATCAGCCGAACGTGGTGCTGATTGATACCGCTACCCTCAATACCCTGCCGGCCCGCGAACTGTCCGCCGGGCTTGCCGAGGTCATCAAATACGGGCTGATCTGCGACGAACCGTTCCTGACCTGGCTTGAAGACAACGTCGATCGCCTGCGCGCCCTGGACCAGGTCGCCCTGACTTACGCCATCGAGCGCTCTTGCGCGGCCAAGGCTGCGGTGGTCGGTGCCGACGAACGGGAGACCGGTGTTCGCGCCACGCTCAACCTGGGTCACACCTTCGGCCACGCCATCGAAACCCACATGGGCTATGGTGTCTGGCTACATGGTGAGGCGGTCGCTGCTGGCACCGTAATGGCCTTGGAAATGTCCGCGCGCCTGGGCTGGATCAGCGAGCAAGAGCGCGATCGCGGCATTCGTCTGTTCCAGCGTGCCGGCCTGCCGGTCATCCCGCCTGAAGAGATGACCGAAGCCGATTTTCTCGAACACATGGCAATTGACAAGAAAGTGATCGACGGTCGTTTGCGCCTGGTGCTGCTGCGCCACATGGGCGAAGCGGTGGTGACCGACGATTATCCGAAAGAGGTTTTACAGGCCACGCTGGGAGCGGATTACCGCGCTCTGGCTCAGCTTAAAGGTTAATAAGATCCCGATGACTAGTTTGCACGCCGACGAGGCTTTCCTCGGCCATTACCAGTTGAGTCATGACCCTTTTTCTCCACGGGTGCCTGGCTTCAAATTCTTCCCGGCCCAGCGCAAACCGGTGCTGGGGCAACTGCATCACCTGGCACGCTACAGTCAGTTGCTGCTGGTCGTCACTGGCCCGCAAGGCAGTGGCAAGACGCTGTTGCGTCAGGCCCTGGTGGCCAGTACCAACAAACAGTCGGTGCAGAGCGTGGTGGTTTCCGCCCGTGGTGCCGGTGATGCGGCCGGCGTGCTGCGTCAGGTGGCTCAGGCGCTGAACGTCGCCCAACCCGAGATCGGCGCGATTCTGGCTCAAGTGGTGCAGCTTGCACTGACGGGGCAGGAAGTCTATTTGCTGGTGGATGACGCCGAGCAACTCGACGAGTCCGCGCTGGAAGCCTTGCTGGCCCTGGCCGCCGGTGCACCGGAAGGTCGTCCGCATGTGTTCCTGTTCGGTGAGTCCTCGCTGATTGCTCAACTGGAGGCGCTAACCCTCGAGGAAGAGCGTTTCCACGTCATCGAGTTGCAGCCGTACACCGAAGAAGAAACTCGCGAATATCTGGAGCAGCGGCTCGAAGGCGCTGGCCGGGGTATCGAACTTTTCACCGCAGATCAGATCTCTGATATTCACGAAAGCTCCGACGGTTGGCCTGGCACCATCAACCAGGTTGCCCGCGATGCAATGATCGAAGCCATGATTGCCAGCCGCTCAGCGGTGAAGCGTCCAAGTATGGGGTTCAACATGCCGAAGAAACACGTATTGGCGATTTCCGCCGTTGTCGTGGTCGCGGTAGCCGCCGCCTGGTTGATGCCGGGTCGCAGCAAAGCACCGACCACTGGCGCACCTGTCAACGAGCAGGCGCAACTGCCGCTCGGCCAGGGCACGCCACAACCTAACAGCGGCGGCGCGCCTGCCGTCGAATTTGCCGGTAACTCGCAACCGATGCCATTGCCGCTGGTCGGCAACTCGCAGCCGGTCATGCGCGGTCCGCTGGCCGAAGCCGCCGGCGGCATCACCGAAGGCGACGACGGTGTACCGATCGAAGGTTCCAGCGCTACACCGCCAACCGTGACCACCGCCGCGCCTCCAGCGGGTCTGTCGGCCGGTCCTGCGCCGACGCCAGCCGCCAAGCCAGTGCCTGCGCCGACTCAGGTCGCAACCGCCAAGCCAGTCCCGGTTGCGCCTGCGGTGAAGCCAGCTCCAGTGCCAGCCAAACCAGCCGCCGCTGCTGCCGCCAAACCTGCCGAGAAACCAGCCACCGTGGCCAAGGCCGCTGGTGGCACCTGGTACGCAGGGCAAGCGCCGGGTAACTACGTGGTGCAGATCCTCGGCACCAGCTCCGAAGCGGCCGCGCAATCCTTCGTCAAGGAGCAGGGCGGCGAGTACCGTTATTTCAAGAAAGTCCTCAACGGCAAGCCGCTTTACGTCATCACTTACGGTAGCTTCGCCAACCGCGATGCAGCCGTTACCGCCATCAAGGCCTTGCCAGCGAAGGTTCAGGCTGGTAAACCTTGGCCTCGCACTGTCGCCAGCGTCCAACAGGAACTGGCTACAGCTCGCTGATGATTCGGCGGCCTTACCCAGGCCGCCTCTCCCAGCACCTCAAAATTTCTACAAGCGCATGCCGCCTCTACAGGCCGCGTGCCTTGTGGTGTCTGCGTCACAGTAGTCTTTGAGTCGTTGCGGTCAAAATTAAAAAAGTTTTGACTAGCACAGCATATCGCTTTAAACCTTTCACAAATGCGACATAGATTTGCGACATTTCGTCGTCAAATTTGTGAGCCTCTGTGTCGGTGTGTACAATGACCTCCCTTTTGCCCCCGCAAAGCTGGCGTACGTTCGGCGCGGATGGTAAGTGGTTGAATTGAAAAGAAATTTGCCTCGACAAGAGGCAGCCTGGTGAGAAAGTGTCTATGAAAGCAGGTCTGTACCAACCAGATGAATTCAAGGATAACTGCGGTTTCGGCCTGATAGCCCATATGCAGGGCGAGCCCAGTCATACCCTTTTGCAAACGGCCATCGAGGCCCTGACCTGCATGACCCACCGCGGTGGGATCAACGCCGACGGCAAGACCGGTGACGGTTGCGGTCTGCTGATTCAAAAGCCGGATGTGTTCCTGCGAGCGATCGCCCAGGAAACCTTCGGCGTCGAACTGCCCAAGCAATATGCGGTGGGCATGGTCTTCTTCAACCAGGACCCGGTCAAAGCCGAAGCCGCTCGCGAGAACATGAACCGCGAGATCCTCGCTGCTGGCCTGACCCTCGTCGGCTGGCGCAAAGTGCCGATCGACACCAGCGTCCTCGGTCGCCTGGCCCTTGAGCGCCTGCCGCAGATCGAACAAGTGTTCATCGCCGGCGATGGCCTGAGCGATCAGGACATGGCCGTCAAGCTGTTCACCTCCCGTCGTCGCTCGTCCGTGGCCAACGCCGCCGACGCCGATCACTACGTCTGCAGCTTTTCGCACAAGACCATCATTTATAAAGGCCTGATGATGCCGGCGGATCTCACCGCCTTCTATCCAGACCTCAGCGACCAGCGCCTGCAAACCTCGATTTGCGTGTTCCACCAGCGCTTCTCGACCAACACCCTGCCGAAATGGCCGCTGGCTCAGCCGTTCCGCTTCCTCGCTCACAACGGCGAGATCAACACCATCACCGGTAACCGCAACTGGGCCGTGGCCCGTCGCACCAAGTTCACCAATGATCTGATGGATCTGGAAGAACTCGGCCCGCTGGTCAACCGTGTCGGTTCCGACTCCTCCAGCATGGACAACATGCTTGAGTTGATGGTCACCGGTGGTATCGACCTGTTCCGTGGCGTGCGAATGATCATTCCGCCTGCGTGGCAGAACGTCGAAACCATGGACCCGGACCTGCGCGCGTTCTATGAATACAACTCGATGCACATGGAACCGTGGGACGGCCCGGCCGGCGTGGTAATGACCGACGGTCGCTACGCGGTGTGCCTGCTCGACCGTAACGGCCTGCGTCCAGCGCGTTGGGTCACCACCAAGAACGGTTTCATCACTTTGGCGTCCGAAATCGGTGTCTGGAACTACCAGCCTGAAGACGTGATCGCCAAGGGCCGCGTTGGCCCGGGCCAGATCTTCGCCGTGGACACCGAAACCGGCCAGATCCTCGACACCGACGCCATCGACAACCGCTTGAAGTCCCGTCATCCGTACAAGCAATGGTTGCGCAAGAATGCCCTGCGCATTCAGGCGACCATGGAAGACAACGACCACGGTTCGGCTTTCTACGACGTTGATCAGCTCAAGCAGTACATGAAGATGTACCAGGTCACTTTCGAAGAACGTGATCAGGTGCTACGTCCGCTCGGCGAGCAAGGCTACGAAGCCGTTGGTTCGATGGGCGACGATACGCCGATGGCCGTGCTGTCCCAGCGCGTTCGTACGCCGTACGACTATTTCCGTCAGCAGTTCGCGCAGGTCACCAACCCGCCGATCGACCCGCTGCGTGAAGCCATCGTCATGTCGCTGGAGATCTGCCTCGGTGCCGAGCGCAACATTTTCCAGGAGTCGCCGGAACACGCCTCGCGTGTGATCCTCAGCTCGCCGGTCATTTCCCCGGCCAAGTGGCGCTCGCTGATGAACCTCGATCGTCCGGGCTTCGAGCGCGCGATCATCGACCTCAACTACGACGAAAGCGTCGGCCTCGAAGCGGCGATCCGCAACGTCGCCGATCAGGCTGAAGAAGCTGTGCGCTCTGGTCGTACCCAGGTCGTGCTGAGTGACCGTCACATTGCCCCGGGCAAGTTGCCGATCCACGCTTCCCTGGCCACCGGCGCGGTGCACCACCGCCTGACCGAAAAAGGTCTGCGTTGCGACTCCAACATCCTCGTGGAAACCGCGACGGCTCGCGATCCGCACCACTTCGCCGTGTTGATCGGTTTCGGCGCTTCGGCGGTCTATCCGTTCCTGGCCTACGAAGTGCTGGGCGACCTGATCCGCACCGGTGAAGTCCTGGGCGACCTCTATGAGGTGTTCAAGAACTACCGCAAAGGCATCACCAAAGGTCTGCTGAAGATCCTGTCGAAGATGGGCATCTCGACCATTACGTCGTACCGCGGTGCGCAGTTGTTCGAAGCCATCGGCCTGTCTGAGGAAGTCTGCGATCTGAGCTTCCGTGGTGTACCGAGCCGCATCAAAGGTGCGCGTTTCGTCGACATCGAAGCCGAGCAGAAGGCCTTGGCCGCCGAAGCCTGGAGCCCGCGCAAGCCAATCCAGCAGGGCGGTTTGCTGAAGTTCGTCCACGGTGGCGAATATCACGCGTACAACCCGGACGTGGTCAACACCCTGCAAGCCGCTGTGCAGCAGGGCGACTACAGCAAGTTCAAGGAATACACGGCGCTGGTGGACAACCGTCCGGTGTCGATGATCCGTGACATGTTCAAGGTCAAAACCCTGGACACGCCGCTGGACATCAGCGAGATCGAACCGCTGGAATCGGTGCTCAAGCGCTTTGACTCCGCGGGCATCTCCCTCGGCGCCTTGTCGCCGGAAGCTCACGAAGCCCTGGCCGAAGCCATGAACCGCCTCGGTGCGCGTTCCAACTCCGGCGAAGGCGGCGAAGACCCGGCGCGTTACGGCACCATCAAGAGCTCGAAAATCAAACAGGTTGCGACTGGCCGTTTCGGTGTGACCCCGGAATACCTGGTCAACGCTGAAGTGCTGCAGATCAAAGTCGCTCAGGGCGCCAAGCCCGGCGAAGGTGGTCAGCTGCCAGGTGGCAAGGTCAACGGTCTGATCGCCAAGCTGCGTTACGCAGTGCCGGGCGTGACCCTGATCTCGCCTCCACCGCACCACGACATCTATTCGATCGAAGATTTGTCGCAGCTGATTTTCGACCTGAAACAAGTCAACCCGAAGGCTTTGGTCTCGGTGAAGCTGGTTGCAGAAGCGGGCGTCGGCACCATCGCCGCCGGTGTGGCCAAGGCCTACGCGGACTTGATCACCATCTCCGGCTACGACGGCGGCACCGGTGCATCGCCACTGACCTCGATCAAATACGCGGGCGCTCCGTGGGAACTCGGCCTGGCCGAAACTCACCAGACCCTGCGCGGCAACGACCTGCGCGGCAAAGTGCGGGTACAAACCGACGGCGGCCTGAAAACCGGCCTCGACGTGATCAAGGCAGCCATCCTCGGCGCTGAAAGCTTCGGCTTCGGCACCGCGCCAATGATCGCGCTGGGCTGCAAATACCTGCGTATTTGCCACCTGAACAACTGCGCCACCGGCGTTGCGACTCAGAACGAGAAGCTGCGTAAGGATCACTACATCGGGACCGTCGACATGGTGGTGAATTTCTTCACCTACGTCGCCGAAGAAACCCGTGAGTGGCTGGCCAAGCTGGGCGTGCGCTCCCTCGAAGAGCTGATCGGCCGCACTGATCTGCTGGAAATCCTCGAAGGCCAGACCGCCAAGCAGAACCACCTGGACCTGACGCCATTGCTCGGCAGCGATCACATCCCGGCAGACAAGCCTCAGTTCTGCCAGGTCGACCGCAACCCGCCGTTCGACAAAGGCCTGCTGGCCGAGAAAATGGTCGACATGGCCACCTCGGCCATCAACGACATGAGTGGCGCCGATTTCGCCCTGGACATCTGCAACTGCGACCGTTCGATCGGCGCGCGGATCTCCGGTGAAATCGCTCGCAAGCACGGCAACCAAGGCATGGCGAACGCGCCGATCACCTTCCGCTTCAAAGGGACGGCCGGTCAGAGCTTCGGTGTGTGGAACGCTGGCGGCCTCAACATGTACCTGGAAGGCGACGCCAACGACTACGTCGGCAAAGGCATGACCGGCGGCAAGCTGGTTATCGTTCCGCCGAAGGGCAGCGTCTACAAAACTCAGGACAGTGCCATCATCGGCAATACCTGCCTGTACGGCGCCACCGGCGGCAAGCTGTTCGCCGCCGGTACCGCCGGCGAGCGTTTTGCGGTGCGTAACTCCGGTGCTCACACCGTGGTGGAAGGCACTGGCGATCACTGCTGCGAGTACATGACCGGTGGTTTCGTCTGCGTACTGGGCAAGACCGGTTACAACTTCGGCTCAGGCATGACCGGCGGTTTCGCCTACGTGCTCGACCAGGACAACACCTTCGTTGACCGGGTTAACCACGAACTGGTGGAAATCCAGCGGATCAGCGGTGAGGCGATGGAAGCCTATCGCAGCCACCTGCAACGCGTGCTGAACGAATACGTCGAGGAAACCGACAGCGAGTGGGGTCGTAACCTCGCTGAAAACCTCGATGACTATCTGCGTCGTTTCTGGCTGGTCAAGCCCAAGGCTGCCAACCTGAAATCGTTGCTTTCCAGCACCCGTGCCAACCCGCAGTGATATGCGCCTGAAGAGTTTGATGAGGTTTTAACAATGGCTGAACGTCTGAATAACGACTTCCAGTTCATCGATGTCGGGCGCAAAGATCCGAAGAAGAAACTGTTGCGTCAACGCAAGAAAGAGTTCGTGGAGATCTACGAACCGTTCAAACCCCAGCATTCGGCCGATCAGGCTCACCGCTGCCTGGGTTGCGGTAACCCGTATTGCGAATGGAAGTGCCCGGTGCACAACTTCATTCCGAACTGGCTGAAGCTGGTGGCCGAGGGCAACATCCTCCAGGCTGCCGAGCTGTCGCACCAGACCAACACCCTGCCGGAAGTGTGCGGCCGGGTGTGCCCGCAGGATCGTCTGTGCGAGGGTGCCTGCACCCTCAACGACGGCTTCGGCGCGGTGACCATCGGTTCGGTCGAGAAGTACATCACCGACACCGCGTTCGCCATGGGCTGGCGTCCGGACATGTCCAAGGTCATACCGACCGGCAAGCGTGTTGCGGTGATCGGTGCAGGCCCGGCAGGCCTTGGCTGTGCCGACGTGCTGGTACGCGGCGGCGTGACCCCGGTGGTGTTCGACAAGAACCCGGAAATCGGCGGTCTGCTGACCTTCGGTATCCCCGAGTTCAAGCTGGAAAAGACCGTGCTGAGCAATCGTCGCGAAGTCTTCACCGGCATGGGCATCGAGTTTCGTCTGAACACCGAAGTGGGCAAGGACGTGACCGTCGAGCAACTGCTCGAAGAGTACGATGCCGTGTTCATGGGCATGGGCACCTACACCTACATGAAGGGCGGCTTTGCCGGTGAGGATTTGCCGGGCGTGCATGACGCGCTGGACTTCCTGATCGCTAACGTCAACCGCAACCTGGGCTTTGAAAAGTCGCCGGAAGATTTCGTCGACATGAAAGGCAAGAAGGTGGTGGTACTGGGCGGCGGCGACACGGCGATGGACTGCAACCGTACTTCGATTCGCCAGGGCGCCAAGTCGGTAACCTGCGCTTATCGTCGTGACGAAGCGAACATGCCGGGCTCGCGTAAAGAGGTGAAGAACGCCAAGGAAGAAGGCGTGAAATTCCTCTACAACCGCCAGCCGATTGCGATCGTCGGTGAAGACCGCGTCGAAGGCGTGAAGGTGGTCGAGACCCGTCTCGGCGAACCGGACGCCCGTGGCCGTCGCAGCCCCGAGCCGATTCCGGGTTCCGAAGAGATCATCCCGGCTGATGCCGTGGTCATCGCGTTCGGTTTCCGTCCGAGCCCGGCGTCGTGGTTCGAACAGTACAGCATCCAGACCGACAGCCAGGGCCGCGTTGTGGCCCCGGAACAGGGTCAGTACAAGCACCAGACCAGCAACCCGAAAATCTTCGCCGGTGGCGACATGGTTCGCGGTTCTGACCTGGTGGTAACGGCGATCTTCGAAGGCCGTAATGCTGCCGAAGGGATCCTGGATTACCTGGGCGTCTGATCACGTTCCACCTGATTGAAATGCAATACCTGTGGGAGCTGGCTTGCCAGCGATAGCATCACCTCGGTCAGTCTGACAAACCGAGTTGTCTGCATCGCAGGCAAGCCAGCTCCCACAGTGCTTTGCGGTGTGACGAAACTGCATTCTCGCCGCGACAAATTGACCCGATAGACAAAAGGCTGACCTGCAACCGTGCCTTTTGCGTCGCGCTCTGAGAAAATGCCCGCACTTTTTTTCCGGATGCCGACATGACTGCCCTGAAGAACGACCGTTTCCTTCGCGCCCTGCTCAAGCAACCCGTAGACGTCACGCCTGTCTGGATGATGCGTCAGGCCGGTCGCTACCTGCCGGAATACCGCGCCAGCCGTGCCAAGGCCGGCGACTTCATGAGCCTGTGCATGAACCCGGAGTTCGCTTGCGAAGTCACGATGCAGCCGCTCGACCGTTATCCGCAACTGGACGCGGCGATCCTGTTCTCCGACATCCTGACCATCCCCGATGCCATGGGCCAAGGCCTGTACTTCGAAACCGGTGAAGGTCCACGCTTCAAGAAAGTCGTCAGCACGATGGCTGACATCGAAGCGCTGCCGATTCCTGATCCGCACAAAGACCTCGGCTACGTCATGGACGCGGTCAGCACCATCCGCCGCGAACTGAACGGCCGCGTGCCGCTGATCGGCTTCGCCGGCAGCCCATGGACCCTGGCCACCTACATGGTCGAAGGCGGCTCGTCGAAAGACTACCGCAAGACCAAAACCATGCTCTACGACAACCCGCAAGCCCTGCACCTGCTGCTGGACAAGCTCGCGCAGACGGTCACCAGCTACCTGAACGGCCAGATCATGGCCGGGGCGCAAGCGGTGCAGATCTTCGACAGTTGGGGCGGCAGCCTTTCGGCGGCGGCGTACCAGGAATTCTCCCTGGCCTACATGCGCAAAATCGTCAGCGGCCTGATCCGCGAGCACGAAGGCCGCAAAGTGCCGGTCATCCTGTTCACCAAGAACGGCGGTCTATGGCTGGAAAGCATCGCCGACGCCGGCGCTGATGCACTGGGACTGGACTGGACCTGCGACATCGGCAGCGCCCGTGATCGCGTCGGCAGCAAAGTCGCGCTGCAAGGCAACATGGACCCGACCGTGCTGTACGCCAAGCCAGAAGCCATCCGCACCGAAGTCGGCCGCATCCTCGCCAGCTATGGCAAAGGCAGCGGCCACGTGTTCAACCTCGGCCATGGCATCACGCCTGAAGTCGATCCGGAACACGCTGGCGCCTTCCTGCGCGCGGTGCATGAACTGTCGGCGCAGTATCACGAGTGATCGTTGCCCGATAAAAAACGCCCGGCTTATGCCGGGCGTTTTTGTTTTCAGGCCTTCACGCCGGCCAGCGGTGGCAACTTCGCCAGTTTCAACGCCACCAGCAACGCAATCACCAGCAACCCGCCAATGAACAGTCCGATTCCGTTCCATCCACCCATGTGCCAGAACACCCCGCCCGCCGTCCCGGCGATGCTCGACCCTGCGTAGTAGCTGAACAAGTACAGCGACGACGCCTGCCCCTTGGCCTTAATAGCACGACGCCCAATCCAGCTACTCGCCACCGAATGAGCGCCGAAGAAACCGAATGTGAAGATCAGCATCCCGATGATCACCACCGGCAGCGGCGTCAACATAGTCAGTGCAAGGCCTGCGAGCATCAGCACGATGGTCGCCCAAAGCACTTTGCGCCGGCCCAGCTGGTCAGCCAGGGCGCCGATTTTCGCTGAGCTGTAGATACCCGACAGATACACCACCGAGAGCAGCCCGACGAAGGCCTGATCCATGTGGTACGGCTCGGCCAGCAGGCGATAACCGATGTAGTTGAACAGGGTGACGAAAGCGCCCATCAGCACGAAAGCTTCAAGGAACAGCAGCGGCAGGCCGGCGTCGCGAAAGTGCATGGTGAAGCCGTCAATCAAGCTGCGCGGGTGCAATGAGCGGGCGCGGAAGTTGCGCGACTCGGGGAGGATTTTCCAGAACACCGCCGCCGCGATCAGCGCCAGACCACCAATCACCAGCATCGCCGTGTGCCAGCTGACGAAGTCGATCAACACGCCAGTGATCAAGCGTCCGCACATCCCGCCAATCGCGTTGCCGCCGATGTACAAGCCCATGGCCAGACCGATGTGCTGCGGGTGGATCTCTTCGCTCAGGTAAGTCATGGCGACTGCTGCCAGACCGCTCAACGACAACCCCACCAGCGCGCGCATGACCAGCACACCCTGCCAGCTCGGCATCATTGAGCTGGCGATTGTGCAGAGTGCGGCGGCAAACAATGCCGCGACCATCACCGGTTTGCGCCCGATGCGATCAGAGATCGGGCCGGTGATCAGCAGGCCGATGGCGAGCATGCCGGTGGCGACCGAGAGGATCAGGCTGCTCTGCGCTGCATTGATGGAGAATTCGTGGGACAACAGCGGCATCATCGGTTGCACGCAATAGAGCAGGGCGAAGGTCGCGAAGCCGCCGGAGAACAGCGCCAACACCGTGCGCATGAACATCGGTGTGCCTTTTTCGATGTAGATCTCCTTTAGTTCGGCGACAACATCGTCCACCGCTGCGGGCGGAACTTCATGGGCAAGTGGAGCAACAGCAGTTTTCACTTCGGACCTCGGAGGGCGCAGCCGGTCAGGCAATGAAAAAAGCATATAGCTGCCTAATGATTCAATCCAATATATTGTTCGACCTGTTTGATAGGTTTAACGACCTAATGGAGTTTTCATGGAATTGCGTCACCTGCGCTACTTCATTGCTGTTGCCGAAGAACTGCACTTCGGCCGCGCCGCCCAGGTGCTGGGCATCTCGCAACCGCCGCTGAGTCAGCAGATTCAGGCGCTGGAGCAGGAGGTGGGCGCGCGGTTGTTCGAGCGCACCAATCGTCGGGTCGAGCTCAGTGAAGCGGGTCGATTGTTTTTGGAAGAGGCGCGATTGGTACTGGCGCAGGTCGATAAAGCGGCAGACGTGGCACGGCGGGCGCAACTGGGTGAGTTGGGTGAACTGAAAATTGGCTTCACCTCGTCGGCACCGTTCAACTCAACGATCCCTCAGGCGATTTTTTCGTTTCGCCAGCGATTTCCGGCGGTGCACCTGAACCTGCGGGAGATGAGCAGCACCCAGGTCGCCGACGCGTTGGTGGATGAGTCGATTGAAGTCGGGATCATGCGGCCGCTTGGGTTGCCGGACTCGCTCAGCGTGGTGGAGCTGATGCGTGAGCCGCTGGTGGCGGTACTCAGCTCCAAGCATCCATTGGTGACCGATAGTGAGGAAGGCTTGTTTCTGTCAGCCCTGGCCCTCGAGCCCTTTGTATTTTTCCCACGCAGTTATGGCAGTGGTCTGTACGCGCAATTGCTCAGCCTGGCGCGGGATGCGGGGTTTAGTCCGCACTTTGCCCAAGAGGCTGGCGAGGCGATGACGATCATTGGTCTGGTGGCGGCGGGGTTGGGTGTTTCGGTGCTGCCGGCGTCTTATCAGCGGATGCGCATCGACGGGGTGGTCTATCGGCCTCTGCTCGATCCAGAGGCGGTGTCGGCGGTGTGGCTGGTGCAGCGCAAGGATCAGAAGTCGCCGATGGCCAAGGCGTTTGTTGAGTTGTTGACGCGTAAGGTTGAGCCGTTGAAGGCGTGACTGCTTCGCAGTCAATCGCGGGCAAGCCCGCTCCCACAAAGTCCAGCAGCGTGCCGAAACGGGTGTTCACACCGCTGAACCCTGTGGGAGCGGGCTTGCCCGCGAAAGCGTCCGCAAGTCCACCGAAAAAGGTGCAGTTGCCTATGCCAAAGCGGACGCTTCGCTGATGAGCGTGGGACATTTCCGAACTACCTTAGGAAGGCTTCAGCGACTTGCTGCATTGCCTACAACTAATCCAGAATCCGCCGGCTTGTGCGCTTTGGGGGCCATCGGTAACTTCGTTCGCATCACTGATTTCCAGTGATCGGGTTTAGTAGCCCGGTTTTCCCTCCCAAACGAATGCACAAGCGTCGTTCAGTCAGGCATACGCCTGCACTTGACGGTAGCTGTGCGCATGGCGCCCTTGGGTGCGCCGGATTTGGGTCGGTGTCCGGTCTACTAACTTGCGCACAGCTGCCACCCTTCCGTTTAGTAGCGAGACAGGTTGCGGCCCTACTAACAGGAAGACCTTCCCAATGTACAAGCCAACTCCGAACCCGCCGGATTCCGAAACACGTACACCTAGCAAAATCTTCCTCATCGCCCCCGATATCGACAACCAAACTTTGCTGGAATACGCCTGTGAATCCCTGGCATCAGCCAACGTCATGGCAAGCGATTTCGCGAGGTACCTGAAAGGATCGCAAAGCAACACACTGCTGGGGATTCAACAGTCGATCATGCTGGGAGAATTGGCGGTGAACCGGGTGTTGGATAACCTCGATCCACTCTGAGCGACCCAACCGATCGTTCCCACGCTCCCGCGTGGGAATGCCTCAACGGACGCTCCGCGTTCGGCTCTGGATGGGACGCAGAGCGTCCCGGGCTGCATTCCCACGCAGAGCGTGGGAACGATCCATCACCGTACTTCCCTGTTACGACCAGCGCCGGAAGATCAGCGAAGTATTAACCCCACCAAACGCAAAGTTGTTGTTCATCACGTACTGGTTGCTCATCTGCCGGAACTCGCCGCGCAGGTAATCGAGCTTGCCACAGTGCGGGTCGACGTCGTCGAGGTTGAGGGTGTGGACATACAGGTCGCGGTTCATCATTTCGATGCTGAACCAGGATTCCAGCGCACCGCAGGCTCCGAGGGTGTGTCCGAGGAAACTCTTCTGCGAACTGATCGGCATGTGCTCGCCGAACAACGCGCTCGTGGCCAGTGTTTCGGCAATGTCGCCCTGTTCAGTCGCGGTGCCGTGACCATTCACGTAGCCGATGTCCGAAGGCTGTAACCCGGCGTCTTCCAGCGCCAGTTCCATGGCCCGGCGCATGGTGACCTGCTCGGGACGGGTGGCGTGCTGGCCGTCGGCGTTGCTACCGAAACCGACGAGTTCAGCGTGGATGTGCGCACCGCGAGCCAATGCGTGCTCGAGTTCTTCGAGCACCAACATGCCGCTGCCTTCACCGATCACCAGGCCATCGCGGCCGCTGTCGTAGGGGCGTGGGGAAGTCTGCGGCGCGTCGTTTTTCAGGCTGGTGGCGTAGAGCGCATCGAAGACCATCGCTTCGGTGGGGCACAGTTCTTCGGCACCGCCGGCGAGCATCAATGGCAGGCGACCAAACTTGACCGACTCGTAGGCATAACCGATGCCCTGACTGCCGCTGGTGCAAGCGCTGGAGGTCGGGATCAGCCGACCGGTGAGGCCGAAGAAGATGCTGATATTCGCCGCCGTGGTGTGCGGCATCATGCGCACATAGGAGTTGGCGTTGAGGCCCTCGGCCACCGAGTTGAGCAGCATGTTGCCGAACGCCTTGATCTCGTCGGTGCTGCCGGTGGATGAGCCGCAGGAAACGCCCATGCGCCCATCCTTGATCGATTCGTCACCCAACAACCCGGCATCGGCCAATGCCTGTTCCGCCGCGCCGACCGCCAGGCGCGAGACGCGGCCCATGCTGCGCAATTGCTTGCGGGTCCAGTGGCTCGGCACTTTGAAGTCATCGATCGGCCCCGCCAGGCGCGTGTTGAGTTCGGTGAAGCGATCCCACTCGTCCATCCGCCGGATACCGCTGCGGTTGGCCGCGAAGTTAGCGGCGATGGTGTCCCAATCGCTGCCGAGTGAGGTGATGCCGGCCATGCCGGTGACGACGACGCGCTTCATCAGCATAGGCCTCCGTTGACGGCCAGAACCTGCCGGGTGATGTACGACGCTTCCGCCGACATCAGGAAATTCACCGCGCTGGCCACCTCTTCCGGGGTGCCCATGCGTTGTGCAGGGATCATTTTCATCATTTCTTCCACCGGCACGTTTTCATCGAGCATCGCGGTGTCGATCAAGCCGGGTGCGACACAGTTAACGGTAATTTTGCGCTTGCCCAATTCAATCGCCAACGCCTTCGCCGCGCCTATCAACCCGGCCTTGGAGGCGCTGTAGTTGACCTGGCCACGGTTGCCGATCAACCCGGAAACCGAGGTGATGCAAACAATCCGTCCGGCCGCGCGACGGCGAATCATCGGCATCATCACCGGGTGCAGCACGTTGTAGAAACCGTCGAGGTTGGTGCGCATCACCATGTCCCAATCATCCTCGCTCAAGGCCGGAAAAGCACCGTCGCGGGTCAGGCCGGCGTTCAGCACCACGCCGTAATAGGCGCCGTGAGTTTCCACGTCGGCTTCGAGAATGGCTTTGCAGCTGGCGCGATCGGACACGTCGAATTGCAGAATGCGCACGTTGCGCCCCAAGGCTTCGATTTCGGCCTTCACGGCTTCAGCGTCCGCCAGGCCACTGCGGCAATGCAGCACGATGTCATGCCCGGCCTGAGCCAGACGCAAAGCGATAGCGCGGCCGATGCCACGGCTGGAACCGGTGATCAGTACGGATTCAGTCATGGCTGGGTTCCTTGGGTTTCATGAAGGTATTGAGCGGCCTGAGGCGGACGGAACACGTTCAGACGAGCGGTGGCGTGAATGCCGGGGGCGGTGATGTGGCATTCGAACACGCCCATGCCGTTGTCGTCTTCCAGTGAGCGGATGCCGTGGATGGTTAGCTCGGTGCCGGCGGGGAAGTGCTCGACGTTGCATTCGAATTTACGGGTGCCGAGCAGAAACCCCAGCTCCACCGCATCGCCACGCTGGCGCGCATGGCAACCGGCGTAGGCGGCGACGCTCTGGGCCATCAGTTCGATGCCGACCCAGGCCGGCAGGCTACCGTCCGGGCGGTTGAACAGGCCATCGGGTTTGACCGTGAGGCGGGTGTAAATCTGCTCGTCATCGAACGACAGGATCTGTTCGATGAAGATCATGTCGCCAGCATGCGGCAGCAGTTCGGCGATCGGCCAGTCAATCATGGGGCGTCTCCGATAATCAGGCTGACGTTGTTACCACCGAAGGCAAAGGAATTGCTCATCAGATAGCGAGGTGCAATGGACGTCAGGCGATTGGCCGGGGTCACCCAATCCAGGGCTGGCAATTCGGGGTCCGGTTGGCCGTCCCAGACGTGAGGCGGCAGGGCGTGCTCGCGGTTGCCTGCACTCAGGCTTAACCAGCAGAACGCCGCTTCCAGAGCGCCGGCCGCACCGAGGGTGTGGCCGGTCATGGGTTTGGTCGACGAACACGGCACACCCGTCGGGAACAACGTCGCCACCGCCAGGCTTTCCATGGCGTCGTTGTGTTGGGTGGCGGTGCCGTGCAGGTTCAGGTAGTCGATCTGTTGCGGTTGCAGTTGTGCTCGGCTCAAGGCTTTGCGCATCGCTTGCAGGGCGCCACGGCCGCTGGGTTCCGGTGCGGAAATGTGGTGTGCATCGGAGCTCGCGCCACTGCCGAGCAGGGCAATCGGTTGGCCATCGTCGACATTTTTGCTCATCAAAAACAGCACCGCCGCTTCGCCAATGTTGATGCCGTTACGGTTCACCGAAAACGGGTTGCAGCGTTGCCCGGACACCGCTTCCAGCGCCGAGAACCCATTGAGGGTCAACTTGCACAGGCTGTCGACACCGCCGCACAGCACCGCATCGCAAATGCCCAGGTCCAACAGTCGCTGAGCACTCATCAGCGCTCGGGCGCTGGAGGTGCAGGCCGTGGAAATCACATAGGCCGGGCCGCTCAGTTGCAGCCAGTCGGCGAGGAAGGTCGCCGGCGCGCCGAGTTCCTGTTGCTGATAGTCATAATCGGCCGGGAACTGATGCTCGCGGATGTAATGGGCCAGGCCGCGACTGGCTTCGTCGATGCCCGAGGTGCTGGTGCCCAGAACGATACCGATGCGGTCGCGGCCGTAGGTCTGGATCGCCTGGTCGATGTCTTCGCGAATTTGCAGCGCGGCTTCCAGCAGCAATTGATTATTACGAGTGTCTTGCGGCGCAAGCTCAGCCGGGATCGGCGCCAGTTCGCCATGGACCGCGGCCACGGGCAACGACCGTTCCGCCACCCAGCCGGTCTCATTGCGCATGCCCGAGCAGTCACCGGCAAACAGGTTGCGGGCGACTTCGTGCTTGTCACGGCCCAGGGCGCAGATCACCCCGAGGGCGTTCAGGTAGGCCGTCATGGCGTGTCCCCGCTGAGCGGCGTGACTTGATATTTCGGGCCTTTGGGCAGGTTCAATTCAAAGCTCATGGGTTGTGAGTAGCGGACTTCCCAGTGCGCTGGCAAGGATCGTTGCGAGCCATGCTGCCACGCGGCGGGATAGTTGCCCGACAGTTCATCTTTGGGGGTCAGCGCAAACAGCAGCGCGGCGAACAGCTCTCGCGCTTCCGGATTGGGCGGCAGCAGACCGTCAGCCTGCCACTCGCCATCGACCAGTTTCTGGCGTGCCTGTGGAATGCCCAGCAAGTCCATCATCGACCAGCGAATGCCTGGGCCTTCACGCTGGATCACCAGCACCCAATCCTGACGTTGATCGGCCACCAGGCGCTGGATATGCAATTGCAGCGGCAACGACAGGTTCGGGGTTTGCTCGGGCAGCGGCGCCCGGCTGGCACAGGCGCTCAGCAACAGGACGCAACCCAAAAGCAGAAAACGGACCATCAGGCACACCTATCAAGAGGTTTGCGCGCGACCACATTGACCAGGGTTTCTTCCCGTTGGCCAAAGGGCTTCGGCCGGCGCAGACCCAAGCGTTCAAACAGGCCGAAATCCTTGGCGCGGCTCCACCACAAGTATGGATAAGACACGTTTTGCGGGCCGAGTTCGAAACCCTGCTGGCGAATCATGTGCAGATACCCGGCGGCGCTCTTTTGCACGTGCATCGGATGGCGGAACAACCAGCGGATCACCCAGGTATCAATGTAAGCCTCGGTGGATTCGGCGAACAGCAGATAGCCACCGGGCTTGAGCACGCGGTAGAACTCGGCCAGCGCCTGTTCCTGCTGCACCAGGTGATGGAAGGTCTGGTGACAGAACAGCAGATCGACGCTGGCGTCCGGGACGTTGATGTTCGCGCAGTCGCTGCCGGTCAACTCCACCTCCATGCCCTGACGGACAGCTTCTTCGCCGGCCAGGTTCAGGCTGTGAGGGTCAGCGTCCAGACCGATCAGGCGCTGGGGGGCAAAGGTCTGACGCAAGTACTGGAACGACTTGCCCTGACCACAACCGGCATCCAGCAGCACCGGGTTGCTCGGCGGTGTTTCGCTGAACAGGCCGCGAAGGTCACTGATCGCCACTCGCAACACATGGTGCTGCCAGGTGTGGCTGCGCAGGAACCAGAAACCAAAGCGGGTTTCTTCGACGTAGGTGTCGCTCAAGTAGCTCATGTGGCATCCCTTGCACAGAGCTCCGAGAGCATCCGCAGCCGGCGCTTGGGTTCGGCAACGAACGGATTACGCTCGTCCCAGGCATAACCGGCCAGAATCGAACTGATCATGCGGCGAATATCGGGCGAGCCGCCCTCATGGTAAATCACATCCTGGAACGTCCCGGCGTACCAGCCTTCAACGTAGCAACGGAACGTGTCGACGCCGCGCTTGAGCGGGATGGCGAACTCAGTCTGCCAATCGACATTTTCGCCCTGCAGTTGGCGATGCAGAACCGCGGCGGCCATGCTCGCCGAGCGCATGGCGATGGTCACGCCGGAGGAGAACACCGGGTCGAGGAATTCCGCCGCGTTGCCGAGCAGGGCAAAGCCTGGCCCGTGGAGGGTTTTGACGTTGGCCGAGTAACCGCCGATGGTTCGAGCAGGCGTATCCCACACGGCGTTGTTCAACACGCCGGCCAGGCTTGGGGTTTCAGTGATAAACCCTCGCAGGCACTCGTCCAGATTTTCCATGCGGCCTTCGAAGTGTTCGGCTGCCGCGACCACGCCCACCGAGCAACGGCCGTTGCTGAACGGGATGGTCCAGAACCAGATGTCGCGGTGGATCGGATGGGTGGTGATGAGGATTTTTTCCCGCTCGAAGGCCGGGTTGTCGATGTGGTCTTCGACGTGGGTGAACACGGCCTGGCGCACCGGGAAATCCGACGGTGCTTCAAGGTCGAGCAAGCGCGGCAACACACGGCCGTAGCCGCTGGCATCCAGCACGAAATCGGCTTCGACGCGGTACTGGCTGCCGTCTTCGCGAAGCACGTCGAGCTGCGGTTTCGGCAGGGTGAAATCGACGCTGACAATGGCTTCGCCGTAGCGAACTTCCACACCTTGCAGCGCGGCTTGATCGGCCAGCAGCTTGTCGAAATCGGCACGCAGGACCTGGAAGGTGGTCGGCTTGCCGTTGCTGAAAGTCTCGCCGAAATCAAAGGCGCTGTATTGCTCGCCCCAAGCGAATGCCGCACCGTTTTTCAACTGGAATCCGGCGGCGTTCACCGCCTCGAGCATGCCGGCTTCTTCGACGAAATCCAGGCAGTGAGACAGCAGGCTTTCACCGATGGAAAACCTTGGGAAATGCTGGCGTTCGATCATCAATACATCGTGACCTTTGCGCTTGAGCAGCGCGGCGGCGATGGCGCCCGATGGACCTGCACCGATCACCACGACCTGGCGATGTTCCATTTCAACTGTTGGCACGGGGGCTCCTTGCCGGGACGGCGATGTTCAGAGGGGTTCGGTGCATGCCGGCGAGTGCCGGCAGCAGTGTCGCGATCAGGCCCATCACCATCAGCGCGAAGTACAGCGCCGGGCTGATGAGTTGTTGTTGCAGCAGCAGGTTGAGAAAGACGATCTCGCTCAAGCCACGAATATTCAGCAGGACACTTTCCCGCCAGCGACTGGCGCCTTCAAACGAGGCGCCGGCCCAGCCGAGGCCCAGCCAGTTGCCCAGCAGTTTACTGGCAATCGGGAACAGCAGTAGCGCCGCCAGTTGCACCCAACCGAGGCTGGCCATGGCCGCATGGACGTTGATCTGCACGATGCCGAACGTGAGGATCAGCGGGATCGCGATATACGTCTGCAAGTGACTCATCCAGATCACCGGCAACGGCAGCACCAGCGGCACTTTGAGCGCGGCCATCCACAGCAGGTAACCGATGCCGAAAATCAGCGCATTGAGCTTGAAGTGTTCCGCCACGACCAGCAATGCGAAGAAGCAACCGCTGTGCAGCAACGGTTGGCGCAAGCGGAGCAGACGCAGCAGCAACGGCAGGCAGGCGCCGGCCAGCGGCAGCAGGAGGCTGCTCAGGTGCAGGCTGCCCTGGGCGATGGCAAACAGAGTCCAGCAAGTGAGGTCGATGAGGATCGCGGTCTGCACCAGTCGCCGGGTCGCGGCAGGCGGGTATTTGATGTGCCGCAGATACAAATACAACACCGGAATCGCGGTGATGGCGAACAGCAGGCCGACCGCCAGCGAACTGATCCAGGGTTGCGGCGGTAGCAGCCAGACCGCTGTTGCGAGGCCGCAGGCAAACGGAATACAGAAACTCGGCACGGCGATTTTCAGGCTTTGACGGTCGAGTCGCAGATCGATCACGTCACTGAGAATATGCCCCAGCAACAAGGCAAAGCTCAGGCTGTAGACGTTTTTCAGCCAGGTCGGCGCGACCAGCGCGGCGCCGCTCAATTGCCACTGGGGTTCGATCCAGAAGTACATCAGCAGCGGCAGGCCGAAGGTGGCCAGCAGCAACTGGCTGACAATCGGGATCACGCCGAAGTGACGACCGACACGGGTGGCCACGGCGAACAGCGCCAGGGCCATGACCCAGAACACGGCGATCATCATATGGCTGACTCCGTGACCGGGGCGGCGTGAACCTGGCGTCCGGCCCACGGTGCAAGGATGAAGCTGAACGCCAGGCCCAGGCTCACCGACAGACCAAAGTTGCTCACCGCCGGCGTGCTGGACACCGCCAGCAAACCGAACGACAGCCACGTGGTCACCGCCGCCAGCAAAGTGCCCAGCAGGCTCACGGCAGCGCCGCCGACCTGTTCACGCATGAGGATCGCGTAATCGACGCTGATGGCCGTCACCAGCAGCAGGCCGAACAGGCTGAACAGCGTCAGCGGTTGCCCCATCCAGCCGAGACTGGCCAGGCTGCACAGCGCGGCCAGCAGCGGCAGGGAGACGATCCGCAGCGCGCCGCCGAAGCCGAACGGCAGGATCAGCACCAGCACGATCAGCACACAGGAAGCGAGTTTCAACTCTGCGGCACTGATCTGGGTGTCGGCGAACACCTTGTTCAACTCGCCGAGGCGATCCACCAGTTCCACGCCCGGCAAATCCAGCGCCTGGACGCGTAGCAGAGAGGGGTTGTTCAGGCCTTGCAGGCTGACCATCGCCGCCACACCGTCATCGGTCGGTCCCAACCACAGCGTGCGATAGGGCTCGGCCAAAGGACCGACCAGCGCCGCGTCGATGTCTTCGGTGGGCAGTGCCTGCAATTTCGTGAGCTCTGCTTGCAGCGCCTCGGCCGGCACGCCGACATCGAGTAGCGGTTGCCAGAACTGCGGCAACTTGTTCAGCGCTTCACGCACTTTCCGCTGTTCGGTGGGTTGGCTGACCAATTGATTGAGCGACAGATAACCCTGGAGTTTTTCCAGGTTGACCAACTGATCCAGTCGCTCGCTCAGCGCGGTTTGGCGTTCCAGCAGTTGCTGCTGATTGGCCGCGCGCACCAGGAAGAACTGGCTGGTGGGTTGATAGCCAGTGATGCGTGCAATGGTTTGTGCTTCGTCAGTCAGTTGCTGCGGTGCGCCGACCCACTGGCGAATGTCGTTTTTGGTGTCGAGCTGCAACAGACCGCCCACACAAAAGGCAATCAGCAGCGCCAGCAGCACCGGCGTACTCGCGAGTTTGAGCAGCGCTTCACGGCGCCCCAGAAAATACTCGGCCACCCGCAGCGGCCACTGCGCTGGACGCAGGTCTGTACCCTTGAGCAGTGCCGGCAGCAGGCACACCGCGGACAAATAAGCGCCGAGCAGACCGGCGGCAGAGAACACGGCGATCTGGGTCAGCGCCGGGAACGGTGTCCAGGCCAGGGCCAGGTAACCGATGCAACTGGTGATCAGGCTCAGCGTCAGGCCCGGCAACGTCAGGCGCAGGGCCGGCCAACTGTGCCAGGGTTTCAGGCTCCAGCTCTTGGACAGGTAATGCAGCGGGTAATCGACCGCTACGCCGATCAGGCTGGAACCAAGCACCAGCGTCATCACGTGCATATGGCCGAACAGCGCGACACAGGCCACCGCGCCGAAGAGCATGCCGACCAGCACCGGAACGAAGGCCAGCAACACTCGCCAGCGCCGGAAGGCCAGCAGCAACAGCATCAGAATGCCCGCCGTGGCGCCGCCACCGACCCAGGTCATTTCCCGGGTGGCTTGCTTTTGCCCACTGGCCGCATAGAGCAAGCCGCTGGCGGCAAGCAACTGAACGTTTGCCTGAGCGGCTTCTTCACGGCTGTGCTGGAGCAGGTCGGCCACTTGCAGCGGCAGGTTCATGTCGAAGGCGTTGCCCGTGGTGCGCGAGCGCAGCAGCACCCAACTCTTGCCGTCGGCATCGGCGACCAGCGCACCGCTGCCGATGTCCAGTTGCACCGAACCGTGCTGCGGCTGACTGTTCTGGATGCGCCCGGTCAGGCCCAGCCAGTCATCCTGGCTCGGCACAAGGCTGAAACCGGTGAAAGGGTCGAACAGCGCTTGTACTCGCTGATGGATAAAGGCGTCGGGATGCTCAATCAGTTGCTGCCGGTCAGCCGCTGAGAGCATCGCCAGTCGGCCATTGAGCAATTGCGTGCGCAGCGCCGGCAGGTCGGCTTGCAGGTTCCACTGGACCTTTTCGAACAAGCCGCTGGCCTGCCACTGCTCACCCAGTTTCTGCGCCATGGCGACCGCTTGCTGGCGATCGGTGTGGCCGACCAGCACCAGCATTTCGCGGTTCAGCGGCTCTTGCATGCGTTGTTCGGCGCGCAGTTCCAGCGCGTCTGGCGCCGTGCCCGGCACCAGTTCCATCAGGTTGGCCGACAGCGGTGCGCCGTCACGCCATTGCCAACCGGCGAGCGCGAGCACCGCCAGCAGCAGGATCAGAAATAGCCGCGGAAGACTCCGTTCACTCGGCAAAGTCATGTTGCTCCGCATCGCTCAACGGTTGGGTGCTGGTGCTGTCCTGCATGCGCAAAAGCGTGCTGTCGCCTTGAGTTTCGAGCAGCTCGATGCTGTGCACCAGTTCGCCGCCGGCAATGTTGATTTGAGTGAACACCTGCTTGAGCAGCATGGAACGCGGGGTCAGCGTCAGCTTCCAGTTCTGCGTATCGCCGCTCAGTGAAAGCTCGAAATCCCGTTGCAGCCCGCTGCTGTCGCCTTGCAGTACCGCAAGGAACAAACGGTTCTGCTCGGCGCCGGCACTCTTGCTCGGCAGCATTTGCCAACCGCTGGCGTCACGCCGGGCGATGCCTTTGGCGCTGATGCGGTAATCCTGTTGCAGCGGGGTTTTCAGCAGCCAGAGCAAACCGTGGTTTTTAGCGAGAACGAAAGTGCCCTTGCTGGTCAGCGGCTGGGGCAGGGCGCGCAGGTGTTTTTCCTGGATGAAGTTGCCGTGGATCACGTCAGGTTTTGCCAATTGATCGCTGAGCTGCTGCAAATCAAAAGCCTGCGCCAGCGAAGAAAACCCCAGCATCAATACCAGCCCCGCTACGAACCCGTAGCAGCTGCCGAGCCCGCGAGGCTGCGTTCGGCGGCGAAGCCGTCGTAAAACCTGCGCTTGTGATGCATCAGGAGAAACGCTGGGCGATTGCTGCGCAATCGAACGCAGGCTTCGCCAGCTGCTACAGACGGTTTTCAGCAGGTTCATGCGAGCATCCTTTCAACAGCGTCGGTGAAGACCTTGGGTGAGGCCAACTGCATTTCGCGGCTGCTCATGTCGACGGCGACCTGCACGGAACTGGCGCGGGTCAAGCGTTCGCCGGTTTCCAGATCGCTGATCAGATAGCTGATCTTCAGACGGTTCTCCCATTCCACCAGATTGGCGCGCACGTTCAACTTCTGGCCGAACACTGCGCCGCGCACATAACGCAATTGCAGATCGATCACTGGCCACGCATAGCCTGATTCGACCATGGCCGTGTAGTTGTGGCCGATCTTGTCCAGCAGCGCGCAGCGGGCGACTTCCAGGTATTTGATGTAATGGCCGTGCCAGACAACGTTCATGGTGTCGACATCAAAGAACGGCACGAGGATTTCCGTATCGGTGTGAAGCACTCCCTTGCTACGCATGCAGCCTCCAGTGTTGCTCGGCGATGCGGTGCAGGCACAGGCGCAATTCACCTTCCAGCGCGCGGTCTTCGATGACCGGCGGGAAGTCCTTGGCCAGTTCTTCGTGCATGGCGGCCAGTGCTGGCGGCAATGGACGTGCATCCTCGGCCTTGCTGCGCAGCCAGACGCCTTGGTTGGCGGCCAGCAGGGTGGCGGCGGCGACCTGTTCGGTCAGCTCCAGCACGCGGATCGCATCGCGGGCGGCGATGGTGCCCATGCTCACTTTGTCCTGGTTGTGGCACTCGGTGGAGCGCGAGAAGACGCTGGCCGGCATGGTGTTTTTCAGCGCTTCGGCGGTCCAGGCGCTGGTGCCGATCTGCACGGCTTTGAAACCATGGTTGAGCATTGCGCGATCCGCGGTGGCGCCGGACAAGTTGCTCGGCAAACCGTGGTTGTAACGCTCGTCTACCAACAGGGCGAGTTGACGGTCGAGCAGGTCGGCGACGTTGGCCACCAGGTTTTTCAGGCTGTCCATGGCGAACGCAATGTGGCCGCCGTAGAAGTGCCCGCCGTGCAGCACGCGCTCGGCTTCGGCGTCGATAATCGGGTTGTCGTTGGCGCTGTTGAGCTCGATCTCGATGAACGAGCGCAGCCAGTTCAGGCTGTCGGCCAATACGCCGAGGACGTGGGGTGCACAACGCAGTGAATAACGGTCTTGCAGGCGATGCAGCGGCGCGGTCGGCGTGTCGATCGCCAGATCCTTGCGCAGCCACGCGGCGACTTGCATCTGCCCCGGATGCGGTTTGGTGGCGAACAGGCGCTCGTCGAAGTGCTCCGGGTTGCCTTGCAACGCGACCACGTTCAACGCGGTGATGCGAGTCGCCAGTTGCAGCAGGTAATCGGCGCGGGCATAGGCCAGGCACGCGAGGCCGGTCATGACGGCGGTGCCGTTCATCAGCGCCAACGCTTCTTTGGGGCGCAGAACCAGCGGCTCCCAACCCAGTTCCCGGTGCACGTCGGCGGCTTGTCGGCGTTCGCCACGGAACATCACTTCGCGCTCGCCGGACAGGGTCGCGGCGACATAGGACAACGGCGTCAAATCACCGCTGGCGCCCACCGAGCCTTCTTCAGGGATCAGCGGCAGAATGTCGTGTTCGAGGAAGGCTTGCAGGCGTTCCAGCAGTTCCACACGCACCCCGGACACGCCGTGGCACAGCGACTGTAAACGCGCCGCCAGCACCGCTCGAGTGGCCTGAGCATCGAGCAGTTTGCCCAAGCCGCAGCCGTGAAACGTGTACAGATGACGGGGCAACGCCTCGACGTGATGCAGCGGCACCGCGACCACGCAAGAATCGCCGTAGCCGGTGGTCACGCCGTAGATCACGCCTTCCTTGTCCAGCAGGGAGTCCAGGAATCGCGCACCCTTGGCGATACGCTCGCGGTACGCAGGGTCGCTTTGCAACTGCGTCGGCACCTGACGGTTGGCCAGGGCCAGCACGTCTTCGATGCGCAAAGGGAGTTCGCCGAAGGTTACCGGCTCAAGCGTTGGCGTCGTCATCGGTCTTCCAGAAAGGGTAAAAGTTGAACCATTGTTGGGGCGCTTCAAGGCAATAGTGACCCAAGCGTTCGGCATAGCGGGAGGCCCACTGATGAATGACCTGCTCGCGGTCGCTGCGCTTCCACACCACGGCCTCGGCGAACGGTTCGAGGGTCAGTCGATAGTCGCCCGTCGGCTTCTTCAGGCACAGCATCAGGTTGATCGGGCATTTCAGCAGGCCGGCCAGCAACCATGGCCCCTGGGGGAACGCGGCTTGATGACCGAGGAAGTCCACGGTCACGCTACGCCCGCCATGCAGCGGCACGCGATCGCCAGCAATCGCCAGCCACTCGCCGCGCTCCAGGCGTTCATGGAGTTGCAGCATGATTAGCGGGTCCAGCTCGCTGACCTGAATCAGCCGCAGATTGGTCGCGCCGGCTTCACCCAGCAAACGGTTGAATTGTTCAGCGTGCTTGGTATGCACCAGCACGTTCATCGTGACTTTTTCACCGATCTCCGCCAGCGCGCGACAGACCTCGAGATTGCCCAGGTGCGCGCCCACCAGCATCTGCCCGCGGGTGCCGCGCAGTTGATTGCGCAGCAAGGCCGGGTCGATTATTTCGATCTGCTCGATGCTCAGCTTGCCGTTCCATACGTCGAGCTTGTCGAGCATGGAATCGGCGAAGGCCATGAACTGGCCGAAGACTCGCCAATGGGTCGGGCGCAATTCATTGCGACCGCTCCAGTCGGCGAGCCGCTGCTGGTATTGCCAGGCGCTGCGGCGAGCGCTGCGCCCGAACAGGAAAAAGTACAGAACGATGCCGTACAGCAGCGGGCTCAGCAGCCGCCGGCCCAGCACTTTGGCGCAGAGTGCGGTGAATTTCATCAGCCAGAAGCTGCCGCGCTCTTCGCGGTCAGCCCAGTGCTTTTTATCCGCGTCAGTGCTCATGCTCGCCACCGTCGCCAGAGGATCACTGGTGCCCGCAGCAACATGCCGAAGAACAACCGGGTGTGCATGCTCGTAATCAGCACGTTGTCGTGGAACAGGCGGAAATGCGAGACGCCATCCAGCGGGTAATGGACTTTGGTTTGCAGCCATTGCATGGGGAGATTGCGCCAGGCCAGTCGTACGAGAATGTCCGAGTCGAAGTCCATGCGCTTGCCGATCTTCGCCGAATCGATCAGCGCCAGGGTCGGTGGTAACGGATAGACACGGAAGCCGCACATGGAATCGCGAATCTGCAACGACAGGGTGTTGATCCAGACCATGACGTGAGTCAGGTAACGGGCATACAAACGACCTTTCGGCACGCTGGCGTCGTATCGCGGATAGCCGCAGATCACCGCCTCGGGATGGGCGCGTGACAGTTCGATGAAGGTCTGGACGTCTTGCAGGTCATGCTGACCGTCGGCGTCCACCTGCAAGGCATGGCTGAAGCCCAGGCGCGAGGCTTCGCGAAAACCGGTCATGACCGCGCCACCCTTGCCCTGGTTGGCGCCGAGTCGAATCAGGAACACCTTGTCGCGCAGGGCCAGTTGATCGAGCACCTTTGCGCAGGCCGGGCTACTGGCATCGTCCACCAAAATGCATGGCAGGCTGCTGGCGAGCAGCGCATCAACCACCGTGGTGATGGCGGTTTCGTGGTTGTAGACGGGGATGATTGCGCAGGGGTTATGCATGTTGGCTCACACCTCGCCCTTGTAGCAGCTGGCGAAGCCTGCGTCCGACCGCGAAGCGGTCGTAAACCGGTTTTGAAGATCTTTCAGATTAACCGGGGTGCTCCAGACGCGAGCGCTTCGCGCTCGAACGCAGCCTTCGGCAGCTGCTACAGGGGATCTCAACTTATCCACAATCCGCCTCCAGCAAGATCCGCCCACTGGAGCAGGTCGCGGTCTCGTTGCGATAGGTGAAATACAACTTGCTGCGCGTCGGATCGAAGCGCAGGTGCAGTTGGACTTCATCGCCGGGGCGTACCAGTTGCTGGAATTTCAGCACTTCCATACCGGCGAATTTTGCCGGCAGGTCCATCAATTGCTGACCCAGCGTTAACGCCCATTCCACTTGCACTACACCGGGCAATACCGGCGCCTGAGGGAAGTGACCGCTGAAGTAGGCGAGGTCGGGTGGTACCGCCAGTTGCAGGCTCCATTCGCCATCGACTTCGACCTGATCCAGCACTTCCGGCGCCTTTGGGCGCGGCGCCAGCAGCAGGGCTTCAACGGTGGCCTGGGGTAGTTTGCCCTGAGCGTTCAGCGGCATTTGCCGCAACAGGCGCCAGCGTCGTGGCAACGCCAGGGCTTCGCAATGCTGGCTCAAATGCTGACGCAATTCTTGCGTGAGGGTGCGTCGACCCTGATTGCGCAACGCATGCAGGCCTGACTCGGTCAGCACCAGCAGCGCACCCAATGAAGCGCGGTTTTCCTGAACCACGCCAAGACGCGCTTCGGCGACCCAGTCGTGGGCCATCAGGGCCTGTTCCAGCATCGGTAGTGAGATACGTTTTTCTTCCAGTTTGACGATCCGGTCCAGCCGTCCGAGCAGTTCGAATCGGCCGTCGGCAGCGATTCGCGCGGCATCCGCGGTGTGTTCGATATGCCCGGGAGGCAAGTACGGTGAAGCAATGAGCAGGGCGCCGTCGCTGTCCTGGCTCAACTCGATATCAGCAAAGGGCTGCCAGAGCGCGTGGCCCTGACGCCAGGCGATGCCGCCGGTTTCCGAGCTGCCGAGGATTTCCGTCGGCCACTGCTGCAGGCGTTGCTGAAGGCTTTGTGCGGCCTCGGCCGGCAGGGCGCCGCCGGAGGAAAATACCCGGCGAACTGCACTTAACGCGGGCCAGTCGAGGTTGTCGCCCATGCGCTTGAGCAACGCCGGGCTGGCGACCCAGGCGAATACCGGGTGTTCGCGGCTGGCGCGCTGCAGGTCTTCAGGGAATGCCAGCTGCTTGCGCACGAACGAGCGCCCGGCGCACAGCGGCCACAGCACTCGAAACAATAATCCGTAGATATGTTGAGTGGCGACGCTTCCGATGATGCAAGCCGCGCCAAGATCGGCGCCCCAGAGCCGCTCCAGCGCTTCGACTTCATTGGCCAGTTGGCGCAGGGTTTTGTCGATGCGCTTGGGCTCGCCACTGGAACCGGACGTGCACAGGCTCAGCGAACAGCGATCCAGATCCAGTGCTGCCGCCATCAACGGCGGATGCCGATAATCGCTCAGGTGTGCGTCATCGGCCTGATCGGTCAGCCACAGATCGACTTCGGTCGACCAGCGCTGGCGCGTCTGGGCTTGCAGGTCTGCGGGCAGCAGCACGCTGACCCCGGCACGCCAGGCACCGAGCAGGGCAATCGCCAGGTCAGCGGCGTCCTCAAGGTGCACGGCAATACGCCGTGCACCCTGGGCTTGCAGGCCCGCGGCGAGGCTTAAAGCCTGTTCGCAAAGCTGTGCGTGATTGAGTGCCGGTTCGGCCGTCACGGCACGTTCCGGTTGCGCCTTGAGCAACAGGTGCTCAAGTTTTATCCAATTCATGGGTGGCCTCGTACCCGTTGTCGTATAAGCCATTCAATGGCAAACAGCAGGCCCATCAATCCGTAGGAAATCAGGCCGGTGTACAACATCCACCAACTTAGCGGCGCCCAGAGGGTCAGGGCGGCGGCGAGCAAACCGTTAAAGAGAAAAAACACGCACCAGACGATCGTCACCTGGCGGGTATAAACAATCGCCTTGGCCGGCAGTTGCGGTTCGCGCAAACGCGCCAGGCGTTCGATGATCGGCGGGCCAACTATCAAGCTCAGGCCAAACAGCCCGAGCATGAACGCGCTGATCAGCACCGGGTACCAGCGCAGCAGCAGCGGGCTATCGAACAACGCCAGCAACAGGCAAAAAGCAATCGCGGTGACTGCCATCCACAAACTGCCGGGTTTGCGCGTACCGAGCAGTGCCCGGGCCAGCCACAGGCTGCCCAGCAGCAGACCAAACTGCCACGGCGCGAAATGTTCCATGCCGAAATACACCGCGAAGGGGTACAGCAGGCCCGCCAGCAGCAGGCCGAGGCCGATCAGTCGGCTCATGCGGCCGGCTGAACCAGACGGTAGACCGCCTCGACCACGTCGCTGACGGTGCGCACCGATTTGAACTCTTCGGCAGCGATTTTCTTGCCGGTCTGGCGCTTGATGTGATCGATCAGGTCGACCGCGTCAATGCTGTCGATTTCCAGGTCCTGATACAGGTTGGATTCGAGGCTTACGCGCTCGGGGTCCAGCTCAAAGAGTTCGACCAGAGCATCGCGCAGGGTGTTGAAGATGTCGTCACGAGTTTGCATGGTCCGGTCTCAAGCTGCCTGTTTTGCAGTGACGAACGCCGCAAGGCTCGCCACGTTGCTGAAGTGATTGCGGGTGTCTTTGGCGTCGGCGTCGATTTTGATGCCGTACTTTTTCTGGATGGCCAGGCCGAGTTCCAGGGCGTCTACCGAATCCAGGCCCAAGCCTTCGCCGAACAGCGTCTGGTCGTCGCCGATGTCTTGTGCGCTGATGTCTTCAAGGCCCAGTGCGTCGATGATCAGTTCTTTGATTTCACGGTGTAGATCGCTCATCTTCGGCGAGCTCCTTAATATAGTAATGATGCAAATAGTCATTGAGCTTGCGCGAGGCCTGAGGAGCAGGGCCCAGCGAGGCGAAGGCTTGTGGGTCTATATCGGCCCCGATACGGAAACTGAAGTGCACACGGCGTTTGGGGATCCGATACCAGGGCTCGGCCTTGGTCAGCGTGGTCGGGCTGACCTTGATGATCACCGGGGTGAGGATTTTCGCACCGCGCAGAGCGATTGCCGCAGCGCCCCGATGGAAGGCTGGCGCCTGACCGGGCTGAGTGCGGGTGCCTTCAGGAAAGATGATCAGGGTCTGGCCGCTTTTCAGCGCGTCGGCAGCGGCATCGAGCATGTCCATGCTGCCGTCGTTGCTGATGTATTCGATGCAGCGCAGCGGGCCGCGGGTAAAAGGGTTCTCCCAGAGGCTTTTCTTGACCACGCAGTTGGCGTGGCGCACCAGGCCGATCAGGAACACCACATCAATCAGCGACGGGTGATTGGCGATGATCATTTGCCCCGGCCGACCGAGTTTTTCGGCGCCCTGGATGTCGTAAGTCAGCACGCCGGTGCGAGCCATGAATCGCACAAAAAACCAGAACAGACGGGCGACGGTGTGCCGCGCTCGCCGCCGGTGTGTCCGGGCATCGCCGGGCAGGCAGTTCAGCAACGGGAAAACTACAAGCCGCAGGCACAGCCCGCCCAACCCGAACAGGGTGAAGCTTGCGGCGGTAGCCAGCAGGCGCCAGTAATAGGCGTCGCGGTTTTTTTCGGTTACAGGTTGCGTTGCCAGGTCCATACACGATTTTTCCAGGCATGTTGGCAGGTTGTCTGCTGGCCGAGCAGGGTACTCAATAGGTTCAGGGCATGGGGCCAACGGGCTTTGGACAACTCATCCGAGGCGCTGTTCAGGGACAGCTGCCAGTCATTTCCGGGGGTGATCAACAAACCGACCGCGTAAGGGAATGGCACGTCGTCGATCCACGTCGAGTAGGCTTCGGGCGGTTGCTCTTCGGTGACAATCAGCAGTACTGCGGGAGCGCCTTCGGAAAGCAAAGCCGCGGCCTCTAGCATGCCGTGTTCAAGGCCATCGCCGGCTGCAGCGAGGGCCGTCATTTCGCTGGTTTCGCCGCGCATGATCGACCACAGGCCGATGATCGCGTTGTGCACGGACAGGCTGAATTGAGTCGGCGACAGCGGCTGATCGGCAGCCAGATCGCTGAGAATATCGAACGTGCGCGGGGTTTCGCCGTGGCGAGAAATAAAGACCAACGGTAGGTCCTGGCGGCCATCGGCCAAGGGCCAGCCGACACTGAACGCCATCCGCGCCAGACGACTGAGTCGCCGGCGCTGCATGGCCGGCAGAAACGAGACGTCGGGTGCGGCATCGCTGCTCGCAAGCACGACCGGTTGTCGGCTCCAGGCCCGCCAATCGTCCACGCTTTCGAGCCCAGGGGCCCACGCGCGCCATTGGGCGATGTTGAAATTGATCACAGACATTCATCCCGCCCCTGCGGGCTTCCTTGACGCGGTGAGTCGCAAAAAACGCGAACTACCTTACGTAGCGCTTAGCGCCGAGTGGCGCGCATTATCCCGTTGCGGCGGGCGTGTAGCAAATGATGGTTACATTTTGCTCAATGAAATGTACCGGTTGGTTCGTGCATGGCTGTCACTTGGCCATTATCCACATCATGGTGGGCATGTCTGTCGGCTCTGTCAGTGGTCAACGACAGAGTTAGCGGCTTTTTTATTGAGAGATTGCCGATGACTGTGTAGTCCCGATGCTGGCGAGGTAGCTAAGCAGCGCCGTGGACTACTACACTCGGTCATTCTTTGATACACGGAGGTTTTGACATGCGGCGCGTGGTGTTCAATCAGAAAGGTGGCGTAGGCAAATCCAGCATTGCCTGCAATCTGGCGGCGGTCAGTGCTAGCGAGGGCTATCGCACCCTCTTGGTGGATCTCGACGCCCAGGCCAACTCCACTCAGTACCTGACGGGCCTCACCGGTAATGACATTCCGATGGGGATCGCCGATTTTTTCAAACAGACCCTGTCTTCCGGACCGTTTTCCAAAAAAAGCCAGGTCGATATCTACGAAACCCCGTTCGACAACCTCCATGTCATCACTGCCACTGCCGAGCTGGCTGACTTGCAGCCCAAGCTTGAGGCCAAACACAAGATCAACAAGCTGCGCAAATTGCTCGAGGAGCTGGACGGTGATTACGACCGGATCTACCTCGATACCCCGCCAGCGTTGAATTTCTACGCGGTATCTGCGTTGATTGCCGCTGATCGTGTGCTGATCCCCTTCGATTGCGACAGCTTCTCGCGTCAGGCGCTGTACGGCCTGTTGGCGGAAATCGAAGAATTGAAGGATGACCACAACGAAGGGCTGGAAGTCGAAGGGATCGTCGTCAACCAGTTCCAGGCTCGCGCCAGTCTGCCTCAGCAAATCCTCGATGAATTGATCGCCGAAGGCCTGCCGGTATTACCGGTGTACTTGGGAAGCTCGGTGCGCATGCGTGAATCCCACCAGGCCAACACGCCGCTGATCCACCTCGATCCGCGTCATAAGCTGACGCAGCAATTTGTCGATCTGCACAACCTCCTAGAAAACACCTGACAACTGGTCGTCAGATCCCTTGGCTACGCAACCAGCTCATCAACTGCGGTAACGGGAAGGCCCCGCTCTGACGCGCCACTTCCCGGCCGTTCTTGAACAGAATCAGACTCGGAATCGAACGGATCCCCAGCTGCGCCGACAACTGCTGGTTTGCCTCGCTGTCCAGCTTGGCCAGTCGACACTTGCCCGCCAATTGCACCGCGGCCTGCTCGAACACCGGCGCAAACGACTTGCACGGTCCGCACCACTCCGCCCAAACGTCCACCAGCAACGGTAGATCGCCTTTGATCTGGCTGGCGTAATCGCTTTGCTTCAGTTCGAAGGGTTTATTCAACAGGACTTCGGCTTTGCAGCGGCCGCATTTTGGATGGTCGTTGAGGCGTTCGGCGGGGATGCGGTTGAGGCCGTTGCAGTGGGGGCAGGGGATGAGGAGTGGGTCGGTCATGCGGATGATCCTGTAAAGAAGCCGATCATCTCTATGTGGAGACGTCTGCTCACATTTTCAATCGTGCAGCGTCCGGCGATAAAACTAGGCTGAGTCGTACTGGGCGAGACCGTTGGTCTGCTCAGGATTATCGCAACTTGCGATATTTTTGGTCTGTGATTAACTCCCCATAGCAGAATGCGATAAGGATGTTGCATGCATGTCATCACCGAAAAATGAATACGTGAAGCCAAGACTAAATGGCCAAAGGCAGCTTCCGCATTGGATCATTGGTATCAAGTGGCCAAAGGAAGCAAGCCGCCGGATTTCGCGGCGATGAGGGCCCTGTTTCCTGCTATCGACAAGGTGGGTGAGTTTCACGTTTTTGACATCGGTGGCAACAAGTTGCGGCTGATCGCTTTTGTCAGGTATCGATCGCAAAAGCTTTATATCAAGCATGTGTTGGATCACCGCGAATATGGACGCGGAAAATGGAAGGAGGAAAGAGCATGAGTGTTCTTATCAAAAAAGCTGCCGAGCATTGGGAGTTCGTCTCACCTGTGCTGCGCAAACCAAAAAATGAAGATGACTATGACATGTTGGCGCAGGCGCTAGACGAGTTGCTCGAGATGACGGGCGATGATGAGTCCCATCCGCTGATGAGTCTGGTGGATATCATCGGTGACTGGATCGAGGAATGGGATCACAAGCATCACCCAATGCCGAAGCCCAGCGGTGTCGACGTTCTCGGCTACATGATGCGCGAACACGGATTGAGCCAAAGCGAGCTGCCCGGCGTCGGCACCCAGTCAGTGGTATCCGAGATCTTGAGCGGCAAGCGTCAGCTCAACCTGCGGCAGATCCGCTGGTTGGCCGAGCGCTTCGGAGTGTCGGTAGAGACCTTTATCTGATCGGATTCAGGAAGAGCAACTGATCTCCAGATGCTTGCCCCACTCTGGCGGCCGCTCGGCATAACTCTCCATCCCCGGCTGCTCCTCGAACGGATTGCTCAGCACTGCGTGCAGCCGACGTACCTCTGAATAGTCGCCGCTCTCCGCCGCATCAATGGCTTTCTGCGCCAGGTAGTTGCGCAGGATGTAGAGCGGATTGACCGCATGCATCCGTTTGCGGCGTTGTTCTTGATCAACCTCGCCTTCACGCGTCACTCGGGCGATGTAGAGCTCACCCCAGGCATCGAAGCCCTTGATGTCGACGAAGTCATCGCGCAAGCGGGCGACGGCCAGTTCGGGTGATTCTTCACCCAAACGACGGAAGAACAGGCTGTAATCGACGCCGCTGTTCTGCATCAGTTGCAGCAGGTGCTCCAGCAGTTTCTGGTCATCGTCTTCGGCCGTGGTAAAACCGAGGCGGCGGCGCATCAGGTCCAGGTAATGGGCCTGGTACAGCGGGAAGTACAGACCGAGGGTTTCACGCAGGGCTTCGACGCTGATGAACGGCGTCAGGGCCTGGGCCAGGGCGCTGAGGTTCCACTGGCCGATCGGCACCTGGTTGCTGAAGGAGTAACGACCCTGGTCATCGGAGTGGTTGCAGATGAAGTGGGCGTCGAAGTCGTCGAGGAACGCGAACGGGCCATAGTCGAAGGTAATCCCGAGGATGGACATGTTGTCGGTGTTCATCACGCCGTGGCAGAAACCGTAGGCTTGCCATTTGGCGATCAGCTCGGCATTGCGCTCGACGATTTCGCGAAACATCGCCAGGTACGGTTCCGGTTGTTCCAGGCATTCCGGGAAATGCATGGTCAGCACGTGGTCGCCGAGTTCTTTCTGTTTCTCGGGACGTTTGGTGTAGTAGAAATATTCGAAATGCCCGAAACGCACATGGCTCGGCGCCATGCGCAGGACCATGGCCGCGCGTTCCTGCTTCTCGCGCCACACCGGCGTGTCGGAGCCGATTACGCATAGAGCGCGGGTGGTCGGGATGTTCAGGGCATACAGCGCTTCAGAGGCAAGAAATTCGCGGATCGAGGACCGCAGCACCGCCCGTCCATCACCCATGCGCGAAAAGGGCGTCTGGCCGGCACCCTTGAGGTGCAGGTCCCAATGCTCGCCGGCCTCGTTGTAGACCTCGCCCAGCAACAGACCGCGACCATCGCCCAGTTGTGGGTTGTAGGAACCGAACTGATGACCTGAATAGACCATCGCTCTCGGGATCGCGTCAGCCCAGAGCTTATGGCCGCTGAACAGTTCGGCGAACGCCGGGGTTTCGGCCACGTCAGGGTCGAGATCGAGCAGCGCCATGGCGGCGGGGCTGGCCACCACCAGGCGCGGGTTGTCGATCGGCTCGGGCAGCACGTGGGTGGAAAACGTATCGCCCAGGCGGGCGAAACGATTATCGAAGGTCAGTTCGTCGAGGGCTTTCAACGGCCATCTCCAGCAGAATGTCCGAGCATTCTGCTAGGGATAGGCCGCTTAGTCGAGCTTGGCCGATGGTGGCTGCAACGGTGATTGGCCATCCACCAGCGGCACAATGGTTTTGGCTTCCGGATCGACCGGCACCATTCTGTATTCCTGACCCTGGATGTTCTTGAGGTAAACCTCCATCTGCCGGAACGAGATGTTGATGTGCTGTTTCTTGAACTCGCGATTAATGAAGCGGTTGACCTCATCGAGCACCGGGTTACGGTCACCGAGGTCGCGCACATGCATGCGCAACTCGTGGTCGAGGGTGCTTTCGCCGAAGTTCAGGAAGTACACGTGGGGCTCCGGGTCTTTCAACACTCGCGGGTTATCGCGCGCAGCCTTGAGCAGCAATTCCTTGACCAGGTCCAGGTCCGAGCCGTAATCGACACCGAGCTTGAGGGTCACTCGGGTGATGGTGTCGGTCAGGGACCAGTTGATCAGTTGTCCTGTAATGAACGTCTTGTTCGGGACAATGATGTCCTTACGATCGAAGTCGGTGATGGTCGTGGCGCGGATGCGGATCTTGCTCACCGTGCCGGACAGGTTGCCGATGGTGATGGTGTCGCCAATCCGCACCGGACGTTCGAACAGAATCATAATCCCGGAGATGAAGTTCGCGAAGATTTCCTGCATTCCGAAGCCGAGACCCACCGACAGCGCCGCCACCAGCCATTGCAACTTGTCCCAACTCACGCCGAGTGTCGACAGGGTCGAGACGAAACCGATGCCAGCGATCACGTAGGACAGCAACGTGGTGGTGGCGTACGCACTGCCCTGAGCCAGGTTCAGCTTCGACAGCACCAACACTTCCAGCAGCCCCGGCAAGTTACGCGCGAGGGCGAAGGTGATGCCGATGATGATCAGCGCACCGAGCATGTCGCCAATGCTGATCGGCACCATGCTCATGTTGGCGCCGGTGCCGCTGGTGTATTCGTAGAGGGTGACGTTATCCAGGTACGAGAACACAGATATCAGGTCCGACCAGACCCAGTACAGCGCCGCGATGAAACCGCCAAGCAGTGCCAGGCGGATCAGGCGCAGGGACTGTTCGTTGACCTTCTCGATATCCAGCGTTGGCTCTTCGATCACCGCTTCGCCGTCGCCGGCCTCTTTTGCGGCCTGGCGTTTGGCCAGGGCGCGTTGGTAGGCCAGACGGCGTGCCGCAACGCTGAGACCGCGCACGAAGGTGGCCTCGATCACCAGCCAGAACATCAGCAGGTAAAGGGTGTTGATCAATCGGTCACTGAGCTTCAGCGCGGTGTAGTAATAGCCAAAGCACACCGCCACGAACAGCGCGACAGGCAGGACGGTGAACATGATCCCCACGGCCTTGCGGAACAGCGAAGCGTTCTGGTGAGTCGGGCTGCTGATCAGCAGGCGGCTGAGCAGCCAGGCCATCAACGCGTAGCAGGTCAGCACCACCGGCATGCCGAGTACGTCATCGGCCAGGGTCGCGGGTTGCAGTTCGGCGACTGCCACCACCGCGACCAACGCCATGACCACCAGCCCGAGTCGACGGACCCAGCCCTGCAGGAATTCGACCTGAGGTTTTTCCCAGCGGAAATGCAGTTCGGCCACGCCGCCCGGCGCGAGGACCCGGTAAGCGGTGTAGAACACTAGCCACGCCTGGGCCATTTGCAGCAGTGCCGCACCCATGTTCGCGTTCTGTCCGCGGGCGTCGATTTGCAAGGCCAGGCCACACAAGGCCAGACCCAGTGAGACCGGCATCGCCAGCAGAATGTTGATCAGGATTGCCTGCGGCGTGTGCCACTGGCTGTCGCGCTTGAAGTGGCCGATGTCCTGGTGAACCTTGCTCAGTCGGGCATACAGGCTTTTGCGCCGCCACAGCAGGGCACCGATCAACAGTGCCAGGGGCAGGAACAGCAGCGGCCGTTGAGTCAGGCCGTCACTTAATTCGCTCAGGCTGGAAGCCCACGGCAGCGTGGTGACCTGACGTTCCAGGCGCTCCGGCACGGCGCGCATCCATTCCAGGTCCAGCGGCTTGTTGCTGGGAATCCAGAACATCTGCTCATCGAGGGTCGCCCGCAGGCTTTGCGCGGTGCTGAGCAGTTGTTTCTGATTGAGCTGCAGGGTAATGGATTCGTTGAGCACCGCACTCAGTTCGCGGTTCAGCCGCTCCAGCAGGTCGGCGCGGGTCGTGGCCAGTTCCAGCAGGCTCTTGCGCAGTTGCGGGGTGACTTGCTCGGGGGGCTGAGTCGACAGCAGGTTGTCGACGTAGGTCGCCGGGTTGCTGAGCAGTTCCCGTTGCTGGCTGACTTCGAACTGATACAGGCGAATGTCGGCGATCTGGTCGGCCAGGTCACGGTCGAGCTTGAGGCGTGGCAGGGACTGTTTCTGTTTGTAGAGAATCTTGGAGAGCAGCAGGCTGCCCTTGAGCACGTTGATTTGCTCGTCCAGCGCCGAATCGCTCTGGGTCACGTTGTCCAGCTGCTGCTTGGTCTGCAGGTTCTGCTGGGTGACTTCGTTGAGGCGATCGGTACTTTTGAGCAGGTAGTCTGAAAGCTTCAGGTTGGCCGCGCTCTCGGTAGCCAGCAGGGTGCTGCCGCCGGACTTCTGCGCTTCGATGGACTGCTGCGTCACCGTCTCTTGGGACTGGGCCAGGCGCTTCTGGTTGATCAGGGTTTGCAGCTCCTGGATTTCCTGATCCAGACGATCGGATTTTTCCGAGAGCAAGTCATGTTGACTGTTACCCAAGTCCTGCAACTGGTTGTTGCCGGCCAGTTCCTGGCGACGCAACGGGATCAGGGCATTCAGTGCTGCGAGTTCGGCGTTGAGCAGGTCGCGTTGCTCAGGGGTCAAGGTCTTGCCGGCGTCTTTGCCGATCTTGAGGATGTTGTTGATCTGCTGGATGCGAGTCTGGCTGGTCGAAATTTCGGCCTGTGCGCGCTCGGGGCGGGTCTGGGCAGTAATCACCAGACTGTTGGCCTCGGCCAGGGCTTTTTGCAGATCGCTTTGCTGGGTGGAGCGCTCGGTGAGCATTTGTTCCAGTTGCTGGATAGGCTCTTTGGCATAGCGCTGCGGTACTGGCAGCACTTTGCTGGCTTTGAGCTTGGCCAGTTCTCGCTGGTTCTCGATGTTCTGCTTCGGGGCGTTGGCCAGTTGCTGCTTGAGATCGGCCAGTTTCTGCTCGTAATCACGCTTGTTGTTGAGCTGTGTCAGCGTGCTTTGCAGGATGCTCTGCAGGGCTTTCTGATCGGCTTCCGGCAATTTGCGGTCGGCGATCTTGTTCAGGTTCGCCTGCACGGCTTCGCTGGACGGCGGTTCGGCCGCTTGCAATGTACCGACAGAAAGACTCAAGCCCAGCAGGGCCGTGATGATAAACGTGCGCAGGGTTGACATAGAGACCGATCAAAAACGAGACGAAGTGTGGAGTTTAGAGGAACAAGCCCGGACCGGGGCGACTTCCTTCGGGGAATCTGACGCCTACTTTACCGATCTTGTTCCCTTCCATGACCGCGACGGTCCAAATGGTGTTGTTCCACTCCACCTGGTCACCGACTACGGGTGCACCGCCCACTTTCTGGGCAATGAAGTGGCCGAGCGACATGTCCGGATCGATGCCTTCCACTTTCAATCCGTACAGCGCCGCAACCGCAGCCAGCTGGGCGTCTCCTTCGAGTACGAAGTCGCCGAAGAAGCGCAAATCGAGGCCCCGTTGCGGTGCCTGACTGAAGAGTTTTCCGAGGGCCGGAAGGTTGTGTTCATGGCCGATTACGCACAGCAAATCGTCGACTTCGAGCACCGTACTACCCGACGGATGGAGCAATTGTTGGCCACGAAACAGTGCCGCAATCCGGGTGCCTTCGGGCATTTTCAGTTCGCGAAGGGGCGAGCCGATGCACCATTTCTCGGCACCGAGGCGATAAACGAACAGCTCCCACTCACTGGTGACGTGCACTTCCAGGGCTGCGCGGGAGATCGGCGCCGGCTCCGGCGGAACGGTCACTTTCAAAAGCTTCGCGACCCACGGCAGGCTCGTGCCCTGCACCAGCAGCGACACCAACACGATAAAGAAGGCGAGGTTGAAATAGAGCTGGGCGTTGGGCAGGCCGGCCATCAGCGGGAACACCGCCAAAATGATCGGGACCGCGCCGCGTAACCCGACCCATGAAATGAACGCCTTCTCGCGCCCATGGAACGCCTTGAAGGGCAGCAGGCCGACCAAAACCGACAATGGCCGGGCAAACAGAATCATCCACAGCGCCAGGCCCAGAGCGGGCAGGGCAATCGGCAACAAGTCGTGGGGCGTCACCAGCAGCCCCAGCACCAGGAACATGCCGATTTGCGCCAGCCAGGCCATGCCATCGAGCATGTGCAAAATGCCGTGGCGGCTGCGCACCGGGCGGTTGCCGATGACCAGGCCGCACAGGTAAACCGCCAAAAAGCCGCTGCCGTGCAAGGCGTTGGTCAGGGCGAACACGACCAGTCCACCAGCAATGACCAGGATCGGATACAGGCCGGTGGCCAAGTGGATGCGGTTGACCAGTTGCAGCATGAGCCAGCCGCCGCCGAGGCCGATGACGGCACCGATACCGAACTCGCGCATCAAGTGCCCGAGCAGGCTCCAGTGCAGACCGGTCTGGCCGCTGGCGAGCATGTCGATCAGGGTCACGGTCAGGAACACCGCCATCGGGTCGTTGCTGCCGGACTCGATCTCGAGGCTGGCGGTGACTCGTTCGTTCAGGCCTTTGCCGCCGAGCAGCGAGAACACCGCCGCGGCGTCGGTGGAGCCGACAATAGCGCCGATCAGCAGGCCCTGAATCAGGTTCAGGTTGAACAGCCACGCGGCTGCCATGCCGGTCAGCCCGGTGGTGATCAACACTCCGACTGTCGCCAGCGACAGCGCCGGCCATAACGCCACGCGGAAGCTGGAAACCCGGGTGCGCAAGCCGCCATCGAGCAGGATGACGGCCAGGGCGAGGTTGCCGACCAGATAAGCCGTTGGGTAGTTATCGAAAATAATGCCGGCGCCATCGACGCCGGCCGACATGCCCACCGCGAGGATGATCACCAGAATCGGGATACCGAGGCGCGATGAAAGTGAGCTCACCAGAATGCTTGCACCTACCAGCAACGCGCCGATCAAGAACAGGCTGTTGATGGTCGTCGCATTCAAAGGCAGTACTCCAGAAAGCTGAAAGGCGGGCGCAAACTGACCATGCAGTCTGCGTGCCAGCGATTCTAACCTGTTGAAATGTGATGCTGTCAAAAAGCTTTTTGCAATGACACAGCAGTGGCACGACCTGCCCCTGTAGCAGCTGGCGCAGCCTGCGTTCGGCTGCGGAGCAGTCGTCAAATTGTGATTCGCGGTACGTCAGACGGATCCAGTACGCTGGAATCGCGACTGCTGCGCAGCCGAACGCAGGCTGCGCCAGCTGCTACAGGGTTCGGTGCATTGGCTGTTAAAGGCTAAACCGCCCAACCATGTTGTTCAGGTCCAGCGCCAATCGCGACAGCTCATTGCTCGCGGCACTGGTCTGATTCGCCCCGGTCGCCGACTGCACCGACAGATCACGAATGTTCACCAGGTTGCGATCCACTTCGCGAGCGACCTGCGCCTGCTCTTCGGCTGCACTGGCAATGACCAGGTTGCGTTCGTTGATTTCGACGATCGCGCTATTAATAGTGTCCAGCGACATACCTGCACCACGAGCGATGTTCAAGGTCGATTCAGCACGCTCGGTGCTGTTGCGCATCGAATCCACTGCGTGTTCGGTACCGCTCTGGATGCTGCCGATCATGCGTTCGATTTCGCTGGTCGACTGCTGGGTGCGGTGGGCCAAGGCACGAACCTCGTCCGCTACCACGGCGAAACCACGACCGGCTTCACCGGCACGGGCCGCTTCGATGGCCGCGTTCAATGCCAGCAAGTTGGTCTGGTCAGCCAGACCGCGAATCACGTCCAGCACTTTGCCGATGTCACGGGACTCGTTGGCCAGGTCGCCAATCAGGGTCGCGGTGCTCTGCACATCGGCGCTCATGCGTTCGATGGCGCTGACGGTTTCCTGCACCAGGTCACGGCCATCACCGGCGGAGGTAGTGGCATTTTTCGAGGCTTCGGACGTGCTGACGGCATTGCGCGCGACTTCTTCCACGGCGCTGGTCATTTCGTTGACCGCGGTGGCGGCCTGTTCGATTTCATTGTTCTGCTGGGTCAGGCCACGAGCGCTTTCGTCGGTGACACTGTTGAGCTCTTCAGCGGCCGACGCCAGTTGCGTGGCGGAGCCGGAAATCCGCTGCAGGGTGTCGCGCAGCTTGTCCTGCATCTTCGACATGGCCAGCAGCAAGCGGCCGGCTTCGTCCTCACCGTCTACGGTGATCGGGCGAGTCAGGTTGCCTTCAGCAATTTCTTCGGCAGCGCTCAGGGCGTTGGCGATCGGCTTGGTGATGCTGTTGGTCAGCAACCAGGCGAAAAGCAGGGTCAGGCCGGTCGCGATCACCAGCAAGGTGATCACGAGGGTGAAGGCCGAAGCGTACTGGTCGGCGGCTTGCTGATTGGTGTCGAGGGTCTGCTGAGTGTTGATCTCCAGCAAACGGTTCAACACGGCATTCACCGCTTCGGAGTTGGTCAGCAAATCGGTGTTGAGCAGGGTGCGCAGTTCATCCACCTGATTGTTGCGCGACAGGGTCTTCATGCGGTCTTCAATCTGACGGTACTGGCCGAGCAACTGCACGTACTGGTCGTAGGCCGAACGTTCCTGCGGGCTGGTGATCAGCTTTTCGTAGGTCGCCTGAGCGGCGCGAATCTGTTGATTGCGGGTTTCCAGCAGTTCCATGGTCTTTTGCTGGACATCCGGCTCGCGGTTCACCAGCAAACGGTAGGACAACACCCGCAGGCGCAGGGTCAGTTGAGTGAACTCATCCAGGCTCTTGATGCTCGGAACGCTGCTCAAAGTGATGTCTTCACCGGCCGCGCGAATCTTGCTCATCTGGTTCAAGGCAAACACACCCAAAACCAGCATCAAACCGCCAATCAGGGCAAAACCGAGGAACGCCCGTGGCGCGATATTCATATTACGAAGGGACATGGTGTTTACCGAAAAGAGCGCATCCGTGCGGCGCTGAGACTGACGTATGGGTGACTTATCGGTCATACGACTAAAGTCTTGAGGCCCTGCGCGTTTTTGTCGCACAACGGCTCCGGCGACGAAGTGCAGGAACCAGATTCGCCAATCACAGTCTTTAAAGTTCGCGAGGAAGGTCGCCCGCCAGGAAAATCAAGGCCTTGCGCCCCAATAACCCTGGCATCCGTGGTGACTTTTCTTTATCGTACGCGCCCTTTGAAAATGCTTGGAAAATCAAAATGTTGGAAGCATCCCTAAGCCAATTGGAACAGCTGGTCAGCGACCTGGTGCAACAGAACCAGACCCTGCTCGGCACCAACCAAACCCTGAGCGCAGAACTGGCCCAGGCCAAGGATGAAAACGAAAGCCTGCAACTGGCGCTGATGGAACAGGAAGAGAAACAAGGGGCCACCGCTGCTCGTATCCAGGCCCTGGTTGAGCGCGTCAGCGCCGGCCCGGTCAGCGCATGAATCACGGCGCCGCAGGGGTAAAAGTCGTCTCGATCCTGGGGGAGGACTATTCGATCAAGGCGCCGGCCGGGGAAGAGCAAACCCTGCTGGACGCCGCGTTAATGCTGAAGGCTGCCCTGGCTGACACCAAAAGGAAGTACCCGACGCTGATCGGTGACCGCTTGCTGGTGCTGGCCGCGATGAATCTGTGCTCCCAGCAGATCGAAATGCAGAAACAGCACAAGCAGGAACTCGACCGTTACCAAGAGCAAGTCAGCGCCACGGTTGAAGTGATCTCCAAGACGATCAATCAGGCCTGATCGGCTTTGCGCACAACCAAAGAATAAATTGTCGCTTGCGTTGTATACAATCGGCACGGCTGTTGCAGTGTTTCAGCCTCTTATTCTTTGGGGGTGCTCCATGCAGTTCTGGCGACGCAGTATTCAATGGCAGTTGATCCTGAGCATGGGCACCGCCCTGCTGGTCAGTATTCTGATCGTGGTTGGCATTTATACCCTCGTGGTCAACCGTCTCGCCGAGCGCTATCTGGTCGAACAAGCGCTGCCGTCGAGCATCGAAGCGATGCGCAACGACATCGAGCGAATCCTCGTTCAACCCCTCACCGCCGCCAAGGACATCGCCAGCAACAGCATGGTGCGCGACTGGTTGGCCGGGGGTGAAAACAGCGCCCAGACCGCCACGTTCGTGGAGTATCTGGAAGGCATTCGCGCGGAGCACAAAGCCTTTACCGCGTTGATCGTCGGCACAGCTTCAAACCACTACTTCACCGAAAAAGGCCTGGACCGGACCCTCAGCCGTTCGAACCCCAAAGACGCCTGGTTCTACTCGTTCCTCGACAGCAATCAGCCGCGCACCCTCAATATCGACAATGACACCGCGACCGGAGAATTGGCACTGTTCATCGACCTCAAAGTCGAGCAGGCCGGCAAAGTCGTGGGCGTTGCCGGGCTTGGCCTGAGCATGAAAGAGCTGTCGGAGCTGATCCACAACTTCAACTTCGGTGAGCGCGGCAAGGTCTATCTCGTGCGTTCCGACGGTTTGATCCAGGTTCACCCCGAGGCGCAGTTCAGCGGCAAACGCTCCTTGGCCGAACAGATTGGCGCCCCGGCAGCGCAAGCCGTCATGGGCCAACAAGCTGCCACCCACAGCAGCTTCGATCGCGATGGCGAAGATTTCCTGGCATTGAGCCTGCCGTTGCGGGACTTGGGTTGGACCCTGGTGGCCGAAGTGCCGCAGTCGCAGATCTACGCCGAAGCGCGCCGCGCAATGTGGATGAGCAGCGGTATCGGCCTGGCGGTGGCGCTGGTTTGCCTGATGCTGGTGGTGTTGTTGGCCCGTGGATTGGTGCGGCCGATCCGTCAGGTAACAGCGGCGCTGGTAGCCATCGGTAGCGGTGGTGGAGATTTGACCCACAGGTTAGATTCCAGTCGCGCCGATGAACTGGGTGACCTGGCTCGCGGCTTCAATCGATTCCTGGAAAGCCAGCGCGACATGATCGGCGAAGTGCTGACCACCAGCGAGCGTTTACGCACGGCAGTCGGCCAGGTGGCGCGGGTGGTGGACAACACCGCAGAACGCTCCGGCCGGCAGCAGGAAATGACCGACATGGTCGCCACCGCCGTCCACGAAATGGGCCTGACTGTGCAGGAAATCGCCCAGAATGCCGGCAACGCTGCGGTGGCTTCACAAACTGCCCGCGATGAGGCGATGCAGGCGCGGGAAGTGGTGGGCGGGTCGATCCGGCATATTGAAAGCATGTCCGATGAGATTGGCCTCGCTGCCAGTGCGGTGGGCGAGTTGGCCCATCAGGTGGCATCCATCGATCAGGTGTTAGCAGTGATTCGCGGGATTTCCGAGCAGACCAACTTGTTGGCGCTCAACGCGGCCATCGAAGCGGCGCGGGCCGGGGACATGGGGCGTGGGTTTGCGGTAGTGGCGGATGAAGTGCGGACGTTGGCGCGGCGGACGCAGTCGTCGACTGATGAGATTCAGCAGATGATTGGCAGCCTCAAGCAAGGCGCGGAGAACGCGGTGTCGTCGATGCATTCCGGGCAAGCGGCGACCGGCACGGGCGTCGAGTCGAGCCAACGCACCGGGGCGTCGTTGACGGCGATTACCGGGCAGGTGGAACGCATCAGCGACATGAACCATCAGGTGGCGGCGGCGACGGAAGAGCAGTCGGCGGTGACGGAAGAGATTAACCGGAACGTGCAGGGGATTTCTGACTTGGCGCGGGCGACGGCGGGGGAGGTCAGGGCTTGCCGCGAGGATTGTCAGACGTTGCAGCGCTTGGCGGATGATTTGGCGCGGCAGATGGGTAGCTTCAAACTCACCTAACCGATCGTTCCCACGCTCTGCGTGGGAATGCCTCCTGTGACGCTCTGCGTCACGATCGAAAAGGGACGCGGAGCGTCCCGGGCTGCATTCCCACGCGGAGCGTGGGAACGATCAGCGATACAAGACTGCGATTAGAACCATTCATCCTGCATTGTCAGACACACATCATCCCGAGCCTCAAGAATCGCCAATTCATGGTGGCAACCCGGCACTTCCCACGTCAGAAAATACCGCGCCGCCTGCAGCTTGCCTTTATAGAAGCTCACATCCGCCACATTCCCTTTGGCCAACCCTTCCTCAGCGCGAATCGCCTGCTCCAGCCAGCGCCAGCCAATCACCGTATGCCCGAACACTTTCAGGTACAGCGCCGAGTTCGCCAGACTGCTATTAACCTTGCCTTGCCCCAGATCCGTCAGCAAACCAATGGTCACGGTTTGCAGGCGCGCCACCAATTTCTCCAATGGCTCACGCAGCGCGGTTAACGATTCATACGCTTGAGCGCGCTCGGCGGTATCGGCAATCAGACGGATCAATTGCTTGAGCCCCGCACCACCGTTCTGCGCCAGTTTGCGGCCCAGCAAGTCCAGCGATTGAATGCCGTGAGTCCCTTCGTGAATCGGGTTCAGACGGTTGTCGCGGTAATACTGCTCCACCGGGTATTCGCGGGTGTAACCGTGGCCGCCGAGTATCTGGATCGCCAGTTCATTGGCCTTCAGGCAAAACTCCGACGGCCAGGATTTGACGATCGGCGTGAGCAAATCCAGCAGCTCATGGGCCTGTTTGCGCTCGGCTTCAGTCTCAAGGGTCGTGGTGTCGTCAAACAGTCGCGCCGCGTACAGCCCAAGGTCGAACGAACCTTCGACGTAGGCTTTCTGAGTCAGCAACATGCGTTTGACGTCGGCGTGCTGAATGATCGCCACCGGCGCGGTATTCGGGTCCTTGCTGTCCGGCACGCGACCTTGCGGGCGCTCGCGTGCGTACTCCAGGGAATACAGATAACCGGCGTAACCGAGCATCACCGCGCCCATGCCGACGCCAATTCGTGCCTCGTTCATCATCTGGAACATGTAGCTCAAGCCGTGATGAGGCTTGCCCACGAGGTAGCCGACACACTCGCCGTTGTCGCCGAAGTTCAGCGCGGTGGAGGTGGTGCCGCGCCAGCCCATCTTGTGGAACAGCCCGGCCAGCAGTACGTCGTTGCGTTTGCCGAGGCTACCGTCATCGTTGACCAGAAACTTGGGCACGATGAACAGCGAAATCCCTTTCACCCCGGCCGGTGCATCCGGCAGCTTGGCCAGCACCATGTGCACGATGTTTTCCGACAGCGGGTGATCACCGCCGGAGATGAAGATCTTGTTGCCCTTGAGTCGATAGGTGCCGTCAGGCGCAGGTTCTGCGCGGGTACGAATATCCGACAGCGACGAGCCGGCATGCGGTTCGGTCAGCGCCATGGTGCCGAAGAAGCGTCCGTCGATCATCGGTTGCAGGAAGCGCTGTTTCTGCTCCTCGGTGCCAAAGCTTTCGATCAGGTTCGCCGCGCCCATGGTCAGGAACGGATAAGAGGTCGACGCCGCGTTGGCCGACTGAAAATGCGCAAAGCAGGCCTGAGACAACAGCGTAGGAAGTTGCATCCCGCCCGCGTCGAAACTGCGCGCAGCGTTGAGGAAACCGGCTTCAAGGAAGGCATCCACCGCCGGTTTCACTTCTGGAATCAGAACCGCCTGACCGTCCTCATAGCGCGGCTCGTTCTCGTCGCCTTTGCGATTGTGCGGAGCGAAGAACTTCTCGGCGATGTTGCGAGCGGTGCCAATGGCAGCATCGAAGGTTTCGCGGTTGTGCTCGGCGAAACGCTCACGCTGAGTCAGGCCTTCGGCATCGAGGACTTCATACAGCTCGAAAGCCAGATTGCGGGAACTGAGCAACGTCTCGGACATGGCGGCCTACCTTTTTTTGGAGTGGACCGAGTCTAGGCTTGGGGAGGGCGGGGTGAACAGGATGATTGATGAGCGTGATGGTGGAGCAGCGCAGCGACTTAGCAGGTGCCACAAAACAAATGTGGGAGCGAGCTTGCTCGCGATGGCGGCGGCACATCCAAAACTGATGTGACTGACAGACCGCTATCGCGAGCAAGCTCGCTCCCACAGGGATTATTGCTAAGCCAGACACCATTGCAGGTGCCCGGTTGATCGGGTTTAGCCGATAGTCATCAAGCTCGCATTACCACCCGCCGCAGCAGTGTTAACGCTCAATGCCCGCTCGATCACCAGACGCTCCAGCGCAATGTTGGTCTCACCTTGCGACAAACCATGAACCCCAACGATCGCACCGGCACGCTTGGCCACTTGCTGGCAGACCGCACGCAGCTGATCGGAATGGCCGTGATGCAGAACCGCATCAAACAGCACTTCGTCCTTGCTCCAGTCGGAAACCAGCTTGATCTTCGTCTGAACTTCCTTCGGCAGACGTGCGAACAACGCCTTGGTCAATTCAGCTTCCGGCCATACCGCCGAACCGCCTACAGCCAATACCGCCGCCAGTTGCGTCAGCAGATCGCCTTCGACTTCCGCCAGACACAGCACGTGTTCACGCGGCAGGATGGCGTAGCTGTTGCGCTCACCGGTCGGGCCAGCCAGCACACGGGTGATCCCGCTTTGCGATTGCGCCGCGAACTGCACGCACAGGGCGCTCAGGTCGGAGAACTTGTTGCTGTCAGCCCAGGCTTGCAGAGCCTTCAGCGGTTTGCTCATGGCATCACGCAGACGAACGTCCGGTGCCGCGATGGCATCACCGCGAGCGAAGGATTGTTCGATCGCATCGGTAGGACGCGTCGACAGCAGGCGGTACAGGTACAACGGACCACCGGCTTTCGGGCCGGTACCCGACAGACCTTCGCCACCGAACGGTTGCACGCCGACCACAGCACCCACGATGTTGCGGTTCACGTAGACGTTACCGGCGTTGACGTTGTCGATCACCTTGGCGATTGTCTCGTCGATGCGAGTGTGCACACCCAAGGTCAGGCCGTAGCCAGAAGCGTTGATCTGACCGATCAGTTGATCGATGTCTTTGCGCTTGTAGCGAACCACGTGCAGCACCGGACCGAAGATCTCCCGTTGCAGTTCGTCGAAGCTTTCCAGTTCGATCAGGGTCGGCATCACGAAGGTGCCGCGTTTGACTTCTTCGGTGTTGGCGATTGCCACCTGATACACGCTGCGACCTTTGTCACGCATGCCCTGAATGTGCTTCTCGATACCGGCCTTGGCTTCGGCGTCGATCACCGGGCCGATGTCCACGGACAGGCGTTCCGGGTTGCCGAGACGGCATTCAGCCATGGCACCTTTAAGCATTTCGATGACACGGTCAGCGGAATCTTCCTGCAGGCACAGCACACGCAGTGCCGAGCAACGTTGACCAGCACTGTCGAAGGCCGACGATACGACATCGATCACGACTTGTTCAGTCAATGCCGAGGAGTCGACGATCATCGCGTTCTGGCCACCGGTTTCGGCGATCAGCGGAATCGGGCGACCTTGAGCATCCAGGCGACCCGCGACATTGCGTTGCAGCAAACGAGCGACTTCGGTGGAACCGGTGAACATCACGCCTTTGACCCGATCGTCACCGACCAGACGGGCGCCGACGGTTTCGCCACGGCCCGGCAATAGTTGCAGCACGCCTTCCGGAATCCCGGCTTCGAGCAGCAAACGCACGGCTTGAGCGGCTACCAGCGGGGTTTGTTCCGCAGGTTTGGCCAGTACCGGGTTACCGGCGGCCAATGCAGCAGCGACTTGACCACTGAAAATCGCCAGCGGGAAGTTCCACGGGCTGATGCAGACCACCGGACCCAATGGGCGGTGGGCGTCGTTGGTGAAATCGTTGCGCGCCTGCACCGCGTAGTAACGCAGGAAGTCCACGGCTTCACGCACTTCGGCGATGGCGTTGGCGAAGGTCTTGCCGGCTTCGCGAGCCAGCAGGCCCATCAGCGGCTGGATCTCGCCTTCCATCAAATCGGCTGCACGTTCCAGAATCGCGGCGCGTTCGGCGGGCGGGGTGGCCTGCCAGATCGGCGCAGCATTCAGGGCGCACTGGATCGCGTTGTCGACGTCTTCGACGGTCGCTTCCTGTACATAGCCAACCACGTCACGCAGATCGGACGGGTTCAGGACTGGCGCAGGGGTTTCAGTGCTGGAGGTGCAACCGAGCATCGGCGCGGCTTTCCAGTGGTTATGAGCGGTTGCCAGCAAGGCGCAGGACAGCGAAGCCAGACGATGTTCGTTGGCCATGTCGATGCCGCTGGAGTTGGCGCGCTCGGCACCATAAAGATCACGCGGCAGCGGAATACGCGGGTGCGGCAGGCCGAAGCCGCCTTCCAGCGTCGCCATCTGCTCGATGCTGGCCACTGGATCGGCCACCAGCTCCTGGATCGAAATAGATTGGTCGGCGATGCGGTTGACGAACGAGGTGTTCGCACCGTTTTCCAGCAGACGACGTACCAGGTACGCCAGCAGTGTTTCGTGAGTACCGACCGGTGCGTACACGCGGCACGGACGGTTCAGCTTGCCTTCGGAAACTTTGCCTACAACCTGTTCGTACAACGGTTCGCCCATGCCGTGCAGGCACTGGAACTCGTACTGGCCGGGGTAATAGTTCTGACCGGCGATGTGGTAGATGGCCGACAGGGTGTGGGCGTTGTGCGTAGCGAATTGCGGGTAGATGACTTCCGGCACCGACAGCAGTTTGCGGGCGCAGGCGATGTAGGAAACGTCGGTGTACACCTTGCGGGTGTAGACCGGATAGCCTTCCAGGCCTTCGACCTGGGCGCGCTTGATTTCGCTGTCCCAGTACGCGCCTTTTACCAGACGGATCATCAGGCGATGACGGCTGCGACGAGCCAGATCGATCACGTAGTCGATCACATACGGGCAACGCTTCTGATAAGCCTGGATCACGAAACCGATACCGTTCCAGCCGGTCAGTTGCGGCTCGAAGCACAGACGCTCCAGCAGATCCAGCGACAGCTCGAGGCGGTCAGCTTCTTCGGCATCGATGTTCAGGCCGATGTCGTATTGCTTGGCCAGCAGGGTCAGCGACAGCAGGCGCGGATACAACTCGTCCATCACGCGCTCGTACTGCGCACGGCTGTAACGCGGGTGCAGTGCCGAGAGCTTGATCGAAATGCCCGGGCCTTCATAAATCCCACGACCGTGGGACGCTTTGCCGATCGAGTGGATGGCTTGTTCGTACGAGGCCAGGTACTTCTGTGCATCGTGTTCGGTGAGTGCTGCTTCACCCAGCATGTCGTAGGAATAGCGGAAGCCTTTGGCTTCGAACTTGCTGGCGTTGGCCAGGGCTTCGGCGATGGTTTCGCCGGTCACGAACTGCTCGCCCATCAGGCGCATGGCCATGTCGACGCCCTTGCGGATCATCGGCTCGCCGCTCTTGCCGATGATGCGGCTCAGGGACGAAGTCAGGCCCGCTTCATTATGGGTGGCGACCAGTTTGCCGGTCAGCAGCAAGCCCCAGGTGGCGGCGTTGACGAACAGCGACGGGCTATTGCCCAAGTGCGGGTGCCAGTTGCCGGTGCTGATCTTGTCGCGGATCAGTGCGTCACGGGTGCCTTTGTCCGGGATGCGCAGCAGCGCTTCGGCCAGGCACATCAGCGCCACGCCTTCCTGGGACGACAGAGAAAATTCCTGCAACAGGCCCTGAACAATCCCGGCACGGCCGCCGGCGCTCTTTTGATTGCGCAGTTTTTCGGCAATCGAGGCGGCGAGCTTGTTGGTGGCTTCGGCCATGGCGATCGGCAGGCGAGCCTGCTCGATCAGCATCGGCACCACTTCCGGCTCAGGGCGACGGTAAGCGGCGGTGATCGAAGCGCGCAGCACCGATTGCGGCAGGATGCTTTCAGCGAACTCCAGGAAGCACTGGTGCGCGTGGTCAGCGTGGACTTCGCCAGCGTCGTCAGCGTCTTTGCTGATCAAACCGCTCAGCTCGGTCAGGGTTGCACCACCCTCGAGTTTTTCCAGGTAATTGAAAATTGCCTGCTTGATCAGCCAGTGCGGCGTGCGATCAATCGAGGTCGCGGCAGCCTTGAGGCGCTCGCGGGTCGGGTCGTCAAGTTTGACCCCAAGGGTGGTGGTAGCCATATTTTTATCCTCATGTTTGCCACAACCGCGTGGCATCAGCTGGCGGCAAGATTAGCCGTGCAACCGTCGAGGTGCAACCGGGTGCAACCCTTTTTTTGTCGGAATAATACGCAGCTCGTCAGGAAATAAATTCCGGTACGAACGTACCGCTCCTGCTTGGTGCTTTTGCTTCTAGTAAACCGAAAGGACTGCGCTAAAAGGGAGCAAAAACGGGGTTTTTTCAGGTAAATCCGACTAGGTGCAACTTATTCTCAAGAAACTGGTTGCACCTTATTTACTTTGTTGAATAGCATTCGCGCCCAAGGTGCAACCGGTCAAAAAAGACAGGTGCACCGGCTGATGGCTTTCCTGGGGAAACATCAGTCATAAATGCGCGGGCCCAGAGATCGTCTGATCAAACGTTGTCGTTTGTCGGCGGTTTCACACTCTGCCGCTACATAAAAACAAAGCCAGGGCATCACTTAATGAGCGTAAGTAATCCAACACTGATCACGTTCGTGATCTACATCGCAGCAATGGTGCTGATCGGCTTCATGGCCTATCGCTCCACCAACAACCTTTCTGACTACATTCTGGGCGGTCGCAGCCTGGGCAGCGTCGTGACTGCATTGTCCGCCGGCGCCTCCGACATGAGCGGCTGGTTGTTGATGGGCCTGCCGGGCGCCATCTACATGTCCGGTCTGTCCGAAAGCTGGATCGCCATCGGCCTGATCGTCGGTGCTTACCTGAACTGGCTGTTCGTCGCCGGCCGTCTGCGTGTGCAGACCGAGCACAATGGCGATGCGCTGACCCTGCCGGATTACTTCTCCAGCCGTTTCGAAGACAAAAGCGGCCTACTGCGGATCATCTCCGCGGTCGTGATCCTGGTGTTCTTCACCATCTACTGCGCTTCCGGCATCGTGGCCGGCGCCCGTCTGTTTGAAAGTACCTTCGGCATGTCCTACGAGACTGCACTGTGGGCTGGCGCTGCGGCGACGATTGCCTACACCTTCGTCGGTGGTTTCCTGGCAGTGAGCTGGACTGACACCGTACAAGCCACCCTGATGATCTTCGCCCTGTTGCTGACGCCGATCATCGTGCTGCTGGCTACTGGCGGCATCGACACCACGTTCCTGGCGATCGAAGCACAAGATCCAAGCAACTTCGACATGCTGAAAAACACCACCTTCATCGGCGTGATCTCGCTGATGGGCTGGGGCCTGGGCTACTTCGGTCAGCCGCACATCCTGGCGCGTTTCATGGCGGCGGATTCGGTCAAGTCGATCGCTAACGCTCGCCGCATCTCCATGACCTGGATGATCCTGTGCCTGGGCGGCACCGTGGCTGTAGGCTTCTTCGGTATTGCCTACTTCTCGGCTAACCCTGCCGTGGCAATGCCCGTGAGCGAAAACCACGAACGTGTGTTCATCGAACTGGCCAAAATCCTGTTCAACCCATGGATCGCCGGTATCTTGCTGTCGGCCATTCTGGCTGCTGTGATGAGCACCCTGAGCTGCCAATTGCTGGTTTGCTCGAGCGCCCTGACCGAAGACTTCTACAAAACCTTCCTGCGTAAAACCGCTTCCCAGGTCGAGTTGGTCTGGGTCGGTCGTGCCATGGTGCTGCTGGTTGCCTTGATCGCTATCGCTCTGGCCGCTAACCCGGAAAACCGTGTTCTGGGTCTGGTCAGTTACGCTTGGGCCGGTTTCGGCGCTGCTTTCGGTCCGGTTGTCCTGATCTCCGTGATCTGGAAAGACATGACCCGTGACGGCGCACTGGCCGGCATCCTGGTCGGCGCGATTACTGTGATCGTGTGGAAACACTTCGAACTGCTGGGCCTGTACGAAATCATCCCTGGCTTCATCTTCGCCAGCCTGGCGATCTATATCGTCAGCAAACTGGGCGAGCCTACTAAAGGCATGCTTCAGCGCTTCGCCGCTGCCGAGGCAGATTTCCGCCTGAACAAGTGATCGGGATGAGCTGATGCTCTGACCTTTCGCCGAACATGAAAACGGCCCGCTTCCTTATGGATGCGCGCCGTTTTTTTGTCTGTACGACCCATCTGACGGGTATGTCTGTAGTTTTCTATCCCAATTTTTGAAGGAAAAATCTCTAAAAAAGTAGGGCAAATCTGATTTCCCTGTCCCTCCATCAACACCCCTTGTCGCTCATGCAGAATCGCCCGCCTTCATTCTGCAGAGACACATCGGATGTTCGCTCCTGCCAATCAACCGCGTTTCACGTTGACGATCGACGGCGTCCAGAATGAACTCAAGGTACTTGAGTTCTCGGGCACGGAAGCCATCAGCCAGCCCTACCGTTTTGACCTGGAACTGGTCAGCGAGCGGCCGGACATCGAACTCGAAAGCCTGCTGCATCGTCAGGCATTTCTGAGTTTTGATGCGCAGGGTTCCGGCATTCATGGTCAGATTTTTCGCGTTGGCCAAAGTGATTCCGGACAACGCCTGACGGGCTACCAAATCAGCCTCGTGCCGCGTCTGGCCTATCTCGGTCAGCGCATCAATCAGCGAATTTTCCAGCACAAAAGCGTGCCGACGATCGTCGCGCAAATCCTCAAGGACCACGGCATCCAGCGCGATGCTTTCGAGTTTCGGATAGGCAGCGACTACCCAGAGCGCGAGTACTGCGTGCAATACGCCGAAAGCGATCTGGCGTTCATCCAGCGGCTGTGTGCCGAGCTCGGCATTCACTACCACTTTCAGCACAGCCTCGACGGGCACCTGCTGGTATTTGGTGATGACCAGACGGTTTTCCCTCGTCTGCCCGAGTCGACGCTATACCTGCCGGGCAGCGGAATGGCGGCGGATGCGCCGGCCATCAAACGTTTCAACGTGCGACTGGAAACCCGGACGACAGCGGTAACCCGTCGCGACTACGACTTCAAAAAACCTCGCCTGCAACTTGAAAGCAGCCTCGACAGTGAGCTGCGACCGGTGCTCGAGGATTACCACTTCCCGGGCCAGTTCACTGACCGCGAACACGGCAAGCATCTGGCCCAACGAGCACTCGAACGCCACAACGCCGACTTCCGTCAGGCCGAAGGTCGTGGCGACGAATCGGCTTTGGTCAGCGGGCATTTCCTACACCTGGCCGAGCATCCGCGTCAGGCATGGAATGACCTGTGGTTGATCACCGAAATCGAGCACCGTGGCCGCCAGCCGCAAGTGCTGGAAGAGTCGGCTACCAGCGACAGTCCGGATGATTTCCAGGGTTATCGCAATACCTTTCTGGCAACACCGTGGGACGTTTCGTTTCGCCCTCCACTCGGGCCGGAAAAACCACGCATGCTCGGCTATCAACCTGCGGTGGTCACCGGCCCGACTGACAGCGAAATCCATTGCGACGAGTTCGGTCGGGTCAAGGTTCAGCTCGCCTGGGACCGTGACGGTCAGCTCGATGAACACTCCAGTTGCTGGCTGCGCGTCGCCACCGGCTGGGCCCATGACCGTTATGGCAGCGTGATGATCCCGCGAGTCGGCATGGAAGTGCTGGTGGGATTTGTCGATGCCGATGCCGATAAACCGTTGGTGATGGGTTGCCTGCCCAACGCCGCAACCCCGGTGCCGCTCGATCTACCCGCTGACAAAACCCGCAGCATTTTCCGCAGCCAGAGCAGTCCCGGTGGCGGCGGTTACAACGAATTGCGCATCGAGGATCGCAAAGGTGCCGAGGAAATCTACCTGCGCGCCCAGCGAAACTGGACTCAGCACGTACTGAATGATCAACAGGTACAGGTCGATAACGCCCGCAGCATTGTGGTCACCGGCACCGCTCGCCATGAGCTGAAGGCCGACGAGCAACGCATCACCCATGGCCAGCGCCAGACCGAAGTGAAACTGGATGATCACCTGGTAGTGGTCGGTGACCGACACATTCGAGTGGCCAGTCAGGCGCTGAATGCCAGTCAGCAATTCCATGTCAGCGCCGGCCAGCAAGTGGTGATCGACGGCGGTGCCAGCGCGACGATTCAAGCGGGCGGGCAGTGGATCAACATTGGGCCGGGCGGGATCTTCAGCAGCGTGCCGATTCAGGTGGGGGGCGCGTTGATGCCGGCCATGGCGGCTGCGCCGACTTCTCCAGATGTGCCGTTGACACTTGCCGCTGCCCCGGCGGCGTTGCTGAGTGCCGCACAGATTCTGAGCCTGAAAAGCGACGCGCCGTTCTGTGAGGAATGCGAGCGTTGCAAGGAGGGTGTCTGTGCAGCCTGATGCCTTGTCACCCCACGCCTGGTTGGATCGCCAACCACTCAAACCCTCCGAGCAGTTGTTCGCGGTTTTCAGCAATGCGAGTGGCGCTGAACCGTTCAAAGCCTGGCAGCGTTCGATCACGGCTCAAGCACCCAGTCCGATCTGGGCCGGCACCACTTACGCCGAGTGGGAACCGGTAATGCCCTATGTCGGAATCGTCGCTGCTGGCAGTGAGTTTCTGGAGTGGGTTGCCACAACCGAGTCTCGTGATTGGGGTTGGCTGGCGGTGGCTTCCGTCTCTCAAAGCGTGCTGGTCGAGCATCTTCGCAGCCTCACTCAAGTTCTTTTACCCAACGGCAACGCGGTGTTTTTTCGGTTCTGGGATGGGCGATATTTACTGCCGATTCTTCAGTCCATCGACGTTAACACCACGCAGTTAATGCCTGTGATTGACCGCGTTTTGATCAATGGCCAGCCGCTCGCCATCGGTGGCAGTGCGCTGAAAACCTCCCGCTTGTTTCCGTGGTGGGAGGTTTCTGAATCGCTGCTTCAACACCTCGCCTCGGAGTCCGCGACAACCCGCATCAACAACTTGCTGAAGTGGTTGAGTGAAGACCGCCCTGATCTCTATGAGGCGTTTTCCGAAAGCGTTTTGCGCCACAAGGTCGCGATCTTTCTTGAGACACCGGACCTGCCGCAAGCAGCCAAAACAGCCTTGGCGGACTACCTGATGGCGGAGCTGAACTGATGGATCAGATCGTACGGATCGAGCAGGAGCTCGACAGTTTCCCAAACACCCTTTCCCTTTACCGCGAACAGTTGAAGCACTGGTTCAGCCAAGCGGCGGACAAGGCCAGCCGCGCCGCTGATTTGCCTTCGCTGATGGGCATGGAGCGGATCATAAGGTTCGGCAATGCCAGCACTGCGGTGAGCAGTGGCGACGACGATTTTTTCTCCTCCGTGGTGCAATGCCCGAAGGGCGGAGAGCTAGAGATCGAGAGCAAGTTTGAATCGGTTTATGACATTCCCGTGGGGAATATTCAGGTTGATGTGATTGCGCTTGAGAGCGGCGAAACGGCGCTTGTCACGCTTGATGAAAATGGCAAAGGGAAGTTCAAGGGGGACGAGGGCAAGTTCTACCGCATTCACGTCCACAACGAAGTCACACCGCAGCAAGTTGAAGATCTTTTCTCTTCCTACAACGGCCTGACGAAAGAACTTGAAAAATGGCTGCGTGATGAATGGAAGACATTCAAGCCGAAGTGGTCGGAATCTTCTTCGGCTGCTGTAGGCAATGGAATGCTCGCGGGAAGTTGGGCGGCAATCGAGGGCGTGTGGGACGGCATCGGCCTGCTTTCGGACATCCTCAAGGATCCGGGGAAGTTTGGTGAGCGGTTGGGTGAGAGCGCCACAGCGCTGAAGAACCTCGCGGAAACCGCTCCGGATGTCATGGAAAAAGCCCAACTGCTGGCCAGTGACGAAGCGGCGCTGTGCCTACTGTTACGCACCGCCAGCCTCTGGTTGGACATGCTGCCGCCCGGGGAGATCGCCGGTAAAACCGCCGAAGCCGTGTCGACGATGGTAGTTCAGCTGTTGATCGACATCCTGATTGGCATCGTTCTGACGTTTATCGGTGCGGGTGCAGGGATTGCCTACTTGACGATGCGTCTGGCTGATCGAGCCGCGCAGTTGCTCAGTGCTGTTCTGCGTCTCGTCAAAGCGATTTTCACGATCATCAATGGCTTCATCAGCTACGTCGACCGCTACAAAAAAGTCGCCGCGAGGGGCATCGCTGCCGGCATGAAAAAAGGCCGGATGCAGTTGAACTGGAGTGCACGTCGCAACGCATCACTGAAGAAAGACGAACACCACGACGACGCCTCAGCGCAGGCGAAAAACCCCAACGGCGACAGCGCCGATTGCGTGCCGCTGACCTGCACAAACAACTGCCCGGTATCGATGGTCACCGGCGAAGAACTGCTGACCCTGACCGACGGTGCGCTGGACGGCATCCTGCCGTTCGATTTCACCCGGCTCTATCGTACTAGCGCCGCCGAGATCGATATCGGCCTCGGATTCGGCTGGAGTCACAGCCTCGCCCATCGACTGGAACTCGACGGCGACTCCGTCATCTGGATCGACCACGAAAACCGGCGCACCACGTTCCCGCTGCCAAACAGTGAACGTCCGGCGATCCATAACAGCCTGTCGCGGGCGGCGATTTATCTCGGCGATGAACCCGAAGAACTGATCCTCGCCCAGTCTGGCGACGACGCGCGGTTCTATCACTTTCATAACGGTCGGTTGACGGCGATCAGCGACGCTTACGACAACCGCCTGCGCATCACCCGCGACCGACAAGACCGCATCAAACGCCTCGACAACGGCGCCGGCCGTGCCTTGCGATTGCGCTATGACCGCAGCCATTTGGTCGCCGTGGAGTATCAGCGCTTTCATCCGGCCGACACCCTCGACGAGGCCTGGCACACCGAACAGACGCTGGTTGCCTACCGCTACGACGCTCGTCATCGCTTGATCGAGGCGACCAATGCCGTCGGCGAAAGCGAGCGCTACGACTACGACGATCAGCACGTCATCCTGCAGCGGCAGTTGGCCGGTGGGGCGAGTTTCTTCTGGGAATGGGAACGGTCCGGCAAGGCGGCCCGATGTGTCCGCCATTGGGCGTCGTTTTCGCAGATGGATACGCGTTACGTCTGGGATGACGAGGGCAGTGTCACCGTCCAGAACATCGATGGCAGTGAAGAGGTTTACGTCCACGACGACCGGGCGCGGCTGGTGCGCAAGGTTGAGCTGGACGGCGGCGAACACCTCAAGGCCTACGACGACAACGGTCGGCTGATTGCCGAGCAGGATCCGCTCGGCGCCGTCACCGAATACCGTTACGACGAGGTCGGACGATTGGTTGCGCTGATTCCGCCGGAAGACGAACCGACGGCCTACGAGTACCGCCACGGTTTCCTGCACGCACGGTTTCGCGGCAAAGCGGTGTGGAAATATCTGCGCAATGCGCAAGGCGATATCACCGAAGCGACCGATCCTGACGGCCATGTCAGCCACTATCACTACGACGAAAAAGGGTTGCTGCTGTCGATCCGATATCCGGACAACAGTCGGCAGGTGTTCGTCTGGAATGGCTTGGGGCAACTGCTCGAAGAGACCTTGCCGGACGGTGGCCAGCGGCGGTTTTCCTACGACGCGCTGGGGCGGCAGATTACCCGGCAGGACGAATACGGTGCCATCACCCAGTACCAATGGGATGCCGTTGGACGACTGATCCAGACGACGCTTCCCACCGGCGCGAGCCGCGCGTTCAGCTACAACGCCTACGGCAAGATCACCGCCGAACGGGATGAACTGGGCCGCGTCACCCGGTACGAATACGTCGACGACCTGCACCTGGTCAGCCGCCGGATCAATCCCGACGGCACCCAGCTGAAGTACCGCTACGACAACGCCCAGCTGTTACTCACGGAAATCGAAAACGAATCCGGTGAAAAATATTTCCTGGACTACACGCCTAATGGCTTGATCCGACAGGAAACCGGCTTCGACGGCCAACGCACGGCGTACACCTACGACCTCAACGGCCAGCTGCTGGAGAAAACCGAGCTCGGCGAGGACGGGTCGTGGTTGGTAACGGCGTATCAGCGGGATTCGGCCGGGCGCCTACTGGTCAAAACCCTGCCCGACGGCATCAAGGTCGAATATCGCTACGACAGCCTCGGCCGACTGGTCAGCGTCGACGATGGCTACGACCATCCGCTGGAATTCGAGTACGACCAGCAGGATCGCCTGATCACCGAACATCAGGGCTGGGGCACGCTGCGTTATGGCTACGACGCCTGCGGCCAACTCAATCGCCTGCGCCTGCCGGACGGCAGCAAACTCGATTACCACCACGCCAAGGGCGGCGCGCTGACAGCCATCGACCTCAACGGCGCGCGACTCACCACTCACCAATTCGCCTTCGGCCGCGAACAGCAACGCCAGCAGGGGCAACTGCTCAGCGAATATGCCTACGACGATCAGGGCCGATTGAAGGCCCACGCTGTCAGTCAACAGCACCAAACGCTGTATCGCCGCGACTATGCCTACAGCACCAACGGCAATCTCGACAGCATCGCCGACACCCGTCACGGCCAACGCAATTACCAATACGACCCGCTCAACCGCCTGACCCGCGTCCGCCACACCCGCGACGACGCACCAGAAGCCTTCGCCCACGACCCGGCGGGCAACCTGCTGATGCAAGACCGCCCCGGCGCCGCGATCGTTAAAGGTAACCGCCTGCTGATGCAAGGCGACCGCCATTACGACTACGACGCCTTCGGCAACCTCATCCGCGAACGCCGCGGCACCGCGCAAAAACTGATCACCGAGTACCGCTACGACTGCCAGCGCCGCTTGGTCGGCGTCACAACCCCTGACGGCCGCAGCGCCAGCTACCGCTACGACGCCTTCGGCCGCCGCATCAGCAAAACCGTCGACGGCAACACCACCGAGTTCTTCTGGAAAGGCGACAACCTCATCGCCGAAAGCAGCTGCGAGCACTACCGCAGCTACGTCTACGAACCGGGCACTTTCCGCCCATTGGCCATGCTCGATGGCAAAGGCCCGCGCAAGGCGTGCCCGTTCTACTACCAACTCGATCACCTCGGTACGCCGCAGGAACTGACGGATTACAGTGGCGAAATCGTCTGGTCAGCGAAATACAACGCCTATGGCAAGGTCACTCGCCTTGCATTCGGTGGGGGAGAGCAGCTCGAGCAACCGTTGCGGTTTCAAGGGCAGTACTTCGATGCCGAGAGCGGTCTGCACTACAACCGGCATCGGTACTATGATCCGGAGGTTGGCCGGTATCTGACGCCGGATCCGATCAAGTTGGCGGGTGGGCCGAACCAGTACCAGTACACGCCGAACCCGACGGGGTGGGTTGATCCGTTGGGGTTGAGCGGGAATTGCCCGTCGCCGAATAAGCCTGGGTGTGGGGCGCCGGATGATACGACTGGCGCTAGGGTTGATGAGGGGGAGCCTGCGCTGCCGAAAATGGCGGTTGAGCAGCGACGAGCAAGAATTGATGAGTTATCAGAGTCGGTTTTTTATAGGCGCTTGAAGGAAATGGAAGAATCGATTGATGGTGCCCATTTTCAGCAGAAACATGGAGCTCAAACAACCCTGCAATCCCAGCTTGATCGGGTGAAGGAAGGCAGAAATCCCACGACAGGCGAAATAGAAAGGTACGAGAAAGGAAAGAAAAAAGGCAAGCCCGTCATTCCTTCTGCCGCGACGCGTTTTCTCAGTCATCGTGATCAATTTAATGCAATACAACGTGCTCAGTTAATTTTTAGGCAGAGTGGTATAGATGCTTCACGACAACCTATTGAAATGGGTAAAAAAATAGGTGAAGGATTTAAAAGGGAGGGATTGCAGTATGGTCAGCAGACTAGAGCGGTCGTCATACTGGATAAAAATGGTAAAGCTAAAACTTCATACACGGAATTTGACTGATGAATAAGCCCTACACACTGTGGAGTATACGAGGTCTGCTTTTTGTATTTGATATTGAAAATACGCATGATTTGGAGCGGGAGGAGATTATTGTTTCGAAGAATGTGAATGATGACAATGAACTTGCTGAGCTTTTTGACGCCTTGCTACGCCCGGAATTTTTTATTTATAGTGAGCAAGAGCGCATTTCATTAATCGAAACTTTGTCTTACTTTTTAGAAGTGGGTAATAGTTTTGATGAGGTTTTTTCGAAGATGGACACGTATTTTGATGATGATGTTAAAGATCAAAGGCGGTTTATGACAGTTCTCATTAATTGTTTGAAGCGGTATCAAAAACAAGGAAATGACAATAATTAATTCCTGCAGAACGAGACAGTCTGATGTCTGAACAGACAAGTTTGCAACAAAGGGATCAACAAATGGGACGGATTTATTTTTGCTGCCAGCTTCGAAGGTGTTGTTAATATTGATAATGGCAGCAAATAAATTCGTCCACGTTTTGTCCGTATTTTGCTTTACATTTTTAGTGTTTTATTGTGCTCTGTTATGATCGGTGTTTGAAGAATGACGTTATTAATAGCTATTAGAAAATGGATTGCTATAGTGCGAGCTATGTATAAAAGTCGGGCAGATAGTTCATGTGCTGCTGCTCAGAAAAAAACCACTAGCTGCGAACTTTATGGTGAAAGAAAGAGGTGGAGAGCCGTTCCAAGCTCTAAATTTATAAGTTATAGCGCGCAGCTGAATGCTTATAATGAAGCGATGACAAGGGAAACTAGAAAAATGTCTCGTTTTACTGGAGAGGATAGTAAAGGAAATTTGGTAGTAAGAATGGAGGCTGAAAATGTAGGCCAGGGATATGAGCCTAATCCTTTAGACCCAGAAAATCCGCGTTTCATTCCGCAGATGAATGCCTTTGAGATGAAGTTTGACTTCGAGACATTACAGCCTTTGGCGCTTTATCCAATAGAGAAAATCTAATGCTGATGCATCCATATCTGAATGTTCAATATAATCCAAGCTTAGGACATTTTCTCGGCGGGTTCGATATATATGATCGCGAGGAGAGTCTTGGGGTTGAGTTGTCGTCGTACGATCCTGAGTGTCCTTCAGATAGAGGATTTTTGATATCTCGGTTTATTGTCAAGCGCTTCGCTGCGTTGAGTTATCGGCACAAGTTTGTTTTGTTTTTTGTGTTGGGAGAGGCTCTTGATGGTGACTCGAGTGTTTTTTCTGAGGTTTTGGAACATGATCCGATGTCACCCTCCTTGCTCCCTCCTGGGTGGAATGAAATGAAAAATCCGAGGGCGTTTTTTGCAGATGTGTACCTCAAGTTATCCGAGGCGTGGGTTGATGATCTATATAAAGCGAGCCAGGAGGACTGTTCTACTTGGTGAGGGCTAGTATTTCCATGAGGGAGGGATGCCGATATCGATGTGAGGAGAATGCATAAAGCTGTCCAATTTTTCGCAAGCTTCCAGAGATATGAACACAGAGTTTCCTGAGTTACACGATTTTTTTGGGGCTTATTTTCATCAAGATTGGGCAGTCGAGCATGATACCGCTGAGCAGGTGATTGATGCTTTTTTAGCCGACTCCGATCCTGATGATCTATTGGTGGTGCAGCATGAGCTCAATATTTTGCTTAGCCAGCGAAAAGACGAGTTTGTGTTACGAGATTACTTGCTGAAAGAGTTGAGCTGTTATTACTGCTATTGGCATGCATGGGAATCAGGTGAGCTTTGGCTACGCCATATTGCTGATAGACTGGCTAGTCGACTTGATCACACATGATGGCAACGGCTGCGAAATTTCTGGGCAAGATCGTCGGAAGTTTCCTTCAATCCGCGGCGGTTTCCATGAACTGGTGTGAAATGGTCTCCACCGATAGTCTCTGGTGGTCACTGAAAACTCAGTGGCGGGGTGTAGGAACCCTTCAAGACTAGAGAGGACGCTTCGGCGTCGACACCTGAATTGCGGCCATCAACATGCGTCCGTAAGATCAGTTGCGGCGGCTGTGCGCGGGCACGCTTCGGTGTGGTCGAGTTCTCTGGTCTCGATATTCCTACCCCGCGTATAGCTGCCACCCAAGCCTGTAGGAAGGCCGATGGTAGCGACCATTTACTACCAGAGGTTTCAAAAATGAAAAGTCTTCACCCCGATCCACCCTACGAAAAACCAACCCCCCATCCCCAAAGCCGCTTCATGGCGCTCACCAGCAATTGCGACGACATGCCAACCCTGTTCGTCGACGCCCAAGCGCCGCTGGATGTTTTGTATGACGCTGCCAGCTACCGAATTCGCGCCGTCACCCAAGTGATGGAGAACTTGTCCATGCGCGGTTCGATCGAGTGTCAGTCCTTCATTCTTAGTGATTTTGCTTTGCTCTGTGCCATTCCGTTGCGGGATGGGTGTGATGTGCTGGATGTGTTAGGGCGACAATTGAAGGCTCGGCCTTAGGAGTAACGCCGGACGCTATCCCTGATGCGATTCAGTCAAACAACTTTGGCTGAGTCGCACGAGTTGTAGCAGCTGGCGAAGCCTGCGTCCGGCTGCGCAGCAGTCGTAAAATCAGCACTCGCGATTTTTCAGACACACCGTGCAAGCAGGGTTTACGACTGCTGCGCAGCCGGACGCAGGCTTCGCCAGCTGCTACAGGTTGTGTGGCAGCTTGCCCGCTCGGCTGTGAGGTCCTGACGTTCGCCGCCGTACAAGGTAAACTTCCCGCCCTTCGCAGGAGCAGCCATGAATTATCGTCACGCCTTCCATGCCGGCAATCACGCCGATGTGTTCAAACACCTGACTTTGACCCGCATCATCGCTTTGATGTCGCGCAAGGAGCAGCCGTTTGCCTATCTCGACACTCACGCCGGCATTGGTCTGTATGACCTGCAGGGTGATCAGGCGAGCCGTACCGGTGAGTACCTGGAAGGTATTGCGCGTTTGTGGGATCAGCCGGATCTGCCGGCGTTGACCGCTGATTACATGAAGGTGCTGCACGACATGAACCCGGATGGCCAGTTGCGCTATTACCCGGGGTCGCCGGAGTTGGCGCGGCGTCTGACGCGGCCGCAGGATCGGGTGATGCTCAACGAGAAACACCCGCAAGACGGTGTGTTGCTCAAGGACAACATGGCGGGCGACCGTCGGGTGAAGGTGCATCTGGGTGAAGGCTGGCATGTGCCGCGTGCGATGTTGCCGGTGCAGGAGAAGCGAGCGGTGATGTTGATTGATCCGCCGTTCGAGCAGCTAGATGAGATGCAGCGCTGCGCGGCGTCTCTGAAAGAGGCGATTGGCCGGATGCGCCAAACCGTGGCGGCGATCTGGTATCCGGTGAAGGACCAGCGCATGTTGCGTCGTTTTTATCAGGACCTGGCGGGTACAGGTGCGCCGAAGTTGTTGCGCGTCGAGTTGCTGGTGCATCCGTTGGATACGCCGAACAGTCTGAATGGCTCGGGGTTGGCGATTGCGAATCCGCCGTGGGGGCTGGAAGAGGAATTGCGTGAGTTGCTGCCGTGGTTGTCCAAGAAGTTGGGGCAGACCCAAGGTGGCTGGCAGATGGATTGGTTGATTGCCGAGAGTTGATGCCTGATCGATCGTTCCCACGCTCCGCGTGGGAATGCAGCCCGGGACGCTCCGCGTCCCTGCCGAAGCGGACGCGGAGCGTCCATTGAGGCATTCCCACGCAGAGCGTGGGAACGATCAGTGTGGTGTCAGATCGGGCAAGTCACGCCTGTACCGCCAATCCCGCAATACCCTTCAGGGTTCTTGGCCAGGTACTGCTGGTGATAAGCCTCGGCAAAGAAGAACGTCGGGGCTTCGTCGATTTCAGTCGTGATGGTGCCTTTGCCAGCCTTGGTCAACTCGGCCTGGAACACTTGCTCGCTGTGCTTGGCGGCAGCCAACTGAGTCGGGTTGGTGGCGTAGATCACCGAACGGTACTGCGTGCCGATGTCATTGCCCTGGCGCATGCCCTGAGTCGGGTTGTGCAGTTCCCAGAACATCTTCAGCAGCTCTTCGTAGCTGACTTTTGCCGGCTCGTAGACCACCAGTACCACTTCGCTGTGGCCGGTCAGGCCCGAGCAGACTTCTTCATACGTCGGGTTCGGCGTAAAGCCGCCGGCGTAACCCACCGCCGTACTGACCACGCCTTCGCGCTGCCAGAACTTGCGCTCTGCGCCCCAGAAGCAGCCGAGGCCGAAGATCGCGAAATCCACGTCCATCGCGAACGGGCCCAGCAGCGGGGCGTCGTGGACGAAGTGTTTTTCCGGCACGGTCATTGGGGTTTCACGGCCAGGCAGAGCTTGTTCTTTAGTCGGGAGCACGTTTTTGTTCACCAGAATTTCCGAGCGCAAGACCATGATCAGTCCCCTCAGTCAGGTTGAATGTAAATTGTCAGACACGCAGTTTGCCCGAGTGTCACGCCGCTGTCAGGCGATCGGGCCACGCGGATAGCGCTTGAGCTTTTCGATCAGCTCTACGCCGGGGATCGGTCGATCAAACAGGTAACCCTGGCCAACGTCGCAGCGGTGACGGCGCAGGAACGCCAACTGCTCGGCGGTTTCGATGCCTTCAGCCACGACCTTGAGTTTCAGGTTGTGGGCCATGGCGATCACCGCGGAGGTGATTTCCATGTCGTCCTGGTTGTCCGGGATTTCGTGGATGAAGCTTCGATCAATCTTAATGATGTCGATCGGGAATTTTTTCAAGTAACTGAGCGACGAGTAACCGGTGCCGAAGTCATCCATGGCCAGGGTCAGGCCCAGGCGCTTGAGCTGGTCGAGCTGCAAGTGGGTGTCTTCGGTGGCTTCCAGCAGCAGGCCTTCGGTGAGTTCGAGTTCCAGCAGGTTTGCCGGCAGCGCTTCTTCTTTGAGGATGTTGGCGATGGACGACACCAGGTCCGGATCGGAGAACTGCTTGGGCGACAGGTTGATTGCCACCTGAAGATTGCCCAGGCCGGCGGCGGTCAGGTCTTTGCTCATGCGGCAGGCCTGGCGGGCGATCCATTTGCCGATGGGGATGATCAGGCCGGTTTCTTCGGCGACGCTGATGAACTGGTCCGGGCGGATCATGCCTTTTTCCGGATGGTTCCAGCGCAGCAGCGCTTCCATTCCCAACAGACGACCGCTGCGCAGGCAGAGCTTGGGCTGGTAGAACACATCCAGCTCGTTCTGGGTCAGGGCGCGGCGCAGGTTGTTTTCGACGAACAGTTTGTAGCTGGCTTCGGCGTTCAGCGCTTCGGTGAACACTTGGACCTGGTGTTTGCCGTTTGCCTTGGCCTTGTGCAGCGCGAGGCCGGCGTTGCGCATCAGGGTTTGCGGATCGCGACCGTGCAACGGTGCGCAGGCCAGGCCCACGGAGCCGGTGACGCTGATCAGTTGGTTGTCGACGAACATCGGTTTGTCGAGGGTCGCCAGCAATTGATTGGCAATCTGTTGGCCCGCACGCAGATCGGTGTCGTCCAGCAGCACGGCGAATTCGTTACTGGCGAACCGCGCCAGACTGCCGCTCGGGCTCAGGCTGTTGCGCAGGCGTCGGGCCAGGCTGATCAGCAGTTTGTCACCGGTCTGGTGGCCGAGGCTGTCGTTGATCCGCTTGAAGTTGTCGATGTCCACCAGCAACAAGCTGATCGGGGTATCGCTGTCTCGGGCGAAACGTTCGTCGAGGTTGCGGATGAAGGCCGGGCGGTTGCCGAGGTTGGTCAGGTTATCGGTGTAAGCCAGTCGTTCGATGCGCTGCTGAGCGAGCTTGGTCTGGGTGATGTCTTCGTAAATGCCGATGTAATGCGTCAGCTCGCGGTTGTCGCCGTAGACCTTGGAAATCGACAACTGGCCCCAGTAGGGTTCGAGGTTTTTGCGGCGGCTTTTGAACTCACCCTGCCAGCTGTTGCTCTTGGCCAGTGCCGAGTGCGCGTCGAATAACAGTTCGCTGAGATTTTCCAGTGCCGGCAGTTCTGACAGCCGCTGGCCGTGGACTTCTTCGGTGGTGTATTGGGTGATCGCCGTGAAGCTCGGGTTGACGTATTCCACCACGCCATCGCAATTGACCAGCAAAAAGGCGTTGGCGCTTTGCTCGACCGCACGCTGGAACAGGTGCAGGGCGCTGGTGGCGGTGCGGCGGTTGTGGTTGTTGATGACTTGGGCAAACTGATCCGCCAGCTCACCGGCGAAAGCAATTTCGTCCGATTGCCAGGCGCGGGTCGTACCGGTCTGTTCCAGGCAGAGTACGCCGACCACTTGGCCATCGACGCGGATGCTGGCGTCGAGCATCGCATTCACATCGCGTGGGCGCAGGTGTTCGGCCATTTCCCGGGTGCGCGGGTCGCGCATGGCGTTTTGAGCATCGATGGCACGGCCGGTGTGCAAGGCTTCCACGTAGTCGGGGAAGTTGCTGACGTCGATCGGCTCCGGCAGCAGGTATTCCTGGCTGGAACGGTGATAGGCCGAAATCGGCACGAGCAGTGAACCTTCGAGATTCCACAGGCTGGCGCAGTCGATTTCGTAAATGTCACAGGCACTGCGAGCGATCAGTTCGGCGGCTTCTTGCAGGGAGTTGTTGCTGCTGTAGCGCTGGCGGGTCAGCAGCAGGATCAAGTCTTGCTGGGCGCGCACCCGGTCCAGGTGCAGAAGCTGTTCCTGCTGGGCGCGCTGATTGAGTTCCAGGGCGATTTGCAGGCGAGAGTTCTGGGTTTCGAGGTCCAGGGCCGGCAGCAGTTGCTCGCCCTCGAACAGGTCGTCGACCACCAGCAGGTAGCCGCGCAGCAGGTGTCGATTGTGTTGTTTGTAGGCTTCGCCCAGTTCCAGCAGGTTCAAGGAGCCGGCGGCGGTGTGCAGGGTATAGCGGATCAGGTAATGCGGGCTTTCGGTGAGTTGCTGCTGAACCACATCATGCAGCTGATAGCGCGCTTCGGGCTCCATCAGGCTGGCGTAGGGCGAGCCGACCAGAGCGCAGAGCTCCACAGCCGGCAGGCCGAACTGTCGTTCGCAATTAGGATCGAGAAACAGCAGCGCCCAGCTCGCTTCATTCAGCCGTTCGAAACGAAGCATGCCGAGCCGCGAGGGCACAGGCAACTGCGTCACTACCTCGGCCACCATACGGCTGGCGGCATCGGGTTGGCTCTTCATATGGAGGGAAACTCGCTTCGAATAGGCTGATCGCGCCGGGCTCTCGCCCTCTTTACTGTTACCTGCGGCAAGGTTGCATCATTGCGACACTGACTGACAAGAGACATGAAGGCCAAGTGCTATAAGAATATGTCGGCCGGCGGCAGGATTTCTCCAATGGATGGCTAAAAGTAATCGTTTGGAGTCCTGTGGCGAGCGAGCTTGCTCGCGCTGGGCTGCGCAGCGGCCCAAATCTTGTGAGCGCTGCGCACTCAAGCGGGAGCAAGCTCCCTCGCCAGAGGTTTGGTTTAACGCAAAGGAATGCCTACCGATTGCAGCAGCTTGCCGTCCCGGTCGTGATAACTGACACGAACCTGTTCGGCATCGACGATCAGATGGGCAAAGTTGTCCTGGCTGACCACCTGGCTGGTCAGTTCGTGCTGGTAGTCGCCGGCGGCTGTTCGCGCCAATGGTTGATCGAGGATGAAGGTGGAGGCCTTGGCGTACGGCAGCAGTTTGCTGTTGCACAAGGGGGAGGAGACGATGGTGTGCACCTCGAAGTCCGGGTCTTCGCCGTGGGTCAGACGACTCGTCAAAGAGCCATGGACATCGCCGGAAACGAAGAAGACGTTCTTGATGCGGTGTGTACGAATAGTCTCCAGCAGCCGCAGACGCTGTTCGGGAAAGGCCTTCCACGCGTCATCGCCAAGGGCTTTGCGGTCGGGGTAGAACATCACGCTGGTGACCACGAATTTGACCCTGGCCGGGCTGTGAATCAACCATTTGCACAAGGCCTGTTCCTGCTTTTCGTCGAGGATGCGTCGATCATTGGCCGACAGGTTGCGTCGGGTTCGACTGTCGGTGACAAACCATTCGATATCGCCTTCGGCGAATTGATACCAATACTGTTCCAGTTTTCTATTTACTTGCCCGCTGGCAAGAAGTTCATGCGCCGGGCTATGACTGGCTTGATACAATTCATACGCCGCGATGGCGTTTTTGTATAAATAGGTGTCGGCCTTACTTTCGTTGGCGGGCCAGTTGTCTTCAATTTCGTGATCGTCGAGGATCATGTAAGTCGGCACGCCGGACATTAACTTTGCAATATTGGGTTGGGAAAAAGCTGCGCGGTACTTACTGAGTATTTCCTTGTATTCCCGGTCGGGAGCAATGACGTTCAGGTCATCGACATAGATTTGATCGCCGGTCATCAACATGGCGCTGATGGGTGGTTCGGCCTGCTGTGCCAGATTCGTGATCGAGGCGAAAATCCTGTCCCCCAGATGCGGCGCAGACGGGATGCCAGCAGTCATGCGCAGGTAACGGCATGAACCGACGATATAGGCCCGTGGAATCGTGGCTTTGCTGGACTGCGTGCGAAACCGGTAGATATCCCGCGGCCATTGCAGCGGCAGTTCCTGAACCGTTTCCACGGTGTGCACCGGGCTCATGGGGCTGAACCAGCCTGCCTGGTATTCGTACTCGGTATCGGCGGCAAGGTCGTTGAGTGCAATGACATCGGACATATCATGCAAGATCGTCAACTTTGCAAATACACCTTGGGACCAGCGCTCTTCGCCAGGTCGGCGATAACGAACGCCCGCAAATACAGGTGCATTAGTTTGAAGTTTGCCGCGCAAGAAGATACGTGCATGATTAGTTGTGGTATGGCCAATAATAGGGCCGACAGTCGGTTTGAACATGTTCGAATCCATTCGAAGTAATGCTAACTAAGCAAAATAAGTTGATAAGAGTTGTGGCGACAACTAGTTGAAATAAGCTTAGTTATTGGTTCGCAAAAAATATCGAGCAGAAGTGGATTGGAGTTGTGGGCGACGTAAGCCGCAAACGTAGGAAAAGGGTGTCGCGTGGCTTTCTTCCAGGCAAAAAAAGCCCCGCCAAACTGGCGGGGTTGAGGTACGAGCGTGGCGCTCGGAAAACGTGGAACGCGACGGGCCCTCCGGTGAAGGAGGGCCGATCGGTGTTACAGCAGGATGGTGCGGATGTCCGCCAGCAGATCGCTCAGACGCTTGGTGAAGCGTGCAGCAGCGGCGCCGTTGATCACACGGTGATCGTAGGACAGCGACAGTGGCAGCATCAGTTTCGGCTGGAAGGCTTTGCCGTCCCAGACTGGCTGGATGGTTGCCTTGGAAACACCGAGGATCGCCACTTCCGGCGCGTTTACGATCGGCGTGAAGCCGGTGCCGCCAATGTGGCCGAGGCTGGAAATAGTGAAGCAGGCGCCTTGCATGTCGTCAGCGGTGAGCTTTTTGTCGCGGGCTTTGGCGGCCAGCACAGCGGCTTCGGCTGCCAGTTGCAGCAGGCTCTTCTGATCGACGTTCTTGATGACCGGTACCAGCAGGCCTTCAGGGGTGTCGACGGCGAAGCCGATGTTCACGTACTTCTTGCGGATGATCGCCTTGCCGCTTGGTGCCAGCGAACTGTTGAAGTCCGGCAGTTCCTTGAGCAGGTGCGCGCAGGATTTGAGCAGCAGCGGCAGGATGGTCAGCTTGACGCCAGCCTTCTCTGCAACGGCTTTCTGAGCGATACGGAACGCTTCCAGGTCGGTGATATCAGCCGAATCGAACTGAGTCACGTGCGGAATGTTCAGCCAGCTGCGATGCAGGCTCGACGCGCCGATTTGCATCAGGCGGGTCATCGGCACTTCTTCGGTTTCACCGAAGCGGCTGAAGTCCACAACCGGAATCGGCGGGATGCCCGCGCCGCCGGTTGCGCCTGCAGCGGCGGCCGGTGCTTCCTTGGCCTTCTGCATCATGGCTTTGACGTAAACCTGCACGTCTTCTTTCAGCACACGACCGTGCGGGCCGCTTGGGCTGACCGCGCTCAACTCGACGCCGAACTCACGGGCCAGTTGGCGTACAGCCGGGCCAGCGTGAACCTTGGCGCCCGGTTTGGCCGGTGCAGCAGCCGGTGCGGCCGGTGCCGGAGCAGCGGCTGCAGGAGCAGCTTCAGCCTTGGCAGCCGCAGGTGCTGGTGCAGCAGCGGCCGGAGCCGGAGCAGCAGGCGCAGCACCTTTGACTTTCAGCTTCAGGATCAGGTCGCCGGTACCGACTTCGTCATCCAGCTTGATGGAAACGCTTTCCACCACGCCAGCGGCAGGCGATGGAATTTCCATGCTCGCCTTGTCGGATTCCAGGGTGATCAGCGACTGATCGGCTTCAACGGTATCGCCGGCCTTGACCAGGACTTCGATGATCTTGGCCTTGCCTGCCGAACCGATGTCCGGGACATGAATGTCCTGAACACTGTCGGCAACCGGTGCAGCCGGGGCCGCAGCGGCTGGCGCTGGAGCAGCGGCAGCAGGTGCCGCCGCCTGAGTTGGCGCGGCCGCAGCCGGTGCCGCAGCACCTGCCACTTCCAGATCCAGAATCAGGTCGCCGGTGCCGACTTCGTCGTTGAGCTTGACGCTGATGGCCTTGACCACGCCAGCGGCGGGCGAAGGGATTTCCATGCTGGCCTTGTCGGATTCCAGGGTGATCAGCGACTGATCAGCCTCGACGGTGTCGCCGACCTTGACCTGGATCTCGATGATCTGGGCCTTGCCCGACGAACCGATGTCCGGCACGTGCACTTGCTGAACCGAAGCGGCAGCAGGCGCGGCAGCTGGCGCTGGAGCAGCGGCGGCAGGAGCAGCAGCCGGTTTCGCTTCAGCCTTGGCTGCTGGCGCAGCGGCAGCCGCAGGGGGCGGTGCAGAGGCCGGGGCAGCGGCACCTTCGACTTCCAGCTCCAGCAGTTCGTCGCCTTCTTTCAGGCGATCGCCCAGTTTCACTTTGATGCTTTTGACGATGCCGGCCTTTGGCGCAGGAATTTCCATGCTCGCCTTGTCCGACTCAAGCGTCAGGATGCTCTGGTCGGCTTCCACACGGTCGCCGACCTTCACAAATAGTTCGATTACTTCACCTTCACCGCTGCCGATGTCAGGTACGCGAATGAGTTCGCTCACAGAGTGTCTCCTCAGCAGTCCAGTGGGTTGCGTTTTTCCGGGTTGATCCCGAACTTGGCGATGGCTTCAGACACCACCTTAGGCTCGATATCACCACGGTCAGCCAAGGCTTCCAGGGCTGCCAACACCACGAAATGACGGTCGACTTCGAAGAAGTGACGCAGCTTCTTGCGGCTGTCACTGCGGCCGAAACCGTCGGTGCCCAGGACTTTGAATTCCTTGGACGGGACCCACTGACGAATTTGCTCAGCGAACAGCTTCATGTAGTCGGTAGATGCGATGACCGGACCTTGACGGCCGTTCAGGCACTCTTCGACATAGCTCAGTTTAGGCTTCTGGCCCGGGTGCAGACGGTTGCTGCGCTCTACGGCCAGGCCGTCGCGACGCAGTTCGTTGAAGCTGGTAACGCTCCACACGTCAGCGCCGACGTTGAACTGTTCACGCAGGATTTTCGCCGCTTCGCGAACTTCGCGCAGGATGGTGCCGGAGCCCATCAGCTGAACGTGGTGCGCCGCTTCGCGGGTGTCTTCCTCGAGCAGGTACATGCCCTTGATGATGCCTTCCTCAACACCGGCCGGCATGGCTGGCTGCTGGTAGGACTCGTTCATCACGGTGATGTAGTAGAAAACGTCCTGCTGCTGTTCGGTCATCTTCTTCATGCCGTCCTGGATGATCACCGCCAGCTCGTAGCCGTAGGTTGGATCAAAGGTGCGGCAGTTCGGGATGGTGGCAGCCAGGATGTGGCTGTGACCGTCTTCGTGTTGCAGGCCTTCGCCGTTCAGCGTGGTCCGCCCGGCGGTGCCGCCGATCAGGAAGCCACGGGTACGGCTGTCGCCAGCGGCCCAGGCGAGGTCGCCGATACGCTGGAAGCCGAACATCGAGTAGAAGATGTAGAACGGCAGCATTGGCTGGTTGTGGCTGGAGTACGAAGTACCGGCAGCGATGAAGGAGCTCATGGCGCCCGCTTCGTTGATGCCTTCTTCGAGGATCTGGCCCTTCTTGTCTTCTTTGTAGAACATCACCTGGTCTTTATCGACTGGCTCGTAGAGCTGGCCGACGGACGAGTAGATGCCCAACTGACGGAACATGCCTTCCATACCGAAGGTACGGGCTTCGTCCGGGATGATCGGAACGATGCGCGAACCGATTTCCTTGTCCTTGACCAGCTGCGCGAGGATCCGCACGAAGGCCATGGTGGTAGAGATTTCACGGTCGCCCGAGCCGTCCAGGATTGCCTTGAGGGTATCCAGCGGTGGCGTCGGGATGTCGAAGCTTTTGGCACGGCGCTGTGGCACGAAACCGCCCAGTGCAGTGCGGCGCTCGCTCAGGTAACGGGCTTCAGCGCTGTTTGGTTCCGGTTTGAAGAACGGCAGGTTTTCCAGTTCTTCGTCACGGACCGGAATGTCGAAACGATCGCGGAACAGCTTCAGGCTTTCAACATCAACTTTCTTGGTGTTGTGCGCAGTGTTCTTCGCTTCGCCGGCACCGGTGCCATAACCTTTGATGGTCTTGGCCAGGATGACGGTCGGTTGTTCTTTGTGGTTGACCGCTTCGTGGTACGCCGCGTAGACCTTGTACGGGTCGTGACCGCCACGGTTGAGTTTCCAGATCTCGTCGTCGGACAAGTCTTCAACCATCGCCTTGAGTTCTGGCGAGTTGAAGAAGTGTTCACGTACGAACGCGCCGTCTTTGGCTTTGTAGTTCTGGTATTCGCCGTCGATGACTTCGTCCATGCGGCGTTGCAGGATACCGTCGACGTCTTTGGCCAGCAGTGGGTCCCAGAAACGGCCCCAGATGACTTTGGTCACGTTCCACTGAGCACCGCGGAACACGCCTTCGAGCTCCTGGATGATCTTGCCGTTGCCGCGTACCGGGCCATCAAGGCGCTGCAGGTTGCAGTTAATAACGAAGATCAGGTTGTCGAGCTTCTCGCGGCCAGCCAGCGAGATCGCGCCCAGGGATTCCGGCTCGTCGCACTCGCCGTCGCCCAGGAAGCACCAGACTTTTTGCTTGCCTTCAGGGATAAAGCCACGGGCTTCCAGGTACTTCATGAAGCGTGCCTGGTAGATCGCCTGGATCGGGCCCAGACCCATGGATACGGTCGGGAACTGCCAGAAATCAGGCATCAGCCAAGGGTGCGGGTAGGACGACAGGCCCTGACCGTCCACTTCCTGGCGGAAGTTGTTCATCTGGTCTTCGGTGATGCGGCCTTCCATGAACGCACGGGCGTAAACGCCTGGCGAGGTGTGACCCTGGAAGTAGATCAGGTCGCCGCCGTGTTCGTCGGTCGGGGCCTGGAAGAAATAGTTGAAGCCGATGTCGTACAGGGTTGCGCTGGAGGCGAAGCTGGAGATGTGACCGCCCAGGTCAGAATCTTTCAGGTTCGTACGCATCACCATGGCCATCGCGTTCCAGCGTACCAACGAGCGAATGCGGCGTTCCATGAACAGGTCGCCAGGCATGCGTGCTTCGTGGGTAACGGGGATCGTGTTGCGGTATGGCGTGGTGATGGCGTAAGGCAATTGCGAACCGCTACGGGTTGCGAGTTCGCCCATACGGGTCATCAGATAGTGAGCGCGGTCTTCGCCTTCTTTGTCGAGAACCGATTCCAGGGCGTCCAGCCATTCCTGGGTTTCGACGGGATCGAGGTCTTGCATGGCTTGCTCCAGGGCGGAAAGGCTTCCAGAATCGGTTGCCTGAGTTTGCGACTGGCCTTGTGGGCAGACGATATAAATTCTTGGATTGCCGAGAGGTTGTTCCGGCGGCGTGTAGTTTTACTACAAATCTTCGGGCATTTCAGCCTTTCGAATGTATATACGAGTAGTAAAACTACAGATGAGCGGCTTGTGGCCTCCAGCTGCGTTGTGAGAATAATCGTTAAGGTTGGTCTTTTGCCAACCAGAAAAGGTGAAAGCTTGATGCTGTCTGCCAAAAATAAAGAAATTTCAGCTATTTCTAACCTTTGTTCGACAGTCGATCACGTAGTGCATTCTCGCGAATCACTACATGCAGCCCTCTACACGCCGATCAAGGATAGACCATGAGCCTCCCTTCGCTTGCCGAACTGCCTGGCATCCTTCTGCCGTTTGTCACCCGCGCCGAGCAGTCGTTCCGTGCGGCCGTCGCGGTGCTTCCCGACGACCATGGCCTGGCCGGCTGGACGCCTGAACGCTGGGCACAATTTGCCCGCGTCACCGCTGCCAGCGACTTCGTGATTGAACAAAGTGTCCGTGACCCATTGATGTTGCTGGAGCTGGTGCAGTCCGGTGAGCTGGACCGAAGTTTTGCGCCCGGCGAGCTATGCGCACAAATTGCGGCAGCGGCGAGTGCAGCGGAAACCGACGATGAGCTCGGTCGCGCCCTGCGTCGTCAACGCACCCGTCATCAAGTGCGGATCATCTGGCGCGACCTGACGCGTCAGTGCGATCTGATCCAGACCTGCCGCGACCTCTCGGACATGGCCGATGCCAGCATCGATCAGGCCTATCAGTGGTTGTACTCGCGGCATTGCCAGCAGTTCGGCGTGCCGACTGGCCGGCGCAGCGGCGAGCCGCAGCAAATGGTCATTCTTGGCATGGGCAAGCTCGGTGCGGTGGAGCTCAACCTGTCGTCGGACATCGACCTGATCTTCGCCTATCCCGAAGGTGGCGAAACCGTCGGGGTCAAACGCTCGCTGGATAACCAGGAATTTTTCATTCGTCTCGGCCAGCGCCTGATCAAGGCCCTGGACCCGATGACCGTCGACGGTTTCGTGTTCCGCGTCGACATGCGCCTGCGGCCTTATGGGGCGGCCGGCGCATTGGTGTTGAGCTTCAACGCGCTGGAGCAGTATTACCAGGACCAGGGCCGTGACTGGGAACGCTACGCGATGATCAAGTCGCGGGTGGTGGCCGGCGATCAGGTGGCTGGCGCGCAACTGCAAGAGATGCTGCGCCCGTTCGTTTACCGGCGTTACCTCGATTTCTCGGCGATCGAAGCGCTGCGCACCATGAAGCAGCTGATTCAGCAGGAAGTCCGGCGCAAGGGCATGGCCGACAACATCAAGCTCGGCTCCGGCGGCATTCGTGAAGTCGAATTTATCGCCCAGGCATTCCAGCTGATCCACGGCGGCCGCGACCTGAGCTTGCAGCAACGTCCTCTATTAAAAGTACTGAGCACGCTGGAAGGTCAGGGTTATCTGCCGCCAGCGGTGATCAGCGAACTGCGCGAAGGCTACGAATTCCTGCGTTACACCGAGCACGCGATCCAGGCGATTGCCGACCGCCAGACCCAGATGCTGCCGGACGGTGAGCAGGATCAGGCGCGCATTGCCTTTATGTTGGGTTTTGACGATTGGGCGGCTTTCCATGAGCGGCTGATGTATTGGCGCGATCGCGTGGCGTGGCACTTCGGTCAGGTGATCGCCGATCCCGACGAAGAGGAAGGCACCGAAAGCGAAGTGGTGGTCGGCGGCGAATGGCTGCCGTTGTGGGAAGAGGCTCAGGACGAAGAGGCCGCTTGCCGCCAGTTGGAAGAGGGCGGCTTCGTCGATGCCACCAAGGCCCTGAAAGCGTTGGCCGGTTTGCGCAGCAGCCCGCAGCTGCGGGCGATGCAGCGCTTGGGGCGCGAGCGCCTCGATGCCTTTATTCCGCGGTTGTTGGCTCAGTCTGTCGAACACGCCAATCCGGATCTGGTGCTGGAAAGGGTTTTGCCACTGGTGGAAGCCGTGGCCCGTCGTTCCGCGTATCTGGTGTTGCTGACCGAGAATCCCGGCGCGCTGCGACGTTTGTTGACCTTGTGCGCCGCGAGCCCGTGGATCGCTGAACAGATCACTCGCTTCCCGCTGCTGCTCGACGAATTGCTCAACGAAGGTCGGCTGTTCAAGCCGCCACTGGCGCCGGAACTGGCCGCCGAGTTGCGCGAGCGTTTGACGCGGATTCCCGAAGACGACCTCGAACAACAGATGGAAGCCCTGCGGCATTTCAAACTGGCGCACCGCTTACGGGTCGCCGCTTCGGAAATCGCCGGCAGCCTGCCGTTGATGAAGGTCAGCGATTACCTGACCTGGCTCGCCGAAGCGATTCTCGAACAAGTGCTGGCCCTGGCCTGGCGTCAGACCGTGGCCAAGTACGGCACGCCGCTGCGTACCGACGGCACTTTGTGCGATCCCGGCTTCATCATTGTCGGTTACGGGAAAGTCGGCGGTCTGGAACTGGGGCATGGTTCGGACCTGGACCTGGTGTTCATCCACGATGGCGACCCGCAGGCGGAAACCGACGGGCCGAAACCTATCGACGGTGCGCAATTTTTCACCCGGCTGGGGCAGCGGATCATTCACTTGCTCACGGCTCAGACCAACTCCGGTCAGCTGTATGAAGTGGACATGCGTCTGCGGCCGTCCGGCGCGTCGGGGTTGCTGGTGAGTTCGCTCGGTGCGTTTGCCCGGTATCAGGAAAATGAAGCCTGGACCTGGGAACATCAGGCGCTGGTGCGGGCGCGGGTGTTGGTGGGTAGTCCGGACGTCGGCCAGGCGTTCGAGAAAGTCCGCGCGGCGGTATTGGGCAAGCCGCGGGACCTGGCGATATTGCGCCAGGAGGTCAGCGAGATGCGCGCCAAAATGCGCGATAACCTTGGCAGCAAGAGCACCGCGGCGGGCACTGGGGCAAATGCCTTCGAGGCCACGGCGCCGTTCGATCTCAAGCAGGACGCCGGAGGTATCGTCGATATCGAATTTATGGTGCAATACGCGGCCTTGGCGTGGTCCGAATCGCACCCGCCATTGCTGCGCTGGACTGACAATATTCGCATTCTGGAAGGGCTGGAGGAGGAAGGGCTGATGCCCGCCGAAGACGCCAGCCTGTTGCGCGAGGCCTATAAAGCCTACCGTTCCGCCGCTCACCGGCAGGCCTTGCAGAAGGACGCCGGAGTGATACCGGGCGACCAGTTCGTGGACGAACGGCGGCAGGTAGTGCGGATCTGGCGCGAGCTGGGGCTAAGCTGATTCTCGAGACGGGGAGGCATAAGGCCTCCCCGGCTCGTTTATGGAAACCACATGAAAATTCTGATCGTTGGGCCCAGTTGGGTCGGTGACATGGTGATGGCGCAGACACTGTTTCAGTGTCTCAAGCAGCGCCACCCGCAATGCGAAATCGACGTGCTGGCCCCCGAGTGGAGCCGGCCGATTCTTGAGCGCATGCCCGAAGTACGCCAGGCCTTGAGCTTTCCGCTCGGTCACGGCGCTTTGGAGCTGGCGACGCGTCGGCGCATCGGCAAATCCCTGGCCGGCCAGTACGACCAGGCGATCCTGCTGCCCAATTCCCTGAAGTCGGCATTGGTGCCGTTCTTTGCCGGCATCCCGAAACGTACCGGCTGGCGTGGCGAGTTCCGCTACGGCCTGCTCAATGACGTGCGCACGCTGGATAAAGAACGTTACCCGTTGATGATCGAGCGCTTCATGGCCCTGGCTTACGAGTCCGGTGCCGAGCTGCCGACACCTTATCCACGGCCGAGCCTGCAAATCGACCCGGTCACTCGCGAAGCGGCAATGGCCAAGTTCGGCCTGGCTCTCGACCGCCCGGTGTTGGCGCTGTGCCCCGGTGCCGAGTTCGGTGAGTCCAAGCGCTGGCCGTCCGAGCACTATGCCAAGGTTGCCGAAGCGAAGATCCGCGAAGGCTGGCAAGTCTGGCTGTTCGGTTCGAAAAACGATCACGCTGTCGGCGAAGACATCCGTTCGCGGCTGATTCCCGGTTTGCGTGAAGAGTCGGTGAACCTCAGCGGCGGCACCTCCCTGGCTGAAGCCATCGACCTGATGTCCTGCGCCGACGCGGTGGTGTCCAACGACTCCGGCCTGATGCACGTCGCCGCTGCGCTGAATCGCCCGTTGGTGGCGGTCTACGGCTCGACGTCGCCGGGGTTCACGCCGCCACTGGCCGAGCACGTCGAGATCGTGCGCCTGGGCATCGAATGCAGTCCCTGCTTCGATCGCACGTGCCGCTTCGGTCATTACAACTGCCTGCGCCAGCTCATGCCGCAAGCGGTGAACGAAGCCTTGCAGCGTTTGCAGGGCACTGTGGTCGAGGTCAAATAGTTTGCGGGTACTGCTGATCAAGACTTCTTCGCTGGGCGACGTGATTCACGCGTTGCCGGCGCTGACCGACGCGGCACGGGCGATCCCCGGCATCCAGTTCGACTGGGTGGTGGAAGAAGGCTTCGCCGAAATCCCGACCTGGCACCCGGCCGTGGGCAAGGTGATTCCGGTGGCGATCCGTCGCTGGCGCAAAAACATCTGGCAGACCATCAAGAGTGGCGAGTGGAAGCGCTTCAAGCAAAGCGTTCGCGCCAACAAATATGACTTGGTGATCGATGCCCAGGGCCTGCTGAAAAGCGCGTTGCTGACCCGATACGCCAAAGCCCCGGTGGCCGGGCTGGATAAAAACTCCGCCCGCGAGCCGATTGCCGCACGCTTCTATTCCCGGCGTCTGGCCGTGGCCCGTGGGCAACACGCGGTGGAGCGAGTGCGTCAGCTATTTGCATTGGCCCTGGGTTACGACCTGCCAAAAGGCTTGGGCGATTACGGCCTGAACGTCGAACGACTGGTGGAGTTGCCGCGCAAGAATCCTTACGTGGTGTTCCTGCACGGCACCACGTGGGACACCAAGCACTGGCCTGAAGCCTACTGGCGCGAGTTGGCCGAGCGCGTCGGCTATCTCGGTGTCGCGGTGAAGCTGCCGTGGGGTAATGCGATCGAGAAAGCCCGGGCCGAGCGCATCGCCAAAGACATGAGGCATGTCGAAGTGCTGCCCAAGCTGAACCTGGCAGGTGTCGGCAAAGTACTGGCCGGCGCGCAAGCCTGCGTGGCGGTGGACACCGGCCTCGGTCATCTGGCCGCTGCACTGGACGTGCCGACGCTGTCGCTGTTCGGCCCGACCAACCCGGGCCTGACGGGCGCCTACGGTAAAGCGCAGATTCACATCGCCAGCGATTTCCCCTGTGCGCCGTGTATGCAAAAGAAATGTACGTATCAACCGACGGCCGAAGATGCCCGTCAGTTTGACCTTAAACGCGAGTGGCCCCTGTGCTTCACGCGTCTGAATCCCGAGCGTGTCGCGACCCGACTGAGCACGTTGTTACTGGCTGAGGAGCTGCGCTGATGCAATTGGCATTCGTCTTGTACAAGTACTTTCCATTCGGGGGCTTGCAGCGCGACTTCATGCGCATCGCCCTGGAATGTCAGCAACGCGGCCATCAGATTCGGGTCTACACGCTGATCTGGGAAGGCGACATTCCACCGGGCTTCGAAGTGTTGGTGGCGCCGGTCAAGGCGTTCTTCAATCATCGACGCAACGAGAAACTCAGCGAATGGATGGAAGCGGATCTGGCCAAGCGTCCAGTGGACCGTTTGATCGGCTTCAACAAAATGCCGGGTCTGGACGTCTACTACGCCGCCGACGGCTGCTTCGAAGACAAGGCGCAAAACCTGCGCAACTCGCTGTACCGCCGTTGGGGCCGCTACCGGCACTTCGCCGAGTACGAGCGCGCCGTGTTCGCCAAAGATGCCAAGACCGAAGTGCTGATGATTTCCGAAGTCCAGCAGCCGCTGTTCATCAAGCATTACGACACGCCGCTGGAACGCTTCCATCTGCTACCGCCAGGTATCTCTCAGGACCGTCGCGCGCCGGCCAATGCCGCCGAGATCCGTGCCGAATTCCGTCGCGAATTCAACCTGAAAGACGATGATCTGCTGCTGGTGCAAATCGGCTCCGGGTTCAAGACCAAGGGCGTGGATCGCAGCCTCAAGGCGCTGGCCGCATTGCCCGCCGATCTGAAGAAATGCACCCGGCTATTTGTAATTGGCCAGGACGACCCCAAATTATTCCAGATGCAGAGCGCCACATTGGGGCTCGGCGATAACGTGACGTTCCTCAAGGGCCGCAGCGACATCCCGCGTTTTCTGCTTGGCGCCGATCTGTTGATTCACCCGGCGTACAACGAAAACACCGGGACTGTGTTGCTCGAAGCCCTGGTGGCCGGGTTGCCGGTGCTGGTGAGCGCGGTGTGTGGTTACGCCCATTACATCGCCGAGGCCGACGCCGGTCTGGTGCTGGACGAGCCTTTCGATCAGGCGCAGCTGACCCAGTACCTGACCGGTATGTTGAACGACGCTCAAGCACGGGCGGCCTGGAGCCGCAACGGTCTGGCCTTCGCCGAGACGGCCGACCTCTACAGCATGCCGCAGCACGCGGCCGATGTGATTCTGGCGGAGCACGCTTAATGAAGTTGATGCTGGCTGAACCGTTCAAGAGCCTCTGGGCCGGACGCGACCCGTTCGCTGAAGTCGAGGGTCTCCAGGGCGAGGTATACCGCGAACTTGAAGCGCGCCGGACCCTGCGTACCGAAGTCGATGGCAATGGCTTTTTCGTGAAGATCCACCGTGGCATTGGCTGGGGCGAGATCTTCAAGAACCTGCTCACTGCCAAGCTGCCGGTGCTCGGTGCCGGCCAGGAATGGAAGGCCATCCAGCGCCTGCAAGAAGTCGGCGTGCCGACCATGACCGCCGTGGCTTACGGCGAGAAGGGCAGCAACCCGGCGGACCAGCATTCGTTCATCGTTACCGAAGAGCTGGCGCCCACTGTCAGCCTCGAAGACTTCAGCATCGACTGGGTCAAACACCCGCCAGAGCCAAAACTTAAGCGCGCCCTGATCGCCGAAGTCGCGCGCATGACCGGCATGATGCACCGCGCCGGGGTCAACCATCGCGACTGCTACATCTGCCACTTTCTGCTGCACACCGACAAACCGGTGACGGCCGACGATTTCAGGCTCTCGGTGATCGACCTGCACCGTGCCCAGACCCGTCCGACGATTACCCAACGCTGGCGCAACAAGGACCTGGCGGCGCTGTACTTTTCGGCGCTGGACATTGGCCTGACCCGTCGCGACAAGTTGCGTTTCCTCAAGGGTTATTTCCAGCAGCCCCTGCGCCAGATTCTGGGCGAGGAAGCCGGGCTGCTTGCCTGGCTCGAAGGCAAGGCCAACAAACTTTACGACCGTAAACAGCGATACGGGGATGCGCTCTGATGGCAGGTTGGAAACTGGAGCCTGAGTACAGCGATCTGGCAGAAGATTTCGGCAGTCTTGAGGCTGTATTTGCGCTTCAGGGTGAACGCCTGACGCGCGACCTGTTGTCCGAGGTCATTCGCGTCGAGCGCAACGGCGTCAACTATTACGTCAAACGCTACGTGGGTGCCGGCAAAGGTCTGCGTCGCTACTTGGGTAAACCCCGGGTGAAAGCCGAGTGGCAGAATCTCAAGCGCTTCGCCAAGTGGGGCATTCCTACCGCCGAAGTGGTGGCCTGGGGCCTGGAGCGTCGCGGTGCGGCGTACGATCGCGGGGCTATGATCACCCGTGAGCTGCCGCATACCGAAGACTTGTCGGCCCTGGCCGAGCGGCATGATCCAAAGCTGGCGGACCGCGCCTGGGTCGATAACGTCAGCCGGCAGCTGGCGGGTTATACCCGGACCATGCACGACCACCGCTTCACCCATAACGATTTGAAGTGGCGCAACCTGCTGATCGACGATGAGCCCCGGCTGTTTTTGATCGACTGCCCCAATGGCGATTTCTGGCGCGGCTTTTGGCTCAAGTACCGGATCACCAAGGACCTGGCCTGTCTGGACAAGGTCGCCAAGTATCACTTGTCGGCTACCCAGCGCCTGCGCTTTTACCTGCAATACCGCCAGTGTGATCGGCTGAATGCCGCCGACAAAAAACGGATCCGGCACGTGGTGAGATTTTTCGAGGGACGCGAATGACTGATTTCCTGGCGGCTGAAGACCGTGCACTGCTTGAGCGTCACGGCCTCGGCACCTTCGACGCACTCTGGGCCAAGCAGCTCGAGGCTGTGGACGAGCCCAACACCGGTCGCGGTGGCTGGAGCAGCGTGTTTCGGCTGGATCTGGAAGGTCATGGCTACTACCTCAAACGCCAGAGCAACTACCAGATGCGCACCTTGCATGCGCCCTTTGGTGAGCCGAGCTTTGCCCGTGAATTTCGCAATATCAGTCGCTATGAGCGATTCGGAATTCCAGCATTGAAAGCGGCGTTTTTCGGTGAGCGCAAGGTCAACGGCGAAGTCCGGGCGATTCTGCTGACCCGAGCCCTGGACGGTTGGGATGACCTGGATTCGCTGTTGCAGCGCTGGTCGGACCTGAGTTCGGCGCAGCATTCGGCCATTCTGAAGGCCTGTGGGCAACTGGCTCGGCGCCTGCACGGCGCGCGTCAGGTTCACGGCTGCTTCTACCCCAAGCACATTTTTCTCCAGGCCACCGGCGACGGTTACCTGGCCCAGCTGATCGACCTGGAAAAGACCCGGCCGTTGCTGTTTGGTCTGCGTGATCGGGCCAAAGACCTGGAGCCGTTGCTGCGTCGGGCGCCTGAGTGGAGCGAAGCGCAGTTGCGCGAGCTGCTGGCCGCCTATCTGGATCAATCGCAAGACAGTTCGCTGATCGACAGCTGGCTGGCGCGACTGACCGCGCGGCGCACTCACAAGGAGACGCGCTGATGCGTTTGTCCGAGCTGAAAAACGCTGGCCGCAGCCCGAGCCTGCCGCTGAACATTCCACTGGCCGATGCCGCCGGCCCTGCCGAGCTGCAGTTGCTGAGTCTGTTGCGGGTGTTGCCGGGGCAGCGTTATGTCGGTGCGGGCGTCTGGCGCGGGCGGCCGGTGCTGGCCAAGTTGTTGGTCGGCAGCAAAGCGGCGCGGCATTTCCAGCGTGAGCTGGACGGCGTGCGGTTGCTGGCGGCTCAGGGGTTGACCACGCCGTTGCTGCTGGCTGATGGCCTGAAGGACGGCGAGGGCGGTTGGCTGCTGTTTGATTTTCTTGAAGGGGCCGACAGCCTTGGGGATGCCTGGAAACAGGTCGAACATTTGCCGATGCTGGCGGATGAGCAATCGGCGGTATTGGCCGATGCGCTGGGTGCGATTGGTCAATTGCACCGCAAGGGCCTGTGGCAGGAAGACCTGCACCTGGACAACCTGCTGCGCCAGGGCGGTCGGCTGTATTTGATCGACGGTGCCGGAATCCGCACGGAGACGCCGGGCCAGCCGCTCTCGCGGCAGAAAGTCCTGGAAAACCTCGGGGTGTTTTTTGCCCAGTTGCCCAAGACGCTGGAACCCTACACCGAAGAATTGCTGGTGTATTACCTGCTGAGCAACGGCGAGCATGCCTTGCCGATGGAAGCGTTGCAGAAGCAGATCAACAAGGTGCGCAGCTGGCGTCTCAAGGACTTCCTGATCAAGGTCGGCCGCGAATGCACGCTGTTCAGTGTCCAGCGCGGAGCGTTCGGCTTGCGGGCGATTCACCGCGAGGAAGAAACGGCGATGCTGCCGGTGCTGGCGCAGGCCGATGCGTTGCTCGATCAGGGCCATCTGTACAAGACCGGCGGCGCGGCGAGCGTCGGCAAGGTCGAGGTGGCTGATCGTACGCTGGTGATCAAGCGCTACAACATCAAAGGTTTTGCCCACTGGCTCAAACGTTTCTGGCGCCCGAGCCGTGCCTGGCACTCCTGGCGTGAAGGCAATCGCCTGGCGTTTCTCGGCATCGCCACGCCCAAGCCGTTGGCGTTGCTGGAGAAGCGTTTTCTCTGGTTGCGCAGTCGGGCATATCTGGTGACCGAGTATTTACCGGGGCCGGACATCATCGAGCGGTTTGCACCTTACGTTGAAAGCGGTGAGGCACCGGAAGCCGAGTTGCAGGCGCTGGATCATTTGTTTGCCGAGCTGATTGGCGAGCGGATCAGTCACGGGGATTTCAAGGGTCATAACCTGTTCTGGCAGCATGATCGCTGGGCGCTGATTGATCTGGATTCGATGTGTCAGCATGCCTCGCTCGGCAGCTTCGCCCCGGCCTATGCGCGGGATCGGGCAAGGTTCATGCGTAACTGGCCTGAGAGCAGTGCGCTGTATCGGGTCATTGATCAGCGCCTGCCCAAAAATGTCGATAGCGCCGCGTAAGTCGGAGCTTGCCCACAACCCTGTAGTACCGAGCCCGCCTTGTGCGGGCTTTTCGATGTCATGGGGGACAGGTTCTTATGAATTGTCCTACGCGAAACAGGGAGGCCGTGAACTGTGCCCTGAATAGCCGCGATGCTAGTTTGCCTGACGTTCACGGAGGGCAGATTTTGACGATAAAAATGGCGGTATTGCTGAGCACGTTCTCACTGGCTTTATCAGGCTGCGGGACCGCTGTTACGGTGTTGCAGGATGACGAGGATGCGGCTCGTAGCCTTCGAAAGCAAAAGACCTACTGTCAATCCATACCGCGTATCTACAGTGGCCTGGCCTACGACTTTTGCGTATTAAACGCAGCGCCTGATCCCACGGGTATTCTTTTGCCGTTCGTATTGGTGGATTTCACCCTCTCGGGTGTTTTCGACACCGTCCTCCTGCCCTATACGGTTTACCGCCAGGCTGCAGACGGCAATATCAGCATTTATTGGCGAGCGGGCCGCGGGTAACTCTTTTGTATTCCTGCGTGTCAGTGCTACACCTAACGCACTTGGCTCGAAGAACAAAAGGTGAATAGCTAGTGTCGACCCCGATTTTGCCCTCTCAACAGTTTTTTCTTTTTGAAAACGAAAGCGAAGCTGAAGCTAATGTTGAGGCGGAAAAGCTTTTACCTCCGTCCGGGAGGTACAGCGATTTCATAATCTATGTGGATGAGAGCGGCGATCATGGGATGCAAACATTAGATCCAAACTACCCAATGTTTGTGCTGGCATTTTGTGTGTTTCATAAAAGGCATTATTGCGAAAAGGTTATTCCTACCCTTCAGAAGTTTAAATTTAATCATATGGGGCATGACCTGATCGGTCTGCATGAATTGGAAATTCGAAAAGAAAAGGGAGCGTTCTCTAGTCTTTTCACATCAAGGCAACACAAGCATGCCTTTCTCGATGAGTTGACGGGAATCATTGAGGCCAGCAATTTCGTTCTGATCAGCTGCGTTATCGACAAAGCCGCTCTTCGCGAAAAGCAAGGTCCTGTCCACAATCCCTATCACGTCGCGCTCGGATTCTGCCTTGAAACGCTTTATGAGTATTTGCAGGAAAAGAATCAACAGAGCGTTTTAACTCATGTGATTTTCGAGCGTCGAGGGAAGCGGGAGGATAATGAGCTTGAACTGGAGTTTCGTCGCATGTGCGATGGCGCGAACAGATTGGGCATGCAACTGCCGTTCGACATCGTCTTTGCAACCAAACAAGTGAATTCCACGGGGTTACAGCTAGCGGATCTTGTTGCAAGACCCATTGGTATGAGCGTTTTGCGGTCGGGGCAAGAAAATCGTGCCTTTGACGTGCTCAAGCGCAAGTTCTACTGCAGTGGTGGGCGTAACAATGTGGGAGAGGGTTTCGAGAATTGGGGGTTAAAAATTTTCCCTCTCTCAGAAAGCGAAAAGCCCCGGTGAAACTCACCGAGGCCATAACGCCGACCGGGATCCCCCAGTCCATTTGCGCAGGAGTCTATGTCGAGGTCCTTCATCTGTCAACGCGCCAGCTTGCCACTTCCCGCTAGAGGCTTGCCGTCGCTTTTAAGCTATAATCCCGCCCTTTAGCTGCCACTCGCCCTTTGCGAGGGCACATTAATCTTTGAGGCGCCTTGCGCCTGCATGCAGACTAAAGAGGCTAGACCCCTGTGGCATTGACGATTCTTGGCCTGTCCGGCGCCCTTAGCCATGATCCTTCCGCAGCTTTGTACATCGACGGCAAGCTGGTCGCGGCGGCTGAGGAAGAGCGCTTTGTGCGCGATAAACATGCAAAGAACCGCATGCCTTACGAGTCGGCGAAGTTCTGCCTCGAGCAGGCCGGCATCAAGCCATCCGACGTTGATGTGGTAGCGATTCCGTTCGCGCCGATCAGCCTGTTCGGCAAGGCTCGCTGGCATTACGCCAAGCGTTACTGGTACGCCCCGGACCGCGCGCTCGACGCGATCCTGATGGGTAACCGTCGCTACAAGCGCTATCGCAACAAGATTGTCTGGTGCCTCGAGCAATTGGGTTTTGATCCGAAGAAAATCAAGATCGAGCCGGTCGAGCATCACCTGGCCCACGCCTCCAGCGCTTATCACTGCTCCGGTTTCAAAGAGAAAACCGCGATCCTCGGGATCGACGGCAAGGGTGAGTACGCCACGACCTTTTTCGGTTATGGCGAAAACGGCAAGATCCACAAGATCAAGGAATTCTTCGATCCGGACTCCCTCGGCGGCCTGTACGGCGCGATCACCGAGTTCCTCGGTTTCGAGATGCTCGACGGTGAGTTCAAGGTCATGGGCATGGCGCCGTATGGCGATGCCAGCAAATACGATTTCTCGCGCCTGGCTTCATTCGAGAACGGCGAGCTGGTGATCAACACCGACTACGCCAACGTCATCGGCCTGCGTCGTTATAAAGAGAAGGGCAAAGGTTTCTACTTCTCGCCGAAGCTGATCGAGTGGCTGGGTCCGAAGCGCGAAGGCGACATCGCCGACGAGCCGTACATCCACTACGCCGCGAGCATGCAAGCGCTGTTCGAAAAAATCTCGCTGCAGATGATCGACCGCTACCTGGGCGACGTGCTCAAGGAAACCGGCAAGCTGGCCTTCGCCGGTGGCTGTGCGTTGAACGTCAAGCTGAACCAGAAAATCATCGCCCGTGACGACGTTAAAGAACTGTTCGTGCAGCCTGCGTCCGGCGATGCCGGCACCGCGGTCGGCGCGGCGGCCTATGTGTCCCACGCCCGTGGTGTGCCGGTCGAGAAGATGGAACACGTCTACCTCGGCCCGTCGTACACCAACGAAGACGTGCTCGCCGCGTGTGCCCGTCACCCGAGCAAGCCGGTATGGCGCAAGCTTGAGAACATGCCGGAAAACATCGCCAAAATCATGGTCGATGGCAACCCGGTAGCCTGGTTCCAGGGCCGCATGGAATTCGGTCCGCGCGCCTTGGGCGGTCGTTCGATCATTGGTTGCCCGAGTGCGACTGGCGTGGCTGACCGCATCAACCACCAGATCAAGTTCCGCGAGCGCTGGAGGCCTTTCTGCCCGTCGATGCTCGACACCGTTGCACCGCAGATGATCAAGATCGATCACCCGGCGCCGTTCATGACCTTCACCTTTGAAGTGGCGGAAGAGTGGAAAACCCGCGTGCCGGAAGTCGTCCATGAAGACGGTACGTCGCGGGCCCAGGTGCTCAAGCGCGAATACAACCCGCGCTACTACGACATGATGAAGGCGCTGGAAGTGCTGACCGGTAACGGCGTGTCGCTGAACACCTCGCTCAACCGTCGTGGCGAACCGATGATCTGCTCGCCGACGGATGCCTTGAACATGTTCTTCGGTTCCGATCTACAGTATCTGATCATGGAAGACATCCTGGTGGTCAAAGAGGGCGCGGACGCATATGACACGCTCGGCTGAACGCCATGTGCTGCAGTTCTGTCACGGCTATGACGGGCCGTTTCTGGACTGCGCCCGGCAGTACGCCAGCCTGTTCGCGGGGACCGGTTATCGAGTGACCACGGTGTTTCTGACCGGGGCTGCCGATGCCGAAGTCGCCGCGGGCTGTGCTTCCGATGAAGTGCTGTTCATGGAATACAGCTCCAAGGCCATTCGTGGCCTGAAGCTGGGCGCCATCAGCGATCTGCGCAAGATCGCCGCCTCGCGCAATTTCAGTTTTTGCATTGCTCACCGTTTCAAGCCTATTTATATCGCCTTGCTCGGCACGTCGTTGCCGGTGATTGGCGTGCATCACGCGTTTGACGATTACAAACGCGGCACACGCAAACTCTTCGCGAATATTTTCCGCAAGCGCCTGAGCCTGCTCGGGGTTTCCGATGCCGTGCGCGACGACATGCGTCATTGCCTGCCGAAGTGGCCGGCGGCGCGGATTCAGACGCTCTATAACCGTATCGATGTGCAGACCTTGCAGGACAGCCAGGTGTCGGTTCGCGAAGCCCGGGAAACCCTCGGCCTGGCGCCGGATGCCTGGGTTGTCGGCAATGTCGGACGGCTGCATCCGGACAAGGATCAGACCACGCTGCTGCACGGTTTTGCTACGGCGTTGCCGGGTTTGCCGGCCAGCAGTCAATTGGTGATTCTCGGTGCCGGTCGACTGGAGCAGGACCTCAAGGCCCTGGCCCGTGAGTTGGGTATCGGCGACCGCGTGCTGTTCCTCGGTCAGGTGCCTGAGGCTCGGCGTTATTTCCGTGCCTTCGATGTGTTTGCCCTGAGTTCCGATCACGAACCGTTCGGCATGGTGCTGCTGGAGGCCATGGCTGCCGGCGTACCCTTGCTCGCCACGGCGTGTGGCGGGGCGAAGGAAGTGGTCGAAGGCGTCGGTATTCTGTTCCCGCTGGGCGATACCGAACACTTGGCTCAAGGGCTGCAACATCTGGCCGCGATGGACGAGCAGCAACGTCACCAGTGCGCCGAGCTGATGCTCGATCGCTTGCGTGAACGCTTCTCCGACCGCGCGGTGCGCGATGCTTTCTGGCGTTTGCCGCACGTTACCGAACTGGCGCCGAGGGGCTGATGCTCAACCGATTTCAAGGCTGGCGCGAACGTGGCTGGGCGGTAGTCGACGCCTCGACATATGCTGAAGCCTGGCAACGTTATGGCGGCAGCGTCGCCACTCATCCCATGGTGGTCGAGCGGCTTGCGCAGTTGGCCGACATTCCTGTGCGCTACCTGGCCTGGGAGCAAAACGGTGAAGTCAAAGCCGCGATCCCGACCTGGGGCCGCGACCTCGCCTTGTCCAAGGACGTGCTCAAGCGCTGCGGTAAAAAAGGTCTGTTCGACCTCGGTAATGCCGAGTTCATCCTGCCGGCCGCTGCCGATGCACAAGCGCCGCTGCGTCATCGTGGGCGCTACCTGTCGGCGCTGAATGAAGGCCGCTTCACCGGTATCAAATTGCAGGCTGAACAGCTGGCGATGGCCCGCACTCCCGAAGAACTGTCGAAGAAGTTTCGCTACAACCAGCGTCGTGAATTGCGATTGCTGGAAGAGGCGGGCGGAGTGGTTCGGCCGGTCGCGGAGTTTTCCAGCAGTGAACTGGCGGCGATCTATTGCGACCTGTTCCAGCGTCGCTGGGGCTTCCCGGCGACGGGGGCCGAGCGCATGGCTGAGGTCATCGAGTTGCTGCGTGATTTGTTGATCGGCTCGGTGATTTTCCTCAACGATGCACCGATAGCGATTCAACTGGTCTACCGTGTCGAGACACCGCTGTGGATCAGCGTCGAGTACATCAATGGCGGCGTCGATCCCGAAACCCGCGAATTCAGTCCGGGCAGCGTGCTGAGTTTTCTCAATACGCAAAGCGCCTGGGAGCATGCCCGGGCGTTGGACAAACCGTTGCGCTTTTCTTTCGGTCGCGCCGATCGTGAATACAAGGATCGCTGGTGCAATCCTGTGCCGGTGTTCACCGTATGAGTCAGCCCATGAACCGCAAACAGCAATTGCTCAAGCGCCATCGGCGCAACAAACGCATTGGTCTGCTCATCGCGCTGGTGCTATTGATTGCCATCGGTGTGCTGGTGACCTGGTGGCTGCCGTTGGTGCTCGCGGTTCTGGGCTGGATTGCCCACGAGGCCTGGTTCGCCGACCACCTGTTTTATTCGCCCAAAGACGATTATCAGTACAGCTTTCCACCGTACACCCAGCAGCCCAAGGTTCACCTTGACGGTGAGCGTTTGCGCCTGGACGACGGCGTCATGCTGGTCGACGACGCTACGCTGGTTTTGGCGCTGCGGATAAAAAGCACCTGGCTGGGGCGCTTCATCGATCCCGTGGTCGAGTTGTCGGGGGGGGATAACCCGGACCGACAAACCTTCGAGCGTGGTGTGAACGGCCTGCGTTACCTCAACCTCAGTGGTCAGGCGCAGGTTCTGTCGCAAGGTGAGTTACGCCTGCGTGGGCGTTTCTGCCGACTGCTGGGTGAGCCGGTGCTCAGGGCGTTCGAGCATCCGGATTACAGCCGTCAGCGGGTGATGGTGATCGCGCCCCACGCCGACGATGCCGAGTTGGCCGCATTCGGTTTGTACAGCAGCGCCAGTCAAAGCTGGATCGTGACCTTGACCGCCGGTGAGATCGAGGCCGGGCACTATCAGCAGATGGGGCTCAATGGCGTCGAAGCGTCTCGGCTGAAAGGCTCGCTTCGCGCCTGGGATAGTATCAGCGTGCCGCTGTGGGGCGGCGTACCTCAGGAGCGCTGTATTCAGTTGGGGTATTTCTGCCTGCAATTGTCCGCCATGCAAAGCGCGCCAACCGAGGCCGTGGCGTCCCGTGAGGCACAGCTTGGCGATACCCGATCTTTTCGACGGTTCAATCCGTTTGCCCTGGGCAGTGATGTCGATGGCATACCGTCCTGGAACAATCTGCTGGCCGACCTGAGTGAGTTGATCGAGCGTATCCAGCCTCAGGTCATCGTTTTGCCACATCCGCGTTTCGACCCGCACCCAGACCATCTATGCTCACAGCAAGCGGTGATGCAGGCACTGAACGGTACAGCCTGGCAGCCCGAAACCTTGTTGCATTACGCTAATCATCTACACGACAACGATCGCTGGCCAATGGGTGATGCCGGTACCGGTGTGACACTGCCGCCACAGATCAATAATCACGAACCGTTGCGGCCCTGGGCGCTTTGTCTGTCGACCGAAAAACAGTGGCACAAGGCTATGTCGTTGGGCATGATGCACGACCTTCAGCCCCGACTTCCCCTCAAACGCCTACTTCGCCGGGCGATCCAGCGTTGTCTGGCGGCCCGACACTGGCCGGCTTTCGGCGAAAACGAGTTCTTCCGTAAAGCGGTGCGACGCCACGAATTATTCTGGGTCCAAGAGCTGTCTGGAAAGAGAGAGACCAATTGAAAGTTCTGTTTCTGGTGCAGAAAGAGCAGCGAGCGATCCTCGATCGACTGTATGACGGTATCGCCGAGCACTGCGACTGCGACAAGCGCGAGTTGACCAGCGCAGAGCAGGACGACTTGCGTGGATACTTTCGCAAGCATGTCGATGTGACCCGCTACGACCGGATTGTTTTTTTCCTGCGCTTCAAAAAAGAAATCAGACAGGTGAGGTTCATCCAAACCCTGCCCAATCTGGTTATTCTGGAACACGATGCGTACCAGAATTACATCCCGTGCAAGTACACCGGCAAGTTCAGTGCGCATTACCGCAAGCTACCCTGGGCGCGGGTGATCAGCTCGGGTTTCATGGTCAGCCAGTGTTTGCGTGATGAAGGGTTTGACGCGCATTTCGTGCCCAAGGGCTACGATCAGGCGCTGTTGCAAAACTGCCAACGTGAACGGGATATCGAGCTGGGTTTTGTCGGCAGTCTCAACAGCGTGGCGTATGCCGGACGCAAGGCCATGCTCGAGTCCGTGGCTGAAGTGGAGAACCTGCTGATCACCCGCACCAAGTCGGGTGAGGAATACTGCGAGACGTTGAGCCGGATCCGTTACTTCGTGAGTGCCGACGTCGGCATGGGCGAATACATGATCAAGAATTTCGAGGCCATGGCCTGTGGTTGTGTGCTGTTTGCTTACGATCAAGGGGAAGCAGAGAATCGCGCGCTGGGGTTTGTCGATATGCACAACATCGTGCTCTATCGAACCCGCGACGAACTCAGGGAAAAACTGGCGGTGTTGCGTGAGTCCCCACAGCTGACCGAGTCCATTTCATTGGCCGGACAGGCTTTGGTAGAACAGCGTTACACGTTCCGGGCTGTAGGGCATGCGATTGTCGACGCCCTGCGTGCGCCGCTACGGGAGCACGTCCCGCTGGGCTGGAAAGAAAAATTACGCTTGTCGCTGGGGCTGTGAAGCCGGGCGATTAAACAACCAATGGTGCGGTGCAAATAAATGCTGTTCAGCGAGACTAGCGACATTTCGGTAGTAATCACTAGTTGCGGTCGCTTCGATCTGTTGAAGCGTACCCTCGAGACGTTTGACCGGTACAACACGGCTCCCATCCGTAAAGTGTTCATTACAGAGGACTCCGGCGACAGCGCCGTAGAGGCCTGTATTCCGGAGCACTGGAGGGCGCATACCCAGTTCTTCATCAACAAGCCACGCCTGGGTCAGTTGCGATCTATCGACGCCGCTTACGCTCAGGTGCAGACATCGTGGATTTTCCACTGTGAAGACGACTGGGATTTCTACCGCGAAGGGTTCATCGAAGAGTCCCAATGCCTGCTGGAGGAAGATCCGCAGGCACTGCAGGTGTGGCTGCGCAGCTTCAATCATGACCTGATGGTTCACAGTCCTTACGTGTTCCTGAACGAGCGCAAAGTCAGCCATGGCATTCCTTTCTACGTACTGGGCTCGCAAAAAGCCGAGTGGCAAGGTTTTTCCTTTAATCCAGGGCTGCGCCGTCGTGCGGATTACTTGTTGCATGCACCCTATTCCGGATTTTCCGGGGAGAAAGACCTGTCGCGTCTGTACGCTGGCGAAAACCGTTATGCGTTGATTCTGGAAAACGACGCGGTATTGCACACCGGTTTCGGTGAGCATGTGGTGGTTCCCAAGGAGCGGGAGAACAAATTACGGCGTAAACGTCTCGATCGGCTGAAGCTGATCGCAGCTCTTATCTTGGGTCTGGCAATAGGTTGGGTACTCCATGGAATTTAGCGGCATGAAGCCAGGAAAGAACACCGTGGCGTATTTCGGAACGGTGCTCTGTCTGTTTCTTTTGAGCTTTGTGGTGGGCTGGTCGTCGAAGTGGACCAATAACCTGTTCTACGTCCTGATGGCATTGCCGGGCCTGGTCTTCCTGATCAAGGAGCGCGGTGCGGGCTTGCTCAAGGAGCCGCTGGCATGGGGCTGGCTGGCGTTCATTCTGTGGTTTCTGGTGCCTGCGACGATTGCTGGGCAGATGCAGTTCTACAAACACGTCTTCTATGTACTGATGTTCGTCATGGTGGCCGGCGCCCTTACCGATCCGCAGTTCTTCCGCAGTGCGGCGTTTATTCGCGCTCAGTTCTGGATCCTGACGTTATACATCTTCGGCAGCGCACTCTACGGTTGGGCAACCGGTGAGTTCGCCGTCGGCGGCCGGGTGGCATTACTTCCGGCACGCTTGGAGAACGTCATCTACGCCAGCATTTGGCTGTTCTGTGCGTTGGCGCTGGCGCTGCCAATCTGGCTCAGGGAACGAAAGTATATCGAAGGTGGCCTGGCCATCGTTTTGTCGGTGTTCGCGGTAGCCTTCGTCCTGCAGACGCGTACCGCGTTTGTGGGGGCTGTGTTCCTGTTTGGCATCTGGTTGCTTTACGGCATTTACCTCAAGCCGCGGCTGGTTGGCACTGCGGTGGCGATTGTCGCGGTTGTTTCAGGCCTGCTGTTCCTGGTGGTGCACAACGAAGCCTGGTACCAGTCCCTCTGGAATCGAGGCGATTCGTACCGCCTCGAGATTTTTCATATCATGGTCGGCGAGTGGCGCCACTGCGGCTGGGCACTGGGCTGCGGCATCAACTTTCACACCGCCCAGGTGCTCGATGGCTGGATGCCGATTCAGCATCCGCACAACATTTTCGTAGCGCTGGGGCTGTACAGCGGTGGAGTTGCGCTGGCGTTGTTCGTAGCGCTGATGGTCGCAAGCCTTTGGCAGGCCTGGCGTCTGCGCGACGCTTGGGGTATGTACCTGGCGTGTGCGCTGGTGATGCTGAATTTCGATGGCAGTTTGCTGATCGGTAACCCTGACGAGTTGTGGCCGCTGGTGCTGCTGCCCGCCGCGATGATCCTGTCTCGCGTGCTGAAGGCGCGACAACCTGCGCTGGCGTAATGCCTGACCTTCGCCTCCTCCCCGGAGGCGAAGGCCGTCAGATCATTTTTGCAGGGCGACGCTCAGCTCCTCCGGGGAGCAGATGCTCTGGGTCTGGCCATAATGGTTCATGAAGACTTCGCCGTGACCGTCGAGCAGCCATTGCCGATCTTGCGGATAACGCACCATATGCTTGAAGTTGCGCAGCCGCAGAGTCTTGCGCAGCGGACGGCGATACACCCGCATGTCGGCGATGTCGATCAGGCCCAACTGATGCTCGGGTGTGAGCACGATGTTGCCCAGGTGCGCCGAGCGAAAATAAATCCCCCGCTCATGCAAAGTGGCCATGAAGACCCCCAATTGACCGCGCAACGGATCGGCATCGCCCTGGATGTCCAGCAGCTGACGCAGGGTCTGGCCCGGCAGTGGATCGTAGTGCACGGCATCGCGTTCGATACTCGCAATACGGTAAACCTGACGAATCGACGGGCAGGGGATGTGCCGTTCACGCAACGCATCGCAGTTGTCGGCAAAGCGTTTGGCGTACGGGTACCACGCGGCCGACGTCAGCAGGCGTTTGCGGCGAAACAGTTTGAGTATTGAACCGTCCGTCAACCGCAGAACCTTGTCCCCCGAACCATCCGCTTCAAGGACTTGTGCTCCCTCGCGGAGGGCGAGATATCGGGTGTGATCAAGCGCTTGCATCAATACTCCGGGTTGGGCGCCGTGAGGCATGGATAGCCGGCCATGTTACCGCAGCTCAGCGACTAAAATGGCCTGTGTTACACTCGCGGGCTCTTTTCTCATACAACGGGTTCTCATGACCAGCCCTGATTCGCCTGCGCCGTCGAGCTTGAAGATTTACCTGCGCCTGCTGTCGTATGTGCGCCCGTACTGGGGCATGTTTGCCATCAGTATCGTCGGCTTTGTGATTTTTGCCTCGACGCAGCCCATGCTCGCAGGGATTCTCAAATATTTCGTCGATGGCCTGAGCAACCCCGAAGCGGTGCTCTTCCCGACTGTTCCCTATCTGCAAGACTTGCAGTTGCTGATGGCCGTGCCGCTGCTGATCATCCTGATCGCCGCCTGGCAAGGCCTGGGGTCTTTCCTGGGTAACTACTACCTGGCCAAAGTCTCCCTTGGGCTGGTCCACGACTTGCGTGTCGAGCTGTTCAACAAGTTGCTGGTATTGCCCAACCGTTATTTCGACACCCATAACTCCGGGCACCTGATTTCGCGCATCACCTTCAACGTGACCATGGTCACCGGTGCGGCCACGGACGCCATCAAAGTGGTCATTCGTGAAGGCCTGACCGTGGTGTTCCTGTTTGCTTACCTGTTGTGGATGAACTGGAAACTGACCCTGGTGATGCTGGCGATCCTGCCCATCATCGCGATCATGGTAAGCAGCACCAGCAAAAAATTCCGCAAGCAGAGCAAGAAAATCCAGGTGGCGATGGGCGACGTGACTCACGTGGCCTCCGAAACCATCCAGGGTTATCGCGTGGTGCGCAGCTTCGGCGGCGAGAGCTATGAAGAACGTCGTTTCGCCGAAGCCAGCCAGGGCAACACCGACAAGCAACTGCGCATGACCAAGACCGGTGCGGTCTACACGCCCATGCTGCAATTGGTGATCTACACCGCCATGGCCGTGCTGATGTTCCTGGTGCTGTTCCTGCGCGGCGATGCCACCGCCGGTGACCTGGTGGCCTACATCACCGCCGCGGGCCTGTTGCCCAAACCGATTCGGCAGCTGTCGGAAGTCAGTTCGACGATCCAGAAAGGTGTCGCCGGTGCCGAGAGCATTTTCGAGCAACTGGACGTCGAGCCGGAGATTGACAAGGGTACCGTCGAGCGCGATCGCGTCAGTGGCCACCTGGAAGTGCGCAACCTGAGCTTCACCTATCCGGGCACCGAGCGTGAAGTGCTGAAGAACATCAGCTTCACGGCGGCACCGGGGCAAATGATCGCCCTGGTCGGTCGTTCGGGTAGCGGCAAGTCGACCCTGGCCAGCCTGATCCCGCGTTTCTATCACCACGAAACCGGCGAAATCATGCTCGATGACGTGGAAATCGAAGACTATCGTCTGCGCAATCTGCGTCGGCACGTGGCGCAGGTGACGCAGCATGTGACCCTGTTCAACGACACCATCGCCAACAACATCGCTTACGGTGACCTGGCCGGCGCACCACGAGCCGACATCGAAAAGGCCGCCACGGATGCTTACGCGATGGACTTCATCTCGGAGATGCCGCAGGGCCTGGACACCCAGGTCGGGGAAAACGGCGTGTTGCTGTCCGGTGGCCAACGTCAGCGCCTGGCGATTGCCCGGGCCTTGTTGAAGAACGCACCGTTGCTGATTCTCGACGAGGCAACATCGGCACTCGATACCGAGTCCGAGCGGCACATTCAGGCGGCACTGGATCAGGTCATGAAAGGTCGCACCACGCTGGTGATTGCTCACCGGTTGTCGACCATCGAGAAAGCCGACCTGATCCTGGTCATGGACCATGGCGAAATCGTCGAGCGCGGCACCCACGCTCAACTGCTCGCGCAAAACGGCTACTACTCGCGCCTGCATGCGATGGGCCTCGACGCCCCGGTTGGCGACATCGCCTGACCCCACAAAAGGGGTGAGCCTGGCTCACCCCTTTTGCACACCCGGCGTGCAATGCGCCCGGTGATTGGTATTCAGACCTTTATCTTTCTTGACCAAGCCTGAATAACTCTGCGCACCACGGTCGGATTTTCTGATCAATAAATGAGCAGATAGCCCCGCCGAATCATCCCATTGCAGCCGTCACACAAGCCCACGCCAACCCTGTGTTAATATCGCGCCCCTGTTCATTTTGTATGTGGGTTGCTCCATGAAGTTGTCCATGCCGCGATTCGATCAAGCCCCTGTCTTGGTGGTCGGCGATGTCATGCTCGACCGTTACTGGCATGGTGGTACCTCACGGATTTCCCCTGAGGCGCCGGTACCGGTAGTCAAGGTCGAGCAAATCGAGGACCGCCCGGGCGGTGCCGCCAACGTTGCGTTGAACATTGCCGCCCTCGGTGCACCGGCCTCGCTGGTCGGCGTGACCGGCGACGATGAAGCCGCCGACAGTCTGGCCAATAGCCTCAAGGGCGCTGGCGTGCGGGCGTTGTTCCAGCGTATCGCGCACCAGCCGACCATCGTCAAGCTGCGGGTCATGAGCCGTCACCAGCAACTGCTGCGTATCGACTTCGAAGAACCTTTCGCCACCGACGCGTTGGCGTTGGGCGAGCAAGTCGACGAATTGCTCGAAGGCATCAAAGTGCTGGTGCTGTCCGATTACGGCAAAGGCGCGCTGAAAAACCATCAGGTGCTGATCCAGGCGGCCCGTGCCCGTGGCATTCCGGTGCTGGCCGATCCCAAGGGCAAGGATTTCTCGATCTATCGTGGTGCGAGCCTGATCACCCCAAACCTCAGCGAATTCGAAACCATCGTCGGCGGTTGCGCCGATGAGCACGAGCTGGTGAGCAAGGGCGCGCAGCTGATGCACGACCTCGACCTCGGCGCATTGCTGGTGACCCGCGGCGAACACGGCATGACCTTGTTGCGTCCGGATCATCCGGCGCTGCACCTGCCAGCCCGTGCCCGTGAGGTGTTCGACGTGACCGGTGCCGGCGACACGGTGATTTCCACCCTGGCGGCAGCGATTGCCGCGGGCGAAGAACTGCCTCACGCGGTGGCTTTGGCCAACCTGGCGGCGGGCATCGTGGTCGGCAAACTGGGTACGGCAGCCATCAGCGCACCGGAACTGCGTCGCGCCATCCAGCGTGAAGAAGGTTCCGAGCGGGGTGTGCTCGGCCTTGAGCAGTTGTTGTTGGCGGTCGACGATGCGCGTGCGCATAAAGAGAAGATCGTCTTCACCAACGGCTGCTTCGACATTTTGCACGCCGGCCACGTGACCTACCTCGAGCAGGCGCGGGCCCAGGGCGATCGTTTGATCGTTGCGGTCAACGACGATGCGTCGGTCAGCCGACTGAAAGGTCCGGGTCGTCCGATCAACAGCGTCGACCGTCGCATGGCCGTACTGGCAGGTCTGGGCGCCGTGGATTGGGTGATCAGCTTCCCAGAAGGCACCCCGGAAAACCTGCTGCGCGAAGTCAAGCCGGATGTGCTGGTCAAGGGTGGGGACTACGGGATCGAGCAAGTTGTCGGCGCGGACATCGTGACCGCTTACGGCGGCACTGTGAAAGTGCTGGGGCTGGTGGAAAACAGCTCGACCACCGCGATTGTCGAGAAGATCCGCAAGTCCGAGTGAGGCTGATCGTTCCCACGTCGAGGCGTCGAACCGTCCGCGTGGGAATGCCTCAATGGACGCTCTGCGTCCGCTGTTGGGACGCGGAGCGTCCCGGGCTGCATTCCCACGCGGAGCGTGGGAACGATCAATCAAGAGCTGACTTTCTTGCGCGGTACGATTCTCTTCAGCAATTGCTTCGCCTTCCCACGCAACCGGGCTAACCCGGAATCCTTCCCCGGCGGGCTCAAGCCCTGTTGCCGCACCCAATCCTTCCAGCGAATCCGCTCATCCTTCACCAGCCAGCCTTCCTGCTGGGCAAAACTCTCTGCCAGGTACAACCCGCGAGTGCTCGCCGGGTACAACTGGTCCTTTTTCAAGGTATAGAGCTCGGCCATCGGCTGGCCGTCCTGCAGTGGCATCAGATACAAATCGGGACGTTTCCGATCGAGGCGGGCCACCAGTTGATCGCCTTCCAGTCGTTCGTCGACATGGAACAGGCTCAGGGATTTGGCTTCCTTGGGCACGTCCAGGCGCAAGTCGTAGATCAATTGCAGCGAGGCCGTCGGCAAATGCACGTAAGCCCGCGGGCGTTCGATCAACTGCATCTTGGCGCAACGCACCGGCCGCGCCGAGCCGGACAGCGGCGTCAGGCGAAACGGCAGGGCTTCGCGATAATGCAGCGCGGACGAGTAGGGCGCCGGCAGCCAGGTGTCATTGAAACGCCCGCCGAGCCAGCCCTCCGGGGTTTCCAGCAAGCACTCTTCGGCAATTTCCTGAATCGCGGTGTGCAGCGGCAGGTTCAGCTCATGGGCGGGCACGTAACCGGAGATCAGCTTGAGCACCACGTCGCCGCGGTCTTGCCGACGCTGACGCACCAACACCCAGTAATCGCGGTTCTGCCAATGCAGGGTCAGGCGCACCGAAACCCCGAGGTTGGCCAGCTCAAGCGAAAACCGCTGAGTATCGGCTACCGTCACCGGGCGGCGACGTTGCAGCGTCTGGGAGAAATTGAGCGGCATCCCGACGCTTTGATAACTCAGGCCTTCGGGAGTCGCTTCGACAAATAACGGCAGGGTCTTGAAGTTGCTCGGGTTCTTTCTTATGAGCGTACGCGGCATGTCGGCTCCTGCTTAAGGCCGCGTGGGCGGCATCAGTTTCTACGTAGGACCTGGGCAACGGTCGCGACGTTATGGGCGAGGTGCAGCGGATTAATGGTCCCGACAATAGCACTGGCAACACCCGGATGTTCAAACAACAACTCGAAGCTTGCGCGAACAGGGTCCACACCTGGGCTCAGGCAAACATGACCGCTGGCGAGGGCTTTTTTGACTAGAATGGCTTTGCCGTGAGCAGCAGCATAGTCAATGACCGGCTTCTCGTTCTGTTCGTTCAAATTGTAGGTGACCATCGCGCAATCACCTTGTTCCAGAGCCTTCAAACCACCTTCGACGGTTTTGCCGGAAAAACCGAAGCCGCGAATCTTGCCTTCACTCTTCAGCGCCGCGAGGGTCGCATAGACTTCGCTGTCGTTGAGGATCGCCAGGTCGTTGCCATCGGAGTGCACCAGCACCAGATCGATGAAGTCCGTTTCCAGCCGTTGCAGACTACGTTCCACCGACAGCCGGGTGTGGGCGGCGCTGAAATCGTGGCTCGACTGGCCGTCGGTAAACTCTTCGCCGACCTTGCTGACGATCACCCAATCCTGGCGCTGCCCACGCAGCAACGGACCGAGGCGTTCTTCGCTGCGGCCATAGGCCGGTGCAGTGTCGATCAGGTTGATGCCCAGATCGCGCGCGAGTTTGAGCAGCATGCGCGCTTCGTCATCATCGGGAATCTGGAAACCGTTGGGGTACTTCACGCCTTGGTCGCGGCCGAGTTTTACCGTGCCCAGGCCCAGTGGCGAAACCATCAGGCCGGTGCTGCCCAGCGGGCGATGCAGATCGTGCAAAGTCGGTTGGCTCATGGCAGCAGTTGCTCCCAGGCAGGGACGCCCATCGGCGGTTTTGGCAGGTCGGGCAGCGACGCCGGATGGCTTGGCTGGATGCCGTCGCGCTGCAAGGACGCGATGACGCGATCAGCAAAGTCCGGAGCCAGCGCCAATTTGGTTGGCCAACCGACAAGCAACCGGCCTTCTTCGGCAAGGAATGCATTGTCAGGACGGGTCAGTCCCGATTGCAGAGGCTCGGCGCGATCTACTCGCAAGGTCGCCCATTGCGCTGTGCTCAGGTCGATCCATGGCAGCAACTGGCCGAGTTCTTTCTGCGCGGTGGCGATTTGCTCGGCGGGTTCACGGGCGACACCTTCGGCTTCAGCGATATCGCCGCCCAGATACCAGACCCACTGACCATCGGCGGCCGGATGGGTGGTCACGGTAATGCGCGGCTTGGTGCCGCCGCCCAGGCAGTGGGCATACAGCGGTTTGAGCCCCGGACCTTTGGCGATGATCATGTGCAACGGCCGGCGTTGCATGGCGGGTTGGCTCAGCCCCAGGGCTTCGAGCAGCGCTGCTGTACCGGCACCGGCGCTCAAGACAATGCGCTGGGCGCGGATTTCGCGCTCGTCGACTTTGAGGCCGACCAGAACGCGACCCTCCAGCAACGGTTCGATTTTCTGACCGGCGAGCAAACCATCACCCGCCAGATCGGCGAGGCGCTGAATCAGGCTCGGCACGTCGATCACCAGTTCTGCCAAGCGATAGACCTTGCCCTTGAAGCGCTTGTCTTGCAGGGCGGGTGGCAGTTGCTCGCCCTTGACCTGATCGACACGGCCGCGCACTGCCTTGCTGGCGAAGAAACTGGTGAGGTTGCCGGCGATCGTGCCGGGGGACCAGAGGTAATGGGCTTCGGACAGCAGGCGCACGCCGGTCAGATCGAGCTCGCCGTCACCGGCCAGGGCTTCACGCCAGCGCCGAGGCATGTCGGAGATGGCTTCCGAGGCACCGGTCAGGGCGCCATGCAATGCGTACTTGGCGCCGCCATGGATGATGCCTTGGGATTTCACGCTTTGCCCGCCACCGAGGCTGGCGCTTTCCACCAGCACGGTCGAAAAACCCTGGCGGCGCAGGCGCGCATTCAGCCAGAGGCCGGCGACACCAGCGCCGACAATCAGAACGTCGGTGGAAATAACGGATGGCATGCAGCGACCTCAGTGTTCAAGACGAGGGCGCAGTATACAGACTCGACGAAGAGGGGATTTGTTGGTGATCAACGCAGCGAATGCAAAACCCTGTGGGAGCGAGCAAGTCGGATCGCCGCACCGCCGCTCCCACAATGGATCGTGTTTCAGGTTTTAGTGGCCGGCGGTTTTCGAGAAGAGCTGGATCACTACAACGCCCAATACGATAAGCGCCATCCCCAGCATCGCCGGCACATCCAGCTTCTGCCCGTAGATAAACAGCGCCGCGACGCTGACCATTACGATTCCCATGCCGGCCCACACCGCGTAAGCCACGCCCACCGGAACGCTGCGCACCACCAGCGTCAGCATCCAGAAGGCGATGCCGTAGCCGACAATAACCAGAATCAGCGGCAGCGGGGTGCTGAAGCCTTTGACCGCTTTCATCGAAACGGTGGCGATCACTTCGGCGCAGATGGCAATGGCCAGGTAGTAGTAAGCGGTCATAGGTGCATCCTCGTGTGAAGTGTTGCTTTCTGAGGTCGGCATTTTAGAGATTCTCCAGATGCGGTAAAGTCATTACCTATCTGTTCTGAAGATGGGTTGAGCCATGAACACGCAATGGAATCTGGAGCAGCTGCGGCTGTTTGTCAGCGTAGCGGAGCAGCGTTCGTTTTCTGCGGTAGCGCGGGATCAGCGCAAGGCGCAGTCGGCGGTCAGCAGTTCGATTGCGCTGCTGGAAGAGGACCTGGGCGTCAGCCTGTTCGACCGCAGCAGCGGCCGCCAGCCGAAGCTCACCGAGGCCGGTAACGCATTGCTGGATGAGGCACGGGAAGTGCTGCGCCAGTGCGAACGCCTTAACGGTCGGGCGCTGGCCATGATGCGCGGCCAGGAGGCGCGTTTGCGTGTGGCCCAGGATGAGGCGATGCCCTATCAGCCGATCATCGAAAGCTTCGAAGCCCTGGCTCAACAATTTCCCAGCCTTGAAGTACAGCTGACCAGCGCCGCCCAAGGCGATGTGGCGCGCAAACTGGTGGAGCGTCGAGCTGATCTGGGGCTGCTGTTTTATCACGACCAGATTCCCGAAGCGCTCGAGCGGCGGGTGTTGGGCAGCGTCGAAATGGTCACGGTGTGCGGCGTCGGCCACCCACTGGCGAAACAGGCTCAGGTTGATTGTCAGCAACTGGCGCAGCATCGTCAGTTGCTGATGTCCACACAGTCGAGTGTTTACCCCGGCAGCGAGCCGGCCAGCCCGCAAGTCTGGCGGGCCGACAGTTTCTACGTGATGGCTGAATGGCTGGTGCGCGGTCTCGGTTGGGCCTGGCTGCCGCGCCACGTGGTGCAGTACCCGGCGTATCAGGATCTGATGGTCGAACTGGTCAGCGAATGGACCCCGCCAGCGCTGGTGGTGGAGCTCGTCTGGCGCCGCGATGAGCCTCTGGGGCCGGCAGCTCGTTGGCTGGCGGAACGTTTTGCCGTGCACTTGCAGGCGATCGGTGAAAAAAGCCGATAAACTCCGCCGCCATGAATAGAACTCTCTACACCGCGCTGTTTTACCTGGGGCTGCCATTGGTAGCGATTCGGCTTTGGCTGCGGGCGCGCAAGGCGCCGGCGTACGCCAAGCGCATTGGCGAACGTTTCTCCGTCGGGTTACCGGCGATGAAAACGGGCGGCATCTGGGTGCACGCGGTGTCGGTGGGCGAAAGCATTGCCGCGGCGCCGATGATTCGCGCCTTGCTGCAACGTTATCCACAGTTGCCCATCACCGTGACCTGCATGACCCCGACCGGTTCGGAGCGCATCCACGCGCTGTTCGCCAATGAGCCACGCATCCAGCACTGCTATTTGCCTTACGACTTGCCTTGCGCAGCGAAGCGATTCCTTGATCGGGTCCAGCCGAAACTGGCGGTGATCATGGAGACCGAACTCTGGCCGAACCATATCCATCAGTGCGCCAGGCGCGGGATTCCCGTGGCCCTGGCCAACGCTCGACTGTCCGAGCGTTCGGCCAAGGGCTATGGCCGCTTCGGCAAACTGACCCAGCCGATGCTCGCCGAGATGAGCCTGTTCGCGGTGCAGACCGAGGCCGAGGCCCAGCGCTTCCGCGATTTGGGTGCGCGTTCGCAAACCGTGGAAGTGACCGGCTCGATCAAGTTCGACCTGACCATCGACCCGGCACTGCTTCAGCGTGCCGCCGAGTTGCGTGCGCAATGGCAGGCGCAGGAGCGTCCGGTGTGGATCGCCGCGAGTACTCACGAAGGTGAAGACGACGTGGTGCTGGCGGCTCATCGTCAGTTGCTGGCCAATCATCCCGATGCGTTGCTGATTCTGGTGCCGCGCCATCCGGAGCGTTTCAACCCGGTGTTTGAGTTGTGTCGGCAGCAGGGCTTCGCCACGGTCCGTCGTTCCGCTGGCGAACCCGTCACCGCCGGCACTTCGGTGCTGCTGGGCGACACCATGGGTGAGTTGCTGTTTCTTTATGCCTTGGCTGATAGCGCTTTTGTTGGGGGTAGTCTGGTGCCGAACGGCGGGCATAACCTGCTGGAACCGGCCGCTCTGGCCAAACCAGTGTTGAGCGGACCGCACCTGTTTAACTTCCTCGAAATTGCCGCGCAACTGCGCAGTGCCGGGGCGTTGCAGGAAGTGGAGGATGCCGAAGGGTTGGCGTTGGCAGTGCAGCGGCTGTTCGAGTTGCCGCGCGATGCGCAGCGGATGGCAGAGGCGGGGTTGGAAGTGATGCGCACCAATCAGGGCGCATTGCAGCGATTGCTGGATGGGTTGGACAGGTTGATTCAGCGCTAACCCTGTAGGAGCAAAGCTTGCTCGCGATGGCGGTTTCAAGGGCGCCATCGCGGGCAAGCCATGCTCCTACAATTAAGGACGGGCTTTAAGCTGATCCGCCGCCGCCTTCGCCAGATCCGGCGGCAGGAAGTCTTTATCCGGGTTGTAATCGGCCTTGAGATAACGCGCCAGGTCCTGCAAATCCCCCGGGTTCAAGGTGCCCGCGGCCTGCTTCAAGCGCAGGTTGTCGAGGATGTAGTCGTAGCGGGTGTTGTTGTAGTTGCGCACCGAGGTGTACAGCTGACGCTGCGCATCCAGCACGTCGACGATGTTTCGCGTACCCACCTGATAACCGATTTCGGTCGCTTCCACCGCACTTTGGTTGGAGATGATCGACTGCTTGCGCGCCTGCACCTGCTCCACGTCGGTGTTCACCGCGCGGTGCAGGTTGCGGGTGTTTTCTACCACTTGCCGACGCAGGGACTCGCGCTGTTGTTCGGTTTGATCCAGGCGCGAGTAAGACTCGCGAACCTGTGAAGTGGTCAGGCCGCCGCTGTAGATCGGGATACTCAATTGCAGCGCCAGCGTGCGTTGCTCGACGTTACCGCCGTAAGGCGTACCGAAGGCGTTCGGGTTGCTGAAACCCATGGCGTCGTTGTCACCTTTCTCGTATTTCGCCACGGCATCCAGGGTCGGTGCGTGACCGGCCTTGCGCTGCTTGAGGGTTTCTTCGGCGGCGCTGACGGCGTAGTTGCTGGCCAGCAAATTCAGGTTCTGTTTGGCGGCGGTGTCGACCCAGGCTTTGGCGTCGTTCGGTGCCGGCGGCAGAATCGGCAAGGTGTGGACGATACCCTGGATCGAGTTGTACTGACGATTGGTCAGGGTGATCAACGCTTCAAACGCATCATCGACCTGACGCTGCGCGACGATCCTGTTGGCTCGCGCGGTGTCGTAACTGGCTTGCGATTGCAGCACGTCGGTCTTGTCCGAGAGGCCGACGTCGAAGCGCTCGTTGGACTGATCGAGTTGGCGTTTGAACGCCGCTTCTTCGGCCTTGGTCGAGGCCAGATTGTCCTGGCTGCGCAGCACGTTGAAATAGCTTTCGGACGTTTGCAGGATCAGGTTCTGCTCGGTTGCCGAGAGCTGCAGTGCAGCCTGTTCGTTGACGTCCTTGGCGGCCTGATACTGGAACCAGCGATCGGCACGGAACAGTGGCTGGGCCAGGGTCGCCTGATAGGAATGGGCACTGCGATTGGCGACGGCCGACGGTTGATCGAGGTCGGTGCGCACGTTGGCGACCTGGGCACCGCCAGAGATGTTCGGTAACAGCCCGGCGCGAGCCTGGGGCACGACTTCTTTCTGGGCGCCGTACTGAGCGCGGGCGGCAGCCAGGTCGGCGTTGTTGTCCACCGCTTCCTGGTAGACGCTGACCAGATCGGTCTTGGTCGATAAGGGCGCTTCTGCTGCCCAGGCCATTCCATTGGACGCACAAGACACGGCAAGGGCCAGTGAGAGTTTGCGCAGCATGAGGCCATCCCTAAAAAATTACGCTGATAATTTGAGCGCCAAGGCTACGGCGCGGCCCATACAGCGTCAAGGCGCAGCATGGCATGGCGAGTGTAGTTGCGCCCACGTGCGGCAACAATCCTGTAATTGCGCCATTCATCATGGTGTTTACCTCGGTGTTGGCGTTCTTAGCCAGTTGTGTCTAGACTGGCCGGGTTCTTGTCGGGGTGCCTTGCTATGAGGCTGAGATCGAATAATTTCGGATCCCGTTGAACCTGATCAGGTTAGCGCCTGCGTAGGGAACAAGATTTCTCGTCACCCGGCGAGTCCTCTTGTGCTTCGTCCGGGATGTTGTTCGACAATCGAACACCCCTCGAGCACTGAGCGCAGCACTGCTGGTTTTCCCAGCTCCCGTGCGTCCATTCGATTACAGGTTCGCTCCGACAAAAATCCACTGCCTGGATGTGTTTGGAGAGCCCGTGATGACGATAAAACTAAAAAACACTACGAACCTGAGTGATTCGGCCCAAGTCGATCAGCAATCGGTTCAGCCGTTTACCCGCTCGCAAAAAATCTATGTTCAGGGCTCTCGCCCGGACATCCTCGTGCCGATGCGTGAAATCAGCCTTGATGTGACCCCGACCGATTTCGGCGGTGAGATCAACGCGCCTGTCGTTGTGTACGACACCTCGGGCCCCTACACCGACCCCAACGTCATCATCGACGTGCGCAAAGGCCTGGCCGATGTGCGTTCGCCGTGGATCGAATCCCGTGGCGACACCGAGCGCCTGCCGGGTCTGAGTTCCAACTTCGGCCAGGAACGCCTCGCCGATGCGGAGCTGACCAAGCTGCGTTTCGCCCACGTGAACAACCCACGCCGGGCCAAGGCCGGTGCCAACGTCAGCCAGATGCACTACGCCCGCAAAGGCATCATCACCGCCGAGATGGAATACGTCGCCATCCGCGAAAACATGAAGCTTGAAGTAGCGCGCGCCGCTGGCCTGCTGGACCAGCAACACGCCGGTCACAGCTTCGGTGCCAGCGTGCCGAAAATCATCACCCCCGAATTCGTCCGTGAAGAGATCGCCCGCGGTCGCGCGATCATTCCGGCCAACATCAACCACACCGAACTGGAACCGATGATCATCGGCCGTAACTTCCTGGTGAAGATCAACGGCAACATCGGCAACAGTGCCTTGGGTTCGTCCATCGAAGAAGAAGTGGCGAAATTGACCTGGGGCATTCGCTGGGGTTCGGACACGGTCATGGACTTGTCCACCGGCAAACATATTCACGAAACCCGCGAGTGGATCATCCGTAACTCGCCGGTGCCGATCGGTACGGTGCCGATTTATCAGGCCCTGGAAAAAGTCGGCGGCGCTGCCGAAGACCTTACCTGGGAGCTGTTCCGCGACACGCTGATCGAACAGGCCGAGCAGGGCGTCGACTACTTCACCATCCACGCCGGCGTGCTGTTGCGTTACGTACCGCTGACTGCCAAACGCGTGACCGGTATCGTTTCCCGTGGTGGTTCGATCATGGCGAAGTGGTGCCTGGCGCACCACAAAGAGAACTTCCTCTACACCCATTTCGAAGACATCTGCGAAATCATGAAGGCCTACGACGTCAGCTTCTCGCTGGGCGATGGCCTGCGTCCGGGCTCGATCGCCGACGCCAACGACGCGGCACAATTCGGTGAGCTGGAAACCCTCGGCGAGCTGACCAAAATCGCGTGGAAACACGACGTGCAGTGCATGATCGAAGGCCCGGGCCACGTGCCGATGCAGTTGATCAAAGAGAACATGGACAAGCAGCTTGAGTGCTGTGACGAGGCGCCGTTCTACACCCTCGGCCCGCTGACCACTGACATCGCGCCAGGCTACGACCACATCACCTCGGGTATCGGTGCGGCGATGATCGGCTGGTTCGGTTGCGCGATGCTCTGCTACGTGACGCCGAAGGAACACTTGGGTCTGCCGAACAAGGATGACGTGAAGACCGGGATCATCACCTACAAGATCGCCGCCCATGCCGCCGATCTGGCAAAAGGGCATCCGGGGGCACAGATCCGCGACAATGCCTTGAGCAAGGCGCGTTTCGAATTCCGTTGGGAAGACCAGTTCAACCTGGGCCTTGATCCGGACACCGCTCGTTCGTATCACGATGAGACCCTGCCGAAGGATTCGGCCAAGGTTGCGCACTTCTGCTCCATGTGCGGACCGAAATTCTGTTCGATGAAGATCACTCAGGAAGTTCGCGAATACGCGGCCAACCAGCGCATCGAAACCGTCGACGCCGAAGTCGCCCAGGGATTGGCGGAACAGGCCGAGCGGTTCAAACAGGAAGGCAGTCAGCTGTACAAGAAGGTTTGATCCCGTACTGATCGTTCCCACGCTCCGCGTGGGAATGCCTCTTGTGACGCTCTGCGTCACGCTTTGGGACGCGGAGCGTCCCGGGCTGCATTCCCACGCGGAGCGTGGGAACGATCACAACAAATGTCCCTCTGAGATAACACCCTTGAGCATTCAACCCAGCACTTATTCCCCTGATATCGCGGTGCCCAAAGACAAGCGTGTCTTCGGCGGCCGCGATTTGTTTTCCCTGTGGTTCTCCCTCGGCATCGGCCTGATGGTCCTGCAGACCGGTGCATTGCTCGCGCCAGGTCTGGGCCTGTCCGGCTCGTTGCTGGCCATCTTCCTCGGCACGCTGGTCGGCGTTCTGCTGCTGGCCGCGGTCGGCGTGATCGGCAGCGACACCGGCCTGTCATCGATGACCGCACTCAAACTCAGCCTCGGCAAACATGGGGCGAGCCTGCCGGCCGTGCTGAACCTGCTGCAACTGATCGGTTGGGGCTCGTTTGAAATCATCGTCATGCGCGACGCCGCCAGCCTGCTCGGCGCGCGTGCCTTCAGCGAAGGCAGTCTGCTGTCGAATCCGCTGCTGTGGACCGTGTTCTTTGGTGGTTTGGCGACCTTGCTGGCCGTCAGTGGTCCGCTGACATTCGTGCGGCAGATCCTGCGCAAGTGGGGCATCTGGTTGCTGCTGGCCGCGTGCATCTGGCTGACCTGGAACCTGTTCGCCAAGGCTGATCTGGCGGCGTTGTGGGCGCAGGCCGGTGACGGTTCGATGTCGTTCGCCGTGGGCTTCGACATTGCCATCGCCATGCCGCTGTCCTGGCTGCCACTGATTGCCGACTACTCGCGTTTCGGCAAGCGTGCGAAAAACGTGTTTGGCGGCACGGCGCTGGGTTTCTTTATCGGTAACTTCTGGCTGATGAGCCTCGGCGTGGCCTACACCCTGGCGTTCGCGCCGAGCGGTGAAGTGAATGCCTTGCTGTTGGCATTGGCCGGTGCCGGTTTGGGGATTCCGCTGCTGCTGATCCTGCTGGATGAGTCGGAAAACGCCTTTGCCGATATTCACTCGGCAGCGGTTTCGAGCGGGATTCTGTTGCGCTTGAAAGTCGAGCATCTGGCCTTGGCCATCGGCGTGATCTGCACACTGATCGCGTGCCTGGCGCCATTGGCCCAGTATCAAAACTTCCTGCTGTTGATCGGTTCGGTGTTTGCGCCGCTGTTCGGCGTGGTGCTGGTGGATCACTTCATCCTGCGCAAACGCAGTGCTCGCGTGGCGTCAGCCGCATTGCGCTGGCCGGCGTTGCTCGCCTGGTTGGGCGGGGTGAGCACCTATCATTTGCTGGCTAATCTGTATCCGGATATCGGCGCAACCCTGCCGTCACTGATTCTGGCAGGGCTGCTGCAACTCGTGCTGGGTCGGGCCTTCAGTTACGGCCAGGAAACAGCTCGGGTTTGATAATGCCGTTCAGGCGAGGGTAGGGGATCTTCAGTTCGACGTGACCCAGCGCGTAAGGCGCGATGGTGCTGGTTTCGTACTTGAGGATCACCCCGCCATAGGTGAGTGCCACGTTCTGGGTTTTCTGGAAATGCCACTCCTTCAGGAACTCCGGTTCCTGATCGAGCTTGGTGCTGATCAGCCAACTGTTGTGCGCCACCTGCGCGGCTTTCCAGAACGCCTCTTCCTGCCCCGGCACCAACATGTCCGACAGCGTCAGCACTTTGTGTTGCTGGCGTGAATAGTTGATGAAGCTGCGGCCCGGCGTGCCATGGGCACCGCCGGTGTCCAGGTAGCTGGAGAATTCAACGATCACCAAGCCGTCATGCTGCTCACGTACCTTGGCTTGCAGGTAACTGCTGCTACGCGGACCGGCACTGCTCAAAAATTGCTCGCGATACGCTGCCAGCGTCGGCGCCACCGGGGCGTCGGGCGAGGTGCGGGTCATTTGCAGCAGGCGTTTTTCGATGATGCCGTCCAGCTGTGGTTCGGCCGGGAAGCGCAGCGTATCGATGTTCACCAGCGGGCAGTCAGGTGTTGTGCAACCCGGTTTCAGCTGTTCGGAAGCGTCGCGGGTGGTTTCCAGCGGCGTCCGGTAGTTGGGTTGGAACAAACTCTGGCAGGCGCCCAGGGTCAGGGCGATTGCAGCCACGGAGGCGATTTTAAAAAGCGACATGGGCGTCCTTCATAAAACAGGGAAAGGCAAAAAGTTATCCGCTTCGACTCTCAACGAAGCAGTCAGTTCGCCACTAAGCTAATTAGAGTTGGTTTCACCCTCACCGTCTATCCCGCTGACTGTAAAGGGGCTGCATCAAATGTCGCGGGCGCGTTAGGATGGCGCGAAGTCGAGGTTGCAAGTAACAAAAAGGAGCCTCGTAACGGATTTGCAGTAAAGAGGATTGTCATGACTGATTTTGCCAACGCCATTCCGACCGCCGTTGATATCGTTCGGCGCGAAAAGTGCTATGAGGGCTTCTACAAGCTCGATCGTGTGCACTTGCGTCACGAATTGTTCGCCGGTGGCATGAGTCGCGAGATCAATCGTGAAGTGTTTGTTCGCCACGATGCGGTGTGCGTACTGCCTTACGATCCGCAGCGCGATGAAGTGGTGTTGATCGAGCAGTTTCGCGTCGGCGCCATGGGCAAGACCGACAATCCATGGCTGATCGAACTGGTCGCCGGTCTGATCGACAAGGATGAAGTGCCGGAAGAAGTTGCTCACCGCGAAGCGCAGGAGGAAGCTGGGCTTGTGTTCGGGGCGCTCTGGCCGATGACCAAATACTTTCCATCGCCGGGCGGCAGCAATGAATTTGTGCACTTGTACCTGGGGCGTTGCGACAGCACCGGCGTCGGCGGCCTGCATGGGCTGGAGGAAGAAGCAGAAGATATCCGCGTCACGGTCTGGGCGTTAGAAGATGCCCTGCAGGCCGTACGCGACGGACGAATTGCCAACGCGGCCAGCATCATTGCCTTGCAATGGTTAGCTTTGAACCGCGCTGAAGTGAGGGGGTTATGGTCGTAAACAAACTGCGCGATCGCTATAGGGTCGACCTCGTGGGGCTGCAAGCCTCCTGCGAGGCCAACTACGCGCGCCTGATGCGACTGTTGCCGGACATGCGCAACGAGCCGGAGGCGCGGCGTATTGCCGTGACTCATGGCGACCAGATGCTCGGCGTGCTCGCCCTTGAAGTGCTGCAGGTCTGTCCGTACACCACAACCCTGCAAGTGCGCCAGGAACACAGCCTGCCGTGGCTGCCGGTGCCGCAGCTGGAAGTTCAGGTCTATCACGATGCGTGCATGGCCGAAGTGGTCAGCGCCGAACATGCGCGACGCTTTCGCGGCATCTATCCTTACCCGAATGCCTCAATGCATCAGCCGGACGAAAAGGCCCAGCTGAATATGTTTCTGGGCGAATGGCTGAGCCATTGCCTGGCCTGCGGACACGAGTACGCCGTTGTGCGCTGAGCGCCCTATCTCCCAAATATGCTCATTTTTGGCGGTGTTCATTGTCGCCATGCTGCGTTGCCGCTCCTCCCCATAGCCAGCTATGAGTCGTCGCGGCGCCTTGCCTGACGACAATGACCACTCGCCAAAAAAAGAGCATATTTGGGAGATAGGGCGCTGAGTGTGAACTGCGTCAGGTTCACAAGTTTCCCCTTTTGATCATCCCCCAGCATAATTGCGGCACTCATCCATCCCGTGATTCAGCCTTGGGAGAACGCCTTGCCAAGCGTATCCATTTTGACCACCGCCGATTCGGCGTTGCTGGTGCAACTTTCCGACAGTCATCTGTTTGCCGAGACGGACGGGACGTTGTTGGGCATGAATACCCGGGACAGTCTGCAAAAAGTCATCGAGCTGGTGCGGCTTCAGCAGCCGCAGATCGACCTGATCATTGCCAGTGGCGATCTGTCTCAGGACGGGACGCTGGAGTCCTATCAACTGTTTCGCGACCTGACGCGCCAGCTCGATGCGCCGGCGCGCTGGATTCCCGGTAATCATGATGAGCCGCGGATCATGGCTGAGGCTGCCGTGCAGAGTGCGTTGCTGGAGCCGGTGGTGGATGTCGGTAACTGGCGCGTCACGTTGCTCGATTCGGCAGTGCCGGGTTCGGTGCCGGGGTATTTGCAAGATGAGCAGCTACAGTTGCTGGCCCGTTCGTTGAGTGAGGCGCCGGAGCGCCATCATCTGGTGTGCTTCCATCATCATCCGGTGTCGATCGGGTGTGCGTGGATGGAGCCCATTGGATTGCGCAATCCAGACGCTTTGTTTGCAGTGCTGGATCGGTTTCCGCAGGTGCGCGCTGTCTTATGGGGACATGTGCACCAAGAGATCGATCAGGATCGCAAGGGTGTGCGGCTGATTGCCTCGCCTTCGACGTGTATTCAGTTCGAACCGGGCAGTGATGATTTCAAGGTCAGTGACCAGGCACCGGGGTATCGCTGGTTGCGGCTTCTGCCGGATGGCCAGCTCGAAACCGGCGTGGAACGCGTTACGGGTTTCGACTTTCAGGTCGACTACGGCTCCAACGGCTACTGATATCCCCGATTCCCCCGACTCCCTGTAAACTGCGCCTCTTTACCCGACGCACAGGGAGCTCAAATGTCTGGTTCGATCCTTTATATACACGGTTTCAACAGCGCGCCTTCGTCTAAAAAGGCCACGCAGTTGGTACAAGTGATGGAGCGTCTGGGCTTGAGCGATCAGTTGCGCGTCCCGGCCTTGCATCACCATCCGCGCGAGGCCATCGGTCAGCTAAACAAGGCGATTGAGGAGCTTGGGCGGCCACTGCTGGTCGGCAGCTCACTCGGCGGCTACTATGCGACTCACTTGGCCGAACGCCATGGCCTCAAGGCCCTGTTGATCAACCCTGCCGTCAGTCCGCACCGGATGTTCGACGGGTATCTGGGGACGCAGAAAAACCTGTATACCGATGAGGCCTGGGAATTGACCCACGACCACGTGACGGCCCTGGCCGAGCTGGAAGTGCCGGCGCCCCAGGACCCGCAGCGATATCAGGTGTGGTTGCAGACCGGCGACGAAACGCTGGACTATCGCCTCGCCCAGCAGTATTACCGGGCCTGTGCCTTGCGCATCCAGGCCGGCGGCGACCATAGCTTCCAGGGTTTTGCCGAGCAATTGCCGGCAATGCTGAGTTTTGCCGGCATCGGCGCAGATTTGTATCAGGCGATCGATTTCACAGCACTGTGAACCGTCGCCTCTTTTTCACAGAACACTTTTTTTACAGGCGGACGACGAGACCCCATGGCCACTCCCAGCGCTAGCTCTTATAACGCAGACGCCATCGAAGTCCTCTCGGGCCTCGACCCGGTGCGCAAACGCCCCGGCATGTACACCGACACCAGTCGGCCGAACCACCTCGCCCAGGAAGTCATCGACAACAGCGTCGACGAAGCCTTGGCCGGGCACGCGACCTCGGTGCAGGTCATCCTGCACGCCGATCACTCCCTGGAAGTCAGCGATGACGGCCGCGGCATGCCGGTGGATATCCACGCCGAAGAAGGCGTGTCGGGCGTCGAGCTGATCCTCACCAAGCTCCATGCGGGCGGCAAGTTTTCCAACAAGAACTACCAGTTCTCCGGCGGTTTGCACGGGGTGGGTATTTCCGTGGTCAACGCCTTGTCGAACGAAGTCCGGGTGCGTGTAAAGCGTGACGGCAACGAATACCAGATGACTTTCGCTGACGGTTACAAGAAAACCGAGCTGGAAATCATTGGTACCGTCGGCAAGCGCAACACGGGTACCAGCGTGTTCTTCGCGCCGGACCCGAAATACTTCGATTCGCCGAAATTCTCCATCAGCCGTCTCAAGCACGTACTCAAGGCCAAGGCCGTTCTGTGCCCGGGGCTGCTGGTCAGTTTTGAAGACAAGGCCACCGGCGAGAAAGTCGAATGGCATTACGAAGACGGCCTGCGCTCCTATCTGGTGGACGCGGTCAACGGATTCGAGCGTCTGCCGGACGAGCCGTTCTGCGGCAGCCTGGCCGGTAACAAAGAAGCGGTCGATTGGGCCCTGCTGTGGTTGCCGGAAGGTGGCGACAGCGTTCAGGAAAGCTACGTCAACCTGATCCCGACAGCGCAGGGCGGTACCCACGTCAACGGTCTGCGTCAGGGCTTGCTCGATGCGATGCGCGAATTCTGCGAATTCCGCAGCCTGCTGCCACGTGGCGTGAAGCTGGCGCCGGAAGACGTCTGGGAACGCATCGCTTTCGTGCTGTCGATGAAGATGCAAGAGCCGCAATTCTCCGGCCAGACCAAAGAGCGTCTGTCGTCCCGCGAAGCGGCTGCATTCGTTTCCGGTGTGGTCAAGGACGCGTTCAGCCTGTGGCTCAACGCCAACCCGGAAACCGGCATGCTGCTGGCGGAACTGGCGATCAACAATGCCGGTCGTCGTCTGAAGGCCAGCAAGAAGGTCGAGCGCAAGCGCATCACTGCGGGTCCGGCACTGCCGGGCAAGCTCGCCGACTGCGCCGGGCAGGACCCGATGCGTTCCGAGCTGTTCCTGGTGGAAGGTGATTCCGCCGGCGGTTCGGCCAAGCAGGCGCGGGATAAAGAATTTCAAGCGATCCTGCCATTGCGCGGCAAGATTCTGAACACCTGGGAAGTCGACGGCAGCGAAGTGCTGGCCAGCCAGGAAGTGCACAACATCGCCGTGGCCATCGGTGTCGATCCGGGCTCGGCGGACATCGCTCAGCTGCGTTACGGCAAGATCTGCATCCTCGCCGACGCCGACTCCGACGGTCTGCACATCGCCACCTTGCTGTGCGCGTTGTTCGTCCAGCATTTCCGCCCGTTGGTGGATGCCGGTCACGTCTACGTCGCGATGCCGCCGTTGTACCGTATCGACCTGGGTAAAGAGATTTACTACGCCCTGGACGAAGCCGAGCGCGATGGCATCCTCGACCGTCTGGTGGCCGAGAAGAAACGCGGCAAGCCGCAGGTCACACGATTCAAAGGTCTGGGCGAAATGAACCCGCCGCAGCTGCGCGAAACCACCATGGACCCGAACACTCGGCGTCTGGTGCAGCTGACGCTAGACGATTTTGAAGCGACCTCGGAAATGATGGACATGCTGCTGGCGAAGAAACGCGCCGGTGACCGCAAATCCTGGCTGGAATCCAAAGGCAACCTCGCCGAGGTTCTTGGCTGATGCGGGTTGGCTTTGCCCTGGCGTGTGCGTTACTTTTGACCTCGGTTTCGGTGTTTGCCGAACCGGTGCCGGAACTGCGCCTGTTGTCCGAGCATCCCGTTGACGGTATGCGCGGCGGCAACCTGTCCGGGCTGGCCCAGTGTGGCAAGGATATGTGGACGGTGTCGGATCGCGACGACGATCAGATTTACCGGCTCGATACCCGCGAAAGGGTATGGCAAGCCGAAACCGTGGGCATCGGCGTACCACCGGTGCCAGACAGCGGTTTGCCCTGGGGCTTGCGTTCGCGGACCTGGGTGGCGTCGTTTGTCCGTGGCGGGGATCTGGATTTTGAAGGCATCACCTGCGACAGCGCCGGTAATCGCTACATCGTCAGCGAGTCCCACGCCGCGATTCTGCAAGTGCCACCCGTTGGGCCATCGTCCTGGCTGAAGATCTCGCCGATTCTGATTCGCGAAGCCCGGGCCAGCGGCATGCTGCTGCACTTCAATGCGTTGTTCGAGGGCCTGGCGATCAATCCGGCGGGTGATCAATTGTGGCTTGCCGCCGAGCGTCAAAGCCGTGGATTGTTGCTGATCAAGCGCAAACAAACGGTATGGGATTGCGATGGTGGCTGTGTGTTGCTGAGCGAAGCCGGGAAAGAAATGCAGCCGGCGCAGTTTCCCCGAGCCAAAGCAGTGTCCCGAGACTTTTCCGACCTGTCGCTGTTCAACGGCAAGCTGTTTACCCTTGAGCGCAACGCTTACCAGATCTGCCGCCGTGATTCGGTGACGGCCAAGGTCGAGCGCTGCTGGTCGTTTGCCGATGAAGCCTTGCAGGCGCATCGCCGCTATTCAAATCCTTACGGCCTGACCGAAGCGTTGATTGTTGACGCCGAGGGCGCGTGGATCGGCACCGACAACAACAACGATGCCCGCGCCGATGGCGAGGAACGTCCGATCGTCTGGCGCTTTGCCGCACCTGAAGGTGGCTGGAGTGCCAAGTCATGAGTCAGCAGCCGCCGGGCAAACGCGCCGGTCGGGTATTTATGGTGCTGGCCTGGTGCGCGGCGCTGTTTCTGGCGACGCGGTTTTTCGGTCAGTGGGAGGCGCGTCAGCAGAACCCCAACACCGTCGTCAGCTCTGAGCAGGGCGAAGGTTTTATCGAAGTGAAACTGGCCAGCAACACACAGGGTCATTTCGTCGCCAGCGGCCAGATCAACGGTCAGCCGGTGGATTTCATGCTCGATACCGGGGCGACCGATGTGTCGATCCCGGCGGAAATGGCCGAACGGCTGAAACTGGAAAAAGGCTTTGGGGTGACCCTGAGCACGGCCAATGGTCGTACCCAGGGTTACCGAACCCGCATCGACCGGCTGCAACTGGGCGACATTGTGCTGCGTGATGTGCGCGCCCTCGTCGTGCCAGGCCTGGATGGCAAGCAAGTGCTGCTCGGAATGAGCGCGCTGAACAAACTTGAATTTACCCAGCGCGGTGGCACCATGCTGCTGCGCCAGACAACGAACCGATGAGGCCCGCATGAGCGACTCCCTTGATCTCAGCCTGGACGGTGTAGAACGCCGGTCACTGGCTGACTTCACCGAAAATGCCTACCTCAACTACTCCATGTACGTGATCATGGACCGTGCCTTGCCGCATATCGGCGACGGCCTGAAACCGGTACAGCGGCGCATCATCTACGCGATGAGCGAGTTGGGGCTGGACGCCGATTCCAAGCACAAGAAGTCGGCGCGTACCGTCGGTGACGTGCTCGGTAAATTCCACCCGCACGGCGATTCGGCCTGCTACGAAGCCATGGTCCTGATGGCCCAGCCGTTCAGCTACCGCTACACGCTGGTCGACGGCCAGGGTAACTGGGGTGCGCCAGATGATCCCAAGTCCTTCGCCGCCATGCGTTACACCGAAGCGCGGCTGTCGCGTTATTCCGAAGTGCTGCTCAGCGAACTGGGCCAGGGCACAGCGGACTGGGGCCCGAACTTCGACGGCACGCTCGACGAGCCGCTGGTGTTGCCGGCGCGTTTGCCGAACATCCTGCTCAACGGCACCACCGGCATTGCCGTGGGCATGGCCACCGACGTACCGCCGCACAACCTGCGCGAAGTCGCCACGGCATGCGTGCGTTTGCTCGATGAGCCGAAAGCCACGGTCGAACAGCTCTGCGAACACATCCAGGGCCCGGATTACCCGACCGAAGCGGAAATCATCACGCCGCGTGCCGACCTGCTGAAAATGTACGAAACCGGCAAGGGCTCGGTGCGTATGCGCGCCGTCTACCACATTGAAGACGGCGACATCATTGTCACCGCGCTGCCGCATCAGGTGTCTGGCGCCAAGGTGCTGGAACAGATCGCGGCCATGATGCAGGCCAAACCGTCCAAGGCCCCGCAGATCGCTGACCTGCGAGACGAGTCCGACCACGAAAACCCGTGCCGGATCGTGATTATTCCGGGCGCCCGCAAAAACTTTGACCATGACGCGCTGATGCAGCACCTGTTCGCCAGCACCGAGCTGGAGTCGAGCTACCGGGTCAACATCAACATCATCGGCCTCGACGGCAAGCCGCAGCTGAAAAACCTGCGGGCATTGCTGGTCGAGTGGCTGGAGTTCCGGGTGCAGACCGTGCGTCGTCGCCTGCAATTCCGCCTCGACAAGGTCGAGCGTCGCCTGCACCTGTTGGACGGTTTGTTGATTGCCTACCTCAATCTGGATGAAGTGATTCACATCATCCGCACCGAGGAGCACCCGAAAGCTGCGCTGATCGAACGTTTCGCCCTGAGCGAAATCCAGGCCGACTACATTCTCGACACCCGTTTGCGTCAGTTGGCGCGACTGGAAGAAATGAAGCTGCGTGCCGAGCAGGATGAGCTGCTCAAGGAACAGGCCAAGCTGCAAGCCCTGCTGAGCAGCGAAGCCAAGCTGAAAAAACTGGTCCGCACCGAGCTGATCAAGGATGCCGAAACCTACGGCGACGACCGTCGCTCGCCAATCGTCGAGCGCGCAGAAGCCAAGGCGTTGACCGAGCACGATCTGCTGCCGAACGAGAAAGTAACCGTCGTTCTGTCGGAAAAAGGCTGGGTTCGTTCCGCCAAGGGGCATGAAATCGACGCCACCGGGCTTTCCTACAAGGCCGGGGATGGTTTCAAGGCCTTGGCGCCCGGACGCTCCAACCAGTTTGCGGTGTTTATCGATTCCACCGGTCGCAGCTATTCGGTGGCTGCGCACACGCTGCCATCGGCCCGTGGCCAGGGCGAACCGCTGACCGGTCGTCTGACGCCGCCACCAGGGGCGAGCTTCGAATGCGTACTGATGCCGGAAGACGATTCGCTGTACGTGATTGCTTCTGACGCCGGTTACGGTTTCGTGGTCAAGGGTGAAGACCTGCAAGCCAAGAACAAGGCGGGCAAGGCGCTGTTGAGCCTGCCGAACAACGCCAAGGTGATTCTGCCGCGTCCAGTGGCTGATCGTGAGCAAAACTGGCTGGCTTCGGTGACCACCGAAGGTCGCCTGCTGATCTTCAAAATCAGCGATCTGCCACAATTAGGTAAGGGCAAAGGCAACAAGATCATCGGGATCTCCGGTGAGCGTGTCGCCAGTCGCGAAGAATATGTCACGGACATCGCCGTATTGCCGGATGGCGCCACGTTGGTGCTGCAGGCCGGAAAACGTACCTTGTCACTGAAAGCGGACGACCTCGAACACTACAAAGGTGAGCGTGGACGTCGTGGTAACAAACTGCCACGTGGCTTTCAGAGGGTAGATGCGCTGCTCGTCGAAAACCTCAATTAAGCGTCCTAGAGCGCTCGATCTACGATTTAACGCGTAGATCGACGCTTTGCCGCTGGAGTCGGAACGCATATTCACGGATGATATGGCCTTTCAAGCGCCGGCGTGGCCGAGCGTTCTTCATATTTATTGAGTATTTTCACTGTGGTTAGCCTTGTGGCAACCACCTGGATGGGACGATGACTGCTCTGCGCCTTCCTTTTATTTTGATGCTCGCTGGCGTTCTTGGCCTGGCGGGTTGCAGCGTTCACCAACCGGTGTCGCTGTATCAGCTGGACAGCGGAAGTCCGGCTCAGCCTGCGCAAAGCGCGGGCATGGCTGTATTGCTGGGTCCGGTAACGGTCGCCGATTACCTGCAGCGCGAAACGTTGTTGCAGCGACAGCCGGATGGCAGCCTGCAAGCTGCGACTGATGGTCGTTGGGCGGGTAGCCTGTCGTCGGATATCGATCAACTGCTGCTGCGTCAGGTCGCCGGTCATCTGGACAGCCAGCGCGTGGTGCTGGCGCCAGCGACAGTGGGCTTCACGCCGGATGTGCAGGTTCTTCTGACGATTACTCGCCTGGACTCGGGTGAGGCGCAACCGGCGATCCTTGATGCGCAATGGCGTCTGATCGACCGTCGTGGCCAGGTTAGGGATAACCGCATCATTCACCTGCAGGAACAGCATGCCGGTGGCACGGCGGCTCAGGTTCAGGCGCAGGGTGTATTGCTGCAGCGTCTGGCCGAGCAACTGTCGACGGCGCTCAAGCCGCTGGCCAATCAGCCGCCGATTGCCGAAGCGCCAAAAAAACCGGCTGCCAAGCCTGTCGCGCCGGCAGCCGAGCAAGAGAAACAGCCGAAGATCCCGATGGCTTCGCCGATCCGGACCGATATGGAAGTGTTCAGGTTCTAAGCCTGGATTGATCCAAGAACAAAGCCCGCCATGTGCGGGCTTTGTTGTTTCTGCTCGCAGGAGAAGATCGTTCCCACGCTCTGCGTGGGAATGCAGCCCGTGACGCTCTGCGTCACATCGGTGTCAGGACTTGGTATAGGCGGCGAGGCTGGAACGCGGAGCGTCCCTGGAGGCATTCCCACGCAGAGCGTGGGAACGATCAAAAAAAAGCCCGCCGACGATTACTCGTCTGCGGGCTTTTTCATAACGGGGCTATTTACGCCCGACGTTCATGCATCCGCGCCAGTTGCCGCTCGAGCATCGACGGATAAGGCTCCATCAGTCGCTCTACGCAACAAGCGCCTTCCGGGCTTGCGATCGGTCGGATTCGTGCGCGCTGGCGGATCAGCGCGTCGTCACCGATCTTGCGCTCCACCAGCAGCAGGTTGCGGCTGTGTTGCGACAGGGCCAGCGCATCCTGAGCGGTTTCGGTCAGCAGCAGATCAATCTGGCTCAGGCCGAACAGCTCATCACCCAGGGTCAGGCCCAGTTGCAATTGCAGGGTGATGCCGCTGTCGGCGACTTCGATCTGCAACTGATGGCCCAGAGCCCGCAACAACTCACCGCAGCAGATGGCGTTGGTCAGGTAGTCGTCGCCGCTGTCTTCGGTGTGGAACAGCATCAGCGTGCTGCCATCGTTCAGGGTGTGCAGCTCGCTCTGGTAGAGCGAGGCGGCCTGATCGAGGCAGTCGCGATAGCGTTTGAGCAGTTCTTCCAGGCGTGTGCGGGGCAGACGACGCAGTTGATCCTGAGCGCCCAGTTGCACGGCCAGCACCGCGCTGTGCTGCGGCACGTTCGATATTTGCGGTTTTGCTACCGGTTTCGGCGCGGTCGAAGCTGATTCATCACGCAAGTCAGCAAACGCATCGTCGTCATCATCGTCTTCAACGGTGCTGACAATGCGCCGTGGCGCAGGTTTGAGGCCGGCCACGGGCTTGGTTTCATCGAAACTCGGGTCACGCAAATTGCGCACTTCGAAGGTTGGCTCGTTATCGTCCGCGTCTTCGTAGTCGCTTTCGTCGTATTCGGGCTCGGGAACGGGTTCCGGCTCGGCGGGCTCTGGCGCGAAGTCGGCGTGCAGCTGACGGGCCAGGTCGCCGATCTCATCCTGACGCTCGGTGGCCGGGGTGTATTCGTCGATATTGCGCAGCCACACCCGCAATTGCAGCAGCGGCGTGGAGATGTGCCGACCCAGGCGCAGGCTCAAGGCCAGGGACAGCGCCAGCAGAATCGCGCTCAAAATGCCCATGCTTTGCAGGCTGATGGTCATCGGCTGCTGGAACTGATCCATGTCCAGGCTGATGCGCAGTTGCCCGGCGGTCACATCCTGGAAAGTGATCTTGCTCTGGTACATGCCTTCGGCTTCGCCCAGCAGGCTATGCTTGGGGCGCTGACCGGCTTCGGCGAGGATGCGGTTATCCACGCTGTAGATGGCGGCGTGAGCCACCAGCTTGTTTTTGGTCAGGTTGTTGAGCAGCACGTTGAGGCTGAGGATGTCGTTGGACACCAACAGCTCCGTGGCGGACGTGGCAGTCTGGGTGGTCAGGCTTTCGCCCAGCGCATCCGCCTGCTCGTGCATGGCCTGCTTGAACTGCAAACCCATCACACAGGCATAGATCACCAGGGCCAGAGCGACCAGGATCACGTTATGGCTGGCGATGCGCAATGCAATCGGTACACGGCGGTGGCGCAGTGCACGGAAGATCAGCAGAAAGAAGTTATCGGTTTTTACTGGCGTGGGCCGGTTCACTTGAGCTCGGCTCTTTTGTCCGTGAAGTTGACGCGCAGTATAGCGACAGGCCCTAGACCGTCAAAGCGCTCACGGTGCCCGATGGTCACTGAAAGTGGGTAGAATGCGGTTTTTTTCCACCTGCGGGGGTGCGCCTTGCGCGAAATCGTCCTGATAAACATCACGGGAGTCGACCGTCCGGGTCTGACTGCGGCCATTACCGGCGTTCTGGCCCAGGGTGGTGTGAACATTCTCGACATTGGTCAGGCGGTGATCCACGACACCTTGTCGTTCGGCATCCTGGTTGAAATTCCTGACACCGAGCAAGGCAAGTCGGTGCTCAAGGACATCCTGTTCACGGCGTACAAGCTCGACCAGCAGGTGCGTTTCACGCCGGTGTCCGAAGAGGATTACCAGCAGTGGGTTGGCAATCAGGGCAAGAAACGCCACATCGTGACCCTGCTGACCCGCAAAGTGACCGCCGGGCAATTGCAGGCCGTGAGTTCGATCACCGCCAAATATGGCCTGAACATCGACCACATCGATCGTCTGTCCGGGCGCATGCCGCTGGACACCCCGGCCGATCAGGGCAAGGGCTGCATCGAGTTTTCCGTGCGTGGTGAAGCGGCTGATCCGCAAGCGCTGCGGGCCGAATTCCTCAGCGTCGCGCAGGAATTGAACGTCGACATCGCCTTCCAGGAAGATTCGCTGTTCCGCCGTAACCGCCGTCTGGCGGTGTTCGACATGGACTCGACGCTGATCGAAGCCGAAGTGATCGACGAACTGGCCAAGGCTGCCGGTGTGGGCGATCGGGTGTCTGCGATCACCGAGCGGGCGATGGCCGGCGAACTGGACTTCCGCGCCAGCTTCAAGGAGCGCCTGGCCTTGTTGAAAGGGCTGGATGTCAGCGTACTGGATTCCATCGGCGCCTCCCTGCGCCTGACCGAAGGTGCCGAAACCCTGTTCGCCGAACTCAAGCGCCTGGGCTACAAAACCGCGATCCTGTCGGGCGGCTTTACCTACTTCGCCAAGCAATTGCAGGCCAAGTTGGGTATCGACTATGTGTTCGCCAATGAACTGGAAGTGGTCGACGGCAAGGTCACCGGCGTGGCGGTCGAGCCGATTGTTGATGCGCAGCGCAAGGCGGATCTGCTGAAGGAGTTGGCGCACAAGGAAGGTTTGCGTCTGGAGCAGACCATTGCGGTCGGCGACGGCGCCAACGATTTGCCAATGCTGGCGATTGCCGGGTTGGGCGTGGCGTTCCGTGCCAAGCCGCTGGTGAAACAGTCGGCGAAGCAGGCGATTTCCACCCTTGGGTTGGATGGCGTGCTGTATCTGCTGGGCTTCCGGGATCGCGACGGGCAACTCTGAGTTCTTTATTGCCTGATCTGGCCTCATCGCGAGCAAGCTCGCTCCCACAGGTGATCTCTGTTCGACGCAGATCCAATGTGGGAGCGAGCTTGGTCCGGGCGGCGTTCCGACGATGGGCGCGCTGCGGATTCACAGACTCACAACGACTTCCACAACGAATCAAAATCCTCCTCAGCGCCGCTCACCGCGGCGTTGTCGTTTCTGGCGGTCTCCAGTGGGCGGTAGGCGAACTGATTGAAACTGTTAGTGCTCGCCACTCGCCGTTCCAGCCCGACCCGGCGTTCCTCGCCGTGGGTATTGATCATGACCTTGTTGCCCTCCTGAAAGGGCAGGCGCGGCGCGAGCAGGGTGGCCGGCACGTCGATGGCGCTGATTTGCGGCAGCAACAGACCGCGAAGGTATTGGCTATGGTCATCACGGGTACGCACCAGTTGCAGGCCGCAAGGCTCGGCGCAGGGCGCAACCTGCTCGACGCCCATCTGCGTGCCACCGCCGCGCACCTGGCGGATCCAGCGCACCACCGCGATGCTCCAACCCTGACCGGCAGAATCCTCGATACCGACCATCTCACCCGCCTGTAACTCGGCCGGCACAGCGGCGGGCCAGGCCAGGCAGTAACCGCCGGGGCTGTGATTGACCACTGACAGGACATGGGTCGGGAAGTGCTGATTGCGGTCGGATGCTTCGTGGCTGTCGTCATTCTGAAGCTGCGGGTATTCGATCTCTTCGTAGGGCAATAGAGTGTCTGCAGTGCCTTGGGGAGCAGCGTCGAAGGCCTGGTGCCATTGGTCCTTTTCCCGGCCGGTCACTGACGTTACCGAAAATTGTGCAGGCCGGGCGCCGTGGTTTTTCAGGATGTCGCTGAATGAGCGTTGCCCACCCAGATAAAAGTGCAGCGCGCTCATGCCTATGCACAGGGTCAACGTGCCTTGGCCGACGGTGCGCTGGAAACTGCGCTCGGCAGTCTGGCCCCAGGCGGCATGAAGGTGTTGCAACGTATCCAGGGTTAACCCTGTCGGCACGGGCAGTGGTGATGAACTGTCGTTTTTGTGCAAATGAGCTTCAATCGCCGCGACCAACGGCTGCGGATCAATCCCCAATAAGCTCTCTTGCTGCTCGGCCCGGAACTTGGTGCGGTAACGCGGTCCGGTGTCGAGGTCTGGCGCGACGGCAAACAGCCCGGTGGCCGGTTTGCCGGGTTGCAGCTTGATCCATTGGCTCCAGGGCTCCAGCACCTCAGCAACGCGGGCAATTTGGTGCTGGCGCAGTTGATTGCAGCGTGAGGCGCCCAGCAGCAAGGCGACCACGTAAGTCTGTTCGATGCTCAGGGTTTGCGTCTGGCTGGCCAGCTCATCGCGCAGGCTGGTGTGCTGGAGCCGGTGCGCGCAGGCGATCCGATAGAGCTGATGCAGCTCCAGCCACAGGCCTTCCGGCACTGGGCAATAAAGTTTGGTAGCGCGAATCAGCGGCCCGTTCAGGCAATGGATCGCCCGTTGCAGCGCCTGGGTCAGCAGCGGCGCACAGTCCTTGCTGAACTTCGGTGTGATGCGCACGACGATCTGTTTATAACCAATGGCCAAGTGACTTTGCAGCGCCTGGCAGAGGTTGGCGATCTTGCGGGAACGCTCGTCGAGGGCAATCGACTGATGCAGGAAATGCTGCTCAAGGTGTTTGCAGACGTAATACACCTCGGGTCGCAGCAGTTCGAGCAATTGCAGGCGATTGTCGCTGGGCGTGAGCAGCTGGTTGAGTTCGCTCAAGCATTGATAGAGCTGGCGAGCGGTTTCGCCGATGTTGGCTTTGGGTAGATTGGCGATCCAGCGCTTGAGATCACGCGGGGTGGCTTCACAGAACGACAGGCGCAACTGCGTCGGGATGGGCGCGCGTAGCAGCAGGTGGGGGCTGGTCTCATTCATGCCGTGGAAAAACTCCAACCGGTAAATGGGCAGTGAATGATCTGACTGTAGCAGCTATGGGTTTCTACCGTTTGTCTGTCAGTCGAGTGCCCTCCGGGCGTACTACTAATCTGACAGTCGTGCGACTGGATACGCACAGTCGTACGGCCTGCTGCCTACGCAGGGCAGGTCTCTTTGTAACTTCAAGGAGATGAAGTTTATGTCTAGATAGGTAGTGGCAAATCAATGGGGCGGTAGTTCGGCACCCTGGCATCCGGGCGGAGACTGGACGCTAGGCGCGCGGGACAACCAAAACGTTGTCGCGATCGAGATCAAATCGGGCGATGGCGGGAAGAGTTTCACCGGCACCAATACCTACGCCAACGAAGGGCCGATCGGCTTCCGTGGACAGATAGAGTAACGGCACCACCGAAATGTCCGACCCCGCGAAGACGTTCGCGAGGTCGGATCAGGGGATCAGGCTTTTGCCAGGCCCATGCCTTGGCCCATCTGCACCGGCGAACCCGCCGCCAGCTCTTCAGCCCACTTCACTTGATCAGGCCCGAACAACACGACAGCGGTCGAGCCCAGTTTGAACCGACCCAGTTCTGCACCTTTCTCCAAATGGATCGGCGCACGGGCGGCTTCGTCGTAGCGGAAGGTTTTCAGCTCGCGTTTTGGCGGCGTGACCAACCCGGCCCAAACGGTTTCGATCGACGCAACGATCATCGCCCCCACCAACACCACGGCCATCGGCCCGCGCTCGGTGTCGAAAATGCACGCCACACGCTCGTTGCGGGCGAACAATTCCGGAACGTTTTCGGCGGTGGTCTGGTTGACTGAGAAGATCCGGCCCGGGATGTAGACCATCTCGCGCAAGGTGCCGGCCAGCGGCATGTGCACGCGGTGGTAGTCCTTCGGCGACAGATAAATCGTCGCGAAATCACCGCCCATGAATGGCGCTGCGTTGGCAGCGTCGCCGCCCAGCAATTCCAGCACGCTGAAGCTGTGGCCCTTGGCCTGGAACACACGACCGTGTTCGATCGGGCCGAGTTGGCTGATCGCACCGTCGGCCGGGCTGAGGATCGCGCCTGGCGTTTCATCCAGCGGGCGAGCACCGTCTTTCAAGGCGCGAGTGAAGAACGCATTGAAGTGCTCGTAGGCGGTCAGGTCTTCGACCAGCGCCTGCGACATATCCACCTGATATCGCTTGGCGAACCAGGCGGTGAAGGCGTTCTTGAACCAGCGCACGCGGCATTCGGCAATGCAGCCGGCCAGTCGTGACAGCAGGTGATGGGGCAGCAGGTATTGGCTGAGGATAAACAAACGCTTATTCATTAACTGTCCTTAAAAACCTTAAATCTCTACGGGCGTATCGGGGTGGTTGCCCCATTCGCCCCAGGAACCGGCGTAGCCTTTGACCCGCGGATAACCGAGGGATTTGGCCACCAGATAGGTGAAGCCAGAACGATGGTGAGTCTGGCAGTGGGTAATCACTTCTTTGTCTTTGCTGATCCCGAGCTTTTCCAGGATCTGCGGCATGTCGGTGCGGATGCGCAGGTTGCGCGCCTGATCCATGCCCGCGGTCCATTCGAAATTGACCGCGCCGGGAATGTGCCCGGCCTTGGCCGCCAGGACTTTCTCGCCGGAGTACTCCAGCGGCCCGCGTGCGTCCCAGATCGCCAGGTCGGCGGCGCCGAGACGGCTTTGCAGATACTCGCGGGTGGCGGTGGGTTCGTCGTGCAAGGTCAACGCAACCGGGCCGCCGACCGCTGCCGGGATCTGGATCGACATGGGCAAGCCCTCTGCCAGCCAGGCCTTCAGGCCCCCGTCGACATAGTGGTACTTGCTGTGGCCAATGACATCCAGCAGCCAGATAAAGCGCCCGGCCCAACCGCCGCCTTCGTCGTCATAGACCACGTAGACTGCATCGGGGTTGTGTCCCAGCTCACCGAACAACGCTTCGAGCGCCGCTTGCGGCGGCATCAGTCCCGGCGCAGGTGCGTGACCGAGTTGCGTGCGCTTCGGATCGACAAAACGCGCACCGGGGATATGCCCTTCGGCATAGCGGGCGCTGCTGGTCAGGTCCACCAGAATCAGTTCGCGGGAGTCGAGACGGGCGAGCAAGTCGCTCGGCTCGATCACCAGCGGCAAGCCAGAGAAGTCAGACATGTGAGGTCTCCAGAGCACAAAAGGGAGGATTGTATAGCAGCGTCATTGGCCGCGGTGACTAAAGCTGTGCAGTGCCTTTTCGATGCACTGCGCGGTTTTGCCGAAGGCTTGCACGGTGATTTCAGAGAACGGCCCGCCGCCCTGATCCGCCACCACAATCATGATCACCCGACCATTATTGGCCAGTGAGCGCAGCAGCAAGTGTTCGCCGCCGAACTGTGAGCGCAGGCTGGCCGGTAACAGGGCGGAAAATTGTGCGTTGTTGGCCGGAGTCAGGCGGACCTGGGCCTGCTGCGAGAGCAGGCGTTGCAGCACGGTGCTCTGGCTGACGACGAAATTCAGGCCCGCCACTTCTTTTGGCAGCCCGGCCGTCTGGTGCACCCGCAGATTGGTGTGAGTGCGGTCGGCCATCAGGATCATCACCCGACGCATGCCGCACGCGACCAACGCGTCCCGGGCAGAGGTGGTCAAGTGCATGGCATTGGTGAAGCGACTGGGCTCCACCAGCAACTCGGCACACTGTCTGCGCCATTTCGCCAGGTCTACGGCAGTCGGTGCCGGGGCCGGCAGCAAACCGGCATGGACGCGGTTCATGCCCCACGGCCAGATCAGTGAAACGGCCGGGTGCCAGAGGTCCGGCATGGCGTGATGGCGGGCGCTGTTGGCGGCCTGTTGGTGCAACTGCTGCTGCACTTCATCCATTGGCATTTGCAGGTAAAGGCTGGTCAGGTATTGCCAGCGTTCATTGTGCGGACTGTCCCAGGCCTGTTGCGCCGACAGCGCCAGTCCGTTGGCCAGCAGCACCGTATTGGCCGGTTGATTGAGCCAGCGGCGCAGGGTCGGATCGTCATCGAGGCGGTTCTGCTGGCGCAATGGATGATCGCTGTCGCGCGCGATGCGCAGCACTTTCACCAGCTCACGTTGCTCGTTGAGCAGCAGCCGATAACCCTGCTGCACCCAGATCGGCAGGCGCCAGATGTCCACAAGCGCCAGGCAGATATCCAGCAGGCGTGCGCCGAATAATTGCTGTTCAACTTTGCGCGCTGACTCGCCTTTGTGCATGACCCGCAGCTCCCACTCTTCGAGCAACTGCGGATGGGTCAACGCCATCGGCCAGAGCGGCGAGAGAAACAGCAGGCTGCCCCAGTGGATGTCCTGCCACAGCCGCGCCAGGCGACTGGCGAAAAAACCGTTGGCCTGTTGGGTCGCATGCTGGCTGATCAGTTGCAGCTGACGCAGGGCGATCGGGATCTCCGATTGCGGCTGGGCAGGCAATCGGGCGAGCAGTTCCTCGGTGCGCTTCAAACCGAGGCGATTGATCGCCACCTCAAGGTTTTCCGCAGGCTCGGTCATGCTGCCATGGGTGTGGCGATTGGCTTCGCGAATCACGCTCAAGGCCAGCGCGGGGCTGTCCTGTATCAGTTCGGCGATTTCGCGCAGGGAGCTGCGACTGTTGGCGATGGCCTTGCAGACGCGGTCATGACTGGCTTGTGGAACGGGCAAGCGCACGCCATCGAGAAGCTTGACCCAGCCTTCGAGCGTGGTTGGTTTTGGAGTTGGAACGTTCGTTTCGTTAGCCATGGTTGGACGCGATCATCGTCTGCATTACCTATGCCCGGAGCGGGCCAAATTGGCTTTTCGCCTGAACTGGCTATAGTCTGGCGCAGTTTTGCCGATAAGTAGAAGAAGAGATTTTTTAACTTCCGAATATGACCTTGAACCCGACTCAGTAAGTGCTCTCCTACCTATGGCTAAATTAATCGGCATCATCGTCGTATTCGCGAGCGTGCTCGGCGGATACGTGCTCTCCCACGGCAAAATTGCCGCCCTGATTCAGCCCTTCGAGGTGATGATTATTGGTGGTGCGGCCCTCGGTGCATTCCTGCAGGCCAACCCCGGTTACATGACCATGCACGTGCTCAAGAAGTCCTTGGGCATGTTCAGTTCGCGCTTCAACCACACGTTCTATCTGGAAGTGCTGGGCCTGATCTACGAGATCCTCAACAAGAGCCGCCGCGAAGGCATGATGGCCATCGAAGGCGACATCGAAGATGCCACCGCGAGCCCGATTTTCGCCAAGTACCCGGCCGTGCTCAAGGACGAACGCATGACCGCGTTCATCTGCGATTACCTGCGCATCATGTCCTCCGGCAACATGGCGCCCCATGAGCTTGAAGGCCTGTTCGACATGGAACTTTACAGCCTCAAGGAAGACCTCGAGCATCCATCCCACGCGGTGAACGGTATTGCCGACGCCATGCCCGGTTTCGGTATCGTCGCGGCGGTACTCGGTATCGTGGTGACCATGGCTTCCCTGGGTGAAGGCGATCAGAAGTCCATCGGCCTGCACGTCGGTGCGGCCCTGGTCGGTACCTTCTTCGGTATTCTCGCGGCGTACGGTTTCTTCGGTCCGCTGGCCCACTCCCTGGCCCACGATGCCAAGGAAGAACTGAACGTCTACGAAGCCATCAAGGCCTCGCTGGTGGCTTCCGCTTCCGGCATGCCGCCCTCGCTGGCGGTAGAGTTCGGTCGTAAAGTTCTGTACCCGGCGCACCGTCCTAGCTTCGCTGAGCTGGAACAAGCGGTTCGCGGTCGTTAAGTCATGGAAAATAACCAGCCGATAATCATCAAGCGCGTCAAGCGCATCGCCGGCGGGCATCACGGGGGCGCCTGGAAAATCGCCTTCGCGGACTTCGCGACGGCGATGATGGCGTTCTTCCTGGTGCTGTGGCTGCTGTCCACCGCGACGCCTGAACAGAAGATCGCCATCGCCGGTTACTTCAAGGACCCGGTCGGCTTTTCCGAAAGCGGCACGCCGTACATCATCGACTTGGGCGGCTCGCCGACCCTGGCGCCGGAGAACACCCTCAATCCCGAGGTGAAATCTCAGCCGCAGCCGGACAAGGTGACCGTCGACGCCGAGCAGGTTGAAGGCATGGCCGAGCAGGTCGAGAAGGAGCGTCTTGAGCTGTTGCTGCAAGAACTGCAGACCAAGGTCGAAGAGAACCCGCAGCTGAAGAAATTCAAAGACCAGATCAGTTTCGAAATCACGCCGGACGGTTTGCGCATCCAGATCGTGGACGCCGAAAACCGGCCGATGTTCGACTCTGGCAGTGCTCGCCTGAAGCCGTACTTCGAAGACATCCTGCTGGCCATGGCCGACACCATTAAAGCGGTGCCGAACAAGATCAGTATCAGCGGCCACACCGATGCCAAGCCGTACACGGGCACCGGTGACTTTGGTAACTGGGAGCTCTCGGCCAACCGTGCCAACGCTGCCCGTCGTGCGCTGGTCGCCGGCAGCTATCCGGATGCGCAGGTGGCGCGGGTCGTGGGTTATGCCTCGTCAGCATTGTTCGATCGCGAGCACCCGTTCAATCCGATCAATCGCCGTATCGACATCGTGGTGCTGACCAAGAAAGCCCAGCATGCCATCGAAGGTTCGCAAGGTGCGGAACCGGCTCCAGAAACAGCACCGACGCAAGGGCAGGGTGGCCCGGGTGAAGTGCCTGCCGATCCGAACGCTTTACCGGCGGATAAAGAGCCGTTGCCGGCGCATGAGCTGCGTGAGCGCTTGAACCTGTTCGACAACCCGGCACCGAAACCGGCAGAACCGCCCAAGCAGTGACCCATGAAAAAGCCGCGATCATCGCGGCTTTTTTGCGCCTGTCAGAAACCGCGCCGGATGCGGTTCTTGAGTTGGTCGTGGAACAGGTCTGCATTTCCTTTGTAGATGCCGCGAACCGACTCACTGATTGATTCCAGTCCCATCGAGCGTTTGGTTATCACCTCCTCACGATAAGCATCAATGAAAAAATTGATGTCCGTATCGCCGCTCAGTTTCGGCCATTTGTCGAGGTACAACGGTAAAGCGCTGGGGCCGACATGGTACGAGCAGATGCGGCGATTGCTGATGGTCGCTTCTCCGATTTCGAACGGCACCCACCAGGACTGTGCGGTGTTTTCCGAAATCACGGCGAGCAAGTGCGTGCACGCCGTGATGTTGCGGGTGATGACCCCGGTGATGTCGTCAGTGGTCTGTGATTCCGGGTCCAGCACGTCGAAGTAGGTCTTGATGTTGGCCTGAATCAGACGGGTGTTGATGGCGATGGCGTGGGGCCGATCGCTATGGCGGTAGCTGATGAATACGGGCATCAGAAATGTCCTTTGAGGGCGAGTTCGCGGTAATAGGCGCCGAGCGCTGTGAGGCGGCAACCGGTCGAGTTGATGGCCGCGTAGTACATGTGTTCGGCGTCCACCGGTTCGATCAGGCTGTGGCGGTTGCACTTTTGCAGTTGGGATAAGACTTCGCCGTGCTCTGGGTCGAACGTGGCTTCGGTAGGTTCGTAGCTTGGATCGAGGGCGAACATTGATTCCGCCTCTTCGAACCAGTCGGGCAGTTTGCGCAGAATCTCTTTGGGGATCAGCGGCGAGACTTCTCGCAATGAAATGAACTGCGACACATTGGTCTTGAACACCGGGCGCTGTTCCCAGGCATCGAGAGCGTTGTCGACGAATGAGTAGAGGCTGCCGGGCGTGATTTTCCCCAGGATGTTCGCGGCGCCGCCGTGCAGTGCTTGCAGCAACAGCCCTGTGAAGACGCCGTGGTTGGCGCCTTCCATCGCCGGTTCTTCCTTTTTGCACGCGGTGAGGATGGTCATGCCTTCGCACACCATGCTGCTTTCGCTGCGTAGCGCCCGCACTTCGCCCGCCGAGCCCGCCTGGCAGCAGTCGAGAATAATTACTTTGTTTTTGATTTTTACGGCTTTGGCCGCCCAGTTCAGGATGTCGCTGATGCGAATTCCATCCTTGGCGGATTTGTAGTCCTGGGGGATCAGCATGCCTTCGTCCGTATCGACGTCGAAGTTGCCGTGACCGGCGAAGTACAGCAGTGCAACGCTGCAATCGCCTGAAAATAATTCCTGGATATGCCCTTCGAGCTTTTCACGGCTCAGATAATCTTCGGCGGAGGTCAGGACTAGGTTCTTGAAATTCGGATCGCCATTGGCATCGGTTTTCAGTACTGACGCCATGGCCATCGCGTCGTTGTTGCAACCACTTAATTGCGAAACATGGCTGTAATTATTAATGCCGATGAACAGTCCCTTGCGCATGGTTCACCCCGCCGCGTGAGTGCGAATGGCATTGATGATGCTGTTGGTGTTCCACGCACACTCCGCGTGCGCCGCCCGGCGTACCACCGTGGAAATCCGTTCCGCACCAAACGGCTTCACCGCAATGATCACCTTGCCCATTCGCCTGGCGATCTCGATTTCCTTGTTGATCCACTTGCTGTAGGTCGAATACATCCCCGCCATGATCAGCACTGCCGAGCAGGGCCGGATTTTGTTTTCGATGGCTTCTTCCAGCTGTTTGTCGGTTTTCGCGCCGATGATCGGGTTGTCTGGCGGCACCGAAAAATTTTTGAACGTGAAGCCGGGTTTAGCGTTGAGCAGCCGCACGAGGTTGTCGTGGGCGTGGGGGTAGTTCCACGAATGGCTGATAAACAAATGATAGGTTTGCATGGCTGTCCCTCGGTATCGCCAGAAATGCGATGAGGGCTCGAATGTATGCACTTGAGTGGGCGTAACAAGGCCTGTGCGGATAAAGAGAATTCCCCTACAAACAGGCGTGCAAGAGCCTTACAGAAGTCTCTGACGTTTAAATGGTGAGGATATTTGTAGGATGCTACAAGCGGCCCGCCGCCCCGTCAGTGTCGAGGCAGCGGGCGCGTCTGTTTAGTAGCTGGTTTCCGGCAGGCTAGCAATGATCGAGCGATAGCTGTTCATCCGTTGCTGCTGCACGCGGCCTTCTTCCAGGGCCTTGAGCAATGCACAACCCGGCTCGCGGTCGTGCTTGCAGTCGCGGAAGCGGCAGGTGCCGATCAGGTCGTTGAACTCGATGAAGCCGGCTTCGACGTCGGCACGGCTGACGTGGCCCAGGCCGAATTCGCGGATACCCGGGGAGTCGATCAGCTCACCGCCACCGGGGAAGTGGAACAACCGCGCGGTAGTGGTGGTGTGAGTGCCCTGGCCGGACAACTCGGACAGCGGGCCGACACGGGCTTCGACTTCAGGCAACAGGGTATTGACCAACGAAGATTTGCCGACGCCGGACTGGCCGACGAACACACTGATGCGCCCGTCCAGTTGTGCCTGCAATTGCTCCATGCCATTGCCGTGGTGCGCCGAGACTTCCAGCACCGGGTAACCCAGCGTGCGGTAAACCGCCAGCAAGGCGTTCAGTGCCGGGGCGTTTTGCTCGTCGATCAGGTCGAACTTGTTGAGCAACAGCAGCGGACGAATCCCTGCGTGCTCCGCAGCGACCAGATAACGGTCGATCAAGTTGGCATGAGGCTCGGGCAGCGGCGCGAAGACGATGACGATCATGTCGACGTTGGCGGCTACAGGCTTGAGCTGACCACGACTGTCCGGACGGCAGAGTTCGGTTTTACGCGGCAGTTGAGCCACGATCACACCGATGCCCTGGTTGCCGGCACGCCAGACCACCTGATCGCCGGTTACCAGCGCAGGCAGGTTGGCGCGCAAGTGGCAGCGGAACACCTGGCCGGCCAAATCGCCATCGAGCGCTTCGACTTCGACCTGCACACCGAAGTGCGCGATCACCAGGCCGGTCTGTTCCGGACCCAGGTCGCCACCCTCAAGTGCCTCGACAGCCGAGGACTCGCGTTTGGCGGCGCGGGCAGCGCGTTCGCCCTGAATCTTTTCGATGCGCCAGTTTTGACGACGATTGAGTTGGCGTTTGGCCATGGGTGTTCCGTATCAAGAATGCAGCGATTAGGTAAAACGGCCGCGAGTTTAGCACGCCCGGCCGCCGCCCTAGGCTAAACTGCGCAGCATTGCCTAGGAGCCGACACATGCAAAACCCGCAGAATCTGATCTGGATCGACCTGGAAATGACCGGTCTGAACCCTGATACCGACGTCATCATCGAAATGGCCACCATCGTCACCGACAGTGACCTGAACACCTTGGCCGAAGGTCCGGTGATCGCCATCCATCACAGCGACGAAATTCTCGCCGGCATGGACGAGTGGAACACCCGTCAACACGGCGGCTCCGGGCTGACCCAGCGCGTTCGCGACAGCCGCATCAGCATGGCTGAAGCCGAAGCCGAAACCATCGCTTTCCTGGAGAAATGGGTGCCGAAGGGCAAGTCACCGATCTGTGGCAACAGCATTTGCCAGGACCGTCGCTTCCTTTATACCCACATGAAATCCCTGGAAAGCTTCTTCCACTACCGCAACCTCGACGTATCGACCCTTAAAGAGTTGGCCGCACGCTGGGCGCCGGACGTGCGCGACAGCTTCAAAAAGGGTAGCACTCACCTGGCCCTGGACGACATCCGCGAATCGATCGCCGAGCTGCAGCATTACCGCAAGCATTTCATCAAGTTCTGATGGAATTGAGGGCTGCACGGAATGTGCAATGCCCTCTTTTGGTGCCGTCCCTAAATAGCTAGACTGCGCGCCTTCCTGCAAGGACCGCCGCCATGTTGCTGATGCTTTACCTGATCGCCATTACCGCCGAAGCCATGACCGGTGCCCTGTCTGCGGGTCGTCGCGGGATGGACTGGTTTGGCGTGGTGCTGATTGCCTGCGTCACGGCTTTGGGTGGGGGGTCGGTGCGTGACGTGCTGCTCGGTCATTACCCGTTGACGTGGGTCAAGCACCCGGAATACCTGGTGCTGACCTCGGTGGCGGCGATGTTCACGGTGTTCGCTGCGCGCTGGATGCGCCACCTGCGCTCGCTGTTTCTGGTGCTCGACGCCGTGGGCCTGGTGGCGTTCACCCTGATCGGCTGCATGACCGCGCTGGAAATGGGCCACGGCATGCTCGTAGCATCCGTCAGCGGTGTGATCACCGGGGTTTTCGGCGGCATCCTGCGCGACATCTTCTGCAACGACATCCCGCTGATCTTCCGCCGCGAACTCTACGCCAGCGTCTCGTTCGCTGCGGCGTGGTGCTACATGCTCTGCATTTACCTGCAATTACCGGGTGAGCAGGCGATTCTCATCACCTTGTTTGGTGGCTTCCTGCTGCGGTTGCTGGCGATCCGGTTTCATTGGGAAATGCCGAAGTTCGTTTATAACGACCAAGCCTGACGTCGCGCAGCCCTTGTAGCAGCTGCCGAAGGCTGCGTTCGAGGCCGCAGGACTCGATTTGCAGGATGACGACTGCTCCGCAGCCGGACGCAGCCTTCGGCAGCTGCTACAGGAGTCCGTGTTGTTTCAGGGCCCATTCCACGTGTTCGCGGACCAGTTCTGAAGGGTATTCGCGCCGCGCTTTCAACGCTTCCAGCACCGGAATGCTTGATGGCGCATTCCCCAGCCCCACCGCCAGATTTCGCAACCAGCGCTCGTAACCGGCCCGACGTAACGGCGAACCTTCAGTGCTGCTGAGAAACTTCTCCTCATCCCACATGAACAGCTCGGCCAACTCCGCGTTATCCAGGTTGTGTCGTGGCTTGAAGTCGCTTTCGCCGGACGGGCGGGCAAAGCGGTTCCACGGGCAGACGATCTGACAATCATCGCAACCGAACACCCGATTGCCGATCAATGGCCGCAAATCCTCCGGGATCGCACTTTTCAATTCGATGGTCAGGTAGGAAATGCAGCGTCGGGCATCCAGCACATACGGGCCGACAAACGCGTTGGTCGGGCAAATGTCCAAACAAGCCGTGCAACGGCCGCAATGTTCGGTGCTGTGTGGCGGGTCAACCGGCAGCGGCAGGTCGACGAACAGTTCGCTGAGAAAGAAGTAACTGCCGGCCTTGCGATTCAAGACCAAGGTGTTTTTGCCGATCCAGCCAAGACCGGCCTGTTCCGCGATCGCTTTTTCCAGCACCGGGGCGCTGTCGACGAAGGCGCGGAAACCAAACGGGCCGATCTCGGCCTGAATTTTATCGGCCAGTTGTTGCACGCGTTTACGGATCAATTTGTGGTAATCGCGGCCCAAGGCATAACGCGAGACGTAGGCTTTTTCTGGTTGTGCCAGACGTTTGGCCATTTCGGTGTCGCCCGGCAGGTAGTCCATGCGTAGGGAAACCACCCGAAGCGTGCCGGGCACCAGCTCTTCCGGGTGTGAGCGTTTACTGCCGTGGGCGCCCATGTAGTCCATTTCGCCGTGGTAGCCGGCCGCGAGCCAGCGTTCCAGGTGCTGCTCATGCTCGGCCAGGTCGAGGCCGCTTATGCCGACTTGCTGAAAACCCAGCTCGCGGCCCCAATCCTTGATGGATTGGGCGAGGACGGGCAGGTCTGTGGTAATTGCGGGCATGAGGCGAGAGAAACCGGAGCTGAGGTGCGTATAATTCTGCCAGACATCGGAGCCCATAGACGCATGCCGCACACTAAAGATGATTTACCCGACGCGCTGTATAGCGCTGCGCAAGTGCGAGCCCTCGATGCGAGCCTGATTGCGGCCGGCACACCGGGCTTCGAATTGATGCAGCGCGCGGCGCGGGCGACCTGGCGCGCGCTGGTCCGTCATTGGCCGTCGGCGAATGAATTGAGTGTCGTGGCCGGTCATGGCAATAACGCCGGCGACGGTTATCTGGTGGCCGTGCTGGCCCGACGTGCGGGCTGGCATGTGCGGGTGCTGGCGGTCGGTGATCCCAAGCGTTTACAGGGTGACGCGGCATTGGCCCATGCCGAGGCTGTGTCTGAAGGTGTCGCGCTTCAAGCTTTCAGTGCGCAGTCCGAGTTGCGCGGTATCGTGCTGGATGCCTTGCTCGGCACCGGCCTGACGGGAGAGGTGCGAGAGCCCTACGCGGGCGCCATCGCGGCGATCAACGGCAGCGGGCTGCCGATTGCGGCGGTGGATATCCCTTCGGGGTTGTGCGCTGATACCGGCCGAATACTCGGCGCTGCGGTGCGGGCTGACCTGACGGTGACGTTCATCGGCCTGAAACTGGGTCTGTTTACCGGCGATGCTGCAGACATGGTCGGCGAGTTGGTGTTCAACGATCTGCAAGCCTCCCCCGAGTCGTTTAACGGAGTCGCCATCAGCGCACGTCGGCTGACGGCCAGTTCCTTGCCGTGTCTGACGGGCCGGGCTCCAACTTCCCATAAGGGCAAATTCGGTCATGTATTGCTGATCGGCGGTGATCGCGGCTTTGGTGGCGCCATCCTGCTGAGCGCGCAAAGTGCCCTGCGTAGCGGTGCGGGCATGGTGTCCGTGGCGACGCGCAGTGAGCATGTTCCGGCCGCGCTGGCGAGAATTCCTGAAGCCATGGTGTTGGGCGCTTCGTCGGCCAATCAACTGATGGAACTGCTGCAAAAGGTTTCCGTGCTGGTTGTCGGCCCAGGCTTGGGTCAGGCTTCCTGGGGGCGCAGCCTTTTGTCGGCGGCTGCCAACGCGCCGCTGCCGCAAGTCTGGGACGCCGACGCATTGAATCTGCTGGCCACAGAGCACGTGAGCTTGCCCAGGGATTGTGTGATCACTCCGCATCCGGGCGAAGCGGCGCGCTTGTTGGGGGTGAGCACTGCCGAAGTGCAGGCCGATCGTCCTGCGGCGGCTCACGCATTGAGCAAAAAATATACAGCTGTCGTGGTGCTGAAAGGTGCCGGCAGCCTGATCGCCAGCCCCGATGGGCGCCTGGCGTTGTGTCATCAGGGCCATCCGGCCATGGCCACCGCCGGTTTGGGTGATGTGCTGGCCGGTCTGGTCGGCGCGTTGCTGGCACAAGGCATGGAGGCGTTCGACGCCGCCTGCCTGGCCGTCTGGCTGCATGCCAATGCTGGCGCGCAAGAAGGTAAATCGGGCCGTGGGCTGGCGGCCAGTGATCTGATTCCAGCCATTCGTCAGTTGTTGGAGGAGCAAGCACCGTGTCTGAAGTAACCCTGTACCTGGCTGATGAAGAGGCGATGACCGCATTTGGCGCACGCATCGCACAAACCACTGAAGGGCACGGTCTGATTTTTCTCGAGGGGGATCTGGGCGCGGGGAAAACCACGCTGTCCCGGGGCATCATCAGGGGGCTGGGGCATAAAGGGTCGGTAAAAAGCCCTACGTTTACCCTGGTCGAACCCTACGAGATTGGCGACATCCGGGCCTTCCATTTCGACCTCTATCGCCTGGTCGATCCTGAAGAGCTGGAGTACCTCGGCATCCGCGACTACTTCGAAGACGACGCGTTATGCCTGATCGAGTGGCCCGAAAAGGGTGCAGGCTTTTTGCCAAAGCCCGACCTGACCATTACCATTAGCCCGCAAGACAGCGGGCGTTCGCTGAAAATTTTGTCCCAGGGCTCGCGTGGCGAGTCGTGGTGTGCCGCTTTGGCATTGGAAACCAATTAAATGATGGGGTTAGGTATGCGCTTTCGCGCGATGGTAGCTGCCGTAGGATTGTTGTTTTTGGCGGTGACCGTCGACGCTGTGGCCGAGACAAAGGTCAATAGCGTTCGCCTGTGGCGGGCTCCGGACAACACACGACTGGTGTTCGATCTGAGCGGTCCTGTCCAGCACAGTGTCTTTACCCTGACCGCCCCGGATCGGCTGGTCATCGACATCAATGGCGCATCCCTGGGGGCGCCGCTGAACGTCAACAGCTCGAACACTCCGATCACCGCCATGCGCTCGGCTCAACGTACGCCGACCGACCTGCGGGTGGTCATCGACCTGAAAAAAGCCGTGACGCCGAAAAGTTTTACCCTGGCGCCAAACGCCCAGTACGGCAATCGCCTGGTGGTCGACTTGTTCGATAATGCCGCCGATGCCGCGCCAATTCCGGCGCCGACCAACGTCGCGACGGTGGCCCCGGTGCCGGTCACTCCGGTGGAGCCAGCGGTGAAGCTGCCGCCAGCCCCGGCCGGCAAGCGCGACATCGTTGTGGTCATCGATGCCGGTCACGGCGGCGAAGACCCGGGTGCCTCCGGCTCTCGCGGTCAGCGTGAAAAAGACGTGGTACTGGCCATCGCCCGCGAACTGCAACGTCAGGTCAATGGCATGAAAGGCTTCCGCGCCGAACTGACCCGCACCGGCGACTACTTCATTCCATTGCGCGGTCGTACTGAAATCGCCCGTAAGAAGGGTGCCGACCTGTTCGTTTCGATTCACGCCGATGCCGCGCCTTCGGCTGCTGCCTTCGGTGCCTCGGTGTTTGCCCTGTCTGATCGCGGTGCGACCTCGGAAACGGCCCGTTGGCTGGCCGACAGCGAAAACCGTTCCGACTTGATCGGTGGTGCCGGCAACGTCAGCCTCGACGACAAGGACCGCATGCTGGCGGGCGTGCTGCTTGACCTGTCGATGACTGCTTCCCTGACCTCCAGCCTGAACGTCGGCCAGAAGGTGCTGAGCAACATCGGTCGCGTCACGCCGCTGCACAAACAACGCGTAGAACAGGCCGGGTTCATGGTGCTGAAGTCGCCGGATATCCCGTCGATCCTGGTGGAAACCGGGTTCATCTCCAACGCCAACGAAGCTTCCAAGCTTGCCGCAGCGAACCACCAGCAAGCGCTGGCGCGTTCGATCAGCAGCGGCGTGCGCCAGTTCTTCCAGCAGAATCCGCCACCGGGCACCTACATCGCCTGGCTGCGTGATTCCGGCAAGATCGCTCAAGGTCCACGTGACCATCGGGTGAGCCCGGGCGAGACGCTGGCAATGATTGCCGTGCGTTATCAGGTGTCCCCGGCCACCCTGCGCAGCGCCAACAACCTGCAGAGTGACGAGCTGAAAATCGGTCAGACCCTGACCATTCCCGGCACTGAACTGGCGGCCAAAGAATGAACCAGGTGCTGACCAACACGGCTCGCATCGAGCTGCTCAGCCCGCGACTGGCGAACCAGATTGCCGCCGGTGAGGTGGTTGAGCGCCCGGCTTCGGTGATCAAGGAGTTGCTGGAGAACAGTCTCGACTCCGGTGCCAAGCGCATTGATGTCGATGTGGAGCAGGGCGGCGTCAAGCTGCTGCGGGTGCGCGATGATGGCAGCGGAATTTCTGCCGATGACTTGCCGCTGGCTTTGGCGCGTCACGCCACCAGCAAGATCCGCAACCTGGAAGACCTTGAGCAGGTCATGAGCCTTGGGTTTCGTGGTGAAGCACTCGCGTCGATCAGCTCCGTGGCGCGTTTGACCCTGACGTCCCGCACTAAAGATGCCGATCAGGCATGGCAGGTCGAAACCGAAGGCCGGGACATGGCGCCTCGCGTGCAACCAGCGGCCCATCCGGTGGGCACGTCGGTGGAAGTGCGTGACCTGTTCTTCAACACCCCGGCGCGACGCAAGTTTCTCAAAACCGAAAAAACCGAATTCGATCACCTGCAAGAAGTGATCAAGCGTCTGGCCCTGGCGCGCTTCGACGTGGCGTTCCATCTGCGCCACAACGGCAAGACCATCCTCAGCCTGCATGAAGCCCATGACGACGCGGCCCGTGCCCGGCGTGTGGCGGCGATTTGCGGTTCGGGTTTCCTCGAGCAGGCGCTGCCGATCGAGATCGAGCGCAATGGCCTGCATTTGTGGGGCTGGGTCGGCTTGCCGACGTTCAACCGCAGCCAGGCAGACTTGCAGTATTTCTTTGTGAACGGCCGAGCGGTACGCGACAAGCTGGTGGCCCACGCGGTGCGCCAGGCCTATCGCGACGTGCTATTCAACGGCCGGCACCCGACGTTCGTGCTGTTTTTCGAAGTCGATCCGGCAGGCGTTGACGTCAACGTGCACCCGACCAAGCACGAAGTGCGCTTCCGTGACGGGCGCATGGTTCACGATTTCCTCTACGGCACCTTGCACCGCGCGTTGGGCGATGTGCGGCCGGATGATCACCTGGCTGCACCGGTAGCGACGGCAATCGTTCGACCGACCGGGATCGATGCGGGCGAGTTCGGTCCGCAGGGCGAAATGCGTCTGGCGGCCAATGCGTTGCTGGAACAGCCTCAAGCCCAACCGTCGTTCAATACGCCGGCAGGATCGGGCGCTGGCGCTGGTTATCAGTATCAATACACGCCGCGTCCTCAGTCCGGCGTGCCGGCAGCTGAGGCTCAGGCTGCGTACAAGGAGTTTTTTGCGCCGCTGCCAGAAGCCAACGCCGCTGCACTTCCGGCCGGGCAGGACGATATTCCACCGCTGGGTTACGCCTTGGCGCAACTCAAAGGCATCTACATTCTTTCGGAAAACGCCCAAGGGCTGGTGCTGGTGGACATGCATGCCGCTCACGAGCGGATCATGTACGAACGCCTGAAAATCGCCATGGCCAGCGAAGGCCTGAGCGGTCAGCCGCTGCTGGTGCCGGAGTCCCTGGCGGTCAGTCAGCGTGAAGCCGATTGCGCCGAAGAACACGTCGCGTGGTTCCAGCGCCTGGGCTTTGAATTGCAGCGTCTGGGCCCGGAATCCCTGGCTATCCGGCAGATTCCGGCCTTGCTCAAGCAAGCTGAAGCCAATCGATTGGTCAGTGACGTTCTGGCGGATCTGATGGAGTACGGCACCAGCGACCGGATTCAGGCGCACCTGAACGAACTGCTCGGCACCATGGCCTGCCACGGCGCGATTCGTGCTAATCGGCGTCTGGCAATCCCGGAAATGAACGGTCTGCTGCGGGACATGGAAAACACCGAACGCAGCGGTCAATGCAACCATGGCCGACCGACCTGGACCCAATTGGGCCTGGACGATCTGGACAAACTGTTCTTGCGCGGTCGTTGATGAACCAGCTCCCTCCTGCGATTTTCCTGATGGGGCCGACCGCCGCCGGCAAGACCGACCTGGCCATCGAACTCACCAAAGTCTTGCCTTGCGAGTTGATCAGCGTCGATTCGGCGCTGGTCTACCGTGGCATGGACATCGGCACCGCCAAGCCTTCAAAAGAGCTTCTGGCTGAATTTCCACACCGTTTGATCGATATTCTTGATCCGGCAGAGAGCTATTCGGCCGCCGATTTCCGTCGTGATGCCCTCGAAGCCATGGCCGAGATCACCGCGCGGGGCAAAATTCCGCTGCTGGTGGGCGGCACAATGCTCTATTACAAGGCTTTGGTTGAAGGTCTGGCAGACATGCCAGCGGCAGATCCGGACGTCCGCGCACAGATCGAAGAAGAAGCTGCACGCCTTGGCTGGCAAGCTTTGCACGAACAATTGGCAGTCATCGATCCTGAATCTGCGGCGCGTATTCATCCGAACGATCCGCAGCGACTCAGTCGAGCGCTGGAAGTTTATCGCGTCAGTGGTCAGAGCATGACTGCTCTAAGGTTGCAACAATCTGCGCAAAGTACTGAAGCAGCCGCCTCGGGACTGCAACAATTGCCCTATACTGTCGCGAACTTGGCTATTGCTCCGGCAAATCGCCAGGTATTGCACGAGCGAATTAAACAAAGATTCACGAATATGTTGGAACAGGGATTCATTGACGAGGTCGTAGCCCTGCGTAAGCGAAGTGACCTGCATGCCGGGTTGCCGTCTATACGTGCAGTAGGCTACCGACAAGTCTGGGACTACCTGGATGGCAAGCTGACGCAAGCCGAGATGCAGGAGCGTGGAATCATTGCCACGCGCCAATTGGCGAAGCGCCAGTTCACCTGGCTGCGCAGTTGGGCTGATTTACACTGGTTGGACAGCCTCGATTGCGACAATCTGCCGCGCGCCTTGAAATACCTTGGGACCATCTCCATATTGAGCTGAGTCCTTGCATTTGCCGTCTATCCTTGGGGGTGTGACGGCCACAAGCCATTGTTTACCTATTTTTTATATTGAATCCTTAAAGGAGTGCGGCACATGTCAAAAGGGCATTCGCTACAAGACCCTTACTTGAATACTTTACGTAAAGAGAAAGTGGGGGTTTCCATCTACCTGGTCAACGGGATCAAACTGCAAGGCACGATCGAGTCTTTCGACCAGTTCGTTATCCTGCTGAAAAACACCGTCAGCCAGATGGTTTACAAACACGCTATCTCTACAGTGGTGCCGGTTCGTCCAATTCGTCTGCCTAGCGCAACCGAATCCGAAGCAGGTGACGCTGAGCCAGGTAACGCCTGATAGGAGTCTCCTTTGTTCTTTGAGCGCCACGGTGGTGGTGAGCGAGTAATCCTCGTTCACTTGGATGGACAGGACCCTGAGGCGCGCGAAGATCCGCAGGAGTTTCAGGAGTTGGCTAATTCGGCCGGCGCCGAGACCGTTGCGTTTTTTAACGTGCCGCGTCATCGGCCAACCGCCAAATTCCTGATTGGCAGCGGCAAGGTCGAGGAACTGCGCGACCTGGTCCATGCCGAAAAGGCAGATCTGGTGATCTTCAATCACACCCTCACGCCCAGTCAGGAACGTAACCTCGAACGTGTTTTCGAGTGTCGCGTGATCGACCGCACCGGTCTGATTCTCGATATTTTCGCCCAGCGCGCCCGTACCCATGAAGGCAAGCTCCAGGTAGAACTGGCCCAGCTTGACCACATGAGCACCCGGCTGGTTCGTGGCTGGACTCACCTTGAGCGTCAAGGTGGCGGTATCGGCATGCGTGGCCCGGGTGAAACCCAGCTGGAGACCGACCGCCGTTTGCTGCGGGTTCGCCTGCGACAGATCAAGGGCCGGCTGGAAAAAGTGCGCAGCCAGCGCGAACAGTCGCGACGTGGCCGTTCGCGTGCGGATATTCCTACCGTGTCTTTGGTGGGGTATACCAACGCCGGTAAATCCACGCTCTTCAATAACGTGACGAAATCCGACGTGTACGCGGCTGACCAGTTGTTTGCCACGCTGGACCCGACCTTGCGCCGTCTGGAACTGGACGACCTGGGGCCGATTGTCCTGGCCGACACTGTGGGTTTCATTCGCCACTTGCCCCACAAGCTGGTCGAGGCATTTCGGTCTACCCTCGAAGAGTCGAGTAACTCCGACCTGCTTTTGCACGTGATCGATGCGGCCGAACCGGATCGCATGTTGCAGATCGAGCAGGTGATGGTGGTGCTGGGCGAGATTGGTGCCCAGGACTTGCCGATCCTCGAGGTCTATAACAAACTCGATTTGCTTGAAGGCGTTGAGCCACAAATCCAGCGCGACGAAAACGGCAAGCCCCAACGGGTCTGGCTATCGGCGCGTGATGGCAGTGGTCTGGAATTGCTTGAGCAAGCCATTGCCGAGTTGCTTGGCAGTGAGTTGTTTATCGGTACCTTGCGCTTGCCGCAACGATTCGCTCGACTGCGTGCGCAGTTCTTCGAACTCGGAGCGGTGCAGAAAGAAGAACACGACGAAGAAGGTGTCAGCTTGCTGGCCGTTCGATTGCCGCGTTCGGAGCTCAATCGGCTGGTCAGCCGTGAAGGCGTTGTGCCGACAGAGTTCATCGAGCAACACACTTTGCAATAAAAGCCTGAGAAAGCGGTTGTGCCGCGGTGACAGGCATTCTGTAGCATTGGTCGGCGCGCCGTGGGTGCGTCTTTGCTTTATCAGATGGAGAGCGCTATGGCTTGGAATGAGCCGGGTGGCAACTCGAATAATCAGGATCCTTGGGGTGGCAAGCGCCGCAATAACGGCGACCGCAAGGGACCACCGGATCTCGACGAGGCCTTCCGAAAGCTGCAGGAAAGCCTGAACGGGTTGTTCGGTGGTGGTAAGAAACGCGGTGATGACGGTGGCGGTTCGGGCAGGAGTGGCGGCTTCGGCGGTCTGCTCGGCATCGGCCTGGTCGTGTTGGCGGCCGTATGGCTGTACAGCGCGGTCTATGTAGTCGACGAGCAGGAGCAAGCCGTGGTGCTGCGCTTCGGCAAGTACTACGAAACCGTTGGCCCGGGCCTGAACATCTATTTCCCGCCGATCGATCGCAAGTACCTGGAAAACGTCACGCGTGAGCGTGCCTATACCAAGCAGGGTCAAATGCTGACTGAAGACGAGAACATCGTCGAAGTGCCGCTGACCGTGCAGTACAAGATCAGCAACCTGCAGGACTTCGTGCTGAGCGTTGATCAGCCGGAAATCAGCCTGCAGCACGCGACCGAAAGTGCCTTGCGCCACGTGGTGGGTTCCACCGCTATGGATCAGGTGCTGACCGAAGGTCGTGAATTGATGGCCAGCGAAATCAAGGAGCGTCTGCAACGCTTCATGGATACCTATCGCACCGGTATCACCGTCACTCAGGTCAACGTACAGAGCGCAGCCGCACCGCGTGAAGTGCAGGAAGCCTTCGATGACGTGATCCGCGCCCGTGAAGACGAGCAGCGTTCGCGTAACCAGGCTGAAACCTACGCCAACGGTGTCGTGCCGGAAGCCCGTGGTCAGGCCCAGCGCATCATCGAAGATGCCAATGGTTACCGTGACGAAACCGTTTCGCGCGCCAAGGGTGAGGCTGATCGCTTCACCAAGCTGGTGAGCGAGTATCGCAAGGCACCTGAAGTGACCCGTCAGCGTCTGTACCTGGACACCATGCAGGAAGTCTTCAGCAATACCAGCAAGGTTCTCGTGACCGGCAACAAGAATGGCCAGAGCAATCTGCTGTACTTGCCGCTGGATAAAATGGTCGAAAGTGGTCGCAGCACCAGCACTCCGGTGACCGGCGCGGCAGCCACCAGCAATGAAGCGAATGTGCGTGCAGCCGATCTGCAGCAACAGCAAGCACGTACCAGGGAGAGTCGCTGATGAGCAATAAATCGCTGATCGCCCTTATTGTCGGCGTCGTCGTGGCGATCGCTGCCTGGAACTGCTTCTACATCGTGGCTCAGACCGAGCGTGCGGTGCTGCTGCAGTTCGGTCGTGTGGTCCAGACTGATGTTCAGCCAGGCCTGCATGTGAAAGTGCCTTACGTTAACCAGGTGCGCAAATTCGACGCACGCCTGATGACGCTGGATGCACCGACACAACGCTTCCTGACGCTGGAAAAGAAAGCTGTCATGGTCGATGCCTACGCCAAGTGGCGCGTGAAAGATGCCGAGCGCTTCTACACCGCGACTTCCGGCCTCAAGCAGATTGCTGACGAGCGTCTTTCCCGTCGTCTGGAGTCGGGCCTGCGTGACCAGTTTGGTAAGCGCACGCTGCACGAAGTGGTTTCCGGTGAGCGCGATGCGCTGATGACCGATATCACGGCTTCGCTGAACAAGATGGCGGAAAAAGAGCTGGGCATCGAAGTTGTCGATGTTCGGGTCAAGGCCATCGATCTGCCGAAAGAAGTGAACCGCAGCGTTTTCGAACGCATGAGTTCCGAGCGTGAGCGTGAAGCTCGCGAGCACCGCGCCAAGGGTAACGAACTGTCGGAAGGCATTCGTGCCGACGCTGATCGTCAACGCCGCGTGTTGTTGGCTGAAGCCTATCGTGAATCTGAAGAGGTTCGTGGTGATGGTGATGCCCAGGCAGCTGCGATCTACTCCAAGGCCTACGGCCAGGATCAGGAGTTCTACGGTTTCTACCGTAGCCTGCGTGCCTACCGTGAAAGTTTTGCGAACAAATCCGACGTCATGGTCCTGGACCCAAGCAGCGACTTCTTCCGTTACCTGGAAAAAGCCAAACCTTGATACGACGTTGACCTGAATCATCCCCCGCCTGGCGGCTAACGCCTCGGGCGGGGTGATCCTTTGGGAAAACGTGTGTATGATGCGGCAGCCGGGAAATTCCCGGCTTTTTTGCGTCTGCACGTTTGATTGCTGTTTTTTATGCAGGCGTCCGAGTTGAATGACTCGACAGGTTTTTCGAGGAAAGTGGTTGGCGAAGCCGATTTCAGGCTTTTCGCCACGTTGTTCTTGCGCGTGGTTTGTGCGCATGAGCCGATCATTTTCTGCTTCACTCAAGGCTCGCCCAAAGGCTTGTCGCCCGGATCATAGGGGAATGGCGTAATGGCAACGGTAGACCGCTGGCTGCTGCCAGATGGCATCGAAGAAGTACTGCCACCAGAAGCGGCGCGCATTGAAGTCGCGCGTCGTCAGGTGTTGGATCTGTTCCAGAGCTGGGGTTACGAGTTTGTCGTGACTCCCCATATCGAGTACCTGGAATCCCTGCTGACCGGCGCGGGCCAGGACCTCGATCTGCGTACCTTCAAGGTCATCGACCCGCAATCGGGCCGGCAGATGGGTTTCCGTGCCGACATCACGCCGCAAGTGGCGCGCATCGATGCGCACACCTTGCGTCGCGAAGGCCCGAGCCGTCTGTGCTATGCCGGTAGCGTGCTGCACGCTCAGCCGCGCGCCTTGTCGTCCTCGCGCAGCCCGATCCAGCTGGGTGCCGAGTTGTACGGCGATGCCAGCCCGAGCAGCGACGTGGAGGTCATCAGCCTGATGTTGGCTATGCTGCAACTGGCCGATGTGCCGGATGTGCACATGGACCTCGGTCATGTGGGTATCTACCGCGGCCTGGCTCGCGCCGCCGGTTTGTCCGGTGAAGTCGAGCAACAGTTGTTCGATGCGTTGCAACGTAAGGCCATCGACGAGGTCATTACCTTGACCGAAGGCTTGCCTGCCGATCTGTCGGGCATGTTGCGGGCGCTGGTCGACCTGTGTGGCGGCCGTGAAGTATTGAGCGCTGCCCGCGAGCGTCTGGCGAATGCGCCAGCGCCGGTACTGGCAGCTCTGGACGACTTGCTGGCGATTGCCGAGCGTCTGTCTACGCGTTTCCCTGAGTTGCCGTTGTATTTCGACCTGGGTGAGTTGCGCGGCTACCACTACCACACCGGTGTGGTGTTTGCGGTGTTCGTACCGGGTGTTGGCCAGTCCATTGCTCAGGGCGGTCGTTACGACGACATCGGTGCCGACTTCGGTCGCGCCCGTCCGGCAACCGGCTTCTCCACCGATTTGAAAACCCTGGTGACCCTGGGGCGTGCTGAGATCGAGTTACCGTCTGGCGGTATCTGGATGCCTGACAGTACGGATGCGGCACTCTGGCAGCAGGTTTGCCAGTTGCGCAGTGAGGGTCAGCGTGTCGTTCAGGCTTTGCTTGGGCAACCTTTGGCCGCCGCCCGTGAAGCGGACTGCGACCGGCAATTGATTCAGCAGAACGGGCTTTGGCAAGTATCGCCACTGGCTTCTTGAGTTTTCCTGCCGGCCGCGGCCGGCACCAAGTTTGCGCGAATGAGGACAAGTGTTATGGGTAAGAATGTCGTAGTCCTGGGCACCCAATGGGGTGATGAGGGCAAAGGCAAGATCGTTGATCTGCTGACCGAACATGCTGCCGCCGTAGTGCGCTACCAGGGTGGCCACAACGCTGGTCACACCCTGGTGATCGATGGCGAAAAAACCGTCTTGCACCTGATCCCGTCGGGCGTGCTGCGCGAAGGCGTGCAGTGCCTGATCGGCAACGGCGTGGTGGTTGCACCCGACGCTCTGCTGCGGGAAATCATCAAGCTGGAAGAGAAAGGCGTACCGGTGCGCGAGCGCCTGCGTATCAGCCCGTCCTGCCCGCTGATCCTGTCCTATCACGTAGCGCTGGACCAGGCGCGTGAAAAGGCCCGTGGCGAGCTGAAGATCGGTACTACCGGTCGCGGCATCGGCCCGGCGTACGAAGACAAGGTTGCGCGTCGTGGCCTGCGCATCGGTGACCTGTTCCACCGTGAGCGTTTCGCCGCCAAGCTGGGCGAGTTGCTGGATTACCACAACTTCGTTCTGGTCAATTACTACAAAGAGCCTGCGATCGACTTCCAGAAAACACTCGACGAGTGCATGGAATACGCCGAGCTGCTGAAGCCGATGATGCTCGACGTCACCGCTGAGCTGCACGAGCTGCGTCGCGCAGGCAAAGACATCATGTTCGAAGGCGCCCAAGGCTCCCTGCTGGACATCGACCACGGTACTTACCCGTACGTCACCAGCTCCAACACCACCGCGGGCGGCATCGCCACCGGTTCGGGTTTTGGCCCGATGTACCTGGATTACATCCTCGGCATCACCAAGGCCTACACCACTCGCGTCGGTTCGGGTCCGTTCCCGACTGAGCTGTTTGATGATGTGGGTGCTTTCCTGGCCAAGCGTGGCCACGAGTTCGGCGCTACCACCGGCCGTGCCCGTCGTTGCGGCTGGTTCGATGCCGTCATCCTGCGTCGCGCTATCGACGTCAACAGCATCTCGGGCCTGTGCCTGACCAAGCTGGACGTGCTGGACGGTCTGGAAACCATCAACATCTGCGTTGGCTACAAGAACCAGGATGGTGCAGTGATCGATGCACCGACTGACGCCGACAGCTACATCGGCCTGGAGCCGGTGTACGAAGAGATGCCGGGCTGGACCGAATCCACCGTCGGTGCCAAGACCCTGGAAGAGCTGCCACAAGCTGCACGCAACTACATCAAGCGCGTCGAAGAGTTGGTCGGTGCGCCGATTGACATTATTTCGACGGGCCCGGACCGCAACGAAACCATCGTTCTGCGTCACCCGTTCGCCTAATAAGTCGTTGATGTAAAACACAAAGGCCCCTTAATTGGGGCCTTTGTCGTTTGTGTCTGTTAGACGGCATGACCTTTGCTGTGATCTTCATTAAGTGCATCTTTTCTGGGGTGTCATCAATTTAATGGCGTCAACGCAGAGGGATATCAAGTGTCGGCCGTTCTCTCACTGTTACAAAGCCGTCTATTGCGGCCCGTGTTCGTTACCCTTGGTATCGCACTTTTGGTGCAGGTGCTGGTGGCTGTCGCCCTGACCCGGAGCACAGTGACCGCACTGGAAGCCGATCTGGGTGTGCGCCTGGGTGCCGACAGTCAAAAACTCTCCGGGGAACTTGAACAGGCAGGGCGTGAAGTCACGTCGAGCCTCGACAGCCTCTCTACGAGTACTCGTCAACGTCTTACGGCGGGCTTGTCCTCGCGATTGAAGGACGAGCAGGCGCAACTGCGTGCGACGCTGGAGAAGGATCTGAAGGACTCCGCCAATGATATGGCGCAGCTTCTGGCTTCGGTCGCACCCCGCGCCATGTGGGACAGCGACGTTCCAACCCTGTCCGAATTCGCCCGCCGGGCTCAGCGTAATCCCAACGTGCTGTTCGTGATCTACGACGACGCTACCGGCCAGCACCTGACGCGCTATCTGAATCGCGAGAACCCGATCAACAAAGCGCTGCTGGAGAAAGGCCAGGGCGAGCGCGCATTGGACAAAGTGCTGGATGCGGCGAAGAACGATCCATCGGTCTACTACCTCGAAGCCTCAATCAGCCCCAATGGCGTGGAAATCGGCAAGGTCTTGATGGGTGTCTCCACCGCTTCCGTGGAAGTCGATCTGGCGGCCCTGGACAAGCGTTTTTCGGCGCTGATCGCCAGCAGTGATCAATTGGTGGGCGACAGCCTCAAGGGTGCGGCAGCTGACAGCGCCACGGCGATGCGTGCGCGTCTGACGTCCGCTCAGTCCACGGCATCTGAAATGAAAGACAACACCACCAGCACTGTGCAGGAAGCGGCAGGCACTTTGCGCTGGCGCATCGGCATGGGTCTGGCGGTGGTGGGTTTCGGTGTGTTGCTGTTGCTGGCCGTAGTCCTGGGTCGTCGAGTAGTCAATCGCTTGAAACTGCTCATCGCTGCCATGGACGACCTGGCTGCGGGCGAGGGCGACCTGACCAAGCGCGTGCAGATCAACAGTAAGGACGAAATCGGCGACATGGCCTCGGCGGTCAATCGCTTTGTGGATAAGTTGCAGCCGATCGTGCGCGAAGCGGGCGATGTGGCTCAACGCACTGGCGTGGAAATCGGCGCCATGACCTTGCGCAATGCCGGGGCCGATAAAGCGGCGGGCATGCAGCGCGATGAAGTGGCCGAGAGCCTGCGTGCGTTGTCGCAGATGGCGGATGACGCTCAGTCTGAAAGCCACGCCATGCAGGCGGCGTTGCAGCAAGTGGTGGATATTCGTTCGGCCACGGATGAAAACACTCGGACCTCGGCGAAAGTCGGCAGTCTGATCGAGGCGTTGGCCGGGCAGGTCGATACCGGGGCGAAAGTCATCGAGCGGCTGGCGCAGCAGAGTGAGCAGATTGAAGTGGTGCTGACGGTGATTCACGGGATCGCCGAGCAAACCAACCTGCTGGCGCTGAACGCGGCCATCGAAGCGGCCCGTGCGGGCGAGACCGGTCGCGGGTTTGCCGTGGTGGCCGATGAAGTGCGGGCGCTGGCGAGCAAGACGCAGAGCTCCACCGGCGACATTCAGGCGCACATCGTTGCCTTGCAGCAAGGTGCGCGTGAGGCGGTGGCCGCGATCGGTCAGGCCGGGCGCCAGGCCAGCGAAGGTTTGCTGGTGCTGCGTGACAGTGCGCGGTTGCAACAGTCGGTGCAGACGTCGGTCGAACAAGTGCATGCGGCGATAGGTCTGGCAACGCAGGCAGCGGCGCATCAGGCGCAAGGCGCACAGGCGGTGCGTGGTCGGGTTGAAACCATTCATGCACAGGCAGAGAAAGCGGCTCGAGCGGTGGTGGAAACCACCGCCAGCGGCAAGGTGCTGGATGGATTGGCGGCGCAGTTGAAGGCGAGTCTGGGGCAGTTCAGGGCTTGATGGGTTGTCTGGGCTTCCGCTATCGCGAGCAATCTCGCTCCCACATTTGGAGTGCGTTCCCCTGTGGGAGCGAGCTTGCTCGCGATGACGATGTCAGCGGCTCAAATACATCCGGGTAGTAAGGAGATATACGGGCAGCCCCGACACCAATATCAACAACGCCGCATAAGGCGCCGCCGCCGCAAACTCCACATTCGCGGTATGCGCCCAGACTTCCGTCGCCAGCGTATTGAGCCCGGTCGGACTCAGCAGCAGCGTCGCCGTCAATTCCTTCATCGCATCCAGAAACACCAGCGCAAACGCCGCACCCAATGCGGGGAAGATGATCGGCAACGTCACCCGGCAAAACGCACTGAAGGACGACGCTCCCAGCGTGCGTGCAGCCTCTTCCAGTTGCGGCGCAGCCTTGTTCAGTGCCGTACGAATCGGCGCCTGAGCCAGCGGCAGAAACAACAGCGCATAAGCGATCAGCAACAATGCCGAAGTCTGGTACAGCGCCGGCACATAGTGCAGGGCGAAATACACCAGCGTCAGTGCGATCACCAGTCCTGGCAGCGCATGCAGCAGATACGGCAAGCGCTCGGCCCAGATCGCCAATTGGCCCTTGTGACGCACCACCAGCAATCCCACCGGCACTGCCAGCACCAGGCACAGCGCAGCGCCGCCCAGCGACAACGCCAGGGAGGAGAGCAGCGCCTCGCCGATCGCCGCCGCCGGGAATGCTGCCGACGAACCCACTGCCAGCCAGTACGCAAGCATCCCGAGCGGAATACCGCTGCCGATGATCGCCAACGTCAGGCAGTAAAGTTGTCCGGCAGCAGCCCAAGGCCCCAGCCGAACCTGTTCCGCATGCCGGGCCGCGCCCTGACCGGTACGCACGTGTCGGCCCTTGCCGCGTACACGCAGTTCCAGCCACAGCAGTATCAGGCACAGCGCCAGCAACACCGCGGAAAGCATCGCAGCATTCGCGTTACTGAATTCCAGTTCGAACTGTTGATAGATCGCGGTGGTAAAGGTTTGCAGTCCAATGATCGACAGTGCACCGAATTCCACCAGCATGTGCAGCGCGATCAGCAGCGAACCGGCGAGCAGTGATGGCCAGAGCAGCGGCAGAGTGATTCTGAAAAACACGCCCCAGCGATTCTGCCCCAGTGTGCGGGCGGACTCTTCGAGGGAGGGATCAAGATTGCGCAGGGTCGCCGCGACCGGCAGAAAGATCAGCGGATACTTGGACAGGGTCATCACCAGAATCGCCCCGCCCAAGCCTTCGAAATGTGCGCTCAGCGAGACCCAGGTAAAGCTGCTGACAAATGCCGGTACCGCGAACGGCAGGCACAGAATCACGCCCCACAAGCGCCGCCCCGGCAAGTTGCTGCGCTCAAGCAGCCAAGCCAGCGACAGGCCGATCACGCCACAGGCGAGCGTCACACCGACCATCAACGCCAGGGTGTTGCGCAGCAGGCCAAACACATAAGGGCGCCACAACAAATGCAGCGCCTCAGCCCAGCCGGCCTGCCAAGTCTTGAGCCCGACATACGCCAGCGGCAACAGGCTGAGCACCACCAGCAGCAAAACCGGTAGCAACAGCCAGATCGATGGCCGCTTGCGCCGTGGCACATAACCCCCGCGCGCGACGGGGGCGGATAACGATGCGCTCATCAGTTCAAGCCAACGTCACGTTCCAGGTCCAGGGCTTCCTCGGCATTGCCGAGATCGGCTGGCGTAACCTTCGGTGCTTCGAGCTCGCTGAACGGCTTGAGCCCACGATCCGATTCCATGCCTTTGTGCAGCGGGTATTCGGCGGTGGTCTGGGTGATCACGCGCTGACCTTCTTCGCTGGCCATGTAGGCGAGAAATTGCTGGGCTTCTTTTGGATGCTTGCTGGATTTCAGCACGGCCGCACTGGAAACAGTGATCAGCCCGCCGACGTCGCCGCCGGTGAAATAATGCAGTTTCGAATCGAGCTGGCCTTTTTCACGCTGCAAGGCGAACCAGTAATAGTTGTTCACCAGCACGGTGGCGACTTCGCCGTTTTCCACCGCCTTCAGAGCAACCATGTTGTTGCTGTAGGTCTTGCCGAAAGCACGCAAACCGGTCAGCCATTCTTCGGCCGCGTCCATGCCGTGCACTTTGATGATCGCCACGGCTTGTTCCTGGAAGGCGCCGCTGGTGGGCACGAAGCCGACCTTGCCTTGCCATTTCGGATCGGAAAATTCCATCACCGACTTCGGCAGGTCTTTTTCATCGATCAGTTTCGGGTTGAAGGCGACCACGCGGACCCGGGCGGTGACACCGATCCAGGTGCCGTTGCCGGCGACGTAATCTTTCGGCAGAACGGCCAGGGTGGCGGCATCGGTCTGTGCGAGCAGGCCTTGGTCGCCGAGTTTGTTCAGTGGTGGTGATTCTTCGGTGTAGATCACGTCGGCAGGGGAGCGATCGCCTTCTTCGACGACCTGGCTGGCGAGCTGGTTGCTGCTGCCTTTGCGCACATTAACGTGAATCCCGGTCTTGGCTTCGAAGGCTTTGGCGATGGCGTCGCCGACTTCTTTGTGTTGACCGTTATAGAGTGTCAGGGAAACCGGTTCGGCGGCTTGGGTGAGGGGAGTGGCGAGTGCCAGGCCGAGCAGGGTTATGGTCAGGCCGCGGCGCAGGGTATTTCGAAACATCATTCGCAAGGTTCCTCACTGTCGCATTGCAAAAACTTGAAACAATGATAAACGATATTGTTTCTCAAGTGCGCCTTGCAGGGCTGACGGGGATTTGCTAGAGCAGTTCGCTGTAACTTTTCAAACCCCGGAAACGCAAAAACCCGCTTTCGCGGGTTTTTGTGAAATTTCAGATCGACTCTGAAATTTGAATTGGTGCCCAGAAGAAGACTCGAACTTCCACGACCTTGCGGTCACCAGCACCTGAAGCTGGCGTGTCTACCAATTTCACCATCTGGGCATAATCTTCAGCGTTGCCGCTGTTGATGTGGCGCACTATACGGAGAGCTTTTTGATCTGTAAACCCCTGATTTAGTTTTAATAAATCAGGAGCTTAGAATGCAAAAAACCCGCTTTCGCGGGTTTTTGTGTGAGCCTTGAAATTGATCTAATCTCAAGCTCGAAATTGGTGCCCAGAAGAAGACTCGAACTTCCACGACCTTGCGGTCACCAGCACCTGAAGCTGGCGTGTCTACCAATTTCACCATCTGGGCATTATCGGCAATGCGTCTGCGTCGTCGATGGCGCGCACTATACGGAGCGTCTTTTTAACTGTAAACCCCTGAGGTCGAAAAAACCTGGAAAATTTTACCAGTGGCATTTAATTCAGCTTCGCGGTGTCGATAAAGGGCTTTAGATGGGCTCTCATAGCTTGAAATTTCCCGTTTCATTACGCCTATGCCAAACTAACCCGCATATAGACAAGGTGAAAACTCTCTAATGGCCGATTGGCAGTCCCTCGATCCCGAGGCCGCTCGTGAAGCGGAAAAATATGAAAACCCTATTCCTAGCCGCGAACTGATCCTTCAGCACCTTGCTGATCGGGGTTCGCCTGCTAACCGCGAGCAGCTGGTCGAAGAGTTTGGTCTGACTACAGAAGACCAGATCGAAGCCCTGCGCCGCCGCCTGCGTGCCATGGAGCGCGACGCTCAACTCATCTATACCCGTCGCGGCACCTATGCGCCGGTGGACAAGCTCGACCTGATCCTGGGCCGCATCAGCGGTCACCGTGACGGCTTTGGCTTCCTGGTTCCGGACGACGGCAGTGACGACCTGTTCATGAGCCCTGCGCAAATGCGTCTGGTGTTCGATGGCGACCGTGCGCTGGCCCGTGTTGCCGGCCTCGACCGTCGCGGTCGCCGCGAAGGCATGATCGTCGAAGTGGTCTCCCGTGCCCATGAGACCATCGTTGGCCGTTACTTCGAAGAGGGCGGTATTGGTTTCGTCGTTGCGGACAATCCGAAGATCCAGCAAGAAGTGCTGGTCACGCCGGGCCGTAACGCCAACGCCCAGATCGGTCAGTTCGTCGAAGTGAAGATCACTCACTGGCCGACGCCACGCTTCCAGCCGCAAGGCGACGTGGTTGAAGTCGTGGGCAACTACATGGCGCCGGGCATGGAAATCGACGTTGCCCTGCGCACGTACGACATTCCTCACGTCTGGCCTGAGGCTGTGCTGAAAGAAGCCGCCAAGCTCAAGCCGGAAGTCGAAGAGAAAGACAAAGAGAAGCGCATCGACCTGCGCCATCTGCCGTTCGTCACCATCGACGGCGAAGATGCGCGCGACTTCGATGATGCGGTCTACTGCGAAGCCAAGCCGGGCAAACTGCGCCTGTTCTCCGGCGGCTGGAAGTTGTACGTGGCGATCGCCGACGTTTCCAGCTACGTGAAAATCGGTTCGGCTCTGGACAATGAATCCCAGGTCCGCGGCAACTCGGTGTACTTCCCCGAGCGCGTCGTGCCGATGCTGCCTGAGCAACTGTCCAACGGCCTGTGCTCGCTGAATCCGCACGTCGATCGTCTGGCCATGGTTTGCGAGATGACCATCTCCAAATCCGGCGAAATGACCGACTACTGCTTCTACGAAGCGGTGATTCACTCCCACGCTCGCCTGACCTACAACAAAGTCAGCGCGATGCTGGAAACGCCGAAACTCACCGAGGCGCGTCAGCTCCGTGGCGAGTACAACGACGTTCTGCCACACCTCAAGCAGCTTTACGCACTGTACAAAGTGCTGCTGGCCGCTCGTCACGTGCGTGGCGCGATCGATTTCGAAACGCAGGAAACCCGGATCATCTTCGGGACCGAGCGCAAGATTGCCGAAATCCGTCCAACCGTTCGTAACGACGCCCACAAGCTGATCGAGGAATGCATGCTGGCGGCCAACGTGGCCACCGCCGAATTCCTGAAAAAACACGAAATCCCTGCGCTGTACCGCGTCCACGATGGCCCGCCACCGGAGCGTCTGGAAAAACTGCGCGCCTTCCTTGGCGAGCTCGGCCTGTCCCTGCACAAAGGCAAGGACGGCCCGTCGCCGAAGGACTACCAGGCATTGCTGGCGAGCATCAAGGACCGTCCGGATTTCCATCTGATCCAGACCGTCATGCTGCGTTCGTTGAGTCAGGCGGTGTATAGCGCTGATAACCAGGGCCACTTCGGCCTGAATTACGAAGCCTATACCCACTTCACCTCGCCGATCCGCCGCTACCCGGACTTGCTCACGCACCGGGCGATTCGCAGCGTCATCCATTCGAAAATGGACACCCCGCACGTTCGCCGTGCTGGCGCGATGATCATTCCGAAAGCGCGCATCTATCCGTACGACGAAGCGATTCTGGAGCAGCTCGGCGAGCAGTGCTCGATGAGCGAGCGCCGTGCCGACGAAGCGACCCGCGACGTTGTGAACTGGCTCAAGTGCGAGTTCATGAAAGACCGTGTGGGCGAGTCGTTCCCGGGTGTGATCACTGCCGTGACCGGTTTTGGTCTGTTCGTAGAACTGACCGATATCTACGTCGAAGGCCTGGTGCACGTCACCGCGCTGCCGGGCGATTACTACCACTTCGATCCTGTGCACCACCGCCTGGCCGGTGAGCGTACCGGTCGCAGCTTCCGTCTTGGCGATACCGTTGAAGTGCGGGTCATGCGCGTCGACCTTGACGAGCGCAAGATCGACTTCGAGATGGCTGAAAAAACCATCAGCGCGCCGATTGGTCGCAAGAAGCGCGGAACTGAAACCGCTGCACCCGCTACCAAAACGGCTGCAGAGCCGGCCCCGGCGAAAACCGGTCGTCGTCCTGCCACGGAAAAAGCCGTAGAAGCCTATCGCCCGAGCGATGCCGCGGCGAAAAATGCTGAATTGCGCAAAAGCCGCGAAATGAAGCAGGCGTTGCTGTCTGAAGCGAAAAGCGGCGGTAAAGCGGCGTCTGGGGGAAAGACCGGACGGTCGGCGCCTGACAAGGCTCCCGGCGGCAAGCCAGCCAAACCGAGCAAACACCGTAAAGGCCCGCCGAAAGCGGGTTCTGCTCCGGCCGCCAAAAGCGGCGGGGCGCGTAAACCGAAGGCCAAGTCATGAGTCAGTTGGAAAAGATCTACGGCGTGCACGCTGTAGAAGCGTTGCTGCGTCACCACCCAAAACGCGTCAAGCAGATCTGGCTGGCTGAAGGCCGCAGCGATCCGCGGGTTCAGACGCTGATCGCGTTGGCAGCCGAAAATCGCGTCGCCGTCGGCAACGCTGAGCGTCGTGAACTCGACGCCTGGGTTGATGGCGTGCACCAGGGCGTGGTGGCGGACGTGAGTCCGAGCCAGGTCTGGGGCGAGGCAATGCTCGACGAACTGCTCGATCGATCCGAAGGTGCACCGCTGTTGCTGGTGCTCGACGGCGTGACCGACCCGCACAACCTCGGCGCTTGCCTGCGTTCGGCCGATGCGGCCGGTGCGTTGGCGGTGATCGTGCCGAAAGACAAGTCAGCCACGTTGACTCCGACGGTGCGAAAAGTCGCTTGTGGCGCGGCGGAAGTGATTCCGTTGGTTGCGGTGACCAACCTGGCGCGCACGCTTGAGAAACTCAAGCAGCGCGGCTTGTGGGTCGTCGGTACGGCGGGCGAGGCTGAGCAGAGTCTGTATCAGCAAGACATGACCGGCCCGACCATCCTGATCATGGGTGCGGAAGGCAGCGGCATGCGTCGCCTGACTCGCGATCTTTGCGATTATCTGGTGCACCTGCCGATGACTGGTAGCGTCAGCAGCCTCAACGTGTCTGTGGCGACTGGCGTTTGCCTGTTCGAGGCTCAGCGCCAGCGTAGCGTCAAAGCCGCCGGAACCGCCAAGAAGTCCTAAGCCAGTTGTAATCCCTGTGGGAGCGAGCTTGCTCGCGATAGCGGAGTAACATTCAGCATCAATGCCGAATGTTATGCCCTCATCGCGAGCAAGCTCGCTCCCACAGTAGTTTGTGGTGAGGCAAAAAATGGTGGGTGAACGAACTGTTCAAATAATCACCAATTGCCTTGCACCTCTTCTGTCCCTTCTCTACAATTGCGCCCCTTGCTGTGACGGCAGGCACGCATGTGTCTATCGCAAGCAAGTCCATAAGTGTCATTCACTCCTTGTCTGACCGCTTTTGAGCGGCAGGCTACAACCCGTAAGGAGCATTCATGCGTCATTACGAAATCATCTTTTTGGTCCACCCGGATCAAAGCGAGCAAGTCGGCGGCATGGTAGAGCGTTACACCAAGCTGATCGAAGAAGACGGCGGCAAAATCCACCGTCTGGAAGATTGGGGCCGTCGTCAACTGGCCTACGCAATCAACAATGTTCACAAGGCTCACTACGTGATGCTGAACGTTGAGTGCACTGGCAAGGCCCTGGCCGAGCTGGAAGACAACTTCCGCTACAACGATGCAGTGATCCGTAACCTGGTCATCCGTCGCGAAGAAGCCGTTACCGGCCAATCCGAGATGCTCAAGGCTGAAGAAAACCGCAGTGAGCGCCGTGAGCGTCGCGACCGTCCTGAGCACGAAGGCGCTGAAAGCGCTGATAGTGATGACAGCGACAACAGCGATAACGCTGACGAGTAATCCACGGACCTTTTGAGGAGCCTATTACATGGCACGTTTCTTCCGTCGTCGTAAATTCTGCCGCTTCACCGCTGAAGACGTGAAAGAGATCGATTACAAAGATCTCAACACTCTGAAAGCTTATGTATCCGAGACCGGCAAAATCGTTCCAAGCCGTATCACCGGTACCAAAGCACGTTATCAGCGTCAGCTGGCCACCGCTATCAAGCGCGCCCGCTTCCTGGCCCTGCTGGCCTACACCGACAGCCACGGCCGCTGAGACCGGGCAGTCGACACGTAGCAAAGGATTGAAAGCATGCGTGCCATAGCTGAGTTCATCATGCGCGGCCGTATGCAGGCCACTCTCGTAGTGGCCGGATGCGCAATATTGCCGTTGTTGTATTGGTTGGGTGCTGCCGCTGGTTGCCTTGTGCTCCTGCGGCGCGGATTGAAGGACGCCCTGGGCGTTCTTGCTCTGGGACTGCTGCCGGCGTTGATCTGGTGGCTTTACTCCGATGACCCACGGGCACTTCTGGTGCTGCTGGGGGCTTGGAGCCTTGCGTTGGTTTTACGCGCAAGCGAATCCTGGAACCGCGTGCTGCTGGTCAGCATAGCGATGGGAGTGGTGTTTTCAGTGGTGCTGGGGACGGCTTTTGGTCCCCAAATCGAGATGCTGGCGCAGGCTTTGATAAAAGTCATGCCGTCGCTACTCGGTGATGTCTACCAGAAGTTGTCGGTAGACGAGCAAGCGCATTTTGCGTCCCTGATTGCACCGGTCCTGACCGGCCTGATTGCGGCCTTGTTGCAAATCGTCAGTGTGCTGAGCCTGCTTGTCGGGCGCTACTGGCAGGCGTTGTTGTACAACCCGGGTGGTTTTGGTCGCGAGTTTCGCGCCATCCGATTCCCGCTGGGGCTGGCGATGTTACTGCTGGCGTTCATGCTTCTGGGACCGAACATCGGTCCGCAGATGGCCATGTTGACGCCGTTGTGCAGTGTACCGCTGGTGTTCGCCGGGCTGGCCCTGATTCACGGGCTGGTGGCGCAAAAGCGACTGGCCAGGTTCTGGCTGGTGGGGTTGTACGTCACGCTGTTGCTGTTCATGCAGCTGATCTATCCGTTGCTGGTGGTCTTGGCCATCGTCGACAGCCTGATTGATTTTCGCGGTCGTTCGACGCCGAAAGACGTCGATAGCGCGAACGGTGAAGGTTAAAAGTTAAGAGGATTTTCACATGCAACTGATCCTTCTGGAAAAAGTCACCAACCTGGGCAACCTGGGTGACAAAGTGAACGTTAAGGCTGGTTACGGTCGTAACTACCTGCTGCCTTACGGCAAAGCTACCGCTGCGACCGCTGCCAACCTGGCTGCGTTCGAAGAGCGTCGCGCTGAGCTGGAAAAAGCCGCAGCAGATCGTAAAATTTCGGCTGAAAGCCGCGCTGCCCAACTGGCTGAGCTGGAAGTGACTATCACTGCCACCGCTGGCGACGAAGGCAAGCTGTTCGGTTCGATCGGTACTCACGACATCGCTGATGCACTGACCGCCTCTGGCGTTGAAGTTGCAAAAAGCGAAGTTCGTCTGCCGAACGGCACTATCCGCAACGTAGGCGAATTCGACGTAGCCGTGCACCTGCACGCCGAAGTTGAAGCCACCGTACGCGTTGTCGTGGTAGCAGCTTAAGCAGCACTTGTCGGCTGGCACCCTCGGGTGCTTGCCGGTAACATCGGGCACGATCCTGTTTACAGGTCGTGCCCTTTGTCTTTCTGCAGTTCCTGATTTTCACAACTATTCAAGTGGCCATGAACGATATCTCCGCTCCCGAGCAATACGATCTGCAAACCGCTGCCCTGAAGGTGCCGCCGCATTCCATCGAGGCCGAACAGGCCGTGCTCGGTGGTTTGATGCTGGACAACAACGCCTGGGAACGCGTGTTGGATCAGGTGTCGGACGGCGATTTCTATCGACATGACCACCGTTTGATCTTCCGCGCGATCGCCAAGCTCGCCGACCAGAACTCGCCGATTGACGTCGTGACCCTTGCCGAGCAATTGGACAAGGAAGGTCAGACCTCGCAAGTCGGCGGCCTCGGATACCTTGGCGAACTGGCAAAAAACACGCCGTCCGTCGCCAACATCAAGGCTTATGCCCAGATCGTCCGTGCACGGGCGACGTTGCGACAATTGATCGGCATCGCCACCGAAATCGCCGACAGCGCCTTCAACCCGGAAGGCCGCTCGGCTGAAGAGATTCTCGACGAAGCCGAACGCCAAATCTTCCAGATCGCCGAGGCCCGGCCAAAAACCGGCGGCCCGGTGAGCGTGAATGACCTGTTGACCAAGGCCATCGACCGTATCGACACCTTGTTCAACACCGATAACGCCATTACCGGCCTGTCCACCGGTTACACCGACCTCGACGGTATGACCAGCGGCCTGCAACCGTCTGACCTGATCATCGTCGCCGGCCGTCCATCCATGGGTAAAACCACCTTTGCGATGAACCTGGTGGAAAACGCCGTGCTGCGCAGCGACAAATGCGTATTGGTCTACTCGCTGGAGATGCCAGGCGAATCGCTGATCATGCGTATGTTGTCGTCCCTCGGCCGTATCGACCAGACCAAGGTCCGTGCCGGTCGCCTGGAAGACGACGATTGGCCGCGCCTGACATCGGCGGTCAATTTGCTCAACGATCGCAAGCTGTTCATTGACGATACGGCCGGTATCAGCCCATCGGAAATGCGCGCACGGACCCGGCGTCTGGTGCGTGAACACGGCGATATCGCCCTGATCATGATCGACTACCTGCAATTGATGCAGATCCCGGGTTCTGGCGGTGACAACCGGACCAACGAGATTTCCGAGATCTCTCGTTCCTTGAAAGCCCTGGCCAAGGAATTCAACTGCCCGGTAGTGGCGTTGTCCCAGCTCAACCGCTCCCTGGAGCAGCGACCGAACAAACGCCCGATCAACTCCGACCTCCGGGAATCCGGAGCGATCGAGCAGGATGCCGACGTGATCATGTTCGTGTACCGGGACGAGGTGTATCACCCGGAAACCGAACACAAAGGCATCGCCGAGATCATCATCGGCAAGCAGCGGAACGGCCCGATCGGTACGTCACGACTAGCGTTCATCGGCAAGTACACCCGTTTCGAAAACCTGGCGCCGGGCAGCTACAACTTCGACGACGAGTAAGTTGCCGAGGGTTTCAATTTCCGACCATAGCCGTCGGAATTGGTTATTTTTTGTGCTATATTCCGCGCCCGCGATTTTTCATCTCAACACCGGTCATCGTCATGCAAACAGCCAAGCCGTTATTTGACTATCCCAAGTACTGGGCCGAATGTTTCGGTCCCGCGCCATTCCTGCCGATGAGCAGGGAGGAGATGGATCAGCTTGGCTGGGATTCATGCGACATCATCATCGTCACCGGTGATGCGTACGTTGACCATCCGTCGTTCGGCATGGCAATCATCGGCCGGCTGCTGGAGTCGCAAGGCTTCCGCGTCGGGATCATTGCCCAGCCAAACTGGCAGTCCAAAGACGACTTCATGAAGCTCGGCGAGCCGAACCTGTTCTTCGGCGTCGCGGCCGGCAACATGGACTCGATGATCAACCGCTACACCGCCGACAAGAAAATCCGCTCCGATGACGCCTACACTCCCGGCGGCATGGCGGGCAAACGTCCGGACCGCGCGAGCCTGGTTTACAGCCAGCGCTGCAAGGAAGCCTACAAGAACGTGCCGATCGTTCTCGGTGGCATCGAAGCTTCCCTGCGCCGCATCGCCCACTACGATTACTGGCAGGACCGGGTTCGCAACTCGATCCTGATCGACGCCTGCGCCGACATCCTGCTCTACGGCAACGCCGAGCGTGCGATCGTCGAAGTCGCCCAGCGTCTGTCCTACGGTCACAAGATCGAAGACATCACCGACGTGCGCGGTACCGCGTTCATTCGTCGCGACACGCCGAAAGACTGGTACGAAGTCGATTCCACGCGCATCGACCGTCCGGGCAAGATCGACAAGATCATCAACCCGTACGTGAATACCCAGGACACCCAGGCTTGCGCTATTGAGCAGGAAAAGGGTCCGGTTGAAGACCCGAGCGAAGCCAAGGTCGTGCAGATCCTGGCCAGTCCGAAGATGACTCGCGACAAGACCGTGATTCGTCTGCCCTCGGTTGAGAAAGTCCGCGGTGACGCGGTTCTTTATGCTCACGCCAACCGCGTGCTTCACCTGGAAACCAACCCGGGCAACGCCCGTGCGCTGGTGCAGAAGCACGGCGAAGTCGACGTCTGGTTCAACCCGCCTCCGATTCCGATGACCACCGAAGAAATGGACTACGTGTTCGGCATGCCCTATGCGCGCATTCCGCACCCGGCGTACGGCAAGGAAAAGATCCCTGCCTACGACATGATCCGCTTCTCGGTGAACATCATGCGTGGCTGCTTCGGCGGCTGCACCTTCTGCTCGATCACCGAGCACGAAGGCCGGATCATCCAGAACCGTTCCGAAGAGTCGATCATTCGTGAAATCGAAGAGATCCGCGACAAGGTCCCCGGCTTCACCGGCGTCATTTCCGACCTCGGCGGCCCGACCGCGAACATGTACCGCATCGCCTGCAAGACCCCGGAAATCGAATCCGCGTGCCGCAAGCCTTCGTGCGTGTTCCCGGGCATTTGCCCGAACCTGAACACCGATCACTCGTCGCTGATTCAGCTGTACCGCAGCGCCCGTGCCTTGCCGGGTGTGAAGAAGATCCTGATCGCTTCCGGTCTGCGCTACGACCTCGCGGTCGAGTCGCCGGAGTACGTCAAAGAGCTGGTGACCCACCACGTCGGTGGTTACCTGAAGATCGCCCCGGAACACACCGAGGAAGGTCCGCTCAATCAGATGATGAAACCGGGCATCGGCAGCTATGACAAGTTCAAGCGCATGTTCGAGAAGTACTCCAAGGAAGCCGGGAAAGAGCAGTACCTGATTCCGTACTTCATCGCCGCTCACCCGGGCACCACCGACGAAGACATGATGAACCTGGCCTTGTGGCTCAAGGGCAACGGCTTCCGTGCCGACCAGGTGCAAGCGTTCTACCCGTCGCCGATGGCCACTGCCACCGCGATGTACCACTCGGGCAAGAACCCGCTGCGTAAGGTCACTTACAAGAGTGACGCCGTGACCATCGTCAAGAGCGAAGAGCAGCGTCGTCTGCACAAGGCGTTCTTGCGTTATCACGACCCGAAAGGCTGGCCGATGCTGCGTGAGGCGCTGACCCGCATGGGCCGCGCCGACCTGATCGGGCCGGGCAAGAACCAGTTGATCCCGCTGCACCAGCCGGCGACCGACAGCTACCAGAGCGCCCGTCGCAAGAACTCGACTCCGGCCGGCAGCCATAAAGTGGCCGGGGAAAAGACCACCAAGATCCTGACCCAGCACACCGGTCTGCCACCGCGCGCCAGTGATGGCGGCAACCCGTGGGACAAGCGCGAACAGGCCAAGGCAGCGGCGTTCGCCCGCAACCAGCAGGCGGCCAAGGATCGCAAGGACGCGGCCAAAGGCAAGGGCCCGAAGCCTGCGCGTAAGCCGGTTGTACCGCGCTAAACGCTGACCGCTGATAACAGAACGCCAACCTTCGGGTTGGCGTTTTTTTTGTCTGCCGATCGTTCCCATGCTCTGCGTGGGAATGCCTCTAGGGACGCTCCGCGTCCAGTGACGCAGCGTCACGGGCTGCATTCCCACGCGGGAGTGTGGGAACGATCATTGGAACGCCACAATTATGTGCAAACGTCCCAATGCAAAATCTCCCATCGCCCGATTTTGGTGCTGTACTGCCTCAAGCAACCGGAGAAAGCGCCAGCGCCGCTGGATGGCATAAGTCTTGCGCGCTTTCGATAACGCTTAAGGCTCGCAGGAGGCACGCCGTGTCGATTCATGTCGCATTGCACCACGTCACGCATTACCGCTACGACCGCGCCGTCGAGCTCGGTCCGCAGATCGTTCGCCTGCGCCCGGCTGCCCACAGTCGCACGCGGATTTTGTCCTATGCGCTGAAAGTCTCGCCCGAGCAGCACTTCATCAACTGGCAGCAGGACCCCCAGGGCAATTACCTGGCGCGGTTGGTGTTTCCGGAGAAAACCGATGAGCTGCGGATCGAAGTCGATCTGCTGGCGGAGATGGCGGTCTTCAATCCGTTCGACTTCTTCCTTGAGCCCTACGCGGAAAAGATCCCGTTCGCCTACGCCGCGGATGAGCGCAAGGAGCTGGCGCCGTACCTGGAAACCTTGCCCCTGACGCCGAAGTTCAAGGCCTATCTGGATGGCATCGACCGTACCCCGCTGCCCAGTGTGGATTTCCTCGTCGCACTCAATCAGCGCCTGAGCGAAGACATTGGCTACCTGATTCGCATGGAGCCGGGCGTGCAAACGCCCGAACACACTCTGGAACATGCCTCCGGTTCTTGCCGCGACTCTGCGTGGTTGCTGGTGCAATTGCTGCGCAACCTCGGTCTGGCGGCGCGTTTCGTCTCCGGCTACCTGATTCAACTGACCGCCGACGTCAAAAGCCTCGACGGCCCGTCGGGCACTGACGTGGACTTCACCGATCTGCACGCCTGGTGCGAGGTCTATTTGCCCGGTGCCGGCTGGATCGGCCTGGACGCGACGTCAGGGCTGTTTGCCGGTGAAGGACACATTCCGTTGGCCTGCAGCCCCGATCCGGGCTCTGCGGCACCGATCAGTGGCTTGGTTGAACCGTGCGAGTGCGAATTCACCCACGAAATGTCCGTGGAGCGGATTTGGGAAGCGCCACGGGTAACGAAGCCCTACACCGAAGAGCAATGGCTGGCGATCCAGGCGTTGGGTCGGCAGATCGATGCCGACCTGCTGGAGGGCGATGTACGCCTGACCATGGGCGGCGAACCGACTTTTGTTTCCATCGACGACCCGGACGGTGCCGAGTGGAACACGGCGGCACTGGGGCCAGACAAGCGGCGTCTGTCCGCCGAATTGTTCCAGCGCATGCGCAAACACTACGCGCCCAAAGGCCTGGTGCATTTCGGTCAGGGCAAGTGGTACCCCGGCGAGCAATTGCCGCGCTGGTCGCTGAACTGCTACTGGCGCCGCGACGATGTGCCGATCTGGCACAACAGCGCGCTGATTGCCGATGAGCAGGAAGACTACGGTGCCAATGGCGAGCTGGCCGGACGCTTTCTAGCCAGCGTCGCCGAACGCCTGAAAATTCCGACACGCTTTGTATTTCCGGCCTACGAAGACAATTTCTATTACCTCTGGCGCGAAGGCACTTTGCCGCAGAACGTCAGCGCCGAAGACTCGCGTCTTGAAGAGCCTCTGGAGCGTGCGCGCCTGCGTAAAGTCTTCAGCCAGGGTCTGGACAAAGTCATCGGTCAGGTCCTGCCGCTGGCGCGCACCGCCAAGGGCGATCAGTGGCAAAGCGGCCGCTGGTATCTGCGCGATGAGCATTGCCGACTGGTGCCAGGGGATTCGCCGCTGGGCTATCGCTTGCCGCTCGGCTCGCAGCCTTGGGTGAAAGCGGCGGAGTACCCGTTCATTCATCCGGTGGACCCGAATCAGGATTTCCCTGCACTGCCCGACACGGCACAACTTCAGAGCCAAGGCGCTGCTGCCGTTGCTGAAGAGCGTGAGCCGAAGATCGACGAATCCGCCGACTGGCTGACCCGCACGGCGTTCTGCGCCGAAGCGCGAGAAGGGCGGTTGTACCTGTTCATGCCGCCGCTGGAGCGGGTCGAGGATTATCTGGAACTGGTCAGTGCCATCGAAGCCACCGCCGAGGAATTGCATTGCCCGGTATTGCTGGAAGGCTATGAGCCGCCGAGCGATCCGCGCCTGAGCAATTTCCGCATCACGCCCGATCCGGGTGTGATCGAGGTCAACGTGCAGCCGTCCTCCACGTGGGATGAATTGGTTGAGCGCACCGAGTTCCTTTACGAAGAGGCACGCCAGACCCGATTGACCACCGAGAAATTCATGATCGACGGCCGGCACACCGGCACCGGCGGCGGTAACCATTTCGTACTGGGTGGCGCGACGCCGGCTGACTCGCCGTTTCTACGCCGTCCGGATTTGCTGCGCAGCCTGATCAGCTATTGGCATAACCACCCGTCCTTGTCCTACCTGTTTTCCGGATTGTTCATCGGCCCGACGTCTCAGGCGCCACGGGTCGACGAAGCACGCAACGATGCCTTGTATGAACTGGAAATCGCCTTCGCCCAGATGCCTGAGCCGGGTGAGGAGTGCGCGCCTTGGCTAGTGGATCGACTGCTGCGCAACTTGCTGATCGACGTGACCGGCAACACTCACCGTGCCGAATTTTGCATCGACAAACTGTATTCACCGGACGGTGCTACCGGTCGCCTTGGATTGCTCGAATTGCGAGCCTTCGAAATGCCGCCCCATGCGCGCATGAGTCTGGCGCAGCAGTTGTTGCTGCGGGCCCTGGTGGCTCGATTCTGGCGCGAGCCTTATGCGCCGCCAAAACTGGCGCGCTGGGGCACTGAGCTGCACGATCGGTTCCTGTTGCCGCACTTTATCGAGCAGGACTTCGCCGACGTCATCGTCGACCTCAATGCCGCCGGTTATCCCGTGCGCGCCGAGTGGTTTGCGGCGCATCTGGAATTTCGTTTTCCCAAGGTCGGTGATTACGCCGTCAGCGGCATAGAGCTGCAATTGCGCCAGGCGCTGGAGCCCTGGCATGTGCTGGGCGAGGAGGGCGCAGTCGGCGGCACGGTACGTTATGTGGATTCGTCGCTGGAACGCTTGCAGGTCAAACTCACGGGCTTGGCGCCGCAGCGTTATCTGCTGACGTGCAACGGCATCCCGGTGCCATTGCAACCCACCGGGCGGGTCGGCGAGTTTGTCGCTGGCGTGCGTTTCCGCGCCTGGCAACCGGCCAACTGCCTGCAGCCGACCATCCCGGTCCACGCGCCGTTGGTGTTCGACCTGCTCGACACCTGGATGCAGCGTTCGCTGGGTGGCTGTCAGTACCACGTCGCCCACCCGGGTGGGCGCAACTACGACAGCTTGCCGGTGAACGCCAATGAGGCAGAGAGCCGGCGCATGGCGCGTTTTTTCCGCATCGGACATACGCCAGGGAAACTTCCTATACCCAATATGGAAATTAACGACGAGCTACCGATGACTCTCGATTTACGACGTTTCTAAACCGTACGCGACGCTCGGATTTTTCGTATATCCGGGCGTCATGAGCCTGCGTTAGTCTGACCGTTCTTTGCTGTCTGCCGAGCTTTCCATGCCTGACCTGCTTGACCGCTACCCGCTGACGGCGGGCACTTATCACGAACTGCTCGACGACAGCGGCGCGGTGCGCCCGCACTGGCGTCGGTTGTTCGACCAATTGCAACGCAGCACACCAACGCAATTGGTGCAGCGTCAGGCGCTGCTGACCCGGCAGATCCAGGAAAACGGCGTGACGTACAACGTCTACGCCGACCCCAAGGGTGCCGATCGGCCGTGGGAGCTCGATCTGCTTCCGCATGTGATTGCTGCTGATGAATGGCAACAGCTATCGGCCGGGATCGCCCAGCGGGCACGCTTGCTCAATGCTGTGCTGGCAGATTTGTACGGCCCGCAACGCTTGATCGCCGAGGGCTTGCTGCCTGCTGAGCTGGTCTTCGGTCACAACAACTTCCTCTGGCCCTGTCAGGGCATCACGCCGCCCGACGGGGCTTTTCTGCATCTGTACGCCGTGGATCTGGCACGCACGCCTGACGGTCGCTGGTGGGTGACAGCGGATCGGACGCAAGCACCGTCCGGTGCCGGTTATGCGCTGGAAAACCGCACCATCGTGTCCCGGGCCTTTCCCGAGTTGTACCGCGATTTGAAAGTGCAGCACCTGGCCGGATTCTTCCGCACGCTTCAGGAAACCCTGGCCCGTCAGGCGCCGAGTGATGATGAAGCGCCGCTGATCGTGCTGCTGACACCGGGACGTTTCAACGAAAGCTATTTTGAACATTTGTATCTGGCGCGCCAGCTCGGTTATCCACTGGTAGAGGGCGGCGACCTGACCGTCCGGGATGCCACGGTCTACCTGAAAACCTTGAGCGGACTGCGCCGGGTCCACGCGATCATGCGGCGGCTCGACGATGACTTCTGCGATCCGCTGGAGCTGCGCACCGACTCGGCCCTTGGCGTGCCAGGATTGCTGGAAGCGGTACGCCAAGGGCGGGTGCTGGTGGCCAATGCCCTCGGCAGTGGTGTGCTGGAGTCACCGGGATTGTTGGGCTTCCTGCCGAGGATCAATCAATTCCTGTTCGGCGAAGAACTGATTCTGCCCTCCATCGCGACCTGGTGGTGCGGTGAAGCACCGGTGCTGGCTCAGGCCCTGGAAAAATTGCCGGAGTTGTTGATCAAACCGGCTTTCCCATCACAGAGCTTCACGCCAGTATTTGGCCGTGATTTGAGTGAAAAACAGCGTCAGGAGCTGGCCGAGCGCATGCAGGCCCGGCCTTACGCCTATGTCGCGCAAGAATTGGCTCAGCTCTCTCAAGCCCCGATCTGGCAGGCTGAAGACGGTCATCTGCAACCTCGGGCTATTGGCATGCGCGTGTACGCCGTGGCCAGCCGTGAGGGTTATCGGGTTCTGCCCGGCGGCCTTACCCGGGTTGCCGCCGAGGCTGACGCCGAAGTAGTGTCGATGCAGCGTGGTGGCGCGAGCAAAGACACCTGGGTGCTGGGGGATCGTCCGCCGAGCGGTGAGCAATGGAAAACCCAGCGTACGATCGGTGTGCACGACCTGGTAAGACGTGATCCGTACCTGCCGTCGCGGGTGGTGGAAAACCTGTTCTGGTTCGGCCGTTACTGCGAGCGCTGCGATGACAGCGCGCGGCTGCTGCGAATCATGCTGGCGCGGTATGTCGATGGCGATGACCCGCAAGCCCTGGGGGCGGCGGTCGATCTGGGCGAACGATTGATGTTGTTGCCCGATGAAGGCGAGTTGCCGGAGCGTTTGCTGGCGGCATTGCTCGGCGACGACTGGTCGTTCAGCCTGCGCTCCAACCTGCAACGTTTGCAGTGGGCGGCATCGCAAGTGCGCGGCAAGCTCTCGCGGGAAAACTGGCAAGCGCTGGTGGAGTTGCAGCGCGAGGCCATGGAGCTGGAAGCCGAAGAGCCAGATTTCGGCGAATTGCTGGATTTCCTCAACCGTTTGGTGATGTCCCTGGCGGCGTTATCCGGTTTCGCCCTCGACGACATGACCCGGGACGAAGGCTGGCGATTCCTGATGATCGGCCGCCGGATCGAACGTCTGCAATTTCTCAGCGCCAGCCTGGCGGCATTTCTGCGCGGTGCCGGTGCTTTCGATCAGGCCGGACTGGAATGGCTGCTGGAGCTGGGCAACAGCAGCATCACTTACCGTTCGCGGTATCTGGCGGTGGCGCAACTGATCCCGGTGCTTGACCTGTTGCTGCTCGACGAGCAGAACCCCCATGCCGTGCTGTTTCAGTTGAAACTGGTGACTCGTACCTTGAAACGCTTGAATGACGACTTCGGTGTGCCTCGCGAAGCGGGCTTGCCGCAGTTGGTGGAACGCTTGGCACAGTTCAATCTGGGATGCCTGGAGAACTCATTGTTCGGCGAAGCCAGCGTTCGGGCGGCCATTGAGGGGCTGGCCGACCTGTTGCAAGAAATCGCCGACGCCAGCGGGCAAGTTTCGGATCGTCTGGCCTTGCGCCATTTCGCCCACGTCGATGACGTCAGCCAGCGCACGGTGTCCGTTTGATGAGCGCCCATTACCAGATTCTCCACGACACCCATTATCACTACGACAGCCCGGTCTCTCTGGCTCAGCAGCTCGCGCACCTGTGGCCGCGGTCGTGTGCCTGGCAGCGCTGCACCGAGCAGCAACTGCAGATCAGTCCCGACCCGACTTCGCGCCGCGATGAGCTGGATGTGTTTGGTAATCCGCTGACCCGGTTGGCGTTCGAGCGGCCGCACGATGAATTGCTGGTCAACGCCCGGCTCACCGTCGAAGTGCTGGCCCGGCCGGCTCTGGATTTCAATCAATCCCCCGCGTGGGAAGAAACCCGCAACGCGCTGACCTACAGCAGTCAGCCGCTTTCCCCCGAATTGCTGGAAGCGTGTCGTTACCGGTTCGAATCACCCTACGTGCATTTGAAGCGCAACTTCGTCGAGTTTTCCGAAAGCTGTTTTCCTCCGGGTCGGCCGCTGCTGTTGGGGGTTCAGGCGCTGATGGAGAAGATTTTCAGCGAATTCACCTTCGACGCTGAAGCGACCCAAGTGGCGACGCCGCTGGTGGAAGTGCTGGAGCGCCGGCGCGGTGTTTGTCAGGACTTCGCTCACCTGATGCTCGCGTGTGTGCGCTCCCGAGGGTTGGCGGCGCGGTACATCAGTGGCTACCTGCTGACCCAGCCACCACCGGGCCAGCCGCGACTGATCGGCGCCGATGCGTCTCATGCGTGGGTTTCAGTGTTTTGCCCGGTGCTTGGTTGGGTGGATTTCGATCCGACCAATAACGTGCAGCCGGCGCTGGAACACATCACCTTGGCCTGGGGCCGGGATTTTTCCGATGTCTCGCCGCTGCGTGGGGTGATTCTTGGGGGCGGCAGCCATGATCCCGAGGTTCGGGTGACGGTGATGCCTTTGGATGAACGTCGTTCGTGATTGCGGGGGATTTGTGAGGGTCAGCAACATCGTTGCTGACCCTGGACACAGATCCGGTGGGCCTGATCAGATCATCGGGCCCTGAGGGTCTCAGGCGTCGGGCGCCTGATCTTTCGGTGCTTCAACATCATCTTCTGCGGCCACTTCACCTTCTGCATCCGGGTTCAGTGCGGCGGCTTCTTCTTCAGCTGTAGCTTTCTTGCGCTGAAGCTTTTCCTCTTTCTTCTGCTCCTTGGCCAAGTCTCTCTGACGTTTGGCGAAGGAATAATTGGGTTTAGCCATGGGCGATCCTCTGGGGTCGAAGGTGAGGTTGAGCGGCGCGTATTCTGCCCTGTATCGATGCCCAGCCGTTAGCTGGGTTTTTGCTCGAGCCACTTTGGCACCACTGTCGGCTGCCAGGCGTCGAGTGCATCGAGCAGGGTTTGCGGCGATTCGCTCACTTGCAGCATGTCACGGTGCGGTTCCCGAACGAAGCCTTCGCCGACGATATGATCGAGAAAAGACGTCAATTTGCTGTAGAAACCGTTCACTTCCAGCAGCCCCAGCGGTTTGCCGTGGTAGCCGAGCTGGCCCCAGGTCCAGACTTCGAACAGTTCTTCCAGTGTGCCCAGGCCGCCGGGCAGGGCGATAAAGGCGTCACTGAGCTCGGCCATCCGCGCCTTGCGCGCATGCATGCCGTCGACCACTTCCAGACGAGTCAGGCCGCTGTGACCGATTTCCTTGTCTTTGAGGCTTTGCGGGATGATCCCGATCACTTCACCGCCGGCCGCCAGCGCAGCATCGGCGACGATGCCCATCAGCCCGACGGCACCGCCGCCATAGACCAGAGTCAGCTTACGCTCGGCCAATGCTCGCCCCAAGGCGACAGCCGCTTCACGATAAGCCGGGTTGGTGCCAGTGCTGGCACCGCAAAATACACAAACGGACGCTAAAGACATGCCTTACTCCATGGTCAGGATGGCCACAGAGTAAAGGCAGGCACGCGGCGTTCCAAGGTCTACACTTCGCGTTCAGGTGTTTCAAAGGTTCCGCTGGCGCCACAGGCGTAGGCGGCGAGCAAACTGCGCAACAGGCTGTTAAGGGACATGACTGACGCTCCAGATGGGTGAGTACGACCTGATGATAGGGCCGCACCAGACGTCTGGCTGGTAGATTGTTTCGATAGGTGTCATAGCCCGAAAGTTGTATACAATTTTTGATTCAGGTCATAGGAACTTGCGAAGTTTTCAGGCAGTCTTCTGTCCATTCGCACTTTTGTTAACCCTGCCTTGGAGATTCACCATGTTTGCCAAACTTGTTGCGGTATCCCTGCTGACACTGGCCAGCAGCCAATTGATGGCTGCTGAATGCAAGGTCACTGTCGATTCGACTGATCAAATGTCCTTCGATACCAAGGAAATCAGCATCGACAAGAGCTGCAAGACGTTCACCGTGGAGCTGAAACACTCCGGCAACCTGCCGAAAAACGTCATGGGTCATAACTGGGTGCTGAGTAAAGAGGCTGATATGCAGCCGATCGCCACCGCGGGCCTGGCCGCAGGCATCGAAAAGAACTACCTGCCGGAAGGTGACGCGCGCATCATCGCCCACACCAAAATCATCGGCGCCAAGGAAACCGACTCGGTGACCTTCGACGTATCGAAGCTCGATGCTGCCGAGAAGTACGGTTTTTTCTGCTCGTTCCCTGGCCACATCTCGATGATGAAAGGCACTGTTGTCCTGAAGTAATCGAATCCTTCTCATAAAAAAAGCGTCCACATGGACGCTTTTTTTGTGCCTGTCTGTTCGCTCAATCAAGGCGCGAACGGCATCACTCGCTTGTGATGAGTCTTTTTATACGTGTCACAAATGATCTTGAACGCTTCCTCACGCACCGGTTCGCCGTGCAGGAACGCGTCGATCTCGGCGTAGGTCACGCCGTGGGACGCTTCGTCCGGTTTGCCGGGCGACAGGTCTTCAAGGTCGGCCGTCGGGATTTTTTCCACCAGCGACTCCGGCGCGCCAAAGCTGCGGGCGATGTTCCGGACCTGGTTTTTTACCAGACCGCTCAGTGGCGCCAGGTCGCAAGCGCCGTCACCGAACTTGGTGAAGAAGCCCATCACCGCTTCCGCCGCGTGGTCGGTGCCGATCACCAGGCCCTGGGCTGCACCGGCGATGGTGTATTGGGCGACCATGCGCATCCGCGCCTTGGTGTTGCCGAGCACGAAATCCACCGAGACCGCGTGCTTGCCTTCGAAGGCCGCTACTTCACTGGCCAGGGCTTTGACCGCCGGGCCGATGTTCACGGTGTGGCGCTCGTCCGGGGCGATGAAATCCACCGAAGCCTGGGCGTCGTGTTCGTCAAACTGGGTTTCGTACGGCAAACGCACAGCGATGAACTTGTAGCTGTTGTCGCCTGTGCGTGTGCGCAGTTCGCGCATCGCACGCTGGGCCAACAGGCCGGCGGTCAGGGAGTCGACGCCGCCGCTGATGCCGAGTACCAGGGTCTTGAGCCCGGAGTTGACCAGGCAGTCCTGGATGAAGGTAATCCGCCGGGCGACTTCAGCCTCGAGGGCGGCCTGGTCGGCGAACGGCGGCTGGACCTTGAGCTGTTCAGCAATCTCACGCTGTTCGGCTTGCATGAATTCACTCCTTGCTAGATGTGCTTGATGTGCTGGAAAGGGCGGCAGGTACTTTGAAAACGTGTCGCAAATAGGCGACGAAATTCGGGTCTTTGCAGTGAGTCTTGCCAGGCTCATCGGAAATCTTTGCCACGGGCTGGCCGTTGCAGGCGGCCATTTTAAGCACGATGCTCATCGGTTCAACACCCGGAATATCGCACGTCAGGTTGGTGCCGATGCCAAAGCTGACATTGATCCGACCGCGCAGCGCCCGAAAAATCTCCAGGGATTTTGGCAGCGTCAGGCTGTCGGAGAACACCAGCGTCTTGCTCATCGGGTCGATGCCGAGCTTGTGGTAATGGGCAATGGCCTTTTCCGCCCAGAGCACCGGATCACCGGAATCATGGCGCAGGCCGTCAAACAGCTTGGCGAAGTACAGGTCGAAATCGCTGAGAAAGGCATCGGTGGTGATGCAGTCGGTGAGGGCGATCCCCAACAGGCCACGGTACTCGCGGACCCAGCAATCGAGGGCGGCAATCTGACTGTCGATCAGCCGCGGGCCGAGTTGTTGGTGGGCCATGATCCATTCGTGGGCCATGGTGCCCAACGGCTTCATGTCCAGCTCCCGTGAAAGGTGCACGTTGCTGGTGCCGACAAAACGACCGGGGAAATCGTGCTTGAGCACGTTCACCACTTCTTCCTGCACGCGGTACGAGAAGCGACGGCGAGTGCCGAAATCGGCGACCTGCAACTCGGACAATTCCTCCGCGCTGGCGTTGGCGGTGAGCCAGTCGAACTTGCGGTAGAGCTGCTCGCGCGCCTGTTCCAGGACGATCTCACGGTAGCGATAGCGGTTGCGCACTTCGCTGACGATGGACAGAAGCGGTACTTCGAACAGGATCACGTGCAGCCATGGCCCGCGCAGGCGGATGAACAGCTCGCCGTTTTCGATACCGGTGTGGACGTAGCGCAGATTGAAGCGGAATAACCCGAGAAAACGCAGGAAATCCGGCTTCATGAAGCTGATGCGCTCCATGAAGCTCAACTGGTCGGCGCTCAGGCTCAATTCGGCAAGGCGCTCGATCTGGAAGCGGATTTCCGCCAGATACGGGCGCAAATCTTCACTGTTACGGCAACGAAACTCCCATTCGACTTCCACGTTCGGGTAGTTGTGCAGCACCGCCTGCATCATCGTCAGTTTGTAGAAGTCGGTGTCGAGCAGGTTCTGCACGATGCGATCGCCAAACACGCTCTCGCTCATAACGGGGTTCTCCAGGCTGGCCGCGGCCCGTGGCAGCGACGTTGCAGCTGTTTCAATGAATGGGGCTAGTGGCGCATATCAGTGGTGAGGATTGCCAGTGTTTTTTGTGGATGACGTCCTCAAGGTGTCGCAGGGCTATCAATCTGCTCCAGCATCCACTTCACAAAATCCCGCACTTTTGGCACTTCCGCCGAATGCTCCGGGTACGCCAGGTAATAGGCATCGGTGCTCGGCATCGCGTGCTGCCAGGGTATGACCAGTTTGCCGTCGGCCAATTCCTCTTCCACCAGAAACCGCGGCAACAGCGCTACACCGCAGCCGACCTGGGCTGCACGGATGCACATGTAAAAGGTTTCGAAACGCGGGCCGTGGTAGCTGTGTTCGGTGTGGTAGCCCTGACTGTCGAACCAGTCGTGCCAGGCCTGCGGCCGGGAGGCGTTTTGCAGCAGGACCAGGTCGGTGAGTTGCGTAGGATCGGTGAACGGCGTGTCCGGCAGACTACCCGGTGCGCAGACCGGCACCAGCTCTTCGCCGAACAGCTTCAGGCATTCAGTGCCGGGGCGTGAGCCCTGGCCGAAGTAGAACGCCAGGTCGCTGCGACCTTGCAGCAGATCGTCGGCTTCCTGTTCGCTGCACAGGTCCAGATGGATCGAGGGATGGCGCAGACGCCAGCCTTTCAAGCGTGGCACTAGCCAGCGCGCGCCGAAGGTCGGAGGCGTCGAGACGCGCAGGACTTCGGTTTCACCGCCGTAGGAGCGCAGGTAGTGGGTCGACATCTCGACCTGCGTGAGGATTTTTCTTACCTCCACCAGATACAAATCACCGGCCGGGGTCATTTGCAGGCGACGGCGTACCCGGCGGAACAACAGGTGCTGCAGCAATTCTTCGAGTTGCGCGACCTGTTTGCTGACAGCACTCTGGGTCAGGTTCAGCTCTTCAGCCGCCCGGGTGAAGCTCAAATGCCGGGTCACGGCTTCAAAACACTGCAGCGCGGTGATCGACGGCAAGTAGCGTTTATTCAGCATTGGTTGTCCTTTTTCTTGTTTCTTTCTTACCAGCAATTCGCAGCATGAATAAACGGAATGATATCTCTCTTAAAGGTCGTTTGTTGGGTAACGTCGGGAGCGCTAAAACTACAGACCTCACCAGCCGAATTAATCCGGCTGCACGTTTTCTGTTTTTCGCTTGAGGAGTGACCCATGGTTGCCGCATTGCTTGATCGTCTTGGTGTGAACCCGGCCCTGTACCAGAACGGCAAAGTGCCGGTGCATTCGCCGATCGATGGCAGCCAGATCGCCGCCGTGAACTGGGAAGGCGCCGCTGAAGTCGAGCAGCACATCAGTCGTGCAGATCATGCGTTCGAATTGTGGCGCAAGGTCCCGGCCCCACGCCGTGGCGAACTGGTCCGCCAACTGGGCGATATTCTGCGTGAATACAAGGCCGACCTTGGCGAGCTGGTGTCCTGGGAAGCCGGCAAGATCACTCAGGAAGGTCTGGGTGAAGTTCAGGAAATGATCGACATCTGCGATTTCGCCGTCGGCCTGTCCCGTCAGCTGTACGGTTTGACCATCGCTTCCGAGCGTCCTGGCCACCACATGCGCGAAACCTGGCACCCCCTGGGCGTCGTTGGCGTCATCAGTGCGTTCAACTTCCCGGTTGCGGTCTGGGCCTGGAACACCGCGCTGGCGCTGGTCTGCGGTAACCCGGTGATCTGGAAACCGTCGGAGAAAACCCCGCTGACCGCCCTGGCCTGCCAGGCGCTGTTCGACCGCGTACTGAAGAACTTCAGCGACGCGCCGCCGCACCTGAGCCAAGTCATCATCGGCGGTCGCGATGCCGGCGAAGCCCTGGTCGATGACCCGCGTGTCGCGCTGATCAGCGCCACCGGCAGCACCCGCATGGGCCGCGAAGTGGCGCCGAAAATCGCCGCACGTTTCGCTCGCAGCATTCTGGAACTGGGCGGCAACAACGCAATGATCCTCGGCCCAAGCGCCGACCTGGACATGGCCGTACGAGCCATCCTGTTTAGCGCCGTCGGCACTGCCGGTCAGCGTTGCACCACGTTGCGTCGCCTGATTGCCCATGAATCGGTGAAAGAAGAAATCGTCACCCGCCTGAAAGCCGCTTACTCCAAAGTGCGTATTGGCAACCCGCTGGAAGGCAACCTGATCGGTCCGCTGATCGACAGGCACAGCTTCGAAAACATGCAGGACGCGCTTGAACAGGCCTTGAGCGAAGGCGGCCGGGTGTTCGGCGGCAAGCGTCAACTGGAAGACAAATTCCCTAACGCTTATTACGTCTCGCCGGCCATCGTTGAAATGCCGGAGCAGAGCGATGTGGTTTGCCACGAAACCTTCGCGCCGATTCTGTACGTGGTCGGTTACAAGGATTTCGACGAAGCGCTGCGCCTGAACAACGCCGTGCCACAAGGCCTGTCGTCGTGCATCTTCACCACTGACGTGCGTGAAGCCGAGCAGTTCATGTCGGCGGTGGGCAGCGACTGCGGTATCGCCAACGTCAACATTGGCCCGAGCGGCGCGGAAATCGGCGGGGCGTTTGGCGGTGAGAAAGAAACGGGCGGCGGTCGTGAATCCGGTTCCGATGCATGGCGCGGCTACATGCGCCGTCAGACCAACACCGTGAACTATTCGCTGGAATTGCCGTTGGCTCAGGGCATTACGTTCGACTGAGGTTTGAGTCAAACGGAGATCCCCTGTGGGCGCGGGCTTTTGTGGCGAGGGGATTTAGCGAATCGTCGCCGCCCCGTTGGACTGCGCAGCAGTCCCATTATTAGGGGCCGCTTCGCAGCCCAACGGGGCGGCGACGATTCGCTAAATCCCCTCGCCACATAGATCATCCACATTCAATGAATGTTTTTGTTAGGTTTCTGTTGGAGTCTGGCAATGCCGTTACGCGAAGAGTGTCTGTGGGAAAAACTGACGCCGCAAAGGCCTGACAACGCGGCGCTCAAGGGCGAAGTCACGGTCGATGTCTGCGTCATCGGCGCCGGTTTCACCGGTCTGTCGGCGGCGGTGCATCTGCTGGAAAAAGGCAAAAGTGTCTGTGTACTGGAGGCCCATCGCGCTGGTCATGGCGGTTCGGGGCGCAACGTCGGGCTGGTCAATGCCGGGATGTGGATTCCACCGGACGAGATCGAAGCCGGTTTCGGCGTGGCGGTCGGCAGTCAGCTCAATCGCATGCTCGGTGCGGCACCGTCCCTGGTGTTCAGCCTTGTGGATAAGTACAACATCGATTGCCAGTTACGCCGCGAAGGCACGCTGCACATGGCGCACAACGCCCGTGGCGAGGCGGACTTGCGCAGTCGTGAAGAACAATGGAAACGTCGCGGCGCGCCGGTGGAACTGCTGACCGGTCAAGCCTGCGAACAAGCGACGGGTACCAAAAAGATTGCCGCTGCGCTGCTCGATCGACGTGCCGGCACGATCAATCCAATGGCTTACACGTCGGGGCTGGCCAAAGCAGCCATCGGTCTTGGCGGTCAGTTGTTTGATCATTCCCCGGTGACCCGACTCGAACGTCAGGGCCAACGCTGGTCGGTACAAACCGCTCAAGGTTCGGTGCTTGCCGAGCAAGTCGTGATTGCCTCGAATGCTTATACCGAAGGTGACTGGACGGAATTGCGGCGTAACTTCTTCCCCGGTTATTACTATCAAGTGGCGTCGGTCCCGCTGACCGAAGAGGCCGCCCAGCAAATTCTCCCCGGTGGACAGGGTTCCTGGGACACCCGCCAGGTCCTCAGCAGTGTTCGTCGGGATAAGGATGGCCGTCTGCTGCTCGGCAGTCTCGGCAATGGCAATCAGAAACCGACCTGGTTCCTCAAAGCTTGGGCCGACCGGGTTCAGCAGCACTATTTTCCTTATCTCAAACCGGTGGAATGGGAGTGCACCTGGACCGGTTGCATCGCCTTCACCCCCGATCATTTGATGCGTTTGTTCGAGCCGGCGCCCGGTTTAGTGGCAGTCACCGGTTACAACGGCCGGGGCGTCACTACTGGCACTGTCGTCGGCAAAGCCTTTGCCGATTATCTGTGTAACGGAAATCCTCAAGCGCTGCCGATTCCCTTTGCGCCCATGCAGCCATTGGCGGGAGTGGGATTGCGCAGCTGTCTGTACGAGGCCGGATTCTCGCTGTATCACGCAGGCCAGTGCCTGCGGATCGTTATTTGATTGTTGAAATTTGTTGCTGGAAGCGGCGCTTTTTCGCGCAGCGACTAGCCTGTAAAAGGTGCGGGTTGTAGCAGTTCCGCACCAGCAGTGTGCACTTCGGTGACGCACGTTGTTACAGGCTGGTTGCACGTCGTTTAGCGCCGCGGTTGCAATGATGGCGCGCTCGGGTTGCGCCTTTAAAAATAAATGGTTTCACCTTCCGCGGTTTAGACGGTTGCACGCCCAATGAAAATGGGATCGAAACAGTCGAAATAACAATAAAGCAGCGACTTTTCTCAGAATAAAAAACCGATGGCACGGCCCTTGCTCTGAGCATTCAGGAAGTCGCAGTGCCAACTAAAAAAAAACCTTGGAGCACCACCTCATGTCCCAGACGTTTTACAAAAAAGGCTTTTTGGCCCTCGCAGTGGCAACTGCGTTGGGTGTTTCTGCGTTTGCACAGGCTGATGTGAAAATCGGCGTGGCGGGACCGATGACAGGCGCCAACGCGGCATTTGGCGAGCAGTACATGAAGGGTGCACAGGCTGCGGCCGATGCGGTCAACGCAGCGGGCGGCGTAAACGGGGAAAAAATCGTACTGGTCAAAGGCGACGACGCCTGCGAACCGAAACAGGCTGTGACGGTCGCCAAGGACCTGACCAACCAGAAAGTCGCTGGCGTAGTCGGTCACTTCTGCTCCTCCTCGACCATCCCGGCCTCGGAAATCTACGACGAAGCGGGCATCATCGCGATCACTCCAGGCTCCACCAACCCACAGGTTACCGAACGCGGCCTGGCTGCCATGTTCCGTATGTGCGGTCGTGACGACCAGCAAGGCATCGTGGCCGGCGACTACATCGTCGACGTGCTCAAAGGCAAGAAAGTCGTTGTCCTGCACGACAAAGACACCTACGGCCAAGGTCTGGCGGACGCCACCAAGGCACAGCTGGTCAAGCGCGGCGTAACGCCGGTGCTGTACGAAGGCCTGACCCGCGGCGAGAAAGACTTCAGCGCCGTGGTGACCAAGATCCGTGCGGCCGGTGCCGACGTGGTCTACTTCGGCGGCTTGCACCCGGAAGCCGGTCCACTGGTTCGCCAACTGCGTGAACAAGGCCTCAAAGACGTCAAGTTCATGTCCGATGACGGCATCGTGACCGACGAACTGGTGACCACCGCCGGTGGCCCGCAGAACGTTGACGGCGTGTACATGACCTTCGGCGCCGACCCGCGCCTGCTGCCAGACAGCAAGACGGTAGTGGACGAGTTCCGCAAAAAAGGCACCGAGCCTGAAGGCTACACCCTGTACGCCTACGCTTCGGTCCAGACCCTGGCAGCTGCCTTCAATGGCGCCAAGTCCAACAAGGGCGACGACGCTGCCAAATGGCTGAAAGCCAACAAGGTCCAAACCGTGATGGGCGAGAAGACCTGGGACGCCAAGGGCGACCTGAAAGTCTCCGACTACGTGGTTTACCAGTGGGACAAGGACGGCAAATACCACCAACTGGAAAAACAGAAGTGATATGAACTGCTGATTGCCCGGCGCCTTGTGCGCCGGGCCATCAATCAACATGTCCGTGCAGTACCTGTCTTTTCTCGTAGAGCTGCACACAACCGTGTTGCGCCGGCGGCTGAACCCCGGTCCGTCGTACACGGCTTCTGTGCAGTCTCTCAAATGCGTGAGATTGCGTTATGGATGGTATTTTCCTGCAGCAACTGGTCAACGGCCTGACCCTCGGGTCGGTCTATGGCCTGATCGCCATCGGCTACACAATGGTCTATGGCATCATCGGCATGATCAACTTCGCCCACGGCGAGGTTTACATGATTTCCGCTTACCTCGCGGCGATCAGTCTGGCTCTGCTGGCTTACTTCGGTATTGAATCCTTCCCTCTGCTGATGCTCGGCACACTGGTCTTCACCATCATCGTCACGGCGGTGTATGGCTGGGTCATCGAGCGCGTCGCCTACAAACCGTTGCGTAACTCCACACGACTGGCACCGCTGATCAGCGCCATCGGTATTTCCCTGATCCTGCAAAACTATGCACAGATCGCCCAGGGCGCCCGCCAACAGGGTGTACCCACACTGCTGACCGGTGCATGGCGAGTTGAAGTCGGGACCGGCTTCGTTCAGCTCACCTACACCAAGATCTTTATTCTGATCGCCGCATTTGCCGGGATGGCCCTGCTGACCTACGTCATCAAGTACACCAAGCTCGGCCGCATGTGCCGCGCCACCCAGCAAGACCGCAAGATGGCTTCGATCCTGGGGATCAACACCGACCGTGTAATTTCCTATGTGTTCATCATCGGTGCAGCGATGGCGGCCCTGGCCGGCGTGCTGATCACCATGAACTACGGCACGTTCGACTTCTACGCAGGCTTCGTCATCGGGATCAAGGCGTTCACTGCCGCGGTACTCGGCGGGATCGGTTCGCTGCCTGGCGCCATGCTCGGCGGGATTATTCTGGGGATCTCCGAATCACTGTTCTCAGGTCTGGTGAACTCGGACTACAAAGACGTTTTCAGCTTCTCTCTGCTCGTTCTTGTTCTGGTCTTTCGGCCTCAAGGCCTGCTCGGCCGTCCTCTTGTGTCGAAGGTGTAAGCGATGTCTTCAACCACTAAAAAAACCATTGATCTCAAAAGAAGCCTGGTTGACGCGATTCTTGCCGGTCTGGTGGCCCTGATTGTGTTCGGCCCGATTGTCGGGATCGTCCTCGACGGCTACGGCTTCAACCTGGAAACGACCCGGGTGGCGTGGATTGTCGCCATCGTCATGGCCGGCCGCTTTGCCTTGAGCCTGTTCCTGCAAACCCCCAAGGGCCTGAGAATTCTCGAAGGCTTTGAAAGCACCGGCTCCGGCGTTCATGTACTGCCACCTGATTACAAAACCCGGTTGCGCTGGATCATTCCGGTGTTGATTGTCGTCGCCGTGGTGTTTCCGTTTTTCTCCAACTCCTACCTGCTGGGCGTGGTCATCCTCGGGCTGATCTACGTGCTGCTGGGCCTGGGGCTGAACATCGTGGTCGGCCTGGCCGGTCTGCTCGACCTGGGTTACGTGGCGTTCTACGCCATCGGTGCCTACGGGTTGGCGCTCGGTTACCAATACCTCGGTCTGGGCTTCTGGACGGTGCTGCCGCTGGCGGCGATCACCGCCGGCCTTGCCGGGTGCATCCTCGGTTTCCCGGTACTGCGCCTGCACGGTGACTACCTGGCGATCGTGACCCTGGGCTTCGGTGAAATCATCCGGTTGATCCTCAATAACTGGTTGTCCCTGACCGGCGGCCCAAATGGTATGGCCGCTCCGTTGCCAACCTTCTTCGGCATCGAGTTCGGCAAAAGGGCGAAAGAGGGCGGGGTGCCGTTCCATGAGTTCTTTGGCATCGCCTATAACCCGGACGTGAAGTACTACTTCATCTACGCGGTGTTGTTCCTGGTGGTTTTGGCCGTATTGCACATCAAGCACCGCTTGACCCGCATGCCGGTCGGTCGCGCCTGGGAAGCCTTGCGTGAAGACGAAATCGCTTGCCGCTCCATGGGTCTGAACCACGTACTGGTCAAACTCTCGGCGTTCACCATCGGTGCATCGACGGCCGGTCTGGCCGGCGTGTTCTTCGCCACCTACCAAGGCTTCGTCAACCCGACCTCGTTCACCTTTTTCGAATCGGCATTGATCCTCGCCATCGTGGTTCTCGGCGGCATGGGCTCGACCATTGGCGTGGTGATTGCGGCCTTCGTGCTGACTGTCGCCCCGGAACTGCTGCGTGGTTTCGCGGAATATCGCGTGCTGCTGTTCGGTATCCTGATGGTGTTGATGATGATCTGGCGACCGCGCGGCCTGATTCGGATCAGCCGTACCGGTGTGACCCCGCGTAAAGGAGTAGCGCCATGAGCGAAGTCGTACTCTCGGTCGAGAAGCTGATGATGCACTTCGGCGGCATCAAGGCGTTGAACGATGTCAGCCTGAAGGTCAAACGCAACTCGATCTTCGCCCTGATCGGCCCCAATGGCGCCGGCAAGACCACCGTGTTCAACTGCCTGACCGGGTTCTACAAGGCCTCGGGCGGCAAGATCGAACTCAATGTGCGTGGCGAGCAAACCAACGTTATCAAGCTGCTGGGTGAATCATTCAAACCCACCGATTTCGTCTCGCCGAAATCCTTCGCCAGTCGGATGTACTACAAGATGTTCGGCGGCACCCACCTGGTGAACCGTGCCGGCCTGGCGCGGACGTTCCAGAACATTCGCCTGTTCAAGGAAATGTCGGTGCTGGAAAACCTGCTGGTGGCCCAACACATGTGGGTCAACCGCAGCATGCTGGCCGGGATCCTCAACACCAAGGGTTATCGCAAAGCCGAAAGCGATGCGCTGGATCACGCGTTCTACTGGCTGGAAGTGGTGGACCTGGTGGACTGCGCCAACCGTCTGGCCGGTGAGCTGTCCTATGGTCAGCAACGTCGTCTGGAAATCGCCCGGGCCATGTGCACCCGGCCGCAGATCATCTGTCTCGACGAGCCGGCCGCCGGCCTCAACCCTCAGGAAACCGAAGCGCTGAGCGCGATGATCCGGCTGCTGCGCGACGAGCACGATCTGACCGTGGTGCTGATCGAACACGACATGGGCATGGTAATGAGCATTTCCGACCACATCGTAGTGCTGGACCACGGCATCGTCATCGCCGAGGGCGGGCCTGATGCGATTCGTAACGATCCGAAAGTGATTGCGGCCTACCTGGGCGCCGATGAAGAGGAAGTGGTGCTATGAGCCAACCCATCCTCGAACTGAAGGATTTGGATGTGTTTTACGGGCCGATCCAGGCCCTGAAGAAAGTTTCGCTGCAGATCAATGAAGGTGAAACCGTCAGCCTGATCGGCTCCAACGGTGCCGGCAAATCGACCCTGCTGATGTCGATTTTCGGTCAGCCTCGGGCGGCGGATGGGCAGATCATCTATCAGGGTGTGGATATCACCCATAAGTCGTCCCACTACATCGCGTCCAACGGCATCGCTCAATCGCCGGAAGGACGGCGGGTGTTCCCTGACATGACCGTCGAGGAAAACCTGCTGATGGGCACCATTCCTATCGGTGACAAGTACGTCAAGGAAGACATGCAACGCATGTTCGAGTTGTTCCCGCGACTCGAAGAGCGGCGCACCCAGCGGGCGATGACCATGTCCGGCGGCGAGCAGCAAATGCTCGCCATCGCACGTGCCCTGATGAGCCGGCCGAAACTGTTGCTGCTGGACGAGCCGAGCCTGGGTCTGGCGCCGATTGTGGTGAAACAGATCTTCGCGACCCTGCGGGAACTGGCCAAAACCGGCATGACGATCTTCCTGGTAGAGCAGAACGCCAACCACGCCCTCAAGCTGTCGGATCGGGCGTATGTGATGGTCAACGGCGAGATCCGCATCACAGGCACCGGCAAGGAACTGCTGGTTAACGAGGAAGTGCGTAACGCTTATCTCGGCGGCCACTAAACAGCTGATCGCATAAAAAACGCCCTGACGAATCCACGTCAGGGCGTTTTTTTATGCCGGTCGTAAAGCTTTTTTGAAATTGTGGAAAACAATATTCACAAGCTCTTAAAGCGCGACATAAAGCCGCTGCAAATAGTTGTTTTGTCACGGTTTTGACTTGTCCCCGTTTGCTGTGGAGCTGGCTGTGAATAACGTGGGAGTAGCTGGCTGAAAGCCTTTGAAACCGTGGCTTGCAGAGTTGTGGTTGTTTTTTGATCAGGCGTTTTTGCGGGACCGCGAGCGGGCTTTGTCAACCTTTTTGTTGGTGACGAAAACGGACCGAAATGGAGTGGGGCTGCCTGTGGATAAGTCTGTGGTTAAACTCTGGAAAGACTCGGCTGAAGGCCGTAGTTACTGGCTTGGCGCCATCGTCGGTATGACCGGTCAATCGTGCAAAATGCCATGGGCTACACAGCCGGCGTTCCAGGGTCAAGCAAAAAAATTTCCAATTTGCCCGCAAAGCCTTGTGCACAGCGGCTTACAGCTTTTCCACTTGCCCCCGGAAACTGTGGACCGGTCTGTGGATAAGGTGCGCGCACATGGCTGAAAGCCACGGCAGGTAAGGCGCGGCAACGTTTGATCGTTTTTTGTACAGCTCGTAAGGTAGTTGCCGCTGTGGGCAAGGCCGGGCATGCTGGCTGCTGATTTTCTATTCCAGTGGCTGCCGATCAGCCGAAGCAAGGAGAACACGATGTCCAACACCCTGTTTATTACCGGCGCGACCTCCGGTTTTGGTGAAGCCTGCGCCCGTCGTTTTGCCGAAGCCGGCTGGAAACTGGTGCTGACCGGCCGTCGTGAAGAGCGCCTCAATGCGCTGTGCGCCGAGTTGTCGAAGCAGACCGAGGTCCATGGCCTGGTGCTCGACGTGCGTGATCGCAAGGCCATGGAGGAGGCGATTGCCAACCTGCCGCCGTCCTTCGCCAAACTGCGCGGGCTGATCAACAACGCCGGGCTGGCCCTGGGTGTTGACCCGGCGCCCAAGTGCGACCTCGACGATTGGGACACCATGGTCGACACCAACATCAAAGGCCTGATGTACAGCACTCGTCTGTTGTTGCCCCGCCTGATCGCTCACGGTCGTGGCGCCGGCATCGTCAACCTCGGCTCCATCGCCGGCAACTACCCGTACCCGGGCAGCCATGTGTATGGCGCGAGCAAGGCGTTCGTCAAACAGTTCTCCCTGAACCTGCGCTGCGACCTGCAAGGTACGGGCGTGCGGGTCAGCAATATCGAGCCGGGCCTGTGCGAAAGCGAGTTCTCACTGGTGCGTTTCGCCGGTGACCAGGAGCGTTACAACGCGACCTACGCCGGTGCCGAGCCGATCCAGCCGCAAGACATCGCCGACACCATTTTCTGGGTGCTCAATGCCCCGGCGCACATCAACATCAACAGCCTGGAGCTGATGCCGGTGAGCCAGACGTGGAGCGGGTTTGCGATTGAGCGTAATGCCAAGGCTTAAGGCCGCGTAACGGCTATCGCGGGCAAGCCACGCTCCCACAGGATTTGTGTTGAATCGCCATTTCGCGAACGACACAAACCCTGTGGGAACGAGCTTGCTCGCGATAGCGATCTATCAATCAGCGAAGATAATCGGCCAGCCCGCGATAACACGTGGCCAAGTGATAAGGCGTGGTCGACGGCATGTCCCGACGGGTCACATCCCCGTTCTCATCACGACACTCATACCAGCCCCCCGCATGCAGGGAACGCTGCTGCAGCGCCTGCAATTGGCGCAGCACCACGGCTTCGCTGTCTGGCCGCAAGGTCAGGGCGCGCAGGTATTCAGCCTGAGCCCAGATTCGCTGTGTAGCGTCCCGAGGTGGGCCGTTCGGTTCCAGGTCAAGCATGGCCCGCACGGCGCCGGTCTGTTGATCGACACCCAGCTGTTCGGTGAACGCAAAGGCGCGTTCCAGAGAAGCATGCAGTGTCGAACCGCGCAGTAGCGAAGACGATTCCAGCAGGAAATACCACTCGAACTGATGCCCCGGTTCAAACCAGTTATCCACAGCACCCAGCGGTTTCTCCATCAACACACTGTGTTGCGGGTCGATAAATCTCTTCTGCATGGCTGTGCACAACTCGACGAGTGCATCTTGCACGGCGAGGTCTTTGCGCACCGACAGCGTGGCGAGGAAGGCTTCGGCCAAGTGCATCAGGGGATTTTGCAGCGGCCCGGACTCGAGCGACGACCAGTCACGGTCGAGGCTGGCTTCGTACAGGCCGTCGCCCGTGGCAAAGCGCTGCGCGACCACTTCCAGTACGGCGTTGAGCACCGATTCCACCAGCGGCTCGCGGACTTTGTCCCAGTAATGGGCGCAGGCGAACAGGATGAAGGCGTGGGTGTAGAGGTCTTTGCGCTGATCCAGGGGCGCGCCCTGCGGGTCGACGCTGTAGAACCAGCCGCCATGCTCGGCATCATGGAAATGCTGCTGCAAGGAACGGAACAGCGCTGCGGCGCGCTCTTCGGCGGCCGGTACCTGACCGATCAGGCTGGAAAACAGGTAAAGCTGCCGCGCGCAGGCCATGGCCCGGTAGCGTTGGGGCGGCAGCGGTTGATGCTCGGCGTCCAGCGCCTCATAGGGCAGCGCCATGTCGGCATTCCAGCCGGGGCCTTGCCAGAGTGGCACGATCACGTCCTGGAAGTGCTGTTGCACCGAGGCAAACAGAGCGGTCAATTCAGGCTGGGAGGCAGAGCGGGAAACAGGCGGCATTGGCTGGCGTCGTCACGGCAGGGTTGATTGCGCGACATGTTAGCAGAGAGAACGCGTCGATCGTTCCCATGCTCCGCGTGGGAATGCCTCATTGGACGCTCCGCGTCCGCTTGGAAAGGGACGCGGAGCGTCCTGGGCTGCATTCCCACGCAGAGCGTGGGAACGATCTTTGGGCATTTAGCCTGCCAGCAACCACACGCCAGTCGCCGCCGAAGCTGCGCCCGCCAGTCGAACCAACGGCGCCGATGCTTGCGGCAACAACCGCACTGCCGCATAACCCAATCCATGCAACGCAGCCGTCGCGGCTACAAAACCCGCCGCATACGCCCAAGGGCTCGACATCTGCGGCAACTCCAGCCCGTGCGCCACCCCGTGAAACAACGCAAACAAAGCGGTTGCCGCAACGGCCAGGCTCAACGGCGGGCGCACGGCCAAAGCCACCGCCAGACCCAGCGCCAGTACCGACGCCGCAATCCCGCTCTCCAGCGCCGGCAGGTTCAGCCCTTCAAACCCCAGCAACCCGCCGATCAGCATGATGCCGACGAATGTGCTCGGCAGCGCCCAGCGTGCAGCGCCTTTCTGTTGTGCCGCCCACAAACCGACCGCAACCATCGCCAACAAGTGATCGAGGCCCCCGATCGGGTGGCTGATGCCCGCGATCAAACCGTTGTCGCCATGCCCCGGGTGGGCGAAGGCGATGGCCGGGGTCAGCAGCAGGGCCATGGCGCCCAGAATGCGTGTAAGTGTCATGGATAAGCTTCCTTGTTGATAAAAGTTGATCGTGTTCACGCCGCTGTCAGCAGGCCCTGGCGTTCGATGAAGGCGATGATTTCTTCCAGGCCGAGGCCGGTTTTCTGGTTGCTGAAAACGAATGGCTTGCCGTTGCGCATGCGCTTGGTGTCGCTGTCCATCAGTTCCAGCGACGCACCCACCAATGGCGCGAGGTCGATCTTGTTGATCACCAGCAAGTCGGATTTGCAGATCCCCGGCCCACCCTTGCGCGGCAGCTTGTCGCCGGCCGAGACGTCGATCACGTAGATGGTCAGGTCGGACAGTTCAGGGCTGAAGGTGGCGGACAGGTTGTCGCCACCGGATTCCACAAGAATCAGGTCCAGCCCCGGAAAGCGACGGTTCAGTTGATCCACAGCTTCGAGGTTGATCGAGGCGTCTTCGCGAATTGCTGTGTGCGGGCAGCCGCCGGTTTCCACGCCGATGATCCGCTCCGGCGCCAATGCTTCGTTGCGCACCAGAAAGTCGGCGTCTTCACGGGTGTAGATGTCGTTGGTGACCACCGCCAGGTTGTAGCGGTCGCGCAGCGCCAGGCACAGGGCCAAAGTCAGTGCGGTTTTGCCGGAACCGACCGGGCCGCCGATACCGACGCGCAGAGGTTGTGTGTTCATGTGATTCTCCAAAATAAAGGCCCTAGGAACGGAATAGACGGCTGTACTGGCGCTCATGGGCCATGCACGCCAGGGACAGGCCGAAAGCAGCGCTGCCATAGTGTTCGGGGTTGATTCGGGTGGCGTTCTGCTGGGCTTGTTGCAGCAGCGGCAGCAATTGGCTGGTCAGGCGTTGCGCGGCTTGCTGGCCCAGTGGCAGGGTTTTCATCAGCACCGCCAGTTGGTTTTCCAGCCAACTCCAGAGCCACGCCGCCAGCGCGTCCTGCGGGCTGATATTCCAGGCGCGAGCGGCCAGTGCCCAGCCGAGGGCCAAGTGCGGCTCGGGACGTTGTTCAAGAAAGGCGGGGGCCGGGGCATCGAGTTCTGGCAAGCCGTTGAGCAGTTGCTGCAACGAATAGCCCATCTGCCGGCTCTCCTGATGCAACTCGCGGGTTTCCCGGCTGGCGCGATGCTCTTCGCAGCGTTGCAGTAACTCGCCCCAGTTTTCCTCTGCTGCAGCCACGCAATGGGCAAGCAGCAGCGGTGCTTCGAAGCGTGCGAGATTCAGGATTAGCTGATCGCTGATCCAGCGTCGCGCACTGTCGGAATCATTCACGCGGCCGTTATCCACAGCCATTTCCAGGCCTTGGGAATAGCTGTAACCGCCAATCGGCAACTGCGGACTGGCCAAGCGCAACAGCGCCCAGGCTGGGTTCATGGCCGCACGCCGAACTGGTGCAGTTTCGGTGGGTAGTTGAAGTCTTCATCGCCGTGCCGCGAATGGTGGTGGCCGCCGCCATAGGCACCGTGTTCCGGCTGGAACGGCGCTTCGATGTTTTCGACCTTGGCATCAAGCTGTTCGAGCATGGCCTTGAGCACGTAGTCGTCGAGCAGGCGCAACCAGCCATCACCGACTTGCAGGGCAACGTGGCGGTTGCCGAGGTGATAGGCCGCGCGAGTCAGTTCGAAAGCATTGGCGCAGGTGACGTGCAGCAGTTGTTCGGCGCGGGCGCAGACGCGGACGATGCGCCCATCTTCGGCTTGCAGGCATTCGCCGTCATACAGCGGTGGCTGACCGCGCTCCAAAAACAGACCGACGTCTTCACCCTCGGCACTGAAACAGCGCAAACGGCTTTTGCTCCGGGCTTCGAAGGTCAGGTGCAACTCGGCGGCCCAGACGGGTTGAGGGTCGATTCTGCGATGAATCACCAGCATCGGAAGGCTTCCAGCAATGGACAATGCTTAGGCTAGAGCAAGGGGCTTGCCAATCGGGCGATACGTAGGAAATGCCTGTCGGAGCTCAGTGAGTGTGCCAAGGCGTCGCGGCAATTCGGATGAATTTGGTGCGGTGCAGAGCTGCGCGCACCAAATTGCGGCGCACAAAAAAAGATCGCAGCCTTCGGCAGCTCCTACAGAGAAATGCGATCCATGTAGGCGCTGCCGAAGGCTGCGATCTTTTAGAGGGTCACTCGGTGCTGCCGAGTCCTTGCCAATGCTTCAGGCCGATAAAGATGAATCGCAACTGCTGAGTGATTTTCGCCTGTGGCGTCAGATGCTCAGGCAGCGCCTGCGCCGGGGGATCAATGATGTCCGGCAAGGTCGCGAACACGCTTTTAACAATCAGATCGGCCATGACGCTCAGGCCGGCGATGTCCAGGTGTTGCAGCTTCGGCATCAAGGACAAGTCGGCCGCCAGGTCCGAACTGATGTCTTCGCGCAAACGGCCGATGGCCTGGCGCACTGGCAGCGAGCCGCCGTACTGCTCGCGAGCGAGAAACAGGAACTGCGAGCGATTGGCCGTGACCACGTCGAGAAAGATCCGCACCGAGGCGTCAATGATGCCGCCCATGACGAACTCGTTGTGGCGCACCAGGCGAATGGTTTCGCGGAAGGTTTGACCGACTTCACTCACCAGTACCAGGCCCAGTTCATCCATATCGGCGAAATGCCGGTAGAAACCGGTGGGCACAATCCCGGCGGTTCTGGTGACTTCGCGCAGGCTCAGGCTGCCGAATCCTCGGCCGCATTCCATCAAGTGGCGGGCAGCGTCCATCAGGGCGTTGCGGGTCTGTTGTTTCTGTTCGGCGCGGGGCAGCATCGCAAGGGTGTTTTCTGGATAAGACAGCGACGCACTCTAGCAAATCGGCTTTGCCGGCGTCGAATGACTATCGGGGGATCAAGCGGGGAAGTGAGGCATCTATAACGTCAAAAGCCCAATCCGGGGATTGGGCTTTTTTTCAGGGCCGCCATGGGCTTAGCTCAAAGCGCTGTTGCGTTCGATGACACGGTCACCACCACCTTCAGCGAGGGTTTGACCTTGTGGAGTGCGGTCGGAACCGTCAGCAGCGAGGGTTTGACCTTGTGGAGTGCGGTCGGAACCGTCAGCAGCCAGGGTTTGACCTTGTGGAGTGCGGTCGGAACCGTCAGCAGCCAGGGTTTGACCTTGTGGAGTGCGGTCGGAACCGTCAGCAGCCAGGGTTTGACCTTGTGGAGTGCGATCGGAACCGTCAGCAGCCAGGGTTTGACCTTGTGGAGTGCGATCGGAACCATCAGCAGCCAGGGTTTGGCCTTGTGGAGTACGGTCCGAACCATCCTGGGTGATCAGGCCTTTTTCTTTCAGGCGATCATTACCACCTTCGGCAACGGTTTGGCTGAACTCCGAGTGGGTGGATTTGACTTGTGGGGTCGCCTGGTCAGCAGCTGGCAGGGCAAAAGCTGTGCTGGCCAGCATTGAGAGGGTAAGGCTAAACAGTAATTGGCGTTTCATGATTGGGTGCTCCGTAGGAGGGCGATAAAGTGGGTACGAGGGCAATGCTACTCTCGATAAGTCGATATAAAAGTTCATAAACGCAATGGTAATAATCAACGGAATTGATTGTTCCGTGATACGGCTCTAAATCGGGCGTTTCCGGCGGATGTTTTTGCGCTGAGATGGGTATTTTCCACTCACTTGCGCCTTGCAAAAGTGCGGGCCGGTAACGCTGGATTGAGGGAGCATCCTGTCGCCGACCGATTATTTGAGTGTTAAGCGGTATTTCGGTTAAACCTGCACGCCATTTCCCAGTCCTAGACTCCATGGCAGGCCGGTTCTGGCCTAACGTTTCAAACGTGCGTCGCAGTCAGGACGCTCAGTCGTATCAGGAGCCCTGTGCAATGACGCGCACTCGTAAAATTTTTACCTGGACCCTCGCCAGCCTTGTTGTCCTGCTGGCCGTACTGGTTCTGATCATCGCGTTCTTCGATTGGAACCGGATCAAACCACCGCTTAACGCCAAAGTTTCCGAAGAGCTGCACCGCCCGTTCGCCATCAACGGCAACCTCGCGGTGGTCTGGCAGCGCGAACCCGACGAGGGCGGCTGGCGCGCGTGGGTGCCATGGCCGCATGTCGTGGCGGAGGACTTGAGCCTGGGCAACCCGGACTGGTCGAAGAGGCCGCAGATGGTCACCCTCAAGCGCGTCGAGTTGCGCCTCTCGCCCCTGGCCTTGCTGGCGCAGCGCGTGGTGATCCCGCGTATTGACCTGACCGAACCGAATGCTGACCTCCAGCGCCTTGCCGATGGTCGCGCTAACTGGACCTTCAAGTTCGACCCCAAAGACCCGAACGCCGAGCCTTCAAACTGGGTAGTGGACATCGGTGCGATCGGCTTCGACAAAGGCCATGTCACCCTCGACGACCAGAACCTGAAGACTCAGCTCGATTTGATCATCGACCCGCTGGGCAAACCGATTCCGTTCAGTGACATCGTCGGTGACAAAGCCGCGAAAACCGCGTCGGAAAAGGGTGCTGCGCCGCAGGATTACGCGTTCGCGCTGAAGGTCAAAGGCCAATACCACGGTCAGAAACTCGATGGAGAAGGCAAGGTCGGCGGCCTGCTGGCGTTGCAGGACGCGGCAATGCCGTTTCCGCTTCAGGCTCAAGTGACGATCGCTGACACCCGCGTCGAACTGGCCGGCACCCTCACCGATCCACTGAACCTCGGCGCCCTCGACTTGCGCCTGAAACTGGCCGGCACCAGCCTGGGCAATCTCTACCCGCTGACCGGCGTGACCCTGCCGGACACACCTCCGTATGAGACTGACGGGCACTTGATTGCCAAGCTGCATGAAGCAGACGGCGCGGTGTTCCGTTACGAAGACTTCAACGGCAAGATCGGTCAGAGCGACATCCATGGCAGCCTGGCCTATGTCGCCAGTCAGCCGCGCCCGAAACTCAGCGGCTCATTGCTATCCAATCAACTGCTGTTTGCCGACCTGGCCCCGTTGATCGGTGCCGATTCCAACGCCAAACAAAAGGCCCGTGGTGGCGAAAGCAAGCAGCCGGCGGACAAGGTATTGCCGGTCGAAGAGTTTAAAACCGAGCGCTGGCGCGATATGGACGCTGACGTCGAGTTCACTGGCAAGCGCATCGTCCACAGCGAAAAGCTGCCGTTCAACGATCTCTACACCCATCTGATACTCACCGACGGCGTGCTCAGCCTTGAACCCCTGCGCTTCGGTGTCGCTGGCGGCAACCTGGATGCGCAGATTCGCCTCAATGGCCGAACCGAACCGCTGGAAGGCCGGGCCAAACTCACCGCACGCAAGTTCAAACTCAAGCAGTTATTCCCGACCTTTGAACCGATGAAAACCAGCTTCGGCGAGCTCAATGGCGATGCCGACATCACCGGTCGTGGCAACTCGGTGGCCAAACTGCTGGGCACTGCCAATGGCAATCTGAAGATGCTGATCAATGACGGTGCCATCAGCCGCGAGTTGATGGAGCTGGCCGGGCTCAACGTCGGCAACTATGTGGTGGGCAAGATCTTTGGCGACAAGGAAGTGAAGATCAACTGCGCTGCCGCCGACTTCGATATCAAGACCGGACTGGCGACCACGCGTCTGTTTGTCTTCGATACTGAAAACGCGATCATCTACATCGATGGCACGGCCAACATGGCGACTGAGCAACTGGACCTGACCATCAGCCCGGAATCGAAGGGCTGGCGTTTGATTTCGCTGCGTTCGCCGTTGTACGTGCGGGGCAAGTTCATCAAGCCTGATGCGGGTGTGAAGGCTGTGCCGCTGATGCTGCGCGGGGCCGGGATGGTGGCGTTGGGTGTGATTGCGGCGCCGGCGGCGGGGTTGCTGGCGCTGGTGGCGCCGAGCGGTGGCGAACCGAATCAGTGCGCGCCGTTGCTGGAGCAGATGAAGGCCGGCAAGGCACCCGTGACCGTCAAACCCACCCGGTAACCAGAGATCGTCCCCACGCTCTGCGTGGGAATGCTTCTACGGACGCTCCGCGTTCGGCTTTGGTGGGACGCAGAGCATCCCGGGCTGCATTCCCACGCAGAGCGTGGGAACGATCAGTCATCTGCCGAAGTCCGCGATCTTGGCATTAGCCCCGACAGCGCTGCTTCCTCCTGCAACCACGCAAAAAACGCCCGGACCGGCGGATGCCGTTCGCGCCCCGGCACACACAGTGCAGCGTAACCGGCACCATCGACCTGAACCTTCTCCTTGTAAGCCACCAGCAAACCACTGGCCACGCTCTCGGACACCAGAATATTGCTCGCCAACACCAGGCCTTGACCGGCAATCGCCGCTTGCAGGGCGTAATGTTCTTCGTCGTATTCACGGACCGCTGGTTGCCCCGCAAGCCAGTTCTCGCCGGATTGTGCGCACCAGGCCTCCCAGCCGTGGGCGTACAGTTTGGAGTTGTGCCAGCGCACGCTGATCAGCGTCGGCGCTCGGCTGGCGGCCAGGGCGACTTGCTCCGGCGAGCCATAAACACCGAAGGATTCGTCGAACAGGCACAGGCCATAAAGGTTCGGGTAATCACCGAGGCTATAGCGCAGCACCAGATCGACGCTGGCGTCCTGATGCAAATCGATGACTTCGCAATGGGTATCGAGCCGCAGGCTGATGTTCGGGTGCCGGGCATAGAACCGGCCCAGCCGCGGCACCAGCCACAACGCAGCGAAAGCGGCGGTGGTAGAGATCGTCAGGCTCGCGCCGCTGCGTTGTGGGCGCAAGGTATCGACACTTTGCGCCACTTCCAGCAAGGCACCGTGCAAGCTGTGGAACAGCCGTTCACCGCAATCCGTCAGGCGAACTTGCCGTGGCAGTCGCTCGAATAACGGCACACCGAGCCAAGTCTCCAGCGAACGGATCTGATGAGAAACCGCCGTCGGCGTCACCGAGAGTTCTTCGGCGGCTGCCTTGAAGCTCAGCAGGCGCGAGGCGGATTCAAAGGCGCGCAGGGCGGTCAGCGGCAGCGAGGCAAACATTGAAAGCTCCATGGATGAAATCAATTCATCCAGACTGATTTTTGCTCATTTGAAGAGGGGCGGCTACGCGCTTCAAGCTGCAAGCCACAAGCAGTTTGAGTTTAGTCCTTCAGGAGATTCAGATGAGCACAATTCTTGCCGTACATGCCAGCCCCCGTGGCGACCGTTCTCACTCCCGGCGCTTGGCCGAGGTGTTTCTTTCAGCCTGGCAGGCGGCCAATCCTCAGTCGCACCTGACCCGTCGCGAAGTTGGTCGAGCGTTGATTCCGCCGGTCAACGAGGCTTTTGTGGCCGCCGCGTTTTACCCGGAGCCCGATGCGCGACCGCTGTCGATGCAGGCTGACCTGGCGTTCAGCGATGAACTGGTGGGCGAGTTACTCGGTCACGATTTGTTGGTGATTTCCACGCCGATGCACAACTTCAGCGTGCCCAGCGGCCTCAAGGCCTGGATCGATCAGATTGTGCGACTGGGGCTGACCTTCAATCACACCCTGGACAATGGCGTCGCTCAATACGAGCCGCTGGTGCAGGGCAAGAAGGCGTTGATCGTCACCAGTCGCGGCGGGTTCGGTTTCGGGCCCGGTGGAGAACTTGAGGCGATGAACCATGCCGATCCGCTGTTGCGAACGGCATTGGGGTTCATCGGCATCACCGACATCACGGTCGTGGCCGCCGAAGGCGAAGAATCCGAAGCGCGCACCTTCCAGATCTCCGCCGCCGAGGCCGAGCAGCGCTTGCTGGCGCTGGCCAGGGAGTTCTAGATGGCCTGGCTGTTTTTGCTGATCGCCGCCGGCTTCGAAGTTACCTTTGCCATGGGCATGAAGTACGCCGAAGGCTTCACCCGGCTCTGGCCGTCGATGATCACGGTGGTGGCCGCGGTGGGCGGGATCTACTTCCTGACCTTGGCCATGCGCGAGTTGCCGGTGAGCATCGCTTACCCGATCTGGACCGCCATCGGCTCACTGGGCACGGTGTTTCTCGGGTTCGCGCTGCTTGGCGAAAGCCTGACGGCGGTCAAACTGGTGTCGGTCGGATTGATCGTGGCGGGGGTGGTGGGGCTGAAGTAGGGCTGGATGTCATAGACTGGTCGTCGAGTTGTCATCTTCGATGCCGATGCTTGGCTGATGTCTTGCATTCAGCCTTGCGTCACCTCACCGATCACAAGGACGTTCGCCCATGTCGCAAGGTTCCGCCACGCGTTATCCGTTGGTGCTGGTCCCGGGAATGCTCGGGTTTATCCGTCTGCTGCTCTATCCGTATTGGTACGGGATTATCTCGGCGTTGCGCCGGGGTGGGGCTTTGGTGTTTGCGGTGCAGGTTTCTCCGCTCAATTCCAGCGAGGTACGTGGCGAGCAGTTGCTGGCGCGGATCGAGGAGATTCTGCGCGAAACCGGGGCCGAGAAGGTCAACCTGATCGGCCATAGCCAGGGCTCTCTCACCGCCCGTTACGCCGCCGCCAAACGCCCGGATCGGGTGGCTTCGGTGACGTCGGTGGCAGGACCCAATCACGGTTCAGAGCTGGCGGATTACCTGCAAAAACACTATCCGGGAGACAGCGCCAAGGGGCGTTTGCTCAGCGTTTTGCTGCGCTGGATCAGTGCGCTGATGAGCCTGTTGGATACCGGTTATCGCGGACCGAAATTGCCGGTGGATATCCATGCCTCTCATCATTCCCTGACGACGGAAGGCGTGGCGCTGTTCAACCAGCGTTATCCACAGGGCTTGCCTGAAACCTGGGGTGGGCATGGGCCGGAAGAGGTCAACGGCGTGCGGTATTACTCCTGGTCCGGGACCTTGCAGCCGGGCAAGACCGATCGCGGGCGAAACCTGTTTGATGGGACCAACCGCAGTTGTCGGTTGTTTGCCAGAACCTTCGTTCGAGAAGTCGGGCATTGCGACGGGATGGTCGGGCGTTACAGCTCACATCTGGGGACGGTGATCGGCGATGAGTATCCAATGGATCACTTCGACATCGTCAATCAGTCGTTGGGTTTGGTGGGCAAGGGCGCGGAGCCGGTGCGGTTGTTTGTCGAGCATGCTGCACGGTTGAAAGCGGCTGGGGTTTAGACCGCGTTATCGTTCATCGCGGGCAAGCCCGCTCCCACAGGGATATCACCGTCCTTGTGGGAGCGTGGCTTGCCCGCGATGGCGTCGGGTCAGGCAACCCTGACCTTACGGCCGAACACCGTGGTCCAGCGCTCCGACAAAATCACCCCACCCAACGTCAACATCCCACCCACCAGGTGATACATCGCCAACTGTTCATGCAGCACCACCGCCGCAATCAGCGCAGTAATCAGCGGCAGCAGATTGAAAAACAGCGTGGTCCGGCTCGGACCCAGGCGCACCACGGCCTGCATCCACGCCAATGGCGCAACCATCGAGGCCAGCAGGCAGGCGTAAAGCACCAGCGGAATGTTCTGCAGCGTCGGGCCGATCTTCGGTGACGCGAGGAACAGCGGAAACAACACCACTACCGCCACCCATACCTGCAAGTACAGCAACACCAGCGGCGGTAAACGCAGCTGCCACTTTTTCAGCAGCGTGCTGTAGATCGCGTAGGCCAGGGTGGCGATCAGCATCATCGCGTCACCCAGGTTCACCCCGTGTTGGAGCAGCGCACCAAGGCTGCCGGATGAGACGACCACCAAAACCCCCGCGAACGACAGCACCGCACCGGCCAGGGCTCCGATGGTCAGGCGCTGGCCCAGGCTAATGATCGCCATGGCCAGTGACATCAACGGCATCAGCGACAGGATGATCCCCATGTTGGTGGCCGAGGTCAGGCTCGCGGCGAAGTACGCCAGGCTTTGGTAAACAGCCATGCCGAGCACGCCGAGCACAAAGATCTTGCCCAGGTTCGGGCGGATCGCTGGCCAATGGGCGATCACCGGTTTGAGCATAAAGGGTGTGAACAGCAGTCCGGCAAGCAGCCAGCGGTAAAAACCGATCTCGGCGGGAAAGATCGCCCCGGCCGACATTTTGGTGATCACGGTGTTGCCGGCCCAGATGAAAATGGCCAACAGGGGATAAGCGTATTGCATGGGGAAAAACCAGAACGTTAATGAGGGGTGATTATCGCCTGTCTGGATACAAGCCTATACTTCGATCCAGACAACCTGCCCCTGATGACGGACAGCATGAACGGTAAACACATCGACCTGCTCGACTTCAGCGAACTGCCTGCCCCGGTGTACTTCCGGTATGCCGATTTTGATGCGCATCGTTATGCCTCGGCGCACCGTCATCCGTGGGGCACGCTGGAGTATTCGGCCCACGGCGTATTGCACATGGATATCGGTGGCAGCCGCTTCATGTCACCGCCGCAATATGCGGTGTGGGTGCCGCCGCAGACCGAGCACAGCTTCTACAGCCATCAGCCAATCAACTATCGCGCGGTCTGCCTGGCTCCGCCGATGTGCCACGACCTGCCGCAACAGGCCTGCACCCTGGCCATCAGCGACATCCTCAAAGCGATCCTCAAAGACTTTGCCGCACGCGATGTGAAGATTCCCGAACACGACGCTGACAAACGTCTCGCTCAGGTGTTGGTGGATCAGCTGCAACAGGCGCCCATCCACGAGTGTTATCTGCCCTACGCCAGCAGCCCCGGCTTGCTCGGGATACTCGAAGCCTTGCAGGCCGAGCCGGGTGATAACCGGCCCTTGGCGGAGTGGGCCGCGCAGATCCATGTCAGCGAACGCACCCTGGCGCGGCGGTTCGTGCGTGAGTTGGGCATGAGTTTTGGTGAGTGGCGGCAGCGGTTGCGGTTTCTGGCGGCGATCGAAGCGCTGGATAGCCATCGCAGCATTCAGGAGATCGCCTTCGACATGGGCTACAGCACCGGTTCAGCGTTTATCGCGATGTTTCAACGCCAGGCGGAGTGCACGCCGGAACAGTATCGACGCAGTCACCTTGAGGCCAGGAAGGTGTAACAGGTGTTGTCTACACTCCAGAGCGAGGCCGTGCTCGTCGGTGCGGCAACAAGGAGAAAACTCCATGAAGATGTTGCGTGTCCCTTTGTTGATGATCGGTTTGCTGCTCTGCGCCCAGGGCTTCGCCGCCACCGAGCAACAGAACAAGATGACCACCTGCAATGCTGACGCTACCGCGAAAACCCTCAAGGGAGACGAACGTAAAGCCTTCATGAGCAATTGCCTCAAAGCTGCACCCGCCGCCGATGCCGCCAAACCCCTGACGCCTCAGCAAGAAAAAATGAAAACCTGCAACGCCGATGCCGCCACTCAAGCGCTCAAGGGCGATGCGCGCAAAACCTTCATGAGCGATTGCCTGAAGAAAAAATAAACATTGGACCGGGATATGTGGGGGCTGTCAGGGCCTCATCGCGGGCAAGCCCGCTCCCACAGGGATTTCGGATGTCAGCACATTTTTTGTTAAGCACAGATACCGTGTGGGAGCGGGCTTGCCCGCGATGAGGCCTGAAAGGACGCTGAAAATCCCACTAAGGTCGACCTACACAATCCCTAGTGCTGGCATCGGAACGCTGGCAGACTGCCAATCCTTTTACGCCGTTCGTTTTGAGGCTGTATGCCAACGTTTTCTCAGCGTCACGTTTTGCTGCTAATCAGTTGGGTCATCATTTTCGGCGGTTTGTTGCTGGTGATACCGCTGCGGTTGCTGCCCAGTCTGCTGGCCGGGCTGCTGGTGTTCGAACTGGTCAACATGCTCACCCCGCAATTGCAGCGCCTGATCGAAGGTCGGCGTGCGCGCTGGCTGGCGGTGGCGTTGTTGGGAACGCTAGTGGTCAGTGTGTTGACGCTGATCTTTGCCGGTGCCTTCAGCTTTCTGCTGCATGAAGCGGAAAACCCCGGCGCTTCTCTCGACAAATTCATGGGTGTGGTTGATCGGGCGCGCGGGCAACTGCCGCCGTTCATCGACGCCTATCTGCCTGCCAGCGCTGCCGAGTTCCGCGTGGCGATTGGCGAGTGGGTGAGCAAGCACCTCAGCGACTTGCAGCTGGTGGGCAAGGACGCGGCGCACATGTTTGTGACGCTGCTGATCGGCATGGTGCTGGGGGCGATCATTGCCTTGCAGCGCGTGCCGGACGTGACCAAGCGCAAACCATTGGCCGCCGCGCTGTTCGACCGCTTGCACCTGCTGGTCCAGGCGTTTCGCAACATCGTGTTCGCCCAGATCAAGATTTCCCTGCTCAACACCTTCTTCACCGGGATTTTCCTGGCGGTGGTCCTGCCGATGTTCGGGATCAAGCTGCCACTGACCAAAACCCTGATCGTACTGACGTTCCTGCTCGGCCTGCTGCCGGTGATCGGCAACCTGATGTCGAACACCCTGATCACCATCGTCGGTCTGTCGCTGTCGATCTGGGTGGCCGTGGCGGCGCTGGGGTACCTGATTTTTATCCACAAGCTCGAATACTTTCTCAACGCGCGCATCGTTGGCGGGCAGATCAGTGCCAAGTCGTGGGAGTTGCTGCTGGCGATGCTGGTGTTCGAGGCCGCGTTCGGCCTGCCGGGGGTGGTGGCGGGGCCGATTTATTACGCGTACCTGAAGAGTGAGTTGAAGCAGGTGGGGATGGTTTGATCCAAGGCATGCAGTGCCTGATCTGACGCTATCGCGGGCAAGCCCGCTCCCACAAAGGCAGCGCATGACCCTGTGGGAGCGTGGCTTGCTCGCGATGGGGGCGCCCTGGTTTTGGATCAGTCCATGTTGCCGTAGCGCTTCATCGCTTCAATCGCCAAGCCACTGCCGATACTGCCGAAGATGTTCCCTTCCACATGCTGCGCGTTAGGCAACATCGCCGAGACGCTGTTGCGCAGTGCCGGAATCCCGCTCGAACCCCCGGTGAAAAACACCGTATCCACCTGATCGACCCGCACATTGGCGTCGTTCAGCAGTTGGGTCACGCTGTTGCGCACGCGCTCCAGCAAGTTGTCGATGGCCGATTCGAACAGTGCCCGGCTCAACTCCACACTCAAACCCGGTTCGATGCGATCCAGCGGCACATGGCGGCTGTCGGCGTGGGTCAGCTGGATCTTGGTTTCTTCCACTTCCATGGCCAGCCAGTGGCCGGCGCGCTGGTCGATCAGCTTGAACAGGCGATCGATGCCGCCCGTGTCTTCGATGTCGTAACGCATGCTGCCCAGCGCCAGGGTCGACTTCTGCGAGTACACCGAGTTGATGGTGTGCCAGGTCGCCAGGTTCATGTGGTGGCTGGTCGGCATGTAAGCGCCGCTCTTCATCCGGCTACCGTAGCCGAACAGCGGCATCAGGCCTTGCAGGCTCAGCTGCTTGTCGAAATCGGTCCCGCCGATGTGTACGCCGCCGGTGGCGAGGATGTCATCGTGACGGTTGTCGTGGGTACGGCGTTCAGGGGACAGGCGCACCAGCGAGAAGTCTGACGTACCACCGCCGATGTCGACGATCAGTACCAGCTCTTCTTTTTCAATGGTCGACTCATAGTCGAAGGCCGCCGCAATCGGTTCGTACTGGAACGAAACGTCCTTGAAGCCGATGGCGCGTGCCACATCGACCAAGGTGTTTTCAGCTTCCTGGTCGGCCAATTCATCGTCATCGACGAAGAACACCGGACGACCGAGCACCACTTCCTCGAACTCGCGACCGGCGGCGGTTTCGGCGCGCTTCTTCAGTTGGCCGATAAACAACCCAAGCAAATCCTTGAACGGCATCGCCGTGCCGAGGACGCTGGTGTCGTGTTTGATCAGCTTGGAGCCCAGCAGGCTCTTGAGCGAGCGCATCAACCGGCCTTCATAACCTTCCAGGTACTCGTGCAGCGCGAGGCGGCCGTACACCGGGCGGCGTTCTTCCATGTTGAAGAAGACCACCGAAGGCAGGGTGATCTTGTCGTCCTCCAGCGCGATCAGCGTTTCCATGCCGGGGCGCAGCCAGCCGACGGTGGAGTTGGACGTGCCGAAGTCGATACCACAGGCACGGGCTGGAGATGCGTTTTTCATGTCTTTCGAGTTCCGGTTAAAAAACGGCCGCGCAGTGTATGTCAGTGCGGCGCAGATTCGAAGGCCGACTATCCGCTAAATCTCAGCGATTAGCGCCTTGATAAGACGGACAGATGCCCCAAACTTGTCTGCATTGGGCCTGGCAGCCATCGGACGGTCGCAAGAACCGTCCTCCGCTGCCGATAAACTTCTGATGCGCTACCCGGTCACAACCTTGAGATCGGTCAACCTCGCGGCTGCCAATAAGCGCATGCTGCCGGTGGTGGCGCGATATCGATAACGGATGGTGATCCTTAGATGGACTTCAAAGACTATTACAAGATTCTCGGTGTGGAACCGACCGCGGACGATAAGACGATCAAGGCCGCCTATCGCAAGCTGGCGCGCAAGTATCACCCGGACGTCAGCAAGGAAAAGGACGCCGAGTCCAAATTCAAAGACGCCTCGGAAGCCTATGAAGCGCTGAAAAGCGCCGACAAGCGCGCCGAATACGACGACTTGCGCAAATACGGCCAGCACGGCCAACCGTTCCAGGGCCCGCCGGGTTGGCAGGGGCGTGGCGCAGGCGGTTTCGGCGGTGGTCAGGACACAGGCGATTTTTCGGACTTCTTCAGTTCGATTTTCGGCAACCGTGGCCCTGGTTTTGGTGGTGGACAGTCGGGCCGCAGCGCCGGGCGTCGAGGGCAAGACGTGGAAATGGAACTTGGGATTTTTCTGGAAGAAACCCTCTCGAACGAATCGAAGAAGGTCACCTTCCAGGTGCCGCAGTACAACGCTGCCGGCCAGCATGTCAGCAACACCAGCAAAAGCCTGAACGTGAAGATCCCGGCCGGCGTGGCTGACGGCGAGCGCATCCGCCTCAAGGGCCAGGGTGCACCGGGCACTGGTGGCGGGGCCAATGGCGACTTGTTCCTGATCATTCGCTTTGCGCCGCACCCCAAGTTCGACGTCGAAGGCGAGAACCTGATCATTACCTTGCCGCTGGCCCCCTGGGAGTTGGCATTAGGTACTGAGGTGGCAGTGCCTACACTGACAGGCAAGATCAACCTCAAGATTCCGGCCGGCAGTCAGAATGGCCAGCGCATGCGCGCCAAGGGCCACGGTTTGCTGAACAAGGCCGGTCATCGTGGTTATCTGTTTGTACAACTCAAGGCCGTCATGCCTAAAGCCTCGGACGACGAGGTCAAGGCGTTGTGGCAGGAACTGGCGAAAAAAGCGGCTTTCAACCCCAGAGAAAACTTCTGATCCAAGAGACGGAGTAGCCCATCATGAGCAACCCCCTGATCGTTCAACTGGACATGGCAGAATTCTGTGAGGCGACCGACCTGTCGGACGTCTACGTGATCGAGATCGTCGAGCACGGCATCCTCGAACCTCAGGGTAACCAGCCCAAGGATTGGCGTTTCAACGATTATGAGTTGGCGCTGGCCAAACGTGCCGCCAAGCTGCGGCACGATCTGGAGCTGGAATGGGAAGGCGTCGCCCTGGCGCTGGACCTGCTGGAAGAGGTCCAGCAACTGCGGGCCGAGAACCGCATGCTCAAGCAGCGGTTGGCTCGGTTGGTGATCGAATAAGGTCCATCACGCCTGGCGCGGTAGCACCACGGTAAACAGCGTGCCATCAGCCTCGTTCGAGCTGACCTCGATCGTCCCGGAATGGGCGTTGACCACTTCCTTGACGATAAACAGGCCCAAACCGAGGCTGGTGGATGGCTGGCCCAGTTCTTCGTCGGCGCTGCGCACCAGTGGATCGAAGATCGTGCCGATAGCGTCCTCGGGAATCGGCGCTCCGTAGTTATGCACCGTGAGGCGAACCGTGTCGGGTTCGCCGCTGAGGGTGACTGTCACGTCACGCTTGTTCAAACCATGTTGCAACGCATTGCCGATCAGGTTCTGCAGCAGTTGGTCAAGCCGCCCGGCATCCCACACACCGCGGGTGTCACCCTGCACGTTCACCGTCAGATCGCATTCCGGGTTGCCGGCGCACGCTTCGGCAATCGCAGCGTGCGCCGCATCGGCCAGGTCCATGGGCGCCGGTTCGATTGGCAGGCTCTTGCCCAGGCGACTGCGCACAAGCTCCAGTAAATCGCTGACCATCACCGCCATGTGCCGTGCGCCGCGCTTGATATGGATCGCGCAGGTCAGCGCATCGCCTTCGAGCGGCGCTTTGCGCAGCAGCAACTCTGTGGACATGCTGATCGCTTGCAGCGGCGCGCGCAGATCGTGGCCGAGGATTGCCAGGAAAATATCTCGTGAGCGATTGACCTGCTCGGCATAAGCCGCCGTCGATTCGGCGAGGGCTTCATCGATCGCTTCGTTGAAACGGATCATGTCCTGGAAGTACGCCAGGTCCGGCGAGTCCAGGCTGTTGACCCACAGACGAATCACACAAGCCCGCAGGTGGCGGAATTCGCTGGTCATCTGCACCAGGTCGAAGCCCACGGTATGCCGTAGCTCGCCGTGGCTGGCGCTGGCTTTGTCCAGACTCGGGGTTTTCTCCGGACCTTCACCCTTGGCTTTTGCCAGCTGTTCGCTGGCGGTCTGGGGCTTGGTCATGTCCCGCGCTGCCGCCAGCAGAATCGCCTTGGCATGGTCGCGCAAGGCCGCGCGGTCCATGTTTTCGGCTGCCGGGGTGATCGTTTTGGCGAACTGTTCCCATTCATCGACGATACGGTCAACGTGCTGGACGATGAAATCACTGAGGCGCATGGGCATTTACCTGAAGCGCAAAGGGCGGGTGGCGCATCTTAAGCCCCCTATCTGACTCTAGCGAATATTCCGGATGACGTACGTGCCCGGACGAGCCCGACCTCAGGGCTGGTGCCGCTTGAAGTCGGGCCTTGCGGATTCAGAACAGGAAATACCGCTGGGCCATCGGCAACACATCCGCCGGTTCACACCACAACAGCACGCCATCGGCCTTGACCTGATAAGTCTGCGGATCGACGTCGATGTTCGGCAGGTAATCGTTGTGTATCAGGTCGGTTTTCTGCACCTCGCGGCAACCTTTGACCACAGCGATTTTCTTCTTCAAACCCAGGGCTTCTGGAAGCCCGGCCTCCTGCGCCGCCTGGCTGATAAAGGTCAGGCTGGTGGCATGCAGCGAACCCCCGTAGCTGGCAAACATCGGGCGGTAATGCACCGGTTGCGGTGTCGGGATCGACGCGTTGGCATCGCCCATCAGGCTGGCCGCGATGGCGCCGCCCTTGAGAATCAGCGTCGGTTTGACCCCGAAAAACGCCGGGCGCCAGAGCACCAGATCGGCCCATTTACCCACTTCGACTGAGCCCACTTCATGGCTGATGCCGTGGGTGATCGCCGGGTTGATGGTGTACTTGGCGATGTAGCGTTTGGCGCGGAAGTTGTCGTTGCCTTCGCCATCACCGGGCAATGGGCCGCGCTGCTTTTTCATCTTGTCGGCGGTTTGCCAGGTGCGGGTGATGACTTCTCCAACGCGGCCCATGGCCTGGCTGTCGGAGCTGATCATCGAGAACGCGCCGAGGTCGTGGAGGATGTCTTCGGCGGCGATGGTTTCACGGCGGATGCGGCTTTCGGCGAACGCTACGTCTTCGGCAATGCTTGGGTCCAGGTGATGGCAGACCATCAGCATGTCGAGGTGTTCGTCGATGGTATTACGGGTGAACGGCCGGGTCGGGTTGGTGGAACTCGGCAGCACGTTGGCAAACCCGCAGGCCTTGATGATGTCCGGCGCGTGACCGCCACCGGCGCCTTCGGTGTGATAGGTGTGGATGGTGCGGCCCTTGAAGGCGGCGAGGGTGGTTTCGACGAAGCCCGATTCGTTGAGCGTGTCGGTGTGGATCGCCACTTGTACGTCGTACTGGTCGGCGACGTTGAGGCAGTTGTCGATGCTCGCCGGCGTGGTGCCCCAGTCTTCGTGCAACTTCAGGCCGATGGCGCCAGCCTTGACCTGCTCGATCAACGGCTCCGGCAGGCTGGCGTTGCCCTTGCCGGTGAAGCCAATGTTCATCGGGAACGCATCGGCGGCCTGGAGCATGCGCGCCAAGTGCCACGGCCCGGACGTGCAGGTGGTTGCGTTGGTGCCGGTGGCCGGGCCGGTGCCGCCGCCGATCATGGTGGTGACGCCGCTCATCAATGCTTCTTCGATCTGCTGCGGGCAGATGAAATGGATGTGCGTGTCGATGCCACCCGCGGTGAGGATCATGCCTTCACCGGCGATGACTTCGGTGCTGGCGCCGACTGCGATGGTCACGTTCGGCTGGATATCCGGATTGCCGGCCTTGCCGATGGCGGCGATGCGCCCGTCCTTGAGGCCGACATCGGCCTTGACGATGCCCCAGTGGTCGATGATCAGCGCGTTGGTGATCAGGGTGTCGACGACCTCTGCGGCGAGTAATTGGCTTTGGCCCTGGCCGTCGCGGATGACTTTACCGCCGCCGAATTTCACTTCTTCACCGTAGGTGGTGAAGTCCTTTTCTACTTCGATCCACAGTTCAGTGTCGGCCAGACGGACCTTGTCACCGACGGTGGGACCGAACATGTCGGCGTAGGCTTGTCTCGAGATTTTCATGCGCTTGCCTTGGGATTCAATTGATTTTGAGACCGCTCGCGTAGCTCGCTATCGCAGCCTCGCTCCGCTCGACAGCTCCTACAGAGGAGTTCGCATAAAATTTCGGTTGTCCTCGGCCCCTGTAGGAGCTGTCGAGCGAAGCGAGGCTGCGATCTTTTTGGGTGCACCGCAGATATCAGTCGAGTTCACCCATGATCCGCCCGGCAAACCCGAACACCCGGCGATGCCCGGCCAGGTCTACCAACTCGACCTCGCGGCTCTGTCCCGGTTCGAAGCGCACGGCGGTGCCGGCGGGGATGTTCAGGCGCATGCCGCGGCTGGCGGCGCGGTCGAACGTCAGCGCATCGTTGGTTTCGAAGAAGTGGTAATGCGAGCCGACCTGGATCGGGCGGTCGCCGCTGTTGGCCACTTTCAGGCTGAGGGTGCGACGGCCAACGTTAAGTTCGATGTCGCCGGGCTGGATCTGGTATTCACCGGGAATCATCAATGGGCTCCTTGGAGAATCTTGTAGTAGAGCGCGGTCGGTTTGTAACGACCGATCGGGTCGCAGGCATAGTCGGGGATTTCGCCGGCGCGGGTGTAACCCAGGGCCTTGTAGAAGTCTTCGGCAGGGGAGCCGGCTTCGGTGTCGAGGTAGAGCATGCCGCGCTTGTGCTGGAGAGCGGCCGTTTCCAGCGCACTCATCAACTGCTGCCCCAGACCCCGGCGACGCGCATGTTCGCGTACCAGCAGTTTTTGCACTTCGGCGCGGTTCAGGCCATTGGCTTTCTGGCACAGGGTCAGTTGCACGCTGGCCTGCACTTGCTCGTCCTTGACCACCACCCACAGCAGCACGTTGCCCTTGTTCAGGTTCTCCTGGACATCATCGAAATAGGCTCGGGCCTGGGTGGCGTCAAGATTGGCCATGAACCCGACGCTGGCGCCATAGCCGACGGCGTCGAGCAGCAGATCAATCAAACCCTGACGATAGTGCGCAAAGCTTTCAACATTGACGCGGCGCAGTTGGGCGGCGTTCATGGCAAATTACTCCTTGTTGGCGGTCGGCGGTTCCGCGCCAGGATTGAGGGTCAGTTGCATGAAGGTCAGGTCCAGCCAGCGACCGAACTTGGTGCCCACCTGGGGCATCTGGCCGGTCGTCACGAAACCGGCTCGTTCATGCAGGCGAATAGAAGCGGCGTTACCGCTTTCGATGGCGGCGACCATCACATGTTTGTCGCAGTCTTTGGCGCGCTCGATCAACACGGTCATCAATTGCGGGCCGAGACCATTGCCACGCTGGTCGCTGCGCACGTAAACCGAGTGCTCGACGGTGTGGCGGAACCCGTCGAACGGCCGCCAGTCACCGAATGAAGCGTAGCCCAGCACAGTGTTGTCGCCGTCGACGATCACCAGAATCGGGTAGCCCTGGGATTGGCGGGCGCTGAACCAGGCCTGGCGGTTACCCAAATCCACGGCCTGTTCGTTCCAGATGGCCGTGGTGTTGAGCACGGCGTCGTTGTAGATGTCGCGGATCGCCGGCAAGTCGGCATGCGCTGCATCGCGGATGTGGTAAGTCATGGCGCGGCCTCAGGCGATCGGTTGGTGAACGGTGACCAGTTTGGTGCCGTCGGGAAAGGTCGCTTCGACCTGGATCTCCGGGATCATTTCCGGGATGCCTTCCATCACTTGTTCGCGGCTGAGCAGGGTGGTGCCGAAATGCATCAGCTCGGCCACGGTCTGGCCGTCACGCGCGCCTTCGAGCAGCGCTGCGGAAATGTAAGCCATGGCTTCCGGGTAGTTGAGTTTCACGCCGCGCGCCAAACGCCGCTCGGCCACGAGGCCGGCGGTGAAGATCAACAGCTTGTCTTTTTCGCGTGGGGTCAGGTCCATCGTTTGGAATCCATTGTTGGCAGAATGAAAATCTAATGTCTTGGTTCAGGTGGCCCATATTCGCGGCGGGACGGCTTCACGGCCTAATAGTGCCGGGCGCAATAATCGCCACAAATCAATCAGCCAACCGCGCGCCAGCAGCGCTTCACTGGCCAGGCAACGAGCGACTAACAGCCCCGGCAACTGGGTCAGATCTCCGCGCACGTCATGGGGCAGCGAACGGCAACGCTCCAGTAAGTCGCTATCGATGTCCCCGGTCACCAACAGCGTCGCAAACACCGGTTGCCCATCCAGGCCAATCGGCGAATCAAGCAAACCATCACCCCCGACAATGCGCTGGCGTTCATGCCAGAGCAACTGGCCGTCGCGGCGGATGTCCAGCTGCGCCTGAAAATGCCCGCGGTCGAAGCGCTCGCCACTGGCCGGGCGACCCAGCGCCACCACGTCCCAATAAAACACCCGCGCATCGCCTTCCAGATCAATCGAAGTGCTGAGTTCAGCCTGGGCGGCGCTGAAGATAATCGTCTCTTGTGGCAGCCATTCCAGTGTCGCGCCGGCGGCTACTTTCAAGTCGAGCTTCTGATAGGCGGGCCCCGCTGCGCGATACCACTTGGCCGCGCCGGGGCTGGTGATTTGCGCCCAGGCATCGCGCCCGACACTGGCCGAGATGTCCAGCCGATCACCGCCGGCAATCCCGCCCGGCGGGTGCACGATGATGTGCTGGCAAACTTCCGGCCCTTCGGCATACAGATGCTTCTGCACCCGCAGCGGGCCTTTGTGGCGGCGCTGAACCGGGCGCGTACTGTCGCCGAATCGGGCGTAGCCGAGTTCCAGCTCGGCGCGCCAACTGGGGGTAAACACGGCAGTGGGAACAGGTAAATTCATGATGTCTAATTATCGTTAGGGCGCTACAGATTAGATCGTAACCAGACCGCGAACACCCTCGGCCTCCATATTTTCTCCGCGACCCTGTTGCACGATTTCGCCCCGGGACATCACCAGGTACTGATCGGCCAGTTCGGCGGCGAAATCGTAGAACTGCTCCACCAGCAAAATCGCCATATCACCACGGGCCGCAAGCTTCTTGATCACTGCGCCGATTTCCTTGATAACCGATGGCTGGATGCCTTCGGTGGGCTCGTCGAGAATCAGCAGGCGTGGACGGCTGGCCAATGCGCGGCCGATCGCCAATTGCTGCTGCTGACCACCGGACAAGTCGCCGCCGCGCCGTTGCTTCATCTGCAGCAGCACCGGAAACAGTTCGTAGATGAACGCCGGGACTTCCTTGGCTTCAGCACCGGGAAATCGCGACAGGCCCATCAACAGGTTTTCCTCCACGGTCAGCCGGCCGAAAATTTCCCGACCCTGAGGCACGTAAGCGATCCCGGCGTGAACCCGCTGGTGTGGCTTGAACGTGGTAATCGGTTTGCCTTCCCAGTTCACCGCGCCTTCTTTGGCCGGCAGCAAACCCATGAGGCACTTGAGCAAGGTGGTCTTGCCCACACCGTTGCGCCCGAGCAGGCAGGTGACTTCGCCGACCTTCACCTCAAACGTCAGGCCGCGCAGGATGTGGCTACCGCCGTAATACTGGTGCAGCTTGTCGACTTGCAGCATGTTCAAATTCTCCTGAAAGCTAGCGACCGAGGTACACCTCGATGACGCGCTCGTTTTCCTGCACCTGTTCCAGCGACCCTTCGGCCAGCACGCTGCCCTGGTGCAACACGGTGACGTGGTCGGCAATGGAGCCGACAAAACCCATGTCGTGTTCCACCACCATCAGCGAATGCTTGCCCGCGAGGCTCTTGAACAGCTCGGCGGTGAATTCGGTTTCGGCGTCGGTCATGCCCGCTACCGGCTCGTCGAGCAGCAGCAGTTGCGGGTCCTGCATCAGCAACATGCCGATCTCCAGAAACTGCTTCTGACCGTGGGACAACAAACCCGCCGGACGATTGACCGACGTGGTCAGGCGAATGGTCTCCAGCACTTCGCTGATGCGATCTTTCTGTTCGCCACTCAGGCGAGCCCGCAGGCTGGCCCACACCGATTTGTCGGTTTTCTGCGCCAGCTCCAGGTTTTCAAAAACGCTCAAGGCTTCGAACACTGTCGGCTTCTGGAACTTGCGACCGATGCCGGCCTGGGCGATTTGCACTTCGCTCATCTGCGTCAGGTCGAGGGTTTCACCGAACCAGGCCTTGCCGTGACTCGGACGGGTCTTGCCGGTGATCACGTCCATCAGCGTGGTCTTGCCCGCGCCGTTGGGGCCGATGATGCAGCGCAGTTCGCCGACACCGATGTACAGGTTCAGATCGTTCAGCGCCTTGAAACCATCGAAGCTGACGCTGATGTCTTCCAGGGTCAGGATGGTGCCATGGCGAGTGTTCAGGCCGGGGCCGACGCGCTGGCCGAGGCCGATGGCGTCGCGGCTGCTGCCGGCGTCCCTGTTCGGTTCGAGGGGCGGAAAAAACGCCGGTTCGAGCATGAATTCAGCCGTCGCAGTCACTCTCATTGCTCACCCCTTTTTTTAAGCAGACCGATCACGCCTTTGGGCAGGTACAGGGTCACGACGATGAACAGCGCACCGAGGAAGAACAGCCAGTATTCCGGGAAAGCCACGGTGAACCAGCTCTTCATTCCGTTGACCACACCGGCACCGAGCAACGGGCCGATCAGCGTGCCGCGACCACCCAGCGCCACCCACACGGCGGCTTCAATGGAGTTGGTCGGTGACATTTCACTCGGGTTGATAATCCCGACTTGCGGCACGTACAACGCGCCGGCCAGGCCGCACAACACTGCGCTCAACACCCAGACGAACAGCTTGAAACCACGTGGGTCATACCCACAAAACATCAGGCGGTTTTCCGCATCCCGCAGGGCGGTCAACACCCGGCCGAACTTGCTCTGCGCCAGCCGCCAACCGATGAACAGGCTTGCCACCAGCAACACCACCGTGGCGAAAAACAACACCGCGCGAGTGCCCGGTTCGGTGATGCCAAACCCGAGAATGGTGCGGAAATTGGTGAAGCCGTTGTTGCCGCCAAACCCCGTTTCGTTGCGAAAGAACAGCAGCATTCCGGCGAAGGTCAGGGCCTGGGTCATGATCGAGAAATACACGCCCTTGATCCGCGAGCGGAAGGCGAAGAAGCCGAACACCAGCGCCAGCAAACCCGGCGCCAACACCACCAGACACATCGACCAGAGGAAACTGCTGGTGCCGGTCCAGTACCACGGTAATTCGGTCCACGACAAAAAGGTCATGAACGCTGGCAAGCCATCACCCGACGCCTGGCGCATCAGGTACATGCCCATCGCATAACCGCCGAGGGCGAAGAACAAGCCATGGCCGAGGGACAGCAGACCGGCGTAACCCCAGACCAGATCGAGGGCCAGCGCGACAATCGCATAGCAAAGAATCTTGCCCACCAACGTCAGCGTGTAAGCCGAGATGTGAAACACGCTGTCCGGGGACAACAACGACAGCAGCGGCAACGTCAGCAACAGAATGAGGATCACCGCGCCAACGGCGATCGTGACTTTGGGGCCGGCCTTTTGCGTGGCCGTGAGCATCAGAGGCTGGTTCATCAGTCGATCACCCGTCCTTTCAGTGCGAAGAGGCCTTGCGGACGTTTCTGGATAAACAGAATGATCAGCGCGAGGATCAGGATCTTGCCGAGCACGGCACCGATCTGCGGTTCGAGAATCTTGTTGGCGATGCCCAGACCGAAGGCAGCCAGCACGCTACCGGCCAGTTGACCGACACCACCGAGCACCACCACCAGGAACGAGTCGATGATGTAGCTTTGGCCGAGGTCCGGGCCGACGTTGCCGATCTGGCTGAGGGCTACGCCACCGAGTCCGGCAATGCCCGAGCCGAGACCGAAGGCGAGCATGTCCACGCGCCCGGTGGGTACGCCGCAGCAGGCCGCCATGTTGCGGTTCTGGGTGACGGCGCGCACATTCAAGCCGAGGCGCGTCTTGTTCAGCAGCAGCCAGGTCAGCACCACCACAAACAGTGCGAAGGCGATGATGACGATGCGGTTGTACGGCAGCACCAGGTTGGGCAGCACTTGAATCCCGCCCGATAGCCACGCCGGGTTGGCCACTTCAACGTTCTGTGCACCGAACACCAACCGAACAAGCTGAATCAGCATCAGGCTGATGCCCCACGTGGCGAGCAGGGTTTCCAGCGGGCGGCCGTAGAGGTGGCGAATCACCGTGCGTTCCAGTGCCATGCCGATAGCGGCGGTCACGAAAAACGCTACCGGCAAGGCGATCAGCGGGTAGTACTCGATGGCTTGCGGGGCGAAGCGCTGGAACATCAGCTGCACCACGTACGTCGAGTACGCGCCGAGCATCAGCATCTCGCCGTGAGCCATGTTGATGACCCCGAGCAGACCGAAGGTGATCGCCAGACCGAGGGCCGCGAGCAACAGGATCGAACCGAGTGACATACCGCTAAAGGCCTGTCCGAGGACCTCGCCGATCAGCAGTTTGCGTTTGACTTGAGCGAGGCTGGTTTCGGCAGCGGTACGCACATTGGCGTCGGCTTCGACACCGGGTTGCAGCAGGCTTTCGAGGCGGGTGCGAGCCAGTGGGTCGCCGGTTTCGCCGAGCAGGCGAACAGCGGCAAGGCGCACGGCCGGGTCGGTGTCCACCAGTTGCAGGTTGGCCAGCGCCAGGCTCAAAGCCGCGTGAACGCTTTCATCTTTTTCGCCAGCCAGTTGCTGGTCGAGGAATTTCAACTGCGCCGGTTTGGCGCTTTTCTGCAATTGCTGCGCGGCGGCCAGACGGGTTTTGGCGTCGGTGGCGAGCAATTGGTGGCTGGCCAGAGCGGTGTCGATCAGACCCCGCAGGCGGTTGTTCAGGCGCAAGGTTTTCGGTTGGCCGTCGACGGTCAACTCGCCTTGTTGCAGGGCGTTGATCAGCTCGATACGCGCCGGATCGGGCTGCGCGGCCCAGGCTTCCAGAAGCTTGGCTTGCTGCACGGGATTGGCCGCGACGAAGTCTTCGGCGTCGCCGGCATGGGTGGCCATTGGCAGTAAGAGTGCAATGGCGAGGATGAGACGGTAAAGGGCAGTTGGCATGTCATTGGCCTTGCGTATTGATCGTTCCCACGCTCCGCGTGGGAATGCCTCACCGGACGCTCCGCGTCCGCTTTTGGGACGCGGAGCGTCCCTGGCTGCATTCCCACGCTGAGCGTGGGAACGATCGGTTGTGCGGAGTGGCTTAGTTGCTCTTCACCGCATACTCCGGCTTCTTGTCGTTGCCCGGAATAAACGGGCTCCACGGCTGAGCACGGATCGGCCCTTCGGTCTGCCACACCACGTTGAACTGACCGTCCGCCTGAATCTCGCCGATCATCACTGGCTTGTGCAGGTGGTGGTTGGTCTTGTCCATGGTCAGCGTGTAACCGGACGGCGCCGAAAAAGTCTGCCCGGCCAAGGCTTCGCGGACTTTGTCGACGTCAGTGGACTTGGCCTTCTCAGCCGCTTGCGCCCACATGTGAATGCCCACGTACGTGGCTTCCATCGGGTCGTTGGTCACTGCTTTGTCGGCGCCCGGCAGGTTGTGTTTCTTGGCGTAGGCTTTCCAGTCGGCGACGAATTTCTTGTTCGCCGGATTCTCGACCGATTCGAAGTAATTCCACGCTGCGAGGTTGCCCACCAGCGGTTTGGTGTCGATGCCGCGCAGTTCTTCTTCGCCGACCGAGAACGCCACGACCGGAACGTCGGTGGCTTTCAAACCCTGGTTAGCCAGCTCTTTATAGAACGGCACGTTGGAGTCGCCATTGACGGTGGAGATGACCGCTGTCTTGCCACCGGCCGAGAATTTTTTGATGTTGGCCACGATGGTTTGGTAATCGCTATGACCGAACGGGGTGTAGACCTCTTCGATGTCCTTGTCCGCCACACCTTTGGAGTGCAGGAACGAGCGCAGGATCTTGTTGGTGGTGCGCGGGTAGACGTAGTCGGTGCCGAGCAGGAAGTAGCGCTTGGCGCTGCCGCCTTCTTCGCTCATCAGGTATTCAACGGCGGGAATCGCTTGCTGGTTCGGCGCGGCGCCGGTGTAGAACACGTTCGGCGACATCTCTTCGCCTTCGTATTGCACCGGGTAGAACAGCAGGCCGTTAAGCTCCTCGAACACCGGCAACACCGACTTGCGCGACACCGACGTCCAGCAACCGAACACCACCGCCACTTTGTCCTGGGTCAGCAACTGACGACCTTTTTCCGCGAACAGCGGCCAGTTCGACGCCGGGTCGACGACCACCGGTTCCAGCATTTTGCCGTTCACGCCGCCCTTGGCGTTGATCTCGTCGATGGTCATCAGCGCCATGTCTTTGAGCGACGTTTCGGAGATCGCCATGGTGCCGGACAACGAATGCAGAATACCGACCTTGATGGTCTCGGCGGCCTGGATGCTCCAGGTCATGCCCATCGCGGCAATCGATGCCGATAGTGTGAAAGCCTTGATCAAGCTGCGACGCTTCATTGTGCGATCTCCATGAACTTATGAGTTTTCTTGGTGGCAGATGCGGACTACTGAAGGGTCTTTAGCAAGGGCTGTGCCTGGTCGGGAAAAGGCAGGAAAATGTCGTGTTAGAGCGTTTGCGCGGTTTGAGCGGTGCACCATGAAGGGACGAGGGCGGGGCGGTGGTGCGGCGGTGTGCGTCATTGTGGTGCTGCCGCTTGGCGGCAGCGGTGATGCGGGGGATTCAGTTAACGCCCGGGAAGGCGTCGACGTACTCGATAGTGAAATCGGGGAAGGCGTCGACGATCTGAATCTTGTAATCGGGGAAGCTATCGACTGTTTTCCACTTGCCGGCTGAATCTGGAAAGGCGTCGACTTTCTTCACCTTCAGATCGGGGAACGAACTCACCACCTTCACCTTGTAGTCAGGGAAGCTGTCGACGAATTTGATCTTGCCGTAAATTCTTGAGACATCGACGGTGGTGTCGGCCGAGGCGGAGAAGGAACCGAGCAGCAACAGGAACACAAAAACAGCTTTCAACATGGGGCTCATCCTGAGAATGGTGATGTGCGCAGTCTAAGCAACGATCAACGGCGTCGCATCAGTCCGATGAAAAACAAGCCACCGATGGCGGCGGTGGCGACGCCGATCGGCAAGTCTTCCGGGGCAATCAAGGTGCGCGCGGCGACATCGACCCACACCAGAAACACACTGCCGAGCAACACGCACACCGGCAGCAATCGCCGATGCTCCGCCCCGACCAAACGCCGCGCAATGTGCGGCACCATCAGCCCGACAAATCCGATGGATCCGCTGATCGACACCAGCACCCCAGTCATCAACGAGGCAATCAAAAACACCCGCAACCGCACGGTACGAGCGTTGAGCCCGAGGGTCACGGCCGTCTGCTCGCCCGTCATCAACGCATTCAGTGGCCGAGCCATGCCCAGCAACAGCACCAACCCGAGCAACACGCTGGCCGCCGGCACCGCCAGCAATTCCCAACGTGCCAACCCAAGCCCGCCGAGCATCCAGAACATCACTGCGGAACTCGCGCGGTGATCGCCGAGAAACAGCAGCAGATTGGCGATCGCCATCATCACGAAGGACACCGCCACGCCGCACAACAGCAGCCGATCACTGTCCAGCCGCCCGTTGCGGTTGGCGATCATCAGCACGATCAGCATGCTCAGCAACGCGCCGATAAACGCCGCGATCGGCAAGGTCAGCAGGCCGACGATTTCACCGACGTGCAGCACCACGATCACGGCACCGAGGGTCGCGCCGGAGGTGACTCCAAGCAGGTGCGGATCGGCCAGCGGGTTGCGCGTCACCGCTTGCAACACTGCACCGATCAGCGCGAGCCCAGCGCCGACCAACGCACCCAACAGCATGCGCGGCACACGAATCAGCCAGACGATATGTTCCTGCCCGGCGGCCCAGTCCGGCACGCCGAAACCGAAAATCTTGTGCAACAGAATCCGCCACACCACGTCCACCGGCACCCGCGCCGGACCGAAGCCCAGCGACACCACGCACGACACCAGCAACAACACGCCGAGGGCAACCAGCAACAAGGCGTAGCGACGATTGATCATTCGCCGTGGAAACCCTTGGCCAGGGTTTCAACCGCCAGCACGTTGTCAATACCCGGCGTGGCCTGCACATACGGAATCACGATGAAGCGCTGATGCTTGATCGCATCCACCGATTGCAGCGCCTTGTTGTTGAGCAGGAATTGCTCTTTCTGTTCGGCGGTGACTTCGCCGTAGTCGACGATGACGATCACCTGCGGATTGCGCTCGACCACGTTCTCCCAGTTGACCCGGGTCCAACTCGCTTCGACGTCGTCGAGAATATTGCGCCCGCCAGCGGCATCGATCAGCGCTTGCGGCATACCGAGACGGCCGGAGGTCATGGCGCGGTCTTCACCGCTGTCATAGAGGAACACGCGAGGTTTGTCTGCCGGCAGATCCTTGCGCACTTCGGCGACTTGCGCCTGCATCCGGGCGATCAAGGCGTTGGCGCGATCCTGCACGTCAAAGATTTTGCCGAGGTTGCGCAGGTCGTTGTAGGTGTCTTCCAGACTGGCCGGCGGGCGCTTCATCACGAACGCGCAGGACTCGGTCAGCTCGTAGACATTGATGCCCAGCGGCTGCAACGTTTGCGGCGTCAGGTCACCGCCCACGCGCATGCCGTAATCCCAACCGGCGAAGAAGAAATCAACGTTGGCGTTGAGTAGGGTTTCCACCGACGGGTACTTGGCCGCCAGCTCTGGCAAGCCATCGAGGATGGTCTGCATCTGGGGCGTGACCGACTTCCAGCCAGTCACACCGCTATACCCGGCCATGCTGGGTTTCAGGCCGAGGGCGAGCATCATCTGGGTCATGTTGATGTCGTGGCTGACCGCGTGTTTCGGCGCTTGCTTGAAGGTCACCTCGCGGTTGCAGCTCTGCACGGTCAACGGGTAGTGAGTGGCCTCGGCAAATGCTTGGGCATTGCCCAGCAACAGAGCGGCGCAAAGCAGGGAGCGCAAAGTCATGGTTGGGTTATCCAGGTGATTCGTGGGTAGCCGTGCAAGGGATGTTCATCGATCAGCGCTTCGACGCCGAACACGTCGCGCAGCAGTGGGGCGGTCAGGACTTCTTTGGGTGTGCCGCTGGCGACGATGCGCCCGTGATTGATCACGTACAGCCGATCACAGAAAGCAGCCGCCAGGTTCAGGTCGTGAATGCTCGCCAGGGTACCGATCTTCAGGCGTTTGACCAGTTGCAGCAGTTCGAGCTGATAGCGCGGATCGAGGTGATTGGTCGGCTCGTCGAGGATCAGCATTTGCGGTTGCTGAGACAGGGCGCGAGCGAGGATCACGCGCTGTTTTTCACCGCCGGAGAGGGTGGCGAAGGCATGATCCTCGAAGCCTTTCAGTCCGACCGATTCCAGGGCCCGGGTGGCGAGGTTTCGGTCTTCGAGGGTGTCGCCGTCGAACAGACCTTTGTGCGGCGTACGACCCATGGCGACCACCTCAAAAACGGTCAGGCCGAAGGCGTCGGGGAACTCCTGTAGGACCACGGCGATGCGTTGCGCGGACCAGCGTGAGGATTGCTTCCAGACGTTGTGGTGGTCGAGCTTGACCTCGCCGCGCTCGGGTTTGCTGAAACGCCAGGCACAGCGCAGCAGGCTGGTTTTGCCGCTGCCGTTGGGGCCGATCAGACCGACGAACTCACCGGGGGACACGTGCAAGGTTGCATCGCGCAGTTGGAACTGGTGATGGCAATGGCCATGGCCCAGGGGTGTCCAGGCGAGGTTTGTGAGGTTCAGCGAGGTCATTGCGTGCTCGAAGTGCGGGGGTAGTTGCAGCGGGCCGACATTGTAAGGTCAACCGCGCTGCAACAGGCATCTCGCTGTATTCAGGATGAAGATGAGGCGGATTCAGATTGGCCACTCAAGCGCGACAGCAGCACCCGATCGAGCAGCCAAACCACCACCAGCGAAGCGCCCACCAACGGAAACGCCACCGCCAATGCAAACATGATGACCATCGCAGTTTTCCATTTCGGCAGGTCGTGGCGCAGCGGCGGAACACCGAATTTTCCTTGTGGGCGGCGCTTCCACCAGATCACCACGCCGCTGACGGCGCTGAGCAGAATCATCAGGCAGATCAGCAGCACGATGATCTGATTGAACACACCGAACATCTTGCCTTCGTGCAGCATCACGCCGATTTCCGTCGCGCGGGCGACGGTGCCGTATTGCTCGTAGCGCACGTCGGCGAGGACGTCGCCGGTGTACTGATCCACATGCAGCGTGGCGTCGTTGCGCGGGTCGTCGGCGAACACCGCGATGGTGAACACGCCAGTCGCCGTGGTCGGCAAGGTGATGCTGTAGCCCGGTTCGACCTGGCGTTGCGCAGCGATGTTCTGCACGTCCTGCAAGCTGATGGTCGGTGCGGCGGGGCCAGCTTGCGCGCCACCGTGGGCCATGTGTTCGGCATGGTCGCCGGACATCGGCATCGGTGTGTTTTCCATCGCCCAAGGCACGGTCTGGCGGGTAGCTGTGTTGAGGCTGCGGGCCTCCACATCGGATTTGGGCACGTCATCCCACATCGCTGCCGGAAAGACATTCCACACTTCGGCGTATTGCTTGCCCCAGAACCCGGTCCAGGTCATGCCGCTGAGCAGCATCACCAGCAGCAACGACGCGCCCCAGAACCCGGTCACCGCGTGCAGGTCACGCCAAAGCACGCGACCGCGACTGCTCAAGCGCGGCCACAGGATGCCCGCTGCCTGGCCACGCGGCCACCACAGAAAGACGCCGGAGACCACCAACACCACGGCCCAACCGGCGGCCAGTTCGATCAGTCGATCACCAACGGTGCCGATCATCAATTCGCCATGAATCGCTCGCGCAACGGCTTGCAGATTCTTTTTGGCGTCTTGCTCGCCGAGGACATCGCCGTGGTAGGGATCGACGAATACGTTGAGCTCGTTACCGCCATTGATCACGACAAATTGCGCGCTGCGCTCGGCGTTGACCGGTGGCAGATACTGCTTGATCGTGGCTTGTGGGTAAGCCTCTTTCACCCGCTTGAGCAGGTCATCGGCCGGGACTCTGTGATGCCCGGCCGGGACGTTCAGCAGGCTGCCGTACATCAGCGGATCGAGTTGCGGCTTGAACAGGTAAATGATGCCGGTCAGGGCCAGCATCACCATGAAAGGCGCGACGAACAGACCGGCATAGAAATGCCAACGCCAGGCCAGGTTGTAGAAATTCACTTTGGGCTGTTTCATCGGTTGTGCTCCGCTGGGCGAATCAATTATTTGTCGAAAGATCGCTGCGGCGATCTCTCGACTTTTCTTGTTAGAAACTCATGTCCACTTTGGTCCAGAGCGTGCGCCCCGGTTCTTTGATGGCTTGCGGGTCATTGGCCTGGTAGCCGAAACCGGCGTTGCCTGCCAGGTTCAAGTGCTCGGCGTAAGCCTTGCCGAACAGGTTGTCGACGCCGGTGCTGACCTTCCAGTGCTTGTCGATCCGGTACGCACCATTGAGCGAAAACACGCCAAACCCCGCGGTCTTGTCGAAGTCCTTGCCGACAACGTTGCCCTTGTTCTGGTCGATGCGGTTTTGCGCCGCGACCACGCGCCACAAGGCGCCGGCGCTCCAGTTGTCTTCGCTGTAGGTCAGGCCGAAACGTGCGTCCAGCGGCGGCATTTGTGGCAGTGCGTTGCCGTCGCTGCTGTTCTTGCCCCAGGCGTAGGCCAGGGTCGCGTCGGCTTTCCAGTTGCTGGTCAGCTTGTAGGCCGCACCCAATTCGCCGCCCATGATTCGCGCGTCGATGTTCTGTGCTTGCGAGGTCATGCCCATCATTGTTGGCGTGTAGTTGAACAGGATGTAGTCGCGCACCTGCCCGACGTAACCCGAGGCCCAGGCTTCGAGATCTTCGGTCTTGTATTGCAGGCCGAAGTCGAGCTGGGTGGTTTTTTCAGGCTTGATCGAGTCGAAGGCATTCACCGAGCCGGCGGGGCCGGACTTGGGTGAAAACAGCTCCCAGTAATCCGGGAAACGCTGGGTGTGACCGAGTCCGGCATATAGCGTGGTCGGACTGTCAGCCAGGTCATGTTCGTAACGGACGAAGCCGCTTGGCAGGGTGTCGGCACGGGTGTCGTCGGCGGTCGGGTTAGGGCGCGCCATCATCCCGGAGCCAGTGGTCTGCCGGAAATCCTTGGCCGAAGCACGGTCCAGTCGCGCGCCGGTAATCAGCCGGTCACGGTCGGCGGCGTACCAGGTCAATTCGCTGAACACGCCGTAGTTGTGGAAGTCGGCGTCCTTGTTGCGCGGCAATTCCTTGTAGACGTCGATGCCCATGGCGCTGCGCTGGCGATGTTCGCTGGTCTGCGCATCGATGCCGCCGATCAACTGCACATCGGCCCAGCGCCAGGTGGCTTTGATCCGTGCGCCGAGGGTTCGACGGTCGACGTTGGAGGCCATGGGACCTGCCATCATTCCGGTGCCGGACGGCGTGCGCAGGGTGTAGTTGTCCATCACGTGGTCGGCGTAGTTGTAGTAAACCTGCGCTTCGACCTTATCCAGCACATCGCCGATGTTCGACTGCTCGAACCGCAGGCCCAGGCTTTCGCGCTTGAACTGCGAGCCGTCCATGCCGCGCCCGGCGTAACGCGCTTCGCCATCGCCCTTGCCGGCGGTGAGTTCCAGCAGGGTGTCGGCGTCCGGGGTCCAGCCCACCGCGACGTCGCCATTCCACTTGTCGTAGCGCGACGGCACGGTGTCGTTGTTGCCGTCCTGGTAATCGTCGGCATGCGCGGTGTTGCCGATCACTCGCACGTAACCCAGCGGGCCACCAGCCGCGGCGTCCAGCACTTTGTCGAAGCGGCCGTTGGAGCCAGCCAGTACGCTGGCGTTCACTCGCGTGCCGAGTTCACCAAAGCTTTCCGGCTCACGGTCGAAGAGGATGGTCCCGGCCGACGCGCCCGGTCCCCAGAGCACGGTTTGCGGGCCTTTGATCACGGTCAGTTTGTCGTAGGTTTCCGGCGAGATGTACGAGGTCGGTGCGTCCATTCGGCCGGGGCAGGCGCCGAGCAACTGGCCGCCGTTGGTGAGGATGTTCAACCGCGAGCCGAACATGCCGCGCAGCACCGGGTCGCCGTTGGTGCCGCCATTGCGCACCAGGGCGAAGCCGGGAATGGTTTTCAGGTAATCGCCACCGTCGCTGGCCGGCACCGGTTGGCGCGGGTCCTTGGGATTGGTGACGATGGTCAGTGGCGAACTCGGCGCGATGGCGGTGATCACCGTCGGACTCAGTTCTTCGCTGTGACCGGCGTGTTCATCGGCCAGCACCATGGGTGTCAGCATTGCACCGCAAAGTAAGGCGGTGGCGTGCCTGAAACGAATACTGGATTCGTTCGGGGCAAAAGAAGCTTGGGCAGCGCTCAAGCGTGTGTCAGCAGAAAACCTGGACATGACAATTTCCATCGAACAGTCGTAAACGACACGGCCGGCAGCCTGTGGCTGTCTTCTAAACCGTGTGAGATCGGAGGTGGGTGTTTACGCGGCGATGGGTGGGGCGCGGGTGCGGGCGCCGGGGAAGAAGGTTTGCCGGGCGTGGCCCAGGCGAGGGGAAGGTGTGGTGAAAGTGGTGGCTGTTGGCGTGTCGTATGCGACGAAGGACTGGCCACCGGTCAGCGCCGGACAATTGAACAGCAGGCTGCAATAGCCGCATTTTTCCCAGAGCGCGTGATGTGAGGCTTTGGGCGGGCAGTGTTCGGCAGCGGGTTGTGCGTCGTGGTCCGCGTGCTCCATCGTCGACATGTCCATGATCATGTCCATCGACATGTTCATGGTCATCGATGAGGCGCGTTGATCCATCGGCATCGACTGAGAAATCAGCGGGCCGATAAAGATCATCAACATGGCGAACAGGCTGATCCAGCTGCCGCGCGTCAGGCTTAACGGCTGACGACGGTGTGCGGATGACCTGGCGCTAAGCGGGCGCATGGGCGTTTTCGCTCAGTCGCTTACTGGGCGTGGGCGTGTATCTGCACGCTTTCCGGCGGCTTCTTCTGCACTGAGATTTCGACCGTCACGTCGCCGGACTTTTCGAAGTGCATCGTCAGCGGGAAGCGTTTGCCGTCACTCAACAGGCTGCGGTCTTTCAGGTTTACCAGCATCACGTGGTAGGCCATCGGCGCAAAAGTGACTTCGCCGCCGGCCGGAATTTCAACGCTCGGTACTTGCTGCATTTTCATCAGATCGTTCTGCATCACATGCTCGTGCAGCTGGGCTTCGCCTGCAATCGGCGAGTCGACGTTGAGCAGTCGGTCGGCCGTTTTACCGCTGTTGTGAATCACGAAATACGCCGCGACTGTTGGCGCGTTTGGCGGCAACTCTTGCGACCACGGATGAGCGATCTCCAGCTCTCCGGCCTTGTATTCATGAGCATTGGCAAAACAGGCAGGCAGCAGCAACACAGCCAGGACGATGAGTTTGTTCAACATGGCAGTTCTCCAGAACGATTCAAAACGCAGGTCAATTGCGAGAAGGAATCACACCAGAGGGGACGCGCGGGGGTTGAGGCTCGGCCATTGCTGGCGCGGTGTCGGTGTATCGAGAGAGGCGTCAGGCAGGCTTCGATTGGCATCGAAACTCGCGAAATAGAGCTGCGGCATATGCCCCGGCAACGCCACCAGTGGCGCGGAACCTGAACAGCACCAGCAATGCTGCATGTTGGAGTGATCGTCACTCTGCGGGGCTTTCTGTTCGATATCGCCCAGGGAAATCGCCACCATCTTGGTGCCGCTGGACGAACAGAAACTGCCCCACAACAACTGCTCTGCGGGTGATTTCGCCGTCTGCGCCATCGCTCCCGTCATCGGCATGGCGAGCATGTTGAACAGCACTGCGAAGCAGGCGATCCAGGCAAATGCGAGCCGTTGTCGGGACATGGGAAAAATCCGGTTGGGTGGGCGATCAGGCGCGGCTATTTAGCCTGATCAGGGCCGATAAGTAAAAAAGCGGCGTGCGGTGTGGTGTCGCAGCGCCTGAGTTAATAGGTGGCGCATCCTATGAGCCATTTCTGGCTTGCCATTATGAAAGAGTGTAGCGACTTCGTTTCGCAATGCCTGAGCAAATTGTGGGTCACTTTGGATTCGTGCGCGGATGATGTGTTTGACGTCTCTGAACGCCAAACGAATGAAATCCCCGTCTCCCGAATCTTCCTCCTCACTGGCCTTGAGGTAATTCCACATATCGGCAGGTGTCAGGAGAAACTCGGCAATATCGAAACGAGTGAATTGTTCGGTCATTCGGCACTCCGAGCGCTACATTCTGGGACTCGGAATATAGGGACGGGGTTGCGACCTGACTAGTCAGCCGCGTTGGATGATGTTGTGGGTGAGGTCCGATAGATAGGTAGGGCGTTGCGCATTTTTTGTAGCAGCTGGCGAAGCCTGCGTTCGGCTGCGCAGCAGTCGTAAATCCTGCATCCACGATTAACCTGAAAGACCGAGATGTTTGATTTTACGACTGCTGCGCAGCCGAACGCAGGCTTCGCCAGCTGCTACAGGTTTTGTACTGATTCTGCTGTCAGGGCTGCCAACACGTCATTCACCGACCCAAACTCCCGATCAACTCCCGGCAACACCGGCCGCTGCAAAACTATCACCGGCACCCCACGCTCCCGTGCCACTTCCAGTTTCGGCTCAGTCGCCGTGCTGCCGCTGTTCTTGCTGATCAGTACATCAATCTGCCGACGCTCAAACAGCTGACGTTCATCCTCAATCAGAAACGGCCCACGCGCGCCGATGACTTCGCAGCGTTCGTTGCCGGGGTAAACGTCCAGGGCACGCAGGGTCCAGAATTGCTCTGGAGGGATTTCATGCAAATACTGCAACGGTTCGCGGCCGAGGGTGAACAGCGGTCGCCGGAACGGTTTCAGCGCTTCGATCAACTCGGCCCAGTCGCTGACATCTCGCCAGTCATCCCCGGTCTGTGGTTGCCAGGCCGGGCGCCTTAACGCCCAGCATGCAATGCCGCTCAACCGCGCAGCGGTGGCTGCGTTCTGGCTGATTTGTGCGGCGTAGGGGTGGGTTGCGTCCAGCAGCAGGTCGATCCCTTCATCCCGAATGAACTGCGCCAGCCCTTCGGCACCGCCGTAACCGCCAACGCGAACCTGGCAGGTCAGATCCGTCGGCACACGCCCCACGCCGGCCAGGCTATAGATGTGTTCTGGCCCGAGGGTCCGGGCGATGGCCAAGGCTTCCGTCACGCCGCCGAGCAGCAATATGCGCTTCATTGAAAAGCTCCCGCATGGCCGACAATCCCGCCTTGTCGATCAATGGCAAACACTTCGACCTGAACCTGCGCCGGCACCACGCTGCGAGCAAAGTCCAGGGCGTGCTGACACACCGCATCTCCGAGCGCGATACCCACAGCGCTGGCCATCGCCAAGGCTTGCTGGCTGGTATTGGCCTCGCGAATCCCTTGCTGCAACGCCTCATCGGCGCCAATCGCCGCCGCCCACTTGGCCAGTTGCGGCAGGTCGATGCTCGAGTGCCGGCTGTGTAAATCCATGTGCCCGGCCGCCAGTTTGCTGATCTTGCCGAAGCCGCCGCAGAGGCTGAGTTTATCCACCGGCACTTTGCGCAGATGTTTGAGCACGGCGCCGACGAAGTCGCCCATTTCGATCAGGGCGATTTCCGGCAGGTCGTAGACCCGGCGCATGGTGTCTTCACTGGCGTTGCCGGTGCATGCGGCGATGTGCAGGTAGCCGTTGGTTTTTGCCACATCGATGCCTTGATGAATCGAGGCAATGTAGGCCGCGCAGGAAAACGGTCGGACGATGCCGCTGGTGCCGAGGATCGACAAACCGCCGAGAATCCCCAGGCGCGGGTTCATGGTTTTCAAGGCCAGCGCTTCACCGCCCTCGACATTCACCGTGACCTCGAAACCGCCGCGGTAATCGAGTTCCTCGGCCAGCAGGGTCAAGTGGTCGGTGATCATCTTGCGCGGCACCGGGTTGATCGCGGGTTCGCCTACGCCCAGCACCAACCCCGGCCGGGTCACCGTGCCGACGCCGCGCCCGGCATTGAAGCGGATGCCCGGCGCCGTGTTCAGTCGCACCTGGGAATAGAGCAGCGCACCGTGGGTCACGTCCGGATCGTCGCCGGCGTCCTTGATGGTTCCGGCTTCGGCGCCATCATCCAGCAACCGGCAGAACTCCAGACGCATCTGTACCTGCTTGCCTTTGGGCAGGACGATGTCCACCGCGTCCGAATGCGTGCCTTCCAGCAACAATCGTGCAGCGGCCAGGCTGGTGGCGGTGGCGCAGCTGCCTGTCGTCAAACCGCTGCGCAGCGGTGCGGGTTGTTCGGCGGTTTCGTCACGCATCGAAAGGCTTCGTCACTTCCAGCAAGGTAATCGGCAACGCCTGACGCCATGTATCAAAGTCCCCCAGCTGTTGCGCTTGAGCGATATGAATGCGCGTCAGCTCACCGCCGTGCTGCTCGCGCCAGGCCATCAAGGTCATTTCACTTTGCAAGGTGACGGCGTTGGCGATCAGTCGGCCGCCGGGTTTGAGTGCGGCCCAGCACGTGTTGAGCACGCCCTCGCGGGTGACACCGCCACCGATGAAAATGGCGTCTGGATCCTCGAGCCCGGCCAAGGCCAGCGGTGCACTGCCGCGAATCAGCTGCAGGCCGGGAACACCGAGGGCATCTCGGTTGTGTTCGATCAACAGCTGTCGTCCTTCATCCGCCTCGATGGCCAGCGCCCGGCAACTGGGATGGGCGCGCATCCATTCGATGCCGATCGAGCCGCTGCCAGCGCCGACGTCCCACAAGAGTTCACCGGATATCGGAGCGAGGCGGGCGAGGGTGATTGCACGCACGTCGCGTTTGGTCAGTTGGCCGTCGTGCTTGAAGGCTGAGTCCGGCAGGCCGGCCAATCGGGAGAGGCGCTGCGTGTTGGGGTCAGAGATGCACTCGATGGCGATCAGATTCAGATCGGCGATCACAGGATCGTTCCAGTCATTGGCGACACCCTCGATGCGTCGTTCGGCGGCACCGCCCAGATGTTCCAGCACGGTGAGGCGACTCGACCCGAAACCGCGTTCACGCAACAGTGTCGCGATTGCAGCCGGGCTCCTGCCGTCGTTGCTCAACACCAGCAAGCGAACACCACTGAACAACTGCGCATTGAGTGCGGCGATGGGACGGGCAACCACCGAAAGCGTGACGACATCCTGCAACGGCCAGCCCATTCGCGCCGCCGCCAGCGAGCAAGAGGAGGGTGCCGGCAGTATCAGCATTTCATCGTTGGGCAATTTCCGGGCAAGGCTTGCGCCCACGCCAAAGAACATAGGATCGCCGCTGGCCAGCACGCAGACCGGTTCGCCGCGCAGCGCCAAAACCGGTTCAAGGGAGAAAGGGCTGGGCCACAACTGCCGCTCGCCACGGATGCACACCGGCAGCAAATCCAGTTGCCGCTGACCGCCAATGATCCGCGAAGCGCACAGCAGAGCGTGCCGGGCGTTTTTGCCCAGGCCCTTGAAGCCGTCTTCGCCGATGCCCACTACTGTCAGCCAGGAGGCCATGTTGTTCCTTAATCCAATGTTCATCGTCAAAGGCGACATGATAGCGCGGCTTCTGTCATCTGGCGCAGGCCTATGGCCGGGAAAGGGGACTTCGGGTTGCAGACACTTAATGTTGACGAAAAATTGTCTGTTGTAATGATGGTTTTGGTAGTTTTATTTTTGTTCAAGTTGCGCAATCTTATATGTATTAAATATTTGCCCCGTCGTTACTGTTGGCTGCGACACTATCAAGGATGAAAGAAACTTATATGGATAACGTGTTAGCTGAAAGTGTCATCGAACATGATGCGCTGATGATGAATAATGTGCTGCTGACCGGCATTGCCGGTCAGACTATCGCCGACAATGGTTTTGTCAAAAACTGTATTTATCTGGCCCAGCATGGCGCGGACAAAGTCGCAAAGAGCGAGACGCAGCCGGGGCTTTGGTTCGATCATTACGCCGGTATGTTTTGGTCAATGGATTGGAAACTTGCCGAGCCTGTCGAGTACATCAAGCCGCAGTTTTCGGGCAGTTTGAAACAGGCTTGGTTGGAAGTGGCACGTCCCTACCTCACGAGCGCTCAAATAGCACAGGTTGGAGCAGTACTTGGAAAACTGGAGAGTGACACCAGGTTGCTGGCGAAGATTGCGGGCTTAAGTGGGAAAATAGGCGGATTCAACATCGTACCGGTCAGTTATACACCCAACGGAGATCTGGAAATGGTGGTCAGTCATGTCAGGTTGATCAAGTTGGGCATCACTACACCTTATCTGTTCTGGACGATAGACCAAAGTCTGTCCCAATTGGATATCCGGATTCGGCGGTTGGAGATCAAGCGTCGAGACATGGACGCCATTCGACAAAGCGTGGAAGAAGCCACGCGAGCCCTTGCGCTCGAGTTCAGCGAGTACGAGCTCTAATCCACGCAGGCCGAAGCATTCTTTTGCTTGATTGATACTTCGGCAGCGTTTCCGACCGGCAGACTTTTCATGCGCTCGGGCAAAGCAGGCATAATGGCAGCCCTTCGCCCTTCACGTGCATCCAGTCAGCCGGCCACTCATTGAACGAACGCCCCCCGATGTCCACCGCTTTACGCCCCTCGGCCTGCCCGGGGTTGCTGCGTATCGTCCAGGCGCTGGATGGCGGTATCTGCCGGATCAAGTTGAATGGCGGTTCGATCAGAGCCTCCCAGGCCGAAGCGGTGGCCCACTCGGCCGAACGCTTTGCCGGTGGCGTGATCGAGGCGACTAACCGCGCCAACCTGCAGATTCGCGGGATCGGCAGTGAACATGGCGCCTTGATCGATGGCCTGATGGCTGCCGGGTTGGGCCCAAGCACTGCCGCTGGCGACGATGTGCGCAATCTGATGCTCAGCCCGAGCGCCGGGATTGATCAGCAGATGCTGTTCGATACGCGTCCGCTGGCTGAACAGATCCTCGCCACCTTGCAAAGCGATGAACGCTTCCACGACCTCAGCGCCAAGTTCGCCGTGCAACTGGATGGTGGCGAAGGCTTGGCGATGCTCGAACATCCCCATGACCTGTGGTTGTCCGCCACTGAACGAGACGGCGAACTGGTTTTTGCATTTGGCCTGGCAGGTTGCCCTGTGGATTCGCCTGCGGGCGCGGTGTCATTGGAGCAGGGCCACGCGCTGGTGGTCGCGGTGCTTGAATTGTTTCTCGACCTGGCGCGTCCCGATCAGACACGCATGCGGCATTTGCTCGCTGAATGCTCGCTCGACGATTTTCTCTCCCGTCTGGCCGAACGTGTGCCGTTGATGCCCATCGCGGGTTGGCAGCGCAAGGTAAGTCCGGGTGTCTTGCACATCGGCGTTCATCCACAGCGCGACGCCGAGCATGTGTATATCGGCGCGGTGCCGCCTCTGGGCCGTCTCAACCCCGCAATGCTCAGAGGCGCTGCACAGCTGGCTCGTGAACGGGGCGACGGCAGCCTGCGTTTCACGCCTTGGCAAAGCCTGTTGTTACCCGGTGTCCATGTCGACGATGCACCGCAAGTTATCCACAACCTTGAACAGCTCGGCCTGCGTTGCTCGGCCGACGATGCCTTGGCGCACCTGATCGCCTGCACCGGCTCGACGGGTTGCGGCAAAGGCCTGGCCGACACCAAGGGCGATGCCCGACAACTGGCGGCGCTGCTGCAACGTCACGGCCAGACACTGAACGTGCACCTGTCCGGCTGCCAGCGTTCCTGCGCTGCCGCACACATCGCTCCGGTGACTTTGCTGGCGGTTTCTCCCGGTCACTACGACCTCTATTTTCGCGATGCAGCGCAGCCGGGTTTCGGCGCGCTGCATGCACACAACCTTACTATTGAAGCGGTCGCAGCCTTGCTCGACGCCCGCTCACGGAGCCCCCTTGATGCTTGATTACATCCGCGACGGTCAGGAGATCTATCGCAACTCCTTCGCGATCATTCGTGCCGAGGCCAACCTCGAGCGTATTCCGGCCGACCTGGAAAAACTCGCGGTCCGTGTGATCCACGCCTGCGGCATGGTCGACGCCATCGATGGCCTGCAATTTTCCGAAGGCGCGGGCAAGGCCGGGCGCGATGCGTTGGCCGCCGGTGCGCCGATTCTGTGCGACGCGCGGATGGTCAGTGAAGGCGTGACCCGCACGCGTTTGCCTGCGAACAATCAGGTCATCTGCACCCTGCGCGATGAAAGCGTTCCTGATCTGGCCCGCGAGCTGGGCAACACCCGCTCCGCCGCCGCGCTGGAACTGTGGCGCCCGCACCTGGAAGGCAGCGTGGTGGTGATCGGCAACGCACCGACTGCACTGTTTTATCTGTTGGAAATGCTCGATGCCGGCGCACCGAAACCGGCGCTGATTCTCGGCTTCCCGGTAGGCTTCGTCGGCGCCGCCGAATCCAAGGCTATGCTTGCGGCAGACAGTCGCGGCGTGCCCTTCGTCATCATGCAAGGCCGCCTGGGCGGTAGTGCCATGGCCGCCGCCGCCGTCAATGCCCTCGCCACGGAGATCGAATGATGCAGCAACCTGGACGTTTGATCGGCCTGGGCGTCGGCCCCGGTGATCCGGAACTGATTACCGTCAAAGCCCTGCGCCTGCTGCGCGAATCGCCGGTGGTGGCGTACTTCGTCGCCAAGGGCAAAAAGGGCAACGCGTTCGGCATCATCGAGGCGCATTTGCAGGACGCGCAAACGCTGCTGCCGCTGGTGTATCCGGTGACCACCGAAGCGTTGCCGGCGCCGCTGTCGTACGAACAAGTCATCAGCGATTTCTACGATGCGGCCGGTGAAGAACTCGCCGCGCACCTGGACGCTGGCCGTGACGTGGCGGTGATCTGCGAAGGCGATCCGTTCTTCTACGGCTCCTACATGTACCTGCATGATCGTCTGGCTGAGCGCTATGAAGCCGAAGTCGTGCCGGGTGTTTGCTCGATGCTCGGCGGTGCCTCCGTATTGGGCGCGCCGCTGGTGTATCGCAATCAGAGTTTGTCGGTCCTGTCAGGCGTATTGCCTGCCGACGATCTCAAGCGTCGCCTGGCCGATGCCGATGCCGCCGTGATCATGAAGCTGGGGCGCAACTTTCCCAAGGTCCGTCAGGTGCTCGAAGAGCTCGGGCTGGCGGAGCGTGCGCTGTACGTTGAGCGCGCAACCATGGCCAACCAGAAAATCGTCCCGCTGGATCAGGTCGAGCCGATGTCTTCGCCATACTTCTCGCTGATCATTGTGCCCGGCGAACGGTGGCAAGGCTGATGGCCCGTCCAGTTCCGGCGATTGTCATTCTGGGCAATGGCAGCCTCGCGACCGCGCGCAAGATTGCGCAGCTATACCCTGGCGCATTGATCCATGGTCTGGCCGAACGGGTGGAAGGCGCGGACCGCGTCTATCACGAATTCGGCGCCACTTTGCGTGAGTTCTATCAGCACGACACGCCGATTATCGCCTTGTGTGCGGCCGGCATTGTGATCCGCACCCTGGCGCCGCTACTGCTGGAAAAAGGCGCCGAACCGCCAGTGCTGGCCGTGGCTGAAGACGGCAGCGCCGTGGTGCCGCTGCTCGGTGGCCTAGGTGGCGTGAACGTCATGGCACGCGAGATTGCCGCCGGTCTCGAGGTGGCTGCGGCGATCACCACCAGCGGTGAATTGCGCTTCGGCACCTGCCTGCTCAATCCACCCAGCGGTTACGCCCTCGGCGATCTGGAACTGGGCAAGCGCTTCGTCTCGGATTTGCTCGCCGGCCAAAGCGTACGCGTCGAAGGGGCTGCGCCGTGGCTGGCGCAGGCGCAGTTGCCGCAAGATCCTCAAGCGCATCTGTCGATTCATGTCGGCCATGCCGAGCGGACACCGACAGCCAATGAATTGATGATTTACCCGCGCAATGTGTTGGTGGCGGTGAGCGGCGAGGGAACGGATCTGCCAGGCGCGATTCGCACGGCCCTGCATCAAGCGAAAATCGCCGTGCAATCGGTGGCGTGCCTGTTGGCCAGCGATCTGAACATGGCCAGCACGACATTGCGCGAAGCGGCACTTGAACTGGGTGTGCCTCTGCGGTTTGCGTCGGTCAGCGGCGGCGTTAGCGAGTTGTCCCGCCACACCGTGCCGAACGCTACCATCGTGTCAGCGGATACCGGCATTGCCATCGCGGTGGCTACTCAGCCGCTGGACGCTGCGCAGATCGGCCGTGCACGCGGTCGTCTGGCGGTGATCGGCCTGGGTCCTGGCGCCGCCGAACTGATGGTGCCAGCGGTCAAGGCCGAACTGGCCAGGGCCACCGACGTACTCGGCTACGAAACCTACGTGCGCATGGCCGGGCCGTTCCGTGAAGACCAGGTGCTGCATTGCACCGACAACCGCGAAGAAATGCAGCGTGCCCGTCACGCCTTCGAGCTGGCGGCGCAAGGCCGTTCGGTGATTGTGGTTTCGTCCGGTGACCCCGGCGTGTTCGCCATGGCGGCGGCGGTGCTTGAAGCGTTGCATGAGTCGAGCGAGCCGAGCTGGCACAGCGTCGATCTGGAAATCCTTCCGGGTGTTTCCGCGTCACTGGCGACGGCTGCTCAAGCAGGCGCGCCCTTGGGCCATGACTTCTGCGTGATGTCCCTGTCGGACAACCTCAAGCCCTGGGCGATCATCGAGAAGCGTCTGGACCTGGCCGCCGAAGCTGATCTGGCGCTGGCGTTCTACAACCCGATCTCCCGCGCGCGGCCGTGGCAATTGGGTCAGGCGCTGGAAATCGTCGGCCGGCATCGCACACCGGAAACAGTGGTTGTGCTGGGCCGCGACATTGGCCGTCCTGGTCAGACGCTACGGGTTACCACGCTCGGCGAACTGACCCCCGACCAGGTCGATATGCGCACCATGGTGCTGATCGGTTCGTCCACCACCTGCGTGTTCCCTCGTGCCGAGGGGGGCGAGTGGGTGTATACGCCTCGTTGGTACGGCGAAAAACCGACCAGTTAAGCCATGGCGGTCAGTTCTGCTGGCCGCCACTGCCCCTCGACCGCGTAAGATTTTTCACTGAAAGACACCGGAAACACGCTCGTATTGACGTCGTAAATCGGCGGCGCGAGTGTTGAACTGTCGTGCCTGCGCATAAGTTTTTTTACTTCCGCTGTTTTCATGTTCTGAAACAGTCGTTAGAGGCCTTGGTCCTTCTTGATGTGCGCAGATTGTAAGTGTGTTTTAGGGCGAAAGTTTAATAGTTACATTTGCTCTATGGCTTAAGTGTAATTAATTAATTGCTTAAGTGTGTGGTTGAAGTCTTGGTTGTTATCAATTAGTGTTTTTTCGGTCTGGTGAGGGCTGGCCCTGTTGGGTGTTTGTTATTTCCTAAATAGTCTTCGGCTCTTTATCGAGTGCTTTTCACATTTAATTACGAAGTTGAAATAGTGTCCGAACTTGTCTGTCTGTCGGGCGTGTCGCTTCGCGTGTGGATGTTTTCTTATTGAACTTATTTGATTGAAAAGGGTGTGATGCGTTATGAGCTATGTGGATGGCAAGGCGGCGGGTTTCAAGGAATTTATCGGCCTTTTTAAACTGGATGAACTTGAAAAGGCACTGCAGGACTTCAATAAAACACCAGAGTATGAGGCGATCATCCGGTATTACTTTGCGTGTATCAATACGCCCAAGCCTGAACGGCAACGGGAGCCGATTGGGTTACTCAAGGAGGCCCTGGCAGCGTTACCCGGGTCTGAAATACGTCGTCGGCGCGCCTCTGAGTTGGAGTTGCCGGTCAGTCCCGGTGCCAACCAGGCACCCGATCTGACTGAGATCTACGACCGGGTCGAAGCGTTTCAAGGGCGTTTGAACAATTATGTCTCGCAGATCATGTCGACAGCAGTGCAAGTGCCAAAAAAGCTCCACTTCATCTGGCTGGGGGGAGGTCTCGGGGATATTCAGCGCGATTATATTAATGTCTGGAATCAGGTCATGGCCAATAAAGGCTACGAGCTGAATGTCTGGTATGACAGCGATGGATTGCTGGTTCATGAAACCAACCGAATCATCGTCGAGGCGGCCAAGGCTGATGTGTTGTCTGGCGAAGGGCAGGGTGTTACCTCCGGCCACGACTTGGCCGATCTCTATGAAGAGCGAGCCACGGCGTTGAAGCGCCAGATGTACGAACACATCAATCGGGCGATCGAACTTGGCAAGAGTGCCGATCAGGCACGAATGGACTTGCTGGTTCGCGGTTACGGTCAGGAGGAAGAAAACCTGCGCGCTTTGCGCAATAAAAACGCTCAAGTCATGACCGGCCTCAATGACGAGCACATTCGATTGCGCGATGTTCATGAACTTCCGACCTTCTCTCGAATGGGAGATTTCTATAACCGTGAAATGTCTTTGCGCGGCAACCTTGCGGCGGCCTCGGATATTATGCGGGTACTGGTGGAACATGACGAAGGCGGGATCTATAACGACGTGGATTTCTTGCCGCCGCTTGTTCAGAAAATGGCTGATATTGAAATTGACAAACTAGATCTCGGCGCACGACTCGAAGTTTTTCAGGTGTTGCTTGACCACAATCCTCACTGGATGCCGAGCCGGCAGACTCTGCGCAGTCGCTATACCGACTACACCGGACGAATACCTGCGGCGCATCGAGATGCCCTGGAGCGGTTTGCCAAAAGTTCGCCAGCGTTAGAACAGGTGTTTGTACCGCTCGAGGATTACGCTGTTCGACCCGACAGTTTGCGGTTAGCGGTGATCGACCACGGCGAGTCCAATGCGCTGATTGTTAGCCATCCCGGGTCAGCTGCGCTGGAAGCCATTATCGAGCGGTTTGAAATCCACCAGCGTGCACTGCTGGCAGTTGAACTCCAGGCCAACAAACGAGGAGTCAAATTCTACGATAGGAATGCCATTTATGAACTGACAGAGGAAGTACTCAGGGAGGAATTCGATATCGTCGATCAACAAGCTGGCGACGAAGATTATCGGGCCAGTAACCTGTGCATGGGGATCGCAGATTATTTCAGTGACGGCATTCGTCCCCAGGCTGAGGGCTCGATATTCTTGACGGGACCGGCGGCTTTGCGTGCCGGTCTGGTGGACTTCGAAAGCAAAACCCTGACACCTCAGGCCTCCAAGGCGTTTAGGGATGCCGTGCGAGTGCACGCTGGGTTTAACAACGTTACGGAAGAGGAAAGAGATCATTCCTGGAAAGAAAATGCCGTAGACCTTGATTCCTGGCTCAACGCAGAAAAGCAGCGCTGGACCGACGGGGCGCTGAAAGCTCGTTACACAGGCAACATGGCACAGCTGCTCAAGTACCAGAGCATTGATTTCGAGGAAGGATGGCCGGTCATCGAAGGTCGTCATGTGTTGATCACCGATCTGTTGCAGCAACTGGCGGATGACCTTGGAGAGCCATTTCGCCAGGCGATGAGTCAGCGCCACAACGGCAGCGTGACGTTTGAAAAGCCATTGTCCCTGAGCTTCGATGACCGGCAAGCGATCATCGCTCAGGATGCCAGCATCCGCCCCCCGGCATCCCTCCCGGACGCAGCGATACAAAATCTGTCGATGGATGAACTGCTGAGCCAGGTCGCCAAAGACCCGCTTCTCACGGTGAAACTAAACCCGCTGCAACGTCTGTTGCTGGGTGGCCTGTTGGGGGTCAATGCACTGGATAATCAGCGTTTTGACGCCGCCAGTGCAACGCTTGAAAACCTTGCCAATGCGATGTCGGAGTTGGGGGTCAGCCACCGTTACGGGGCCATTGAACGGGAGCTGTTCAAGCAACGTCACCCGGCGTTCCTTGCAGGGTTGAAGCGTGCTTCCAACCCGTCCGTGGCCTTGTCCGAAACCAGTGTCAAACTCAAGAAGCAGGCACTCGAACGCCTGCTGACCCTGGTTGAATGGGGACATTGGGTTGCCAGAATTCAGCAAGTGGCGAAGCTCGAATACCGCGACCGGATCGGCGAACGAATCGGTGAAGTGCTGGAGAGCTTCGATCACGGCAGTTTCAAAATGGTGCCCCAGGACTTGTTGCTCGAGGGCGCGGGCGACCGGGTTGCCGGGCGCTGTTACCCGCTGGCACTGGCCATGGCTGCTGCGCTCCATAAAAACAGCGCCGCGGCCAACACTTTGCGGGAGCGCTTTTACCTGGCAGTTACCGAACCTGAAGCCGCCGACTCAAGGGCGTTTGTGAACATGCTCGAGGAGCTGCGTGACGCTCCGCTCAATGAAATAGGCAAGCCATTGATGCGCTCCGATCTGACTCAGATCGTAGCGATGCTGGAAGAAAAGACGGCCACCACCTCCGTGATGCTCAACTCTGACAACCACTCGATGCTGGTTGCAAAAACGCTTGAGGGGCCGCACAGCACTTACCTGCTCTACGATCCGAATTTCGGGATCTTCGAGTTTACGACTGCCTCGGCGTTCGGTGAGGCGCTGACACATTTTTTTATTCGCAAGGAGATGGCCAGGCATTACGCAGCCTTTGGCGATGTGGCGCGTCCGACCTTTGATCTGATTGAACTCAATGGCGCCGGGTTGAACGCCATGGTGCTTTCGTCCGGAGCTCAGGTCTCAAGCCTGTCGGACCCGGGAGCGTTGCCAGAGCAGGCTGCGCCGCGGGTAAGACAACGGCTGGCCAGTGCCCGGGGGCAGTCGCTGGTCAACAATACGGTGCTGGGCAGTTCGTTGCTGGAACTGGACGCTCACTGGTGGGGTGAGCAGATCGCGCAGGCGACACGGCAGTTGCAGGAGCAACACGGGCTGTCGCCGGGCGCTGTTGCGTTGTTCGAGACGCTGGAGATAACCCCGACAGGGGAATACAACATCAGTCTGGTCAACACCGATGCCGCGAAGACCATTGTGCGTGTCACCACCAGCGATCACCGGCTCCTGAGAATTAAAAACTTCCTCTCCGAAACCTTCCATTCATTGGCCGCTCGCCCGCGTGCACCGGTCAATTCGCCGGATCCGACGGACGCCGGCAGCGTTCATACGCTTAATGCCGGGTTCACCGTACAAGCCTTGATGAACGCGCTGCGTCATCACGAGAGTGCTGCGAGCGGTGGCGACAAGGCCCTGACCACCGCCATTCGCCTGCACGCCTATGTCAACTACGCCCAACTGGCCCATGGCAACGCGGTGGATTTGATTGGCATTGTGAAACTGGTGCGTCAGGCGCTGGACGATGAAAAGCTGATCGCCCGCACCAGCGCACCGTTGGTGCAAAAGGCCTTGGGGCATGTCGCCAATGAAGGCGTCGGTACTGTACTGGGGCTGGTGAATGTCGGGTTTGATATTTATCAGTTAAACCACGCCACCAATGACATTGAAAAGGCGCAGTTCGGAACGCAGTTGGCCTTTGACTCCGCGAGTGCGGTGGTAGGCGCAGCCGGTCTGGGTGCGGCACTGGCTGGCGCGGGTACGGTGGCCGGGGTGCTTGGGGGTGTCGGGGTGATTCTGGGCGGGCTGGCGGTGGGCGTTACAGCGCTGGCCGAAGGCTTTGGGACCATTGCGGAGGAAGTCAAGGAGGTCGCGCTGTTTTTTGATGGGCTGGAAAAGGCCTATTTACAAGGCGGCTATTACCTGGACAAGGCGTCGAATGCCTGGATTACGCATCCGTTGCTGGTATTCACCGGAGTGGATTTGCGCGCATCCACCGTCCATTTCGACAGTCCGAAACTGTTCCCGCTTCGGGACCATTTCGGGGTCCCGGATTACGATGTGGATTACAACCGCGCCATCGATATTCGTCAGGGCCTTGAGTTGCCGGACTCGGCGCGTTTCTCACCACAGGCAGGACAGACAATCGTTCTGCCCTGCACACCCAAGACCTGGTACGGCTACCAATACAAGTTGCTGCCGTTTGTCACGTTTCGTCATGCCGGCGGGTACGACACGGCACGTCGACTGGAGAAAAAGAACGAACAGGGGCAATGGCAGTTTATGTTTTCGTTCTACTCGTTTCCCGGTGAATACGCGGTCAACCGGCTGAACTCGGTCTACAAACCCACGGTATTCAACGTTCGCCTCGATAACGTCGAGCGTTCACTGGCGGTACCTGTGCTGCCGAAGGCGTGGCATGACCTGGTGTCCTACCGGGTAGAAGGGGCCGGTGCTCGATGTTCTATTTTGCTCAATCCTGGGGTGCGCCTTGAACTCGTCGCACCCAGTCACATTGCCATGCAATGGGTACTGCTGACTCCATGGCTGGTGGAGGCAGACATCCAGATAGAAGCCGGGGGGCGCCTTGTCTTGGGGACGCTGGATGTGACATTCAGTGGCAGTGGCGTTCACCATGTGTTGCTCAAGCTGTCGAATAACAAAATCGTGCGTGTGGATCTTGCCGCCCTGCGGCTGGAGGTGGTCGAAGAAGTGGCCAATCCGGCGCTTGGGGAGCAAGCGTTGCTGGATCACTTCAAGTCATTGGCCCGTGAACATCGCCTAGCCATGCCTTATACCCCGGTTCACAACTTTGTGGTGCCGTTTGAAAAGCCGCACCAACCCAGGACGGTAGTCGCGTATTACGACTCGGCACAGGATCGTTTTCTGTACATCCGCGACCCGAATGTCCTGTTGTCCGATGAGGTGATATTGGGCGCGGTGTTGGAGGGTTCGGCTTACTTCTATCACCCCGAGTCTTTCGATGTCTGGCAGGTCGATGCGAACACCGGGACGCTGGTACAGCACTATCGTTTGCTTGTACGAATTAACATGGCGATTGTCCGCTGTGAGGCCGTGACCAATGGCGGCATTCAGATCGTGCAGCAGCTCACTGGAAAGGACGGCCAGCACGATGAACTGACCTATGTGATCCATGATCGGGCCGTGTTGCTCAGCTCGATTACCCGCGGTCAGGATCCTGCGCTGCAGGCTGTTTTGGAGGCTGACACGCTGACGGACTGGAAGCAGGTACTGGGCGACTATCACTTGTGGGCAGAGTCCGCCAATACAGTTAACTGGCGTCCCGGTGCACTGGTTTCGATTTGTTGGCAGATCGATGACACGTGGCGGGATCTGGTCTGGGTGCGCAGCAGTGACGGGGTGATTATTCGTGCACCTGCCAGGCGTCACCATGCTCGGGGATGGGCAGACTCGATCAAGGCTTTGAATGATCTTCTGCTCATCGCCCCTGCCGGTGCCGAGGGCGAAGTGTTCGTTACCTACGACAAGCCTCAGAGAAGGCTCGTGCGAAAGCAAAGGTCGATGGTGGAGGGGCGCGCACAATGGTCGTCCAGAGAAATCGCCCCCCCTGGGCTGAAGAATGTTATCGCCGTTGAGCGGGGCTATCTCGCCCTGACCGACTCTGGTCTGTTCTTTGACATTACGCCGGACGGGAATCTGAGATTTGGCGGGCTGACCGAGCACTGGTTCGAGGGCAAAACCCAGTGGTGGTCGGCGCTGGCAACGGTTGCGTTGCAATACCCGGTGCCGAGTTTTGCCATCCTGGGTTTGACCGGTTTCAAGGGCGATGCCTTGTGCGCCTGGTACCTGGATGGTCGGCTGCTGCTCGCTGAAATGGGGCACGGCAAAGAAGTACGGCTACTGAGTATTACTCCAGACAATCAGGCCACCTGGCTGTTTGATCTTTCAACCGGCAAGGTTGTCCGCCAGGGTTTTATCAATCCAGACCACTTGAGCACGGCATTTGCCCAGGGAACGAAACTGTTACTGGCTGAGGCATTGCCAGCCCCGACGCAGGAATGGTCGAGCTGGACCTTTAGCGACGTAACCGTGGAAGGCTCTGGCCTGAGGGCAACGACGCTTGAAGGCGTGGAGGTGGATTTACAGCACAACGAACCGGTACGGATTACCGGCGTTGACAGCCATTGGATCGCTGCTCTGGAAGGTGAATTGAGTGAGGGCCTGGCGGCGCTGGCGAACGAACATCGATGCGCCGATTTCCTGTCCGTCAAAGACCCCGACTACCAACAGTGGTACGTGGTCCGGACCGGACGGTTGATCCGCATTCCGAAAACCGCTATTGCTGCGCAATTCACGCTCGTCGGCACCCGGCATCAAACCAATGCGATGCTGCATGACCGCGGGGATGGTTTTTTGCGCACCTATCCGCAGAACAACAAGGTCGGGCCGCTCGGCTATGTCGAGCGAAACGCCGAAGTACTGGTGGTCGAGGGACCGAAAACGCTTTCGGACCTGCTTCCGTTGATTGCCGATGATGTCAGCATCCTGGTGCTCAAACTGGGTCAAGGTTCAACGACCTGTCGGCTTACCAGAGCGGCATGGTTGAAACTTGAATCGGTCATTGTCGATTGCCGCCATTCGCTCGACCACTCGCCTTCGGTTCCGGGAAAACTGGTCTGGGATATCGTGGTTGCGGATCAGTTGTGGGCGAGCCGGGTCGATGAGCACTTGGTGATTGTGGATGCGGACAGCGGACACAGTTTGATCTTTCGCGACGTGTTCTCGACCGATGTCGTTTTGCAACGGAACGTATTTCTGGCGATGAGCGGCTATCAGTCCTTCGCGGTGTCAACACTGGTGAGTGCCCTGGTTGCCAGGAAAGGCAACACGAGCAGTGTGTTACTCAAAGACATTTTGCCCACCGCAATAGTTGAAAAAATAGAAGATTGAGTTCTGACAGCCACAGACACATTGAGCCTGTTCGATGTGTCTGTGGCTGTCGGCTTTTTTCATAAGGATATGAAAATGCAAAGTACACCTGCCGAAACACCAAATCAGACTGACACTTTTTCCATGCCGTTTGATCGCCGCGAGTTGGAGTTTGCGTTGAGCGACTTCCAAGGACTGCCGGAGCACGCAGCGATCACCCGTTACTTCGTCGGAGCCACCGAAGCGTCGAGTCTAGACGCCCAACTGACGCCAATAAGTCTGTTGAAGGAAGCGCTCGAATCAATAAACCCGAAAGGGTCGGCTGCCGCGCTGAAAAAAGTTCGGGGTAAATTGACGAACTATTTCCTGCGTTTGAGTACAACTGTCGAACTACTGAATACTGCCAAACCCGTCCCCAAAAAGTTGCACTTTGTCTGGGTGGGCGGCGGCATTGGCGCTATTCAGGGAGACTACATCAATGTCTGGCGGCAAATGCTTGCCCCGCAGGGTTATAGCCTCAACCTGTGGTATGACAGCGATGCTTTGCTGGCCCATGAGACCAATCGCATTATCGTCGAGTCAGCCAAAGCGCTGGGGACGATTTCTGCTCCGCAAGGCGCAGTCGATACGCCTGCTGCACTGGCTCGTCGTTACATCGAGCGAACTCGAGTGTTGCGACAGCAGATGTTCGATCATATCCAGACTGTCACCCAGGCGGGCGGGAGCGCCGATCAGGCGCGGATTGATCTTTTAGTCAGTGCCTATGGCCAGGATGAAGGTGCGCTCAAGGCGCTCAAGGCCCGCAATCTTCAATCTCTGCAGCGCGTGGAAATTGCCCATCGAGACATACGCGCAGAGCTTATCGATCAACCGTTGTTCGATATTTATGAGCGTGAAATCTCTTTTCGTACCAACCTGGCGGCTGCGTCCGATATCACGCGTTTACAGGCTGTGAATCTCGAGAGTGGAACCTATCTTGATGCTGATTTGCTGCCGTCTCTGCATAAAGTGCTTGGTGGTGTGGATCTCGCCGCCTTCAGTGCTGAAGAACGTATAGGTGTGATGCAGGTATTGTTTGATCACAACCCGACAATCCTTCCGAATCGGGGGCAGGCCTATGCGGATTTTCGCCCCAGGGTGCCTGAACAACACAGAGAGGCTATAACAGCATTTGCCAAAAGCATGCCGTCCCTCCGCGATATTTTTGCCCCGTTCAATGACGTCATGGTTGCGTCGAACGGTCTGCGTGTCGGTAATAAAAACACGCCTGAGTCGATGACGAATCAAATCAAGACGCCATTCAACGGATTATCCAATGCCCTGTTGAGCGGTCATGCGGGTTCTGCGCAACTCGCCGCCGTTATGGAAAAAATCCGCAGCAACTATCAGTTCCTGGACCGGGTAGTTGCGCAGGCCTTGAGCAGCAATGTATCGCTTCAGGATCGCCAGGCATTTCCCGATCTGATTATCCGGGAGCTGGAGAAACAACACGGTCCGATTTCAAGCTGGAAGGCGAATCTGCAAAGCCTCAACAGTTTTTTGCAGGCGATCAATGACTATGATGCCGATGGCATCAAATTCGGTGCCCAATCGGCCATTGCGATGAGCGGGCCGACGGCGGTATCCAGCGGTTTGAGTGACTTTGTCGAAGACCATGCGCTGCTTGAAAGCCGCCAATTGATCAGCGACAAGGTTGACCTGTTCGACGGCTTTAACCTCGCCACCGAAGAAGAAACCCATCACAGCTGGAAAGACAATGCCAGGACTGAGGCTGCCTGGTTCGAGCTTGAAACAACCAAAGCGAGCCAGGGCGGCTATAAGGCCCACTTCAAAGGCAACATCACTGAGCTGCTTAAAGGTCAGCTCATGACGTTTGAAAAGGGTTGGCCTGTGATTGAAGGCCGGCCGGTTTTACAGACCGACATCTTGCAGCAATTGGTGAATGATCTGGGAGACCCCTTCATCCGGGCCATGAACGAAAAACTCAGCGGCGACCTGAGCTTCGATAAGCGTTGGTCCCTGAGCTTCGATGAGCGTCAGCGGATCCTGGCGCAAGCCCGTGTCGAACTTCCGGTCTCACACGGTTTTGAGCCGATCGGCAATCTGAATGAAATGATCGTTCGCATTGGCCACGGCTCTCTGCCACTTGATCAGTTGAGCCCGCTGCATCGGGTGTTGCTCGGCGGGCTGTTCGGCGCGCAGTCGCTGGATAATGCCGGATTCGACGGTGCCTGGCAGCACACCCGAACCCTCGCGCAGAGCACCGCCGACCTCGGTTTCACCCAGCGTTATATGGCCATCGAGCAGGCCTTGCTCGCCCACAGGAATCCTGCATTCGAAGCCGGGTTTGCAGCGGCCCAGGCAACGGTTGAGCCATCGAAGAACAGCGCTCAGGTGCTCAAGGCACTTGCGTTCGAGAAGCCCTTGACCTTGCGCCAATGGGGCGAGCACATGGCCCGCATCAGGTTTCAGGCCCAATACGAACTGCGCCACCACATCTTCCAGCGCAGCGCTACGGTGCTGGAAACCTTCATCGCGCAAGGCGCTTCGACGGGGAGGTTGATGCCTCAGGGGTTACTGGTCAGGGGTGAAGGCGATCCGGGAAGGCGCTGTTATCCACTGGTGTTGACCATGGCGGCGGCCATCGAAAAAGGCCCCGCGGCCGTGGACGCTTTGAGCGGCAGGTTGGCCAATGCCAACCTCGCACCCGACGCCAATGAATCCCATGCTTTTCTGCGGACCCTCGATGAGCTGCGAACCGTGCCAATGGCGCGCTCGGGCACTTTATTAGGGGCATCCCGGCTGAATCAGGTCATGCAGACACTGGAAGCCAGGACTGCCACCAGTACCTTGATGCTCAACACCGAAAGCCATTCCCTGTTGGTGGCAAAAGTCGTCAATGGCGAGTCGAGTACCTACCGCTTCTACGATCCGAATTTCGGTGTCTTCGGATTTGAACGGGCGCAGGACCTGCACCGTGGTCTGGAGCGGTTTCTGAGCAGCCCTGAGCTGGCCAAGCTCTATGAGTTCAGTCACCTGACGGAAGCGACGTTCAACGTCGTCGACCTCAATGGCCCACGTATCGCCGATCTGACACTGCCGTCGCAGATCAATGTGTCAGGTTTGCTGAGGCATGATCCGATCAGCACCGGTGTAACGGTGGCGCCATGGGAACACTACGCCGCGTTGCGGGCCCGTTCATTGTCGGAAAATGCCCGACTGGGGCGTGGGCTGAGTGAACTGGACGCCCGCCACTGGGCGCAGCAGATTCAGCACAGCACTGATCGCCTCCACACGGAAAGTCACCTTGGGCGAGACTTTGTTCCGGTGTTCGACAGTGTGCGAGAGGTACCGGGTGGCAACTATGAAATCAGCCTGGTCAATCTCAAGGACCCCACGCGCACCGTCAGGGTGTCAAGCACTGACGGTGTTCTGTCGCGGATCCGCTCCTACCTGACGGAGACCTTCCAGACGCTGTCGGTCAAGCCGTCCATACCGGGCAAGGTCGACCCGACCGATGTCAGCGCCGTGCATACCTTGAACGCGGCTTTTACGGTTCAGGCGCTGCTGGTGGCGCTCCAGTCCCATGAGCAAACCAGCAACATCAATGAAGACCGGAGCCTGACGACTGCCGTGCGAATGCACGGTTACCTCACTTACGCGCAACTGGCCCATGGCAATCTGGTCGACATCGCGGATCTGGTCAAACTGTTCAGGGTGGCGCTAAACGACGCACGACTGGTGGCCCGGACCACCTTCTCGATCGTGGTCAATGCGCTGGGACATATTGCCAGGGATGGTTTGGCCACGGTGTTGCAACTGGCCACGCTGGGTTTCGATATCTACCTGCTGGCCAATGCCAAGGACGATCTGCAACAGGCGCAATACGGCACGCAGTTGGCGTTCAATGCGGCGGGGTTGGTAACGTCTGTGGCCGGCATAGGCGCCGGCCTGGCAGGTGCCAGTACGGCAGCTGCGTTTCTTGGCGGAGCCGGTGTGATTCTGGGCGGGTTGGCCATTGGCGTGGGCGCGCTGGTCGAAGGGTTCAACGGCACATTGGAGCGAGGACGGCGGATCGGTATGTATCTGAACCGCGTCGATGAGGCGTATCGCTCGGGTGGTCACTCGATCAGGGAGGGCGTGTTTTATCCGGATCCTTATGCGCTCATCCGCGAGATTGATTTGCGCAACAAGCGACTGACGTTCGGTAGTCAGGAAATTTTATCGGCCGACACCTCCACGCTGCACCCGCCGAGTCACAACCTTGATCGTTCGAAAGCTATCAACATTCGACAACACCTCGAGGTGCCGGAGCATGCGGCTATTGGCGATTTGACGACCATTCAGGCCATTGTCCTGCCGTGTGTGGCCAACACCTGGTTCGGTTTCGATTACTCGGCCCTGCCGTTTTCGACCACGCGTACCGAGAATCTTGAAACTGCGCTGAAGCTGGAGTACGACGCAGCAGGCAATCGCCAGTTCTGGTTTACCTTTTACAAGTTCCCCACCGAATACATCATGCACAACTTGAATCCGATAGAAGACAAGACGTCGATCGGTGTCTTGCTGGATGAGGAGCCGCGATTGTTGCTGGTGCCCGAGCTTCCCAAGACGTTGCACGGCAAGCTGTCCTACAGTATTCAAGGGGTGGGTGGTCATTGCGCGTTGGTACTCGTTCCGGGCGTGCGATCGGTCTATCTGTCACTGGCACCGAAGGCTCGCCCCATGGCCTGGACGCTGCGTGCGCTCTGGTTGAGCGAAGAGGATATCGTTGTCGGCGAAGGCCTTTTGAAGGTGGGGACTGTCGACGTTCACGTCATTGGTACGGCTGAAGTGGTTATCCAGACTTCGAAAAACGTGTTTCGAGTCAACTGGGCGAAAAAGCAGTTGCTGCTCGAAGAACTGGAGAACGATCCGACTGTCGACCCGACGATGATCCCGACCCGAGTCAGGAACCTGGCCCGCGCCAATCGTTTGGCCAGCCCGTTCACAGCGGTACAGAATTTCCCGATTCCGTTCGCAGGCCCACAAGAACCACAACTCACCACGGCTTTTTATGAGCAGGCCCGTGATCGTTTTATCTACACTCGCGAAGTCCCACAAGAACTGGCGAGCCATGTCAGGCTGGGCGCGGTTATTGATGGGCAGGCGTATTTTTATTACGACCAGGGAGCGCTAGTCTGGCGCTGTGACGTGGTCACCGGGCAGGTCAATCGATTCTATAGGCTGATGGATCCGCTGCCCGGTTCGAGGATTTCGGCGTTCCAGGTCCTGGGGCAGGGGGGCATTCGGATTGTCCAGCAAGTAACCCAGCGCACTGGGCCTGAAGTCAAGGTGGTCTACCTGTTGGGTGAAGACGAAGTCTTGCTGCTGGCGATTGCAGGTCATCTGACCGAACGTCAGCAAGACCTGCTGCTCAAGGACTACATGCCGTGGTGGTCGGACTTCTTGTGGGAATACGAACCGTTGCTCAGGGACTCGACACTTTTTTGGCCTTTGACCCCAGAGAAAATCGTGAATTATCAGCCAGCGGCGTTTGTCTCGATAACACCTTTGACCCAGGGCAGAGAGGATCCGCTCAGCACTTGGCTCCGTACTGCCGATGCCCTGCTGATTCGTCCCAATGTGCCGCAGATGGATCAGGCCGTTGCGGTCAGCCCGATGTTGCTGACACCCGCGAGCAGCACGGGCGATACCGTCCTGTTCTTTGACAAGCGCAATCGCACCCTCTATCGCCAGAAGATCGGGGTGACCGTCACCGGTGTGGATGCCCAGGCTGAGCTTGTCGTGCCCTGGGGGGTGATCGAAGTCATCGCCAATGAAAAACGCTACGTTGCGTTGACCAGTGAAGGGCTGTATTTCCATATTAACGAGCAAGGGCAGTCGCAGCTGGCCGGAGTCACCGAAGACTGGCTGGAGGATGCCAGAGGGCCGTTGGGCCTTGGCTTTTTTTGGACCGACGTTGAGAAGCTTGCGAAGGTGCATCAAGCGTCGGGCTTTTCGATCCTTGGTCTGGGTAACGGCATACGGGATGAAAAACTGTGTGCCTGGTACGTCGACCATCGATTGCTGATTGCTGATGTGGGCCCCGGCAAGGTAGTGCAGTTGGTAGCAACGTCGCCAGATGAGGAGGCGGGTTGGCTGCTGGATGTTTCCGTTGGGCAACTTTACCGCCAATCGTTCGTTGATCCTGAAAAACTACCGACACTCTTTGGTAATGGTCTGCAGCTTCTGCGGCAGGGCCTGTTGCCTGTGCCACAAAAGGTCTGGCCCGAATGGTCTTTTGCGCAGGTATGGACACATGGCGCCGGTCTGCGAGGGCGAACGCTTGAAGGGATTGAACTCGAGATGATGTTCGGTGAACCGGCACGTATTGTCGGTGTCACGGAAGACTGGGTTCTGGCGCAACAGGGTACGAAAGACCCTTACGATGAGGGGGTGGGGCAAGCGTTGAAGGCGCTGGTGAGCAAGCATCCCCACGAAGCATTTGTATCGGTTGGCGATTACTCGGATTACCGATGGTACGTCGAGGGCATCGATAGTGTGGTGGGTGCTGTCTTTACGGGCCTTGAAACCCGACTGCTGGGTGTTCGACACATAGATGCCTTGTTACATGAAACGCCCAACCAACTGACTTACAGCGATACGATGGATGTATGGCTGGAGAACAGCGTTGCACGTCGTGAAGCCGAGGTGTTGATGCTGGAGTTTCAGGGTGAGCTCAATGACGTTATGCCGTTGATACCTGACGGCGTTACCCAGTTGATCTTGAGTTATGGGCCCGGAGCGATCAGCTGCAGTGTATCGAGCACGGTCTGGCAGCGGCTTGAATGCATTGTGGTTGATTGTCGTCGTTTGTTGAGCGCTGAGTCACTGATACCTGGCACATTGATTCTGGATGCCGGCGCGCAGGATGATTGGCGGGTCAGACTGGTTGAAAGGCAGTTGGTGTTCACCGACCCGAATACCGGGCACAGCCTGATCTTGCGCGATCACTCCGACGATTTGACCGCGCGCAACGCGGTAAGCCTGAGTCTTCAGGTTCATGGCACCACAATGACCGTAACCCTTGATCAGCTAGTGCAGGCACTGGCCATCGATGGCGAGGACAGGCAGCTCGCCGCGCTAATGACGAAGGTGGGCGTCACGGAACCAGATAGCCCTTCACCCCGGTAAAGATGATCTGCGCCGCCAGTGCGCAGACGAACAACCCCATCAACCGGCTGACGATCTGCAAGCCCTGGTCACCGAGAATCCGCTCGATACGGTTGGACAGATAAAGCACTACGCCAACCGTGAAACTGGCCAGGGCAATACTGAGTATGGCCGTGAGTTTGTCGTCCCAATGAGGCTGACTCACGCCCATCACCAGCAAGGCGCCGATGGTGCCAGGGCCGACCGTCAGGGGAATCGTCAGCGGGACGATGGTCACGTCCTGCTGCACGTTGTCGGTCTGCACCGCCGACTTGCCTTGGGCCATGCCCAGCGCCGAGATGAACAACACACTGCCGGCGCCAATGCGGAACGCGTCCACGGTGATGCCGAAGACACTGAAAATCACCCGCCCGAACAGGTACAGCAAGACGCTGGAGACCAGCGTGGCTGTCGCCACTTTCCAGGCCAGTCGACGTTGCTCCTTGCGCGAATAACCGCGGGTCAGACTGATGAAGCAGGACAATACGAAGAACGGGCTGTAGAGCACCAGCATCTTCAGGTAAACGCTGAACAACACGTGGAGCATGGTTTCGGCTCGCATCAAGAGAGAGGTGAGGCGAAGTCTATCAGTCGATCCATTGCGTGTGGGTATCGGGTTTCAAAGATCTGTTGGTTAGTTATCTTTATTTGCGTGTTCTAAACTAAGTATGGAGTATTGGTTGTTGTGGGGTGGCGGATATGATGTTACATGTTTGGTTTGCTAGTGTTAAATAGTTTGGTTATTGTTTTTCTCGCAAGTTCATGAGGAGCTTGATTGAGTGTAAATAAGGAATGCGTTATGAATAACCAAGTAGTTAGTGATCAGTATGTTACCGCCTGTGTTAAAAGTCTGCAGGAATATGAGCTGGATGATGGGGTGATTATTCGCCCTCGTAGTATGTTGACGGTGGGTGACAAGATTGAAGAACCGTCGAAAGCCTCTATCGTGGGCGAAGGTGTGTTGTCCTTCAGCAGTGGCCTTAGTGGTGAGAACCGGTCGGATGCGCAGAATGCTTTTCTCTATGCGAGCCTTGTAGCGAACAAAAAATTTCCAGAGGACTATCAGGGTAAAGAGTGGTATGAGCTGTTTCGGGAAGTCATGACCAAGGCGGGCTGGGCGCCTGTCAGCAAGTACTACAACGACTTGCACATCAGCGGAACCAGTGTCCGCATGGACAAACTGGTGTTGGAGATTCTTGGCTCGGTGGTCGCCGGCGTTGCGCTGCCTGGTCCGACTACTGCCTTGATGCTGAAAGTGGCGGGAGAGGCGATTGCTGCCCTGCAAAAGCGCGATACGGCACTGACAGTTTATGAGCGAAATCTGTTGGCGCATGGCGTAGGCGGAATAGCGGCCGGTGCGTGCACTGAACATAATGGCGTAGCCACTTTGGCCCTCGGTGCGGTGCGGTTTTTACGCAGGAACACGTCGACCAAAGTGCTGTTTGTGGATGTGGATACTCGTAGTGTGAAACTGTATCGCGGTGAGACGGTATTTGAGAAAAATGATACGGTCGCCCAAGGCACTCGAAAAACAATTGCAGATAAACTTATCGCCCATGCCGGCAAAATTGCTGACTATGACATCTAATTAATCTGGAAGGGCAGTCGAATATCGGCTGCCCTTCTTTGTGAGCGAGGAACGGATATGAGTTGCGATTATTCAGTGTCGGTCGTAGGTGGGGCTATCGTTATTGTTCCCGAATCTGATGGGTTGGCAGCTCATGATGATTTGCTCAATTCGGTGTTGCTGGCGCAATTGGTTGCCAATAAAGCGGTTGAAAAAGATCCAGAGGTTAATTGGTACAGCGCTTATGTGAAAGTTTTAGATGACTTCTGGCTGCGGCAAACAAAGGCGCGAGAGGAAAGGCTCATCGCCGAAAACAGCGGCGAGTCTGCGATCGAATGGGTTACCGCTGCGATGTCCAAAGGTGCTTCAGGCGAAGGGCAAGCTGCTGCCGCAACTTTGGCACGGGTGGCGAGTGTGTCGGGCACTGAACCTGCAATCAGCTTGCTGCGCAGTCACGTGCAAAAAATGTCCGCAGATGAATCGACTGAAGTACCTGCGCCGCCCAAAGTTGTGCGTCTGCTGGTGATTCTGGCGCGAACGCCAACCTCGTTCTCAAGTGTGTACTTGGAGTTCAAGACCCATCTGGACATAAGTCCCAATCCTTTGGTACAGCTGTACCAGGCCGAAGATGTGAAAGGCATTGTCAGCATGCGTTACGCCCGAGCCAATCTGGACGAAAAACACTACGGTCTTGCGCGTAATTCTATCGCCTTGAAGGTCCGGGAAAAGCTTGACGCAAATGTTGCGAAGTTGAGCCTGACCGACGGCTCTTGGGGCGTTTGATCGAATCGCAGCACAGGGCTGCTCAGAAGGTCGAGGCCGTACGATTCTGCTGATCACGCTGAGCCACCCAGTGCTCAATCAATTCACGCAATTGCGACAGCTCCACCGGTTTAGCCATATGCCCGTCCATCCCGGCCTGGCGGGCACGTTCTTTGTGCTCGGCGAGGATGTGTGCGGTCAGCGCCACCACCGGTGTGCGAATCCGCTGATTACCGACTTCCCAGGCACGCAATTGCTGAGTCGCGGAGAAGCCGTCGAGGATCGGCATTTCGCAGTCCATCAGGACCAGGTCATAACGCTGGGCTTTCATCGCCTGCAAGGCTTCTTCGCCATTGCTGGCGGTATCCGGTTGCAGGTTGAGCTTGCCTAGCATGCCGCGAATCACTTTGGTCGAGATGCTGTTGTCTTCGGCCACCAGGATGCGGAAATCACTTGGCACCTTAACCGGTAAGGTAGGGCCCGCGGGCAGGTGCTGCGAGATGGAAAGGCCCTTGTTTCGCTGGTTCAGCTCGTCGGCCAACGTCGTCTTGAGGGTGTAGCCGGCCACCGGTTTGGCGAGGATGCGTTTGATCCCGGAGTTGCGCGCGATGATCTTGCTCGGCGCATTGCTGATGCCGGTGAGCATGATCAGCAGGATGTCGTGGTTCAGGCTCGGGTCTTCCTTGATCTTGGCGGCCAGTTGCATGCCGGTCATGCCGGGCATGTTCTGGTCCAGCAGGACCACATCGAAGTAATCGCGCAAGTGAGCCTTGGTGCGCAGTAACGCCAGCGCTTCCTTGCCGGAGGCTACGGCACTCACATTCAAACCCCAGGCGCTGCACTGTTGCACCAGCACTTTGCGACACGTGTCGTTGTCGTCCACCACCAACACCCGTGCACCCTGCAGGGGGCCATCGAGGTCGGACGTCGGGTGTTCCAGGCGGTCAGGGTCCAGCGGCAGGGTCAGCCACAAGGTGCTGCCCTGATTGGTGCCGCTCTTGACCCCGAACTCCCCTTGCATCAAGCGAATCAGCTGACGGGCGATCACCAGCCCCAGGTTGCCTCCCAGACGGGTGGCCGAGAGGAAGTGTTTGCTGTGCAGTTCGGCGTGCATCAATGCGTCACGTTCTTCGGTGTCCATCGGCTCGCCGCTGTCCTGCACGGCAATGCGCAAGCGCGGTTTGGCGCTGCGCTCATCGAGCGCGACGACGATCAGGATTTCGCCTTCGTCAGTTTTTTTCAGGGCGTTTTCCAGCAGACTCAGCAAGGTCTGACGCAGGCGCGTCGGGTCACCGCTGATGACGCGCGGCACTTGCGGCTGGATAAAGCTGATCAGCTCGACGTTCTGCTGTTCGGCCTTGGCGCGGAAGATGCTAAGGCAGTCTTCGATCAGTGCGTTGAGGTCGAACTGCACATCGTCCAGTTCGATCTGCCCGGATTCGAGCTTGGAGATGTCGAGAATCTCGTTGATCAGTGTCAGCAGTTCGTTGCCGGCACTGTGGATGGTCTGTACATAGTCACGCTGCTTGACCGAGAGCGGCGTGCCCAGCAACAGCTCGGTCATGCCCAGCACGCCATTCATCGGGGTGCGGATTTCGTGGCTGATTTTTGCCAGGAATTCGGCCTTGGCGTTGATCTCGGCGTTGCTGGCGGCCAGGTCGCGGCTGACGCTGAAACGGTCTTCGGTGATGCTGCGCTGACGTTCGCTCAGCGCAATGCTCATCAACACGCCGCTGATGCAGATTAACCCCAGCAGCGTCATGATCAGGCCCTGCGGTGCGACCAGGGTCAATCCCAGCAGTGCCGGCAACATGATCAGGGTGCCAATGTTGAACACCACCATCGCCGCGACGAACAGGCGCGCCGGGCGATAACCTTTTTGCCAGTGATAGGCGCTGACGAACAACATGCTCAGACCTGCCAGAGCGACCAGGGCGTAGGTCATGATGTTCAGCGGCAGTGTGTTGACGAATAACAGCAGCAAGCCGCAGACCACGATGAACAGAATGTCCCCCAGCAGCAGCTTGTTCAGCGGGTGCGGGCCGAGTGGGGCGAAGAAGCGATAGGCGAACATCAGGCCGCACGGCGCCGTCAGCAGCAAGGCGAGGTAGGCGCCGGGTGTCTGCACCGCGTGCCAGTTCGGCAGCCAAGGCCCTGCCAGATTCAGCAACAGCAACAGGCTGAGCATCAACAATACTTCGCATCCGGCCAGCCAGAGACTGCTGCGTGAGCGGGTATAGGCGTAGCGGACGAGGCTGTGCAGGATCAACATCCCGAGGCAACCGAACAGCAGGCCGTAGGCCAGCGTCTGGTTCTGATTGGATGCGGTCATGACCGCCGATTGCAGGGTGATGTAAGGCCGCAACTGATGTTCGGAGACCAGTCGCAGGTAAACGTCGAGAGGTTTTTCGTTTTGCGGCAGCGGCAACATGAAGTCGCTGCTGGGCAGTGGCCGTTCAGCCTGGGGCTGGCCGGTGCCGGAGTTCAATTGTTCGATCAGCGTGTCGCCGTCCAGCACATACAGATTGAGGTGCGACAGGTCGGGAGCGAACACCCGCAGCAACTGTTCATGCTTGCCGGGAGCGAGTCTGAAACGCAGCCATAACGCGCCATCGGGCTCGGCGGCGGTGAGGCGGTCGAGTTCAATGGGGCTGAATTGATTGGTGTAGCGAGCGGAACGGATGTCGCTGAGCTGCAGGTCGCCCTGTTCGTCGAGCAATACCGCCCAGCCACTGCCTTGCGCGGCCTGGGCCGGGAGCATGCAGAGCAAGGTCAGCAGAGTGACGGTGAAACCTATGGCAATCCTGAGCCAGCGCACGGCGAAATCCCTTCGTAGGTTAATGCCAGAATATAACTATGCGCGGCGCCGGAATAGTCCGGCAAGGACCCGAAGCCCTTGCCTGGCCCAATGGCGCTCTTATTCCTGATTTTCGCCACGCTCGCGGGCAATGGCACGGTAGCCAATGTCCTTGCGATAGAAACAGCCTTCCCAGTCAATTTTGGCCGCCAGCTTGTAAGCCTGCTGCTGAGCGGCATCGACGCTGACACCCATTGCCGTGGCGCAGAGTACCCGACCACCGGCCGTCACCACTTGACCGTCCTTGAGTGCAGTTCCGGCGTGGAAGACTTTGCCTTCCAGTGCTGCAGCTGCATCGAGACCGTTGATGGCAACGCCTTTAGCGTAGTCACCAGGATAGCCGCCAGCCGCCAGCACGATGCCGACGCTCGGACGCGGATCCCATTGTGCTTCGACCTTGTCCAGGGCTTGCGCCAGCGCCGCTTCGACCAGCAACACCAGGCTCGACTGCAAACGCAGCATCACCGGTTGGGTCTCAGGGTCGCCGAAACGGCAGTTGAACTCGATAACTTTTGGGTTACCGGCTTTGTCGATCATCAGACCGGCGTACAGGAAACCGGTGTAGACGTTGCCTTCATCGGCCATGCCGCGCACGGTTGGCCAGATCACCAGGTCCATGACGCGCTTGTGCACTTCAGCGGTCACGACCGGGGCAGGGGAGTAGGCACCCATGCCGCCGGTGTTCGGACCGGTGTCGCCGTCGCCGACGCGTTTGTGGTCCTGGCTGGTGGCCATCGGCAATACGTTCTTGCCGTCGACCATGACGATGAAGCTGGCTTCTTCGCCATCCAGAAACTCTTCGATCACCACGCGCGAACCGGCATCACCGAATGCGTTACCTGCGAGCATGTCGCGCACGGCGTCTTCGGCTTCGGTCAACGTCATGGCAACGATCACGCCTTTACCGGCGGCCAGGCCATCGGCCTTGATCACGATCGGTGCGCCTTTTTCACGCAGATAAGCCAGGGCCGGCTCGATCTCGGTGAAGTTCTGGTAGTCGGCGGTCGGGATCTTGTGGCGCGCCAGGAAATCCTTGGTGAAGGCTTTCGAACCTTCCAGCTGAGCAGCGCCAGCGGTTGGACCGAAGCAATCCAGGCCACGGGAGCGGAACAGATCGACGACACCAGCGACCAGCGGCACTTCCGGGCCGACGATGGTCAGGGAAACATTCTTCTCGGCGAAGTCAGCAAGCTGTTCGAGTGCCAGCACGTCGATAGCGACGTTCTCGCACTTGGCTTCAATGGCGGTGCCGGCGTTGCCCGGAGCCACGAAAACTTTCTGCACACGCGGATCCTGAGCCACTTTCCAGGCCAGGGCGTGTTCACGGCCACCGCTGCCAATGATCAAAACATTCATTTCAAAAACCTCGGATGACGCTAATTCTGTTTTAGAACCTAAAGCGCTTCACGCCGTAGGAGGTCGCAATGAAGTCGGTAGATGCAAGGCGAAGTCGACCTCGATGAGCGGAGTTGCCTTTTGGCAATGAGCATCATCGAGGTCGGCTCCAACGCAGCAGATGCCGGCTTCAGTGCGGCCGTTGTCTGATTAGTGACGGAAGTGGCGCATGCCGGTGAAAACCATGGCTATGCCGGCCTCGTCAGCCGCTGCAATCACTTCGTTATCACGCATCGAGCCGCCTGGCTGGATTACCGCAGTGACGCCTGCCTTGGCCGCATTGTCCAGGCCATCACGGAACGGGAAGAACGCATCCGACGCCATGACCGAACCCTGCACTTGCAAACCAGCGTGTTCAGCCTTGATCGCTGCAATACGAGCGGAGTTCACGCGGCTCATCTGGCCAGCGCCGACACCGATGGTCTGACGGTTCTTGGCGTAGACGATGGCGTTGGACTTAACGTATTTGGCGACTTTCCAGGCGAAGATCAGGTCGTGGATCTCTTGCTCGGTCGGGGCGCGTTTGGTCACGACTTTCAAGTCGTCGGCACCGATCATGCCGATGTCGCGGCTCTGCACCAGCAGGCCACCGTTGACGCGTTTGTAGTCCCACGCAGCGGCGCGATCAGCCGACCACTCGCCACAGGCCAGCAGGCGCACGTTGGCTTTGGCAGCCACGATGGCGCGAGCTTCTTCGCTGACGGAAGGGGCGATGATCACTTCGACGAACTGACGCTCGACGATGGCCTTGGCGGTTTCAGCATCCAGCTCGCGGTTGAAGGCGATGATGCCGCCGAACGCCGACTCGGTGTCGGTGGCGTAGGCCAGTTCGTAAGCCTGACGGATGCCACCTTCGGCGTCCGGGCTGACGGCCACGCCGCACGGGTTGGCGTGCTTGACGATCACGCAGGCCGGTTTGACGAAACTCTTCACGCATTCCAGCGCGGCGTCGGTGTCGGCCACGTTGTTGTACGACAGCTCTTTGCCTTGCAGTTGGGTCGCGGTGGCGATACCGACTTCGGCAGGCTTGGCTTCAACGTAGAACGCCGCGCTCTGGTGCGGGTTCTCGCCGTAGCGCATTTCCTGAGCCTTGACGAACTGGCTGTTGAAGGTGCGCGGGAACTCGCTGCGACCTTCGGTGCTGAGGGTGTCAGCCGCCTGGTTCACGGTGCCCATGTAGTTGGCGATCATGCCGTCATAGGCAGCGGTGTGTTCGAAGGCCTTTAGCATCAGGTCGAAACGCTGAGCGTAGGTCAGGCCGCCGGCCTTGAGGCTTTCGAGGACGCTGGCGTAGTCGCTGGCATTCACCACGATGGCCACGTCTTTGTGGTTTTTTGCAGCCGAACGGACCATGGTCGGGCCTCCGATATCGATGTTCTCGATCGCGGTCGGCAGGTCGCAGCCTGGCTTGTTGATAGTCGCTTCGAACGGGTACAGGTTGACCGCTACCAGGTCGATCGGCTTGATGTCGTGCTCGTTCATGATGGCGTCGTCGATACCGCGACGACCGAGGATCCCGCCGTGGATTTTCGGGTGCAGGGTTTTCACCCGACCGTCCATCATTTCTGCGAAACCGGTGTAATCCGCGACTTCCACTGCGGCAACACCGTTGTCGCGCAGCAGCTTGAACGTTCCGCCGGTGGAGAGGATCTCGACACCCAGGGCTTCAAGCTCTTTGGCGAATTCGAGGATCCCGGTCTTGTCGGAAACGCTGATCAAGGCGCGGCGGATCGGCAGGCGGGTAGTCTGGTCGGTCATTTCAATTTCCATCAAAAGCAAAGGAGTCAGCAAAAAAGGCGACCGTTTTTACGCGGGCGCCTTTCTGGTTTGATTGAATGCTTACAGCAAATCGTACTGCTTGAGTTTCTTGCGCAGCGTGCCTCGGTTCAGTCCGAGCAGCTCGCTGGCCTTGGTCTGGTTGCCCTTGACGTAGTTCATCACGCACTCGAGCAGGGGAGCCTCGACTTCGGAGAGCACCAGGTTGTACACATCCGTGACGGCAGCGCCTTCAAGGTGGGCGAAATAATTGTGCAGCGCCTTCTCGACACTCCCGCGAAGGGTCTGACCTTCTTCGCTCGGCGTATTGAGGTGCTGTTTCAAATTCACGTTGTCGCTCACGGGTGTTGTTCCACTCACTAAAGTCTCGGTCATCATCGTCATGCGGCCACCTCTTCTCCGTCCCCTGTCAGGCTCTTGTAACGTTCGGCGAAGAAGCCCTGAACGTTGGCGCATTGTGCTTCCGTATCTTCCAAACGATTGAAGTGGGCGCGAAACTCCCTGGCGCCCGGCAAGGTTGCGAGATACCAGCCCACATGCTTTCGAGCAATGCGTACGCCCATGACGTCTCCATAGAAGACGTGCAGCGCAGCCAGATGCTCTAGCAGAATGCGTTCCACCTCGATCAGTTCCAGTGCCGGGAGTTTCTCGCCGGTACGCAGAAAATGATCGATCTCACGAAAAATCCATGGCCGCCCCTGGGCGGCCCGGCCTACCAGCAGGCCATCGGCACCGGTCGCATCGAGCACGTACCGGGCTTTCTCTGGCGAATCGATATCGCCATTGGCAAAGACCGGAATCGACACGGCCTGCTTGATCGCGGCAATGGTGTCGTACTCGGCTTCGCCGGTGTACAGATCGGCACGGGTGCGGCCATGGACCGCCAACGCCGTAATGCCTGCCTGCTCGGCGATCTTCGCCACGGTCAGGCCGTTCTTGTTGTCCCGGTCCCAGCCGGTGCGGATCTTCAGGGTGACCGGCACATCAACCGCAGCCACTACGGCCTGCAGGATCTCGGTCACCAATGCTTCATCTTTCAACAGTGCGGAACCGGCGGCCTTGTTGCAGACCTTCTTCGCCGGACAGCCCATGTTGATATCAATAATCTGTGCGCCCAGTTCAACGTTGGCCCGGGCTGCATCCGCCAGCATCTGTGCATCACCACCGGCGATCTGTACCGAGCGGGGCTCGGGATCACCTTCGTGGATCATGCGCATCCGCGATTTGCGGGTGTTCCACAAGCTCATGTCGCTGGTGACCATTTCCGAGACTACAAGTCCTGCGCCCAGTCGCTTGCACAGCTGACGAAAGGGTTGGTCTGTGACCCCCGCCATCGGGGCGAGAATCAAGCCGTTGTGCAATGTGTAAGGACCGATGCGTACCGCCGACATAGGACTTCCCTGTTGTGGGGTCGGATCATGAGAGTTCGAAAAAGGGTTGGCATGATACCCGCTCTCGATGACTGGATAAAGGCTGAATTGAACAAAATCTGAACAGTTATTCTGTTATCGCCAGCGGTTTGGTGTGAGCGGTCAAAGTCAGAAATATGCCGTCAAAGCCGTAACACTGAACCGTTTCACTCGGGCGAATGGAAGCTCAGGCTGTAATTCACCGCTTTGGAGCCTGGATCGAGGATATCCAGCGCGATGTGGATCGGCGTTTGCGGAGGCATCTCCGCCATCCCTTCGAGATCGCCGTTGAGGTACTCGCCGGGCTTGAAGCGACGGCTGGCGATCAGGTGGCCGTTGAGGTCGGCAAACCGCAACTCCAGCAGCGGGAAAGGCTGGGAGAAGGGCGCACGGTTGTAGATGATTGCGTCGACCACCAGTGCACCGTTGAAGTCCGGGTGACTGCGGACCACCAGGTTGCTGCTTTTGATTTTGGCGATGTCGACTTTGGATGGCACGGTGCAGCCGATTTGCGGGCACAGTTGCTGGAACCACGGACGGTACTGGTCCTGACGCGCCAGCTCCTCGAAATGGTAGGCGATGTACTGGCCGGCGAGCGCGGCGGCGCCGAGCAGGATCAACAGCAGCCAGAAAAATCGGCGGCCCCAGGGTGAGCGGCGTTTTTGCCAGTCAAGTTGCAATGGGTCATCGGTCAGGTCTTGCAGGGCTTCGGCGCGGACAGCCGGCTCACGCTTTTTGCGCACAGGTTCGATCGAGGGCAGATCGTCGTCGATATCATCGGTCGCCGACAGGCGTTCGTGATGCATCGGTGCGTCGAGTGGGTCGTGCAGGCGCAGCTGTGGCGGCACAGACTCGTCGTCCAGTTCCACCGGTTCCAGGGACAGCGAAGGTTCGGTACGCGAGTATTTGTCCGGATCGAGTTCCAGCTCTGGCAAGTCGGTGGTCTGCGCACGATCGGCAGCCGATTCGCTGAACAGGCTGTCGGGCCACGGCGCTTCTTCGTGCTCGACGGTATCCCGGCTGGCACTCAGGTTGTCTTCGCGGGGCCGGCCGAATTCCGTGGTCGGCTGGATCTCCCGTTGTTCGAGGCGGGCGAGTTCTTCGTCCAGGTCCAGACTGTCCAGATCCAGCTCGGCGGCGCTCCATTGCTTTTGGCTGATGGCCCGCGGCTCCGGCGGTTCGACGATGGCCGGGACCGGGGCCGCCGGCGTGATCGCATCTTTGCCAGCCCGTTGCTCAAGTAGCTGCTTGGCGGCGTTGAACACCTGCAAACACGAGCCGCAACGAACCACCCCGCGGGCCACGCTCAATTGAGCATGGCTGACACGGAAGCTGGTTTGGCAATGCGGGCACTGGGTGACGAAGCTGTCGGTCATGCGGCGATCCGGTTTATGCAGGCGTTCATTCTAGCGCCGACGGCCAGTGATGCGCACCCAGCCATCGCGATTGGCGATCGGGTCCAGATCGAAGTCCTGAGCGTAGGCTTTGGCGACTTCTTCACCTTGCTCGGCGAGGATGCCTGACAGCGCCAGACGACCGCCCGGCTTGACCAGGCTGGACAATTGCGGCGCCAGGGAAACCAGCGGTCCGGCAAGAATGTTGGCCACCAGCACGTCGGCCTGAACCTGCGGCAAGTCTTCTGGCAGGTACAGTGGGAAGAGCTCTTCGGCAATATTGTTGCGCCCAGCGTTATCGCGGGACGCTTCCAGGGCCTGCACGTCGATATCGGTACCGACGGCTTCCTTGGCGCCCAGCAGCAGGGCAGCGATGGCCAGAATCCCTGAACCGCAACCGAAGTCCAGCACGTTGCAGTCTTTCAGGTCCTGACCGTCGAGCCATTCCAGGCACAGCGCGGTAGTCGGGTGAGTGCCGGTGCCGAACGCCAGGCCCGGATCCAGCAGCAGGTTGACGGCGTCAGGCTCGGGTGCGGCGTGCCAGCTTGGAACGATCCACAGGCGCTGGCCGAAACGCATCGGCTGGAAACCGTCCATCCAGCTACGTTCCCAGTCCTGGTCTTCGATGACTTCGCTGTGATGCTCGGGCAGCGGACTGCCGGTCAGCAACTCAAGGTGGGCCAGTACGGTGGCGGCTTCGGTGCCACCTTCGAACAGGGCCAGCAGGTGCGTGTGCGACCACAGCGGGGTGGTGTTGAGTTCCGGCTCGAAGATCGGCTGATCTTCGGCGTCCATGAACGTCACCGACACGGCGCCCACTTCAAGGAAAGCGTCTTCGTAGGTTTCGGCTTGTTCTGGGCTGATGGCGAGACGGACTTGCAGCCAAGGCATGGCGGGCACCTTTGAAAAATATTGATTGCAGCCTAGCGGGCTGCGAGAAGCGCGCAAGTTTACGCGAGCGCGGGGCTTTTGTGGGAGCGGCCTTGCTCGCGTGCACATTATGAAACCTTCAGAAACAACAAAGCCGCCCGAAGGCGGCTTTGTTGATTGGGTCGAAGCTTAGTGCTTTTCGCCAGCCAGCTTGTGTTCCAGGTAGTGGATGTTGATTCCACCTTTGCAGAAGCCTTCATCACGGACCAGGTCGCGGTGCAGCGGGATGTTGGTCTTGATCCCGTCAACCACGATTTCGTCCAGCGCATTGCGCATGCGCGCCAGGGCTTCGTCACGGGTTGCGCCGTAGGTGATCAGCTTGCCGATCAACGAATCGTAGTTCGGCGGAACGGCATAGCCACTGTACAGGTGGGAATCGACGCGAACGCCGTTGCCGCCTGGTGCGTGGAAATGCTTGACCGTGCCTGGGCTCGGCATGAAGGTTTTCGGGTCTTCGGCGTTGATCCGGCATTCCAGCGCGTGACCGCGGATGACCACGTCTTCCTGGGTGTACGACAGCTTGTTGCCAGCGGCGATGCTGAGCATCTCCTTGACGATGTCGATGCCGGTGACCATTTCCGAAACCGGGTGCTCAACCTGAACGCGGGTGTTCATTTCGATGAAATAGAACGCGCCGTTCTCGTACAGGAACTCGAAAGTACCCGCGCCACGGTAGTTGATGTCGATACAAGCCTTGACGCAGCGTGCGAGGACTTCAGCCCGTGCCTTCTCGTCGATGCCCGGTGCCGGTGCCTCTTCGAGAACCTTCTGGTGACGACGTTGCAGCGAGCAATCGCGGTCGCCCAGATGGATGGCGTGGCCCTGGCCGTCGGAAAGTACCTGAACTTCCACGTGACGTGGGTTGGTCAGGAATTTTTCCAGATAGACCATCGGGTTGCCGAACGCCGCGCCGGCTTCGGAGCGGGTCAGTTTCGCCGAGGAGATCAGGTCTTCTTCTTTATGCACAACGCGCATGCCGCGACCACCACCGCCGCCAGCGGCTTTGATGATCACCGGGTAACCGACTTCGCGACCGATGCGCAGAGCGGTTTCTTCGTCTTCAGGCAATGGGCCGTCGGAACCCGGAACGGTTGGAACGCCCGCAGCGATCATGGCGTGCTTGGCCGATACCTTGTCGCCCATCAGGCGAATGGTGTCGGCTTTCGGGCCAATGAAGGCGAAGCCGGAGTTCTCGACCTGTTCAGCGAAATCAGCGTTTTCCGCAAGGAAACCGTAGCCTGGGTGAATGGCGGTAGCGCCGGTCACTTCAGCCGCGGCGATGATTGCCGGGATGTGCAGATAAGAGTGCGCGGCCGAGGCCGGGCCGATGCAGACGGATTCGTCTGCCAGACCCAGGTGCATCAGCTCTTTGTCGGCCTTGGAGTAAACGGCGACAGTCTTGATGCCCATCTCTTTGCAGGCACGCAGAATCCGCAGGGCGATCTCACCGCGGTTGGCGATCAGAACTTTTTCCAACTTCGCAGTCATCAAAGTTTCTCCGCGGTTCAAACGATGGTGAACAGCGGTTGGTCGTACTCAACCGGCTGGCCGTCTTCGACGAGGATGGATTCGATCACACCGCTGGATTCAGCTTCGATGTGGTTCATCATCTTCATGGCTTCGACGATGCACAGGGTGTCGCCTTTCTTCACGGTCTGGCCGACTTCAACGAAGGACGGCGAGGATGGCGAAGACTTGCGATAGAAGGTACCGACCATAGGCGAACGGGCAACGTTGCCGTTCAGAACTGGCGCGGCCGGAGCAGCAGGTGCGGCGGCAGCAACCGGGGCAGCAGCAACAGGCGCAGGCGCCGGAGCATGCATTGGAGCCGGTGCGTAGTACTGCTGAGCCGGGGTCTTGCTGTGACGGCTGATGCGTACGGACTCTTCGCCTTCCTTGATCTCGAGCTCGTCGATGCCGGACTCTTCCAGCAGTTCGATCAGTTTCTTAACTTTACGGATATCCATGAATCATCAACTCCCAAGGGTCGGTCAGGGGCGTTACGCTTGTTGTTCAAGCCGTTGCCTGTCTTTCAAGCAGCTCTAGTGCAGCCTCCAGGGCCAGTCGATAACCGCTGGCGCCAAGGCCGCAGATCACTCCCACCGCTACATCGGAGAAGTAAGAGTGATGGCGGAAAGGTTCGCGTTTGTGCACGTTAGACAAATGCACTTCGATGAATGGGATGCTCACCGCCAGCAGCGCGTCACGTAAAGCGACACTTGTGTGCGTAAAAGCTGCTGGGTTGATCAGAATGAAGTCCACACCTTCGCTGCGGGCAGCGTGGATGCGGTCGATCAATTCGTACTCGGCGTTGCTTTGCAGGTGCAGCAAATGGTGGCCGGCTTCACGGGCACGGCGTTCCAGGTCCTGGTTGATCTGCGCCAGTGTCGTAGCGCCGTAGGTGCCCGGCTCACGGGTGCCGAGCATGTTCAGGTTGGGTCCGTGCAGAACCAGTAGCGTCGCCATCTGCTGTTCCTTGTTATCTGTGTGCAATTGTCAGAACCCGGCGACTATGCCGCAAAGCCTTTGTGACTGTCCAGTTCTATGCAATAGCCAGCACGATGGCCGATGTTTGCGCGAAATATGTGACCGGGTTATTAAATCCGGTCATTTGCTTTCGCAACACGTTCGGCGAAGTCGGTGGCGTTGATCTCGCCGATCACTCGCACATCGGCGTGTTCGACGCCGTCCTTGCCGAAAAACATCAGCGCTGGCGGGCCGAACAGTTTGTAGCGGTCGAGCAGGGCGCGTTGCTCGGCGTTGCTGGCGGTGATATCGAAGCGGATCAGTCGATAGCCTTTGAGGCGTTCGACGACCTTGGCGTCGTTGAGCACCTTATGTTCGATGACTTTGCAACTGATGCACCAGTCGGCGTACCAGTCGAGCAGCAGCGGGGTGCCCGATGATTTGGCTTCGGCGAGGACGCGGTCCAGGTCTGCCGGGGTGCTGACGGTTTGCCAGGCGCTGGTATTTTGCGGTTGCTCGTTGCCGGCAACCGTGCGCGGCTGGCCAATCGGATTGAGCGGGTCGGTCTGGCCGCTGAACGCTCCGTACCAACACGCCAGCGCGTAAAACAGCAGGAACATCCCAAGCAATTGGGCCAGGCGTTTTCTCGGCGGTTTGTAGACGAACTCCAGCGCACCCATGAACAAGCCAGCGCCACCGGCCAACAAGCCGATCAGCAGCAGCGTGATCTGGCCCGGCAGTACTCGACTGAGCAGACCGATCGCCAACCCCAGCAACAAAACGCCAATCGCGTTTTTCACATAGATCAGCCAAGGGCCGCTTTTCGGCAGCCAGGCGGCGCCACCGGTGGCGACCAGCAACAGCGGTGCACCCATGCCAAGGCCGAGCATGAACAGTTTCAGACCACCGCCCAATGCATCGCCGCTGGCGCTGATGTACAGCAGCGCGCCGGCCAGCGGTGCCGAGACGCAGGGCGAAACCAGCAGGCTGGAAACCACGCCTAGCACAGCGGCGCCCCACAACGAACCGCCTTCGGTGCGGCCGGCGATCCGATCCAGCCGACTGCTGATGGCGTGAGGCAACTTGAGTTCGAAGACGCCAAACATCGCCAAGGCAAACAGCGCAAAAAACATCGCGAACGGCACCAGCACCCACGCCGATTGCAGCCGCGCCTGAAGATTGAGTTGTGCGCCGAACATCCCCATCAATGCCCCGAGCAGGGCGAAGCAGGCGGCCATTGGCAGCACATAAGCGAGGGACAGATTGAAGCCGCGCAAACCACCCACCTGCCCACGCAACACCACGCCGGACAGGATCGGCAGCATCGGCAGCACACACGGCGTGAACGTCAGACCCAGGCCGGCGAGGAAGAACAGCGCCAGCTCGCGCCAGCTCCAGGCCGGGGGCGCGCCAGCGCTGCCATCAATACTCAGGCGCTCTGTTTCGGGTGGATAACACAAGCCTTTGTCGGCGCAACCCTGATACGTAACCACCAGGGTGAAGGCGCGTTGATCGGTGCGCGGCAGCTCTACATCGAGAATCCCGTGGTAGACCTCGACATCGCCGAAATACTCATCATGCTTCTGCTCGCCCTTGGGCATTTGCGCGGCGCCCAGGCCTGCATCGGCCGGGTCGGCGCGAAACTGAAAGCGATGGCGATAGAGGTAGTAGCCCTCGGTGGCGATGAAACGCAGTTTGATTGATTGCGGTGTGCTTTCGACCAGGCTCAGCTGAAAAGCTTCGCGCACCGGCAGAAAGTCGGCGCTGTTGTTGATCGAGCCCAGCGTCGAACTGGGTCGACTGTCCAGCAAGCCGGCGGCGGTGGCCGGCAGGGTGAGCACTAAAAACAACAGGCAGAGCAAACGGCGCATGACAATCTCGCGTATCGAAAGTGAGGGCATGATAGCGGACGGCAGCGTGGTGTGCAGGGCGGTGGGTTTTGCGGTGGTTGTTCTGGCGTCATCGCGGGCAAGCCCGCTCCCACAGGGTTATGCGCTGTTCTTGTGGGAGCGAGCTTGCTCGCGATGGCGGTCTGTCAGACGCGGAAGGCCTGAACGGCTGTATGCAGTCGTCCACCCAGCACCAACAAATTCTCCCCTTGCACGCGTCCCTCACCAATGCGCAGCAAGTTATCCCCACCCAATTGGTGAATCCGCTCACTGTGATCGCGGATTTCGCTGACGGCGCCGCTCTGCTGGGCGGTGACATCGGCGATGCGCACGGCGGTGTCGGAAATGGTCTGGATCGCACCGACGATTTTATCCAGCGCACCGTCGGCGGCCTGGGCCTGATTGGCGGTGGCTTCGGCGTGTTCGACTTGGGCGCGCATGCCTTCCACCGATTGTCGCGCGGCGGTTTGCAAGCCGGCGATCAGTGTCTGGATCTCTGCTGTGGCGCCAGCGGTGCGTTGTGCCAGTGAACGAACTTCTTCGGCCACCACCGCAAACCCTCGACCCATTTCCCCGGCCCGGGCCGCTTCGATGGCGGCGTTCAGGGCCAGCAGGTTGGTCTGGTCGGCAATCGAGCGGATCACCGTCAGTACGCCGCCGATGGTCGCCGACTCTTCGGCCAGGTGTTCGATCATCTGCGCGTTGCCTTGCACTTCACCGACCAGCGCATGCAGCCCGGTGAGGCTCAAGCCGATGACTTTCTGGCCATGCTCCACCGCCAATCCGGCATGGCGGCTGGCGTCGGCCGCCTGGCTGGCATCGCCGGCAACCTGTTGAATGGTTGCTTCCAGTTCACCGAGAGAATCACGGATCAGCGCCGTGTCGCCGGCCTGATGTTCGGCGCCGCTGTGCAGGTCATTGCTCAACTCGGCCAGGGTTCGGCTGCTACCGGCGACCTGTTCGGCGTTGAGGCGAATGGTCCCGACCAGGTCGACCAGATAGGCACGCAAGCGATTGAGCGAGGCTTGAATGTCATGCAGTTCGCGATTGGTTGCGCCCAGTTCAATGTCCCGACTGAAGTCGCCCTCGGCCCAGGTCGAAAGGGCCGGCGCGAGGTTGGTCAGCGTCCGGGCCAGTTTCCGTTGCAAGGTGTCGATCAGCAAAGCAATCAGCAGAATCAGGCCAATCATCACCCCTTGCATCAGCCGCACTTCGCCCTGGATTTGTCCGTGCTGGGCGCGAACCACCGGTTCCAGTCCGGCAATGGCCTGCTGCACGGCGGCGATTTTCAGGTGAGTGGCGGCGCTGAGGTCGGTGCGTTTCTGGATCTGGTCACGTGTGCGCGCCAGTTCGGCCGGGTAGCGAGTGAGGAGGCTGTTCAATTCACGCTTGAGGCCGACGCCAGCATCCTCGGCAACGGCCTTTTCGGTGTTCTCCAGACCCATCATCGCCGCGAAATCATCCGTGCCCGATTCACTTTTGCTCGTCACACCCAGCAGCGGCAACGTTTCCAGAAGCTCAGCCTGGGTGCGGATGTTGCTGACTTCGCGCTCGACATCGGCAGCCAATTCACTGCGCCCGCTGCTGACCAGTTTGTCCCGGGCCAGAGACAACTTGCCCAAGTGCTGGGAGGCAGCGAGCAGCGGCGTCAGATACGCCGCGTTAGCGCTGGCGTATTGGCTGAGCTGATCGAGGCTGGCACCGAGTTCGCGTTCGGCTTGCAGCAGCAGCGCTTGCGGATCACCGGCCAGTTTGCCGGCCGCCAGCAGGTCGGTTTTGCTGAATTCTTCGAGGTTCGACAGGCTCGGGCGCAAGGTGTCAGCCAATGCTGGCGGCAACTCACCGAGTTCCTTTTGCACGCCGTCGATGGCCTGGCTGGCGCTGCTCAAGCGCAGGGCATCGCCGCTGGCGAGGTAGTCCTCGATGTTGCGCGCGACTTCATTTTGAAATTGCTGGGACAAACCCAGGTAACGCTCCATCAATAGATAGGGGCGCTCAAGAGCCTTTTGCGACCACCACAGTGTGGCGCCAAGGGCCACGCACACGGCGACTAAAAGGAGGGTATTGAGATTGGTCAGCAGCTTCAGGCGCATCGCGGGTCTACCAGCGGCAGAATGGTAAGCGCCTGAATTTATTGCGTTTGTGTTACAGGGTTATGACCGAATCGGTCGATTCCGATGAAAAGGTGGCACTTTGCTTTGACGTCCGCGCGGCCTGCACGCGGTTGCGTCCCGCGTCCTTCGCGCGGTACAGCGCTTCGTCTGCCTGGCTGGCCATCATTACGCTGTCGGTGTTGTCACACAGTTCCACCACCCCGGCGCTGAACGTGCACCAGAGGTCCTGCGGTTGAGCCGGGTAGTGAATCTCGGCAAAACGTCGACGGATTTCGTCGAGCACTTTGTGGGCCGATTCGAGATCGGTGTCCGGCATGACGATGGCGAATTCTTCACCGCCGTAACGGCCGATGAAATCGGTCTTGCGCAAGCGTTGCTTGAGAAACAGCGCCAGGCTCTTGATCACCCGATCGCCCATGGGGTGGCCGTGGCTGTCGTTGACCCGTTTGAAGTGGTCGATGTCGAGCATGGCAAAGCTCAGCGGCTTGTTCTCGCGACGGGCGCGGAACGAACAGTCTTCGAGCAATTGCAGAATGTGCGTGTGGTTGTACAAGCCGGTCAGGCTGTCGCGGACCATCCGCGCTTTCAGATTGCGTGCCCGTGCCGCGCGGTTGCGCACGGTGGTGATCAGGTGTCGGGGCTTGATCGGTTTGGTCAGGAAGTCGTCGCCGCCCTCGCTCATGGCGTCGAGCTGCTTGTCCAGATCGTCTTCGGCCGACAGGTAAATGATCGGCACGCTGACATAACGGTCGTTATGACGGATCACCTTGGCCAGTTCAGTACCGGTGCAGGCCGGCATGTACATGTCGAGGATGATCAGGTCTGGCTGGAAATCCGCGAGCTCGGCCATGGCCTGGATCGGCTCGATCAAAGTCCGCGTGACGATCCCGGCGCTATTGAGCAGGCGCTCGGTGTGCAGGGCCTGGGCGCGGGAGTCGTCGATGATCAGCACTTTATAAGGTTCGTACTGGGCGACGCAGGTCAGGACTTCGATTTTCTCCAGCAGGCTCGAGGCTTCGAGGGTGCCGGTCAGGAATTCCTGGCCACCGGCACGCACGGCGGCGAGACGGGTCGGGGTGTCGGTTTCGTGCAGGCTAAAGAACAACAGCGGCAATTGATGATCGAGGCCTTCCTGGGCTTCGGCGGCCAGTTTCAGGCCGATGCCGGTGCCACTGAAATCCACGTCCATGACGATCGCCGCAGGCAAGCGCTCGATCATCGAAGAGCGGAAAGCCGCAACGCTGTCGAGGGCTTGCGCGCTGAGCCCGAAAAATTCCAGTTGCTTGGCCAGACGCTCGGCGCGGTCGTAATCTTGCAGCATCACGTAAATAGGCTTGCGTAGCGGCGGCAGGAAGGTTTGTTCGAGTTGGTCGCCGTGGCGCAGGCCGGTGCGCGACAGGCGCTGCATCAAACGATTGAGATCAGTGATCAGTCCGCTGCTCAGGCGTCCGCGATTGGCGTCGACAGCCTCCAGCGACTGACCGATGTGGCGTGCCAGCTGCGTGTGTTCAGGTTGTTCGAAACGCTCGGCGAAACGCAGCAGGCGCAGATTGGCCTCGCTCAGTTCCGATAAGTCGGTGGTGGACCACTCGCTGCGTTGCAGGCGCTGCCATATCTCAAGAATTTGACGTGCCTGATGAATTACCCGCTGGGCAAAGTAGTGCTTGAGGCGCTCACGGCTGGGGTCTTCTGGCTCGGTCATATCCTGACTACTAGTTAGGGTGCATGCTGAGATCGACTGGTGGCTCTATGCTAGCACCTCTTTTCCATCGTATGAGTGTCGTACGTCAATTAACTGCAAAGCGACCTGATTCAGTTGCTGACCGACTGGTCGCATAGGATCGAAGCTGTGCTTCATTTATAGTGGCCGTCGATCGTGGTCATTGTGCGGGTAGTGTTTGCGCAGGATTTAATGCGCGGCAAACGAGGCACGATGAGATAGGGTTGTGGTCGAACCGATGAACTCAAGTGATTGAAAGGATATCGCCATGCTGGACTGGAAGAACCGCGCGGGCAGCGCGCCTGAACGTGCCGCTGAACCGAAATCGGCCACCCGCAGTTACTTGGGTGGCCTGTTGTTCAGCCGGGCGCTGGCCACTCTGATTGCCATTTACTTGCTGGTGGCTATTGCGCTGGGCTGGTACTGGAGCCAGGAACCTGCGCTGTTCCCGGTTCAGCAGAATGCGCAGATGGCCGCCGAGAAAGAAGGCAAGCAAATGGTCATCGGCTACACCACGGTCGAAACCCTCAAGACCGTCGCCGGTACATTGCTGAGCAAACCGGGTGGCTACATTTCCAACGACCGTTTTCCGCCGGGCCTGTGGATGGATAACACGCCGAGCTGGGAATATGGCGTGTTGGTCCAGGTCCGCGACCTGAGTCGTGCCATGCGTAAAGACTTCGCCCGTTCGCAGTCGCAGTCCACCGAAGATGCTGACCTGGCCAAGGCCGAGCCGCGCTTCAACTTCGACAACAAGAGCTGGGTGCTGCCGTCCAGTGAGTCTGAATACCAGGAAGGCATCAACTCCCTGAGCCGTTATCAGGCGCGCCTGTCCGACCCGAGTCAGAAAAGTGCGCTGTTCTATGCCCGCGCCGACAACCTGAACAACTGGCTGGGCGATGTCGGCACCCGTTTGGGTTCGCTGTCGCAACGGCTATCGGCCAGCGTTGGCCGGGTCAAGCTCAACACCGCGCTGAAAACCGAAGTCCTGGCCCCAGGGCAGGTGCCACAGGTTGACGAAGAAATAGTCGAAACCCCGTGGATGCAGATCGACAACGTGTTCTACGAAGCTCGCGGTCAGGCGTGGGCCTTGTCCCATCTGCTGCGCGCCATCGAAGTCGATTTCGCCGATGTGCTGGCCAAGAAGAACGCCACGGTCAGCGTGCGCCAGATCATTCGTGAACTGGAAGCCTCGCAGGAGCCGGTCTGGAGTCCTATGATCCTTAATGGCAGCGGCTTCGGGGTGCTGGCCAACCATTCGCTGGTCATGGCCAACTACATCTCCCGGGCCAACGCCGCAGTGATCGATTTGCGTCAATTGCTCAATCAGGGCTAAGTCATGGTCGATAGCGCCAGAGAGGTCGCGCACCGCGCGGCCTCGGATGCCGAACAGATCGCCTGGGTCGACGAGCAGGACAACCTGCTCGGCGCCCTGGTCCGCTCCGACCTGCGTGAACGCGGGCTGATCGGGCGCGGCACTTACATCATGCTGTTCAATTCCGCCGGTGAACTCTGCGTGCATCGACGCACACTGAGCAAAGCCATTTATCCCGGTTTCTGGGATGTGGCGGCGGGGGGCATGGTGCTCGCTACCGAAACCTACGCCGAATCGGCTGCCCGCGAGCTGGAAGAAGAGCTGGGCGTGAGCGGTGTGGAACTGACTGCCCATGATCACTTTTTCTTCGAAGACACTGGCAATCGGCTCTGGTGTTCGGCGTTTTCGGCGGTGTGGGACGGCCCGTTGATCCTGCAACCCGAAGAAGTTCTTGAGGCGCGCTTCATCCCCGTCGATCAGGTCCTGCTGGAAATCCAGCAAAAGCCATATTGCCCGGACTCTCTGGCCGCATTGAAGCGCTATCTCCGCGCCCGTGGGTCGGACGTCGCAAAAGAGGCATAAATTGGCGCCGATTGGCTCTTAGCAAGTCGGCTTTTTGCCGTTACACTGCGCGACCTTTTCAAGCTGAACCAGCATTGCCTGGCTCAGTAGCGCTGCCCCTGCCTGAGTGGGGCTTCGCGGTCGATAGCCTTGCCCAAGTGCTGCGACCAGTCTTTGTCCTCCCAAGAGGATTGCCGGTGGCCAAAAAAGCCGCATCCTTCGCCGCCCTAGGTGGCCTGGTATTTTCCACCGACGCAGGTCGTCATTGCCCGGATTGCAGTCAACCGGTGGATGCCTGCATCTGCAAACAGACCGTTATCCCGGCCGGCGACGGCATCGCTCGCGTGCGTCGCGAAAGCAAGGGCCGTGGCGGCAAGACGGTGACCACCATCACCGGCGTGCCGTTGGCCGAAGACGCACTCAAGGACCTGGCGACCACGTTGAAGAAACGTTGCGGGACCGGTGGTGCGTTGAAAGACGGAATCATTGAAATCCAGGGTGATCATGTCGAGCTACTCTTGGCCGAGCTGATCAAACAGGGTTTCAAAGCGAAGAAGTCCGGCGGCTAGCAGCCTCTGTGAAAACCACCCTCGGCTTGATCCAGCCCTGATCCGATTCAGGTTTGGCGTCGTCTACATGGTTTTCACAGAGCCTGTTCTGACCGGTTTCTAAACTCACTGCGGTCAGCGAGGTCTATCCCCTCGTTGACGAACCGTCATTTTCATTCTTTAGACTGCGCCGGCCTGAACCCAGGCGACGCTCTATGACTTCTTTATAGGGGACTTCAATGTCCGTACGACGCACACGCAAAGACGATGGCAGCCAATGGACAGTTGCGGACAGCCGCAGTGTTTACGGGATTCGCCATTGGGGGGCCGGGTACTTCGCGATCAATGACGCCGGTCGCGTCGAAGTTCGTCCGAACGGTCCGACCAGTTCGCCTATCGACCTCTTCGAGCAAGTCGACCAGCTGCGTAAAAGCGGCCTGTCCTTGCCGTTGCTGGTGCGTTTCCCTGACATTCTGCAAGACCGCGTGCGTCAGCTGACCGGCGCCTTCGACGCCAACATCGAGCGCCTGGAATACCAGAGCAAGTACACCGCGCTGTACCCGATCAAGGTGAACCAGCAAGAAGCGGTGATCGAGAACATCATCGCGACCCAAGACGTGTCCATCGGTCTTGAAGCCGGCTCCAAGCCTGAGCTGCTGGCCGTACTGGCCCTGGCACCGAAGGGCGGCACCATCGTCTGCAACGGTTACAAGGATCGCGAATTCATCCGTCTGGCGCTGATGGGCCAGAAGCTCGGCCACAACGTGTTCATCGTGATCGAGAAAGAATCCGAAGTCGCGCTGGTGATCGAAGAAGCCGCCTCGCTCAAGGTCAAACCACAGGTTGGTCTGCGCGTGCGTCTGTCGTCCCTGGCGTCCAGCAAGTGGGCTGATACCGGTGGCGAGAAATCCAAGTTCGGTCTGTCGGCAGCGCAACTGCTTTCGGTGGTCGAGCGTTTCCGCGCGGCTGGCCTGGATCAGGGCATTCGCCTGTTGCACTTCCACATGGGCTCGCAGATCGCCAACCTGGCGGACTACCAGCACGGCTTCAAGGAAGCGATTCGTTACTACGGCGAGCTGCGCAACCTCGGCCTGCCGGTGGATCACATCGACGTCGGCGGCGGTTTGGGCGTGGACTACGACGGTACTCACTCGCGTAACGCCAGCTCGATCAACTACGACATGGACGATTACGCCGGTGTCGTGGTCGGGATGCTCAAGGAGTTCTGCGACGCGCAGAACCTGCCGCACCCGAACATCTTCTCCGAAAGCGGCCGTTCCCTGACCGCTCACCACGCGATGCTGGTGGTGCAAGTGACCGACGTCGAGAAGCACAACGACGACGTGCCGCAGATCGACAACAAGGAAGAACTGCCGGAAACCGTGCAGTGGCTGGTTGACCTGCTGGGCCCGACCGACATCGAGATGGTCACCGAAACCTACTGGCGCGCCACGCACTACATGAGCGATGTTGCGACCCAGTACGCCGATGGCAAGTTGACCCTGGCCGAGAAAGCCCTGGCCGAGCAATGCTACTTCGCGGTGTGCCGTCGCCTGCACAACTCGTTGAAGGCTCGTCAGCGTTCGCACCGTCAGGTGCTCGACGAACTCAACGACAAGCTGGCCGACAAGTACATCTGCAACTTCTCGGTATTCCAGAGCCTGCCGGACACCTGGGCCATCGGCCAGGTTCTGCCGATCCTGCCGCTGCACCGTCTCGACGAAGAGCCGCTGCGCCGTGCCGTGCTGCAAGATCTGACTTGCGACTCCGACGGCAAGATCAAGCAATACGTCGACGAGCAGAGCATCGAAACCAGCCTGCCGGTTCACGGTTTGAACGACGGTGAAGACTACCTGCTGGGTATCTTCCTGGTCGGCGCCTACCAGGAAATCCTCGGCGACATGCACAACCTGTTCGGTGACACCGACTCGGTGAACATCTATCAGAACGCTGACGGCAGCGTGTACCACGCGGGTATCGAAACCCACGACACCATCGAAGACATGCTGCGTTACGTGCACTTGTCGCCGGAAGAGTTGATGACCCACTACCGCGACAAATGCGCCAGTGCCCGCATCACCGCCGCCGAGCGTACCCAGTTCCTCGACGCGCTGCGTCTGGGTCTGACCCGTTCCTCTTACCTGTCTTCTTGAGGTAAGGCACCGCTTCCATCAGGTTGTCTGAAAATGTTCCGCACGTAGCGGAAATTTCAGATGACTTGGTGGGATGCCTCTCTGATTTCAAGCGAAATGACTTACATTCTTGGCCATCCAAGCGATGTGGTCTTCTTTTCGCGTAGGTCATTTCCTAAGTTGTACTTCGGCACTCTACTCGGCCAACTCTCTCGGAGAGAATCCCCGGCCGCCCCTCCTGTAGAGAATCGCCGATGTTCGATCCAGTCAACGAGCCGTCATTTCGTCTGGATGTAGAGGGTCTGTCCGACCCCTTTGAGGTCTTGGCGTTTACCGGTAGAGAAGCCATCAGCGAGCCATTTGTGTTCGACGTGGATCTGCTGATCGATGACCCGACACTCGACCTTGCAAGCCTGCTGTACCGTCCGGCCTTTCTGCATGTCGGGCCTGCGGCAAACGGCTTTCACGGACAATTGCATGAACTCTTCCAGCGTGATCATGACCCGGCTGTCAGGCTCTGCCGCGTACGTCTGGGGCCGAAGCTGGCGTGCCTTTCCCTGCGCTTTAGCCAGCGAATTTTCAACGCGCGCTCGGTGCCGCAAATCCTCAGTCAGGTGCTCAAGGAACACGGTATTGTCGGCAAGAGTCGGCGTTTTGAGCTGAGTGGCGATTACCCGCCCCGTGAATTCTGTACGCAGTACCGGGAATCTGACCTGCAATTTATCCAGCGTCTGTGCGCCCAGGAACGGCTTCACTACCATTTCGAACACGGCGCGCGCGGGCATTGCGTGGTTTTCGGTGATAGTCAGGGGCACTTTCGTTTCGGTGAGAGCGCAGTCTTCCAGGTCGAGAGCGAGCAATCGGCCGTGCGTCAGTTCAAGCTTCTGGGGTGCGCTGGGCAACGAACCGCGCCGATTGCCGAAGGTCGGACGGACCTGGCGGCGCTGCGCAGCGGTCAGTTGATGCCGCTGTCTGGTCATCCGATCGCCGACTGGAATCATCTCTGGCTGCTGACTCACGTCGAGCATCAAGGCAGCCAGGATTTAACGGCGTCCTACAGCAACCAGATCCGCGCGACTCACTGGCAGGTGCCTTTTGTAGCGCCTCATTGCGCAGTGAAACCCAGGATGCACAGCCTGCAACGGGCCTGGGTGGTCAACATTGATGAGTCATGTCCCGATCCGTCCAGACCGGTTGCCGTGCAATTTGACTGGCTCTATCAGGGCGAGGGTGCGGCGCCCAGCCACTGTTGGCTGCCGTTGGCCGCTGAACTGGGCGACGCGGCAGTCACGCAGTTGAGTGAGGGGGCTGAGGTAGTGGTGAGCTTTATCGAGGGGGATCCGGATCAGCCGCTGATTACCGGGTTTCTTCACGCCCCTTCGTCCGTTGAAAAGGCTGAGGAGGTCGACCCGCCGCGCACATCCGTGACAGATGATGTCGAGGGCTTGCTGGAGCTTCTGCAATCGAGCGAGCCATTGATGTTGCTATGTCTGCTGCCCGGTGGCGGCAGTTTCAACCATTGCACGCAGGCCCTCTGCACCTGCCGGGCATCGATGCGGTTTGGCCAGAGCGGTGCGGCATGATCGTCGCGACCCCGCAATGGCTATTGCTGGATGTACCGGGTGCGCCACCGGCGGGGGCGATGCTGCAACAGAAGTTTGCGCATGCCCGGTGGTTCTGGTTGTTCGAGGACACTGAGTGGCATGCGTTGCGTGAACACGGCCCGGCCCTGATCGACCTTCGGACATGCCCTGCGCTGGTCGGGTTATGTGACAGCGAAGTGCCTCTCTGGCGCGGCTTGCTGATGGCCAGCGAGGTGTCGTCGTCGCAGTTGCTGGAGCATTTGCGCCGCATGCTCACGGTCACTCTCGGCCTGCATCATCGAGCCTTGTTGAGTTACTACAACCCACACACGGCCAGTTATTTGTTCGATGCCTGCGATGCGCAAGAGCTGAGTCGCTGGCTGGGTCCTATCAGCCATTTGCGCTGGTTCGGCGGGACGTGGGCGGACCGCGCGATCGGCAGTCAGGGCTGGCAGCAGTTGGTCAATCCGGGGCTTTGCGTCAGCCCCTTGGCGGTTGAAGAAAACCTCAGTCCTCGTCAGCAGGAAAAACTGCAAACCTGCCTGCTGGAGCAACATGCCTGGCACTGGAGTCGGTCTACAGGGACTGACTACAACACGCTGTGGTCCCATGTGCAGGAAGGGCTGGCGCTGGATTTTACCGAGCGCCCGGTACTCGATGACTGGTTATGGCTACGCTTGCAGTACCCCGGCGCTTTGCCTGGGCAAGTGTTACCGGGACTCACCCAGCAGGAGCGTCTCGATAGCCTGCGCAACCTGTGGCAGAACGATCAGCCCTGAACACACCGGTGGTCTCGCGCGCAAACTGCGCGAGGCGCTGTCTCGGCCGATGCGCGGTTTGGCTCCGGTGCTGGATGTGGTCACGGCTTTCGTCAAAGCCACGCCGACTCAGTGAGCTTTGCCGGCGAACCAGCCGTCGTTTTTGTGCAGATACCAGGCAAACGCGCCGAGGGTCAGGCTGCGCAGTAACATGAACAACAGAAAGGTTATCCACAATCCATGGTTGCCCAAACCTTGCAGCGCCCAAGCGAACGGCAGCAACAAAACCACCGTCAGCAGCATGCCGTTGCGCATTTCCCGGGCGCGGGTGGCGCCGATAAATAGCCCGTCGAGCAGGTAACTCCCCACCGCGATCAGCGGCAGCGCGGCGAGGTAGGGCAGGTAGATGAACGCCGTGTCGCGCACGCTCTGAATGTTGGTCTGCATCTCGATAAACAGATGCCCGGCGAACAGGAACAGCACGGCAAAACCCAGGCTCGCCAGCAACGACCAACCGCAAGCCACCACCAATGAGCGGCGCAGGGCCTCTCGATCACGAGCACCAATGGCATGTCCACACAGGGCCTCCACGGCGTGGGCCAGGCCGTCCAGCGCATGGGCGGTCAGCAGCAAACCATTGAGCAGCAGCGCGTTGGCGGCGACGGTGGCATCACCCAGCCGAGCGCCTTGCACGGTGATCAGGAAAAACACCGATTGCAGCGCCAGGCTGCGGATGAAAATGTCGCGGTTGACCGCCAATAGCGGGCGCCAGCTCTGCCACAACGCCAGCGCGGCCCAGGCGATGTGACCGGGATAGGCGCGCAGGGCGTTGCGGGTCATCAGCAGGCCGATCAGCGCGCCGGTCCATTCGGCGATCACCGACGCTCGGGCCGCGCCGACCACCCCCCACTCCAACCCAAGAACGAACCACAGGTTCAGCGCGATGTTCACCAGGTTGGTGCTCAGCAGAATGGCCAGCGGCGCCCGGGCGTTTTGAGTGCCGAGGAACCAGCCGACCAGCGCATAACTGGCCAGCGCCGCCGGCAGGCCGAACAGGCGAGTGTGAAAAAATTCGCGGGTCAGCTGATCCAGCTCAGCCGACGGCTGCATGAAATGCAGCGCAACCCCACTCAACGGCACACCCAGTGCTCCCAGGACAATGGCCAGTCCCATGGCCAGCAACAGGCCCTGCAGCAAGATCTGCCGCAATGCTGCGCCGTCCCCACGCCCGGCAGCCTGTGCGGCGAACCCGGTGGTGCCCATGCGCAGAAAACCCATGGCCCAGGCGAGAAAGGTATACAGGCTGGCCCCGACGGCGACGGCGCCCAACTGATGGGCGTGGGGCAAGTGGCCGATGACGGTACTGTCGACCAGCGCCACCAGCGGTACGGAAATGTTCGAGAGAATCATCGGCGCGGCGAGCGCCCACACTCGACGATGGGTAGGGCGGTCGCGCCAGTCGGCGATCAGGTTGGACATGCAGGCTCCTTGGGGGAGCGGCATTGTAGCGACAGTTTGTGGTGATCGTTCCCATGCTCTGCGTGGGAACGATCAGGTTGCTAGTGGATTATCCAGCTCAACAACCAAAGCCCCAGCATCAACCAGATAATCCCCATGATGATCGACGCATTCATGAACGCCCGAATCGCCGACCACAACAGCATCAACCCCAAAATCAGCGCAATGATGCTGATGATCGACGCGTCCATGCCCAGCGCACGGGACAGCCCTTCGACAAAGTTGCTGCCGGCGTGGCTCAGCAGATTGAACAAGCCGCTGAGGCCGTCAACGATGAAGCGGATAACCGAACCGAGTGCCTGGCCGAGCCATTCGAAAAAACTTTCTACCTGCATGTCATGAGCGTCCTTGATGAAAGTGGTGGCGTGGTTGCCGGACTTGAGCCTTGGGCTATCGAGCAGGGTGCCGAGTTCCCTCCAAGCATAGTGGTTTTGCAGCGCTTGCCGCTTGCCTTCATTCCTTATCCCCCCGAAGCTATACGCCTTCAGGAGAGCCCGATGAACCTTGTTGAACTGACCGAACGCCTGCACGCCATCCGTGACCGCAATGACTGGCGGCAATTTCACAGCCCGAAAAACCTGGCCATGGCCGCGAGCGTGGAAATGTCCGAGCTGGTGGAGATTTTCCAGTGGCTGACCGAAGACCAGTCGCGCCAGTTGCCGGCGGACACACTCGCCCATGCCGGGCAGGAAATCGGCGACATCGTGCTCTATCTACTGCTGCTGTGCAGCGAGTTGGGGTTGGACATGAATGAAGTGGTGCGCAGCAAACTCGCGGACAGCGAACGGAGGTTCAGCTGATGAGCGATCGTCATTTCGATCAACTGGCGACCCGCTTCGCCGAAAAAATCTACGGCGGTGCCAAAGGCGCAATCCGTCTGGCGGTGCTTCAGGCCGACCTGGCCGAAACCTTGCCGGACCGGCCGTTGCGCGTACTGGACATCGGCGCCGGCCTGGGCCACATGTCGTTGTGGCTGGCCCAACGTGGACATGAGGTCACACTGGCCGAGCCCGCCGAGCCAATGCTCGAAGGCGCCCGCCAGCGCTTTGCCGACGCCGGGCAAACGGCGACGTTCATTCAGGCGCCGTGGCAGGATCTGCTCGGCCAACTCACCGAACCCTACGACCTGGTGCTGTGTCACGCCGTACTGGAATGGCTGGCCGAACCTCACGCGATCCTGCCGGTGCTGCATCAATTGACCAAGCAGGATGGCTGGTTGTCCCTGGCCTTTTACAACCGCGATGCGTTGATCTATCGCAACCTGCTCAAAGGCCATTTCCGCAAGATGCGCAAGAACGACATGGCCGGCGAGAAACAGAGCCTGACGCCGCAGCAGCCGCTTGATCCACGGGAACTGGCGGCGCAACTTGAAGGCCTGTGGCAGGTCGAAACCCAGAGCGGGGTGCGGGTTTTTCACGACTACATGCCGGTGGAATTCCAGGCCCGCGCCGAACTGGTGGACTTGCTGGAAATGGAACTGGCCCACCGTCGTCACCCAAGCTTTGCCGGGCTTGGGCGCTACTTGCACTGGATCTGTCGGCCGGTCTGATCGGAGCGCGAAATGAACAGTCGTTCGGGGTTATTGGTGATCTGTCTCGGGTTGGCGGCCTGTCAGGGCAGCAACCCTTATGTGGCGTCATCCAACCCCTTGCCACCCGCGCCGCCTCAGGCGGCCAACACCTTTGACCGCAGCGCCTACCCGGCCCCGCCGCGCGACTACGGGCGTTACCGCAGCTGGGCCTGGCTCAATGGGCAGCTGCCGCCGGGCAGCGCCTGGGCGGATTCGGCGCAGGTCGCCGAAGCCGTCAGCAATGCGCTCGATCAACGTGGCTTGCGCCCGCTGCACGATAACCGCCCGGCCGACCTGTTTGTCAGCGCCGAACTGCACCTGGAAACCCGCCTGCGTCAGGTTCGGGACGACTATGGTTATTACGGCGGCGGCTATGGCGGTTACAACCGCTACGGCAGCGGTTACGGCATGTACAACACTGTGCCGATCGTTCGGACTTATCAGGAACAAGTCGTGGTGGTGCGGGTTGATTTGTTTGACGCCCAGAGTGGTCAACCGGTGTGGAGTGCCAGCGCCGAAACCAGCAATCGCGGGAGCCAGAGCGAGCGTGCCGATGCGATACGGGAGGCTGTAGAAAAGGCGATGTCGGCGTATCCTCCTAGTTAGCTTCTGTAGTTAAGAAGCATTACGCAGGTTCATGTCTTCAACCGGAGAAATATCATGTTCCGCCGTCTCGCTTTACTGGCTTTGGCCGTGTTGCTCAGTGCCTGCGCCGGCAGCCAGGTCAATCATGACTTCGATGCCAGCCGCGACTTCGCCGCCTATCGCAGCTGGAGCTGGAAAGAACCCGCCCTGCAATATCGCCCCGATGACCCACGGATCAAGAGCGACCTGACTGAACAACGCATCCGCCAATCGGTGACCGATCAGCTGGATCAGCGTGGCCTGCGTCCGGCTGCGGGTGGTCAAAAGGGAGATTTGAGCGTGCAGACCTATCTGATCGTCGAACAACGCCAGCAACAAGTAACCACCAACTACGGCGGCGGCGCCGCTTGGGGTAATCCATGGAACGGCTACTGGGGCGGGCCGATGTACAACGAAACCCGTAACGTCAGCTACAAAGTGGCGATCATCCAGATCGACCTGCTCGACGGCAAGGACGGCAAACTGGTGTGGCGCGGCAGTGACGAGCAGATACTCAGCCGCACAACGAACCCGTCGGATCGCAGCACGGCGATACGTGAAACGGTGGGGCGAATTCTCGCCAACTACCCACCCAAATAAACACCACCAAACCCTGTAGGAGCACGGCTGAACTGGTCAAGTAATTCCGGACACCGGTTACGGTGTTTATGCTGCCTTTTGCTCCATAGCTATCGGTGATAGGTAACCGTTGTAGCTGTGGAGCCTTGTGCGGTTGTAATACATGAAGAAGCGCACGATATCGGTTTGCGCTTCTTCTGTTGTGTCATAGCCTTTGCCCGGCACCCACTCCGATTTCAAGGTTCCGAAGAAGCGCTCAGTCGGCGCATTGTCCCAACATTGCCCGCGGTGACTCATGCTCTGTTCGATTTCATATCGCTGCAGTTCATTCTGGAATCTTCGACTGGTGTATTGGCAGCCTTGATCAGAGTGAAACATCAGCCCAGATTCCCACGACCGAAGATCGGCCGCCATACGCAGGGCTTTGCTGACCAGGTTTGCGTCATTGACCAGAGAAAACGCCCAGCCAACGACACGGCGCGCATACAGGTCGATCACGATTGCCAGATGGAACCAGCGTTTACCGACCATCAGGCTCGTGACGTCGCCGCACCACACCTGATTGACGGTGTTGGGCGTGAAGTTACGTTCAAGCCGATTCGGCGCCACAAATGCCTCCACCCCTTTGGATCTGAATGGATGAGGTTGGCGCTGTTTACTGACGATGCAGGCTTCCTTCATCAAGGCCGCAGCAAGGCTTCTGCCCACCGGCAACTTCTCGGCCTTCAGACGTTTGGACATCATTCGCGACCCCATGCTCTCACGGCTTTCAGCGTGCAACCTGACCACCTGCGCCTTGAGCTCCTCCCGTCTGACCTTGGGCTGTGAGCGTCGCTGAATCCACTCATAAAAACTGCTGCGCCTGACTCCAAACACACGACATAAAGTGGCAGTCGGAAACAACTCTCTCAGCTCCGCAATCATCGAAAACGAGCGGGATCCGACATCAAGAGAGCGGTAGCCTTTTTTAAGATCTCTGCCTCCAGCTCCATCCGCTTGATTTTGGCTTTCAGCTCCTGGATCTCACGCTGATCCTCGGTAATCGCCTTGGTACCTTTGACTGGCTGTCCTTCGCGCTCCTTGCGAACCTGCTCAACCCACCGCCGCAACGCGGTCGGCCCGATATCCAGAGATGCACACACATCTGGAACCGGGCAGTTATCATCGAGCACCATGCTGGCAGCACGCAGTTTGAACTCGCGGGAATAGACCTTTCTTTCGTTCATGGAACCTCCAAGTTGGCGAAATCATATCGCCCTTAAGAGGTGTCCGGAATTATTAGGCCAGTTCAGGCTTGCCGGCGATGACGTCCTTGAGATCGCCATCTCTGCTCCTACAGGGTTTTTGTTTTCTGCACTGGCATGTTGCCAGCAGTCCAGCCAAGTCTTGTCTACACTGCTGTTCACCCAAGGAGGTAGCCCTCGGCTGTGCACCGGCAAAGGAGTGTGCAATGTCTCCCCGTTCGCAGTTTCGCAGCCCGTCCCGGCAACGGGGGGCGATCGGTTTGATGGCGGCGCTGACATTGGGCATGGCCCTGATGTTCTTGCTGGTCGTGGTCGACAGCGGTCGTTTGTACCTGAAAAAACGTGACCTGCAGCGCGTAGCGGACATGGCCGCACTTGAAGCTTCCACCCGAGGAGGTGATTGCACCGCTGGCAACACCGCTACCGTTTATGCCACCGCCAGCGCAAACCGTAACGGCTTCACCCTTCCTGACCCCAATCACAATCTGCTGGTCGCTTGCGGCGCCTTGACCCTGGATGCCAATAACCTTCGGGTGTTTGGCGCCGACCCGAGCAAGAGCGAAGCCATTCGGGTGATCGCCAGCCATTCGGTCCAGCAGAGCCTCGCCGGCGGTGTCGGCGCCCTGTTCGGTGGCGCTCCACGCGCGGCAACCATCAACCTGACGGCCAGCGCTGTCGCCGCATTACCGCCACCGCAGGCTTCGCTGACCCTGCGCAGCACGACGCTGAGCGTCGACACCAGCAAATCGGCCACGCTCAACGCGCTGTTCGGTGGTTTGCTCGGAGGCAACCTGAACATCAACGCGGCGGGCTGGAACGGACTGGTGAACACCAACATCAGCCTGCTCGGTTACCTTGACCGATTGAAGGTCGACCTTAACCTCAACGCTGCCGGGTATAACCAGGTATTGGGCAATACGATTGCCGTCAGCCAGCTGATCCAGACCGCCGTCAATGTGCTGGACCCCGGCGGCACACTCGGCGCGACCGCAACCATTGCGAGTCTTCAAGCGCTGAAGGTCGCGGCAGGTGCAACCACCGTCGTACTCGGCAACGTGCTGCACGTCGAGGCTGGCAGCACCGTGACGGCGCTGGCGACCAACCTGAAAGTGTTCGACCTGATCGAGGCGGTCGTGCAGCTGGCCAACAAGAAAAACGGCCTGGTGGCGACCCTGCCGATCAACCTCGCGGGGCTGGCGCAAATCACCGCTCGGGTGCAGATACTGGAGCCGCCACAGCTCTCGGCCATCGGCAATCCGAAAAGCGCCGCGCTCGCGCCTTTGGGGCCCAACCGGATCTATGTGAAAACGGCTCAGGTGCGTACATTGCTGTCGATCGACTTGCCCATTCTGAGTGCGATTCAACCCTTGCTCGAGGCGGCGGCTGATCTTGCCGGACCGTTGACCAATACCTTGAACGCCTTGCTGAATCTCAATCTGGTCGGTGTCATTGACTCACTGACCTGCGCGCTCGGGGCGGCCTGTGAAACACCCTCGATCGTGCCGCTTTCCAGTTCCGTAAGCCTCGATGTCGCACTGGACGTCGCGAGCGCCGACAGTTACGTCACCGCCTACAGCTGCGTCAGCGCCACCAACAAATCACTGACCACCAATACCAACACGTCACTGGTGAAGCTGAAAATCGGCAAGATCGATCCGAACACGGCTTTCGGCAACAACACCACGCCGCCCACCGTGGTGGTACAGCCGTTGAAGGTGATCGATATCGGGGTGAAAACCTGCCGCCGGTTCCTGATCCTACCCGTCAGTTGCGACCCGCGAATTCCAGGCGTCGGCGGCGGCATCGATATCAAGGCCGACACCACTGTGGCGCAGAGCGCCAACATGCCGCACGTCTATTCCGCACCGCCGGCCACCAGCCTGCCGGAGATCAACCAGCCACCGTTCTACTATTCCTATTCCACCAGCAATATCGTCAGCAGCCTTACCGACACGCTGACCAATATCAAGGTCAACATGTACGGCCCGACGGGCAGTCTGGTCGGTGGTCTGGGGGCCATCCTCAGCAGTGTCACCACATTGCTGGTCAACGCGATCAACAGCGTGCTCAGCCCGTTACTCGACACCTTGATCAACACACTGCTGCTCAGCCTGGGGATCGATCTGAACAAGGTCGATGTCGGCGCCAACCTCAGTTGTCACTCAGGACGAGCGACGCTGGTGATCTGATCGTCGGCGGCAATCGGCAGTTCGATACAAAACCGTGCGCCCTCTACCGAGTTTCTAACGCTCAGTTTTCCGCCCATGTTTTCGACGATGCCGTAACTCACCGACAACCCGAGCCCCGTGCCGACACCCACGGGTTTGGTGGTGAAGAACGGCTCGAAAATCCGCTCCAGCAACCGCGGATCGATACCGCCGCCGTTGTCCTCGACCCACAGCCGCACCGAATACTCATCACGTTCGGCGTACACCGAGATCCACGGTTTGAACTCGCGGTCGGCCTCGCGTTTGCCGAGCAATGCATCCCGAGCGTTGACCATCAGATTGATCAACACCTGTTCGAGCTGGTCGACGTAACCGCGCACTTGCACGTCAAACCTGGTCTCGCTGACCCGCAGCTCGACCCCTTTGCCGCGCATCCCTTCGGCCAGCAGCGACAGTGTGCCTTCGATGGCTTGCGCCGGATTAAACGGATGTTGCTCGATTTCTGAGCGGCGGCCAAACACCCGCATGTGATCCACCACCCGCGCGGCGCGCTGGACCTGTGCATCGATGCGGTTGAGCTTGTCGGTCAGGTAGTCGATCTGCGCATCGCCGTTGCTCAGACGCTTGAGCACGTTGACGATGGCCATGCGCATCACATTCAGCGGCTGATTGATTTCATGGGCCAGCCCTGTGGCCATTTCACCGAGGGTGGCCATTTTTGCACTTTGGGTGAGCTGCTGCTGGGCGCGGCGGACCTCGGTGTTGTCGCGCCCCACGGCCTGAATCTCCAGCAAATGGCCATGATCATCGAACACCCCGCGATCCGACCACACCCACCAGGCATGTTCCCGTCCCGGCAGTTGCAGGTTGATTTCCGCAGTGCTGACCGGGAATTCCGGGCTGAGTCGGCTGAGCCGCTGGAGAAACGCTTCGCGCTGTTCCTGCGACATCCAGCTGCCCAGATTCACCCCGGGCAGTTGTTCGGGCGGGCACTCCAGGTAAGTCGCCAGCGGGCGGTTGCCGAAGGTCAGGGTCAGGTCCGGGCGGTAGCGGCAGATCATCGCCGGAGAGTCTTCCACCAGGATCCGGTAACGTTCTTCACTCTGCTTCACCTGTTCGGCGGCCAGGGTTGCTTCGGTGACGTCCAGCCATAGGCCGACGGCTTCCACCGGCAAGCCAAGGTCGTCGCGCAGTAGCTTGGCCTCATCGAGTAGCCAGTGGTATTCGCCGCGACTGTCGCGCAGCCGATAGCGGGCGCGCACCGAACCTTCACGCAGCAAATGTCGGGTACGTTCGAAGTACCGATCGCGGTCCTCCGGGTGCACCCTTTCAACCAAGGTCCCCGTCGCGCAATCAGCCAGTGTCCAGCCGAGCAGCGGCAGTAGGCTGTCACTGAAAAACGTCGGTTGCAGTGCACCTTCGACATAGCGTTGCACGTAGATCACCGCCGGTGAGCTGGCGATCAGATTGTCCAGTCGGGCATGGGCCGCCGCGGCGTTTTGCTCCTGGTTTTTGATGTCGCTGATGTCGAGCATGAAGCCCACCAACCGCCGGCTTTTACCGATGCCCAGAACCTGGCCTTGCAGGCGATACCAGTTCGGCGATTGTGCCAAACGCACGCACAGCAGCAGCGGGGTGCCGTCGTCTTGCAAGGCTTGCAGACGACTGCTCAGCTCTTCACGGTCGGCGGGGTGCACCCGATCAAGCCAGTCGTGCAGCGGCAAACGATCGATCGCAAGGTTCAGGTTACTGGCCAGCGACGGCGCCAATTGCACCTCGCGACTGTCGCTGAATACCTCCCACCATCCGGTGCCGAGCAAGGCTTGCAGCGACTCCAGCCGTTCCAGTTGCAGATGGTGCCGGTGCTCGCGCAAGCGCTCAAGCAACGGGCCTGCCAGCGCGGCGGTCAGTTGTAACCAGTCGCGATCATTCAGGTCGGGTGCATGTTGCTGCACCGGATAAAGGCCACACAGTAACCAGGCGACCACACCCTGAGCATCGTGATAGGGCACCGCGTACCCTTCGGCATTACCGAAGATGCCTTGCAAACGGGGATGTTCAGCGGGCGTCAGGCATTGCGGCGCAGAGCCGTTCAGACTGTCGAGCCCCGTGCCCAGGCGCTGAGCGTTTTGCCACAGGTGGGGCGCATCGAAGGCCGTGTAATGCTGGTGTATCTGCCAGCCTTCTTCCTGTTCATCGAGTAACGCCACTGCAATGCATGGCATGTGGAAACGCTGGGCCAGGCCTTGCAGCTGTTCCACCAACACCTCGGGCAGGCGCGTCAGGTTGCACCGGCGCACCTGTTCACCGATCTGCGCTGCGAGTAATTGGCATTGCTCGCGGCTGCGTGATTGGCGGCGATCGAGCAACAAGTCGCCGATGTCCAGCAACTGCAGCAGCCAGGCATCGGCCAACGGCTGGACCCAGCCACGCAGCTGCAGGGGTTGTCCGTTGAGGCTGTGAAAGTCCAGGTCCAGACTCTGTCCCTGCCAGTCGACGGGCGAGCCTTCAACGGCGAGGCAGCTGTGGGGCATGAGGAAGTCGAGCAGGTGCGGTGCTTGCGCAGCGGGTGTCTGCTGGGCCAGCACATGCCGCAGCGGGCCGGTCAGGTGAATCACTCGACCTTCGGCATCCAGATGCATCTGCAAACCGACACTTTGCACGCTCAGGGTGTCTGGCGTGTCCACGGGCTGAGGCGGATGGCGGTTGAGCAGGCGCCCGAAGAGTTTGTCTGCGGAACTCAAAATTGCAGGCTCGAACTGGCGGTGAGGTTTGCCGGCAGATTCGGTACTTGGCCAATTCCCGGCAAGGTCAGAAACGGGATGACCTGCTGCAGTTTGCTGGTGGGGTAGCTGATGCTGACCTTCAACACCCCGCCCACATAGGTGGCGCTGGTGTCGGTGGCGACATTGAAATTCAGTGCGGCAGGAATCCAGGCCAGCTGTCGGCTCAGTTCTGTCGTGGCAACCGTTTTTACCGCGGTGTCGTATCCGGGGGTGCTCGGATCCAGCGCCACGCTTCGGCGCACCGCTTCGGCGGTCGACTGGGTGAACGATTGCATCAGCAACAGCGGCAAGCTGTAAGTGACAATCCCATAGAACACGGCGAAAAAGATGAGAAACACCAAGGCGAATTCAATCGCTACAGCGCCTTTTTGCTTACGGGGGAGGCCTATTTTCATGACTGCGTCTACCCTGATATTCACGACGTGATATCAGCATAGAATCATTCAGCCAAAACGGACGTTTTTTACCGGATGCAGAGCTTTGTATTACTGATCTGGCTGACGCTTTGCGCAGCACAGGATGCTCGAGAACGACACATCGCCAATGGCCTGACCCTTGGCGCAGCGGTGTTGGCGCTGGCGTATCTCCTGTGGACGGGCACTACCTGGCTGGGGGCCGAGGCGGTGCAGGGGGGCTGGGCTTTTTTGCTGGCGCTGGCCTTTACCTTGCCCGGTTATGCGCTGAGACGCTTGGGTGCAGGCGATGTGAAATTGATGACCGGCCTGGGGCTGGCGACAGACGGCATGCACCTGCTCGGCGTGTTCATCGGTGCCGGATTGGCCAGTGTGCTGTGGCTGCTGCTGGCGCCAAGAGTCTGGCTTCATATGGGCCAAGGGCTTAGAAATCATCTTCGATACCTGGGGCCTGGAATGTCAAAGAAACAGCCCTTTGCACCCTTCGTATTGGTGGGCCTGTTGCTCACACTCGCCTGGTTTCACTAGTCGCCCGTTCTATGTACAGAGTCGGAAAGTACGACTACTTTCAATTCAGAAGTTGTACAGCCGTAGAGGAACGGTCAACTTTGACCTTGCAGGGAGTCGCACGTGAACAAGCTTTCTTCGGCTGTAAAAATCCTTGTGGTCGACGACCAACCGTTTATTGCCGCAGAGCTTTGTGAGTTTCTTGAAGGCCGCGGTTACCGTTGCGTTCCTTGCGAGACTGGCAAACAGGCAGTCGAGCGTTTCAATGATGACGAAGCGATCGGCCTGGTGCTTTGCGATTTGCACATGCCCGGTCTGGACGGGATTCAACTGGTTCAGGAGCTGCAACGGTTATCCGGCAAGCACCGTGTGTTTGAAGCAATCATGCTCACTGGGCGTGCGGACAAGCAGGATGTGATCAAGGCCTTGCGGGCCGGGTTTGCCGATTACTACCAGAAACCGATTAATCTGGGTGAGTTGCTCGAAGGGATTGCGCGTCAGGTAGTAGTTTTGCAGGAACGGCAGAAGAGTGTGCAGCTGGGGCATCTGGATCAGAAGCTGCAGTATCTTGCCGAGTCGATCGAGGATCTGTATCAGGATCTGGATAAGGTTCGGCGTGGGCCGCTGTTATCGGTTTCCCCTGATGAGGATGTCAGTGCTGTGGATCGGGTTGAGATTCCGGCGATTTTCAGTCAGCTGTCGCCAAGGCAGTGGGAGGTGGCGCGGTTGGTGGGGAAGGGGCAGACGAACTATCAGATTGCCTGTGAGTTGGGGATTACCGAGAACACGGTGAAGCTTTATGTGTCGCAGGTTTTGCGGTTGACGCATATGCATAATCGGACGCAGTTGGCGCTGGCTTTGTTACCCGGTCATTCTGGAATGCGTCAGGGGGTGACTACGCATTAGGTTTTTGTTGCCCTTACGGCGGCTTACTTTTTTACAAACGCCCGGCATTCCGGGTAATGCCAGTCAGTTAAGCCGTAACGCGATCTGTAGCAGCTGCCGAGCCCGCGAGGCTGCGTTCGGCTGCGAAGCAGTCGTAAAATCAGTCATTGCGGTACGTCAGGCATACCGCGTCAGCCGGACTCACGACTGCTTCGCAGCCGAACGCAGCCTCGCGGGCTCGGCAGCTGCTACAAAGAGTGTCGCGGCTGGAACTGCTTAACTGACTGGCATTACCCGGAATGTCGGCCCGAAAAAAGTCAGCCAAAAAACGCTAGCCCCAAGCGTCCAATTCCCGGATCAAGACTACCCCCCCGTCCCACCGTCCACCTGCCCGCTTTCATACTGATCAAAGTACTCCGGGATCTCATGCTGATAGCTTTTCAACCAACGCTGCATGCTCAGCTCGCGCTCGGTCGCGGTTGAGGTTTGCGGTTTCTGGGACGCAGCCTTGTTGCTGCGTTGCAGTTGCAGCCAGCCTTCGGTTTCCTGTTGTTGGGCCGAAGCGGGGCCGGGGTCGATGGCGTAAGTGGTGAGGGGCAGGGCCAGCAGGCCGATGCAGCAGAGGATGGTCGGTTTCATCAAAAGCCTCTCCTTATTGAAGCGTCGGTGTGGCGACGGCGACCTGGTTTACGGTGGTCGGGCCGGATTTGCTCGGTGTCTTGAGTCTTTGCGCGCGGGCCTGGGCTTCGGTGACTTGGGCGGGGCTCAGGCCGAGACGGCTGACGAGTTCGGCCGCACGACTCCAGTCGTCCTGGTAGATCAGCAGTGTTACCAGATTCAACGCGGCCAGTTGATCGCTTTGCTTGAGTTCCATGGCCGTCAGAAATTCAAATCGCGCATCCTCGACGCGTAATTGATTGAGGTACACCACGCCGAGGTCGTTGCGGATTTTCTCGTCGGTCGGCGCTAGCCGTGCGGCCCGTTGCAAGTGGGCCTGTGCCAGGCCGTTGTCACCCTTGGCGGCGGCGAGTTGGCCGAGGCCGTGTTCGGCTTCGGCGGCCAGGCAACTGCCGAGCAGGCTGCGGTACAACGGTTCGGCTTCGCTGCGGCCCAGCAGTCGATAGACCTTGGCTTTGCGCAGGCGCACGTCGGCCAGGTTGTCGGGCAGGCTTTGCAGGTTGGCGAGGCTGGCGTGCAGTTTGCCGTCATTGGCCATGTCATCGGCAAGGTTCAGCGACAGCTGTTCCTCGGAGGTCAGCTTGCCGCAACTGGCCGTATTGGTCAGGGCGCTCCAGGGCGTCGCACCGTTGCTCGCGCAACCGCCTAACAACAGCAGAGTCAAACCGGCAATTATTGCTTTCATAACGATCCCTCTAAGAACCAAAGGCATGGGACAGGGCGGTGAAGCCCGGGCCGGCCAGTACGATCAATAACGCCGGGAAGAGAAACAACATCATCACGACGGACATTTTGGCGGACATTTTGGAGATGTATTCCTGCAAGCGCGTCAGGCGCCGGTCATCGAGCAATTGCTTGAGGGCCAGCAGGGATTTCATCGCACCGCCCCCCTGATGGATCAACTGCTCAAGGATGACGCAGGTGTCGGTGAACTCGTCGACGGCCAGCAATCGGCTGGCTTTGTGCAATTCTTCGCCCAGTTCCAGGCCGGAATCGACCCGGGCCAATACCAGACGCAATTCATGGGTCAGGGCCGGCAATAATTGTTTGCCTTCATTGCTCAACACTCGCAGCGACTGCTCCACCGCCATGCCCGATTCGAACAGGATGCGCAGCAGCGGAATGAAGGTGGAAATCTCGGTAGCCAGTTGTTTTTGCCGACGCTGCGCGGCAGCGGCCAGCAACCGTTTGGGCAACAGATAGCCGATGCCGGTGGCGAACAGCGGGGCCATCCAGTGGTTGTCGGCATGAGGGAAGAACACGCCCTGGATCAGCAAGGTCAGGGCCAGCGCCAGCACCGGAGCGCCGACCTGAAACGCCGCGAACAGTGAACGTCGCCGGGCGCTGCGCCAGCCGAGACGGTTAAGCAATGCCTGGGTTTCGTTATCCAGGTTGACCGAGCGCTGGCCGATCCGGCTGCTGCCCAGCAGCTCTAGCCACTGATTTACCCGGTTGTCGCTCGCCAGTTTGCCGTCGAGTCGTTGCGCCACCTGGCGAACCCGCCGACGGTGTTCCAGCAAACCGCTGAGCAGCAACAACGTTGCCCCCAGAAACAGCAATGCGCAGATCAGCAATGGCACTTTCATACGCTGCGCAACATATGCCAGAGCGCCAGGCTGCCGACCACCTGCAAGCCGAACGCGGACGCGAGCATGATTTGCCCTGAATCGTCGTGCCACATGGCGAGCAAGTAATGGGGGTTGGTCGCGAGGAAGTAGCCGGCCAGTCCAACCGGCAAACAGCCCAGGACCCACGCGGTCACCCGGGTTTCACCGGTCATGGCCCTGAGTTGGCGCGCAGCCTGCTCGCGCTCCCGGATCATCTTGATCAGGTTTTCCAGCAATTCGCTGGCATTGCCGCCATAGCGGTGATTGACCTTCAAGCCGAGCGCGAACAAGCGAAGTTCGTCTTTCTCATACAGCTCGGCGAGGTCAGCCGCGGCATCCGGCAGGCTGACCCCCAACTGCACGTTGCGCTGAATCCGCCCCATGGCATTTTTCAGCGGGTCTTCAGCGGCGTCGATGGCGCCCAGCACCGCATCGGCCAGGGTGCGCCCGGACTTCAGACTGCGCACGGTGTGATCGAGCATTTGTGGCAGTTGTTCGATCATGCGCTGGAGTCGGCGCTGATAACGCCAACCGACATACAGACGCAGAATCAGCGGCGGCAGCAGTAACAGAACCAGCAAGCCGAGCCAGCCACCGGTAGCAAACCCGAGCAAGATGCCAAAGGCCCAGAGCAGCAGCCATACCCCCAGTCGCTCGGAGGGACGCCCAAGGCCGGCCCGCAGAAAGGCCCGATCCAGACCGACCCAGGAGGTTTTCGTCAGCACCGGCTGCGGTTGCCCCTGGGTCAGGCGTCCCAGTACCCGCTCGGTGCCGGTCTGGCGCAAACCGCGATAAAACAGGCGGATCGACAGTCCGAGCAAGACCAGGCAAACGAGGATGAGCAGCACCGGTTTGAGCATGCCGTGGCCTTCAGTACGCAGAGGGAGAGAGCGCCAACTCACGGCGCAGTTTGTCGCCGGCGGGGTTGACCGCCTCACGCATGAATCCGAAACCGCTGCGCCGGTCGAGCCGGAACAATGTGTTGGTGACATATACGTCATCACGCAAGCCGATCACCTCCACCACTTCGCTGACGCAGCGGCGACCGTCGGGCATGCGCGTCAGCTGGATCACTACGTCCAGTGCGGCGCAGATCATTTGCCGCAAGGTACGTTCGGCGATGGTGCGGCCCGTCAGGCCCACCAATGTCTCCAGGCGCAACAGCGCATCCTGGGCGTTGTTGGCGTGCACGGTGCTCATCGAACCGTCGTGGCCGGTGTTCATTGCGGTGAGTACGTCCACCACTTCGACGCCACGAATCTCGCCGAGGATGATTCGGTCCGGGCGCATCCGCAGGGCGTTGCGAATCAGGTCATTGGCTTTCACTTCACCGTGGCCTTCGGCATTCGGCGGTCGGGTTTCCAGACGCACCACGTGAGGGTGGCCCAGGTGCAGTTCGGCGACGTCTTCGATAGTGACAATTCGCTCGTGAGGGTTGATCAACTGGCTGAGAATGTTCAGCAGCGTGGTTTTGCCGGTGCCGGTGCCGCCGCTGATCAGGATGTTGCAGCGCTTGCTCACGGCCTCCTGAATAAAGTCGAAGATCGCCTGATCGATGGTTTGCATCGCCATCAGGTCTGAGCTTTTGAGCATGTCCTTGCGAAATTTACGTATCGACAGGCAGGGACCATCGAGCGCAATCGGTGGAATGATCGCGTTGACCCGGCTACCGTCGGGCAGGCGTGCGTCGACCATTGGCGACGACTCATCGAGCCGTCGACCGAGGGGCGCGAGGATCCGTTGCATGACCCGCTCGACGTGATGCGCATCGATGAAGCGCAAATCGCTTTGATGCAGTACGCCGTCGCGTTCGATGAACACCCGGTGCGGGCCGTTGACCAGAATCTCCGTCACCGCCGGGTCCCGCAGCAGCACTTCCAAAGGGCCGAAACCGGTGAGTTCGTCGACGATTTCTTCGGCCAGACGCTCCATTTCATAGCGGGAAATCGCCAGGTGCAGCCGGGCGATGTACTCGGCAACCTTGTCGATGACGAACTGCGAGAGCACCTGCCGTGATCCCTCCAGCAGGTTTTGGCCGGACTCTTCGATGGCGTCGATGATGTAGCGGTGCAGCACCAGTTTCAGACCTTCATGGTCGGTGTTTCCAGTGGTGGTGCGCACAGGGGCACCGAAGAGTTTTTCACCGCTCATTGCGCACCCCTCAACCGGTTGAACCATCCAGACTTGGGCTTGGCCACGCCCTCGGAGCGCTTGGCCAGACGATCACCGAGGGCGCGCAGGCTTTGAGTCAGGCCTTCGCGGGGAGCCAGGTCAAACAGCGTCACACCTTGGTTCTTGGCGTTAAGCCGAACTTCCGGGCTGTAGACGAGGGTCGCGATGATCTCCATGCCGAAGCTTTTGCTCAGAGTGTCAGAGTCCGGTGCGACGTTGCGCAGGTAGCGATCCACCAGCAACCTGGCGTGATCGAGCTTCATGCCTTTTTCACGCCACAGGTTGAGTACCGCCAGGTTGCGACGGCAGTCGAGTACGTTCTGATCGGTGTACCACAGCAACTTGTCGCAATGGGTGACGAAGGTGCGTAGCGCTTCGCTGTCCGGCTGGCCAGTCAGGTTCACCACGATGTGCTGGAAGTGTTGGCGCAGGGCGCTGAGCAGCATGTACAACTCGGCGGTGCTGGTGTGTTCCAGCGGCTCATCGTGGTTGGCGTAGGCGAGGATCCGCAACCCGGCGGCGCAGTTGGTGAACGCGCTGTCGATCAGCGTTGAGTCGAGACGCCGCAGGTGCCGGAGTGCATCGCCGAAGTGGAACGAACTCTCTAGCCCGAGCAAGGCCAGGCTGTCACCGCGCGGCAGGCCCAGGTCCAGCAACAGCGTTTGCTGTCCGCTCTTTTGCACCACTTGCGCCATGTGCGTGGCGAGCAGCGCGCCGTCGGCGTTGATCTGCACACCGTAGAGCACCGTCAGGCTACCCAGTTGGGTGTTCGGGGCCACGGGCGGCAGGCGTTTGCTCAGCCGTCGCACCAACCCCGAGACTTCACTGGACCGCGAACCATAGGCCACGAAATCCCGTGCACCGGCGCGCATGGCATTGAGCACGAGCTGGTTGTCCATGCCATCGCCTAGCGCGACGATCGCCAGCATCGGTTTGGCTTCCAGGGCACCTTCGATCAGTGCGCTTTGGGCCACCACGTGTTCGCGGTCCAGGCCGATGAACACCAGGCTGGCGAAGGTCACGTCCACCAGCGCCAGCAATTCGTCGAGGCTGCCACTGCCGGCGCTGACCACTTGGCCCAACGGGGCGAGGGCGCCTTGCAGCCACTCAAGGTCGGTGCTGTTGCGCGTGATCGCGAGGAAGGTCTGGCTCAGGTTCTGGCTCTGGCTCATTGCGATAATCCGCTGCGTTTATCGAAGTTGCCGTTTTCGAGGAAGTACAGGCGATACCAGTTCGGGTCATAGTTGCGCAGCTTTTCACCCGGCAACGATGGCAGTCGTGCGTTGGCAGCCAACGGTTGGACCAGGTGCGGCGTGACGATCATCAGCAGCTCACGCTCTTCGCGGTTGACCGATGAGTTGCGAAAAAACGCACCGAGAATCGGGATATCGCCCAGGCCTGGAAACTTGCTGACTTGCGAACTGTTGTGAGTGCTGATCAAACCGCTGATGACGAAACTCTCGCCATCGGCCAGCGAGACGCTGGTATCGGTGCGGCGAATGGTGAACGCCGGGACGGTGGTGCCGCCGATGGTCACGCCATTGTTGAAGTCGAGTTCGCTGACCTCCGGCGCCACTTTGAGGGTGATGCGGTCGTGGCTGACCACGGTCGGTGTGAGCGTCAGGCGGATACCGAATTCCTTGTATTCGATGGAGTAGCTGTTGCTGTTGGCGCTGGGCACCGGGATCGGAATTTCACCCCCGGCCAGGAAGCTCGCGCTCTGCCCGCTGAGGGCCACCAGGCTAGGCCGTGCCAGGGTGTAGGCGAAGCCGCTGCCTTCCAGGGCGTTGACGATGCCGAGGAATTTGCTGCTGCCACCGCCCCAGACGATGTTGAAACTGTCGTTGAGCAACGGGATGCTGGGCACCGCGATCCGTGGATCAAGGTTGAACAGCGGCACCACGCCCGGCGTCACGGCCGTGTTGGGCACCGTACCGGGTGCGCCGAAGAGGAAATTGTTCGAGCCCTTGCCGAAAATCGATGTGCCGGCCTCTTTCAGTTTGGTCCGGCTGACTTCGACAAAACGAATGTCGGTCTGTACTTGCGACGGTAGCAGTGGGTCATCAGAGGGTAACCGTGTCGCGGTGGTCATCGCCGCGGTGGCCTTGCCCTGAACGAACACCATGCTCTGGCGCGGAGCACTGGCGCAGGCGGTCCAGACCATAAGGCTGGTCGCGCCAGGAGCCATCCCGGTTAGCAAAAACGCTTGATTACCGTTGACTCGCACATCGGCGATTTTCGGGTCACCCACGGCCACCCGAGTGATTGCTACCGGCGATTGCACCTCCTGTTGCAGCCCTTCACTGACTTCCAGCACAGCAGGCAACGAACCTAGCGCGGCGCAATTGCCGGCGGCTGCGAACGTCACGCCAAGCGGCACACCGCTCAGTAAAGAGACCCAGAGCAGGCCTTGAAGCAGGGGCATGGAACGACTGCGCATTTAGATGCGTCCTTGCTCGAATCAGGGGGTTTTTTGGGTTATTTCGTTGCCGCGGATGACTTCCACGCTCGACTTGCGCGGTGCCGTGCTGCCGTAGGTGACGACAGGTTTGGGTGGGGGCGTCATGGCCAGTTGGCTGAACTGGATCAACTCGCGGTTGGTACTGGCAAGGTTGGCCGATGAATCGCTTTCGCCGGCCCAGTAACGAGCCAGACGTTTTTCATCGGCGCTGCGTACGGCCAGGCGCAACACGCCGGCCTGGGCCGCCAACATCAGGCGACTCAATAGTTGTTCGGGGACGGCAAGCAAGACGCTGCGGGCGCTGGTGCGCAATTGTTCTTGCCTGAGCTTTTCTTCGATGCTGCGGGTCGGGCTTGCGGGTTGACCGTCGTTGGTCAACCCCATCTGTTCGCCCACCCCGAGCACCCGCAAGGCCGGCACCACCAGTTGCGCCGACGGCTGAAGGTTGTTGTTGTCCATGCGCAGAAACAGCAGCACATCGACATAGTCCCCCGGTGTCAGTTGCCCACCGGCATTGATCACTTCATCCACCGCAACGGCGAGGGCGCGTTCATCGGGACGAATCATCCGCGCCAGTCTGCCGCCGGCTTCAAAGCTTTCATCATTGAGCCAGGTGCCAGCGCTGAGGGCGCGCCAGGGCGTTCGGCCAATCGCTTGATCGAGACGGCTCAGGCTGCCGGCCGGGACGGTACGGAGTTTTTCCAGGGTCACGTCGGCGGCGCTGATCGGCACGAACGGCGGCACATCATGCAGCAGCACCACCACTGGTTGGCGGGTGGGGTCGTCCACGGGGGGCGGCGTCTGGGCGATGGGTGCAGGCGTGACGATCCCGGGTTGCACGGCAGGCTCGGGAGCGGGTGGGCGGCTCAGCGTGAGGCCCCAGTAACCGGCAATAATGGCGCCCACCAGAAACAAACCGGCCAGGCCCAGAGTGATACGACTGTTCATGACGGCTCTCCCTTTCCTGCTGCTTGAGACCTCGTCGCATCCAACGAGACAACTTCGCAATCAGGCAGCTATGAACATGGAACTATTTCGCTATTTGACGGTAGCTCAGCTAGAGCAAAACGCCATTACGGACCTGAAAATAACGAACGAAAGTAAGTAACTAGAGCGAAAACGTGACTTTTTTGGCGTCAACGAAGCAACTAATACTTTAGTGATAGTTCGTTCTTACAGTTGTGGGGACGGGGAATGCCGACAATGCTGATGGTGGCAAAGGGGAACCATGTTGCGACCGTGCAACACCCGTCGTCTTCAGGAGAACTGCCATGTCCTTTACCAAGATTGCTCAGAAGATCAAATCCCACATCGCTTTTTACAAAGACCTGGCAAAGGATACTGAGGGCGCGTCGGGGATTGAGTACGCGATCATTGCCGCCATGATTGCGGTGGTGATTGGCACCTTCAGCACGACGATCTCTGCTGCGATCACTACCACGTTCAACAGTATCTTGAACGCACTATGACGGTGAGGCGGCGTTCTTGCCGGCTACTTGCTAATGTCCCAAAGGGGTTCTAACGTCAGCGCTTAGTCCATTGCAGGTGTTGCCCATGAACGCTCCCTCACTTCCACGCCAACAGCTTCTTCTGGTCGATGATGAGGAGGATGCGTTACTGGAGTTGGCGGAGTTGCTGGAGGGGGAGGGCTTCAATTGCTTTACCGCCACTTCGGTCAAACTCGCGTTGCACCATCTGACGCGCCACCCTGATATTGCGTTGGTGATCACTGATCTGCGGATGCCGGAGGAGAGTGGCATGTCGTTGATCAAGCGGTTGCGCGAGCATACGTCCCGCCAGCATTTGCCGGTGATTGTGACGTCAGGGCATGCGGACATGGAGGATGTCAGTGACATGTTGCGGCTGCAGGTGCTCGACCTGTTTCGCAAGCCGATTTATCACGTGCGGTTGTTGGAGACGTTGAATAATTTGTTTCCACAGCCTCGCATGGATTTAGTGAGTCCGTGATTGATCGTTCCCACGCTCTGCGTGGGAATGCAGCCAGGGACGCTCTGCGTCCCAAGAGCCGAACGCAGAGCCCGGGAACGGTCGGGTCAGGCAACCGGCCGCCAATGCCCCACCATATGCTCAAGATCCCCCGCACCCACCAACAGCAAATCCCCGCTAGACCCTGCCGCGCTGGCCAGCAATGTCACCTCACTGGGCAATCGCACCGGTTTGCGAAATTGCACCGCAATCTCGACATTCGCCGCGGGCAGATGCTCACTTAACGCCGCCAGCGTACGCGCCTTGTTCCACAACCCATGGGCGATGGCCGTCGGGAAACCGAAGAGTTTGGCGCTGACGGCACTCAGGTGAATCGGGTTGTAGTCGCCGGACACTTTGGCGTACTGCCGCCCAATGTCCGACGGCGCTTTCCAGTGAGCCACTTCCGACATCTCCAGTGTCGACGCCAACACGTCCTCGACGGGCTCGCCTGCGAGTTTGACCCCGCGGCACAGCATCTGGCTTTCAGCTTCCCACAACGCCCCCAACTGATCGTCGAGTGTCGTCACCAGGTCGAACGTCGCGCCCTTTTCATGGGGCTGCAGGTTTTGCACCTGAACGCTGACCCGCACACGATTCACGCCGCCCATTGGGCGAAAGATGCGAATGCGGTTGCTCAGGTGAATCAACCCCAGCAGCGGGAACGGAAATTCCTTGGCCGTCAGCAATTGCATCTGCAATGCGAACGCGAGGATGTGTGGATAGGTTGGCGGCAACAAACCGTTCTCGGCAAAACCGCAGACCTTGCGATAGTCCGCCAGGCGCTTCGGGTCGACATTGATCCAGCAGCGCAAACCCGAATCGGGCAGGGTGGTGCCGGTGATTTTGCGTCGCGTTGCGGCCCGCACGTACAGTCCCGACAGGCTGGGTTCGCGGTTGAGTATGTGCCAATCGATGATCATGCCTAAGCCCCCAAAACACTTTGTCCGCACACTCGCAACGCTTGCCCGGTAAACGCGCCGGTGCCCGGTTGAGCCAGCCACGCCACCGCTTCGGCGACGTCTTGCGGCAGACCGCCCTGGCCCAGCGAACTCATGCGCCGTCCGGCCTCACGCACGCCGAACGGCAGGTGCGCGGTCATCTGGGTTTCGATGAAACCGGGTGCTACCGCATTGATGCTGATACCGCGCTCATTCAGCAGCGGCGCCCAGGCCTGGGCCAGACCGATCAGCCCGGCCTTGCTCGCTGCGTAATTGGTTTGCCCGCGATTGCCGGCGATGCCGCTGATGGACGCCAGCAGGATCACCCGGCCGTTGTCGTGCAGGGTGCCGCTGTCGAGCAGTGCCTTGGTCAGCACTTGCGGCGCATTGAGGTTGACCGCCAGCACCGCGTCCCAGAATTCCGGGGTCATGTTGGCCAGGGTTTTATCCCGGGTGATGCCAGCGTTGTGGACCACGATGTCGATGCCGTCGGGTAGTTGCTCGACCAACTGCGCGGCGGCATCTTCGGCGCAAATATCCAGGGTGATGCTGCGCCCGCCGAGGCGTGCGGCGAGGGCTTCGAGGTCAGTCTTGGCCGGTGCTACGTCGAGCAGGATCACTTCGGCCCCGTCACGGGCCAGGGTTTCGGCGATGGAGGCGCCGATGCCGCGTGCAGCACCCGTGACCAGCGCCTTGCGGCCGGACAACGGACGAGTCCAGTCCAGCACCGGCGTGTTGCAGGCATTCAAACGAATCACTTGCCCGGAAACGAACGCACTTTTTGGCGAGAGGAAAAACCTCAGTGGGCCTTCCAGTTGATCCTCCGCACCTTCGCCGACATAGATCAGCTGCAAGGTGCCGCCGCTGCGCAGCTCTTTGGCCAGAGAACGGCTGAAGCCTTCCAGCGCTCGCTGGGCACTGGCGGCGAACGGATCGCTCAAGGTCTCCGGCGCGCGACCCAGAATCACCAGGTGCGCGCTGTGGTCGAGGTTTTTTATCAGTGGCTGGAAGAACTCGCGCAGCTGTTTGAGTTGATCGGTCTGCACCAGGTCACTGGCATCAAACACCACGGCTTTGAGTTTGGGGCCGTGGCCGGGAATCCACGCGGTGGCCAGGGAAGGATCGGTGCCGTAGCTGTAAATCGCGTCGGTCAGGCGGTTGGCGAAGGTGCCGATTTTCTCCGTCAACGGGCCTCCGCCTATCAACAACGCCCCCTCGACAGGCCGCAGCCGGCCTGCTTGCCAGCGCTCCAGCCGAACCGGTGACGGCAGACCCAGGGCCCCGACCACACGATGGCCGATGGACGAATTGGCGAAGTCGATATAACGGTCAGACATGGAACGCGCTCCAGCAGCTGGGGTTCAAAGTGTGGACCATGAATGGCAATCAGTCGTTCGATCCACGAGATTAGGCCTACGCTTGTGGGTTATGGCCTTCACAGAATAGGAAGCTTTTCATGACTCAGCTGCGCCGCGTTGCGATTATTGGTGGTAACCGTATCCCCTTCGCCCGTTCCAACGGGCCGTACACCACCGCCAGTAATCAGGCGATGCTCACCGCGGCGCTCGAAGGCCTGATCGAACGCTACAACCTGCACGGTTTGCGCCTGGGCGAGGTGGCGACGGGGGCGGTGGCCAAGCACGCCCGGGATATGAGCCTGACCCGCGAATGTGTGCTCGGCTCGCGGCTGTCGCCAACCACCCCGGCCTACGACATCCAGCAAGCTTGCGGCACTGGGCTGGAGGCGACGTTGTTGGTGGCGAACAAAATCGCCCTGGGTCAGATCGAATGTGGCATTGCCGGTGGCGTCGACACCGCCTCGGACGTGCCGATCGGTGTCAACGAAAGCCTGCGCAAGATCCTCCTGCAGGCCAACCGCGCCCGAAGCACCGCCGACAAACTGAAAACCTTCCTGCAACTGCGTCCCCGCCATTTGATACCCGACTTTCCAAGCATCAGCGAGTCGCGCACCGGTCTGTCGATGGGCGAGCACTGCGAGTTGATGGCCCAGGCCTGGAACATTCCGCGCGACGAACAGGACCAACTGGCGCTGGACAGTCACCAGAAAATGACCGCGTCCTACGCCGAAGGCTGGCACAACGATTTGATGACACCGTTCCTCGGCCTGACCCGCGACAACAACCTGCGCCCGGACCTGACCCTGGAAAAACTCGCCTCACTGAAACCGGCCTTCGAGAAAAGCGCCAAGGGCACCCTGACGGCGGGCAACTCGACGCCGCTCACCGATGGCGCGTCGCTGGTGCTGCTGGGCAGTGAAGAATGGGCCAAGGAACGTGGTCTGCCGATCCTTGCCTATTTGCGCGATGGCGAGGTGGCGGCGGTGGATTTCGTCAGCGGTGCGGAAGGATTGTTGATGGCGCCGGTGTATGCAGTGCCGCGTTTGCTGGCGCGCAACGGCCTGACCTTGCAGGACTTCGATTACTACGAAATCCACGAAGCCTTCGCCGCGCAGGTGCTCTGCACGCTGAAGGCGTGGGAGGATCCGGAATATTGCAAAACCCGACTCGGTCTTGATGCGCCACTGGGCTCCATCGACCGCAGTCGCCTCAACGTCAAAGGCAGTTCACTGGCAGCGGGGCATCCGTTTGCCGCTACCGGCGGGCGCATCGTCGCCAACTTGGCGAAGTTGCTGGATGCGGCGGGCAAGGGTCGAGGCTTGATCTCGATCTGCGCCGCCGGTGGCCAGGGCATTACAGTGATTATTGAGCGCTGAGGGCTGGGGTGCTTTGTTGGGCCAGCTGCCGGTTGCGGTTGGCGTAACTCTCGGCCATGACCGAGCAGACGATCAGCTGCAACGGGTGGTAGATCATGATCGGCAACAGGATCAGCCCGAGCCCCGGGTTGGCGCCGAAGATCAGCGCCGCCATTGGCGCACCGGCGGCCAGGGATTTCTTGCTGGCGCAAAATACCGCAGCGATTTCATCGGCCGGGCTGAATTTCAATGCGCGAGCGGTGCGGGTGGTCATCCACAGGATGATCGCCAGCAGGATCGCACTGCCGATCAGTGCCGTGAGGATCACGCTGTTGCCCTGCTTTTGCCACATCCCCGAGACCATCGAATTGCAGAACGCCGCGTAGACCAGCAACAGGATCACCAGCTTGTCGGCAATGTTGGTGTAGCGCTTGTGGCGGGCGAAGAACTTGCCGAGGAACGGCCGAACCAATTGGCCGAGTACCAGTGGCAACAGCAACATGGCGCAGAGGTCGAGCAGGGTTGAGCCCAGATCGATACCGCCCGCGCCGCTGCCGACCACGAAACTCACCAGCAGCGGCGTCAGAAAAATCCCCAGCACGCTGGACAGGCTCGTATTGAGAATCGCCGCCGGTACGTTGCCGCCTGCACTGCCGGTCAGGGCCACGGACGAGGAGATGGTCGAGGGCAGGGCGCAGAGGTACAGGAAGCCGAGCATCAGCAGTGACGGAATGTGCGAACCCAACAGCGTGTCGCTCAGCAGCCAGATCAGCGGAAACACCGCGAAGGTGAACCCCTGGACCATCACGTGCAGCTTCCAGTTTTTCAGACCGTGAGTGATCTGCTCGCTGGACAGGTTGACCCCGTGCAGGAAGAACACCAGGAACACGCCGATGTTGATCACGTATTCAGCGTGCATCCCACCGCCAGTGGCACCGAAGGTCGGGAAGAAATACGCCAGCAGCGTGGCGATCAACATGCCACACAAGAACCAGTCGGTGACCACGCGTTTGAGGTGTTTGAAGGCATGCATAACAGGCACCGAATACATTTGTAAGAATTGGTGACTTAGCCTAACGTCGGCTTCATCAGCCGTCTTGCGACATAAGGCCAATCAATGCCGACTAACGGACAATTTTCCCTCGGGCGGACGATTCCGACACTGACAGCGTTGCCGCGTCCGCTGTATGCCCGTGCGGAAAGTCTCAACGCCGGTTCATGGACGCCGCCGCATCGACACGATTGGGTGCAGTTTTCCTACGCGATCAGCGGTGTTCTCGGCGTGCACACCGCCGAAGGCAGTTTCTTTGCGCCGCCGCAGTGGGGGATCTGGATTCCGGCCGATCTCGAACACCAGGTGGTGACTTCGATGCGTGCCGAGATGCGCAGCCTCTATGTGCGCCGCGAGGATTGTGAATGGGCGGACGGGCGTTGCCGGGTGCTGGAAGTGACGCCGTTGGCCCGGGAGCTGATCAAGAGTTTTTGTTTGCTGCCGGTTGAATATCCACAGGGCGACAGCCAGGAATCGCGGCTGGTGAGTGTACTGCTGGATCAGTTGGCGCATCTGCCGGAGGTCGGCTTCTCTCTGCCGTTACCGCGCCATGAACGGTTGCTCGGGTTGTGCAACGAGCTGATCGAAAGCCCTGAGCGCAATGTGACCTTGCAGGCGTGGGCCGAGCGATTGGGGACGTCGGAGAAGACCTTGATGCGGCTATTTCAGCGGGAAACCGGGTTGAGCTTTCGAGGGTGGCGCCAGCGGATGCGGTTGCTGTCGTCGTTGAGTTTGCTGGAGGAGGGCGACAGCGTGACGAATGCGGCGCTGTCTTGTGGGTATGACTCGACTTCGGCGTTTATTGCGGCGTTCAAAAGCCTCTTCGGATTCACCCCCGGTGAACTCTTTAGACACTGATCGTTCCCACGCTCCGCGTGGGAATGCAGCCCGGGACGCTCCGCGTCCCTTCCAGAGCCGAACGCGGAGCGTCCGTTGAGGCATTCCCACGCGGAGCGTGGGAACGATCAGCATCTCAAGTCCTGAACCGCCGAACCAACCCATCCAGCTCATTCGACAACCCCGCCAGACTCTGCGAGTCCAGCCGCGCCGAGTTCGCCAGTTCCGCCACCAATTGCGCATCACCATGAATCTGGCTGATGTGCCGATTGATGTCTTCCGCCACCTGATGCTGTTCTTCCGCCGCGGTAGCGATCTGGGTGTTCATGTCGCGGATCACATCCACCGACTCCCGAATCAGCCCAAAACTGCTGCGCGCTTCACCGATCCGCGTCACCGATTGCTGAGACACTTCCAGGCTGGCGTGCATTTGCTGAGTCACCTGACTGGTGCGCTTGGCAAGGTTGCCCAGCAACCCGTCGATTTCCGCCGTGGAATCGGCAGTCCGCTTGGCCAGTGCCCGAACTTCATCGGCGACCACCGCAAAACCACGACCCTGTTCACCGGCCCGCGCTGCTTCGATGGCCGCGTTCAGTGCCAGCAGGTTGGTCTGTTCGGCAATCGAGCGAATGGTCCCGAGGATTGACTGAATGTCGTTGCTGTCGCGCTCAAGCTGTTGCATCGACTGGGCCGACTGTTCGATTTCCTGGCTCAAGCGATCAACGCTGGTCACGGCCGCATCAATCTGCTGCTGACCTTCACGCGCCTGGCGCTGGCCGCTGTCGGCCGATTCCGCCGCCTGGCTGCAAGAGCGCGCGACTTCGTTGGCGGTGGCGACCATTTCGTGGAACGCCGTGGAGACCATGTCCACCGCTTCACGCTGACGCCCGGCCGCTTCGGCCATGTCGCTGGAGACCTGGGTCGAACTCTTGGAGGTGGCGAGGATCTTGGTCGCGGCACCGCCAATGCTCTGGATCAGATTGCGAATCGCCGCCAAGAACTGGTTGAACCAGTTGGCCAATTGCGCGGTTTCGTCGCTGCCACGGATTTGCAGGTTCTTGGTCAGGTCGCCTTCGCCTTGGGCGATGCCTTCCAGACCGCTGGCCACGCTGCGGATCGGCCGCACGATAAGGCTGGCGAAACTGGCGCCGACGATGGCGAAGAACACGGCCAGCACGGCGGCGATGATCGCGATCAGCCAGGTCAGTTGGGTGGCCGAACTCATCACGTCGGTCTGCTTGATCAGGCCGATAAAGGTCCAGCCCAGCTGCTCCGACGGCCAGACGTTGGCCATGTAGCGTTCGCCGTTCAGCTCGACTTCCACCAGCCCTTTGCCGGCTTTGGCCAGTTGCGCGTAGCCGTCGCCGAGGCTGCTCAGCGCTTTAAAGTTGTGTTCCGGTTGCTTCGGATCGACCAGCACGGTGCCGGTGTTTTCCAGCAGCATCAGGTAGCCGGTTTCACCGAGCTTGATCTGTTTGACGATTTCGGTGAGCTGCTTGAGCGTCACGTCGATGCTGACCACGCCGCCATTGGTGCCCAATTTGTTGTCGATGGTGCGCACGGTACTGACGTACGTCGCGTCGTCCTGGGCCCAGTAATAGGCCTCAGTGCGGAACGGTTTGCCAGGTTTGGCCTGAGCAGCCTTGTACCATGGGCGCTGGCGCGGGTCGTAATTGCTCAGCTTCGCATCGTCCGGCCAGGACACATAACCGCCCGCCGCGGTGCCGAGGATGGCATAGGCGTAGGACGGGTGACTGTTACCCAGGTCCTGCAGGAGGCCGAAGACCTTCTTGTCCATCTCGCCTTGAGGAATGCTCTCGGCGTTGGCGCTCATGTACGTCTTGAGGCTGTCGTCGGAATTCTTGATCAGCGGTTGGGTCGCCAGGTAATCCACGTTCTGGCTGATGCCGTCAAAGAACAGTTGCATGGCGTTGCTGACCTGACGAATTTCGCGGCCACTGCCGTCGACGAAACTGTCCTTGGCATCACTGCGCAAATTCAGCACAACCAGGGTAGCGACCAGCACCACCGGCAAGCAGGCGATGATTGCAAACGCCCAGGTCAACTTCTGTTTGATGTTCATCCGCACTCCAGATTTTTCTTGTAGGCCCACGCAGTGCAGATGACTCGCGGATATTGGCAGAACGATTGTCGGACAAATCACTTTGTCATTGATAACTTCGGCTGATGGCTGGGGAAATTGAGGCCTATTAAGAAAAATCCTACGAAGGGTATGAATCGAGATGTCAGCTCCTGTCGCAAATACCCGCTTAGCCCTTCAGCAACAAGTGACGCAGGGTCAGCTATGATCTGTGGCGGCCGATGACGACCGGCGGTTGTTGACCGATTAATCCGGCACATTGTGTGCTTGTTGACGGTCACTTGAACGTTCATAGGTCGGCAACCCCTCCCCCGAATGAGTGGATTGCCGTATAACGAATGACTTTCGCGTGTTTGGTAATAAAGGACCCCCAATAAAAGCTGATGAAGACTCCAAAACGCATTGAACCCCTGATCGAGGACGGTCTGGTCGACGAGGTGCTGCGCCCACTCATGAGTGGTAAAGAAGCAGCTGTTTATGTGGTGCGCTGCGGCAACGAGTTACGTTGCGCGAAGGTCTACAAGGAGGCGAATAAACGCAGTTTCCGTCAGGCGGCCGAGTATCAGGAAGGCCGCAAGGTGCGCAACAGCCGTCAGGCTCGTGCGATGGCCAAGGGCTCCAAGTTCGGCAAGAAAGAAACCGAAGACGCCTGGCAGAATGCCGAAGTGGCGGCGTTGTTCCGTCTGGCCGGTGCTGGCGTGCGGGTCCCTCAGCCTTACGACTTCCTTGAAGGCGTGCTGTTGATGGAGCTGGTGGCCGATGAGTACGGTGATGCCGCGCCGCGTCTGAACGACGTGGTGCTGGAACCGGATCAGGCGCGCGAGTATCACGCGTTCCTGATTTCGCAGATCGTGCTGATGTTGTGTACCGGTCTGGTGCACGGTGACCTGTCGGAGTTCAACGTACTGCTGACCCCGACCGGCCCGGTGATCATCGACCTGCCGCAAGCGGTCGACGCGGCGGGCAACAACCACGCGTTCAGCATGCTGGAGCGGGATGTTGGCAACATGGCGTCCTACTTCGGGCGGTTTGCGCCGGAGTTGAAAAAGACCAAGTACGCCAAGGAAATGTGGGCCCTGTTCGAAGCCGGCACCTTGCACCCGGCCAGCATCTTGACCGGCGAGTTCGACGAGCCGGAAGAGTTGGCCGACGTTGGCGGGATCATGCGCGAGATCGAGGCGGCACGCCTTGATGAAGAGCGTAAACAAGCGGTGCGCGCGGCAGACGATGCGCCACCGGGTAAAACCGAAGAGCCGCCTCCGCCCTGGATGCAGTGATCGGTTAACGAAAAACCCGGCTTTGGTCGGGTTTTTTGTGTTTGCTGGAATTTGGTGGTGTGTCATGTGGATCGACCCCTCACCCCAGCCCTCTCCCCACTGGGGAGAGGGGGAAAGGGAGCAGATCTTCATGTTTTTCAAAGCCTGAGTTCGACTCGAGCTCTCAGGTCGCAGATTTTCTTGAGATATCCCCAATCAGTCCCCCTCGCCCCTTTGGGGAGGGGGTTAGGGTGAGGGGTGGCTTCCAGATCCACACAAAATCACGTCTACTGCCCACCGGCAGAACCCACACTCAAGGATTGAATGTGAACACCGCATCCCCCCGCAACGCCCAACTCATCATCACCGCCCGCCTGGTTTCAGACTTCGGCGCCTTCCTCAACATGGTCGCCCTGGCCACCTACGTCTACCTGCTCAGCAACAGCGCCATGAGCGTCGGCATCTTTCTCGCCAGCCGCGTGGCGGGAGGGATCTTCGCCAGTCTCATCGGCACGACGTTTTATCGCCGCTGGGCCGGGCGCCTGCCGTTGATTGCCTTCGACCTGTTGCGCGCCGGGCTGCTGGGCCTGCTGCTGGTGCTACCTGTCGCCCAGCAGATGCTGCTGTTACCGGTGATCGCTTTCGGTCTGGGATTCGGCAACTCGATGTTCGCCATCGGCCTCAACAGCCAATTGCCGCACTTGATCGAGGCAGAGCATTTGCTGAAGACCAACGCCTGGATCACCTCGGCGTCGTCGGCAGCCATGGTCGGCGGAAGTCTGGTGTCGGGGCTATTGGTGGCAGCATTCGGCTTTGAAACGGTGTTTGCATTGAACGTGGTCACTTATTTGTTGGCCGCGCTGTTCATCTTGCCGCTGCGTTTTTCACAACCTGCGCCCAGTGACGAACCCATCCACGAACGTGGTGAATGGGCGGCCCTGCGCCAAGGCCTGCGCAGCACACCGGTGGTGGCGGCGATGCTCGCGGTGGCCATGGCCGACACCCTTGGCAGTGCCGCGCACAACGTGGGCTTTCCGATCATTTCCAGACTGCTGACGCCCGAGTCGGCCAGCACCACGCTGGGCCTGATGTTGGCGGTCTGGGCCAGCGGAAAACTCATCGGTGCGCGCATCGCCAGCCGGCTGAAAGGTTCGGACAACGTGAACCTGGAGCGACGATTTTTCTTTGGTGTGTTGCTGATGTCCTGCGGCTTCATCCTGATGTTTCAGCAGCAAACGCTCTACGGTTTGCTGTTGTTCTCGTTGCCGGCGGGGTTGGGCGACGGTTTCTCGGAAGTCGGCTTGATGTCGCGCCTGCAGCGTGAACCGGACAGCCTGCGCCTGCCGATTTTCAGCTTCCTGACGCTGTTGCAAATGACCGGGTTCGGCGTTGGTATGCTGATCGCAGCGCCGTTCTATTCGTGGTGGGCGCCGGGGGCTGTGGTGCTGTTGTTCCACGGTATTCCCCTCACCACCTTGTTGGTGGTGAAGGGGCTGGCAATCAGGGGCGAGCGGGTTGGGCGCAGCAGCCCGACTCCAGACTCTTGAGGATCGGGCAGTCCGGACGGTGATCACCGTGGCAGTGTTCGACCAGGTCCTGCAGGGTGTCGCGCAGTTGGCCGAGTTCGCGGATTTTCTGGTTCAGCTCATCAATGTGCTGACGGGCCAGGGCCTTCACGTCGGCGCTGGCTCGTTGGCGGTCCTGCCAGAGGGTCAGCAGTTTGCCGACCTCTTCCAGTGAGAACCCCAGGTCCCGGGAACGCTTGATGAACGCCAGGGTATGCAGGTCGTCGTCGCCGTAAACCCGATAGCCGCTGTCGGTACGATGGGCGGCCTTGAGCAAGCCGATGGATTCGTAATAACGAATCATCTTCGCGCTCAGGCCGCTTTGGCGGGCCGCTTGGCCGATGTTCATCGGTTGTCCTCCAGATCCTTGGGTTTCCAGGTTTTCAACAGTAACGCATTGCTCACCACGCTGACGCTCGACAACGCCATGGCCGCACCGGCCAGCACCGGGTTGAGGAAGCCGAAGGCTGCCAGCGGAATGCCGATCAGGTTGTAGACGAAGGCCCAGAACAGATTCTGACGAATCTTCGCATAGGTCTTGCGGCTGATCTCCAGTGCCGCCGGTACCAGCCGTGGGTCGCCGCGCATCAGGGTGATCCCGGCCGCGTGCATCGCAACGTCGGTGCCACCGCCCATGGCGATGCCGATGTCTGCGGCGGCCAGAGCGGGTGCGTCGTTGATGCCGTCGCCGACCATCGCTACCACGCCGGTTTTTTTGAGTTCGGCGACGGTGGCGGCTTTGTCCGCCGGCAGTACTTCGGCGTGGACATCCTTGATGCCCAGCGCCTCGGCAACCACTTTGGCACTGCCGCGATTGTCGCCGGTCAGCAGGTGGCTGCTGATGTTGCGTGCGCTGAGTTGTTGCACAGCTTGCAGCGCGCCGGGTTTGAGGGTGTCGCCGAAAGCGAAGAGGCCTAACACTCGTGGCTCGGAGCTTTGCTCGATCAGCCAGGACAGGGTCCGGCCTTCGGTTTCCCACGCGGCAGCAGATTCAGCCCATTCACCTGCGTTCAAGCCGCTCTCTTCCAACAGACGACGATTGCCCAGCGCCAATCGACAACCGTCGAGAGTGCCCGTGATGCCACGGCCGGTCAGGGACTGGCTGTCGCTGACATCGGCCACGGTCAAACCGCGTTCGGCGCAAGCGTCCAGAACCGCCTTGGCCAGCGGATGTTCACTGCCGCGTTGCAGGGCGCCGGCCATTTGCAGCAACGCCGATTCGTCATGGTTGATTGCGCTCAAATGAGCGATACGCGGAGTACCCGAAGTCAGCGTGCCAGTCTTGTCGAACACCACCGCACTGACTTCATGTGCACGTTCCAGCGCTTCGGCGTCCTTGATCAGAATCCCGTAGCGCGCCGCCACGCCGGTGCCGGCCATGATCGCTGTCGGCGTTGCCAGCCCTAGCGCGCATGGGCAAGCGATCACCAATACCGCCACGGCATTGATCAGCGCCGTTTCCATCGGAGCACCGTACAACCACCAACCGATCAAGGTTGCCAACGCAATCAGCAGAACCGTAGGGACAAACACTTGGCTGACTTTATCCACCAGCTTCTGGATCGGTGCCTTCGCGGCTTGAGCGTCTTCGACCAGACGGATAATGCGCGCCAGCACGGTTTCCGCGCCCAAGGCCAGGGTGCGAACGAGCAACCGGCCTTCGCCATTGATCGCGCCGCCGGTGACCTTGTCGCCGGGTTGTTTGGGCACCGGCAGGCTTTCGCCGCTGATCAGCGCTTCGTCGGCGTGGCTCTGGCCTTCGACCACTTCACCGTCCACCGGGAAGCGTTCGCCGGGTTTGACCATCACCAGATCATTCAGACGCAAGGCGCTGATGGCGACATCCTGCTCGCGGCCATCAATCACCTGAATCGCCCGCTCCGGGCGCAAGGCCTCGAGGGCGCGAATGGCACTGGCGGTCTGGCGCTTGGCGCGGCTTTCCAGGTACTTGCCCAGCAGGACCAAGGCAATCACCACCGCCGAGGCTTCGAAATACAGGTGCGGCATGCGCCCGGCGGCGGTGGCCCATTCATAAAGACTCAAGCCATAACCGGCGCTGGTGCCCAACGCGACCAGCAAATCCATGTTGCCCGCACCGGCCCGCACAGCTTTCCAGGCGGCCACATAAAACCGCGCACCGAAGATGAATTGCACCGGCGTGGCCAACGCGAATTGCACCCAGGCCGGGAGCATCCAGTGCACACCGAACGGTTGCAGCAGCATTGGCAGCACTAGCGGCGAGGCGAGGACGATCGCCATGATCAAGGCCCAACGCTCGCGGTGCAGGCGTTGTTGTTGATTATCGGTTTGCGGGTGTTCGACTTCCCAGACACTGGCGTTATAGCCTGCCTTGGTCACTGCGCCGATCAGGGTTTGCGGATCGATCTGGCCGAGCAGCTCAAGGTGGGCGCGTTCGTTGGCCAGGTTGACGCTGACACTTTTGACCCCCGGCACTTTGGCCAGCGCTCGTTCGACCCGGCCAACGCAGGAGGCGCAGGTCATGCCGTCGATGCTCAATTCCAGACTCTGCTGCGGCACGCTGTAACCCGCCTGCTGAACCGCGTCCATCAAGGCCGGCAGGCTGTCGCTGGGCGCTTGAACCCGGGCCTGTTCGGTGGCCAGGTTGACGCTGACGGCGGAGGCGCCGATGACTTTGCTCAAGGCACGCTCGACACGCCCGGCGCAACTGGCGCAGGTCATGCCGGCAATCGGCAGATCGAAAGTGGTGGATTCGGACATCAGTCACGCTCCCTGTAGAAGATACCTACAGGATCAACCTTGCCATGCTGGCAAGGTCAAGCGCCATGTCTCAGATCAAAAGACCGCTACCTGATCGTTCCCACGCTCTGCGTGGGAATGCCTCAACGGACGCTCTGCGTTCGGCTTTTAAATGGGACGCGGAGCGTCCCGGGCTGCATTCCCACGCAGAGCGTGGGAACGATCGGTGTGGTGATTAATATTCGAGGGCGGCAGGTTTCAGGTACATCCCTTCCTGCGTCATCGCAATCCGGAACTTCAACACATCACCGGCCTTGAGCGTGATGGTCTGCGAACCCGGTGCAAGCATGCCCGGATTGCAACCCGGCGCCTGGCCCGGCAGCAGCTTCAGGCGCAAGGACACATTGCCCGGCGGCAGGTTGAACGAGGTGCTTTGTTCCTGGAACAACCGCGCCGACAGCTGATCGTGAATGTACACGCCAATCTCGCAGGAGGTCGCGACTTCCAGGCGCTCGCGGGAAATGATCAGTACGCCATAGTCCTCCCCGGCGGCTTGAACCGAAGGTGTCGCGGCAAATAGGCTGAGAAAGCCAAACAGGCTGAGAGCTGACCAGCGCATGGCTGAATCTCCTGATGTCGAGTCATTGATGGACGCAGCTTGGCCGAGCGCGACGCCGATTGCCAGCCCGGCAGCTCACTTCAGAACTTGACCTTGCCATGGTGGCAAGCTCGAGACTGCACACAACTTCACGAAAGGAGTCATCTCATGCAAGTGTTCAACGTTCAAGGCATGTCCTGCGGTCACTGCGTCAAAGCCATCACCCAGGCGCTGCAAGCCAAGGATCCGGCGGCCAGCGTGCGTATCGATCTGGCCGCGAAGGAAGTCGGCGTCGAGAGCGCTTTGTCGGCGGATCAGGTGATCGCGGTGATCACCGAAGAAGGCTATGAGGCGAAAGTCGCTTGAAGCGATTGTTGTAGGAGCCGAGCTTGCTCCGGGCGGCGTTCCGACGATAGCGGACTGGCAGACAACACAAGTGTTGAACGTAAAGCCGTCATCGTCGGAACGCCGCCCGGAGCAAGCTCAGCTCCTACAGGGTTTTTAATAGTTAGCGACCTAACGGAATGTTCAAGGCGGCCCTGCGCGGCTAGACTGTCGGCCTGCCGACTCATGCCCAACTGGATGCCTGATGAATTTCCGTACCATTTTGATTCTTGGCGCCTTGAGCGCCTTCGGTCCGCTGGCGATCGATTTCTATCTGCCGGCCTTCCCGGCGATGGCGCTCGCCTTCGCCACCGATGAAAAACACGTTCAGCTGACTCTGGCGGCGTATTTCCTTGGCTTGTCCATCGGTCAGCTGGCTTACGGCCCGGTGGCGGATCGTTTCGGGCGACGGATTCCCTTGCTGACCGGTGTCGGGCTGTTCACCGCAGCCTCCCTGGCCTGCGCCTATGCGCCGAACCTCGAATGGCTGATCGGCGCGCGTTTCGTTCAGGCGTTGGGTGGGTGCGCAGGGATGGTGATCTCCCGCGCGATTGTCAGCGATAAATGCGATGCAGTGGGGTCGGCGAAGGTCTTTTCGCAGCTGATGCTGGTAATGGGCCTGGCGCCGATTCTTGCGCCGATGCTGGGCGGGCTGTTGGTCAACACCACGGGCTGGCAGTCGATCTTTCTCGTGTTGACCGGTTTCAGTGCGCTGGCCGGGTTGGCCGTAGCACTTGGGCTGCCGGAAAGTCTGCCGGCCCATGTGCCGCGTCAACCGTTGTCCGGCGCGTTGCGTCAGTACGGTCGACTGTTGTCGGATCCGGTGTTCCTCGGCCACGCCTTGACCGGTGGCATCGCCATCGCCGGGATGTTTGCCTACATCGCCGGTTCACCGTTCGTCTTCATCAAGCTGTATGGCGTGCCGGCCGAGCATTTCGGCTGGCTGTTCGGGACCAACGCGGCGGGCTTCATTCTGGTCGCGCAACTCAATGCACGACTGCTGGCCAAGCGCGGCCCGGCGTTCTTGTTGGCGCGCACCGTGTGGATCTACGTCGGTGCCGGTCTGGCGCTGCTGGCCGTCAGTTCGCTGCACACTGCGCAACTATGGCCGTTATTGATTCCGCTGTTTGTCTGCATCGCCAGCCTCGGTTGCATCCTCCCTAACGCCTCGGCCTGCGCCATGAACGGGCAGGGCGCTCGCGCCGGCAGTGCGTCGGCGATGCTCGGTTGCCTGCAATTCAGCGTCGCCGCCGGGGCAGCAGCACTGGTGGGGGTTTTACACGACGGCAGCGCCATGCCGATGGCCATGGTCATCAGCCTGTGCGGAATTCTGGTGGTGAGCGTGGCGATGCTCACCCGGCGTTTGCAAAATGCCCGGGCGCTGGCGCAAGCCCAGGTCTGAGGACGGACTCAGCCAGCGGCACGCTGCTGGTGTTCAGTAATTTGATGAGGGGCTTGCAGTCGCGCTTCAAGGGTGCGGGTGAAAGCGCGAGCTTCGGCTTCGCTGCGGAATGTGACGACGTGTTGGTCCAGACGGACCTGCCACTGGGATTTTGCCAATTCTTTTATCAGGATCTTCATTGCTGATCTCTCCTCTCGTAAAAGATGTCACTTAAAGGAATGCGTCACAGAGCTTCACGATTGTAGACCCGAATACGATCGCAATTGTGACAAGAGGCAACTCTCGGACTGACGGTGTCGCCCATCTGGGCGACAACTGTGTCAGTTTGTTTCAGAACCCTTCGAGCACAATCTTGCCCTTGGACTTGCCGCTTTCCAGCAGTTCATGAGCACGGCGCAGGTTCGCCGCGTTGATGGTCCCGAAGTGCTCGCCGACCGTGGTCTTCAGCGTCCCGGCGTCGATCAGCCCGGCAACGCGGTTGAGCAATTTGTGCTGCTCGATCATGTCTGCGGTTTCGAACAGCGAGCGGGTGTACATGAACTCCCAGTGCAGCGACAGGCTCTTGCGCTTGAGCTTGGTCACGTCCAGCGCCTTCGGATCATCGATCAGGGCCAGTTTGCCTTGCGGCGCCAAAGCCTCGACCAATTGATCCAGGTGGTGATCGGTCTGGGTCAGGCTGGCGACGTGGGTCACCTGATCGACACCCGCGCGTTTGAGTTCTTCGCTCAACGGCTGGCTGTGATCGATCACCAGGTCGGCACCGAGTTCACGAACCCAGCTCTGGGTTTGCGGGCGGGAAGCCGTGCCGATGACTTTCAGCCCGGTGAGCTGACTGGCCAGTTGCGTGAGGATCGACCCCACACCGCCAGCGGCACCGACGATCAAAAGGCTCTGGCCTTCATCAGTTTTGCCTTCACGCACTTGCAGGCGTTCGAAGAGTAATTCCCACGCGGTGATCGCGGTCAGCGGCAGCGCGGCGGCTTCGGCGAAACCGAGGGTTTTTGGCATATGGCCGACGATCCGCTCATCGACCACGTGCAACTCGCTGTTGCCGCCCGCGCGGGCGATGGAGCCGGCGTAGAACACGTTGTCGCCGGCCTTGAACAGTGTCACTTCACTGCCGACGGCCTTGACCACACCGGCCACGTCCCAGCCCAGCACTTTCGGCGCGCCCGCTTCAGGCTGGACGTTCTGGCGGACCTTGGTGTCCACCGGGTTGACCGAGATGGCTTTGACTTCCACCAACAGGTCACGCGGGCCGGCAACCGGTTCTGGCAGTTCGATGTCTTGCAGAGATTTTTCGTCGCTGATTGGCAACGAGGCATAGTAGGCAATGGCTTTCATACGGGCTCCTGAGAAGTAATAAAGAAGGCAGATCAGACGATGGAGCGCAGGCGCTTGAGGTCGAAGTGTTCGAGAAAGTCGCCAGCCTTGGCGCGGAAATTCTGGACATGCGCGCTGGCGTCATGGGCCTGCAGGGCTTCGTCACTGCTCCATTTTTCGATCATGTAGAAGGCATGAGGATTGGCGAGGTCCTGGTGCAAGTCGTATTGACTGCAACCGGCCTCGGCGCGGGTCGGTTCCAGCAGCGCTCGCAGATGCTGTTCGAGGGCGTCCTGCTGGCCGGTTTTGGCGATGAGGGTGGCGATGGCGGTAAAAGGCTGGGACATGTTCGGCTCCGGGAACGGGGTGAATTTGATGGGACGGATGATTGGCTATTTCTCTGCAAGATAAAACCCGCTAAAAGAGCAGTCTCTTTCAATATTTTTTTGATAATCGAGGCTGAACAATGCTGCGTTTCGATGACTTGCAGTTGTTTGTCCGGGCGGCGGACCTGGGCAGTTTGTCAGCGGCGGCGCGCGGGATGGACATGTCGGCCGCGGTGGCCAGTGCGGCGTTGAAGCGCATCGAACAGCAGCTCGGCGCCCGGTTGCTCGCCCGTTCAACCCGTAGCCTGCGGCTGACCGCTGAAGGCGAGGGATTTCTTGAATACGCTCGGGCCGCCTTGAGCAATCTCGATGAGGGCCGCCGTTTATTGGCCAGCGGTCAGGACCAGGTCAGCGGGATTTTGCAGCTCTCGGCGCCTTCGGACTTTGGTCGCAATTTGCTGCTGCCCTGGCTGGACGAGTTTCAGCGCGAACATCCGAAACTCACGGTGCGTTTGTTGCTGGGCGACCGCATCGCCGACCTGTTCCGCCAACCGGTGGACATCGCCCTGCGTTACGGCGAGCCGGAAGACTCAAGCCTGGTGGCGCTGCCCATCGCCCCGCAGAACCGCCGCGTGCTCTGTGCCGCCCCGAGTTACCTGGCCCGGCATGGCGAGCCACGGCAACTGGAGCAATTGGCTCAGCACAACTGCCTGCTGTTCATGCTCGGCAGCCGGGTCCACGATCACTGGAGTTTTCACGACGGCAAACGCGAGGTCAGCCTGACCGTCAGCGGCGATCGTTTCAGCGATGATGCCGATGTCGTGCGGCTGTGGGCGGTGGCGGGCGCCGGGATCGCCTACAAATCCTGGCTCGATGTCGCGGCCGATGTGCTGGCCGGTCGATTGAAAGTGCTCATGCCGGAACTGCTCTGTGAGCGCGCACCGCTGAATTTGCTGTGCGCCCATCGCGCACAATTGAGTAAGCCGGTGAACCTTTTGCGGGAAATGCTCGCCAGTCGATGCGCCCGGTTGAGTAGTCAATTTCCGACGTTATCGGGCGCCGATCATTAGTCGCAGGCAAATAGCGAAATTTCACTCAGGAACTATCACCACCAATGGTTTCCCAAGGGCAGGAACCGGCGGTTAACCCGCATATACTAGCGCCCGCCTCATGTACGCACCGTCGATCTCGCAATGGCGAGTCCACGTCCGAGTCAGCCAGGCCCCATGGTCAATCGCCGCGGCTTCGCGAAACCTGCGAGCAATGACCTGTGCGATTGGCCGGCTTTGCCCGGTTTATGGCGGTTTCCACGCCTTGGCCGACGACACATTACTGGTCAAGATGTCTCTGAGCAGTAGACGAAACGATTCAACAGGGAGTGAATACATGGAACATGCACCTTGCATCAGCCAGATCGCCACGTTGCTGGCTGACCCAAAGCGCAGCGCAATGATGTGGGCCTTGATGGACGGCTCGGCGCGGCAAACCGAAGAGCTGGCCTTGTTGGCCGGCCTGTCACCGTCTTCGGCCAGTGCGCATCTGGGGCGTTTGTCCGCCGGAGGTCTGTTGAAAGTCGAATTCCGCGGCCGCAAGCGGTTCTTCCGTCTTGCCGCGCCTGAAGTGGGTGCCGCGATAGAGGCACTGGCCAGCGCCACCCTGGCCAGCACGCCTCGGGAAATCCCGGACATTTTCAAGCGCACGCCCCCCCTCGCCAAACCTCAGGCGGCGCCTTCGTCACTCTTGCGCGCCAGGCTTTGCGACGACCATTTGGGCGGCACCCTTGCCGCCGATCTTTATCAGCGTCTGCTGGATGCGGGCTGGATCGAACAGCTCGATCAGCGGGTCATGATCACCCACAAGGGCGCCACGCAATTGGCGACGCGGGGTGTGTTTATCCAGGCGCTGGCCCATCGCAACAGCCGAGTCGCCTGCGCTTGTCCGGACTGGAGCGAAAGACGCCCGCACATGGGCGGATCTCTGGGTGCGGCGTTGCTGCAATTGTTCATGCAGTCAGGTTGGTTGAGCCTGCCCAACGATTCGCGAGCCTTGCAGATCACCGCCGCGGGGCAGCGTGAAATCCATCGATTCGCCCAGGAAACCGAGCTGGAAATGGCGTTGTAGACGCATCGAGATCGACGTCCGAAGCTTCGGGCGTCGCTCAGAGCTGCGAACAGGTCGCATCCAGCAGTAACCCCCAGCAGCTATCGCGCACACTCGTCCGGGGACTTTCGGATTGGGGGGATGTGGCATGGAAACACGAGGCTTCAGCGCGGCAGAACGACTGGAACGGCTGCCCATCAGCGGTTATCACCGGATCATTTTCATCATCATTGCCCTGGCGTTTTTCTTCGACTCCATGGACCTGGCGATGATGACCTTCCTGCTCGGGTCGATCAAAACCGAGTTTGGCCTGAGCACGGCACAGGCCGGGTTGCTGGCCAGTTCGAGCTTTTTCGGCATGGTCGTGGGGGCGTCGCTGTCCGGCATGCTGGCCGACCGCTTCGGCCGCAAACCGGTGTTCCAGTGGAGCATCGTGTTGTGGGGGATCGCCAGCTACCTGTGCTCCACGGCGCAGAACGTCGAAACGCTGACGTTGTTTCGAATCCTGTTGGGGATCGGCATGGGCATGGAGTTTCCCATCGCTCAGTCGATGCTTTCGGAGCTGATTCCAGCCAAAGGGCGCGGGCGCTACATTGCGTTGATGGACGGTTTCTGGCCGCTGGGCTTCGTCGCTGCCGGCGTACTGTCGTACTTCCTGCTGCCGGTGATTGGCTGGCGGGACATCTTCCTGGTGTTGGCGGTGCCGGCGGTGTTTGTCCTGGCGATTCGCTTTTTCATTCCTGAATCACCGCGCTGGCTGGAACAGGCCGGGCGTCATGACGTGGCAGACAAGGTCTTGCTGCGCATCGAAGATCGGGTCCGGACATCTCTGGGACGTTCGGATCTGCCTGAGCCGATCCGCCTGCCGAGAGTGGCGAGTACGCCGGGCCATTTCTTTTCCGCGTTGCGGCAGATCTGGTCGCCGCTGTATCGCCAGCGCACGATGATGATCTGGAGTGTCTGGTTCTTCGCCTTGCTGGGGTTCTATGGCCTGACGTCCTGGCTCAGTGCCTTGCTGCAGCAGTCGGGTTTTGCCGTGACTCAGTCGGTGTATTACACAGTGCTGATTTCCCTCGGCGGGATTCCCGGTTTCCTGATGGCCGCCTGGCTGGTGGAGCGTTGGGGGCGCAAACCGGTGTGCGTGGTGACGTTGCTCGGCGGCGGGGTGATGGCGTTTCTGTATGGTCAGAGCGCAGTGTTTGGCGGCAATGTCAGCCTGTTGATTGCCTCGGGGCTGCTGATGCAGTTTTTCCTGTTCGGCATGTGGGCGGTGCTTTACACCTACACGCCGGAGTTGTACCCGACATCCGCGCGGGCCACGGGCTCGGGTTTCGCTTCGGCGATTGGCCGCGTGGGTTCGTTGCTCGGGCCAATGGTGACCGGGCTGGTGTTCCCGATGACCGGGCAGGGCGGGGTGTTTGCGCTGGGGGCGATGTGTTTTGCGATTGCGGCAGGGGTGGTGTGGGTGTTCGGGATGGAGACCCGGGGCAAGACGCTGGAGGAGTTGAGCGAGGCAGTTGCTTAATGATCGTTCCCACGCTCCGCGTGGGAATGCCTCACCGGACGCTCTGCGTCCGCTCTTGGGACGCGGAGCGTTCCTGGCTGCATACCCACGCGGAGCGTGGGAACGATCAGCGATCAGTCACTAGGGTTTTACCAACCGCGCATCCAGACTGTTCTGCGCCAATCGCTTGGCCTGATCCTGAGTCATGCCCAGATCGGTGTACAGCGCGTGGAAGTTCTCGGTGACATAACCGCCGAAGTACGCCGGGTCATCCGAGTTCACGGTCACTTTCACGCCACGTTCGAGCATGTCGAGAATGTTGTGCTGAGACATGTGATCGAACACGCAGAGCTTGGTGTTCGACAACGGGCACACGGTCAGCGGGATTTGCTCGTCGATGATCCGCTGCATCAAGCGCTCGTCTTCGATGGCGCGCACGCCGTGGTCGATGCGCTGGATTTTCAGCAGGTCGAGGGCTTCCCAGATGTACTCGGGCGGGCCTTCTTCACCGGCGTGGGCGACGGTCAGGAAGCCTTCGTGACGGGCACGATCGAACACGCGCTGGAACTTGCTCGGCGGGTGACCCATTTCCGAACTGTCCAGACCGACCGCCACAAACGCATCACGGAACGGCAGCGCCTGGTCGAGGGTTTTCTCGGCTTCTTCTTCGCTCAAATGGCGCAGGAAGCTCAGGATCAAACCGCTGGTGATGCCCAGTTGCTGCTCGCCATCCTTCAACGCGGCGGCGATGCCGTTGAGCACCACTTCGAACGGCACGCCACGGTCGGTGTGGGTCTGCGGGTCGAAGAACGGTTCGGTGTGAATCACGTTCTGCGCCTTGCAGCGCAACAGGTAGGCCCAGGTCAGGTCGTAGAAATCCTGAGAGGTGCGCAACACGTCAGCGCCCTGGTAATACAGGTCGAGAAACTCTTGCAGATTATTGAAGGCGTAGGCCTTGCGCAGGGTTTCTACGTCGCTCCACGGCAGGGCGATCTTGTTGCGTTCGGCCAGGGCGAACAGCAGCTCAGGCTCCAGCGAACCCTCAAGGTGCAGGTGCAGTTCTGCCTTGGGCAGGGCGTTCAGCCAGTCGTACATAGTCTTTTCTCATCAGGTGCAGATGGTGAGCATTCTACAGATGCTCGTGGAAACAATTAGCAAAACCTGACCAGCCGGTTCATCACAGCGCTTCCTGTTCCCGTCGATAGGCGTAGGTCTCGGTGAAGCGCGAGAGCAGGAAATCGGCGCAGGTGGTGGCCGGGTACTTTGCCGGGTGCCGTTCATCCTGGCAGCCGGGCAGGCATTCGATGACCGTGTCGGGGTGCGGCTCGGCGAAGAATGGCATCGAGTAACGGTCCACGCCCAGCGGGCTGATCACCCGATGCGGCGTCGACAGATAACGGTCGTTGCTCCAGCGCGCCATCATGTCGCCGAGGTTGACCACGAACGTGCCATCGATCGGTGGTGCGTCGATCCACTCGCCTTTGACGTTTCGCACTTGCAGGCCGCCGGCGGCATCCTGATACAGCAGGGTGATGCAGCCGTAATCGGTGTGGGCGCCGGCGCCTTGTTGCTCTTCGGAACTGGCGGTGTGGCGCGGTGGGTAATGAATCATCCGCAGCACGCTGACCGGCTCAACGAAGCGGGTGTCGAAAAAGTTGCGCTCAATGCCCAGCGCCACGGTCATGGCCCGTAACAGGGTTTGTGCCAAGGCCTGCATGTCGACGTAGTGCTGCTCCATCAGCGATTCCCAACCGGGCAGCGATGGATGACGGTTGGGGCCGCGCAGCGGTTTTTCCGCTAGCACTTGCGGGTGATCGGCCGGCAGGTGCAGGCCCATGTCGAAGGTTTCTTTCAGGTCGCTGGGTTTGCTCGGGTCGAGTTGTTCGGTGGCGATGGCGCCGTAACCGCGGTGGTGACGGGTTTGGGTGATGTCGATCTTGAGTTTTTCGGCGGCGGGCAGGGCGAAGAAACGTTGGGCGCTGTCGAGTACGGCGTCGATGCGCGACGGGCTGATCGGGTGGCCTTTGATGTAGAAGAAACCCCACTCGCGGCAGGCGTGGTCGATTTGCGTGGCGATTGATTGCCAGGCGTGCGCGTCATCACTGTAAAGCGGGGCAATATCGATGATCGGGAGTTGGTTCATGCGGCAGTCCTGAAAGGTGCGCTGGTTGAAGGGCACTGGAGGTCCATTGTGGGAGCGAGCTTGCTCCGGGCGGCGTTCCGACGATGGCGGACTGTCAGTCAACAAAGATGTTGAATGTGAAGGCCTCATCGCAGGCAAGCCCGCTCCCACAGGGTTTTGTGTGTAGTGCAGACATTACTTGGGAATGTCAGCCTTCATGCCTTCGACGTAGTAGTTCATCGCTGCCAGCTCCGCATTGCTCGCCGTCGCGCCCTCCGCGATTTTCTCAACGCCCGCCTGATCCTTGATCGGCCCGGTGAACGGGTGGAATGCGCCGCTCTTGATGTCAGCAATGATCTGCTCTGCCTCGGCTTTCACCGGTGCTGGCACCAGATCGCTGATCGGCAACTCAACCGTACCTTCCTTCAAACCACCCCAGTAATCCTGCGATTTCCACATGTGGTCGAGCACGCTTTGGGTCGCCTGAATGTAGTGCGGCCCCCAGTCGTTGACGATGGACGTCAGCACCGCTTTCGGCCCGAAGTGCGCCATGTCCGAAGCGTAGCCCACGGCATACACGCCGCGGCGTTCAGCCGCTTGGATCGGCGCCGGGCTGTCGGTGTGCTGGAATACCACGTCCACGCCCTGATCGATCAACGCATTGGCGGCATCGGCCTCTTTACCCGGATCGAACCAGGAGTTGACCCACACCACCTTGATCTCGGTGCCGGGGTTGTACTTGTTCAGGGCCAGTTGAATGGCATTGATGTCGCGGATCACTTCCGGGATCGGGAAGGACGCGACGTAACCGATCTTCTTGGTCTTGGTCATCTTCGCCGCGAGGAAACCGCCGACGTAGCGACCTTCATAGGTGCGTGCCAGGTAGGTGCCGAGGTTCTTGTCCTGCTTGTAGCCGGTGGCGTGTTCGAAGGTCACCTTGGGAAATTGTTTGGCGACTTTCAGGGTCGGGTTCATGTAGCCGAAGGACGTGGTGAAGATCAGGTCGTACTTGTCCTTGGCCATGTTGCGGATCACCCGCTCCGCGTCGGCGCCTTCTGCGACGTTTTCCACATAGTTGGTGGTGATCTGGTTGCCGAATTTTTCGGCCAGCGCCTTGCGCCCTTGTTCATGCTGATACGTCCAGCCGTGGTCGCCAATCGGACCGATGTAGACGAAGCCGATTTTCAGCGGGTCGGCGGCACTGGCAGTCAGGCTTGCGCTCAGACCGATGGCCGCCGCAACGGCGCAAAGCAGCTTCTTCAACGGACGTTTGTGCATGAATTCGAACTCCATGTTGTTGTGAGGTTGGCGAGGTCAATGCAAATTGCTGACCAACAGGACAACAAATGGTTCGAAACCTCGTAACGGCCATCGCGGGCAAGCCCGCTCCCACATGGCCTGCGCAAATCCTGTGGGAGCGGGCTTGCCCGCGATGAGGTCCTTGAGGCCGATAAAAGTGCATGGCCTGACACGGCTGCCATCCGCTGGTGCGCTAAGGTGTAACGAAACGTTAGCGCCGCCTCGCAGTCACTAGCTCATCACACTGGTTTCGCTTCACACGGCAAAAAGGCCCGCAATGCTCACACTCATCAAGCAAGAAAAGTTTCTGCTGCTGGCCCTGATTGCCGCATTCATCGCTTACCCGATGGAGCACTGGATGCTGCACAGCGGCCAACCCATTGCGCTGACCGCCGGCCTGGTGCTGATCGCGTTCATCGTCGTTGCCTCCATGCGCGTCGCCCATCACGCCGAACTGCTCGCAGAAAAAGTCGGCGACCCCTACGGCACGATGATCCTGACCCTGGCCGCCGTGCTGGTGGAAGTGGTGATCCTGGCGATCATGATGAGCAACGAAGCCTCGCCGACCCTGGTACGCGACACGATTTATTCGGCGGTGATGCTCGACATCAACGGCATCCTCGGTCTCGCTGCGTTGATGGGCGGGCTCAAGCATGGCGAACAGTCCTACAACGATGACTCGGCGCGCAGTTACAGCGTGATGATCCTCACCGCCATGGGCGTTTCCATGGTGGTGCCGGAGTTCATTCCCGAGGCCAACTGGAAACTCTATTCAGGCTTCACCATCGGCGCGATGATCGTGCTCTACGCCCTGTTCCTGCGTATGCAGGTCGGGCCGCACAGTTATTTCTTCAGCTACAGCTACCCGGAAAAACGCCGCAAGAAAGTCCCGGACGAAGAACCTGAGCCGATCAATCTTGGGCTGAGTATCGGGACATTGGTGTTCGGGGTGGTGGTGATCGGCGCCTTGGCCGAAGTGATGTCCAAGACCCTCGACCTGGGCCTGGAAGGGACGGGCGCACCGCCGGTGATCACGGCGATCCTGGTGGCGGCAATCTCGGCGGCACCGGAGATTCTGACGGCGTTGCGGGCGGCATTGGCCAACCGTATGCAGTCGGTGGTCAACATCGCCATGGGCGCGTCGTTGTCGACGGTGATTCTGACGGTGCCGGTGATGGAAGCGATGGCGCTCTACACCGGCCAGCCGTTCCAGATGGCGATGACCCCGGTGCAGACCGTGATGGTCTTCCTCACCCTGATCGTCAGCGCGATCAACCTCAACGATGGCGAAACCAATGCCATCGAAGGCATGACCCACTTTGTGCTGTTTGCGACATTCATCATGTTGTCGCTGCTCGGTCTTTAGGACCACGACAAACCCTTGTGGGAGCGAGCTTGCTCGCGATAGCGGTGTGTCAGACACCATTAATGCCAACTGACACTCCGTCATCGCGAGCAAGCTCGCTCCCACAGTTTGATTTGTGTTGTGTCAGGTACCGGCGATTAGCTGCCGAGCCGCTTGGCTGTGATCAGCAATCAACCCCTTCAAATCCAGCCCTTCAACCTGCCCATCGATCACCCGCCACTTGCCGCCGACCATCACCCGATCCGCCCGATCAGCGCCGCACAGCAGCAACGCCGACACCGGATCATGACTGCCGGAGAACCGCAGCTCATCGAGCTTGAACAGGGCCAAGTCTGCCTGTTTGCCCACCGCCAGTTCGCCAATATCGGTACGGCCCAGCAACTGCGCCGAGCCCTTGGTCGCCCACCCCAGCACCAACTCCGGCGTGATTTTCTCGGCGCCATAACGCAGCCGTTGAATGTAAAGCGCCTGACGGGTTTCCAGCATCATGTTCGACGCATCGTTAGACGCCGAACCGTCCACGCCCAAGCCCAGCAACGCGCCGGCGGCGGTCAGGTCCAGGGTCGGGCAAATGCCGGAAGCCAGACGCATGTTCGAACTCGGGCAATGGCAAATGCCGGTGCCGGCGGCGCCGAGGCGAGCGATTTCATCCGGGTTGAAGTGGATGCCGTGAGCCAGCCAGGTGCGTGGGCCGAGCCAGCCGACGCTGTCGAGGTAATCCACAGTGCGCAGGCCGAAGCGTTGCAGGCAGAAGTCTTCTTCGTCGAGGGTTTCGGCCAGATGGGTGTGCAGGCGCACGTCGAGTTTGTTCGCCAATTCGGCGCTGGCCGACATGATTTCCGGGGTCACCGAGAACGGTGAGCACGGCGCGAGGGCGATCTGGATTTGCGCACCGTCGCCACGTTCGTGGTACTCGGCGATCAAGCGTTGGCTGTCGGCGAGGATGACTTCGCCTTCCTGCACGGTCTGCTGCGGTGGCAGGCCGCCGTCCTTTTCGCCGAGGCTCATGGAACCGCGCGTCAACATGGCGCGCATGCCCAGTTCGCGAACGCTTTCGACTTGTACGTCGATCGCATTTTCCAGGCCTTGCGGAAACAGGTAATGGTGATCGGCCGCGGTGGTGCAGCCAGACAGCAGCAACTCGGCCAGCGCGACTTTGCTGGCGAGGGCGAGTTTTTCAGGGGTGAGGCGTGCCCAGACCGGGTAGAGGGTTTTCAGCCACGGGAACAACGGCTGATTGACCACCGGCGCCCAGGCGCGGGTCAGGGTTTGATAGAAGTGGTGATGGGTGTTGATCAGTCCCGGCAGGATCACATGCTCGCGGGCATCGAAGACGTGTCCACAGGGCGCGGAAGGTTGCTGGCCAGTCGCGAGCACTTCGACGATCAAACCGTCTTGCAGCACCAGGCCGCCACGGGCATCGAGGCCATTGGCAGTGAAGATCGCGAGGGGATTTTTTAACCAGGTACGGGTCGCAGGCATGTTGGCCGGCTCCTCTGAAAGTTGGGTTCAGGTTAGCCAGCTCAGTGATTACCCTGTCTGCTGATCCAGGGTCGCCGCGGGGACGAAGTGCGAAGTCTCAATCAAAAAAGCTCGGCGGGCAAGCCTCGCCCGACAGGACAACACAAATCCCTGTGGGAGCTGGCTTGCCTGCGATTGCATCTCCTCAGTATCACTGACAGACCGAGGTGCCTGCATCGCGGGCAAGCCCGGCTCCCACAGGTTTTGTGTTTGTTACCAAGGAATGGTTTCACCCCTGTAATTCACGAAGTGATGCCCGCCCTTGCCGGTATACGCATTCACCTGATCAACCAAACCACGCGTACTGGTTTCCACATTGATGTCAGCGCCTTCACCGCCCATGTCGGTCTTCACCCAACCCGGATGCAGCGACAGCACGGTGAGTTTCTGCTCGCCCAATTGAGTGACGAAGCTGCTGGTCATCGAGTTCAGCGCCGCTTTGCTGGCCTTGTACAACGCCAGTTCGGGCGCATCCGGCATGGTCACGCTGCCCAGCACCGAACTCATGAACGCCAGCACGCCGGTATCCGGACGAATCTGCCCGACAAAGCGTTGAGCCAGATTGATCGGCGCCACCGCATTGGTGAAAAACAGTTGCCCGACCTCGGCCAACGTCGCACCGCCCGGTGTCTGAACCTCCGGCCCCTTGACCCCGGCATTCACGAACAACAGGTCAAACACTTCGCCCTTGAGTTGTTGGCTCAGGGCGATGACCGCCTGCTGATCGTCCATGTCGAGTTTTTCGATCCGCACCTTGCCCAAGGCCTGCAAGGCTTCGGCGTTCTGCGGGTTGCGCACGGTGGCGGTGACTTGCCAACCGTCGGCCAGCAGGGTTTTCACCAGACCGAGGCCCAAGCCCCGGGAGGCGCCGATGATGAGTGCGGTTTTTGCCGTAGACATGAGTGGCTTCCTTGATAAATGAGGATCACGGATTCAATGGACAACGTTGACCGAGCCGTTGCTGCAACTCCTGACGCAGCGCGCCGAGTTCGTCCATTCGGGTTTCGATCAGTTTGAGTTTGTCTTGCAGCAATTGCGTGACGGCGCTGTCTGGATCGGGCGACTGCCACAATGCGGCGACGCTGTTGCCGATCTCGCCGAGGGTAAATCCCAATCGCTGAGCGGTCTTGATGTACAGCACCAGCTGCACCATGTCCGCCGGATAGTCGCGATAACCGTTGGCGCTGCGTTGTGCCGCAATCAACCCGCGTTGCTCGTAGAAGCGCAGCGTGTCGCGGCTGACGGCGCTGGCCTGGGCTAATTCACCGATGCGCATCATGACATCTCGAGAGGGCTTGACCCTGGAGCATACTCCAGGCTTTAGCCTTGTTGCTCCCTGAGTTTATGGAGCAAGACGGATGTGGACTTCAACGCAATATCGCCGGTTGGTGAAGGGTAGCGCCTGGTATGACTTGATCGTGACGGCAGCGTTTGCAACGCCGTGGAGTTTTGCGGCGTTGCATGGCGTTTTGTTGAGTTTGAGTCAGGCGTTCAACTTGCCTGGCGAGTTGCCGCCGTTTGAGCCGATGCACATGCTGATGGCCAATCTGTTGGGGTCGATTGTCTGCGTCTGGGCGGTGCTGCGGATTCGTGATCCGCAGCAGGTGTATGGCCGGTATGACGCGGTCGGTAGATTTCTGTTTTCCGCTTGGCAGCTCTATGCCTTGCTCCATGGAGCCAGTTCGCTATTGGTGATTTTCCTGTTCTTTGAATTGGCGTGGGGCGTTCTTCAAATATTGCCTGTGAGGGCCCCATCGCGGGCAAGCCCGCTCCCACAGTAGATCGCGTTGAAGTGAAGATTTTTCGTTCGACACAACACCCTGTGGGAGCGGGCTTGCCCGCGAAGAGGCCGGCCCGGTCGACCTTTAATGCCCAGCCTGCCACGGTTTCCCCAATGACACCGGCGCATACAACCGCGTACGCAGCGCATCCCGCGACAACAGCACCAACACCACAATGGTCGCGACATACGGCAGCATCGCCAACAGACTCGACGGAATCGCCAGCCCCAAACCCTGCGCCACCAAATGCAAGATGCTGGCGAGTCCGAACAGATACGCCCCCAGCAGCAAGCGCCACACCCGCCAACTGGCAAACACCACCAGTGCCAAGGCAATCCAGCCACGCCCGGCGCTCATGTTCTCCGCCCACATCGGCGTATAAGCCAGCGACAAATAAGCCCCGGCCAATCCAGCCATCGCCCCACCAAACAGCACCGCCAACGTGCGCACGCCCAACACCGGCAAACCCATCGCACTGGCGGCATCCGGGTTTTCTCCAACGGCTTGAATGATCAACCCGACGCGACTTTTCACAATCACCCAAGCCACCAGCGCAAACAGCGCGAACGACAGATACACCAACAGATCCTGTGCAAACAGCATCCGCCCGATCAACGGAATCTCACTCAAATAAGGAATCGCCACCGGCTCGAAACCCGCCAACGGTTTACCGACCCACGCCGCGCCAACAAACGTCGATAGGCCCACACCGAAGATCGTCAGCGCCAACCCGGTGGCCACCTGATTGGCGTTGAACACCAGCGCCACCAACGCAAACAGAGACGACAACAGCATCCCGGCAAGCATCGCCAGCAACACGCCGAGCCACAGGTTGCCGCTGTTCAGCGCGACGATAAAACCGATCACCGCACCAAATAGCATCATGCCTTCCTGGCCGAGGTTCAGAACGCCGCTCTTCTCGCAGATCAATTCACCCAACGCCACCAACAGCAGCGGCGTACCGCAACGGACCATGGCGTAGAAAATATTGCTCAGCAGATCGATATCCATCACAGCGCTCCTGCGTGTACGGTGGTGGCTTGTGCACGACGGGCCCAGCGCATATTCAAACGCGGTCGGTAGAGAATCAGCACGTCACTGGCCAGCAGGAAAAACAGCATCATCCCCTGGAACAATTGGGTGATTGCTTGCGGCAGATTCATGCTCATCTGCGCGCTCTCGCCGCCGATGTACAGCAGCGCCATCAGCAGACTGGAAAACAGAATACCGATGGGATTGAGTCGCCCGAGAAACGCCACGGTGATCGCGGCATAGCCGTAACCGGGCGATACCTGCGGCACCAATTGGCCGATCGGCCCGGTGACTTCACATACCCCGGCGAGTCCCGCCAACCCTCCGCTGATCAACAGCGCCAGCCAGATCAACCGTTTCTCGCGAAAGCCGACGAACCCCGCCGCACGCTTGTCCAGCCCGAGCACTTTGATCTGGAACCCGATAAAACTTTTCTGCAGCAACACCCACACCGCCACCAACGCGAGCAAGGCGAAATACACGCCCGCGTGAACCCGGCCGTCCTCCATCAGGAGCGGCAAACGACTGGCATCATCGAACATCGCTGACTCAGGAAAGTTGAACCCCGCCGGATCCTTCAGCGGCCCATGCACACAGAACAGCAACAGGTTCAGGGCGATGTAATTGAGCATGATGCTGGTGAGGATTTCATTGGCATTGAAACGCGTGCGCAACCACGCTGTCAGCCCGGCCCATGCCGCGCCGGCCAATGTGCCGACGAGTAGGATCAACACCAGCGCCCAGCGGCTTTGCAGGTCGATAATGTTCACCGCCAATGCACTGCCGGCCAGCGCGCCAAGCAGCAACTGACCTTCGGCGCCAATGTTCCAGATTCGTGCTTGGTACGCCACGGCCAGGCCCAACGCGCAGAGCAAAATCGGCAGCGCTTTGACCAGCAGTTCGGAGACGCCATACAGGTCGCTGACCGGTGCGATGAGCAAGGTGTGGAGAGTGAGTAGCGGATCATGCCCCAGTGCGATAAACAGCAGCGAGCCACAGCCCAACGTCAGGACAGCCGCCAGCAACGGCGAGCACCACAACATCAAGCGCGATTGCTGGCCACGGGGTTCGAGAGAAAGCAGCATGTGAAACTCCGTTAAACCGTTGCGGGTGCGAGTGATTGAGGCGCGTCGAACTGGCCGGCCATCCAGCCGCCGACCTCGATCAGGCGCGTGTCGACCGTGGCCTTGAGCGGCGATAATCGACCGCTGCACAAAGCGCCGAGCCGGTCGCTGATCTGGAACAGCTCGTCGAGGTCTTCGGAGATCACCAGGATCGCCGCGCCAGCGTCGCGCAAGGCAATCAGCGCCCGGTGAATGGTCGCGGCAGCGCCGACGTCCACGCCCCAGGTCGGGTGTGCGGCCACCAGCAGTTTCGGTTGCTGCAGGATTTCGCGGCCGAGGATGAATTTCTGCAAGTTGCCGCCGGACAGGCTGCGGGCCGGCGTCTGGGTGTCGGGCGTCTTCACCCCGAATCGATGGATGATTTCTTCGGCCAGGGCTTCGACCTTGCTGCGCTGGATCAGGCCATTGCTGACCAGCCCTTGTTGAAAGGCAGTGAGCAGGGCGTTGTCCGCCAGGCTCAAGTCCGGCACCGCGCCATGGCCCAGACGTTCAGCGGGGACGAAGGCCAGGCCGAGTTTGCGCCGTGCATCCGGCCGCAATTGCGCCACCGGTTGCACGCCGAAACTGATCGTTGCGCCGTCGTTGCGGCTGAGCGGTTCTTCGCCGCTGAGCAGGGCCAGCAACTCATCCTGACCATTGCCCGCGACACCGGCGATACCAACGATTTCACCGCTGCGCACTTGCAGGTTGATGTCCTTCAGCGAGCAGCCGAACGGATCCGGGTTGTGCCAGGACAATCCGCTCACACGCAAGAAAACATCACTGCCGATCACCTTCGGATAATCCGTAATCAGCGCGGCGGCTTCGCCGACCATCAACTGCGCCAGTTGCTGATCCGAACACTCGGCCGGCACGCAATGCCCGGCCACCCGACCGCCGCGCAACACCGTAGCGCTATGGCACAGCGCGCGAACTTCACCGAGTTTGTGGCTGATAAACAGAATGCTGCAGCCCTCGGCGGCGAGTCGGCGCAAGGTGACGAACAAATCGTCCGCCTCCTGCGGAGTCAGCACTGAGGTCGGCTCATCGAGAATCAGCAGGCGGATGTCCTGCATCAGGCAACGAATGATTTCCACCCGCTGGCGTTCGCCGATCGACAGGCTGTGGACAAGTCGCTCCGGATCCAGCGCCATGCCGTAGCGCCGGGAGACTTCACGAATTTTCGGCTCAAGCTGCTTCGGTGTACCCGCCGCCGCGCCCATCGCCAAGGCAATGTTCTGCGCCACGCTCAAAGTCTCGAACAGCGAGAAATGCTGGAACACCATGCCGATTCCCAGCCCCCGAGCCTGAGCCGGGTTGCGCATTGTCACGGGTTGCCCTTGCCAGATCATCTCTCCCGAGTCTGCATGGATGACGCCGTAGATGATCTTCATCAGCGTACTTTTGCCCGCGCCGTTTTCGCCAAGCAGGGCATGGATTTCGCCAGGGGCTATGCTCAAATCGATGGCGTCGTTGGCCAGGCAACCGGGGTAGCGCTTGCTGATTCTGCGCAGTTGCAGACGAGGTGTTGGATCGGGGATCGGCACGGGGTTGGGCATGACAGGCTCGGGTCGATTTATGTGATGCCTGTGGATAAAGCAATTTCCTGGCCATTGAGTCAGGAAAAATCAAAAGCGTTACAGATAAAGGCTTTGAGGATGGCGCCTCGCCCTATGTCGATCCCGAACCAGGCACCACTTGAGGGCAAAGCCGTTGATCAGGCTCCGGTTTTGCTCAGGGTGTTTGATCAAAAAACGAGCAACCTGCGGCAAGCCACGCCGGACATGGGGCGGCGACAGCCATGAACGGGTTATCCACAGATTGCTCCACAGTATTTGTGCGCAAGCCCGAAGCTCGGGCATAAGCACTGCGTGGCATTCTTCTAAAGGTGATAACCCGCGCTAACTGATTGTTTTTACGTGGATTTAGCTTTTTTGACGGCGCATTGGACGAAAAGTGAGCAAAGCCCGCAAAGCCGCATGACAGAAGGGTTACAGGCGGATGTGCTCAGGTTATCCACAGGCGGGTGCACAATAGATGTGGGCAAATGCACCGGTTCGACGAAAGGGCTGTGAACGTTGTTGGTGCGATTAGTGCTGCAACAAAATGCGCCCGCGGCTCAAATCCGCCAGCTGCGTTTGCAGGGTATCGATCTGGCTTTCGCCGATCGCCAATTGCAGCTCTACGCCGTTGGCCGTGAACGTTTCTTCCACAATCAATCCACCCAGTTCCGCCACCCGAAGCTTCACCAGCGGCAACTCGCCGAAAGCACAGGCGCAACTCACCGGCACCCGACTGATCAGTTCAACCTTTGCCGCGGCTTGCAGGCACTTGTTGGCGCCGCCGCCATACGCCCGGGCGAGGCCACCGGTGCCGAGTTGAATGCCGCCATACCAACGAATCACCAGCACCGCGACCTGATCGCAATCCTGCGCGTCGATTGCCGCCAGAATCGGTCGGCCAGCGGTGCCGCCGGGTTCGCCATCGTCAGTGCTGCGGTATTGCTCGCCAAGCTTCCAGGCCCAGCAATTGTGCGAGGCATTTAAATCGCTGTGCTGTTCGATGAACGCTTGGGCTTCAGCGGGGCTGCTGATCGGCGCGGCGAAAGTGATGAAGCGGCTTTTGCGAATCTCTTCGCGGTACTCGCAAAAACCGCTGAGGGTAAAAGGCATAAGTGTCTTAGATCGTTGGCGTCAGGCCGCAGCCCTTGAGAATGATGCGGATCAGGTTGTTGCCGGCGTCTTCCATGTCTTGCTTGGTCAACTTGGTGCGCCCGGTGACGCGGCAGATCTGCGTGGCGAAATCGGCGTAATGCTGAGTGCTGCCCCACAACAGGAAGATCAGGTTCACCGGGTCGACCGGGTCCATTTTTCCGGCGTCGATCCACGCTTGGAACACGCCCGCCCGGCCCTGGAACCAGGCGCGATAATCCTGGTTGAAGTACTCGGTCAGGCATTCGCCGCCGCTGATTACTTCCATCGCGAAGATCCGCGAGGCTTGCGGCTGACGACGGGAGAATTCCATCTTGGCGCGGATGTAACGCGTCAGCGCTTCGGCCGGATCATCTTCGGCGGTCAGGGTGTTGAAGGTGCTGTCCCACAACTGGAGGATGTTGCTCAACACCGCCACGTACAAACCGAGTTTGTTGGTGAAGTAGTAATGCAGATTCGCCTTGGGCAATCCGGCATTCAGGGCGATGGTGTTCATGCTGGTGCCTTTGAACCCGTGACGGGCGAACTCGTCTTCGGCGGCTTTGATGATGGTCTCTTCGTTCTTCTGACGAATGCGGCTGGCAGGTTTGCCGCCGTGAGCGGGGACTTCAAAGGTCATAGGCACTTCCGAACAAATGGGTGGGTGCAACCAGTGCGTTGATAGCGCACCCACAGGCATCAGACAAGTCCTGACGCGATAAAACCTAGCGTGTCGCCGCCAGACTCTCCAGAAAACTTTCCAGCACCAAATGCGGGCGACGGCCCTTGCGGGTGACAGATGCGAGGCTCAGGTCATAGAAACGCACGTTTGGTTTCAGCGCACGCAATCGGCCTTGCTGCACCCAGAGGCTGGCGTAGTGGTCCGGTAAGTAACCGATGTAGCGCCCGGTGAGGATCAGGAACGCCATGCCTTCACGGTCCGAGGCACTGGCGGTGCAATTGAGCGCCTGGTAATGCGCTTGAATTTCGGCTGGCAAACGGAAAGTCGGTGCGATGGCGTCCTGGCTATTGAGGCGCTCGTCATCCAGTTGTTTATCGTCGACATAAAACAACGGATGACCCACTGCGCAATACAGTAGCGAGCGTTCGCTATAGAGCGGCTGATATTCCAGCCCCGACAGCGCGCTGGCTTGCGGCACCACGCCGACATGCAATCGACCGTCGAGCACGCCTTGTTCGACTTCATTGGGCGCGATCATGCGGATCTGAATCTGCACGTCCGGCCCGCGTTCCTTCAATTGCGCCAAGGCGTGGGTGATGCGCATGTGGGGGAGGGTGACCAGATTGTCGGTCAGGCCGATGGTCAATTCGCCCCGCAAGTGTTGGTGCAGGCCGTTGACCTCGGTGCGAAAACTTTCCAGCGCACTTAATAGCTGCAAGGCCGATTGGTAAACCTCGCGACCTTCTTCGGTCAGGGAAAACCCGGCGCGACCGCGTTGGCACAAGCGCAAACCGAGGCGCTGTTCCAGATCGCTCATTTGCTGGCTGATGGCTGAGCGCCCGATCCCCAGGACCGATTCCGCTGCTGAGAAACCACCGCACTCCACGACGCTGCGGAAGATCCTCAATAAGCGGATATCAAAGTCACTGACTTGCGCCAGCGGATCGGGGCGACGGCTGCTCATAGTTTAGTGGTGACCTGACTGAACGTTAGAAGAGTTGGATTTCACCGACTTTATCCCCGTGGCAATTTAGCTGCAAGAACGCTTTTGATCTCTGTGCTGCTTATTGCCTGCGAGGTTTTGCCCATGAACTTGCCTGAAAACAACCCGACTTCCCTGGCCAGCCAGCTCAAGCTCGATGCTCACTGGATGCCCTACACCGCCAACCGAAATTTCCAGCGCGATCCGCGACTGATCGTGGCGGCTGAAGGCAGTTGGTTGATCGATGACAAGGGCCGCAAGGTTTACGACTCTCTCTCTGGTTTGTGGACCTGCGGCGCCGGGCATACCCGTAAGGAAATTCAGGAAGCGGTCGCCAAGCAATTGGGCACCCTCGATTACTCGCCGGGCTTCCAGTACGGCCATCCGCTGTCGTTCCAGCTGGCTGAGAAAATCACCGACCTGACCCCGGGCAATCTGAATCACGTGTTCTTCACTGACTCGGGCTCCGAGTGCGCTGACACGGCGGTGAAGATGGTTCGTGCTTACTGGCGTCTGAAAGGCCAGGCCACCAAGACCAAAATGATCGGCCGTGCACGTGGTTATCACGGCGTGAACATCGCCGGCACCAGCCTCGGTGGCGTGAACGGCAACCGCAAAATGTTCGGTCAGGCGATGATGGACGTCGATCATCTGCCGCACACTTTGCTGGCGAGCAATGCCTACTCCCGTGGCATGCCGAAAGAGGGCGGTATCGCCCTGGCGGATGAACTGCTCAAGCTGATCGAACTGCACGACGCTTCGAACATCGCCGCGGTGTTCGTCGAGCCAATGGCCGGTTCCGCTGGCGTACTGGTTCCACCACAGGGTTACCTCAAGCGTCTGCGCGAGATCTGCGATCAGCACAACATCCTGCTGGTGTTCGACGAAGTGATCACCGGTTTCGGCCGTACCGGTTCGATGTTCGGCGCCGACAGCTTCGGCGTTACCCCGGACCTGATGTGCATCGCCAAGCAAGTGACTAACGGCGCAATTCCGATGGGAGCGGTGATTGCCAGCTCCGAGATCTACCAGACCTTCATGAACCAGGCGACGCCTGAGTACGCGGTGGAATTCCCGCACGGCTACACCTATTCCGCGCACCCGGTGGCGTGTGCCGCTGGCCTGGCAGCACTCGACCTGCTGCAAAAGGAAAACCTGGTGCAGAGCGTGGCCGAAGTCGCGCCGCATTTTGAAAATGCGCTGCACGGTTTGAAGGGTTCGAAAAACATCATCGATATTCGTAACTATGGTCTGGCCGGTGCGATCCAGATCGCGCCTCGTGACGGCGACGCCATCGTGCGTCCGTTCGAAGCGGGCATGGCCCTGTGGAAAGCCGGGTTCTACGTGCGCTTCGGCGGTGACACCCTGCAGTTCGGCCCAACCTTCAACAGCAAGCCGCAAGACCTTGATCGTCTGTTCGACGCGGTCGGCGACGTGCTGAACAAGATCGACTGATTTTCCCTTCTATATAGAGGTGCCCTATGACAGGGCGCCTGTGGACAACTTTTCTGGAGCCCCGCATGAGCCTTATCCCGCATTTGATCAATGGCGAACTGGTGACCGAAGACGGTCGCACCGCTGACGTGTTCAACCCGTCCACCGGCCAGGCGATCCATAAGCTGCCATTGGCCAGCCGTGAAACCATTCAAAAAGCTATCGACTCGGCCAAGGCTGCGTTTCCGGCCTGGCGTAACACTCCGCCGGCCAAGCGTGCTCAAGTGATGTTCCGCTTCAAGCAATTGCTGGAACAGAACGAAGCGCGTATCGCTCAGCTGATCAGCGAAGAACACGGCAAAACGCTGGAAGATGCTGCCGGTGAACTGAAGCGCGGGATCGAGAACGTCGAGTTCGCTTGTGCAGCGCCGGAAATCCTCAAGGGCGAGTACAGCCGTAACGTCGGCCCGAACATTGATGCCTGGTCGGACTTCCAGCCGTTGGGCGTGGTGGCCGGTATTACTCCGTTCAACTTCCCGGCCATGGTGCCGCTGTGGATGTATCCGCTGGCAATCGTCTGCGGTAACTGCTTCATCCTCAAGCCGTCCGAGCGTGATCCGAGCTCCACGCTGTTGATTGCTCAATTGCTGTTGGAAGCCGGCCTGCCAAAAGGTGTGCTGAGCGTAGTGCACGGCGACAAGGCTGCGGTGGACGCGCTGATCGAAGCGCCGGAAGTCAAAGCGTTGAGCTTCGTTGGTTCGACGCCGATTGCCGAATACATCTACGCCGAAGGCACCAAGCGCGGCAAACGCGTTCAGGCACTGGGTGGCGCGAAGAACCATGCGGTGCTGATGCCTGATGCGGATCTGGATAACGCGGTCAGCGCACTGATGGGCGCGGCCTATGGTTCTTGCGGCGAGCGTTGCATGGCGATCTCGGTGGCTGTGTGCGTCGGTGACCAGGTGGCGGATGCGCTGGTGGCCAAGTTGGTACCGCAAATCAAGGCGCTGAAAATCGGTGCCGGTACTTCGTGCGGTCTGGACATGGGGCCGCTGGTTTCCGGTCAGGCTCGCGACAAAGTCAGTGGCTATATAGAAGACGGTGTTTCTTCTGGTGCGACCTTGGTGGTGGATGGTCGTGGTCTGAGCGTGGCCGGTCATGAGGAAGGCTTCTTCCTGGGTGGCTGCCTGTTCGACAACGTCACGCCAGAGATGCGCATCTATAAAGAAGAGATCTTCGGGCCGGTGCTGTGTGTTGTCCGGGTTAACAGCCTGGAAGAGGCGATGCAGCTGATCAACGATCACGAGTATGGCAACGGCACCTGCATCTTTACCCGAGATGGGGAAGCGGCACGGTTGTTCTGCGACGAGATCGAAGTCGGTATGGTCGGCGTCAACGTACCGCTGCCGGTACCGGTGGCTTATCACAGCTTTGGCGGCTGGAAGCGCTCGCTGTTCGGCGACTTGCATGCGTATGGTCCGGATGGCGTGCGTTTCTACACCCGTCGCAAGGCGATTACCCAGCGCTGGCCACAACGGGCGAGCCATGAAGCTTCGCAGTTCGCATTCCCTAGTTTGTAATTAGAAGGGAAGAAGGCCGGCCCCTCGGGGCCGGCCTTTGCGTTTCAGGGGCTTTTTTCACCTATATGACAGAATTGTGAAGATAGGTGTTGACGGCAGATTCTGGAAGTCTATAATTCGCCCCACTTCCGGCGCAGTCGAAACGGAAAACTCCTTGGTAAACAATGAGTTACACGGTTTTCGACAGCGGGTTGCTTCAGGTCATCGAAGCCCAGAAGGAGTTGAAAGAGCGAGGTTGTTTGGCTCTTTTAACGGTTCGATCTTCTCGGTCGAAAGCGGGGTAAAAGAGGTGTTGACAGCAGCGAGTAACGCTGTAGAATTCGCCTCCCGCTGACGAGAGATCGCAAGCGCAAGTGGTTGAAGTTGCAAAGGAAACTTTGAAAACTTCGGAAAATAACCGCTTGACAGCAACAGAGGCTGCTGTAGAATGCGCGCCTCGGTTGAGACGAAAGCTCTTAACCAACCGCTCTTTAACAACTGAATCAAGCAATTCGTGTGGGTGCTTGTGGAGTCAGACTGATAGTCAACAAGATTATCAGCATCACAAGTTACTCCGCGAGAAATCAAAGATGTAACCAACGATTGCTGAGCCAAGTTTAGGGTTTCTTAAAAACCCAAAGATGTTTGAACTGAAGAGTTTGATCATGGCTCAGATTGAACGCTGGCGGCAGGCCTAACACATGCAAGTCGAGCGGCAGCACGGGTACTTGTACCTGGTGGCGAGCGGCGGACGGGTGAGTAATGCCTAGGAATCTGCCTGGTAGTGGGGGATAACGCTCGGAAACGGACGCTAATACCGCATACGTCCTACGGGAGAAAGCAGGGGACCTTCGGGCCTTGCGCTATCAGATGAGCCTAGGTCGGATTAGCTAGTTGGTGAGGTAATGGCTCACCAAGGCGACGATCCGTAACTGGTCTGAGAGGATGATCAGTCACACTGGAACTGAGACACGGTCCAGACTCCTACGGGAGGCAGCAGTGGGGAATATTGGACAATGGGCGAAAGCCTGATCCAGCCATGCCGCGTGTGTGAAGAAGGTCTTCGGATTGTAAAGCACTTTAAGTTGGGAGGAAGGGCATTAACCTAATACGTTGGTGTCTTGACGTTACCGACAGAATAAGCACCGGCTAACTCTGTGCCAGCAGCCGCGGTAATACAGAGGGTGCAAGCGTTAATCGGAATTACTGGGCGTAAAGCGCGCGTAGGTGGTTTGTTAAGTTGGATGTGAAATCCCCGGGCTCAACCTGGGAACTGCATTCAAAACTGACAAGCTAGAGTATGGTAGAGGGTGGTGGAATTTCCTGTGTAGCGGTGAAATGCGTAGATATAGGAAGGAACACCAGTGGCGAAGGCGACCACCTGGACTGATACTGACACTGAGGTGCGAAAGCGTGGGGAGCAAACAGGATTAGATACCCTGGTAGTCCACGCCGTAAACGATGTCAACTAGCCGTTGGGAGCCTTGAGCTCTTAGTGGCGCAGCTAACGCATTAAGTTGACCGCCTGGGGAGTACGGCCGCAAGGTTAAAACTCAAATGAATTGACGGGGGCCCGCACAAGCGGTGGAGCATGTGGTTTAATTCGAAGCAACGCGAAGAACCTTACCAGGCCTTGACATCCAATGAACTTTCCAGAGATGGATTGGTGCCTTCGGGAACATTGAGACAGGTGCTGCATGGCTGTCGTCAGCTCGTGTCGTGAGATGTTGGGTTAAGTCCCGTAACGAGCGCAACCCTTGTCCTTAGTTACCAGCACGTCATGGTGGGCACTCTAAGGAGACTGCCGGTGACAAACCGGAGGAAGGTGGGGATGACGTCAAGTCATCATGGCCCTTACGGCCTGGGCTACACACGTGCTACAATGGTCGGTACAGAGGGTTGCCAAGCCGCGAGGTGGAGCTAATCCCAGAAAACCGATCGTAGTCCGGATCGCAGTCTGCAACTCGACTGCGTGAAGTCGGAATCGCTAGTAATCGCGAATCAGAATGTCGCGGTGAATACGTTCCCGGGCCTTGTACACACCGCCCGTCACACCATGGGAGTGGGTTGCACCAGAAGTAGCTAGTCTAACCTTCGGGAGGACGGTTACCACGGTGTGATTCATGACTGGGGTGAAGTCGTAACAAGGTAGCCGTAGGGGAACCTGCGGCTGGATCACCTCCTTAATCGACGACATCAGCTGCTCCATAAGCTCCCACACGAATTGCTTGATTCATTGAAGAAGACGATAAGAAGCAGCCCTAACAGGTTGTAGCTTAGTTGGTTGGAGCGCACCCCATGCTCTGTGGTAAAGAGCAGGGTGAGGTCGGCCTTAAAGCTCGAAATTGGGTCTGTAGCTCAGTTGGTTAGAGCGCACCCCTGATAAGGGTGAGGTCGGCAGTTCGAATCTGCCCAGACCCACCAATTTTGTGTGGGAACCTGTAGAAATACGGGGCCATAGCTCAGCTGGGAGAGCGCCTGCCTTGCACGCAGGAGGTCAACGGTTCGATCCCGTTTGGCTCCACCACTACTGCTTCTGTTTGTTGAAAGCTTAGAAATGAGCATTCCATCGTGATGATGGTGAATGTTGATTTCTAGTCTTTGGATTAGATCGTTCTTTAAAAATTTGGGTATGTGATAGAAAGATAGACTGGACGTTACTTTCACTGGTAACGGATCAGGCTAAGGTAAAATTTGTGAGTAGCTCTTAATTGAGCAAGCATGCGAATTTTCGGCGAATGTCGTCTTCACAGTATAACCAGATTGCTTGGGGTTATATGGTCAAGTGAAGAAGCGCATACGGTGGATGCCTTGGCAGTCAGAGGCGATGAAAGACGTGGTAGCCTGCGAAAAGCTTCGGGGAGTCGGCAAACAGACTTTGATCCGGAGATGTCTGAATGGGGGAACCCAGCCATCATAAGATGGTTATCTTAAGCTGAATACATAGGCTTAAGAGGCGAACCAGGGGAACTGAAACATCTAAGTACCCTGAGGAAAAGAAATCAACCGAGATTCCCTTAGTAGTGGCGAGCGAACGGGGACTAGCCCTTAAGTGGCTTTGAGATTAGCGGAACGTTCTGGAAAGTACGGCCATAGTGGGTGATAGCCCTGTACGCGAAAATCTCTTAGTCATGAAATCGAGTAGGACGGAGCACGAGAAACTTTGTCTGAATATGGGGGGACCATCCTCCAAGGCTAAATACTACTGACTGACCGATAGTGAACTAGTACCGTGAGGGAAAGGCGAAAAGAACCCCGGAGAGGGGAGTGAAATAGATCCTGAAACCGTATGCGTACAAGCAGTGGGAGCCCACTTTGTTGGGTGACTGCGTACCTTTTGTATAATGGGTCAGCGACTTATTTTCAGTGGCGAGCTTAACCGAATAGGGGAGGCGTAGCGAAAGCGAGTCTTAATAGGGCGTCTAGTCGCTGGGAATAGACCCGAAACCGGGCGATCTATCCATGGGCAGGTTGAAGGTTGGGTAACACTAACTGGAGGACCGAACCGACTACCGTTGAAAAGTTAGCGGATGACCTGTGGATCGGAGTGAAAGGCTAATCAAGCTCGGAGATAGCTGGTTCTCCTCGAAAGCTATTTAGGTAGCGCCTCATGTATCACTGTAGGGGGTAGAGCACTGTTTCGGCTAGGGGGTCATCCCGACTTACCAAACCGATGCAAACTCCGAATACCTACAAGTGCCGAGCATGGGAGACACACGGCGGGTGCTAACGTCCGTCGTGAAAAGGGAAACAACCCAGACCGTCAGCTAAGGTCCCAAAGTTATGGTTAAGTGGGAAACGATGTGGGAAGGCTTAGACAGCTAGGAGGTTGGCTTAGAAGCAGCCACCCTTTAAAGAAAGCGTAATAGCTCACTAGTCGAGTCGGCCTGCGCGGAAGATGTAACGGGGCTCAAACCATACACCGAAGCTACGGGTATCACTTAGGTGATGCGGTAGAGGAGCGTTCTGTAAGCCTGTGAAGGTGAGTTGAGAAGCTTGCTGGAGGTATCAGAAGTGCGAATGCTGACATGAGTAACGACAATGGGTGTGAAAAACACCCACGCCGAAAGACCAAGGTTTCCTGCGCAACGTTAATCGACGCAGGGTTAGTCGGTCCCTAAGGCGAGGCTGAAAAGCGTAGTCGATGGAAAACAGGTTAATATTCCTGTACTTCTGGTTATTGCGATGGAGGGACGGAGAAGGCTAGGCCAGCTTGGCGTTGGTTGTCCAAGTTTAAGGTGGTAGGCTGGAATCTTAGGTAAATCCGGGATTCTAAGGCCGAGAGCTGATGACGAGTTACCCTTTGGGTGACGAAGTGGTTGATGCCATGCTTCCAAGAAAAGCTTCTAAGCTTCAGGTAACCAGGAACCGTACCCCAAACCGACACAGGTGGTTGGGTAGAGAATACCAAGGCGCTTGAGAGAACTCGGGTGAAGGAACTAGGCAAAATGGCACCGTAACTTCGGGAGAAGGTGCGCCGGTGAGGGTGAAGCATTTACTGCGTAAGCCCATGCCGGTCGAAGATACCAGGCCGCTGCGACTGTTTATTAAAAACACAGCACTCTGCAAACACGAAAGTGGACGTATAGGGTGTGACGCCTGCCCGGTGCCGGAAGGTTAATTGATGGGGTTAGCTAACGCGAAGCTCTTGATCGAAGCCCCGGTAAACGGCGGCCGTAACTATAACGGTCCTAAGGTAGCGAAATTCCTTGTCGGGTAAGTTCCGACCTGCACGAATGGCGTAACGATGGCGGCGCTGTCTCCACCCGAGACTCAGTGAAATTGAAATCGCTGTGAAGATGCAGTGTATCCGCGGCTAGACGGAAAGACCCCGTGAACCTTTACTATAGCTTTGCACTGGACTTTGAATTTGCTTGTGTAGGATAGGTGGGAGGCTTTGAAGCGTGGACGCCAGTTCGCGTGGAGCCAACCTTGAAATACCACCCTGGCAACTTTGAGGTTCTAACTCAGGTCCGTTATCCGGATCGAGGACAGTGTATGGTGGGTAGTTTGACTGGGGCGGTCTCCTCCTAAAGAGTAACGGAGGAGTACGAAGGTGCGCTCAGACCGGTCGGAAATCGGTCGTAGAGTATAAAGGCAAAAGCGCGCTTGACTGCGAGACAGACACGTCGAGCAGGTACGAAAGTAGGTCTTAGTGATCCGGTGGTTCTGTATGGAAGGGCCATCGCTCAACGGATAAAAGGTACTCCGGGGATAACAGGCTGATACCGCCCAAGAGTTCATATCGACGGCGGTGTTTGGCACCTCGATGTCGGCTCATCACATCCTGGGGCTGAAGCCGGTCCCAAGGGTATGGCTGTTCGCCATTTAAAGTGGTACGCGAGCTGGGTTTAGAACGTCGTGAGACAGTTCGGTCCCTATCTGCCGTGGACGTTTGAGATTTGAGAGGGGCTGCTCCTAGTACGAGAGGACCGGAGTGGACGAACCTCTGGTGTTCCGGTTGTCACGCCAGTGGCATTGCCGGGTAGCTATGTTCGGAATAGATAACCGCTGAAAGCATCTAAGCGGGAAACTAGCCTCAAGATGAGATCTCACTGGGACCTTGAGTCCCCTGAAGGGCCGTCGAAGACTACGACGTTGATAGGTTGGGTGTGTAAGCGCTGTGAGGCGTTGAGCTAACCAATACTAATTGCCCGTGAGGCTTGACCATATAACACCCAAGCAATTTGCTGACCTGAAGAGGCACCAGATTGCGGTGTGTGAAGACGACAGCAGTCGAAAATTCGCAAGGCAACACACAAATCTATCACCTACCCATTCGCTGGAGCGTGAACCTGCAAAGGCCCACGACCTGGCTACCGAATTTCTTGACGACCATAGAGCATTGGAACCACCTGATCCCATCCCGAACTCAGCAGTGAAACGATGCATCGCCGATGGTAGTGTGGGGTTTCCCCATGTGAGAGTAGGTCATCGTCAAGATTAAATTCCGAAACCCCTATCTGCGTATGCAGGTAGGGGTTTTGTTTTGTCCGCAGGAAAGTTCGTACAGCAATACCGGACGGCTCCCGGCTGTCACAGTCTCCCGACAATGCTAAGGTTCGACCCTAGCTTTTGTATTTTCCCAAGGAAGCCTTTATGCCGGACGCGACGTCCCTCAGTGCTGGTTTTATGGTGGTTCACGGCAACCGCCTGGACGAGTTGCGCAGCCTGGTGGTCAGCTGGATGCGGCGTTACCCGTTGGCTCCCTTGGAAAATGAAATTGCCCTGGTTCAGAGCAACGGCATCGCCCAATGGCTGAAGCTGGCACTGGCGGAAGACCCTGAAGACGATGACATGGGCGGTTGCGGAATCGCAGCAGCCATCGACGTGCAGTTACCGGGTAGCTTCATGTGGCAGCTCTATCGCATGGTGCTTGGGCGTGACGAAATCCCGGTCAAATCCCTGCTCGATAAAGCTCCCTTGACCTGGCGTCTGATGCGTCTGCTTCCTCAGTTGATCAACCAACCGCACTTCGAACCCCTGCAGCGCTTCCTTACGAATGACACAGACTTACGTAAACGCTATCAATTGGCGGAGCGACTGGCAGACCTGTTCGACCAATATCAGGTGTACAGGGCCGATTGGCTCGAAGACTGGGCAGAAGGTCGTCATCAATTACGAAATGGCAGAGGCGAAACCAAACCTCTGACCCCGGCAAACTGCTGGCAGGCAGAGTTGTGGCGAGCGCTGTTGCTGGATGTGGGTGAACAAGGCATGGCGCAAAGCCGAGCCGGCGTCCATCAACGGTTTATCGAACGCATCAACAGCCTCGACGTCGCCCCCAGCGGATTGCCTTCACGGGTGATCGTTTTCGGGATTTCTTCACTGCCCGCTCAAGCCCTGGAAGCACTGGCGGGGCTGGCCCGCTTCAGCCAGGTTCTGCTTTGCGTACATAACCCGTGTCGTCACCATTGGGCAGACATCGTCGCCGATAAAGACCTGTTGCGGCATCAGTACAAGCGTCAGGCTCGCAAGAGCGGAATGCCGGTTGTGCTCGACCCGCAAACCCTTCACCAGCATGCCCATCCACTACTGGCGGCCTGGGGCAAGCAGGGGCGGGACTATATCAATCTGCTCGACAGCTACGACGACCCCAACAGCTATCGCTCGGCATTCCGCGATGGCCGTATCGACCTGTTCAGCGATAGCCTGCCGCAGAACATGCTCAATCAATTGCAGGACGACATTCTTGAATTGCGTCCCTTGAACGAGACTCGCGAGCGCTGGCCTGCTGTTGATCCGGCAAAGGACGAGTCGATCCGTTTTCACATTGCCCATAGCGCCCAGCGTGAAGTGGAGATCCTCCACGACCAGTTGCTCGCACGCTTCAGTGCTGATCCGGACTTAAGGCCTCGCGATGTGATCGTGATGGTCCCGGACATCGACAGCTACGCACCGCATATTCGTGCGGTATTTGCTCAGCTTGAACGCCACGACCCGCGTTTCATTCCCTTCACGCTCGCCGATCAAGGCCAGCGTGGTCGTGATCCGCTACTGATTGCTATCGAGCATTTGCTCAAACTGCCCGACAGCCGTTTCCCCGTGAGCGAGATCCTCGATCTGCTGGACGTTCCTGCACTACGCGCTCGCTTCGGTGTAGAGGAACGTGATCTGCCGACCCTGCACCGCTGGATCGAAGGCGCAGGCATCCGCTGGGGCATGAATGCCGAGCAGCGTGCGGGGCTCGGTCTGCCGCAGGAGCTGGAGCAAAACAGTTGGCGTTTCGGTCTGCGGCGGATGCTGCTCGGTTATGCCGTGGGCAGTGCCAGTGCTTGCGAGGGTATAGAACCCTACGACGAAATTGGTGGTCTGGATGCCGCGCTCATTGGGCCTTTGGTCGCGTTGCTGGACGCATTGGAGATTGCCCACCAGGAACTCTCTCAACCCGCAGCTCCCAAACAATGGGGCTTTCGATTGCACGCACTGGTTCAGTTGTTTTTCCTGGCCAGTAACGAGCATGACGACTACGTGTTAGCCCAACTCGAAGAGCTGCGTGAAACCTGGCTTGAGACGTGCGAGTCAGTTGGCTTGCATGATGAACTGCCATTAACCGTCGTCCGTGAAGCCTGGCTCGCCGGCCTCGACCAAGGACGCCTGTCCCAGCGTTTTCTGGCCGGTGCGGTTAACTTCTGCACCTTGATGCCCATGCGCGCGATCCCGTTCAAACTGGTCTGCCTGCTGGGCATGAATGACGGGGACTACCCGCGTGCACAGCCGCCACTGGACTTTGACCTCATGGGCAGTGATTACCGTCCTGGCGATCGCTCCCGACGTGAAGATGACCGCTATCTGCTGTTGGAAGCGCTGTTGTCGGCACGCGACCAACTCTATATCAGCTGGGTCGGTCGCAGCATTCGCGATAACAGTGAGCGCCCTGCGTCGGTACTGATTGGCCAATTGCGAGATCACCTGGCCAGCGGCTGGCAACTGCATGATGTCGACGAAGATCTGCTTGAGGCCATCACTCAGGAACATCCACTGCAACCGTTCAGCGCCCGCTACTTCCATGAAGGCGATGATTTGTTCAGCTACGCGAATGAATGGCAGGTGCTGCATCAAACCAGTGAGCCGTCGACTGATATCGAGGTCCTTGATCCCTACGTTCAGGAGGAGCCGCTGAGTCTCGGTCAACTGCAGGACTTTCTGCGTAATCCTGTGCGGCATTTCTTCAGTCAACGACTGAAGGTGTACTTCGAAGCGGCTGAAGTGCCCTTGGCGGATGAAGAGCCATTTGTACTCGATGCGTTGCAACGTTACAGCCTCAGCGACAGCTTGCTCGAAGCGGCGCTGGGACATCTGGATAGCACCGATCAGATACTGGAAGCACAGGCAAAACGTCTGCAAAACAGTGGGCTTCTGCCTATGGCCGGGTTCGGCGAATGCCTTCAGCGAGAGTTGATCGAACCGTTGCCGGATCTGTTGCAGCGTTACCAACAGCTTTTGGCGTTATGGCCAACGCCGCTCACCAACGCTCTGCCAGTGAATCTGGAGTTGCAGGGGCTGCGCCTGGAAGGTTGGCTCAGCGGCCTGCATCAACGAGCGGACGGTGGTTTGCTATCTGTCACTACAATCCCCAACAGCATCGGCTCGATCAAGTCGCGCAAATGGCATCGCCTGACACGGCCATGGGTCAATCATCTGGTTGCCTGCGCCAGTGGTATGGCGATGACCACCGCGTTGGTGGCCAGCGACGACAGTCTGCTGCTCGGTCCGATGGAGGAGGATGCAGCGTTGCGGATTCTGGGCGACCTGTTAATGGCTTGGCAAACGGGCATGCGTCAACCACTGCCGATTGCGGTGAAGACCGGCTTCGCATGGCTTGGTCAAACGGATCCGGTCAAAGCCCAGGCCGCAGCCCGCAAGGCTTATGAAGGTGATGGGCTGACCACCGATGGCGAGCGTCGGGAAAGCCCGGCACTCGCACGGCAGTTCGCCGACTTCGACTCGCTTACCGCAGACGAAACGTTCCCGGATTGGTGCAACGCATTGTACCGGCCGCTGCTTGAAGCGCCTTGGCGTTCGTTGAACAGCGAGGAGGCTCGCGCATGACCACAAAACCTCTGGCCTTGGCATTTCCCCTGCGCGGCAGCCAACTGATCGAAGCGAGCGCCGGGACCGGCAAGACCTTCACCATTTCCGCGCTTTATCTGCGACTGGTCCTTGGCCACGGCGCAGAGTCGAGCGGCTTCGGACGTGAACTGTTGCCGCCACAAATCCTCGTTGTGACGTTCACCGATGCCGCGACCAAAGAATTGCGCGAACGTATCCGCACGCGTCTTGCTGAAGCAGCGCGATTTTTTCGCGATGAAACACCGGCGCCCGATAGCCTTATCGCGGAGCTTCGTAACGAATATCTACCCGAGCAATGGTCCGGGTGCGCAAACCGCCTGGACATCGCCGCGCAGTGGATGGACGAGGCGGCAGTTTCGACTATCCACAGTTGGTGCCAGCGCATGTTGCGCGAGCACGCGTTCGACAGTGGCAGCCTGTTTACACAAACCCTGGAAACCGATCACAGCGATTTGCTGGGCGAAGTCCTGCGCGATTACTGGCGCCTGTTTTGCTACCCGATGCAAGGTGATGCGCTGAACTGGGTGCGGGGTAATTGGGGCGGCCCAGCAGCATTGCTGCCGCGAATACGTGGTTTGTTCGCCAGTGAGCGAGACAGCGTTGAAGGTAAAGAGCCTGCCGAGCTGATCACGGAATGTCTGCAAGAGCGACGTGCAGCGTTGCTCGAACTCAAGATGCCCTGGCGCCAGTGGGCGGACGAATTGCTTGCCATCTGTCACCAGGGTGTTGCGAGCAAGAGCGTCGACGGTCGCAAGATGCAGGCGCGCTATTTCGAACCCTGGTTCGAAAAGATCAGGGCCTGGGCTGAAGATGAATCTCTTGAGCAACTGGATATCGGCACCGGATTCACGCGCCTGACACCCGATGGTATGGCTGAAGCCTGGAAGGGCGAAGTACCCAGTCATCCCGGGCTGGACGCCATGCTCGGCCTCAAGGCTAGTCTCGATGGATTGCCGACTCCTGATGCCGCCGTGCTGCAACATGCCGCCCAGTGGGTCGGTACACGGTTCGAGGAAGAAAAGCGTCGTCGTGCGGAGATGGGCTTCGATGACATGCTGCTGCGTCTCGATGCAGCGTTGCAGTCCGATGGCGGTGAGCGGCTGGCGACCCTGATTCGCGAGCAGTTTCCAGTGGCGCTGATCGACGAGTTCCAGGACACCGACCCGGTGCAGTACCGGATCTTCGAGAGCATCTATCGCATCGAAGACAACAATCCCGAATGCGGTCTGTTTCTGATCGGCGACCCCAAGCAAGCGATCTACGCGTTCCGCGGTGCCGACATCTACACCTACTTGCGCGCCCGTCAGGCCACCGCTGGCCGACTGCATACCCTGGGTACGAATTTCCGTTCCAGCCATGGCATGGTCAGTGCGGTCAACCATGTGTTCGAGCGTGCCGAGTCTCGAGAGCTGGGACGCGGCGCGTTCCTGTTTCGTGAAAAGAACGGTGAGAACCCGGTACCGTTCCTGCCCGTCGAATCCCAAGGGCGCAAAGAAGTTCTGCACATTGACAGCCAGGTCGTGCCTGCCCTGAACATCTGGCACCTGTCCGCCGATCAGCCGCTGTCCGGCGCGGTGTACCGACAACAACTCGCCGCCGCCTGCGCCAGTGAAATCACCGCTTTGCTCAACGGCGGGCAACAAGGTCGCGCGGGTTTCATACAGGACGGCAAGGACTTCAGAGGGCTGCTGCCAGCGGATATCGCGATCCTGGTCCGCGACGGTAAAGAGGCCCAGGCTGTGCGCGGCGAACTTTCCGCCCGGGGCGTGCGCAGCGTCTATCTGTCGGACAAGGACTCGGTGTTCGCCGCCCAAGAGGCCCACGATCTGCTGACCTGGCTCAAGGCTTGTGCCGAGCCGGATGTCGAGCGTCCACTGCGGGCCGCGTTGGCCTGCATCACGTTGAACCTGTCACTGGCTGAACTGGAACGGCTGAATCAGGATGAACTGGCGTGGGAAGCGCGGGTCATGCAGTTCCGCCATTATCGCGAGCTCTGGCGCAAGCAGGGCGTGTTGCCCATGCTGCGGCGATTGCTGCATGACTTCCAGCTGCCACAGACATTGATCATGCGCAGTGACGGCGAGCGGGTGCTGACCAATTTGCTGCACCTGTCCGAGTTGCTTCAACAGGCGGCCGCCGAACTCGATGGTGAGCAAGCGCTGATCCGTCATTTGTCCGAGCATCTGGCGTTGTCCGGTCAGGCCGGCGAAGAGCAGATCCTGCGTCTGGAGAGCGACGAACAACTGGTCAAAGTCGTGACCATTCACAAGTCCAAGGGACTTGAGTATCCCTTGGTGTTCCTGCCATTCATTTGCTCGGCGAAGCCGGTGGATGGCAGCCGTCTGCCGTTGCATTACCACGACGCAACGGGCAAGGCTCAAGTGACCTTGAAGCCGACGGCCGAGTTGATAGTTCAGGCGGATGATGAGCGTCTTGCCGAGGATCTACGCTTGCTTTACGTGGCCCTGACCCGGGCGCAACACACCTGCTGGCTCGGAGTGACTGATCTCAAGCGCGGCAATAACAACAGCTCGGTGCTGCACCTGTCAGCATTGGGTTATCTGCTGGGCGGCGGAGCACCATTGGCCGAGTCGGCAGGTTTGAAACGTTGGCTGGAAGACCTGCAGCAGGATTGTGCAGCGCTGAGTTGCGGTGAAATGCCTGAAGCGACCGTCGAGCACTACCATCCTCCGCACAACGATGCGACGTTGCTTGCTCCGCTGATACCCAAGCGCAAGGCCAGCGAAAACTGGTGGATTGCTTCCTACAGTGCCCTGCGCATTGGCGACAGCATGAGCGTGGGCACTGATGAAGCGCCGGAGAGCCCGCAGGCGCAAAAGCTATTCGACGACGAACGCCTCGATCCGCAAGCGCCACGAGAAGTGGCGGCCGGTGGTGCTGATATCCATCGATTCCCTCGTGGGCCGAACCCCGGCACCTTTCTCCATGGTTTGCTCGAATGGGCCGGTGACGAAGGTTTTACCGCCACACCGCAAGCGGTGGAAGACGCCATTGCCCGTCGTTGCAATCGACGTGGCTGGGAGGGCTGGATAACCGCCCTGAGCGACTGGCTGCAGCATCTGCTTACGTCCCCGCTGCATATCGGCGGCGGGCAGGCCCCAGTGGTATTCGAGCAATTGACCCAGTACCGGGTTGAGATGGAGTTCTGGTTCGCCAGTCATAAAGTCGATGTGCTCAAACTCGATGAACTGGTGCGCCAATACACCCACAACGGCGTGCCCCGCGTGGCTGCCGAGCCGGTGTTGCTCAATGGCATGTTCAAGGGTTTCATCGACCTGACGTTTGAGCACGACGGCCGCTACTACGTCGCCGACTACAAATCCAACTGGCTGGGCGTCGATGACGCGGCCTATACCGAGCAGGCCATGGAGCAGTCGATTCTCGACAACCGTTACGACCTGCAATACGTGCTGTACCTGTTGGCCCTGCATCGCCAGCTCAAGGCGCGACTTGCCGATTACGACTACGACCGGCATGTCGGTGGCGCGCTGTACCTGTTCCTGCGTGGTACGCGTGCGTCCAGCCAAGGCGTTTATTTCGCCCGTCCTCCAAGAGAGCTGATCGAACGTCTGGACCGACTGTTCCAGGGTAAGCCAGAACCCAAGGCCGAACCCGCCTGGGAACAGGGAGTTTTGTTATGAGTCGCACTTTCGCTGATTTGCTGCCCACTTCGTTGACAACCGAAAGCCTGGCGGATCTGGCGCCATTGAGTCGCGCCGATGACTTGTTGTTGTTGCTGACGCGCTGGGTTGAGCGCGGCTGGCTGCGAGCGCTGGACAAAGCCTTTGTCGCCTTTCTTCATGAGCTCGCTCCCGGCGATGATCCACTGGTGCTGCTGGCCGCCGCGTTGGCCAGTCATCAACTGGGCCACGGCCATGTGTGCCTGGATGTGTTCGAGACGCTCAAGGAACCGGACTTCGCCCTGTCGCTGCCACCGGAAGGTGATGTGCAAAGTGGCGCGATGTTGTTGCCGTCGCAATTGCTTGAGGCGCTGGACGGTGCCCATTGGTGCAAGGTCCTGGCCACCAGCAGTCTGGTCGCATTAGCGGTTGATGGTCGCGAGGCGGCGCAGCATCGGCCATTGGTGTTATCCGGCAAACGCCTGTACTTGCGTCGTTACTGGGCTTACGAACGGCGTATCGACAACTCGCTGCGCCAACGCTTGGTGGAACACGAAACCACGCCGGATGATTTATCCCAACGCCTCACCAGCTTGTTCGGCCCAGCCAAGCCCGGCGAAGTGATTGACTGGCAGAAACTCGCCTGTGCCCTCGCAACCCGCAGTGCATTCAGCATCGTTACCGGTGGTCCGGGGACCGGCAAGACGACGACGGTCGTGCGTTTGCTGGCGTTGCTCCAGGCGCCGGCGGTGGAGGCGGGCAAGCCGTTGCGTATTCGTCTCGCGGCACCCACCGGCAAGGCTGCAGCCCGACTGACGGAGTCCATCAGTCAGCAGGTCAGAACCCTGGAAGTCGATGAAACCGTACGAGTGAAGATCCCGTCAGACGTCACCACCGTACACCGTCTGCTCGGCAGTCGTCCCGGTACTCGACACTTCCGTCACCACACCGGTAATCGCTTGCCGCTGGATGTCTTGGTGGTGGACGAAGCCTCGATGATCGATCTGGAAATGATGGCCAACCTGCTCGACGCGTTGCCGGCCCACGCCCGTCTGGTGCTGCTCGGTGACAAGGATCAACTGGCATCGGTGGAGGCCGGCGCCGTTCTGGGCGATCTGTGCCGCGACGCCGAGGCCGGTTGGTACAGCCCACAGACTCGCCTGTGGCTGCAAGCGGTCAGTGGTGAAAACCTGGATGCCAGCGGTTTGCAGGAAGACACCCAGGGGACTCATCCCCTGGCCCAGCAAGTTGTGATGCTGCGTCATTCACGCCGGTTCGGCGAGGGCAGCGGCATCGGCCAACTGGCTCGTTGGGTCAACCAGCAGCAACCCGAGGAAGCTCGCAAGTTGTTGGCGGCTCGAAGCCATGACGACGTGTTTTCCCTGCCCCTCAAGGGGGAACAGGACCGGGCGTTGGAGCGCTTGCTGCTTGAGGGCCACGGCGATGGACCACAGGGTTATCGGCATTACCTGAGTCTCTTGCGCAGCCTGCGGCCATCGTTCGACAGCACGCTTGATGATCCCTGCTGGACCGATTGGGCTCGCCAGGTACTGCAAGCCTTCGACGCCTTCCAGTTGTTGTGCGCCGTACGCAAAGGGCCGTGGGGCGTGGAAGGTTTGAATCAACGCGTGACCGCCGCGCTGCTCAAGGCTCGGCTGATCGACAGTGACCAGCAGTGGTACGAAGGTCGACCAGTGCTGATGACCCGCAACGACTATGGCCTGGGTTTGATGAACGGCGACATCGGCATTGCCCTCAAGCTTCCGGAACGCGAGGGGCCAGAGGTTGGGAAGCAGGTGTTGCGTGTGGCGTTCCCGCGTAATGATGGTCAGGGCGGCGTACGGTTTGTTCTGCCGAGCCGGCTCAATGATGTGGAAACCGTGTACGCCATGACAGTGCACAAATCCCAGGGCTCGGAATTTGCCCATACGGCGTTGATTCTGCCGGATGCCCTGAACCCAGTACTCACCAAGGAATTGATCTATACCGGAATTACCCGGGCCAAAAACTGGTTCACCCTGATCGAGCCTCGTTCCGGCGTATTCGAAGAAGCAGTGCGACGCAAGGTCAAGCGCTTGAGCGGGTTGATGCTGGAATTGGATGAGGGTGTTGAATCAAGTGATTGAAAGGAACGGCGCCAGACGGCGGAAACTGTCCGAAGTGCCGTAGGGCGCGGCCTCGCTGGCGTTTGAACGCTGTGCTATCGTTGCGGCATCATTTCGCTACGATCGAAGAGAATCCCTGCATGAAGGTCGCTGTCTGGACGACACAGCGCGTTATTGGGTGCAAACAAGTGCTGCTCGCCAGCCTTCTCTGTTTGTTCACCAGCGTCGTTTTCGCTCAGTCGGAAAAGCCTGTGAGCCTGGCCGACCAGCGCGCAAAATCCGTCACGCAGGTTGTACTCGGAATACTCAGTTATGCCCGCTGGTCTGTTGAGCCAGCACAACTGCGATTGTGCATCGTGGGCCCCACCGAATACACCGACGATCTGGTCAAAGGCACAACCCAGGCCACCGGTCGACCCGTCACTGTGCGACGTCTTTTGGCCGACAACCCATCGATTGCCGGTGAGTGCGATGCGGTGTACATCGGCAAACTGACCAGTGATGAACGCAGTCAGCTCTTCGCCTCGCTGACGGGGCGTCCGGTGCTGAGCATCAGCGAAGGCGACGACCCATGCACCGTCGGCAGTCTGTTCTGCCTGCGTGTCAGCGATGAGCAAGTGTCCTTCGAGGTCAACCTGGATTCCGTCGCCCGAAGCGGCGTGCGTATTCACCCCAGTGTGCTGCAACTGTCCCGCCGCAAGCCGGCGGCGCCATGAGTCTATTCAAGTCGGGTAGCCGCCCAACCTTGCGCTCGGTCATCGGGCGCGGACATTTGATCGTCGCACTCGTGGGCGTGGCCATGGCCAGCATCTCGCTGACGTTGCTCGGCGTACTGGCCTTGCGGGTCTATGCCGACCACAACTTGCACCTGATTGCGCGCTCGATCAATTACACCGTGGAAGCGGCGGTGGTGTTCAACGACAAGTCTGCCGCTACCGAAGCGTTGGCGTTGATTGCGTCCACCGAAGAAGTAGCCGATGCCCAAGTGCTGGACGAGCAAGGCGCGTTGCTGGCTCGCTGGGAGCGGCCGGAAACGGGCTTGTTCTCCGATCTCGAAATGCAGATTGCCAAGGCCTTTCTGGAAAAACCGATCAGCATGCCAATCGTCCATCAAGGTCAGGAAATCGGCAGCATCCAGCTCACCGGTCACGGGGGCAGCCTGTTGCGGTTTTTGCTCAGCGGTCTGGTCGGCATCGTCTTGTGTACAGCCGTCAGTGCCTGGGTGGCGCTCTATCTGGCGCGCCGACAACTTCGCGCAATCACCGGCCCATTGCGCAGCCTGGCGTTCGTGGCTCACGCCGCCCGCAGCGAACGAGCCTTCGATCAGCGTGTGCCACCCGCCGACATCGCCGAACTCGACAACCTGGGCAATGACTTCAATGCCTTGCTCGATGAGCTCGAATCCTGGCAGACCCACCTGCAAAGCGAAAACGAAACCCTGGCCCACCAGGCCAGCCATGACAGCCTCACCGGGTTGCCGAATCGGGCTTTTTTCGAAGGCCGGCTGATTCGAGCGCTGCGTAACGCCAACAAGCTCAACGAGCAAGTGGCGGTGCTGTTTCTCGACAGTGACCGGTTCAAGGAAATCAATGATGGCTTCGGTCATGCCGCTGGCGATGCGGTGTTGGTGTCCGTGGCCAATCGGGTTCGTGCGCAGTTGCGCGAAGATGATCTTGTGGCGCGTCTGGGTGGTGACGAATTTGCCGTCCTGCTGACGCCGCTGCATAAGATCGAGGACGCCGAGTGGATTGCCGACAAAATCATCGCCAGCATGGAAGTACCGATCCCGTTGCCGGGTAATACCCAGGTATTGACTTCACTCAGCATCGGCATCGCCGTGTACCCCGACCATGGGGCCACACCGGGTGCTTTGCTTAACGCCGCCGACGCGGCCATGTACCAAGCCAAGCGCCTTTCCCGAGGCGCACAGCACACGGCCGGGTCGGAGCACCCTGTCGCCCATGTTCAGACCAGGAGCTAATTTTTGTGTTCTCACTGACCCGGCGTTCCCTGCGGTTTTTCACATTCACCGTATTGATTGCTTTGCTGGCATTGACCGGTTGCCAGACAGCGCCGCAAAAAGGCCTGACTCCGGCGCAGATCGCTGTGCTTAAGCAGCAAGGTTTCGAATTGACCGATGAGGGCTGGGCCTTTGGCCTGTCTGGCAAAGTGCTATTTGGCAGTGACGACGACAGCCTCAACCCTGCCAGCACCGACATCGTCGAGCGTATCGGCAAGGCGTTGCTGGGTGTTGGAATAGAGCGAGTGCGGGTCGACGGTCACACCGATGCGTCAGGCAAAGAGTCTTACAACGAACAGCTCTCACTGCGCCGCGCAAAAAGCGTTGGCAAGGTGCTGGCCGCTGTCGGGATGAAAGAACAAAACACCCAGCTGCGCGGCCTCGGCAGCAGTGAGCCGGTTGCCTCCAACGACACGCCGGCCGGCCGTACCGAGAACCGCCGGGTGTCGATCGTGGTGAGCGCCGACTAATCGGCGAACAGGGTCTCCCGACTTTCACCCATCAACAGGCCTTGATTCTGCTCAGTGACCGCGCGGATGTAATCCCACAACAGGGTGATCCGCTTGAGCTTGCGCAGGTCTTCACGGCAGTACATCCAGAACTGTCGAGTGATGTTGATCTCTTCCGGCAACACCGGCAGCAATCGCGGATCCTGGGCCGCCAGAAAGCACGGCAGAATCGCCAGCGACCGACCTTGCTGCGCGGCCACGAATTGCGCAATCACGCTGGTGCTGCGCAGATTGGCACTGGCGCCGGGCAACACATTTGCCAGATACAACAGCTCCGAGCTGAACGCCAGATCGTCGACGTAACTGATGAATGAATGTTTACCCAAGTCAGCCGGGCGGCGGATCGGTGGGTGCTTGTCGAGATAATCCTGAGTCGCGTAGAGCTGTAATTTGTAGTCGCAGAGTTTGCAGCAGACGTACGGACCATGCTCCGGGCGCTCCAAGGCGATGACGATATCCGCCTCGCGCTTGGACAGGCTGATGAAGTGCGGCAGCGGCAGGATGTCTACGGAGATTGCCGGGTAGGCGTCGACGAAATGGCTCAGCTGTGGGGTGATGAAAAAGCTGCCGAAGCCTTCGGTGCAACCCATGCGCACATGCCCGGATAACGCGACCCCGGACCCCGAAACCTGCTCGCAGGCCATGTGCAGCGTGCTTTCAATCGACTCGGCGTAACCGAGCAACCGCTGGCCTTCGGCGGTCAGGACAAAACCGCTGGTCCGGGATTTTTCGAACAGCAACGTACCCAATGCCGCTTCCAGCGAGCTGATGCGCCGCGACACGGTGGTGTAGTCGACCGCCAGGCGCTTGGCTGCGGTGCTGGCCTTGCGGGTGCGGGCGACTTCAAGGAAAAACTTGAGGTCGTCCCAGTTCAACGAGCCTAGAGACGTGATGTTTTTTTGCATGATGGACCGGCTTTTATGTGCGTTCTTATTAGAAGTTTGCACATCTATACTCCAAAAACAGTCCGACAACCAATTCGCGACACACGTCTCATCTCAAGGCGACTTTCTCGCCTTGGCTCCCTAGATAGCTCTCTAAATAAGAACAACGTCCCGGAGACCCAACATGAACGCATCGCTCACGCCAAACGAAACCACTGTCCAAACGGTAAAGCTGTTGATCGACGGCGAGTGGGTCGAGTCCCAGACCACCGAGTGGCACGACATCGTCAACCCGGCGACCCAGCAAGTGCTGGCCAAGGTTCCGTTCGCTACCGCACAGGAAGTCGACGCCGCGATCAGCGCCGCCCATCGCGCCTTCCAGACCTGGAAGTTGACGCCGATCGGCGCGCGCATGCGCATCATGCTCAAGCTCCAGGCGTTGATTCGCGAACACTCCAAGCGCATCGCCGTGGTGCTCAGCAACGAACAAGGCAAAACCATCGCCGACGCTGAAGGCGATATCTTCCGCGGCCTGGAAGTGGTCGAGCACGCCTGCTCCATCGGCAGCCTGCAAATGGGCGAGTTCGCCGAGAACGTTGCTGGTGGCGTCGATACCTACACCCTGCGTCAACCGATCGGCGTTTGCGCCGGCATCACGCCGTTCAACTTCCCGGCGATGATTCCGCTGTGGATGTTCCCGATGGCCATCGCCTGCGGCAACACATTCGTGCTCAAACCGTCCGAACAGGACCCGATGTCGACCATGCTGTTGGTGGAACTGGCGATCGAGGCCGGTGTTCCGGCGGGCGTGCTCAACGTCGTTCATGGCGGTAAAGATGTGGTGGATGCGCTCTGCACCCACAAGGACATCAAGGCTGTTTCCTTCGTCGGTTCGACCGCCGTCGGTACTCATGTCTACGACCTGGCCGGTAAACACGGCAAACGCGTGCAATCGATGATGGGCGCGAAGAACCACGCCGTTGTGCTGCCGGATGCCAACCGCGAACAAGCGCTCAACGCGTTGGTCGGTGCCGGTTTCGGTGCGGCCGGGCAACGCTGCATGGCCACCTCCGTCGTGGTGCTGGTGGGCGCGGCCAAGCAATGGCTGCCTGACCTGAAGGCGCTGGCGCAGAAACTCAAAGTGAATGCCGGCAGTGAGCCGGGCACTGATGTTGGTCCGGTGATTTCCAAAAAGGCCAAGGCGCGGATTCTGGATCTGATCGAGAGCGGCATCAAGGAAGGCGCCAAGCTGGAACTGGACGGTCGCGAAATCACGGTTCCAGGCTTCGAGAAGGGCAACTTTGTCGGCCCGACCCTGTTCTCCGGCGTAACCCCCGAGATGCAGATCTACACCCAGGAAATCTTCGGTCCGGTGCTGGTGGTGCTGGAAGTCGATACGCTCGATGAGGCCATTGCACTGGTCAACGCCAACCCGTTCGGCAACGGCACGGGCCTGTTCACCCAAAGCGGTGCGGCGGCGCGTAAATTCCAGACTGAAATCGACGTTGGCCAGGTCGGCATCAACATCCCGATTCCGGTGCCGGTCCCGTTCTTCAGCTTCACCGGTTCGCGCGGGTCCAAACTCGGCGACCTCGGTCCGTATGGCAAGCAAGTGGTGCAGTTCTACACTCAGACCAAGACTGTCACCAGTCGCTGGTTCGATGACAACAGCGTCAACGACGGTGTGAACACCACCATCAACTTGCGTTAAGGAGCCGGACATGAAAATCGCTTTTATCGGTCTCGGCAACATGGGCGCGCCGATGGCGCGCAACCTGATCAAGGCCGGCCATTCGCTACAGCTGGTCGACCTGAACAAAACCGTTCTGGCAGAGCTGGAGCAATTGGGCGGCAGCATCAGCGCTTCCGCACGTGAAGCGGCTCAAGGCGCGGAACTGGTGATCACCATGCTGCCCGCCGCTGTGCATGTGCGCAGCGTGTGGCTGGGTGAAGACGGCGTGCTGGCGGGTATCGCCAAGGGCGTGCCGGCAGTCGATTGCAGCACCATCGATCCGCAGACCGCACGTGATGTTGCCGCGGCGGCGGCCAAGCAAGGCGTGGCCATGGCTGATGCGCCGGTCTCCGGTGGTACTGGCGGTGCTGCGGCCGGGACCCTGACGTTTATGGTCGGCGCTACCCCTGAGCTGTTCGCCACCCTGCAACCAGTGCTGGCGCAGATGGGCCGTAACATTGTCCATTGCGGCGAAGTCGGCACCGGGCAAATCGCCAAGATCTGCAACAACCTGCTGCTGGCGATCTCCATGGTCGGTGTCAGCGAAGCCATGGCGCTGGGTGATGCTCTCGGCATCGACACAACAGTGTTGGCCGGGATCATCAACAGTTCTACTGGACGTTGCTGGAGTTCCGAGATGTACAACCCGTGGCCAGGCATCGTCGAAACGGCGCCGGCCTCACGTGGCTACACTGGCGGTTTCGGTGCCGAATTGATGCTCAAGGATCTGGGGCTGGCCACTGAGGCGGCACGTCAGGCGCACCAACCGGTGGTGCTCGGCGCGGTGGCTCAGCAGTTGTATCAGGCGATGAGCCAGCGTGGGGAAGGTGGCAAGGACTTCTCGGCAATCATCAACAGCTATCGCAAACCCCAATAAGGTCGGGTCTATTGCGAGTGGAGCTTTTGTGGCGAGGGAGCTTGCTCCCTCGCCACAAGGAATGCGTATTTACCGGGAGATCACGTCGGGTGATCTCCCGGTTTTTTTGCATCAGGCAAACACGAAATACTTGCGCACGGTCTCAACCACTTCCCACGTGCCTTTCATGCCCGGCTCAATGACAAAAATATCACCGGCGCGCAGATGGATTGGCTCCTTTCCCTCTGGGGTGATGATGCAGTACCCCTCGCGGAAATCGCAGTATTCCCACTTCACGTATTCCACATACCACTTGCCCGGCGTGCAGATCCAGGTGCCCATGATCTTGCTGCCGTCTTCGCTGGTGTAGGCGTTGAGGTTGACGGTGTGCGGGTCGCCTTCGAGTTTTTCCCATTTGCAGGCGTCGAGCACCGGCAGTGGGTGGGTATCGCGAAGAACGGTAATAGGTGCGGTCATGTGGACTCCGGGGCAGTGGACTAGAGAACTGAAGTCGCACCCTATAGCGCCCGTCCACCGGTCAGTTGTCTGTGCTCGACACTCAGTTACCCAGAAGCGCTGTGCCGGGTGAGCCCGGATTGGCGTGCGAACCCCACGGCACTTTATTTAACCGCTGTGCTGATATTGAACAATGGTTATGAAGTAATAACTATTTTACTTGTCCGGTTTTTATTTTTTATGCGTCTGTCCTGCGGGCCGGAAGTTAATACTTTCGGGCTTCTTCACATTTAGCCCGTCATACAGTACGGGCCCAATCATACCCAGCCTTTGTTAAGTAAATAAGTCGATTGGCGAGATACTTCGCACCAGCCGAGTGCAATGCGCAGGCCCTTTCGGACGCCTGTCCCAAGTGGTTAAAAAACTTTAAAGAGTTCGTTGACTCTCCCCTTAAGGGCAGAGTTTAGATTTCCGCCGCGTGAGAAGTTGCTGTGGGAATAGTTACTTCTCGTATACGGAATTTATGAACCAATCACGACATATAGGGAGATAGAGATGAACAATCCATTGGAGTTGGAAAACGTCATCGCCAGCACCCGCGAGATCCTCGCGCAACTGTTGGTGATGAACGCCGATGATATCGATGAGAACAGCAGTATCGTCGAGGACCTCAGTGCCGATTCGCTGGACATCGTCGACCTGAGCTTTCAACTGGGTCGTCAGTATGGCTGCACCTTGCCCAAAACCAGCGTGCTGGATCACGCCATCACCGTCTGCGGCGACGCCAGCGAGTTCCTGGACAACGGTCGCATTACCGAGAACGGCAAGGCCTTGCTTGAACAGAGCCTGAGCGCCTACTCCCCGGATCAACTCAAGCCCGGCATGCAACCGGCGCAAGTGTTTGCCGCCACCACCGTACGCAACTGGGCGCAACAGTGCCGCAACCTCTTCAACTACCTGCCGCACAGCTGCCCTGATTGCAGCGCTCATCACGCCGTGCTGAACGAACGCCGGCAAGTAGTCTGTGGCGCTTGCAGTGCGCGGCTGGTACCGGATGACGGCGACCAGGTTTCACGCCGACTGGTGGAGCAATTTGTGGCCACTCACACCCAAGAGATGGTGTAGGAGCTCTTATGCGGACACGAGAAGTCTATGTGACCGGATTCGGTCTGGTGGCGCCCATGGCACTGGACGCCGCCACGTTGTTCGAGCGGATCTGCCAGAAGCAGTCCTGCGTCCGCGAACATCCACGATTCAAGGCATTAGGCTTCAACAACAGCGCCGCCGGGTTTATCGCAGACGACCAGTGGCAACAGATCGCCGCAGGTTTCGGCGGCAATGCCGCGCTGTATCCGCGGCAAAGCGTGCTGGCCGACTTTGTCGCCCGACAAGCCTTGCAGCATGCCGGCCTGACCCCGGCAGCCTTTGCTCACACCCGCAGCGGATTGTTCCTGGGGGCCAACAAGTACTGCGCGGACAGTCACGATCTGCATCGGGCCAGTCGCTGCATGGATGAGGCGGGGCGCGTCGATCTGGATCGACTGCTGGATACCCCGGCGACGTCGGGCGCGGTCTTCGGGCGCCGGGTCGATCAGCAGACCCTGCACCTGGCCGAGCGGCTCGGTATCCGTGACCACATTTCGACCCACTCCGATGCCTGCGCCGCCGGCACCATTGCGATCGGCAGCGCCTACCGGGCGATCGAGCGGGGCGAAATCGATCTGGCCATTTGCGGCGCCGTCGAACTGATGGCCAACGAGTTGCCGTATTACATGTTCAACAGCCTCGGCGCGCTATGCCAGGCCGACCTGCCGGCGAGCGAGCAGAGCCGACCGTTCATGCCGGACCGCTGCGGCTTCGTGATCAGCGAGGGCGCGGCCATGGTCATTCTCGAATCCGCCGAGCATGCCCAGCGTCGCAAAGCCGCGCCATTGGGGCGAGTGTTGGGTTACGCGAATGTGTGCGAGGCACAAAAAATGACCTCCAGCAGCCGGGATGGCAGCAAATATGAGGAATGCATGGAAGCCGCAATTGAGGACGCCGGGCTGCTCAGCAGCGCCGTGCAACACGTCAACACCCACGGCACGTCCACTCAGGCCAACGACAGCTGCGAGGCCTTGGCTTTGCAGCGGGTGTTCGGCGAGTGCCAGGAACACGTGACGTTCACCGCCAACAAATCGGCCATCGGTCATTCCCTGGCAGGCAGCGGCGCGATTGAAGCGGTGCTGTCGCTGATCAGCCTGCGGGACGGCGTGCTGTTGCCAACCCTGAACTACGATCATGACCGCGCCGAATACCCCTCCCTGAAATTTCTCAGCGAACCGATGCGCCAGTCGATCAACGTGGTGATGTCCAACTCGTTCGGTTTCGGCGGCGTCAACAGCTCGCTGGTTCTGGGGAGGGCATGACATGAGCATTGCCGTTTACATCCATTCGGCGGCCATATTAAACGCCGCCGGCAGCGAATGTGCCGACCTGCTCGGGACGCCACCCACGCCACAACCATTGGCATTCGACGCGACGCGTCAGGCTTATCCACTGGCAACACCGCGACTGGCCAGCGATCTGTTCGACCGCAAGATCCAGCGCAGCGTCGAACCACAAGGCTTGCGCCTGTTGCATTGCGTGGCGCGCCTGGCGCCTGCGCTGGCGGCCCTGAATCTGCCGCCGGCACGGGTTGCCCTGACGGCGGCCATTCCAGAAGTCGACGCGCCGAGCCCTTGCTGGGATGCGGTGCAAGCGATCGGGGAGCAACCGCAAAAGCCTCTGGCGCAACTGTTGGCCAACACACCGCCACTTCATGCCCTGACGCTGCTCAACAGCAGCGTGATGGCCTACGTCGCCGAAGCGTTGCAATGTCATGGGCCGATGGGCGGGTTCTGTTCCCAGGACAACGCTGGGCTCGATGCCCTGATCGAAGCCTGTCAGCAGATTGTCGAGCAACGTGCCGACGCCGCGCTGGTGGTCAGCAGCAGTCCGAACCTGACGCCGGCCCTGTATCTGCGTGAACCCCGGCAGGCAGACGAGGCGATTTATGGCGAGGGCGCCGCCGCGCTGCTGCTCGGCTCGGCACCTTCGCCCGACACCCTGAACGCCTTGCGTATCGCCGGATTTGGCCGGGGCTACAGCGCTGATCCGCAACGTGGCTCTGCGGTTGCCCGACGGGTGATCGACCAGGCACTTAGCCTGGAAAAACTGTGCCTCGGTGACGTCGAGCAGATCGTCGCCAATCCCGAGGATGCGCAATTGATGAGCCTGTTCGCCGACCACCAACGGGAGCTTCGTAGCGCCCGTTCAATGACTGGCGATCTGGGCGCCAGCGCCTTGCTGACTGAGATTGCGCTGGCCTTGCATCATAGCCACGACGCCTCGGCAACACCGGGCTATACGCTGTTTGTCAGCCATAGCCGCGCCGGTCACTGGGGCGCCTTGCTGCTGGCCAGTGAAACCATGGAGAAGCACACATGAGTGCGACACGGATTGTGATTACCGGCATGGGCGCCGTGACCGGGTTCGGTTTCGAATGGCAGACCCTCTGGGAAAAGATGCTCGGCGCCGAACATTGCGTGCGTCCATGGCAACCCGACGGGGTGGAGGACGGCACGTTCCCGGTGCGCTACGCCGCGGCCGTGGATATGAGGCTGTTGCCCGAGGCCCTGCAGGACCATCCGGCCTGGACCGTTGCATTGGAAAAACGCAGCCGCTTTGGCTGGGTAGCCGCCACCCAGGCAGTGACCGACAGCGGACTTTCTCCTGAGCAACTGCGTGAAGCCGCCGTGCTCTGCGCCTCGGGTGCGCCCCAGCACATGTTGGCCGATATGCTGCTGACCCAGGCACCGGATGGCCACACCCCGGGCTGGCAACACCTGATGCCCCGTGCCGGGCAAGTGAATGCCGAGGGCTCGCTGCGTCAGAGTAATGATCGACTGGCGCGGGTCATTGCCGACGGCTTGGGCTGCGAAGGCCCCGTGATCAATATCAGCAGCGCGTGCGCCGGCGCCTCCCAGGCCATCGGCAATGCCTTCCAGATGATTCGTCGCGGCGAAGTGAGCGTGGCGATTGCCGGTGGCGCCGACTCGGTGCTGAACCTCGACACTATGGCTGCGCTGTACCTGCTCGGCGCAGCGTCGAGCGAACAGCGTTGGGGCGTCGATCTGTGCCGGCCGTTCGACCGTGATCGCAGTGGCCTGATTGCCGGCGAGGGCGGTGGTTTCGTGGTGCTGGAAAGCCTTGAACATGCGCTGGCGCGAGGCGCGACGCCCTATGCCGAAGTGCTCGGCTTCGGTAGCAGCCTGGACGCCTACAGAGTCACCGCCCCGCAACCCGAAGGCCGGGGCGCGGCGCTGGCGATGCAAGCCGCGCTGGACGACGCTGGCCTGCGTGCGCAACAGATCGATCTGATCAACGCCCATGGCACTTCGACGCCGCTCAATGACGTCGCGGAAACCCTGGCGATCAAAAGTGTGTTCGCCGAGCACAAGCACTACCGGTCCCTGGCCGTCAGCGCCAACAAGTCGCAGTTCGGGCACTTGATTGCCGCCGCCGGCGCGCCCGAATGCATGATCACGGCCCTGGCGTGCCTGAACGATCTGGTCACGCCGACGGTGAACCTGCATGACGTCGATGAGCAGTGCGACCTGGATTATTGCGCCGGGCAAGCGGTCAGCCGCCGAGTGGATTTTGCCTTGAGCAATTCCTTCGGTTTTGGTGGCCTCAACACCTCGCTGGCCCTTGGCAAATATCGGGAGCAAGGACAATGACCAGCGCTACTTTGCGTGTCGCCATTGCCGGCAGCGGCTGCGTATTACCCAGTGGCTGGGGCGTGGAGCGCTTCTGGTCGGCAGCCAGTGAGGCCCGCAGCGGCATCGCCCTGCTGCAATCGAAACTGTTTCACAGTAAACGCGTGGCGGCCTTCGGGCATATCGGCGATGAAGACCATCAACGCAGTCGCCAGGACGTGGCCCAGAACCTCCAGCGCTACTGTCCGCCGGCCGTGATCTGGGGTGTCAGCGCAGTGCGCCAGGCCTTGGCCGAAGCCGGGCTTGAACCGGGCAATGACGGCCTGCGCTACGGCCTCTATTGCTGCCAGGGCGGCTACACCCATCCGTCGTTGGCGGCCTATGGCGAGTTGCTTCACGAGTGTCGCGGTGAGTCCGGCTCCGACATGCGTCGCCTCGCTCAACGGGTGTTGCAGGAACGCGCGCTCGACCCGTTTCTGGTGCTCAAAAGCCTGAGCAACGGCTTGCTCGGGATTGTCAGCCTGGCGCTGAAACTGGAGTGTGAGTGCAACGCCTACATGCAAGGCGTGGCCGGCAACCTGGCGGCGTTGCGCGAGGCGTGCGCGGCGCTGCAAAGCGGTCGTATCGATGCGGCGATTGTGGTCGGTGCCGGCAGTGAGCTCGATCCGTTGGCACTGGCCGCACTGGCCGAGGCCGGTGTGATCAGCACCGACGGTGCCCAAACCTTGCGCGCATTCGATCGCCAAGGCACGGGCGGGATTGCCGGTGAAGGGGCGGCGGCATTGATATTGCGCCGGGCCGACGATCTACCGGATGGGCCGCAGACCTGCCTGTCGGGACTCTCCGCCCATCCACGCCTGGCGTCGTTGAACCTGCCGGACAAGCAGGTCGATCTGATGGTCAGCAGCGCCAGCGGCGATCCGCACAAGGACGCCGACCTGGCCCGCACGCTGGCCCGAGCCGGTGCCGCGCACATCACCAGTGGCGTGCCGGTGACCGGCATTCTCAGCGGCGCGCCGAGCCTGGTCGACCTGATCCTGGCGCGCAATGCACTGCGTGCCCAGCGCGTGCCGCCGATCATCGGGTTGCAGCAACCGGTGGATCCGCACCTGCCGTTTGTGCTCGGTGAGGGGCGGGACGCGGTGCTGCGCGACTGCCTGATCATCAACCGCGACGACAACGGTTTCAGCGTCTGTTACCAGCTCGACTATCAAGCGGCCGACGAGCCGTTTTGAGCGCATTGAACCGCTTCTGTTTTTCTACTTAAGGGCTTTGACTGTCATGGATTACCGCGATTATGTACGACCGAAATTCGTTGAACTGATGCAGGCCCTGGGCCTGGAATGCCAGTTCCATCGGGCGTTGGGCAGCAAACTGTTTTACCGCGACAAACAAGGCGCCGAAGTTGACGTCACTGACTTTCTTGGCGGTTACGGCGCTGCGTTGTTTGGCCACAATGACCCGCAGTTCGTCGATCAACTCTGCGGCTTGTTGCGCGCTGATGTGCCGTTCAATGCGCAGATGTCCGTGCGTGGCGCGGCCGGCCTGTTGGGGCGCGAACTCAGCGAGGCGTTCAACCGTGAGCTGAACAACAGCGAGCGCTACATTTCGACCTTCTCCAACAGTGGCGCCGAGTCGGTGGAAATCGCCGTCAAGCATGCCGAATTCCGCCGCCAGAAAACCTTGCAAAAGCAGTTCGACGAACGGGATTTCGCCCTGGCCAATTTGACCGCCAGTGACAAGGCCTATGTTGAACTGGACGTCGACGACCTCGACCTGCCCGCCGGATTGCTGCCAGACAATCTGTCATACGTGACCGTGCGCCAGGTGGTGGAAGCGGTGCGTCAACACAACCTGGCGCAGCTGCATGTCGAGCCGGTTTTCGTCGCCCTGCGCGGCAGCTTCCACGGCAAACTGGTGAACACCGTCCAGCTGACTTACGGCAAACAGTACCGCCAGCCGTTCGCCCGATTTGGTCTCAACGTCGAGTTCATCGACCCGCAACAACCCCAACAACTCCAGGATTTGCCGGCCCGTCACACGCGGCATTGGCTGAGCCTGGAGTGGAGCGGCGAGACCTTGCAGGTGCGCCGTGAAGCCTTCAGTGCGATCACTGCGGTGTTGCTGGAGCCGATCCAGGGCGAGGGTGGCATCAACGAGTTTGCCAGCGAGTTCTACCTGGGCCTGCGTCGCCTGTGCAATGAACAGCAATGCCCGCTGATCATCGACGAAGTGCAATCGGGTTTCGGCCGCACCGGCACTTTGCTCGGCGCCAGCCATTTCAACTTGCAGGGCGATTACTACTGCCTGTCCAAAGCGTTGGGCGGCGGCCTGATGAAAATTGCTGCGACAGTCATCCGCGCCAGCCACTACGAAAACGATTTCAGCTACATCCACAGTTCGACCTTCGCCGAAGACGATGCATCGTGCCATATCGCCCTGTCGGCATTGCGCCGCTTGTTTGCGAACGACAGCGCGATGCTCAAGGACGTGAACAAGAAAGGCGAATACCTCAAGTCGTCGTTGCTCGAACTCAAAGCCGCGTACCCGGACGTGATCGCCGATGTGCGGGGTCGCGGGTTGTTGCTGGGGTTCGAACTGCACGACCTGACCGGCACCAGTTCGCTGGTCCAGGCGTCGGCGCAGTACAACGATGCGCTGGGTTACATCATCGCCGGCTACCTGCTGCAATTCGAGTCGCTGCGGGTCGCGCCGTCGGGCAGCAACGCCAACGTGATTCGACTGGAGCCGCCGGTATGCATCACCCTCGAGGAAATCGACGGCTTGATTGGCTCGTTGCAAAAGGTCTGCGACATGCTGCGTCGCCGCGATGCCTTCCCGCTGGCGGCCGGGGTGTGCGCCGACAGCATCAGCGAAGTTCCGGCTCGCGAGATGAGTTTCAAGGAGTCTGAAAACCTCCCAAAGCCTGACGAGAGCGTTCGCGTGGTGGCGCGTGTGGCGTTCATCAATCACCTGATCGATTCGGACATGCTCAGTGATGTCGACCCGTCGCTGTCCACCCTCAGCGCGGAACAGAAGCGCGAGTTCATCAAGCGCATGGCCCCGGAGCGGCGTGCAGCACCAATCGGCCCGGTGGTGATTCGCTCGAAACTCGGCACCGCCGTGGAGTTCACCTTGTATCCGTTGTGCATGGACTCCGATGCCATGGCCGCGTACATCGCCAGTGGTGACCTGGACACCATCCGCGACGAAGTCGGCAATCGCATCCGTGATGCCCGGGCCGATGGCTACAGCGTGGCCGGTCTGGGCATGTACACCTCGATCGTCACTAACAACTGTCAGGCGCTGAAAATCCCCGACATGGCGCTGACTTCCGGCAACGCGCTGACCATCGGCATGGGCCTGGAAGCGATCGAGCAAGGCTGCAAGCAGCAAGGCCTGGAACTGTGTCAGCAGACGGCGGCGGTGGTCGGCGCTGCCGGCAACATTGCCTCGACGTACGCCTCGTTGCTGTCCACCAGTGTCGAACACCTGATCCTCATCGGTAGCGGTCGCGACGGATCCCTGCGGCGTCTGGAGAAGACCGCCCAGCTGATTTACGCCGAGGCCGCCCGCGCGATTCTCAAGGGTGTCGCCGAGCACGACCGCCTCGCCAGCCGCTTGCAGAAACTCGACGGTATCGACGCGTTGTTGCAGGCCCACGGTGCTGGCGCCGACCTCGGTTTGCGGGTGCAGCGCCTGGTCGAAGAGCACCTGGGTGCGAATGCGTTCATCACGGTCAGCAATGACCTTGATGTGCTGAAACAGGCGCGCATCGTGCTCTGTGCGGCGAACGCGCCTCAACCGTTTCTCGGTGCCGATCACTTCGCCGAAAACAGCGTGATCTGCGACATCGCGGTGCCGCTGAACGTCGATCAGAATCTCTCCAGCCAACGGGCCGACGTGTTGTACATGCACGGCGGGATTGTTCAGACCCCGCTGGGCGATGGCCTGATCCGCAACGTGCGCGCCTACCTCAAGGAAGGTCAGCTGTATGCCTGCATGGCGGAGTCGGTGTTGATGGGGTTGTCCGGGATGAAACAGCACTACTCCTACGGCGATATCAGCCGCGAGCAAGTGCAGCAGATTCGTGCCCTGGCCGCGACCCACGGTTTCAGCCTCGCGCAGTTCAAGACTGACAATTCACTCTAAGGAACGGTCATGCCGAATAAAGTAGCAGTAGTGACCGGTGGCAGTCGTGGCATCGGCCGGGCGATTGTCCTGGCCCTGGCCGGCGCGGGCTATCAGATCGCATTCAGTTATGTACGCGACGAAGTGGCCGCCATGTCCTTGCGTGACGAGGTCCAGGCGTTGGGCCTCGAGTGTCTGGCGCTGCACTGCGATGTCAGCAGCGGCGACAGCATCCAGGGCTTTTTCGAGCGGGTCGACCAGCATTTCGAGCGTGTCGATCTGCTGGTCAACAACGCCGGCATCACCCGTGACGGGTTGCTGGCGGCGATGCCGAGCCGCGACATCATCGAGGTGATCCAGACCAACCTGATCGGCACCTTGCTCTGCTGCCAGCAGGTGGTGCCGGGCATGATGCGCCAGCGCAGCGGTTGCATCGTCAACATCAGCTCGGTGGCCGCGCAGAAACCCGGCAAGGGCCAAAGCAACTATGCCGCGGCAAAAGGGGGCGTCGAAGCGTTGACCCGGGCCCTGGCGGTGGAGTTGGCGCCACGCAACATTCGGGTGAATGCGGTGGCTCCCGGCATCGTCAATACCGAAATGAGCACGGCGCTGATCGGCAGTCAGGAGCAGGAAATCCAGTCGCGGTTACTGATCAAGCGTTACGCCGAACCCCATGAGATTGCCGAGGCAGTGCTGTACATCGCCGAACGCGGTTTGTACCTGACGGGTGAGGTCCTGCCGGTCAACGGCGGGTTGAAAATGCCATGAGCCGGACCATTCTGATTACCGGTGCCGCCAAGGGCATCGGCCGGGCGGTGGCGGAAAATTTTGCCGCCGACGCCGGGCACCGCTTGATCCTGCTGGACCTGGATTTGCCGGAACTGCAACGCTGGGTTGACGAACAACAAGGTCAGATCAAGGCCCGGGTCGAAACCCATGCCGCGAACATTGCCGACCTGCCGGGCATGGAAACGTTCTTCAAAATGCTCGCCAAACAAGTGGATTACGTCGATGTGCTGGTCAACAGCGCCGGCATCTGCAACGAGAATGAACCGGAAGATTTGCACAACTGGCACAAGGTGATTTCGGTCAACCTCAACGGTACGTTCTACGTCACTTCGTTGTGCCTGCCGTTGATGCCGGATCGCGCACGGATCATCAACATGTCGTCGATCCTCGGCCGCGCCGGCAAGGTCCGCAACACCGCGTACTGCGCTTCCAAGCACGGCATCGTCGGCATGACCAAAGCCCTGGCGATGGACCTGGCGCCACGGCTGATCACCGTCAACGCGATTCTCCCCGCGTGGATCGATACGCCCATGCTGCAAGGTGAATTGGCGGCGCAAGCGGCCATTGCCGGGCTGACCCAGGAACAGATCCTGCGCAACGCCAAGAAGAAACTGCCGATGCGTCGCTTCATTCAAAGCGAAGAAGTCGCGGCGATGGTGCGTTACCTGGCCAGCCCCGAAGCGGGCGGGGTGACAGCCCAGAGCCTGGTGATCGACGGCGGTGTCGGGTTGGGAATGTAGCCATGCCGGGATCTTCTTTTAGCCGCACCGCGTGGGCGGTGTTGGCGTGCATGGCCGCGCAACCGGCGTTAGCTGAATTGACGGCCGAGGACTTCAAACCGGATTACGCCGACGCCGAAGTCGGCGTGGCCACCGCGCTGCGCTTGCACGGTGATGACCAGGTCACTCAGAAGGCCGTGTATTTCAAGGCCAACCTGGAAGACAACTGGGACGGCGGTTACTACAAGGCCAAGGGCCGGGTGCGTTACGACGCCCGCTACGACGGCAACAATCCGTACAGCGAACGGGCGCGGGACAAGTACCGCTTCGACGCCGACTGGCGGCATTTGTACTGGGGCCAGTCGGTGGGCGACGGCGAGGTGACTGTCGGCTGGCAGCAAGTGGTCTGGGGTCGTGCCGATGAGTTGCGGGTGCTCGATCAGGTCAACCCTGTGGACTATCGCGATGGCCTGACTCCGCTACTGGAAGACAGCCGGATCGCGGTGCCCATGGTGCGATTTGCGCAACCGGTGGGCGAGTGGGAGCTGGAGGCGCTGTGGGTCACCGATTTTGTGAAAAACCAGCCGCCGGTGGCGGGCAGCGAGTTCGACGCGCCGCTGTTTGCCGTGCCGGATCCGCAGTACTTTCTGCTCGACTCCAAGCCCGGCTACGACGGTGACAAGGGCTTCTCGTATGGCCTGAGCGCCAACGGCCGGATCGGCTCGGTGGACACCAGTTTTGTCGCTCTGAACGCCCGCCAACAGGACCCGGTGTACGCCGTCGAAGGCCTGGCCGAGGACGGCCGCACGCGGCTGGAACGCCAGTTTCCCCGTTACACCATGGGCGGTGCGGGGCTGGCGATCGATGCCGGTCACAGCATCGTGGTGCGTAGCGAAATTGCCTGGTTCGACAACTGGCGGGTGACCAATCCGACCCGTGCCTACGGCGCCGACAGCACCTCGATGGTCAAGTCGTTGCTGGGCGTCGATTACCTGCTGCGCGACTGGCTGATTTCCCTGCAATGGCAGGAGCAGCAACTGCTCGACTGGCAGGACGGCATGCTGCAGGACAAGCGCGAACACTTGTTCACCCTGTCCGCCGAGGGCACCCATTGGCAGGACAGACTCAAGAGCCGGCTGGTAGTCGCCGCCTCGCCACCGTTTAACGACGATGCGCTGTTGCAAGGCATTTTCACTTACAAACCGGTGGACTGGATCAAGCTCGGGCTGGAAGTGGATGTGTTCTTCGGCAAGCCCGACAAACCCTTCGGCGAGTACGACAACCGCGATCAAGTGCGGCTGTCCGCCGGTTACCTGTTTTAACCCCATGACGCCTGCGTGCCCCTGGCGTATTGGCTCGACCATATTCATCTGACGAAAAAGGAAGTTCCCATGTTGCCGCTATTCAAAAGTCTGACCGCCGCCGCATTGATCCTGAGCGGCGCTTGCGCCACCGCCGCCGAAGGCAAGAATGCCGATGAAATCATCCGCCAGGTGCGCGATCGAAACGACGGCAAAAGCTTCATGTCCCAGGTGTCGCTGATCCTCCACGACAAGAAGGGCAACACCCGCGTTCGCGAGTTCACCTACCTGCAAAAGGATTACCCGGACAGCGACAAATTCAGCATGTATTTCTCCGCCCCCACGGACGTGCGCGACGTGGCCTTTCATATCGAAAACCCCCATGAAACCCTGGGACTGGAAGACAGCCAGTGGATGTACTTGCCGGTCAGCCGCCAGACGCGGCGGATCTCCACCACCGACAAGCGCGGTTCGTTCATGGGCAGCGAGTACTCCTACGCCGACCTGGACAAGATCCGGGTCAAGGATTACACCCAGACGCTGATCGGTGAAGAGCAGGTCAAGGGTCGCGACTGCTACGTGATCGAGCGGGAGCCGGCGTCGCCCGAGGTGCTGGCCAAGACGGGCTACAACAAACTGAAAGTGTGGATCGACAAGCAGAATTTTCTGGTCATGCGTCAGGACTTCTTCGACGTCAAAGGCGTGCTGGTCAAGCAGATGCGCACGCAGAAGGTCGACACCATCGACTCGATCGACAGCATCGTGCTGAGCGAAACCGAGCACTTCATCGACGGCACCCGCTCAGAGATGCGCTTCAATCACCTGCAATACAACGTGCAACTGGAAGACCGTTTGTTCACCCAGACCGCCATCAAGCGCGGGCTGAAAACCGGCGATGTGCCGGACTTTGCCGTGTCTGCCCGCTAAGCGCCGACCCTGACGACCCTGGAACGCATGATCATGGAAAGATACCTGAACTTCGTCGAGCGCTATGCGCGGGCGATCGTTTTCCTGCTGGTGGCGGTCACGGCGTATTTTACCTATACGCTGGGCGCGCTGATCTCCGACACCAACCCTTATCTACTCAAGGAAACCCATCCGGCGCGCAAGACCATCATTGATCTGCAAAGCGAGTTCACCGGCACATTCGACTCGGTGATGGTGGCGCTGAACAACCCGCAGACGGTGTTCAACAAGCAGACCCTCAACGCACTGTTTTCGATGTCGCAATCGGTGCGCAAGATGATCCTGGCCAACGACGCCGACAAGGAGCAGTTGACGCAAATCGTCGCCAGGCACCCGGACGACAGCCGGGCGCAGTTGTTGACGCGCGACATTCTGGAGAACGGGTTTTCGCAGAACGACTACGCCCAGGCCAAGGCCCTGCGTGATTACGCCCAGAGCCAGAATTGGGATGCCCATGATCAGCTGTTCCTGACCTTTCTCGCCGAGCGAATTAACCCGATTCGCGAAATGGCGTCCATGGGCGACCTGGAAAACATCGTGCTGACCGACGGTGGCGAGCTGCTGATCCACAAGACCCTCAACGCCTACGACATGGACCCGGCGTTGGTCGAGTCGCAGATCATGGGCAACGAACTGATGGTCGACGGGGTGGTCTCCAAGGACAAGAAAGTCGCGATGCTGGTGGCCGAGCTGGGCACCAAGCAAGACGATGCCCAGGCGCAACTGCGCGCCTACCAGATCGTGCGCGGTATCGTCGCGGACTATCAGGCGGCGCACCCCGAGTTCAAGGACGAGATCTTCATTGCCGGTATGCCGATCTTCATCGCGGCCCAGCAGGAGATCATCGACCATGACCTGGCGGTGCTGTTTCCGATTGTCTTTTTGCTGATCACGCTGCTGTTGGTTTTCTTCTTCCGCAAACCGCTGGGCGTGCTGTTACCACTGTTCAACATTCTGTTCTGCACCATCTGGACCCTGGGCCTGATGGCCCTGTTGCGGGTGCCGTTCGACTTGCTGACCAGCGTGTTGCCGGTGTTTCTGTTCACCATTTGCTGCTCGGACGCGATCCATGTGATGTCCGAGTATTACGAGCAGAAGAACGCCGGTAAAAGTAACCGCGAAGCCAATCGCGAGACGCAACGGCTGATGGTGGTGCCGGTGGTGTTGACGACGGTGACTACCATCGCCACATTCATGATTTCCACCACCAACAACATTGTCAGCATCCGCAATTTCGGCGTGTTCATGTCCATCGGCCTGACGGCGGCGCTGATCATTTCGCTGTTGCTGATTCCGGCCTGGATCTCGATCTGGGGCAAGGACCAAACCCCGAAAACCCTGGCCGCGGTGCACAAGGAATCGATCATCTCGCGCTATCTGGTGGCGTTCTGCGCACGGCTGATTCAGTGGCGCAAACCGATCTTGATGGTGATGCTGCCGCTGCTGGCCTTGATGACGGTGTTTACCTTGCGCGTCGATATCGAAGACTCGGGCATCGCCTATTTCAAGCCCGAGAGTCACATCCGCGTCTCGGACCAATTCATCAACCACGCCAATGTCGCGGGCACGGCGCCGGGCTGGATCGCCATCGACAGCAAAGAGCCGCGCGGCGTGCTGACCACGGAGGTGGTGCAGTTCATCGACAAGCTCGACCACTTCATCAAGCAGCAACCGGATGTCAGTTATGGCTACTCCCTGGCCACGTATGTCAAGCGCATGAACCTGGTGCTCAATGACATGAATCCCGACTACTTGCGCGTGCCCCAAGCGACGGAGCAGGTCACATCGGTCAATGACGAGGGGCAGACCGAGCGGTTCGAGGTGCCGGGCAATTCGCTGATCGAGCAGCACGTGATGCTGTTCGAGAACGGCGGCGGTTCGGACCTCAATAACGTGCTCAACGCCGACTATTCCAAGGCGCTGACGCTGTACACCATGACGTCGTCGGTGGCCAGCGACTACCAGGGCATGCTGGATCGGCTCGATGCCTGGTTGCTGGTGAACAAACCGGCCAACCTCGAAGTGACGCACGCCGGCACGCCAGTGATCTGGACCGGCGTGTTGCAGGAAATCACCCAGGGCCAGGTCCTGAGTTTTTCCCTGGCGTTGCTGGTGGTCACGCTGATGATGATGTATTGGCTCAAGTCGGTACGCTTGGGGATCCTCGGCATGCTGACCCTGTTGACCACCTCGGTGACGGTCTACGGCTTCATGTTCCTGTTCGGCATCGAGCTGAACATCGGCACGACGTTGGTGACGTTCCTGGTCGTCGGCGTGGTCGATTACGCGGTGCACTTGCTGTCACGGATCAAACTGCTGGTGCAGCAAGGGATTCATGTCGATGCGGCTATTTTGCAGGCGATGCACAGCGTCGGCCGTTCAACCGTGGTCAACGTGGTGATTTTCTCCGTGGGCTTCATGGCGCTGCTGTTTTCCGACTTCAAGCCGATTGTCGATCTGGGCGCACTGGTGGCGATGGCGCTGTTTTCCAGCGGTGTCATGACCATTCTGCTGGTGACGCTGGTGTCGCCGTGGTTCTTCGCGGCAATTGTTCCGGTACCTGAACAGGACCGAGCCATGGGGGATCCTGCCTTGAGCTGACCGGACGACCGGGTCCGCAGGCGCCCAGGTGGCCTGCGAGCCTGGTCATCCAGCGCAGCAGGGATTTCAGTTCAGCGTATTGTTCGGGTTTTTTTCGCCATAGCGGGCGATACGCTCGAACTGACATTCCTGTCGGGCATCGTTGAGGCTGCTTTCAAACGCTTCGAGGCCATTGTGCAATTGCTGTAGAGCGCCGATCTGGGAAACCAGTTCGGCCTTTTTTTCGGCGATCGCTTTTTGCGCCATGTCCCACGGGAATTCGTTGCCGTGGTAGTTGTTCAACATCACTTGTAGCTCTTTGAGCTTGAAGCCCAATTGCTGGGCGCACTTGATGAACGTCAACACTTCGACGCTTTGCTGGCTGTAGATGCGGTATTTGCCTTCACGTTTTGGCTCCGGCAACAGGCCGATTTCCTCGTAATGGCGAATGCTTTTGACTGTGGTGCCCGACAGCTGGGCAGCTTTACCGATATACATAAAGATCCGTCTCGATGATCAAACAGGGTATAGCGCGACCAGACTTCATGCCTGACCGGAGGGAATAATATAGGGAATAACATTCAAAGGTTGCAGCAGCGTGTAAATGACGCACGTGCGACGAACGACCACTTGACGGGGGCGTGGAGACGGGCTGACGGCGTCGGGCACGCCGTCAGCAAACAGCGAGGGGGAGCATCAGCTGCCGGCGGTGACCCGGGCTTGTTCCAGCCAGGCGTCGCGCTGGGTCGACTTGGAGCCCAGGATCGGGCCGAAGGTGAGGGTCTTCAATGGCTTGATGCCGCAGAACTCCAGGGTCGTCTTGCGCATCTGGTGCAGGCCGGGCATGCGATAGACCCATTTGTAATACCAGGGCGGCGTGTCCATGGTCACCAGCAGATGCGCCGTCCGTCCTTTGAGCAGTTTGTCGGGGAAGGCCTTGCCCTCACGGTATTTGAAGGCAAAGCCGGGCAGGAAAATGCGGTCGAGAAAGCCCTTCATCAAAGCCGGAATTCCGCCCCACCAGATCGGATAAACGAACGTCAGGTGTTCCGCCCAGGTGATATCGGCCTGGGCTTGCAACAGGTCCGGCTCCAACGGCTGGATCGTGTGATAGCCCTCGTGCAGGACCGGATCGAAGTCCAGCGCATCCAGACGCAGCAGCCGCACGTCATGACCGGCATCCCTGGCGGCCTGGACGTACGTTTCGCTCAGTGCCCCGCAGAAACTGTCGGTGGAGGGGTGCCCCAGAATCACGAGCATTCGTTTGCTCATCGCGTGTACTCCTGAATTGAAGCCCGCAGCATAGAGTCTGCCCCTAACGGTAGAGTCAAGGCGTTCCCGGCGTCAGAGCCTCCAGCAAGGCCCGGGCGTAACCGGGCAGGCTGTCGAAGTCGCGGGCGCAGATTTTCAGGGTGCGGTTGGCCCAGTCTTCGGGAAGAGCGCGGGTCGTGACAGCTTGCGCCGGCAGCCAGCGCTCGATGGCGACCAGCGGCACGATGGCCAGTCCTGCGCCGCGAGCGACCATGCGAATGACCCCGTCGAAGCCGTCGGCGCGAATGCGGATCGGCATGCGCTGGCCAATGTGCAGGGCCTGTTCTTCCAGGTGGATCGCCAATGCACTGCTGGCGCCCAGGGCCACGTAGGCGTGGCTCAAGGTGTGTGCGAAGGTCAGTGACGGGTGTTCGGTCAGGGGATGTTCCGGGGGCAGGATCAGCACCAGCGGGTCATCGCGAAACGGCCGGGTGTGGAGGTCATCGGTGTCCACGGCGTCGGACACGATCCCGAGGTCCGCCGCCCCCTGACGCAACGCATGGGTGATGCGGGCGCTGGGCAACTCTTGAAGGTCGATGTCGAGATTCGGATGCTCGCGCAGAAAGTCTGCGAGCAACTCCGGCAGGTATTCGGTGATCGCGGTGGTGTTGCATAGCAACCGCACCTGGCCTTTGACGCCCTTGGCGTATTCGGCCAGGTCCTGTTGCATGCGTTCGGCCTGTTGCAGCAGGAGGCGGGCGTGTTGCGCCAACGCTTTGCCCGCAGGTGTGGGCGTGACGCCACGGCGACCGCGTTGCAGAAACTCGATCCCCAACGAAGCCTCCATGGCGCGGATGCGCGCACTCGCCGCCGCCAGGGACAAATGGCTGCGAGCTGCGCCGGCGGTGATGTTGCCGCTGTCGAGGATGTTCAAGTAGAGGCGCAGGTCGGTCAGGTCGAAGTGCATCGGCAACCTATTGATCTATGTTGTCTGGAAGGACGCTATCGCGAGCAAGCTCGCTCCCACAGGTGACCGCGTCATCCGCACCGACTCGGTCCACTGTGGGAGCGAGCTTGCTCGCGATAGCGGCCCTCAAAACGACGAAGTTTTCAGCCTATTGCTTGACGAGAGGCTGCCTCAGTATATGGCAGATTTTCAAGCAGCCAATCCGGGCTCACGATAGCGCCATGAATACTCTCGCCGCGTTCTATCAAAACCTCGGTCTGGCCCTTTCATTGATGGTCATCGCAACCTTTCTGCTGGCCGGCATGATCAAGGGTGTGATCGGCCTGGGTCTGCCGACCATCGCGATGGGTTTGCTCGGTCTGGCTATGGCGCCGTCGCAGGCTGCCGCACTGCTGATCATCCCCGCGACGCTCACCAATGTCTGGCAACTGGCATTCGGCGGGCATCTGCGGGGGTTGATCAAACGCCTGTGGCCGATGTTGCTGGCGATCTTCATCGGTACCGGAGCCGGCACGTTGTGGATCGGCATGGCCGGTGGTCATTGGGTCGTGCGGGGATTGGGCGCGGCGCTGTTGCTCTATGCGTTGAGCGGATTGTTACTACCGACCTTGCGTGTCGGGCGTCACACCGAGCGTTGGTTCGGTCCTTTTTGCGGCCTGTTGACGGGCGTCATCACCTCGGCCACCGGCGTCTTCGTGATTCCGGCCGTGCCTTATCTGCAAGCCTTGGGCTTGAGCAAGGATGAACTGGTGCAGGCGCTGGGTCTGTCGTTCACCGTCTCGACCCTGGCTCTCGCCGCCGGCCTGTTATGGCGTGGCGCACTGGGCGGTGGCGAGTTAAGTGCGTCGTTGCTGGCGCTGATCCCGGCGGTGCTCGGCATGTTGCTGGGGCAATGGCTGCGCCAGCGGATCAGCGCCGTGCTGTTCAAGCGTGTGTTCTTCATTGGCCTCGGCGTGCTCGGCGGCCACTTGCTGATCAGCGGGTAACGGACGATGGGCTGAGCATGTCGATGGCGCGGATATCGAAATCCCGTTCCAGGTACTCATCGCGCTGCTCGAGGAACTGCTTCATGTGCGGCAGGTTCGAGTGCACGTCCAAGTGAGCCTGGGACTGCCAGATCTCATAGAAGATAAACAGCGTCGGGTCCTGTTTGTCGCGCAGCATGTGGTATTCGATGCAACCCGGCTCGGCGCGGCTTGCTTCCACATAGCCGCTGAAAAACGCTTCAAAGGCGTCGGATTTTTCCGGGCGGGTCTTGGCGTGCAGGATGAAGCCTTGCATTTCACTCATCAGAAATTTCCCCAAGTTCAGAATCGGCGCAAGTTTATGGCAACAATCGCTTGTCGATTCGTGCGTATTGGTCAAATGAATTTTGTGAATTCAGCGCTTATTCCGCGCGAGGCGGATCGCTACGCTGCCGCCATCGAATTCCAACCTTCCGAGACTTCCCATGAAAAAAGTCCTGTTGCTCAATGGCGGCAAAAAATTTGCCCACTCCGATGGCCGCTACAACGCCACCCTGCATGAAGCCGCGCTGAGCGTGCTGGATCGCGGCGGTGTCGACGTGAAAGCCACCCTCATCGACGAGGGTTACGACGTCGCCGAAGAAGTCGCCAAATTCCTCTGGGCCGACGTGATCATTTATCAGATGCCTGGCTGGTGGATGGGCGCGCCCTGGACCGTCAAGAAGTACATCGACGAAGTTTTCACCGAAGGCCATGGCAGCCTGTACGCCAGTGACGGTCGCACCCGTTCCGACGCTTCGCAAAAGTACGGCAGCGGTGGTCTGTTGCAGGGCAAGCAATACATGTTGTCCCTGACCTGGAACGCGCCGCAGCAAGCCTTCGACGATCCGACCGACTTCTTCGAAGGCAAGGGCGTGGACGCAGTGTACTTCCCGTTCCACAAGGCCAACGAATTCCTCGGCATGACCGGTTTGCCGACCTTCCTGGCCGTCGATGTGATGAAGCGCCCGAATGTCGAAGCCGATGTCGCACGCTATGAGCAGCATTTGACCGAGGTGTTCGGTCTGCCGGCGTGAGGTTCCTTTTGCCCCGCATCCAGCTACTATCAAGCCAGTTTTGAATGAGGGGCATCCGTGAAAGCCAGATCCGATGAGTTGCAGATTTTCATCTGCGTGATTGAGTGCGGATCGATTTCCGCTGCGGCCGAACAGGTCGGGCAAACGCCTTCAGCGGTCAGCCGCACACTGTCGCGGCTGGAGGCGAAACTTGATACCACGCTGATCAACCGCACCACGCGGCGCATGGACCTGACCGAAGAGGGCAAGTACTTCTTCGAGCACGCCAAGCTGATTCTGGATCAGATGGACGAGCTCGAAGAGCGCCTGACCTCACGTCAGCAAACCCCGTCCGGGCGTCTGCGGATCAACGCCGCATCGCCGTTCATGCTGCACGCCATCGTGCCGTACATCGACGAGTTTCGCCGGCTCTATCCGGACATCCAGCTGGAACTCAACAGCAACGATTTGATCATCGATTTGCTCGAGCAAAGCACCGACATCGCCATCCGCATCGGCACGCTCGCCGACTCGACCTTGCACGCTCGATCTCTGGGTTGCAGCCCGCTGCACATCGTCGCCAGCCCGGCCTATCTTGAGAAACACGGTGTACCGGCTGAAGTGGCGGATTTGTCCGGGCACACGCTGCTGGGTTTCACCAACAACGAAGGTCTCAACCAATGGCCGTTGCGCTACGTTCACGGTGATCGTTGGCCGATTCAGGCGTCGATCAGCGCCTCCAGCGGCGAGACGATCAGGCACCTGGCGCTGGAAGGTCAGGGCATTGCCTGCCTGTCGCATTTCATGACGATTGATGACATCCGCGCCGGACGCTTGCAGGTGCTGTTGGCGGATTTCAACAGCGGCTATCGCCAGCCGATCAATGCGGTGTACTACCGTAACTCGCAACTTGCGCTACGGATTCAATGCTTCCTGGACTTCATCCAGGGCAAATTGGCGGCTTACGCGAACGCGGACTTCAAGGGCTGATTCGTGACCTCTGCGCAAGAGTGAATTGGGCAACGCCGTCTGTTTCCGCAGGCATCGGTCCTCGATACTGGCTGCATCACTTATTAACGCAGGGAGTCTCTCCATGAACGTATTCGTTACCGGTGCTGCAGGTTTTATCGGCGGCTCCATCGCCACGGGTCTGGTCCAGGCTGGCCACAAGGTGACAGGCCTGGTTCGCAGCGCCGAACAAGCCAATGAACTGCGCGCTCTGGGCATCACCCCGGTTATCGGCACGCTTGACGACAGCGAATTGCTGGCCGAACAGGCCCGCGCCGCCGATGCCGTGATCAACGCCGCCAGCAGCGACCATCGCGGCGCGGTGGACGCATTGCTCAATGCACTTCGCGGTTCCAACAAAGTGTTCTTGCACACCAGCGGCTCAAGCATTGTTGGCGATGCGTCGGGCGGCAAATCCAGCGACGTTATCTATTACGAAGACAACCTGCCGGAGCCGACCGTCGACAAGGCTGCTCGCGTGGCCATCGACAACCTGATCCTCGCCGCAGCAAAGGACGGGGTGAACTCGGCAGTCATCTGCAACACCCTGATCTACGGTCACAGCCTGGGTGTGAATCGTGACAGCGTGCAATTGCCGCGCTTACTGAAACAGGCGCGTAAAAGTGGTGTGGTCCGGCATGTCGGTACCGGCCAGAACATCTGGTCCAACGTGCACATCGAAGACGTGGCCTCCCTGTACCTGCTGGCGCTGACCAAGAACGTACCGGGCACCTTCTACTTCGTCGAAAGCGGTGAAGCGTCGTTCATCGACATGACCACTGCGATTGCCCAAGCGCTGAATCTGGGTGAGCCACAAGACTGGCCGCTGAAAGATGCCGAAGCTGAGTGGGGTTATGAAATGGCCAACTATGGCCTGGGCTCCAACAGCCGGGTTCGCGGTAAAAAGGCGCGGGAGTTGCTGGGCTGGGCGCCGAAACGGACATCGGTGATTGAATGGATTCGTGACGAGATGGTGTGAGTTCACTCTAAACCGCGTCATCGTTCATCGCGAGCAAGCTCGCTCCCACATTTGATCACTATACGGCACAGATTTTGTGTACGACGAAGATCCACTGTGGGAGCGAGCTTGCTCGCGATTGCGTTTCTGGCGACCCAATAACTGGCCGGGCCGCCCTCAATTCCGTAACATCCGCCCCCTCTTTTCCCGCCTGTATTTTAGGTCAGCCATGAAACCCAAACGTCTGCGCGCCGATACCCTGGCCGGACTCACCACGTCTTTCGCCCTGCTACCCGAATGCATCGCCTTCGCGCTGGTTGCTCACCTCAATCCATTGATGGGGCTTTACGGCGCTTTCATCATTTGCACGTTGACCGCGCTCTTCGGCGGGCGGCCGGGCATGGTGTCCGGCGCCGCCGGATCGATGGCGGTGGTAATCGTTGCGTTGGTGGTGCAGCACGGCGTGCAGTACTTGCTGGCCACCGTGTTGCTGGGTGGGTTGATCATGCTCGCGTTCGGGTTGCTGAAACTGGGCAAGCTGGTGCGCATGGTGCCGCACCCGGTGATGCTCGGCTTCGTCAACGGCCTGGCGATCATCATTGCCTTGGCGCAGCTGGAACACTTCAAGAGCGGTGACGTCTGGCTCAGCGGTCCGCCGCTGTACCTGATGGCCGGGCTAGTTGCCGTGACGATGGCCATCGTTTACGTGCTGCCGCGTCTGACGCGCGCCGTGCCGCCAGCGCTGGTGGCGATTCTGGGCGTTGGTCTGGCGGTTTATCTGCTCGGTCTGCCGACCCGCACCTTGGGCGACATGGCGCACATCGCCGGCGGCTTGCCGACCTTTGCGCTGCCAGACATCCCCTGGAGCCTGGAAACCCTGCGCATCATCGCCCCTTACGCGATTTTGATGGCGTTAGTCGGCCTGCTGGAAACCTTGCTGACCCTGAACCTCACCGACGAGATCACCGAGAGCCGTGGCTACCCGGATCGCGAATGCGTGGCGCTGGGCGCGGCCAACATGGTCTCCGGTGTATTCGGCGGTATGGGCGGTTGCGCCATGATCGGGCAGACGGTGATCAACCTCAGTTCCGGCGGTCGCGGTCGGCTGTCCGGTGTGGTGGCCGGGGTGATGATTTTGCTGTTTATCCTCTTCCTTTCGCCGCTGATCGAGCGCATCCCGCTGGCCGCATTGGTCGGGGTGATGTTCGTGGTGTCGCAGCAGACGTTTGCCTGGGCTTCGTTGCGGGTGGTGAACAAGGTGCCGCTGAACGACGTGTTGGTGATCATCGCGGTAACGGTCATTACGGTGTTCACCGATCTGGCCACCGCCGTGCTCTGCGGGATCATCATTGCGGCGCTCAACTTTGCCTGGCAACAGGCCCGCGAGCTTTATGCAGACAGTCATCTTGAAGTGGACGGCAGCAAGCTCTACCACTTACATGGCACGCTGTTCTTCGCCTCGACTACGCCTTTTCTCAATCAGTTCGACCCCGCCAACGATCCGTCCGTGGTGACGATCGACTGTCGCCACTTGAGCTTCGTCGACTATTCGGCCATCGCCGCGCTCAAGACCTTACGCGAGCGCTATGCAAAAACCGGCAAACAGCTGCGCGTGCTGCACTTGTCCGAACGCTGCAAGAAACTGCTCAAGCGTGCACGCGTGAATCACGACTGAAGTGGATGAGTGATCGTTCCCATGCTCTGCGTGGGAATGCCTCACCGGACGCAGAGCGTCCGCTCTTGGGACGCAGAGCGTCCCTGGCTGCATTCCCACGCGGAGCGTGGGAACGATCATGTAAATAACTCCCCTCGATTTTCATAACACACGACCCCGCATACCTCTGCGCGACAACCCTTATCCCTCAACGAAAATTACTTTCACCTCGTTTGAAAATCACACCTCGAAATGTTTTATGAGTTTCACAACCCATTCGACGTGACCCTTTCGAGGAGTACCGCATGACACCGTCCTTCGGCTATTGGCTGCTGGTTTACGCCGCCATCGCCATCATCGCGCTGATCGTTCTGATCGCCCGTTACCGACTCAATCCGTTCATCGTAATCACCCTGGTCTCCATCGGCCTGGCGCTGCTGGCGGGGATGCCACCGTCGGGTGTGGTGGGGGCGTACGAGGCGGGCGTCGGCAAGACGCTGGGGCATATCGCTCTGGTGGTCGCACTGGGCACGATGCTCGGCAAAATGATGGCCGAGTCCGGCGGTGCCGAGCAGATGGCGCGAACGTTGATCGATCGCTTCGGTGAGAAAAATGCGCACTGGGCGATGGTCTGCATCGCTTTCCTTGTAGGACTGCCGCTGTTCTTCGAGGTCGGTTTTGTACTGCTGGTGCCGATTGCGTTCACCGTGGCGCGGCGCGTGGGCGTGTCGATTCTGATGGTCGGTTTACCGATGGTGGCCGGGCTCTCGGTGGTCCACGCCCTGGTGCCGCCACACCCGGCGGCGATGCTGGCGGTGCAGGCTTATCAGGCCTCGGTGGGGCAGACCTTGCTTTACGCGATCCTGATCGGGATACCGACCGCGATAATCGCCGGTCCCCTGTACGCCAAGTTCATCGTGCCGCGTATTCAACTGCCGGAAGATAACCCGCTGGAGCGTCAGTTCCTCGAGCGTGAACCGCGCGACAGCCTGCCGGGTTTCGGCATCACCATGGCGACCATTCTGTTGCCGGTGGTGCTGATGCTGGTCGGTGGCTGGGCCAATCTGATTTCTACGCCGGGCAGCGGTTTCAATCAGTTTCTGTTATTCATCGGCAACTCGGTAATTGCCTTGCTGCTGGCGACTTTACTGAGTTTCTGGACCCTCGGTCTGGCTCAGGGTTTCAACCGCGAATCGATCCTCAAATTCACTAACGAATGCCTGGCACCGACCGCCAGCATCACCTTGCTGGTGGGGGCGGGCGGCGGCTTGAACCGGATTCTGGTGGACGCTGGCGTCACCGACCAGATCGTCAGCCTGGCCCAGGTATTCCACCTGTCGCCGCTGTTGATGGGCTGGCTGTTTGCGGCGTTGATGCGCATCGCCACCGGTTCTGCCACGGTGGCCATGACCACCGCGTCGGGCATCGTCGCGCCGGTGGCCATTGGTCTGGGTTATCCGCATCCAGAGCTGTTGGTGCTGGCGACGGGCGCGGGGTCGGTTATCTTTTCCCACGTCAATGACGGCGGCTTCTGGTTGATCAAGGAATACTTCAACATGACCGTCGCCCAGACCTTCAAGACCTGGACGGTGCTCGAGACCATTATCTCGGTCGTCGCCTTCGGTCTGACCGTTGGCCTTTCTTATCTGCTTTAGCCGGAGCCGCCTGCCATGGACATCCTCTACCAGATCCGCGCCCGTCAGGATTCCTTCAGCGCCGGCGAAGGACGCATCGCTCGGCTGATGCTCGACGACGTAGGATTTGCCTCCGCCGCCAGCCTCGATGAACTGGCGCTGAGAGCGGAAGTCAGCACCGCCACACTCTCGCGTTTCGCCCGTACGGTCGGCTGCCGCGACTTGCGTGATCTGCGGCTGCAACTGGCTCAGGCCAGCGGCGTCGGCAGCCGTTTTTTGGACCCGGCGGGCACGCCCGAGCAGTCGGCGTTTTATGGGCAAATTGTTGGAGATATTGAATCGACCCTGCGCCAGCATCTGTCGGCCTTCGACGAATCGCGTTTCGCCGACGCGGTGAAACTGCTGGGCAAGGCGCGGATGATTCATGCGTTCGGCATGGGCGGTTGTTCGACGTTGTGCAGCGATGAACTGCAAGTGCGACTGGTGCGGTTCGGCTACCCGATCTCGGTGTGTCACGACCCGGTGATGATGCGCGTCACCGCCGCCAGCCTCGATGCCGAACGCGCAGTCATTGCCTGCTCGCTGACCGGCATCACCCCCGAACTCATCGAAGCCGTCGAGCTGGCGCGCAGCTACGGCGCACGCATTCTCGCCATCACCCGCGCCGACTCGCCGCTGGCGCAATTGGCTGATGTGCTGCTGCCGCTGCAAGGCGTCGAGACCTCCTTCATCTACAAACCCACGGCGGCACGCTACGGCATGTTGCTGGCCATCGACGTGCTTGCCACCGAGCTGGCGCTGGCCAATCCTGAAGACAATCAAGAGCGTCTGCGGCGGATCAAACTCGCCCTGGACGATTACCGCGGCGGCGACGATCACTTGCCGCTGGGAGACTGACATGATGTACGACACGCTGATCCGCAACGCCCTGATTATCGACGGCAGCAACGCGCCCGGTTACCCCGCCGACGTGGCGATTCTGAATGGTCGTATCGAGCGTATCGGCGACTTGCACGATGCCAGCGCCACCGAAGAAATCGACGCCGCCGGCCGCGTGTTGGCGCCAGGTTTCATCGACGTGCACACCCACGACGACACCGTGGTGATCCGCCAGCCGCAGATGCTGCCCAAGCTCAGCCAGGGCGTGACCACAGTGATTGTCGGCAACTGCGGGATCAGCGCCTCACCGGTGAGTTTGCGCGGCGATCCGCCCGATCCGATGAACCTGCTCGGTACCGCAGCAGCGTTCGTTTATCCGAGGTTCAGCGACTACCGCGCAGCCGTCGAAGCGGCGAATACCACGCTGAACGTGGCCGCACTGGTCGGCCATACGGCGTTGCGCAGCAACCACCTCGACGATCTGTTTCGCACCGCCACGCCGGACGAAATCAGCGCGATGCGCGAGCAACTGCGCGACAGTCTTGAGGCCGGTGCGTTGGGCCTGTCCACGGGGCTTGCCTATGCCAACGCCTTCTCTGCTTCCACCGATGAAGTGATGCAATTGACCGAAGAGTTGACCGCCTTCGGCGCGGTCTACACCACCCATTTGCGCAGCGAATTCGAGCCGGTGCTGGAGGCCATGGACGAGGCATTCCAGATCGGCCGTCATGCGAAAACACCGGTGATCATTTCCCACCTCAAATGTGCCGGCGCCGGTAACTGGGGGCGTAGTCCGCAACTGTTGGCTTCCCTCGAACACGCGGCGAAAACCCACCCGGTAGGCTGCGACTGTTATCCCTACGCGGCGAGCTCTTCGACGCTGGACCTCAAGCAAGTCACCGACGCTCATCGCATCACCATCACCTGGTCAACGCCGCATCCTGAAGTGGGCGGCCGTGACCTGATGGACATCGCCGCCGAGTGGGGCGTGCCGCTACTTGATGCCGCTCGACGCCTGCAACCGGCCGGCGCCGTGTACTACGGGATGGATGAGGCGGATGTACGAAGAATCCTCGCGCATCCGCTGTCGATGGTGGGCTCTGACGGCTTGCCGGAAGACCCGTTCCCGCATCCACGCTTGTGGGGCGCATTCCCACGCGTGCTTGGACATTTCAGTCGCGACGTGGGACTGTTTCCGCTGCACACCGCCGTGCACAAGATGACCGGGTTGTCGGCGGCGCGATTTGGATTGAAGGAACGTGGCGAAATCCGTGAAGGACATTGGGCGGACCTGGTGTTGTTCAATCCTGTGACGATACGCGATGTGGCGGACTTCAATGATCCACAACGGGCGGCAGAAGGGATTGACGGGGTGTGGATCAACGGTGTCTTGAGTTACAGCGAAGGCCAGGCAAACGGAAGACGGGAAGGGCGGTTTCTGGCGAGGCAAGGGGACTTGCGTGACGGATTCCAGTAAACATTCCGAGTGCTGCGTCACAGTGATGGCACATTGAGACTAAAGAAAGCCATCGCCAAGCCGAAGCGCTGACATCTCGCCCAGCTACACTCTGGGCCTTATCAGTCTGGGAGCAACTCCATGAGCTTCGGCAAAACCACCCCGATCCTGCGGATTTTCGATGAAATCAAGGCCGTGGAGTTCTACGTCGACTTCCTGGGATTCAAGATCGACTGGCAGCATCGTTTCGAGCCCAACTTTCCGTTGTACCTGCAAATTTCCCGCGGCGAGTGCGTGCTGCATCTGTCCGAACATCACGGCGACAGCACACCGGGCTCGGCATTGCGGATCGAGACCGATGAACTTGAGGCCTTTCAGCAGCAATTGTTGGCGAAGGACTATAAGTTCGCGCACCCGCAGATCCAGGCCATGCCGTGGGGCAGCCAGGACATGACCATCAGCGATCCGTTCGGCAATCGGTTGGTGTTTACCAATGCGATTTGTGTCTGATCGCAGAGGATGCGCGGAGCCCCATGCTAGTCTCGTCGGTCAATTCAGCGAGTACCGGAGGGGGCTTATGGCAAGCTTCACCATTGGCAATCTTGATCATCAGCTCTATGAGCAATTGCGTATCGCGGCAGACAGTAATGGCCGTTCGGTGGAAGAAGAGGCTTGTCTGATTTTGACGAATGCACTTGCTGGTGGTTTGGGGACTCGAATCAGCAATCGATTCGGCGCCGATGTAGGCGTGGAGTTGGAGTTTCCTTCTCGCTAGAACAAACAGAGAAGGGAATGTTGGGGGCAACTCGAAAATATCAGTTGTTTGTTCGATAGCCTTCGCGAGCAAGTCGGATCGCCGCACCGCCGCTCCCACACTGGATTTGTGTCGTACCACGGTTAAGTGGTCGGCATCGATCAAGTGTGGGAGCGGCGGTGCGGCGATCCGACTTGCTCGCGAATGGTTCTTTCATTCACCGCAAAGTGAATGTCAGACCCGGAAGTGACTCACCATCATCTGCAACTGATTCCCCAACCGCGCCAGTTCAACACTGGACGCAGCGGTTTCATCGCTGGCGGCGGCGGTCTGTTCGGACACGTCGCGCACGTTGATGATGCTGCGGCTGATCTCTTCGGCCACGGCGCTTTGCTGCTCGGCGGCGGCAGCGATCTGCTGGTTCATCGACTGGATGTTGGACACCGTGCGGGTGATGTTTTCCAGTGACACGCCAGCCTTGCGGGTCAGCGCGACGCTGCTGTCGGTCAGGGCGCGGCTGTTGTTCATCACCGCCGACACTTGTTGCGTGCCGTTCTGCAGACCGGCCACCAGGCCTTCGATTTCTTCGGTGGATTTCTGCGTGCGCTGAGCCAGGCCACGGACTTCGTCGGCAACCACGGCAAAACCACGACCGGCTTCACCGGCACGGGCCGCTTCGATGGCGGCGTTGAGCGCCAGCAGGTTGGTCTGTTCGGCTACCGCCTTGATCACGTCCATGACGCTGCCGATCTTGTCGCTTTCCTGTTGCAGCACGCTCATGGCTTCGGTGGAACGCGCCACTTCGGTGGCCAGGCGTTCGATCTGGGCGATGGCTTCGTTCACCACCTTGTCGCCTTCGCGGGCTTCGCCATCAGCAGCGGCCGCAGCCTGGGAGGCTTCTTCGGCGTTGCGCGCGACTTCCTGCACGGTGGCAGTCATCTCGTGCATGGCGGTGGCCACTTGATCGGTTTCGATCTTTTGGCTGTTCACGCCGGCGCTGGTTTGCTCGGTCACGGCCGACAGTTCTTCGGCAGCGCTGGCGATCTGGGTGACGCCGTCGCGGATGCCGCTGATCAAGTCACGCAGGGTCACGCCCATGCGAGCGATACCTTGTTGCAACACGCCGAGTTCGTCGCGGCGAGTCACTTTGACGTCCTGGGACAGGTCGCCGCTGGCGATGCGTTCAACCACGGCCAAGGTGTCACGCAGAGGGCCGGTAATCTGACGGGTGATGATCACGGCAGCAATGATGCCCACCAGCAACGCCAGCAAGGTGCTGATCAGCTGCAGGGTGCGAGCCTGAGCGCTTTCGGCGTCGCGGCGGTCGAGCTGGATCTGATACAGCTGGTCGCTCAGGGTCACGATGGCGGCGCCCTGGTCGGTCATTTCCTTGCGCGCCTGCACCGCATCGGTGTTGGCCGCTTTATAAGCCTGCAAGGCGCTGCGGTAGTTGGTCAGTGCTGTTTCCAGCTGACGCAAGGCGTCTTGCTGAGTGTCGGCGAAATGCACATTGAGGGGTTTCAGGCTGGCGATCGCCACGTCCAGTTGGCCGACGGCTTTTTGCTCGGTCTCGGCGTTGGTGGTCGCGGTGTAGCCGCGCACTTCGTAGCGAGCCAGCAAGAAGGCTTCCTTGGCCGCCGTGATGGCCTGGAATTGTTCGAAGCGTTGGTCGCTCAGAGGCATTTGCTGCACGTTGGTGTTGATGGCGTTGATCAGCGTGTTCGCAGTTTCGGCATTGGCGCCCATGGTGTCGCGCGCGCTGTTACCGGTGCGGTAGGCGCTGCGCATTTTGTTCAGGGACGTCTTGTAGGCGTCGATGACGGCGCCTTGCTCTTTGAGCAGCTTGAGGTTTTCCGGGCTCTTGAATTTCACCAGCAGCGCTTGTTGCTGAGCGGAGAACGCCTCGAGCGTGGTCTGGACGTTCTGTGCGGCGGTTTCGTCGCCGTTGGTCAGCATGTATTGCAGGCGAACCACACGCAGCTTGGTCAGGCCGGCATTAAGCTGTGTGATGTCGCTCATCCAGTTGCTGCGGTCAATCAATCCGCCCAGGCTCGTCCAGCCGGTCAGGGCGAGGACGCAGGTCAGCGCCAGGACCAGGCCGAACCCCAGGCCCAGCTTCATGTTCACGCTGATATTGCCGAACCAGCTATTCATCAAAAGTCCTCCAGGAACGTTGTGCATCTTGATCGTCGGTTGGCTGGAAGATTGTTGTTTTTGGTCGCCAGCAAGGTGTGTAGCAGGACTGTATCGGCAGCAATTGCGAGAGCTGAATGGTTTTTGTAGGACCGATGTGTAACAAGGCTTTTGTGCAGGTCTTAAGCTTTTTTTCACATACGTTTCACCGACTGCCGACGCCAGCCTCTTTACTCTCGCCGCACCGAGTGAAAGTGATGCGTGCCGGCGAGGCGGTTTGATGTGGAATTAAGACTGAGTCTGTTCGGGATAAAACGCTCGATTGATCTGAGCCGTTTTGCCCGCTATCGCAATGCGACCGTCGTGCTCGCCTCGACGCTGTTGGTGATTCCGCTGACGGTCTGGCTGTTGCAGCCGGCCGCTGTACCGGACCTGGCCCACGGCAATGTGGCCGGCGCCCGGGCGTTGGCGGCCGATTGGGCCAAAGGCAACGTGATCGTGCTGGTGCGTCACGTCGAACGCTGCGATCACTCCAGCGCCGCCTGTCTGAACGGTAACGATGGCATTACCGATCGCTCTCGCAGCGTCGCGGTGGGTGTCGGTGCGCAGTTCGAACAACTGGGGCTGAACAAGGCTGACATCTACAACAGCCCCATGATTCGTACAGCGCAGACCGCTGGCTACATGTTCAACAAGGTCGGGGTCGGTGAAGAATGGTTGATCAATTGCAAGGGCACGATGCTGCGTGACGCTCTAGCGCACAAGGTTGCCGGGCGAAACCTGATTCTGGTGACCCACAGCGAATGCATGTCGCAACTGGAGAAAGACCTCAAGTTGCCGGCCTCTACGCTAGGCTACGGCGCTTCTTTGTTTATCTCGACCGAAACGCCTCAGGCACCACGCATGCTCGGTTTCATCGAAGCCTCGGACTGGCGCTCGGTGACCGCCCAATGAATTCACTTTCTGGATCAGGACGCACGATGCTGACTTCTTCCCGCTACCGCTTTTACTGGGTGAACTTTGGCATTCCGCTGGCCTGTGCGGTCGTGGTTTTCCTGATGTTCGACCTGACCAAAATCGACATCGCATTCAATGATCTTTTTTATGACCCGGTCACGCAGACGTTTCCGCTGGATCATGTCCACCTGTTCGAAAAGATCACCCATAAATGGGCGCGGATCATCCCGAACTGGACCGGAGAGTTAGCGATCGTCGGCGCCTTGCTGTCGTTTCTCTGGCCGCGTCTGAAGGCCGAAAAGCATTCGAAAATCATCGCATTCCTGGAAAAAATCAAAGTCGCGCCGGTGCTTCGGTTCGCCAGCAAGCACCGCCGGGACTTCCTCTACGTGGTGTTCGCATTCTCCATCAGCACCGGTGTGATCCACTACCTCAAGGGCCACACCAGCGTGTACTGCCCGATCGAAACGACCCAGTACGGGGGGAAAATCGAACACAAGGAGTGGTATGAGAATTTTGATCTGCTGAAAGTCGCTGGGGAAGGTCGCTGCTGGCCGGGCGGACATGCTTCGGGCGGTTTCACCATGCTGGCGTTGTACTTCGTGGCGCGTCGTTACCGCTGGCGCTACTCCAAAGCGGTGATGTACGGCTCGCTGCTGCTCGGTTTCGTCTACGGCACGACGCGGGTTCTGCAGGGCTGGCACTACATGTCCCACACCTTCTGGGCCGGGATCTTCGTATGGCTGGCGTGTTTGCTGACAGCGCTGGCGTTCTATGGGCGAGCGCGGCTGGAGCAACCGCTGGACCAGCGCTCTTCCGGTGTTTCAAAGCGATCATTGATCAACGCCGTCAACACATGATCCTGCCAGCGCCCGGCGATACTCAGGTAGGCCTTGGCATAGCCCTCGCGTTCAAATCCCAGGCGCTCCAGCAGCCGCGCACTGCGTTCATTGCCAGGGATGTAATTGGCCATGATCCGGTGCAGCTTCTGCTCATCGAACATGTAGCCGATTCCCGCTTCCAGGGCTTCCTGCATCAAGCCCCGGCCTTGATGAGATTCGTCGATGTGGTAACCGAGATAGCAGGCCTGAAACGCCCCGCGAGTGATGCCGCTGAAGTTGCAGGCGCCGATCATCTGGCCGTTGTCCGGATCCAGTAGCGCGAAATGCACCGCCAGACCGGCCTGGAAAGCGCTGGCTTGCACCTCAAGGCGCGGGCGGATGCGTTCAGGGCTGTGGTAATCGACGGGGCGAATCGGCGACCACCGGGCGAGATGCCTCAGGTTGCGCCGGTAGAAGTCGCTTTCCAGCGCCGCGTGTTCAGGGTCGAGCACCGCCAGCGTCAAGCGTTTACAGGGCAGGGACAACAGCGGCATAGGGCGCTCCGGTTCGCGGGGATCGTCGCGCAAGCATTACGTGGCCTGCGGAAAAACTCAAACCGCCAGCGGTAACGTCACGATGAAGGTGCTGCCTTTGCTGTCACCGTCACTCATGCCGATCACGGTGCCGCCATGGGCTTCGACCAGCTCGCGCACCACCGTCAGGCCAATGCCGAGGCCCGCGCCATTGAAACCGACCGCGTGAACGTCCTGGACAAAGGGATCGAAGATAAAGGGCAGCGCTTTGACGGAAATACCGATGCCGTCATCGCAAATGCTCATCTGCAGCACGTCGGCTTCAGCGGTCACCGATAGCGTGACATTGCCGCCCGATGGCGTGTATTTGGCCGCGTTGCCCAGCAGATTGCCGAGAATCTGCGTGAGGCGCACCGGGTCGCCGTTCACCGCCAGCGCGCACGTGGGCAACTCGGCGGTGAAGTGTAAATGATGATCCGACATCACCGGGCTGCACACTTCGATGGCCTGATGGATGATCTGCACCATGTCCACGATGCGGCAATCGAGGCGCAACTTGCCGGTACTGGCGCGGGACACGTCGAGCAAATCGTCCACCAGCCGCGACATGTGCTGCACCTGGCCTTCGATCAGCGCCTGCATGCGCGGCAGTTCCTCACTGGGCACACGCACCAGTCGGCCGGCAATCATGCTGATGGGCGTCAGCGGATTGCGCAGTTCGTGGGCCACCAGGGTGAGGATGTTGCGTTGTTGTTCCAGGGTGTGTTCGGCCGAGGCTTGCAGGTCTTGCGCGCTCAGGGCCGCGATCACCAATTGCGCGTTGGCTTCACGCATCTCCAGGAACAGGCGTTGTTCTTCCTGCGTGCGTTTTGGTGTTTCTGCATCTGACTGCGCCAGCAAAATCGCCAGCACCAATTGCTGATTGGCCTCGATCAGTTGGTCGACCTGCTGGCTATCGATCAGCCGGGTGTTGGCCTCATTCAATTCTTTTTGCAGCGCTGCCAGCACCGCCCGTGCCTCAACAGTTTTCTGGCCGAGCAGGAACAGTTCGCGAGCGGCAGTGGCCATCGCTTGCTCGTTCTTGCCATTGGCCTCACTCATGGTTTTTGCTCATCCGTCGTCCTTGCCCAAACGCTGCCGGGTAGGCCGGCCGCCGAGTAAGCCTTCCTGGTCTGGCAACATCTCGCCGATGTGCAGGCCTTTATCGTCGATGTGGTACTGGCGCAACTCATCGGAATGGGCGCTGGCCCGCACCTTGACCACGGCCATGATGCGCAGCAAACGGCTCTGCACTTCAATGTAGCGCTGAACGATGATTGCGTCGGTAAGAAATGCCGTGCCGTAAGGGCTGAAACGCAGGTCGGTGTAGCGGTCTTCCAGCTCTGAGGTCATCAACACGCTGACCCCGGCGCTCGTCAACGCAGTGACCATGCGCGACAGCGACTCGCGGAAGTCTTCGCGGAAGGTCGGCGCGAGCGCCAGTTCGAAGCCCGACAACGAATCGATCACCACACGGGTGGCTTTCAGTCGGCTGATTTCGCTGAGCAGCAATTGCACGATCTCATCGATGGACAGGTCCGGGGCGCGGCTGTCCACCAGACCGACCTGTCCGTTCTGAATCAGGCTCGCAAGGGTGGCGTTCTGGGAGTGATTAGGCCGTTGTTCAAACACCGCGATCACGCCGGTTTCACCATTTCTCGCGCCTTCGGCCAGAAAGGTGGACGCCAGAATGCTTTTGCCCGAGCCCGATGGCCCGGCCACCAGCAAGGAATAACCACGCGGCAGGCCGCCGCCAAGCATCTCGTCGAGCTGTGGCACGCCCATTTTCAGGCGCTTGATCGGGAACTCCAGCGGCGCTTCAACCGAATTGAGTGGCGCAGGCGCAAAGACCTTTATCCCCGACGTCGCGATACGGAAGGTGTGCAGCCCTGGCAGCGTCGGCTGGCCGCGCATCTTCATGATTTCCATCTTGCGCACCATGGAATTGCGCTGAACGCTCTGGCGCAGCCAGATCAGGCCATCGGCCACGGTGAAAATCGGGTTGGTGTCGGTTTCGGTGAAGTATTCGCCGATCAGGAAGGTCGTCGCCTGCCAGGTGGTCATCAACATGCCCAGTTGCTGAACGAACTGCGGCAGGTTGTTGTTCGGGTTGTCCTGGGTCTGGCTGGCCAACACCACCGAACGGAACGAGTCGACAAACACCAGCGCCGGCGAATGAGTCTCCACCTCGCTGACGATGCGCCGCAGCACTTCGTCCAGATTCCCGGCCAGGGTATCGTCAGCCAGGTTGATGTAGCGAATCGACTGGTTGATCGCTTCGCTGTCGAAAAAGTCGAATTGCTGCTGATAACGCAGCATCTTCAGCGGCGGCTCGCCCAGTACGGTAAAGAACAGCGCCGGGCGCTCGGGCGTCGCCAGGGCGAACATCATCTGATGCGCCAGGGTGGTTTTGCCACAGCCGGGGGGGCCTGCGATCAGGTTGAACGAAAACTCCGGCAATCCTCCGCCCAGCACCTCGTCCAGGCCTGGCACGCCGGTGGCCAGACGGTTGATAGTCACTTTGGTGCTCATGGCGAATTTTCCTGCGAAGGGGTGTCGCTCAAAGAAGGTTCCCACATGCCACGAAGCAAACGTGCGGTGAGCGAGGGCCCGATCAGCGTGGTCAGCAGCTCGTAAAACGTGGTCAGCAACACTTCACCGAAAACAGCGCATCGGCTTCGCTTTGCTCAACGAGTACGGACTTGAGGGCAGTCAGATCCATGCCGGGGGGCGCTCTGTCACAGGTGCCGGCCAGACGCGGATGAGTAGAGGCGCACAGATGGAGGCTGCGGCGATAAAGCGCGGCAACCCCTTGATGGCCAATGATGGGCGTGAGGGCTGCGTCCATATCCTGCAAGGTTGAAATGATCGCCTGGGCGATCCTTGCAATGTCAGCGTTAGGGCCAACACGGTGCGCCAGAGAAGCTACGATCTGGCGGCTCTCTTCGCTTAGCGTGGACATGGCTAACTGATATCTGATGGACAGAGCTTGATGGTACACCCTATGGGGGTATTGGGAGCGATTTGCGTCAGGGGATTGCGGCAGGGCCTGGCTCTTACAAGCGCATGGCTCTATAAAAGCCCCCAGTTTGCTGCACAAACAAGGAAACATCGCCTTTTTTGGCGAACATGGAATTTTACTTTAAGGATGATGCATGGAGCTTTCGTTACCCCTGCAATTGCACTCAATGAGCTTGAGGGCGCCCGACCCCCGCCTGTGTAAACCGCTTCAGGAAGCCCTGAATACCAGTTATGTCGCCCACTGCGAGTTTCTGCCGTGGGCCAGGCCCCACACGTCCGAGGAAAAAGCACGCGCGTTTTTGCTGCGGGCGGCCGATGAATTCAACAGCGAAACAGGCGAGCGGCGTCTGTTAATCGTGACCGATGACGAGCAGGCGGTCATAGGCTGCATTGGTTTGAAACCCCGTCGGCGTAATCGCTTTGTCGTGGGTTACTGGGCCAATACCGAGTACTCGGGGAAAGGTTACATGCGACGGGCACTTGAGCTATTAGTCAAAAGCCTGCCAGGTTGTACGTTTTACCTGACCACATCGTCGGCCAATGGGGCGAGTCAGCACCTGGCCAAAGCGTCCGGGTTTGAGCTGATCAGAATGCCCCGGCAATCTCGGCATTCGGACCGCCATGGCGTTCAGGACACGTATTTGTATCGTTTGAAGCGCCCGCAGGAAACAAAACAGCAAGCAAAAAAAAGCCCGCGGGAGGGCGGGCAAACCGTAGTTTCTTGAATGAGCGAGCGCAATGTACCCGTTGGTGAAAGGTCGTGGGGTGAAGAAAAATTCATGTCGATGAGTGCCCGCCGCTTCACGCCCTGAGACATGCCTAAGGCAAGTGATCCGCCGCAAAGTCCGCTTCCGAGCGCGCCCGCAAACGGCCCTTGCGGCAGGCTTGCTGGAATTGTTCGAAGTCGCGCTCATTCTGCGCGGTGTAGCTTTGCGCATATTTGAACAACGCGTCGGCCAGCGCATCGCTTTTACCGATGTAGCCGATGGCGCGCTCTACATGCTCCAGTGTCGCCTTGCTCGCCTGCTGCCGCAGATCGCGGTAACTGATGGACTCGTACCAGGTTTCCATGGCGCTTTGTTCGGCGCATTCGAGCATGGTCTGTTGGTAGGCGCCGACCACCTGGCGGCAGACCGTTTCTTCGACCGTGTCGCCATGGCGCAGGTCGCGCGCCGCCACCACAAAACTTGCCACCCGCCGTTTCAAGTCCCACTCCCAAGGGTCGGGATAGGCTTCGTCGAAATCGTTGACGCTGAACAGCAGATTGCGTTCCGGCGTTGCAAAACCGCCGAAGTTCATCAGGTGACTGTCGCCGCAGATGGGCGATACCAGACCCATGCTGGATGTTGCGGCCAAGTCGTGGGCTTGCAGCAGTGCGTTGCCGCGATAGAAGGTGAAGGGCGAGTCCAGCATGCGGCTGTAACGCAATTCGACCAGCGACTTGATGCGGTCTTGACCAAACCTCAGATGCAACAAAACCCGCACTTGGCGGGTTTTGTTTTGCTTCGTATTTGGTGGGCCGGGGTAATTTGAATCCGTTTTGTAAATTGTTGATTTATAACATTAATATCTAATTTGATTTTTAGTTGGAATACCAACTGGAATACTGCACTCCAGTTGACCACCCGTTTGCATTCGATCTGACTAGCACGTTTCGTAACCATGATTGACAGTGAACTACCCATAGCTGCCGGTTGCGACAGGCAGAAATCGGCCAGATGCGGCCATTCATGAGCGACAGTCTCTGGGCCAAACCAGCTGCTCCTGTGACTACAAAGCCACGGGCAATACATCTTTTAGTAATGCGAGAGGCCCGCCACTGAATTACTATTACTAGACGCAGTCTCAGGAAAGGATGAAACCCTAAAAATATTAGACAAGCGCGACGAGAAATTAAACCGCAACTCACATAGTAAAAGGGAAGGACCAAAGGTCGAGTCTTTGTGAGCGTAAAGATTTAAAACACATCGAAAGACGTTTAGCAATAAAAGATCAACAAGAAACTAAAAGCTGACTCAGTAGTGCTGTTATATTGTTCTCAAAGCTCAAATCAAAGGATATTGTATAATGAGCAGAACCTTTACTTGGTTACACCTTAGCGATCTTCATGTAGGCCAAAAAGGTCAATCTTGGTTATGGCCAAACGTTAAGAGTATTTTTTTACAAGATTTGGCAGCACTGCTTAAGGAATCCGGCACTGTTGATGCTGTAATTTTTTCGGGAGATCTAACACAGAAGGGCTCACAAGAAGAATACGAAGTTCTAACGAAGGTTCTGGAAGAAATTTGGACGGTGCTAAAGCAAGCAGGCAGTGATCCAATCTTATTCCCCATACCCGGAAATCACGACTTGGCGAGACCTGGTGAAAACCCTGTGGGTGAGGTACTGAAAGACTGGTGGGGGAAACCAAAGACAAGGGAGCTCTTCTGGTCTAAGGATAAAGATTATTATCCGCATGTATGCGCAACATTTTCTAATTATATGGTATGGATTGAAAGTCTAAAGGGTCATCCTACGATCCGGTTAGGATCCGCCACTGAGGGCATATTACCAGGTGATTCATCTATCACTCTTCAACTTGACGATATAAAAGTTGGTTTGATAGGTCTAAACAGTGCATTCTTGCAGCTGACAGCTGGCGACTACGAAGGGCAGTTAGACTTAAGTGTACATCAAATTCTTGCGGTCACTGAAGATGCTCCAAGCGAATGGTGCCTACAACATGATGTAAATTTTCTCGTTACACACCATCCAACTTCTTGGCTAAAAGACCAAGCGCACTTTGAAGAGCATATATATCATCCGAATCGATTTACAGCACATTTGTTTGGCCATCTACATGACATTGACGATGTAACTGTTTCACGAGGTGGAGCGGGCCGCAAATCTGTTCAAGCAGCATCGCTGTTCGGCTTAGAGTATTTAATTGAATCAGATCAAACTTTGCGCGCTCACGGTTACTCAATTGGCCAGATTCAAATCGATGATGAGGGCGCGTCATGGAAGCTGTGGCCAAGAAAATCACATGTCGGCAAAGATGGTTCTCGAAAGTTTATCCCAGACCACGACTTACCTCTAGTACGAGGTGAGGAATTTCTAGTGGAAAGGCTAACTGTGCGTGATAAGTCTATTGCTTCTAAGACCGTCACCCCTATTCCGACATTAGTACCCGATCTTGCCTCCCCAGCAGCTGATAGAATCCTACCTATTAGGCAAGTCCTGGATAGCACGGCTTATAGAGTAATTATCCAACCTCCCCATGTAGCAATCCGTGGGCTTGAGCAGCAAGCATGCTGCTTCACACTGAAATCAAAGAGAATATGCTGGATAGTCTCCGACTGGGGGTTGGGAACTGATGGTTTTTTATCATCAGTACTTGGCCGACTGGAGCTAGTAAGCGCTCCTGTATTCAAGATTGATTTGGGGAGTTACGATTCTAGAGATACGTTCTTTTCAGAGTTTTCCACTCGCACTAGATGCTCATTCACCGAATATTGCAAGATGCTTGGGGCGAACGGCACATCCATTTTGATTCTAGATGAGGCCCCAGTACATACAGGTGTTCCTGGCACTGAAAACGATGCTATGAAGCTAGCGGAGCTGGTAACCGATTTCTGCATAGACGTTTTTGTTTTCATTATCAGTCGAACCATCCCCAAATTAATCGGATCTCCATACATTCACCTAGTACCATTGGATGAGGCGGACACACGTGCATATTTAATTGCCCATACTGAGGTTGGGCCAGAGCTAAAAACGAAGTCTGCTGTAAGTGAGATATATCGGCGCACTGAGGGTGTACCTGGGAAGATTGATCGTAGTATAAAACAGTTGAGGGTAGTCAGTTTATCAGACCTTGCCAGTGAGATGATAAGCGACGCTAAGAATACCGGTCTATCCAAGGAGTCCATTCCTCTTTCATTGGTCCAAGCCGTTGACCGTTTACGACTTTCGAAGAACGACCATTCAAAACGAACTTGGGTACTGTTGAAAATTCTCTCTGCGCTTCCTAGCGGTGAAGCACTGCAGAGAATTAAATACTTGGCTTCCCGAACCACACTGCGTTCTGAACATGCTGAGGAATTATTAGAGCTAAATCTAATCGGAGTGCGGGTGGCTTCAACCTTTATGACAAGCGCTGGAGAAACTAAAGAAAAATTTAAGATTTTGTACACGCCACGACAAGTAAGGGATCATGTCATTAGCCTTGTTCCCAGTTCAGAAATAGAGGACCTGACAGGGCGTGCGGTTTCTCTGTATTTTGGAGACAACTGGAGATCAGGAGCCGCTAAACTTCGTACCTTTGGAGATGATCCTAAATCCGACGACAGATCAGTATTGATGAACGCGAGTGTTTTGGCACTTCGCTTATTAGCATTCGCAGTGGCAGCCGAAAAAGAGCATGGGATAAAACAAGCCATTACTATATGTAAAGCCTATTGTGTTCATGGCTTTTCTCACAAACATTTTCGCGACATGGTCACAGTGTGCAAAGATATTCTGGGGCTTTTACCCATAGCAACTTCACCGCATGAAAAAGGATTTTTTGAGCTTACATTGGCAAACGCAATGAGAATGACGGGGGACGGCCAAGAAGCAGTCGAGATTTATGAGCGACTACAACTCCTCAGTTGGTCAAACACTGAAAAAATATCCGTGCTTTTGAATCACGCTTTTTGTTTGCAACAAACGCGCCCCGAAGAAGCAATTTTGATGGCGAAAGAAATCATCAGAACTGACAGACACTCAAATCATGCTCTGCAGGCACATACTTTAATACTCGAAATCGAAGCTGAAGAAAACTCGCACTTCAAATTAGCTAAAATTCAGCGTGATGCTCGCAAGCGAGGAGCAAACGTTGTGGCAAACAATATCGTCCTAAGCCTAGCTAATTCGTCACCTGACTCTGTGGAGCTTGAGCTTTCGTTGATTGAAGTGCGCGACACTGCTGACAAGGAACAAGATTATTATAACTCTGCGCGCGCTGCAATTCAGCTCGCAAGGCTCTACTCTAATCGAGAAGTTGCGTTGCCTCCAGAGGTGCTTGGCAATCTTATCAAGGCTTACCAATATTTGTTTGGACAACGTTTGGCTAGTCTATTCGACTCCGCTCACGCTTTGCTTTGGGATGAGTTTGAAAGTATTCGCGACATCCCTAACCTCCTAACTCTATTTAAGCATAGTTCATTTAACTGGCGCCTTGACAATAAAGAAGAAAAGGAAAAGTCGTACGCTTCGAGACTGATAACTATGGAAAGGAAACTATTAAAAGTCGATATCTTGCAATCTAACGCTGACACAGCATACTTTCTTTCACGCTCAGGAAAACAATTACTACTTAAGTAAGAATTGCTGCGACCAGTGAAGCCGTTGCTCGCTCAGTCGCCTATATAACTCTGTGGAGCTCTGAATCGCCACCAGTTGTATAGACGCCATGCGTGTTTGATATTAGTCACGAGCGGTCTCTCGCGAGCGACTGCTTCTGGCCGATTTCTGCCTGTCGCGAAGGACTGCAATCGGCCAGAAGCAATGGGACGGACTCCTCCTCACCTCGGCATCTTGAGTGCCAGACTGAAGGTGCGAACCACAGTCAACAGTGAGAAGGAGTCCACACATGAAGCTTATGCGCATTGGGGTCTACCTGGCCAAGAACGTGTTTCAGATCCACGGTGTGGATTGCCATGAGAAGCCGGTCTGGCGGCAGCGGCTACCACGTGATCGCTGGCTTCAAACGGTGCTGGAAAAGGTCGAACCTGGTTGTGAGATCGGCATGGAGAGTTGCGGTGGGGCCCATCATTGGGCGCGGCAACTCGAAGCTCGCGGATTTCGAGTCAAGCTGATAGCCCCCCAGTTCGTTAAACCCTATGTCAAAAGCAACAAGAACGACGCAAACGATGCCGAGGCGATCTGTGAAGCGATGAGCCGTCCCAGCATGCGCTTCGTCGCCATCAAGACAATCGAACAACAGGATATCCAGGCGACGCATCGCATTCGGGCCGGTTTAATCGAACAGCGGACGGCCAAAGCCAATCAGATCCGCGGGCTGGTCGCCGAGTACGGCCTCGTTGCACCGAAAGAATTACTGATGCTGCGTCGTGCGATACCGTGCTGGCTAGAAGATGCGGATAACGGTTTGACGGCTCGCTTTCGTTGTCTGCTGGATGGTTTGTGGGGCGACCTTCGTGCGCTGGATGAACGCGTACGTAAACTCGACGGCGAGATCACTGCGATCGCGACAAGCGAGCCGTCCGCCGTCCGTCTCAACAGCTGCGTGGCGTCGGCCCAATGATCGCCACAGCACTCGACGTCGCTCTCGGTGATGCCCGTCAGTTTGCCAATGGCCGACAGTTTGCCGCCTCGCTGGGACTGACACCGAGGCAACACAGTTCTGGGGGTAAGGATCGACTGCTCGGCATCAGCAAGCGTGGTGATGCGTATCTGCGAACGCTGATGATCCATGGTGCTCGCTCGGCACTACGCACGGCCAAATCCAAAGATGACCGGCTCAGCCAGTGGGCCGTCCGTTTAGCCGAGCGATCACATCCCAATGTGGCCGCTATCGCGCTGGCCAACAAAACTGCACGCATGGCTTGGGCGATGCTGCGCAACGACACTGATTACCAACCGGACAAGGCCGCGGCCTGATCCACGAACCTATTACGCCAACGAGTAAAAAACTGTCTACCGCGATTGCGAAGCAACCCGAACGATGGCAAACCGGTCGAACCGGCGTCGGCAAACCCCTCAAGTGTCCAGGTGCGCGAAGCACGTAGAAGCGATTGGGAGCCGGCGCGCGAATAGCCCATCATGGCCCTGCATCGAAACGATGCTGTATCTAGAGGCCGAATATACGTGTGCAGTCGGCACGGGCGCCAAAGCGAAGGAAGCTTGCAACGAGGAGGAGTCCATATACGGACACTCAACAAATCAACAGCCGAAAAAGTCATTGCATAAAGACATTGATTTAGTGGAAAGTTTGCCAGCAAGTGGAGGCTTGGAGCTAAGTTACCTTATTCCATATTTCGAGCTAAAGGTTAGGTAATAGGCCAAGGTACGGCGAGTATAGATTTCATTCGTCACAAATAAATTGCTACCGCTGGCTGGGCCATCAAAACTGAATGGCCCAACCTGTTCAAATTTCAATAGTCAATGGTATCGCTATTAGCCAATGAGAATGACGGAGTCATCCTAAGCCCTAGAAGGTATCGGCTCATGCATACTTTACATGAAAATCAAACAACGATACGCCCCTCCTCATCTGATATTGTACTATATCAATCAAAGATTGATTTCAGATTGTGCTTCGACGGTGTTTGATTTCTCTTTTCCTGAGATTCGAGAAGTCTGCCACGCGGAAAGACGCTGATATAGTTGCGTCTGATGATATTCAGCATCATCAATTCCCGCACGAAGAACACTTTCCACACGAGAGGCATCTAAAGATGAGCCTCGACCAATTTCTGTGAGCAAACCACCGGTAAGAATATTGACTGCATCATGGCCTCGCACATAGTTCCAACAGTCAACGGATGGTAACTGATTAATGCGCTCCACTAGCTCTTCAGTTGTAGGGCATACGCCTTTTTTTACAGCCGCAATGATCGCTGCATCTTGATCGTACTTCCACTTCCCACTAATCATAAAGCTTTGTGGTTTAAACTTCTTAAGTGACACCTTACCGACCAGATCATTAACCGCCCTTATCCTTCCGAAGAAAGAGGCAACATCTCTTACGTAGGACCGCACATCGCACGACTGGAGGGCTTCAAACTGACGAACCTTCTTTTCATCCGAGAATTCAGCCAGCACCTTTACATAAGCGCTAGAACGCAAGAGAAGGCCCTCCAGGTCCCTCGGATCGGTCGTAATAATATTGGGGTGCCGATTATGCTCGGTCAGCAACCAATCAATATCCGCGTCTACAATCCCTAAAATTCTTTTTATCACCCGATCTGAAGCAAGCGCCGTCACTGCGCCAATTACATTGCGCTTACCTCCGCTCAAAATTAACTCAATACCTTCGGGCTTACGAGGAGATAGGAATTTTATATCTGAGGGCCCCTCTAACAGCCAATAGTAATTCTTAGCGCTTGCCTCCATCATTTTAATTTCGCTAACAACTACTCCTACACTCTTGTCCCAGTCACTCATCATCCACCTCAGCGTCAAGCGCAACCATTAGGTCGTGACGATCACCGACTATGAATGGTGAGTGGGTTGCTATAACTGCAGCGAATCCTACCTCGGCCGCTATGGAAATCAATTCTGGTAAAAACGCCTTTTGCCAGCTTACATGCAAGGAAAGCTCTGGCTCGTCAATCAACACTAATGCACCGGCTGGCACTTTGAATAGCAACTCATACATCAACACCAGTTCGTGCTGTTCTCCCGATGACAAAGCCTCAAGGGGGATCTCATCACCAGAATCTAATTGCACATACAAACCGCGTTCTCTGCTAAGTAAAACTTTTTTATTTCGGAGTTTTTTCTTTAGGCTTTCCAACAGCATAGTGACGCGAGCAGCGATAGAATCAAATCCCGCCAGTTTCTTTTCGCTGTCTCTTACATAGAGACTAAGAATGTCAATTTTACTTTGCTCGACCGAGTCTAAGCTACCTAAATCAAATGGATAGAGCGCATCGGCATCTAAAAGATTTATATCACGCAAGCCATTTAGCTTTTTCTCAAGGCCGGCAAGTCTTGACTTAAGCTCATCAACACCAAGTTGCACCGTGGTTTCCGAAAGAAAACGACGCGGAAAAGATTGATCCAGTTTCTGCGACCTCGCACCATAACTCCTAACAGCCGAAGCAATATGAGACACCAAGTCTTTGGCGCACTCTTGAACAGTTAATATTACAATATCCTTATCAGAGGGGCTTCGTTCTCGAGAAGGTCTGAATAGACGATTCGTTTCTACAAAGCGAACCATTACACTGTCCAACGCCGAGTCGATTTTCATCATCGCATGGCGACGAATTGTAGTTTTGGCATCAGGCTCAGCATCATCAAAGCTCAGTTGCCGTGAAATCCGGCTGGCACGTGACCACGGCAGCATGTTCGCGTGGTCTCTCGGTACGTACACTCGCTTGTATGTTTCAGAACCTCGCACTAATGCAATTTCCAGCTTCCGAGCTTCAATATCGTTTTCACCTTCCTTGAGTACCCGATGAATATTGAAAACGTCACCTGAACTCAACATCAAGCTAATAGATTCAAACGGTATATCCAACAACCCCTCAAAATCTTTGGCAAAAAGATATCTAATGCATTTAAGGAACGCAGTTTTTCCGACGCCGTTCGGGCCGTGCAATATAGAAATATTTTCCGGCTGATCAAATAATACTTTATGGTTGTACAGTCCGTACAGCCCATTTACCTTGAACTCTAAGAGACGCACTTCCATTTTACATCCTCAATATTTATTGTTTACATTATGCTATGGAGTATTTTTGATGCTGGGTGACTTTAATCTTATTTGTCGGTTTTATCGACCACGCATCTAATCAAATCACGTTGGCGCGCACAAGCCAAGCATCTCTTTAGCTAAATAAAAGTAAGATTCTCCGGGTACTCAAGGGGGGGCTGCGACGTTGCACTGAGGTGAAATTCTGGTTGCCCCCTGTAGCAGCTACAGGGGAACCCCGCTAACCTAACCTTATAACCCCTTTTGAGCCCACCTCATGAAATGGAAAAGCCGGAGCCTCAGGGAATTAGCGCACTTGGTTTGCGGTGATCCTGCGCAGGATGGCGTCAGCTATTTTCGTTATAGATCAAGCAGCTATTTAACGGAGTTTTTCGAAGACTGCGATTTGGATTTCGTGCATGACGGTTCGACTCGATGGTTATGGGTGGCGGACAGACTTGTCGAGGTGTTGAATCATCCGCAGGCGAGCGCGACGATTCCTCCGGATGCCTTCATAAGGATCATCCGAACTTTGCTAGAAAAAGGCGATGCTCAACCAGGCGATCCAACGCGCACAAAAGCGCTTTCAGTGCTTAATACTGTCCTCGCACGAGAAGGATGGGAGGCCTTTTATGATGAGGCAAAAACGGGTCATCTGCGTCACCTAGCAACGAACACGATCGCGCAGATCGCGAATCCTCATCGCCCTCTGACTGCCGCAGAGCTGGCGCGTAAAGAACAGCTTACAACGTACCTCAATAGTTGCTCTGAAGACGAGTTAATCGAAGACGTGTTGCTCCCATTGTTTCGCCAATTAGGATTCCACCGAGTTACCGCAACCGGCCACAAAGACAAAGCACTGGAGTATGGCAAAGACATTTGGATGAAATACACCCTGCCTACTCTTCACGTTATTTACTTCGGTATTCAGGTAAAGAAAGGCAAGCTCGACTCGTCAGGCGTCGGCAAGGCGGGTTCGGCGAATATTGCTGAGATATACAACCAAGTACACATGATGCTCGGCCATGAGATCTTCGATTCTGAGCTAAATAGGCGCGTGCTTGTCGATCACGCGTTTATAGTGGCCGGAGGCGAGATCACCAAGCAAGCAAGGAACTGGATTGGCAACAAATTAGACGCGGCGAAACGTTCTCAGATCATGTTTATGGACCGGGACGACCTCCTTAATCTCTACACTGTCACGAGCCTAGCGTTGCCCCCTCTTAGCAATCAATCTGTAGTGCTTGATCCATTTGATTTGGATATTCCATTCTAAGATTGGTTTGTTGTGCGCATCACGATCATAGTGAATCGATACGGGTGTTCTCGTTTCACTCGACTGGCTCCTTTTGGCCGATTTCTGCCTGTCGCTACCGACAGCAACGAGCAGCTCTCAGTCGATCATGGTTACTAAGCGTGCTTGGCAGATCGAATGCAAACGCCTGGTCAAGTGCAGTTCAATCGAGCGGTCAGTACCGATGTAATCAGGTGGTCAGGTGGAGTGCAATTTCGCAACAGCTACGCCGCTTCGCATTGGACGCGCATGCGCCGAAGCCGCCCGTTCGCCGAACCGAGTCGCAGTCAGTTGCTAAGTCGGCAGAGGTCCGAACGCGCGGTATGAATCGACCAGGGCATCGAAAAGCGAGATATCCGAGCGACTTCTAGCAAAGAGCTGGGCACCGACAATAGCTGCGAAAATTGCACGTGCTCTAGATTCACTCTCACTTGATTCGCACAACTTCGCAGCCAATAGAAGCTTGCTTAACCATGCAATGTTGACATCAGCAAAGGTCTGAATTTCTTGCGTCATTTCAATGGGTAAAGTATCGGTTTCAGCGCCCATGAAACTGCCCAGGCAGAGACGATTGTCGGCCTCAAGTGATCGGCGGAAAATTTCAGGAAAGCGACGCAGAGCGTCAATCGGAGACGCACTTTCTGATTCGATCATTTCGAGCGCGAGCGCACCGTCCTCCCAATAGCGTTTGGCAACGGCAATACCCAGATCGGCTTTGCTTGGAAAATGGTAGTAAATGCTCGCCGCTTTGATACCTACATCTTGCGCAAGGTCGCGGAAATTCAAACCATTGTAGCCCTGCGATTGGGCAATTTTCTTGGCCGCCAACAGGATGGCTTCCTTGGAGTTGACGCTCATCTTGGTGCCTTTCGTCTTGGGACGATCTCTTAAATAGGGAAAGCTAATTTACAGCAAAGGCCTACCGTGTGACAGGTAGATTGTCAGTGAGAGCAGTGAGTTCAATGCGACTTGGGTGCTCAGGCAGAAGCCGTTCCATCATGGTTTAGCAAGCGGCACCGCCAGCCGACACTAGCGAGATCACTACGGTCACCGAGAAAGCTAGGGGTGTGGCGATCTCGGCGTACCGGAGTTTCCATTGAGAAGCTGTTACTGGGCTGGCGAATCCAGCTCAGGAATGCCGCTGTTGTGATCAGCGTAGGCAGCCTGGAAGCTTGGACGTTTTGTCCAGCGCTGCCAGTACGCATCTAGGAACTCAAAACGCTCGTCCAGTGGAGTGGCATTGACCGGGAATTTCGAGAAGGCGATCGCGGTTGCCAGGGTAATGTCCGAGAAGGTCGGGGCATCTCCGCCGAGCAGCCATTCGCGGCCGTCTGACAGATGACGATTGACCAGTGCAGCGTGAGCCAAAGCTTCCTTCCGGCAGTGTTCGCCCCAAGCCTCATTCTTGGTCAGTTCTAGCTTGAAGCCGAGTCCGGTGTGCAACACGTGGAACGCTGTAACGATGCGGTACAGGATGTGCACCCACACCCGGTTATCCCACATGTTATCCAGACCCTGTTCCAGTGCGGTCTCTCCCATGATCTTGCGACCAGGATACTCTTGGTCAAGATAACGAACGATGGCAGCCGTTTCGGAAATGTAGCTACCGTCAGCCAGTTGGAGGGTGGGAGTTTCGCCCCACGGGTTCATATTCAAATGACGCCAGCCACGCTGTTCGCCTACAGGGGACATGTCATAGATGGTCTCGGCAAATTGGTCAGCGATGCCTTTTTCGTGCATGAACAGACGCAGACGCTGTGGGTTCGGAAAGGCCGAAGGCGAAGTGAAAAGCTGAAGTTTAGTAGTCATGGTCGATCCTACAGGTTGGTGGTTGAGCTACCTAACTAACGTTAGGTAGACAAATCTTAGCGGACGATTCGATGCGCGTCAACACCTATCTAACGATCGTTAGGTAAATTTTTTTATGGGGGGGTTCTGGCTGCATTGGTTCGATTGAGGTGAATCGCTCGCTTCAGCGGGAAAGGGCGCGCAACCTAACATCGGTCGCGAGGCTCACTCGCTTTATCCCAGCTGCGTAAGTGCATGGACTTGACCACCCACCGCAATCGTCAACAAGGGCACCTTGCTCACGCCGTCGCCCTAAGATGAATTCGTCAAGACGTGTCTACCGGACGGTTATCTATTTGAGTCATTTTCGATGATTATTCGACAGTCAGCTATTGGCCGCTTTTTGCCGTTGCCGCGTGTGCTTCGAGCAGGTTTATCAGCAAGAGGATATCCGCGCTGGAGATAGATGACGGCGGACAAGTGTGCCTGGAAGGCTGCCTACTCACGATTCGAGCGATCCATCAGCAATTGCCGGCCGTTGCCTGATCGCTTCCAGATCAGCAGAGCGGTGAGTCGATAGTAATACCGGGTGGCGTCGGAATGGTCTTTCAGGTGCTGAGTGAGAAACCAGCGCACATGCTTGAGCTGCCAGGTCCAGGGATTGTCTCGCTGCCATCGCTGTTGAATGGCCGCTTGCATGATTCGGGCTTGCCGTAGGTGTCGTTGCTGCGTGACCTGCGAGCCGGTCAGTACGCCGCTCAGGAACAGCGCTATATCGAATGGTTTGGTCACTCTCGACCTCCAATGTAGGCCGAAACCACATCGATCCGGTTATGCCCGAGCTCTAGGCTGATTTGTTGGCGCGCCTGTTGATCAAGGTCGCGGTCAATGCGATAGCAGTGGCCACCATTGACTGGTGCGGCGTGCCCCGTGAGCTGTTCGTAGCGCTCGCAGGCGTAGGCTGCTCGCAGTTCATGGAAACCCTTCAGCCCTTGTTCATGCAGCGTTTCTCGGGCGGGGAGCAGGGTCTGTTGCAGAAACGCGGAGTAGCTTTCGTCGCGGGCCAGTAAGTTGCGGCTGCGGGGCGGCGATGCCTTACGAGCAAACTGCAGCGCCGCCTTCACCTCTTCATTTACCGCGACCCATCGCGGCGCTGATGCGCCTGAGCGGCCGCCTTTGGTGCCGTCCTGGATGTTGATGCGGCCTAAGTGTTCGGCTTCGCGGTGCAAGCGTGGCAGGTCGGCCAGGATCGCTTCGCGCAGGCGCATGCCGGTTGTTCGGGCCAACAGGACAATCGCGGCCACCCGCTCGTGTTGCTGTTCGCCAAGCGCCTCGAGTACTCGCCGCACCTGTTGGTGGTCTTGGCCATCCGGCGCACGGGTGCGTACGCTCGAGCGCTGTTGTCCCAACGCCTGACTCGGGCTGGCGATCCTCACTTCCTGATCACCGCGCAGCGCCGCGAGGGCACGGTTGACGCTGCTCAGGCGGTTCTGCGCGGTCGCGATGCAGAGTTCACCTTGCTGGATCTGCTGGCGCAGGTAAGCAGCGTAGTCTTGCAGCGTCCGTCGATCGATCTGGCGCGCATCGTTGTAACCGGGACCGTCCTCTGACCGACACCAACGCACGAACGCTTGCCAGCGATCGCTATGAGCTTTGACCGTGGCAAAGTGGCCGCCGCCAAACAAATCCTTTAGCGCTTGTGGGCCGGCGTAGCTCAGTTGGCGGCCATAGCCAAAGTTGCGACCATCACGCCGACCGACCAGGGCCATCGTCTTCACCGTTTTCGTTTGTTTGCAGAAAGAGCAGTAGGGCTTTCCAGTGGGGGCTGAGCCTGGCCAGCTGCTGCCAGTGTGTCGGGCGAATCAGGAAGGAGTTCCCGTGGTGTTGCAGCAGCGCCCCTTCCTCACGCAGTTGCTTTATCAGCAGAGTGATGTGGGCAGGTTCCAGGGGTGGTGTGGCGACAGCGGCGACAGTGGCGACAACCCGCGTCGTTTCTGGCCTGGCGCGTGGCGACAGGGTGGCGACTGAGGCGGCGACACACCGCGATTCTGGCTGCGGTTGATGTTGCGTCTGGTAGCGGCGCACCGCGTCATTGAGGCGAAACATGGCGAACCTCGAAAGTTTTTCCGTCGCGGCTGGTCAGCCAGCGATGAGTGATCAGCACGACCAATAAAGAGGCGGTATGGTCAGCGCTCTTACGGGCAAAACGAGGGCCGTTGCGATTGACGTCGCGAATGGTGAAGTGAGTCCAGCCTTTCTGTACCAGCCAGCGCAGCAGTCGATCCGCCTCTTCGCATCGGCTATTGACCGGCTCCTGTTCGGTCAGGCGCTGGATCTCGGCCAGGTAGTAATCCATCAGCGTGGAGGCGCGCTGTATGTGTGCTTCTTCCAACGCACTGGCCTCTTCCACCATGGCCAGCACACCTGCGATGCGCAGTACATTCGCCGCGGCTTTGCCTGCGACAGGCTGGACGCCGGCTAGCTCACCGAACTCGCCAGACTGGCACTCGATAGTGTCGTGAATATCAATCCAGGCACGCCGGGCACGGGCAGTCAGCTCCAGCGTGGCGGGATTGAGTGAGCCATCCTGGTGAAGCGACCAGGGCTGTTGCAGCAGGGCGGTGATCCGCTGTTGGTAGCGCTGGACCTTGGCATCTCGGGTCAGGTCGATCGCCTTGTAAAGTCGTTGGCCGGCCAGGCGCTCGGGCCAACTGATCAGGCAACGCCCGAGGATGCCTTGGCCATTGATCACCGGGTCTTTGAACAGTTGGTTGGCCAGGTAGGGCTGCAGCATCAGATGCAGGCTAAGACGGCGGTCATAGGCGCGCAGGCTTTCTCCGGCCATGGAGCGCGCCCGGTCGATGGGGCTGCCATCCCACAGTGTCGACAAGGTGGTGATCGCCTTGAGCAGGTTTTCTTTGCTCATGGTGGTGCTGCCCAAGAACTGGCCACCTTCATCATTGAATAAGCCCATGCTGGGCAAGCCCTGGCATAGACTTTTGACCAGGGCCTCAATGGTGGGCTCGGCAATGATCAGTCTCGGTGGTACCGGCTCGGACAGCTCACCGCCTTTTGCCTCAGCACGCTTTGTTGAGGTTTTGGGTTTGGCCATGATGGTGGTAGCGGCGCGATAGGTTTTGAGCTTTTCCGCATACAGGGCCCACTGCTGCCGTTCCCAGTCGCGCGCCGCCTTCAGTGCCAGATGGTCCACCGCGCTTTTGCGATCACCCGAGGACGCCACCGTCAGTAGGTAGAGGGACAGCGGATAGGTTCGGCCGTCGAGTTGTACATTGGCATGACCCTGGCTCACTAGGGCAGCAGTAGCCAGCACCGATTGTGCAGCCATGGCGTAGGGTACGCCGATCACCTCGGCCAGTCGTTCGACCGCAGGGCCCAACAGATTCCCGAGTGCTTCGACCGGGTACGGCAGTGGCGTCTGCTGGTATTCCAGCAATGGTTGTGGTGGCTCGAACGCTTCGCACAGTTGCATCGCAATTCTCCTGAGATTATCGACTTCGCCCTCGCTCATCCCGCCACGGTTGTTGAGTGTTATCAGGGATCAAGGCCCCTGCGACCTGTGAGGGTTGTCCACTAACGCGGGACTGACGGCTCTTTACGACCGGGAGCTTGGGCATCTCATGATCTGGCCTCCTGAACACCGATAGCGGTGGGCGGGTGGAGGCTGCACTGGCTGACGAGACCAGCGCCGCGAGATCCTGAGTCGGGTGAAGGCAGTGATGCGATGACCGGGGCATGCCTGACTGTCAGTCAGGTGCAGTCCATTCCCTGGGCTGCGGCACCATCATCTGCATCGCTATTGCTGGTGACTTCGGTATTTGTCACGCCGATTGTCACGAGGGGAAATGCCGCAAAGCCTTGTACGAGTTGGGCTGCAGCAGCGGTAGGAGCGCCCGTCTCTTTAGGGGGCAAAGAGACGGGCAAAAGGTTGGCGCAAGAAATGGCCACGCGGATAAGTTGCTGCAGATCAGCCAAGAGGGGGCATGAGTTGCCGCAGTGGGCATTCTGGAAGAAGTGGCATCCATCACATCGCTGTGACCGTGCGAGCCGCCGGACGCTAATCGCACTTAGGGGGAACCACCACGATGTGGCGTAGCCTCAAAGGTTCTGGCTACCTGGGTGCTGTCGAGGACAGCGCTTGTACGGTTCTGGTTTAGCGCTCGTTCTGCTTGCGGTCAACAGCATTTTGGGGGTCACTTTTGCGCCAATCGGTAGCGCTGGAAGACCTTGGAGCCCGGTGGTTTTCCATGGGCGGGTGGTCGTTCGTCGGTTTTTAATGTGAGCCCATGCGAGTGGGAATGCGGAGCCTTCCCGCTCGCGTGGGCTTAGCCGAGAAAGTCCCAAGAGAGAGGCTTACAGCGGCGACAGTCGCCACCTCTGTCGCCATGCTGCAGACCAGGTATTACACGGGTTGTCGCCAGTGTCGCCGCTGTCGCCAAATCAACCATCACTCCATCTGGGGAGTCATTTTCGGTTACCGGCGGCGTTCGGTGAGCGCTCACCGTATCGGCACGACATTGCAGTTCCTGGTGTCATTGATGGCAGCTGCCGACAGACTACCCGTTGCTGCTTTTTGGATGTGCTCACTCCACCAAGCCATCATCGGACGCCGACGCTCAATGTAGTCAGCTCGGTTGTAAGCGCTTCGGACTTCGTCCTTGTCGACATGCGCCAGCGCGACTTCGATCAGCTCCGGATCCCACCCATGCTCGTTCAGGATGGTGCTGGCCATGGAGCGCATGCCGTGGCTGACCAAGCGGTCCTGGAAGCCCATGCGTTTCAACGCCATGTTGGCAGTCTGACTGTTGGCGTGGGTGCGCGGGTTTCTATCTGCCGGGAACACGTATTCCCTGTGGCCGCTGTGGGGCTTGAGCGTCTCTAGTAAGGCGAGTGCCTGTTCGGTCAGCGGGATGGTGTGCGGACGACGCTTTTTCATGCGCTCCGGCGGGATGGTCCAGATGCGTTTGTCGAAGTCGATGTCTGCCCACCGGGTGGTAGCCGCTTCGGCAGGACGGGTCATGGTGTGCAGTTGCCATTCGATCAGGCAGCGGGTGATCCGCTTGATGCTGGCGTTCGCGATTTCGATCATGAGCTCGGAAAGCTCATCGGGTCGTAGCGCGGCCATGTTCTGTTTCTTGGGTTTCTTGAACACTGCGCGAATGCCGCTGAGAGGGTTCGCAAAGATCAGTCCTGAATTGACCCCGTAGGTCATGATCTCGTTGAGCCGTTGGCTCAATCGCTTCACTGTCTCGAGGCTGCCTTTGGCCTCGATTGGGCGAAGCAGTTCGATGACCATCGGTGCGCTGATTTTTGAGAGCGGCGTTGTTTTCAGGTCTGGAAATACATGCAGCGTGAGCGAGCGCCAAATGTCTTCGGCGTACGCCGGCGTGACGGAGTCCTTCTTCAGCTCGAACCAGGCGGTGGCCACGTTCTCGAACGTATGTTCCGTCTCTGCTCGTTTGGCTTCGTCCTGTGCATTGCGTTGCACCTTGGGATCAATGCCTTGTGCAAGCAGCTCGCGCGCTTCCACCACTTTTTTCCTGGCGTTCGCTAGTGAGAGCTCTGGGTACGTGCCCAGCCCCATATTGATGCGATTTTTGGTTACCGGCTCGCGGTAGTTGAAGTTCCACAGCATCGAGCCGTTGCTCCTGACTCGGAGCTGGAGGCCGTCACCATCGCTGAGGACGTAATCCTTGTCTTTTGCCTTGACTGCCTTGAGCTGGCGGTCGGAAAGGCGAAGGGCTGGAGCAGGCATGAGAGCTACCTCTGACACCGTTTTGGTATTCCAAAAAATAGCACCGGATGGCTTGGAATACCATTTGGAATACCCAAACGGCTGGAACTCAAAAACCCTCTGCGGAGCCAAGTAGCGCTTAAACCCTTGATTTTTCTGGATTTCAGGCACAAAAAAAGACGTCCGTGGACGTCTTTAGATGATGAAGTGGTGGAGCCGGGGGGATTTGAACCCCCGTCCGCCAGTACTCCGCTGTCGGTACTACATGCGTAGCCGTGTCTATTAAGTTAACCCTCAGCGACCCGACGGGCAGGGTGCTTTGGGCGAGTTGTGTAAGTTTTAGCCGCTTCGTCCACAACGTACTGCACGGCGATTCTGTTCTATATGACAATCACTTTGGGTTTACAGACATCCCCTGATGATTGCTGGACCCGAAGGTACCAGGAGGGAAGGGCTAAGGCTGCTTACGCAGCGAGAGCGTATTCCCCGTAGGTTTCGTCATTGGCAACTATAGAAAGTTGCAACAGTGGATTTACGAGTTCTGTTACCAACTCGGCATGCACCTAAAGTTTCGCAACCGGCGTCGAATCCTAAACGGCCCCGAGCCTGTTGCTCTGTGAATCAAAGTGAGCAACAAGCCTGCGCAGTGTACGTCAACACGCGTGAGAAGGCCAACCCGAAGGTTGGCCACCACAGATTATGGGGTGGTTTGGTTGCGCTGTTGGTCAGCGAGTGACATTGCCTGGGTGGCCTCGGTGACGCATTTTTTGTCGTCCCCGGAAGCTTTGGACGCTTTGGCGCTGGACATCAGTCTTTTGATCTCCATTGTGGTGTTGTTGGCGCTCGCCGGCAGTGAATTCACTTTGCTTTCGAGCTCTTGCAGCTTGCTCGTACAAAGGTCGTTGTCCGCAGCAAATACGGGAGAGGCCAACATTGCAGCAGAAATGAAAAGACCAGCGAGTGCGGTACGTTTCATGGATATCTCCTTGAACTGATGGTCTCGGTGCTGCCGTATGAGCGGGCGGCTCGGCCGAGGTCGGAAAATAAGCCACGATTGATGGGGGCCTACTTAAAAGACTACGGAGCGGCGCAGGAATTCGGTTTTAACAGAAAGGCTATGAAAAAATTGTTTGCTAGAAGCAATGGCATTAAAAGCGGGCGCACTCGCTTCTTTTCGCTGGTGGCCTCTTCCACATGGCCAACCCCCAGATGCAACAAAACCCGCAATTGGCGGGTTTTGGTTTGCTTCATATTGGGTGGCACCGGAGGGCCACAAGCCCAACCCGAAGGTTGGCCTTGTGCTGGATTACTTCCCGCCTTTGTTCGCGTTCTTGAGTTGCTGGATAGTTTGTTCGGTCTCGGCGATGCAGTCATCAGTCCCTTCCTTGGTGCCTTTTGCCTGATCGGCTTTGGCTTTCGTGACGCTTTCCATTACCTGATCAGTCATCTCCGGAGGAGTCTGTGTCTTGGCATTTTCGATGGTTTTCAAGTTGACCGCACAGAGGTCTTCGGCGGCAAACGAGGTGGACGCCATCAGCGAGACAGTAACGAACAGACCTAACAGTACAGAACGTTTCATGAGTATCTCCTTGAACTGAGGGTCCAGGCATCGCTGGCCGTCAGGACGGGCTGCCGAGTTTGGGTAAAGCCCGGTAACGTCCGGGCTTATTCTGTGGACTATGGCAGCGCATCAGGGTTCTATTTTTCTTGCATAACCTTCGCCTGCGTTACCCGATCCACCAAATAGACTAGCCCGTGGTAATCGATTCCGCCGTGTTGCGTCAGGCCAATCTCACACGTACGGCTGGTAGAAATCCCCTCGCTACACTGCTGAACCGCATCCTTGAGCGTGCGCAGCGAATGAGCATTCAACTCAGGCGTGGTAAAGCCCTTGTCGCCGGCAAACCCACAGCAATGAATGCCTTCGGGGATGACCACCGTTTTGCTGCACTTGCGCGCCAGATCGATCAACGCCTGACTTTCCCCAAGGTGCTGGGTGCTACAGGTGACGTGCACTGCGATCGGCGCTTCCTGCGGCGTGAAATCCAGACGATCCATCAGATGTGTACGAATGAAACGCACCGGGTCGTAAAGGTCCAGGCGAACATCACCCAGGTCCTGGGCCAGGCGCAAGGTGCAGGGGCTGGTGTCGCAGTAGATCGGGTCGAGCCCGCCGCGGCTGGCGTGCAGCAAAGAGCCGATCAGTTCCTGGCGTTTGTGTTCGGCCTGTTCGGCGTAGCCCTTGGAGGCGAACGGTTGCCCGCAGCAGAGGTTGTCCAGGTTGTCCGGGAAGACCACTTGGTAACCGGCCTTTTCCAGCAGTCCACGGGTTTTGTCGTACAGCGACATCTGCTCTTTATCACCCGCCGCCGGGCCCATTACCCGCGACACGCAGGCCGCGAGGTACACCACTCGAGGGCGTTCGTCCGACACGGTCGGGCTGAAGCGAATGGCTTTTTCCGGTTGCGGCATGGCGTTGGTCCACTGCGGGACCTGACCTTTGGATAGGCGCGTCAGTGTTGCCGAAAGCTTTGCCAATCGTGGCGCCCCCAACAGCATTCGCGCACCGTTGGCCACGTGCAGGGTGAAACGTGCACCTTGCAGCGCGGTGGCGAAATTGCCTTCCAGCCAATTGGCGGTTTTTGTATGAGTTGCCTTCCGGCTGCGGAGCTTTTTCACCAGCTCGCCGGTGTTGATTCCTACAGGGCAACGCTGCGCACAGAGTCCCGTGGCGGCGCAGGTATCGATGCCTTGGTATTCGTAAGCGGCTTCGAGTTCGGTAGTGTCCACGCCAGCGCGTTTCTTCGCCTGAATGTCACGCCAGATCACGATGCGCTGGCGCGGGCTCAGGGTAAGGCCTTTTGACGGGCAGACCGGTTCGCAGAAGCCGCACTCGATGCACTTATCCACAATCTCATCGGCGGCCGGCAACGGCTTCAGGTGCTTGAGGTGGATCTGCGGATCCTCGCTGAGCACCACGTCCGGGTTGAGAATGCCATTGGGGTCGAGCAGACGTTTAAGCTGCCACATCAACTGGTAGGCATCGCTGCCCCACTCCAGTTCGACAAAGGGCGCCATGTTGCGACCGGTGCCATGTTCAGCCTTCAGCGAACCGCCGAACTCCACCGCCACCAACTGCGCCACGTCGTCCATGAACGCCTGATAGCGTGCGACTTCTTCCGGGTTGTTGAAGCCTTGGGTGAAGACGAAGTGCAGATTGCCTTCCAGTGCGTGTCCGAAAAGGATCGCTTCGTCGTAGTGATGTTTGTCGAACAGCTCGATCAAGCGGTTTACGCCGATGGCCAGTTGTTCAACCGGGAAGGTCACGTCTTCGATGATCACCGTGGTGCCGGTTTTGCGCACGGCGCCGACGGCAGGGAAGGTGTCTTTGCGGATCGCCCAGAGCCGGGCGTTTTCCACCGGGTCTTCGGTGAAGTCGACTTGTTTTTCCACCGGGAAAGAAGTCAACGACGCCATGATGTGCGCCAGTTGTTCCTGCAGCAATGTGGACGATGCGGCGCGGGATTCGATCAGCAGCGCGCAGGCATTGTTCGACAGCTGTTGTACGAAAGCGGGCATGCCGGGTTTGTCCTGCACTGAACGCAGGCTGCGGCGGTCCAGCAGTTCGACGGCCGACACCGGTTGGCTTTTCAGCACGGTTACGGCGTTGCAGCAGGTCTCAACGTCCGGAAACACGATCAGTGCCGAGGCCTTGTTCGGATGGTCGATCACCGTGTCGTAAGTCACCGCGCTGATGAAACCGAGGGTGCCTTCGGAGCCCACCAGCAAGTGGCTCAAGATATCCACAGGCTCGTCGAAATCCACCAGCGCATTGAGTGACAGCCCAGTGGTATTTTTCAGACGGTATTTGTGACGAATTCTCGCCGCCAGCTCGGCATTGGCGCGGGTTTCGCGGCCCAACGTTGCCAGGCGTTCAAGCAGCGAAGCATGGCTCTCACGAAACGCAGCAACACTGGCCGTATCTTCGGTATCGAGACGGCTGCCGTCGGCCAGCACCAGACGAATGCCAGCCAACGTGTGATAGGTGTTTTGCGCCGTGCCGCAGCACATGCCGCTGGCATTGTTGGCGACGATGCCGCCGATTTTACAGGCATTGATCGACGCCGGGTCCGGGCCGATCTTGCGCCCAAACGGTGCCAGCCACGCGTTGGCCTGCGCGCCGATCACGCCCGGTTGCAGACGGATTTGCGTACCTTGCCCGCGGATCTCGCGACCGTTCCAGTTATCCCCGAGGACGATCAACACCGAATCGCTGATGGCCTGCCCGGACAGGCTGGTGCCGGCGGCGCGGAAGGTCACCGGGACCTGATCCCGTTGCGCCAGTTTCAGCAGCGCGACGACTTCATCTTCGGACTCGACACGAATCACCAGTTTCGGAATCAGTCGGTAGAAACTGGCGTCGGTGCCGAAAGCCAACGTCGACAGCGGGTCGTCGAAACGTCGCTCCTGGGGAATCAGTTGCTGCGCATCTCGCAGGAAAGCCGCGGGTAGATTCATTGGTCCTCCAGGATCATGACCACGAGGTCTTTCGGACCGTGAGCGCCGTAAGCCAGGACCTGCTCGATGTCAGCGGTTTTTGAAGGACCGGACACCAGCAACGCATTGGTCGGCATGCCTTGGGCCCACTCGAATTCCTGTTGCACTTGATAGAAGTTGTCGCGGATTTCACTGGCCTTGAGCAGGGCGAAATGCACCGGCGGCACCAGGCTCATCAAGCGCGGTTCTTCCCGCGTTGGCCAGAGAATCAGACTACCTGTGGCGGCGATCGCGCCGAGGGTGCCGGTCAGGCTGGCCGGCGTGTCGTTGAACAATTCGGTTTTCCACTCTTCAACCGGACGGTCGTAGGATTTGAGCGTTGGCAAATCAGGGTTTTTCGCCCAGTGCTGAGTGACACGTTGACCGTGCGGTGTAGTCGGTGCGATCAACAAACTCGGCAGCTGACGATCCCGCAACAACTGAGCGAGCAACGAAGGCCAACCTCCGCCGGACGTCAGATGGATTTCGGTGTGCACCGCTTCCATCAGCTTGCGCAGCTGTGGGATGCGTTGCTCGGCGGTGTACGTGTAGGGCGCTGTCACCAGCTCGACGTCGAACTCGTCAGGCACCGGCGTGGTGCCCGTCAGACTTTTACGCAATTTGGCGAGGATATTTTGCTTGGCGCTCATCAGCGATCTCCCTGTTTGGCCAGATGCTCGCGGGCCATGTCATGCAGTGAGCGGGCAGCGGGTTTCGGTGCGCTGTGGTTTTGCGTCCAGGGGCCGACGTTGCTCGGCGCCAGCGTGCGCAAGCGAGTGGCGAAGAAGCCGAACAGTCGATAAAGCGTGGGTGAACTGTTGAGCTTCGCCCAGGCATTCCAGATAAACCGTTCTTTGCGCGAGTACTTGCTGCCTTGGCCGCGCATCACTTGATGAGGGCTGTCCGGGGCTTTGACGTTCTCTTCCCGTAGGCGACGCAGCAGTGCCGGAATCGGAATTTTTACCGGACAGACTTCACCGCAGGCGCCACACAGCGACGAGGCGCTCGGGTGGTCCGGGACTTTCGCCAGGCCGACCATGTGCGGGGTAATGATTTTTCCGATAGGCCCAGGGTAAACCTCCCCATAGGCGTGGCCGCCGATTCGGGTGTAGACCGGGCAATGATTCATACAGGCGCCGCAGCGGATGCAGTTTAGGGTCTGGCGTAATTCGCTGTCGGCGAAGGCCTGGCTGCGACCGTTGTCGAGCAATACCAGGTGCACTTCCTGAGGGCCGTCGAGTTCATGCTCCTTGCGCGGGCCGGAGATCATGTTGACGTAGGTGGTGATCGGCTGGCCGAGGGCTGAACGGGTCAGCAACGACAGCAGCGGCACAACGTCCCGCAGGTTTTCCACGACTTTTTCGATGCCGGTGACGGCGATGTGCACCGGCGGTACGGTGGTGGTCATGCGCCCGTTGCCTTCGTTTTCCACCAACAGCAAGGTGCCGGTTTCGGCCACGGCGAAGTTGACGCCGGAGACGCCGATGTCCGCTTCGAAGAATTTCTGCCGCAAGACCTTGCGACCGATCTGAATGAGTTGGTCAACGTCCTTGGTGTATTCCACGCCAAGTTTGTCGTGGAACAAGGACGCGACCTGACCGGCATTCTTGTGGATCGCCGGCATAATAATGTGTGAAGGCTTCTCGTGGTCGAGCTGGACGATGTACTCGCCCATGTCCGATTCCAGGCATTCAATGCCCTGTTCAGCGAGGAAGTGATTCATTTCCATCTCTTCGCTGACCATCGATTTGCCCTTGATCACTTGCCGCCCCTCGTGAGCGCGGATGATCGAGAGGACGATGCCATTGGCTTCGTCCACCGTTTCCGCCCAGTGCACTCTCACACCGTTGCGGGTCAGGTTCTGTTCAAGCTGCTCGAGCAGGTCGGGCAACTTGGATAAAGCACGGGCGCGGACAGCATTGCCCAGCACTCGCAAATGTTCTCTTTCGTGGGCATCGCTGAAGGACGCTGCCCGTTTTGTCATCAGTGAATCCATCGCAGTGCGAAAGTTATTTCGCAGCTGCTTGTCACCCAACGCCTTGTGAGCCCGGGTGCGAAAATCTTCTTCCACGGCAACCGTAGGAATAATCGCGGAAGCGTTCATAGAACACCTCCGGTTCGCTGCCAAAGGAAACTGGCCAGATGTTGGCCGCGCAATGCTTCCTTTTGTTTCTCCAGCGAGCCATTGATGTTCATCAGGCAACCGCAGTCGGCACTCAGTACCTTGTGCGCGCCGGATTCCTTCAACGAGCGGGTCTTGTCAGCCACCATCGCGCCGGAAATGTCTGGCATACGGACGCTGAAAGTCCCACCGAAGCCACAGCATTCACTTTCATGGCTGTGGTCGACTCGCTCCACGTTACGCAGCTGCGCCAACAACTCGCGGCCATGCAAGTGGGTGTTCATCTCACGGCGTGCCGAGCACGACGTGTGCAACGCCACTTTGACTGGCTCGCCACTGTCCTTGAGCTGCACCTTGCAGACAAACAACAGAAACTCGGCCAGTTCATAAGTCCGGGCAGCCAGCGCCTGAACCTGTTTCAGCGTGTCCGGCTCGTCCTTGAACAAGTCGGCGTAGTGTTCGCGCAACATCCCGGCACACGATCCCGATGGCACCACCACCGGATAGTCCCCGGCAAACAGCGCCAGTTGCGAGCGAGCAACGGTCCTCGCCTGCTCGGTGTAACCCGAGGTGTAGGCCGGTTGCCCGCAGCAGCTTTGCCCCTGTGGATACTCGACTCGAATGCCTTCGCGTTCCAGCAAGTGAATCGCGTCCATCCCGGCTTCAGGGTAGAACAAATCCACCACGCAAGTTCCGAACAGGTAGACCCGTGACGGTTTCTCGCTGGGGTATTGCCGAGGCTCGGGCAGTGGCGGGGCGACGCGGGTCGCATTCGGAACAGCGTTGTAAAAAAGCTCGCTCATCAGGTGTGTCTCCGGGTGGTCCCGGTTATCCGTCTGTTGAGGCTGCTGAATATAGAGAGGCAAGCTTTCAGCAGCCTTACAGACCGGGTTGTGGATAGCTGACGCCGGAATCGTGGTCCGGCGTCGGTTTTTGCTTTTTATCGTGTAGTACTTAGTGCACCAGCATGCCGGTGAGCCAATAGGCCTGGATGTAGGTAATCAGGCCGACGATCGTTGCGAAGAATAGGCTGTGCTTGAGGGTGAAGCGGAACAGATCCGATTCCTTGCCTACCAGGCCGGTCGCGGCGCAGGCGACGGCGATCGATTGTGGCGAGATCATCTTGCCGGTCACGCCACCGCTGGTGTTCGCCGCAACCAGCAACACATCACTCACACCGATCTGGTGCGCAGTGGTCGCTTGCAGCGAACTGAACAGTGCGTTGGACGAGGTATCGGAACCGGTCAGGAACACACCCAGCCATCCCAGGAATGGCGAGAAGAACGGGAAGGCTGCACCGGTGCCGGCCAGTACCAGAGCCATGGTGGAAGACATGCCCGAGTAGTTGGTGACGAAAGCGAATGCCAGCACCATGCCGATGGACAAAATCGGCCAGCGCAGCTCGTAGAAGGTCTCTTTCAAAGTGGTAAGACCAGTTTTTACATTGATCTTCAGTACCAGCATCGAGATCAGCGCAGAGAAGAAAATCGCCGTGCCGGTCGCGGAAATCGGGTCGAGCTTGAACACCGCCGGAATAGCGGTCGGGGCGGTCACGATCGGTGCAACCTTGATCACCAATTGATCGAGGTGCGGGATGGCGATGTTAAACACCCAGCTGTACATCGAGCCGCCAGCGGCGAACATTGCCTTGAACGGTTTCAAGGTCCAGATGGTGACCAGCACGGTGAGGATCAGGAACGGCGACCAGGCTTTGAGAATTTCACCGAAGCTGTACGGCGAAGCCACGGTGCTGCGCGGCTGGCCGAAACCGCCGGCGCTGGCGCTCACCACGGAAGCCGAGACGGCACCGACGATGTGTTGGCCTGCGGCGCGCTTTGGCTGCCAGACTTTCAGGAACAGCGTCAGGGAAATCAGGCTTGCCAGCGCCGAGGTGATGTCCGGCAGTTCCGGGCCGATGAAGTTCGACGTGAAGTATTGGGTGATGGCAAAGCTCAAACCGGCTACCAGTGCTGCCGGCCAGGTTTCCCGCACGCCGCGCAGACCATCCATCATGAACACCAGCCAGAACGGCACGAACAGCGACAGCAGCGGCAGTTGGCGGCCAGTCATGGCGCCGATCTTGAACGCGTCGATACCGGTCACTTGCCCTGCGACGATGATCGGAATCCCCAAGGCACCGAAGGCAACCGGCGCGGTGTTGGCGATCAGGCACAGGCCAGCGGCGTACAGCGGGTTAAAGCCCAGCCCTACAAGCAGGGCGGCAGTAATCGCTACCGGCGCACCGAAACCGGCTGCACCTTCCAGGAAGGCACCGAAGCAGAAGCCGATCAGCAGCACTTGCAGGCGCTGGTCGTCGGTGATCGACAGCACCGAGCTGCGGATCACTTCGAACTGACCACTCTTAACCGTCAGTTTGTAGAGGAACACTGCTGCCACGATGATCCAGGCAATCGGCCACAGACCGTAGGCGAAACCATAGCCAGCGGCGGCGAAGGCCATGTCGACCGGCATCTGGAAGGCGAAGATCGCCACGGCAATGGACAAGGCCAGCGTGATGCTGCCGGCCACGTGTCCTTTGAGTCGGAACACGGCCAATGCCAGGAAGAAAAACACGATGGGGATAACGGCCGCGAGCGCGGAAACGCCGAGACTGCCGAGCGGAGAGTAGAGCTGTTGCCAGGTTTGCATATGGGGTGGCCCCTAATTGTTGTTGGTCAGGCACTGGTCAGCGTTCTTGGATAATTGGTAATACCAATTTACAATCGCTGTTGGCTAGGGTAAAAGCCTTGTAGGCGGCGTGTCAATTTGCCGCCCTAAAACTTTTGTCGAATACGCGGTGCAGAAGTCATCTGGTCCGCTCGACCAAATGCCGTCTGGCAGGTGCTGACACAGCCCTGATAGGCCAGAATAGAGACCCCGGCGAGCCGTCGGGATCGTGGAGAAATGAGTTATGGGGTTTGATCAGATTCGTCAGCGCCGTTTGTCTGACGATATTGTCGAGCAGCTCGAGGGGATGATTCTCGAGGGTACGCTGAAGGCGGGTGAGCGCTTGCCGGCTGAACGTGCGTTGGCCGAGCAGTTCGGCGTGTCACGCCCTTCGTTGCGCGAAGCGATTCAGAAACTGGCGGCCAAGGGTTTGCTGGTCAGTCGCCAGGGCGGTGGCAATTATGTGGTGGAGTCGCTGGGGTCAACCTTCAGCGATCCGCTGCTGCATCTGCTGGAAAGCAACCCTGAAGCGCAACGCGATCTGCTGGAGTTTCGTCACACCCTGGAAGCCTCCTGCGCCTATTACGCAGCCATGCGTGCTACGGACGTTGATCGCGAGCGGTTGACCGCGGCCTTCAATGAATTGCAGGACTGCTATACGCGTCACGACGAGGTAAGTCGGGCGGAAGAGGGGGCGGCGGATGCGAAATTCCACCTGGCAATTGCTGAAGCCAGTCACAACGCGGTGTTGCTGCACACCATTCGCGGGTTGTTCGATCTGCTCAAGCGTAACGTGGTGACCAACATCGGCGGGATGTACAAGCAGCGCACCGAGACCCGCGACATGCTTATCACGCAGCATCGTGAGTTGTACCTGGCGATTATTGAAGGAAGGGCCGAGCAGGCGCGGGAAGTCTCCAGCCGACATATCTTGTATGTGCAGGAAGTGCTGGAAGAAGTGCGTCAGGAAGTACAGCGCATGGCTCGGGCGGAGCGGCGCAAAGGAATGTGATTATTTAAAACAAAAGATCGCAGCCTGCGACAGCTCCTACATGGATACGCGATCTATGTAGGAGCTGCCGCAGGCTGCGATCTTTTCGCTAGCGCCACAACACTCAGGCCGAAAGATTAATCTTCCTTGCCCTTGTTGCGCACCGCACGCTGCAACTCGCGACCGGCGTCGCGTTCGCGTTCGGTATCACGCTTGTCGTATTCCTTCTTGCCCTTGCCCAGAGCGATCTCGCACTTGACCATGTGCTTGCTCCAGTACCATGACAGGCACACGCAGGCGTAACCTTTTTGCTGTACGGCAGTGGCCAGCTTTTCCAGCTCGCGCCGGTTGAGCAGCAATTTTCGGGTGCGGGTCGGATCAGCGATGACGTGGGTGCTGGCGGTCATCAGCGGCGTAATGTGGCTGCCGAGCAGCCAGGCTTCGCCATCCTTGAGCAGCACGTAACTGTCAACCAGTTGCAGCTTGCTTGCCCGCAGACTTTTTACTTCCCAGCCGGCCAGGACCAGACCAGCCTCGAACTTGTGCTCGATGAAGTAATCGTGTCGCGCCTTTTTGTTTTGCGCGATGGTCCCTGTTGGGTGTTTCTTCTGTTTAGCCATAGGGGCGGCATTATAGGGAGTTGCACGCGAGTCGGCTACGGTATCGCTACGTGCTTGAGCAGGTTGATTGAATCCCGGACAATGCGGCCTCTTTTTTGAACGCTTGGGCGTGATAACGATGTCGACAGACAAGGTTTCTGTCCACGGCAGTTGGGCTAGCCGCTGGGTCTTCATACTCGCCGCGACCGGTTCGGCCGTGGGCCTGGGTAGTATCTGGAAATTCCCGTACATGGTCGGCGTCTACGGCGGCGGCGCCTTCGTGCTGATGTTCCTGGCCTGTATCGCGCTGATCGGTGTGCCGGTCATGCTGGCCGAAACCCTGATCGGCCGCCGTGCACGGCAGAGCCCGGCAAACGCCCTGAAGGTATTGGCGCTGGAAGCCGGGCATTCGGGTAAATGGTCCTGGGGCGCATTCGCCGGGATGATCACGGCGTTGCTGATCTTGTCTTTCTATAGTGTGGTCGGCGGCTGGTCGCTGGATTACATCATCGACATGGGCCGTGGCGACTTCCAGGGCGTGACGGCTGATCAGGTCGGCGCGTACTTTGGCAACGTTATCTCCGACCCATGGCGCCTGACACTTTGGCACACAATATTTATGCTGCTGTCGGCGGTGGTGATTGCCAAAGGGGTGGTCGCCGGCCTGGAGCGCAGCCTGCGGATCATGATGCCGCTGCTGTTCGTGATGGTGATTGTTCTGCTGGGCTACAGCATGACCACCGGCCATTTCATGGAGGGCGTGCATTTTATGTTCGACTTCCACCCGGAAAAAGTACTCGACGGCTTGCTGCCCGCCATGGGGCACGCGTTTTTTTCCCTGAGCGTGGGCGTCGGTTCGATCATGATCTACGGCGCCTACATGCCAAAGAACTCATCGATTTCCGGCACCATCGTCGGCGTGGCACTGCTCGATACCTTCGTTTCCCTGGTAGCTGGCCTGGCGTTGTTTCCGATCGTGTTTGCCGCGGGCCTGAACCCGAGCGAAGGCCCTGGCCTGATGTTCGTCAGCTTGCCCTTTGCCTTTGGTAACGTAGCGTTTGGCCAGTTGATGGGCGTAGTGTTCTTCGTGCTCGTAGCGATTGCAGCCTGGAGTTCCGCAATTTCCCTGCTCGAACCGATGGTGGCTTACCTGGTTGAACGCACGAAAGTCAGCCGCACCTGGGTGACCTTTTGGCTGGCATTTATCTGCTGGTTTGTCGGTCTGGGCACGGTGTTTTCCTTCAATATCTGGAAGGAAGCCAAGTTTTTCGTGAACGAAGGCGGGATGTTTCACCTCTATCAATGGGGTGCGGCCGGTGGCCTGGACTTCTTTGGTGTGATCGATTTCTTCACCTCGCGGATCATGTTGCCACTCGGTGGTTTGTGTTTCGTGGTGTTTGCAGGCTGGGTGATGGGGCGTGAAGCGGTACGCGACGAGTTGTCGATCCGCAACCCCGTATTGTTCGCCCTGTCCTTGTTCTTGATGCGCTATGTGGCGCCCATCGGCATTCTCGTAGTGTTTGCCGCCCAGCTGTGGAAGTGACGCTGACATGACGACACACATTCAACGTTCGGCCCTGCTGCCGTATCCGGCACAAGCGCTGTATGACCTGGTCAACGACGTGGCGCGTTACCCGGAATTTCTGCCGTGGTGCTCGACGGCCGAAGTGCTGGAGAGCTCACCCGAGCATATGCGCGCTAGCGTCGGCGTGGCCAAGGGCGGTCTCAGCCAGCATTTCGTAACGCGCAACACGCTGGTACCTGGGCATTCGATCGAGATGAACCTCGAAGAAGGCCCGTTCAATCAATTGCATGGCGTCTGGGTGTTCAAGCCGTTGGGCGAGAAAGCCTGCAAGATCAGCCTGGACCTGTCGTTCGATTACGCCGGGCCGATTATCCGCGCGACCCTGGGGCCGTTGTTCAATCAGGCGGCGAATACGCTGGTGGATGCCTTCTGCCAGCGCGCCAAGCAGATGCATGGTTGAGGTCGTGATCGACGTTGAGGTGGTGTATGCCGCCATTGATCGTCAGGTGCTCCTGTCGGTGTTGGTGCCGGCAGGAACAACCGTGCGGGCGGCTTTGCTGATGTCAGGTGTCGGCGAGGCGTTTTCCGAGCTGGATCTGGCCAGTTGTCCGGTGGGGATCTTCGGTAAAGTGATCGCTGATCCGGACAAGCATCCTGTCCAGGCTGGAGATCGCATCGAGATATACCGGCCATTGCTGGCTGATCCGAAAGAAGTTCGTCGGTTGCGCGCAGCCAAGGCTGCTGAGGCCAAAGCCCGGAATCAGTGATTCGCTCAAACGCTGGACAATAAAAAACCCGGACATGCCGGGTTTTTTATTGCGTCGCAAATTATTGCGGCGAGGTTTCCAGAGGTTCTGGAGTCGGGACTGGAACGGTTTCTACACCGTCGACATCCTTCTGGATCTGGTCCAGCAAAGAACCTGGCTTGACCGGTTTTTCTGGTTTCGGCTTCTCGGCGTTTTCTGCTGGCGCAGCAACTGTAGTGCCGCTGTCCTTGCCGAGAATGGCTTCGTCGCGGCTCACGCCTGGCATGAAATCACCAGAGAGGCTGACAAGTTGGTCATTTGGGTTGAAGATAACGCTAATGCGTTCCTGTTGGCGTTCACCGCCACCCGGTTGCAGGCTGTACAGATAATCCCAGCGATCGGCATGGAACGTGTCGGTCAGCAGAGGGTTGCCCATGATAAACCGTACTTGCTTGCGGGTCATTCCCGGGCGTAACTGGTCTATCATGTCCTGCGTGACGACATTGCCCTGCTGGATGTCGATTTTGTAAACCCCGGGGAATGAACAACCGGCGAGTGCGAGCAGTCCCACAAAGGTGAAACTGGTTAGCAAGAGCTTGGTGTTTTGCATCGGTGGGCGACTTCCACTATCTTGGCTGGGACAACGTAAACGCCGATCATACCCGCATTAAGAGAAGCTGCGAAGCAGCATCGCGAGAAAGCTGACCATGGTTGAAAATAGCGAACTACGCAAAGCCGGCCTCAAAGTGACCCTTCCACGGGTCAAAATTCTGCAAATGCTCGATTCCGCCGAGCAACGCCACATGAGTGCCGAGGACGTCTACAAGGCGCTGATGGAGGCTGGTGAGGACGTCGGTCTGGCCACGGTTTACCGTGTCCTGACCCAGTTCGAGGCAGCTGGCCTTGTGGTGCGGCACAACTTCGACGGGGGCCATGCGGTCTTCGAGCTGGACGACGGCAAGCATCACGACCATATGGTCAACGTCGAGACCAGTGAAGTGATCGAATTCTTCGACGAAGAAATCGAGCGACTGCAGAAGGCAATCGTCGACAAGTATGGCTTCGAGATGGTTGATCACAACCTTGTACTGTACGTACGCAAGAAAAAGTAAGGATGTCGCGCGAACTTAAGGTTCGCGAAACGAGCGAAGGCGACCCCAGGGTCGCCTTCGTGCTTTCTGCCGGTCTTAAATTTTCGCGGTGACGACCATTTTCCTGGCATGAGCCAGGGATTCCTTTGTAAGGTCGATGCCGCCCAGCATTCGCGCCACTTCTTCGACACGATCGTTCTTGCTCAGCTTGGAGACGGCTGTGTGAGTGGCATCTTCGCCGCGCACTTTATGTACGAATAGATGTTGATGTCCCTGCGCTGCTACTTGCGGCAAGTGAGTTACCGTCAATACCTGCCCGCGCTCCCCAAGTCGACGCAGCAATTGGCCCACGATTTCGGCGGTCGGACCTCCGATGCCCACGTCCACTTCGTCGAACACCAGGGTCGGTACGCGGGAGGTCTGCGCGGTGATCACTTGAATCGCCAGGCTGATCCGTGACAATTCGCCGCCGGATGCCACTTTTGCCAGGGCTTTCAGCGGTTGCCCTGGGTTGGCGCTAACGAGCAGTTCTACCTGCTCAAGTCCATTCGGCAGGAGTTCATCGCTACTGTTGGGGCGCAGCTCGATAGTGAAGCGCCCACCAGGCATGCCCAGTCGCTGGATTTCCTGCTCCACGGCGCTGGCCAGGCTGTTCGAGGCCTGATGGCGAAAATCGCTGAGCTCGCGAGCCTTCTCCTGATAATGACGGGCATAGGAGGCCAGTTCATCGCTCAGTCGCTCGATGGATTCGTCGTTGGCATTCAGGGTTTCGATTTCATCCAGCAAGCGCTGCTGCATCTCGGCCACTTCGGTCGGCTGGATGCGGTGTTTGCGCGCCATGGTATAGATCGCATCAAGGCGTTCCTCCAGGTACTGAAGACGCGCTGGATCGGCATCGAAGTTATCAAGGAAGCGGTTCAGTTCTCCCACGGCTTCTTCGACCTGGATCTGTGCACTGGTCAGCAGGCTGCTGGCTTCACCCAGGGCCCCAATCGAATTGTTGACGCTCGAAAGGCGATTGAGGCTGGCGGTGAGGGCGTTCAGCACATTTCCGGAATCACTTTCGCTGCATTGCTCGACCACTTGCCGACAAATGCCCAGCAGGGTTTCGGCGTTGGTCAGGTTCTTGTGTTCCTGTTCCAGCTGCTCCAGCTCGTTTTCGCCGAGGCCGAGGTTTTCCAGCTCTTCGAGTTGATAACTGAGCAATTGATGGCGAGCGCGCTGCTCGTCGCCGGAATTGGAAAGGCGTTCCAGCTCCTGGCGGGTCTGGCGCCAGCGTTGGGCGGCCAGGTGTACCTGACGGGCAAGGTCCGTTGCACCAGCGTACTCGTCGAGCAGGCGGCGGTGCGTGTCGGTCTTGAGTAGGGATTGATGTTCATGCTGGCTGTGGATATCGATCAGCAATTCACCCAGGGCTTTGAGGTCGCCGAGGGGGCAGGGCGTGCCGTTGATGTAGCCACGCGAGCGTCCTTCGGCGGTGATCACCCGGCGCAGGATGCACGGGCCGTCGCTCTCCAGGTCACGCTCGGCCAGCCAAGCACTGGCTTCCGGGATATCGACCAGATCGAAGGTGGCCAGGATATCGGCCTTGTCGGCACCGGGACGGACCACGCCGCTGTCGGCGCGATCGCCCAGGGTCAGGCCGAGGGCGTCGAGCATGATCGACTTGCCGGCGCCGGTTTCCCCGGTGATCACGCTCATCCCGCGATCGAGTTCGAGATCGAGATGTTCAACGATGGCGTAGTTATGTACGGACAGGTGCACCAGCATAAAGGCCGCTCCCAGGCTTTAGGTCTGGTTATTTATACAGTGTTTTGTTTCTGGCTGACAATGCCCTCCCTTAGCTCGATTTGCTTGATCCGACGAAATCCTTAGTGCACCCGGGAATGACAATGCAGCTGTTTTTTGTAGGGTTAATAAATAAGCGCCCCTTGAAGCTGAATTTTGCGGCCCCATATAGCTGGGCAGAAGCGCGAGTTGAGCTCGCGGACGATATTGAAAGGAGAAATCTATGGCTGACGAACAGACAGTGGATACGCAAAATCTAGACGCCGATCAGGCTGCCCAGGATTCGGGTGATGAACTGGCGGCTCGTGTTCAAGTGCTCGAAGAGCAATTGGCTGGCGCTCATGATCAGGCTTTGCGTGTAGCAGCTGATCTGCAGAACGTCCGCCGTCGCGCCGAGCAGGATGTCGAAAAGGCTCACAAATTCGCACTGGAGAAATTCGCCGGTGACTTGTTGCCGATCATCGACAGCCTGGAGCGTGGTCTGGAGTTGTCCAGCCCGGACGACGAAAGCATTCGTCCAATGCGCGAAGGCATCGAGCTGACCCTGAAAATGTTCCAGGACACCCTGAAGCGTTATCAGCTGGAAGCGATCGATCCGCATGGCGAACCGTTCAACGCCGTTCAGCATCAGGCAATGGCCATGCAGGAAAGCGCCGACGTCGAGCCGAACAGCGTGCTCAAGGTGTTCCAGAAGGGCTATCAGCTCAACGGTCGCCTGCTGCGCCCGGCCATGGTCGTGGTCAGCAAGGCACCGGCACCGGTTTCGCCTTCGATTGACGAGCAGGCTTGAAATTAGCCGCAAGGCCCCCATTTAGAAGTCAAGCGTTTAAGTGCTACCGCAGTTAGCCACCACTGCTGCGGCAACCAAATCCAAAGTTTCGGGAGAGTGAACATGGGCAAAATTATCGGTATCGACCTGGGGACTACCAACTCCTGCGTCTCCGTGCTTGAAAACGGCGTAGCCAAAGTTATTGAAAACGCTGAAGGCACGCGTACCACGCCGTCGATCATCGCTTACGCCGACGATGGTGAAATCCTCGTTGGTCAATCGGCCAAGCGTCAGGCTGTGACCAATCCGCACAACACCCTGTACGCGGTGAAGCGTCTGATCGGTCGTAAGTTCGACGAAGAAGTCGTACAGAAAGACATCAAGATGGTCCCGTACAAAATCGCCAAGGCTGATAACGGCGATGCGTGGGTTGAAGTGAACGGCCAGAAAATGTCGCCGCCACAAATCTCGGCTGAAATTCTGAAGAAAATGAAGAAGACCGCCGAAGACTACCTCGGCGAGCCAGTGACCGAAGCGGTGATCACCGTTCCTGCCTACTTCAACGACAGCCAGCGTCAAGCCACCAAAGACGCCGGCCGCATCGCGGGCCTGGACGTAAAACGTATCATCAACGAACCAACCGCAGCTGCTCTGGCTTACGGTATGGACAAGGCGAAGGGCGATCACACCGTGATCGTTTACGACTTGGGCGGCGGTACTTTCGACGTTTCCGTGATCGAAATCGCTGAAGTCGATGGCGAGCACCAGTTCGAAGTATTGGCCACCAACGGTGACACGTTCCTGGGCGGTGAAGACTTTGACATTCGTCTGATCGACTACCTCGTTGACGAATTCAAGAAAGAAAGCGGCATGAACCTTAAAGGTGACCCGCTGGCCATGCAGCGCCTGAAAGAAGCCGCTGAAAAAGCCAAGATCGAACTGTCTTCGAGCAATTCGACCGACGTGAACCTGCCGTACATCACTGCAGACGCCACCGGTCCTAAGCACTTGAACGTGAAAATCTCCCGCGCCAAGCTCGAAGCGCTGGTAGAAGACCTGGTTCAACGCACCATCGAACCTTGCCGCATCGCTCTGAAAGACTCCGGTATCGACATTGGCGCTATCAATGACGTGATCCTGGTCGGCGGTCAGACCCGTATGCCACTGGTTCAGAAGCTGGTGACCGAGTTCTTCGGTAAAGAAGCACGTAAAGACGTGAACCCGGACGAAGCCGTTGCCATGGGTGCTGCTATCCAGGGCGCAGTATTGGCCGGTGACGTGAAAGACGTTCTGCTGCTGGACGTTAGCCCGCTGACCCTGGGTATCGAAACCATGGGTGGCGTGATGACCGCGCTGATCGAGAAAAACACCACGATTCCTACCAAGAAATCGCAAGTGTTCTCGACTGCCGACGACAATCAGGGCGCAGTGACCATTCACGTGCTGCAAGGTGAGCGTAAGCAAGCCGCTCAGAACAAGTCTTTGGGCAAGTTCGACCTGGCCGAGATTCCACCAGCACCACGTGGTGTGCCACAAATTGAAGTGACCTTCGACATCGACGCCAACGGCATTCTGCACGTAGGCGCCAAAGACAAGGCTACCGGCAAGACTCAGTCGATCGTGATCAAGGCCAACTCCGGTCTGTCCGAGGAAGAGATTCAGCAGATGATTCGCGATGCTGAAGCCAACGTCGACGCAGATCGCCAGTTCGAAGAGCTGGCAACCGCTCGCAACCAGGGCGATGCGCTGGTTCACTCGACTCGCAAAATGGTCGCAGACGCTGGCGATAAAGTGACTGCTGAAGAGAAGACTGCAATCGAAGCTGCTGTTGTTGCCCTGGAAGCCGCTGTCAAAGGCGACGACAAGGCCGCGATCGAAGCCAAGGTTGAAGAGCTGTCGAAAGTCTCCGCTCCAGTAGCGCAGAAGATGTACGCCGAGCAGGCTCAACCTGCTGAAGGTGCTGCACCGCAAGGCGAATCGGCTGAGAAGGCTGACGACGTCGTCGACGCTGAGTTCGAAGAAGTCAAAGACCACAAGTAAGTTGTTGGTCGGCCGGTTGACTGCCTTTAGGCAGTGACTGGTAGGATGTCGCCGCGCGGGGGCTTGCTCCCGCGTTGGCGTGTCTGGAGTTAGCGAATTTTTACAGCATGCGACAACGCTCGGATGCTGATGGTATGGCCGGGAATGCTCCTGCTTTTCGAGCCGAAAGTACCGCATCGAATCAAAGACCAGGATCGTTGAATTGACGTGAGTTGGGTCCGGGCCTGTATTGGGGCTCAACGAGTTTGGCAAGGCTCAGGAGAGGTTTGCCGGACGTCCTTAAGAGTGCAAAGACTTATGGCAAAGCGTGACTATTACGAAGTATTGGGTGTTGAGCGCGGCTCAAGCGAAGCAGACCTGAAAAAGGCCTACCGTCGCCTGGCGATGAAACACCACCCGGACCGTAATCCCGATGACAAGGCGTCGGAAGATATGTTCAAGGAGGCCAATGAGGCCTACGAAGTACTGTCCGATTCCAGCAAGCGCGCGGCGTACGACCAGTACGGTCATGCCGGTGTCGACCCAAGCATGGGTGGCGGCGGTGCCGGGTTTGGCGGTCAGAACTTCTCCGACATCTTTGGTGATGTCTTCAGTGACTTCTTCGGCGGCGGTCGCGGCGGTTCTCGTGGTGGCGCTCAGCGCGGCAGCGACCTGCGCTACACCCTGGAACTGAATCTGGAAGAAGCGGTGCGCGGTACGACCGTGAATATCCGTGTTCCGACATTGGTCAACTGCAAGCCGTGCGACGGCTCGGGTGCCAAGAAAGGCTCCTCGCCGATCACTTGCCCGACGTGTGGCGGTATCGGTCAAGTCCGTATGCAGCAGGGCTTTTTCTCGGTACAGCAGACCTGCCCGCGCTGCCATGGCCAGGGCAAGATCATTTCCGATCCGTGCGACTCGTGCGACGGTCAAGGTCGTGTCGAAGAGTACAAAACCCTCTCGGTGAAAGTGCCGGCCGGTGTCGATACCGGTGACCGCATTCGTCTGTCCGGCGAAGGCGAGGCGGGTGCTCAGGGTGGCCCGACTGGCGACCTGTACGTGGTGATCAACGTGCGTGAACACGCGATCTTCCAGCGCGACGGCAAGCACCTGTTCTGCGAAGTGCCAATCAGCTTTGTCGATGCTGCACTGGGTGGCGAGCTGGAGATTCCGACCCTTGATGGTCGCGTCAAACTGAAAATCCCTGAAGGGACTCAGACCGGCAAGCAATTCCGTGTTCGCGGCAAGGGCGTTGCGCCAGTGCGCGGCGGCGGTGCTGGTGACTTGATGTGCCGAGTGGCGGTCGAAACCCCTGTCAATCTGGGACGTCGTCAGCGCGAACTGCTGGAAGAGTTCCGTAGCTCGCTGGCGGATGACAACAGCCATTCGCCTAAAACCACTGGTTGGTTCGAAGGCGTGAAGCGCTTCTTCGGCGATTTGTAAGGAGTCGGCATGCGACGTATAGCTGTGATGGGCGCTGCCGGGCGCATGGGCAAGATTCTGGTCGAGGCGGTTCAGCAGCGCGCGCCGCTGACCGGGCTGACGGCAGCCATCGTACGCCCCGGCAGCACGCTGATTGGCGTGGATGCTGGTGAGCTGGCCTCGCTGGGGCGTATCGGCGTTCCGTTGTCCGGCAATCTGGACGCGGTGGCTGATGAGTTCGACGTGCTGATCGACTTCACGCTTCCGGAAGTCATGCTGAAAAACCTGGCGTTCTGCCGTAATACGGGCAAGGCCATGGTGATCGGTACTACCGGGCTGGATGCCGCGCAGAAGCAGTTGCTGGCCGAGGCCGGCAAGGATATTCCGATCGTGTTCGCGGCCAATTTCAGTGTCGGTGTGAATCTGTCGCTCAAGCTGCTCGACATGGCTGCTCGTGTGCTGGGTGATGACGCGGATATCGAGATCATCGAGGCTCATCATCGGCACAAGATCGATGCGCCTTCAGGTACGGCTCTGCGCATGGGTGAAGTCATCGCAAATGCCCTGGATCGTGATCTGCAGAAGGTTGCGGTTTATGGTCGTGAAGGCCATACCGGTGCTCGCGAGCGTGAAACGATCGGCTTTGCCACTGTTCGCGGTGGTGATGTGGTCGGCGATCATACGGTGCTGTTCGCCTGTGAGGGTGAGCGACTTGAGATCACGCATAAAGCTTCCAGTCGCATGACCTTCGCCAAGGGCGCGGTACGTGCTGCGTTGTGGCTGGACGGTCGTGAGCCGGGTCTTTACGACATGCAAGATGTGCTCGATCTACGTTAAGATGCCCCCGAAACCGGGTTCCAACACAGTGTTTGGGCCCGGTTTTATTACGCCAAGCGACGTCCTGTCGCATTCTCCGGCCTTTAAGGCTCATTGGCGGTAGACCAAAAATGCCTTTTTCTGTAAGCTACAGCTTTAGTGTGTCCACTAAAAGCGCGCAGAATTATTCGGTGAAGAAGCGGGGTGACGTGTCCATACGTCACTCCGCTTTTTTACAACCTGCGATCGCCCTTTCAGGCTTTATTTACGGGAGGTCTTCTTGACTAAGCCAGCCATACTCGCCCTTGCTGATGGCAGCATTTTTCGCGGCGAAGCCATTGGAGCCGACGGTCAAACCGTTGGTGAGGTGGTGTTCAACACCGCAATGACCGGCTATCAGGAAATCCTTACCGATCCTTCCTACGCCCAACAGATTGTTACCCTGACTTACCCGCACATCGGCAACACCGGCACCACGCCGGAAGACGCCGAGTCCGACCGCGTCTGGTCCGCGGGCCTGGTTATCCGTGACCTGCCACTGGTTGCGAGCAACTGGCGTAACACGATGTCTCTGTCCGACTACCTGAAAGCCAACAATGTTGTGGCAATCGCCGGTATCGACACTCGCCGCCTGACGCGCCTCCTGCGTGAAAAAGGCGCGCAGAACGGCTGCATCATGGCCGGTGACAACATTTCCGAAGAAGCCGCCATCGCCGCAGCCCAGGGTTTCCCTGGCCTCAAAGGCATGGACCTGGCGAAAGTCGTCAGCACCAAAGAGAAATACGAGTGGCGCTCGACTGTCTGGGATTTGAAAACCGACAGCCACGCGACCATCGAAGCCTCTGAGCTGCCGTACCACGTGGTTGCCTACGACTACGGCGTCAAGCTGAACATCCTGCGCATGCTGGTCGAGCGCGGTTGCCGCGTGACCGTGGTGCCGGCACAGACGCCAGCTGCTGAAGCGCTGGCATTGAAGCCGGACGGCGTGTTCCTGTCCAACGGCCCTGGTGACCCGGAGCCTTGCGACTACGCGATCCAGGCGATCAAGGATGTGCTGGAAACCGAAATTCCGGTCTTCGGTATCTGCCTTGGTCACCAACTGCTGGCCCTGGCCTCCGGTGCCAAGACCCTGAAAATGGGTCACGGCCACCACGGTGCCAACCACCCGGTCCAGGATCTGGATACCGGTGTGGTGATGATCACCAGCCAGAACCACGGTTTTGCGGTAGACGAAGCGACCCTGCCAGCCAACGTCCGCGCGATCCACAAATCGCTGTTCGACGGCACCCTGCAAGGTATCGAGCGTACCGACAAGAGCGCCTTCAGCTTCCAGGGTCACCCTGAAGCCAGCCCCGGCCCGAACGACGTAGCGCCATTGTTCGATCGCTTCATCAACGAAATGGCCAAGCGACGCTAATCGCTCGCCTTGATGCAGCAAAGCTTGAGGGCGGTCCCGACATTGCGGTGGCCCCCTCAAGGCTTCACAGATTGAACAAGACGGCTTGCCGACTGACCTGCGGATTTGAGTGACAAACCCATGCCAAAACGTACAGACATTAAAAGCATCCTGATTCTCGGCGCTGGCCCGATCGTGATCGGCCAGGCCTGCGAATTCGATTACTCCGGCGCCCAGGCCTGTAAAGCCCTGCGCGAGGAGGGTTACCGCGTCATCCTGGTGAACTCCAACCCAGCGACCATCATGACCGACCCGGACATGGCCGACGCCACCTACATCGAGCCGATCAAGTGGCAGACCGTTGCCAAGATCATCGAGAAAGAGCGTCCGGACGCGCTGCTGCCGACCATGGGTGGCCAGACCGCTCTGAACTGCGCACTGGATCTGGAGCGCGAAGGCGTTCTGGAGAAGTTCGGCGTAGAGATGATCGGTGCCAACGCTGACACCATCGACAAGGCAGAAGACCGTTCGCGCTTCGACAAGGCGATGAAATCCATCGGTCTGGACTGCCCGCGTTCGGGTATCGCCCACAGCATGGAAGAGGCCAACGCGGTCCTCGAAAAGCTCGGCTTCCCGTGCATCATTCGTCCGTCCTTCACCATGGGCGGCACCGGTGGCGGTATCGCTTACAACCGTGAAGAGTTCGAAGAAATCTGCGCCCGCGGTCTGGACCTGTCGCCAACCAAAGAGCTGCTGATCGACGAATCCCTGATCGGCTGGAAAGAATATGAGATGGAGGTTGTCCGCGATAAGAAGGACAACTGCATCATCGTCTGCTCCATCGAAAACTTTGACCCGATGGGCGTGCACACCGGTGACTCGATCACTGTTGCTCCGGCACAAACCCTGACGGACAAGGAATACCAGATCATGCGTAACGCCTCGTTGGCGGTACTGCGTGAGATCGGTGTGGAAACCGGCGGCTCCAACGTTCAGTTTGGCATCTGCCCCGACACTGGCCGTATGGTCGTGATCGAGATGAACCCGCGTGTATCCCGCTCTTCGGCACTGGCCTCGAAAGCCACTGGTTTCCCGATTGCGCGTATCGCTGCCAAGCTGGCGATCGGCTACACCCTGGACGAGCTGCAGAACGAAATCACCGGCGGCGCTACTCCTGCATCCTTCGAGCCGTCCATCGACTACGTCGTGACCAAGCTGCCACGTTTCGCCTTCGAAAAATTCCCGAAAGCCGACGCACGCCTGACCACTCAAATGAAGTCGGTCGGTGAAGTCATGGCCATCGGCCGGACTTTCCAGGAATCCCTGCAGAAAGCCCTGCGCGGTCTGGAAGTAGGCGTTTGCGGTCTGGACGAGAAGCTCGACCTGAGCAACCCGGAAAGCATGAGCGTGCTCAAGCGCGAACTGACCGTGCCGGGTGCCGAGCGTATCTGGTACGTGGCTGACGCCTTCCGCGCCGGCCTGTCGGTCGAAGACATCTTCGGCATGAACATGATTGACCCGTGGTTCCTGGTACAGATCGAAGATCTGATCAAGGAAGAAGAGAAGGTCAAGACCCTGGGTCTGGCCAGCATCGACCGCGACTTGATGTTCCGCCTCAAGCGCAAAGGCTTCTCCGACATGCGTCTGGCCAAGCTGCTGGGCGTGACCGAGAAGGCTCTGCGTCGCCACCGTCACAAGCTGGAGATCTTCCCGGTCTACAAGCGCGTTGACACCTGCGCGGCCGAGTTCGCCACCGACACCGCTTACCTCTACTCGACGTACGAGGAAGAGTGCGAAGCCGCGCCGTCGGGCCGTGACAAGATCATGATCCTCGGCGGCGGTCCTAACCGTATCGGCCAAGGCATCGAGTTCGACTACTGCTGCGTACACGCGGCGCTGGCCCTGCGCGAAGACGGTTACGAGACCATCATGGTCAACTGCAACCCGGAAACCGTTTCCACCGACTACGACACCTCCGATCGCCTGTACTTCGAACCAGTGACCCTGGAAGACGTACTGGAAATCTGCCGAGTCGAGAAGCCTAAAGGCGTGATCGTCCAGTACGGCGGCCAGACCCCGCTGAAACTGGCGCGTGCCCTGGAAGAAGCCGGTGTGCCGATCATCGGCACCAGCCCTGACGCCATCGACCGTGCCGAAGACCGTGAGCGCTTCCAGCAAATGGTCGAGCGCCTGAACCTGCGTCAGCCGCCAAACGCCACCGTGCGCAGCGAAGACGAAGCGATTCGTGCTGCCGCCAAGATCGGTTACCCGCTGGTGGTTCGTCCGTCCTACGTACTGGGCGGCCGCGCGATGGAAATCGTTTACGAAGAAGAAGAGCTCAAGCGCTACCTGCGCGATGCGGTGAAAGTGTCCAACGACAGCCCGGTGCTGCTCGACCACTTCCTCAACTGCGCCATCGAAATGGACGTGGATGCGGTCTGCGACGGCACCGACGTGGTGATTGGCGCGATCATGCAGCACATCGAGCAGGCCGGCGTTCACTCCGGTGACTCCGCGTGCTCCCTGCCGCCGTACTCGCTGCCTGCTCACATCCAGGACGAGATGCGCGAACAGGTCAAGAAAATGGCCCTGGAACTGGGCGTTGTCGGCCTGATGAACGTTCAGTTGGCGCTGCAAGGCGAAGACATCTACGTCATCGAAGTCAACCCGCGCGCTTCCCGTACCGTACCGTTCGTATCGAAGTGCATCGGTGTTTCCCTGGCAATGATCGCGGCTCGCGTGATGGCCGGTAAAACCCTGAAGGAAATCGGCTTCACCAAAGAAATCATTCCGAACTTCTACAGTGTGAAAGAGGCAGTGTTCCCATTCGCCAAATTCCCTGGCGTGGACCCGATCCTGGGCCCAGAGATGAAGTCCACTGGTGAAGTGATGGGCGTGGGCGACACCTTCGGTGAAGCGTTTGCCAAAGCCCAAATGGGCGCCAGCGAAGTGCTGCCGACCGGCGGTACCGCGTTCATCAGCGTGCGTGATGACGACAAGCCGCTGGTTGCAGGCGTGGCCCGTGATCTGATCAACTTGGGCTTCGAAGTGGTCGCCACTGCCGGTACTGCCAAGCTGATCGAAGCCGCAGGCCTGAAAGTGCGTCGTGTGAACAAGGTGACCGAAGGTCGTCCGCACGTGGTCGACATGATCAAGAATGACGAAGTCACCCTGATCATCAACACCACCGAAGGTCGTCAATCGATCGCTGATTCGTACTCCATTCGTCGTAATGCCTTGCAGCACAAGATCTACTGCACCACCACCATTGCTGCTGGCGAAGCTATCTGCGAAGCGCTGAAGTTCGGTCCCGAGAAGACCGTGCGCCGCTTGCAGGATCTACACGCAGGATTGAAGGCATGATCAAATACCCAATGACCGTCAAGGGCGCAAAAGCCCTGGAAGAAGAACACGCTCACCTGACCAAGGTCGTCCGTCCGAAGCTCAGCCAGGACATCGGTACGGCCCGCGAGTTGGGTGACTTGAAAGAAAACGCCGAATACCACGCTGCTCGCGAGCAGCAGGGTATGGTCGAGGCGCGGATCCGCGACATCGAAGGCCGTATGCAAAACGCGGTGATCATCGATGTCACGACCATTCCTCACACCGGCAAAGTGATCTTCGGCACCACCGTTGAAATCGCCAACGTCGAGACGGACGAAAGCGTCACTTACCACATCGTTGGTGAGGATGAGGCTGACTTCAAGCTCGGCAAGATTTCGGTCGGCTCGCCATTGGCCCGCGCCTTGATTGCCAAGGAAGAGGGTGATGTGGTTGCCGTGAAAACGCCTGGCGGCGTTATCGAGTACGAGATTGTCGAAGTTCGCCACATCTAAGCGCAGGCGCCCGCTACGTGCGGGCGCCGTGCTTTGGCAACTGGCTCAGATGTTGTGGGTTGGTGGTCTGTGGCTGTTGCACATCGGTCTGCTGCCGGTGCTGGGCAAAATTGGCCTGGCACCGCTGCTGATCGACGAAATCGCAGGCATGCTTGATGCGCTGATGGTGGGGTTCGCCGCAGCGTGTGTGATTTTTCAGGCTTTGGTGCTGATTCAGGCCGAGGGCCTTGCCAGTCTATGGCGCGATATTCGCGGGCAACTGCTGATGATGGCGCTGTATGCGTGTGCGATGTATGCCGCGGTGCGTATCGCTTGGCCAGATGCCGTGCGTTGGCAGGTGTTCAGCTATCTTGTTCTGGGCTTTTCCGGGCTGGTGCTGGTGTTGCAGCCGGTGCCTGGATGGAGTGGCAGGGTGCGCGAAGCACACCCTTGACCCTTGTCATCACTTGAAGCGATGGACGTTCGACAGCTGCTTGTTGACGCTGAAGTTCTTGCGGTAAATCAGTGCCATCTTGCCGATGACCTGAACCAGGTCCGCTTTGCCGACCTTGCACAGTTCTGCAATGTTCGCCAGGCGCGACTCGCGATCGAGGATGTTGAGCTTGATTTTGATCAGCTCGTGATCCGCCAAAGCGCGTTCAAGTTCGGCTAACACACCTTCAGTCAAACCGTTGTCAGCCACGATCAAAACTGGTTTCAGATGGTGGCCAATGGATTTGTACTGTTTCTTCTGCTCTTGAGTGAGCGGCATAATCTGACCCTTTAGTCTGGATTCTGTAAAATGGCGGCCATTTTACCCGAGGGTTCGTGGATCCGCCCAATTAATCACGACCCTTATCATCGAGGTGCCCAATGGCGCGTTCCAAGACAAGCCTTGGTTGGCTGAAAAGACATGTCAATGATCCCTATGTGAAGCAGGCGCAGAAGGATGGTTACCGCTCGCGTGCGAGTTACAAGCTTCTGGAGGTCCAGGAGAAATACAAGCTGATCCGTCCGGGTATGAGCGTTGTCGACCTGGGTGCGGCGCCCGGCGGCTGGTCGCAGGTCACTAGTCGGCTGATCGGTGGTCAGGGGCGTCTGATCGCCTCGGACATCCTGGAAATGGACAGCATTCCGGACGTGACTTTCATCCAGGGTGACTTCACCCAGGACGAAGTGCTCGCTCAGATCCTTGAAGCCGTGGGTAATTCGCAGGTGGACCTTGTGATTTCCGATATGGCCCCCAATATGAGTGGTACGCCTGAGGTGGACATGCCAAAAGCCATGTTTCTATGTGAGCTGGCTCTTGATCTGGCGGCTCGGATACTCAAGCCGGGTGGTAACTTCGTGATCAAGGTGTTTCAGGGCGAAGGGTTTGATGCTTACGTGAAGGACGCTCGTCAGAAATTCGACAAGGTCCAGATGATCAAGCCGGACTCTTCCCGTGGCAGTTCCCGCGAGCAATACATGCTGGCTTGGGGCTACCGCGGCCGTAGTGAGTAAATCGAGGTTTTTTTGCGGGTCGATAGGTTTTTCGTATTTCGCCCCGTGAGCATTAGCGAATATTGTGTAGAAAGTGTTTCACAAAGGGTTACAGACGGCGCCTGCCAGAGCCGTAGGTAATGTAGTAAGTTAGGCCGGTGAATATCATGCGAAGCGCGCGCCATTAGCGGAGCTTGCTTCAGAGGGTAGTTAATTGAACGATATGGCAAAGAATCTGATCCTGTGGTTGATCATCGCGGCTGTCCTGGTGACAGTGATGAACAACTTCTCCAGCCCTAACGAGCCGCAGACCCTCAACTATTCCGACTTCATCCAGCAGGTCAAGGATGGAAAGGTCGAGCGCGTAGCGGTTGACGGCTACGTGATTACCGGCAAACGCAACGATGGCGACAGCTTCAAGACCATTCGTCCGGCAATCCAGGACAACGGTCTGATCGGCGACCTCGTGGACAACCATGTCGTAGTCGAAGGCAAACAGCCTGAACAGCAAAGCATCTGGACTCAACTCCTGGTCGCAAGCTTCCCGATCCTGGTGATCATCGCCGTGTTCATGTTTTTCATGCGGCAGATGCAGGGCGGTGCAGGTGGCAAGGGTGGGCCGATGAGCTTCGGCAAGAGCAAGGCGCGCCTGCTCTCTGAAGATCAGGTGAAAACCACCTTGGGTGACGTTGCCGGTTGCGACGAAGCCAAGGAAGAAGTCGGCGAGTTGGTCGAGTTCCTGCGTGATCCGGGCAAGTTCCAGCGTCTGGGTGGCCGCATTCCACGCGGCGTGCTGATGGTGGGGCCTCCAGGTACCGGTAAAACATTGCTGGCCAAGGCGATTGCCGGCGAAGCAAAAGTACCGTTCTTCACCATTTCCGGTTCCGATTTTGTCGAAATGTTTGTCGGTGTTGGTGCCAGCCGTGTTCGTGACATGTTCGAGCAGGCCAAGAAGCACGCGCCATGCATCATCTTCATCGATGAAATCGATGCCGTCGGTCGTCATCGTGGAGCCGGGATGGGTGGCGGTCATGATGAGCGCGAGCAGACTCTCAACCAGTTGCTGGTAGAGATGGACGGCTTCGAAATGAACGACGGCATAATCGTTATCGCTGCAACCAACCGTCCGGACGTACTGGACCCTGCGTTGCTACGTCCGGGCCGTTTCGACCGTCAGGTTGTCGTCGGTCTGCCGGATATCCGTGGTCGCGAGCAGATTCTCAAGGTTCACATGCGAAAAGTGCCAATGGGTGACGATGTCGCTCCGGCCGTGATCGCTCGTGGTACCCCTGGTTTCTCCGGTGCCGACCTGGCTAACCTGGTGAACGAAGCGTCGTTGTTCGCGGCCCGTGCCGGCAAGCGCATCGTCGAAATGAAAGAGTTCGAATTGGCCAAAGACAAGATCATGATGGGTGCCGAGCGCAAATCCATGGTCATGTCCGAGAAAGAGAAGCAGAACACCGCATACCACGAGGCAGGCCACGCTATTGTTGGGCGCGTCGTGCCTGAGCATGATCCGGTCTATAAGGTGTCGATCATCCCGCGCGGTCGTGCGCTGGGTGTGACCATGTTTCTGCCGGAAGAAGATCGCTACAGCCTGTCCAAGCGTGCATTGATCAGTCAGATCTGCTCGTTGTACGGCGGCCGTATTGCTGAAGAAATGACCTTGGGCTTCGACGGCGTCACCACCGGTGCGTCAAACGACATCATGCGTGCCAGCCAGATTGCACGGAACATGGTGACCAAGTGGGGCTTGTCGGAAAAACTCGGCCCGTTGATGTACGCAGAAGAAGAGGGCGAAGTGTTCCTCGGTCGCGGCGGTGGCGGTCAGGGTGCAAGCTTCTCCGGTGAGACAGCCAAGTTGATCGACTCCGAAGTGCGCAGCATTATCGATCAGTGCTACGGCACGGCGAAGCAGATCCTCACTGATAACCGTGACAAGCTCGACGCCATGGCTGATGCCTTGATGAAGTACGAAACGATCGACGCTGATCAGATCGACGACATCATGGCGGGTCGTACGCCTCGTGAACCTCGCGACTGGTCAGGCGGCGGCACCGGTACCTCCGGAACTCCTCCGGTGGCACAGGATCCGCGTCCGGAAACACCGATCGGCGGTCCGGCTGCTGACGTTTAAGGTTTGAAATGACTTCTGTTCAGTCCTCGACCCGGTTGCCTTGCGGCAATCGGGTTCTTGATTTGGCCCTGACGCACGTCATGGGTATTCTCAATGTCACTCCCGATTCCTTCTCTGATGGCGGCCAATATAGCCAGCTCGATGCGGCCTTGCGCCACGCTGAGGCTATGGTGGCGGCTGGCGCGACGTTGATTGATGTCGGTGGCGAATCGACCCGGCCGGGTGCCAGGGTGGTTTCACCGCTGGAAGAGCTTGAGCGTGTAGCTCCGGTCGTCGAGCGAATACACCGCGAACTGGATGTCATTATCTCGGTCGACACTTCCACGCCAGCTGTCATGCGCGAAGCCGCACGACTTGGTGCGGGGTTGATCAATGACGTGCGCTCTCTGCGGCGCGATGGTGCTCTGGATGCGGCTGCGGCCACTGGCCTGCCGGTCTGTCTGATGCACATGCTTGGTGAGCCGGGCGACATGCAGGACAATCCGCAGTATCAGGACGTCACGAAAGAGGTGGGCGAGTTTCTCGCCGAGCGCATGGCTCAGTGTGCGTCGGTAGGAATTGCGGCGGACCGGATCATCCTTGATCCGGGCTTTGGCTTCGCAAAAACCTTGCAGCACAATCTAAGCTTGTTCAAGCATATGGAGGCCCTGCATGCCTTGGGGCGGCCCCTGTTGGTCGGGGTCTCGCGAAAGAGCATGATAGGTCAGGCATTGAATCGTCCGGTTGGTGAGCGTCTGCATGGTGGTCTGGCGCTTGCAGCGCTGGCTTCGGTCAAGGGGGCGCGTATATTGCGCGTCCATGATGTGGCCGAAACCGTCGATGTGGTGCGGATGATCGCTGCAGTGGAATCAGCTGAATAAGAATGATGGAGCACTTATGACTAAAAAATACTTTGGCACCGACGGCATTCGTGGTCGGGTCGGCGAATATCCGATTACTCCTGACTTCATGCTCAAGCTCGGCTGGGCTGCTGGTATGGCGTTCCGCAAAATGGGCGCCTGCAAGGTATTGGTGGGCAAGGACACGCGGATCTCCGGCTATATGTTCGAATCTGCGCTCGAGGCCGGACTTACGTCGGCAGGTGCCGATGTCATGCTCCTGGGCCCGATGCCGACACCGGCCATCGCCTACCTGACTCGTACCTTCCAGGCCGAAGCGGGCATCGTGATCAGTGCTTCGCACAACCCTCACGATGACAATGGCATCAAGTTTTTCTCCGGGAGGGGCACCAAGCTTCCTGATGAAGTCGAGCATATGATCGAAGAATTGCTCGACACCCCGATGACTGTGGTTGAGTCGAGCAAGATCGGCAAGGTATCGCGCATCAACGATGCTTCAGGCCGCTATATCGAATTCTGCAAAAGCAGCGTCCCGACCGGCACCAGCTTCGCGGGCCTGAAGATCGTGATCGACTGCGCTCACGGTGCGACCTACAAGGTGGCGCCTAGTGTATTCCGTGAGCTGGGGGCCGATGTCGTTGTGCTTTCTGCTCATCCTAACGGCCTGAACATCAATGAAAATTGCGGTTCGACCCATATGGGGCCGCTGCAAGCTGCTGTATTGGCCGAGCATGCTGATTTGGGTATCGCCTTTGACGGTGATGGTGACCGCGTTCAGATGGTTGATCATACCGGTACTGTTGTCGACGGTGATGAGTTGCTGTTCATCATTGCTCGCGACCTGCATGAGCGCGGCAAGTTGCAGGGCGGTGTGGTCGGTACGCTGATGAGTAACCTGGGGTTGGAATTGGCCCTGGCGGATCTGGCAATTCCTTTTGTGCGGGCCAATGTCGGCGACCGTTACGTAATCTCCGAGTTGCTGGAGCGCGATTGGCAGGTGGGTGGTGAAAATTCGGGGCACATTGTCTGCTTCGACCACACCACCACCGGTGACGCGATCATTGCTGCATTGCAGGTATTGATGGCGCTGAAGGCCCGCTCCGAGGGGCTGGCACAATCGCGTCAGGCGCTGCGCAAGTGCCCTCAGGTGCTGATCAATGTACGATTCGGTGGTGGTGCGAGCCCTCTTGATCATCCATCCGTCAGGGAGGCAAGCGAGCGCGTTACCAAGGCTATGGCTGGTCGTGGGCGAGTGTTGTTGCGCAAGTCCGGGACGGAGCCGCTGGTGCGGGTCATGGTCGAAGGCGAGGACGAAACACAGGTTCGCGGCTACGCCGAAGAGCTGGCAAAACTGGTTACTGAAGTTTCTGCCTGATTTCGGCTTGCCAGCCATGATTGTGTTGGGTAACATCTGCGCCCACTTTGACCGACGAGGTACAGCATGCGTCGCCCTATGGTAGCTGGTAACTGGAAGATGCACGGTACCCGCGCCAGCGTCGCTGAGCTGATCAATGGCCTTCGTCATCTGGCCTTGCCGAGCGATGTTGATGTAGCGGTATTCCCGCCTTGCTTGCATATCAATCAAGTGATTGATGGCTTGAAGGAAAAGTCGATTTCGGTCGGCGCGCAGAACTCTGCGGTGGAATCCATGCAAGGTGCGTTGACCGGTGAAGTTGCGCCGAGTCAGTTGGTGGATGCAGGTTGTTCCCTGGTGCTTGTCGGGCACTCCGAGCGCCGCCAGATAATGGGCGAGCAGGACGGAATGCTGATTCGCAAGTTCGCAGCGGCACAGGCAAGTGGCTTGATTCCGGTGTTGTGTGTAGGGGAAACCCTTGAAGAGCGCGAAGCTGGAAAAACTCTTGAGGTTGTCGGGCGTCAGCTAGGCAGTATCATAGAGAAGCTGGGTGTTGGTGCCTTTGCAAAGGCAGTAATTGCTTACGAGCCGGTCTGGGCTATTGGTACCGGGCTGACTGCTTCGCCGCAACAGGCGCAGGATGTGCATGCAGCCATTCGCGCTCAGTTGGCGGCAGAGAATTCTGAAGTCGCACAAGGTGTGCGGCTTCTATACGGCGGCAGCGTGAAGGCGGCCAATGCGGTCGAACTGTTCGGCATGCCGGATATCGATGGGGGGCTCATTGGTGGAGCTTCCCTGAATGCAGATGAGTTCGGTGCGATTTGTCGCGCCGCGGGAAACTGAAAAAATGCTGGAAACAGTCGTAGTCGTTTTTCATCTGCTGGGTGCATTGGGCGTAGTTGCTCTGGTATTGCTGCAGCAGGGTAAAGGTGCGGATGCTGGCGCGTCTTTCGGAGCAGGTGCTTCAAATACTGTGTTCGGAAGCCAAGGTTCCTCTACCTTTCTTAGTAAGTTTACTGCTATACTTGCCGCCGGTTTCTTCATAACCAGCTTAGGGTTAGGTTACTTTGCTAAAGAGAAAGCTCACCAGCTGACTCAAGTAGGTTTGCCAAACCCAGCGGTGTTGGAAGTTCCAAAGCAACAACCGGCTTCTGATGATGTCCCGGTGCTTCAAGAGCAAAAGTCGGCTACTCCAGCGACTGACGTACCTCCAGCTCAAGAGCAAAAGTAAGAAGAGTTTCAAACGTAGTATTGCCGAGGTGGTGGAATTGGTAGACACGCAACCTTGAGGTGGTTGTGCCCATAGGGTGTAGGGGTTCGAGTCCCCTTCTCGGTACCAATTATCAGGAGAGCCCGCTGTTGCGGGCTTTCTTGTAGGTGGAAGGTTACATTGACCCTGTCAGGGATCGGTCGTATACTTCCGCCCCAGCTTTGTCGCGGGGTGGAGCAGTCTGGTAGCTCGTCGGGCTCATAACCCGAAGGTCGTCGGTTCAAATCCGGCCCCCGCAACCAGTTTAAGGAGCCCCTTTTAAGGGGCTTTTTGTTAGCTGGACACTTTCAACGCCGCTGTTCGACGGCGTTTCAAGGATGGGCGTTTCGCCCATTTTTTTATTTTGCACAGCATGCACATACATGCACGAGGGGGTTCAGGTGTCGAGCAAGCTAGAAGAGTTGCAGGCCTTGCTGGCCCCGGTGGTCGTGGCCCTAGGCTATGAATGCTGGGGTATTGAGTTTTCGGCTCAAGGTCGCCACTCAATGTTGCGCGTTTATATCGATAAAGAGGGCGGCGTGCTGGTGGACGATTGTGCCATTGTCAGCCGTCAGATCAGCGGTGTTCTGGATGTTGAAGATCCAATCGCCGTTGAATACACCCTTGAAGTTTCCTCGCCTGGCATGGAACGCCCGCTGTTCACTATTGAGCAGTTTGCAAAATTTGCCGGTGAACAAGTGAAGATCAAGCTGCGCTCGCCTTTTGAAGGCCGACGCAACTTTCAGGGCCTTCTGCGCGGTGTAGAAGAGCAGGACGTCGTGGTGCAGGTAGAAGACCATGAGTTCCTGTTGCCGATCGATATGATCGACAAGGCCAACATTATTCCCAGTTTTGACTGAGACGCGGATCCCGCGGATCCAATGGCTTGCGAAAGGCGAGGCGTACGATGAGCAAAGAAGTACTGCTGGTTGTTGAGTCGGTATCCAATGAAAAGGGCGTACCGGCAAACGTAATTTTTGAAGCGCTGGAGCTGGCTCTGGCCACTGCTACCAAAAAACGTTTCGAGGACGAAGTCGATCTGCGTGTGGAAATCAATCGCCACACCGGTGCTTACGAGACATTCCGTCGCTGGACTGTCGTCGAAGAAGCAGACCTGGACGATCCGGCCATCGAAACCTGGCCGAGCAAGGTTGCAGAAACGCATCCTGGTGCTCAGGTTGGTGATGTAGTCGAAGAAAAGATCGAATCCATTGAGTTCGGCCGTATCGCTGCACAGACTGCCAAGCAAGTCATCGTGCAGAAAGTTCGCGAAGCCGAGCGTGCTCAAGTCGTTGATGCCTATCGCGAGCGCCTGGGGGAAATCATCTCCGGCACCGTGAAGAAAGTGACCCGCGACAACGTGATCGTCGATCTGGGCAATAACGCCGAAGCGTTGCTGGCTCGTGAAGACATCATCTCTCGCGAAACCTTCCGGGTTGGCGTGCGTCTGCGTGCGCTGCTCAAGGAAATCCGCACCGAGAACCGCGGCCCGCAGCTGATCCTGTCGCGTACTGCGCCGGAAATGCTGATCGAGTTGTTCCGCATCGAAGTGCCGGAAATCGCTGAAGGCCTGATCGAAGTAATGGCTGCGTCCCGTGACCCGGGTTCGCGCGCCAAGATCGCGGTCCGCTCCAAAGACAAACGCATTGACCCGCAAGGCGCTTGCATCGGTATGCGCGGTTCGCGCGTTCAGGCAGTGTCGGGTGAGTTGGGCGGTGAGCGTGTGGACATCGTCCTGTGGGACGACAACCCTGCTCAGTTCGTGATCAATGCAATGTCGCCAGCTGAAGTGGCGGCAATTATCGTTGACGAAGATGCCCATGCAATGGACATCGCCGTTGGCGCAGACAATCTGGCTCAGGCCATCGGTCGCGGTGGTCAGAACGTGCGTCTGGCTAGCCAGTTGACTGGCTGGACCCTGAACGTGATGACCGAATCGGACATCCAGGCTAAGCAGCAAGCAGAAACCGGCGACATCCTGCGCAACTTCATCGACGAGCTGGAAGTCGACGAAGACCTGGCACAGGTGCTGGTAGATGAAGGCTTCACCAGCCTGGAAGAGATTGCCTACGTACCGTTGGAAGAAATGCTCAACATCGACGGCTTTGACGAAGAAACCGTCAACGAGCTTCGCGCTCGCGCCAAGGATCGTTTGTTGACCAAAGCCATCGCTACTGAGGAAAAGCTGGCAGACGCCCATCCGGCCGAAGACCTGCTCTCGCTTGAGGGTATGGACAAGGATTTGGCGATGGAACTGGCGGTGCGCGGCGTAATTACCCGCGAAGACCTGGCCGAGCAGTCTATTGACGATCTGCTCGACATCGACGGCATTGACGATGATCGTGCCGGCAAGTTGATCATGGCCGCCCGAGCCCACTGGTTCGAGTAATTAGGCGCGGCCTGAGGAGAGAAGTGCATGACGCAAGTCACGGTGAAACAACTGGCCGATGAGGTCAAAACACCGGTAGAGCGCCTGTTGCAGCAGATGCGTGAGGCAGGTCTGCCGCACACCGCCGCCGATGAAGGTGTGAGCGATAGTGAGAAGCAGTCTTTGCTGACTCACTTGAAGAGCAGCCACAAGGCGAAAGTGGAAGAACCGCGCAAGATTACATTGCAGCGCAAAACCACCAGCACCCTGCGTGTTGCTGGCAGCAAAAGCATCAGCGTTGAAGTGCGCAAGAAGAAAGTCTTCGTACAGCGCAGCCCGGAAGAAATCGAAGCCGAGCGCAAACGCGAACTGGAAGAACGTCGCGCAGTAGAAAATGCTGCACGTCAGAAGGCTGAAGAAGAAGCCAAGCGTCGCGCCGAAGAAGAAGCGCGTCGCCAGCCTGCTGCTGCGCAATCCGCTACTAACGACGCCGTTGCAGCACCTGCTGCAGTTGCCGAACCAGTACGTGAAAGCGCGCCGGTTGTGGCCGCTGCACCAGCGCCGTCTGCCGATGTTCGCAACAAGCAGAACGAACAGCGCCGTCCGGACAAGCCACGTGCCGACGATAACAGTCGTCGTGGCAGTGGCGATGGTGAGCGCAAAAACGCTCCGCATCGTGCTTCGGTCAAAGAGAAAGCGCCTGCTCCACGCGTTGCCCCACGTACTACCGACGAAGAAAGCGATGGCTTCCGTCGTGGTGGTCGCGGCAAGGCCAAGCTGAAGAAACGCAACGCTCACGGTTTCCAGAGCCCAACCGGCCCTGTAGTGCGCGAAGTGAAGATCGGCGAGACCATCACTGTTGGCGATCTCGCCCAGCAGATGTCGGTCAAGGCTGCTGAAATCATCAAGTTCATGTTCAAACTGGGTACTCCAGCGACCATCAACCAGGTACTGGATCAGGAAACTGCCCAACTGGTTGCTGAAGAGCTGGGCCACAAAGTGACCCTGGTCAGCGACACAGCCCTGGAAGATTCCCTGGCCGAGTCCCTGAAGTTTGAAGGTGAAGCGTTCTCCCGTGCACCAGTCGTGACCGTAATGGGCCACGTTGACCACGGTAAGACCTCGCTGCTCGACTATATCCGTCGTGCCAAGGTAGCTGCAGGCGAAGCCGGCGGTATCACCCAGCACATCGGCGCGTACCACGTTGAAACCGAACGCGGCATGGTCACCTTCCTCGATACCCCGGGTCACGCCGCGTTTACCGCAATGCGTGCTCGTGGTGCCAAGGCGACCGACATCGTGATCCTGGTGGTTGCAGCGGACGACGGCGTAATGCCGCAGACCGTTGAAGCCGTTCAGCACGCCAAGGCTGCTGGTGTTCCGCTGGTTGTTGCAGTGAACAAAATCGACAAGCCGGGCGCTGATCTCGATCGCATCCGTAGCGAACTGTCGGTTCACGGCGTGACTTCGGAAGAGTGGGGCGGCGACACCCCGTTCGTATCGGTTTCGGCGAAAGTCGGTACTGGCGTGGACGAGTTGCTCGAAGCTGTTCTGCTGCAAGCTGAAGTTCTGGAACTGAAAGCGACTCCTTCGGCTCCTGGCCGTGGCGTTGTGGTTGAATCGCGTCTCGACAAAGGTCGTGGCCCGGTTGCTACCGTTCTGGTTCAAGACGGTACCCTGCGCCAAGGCGACATGGTGCTGGTCGGTTCGAACTATGGCCGCGTTCGCGCCATGCTCGACGAGAACGGCAAGCCAATCAAGGAAGCGGGTCCTTCCATCCCTGTCGAGATTCTCGGCCTGGACGGTACCCCGGACGCTGGCGACGAGATGAGCGTAGTTGCTGACGAGAAGAAAGCCCGTGAAGTGGCTCTGTTCCGTCAAGGCAAGTTCCGCGAAGTCAAACTGGCCCGTGCTCACGCTGGCAAGCTTGAAAACATCTTCGAGAACATGGGTCAGGAAGAGAAGAAGACGCTCAACATCGTCCTCAAATCCGACGTCCGTGGTTCGCTGGAAGCGTTGAACGGTGCCTTGAACGGCCTGGGTAACGACGAAGTGCAAGTGCGTGTTGTCGGTGGCGGTGTCGGTGGTATCACCGAGTCCGACGCCAACCTGGCACTGGCCTCCAATGCTGTACTGTTCGGCTTCAACGTGCGTGCCGATGCTGGCGCTCGCAAGATCGTCGAGCAGGAAGGTCTGGATATGCGTTACTACAACGTGATCTACGACATCATCGAAGACGTCAAGAAAGCCCTCACCGGTATGCTGGGCAGCGATGTTCGCGAGAACATCCTGGGTACCGCTGAAGTGCGTGACGTGTTCCGTTCGCCGAAGTTTGGCGCGATCGCCGGTTGCATGGTTATCGAAGGTGTTGTTCACCGTAACCGTCCAATCCGTGTACTGCGTGAAGACATCGTTATCTTCGAAGGCGAGCTGGAATCCCTGCGCCGCTTCAAGGATGACGCTTCCGAAGTACGTGCCGGCATGGAATGCGGTATCGGCGTGAAGAGCTACAACGACGTCAAAGTCGGTGACAAGATCGAAGTCTTCGAGAAGGTTCAGGTTGCTCGCAGCCTCTAACTCGCGCACTTCAAGGGCCACGATGAGCCGCCGCATGCAGATGCGCGGCACAGCGTCAGGACTCTAAACGCAACGCCCGGTCTGGCTTTTGTCAGGCCGGGCGTTTGCCGCTTTCAGACCCTTCGGGTTTCACCGTGGGGCAGTAACAGGTAACAAGACATGGCAAAAGAATACAGCCGTACCCAACGTATCGGCGATCAGATGCAGCGTGAGCTGGCCCAGCTGATCCGTCGTGAAGTCAAAGACCCGCGCGTCGGCCTGGTCACCATTACCGCTGTTGAAGTCAGTCGTGACGTCGGTCACGCCAAGATCTTCATCACCGTGATGGGGCAGGACAACGCTGAAGACATCGCGCAAAGCATCAAGGTGCTCAACTCCGCCGCCGGTTTCCTGCGCATGCAGTTGGCTCGCGAAATGAAGTTGCGCAGCGTTCCGCAGCTGCACTTCCACTATGACGAAAGCGTCGTGCGTGGTGCTCATCTGTCGGCATTGATCGAACGTGCAGTAGCTGAAGACAATCAGCATCCGGTTGCGGCAGAAGCCGAAGACACCAAGGAGTAATCGGTGGCTCAGGTCAAACGTATCCGTCGTAACGTCAGCGGCATCATCCTGCTCGACAAGCCACTGGGGTTCACCTCCAATGCGGCGTTGCAGAAGGTTCGCTGGTTGCTGAACGCCGAGAAGGCCGGGCACACCGGCAGTCTCGATCCGCTGGCCACCGGCGTGTTGCCGTTGTGCTTCGGTGAGGCCACCAAGTTTTCGCAATACCTGCTCGATTCCGACAAGGGTTACGAAACCCTGGCGCAACTGGGCAAGACCACCACCACGGCCGATGCCGAGGGTGATGTTTTGCTGGAGCGCCCGGTGACCGTTGGTCGCGCCGATGTCGAAGCAGTACTGCCGAAATTTCGTGGGCAAATCAGTCAGATACCGCCCATGTACTCGGCGCTCAAACGTGATGGCCAGCCGTTGTACAAGCTGGCGCGGGCAGGTGAAGTAGTGGAGCGCGAACCGCGTTCTGTTACTATTACGCGCTTGGAATTACTGGCCTTTGAAGGTGATACTGCGCGGCTTGCAGTGGATTGCACCAAAGGTACCTATATCCGCACCCTGGTGGAGGATATCGGTGAGCAACTCGGTTGTGGCGCTTACGTTGCTGAACTGCGACGTACCCAGGCCGGGCCTTTCACGCTCGCCCAGACGGTCACGCTTGAAGAGTTGGAAGCGGTACATGCCGAAGGCGGCAACGAAGCGGTCGACCGCTTCCTGATGCCATCGGACAGCGGCCTGCTGGATTGGCCACTGTTGCAGTTCTCGGAGCACAGCTCGTTCTACTGGCTTAACGGCCAACCGGTACGAGCCCCGGATGCACCGAAGTTCGGCATGGTACGGGTACAGGATCACAATGGTCGCTTCATCGGTATCGGTGAAGTGAGCGAAGACGGGCGCATCGCGCCACGTCGACTGATTCGGTCAGAATGACCGAACGAGGGTGGCTGTTAACAGGCACGGTCACTACTCATTTTTAGATACAGGGATTTGTCCCTGGCCTGTTGAAGCTGTTTCTTTGAAACAGTTTCCTGATAAAAGGATTGCCTCATGGCTCTCGACGTTCAAGAAAAAGCTCAAATCGTAGCTGACTACCAGCAAGCTGTTGGTGACACTGGTTCGCCAGAAGTGCAAGTTGCACTGCTGACCCACAACATCAACAAGCTGCAAGGTCACTTCAAGGCCAACGGTAAAGATCACCACTCCCGTCGTGGTCTGATCCGCATGGTAAACCAGCGTCGTAAGCTGCTGGACTACCTGAAAGGCAAGGATCTGGGTCGTTACCAGGCTCTGATCGGTCGCCTGGGTCTGCGTCGCTAATAAGCGATTGCGCTAGAGGTTGGTTGTCTGTCGTACGTCAGTGGGTTTCCCGCTGGCGCATGGCAGGCTCCCAGCCTCAAGTTTTATCTGGATACCTGCTTTACCTGGACAATGACAGTCGGGCCGATTCCCGGCGTTGCCCAAGAATTTCGCAAGAAGACAAGTTCCCCAAGAGCCACAAAAGAAGGTAGGACACCGTGAACCCGGTAATCAAAAAATTCCAGTTCGGTCAGTCGACCGTTACCCTCGAGACTGGCCGTATCGCCCGTCAGGCCTCCGGCGCAGTATTGGTCACCGTTGACGACGACGTCAGCGTATTGGTGACTGTGGTCGGCGCCAAGCAAGCCGATCCAGGCAAGGGCTTCTTCCCTCTGTCTGTTCACTACCAGGAAAAAACTTACGCTGCCGGTAAGATCCCTGGCGGTTTCTTCAAGCGTGAAGGCCGTCCTTCCGAGAAAGAAACCCTGACTTCCCGACTGATCGACCGTCCGATCCGTCCGCTGTTCCCAGAAGGCTTCATGAACGAAGTGCAGGTTGTCTGCACCGTCGTTTCCACCAGCAAGAAGACCGATCCGGACATCGCTGCGATGATCGGTACCTCGGCTGCACTGGCCATCTCCGGCATTCCTTTCGATGGCCCGATCGGCGCTGCCCGCGTTGCGTTCCACGAAAGCACCGGCTACCTGCTGAACCCGACTTACGAACAACAGAAAGCTTCGAGCCTGGACATGGTCGTTGCCGGTACTTCGGAAGCCGTGCTGATGGTTGAATCGGAAGCCAAAGAGCTGACCGAAGACCAGATGCTGGGCGCGGTACTGTTTGCTCACGACGAGTTCCAGGTGGTGATCAACGCCGTTAAAGAACTGGCCGCTGAAGCTGCCAAGCCAACCTGGACCTGGGCTCCACAGCCAGAAGCCACTGCTTTGCTGGGCGCTATCCGTGCCGAGTTCGGCGACGCGATCTCCCAGGCTTACACCATCACCATCAAGGCCGACCGTTACGCTCGCCTGGGTGAGTTGAAGGACCAGGTTGTTGCCAAGCTGTCGGGTGAAGAAGGTCAGCCTTCCTCCAGCGAAGTCAAAGCTGCTTTCGGCGAAATCGAATACCGCACCGTTCGCGAAAACATCGTAAACGGCAAGCCACGTATCGACGGTCGCGACACCAAGACCGTACGTCCGCTGAACATCGAAGTCGGTGTTCTGCCGAAGACTCACGGTTCGGCTCTGTTCACCCGTGGCGAAACTCAGGCTCTGGTTGTTGCAACTCTGGGCACCGCCCGTGACGCACAACTGCTGGACACCCTGGAAGGCGAGAAAAAAGACCCGTTCATGCTGCACTACAACTTCCCTCCGTTCTCGGTAGGTGAGTGTGGCCGCATGGGTGGCGCTGGTCGTCGCGAAATCGGTCACGGCCGTCTGGCCCGTCGTTCGATTGCAGCCATGCTGCCTGCCGCCGACGTGTTCCCGTACACCATCCGTGTTGTATCGGAAATCACCGAGTCCAACGGTTCGAGCTCCATGGCTTCGGTCTGCGGCGCTTCCCTGGCTCTGATGGACGCCGGCGTTCCGATGAAGGCACCGGTTGCCGGTATCGCGATGGGTCTGGTTAAAGAAGGCGAGAAGTTCGCCGTCCTGACCGACATCCTGGGTGACGAAGACCACCTGGGCGACATGGACTTCAAAGTAGCCGGTACCGCCAAAGGTGTTACCGCGCTGCAGATGGACATCAAGATCAAAGGCATCACCGAAGAAATCATGGAGATCGCTCTGGGCCAAGCCCTGGAAGCGCGCCTGAACATCCTCGGTCAGATGAACCAGATCATTGGCCAGTCGCGTACCGAACTGTCGGAAAACGCTCCGACCATGATCGCGATGAAAATCGACACCGACAAAATCCGTGATGTCATCGGTAAAGGCGGCGCGACCATTCGTGCGATCTGTGAAGAGACCAAGGCTTCGATCGACATCGAAGACGACGGCTCGATCAAGATCTTCGGCGAAACCAAGGAAGCGGCTGAAGCTGCACGTCAGCGCGTTCTGGGCATCACCGCTGAAGCTGAAATCGGCAAGATCTACGTTGGTAAGGTTGAGCGCATCGTCGACTTCGGCGCATTCGTCAACATCCTGCCTGGCAAGGACGGTCTGGTTCACATCTCCATGTTGAGCGACGCTCGCGTTGAGAAAGTGACCGACATCCTGAAAGAAGGCCAGGAAGTGGAAGTACTGGTACTGGACGTGGACAACCGCGGCCGTATCAAGCTGTCCATCAAAGACGTAGCAGCAGCCAAGGCTTCGGGCGTTTAATCACTCCCCACGCCTGACCGCTTCAACGTTATAAAAAATGCCCCGCAGTGAAAGCTGCGGGGCATTTTTTTGCCTGCAAAAAAATGAGACGAGTCATGAAGTTGCCTGACCCCAAAGTCAGTGCTAGGTTTAGCCCACTGCCCGTGTAGCTCAGTTGGTAGAGCAGCGCACTCGTAACGCGAAGGTCGCAGGTTCGATTCCTGTCTCGGGCACGAGCGACACGTTGTTTTCAGATGATCCCGAATGGTTCTGAAGGCCAGACAAACCGGGCTTCAAACGGTTTTTTGCGTCAGAGAGATCCTTGATGATCCAGATCCATCTTCCATTCCCCAGATCAAAGAGAACGCCATGACCGTTAAAGAATTGACCCAAGAAGCCAGACACGCAGAAGCGCTGAAGAAGTACTTGCTGGAATCGCCTCAGCTAGCCGAAGAGATCAAGGACTTGCCCGCCGACGATCAGAAAGACCAGATCCAGTGGGCGTTCGAAGACGAGGCAGAGTCTCAGGGATTGCAGCCGTGGGAACTGACGCTCAAGTACACCTCAACCCCTGAAGAGTTCGAGGCTGCGCGCCTTGTTCTGCACAAGGAGGCTGCCGAGGTGTTGGGTGTCGAGTGGGAAGAGTACTGCGAGATGAATAATCTGGTGGTCTGATAAAAACGCCAGCCTCACGGGGCTGGCGTTTTTCATTCATGCGGCGCTATCAAAGGCTCAGTCGCATCGACAGATCGACAGCCTTCACATCCTTGGTCATCGCACCAATCGAGATGTAATCCACCCCGGTCTCGGCGATCGGCAGCAGCGTGCTTTCGTTGATACCGCCGCTGGCTTCCAGTTTCGCCTTGCCTGCGTTCAGACGCACGGCTTCGCGCATGTCATCCAGACTCAACTCATCGAGCATGATGATGTCAGCTCCAGCCGCCAGGGCCTCCTTCAGCTCCTCCAGGCTTTCCACTTCGATCTCCACCGGTTTGCCCGGGGCAATCTTGTGCGCGGCTTTGATGGCCTCCGGGATGCCACCGCAGGCGGCAATATGGTTTTCCTTGATCAGGAAGGCGTCGTACAGGCCGATGCGGTGGTTATGGCACCCGCCGCAGGTCACGGCATACTTCTGCGCCAGACGCAGCCCCGGCAAGGTTTTACGGGTGTCGAGCAACTTCACCTGAGTCTCGGCAACGTAATCCGCCAGGTACTGCGCGCGTGTGGCCACGCCAGACAGCAACTGCAGGAAGTTCAGTGCACTGCGTTCGCCCGTCAGTAGCGAGCGCGCCGGGCCTTCGAGGTGGAATAGCACCTGATTGGGTTTCACCCGCTCGCCATCGCGCACCTCCCAGTGCACCGCAACACGTGGGTCCAGTTGCCGAAACACAGCATCAACCCAGGATGTGCCGCAGATGACGGCAGCGTCGCGGGTGATGATGGTGGCTTTGGCCAGGCGTTCGGCCGGGATCAGCTGTGCGGTGATGTCGCCGCTGCCGATGTCTTCGAGCAACGCACGGCGCACGTTGGCTTCGATTTCGGCGGTCAAATCGGCGAGACGTAGATTCGGCATAACGGACTCCACAAACAAAGTGGCCCGATTATAGGGGCATGGCGGCGGGCAACCCAAGGCATCAGAGGCGTTCCCATCGCTCTGAAACCTGCATTTGGTCGATTCGCCTGAGCAATCGGCACTAAGTCAGCGTCTGCCATAAGCGTCTATTTCAATGGGAAGCGCAGAGTCTGCTGGTAGAGGGGACATCTTTTGCAAGATAATCCGCCTTGCTTTTGACGTCATGGCTTTGACGTGGATTTGGATTGACGACTTCGAAGACTCACCTTTTCAGGAGGCCTGAATGCACAACGACGGGAATGTAGTGCCTTTGCACAAGGTCGCTACCGACCAGGCGACTCACTCGCCGCTCGCCCGCCTGCCTGTGATTCTGCTTCAGGTTCGCGACAAGGCCGCCCAACAGCTCAGGCATGGTTTGCAGGAACTGTTCGATAACGCCGACGACACGCTGTTCGAAATGGCCGACCGGGCCCGCAATGACGTCGAACAAAACCTCTTCTTCGAAGCCATGCGCGACTTGCGTCTCAAGCGTAAAAACATCGAACGCGGCTTTCTCGAACAATTCTTCGAGGCTTTTGTCAGCCTCACCCAGTACGACATCACTCAGTCTGCCTTGCCCCAGGCGTTGGCCTTCGACGCCTCGGTGGCGCTGCCCAATGACGACATGGAGCGCGGCGTGGCAGTGGAAGCGATGGTCAGCAAAGTGCTGAACCGCGACGGCTTCTCCCTGGACCAACTGACCGCCCGACTCAGCGCACTGCTGGGCAGGGAACTGCTCGACCAGCACAATCCCATGGGGCCGGCGATGCTCTGCGAGTACTTTATGCAGGCCGGGCGCAACTTGGGGGTGGAGATCAAGGTCAAGCTGATCATCCTCAAACTGTTCGAACGCTATGTGCTCAGGGATTCCAATCAGCTCTACGCCGAAGCCAATCAGTTGCTGGCCGCCACCGGCGTTCTGCCTGACCTTAAGCCCGCCCCTGCGCGTCGGGTCACGGATCGTGCGACTGCCGGCGTTGGTACTGAACCCGCACAGGCCAACACTCGCGTCGGTGGCCCGCCGATCGACGACAGCGTGCAGGAAGTCTTCGCGGCGTTGCAGGAGTTGCTGTTTCACGTGCGTGGCAGTGTCGCGCCAACTCTCGAAGCCAGTGCCCAGACCCAGCCGATTTCCACCCGTGACCTGATGCGGCTGCTCTCGCACTTGCAGCAATATGTGCCGGCGCCGGCAGCCCAGGACGACTTCGATCTGCGAAACCAGCTCGAACAGCTACTGACTCGGGTCAGCGTCAAAAGTGGCAAGTCACGCGTGGTCGGGGTGGCTGACGAAGACGTGATCAACCTGATCGCCATGCTCTTCGAATGCATCCTCGATGACCGCAACCTGCCGGACTCGCTCAAGGCGTTGATCGGCCGTTTGCAGATCCCGATGCTGAAAGTGGCGGTGCTCGACAAGAGCTTCTTCAGCCGCAGCAGTCACCCGGCCCGACGCCTGCTCAATGAAATCGCCACCGCAGCCATGGGCTGGGGTGAGTGCGATGACCATGAGCGCGACAGCCTGTATCTGCGCATCGAGCAAGTGGTGCAACGGTTGCTGAACGATTTTGTCGATGATCCGGCGGTCTTTTCCGAATTGCTCGCGGATTTTCTCGCCTTCACCAGCGACGAGCGGCGTCGCAGTGAGCTGCTGGAGCAACGTACCCGTGACGCCGAAGAAGGCCGCGCCAGGACTGAACTGGCCCGTCAGCGCGTCGAACAGGTGCTGAATCAGGCCCTGTTGGGCAAAGTATTGCCGCAGCGGGTGGTGGTGTTTGTCCAGGAAGCGTGGAGCCAGGTGCTGCTGCTGACCTGTCTCAAGCACGGCGATCAGTCGGCCGAATGGCACGCCGATGTGCGGTCCATGGAGCAATTGATCTGGAGCGTGCAGCGTCATGATGAATTCGATGCGAGCCTGCGCTTGTTGGCGCTGGTGCCTGGATTGCTCAAGTCGTTGCGCGACGGGCTGAGCAGTTCGGCCTTCGATCCGTTCGCCACCAGCGAATTTTTCAGTGAGCTGGAAGCCTTGCACGTTCAGCTGTTCGAACGTCCAGGGCAAAAGCTTGAGCAGTCTGCCGATACACCGGTAATGGTCGAAGTGCTGCAAGAAATCGTCCTGCGAACCGCCGACGAAGGGCCGGTCGATACGGCGCCAGTACGCTTGCCGGAGGACGATGCCGGTCTGCTTCAGGTCGATCAACTGCGGTTGGGGTGCTGGGTCGAGTTTCAGGAAGACGAGGAAAACACCCTTCGCTGCAAGCTGGCGGCGATCATTGAAGCCACCGGCAAGTACATTTTCGTCAATCGCACCGGGATGAAAGTGCTGGAGCGCAGCCGCACCGGTCTGGCGCTGGAGTTCCGTCGTGGCGCGGTGCGCGCGCTGGACGACACCTTGCTGTTCGATCGGGCGCTGGAGTCGGTGATCGGCAACCTGCGGCGTCTCAATCACGGCAAGTGATCGCGTCCCGAGGGTCTATCGCGGCATACTGGGCGCCTACACAGTCGTCGTTGAAGGAACCTGTATGCAGTTGGACCCCGCGAGCGGTTGGTGTCAGGGCGTAGATATTTGTCCCTCGCCCAACTTCAATGCGCGCCCCTCGGGCGAAATTTCCCTGCTGGTGATCCACAACATCAGTTTGCCGCCTGCGCAATTCGCCACCGGCAAGGTGCAGGAATTTTTCCAGAATCGTCTGGATGTCACGGAGCATCCCTACTTTGAAGGGATCGCCGACCTGCGTGTGTCCGCGCACTTTCTGATCGAACGTGACGGCACCGTCACTCAGTTTGTCTCTTGTCTTGAGCGTGCCTGGCATGCCGGTGTCTCGAGTTTCGAGGGGCGGGAAACCTGTAACGATTTTTCCGTGGGCATCGAACTTGAAGGCACGGATGAACTGCCGTTCACCGACGCTCAGTATCAAGCGTTGACGACCCTGACCCGGCAGCTGCAAAACGCCTTCACGGCCATCACCGCACAGCGCATTTGCGGGCATAGCGACATCGCACCCGGGCGTAAAACCGATCCGGGGCCAGCGTTCGACTGGGCACGCTATCGCGCCGCCCTGGCAAAAGAGGAACAACAATGAGTTTTCTGGTGTTGCTGTTGGCGGTCTGGATCGAGAAGTTCTCGGCCCTGCGTCATCGGATTCAGCGCGATGGTGGATGGGTTCGCGAGCTGAACAAGCTTGAGGTCAGTCCGCGTCTGGCGAAAAGTCCGTGGCTGATTTTGCTGATCCTGGTGTTGTTGCCAGTGGCACTGCTGGGGTTGCTGCTGTTGGTGCTGGACCCGGTGGCTTACGGTCTGCTGGCGTTGCCGGTGCACCTGCTGGTGGTGATTTACAGTCTCGGCCGCGGTGATCTGCTGGCCGGTCTCGGGCCGTTTCGCGATGCCTGGCGCCGAGAAGACCTGCAAGCGGCCGCTCATGTGGCGGACCGCGATGTGGGTATCTGCGCCGATAGCGGCGAACAACTGCTGGAACGGGTCGAAGGGCATCTGCTGTGGGAGGCTTATCAGAGCTTTTTCGCGGTGATTTTCTGGTACTTCCTGCTGGGTCCGGTCGCGGCCCTGAGCTATCGACTGCTGGCCCTGGCCGAAGAACACGGGCAGAACCCGGCCGTGGTCGAGCGCGCGGCAAAACTGCGTCATGCGTTCGACTGGGTGCCGGTGCGTTTGTTGGCGGCAAGTTTTGCGTTGGTCGGCAATTTTGTCGCGGTCGGCCGGGTGATGTTGCACGAACTGCTGAACTGGAACATCAGCGCCGCCCAATTGATCGAGAAGGTCGGGCTGGTGGCGGGTGAAATTCCGGCACCGGTGGTCGGGCCTGACGGCATCAACAGCCTCGACCGGATCTGGGAACTGCTGCTGCGCGCGGCGGTGCTCTGGTACGCCGGTTTTGCGTTGTGGACCGTCCTTCCTTGAGTACACCAATCCTGTAGCAGCTGGCGCAGCCTGCGTTCGGCTGCGCAGCAGTCGCCAACTTAGTCACCGCGGTTTGTCAGGCTCACCGCGTAATCAGGGTTTACGACTGCTGCGCAGCCGAACGCAGGCTGCGCCAGCTGCTACCAGTCCGCGTGAATCCCTCCGTTAACCTTAAGTTACAAAACCTCCCGCCGATTTAAGCTATACAGAGACAGCGCCGAATAGTGGCTATCTGCTCTCGACCCGCGCCTGCCAATAAAAATAAGAAATCAAAGGGAGACTTCCAGTGAAGAGCTTGCTCTATCCCGCCGTCGCGCTGATGAACCGCCTGAGCTTCGGCATGAAGTTCAGCCTGATCAGCGTGCTGTTCCTTGTGCCGATGTTGGTGACCAACTTTTATCTGGTGCGCGATTCTTATCGAGAATTCCAGGGCACCCGGGTCGAACTGCAAAGCCTCGACCTGCTGGGCAGCAGCCTGACGTTACGGCGCGATCTGGAAACCCTGAACAACCTGGTGCAGATTAACGTCACCCTCGGTCAGTCCGGCAAGGCCGGCAATGTCGAGTCGCAGGTCAGTACCCTGGGGCAAAGTGTGCTGACCCGTTTGCAAGGGCTGACAGCGATGACCGCTGACCCCGAGCAGATCACGGTTTTCGATGCCAAACGCGATGAAATGATCGCCGCGTTCAAGGCCCAGCAAGCGGAAAACTCCCTGCAAAGCAAAAGCGCGATGATCGGCAAGTTGCTCGGCAACGCGCAAATTTTCAGCCAGATCATCGCCAGTCAGGCCGGCCTCAGTCGCGACACTCAGAGCGACATGCGCCAGCTGAGCGAACTCATCACCAATGTCACCCCTCCCGTGACCCAGCTTCTGGGCGAAGGTCGGGCGATGGGCTCTTTTTCGCTGGGGCAGGGTTTTCTCAACTCGGCATCGAGTACCCGTTTTGATGAATTGCTAGCGCAGATCGAAAAACTGCAGGCCGAATATGCCCTGAAGTTGCAGGACGCGCTGGGTTCCAGCAAAGCGGCACGGGAAACCCTGGCCGCTCAGGCCGATAGCAGCAAGGCGTCGTTGAAAAAAGCCAGTGAACTGTTCGAAGAGCAGGTGGTAATGGCCGACACGCTCGATGCGCCGTGGCAGGGCTTTTACGATCAGGTCACGGGCCTGATGGACCAGACGTACCAACTCAACGAAGCCACGTTGAAGTTTCTCGGCACCCAGTTGCAACAGCGACTGGAGCAGAACCGCACCCACATGGTCTTGCAGGCCGTGGCGCTGTCGGTGGTGTTTGTATTGATTTTCTACCTCTACGGCGGCTTCTACGCCTCGACCCGCACCACCCTCAAGCGTCTTGGCGCGGTGATGGACAAGGTCGCGGCCGGCGACATGACGGTGACTTTCAGCGCCAATAGCCGCGATGAACTGGGCGAGTTGGGTGAGGTGTTCAACGGCACCGTGAAGAAAATCCATGACCTGATCGAGCGGGTCGGCCAGACCGTCAGTGAGGTCGAGCGCCAGGCCGGGCAGGTGGAGAACGTTTCCGCCCAGAGCAACCAGGCGGTGGCGGGGCAGCGCACGCAGATCGAGCAGGTCGCCACGGCCATGAACCAGATGTCGGCCACGTCCCTTGAGGTGGCACGCAGTGCCGCAGCAGCGGTCAGCAGCGCCCATAGCGTCAATGACGAGACCATCAGCGGTCGTGGGCTAGTGGAGTCCCAGCAGGGCAGCATCGCAGCACTGGCCAGTGAGATCGATCAGTCGGTGCTGGTGATCAATCAATTGGCCAGCGACAGCCAGTCCATCAGCCGCGTGCTGGAGGTGATCAAGAGCATCGCCGAACAGACCAACCTCTTGGCGCTCAACGCGGCCATCGAAGCCGCTCGGGCCGGTGAGCAGGGGCGTGGTTTTGCGGTGGTGGCGGACGAGGTCCGGACACTGGCCAAGCGCACCCAGCAATCGACCGAGGAAATCGAGCAGATGATCGCCAAGCTGCACAGCGGTGTCGGCGCTGCGGTGAAGGCGATGGGGACCAGTCATCAGATGGCCAACGGCACGGTGGGGCAGTCGGAAAAGGTTCAGCAAGCGCTGGAAAACATCCTCGGTGCCGTCGGCATGATCGTCGATCAGAACCAGCAAATCGCCGCCGCGGTAGAGCAGCAGACCGCCGTGGCTCACGACATCGACCAGAATATTGTCGAAATCAACCGCGCCGGTGAGCGTACTGCCGAAGGTGCACACCAGACCGAGGACGCCAGTCGCGCGTTGTCGGCCCAGGTGGTGGAGTTGAAGCAGCTGATCAGCGCGTTCCGGGTCTGAGCATGATCGTTCCCACGCTCTGCGTGGGAATGCAGCCCGGGACGCTCCGCGTCCCAAAAGTCGTGACGCAGAGCGTCACAGGAGGCGTTACCACGCAGAGCGTGGGAACGATCGGTGACTAACGCCAGTTGAACAGCTCACAAGCATTGGCGGTGCTGGCGGTGGCCAATTGCTCGGGGCTGATCGCCATGATCCCGGCCAGTGCCGAGCAGATCGCCGGCAGATGCGCCGGGCTGTTGCGTTGGCCGGGGAACATGGCGGGCGCCATGTCCGGCGAATCGGTTTCCAGTACCACCGATTCAAGCGGCAATTCGGCAAGCACACGATGCATGCGTAACGCCTGAGGCCAGGTCGCGGCACCGCCCAGGCCCAGTTTGAAACCGAGCTTGATGTATTCGCGGGCTTCTTCTTTGCTGCCGGCGAAGGCATGAATGATCCCCGCGCGTTTCAAGCGAAACCGTTTAAGCGTGGCAATCACCGCCGCATGGCTGCGTCGCACATGAATCAGCGCCGGAAGATTGAAGTCCGCCGCCAGTTGCAGCTGCGCATCGAACAGTGCCTGTTGGCGTTCACGGTCCAGGGTTTCGATAAAGTAATCCAGACCGATCTCGCCCACCGCGCACAACTGCCGATGACCCGCCAGCCGGGTCAGCCAATTACCCAGTTCGTGTAAATCTTCAGGGCGATGATCATCCAGATACACCGGATGCAAACCGAACGCCGCATGCAGGTCGGGATCGCTCTGCACCAGATCCCAGACTCGCTGCCAATTACCCTGATAAACCCCCAGCACCACCATCCGCCGCACGTAGAGGGCGCGGCTCTCGGCCAACAGCGCCGTGCGATCCTCGTCGAAGTCCGGAAAATCCAGATGAGTGTGGCTGTCGATCAGCTCCACGGTTCAGTCCTGGCGAATACGCTGCTTGAAGGTCCGCGCGATGGCCTGCACGCCGGGTCGGTAATCCGATTGCTCGATGGCGGCCAAGGCCAGTTCCAGAGCCTTGTCGGCGATAAGCTGATGCTGCTGGGCCATGGCGTTGACCGGCAGCGGCAGGAAATCCAGCAACTGCGTATCGCCGAAAGTGCCGAGTCGCAGCGGGCGGGTTTTGAGCGGGAAGTCGTGCAAGGCATCGAATACGCCCTGAAGCAGCACGTAGGACGTGGTCACCAGCGCATCCGGCAAATGGCCCAGACGCTGTAGCAGTTCTTCCATCAACTGTTTGCCGCATTCACGGCTGAACGACTCGCCGTGTTCGATCAGCACCTCGCCTTTGAACCCGTCCAAAGCGTCTTTGAAACCGCCCGCCCGCTCCTGGCTGATGCTCAGTTCGGGGCGTGCGCCGATCAGTGCGATCTGCTTGGGCAGCGGGTCCAGTAGACTGCGGGTCAGTTGCAGGCTGGCCTCGCGGTCATCACTGATCACTGAACAGAAATGCTCAGGCTCCATGACCCGGTCGATCGCGATGATCGGAATGCCCTTGGCCTGCAATTGGCGATAGCTGTCATCGCCGGCCGGCAGGCAACTGGCAACGATCAATGCATCGCAGCGCCGGGCCCGGAACAGTTTCAGCAATTGCCGTTCGCTGTCCGGCGCATCGTCGGAACTGGCGATCAGCAGCTGATAGCCGCGAGCGCGGGCGCCTTGTTCCAGCAGTTTGGCGATTCGCGCGTAACTGGGGTTTTCCAGGTCCGGCAGAATGAAACCCAAGGTGCGGGTATGCCGGCTGCGCAGCCCGGCAGCCTGGGGGTTGGGTGTAAAGCCATGTTGTTCGACGACCGCGCGCACGCGCTCGACGGTGGCACTGCTGATACGTTGTTGTTCTGCCTTGCCATTGATGACATAGCTGGCGGTGGTAACGGACACACCGGCCAACTGGGCGATATCACTGAGTTTCAACCCGGGTTTTCCTTGTTTTTTCGAGCTTGCCTCGACATTTTCGCCAATCCTACCCGATTAAGGCAGACGACCATCGTCGCGACGCATCCGACAATTGGACTTCAAGGATGAGACATTATCGAGTAACGTGCCAATCATTCTAGATTAAACGTTTCAGCAAGCGTATTTTCTACGTTACAGGCTCCTTTGTCGGTTCTGCCGCGAAACCGCCAAAAGTTATGACTAAGAGCCTAAGCTGAATCATTCAAAACAATACCTGGCGTCAAAAGACGCCAAAAAGGAGAAAGCATGCTCGAGCTCACCATAGAGCAGATATCCATGGGCCAGTCGGCTGTGGATAAGTCCGCAGCGTTGCACCTGCTGGCGCAGCATCTGGTCGCCGATGGCCTGGTGGCCGAGGGTTATCTCGCCGGGTTGCAGGCGCGCGAAGCCCAGGGCTCGACCTTTCTCGGGCAAGGTATTGCCATCCCCCACGGTACGCCGGAAACCCGCGATCTGGTGTTTTCCACCGGCGTGCGGCTGATGCAGTTCCCTGAAGGCGTGGACTGGGGTGACGGTCAGATCGTCTATCTGGCGATTGGTATTGCAGCCAAATCCGACGAACACCTGCGTCTGTTGCAACTGCTGACCCGTGCCCTCGGTGAGACCGATCTGGGCCAGGCGCTGCGTCGCGCCAGTTCCGCCGAAGCCTTGTTGAAACTGTTGCAAGGCGCGCCGCAAGAACTGGCGCTGGATGCACAGATGATCGGCCTCGGTGTGTCCGCCGATGACTTCGAAGAGTTGGTCTGGCGTGGTGCACGTTTGCTGCGTCAGGCCGATTGTGTGAGCAATGGTTTCTCCGCCGTATTGCAACAAGTCGACGCGCTGCCATTGGGCGATGGCTTGTGGTGGTTGCACAGCGAGCAAACGGTCAAGCGTCCGGGCCTGGCCTTCGTCACGCCGGACAAACCCATGCGTTACCTCGGCCAGCCGCTCAGCGGTCTGTTCTGCCTGGCCAGTCTCGGTGAAGCCCATCAGGCCTTGCTCGAACGCCTTTGTGCGTTGCTGATCGAAGGTCGCGGCCACGAATTGGGCCGCGCCACCAGCAGCCGTAAAGTCCTCGAAGTCCTGGGCGGTGAGCTGCCGGCCGATTGGCCCAGCGCTCGCATCGCGCTGGCCAACGCCCACGGCTTGCACGCGCGTCCGGCGAAAATCCTCGCGCAACTGGCGAAGAGTTTTGAAGGCGAAATCCGCGTACGCATCGTCGATGGCCAGGACAGCGCGGTGTCGGTGAAGAGCTTGAGCAAACTGCTCAGCCTCGGCGCCCGTCGCGGTCAGGTGCTGGAATTTGTCGCCGAACCGAGCATCGCCGCCGATGCCTTGCCGGCCTTGCTGGCGGCCATCGAAGAAGGCCTCGGTGAAGAAGTCGAGCCGCTGCCCGCCGTGAGCCAACAACGCGAGGTGATCGCCGATGTGGCCGAGGTAATCCTCGCGCCAGCCTCCGGCAGCCTGGTTCAGGCCATCGCCGCCGCACCGGGCATCGCCATCGGCCCGGCGCACATTCAAGTGCTGCAAACCATCGATTACCCGCTGCGCGGTGAGTCTGCCGCGATAGAGCGCGAGCGTCTCCAACAAGCGTTGGCGGACGTGCGTCGCGACATCGAAGGCCTGATCGAACGCAGCAAGTCCAAGGCCATTCGCGAGATTTTCATCACTCACCAGGAAATGCTCGACGACCCGGAATTGACCGATGAAGTCGACACCCGTCTCAAACAGGGCGAAAGCGCCGAAGCGGCGTGGATGGCGGTGATTGAAGCGGCGGCCAAACAACAGGAATCGCTGCAGGACGCCTTGCTCGCCGAGCGCGCCGCCGACTTGCGTGATATCGGTCGTCGGGTATTGGCGCAACTGAGTGGCGTCGAAACCCCGAGCGAGCCTGAGCAACCGTACATTCTGGTGATGGACGAAGTCGGTCCGTCCGATGTCGCCCGCCTTGATCCGGCGCGCGTCGCCGGCATCCTCACTGCCCGTGGCGGCGCCACTGCACACAGTGCGATTGTCGCCCGAGCCCTCGGGATTCCGGCGCTGGTCGGCGCCGGCCCGGCCGTGTTGCTGCTGGCGCCGGGTACGCCGTTGCTGATTGATGGTCAGCGCGGCCGCCTGCACGTGGACGCCGACGCGGCGACCTTGCAGCGCGCCACCGAAGAGCGCGATACCCGCGAGCTACGTCTGAAAGCGGCCGCCGAACAACGCCATCAACCGGCACTGACCACTGACGGCCATGCAGTCGAAGTGTTCGCCAACATCGGCGAAAGCGCCGGCGTGACCAGCGCGGTGGAGCAGGGCGCCGAAGGTATTGGCCTGCTGCGTACCGAACTGATTTTCATGGCTCACTCGCAAGCGCCGGACGAGGCAACTCAGGAAGTCGAATACCGTCGCGTTCTCGACGGTCTGGCCGGTCGGCCGCTGGTGGTTCGTACTCTCGATGTCGGTGGCGACAAACCGCTGCCGTATTGGCCGATCGCCAAAGAAGAAAACCCGTTCCTCGGCGTGCGCGGTATTCGCCTGACCCTGCAACGTCCGCACATCATGGAAGCGCAGTTGCGCGCGTTGCTCCGTGCGGCGGACAACCGTCCACTGCGGATCATGTTCCCCATGGTCGGCAGCGTCGACGAGTGGCGCCAGGCGCGGGACATGACCGAACGTCTGCGTCTGGAAATTCCGGTTGCCGACCTGCAACTGGGGATCATGATTGAAGTGCCGTCGGCTGCATTGCTGGCGCCGGTGCTGGCCAAAGAGGTCGACTTCTTCAGCGTCGGCACCAATGACCTGACTCAATACACCCTGGCCATCGACCGTGGTCATCCGACCTTGTCGGCCCAGGCTGACGGCTTGCACCCGGCGGTGCTGCAACTGATCGACATCACCGTGCGTGCGGCGCATGCCCACGGCAAGTGGGTGGGCGTGTGCGGCGAGTTGGCGGCCGATCCGCTGGCGGTGCCGGTGCTGGTCGGTTTGGGTGTGGACGAACTCAGCGTCTCAGGTCGCAGTATTGCCGAGGTCAAGGCGCGGGTTCGCGAACTCAGCCTGGCGCAGACCAAAATCCTTGCCCAACAGGCCCTGGCCGTGGGCAGCGCAAATGAAGTGCGCGCACTAGTGGAGGCCCTGTAATGGCCAAGATCCTGACCCTGACCCTCAATCCGGCGCTGGACCTCACGGTCCAGTTGCCGCTGCTTACCCCCGGCCAAGTCAACCGTAGCGACGAGATGCACACGCATGCCGCCGGTAAAGGCGTGAACGTGGCACAAGTGCTGGCGGACCTCGGGCATCAGCTCACGCTCAGCGGCTTCCTCGGGGAGGACAACCTTCAAGCGTTCGAAACGCTGTTCGCCAAACGCGGGTTTATCGACGCGTTCATCCGTGTTCCGGGTGAGACGCGCAGCAACATCAAACTGGCGGAAAGCGATGGACGCATCACCGACATCAACGGTCCCGGACCCTTGGTGAGTGAAGCCGCGCAACAGGCATTACTTGATCGACTTGATCAAATTGCGCCCGGTCATGACGCGGTCGTCGTTGCCGGCAGCTTGCCTCAAGGCATCAGTCCTCAGTGGTTGCAGGCGTTGATTGTGCGTTTGAAAAATCTCGGTTTGAACGTGGCGCTGGACACCAGTGGTGAAGCCTTGCGGGCGGCGCTCAACGCCGGCCCATGGCTGATCAAGCCGAACACCGAAGAACTGGCTGATGTGCTGGGCTGCGAGGTGGTTTCGGTGGCTGCGCAAGCGCAAGCCGCGAGCCGTTTGCACGCTCAAGGCATCGAGCACGTGGTGATCTCCGACGGCGCCGATGGCGTGAACTGGTTCAGTGTCGGCTCGGCAATGCATGCCACGCCGCCCAAGGTCAGTGTCGTCAGCACCGTGGGCGCGGGCGATTCGTTACTGGCCGGCATGCTCCACGGTCTACTCAGCGCCGACACGCCCGAACAGACTTTGCGCACCGCCACGGCAATTGCCGCGATGGCGGTCACCCAGATCGGTTTCGGTATAGGCGACGCCACGCAGTTGGCGCGGCTCGAACAGGGCGTGCGCATGCGCTCCCTGACAGAACAATAAGAGGGTTTGTCATGAAGTTAGCCATTGTTACGGCCTGCCCGAACGGCATGGTCACCAGTGTGCTGTGCGCCCGTTTGCTCGATGCGGCGGCCCAGCGTCAGGGCTGGAGCACCAGCGTCGAAGTCAACGATGCCGCGCACCCTGAACGCCAATTGTCGGCGGCCACGATCGAGGCGGCCGAGTGGGTGTTGCTGGTGACCAGCGCGCCGGTGGATATGTCGCGATTCGTCGGCAAGCGGGTGTTCCAGAGTACCCCGGCGCAAGCCCTGCAAGATGTGGAAGCAGTGCTGCGTCGCGGTGCTGAAGAGGCTCAGGTTTACATCGCCCCCGAAGCCGTGGCCGAGCCTGCCGCCCTCGTGAAACATGCCCCGCGCCTGGTCGCGATTACCGCGTGCCCGACCGGCGTCGCTCACACCTTCATGGCCGCCGAAGCCTTGCAGCAAGCGGCCAAGCGTCTGGGTTACGACCTGCAAATCGAAACCCAGGGCTCGGTCGGTGCGCGCAATCCGCTGAGTGCAGCGGCAATTGCCGATGCGGACGTCGTGCTGCTGGCCTGTGATATCGAAGTCGCCACCGAGCGTTTTGCCGGCAAGAAGATTTACCGTTGCGGCACTGGCATTGCGCTCAAACAAGCTGAAGCGACGCTGAATAAAGCGTTGGCCGAAGGCACGCAGGAAACCGCTTCGAGCGGTGCCAAAGGCCCGGCCAAGCAAGAGAAAAGTGGCGTGTACAAACACCTGCTGACCGGCGTGTCGTTCATGTTGCCGATGGTGGTGGCGGGCGGTTTGATGATTGCCTTGTCGTTCGTGTTCGGCATCACTGCTTTCAAGGAACCCGGCACGCTCGCGGCAGCCCTGATGCAGATCGGCGGCGAGACCGCGTTCAAGCTGATGGTGCCGCTGCTGGCGGGTTACATCGCCTACTCGATCGCCGACCGTCCGGGCCTGGCGCCGGGGATGATTGGTGGTCTGCTGGCAAGCACCTTGGGCGCCGGTTTTATCGGCGGGATCATTGCCGGCTTCATCGCCGGTTACGCGGCGCAGGCGATCAACCGTTATGCGCGCTTGCCGCAAAGTCTTGAGGCGCTGAAACCGATCCTGATCATCCCGTTGCTGGCGAGTCTGTTCACCGGTCTGGTGATGATCTACGTGGTCGGCAAGCCGGTGGCCGGGATGCTCGAAGCCCTCACGCATTTCCTCGACAGCATGGGCACCACCAACGCGATTCTGCTCGGTGTGTTGCTGGGCGGGATGATGTGCGTCGACCTTGGCGGGCCGATCAACAAAGCCGCGTATGCGTTCTCGGTGGGGCTGCTGGCGTCACAAAGTTATGCACCGATGGCCGCGACCATGGCGGCCGGCATGGTGCCGCCGATTGGGCTTGGCATCGCCACGTTTATTGCGCGGCGCAAATTTGCCCAGACCGAACGCGAGGCCGGTAAAGCGGCGTTGGTATTGGGGCTGTGCTTTATCTCTGAAGGCGCGATTCCGTTTGCCGCGAAAGACCCTCTGCGGGTGATCCCGGCGAGCATTGCCGGGGGGGCGCTGACCGGTGCGTTGTCGATGTATTTCGGCTGCAAACTGATGGCGCCGCACGGCGGGTTGTTCGTACTGGCGATCCCGAATGCGATCAACCATGCGCTGTTGTATCTGCTGGCGATTGTGGCCGGGAGTCTGTTGACGGCGGTGGTTTATGCGGTGGTCAAGCGGCCGGAGACGGTTGAGCTGGCTCTCGAACCAGCCAAGGCCTGACATCTGACCTTTGTGGGAGCGAGCCTGCTCGCGAAAGCGGTCTGACAGTCAGCATATTTGTTGAATGTTAAATCGTCTTCGCGAGCAGGCTCGCTCCCACAGGAGGTTGCGTTTTCACACGGACGTCATGCGTACATGCTTAAGTTTTCCTTTTCAGGGAGAACACCATGAGCGAATTCGACCTCGGCCGCCGTCGTGTCATACAAGCCGTCGGCGCCGGGCTGTTGTTGCCAGGCCTGGCGCCGGCGGTGATTGCTTCGGTCAAGGATCGTCCGCAACTCACCGATGGCGTGCAGTCCGGCGACCTGCTGGGCGATCGGGCGATGATCTGGAGCCGTTGCGATCGCCCGGCGCGAATGGTGGTGGAGTGGGACACCCGTAGTCTGTTCACCAACCCCCGTCGTTTTGTCTCGCCATTAGCCGATTCCAATACCGATTTCACTGCCCGCGTCGAACTCACTGGCCTGCCCGCCGACCAGGCGATTTTCTACCGCGTGCACTTCGAAGACGCCCAGAGCGGCGTCGCCAGCGAGCCCTGGTTCGGCCATCTGCGCAGCGTGCCGCAAACCCGTCGCGACATCCGTTTCGTCTGGAGCGGCGACACCGCCGGCCAGGGCTTCGGCATCAACCCGGACATCGGCGGCATGCGCATCTACGATGCCATGCGTTTGCGCCTGCCAGACTTCTTTATCAACAGCGGCGACACCATCTACGCCGACGGCCCCGTACCTGCGCAGCTCACCACAGAGAGCGGCCGCGTGTGGCGCAACATCACCACGGAAGCCAAGAGCAAAGTCGCCGAAACCCTCGACGACTATCGCGGCAATTACCGCTACAACCTGATGGACGAAAACATCCGCCGCTTCAACGCCGAGGTCCCGCAGATCTGGCAGTGGGACGATCATGAAGTGGTGAACAACTGGTCGCCGGGCAAGCCGTTGGATGAGCGCTACAAGAGCAAAGATATCCACAGCCTGGTCAGTCGCGCGCGTCAGGCCTGGCTCGAATACGCACCGATGCGATTGCAGAGTGCCGATGGCGGCGGGCGGATTTATCGCAAGCTCGGTTATGGGCCATTGCTTGATGTGTTCGTGCTCGACATGCGCAGCTATCGCGGGGCCAACGACGCCAACCTCGGCGACGCAAAACCCTTCCTCGGCCGTGAACAGCTGGACTGGCTCAAGCGTGAATTGAAGGCCTCCAAGGCCCAGTGGAAAGTCATTGCTGCAGATATGCCGATTGGCCTCGGCGTATCGGATGGCGAAGTCAGCCCCGGTGTAATGCGCTGGGAAGCCGTGGCCAACGGTGATCCGGGACCGGCCCAGGGGCGTGAGCTGGAAATTGCCGAATTGTTGGGTTTTCTGCGGGCGCAGCAGGTGCGCAATTTTGTCTGGCTGACGGCGGATGTGCATTACTGCGCCGCGCACCATTACCATCCGGATCGTGCGGCGTTTCAGGATTTCGAACCGTTCTGGGAGTTTGTCGCCGGACCTTTGAATGCGGGGAGTTTCGGGCCTGATTCGCTGGATAAAACCTTTGGCCCGGAAGTGGTGTTCGAGAAAGCACCACCGGCACAGAACACCTCACCGTTTGCCGGGTTTCAGTTTTTTGGTGAGGTGAATATTGATGGGCAGACGGGGGAGATGAGTGTGGTGTTGCGGGATTTGGATGGGGTTGGGGTGTTTGAGCAGAAGTTGCAGCCAGTCTGAAATCGACCCCTCACCCCAGCCCTCTCCCCAGAGGGGAGAGGGGGAAAGGGAGCCGATCTTCATCGTATCCAAACCTGAGTTCGACTCGATTTTTCAGGTCGATGTATAACGTGAGACACCTCGGTCAGTCCCCTCGCCCCTTGGGGAGAGGGCTAGGGTGAGGGGGCGATGTTCGATCCGCAGCAAACCTCAGGATCTGCTCAAGCACTTCACTCATCCGCTCAATTACCTCCAGATTGCTAAACCGCACAACCTCAATACCTTGCTGCTGAAGGTAAAGCGTTCGACGCTGGTCATGTATTTTTGCCGCCGTCTCGTAATGCTGACCACCATCCAGTTCGATGGCCAACTTCAGTTCCACGCAATAAAAATTCAGGATGTACGGCGGGCATGGAAACTGCCGACGGAATTTCAGATTGGCGATTTGCCGAGAACGAAGTTTTTGCCAGAGCAGCAGTTCGCAGTCAGTTTGGTGGGTGCGCAGGTGGCGGGCGAATTGGCGCTGGTTGAGGGTGGGGCGGGTGGGCATGCTTCACGTCCGTGTGAAGGGGGATGGAGGTTTTACTGTAGCCGAGGTTTTGCGATTCATCTTGAAATCGACCCCTCACCCCAGCCCTCTCCCCACGGGGGAGAGGGGGAAAGGGAGCAGACCTGAACTGGCCTAATAATTCCGGACACCTCTTAAGGGCGATATGATTTCGCCAACTTGGAGGTTCCATGAACGAAAGAAAGGTCTATTCCCGCGAGTTCAAACTGCGTGCTGCCAGCATGGTGCTCGATGATAACTGCCCGGTTCCAGATGTGTGTGCATCTCTGGATATCGGGCCGACCGCGTTGCGGCGGTGGGTTGAGCAGGTTCGCAAGGAGCGCGAAGGACAGCCAGTCAAAGGTACCAAGGCGATTACCGAGGATCAGCGTGAGATCCAGGAGCTGAAAGCCAAAATCAAGCGGATGGAGCTGGAGGCAGAGATCTTAAAAAAGGCTACCGCTCTCTTGATGTCGGATCCCGCTCGTTTTCGATGATTGCGGAGCTGAGAGAGTTGTTTCCGACTGCCACTTTATGTCGTGTGTTTGGAGTCAGGCGCAGCAGTTTTTATGAGTGGATTCAGCGACGCTCACAGCCCAAGGTCAGACGGGAGGAGCTCAAGGCGCAGGTGGTCAGGTTGCACGCTGAAAGCCGTGAGAGCATGGGGTCGCGAATGATGTCCAAACGTCTGAAGGCCGAGAAGTTGCCGGTGGGCAGAAGCCTTGCTGCGGCCTTGATGAAGGAAGCCTGCATCGTCAGTAAACAGCGCCAACCTCATCCATTCAGATCCAAAGGGGTGGAGGCATTTGTGGCGCCGAATCGGCTTGAACGTAACTTCACGCCCAACACCGTCAATCAGGTGTGGTGCGGCGACGTCACGAGCCTGATGGTCGGTAAACGCTGGTTCCATCTGGCAATCGTGATCGACCTGTATGCGCGCCGTGTCGTTGGCTGGGCGTTTTCTCTGGTCAATGACGCAAACCTGGTCAGCAAAGCCCTGCGTATGGCGGCCGATCTTCGGTCGTGGGAATCTGGGCTGATGTTTCACTCTGATCAAGGCTGCCAATACACCAGTCGAAGATTCCAGAATGAACTGCAGCGATATGAAATCGAACAGAGCATGAGTCACCGCGGGCAATGTTGGGACAATGCGCCGACTGAGCGCTTCTTCGGAACCTTGAAATCGGAGTGGGTGCCGGGCAAAGGCTATGACACAACAGAAGAAGCGCAAACCGATATCGTGCGCTTCTTCATGTATTACAACCGCACAAGGCTCCACAGCTACAACGGTTACCTATCACCGATAGCTATGGAGCAAAAGGCAGCATAAACACCGTAACCGGTGTCCGGAATTACTTGACCAGTTCAACCGGGGGCCTTTCAGAACCTGAGTTCGACTCGATTTTTCAGGTCGATGTAACTCTAAGAACAACTCGGTCAGTCCCCTCTCCCTACGGGCGGTCCGACGTTTCGGGAGGGCTAGGGTGAGGGGCTCTTTCAGTAGACGTCACGCCGATACCGGCCTTGCTCGATCAGGCGATCAACCTCCGCAATCCCAAGCACTTCGTTGAGCACGTGATCCACCCCCGACGCCATCCCTTGCAAGCTGCCGCAGATGTAAATGACCGCACCCTCGGCCAGCCATTTTTTCAACTCGCCCGCCGACTCGCGCAGTAGATCCTGCACATAAATCTTATCGGCCTGATCTCGGGAAAACGCCAGGTCCAACCGCTCCAGATCCCCCGAAATCAACCATTCTTCCAGCTCATCGCGACACAGATAGTCATGCTCGCGATTGCGTTCGCCGAACAACAGCCAATGACGTTGCTGCCCATCGGCGATCCGCGCCTTGAGCAAACTGCGCAGCCCGGCCAGGCCGGTGCCGTTGCCCAGCAGGATCATCGGCACTGGCTCGGTCGGCAGGTGGAAACCGCTGTTGCGCCGCACGCGCAAACTGATGGTGCCGCCCACTGGGACGTGTTCGGTCAACCAGCCGGAGCCGACGCCCAGGCTGCCGTCGGGATGCAGTTCCTGGCGCACGATCAGTTCGAGGATGCCATCGGCGGCGATCGAGGCGATGGAGTATTCGCGCATGGCCAGGGGCACCAGCGCATCCACCAGCGCTTGGGCATGCAGGCCGACCAAGTGAGTTCTGTTTTCCGGCAGTTGTCGACTGGCGAGGGCTTGCTCCAGCGGTTGCGACAGGCCATCGAGCGCAACCGTGGCCCGACCGTCAATGCCCAGGCCATCGAGGAAATGTTCGATCGCCCATGGACAATTGCGCGGCAACACTTCCACCAGGTCACCGGCCAGCCAACTGCTGGTGGTGGGGGCGGTGAGGCCCAGTAGGTACACACCAGAACCCGTGCTGTCAGGGTTGAGCAGTTCGCGGCGGGTCAGGTTCCAGTTGTCGTAGCTTGGCGCTTGCCAGGTGTCCACGGGCGCCTGTCCGGTCAGCAGGCCCAGTTGCTGCTGCCAGTGACGCAAGGCGTAAGGGTCGCCGCTGTCGACCTCCACCGGGGCGAACAGGGTCTTGCCGCCGTGCTCGCCCAGCCACGAGTGCAGGCGTCGAGCGAAACCGCAGAAGTGTTGATACTGCCGATCGCCAAGGCCGAGCACGGCGTAGTTTAGGCTTTCCAGGCTCGACGTCCGGCCCAGCACTTTGCGTTCGAAGCTGCGGGCACTGTCCGGTGCTTCGCCGTCGCCAAAGGTGCTGACCACGAACAACGCATTGCTGGATTCACGCAAGTCTTGCTCGCTGACGTCCGCCAGCGGCTGAACCTTCACCGGCACGCCGGCAGCCTGCAATTGCCCGGCGGTCTGCCACGCCAGTTGCTCGGCAAACCCGCTTTGGCTGGCGAAGCCGATCAACCAGGCTGGCGTATTGCTGCCTGTTTGCGCGAAATCTTTGCGCGCGTCCTTGATCTGCTTTTTCTTGCGTCGACGATCGAGGTACAGCAACCAGCCCGTGACAAAGAACAGCGGCATGGTCAGCGCGCTGAGGGTCAGAATAATCCGCCCGACGATGCCGAAGTAGCTGCCGACATGCAGCGCATAAATGCTGGTCAGCAGTTGCGCCTTGAGGCTCTTGTCGCTGTAGCGGTCATGCCGTTTGACGGTGCCGGTCGCCGGATCGAGGGTGATCTGGTTCAGCGCGCGGTCGTGGGGCGAGGTGTTCAGCAGGTAGAACACGGTGGCCGGTTGTCCGGCCACTGCCGGCATACGAATGTTGTAGGCGCTGAGTGCCGGACCGGCTGCGCTATAGATGCTGCTCCACATCAGCGCGTAATCGGCCGTCGGCGCCGGGCCACTTGGCGCAGGGCCGCGACCGCCGCGAACGCGCTCGTTCTGCGGTGAGTCGGAAAGCAATCGGGTCAGGCCCTTGTTGTACCACTCGTAGGACCAGGACAGCCCGGTGAGCGCTGCCAAGAGGTAAAACACCAGGCACCAGGTGCCGGCGACGGAGTGCAAATCCCAGTTGAAGCTGCGGCCCTTTTTCTTCCAGTCGAGGGTCAGCCAGGCGCGCCAGCTTTTCCACTGGCGCGGCCAGCGCAGGTAAAGGCCGGACAGACAGAAGAACACCAGAATCAGCGTACAGGCACCGGTGATTTGCCGACCGCTATCGCCCATGGCGAGGAAACGGTGCAGTTGCAGCATCAGGCCGAAGAAATCCTGGCCGATGGCGTCGCCCATGAACTCGGCGGTGTACGGGTCGAAGTAGCGCATCTGCCCACGGCGTTCGCCCGGTGGCGGAGTGAAGATCACCCGCGCGGCGTTGCCGCTGTCGGTCTCGACCCAGAGCATCGAGACTTTTTTGCCCGAGGCGCCCTCGATTTTCTCCACCAGTTCGACGGGCGGCAGGACGCCGGCGACCTGCTTCTCGACCTGCAGCACAGAAGGGTTCAGCGCGCGCAGGATTTCATCCTGAAACGACACCGTCGCCCCGGTGATGCCCATCAGGGCCAGGACCAGTCCGGCGCTGATGCCGAAAAACCAGTGCAACTGGAACAGGGTTTTCTTCAACACGTCACTCGCCTTGTTCGTTCGAAAATAATGATCACGGCGCGCATTATGCCGTGGGCTGTCGAGAAACATTCTTTTTTACGCACAAAAGCCCCGTTCACCTGGATGAACGGGGCCTTGGTCTTCACGCTTCTATCAGAAGTGGAAGTTGGCGCTCAGCAGGGCGGTACGACCCGCCGCCACGTGGGCGTAGTGGTTCTGCAGTATCTGGTCGAAGTAACGCTTGTCGGTCAGGTTCTGCACGTTGAGTTGCAGGTCGACGTTCTTGGTCAGGGCGTAGCTGGCCATCGCGTCGTAACGCCAGTAGGACGGGATCTCCACCGAGTTGGCGACGTTGCCGAACTGCGAGTCGACGAACGTGGCGCCGGCGCCGACGGTCAACTTGTCCGGTACCAGGTCGTAGGTCGACCAGAACGTGAAGTTGTTCCGTGGGGTGCTTGGCATGTGGTTGCCTTCATCGGCGGCGAGGGTGGTTTTGACCACTTCGCTTTCCATGTAGGTGTAACCGCCGAAGACCCTCCAGTTACGGGTCAGCTTGCCGGCGTAGCTCAGTTCCAGGCCATTGACCTGCTGTTCGCCATCCAGCACTTGAGTGGTGCCGCCGTCCGGATCGTTGATCCGCGCGTTGGTTTTCTCGGTGCGGAACAGTGCGGCGGTCAGCAACAGGTCGTCACCGAAGAAGTCCCACTTGGTACCGATCTCGTAGTTGCGGTTCTTTTCCGGGTCCAGGTCGGTGTTGTTCGCCGCCAGGTCCAGGCCGCCGTTGCCGCTGGTTTCACCAGACGGGTTGCTGGAGGTGGAGTAAGCCGCGTAGATGCTGCCGTTAGGCAACACGTTGTAGACCACGCCGATCTGGTAGTTGACCAGGTCGCTGGTGTTCTCACGGGAGAAGTCGTTCGCGGGCGCTGTGCTGCTAGCGTTGGCATGACCGCTGGATTTGACCTGGTAGTTGTCGTAACGCAGGCCCAGGTTCAGGGACCATTGGTCGTTGAACTTCAGCGTGTCGAACACGTAGGCCGCAGCGGTTTTGGTGTCGGTATCGGTGAACGCGGCGCTGTCGGTGATCGTGCCGTTCCAGTTATCCCCAGGCGTCGGGTTTTGCAGACTGGTGCAGTCGCCGGAGTTGAACAGAGCACGGTTGCAGCGAGTGCCGCTGGCGGTCGAGGTCAGGATGTACGGGCGGTTGTGGGTGTCTTGATAGGAAAACTCAAGGCCGGTGACCAGGCTGTGCTCGATGGCGCCGGTGTTGAACCTGGCGCTCAGGTCGGTCTGGTTGATCCAGCCGCTGGACGTCGAGTTACGGCTTTTTGCGCCGCGATAAACGCTGCCAAGAGCCACGTTGCCCTTGCTGTCGTCCGGGTTGGTGACGATGTAATCGAGCGTGGAACGCGACATGCGGAAGCTGTTCGAGACGGTCAGGTCATCATTCAGATCGTGTTCGATCTTGATGGTGCCGCTGTCATTGCTGGTCTGGCGATAGTCGCGTCCGGTGAGGCCGTAGAAGTTGTCGCGATCGACATGCACAGGTTTATCGACGTTGTACTTGCTGCGGTTGGGGCTCAAGGTCAACGGGAGGCCGTAGTCGGGCATGTCGTCGGTTTCGACGTGGTAGTAGCCGACGGTCAGGCGAGTGTCGGTACCCAGGCCAAACGCGAAGGAAGGTGCCACGCCCCAACGGCTGACGTCCACGGCATCACGGCCGGCGACGTTGGCTTCGTGCTTCATCAGGTTCAGACGGAAGGCCGAGGTGTCGGTCATCTGCTGGTTCAGGTCGAGGGTGGTGCGCTTGGTCTGGTCCGAGCCCCAGGTGAAACCGCCGTTGTAGGCGTTGCCCAGCTTGGCGGTCTTGCTCACCAGGTTCAGGCTGCCACCGGTGGAGCCGGCGCCGGTGAAGGCTGAGCCCGGGCCCTTGCTGACTTCGATCGATTCTACGTTGAAGATCTCGCGGCTCTGGGAGGCCGGGTCGCGCATGCCGTCGATGAACACGTCGCTTTCTGCGTTGAAGCCGCGAATGATCGGGCGATCGCCAGCCGGGTTGCCGCCTTCACCGGCACCGAACGTGATACCCGGTGTGGTACGCAACGCGTCGACCAGACTGGTGGCGCCCGTGTCGCGAATCACTTGTTGCGGAATCACGGTGACGCTTTTCGGCGTCTCACGCAGCGGCGCGGTGTACTTCTTGTTAGCCGAGGTATCAGTCTTGTAGGAGGTCTCGTCCTGGGCTTCGCCATTGATAGCCGTAGCGCCCAGGGAAATCACGTTGCTCGGTGCTTTTTCGTCGGCCTGTTCAGCCGCGAAAGCCATGTGGCCCGCAGAGCTGGCAGTGATCGCCACGCCAATTGCAGACGCGAGCAAACGCGGTGAACTGACTGGTAATTGTAGTTGTTGGCGTGACATGAGAATTCCCCTCCCCAAGGATTTGAGGCCGCGGAATATAGGGTAAACAAGTATTTGTATCAATTGCGAAACGTTACTATTCGCGATGAATTTACATTCTTTACAATTTACCCTTACGGTTTTTGCTGTCTCGTACGTCGCGAGGGTTTTACAGAGTCAATAAGAATCAATACCATTGCCGCCTCTTTGTCTTCAGGTGTCCTCCCATGCTGCTGCACATTCCCGGCGTGTTCGCGAAAGAAGAAGTGCAGCGCATCTGCGAGGCTCTGGAGCAGGCAGATTGGGCGGACGGCAAGATCACCGCCGGCTACCAGTCGGCCAAAGCCAAGCACAATCTGCAGCTGCCGGAAGGTCATCCGCTGGCCAAGGAAGTCGGCGCGGCGATGCTGGAACGGCTGTGGAAAAATCCGCTGTTCATGTCAGCCGCGTTACCGCACAAAGTCTTCCCTCCGTTGCTGAACTGTTACACGGCCGGCGGCAGTTTCGACTTTCACATCGACAACGCCGTGCGCCAGCCCAAGGGCAGCATCGAGCGGGTGCGCACCGATTTGTCGGCCACTCTGTTTTTCAGCGAACCGGACGACTACGACGGCGGCGAGCTGGAAATCCAGGACACCTTCGGCACCCAACGCGTGAAGTTGCCGGCCGGCGACATGGTTCTGTACCCTGGCACCAGCTTGCATAAGGTCAACGCCGTGACGCGCGGCACTCGCTACGCCTCGTTCTTCTGGACCCAAAGCCTCGTGCGGGAAGACAGCCAACGCGCCTTGCTGTTCGAGATGGACGGGGCGATCCAGCATCTGACTCAAGACATGCCCGATCACCCTTCGCTGATTCGCCTCACCGGCACTTATCACAACCTGTTGCGTCGCTGGGTCGAGGTATGAGTTATCAACTGCGCCGCGAGGAAATCCTCGACGGTGATCGTCTCAAATCCATGCTCGACGAAAGCCCTGCACGTGCCGCTCAGGCAATTCTGATCGCCGCCCGCGAAGGTGTACTCGATGCTCAGGCCTTGCTCGGGCAGATTCTGCTGGATGGGCAGGGTATCGAGCAGGATCAGCCGCTGGCCGTACGTTGGTTCGAGATCGCCGCCCAGGGCGGGCATCTGATGGCGCGCAACATGCTCGGTCGTTGTCATGAACATGGCTGGGGTTGCGTTGCCGATGTTTCGGTCGCTGCGGGGCATTATCGCCAGGCCGCCGAAGCCGGGCTGGATTGGGCGTTGTACAACTACGCCAATCTGTTGGCCACCGGACGCGGGGTGACTGAGGATCAGCTGCAAGCGCTGAAGCTGTATCGCCAGGCGGCTGAGCTGGGCCATGCGAAGTCGATGAACCTGCTGGGGCGTTATCTGGAAGACGGGCGGGTTTGCCCGGCAGATCCGCAAGCTGCGCGTGACTGGTATCGACGCTCGGCACTCGGCGGGGATTTTCGCGGGCAGTTCAGTTATGCCGCCGTGCTGGCGGATGAAGGCAAGATCGACGAGGCGTTGGTCTGGTTACGCAAGGCCCTGGACGGTGGGAATCTGAATTTCTTGCGGGTGGCGAGTCAGGCGCTGTCGAGCGCATCGAACCCACACATTCGTGAATTGGCATCCCTTTATCATCAACGCTTCATTCAGCTGAACGATGAACGGGATGTCCTGGGGGTTGTTGAGTTGGTTTAAATCACTATGATTGAAAACTAATCACATCTCATCAAGTTGCTTCCTGGAGACGAAATCATGGCCGCGACCAAAGTACTGACTGCCCATGTACCCATGGAGCTTGCCGATAAAGTCGATCAGATGGCCGCGAAGATGGAGCGTTCACGGGGCTGGATCGTGAAGCAGGCGCTTGCCGACTGGGTCGATTTGGAAGAAGAGCGCAGCCGTCTGACTCGCGAGGCAATGGCTGACGTTGATGCCGGACGGGTGATTGATCATCAATCTGTCCAGGCGTGGGCAGAAAGTTTGAGTACTGAAAATCCGTTACCGGTACCGCGCTAATGGAGTTGAAGTGGACCAGTAAAGCGTTATCGGATCTGGCAAGGCTTTTTGAGTTTCTTGCAGTGGTCAATCGTCCTGCGGCAGCTCGTACTGTGCAATCCCTCACTGTGGCTCCCACGGCGTTACTCAGCAATCCGCGAATCGGAGAGCGAGTCGACGAGTTTGAACCGCGAGATGTGCGACGACTTTTGGTCGGTCATTACGAAATGCGGTATGAGATTCAAGGCTCCACGCTCTACATCCTTCGTCTGTGGCATGTACGAGAACACCGATAACAGCTGCCCCGACAGCCTGGAACGTCAGGCACAAAAAAGCCCATGACTTGTCATGGGCTTTTTGCGTTTCGCGTGTAGCGCTTACACGTAAAACGACTTCAGCGGCGGGAAGCCATTGAATTCAACGGCGCTGTAGCTGGTGGTGTATGCACCGGTCGACAACCAGTACAAACGATCACCAATCGCCAGGTTCAGCGGCAAACCGTACTTGTAGTTTTCGTACATGATGTCGGCGCTGTCGCAGGTTGGGCCGGCGATGACCACTTCTTCCATCTCGCCTTTCTTCTCGGTCCAGATCGGGAACTTGATGGCTTCGTCCATGGTTTCGATCAGGCCGGAGAACTTGCCCACATCCGTGTACACCCATCGTTCAACGGCAGTACGGGATTTACGGGCGACCAGCACCACTTCACTGACCAGGATGCCGGCGTTGGCGATTAGCGAACGGCCCGGTTCCAGGATGATTTCCGGCAGTTCGTCACCGAAGTCTTCCTTGAGGAAACGGATGATTTCTTCAGCGTAGGTTTCCAGGCTGTTGGTGCGGGTGATGTAGTTGGCCGGGAAGCCACCGCCCATGTTGATCAGCTTCAGGTGAATGCCGTCTTCTTCTTTCAGGCGTTCGAAGATCACTTTGACCTTGGCGATCGCCGCGTCCCAGACGCTGATGTCGCGCTGTTGCGAGCCGACGTGGAACGAGATGCCGTACGGCACCAGGCCCAAATCACGGGCGAGGATCAGCAGGTCCATGGCCATGTCGGTCTGGCAGCCGAATTTGCGCGACAGAGGCCAGTCAGCGGTGGTCGAGCCTTCGGTGAGGATGCGCACGTAGACTTTCGAACCCGGTGCAGCCTTGGCGATGTTGCGCAGGTCGGCTTCGGAGTCGGTGGCATACAGACGCACGCCCTTCTCGTAGAAGTAGCGAATGTCTTTGGATTTCTTGATGGTGTTGCCGTAGCTGATGCGATCCGGGCCGACGCCCTGGTTCATCACTTTGTCGAGCTCGTAGATCGAAGCGATGTCGAAGTTCGAACCTTTCTCTTTGAGCAGGTCGATGATTTCGACGGCCGGGTTGGCCTTGACCGCGTAGTAGACCTTGGCGAAATCGAAACCGGCGCGCAGGTCGTCATAGGCCTGGCTGATCATCGCGGTGTCGATCACCACGAACGGGGTTTCTTGTTTGTCGGCGAAAGCCTTCATTTTGTTGAAGGTATCGCGCGCGAAATAGTCTTCGACGTTGATCGACATGCTGGGAACTCCTACTGGCAAACTAGATTAATCAATGGGTGCAAATGAACGTCCTCCGTATCCCCACTTTGGTTCGCCTACTTCCCAAGGCATGTCGCCGAAAGCAAAAAGGCCATGGGAAGCGGTGCTTTCCCTTGGCCTTGCTGTCTCGTCGTCAGTACTTGAGCCGGATGGATCGTTTCCAGCATGGACGTTCGGCGCGAACTTTAGGGCGTGAGGGGCTTGAGATCAACAAAAAATGTCGCGTTTTTACACGCATCCGTCGTGCGGTCCCGGACAACTACTGATGTAACCGACCTGCATGACAGTGTGATGTTCCCCTTGCAGGGAGATTTGCGGTGGTTCAGCGGGATTTGTGGCGCACCCAATCGCGGGCAAGCCCGCTCCCACAGTGGCTTCCGTCGTACACAAATCTTGTGCACACCAAAAAACCTGTGGGAGCGGGCTTGCCCGCGATGGCGTCAGATCAGGCGACAGCCATCTCGGCCGGCGAAACAATACTGGTCTTGCCCCCACGGGACTTGCCGGAGCTCAAATACTCGGCAATCGATTCCTGAGTCACCTCCCCCAGGAACACCCGCTCCGCATCCATCACCGGCAGCCACGAGCGATTGAACTCGTACATGCGCGACAGCAGGATGCGCAAATGCTCGTCGTACGCCGCGGTGGCGTTGAACTCGCGCAGGTATTGCGCGCAGGTGCCGGTCTGACGGTGCAGGTCGCGACGTCGTACATAACCGAGCGCCTTGTTCTCACCATCCGTGACCACCACATAACGACGGTCCAGCTCGTCCATCAGTTCCAGCGCTTCAGCCACTGGCGTTTCCGGGCTCACCGACGGCGCGTTGTCCGCCGCGTCTTCGGCTTTCACCAGCAACAGACGCTTGAGGGTGCTGTCCTGGCCGACGAAGTTGCTGACAAAGTCGTCCGCCGGGTGCGCCAGCAGCGTATCCGGGTGGTCGATCTGCAACAGCTTGCCCGCTCGGAAAATCGCGATCTTGTCGCCCAGCTTGATGGCTTCGTCGATGTCGTGGCTGACCATGATCACGGTCTTGTTCAACGCCCGTTGCATCTCGAAGAACTCGTTCTGGATCATCTCGCGGTTGATCGGGTCGACCGCGCCAAACGGTTCGTCCATCAGCAACAACGGCGCATCCGCTGCCAAGGCACGAATCACGCCGATCCGTTGCTGCTGGCCACCGGACAATTCACGCGGGTAGCGAGTCAGGTATTGCTTGGGCTCAAGCTTGATCATGCTCATCAACTCGCGGGCGCGGTCGTGGCATTTCTGTTTGTCCCAGCCCAGCAGACGCGGAACGATGGTGATGTTTTCCTCGATGGTCATGTTCGGGAACAGACCGATCTGCTGGATCACATAACCGATGTTGCGGCGCAGGGTCACGGCGTCGAGGTCGGTGGTGTCTTCGCCGTTGATCAGAATCTTGCCGGAGGTCGGCTTGATCAGGCGGTTGATCATTTTCAGCGTGGTGCTTTTGCCGCAGCCCGATGGCCCGAGGAACACACAGATCTCGCCTTCATTGACGGTCAGGCTTACCGAGTCCACGGCTTTCACATCTTTGCCGTTGCTTTGGAAGGTCTTGCTGAGGTTTTGAAGTTCGATCATTTCAGGAGTCCTTTTGGAGTCAGCGTGCGTTGCAGCCATTGCAGAAGCAGGTCGGCGAAGATGGCCAGAAGACTGACCAGCACGGCGCCGACGATCAGCATCGACATGTCGCTGCGGCTGATTGAAGCGAGAATAAGTACACCGAGGCCACCGGCGCCGATGGTGGCGGCGATGGTCATGACACCAATGTTCATGACCACGGCGGTGCGCACCCCGGCGAGGATCACCGGCACAGCAATCGGCAGCTCGACCATGCGCAGACGCTGGCCGAAGGTCATGCCGATGCCGCGGGCGGCTTCGCGAATGCCGGGGTCGACGCCGGTCAGGGCGAGGTAGGTGTTACGCATGATGGGCAGCAGCGAGTACAAAAACACCGCGGTGATCGCCGGCATCGGGCCCAGGCCCTGGCCGAATTTGGAGTAGAACGGCAGCAGCAGGCCGAACAGGGCAATCGACGGCACGGTCAGCAGCACCGTGGCGCTGGCTTGCAACGGGCCGGCGAGGGTCGGGAAGCGTGTCATCAGGATGCCCAGCGGCACGCCGACCAGAATCGCCAGGGTCACGGCGATACCGACGAGGGTGATGTGCTGCCCGGTCAGTTGCAGGACCAACGGCCAGTCGAGATGGGAAAAGGCGTTCAGAAATTCCATGTCTTTTCCTCCTTATTTGATGGGGTGCTGGCGCAGGAAGTCGGCGGCAACGGATGAAGGGCTTTCGTGGTCGACATCGACCCGCGCATTGAGCTGGCGCATGGTGACGTCGTCGAACAGTTCGGCCAGCGGTTTGAGTTCTTCCGCGAGTTTCGGATGGGCGTCGAGGTAAACCTGACGCACCACCGGCGCAGCCGTGTAGTCCGGGAAGTAGTGCTTGTCGTCTTCCAGCAGTTTCAGCTTGAAGGCGTTCAAGCGACCGTCGGTGGTGTAGACCAGACCGGCGAACACTTGACCATTGCGCAGGGCGGTGTAGACCAGCCCGGCATCCATCTGGCGGATGTTTTTGCGGGTCAGGTTCATGCCGTAGAGGTCGACCATGCCGTCCAGACCGTCGGAACGGTTGGCGAACTCGGTGTCCAGAGCGACCAGGTGATTGGTCTTCGCCTCAGCCTGCATCACCGTGTTCAGCTCGCTGATGGTGTTGATCTGCGGGTAAGCCTTTGCGGTGTTTTCTGGCAGGGCCAGGGCGTAGGTGTTGCTGAATTTCGACGGGGTGAGCCAGATCAGGCCTTTTTTCGCGTCGAGTTCTTTCACCTTGGCGTAGGACTGAGCGCTGTCGAGCTTGTCAGTGATGTGGTTGTAAGCCACCAGCGACACGCCGGTGTATTCCCACATCAAATCCAGCTGACCACTTTCGTGGGCGCTGCGGGCCAGGTTGCTGCCCAGACCGCCGGTCACTTGGGTGTCGTAACCCTTGGTGCGCAGGTACTGGGAAGTGATTTCCGCCAGCAGGGTTTGTTCGGTGAACACCCGGGCGCCGATGCGGATTACTGGTTTTTCAGCGGCTTGGGCGATTCCTGCGAACAGCAGGGCGCAGCCTAAAAATAAGCATACTTTTTTCATGAATATTCCTTTGCCGAGGCTTAAGACGGGCGCAAGCCGCGTTCGAGCCAGAGGCGGCTGGCGAGTGTCACCAGACCGTCGAGCAGCAAGGCCAGCAGGGCGGTGCAGGCCGCGCCGAGCAGCAGTTGCGACTGATTGTTCAGGGCGATGCCAGGGAAAATCAGGCTGCCCAGACTGTTGGCGCCGATCAGGAAAGCCAGCGGTGCGGTGCCGACGTTGATCGCCAGCGCCACGCGCACGCCACCGATGATGATCGGCACGGCGTTTGGCAGTTCGACCCGCCACAGCACCTGAGTCGGTGTCATGCCGATGCCGACGGCCGCTTCCTTGAGCGAACCCTGGACGTTTTTCAGGCCTTCATAGGTGTTGCGCACGATCGGCAACAGCGAGGCGAGGAACAGGGCGAAAATCGCGGGGCCGCTGCCGATGCCGAGGATACCCAGGGCGATGGCCAGTACGGCAAGAGGCGGCACAGTGTTGCCGATGTTGAAGATCTGCATGAAGCGTTCAGCGCGGCCCACCATGGTCGGGCGGCTGAGAAAGATGCCGGCGGGTATGCCCACAACAAGGGCGGCCAGCATGGAAGCGAGGACGAGAATCAAATGGGCTTGCAGGTAAAACAACAAATCGTCGCGGTAATGTTCGATCGTGTTGATGCCAATCCAGTGGACCAGCAGGGCCAGGAGGGCGACGACAACCGTACCTCCTATCAGCCCTTTGCCATAGCGAATAGCCACAGGCAGACTCCTTTTTCTTTGTCGGCGAACGCAGTCCCGTGGGGCATGCCATTCCTGGCTGCCGGGATTATCAACGTTCGCGAGAAGCAGCTCTTCATGCTGATGAAACCGCATGAGATCGAGCCATAAGCGCAGCCTCGTCAGGCTAACTTGCAGGTTTTTCAAACCCTGCTACGAGAGCTGTAACAGGGGAGTGGACGCCTCCACCTTTTAAAAGGTTCCATATTTAGCAGCAATTAGCTACCACGCATCTCGTTTTGCCCGTGTAGCAGCTGCCGAGCCTGCGAGGCTGCGTTCGGCGGCGCAGCCGTCGTAGAGTCGACACTCGCGGTCGGCCTGATGCACCGCAGAGTCTGGTTTTACGACGACTTCGTCGCCGAACGCAGCCTCGCAGGCTCGGCAGCTGCTACAGGGCGAACGGTGGTCTGTAGATGTCGGTTTGCGCTATACTCGCCGCCCTTTTTTGAATCACCTGCCAGGCGATTTCCCATGACCAAACAGGCCGCCGAAGTCGCGAAACGCCGCACTTTCGCCATTATTTCCCACCCCGATGCCGGTAAAACCACCATCACCGAGAAGCTCTTGCTGATGGGCAAGGCGATTGCGATTGCTGGCACGGTGAAATCTCGCAAGTCTGACCGCCATGCCACCTCCGACTGGATGGAAATGGAAAAACAACGGGGTATTTCCATTACCACGTCGGTCATGCAGTTCCCGTATCGCGACCACATGATCAACCTGCTCGACACCCCGGGCCACGAAGACTTCTCCGAAGATACTTACCGCACCCTGACGGCAGTTGACTCGGCATTGATGGTTCTCGATGGCGGTAAGGGCGTAGAGCCACGCACCATCGCGCTGATGGACGTCTGCCGTCTGCGTGACACGCCGATCGTCAGCTTCATCAACAAACTCGACCGTGACATCCGCGACCCGATCGAACTGCTCGACGAAATCGAAGCGGTCCTGAAGATCAAGGCGGCACCGATCACCTGGCCGATCGGTTGCTACCGCGATTTCAAGGGCGTTTATCACCTCGCCGACGACTACATCATCGTGTACACCGCTGGCCATGGCCACGAGCGGACCGATGTGAAAATCATCGAGAAACTCGACTCCGATGAAGCGCGCGCGCACTTGGGCGACGAGTACGATCGCTTCGTCGATCAGCTGGAACTGGTGCAGGGCGCCTGTCACGAATTCAATCAACAGGAATTCCTCGACGGCCAACTGACCCCGGTGTTCTTCGGGACTGCACTGGGCAACTTCGGTGTCGATCACGTGCTCGATGCCGTGGTCAACTGGGCGCCGAAACCGCTGGCCCGTGTCGCCAACGAGCGCACCGTGGAACCGGTTGAAGAGAAATTCGCCGGCTTCGTGTTCAAGATCCAGGCGAACATGGACCCGAAACACCGCGACCGTATCGCCTTCATGCGTATCTGCTCCGGCAAGTACGAAAAAGGCATGAAGATGCGCCACGTGCGCACCGGCAAGGACGTGCGGATCGGCGATGCGCTGACCTTCTTCTCCTCCGAGCGTGAGCAACTGGAAGAAGCGTTCGCCGGCGACATCATTGGTTTGCACAACCACGGCACCATCCAGATCGGCGACACGTTCACCGAAGGCGAAGTCCTGGGCTTCACCGGTATCCCGCACTTCGCCCCGGAACTGTTCCGTCGCGTGCGCCTGCGTGATCCGCTGAAATCCAAGCAACTGCGTCAGGGCTTGCAGCAACTGGCGGAAGAGGGTGCCACCCAGGTCTTCTTCCCCGAGCGCAGCAACGACATCATCCTTGGCGCCGTCGGTGTGCTGCAGTTCGATGTGGTCGCCAGCCGCTTGAAAGAGGAATACAAGGTTGAGTGCTCTTACGAGCCGATTACCGTTTATTCCGCGCGCTGGATTGATTGCAGCGATAAGAAGAAGCTCGAAGAGTTCAGCATCAAGGCTGTGGAAAACCTCGCGATCGACGGCGGTGGTCACCTGACCTACCTGGCCCCGACGCGGGTGAACCTGGCGTTGATGGAAGAGCGCTGGCCGGATGTGAAATTCCGTGCGACGCGTGAGCACCATTAAGCGTTGAGCTGAAAAACCAAAAGCCCCGGTCGCGAAAGCACCGGGGCTTTTTCATACCCGCCACCATTTCCTGTGGGAACGAGCCTGCTCGCGATGGTCGTCAGTAAGCCACGGGTTGTCAGGCAGACCGCATTATCGTTGACGTTTTTCGCGAGTGCTGGCCGGACGTGAAATTCCGCAAGGCGCGCGAATATCATCAAGCGATGAGTCAGTACGCGTGCGTCAGGAATTTCTGTAGGTGCTTTTACGAAGTTTTGTAGCTTGGCTCTGCTTTTAACTTCTCCGGTCTTTTACCCGAGACATGGAAGTCGTTGACGTCTAGCTTTCTGTGGACGTTTCGCAAGTAGCGACTTTCCACGAGCAGGAGCACAAGACAAATGGATGTAATGAAAACCGATGCGGCTGCACTGACAACCCAACGACCTCTGACTCCGATTTCTGTCATCGAACGTTACTACGATCTGATCGTCAGCAGTGCTCCCGGTTTCGAAGTCAGCACCAGTGACGACGCTTTTGAGCCCTCCATGAAGCTGCCCGCAATGGAGCCGCGTATGCAGGCCTTCCTTTCTGTCACCACTGCGCAGTTTTTTGAGATGGGCCGTTACCGAGGTATGCCGTTGCGTTTGTTCGACCTGAGGCAAAACGCAAATACTCAAACCACAAAAACCTTTGCCTCGACGCTGATCGTTGCACGCGCCATTCGCCATATTCAGGATACCGGCGACAGCATTGTGTTGTTTTCCCCCTCATCCGGAAACAAAGCCATTGCTCTACGTGATGCGGTTCTACGTGCACTGAAAAACAAGCTGGTCCACCCAGAGCAGTTACGCATTGTCACGCTGACGCCTGCCCAGACGACTGGAAAGTTGCGTAGAACCGAACTTTACGACGACCCTCGGTTGCGTGCTCTGAATCCTGTGTTCGTGCTTGATACCGAGTCGCCGGAAGCAGTGAAGGTTGTTGGACAACAGTTCAAGGATCTCTTCAATCGTCGTCCATTGGGCGATTCGAAGTTGTGGCATTCCCTGCGGCTCGAGAACTACCGGTTTTCTGATCAGGCCCGGGCTTTTTTTGATTTTGAGTATGGTGACGCCTGGGACACTGACCGCAAGACCGTGCATGTGCATGCGGTGTCGAGTGCCTATGGTCTTCTGGGATATTGCTCAGGTGTGGACGTGATGAGGCGTCACGGGACACAGGTTTCCACTCCTTCATTTTTGTTGGTTCAACATCTCGCAACCAGCGACATGGTTCTGCACTTGCTCGACGGAAATTTCGAGGGCGCTTCTGCTCCACGCTATACGCAGGGTGCCGATGGTTTATGGGTGCAGTCGGAGTCTGCGCACTTTCCTGCCGCAACATGGAGTCCAGACGAAGTGCTCGAACCCACTTTTTATACACACCTGCCGCCTACCGCGGTGGAAATGACTGCGCAGGTCAGGGCCAATGGCGGCTCGGGAATAGTCGTTTCGCTACATGAATGCATGCAGCGCTACAGTGAATGCGCTCAATTTCTCGCGAATACGCCCGTCCGCTTGCCAGCCGATCCTCGTGATCTGAAAGAGTGGTCATTGGTGATGGCCATGACGGGTTGCCTGAATGCAATTGATCGACAATTACTTGAGGGCATGGACGGTTGCACCATCCACGCGTCGGGCACCTATTGCACAGGGGATTTTGAAGGCATTCCCATAGATGGGTTGTCTTTTATTGATAGTGCTGAAGAGATGATGGAGATCCTTCGCAGTCCTTGTAATCCATGAGCTTTGATCCTCACATGATCAGCAAAGCGCTCTGCCATTTTCGCATTTACCGGGGAGACTCCAGAGCTGGAAAAACGACATGCCTTGTTTATGTAGGAGTGGCGGAAGGTTTGGTTTATATCGCACCGTTTGTGGCGCAATGTTTTTTTGAAAAGTCGTACATAGAGCAGGAAGGAACTCTGGAGTGGCACCAGCTTGAGGATTTCATAAAACAGGATCAAACCGACATGTGTTTGTTGATGGCCCCCATGGAGGTCATTCAGCAATGCCAGCAGCATGGCGACATTGTCGGCGTGAGCAGGATTCACCAGCAGGTTGATGTTTCAGCTGGATGGCAGCAGGTACTGAGCCAATTCTCCCATCGAGAAAACAAGCGTCGCACTCAATTGGCCGGACAAGGTTTTGATTTCGATGTGTCGTTTGAAGATGAAGACTTCTTTGCTTTCTATCGGTCGATGCACGTCCCGACAATGAGCGCCCGTTACGGGTGTTTTGCGCGAAGCGTTCCGGAGCAAGCTGCTTATCTCGACTTGTTTAAACAAGGCGTGTTGTTTCGAGTTCATTTAAAGGGTGAATGGGTGGCGGGAAGTATTTCCCAGATTAATGAATCGACACGCACCTTGAATGCGCGGTTGATCGGAGTAAAGGAGGGTGCCGCCGTCTACCGGGCAAATGGAGCGCAGAATTACGTCTATCACGCGATCCTTGAGTGGGCATCCGGCCATTCAGCCATTGATTGTGTCGACTTCCAGGGCTGCGAGCCATTTTTGAGCAAAGGAACATTCCAGTACAAGAAACGCTTTGGGACGACGGCAGTTGTTCCTGAAAACGCATTCGGCCAATGGCGGTTGTTGATTCGGGCAAGAACACTTTGTGTGTCCACCAGGCACTTTCTGATCAATAACCCTTTACTGGGTCTGGATGCCGAGGGGCGGTTACAAGCGCAATATTTTTTTGATGCAGAGCATGAAGTTCGCTCGGATATTCCTTTCGCGTCAAAGGGCATCCAAAGCGAAGTAAGGCGCAACCTGGATCAATGGGATGGCTGATCGGTACATTTACCTGATTCGACTCAGTGGCTATTTCTGCCCAATGGCCTGGGTGCTTGCTGCGTTGATTTTTATCAGTCGGTTGAGCGCCATGGTGAAGCTGTTCATGGCGTTGTACCTGCGTCAGGCGTTGGCGTTGCCGATTGAAACTGTTGGCTGGTTGTTGTCCGGGTACGGAGTCGGCTTGCTGATAGGGTCGATGGGGGGAGGACTGCTGAGTGAGCATTTTCCGACGGCACGGCTCACTGCCGCGTTGTTTTTTGTCTCGGCGTGGATTTTGGTCTTGTTGGGACTGGTTACAGATGTGCTTTTGTTGGCAGGTCTGCTTCTGTTCAGCGGGGTACTTGATGGTGCGATTCGCACCCTCCATCAGCGTTTGATCATGGAGTATTGCGAGGTTGCACAGCGGACTCGCTCGCAGTCATTGAACCGTGTTGCCAGCAATTTGGGCATGGCAGTTGCCGGCGTGGTGGGTGGCGTCCTGGCGCAGACGGATTTTCGTTGGGTATTTTTTCTCAGTGCCGCCATGTCTCTGCTGGCCTTGGTCTGGTTTGTCCGGGCGACACATCAGCGAGATATTCTGAGGCAGGATGAGGCCTCTGATGGTGCTTCAGGTTCTTGCGTACCCTATCGCGACAAGCCTTTCCTCTGGCTGTTGGGGGCCTCAGTTTTGCTCGGCCTTGCCTTTGAACCGGTCTACAGCATGCTGGGCAACTATTTACTTGATTACTACCGGTTGGGTGCTGAAGTCATTGGTTGGCAATTTGCGCTCAACGCGGTGCTGGTAGTGGTACTGCAAATCCCGATATCTCATTGGAGTGAGCAGTGGAGCGCACGCTGGCGGCTGCTGGCAGGCAGCGTTTTGCTGGCCTGCGGGCTCGGAATGTTGCCCTTGGGCGCCGGTGTGCTTTATCTCTGCCTCTCGACCGCTATCTGGACGCTTGGCGAAATTCTCTTCATGCCTACTTTGAACGTGATGGTTATGAAGCGTGCACAAGCGGGTAAAAGCGGGCACTACTTTGGTCTTTTCTCAACGTGTTGGAGCGCGAGTGTGTTGCTTTCACCGACGCTCGGAAGCCACCTTTATGGCCATTTTGGTGGGCATAGTGTCTGGCTTGGGTGTGCGGCTTTGGCGATCTTGTCCATGCCCCTGGTTTGGCAGGCAACTCGCAGATAGCTCGCGTAATTTAGCTGATCTGGTTATAGGTATTATTCAAATCCGTTCTCCCCACCCACGGCATTTCCCGCGCATCGTTAGGGTCCTATCTGGAGAACTCGCCCCATCGGAACCGGATGTCTATCAGTGCCGTCGGGCTTCCACGTTTTACCTGAAAAAAGGATGGAATCGGCCATGAGTATTTTTCAACGCATAGTGTTGTTGCTGAAGGTTTTGGTACTGCTGTCGGTTGGCATGTCAGCGGCGTGGGCGGAATGCCCGGACCATGGTGAGCAGGCTTCGAGTGGGCAGGTGACGCACACTGGGCTGATGATCGCCAAATCCGAATCAGAACCCGGTGACCAGGGGCAGGGCGGTAGCGCGGACGATGACGACTCAACCACCGACGAACCGGACAGCGACGAGGATGAAGGGGCTTAAATCACAGACAAAAGAAAACCCCTCCTGCCGGACTGATGCGCAGCCCAGGCAAGAAGGGGTTTGGTTAACTCTGAAAAAGCGCGCCTCAGTGTCACAGGCGCGTTTTTTTATGCCGCGCCGTCGAGGAATTGTTCGGCGTAGTGGCAAGCCACTTGGCGGCTGTCGAGCAGGCGCAGGGCCGGCTCTTCAGTGCTGCAGCGCTCGGTGGCATACGGGCAGCGCTTGTGGAATGCGCAGCCGGACGGCGGGTTCAGCGGGTTGGGCAATTCGCCGACGATCTTGATTTTCGGCTTGTTCGGGTCCGGGTGAATGGTCGGGGTGGCCGACAGCAACGCCTGGGTGTAGGGGTGCAGAGGACGCTCGTAGATGTCGTTCTTCGGGCCCATTTCCACAGGACGACCGAGGTACATCACCATCACGTCATCGGCGACGTGTTGCACCACCGCCAGGTTATGGGAGATGAACACGTAGGCAGTGTTGAACTCTTGCTGCAAGTCCATGAACAGGTTCAGCACCTGCGCCTGAATGGACACGTCCAGCGCCGAGGTCGGTTCATCCGCTACCAGCACTTTAGGCTGCAACATCATCGCGCGCGCGAGGGCGATCCGCTGGCGCTGACCGCCGGAGAACATGTGCGGATAACGCTGGTAGTGCTCAGGACGCAAGCCCACCTGCTTCATCATCGCCTGCACTTTCTCGCGACGTTCGGAAGCCGACAGGTTGGTGTTGATCAGCAGCGGCTCGCCGAGCTGGTCACCGACTTTTTGCCGAGGGTTCAACGACGCGTAAGGGCTCTGGAACACCATCTGCACGTCTTTGCGCAGTTGCTTGCGTTCAGCCTTGTTCGCACCGGTGACTTCCTGTCCGGCGATTTTCAAAGAACCGGAGGATGGCTCTTCGATCAGGGTCAGGGCACGGGCCAGGGTGGATTTTCCGCAGCCCGATTCGCCGACGACCGCGAGGGTCTTGCCGGCTTCCAGTTCGAACGACACACCGTTCAGGGCGCGCACGGTCGCATGGCCCTTGAACAGGCCACGGGACACTTCGTAGTGACGGGTCAGGTCGCGGGCGGTAAGTACGACGGCCATTACGCCACCTCCTGATTCAGCGGGTAGAAGCAGCGGGCGAGGCTGTTGCTTTTCGGGTCAAGTGTTGGGCGTTGCTGACGGCAGGTATCCTGCACATACGGGCAACGCGGCGACAGCAGGCAACCCTGCGGACGGTCATAACGACCGGGAACGATGCCCGGCAGCGTCGCCAGGCGCGTGGCGCCCAGACTGTGCTCCGGAATCGCCTTGAGCAGCGCTTCGCTGTACGGGTGCGCCGGAATGTCGAACAGCTGAGGCACCTGACCCACTTCGACCGCTTGGCCGGCGTACATCACGCACACGCGCTGAGCGGTTTCGGCCACGACCGCGAGGTCGTGAGTGATCAGCACCAGGCCCATGTTCTGCTCTTTCTGCAGGGCCAACAGCAGGTCCATGATCTGCGCCTGAATCGTCACGTCCAGTGCAGTGGTCGGTTCGTCGGCGATCAGCAGTTTCGGTTCGCCGGCAATCGCCATCGCGATCGCAACACGCTGGCTCATACCACCGGACAGTTGATGCGGGTAAGCATCCATGCGGCTGGCGGCGCCCGGGATTTCAACTTTTTCCAACAGTTCGATGGCGCGGGCGCGGGCTTGCTTGCCGGACATTTTCAGGTGCAGGCGCAGCACTTCTTCGATCTGGAAACCGACGGTGTAGCTCGGGTTCAGCGCGGTCATCGGGTCCTGGAAAACCATGGCCAGGTCTTTGCCGACAATCTGCCGACGCTGACGGTTGCTCAGCTTGAGCATGTTCTTGCCATCGAAATTCAGGGCGTCGGCGGTGACGATCCCCGGATGTTCGATCAGGCCCATCAGCGCCATCATGGTCACGGACTTGCCGGAACCCGATTCGCCAACGATGGCCAGAACTTCGCCCTTGTCCACGGTAATGTCGAGACCGTCGACCACCGGAACGGCGTTTTTGTCGCCGAAGCGAACGTTGAGATTCTTGATTTCTAACAGTGACATTTGAATCTCCTCAGGCGGCGTTCTTGAGTTTCGGGTCCAGCGCATCGCGCAGGCCGTCGCCCATCAAGTTGATTGCCAGCACGCTGAGCAAAATGGTCAAACCAGGCAGACTTACCACCCACCAGGCGCGTTCGATGTAGTCGCGAGCCGAAGCCAGCATGGTGCCCCACTCAGGGGTTGGCGGTTGTACGCCAAGGCCGAGGAAGCCCAGTGCCGCGGCATCGAGAATCGCCGAAGAGAAGCTCAAAGTAGCCTGAACGATCAGCGGTGCCATGCAGTTAGGCAGCACGGTGACAAACATCAGGCGTGGCAGACCGGCACCGGCCAGGCGCGCGGCGGTCACGTAGTCGCGGTTCAGTTCGCCCATCACCGCGGCGCGGGTCAGACGAACATAGGACGGCAACGAAACCACGGCGATGGCAATAATGGTGTTGATCAGGCCAGGGCCGAGGATGGCGACAATCGCCACCGCCAGCAGCAGGGACGGCAGGGCCAGCATGATGTCCATCAGACGCATGATGGTCGGGCCGAGCAAGCGCGGGAAGAACCCGGCGAACAGACCCAAAAGGATGCCCGGAATCAGCGACATCACCACCGACGACAAGCCGATCAGCAGGGACAGGCGCGAACCGTGGATCAGCCGCGACAGCAGGTCGCGACCCAGTTCATCGGTGCCGAGCAGGAACTGGAGTTGCCCACCTTCCAGCCAGGACGGCGGGGTCAGCAGGAAGTCGCGGTACTGCTCGCTCGGGTTATGCGGTGCCACCCAAGGGGCGAACAGGGCGCAGAAAATCACCAGCAGCATGAACATCAGGCCGGCGACGGCGCCTTTGTTCTTGGAGAACGCTTGCCAGAATTCTTTGTATGGGGACGGATACAGCAGGCTTTGATCGACTGCTACCGCTGGAATTGAAGTGGTCATGGTCATAATGATCTCAGCGCTGGTGACGAATGCGTGGGTTGGCAAAGCCGTAGAGGATGTCCACCACGAAGTTGACCAGAATCACCAGGCAGGCGATTAACAGGATGCCGTTTTGCACCACGGGATAGTCCCGCGCGCCAATGGCTTCGATCAGCCATTTGCCGATGCCGGGCCAGGAGAAGATGGTTTCGGTCAGGACCGCACCGGCCAACAATGTGCCGACTTGCAGGCCGACCACGGTCAGTACCGGAATCAGCGCGTTACGCAGGCCGTGAACGAACACCACGCGCGATGGCGACAGGCCTTTGGCGCGGGCGGTACGGATGTAGTCTTCACGCAGCACTTCGAGCATCGAAGAGCGGGTCATCCGCGCGATCACTGCCAGCGGGATGGTGCCGAGCACAATGGCCGGCAGGATCAGGTGATGCAGGGCATCGAAGAACGCACCGACGTCATCGGCCAGCAGCGTGTCGATGAGCATGAAACCGGTCCGCGGCTCGATGTCATAGAGCAGGTCGATCCGCCCGGACACCGGGGTCCAGCCCAGGGACACCGAGAAGAACATGATCAGGATCAGGCCCCACCAGAAGATCGGCATCGAGTATCCCGCCAGGGAGACGCCCATCACCCCATGGTCGAACAGGGATCCTCGCTTGAGTGCCGCGATCACCCCGGCCAGAAGGCCCAGGATGCCGGCGAACAACAGGGCGGCCATGGACAGTTCCAGGGTCGCGGGGAATAGAGAAGTGAATTCGCTCCAGACACTTTCACGGGTACGCAGGGATTCGCCAAGGTCGCCGTGGGCCAGTTTGCCAACGTAATCCAGGTATTGGGCATACAGGGGTTTGTTCAGCCCCAGGCGTTCCATTGCCTGAGCATGCATTTCGGGGTCGACTCGACGTTCGCCCATCATCACTTCCACGGGGTCGCCTGGAATCATGCGAATCAACGCGAAAGTCAGCAAGGTGATGCCGAAGAACGTGGGGATCAATAACCCCAATCGGCGGGCAATAAAACTAAACATCTTGTGTGGTACCTCATCAGCCGGTTAGGCGTGCCCGGCATTCCTGGGTCAGGAATGCCGGTAGTTTCTTATCTACTTCACCTGGGTGGTGGCGAAGTTATTAGTGGTGAGCGGGCTAATGTGATAGCCCTCTACGTTGTTGCGCATTGCGGTGAACATACGGGTGTGCGCCATGCTGATCCAAGGTTGGTCCTGGTTAAAGACCTCTTGGGCTTGCTCATAGAGCGCTGCGCGTTCGGCCGGGTTCACTTTAGCCCTGGCTTCGTCGATCAGCGCCTGGAACTTCTCGTTGCACCAACGTGCGTAGTTTTCGCCGTTTTTGGCGGCCTCGCAACTGAGCATAGGCGTCAGGAAGTTATCCGGGTCGCCGTTATCGCCCGCCCATCCGGCAGACACCATGTCGTGCTCGCCGTTTTTCGCGCGTTTGAGCATTTCGCCCCATTCCATGACGCGAATATCGACCTTGATCCCGACCTTGGCCAGGTCGGCCTGCATCATCTGTGCGCCGAGCATCGGGTTCGGGTTGGTTGGACCGCCACCGTTACGGGTGAACAGGGTAAACGTAGTGCCATCCGGCACACCGGCTTCCTTGAGCAAGGCGCGAGCCTTGTCCAGATCACGCGGCGGATTCTTCAGGTCGTGGTTGTAGCCCAGCAGGGTGTCCGGGTACGGATTGACCGCCACGGTCGCATTGCCTTTGCCAAACAGCGCGTTGACGTATGCGGCCTTGTCGAAGGCGATATCGATGGCTTTACGTACACGCACATCGCTCATGTACTTGTGCGAGGTGTTCATGGCGATGTACGAAACGGTCATCGCGTTCAGTTCATCGACACTCAGCTTGGCGTCTTTCTTGATGCTCGGGATGTCATCTGGCTTGGGGTACAGCGCAATCTGGCACTCGTTGGCTTTCAGTTTTTGCAGGCGCACGTTGTTGTCGGTGGCGATAGCCAGGATCAGCGAATCAGCCGGTGGCTTGCCACGGAAGTAATCCGGGTTGGCCTTGAAGCGGACTTGAGCGTCCTTGTTGTAACGCTGGAAAACGAACGGGCCGGTGCCGACAGGCTTGTTGTTCAGGTCGCCGGTCTTGTTGGCCTTGAGCAACTGGTCGGCATATTCGGCGGAGTAGATCGAGGAGAAGGCCATGGCGATGTCGGCCAGGAACGGCGCTTCGCGGCGGGTCAGGGTGAAGGTGACCGTGCTGTCGTCGATCTTCTCGACACTTTTGAGCAATTCCTTGAAGCCCATGCTTTCAAAGTACGGGAAGCCCACGCTCGACAGTTTGTGCCACGGGTGATTCGGGTCCAGCTGACGCTGGAAGCTCCAGACCACGTCGTCGGCGTTCATGTCGCGGGTCGGCTTGAAGTATTCGGTGGTGTGGAACTTGACGCCTTTGCGCAGGTGGAACGTGTAGGTCAGACCGTCCTCACTGATGTCCCAGGAATCGGCCAGTGCCGGAATCACTTCAGTGGTGCCGGGCTTGAAGTCCGCCAGACGATTGAAGATGGTTTCGGCCACCGCATCGGCGGTGACTGCAGTCGTGTACTGGACCATGTCGAAGCCTTCCGGACTGGCTTCGGTGCAGACCACCAGGGGTTTGGCCGAGACGCCAACAGCGACACTCAGCAACGCGGCAGCGATGGCCGCACGTAGGGGAAGCATTTTCATCAAAGAACCCTCTGCAATCGGTTGAACTGAAGAAAACCAAACGGCCGACTCGTCATGAGTCAGCCGCAGGCGTGCGTTTTTACAGAATGTTGAACGGGATGGTGGTCACGAGACGGAACTCGTTGATGTTGCCGTCCGACTGGTTTTCACTGGCGCGGTGCGTGGTGTAGGTCGCGCGAACAGTGGTGGCCTTGAGTGGGCCGCTCTGCACGGCGTACGAAGTACCGATGCCGTACTCGTAATGGTGTTCGCCGTCCATAGTCTGCACGCTGGCGTACTCGCCGCCTTTGTTATGAGTACCGTCGATACCCCAGCCGCGAGCCTGGTAGATGTTGAACTTCAGGCCCGGCACGCCGTATTCGGCCATGTTCAAGCCGTAGGCGATCTGGAAGGATTTCTCGTTCGGACCGTTGAAGTCCGACAGGAGGGAGTTGGCCAGGTAGATGCCGTTGGTTTCGTGCAGGTAGTCGAAGTACTCGTTACCGTTCACTTCCTGGTAGGAGAAGGTCAGGCTGTGGGCCTGGTGAGTCAGACCGAACGACAGGGAGTAGGTGTCGTTGTCGATCTCGCCCAGTACGGCTTTGCCTTCGTCGACGGTTTTGTAGTAGTTCAGGCCGGTGGTCAGGCTCAATACCGAGCTGTCACCCAGTACGTGGCTGGCGCCGAAGTAGTACTGGTTCCACATGTCTTCGGCCTGGGTGCCCCACAGGCTGGTAGTCAGGCTGGCGAACGGCTGGTAGGTGATACCGCCGGTGTACACGTGATCGATTTCAACGAGGTGGTCGGCGTATTCCGCGCGGAATTTACGCTGGCTTTCTTCGGTACGCGGTGAGTTGCGATCGAAGGTGGCCAGGTCGAACGACAGGTTCTCCAGCTCTTCGCTGTGGATCGCCACACCTTCGAAGCTCGAAGGCAGTGCACGGTTGCCGATTACATCGACCTGCGGGCTGCTGAAGTTCATGCGGCCGGCGGTCAGGGTGGTGTTGGAGAAACGTGCCTTGACGTTGGCCAGACCCAGTTTGCTCCATTGGCCTTGGGCGTCGCCGCCTTCTTTGGTCAGGGTGCGGTTGTTACCGGCACGCTCACGGTCGAAGGGAACACCGCCGAAACCAGAGGCCAGATCCTTGCGATCACGTTCAAGGGCAACGGCGTTATATACCGCAACTTCGGTGCTCAAACCGACAGCACCCTCGGTGAAGCCCGAGTTGTACTTGAGGATGGTGCCCTGCAGCCAGTTGATACGGCGGTCTGTCGTTTGCAATGCGCCGTTCTTGTTGTAACGGAACACACCGCCGCGCTTCAGTTGCTCGTTGGCATACCAGTTACGCGTGCTCCCTGTGATCGATTGGCCTTCGACAAAGCCGGTGGCTTCGCTTTGGGCGCTCTTTTCTTTCACGGTAACCGGGGTGTACGCCTGGCTTTGGGTTTCTGCGTACGCCGAGGCGGTTACGCTGCTGATGGCCAAGGCCAATAACGCGGTGCTGCTCAGTTTCATGGGGTGAAGCTCCTTTCTTTCTTTTTTTAATGCCGGTCTTTTTTGGTGATCCGGCTATTTGGTTTAGAACTCATACAAGGCATCGCAAACGTTTGCTGTAGGCCGGATTGACGAATTACGGCAATACGCTTGCGTGAGGGCGGAATCCGCCCCCAGCGTTTTTGGCTAATCGGTTATTTTTCTATGCTTACGCCCGAGAACACGTTGCGACCGAAAGGACTCACCTTGAATCCTTCGATTTTGGCGCTCAACGGCTGGTTAACCGTCGAGTGGGCGACTGGCGTAATCGGCACCTGCTGCTTGAGGTACTGCTGCGCCTGTTTGTAAAGCACGGTGCGCTGGTCGCGGTCGGTGACGACCTTGGCCTGCTTGATCAGCTTGTCGTAAGCCGGATCACACCACATGGAGTAGTTGTTGCCGCCAATGGCGTCGCAGCTGTAAAGCGTGCCGAGCCAGTTGTCCGGGTCCCCATTGTCACCGGTCCAGCCAATCAGGCTGACGTCGTGCTCGCCATTCTTGGTGCGCTTGATGTACTCGCCCCATTCGTAGCTGACGATCTTCACTTTGAGGCCGATTTTTGCCCAGTCAGCCTGGAGCATCTCGGCCATCAATTTGGCGTTCGGGTTGTAAGGGCGCTGAACGGGCATCGCCCACAAAGTAATTTCGGTGCCTTCCTTCACGCCGGCAGCCTTGAGCAATTCCTTGGCTTTTTCCGGGTTGTAGGCGGCGTCTTTAATGGTTTCGTCGTAGGACCATTGGGTCGGTGGCATAGTGTTGACCGCCAGTTGACCGGCCCCTTGATAGACTGCGTTGAGAATCCCTTGCTTGTTCACCGCCATGTCCAGCGCCTGACGCACTTCGAGCTGGTCGAAAGGCTTGTGGCGCACGTTGTAGGCGATGTAACCGAGGTTGAAACCGGGCTTCTCGATGAGCTTGAGTGTCGGGTCGTTTTTCAGCGCGGTCACGTCGGCAGGGCGCGGGTGCAGGGTGATCTGGCACTCGTTGGCCTTGAGCTTCTGCACCCGCACCGAAGCATCGGTGTTGATGGCGAAAATCAGGTTCTCAAGCTTGACCCGGCTCGGGTCCCAGTACTGCTTGTTGCCGGTGTAACGGATGTTGGAATCTTTCTGGTAGCTCTTGAACACGAACGGCCCGGTGCCGATCGGCTTCTGGTTGATGTCGCTCGGCTTGCCTTCGGCCAGCAGTTTGTCGGCGTATTCGGCGGACAGGATGGCGGCGAAGCTCATGGCGATGTTCTGGATGAACGCGGCGTCCACGCTGTTGAGCGTCATGACCACGGTCAGCGGCCCGGTCTTCTCGACCTTGGCGATGTTCTTGTTCAGGCTCATCCCGTTGAAATACGGGAACTCGGTCGGATAAGCCTTACGGAAAGGTTGCTGCGGATCGAGCATGCGATTGAACGTGAACAGCACGTCATCGGCGTTGAAATCACGGGTCGGCGTGAAGTATTTGGTCGTGTGAAATTTCACCCCTTCGCGCAGGTGAAAAGTGTACTTGAGGCCGTCCTCGGAAATATCCCAGCGAGTGGCCAGGCCAGGTACGACATTGGTGGCGCCTTTTTCGAACTCTGCCAGTCGGTTGTACAACGGCTCGGCGGCGTCATTGTCGGTCGCGGTCGTGTACTGCGCGGTGTCGAAGCCAGCCGGGCTGCCTTCGGAGCAGAACACCAGGCTGTTATTGGCGGCCTGGCTGATGGAAGTGGCGGCCAACAGGCCGGTGCCCAGCAATGCGGATAAAACCAAGGTATGGCGCATGACGCTCCCTTTTCTCTTTCTCTAAGTGTTTTTCAATGACCCGCCGTCCCGTCCGGGGACGTGGAGGCATCATTGATCTCAAGCCATGACAGGCAGCAGCAATAACCGAGAGCCCACGCACGAACGGGTCAGATCCCGACGGTATGAGCCGCGGGTCTGGCAGTAAATGCGTAGAGTCCTAAAGACTCGTAGGAAATGGCAACGCGTCCGACGCCGCTGCTGTAATGCTCAGCGGAATTGGATGTAGGTGGTTTCCTACTTTCTCGGCAGATAAAGCAGCGGCGACGTCAAAAACGTCGCCGCTGCAAAACCTTACTTGCTGACGCTGACGCCGTAGAAGGAGTTCAAGCCAAACGGGCTGATCTTGAAGTCCTGCACGTTGTCGCGCATGGGTTGGAACACCGTCGAGTGAGCGATAGGTGTCATTGGAACGGCATCTTTGAGGACGTGTTGCGCCTGTTTGTACAGTTCGGTGCGCTTGGACTGGTCGGTCGTGCGCTTGGCTTCTTTCACGATGCCGTCAAACTTCTTGTCGCACCACTTGGAGAAGTTGTTGCCTTGCAGGGAGTCGCAGCCGAACAGCACGTTCAGCCAGTTGTCCGGGTCACCGTTGTCGCCGCTCCAGCCAATCAGCATCGCGCCGTTTTCGCCGCCTTTGGAGCGCTTGATGTACTCGCCCCACTCGTAGGTCACGATCTTGGCCTTGATACCGACCTTGGCCCAGTCGGACTGCAGCATTTCAGCCATCAGTTTGGCGTTCGGGTTGTAAGGACGCTGAACCGGCATCGCCCACAGGTTGATCTCGGTGCCTTCCTTTATGCCGGCTTCCTTGAGCAGCTCTTTGGCTTTCTCAGGGTTGTACGGCGCATCCTTGATGGTGGTGTCGTAGGACCACTGGGTCGGCGGCATGGCGTTGACGGCCAGCTGACCAGCACCCTGGTAAACCGAGTCAATGATCTGCTGCTTGTTGACGGCCATGTCCAGTGCCTGACGCACTTTCAGTTGGGCCATCGGGTTCGGCTGATCGCTGCCCTTGATCTTGTCCATCACGTTGTAGGCGATGTAACCCAGGTTGAAACCAGCCTGGTTAGGCACTTTCAGAGTCTTGTCTTCTTGTAGCGCCTTCAGGTCGGCCGGACGCGGGAACAGAGTGATCTGGCACTCGTTCTTCTTCAGCTTCTGGATACGTACCGACGGGTCGGTGGTGATGGCGAAGATCAGGTTGTCGATCTTGACGTCGTCAGGCTTCCAGTAGTCCTTGTTCCCGGTGTAGCGGATGTTGGAGTCTTTCTGGTAGCTCTTGAACACGAACGGACCAGTGCCGACCGGCTTCTGGTTGATGTCGGCGGCTTTGCCTTCTTTCAGCAGCTGGGCGGCGTACTCGGCAGACTGGACGGAAGCGAAACTCATGGCCATGTTCTGGATGAACGCGGCGTCGACTTCTTTCAGGGTGAACTTGACAGTTTTGTCGTCGACTTTATCGATCTTGGTGATGTTGGTGTCCATCCCCATGTCGGTGAAGTACGGGAATTCGGTTGGGTACGCCTTACGGAACGGATCATCCTTGTTAATCATGCGATTAAAGGTGAACAGCACGTCGTCGGCGTTGAACTCACGAGTCGGCTTGAAGTACGGGGTGGTGTGGAACTTGACGCCTTCACGCAGATGGAAGGTGTACGTCAGGCCGTCATCGGAGATGTCCCACTTGGTCGCCAGCCCAGGAATGACAGCAGTGCCGCCACGTTCGAACTGAGTCAGACGGTTGAACATGGTTTCTGCAGAGGCGTCGAAGTCGGTTCCGGTGGTGTACTGACCAGGATCAAAACCGGCCGGGCTCCCTTCGGAGCAAAACACCAGGTTAGTCGCCGCTTGGGCGAAAGGTGCGGAGGCTAACAAGCCTGCGCCGACTAAAAACGGAATGACCGCGTGTTTAAGCATGGTGGCCTCATGATTTGTTGTCATTTTTGGAATTAGAGGACGACCTCGTGAGTCGTGCCTGCGGATACTTATGCAGGGGCCATACCCAATGCAAGATCCGGAGCGACCACAGGCGTTAAACAGTGGCACGAACGTACCTTAATGTCGCATTTGTATAAATTCAGGCGCATTTGACCGTTTGCGCAGGTTTTTTTCAGTGCATAGGGTGCACCTGCGCGGGGCGATCTGGACGTCTTGCGCACTCGATTGGAGCGCGGTGTTACTTATTTATACCCATCAGTGAGGGGGGTGAATGGGGCTGGCGGGCGTGAATGAGATTGAGTTCTGGTTTGGTGGGTAGGTGTTTGTTGTTTAAAGAGTTGTTGTGTCTGTGGGGGCAGACGGTTGCGTTACTGTTTGTCAGTGGACATCTGTGGGTGATGCTTGAGCTTTGGGATTTGGTGGTGCTGCGTGGGCGTGTTGGTAGTACCGGGGGTGCAACCTTTGCTGCTTGCGGGTCCGACTTGGCTTTGCGCAGGCAATAAAAAACGGCGATCACTTCAGTGATCGCCGTTTCTGTTTACGGGTTATCGATCAAGGCATCAACACTTCAATCGAACCGTCCGCCGTCATGCTGACCTGAGTCGTACCAGCTTCAACTTCCGGCGTAACCGGCGCACCGTCCATGCTCGCCGCTTTCATCATCATCGGCGCGCGCATGTACGGTTGTGGATAACCGTTGCTGTTCAAGTTCAGGTTAACGATTTTGTAACCCTTGCCGCCCAACGCATCGGTCGCCAATTGAGCGCGGGCCTTGAAAGCCGTCACGGCTTCTTTAAGTAGCGCATCTTCGCTGGCCTTGCGGGTTGGCGTCGCAATGGCGAAGTCCATGCCGCCCATTTTCAGGTCGGTGAGCAGTTCGCCGGTCAGTTTCGACAGCGCGGCGAAGTCCGAGCTTTCCAGGCGCAGTTCGGCGCGTTCGCGCCAGCCGGTGATTTTCTGGCCCTTGGTGTCGTAGATCGGATAACTGTTGCGGCTGCCCTGGCGCAGGGTGACTTCCTTGACCTGTTTGGCCTGGGCCAGCGCTTTGTTCATGGTGGTGCTGACGTCGGCGGCGAGTTTGGCCGGGTCGGTGTTTTGTTCTTCGGTGTAGAGGGTCACGATCATCAGGTCGCGGGCGACTTCCTGACTGACTTCGGCGCGCAGGGCGATCTGGTTGTAATGAAGCTCGTCGGCGGCCAGGGCCGGGAGGCTGGCGACGGTGCCAACGCTAAGGGCAAGAAGGGCGGCGCTGCGGCGGAAACTGTGCATGAAAACTCCTTGGACGGTGCGCAGGGGTTAAGGTCCGGGCCTGCGTGAAACAATCAGACTCTAGCTTTTATGATCCGGTTCGCACAGTTACAACTTCCATACAGATAGATAGCCGGTGGCCGCTTCGCGTCCAATCGCGGGCAAGCCACGCTCCCACAGGGGAACGCATTCCAATGTGGGAGCGTGGCTTGGCCCGGGCGGCGATCCGACGATGGCGGTCTTATAGACGCCACAATCCTTTCTGCCATGTGGCCGTTTGCCGCACTTTTGCCTGCCAGCCCCCGTGCTTGGTTATACTCCGTGCGATCCGCCTGGAGCGCTCATCAGGAGAGCTCATGCTCGCCGCCGTTCAAATCACTTCCGCCACTCGCCAGAATCTCTGGCGGCTGACGTTCATCCGCACGTTGGTGTTGGCCGCTCAGGCCGGTTCCGTGGGCCTGGCCTACTGGCTCGACTTGCTGCCGCTGCCCTGGTTCCAACTGGCCGCGACCCTCGGTTGCTCGATGCTGCTGTGCGCGTTCACGGCCATTCGCTTGCGCACCTCATGGCCGGTCACCGAACTCGAATACGCCGTGCAACTGGCTTGCGATCTGTTTATCCACAGTGCCTTGCTGTATTTCTCCGGCGGCTCGACCAACCCCTTCGTCTCTTATTACCTGGTGCCGCTGACCATCGCCGCCGTGACCTTGCCGTGGCGTTATTCGGTGATTCTGTCCGGTATCGCGTTGACGATGTATACCCTGCTGCTGGCGCGCTTCTATCCACTGCAAACCTTCCCGATCGCTCGGGAAAACCTGCAGGTTTACGGGATGTGGCTGAGTTTCGCCCTGGCCGCGGCGGTCATCACCTTCTTCGCCGCACGCATGGCCGAAGAGCTGCGCCGTCAGGAAGAACTGCGCGCCATCCGTCGTGAAGAGGGCCTGCGCGATCAGCAACTGCTGGCCGTCGCCACCCAGGCCGCCGGTGCTGCCCATGAACTGGGCACGCCGCTGGCGACCATGAGCGTGTTGCTCAAGGAAATGCGTCAGGACCATCACGACCCTATGTTGCAGGACGACCTGAGCGTGCTGCAGGATCAGGTCAAACTCTGCAAGGAAACCTTGCAGCAACTGGTGCGCGCCGCCGAGGCCAATCGCCGCTTGGCAGTGGAGATGCAGGACGTCACTGATTGGCTCGACGAAGCCCTGAACCGCTGGCACCTGATGCGCCCGGAAGCCAGTTATCGCTTCCAGCGCTTGGGCCAAGGCACCGTGCCGCGCATGGCGCCGCCGCCGGACCTGACCCAGGCGCTGCTGAATTTGCTCAACAACGCCGCCGACGCTTGCCCCGAAGGGTTGCAAGTGACGCTGGACTGGAATGCCGAAGACCTGACCATCAGCATTCGCGACCACGGCGCCGGTGTGCCGCTGGCCATCGCCGAGCAGATCGGCAAACCGTTTTTTACCACCAAGGGCAAAGGTTTCGGCCTGGGCCTGTTTTTGAGCAAGGCCAGCGTGACACGCGCCGGCGGCTCAGTGAAACTCTACAGTCATGAGGAAGGCGGCACGCTCACCGAGCTGCGCCTGCCCCGTGTCGCCCGAGGAGACGAACATGAGTGACGAGATCCAAGTCGAAGGCGAAGGCGAAGAACTGCCGCATTTGCTGCTGGTAGACGACGACGCAACTTTTACCCGGGTGATGGCCCGTGCCATGGCACGCCGCGGCTTTCGCGTCAGCACCGCCGGTTCCGCCGAAGAAGGCCTGACCATCGCTCAGGCCGACCTGCCGGACTACGCCGCGCTGGACCTGAAAATGGACGGCGATTCCGGCCTGGTGCTGTTGCCCAAGCTGCTTGAGCTGGACCCGGAAATGCGCGTGGTGATCCTCACCGGTTACTCGAGCATCGCCACCGCCGTCGAGGCGATCAAGCGCGGCGCGTGCAATTACCTGTGCAAACCGGCGGACGCCGATGACGTGTTGGCCGCGCTGCTCTCCGAGCACGCCGACCTCGATACGCTGGTGCCGGAAAACCCGATGTCGGTGGATCGCCTGCAGTGGGAGCACATCCAGCGCGTGCTGACCGAGCACGAAGGCAACATCTCCGCCACTGCCCGCGCCCTGGGCATGCACCGGCGCACGCTGCAGCGCAAACTGCAGAAGCGTCCCGTTCGTCGCTGAACGGGCGCTGAACGATTATCGCCAGCCCTCGCGAGGAACCGAACCGATCATCTATGATCGGTTCGTGTGTGTTCTTTTCTTTATCGAGCCTTATCCATGAATCAGAACGCTGAATATTCCGCGGTCAATGATGCTGTGCGCGGGCAGTTTTTTCGCAAAGTCTGGGCGATGACCACCCCTTACTGGCGCAGCGAAGAGAAGGGCAAGGCCTGGACGTTGCTGATCGCCGTGATCGCGCTGTCGCTGTTCAGCGTAGCGATTTCGGTGTGGGTCAACAGTTGGTACAAGGACTTCTACAACGCCCTGCAAAAAAAGGACGAAGCGGCCTTCTGGCAGTTGATCCTTTATTTCTGCGGCATTGCGGCGGTGGCCATTCTTGGCGCGGTGTATCGGCTCTACCTGACCCAGATGCTGACCATCCGCTGGCGGGCCTGGCTCACCGAGAAGCATTTTACCCGTTGGCTCGACAACAAGAATTACTACCAGCTGGAGCAGGGCGGTTACACCGATAACCCGGACCAGCGGATTTCCGAAGACCTCAATAAATTCACCACCAACACGTTGGGTCTGGGGCTCGGGTTGATTCGCAACGTCGTCAGCCTCGTATCGTTCTCGATCATTCTGTGGGGCGTGTCGGGCAGTATCGAAGTGTTTGGTTTCACGATTCCCGGCTACATGTTCTGGTGCGCGCTGGTTTACGCCGCCGTCGCCAGTTGGCTGACGCATTTGATTGGCCGCCGCCTGATCGGCCTCAACAACAACCAGCAACGTTTCGAAGCCGACCTGCGTTTCTCCATGGTTCGGGTTCGCGAGAATGCCGAAAGCATTGCGCTGTACAACGGCGAGCCTAATGAGAACCGCCGCTTGAGCAGCCGTTTCGGGATGGTCTGGCACAACTTCTGGGACATCATGAAAGTGTCCAAGCGCCTGACCTTCTTTACGTCCGGTTATGAGCAGATTGCAGTCATCTTTCCGTTCATGGTCGCCTCGCCGCGTTACTTCGCTGGCAAGATCGAGCTGGGTGAGCTGATGCAAATCAACTCGGCGTTCGCTAACGTCCAGGACAACTTCAGTTGGTTCATCACGGCGTACCAGGACCTTGCCGAATGGCGCGCCACCTGTGATCGTCTGCTCAGTTTCCGCCAGGCCATGACTGACAACGAAGAGCGTGCACCGGCCATCGATGTACAGAATTCGGGGTCGGCGTTGAAGGTGCATAACCTTGGCCTCGATCTGGCCGACGGTCGTCATCTGCTGACCAGCGCCGACATGACCGTGGAAGAGGGCGAGCGCGTCATGCTCAGCGGTCGCTCCGGCAGCGGTAAATCCACTTTGTTCCGAGCGATGGGGCACCTTTGGCCCGCTGGCCACGGCAGCATTCGTCTGCCGACGGGGCGTTATCTGTTCCTGCCGCAAAAACCGTATCTGCCGATTGGCAGCCTGCGTGAAGCGCTGAGTTATCCACAGTCTGGCGATACGTATCCGCACGAGCGCTACGTTCACGTGCTGGAAGCCTGCCGTTTGCCGCACCTCGTTGCCCGCCTGGACGAAGCCAATCACTGGCAGCGCATGTTGTCGCCGGGTGAGCAGCAACGTCTGGCCTTTGCCCGTGCGCTGCTGTATGCACCGCAATGGCTGTACATGGACGAAGCGACCTCGGCGATGGACGAGGAGGACGAAGCGTTGATGTATCAGACCTTGATCGATGAGATTCCGGGATTGAGCATTGTCAGCGTCGGGCATCGCAGCAGCCTGAAGCGGTTCCATCCACGGCATGTGCGTATCGAGAATGGGCATCTGGTGGACCAGACCGTGACCGCCTGAACACCCCAATCCCGTAGGAGCAAAGCTTGCTCGCGATAGCCTTGACGCGGTTTATTTGAAGAACCGCGTCATCGTTCATCGCGGGCAAGCCATGCTCCTACAGGGGTTAGGTGATCGTACAACCGCGTTGAGCTATGATGCGGTTTCAGCCGCAACTTTCGAGAAAGACGTTCACCATGGAAAACCCGATCGACGCACCACGCCTCCCTCGCAAGCGCCGCAGCCTCGCTCAGGAACTGGTGACGGTGCTGTCCGAGCAGATCCGCGACGGTCACCTCAAGCGTGGCGACAAGTTGCCCACCGAGTCGGCGATCATGGATGCCCATGGCGTCAGCCGCACCGTGGTGCGCGAGGCGATTTCCCGTTTGCAGGCGGCCGGGCAGGTTGAAACCCGCCACGGCATCGGTACTTTTGTGCTCGATACCCCGAGCCCGAGCGGCTTCCGTATCGACCCGGCGACCGTGGTCACGCTGCGGGATGTGCTGGCGATTCTGGAACTGCGCATCAGCCTCGAAGTGGAATCCGCCGGCCTCGCCGCGCAACGTCGCAGCCCCGAGCAGCTGGCGTTGATGCGTGCTGCGCTGGATGCGTTGAATGAAAGTGTCTCTCATGCCAGCGATGCGGTGGCGTCAGACTTCCAGTTCCACCTGCAAATCGCCCTGGCGACGGGCAACCGCTATTTCACTGACATCATGACCCACCTGGGCACCAGCATCATTCCGCGTACGCGCCTAAACTCCGCGCGCCTGGCCCATGACGATCAGCAGCACTACATGAATCGTCTGAGTCGGGAGCACGAAGAGATTTACGATGCGATTGCGCGGCAGGATTCGGATGCAGCGCGGGCGGCGATGCGGTTGCATCTGACGAATAGCCGGGAGCGGCTGCGTCATGCGCATGAAGAGGCTGAGGCGCAGCGCGGTTAAGAAGTTATTGATCGTTCCCACGCTCTGCGTGGGAATGCAGCCCGGGACGCTCCGCGTCCCAAAGCGTGACGCAGAGCGTCACAAGAGGCATTCCCACGCGGGAGCGTGGGAACGATCAGGTGAGTGGTTCAGCCAGTTCTCAGGATCGAACGATCCACCCGCACCGCAAAGTCAGTAGCCCCCTGTTTGGCATCGAACGCCACATGCCCATACTCATCAACCACCGCCCGAGCAATCGGTACTCCCTTAGCCAACAACTCCAACGGCGCACCCTTCAGCGATTGCCCCGAAGCCAGTTCCAGTTTCAATTTGATAGTCATCATCGATCTCCTTATCAGGCAACGTTGCCAGTGGGTTTGTAATCCTTGAGCAGCAAATAAGTGCTCCAGCCCCACCAGTCATCCACGGTGGCGGTGTCGTTCAGGTTGTTGACGTCTTTACGCCGCAACACCTTGTTGCCCTCGACCTTGAACAATGGCGAGAAATTACCCGTCGGGTTCAGCACCGCTTGAAGATCAGGCAGTTTTTTCAACGCAGCAAAGCTGCCGGCCGACGGTGCGATCCCGCTGAGATAAGCCGCAAACACTTCATCTGCAGACACTTGCACCGCCTGATTCACCTGGGTGCGATTGGCGCTATCGATGGCGTCGAAGTAGCGTTTGTCCCCATACGCATGCCATTGATCGCCGCTGCCATTGCGCACATTGAGGCCGAACTTGCTGTCTTCGTCGTGCATGAAACGCGTGATCAACGAACCCAGATCGCTGGGTGTAACCACCGCTGCCAATTGTTTGCGCGGCACTCGCAGGTGGCCGGCGGAAAACAGGTCGGTCAGGTAGTGATCGGCAAAAGCGTTCATCGCATAGGCCAGCTCCAACTGCTTTTCATCGCCGCTGGCGTGGGCCAGCACTGCTTGTTGCACAGCCGCGGTGTGACCGGCGATGTAGGCCAGCAGTGCCCATTCGGCGAAGTGATCGGCATTGTTGGCGGCCAGTTTCAGGTAGCGGCCAAATGGGAACAGCGCCGAGACGACACTGCCGCCGCCGGTGATCTTGTTCCACTCTTCCGACAACGTATCACCGAGGGCGTCATAAGCCTCGTGAGGTTGTTTACCGTCCTTGATCGCCTGCTTGATCGCGGCGATTTCCTTTTGCATCACGCCGAGGATCAGCTTGGCCTCAGCGTTAGAAGCAGGCAGCACGGCCAGCGAGTTGAAGGCATTGGTAAAACGCTGGATTCGGTCGGCGGCTGTTGCGCCTTCGCTGATCGGTTGATCGGGAATTCCATAAAAATCTCCCCCCAGCGCAACGACCTGGCCATAAGTCAGCGCCAGCCCATTGGGTAAATGCAGCTCCACCTGCGAAGCCGGGATAGCCGGTGCATCCTTGACGAAACGCAGCAGGGTGCTGTCGCCGATGGCGGTGTGTTCGCCACCCTCAAACCTCAGCTGTGGCTTGCCTTTCAGGGCTTTTTCGGAGGCTGTGGGCAGAGGCGCGGGAAGGGGAGTCGTAGGGCTGTAATGATCAGCAATCTGCAAGACCACGTGTTGGTTATCCCCGATGAGAGGGATGCCATGTTCGGTAAAAAGATCATCCAGCTTGGCAATGACCTGTTTCGGTTTTTCCTTCGGTTGTGCGTGTAGACCTGACATTTCTATCTCCTTGATATGTCGTCGGTACGATCAAAAAATAACTGTATGTATATACAGTTGTCTGGATCATAGATGAGAAATTTCCTACGTCAAGAAAATACCTTTCCGACTCAAATTCTGCGGTTGGCGATGAAATGCAGTTGACGGTTATTATTTAAGTTGTACGATGACCTACAACTTCGGCGAAGGCTGAACGGTTTCCTCACACACACATACGTCGCTATCCAGGGTGTTCGAATAATGAATCCACAAGAACTGAAGTCCATCCTCTCTTCCGGTCTGCTGTCTTTCCCGGTTACCGATTTCAATGCTCAGGGCGACTTCCATCGCGCGGGCTATATCAAACGTCTCGAATGGCTAGCCCCATACGGCGCCTCGGCATTGTTCGCCGCGGGCGGCACCGGTGAGTTCTTCTCTCTGGCGGCCAGCGAATATTCGGAAATCATCAAGACTGCCGTCGACACCTGCGAAACCAGCGTGCCGATTCTGGCCGGCGTTGGCGGTTCCACTCGTCAAGCCATCGAATACGCACAGGAAGCCGAGCGTCTGGGCGCCAAAGGCTTGTTGCTGCTGCCGCACTACCTGACCGAAGCCAGCCAGGACGGCGTTGCCGCCCACGTTGAAGCTGTGTGCAAATCGGTAAAAATCGGCGTGGTGGTTTACAACCGCAACGTCTGCCGCCTGACCGCGCCGCTGCTGGAACGTTTGGCCGAGCGCTGCCCGAACCTGATCGGCTACAAGGATGGCCTGGGCGATATCGAGTTGATGGTGTCGATTCGTCGCCGCCTCGGTGATCGCTTCAGCTACCTGGGAGGTTTGCCGACCGCCGAAGTCTACGCCGCGGCTTACAAGGCCTTGGGCGTACCGGTCTACTCCTCGGCGGTGTTCAACTTCATCCCGAAAACCGCGATGGATTTCTACCACGCCATTGCCCGCGAAGATCACGCCACGGTCGGCAAGATCATCGACGACTTCTTCCTGCCATACCTGGACATCCGTAACCGCAAAGCCGGCTATGCGGTGAGCATCGTCAAGGCCGGGGCAAAAATTGTCGGCTATGACGCAGGTCCAGTGCGTGCACCGCTGACCGATCTGACCGGCGAAGAGTATGAAATGCTCGCCGCGCTGATCGACAAGCAAGGTGCTCAGTAACACACCCGATTAAACAAGGCCGCTGAGTAATCAGCGGCCTTTTGCGTGAGGAGAATATCCAGTGGCAAATGCAAAGCGTTTTGATAACTACATCAACGGTGAATGGGTTGCGGGTAGCGATTACTCCACCAACATCAACCCGTCCGAATTGACCGACACCATTGGCGAGTACGCCAAAGCCGATCTGGCTCAGGTTCACGCCGCCATCGACGCCGCTCGCGCTGCGTTCCCGGCCTGGTCCACGTCGGGCATCCAGGCTCGCCACGATTCGCTGGATAAAGTCGGCACTGAAATCCTCGCTCGCCGCGAAGAGCTCGGCACCTTGCTGGCTCGGGAAGAGGGCAAGACCCTGCCCGAAGCCATCGGCGAAGTAACTCGCGCCGGTAACATCTTCAAGTTCTTCGCCGGTGAATGCCTGCGTCTGTCCGGCGACTATCTGCCGTCGGTACGTCCGGGTGTGAATGTCGAAGTGACGCGCGAAGCGCTGGGTGTGGTCGGTCTGATCACACCATGGAACTTCCCGATCGCGATCCCGGCATGGAAAATCGCCCCGGCCCTGGCCTATGGCAACTGCGTCGTGCTGAAACCCGCCGATCTGGTGCCGGGTTGCGCTTGGGCACTGGCTGAAATCATCTCCCGCGCAGGTTTCCCGGCCGGCGTGTTCAACCTGGTGATGGGCAGCGGTCGAGTGGTTGGCGATGCGCTGGTTCAGAGCCCGAAAGTCGACGGCATCAGCTTCACCGGTTCTGTGGGCGTTGGTCGTCAGATCGCGGTAAGTTGCGTGTCGCGCCAAGCCAAGGTTCAGCTGGAAATGGGCGGCAAGAACCCGCAGATTATTCTCGACGACGCCGACCTCAAGCAAGCGGTCGAGCTGTCGGTACAGAGCGCGTTCTACTCCACTGGCCAGCGTTGCACTGCCTCGAGCCGCTTCATTGTCACTGCCGGGATTCACGACAAGTTCGTCGAAGCCGTGGCTGAGCGCATGAAGTCGATCAAGGTCGGTCACGCGCTGAAAGCCGGCACCGACATCGGTCCGGTCGTCTCGCAAGCGCAGCTTGAACAGGACATGAAGTACATCGACATCGGCCAGTCCGAAGGTGCACGTCTGGTCAGCGGCGGCGGTCTGGTGACCTGCGATACCGAAGGCTATTACCTCGCGCCAACCCTGTTTGCCGACAGCGAAGCCGCGATGCGTATCAGCCGCGAAGAGATCTTCGGCCCGGTGGCCAACGTGGTTCGCGTCGCGGATTACGAGGCTGCGCTGGCCATGGCCAACGACACCGAATTCGGTCTGTCGGCGGGCATTGCCACCACGTCGTTGAAGTACGCCAACCACTTCAAGCGCCACTCCCAGGCCGGGATGGTGATGGTCAACCTGCCGACGGCGGGCGTGGACTACCACGTTCCATTCGGTGGGCGTAAAGGTTCATCCTATGGCTCCCGCGAGCAAGGTCGCTACGCGCAAGAGTTCTACACCGTGGTGAAGACTAGCTACATCGGCTCCTGACAGGAAACATCGCGGTATCGGCATCGATACCGCAACCCTTGTAGGAGCTGTCGAGTGAAACGAGGCTGCGATCTCTGCTTTTAAAGATCAAAAGATCGCAGCCTCGTTTCACTCGACAGCTGCTACAGGGATAAACAGTTTCACCCGCGCATAAAAATAATCAGTGGGAGTACATCTACATGCAAGCGACCAAGCCGACCCACGTCCGCTATTTGATTTTGCTCATGCTTTTTCTGGTGACCACGATCAACTACGCCGACCGGGCTACCATCGCCATCGCAGGCTCCAGCCTGCAAAAAGACCTCGGCATCGACGCGGTCACTCTCGGTTATATCTTCTCCGCATTCGGTTGGGCCTACGTGGCCGGGCAAATTCCCGGTGGCTGGTTGCTGGACCGTTTCGGCTCGAAAAAAATCTACGCGCTCAGCATCTTCACCTGGTCGCTGTTCACCGTGTTGCAGGGCTATGTCGGTGAGTTCGGCATGTCCACGGCGGTGGTTGCGCTGTTCATGCTGCGCTTCCTGGTAGGCCTGGCCGAAGCGCCATCCTTCCCCGGTAACGCGCGAATCGTTGCGGCCTGGTTCCCGACCGCTGAACGCGGTACGGCGTCTGCGATTTTCAACTCGGCGCAATACTTCGCCACTGTGTTGTTCGCGCCGCTGATGGGGTGGATCGTTTACAGCTTCGGCTGGCAGCACGTGTTCATCGTCATGGGCGTGATCGGCATCATCTTCTCGGGGATCTGGCTGAAGGTTATCCACAGCCCGCGCCAACACCCGATGATTAATGACGCCGAGTTCAAGCACATCGCCGATAACGGCGGCATGGTCGACATGGACCAGGACAAAGGCAAAGGCAAAAAGGTCGACGGTCCGAAGTGGGACTACATCCGCCAGTTGCTGACTAACCGCATGATGCTCGGCGTGTATCTGGGCCAGTACTGCATCAACGGCATCACCTACTTCTTCCTGACCTGGTTCCCGGTGTACCTGGTGCAAGAACGCGGGATGACCATCCTCAAGGCGGGATTCATTGCCTCGTTGCCAGCGATCTGCGGCTTCATTGGTGGAGTGCTCGGGGGGGTGATTTCCGACTACCTGCTGCGCAAGGGCCACTCGCTGACCTTCGCCCGCAAGGCGCCGATCATTGCTGGCTTGCTGGTCTCCAGCAGCATCGTGGCCTGCAACTACGTGGACGTTGAATGGATGGTCGTCGGCTTCATGGCCTTGGCATTCTTCGGTAAAGGCGTGGGTGCGCTGGGTTGGGCCGTGGTGTCTGACACCTCGCCAAAACAGATCGCCGGTCTCAGCGGTGGCTTGTTCAACACCTTCGGCAACATCGCTTCGATCACCACCCCGATCGTCATCGGCTACATCATCAGCTCCACCGGTTCGTTCAAATGGGCGCTGGTGTTTGTCGGTTGCAACGCACTGGTCGCGGTGTTCAGTTACCTGGTGATCGTCGGTCCGATCAAACGTGTGGTGCTCAAAGAGCCGCCAAGCACCGGTCCTGAGCTGACCAAATTATCTGAAGCGCATTCCTGAGGAGCGGCGTCATGCAGTTGATTGAACATTCCGACTCGCCGCGCTACATCCGCCTGCACGAGCGGGACAACGTAGTAATCGTAGTCAATGACCAAGGCGTGCCGGCCGGCACCGAGTTTCCGGACGGCCTGGTCACCGTGGACTTCGTGCCACAGAGCCACAAGGTCACCCTGGAAGACATTCCCGAGGGTGGCCAGGTGATTCGTTACGGCCAGACCATCGGCTACGCGTTGCAGCCGATTCCGCGCGGCAGCTGGGTCAAGGAAGATCAACTGCGCATGCCGACCGCGCCACCGCTGGACAGCTTGCCGCTGTCTACCGAAGTGCCGGCGGCGCAGGCACCGCTGGAAGGCTTCACGTTCGAGGGTTATCGCAACGCCGACGGCACCGTCGGCACGCGCAACATTCTCGGGATTACCACGACGGTTCAGTGCGTCACCGGCGTGCTGGATCACGCGGTCAAGCGCATCAAGGACGAGTTGCTGCCCAAGTACCCGAACGTCGATGACGTGGTGGCGCTGACCCACAGTTACGGCTGTGGCGTGGCGATTACCGCGACTGACGCGTACATCCCGATTCGTACCGTGCGCAACCTGGCGCGCAACCCGAACCTGGGTGGCGAAGCGTTGGTGATCAGCCTGGGCTGCGAGAAATTGCAGGCCGGGCAGGTGATGCACGAGAACGACAGCTCGGTGGATTTGAGCGATCCGTGGCTGTACCGCTTGCAGGATTCCAGTCACGGTTTCACCGAGATGATCGAGCAGATCATGTCGTTGGCCGAAACCCGTTTGAAGAAGCTCGATCAGCGCCGCCGGGAAACCGTGCCGGCGTCCGAGCTGATTCTCGGCATGCAGTGCGGCGGCAGCGATGCGTTTTCCGGGATCACCGCCAACCCGGCGTTGGGCTATGCCTCGGACCTGTTATTGCGCGCGGGTGCGACGGTGATGTTTTCCGAAGTCACCGAAGTGCGCGACGCGATTTACCTGCTGACTTCCCGTGCGGAAACAGAAGAAGTCGCTCAGGAACTGGTGCGCGAAATGGACTGGTACGACCGTTACCTGGCCAAGGGCGAAGCGGATCGCAGCGCCAACACCACGCCGGGCAACAAGAAGGGTGGGTTGTCGAACATTGTCGAGAAGTCCCTGGGCTCGATCGTCAAATCCGGCAGCAGCGCGATCAACGGGGTGCTTGGCCCTGGTGAACGGTTCAAGCGCAAAGGCCTGATTTTCTGTGCGACCCCGGCCAGTGACTTTGTCTGCGGGACGTTGCAATTGGCGGCGGGGATGAACCTGCACGTGTTCACCACCGGACGTGGCACGCCGTATGGTTTGGCGATGGCGCCGGTGGTTAAGGTGTCGACCCGGACCGAGCTGGCGCAGCGTTGGCCGGATTTGATCGACATCGATGCCGGACGGATTGCGACCGGGCGGGCTTCGATTGAGGACCTTGGCTGGGAGTTGTTTCACTACTACCTGGATGTGGCCAGCGGCAAGAAGCAGACGTGGGCCGAGAAGCACAAGCTGCATAACGACATCACCCTGTTTAACCCGGCGCCCATCACGTAATGATCGTTCCCACGCTCTGCGTGGGAATGCAGCCCGGGACGCTCTGCGTCCCAAAGCGTGACGCGGAGCATCACAAGAGGCATTCCCACGCGGAGCATCACTAGTGTCCGGTAAAACCTTTTCAAAGCTGAAGGCTGCCTTGGGCAGCCTTCAGCTTTGTTCGCTTTTGCCTTCGCTGTTCAAGGTGTTCAATGCTTAATGGGCGTTCGAACAAGCTGTGGGTTAGCCGAATGGCAAAGTCTGAAATAGATCCCGAGCAACCTGAACGGCGCTGATAAAGATGCAGCAAAAGATAGGTAATCAAGGCGCTGTAGATCTGCAAACGAACGGCATTTTCAGAGAAGCCGAAATACCGTTTGAGCTTGAGGTTTTGCTTGATCCACTTAAAAAACAGTTCGATCTGCCAACGTTGTTTGTACAGATCGGCGATCTCCTCCGCTGAGCGAGAGAAGTCGTTGGTGACCAGAATCAATGGCGTTTCGTGGTCCTCTCGGCGGATCTGAACCCGACGCACAGCCTGATTTTGGTAGAGATTCGGACGTCGAGTGTTCAGGTATTTCTTCCCGAACAATACCGATTCGTCCGCCTCAATGAATTCGGGTGCATCCTTTTCCCTCAAATTTTCTACCGGCTTTAGATTGGCGTTTTTCTTCAGTCGGGTGACGAAGAAAGAACCCATCTGATCAATCTGGTGCCACCAGTTGTAGTCGCAGTAACCCTTGTCGAAAACGTACGTCATACCTGCTTCAAGCGGCATGGTCAGGGCATCGCTCAGATCGTTGACGTTGGCGGCGGTGATGTTTACGTAAGTCGGGGCTGTTTGCTGTGGATCGATGGCCACATGTACCTTCAAGCCTTGGGTTATGCGGGTTTTCGTCGCGGTGGTCCATTCGTCAAAACCGGGTCCGCGCAGGCTGATCGAGGTCGAATCGATCAGGGTGATCATGGCTTCGAGCGACTTGCGCTGCTTGCGGCCAATGCCTTGAAGCAAGTGCTCACAGGCCAGCCGAAACGGCTCTGAGCTGCGCTTGTTCAACGCATCACAAAGGGTCGAACGCACCATGTTCTTGGCGTTGAGGTGGTGGCGATGGGGTTGCAGCGACTGCGAGGCTGTCGCCAACGTACGCAAGCTTTTGGCTTGCGTCAGCTGACCGTAAATCAGCGTGACGAGCAGATCCCAGGACGTGAATTGTTTGGCGTAACGATCAGCGCCACAGCGTTTGACGGCGGCTTTGAAGAGCTGATGAGGAAGGGCTTGAAGCATTTGCGCAAATCGAGTGCTGCTGAACATGGGCGAAAATCAAGTCTGAAAACCTGATTATTGCTTACGAAGCAGGCACAGCAAGGGGGAGCAAGCTCCCCCTTCGGTTTTTACCGGACACTAGTGACGCGGAGCATGGGAACGATCCGGGTGAAAGTGGCTTATCATTAGCCCCCTAACGACGCTCACCCAAGGTTACCCCCGGCATGCTGGCTATCTTCCTCGAAACCCTGAACATCACCGCGCCGGTGTTTGCCATGCTGTTTCTGGGGGCGCTGCTCAAGCGCATCGACTGGATCAACGACAACTTCATCCACACTGCGTCGGCACTGGTGTTCAACGTCACCATGCCGGCATTGTTGTTTCTGGGCATCCTGCATGCCGACCTGCACGCCGCGTTGCAACCGGCGCTGCTCATCTACTTCTCGCTGGCGACGCTGGTGTGTTTTGCCATCGCCTGGGGCTGGGCGATCTGGAAGTGCCCGCGGGAAGACCGGGGGATCTACACCCAGGGCGCCTTTCGCGGCAATAACGGGGTGATCGGCCTCGCACTGGCGGCAAGCATGTACGGCGACTACGGGATTTCCCTCGGGGCGATTCTCGCGGCGTTGGTCATCCTGTTTTACAACACGCTCTCGACCATTGTGCTGGCGGTGTACAGCCCGGTGATCAAGTCCGACCCCTGGAGCATCTGCAAAAGCGTGATGGTCAATCCGCTGATCATCAGCGTGTTTGCGGCGGCACCGTTTGCGTATTTCAAGATCAGCTTGCCGGGATGGCTGGAGACGTCCGGTCAATACCTGGCGCAAACCACCTTGCCGTTGGCGTTGATCTGCATCGGTGGCACGCTGTCGCTGGCGGCACTGCGCAAAAGCGGCAACATGGCGCTCAGCTCAAGCCTGGTGAAGATGATCGGCCTACCGGTACTGGCGACACTGGGAGCGTGGCTCTGGGGCTTTCGTGGTGCGGAGTTGGGGATTCTGTTCCTGTACTTCGGCAGCCCGACCGCCGCGGCCAGTTTTGTCATGGCCCGTCAGGCCAATGGCAATCATGAACTGGCGGCAGCGATCATCGTGATCACCACGTTGATGGCGGCGATCACCACCAACATCGGGATCTTCCTGTTGCAGTGGGGCGGGTGGATCTAGTCGGCTTTCTGGTAGCTGTCGATCACTTCCTGCGCCGCGCGAAACGCATCGATGGCTGCCGGGACACCGGCATACACCGCGCAATGCAGCAGCGCTTCACGAATCTCTTCCACGGTGCAGCCATTGTTCAGCGCACCACGCACGTGACCTTTCAGTTCCTGCGGGCACTTCAACGCGGTCAGGGCGGCGAGGGTGATCAGGCTCCGGGTTTTCAATGGCAAACCTTCGCGGTTCCAGACTCCGCCCCAGGCGTGCTCGTTGACGAAATCCTGCAGCGGTTGAGTGAACTCGGTGGCATTGCCCAGCGCGCGGTCGACGAAGGCGTCGCCCATCACTTGGCGGCGGACTTCAACCCCAGGCTTTTTATCATCGGTCATGGCAATTCCTTATTGTGGTGTTGGCGACGCCAGGCGCGCAGCGACGTGAACAGAAAAAACGCCACCAGCGCCGGCAGGACAAAAAACAGCATCAGGTGTTCAAGCTTGCCGGCCAGCGGCATGCCGGTGGTGAACGACACCACGTGCAGACCGTAAGCCAGATACAAACCCAAAAACATCAGACCTTCGGCGCGGGTTACCCGGTAGCCGGAATAGAACGCCGGCAGACACAACGTCGCGACGCCGAGCATCACTGGCAAATCGAAAGCCAGGGCGTTGGGCGATACCGACAGCGGCGACGGCGCGATCAACGCGGTGAAGCCCAGCACACCCAGGAGGTTGAACAGGTTGCTGCCGATCACGTTGCCCACGGCAATGTCGCGCTGACCGCGCAAGGCGGCAATCAACGAAGTGGCCAGTTCCGGCAGGGAGGTGCTGACGGCGACGATGGTCAGGCCGATGATCCGCTCCGACAATCCCAGATCGGTCGCGACCGAAACTGCCGCGCCCAGCAGCAAGTGCCCGGCGTAGACCAGCATCGCCAATCCCGTGACGATCATCAGCAAGCTGCTGAACCACGGCGCTGGTGTTTTGTCATGGGATGGCGGACGGGCCGAGTGCCGCGACTGGCGCAGCAGCAGGCCCAGATACAGCGCCAGTGCGGCCAGCAGAATGATGCCGTCCACGCGGGTCAGTTCTTCGTTCCACGCCAATATGAACACCAGCAGGCTGGCGCCGATCATCAGCGGAATATCCAGGCGCACCAGTTGCCGTGAAACCCGCAGCGGGATGATCAGCGCCGAGAGCCCGAGGGTGACGAGGATGTTGAAGATGCTACTGCCGATTACGCTGCCGACGGCAATGTCGGCGTTCTGCGCCAAGGTGGCTTGCAGGCTGACCGCCATCTGCGGTGCGCTGCTGCCGAGGGCGACGATGGTCAGGCCGATAATCAGCGGTCGTACATGCAGGCGCGCGGCGAGACGCACGGCGGCGCGTACCATCAGTTCGGCGCCGGCGATGAGCAACAGCAAGCCGCTGAGCAATTCAATCACGCTGATCAGGGGTAAATCGGCAAGTCCGAAAATGGTCAGCGCTCCGTCTATCAGTCGTCGAGGGCCTGCACGCGAACCTTCGCGGTGCCGCTTCTGAGCATACCCAGTTGTTCGGCCGCTTCATGTGAAACATCGATCAGACGCCCACGGGTGTGCGGTCCGCGATCGTTGATGCGAACCACGCATGATTTGTCGTTGTTCAGATTGGTGACCTTCACTCGCGTGCCAAAGGGCAACTGGCGATGGGCGGCGGTCAGGGAGTTCTTGTTGAAACGCTCGCCACTGGCGGTGCGTTTACCTTGGTGTTTGGCGCCGTAATACGAGGCAACACCGGTCTTGTCATAGCCGTGTGGATCGATGGTGTCGGTGCTGGCGCAACCGGCCAGCAGAGAGAGCAGGGCACAGGTACCGAGGAAGCGTTTCATTCGAAGGTTTCCACATACAAATGTGGGAGCGGGCTTGCTCGCGAAGGGGTATCACATCCAACATCAATGTTGACTGAAATACCGCATTCGCGAGCAAGCCCGCTCCCACAGGGATCAGAGCCAGTTTTGAGTGCTGGCTCCATTCTCATCAGCCTTCGAGCTTGCTTTTCAGCAGTTCGTTAACCTGTTGCGGGTTAGCCTTGCCTTTGGAGGCTTTCATGGCCTGGCCGACGAAGAAGCCGAACATCTTGCCGCGTTTGGCTTCGTCTGCCGCGCGGTACTGTTCAACTTGTTCGGCATTGGCCGCGAGCATCTCGTCGAGCACTGCCGAGATCGCGCCCGTGTCGGTCACTTGCTTCAAGCCGCGCTTGTCGATGATCTCGTCCGCGCTGCCTTCGCCGTTGGCCATGGCTTCAAACACCACTTTGGCGATCTTGCCGGAGATGGTGTTGTCGGTGATGCGCAGCAGCATGCCGCCCAGTTGCTCGGCCGAGACCGGCGACTGATCGATGTCCAGGCCCTGTTTGTTCAACAGACTGCCCAGTTCAACCATCACCCAGTTGGCCGCCAGCTTGGCGTCGCCGCCGATGCTCACGACTTTCTCGAAGTAATCGGCTTGCTCGCGGCTGGTGGCCAGGACGCTGGCGTCGTAGACCGACAGACCGAACTGCGCCTGGAAACGCTCGCGTTTCTGCGGTGGCAATTCCGGCAGGGTGGCGCGCACGTCGTCGAGGAACGAGTCTTCGATGACCACCGGCAGCAGGTCCGGATCGGGGAAGTAACGATAGTCGTTGGCTTCCTCTTTGCTGCGCATCGGACGGGTTTCGTCCTTGTTCGGATCGTACAGACGGGTCTGCTGGATCACCCTGCCGCCGTCTTCGATCAGTTCGATCTGACGCTGTACTTCGGTGTTGATCGCCTTCTCGATGAAGCGGAACGAGTTGACGTTCTTGATCTCGCAGCGCGTGCCGAACTCAACCTGGCCTTTCGGACGGATCGACACGTTGCAGTCGCAACGCAGCGAGCCTTCGGCCATGTTGCCGTCGCAAATGCCCAGGTAACGGACCATCGCGTGGACAGCCTTGACGTAAGCCACGGCTTCCTTGGCGCTGCGCATGTCCGGCTCGGAAACGATTTCCAGCAGCGGCGTGCCGGCACGGTTCAGGTCGATGCCGGTGGCGCCGCTGAATTCTTCGTGCAGGCTTTTACCGGCGTCTTCTTCCAGGTGCGCGCGGGTGATGCCGACGCGCTTGACCGTGCCGTCTTCCAGCGCGATGTCCAGGTGGCCTTTGCCGACGATCGGCAATTCCATCTGGCTGATCTGGTAGCCCTTCGGCAGGTCCGGGTAGAAATAGTTTTTACGGGCGAACACGTTGTGCTGGCCGATCTCGGCATCAATCGCCAGACCGAACATTACCGCCATGCGCACCGCTTCCTGGTTCAGCACCGGCAATACGCCAGGCATACCGAGGTCAACCAGGCTGGCCTGGGTGTTCGGCTCGGAACCGAAAGTGGTGGAACTACCGGAAAAGATTTTCGACCGGGTGGTGAGCTGGGTGTGAATCTCCAGCCCGATCACGACTTCCCATTGCATGTGTTTCTCCTCAGAAGCCGGTTGGGGTGCGGGTGTGCCAGTCAGTGTTGAGCTGATACTGGTGGGCAACGTTCAACAGGCGACCTTCCTGGAAATACGGGGCGAGCAATTGCACGCCGACCGGCAGGCCGTCGACAAAACCGGCTGGCATGGACAAGCCCGGCAGACCGGCGAGGTTGGCGGTGATGGTGTAGACGTCTTCCAGGTACGCAGCAACCGGGTCGCTGCTCTTGGCGCCAAGCTTCCAGGCCGGGTTCGGCGTGGTTGGGCCGAGGATGATGTCGACCTCATTGAAGGCAGCCATGAAGTCGTTCTTCACCAGACGGCGAATCTTCTGCGCCTTCAGGTAGTAGGCGTCGTAGTAACCGGCGGACAGCGCGTAGGCACCGACCATGATCCGGCGCTGCACTTCCGGGCCGAAACCTTCGCCACGGGAACGCTTGTACAGGTCGATCAGGTTTTTCGGGTCTTCACAGCGATAGCCGAAACGTACGCCGTCGAAACGCGACAGGTTGGAAGAGGCTTCTGCCGGGGCGATCACGTAGTACGCAGGGATCGCGTGCTGCATGTTCGGCAGGCTGATTTCCTTGACCACGGCACCGAGCTTTTCCAGCTCCTTGACGCTGTTGTGGATCAGCTCGGCAATGCGCGGGTCGAGACCGGCGCTGAAATACTCTTTAGGAACACCGATGCGCAGGCCTTGCAGCGAACCGTTGAGGCCGGCGCTGTAATCAGGCACGGGCTCGTCGATGCTGGTGGAGTCTTGCGGGTCGAAACCGGCCATGCCTTGCAGCAGGATGGCGCAGTCTTCGGCAGTGCGCGCCAATGGGCCGCCCTGATCGAGACTGGAGGCGTAGGCGATCATGCCCCAGCGCGAAACGCGACCGTACGTCGGTTTCAGACCGGTCAGGTTGGTAAACGCGGCCGGCTGGCGGATCGAGCCGCCGGTGTCGGTCGCGGTCGCGGCCGGCAACAGACGAGCGGCAACGGCCGCAGCCGAACCACCGGACGAGCCGCCGGGCACGTGTTCCAGGTTCCACGGGTTTTTCACTGCGCCGTAGTAGCTCGACTCGTTGGCCGAACCCATGGCGAATTCGTCCATGTTGGTCTTGCCCAGCGTCACGGCACCAGCAGCGGCCAGCTTGGCGACCACGGTGGCGTCGTACGGGGCTTTAAAGTTGTCGAGCATCTTCGAGCCGCAGCTGGTGCGGATGCCCTGGGTGCAGAACAGGTCTTTGTGGGCGATCGGCGCACCGAGCAGGGCGCCGCTCTCACCATTGGCGCGGCGTGCGTCAGCGGCTTTCGCCTGCTGGAGCGCCAGGTCTTCGGTGAGGCTGATGAAACTGTTGAGCTGAGGATCGAGCTGGGCGATACGCGCCAGCAGGGTTTTGGTCAGCTCTTCGGAGGAAAACTTTTTATCGGCGAGACCGCGGGCGATCTCGGCCAGAGTCAATTGATGCATTGCAGGCTCTTTCCCTTTAGTCGATGACTTTCGGAACCAGGTACAGGCCGTTTTCGACCGCTGGTGCGATGGACTGATAGGCCTCGCGATGATTGGTCTCGGTCACGACGTCTGCACGCAGGCGCTGGCTGGCTTCCAGTGGGTGGGCGAGCGGCTCGATACCGTCGGTATTGACCGCCTGCATTTCGTCGACCAGCCCCAGAATGCTGTTCAGGGCCGAAGTGATGTGTGGAAGATCGGCATCATTAAGGCCAAGACAGGCCAGATGAGCGATTTTTTCCACGTCGGAGCGTTCAAGCGTCATGGGATTCTCCAGTGGAAGGAAAACAGAACGGATGCTATCCGTGTGTTAGATTGTCGGAACACTACCGCATTTCTACGGTCATAAGGCCGCGATTGTGGGGGTTGGTGCACAGAAAAGCGGCCAATTTAACATATTGGCGCCTTGCCCAAAATCCCTGTCGTTGTTAGAGTTTGCCGCACTTTTTTACCCACGCGTTGCCTAGGGTCCCTTTCCCATGTTCAAGAAACTGCGTGGCATGTTTTCCAGCGATCTTTCCATTGACCTGGGCACTGCCAACACCCTTATTTACGTGCGCGAGCGCGGTATCGTCCTGAATGAGCCCTCGGTTGTGGCTATTCGGACACACGGTAACCAGAAAAGTGTCGTTGCTGTCGGCACCGAAGCCAAGCGCATGCTCGGCCGTACGCCGGGCAACATTGCTGCCATTCGTCCGATGAAGGATGGCGTGATCGCCGACTTCAGCGTTTGCGAAAAGATGCTGCAGTACTTTATCAACAAGGTTCACGAAAACAGCTTCCTGCAGCCTAGCCCTCGTGTGCTGATCTGCGTTCCGTGCAAATCCACCCAGGTTGAGCGTCGTGCCATCCGTGAGTCGGCCCTTGGTGCCGGTGCCCGTGAAGTGTTCCTGATCGAAGAGCCAATGGCGGCGGCGATCGGTGCCGGCTTGCCGGTTGAAGAAGCTCGCGGCTCGATGGTTGTCGATATCGGTGGCGGTACCACTGAAATCGCGCTGATCTCCCTGAACGGTGTGGTTTACGCCGAGTCCGTACGGGTTGGCGGCGACCGCTTCGACGAAGCGATCATCACCTACGTGCGTCGCAACTACGGCAGCCTGATCGGCGAATCCACTGCCGAGCGCATCAAGCAGGAAATCGGTACTGCCTACCCGGGCGGCGAAGTTCGCGAAGTCGACGTTCGTGGCCGTAACCTGGCCGAAGGCGTTCCGCGCGCATTCACCCTGAACTCCAACGAAGTGCTGGAAGCTCTGCAAGAGTCCCTGGCCACCATCGTTCAGGCTGTGAAAAGTGCACTGGAGCAATCGCCTCCGGAACTGGCTTCCGATATCGCCGAGCGTGGTCTGGTACTGACCGGTGGTGGCGCCTTGCTGCGTGACCTCGACAAGTTGCTGGCCCAGGAAACCGGTCTGCCGGTAATCGTTGCCGAAGACCCGCTGACCTGTGTTGCTCGCGGCGGTGGCCGTGCATTGGAAATGATGGATAAACACACCATGGACCTGCTGTCGAGCGAGTGATCTCGCCCGACGCATCTATGCTGTTGGCGCGCAGGCAGCACTTTGCGGTGCTGCCTGTTGACGTTTATCTTCTGTCAGTCTGCATCCAGGCCGGTTTGATGCCGTATGAATAAAGAGAACATTTGCCTGGGAGGAGCGGCTTATTAAACCGCTTTTCACCAAAGGGCCTTCACTGGGCGTGCGCTTGTTGGTGCTGGTCGTGCTATCGGTCGCGCTGATGGTGGTCGATGCCCGCTTCACACTGTTCAAGCCAGTGCGTAGCCAAATGTCGCTGGTACTGATGCAGTCTTACTGGATCACCGACCTGCCGCAGCGGTTATGGCAGGGTGTGGCCAGCCAATTTGGCAGCCGTACCGAGCTCGTCGCCGAAAACGAAAAACTCAAAACCGAAAACCTGCTGTTGCAGGGCCGCATGCAAAAGCTTGCCGCCCTCACCGAGCAGAACGTTCGGCTGCGCGAATTGCTCAACTCCTCCGCGCTGGTCAACGAGAAGGTCGAAGTGGCCGAGTTGATCGGCATGGACCCCAATCCCTTCACTCACCGCATCATCATCAATAAAGGTGAGCGCGACGGTGTGGTCCTCGGTCAGCCGGTACTCGATGCCCGCGGCCTGATGGGCCAGGTGGTCGAGTTGATGCCGTACACCTCCCGTGTGCTGTTGCTGACCGACACCACTCACAGCATTCCGGTGCAGGTGAACCGCAACGGTCTGCGGGCGATTGCCAGCGGCACCGGCAATCCGGAACGCCTGGAGCTGCGTCATGTGGCCGATACCGCCGACATTAAAGAAGGCGATCTGCTGGTCAGCTCCGGTCTGGGTCAGCGGTTCCCGGCGGGTTATCCGGTAGCGACGGTCAAGGAAGTGATTCACGATTCCGGTCAACCGTTCGCTATTGTGCGTGCCGTACCGACCGCCGCGTTGAACCGTAGCCGTTACCTGTTGCTGGTGTTCACTGACGGCCGCACAGCCGAAGAACGCGCCAACGAAGCTGCCCAGGCTCAAGAAGCCCTGGACCAACACGGTGGTGGACCGATCATTCCAGCGACAGTACCGAAACCTGCCATCGTCCCGGCTGCTGTTGCTGCGCCCGTGGCTCCGGTTGCGCCGACGACGGCCCCTGCTGCCCCTGCTGCCACAACCCCGCCCAAACCTGCGGCAACTCATCCTGCTCCTGCGAAACCTGCCGCCAGCAAGCCGCCCGCGACGCAACCTGCGGCCGCTAAACCGCCGGCCACGCCACCCGCTGCCATGAGGCCTGCCGCCAAACCGCCTGTCTCTGCGCCGGCTACCACTGGGGGACGAGAATAATGGTTGGTGCTACTGCCTCCCGAAACGGCTGGATGGTCTGGCTGACATTCGCCATAGGCATGCTGCTCAGCGTTTCGCCGCTGCCACAATTCATGGAAATCCTCCGTCCACTGTGGCTGGCCTTGCTGCTGGCGTTCTGGGCGTTGGCCATGCCGCAGAAAGTCGGGATGGTCACCGCGTGGTGCCTGGGCCTGGCCGAAGACGTGCTTTATGGCACGCTGCTGGGCCAGAACGCATTGATCCTGACGCTGATCACGTACCTGGTGCTGGCGCTGCAACAACGCCTGCGCATGTTCCCGATGTGGCAACAGAGCCTGGTGATCCTGGTGATCTTCGGCCTCGCACAACTTGTTCAACTATGGCTCAGCGCCCTGACCGGCAATCGTCAGCCGACGCTGGCGCTGGTCTTGCCGGCATTGGTCAGCGCATTGCTCTGGCCATGGATCAGCTACGGTTTGCGCGGTTTGCGTCGACGCTACAAAATCAATTAATTCGGTCAGGCATTTGCCCGCACCTCGACAGGGAGATGTCTTGATGAAACTTGTTTACCTTGCCTCAGGCTCGCCGCGTCGGCGTGAACTGCTCACGCAGATCGGCGTGCCGTTCTCCGCCATCAGCGCGGACATCGATGAAACCCCTTTGGAAAATGAATCCCCTTCGGCCTATGTCGAGCGCCTGGCGCGCGGCAAAGCCGAGGCCGGGCGGGGGACCGTCGTGTCCGACGCAGATTTTTGCGTGCTGGGCGCCGACACCGCCGTGGTGCTGGACGGAAAAATTCTCGGCAAGCCGGTTGATGAAGCCGAGGCGTGCGCCATGCTTATGATGTTGTCCGGGTGTGAGCATGAAGTCCTGACGGCGATTGCGGTACTCGACGGCGAACGTTGCGAGTCTCGGGTGGTGAGCAGTCTGGTGCGTTTTCGCAACATCAGTCGCGATGAAGCGATGGCCTATTGGGCCAGCGGCGAGCCGCAGGACAAGGCCGGCGGCTACGGCATTCAAGGACTCGGTGCGGTGTTTGTCGCCGGGCTCAATGGCAGTTACTCGGCGGTGGTCGGACTACCGCTGTGCGAAACCGCTGAGCTGCTGGGCCATTTCGGCATACCCTGTTGGCAAACCCTTAACGCGCGTTGAGCGTCGTACTGACAAGATGCGGCCATTATCGTGAACATGCCTGAACGAGACCCTGCCATGAGTGAAGAGATCCTGATCAACATCACGCCGATGGAATCGCGCGTGGCGGTGGTTGAAAACGGTGTTCTGCAAGAGGTCCACGTCGAGCGCACGCAAAAGCGCGGGATCGTCGGCAACATCTATAAAGGCAAGGTCGTGCGGGTATTGCCCGGCATGCAAGCGGCATTCGTCGACATCGGACTGGATCGCGCCGCGTTCATTCACGCCTCGGAAATCTCCCTGCGCGAAGGCCCGGCGGTCGAGAGCATCAGCGCTCTGGTTCATGAAGGCCAGAGCCTGGTGGTGCAAGTGACCAAGGACCCGATCGGCTCCAAAGGCGCACGCCTGACGACTCAGTTGTCGATTCCCTCGCGTTATCTGGTGTACATGCCGCGCACTGCACACGTTGGCATTTCGTTGAAGATTGAAGACGAAGCCGAGCGTGAACGTCTCAAACAAGTGGTCACTGATTGCGTGGCCAAAGAAGGCATCCAGGAGGCCGGTGGCTTCATCCTGCGTACCGCTGCCGAAGGTGCCGGTGCCGATGAAATCCTCATGGACATTCGCTACCTGCGTCGTCTCTGGGATCAGATCAACGAGCAGATCAAAACCATCAGCGCGCCGAGTGTGATCTACGAAGACCTCGGCCTGGCGCTGCGCACTTTGCGTGACCTGGTGAGCCCGAAGATCGAGAAGATCCGGATCGACTCCCGGGAAACCTTCCAGAAAACCACACAGTTCGTCGCCGAGCTGATGCCGGAAATCGCCGATCGTCTTGAGCATTACCCGGGTGAACGGCCGATCTTCGACCTGTACGGCGTCGAAGACGAAATCCAGAAAGCCCTGGAGCGCAAAGTCCCGCTGAAGTCCGGCGGTTACCTGGTGGTCGATCCGGCGGAAGCCATGAGCACCATCGACGTCAACACCGGGGCGTTCGTCGGTCATCGCAACCTCGAAGAAACCATTTTCAAGACCAACCTCGAAGCCGCGACCGCCATTGCTCGCCAGCTGCGCCTGCGCAACCTGGGCGGGATCATCATCATCGACTTCATCGACATGGAAGATGAGGAGCACCAGCGTCAGGTGCTGCGCACGCTCGAGAAGCAACTGGAACGCGATCACGCCAAGACCAACATCATCGGCATCACCGAGTTGGGCCTGGTGCAGATGACTCGCAAGCGCACCCGCGAAAGTCTTGAACAAGTGCTGTGCGAGCCGTGCAGCAGCTGTCAGGGCCGCGGCAAGCTCAAGACGCCGGAAACCGTTTGCTACGAGATTTTCCGCGAAATCCTCCGAGAGGCTCGCGCCTATCAGGCGGAAGGCTATCGTGTATTGGCAAACCAGAAAGTGGTCGACCGTTTGCTCGATGAAGAGTCGGGCAATGTCGCCGAACTCGAAGGTTTTATCGGACGCACCATCCGGTTCCAGGTGGAAACCATGTATTCCCAGGAACAATACGACGTGGTGCTGCTCTGAATCGCTGTCTTTCAACTCTGCTAGAACGGCTGGCCTCAGCTTTTTGCAGTATTTTTGCCATGGGAGCCAACTGACATGGAACGTCTGACACGCATTTTGGCCGCATTGACCCGTTGGGGTCTGGGGCTGTGTGCGTTGGTGTTGGTGTTGATGGCGTTGTACGTCAGCCTCGGCCGAGAGCTGACGCCGCTGGTGGCCGAGTACCGTGCCGAAGTCGAAGCCAAAGCCAGCGCTGCCTTGGGTATGCCGCTGACTATCGGTGAACTGGAAGGCAACTGGAGCGGCTTTGCGCCGATCATGCTGGCTCACGACGTGATGGTCGGCGAGGGCGCCAATGCCCTGCGTCTGGATCAGGTGCGCGCGGTGCCGGATCTGTGGGCCAGTCTGATGGCTCGTGAAGTGCGCATCGCTCACCTGGAACTCAGCGGCCTGAAGATCAGCCTCAAGGAAGGCGAGGACGGCCATTGGGCGCTGGAAGGCTTGCCGGTGCAGCAGGATCAGCCGCTGGATCCTGAGCAATTGCTCAATCGCATGCAGATGGTTCAGCAACTGTCGGTACTCGATAGCCAAGTCACTTTGCAGCCATTGCAAGAGCAGCCGCTGACCCTGACTTACGTCGGGCTGAATCTGAAAACCGGCGTCTCCCGCCAGCGACTCGACGCCCGATTGACCCTGCCCGACGGACAACCGGTGGCCATCAGTCTGCGTACCCGTCTGCGCGCCAGCGAATGGAAAGACGGCGAGGCCGAAGCTTATTTGAGCCTGCCGCAAAGCGACTGGTCGAAATGGTTGCCTGAGCGCCTGACCCAACAATGGAATTTTTCCGAGCTCAAGGCCGGCGGCGAGCTTTGGGTGAACTGGAACAAGGGCGCCCTGCAGAGTGCTGCAATTCGCTTGAACGCGCCGCAACTCAAGGGCGCGTACGGCGAGCGCAAGCCGATCCAGATCAACAATCTGGCACTCAATGGCTATTTCCAGCGCAGTTCCGAAGGCGCCCTGATCACCCTGGATTCGCTGGCCATGAGCCTTGGCGAGACCCGTTGGGAATCGCATCTGCAACTCAAACAAAACGTGGCGACCGACAAGACTGAAGAGCTTTGGCATCTGCAAGCCGACCGTCTCGATCTCACCCCGATCACCCCGATACTGAATGCCTTGGGGCCGCTGCCTGAAGGCGTTGCTACGGCCGTCGAGCGACTCAAAGTGACCGGTGGCCTGCGCAATGTCCTGATCGACTTCCGGCCCAATGCCACCGACGACAGCAAATTCAGCTTTGCCGCCAACCTGGATCGGGTCGGCTTCGATGCCTATCACGGCGCTCCGGCGGCACGAAATGTCAGTGGCAGCATCAGCGGTGATCTGGGCGGTGGCGAGCTGCGCATGGACAGCAAGGATTTTTCCCTGCACCTGGACCCGATCTTCGCCAAGCCATGGCAGTACATTCAGGCTAATGCCCGACTGACCTGGAAACTCGATAAAGAAGCCTTCACCTTGATCGCGCCGTACCTGAAGGTACTGGGCGAGGAGGGCAAGATTGCCGGCGACTTCCTGATCCGCCTGCATTTCGACCACACCCAGGAAGACTATATGGACCTGCGGGTCGGTCTGGTGGACGGCGACGGTCGTTACACCGCCAAGTACTTGCCGACAATGCTCAGCCCGGGGCTGGACGAATGGCTGCGTACGGCGATTCTCAAAGGTGCGGTGGACGAAGGCTTCTTCCAGTACCAGGGTTCGCTGAACCACGGGGCCGCCGAGACGGCCCGCAGCATCAGTCTGTTCTTCAAGGTTCACGACGCCGAACTGGCCTTTCAGCCTGGCTGGCCACATGTCAGCAACGTCACGGGTGACGTGTTTGTTGAAGACAGCGGTGTGCGGATCCTGGCCAGCAAGGGGCAGTTGCTCAATACCCAGGTCAGCGACATTTACGTCAATATCCCCCATGTGCCAGCGGGGCAAAGCGTCCACCTGTTCCTCGACGGTGGATTCGCCGGCGGGCTGGGCGATGGCCTGAAGATTCTCCAGGAGGCGCCGATCGGCACCGCAGCCACCTTTGCCGGTTGGGAAGGTGAGGGTGATCTGCAGGGCAAACTGAAACTGGATATTCCACTGGTCAAAGGCGAGCAGCCGAAGATCCTCGTCGACTTCAAGACCGCCAAGGCCCGTCTGAAACTGGCCGAGCCAACCCTGGAATTGACTCAGCTCAAGGGCGATTTCCGTTTCGACAGCACCAAGGGTTTGAGCGGGCAAAACATCACCGCGCGCGCCTTTGATAAACCGGTTACCGCACAGATTTTCGCCGATGGCAGCCCCGGCAACCTCAAGACTCGCGTCGCCGCCTCGGGTCAGGTCGAGGTCAAGAAACTGACTGACTGGCTGAGTGTGACTCAGCCGTTGCCAGTGTCCGGTGTGATCCCTTATCAGCTGCAACTGAACCTTGATGGGCCCGACAGTCAACTGATGGTCAGCTCCAACCTGAAGGGCGTAGCAATCGATTTGCCGGCACCGTTCGGCATGGCGGCCGACGTCGGCCGCGACACCACGTTCCGCATGACCCTGCAGGGAGCGGAGCGGCGCTACTGGGTCAACTACGGTGAGCTGGCGAACTTCACGTTTGCGGCACCGCCCGGCAATTTTGCCGACGGTCGTGGCGAGTTGTTCCTGGGTGGCGGTAATGCCGTGCTACCCGGCGCCAAAGGCCTGCGGGTGCGCGGTGTACTGTCGGAACTGGACGTCGGCCCCTGGAAGGACCTGGTAGACAAGTACGCCGGCCAGGATCCGGGCGGCAACGCCAAACAGTTGCTCAGCAGCGCAGATTTCAAGATTGGCAAGCTCAGCGGTGTCGGCACTACGCTCGATCAGGCGTCGGTGCAGTTGAACCGCAAACCTGCCACATGGGCTTTGCAACTCGACAGTCAGCAGGTCAAGGGCAGCGCCAGCATCCCCGATGCGAAGGCCGTGCCGATTGCGATCAATCTGCAATACGTGCGTTTGCCGGCGCCAGACCCGACCGTCCTGGCCGACGAAAACTCGCCAGATCCGCTGGCCTCGGTGGACCCGACGAAGATCCCGGCACTGGATATCACCATCAATCAGCTGTTCCAGGGCAAAGACCTCGTCGGGGCCTGGTATCTGAAAGTTCGTCCGACCGCCAAGGGCATTGCGTTTACCACGCTGGATCTGGGCCTCAAGGGCATTCTCCTGCAGGGCAGCGGCGGTTGGGAAGGCGTGCCCGGTTCCAGCAGCAGTTGGTACAAGGGCCGGATCAGCGGCAAGAATCTTGCCGATGTACTGAAGGGCTGGGGATTTGCGCCGAGTGTCACCAGCGAAGATTTTCATATGGATGTCGATGGTCGCTGGCCCGGTTCGCCGGCCTGGCTGGCCACCAAGCGCTTCTCTGGAACCCTCGATGCTTCGCTGAATAAAGGCCAGTTCGTTGAAGTTGAGGGCAGCGCCCAGGCGTTGCGCGTGTTTGGCTTGCTGAACTTCAACTCCATCGGCCGCCGGCTGCGTCTGGACTTCTCCGACCTGTTCGGCAAAGGCTTGAGTTATGACCGGGTCAAAGGCCTGCTGGTCGGGACCAACGGCGTCTACGTGACGCGTGAGCCGATCCGGCTGACCGGTCCGTCGAGCAACATCGAACTCAACGGGACGCTGGACCTGGTGGGCGATAAGGTCGATGCCAAGTTGCTGGTGACGTTGCCTGTGACCAACAACCTGCCGATTGCCGCGCTGATCGTCGGTGCACCGGCTATCGGCGGCGCGCTGTTCCTGATCGATAAGCTGATCGGTGACCGTGTGGCGCGTTTCGCCAGCGTCCAATACACCGTCAAGGGGCCGTGGAAAGAGCCGAAAATCACCTTCGACAAGCCTTTTTGACTTTCTTTCTCAGAGCCCACGTCCTTGGCTGATGGAGTAGCATGGCCAAAGACTTTTATGTGGCGACGCAAATCCCTTGTAGCAGCTGGCGAAGCCTGCGTCCGGCTGCGCAGCAGTCGTAAAATCAGGCACCTCGGTCTTTCAGATCAACTGTGCATCCCGGATTTACGACTGCTGCGCAGCCGGACGCAGCCTTCGGCAGCTGCTACAGGTCGGTGTACGGATCTCAAGTAAGGAAAAGGCCATGTCTTTTGCGGTGATTCAAATGGTCAGCCAGAGCGATGTGCTGGCCAATCTGGCCCAGGCCCGTCGGCTGCTCGAGCAAGCGGCGGCCGGTGGTGCGCAGCTTGCCGTACTGCCGGAAAACTTCGCTGCCATGGGCCGTCGCGACATTGCCGACATCGGCCGCGCCGAGGCGTTGGGCGAAGGTCCTATCCTGCCGTGGTTGAAACAGACCGCCCGCGACCTCAAGTTATGGATAGTGGCCGGCACATTGCCGTTGCCGCCGGTGGATCAACCGACGGCCAAAGTGCATGCCTGCTCGCTGCTGGTGGATGACCACGGCGAAACGGTTGCACGGTATGACAAGTTGCACCTCTTCGACGTCGATGTGGCGGACAATCGCGGGCGTTATCGCGAATCCGATGACTATGCTTATGGCAGTGGAGTTGTCGTGGCGGACACGCCCGTCGGTCGAGTCGGGCTGACAGTGTGTTACGACCTGCGCTTCCCGGAGCTGTACAGCGAATTACGCGCCGCCGGTGCGGAGTTGATTACCGCGCCGTCGGCCTTTACTGCGGTGACCGGCGCGGCGCATTGGGATGTATTGATTCGCGCGCGGGCCATCGAAACTCAATGTTATGTGCTCGCGGCTGCCCAGGGTGGGACGCATCCGGGGCCGCGGGAAACCTTTGGCCATGCCGCGATTATCGACCCGTGGGGACGTGTGCTGGCGCAACAGGATCAAGGCGAGGCCGTGCTGCTGGCCGAACGCGATAGCAGCGAACAGGCGTCCATCAGGGCGCGGATGCCGGTGTCCAGTCACCGGCGCTTTTTCTCGCAGGGCGCCCGGCGACCTGCCTCAGAACGATGAATTTAAGGCGTAAAGCATATGAGCGAGTTGTTGTCCTCAGTCAGTGAACACCTCCTGGCGCCCGGCGGCGTAACAATCGAGAGCCTGCAAGGTGTGCTCGGCGATCTGGCCGGCCCGGGCATCGATGCTGCCGACCTGTATTTCCAGGGGCAGATTTCCGAGTCCTGGGCGCTGGAAGACGGGATCGTCAAGGAAGGCAGCTTCAACCTCGACCAAGGTGTCGGCGTGCGTGCGCAATCGGGTGAGAAAACCGGTTTTGCCTACAGCAATGCCATTACCCTCGAAGCCCTCGGCGCTGCAGCCCGTGCTGCACGTTCGATCTCCCGCGCCGGTCAGAACGGCACGGTGCAAGCCTTCACGACCCAGGATGTCGCCCAGTTGTACGGGCCGGACAACCCGCTGGAAGTGATGACCCGTGCCGAGAAGGTCGAGCTGCTCAAACGTATCGACGTCGCGACTCGCGCCCTCGACCCGCGTATCCAGCAAGTCACCGTGAGCATGGCCGGTGTCTGGGAGCGAATCCTCGTGGCTTCCACCGACGGTGGCCTGGCCGCCGATGTTCGGCCGTTGGTGCGCTTTAACGTCAGCGTGATCGTCGAGCAGAACGGTCGCCGTGAGCGCGGCGGTCATGGCGGTGGCGGTCGTACCGATTACCGTTATTTCCTCAGCGATGACCGCGCCATGAGCTACGCCCGTGAAGCGCTGCGTCAGGCGCTGGTGAATCTGGAAGCCATTCCTGCGCCGGCCGGTACGTTGCCGGTGGTGCTGGGTTCGGGCTGGTCGGGCGTGTTGCTGCACGAAGCGGTCGGCCACGGTCTGGAAGGCGACTTCAACCGCAAGGGCAGTTCCGCCTACAGCGGGCGCATGGGCGAGATGGTTGCGTCCAAGCTGTGCACCATTGTCGATGACGGCACGCTGGCCGGGCGTCGCGGTTCCCTGAGCGTCGATGATGAAGGCACCCCGACCGAGTGCACGACGCTGATCGAAAACGGCGTACTCAAAGGCTATATGCAGGACAAACTCAACGCCCGTCTGATGGGTGTGGCCCGTACCGGTAACGGTCGTCGTGAATCCTACGCGCACCTGCCGATGCCGCGCATGACCAACACCTACATGCTGGCGGGCGAAAGCGACCCGGCGGAAATCATCGCCTCGGTGAAGCGCGGCATCTACTGCGCCAACCTCGGCGGCGGTCAGGTGGACATCACCAGCGGCAAATTCGTGTTCTCCACCAGCGAGGCGTACCTGATCGAAGACGGCAAAATCACTGCCCCGGTCAAAGGCGCGACGTTGATCGGCAATGGCCCTGAAGCCATGAGCAAGGTGTCGATGGTCGGTAACGATCTGGCGCTGGACAGCGGCGTGGGGACGTGTGGCAAGGATGGGCAGTCGGTGCCGGTGGGTGTCGGCCAGCCAACGCTGAAAATCGATGCGATCACTGTGGGTGGCACAGGATCGTAAAAGGATGGAGCTTCGGGTGAGCCGCTTGGCGACTCACCCGATTCGGGACTTAACGCAGACCGCGTTGAGTCTCGTCCAGCTCACGGATGTATTTGAAGATTTTACGGCTCGATGCCGGTGGCTTGTTGGTCGCCAGTTCGTGCTGGGCCTGACGGATCAGGGAGCGCAATTGCTGACGATCAGCCTCCGGGTAGTCGACCACGAACTTCTCCAGGACTGCATCGTCGCCCGCGATCAAGCGATCGCGCCAGCGTTCCAGGCCGTGGAAACGTTCGTTGTACTGCCGGGTGGAGGCATCGAGTTGATCGAGCAAGGTCAGAATGGCGTCAGTGTCCTGATCGCGCATCAGTTTGCCGATAAACATAAGGTGCCGTTTACGCGCGATATTCGCGGTGTGCTTGGGCGCATCGGCCAGTGCCCGGCGCATAGCGTCGGTCAACGGCAGTTTTGCCAGCAAGTCAGGCTTGAGCGTTGTAAGGCGCTCGCCGAGGTCAACCAGAGCATGAAGCTCGCGTTTAACCTGGGATTTGCTTTTTTCTCCCGTATCGAGGGAGTCGTCGTAAGAATCAACCATGGTGGCCGTCCGCAAAGAAACGCCGCCATGATAACCAGTCGGGGGCCGCTTGTCCGGCCCGGTCGCTCGAAGGCCCTAGCCGAAAGCAGAATTTGAGTGGAGAACAGCATGAGTGCAGTTGAAAGCGTCGGCCCACAAGCGTTGCCGGCACTGCAAGAGCAAGTCGAGCAGATCATCGCTGAAGCCAAGCGCCAGGGTGCCAGTGCCTGTGAAGTGGCGGTGTCCCTGGAGCAGGGCCTGTCGACCTCGGTGCGTCAGCGTGAAGTCGAAACCGTCGAATTCAACCGCGATCAGGGCTTCGGCATCACCTTGTACGTTGGCCAGCGCAAGGGTTCGGCCAGCACATCCGCCAGCGGTCCGGAGGCGATTCGCGAAACCGTCGCCGCCGCACTGGCCATCGCCAAGCACACGTCGGAAGACGAAGCTTCAGGCCTGGCAGACGCCGCGCTGATGGCCAAGGATCTGCAGGATTTCGACCTGTTCCACGCATGGGACATCACGCCGGAGCAAGCCATCGAGCAGGCCCTGGCCTGTGAAGCGGCGGCGTTTGCCACCGACAGCCGGATCAAGAACGCCGACGGCACCACCCTCAGCACCCATCAGGGCTGCCGTGTTTACGGCAACAGCCACGGTTTTATCGGCGGTTACGCGTCGACCCGTCACAGCCTGAGCTGCGTGATGATCGCCGAGGCCGACGGCCAGATGCAGCGCGATTACTGGTACGACGTGAACCGCCAGGGCAACTTGCTGGCCGACCCGGTGAGCATTGGCCAGCGTGCCGCGCAACGGGCGGCGAGCCGTCTGGGCGCGCGTCCGGTGCCGACCTGCGAAGTGCCGGTACTGTTTTCCGCGGAACTGGCCGGTGGTTTGTTCGGCAGTTTTCTCTCGGCGATTTCCGGCGGCAGTCTGTATCGAAAATCCTCGTTCCTTGAAGGCACGCTGGGGCAGAAACTGTTCCCGGAATGGCTGACCATCGATGAGCGCCCGCACCTGATGCGAGCCCTGGGCAGTTCGGCGTTCGATGGCGACGGTCTGGCGACCTACGCTAAACCGTTCGTCGAAAAAGGCGAATTGGTGTCGTACGTTCTCGGCACGTACTCCGGCCGTAAGCTCGGGATGCCGAGCACCGCCAACGCCGGCGGTGTGCACAACCTGTTCGTCACTCATGGCGATGAAGACCAGGCTGCCTTGCTGCGCCGCATGGGCCGCGGCCTGCTGGTGACTGAATTGATGGGGCAGGGCCTGAACATGGTCACTGGCGATTACTCCCGTGGCGCGGCGGGTTACTGGGTCGAGAACGGTGAAATCCAGTTTGCGGTCCAGGAAGTGACCATCGCCGGCAACATGCGTGACATGTTCAAACAGATCGTTGCTGTCGGTAATGACCTGGAACTGCGCAGCAACATTCGTACAGGTTCGGTGCTGATCGAGCGGATGACGGTAGCCGGCAGCTAACGCTTAACCGTTACACAAAAAAGGCGCGCCACCCATCGTTGGGTGGCGCGCCTTTTTTGTGCGTTGATTTTCTTGGGGTTGTTTTGGTTCTTATTATCATCTAATAATAAATCTCATTACCGAATGAGCCCGGATCATGAGTTCTGCCTTGCACGAGCAGCCTTACCTCGAAAGCTGGCGCTGGATGAGTCGCCAGATCCGTTGCGCAATGGACCCTGACGAGCCTCGCCTGATCGAACATTACCTGGCCGAAGGTCGGTACCTCGCCTGTTGCACGGCAACCTCTCCCTGGACCATCGCCGAAACTTCTTTCCGCCTGTTGCTCGACACCGTCGCCGATGTCGCGCTGCCCTGGCATTGGCGCACCTTTTGTCTGGATCAGGCCTGGCGGCCATTGCGCGATCTGGAACGGCTCTCTCTGTGCAAATGCCGCCTCAAGCGCTGGCAGAGCTACACCTGGCAACTGGCGACCTGCGAGTTGCAGCCCTCGATTCCTCTCATAGAACTGGTGCAAGGATTTTCTGATGACCAAGACTCGTATTGAGCGCGACAGCATGGGCGAACTTCAAGTACCGGTGGACGCCCTCTACGGCGCACAGACCCAGCGCGCGGTGGATAACTTCCCCATCAGCGGCAAACCGATGCCCGTGCAGTTCATCCGCGCGCTGATCCTGGCCAAGGCCGCCGCTGCCCGAGCCAACGTCGAGCTCAAGCAAATCAGCGAATCCCAGGGCAAAGCCATCGTCGATGCGGCACTGGGCCTGCTCCAAAGTGACTTCATGCAGCATTTTCCGGTGGATATCTTCCAGACCGGTTCCGGCACCAGTTCGAACATGAACGCCAACGAAGTGATCGCCACCCTGGCCAGCCGCCTGCTCGGCGAGCCGGTGAACCCCAACGATCACGTCAATTGCGGCCAAAGCAGCAACGACATCATCCCGACCACCATCCACGTCAGTGCGGCGTTGGCGTTGCACGAGCAATTGTTGCCGGCGCTGGTGCGTCTGGTTCAGGTGATCGAGCGCAAGGCCGAAGAGGTTCATCACCACGTCAAAACCGGCCGCACTCACTTGATGGACGCGATGCCGGTGCGCATGAGCCAGGTGCTCAACGGTTGGGCGCAGCAGCTCAAGGCCAACATCAGTCATCTGCAGGATCTGCTGCCGAGTCTGCAATCCCTGGCTCAGGGCGGCACGGCAGTGGGCACCGGAATCAACGCTCATCCGGAATTCGCGGCGCGTTTCAGTGAGCAACTGAACAAGCTGACCCAAGTGAAATTCAAACCGGGCGAGGATCTGTTTGCGCTGATCGGCTCTCAGGACACGGCGGTCAGTGTTTCCGGTCAGCTCAAGGCCACTGCCGTTTCGCTGATGAAAATCGCCAACGACCTGCGCTGGATGAACTCCGGCCCGCTGGCCGGTCTTGGTGAAATCGAACTCGAAGCCTTGCAGCCGGGTTCTTCGATCATGCCTGGCAAGGTCAACCCGGTGATCCCGGAAGCGACCGCCATGGTCGCCGCTCAGGTCATCGGCAATGACACGGTCATCACAATCGCCGGTCAGTCGGGCAATTTCGAGCTGAACGTGATGCTGCCGATCATCGCCCAGAACCTGCTGAGCAGCATCGAGTTGCTGACCAACTCCAGCCATCTGCTGGGTGAAAAGGCCATCGCCAGCTTCAAGGTCAACGAAGCCAGGCTCAAGGAAGCGCTGTCGCGTAACCCGATTCTGGTCACCGCACTCAACCCGATCATTGGTTACCAAAAAGCCGCGGAGATCGCCAAAAAGGCCTATCAACAGGGCCGTCCGGTGATCGATGTCGCGCTGGAACACACCGACCTGACACGCAGCCAGCTGGAAGAGTTACTCAACCCAGAGAAGCTCACCGCAGGCGGCGTGTAACCACCGCAACCGCTTTGGAGGCTCACCATGGAGCACTGGAAACGCACGATCGAAAGGGCTAACCGCCATTTCATGCTGGGCGAATTGGTTGATGCCCGCGAGGCTTACTTGCAGGCATTGGCCCTGGCCCAGGTGTTGTTCGAGCGCTGGGCAGATGCCGACGAGGCGGTCGCGGCCTGCGTGATTTCCCACCACAACCTGGCGGATCTGCATTTGCGTCTGAACCAGCCTGAGGAGAGCGCCGAGTACCTGTGCGCCATCCATCAGCGATTGTTGCAGACCATGCAGGACCCACGACTGGCGCCGGCCCTGCGTGAAGCAGCGTTGCGCCAGAGCAGCAAAACCTACGTCGAGCTGCTGAATTTCATCAGCGAACGCGGCGAATACCCGCGTACGCATCGATTGCTGCACATCGATGCCGCCTCGCCTGCGCCCCTACAACATGGAGTTCATTGAAATGGCTTTTACCTTGCCTGCCTTGCCCTACGCCTACGATGCCCTGGAACCGCACATCGATGCGCAGACCATGGAAATCCATTACACCAAGCATCACCAGACCTACATCAACAACCTCAACGCTGCGGTGGAAGGCACCGAGTTTGCCGAGTGGCCGGTGGAGAAACTGGTATCTGCTGTCCAGCAACTGCCGGAGAAGTTGCGCGCGGCGGTGATTAATCAGGGCGGCGGGCATGCCAACCATTCGCTGTTCTGGGAAGTGATGGCGCCTAACGGCGGCGGCAATCCCGAAGGCTCCTTGGCTGAGGCGATCAATGAGCAACTGGGCGGCCTGAGCAGTTTCAAGGAAGCCTTCACCAAAGCCGCGCTGACTCGTTTCGGCAGCGGCTGGGCGTGGCTCAGTGTGACGCCGCAAAAGACGCTGGTCGTTGAAAGCAGCGGCAATCAGGACAGTCCATTGATGAGCGGCAATACGCCAATCCTCGGCCTGGATGTCTGGGAGCACGCTTATTACCTGCAATACCAGAACCGTCGCCCGGAATACATCAACGCGTTCTACAACGTGATCAATTGGCCTGAAGTCGCTGCGCGCTATCAGGCTGCACTGGTTTAAGACTTCTGCAAAAACAATCCAAGGCTGGCTATGGGCACTGAAACACTGGCGATCGGAAGTGGGCGAATGTTTCGTTACGCATTCGGATCGCTGTTACTGCTGGCAGGCATGACGTTATTGGTTGCCCAAGGCTTGGCGTGGCTGGACCTCGAGCCGAAACTGCTGCGCGCGCTGCAAGGCGGGGCGATCTGCGCCTTGGGCACTGCCTTGGGCGCGGTGCCCGTGCTGGTGATTCGACGGATGCCCCAGGCGGTCAGCGATACGCTTCTCGGCTTCGGGGCCGGGGTGATGCTCGCGGCGACAGCGTTTTCGTTGATCGTTCCTGGGATTTCTGCCGCTGAAAACCTGGGGCTGACGCCTTGGGCGGCCAGCGGACTGATCAGTTTCGGCATCATGTTGGGTGCGTTTGGATTGTTCCTGGTTGATCGCAAGGTGTCGGGTGCGTCGCCGGAAATGCTCGTAGGCACGCTGGAGCGACCGGTCATCCCGCCGCGAATCTGGTTGTTTGTGTTTGCGATCATTGCCCACAACATCCCTGAAGGCATGGCGGTCGGTGTGTCGGCGGGAGGTGGCATGCCCGACGCCGATAGCCTGGCCATGGGCATCGCCTTGCAGGATGTGCCGGAAGGTCTGGTGATCGCGCTGGTATTGGCCGGGGCAGGGATGTCGCGGGTCAAGGCGTTCCTGATTGGTGCTGCGTCAGGTCTGGTCGAGCCGGTCTTCGCGTTGCTGTGTGCCTGGCTAGTGAGCCTGGCCGAATTGTTGTTGCCGTTGGGGTTGGCACTGGCGGCCGGGGCGATGTTGCTGGTGGTCACCCATGAAGTCATCCCCGAGTCGCGCCGCAATGGTCACGACAAGCTTGCAAGTCTTGGGTTGCTGATCGGGTTTTGCTTGATGATGGTGATGGATACAGCATTGGCTTAGCTGCAGAGCACGAACTTTGTAGCAGGGCGAGGATTACTCGCCTTCGCCGAAGTAGTCATTGATCAAATTCACCAATGCCTGCAGCGCCTCATCAGCCTGTTCGCCTTCGGTGCTCAGGTGGATTTTGGTACCCTTGCCCGCAGCGAGCATCATCATTGCCATGATGCTTTTTCCGTCGACCGTGGATTCCGGCGTGCGTCCTACTCTGATCGTGCAATCCTTGAACTCACCGGCGACGCCAACGAATTTTGCAGAAGCGCGGGCATGCAGGCCCAGCTTGTTGATGATTTCAATTTCCAGAGCAGGCATCGCGGTGTGAATCCTTTAGCTGAGGTCGCGGTGGCGAACCTGGACGTTCTTCAGGGTTTTTTGCAGGGCCTGGCCCAGACGTTCGGTCAGGTAGACGGAGCGATGATGGCCGCCGGTGCAGCCAATGGCAATGGTGACATAAGCGCGGTTGCTGGCGGCAAAGCGTGGTAGCCACTTGAACAAGTAGGTGGAGATGTCCTGGAACATCTCTTCGACGTCCGGCTGTGCCGCCAGGTACTCGGCAACCGGTTGGTCGAGCCCGGATTGATCGCGCAACTCCGGCTTCCAGTAAGGGTTCGGCAGGCAGCGCACGTCGAACACCAGATCAGCGTCCACCGGCATGCCACGCTTGAAGCCGAAAGACTCCACCAGGAACGCCGTACCGGGTTCCGGCTGGTTCAGCAGGCGCAGCTTGATGGTATCTCGCAGCTGATACAGGTTCAGGTTGGTGGTGTTTACTTTGAGATCGGCGAGGTCGGCAATCGGTCCGAGCAGCGCGGTCTCATCGTTGATGGCTTCGGCCAGCGAGCGATTGGCATTGCTCAGCGGGTGACGACGGCGGGTTTCCGAGAAACGTTTGAGCAAGGTTTCTTCGTCGGCGTCCAGATAAAGCACATCACACTGGATATGCCGGCTGCGCACTTCTTCCAGCAGTTCGGGAAACCGCGACAAGTGACTTGGCAAGTTGCGCGCATCGATGGATACGGCAACCAGCGGTTGCGCCAGCTCGGTGTGAATCAACGCGCGTTCGGCCAGTTCCGGCAGCAGGCCGGCGGGCAGGTTGTCAATGCAGTAGTAGCCGTTGTCCTCGAGAACATCGAGTGCGGTACTTTTACCTGAGCCTGAGCGGCCGCTGACGATGATCAAGCGCATGATTAGTGACCGTTTTGCTCGTCCAGGACAACCTGATACAAGGCTTCATTGCTCGGGGCGCTGCGCAGTTTTTCGCGCACTTCCTTGCGGTCGAGCATGCTGGCGATCTGGCGCAGTAACTCCAGGTGCGCATCGGTAGCGGCTTGCGGGACCAGCAGAACGAACAGCAGGTCAACCGGAGCGCCGTCGATGGCGTCGAAATCAATAGGTGCATCAAGGTGCATCAGGGCGCTGATGGGCGAGGTGCAGCCCTTCAGGCGGCAGTGGGGAATGGCGATGCCGTTGCCAAAACCGGTTGAGCCGAGTTTTTCACGGGCAATCAGAGCCTCGAAGACATCTTGCATCTCCAGATCCGGCACTTCTTTGTGGATAAGGTTGGCAATTTGCTCGAGGGCTTTCTTTTTACTGCCGCCCGGCACGTTCACGAGGGAACGGCCGGGGGTCAGGATGCTTTCAAGTCGGATCATGGGTTGGGAGTGTTAACGACCGGTCGCGCCCTGGAGGAGGCTTTGGGTCTTTTCCTTATGCTTTTTGAGTTGTTTATCCAGCTTGTCGGTCAGTGCGTCGATCGCCGCGTACATATCGGTATGCTCCGCGTTTGCGACCACTTCATTGCCGGGAATATGCAGCGTGGCTTCGATTTTCTGCTTGAGCTTTTCGACCGTCATCGTGACCTGCACGTTGGTGATCTTGTCGAAATGCCTCTCTAATCGTTCGAGTTTTTCGCCGATGTAGGTGCGAAGAGGTTCGGTCACTTCCAGTTGGTGTCCACTGATGTTGACTTGCATACAGCTTCTCCTTCGTTGCCAGTGCATAAAGCGGCAGGCAGAAATGCCTGCCACTGGAACGCTGTGGCGTGGCTCTACATCAACCGCTTGCGTTCGCTCGAAGGCGCGATCCCGAGGGATTCGCGGTACTTGGCGACGGTGCGGCGAGCCACCTGAATGCCTTGTGCCTCCAGTAAACCAGCGATCTTGCTGTCACTCAACGGCTTTTTCTGATTTTCCGCGGCAACCAGTTTTTTGATGATCGCGCGGATCGCCGTGGACGAGCATTCACCGCCCTCGGAGGTGCTGACGTGGCTGGAGAAAAAGTATTTCAGTTCATATATGCCCCGTGGGGTATGCATGAATTTCTGCGTGGTCACCCGTGAAATCGTCGACTCGTGCATGCCCACCGCTTCGGCGATGTCATGCAGGACCAGCGGTTTCATGGCTTCGTCGCCGTATTCAAGAAAGCCGCGCTGATGCTCGACGATCTGAGTGGCTACTTTCATCAGGGTTTCGTTGCGGCTTTGCAGGCTCTTGATGAACCAGCGGGCTTCTTGCAACTGATTGCGCATGAAGGTGTTGTCGGCGCTGGTATCGGCGCGGCGCACGAAACCGGCGTATTGAGCGTTGACTCGCAGTCGTGGCACGGATTCCTGGTTCAGTTCCACCAGCCAGCGTTCGTTGTCCTTGCGTACGATCACGTCGGGAACGACGTATTCGGCTTCGCTGGACTCGATTTGCGAGCCTGGGCGCGGGTTGAGGCTCTGCACCAGTTCAATCACCTGGCGCAGTTCATCTTCCTTGAGCTTCATGCGACGCATCAGCTGGCTGTAATCGCGGCTGCCAAGCAGGTCGATGTAATCGGTGACCAGGCGTTTGGCCTCGACCAGCCAAGGCGTCTTGGCGGGCAACTGGCGCAATTGCAGCAGCAGGCATTCGCCCAGGTTGCGGGCGCCGATACCAGCGGGTTCGAATTGCTGGATGCGGTGCAGGACGGCTTCGATTTCGTCCAGTTCGATGTCCAGTTCCGGGTCGAACGCTTCGAGAATCTCCTCGAGGGTTTCGTCCAGGTAGCCCTGATTGTTGATGCAGTCGATCAGGGTCACGGCGATCAGGCGATCGGTGTCGGACATCGGGGCCAGGTTCAGTTGCCACAGCAGGTGGCTTTGCAGGCTTTCGCCGGCCGATGTCCGGGTGGTGAAGTCCCACTCGTCGTCATCGTTGCTCGGCAGGCTGCTGGCGCTGGTCTGGTAGACGTCTTCCCACGCGGTATCGACGGGCAGTTCGTTGGGGATGCGTTCGTTCCAGTCGCCTTCCTCGAGGTTATCAACCGTCGGGGCGGTTTCCTGGTAGGAGGGTTCCTGAATGTCTACGTTGGGTTGCTGTTCGGCTTTGTCGGCCAAGGGGTCGGCGTTATCGAAGTCGTCGCCTTCTTCCTGGCGTTCGAGCATCGGATTGGACTCCAGGGCCTCCTGGATTTCCTGTTGCAGGTCCAGGGTCGACAATTGGAGCAGGCGGATGGCCTGTTGCAGCTGCGGTGTCATCGTCAGCTGCTGGCCCATTCTCAAGACTAGCGATGGTTTCATGGCAGGGGCTTAACACCTTATTCGCCGGCGCACATGCGCCATCCACTACAGGGCGCCGGAGCGCCAAACATAAGCAAATTATATGCCCGAAACTGCAGCGTTTGCCTAGAGCGCTGTAACAATAAAAAAATGTTGATTTTTTATCGAGACAAGCGCTCGGGCAACCAGCCAGACACCTCAGTGCTTACAGGCGGAACTCATGGCCCAGATACACTTCCTTGACCAGGTCGTTGGCCAGGATGGTGGCAGAGTCACCTTCGGCGATCAGTTGGCCATCGTTGACGATGTAGGCGGTTTCGCAGATATCCAGGGTTTCACGGACGTTGTGGTCAGTGATCAGCACGCCAATGCCCTTGGCCTTGAGGTGATAGATGATCTGTTTGATGTCGCCCACCGAAATCGGGTCCACGCCGGCGAACGGTTCGTCGAGCAGGATGAATTTCGGATTGGTGGCCAGTGCCCGGGCGATTTCCACACGGCGGCGTTCACCACCGGACAGACTCATCCCGAGGTTGTCGCGGATATGGCTGATGTGGAATTCCTGCAGCAGGCTTTCCAGCTCTTTGCGACGATCGGCCTTGTCGAGTTCCTTGCGGGTCTCGAGGATCGCCATGATGTTGTCGGCTACCGAGAGTTTGCGGAAGATCGATGCTTCTTGCGGAAGATAGCCGATACCGGCCTTCGCACGACCGTGCATAGGCTGGTGGCTGACATCCAGGTCGTCAATCAGTACGCGGCCCTGATCGGCCTGTACCAGGCCGACAATCATGTAAAAGCAGGTGGTCTTGCCGGCGCCGTTGGGACCCAGCAGGCCGACGATCTGACCGCTGTCGATCGACAGGCTGACGTCACGCACGACCTGGCGGCTCTTGTAGCTCTTGGCCAGATGCTGAGCTTTCAGAGTTGCCATTACTGGGCCTTTTGCTCGTCGGTTTTCTTCTTCGGCTGGATCACCATGTCGATGCGCGGACGCGACTCGGTGACCTTGTTGCCCGTCGCGCGACCGGCGCTCGCAAGCTTCTTGACCGTGTCGTAGACGATTTTCTCGCCTTGGGTGACGTTGTTGTCCTTGTCGATGACTTTGGCGCGATCGATCAACACGACGCGGTTTTGCGAGGCGTGGTACTGGATGGTCACTCCGTAGCCCTGAACCGGCTTGGTGTCGCCAGCCGTCTGCATCTGCTCGAAGTAGGCCAGATTGCCCACCGAAGTCACCACGTCGATGTCGCCGGCCGGGGTGCGGGTGATGGTCACAGTATTGCCTTTAACAATCATCGAGCCCTGGGTAATGATCACGTCACCTTTATAGGTGGCAACACCATTCTTGTCGTCCAGTTGGGCATCGTCGGCCTGGATGCGGATAGGCTGCTCTTGATCGTTCGGCAGAGCCCAGGCGCTCACGCTTCCCAGTGCTGCGCTCAGACCGAGCAAAATAGGGAGGGTTTTAACGAGCCTCATACTGTCCTCTTACGTTAGATAGCAGGTGTATCCTGCTTTCTTTCAAATACGCTTTCATTCCCTTGCCAGTCGACACACCACCAGCGCCGTCGATTCTAACGGGTTGCTCGGTCTGCGCATATTGCTGCTGCGGGAACACTGTCATGCGGGTGGTGGTAATCAGGGTCTTGCGGTTTTTCTCGTCGAAGCGCGTGATGCGCACCGAGTCAATCAGTTCGACCTGAGTGCCGTCGGGATTCACTTCGCCGTGCTCGCTCTGGACATGCCACGGAAACTCGGTGCCGCGGAACATGTTCAAGTCGGGATTGGTCAGCAGCGTCACTTCGGTGGCTTTCAGGTGTTCAACCTTGTCGGACGTCATTTCGTATTGCAGTTTGCCGTCTGGCAGGTATTGCACGCTGTGGGCGTTGATCGCGTAATAGTCGATCGCGGTTTCATCGATCTTTGCCACCGGCTGATCGAGGAAGCGTTCCGGGCTGATGTTCCAGTAGCCGACCGCCGCGAATATCGCTGCGATGCAACCGAACACCAGGAATTTGCGAATCTTTTTGCTCAGCATGGTTGGCTCACAGGTACGCAGCGTTGGCCGCATCGAGGCGGCCTTGGGCGCGCAGGATCAATTCACAGAATTCGCGAGCGGCACCCTCGCCACCGCGGGCCTGGGTGATGCCGTGGGCGTGTTCACGGACGAAACTGGCAGCGTTTGCCACCGCCATGCCCAGACCGACGCGACGAATCACCGGCAGGTCCGGCAGGTCGTCGCCGAGATAGGCGACTTGTTCATAGCTTAGGTTGAGTTGGGCAAGAAGTTCGTCGAGTACCACCAGTTTGTCTTCGCGCCCCTGGTACACGTGTGGAATACCGAGGTTCTTCGCTCGTCGCTCGACCACCGGGGTCTTGCGGCCGCTGATGATAGCGGTCTGCACGCCGGCTGCCATCAACATCTTGATGCCCTGGCCGTCGAGGGTGTTGAACGTCTTGAATTCGCTGCCGTCTTCGAGGAAGTACAGGCGTCCGTCGGTCAGTACGCCATCGACGTCGAAAACCGCCAGTTTGATGGTCTTGCCGCGTTGCAGCAGGTCGGTGCTCATCACATTACTCCTGCGCGCAGCAGATCGGACAGGTTGAAGGCGCCGATCGGACGGTCCTCCTTGTCCACCACCACCAGCGCGTTGATTCGATGGTCTTCCATGATTTTCAGGGCTTCGGCTGCCAGCATATCGGCCCGCGCGGTCTTGCCATGAACGGTCATGACCTCGTCGATGGTCGTATGGTGGATGTCGATGGTCCGGTCAAGGGTGCGACGCAAGTCGCCGTCCGTGAAGATCCCGGCCAGTTTGCCGTCGGCCTCCACAATCGCGGTCATGCCAAGGCCCTTGCGGGTCATTTCCATCAAGGCGTCCTTGAGTAGCGTGCCACGTTGCACCTGGGGCAGTTCTGCGCCGGCGTGCATGACGGTTTCCACTTTCAGCAGCAGGCGTCGGCCAAGCGCACCACCGGGGTGGGAAAAGGCGAAATCTTCAGCGGTAAAACCGCGGGCTTCCAGCAACGCAACGGCCAGGGCGTCGCCCATGACCAGCGCGGCAGTGGTCGACGAGGTCGGTGCCAGGTTGAGCGGACAGGCTTCGTGCTCGACGTGCACGTTGAGGTTGACCTCGGCAGCCTTCGCCAGCGGTGAATCAGGGTTGCCGGTCATGCTGATCAATTGAATGCCCAGGCGCTTGATCAGCGGCAGCAGGGTGACGATTTCATTGGTGGAGCCGGAATTTGACAGCGCCAGGATGATGTCGTCGCGGGTGATCATGCCCATATCCCCGTGGCTGGCTTCGGCCGGGTGCACGAAAAAAGCCGTGGTGCCGGTACTGGCCAGGGTGGCGGCGATCTTGTTGCCGATGTGCCCCGATTTGCCCATGCCGACCACGACCACGCGCCCTTTGCTGGCCAGAATCATCTCGCAAGCGCGCACGAAATCTGCGTCGATACGGGGCAACAAGCCTTGTACGGCTTCCAGTTCGAGGCGGATGGTGCGTTGTGCTGATTGAATCAGGTCGCTGGATTGGCTCATGTCAGAAATCGTATAGCCTGATGAAAAGGCGGCGATTATAACGGTAATGATCGAAACCCTCACGCAAGTTCGTCGCGCTTTGTCATTCCTTGTTACCGAATCCCCCTGAATGGAAGCTTTTAGCCTGTCATGTTGCTCAACATGGCCCGGCTGGGCCTTGGGCGCTTGGCCTTTGCAGTGATATAGTTCGCCGCCAGTTCGGCCTGCCCGGGAGGTATGTGCTTTCGCCAGAAAGTCAGGCGTCCGAGTGAGAGGCTGCATCGCAAGGAGTTTAGATGAGTGCCGATAAAGCCTACGCGGTCGAGCTGAAGGGACTGACCTTCAAGCGCGGAACGCGCAGCATTTTCAATAACGTCGATATACGTATCCCGCGCGGCAAGGTCACCGGCATCATGGGGCCTTCCGGGTGTGGCAAGACTACGCTGTTGCGGCTGATGGGCGCGCAGTTGCGGCCCACCAAAGGCGAAGTCTGGGTCAATGGACAGAACCTGCCGAAACTGTCGCGCAGTGATCTGTTCGATGCGCGAAAGCACATGGGCGTGCTGTTTCAGAGTGGTGCTCTGTTCACCGATCTCGATGTGTTCGAGAACGTCGCCTTTCCGCTACGCGTTCATACCGAACTGCCGGAAGAAATGATCCGGGACATTGTCCTGCTCAAATTACAGGCCGTGGGCTTGCGTGGCGCCATCGACCTGATGCCTGACGAGTTGTCCGGCGGCATGAAGCGTCGCGTCGCGCTGGCCCGGGCGATTGCCCTCGATCCGCAGATCCTCATGTATGACGAGCCCTTTGTCGGTCAGGACCCTATCGCCATGGGCGTACTGGTGCGCCTGATCCGTCTGCTCAACGATGCGCTGGGCATCACCAGTATCGTGGTCTCCCACGACCTGGCCGAGACCGCGAGCATCGCCGATTACATCTATGTTGTCGGCGAAGGCCAGGTGTTGGGGCAGGGCACTCCCGAGGAACTGATGAACTCGCAGGAGCCACGCATCCGTCAATTCATGACAGGCGAGCCTGACGGTCCGGTCGCCTATCACTTTCCAGCGACGGATTACCGCGCAGATCTTCTGGGGCAGCGTTGATGCGCAAGATTTCACTAATAGAACGGGTTCGCCGGTTCGGCCACTCTGGCATTGACGTGCTGGGGGTGTTCGGCCGTTCGGCGATATTCCTGTTTCATGCCTTGCTTGGCCGTGGCGGCATTGGCGGCGGTTTTGGCTTGCTGATCAAGCAACTGCATTCGGTGGGCGTGATGTCCCTGGTGATCATCGTGGTCTCCGGGGTATTCATCGGCATGGTGCTGGCGCTGCAAGGCTTCAATATTCTATCCAGCTACGGTTCGGAGCAGGCGGTCGGCCAGATGGTTGCGCTGACGCTGTTGCGCGAGCTGGGGCCCGTGGTCACGGCGTTGTTGTTCGCCGGGCGCGCCGGTTCGGCATTGACTGCCGAAATCGGCAACATGAAGTCCACCGAGCAGTTGTCCAGTCTGGAAATGATTGGTGTCGACCCGCTCAAGTACATCATTGCCCCGCGCCTGTGGGCCGGCTTCATTTCCCTGCCGGTGCTGGCGATGATCTTCAGCGTGGTGGGCATCTGGGGTGGTTCGTGGGTGGCCGTCGACTGGCTGGGTGTCTATGAAGGTTCCTACTGGTCCAACATGCAGAACAGCGTGACCTTTGCAGACGATGTGCTCAACGGCATCATCAAAAGCATCGTTTTCGCCTTTGTCGTGACCTGGATCGCCGTATTCCAAGGCTATGACTGCGAGCCCACTTCCGAGGGGATCAGTCGTGCCACTACCAAGACCGTGGTGTATGCCTCTTTGGCTGTACTCGGCCTGGACTTTATTCTGACCGCCTTGATGTTTGGAGATTTCTGATGCAAAACCGCACCCTGGAAATCGGTGTCGGCCTTTTCTTGCTGGCTGGCATCCTGGCTTTGCTGTTGCTGGCGTTGCGGGTGAGTGGCCTGTCCCCGAGCGCAACCACCGACACTTATAAACTTTATGCGTATTTCGACAATATCGCCGGTTTGACTGTCAGAGCTAAAGTGACCATGGCCGGTGTGACCATCGGCAAGGTCACGGCAATCGATCTGGATCGCGACAGTTTCACCGGTCGAGTGACCATGCAGCTGGAAAAGCGCGTAGATAACCTGCCGACTGACTCCACTGCATCTATCCTGACCGCTGGGCTGTTGGGCGAGAAGTACATCGGTCTCAGCGTGGGCGGCGAAGAAGGCTTGCTCAAGGATGGTGGAACCATCCACGACACACAGTCGTCGCTGGTACTCGAAGACCTGATCGGTAAATTTCTGCTCAATACCGTTAGTAAAGACGCCAAATGAGGAGCTTTTAAATGATCTCTACCTTGCGACGTGGCCTGTTGGTATTACTCGCGGCCCTGCCGTTGATGGCTAACGCCGTGGCGGCGCCTTCCGCGCACGAACTGGTACAGGACACCACCAATCGGTTACTTGCCGATCTGGCGACCAATAAAGAGAAGTACAAGCAGGATCCGAAAGACTTTTATGCCGCGCTGGACAGCATCGTCGGACCTGTTGTGGATGCCGAGGGCATTTCCAAGAGCATCATGACGGTCAAATACTCGCGCAAAGCCACGCCTGCGCAAATGAAGACCTTTGAAGAAAACTTCAAAAAGGGTCTGTTCCAGTTCTATGGCAACGCTTTGCTCGAATACAACAATCAGGGGATCGTCGTCGACCCTGCCAAGGATGAGTCGGGAGACCGTACAAGCGTCGCCATGACGGTCAAAGGCAGCAACGGCGCGATTTATCCTGTGTCTTACACACTCGAAAAGATCAATGGCGAGTGGAAACTGCGCAACGTGATCATCAACGGCATTAACATCGGCAAGCTGTTCCGTGATCAGTTCGCTGATGCGATGCAGCGCAATGGCAATGACCTGGACAAGACCATCAATGGTTGGGCCGGGGAAGTCGCCAAAGCCAAGGAAGCCAGTCAGAAGCAAACCACCGAGACGCAAGCTCAATGAGTGTTTCGGCCATTCGCATGAGCGAATCCGGTGAGCTGACACTTAGCGGCATGCTGGATTACCGCACCGGCCCCGGCTTGCGCAAGCAGGGGCAGGCGCTGATCAAATCCAGCAAGGCCGCTGCACTGGTGGTCGATTGCTCGGCAGTGTTGAAATCCAGCAGTGTCGGCTTGTCGCTGCTGCTGTGCTTCATGCGTGATGCAGAGGCGGCCGGCAAGGCGCTGAGCATCCGCGGGATGCCAGAAGACATGCGCGAAATCGCTCAGGTCAGCGAATTGACCGAGCTGTTGGCGCATCCCTAACCGCATCTATAAAGAAGCCCCCCCGTCAGAGTCCTGCTTCGCGGGGTTCGCAGGCGCGGGGCTTTTTTGTATGATGTCCGACCCGTGCGCACAGGGCGCCGATTGAGGTTGAGCATGCAGGCCGTAGAAGTGAAGAGCTTCCTTGAAGGAAAGCTGCCCGGAACTCAGGTAGAAGTTGAGGGCGAAGGCTGCAACTTTCAGCTGAACGTGATTAGCGATGAACTGGCGGCGTTGAGCCCGGTGAAGCGTCAGCAGCAGATCTATGCCCATTTGAACCCATGGATCACCGATGGCAGCATCCATGCGGTCACTATGAAATTTTTCAGCAGCGCGGCCTGGGCCGAGCGCACCTGAGCCCAAGGGCGTCGAGATTCTTATGGATAAATTGATTATTACCGGTGGCGTTCGTCTTGATGGCGAAATCCGCATCTCCGGGGCAAAGAACTCTGCCCTGCCGATCCTGGCTGCAACCTTGCTGTGCGATGGCCCGGTGACTGTTGCCAACCTGCCGCACCTGCACGACATCACCACCATGATCGAGCTGTTCGGTCGTATGGGCATCGAGCCGGTGATCGACGAGAAACTCAGCGTCGAAATCGACCCGCGCACCATCAAGACCCTGATCGCTCCGTACGAACTGGTGAAAACCATGCGTGCGTCGATCCTGGTGCTGGGCCCGATGGTTGCCCGTTTCGGTGAAGCCGAAGTCGCACTGCCTGGCGGTTGCGCCATTGGTTCGCGTCCGGTTGACCTGCACATTCGTGGCCTCGAAGCCATGGGCGCGGTCATCGATGTCGAAGGCGGCTACATCAAGGCCAAGGCGCCTGAAGGTGGCCTGCGCGGTGCGCACTTCTTCTTCGACACCGTCAGCGTGACCGGTACCGAAAACATCATGATGGCCGCCGCTCTGGCCAAGGGTCGCAGTGTTCTGGCAAACGCCGCTCGCGAGCCTGAAGTCATCGACCTGGCGAACTTCCTGAACGCCATGGGCGCCAAGATCACTGGCGCCGGCACTGACACCATCACCATCGATGGCGTCGAGCGTCTGCACCCGACCACTTACAAAGTGATGCCTGACCGTATCGAGACCGGCACTTACCTGGTCGCAGCTGCTGTGACCGGCGGCCGTGTGAAGGTCAAGGACACCGATCCGACCATCCTCGAAGCCGTTCTTGAGAAACTCAAGGAATCGGGTGCCGAAATCACCTGCGGCGAAGACTGGATCGAGCTGAACATGCACGGCAAGCGGCCAAAAGCCGTTAACGTGCGCACCGCTCCGTACCCGGCGTTCCCGACCGACATGCAGGCGCAGTTCATCTCCCTCAACGCCATTGCCGAAGGCACTGGCGCTGTGATCGAGACGATCTTCGAAAACCGCTTCATGCACGTTTACGAACTGCACCGCATGGGCGCTCACATCCAGGTCGAAGGCAACACCGCCATCGTTACCGGCATCGAAAAGCTCAAGGGCGCGCCAGTCATGGCTACCGACTTGCGTGCTTCGGCCAGCCTGGTGATCTCGGCGTTGATCGCTGAAGGTGACACCCTGATCGACCGCATCTACCACATCGACCGTGGTTACGAGTGCATCGAAGAGAAACTGCAGATGCTCGGCGCCAAGATCCGCCGCGTACCGGGCTAGTTTCTGTTACATGGGCACAGGGACGTGCCCGTTGGTTTCGTTTCAAGTCGAGGGTGTTTGCGCCCTCGATGTGTGTCCGGCGCCATTTGCGACCGGGCATCAGTAGCCTGATAAGGACTGACGTTTCCCATGTTGACCATCGCACTGTCCAAGGGCCGCATCCTTGACGACACCCTGCCGCTTCTGGCTGAAGCGGGCATCGTGCCGACCGAGAATCCGGACAAGAGCCGCAAGCTGATCATCCCCACGACTCAGGCCGATGTACGGCTGCTGATCGTGCGCGCCACCGATGTGCCGACTTACGTCGAACATGGTGCCGCGGACCTGGGCGTCGCCGGTAAAGATGTGCTGATGGAATATGGCGGCCAGGGCCTGTACGAGCCATTGGACCTGCGAATTGCCCTCTGCAAGCTGATGACCGCCGGCCGTGTCGGCGATGTCGAGCCCAAGGGCCGCCTGCGTGTGGCGACCAAGTTCGTCAACGTTGCCAAGCGCTACTACGCCGAACAGGGCCGTCAGGTCGACATCATCAAGCTCTATGGCTCGATGGAACTGGCGCCGCTGATCGGTCTGGCAGACAAGATCATCGACGTGGTCGACACCGGCAACACCCTGCGCGCCAATGGTCTGGAACCCCAGGATTTCATTGCCGACATCAGCTCCCGGCTGATCGTAAACAAAGCTTCGATGAAAATGCAGCACGCCCGTATCCAGGCGTTGATCGACACCCTGCGCAAGGCAGTGGAGTCTCGACACCGCGGCTGATTCACCTGCGCGGCCATAAACCGCGCCCGTCTATCCGCCTCATAGCCAGAATTCTCAGGTGCCCAAGCGGAAATGACTGCTAAGTTAGGGCGCCTGAGTTTTTGCCAATTCTATGAGGCTCTCGCTATGACCGCACCGACTGCAATTCGCCGACTCAACGCTGCTGACCCGGATTTCGCACATCATCTGGATCATCTGCTGAGCTGGGAAAGTGTGTCTGACGACTCGGTCAATCAGCGGGTGCTGGACATCATCAAGGCCGTGCGCGAGCGTGGCGATGCGGCGCTGGTGGAATTCACCCAGAAGTTCGACGGCCTGCAGGTCGCGTCCATGGCGGACCTGATCCTGCCTCGTGAGCGCCTGGAACTGGCCCTGACCCGAATCACCGTGCCTCAGCGCGAAGCGCTGGAAAAAGCCGCGTCCCGAGTACGCAGCTACCACGAGAAACAGAAGCAGGACTCCTGGAGCTACACCGAAGCCGACGGCACCGTGCTGGGCCAGAAAGTTACGCCGCTGGATCGCGCCGGTCTGTACGTACCGGGCGGTAAGGCGTCGTACCCGTCCTCGGTACTGATGAACGCGATTCCGGCCAAGGTGGCTGGCGTGACCGAAGTGGTCATGGTGGTGCCGACGCCTCGTGGCGAAATCAACGAGCTGGTGCTGGCCGCAGCCTGCATCGCCGGCGTCGACCGCGTGTTCACCATCGGCGGCGCTCAAGCGGTCGCCGCGCTGGCTTACGGCACCGAAAGCGTGCCGAAGGTCGACAAGGTGGTCGGTCCGGGCAACATCTACGTCGCCACCGCCAAGCGCCACGTGTTCGGCCAGGTCGGCATCGACATGATCGCCGGCCCATCCGAAATCCTCGTAGTCTGCGACGGTCACACCGATCCGGACTGGATCGCCATGGACCTGTTCTCCCAAGCCGAACACGACGAAGACGCCCAGGCGATTCTGGTCAGCCCGGATGCCGAGTTCCTCGACAAGGTCGCCGCCAGCATCGCCAAACTGCTGCCGACCATGGAACGCGCCGAGATCATCGAAACGTCGATCAATGGCCGTGGTGCTCTGATCAAGGTCCGCGACATGGACCAAGCCATCGAAGTGGCCAACCGCATTGCACCGGAACACCTTGAGTTGTCCGTTGCTGATCCGCAGGCCTGGCTGCCGAAGATTCGCCACGCTGGCGCGATCTTCATGGGCCGTCACACCTGCGAAGCCTTGGGCGACTACTGCGCCGGTCCGAACCACGTGTTGCCAACCTCCGGCACCGCGCGTTTCTCCTCGCCGCTGGGTGTGTACGACTTCCAGAAGCGTTCGTCGATCATCTTCTGCTCCGAGCAGGGTGCGTCGGAACTGGGCAAAACCGCTTCCGTGCTGGCCCGTGGCGAGTCCTTGACCGCCCACGCCCGCAGCGCCGAATACCGCATCATTGACGACAAGCAGGGGAACTGAAGATGAGTAAATTCTGGAGCCCGTTCGTCAAGAATCTGGTGCCTTACGTGCCGGGCGAGCAGCCAAAACTGGCGAAACTGGTGAAGCTCAACACCAACGAAAATCCGTACGGCCCATCGCCCAAAGCCTTGGCGGCGATGCAGACCGAACTGAACGACAATTTGCGTCTGTACCCGGACCCGAACAGTGATGTGCTCAAGCAAGCCGTCGCCAAGTACTACGGCGTGCAGAGCAATCAGGTGTTTCTCGGTAACGGTTCCGATGAAGTCCTGGCGCACATCTTTCACGGTTTGCTGCAACACGATCAGCCGCTGCTGTTCCCCGACATCAGCTACAGCTTCTATCCGGTTTACTGCGGGTTGTACGGCATCGCCTTCGACGCGGTGCCGCTGGACGAGCAGTTCCAGATCAACCCGGCGGACTACGCCAAGCCGAACGGCGGGATCATCTTCCCGAATCCGAATGCACCGACGGGCTGCCTCTTGGCGCTGGATGCCGTGGAGCAAATCCTCAAGGCCAGCCCGGATTCGGTGGTCGTGGTGGATGAGGCTTACATCGATTTCGGCGGTGAGACGGCGATCAGCCTGGTGGATCGTTATCCGAACCTGCTGGTGACCCAGACCCTGTCCAAGTCCCGTTCGCTGGCCGGCCTGCGGGTGGGGCTGGCGGTGGGACATCCGGATTTGATCGAGGCGCTGGAGCGGATCAAGAACAGCTTCAACTCCTATCCGCTGGATCGTCTGGCGAATGTCGGTGCAGCCGCAGCGTTCGAAGATCGTGAGTACTTCGACAAGACCTGCCGGTTGGTCATCGAGAATCGTGAGTGGGTCGTTGCGCAATTGGAAGCGAAGGGCTTTGAAGTGCTGCCGTCGGCGGCAAACTTCATTTTCGCCCGTCATCCGCAGCACGATGCGGCAGGGCTGGCGGCGAAGTTGCGTGAGCAAGGCGTGATCGTTCGGCACTTCAAGCAGGAGCGGATTGCCCAGTTCCTGCGGATTTCGATTGGCACGCCCGAGCAGAATCAGGCGTTGATCGACGGCTTGGGCGATCTCTAACTCTACTCACTGATCGTTCCCATGCTCTGCGTGGGAATGCATCCCGTGACGCTCCGCGTCACAGTGGACGCAGAGCGTCCATGGCGGCATTCCCACGCGGAGCGTGGGAACGATCATTACAGTGGTCTTTTGCTGGTTGCTTACTCTTCTTCTTTCTCTTTGACTGGCGCAGGCGGCGGACGCAAACCGATCTCGGCGGTGAGCTTGAGCTCTTTGCCGTTGCGCATCACCTGGATCGTGACCTTGTCGGTCGGTTTGATCCGCGCAACCTGGTTCATCGAACGGCGACCATCGCCGGCCGGTTCGCCGTCGATGCTGAGGATCACGTCACCCAGTTGCAGGCCGGCCTTCTGCGCCGGACCGTCACGGAAAATCCCCGCGACCACAATGCCCGGGCGCCCCGACAGGCCAAACGATTCCGCCAGTTCCTGGCTCAACGGCTGCACTTCGATACCGAGCCAGCCGCGAATCACCTGGCCGTGCTCGATAATCGACTTCATCACTTCCATGGCCAGTTTCACCGGGATTGCGAAACCGATGCCCTGCGAACCGCCAGACTTGGAGAAGATCGCCGTGTTGATGCCGGTCAGGTTGCCGTTTGCATCCACCAGCGCACCGCCGGAGTTGCCGGGGTTGATCGCAGCGTCGGTCTGAATGAAGTCTTCGTAGTTGTTCAGGCCCAGCTGATTGCGCCCGGTGGCGCTGATGATGCCCATGGTCACGGTCTGGCCGACACCGAACGGGTTACCGATGGCCAGGGCCACGTCGCCGATGCGGATGTTGTCGGAACGACCGACAGTGATCGATGGAAGATTCTTCAAGTCGATCTTCAGGACCGCGAGGTCGGTTTCCGGGTCGCTGCCGATCACTCGGGCCAGGGTTTCACGACCGTCCTTGAGCGCCACCACGATCTGGTCGGCACCGGTGGTCACATGGTTGTTGGTCAGCAGGTAACCTTCCGGGCTCATGATCACGCCTGAACCGAGGCTCGATTCCATGCGCTTCTGTTTGGGCGAGTTGTCGCCGAAGAAGCGGCGGAACTGCGGATCCTCGAACAGCGGATGGTTCGGTTTGTTGATGACTTTGGTGGTGTACAGGTTGACCACCGACGGCGCGGCCGTGGTCACCGCGTCGGCATAGGACACCGGACCCTGTTGCATGGTGGTGGTTTGCGGGGCTTGCTGCATGTTGACGTCGAGGCTCGGGAGCCCGACCCACTGCGGGTAACGCTGGATTATCAATAGAGCGATAAGCACGCCGGCCAACAGCGGCCAGCCGGAAAAACGCAGCGCTTTGAGCATTAAGCACGTCCTGAGAGGTTGCAGGCGGTATGAGACCGCCCATAATGTCGCGCATTATACGAGGCGAAGCGTGCCTCTGAACGGGATATTTAGGAGTCTTTTATGGCCGTCGCCTTGAGCACCCTGGTCGAAGAAGCCGACCGTTACCTTAACAGTGCAAAGATTGCCGATTACTGCCCTAACGGGTTGCAGGTCGAAGGCCGGCCGCAGGTCATGCGCATCGTCAGTGGCGTCACCGCCAGCCAGGCGTTGCTCGACGCCGCTGTGGAAGCCAGCGCCGACCTGGTGCTGGTGCATCACGGCTATTTCTGGAAAGGCGAGAATCCGTGCATCACCGGCATGAAGCAGCGTCGGTTGAAAACCTTGCTCAAGCACGATATCAGCCTGTTGTCCTACCATCTGCCGCTGGATCTGCACCCGGAAGTCGGCAATAACGTTCAGCTGGCACGTCAGCTCGATATCACTGTGGAAGGCCCATTGGACCCGGACAATCTCAAAGTTGTCGGCCTGGTCGGTTCATTGAGCGAGCCGGTGACGCCCCGCGATTTCGCCCGCCGCGTACAAGAAGTCATGGGCCGCGAGCCGTTGCTGATCGAAGGCAGCGAGATGATTCGCCGCGTTGGCTGGTGCACCGGTGGCGGTCAGGGTTACATCGATCAGGCCGTGCTGGCTGGCGTCGACTTGTACATAAGCGGTGAGGCGTCCGAGCAGACCTTCCATAGCGCCCGGGAAAACGACATCAGCTTCATCGCCGCCGGCCACCACGCCACCGAACGCTATGGCGTGCAGGCACTCGGGGATTATCTGGCGCGGCGTTTCGCTCTCGAACATATCTTCATTGATTGCCCGAATCCCATCTGACTGCCCAAACGCGGGGGTATATTCATATACCCTTTCGATCTAGTCGGCGTCCTGATTAGAAGAGGTCGCTGTGCTAGGATTCCCCGCTCGAACACGGCCCGCTGGCCGTCCATAAGATCGTTTTCGTGAGTAGCCATGGTCGACAAACTGACGCATCTGAAACAGCTGGAGGCCGAAAGCATCCACATCATCCGCGAGGTCGCCGCCGAGTTCGATAACCCGGTGATGCTGTACTCCGTCGGTAAAGACTCCGCCGTGATGCTGCACCTTGCGCGCAAGGCATTCTTCCCGGGCAAACTGCCGTTCCCGGTGATGCACGTGGACACCCGGTGGAAGTTCAAGGAAATGTACGCGTTCCGCGACCGCATGGTCGAAGAACTCGGCCTGGACCTGATCGTGCACGTGAACCCCGATGGCGTCGCGCAGGGCATCAACCCGCTGACCCACGGCAGCGCCAAGCACACCGACATCATGAAAACCGAAGGCCTCAAGCAGGCCCTCGACAAGTACGGTTTCGATGCCGCTTTCGGCGGTGCCCGTCGTGACGAAGAGAAATCCCGTGCCAAAGAGCGCGTGTATTCCTTCCGCGACACCAAGCACCGCTGGGACCCGAAAAACCAGCGTCCCGAGTTGTGGAACGTCTACAACGGCAAGGTCAACAAGGGCGAATCGATCCGCGTGTTCCCTTTGTCGAACTGGACCGAGCTGGACATCTGGCAGTACATCTACCTCGAAGGCATCCCGATTGTGCCGCTGTATTTCGCCGCCGAGCGCGACGTCATCGAGATGAATGGCACCTGGATCATGATTGACGACGAACGTCTGCTCAATCACCTGAGCGATGAAGACAAGGCGCGCATCGTCAAGAAGAAGGTCCGTTTCCGTACACTCGGCGACTACCCGTTGACCGGTGCGGTCGAGTCCGAGGCCATCAGCTTGACCGACATCATTCAGGAAATGCTCCTGACGCGAACTTCCGAACGCCAGGGCCGGGTCATCGATCACGATGGCGCAGGCTCGATGGAAGAAAAGAAACGTCAGGGTTATTTCTAAGGGGTTGTCATGTCGCACGCATCTGATTTGATCAGCGAGGACATCCTCGCCTACCTGGGCCAGCATGAACGCAAGGAAATGCTGCGCTTTCTGACCTGTGGCAACGTCGACGACGGCAAGAGCACCCTGATCGGGCGCCTGCTGCACGACTCCAAAATGATCTACGAAGATCACCTGGAAGCCATTACCCGCGACTCGAAAAAAGTCGGCACCACCGGCGATGACATCGACCTGGCATTGCTGGTCGACGGCCTGCAGGCCGAGCGGGAGCAGGGCATCACCATCGATGTCGCTTACCGTTATTTCTCCACCGCCAAACGCAAATTCATCATCGCCGACACCCCTGGCCATGAGCAGTACACCCGCAACATGGCCACCGGTGCGTCCACCTGTGACCTGGCGATCATCCTGGTCGACGCCCGTTACGGCGTGCAGACCCAGACCCGTCGCCACAGCTTCATTGCCTCGTTGCTGGGCATCAAGCACATCGTTGTCGCCATCAACAAGATGGACCTCAACGGCTTCGACGAAACAGTCTTCGAGTCGATCAAGGCCGATTACCTGAAGTTCGCCGAAGGCATCGCGTTCAAGCCGACCACCATGGCCTTCGTGCCGATGTCGGCGCTGAAAGGCGACAACGTGGTGAACAAGTCCGAGCGCTCGCCGTGGTACACCGGCCAGTCGCTGATGGAAATTCTTGAAACCGTCGAAATCGCCAACGACCGCAACTACACCGATTTGCGTTTTCCGGTGCAGTACGTCAACCGTCCGAACCTGAACTTCCGTGGTTTCGCCGGTACGCTGGCCAGCGGCGTCGTGCACAAGGGCGACGAAGTCGTCGTGCTGCCGTCGGGCAAGAGCAGCCGTGTGAAATCCATTGTCACCTTCGAAGGTGAGCTGGAGCACGCCGGTCCTGGTCAAGCGGTGACGCTGACCATGGAAGACGAGATCGACATCTCTCGCGGCGACTTGTTGGTGCACGCCGACAACCTGCCGCAAGTGACCGACGCCTTCGACGCCATGCTGGTGTGGATGGCCGAAGAACCAATGCTGCCGGGCAAGAAATACGACATCAAGCGCGCCACGACTTACGTGCCGGGTTCGATCACCAGCATCGTCAACCGCGTTGACGTGAACACCCTGGAAGAAGGTCCGGCCAGTTCGTTGAATCTGAACGAGATCGGTCGGGTCAAGATCAGCCTCGACGCGGCCATCGCGCTGGACGGTTACGCGAGCAACCGCACTACTGGTTCGTTCATCGTCATCGATCGTTTGACCAATGGCACCGTCGCGGCCGGCATGATCATCGCTCAGCCGTTGAGCCATGGCACCAGCACGCATCACGGCAAACTGGCGCACGTCGCCACCGAAGAACGCGCTCAGCGCTTCGGCCAGCAACCGGCCACCGTGTTGTTCAGTGGCTTGTCGGGCGCCGGCAAAAGCACCCTGGCTTACGCGGTTGAACGCAAGCTGTTCGACATGGGCCGTGCGGTATTTGTACTCGATGGCCAGAACCTGCGTCATGACCTGAACAAAGGTCTGCCACAGGATCGCGCCGGGCGTACCGAGAACTGGCGTCGTGCGGCGCACGTTGCGCGTCAGTTCAACGAAGCCGGTCTGCTGACACTGGCAGCCTTCGTTGCGCCGAGTGCCGAAGGTCGTGAGCAAGCCAGGGAGTTGATCGGCAAGGAGCGTCTGCTGACGGTCTACGTCCAGGCCTCTCCGACGGTCTGTGCCGAGCGTGACCCACAAGGCTTGTACGCGGCGGCCGGGGATAACATCCCGGGCGATTCCTTCCCGTACGACGTGCCGCTGGACGCCGACCTCGTGGTCGACACCCAGTCGCTGTCGCTGGAAGAAAGCGTCAAGCAAGTGCTGGATCTGCTGCGCAAGCGTGGCGCGATCTAAGCGTTAGCCGTTAATAAAAAACCCGCCGATGATCACTCATCGGCGGGTTTTTTTGTGTCCCTGAAATGTGATCGTTCCCACGCTCTGCGTGGGAATGCCTCAATGGACGCTCCGCGTCCGCTTCGGCAGGGACGCGGAGCGTCCCGGGCTGCATTCCCACGCAGAGCGTGGGAACGATCAGTTAGACGGGTATTCGCGATGCATTTGCGCAAGTAGCGCATCCTTGTCGTTCCACAACTGGTTGATCCAGCCCTGAAACTGCAAGCGATACTCGCCGTCCTGGTCGTAGTTCTTGCCGATGAACTGCGGCGGAATCTTCAGTTCCTGAAAGTGCACCACCACGTCCTTCACATTCCCGCACAGCAGATCCCAGTAACCGGGACGCCCGGCCGGGTAGTGAATGGTCACGTTGACGATGGCTTCCAGCTGCTCACCCATGGCATCCAGCACAAACGCAATGCCGCCAGCCTTGGGCTTGAGTAGATGCTTGAACGGCGATTTCTGCTGGGCATGCTTGCCTTCGGTGAAACGCGTGCCTTCGACGAAGTTGAAAATTCCCACCGGGTTATGGCGGAACTTGTCGCAGGTCTTGCGGGTGGTTTCCAGGTCTTTGCCTTTCTTCTCCGGGTGCTTCTCCAGGTAGGCCTTGGAGTAGCGCTTCATGAACGGAAAGCCGAGCGCCCACCACGCCAGACCAATCACCGGCACCCAGATCAGTTCCTGTTTGAGGAAGAACTTCAGCGGGCGAATCTTCCGGTTCAGCACGTACTGCAACACCATGATGTCGACCCAGCTCTGGTGGTTGCTGGTGATCAAATACGAGTGCTGATAGTCCAGACCTTCCAGGCCGCTGAGTTTCCAGCGTGTGTGCCCGAGCAAGTCCATCCACGCCTTGTTGTTGCTGATCCAGGCTTCGTGGATGTGGCTCATCAGCCAATCGGTAAAACGCTGGGCGGCGGGGAAGGGCAATAGCAGTTTGAAAATCGCCACGATGAACAGCGGTGTGCAGCAGGCAATCGTGTTCAGCGCCAACAGCAGCGAGGCAATCACGCCTCGCAGCGGTGCAGGTAGGGAATCCAGCATTTAAAGATCCAAAGGTCGGTTGGCAGCTTGAATCGCGGTCAACGCGATGGTGTAGACGATGTCGTCGACTTGGGCGCCGCGCGGCAGGTCGTTCACCGGTTTGCGCAGGCCTTGCAGCATCGGCCCGAGGCTGACGCAATCGGCGCTGCGCTGCACGGCTTTGTGGGTGGTGTTGCCGGTGTTCAGGTCGGGGAACACGAACACTGTGGCGCGACCGGCGACCTGGCTGTTCGGCGCCAGTTGCCGGGCAACGGTTTCGTTGGCGGCGGCGTCGTATTGCAACGGGCCGTCGATCAACAGCGAGTTCTGTTGTTCATGGGCGAGCAACGTCGCTTCGCGCACCTTCTCGACTTCTTCGCCGCTGGCCGATTCACCGCTGGAGTAGCTGATCATCGCCACGCGCGGGGTGATGCCGAAGGCGGCTGCGGAGTCGGCGCTTTGCAGCGCGATTTCAGCCAGTTCGCTGGCGCTCGGGTGCGGGTTCATCACGCAGTCGCCGTAGACCAGTACTTCCTCGGGGAAGAGCATGAAGAACACTGACGACACCAGCGTGCAGCCCGGTGCCGTTTTAATCAGCTGCAGAGCCGGACGGATGGTGTTGGCGGTGGAGTGAATGACACCGGACACGAGGCCGTCGACTTCATCCAGCGCCAGCATCATGGTGCCGATCACCACGGTGTCTTCCAGTTGCTGCTCGGCCATCGGTGCGTTGAGACTTTTGGTTTTGCGCAGGGCGACCATCGGCTCGACGTAGCGCTCGCGGATCAAGTCCGGGTCGAGAATCTCCAGCCCCGGCGGCAGCTCGATGCCTTGGGCGCGAGCCACAGCTTCGACGTCTGCCGGTTTCGCCAGCAAGACACAACGGGCAATGCCGCGCGCCTGACAGATTGCCGCGGCTTGCACGGTCAACGGCTCGCTGCCTTCAGGCAGGACGATGCGTTTGTTGGCAGCCTGGGCGCGCTGGATCAATTGATAACGGAACACGGCGGGCGACAGGCGCATTTCCCGTGGTGTGCCGCAGCGTTGGTGCAGCCACTTGGCGTCGAGGTGGCTGGCGACGAAGTCGGTGATGATCTCCGCGCGCTCGCGGTCGTCGATCGGGATTTCCTTGTTCAAACCGTTCAGCTGGTTGGCGGTGTCGTAGGAACCGGTGCTCACCGACAACACCGGCAGGCCCGCCTGCAAGGCTCCACGGCACAGGTCCATGATGCGTGGGTCGGGCAGGGTGTCGCTGGTCAGCAACAGGCCGGCCAGCGGCACGCCGTTCATGGCGGCGAGGCTGACGGCAAGGATGATGTCGTCGCGATCACCGGGCGTTACCACCAACACGCCGGGCTTGAGCAGCTCCACGGTGTTGCGCATGGTACGGGCGCAGATGATGATTTTGGTCATGCGCCGGGTTTCGTAATCACCGGCATTGAGAATCTGCGCGCCCATCAGATCGGCGACGTCGCGGGTGCGCGGGGCGTTCAATTCCGGCTGGAACGGGATGCAACCCAACAGACGGAAATCGCCACTGCGCAGCAACGGCGAATGCTCTTTCAAGCGCGAGGCAAAGGCCTCCATGCTCTCCTCGGTTTTGACTTTGTTGAGGATCACGCCGAGGACTTTCGGGTCTTTCGGACCGCCGAACAATTGCGCCTGCAATTCCACTCGGCCGGACAGTTCGGTCAGCACTTCGTTTTCCGGTGCCGAGACCAGGATCACTTCGGCGTCGAGGCTTTTCGCCAAATGCAGATTGACCCGTGCGGCGTAACTGGCGCTGCGGGTCGGGACCATGCCTTCGACGATCAGCACATCTTTGCCGACAGCAGCCTGCTGATAGAGGGTGATGATTTCTTCGAGCAACTCGTCCAGCTGTCCGTCGCCGAGCATGCGCTCGACGTGCGCGAGACCGAGCGGCTGAGGCGGTTTCAAACCGTGAGTGCGTGCCACCAGTTCGGTGGACCGTTCAGGCCCGGTGTCGCCCGGATGCGGCTGGGCAATCGGTTTGAAAAAGCCGACCTTGAGACCGGCCCGCTCAAGAGTACGCACCAGCCCGAGGCTGATGGAGGTCAGACCCACACCAAAATCGGTGGGCGCGATAAAAAAAGTTTGCATGCGGATTCTCTGGAGGTGCATGGCAATGGTGACGACCTATGTCTGGCCGTTTACCGAAATTCAGTCGCCAAGGTTATCGCTAACCGAGCCTTGTGCGCACCAACCGCAATCAAAGGGCTGGCCTATTTTTTCAATACGTTGCGCGGGGTCCAGGACCCAGGCGCGCGATTGCCATGGTGGCTGGTGGCGCAGGTGCTGGGTGTGACCGCAGGAAAGCTCGGCCACCCAGTGCCCGTCCTCATCCTGACGGAAGCCTGTGACCGTTGAGCCTTTCGCCGCCACCCGTCTGTCCGGGTTGTGTTCGCTTTCGGACGATTGCTTCGCTAAACTTGGCCATTCTTCATTCTTTTGCAAAAGGTCTCGCCCCATGCTGATCGCCGCCAATAAGGCTGTCTCCATCGACTATACCCTGACCAACGACGCTGGTGAGGTCATCGACAGCTCCGCCGGCGGCGCGCCGCTGGTCTACCTGCAAGGCGCAGGTAACATCATTCCGGGCCTGGAAAAGGCTCTGGAAGGCAAAGCAGTCGGCGACGAGCTGACCGTAGCCGTTGAACCTGAAGATGCCTACGGCGAATACGCTGCCGAACTGGTCAGCACCCTGAGCCGCAGCATGTTCGAAGGCGTCGACGAGCTGGAAGTGGGCATGCAGTTCCACGCATCCGCTCCGGACGGCCAGATGCAGATCGTCACCATTCGCGATCTGGACGGTGACGATGTCACCGTCGACGGTAACCACCCGTTGGCCGGTCAGCGCCTGAATTTCCAGGTCAAGATCATCGACATCCGTGATGCCAGCCAGGAAGAAATCGCTCATGGTCACGTCCATGGCGAAGGTGGCCATCACCACTGATTTTCTGCGCTAAGCTCAGAGAACTGGAGAGGCGCCCGAGGGGCGCCTTTTTTAGTCCGCGGCTGTCCTTGGTGACACCGCCAAGTGGCTGTTTCGAGAAGAACACGGGAATTTGGAGTTCGTCATGAGTGCTTTTCACGACCTTAAATTGACAGCCCTGGATGGTCAGGAGCTACCGCTGGCGCCTTTCAAGGGGCGTGTCGTGCTGGTGGTCAACGTCGCCTCCAAATGCGGCTTGACCCCACAGTACGCGGCGCTGGAAAACCTCTACCAGCAATACAAGGACAAAGGCTTCAGTGTGCTGGGCCTGCCGTGCAACCAGTTTGCCGGGCAGGAACCGGGTACCGAACAAGAGATCCAGGATTTCTGTAGCCTCAACTATGGCGTGACCTTTCCGTTGTCCAGCAAGCTGGAAGTCAACGGTCACGATCGTCATCAGCTGTACCGTCTGCTGGCGGGCGAGGGTGCTGAATTCCCGGGTGACATTACCTGGAACTTCGAAAAATTCCTGCTGGGCAAGGATGGTCGCGTGCTGGCGCGGTTTTCGCCGCGCACGGCGCCGGATGATCCGTCTGTCGTTCATGCGATCGAAAAAGCCCTGAGCTGAACCAAAAAAATCGCAGCCACCGAGCTGCGATTTTTTATGCCTGCCTTTTGACCCTTAATCACCGCAATCAATAGTGCTGTGCATCGCTTGTCGCTCCGCATATTATCGCCGTCATAAAACATCTGTCCCGTCGATACCGTTTTCGTGGAGCGTCCCATGCCCGTCAAAGCCCTGTTCAAACCGTTCCACCTCGGCACCCTCGAACTGCCGACCCGCGTCGTCATGGCGCCGATGACCCGTTCGTTTTCGCCGGGTGGCGTCCCCAATTCCAAAGTGATCGAGTACTACCGTCGTCGCGCCGCTGCGGGTGTGGGTCTGATCATCACCGAAGGCACCACCGTCGGCCACAAGGCCTCCAACGGTTACCCGAACGTGCCGCATTTCTACGGCGAAGCGGCGCTGGCCGGATGGAAAAAAGTAGTCGACGCGGTTCATGCTGAAGGCGGCAAGATCGTTCCTCAACTGTGGCATGTCGGCAGCGTGCGCCGCATCGGCACCGAGCCGGACGCCAGCGTGCCGGGTTACGGTCCGTCGGAAAAATTGAAGGACGGTCAGGTCGTGGTTCACGGCATGACTAAACAAGATATCCAGGACGTGATCGCCGCATTTGCCCAGGCCGCCAAAGATGCCCAGAGCATCGGCATGGACGGCGTGGAAATTCACGGTGCCCACGGTTACCTCGTGGACCAGTTCTTCTGGGAAGGCAGCAACCAGCGCACCGACGAATACGGCGGCAACCTGGCTAACCGTTCGCGTTTCGCCATTGAACTGATCCAGGCTGTGCGTGCTGCGGTCGGCGAGGGTTTCCCGATCATCTTCCGTTTCTCTCAGTGGAAGCAGCAGGATTACACCGCGCGTCTGGTACAAACCCCGGAAGCACTGGGCGAGTTCCTCAAGCCGTTGTCCGACGCAGGCGTGGATATTTTCCACTGCTCGACGCGCCGTTTCTGGGAGCCGGAGTTCGACGGTTCCGAGCTGAACCTGGCTGGCTGGACCCGTAAGCTCACCGGCAAGCCGACCATCACCGTGGGCAGCGTCGGCCTGGATGGCGAGTTCCTGCAGTTCATGGTCAATACCGACAAGATCGCGCAGCCGGCCAGCCTGGAAAAACTGCTGGAGCGTTTGAACAATGATGAGTTCGATCTGGTGGCGGTAGGTCGTGCGCTGCTGGTGGACCCGGACTGGGCGCAGAAAGTGCGTGACGGCCGTGAAGAAGACATCCTGCCGTTCAGCCGTGAGGCGTTGATGACCCTGGTTTAAGCCGAGGCTCAATGCCTGAGGCACGCGGGGTCTGACAAGCCCCGCGCAACTGCCCTTCAAACTGCTCGATAATCGCTGGCCAGCCCTGACGACTCGCATGCTGGCGCGCATTGAGCCGCACGCAGCGCAAGGTTTCACGCTCCTCCAGCAGCCAACACGCCGCATCGCAGAACGCCTCTTCGTCCCCCGGCATCGCCAGTACGCCGTTGTAGCCATGGCGAATGTGCTGAGCCGCTGCCGCCTGATCGTACGCCACCACACCCAATCCCGAGGCCAGCGCCTCAAGCACGACATTGCCGAAGGTTTCAGTCAGGCTTGGAAACAGAAATACATCCCCCGACGCATAGTGACTGGCCAAGGCTTCGCCGCGTTGTGAGCCACAGAAAATCGCTTCGGGCAGTTCTTTCTCAAGTGCCGCTCGTTGCGGGCCGTCGCCAATCACAATCAACCGAATTTTGCGCTGTGGATAAGTGGCTTTCAGTGCGTCGAAGCAGCGCTTGAGCAGGCCCAGATTTTTCTCCGGTGCCAGACGTCCTACGTGGATGACAGCGATGTCGTCATTACCCAATCCCCAGCTCTCACGCAGGGCGTTAATCCGCTTGGTCGGGTGAAACAACTGGCTGTCGACTCCACGCGACAGCAACGCCAGGCGCTCGAAATGCCGGCGCTCCAGTTCCATTCTTTGGCTCACGCTCGGCACCAGGGTCAGGGTCGTACGATTGTGAAACCAGCGCAGGTAGTGGGTCAGCAATCGCGTCAGCAGTCCAAGCCCATACTGACTGGAGTACTGCTGGAAATTGGTGTGGAAGCCGCTGACCACGGAAATCCCCAAGCGCCGCGCCGCGCGCAACGCGGACAATCCCAGCGGTCCTTCCGTGGCGATGTAAAGCACGTCCGGTCGATGACGTTTCCAGCGCCGCAGCAGCTTGTGCATCGACGACTGACCCCATTGCAAACCGGGATAACCCGGCAGCGGCCAGCCCCGACACAGCAACAACGCATCGTCGCTGCCCAACTGCTGATCGCAACCCTGACGCGGTCGCACCAATTCCACCTGATGCCCGCGCGCGCGCAAGCCGTCGCACAAGCGGCCGAGGGTATTGGCCACTCCGTTGATTTCGGGAGGGAAGGTTTCGGTGATCAGAGTGATATGCAGAGCTGTCGTCATGACCTCAGTGTCGGCTGAGGCCATGTCGTCAGTGTGACGGTGGGATGATGAATTTGTGACCGAATCAGCGCTGGACTACCAGGTTTTCCGCGCCGCGTTCACGCACCCAGAACAAGGTCGCGCCCGCCACGGCGGCCGGCATCATGAGGATGTTGACCACCGGAATCAGCAACACCAGATAAACACTGCCGCCGAAACTCATGCTCTGCCAGCGCTTCTCGCGCAGCCAGGCGAGCATCTCGTTCCAGCCGAGTTTGTGGTTGTCCGCCGGGTAGTCGATGTACTGGATCGCCATCATCCACACCCCGAACAGCAGCCACAGTGGCGCCGCGATGATGTTCACCACCGGGATGAACGAGAGGATGAACAACCCGATGGCGCGCGGCAGGAAGTAGCCGAGCTTGCGCATTTCCCGGGCCAGGGTGCGGGGGATCATTTCGATCAGTTCGCCCCAACTGAAGGACGGGAAGTCGTCAGTGCCGCGCACCACGACTTCGACTTTTTCCGCCAGGAAGCCATTAAATGGCGCGGCGATGATGTTGGCGAGCATGGTGAAGGTGAAGAACACCATCAACACCACCAGCACCACGAACAACGGCCAGAGAACATAACTGAGAAAACTCAGCCAGTCGGGCAGGGACGGCATCAACGTATCGACCCATAGGCTGAATTGATGGCTGGCCAGATAGATCAATCCGACGAACAGCACCAGGTTGATCACCAGCGGCAACAGCACAAACAAACGCAGGCTTGGGCTCAGGACCAGCTTGAGGCCTTCGCGCAGGTATTGCGGGCCGGACAGAACGGGGGCGGGCATAACGTGCTCCGAGCAAAGGGGAAACGCGCCGACCTTACCGGCTTTGCCTGACAGGTGAAAGCGCGGTAGCAGCATCGACATTAACTGTAACAAAGGCGCCTATGTATCCATCGTGATGGGATAGAGACCGCCTATGAGCTGGATTGTTAAACCGTATTTCCTTAATCTTCGCCCCCTCGATACGCTGCACCCCATACTTTTTACAGGACTGTCGAGCTCAAGCCTTCCCCAAGTGCTTTCAACGGTCCTTTTTTATTCCCGCCGGCAACCCGGCGTTCCGCGCCAGGTATACCGGGCCGGTTAACAGGAGCAGGTCATGTCTGAAGTCCGTCATTCGCGAGTGATTATTCTCGGTTCCGGCCCTGCCGGTTACAGCGCCGCGGTCTATGCCGCCCGTGCCAACCTCAAGCCACTGCTGATCACCGGCATGCAAGCCGGCGGTCAACTGACCACCACCACCGAAGTCGATAACTGGCCTGGCGACGTCCACGGCCTGACCGGCCCGGCGCTGATGGACCGGATGAAAGAGCACGCCGAGCGTTTTGAAACCGAAATCGTCTTCGATCACATCAATGCCGTGGACTTCGCTGCCAAGCCGTACACCCTGACCGGCGACAGCGCGACTTACACCTGCGACGCCTTGATCATCGCCACCGGTGCCAGCGCTCGTTACCTGGGCCTGCCGTCGGAAGAAGCGTTCATGGGCAAAGGCGTTTCGGCCTGCGCAACCTGCGATGGTTTCTTCTACCGCAACAAGCCAGTGGCCGTGGTCGGTGGTGGCAACACCGCTGTTGAAGAGGCGCTGTACCTGGCCAACATCGCCAGCAAGGTCACCCTGATCCACCGTCGCGAAACCTTCCGCGCCGAGAAGATCCTGATCGACAAGCTGAATGCCCGGGTTGCCGAAGGCAAGATCGTCTTGAAGCTGAACTCGACTCTGGACGAAGTTCTGGGCGACAACATGGGCGTGACCGGTGCTCGCCTGAAGAACAACGACGGCAGCTTCGACGAGCTGACAGTCGACGGCGTGTTCATCGCCATCGGCCACACCCCGAACACTTCGCTGTTCGAAGGTCAGCTGACGTTGAAAGACGGCTACCTGGTGGTGCAGGGCGGCCGTGACGGCAACGCCACTGCCACCAGCCTCGAAGGTATCTTTGCCGCCGGTGACGTGGCTGACCACGTTTACCGTCAGGCCATCACCTCGGCCGGCGCCGGTTGCATGGCGGCACTGGACGCCGAGCGCTACCTCGACGATCTGCAGAACGCTTGATTCTGATTCTGTAGAAACAAAAAAACCGGCCTCGGCCGGTTTTTTTGTGTCCGCAGAGGGACCCTGTAGCAGCTGGCGAAGCCTGCGTTCGGCTGCGAAGCAGTCGCGAAATCAGACAACGCGGTGTGTCAGGCAGAACCCGTACTCAAGTTTTACGACTGCTTCGCAGCCGAACGCAGGCTTCGTCAGCTGCTACAGGGTCTGCGTTTGCCTTGGTGGATACAGTTCAGCCCTTCAGCCGTTCTTGAACGAAGTCCATGACCTTCAACGATTGATAGATGGCATTGGCGGCAATCCGCCCGAACGGTCCGCCGTTCCAGTCCAGCAAGTACGGTTTGAACAGCTGATAACGCGCACTTTCCCCGCACACCGCTTCGGCGATGACCCTGCCGCCAATCGAGCCGGTATTCAAGCCATGGCCACCAAACGAGGTGCACGCCCAGACGCCCGGTTCCAGTAATCCCAGGTTGGGCATCTTGTTGGTGGAGTAACCCATCAGGCCGGACCAGGCCAATTCGATTTTTACCGGGGCCAGTTGTGGATAGACCGACACCATGTCGGCCTTGAGCATGGTGGCGAGGGCTTTTTCGTTCTGTTCGTTGCGGGTGGTGATGCGTCCGCCCCAGAGCAGGCGATCGCCTTCGACCACGCGGTAATAGTCCGAGGCGCGACGGTCGTCGGAGAACGCGGCGCCGGAGTCGAGGACGTTTTTGATCGAGTCGCCCAGGTGTTCGGTCAGCACCACATAGGTAGCGATGGGCAGGAAGGCGCGGCTGAGTTTTTGCAACTCCGGGCCGCCGTAACCGCCGGCGCAGAACACCAGGTCCTGGCAGCACACGGTGCCGTGAGCGGTCTGGACAATTTTGTCGGCGCCGTCGCGACGCCAGGCCAGCATTTTTGATTGTTCGAAAATCCGGCCTCCCGCTGCTTCAATGGCGAGGGCCAGCCCCAGGCAATAATTCAGCGGGTGAAAGTGCAGCGCCTTCGGATCCTCGATGCCTTGGAAATAGCGCAGGGTGTGGGCTCGCTCGCGGACCTGAGGGGTATCGAGGTAGTTGAGTTCATAGCCGAAGTCCCGGCGCATCGTGTCGATGTGGTTTTTCACGCCAGCGCTGTCGTCGTAACGCTTGACCCGAATCGTACCGGCGGAGGGGTCGCAACCGGGCAATGCCAGTTCGGCGATGTTGCGGCGGACAATCTCCACGCCCTCGACCGACATTTGAAACAGCGCCTTGGCCTGTTCCAGTCCCAGTTTCTTGCGGATCGCTCCCGACCCTTCAGCCCACCCCGGCGAGACCACGCCGCCATTTCGACCGGACGCGCCCCAGGCGACGTGTTGGGCTTCGAGGATGATCACGCGTTTGCCGCGCCGGGTCAGCTCCAGGGCGGCGGTAAGGCCCGCGATCCCGGCGCCGATGATGCAGACGTCGCAGCTTTCGTCAGTATTCAGGTCGGACCTGGCCGCGCGGGGTAGCGAGGTTTGGGAATACCAGGTGGTGGGGATGTTGTGCATGGTGAATCCTTAAAAGATCGCAGCCTGCGCAGGTGTGCCAGGCATGCGATCTGGGGATTGGCTTACTTGACGGTCGAATAATCCACGCCGTACCACTTGGTCGACAGCTTGGTCAGCGTGCCGTCCTTGTGCATCTCACCGATGATTTGACCGAGCTTGGCCTTCAACTCCGCGTCACCCTTGTCGGTGGCAATGGCCAGGGGTTCGTAGAACACCACGCCGTTGTCGATGGCACGCAGCGGATAGTTTTTCTTGATGGCCGCTTCCAGCGTGCTGCGCTGAGTGAGGATACCGTCTAGACGAACGCCGTCGCCCAGTCGCAAGTCATCCAATGGTCCAAGGGAGCCGGCATAGGTTTTCATCTTTTTGGTCTGTACGTCGTAGGTGACGGGGGGCATGTCAGTCGCTTCGATGGCCAGCGCCTGGTTCAGGTAATCCTCGGACGTGGTGCCGCCTTCGACACCGATCGTTTTGCCATTGAGCGCTTTGTGGTCGGTGAGTGTGGATTTGTTGTGTACCGCAAACACGTAGGGCACGTAGTAGTAGGTCGCGGGGAAGTCGAGAATTCGCGCGCGACTTTTGGTGGCGGTCATCGAGCCCACGGACATGTCCCAGCGCCCGTTCCACTTGCCCGCCGTGATCACGTCCCAATCAGGGGTGATGAACTTGACCTCGACGCCGAGACGCTTGGCGATCTCCTTGGAGACGTCGATATCAAACCCGTCGATTTCATTCTTGTCGTTGATAAACCCTTGGGGTGGCCAGGTCGCCGACGTGGCGACGGTCATTGTTTTACTGCTCTGGATTTTGTCCAGTACGGCTCCGGCGTTGGCGGCGCCGACGAACATCAGCGACATTGCGGCTGCGATTACGTGTTTTTTGCTGACCATGTCCATCTCCACTTATCGTTATTGTTATGAAGGGGCAAAGCGGTGCTCAGTGACCAATGATCTGTGACAGGAATTTCTGCGCGCGTTCGGTTTGCGGGTTGTTGAAAAACTCGGAAGGGGTGGCTTGTTCGATGACCTGGCCCTGGTCCATGAACAGCACGCGGTCGGCGACCTTGCTGGCAAAACCCATTTCGTGGGTTACGCAAATCATGGTCATGCCGTCGGTGGCCAACTCACCCATCACGTCCAGCACTTCGTGGACCATTTCCGGATCGAGGGCCGAGGTGGGTTCGTCGAACAGCATCACTTTGGGGTGCATGCACAGCGCCCGGGCAATCGCCACGCGTTGCTGCTGGCCACCTGACAGTTGCGAAGGGTACTTGTCGGCGTGTTCGGCAATTCGCACCCGCTCCAGGTAGACCTGAGCGCGCTTTTTGGCCTCGGCAGAAGACACGCCTTGCACCAGTTGCGGGGCCAGGATCAGGTTGTCCATCACACTCAAATGCGGGAACAGGTTGAAGCTCTGGAACACCATGCCGATTTCCCGGCGCACCGCGCTGACACTTTCTGCCTCGCTGGTGAGGGTGATGCCGTTGACCTGGATGTGGCCCTTCTGGAAATTCTCCAGATGGTTGATGCAACGAATCATCGTCGACTTGCCCGAGCCTGAAGGCCCGCACACCACCAGTATTTCGCCCGTGGCGACGTTCAGGTCGACATCGCGCAAGGCGTGAAAGTCGCCGTACCACTTGTTCAAACCGATGATGGAAATCATCGAGGGGCTGGTCTGCGCAACAGGTGCCAGGTCGATTCGTTCTGCCGTAGTCATCACGCATCAGCCCCTTGCAATGGATCGATTGACCCGTTTTTCGATTCGCGCCTGCACCCGTTCGAGGATGAACGACAGGGCCCAGTAAATCATCGCGGCGGTGATCAGCATTTCCAGGTGGCGGAAGTCCGCGCGGCCCTGGGTCTTGGCCAGGTACATCAATTCCCAGACGCCGATCACCGACACCAGCGAACTGTCCTTGAGCATGGCGATGAACTGGTTGCCGGTGGGCGGGATGATCACCCGCAAGGCTTGCGGCATGATCACCCGGCTCAGGGTCTTGAGCGGGCTGATGCCCAGGGCTCGTGAGGCTTCCCACTGACCGACCGGAATGCTCTGGATGCCCGCACGAAAAATCTCGGTCATGTAGGCGCCGTAGCACAGCGACAACGCGAGGATGCCGGCCGGCACTGCGTCCACCACATAACCCAGTTGCGGCAGTCCGAGGTAAATCAGGTAGATCTGGATCAGCAGCGGAACACCGCGAAAGAACGAGGTATAGAACGAGGCGATAGCATTGGCCAAGCCGTTGTTCGACAGCTTGGCCACGGCGCCGATCAATGCCAGCACGAAGGCAATCACAATCGCGATGGCGGAGATGTACAGCGTGGTTGCAGCGCCCTGGATGATCAGGAAGCCGATCTTGTCGAGGATGAAGCTGTAGGAAAGGTCGAAGGTGTCGAAGAACGCCAGGAACAGGACCAGCAGTTCGATCCAGACCACGGTGGTCTGCACCTTGAATTTCAAGCGTCCGAGGACATGAAAGTTCAGCGTGCCCAGTGCGGCAATCGCCAGCCCGATGGCGATATTGCGAGCGATCAGGCTGTCCGGGGCATTGCCCAGCAGCGGATGCAGGAAATGACTGAGGGCGCTGTTACCCAGGTTCATCAGGTAGGAGCCGAGAAACAGCACCACGGCTACGCCAAGCAGGAATTGAGGATCATTGGACTTTTTTTTATAAATTATATTGTCGTGATACATGAATGCCTCAGGCTTGTAGGTGGTAGTGATCTCGCTTGGTAAAAAGGGGTATTTGGCCAGTATTGCGACGCAAAATCGGGGACTACAAGCGAACATAATTCGCTATGTCAGTCCCTGATCGTAGTTTGCTTTTCAGGAAAGCTTTGCGAGGCACGCCTCAAGGATATCCAGCCCTTCTTCCAGCACTGCTGCCTCAGTGGTCAACGGTGCCAAAAGCCGAATGATGTGGCGCGACTTGCCGCTGGGCATCAGCAGTAAACCTGCGTCGCGGGCCAGGGCCAGCAATTGGGTCAACTGCGCTGAGGCGGGTGTGCCGTCGGGATTGATCAGTTCGATACCGCGCATCGCGCCAACGCCGGTCAAACGGCCCAGAAACGGGGAAAGCTTGTTGGCGCGCCAGGCTTCGTAGCGGCTGACGATGGCTCCTTCCTGTTGCGAGCCCCAGGCATGCAGGTTCGCATCGGTCATCTCGTCCAGGGTTGCCAGTGCTGCGGCGCAGGCAATCGGGTTGCCTGAATAGGTGCCGCCCAGTCCGCCCTTGGGCAAGTTGTCGAGCAACGACTTGCGCCCGACCACCGCACCCAGCGGCACACCGCCGGCGATGCTTTTGGCCAGCAGGATCAGGTCCGGCTCAATGCCCAGTCGCGAAAACGCAAAACGCTGGCCGGTGCGACCGAAGCCGGACTGGATTTCATCAGCGATCAGCAGGATGTTTTTTTCATCACAGAAGCGGCGGAGCGCTTGGGCAAATTCCACGTCCAGCGTCAGGAAGCCCGATTCGCCCTGCACCGGTTCGACGATAAAACAGGCGACGTCATCGACGTCGATCTCGACGCTGAACAGGCGGTCCATGGCTTTCAGGGCCTCCGCGCAGGTCACGCCGTTGTCCTTGCTAGGGAAGGGCAGGTGAAAAACCGGACCCGGCAGCACGCCGACTTTCTGTTTGTAAGGCGCGACTTTGCCGTTGAGGTTGAGCGTGGCGAGAGTGCGACCATGGAAGGCGCCGTCGAAGGCGATGACGGCCGTGCGACCGGTGGCGCCACGCACGATCTTCAGGGCGTTTTCCGCCGCTTCCGCGCCGCTGTTGGTGAGCATGCCGCTGACCGGGTAGTCCACCGGAATAAACGCGGTGAGACGATCCATCAGTTCGATGTAGGGCGTATGCGGAGCGGCGTTGAACGCATAGTGGGTCAGCCGGGTGGCTTGTTCGCGAATGGCCTCGACGATGCGCGGATGGCAATGGCCGAGGTTCAATACACCGATGCCGCCGACGAAGTCGATGTAGCGTTTGCCATCGGTGTCCCAGACCTCGGCATTTTTGCCGTGGCTGAGCGTGACGGGATGAACGATGTTGATCGACTGGCTGATGGTTTCGCTGCTCATGGATGACCGACTCTGAAGAAGGGATGCTTCTTTTTATCTAAGCCGTGAGCAGCGGTGCCCGGCAAACGAAATAAAGTTGCCGGGTCAATCTTAAAAGTCGGGATGTGGTGCGCCCCTTGTAGGAGCACGGCTTGCCTGCGATGGCGTCCCTGAGATCGCCATCGCGAGCAAGCTTTGCTCCTACAAAAAAGCGTTTAGTGGCGAGTCAGGGGTTGTTGGGTGAATTTGACGCCGGCCAGGCCATGAGCAATCAACGCGCGGATATTGCCGTGATCGCTGCCTTCAGGCGTCGCCACCACCGAACGGTAATGCTCGCCGAACGCCAGCAGCGCTTCTTCATCGCTCAAGCCTTCCAGCAGCGCCAGACCCAGGGTCTTGCACGAGCCTTCATTCTGCCCGGCTGCGTTTTCCACGCCGCCGTTGTTGAAAGCCTGAGGCTGATAGTCATAGCCGGCGGCGATGAACGCCAGGGTGTCGGCAAAAACGTGTTCGCCGCTCTTGAGGCTGGCGCGCAGGGTGTTCAAATCACTCATTGGGTTTTCCTTTGGCGAACGCCGCTTGTTGTTCGACGTTGGCTTCTTGCTGGTATTGGGCTTTCCACTCGGCGTACGGCATGCCGTAAACCACTTCGCGGGCGTCATCGAGGCTGACCTCGATCTGGCGTTCGTCGGCAGCGGCCTTGTACCACTTGGACAAGCAGTTACGGCAGAAACCGGAGAGGTTCATCAGGTCGATGTTCTGCACATCCTTGCGGCTGTCCAGGTGGGCGACCAGCCGGCGAAAGGCGGCGGCTTCGAGTTCCAGGCGTTGTTGATCGGTCATGGCGGGCTCTGTGCAATCAAATCGTGCGCGGATGATAAAAGTCTGACGAACAATGCGCCAGACGCGGTCAGCGGCTCGCTGCAAGCGTAATAGACACCGACTCGGCGAAACGCAGGGCGTGGGGCTTATCGACTTCGACCTCGGCGTACAACACAGACTCGTTGGCCATGACCAGATCGAGAATTTCCTGAGTCAGGCGCTCGAGCAGGGCGAAGCGATTGCCTTCCACGTGGGCGATGATCGCCTTGGTGATGGTGCGGTAGTTCAGCGCGTGATCGATGTCGTTATCACGCACCGCTTCCTGAGCGGCATACAGGATGGTCAGGTTGATCAGTACATCCTGCTTGTTGAGGATTTCATCCTCGTTGATTCCGATGAAGGTCCGCAGGCACAGGTCCTTGACCCGGATGCGTGCCGTTCCTGGTTGAAGTTGTGGCATTGCTAATTGCTCCGTCCAATCAATTGCAGGAACTCCTGGCGGGTGTTGCTCGACTCGCGGAAGGCGCCGAGCATCACCGAGGTGTTCATGGTCGAATTCTGTTTCTCGACGCCGCGCATCATCATGCACATGTGCTTGGCTTCGATGACCACCGCGACGCCCGCCGCACCGGTCACTTGCTGCACCGCGTCGGCGATTTGCCGGGTGAGGTTTTCCTGGATTTGCAGGCGACGGGCGAACATGTCCACCAGTCGTGCAATCTTCGACAGGCCCAGCACCTTGCCCGTTGGAATATAAGCCACATGCGCCTTGCCGATGAAGGGCAGCATGTGATGTTCGCAGAGCGAGTACAGCTCGATGTTGTCGACGATGATCATTTCATCGTTGTCGGACGCGAACAGCGCGCCGTTGACGATCTCTTCGACGCTTTGTTCGTAACCATGGCAGAGGTACTGCATGGCTTTTGCCGCGCGAAGCGGGGTGTCTTGCAGACCCTCGCGGTCGGGGTTTTCACCGAGGCCGATGAGGATTTCGCGATAGTTCTGGGGCAGGGATAACGTCATGGAACATCCTCGCGGGGGCCGCTTATTTGATGTGCCGTCCGCCGTTGACGGTCAGGGTCGTGCCGGTGACATAAGGGTTGTCGAGCAAATAGCGCAAGCTCTGGTAGATCACTTCGCTGCCGGGTTCGATACCCAGCGCGGACTTGGCCAGTGCCTTGGCGCGGTACGCCGCGTCGTCGTCGGGGTTGAACATTAGCAGGGCTGGCGCGATGCCGTTGACCTTGATTGTCGGCGCGTATTTCGCGGCGAAGGACAGGGTGAGGCTGTCGAGCCCGGCTTTGCTGGCGCAGTAGCCAATGTGCCTGCTGCTGCCCCTGCGGGTCACGTCGTCGCTGATGTGCACGATGTCCGCCGGGCTTGAGCGTTGCAGCAAGTCGACACAATGCAGATTGATCAGGTAGGGCGCCAGCATGTGGACGTTGAACATGCGGGTGAAGGCTGCGGCGTCGGTGTCCGGGGTTTCGGCCAGCCATTCGGAGGCGTTATGGACAATCGCCCGCAGGCTGTCAGTGTGGTTTTTCAGTTCGCTGATGAACGCGAAGATTCCGGCTTCAGTGGAGAAGTCGGCAAACACCGCGGTCGCCCCCAGGTCGCGCAGGACTTGCACACCGGGGCGTTCACTGCGGTAGCTGAAGATCACCGGCTGGCCATCCTCGAGCAAACGCTGCGCACAGTGCAGGCCGACACGTTGGCCGGCACCGGTGATGAGGATTGGAGCTACGAAAGAGGTCATGAACGGCTCGCGTCGCGGTAAGAGCAAAACTATACCAGCGACGAGAGGCGTACACCTATTGTGGTAGCAGGCCTAGCGATTCTGCGTTGAAGGCTCGGCGGGCAGCGGCCGTTGCGGTGTGGTGTTCAGCCAGCTGGCCAGCAGCCGGGTCGACAAAGGAATGAAGAAGTAGACCATCAGCGGGGTCAGGCACAAGGTGCTGATGAACACCCGGCTCAGCAGACCCATGTCGCTCAGCAACGGCCCGAGGATAAAGTTGAACAGCAGGGAAACCGGAAAGAATGCCAGCCAGATCGCCACGGCTTGTTTCCAGCGTGGTGGTCGCTGGCCGGTCGCGCCGAACCAGCCTTCGATGCCGCTGACCCGATGCTCGGTAGGATGGGCAAACAAGTCACTGCCGCGTGCCAGCCATGCGGTGCGCGATACGGAATGCTCCCAGGCGTGCAAAGTCTGCTCGTCAGCGAAGCGGAAAATAATCTGGAATTCGTCATCGTCGGGCGGCGGAGCGAGCACGCCAGAACCGAGATAGCCGGGAAAATCGGTGGCCAGTTGTTCGCCTTCGTGCAACCAGGCGATCAGGTCTTGATAGCGCCCATCGGCGACGCGGCGCGCAACCATCAGCGTGACGGGTGAGGTAGACATTGTGCATCTCCGTATAACAATCGCGTCGCTCCGGGTAGGAGTTTCGCCAGGCGCAGCGCCGGGGTGGTGGGCTGCGTCTTGGGACAAGCAAGGATTATTCCTGATTCTACCGGGTACGTCAGTGATATTCATCGCCATCAATGTCTTGAAGGGTAGGGGGGCGGGGGAGGTAGAATGGGATCCAATTTATACATGGACGTAAAATTAGAAAATGCCTGTCCTGACTGACATTGTCCCTGGGTTGCAGCCCGGTATTCCACTCGAGCAGGAAGAACTGTTTCCGATTCGCGAAGTGGCGCGCCTGACCGGGGTCAACCCGGTCACGCTGCGTGCATGGGAACGCCGCTATGGGTTAATACAGCCCACGCGCACCGAAAGTGGGCATCGTCTGTATTCGATGGCCGATATCGATCAGGTTCGCAGCATCCTTGGCTGGATTGAACGCGGCGTTGCGGTCAGTAAAGTCGGCAAGATACTGGCCAGGACTGCACCGCTTCAGGCGCTGTCGCACCTCATCCCGAATGAACTCGTGCAAGCTGACTACTTGCAATGGCGGCAGCAAGTTCAGGCGGCGGTGAGTGCCTTTGACGAGGTTCAACTGGAGCAGGTCTATGGACAGGTCTTTTCCAGTTACCCCCTGGCTGTTGCGTTTCAGGACATTCTGCTTCCGCTATGGAAGCAATTGCAGCAGCGCCATGACACATTCGGCCAGGCCAGCGAGTGGCTTTTCCTGGATGGTTTTCTGCGTTCTCGAGTGTTGCAACGCTTGCTGCTGGTGCGTGTCCTGCAGCCGCGACGGGTGATTGTCTGCGCCTTGAACGATCAGTGCCGTGAACTCGAACTATTGGTGACGGCGTTGCTTCTGAGCAGTGTCGATTCGGCGATTCAAGTACTGGCTATCGGTCAGCCATTTGATGAGCTGACCCTGGTCTGCGACAGAGTCAAACCCCAGGCGCTGGTGCTGGTTTCCAATCACGCGCCTGCACCCGAGTTGCCACGGCGATTGATGCGCCTGGCCTTGAGCCTGGATTGTCAGTTGATGCTGGCGGGGGATGCGTCCGATCTGCTGCAGGAAAGCCTGGCTGGATCGTCGATTGGATGTCTGGGTAACGAAGGATTGGTCATGCGTCAGCGTTTGAAACAGTTCCTGACGGGCAACCTGGACACTTGAATCACAGATGCATGGCCGGATGCGTCAGCCGATGCTGTTGAAGGATGTACTGGCGCAGACGCTCGGTTTCGTCCTTGTCACCCTGATTCAACTGATAGGCAAAGAAGCCGCTCCCGGTTTCTTTCTCGAAGGTGCCGCGCAACGCGATGCGCTCGTAGCCAGACGGGCTGAACCACAAGGCGAAATGTTTGGGCGGTTTGGTCTTGTTGCGAACTTCCAGCAAGACCCCTTTGAACGACACTTCGTGCACCCACATCGTACCGGGCTGGCCACTGGCATTCTCCAGCGCAACCGGTTCTTCGAGTACCAGGCGCCATGGCCGGACCATCGGTCCGTCTTCATAGATGCTGGGGACGCCGAGGCGTAAATGCAGCGCATGAAACTCGTCTTCCACCAGGTGCAGCGGGAAGGTCATTTGCTGATTTTCGAAGTTGGCCTGAATGGTGACTTGCTCATGAGCGGCAAGGCGCGTGAGCAGGTCACGGATCTGTGAACCACCGTTGACGAGCAGGCTCGACGTCGCATCCCGCACATTGAGTTGCGGGTTGTGTTGCATTGTCTGGATAAAATCCAGCTCATCCTGAGTCAGGAGTGCGTCGCGTTGCATAATCTGCTCGACAGAAATAGTTACAAAGTCACTGGTGATTGTAGTTAATGACAATCAATTCTTCGTTTTGTTTTCGCCGTTCGTCGCTTTTAGTGCGGCAAGTTCGGCCTGGACCTCGGCCAACTGCGCCTCCAATTGCGCGACTCGCTGCTGCGCCTTGACCTGAAGGGTGACGTCTTTCTGCACACCGATGAAATAAGTCTGTCCGTCATCCGGGTTCTTCACCGTCGAAAGGGACAGTTCGTTCCAGAACGGCGTGCCGTCCTTGCGGTAGTTCCTGAGGATTTCCCGGCAAGCCCGGCCATTGCTCAACGCCTCGCGAATCAACGGGAGAGCTTCCTGGTCGCGGTCCCCGGACTGAAGAAAACGGCAATCCTGGTAGAGGATTTCTTCGCTGGTGTAACCCGTCAGGCGTTCGAATGCCGGGTTGACGTAAATCAGGATGTTGTCCTGCTCGCCTTCCTTTTCGGCAATCACGATGCCGTCATTGGAAGCGTTGATCACCATTTGCAGCAGTTGGGCGTTAATCATCGGAGAGTCCTTTCCAATTTGATTGTGGGATGCATTCTAAAAGAACACTGAGAACTTTCTACTGGTCACCAGCGTTAATTGAGAGTCAATCGCAGCTTTTTTGCCACGGCTGTTAATATCCCCCGTCTTTTTACTCAGCTTCAGGATCAGATTGATGAAAGTCGCCATCCTTTCCGGCTCGGTGTACGGCACGGCTGAAGAAGTCGCCCGCCACGCCGCTAGTATTTTGAAAACCGCAGGTTTCGAAACTTTTCACAACCCGCGTGCGAGCCTCGCCGATGTTCAGGCCTTTGGCCCCGAAGCCTTCCTGGCGGTGACCTCAACCACCGGCATGGGTGAGTTGCCGGACAACCTGCAACCGTTGTATTTCGCCATCCGTGATCAGTTGCCGGCTGCCTGGCGTGGCTTGCCGGGCGCCGTGATTGGTCTGGGCGATGCAAGTTACGGCGACACGTTTTGTGGCGGCGGCGAGCAAATGCGTGAATTGTTCGGCGAACTGGGCCTGCGCGAAGTCCTGCCCATGCTGCGCCTGGACGCCAGCGAAAGCGTGACACCGGAAACCGACGCCGAGCCCTGGCTGGCGGAGTTGGTCAGCGCTCTGCGGGGCTGACCGGTCGCTCGCGCAGCAAGGCGAGCCAGGCTTGCGCGGCTTTTGACAAGTACGCGCCCTGACGCCAGATGAACGCGATATCCCAACGCAGATAGCTCGGTGCGTTCAAGGTCAGGCGCACCACGCCTGGCCGCACCAGCCCGCGTGCCACCACGCGCGGCAACAGCACCACGCCCTGGCCGGCAGCCACCAGCGCTGCAAGAAAGTCAGCCTGACCGCTGCGACCGCCTTCCTTCGGCGTAAACCCCAGTTGCTGGCAGGCTTGCAGCAAACGGTCGTTGAGCACGAAGCTGCGCTGATACAGGAGGAATGGCGTGTCGGCCAATTCCTCCAGGCCAATCACAGTCTTCGACGCTAGTGGATGATCGGCGGGCAGCAGGGCGTCCAGCGGCTCATCGCAGAAAGGCTGGAAGGCGAACTGCGGGTCCTTCGTCAACAGGCTGCCACCCAGTTCCAGCTCTCCACTCAAAACGGCCTGTTCGATGTTCAGGCTGCCACCCTCAAGCAATTGAATGCTGATGTTGGGGTAGCGTCGCCGGTATTCGGCGAACAGTCCGGCGAACAGCGCGTCGCTGCCCAATAGAGGCAAACCCAGACGCAATTCCCCGCGGGCCAGCTGGCTCAAGTCATCCAGCTCACTGAGCAGTTCATTGCGCAGCCGCAACATGCCTTCGGCCCGTAGAAGGACCACGCTGCCGGCGGCGGTCAGGCGCAGTTGCGAACCCTGCCGTTCGAGCAGCGCAGTGCCGAGGCTCTGTTCCAGCTGAGCGACTTGTTTGCTCACCGCCGATTGACTGATGTGCAAGGTCTTGGCCGCCTGAGTAAAACCACCCTGATGCATGACCTCGACGAAGCTGCGTAGCTGTTTGAATTCCATCTGCCTGATTCCATTTTGGAATGGCTTCGAGTCTAACAATTCGCTTCGGGTATAGCAGCCCGCTCCTTAAAATGAGCACCTGTGAGGACCGAAGACATGAACGCATCAACCTTAAAAAGCTTGGCTCGACTGGCGGCCGAATTGGCCGTGCTGCTGGCCATCTATCTGCTCGGCTGCCAGATGGCCGTGTGGTTTGCCTGGCCGATTCCCGGCGGTGTCATCGGCATGGTGCTGTTGCTGCTGGCGTTCGCTTTGGGTGTGGTCAAACCGGCGGCGCTGCAAATGGGCGCCGGCCTGTTGATGGCCGAGATGCTGTTGTTCTTCATTCCGGCGCTGATGAGCCTGCTCGATTACGGCGGTCTGCTGCGCAGCGACGGTTGGCGAATTTTGCTGGTGATCGGCGTCAGCACGCTGATGGTGATGCTGGTGACCGCGTTTACCGTGGAACTGGTGGTGCGGCTGAGGAGGTCTCGTGAAGCTTGAGCTGATGCCGATGTTCTGGCTGGCCTTCACGCTGCTGGCCTATCTGTTCAGTCGCTGGATCTATCGGCGCACCGGGCGCTATGTGTTGTCGCCACTGATTCTGGTCCCGGCTCTTTTGTTGGCACTCGCCGTGCCGCTGCACACTGCGTATGCCGAATACTCGAGCAACACCCATTGGCTGATGCTGGTGCTGGGGCCGGTTACCGTCGCTTTTGCAGTGCCAATCTGGCAGCAGCGGCAGATGCTGATGCGGCATTGGTCGGCGTTGTTGCTTGGGATGCTGGCGGGCAGCGCGGCGTCCATCGGCAGTTCGTTCGGGCTGGCCAAGGCGCTGGCGCTGGACAGTTCGGTGACGATGTCGCTGGTGCCGCGTTCGATCACCACGCCTTTTGCCATGCCGCTGGCCCAGGACCTGGGCGGCGTACCGGAACTGACGGCGGTATTTGTGATGTTCACCGGGGTGTTCGGGGCGATGCTCGGCGGCATTCTGCTCAAGTGGTTGCCCCTGCGCAGTGCCTTGGCTCGAGGGGCATTGTTTGGTGTTGGCGCACATGGTGCAGGGGTCAGTCGAGCACATGAAGTGGGGGGTGAAGAGGGCTCGGTGGCGGGGTTAGTCATGGTTCTGACGGGGCTGCTGAATCTGTTCGCCGCACCCTTGTTGGCGGCAGTACTTTGACATGGATCCACGTTCATTGGCGTACTGACTCGCTAGGCCATCAAGCTGGCTGCCAATGCAACTACACGAAGCCCGGGGCGTGACTAGACTGCTGTAACGTCGGTAAACAATAGAAACCCCAAGAATAAAAATTAGAGGTTCCTTGCCGTGAACGTAGCCCCCGTCCCATCGCCACACAGTGTCAAAGACCAGGTCAGCGCCGCCGAGTGGCAGACCCGCGTCGATCTTGCCGCCTGCTATCGTCTGGTCGCCCTGCATGGCTGGGATGACCTGATTTTTACCCACATCTCGGCCAAGGTCCCCGGTACCGAAGACTTTCTGATCAACCCGTTCGGGCTGATGTTCCACGAGATTACCGCCTCGAGTCTGGTCAAGGTCGATCAGGCCGGCAACAAGCTGATGGACAGCCCTTACGAGATCAACCCGGCCGGTTACACCATCCATAGCGCGGTGCACGAGGTTCGTCACGATGTCGTCTGCGTGCTGCACACCCATACGGCGGCGGGTGTCGCGGTGTCGGCGCAGAAACAAGGCATTTTGCCGATCAGCCAACAATCATTGTTTGTCCTGTCCAGCCTGGCTTATCACGCCTACGAAGGTGTTGCGCTTAACCATGAAGAGAAGGCGCGACTGCAAGCCGACCTCGGCGAAAACAATTTCCTGATGCTGCACAACCACGGTCTGCTGACCTGCGGCGCCACCATCGCCGACACGTTCCTGATGATGTTTACCTTCCAGCGCGCCTGCGATATCCAGGTGCTGGCGCAGAACGGTGGCGCCGAATTGATCGCCATCGAACCGCAGATTCTGGCAGGCGCCAAGGCAATGATCGCCGGTGTCACCAAAAGTGCTCAAGGGATGGGTGGCGCACTGGCCTGGCCAGCGCTGTTGCGCAAACTCGATAAACAAGACGCGGGTTATAAACTCTAATGGCACTCGCCGAGATCCCCCTGTGTGTCTGGCGCAAACGTGGCCAGACGTTCGTATTCCGTGGCCAGACCATCCGTTACTGGACGGCGGGGCAGGGTGAGCCGCTGTTGCTCATTCATGGCTTCCCGACCGCCAGTTGGGACTGGCATTTCCTCTGGCAGCCGCTGACCCAGCGCTATCGGGTGATTGCCTGCGACATGCTCGGCTTTGGCGACTCAGCCAAACCGGTGGACCACGAATACAGCCTGCTGGAGCAGGCCGATCTGCAGCAGGCCTTGCTGGAACATGTGAAGGTCGAGCAGCCGGTGCACCTGTTGGCCCATGATTATGGCGACAGCGTGGCTCAGGAACTGTTGGCCCGGCATTACGAAGCGCGCATCCATATCGCCAGCTGTGTGTTCCTCAATGGCGGCCTCTTTCCTGAAACCCATCGTCCGGTACTGATGCAAAAACTCCTGCTCAGCCCCTTGGGCTGGATGATCGGGCGAGCCTTTTCCCGTGATGGTCTGGTGAAGAGTTTCCGGCAGGTCTTCGGTCCGCAAAGTCGCCCCACCGAGAGCGAGATGGATGATTTCTGGAGCTTGATCGAGAGCAATCAAGGGCCACGGATCATGCACAAATTGATCGCCTACATCCCTGAGCGGCGTGCCCAGCGCGAGCGTTGGGTCAGCGCGATGCAGCGTGGTGAAGTGCAGTTGCGGGTGATCGATGGTGAGGTCGATCCGATCTCCGGCGCGCACATGGTCGAGCGCTATCGGGAACTGATCCCGAACCCGGACACGGTCTTGTTGCCCGGCATTGGCCACTACCCGCAAACCGAGGCGCCAGGGCTGGTGCTCAAGCACTATCTGGAGTTTCGCGATCAGCTGGTTTCACCGCCGCGCAAGGCCGCCTGCTCCTGATTATCCCTCTGCCTTATTGCGCACCATTCAGCCTCACCCCTGTTCATTGTGACCCGCATCGCCGTGCCTGACACTCGGACTCATTGTCCCCTGGTCTGCTGGAGTCCCCCCAATGAATGAGTCTGTGCGCTTCGAAGATAAAGTCGTGATCATCACGGGTGCAGGCGGCGGCCTGGGCCGGGCCCACGCGCTGCTGTTCGCCAAACAAGGCGCCAAAGTGCTGGTCAACGATCTCGGCGGCTCGGCTCAGGGCGAAGGCGCAAACGCTTCGGCAGCCGACCGGGTAGTGGCCGAAATCCGCGAGGCCGGTGGCATCGCCGAGGCCAACCATGACTCCGTCACCGACGGCGACAAAATCGTTCAGAACGCCCTCGACACCTTCGGCCGTGTCGATGTAGTGGTCAACAACGCCGGGATCCTGCGGGACAAGACCTTCCACAAAATGGAAGACGGCGACTGGGACCTGGTTTACCGCGTCCACGTCGAAGGCGCCTACAAAGTTACCCGTGCCGCCTGGCCGCACCTGCGCGAGCAAAACTACGGCCGCGTCATCTTCACCGCTTCGACCTCGGGCATCTACGGCAACTTCGGTCAGTCCAACTACGGCATGGCCAAACTCGGCCTCTACGGCCTGACCCGCACACTGGCCATCGAAGGCCGCAAGAACAACATCCTGGTCAACGCCATCGCCCCCACCGGCGGCACCCGCATGACCGAAGGCCTGATCCCGCCGCAAGTCTTTGAGCAACTCAAACCGGAACTGGTCAGCCCGCTGGTGGTGTACCTCGCCAGCGAGAACTGCCAGGAAACCTCCGGGCTGTTTGAAGTCGGTGGCGGCTGGATGGGCAAGGTGCGCTGGGAACGAAGCCTCGGCGCGGGGTTTGATCCGCGGGTTGGTTTCTCCCCGGAAGATGTGGCGGCGCATTGGCAGCAGATCTGCGACTTCGAAGGCGCGGCGCATCCGCAGGACAACCTTGAAGCGCTGAAGGAAATGATGGCGAATTTGCAGAAGTATTCGATTTAATGGAAACCAGCAAGGTCACCGTTTTTTGACCTTGCTGGTTCTTGATAGTCGGAACTGAAGTCGAATGCTTGCTTCTTTGTTTGGATTACTGAGTTTCAGATTTGAAGCCTGGTTTTCCGTTAGCTGCTCGCCAGGTTTTAATGGCTTTCAATACCCCTTCAGGGCTGTCTTCAACACCTTCTTCTGGGTAGTACAAAATATCGGTGCCGTTTGGGTGCTCCGAAGTGCTCACGATGTTGTCAACAATGGCATCGTGTTCTTTCTCTGATGAGTAGTCACCTTCGACTAATCGGTTTATAAGACTTATATATTCAGATTCTGTGTAATCTTCGAATTTGTTTTTTAGGTTCATTTCATATTTCTCCTTTTTTTGAGTGGGTTTCGATGTGCTGCTTTGGTGTTAATACGCGAAGATTATCTATGTCGTAGACCGAGCCGCCCTCACTAATTGGATTGATATGGTGAATTTCAAATTTTTTCCGCCCACCCACTTGCTCCGAGGAGTGAGCGCTGGGTGATAGACCATATCTAATATCAGATTTGTTGAATGAGGTGAATTGATCAATCAAGAATTGGTCGTTTGCTACGGCCCTCCAAAATGCTCTACGAAACGAATTAAAACTCGAAAACTCCCGCCCTCGAAGTTTATCCGCAATCTGCTTGGGAATCGGCGCACCTCCCAGCGTTGAGGCCGCCCCTAACCAGCTACCTGAAACCGACTGTCCGCCACCGCTGACAACACCGGGATCCTGCCGCCGATCCCTGAACATCGTGAATGTCGGAGGGATCTCGGAGTCGATCGGAAAGACGGTGATGAAGCCGCCAAACCCGTAACAATCCAGCTCTGGAAACGGATCGATTCGCCCCGTGTTGGGGGTAACGGTAGCCCCTTCATATATCGGCAGGTCGGCGTCGATCAGCGGAAATTCCGTTGAAGGATTCTGCGGTTCTACCAACGGCGTCCAGGTGATGACGGGACCGTTGGAGACGGTGCTGCCGGAAACGTAAACATTCTTCCGAACGTCAAAGTGAGCAAGCCTCACCGGCACACTGGTGGGAACTGTCACTCCATCAGTGGTAGCAACAAGAATCTCTACCCTGTTGCCCATTGTCTTCGAGCCGAGTGTCAACGGTAGGTTGATTGCTCCTCCGGCGGCTGCCAATTTGTTCAGGTCTGTGGTTGGAACTGGAGCGAGTTCTGACAGTGGAACGCTGACAGAAAAAAGATCAGCATTACCTAGTCTTGAGGGAGCCAGCAGAGTGGCGAACCCGACGAGAACGGGAGCGGTTGCTGTCGAGAGAACTGCGGTAGCAGTGGATACCGCAGTGCGAAGCGCGGACCGTAACGTCAGAGATGTCGTTGGATTAATGCCGGACGTCCCGGTTGCACCGGTAAACACAGGGCCGAACACCGCCGTTGTCCCCGTATTGGCGAACGTCGGACTGTCCCTGGGGCCTTGCGCCTCTTTCTCCGTTTTCTGCTGCTTTTCAACTCGCACTTGCCGTTGGAACTCGGCGAATTTTTTCATAAGCGCCTGCGTGTCCACTTCCCTTTGCACGCGAAAGCGCTCCCATTCGGCTTCCCATTTAGCCTTGGCTTGAGCTTGGAGACGTGCCCGTTCCGCAGCGACCTGCTGCGCTGCCGTTTCTGCTACAACGCGAGCCCGTTCGGCTGCTGCCCGCCGCGCGTTCTCCGTTGCAGCAAGTCGCGCCTGCTCTCGAGCTCGGACCGCGGCCTCTTCGTTTATGCGCGCCAATTCGGCGGCAGCCCTCTGTGCTTCTTCATTGGCCTGCACGACCCTTAAGAGATTCTGCGCATTAACGGTTCGCTGGTTGAGCGACTGGATAGTTTGAGACAGCAATTTGGCGTCGTGAGCGGCTCTGAGCGATTGAACCAAGGCCTGCATGGCAATGCCGTCCGGTCCTGGCCACTTTTTTATCGTCGTCGCTTTTTTCATGAATTCATTGATATGCCGGTTAAACGGGTCGCCCCCATAAAACGCATTGGCAGTGACTGTTTTACTGTGAAACTCAGCAGTTTTCTGCTGTGTAAGTTTATTCAGAACTCCCAGCTCCCTGACTAATGATTGCGAGGGTGGTAGTGGATTAGTTGGGCCTTGAAGTCTGGTCGCTGCCAGTTCAGCTTCGATGGATTCCGGTAATTGACTGGCCTTGATCTGATATTCCTGTTCCAGCGCTTTGGTTGTTTTTTGGACTTTGGTCATGTTTTGATTGTATGCCCCCACACCGTGGCCGAATGGCCCCGCTCTATTGTCATTTGATGTTCGAGGGGCGGGTATCATGTGATCAGGTGCAACACCTATTGTTACAACGGGTGTATCGATTTGATAGACGGGCCTTGGTTGATGTTGATTTGGCGGCGTTGGTGGTTTTTGCATATTCATATCCTTTTGAATGTGCTTGGTGCTTTAAAAAGAACGACTTGCTGGTCAGTCATTACGAAAACGGATGCCAGCTATTGCTTCGTGCCATTTAAAGCTACAGCAGAAGTGGAAGTCATGGATCTGAGAGGTGTGTGGGGCGTTACATATAAGATCGAGGGAAGTTTCTATTGGTCAGGAATAACCGCAGGGATTATCTTTTGCGTAAAAAGATGTTTCTTATAGCGTTATCGGAAACATCCTGTAGGAATGTCTTAAACAAAAGTTGCCCTTCACCACCGCCACAAAACCACCGCCCATAAAAAAGGCCGCTGCAAACGCAGCGGCCAAAGTAAGACGATTGATCAAGGAGCAATAAATCAACGTCAGTGAACACAGGGCGATGAGTCGAACATCTTCAATTCATCTGAAATCTGTCGCTAATGGCGTGGACTGGCCACCGCCATTGCTTCGTGCTTTCCGGCCGATTGCCGTGAAAGCCCGGTAAGAATAAGGCCTTGAGCCAAAAGGAAAAATAGCAATTCATGACATGAACTGTTGCAGTATGAGTAACAGTCGCAACAGGCCCCGCCAACACGCCATGCGCTGCGTTGATAACCCCCCATCCAGCCCATCCATAACCCGCGCAAAACGCCGTCCCATGCGGGCATTCATCCTTTGGAGGTACATCGCGAATACCTCCTTGGTGCGCTTATCGCTCCCAACGTGCGGCAGTAGGGTGTGGCCTTCTGTCACTCACCGGGGAAGACGCATGACAAAAACAACAATGCGCGCCATCTTCACGCCGCAAGCGCTCGCCGCTGCGGTTGCCTTGGGTTGCTATGCCCAGGCGCAGGCTGTTTCATTCAACATCGGGGAAATCGAGGGGTCGTTTGACTCCTCGTTGTCCGTCGGCGCGAGTTGGGGCATGCGCGATGCCGATAAGTCGTTGGTGGGTATCGTCAACGGCGGGACCGGTCAGTCTTCGACCGGTGACGACGGCCGGCTGAACTTCAAGAAGGGTGAAACCTTCTCCAAGATCTTCAAGGGCATTCACGACCTCGAACTGAAATACGGCGATACCGGTGTGTTCGTCCGCGGCAAGTACTGGTACGACTTCGAGCTGAAGGACGAAGACCGCGAGTTCAAGCAGATCAGTGACAGTAATCGCAAGGAAGGCGCCAAGTCCTCCGGGGCGCAGCTGCTCGACGCCTTCGTCTATCACAACTACTCCATCGCCGATCTGCCGGGCACTGTGCGCGCCGGCAAACAAGTGGTCAGCTGGGGTGAAAGTACCTTCATCGGCAACTCGATCAACAGCATCAACCCGATCGACGTTTCAGCGTTCCGTCGTCCCGGCGCTGAGATCAAGGAAGGCCTGATTCCGGTGAACATGCTGTTCGCCTCCCAGGGCCTGACCGATCAACTGACCGTGGAAGGTTTCTATCAACTGGAATGGGACCAGACCGTCGTCGACAACTGCGGCACCTTCTTCGGCAACGACGTGGTGGCAGACGGCTGCAACAAGAATTACACGGTTGCCAGCCCGGCGATTGCACCGTTGCAACCAGTCGCTGCAGCGTTTGGCCAAGGCTTCGAAGTCAGTCGGGAAGGTGTGATCGTCCAGCGCAGTGGTGACCGCGACGCCCGCGACTCCGGGCAGTGGGGGACGGCGCTGCGCTGGCTCGGTGACGACACCGAGTACGGTCTGTACTTCATGAACTATCACAGCCGCAGCCCGACGGTCGGCACCACCACTGCCGGCCTGACAACGCTGGCACGGATCCCGGCCATCGTCGGTGCCGCCAACAGGATCGCGCCGGGCACCGGGTCGGCACTGGCCCAGAGCGTGATGCTCGGTCGCGGCCAGTATTACCTTGAGTACCCGGAAGACATTCGTCTGTATGGCGCGAGCTTTTCCACCACCTTGCCCACCGGCACGGCGTGGACCGGCGAGATCAGCTATCGCCCCAACGCTCCGGTGCAAGTCAACACCAATGACCTGACCCTGGCCTTGCTCAACCCGATCGCAGGCGGCGCAGCATCGCCTATCGCGACCACGCCAGGTGCCGACAACAAAGGCTATCGCCGCAAGGAAGTGACGCAGGTCCAGAGCACCCTGACGCACTTCTTCGACCAAGTGCTGGGCGCCCAACGGCTGACCCTGGTCGGCGAAGCGGCGGTGGTGCACGTCGGTGGCCTGGAGTCGCGATCCGAATTGCGTTACGGCCGTGACTCGGTCTATGGCCAATACGGCTTTCGCGGCGATACCGACGGCTTCGTCACCTCGACCTCCTGGGGCTACCGCGCCCGGGCGATCCTCGATTACGCCAACGTCATCGGCGGGATCAACCTCAAACCCAACCTGTCCTGGTCCCATGACGTCGCCGGCTATGGCCCCAACGGCCTGTTCAACGAAGGCGCCAAGGCCGTCAGCGTCGGCGTCGATGCCGACTACCGCAACACCTATACCGCGAGCCTCAGTTACACCGATTTCTTCGGCGGTGACTACAACACCCTGGAAGACCGCGACTTCCTGGCGCTGAGCTTCGGCGTGAACTTCTGATCTGGCTGAGAAGGATGATTTTAATGCGCAAGATGATTCTGCAATGCGGCGCCCTGGCCTTGAGTCTGCTGGCTGCCAACGTGATGGCGGCGGTCTCGCCTGATGAGGCCAACAAACTGGGCACCAGCCTCACGCCGCTGGGCGCCGAGAAGGCCGGCAACGCCGACGGCTCGATCCCGGCCTGGACCGGCGGCATCCCGAAAAACGCCGGCGCAGTGGATAGCAAAGGCTTCCTGGCTGACCCGTTCGCCAGCGAGAAACCACTGTTTATCATCACCGCCGCGACGGTCGACAAGTACAAAGACAAATTGTCGGAAGGTCAGGTGGCGATGTTCAAGCGCTACCCGGAAACCTACAAGATCCCGGTCTACCCGACCCACCGCACCGTGGCCCTACCCCCGGAGATTTACGAGTCGGCCAAGCGCAGCGCACTGAACGTGAACAGCATCAACGAGGGTAACGGCCTGGCCAACTTCACCGGCAACCGCTACTACGCCTTTCCGATTCCGAAGGCCGGCGTCGAGGTGCTGTGGAACCACATCACCCGCTATCACGGCGGCAACCTGCGACGCATCATCACTCAGGTGACCCCGCAAACGAACGGCAGCTACACGCCGATCCGCTTCGAGGAAGAGATCGCCGTACCGCAACTGATGAAGGACCTGGATCCGGAAAAAGCCGCCAACGTGCTGACCTTCTTCAAGCAATCGGTGACGGCACCTGCACGACTGGCGGGTAACGTGCTGCTGGTGCACGAAACCCTCGATCAGGTGAAAGAGCCGCGTCTGGCGTGGATCTACAACGCTGGCCAACGCCGTGTGCGTCGCGCCCCGCAAGTGGCTTATGACGGGCCGGGTACTGCCGCTGATGGCCTGCGCACGTCCGACAACTTCGACATGTTCTCCGGTGCACCGGATCGCTACGACTGGAAACTGGTCGGCAAGAAGGAAATGTACATCCCTTACAACAGCTACAAACTCGATTCGCCGAGCCTCAAGTACGATGACATTGTGAAAGCCGGGCACATCAATCAGGACCTGACCCGTTATGAGTTGCACCGGGTCTGGGAAGTGATCGGTACGGTCAAGCCGAGCGAACGGCACATCTACGCCAAACGCCACATGTACCTCGACGAAGACAGCTGGCAAGTGGCGCTGGCAGACCATTACGACGGTCGTGGTCAGCTGTGGCGGGTGGCCGAGGGTCACGCTCAGTACTACTACGATCACCAGACCCCGGCCTACACCCTCGAAGCGCTCTACGACATCATTGCCGGCCGATACATTGCCCTGGGAATGAAGAACGAAGAGAAACACAGTTTCGAATTCGGCTTCGAAGCCAAGGCCGCCGACTACACCCCATCGGCCCTGCGCGCCGAGGGCGTTCGGTAAGGGTTTTGATACATCGACAGTACAAAAGGCGACCGGGTGGTCGCCTTTTTTATGGCTGCCAATCAGCGTGCTGAATACTTCTCAACAAGCGGGTTAGAGAGGGCTAGGGTTGCCGGACAATTATAAAAAGGCACGCCGCAATGACCGCCATGATCCCGTGTCTGGACCGTTCTGGATTCCTGCCCCGTCTGTCCACTCATCACCAGTCACGGGCTCGCTTGACCGAGCCGTTACTGGCCTCCACGGCCCGGGTGAAATTACTTTGCGCGCCGGCCGGCAGTGGCAAGACAGCGCTGCTCGCCGAATGCCTGTTGCAGGCACCGCCGCAGTGCCGCGTGTTCTGGTTGCCATTGTCTGGCACGGTGTTGAGCGCGGTGGATTTTCGTCATCGTCTGACAGAAACGCTGGGGTTGGCTTCGTCGGGCGAATCCGAGTTGCTGGGGTATCTGTCACGATTGCAGACGCCAACCTGGCTGTTTCTCGATGACTATTGCCGCCTGCCAAACCCGGAGCTGGACCTGCTGCTGGATCGCATGCTGGCGGTCAGCAGCCCGATGCTGACTTGGTGGCTGGGCACCCGTCGTCGGCCGCCCTGCAACTGGCCAAGGTTGCTGCTCGACGATGAGTTGTACGAGTGCGAAAGCACTTCGCTGGCTTTCACGCCAGGTGAAGTCGAGCAAATACTGCAGCCCTGGGTACCGGAGCAGACCAGCAAGGTGGCCAGTCGGATCATCCAGCGCACCGGCGGCTGGTGTGCCGGTGTGCGGATTGCATTGCTGCAGAAGTGCGACTGGTCGCGTCAGGACAAACCCCTGGGACGGGCGGACACCTTGCTCGATTACCTGGAGCATGAGTTGTTCAGCTCGCTGACGCCTGAGTTGAGCGAGGCCTGGCGCGTGCTGGCCCACTTGCCCCGCTTCAATGCCCGGCTGTGCGATCACCTGTTCGGGGCCGGAGAGGGCGCTCAGTACTTGCGGACCTTGCAATCGCTGGGCTGTTTTATCGAACCTTGGGGGGACTCCAGCGATTGGCTGCAGATATTCACCCCGTTCACGCAGTTGTTGCGCGATGAGCAATGGCCGGCGGGACGCTCCTGGCATCGGCGTGCCTGCCAATGGTTCTGTACCGAACAGGACTGGAAATCGGCCTTCGAACAGGCATTGCTCGCCGAGGAATACGAAGTGGCGGTCAGCCTGTTGCAGCACTTCAGTTTCGAGGATTTGTTCGAGGAGCAAACGGTGGTGCTGTTGTTGCGCTTGCATGAGCAGCAAGGCGAGGAACTGACGCTGGGCAGCCCGCAATTGGTCGGATTGATTACAGCTGCGCTGTTATTCGCCGGACGCTTCGAACAGGCGACTGCCTGTATCGCTCATTTGGCGCATTTCACGCCTCAACCTTCGGCGGTGCTTCAGCGTCAACTGAATGCACGTTGGCAGGCCCTGCAGGGTTGGTTGCTGCATTTACAGGGACGAATGGAGGCTTCGCGCGCGCACTTTCTTGACGCGTTGAGCGCGCTCGATCCCGAATGTTGGACGGCGCGCCTGATGTGTTTGTCCGGTTTGACGCAACAGGCATTGTTAAGGGGCGAACTCGACGTAGCGCAAGCCCACAACCGCGAAGCGCTGTGCCTGGCGCGGGCGCAAGGTTCGCTGGTGTTCGAGGGCCTGATGGAGCTCGATCATGCGCAATGGCTGGAGCAGCGTGGCGCCCCGGCTCGCGCCGAGAGTTTGTTGTTCAACATACATGAACTGCTCTGCCAGCAGGCCGACCGGCCCGCGCCGTTGCTTGGGCGTATCGCTTTGCGACGTGGGCGACTGGCGTTAACCATGGGCCAGGATGAACACGCGCGCGAGTGCTTTCAGCGCGGTCTCGAGTTGTGTCTGCGCAGTCACGACAAGCGTGTGTTATATGGATTTCTTGGTCTCGCGCAACTGGCGGCCAATCAGGGTGATTACACCCAGGCGTTTGTCCAATTGCGCGATGCTGAGCGGCTGATGCAGCAGCGGCAAATTCCGGATACCGTCTATCGTGGCGTCCTGTTGCAAGTCAGCAGTCAGTTCTGGTTGCAGCAGGGGCGACCGCAACTGGCCCATGAGGCACTGACGCGGGTACTGCGTCATTATTGTGGGCCGCAGGCTCGCCAGGCCCCCCCGGCAACACTGGAGCTTATTCCGCGGATTGAGTATCTGTTGATTCTGGCCGAGGTTTATCTGCAACAGCTCAGCAACGCCGCAGCGTTGCTTCAAACTCTGATCGACAATGCGCACGCCAACGGTATGTACGCCCTCGAAGCGGAATTGCATCTGGCGCGGGCCGAAGTGATCTGGCTTCAGGGTGAATCGCATCTGGCCACTGCAGCTTTGCAAGAAGGGGAGCAAATGATCAGCCGTTGCCAAGGGCGGCAAGCGTGGCGCGAATTGCAATTACGACAACCCCAGTGGCTGCGTACATCTGCAGCGCAGGTGTCGATCACCGAACTGTCTGTTGAGGCTCACAGTTCCAGTCCCCTCAGTAAACGGGAACTTGAAGTTTTGCAGTTGATCGCACAGGGCAACTCCAATCAACAGATTGCCGATGTATTGTTCATCTCGTTACACACAGTAAAAACTCACGCCCGTAGAATTAATGGAAAGTTGGGGGTTGAACGCAGAACGCAAGCTGTGGCCAAGGCTAAGTTGTTAGGTGTGTGCTCGTAAATGTGCCTGTATTTGATTTTGTTTATACGTGCTTGCTCTTGTTTGTTTTTGTTTCCGGTAACAAGTTGTTCGTATCTATAATATTTTGTGTTTTTTTTGATCTGTGTTGCTTTGCATTGTTCTGGAGTAAGTTTTCGCTAAATGCTTTGACGCCAAGTCAGGCGTAAGCGTGTTAACAAAGGACGATGAATATGAACAGTTTATTTAATGCAAAGACGTTGATTGCCAACGCAAGACCCTCGTGGCTGGACGGAATAACTCAGGATGATCGCGAACTCTATTTAAGGCAGGAAGCATGGCTGGTTGCGAGTGAGAGTGAATTGAAAAAACAGTTGGGACACTTCAGCTCGCTCAAAGACTATGCCCGTAGTATTGCCAATCAGCTCATTAAACTGGATTTTGACCAGGACCTGGATGCCGATGAAATTGTGTGTAATGCCCGTTATACATTCCAGGTGGGAGGGCTGAAGATCGAGCAGGAAGATACTCGCACCCTGACCGAGCAGTTCATCTACGGCCTTTACGAGGAGGGGCAAAGGGCCAAACTCGTATTCAAGGGTGACGGACTTCCCGCCGAGCTGAATCAGCAATGGTTTGAAGAGATCATGACCACCGATGCCCGGGCTGCCTACGGTGCCCAGTTTCGTTCTCAGTATCAGCGTCAAGAAGTCATGCAAGCCTTGAAGAACGTCATGCGCGAGCGCCTGTTGCTGAGCGCGTTGGCTGCTCGCCATCAGGGGCACATCAACGACAAGAACTTCGCACGGATTGTCTCTGCCTTGAACGGCGACCAGGCACTCACCATTGATGGTGTGCGCCTCATCGACAACACGCGTGCGCTTCAGCAGTTGATTCTGGTCGCAAGACGCGATGGTCGGGACGGTTTCTTGCTGTATGCGCCAGGCTCGCCAGGTGGACAGGACTGGTACGAATGCCAGGATTTACGACGAGTAGGCATGCGGGTTGGCGAATGGACAATAGACGGCAAAGGTCGGGACTATCTGACCTGGCAGTCCCACAGTGTGGATCGAGAAGCCATTGCCACCTATCTGAAACAGGTCGAACGTCTGCCGAATACCTGGAAGGGAGTGAGCCCGGTTGGATGGAATTACAAAAGCGATGCAGTACTGAACGGCTTCATTGAAAACATTCGCGCCTGGCGAGTGGCCGAGGAAGAGTCCCGGACACCTTACGTTTATCGCACGGCTTCCAACGCTCAACGCCAGAACTTTGCCCGCACTCGGTGCGAACTCAAGGCCTTGCAGGTCATTGCCACACGTGAGGGCGGTTTCATTCCCTACGACAAGTTCTGCTTCGATCTGATTAAACAGCGTATCGAGCAAGTGCTGGCTGAGAGGGGGGAGCGGGCAACGGTCAATCCTGATCGCATCTTTGTATCCGTCAGTCCGCAATTGGGTATGACGCTGACCGAACTGATCAGCACCGAAACGCATTTTTACGCCAATGAAAAACAAACGCCTTGGAGCTATCCGCGATTTACCCTGGAACATGATCATCCGCCGATCAGCAAACTTGATATCCGGGATATTGCCGGCTGGTCGCGTACGCTGCGCCCGGGCGAAAAGTATATCGAACTGCTGCGTTCGAAGCATTTGAACAGAAGCCATCCCGAGGGTGCGCTTAAACGAATGGTTCACCTGGAAGTCCAGCGCCGTAAAATGAAAGTGGGGGTGATGCAGGAACGTTTTAACGGTCGTTTGACCTCCGAGCAGTATCAGCAACTGATGAAAGTGATTGAAGCCCTGGAAAAAATTGACACACGACCGTCGAATCCCATGGGTGAATATCCGAGTGGTGTTCGCTTCAGCGCAATGTTCAAGTTGCATTTGCGAGACCGACTGGTGGTTGGCGTATTCGTTTTCCGATTGGTCATTGGTGATCGGATTGAGGAGTTCCTGTATACGCCTGACGCACCTGACGGCCGACTGATTCGTCCGCATTCGGAATTTGTATCCGCCGTCAAGAAACTCAAATTCGGCAACTATTTCTATGACCGGGTTCGTTATACGAATCAGCGGGTGGTGGGTACGTACATCACCGATCTGGAACAGCTTGGCAACTTCAATGAGGCCCCGGTTCTGCAACGCGACAGTCGCGTCAAAGACCTGGGCAGCAGTTATGACGATCTGATTTATCGCACGATTTCCGATGTCGATGAAAAGACCGAAAGCCTTGACGAAATCATCTTCAAGCTAGTGTTCGACGCGGTGCAGGCTGCGGCCACCGTTGTCAGCGTGGTGATTCCGCCGGTGGGCATTGCAATGAGTGTGATGTTGTTCACCAAAAGTGTGCTGGAAGGTGCCGAAGCCTATAACGACGGGGATCGCGCCACTGCGGCAACGCATTTTCTGGATGCGCTGATCGAACTGGCGTCGCTGGGTAAAGCCGGTTACAGCAAGGCCCAGCCAACCAAGTTGCAGCAGGACTTTATCGGATTGTTGGGCGATGCGTATTTGGTTCAGAAGTTTTACAGCCAGGCGACCGGGCAACAGAAATTGCCTTTACAGGCGCTCGAGGCCATTCAAGCTATTCTCGATGATCCACAAGCCCTCGACAGCAAAACGCGTCTGCTGTAACGGCTGTGACAAACGGGATAAGTACCTTGTATTCATCGATCAGGAAATTGGCGTAATACGTTGAATTCCATTGTGCTGCACAAATCTCATGTCGATGAATCCTGGATCGGCTGATAGCCCATCCGCCAACTAACGGCCCGCGTCGCAGCCAACAACCGCTGCGCCGCCGGGCCGTTTTCGTCGGCGTGAAACAACGACGCCGGGCCGACAATGGTCATCACCGCCGCAACATTCCCGACAGCATTGAATACCGGCGCCGACAACGCATCGACCCCCGGCATCAGCAAACCATGCACATGATGCAGACCGCGCTCGCGGATCTGTTCGCACAACGCCTTGTAGGCCTGATCATCCGCCAGCGCATGGGTCGAACCGCTCTGCAGTTCCTGCTCACGCAAGTCCACGGTTTCACGCTTCGGCAGATAGGCGCCGAACACCAGCCCCGTGGACGAACTGAGCAACGGCAACACCGAACCCAATTGCGTCACCACGGTCACTGCGCGCACCGCCGGTTCGATATGCACCACGGTCGCGCCCTGGTTGCCCCACACCGCCAGAAAGCAGGTCTCGTTCAACTCATCGCGCAATTCGGCCAGGGGCAGGGCGCCGACTTTCAGCACGTCCATACTGTTGAGTGCGGCGAGTCCGACGCGCAAGGCTTCGCGGCCCAGGCCGTAATGGTTGGTGGCAGCATTCTGTTCAGCAAAACCGCTGGCAATCAGCGCCTGCAAATAGCGATGAACCTTGCTTGCCGGCATCTGCACGTGTTCGGCCAGGCGCGACAGTGAAGTCGATGGCGACAACTCGGCCAGGGCCTTGAGGATGTCGGTGCCGACCTCGGCCGAGCGGACTTTCTGTTTATCGTTGCTGCGCGGCGTTTCCATGGAGGCGGTCTGATCCCGGGACGAATGGGCGTCTTTATAGCTTGACGGTCAATACCAATCAAATTACGTTAAGCGTAATCGAATTACGATAAAAATAACCCAGGCGTGCCGAGACCTCTTCAACGGAGCGACAGCCATTGCCTACTCCCTGTTCAGGAGGCTCCATGAACCTCGATCCAACGGCGCCAGCGCTGGCTTATCAGTCCGGCTTCGGCAATGAATTCAGCAGCGAAGCGTTGCCCGGCGCACTGCCCGTCGGCCAGAATTCCCCGCAAAAAGCGCCTTACGGTCTCTACACCGAATTGTTCTCCGGCACGGCGTTCACCATGCCCCGCAGCGAAGCGCGGCGCACCTGGATGTACCGCATTCAGCCGTCGGCCAATCACCCGGCGTTCGTCAAACTGGATCGGCAACTGGCCGGCGGCCCGTTGGGTGAAGTGACCCCCAACCGTCTGCGCTGGAACCCGTTGGACATCCCGAACGAGCCAACCGATTTCATCGACGGGCTGGTGAGCATGGCCGCCAACTCGGGCGCGGAAAAACCAGCCGGGATCAGCATCTATAGCTACCGCGCCAACCGCTCCATGGAGCGCGTGTTCTTCAACGCCGACGGCGAACTGTTGCTGGTTCCTGAGCTGGGGCGCTTGCGCATCGCGACCGAATTGGGCGTGCTGGAACTGGAGCCACTGGAAATCGCCGTGCTGCCGCGCGGTCTGAAATTTCGCGTCGAGCTGCTCGACCCGCAAGCGCGCGGCTACATTGCCGAGAACCACGGCGCGCCGCTGCGCCTGCCGGACCTCGGGCCGATCGGCAGCAACGGCCTGGCCAACGCGCGGGACTTCCTGACCCCGGTCGCCCATTACGAAAACCTCAAGCAACCGACCACGCTGGTGCAGAAATTCCTCGGCCAGTTGTGGGGCTGTGAGCTCGACCATTCGCCGCTGAACGTGGTCGCCTGGCACGGCAATAACGTGCCGTACAAATATGACCTGCGTCGCTTCAACACCATCGGCACGGTCAGTTTCGATCACCCGGATCCATCGATCTTCACTGTCTTGACGTCGCCGACCAGCGTCCACGGTCTGGCCAATCTCGACTTCGTGATCTTCCCGCCACGCTGGATGGTCGCCGAGAAAACCTTCCGTCCACCGTGGTTCCACCGCAACCTGATGAACGAATTCATGGGCCTGATCAAGGGCGAGTACGACGCCAAGGCCGAAGGCTTCGTGCCCGGCGGTGCGTCCTTGCACAGTTGCATGAGCGCCCACGGCCCGGACGGCGAAACCTGCACCAAGGCGATCAACGCCGAACTCGCGCCAGCGAAAATCGACAACACCATGGCCTTCATGTTCGAGACCAGCCAGGTGCTGCGCCCGAGCCGCTTCGCCCTGGACTGCCCGCAACTGCAAAACAATTACGACGCTTGCTGGGCGACGCTGCCCGCCACTTTCGACCCGACCCGGAGATAACCCATGACTCAGACTTCCATCACTCGTAGCTGGGTTGCCTCCGCCAACGGCCATGCTGATTTCCCTCTGCAGAACCTGCCGCTGGGCGTGTTCAGCGTGAAGGGTTCGGCACCGCGCAGTGGCGTGGCCATTGGCGAACATATCTTTGATCTGGAAGCTGCACTGGACGCCGGCCTGTTCGATGGCGTCGCAAAAACTGCAGTCGAAGCCACCCGTGGCGGTCAGCTGAACGCGTTCTTTGAACTGGGTCGTGACGCTCGCGTTGCCCTGCGCGAACGCCTGCTGGAACTGTTCAAAGAAGGCAGCACCCTGCACGGCAAGATCGAAGCCCAAGGCGCAAAACTGCTGCCACTGGCGGCGAATTGCGAGATGCACCTGCCAGCGAAAATCAATGACTACACCGACTTCTACGTCGGCATAGAGCACGCGCAAAATGTCGGCAAACTGTTTCGTCCGGACAACCCATTGCTGCCGAACTACAAGTACGTGCCGATCGGTTATCACGGCCGCGCTTCGACCATTCGCCCGTCGGGCACTGACGTTCGCCGTCCGAAAGGCCAGACGTTGCCGGCCGGTCAGACCGAGCCGACTTTTGGTCCGTGCGCACGTCTGGACTATGAGCTGGAACTGGGCATCTGGATCGGCCAGGGCAACGAGATGGGCGACTCGATCGCCATCGGTGACGCTGCCGATCACATCGCCGGTTTCTGCCTGCTCAATGACTGGTCGGCGCGGGATATCCAGGCCTGGGAATACCAGCCGTTGGGGCCGTTCCTGTCGAAGAGTTTCATCACCAGCATCTCGCCGTGGGTCGTGACGGCCGAAGCGCTGGAGCCGTTCCGTCGTGCTCAACCGGCACGTCCGGAAGGCGATCCACAGCCGCTGCCGTACCTGTTCGACAAGCGCGATCAGGCCGCTGGCGCCTTCGACATCGAACTGGAAGTGCTGCTGCTCACCGAAGGTCTGCGCGAACAAAATCTGCCGGCCCATCGCCTGACCCTGAGCAACACCCAACACATGTACTGGACCGTGGCGCAAATGGTCGCGCACCACAGCGTCAACGGCTGCCAGTTGCAGGCCGGTGACTTGTTCGGTTCGGGCACCTTGTCGGGGCCGGAAAACGGTCAGTTCGGCAGCCTGCTGGAAATCACCGAGGGCGGTAAAATGCCGATCGAGCTCGCGTCCGGCGAAGTGCGTAAGTTCCTTGAGGACGGCGACGAAATCATCCTGCGGGCCCGTTGCAGCCGCGAGGGTTTTGCCTCCATCGGTTTCGGCGAATGCCGCGGCAAAGTGCTGCCTGCGCGCTAAGAGGATCGGGGCATGGAACTCTATACCTACTACCGTTCGACTTCGTCCTTTCGGGTGCGTATCGCGTTGGCGCTCAAGGGACTGGATTACCAGGCGCTGCCGATCAACCTGATCGCGCCGCCAGGTGGCGAACATCGACAGCCGCCCTATCTCGCCATTAACCCGCAAGGCCGAGTGCCGGCCTTGCGCACTGACGAAGGTGAGCTGTTGATCCAGTCGCCGGCGATCGTCGAATACCTGGAGGAACGTTATCCACAGGTGCCGCTGCTCTCCAAAGACCTCGCCGCTCGCGCCCATGAGCGTGGTGTGGCGGCGGTGATCGGCTGCGATGTGCATCCGCTGCACAACGTCAGCGTGCTCAACAAGCTGCGGCAGTTGGGGCACGATGAGCCGCAAGTGGTGGAGTGGATCGGGCACTGGATCAGCCAGGGATTGGCGACGGTGGAGCAGTTGCTCGGCGATGAGGGTTATTGCTTTGGTCCGACGCCTGGGCTGGCGGATGTTTACCTGATTCCGCAGCTGTACGCGGCCGAGCGCTTCAGCATTTCACTTGAGGCGTATCCGCGGATTCGTCGAGTGGCGGCGTTGGCGGCGACACATCCGGCGTTCATCAAGGCGCATCCGGCGAACCAGCCAGACACTCCTTGACGCCCTACACCAACCCAATGTGGGAGCGAGCTTGCTCCGGGCGGCGTTCCGACGATAGCGATCTGACTGACACATGAATGTTGGATGCACCACCGCCATCGCGAGCAAGCTTGCTCCCACAAGGGATCAGTGGACGATGGAGTTAGGCGGCAGGTGCCCTAATCGTTCAGTCAGGCGAATCCGCTGGATCGGGTCGTCACTGAGCAGTAGGGCATGCTCCAGGTCAAAGCGCTCGGCGTTCGGGCAATCCAGCCGTTGATAGAGGCTGGCCCGGGCGAGGTAGTCGGAGGCACTGGCGTTGCCCAGTTCCAGCACTCGTTCGGCGTCGATCAGGGCGCCGATGTAGTCATCGTTAGAAAGGTGTAACTGACGCAGGTTGCGCGACAGCCGCTGCAGCATTTGCACCGGTTCGGCGCTGAGCAAATGCTCGGCGCTGAGCTGCATGTTCGGGCCGTACTGGCGTTGCAGTAAATCCCGGCAGTCGTTGGGGTACAAACGACGCCCGCCGCAAGGGTCGAGCAGGTGATCGGCGCCTGGTACCCGCAGCAGGAAATGCCCGGGGAAGTTGACTCCAACCATGGGGATTTCCAGACCTTTGGCCAGTTCCAGGGCAATCAATCCCAGACTCAGCGGCTGCCCACGTCTGCGTTCCAGCACTTTATTGACCAGCGCGACTTGCGGACGCAATGGCGTGGAGTCGTCCTGAGCAAATCCCAAGTCATTCATACGCCGTAACAACGGCTGGGCCAACTCGCTCACCGGCAACATCGGCAAGCCATAACTGACCCGTTGTTGCAGGTCCTTGAAATCGTGCAGCACCGCCTCGGGATTGACCTCACTGTCGTGTTCGGCGGCAATCCACAGCGCCGCCTCGAACAGCGCGGGCGGTGAACGTTGCAGACAGTCGAAAAAACGTTGGCGGGGGGTCATCAAAATCTCCGGGTAATGCCTCGTTTTAGACCCGTCTCAGGCATTCGTCCAGTGCCGAACATAGGCGGTAACAGGTTATGTCCGAAAGTCTGCTTGGCGGCGTCGCTTATTCCGGTGCGCTTCTGCAATTTTCGGGCGCAAGCCTATACTGGCGACTACAAGAAGTGATTCGGGAGCCCTACGATGTTCGCTCTCATGCAAAGCACTCGCCTTGAATCCCTGCATCTGAGCGTTGACTCGGTCACCGGGTTGAAGGCGGTCATTGCCATTCATAACAGCCGTCTGGGGCCTGCCTTGGGCGGGTGTCGTTACCTTGCCTATCCCAGCGACGAGTCCGCCGTCGAGGATGCGGTGCGCCTCGCCCAAGGCATGAGTTACAAGGCGGCGCTGGCCGGCCTGGCTCAGGGCGGCGGCGTGGCGGTGATTGTTCGCCCGGTCCATGTGGAAAACCGCGCCGCGCTATTCGAAGCCTTCGGGCGTTGCATCAATCAGCTCGACGGCCGCTACATCACCGCCATCGACAGTGGCACCTCGGTGGCGGACATGGATTGCATCGCCCAACAGACCCAACACGTCACCAGCACCACCTCGGCGGGCGACCCTGCACCGCACGCGGCGATGGGCGTGTTCACCGGTATTCGTGCCACCGCCATGGCCCGGCTGGGCAGCGATAACCTCGAAGGCCTGCGAGTGGCGATTCAAGGGCTCGGCAACGTTGGCTATGCCCTCGCCGAACAACTGCATGCCGCCGGTGCCGAACTGCTGGTCAGTGACATCGATCACGGCAAGGTCCAACTAGCGATGGAGCAACTTGGCGCTCACCCAATCGCAAACGACGCACTGCTCAGCACCCCTTGTGACATTCTCGCGCCCTGCGGCCTCGGTGGCGTGCTCAACAGCCACAGCGTGACGCAACTGCGCTGCGCAGCGGTGGCCGGTTCGGCGAACAACCAACTGACCCATCTGGAAGTCGCTGATCAACTGGAGCGGCGGGGCATTCTGTATGCGCCGGATTACGTGATCAATTCCGGCGGGCTGATCTACGTTTCGCTCAAGCACCGCGGCGAAGAGCTATCGACCATCACCGCACACCTGTCGAAAATCAGCTCCCGGCTGACCGAAGTCTTCGCCCATGCCCAAGCGGAAAAACGCTCGCCGGCCCGAGTGGCTGACGAGTTGGCGGAGAAAGTGCTGTATCGATGAGGTTGAACCGATGAAGGAGTGAGGGCCTATCCGGCAGACTTGCTCCCAAGGCCTGGCGCCACAAGCGTCAGGCTTGACTGACGCACGCTGACGCGGCGTGCCAGGAGCCCCTGTGATGCCTCACAAGGTTGAGCTGCCTTACACCCGATTTTTATCCCCTGACGGCCAATTGCTCGGCGAACTTCCTGCCTGGGCCGACGATTTCAATTTGCTGACGCGCCTTTATCGGCAGATGGTCCTGACCCGCCTTTTCGATCAGAAAGCTGTCGCCCTGCAACGCACCGGGCGCATCGGCACTTATGCGCCGACGTTGGGCCAGGAAGCCATTGGCGTCGCCGTCGGCAGCGTGATGCACGCCGAAGACGTGCTGATTCCGTATTACCGTGACACCGCCGTGCAGTTGATGCGCGGGGTACGCATGGAAGAAATCCTCCTGTACTGGGGCGGTGACGAGCGCGGCAGCGACTTTGTCGAACCGGCGGCGGCCCAGGACTTTCCGATCTGTGTGCCGATTGCCACCCAGGCCTTGCATGCCTGCGGCGTTGCCAGTGCATTCAAAATCCGCGGCGAACATCGGGTCGCCGTCACCACCTGCGGCGATGGCGCCACCAGCAAAGGCGATTTCCTCGAAGCCCTCAACGTCGCCGGTGCCTGGCAATTGCCGGTGGTGTTCGTGGTCAATAACAACCAATGGGCGATCTCGGTGCCACGACGGATTCAGTGCGGCGCCCCGACGCTGGCACAGAAAGCGATCGGTGCCGGGTTCCACGGTGAGCAGGTCGACGGCAATGACATGCTCGCGGTTTACGACCGAGTGCAAGTGGCCCTCGAACGGGCGCGTCACGGTAAAGGCCCAGTGTTGCTGGAATGCCTGAGCTATCGCCTCGGCGACCACACCACCGCCGACGATGCCACACGATACCGGCCGGCGGACGAGGTCAAGCAGGCCTGGCTCGAAGAGCCGGTCAAACGCTTGCAACGTTTCATGGTCGGCCAGGGTGTGTGGGACGAAGGGCGAGAACAGGCGGTGATCAGCGAATGCCAGGGCTTGGTGCAGCGTGCTGTGGATAACTTCGAAGCGGCGGGTACTCAGGCGCCGGAATCGGTCATGGATTACGTCTACGCCCAATGGCCGGCGTCCCTCGCCGGGCAGCGTGAAGAGTTGCTCGAAAGGGCGGCGCGCCGCGCGGGAGATTCGAGCCATGAGTAACGGCAAAGTCACGTTGCTGGACGCGGTGAACCTCGCGCTGCATCGGGCGATGAGCGAAGACGAGAACGTCATCGTCCTCGGTGAGGATGTCGGAGTGAACGGCGGCGTATTTCGCGCCACCCAAGGGCTGCGCGACAGCTTTGGCTTCAAGCGAGTCATCGACTCGCCGCTGGCGGAAACCATGCTCGGCGGACTGGTGGTCGGCATGGCCGCGCAGGGCCTGAAACCGGTGGTGGAAATCCAGTTCATGGGTTTCATCTACGCCGCCATGGAACACCTGGTTTCCCACGCCAGCCGCATGCGTAATCGCACGCGCGGGCGGATCACTTGCCCGATGGTGATGCGCACGCCGATGGGCGCAGGGATTCGCGCGCCGGAACATCACAGCGAAAGCACTGAAGCCTTATTCGCGCACATTCCAGGGCTGCGGGTGGTGATCCCGTCATCGCCGGCCCGGGCCTATGGTTTGTTACTGGCGGCCATCGATGACCCGGACCCGGTGGTGTTTCTCGAACCGACCCGGCTCTATCGCATGAACCCGCAAACGCTGGTGGATGACGGTAAACGCCTGCCGCTGGACAGCTGTTTCACCCTGCGCGAAGGCAGCGACATCACGCTGATCAGCTGGGGCGCCAGTGTGATGGAAACCCTGCAAGCCGCCACCGCATTGGCCGAGCAGGGCGTCTCGGCGGAAGTGATCGATGTCGCGAGTATCAAGCCGCTGGACCTCGACACTTTGGAAGCCTCGGTGCGCAAGACCGGTCGCTGTGTGATCGTCCACGAGGCGCCGCGTTCCTGTGGCGTCGGTGCGGAAATCGCCGCTAGCCTCTATGAGCGGGTGTTGCTGGAATTGCAGGCACCGATCCAGCGGGTTACCGCGCCGGACATTCCGCCGCCGCTGTATCGACTGGAATCGCTCTATATGCCCAACGTCGAGGACATTCTTCAGGCCTGTGACAACGTTCTTCACTTCGCCTGAACCCAAGGAGGCTGCGATGAAATATTTCAAACTGCCGGATCTGGGCGAAGGTTTGCAGGAGGCGGAAATCGTCCGCTGGCACGTCGCAGTCGGCGATACCGTCAAGGCCGATCAACTGCTGGTGTCGGTGGAAACCGCCAAAGCCTTGGTGGAAATTCCCGCGCCGTATGACGGCGTGGTGGCAAAACTCTACGGCGGCGAGGGCGACATCATTCACGTCGGTGAACCCTTGCTCGGCTACGAAGGCGAAGCCGATGCGGGCACCGTAGTGGGGCGACTCGAAGGCGGCGGCAGCAGTCAGGAGGATTCGTTTTTTATCGGTGCCGCACCTTCGACCCGCGAGCATCTGGCGACCCGTGCTACGCCGGCCGTACGGCAACTGGCCCGGCAACTCGGCGTGGAGTTGAGCGGGTTGACGGGCTCCGGCCACGAGGGGCAGATCACCCGCACGGATGTGGAAAACGCGGCTCAAACTGAACTGGATCGCTTCGGCGGCGAACGGTTGCGCGGTGTGCGGCGCAGCATGGCGCTGAATATGGCCCGGTCCCACGCCGAAGTCGTACCGGTGACGATTTTCGGTGACGCCGACTTGCATCGCTGGGGGCAGGCACGCGAACCGTTGATTCGTCTCGCCAAAGCGATGGCGGCCGCGTGCGCCGTGGAGCCGGTGCTCAACAGTGCCTTCGATGGCAAAAGCCTCTCGCTCAAACAACACGAACGGCTCGATTTGGGTATCGCCGTGGACACCCCGGACGGCCTGTTCGTGCCAGTGCTGCGCGATGTCGGTCATCGCACCCCGGCTGACTTGAAGGAAGGCGTCATGCGATTAAGGGCCGACGTGCAGGCGCGATCGATTCCGCCCAAGGAAATGATGGGGGCGACCCTGACGTTGTCGAATTTCGGCACCTTGTTCGGCCGCTACGCCAACCCGGTGGTGGTGCCGCCTCAAGTGGCAATCCTCGCCGCTGGCGCGATTCGCGACGAACCGGTGGCGGTTGACGGCGCGGTGGTGGCGCATCCGGTCCTGCCGCTGTCCCTGACCTTCGATCATCGCGTGGTGACCGGGGGCGAGGCGGCGCGTTTCTTCAAGGCGCTGGTTGAGGCGCTGGAACAACCCGAAGCTTAAGTTTTTCGCAGGCATGAAAAAGGCCCTGAGCCATTTGACTCAGGGCCTATTCAATTCGGGCGTTGCTTACTTGGCAGCCTTGGGGGCTTTAGCTGGCTTGGTCGGCTCAGCGACTTCAACAGGTGCAGGCGCCTCAACGGGGGCAGCCTTTTCAACGACTTCAGCAGGCGCATTGAGCAATTCGGACAACGCGTCCGGCTGGCTCTTGAACGCCTTGGCGAACACATCGCGGTTCTTCGCCATGTAGATCCCGGCTTCTTCCACTTGCTGTTCGGTCAGGGACGGAACGGCTTTCTGCAACACTTCAGCCAGCAACTCGGCCAGTTCGAGCATTTTGTCATGACGGTCAGCTTCGGCTTTATCCATGAACAAGCGCTCCAGATCTCGGCTGCTGCGGTATACCACTTCGACGGCCATTCACCACCTCACATGCCTTCACATTAAGTTGTCTTATTCGAGCACTGTATTTATATACAGCGAAAAGGATAAGCGAATCCCTGCGCTTTGGGTAGTGGCTTTTTAATGTAGACCGAAATCAGGGTTTGTGAGGTGCAGGTGCGACCAAACGCCACGGAGCGCGTTTTAGAGCACCTCGCCATCATGTGGCAGGCGCCTCTGGCCTTTTTTCTGCATGCAGAACAACCGTCACGTCAAACCCGCATCATCCGCTCGAACCGAGCTAAGGAAGAATCATCGTGAAAATCAACTGGGCCGAGAACCTGCGGCAGAACGTGCACCAACTGGCCGAGTCCTTGGGCAACCTGTTCGTCGAGACCTTCCATTACCTGGCGCTCTTCGCCATCGGTGCAGTCACCGCGTGGGCGGCGGTGATGGAATTTCTGGGGATGATCGAAGAAGGGCACATCAAGATCGATGACATCTTGTTGCTGTTCATCTACCTGGAACTGGGGGCGATGGTCGGGATTTATTTCAAGACCAACCACATGCCGGTGCGTTTCCTGATCTACGTGGCGATCACTGCGCTGACGCGGCTGCTGATCTCTAACGTCTCGCACCACAACCCGCCGGATATCGGCATCATCTACCTGTGCGGCGGGATTCTGCTGCTGGCGTTTGCGATTCTGGTGGTGCGTTACGCCTCGTCGCAATTCCCTTCGGTGAAGATCGAACACCCGCAACGCAAGATCGGTGCGGGTTCCGGTGAGCATCCTGAAGTGGAGAAGGGCGAGCTTTAAAGCCGCATGGCTGGTCGGCTGTGGCCCTTGACGCGTGGCGGCGGCAGGTTGCAATTGTCGCCGTCGGTCATGGCTTCGAGGATGGCCACGGCGCTGTGGCCCTGTTCGATGGCGATGCCGAATTGAATGCTTTGCACCAGGCGTTTGAGGCGCTGGGGGTCATTGCGTTGTTCGGCGCTGATCATCCGTTTGGCGACCACGTGACCGCTGTTGGACAGGGTCAGCATGATGGCGCCATCCAGACCCTGAATGCTCAGGTTGATCTGATAATCCGCTGCAAAAGCATCGGTAATGAGCTGAAAAGGGTTGTCCATGATGCGTCACCGCCTGATTGAACGTGCAGTTGTTGACCGGCCATGATCGGGTTGGTTCGCAATACCAGACCATCGGCAGGCCGTTCGCTGAGATTTTAAAAAGTCCTTTTTGCCTCAGCAGTGACGTAGCAAGTGGCATGCCGGAAAAATTGTCGAACAATAGACACGGCAAAAAAGAGGCGGGCTCTGAGGCCCGCCTTCTTTTTGCCTGCCCGTTTCAGGGCATGAATGAGTAGATGATCGCAGACAGTGCAATCAAACCGATCAACACCACGAACACGTTCGAGGCCTGACCCGAGTACTGGCGCAAGGCCGGCACGCGGCGGATGGCGTACATCGGCATCAGGAACAACAGGCACGCGATGATCGGCCCGCCGAGGGTTTCGATCATGCCGAGGATGCTCGGGTTGAACGTCGCCACGGCCCAGCAGCTGAGGATCATGAACAGCGCGGTCACGCGGTTCAGCCAGCTCGCCGACATCACCCGGCCACGACCGCGCAGGCTTTTCACGATCAGGCCCTGAAAGCCTTCGCTGGCGCCGATGTAATGGCCGAGGAAGGACTTGGTGATTGCCACCAGCGCAATCAGAGGCGCGGCGTAAGCGATTACCGGGGTCTGGAAGTGGTTGGCCAGGTACGACAGGATCGAGATGTTCTGCGCCTTCGCCGCCGCCAAATCAGCCGGGGACAGGGCCAGTACGCAGCTGAAGCAGAAGAACATCACCGTCACCACCATCATCGCGTGGGCGATGGCGAGGATGCCGCCGCTTTTGCGTTCGGCCTGTTCGCCGTAACGCTGTTTCTGATCGACGGAGAAGGCGGAGATGATCGGCGAATGGTTGAACGAGAACACCATCACCGGGATTGCCAGCCACAAGGTCTTGAAGAACAGCGGCATGGCCATGCCTTCACTGGCGGTGGCGAAGAATGCACCGTTCCAGTTTGGGATCAGGCTGAAACCGAGCAGCAGCAACGCCGCGACAAACGGGTAAACCAGCACGCTCATGCATTTGACGATGACACCCTGGCCGCAACGGACGATTGCCATCAGACCGAGGATCAGCACCAGCGACAGAATCGCCCGTGGTGGCGGGGCGATGTGCAACTGATGCTCCATGAAGCTGCTCAAGGTGTTGGTCAGCGCCACGCTGTACACCAGCAGAATCGGAAAGATCGCGAAGAAATACAGCAGCGTGATCAGCTTGCCGGCGCCGATGCCAAAGTGTTCTTCCACGACCTCGGTGATGTCCCCGGAACGCCCGGACAACACGAAGCGGGTCAGGCCGCGGTGGGCGAAGAAGGTCATCGGGAAGGCCAGCACTGCCAGGATGAGCAGCGGCCAGAAACCGCCTACGCCGGCGTTGATCGGCAGGAAAAGCGTGCCGGCGCCGATGGCTGTGCCATAGAGGCCGAGCATCCAGGTGGTGTCGTGTTTACTCCAGCCTTTGTGGGTTATTTCGCTATTGCGTGTCAGGTCTACAGCAGGATTATCGGCAGCAGGTGTACGTACATCGGTCATCGTTTGGCCTCGTTATTGTTCTTGCTCGGGCTCACGTGTTGCAGGCGGTCAGGGAATGCTCCTCAGCACTCCACCCAGCTCACCGCCAGGCCGCCCCGTGAAGTCTCTTTGTATTTGTCATGCATGTCGGCGCCGGTATCGCGCATGGTGCGGATGACCCGGTCCAGGGAAATGAAGTGTTTGCCGTCGCCGCGCAGGGCCATTTGCGTGGCGTTGATCGCCTTCACGGCCGCGATGGCGTTGCGCTCGATGCACGGCACTTGCACCAGGCCACCGACCGGGTCGCAGGTCAGGCCGAGGTTGTGTTCCAGGCCGATTTCGGCGGCGTTTTCCAGTTGCTCGGGCGTGGCGCCGAGCACGTCCGCCAGACCGGCAGCTGCCATGGCGCAGGCGGAGCCGACTTCACCCTGACAGCCAACTTCGGCGCCGGAGATAGACGCGTTTTTCTTGCAGAGAATGCCTACGGCTGCAGCGCCCAAAAAGAACGCCACCACGTCATCGTCCGACGCGTCCGGGTTGAATTTCATGTAGTAGTGCAGCACCGCCGGAATGATCCCCGCCGCGCCGTTGGTCGGCGCCGTGACCATGCGCCCGCCGGCCGCGTTTTCTTCGTTCACGGCGAGGGCAAACAGGTTGACCCACTCCATGGCCGACAGCGTGGAGGTGATGACATTCGGCTTGCCGATTTCCAGCAGGCTGCGGTGCAATTTCGCCGCGCGACGGGGAACATTCAGACCGCCGGGCAGGATGCCTTCATGGCGCAACCCTTGCTCGACGCATTCGCGCATCACAGACCAGATGTGCAGCAGGCCCTGACGGATTTCGGCTTCGCTGCGCCAGGCCAATTCGTTGGCCATCATCAACTCGGAAACGCGCAGGCCATGCAAGTTGCAGAGCTTGAGTAATTCGGCGGCGCTGGAAAAATCGTACGGCAGCACCACGTCGCTGGTTGGCGCGATACCGGACTCGGCTTCGGCCGCTTCGATGATGAAACCGCCACCGATCGAGTAGTACGTTTGCTCCGACAACTCACCGGTTTCGCCGAAGGCTGTCAGGGACATCGCATTGGGGTGGTAGGGCAGGCTCTCGTCGAGCAGCAGGAGATCGTGTTGCCAGTTGAAGGCGATGGTGGTTTTGCCTGCCAGAGACAGTTCGCCGGTTTCGCGCAGGGTCTGGATTCGACTGTCGATAGACGTGGGATCGATGCTGTCCGGCCACTCGCCCATCAGGCCCATGACGCAGGCGCGATCGGTGGCGTGACCGACGCCGGTCGCCGACAGCGAGCCATAAAGCCGGATTTCTACGCGCCGTACGTCGGCCAGCAATTGTTGGTCAATCAGGGCTTGGGCGAAGGTCGCGGCGGCGCGCATCGGGCCGACGGTGTGGGAACTGGACGGACCGATGCCGACTTTGAAGAGATCGAAAACACTGATAGCCATGCTAAAGCCTATACAAGCAATGGAAGAGGAATCGCTGCCATTTTTGTAGGACAAGCGCAATGTCGGCGATACTGCCTACCTCGGTCCTACGTGACCAACGAAACTTCCTAAGACAGCCTTTAGCAGGACTAAACAATGAGTCGCCAATTGCACGCCCAGACTTACGTCTGGCTGCACGTGTTTTCCTGTGCCGCGCGGCACTTGTCGTTCACCCGATGCGCCGAAGAACTGCACATCACGCCGGGTGCGGTCAGCCAGCAGATTCGACAACTGGAAGAGCGACTGGGCTTTCGCCTGTTTCATCGTCGCGCTCGCGGTGTGGAACTGAGCGCCGAAGGCCAGCGACTGGCCATCACGGTCAACGAGGCTTACGGCAGCATCGATGCGGAATTGCGACGACTGGACGCCGGAATGATCAGCGGGATTCTGCGGGTACGTTCGATTCCGTCGTTCCTCAGCAAATGGTTGACCCCACGTCTGCCACGTTTGCAGCAGCGATTCCCGGACATTCAGTTACGCCTGGTGGCCGAGGACAGCAGCGTGCCATTGCACGAAGGTGACTTCGACCTGGCCATCGACCTGAATGACGGCAGCTATCCCGGTTTGTTATCCACAACCTTGCTCGACGAACAGATATTTCCGGTCTGTGCCCCAAGCCTGCTGCGCGGTCGGCCGCCGCTGCATGGCCCGGCGGACCTGATGCATTTCCCGTTGCTGCACGACATCACCGCCTGGCGCGGCAGTTACGAGTACGCGGAATGGGAGTTCTACCTCAACGCCATCGGCTTCGAAGGTGCGGACGTGCGGCGCGGGCACACCTTCAATCGCAATCACCTGACCATCGAAGCGGCGATTGCCGGCATGGGCGTGGCGATTGCGCGGCGAACGTTGCTGAACGATGAGCTGGAGCGGGGGACGTTGATCGTGCCGTTTGGCCTGGCGGTGCCCAATCACAAGCGGTACGTACTGCTCTATGCGCCGGGGGCGCTGAGCCATCCGGGCGTGCGCGCGGTGCATGACTGGCTGGTGGAGGAGGCGGGGATATTTCGAAGCCTGCATCCGCTGGCGGAGCGGCAGATGTGAGCAATTGTGACAAAAGAGTCAGGCGACCCAACTCCCGACCTTAACAGCGCTTTTGCTCCTTGTCCGGCTTTTTTTGCGTATGAAAATTTATCTTTTTTTAGGGGTTGAATTGTTCTGCGAGCAGACCGATTGTGTAACCAAGAGGTCACGGTGATGAAGCCCAAGGGCCAGCCGAAGGGCCTCTCGCGAGCTAGCTGAAATAAGGGATGAACTATGCAAATCCAAGTCAACAGCGATAACCATATTCAAAGCAGCATCCGACTGGAGGAGTGGGTACGTACTACCATTGAGAGCACGCTCGAACGTTATGAAGAGGACCTGACACGCGTCGAGGTTCATCTGCGGGACGAGAACGGCGACAAGCCCGGTCCCCATGACATGCGCTGTCAGCTGGAAGCGCGGCCAAAAGGCCACCAACCGATTTCTGTCACCCACAAAGCCGCAAACCTGGAACTGGCGATCGACGGTGCGGCCGAAAAACTTGAACATGCGCTTGAGCACCTGTTCGGCAAACTGCGGGGCAAACCACGTGCCGCTGTGGTGCCGTTCGAAAGAGTCGCAGCCGATGCGCTGCTGGAAGACGAGTTTCTCGAGAACGAACAGGCTGCGCAAAACGGTTGAAGCCTGATTAATTTTTTACCTTTCCACTACTGAAAACGGGCCTGCTTATGCAGGCCCGTTCTTGTTTGTGCTGACTGACCGCTGACTGCTGTAACAACGATCCCGTCGGATCTCTTTTGCACATGAGAATATTTATCATTAATATTGCGGCCTTGTTGGCTCCGTGACATTCACGAGGCTTCACCCGTTTCAAGGTCGAAACATGAAAGGCAAAATCACCGCGCTCCCCGTTTCCTACCGCCTGGCCGTCACTTCCCGAGTGCTGGCCGCTGTGCTGGGGGGTTACCTCGTCGCGGCATTGGCCAGTGTCAGTCTGACGATGTGGCTGCCCATGGCTCGTGGCGAAGCGGTGGTCACCGGGATGATGACCTCGTTTCTGGTGTATCTGGTCGCCGTACTCTGGTGCTTTGCCTGTCGCAGTGCGTGGCAAGCCTGGTTCGGATTGATCGTGTCGAGCCTGGTTTTGGCAGCGGTGTCGGGGCTGGCCTACTGGATGGGCCACTTATGAAAGAGGGCTTTCGACAGGCCATGGCCTGGCTGCACACCTGGGCCGGGTTGATCTTCGGCTGGCTGCTGTTCGCGATTTTCCTGACCGGCACGCTCGCCTATTTCAAGGATGAGATCAGCCACTGGATGCAGCCGGAAATTCCCGCCCGTTCGCTGTCCTCCGAAGCCAGTCTGACCCTGGCCCAGCACTACCTTGAGCAGCACGCCGCGGGTGCCTCGCGATGGCTCATCGATTTACCGGATGCTCGCGAACCCGGGCTGTCGGTGAGGTGGCAGCAAGCACCGGCCAAGCCCGGCACGCGCGGTCAATTCAGCGAAAAACTCCTCGACCCGCAAACCGGCGCAGAAGTGCAGGGCCGGGACACACGCGGTGGCGAGTTCTTTTACCGCTTCCACTTTCAGTTGCAGATGTCCTATCCGTGGGGGCGCTGGCTGTCGACCATCGCAGCGATGGTGATGTTCGTCGCGCTGATCAGCGGGATCATCACCCACAAGAAAATCTTCAAGGACTTCTTCACCTTCCGACCGCGCAAGGGCCAGCGCTCCTGGCTCGACGGGCACAACGCGGTGGGCGTTCTGGTGTTGCCATTTCATCTGATGATCACTTACAGCAGCCTGGTGATTTTCATGTCGATGGTGATGCCGGCGAGCATCCTTGCCGCGTACAAAGGTGATGCCGAGGCGTTTTACGATGAGGTGTTTCCGGCGTCCAATACGCCCGAAATGGCAGGCAAACCGGGCCAGTTGGCACCGTTGGCACCGCTGCTGGAAAGGGCCAGCGAGCAATGGTCGGGCGGGCGGGCCGGGCGGCTGACGGTCAACAATCCGGGCGATGCGAATGCCTCGGTCATTCTTGCGCGTGACGGCGCCGACCGAGTGGTCCACGACTTTGGCAGCGCGTTGACCTTCAACGGCGTGACCGGGCAGCTACTCAGCACGACGCCGAAGCAAGCACTGCCAATGGCGATTGCCGGCAGTTTCTATGGTTTGCACATGGGCCATTTCGCCGGTCCGGTGTTGCGCTGGCTGTACTTCATTTGTGGTTTGGCGGGCACCGCGATGATCGGTACCGGGCTGGTGATCTGGCTCGGCAAGCGTCAGCTCAAACATGTGAAGAGCGGCGTGATGCCGTTTGAATTGCGACTGGTGGAAGTCCTGAACATCGCCAGCATGTCGGGGTTGATGGTCGCGGTGGCGGCGTTCTTTTGGGCCAATCGATTGTTGCCGGTCGCAATGGCCGGGCGGGCGGATTGGGAAGTGAACAGCTTCTTCATCGTTTGGGGCTTGAGTGTGTTGCACGCCATGGTCCGCCGTGGTCGTGCAGCGTGGATCGAACAGTTGGCACTGGCGGCGTTGCTGTTCTGTGCGGTGCCGCTGCTGAACGCGCTGACCACGCCTTATCACTTGGGCGTCAGCCTGATTCAGGGCGATTGGGCCATGGCCGGTTTCGATCTGACGTGCCTGGGCAGTGGTCTGTTTTTCGCGTGGGCTGCGTGGAAAATGCAGCGCGCGGCGCAGCCTGGAATCGTCACCCGACCGCGGGGGAAATCGATAATGCTTGAGCAAGAGGCGCACTGAATGTTCTTGGCCTTGTTGCTGTGCTACGGCGGTTTCACCGCGCTCTGTTTATCCATGGATTGGCATCACGCCGAACTGTTGGGGCGCAAGCCCTCGGCTCGTCGCCGCCAGGGGATGAAACTCAGTGGCTGGCTGTTGCTGGCGTTATCGCTGTGGGCTGCGGTGTCGTCGACGGGCTGGGGACTTGGATTGGTGGAGTGGTTTGCGGTGTTGATGCTCAGCGCTTTGCTGCTGGTGTTGTTGATGCCGTATCGCCCGCGCCTGGCCTTGGTGTTGGCCGGTTTGAGTCTGCTCGCCAGCCCCGTCGCCGTGTTTGCAAAGGGCTGACCTGATGATCACCAGTCCACCGGAATCCCATGACGATGAACATCACGGTGCGCGTGCGCATTTCCTGCAGGTGTTCCTTTCCCAGCGTTCGCAAATGGAAGCGCTGGTGAGCCGCCGAGTCGGGTGTCGGGCGACGGCCGCGGACCTGGTGCAGGACTTGTTCGTGCGCTTCTGGCGTCGACCGCTGGTGCAGGTCGAAGAGCTCAGTACTTACCTGTTGCGCTGCGCCGGCAACATCGCCATCGACCATTTGCGCAGCGAAGGCACGCGGGTGCGGGTCAACGAGGGCTGGATGCCGGATCAACCGGACAGCCACGGCAGCGAACCGCAAGCGGCGTTGGAGGCCGGCAACGACTTGCGTCACGTCGAAGCGGCGTTGCGCGCGCTGCCCGAGCGCACGCGGCAGATTTTTTTGCTCAACCGTATTCACGGGCGCAAATACGCCGAGATCGCCAAGGCCATGGGTTTGTCCCAAAGCGCCGTGGAAAAACATATGATGCGCGCCCTCGAGGCTTGCAAGGCCAGCCTGCGGGAACCCGAACCGCGCACGCCAGGGAAAGCATTGTGAACAACACCGAACGCGTCACCCCGACGCCTGCTCAGGAACAGGCGGCCTTCGCCTGGCTGAGTCTGTTGCATGATCAGCCCAGCAGCGGCGATCAGGCCACCTTCAGCCATTGGTTACAGGCCGACCCCGCCCATGCCGAGGCTTACGCCCAGGCGCAAGTGGTGTGGGAGTTGACCGAAACACCGGCCCGAACGTTGGCCGATGAAGACGCGTTTGCCTTGCAGGGTTACCTCAACGCCATGAATCGCTCGCGCCGTACCAGCGTTCGGCGTTGGTCCGGTGCGTTGGCGATGGCGGCGTGTCTGGTGCTCATGATCGGCTTCGGTGCTGGCTGGCAACCATCGCGCTGGGTCGATGATCTGGGCGCGGACTATGTGTCGGCGCCGGGGGAGATTCGCACCGTCACGTTGGCGGATCAGTCGCAAGTCACCTTGGACGCCGACAGTGCAATTGCCGTGGATTTCAGTCGTGGCGAGCGGCACGTTCAGCTGCGGCGTGGCGCCGGATTTTTCAGCGTGACCCACACCGGTGAGCCGTTTGTGGTGGATGCTGAAAAGGGTCAAGCGCGGGTGCTGGGGACTCAGTTCGAAGTCCGTCTGCAACCGCACGGCGCGCAGGTCACGGTGTTGTCCGGGCGGGTTGGTGTGACGGCGGACAAGAACGCCGCGCAGCAAATCCTCATCGCTGGCCAGCAAGTGGCCTATGGCGAAGGCTCGGCGGAACAACTCCACAGTGTCGACAGCGAAGCGCAGTTGGCGTGGCGTCAGGGTTGGCTCAATTACTACAAGGCGACACTCGCCGACGTGGTGCAAGACCTGGGGCGGTATTACCCGGGACGGATTGTGCTGTTCAATGATGAACTCGCGGCGCGGCGGGTCAGTGGCAGCTTTCCGAGCAAGGATCCGCAGGCGGTGTTGAGTTCGTTGCGAGGGGTGTTGGGGTTTGAGCAGCACAAGGTTTTGGGGCATCTGATTATTCTTCGTTGAGGCACATAACCGATCGTTCCCACGCAGAGCGTGGGAACGATCGAGGTGTTTTGAAAATATTTTCAGAATTCTGGTGAGGTAAACCCCGACGCCATTCGTGTAGTGACTGAAACTGCGAGTCATTCGCATCCGTAGCGGTTCTACACAGGTCATGAGTAATGAAGTCCAGGGCAAAATCGGGTTCGGTCAAACAATGGTTGGGTACGTGTGCCTTGAGCTTTTCGGCATTGGCATTGCTGCCGTTGAGTGTGGCGGTGGCGGCTGAGGCCGGCAGTGCCAGGCAGAGTGCGCAGTTCAGCTTCGCAATGGCCGCCAAACCGTTGCCCCAGGCCTTGAGCGACTTCAGCCGGATCACCGGCATCAGCGTCATCTACACCGATGAGGCGCCTTACGGTCTAACCGCCCCGGCGATCAATGGTCAGTTGAGCGCCGAACAGGCGATGCAGCGTTTGCTCGGCGGTTCGGGTTTTACCTTCCGCCGTACCGACGGCCACACGTTGGTGCTGGAACCGTTACCTACCGAGGGCGCCTTGAACCTGGGCGCGACCACCATCACCTCGGTGGCCGATCAATCCATGAGCTATCAGCCGCCGCCCACCAGTTTGGTGATGCGCTCCTCGGCCTTGCTTCAGGAAATCCCCCAGACCGTCAACGTGGTTCCGGCCCAGGTCATTCGTGATCAAGCGCCGCGCAATCTGGATGACGCGCTGGCCAACGTCAGCGGCATTACTCAAGGCAACACACTGGCGAGCACTCAGGACTCGGTGATGACTCGCGGCTTCGGCGACAACCGCAACGGCTCGATCATGCGCGACGGCATGCCGATCGTGCAGGGCCGTGGCATGAACGCGACCGTGGACCGGGTCGAAGTACTCAAGGGCCCGGCCTCGCTGCTTTACGGCATTCAAGACCCGGGTGGCGTGGTCAACATGGTCAGCAAGAAACCCGAGCTTGAGCAGTACAACGCGTTGACCCTGCGTGGCTCGACCTATGGTGACGGCAAAAACGGCAGCGGTGGCGGCCTCGACAGCACTGGCGCGTTGGGTGATTCCGGGTTGGCTTACCGCATGGTCCTGGACCACGAAGACGAAGATTACTGGCGCAACTTCGGCACTCACCGCGAGACATTGGTAGCGCCGTCACTGGCCTGGTTCGGCGAAAGCACCAAGCTGCTGTTCGCCTACGAACACCGCGAGTTTCTGACCCCGTTCGACCGCGGCACGATCATCGACCCGCGTGACAACCATCCGCTGGACATCTCCCGCGAGCGTCGCCTCGACGAGCCGTTCAACAACATGGAAGGGCGCTCGGACCTGTATCACTTCGAGGCCGATCACGAGCTCAACGACAATTGGAAAGCCCACTTCGGTTACAGCTGGAACCGCGAAACCTACGACGCCAGCCAGGTGCGCATCACTGCCATCGACACCAAGAAAGGCACCCTGACTCGCAGCATGGACGGCACTCAGAACGCGATCAGCACCGACCGCTTCACCACCGCCAGCCTTGAAGGCAATGTCCAGCTCGCGGGGATGAAACATGACCTGGTGTTCGGCGTCGACGACGAGTACCGCAAGATCTACCGCGAAGACCTGATCCGCCAAAAAAGCCAGAGCACCTTCAGTTACATCAACCCGGTGTACGGCCGAGAAGTCGCCGGCACCACCGTCAGCCCGGCGGACAGTGCCCAAACCGATAAACTGCGCAGCGATTCGATCTTCCTCCAGGACTCGATCCACCTGACCGATCAATGGATTTTCGTCGCTGGCGCGCGCTTCCAGGAATACGACCAGTACGCCGGCAAAGGCGTGCCGTTCAAGGCCAACACCGACAGCAACGGCCAGAAATGGGTGCCTCGCGCCGGTCTGGTGTATCGCTACACCGATGAACTGTCGTTCTACGGCAGCTACACCGAGTCGTTCAAACCCAACTCGACCATCGCGCCGTTGAGCGGCAGCAGCACCGTGCTGGACGGCAGCGTCGCGCCGGAAGAAGCCAAGTCCTGGGAAATCGGCGCCAAGCTCGACATGCCGGGCCGCGTCACCGGTAACGTCGCGCTGTTCGACATCAAGAAACGCAACGTGCTGGTGGCCAACTCCGAAGGTCCGGTGACGATCTACAGCGCCGCCGGCGAAGTGCGTTCCCGTGGTCTGGAAGTGGACCTGAGCGGTCAACTGAGTGATCGCTGGAGCATGATCGGCAGCTATGCCTACACCGATGCCGAAGTTACCGAAGACCCGATCTACAAAGGCAAAAAACTGCAGAACGTAGCGAAGAATAGCGGCTCGCTGTCGGCGGTTTATGACTTCGGCACTATCGTCGGTGGCGATCAGCTGCGGATTGGCGCGGGTGCGCGGTATGTCGGTGAGCGAGCGGGTAACGCTGTAAACGATTTCGACCTGCCGAGCTACACCGTGGCCGATGCATTCGCCACGTACGACACCAAAGTCGAAGGGCAGAAGGTCAAGTTCCAGCTCAACGTGAAGAACCTGTTTGACCGCACCTACTACACCTCGGCGGCGAGTCGGTTCTTTGTGTCGATGGGGGATTCGCGGCAGATTTCGTTGTCGAGCACGTTGGAGTTCTGAGGCAGCGTTAGCGCAAAAACGCCTGCCGATACTCGCCGGGCGTTCCACCCAACACCTGACGAAACCGATTGGTGAAATGACTCGCACTGGCAAACCCACACGCCAACGCAATATCCCCCAACGGCTGCGACGACGAACGCAATAACTCCCGCGCTCGGCTCAGTCTGCGCGCCAACACATACTGATGCGGTGGCAAGCCGAAGCTCTCGCGAAACATCCGCGCAAAGTGGTATTCGGATAGCGCACACAACGCAGCCAACTGCCCCAGGCTGATGGCCTCGGCCAATTGGTTGTCGATGAACTCCACCAACTGCCGCCGCTGATGCGCTGCCAATCCGCCTTTCAGCCGCAAGCCCTCACGCATTCCAACCTGGCCGAGCAAAACGTGGCTGAGCATTTCATGGGCCAGGCTGCTGGTGAGCACGCGTTCGCCGGGCTCGTCCCAGTTGAGTGTGAGCATTTGCCGAAAGCGCCGGGCTTGCGCCGGGTCGTCCAGAAAGGTGGCTTCGCGCAACTGCAGCTCGCGAGGTTCGCGGTCCAGCAGCGTGACGCAACCGAGGGCAAATTGTTCGGGACTGAAATACAAGTGGGCCAGGCGAATGTCGCCGTTGATCACCCAGCCCGATTGATGCTCGGCCGGCAGGATGCACAGCTTGTCGGGGCCGCCCTTGGTGCCGGGTTGGTCGCGGCGAAAGGTTCCGGTGCCGCCGGCGATGTAGCAGGACAGAGTGTGATGGCTCGGAGCTTCATAGTCCTGGGCGTCGTGATGATTGCTCCACAAGGCTGCAGCCATGCCGTCACCGAGCTCGGCGCTGTGCTCGAGGCGAGCATTGGGCGAGCGGTTGAGGGCTTGAAAGACTTGCAGGGTTTCCAGTGCAGGCATGATGGCTTCTCTCCGACGCCTTGCATCCTACTCCGTAGCCGTTCGGCTGCCAGCCTGTGGCCCGACAAAAGCGCAAGTTTATGCAAGTGCGAAAGGCCTTGGCGCAGGACACTGAAGGCCTATTCAGGAGTCTTTGCCATGAACCTTTCGTTGTATCTGCTGACCGTGCTGATCTGGGGCACCACCTGGATTGCCTTGAAATGGCAATTGGGCGTGGTGGCGATTCCGGTGTCGATCGTCTATCGCTTCGGTCTCGCGGCGCTGGTTCTGTTCGTCATGCTGCTGTTGAGTCGCCGCCTGCAAGTGATGAACCGTCGCGGGCATCTGATTTGCCTGGCGCAGGGGCTGTGCCTGTTCTGCATCAATTTCATGTGTTTTTTGACTGCCAGCCAGTGGGTCCCCAGCGGTCTGGTCGCGGTGGTGTTTTCTACCGCCACCCTGTGGAACGCCCTCAATGCACGGGTATTCTTCGGCCAGAAAATTGCTCGCAATGTGCTGATGGGCGGTGCGCTGGGCTTGTTCGGGCTGGGTCTGTTGTTCTGGCCAGAACTGGCGGGCCACACCGCCAGCCCGGAAACCTTGCTCGGGTTGGGCCTGGCGTTGCTCGGCACCCTGTGCTTCTCGGCGGGTAACATGCTGTCGAGTTTGCAGCAGAAGGCGGGACTCAAACCGCTGACCACCAACGCCTGGGGCATGGCCTATGGCGCGGCCATGCTGTCGGCGTGGTGCCTGGTCAAAGGCATTCCGTTCGACATGGAATGGAATGCGCGCTACATCGGCTCGCTGCTGTACCTGGTGATTCCGGGTTCGGTGATCGGTTTCACGGCCTACCTGACGTTGGTCGGGCGGATGGGGCCGGAACGCGCAGCCTATTGCACCGTACTGTTCCCCGTCGTGGCGCTGAACGTGTCGGCGTTTGCCGAAGGCTATCAATGGACCGCGCCCGCCTTGGTGGGTTTGGTACTGGTGATGCTGGGCAATGTGCTGGTGTTTCGTAAGCCCAGGGCGCCGATGGTGCAAGGGAACGGCAAACTGGCGTGAAGGTTTGGTTAATCGAGCGCTGAAACTTCAGCGTTCGACTTTGAGGGTGATGTAAATCATCAGCGGAAACATGAAGTCCACGATGTGCCTGGCCCAATCCTTGGCGTTCCAGATTGCAGATTCATCCATGTTGAACCATTCGGTGCCGATCACTTGCAGGCAGATGTAATAGACAAAAAAGCCGATCAATAGTCCGATGATCGCAAACTTCTTCGCTTCGTGAAAAACGGCTGCAGGTGTATTGATGCTTCGATAAAGATGGTAAGTGCCCAGTAAGCAGAAAGCCGTATAAATAACTTCCAGAGTGATGATGAACCAATAGATGCGGTGGTGGAGCATGGGTGAAGTGATGGCTCTATAACTCAGCTTCAGGTTTTCTCGGGTGGTGTCCATGCTGAGAATGTGGCCGACGTATTCGTAGTTGGATGCGTAGTCGGTAAAGTTGCTGTACATCACCATCAAGCCAAAGAAGCTTATATAGGCCATTAGAATGACTTTGCTGTATCTAATCAGTTTGTCGGTCGTAAGGTGGTTCAATGTGATTGTTCTCCAAAACTAAAGTCCGTAAGTTCGGCTAAGTAATGGGGAGTCTATAGTGAGTATCTTTTTTTTAGCAGTGAACTGAATTGCAAGGTGTGTATATCACGGGCAGACGGTTAAAACGCCTGCCCGTTTTAGTTAGCGTTTCCAGACTTGTGGGTTCACCAGATCTTGCGGTCGCTCACCCAGTAAAGCGCTGCGCAGGTTGGCCAAGGCACGGTTGGCCATGGCTTCGCGGGTTTCATGAGTCGCCGAACCGATGTGCGGCAATGTCACTGCGTTTTTCAGTTGGAACAGGGGGGACTCGGCCAGCGGTTCTTTCTCGTAAACGTCCAGCCCGGCGCCGCGAATCCGGTTGTTTTGCAGGGCTTCGATCAAGGCGGGTTCGTCCACCACCGGGCCGCGGGAGATGTTCACCAGAATCGCGCTCGGCTTCATCAACGCCAGTTCGCGATGGCTGATCAGGTGTCTGGTTTTTTCGCTGAGCGGCACCACCAGGCAGACGAAATCGGCTTCGGCCAGCAGTTGATCAAGGCTGCGAAACTGCGCGCCGAGTTCTTGCTCCAGCTCGGTCTTGCGGCTGTTGCCGCTGTAGAGGATCGGCATGTTGAAGCCCAGTCGGCCACGTCGGGCGATGGCCGCACCGATGTTGCCCATGCCGACGATGCCCAGGGTTTTGCCGTGTACATCGGAACCGAATAGCGGCGCGCCGACGGTGGCTTGCCATTGGCCGGCCTTGGTCCAGGCGTCCAGTTCGGCCACGCGACGGGCGCTGCTCATGAGCAGGGCGAAGGCCAGGTCGGCGGTGCTTTCGGTGAGGACGTCGGGGGTGTTGGTGAGCATGATCCCGCGTTCGTTGAAGTAGGCGACGTCGTAGTTGTCGTAGCCGACCGAGACGCTGGAGACGACTTCGAGTTTGGCGGCGTTTTCAAGTTGTGCACGACCGAGTTTGCGACCGACGCCGATCAGGCCGTGAGCGTGGGGCAGGGCTTCGTTGAATTGGGCGTTGATGTCGCCGCTTTTCGGGTTTGGCACGATGACGTCGAAATCTTGCTTGAGGCGTTCGACCATTTCGGGAGTGACGCGGCTGAAGGCGAGGACGGTCTTTTTCATGGGAGGAGGGCTCTCGGGCGCAGGTGAATGCCAAGCACGCTAACATTCTTCTTTGGATTTGGGCGAGGCCGTTGGGCTCTTTTATCCTTGGCGGCCTTTGGGCCGACCATGTTCCTGTTGGTGGTGTACATATCCGTTTCTGCGGTAACGGCGGCTGGCGGTTTCGCCCTTACGGCCATCCCTTTCAAGGTCTTTTAATTTTGGCGGCCTTGAGCACCCGATCCGTCGACACATGGGCATGCACTGCTTTGCCTTCAAGCCACTCTTTGGATTTGGGTACCTTCGGGCCACGTTTACTTTTGGCGATCTGTTTGGGTGGGATGTTTCTAGCCAGCGCCAACAAACGCTGAGCCAGTCCTTCTGAGGGGGGAGTGATGGGCAAATGCTCTGGCGGCAAGGCAATCTGCATGCCCTCATAACCGCTACGAACCTGTATCACCAAATGGTAAATCGACGCTTCCCAGTCCTCGGGTTGGGTCTGGCGATGGGCCTGTTCAACGCTGCGCTTAAGCACTGATAAAACGTTGTAAGCCAGCACAGCCGAAGCAAACCCCAGCAGGGCTGCCTTGGGGCTGCCCAAGGTTTCGATCTCACTTTCCAGCACCGATTCCAAGCGCTGGAACATGCCTTCGATACTCCAGCGACGACGGTACAAATCGTTGATTTGTACGGCGCTGATGGTCTCGGGCAGGTTGCTCCAGAACAACAGCATGGTGTCGCCTGATTCGGTGGGGGTTTGTAGGTTCAGTTCGACGCGTCGCCACTGACGCCCACCTTTCACGCCAATGGTTTGCTCGCGCACGCTTCCTGTCGAGACTTTGACAGACTCCTGCCATTGGCCTTCCTGAAGCAGGCGCGGATGCTTACTCGGCTCACGAATAATGAACGAAGCCCCGGCATCTTCGCAGGCCTCCATGACCGGGAGGGTGCAGTAGAGTCGATCAGCCATCCACAACTGGCCCGCACTGGCGTTTTCCAGCAACGGCAGCACACCGACGCGCTCACTGGCATAAGCATCTTCACAGGGCTGAAGGTCGACGACCTGGTCAAGATCCGGGTCGTACACTACGATCGAAAAACCAGGCCGGGCGGCGCCCCGTTCACGGCGCAAAGCGCCCAGACGCTTTTCGCTGGAAGGCAGATGGTTACCGTCAACGATCCGCAGTTGCCAGCCAGGTAAAATGGCTGAGCAGCCCAACTCTTCAATCGTCGGAGCCAGGCGTTGCGCACTGCCAGTTACCAGGGCGCGCAGCAGCGCAGGTTCCGTGCGACTGACCTTGTCATACAACGCCGCCAAGCTGACGGGAAGATCATCCATCTGCCGTGCGGCAGCATGTAGCGAAGGTCGCAAGCCCAATGAAACAAGGGACATCAGCTCAACGATGGTCGAGAATAAAAGCTCACGCGGGTACTGTCGTTGACGATGTTCTTCGAACACCTGATCGACCCACTCGGCTGCAACAGCCTGTTCCAACACCAATTTGGCCATGACACTGGCCGGTGCCTTTTTCTCGAACCGCGCTAAAACCTCTGCCCACATCGTCTCGTCGTCCTGACCGGATTTTTAGTGGATTCTAAACGAAGACCTTGAAAGGGATGGCCCTTACGGCGAGGCACTTTTTTCAAACGCGGTACGTGTCAAGGTACCTGTCGCCTTGGTATTCCTACGGCTAACCCATTGCGGCCTTAACGTCAGGGCGTTCGGGGTTCAAATACACCGTATCTGCCAACTTCCAGTTGCGTGTGCTGGTACTCCAGCGGCTCGGATTAGCTTCCCTGGCATCTTCATACAGCGCTGCTCTGGCCTGTAATAGAGCTGTTGCTTTGCCTTCATGGCGCTCGTTCGGCGTCACGTATTTCAAGGCACTATGACGATGGTCTTCGTTGTACCACTCAATAAATTTTTGCACCCAAAGCCTTGCTTGCGTGACCGTATCAAACGGTTGATCCGGCCAGAGCGGGCAGTACTTTGCCGTGCGAAAAAGTGCTTCGGCGTAGGCATTGTCGTTGCTCACACGAGGTCTGCTAAATGACGGCTCGACGCCCAGAGCAACCATGCTTTCACGCAGCAAAGAACCTCTCATGACGTGGCCATTGTCTGAGTGCAGCACCAAGGGACGACCGGCTGTGTGCTCGCGTAAGCAGCCTTTTTCAAGCAGCTCACACGCATGCTCGCTGCACTCCGATTCATACACTTCATTGGCGACCAATTTACGGCTGTAGATGTCCTTGACCATGTACCAGTAGAAAAAACGGCCCTTAACTGTGCTCGGCAACCAGGTGATATCCCAGCACCACACCTGATTGGGGCCGTCAGCACGATGCGTCGTCAGCACCTTGCGTTTCGGGGCTTTGGCACGACCACGGCGCACGTTTTGATTAGCCGCTTTTAACACACGGTAAAAAGTCGATTCCGAAGCCAGATAGATACCTTCATCTGCCAGCTTGGGAACGATTTGGTGCGGTGTGAGGCTGGCATAGCCAGCCTGATTGGCCGCGCCAAGCACCGCTTGGCGCTCTGCCTCGCTGAGCTTGTTTGATGGCGCTACCCGCTGAGCCACCAGGCGCTTGTCGCAGTCAGTGTGTCGCCAACGTTGAACCGTGCGCAGGCTCAGTCCCAGCTCGTTGCACGCCCGATATCGACGAGCTCCACCCAGTACTGCCTCGGCAATCAACTTCATGGCTTGCGTACGATCAGAGGCACTGATCAGTCTTCCTTGTCCTTGCCCCAGATCGCATTGGCTTTTTTTCTGAGTTCCAGCAAAGCCTCCGCCTCAGCACGTCCAGCATCTGATCGAATCAACTGACGTTCCAGCTCTTTGATCCGTAGTTGCTCGGCAGTTTTCTCTGCGCTGGGTTTCAGGTCAGCAAGGGTATTGGCGTTTTGGCAGGCTTCGCGCCACTGCTGGATTTGCTCAGGATAAATACCTTTGATTCGGCAATATTGAGAGATTTCCACCTCGCTCAACGGCGCGGTTTCCATGACGGCATTGAATTTATCGGCGCTGGACCATTGATCACTGGTCTTCCCGTTTCCGGGCACGATCAAACCTTTATCTCTAGCCATTTGCCTCCAATTACGCAGTGCCTGTGGCGTGACATTGAGTGCAACAGCGAGGTCCGCCACTGAACGATTGAGGGGCGGCATCATTTGCTGTACGGCCCAGTCTTTGAAGTCGTCGGTATAACGCATAGGCATTGTCGTGCACCTTCGCCCTCTTGAGTGAATGAGTCAATCAACAAGGGCGACAAGTAGCCTGACACGGAGGGAACGCCAAAAAAGTACCCAAAAAGGCTCGCCCCGAGCGTCCGGCCCCTCGCCTAGGCTCGGCGTTCCTTCGTTCCGGTATCCATCCGGGGACACTGCCCTCCGGTCTGCTTCGCGACGACCTACATGCAGCGTGTTCGACTGCGTCGAACGGCGCTGCGCGCCACTCCCCGGATGCACACCTCCACTCAGCCTCCCGAAGGGGCGGGTGGATCAAGATCAAGGGCTGCAGGCGAGCTAACGCTCGGCCTGTTGAGTGGTGAGAAGCGAAAGGTGTGCGCCGATCCATTGTGGGAGCTGGCTTGCCTGCGATGGCAGCCTGGCAGCCGACCAATCACTCGCAGATTTACACCGTTCCACTGTAGGAGCCGAGCTTGCTCGCGATGACGGCGTGTCAGTCGACATCAATGTTGAATGTTAGACCGCTATCGTCGGAACGCCGCCCGGAGCAAGCTCAGCTCCTACAGTGTATTAGCGGTGTGGCGCAGGTTTTGGCACGTCGATGTTATCCAGCATCCGGTTCGCGGTGATCTCCGCCACCATGATGCTGTTTGAAATGCCCAGCAGGGCATAGCGCGACCCACCCTCTAGACGATCCACCAACTGATGGACCATCACATCGACCGAGGCCAGGGTCTCGACCAAAAAAACTGCCAAGGTTTCGGTCGTCGCCTCTGGGTCCACGGAAAACAGGGTGCTGGGCGTGCGCGGGGTGGCTTTGATGTCGGCAATCGACGGGAAGTGGAAGTCGAGGGCGCGCTCGGCGGCTTCGCTGAGTTTGTTTGAATCGGCGGATTCGTAGGGGGAAACGTCGTCGGTTTCCGGGGGATTCGGGGTTTCTTTGATCATGGGAAAGCTCCTAATGTTATGGAGCTGCCACTTTCGGTTTCCAAGCGAATGGGTGGCCGCTGTGCGTGGGCTGGAAACCCGAGGTAGGAGCTAACCCTGGCAGACCCGAAGGTCTCCCACGCACAGTCGCCATAACGCAGAACTGCGGGCAGAAAAAAACGCCGCAGTATGTCATGTGAACAACTGATTAGCTCCTATACCTCGGGTTTCCAGGCCCGGTCGCTGATGCGCAGCGACCCCAAAAGCCTACCCATTTCCCTTCCGACCCAACAACCGACAGAACCCGTCGGAATCATTCCCCAAAATCACTGCGTCTGTAGGACCGTGAAATCAGTTCGCCACCCGAACCCCACCCATGCTCCCGCTCAACTCATAAGCCACCAATTCCGCCTGATGCGCCGCCAGGATCTCTGGCAACGACCCGCGCAAATACTCGACCCACGTCTTGATCTTCGCATCCAGATACTGCCGCGACGGATAGATCGCATACAGATTCAATTCCTGCGACCGGTAGTTCGGCATCACCCGGACCAGCGTACCGTTGCGCAACCCTTCAATCGCTGCATACACCGGCAACACCCCAACCCCCATGCCGCTGGTGATCGCGGTTTTCATCGCATCAGCCGAGTTCACCAAAAACGGTGAGCTATTGATGGTGACCATTTCCTGGCCTTCAGGACCGTCGAAGGTCCATTTCTCCAGCGGAATCACCGGGCTCACCAAACGCAGGCACGCGTGGTTCAGCAAATCACTGGGCTTTTGCGCACAGCCGTTGGCTTTCACATAAGCAGGCGAGGCGCAAACGATGCTGTAGGTGATGCCCAAACGCTGGGAGACGAAACCCGAGTCCGGCAGTTCGCTGGCCAGCACAATGGACACGTCGTAGCCCTCGTCCAGCAGATCCGGCACGCGGTTGGCCATGGTCAGATCGAAGGTCACGTCAGGGTGTGTCTTTCGGTAGCGGGCGATGGCGTCGATCACGAAGTGCTGACCGATGCCGGTCATGGTGTGCACTTTGAGCTGCCCGGCCGGGCGGGCATGGGCGTCGCTGGCTTCGGTTTCGGCTTCTTCGACGTAGGCCAGGATCTGCTCGCAGCGCAACAGGTAGCGCTTGCCGGCCTCGGTCAGGGCGATGCGACGAGTGGTGCGGTTGAGCAGGCGGGTTTGCAGATGGGCTTCCAGGTTGGAGACCGCGCGCGAAACGTTGGCCGTGGTGGTGTCGAGTTGCACGGCTGCGGCGGTGAAGCTGCCGGCCTCGGCCACGTAACTGAAGGCGCGCATGTTTTGCAAAGTGTCCATGGGGTGCTCTCGGAGGCGATGGCAAATTGTGACACGAAGTTGCTGATTTTTTACAGGCGACTAAAGATGGACCAACGGATTATCGCGTTAACGGTAACAAAGATTCACAGGATTCCCAGCTTATCGCCAACAAAACCGACCCCTAGAATTGCGCACCTCAGGAACAACTCCCCACCTCCGGAAATCGCAGCAGTGCCGCGTCGCATCAACAGAGCGCTTCAGACGCTCAGTGTTTTGGCTTTAACCCTGGCAATCAGCGGCTGCATCGGTACCGGAGGTATTGCCCCGCAGGGCAAGGCACTCGAGGCCAATTCACTGGCCACCGACGAAGCCATTCAGAACGCTGTACAGGACGCTCACTGGCCTACCGCCCAATGGTGGCAGGCCTATGGCGACCCGCAATTGAACCGCTGGATCGACCTCGCCCTGCAAGGCAGCCCGACCATGGCCATGGCGGCGGCGCGAGTGCGTCAGGCCAAATCCATGGCCGGGATCGCCGAGTCCGCCGAGTCGCTGCAGATCAATGGCGAATCCACGCTCAAACGCCACAACTGGCCCACCGATCAGTTCTACGGGCCCGGCGAGTTGGCGAACACCACCACCTGGGACAACAACGCCGCGCTGGGTTTCAGCTATGCCCTCGACCTTTGGGGTCGCGAAAGCAACGCCACGGAGCGCGCCGTGGACATGGCTCACATGACGGCCGCGGAAGCACGTCTGGCCCAGCTCGAATTGCAGAACAACATCGTGCGCGCTTACATCGAACTGTCGTTGCATTACGCGCAGCGAGACATCGTAGCCGCGACCCTGAAACAGCAGCAGCAAATTCTCGACCTCGCGCAGAAGCGCCTGAACGGTGGCATCGGCACCCATTTCGAAGTCAGCCAGGCTGAAACGCCGCTGCCGGAAACCCACCGCCAGATCGATGCGCTGGACGAAGAAATCGCCCTCAGCCGCAACCAGCTCGCGGCACTTGGGGGCAAAGGTCCGGGGGAGGGCGCGCAGTTGCAACGGCCGACATTGTCATTAGGCGCGGCACTGAAGTTGCCATCGACCTTGCCCGCGCAACTGCTCGGCCAACGCCCGGACGTGGTCGTCAGTCGTTGGCAAGTGGCGGCCCAGGCGCGCGGTATTGATGTCGCTCACGCCGGTTTCTACCCCAACGTCGACCTGGTCGGCAGCCTCGGCTACATGGCCACCGGCGGTGGAGCGCTGGATTTTTTGACCGGCAAGAAGCTCAACTACAGCGTCGGCCCGGCCATCTCGTTGCCGATTTTCGACGGCGGCCGTTTGCGCTCGAAGCTGGGCGAAGCCTCGGCCGGTTACGACATCGCCGTGGCCAAGTACAACCAGACGCTGGTCAACGCGCTGAAAAACATCTCCGACCAGTTGATCCGCCGCGAATCCATGGACAAGCAGCAAACCTTCGCCGCCGAGTCGGTGGCCACAGCCCAGAAGACTTACGACATCGCGATGATCGCCTACCAGCGCGGACTCACCGACTACCTCAACGTGCTTAACGCCCAGACCTTGTTGTTCAAACAGCAGCAGGTTCAGCAGCAGGTGCAGGCGGCGCGACTGAGTGCTCACGCTGAACTGGTGACGGCATTGGGCGGTGGATTGGGCGCGGGTAACGATGCGCCGAAAGACAGCCAGACCCAGGCGCCGAAAACCCCGGCCATTCTCCAAGCCCTCAATCATTGAGCAGGATTTCATGACTCCCTTGCCCGCACCTTTGCGCTGGCTGTATTCCCTTGAGTGGCGCCGGGGTTTCTTCGACTGGGCGCGCAGCGATGGCGTGACCTGGGTCTACATTTTCAAGGTGCTGTTCGCCGCGTTTCTGACGCTGTGGCTGGCCATGCGCCTGGAGTTGCCGCAGCCGCGCACGGCGATGATCACCGTGTTCATCGTCATGCAGCCGCAAAGCGGTCACGTGTTGGCCAAGAGTTTCTATCGCTTCCTTGGGACATTGGCCGGCTCGGCGGTGATGGTCGCGCTGATTGCCTTGTTTGCGCAGAACACCGAGCTGTTCCTCGGTTCGCTGGCGATCTGGGTGGGCATCTGCTCGGCCGGTGCTGCGCGGTATCGCAATTTCCGCGCCTATGGTTTCGTGCTCGCCGGGTACACCGCCGCGATGGTTGGTTTGCCTGCCTTGGCGCACCCGGACGGCGCGTTCATGGCGGCGGTCTGGCGGGTGCTGGAAATCTCCCTGGGGATTATTTGCTCCACGCTGGTCAGCGCCGCGATCCTCCCGCAATCCGCCAGCGCCGCCATGCGCAACGCCTTGTATCAGCGCTTCGGCGTGTTCGCGCTATTCGTCACTGATGGCTTGCGCGGTCGCAGCAAGCGGGAGGCTTTCGAGGCGAGCAACGTGCGCTTCATCGCCGAGGCTGTGGGGCTGGAAGGGCTGCGCAGCGTCACTGTGTTCGAAGACCCGCACATGCGTCGGCGCAACGGTCGGCTCAGCCGCTTGAACAGCGAGTTCATGGGCATCACCACCCGTTTCAACGCCTTGCACCAGTTGCTTGAACGCTTGCGCAGCAGTGGCACCGATCACGTGGTTGCGGCGATCAAACCGGGTTTGCAGGACCTCGCCGAACTGCTCGACGGCTTCAGCGGCCGCGCCCTGACCAACGCTGATGCAGGGCGTCTGGTCATCGCGTTGACCGCCTATAAAGAAGGTTTACCGGCACGCGTTCGCAGCCTGCGGGCATTCTTTCAAGAGAGCGACCCGAGCGACGCCGAGCAGCTGGATTTTCATACCGCGTACGAACTGCTCTATCGCTTCGTCGACGATTTGCACAGTTATGCACAGACCCACGCGTCGCTGGCCGATCACAGTCATGCGCGCGAGCAATGGGATGAGCCATTCACCCCGCAAACCAACTGGATGGCGTCAGCCGCCTCGGGGATTCGCGCGGCGTTCATTCTGATGGTTCTGGGCAGCTATTGGGTCGCCACCGCGTGGCCGAGCGGGGCGACGATGACCCTGATCGCCGCCGCTACCGTGGGCCTCTCGGCGGCGACACCGAATCCAAAACGCATGGCGTTTCAGATGGCTTGCGGAACGTTCCTCGGGGCCCTGATCGGCTTCGTCGAGATGTTTTTCATCTTTCCCTGGATCGACGGTTTTCCGTTGCTCTGCGTGATGCTCGCACCGGTGATCGTGCTCGGTTCGTTCCTGACTTCGCGGCCGCAATACGCCGGTGTCGGTCTCGGCTTGCTGATCTTTTTCAGCACCGGTTCGGTGCCGGACAACCTCACCGTTTACAACCCTTACGCTTTCATCAACGACTACATCGCCATGGTGCTCGGCATGCTGGTGTGCGCGGCGGCCGGGGCGATCATTCTGCCGCCCAACAGCCGCTGGTTGTGGCGTCGGCTGGAACAGGATTTGCGCGGGCAAGTGGTGTACGCCATCAGCGGCAAACTCAAGGGCCTGGCGTCGAGTTTCGAAAGCAGCACCCGCGACTTGCTGCATCAGGCTTACGGTCTTGCGGCAGGGCAACCGCAGGTGCAACGGGACTTGCTGCGCTGGATGTTCGTGGTGCTGGAAGTCGGTCACGCGATCATCGAGTTGCGCAAGGAACAGGCGATCCTGCCGGTGCATCCAGCCTATGCCGAATCTCAACCCTGGCGTCAGTCAATCAGGGTGATGGGCCGCTCGCTAGTGCGGCTGTTTCTGCAACCGAGCCAGAGCAATCTGGAGCGTGGACTGATCGCCGTCGATCACGCGATCAGCCGCGTGCAAGCCACCGACGAACCTTTCGCGCCGCACTTTGACACCTCGGCCCTGCGCCGGGTGAAGAGCTACCTGCACTTCATCCGCACTTCGTTGCTGGACCCGCAATCACCGCTTGCCGCCTACGCAATCACTCAGCCCCAAGGAGTTGAACATGCCGCGTGAAATCGCCTTCCACGGCGTGTACATGCCGACCATGACGCTGATGTTTTTCATCGCCGCGGCACTGGCCTGGGCGCTCGACCGGTTTTTGTCCGGGGTCGATCTGTACCGCTTCTTCTGGCACCCGGCGCTGCTGCGCCTGAGCCTGTTTACCTGTCTGTTCGGCGCCCTGGCGCTGACTGTTTACCGTTGACTCTCTATCACTGAAGAAGGCCCTGATGAAAAAGCTTTTCAGCCTGCTCGCCACCCTGTTGGTGCTGGCCCTTGCGATGTGGATCGGCCGGACCCTGTGGGTGCATTACATGGACACCCCGTGGACCCGCGACGGCCGGGTGCGCGCCGACATCATCAACGTCGCCGCCGACGTCACCGGGGAAGTGGTGGACGTGCCGGTGCGCGACAATCAACAGGTTAAAAAGGGTGATTTGCTGATGCGGATCGACCCTGAGCACTACCGCATCGCGGTCAAACAGGCGCAGGCGCTGGTGGCCTCGCGCAAGTCGACGTGGGAGATGCGCAAGGTCAACGCCCACCGCCGCGCCGACATGGACAACCTGGTGATCTCCAGGGAAAACCGCGACGACGCCAGCAATATCGCCGACTCGGCGTTAGCCGACTACCAGCACGCTCAGGCGCAACTGGAAGCCGCCGAACTGAACCTCAAACGCACCGAGGTCAGAGCAGCGGTGGACGGGTACGTGACCAACCTCAATGTGCATCGCGGCGATTACGCGCGCATCGGTGAGGCGAAAATGGCCGTGGTCGACATGAACTCGTTCTGGGTCTACGGCTTCTTCGAAGAAACCAAATTGCCCCACGTGCGGGTCGGCGATAAAGCCGACATGCAGTTGATGAGTGGGGAAGTATTGAAGGGGCATGTGGAAAGCATTTCTCGCGGCATCTACGACCGTGATAATCCGGAGAGTCGCGAGCTGATTGCCGATGTGAACCCGACCTTTAACTGGGTGCGTTTGGCGCAGCGGGTGCCGGTGCGGATTCACATTGATGAAGTGCCGGAGGGGGTGCTGTTGGCGGCGGGGATTACTTGCACGGTGGTAGTAAATCCCACGGCTGATCAGTAACCCTGTGGCGAGGGAGCTTGCTCCCGCTGGACTGCGTAGCAGTCCCATTTAAGGGGCCGCTTCGCTGCCCAGCGGGAGCAAGCTCCCTCGCCACAAAAAGCGACCGCATCAGCCTTTGCAAAACGTCTCATGCAAATGCCGCCAAACCACTTTGCCGTCCACCTGCTTCTCAAACACCACCGTCGACCGCCGATCAGAATGCAATCCCGTCGCATCGGTCTGCTGCTCGCGATAACTCACCGTTGCACCACCGTCGTACAGAGCGATGCCACGCAACTCGCTGAGATGAATTCTGAACCCGAGCTTCTTCCCGCCCGCCATCAAAAACAACTCACTCAACGCGTCGAAATCCAGTACCCGCCCCAACGGCGAGACCATGGAAAACTGCGGCGAAAAACGCGCCAGCAACTGTTCAAGCGCTGGCTCGTCTTGATCCTCGGCCAACCACTGCTCGATGGTGACGTGAGCCTGGATCACTTCATCAAAGTATTCGGTGTAGTCGGTCATGGAAGTTGCCCCTTCAACCCGAACCGCTTCATCAACCCCGCCTCCAGCAGCCCTTTAGGCAACAACCCCGCCAGCAACGGCAACGCCCGACTGCCATTGCCCAGACGAATCAGGCGCGGTGGTTTGCTCTGCTGCACGGCCTTGAGCAAACCGGCGGCAAATTCACTGGCCGGGGTCGGGTTGTCCTGGGAGGCCTTGGCCCGTGCGCGAATACCTTCACGCAACGGAAACCAGGGCGATTGCTCGGTGATCAACTGCTCCGCCTCATGGCCGGCATTCTTGGCAAAACTCGAGGCGATGGCGCCCGGCTGGACTTCCATGACCCGCACGCCAAACGGCGCCAGTTCCATGCGCAACGCATCGGTCAAGGCATGTACCGCCGCTTTCGAGGCGCAATAGGCGCCGGCAAACGGCGTGACCAGAACCCCGGACACGCTGCCGATGTTCACCACCAGACCCTTGGCGCGGCGCAGCACCGGGAACAGGGCGCGGGTGACGCCGACGATGGCGAACACATTGGTTTCGAATTGCCGTTGCATGGCCGGCACGCCGCCGTCGAGCAACGGCCCCATGGCGCCATAACCGGCATTGTTGATCAGCACGTCGAGGCCACCATGTTGCTGGTTGATGCGCTCGCTCAAGTGTTCCAGTGCCGCGCCGTCGTTGACGTCCAGTTGCACGGCGGTGAAACCGGCAGCGGCCAGCGCCGCCACGTCTTCTGTTTTACGGGCGCTGGCCCAGACTTCGTATCCGGCACTTTTGAACACCTCGGCGAGGGCGCGGCCAATGCCGCTGGAACAACCGGTAATCAACGCAACGGGCATGGCGCGGTCCTTGTGCAATAAGAGGAAGATAATTAGTCGGAGAAACTACCCTGCAAACGCTCGGCGCGAAACTCCAGCGTTTGCGGGCGATAGCCGGGGCGCAACGGCGGCAGCGGCAAACAGTCTTCCCAGTTCGCGCCGGCCTGCAGTTCGCCGGGGCCGCGATAGCGCGGTGCGGCGTATTGATTGTCGGCCAGATTGACCGTGTCGCCCGGCGCATAGGCGGCGACGCGCCAGCGCAGTTCGGTCAGCGGCACATCGTTGCCGTTGTTCATTGTCAGATGCAACGGGCGATCGGCCGGGCACTGTTCTGGCGCGTAACTGATGCGCAACTCCAGGCGCGCCAGTTGCTTGACCTCGCGGTTGTCCATCCAGATCACCCACGTTGCCACCACACCCAGTCCGATGGCCGCCGCCACGGAGACTGGCAACGCCTTGGTCGGGTAGCGCAGTAACAAAATCAGCCAGGTGATGACCAGCAGGACGCCGATGAACATGTTTGAACGCTCCTTGAACTCATGACCACCATCCTACCGAAGGGCTGAAGGAATGGACATTCGTCGATCAAGGTCCGTTACCGTTGGTCGGCACTGTAATTTCTGACAGTAGCCTGGCCTGTCCACGAACGGTTAGATGACTGCTGGCAAACACGGACGCGACCGGCATGCAGGCCTTGACGATGGGGATGTACCACAAAACACCCGGATTATCCGTTGTCGACCCGCGAGGTCTGCCGATCCGTTCGGTTGATTACTGGCGTGAGGTCGAAGACGACCCCGCTCAGGCACGCATCAATCGCACCTTTTACGATGCCGCAGGGCGTGCCGTTGAACAGTGGGATCCTCGGCTTTGGGCGCTGCCAAAAGAAGATCCGCTGAGGCGCGCCAACCTCACGACGGTGTTTTCGCTGTCGGGTAACGCGCTGTTCACTGACAGCGTCGATGCCGGTTGGCAGCTCAACCTGCCAGGTCTGGGCAATGAGGTTTTGCAGGGGTGGGACAGCCGAGGCACCGGACGCATGGTCGACTACGATGACCTGCTTCGCCCCGTGGCAGTGTTCGAGCAGGGCGTGACTGAACCGCAAAGGGCTGTTGAACGCATGGCCTATGGCGGTCCCGATCATGGCATCCAGAATCAATGCGGGCAGTTGATTCGTCATGACGACCCGGCAGGGACGGTGCTTTTCGAAGCATTTTCGATTACCAACCAATGTGTGAAACAAGTGCGTCACTTCACCCTGGACCCTGTTGCACCCGACTGGCCGGAGTTGGAAGCCGATCGCCAGCGGCTGCTTGAACCGGGGGAGGGGGCCGCTTCGACGTGGAGTTTCGGTCCGCTCAATGATGTGCTGGAACAGATCGATGCCAAGGAAAACCGCCAGGCCTTCAGCCTGACCCTTGACGGTCGCTTGCGTGAGACGCGTCTGCAACTTCAGGGGCTGACCACCTGGAAAACGCTGGTCAGTGATATCCAGTACAACGCCGAGGGGCAAGTGACGCACGAAACTGCCGGCAACGAGGTACAAACAACCCTCCTTTACCGCCCTGAAGATGGCTTATTAATGGAGCGTCGGGCACAGGACGCGAGTGCTCGGTGGTTGCAGCATCTGATTTACGATTATGACCGGACGGGCAATGTGCTGAGCATCGAGGACAAGGCCCTGCCAGTGCGTTACTTCGCCAACCAGCGTATCGATCCGGTCAGTCGTTATATCTACGACAGCCTTTACCAATTGATCGAGGCCTTTGGCTGGGAGGCGGGCAGCGCCAATCAGGGACCTGCATCGGTGGGGCGGGTCGATCCGGCGGCGGTCAGCAATTACCACCAGACCTACAGTTATGACGAGGGAGGCAATTTGCGCGAGCTGACGCACGTCGGTGCGCAGGGGCCTGGACATAAATTGGAGGCCGCGCGTGACAGCAATCACTGTCTGCCCTGGCGCAACGGTGTGCCGCCCACCGAGGAGGAAATCGCCCTCGCGTTCGACAAAAGAGGCAATTGTCTGGAGCTGGATCAGGGACGGTTTTTGACTTGGGATTTGCGTAACCAGTTGCAATCGGTCACTCCGGTGGAGCGTGAGTCGGGGGTCAATGACCGGGAGTCCTACGTCTACGATGGCGGTGGTCAGCGCGTGCGCAAGATTCGCTCGTTACAGACCAATGCCCGAACCGTAGTGGCTGAAGTGCGTTACTTGCCCGGACTTGAGCTGCGCACCGACAGTGGCACCGCAGAGGTGCTACAGGTCATCACCGCGCAGGCCGGCCTCAACACCGTTCGGCTGTTGCATTGGGAAAGCGACCCACCGTCCGGCACCAACGATCAATACCGTTACAGCCTCGTCGACCATTTGAGTTCTTGCACCTTGGAGCTTGCGGATGACGCGCGAATCATCAGTCGGGAGATCTATTACCCGTTTGGCGCAACGGCCTGGTTTGCCGGGGATGATGTGATTGAGGTCAGCTACAAAGTCATTCGTTACTCGGGCAAAGAACGGGATGCCACAGGGCTTTATTACTACGGCCTGCGGTATTACGTGCCGTGGTTGCAGCGCTGGTTCAATCCCGATCCCAAGGGGTTCATCGATGGGCCGAACCTGTATCAGATGGTCGGTAACTCGCCCATGAATTATGTCGATAGCGACGGCGGTGGAAAGACCGAAGCTTCAGCGTTGAGCCAAAGCCTGGACAAGCAACAAGCCTTGGTCTCATCGGTTGGAGGAGCCGTTTCTGATCTCAAAAATTCAATGCTTAACCACACCTATGCGCAGCATCGGTTCAAAGCGTTGGGCAGGCGAGTCGCTACCCAGCTTGTTAGCAGTGCTGTCAGTGCTGCCGCTACGTCGGCAGGTACTGCGGCAGGCGGTGCCTTGGGTGGGTTGATAGGCCCGGGGGGCGCAGTGCTGGGGGCCAAGGTCGGGGCGAAAGTCGGCTCCAAGGCAGCAGATGCTTTGATTTCCAAGGTGGTGGACACCTATCAGCTGGACCGTCCGATCAACTTCAAGGGTAACGAAATGAACCCTAAAGCATTCATCGAGCGCGTTGAACCCAAAAAGAAACTCAGTCTTGCAACGGCAAAACTTGAACTGTCGGCGGTTGACCCGCGGACACGTGAAGGGCGAAAGCAATTGGGGAAAAAAGTCACCACTGCGGTGGTAGATAAGGCTGTCAAAAAGGCCGCCAGCAAGCTGGGGCCGGAAGCGCCAGGGCTGATCAAGACAGGTCGAGAGTTTTACCAGGCATCGCAAGGACTGAACGCGACATCACTTAGCGAGGCTTACGACGAGACGCCAGCAGTGATCGATATGCTGGAGTTCAGAATGCAGGCAATCAAAACTGAATTCGCCGTTTCCGGTAGTGCAGATTCAGAAACCTTCGAGCGTATCGCCGAGCTCTCGACGCAGACGCAGCAGGTGGTTCAGACGTTGAACAGAAACCAGGATTTCATTGAGCTTGTCGCACCCAAGCCTTACGCCGGACGACGACAATCGCTGAATGGAACGTCCAGGTCCGCCCCGGTTCGGCGAATGTCACTCGGCTGACACAAGAAAAAAGCCCCCACCCAACCCGCTGCGGATAGGGAATACGCAGCGGGCTGGACGGGGGCTTCTTGTGTTACAGATCAATCACTGCGCGATGGTTTTCACCGACACGCCGCGTTCGATCGGGTTGGAGCGACCGTAGATATCTTCAAACCGCTCGATATCGTCTTCGCCCAGGTAGCTGCCCGATTGCACTTCGATGATTTCCAGCGAGATCTTGCCCGGATTGCGCAAGCGGTGGACCGAGGCGATCGGGATGTAGGTCGACTGGTTTTCAGTGAGCAGGAACACGTTTTCGTCGCAGGTCACTTCAGCAGTGCCGCTGACCACGATCCAGTGTTCGGCGCGGTGGTGATGCATCTGCAACGACAGGCACGCGCCCGGTTTGACCGAGATGCGCTTGACCTGGAAGCGGCCGCCCATGTCTACCGAGTCGTAGGAGCCCCACGGACGATAGACTTCGCAGTGGTTCTGGGTTTCGCTGCGGCCCATTTCGTTGAGGGTGTTGACCATCTGTTTCACGCCTTGGACCTTGTCCTTGTGGGCGATCATCATGGCGTCCTTGGTTTCGACGACCACGATGTTTTCCAGACCGATCACCGACACCAGTTTGCCGTTGCCGTGGATCATGCAGTTTTTGCTGTCCTGAATGACCACATCGCCTTTGGTGACGTTGCCGTTGGCGTCTTTTTCATTCACTTCCCACAGCGACGACCAGCAGCCGACATCGCTCCAACCCGCGGTCAGCGGTACAACGCAGGCGCGCTGGGTTTTTTCCATCACCGAGTAGTCGATGGAGTTGTCCGGGCAGCAAGCGAAGGTGGCGGAGTCGATGTCGACTGTGTCGGCATCCTGTTCGCTACGTTCCAGGGTCAGCACGCAGGTGTCGTAGATGTCCGGATCGTGTTTTTTCAGCTCTTCGAGGAAACGGCTGGCGCGGAACAGGAACATGCCGCTGTTCCAGAAGTAACCGCCGGATTCGACGAACTCGGTGGCGCGCTTCACGTCCGGTTTTTCGACGAAGTGCGAAACGCGGCTGACACCTTCGGGCAGCAGCGAATCATTGGCCGACTTGATGTAGCCGTAGCCGGTTTCCGGTTTGGTGGCCGGTACGCCGAACAGCACCATTTCGCCGTTTTCTGCAGCGACCGTGGCCAGGGCCAGCGCGCGTTGCAAGGCTTTCTGATCTTCTAGCACGTGGTCGGCTGGCAGCACCAGCATCAACTCGTCGCGACCTTCGTTGACCAGCATCAGTGCGGTCAAGGCAACGGCCGGCGCGGTGTTGCGGCCGAACGGTTCCATCAGGATGCGCTGCACGTCCAGTTTACGGGCGGCCAGCTGTTCGTTGACGATGAAACGGTGTTCCTTGTTGCAGACCACGATGGGGGTGTCCATGCCTTCGAACACCAGGCGCTCCAGGGTTTGCTGGAACAATGTTTGTTCGCCGGTCAGGGCGAGGAATTGCTTAGGGAACTGCTTGCGCGAAAGCGGCCAAAGACGTGAGCCACTACCACCTGACAAGATCACCGGAATCATGTTGTTACTCCTTGAAAATCGTATGGGTCAGAGCTACTGCGTTCTGTCGTTTCACTCTTGTTCTTATTCCGTGTCCGGGTAGCCCGTGGGCTACCCGACAAAATGATTAGCGCGTCGAAACCGGGCGTTTTACCCAGACTGGCGCCAGGCTGCTGCCGCTGCCAGTGACGTACAGCACCGCGGCTTCACCACGTTCCAGGGCAACCGGTTTCACGTCGCCGACTTTCTTGTCGCCATCGTAAAGCGCCAGGCTGACTTTAACCGGGTTGATTTCACGCTCGCCACGGCCCTTGGCGGCCACGGTAGGGACCACTTCGGTCTTGCCGTCAGCGGTTTTCAGGGTCAGGGCCTTGTCGCTGAGGTTCTGTACGCGAACCAGGGATTTCTGCTTGTTCTTGAACGGCGGTTCTTCGATCAGTTGCGGTGCGCCGCTGGCGTTGTTGACCAGGGTGTAATAGTGATCACCGGCCAGTTTCACCGGCAGGGACTGGCTACCAATCTTGGCGCTGTAGTCGCCGCCCGGCATGAAGCTGAAGTCGGTGCTGGACAGCGGCGCGACTTCGGCCAGGTTGGTGGTGCCGACGGTGGCGCTGACTTCAGCGTTACCGGCGTTGTAGACACGTACGAAGCTCGAGCCTTTCGGTGCAGTCGGGCCGTAGAGTGCGGCGTCGCCAGCGAAGGCGGACATCGACAACACGCTCATGCCAGCAACGAGTGCGAAGGTCTTGGCGAGACGGCGAGGAGTAGTAGTGAAAGTCATGGTAGTACCTCTCTCTTTCAGTTTTGCGCCCGGTCGGGCGTCTCGGATTTAGTGTTTGCTGCTACGTTTTGTTGGCGAGCGCCGGCTTCTTTGAGCTCTGCGACCCACTGCGGGTCGGCGTCACCGATTTCGTTGTTCACAGGCAGATAACGTTCAGGAAACTCCCAGATCAGCACCTGTGGCGGGCTGTTCTTGAAAGCATCACTTTTCAGATAGCTGAGCATCGGCAGAATCGGGCCGTGGCCGTCTTCGGCGTAGTTGACTACGTCGCTGTTCAGCGCTTGTTTCAGCGCACCGACGAAGTTCCAGTTGGGGTTGGCGCTGTAGCTGGTGCCGATCAGGGCCACCGGCACTTCAGTGTTGGCGAACAGCGCGTCATCAGCGGCCGGCTGGTCTTGCGCCGCCACGGTGTTGCGCTTCTGCAAAGGTTCTTGCGCCGGCATCAGGTTTTCGAACAGCGGGTCCAGCGGCAGGAACAACCGCAGGTCGCCCTTGTGCGTCACCTTCTCCGCAGGTTCAGTGACGAAGTGTTGCGGCTCGCCGCTCAGCGGGTATTTGTCGGTAATGGATTTCGCCAGGGTCTCGGCGGCGATTTGTGCGCCTTCCGGGGTCCAGTGGGTGTCGGTGCGCAGGAACACTTGCTGACCGTCCAGCTTGGCTTTCAGCATCGGGCCGTACAGGTCGGGCGCGAGGACCTTGTTGGCCGCCACATGAGCGTGGAAGTCCTCATAGAGGTTGGCGTGGATGCTCGAAGGCTTCACTTCACCCAGGTGTTCCGGGTACAGGCGAGTCTTGGCTGGCACGATCGCCATGACCAGTTTCACGCCCTTGGCTTTCAATTCCTGACGCACGCCTTCTACGAGTGCGTAGTTGCCTTGCAGGTTCAACTCTTCGTTGACGATCGGGTTGAATTCCTCATCGCTGTACAACCATTGATCGCGGCCGAGCACGACGCCCGGACGACCTTCGTTGAATAGTTTGAAATCCAGCGCAGCCCAAAGGTTGGTACCCAGGCGCTTGATCGGGAACTCGTCGTCGTAATGCGTTTCCACGGCTTTGGTCCAGCGGCCGTTGAGCACCGTTGTTTCGGCAGAGGTACTGAAGCCGAGGAAGCTGCGCGTGGACCACAGGCCCAGGACCAACAGCGTCACCATGAACAGGGCGATGTAGAGGATGCGTAATGAGCGGGTCATAGTCAGATCCCTCAGAACTGGAAGTAAAGGAACGGCGAGAAGCTTTGCGCCGAGAGTTTGAAAATCGAGGCGATGAACAGCACCAGTACCAGCGTGCGCATCACGTAACGAGACCAGTCCGCCGTCCAGTAGGCCGGTTGCACAGTCGCTTCAGCGCCGACGGTGTAGCCTGGCTCGTGGATGCTGCCCGGGTTGTCGCCCGGTACGGCTTTGATCATTCCAGGCGTAGCGGCAGCCGGGCCATCGGCCTCGACGTTCACAACAGGCTTGGTCTTCTCAGGCGGCAGGTTGCTGTAGAAGTCACGAATGCCGAAGAACGCCAGGGTCATGTAAGCCACCACCAGAGTCGCCACTTGCAGGCCGGTGAGGCTGGCCGCGTTGAGTTCCGACAGTGACCATTCGCCGAAGCTGAACATCGCGCCGTACATACGACCGGCGACGTGCAGGTTTTCCGAGCGGAAGATCACCCAGCCCATGACCACGAGCAGGAAGGTCAGCGCCCAGCGGATCGGGTTGATGCTGCGCGGCGAGGTATTCAGGCCGAGGGCTTTTTCGATCGCCAGCCACATGCCGTGCCAGGCGCCCCAGACGATGTACGTGATGTTCGCGCCGTGCCACAGACCACCGAGCAACATGGTCAGGAACAGGTTGCGATAGGTCATCAGCGTACCTTTACGGTTACCGCCCAGCGTGATGTACAGGTAGTCACGCAGCCAGGTGGACAGGCTGATGTGCCAGCGACGCCAGAACTCGGTGATCGACTGGCTGATGTACGGCTGTTTGAAGTTTTCCATGAAGCGGAAACCCATCATCAAGCCCAGACCGATGGCCATGTCGCTGTAACCGGAGAAGTCGAAATACAGCTGCGCGGTGTAGGCCAGCGCACCGAGCCAGGCATCGCCCGTGGTCGGGTTCTGCAAGGCGAAGCAATGGTCGGCCACGACCGCCAGAGTGTCGGCGATGAAGACCTTCTTGATGAAGCCCTGCATGAATCGCGTCGCACCTTCGGAGAACTTGTCGAGGGTGTGGGTGCGGTTGTTGAACTGGTCGGCGAGATCGCGGAAGCGCAACACCGGACCGGCGATCAGGTGCGGGAAGATCGCCACGAAAGCGGCAAAGTCGATCAGGTTGCGGGTCGCCGGCGTGTCACCACGGTAGACGTCGATGATGTAGCTGATGGACTCGAAGATGTAGAACGAGATCCCGATCGGCAACAGCACGTGGGTCAGGATGAACGGCGACAGACCGACAGAGGTCATCATCGCGTTGATGCTGTCGACGCCGAAGTTGGCGTACTTGAAGTAGCCGAGAATGCACAGGTCGACGGCCACGCCCAGGAGCAACCAGCGTTGTGCCGGTTTGGTCCGAACGCCTGCGGCACCGACTTTGAGGCCGATCCAGTAGTTCCACAGGGTGACGGCTGCGAACAGCGCAAGGAAGTCCACACGCCACCAGGCATAGAACACGTAGCTGGCGATCAGCAGCAGCAGGTTGCGATAGCGTATTCCGCTTAAGTAGTACATGCCGAGAAAGATCGGCAGGAACAAAAACAGGAACACGTTGGATGAAAATACCATCCCGGTCTCTCCATGTTTAACCAACAGTCAAGGGCCGCAGCCCCCCCAAACCCCCCATCGAAAACCGGGGGATATATGATCGTTCCCACGCTCTGCGTGGGAATGCCTCACTGGACGCTCTGCGTCCGCTTCGGCATGTGACGCGGAGCGTCACGGGCGGCATTCCCACGCAGAGCGTGGGAACGATCACCGATAACTCAACTGCCTTTTTTGCCTTTTTCACTCGCCGGGTCGTAGACCTTGGTCAAATCACCACCCAGTCGAAAAGTCTTGAACGGCTGCATCTCGTGCTTTTTCTCAAGCACATCCGGCGAGCAGGTGTAGAGCGAGCAGAACGGTTCGAGCCAGGCGAATTTCGAGTCGATTTTCAGGTCGGTCATGTCCTGTTCCTTGCCGTTCTTCTTCTCGAATTCTTCCGGGTCTTCGACACCCGCGAGCACTCGATCACCCAAGCGTTTCAATGCGCCGTTGTTTTCCTGACGCAAGTCCACACCGTTGACCTGAGCGAAACTGGCGATCATCGCGAGCGGCGGCAGGGCGTAGTTGTGGTAGGCGAGGGCGCGTTGCTGGCGCTTGAGTTCGTTGGGCAGGAAACCCTGGGCGTCAATCTGATTGGCGCCGACCTTGAATTCCTTCACCGACCAGTCGAACAGATCGCGGCGGTTGGTGGCGATGGACGTTGCCATCACCGACCAGGCGGACCAGTACGAGTGGTTGTTGGTTTTATCCAGCGGCAGGTTGTCCCAATCGCTGACCACCTGATCAGCCATTTTGCTGAACCAGGCTTCAATCAACTGCGACTCTTGCTGGTGGTTCGCCAACGGATGCGAATCGGAGAACTTCAGGCGGATGTAGGACGACGCCATGCTGCCCAACGCCCATTTGCGCATGGACTTGCCGGTGTGGTTGAAGTCCTTGGACATCAACGCATCGGCCTTGGCCCAGGCGGTCAACCAATTCAGGGTGCATTCCAGCTGTTCCGGACGACCGTCACGCATGTACTGCATTACGCGCTTGCTGGTGCCGCGCTCAATCTTGGTGATGTCGGCCGTGGTGTCGCGGAAGGCTTTTTCCGATGCCTCGTTCAGGGTCGAACGGGCCTTGTCGGAACCTTCGTATTTGCTGCGAAATTGCAGCGAGCCGGTGTACGGCGTCGGCATCGCATCACAGCCTTCGCTCTTGTCGCCGGTTTTGACTTTTTCAATCGGCGCGAAGTATCCCTGTGGCGGACGCAATGGCGCGGCGGCCTGAGTCGCACCGGCAAACATGGCCAGGCTCAACAGGGACGGTGCGATCAATCTTTTCAAAGTTCGGGTTTGCATGCATGTCATAAGAGGTTGCCTCACTGCCCGGCCTGAGCGGTACGCTGCCCTAAGCCAGGGAACACGTTGCGTTTGCAGATTTTCGCTTCGACTTTCTGTGGCGCGGCACCTGCTTCAGGGCCCTGGACTTCGACGGCCAGCAGATTCTGCGAGGCCCAGTCTTCGTCCGTGCGCAACTCAAAGGCGAAACGCCCGTCGGTATCGGAGGTTTCCGGTTTTTCGATCTTGATGTCCTCGTGGCGACCGTTCATGTACCAGAGGGTGGCTTGCAGAGTTTTCACCGACGGATCGGCGAAGCGGATATCAACCTGGTGACTGCTGTTTTGCAGATTCAGGTTCTTGCTGTTGACCATCAATTCGTTCTTGCCCGGTTTCAACGTGGTGCTGCCGGTCATCTGTGCATCCTTTCCTTCGCAACCGTTGTCCAGCAGCGCCATCATCTGGCGGTAGATGGTTTCCTGGTCGAGGCGATAGAGCGGCGAGAATTCCCAGATCAGAATCTTCGGCGGCTTGGTCTGGAACTCTTCGCTGCCCAGGTACTGCAGCATCGAACCTTCCAGGCCACCGCCGGGGAACGCCACGTTAAGGATGTCGGCGCCGATTGCCTCTTCGAGGAAACCGGCGAAGTTGTAGTTCTTGCCACTGTGGCTGGTGCCGACCAGGGTGACTTCCGGATTGCCGGAATCACTGAACAGATCGCCATCAGCTGCTTCGCCTTTCGGCTCGGTGGTGAACTGATCCATGTACTGGATCGCGTAGCTGGTGCCACAGAGTTGACCAGCCATGTTGTGTAACGTTCCGGTCTTGCCCATGCGACCCGACTTATGGCTCTCGAATTCGCGTTTCGGCACGTCGGCAAAGGCCGGCATTTTCTTGATTTGCTCACCGACGATTTTCGCCGTTCGCTGGGCGCCATACGGCGTCCAGTGTTGGTCGCCCTGGAAGTAAAAATCGTGGGCCGGCAGGGTGTCAGGCAGCGACTCGTTGGTCAGCGGCGACAGGTCCGGCACGGTGTAGCCCATGGCGGCGAAACGCCCCAGCATGGTCTTGTAGTTCCTCAAGGCCTTGTCGAAATCGTACTTGGCCTTTTCTTCCGGATTGAGCTTGTTGCGGTTCACCAGACCACGGGTCGGCTGGTAAACGATGACCAGTTCAATGCCTTTGCTCTTGAACGCATCGTGCAGTTCTTTCATGCGTTTGTAGCCGACGGGTGTGGTGTCGAACTCGGTGCGCAAGTCTTCTTGCGTACGGAACAGCCAATCGCCCTGAGCCTGCACCAGCGTGGTGAAGTTCTGCTGGTAACGCGTGGTGTAGTTTTTCGGGTCGTGGGCTTCGGGGCACAGGTTGCAGCACGGTTCGGCGTTGAAGGCTGGTGCTTTGGCTTCATCGGCACGAGCGACGCCGCTGGCCGCGAGAATGCCGGCGGTCAGGGCCGACAAGCTGAGTAATTTGATCAAGTGTGAGTGCATAAAATTATCCTCAGTCCCGCATTTCGGTCTGGCGTTCGACAGGGTCGATCAGCACGGCTTTCTGCTGGCGCACCAGCAGGTCGAGAATTTCATCCTGGCGCTCGCCGAGAATCCCCGAGAAGCTGATGCCACTGGTTTTGGTCGGTGCGAGCATGGACACGCGATACAACTCGACGCTCAGCGGCGAGTCGATGGACAGCGGGCCGCTGCCGTTGCCGGCCAGTTCGCCGCCGACCACGATCAGGGACACCTGGGCGTCGAACGGATCGAGCTTGATGTCCCGGTCGGTGTCGCTCAGGTCCTTGATGTGGCCGTAGACGCCGGTCAGGCCGTTGGCCATGGACAGGTTTTCGTAGAGGCGGATGTTTACGCTGTTACGAATCCGGATGCCGTGGCGCTTGTTGCTGATCACTTTGTTGCCCCACAGCAGGTTGTCGCCACTCTCGTAGAGGGTGATGCCGTCGGTGTGGTTCTTGTAAATCTCGTTGTAGGCGATCAGGTTGTTCGTGCTGTTACGGTCGATCACCAGGCCCGACAACTTGTTCTCGTAGCTGCGGTTGTTGAAGATGAAGCTGTCGTTCACTTCACGGGAAATAATGATCCCGTGCTTCTTCTTGGTACCAAACACCGTGTTGTCGGCAATGATCAGACCGTGGGAACGGTCATGCGGGTCAATGCCGTAGACGATGTTGTCTTTGTAGGTGTTGCCCTTGACCACAAAGTCGCGGGTTTCGTAGCAGTAGAAGCCGTACCACATGTCCGAGAACTCGGAGCCGACGATCCAGCCGCTCGGTTCAGGGCGCTTGAGCACCTTGGCCATGTTCGGCGTGTATTGGGAAATACTCACGCCATAGGATTTACTGTTGGCGTAGCCGAAACTGGCGATCTTGCTGTTGGCGATGTAGGTCTCGGTGCCGCCCCAGGACAGCAGGAACGGACGGAATTCCTTGGGCGACTTGAAGGCCGCCGGGCCGTTTGCCTTCTCGCTCCAGCCAGTGATTTTGGTATCGCGCACAAACAACTGGCCGTCGTTGACCAGGAACGAACCGGCCTCTTGGGACAGGCGCAGTTCCTGAGTCTGCTTGTCGATTTCCAGGATGCCTTTCTCACCCACCACGATCGGCAACTTCGCCAGGAACACGCCCGGCGAGGTTTCACTGAAGTACTGCTTGGGTACTTTCTTGGCCAGATCCTTGAGGTTCATGTAGCCGTCGTCGATGAAAATCGCCTGTGGGATACCGTGCTGACGCACGACCCATTCAGCCATCTTGTTATCGCCGCCAATGAAGTCCTTCAGGGCGTTTTCCTGCATCATCCGACGCACGCTGATTTTGCCGGGCTTGGTGCGCACGATTTTCGCGGCGATGGCTTCGGCGGTGTAGCCGGAGGTGTCCGGCAGTTTCGGCTTGGCCAACTCCAGCGGCGCGGTCGGTGCGCTGCTGACGGTGTAGGTCTTGGCCTGTTGCAATCCCTTGGCAATGGTCGCCGGCTGGCCCTTTTGAACGGGCGAGGCCGGCTCCACAGTGGCGAAGACTGCCGTGCTGGCCAGCAACATCGCGCCGGCCAGCAAGGTTATCGAGCCTCTCTTCGGACTGTTCATGTCAGGAACTCCCTTAGCGGTTCGCATCAGAAGCGCCAGATCACGTCGACAAACGCGCGGTGCATGTACGAGTCGACGCCTTTGCCATACGCATCGCCGGGCTTGAACACACCGCCACGCAACCGCACCAGGGCCGAAGGCTCATCGATCGATTGGCTCAAGGAGGCGGGCAGCAGGCCTTGTTTGAAGTACTTGGTGACGACCACGTCCATTTCCTGGCCGAGGTCTTTGTTGCCATCTTCCAGCGGCAGGGACGTGCTGGAAAGAATCGCGCCGGTCGCGTCGTCGGTGTTGTTCTCGACGGCGTTGATGCCGTTGCTGCCGACTGGCTTGTTGCCGTCGACGCGCCAGAATTTGTGGTAGATCACACTGGCGTCGTATTCGTCGTTGAGCATCCACGAACCGAATAAGGTAGCGCTCTGCATGTTGTTCGTTTCGCCACGGAAAGCTTCGCCGAAACGGTGAACCCGCGAGCGAGTACCGGTGTAGTTCGAGCGGTTGCTTTGCAGGCCGTTCTGTTCGTAATCGGCACTGGCACGGGCATAGGCTGCACCGACTTGCCATTGCGGATCGAGGCGCAGACGCACGCCCAGGTCAGTGGCCCAGCCATCAATATCGCCACTGGTTTTGGCTTGTGCCGGAGCGGTGCCATCGGCGTTGAGCGGGTTGACCTTGTCGCGGTCGCCGCTCATGCCTGTGACGCTGCCCCAGTAATTGACGGTGTTGGTGTTGCGCCAGTTGTAGGCATCGCTGTCGGCAGTAAGGCCGATCCAGCTGATGTCGCCATTCTCTTTCTTGTCCAGAGAATCGGCGGGAACACCTGGCTGCGCGGTATCGAGCTTGCCGTCATCGTGAGTGTGATGACCACGAATGCCGACCCAGTTGCCCGGGTTCCACTGATACGCCGCATCGGCGTAAGCGTGCAGGCGATCCTTGTCCTTGGGCGCGAGTTCTGTGAGGTCGGTGCGGTATTCGCTGAAGCGTTCGGCAACACCGGCGTTGGCGCGCAACAGGGTGGTGTCGAAGGTCCAGTTCAGGGCTTCGATGTTGGTGTCGCGCCATTGGCCATCGTCATTGCGCAGACGCTGGCGACCGAGTTTGAGTATTTCGCCGGGGTAGGGCGTAAGGCCGCTGTAACCGACCCAGAACTCGCGCATCGCCAGGTAGTTTTTCTTGCTCTTGCGATCACCGCTGTCGGTGGCCTGGGTGCCGTCGCTGTCGGACTGTTGCAGGGTGTCCGTCTCGATGATGTCGGTGGACGTCACGGCCTGACCCATGGCGTAGCCGCTCCACGCGCCGCTCTCGCCGTAGATCCATGGACGCAGGTCGAGGCCGACGCCGTTGACGTCGCCGCCGCTCGCCGTACCGAGGTCAGTGTCGTCTTCGGACTGGGCGGTGACTTTCACGTCAAGGCCGTAGTTCTTGCTTTCAGTCAGGGCCGCCAGGGTCGGGCACGACCACAGCAGGGCAAATGACAGGCCAATACCGGCCTTAACGAATGGATTCAACTTCATAGGGATTCCTCGCCGTCTTCTTCTTCCAGGGCATGCAGTTCCAGCGTGTTCTGGCTCAAGGCACCACGAACGGCCTGTTCTTGTTTCAACAGGCGTTGGGCCTCGGCGAGCTGGGCAGGCGGCAGTTGGGCTTCGAGTGTTTGCGCAAGCTCGGTGGCTTGCGGGGTGTTCTGGGCCTTGGCCAATTGGCTGAAGACATAAGCGTTAAGCGGGTCGGGCCGGGTGCCCTTGCCTTGGGAGAACAGTTGGGCAATGGCGAAGTCGGCGCTGTTCTGGCCGTTACGCGCAGCCTTGAGCAGATGGTCCAGCGCTTTCTGCGAATAGACCTTGCCCAGGTAACCGCGACGGTAGATCTGGCCGAGGTAGTAATCGGCGGCCACTTCTCTGTCGACGGCTTTCTTGAAGTGTTCTTCGGCGACCTTCGCGTCGGCCGGCACCATTTTGCCTTCGTAGTAGAGCTTGCCCAGCAACAGTTCGGCGCGCGGCTGGTCGGCGGCGCGGCCGTTGTCCAGGTACTTCATCATCTTGTCGACGTCACCCAGTTCCGGGAAGTCGTAGAGCAGTTGCGCCAGGCTGACCCAGGAAGCGGGGTAGCCGGGTGCGATGCCTTCGAGCAGCGACTGCGCGGTTTTCTCGTCGGTCGTGCCCAGGGAGGCATCGCCCAGTACGCGAGCCACGCTGTCCACCCGCTGGGCGGAAACCGCGCCGCGAGCCTGAGCGGCCTGCATTTGCTTGATCAGCTCGGCCTGTTTTTCTGGCTGGGCTTTTTTCTGATAGACCGTGGCCAGTTCGACGTAGCAGATGTCGGTGGTGTTCAACGCGGCTTTGCAGATCGTTTCCACTTCGTCCAGATGCTGGTCGTAAGTGCCTTGGGTGCGATAGAGCAGCACTTGGGCCAGGCCCGCTTCCGGCTTGCCTTCGGCGCGCCATTGGCTGATCTGCTGTTGCGCGTTGACGTTCGGGAAACTGTGCGGGTATTGCAGGTACAGCATCGCCAGCGGGATCAGGGTGTTGCCTTCGCCTGCGGCAGTGGCTTTCTTCAACAGGCCTTCGGCTTCGTGCTGTTCGGCTTCGGTGGAGCCGGGTTTGGCCACCAGCAGACGACCCAGGCGAGCCTGAGCTCGCGGCGAGACACTGGCCGCAGCGCGATAAGTCGCCTCGGCTTTCTTGATCTGAGCCGGGTCACGGCTGTCGACCTGGATATCGGCGAGGCCAACCTGTGCTTCGCTGTAGCCCAGGTCTGCCAGTTGCTGGTAATTCTGCGCCGCCAGCGTGGTATCACCGCGCTTGAGGGCTTCGTTGGCCAGACGCTGGTCGGGCAGGCCGGCGCATCCGGCCAGGGCAATTGCCATGGCCAGAGTCAGCGGGACTGGCAGGATTCTGAGTGGGCTAGTCACGGGCATGTCCTCTTGTTTTTAACGACCGGCGGCCATGGCTTTGTCGATCAGCCAGTTCAGGTTCGGACCACGGGTGGCGTTGACTTCAACCGGGCGACCGGCGAATTTGCTGTCCAGCGGCTCGTCAGGCTTGATCTGCACGCGGATGTCGGACGACAGGTCGGCGCTTTTCAGGCTGGTGCTGCTGATGATCGTGCCGGAGCGGGTTTTGTCTTCGCCGGCGATCTGGAAGCTGACCGAGCTGCCTGGCAGCACGTCGCCGAACTGGCGATAGGAGAAGCGCGCTTCAACGTTGGCTTCGCTGTTACGCGGCACCAGTTGGAAGATCACATCGCCCTTGCTGGCGTACTGACCGTTGGCGACCATTTGCTGCGCTACGGTGCAATCGCACGGCGACGTCAGGGTGCCGGTCATTTGCTTGCCGAACAGTTCTTCAACCTTGGCCGGTTGCAGTTGGTCTTCGTCCAGATGGCCCTTGAGTACGTCGAGCATGCTGGTGCTGAACGTCGCCAGCGGGGCGCCTTTGGCCGCAACGCCGTCGGTTTTGATCAGGCTCTGCACCGTGCCGTCGCGCGGCATGGTGATGTTCATGCCCGCTACGCTGACCAGACCGGCCTGGGCGTGGCTGACGAAGTACATGCCGTACACCGACTTGAAGATGAAGCCGAATGCCGTCAGGCCGACGAGGAAAATCGCGAGGCTGAAGGTCACTGCACGCAGACGACCGAACGGGGTCATGCCGTGGTCGCCATCCTTGACCTTGCGCGCCTTGGTGAAGTTGTCGCGTTGCAGGGTGGCCAGCACTTCACCCATGGTGACGATGTCGCCGGCCAGGTGAGAAGTGATCAGGTGGCGCAGGGTGGAAATGTCCTGAGATTCGAGGTTCTGGAACTGGCAACCGGTACGACCGGTTTCGCGGTCGTGGGAGCGCACCAGTAACTCGACGTCCATGGCCAGGCCGAGGTTATCGATGACGAACTGCAGGCGAGCCTTGTACACGTCGCCGATCTTCAGTGGCAGCTGACCGGCGTTGAAAGCCAGGCCGCCAGCGGAGAGGTCGATGACCCGGGCTTCTACCGGGGTCCGGTCAGGACCGTAGAAACGCAGCTTGGCCGGGATTTTTACCCGGGCGTGCTGGCGCTGGGCTTCTGATTCATGCACTACGTTGGCGTTGACGGCGGTATTCATATGGACGATTTCCTAGTTAATTCAGGCGAGTTCGGTCAGACCATCATCAGCAGCACAGCAACAAAAATGCTGCCGGCGGAGAAGGTCATGGTCCGAGACGACCAAGTGTTGAACCAACCTTGAAAGCTGGCGAGATCACGGGTCAGAGAAGTGGGCTGGCGACTCCAGGACTGTCGGTCGAGGCGGAAGAACACGTAGATCTTCACCAGCGCGCCGACGATCTGGTTGTAATAGAGAATCGCCGGGTAGGCCGGGCCGATCGTGTGACCGGACAAAGACAGCAGCACGGTCAGGATCAGGCGGGTAATGCCGATCCACAGCAGGTAAACCAGGATGAACGCGGCGCCGTATTTGAAGGTGGCGATGAGCGCGACGGTCAGGCCCAGCAGCGACGTCCACATCGACACACGCTGGTCGAACAGCACCACCGACGTGAACAGGCCGAGACGTTTCATCCCCAGGCCCAAGGCGCGGGAGTTCTGCCGCAGGTTGTTGCCGTACCAGCGGAACATCAGTTTGCGACTGGCCTTGATGAAGCTTTTTTCCGGCGGGTGTTCCACGGTGTGAATGGCGGCGTCTGGCACATAAAACGTGTCGTAGCCCAGGCGCATCAAGCTGAACCAGCTCGACTTGTCATCACCGGTGAGGAACTTGAAGCGACCCAGGCGCCAGTGTTGCAGCGAGTCGCTTTCCACGTCGGCGATGAAGTCCGGGTTGGTCACCACAGTGGCGCGGAATACCGACATCCGGCCGGTCATGGTCAGCACGCGCTTGGACAGGGCCATCGAGCACATGTTGATGTGGCGCTGGGCGAATCGCAGTTTGTGCCATTCGCTCATGATGTAGCCGCCGCGCACTTCGCAGAACTCGTTGGTGGTCAGGCCGCCGACATTGCCGAACAGCTGGAACCACGGCACGGTCTTGAGCACGACGCCTTCGGCGAGCACGGTGTCGCCATCGATCACTGCAACCACTGCGCGGTCGTCCGGCAGGTGGCGGGAGATGGCGCGGAAACCGTAGGCCAGGCCATCGCGCTTGCCGGTGCCGGGAATACGCACGAAGTCGAGCTTGACGCGAGCCGGTGGGTTCATTTTGGCCCAAAGGCTCTTCACCAGCTTCTCATCGGACATTTCCACGATGGAGCAGACCATGGTGGTCGGCAGGCCGCAGTCGATCGCTTCGCGAATCACCGAGGCGTAGACCTGGGCGGTGGTCAGCGCGTCGATACGAAAACTGGTGACCATCAGAAACACATGGGACGGGTTTGCCGCTTTACCCAGCTTGCGCACTTTGCGCCGCAGGTGCGGGTAGACCACGTACAGAAACAGCATGCCGCGCAAAAAGTGCGTGGCACCCATCGAGTAGCGCCAGATACCGACGATACCGATCAGGAAGATGAAGTCCTTCGACTCGGAGTCGAACGTGGACGCAGGCAACGCCATGGCGATGCCCATCAAAATACTTAAGTAAAACAGCCAACCGGCGACCTGAAGTAGGCCGTGCTTTAGCCTGTGCATAATCTGCATCCGTCTCTATCTCGGGCGAGCCTGTGGGGTGGCCCGATGGGGTTAAGGCAGGCGAAAAAGCCGGGAGGGTTGCGGGCTTTGTGAGCCCCGCAAACCCTCCCGATGCCGCTTGTTACCAGCAGATGCCTTCAGTCCGGCCACTCACGCTGGTGGCTTGGGACATGAAACCGACCAGGTCGATCACTTGCTTGCCGTGCGGAGCGTTCTGCGCCAGGGCGCGGAATTTCTCGTCACGGTTGCCAAGGATGATCACGTCGGAGTTGTTGATCACGTCGTCGAAATCGGCGTTGAGCAAGGACGAGACGTGAGGGATCTTCGACTCGATGTAATCCTTGTTCGCACCGTGAACGCGGGCGTATTCAACGTTGGTGTCGTAGATGCTCAGCTCGTAACCCTTGCCGATCAGCATTTCTGCCAGATCAACCAGCGGGCTTTCGCGCAGGTCGTCAGTACCGGCCTTGAAGCTCAGACCCAGCAGGGCGACTTTGCGTTTGCCGTGGCTGGAGACGATGTCGAAGGCGTTCTGCACCTGGGACTCGTTACTGCGCATCAGCGAGTTCAGCAGCGGTGCTTCCACGTCCAGGGAACCGGCGCGGTAGGTCAGGGCGCGAACGTCCTTCGGCAGGCAGGAACCGCCGAACGCGAAACCAGGGCGCATGTAGTACTGGGACAGGTTCAGCGTCTTGTCCTGGCAGACCACTTCCATCACTTCGCGACCATCGACGCCGACAGCCTTGGCGATGTTGCCGATCTCGTTGGCGAAGGTCACCTTGGTGGCGTGCCACACGTTGCAGGTGTACTTGATCATCTCGGCCACTGCGATGTCCTTGCGGATGATCGGAGCGTCGAGTTCTTCGTACAGCGATTGCAGAACGTCGCCGGAAGCCTTGTCGAACTCGCCGATAACAGTCATTGGCGGCAGGTCGTAGTCGGCGATCGCGGTGCTTTCACGCAGGAACTCAGGGTTCACTGCAACGCCGAAGTCGACGCCGGCTTTCTTGCCGGAGCAGTCTTCGAGGATCGGGATCACTACGTTTGCCACAGTGCCTGGCAGTACGGTGCTGCGAACCACGATGGTGTGGCGGGTGGTCTTGTCACGCAGGACAAAACCGATCTCGCGGCACACCGCTTCGATGTAGTTCAGTTCCAGGTCGCCGTTCTTCTTGCTCGGCGTGCCGACGCAGATCATCGACAGGTCGGTGTCGCGAATCGCCTCGGCGAAGTTGGTCGTGCCGCGCAATTTGCCCGTCTCGATACCCTTCTGCAGAAGCTCGCCCAGACCCGGTTCAACGATCGGCGATTTACCGGCGTTGATCATATCGATTTTGTCTTTGGCAACATCGACGCCAACGACGTCATGGCCCCGTGCAGACAGGCAGCCGGCACATACTGCGCCGACGTAACCCAAACCAAATATGCTGATGCGCATCGCAATTACCTCTGTGTTTATCAAGCCATTACATGGCCGGAGTTAATGGTGTTCAGCGGTCGTAGCGCACTCGGAAGTGCACCTTAAAGGCGCAACAATGCCGCGTGCAGGCATATAAGTTCCGAGTGTCTAAATAAGTTCACTCAAAATGTGCGCAACTAGGCTTTTATTGTTATGGCGTGCCCTGTTATGCAGCAGATCTTCTAATCAGAAGACATTCGTGCAAAGGTCTTGCGCGCTCAATGCCAGGCCAGAAGCCCGTAAATCAAGCGGTTGGGTGCTCAGGTGAGCACGTTTATAGGGGCGCAGCCTTGGCCTTGTAGGGGATATTTATGATGTTTATCTCCTATCCTTCATGTGTTGCCCAAATCAGGGATCAGTCAGCAGAAGTTAATGTGACAACTTTGCTAGGTGGATCTCTTCTCTGCGTAAGTTATCTCGTACAAGCTCAGGGAGAATGGTTACCGATGGTATGAGCGACGCATTTGGACATAGTTCCTGTCCGCCCATCGCGAATTCTGAAATTTCTTGAAATATTGAAAAAGATGGCACTGCTCTCATATTGATAGCAACGCCTGTTTCGCCCTTGATACATAGGGATATTGTTGGGTTAGATAGTTATGTGCCACTACCGATAAAAAATTTCAGTGCCACTACTGAAAAAATTCAACAAAGTCGAGTGAAACTAAAGTTAGGAAATTGAGTGATTGATTTTTGGCGTCAGTAAAGTGACGAAAGAGGCGGGGGATTGTTGGACGATTGGACATGGCGTACGCCCCTTAATGAGGCGTGCGCCAACCGGGTGTTTACGCGGGTGCGTGATCGCGCAGGAACACCAGATTGTCCGGTTTAGACTGCTCGGCGCTGTAGCGATAACCTTGTACGTCGAACTGCTTGAGGGCTTGCGGGTCGTTGATGCGCTCTTCAATGACGAAGCGACTCATCATGCCGCGGGCCTTTTTCGCGTAGAAGCTGATGATCTTGTACTGGCCGTTCTTCAGATCCTTGAATTCGGTATTGATGATGCGCGCGTTCAGGGCGTTGCGTTTGACCGCCGAGAAGTACTCGTTGGAGGCCAGGTTCAGCAGCACGTCATCGCCTTGATCGGCCAGGGCTTCGTTCAACCATTCGCTGATCCGTGTGCCCCAGAAGGCATACAAGTCCTTGCCACGGGCATTCGCCAGTTTGGTGCCCATCTCCAGTCGATACGGCTGCATCAGGTCCAGTGGGCGCAGCAGGCCGTACAGGCCGGACAACATGCGCAAGTGCTGCTGGGCGTAATCGAAATCGGCCTCGCTGAAGGTTTGAGCATTCAACCCTGTGTAGACGTCGCCCTTGAAGGCGAGCAGTGCCTGCTTGGCGTTTTCCGGTGTGAACGCGGGTGTCCAGCTGCCGAAACGCGCGGCGTTGAGCCCGCCGATCTTGTCGGAGACGTGCATCAACTCGCTGATCTGCGACGGGGCCAGCTCGCGCAATTGCAGGATCAGCTCCTGGGAATGGTCGAGGTATTGTGGCTGGGTGAAGCGCTGGGTCGCCGGCGGTGTTTCGTAATCGAGGGTCTTGGCGGGGGAAATCACCATCAGCATGAAGTCGTCTCCTTTAATCGTGGGGGCGATTCTAGGGGGTTGTTCTGGTTGACTCCAGCTATGGGTGTCATAGGTGATCGGTGGTGTCATGGAACAAGATCGCAGCCTTCGCTTCGCTCGACAGCTCCTACAGGACCGAGTTGACGTGAAATTGGGATAACCCGGAGGCGCCAATCCCTGTAGGCGCTGTCGAGCGAAGCGAGGCTGCGATCTTTTGATCTTCCCGCGATATAGTGCCGCGCGGGTTTTGTTATGGAGACATCCCATTGCGTATCGTTTTTCTATTCTCGGCCTGGCTGTTGAGTTTTGGTGCCATGGCGGCGTCGGGCGATGTGGCGACGCTTGATCGCAGCACCTGGCCCGAACAGCTCAACAGCCCGACCCTGTTTGATGTGGCATCACGGGCCGAGATCCTCATGTTTTCTCGCGTCTTGCTGGCCAGCGAATCCCTGGATGAAGTGAGCCTGGCCCAGCGCCTGGGGTTGCGCACGGTCAATCTGGAATCGATCAACAACCTGCGCCAGCGTATGTGGCAACGGCTGCTGACCAACTACAACTACGCCCAGCAGAGCTGCGATCAGGATGCTTCCTTCTGTTTCCTAGTCGAGGACATGGACACCCTGCGCCAGCAAGCCGCCAAGTTTCAGGTCAGCGATGAGAGCTACTACATAAAGTGGGCCGAGCCGAGCCGACTGTTCCACGCCCAGTACCTGGACGAGCAATTACGCAAGGCAGCGCTGTTTCCGCAAACCAGCAGCGAAGTCGATCGTTTTGGTGACTATGAGCGCAACGGCGATCAGATGCATGACCGGCTGTTTTTGCTGACCTTCGACAGTGCCGCCAATACCGTGCCGGATAACACCGCCTGGGCCACGGAATACCTGCGCAAGTCGAACATGACCGGCACGTTCTTCGTCCTCGGCAAGGACATCCAGGCCCGTCTGGCCGATCGTTCGGTAGCCAGCCTGCAAGCGACGTACTCGAAGCAGTGCATTGGCGCGCAAGGTTGGGAGTTTCGCTCCCACAGCCACTGGCAGGACTGGCAGGACTCGGTGCGACGCAGCGTCGAACTGGTCAAAAGCAAACTGCCCGAGAACTACGTGCCATTGTTTCGGCCGCCCGATGGCCAGCGTCGGTCTGACGCTGAAGGATTCTTCAAATCCCAGGGCTTGCAGGTGGCGCTGTGGGATATCGATGCCCAGGACGGTGCCGGCAAGCTAAAAGCCAATCAGAGCGCGCAACGGGTGTTGAGCCTGATGTTGTTGTGGCGCCACGGGGTGATCAACTTCAACGTGAAGCAGGATGCGCTGAAAACGGCGATGCCCTGGCTCATCACGCAAACGGCGCAAAGCGGAATCGGCTGGGAAGACTGTCAGGACGGGTTTCGCTGAAAACGACGAAAGGCCGTAAACATTGGGGGAGGGGTGGTTTTGGGCGAGAATTCGGTGCAGGCGGACTTCCGACTTTAACGGGGTGATGGCAATCCGCCTAGTGCTATTGGTCACTCTGAAAAATAAACTTCAAAAAAACGTCAAAGTACTTTTTTCTGTCACAGGTTTTGGAGTATTACGAAGACAGACCGCCGAAACCTGCAACACAGGTGGCGTCTTCCAAGACCCAGCTATGGATGCAGTTCACTTGAGTCCCAGCAGGTGAATTCGGTAGTCACTTCGAGGCGCAGCACCGCCAAGGTATTGCGTCGAATGGCTCCCACAAAGGTGACCGAGTATGGATGATCACGGACGTAGTTCTTCCTCCAACCAGCCAATCCTTTATGTACTCGATACCAACGTATTGATTCACGATCCAAACGCCCTGCTTAACTTCGAAGAACACCACGTCGCCATCCCGATGACCGTGCTTGAGGAGCTCGACAAGCTCAAGAGCGGGCATCACAGCGTGGCTGCAGAATGCCGTCAGGCGATTCGCCTGATCGACAAGACCCTGGGCGATGCCAGCCCCGAAGATGTCGAACTCGGTGTTCCGATCCAGCGCGGCAAGAGTGGGCCCAAGGGTTTGCTGTCAATTTTGATGAGCAAACGTGCCGAACCGAACATCATTCTGCCCGAGCACCTGAACGACAACATCATCATCAACCAGTTGATCGACCTGCACGCGCGCGAACCAAAGCTGCCCGTGGTGCTGGTCACCAAAGACATCAACATGCGCCTCAAGGCCCGGGCTTGCGGGATCGCGGCCGAGGACTACAGCACCGACCAACTGGTCGACGACGTGTCGCTGCTGCCCAACGGTTATCACAACATGACCGGCTCCTTCTGGGACCGTGTGAGGAATGTCGACACCCGTCAGGATCATGGCCGCACCTGGCACCAGGTGCAGTTGATCGACAACCTGCCGGCGGTGCACATAAACGAGTTCATCATCGACGAACAGGGTTTTGTCGGCTGGATCAAGGAGATCGAGGAAGACAAGCTGCTGATTCTCGACCTGCATCAGGAACCCCTGTTGCACCAGGAAGCCTGGGGCCTGAAACCGCGTGACATCTATCAAAGCCTGGCGCTGTACGCCTTGCTCGACCCGGATATCCACCTGGTCAACCTGACCGGGGCAGCGGGTTCGGGTAAAACCATCCTCGCACTGGCGGCGGCGATCGAGCAGACCATGGTCAGCAAACGCTATCGCCGGATCATCGCGACCCGTAGCGTGCAGGGCCTGGACCAGGAGATCGGTTTCCTGCCCGGCACCGAAGCGGAAAAAATGGAGCCTTGGCTGGGCGCCATCACCGACAACCTCGAAGCCTTGCACATGGATGACGAAAACACCCATGGCAGTGTCGATTACATCCTCAGCAAAGTGCCGTTGCAGTTCAAATCCCTCAACTACATTCGAGGCCGCAGCTTCCAGCAGAGTCTGATCCTGATCGATGAATGCCAGAACCTCACGCCGCACCAGATGAAAACCATCATCACCCGTGCCGGCGCCGGTTCCAAAGTGGTGTGCCTGGGTAACCTGGCGCAGATCGACACCCCTTACCTGTCCGCGACCAGTTCCGGGCTGACGTACCTGACAGAACGCTTCAAGGATTTCCCCAACGGTGTGCACATCACCCTGCAAGGGGTGCCACGTTCGATTCTGGCCGAATACGCCGAATCGCATTTGTAATCGCCTCGACCGAACCGGGCGGCCTGCACAGGTCGCCCGGTTTTTTATGGCCGAATTTTGACCCACAGGTTTACAATCGGGGCTCCTGATCAGGAGTATCCCTGTGCTGACTCATCTCGATTCCCAAGGTCGCGCCAATATGGTCGACGTCACTGAAAAAGCCGTGACGTTCCGTGAAGCAACGGCCCAAGCGCTGGTGCGCATGCTGCCCGAAACCCTGCAGATGATCGTCAGCGGCGGTCACCCCAAGGGTGATGTATTCGCCGTGGCGCGTATCGCCGGTATTCAGGCCGCGAAGAAAACCAGCGATCTGATCCCTCTGTGCCATCCGCTGCTGCTCACCGGCGTCAAGGTCGAGCTCAGTGCCGAAGGCGACGACACCGTGCGCATCGTCGCGCGCTGCAAGTTGTCCGGACAGACCGGCGTCGAGATGGAAGCCCTGACCGCCGCCAGCGTCGCGGCGCTGACTATCTACGACATGTGCAAAGCCGTGGATCGCGGCATGACCATCGAAAGCGTGCGCCTGCTGGAGAAACTCGGCGGCAAGAGCGGCCATTTCCAGGCGGATCAAGCATGAACGTCACCGTGAAGTTTTTTGCCCGTTACCGTGAAGCGCTCGGTGTGGACTCGGTGAAGGTTGAAGGTGATTTCGCCACCGTCGACGATGTGCGTGCGCTGCTGGCCCAGCGTGACGGTGCCGAAGTGTTGAGCGAGCAAAACTTGATGTGCGCCCGCAACGAAGACCTGTGCCAGCTCGATGAGCCGGTGAGCGATGGCGATGAAGTGGCTTTTTTCCCGACCGTGACCGGAGGCTGAGCCATGGCGATTCGCGTGCAATCCACGGCGTTCGATCCGGGTGCTGAAGTCAACGCCATGCATGCCGCCAATGTGGGCGTCGGTGCGGTGGTGAGTTTTGTCGGCTATGTTCGCGACTTCAATGACGGACTCGACGTCGCCGGGATGTTCCTTGAACACTACCCGGGCATGACCGAAAAAGCCCTCGCCAAGATCGCCACAGAGGCCGAGCAGCGCTGGCCGCTGCTCAAACTTGAAGTGCTGCATCGCATCGGGGCCCTGGAACCGGGTGAGCCGATCGTCTTCGTCGGCGCCGCCAGTGCCCACCGCCAGGCGGCGTTCGACGCCTGCGCCTTTGTCATGGACTACCTGAAAACCCGCGCTCCATTCTGGAAGAAAGAAAACACCCGTGATGGGGCGCGTTGGGTTGAAGGGCGTGACAGTGATCATGCGGCGGCGGATCGCTGGAAGCAGTAAGTAGCCAGTTAGTTCTTCGTTGACTGTCAGTCCGCGTTCGCGAGCAAGCCCGCTCCCACATTGGTTCCGAGTCGAACACAAAACTGGTGTTTGATGGAGATCTAATGTGGGAGCGGGCTTGCTCGCGAAGAGGCCATTCGCATCACCCAATTTCCCACTGATTCATCTCCCGACCATCGGCGGCTACATCTTTAAGGGCCCCGATTGACGAATAATACATAAAAGTCCAGTATGGAATTATAAGTACAAAAAAAGGCCTTGCCCGTTTCTGCTCTTTCTTCTGTCTTGCCAAACCAACAACAACCCGCGAGAGAACGAACATGAAGAAATTCCCCCTCATCACCGGTCTGGCTCTGAGCCTGTTGGCATGCAGCAGCCTGTTCGCCGCCGATAAAACCCTGCGCATCGGTATCGAAGCGGCTTATCCACCGTTCGCGTCCAAAACCGATAAAGGCGAGATTGTCGGGTTCGACTACGACATCGGCAATGCCTTGTGTGCGCAGATGAAGGTCAAGTGCGTCTGGGTCGAAGGTGAGTTCGACGGTCTGATTCCTTCCCTTAAAGTGAAGAAAATCGACATGGCGCTGTCGTCCATGACCATCAACGAAGACCGCAAGAAGTCGGTGGATTTCACCCACAAGTACTACTTCACCTCATCGCGTCTGGTGATGAAGGAAGGCGCAGTCGTGGATGACCAGTACGCGAGCCTCAAGGGCAAGACTATTGGTGTGCAGCGCGCCACCACTACCGACCGTTATGCCACTGAGGTTTTCGAGCCGAAGGGTATTAACGTCAAGCGTTACGGCAACAACGAAGAAATCTACATGGATCTGGCTGCCGGTCGCCTCGATGCCATTTTTGCCGACACCATCCCGCTGAATGACTTCCTGACGATGCCGCGTGGCAAGGGTTATGCCTTTGTCGGGCCGGAGCTCAAGGATCCGAAATACGTGGGTGAGGGCGCCGGGATTGCAGTGCGCAAGGGCAACACCGAGCTGGTCTCCGAGCTGAACACGGCCATCGACGGCATTCGCGCCAGTGGCGAGTACCAGAAGATTTCAGAGAAGTACTTCAAGTCTGATATCTACGGCGACTGATCAATCGCTGGCGGGGGCTTTCTCACGAAAGCCTCTGCGCGGTTCCGATTCCTGAAAAACGCTTGAAAGTTAATCCCTTCTTAACCGGCTTGTCGTCTATTCCCCGATACCCCGCTGTGCGCGCCGGACTCTCAAAGGTCAGGGCCAGCGTGTAGACTTCTGGGCAATCGATATTTAGAAGGGAAACGCAATGAGCGAGGAAACGATGCGGTTGGGCCGCGAACGGCGCTATCTGGTGTTGCTGGGCATCATCTGCCTGGGGCTGATCGGCGGCGCGCTGTACATGCAAATTGTTCTGGGCGAGGCGCCATGCCCGCTGTGCATCTTGCAACGTTATGCGTTGCTGCTGATCGCGCTCTTCGCGTTCATCGGCGCGGCCATGCGCACCCGTCGCAGCATCACGGTATTTGAAACCCTGGTGGTGATCTGCGCCATTGCAGGCGTCGGGGTGGCCGGGCATCACGTCTATACCCAGTTCTATCCGGCGGTCAGTTGCGGCATCGATGTACTGCAACCGATTGTCGACGGTTTGCCACTGGCGAAGATCTTCCCGCTGGGCTTTCAGGTCGACGGCTTCTGTTCCACGCCGTACCCGCCGATCCTCGGTCTGTCGCTTGCACAATGGGCGCTGCTAGCCTTTGTGCTGATCGTGGTGCTGGTGCCGCTGCTCACGTCGCGTAATCGCAAAGCCCTGCGCTGAAGTCATTCGCCGCAATCGCTGCTACACAAAAAAACGCACCGGCCCTCGTTGAGGGGGCCGGGGCGTTTTGCATTTCAGGGCACAGGTAAAAAATGACCTTGATGCGCGACAAGTCTGGGTGCGGCACGTGTGCGACATGTTGTCACAGCGGGAGTGTCGCAAGGCATTTCAGGGCGCCGAATTGGTACATGACTACGCAACAAAATCGGCCTGTTTTAGCGTCTGGAAACTTCAGCCCGAATAATCCGGAACAGGCAGTTTTAACAGGCCTTGGCGAATCGCCGAAGCCCTTGTCACATGGGGGCTTTGGCAGGGTCGAAGGAGGGCGCAGAGCTTTCGATACTGTCTGAACTGCCTGAGGTAGACCTACAATTTTTGGTGTTTTTGTTGAGAATTAATTTCGATACCATGGCGCACTTTTGCAAATACCGTTAATGATTGTTGCTGGAATGGATAAAAATTATTTCGGGATGAGACATGGTTTATAAAACGTTACATATCTACAATCGCCCGCACTGAATTCCCGGCACTGCTCATCCCTGAGCAGGAATAGGGCGTCGAGAGGCCGGTTGGCTTCATGCGACTCCCAGGTGTCGGTGCCTTCCAACTATCCGCACCAAATGGAATTGGTCTGTAACAAGGCCTTTGACCACGAATTCGAATAAGAACTCAACGCTGGCCCAGGATTTGTCGAACAGCGTCTGACGCGCGACGGGCAGCCACTTATTCAATCCAAGAAAAATGCCAACCCTTGGCAGGGTGAAGTGTTGGCGATCAAAACCCAACTGCATTGCGCAAGCTGCTTTAGAGGTCGTGAGATGAGTAAAAACAGGTACCCCAGACTACTAGGCTTATTGCCGCTGATCGGCACATTGTTGCTGTCAGGCTGCAACATGACCTTGCTCGATCCCAAGGGCCAGGTCGGCCTGGACGAGCGAAACCTGATCATCACCGCAACGCTGCTGATGCTGTTGGTCGTGGTTCCGGTCATCGTCATGACCTTCCTGTTCGCCTGGAAATACCGCGCGTCCAACACCGACGCCGTCTACACGCCTAAATGGTCGCACTCCACCAAGATTGAAATCGCGGTGTGGGCTGTTCCAGTGCTGATCATCATTGCCCTGGGTTATGTCACCTACAAGTCGACCCACGCGCTGGATCCTTACAAGCCGCTGGAATCCGACGTCAAGCCGATCACCATTGAAGTCGTCGCGCTGGACTGGAAGTGGATGTTCATCTATCCAGAGCAAGGCATCGCCACCGTCAACAAGATCGTGTTCCCGGCGCACACGCCGATCAACTTCAAGGTGACTTCGGACTCCGTGATGAACTCGTTCTTCATCCCGGCCCTGGGCGGCCAGATCTACGCGATGGCCGGCATGCAGACCAAACTGCACCTGATCGCCAACCAGAACGCTGAAATGGACGGTATCTCCGCCAACTACAGCGGGGCTGGTTTCACCGGCATGAAATTCAAAGCTATCGCCACCTCTCAGGAAGATTTCGACGCCTGGGTCAGCGAAGTCAAAAAGGCACCTAAACAGCTTGAAAAAGCTGAATACGAAGCCCTTTCCAAGCCAAGCCAGAACAACCCAGTCGAGCTCTACTCCTCGGTCACGCCGAACCTGTTCCAGATCATCGTCGACAAGTACGAAGGTATGAATCCGGGCAAGCCGATGCACCACGAGAAGAAAGAGAAAGAAGTGGCCCATATGGAAGGGATGGACATGAGTTCGCATTCAGCTGCCGGGGCAGAGGAGTAAACGATGTTTGGTAAATTAAGTTGGGAAGCGGTCCCGTTCCACGAACCGATCGTGATGATAACCATCGCCATGATCGCGCTCGGTGGTCTGGCGCTGTTCGCTGCAATCACCTATTTCAAGAAGTGGACCTACCTGTGGTCCGAGTGGTTGACCTCGGTCGACCACAAGAAAATCGGCGTGATGTACATCATCGTTGCCATGGTCATGCTGCTGCGCGGTTTTGCCGACGCCATCATGATGCGTACCCAGTTGGCCATGGCCACCGAGGGTTCGCCTGGCTACCTGCCGCCTGAACACTATGACCAGATCTTCACCGCTCACGGTGTGATCATGATCATCTTCATGGCGATGCCATTCTTCACCGGCCTGATGAACCTTGCAGTGCCGCTGCAGATCGGCGCGCGTGACGTTGCCTTCCCGTTCCTGAACTCCCTGAGCTTCTGGCTGCTGGTATCCGGCGTAGTGCTGATCAACCTGTCCCTGGGCGTCGGCGAATTCGCCAAGACCGGTTGGGTTGCCTATCCGCCACTGTCGGGTCTGCAATACAGCCCTGGCGTGGGGATGGATTACTACATCTGGGCGCTACAGCTATCCGGGTTGGGTACGACGCTGACGGGGGTCAACTTCCTGGCCACCGTGCTGAAAATGCGTACCCCGGGCATGAAGCTGATGGACATGCCGATCTTCACCTGGACCTGCACCTGGGCCAACGTCCTGATCGTGGCCTCGTTCCCGATCCTGACCGCTACCCTGGCACTGCTGACGCTTGACCGTTACATGGATTTCCACATTTTCACCAATGAACTTGGTGGCAATCCGATGATGTACGTCAACCTGTTCTGGGCCTGGGGTCACCCCGAGGTTTACATCCTGATTCTGCCGGCGTTCGGGATCTTCTCCGAAGTCATCTCGACCTTCACCGGCAAGCGTCTGTTCGGCCACCACTCGATGGTCTACGCATCGGGCGCGATCTCGATCCTGGGCTTCATGGTATGGCTGCACCACTTCTTCACCATGGGTTCGGGTGCCAGCGTCAACGCCTTCTTCGGTCTGGCGACGATGCTGATTTCGATCCCGACGGGGGTGAAGCTATTCAACTGGCTGTTCACCATTTACCAAGGGCGTCTGCGTTTCACCAGCCAGGTTCTGTGGACCCTGGGCTTCATGGTGACCTTTGCCATCGGCGGCATGACCGGCGTACTGCTGGCCATTCCGGGTGCGGACTTCGTCCTGCACAACAGCCTGTTCGTGATCGCTCACTTCCACAACGTGATCATCGGCGGCGCGGTATTCGGCTACATCGCAGGCTTCGGCTTCTACTTCCCTAAAGCGTTCGGCTTCAAGCTGCACGAAGGTTGGGGCAAGGCAGCGTTCTGGTTCTGGATCTCGGGCTTCTTCGTCGCGTTCATGCCGCTCTATGCACTGGGCTTCATGGGCATGACCCGTCGTCTGAACGCCACCACCAACCCTGAGTGGGTGCCGTACCTGTACGTCGCCATGTTCGGTGCGGTGATGATCGCGGTCGGTATCGCCTGCCAGCTGATTCAGCTGTACGTCAGCGTGCGTGACCGCAACAAGCCGGAAAACATGTGCGAACACGGCGACCCGTGGAATGCGCACACGCTGGAATGGTCGACCTCGTCGCCACCACCGTTCTACAACTTTGCCGTGCTGCCAAAAGCGGACACCATCGATCCGTTCACCGAAGCCAAGGAAAACGGTACCGCGTACAAGGCTCCGGCCAAGTACGAACCGATCCACATGCCAAACAACACCGCGACCGGTGTGGTCATGGGTGCTCTGTTGACCGTGTTCGGTTTCGCGATGATCTGGCACATCTGGTGGTTGGCCATCGTTGGCCTGGTTGGCACCGTGGGCTACTTCGTGATCCACGCTGCACGTGATGATCAAGGCTACATGGTGCCGGTCGACGTGATCGAGCGCATCGAAGCCGAGCAGCACAAGCGTCTGGTAGCGGCCGGGAAAGTTCCAGCCACCGCCACCCGTGTTGAAACCTCGTTGGAACAGGCTTAAACCATGTCGAACTTAGTGACCACTGCTGGACACGCCCATGGCACGGACCATGGGCACGACGACCATCACCACGACTCGGGCGAGATGACCGTATTCGGTTTCTGGCTCTACCTGATGACCGACTGCATTCTGTTTGCGTCGATCTTCGCGGCGTACGCGGTACTGGTTAACAACGTAGCGGGTGGCCCGTCGGGCCACGACATCTTCGAACTGCCGTACGTACTGGGCGAAACCGCTCTGCTGCTGTTCAGTTCGATCACCTACGGCTTCGCCATGCTGGCGTTGTTCAAGGGCAAGAAGAACCAGGTCCTGGGCTGGCTGGGCATGACCTTCCTGTTCGGTGCCGGCTTCATCGGCATGGAGATCAACGAGTTCCACATGCTGATCTCCGAAGGCTTCGGTCCTAGCCGCAGCGGCTTCCTGTCCGGGTTCTTCACCCTGGTCGGCACCCACGGTCTGCACGTGACCAGCGGTCTGATCTGGATGGCGATCATGATGTACCAGGTGCAGAAAAACGGCCTGACGGCGACCAACAAGACCCGTCTGAGCTGCCTGAGCCTGTTCTGGCACTTCCTGGACGTGGTGTGGATCTGCGTATTCACCGTTGTTTATCTGATGGGGACTATGTAAATGGCTAACGCTCATTCCCACGATAGCCACGACGCCAGCCACGGCAGCGTCAAGTCTTACGCTATCGGTTTCATTCTGTCGGTAATCCTGACGGTCATTCCTTTCGGCCTGGTGATGTACCCATCGCTGCCGAAAGCCCTGACTCTGTGGATCGTACTGGCCTTCGCAGTCATCCAGGTGCTGGTGCACCTGGTGTACTTCCTCCACCTGGACCGCTCCGCTGCCCAGCGTAACAACGTGATCGCGTTTGTCTTCGCTGCACTGGTCATCGTCCTGTTGGTAGGCCTGTCGCTGTGGATCATGTTCAGCATCCACTCCAACATGATGGCGCACTGAGGAAAGTCCGGATGTCCTTTAAGCACTTTATCCAAATCACCAAACCGGGGATCATTTTCGGTAACGTGCTTTCTGTGGCAGGCGGATTTTTCCTGGCCTCGAAAGGGCATGTCGATCTGGCCATTTTCCTGGCCGCCATGATCGGCACGTCGCTGGTGGTGGCTTCCGGTTGCGTGTTCAACAACTGCATCGACCGCGACATCGACCTGAAGATGGAACGCACGAAGAACCGGGCGCTGGTCCAGGGCTTGATCTCCCTGAAACTGGCCCTGGCGTTTGCGACCGTCCTGGGTGTTTTCGGCGTTGCACTGTTGTACAAAGTGGCCAACCCGTTGGCCGCGTTGTTCGCGGTGATCGGCTTTGTCATCTACGTCGGTTTCTACAGCCTGTACCTCAAGCGCAAGTCGGTTCACGGCACGCTGGTGGGCAGCCTGTCGGGCGCCATGCCGCCGGTGATTGGCTACGTCGCTGTGACGAACAGCTTCGACATGGCTGCACTGACGTTGCTGGTGATGTTCAGCCTGTGGCAGATGCCGCATTCCTACGCCATCGCGATCTTCCGCTTCAACGATTACCTGGCTGCATCGATTCCGGTGTTGCCGGTGAAGCGCGGGATTCAAGTGGCGAAGAAGCACATCCTGCTCTACATCCTGGCGTTCCTCGTGGCGACCTTGATGCTGACCTTCAGCGGCTACGCCGGCATGAGCTACCTCGCCGTCGCCGCGGCCATGGGCATGTACTGGTTGTACATGGCCTGGACCGGCTACAAGGCAGTGGATGACACGGTCTGGGCACGCAAGCTGTTCGTGTTCTCGATCTTCACCATTACCGCGTTGAGCGTGATGATGTCGCTGGACTTTAAAGTGCCGAGTGAGCTGTTGCTGACGTACGCGCCTTAAGATTCAGAGGCTGCAAAGAAAAGCCCCGCCTTCGAGAGAAGTGCGGGGCTTTTTATTGATCGTTCCCACGCTCTGCGTGGGAATGCAGCCCGGGACGCTCTGCGTCCCAGAAGCGTGACGCAGAGCGTCACAAGAGGCATTCCCACGCGGAGCATGGGAACGATCAACCGCGGTCTATCAGGAAAACTCAGCTATCGAGCAACCGGAAAAACCGCTCACGCACCTGGGTGTTATCGCTGTGCGCCACGTTGAAGCGCAGGAAGTGGCTAGCGTCCGGCGCTTTGCTGAGCAAGGTGCCGGGAGCCAGCACAAGGTCGTTTTCCAGGCCTTTCCTCGCCAGCGTTTCGGCATGCAGTCCTTCGGGCAATCGCGTCCAGATGAACAACCCTTCCCCCGGCAGCGACGACGCCGAGCACCCGGCCTCTTCCAGCCAACCCGCCACCCTGCTGTTGGACTCGTACAGCCTATCCACCGTACGCCGCGCGTGTTTGGCGTAGCTGCCGTCGCTGAGCATGGTGCAGGTGATATGTTCGGCCAGTTCCGAGGTCACGCCGCCGCAGGCCATTTTCAGCGCGACCAGGCGCGCCGCCAGTTGTGGCGATAGCACGGCATAGCTGACGCGGCTGTTGGCGGTCAGGGTTTTAGAGAAGCCGGAGATATAGCTGACATTGTCCAGCCCGCTCGCGGCCAGTCTTGGCGTGCGGCGTTGCTGAATGTCGGCGTACAAATCGTCTTCCAGAATGTGGAAGTTGTGGCGATGGCTCAGTTCCAGCAAGCGGTACACCTGCGCCGGGGTGAACGAGTGCCCGGTGGGGTTATGCAGGGTGCTATTGGTCATGTAGAGCACCGGTTTGTGGGCGATCACCAATTGTTCGAAGGCTTCAAGGTCCATGCCGTCGCAATCCCGGGCGATGGTGATGACCTTGGCGCCATGCAACGCGAGGTTGGCGTGCATGTTGAAGTAGCAAGGGTCGTCGAGCAATACCGTGTCGCCGGGTTTGATCAGCAGGCGCATCAGCAGGTCGATGGCCTGCATGGTGTTGGCGGTGGTGATGATCTGATCCACCGGGACTTCGATGCCGAAGGTCGACAGCTTGACCCGCAACGCCTGGCGCAGCGGCAGGTAACCGCCGGCAACGCCATATTCGCCCATGCGCAGACTGGTGGCGCGCAGGGTGCCGCGCACGGCTTTGAGCAATTCGTCGGCAGGCAGCCACGAGGTCGGCAGGAATCCGCAGCCGGGGCGCAGGGCGCCGTTGTCCAGCAGCAATGCGCGGCGGACCACGCTGAGGGTGTCTTGAGGTTGCAGATCCGGGCCGGTGCCGGTGTGCAGTGTGGTGCTGGTGCGGTGCACGTAATGCCCGGAACCCTGACGTGAAACCACCACGCCCTTGGCCCGCAAGCGGTCCAGCGCATCGACTACCGTGGATTTGCCCACGTTCATCAAGTCGGAGAGTTCGCGAATCGGCGGCAGCTTGGCCCCGTGAGGCAACCCGCCCTGGGCGATCGCCAGCGACAGCTGGTCGACGATCTGCTGGACCAGCGGCACGCCGGGCTGGAATTCGATGGCGGCGATCACTGCACGTTGAGCCTGCATTTTACTGGTCTCTCCGGCAGTAAAGTTCGTTTGATTCTATACGAACTTGCTCTGATCAGAACAAGCGTCTTTCTCTACCATCGCCTTAAAGACTTTTCTGATTGTCGGTGTGCTGTGGCCCCCGCGATCGCTCGGTTCAGAGGTGTTGCATGAGTGTTCAAACAACGGTCGCCATCGCCAAACCGGTGATCAACATCCGCCTGTTCACAATCCGGATCATCACCGCCGTGTCGCTGTTCGCCGTGCTGGGCAAGGCCAACGTCTGGCTCGACACTGCTACCAACAGCATTCTCGCCCTTGGTTATCGGGCCTTGTTGTTGCTTTTGCCGCTGACTTTGCTGGTGCTGGGCCGCCGCTCCCTGAGCGTCACGCTGCTGTGTGCAGCCCTCGGGCTGGTGTTGCTCGCGGTCACCAGCAACCAGGGCATGGTGATGTTTGCTGCGGCGTTGTTTGCCTACGGAATCGCGATTGCCGGGTACCTGATCAAGAGCGAGGCCGCCCAGACCAAAGAGGGCGCGGCGTACAACCGGGTGGCGATGAACATGGGTAGCCTGCTGGCGGGTCTGATCCTGCTGTCGCCGCTGCTGACCCCGACGATGTTCTTCCTCGGCGCAGCGAGTTTCGTCCTGCTGTGCCTGCCCATCGCCATGGGCGCCACCTTTACCACTGATGCAGTGGTTGCCCGCCCTGCGACCCAGGATGGCAGTGGCTGGCGCAACAAACTGCCGTGGGTAATCGCCGGCATCATCATGGGGATCAAGCTGTTCGGCGTGTTCTCGATCCTGCCGCAAGCCATCCTCCTGGAAACCGGTGAATTACCGGCCTGGTATGGCCTGATGCTGATCCTCAACAGCGCCGTGGTGGTGTTCGCCCAGGTGCCGGTGATGAAACTGATCGAGCGCACCGGGCGCTTCAAGGTGGTGGCTGTCATCGGGATCATCATCGGCGGCTTTGCAGTGCTTTCGTCTCCGGCTGCTTTCCACGTCGAAACCCTCGCCGGTGCGCTGATCTGGGTGGCGCTGCTGTCCCTCGCCGAATGTGCGTTCAGCTACCTCGATTACTTCTCCGTCAAACAAAACAACATGTTCGTCAAGGAAGTCTCCCTCGGCGTTGGCGCCGGGTTGACGGTGCTGATCATGCGGGTCGTACCGGCGCCGTACAACGCGCTGGTGCTGGCTGCCATTGGCGCGGGCGGGATCCTGGCCTGGTACTACCTCAACCGTAAATCCAATGCGTCGTTGCACGACTGATTCATCGCGGTTGCGCTATTCACTTTCACAGGTCGGAGGCTTCATGAATACGACATCATGCGTAGTCGTGGTCGGGTACAACGGCAATCGGGTTCACGACATCCAGAAACTGCGCGAGCTCTGCAAAACGCTCTATAACGCCCGGCTCATCCTGCTGGTCGATCAGATTCAGCCCGATGACGAGCAAGTGGCCGATCACGTCTGCAGCACTTCACTGGCGCCCGAAGAGGTAGCGGCCTCCCTCGAACTGGTCGTGGGCTGTCTGAATGCCGATCGATGGAAGCTGATCGGGGTTCTGCCTTTTTCTGATCGTGGCGTGTTGCTCGGCGCCGCGCTGGCTTCCCATTTCGGTCTGCCCGGCATCACCCCGGCCGAGGCGAGGGCCGGGCTGGACAAGCAGGTTTTTCGCAAACTGGAAGCGGCTGCCAGCACCTCACCGCAGGATTACCGTCCGGTGTTTTCCGCACGCATCGAGAGCTTGCCCGAACTGCGCCAGAGGGTCATCGAACTGGGCGGCAAAGCCTTTATCAAACCGGCCTGCGAAGGGGCGAGCAGAGGTTGTCGGGTCATCCATCATCCGTCCGAATGCGACGAGGCCTGGCAGGCACTCAAGCCGTATCGCGAAGGCGGCATCGTGCTCGAAGAGCTGATCCAGAACGCCCAGGAATACAGCTGGGATTACGTGGCCGGCAGCACCTGGGTTACCGAAAAAACCACCACTGAAGGCGCCTATCGCGCGGAAATCCAGCAGGTGGTGCCCGCGCCGTTGACGGCCGACGTGCAGGCTCGATTGACGGCTGCGGGACATCACATGTCCGGGCTGGTCTCGCTGGATAACGGCGCCTACCACAACGAAGTGTTCCTGCGCGCCGACGGCCTGACCTCTGCAGTGGAAACCAACATGCGCCCCGGCGGCATGCACATCTGGGACCTGGCCCGTCTGGCGTTCGTGGATTTCGATCCGTGGGAAAGCTGGGTCAGATGGGCGGTGGAAGGCAAGACCGAACACCAGGATCCCGTCGCCCGGGGTTATTGCGGCATCCGTTTGCTCAGAGCACCGGCTGACGGTCTTTTGCGCGCCACGCCAGACATCGAATCGCTGGCCCGAAAACTGAACATCGAACTGGTGGAAGCGGTGTATGCCAAGCGTGTCGGTGATTCGGTCACGGCATTGGTGAAGGACAACACCTCATTCATCGGCCACATCGTGCTGTTCGGCAAGGACTACGGACAACTCAGCGACAACCTGTTGCGGCTGGCAGAGGTGATCGAGTCACGCGTCGAGGTCACCTGCCTGGTCCCGGCGACGAGGGCCTGCGGCTGAGCCGTGGAGACCTGCATTTTTTGCATTATTGATTCAGAGGGTTTGGTAAATGATTGAGCAAAAGAGCTGTGATGAGCGTTTCATCGACCTGGCAAAAGAGCTCGGCTATGACATCTACGGCGAGAACACTGCTGGCGGGCGTTATGCTCCGCTGATTCGGCATCACGATGAACTGTACATCAGCGGTCTGGTGCCGCGCATGAACGGCGAAATTCAGTACCCCGGCAGAGTCGGCCTGGAATTGAACATGGCAGATGCTCAAGCGGCAGCCAGTATCAGCGCGATGCGCGGGCTGGCGCTGATCGTTGATGCCATTGGTTCGCTGGATAAAATCAAGTCACTGATACGGGTGACGGTCTATGTGAAATCCACTGCGGACTTTGTTGATCTCAGTGAAGTGGCCAACGGAGCTTCGGATGTATTCAGTCATGTGTTGGGGGACGCCGGTAAACATACTCGAACGACCGTGGGTGTTTATCAATTACCGAAAAATGCCGCGATAGAAGTCGACATGATTGCAGCGCTGAAACCGTCAGCGTTATAAGTGTTAGTTGTTCGGCTTTACAGTGCTGAATGGTTGGCCTAAGGTTCCGTCACTCAAGTCGGAAGAATAAGTTGGAACTCGCGGATGAATAATGTTCAGGGTGCATTTTTTTCATACAAGAACTTTCGTCAAAGTTTGCATCATCAACCGGTAAGTCCGCGAGTTTGGAAAGGTGCGGAGCTAACGGATTTGCGTCAGACGCTGGAGGCCAGTGACGTCGATATCGTCGCATTGGCCCACGACAAGAGCATCGAAGGGTGTGAAGTGACGCCCGGCATGGCGGTTGCCATGCAGTGGTTGAAACCCGGCGTGGTGCTTAACGGCCACTCCCATTCCTGGTGGCACCTGTTCATCATTCAGTCCGGCAGCGGCGCGTTAACCCTGGGCGACGCCGATGAGGTGAACGTCAACACCGGCGATGTCTTGCTGGTGCCGGCCTGGACAAGACACGGCTTCGTCAACACTAGCACCACCGAGCCGCTGGCCATGCTGAACATGAGTAACATGCCGCAAATGGCGCTGCTCTCCAATTTTGCCGACAGCCACGGGCTGATCACCCTCCAGCCGTAATCGCCCTGCCTTTTACTTCAGGGAGTCAGCGTTCGCTGACTCCCTTTTTTTTCTGACCCCCTCCAGAATCCGCCTGACGAATTGCGTTTTTCAACTTTCTGTATCGATAGAAACAGATAATTTCTGTATCTGTTCAGCGCTTTGCCAACTAACTACGATTACTTCCAAGGCAACGGATTAATGTGGTTAATGCAAGGGAGCGTTCTATGGAAAGTACAAAGCTTAAACTGTATGTCGGCGCAGATTTTGTCAGTGCTTTTGCGATGTCGGCGTTTGTTGCGTTGAAGGAAAAACAACTTCCATTTGAACTTGTCACGCTGGATTTGAAGGCGCGAGAAAACTACCAAACGAATTACCGTAATCTTTCGCTGACCTGCAAGATTCCCACGCTCATTCACCAGGATTTCGCATTGTCGGAATCTTCGGCCATTGCCGAGTACCTGGAAGAACTAGCGCCGGGGCATAACAGACTATTGCCGCTGGACATCAAGCAGCGAGCGCGCGCCCGTCAACTCCAGGCCTGGTTGCGCAGTGATTTGTTGGTCATTCGCAAAGAACGCCCGGCGGATCTTATTTATTTCGGCAAAAAAGATACGCCGCTGTCCGACGATGCCCTGGCCGCCGTCGACCGGTTGTTTTTTGTCGCCGATCGATTGCTGGAGGGGGGCGCCGAGCATCTGTTCGGTGACTGGAGCATTGCCGATACCGACCTGGCAATCATGCTCAACCGACTGGTCGCCAACGGTGATCAGGTTCCCTCCCGACTCGCCGCGTATGTCCGCCGTCAGTGGGATCGCGACAGTGTTCGGGCATGGATGGACATAGAGCGCGTAGCGCCGGCCATCCAGTAAGAACTGCCAGCTAATCACCAGGAGCGCTGCCATGCAGGGAATGTCGGAGCAGGAACGCTACAAGCCCTATAACTCACGCACCATTCGCGACACGCCGTACTGGCAGAAACTGACGCCAGCGTTGCAGGAAGCCATGACCGTCGTGGCCAGGGTCATGCCGTTTCGCACCAATGAATATGTACTGGGCACGTTGATCGACTGGAACAACATCCCGGACGATCCGATTTTCCGCATGACCTTTCCCCACAAGGACATGCTGCTGCCGGACGAGTACGCGTCGCTCAAGCAACTGATCGAACGGGATGACGCCGTCGCCATCAAGCGGCGGATCGAGGCGATCTGGCTGCGGATGAACCCGCATCCGGCCGGGCAGCTGACCCACAATGGCGCGACCCTCGACGGAAAAGTCCTGCCGGGCATTCAGCACAAGTACCGCGAAACCGTGCTGTTTTTCCCCGGCGCCGGTCAGACCTGTCACGCCTACTGCACGTTCTGTTTCCGCTGGGCGCAGTTCATCGGCGAAGAAGAACTCAAGTTCAATGCGCGCGAATCCCAGGAGTTGGTGAGTTACCTGCGGGTGCACACCGAAGTCACCGACGTGCTGATCACCGGTGGCGATCCGATGATCATGAACACCCGTTCGCTGGCCGGGTACATCGAGCCGTTGCTGGAATTACCCCACCTGAAAAGTATCCGCATCGGCACCAAATCCGTGGCGTATTGGCCGCAACGGTTTGTCAGCGACAAGGACGCGCCCGAGCTGCTGGAGCTGTTTAAGCGGATCGTCGCGGCGGGGAAAAATCTCTCGATCATGGGGCACTACAACCACCCGGTGGAGATCCGTCAGGACATCGCCCGCCAGGCCATCGAACGCATTCGTTCCAGCGGCGCGACGTTGCGCATGCAGGCACCGGTGATTCGGCACATCAACGAGAACCCCGCTGATTGGGCGGCGCTCTGGACCGAAGGCGTGCGGCTCGGCGCGGTGCCTTATTACATGTTTGTCGAACGTGATACCGGCCCCAGCCATTACTTCGCAATGCCGCTGGCCCGGGCATTCGAGATCTTTCAGGCGGCGTACCGAACGGTGTCCGGATTGGCGCGCACGGTCCGCGGTCCGTCCATGAGCACCTTCTACGGCAAGGTGTTGATCAACGGCATCGAAACCGTGGCCGGGGAAAAAGTCTTCGTGCTGCAGTTCCTCCAGGCTCGCGATCCGCAATGGGTGTTGCGCACGTTCTATGCGCGCTTCGATCCGCAAGCGACCTGGTTCGATGAGTTGCGGCCGGCGTTTGGCGAGCGGTTGTTCTTCTTTCAGCCCGAGCCTGTGGCGGCGCCCGAATTAATACCGGTTCTGCTCGAAACGGCGTAGGACGATTCATCAGGAGATATGGATATGAGCGGTATCCCGTTTGATCAGCGAGAAGGTTTCATCTGGCTCGACGGCGAGTTCGTCGAGTGGTCCCAGGCGCGGCTGCATGTGCTGACCCACGGCCTGCATTACGCGAGCACGGTGTATGAAGGAGAGCGTGTCTACAACGGCAAGATCTTCAAACTGCGCGAACACAGCGAGCGTTTGTATCGCTCGGCTCAGTTGATGGATTTCGTCATTCCCTATGAGCTGGCCGAACTGGAAGCGGCCAGTCATGAACTGCTGCAACGCAATAACGTGGTCGACGGTTATCTGCGGCCGGTGGCCTGGCGCGGCAGTGAAATGATTTCCACCTCGGCCCGCTTCAACAGCGTCCATGTGGCGATCGCCTGCTGGCAATGGCCGAACTATTTCGACCCGGCCGGGCACATGGCCGGCATTCGTTTGAAAACCGCCGAGTGGCGTCGTCCGCCACCGAGCTGCAGTCCGTTTGAAGCCAAGGCATCCGGGCATTATCAGATCGCTACGCTGAGCAAGCACGATGCTGAAAACAGCGGTTACCACGACGCCTTGATGCTCGATTGGCGCGGCAACGTTGCCGAAGCCACCAGCGCCAACGTGTTCTTCGTCAAAGGTCGGACGTTGCACACCCCGGTGCCAGATTGTTTCCTCAACGGCATTACTCGTCAGACCGTCATCGAACTGGCCAGGGCGCTGGATTACCAAGTGGTCGAGCGAACCATTGTTCCTACAGAACTTGGCGACTTCGACGAGTGTTTTCTCACCGGTACCGCTGCCGAAATCACACCCGTGCAGCGCATCGATGAACATCGCTATCGACCGGGCAACGCCTGTCGCGAATTCATTGCCGCCTACACCTCAACCGTCAACGCCTGATAAACCGCCAGGAATCTCACCATGTCAGATCAAGGGATTGTCGCGTCTAAACCTTACGTTTCACTGGGCCACCGCCACGAAGAATTGTCGGCGCGAGGCTGGACGGTGCTGACGCCGGACGAGTTCGCCGACGATGTGCTCGGCACGCTACAGGAGTTCGGCCCGGTCATTCCGCAATTCAACGGGCAGACCGCGTTCGCCATCACCCGCAAGCCGGGGTACGAAGACTTGCCGTATTCCCAGAGCATGAACGGAATCGGCCCACACACCGAAGCGCCGGTTTACGGACCGCCGCCGCGCTACCTGGCGCTGCATTGTCATCAACAGGCCACATGCGGTGGCGGGCATACGGGGTTGGTGGATGGTTATGAATTGCTGGCGTTCCTCGAACGCACCGACCCCGAGTTGCGTGAATGGATCGACGACACGCCTGTGGAATTCGTCGCTACCGCCAAACCCGGTGAAGCCGCGCAACGCCGGGTCAAGGAATACATCCTGACGCCTACAGAAGACGGGGATATTTTCCGCTTCAGCTACAACCAGTTTCACTACGGCGATGTGAATCCTTCCAAGGAAGCTCTGCTGCACTCGCAAGTCGCCAATAGCTCGTCGCCACTGGCCAGGTTCGCAGTCCTGGGCGAAGCGTATTTCGTTGAGCACAACACACCGGTGCTGATTCCCGACGGATGCCTGCTGATTTGGGACAACTGGCGAATGATCCACGCCCGCAGCCGATACACTGACCCGGCGCGAAACCTGACCCGCTATTGGCTGGCCTGATTCATCCGTCGCCCTTAATTCTATTGGCGTACCCGTCTTCGGGTACGCGTCCTACAGGTATCGCGTCATGCAAACAGCAATCGAGATCGCCAAGGTCGATCATCAACTGGTCGTGCGGCTCAATCAGGCGTGGACCAAAAGAGCCACCGTGTGTGCACCGGACAAGGCCGAGGCCAGCGAAGCATTCGATCCGGCGCGCCCGGATTACCCGGAGTGCATGGTGCCGTTTTTCCATCATCCGAAATTCCAGGCCCTGAGCGATGAACTCAAAAGCACCGTGGTGACCTGGGGCTGGATCGGCTACAACCTGCGCACGGTGACCGCCGAAGAGCATGTGGTGAACCCGGCGCTGAGCGTCATCGCCAATCAATACCTGGGCAAGGATGACTGGCATTTTCGCGAGGCCATGCAGCAGACGTTGATCGACGAGCACTACCACACGCTCATGCACCTGCGGGCCATCGAACGGACCAAGCTGGAGCGCGCACTCGATCAGGATCTGGATTTGCCGCCGTCGGTCACCTACCTGCGGCTGATCGCCCTGCGCGATGAACTAGCCGAGCCATGGCAGCGCGACCTGGCAGCGATCACTTTTGCGGTGGTGGCCGAGATCAGCGTCAACGCCTATCTGGATTTGCTGGCCGACGATCAAAGCATTCAACCGCAAAACCGCCGCGTGGCCGAACTGCACAACCGCGACGAATATGCCCACAGCAAGATTCTCGCTGAAGTGGCGAAGGTCATGTACGCGAACATGCAGCCGCCCCAACGGGCGTTTTTCGCCCGCACGTTGTCCGTTGCTCTGAGTGCCTTTGTCGCCCAGGACTACTCGATGTGGGAAGCGATTCTGACGCAGCTCGGAGTCGAAGACGCCGCGCTGATCATCGCCGACACCCGGGAGAGCAACAAGAACGCCACGATCATGCGGGACTACAGCGGCCTGCATCGTCTGGCACAGGATCTGGGGATTAGCGACGAGATCGATTTCGACTTCCGTCCGACCCTCAAAACCACCGCAGCGGCCTGAACCAGGAGGTGAATATGTCCGTTCCTGTGTACGAAGTATTCGCGATCCGTGTCGGCGCCAATGCCCAGCGCACCGCCCGGGAAAACTTTCTCTACGACGCCTGCTGCGGTGATCCGAATGCGTCGATGCCGTTGGATTATTACTTTTGGGTCATTCGTAACGAGCAGCAGGTGATCGTGGTCGACACCTGTTTTCAACCGGCCACGGCGGATCGGCGCAATCGTCAGATGTATCGCTTGCCGGAAGAATCCCTACGCCAACTGGATATTGATCCGGCGCAGGTCGACAACCTGATCCTCACCCATTTGCACTGGGATCACGCCGGCAACTTGGGGCTTTTTCCGAAGGCCACGGTGCATCTGCAAGAAGCGGAACTGCGCTTCTGCACCGGGCCGAAAATGGCCCATCACACGGTGAACAAAACCTACGAGGTCGACGACGTGATGTCGGCGCTTCCGCCGCTGTTTGAAGGCCGGATGCGTTTGCACACCGGCACGGTGGAGGTGGTGCCTGGTGTGACATTGCACCCGGTGGGTGGGCATACGCCGGGTAGCCAGGTCGTACGGGTGAACACTGAGCGCGGGTGGATTGTTCTGGCCTCGGATGCTGCGCATTTGTGGGCCAACATCCGTCAGCGCAGTCCGTTTCCGATTCTCGATGATCTGGCGCAGACGCTTGAGGCGTTCAGTCTCATCGATAGCCTGGCTGACGGCGAATACCATGTCATTCCCGGCCATGACCCTCTGATTGCCGAGCGTTTCCCGCATTGGAATGACGATCCGCACATCATCTGCCTGCACCAAAACCCTCTCTGAACCCAACACTGAACCCTGTAGCAGCTGCCGAGCCTGCGAGGCTGCGTTCGGCTGCGCAGCAGTCGTCAATCCGGTCACGGTGGTTTACCTGGAACACTGTGATGGATGGTTTGCGACGGCTTCGCCGCCGAACGCAGCCTCGCAGGCTCGGCAGCTGCTACAGGTGTGTTCAGCCCTGGTTTTTGAGGAGTTGGCCGAGGGTCGTCAGGGCTTCCTCTATGCGGGGTGAATACGGCGCGCCGCAACCAATGCGCACAAAGTGATTGAAACGCTGGCCGTTGGAAAAGATATCCCCAGGTGAAATCTGAATGCCGGCCTTCAACGCCTCATGGAAAAACGCCATGGACGAATGCTGGCGCGGCAGTTCCACCCACAGCAACGTACCGCCCCGAGGATTGGTCACGCAGGTACCGGCAGGAAAGTAGCGAATAATCGCCGCGCTCATTTGCTGGCGTTGGTGAGTCAGGATTTTCCTCAAGCGGCGCAGGTAACGTTCGTAGGACGGCGTCTTCATGAACGCACTGACCGCCAGTTGCGACAACGCCTCACATCCCCGGGACTGAGTGTGTTTGAGCATTTCCACGCGGTCGTGCCATTTCCCCGCGCTGATCCAGCCCAGGCGAATACCCGGTGCCAGGGTTTTGTTAAGGGATGCGCAATAGATCACGTTGTCAGTGCGGTCCCAGTGCTTGAGCGTGGACAGTGGCTGCTCGGTATCCACCAGATCGCCATAGGTGTCGTCTTCGATCAGTACCGTGGCGTGCTCGGCGCACAGTTGCACCAGCCGCGCCTTGTTGGCGTCGGGCATGATGCTGCCCAGTGGATTTTGCAGGTTGGGAATGACGATCAGCGCCTGAATCCGTTCGGGGCCTTGTAGCAATTGTTCGAGGGCGAACAGATTGATTCCGGCGTGCGAAGTCGCCGGGACCTCCAGCACCCGCAGGTTCAGGCTTTCGAGAATTTGCAGCAAGCCGTAAAAGGTCGGTGATTCCACAGCCACTGTGTCACCCGGTTGGGTGACCGCGCGCAAGGCCAGGTTGATCGCTTCGGTCGCGCCGTTGGTGATCACTATCTTTTCTGCTGGCAGGTTGGCCTTTGCGGTCAGCGCCCGTCGCGCAAGGATGTTGCGCAATGTGCTGTTGCCGCAGGTGGAACCCGCCGCGCCGAGCAAGTGCGGATCGTGACGCAGCGCCTTGATCATATGATCTTGCAGGATCTTCAACGGATAGAGTTCCGGCGCGCAGAAGGCACTGGCGAAATTGACCTTGATCGTCGCGCGCTGACTGGCCTTGAGGACCGATGACACCTGCTCGTGAATGCCGACGTAGACGCCGGTGTCCAGCGGTGGGGGAGGCGCGATCGGGACGGGTTTGCGCAACGTATCGGGCTGGCGAATGTAGTTGCCGGAGCGCGGCCGGGCTTCCAGCACGCCACAGTCCTCGAGCTCCCGGCAAACCTGCACCGCGGTCGACAGGCTGACGGCGTGTTTTTCCATCATCAGCCGAATGGAGGGGAATCGTTCACCGGTTTTCAAGGTGCCGCTGCGGATCGCGTCGAGGTAGTGGTTGGCCAACTGACGGTAGAGGGGAGTTGTGTTCATGATGACCTCAGCAATCGCACCACTGAAGTCTTGGGCTGGAAAGTGAGTTGACGCTCCCTGCAGGCGGACCCGTGGTGCTGAAGGGTTAAGGAAAAGTGTTTTTCTGGCGCCGAATCACCGTGGCTTGAGTGCCTTTGGGCATTGATTGCCGAACGGGGTGGCACTTTGCAACTGTCTCGGTGTGGGCGACGACAACAGGAAGGGGAATTGTGGGTTTTATAAAATCACGGGCAATAAAAAGCCCCGCTCTAGGGCGGGGCTCTTGGGTCAGTGGCGCCGAAGCGCCGCTGATGGATCGTGTTACTGCCCGGCGATGCTGTAGCCATCGAACGCGGTTTGCTGCTGAAGCGCGGTGATGATGTTCTTGCGGTTAACCGCTTGTTCGGCCCCGGCATTGTCCAGGAATGTCTCGCTTTCCAGCTCCGCTTCTTCGCCTTCGCCGACGAAGGTGAAGCCCAGGAACTCCAGCGCTTCACGGTCAACGTTCAGTCGCGAACGCGGGGTGCGCAGCGGCAGCGTCACGCTGATACCGTCTTTGCTGATGGTGAACACTTCGACATCTTTCTTGGCGCGAGCCGCCTTGCTTTTGCCGCTGCTCGGGTTGCTGATGGCCTGGTGGGTCTGGTTCAGCACTTTCAGTGCGAGGCCATAGACCAATTCCTGAAATGCCGGGTCGTCCTTGAAGCTGGAGAGAATCCGGCTGATCGGGAATTTGCTGCTCAAGTCTTCCAGGGCTGCAATGTCGGCAGCTTCGGCGTCCTTGAGCTGCTTGAGTTCGCCCATCAAATCGTAGGCTTTATCGTCGTCGAAGCTGTCGTGAGCCTGGCGAATCGCGGCGCGCAGCTCGCGAATCTGGTCGCTTTCCCGGGTGGACTGGAAAGCATCCAGGACCATCTCGCTGATGGTCTTGGCCTGGGGCACGTGCTGTGAAAGATTGATGGAGTTTTCGTATTCCGCTTTGGACGACAAGGTGACTACGGATTCAGCGGTATTGGAATCGGACATTGAAATTTCACTACTTCTTTTAACTTGGATTGAGGCGAGAAAGCTCTGGGCCTTTTCAGGCCGCCTAATCTATTGGACCGAGGCGGCGTTGTCACGGATGAACAGGCGGCTGGTCATCATTTTTGGTACAGCGGCTTTTAACCAGCGGCTATCGGGGGGCGTTTTGCCTGAAGTGTCAGCAGCAGCCGATAAAACTTCAACGCCCGACCGCTGATCAGTCCACAGACAAAACCAGAAGCCGACGCCTTGAGCAGCAACATCTCAAGGGTGGCGGCCATTTCCGGGTGAACGTCATCCTGGTAGCCGAAGTAATAGTTCACCGCAAAAAACAGCAGATACAGCACCAGGGTTTTTGCTGTGCCCGGCACGATCAGGCCGGTTTGCGGATCATCCAGCTCAATGCCCTGACGTGGGAAAATCAGCAGCGCCGCGAGGCTGCCCAGGATGACGGCGGCCAACCAGCAACTGACCGATAGCTGCGGATTCAGCGTCAGGTTCAGCGAAAACAGTGACCAGCCCAGCAAGATCGGCGCTGTGACGAGCAATGAAGTTTTGCTTTCACTGGTCGGGGACAGAGCTTTGACACCGTAGTAGCACAGCAGCAGAAATATCGCGTAAACCCACAGCGGGGTGTTTTGCAGGGTGTTGAGCATCGCGCAGCGTCCTTGCCGAAATGGGTGCCGGGATATTAGCCGTTGCTGCGGCCCAGGCAGCCGACTATTTCCCCAACGTATTCAGATTCATCGACCGCACCGCCAATTGCTCGGCCGTTTGCTGATCCACCGCCAACGAAAAGCGGAAGGTCGCGCCGCGTCCGGGAACATCAATCAGCTGGATCTCGCGGCCGTGCAATTGCAGGATCCGGTGCACGATCCGCAACCCCAGTCCGCCATCACGCCGTGCGCCGCCAATGTTGAACGGGCGCAGGAACAGACCTTCGCGCAATTCGGCAGCAATGCCGGGGCCGGTGTCGCTGACGGTGACTTCGATAAAATGTCCTTGAGGGCGCAGGCTGAGCTCGATTTCTCCCCCTTGCGGGGTGTGGCGCAGGGCGTTGTCGAACAGGTTGGTGAGCACCCGCTCGATCAATCCAAGGTCGGCGCAGGCCGCCGAAACATTGGGTGCGAAGGTGGCCTTGAGTTCGATGTGACGCGCCTCGGCCGTCAGTTCGAACTTCTGGAAAATATCCTGCACCAGATCGGTCAGCGAGAAACGTTCCAGCACCGGCTGCACGAAACCATGTTCCAGGCGCACCAGTTCCAGTAGCGATTGCGCCAGACCACCCACCTTGCGGCTTTGATCCAGCGCGATGCCCAGGTAACGGCGGCGGTCGGCGGGGGACAACGTGGCGTCCTTGAGCGACAAGGTTTCCAGGTAACCGTGCAGCGAGGCCAGAGGCGTGCGCAGGTCGTGGGAGATGTTGGCCACCAGTTCACGGCGTTCCTGATCCTGGCGGGTCAATGAACGCCATTGCTCGCCGAGGCGCGCCTGCATCTGCCGGAAGGTGGCGTCGAGTATGGCAATTTCATCGTGGCTGGCGGCTTTTTCCATCGGGATGGATGCAGGCGGCGTTACCGGAGCGCCATCAATGTCGAACTGGCTGACGGTTTCGGTCAAGCGGCGCAAAGGTCGGGTGATGAGGGCGAATGCCGTGAGACCGGCAATCAGGCACAGCAACGCCACCAGCCCGATCGACAACAGCGCGGTATTCAGGGCGGCGCTGGTGGCGCCGCGTTCGGCGAAGCGGTCGTGCTCTTCGCTCAGCAGCACCACATACAGATAACCCACCGGTTTGCCATCGACCTGTAATGGCGCGGCGCTGAACACTTTGCGGCCATCGACGCTGCGCGGATCGTCGCCGAGAATCGGCAGGGCATCGCCCTTGAGCAGGCGCTGGATCGGCGCCAGATCGACCCGCTCCCGGCGTATCCGACCCTCGGGCGCAGCACTTCCGACAATCCGGCCCTCGGGGTTAAGCAGATAGACCTCGACACTGGGGTTGACCAGCATCAGTTTGCTGAACAGGTCGCGCACGGCGTCGGGCATCAGGCCTTTGGTGTCCATCAGCACGGTGTCATGGGCGATGTGCCGGGCCAGATCCCGCGACAACCCTTGCACCACTTCCAGTTCATGCATCTGGTTGGACCGCACCTGCATCCAGGCCGACGTGCCGCAGCACACCAGCAGCAACACAGCGAAAACCAGAGACAGGCGCTGAGTCAGGGTCAGTCTCACGGCTGCTCCTCCCTGGCCGCGAATTTGTAGCCTCGCCCCCACACCGTGAGGATGCGCGCCGGTTGTGCCGGATCGGCCTCGATCTTTGCCCGCAGGCGGTTGATGTGAGTGTTGACGGTGTGCTCGTAGCCTTCATGGCTGTAGCCCCAGACGGCGTTGAGCAGGTCCATGCGCGAGAACACTTTGCCGGGCTGACGGGCGAAGAAATACAACAGGTCGAACTCCCGTGGCGTGAGGTCGAGGCGGCGACCGTCAAGGGACACATCGCGCGTGATCGGGTCGATGGAGAGGCCGTCCGTGATCAGGCTGCCGGCGTCCATTTTCAGGTTGCGGGCCATGGCGTCGACCCGTCGCAACAGCGCTTTGACCCGGGCCACCAGTTCGAGCATGGAAAAGGGTTTGGCCAGGTAATCGTCGGCGCCGAGTTCGAGCCCGAGAATCCGGTGCACTTCGCTGGAGCGCGCGCTGGTAATGATGATCGGTGTGTAGCGGGCCATGGCGCGGGCGCGGCGGCAGATTTCCAGGCCGTCGACGCCGGGCAGCATCAGGTCGAGGATCAATGCGTCCCAGCTTCCTTGCTGCAGCAGTCGCATGCCTTCATCGCCATCGGCGCAGTGCACCACCTCGAACTGCTCATCGCGTAGATGCAGGCAGATAAGGTCGGCGATATGCAGGTCGTCCTCGACCACGAGGACGCGTTTGGTCTGTTCCATCAAGCTCAATCCTTCGGCGCAATGAGCGCATTGTGCGGGTTTTCCGGGGCCTGAGTTATCACGAATTGTTTAACTTCTCGTGAGGATTTGGCGATCAACCCAAGCCTAGGCTGTGTTCCATGACAGGCACCTGGAATTTTCGGAGACGACCATGTTTTCACGGCGACAGTTTCTCGTAGCAAGCGGCGGGCTAGGCGCTGCAGCCCTGGTCATCGGTGTATTGCCAAAATTTGCCGCGCGTTCTGCACTGGTCAGTGATGCCGACGCGGCGGAGGTGTTCGAGGTGACTCACAGCGACAGCGAATGGCGCGCCATGCTCAGCGCCGAGCAGTACGAAATCCTGCGCGAAGAGGGCACTGAACGGGCCTACAGCAGCCCGCTGAACAACGAGCACCGTGAAGGTACGTTTGCCTGTGCCGGTTGCGGTCTGCCGCTGTTTTCTTCCACGACCAAGTTCGACAGCCGCACCGGTTGGCCTAGCTTCTGGGCACCCTTGGACAAGGCTGTGGCCACTCGTCAGGACCGCTCCTTCGGGGTGCTGCGCGAAGAAGTCCATTGTCGACGTTGTGGCGGTCATCTGGGCCATGTCTTCGACGATGGGCCCAAACCCACCGGCCTGCGTTACTGCATGAACGGCCTGGCGATGACTTTTGTGCCGCAGGCGACTTGATCCGTGGGTACTTCCTTTCACTCATTTTTGCAGGTCGACGTTATGTGGCTTCTGGTCCTCGCTTATCTCGGTGGTGTGCTGACGATTGTCAGCCCGTGCATCCTGCCGGTGCTGCCCTTTGTCTTCGCTCGCACCGGGCAGCCGTTTATGAAGAGCGGGTTGCCGTTATTGGCTGGCATGGCACTGACTTTTGCGCTCGTCGCCTCGCTGGCAGCGGTGGGCGGCGGTTGGGTGGTGCAAGTCAATCAGTACGGTCGCTGGCTCGCGTTGCTGTTCGTTGCTCTGTTCGGGTTGACGTTGTTGTTGCCTCAATTGGCCGAGCGTCTGACCCGGCCACTGGTGGCGGCGGGCAGCCGGTTGTCGGAAGCCGCGGGCGTCGATGCCCGGCCGCGTCCCGGCGCTTCGTTCCTGATCGGCGTCGCCACGGGCCTGCTCTGGGCTCCGTGCGCCGGGCCGATTCTGGGGCTGTTGCTAACCGGAGCAGCGCTGCAAGGGGCAAGCATCGCAACCACCTTGTTGTTGCTGGCCTACGCCGCGGGAGCCGCAACCTCGCTCGCCGTGGCGCTGCTGCTGGGCGGTAAAGTCTTCGCGGCGATGAAGCGTTCCATCGGCGCCGGCGAGTGGCTGCGTCGAGGTCTGGGCGCCGCGATGCTGTCCGGTGTCGCGGCCATCGCCCTGGGGCTCGACACCGGGATTTTGGCGCGGATTTCGACGGCGTCCACCGGCGGTATCGAGCAGGCGTTGGTGGGAAGGCTTGCTGGCAAATCTCCGAGCGGTAGCGGGGCGATGATGGCGCAGGTTCCGGCCTCGGGAAGTGCAATGAAAGCGGCTGACAAAGCGCCGGGCGCACTGCCGATTGAAGGCAACCTTCCACCGCTGGATGGCGCGGTGCAATGGCTCAACTCGCCACCCCTCACAGCGCAGGCCTTGAAAGGCAAAGTCGTGCTGGTGGATTTCTGGACTTACTCCTGCATCAACTGCTTGCGCTCGCTGCCTTATGTGAAGGCTTGGGCCGAGAAGTACCGCGATCAGGGATTGGTGGTGATTGGCGTCCATGCGCCCGAGTTTGCTTTCGAACGAGACGTAGGCAATGTCACCAAAGCGATGAAGGACCTGGGCATCAACTACCCGGTGGCCATCGATAATGACTTCAAGATCTGGCGAGCTTTCAACAACCAATACTGGCCGGCCCACTATTTTGCCGACGCTCAAGGTCGCATCCGTTATCACCATTTTGGTGAGGGCGAGTACGCCGAATCGGAACGGGTGATCCAGCAACTGCTGCGCGAAGCAGGTGCCGCGAAGGTCGCGGACGGTCTGATCAATGCCAGCGCCGAGGGTGTTCAACTGGCCCCGGACATGAACGAAGTGCAATCACCGGAAACCTATATCGGCTACCAGCGTGCCGAGCATTTCGTGCCTGAAACCAGCCTGGTACCGGACAAGGTGTCGGCCTATAGCGCTCCGTCGCAATTAGCACTCAACGACTGGAGCCTGGACGGGCAATGGAATGTCGGCTCAGAGCGAGCGACTTCTAGCGCACCGGCCAGTCGCATCGTTTACCGCTTCCATGCCCGCGATCTGCATCTGGTGCTGGGGCCTGGCGCTGACGGTAAACCGGTGCGCTTCAAAGTGTTGATTGACGGAAAAGCCCCCGGCGATGCCCACGGTACCGACGTGGCGCCCGACGGCAGCGGCAGCGTGACTGAACAACGTTTGTACCAATTGGTGCGCCAAACCGGCGGCGTGACGGATCGGACCTTCAGCATCGAGTTTCTCGATCCCGGAGTGTCGGCGTATGCGTTTACGTTCGGTTGATCGTCATTCCATTCATTCAGGAATCAGCCTCATGAAAACCCTATTCACCTGGCGCCGCACCCTGTTGGGCCTGGCCGCTGCCGGCGTCATCGGCCAATGCCTGGCGTTCTCTTTCGGTGCGGCGGAAGACGCGGTCATCATTCCTCCTCCCACCCTCGACGAAACCACCCAGGCCGACAGCGAAAGGGCGGTCTTTGCCGGCGGTTGCTTCTGGGGCGTCCAAGGTGTGTTCCAGCATGTCAAAGGGGTGAAGAAAGCGGTCTCGGGTTACGCCGGCGGTGCAGCCAACACGGCTCAGTACGAGCGGGTCAGTAGTGGCGATACCGGTCATGCGGAATCCGTCGAAGTTACCTTCGACCCCCGTCAGGTCAGCTACGGTACCTTGCTGCAAATCTACTTCTCGGTGGCTCACAACCCTACCGAACTCAACCGTCAGGGACCTGACCGCGGCACTCAGTATCGCTCGGCGCTTTTCCCGGAAAACAGCGAGCAGCAGCGTATCGCCCAGGCCTACATCGCCCAGCTCGACGCCGCCAAATCGTTCAATAAACCCATTGTCACCAAGCTGGAAACCTACAACGGTTTCTACCCGGCGGAGGAGGAACATCAGGATTTTCTGACCGAGCACCCGACCTATCCCTACATCGTGATCAACGATCTGCCGAAGGTCGCGCAGCTGAAAAAGCTTTATCCGGATCGGTATCAGGAGAAACCGGTATTGGTGAAGGCGGGGATGTGAGCAGTGAAGGGCATAGCCCTTACCCCGAAATCACATTCTTGCCCGCGATTTTCGACCGATACAGCGCCTGATCGGCCCTGGCCAGCAGTCCGGTCTGTTGTTCTTCGTCAAAGCGCTGAACCACGCCAAAACTCATGGTCACTTGAAAGTCCCCCACTGGTAGCAGGCTTGCGAGGCCATGGCGGATACGTTCAGCGAGGGTCCGGGCGTCGGCGAGTGGTGTATTGGGAAGGATCAGGATGAATTCGTCACCGCCCCAACGCGCGAGCAGATCGCCCTCGCGTACGCAGTGCTTCACGCTATCGATCACCTGCACCAATGCCGCATCACCCAGCGCATGGCCATAGTGATCGTTGATGTTCTTGAAGTCGTCGATGTCCATCGCAATCAGCGACAGCGGTTGTCGAAAGCGCTGGGCGCGTTCGCATTCCTGCGGCAGGGCTTTTTCCAGAAGATAGCGATTGGCGATTGAGGTCAGTGTGTCGGTTTCCGCCAGTTTGCGGTTTTCTTCGAGTTGGATTTGCAGTTGCTGATTGACGCGAGACAACTCTCGGGTGCGTTCTTCAACGATCGCTTCAAGGGATTGGTTGCGCCGTTCAAGCGCTTCGTACAGGCGCTTTTTGTCTTCGATGCTGCGGTGCGCGCCGACCATCCGCGCCACCGAGCCGTCGGCATTGCGTGCCAATACGTAGCCACGGTCTTCGATCCAGGTATAGCTGCCATCCCGCATGCGGCAGCGATACTCGGCCTGATAGCCGGGGGCTCGTTGATTCAGGTAGTCATCGAACTGTGCCATGACCTGCGGGTAATCGTCGGGATGGATCACGTTTTCCCAGGTCAACACGTTGTTATCCAGGGAATGAGGCGGGTAGCCGAGCATCTCGTACCACCCTGGGTTGCGATAGACGAACCCGGTGTTGGCGTTCCAGTCCCAGATGCCGTCGCTCACCAGTTCCAGAATGGTGTGCAGCATGTCTTCGTTCAAATCCGACAGATTGAACTTCAACGGCTCGATATTCGACGCTTCACCCATCTCCGCACTCCTTGCCGCCCTGATATCTAAGTGACCCGCCTGTCGAGGAGATTAGTGCATGGGGTATTCGGTCGGCTAGTGCTTGCCCCATCTCTGCAAGGCAAAGTCGACGAAACTACGCAGTTTTGGCAAACGGTAGCGATCCTGGGCATACATCAGGTTCATTGGTCGGCTCGGTGGAAGGTAATCCTGCATCAATGCCACCAGTTTTCCGTCCTTGAGATCTTGCTCCATCAGCGCATCAGGCAACACCACGATGCCCATACCGGTTCGCGCCGCTTGATGCAGTCCTGCCGAACTGTTGATCAACATCGGTCCATTGACCGCTACCGCCACTTCTCCCTCGGGACCGGTCAGGCGCCAATGTTTTTCCACCGACTGCCAGTCATCCCCGGCCGGATAGGCAAAGGACAGACAGTCGTGGTGTTGCAGATCATCAGGTTTCTCCGGTATGCCTTTGCGCGCCAGGTACTCCGGTGATGCACACATGGTCAGGCTGTAGTCGAGGAGTGGACGGGCGATCAAGTTGGTCTCCTCGGTATTGCCCAGGCGAAACGCCACGTCGAAACCGTTTTCGAGCAGGTCCGGACGGCGATTGGTGAGGACCACATCCAATTTGACGCGTGGACACAGCAGGGCGAATTCACTCAGGGCGGGTGCCAGTTTTTCGGTGCCGAACGTCAGCGGTGCGGTGATGCGCAAGGTGCCGCTCGGTTCGTCGAGTGCTTGCTCGGCCAACCGTTCGGAATCGGCCACCAGCCCCAGCACTTCGAGGCAGCGCTGGTAATAAGCGGTACCGAATTCCGTTAACCGCTGGCGTCGTGTCGTACGGTTGAGCAGGCGCACACCCAGGCGTTGCTCCAGCGCTCGCAGGTGATTGCCGACCATGGTGGTGGACATTTCGCACTGCAAAGCGGCGGCGGTCATGCTGCCGGTTTCCACCACTTTGACGTAAACGGTCATTGCCTGGAACAAATCCATTATCAAGCTCAGCTTTAAAATGATTGAAGTGTTGCAGCGTTTATCTAGCTCAGGTGGCTAACCATACTGCAAAAACACCGACTATTGATGGAGCTTGATGTCATGACCGCCGCCTGCCTGATGACCACTTACCAACCCTTGGCCTTGAGTTTCAGCAAGGGCCTGGGCACGCGCCTGTGGGATCAGGCCGGTCGTGAATACCTGGACGCGGTGGCGGGCGTGGCAGTGACCAATGTCGGTCATTCCCATCCGAAAATTGTCTCGGCCATCAGCGAACAGGCGGGGCTGCTGTTGCACACCTCCAATCTCTACAGCATCGATTGGCAACAGCGGCTGGCGCAGAAATTGACGCAATTGGCGGGCATGGAGCGAGCGTTCTTCAACAACTCCGGTGCCGAAGCCAACGAGACCGCGCTGAAACTGGCGCGGCTGTATGGCTGGCAAAAAGGCATCGAACAGCCGCTGGTGGTGGTCATGGAAAACGCCTTTCACGGCCGGACCCTCGGCACCTTGTCCGCCAGTGATGGCCCGGCCGTGCGCCTGGGCTTCAATGAGTTGCCGGGGGATTTCGTCAAAGTGCCATTCGGTGACCTCAAGGCGCTCGACAAGGTGCAGCAAGCCCACGGCCCGCGCATCGTGGCGATCCTGATGGAGCCGATTCAGGGTGAAAGCGGTGTCCAAATGGCCCCGCCCGGTTACCTGAAAGCCATTCGCGAACTCTGCACTCGGCGCTCGTGGCTGCTGATGCTCGACGAAATCCAGACCGGTATCGGCCGCACCGGACAGTGGTTTGCCTTTCAGCACGAAGGCATCGTTCCGGATGTCATGACTCTGGCCAAAGGCCTGGGCAACGGCATACCCATCGGCGCCTGCCTGGCCCGAGGCAAAGCCTCCGACCTCTTCACCCCCGGCAGTCACGGCAGCACCTTCGGCGGCAATCCACTGGCCTGCCGCGTGGGTTGCACCGTGCTAGAGATCATCGAAGAACAAGGGCTGCTGGAAAACGCCAAACTTCAGGGCGAACGTTTGCTGGCCAGATTGCGCATTGAATTGGCGGACGACCCGAACATCCTGGAGATCCGCGGCCAGGGTTTAATGATTGGCATCGAACTCAAACAACCGATTCGCGACCTGACCCTGATCGCGGCGCGGGATCACGGCTTGCTGATCAACGTGACACGGGGCAAAACCATTCGCTTGCTGCCGCCGCTGACGATTGATGAGCGGGAGGTTGAGATGATTGTGAGAGGGGTGTGTCGAGTGGTGAAAGCGGCCTGAGATTTATCTCAGTAGTGGTATCTACACATCACGATGCGTATTTCACCGTCCTCGACTGTGTAGACCAAGCGATGCTCGGCAGTGATTCGGCGAGACCAGAAGCCGCTCAAATTGTGTTTGAGCGGCTCAGGTTTACCCACGCCTTCAAATGGCTCCCGCTGAATCGCTTTAATCAACAGGTTGATTCGTTTGAGGCCGGCCTTGTCGTTTTGTTGGAACCATCGGTAGTCGTCCCAACCTTCTGTAGTGAACTCGATATTCATTCTTCGATGAGTTGCCTTGCTTTGGTTTTCCCTGCTCGCAGGTTGCCGATCGATTTGATCAGACGTTCAGCATTGGCAGGAGAACGAAGCAGATAGGCTGTCTCTTCGAGGGCGTTGTATTCCGCCAGAGACATCATCACCACGGGTTCACCTTTCTGGCGCGTTACCAACAATGGGGCGCGGTCTTCATTAACCCGATCCATGGTTTCTGCAAGGTGTGCACGTGCTGTGGTGTAGTTGATGGTTTGCATGTTGTAGTCCTCGCTCGATGCAAAGAACGTACAGAAATGAGTACAGGATGACAAGGTGATACCTACGAGTGGTCGTTACGCAGACGATGCATCTACGTTTGTACTGAGTATCGCCGATGATTCTTCGAGACGTTTCCGTGATCGATGTAATCCCGATCCGATTAACACGCCATCCCCAGCGCTCAAATGCGCCAGGTGCGGGGTGGAGAATGGATAAAATCATTCATTTTCGCTCGGCTCACGAGTTGCCGTTTCGAACCGCCAAACCCTTCGAACAGACGCTGATGCGCGGCGAATCCACTGGACTCTTCACGCGTACGATAGCTGCCGGCCCAGTCGAGCAACGCTATCAACAACTCGTCATTCTTGTCCCGCTGCGCCTCTCGCTGACGAATATTGGCAACACACTCCTCATCTTCAACACACAGCCAGATCAGTGTTGTCGCCCGGGGCAAGAGTTCGCTGATGATCCAGCCGTAAACGCCTTCGATCACCCAGCGTTCTTCACTGGCCAGTACCCGTGCCATGCCCAACGCCTCGGCACGGTGGCGGGGGATGCTGTGTTCGTCGGACAACCAGTGAATCGAGTCGAGATCGACCCATGGTATGTGCAGGTGCTCGGCCAGTCGTTTGGCCAGCCAGCTTTTGCCGGAACCGGAGTTGCCGATGATCAGGGTTCGAGTGAGGTTCATGAGCGACACCGATCATGTAAGGGAGCCGTAATCCGATCGTTCCCACGCGCAGCAAAGGAACGCCTCAAGGGACGCTCCGCGTTCCAGCTCTCGAAAGGGACGCAGAGCGTCCCGGGCTGCATTCCCACGCAGAGCGTGGGAACGATCAGTGTGAGCGATCAGCCTTCAGTCGCCATTCTCAGGCGCAACCATCCGCGTCTTCGGCGAACCGTTTGAGTTGTGCTGATAGATCTCTTGCGGCTGTCCTTTTTCATTAAAGAACACTTGCCCGATCCCCGCCGAATTCCACAGCCGTTCACCCGCTTCAGCATGTTCCGGGACATGCGGAACAATGCGCATGCGTCGGCGTTTGGTCAGCCAGTTGAGCGGCGAGCGGGGCGAGTAGAGCCAGCGGTTGAGGCGGTCGAACCACTCGAGCAGCGCCGGCGGGAACTCGTTTTTGATGCCGCTGCTGGTGATCTGCCAGATTCGCGGGCCGGCCTTGCGGTGTCGGATCAGTACTTCGTAGACGAAGGAATAATGCACATCGCCCGACAGCACCACGTAGTTACCAGGCGTGCGCGAGTGTCGGAAAATGTTCAGGATCACCTGGGCCGCGCCGCGATGGGCCATCCAGTTTTCGGCATCCACCAACAGGGGATAACCGCACCAGCTGAAGACGCGCTGCACGGTTTCGATCAGTTTGACGCCGAAGATCGGTGCCGGCGAAACGATGATGGCCGAGGGGTGATCGAGCAGTTCCTGTTGCAGTTCGCTGAGGGCTTCCCAGTCCAGCAAACCCGAGGGCTGCTTGAGGTTCATCTCGCTGCGCCAGCGCCGGGTGCGGGTGTCGAGCACCACGATGGCCGGGCGGGTGGGCAGCACGTAATGCCAGTTCTGAAATCTCAGCAGCTCATCGATCAAGTCGTCCTGAATGTCACTGTCGAGGTAGCGGTCATGCCCGGTGGCGCTCAATCCGTCGGCCTTTTTCAGCACAGCGCCGAACGCATCCGGGTTGTTTCCCCAACCTTGGCACAGCATGTAAGCAATCAGCGCGTTGCCGATGATGCGCCTGGAGAACGGATGGCCGTAGGCCGTTTCCTCCCATTGCGCGGAAAGATTCCAGTCATCGGTAATATCGTGGTCGTCGAAAATCATCAGGCACGGCAGGTGAGCGAGTGCTCGGGCGACGCCTCCCAGACCGGCCTTGAAGCCATCGATGCGCGTCTGCTCAAGGGCATAACGTTCGCGTCTTGCAGGCGTCAGTGTCGGTGGTTTCGGGGCGATCAATGTCCAGGGTGTTGGCGACCAGACCAGCAGGTACATGGCCATGACTTCGGCGAACGTCACCAGATGGTTGTCGGCACTGCTGCTGGTGAAAATCGGCTTACGCGCCCCACCGAAAAATCGCTCGCGCAGGGTTTCATTACTCTCCAGCGCCGGTAACAAATCCGCACGATGGTAGTAGCTGGCGGGGTGCTCGTAGAGCTTGGCGCTGTCGCTGACCACCGCACCTTCGATATGCTCTTCGAACAACCCAAGCCGCTTGATCAAGGCATGGATGGCTCGCAGCATCGGCCCCGCGACGTCGTCGGCGTAAACCTGATCGCCACTCATCATCAACAGCGCCGGCCGTTTATGTGCGTCCGGCTCGGCCTCCAGCAAACGGTCGACGCACAGCAAACCGTCCGGGGCCGGATGGTGAGGTTTGCGGCAGGAACCGTGCAGCAGATGATCGGCCCGTTTACGCAGGACGAAGTTTGGGCAACGGGCGTCTCCGTACAGCAAGTGCGGAGCCCAATCGGCGATGCCTGCACCAGCGTCGTCAATCAGCAGGTCGTATTCGATTAACGTGTCGCAGGGCAGGGCGGTGTCCAGCGACACATCGATCAAATGAATAAAGGCCTGGGTGCCCACCGCAATGATCGTGCACTGACTCGCGTCGAGGTGGATAGCGTCGCGATCTTGCAGACGCAACGTCAGCGACAGAGCCCGCGACCCCACCAGCCACATCACCAACCGCGTGGGCTCCAGACGCCGCAACAGCGGCCCGACCAAAACAGGGGGTAAGGATTGATGATCGTCAGGCAGCGGCAAAGACATGGACATCCGGTTTTTTGGAACAGAGAAGCGCGGGATGATAACGCAGCTGACGTCAATGAAACGCAACTGGCTCGAATCCGACAGTCAAGGCAACGGCTGGCCGTCCGCCTGCATTACATCCGTCTCGCCATTGGCCACGAGCCAGCGAAACAGCTCTGTCACCGACACTGTGTGGCTACGCTCGATCCATCGCACCAGCGCCGGGCCATAGTGTTCGGTGTAGCGGCTGAGCACCAGATGGCGACAGTCCGCTGACAGGCGCAGGGTAATTTCCCGACAGTGCAGAGTGGCCGGGTCGGGCTGGATGACCCGTTGCTGCAGAGTCAGGCTATTGCCTTCAGAAACCATCGGCCGGTGCTCCTGTGCATTGATGTTTGGTTGTCTGCGCCGAACCTTGTTTGCCATCGGCCACGTAAGCGGCGCGATGCTCGGCGACTACGTTGCGTAATGCGCTGTAGTAGTCCGGCAGTTTTTGCAGGCTGTCGGTCAGCGGTAAGGCTTCGGCGCGGCCATCGACGATGCCGCCGACTGTGCTGATGGTGGACAGCGTGTCCACGGTGTCGCTGTTGCTGCCGAACGGATCGACCACAAAACCGAGCACGCGGCCGACGGCGTCGCGGCTGTTGGAAGTGCCGAGCAAAGGCAGTTCGACGATCGGACCGTTGCCGATGCCCCACACGCCGAACGTCTGACCGAAGTCCGCGTCGTGACGCGGGATGCCGGCCATGCCGGAGACATCGATCAAGCCCACCACGCCGACCGTGGTGTTGAGCGCGAAACGCCCCACGGTATTGAGCGAGCGCATCGGGTTGCCTTGCAGCAGGTCATTGATGAAAACCTTGGGCTCGCCAAAGTTCGCCACAAAGTTATGCACACCGGTCTGGAAAAAGTCCGGCGAGTAGCGATAGCCGCGAGCGACCGGCGCCAGGGCATAGTCATCGACCACGCGATTGAACGCGAAGACCCCACGATTGAACGGTTCCGCCGGGTCGTTCACCGAATAGGCGATGTCGGCGCAACTCACATCGGTGGCGGACGGAGGCTGACTGCTGCAACCCGCCAGCCCTGCGGTCAGCACGGCAATCGAGGTGTTGCGGGCCAGCCAGGGAGCACATTTGAAAGGCAACATGGACGCGATTCTCGGGAGTAATTCGCCGAGATGCTGAGCCCCAAGCCTTGCGCAAAGATGTCTGGTTTATTGCGGCGCTGACGCTTTATTGCAGGATTGAAATATATGACGCGCTGCCGTGAATGGTTTTAGATGGCGGCTCCATTCGCCCCTTAAGTGACCTTCGGTGAACAGTCTTTTAATTGTGGACGACGACCTTGAAGTCCTCGATCTACTGAAAAAATTCTTCGTGCAGCACGGCTACAGCGTCGAAGTCGCCACCGACGGTGCGTCGCTGTGGGCGGCCATCGAGCGCCAGCCGCCAGACCTGATCATTCTTGACGTGATGTTGCCGGGGGACAGCGGGTTGATCCTGTGTCAGCAACTGCGGATTCGGAACGCAATACCGGTGATCATGCTGACCGCCATGGGCGAACTCAGCGACCGGGTGGTCGGCCTCGAACTGGGCGCCGACGATTACCTGACCAAACCCTTCGACGCCCGTGAACTGCTGGCCAGGGTGCGCGCTGTATTGCGCCGCGTGGACGAGCGCCGTCCCGTATCGCAGGAACGACCACGGCCGCTGATCGACTTCGCCGACTGGCACCTGGACGTCACCCGTCGTGAACTTCGCTCGCCGGACAACGTGATGATTCCGCTGTCGGCCGGCGAATTCGACTTGCTGCTGGTCTTCGTCGAACACCCGCAGCGCATCCTCACCCGTGAACAACTGCTGGACCTGGCGCGCGGGCATTGCCACGACGCGTTCGATCGCAGCATCGACGTTCAAGTCAGCCGCCTGCGGCGCAAACTCGAGTCAGACACCAAACGGCCGGCGATGATTCGCACCGTGCGCAATGGCGGTTACCTGTTCACACCCAGCGTGACGCGGCGATGAGCTGGCTGAAGCGGATTCGCGCCCGAGACTGGCCGCAAGATACGGTCGCGCGCTGGATCGCGTTGACGATCATCCTGGCCATGCTCATTTCACTGGCGCTCAACGGGCTGTTTATCCAACTGGCCGGCGTCTGGGCGCGTCCGCCGCTGACCGAAACCGGCCTGCTGGAAAAAGCCGCGGCCATCAGCCGCATCATCGAGGCCGCCCCGGCGCCCCTGCGTAACTCATTGGCGCAAGCTGCCGGCGAGAACGGCTTCACCGTCAGTTGGCACCCTGACCGGCACGATCTCAATCTGCCGACCGTGGACGATCCGAAGTCCGACATCGGCTCGACCATCCTGCAGCCGATGCTCAGAGCCCCTGACCGGCGCATCGAAGCCTATGAACCGGCCGACTGGACGGAGCACACGGCGGACGCGCATTACGCGCTGCTGATCGAGCTATCGGATTCGACATGGCTGATGTTCTCCGCGCCCTCGCGCAGTTGGGGCCTCGACGAAACGCCACGCTACCTGATCGTAATCCTGCTGGTGCTGATCTCCACCGCCCTGGTCGCGCTGATCGCCACCCGGCGCCTCGCCACACCTTTGCAGCACTTTGCCGAAGGTGCCCGACGCTTCGGCGTGGACTTCCGCGCTCCACCCATCGAACCGCTGGGCCCACAGGAAATCCGCCAGGCCATTCTCGCGTTCAACGCCATGCAAGCCCAGCTGCAGCACTTCATCCGCGACCGCACGCAAATGCTCGCCGCCATCTCCCACGACCTGCGCGCGCCACTGACGCGGATGCGCTTGCGTGGCGAATTCATCGAAGACAGCGAGCAACAGCAGCGTTTGTTTCGTGATGTGGATGAAATGCAGGCGATGATCAACTCGGCGTTGGAGTTCTTCCGCGATGATGCCCGGCTTGAGCCAGCGACCCAGTTTGATCTGGCGGAACTGCTGCAAACGTTGCTGGATGATTATCGGGATCAGGGTTTCGAGATTGCTTTCAGCGGGCCGTCGCGGTGGGTGTATTTCGGGCGACCGTTGGGGCTTAAGCGGGTGATGACCAATCTGCTGGATAACGCGATCAAGTACGGTAGTGAGCCGGCGATTGAACTGATCCCCGGAGCCGGGGAGGTGAGGATCAAAGTGCTGGATCGTGGGCCGGGTATACCGGATGCCAGTCTTGAACAGGTTTTTGCACCGTTCTTTCGCATGGAAGGTTCGCGGAACAAAAGCACGGGGGGCGTTGGGTTGGGGTTATCGGCGGCGCGGGCGATTGTGCTGGAACACGGAGGCGAGCTGACACTGCGTAATCGGTCGATGGGCGGGTTGGAAGCGTTGGTGGTGTTGCCGGTGCATCCAACGCCCAGACAGTTAAGCAATTTCTGCAATGACGCAATCTTGTAGCAGCTGGCGGAGCCTGCGTTCGGTTCGGGCCGCGTTCGGACGTAGCAGTCGTAAAACCTGAGCTTGCGGTCTTCCTGAGACACCGCATCTTCTTATTTCACGACTGCTGCGTCCGAACGCGGCCCGAACCGAACGCAGGCTGCGCCAGCTGCTACAAAAATTGCGTGACGGCTTAACGGATCATCTGAACCTAAGCCTCCCAGCCCGCCCCACTGACCGCCGCCTGCGCCAGTGGATGCAAGTCTGCCCCTTGATGCTCGGTCTGCCAGGCCAGCAATTCCTTGCGCATGCCGGGCGTCCAGTACATCTGCAGGTGATTACGCACGCCGAGCACGGCCTGTTGCTGGTCCGGTTGACTGGCGAAGTACTGGGCGATCTGGTTGGCCATTTTGATCAGATTTTCAGTGCTCATCGGCGTACCTCGGCTTTAGTGCCACGTGCCTGGCGGCGTTCGTTGAGCAGACGGTGCTGGTTGTCGCTGAACTCCTGATAGCGTTTTTGCCACTCGGAAGGGTGGTAGACGCGGCTTACTTCCACGGCGGTGACCTTGTACTCCGGACAGTTGGTGGCCCAGTCGGAGTTGTCGGTGGTGATGACGTTGGCCCCCGATTCCGGGAAGTGGAAAGTGGTGTACACCACGCCCGGGGCGACTCGTTCGGTGACCCGCGCACGCAGTACGGTCTGGCCGGCGCGGCTGCCGATGCCGACCCAGTCACCTTCGTTGATGCCACGGCTCTCGGCGTCGGTCGGATGGATTTCCAGGCGATCTTCGTCGTGCCAGGCGACGTTGTCGGTACGCCGGGTCTGGGCGCCGACGTTGTACTGGCTGAGGATGCGCCCGGTGGTCAGCAGCAGCGGGTAGCGATTGTTGACCTTTTCCTCGGTGGGCACGTAGCCGGTGAGCATGAAGCGCCCCTTGCCGCGCACGAATTCGTCGATGTGCATGGTCGGCGTGCCGTCCGGTGCCGCGGCATTGCACGGCCATTGCAGGCTGCCGTGGCGATCCAGTTCGGCGTAGCTGACGTTGGTGAACGTCGGCGTCAGGCTGGCGATTTCATCCATGATTTCTGACGGGTGCGTGTAGTTCATCGGGTAGCCCAGGGCGTTGGCCAGGGCCACCGTGCCTTCCCAGTCGGCCTTGCCACCCAGAGGCTCCATGACTTTGCGCACTCGGGAAATGCGTCGCTCGGCGTTGGTGAAGGTGCCGTCCTTTTCCAGGAACGAGCTGCCCGGCAGGAACACGTGGGCGAACTTGGCGGTTTCGTTGAGGAAAATGTCCTGCACCACCACGCATTCCATGGCCGACAGCGCCGCGGTGACGTGCTGGGTATTGGGGTCGCTCTGGGCGATGTCTTCGCCCTGGCAATACAAGCCCTTGAAGCTGCCGCCAAGGGCTGCCTCGAACATGTTGGGAATGCGCAGGCCCGGGTCGGGTTGCAGGGTGACGTTCCAGGCCTGCTCGAACTGCGCCCGAACCACCTCGTTGGAGATGTGTCGGTAACCGGGCAGCTCATGAGGGAAGGAGCCCATGTCGCAGGAGCCCTGAACGTTGTTCTGCCCACGCAACGGGTTCACGCCCACGCCTTCGCGGCCGATGTTGCCAGTGGCCATGGCCAGGTTGGCGATGCCCATGACCGCGGTGCTGCCCTGGCTGTGCTCGGTGACGCCCAGGCCGTAGTAGATCGCGGCATTGCCGCCGGTGGCATACAGACGGGCGGCGGCACGGATGTCGGCAGCGTCTACGCCGCAGATGGGGCCAAGGACTTCCGGCGAGTTTTCCGCGCGGCTGACGAACTCGCTCCAGTGAGCGAAATCCGCTCCCTCGCAACGAGCGTCGATAAAGGCCTGGTTGAGCAGGCCTTCGGTGACGATGACATGGGCAAGTGCGTTGAGCATGGCGACGTTGGTGCCCGGGCGCAGGGCCAGGTGCAGTTCGGCGCGGGCATGCACCGAGTCCACCAGATCAATGCGCCGTGGGTCGATGACGATCAGTCGCGCGCCTTCACGCAAGCGGCGTTTGAGCTGGGAGGCGAACACCGGATGGGCGTCGCTGGGGTTGGCGCCCATCACCAGGATCACGTCAGCCTGCATCACCGAGTCGAAACTCTGGGTACCGGCGGACTCGCCAAGGGTTTGTTTCAGGCCATAGCCGGTCGGCGAGTGGCAGACGCGCGCACAGGTATCGACGTTGTTGTTGCCGAATGCGGCGCGCACCAGTTTTTGCACCAGGTAGGTTTCTTCGTTGGTGCAGCGACTGGAGGTGATGCCACCAATGGAGTCGCGGCCGTATTTTTGCTGCAACCGACGGAATTCGCTGGCGGCGTAGGTCACCGCTTCATCCCAGCTGACTTCCTGCCAAGGGTCGTTGATGTGCTGGCGGATCATCGGTTTGGTGATGCGATCCGGGTGGGTGGCGTAGCCCCAGGCAAAGCGCCCTTTGACGCAGGAGTGGCCGTGGTTGGCGTGGCCGTTTTTATCGGGAACCATGCGCACCAGCTTGTCGCCTTTCATCTCGGCGCGGAACGAGCAACCCACGCCGCAATAGGCACAGGTGGTGATCACGCTGCGTTCGGGCTGACCCAGTTCGACCACGCTTTTTTCCATCAGCGTCGCGGTCGGGCAGGCTTGCACACAGGCGCCGCAGGATACGCATTCCGAGTCGAGGAAGTTCTCGCCACCGGCAGCCGCAACGCGGGATTCGAAACCGCGCCCGGTAATGGTCAGGGCAAAGGTGCCTTGGGTTTCTTCGCAGGCGCGTACGCAGCGGTTGCAGACGATGCACTTGCTCGGGTCGAAGTCGAAGTAGGGGTTGGAAGTGTCCTTCACGTCAGCCAGATGGTTGTCGCCTTCATAGCCGTAACGCACCTCCCGCAGGCCGACCTGGCCGGCGACGGTTTGAAGCTCGCAATTGCCGTTGGCCGAGCAGGTCAGGCAGTCCAGCGGGTGATCGGAGATGTACAGCTCCATGACGTTGCGGCGCAGGGTTGCGAGCTTCGGCGTCTGGGTGTGCACGGTCATGCCTTCAGTGACCGGCGTGGTGCAGGACGCGGGATAGCCGCGCATGCCGTCGATCTCCACCAGGCACATGCGGCAGGAGCCGAAGGCTTCCAGGCTGTCGGTGGCGCACAGTTTGGGAATGGTGGTGCCCAGCAGCGCAGCGGCGCGCATCACCGAAGTGCCTTCGGGCACGCTGATGCTGCGGCCGTCGATATTCAGGGTGACTTGCACCTGGCTGTCGCGGGCCGGAGTGCCAAGATCGATATCGGTGTTCGGGTCGAAAAGAGTGATCATTGGTCGGCCTCCGAGGCTTGCAGACCGAAGTCGGCGGGGAAGTGCTTGAGGGCGCTGGCGACCGGAAAGGAAACCATGCCGCCCAAGGCACAGAGCGAACCGTATTGCAGGGTGTCGCACAGGTCCTTGAGGATGATCACCTGTTCATCTCGACCGCTCTGGTCAGGCGCAGCCAGCAGGCGGTCGATCACCTCCACGCCCCGGGTCGAGCCGATGCGGCATGGCGTGCATTTGCCACAGGATTCTTCTGCGCAGAACTGCATGGCGAAGCGCGCCATGTGGGCCATGTCCAGGCTGTCGTCGGCGACCACTACACCACCGTGACCGAGCATCGCGCCGATGGCGGCGAACGCTTCGTAATCCAGCGGCGTGTCGAACTGCGACGGCGGCACCCAGGCGCCGAGCGGGCCGCCGACCTGAGCGGCCTTCAGCGGCCGGCCGCTGGCGGTGCCACCGCCGTAGTCTTCCACCAGTTCCCGCAGGGTCAGGCCAAAGGCCCGTTCCACCAAACCACCATGACGAATATTGCCCGCCAGCTGGAAGGGCATGGTGCCCAGGGAGCGGCCCATGCCGTAATCGCGATAGAACTGCGCGCCCTTGGCGAGAATCAGCGGCACCGAGGCCAGGGTCAGCACGTTGTGCACCAGCGTTGGCAGGCCAAACAAACCCTTCAAGGCGGGGATCGGCGGTTTGGCGCGGACGATCCCACGCTTGCCTTCGAGAGAGTCCAGCAGCGCGGTTTCCTCGCCGCAGATGTAAGCGCCGGCACCGACGCGCACTTCCATATCGAAAGCCTGACCGCTGCCGCCCACATTGGCGCCGAGGTAACCGGCGGTCCGAGCAATGTTCAGCGCCTGGCGCAGTGTGGCCACGGCATCCGGATATTCCGAGCGCACATAGATGTAGCCGTAACTGGCGCCGACGGTGATCCCGGCAATGGCCATGCCTTCGATCAGCAGGAAGGGATCGCCTTCCATCAACATGCGATCGGCGAAAGTGCCGGAGTCGCCTTCGTCGGCGTTGCACACAATGTATTTCTGCGCCGCTTGGGTGGCGCGGACCGTGCGCCATTTGATCCCCGCCGGGAACGCCGCGCCGCCACGACCACGCAGGCCTGAATCGAATACTTCCGTCGCGGTTTGCTCACCGCCAACGGCCACGGCCTTGGTTAAGCCCTCGAAACCGCCATGGGCCCGGTAATCATCCAGCGACAGCGGCCGAGTAATACCGGCGCGGGCGAACAGCAGGCGTTGTTGAGTCTTGAGATAAGGCAGCTCTTCCACTAGGCCCAAGGCCAGCGGATGGGTGGACGGCTCGCCTTGCAGGGCTTCGAGCACGGACGGCACATCGGCAGCGGTCAGCGGGCCGAAACCGATCCGGCCTTGCGGGCTGCCCACTTCCAGCAGCGGCTCCAGCCAATACAAGCCGCGCGAACTGGTGCGCTGCAACTCCAGGGGCAGATTGCGTTCCTGAGCCGCAGTGATCAGCGCCACCGCGACTTCATCGGCACCCACGGCACGGGCAAGAGAATCAGTAGGCAGATAGAGCGACGGCATCATGCGTCCTCCCGGCAAGCATCGAGCAATGCATCGAGACGCTCGGCACTAAGCCGCGCATGCACCCGGCCATCCAATTCCAAAGCGGGCGAGCAAGCACAGGCGCCGAGGCAATACACCGGGCGCAAACTGATGCTGCCGTCGGCGCTACTGCCGTGATCGTCCAGTTGCAGGCGTTCGCGCAACTGCGCGGCGAGCTGCTCGGCACCGCGGCTCTTGCAGGACTCGGCCCGGCACAGACGCAGGATATGCTTGGCCGGCGGCGCAGTACGGAAATCATGGTAAAAACTGATCACCCCGCGAATCTCCGCCTGACTCTGATTGAGGGCGTGGGCAATCTCGGGGACGGCCGCATCGGGGATGTAGCCGATGCGTTCCTGAATATCATGAAGAATGGGCAACAGTGCACCCGGAGAGTCCTTGTGGCGCTCCAGCAGGCTGTTGACCAAAGGCAGGTGCAACATCTCATCAGGCATTCAGCAATCCTCACGGTCACGGACAAACCAGATGGTTGTCGGTCGTCCGAAAGTGTCGGCTGCGGCACTCACACCACGTCACGGTATCGTGGCAATTTCAGGCCGTTGGCCAGGGCACCCTGAGCGGGCATCTTGTTGTGCCCGGCGCGGTCTTTGCCGCACCTCTATAAGGGCATTAAGGCAGCTTGCCACGCTGCTTTTGATTCAACAGCACCAAAGCGACGTGTTCAGTTCTTTCTACGACCTTCTATTGAGTCTAGAAGAGTGCGGCCGGAGGCGTCGTCCCTGAATGGTCGGGGACTATCTGCAGCGCTAGCGCGAATCATGCTTGAACCACCCCCAACCCGCTGCTGATGCACCAGTTTCCAGCGCTTGTGCCAAGCTGATGGGGTGTTAATACGCCTGCCACTCAGGCAAACCTCAGGAAGCCCATGACATGAAGCACACTCATGCATCGAACGTCCGTCGAGAATTCTTCAAAGCAATCGGGTTCTACTTGCGTGTTGTCTGGCCGATCTTTTCCGTACTGTTTTTTCTGATTGTGCTGTTCGGCCTCATCATCAGCTACCTGGAGGGCTGGGATCTTTTTGACGGCATCTATTTCGGCTTCGTGACCGGTTTGACCATTGGCTATGGAGAGCTCGTGCCGAAACTTGGCGTCTCGCGGATTCTGGCGATTTTGCTGGGGTTCAACGGGGTGCTGATGACGGCGATATTTGCGGCGATCAGTGTTCGGGCGATTGAGGTTGCAGTGCGGGCGGCGGGGCGGGAAGAGTCGGATACGCCGACGGCGTGAAGTCAAGCTTGGTTGCTACTGGAAGGGGAGCAAGTCATCGACTCCTGCAAATCCATGCGCGACGGCGTGGTGTTTACCAACAAACGCATCATCGCGGTCAACGTGCAGGGCATCACCAGCAGGTCGAAAGCCCCGAAAGAACTCGGGGCTAACAATGCCAGTCAATTCACCGCAAACCCTGTAGGAGCAAAGCTTGCTCGCGAAAGCGCCAGACCATCCAACATCAATGCTGAATGCCCTACCATCATCCCAAGCAGTCCGCTCCCCCAGACTTCACACCTCACGGACCGACATCAGAACCATCCTGCCATTTCCCAGCCACTACCCTTCAGACTTCGCCCCCGCCCGCTTAGACGCCAGCTCATTGTCCCGATCCCGATTCAGCACCTTCACCGCATCATCCACCACCGCCTTACTCATCGCCGTCAAATAATGCGCGGCCCAGGCGTGACGGTCGGTGTCTGTGGTGTAAGCAGCATCTTCGGTCAGCTTCTTGGCGAGAAAAAGAAAATCAGAAGCCATGGCCAACGCATCGCCGAGCGGGACGCCGCGGGTGACATGGAATAGGGCTTGGTCCGCGCAGTAGATGGCGGGGGTTAGGCCGATGGTTTTGAGTTCGGGTTGTTCGGTCATTGGCCACCTCCGATAACGGATAGGCAGCGGGAGAGGGCGGACGGTGGGGCGTTACGCAACTGAGAGTCACGTTGAGGGAAAAGCCAAATTTTGTACGGATTGATGCTGCGCATTATCAGACTCCTTGATATATGGAGCTGCCATATCCGTTTCCACACGAATGGGTGACAGCTGTGCGCAGGGTGGAAAACCGGGAATCAAGGAAACCGGCACGCCCGAAGACGTCCCACGCACAGCCGCCATAACTCACGCCGCAGACACAAAAAAAGCGCCGGCAGACGTGATGGGGGCGCTGTTGCGCCTTGAATTACACGGGTTTCCACACCCGGTCGCTGAATTGGCAGCGACGTCGGAAGGGTAGCGTGCAAGCCTCATTCCTGCAACGTTCATAAACTCTTTGCTCAGTGCTTTCGCTGGGAAAACTAGCATCGGGTATCGAACAGAATATCCCTACCGAACTCTCGGAATGGCCTGACAACAATCCGCAGCGTACTGTTTTAGGCTGCGCATAAGCGCGCTGCCTCGTCTGTCGAAAATCCGCATAAACCGTAGTGTTTGCCGCGTTTTATGCGACGTACAGATTTGACATGGTCATTAGGCTACGGCAGCATTGACCCCAATCGCGCCCGATCCTCTGGTGCTGGCTCAGTCCGGCATTACGTTCGGGCCTTCTTGTTTCTGGAACATGGAAGTTGTCTACCCCAGCCCCTCCGAAGCCGTTCCGTACATACTCTGATTTGGTCGCGATTTTGGCCAGCAGGGGTATGCAGATCCATGACCCCTCACGTGCAGAGCGCAAGCTTGCGCAGTTAGGCTATTACCGCCTCAGCGGTTATTGGTACCCGGCTCGAGAGTTCAAAATGAACGGCCTGCAGCAAGACGTTTGCCCGGTCACGGGCAAGCCTCTGCGTCTGGACACTTTCCAGGCAGCCACCTGCTTCAACTCGGCCGTAGACCTTTACAAGTTCGATAAACGATTGCGAATGCTTATGCTGGATGCAGTCGAGCGTTTGGAGGTTCACCTCAAGACCGTAATGGCTCACGAGGTTGGGTATCACGACCCAATGGCTTACACCAATGCGAAATTCATCCTGCAAAAATGGACTCAACCGTACACGGACCGCAGCGGCAATAGGCGGAACAAGTGGGTGGAGTGGAGCCAGAAGCAGCAGTCGCACGTTGCTCGGAGCAAAGAGGACTGCATTCAGTGGCACTTTCGAGCCGGTAAGTCCATTCCCGTTTGGGTTGCGGTAGAAGCATGGGATTTCGGTGATCTTTCTGAGTTCTTCGAACTGCTTAGTAGCAAGTATCAGAATCTCATACTCGCGCGCCTCGGTTTGAATAACGCCAGGATGCTCAGCCGATGGATGCAACAAACCAGCCATTTGCGCAACCGCTGTGCGCACCATACGCGTATCTGGAATCAGGCCTCGCCTAACGCGTTGGCGGTACCCGCAGAACCGTATTTTCAGACGCTGGGGCTAGATCAGCACGCGCTCAAGCGGTTGTACGGGTCAGTCGCGGTCATATGGTTTCTGCTGCAGAAAATCGCACCAGCCTCGACCTGGATCAGCGACGTCGCGGATTTGATCGACAGCAAACCTGCTATGCCGGGCTGCACCTTCAAGGCGATGGGGTTCCCGGATGAAACCGGATTCCCTCGGCAACTGTTCGGGATTTAGTTGGCTTTGGCGTAAGTCCATGTCGGGTGTGCCATCCCATCCATCCCAGATCGCATCGAGTAGTCGGCCACCCAATTGAATCCTTACTAGATAGCTTTTCAGTCATGCTAAGCCCACGACTGCCACTCCACTTCATCAATCACAGAATGTGTTTCAGATAATCCTTGAGCCCGATAAGCGGCGCATCGAGTTGCTCCATCGTCCGTGCAGCGCTGAAGTCTTCCGCCAACCTATTCAACTCGCGGCCTAAGACTGTATCCACACCGCCGATAGCGTTCAGCGTCAACTTCAGGCATTCATCCACTTTACTGTGGATCACCTCAACATCCCCCCTACGCACCAGCAACCCAAAAACCTCCCGCTCATAATCACTCATCATCAAATCATCCCGCAGGATCGGACTTGAATCTTCCGTCTCGTAAGCGAGCTTGAGGCAGAACAGGGCGACGGTTTCCAGCAGCAGTTCCATGGGGTGAATCCTTGGGAGGTGTCGGGCCGGCCTAGGGTGCAAAGATCAAAAGATCGCTGGCAAGCCAGTTCCTACAGGACGGCGGTGGGTGAGGGCACTTTTCTACAGACGAAAAAAAAGGCCTTGCTAAGCAAGACCTTTCTTAATTTTGGTGCCCCGAGGGAGACTCGAACTCCCACTTCTTGCGAAAACGGATTTTGAATCCGCCGCGTCTACCAATTCCGCCATCAGGGCTCAATGGCGGCGAAGTATAGAGATGAGATAACCGTCGGTCAATCAGGTACATGGAGAATTTTTGATATTTCCGCTAGACTTCCCGGCCCTGCTAGACGAACCCCATCATGCGCGTTGCTGACTTTACCTTCGAGCTCCCTGATTCGCTGATCGCCCGCCATCCTTTGGCCGAGCGTCGCAACAGTCGCCTGTTGACCCTTGATGGGGTCAGCGGCGCCCTGGCACACCGTCAATTCACTGATTTGCTCGAGCATTTGCGCCCGGGCGATTTGATGGTGTTCAACAATACCCGGGTGATTCCGGCGCGGCTGTTTGGCCAGAAGGCTTCCGGCGGCAAGCTGGAAATCCTGGTGGAGCGGGTGCTCGACAGTCATCGCGTGCTGGCCCATGTGCGGTCCAGCAAGTCGCCGAAACCGGGTTCGAAGATCCTGATCGACGGCGGTGGCGAAGCCGAGATGCTGGCGCGTCACGATGCGTTGTTCGAGTTGGGGTTTGCCGAAGAGGTGTTGCCGCTGCTCGACCGCGTCGGGCACATGCCGTTACCTCCTTATATAGACCGCCCGGATGAAGGCTCGGACCGCGAGCGTTATCAGACGGTGTACGCCGAGCGCCTGGGCGCGGTAGCGGCGCCGACGGCGGGGCTGCATTTCGATCAGCCGCTGATGGAGGCGATTGCCGCCAAGGGCGTCGAGACGGCGTTCGTGACCTTGCACGTCGGCGCTGGCACCTTCCAGCCGGTGCGCGTCGAGAAGATTGAAGATCACCACATGCACAGCGAATGGCTGGAAGTCGGCCAGGACGTGGTCGATGCCGTCGCCGCTTGCCGCGCTCGCGGTGGTCGCGTGGTGGCCGTGGGGACCACCAGCGTGCGTTCCCTGGAAAGTGCCGCACGCGATGGCGTGCTCAAGCCGTTCAGTGGCGACACTGACATCTTTATCTACCCGGGCCGCCCGTTTCATGTGGTCGATGCCCTGGTCACCAACTTTCATTTGCCCGAATCCACGCTGTTGATGCTGGTTTCGGCGTTCGCCGGTTATCCCGAAGCCATGGCCGCTTACAAAGCCGCCGTGGAGCATGAATACCGCTTTTTCAGCTACGGTGATGCGATGTTTATCACCCGTAACCCCGCACCACGTGGCCCTGAGGACAAAGAATGAGTCGCCAAAGTCGTATGTCGTTTGAGTTGCTTGCTACTGACGGCAAGGCTCGTCGCGGTCGTTTGACCTTTCCGCGCGGTACCGTCGAGACCCCGGCCTTCATGCCGGTGGGCACGTACGGCACCGTCAAGGGCATGTTGCCGCGGGATATCACCGCCACTGGCGCGGAAATCATTCTGGGTAACACCTTCCACTTGTGGCTGCGTCCTGGCACCGAAGTGATCAAGAAGCACGGCGACCTGCACGATTTCATGCAGTGGAAAGGCCCGATTCTGACTGACTCCGGCGGTTTTCAGGTGTTCAGCCTGGGCGCCATGCGCAAGATCAAGGAGGAGGGCGTGACCTTCGCTTCTCCGGTCGACGGCGCCAAAGTGTTCATGGGCCCGGAAGAGTCGATGCAGGTCCAGCGCGACCTGGGCTCGGACATTGTGATGATCTTTGACGAATGCACCCCGTACCCGGCTGACGAAGACGTCGCGCGGGTATCGATGGAGCTGTCGTTGCGTTGGGCCAAGCGTTCGAAAGAAGCTCATGGCGATAACACGGCGGCACTGTTCGGCATCGTTCAGGGCGGCATGCACCAGGATCTGCGCATGCGCTCCCTGGAAGGTCTCGACAATATCGGCTTCGATGGTCTGGCCATTGGCGGTTTGTCGGTGGGCGAGCCGAAGCACGAGATGATCAAGGTCCTGGATTACCTGCCGGGTCAGATGCCGGCTGACAAACCTCGTTACCTTATGGGCGTTGGCAAACCGGAAGATCTGGTTGAGGGTGTGCGCCGCGGTGTGGACATGTTCGATTGCGTGATGCCAACCCGTAATGCCCGCAATGGGCATCTGTTCATTGATACAGGCGTGCTGAAGATCCGTAACGCGTTCCATCGCCATGATGATTCGCCGCTGGATCCGACCTGCGATTGCTACACCTGCCAGAACTTCTCCCGTGCTTATCTGCACCATCTGGACAAGTGCGGCGAAATGCTGGGTAGCATGTTGAATACCATCCACAATTTGCGCCATTACCAGGTGCTTATGGCTGGTTTGCGCGAGGCTATTCAACAGGGTACATTGGCCGCCTTTGTCGATGCCTTCTACGCCAAACGCGGGTTACCTGTTCCGCCTTTGGACTGAGTTTTCTGACCCCAAGATTCAACATTTGCAACTGGAGTGCTAAATGAGCTTTTTTATCTCTAATGCCATGGCTGACGCTGCTGCACCTGCAGCAGGCCCAATGGGCGGCGGCTTTGAGTGGATTTTCCTGGTCGGTTTCCTGGTCATTTTCTACCTGATGATCTGGCGTCCACAGGCCAAGCGCGCCAAAGAGCAGAAAAACCTGCTGAGCAGCCTGCAGAAAGGCGACGAAGTTGTGACCACCGGTGGTATCGCCGGCAAGATCACTAAAGTGGCAGACGACTTCGTTGTTCTGGAAGTTTCCGACACCATCGAAATGAAGTTCCAGAAAGGCGCCATCGCCGCCACGCTGCCAAAAGGCACGCTGAAAGCGATCTAAGTTTCAACTTCTACTCAATCGACGGGGCGCGCAAGGCGCCCCGCGTCATAAGCGGGCGGCGTGATGCTGAACAAATACCCTCTGTGGAAATACATTCTGATCCTGGCGGTGCTAGCGGTCGGTCTGATTTATTCCGCTCCCAATCTATATCCTGATGACCCGGCCATTCAGGTCAGCGGTGCAAGCACTTCGCTGCAGGTCACTCAGGCTGATCTGGATCGTGTGGGCACAGCGCTCAAGGAATCCGGGATCAACGTCAAGGCTGCCACCCTGGCAGCAAACGGCAAGGGCGGTCTGATTCGCCTGACCAAGGCTGAAGATCAGCTACCTGCCAAAGACGTCGTGCGCAAGGCATTGGGTGATGACTACGTCGTTGCACTGAACCTGGCACAAACCACCCCGCAATGGCTGCGCAGCCTGGCCGCGCACCCGATGAAGCTGGGTCTGGACTTGTCCGGTGGTGTGCACTTCCTGCTGGAAGTGGACATGGACAAAGCCCTCGACGCTCGCTTGAAAGTGTACGAAGGCGATGTGAAGAGCCTGTTGCGTAAAGAGAAACTGCGCTATCGCAGCCTGCCGCAACTCAACGGTGCGATTCAGCTGGGCTTCACTGATGAAGCAACCCGCGAACAAGCCCGTACGCTGATCCGCAAGAGCTTCAACGATTTCGACATTGTTCCGGCCGACCTCAATGGCCAACCGGTGCTGCGTCTGGCGATGACCCCGGCCAAGCTGGCGGAAATCCGTGAATATTCCATCAAGCAGAACTTGACCACGGTACGTAACCGCGTCAACGAGCTGGGTGTTGCCGAGCCAATCGTTCAGCGTCAGGGCGCCAACCGCATCGTGGTTGAGCTGCCGGGCGTGCAGGACACCGCCGAAGCCAAGCGTATCCTCGGCAAGACGGCCAACCTTGAATTCCGTCTGGCTGCTGAGCCGGGTGCTTCGAAAGCCACTTCCGAAACCTTCGAGTTCCGTGAAGGCAATCGTCCGCCAGCACAGATCGAGCGTGGCTTGATCATCACTGGCGACCAGGTGACTGACGCCAAGGCTGGCTTCGGCGAACACGGCACGCCAGAAGTGAACATCCGTCTGGATGGCCACGGTGGCGAGCTGATGAGTCGTGCGACTCGCAGCAACGTCGGTCGCAGCATGGCAGTGATCTTTATCGAGCAACGTCCGGTTACCACTTACGTCAAGCAAGTGGTTAACGGCGTCGAGAAAGACGTGCCGGTCCAGACGTTCAAGGAAGAGAAAAAGATCATCAGCCTGGCGACCATTCAGTCGCCGCTGGGTGCTCAGTTCCGCATCACTGGCCTGAACGGCCAGGGCGAGTCGTCCGAACTGGCGCTGCTGCTGCGTGCCGGTGGTCTGGCTGCACCGATGTACTTCGCTGAAGAACGTACCATTGGCCCAAGCCTGGGTGCCGACAACATCATCAAAGGTGTTGATGCATCGCTGTGGGGCATGCTGTTTGTCTCGCTGTTCATCATCGCCATCTACCGCTTCTTCGGCATCATCGCCACCGTCGCTCTGGCGGTGAACATGGTGCTGCTGCTGGCCTTGATGTCGCTGCTGGGTGCAACACTGACCCTGCCGGGTATCGCCGGTATCGTGTTGACCATGGGTATGGCTGTCGACGCCAACGTTCTGATCTTCTCGCGGATACGTGAAGAGATCGCGGCGGGCATGACCGTACAACGGGCAATCAACGAAGGCTTCGGCCGGGCATTCACCGCGATTCTCGACGCCAACCTGACCACTCTGTTGGTCGGCGGGATTCTCTTTGCGATGGGCACCGGCCCGGTCAAAGGTTTCGCAGTGACCATGTCCCTCGGGATCTTTACCTCGATGTTCACGGCCATCATGGTGACCCGCGCGATGGTCAACCTGATCTTCGGCGGTCGTGACTTCAAGAAGTTGTGGATTTAAGGGGCTGCCATGTTACGTACAATCAACTTCATGGGCGTTCGCAACTTTGCGTTCGGCGTCACATTGTTCCTCACGGCATTGGCATTGTTCAGCGTCGCCACCAAGGGTATGAACTGGGGGCTGGACTTCACCGGCGGTACGCTCATCGAGCTGACCTACGAGCGTCCGGCCGATGTCACCAAGGTGCGTGAGCAACTGGCCACTTCGGGTTATCACGAGGCAATCGTGCAGAGCTTCGGTGCGACTACCGATCTGCTGGTGCGCATGCCGGGTGAAGATCCGCAGTTGGGTCATCAAGTGGCAGAAGCGCTGCTGAAAGTCGGCGGCGACAACCCGGCGACGGTCAAGCGCGTCGAATTCGTCGGCCCTCAGGTCGGTGAAGAGCTGCGCGACCAAGGCGGCCTCGGCATGCTGATGGCGTTGGGCGGCATCCTGATCTACCTGGCTTTCCGCTTTCAGTGGAAGTTTGCGGTCGGTGCGATCGTTTCGCTGATCCATGACGTGATCGTGACCATCGGTATCCTGTCGTTCTTCCAGATCACCTTCGACCTGACGGTGCTGGCGGCGGTACTGGCGATCATTGGTTACTCGCTCAACGACACCATCGTGGTATTCGACCGGGTTCGTGAGAACTTCCGTGTGCTGCGCAAGGCGTCCTTGATCGACAACATCAACATCTCGACCACGCAAACCCTGCTGCGGACCATGGCAACGTCGATCTCCACTTTGCTGGCGATCGCGGCCCTGTTGTTCTTTGGTGGCGACAACCTGTTCGGCTTCTCCATTGCGCTGTTTATCGGTGTGTTGGCGGGTACCTACTCGTCGATCTACATCGCCAACGTCGTGCTGATCTGGCTGAACCTGAGCACTGAGGATCTGATTCCTACAGTGGCTACCGATAAGGAAGTCGACGACCGCCCATAACGGCTATCGTTTTCCAGCTGTCGGCCGAAAAGGCGCGAGTATTGAACTCGCGCCTTTTTTTATGCTCCAAGGCTGGGAGAAGCGCGGGCTTGTCCCGCATGTGATGGTCAGGAGGTTCATGTGAACAAGTCGATGCTGGTTGGTGCAGTATTGGGTGCTGTTGGTGTGACGGCCGGGGGTGCTGTTGCCACCTACAGCCTGGTCAAAAAAAGCGGCCCTGAGTATGCGCAAGTTCTGGCCGTTGAACCGGTCAAGACACAAATCAAGACGCCACGTGAAGTATGCAAGGATGTTGCAGTAACCCGGCAAGCGCCGGTGAAAGATCAGCACCAGATCGCGGGTACAGTTCTGGGTGCCGTAGCGGGTGGTTTGCTGGGTAATCAGATTGGTGGCGGTACGGGCAAGAAGATTGCCACCGTTGCAGGTGCGGTCGGCGGCGGTTACGCCGGCAACAAGGTCCAGGAAGGTATGCAGAATCGTGATACCTACACCACGACTCAAACGCGCTGCAATACGGTGAATGACATCAGCGACAAGGTTGTAGGTTACGACGTACGTTATTCGCTGGATGGCAAGGAAGGCAAAGTGCGGATGGATCGCGATCCGGGTAATCAGATTCCGGTCGACAAGGAAGGCAAGCTGATCCTGGGGCAGAATGAGCCGGCTCAGTAAATAGCTGAAATTCAGATTCAAAAAGAAGCACCCTGCGGGGTGCTTTTTTGTGCCTGGAATGCAGGTTCGAGTCACCACGAGACCCTGTGGTGTTTTCGGGGTCAAATTTCAGGCATAAAAAAAGCACCCCGAGGGGTGCTTTTTTGTGGCTGCTCGCTTAGCGTTTCAGCGAGGCCGGCAGGTGCGGCTGGATGGCCGTCAGTACTGCTTTGAAGCATTTGGTGTTACCGGCAACAACGTGGCCTTTCTCAAGGAAGTCGTGACCGCCGGTGAAGTCGCTCACCAGGCCGCCTGCTTCCTGAATCAGCAGTGCGCCTGCAGCCATGTCCCACTCGGACAGGCCCGACTCCCAGAATGCGTCGAAACGGCCGGCCGCTACGTAAGCCAGGTCCAGGCTCGCCGAGCCGGCGCGGCGGATGCCGGCAGTCTGGCCAACCAGGGCGCGGAACATGCCCAGGTAGTTGTCGAGGTTGTCCATCTGGTCATCGCGGAACGGGAAGCCGGTACCCAGCAGGGCGCCGTCCAGGCTGGTGCGGCCGCTGACGCGCAGACGACGACCGTTCAGTTGAGCGCCGCGACCACGGCTGGCGGTGAATTCCTCCTGGCGAACCGGGTCCAGAACAACTGCGTGTTCCAGGCGACCGCGGTATTTGCAGGCGATGCTGACGGCGAAGTGAGGAATGCCGCGCAGGAAGTTGGTGGTGCCGTCCAGTGGATCGATGATCCACAGGTAGTCTTCGCCTTCGCCGCTACCCGGGTGCATGCCGGTTTCTTCACCGAGAATGCCGTGGGTAGGGTAGGCCTTGCGCAGCGCATCGATGATTTTCTGTTCGGCGGCGCGATCCACCTCGGATACATAATCCTTGGCGTCTTTTTCGTCGACCTTGATGGTATCCAGGCGCTCGATGGAGCGGAAGATCAATTCACTGGCGCTGCGGGCGGCGCGCAGCGCGATATTCAGCATGGGCTGCATGGATGTGTCACCTAAGGTTGTTAAAGAAAGCCGGGCATTCTATCAGAACTTTTCTACAGGTGAAGGTCGGTGTTCGGTTTCGTAGCTTAACGGTAGGATGAACTGTAAGATTCTGCTCCCCATTTCTGTGTTCGAGAGCGCCTCCCTTGCTGCATAACATTCGTGTCGTCCTGGTCAATACCAGCCATCCCGGGAATATCGGCGGGGCTGCGCGTGCCATGAAGAACATGGGCCTGTCGCGGCTGGTGCTGGTCGAACCGCGGTTGTTCCCGCATCACGAAGCCGATGCTCGTGCTTCCGGTGCCGGTGACATCCTTGAAAACGCGCAAGTCGTCGCCACCTTGGAAGATGCCTTGGTCGGCTGCAATCTGGTGCTCGGTACCAGCGCCCGTGACCGTCGCATTCCATGGCCGTTGCTCGATCCCCGCGAATGCGGTGTGAAAGTGGTCGAGGAGGCCGCATCGGGTGCCGAGATTGCCTTGGTCTTTGGTCGTGAAGATTCCGGCCTGACCAATGAAGAGCTGCAGCGATGTCATTATCACGTGCACATCCCATCAGACCCTGAGTTCAGTTCGCTGAACCTTGGGGCAGCGGTGCAGGTGTTGAGCTATGAAGTGCGTATGTCCTGGCTCGCGGCCCAAGGTCAGCCGAGCAAGGTCGAGAAGGATGAAGTGGCGTCCACCAAAAGTGGTGAGCTGGCGACCATGGATGAGCTGGAGCGATTCTATGAGCACCTGGAGCAAACCCTGGTGGCCATTGAATTCCTTGATCCGGAAAAACCACGGCACTTGATGGCGCGCCTGCGCCGGTTGTACGGACGCAGCTCGGTCAGCCGGGCGGAAATGAATATATTGCGTGGCATCCTCACGGAAACCCAGAAAGCGGCCCGTGGCGAGCTTCTTAAGCGGAAGGATTAAAAATGTTCGAGCGTTTGCGTGAAGATATCCAGAGTGTTTTCCATCGTGATCCGGCAGCGCGCAACGCCTTTGAAGTTCTGACGTGCTACCCCGGTATGCACGCTATCTGGATCCATCGCTTGTCGTCTGCCCTGTGGGGTATGGGTTGGAAGTGGCTGGCGCGACTGGTGTCGAACTTCGGTCGCTGGTTGACCGGGATTGAGATTCATCCGGGCGCCAAGGTCGGTCGTCGATTCTTTATCGATCATGGCATGGGCATCGTCATCGGTGAAACCGCTGAGATCGGCAACGACGTCACCCTTTATCAGGGCGTGACGCTTGGCGGCACCAGTTGGAACAAGGGCAAGCGTCACCCGACTCTGGAAGATGGGGTTGTGGTCGGTGCGGGTGCCAAGGTGCTCGGCCCGTTCACCGTTGGTGCGGGGGCCAAGGTCGGTTCCAACGCCGTGGTGACCAAGGCTGTGCCGGCCGGGGCGACAGTGGTCGGTATTCCGGGGCGGATCATCGTCAAATCCGATGAAGAGCAGGACGCCAAGCGCAAGGCCATGGCCGAGAAGATCGGTTTCGATGCCTACGGTGTTGGTGAAGACATGCCGGACCCGGTGGCGCGTGCCATCAATCAGTTGCTCGATCATTTGCAGGCGGTTGATGGCCGTCTGGAGGGGATGTGCGGGGCGCTGAAGGATCTGGGCAGCAACTATTGCGCCAAGGATCTGCCTGAGTTGCGCGAAGAGGACTTCGCCTGCGTGAAGGATAAAGATGAAAGCAAGGCCAGCTAATTCCGGGCTGGCCCCTTCGCAAGCAATTGCTGGCTGTTCGCGGCCAGCCTTTGCTATGATGCGCGCGCTCTTTTGCGGGTAATCCTGACTAAAGCACTAGGTCTTATAGTTGACTTAAATACTCGGGAATTGCATACTCGCCCCATTCTGAACTCCGTGGTAATTGTCCATGCGACTGACTACAAAAGGCCGATACGCCGTAACCGCCATGCTTGACCTGGCGTTGCACGCGCAGCACGGGCCGGTGTCCCTGGCCGATATCTCCGAGCGCCAAGGCATCTCCCTGTCCTACCTCGAACAGCTCTTCGCCAAATTGCGCCGCAGCAATCTGGTCTCCAGCGTCCGTGGTCCAGGCGGCGGCTATCAGCTGTCGCGCGACATGCAGGGTATCCAGGTTGCCCAGGTGATCGATGCGGTGAACGAATCGGTCGATGCCACCAAATGCCAGGGCCAAGGTGATTGCCATCAAGGCGACACCTGTCTGACCCACCACTTGTGGTGCGATCTGAGCCTGCAGATTCACGAATTTCTCAGCGGTATCAGCTTGGCTGACCTTGTCACTCGCCGTGAGGTACAAGAAGTAGCCCAGCGTCAGGATCAGCGCCGTTGCAACAGCAAGGCGCCACGCCTGGACAAGATTGAAGCGTCCGCCGTCGAATGACAGCCAAAGAGCTAGCGGCACGCCAGCCAGCCTGATTTAGGAGATAGTCCATGAAATTGCCGATTTACCTTGATTACTCTGCGACCACCCCGGTTGATCCGCGTGTAGCGCAAAAGATGAGTGAATGCCTGCTGGTTGACGGAAACTTCGGTAACCCGGCGTCCCGTTCTCACGTGTTCGGCTGGAAAGCTGAAGAGTCCGTCGAAAACGCTCGTCGTCAGGTCGCTGACCTGGTCAACGCCGACCCGCGTGAAATCGTCTGGACCTCCGGTGCCACCGAGTCCGACAACCTGGCAATCAAGGGTGCGGCGCATTTCTATGCCACCAAAGGCAAACACCTGATCACCACCAAGATTGAGCACAAGGCTGTCCTCGACACCATGCGCCAACTGGAGCGTGAAGGCTTCGAAGTCACCTACCTCGAGCCTCGCACTGATGGTCTGGTCACTCCAGAGATGATCGAAGCCGCCCTGCGCGACGACACCATCCTGGTTTCGGTCATGCACGTGAACAACGAAATCGGCACCATCAACGACATAGAAGCCATCGGCGAACTGACCCGTTCCAAGGGCATCCTGTTCCACGTTGACGCTGCTCAGTCCACCGGCAAGGTCGATATCGACCTGTCGAAGCTGAAAGTCGACATGATGTCGTTCTCTGCCCACAAAACCTACGGCCCTAAAGGCATCGGCGCACTGTACGTGAGCCGCAAGCCGCGTGTTCGCATCGAAGCGACCATGCATGGCGGCGGTCACGAACGTGGCATGCGTTCCGGCACCCTGGCGACCCACCAGATCGTCGGCATGGGCGAAGCCTTCCGCGTAGCCAAGGAAGACATGGCTGCCGAGAACATCCGCATCAAGGCCTTGAGCGACCGCTTCTTCAAGCAGGTCGAAGGCCTGGAAGAGCTGTACATCAACGGCAGCATGACCGCTCGTGTTCCGCACAACCTGAACCTGAGCTTCAACTACGTTGAAGGCGAGTCGCTGATCATGGCGCTCAAGGATCTGGCGGTTTCGTCCGGTTCGGCCTGCACCTCGGCTTCCCTTGAGCCTTCGTACGTACTGCGCGCCCTGGGCCGCAACGACGAACTGGCACACAGCTCGATTCGCTTCACCTTCGGTCGTTTCACCACCGAAGAAGAAATCGACTACGCCGCGCAGAAAGTCTGCGAGGCCGTTACCAAGCTGCGCACTCTGTCGCCGCTGTGGGACATGTACAAAGACGGTGTCGACATTTCGAAAATCGAGTGGGCGGCACACTGATTTCAAGTCGCCGCAAACCGGCCCTGTAAGACGCAGGTTTTCAGGGCTTAAGAGCGACTCTCTGATGAGTGAGGATTAAGAATCATGGCTTACAGCGAAAAGGTCATCGACCACTACGAGAACCCGCGCAACGTCGGCAAGATGGACGCGGAAGACCCTGATGTCGGCACCGGCATGGTCGGCGCTCCGGCGTGCGGCGACGTGATGCGTCTGCAGATCAAGGTCAACGAGCAAGGCATCATCGAAGACGCCAAGTTCAAGACCTACGGTTGCGGTTCGGCTATCGCCTCCAGCTCCCTGGCGACCGAGTGGATGAAAGGCAAGACTCTGGATGAAGCAGAGACCATCAAAAACACTCAGCTGGCCGAAGAACTGGCTCTGCCGCCAGTAAAAATTCACTGTTCCGTACTTGCTGAAGACGCTATCAAAGCGGCCGTTCGCGACTACAAGCAGAAGAAAGGCTTGATCTGACTTTCAAGTTTTGGCGACGAGTAAGGAGTCACCGATGGCTATCAGCATGACAGAAGCGGCTGCTCAACACGTGCGACGCTCCCTCAACGGGCGCGGCAAAGGTGAAGGGATTCGTCTGGGTGTTCGCACCACAGGCTGTTCCGGCCTTGCCTACGTGCTGGAGTTTGTCGACGAGGTGGTTGCAGAGGATCAGGTGTTCGAAAGTCACGGCGAGAAAGTGATCATCGACCCGAAAAGCCTGGCCTACCTGGACGGCACCGAACTCGATTTCGTCAAGGAAGGGTTGAACGAAGGCTTCAAGTTCAACAATCCCAACGTACGCGGTGAATGTGGCTGCGGCGAAAGCTTCAACATCTGAGGCTGCGCGTGGGTACTCCTTGTCATTTCGCTTTATTTGAGCTGAAACCGAGCTTCCGTCTGGATCTCGATCAGTTGGCCACGCGCTACCGTGAGTTGGCGCGCGGTGTTCATCCGGACCGCTTTGCAGACGCTTCCGAGCGCGAGCAGCGGCTGGCGCTAGAGCAATCCGCGAGCCTCAACGAGGCCTACCAGACGCTCAAAAGTCCCCCAAAGCGCGCGCGTTACTTGCTCGCCATGGGCGGTCGCGAGCTGCCGCTGGAGGTCACGGTGCATGATCCGGAGTTTCTTCTGCAGCAGATGGAGCTGCGTGAAGAGCTCGAAGATCTGCAAGACAGCGCCGACCTGGCGGGTGTTGCGGTGTTCAAGCGTCGCCTGAAGACTGCGCAGGATGAACTGAACGAAAGCTTCGCAGCCTGTTGGGATGATGCGGCGCAACGTGAGCAGGCTGAACGCCTGATGCGGCGCATGCAGTTCCTCGACAAGCTCACCTACGAAGTGCGCCAGTTAGAAGAGCGCCTCGACGATTAACCCAGTGCCGCTCCGGTCGCACGCCTGATATACAGATAAGTCCTGATAACGATGGCCCTACTGCAGATCGCCGAACCCGGCCAAAGTCCTCAACCGCACCAGCGTCGTCTGGCTGTGGGGATCGACTTGGGCACTACCAATTCGCTGGTCGCTGCATTGCGCAGTGGTCTTTCCGAACCTCTGGCTGACGCTGACGGGCAGGTCATTCTGCCGTCTGCCGTGCGCTATCACGCCGATCGCATCGAAGTCGGCGAGTCGGCCAAGCTGGCTGCTGCCACCGATCCTTTGAATACTGTGCTGTCGGTCAAGCGCTTGATGGGTCGTGGTCTGTCCGACGTCAAGCAATTGGGCGATCAACTGCCGTACCGCTTCGTCGGCGGCGAGTCGCACATGCCGTTCATCGACACGATTCAAGGCCTGAAAAGCCCGGTCGAAGTTTCCGCCGATATCCTGAAAGTGCTGCGTCAGCGCGCCGAAGCGACGTTGGGTGGCGAACTGGTCGGCGCGGTGATCACCGTTCCCGCCTATTTCGACGATGCTCAGCGTCAAGCCACCAAGGATGCGGCCAAACTGGCCGGTCTAAATGTGCTGCGTCTGCTCAATGAGCCGACCGCCGCTGCTGTGGCTTACGGTCTGGATCAACACGCTGAAGGCCTGGTCGCTATTTATGACCTGGGTGGCGGCACCTTTGATATTTCGATTCTGCGCCTGACCGGCGGTGTGTTTGAGGTTTTGGCTACCGGCGGCGACAGCGCGCTGGGCGGCGATGACTTCGACCACGCAATTGCTGGCTGGATCATCGAGGGCGCCGGTCTGTCCGCCGACCTCGATCCGGGTGCGCAACGCAATTTGCTGCAAACCGCTTGTGCGGCCAAAGAAGCGCTGACCAATACCTCGTCCGTTGAAGTCGCTTATGGCGACTGGAAAGCCGAGCTGACCCGTGAAGCCTTCAATGCGCTGATCGAGCCAATGGTTGCTCGCAGTCTGAGAGCCTGTCGCCGCGCTGTGCGTGATTCCGGCATCGAGCTGGAAGAAGTGCATGCCGTGGTCATGGTCGGCGGTTCGACTCGTGTGCCTCGCGTTCGCGAAGCCGTCGCTGAAGCCTTCGGTCGCGAACCGTTGACCGAAATCGATCCGGATCAAGTGGTGGCCATTGGTGCCGCGATCCAGGCCGATACCCTGGCTGGCAACAAGCGCGATGGCGATGAACTGCTGTTGCTTGACGTGATTCCGTTGTCCCTGGGGCTGGAAACCATGGGCGGCTTGATGGAGAAGGTGATTCCACGCAACACCACCATCCCTGTCGCCCGCGCTCAGGACTTCACGACTTATAAAGATGGCCAGTCGGCCATGGCAATTCACGTATTGCAGGGCGAGCGCGAGCTGATCAGCGACTGCCGCTCTCTGGCACGCTTCGAATTGCGCGGCATTCCGGCGATGGTGGCTGGTGCGGCGAAGATTCGCGTGACCTTCCAGGTCGATGCCGACGGTCTGCTCAGTGTTTCCGCCCGCGAGCTGGGGTCGGGCATTGAGGCCAGCATCCAGGTCAAGCCGTCCTACGGTCTGACGGATGGCGAAATTGCCAAGATGCTCAAGGACTCGTTCCAGCACGCCAACGACGACAAGGTCGCTCGGGTGTTGCGTGAACAGCAGGTCGATGCCCAGCGCCTGATCGAAGCGGTGCAGGGCGCCCTCGATGTCGATGGCGAGCGTTTGCTCGACGCCGAAGAGCGCATGGTCATCGAATTGCAGATGCAGGAACTGACCGAATTGATGAAAGGCACCGATGGTTACGCCATCGAGCAGCAGACCAAGCGTCTGTCGCAAGTGACCGACGCCTTTGCTGCCCGCCGCCTGGACTCGACGGTGAAAGCCGCGCTGGCGGGGCGCAACCTGAATGAGATTGAGGAATAACGATGCCGCAGGTCATTTTTCTGCCACACGAGAAGTTCTGCCCGGAAGGTATGGTTGTGGAGGCTGAGCCTGGCACTTCCATTCTCGAGCTGGCCCACGAACACCATATCGAGATGGAAAGCGCCTGCGGCGGCGTCTGCGCCTGCACCACCTGCCACTGCATCATCCGCGAAGGTTTCGACTCGCTGGAAGAAGCGGATGAGCTGGAAGAAGACTTTCTTGATCGTGCCTGGGGTCTGGAGGCGCAATCGCGTCTAGGCTGTCAGGCGATCGTCGGGAATGAAGACCTGACTGTCGAAATTCCGAAATACTCGGTCAACCATGCGGCTGAAGCGCCGCACTGATTCAAGGAACTGAAATGAGTCTGAAATGGGTTGATGTGCTGGAAATCGCGATCCAGCTGGCTGAATCCAAGCCGGATGTGGACCCGCGTTACGTGAACTTCGTCGATCTGCACAAATGGGTGCTGGCATTGCCGGAGTTCAGTGATGATCCGACCCGCGGTGGCGAGAAGGTGCTTGAAGCCATTCAGGCCGCCTGGATCGAAGAAGCAGACTGAGTCTGCGCCGTACGCAGTTAGGCAATACCAAAGAACCCGCGTATAATTCGCGGGTTTAATTTTTCGCAAATTACCGTTTCTGGAGTTACACCATGGCTGTTCAACGTACTTTCTCCATCATCAAGCCTGACGCTGTTGCAAAAAACGTTATCGGCGAGATCACCACTCGTTTCGAAAAAGCTGGCCTGCGCGTTGTAGCTTCGAAACTGAAGCAACTGTCCAAAGCTGAAGCTGAAGGCTTCTACGCTGAGCACAGCGCTCGTGGTTTCTTCGGCGACCTGGTTGCTTTCATGATCTCCGGTCCGGTTGTCGTTCAGGTTCTGGAAGGCGAAAACGCTATCGCTCTGAACCGTGAGCTGATGGGCGCTACCAACCCTAAAGAAGCTGCTGCCGGTACCATCCGCGCTGACTTCGCTGATTCGATCGACGCCAACGCTGTACACGGTTCGGACTCCGAAGCCGCTGCTGCTCGCGAAATCTCGTACTTCTTCGCAGCTACTGAAGTAACCACTCGCTAAGCATTGGCTTAAGAGTGAAGGTGAATCCATGACTACATCGACTGTAAAAACCAACCTGCTGGGTCTGACTCAGCTGGAAATGGAAAAATTCTTCGACTCAATCGGGGAGAAGCGTTTCCGTGCCGGTCAGGTAATGAAATGGATTCACCACCTTGGCGTCGATGATTTCGACGCCATGACGAACGTCAGCAAGGCCTTGCGCGACAAGCTCAAGGCTATTGCCGAGGTTCGTGGTCCTGAAGTTGTCAGCGAGGACATCTCCACCGATGGCACCCGTAAGTGGGTGGTGCGCGTGGCGTCCGGCAGCTGCGTCGAGACCGTGTACATTCCCCAGGGCAAACGCGGCACTTTGTGCGTTTCGTCCCAGGCAGGCTGTGCCCTGGATTGCAGTTTCTGCTCCACCGGCAAGCAAGGATTCAACAGCAACCTCACTGCCGCCGAAGTCATCGGCCAGGTGTGGATTGCCAATAAATCGTTCGGCAGCATCCCGGCGACCGCCGACCGTGCCATCACCAACGTGGTGATGATGGGCATGGGTGAGCCGCTGCTGAACTTCGACAACGTCGTGGCCGCCATGCATCTGATGATGGATGACCTGGGCTACGGGATCTCCAAGCGCCGCGTAACCCTGTCTACCTCGGGTGTGGTGCCGATGATCGATGAGCTGTCCAAGCACATCGACGTCTCCCTGGCGTTGTCCCTGCATGCACCGAACGACGCATTGCGTAACCAATTGGTACCGATCAACAAGAAGTATCCGCTTAAGATGCTGCTCGAGTCGTGCCAGCGCTACATGTCGTCCCTGGGCGAGAAGCGCGTACTGACCATTGAGTACACCTTGCTCAAGGACATCAACGACAAGGTCGAGCACGCGGTCGAAATGATCGAGTTGCTCAAGAACATCCCATGCAAGATCAACCTGATTCCGTTCAACCCGTTCCCGCATTCCGGTTACGAGCGTCCGAGCAACAACGCGATTCGTCGTTTCCAGGATCAGCTTCACCATGCCGGTTTCAATGTCACCGTACGCACCACCCGCGGTGAAGACATCGATGCCGCGTGTGGCCAATTGGTAGGACAGGTGCTGGATCGCACCCGTCGCAGCGAGCGTTATATCGCCGTGCGTGAGTTAAGCGCCGAAAACGATATCGCACAGAACGCTGCGAACAATAATTAAGAGAGGATCTCTATGTCCCTGCGCTTCGCGCTGCTTTTGCTGTTGGCCAGCCTGTGTGCTGGCTGTGTCCTGTCGGGCGATTTCAACCCGATGAAGACCAGCAAGGGCCGCGATGAAGCGCGCGTTGCCTATGTGCAGCTGGGCTTGGGGTACTTGCAGCAGGGCATGACCGAACGGGCGAAAGTACCGTTGAAGAAAGCGCTGGATCTGGATGACTCGGATCCGGATGCCAACGCTGCGCTGGGTCTGGTATTCCAGGCCGAGATGGAGCCGGAGCTGGCGGATCAGCATTTTCGCAAGGCGCTGTCTTCCCGCCCCAACGATGCGCGAATCCTGAACAACTACGGCAGTTTTCTTTTCGAAGAGAAACGCTACAAAGAGGCGTACGAGCGCTTTGAACAGGCCGCCGCCGATACCTTGTATCCTGAGCGTTCGCGGGTGTTCGAGAACCTTGGAATGACCGCTTCGAAGCTGGGGCAGCGCGATCTGGCGCAGCAGCAGCTGGAAAAATCCCTGCGTTTGAATCGCCAACAGCCACGTGCATTGCTGGAAATGGCTGAGTTGTCCTTCGAAGACAGGCATTATGTGCCCGCGCGTGACTACTACGATCGTTTTAGCCTGCTCGCCGAGCAAAATGCACGTAGTCTATTGCTCGGCGTTCGGCTGGCAAAAGTGTTTGAAGATCGCGACAAGGCCGCCAGTTTTGGCCTGCAACTAAAACGACTCTATCCCGGTACGCCGGAATATCAGCAATACCTGTCGGAGCAATGATGAAAGCGGCGCATCCCGAAGTTGTAGCAGCGAATCGCGTTAATCCCGGTGAGACTTTGCGCCAGGCTCGCGAAAGCAATGGCTGGTCGCTGGCCGAAGTGGCCCTCAAGCTCAACCTCACCGTCAATTCCCTGAGCAATCTGGAAGCCGGCGCTTTCGACAAGCTGCCTGGGCATACCTTTGCTCGCGGTTATATTCGCGCCTACGCGAAATTGCTCGGCATGGATCAAACCGTACTGGTCCAACAGTTCGACCAATCCACCGGCACCGACTCCCAGGGTAGCAACGTTCATAGCCTGGGACGTATCGAAGAGCCGGTTCGGGTTTCCCACACCATTTTGCGAATTGTCAGCCTGCTGTTGCTGATCGCAGTGATTGGTGGTGGTTTTGTCTGGTGGCAGGATCAAACCTCATTGCGCACCAAAGACGTGACCAGCCTGAGCCCGGAACACGTTGAAGTCGAAGGCGCTGACGGCACCACCCAGATCCATCCGCTGGACGAGCCGGAAGACCAGGCCGTCGCGGAAGGTCAGGCTGAAGGCGCAACCGCTCTTGCGTTGCCGCAAGCCGAGAATTCCACTGAAGCACCGGCCGAAGCTGAAGCGACTGCACCGGTTGCACCAGCGCCAACGCCTGCGGCACCCGCGCATAGCACTGCGTCGGTTGTATCGACTCCGGTCGCGCCAGCCCCGACTGCTCCTGTTGTATCGACCCCGCCTGCGAGCGCTTCGGTGACTCCGACCATTCCCGCTCCAGCCACGGCGGCTCCGGTTGCCGGCCAGGGCCAGGTTCAACTGCAATTCACTGCCGATTGCTGGACGCAAGTGACCGATGGCACCGGCAAGGTGTTGTTGAGCGGTCTCAAGCGCAAAGGCGAAAACGTTTCCGTGAGCGGCAAGCCACCGTTTACCGTGCGTCTGGGCTTCGCCCGTGGCGCGCAGGTCAGCTACAACGGGCAGGTGGTTGATGTCGCTCCGTTCACCAGTGGCGAGACTGCTCGCCTGAAGTTGGGTCAATAAGTCATGCACGGCGAATCTCCAATCAAACGTCGCGAATCCCGCAAAATCTGGGTCGGTAACGTGCCCGTTGGCGGCGATGCGCCTATCGCTGTGCAGAGCATGACCAACAGCGACACCAATGACGTCGCCGCCACCGTGGCCCAGATCAATCGTCTGGAAGCGGCTGGCGTCGATATCGTGCGAATTTCCGTGCCCGACATGGATGCCGCTGAAGCCTTCGGCAAGATCAAGAAGCTGGTCAAGGTGCCTTTGGTTGCCGACATCCACTTTGACTACAAGATCGCTCTGCGCGTAGCCGAACTGGGCGTTGACTGCCTGCGAATCAACCCGGGCAACATCGGTCGCGAAGACCGCGTGCGTGCGGTAGTCGATGCCGCCCGTGATCGCGGGATTCCGATCCGCATCGGCGTAAACGCCGGTTCCCTGGAAAAAGACCTGCAAAAGAAATACGGCGAGCCGACCCCGGCTGCGCTGGTCGAGTCTGCTTTGCGTCACGTCGAGCACCTTGAACGCCTGAATTTCCAGGACTTCAAGGTCAGCGTGAAAGCCTCCGACGTGTTCATGGCCGTTGCCGCTTACCGCTTGCTGGCCAAGGAAATCGTCCAGCCGCTGCACCTGGGCATCACCGAAGCCGGTGGTTTGCGTTCAGGCACGGTGAAATCCGCCGTGGGCCTCGGTATGCTGCTCGCCGAAGGGATTGGCGATACTATTCGCATCTCGTTGGCGGCCGACCCGGTCGAGGAAGTGAAAGTCGGCTACGACATTCTCAAATCCCTGCATCTGCGCTCCCGTGGCATCAACTTCATCGCCTGCCCGAGCTGCTCGCGGCAGAACTTCGATGTGGTCAAAACCATGAACGAGCTGGAAGGGCGCCTCGAAGACCTGCTGGTGCCGCTGGATGTCGCGGTCATCGGTTGCGTGGTCAACGGGCCGGGCGAAGCCAAGGAAGCCCATATTGGCTTGACCGGCGGCACGCCAAACCTGATTTACATCGACGGCAAGCCGTCGCAGAAACTGACGAATGACAATCTGGTGGATGAGCTTGAACGCTTGATCCGCCAGAAAGCGGCCGAAAAGGTCGAAGCCGACGCGGCTGTAATCGCCCGCGGTTGAGTCGAACGAATTTAAGGATTTTTTGTGAGCAAGTCTCTGCAAGCCATACGTGGCATGAACGACATCCTGCCCGAGCAGACTCCCCTGTGGCGTCATTTCGAAGGCACCGTCTCGCGTTTGCTGGATAACTACGGTTACAAGCAGATCCGCATGCCGATCGTCGAGTTCACCGAGCTGTTCAAGCGTTCCATCGGTGAAGTAACCGACATCGTCGAGAAAGAGATGTACACCTTCGACGACCGCAACGGCGATTCCCTGACCCTGCGCCCCGAAGGCACAGCGGCCTGCGTGCGTGCGGTGCTCGAGCACGGCATCACCGGCGGTGGCCAGGTGCAGAAACTCTGGTACATAGGTCCGATGTTCCGCCACGAACGTCCGCAGAAAGGCCGTTATCGCCAGTTCCACCAGATCGGTTGCGAAGTGTTCAACCTCGACGGTCCGGACATCGATGCCGAGCTGATCGTGCTGACCTGGCGCCTGTGGGGCGAGCTGGGCATCCGTGATGCGGTCAAGCTCGAACTCAACAGCCTGGGCACTGCCGAGTCCCGCGGTCGTTATCGCGTAGCGCTGGTCGAGTTCCTCTCGGCCCGCCTGGACAAGCTGGACGAAGACAGCCAGCGCCGTCTGAAGACCAACCCTTTGCGGGTCCTGGATACCAAGAACGCTGACACTCAAGCCGTGCTGGTCGACGCGCCGAAAATGGCCGACTACCTCGACGAAGAATCCCGCGTGCACTTCGAGGGCCTCAAGGCTCGCCTGGACGCTGCGGGCATTCCTTATGTGATCAACCCGAAGCTGGTTCGCGGGTTGGATTACTACAGCAAGACCGTTTTCGAATGGGTCACCGACAAGCTGGGCGCCCAGGGCACCGTGTGTGCCGGTGGTCGTTACGACGGTCTGGTGGAGCAGATGGGCGGCAAGCCGACCCCTGGCGTTGGTTTCGCCATGGGCATCGAGCGCCTGGTGCTGCTGCTTGAAACCCTGGAGCAGATCCCGGAAGAGATTTTCCGTCAGGTCGACGTTTACCTCTGCGCCTTCGGTGAAGCCGCCGAGTTGGCCGGTCTGGCCCTGAGTGAACGTGTTCGTGATCAATTGCCCAACCTGCGCCTGCAAGTGAATGCCGGCGCCGGCAGCTTCAAAAGCCAGTTCAAGAAAGCCGACAAGAGCGGTGCGTTGTACGCGCTGATCCTCGGTGACGACGAAATGGCCCAGCAAGTGGTAGGTTTCAAACCCCTGCGTGGCCAGGGCGAACAACAAAGCATTGCCTGGGATGCGCTTGCTGCACACCTGGCCACCTGCGTCGTGCAGGGTTGAAGCTGTCAAACAGCCGATTTAGCGATTAAGGAGTATTGGGGTGTCGAGTACCGAAGACGAACAGCTGTCGGATTTGAAGGACTGGTGGACACGCAACGGCAAGCCCCTGGTCACTGGCGGCCTGTTGGCGCTGGTCATCGTGTTCGGCTGGCAGGCCTTTCACAAGTATCAGAGCAATCAGTCGCAAGGCGCCTCGATGCTCTATCAGCAACTGCTGGAAACCACGCTGACGCCAGACGGCAAGCCTGATGCCGCCCGTGTTGCGGACCTGGCCGGCAAGCTCAACAGCGAGTTCGGCGGTAGCGCTTACGCGCAGTACGGCAGCCTGTTCGTGGCAAAAGTCGCGGTCGACAGCGGCAAGCTGGATGACGCAGCCAGCGAGCTGAAAGCCATTGTCGCCAAACCGGCCAACCCGGCGCTGGGCGAAATTGCTCGTCAGCGCCTGGCGCAGGTGCTGGCCGCGCAGAACAAGGCCGATGAAGCCCTGAAACTGCTCGAAGGCGATGCCGATAAAGCATTCCTGGCCACTCGCGAAGAACTCAAAGGCGACCTGCTGGTGCAGTTGGGTCGTACCGACGAAGCGAACACGGCGTATCAAAAAGCCAAGGCGGCATTGTCGGATGAAGCGGCAGTGGGTGGCCTACAAATCAAGCTGGACGACCTGGCCAAAGGGGATGCGTGACGTGATTCGTTGGAAACATGCAGCATTGCTGGCTCTGGCCATATTGGCCGCGGGTTGCAGCAGCAACAGCAAAAAAGAACTGCCACCGGCCGAGTTGACCGACTTCAAAGAAGAAGTGGTTCTGCAAAAGCAGTGGAGTCGTTCGATCGGTGACGGTCAGGGCGATTCGTACAACATGCTGGTTCCGGCGATCGATGGCGATACCATCTATGCCGCCGACGTCACCGGTGTGGTGATGGCGATGGATCGCAGCAATGGCGACGTCAAATGGAAGAAAGATCTCGAACTGCCTGTTTCCGGCGCTGTCGGCGTCAGTTACGGTCTGCTCCTGATCGGTACGATCAAGGGTGAAATCGTTGCCCTGGACGCCATCAACGGTGAAGAGAAATGGCGCGCTCGCGTGTCCAGTGAAGTCCTCGCACCGCCGGCCAACAACGGTGATGTCGTTGTCGTTCAGACTCAGGATGACCGTCTGATCGGTCTGGATGCCGCTACCGGCACCCAGCGCTGGTTGTACGACAGTACTCCGGCGGTATTGACCCTGCGCGGCACCAGTGCGCCGATCGTCACCAACCGCCTCGCGGTGGCTGGCCTGTCGACCGGTAAAGTGGTTGCTCTCGATATTTCCAACGGCGTGCCGGTTTGGGAACAACGTGTAGCGATTCCACAAGGTCGTTCGGAACTGGAGCGCGTTGTCGATATCGACGGTGGCCTGCTGCTTTCCGGCGAAACGCTGTACGTCGCCAGCTACCAGGGTCGCGTTGCGGCACTGGATCTGCAAAGCGGTCGTCAGCTTTGGCAGCGTGATGCTTCCAGCTATGCCGGTGTCGCCCAGGGTTTTGGCAGCGTCTACGTGAGCCTGTCTTCGGGCACCGTTGAAGGCGTCGACGAGCGTTCCACCACAGCCTTGTGGAGCAACGATTCGCTGGCCCGTCGTCAACTGTCGGCTCCGGAAGTGTTCTCCAGCTATGTTGCAGTCGGTGATATGGAAGGTTACCTGCATCTGCTGAGCCAGGTGGATGGTCGTTTCGTCGGCCGCGAGCGCATCGACAGCGACGGCCTGCGTGCCCGTCCGCTGGTGGTGGGTGACACGATTTATCTGTATGGCAACAGTGGCAAACTGGAAGCCCTGACCATTAAGTAAAGGTTTGACTATGCTTGGGGTTAAACCCCAGGCAGCCCCGTAACACGGGGTTCGCAGTGCCCTCAAGCGCTGCCCCGAGCACCAGCCGCTGCCTCGCAGCGGCTTTTGTATTTTCTGAAATAACGAAGTGGAGAGCCGCATGGTTCCCGTAATCGCCCTGGTGGGCCGACCGAACGTCGGCAAGTCCACCTTGTTCAACCGCCTGACCAGGACTCGCGACGCCATCGTCGGCGACTTGTCCGGTCTGACCCGTGATCGCCAATACGGTGAGGCCAAGTGGCAAGGGCGTTCCTACATTCTGGTCGACACCGGCGGTATCTCCGGTGACGAGCACGGTATGGACGAAAAAATGGCCGAGCAGTCGCTGCTGGCCATTGAAGAAGCGGATGTCGTTCTGTTCCTGGTAGATGCCAAGGCCGGTTTCACCGCCGCCGACCAGATGATCGCCGAGCATTTGCGCAAACGTAACAAGCGTTCTTACGTGGTTGCCAACAAGGTCGACAACATCGACCCTGAAATGGCCCGCGCCGAATTCGCCCCGTTGGGCATGGGCCACGCGATCCCGATCGCCGGTGCACATGGTCGTGGCATCACCCAGATGCTGGAAATCGCCCTCAGCGACTTCCCGAAAGACGATGACGAGCTGGAAGAAGGCGAGGAAGAGATCGTTGCCGAAGGCGAGGAAGCCAAGCGCATTCCTGGCCCGAGCGAAAAAGACGGTATCAAGATCGCGATCATTGGCCGTCCGAACGTCGGCAAGTCGACCCTGGTCAACCGCATGCTCGGTGAAGACCGGGTAATCGTCTATGACGAGCCCGGCACCACCCGCGACAGTATCTACATCCCGTTCGAGCGTAACGACGAGAAGTACACGCTGATCGACACCGCCGGTGTGCGCAAGCGCGGCAAGATCCACGAAGAAGTCGAAAAATTCTCCGTGGTCAAGACCCTGCAGGCGATCAAAGACGCCAACGTGGTGATCTTTGTGATGGACGCCCGCGAAGGCGTGGTCGATCACGATCTCAACCTGCTGGGCTTCGCCATTGAGTCGGGTCGTGCGCTGGTGATCGCGATCAACAAGTGGGACGGCATGACGCCGAGCGAGCGCGACTTCGTGAAGGTCGAGCTGCAACGTCGACTGTTCTTCGTTGACTACGCCGACATTCACTTCATCTCGGCCCTGCACGGCACGGGCGTGGGCAACCTCTACGCCTCCGTACAGAACTCGTTCAAGTCTGCGGTCACCCGCTGGCCAACCAACCGCCTGACCACGATTCTGGAAGATGCGGTTGGTGAGCACGCGCCACCGATGGTCAACAACCGTCGGATCAAGCTGCGTTATGCCCACTTGGGTGGTGCTAACCCGCCGATCATCGTGATTCACGGTAACCAGATCGAGAAAGTGCCGAAGTCTTACGTTCGTTACCTGGAAAACACTTATCGTCGGGTCTTGAAGCTGGTCGGTACGCCGATCCGCATCGAGTTCAAGGGCGGCGAGAACCCGTACGAAGGCAACAAGAATTCGCTCACCGACCGCCAGGTCAACAAGAAGCGTCGGATGATGTCGCACCACAAGAAAGCCGACAAGAAGCGCCGCGACAAGCGCTGATTCAGGTTTGATCGTTCCCACGCTCTGCGTGGGAATGCAGTCTCGGACGCTCTGCGTCCAAGTCGGTGAAGTAGAGAGGGCGCCAATGGCGCCCTTTTTCATGCCTGTCGTTTGGGCTATCCTCGGACACTCCCGCGCCGCCGTAGAGCCGGGTGTAGAGCAGGGAATCACCGATGATCACCAGTAAGCTGCCGAATGTCGGCATCACTATCTTCACTCAGATGTCTCAGCTCGCGGCGCAAACCGGGGCGCTGAATCTGTCCCAGGGTTTTCCCGATTTCGATGCGCCGCAGGCCCTGTGCGATGCGGTCGGTCGGCATATCGCCAGTGGCCATAACCAGTATTCGCCGATGACCGGCCTTCCTGCATTGCGTCAGCAGATAGCGGCGAAGATCGCCCGCAGCTACGGCGTCAATGTGGATGCCGACCATGAAGTGACAGTCACGCCCGGTGCGACCCAGGCGATTTTTTGCGCCATTCAAGCGGTTATACACAGCGGCGACGAAGTGATCGTGTTCGATCCGGCCTACGACAGTTATGAACCTTCGGTTGAGCTGGCCGGTGGTCGCTGCGTCCATGTGCAACTGGGTTTGAATGACTTCGCCATCGACTTCCAGAAGCTCGGTGAAGCCATTACGCCGCGCACGCGGATGATCATCCTCAACACCCCGCATAACCCAAGCGGCGCGCTGATCAGTCGTGCTGAGCTGGATCAGTTGGCGGCGTTGATCCGCGACCGCGATATCTATGTCATCAGCGATGAGGTCTACGAACACTTGGTGTTCGATGGCGTGCCTCACGTCAGCGTGCTGAATCACGAAGAGCTGTATCCGCGAGCATTCGTGGTCAGTTCCTTCGGCAAGACCTATCACGTCACTGGCTGGAAAACCGGGTACGTGGTCGCACCGCCGGCCCTCACCGCGGAGCTGCGCAAGGTTCACCAATACGTCAGTTTCTGCGGCGTCACACCGCTGCAATACGCCTTGGCCGACTTCATGGCCGAGCACCCGGAACACGTCGAAGAACTGCCGGCTTTCTATCAGGCCAAGCGCGATCTGTTCTGCGATCTGCTGACGCCGTCGCGCTTCAGTTTCACCCGAGTGGCCGGCACGTATTTCCAATTGGTCGATTACTCGCAGATCCGCCCGGACCTCAATGATGTCGAGATGGCGTTGTGGATGACCCGCGAACATGGCGTGGCGAGTATCCCGATCTCGGTGTTCTACCAGACCCCGCCCGAAGGCCAGCGCCTGGTGCGCCTGTGCTTCGCCAAACGCGAGGAGACCCTGCGTGAAGCAGCGGCAAAACTATGCGTGATCTGAGTGCGCTACCCAATCTGAACATCGCGCTGATCCAGACCACCCTGGCCTGGCACGATCGTCAGGCCAATCTGGAGCATTTCGAGCCGTTGCTGGAACAGGCTCGCGGCGCTGACCTGATCATTCTGCCGGAAATGTTCACCACCGGTTTCTCGATGGAGTCCGAGACCCTCGCCGAGTCGGAAAACGGTCCGACCAGCAAATGGCTTCGGGTTCAGGCAGCGAAATTGGATGCAGTGATCACCGGCAGTGTGATCGTCCAGGCAGCTGACGGCAGCCATCGCAATCGCCTGTTGTGGGCGCGGCCGGACGGGGAGGTGTGGCACTACGACAAGCGCCATCTGTTCCGCATGGCCGGTGAGCACAACCACTTCACCCCGGGTGAGCGCCAGGTGCAGTTCGAACTCAAGGGCTGGCGAGTGCGTCCGCTGATTTGCTACGACCTGCGCTTTCCGGTCTGGAGCCGTGATGCTCAGGACACCGATTTGCTGCTGTACACCGCCAACTGGCCGGGGGCACGGCGTCAGCACTGGAACCGTTTGCTGCCAGCGCGGGCGATCGAAAACCTTTGCTACGTGGCGGCGGTGAATCGCATTGGTACTGACGGCAAAGGTTTTGCCTACACCGGTGACAGCCAAGTGCTGGACTTCCAGGGCGAGACCTTGCTCAGTGCGGGCGAAGCCGATGGCGTGTTTCAGGTCGTTCTGAATGCTGCAGATCTTCAGGCTTATCGAACACGCTTTCCAGCGAATCTGGATGCGGATACCTTCGAGTTCACGTAACCGATCGTTCCCACGCTCTGCGTGGGAATGCTTCTACGGACGCTCTGCGTTCGGCTTCTGATGGGACGCGGAGCGTCCCGGGCTGCATTCCCACGCGGAGCGTGGGAACGATCAGGGCAAACAAAAGGCCCCGAGGTTCGCACCTCGGGGCCTTTTGCGTTTCAGCGAAGGCTTACGCCGCTTTCGCTTCCGGCTGGCTCAGGGAGCGGTTAAGCGCGCTGAACAGGGCCTTGAAGCTGGCGGTGGTGATGTTTTCATCGATACCGACGCCGTGCACCGCACGTTCACCATTCACGCGCAGTTCAATGTAGGCCGCAGCCTTGGCATTGGTGCCCGAACCGAGGGCGTGTTCGTTGTAGTCCATGATTTCAACCGGAATCGGCAGACCGGCCACCAGCGCTTCCAGGGCACCGTTGCCCTTGCCACGCCAGTGCAGGTTGGTTTCACCCTGACCTTTACCAGAGACTTCCACTTCCACGGCGCTGTGACCGTTTTCTTCCTGCAGGCGATGGCTGACCAGCGCATACGGAGTGTTGGCCTGCAAGTACTCGCTGTGCAGCAGCGCGTGGATCTGCTGAGCCGTCATCTCGAGGCCCAGGCGGTCGGTTTCACGCTGCACAACCTGGCTGAACTCGATCTGCATGCGACGCGGCAAGCTGATGCCGTATTCCTGTTCCAGCAGGTAAGCGATACCGCCCTTGCCCGACTGGCTGTTGACGCGGATTACCGCCTCGTAGCTGCGGCCGATGTCGGCCGGGTCGATCGGCAAGTACGGCACTTCCCACAGGGCGTCCGGTTTCTGCTGGGCGAAGCCCTTGCGGATGGCGTCCTGGTGGGAGCCGGAGAACGCGGTGTGAACAAGGTCGCCGACGTACGGGTGGCGTGGGTGCACCTGGATCTGGTTGCATTCCTCGACGACTTTGCGCACGCCGTCGATGTCGGAGAAATCCAGCTCAGGGTGAATGCCCTGGGTGTAGAGGTTCAGCGCCACGGTCACGAGGTCGACGTTACCGGTACGTTCGCCGTTGCCGAACAGGCAGCCTTCGACACGGTCGGCGCCGGCCATCAGGCCCAGTTCGGTAGCCGCAACGCCAGTGCCACGGTCGTTGTGGGTGTGCAGGCTGATGATCACGCTGTCACGACGGTTGATGTGACGGCCGAACCATTCGATCTGGTCGGCATAGATGTTCGGGGTCGCGCATTCGACGGTGGCTGGCAGGTTGAGAATCACCTTGTGCTCAGGCGTCGGGTTCCAGACTTCGATCACCGCGTCGCAGACTTCTTTGGCGAACTCGAGCTCGGTGGCGCTGAAGGTTTCTGGCGAGTATTCGAAGGTCCACTCGGTGTTTGGCTGCTGGGCGGCATATTTGACGAACAGCTTGGCCGCGTTCACGGCGATGGCCTTGACCCCTTCCTTGTCCTGATTGAAGACAATGCGACGGAAGGAAGGAGAGGTGGCGTTGTACAGGTGAACGATGGCTTTCTTCGCCCCGCGCAGGGATTCGAAGGTGCGCTCGATCAAATCTTCACGGCCCTGGGTCAGCACCTGAATGGTGGTGTCGTCCGGGATGTGGTTGCCTTCGATCAGGGTACGCACGAAGTCGAAGTCGGTTTGCGAAGCCGCCGGGAACGACGCTTCGATTTCTTTAACGCCGACCGACACCAGGGTTTTCCAGAAACGCAGCTTCTTGACCGCGTCCATTGGCTCGATCAACGACTGGTTACCATCACGAAGGTCGGAGCTGCACCAGATCGGCGCGGCGGTAATGGTCTTCGACGGCCAGGTGCGGTCCGGGATGTCGATGGTCGGGAACGCGCGGTATTTCGAAGACGGGTCTTTGAGCATGCTCATCGGGAAATCCTTATTGTGTGGGCCGAAAAAAGGCGGCCTGCCGGTGGATCAAATGTTCTGGGGATAAAGCGTAGGACGAGGCACCGCGATTCAGCCTGGCAGTCGTGCACTGACAAGGCACAGGCTGCGGTGCTGGCGAAGCTGAATGAGGGTGTGAGAGGTTTTCATGCCTTCAACCCTAACCGCGAGGGTGAAGGATGGCAAGCGGTCGAAAAAATTTGAGAGGAATCCTCGAAAAGTCGTGGTTATCGAGATTTTATTGCGGTGAAGGGTGGTGATTGTTTTTATGTTTGCGCGAGGTTTGAGCGATGCGCAATTGAAGGCTTTCGGTGATAGGGCGTGTCAGCGCGGCTATTCTTAAAGCCTCACCAAGGACTACTGGCAGGCAGGAGTCGGCAATGAACGAGTCAGATTGGAAGCTTTATAGCGCACTGCGTCCGTTGGCCCATGAGCGGCTATGCATTCGGATCATGGAAGAGGTCGAGCGCATAGTGCTGGATAAAAACATCGCGCCTTACGAGCGTATTGAAGCCAGTGAGGAAAGGCTGAAGGCCGGTCAACAGGAGCTGTATTGGGCGTTCGACGTGTTCAGGCACTCACGCAATGAAGCGCCTGCCCACTTGCTGGGGCTGTGTACTCATGAGTTGATCAGTGCTGAAGAGTTGGCGGGCTTCTCGGAGGAAACTCAGGCGTGGATCAAAGAGTGCCTGGCGCACAGGGAAATCCATGGGATTGAGGACCTTGAGGCTGAATAAGCGGCGCCAGTCGCCTCACTCAATATTCAGGGCTGAAATGCACCTATAAAGATAGCCGGATCCACACGCGCATCATTCAGGCTGACATTCCAGTGCATATGCGGCCCGGTCGCCCGCCCGGTGGCACCCACTTTCCCGACCACTCCACCACGGGCCAATTGCTGGCCAACCTGCACATCAATCTTCGACATGTGGCAGAACATGCTGATAAAGCCCTGCCCGTGATCGACGAACACCGTGTTGCCATTGAAGAAGTAGTTACCGATCAGGATCACCTTACCGGCAGCCGGGGTTTTGATCGGCGTACCGGCAGGCACGGCGAAATCCAGTCCCGCATGCGGATTGCGCTCTTCACCGTTGAAGAAGCGGCGCACGCCGAACTTGCTCGACAGCGGTCCGTTGACCGGTTTGTCCAGCAGCAGATTGCTCGGGGTGTTCGGGCTGAAGCTGCGGTAAGCCTGGATCTGTTCGGCCAACTCACCCTCGATGCGCTTGAGATTCTCCGGGTTCGGATTGACCTGCTGCGTGTTCTTCAACGTGATGTGCTGTTCCGGGTACTTCTTGTTGCCAACGTTGAAGTTCAGAGTGCGACCGCCACTGCTGACCTGCTGAGTGCCCGGTTTAACCGTCAGCGGCACACCGACAATCGCCAGCCAGTTGTTCTGTTCCTTGACCACCAGCACAGGTTTGCCCTGATAACTGGCCTTCGGCGCCTGCGCAGAGGAACCCAGATCCACCACGGCCACGCCGCCCGGCACCGGTTTATTCAACAGGCGGGTGATGTAACTGTCGGCGTGGGCATTGAAGGTCAGGCACAGCAACAGCATCGGAGCTAAAAAACGCGGCATGGATCAATCCAGTAAAGAAAGGGTGACAGGCGTCAGGTGATTGTCTTCGACCCGCACTTGCAGTTCGCCTTCGCCAAGTCTGGCTTTCAGGCGCTGACCATTGTGAGTTTGCGCGGCGTTGCGGATCGCGTTGCCGCGTTCGTCCAGCAAAATGCTGTAGCCACGGCCAAGGGTCGCCAAAGGGCTGACCACATGCAGCGTCTGCATCTGGCTTTGCAGTTGCAGGCGACGGGATTTGAGCCCTTCGCGCATGGCACGGGGCAGGCGTTCGGCAAGGCTGTCGAGGCGCTGACGGAGCATCGCCAGTTGTCGCCCCGGATGTTGCCCGGCGAGGCGGGTTTCCAGACGGATCAACCGTTCGCGACGGGTATTGAGGCTGCGTTCGAACGCGCGGCGCATGCGCATGTCCAGATCATCCAGGCGCTGCGCTTGCTGGCGCAGACGTTCGCCGGGATGGCGCAGGCGGCGGGACATGCCTTCCAGGCGCAGACGGTCACGCATCAAGCGGTCGCGGATACGCATCACCAGCCGTCGATGCAGGCTTTCGACCCGGCGGACCAGGTCACTGGAATCCGGCGCGAGCAGTTCGGCGGCGGCGGATGGCGTCGGGGCGCGGACGTCGGCCACGAAGTCGCTGATCGATACATCGGTTTCATGGCCGACGGCGCTGACAATCGGTGTCACGCAGGCATCCACGGCGCGGGCCACGGCTTCTTCGTTGAAGCACCAAAGGTCTTCCAGCGAGCCGCCGCCACGGGCCAGGATCAACGCGTCGAAACCACGGGCGTCCGCCAGTTTCAGCGCGCGGACGATTTGTGCAGTGGCTTCGCGGCCCTGCACGGCAGTGGGGATCAACGTCAGTTGGATCTGCGGCGCACGGCGCCGGAATACGCTGATGATGTCGCGAATCACCGCGCCGGTGGGCGAGCTGATGATGCCGATGCGTTGCGGATGCGCCGGCAGCGGCACTTTACGCTCGGCGCTGAACAGGCCTTCGGCGCTGAGTTTTTCCTTCAACGCATCGAAGGCCAGACGCAGCGCACCGTCACCGGCCGGCTCCACGGTATCGAGGATCAGCTGATAGTCGCCACGGCCCTCGAACAGCGAAACCTTGCCGCGGACCTTGACCGCCAGACCATCCTTTAACGCCTGACGAACCCGCGCCGCGTTCTGCCGGAACAGTGCGCAACGCACCTGGGCACCGCTGTCCTTGAGGGTGAAGTACACGTGACCGGACGCCGGACGGGCGAGGTTGGAGATTTCGCCTTCGACCCAGATGTTGCTGAACACGTCTTCGAGCAACACCCGCGCGCGGCCGTTGAGCTGGCTGACAGTCAGGACTTCACGGTCCAGGCCGAGTCTTGCAAAGGGATCTTTAATCATGGGGCGCAGTTTAAAGGCATTCGCACGGGAATCTCTACGTTCACGAAATCGTGTAGCAGCTGGCGAAGCCTGCGTTCGGCTGCGTAGCAGTCGTAAAATCGGGTTACGCGTGGTGTCAGTCCCGGCGCAGTGGACGGATTAGCGACTGCTACGCAGCCGAACGCAGGCTTCGCCAGCTGCTACATAGGTCGAGAAACAGCTGAACGACCTGTACAGTCATCAATGGTAATCAGGGAAGACGTGCAGATGAGCGTGCTTGAGTTGTTGAACCAATGGCCCTTCGGCGCTACGGACTGGCTGGTAATCGCGCTGGGCATTGCCCTGGCCTACATCGTGTTCGGTATTGCCGGTTTCGGCACCGCGTTGGTGGCGGGGCCGATTCTGATCCTGTTCATGCCGCTGTCGAAGATCGTGCCGCTGCTGGTGCTGCTGGATTTCGTCGCGGCGTTCGGCAATCTGCTGCCTTCGCGACGGGATGTGGCAAAGCCCGAGTTGCTGCGGCTGCTGCCGTGCATGGCGGTGGGCTGCACGCTAGGGGTTATTTTTCTACTGAATCTGAAATCCGATGTGTTGTTGCTGTTGATGGGGCTGTTTATCAGCACCTACGCGATTTACAGCTTGTGGGTCAAAACCCGTCCGACACAATTGTCCGCCGGTTGGGCCATGCCGATGGGCACGGTGGGCGGGATGTTCGGGGCATTGTTTGGCAGTGGCGGCTTTTTATATGCGATCTATTTGAACAGTCGCCTGCCCAAAGAGGCAGCCCGGGCGACCCAGAGTGCGCTGATCAGTTGCAGCACCGTGGTGCGCTTGAGCCTGTTTGCTGTCGCGGGTGTGTATGCCGAGCTACCCTTGTTGGTATTGGCGCTGTGTTTATTGCCGGCCATGGCATTGGGGCTGTGGATCGGCCGACGGTTGACCATGAGATTGTCCCGCGAGGCGTTTGTGCGGCTGGTGACCTGGTTGGTGCTGGCCAGCGGAATTGCCTTGATCGGACGATACTTGAGTGCTTGACCTCTGAAGCCGGGTGCTTATGCTGCCGGGCTTCGTTAAAGCGTTGCAGCAGGCCGCACCATGAATTCGCAAAGCATTATTGTCCCGAAAATCTCCACACTGCCGGTGCACGAACCCCGGGCCCGGGCGGTCGTGCGTTGGCTGGTGCGCAAGAACATCGTCAAGGAAGAACTGACCACCTGTGGCCGCACGGGTAACCGCATGGCTCATGCCATCGCCGACGGTGCCCGCGCTGTCGTGCTGCATCCTGAAGCGCTGCCGTTCGGCGAACCGGTCAATGGCCTGGAGATCATCACCAAGCGCTGCATCTATACGCCGGCCAAGGGTTTCCTTGAAGAGGCGGGTTGCGCCGAGTGTCGCAAGGAAGTCGGCGAAGCGCTGTTCGAAAGCCTGGAAGACTGGATGCCGGGGCGCACCGATAACTTCACGTGTCCGGAGTGCGGGCATGAAGATGACATCAACGGGTTTCTTTTCCTGCAGGAATGCGGCTTTTCCAACCTGGGTTTTATCTTCAACAACTGGGCCGAGGCCGGGTTCAAACAGAGCTTTATCGACGAATTTGCCGATTGGCTCGATCAGCCTGTCAGTTGGGTGAAAGTCGAGCTGTAGGAAGCGAGAATCTCCGTATATCAGTAATGCTAATAATAGACAGAGTTTTACATTGAACCCGAGGGGGTGTCTGACTATAATGGCGCGCTTCCATTTTCCCGCTCGGGAGCCCCCGCGATGCTGCGTATCAGCCAAGAAGCTCTGACATTCGACGACATTCTCCTAGTGCCTGGTTATTCCGAGGTGCTTCCTAACGAAGTCAGTCTCAAGACCCGCCTAACCCGTGGCATCGAGCTGAATATTCCTCTGGTTTCTGCCGCCATGGACACCGTTACTGAAGCCCGTCTGGCAATTGCCATGGCTCAGGAAGGTGGCATCGGCATTATCCACAAGAACATGACCATCGAGCAGCAAGCTGCCGAAGTGCGCAAGGTCAAGCGTTATGAAGCCGGCGTGGTCAAGGACCCGATCACCATCGAGGCTGACGCCACGGTTCGTGAACTGTTCGAACTGACCCGCATGCACAACATCTCCGGCGTTCCGGTACTGCACGATGGCGACCTGGTCGGCATCGTCACTTCCCGTGACGTACGTTTCGAAAACCGTCTGGACGCCACCGTCCGTGAAGTGATGACGCCTAAAGAGCGTCTGGTCACGGTCAAGGAAGGCGCCGACAAGAACGACGTCCGCGAGTTGTTGCACAAAAACCGTATCGAACGCGTGCTGATCGTCGACGACAAATTTGCCCTCAAAGGCATGATGACCGTCAACGACATCGAAAAAGCCAAGGCTTACCCGCTGGCCAGCAAGGACGACCAAGGTCGTCTGCGTGTTGGCGCTGCTGTCGGTACCGGTAAAGACACCGGTGATCGCGTAGCTGCCCTGGTCAATGCCGGCGTTGACGTGGTGGTGGTCGACACCGCTCACGGTCACTCCAAAGGTGTGATCGACCGCGTTCGCTGGGTCAAACAGAATTTCCCTGAAGTGCAGGTCATCGGCGGCAACATCGCCACCGGCGCTGCCGCCAAGGCTCTGGCCGAAGCGGGCGCCGATGCAGTCAAGGTCGGTATCGGCCCAGGCTCGATCTGCACCACCCGTATCGTCGCCGGTGTCGGCGTCCCGCAAATCAGTGCCATCGCCAACGTCGCCGCTGCCCTTGAAGGCACTGGCGTTCCGTTGATCGCCGACGGCGGCATCCGTTTCTCCGGTGACCTGTCCAAGGCCATCGTTGCCGGTGCTTCCTGCGTGATGATGGGCTCGATGTTCGCCGGTACTGAAGAAGCGCCAGGCGAGATCGAACTGTTCCAGGGTCGTTCGTACAAGGCTTACCGCGGCATGGGTTCGCTGGGCGCCATGTCCCAGGCTCAAGGCTCCTCCGACCGCTACTTCCAGGACTCCTCGGCAGGCGCCGAGAAACTGGTTCCGGAAGGGATCGAAGGGCGTGTTCCTTACAAGGGCACCCTGAGCGCCATCATCCATCAACTGATGGGCGGCCTGCGTTCCTCGATGGGTTACACCGGCAGTGCCGACATCGAAGAAATGCGCACCAAGCCTGAGTTCGTGCGGATCACCGGCGCTGGCATGGCCGAATCCCACGTTCACGACGTGCAAATCACCAAAGAAGCGCCAAACTACCGCGTAGGTTGAGCCTTCCAGCAAAAAGTTAAGTAACCGGGGCTGTTTTATTCAGCCCCGAGTTGTTTCTGAATCACGACTGTTTCTGAATTACTAAGACGAGACTGAATCATGGCCCTCGACATTCACGCTCACCGCATCCTGATCCTCGACTTCGGTTCCCAGTACACCCAGCTGATCGCCCGCCGCGTGCGTGAAATCGGCGTGTACTGCGAACTGCATCCGTTCGACATGGACGACGAAGCGATTCGCGAATTCGCTCCCAAAGGCGTCATTCTCGCCGGTGGCCCCGAGTCCGTGCACGTAGCCGACAGCCCTCGCTGCCCGCAAGCGGTGTTTGACCTGGGCGTACCGGTCTTCGGTATCTGCTACGGCATGCAGACCATGGCTGAACAGCTGGGTGGCAAGGTTGAAGGTTCCGAACTGCGTGAGTTTGGTTACGCCCGTGTCGACGTGGTCGGCAAGAGCCGTCTGCTCGACGGCATCGAAGACCACATCGACGCCGATGGCCTGTTCGGCCTCGACGTGTGGATGAGTCACGGTGACAAGGTCACCAGGATGCCTCAGGAATTCCACATCCTGGCCAGCACCCCAAGCTGCCCGATCGCCGGCATGTTCGACGATGCTCGTGGCTACTACGGCGTGCAGTTCCACCCGGAAGTGACCCACACCAAGCAGGGCGGTCGCATCCTCTCGCGCTTTATCCTCGACATCTGCGGCTGCGAAGCCTTGTGGACGCCTTCGAAGATTGCTGAAGACGCCATCGCCAACATTCGCGCCCAGGTCGGCACTGACAACGTACTGCTCGGCCTGTCCGGCGGCGTTGACTCCTCCGTGGTTGCGGCACTGCTGCACAAAGCCATCGGCGACCAGCTGACCTGCGTCTTCGTCGACAACGGCCTGCTGCGTCTGCACGAAGGCGAGCAAGTGATGGCCATGTTCGCCGAGAACATGGGCGTCAAGGTGATCCGCGCCAACGCCGAAGATCAGTTCCTGAACAACCTGGCTGGCGAAAGCGATCCAGAGAAAAAGCGCAAAATCATCGGCCGTACCTTCATCGACGTCTTTGATGCCCAGTCGAACAAACTGGACAACATCAAGTACCTCGCACAAGGCACCATCTACCCGGACGTGATCGAGTCGGCTGGCGCCAAAAGCGGCAAGGCTCACGTAATCAAGTCGCACCACAACGTGGGTGGCCTGCCGGAAGAAATGAACCTCAAGCTGGTTGAACCGCTGCGCGAGCTGTTCAAGGACGAAGTCCGTCGACTGGGCCTGGAACTCGGTCTGCCATACGATATGGTCTACCGTCACCCGTTCCCGGGCCCGGGCCTGGGCGTGCGGATCCTCGGTGAAGTGAAGAAGGAATACGCCGACCTGCTGCGTCGCGCCGACCACATCTTCATCGAAGAACTGCGCAAGGCCGACTGGTACCACAAGGTCAGCCAGGCATTCGTGGTGTTCCAACCGGTGAAATCGGTTGGCGTGGTCGGCGATGGCCGTCGTTACGCCTGGGTGGTTGCCCTGCGTGCCGTGGAAACCATCGACTTCATGACCGCGCGTTGGGCACACCTGCCTTACGAGCTGCTGGAAACCGTCAGCGGCCGGATCATCAACGAAATCGAAGGCATCTCCCGCGTTACTTATGACGTGTCGAGCAAGCCGCCAGCGACCATTGAGTGGGAATAATCCCGCGCTAGCCTTGATGGCTTGATCGCAGGTAACTGAAAAGGCCGTGTGAACACTGTTCACACGGCCTTTTTGCGTTTTAGACGTCGGGTAGTCGGACGGGGGTCATGCCCATTCTGTGCAGGGCTGAACTCAAGCCCGCTGTGGTTTGAAAGCGTCGACCGTTGATCTGCCAGGAATCCCGTTCGACGTAGAACCCGGCTGCATCATGTTTTATGGGCGTTCGGAGGAGTTTTCCCCGAGTGACGATGCCGTTACTGGTGATGAATCTGCTGGTGAGGGTTCTGCTGCGGTGAACCAGAACGGGTTCGCCGGTACTGGTGCTGAGGGTGTACATGCCAGGCCTGGGTAGCCCATCCTCCAGCCTTTGCGCCAGGATCACGTTTTTCGGCGTCGGGATTTGCAGCAACAAGTCATTTTTGGCAAAACCGGCTGCTTGCCCCGGGCGGGCCCCGTCGGAGACCCCCGGGTCGACCTTGATACCGCCGAGCTCGTCCGGGCCTACGCTTTCAATACGCAGCCCGATGCTGCCTTCAAGCTCGCTGATTCCCGCCACGTCGCCATAGGTGTTGGCGTGGCTGTTACCGACCAACGCCACCCAGCGGTGCGTGCCTCTGGCTGTCTGGTCAGCGCTGATCACCTGTCGGGCGAAGAAATTCATCATTTTTTGCCGAAAGTTAATGGTTGCCCCCTGAATGCCGGTGCTGCGGTAACTGGCAAGACAGTCGATGGCCTGAACGCGGATATTGTTTTTTTGCGCTGTCCTGACCACCTGCTCAAAGGTGAATTGTTCGCTGGGGTCAGTCGAAAAACCTGCGTCAAGGTCCTTGAGATAGCTTTCCAGATCCTCGGACATCACCCCGGTGCGATTGAACACGTCCAGGTCGGCCTGATGGAAATCGGTCAGCAGATGCTCCATGTACAAGGTTTTGACCTTTTGTTTGCGCAGCACGCTCATGTTCTCGACCAGAAACTGTTTGCTGCCCACGCTGGAGTGACTTTCACCGATGACCAGGCTCTGTGACCGCTTGAAAAGAGTCTTGATGATGTCCTTGATCTTTGCATTCGCGATGAACGATGGAATGGTCGGTCTGGGTTGCAGCGGCGGTTGCGAATAGAAGGTCACGGCGTCGTCGTGCAGCGTTCGGCGCAGTCTCTTGAAGGCTTCCAGCTCATTGTCCGGATTGTTGAGATTGACAAAGCCGTCCTTCAAACTCCCCTTCGAGGCCATACCCTTGGCTGCCTGTTTGAGGGCTGGCTTGATGTCCTGTGGAACATCGTATGCAGTCGCGGGGGCATCGAAGTCCGGGAGTGGCGGCTCGGCCCTGGCAAATAGATCGGAAAACTTGCCACCTCCCGCCAGGCCGGGACGCGTGAGGGGCACCCATTCACCCAGTTCATTCAGGCGTACCGGTATGTTGCGGTAAAAGGAGTAGGGGTTGACCGGGTCGATGATTTCCCAGCACTTCAGTTCATTGCGGTAGCGCACCCGGAAAAAACTATCATCGATGGCGATGTAGTTGCCCCCGGTTCCAGGCTGATAAATACCCCGGAACATGCCCTCGTCGCTGACCGGCGCATCGCCGTCGAGAATCTCGTTGGTTTCAAAAGGGGTCAGGATGTCGACGTCGGTCGGGCCAGGAGCAATGGCTTCGATGGCAGGCAGTGGCGCGGTGCCGGTTTCAACGTCTGCGCTCAGCGCTTCCTCGGGCGTGAGGACCTCTTCAACCTCCAGCGCCTCAACCAGTTCGCTCGCGCCGCGCACAAACGGCAAGTTGAATAGCACCTCAACGCTGCCAAGGATGGCGCCAGTCACTGCAGCCTTGCGTTCAGCGGGGGTGTGGTCGTTGATGGCCTGGTCGATGTGCAGGCCGACATTGGCAATGCCTGCGCCAACAACAACCAGCGCTGCCGGCCATGCAAGGGCGGCCATCGGCCCGAACGTGTGGTTGAAAGCATTGAGATAGCCGATCCACAGTTTCTTCCTGATCTCGCCGTTGGAGTGCAACAGGAAGTTGGCATCGCTGAGCATGCGGTCACGGGTGGACTGACTCAGGTGCGTAAACGCATCACCGGCAATTTTCTCGCCGCGATAATGGAGTAAATGATGGTCCGCGACCTCATAGTCGCCAGGTAACACGTCATATGCATGGGTGAGACCGACATTATCGATGGGCGTTTCTTCGAAGTTGTGGATGATCAGGCCAATGCCGGTGAAATTGGCGAGCTTGTGCCCTAGCGAAGTGGGTCTTTCCTGAAGAATGTCCCGCTCTTCCTGTTTGAAGTGCATGAGCATGCGTTCACGGCCTTCGGCGTCCTTGACCTCATTGACCAGCCATTTGTGCAACTCCTCGACCTTGTTAAAGCAGTGAAATCCTCTGGATTCGCCCGGAACGTAAAGAATGTTCAGGTCGCTGTCGTCAGTAATGCTGAGGATGTCCGTCGACACGAATCGGTCGATGTAAAACTTGCGAATCGATAGACCGCTGCCCGTTGGTGCTTCGTCCATCAACATTTGTCGGGTGAGTGGCCGGCTCACATTGCCGACGACAGCCCTGAGCACTGTAGTGAAGTGTTCGCGGGTCAGGTGTCCCTTCTCATAGTCGTCGATGGCCTTGGCAATGAAGGTGCACTTGGCCAGTGCGCGGAAATCGGCGCTGTGTTTTTCCCAGAACGTTGCGATGGCCGTTTTGTAACGGTCGCTGAAGTTGATGTCCCAAAAGGCTTTCAGCGCATCCCTGGCGTGCAGGCGAATTTCGTTGGTCTCATCGTAGTTTCCGGCATCCGCACCGACGCGATAGAAGCCGCTTTCAGCGTCCAGCAGGTCAGCGTTGTCCTGGTCGTGGACACTGAAACGCTGCATGACCAGTTGCGGGAAGGTCATCGATTCCTTGGGTTTTTCAAACATGTGCTCCCAACCGGTGAAGGTTTTCGAGCTGCTTTGAGCGGCATTAAACCGATGCCAGTAGACTTTGTCGGGTTCGATATCCGTGATGTTGTGCTGGATGAGAATGTCTTTGGCGACCTGGTACGCCATGGCGTACATGTCGGGGCAATCGGTTACCAGATCAGGGATCAGGGCCTGGAGGGCCAGCGCATCGGTAGCGTCGGGCAGGGTTATGTCTTGAGTGTCGTCCATGATGCTCGCCTTGAGAGGTTGCTGAGGGGGCGCTCACTATCTCAAGGGGCATCGGTTTCATCTGTAAGGCACTGGGTAGCTGGCAGAGGTCAGTTGCTGACGGAAGATGTAGGAGATGGCAAGTTCCAGAATCAGGCTCAGCGCCGTGCAATGTCAGAAAAGTAAAACTTGTCCAGGGTGTGCCGCGATTCGGTGTACTCGAACTGCCGTCCGTCCTGCAAAAACGTCTGGTTGCTGACCACGATCACATGGCTCTGGCCGTCGAGGTCCAGGTGTTGCTGGTCGTCCTTGCTCCGGGGCACCGCTTCGATGGTGCGCTGGGCGTAGGCGATTTGCAGTTGCAGCGTCTGCTCGATGAAGGCGTAGATTGAGTGCTCGGCAATGTCCCGGGACAGACCGGGGATCACATCGCTGACGAAATGGTTGATGTCGAGGATCACGCGTTTGCCGTCGATCCGCCGCACTCGCTTGATCCGGGTAATGAGGCTGCCTTCTTCAGCCTGGATGTGTTCGAGCAGAGAACCTTCGAGGGGGATCTGGCTGAACTCGACCACGTCGGTGCTGACATCGTTGCCCAGGCGCGGATAGGTCTCCTGGAAGCTGACGATGCCGCCCAACTGGAATTCGATCGGGTTGGTCGACAGCACGAACGTGCCTTTGCCATGGACTTTCTGGGCGAAACCGCGCTCCTGAAGTTGCTCGATGGCCTTGCGCACGGTGCCGCGGCTGGCCTGATAGCTGTCCATCAGTTCCGTTTCGGAAGGCAACCGGGCGCCACGTTCCAGACGTTCGGTCGTGATGCTGGCAAGCAGATCGCTGTAGATCTGGTTGTATTTACTCATGGGGATGGCTCTATGCCGCGCTGTACTCAAGGCTTCGAACCTTAAGGGCAGGGTAGGGGTTTGTCCATGCGGCGTTAGGCTTCTTTGACTTTTGAGGTAGGAAATGTCGCCGCTGGTCGGGTTCAGGATAAACAAATTCAAACTCGTCTGTACGAGTTGTTGCTTTAACTCGTACAGACGAGTACTTTTCGCTTCGGCGTGCTGCCAAAAACAAAAAACTACAGCGGAAGAAAAGCATGAGCCACGACTATCCGAACATCGCCAGCGAGCTGCTGCAAAGCCTCGGTGGCAGCGACAACCTCGAGCAGGCCGCGCACTGCGTCACCCGCCTGCGCCTGGCCCTCAAGGACCCGAGCCTGGTCAACAGCGCCACGCTGAACCAGATCGATCTGGTCAAGGGTTCGTTCTTTACCGGTGGCCTGTTCCAGGTGGTCATCGGCCCCGGCGAAGTGGAAAAGGTTTACGCAGAGCTACGCCGTCAAACCGGTCTCGCGGCTTCAACCATCGCCGACGTCAAACAAAAAAGCGCCGACAAGATCAACGCGATGCAGCGTCTGGTGCGGGTGTTTTCCGACGTCTTCATGCCAATCCTCCCGGCGTTGATCATTGCCGGCCTGTTGATGGGCATCAACAACCTGATCGGCGCCAAGGGCATGTTCATCGAGGGCAAGACCCTGCTGGACGCCTATCCGAAGCTTGACGGGCTCTGGAGCCTGATCAACCTGATGGCCAACACTTCGTTCGTGTTTCTCCCGGCGCTGGTGGGCTGGTCGGCGGCCAAACGGTTTGGGGGCAGCGAAATCCTCGGCATCGTGCTCGGCCTGATGCTGGTGCATCCGGACCTGCTCAATGCCTGGAACTACGGCAAAGCGGTGGCCGGGCTGGACGGGCAGAGCCTGCCGTACTTCGACATCCTGGGGCTGTTCCAGATCGAGAAGGTCGGTTACCAAGGGCAGATCCTGCCGATCCTGATGGCGGCCTATGTGATGAGCGTCATCGAGAAATGGCTGCGGGCGCGGGTGCCTAACGCGGTGCAATTGCTGGTGGTGCCAATCACCACCATCGTTGTGACCGGCGTGCTGGCGCTGGCAGTGATCGGCCCGGTGACCCGGCATCTGGGGATTCTTATCACCGAAGGCGTGGTCATGCTGTTTGACCTGGCGCCAATGGTCGGCGGTGCGATTTTCGGTTTGCTCTACGCGCCGCTGGTGATCACCGGCATGCACCACATGTTCCTCGCAGTCGACTTGCAGTTGATCTCCACCCAGGGTGGCACCTTCATCTGGCCGATGATCGTCATGTCCAATCTGGCCCAGGGCAGCGCGGCACTGGCGGTGTTCTACATGACCCGTAACGTGCGGGATAAAAGCATGGCCTCGACCTCGGCGATTTCCGCCTACTTCGGCATCACCGAACCGGCGATGTTCGGGGTCAACCTGCGCTACAAATTTCCGTTCTACGCAGCCCTGATCGGTTCGGCCCTGGGTTGCATTTTCCTGTCGCTGAACAAGGTCCAGGCCTCGGCGATTGGCGTCGGCGGCTTGCCCGGTTTTATCTCGATCATTCCGCAGTTCATTCCGATGTTCGTGATCGGGATGGTCATTGCCATGGTCGTGCCGTTTGTTCTGACCTGCGGGTTGAGCATGAAGATTGTTCGGCCCGGGTATCGGGTCGCCTGACAGATCGCTATCGCGAGCAAGCTCGCTCCCACATTGGAATGCGATCACCTGTGGGAGCCGGGCTTGCCCGCGATGAGGCCCGCAAGGCCAGTACAAAACTTACTGAAGGAATAGCGCCATGCAAGACTGGCAACGTTCGGTGATCTACCAGATCTACCCGAAGAGTTTTCACAGCCATGCCGGCAACCCCACGGGTGATTTGCTGGGCGTTGTGGCCAAGCTCGATTACCTGCACTGGCTGGGCGTCGATTGCCTGTGGATCACACCGTTCCTGCGTTCGCCCCAGCGCGACAACGGCTACGACATCAGTGATTACTACGCCATTGACCCTAGTTACGGGACCATGGCCGATTGCGAATTGCTGATCGCCGAGGCCGGCAAGCGCGGGATCAAGTTGATGCTCGATATCGTGGTCAACCACACCTCCATCGAGCACACCTGGTTCCAGCAGGCCCGCAGCAGCCTTGACAACCCGTACCGGGATTTCTACATCTGGCGCGACCAGCCGAACAACTGGGAATCCAAGTTCGGTGGTTCGGCCTGGGAGTACGAAGCCCAGACCGGTCAGTATTACCTGCACCTGTTCGATCACACTCAGGCCGACCTGAACTGGGATAACCCAAAGGTGCGCGCCGAAGTCTTCAAGATGATGCGTTTCTGGCGCGACAAGGGCGTAGGCGGGTTCCGTCTGGATGTGATCAACCTGATCTCCAAACCGGCGGATTTTCCCGAGGACAACACCGACGGTCGACGCTTCTACACCGATGGCCCGAACGTCCACGAATACTTGCAGCAAATGCACCGCGAAGTCTTCGAAGGGCATGACCTGATCAACGTCGGCGAAATGTCCTCCACCAGCCTGGAACACTGCATTCGTTACTCGAAACCGGATTCGAAAGAGCTGTCGATGACCTTCAACTTCCATCACCTGAAGGTCGATTACCCGAACCTGCAGAAGTGGATCCGCGCCGATTTCGACTTCCTCGAACTCAAGCGCATTCTCTCCGACTGGCAAACCGGCATGCAGGCCGGCGGTGGTTGGAACGCGTTGTTCTGGTGTAACCATGACCAGCCACGGGTGGTCTCGCGTTTTGGGCATGACGGCGAGTATCGGGTGCTCTCGGCGAAGATGCTCGGCACGGCGCTGCATTTCCTCCAGGGCACGCCGTTCGTGTACCAGGGCGAGGAACTGGGCATGACCAATCCGGGTTTCGATCACATCGATCAGTACCGCGATGTCGAGACGCTGAACATCTTCCGGCTCAAGCGCGAGGCCGGTGCGAGCGACGCCGACAACATGGCGGCGATCATGCAGAAGTCCCGGGATAACGGCCGTACGCCGATGCACTGGAATGCCGAACCCAACGCGGGTTTCAGCGCTGTCGAGCCGTGGATCGGGGTGCCGGCCAACGCTGAGCAGATCAACGTTGCCACTCAGCTCGACGACCCGGATTCGGTGCTGCATCACTATCGTCAACTGATCGCTCTGCGCCGCAGTGAAGCGCTGATGTCTGACGGTGTCTACCGGCAACTGTTGCCCGAGCACACGCAAATCTGGGCGTACGTGCGCGAAGGCGATGGCGAGCGTTTGCTGGTGCTGAATAACTTCTACGGGACACCGCGCGAAGTCGACCTGCCGGATGAAGTGATCAGCGAAACCATGGCCCAACGTCTGGTCATCAGCAATTACCCGGACTGTCCGACGCGAAATCGGCAGGTCCTCTTACGGCCTTATGAGTCGTTCGTGCTGCATATGAGCGACTGACCGACCGCAAAAAAACACCGACTTAAAAAAACACGCAGAACGCTGCGCGGGGGAGTTTTGCGCGCCGATTTTGCCGCTGCACACAATAAAAATAATGGGGTAGCTCTTGAAAACAACAATAAATCGCAGCCTTGTAGTGGCGGGCGCGTGCCTGGCTTTGCCTCTTTCGGCCCAGGCGCTGGAGTTCGCCGGTTACTTGCGCAGCGGCGTCGGGACCTCGGTCAACAGCGGTAAACAGCAGTGTTTCCAGCTGCCGGGCGCGCAGACCAAATACCGCTTGGGCAACGAATGCGAGCAGTACGCTGAACTTGAGTTGCGCCAGGATCTGTACACCCTGGATGACGGTTCGGTGCTGAGCGTCGACGGCATGGCTTCGTTGTACAACCAGTACGACAAGGACCTGACCTTCAATGGTGACAACGGCTCGGTGCGCCTGCCGCAGGCGTACGCGCAATGGTCGAACATGCCCAGCCTCAACGGCGGTTCGCTGTGGGCCGGTCGGCGTTACTACAAACGGAACGATATCCACATTTCCGACTTCTACTATTGGAACCAGAGCGCCACGGGCGGCGGTATCGAGGACGTGCTGATCGGCGATCTGAAATACAGCTACGCCTTCTCGCGCAAGGACAACCTGTACCAGAAGGACTACATCAACCGTCACGACTTCAACGTCGCCGGCTTCAACACCAACCCCGGCGGTGAACTGGAGTTTGGCCTGAGCTACATCGACAAACCCGACAGCCGCGACGCTCACCGTGGCTGGGCGATCACCACCCAGCATGTGCAGAAAGGCTTTCTGGGTGGCAAGAACAAACTGGCTTTCCAGTACGGCGAAGGGCCCGGCACCGGGTTGGGTTATACCGGTAACGTGAAGCTCGATGACAGCAGCAAAAGCTATCGTGTGGTGGAGTTTTTCGACTGGCAGGTGACGCCGCGCTTTGGCGGGCAGATCGAGGCGGTCTATCAGAAAGACATTCGCCAGGACGGCAGTGATCAGAACTGGATTTCCCTGGGCGTTCGCCCGGCCTATGCGATCACCGAGCAGTTCAAACTGGTGACCGAACTGGGGCACGATCAGGTTGAAGCCACGGGCGGCACGCGCAAGCTGAGCAAGTTCACCTTCGCCCCGACCTGGTCGCCCAAAGGTCCGGAATTCTGGGCGCGCCCCGAGGTGCGTTTGTATTACACCTATGCGAGCTGGAACGAGGCGGCCAAACGGGCGGCCAATGAACTGGCGCAGGGTTCGGCGTTGTCCGACACCGGTTCCTTCGGCACGGCGCGACACGGTTCGAATGTCGGATTGCAGGTCGAGTACTGGTGGAAATAAGCGATGCTGTCGGAGCCTCGCGCTCCATCGGCACTTCAAAGAACAAAACAGCAGGTGACGTCATGGCCACACCCCAACAATTGCAACTGCACGCGCCCCTGTCCGGCGTATTGATGCCACTGGACCTCGTGCCCGATCCGGTGTTTTCCAGCCGCGTGATCGGCGATGGCCTGTGCATCGATCCGACTTCAACGACGTTGCGCGCGCCGCTGGCAGGGGTTGTCAGCAATGTGCAGGCCAGTGGGCATGCAGTCAGCATCACCGACGAAAATGGTGTGCAGGTGTTGATGCACATTGGCCTCGACACAGTGAACCTGGCCGGGAAGGGGTTCACGCGGTTGGTGGAGGAGGGCCAGCAGGTTGACGTTGGGCAGGCGCTGATCGAGTTCGATGCCGATTTCATTGCCTTGAACGCTCGCAGTTTGTTGACGTTGATGCTGGTGGTCAGCGGTGAGCCGTTCATTTGGCTGACACCGGAAACGGGTTTGGTAGAAAGTGGCCAGCCGCTACTGAGTTTGAAGCCCATCGAGCAGGCAACAGATGAGCCGGTGCCGGAAGAGGGCGAAGCACTGTTTTCCAAACCGGTGACGCTGGCCAATCCGAACGGCTTGCACGCTCGTCCGGCCGCGGTGTTCGCTCAGGCGGCGAAAGGTTTTTCGGCGAGCATTTTCCTGCATAAACAGCAGGAGAGTGCGAACGCGAAATCCCTGGTGGCGATCATGGCGTTGCAGACGGGGCACGGTGACGTTGTGCAAGTCAGCGCCGCCGGCCCGGATGCTGAAGCGGCGATCAAGACGCTGGCCGAACTGCTGACCGCCGGGTGTGGCGAGACGGTAGCCGTGATAGTAGAGGTTGAGACGGTTGAAGCTTCATCGCTGAAGGTTCTGCGCGGAGTCTGTGCCTCGGCGGGTTCGGCGTTTGGCCAGGTTGTGCAGATCGCCGAGCAAACGCTTGAAGTGAGCGAGTTCGGCGTCGGTCCGCAGCTTGAGCGAGAGCATCTGTCTCGGGCTTTGGCCGCAGCGGCGCTGGCCTTGCAGCTGCTGCGCGATAACGCCACCGGTGACGCCCAGGCAGAGATTTTCAAGGCGCATCAGGAACTGCTTGAAGACCCGAGTCTGCTGGATCAGACCGAGGCGCTGATCATCGAAGGCAAAAGTGCCGGGTTCGCCTGGCGCGCAGCCACCGAGTCTACGGCAACCTTGTTCAAAAGCCTGGGCAATGCCTTGCTGGCGGAGCGGGCGGCGGACCTGGCCGATGTCGGCCAGCGAGTGCTCAAGCTGGTCCTCGGCGTACAGGATCAGGCGATGGAGCTGCCTGAAGGGGCGATCCTGATCGCCGAACAACTGACGCCGTCACAGACCGCCGGGCTCGATACCCGTAAGGTACTGGGTTTCGCCACGGTCGGTGGCGGCGCTACCAGCCACGTCGCGATCCTCGCGCGGGCGTCCGGTTTGCCGGCGATCTGCGGGCTGCCCGTTCAGGTGCTGGGGCTGGCCAACGGCACCCAAGTGTTGCTCGACGCCGACAAGGGCGAGCTGCATCTGGACCCGGATCTGGCGGCCATCGAGCAGCTGCAAGCCAATCGTCAGCGCCAACAGAAGCGCCATCAACATGAGCTGGCGCACGCTGCGCTGGCGGCTTGTACCCGCGATGGTCACCATTTTGAAGTGACGGCCAACATCGCCTCGCTGGCTGAAGCGGAGCAGGCCGTGGCACTGGGAGGCGAGGGCGTAGGCTTGCTGCGTTCGGAGTTTCTTTATCTGGATCGCAATCATGCGCCGAGCCATGACGAGCAAACATCAACCTACAGCGCCATCGCCAAAGCACTCGGGCCGGCGCGCAATCTGGTGGTGCGGACTCTGGATGTCGGCGGCGACAAACCGTTGGCCTACGTGCCGATGGACAGCGAAACCAACCCGTTCCTCGGTATGCGCGGGATTCGATTGTGTCTGGAGCGCCCGCAGCTGCTGCGCGATCAGTTCAAGGCGATCCTGAGCAGCGCCGGGCTGGCCCGTCTGCACATCATGCTGCCCATGGTCACACAGCTGTCGGAGTTGCGACGGGCCCGGCAGCTGCTTGAGGAAGAGGCGCTGGCATTGGGCCTTACCGAGCTGCCGAAACTGGGGATCATGATCGAAGTGCCCGCAGCGGCACTGATGGCCGATTTGTTTGCGCCGGAGGTGGATTTCTTCTCGATCGGCACCAACGACCTGACCCAATACACCCTGGCCATGGACCGCGACCACCCGCGCCTGGCCAGTCAGGCCGACAGTTTTCATCCGTCGGTGCTGCGTTTGATTGCCAACACCGTGAAGGCCGCCCACGCCCATGGCAAATGGGTCGGTGTGTGTGGCGCCATGGCGTCCGAGACACTGGCGGTGCCGCTGCTGCTGGGACTTGGAGTGGATGAACTGTCGGTGAGCGTGCCGTTGATTCCGGCGATCAAAGCGGCGGTTCGCGAAGTGGATCTGGTGGACTGCCAGGCCATCGCCCAGCAGGTGCTGGGCCTGGAAAGCGCCGAGCAAGTGCGCGAGGCGTTGCGGCTGTATCACGAGGCGACGGTCGATACTTCACTGGTACTGGAGAACTGAGCATGTTCGAGAAAATGCAGCGAGCGTTCTGGAAAGCGTTGACCCCGGACCTGATCGTGGATGAACCGAAGGTGGTTGCTCAGCCTGTTTCTGGTCTGGCCCCGGAAATCGTCGCCGCACTGGGCGGAGTGGATAACCTGAAGGCGCAGCAGCCGCTGGCATTGACCCGAGTTCGGGTGGAGTTGCGGGATGTGGGGCGGATGGATCGGCAGGCTTTGAATGTGGCGGGGGTGCCGGGAGTCATGAGGCTGGAAGACGGCGTGGTGCATCTGATCACTGGCCTCCAAGCGTAAACATAACCCTGTGGCGAGGGAGCTTGCTCCCGCTGGGCTGCGCAGCAGCCCCAAGATCTCCCGGCCAACCGAAAACCCGTGGCGAGGGAGCAAGCGCCCTCGCCACAACAGCGCCCGGCGCTACTCCGAAGGCCGAGCCTTCAATCGTCGCCCTAACACATCCAGCACATCACACCCATCCCGCAACGGAATGGCACAGAGCAAAGCAAAATCACTAAGAATGAAGGACTGACACTCGATCGAGCCGCGCATGGACAAGTTCTCCATCACTTGGGTGACGGCGCGAATTCGGTAGTTGGCAGCGTCATACAAAACATCCAGCGGCGCTTGGGTGTCGACGAACAGGGTTGGCATGTCGTCGCAATTGCTGGTGAGCGCCATGAAGCGGTTTTTGGGGTGGGGGATTGGTTTTTCGTAGGGTGGATCGGGGGTAAGGGTTTTCATCAGTTTGAGTCCTAACGTATGGATTGAAGCCGCCAGAAATCACTTCCACGCAAATAGGTGGCGGCTGTACGCAGGTGTGGAAGACCGGGACGTTAGGCACCCGGCGCACTCGAAAGCGCCCCGCGCACAGCCACCATAAAACACAGACGATAAAACACGCCGAACTGGTGGCGCTTGATGCGCCTAACGATAGAAGGGCTTCCACACCCTGTCACTGAATTTGCAGTGACAGCTAAGAGACTATCGATGAGGTCCGTTGCGCACCAGTTCATGAAAACCGCTACGAGTTGAAGGAAACTTCCGACGACCTTGCCCAGAAATTTCGCCTTTCCTGCCCGAACGCCACATCAATCCTTTCCACGCTGACCTTCACATATTTCTCATTGAACTGAGGGAATTCGTAGTGAAGTTCAAGATTCATGAAATCTACGAATGACCGAAGAATGGGTCCGTCCAAGTACCCAGAAACAAAGCAGGAAAATCCAAGATCCGTCATTTCAGCTTTTCGATCAGACCCTGGGGCGAGCATTACGCCGTCGGAGTCAGGTAAAACCAAGTCGAATTCCACGGCATATTGCTTTCCCGCTTCAATCGCAAAGGGACAGTAGCTCGCGAAGCACTTAACCGTCACGCCTTCAACAAGCAATACAACTGCCTCCTCAACGACTTCGTCGATTTCAAGAATTAATGCGTTGTATTTTTTTGTCATTTACAGGCCTCACTGCTTATCTCGCGGGCCGCCATTTATCACGTGACAACCCATAAAAACCGATAGTTCTTAATAACCAATGCAACATCACCAATTAACTTTGTTCTTGAAGTATAGATTCGACATAGAGCCAGATATTCTCTCTACCTTTCCAAGATTCATGTACTCATTGAAATCTCGCTTTAGCGCTTCCTGATCTGTGTATTTAGGATGCAAACGAGGAACTTCGCATGCGTATATGTATAGCCTCCACACATCAAATCCGTCGACCCGCTCACCTGGACCATAATCGAAATCCACGCATACTTCCGGAAAATACACCCTACAACCGACACCATGCAGTTCGTATTTTATGCCTGCTAAAACTTCACCCCGCTGCGGAATTTCCTTTGCTCTCCATAGCCTAAGAATACATTTTTTACCAAATCGCCCCTCAAGCAAGTCTGTAGCTTTTTCCACCTGATCCAGAAAATCATCAATCAAATATTCAAGATCTTTATTCTTCATCTTCTTGGCCTCACCAGCCTGTCATGCCCTACGTTATCAGCAGACTCTTTTATTTCATCAATGTTATTGAAAACACTGTGATGACTCACAATATCTTTTATCAATACGATACTGACTTTGGTGTGAGTTTGCCTGGCCGCAGAAGCCCTATGATGTCCATCGACTATATAGCGGTTACCGTTATGCTCCACAACGTCGATTGGCCAATTGTCGTCATACCCGCTTTTTTGCATTTTGCCAGCTATAGTTTCTACTTGCTTGGTGGAGGTTTTTCCCTCTATCGCATGAGTTCTTTTCAAACTGCCTGGATCTACGCCACTGATCACAGTAGGCAGCGGCGGCTCACCCTCATCGACCTTAGCGCCAGTCGTATCATCCGGCGCGCTACACCCAGGCTTATTCGGCGGCGGGCAATTCCCGCTCAACCCCAACGGATCAACCCACCCCGTCGGATTCGGCGTGTACTGGTACTGGTTTAACCCACCCGCCAACTTGATCGGGTCCGGCGTCAGGTACCGACCAACCTCTGGATCATAGTACCGATGCCGGTTGTAATGCAGGCCGCTCTCAGCGTCGAAGTACTGCCCCTGAAACCGTAACGGTTGCTCGAGCTGTTCTCCCCCGCCGAATGCAAGGCGAGTGACTTTGCCGTAGGCGTTGTACTTCGCCGACCAAACAATCTCGCCACCAAAATCGGTTAGTTCCTGCGGCGTACCCAGGTGATCGAGCTGGTAGTAAAACGGGCACGCCTTGCGCGGGCCTTTGCCATCGAGCATGGCCAATGGGCGGAAAGTGCCCGGTTCGTAGACGTAGCTGCGGTAGTGCTCGCAGCTGCTTTCGGCGATGAGGTTGTCGCCTTTCCAGAAGAACTCGGTGGTGTTGCCGTCGACGGTTTTGGCGATGCGGCGGCCGAAGGCGTCGTAGCGATAATTTGAGCAACGGCCGTCAGGGGCCGTGACGCCGACCAAGCGGTGCTGGCAGTCGTAGCGGTATTCGGTGACGAGTTTTTGCGCGGTGCCGCGGCGTTCGCGGATGAGGTTGCCGAAGGCGTCGTAGTCGTAGTGGCGGTCGCCTTGTATGAGCAGGCGGTTGCCCAGCACCTTCGCTGCGCCGGGGCGGTCCTGCATCAGCAGGTTGCCGGCCGGGTCGTGGGCGAAGGCTTCTGGTGCGTCGTCACGGGTGTGGCGGACGCGGATTAGGTGGTTGAGCGGGTCGTAGTAATAGCTGCGCTGGCCGTGTCGGCTGTCGGCGATGGAAACCAGGTTGCCGTTGACCGCATAGCTGTAATGCCGCATGTACAGCGGGCGGGTTTGCTGGTTGACCGCGTGGGCTTGCAGCCGACCCTGCTCGTCGTAGTGGTATTGGCTGGTGAGCTGGCCTTGCTGGCGCTGCTGTTCGCGGCCGAAGGCGAATTGGTGGGTCGTGAGTCGCGCGCCGTTGAGGTCGATGGCCGTCAGCGCACCGCCCTTGGCGTGGTGGTAATCGAGTTTGCTGTTGTCCGGCAGGCGCAGATGGTTCAGTTGACCGCAGGCGTCATAGCCGTAGCGCAACGTGCCCCAACCCTGATGCTCGGTGATCAGTCGGTCCTGCTGGTCGTACTCGAATTCCAGCGGATGGTCGTGGCCGTCATCGACGCTGACCAGTCGGCCGAGGCTGTCGTAGCGGTATTCAACCTGGATGCCGTCTGGCAGGGTTTTGACCAGCAGACGTCCGGCCGAATCCCGCTGGTAAGCCGTCACCAGCTGCGAACCGTCCTCGCCGAACTCGGTTTTCTCCAGCAGCTGGCCGTTGAGGTCGTAGGCGTACGCCGTGCGTTGGCCGTCGAATCCGGTTTCCTGTCGGATCAAGCCGTTGGGCGTGTAGTCCAGCTGATATTTTTCGCCGGATTCGTTTTCGATTTCCGTGAGCAACAGCTGGGCGTTGTCGTAGCGGTACTTCAGCTGGGTGCCGTCGGCATTGATTCGGCGGCTGACCAGGTGCAGGTCGTCGACGTATTCGTAGCGCGTGACGCGACCCAGTTCATCGCGTTCGGCGGTGATCTTGCCGTAGGCGTTGTAGCTGAACGCGCGGCTCGCGCCTGTGGGAAGCGTGGTCTGGATCAGTCGTCCAACGGCGTCCCATTGGTACTGGGTGACGGCGCCGTGTTCGTCCTGACGGGTAATCTGCCGCCCCAGCGCGTCGTAGGAAAACCGCCGCACACCACCATCCGGTAGCGTTTCCTCAACCAACTGCCCCAAGCCATTCCAGACGAAGACATGCCGACTGTTGTCCGGGTAACGGATCGACAGCAGCTGCCCTTTTTTGTCGTAGTGATAGTGGCTGACATGACCGTCAGGATCGGTCGCTTCCGTGATGTCACCCTGGGCGTTGCGCTGATATTTCCAGACGGCTTTGCCGCGAAACCGTGCGTGCCGGAAACCGTTGCGGTACTCGTAGGCCGTCGGTTCGTCTTCCGGCGGAATCAGCGCAACCAATCGTCCGACTTCGTCGTAACGGTATTCGGTGACGGCGCCGAGTGGGTCTTGCTCGGCAATCAGCCGACCGTTGTCGTCGTAAGCCTTGAGGTGCTCGCCGCCGTCCAGCTCGACTTTGCGCACCAGCCGCGCCCGGTCGTCGTGGGCGTAAACCTCTTCGCTGCCATCGATGTTCTGAACGGTGACGCTGCCCTCGTCATCCCAGACGTAACGCGCGTCCATCTGCGCAAACGACGCCCAGTGTCGGATGCATCGGGCCGCCTTGCCGGACCGTTCCCACTCCCAGAAGAAACTCGCCCCACCGGCCAACTGCCGCTGCAGGATGACGTGCTGATCGTCGTAGTCGTAGCGCTCGCTTTCGCCAGCGGCATTGGTTGCTGCAATCAGTTGATCGCGTTCGTCGTAGCGGTAACTGACCAGTGTCTGCTCGGTGTGCCAAGCCTCGTCGAGGGTCTGGGCCGGGACAAAAACCTGATAGTCGACGGCGACCAAATGGCTGCGGTCAAAGCGCAATCGCAAGGCACGGCCGGCGCCATTGTCGAGGCGTTTGATGCGGTCTTGCCGGTCGCGGGTGATGCGCAGGCGGTTGTCGTAAGCGTCGCTGATCGTTGTCAGTCGGCCGTTTTGAAAGTGATAGAAGCGCGTGTCGTCACCGGCCTGGGCGAGGATCAGTTCTTCGGGTTGATCGCCCAGATAAATCGCCGCCCGCGACAGGCTGTTGTGGATCGCCGGGCGCTCGCTGGTTGGCAATGGGAAGGTGGTGCGGCGGTTTTCGTGGTCGATCCAGAGGACGTTTTCGCCATCGATTTCCAGTCGATGAGACAGCGAATGGCTCCAGCCGAAACCGAGGCCGATATCGATCTCGGCGGCGCTGGTGCGATAGAGCCGGGTGAAGTCGAACGGCAGGATGCCGTCCAACGCACCGTCGGTCAGCGTGAGCAGTTCTTCGCCGGTGACCATCGACACCGGGCATTTATTGGTCGCGGTTTTATCAACGGAATCGGCGCTGTCGCCGTTGGGGTTTTTCGCCTGATCCGGGGCGTTGTCGTGGTGTTCGTCTTTTTTCAGCGTGGTGTTGCGCCTGGCATCCCACCGCAGCTGCATGCGGCCTTTTTTCATACCGGCCGCGATGCCCCGGGCAGCGACTTTTTTGTAGCGGTCGACGTAGCTGATGAAGCCATTGATGATTGTGAAAATCGCTTTAACGAGGCGCAGAACAGCGCTCAGTAATTGCGCAGCTCGATTAGCCAGCCGCATCGTCAAATAGGCGATACCGGCCCCTGCTGCAGCGAACGTCAGAACGATGCCAATCAGGATGTCGATCAACAGCTGCACCACCACCGTCGACACGGCTTCGGCAGTTTTGCCGGCGATCTCACCGGGCGGCAGCATGTCCAACCAGAGGCTGGCGGTGCGTAACAGCAGGCACAGCGCCGCTTCGTCACTGGCTAGCAGCTGGGCTTTTTCCATGACATCGGGGGCGGTTTGCGCGAGGTTCTTCAGCGCTGTGGCGCTCTCGCCCAACCGCTCACCAAACTTCCCGGGATCCTTGAGGATGTCCGAAAGCAGGCCGATGCCGTCCCACACGCCCTCGATCGCCGCCCAACTTCCCGCGAGTATTCCATTGCCTGCAGCAACCGAAGACGATTCCGACCACTTCGGCTTAAATGACTTCCATTCATCACGCAGCCACTTCTCAAGTTCCTTCGTCAGGCCGTTGTAGGAAGAAAAAAGGTCTTCAACGTGCTGCGGTGTGACTTCGTGGTGAACGTGAACGCGGTAGAACCTGCCGGGTGTACCGGTGAACGTTCCCTTGCCGTTTTTATCGAGGGTGACCAGCGTCTTTTCGCCGCTATCGCTGGCAATCACATCGACCTGAATGTTCCCGACGGGAATGTCATAAACCGACTCGAACTTGCTCTCGATCTCTAGCAATCCACCTATCGGGCACTGCACGACGGTGGATAAAAACTCGTCATCGCCGCTGCTGACAGCGGTGCTGGAGTTGCCGAACCGGATGATCCGCTCCATGCCCATCAGCGACGGAAGATCAGCGGCGCGGCTGGCCTTGTCGGCGGCCCGGTTGAACCAGTACTTGAGCTGTTCGCGATAGAGCGAAAGGGTGTGCGGGAAGCTGTCGAGTTCCTGCTCGATGCGGGTGATGTGCTCCATCAACGCCTCGAAAAATACGAAGTTGCTGGAGAAAAGGAGTCGAACATGAGCAATCCCTGGCGCAGAAAATTAGGCGCTGGGACTTTGCGGGGGATCGATCAGGAAAGAAGTCGGGAAAGGTGGAAATGGATGTAGGGTGATTCCCTGATTAACGGCGACTAAATAACGATCAGCGAAGCGGCCACAAATCCAGTAATCGCATTGCATCTGACATATCGCGCTGGATGGTTTCACGACTGCTGCGCAGCCGAACGGGGCGATGCGACATTCCGACAAGCCCCCTCGCCACAGATGCATTGCCAGCCATGCTTTGACTGTGACCATCCGCCGCCCCACCCTTACTGTTTCTCAACCGCAGGTGTATCGTATTCGCCTTTTACAGGCCCACGGGCCTGTCGCTGATACGTGAGGTAGTTGAGTTCATGTCCTTTACCCGTCGCCAAATCCTCGGTGGCCTGGCCGGTCTTGTTGTCGTTGGTGTCGGAGCGGGGGGCGCGTCGCGGTACTGGTTAGGCAAGATGGCCGACGCCGACGCGGGCCACGACTATGAGCTGATCGCCGCACCGCTGGACGTCGAACTGGTAGCCGGGCACAAGACCGAAGCCTGGGCGTTCGGCCCGTCGGCGCCGGGTACCGAGTTGCGGGTGCGTCAGGGCGAGTGGCTGCGGGTACGTTTCATCAACCACCTGCCGGTGGCGACCACCATCCACTGGCATGGCATCCGCCTGCCGCTGGAAATGGACGGCGTGCCCTACGTCTCGCAGCTTCCGGTGCTCCCGGGCGAATACTTCGATTACAAATTCCGTGTGCCCGACGCCGGTAGCTACTGGTATCACCCGCATGTGAACAGCAGCGAAGAACTCGGCCGCGGGCTGGTCGGCCCGTTGATCATCGAAGAACGCGAGCCCACCGGTTTCAAATACGAAAAGACCTTGAGCCTCAAGAGCTGGCACGTCGATGAAGAGGGCGCTTTTGTCGCGTTCAGCATTCCTCGCGAAGCGGCCCGTGGTGGCACGGCGGGGCGTCTGTCGACCATCAACGGTGTCTCGCAAGCGGTGATCGAATTGCCCGCCGGGCAGATCACCCGGGTGCGCCTGCTCAACCTCGATAACACGCTGACGTATCGCCTCAATATTCCCGGCGTCGAAGCGCAGATCTATGCGTTGGACGGCAACCCCATCGAACCGCGCCCGTTGGGCAAGGAATACTGGCTTGGCCCGGGCATGCGCATTTGCCTGGCGATCAAGGCACCGCCGGCCGGTGAAGAACTGTCCCTGCGCAACGGCCCGGTTCGCCTTGGCACGTTCCGTTCGGTGGCGAACACCGATGCACCGACCGAATGGCCGCCCGCGCTGCCCGCCAACCCGGTGGCCGAGCCGGACCTGGCCAATGCCGAGAAACTCAACTTCAATTTCGAGTGGGTAGGCTCAGTGTCGGTGAACGTCGACAATGGCAAGCCGCCGAGCCTGTGGCAGATCAACGGCAAGGCCTGGGACATCACCGACAAGACTTGCGCCGACCGCCCGATTGCCAAGCTCGAGAAGGGCAAGAGCTACATTTTCGAATTGAAGAACATGACTCAGTATCAACACCCGATTCACCTGCACGGCATGAGCTTCAAGGTGATTGCCTCGAACCGGCACAAGGTTATTCCGTACTTCACCGATACATACTTGCTGGGCAAGAACGAACGAGCACAAGTCGCGCTGGTGGCGGATAACCCGGGGATCTGGATGTTCCACTGTCATGTGATCGATCACATGGAAACCGGCCTGATGGCCGCCATCGAGGTGGCCTGATGCGTCAGATACGTCCCGCAGTGATCATCGACCGCAGCCGTGACCGTGACTTCATGCGCGAAGCCCTGGCCCTGGCCGCCCAAGGCGCGGCCCTGGGTGAAGTGCCGGTGGGCGCGGTGTTGGTTCAGGACGGTGAAATCATCGGCCGGGGTTTCAATTGCCCGATCAGTGGCAATGACCCGAGTGCTCACGCCGAGATGGTCGCGATCCGCGCGGCGGCGTTGGCGGCCAGCAACTATCGTCTGCCCGGCAGCACGCTGTACGTGACGCTTGAGCCGTGCAGCATGTGCGCCGGGCTGATCGTGCATTCGCGGATTGCGCGGGTGGTGTATGGCGCGCTGGAGCCGAAGGCCGGGATTGTGCAGAGTCAGGGGCAGTTTTTTACCCAGGGCTTTTTGAATCACCGGGTGCTGTATGAAGGCGGAGTGTTGGCTGAGGAGTGCGGGGCGGTGCTGAGCGAGTTCTTCAAGGCCCGAAGAGCCAAACCGACTGATTGAGCTACGCCGAAGACTCAGTGTGAGAACCCGATCAATGTGGGAGCTGGCTTGCCTGCGATGAGGGCCTGACAGCCGACATCTTTGTCGTCTGACACTGCGCTATCGCAGGCAAGCCAGCTCCCACACTTGATCTTGTCCGGCAGGGAGATCGGGGTTTTATTTACGGGCCACGATCACCGCACGCATCGGCGCCGGCAGCCCTTCAACCGTCTTGCTGTGATCTTCCGGGTCAAGGAAGTCGCTCAACGACTGATACTTCATCCACTCCGTACCGCGCTGTTCCTCGACCGTCGTCACGCTCACGTCCACACAGCGAACATCCGTGAACCCGGCCCGACGCAACCACAGCTCCAGCGCCGGCACCGACGGCAGGAACCACACGTTACGCATCTGCGCATAACGGTCTTCCGGTACCAGCACCTGCTGCTGATCGCCTTCAATCACCAGCGTCTCCAGCACCAGTTCGCCGCCCTTGACCAGGCAATCCTTCAGCGCCAGCAAATGCTCGATCGGTGAACGGCGGTGATAGAACACCCCCATGGAAAACACCGTATCGAAGCCTTCCATGTTCGGCGGCAGGTCTTCGAACGGGAACGGCAGATGCCAGGCATTGGGTTCGGACAGGTAGCGCTGCACCGCCTGGAACTGACAGAAGAACAGCCAGTTCGGGTCAACACCAATCACACTGTCGGCCCCGGCACCGAGCATGCGCCACATGTAGTAGCCATTGCCGCAACCGACATCGAGGATGCGTTTGCCCTTCAAATCCAGATGCGGTGCAACCCGCGACCACTTCCAGTCGGAACGCCATTCAGTGTCGACGTGCACACCAAACAAATCGAACGGCCCTTTGCGCCACGGTGACAAGCCCATCAGCGCGGTGCGCATTTGAGCGCGGGTTTCGTCGTCGCAATCGGTGTCCAGCGTCAGACCGTTGAGCAAATCAACTTCGCTCGGCTGAATCTTCGGCAAGGCGTCCAGCGCACTCTGCCAGCGCTCCAGGTCGCCGTGACCTTTTTCCATTTTCTTGTCGAGTTGCGCTTGCAGGGTGTTGGCCCAATCGGCCAGCGGCGTGCCGGCCAAACGGCGGGCGAGGGGGGACAGATCAATCATGGCAAGGCAATCAACGAGGCAAAGTTAAGACACTGGAACCACGGCACGACTTTCGAGAAGCCGGCGGCCAACAGGCGCTCGCGGTGTTCTTCGAGGCTGTCGGGCTTCATGACGTTTTCAATGGCGCTGCGCTTCTGGGCGATTTCCAGTTCGCTGTAGCCATTGGCGCGTTTGAACGCGACGTGCAGGTCGGTGAGCAGCGCGTGTTCGTCCGGATCATTGAAGCGCAGCTTCTCCGACAGAATCAGTGCGCCACCGGGCAACAGCGACTGGCGGATACGCGAGAGCAACGCGGTGCGTTGCTCCGGGGCGATGAATTGCAGGGTGAAGTTCAGGGCGACCACCGAGGCTGGCTGAAATTCGAGGGCGAGGATGTCACCTTCGATCACTTCCACCGGCAGCAACTCCTGGAACATCGAGTCCTGACCGTTGAGGTACTCGCGGCAGCGTTCGACCATCGCCGCCGAGTTATCCACAGCGATGACGCGGCAGCCGTCAGTGCGTACGTGTCGGCGCAAGGCTTGGGTCACGGCACCGAGGGACGAACCCAGATCGTAGAGCACGCTGTTGGGTTGGGCGAACTGCGCGGCGAGTACGCCGAGGTTTTCAACGATGGTCGGATAACCCGGCACCGAGCGCTTGATCATGTCCGGGAACACCCGCACCACGTCCTCGTTAAAGGCGAAGTCGGGCACCTGGGCCAAAGGCTGGGCGAAAAGGCGATCGGGTTCTTTGCTCACGGCGGTTCCAGCGGCATAGGTGGAAAAGGCCGGCATTTTAGCCAAATTGACGGGGGGATGCGCGGGTTGTCTGATAAAGCGTGAGGAAAGTGCAGTGAAGCTTCTGTCGGGCAAAGTTCAGGGGAAAAAACGGCGAGAGGAAACGCTGAATGAGGGCTGCTTGAGTGGCCAACCCCCGATACTCAAGAAAGGCCATTCAGGATTTAAAGTTTATTACGGCCGGAACAGCACTATAAACTCAGATGTACCCTTGATTTCGAGCTCTTCTTTGGAGTAGTCATTCACGCCTATAAAATTAAAGTGGATTTTATAGTGCAACTTGTCATCGCTATTTTTGATTGTCTCAACAGTAAATTTTCCGCTCTTGGGTCTGTAAAGATAATCAGCTGTCAAATTTGTCGCTTCAACGTAGTCCACCTCGGTAAATGGGAAGTTGTAATCCGTAACGTAATACGTGCCGGACTGAATGTTTTTATCGAATTTCAGGTTAAAGTTTCTGTGGGATTCTTTTGTGTTGTCGTGGCGGTTGGAATAAGTGGTAAGGCGTATCAACGTACTCTCAGGGTAGGCAACGTATTTGGTGTTGTGGTACTTAAAAGACACACGGTCAGAAACAGTAGCGTCAACTACAGAACTGACGGTGTAGGTCCGAACAGCAGGGTTTTGATTAACAATACTCATAAAGTGCCCTCCTTGAGTTAGATAGGGTGGTTTCGTAGAGCTACGCAAATAATAAGCTCGCAGAAACAGGCACGGCTACTGTCAGAACTGACAGGCGTTTATGCTCTTTGGCGATTATGTTTGTATTTTTTATGCTTGTGTTATATGGCCAGCGATCCAGAAACCAATGTCAGTCGATGGACATTTTTTTCGAGAACGCCGACGCCGTAATCCCCCACTGTCCCAGCCAATAGCTGAGGATGATCACGTAAGGTGCGGCATGGAATGGCGCGACAAACCGGTTGATGCCAATCACGCTGTCGGAAAACACAAACGCCACTGCACCTGCCGCCGCCAGCAGCGCCGAGCGTTTGGGCACGTCAGTGCCGAGTCGAGCCAGCGCCCGCCAAAGCATGGCGCTGATGGCCAGGCCGTAGACGATGACCGGGATCAGCAACGGTCCCAGTCCATTGGAAATCAAGATCCCCAACAACACCGCGCCGACGCCTGAAGCGATGACCAGCGGCAACACCGCCACCCGCCGGCAATCGCTCAAATAGGCCTTCAGATACGCCAAGTGGGCGACCAAAAACGCCCCGAGACCGAACACAAACAAATCCCCGGGCCATGCCAGCAACACATCACCGAGCAGGGAGAAAATCAATCCAAGGCTGATCCAGCGACGGTATTCGCTGGGCGGTGCGTCGTGCAACCAGCCGAGCAAGGCCAAAACCGGCAATGGCTTGACCAGCAGGCAGAGCAACGCCGCATGCACACTGACGCCGTAGAGGAACGTCACCGCGCCCATCAGCGCCAGAATCAGCCAGCCCACGATCAGTTAACCGAGATCGCGCAGTCGAAGGTTTCCACTGCCGGTACTTCCGGTGCCCATGGTTGAGAGTAGGTCAGGCGCAAACGGCCCGTGCCAGCGGTGAAGGACTGGAAGCGCCAGGTCGAGAGGCCGGCGCTGCCGACGATCCCCGCGTCTTCCGGGTTGCTGTAAACCTCTGGGCTGAGCGCGCGCAATACGCCACCGGCGGAATCCTGGATGGCCCAGCGGTAACCGGTGGTCGGGTTGCTCGGCAGGGTCAGGATCAAGTTTTGCCCGCTGTGCAGTTTTACCGGGCATTCGCTTTGTTTTTCCACGGTCACGTTCTGTTTCGGTTGCGTGGCACACGCGGCCAGCAGGGAGAGGGCGAGGGGGACAAACAGGCGGGTGGGGGACATAAGGTCAGTGGCTCCGGCATTCACGACGAACGGCGAGCATAACTGAAGATGAGACAAAGTGTGACGGTGCCTGCGTGGATGACCTTGTAGTATTCTCCTGCACAGCCTGCCGGCGTTCTACCGGCCACGGTGTTGCGCGCAGGCAGGCGCTGAAGTCTAAAGTGCCATCGTCTGGTTGGTGATAAAAATATGCCCTCTGCCAGTCAGTTCACGTGTTTCATTGTTATCACGTCTCTTGGCCAGAATTTTGAAATCGATTACGTTATACCTACGTTTGTCCGGCGTTATTTCCATTGTTTCGATGTTGCCGGTGTAGTCGATGATTTCGAAATCATAGAGGGATTTTCCTGTTTCTTTGGTGAAGGCTTCCGAGTATCGCCTGATACGGGGCTCTTCGCCGGTTAGAAAGCTAATAGTCAGCCCTCTTTCGCTGGAAAGGCCTTTGTCTTTATAGCAAATAATAAGAAACGCTGGCTTGGATATGTCGTATGAATATTCCATGGCGGTGGTGGTAAAGGTTGTCATTGTTACGGGGGAGGTCGCATTTGTAATGTCTTTTGTTTCAACGGTCAGTTGGCCGTCTACTAAAACGCCTTCAGTTGCATTGATGTTCGCCATAAGTCACTTCCTGGGAAAGGTAAAAACCGAAAAGAAAGTGTGCTGCGAAAGTCATGGAGGGATAACTGTCAGGAATGACAGTTTTTAGTCTGATTTGTTTGGGGTTTAGTGTTGCTTATAATCAAACGCACTCACTGCCCAAGTCGGTCAGGCAGTGGCGCATTCGAATTATTTAAAACAATATCTTCGCCACATCCGCAAAGCGCTTGGCAAAGTGCACGGTAATACCTTCCTTCAGATAATCCGGCAGTTCTTCAAAGCTACCGCGGTTAGGTTCCGGCAGGATCAATTCAAAGATCTTCTGCCGACGCGCCGCAATCACCTTCTCGCGTACCCCGCCAATCGGCAGTACATGCCCGGTCAGCGTCAGTTCGCCGGTCATGGCGATGCCTTTTTTCGGCGCCTGATTTCGGGCGAGCGAGAGCAGGGCACTGGCCATGGTTACGCCGGCGCTCGGGCCGTCTTTCGGGGTCGCGCCTTCCGGGACGTGCAGGTGAACGAAGGCTTCGTCGAAGAACTTCGGATCACCGCCAAACGACTTCAGGTTGGAGCTGACGTAGCTGTAGGCGATTTCCGCCGACTCTTTCATCACGTCACCCAATTGCCCGGTGAGTTTGAAGCCACGATTCAGGGTGTGGATGCGCGTGGCTTCGATCGGTAATGTCGCGCCGCCCATGCTGGTCCAGGCCAGCCCGGTGATGACGCCGGTGCCAGACAGCACTTGCTCGTTGCGGAACACCGGATGACCGAGTGAGGCTTCGAGGTCTTTCGGGCCGATCTTGATCACCGCTTTCGGCTCGTCGATCAATTTCACCACGGCTTTGCGCACCAGTTTGCCCAGTTCTTTTTCCAAGTGGCGCACCCCGGCTTCACGGGCATATCCGTCGATCAATGCTTTCAACGCGCTGTCGCTGATGCTCAGGCTGCCTTTGGACACGCCGGCCTTTTCCAGTTGCTTCGGCCACAGGTGCCGCTTGGCGATGGCGATTTTTTCTTCGGTGATGTAACCCGACAGGCGAATCACTTCCATCCGGTCCAGCAACGGGCCGGGGATCGAATCCAGGGTGTTGGCGGTGCAGATGAATAGCACTTTCGACAGGTCCAGACGCAAGTCCAGGTAGTGGTCGAGGAATTCGACGTTCTGTTCCGGGTCGAGGGTTTCCAGCAGCGCCGAGGCCGGGTCGCCCTGGTAGCTCTGGCCCATCTTGTCGATCTCGTCGAGCATGATCACCGGGTTCATCACTTCGACGTCTTTCAACGCATGGACGAGTTTGCCCGGCTGCGCGCCGATGTAGGTGCGGCGATGGCCCTTGATCTCGGCTTCGTCGCGCATGCCACCGAGGCTGAAGCGGTAGAACGGCCGGCCGAGGGATTCGGCGATGGATTTGCCGACGCTGGTTTTACCCACGCCCGGCGGGCCGACCAGCAACACGATGGAGCCGCTGATCTCGCCTTTGTAGGCCCCGACCGCGAGGAACTCGAGGATGCGGTCCTTGATGTCGTCGAGGCCGGCATGGTGTTTGTCCAACACCTTGCGTGCGTGCTTGAGGTCAAGTTTGTCCTCGCCGTACACGCCCCACGGCACCGAGGTTGCCCAGTCGAGGTAGTTGCGGGTGACCGCGTACTCCGGCGAACCGGTCTCGAGGATCGACAGTTTGTTCATTTCCTCTTCGACGCGTTTTTGCGCCTGGGGCGGCAGAACTTTGCCTTCCAGGCGCTGTTCGAACTGTTCGATGTCGGCGCTGCGGTCGTCCTTGGTCAGGCCCAGCTCTTGCTGGATGACCTTGAGTTGTTCCTTGAGGAAGAACTCGCGCTGATGCTCGCCGATCTTGCGGTTAACTTCGGCGGAAATCTCTTTTTGCAGGCGCGCGACTTCGACTTCCTTGCGCAGCATCGGCAGGACTTTTTCCATGCGTTTGAGCATGGGTACGCAGTCGAGCACTTCTTGCAGCTCGCTGCCGGTGGCCGAGGTCAGGGCTGCGGCGAAGTCGGTCAGCGGCGATGGGTCGTTGGGACTGAAGCGGTTGAGGTAGTTCTTCAGCTCTTCGCTGTACAGCGGGTTGAGCGGCAGCAGTTCCTTGATCGCGTTGATCAGCGCCATGCCGTAGGCCTTGACCTCGTCGGTCGGCTCGGTGGGCTGGTGCGGGTATTCGACTTCTACCAGGTAAGGCGGGCGATGGTGCTTGAGCCAGGTGCGGATGCGCACGCGAGTCAGGCCTTGGGCGACGAATTGCAGTTTGCCGTTTTCGCGACTGGCGTGGTGCACCTTGACCAGCGTGCCGTAGAGCGGCAGGGCCGAGGTGTCGAAATGGCGCGGGTCTTCCTGGGGCGTGTCCATGTAGAACAGGGCCAGGGAGTGGTGATCGGATTTGCTCACTAGATCCAGTGTTTCAGCCCATGGTTCTTCGTTGACGATGACCGGCAGTACTTGGGCCGGGAAGAACGGGCGGTTGTGGATCGGGATGATGTAGACCTTGTCCGGCAGGTTCTGGCCTGGCAGGGCGAGGCCTTTGCCGGTGGAGTGGTGTTCGGCGTTCTCTGGGTCGGCGTATTCGCTCGGGTCTTCGGGGAATTCTTGCTGGTCGCTCATGGGGCACCTGCGCAATTGGGTATGGGTGTTAGATGGGGCGGGTGGGGGGTGGTTTCAATGGCTCGGGATATTTCTGGGTGTGTGTTCAGGGTTTTGACAGGTGCGTTTGACTTGGCGGCCTTTGGGCCGACCATGTTCTGGGTTGATTGTGTACATATCCGTTGCTGCGGTAACGGCGGCTTAGGGTTTCGCCCTTACGGCCATCCCTTTCAAGGTCTTTTAATTTTGGCGGCCTTGAGCACCCGATCCGTCGACACATGGGCATGCACTGCTTTGCCTTCAAGCCACTCTTTGGATTTGGGTACCTTCGGGCCACGTTTACTTTTGGCGATCTGTTTGGGTGGGATGTTTCTAGCCAGCGCCAACAAACGCTGAGCCAGTCCTTCTGAGGGGGGAGTGATGGGCAAATGCTCTGGCGGCAAGGCAATCTGCATGCCCTCATAACCGCTACGAACCTGTATCACCAAATGGTAAATCGACGCTTCCCAGTCCTCGGGTTGGGTCTGGCGATGGGCCTGTTCAACGCTGCGCTTAAGCACTGATAAAACGTTGTAAGCCAGCACAGCCGAAGCAAACCCCAGCAGGGCTGCCTTGGGGCTGCCCAAGGTTTCGATCTCACTTTCCAGCACCGATTCCAAGCGCTGGAACATGCCTTCGATACTCCAGCGACGACGGTACAAATCGTTGATTTGTACGGCGCTGATGGTCTCGGGCAGGTTGCTCCAGAACAACAGCATGGTGTCGCCTGATTCGGTGGGGGTTTGTAGGTTCAGTTCGACGCGTCGCCACTGACGCCCACCTTTCACGCCAATGGTTTGCTCGCGCACGCTTCCTGTCGAGACTTTGACAGACTCCTGCCATTGGCCTTCCTGAAGCAGGCGCGGATGCTTACTCGGCTCACGAATAATGAACGAAGCCCCGGCATCTTCGCAGGCCTCCATGACCGGGAGGGTGCAGTAGAGTCGATCAGCCATCCACAACTGGCCCGCACTGGCGTTTTCCAGCAACGGCAGCACACCGACGCGCTCACTGGCATAAGCATCTTCACAGGGCTGAAGGTCGACGACCTGGTCAAGATCCGGGTCGTACACTACGATCGAAAAACCAGGCCGGGCGGCGCCCCGTTCACGGCGCAAAGCGCCCAGACGCTTTTCGCTGGAAGGCAGATGGTTACCGTCAACGATCCGCAGTTGCCAGCCAGGTAAAATGGCTGAGCAGCCCAACTCTTCAATCGTCGGAGCCAGGCGTTGCGCACTGCCAGTTACCAGGGCGCGCAGCAGCGCAGGTTCCGTGCGACTGACCTTGTCATACAACGCCGCCAAGCTGACGGGAAGATCATCCATCTGCCGTGCGGCAGCATGTAGCGAAGGTCGCAAGCCCAATGAAACAAGGGACATCAGCTCAACGATGGTCGAGAATAAAAGCTCACGCGGGTACTGTCGTTGACGATGTTCTTCGAACACCTGATCGACCCACTCGGCTGCAACAGCCTGTTCCAACACCAATTTGGCCATGACACTGGCCGGTGCCTTTTTCTCGAACCGCGCTAAAACCTCTGCCCACATCGTCTCGTCGTCCTGACCGGATTTTTAGTGGATTCTAAACGAAGACCTTGAAAGGGATGGCCCTTACGGCGACTCACTTTTTTTACAAGCGCCTAAAAAAAGTAAGCAAAAAAACGCTCGCCCCAAGCGTCCGGCCCCTCGCCTAGGCTCGGCGTTCCTTCGTTCCGGTATCCATCCGGGGACACTGCCCTCCGGTCTGCTTCGCGACGACCTACATGCAGCGTGTTCGACTGCGTCGAACGGCGCTGCGCGCCACTCCCCGGATGAACACCTCCACTCAGCCTTCCGAAGGGGCGGGTGGATCAAGATCAAGAGCTGCAGGCGAGCTAACGCTCGGCCTGTTGAGTGGTGAGGAGCGAAAGGCTTATCCGATCTATTGTGGGAGCGAGCTTGCTCCGGGCGGCGTTCCGACGATGGCGGCCTGACAGCCGACCAATGTCTCGCAGATGTACACCGTTCCACTGTGGGAGCTGAGCTTGCTCGCGATGACGGAGTGTCAGCCGACATTGATGTTGAGTGTTAAGCAGCCATCGCGAGCAAGCTCGGCTCCTACGCTGGGTTAGCGGTGTGGCGCAGGTTTTGGCACGCCGATGTTATCCAGCACCCGGTTCGCGGTGATCTCCGCCACCATGACGCTGTTTTGAAATGCAACCGCTGGGGATGCGCAATGGCTGTGGCCGGCACTTTAGGGGGCCGTCCATGGAGGTCTTCTCGGTCAAGGCAGGTCGAGCCGTGCGTGCAGCTCGCGTTGCGCTTCGGTCAGGCGTGCGGTCAGTTCTGCCAGGGTCTGCGCCTGGCCCGTCCACTGCGGGTGGGCCCAGTCCTGATCCTTGATCACCGCCACACGAAAGGCACCGGCCTCATCGAACTCGGGATACCAGCCCACGTCGAGCAACCACTGCGCGCCGTACTCGACCTGCAACAGGTCTTCCTTGAGCGAATCGATCTGGCCAGCCAGAGGCTGGTCGGTCAGGGGCGACAGGTCGTCGAAGGTGATTTTGCCGGTGAGCGGGCTCAGGTCAAACAACTGGCAGTTCCTGTGTGAGGGGGATGGTAAGGCCATGGGCAAACCATGTCATGCCTCGAACCTGGCCTTGAGCGCCTGACATTTCAACAGGACGTTGTCCCTATCATGCTCGGCGTGGTGGTCGCACCAGGTGCAGATGTAGCGGATGGCTTCCAGGGTCGGCAGGGTGACGAGCTCGTCCATGAATTCGAAGGTGATACCGGGCACGCCGATCAGGTGGTCGGCAATGTTGTCCGGGTCGAGGTCGACGTCAATGGTGATTCCGGACATCTCAATGCCGACGCTGGTCGGTATTAGCAGGCAATCGAGCAAGATCGGGAGAAAGCTGGACGTGTCGAGGGTGCGGCACATTTGAAAATCGGTCAGGCACCAATGCAGGGTGTCGTTTTGCGACTCGTTCAGTTGCGCGATGGAAGGCACCTGGGCGGTGTTCAGGTTTTTCATTGCGCGGCAGTCTCGGCTTTGGCGAGCAAGCTTTTCAGTTCAGGCTCGATTTCTTCAACCGGAAGACCCTGGATGACGGTCCGAATACAAGGCGCGTATTTTTTCTCGATGGGGGTTTCGCACCAGTCGAGTTCGTAGATGGCCTGGATGCGAACGTCCAGGTAAACCGACTCCAGCAGCAGGCGTTTCAATAGGGCGATTGCCGGTGCCGAGCGGTCTTCTCCGAGTGAGACTGTGCAGCGCTGCTGCCAGTACTCCGGTTTACGCAGTAAAGTCTGGTCGAGCAGTGCCCATTGTGTGGCGGTGAAGTCAATAAGCACACATTTGGCCACCATTTCGGTGGTGTACTCGGTCCAGTTGGCGGCTTCAGAGTCGCCAATCCAGTGCTCCAGTTTTTGCCAAAGCTCATCACGTTGATCCCTGTGCAAAATGTTTCTCCTGTGGCGACGGCTCGCATCAGCAAGCGCTGTCCAGTGCCGTAGCCGGCTCGCGATGGCCGATCTTGCCTCATTTAGTCGAGGCTTCCCATCCCAGGCGGTTCAGGCATCAGCGGATTCGCAGGTACAAAAAAGGGCGGCTACCCGAAGGTAACCGCCCTGTTTTTTTAACCGCCGCTAAAACTTACTCGGACAGTTTGTACGCAATCACATAGTCACCCTGCTTGGTGCCCAGCGACCCATGACCGCCAGCAACCACAAGCACGTACTGCTTGCCGTCCTTGCCGGTGTAGGTCATCGGCGTGGTTTGCGCGCCTGCTGGCAGGCGGCCTTCCCACAACTGCTTGCCGTTTTTCACGTCATAGGCGCGCAGGTACTGATCGAGGGTGCCGCTCAGGAAACCAACGCCGCCAGCAGTGACGAAGGTACCGCCCAGGCTAGGCACGCCCATGCTCAAAGGGATCGGAACCGGCGAGCTGTCGCGCACGGTGCCGTTTTTGTGTTTCCAGATAATTTTGCTGGTGGTCAGGTCGACCGCTGTCACGTAACCCCAGGCCGGTGCCTGGCACGGCAGGCCCAATGGCGAGAGCAGGGGTTCGAGGATGACGCCGTATGGCGCGCCTTTGTTTGGCTGCACGCCTTCGGTTTCGCTTTTGCGCGGGCCTTGGGCGGCGATTTCGGCGGCCGGGATCATTTTCGATTTGAACGCCATGTAGTCCGGGTTCATGAAAGCAATCTGACGCACCGGGTCAACCGAGATGCCGCCCCAGTCGAACACGCCGAAGTTGCCTGGATACACGATCGAACCTTGCAGCGATGGCGGTGTGAACGGGCCGTCGTAGCGCATGGATTTGAAGTCGATCCGGCAGATCAGTTGGTCGAACGGGGTGACGCCCCACATGTCGCGTTCTTTCAGCGGCGGTGGCATCAGGTTCAGGTCGGACTTCGGTTGGGTCGGCGAGGTGTGATCACCTTCAACAGCGCCTTGCGGAACCGGCACTTCGTTGATCGGCACGATCGGCTTGCCAGTGCTGCGGTCCAGCACGTAGATGCTGCCTTGCTTGGTGGACGCGAGTACCGCTGGCTTCACGCCGTCAGCGGTTTTCAGGTCCATCAGGGTTGGCTGGCCGCCGACGTCCATGTCCCACAGGTCATGGTGGGTGAACTGCATGTGCCAGCGTACCTGGCCGGTCGCGATGTCGAGGGCGGTCAGGCCGGCGGCGTGCAGTTCCGATTCAGGCGTGCGATCGCCACCGAACTGGTCCGGGGTCTGGTTGCCCATCGGCAGGTAGAGCATGCCGAGTTTTTCGTCGACGGCGAACATGGACCACATGTTCGGCGAGTTGCGGGTGTAGACCTTGCCTTCGGCAATCGGCGTGGTGTCGTCCGGGTTGCCGCTGTCCCAGTTCCACACCAGTTTGCCGGTGTGCACGTCGAACGCGCGGATCACGCCGCTTGGCTCGTCGGTGGAGACGTTGTCGGTGACGTGGCCGCCAATCACCACCAGGTCTTTAGTGACCGCTGGAGGCGAGGTGGAGTAGTAACCGCCGGCGTTGAAGCCGCCGATGTTGGCACTCAGATCAACCTGGCCCTTGTCGCCAAAGTCTTCACACATCTTGCCAGTGTCGGCGTCGAGGGCGATCAGACGGGTGTCGGCAGTCGGCAGGAAGATCCGGCGTGGGCAGACGTTGCTGACCGGCGCAGGGCTGGCAGTGCCAGTCGGGCTTTGCTCGGAGGCGTAGGCGGCGTCATCGTGATAGGTCACGCCACGGCAGGTCATGTGCGCCCAACCCTTGAAGTTCGCCGCGTTTTGCGTGGAGAGCTTCGGATCGAAACGCCAGATTTCCTTGCCGGTGTCCGGGTCCAGCGCGATCACCTGGCTGTGCGGCGTGCAGACGTAGAGCATGCCGTTGACTTTCAGCGGGGTGTTTTCGGCAGTAGTTTCACCCGGGTCGTTCGGCCCTGGCAGGTCGCCGGTGCGGAAGGTCCAGGCCGGAACGAGCTTGTTCGCGTTCTGCGGGGTGATCTGCGCCAGTGGCGAGTAACGATCGCCATGGGCGCTGCGGCCGTAGGAGTTCCAGTCACCGTCGGGCATGGCTGGGGCGGTGTTGGTCATGCCCGGCACGCTGTCGCGGTCCAGTTGGCCTTTGATTTCACCCGGGTTGGTGAACAGGCTGGCCAGCGCGGCGATACCGGCGATGACCACGGCAGCGCTCAGTACACCGGTGCCGACCGGGTTGAACTCACCGCTACGCAACGGGCGACGAAACCACGGCAGCAGCATGACGATACCGAGGGTAAAAAGCAGTGCCAGACGTGGCACCAGTTGCCACCAGTCCAGACCGACTTCCCACAGGGCCCAGACGGTACTGGCGAACAGCACCACCGCGTACAGGCTCAGCGCCGCGTAACGGTCGGCAATCAGCAACACGCCGGTCAGCGCCAGGCCGATACCGGCCAGCAGGTAATACAGCGAGCCGCCGAGCATGCTCAGCTTGATACCCCCGGCCAGCATGGCCAGGCCCATTAGCAGAAGCAGGATGCCGAGCAGGCTCGGCAGCAGACGGCTTCGACTCAAAGCACCATCAGTGCTCATAGTGTGGTTCTCCGTGACGTTTTAAGTAGTCCCGCGCAAGTTCACTGTAGATGACGATCCGGCGCGGGCATGGTTCATTAAGAAACTGGGTTAGAAAGACGATTGCACTTTGATACCGCCAATCAGCGCGTCATCGACCTTGTCCACGCCACCGGGGTGGCGGATGTATTGCAGGTTCGGGCGCACGGTCAGCCAGTTCGTGACGTGCACGCCGTAATAGAGTTCGGCGCTGTATTCGGTGTCCTGCGGTGGCAGGAAGGATGGGTCGTTGTAGTCGAAGACGGCGCGGGCCTGATTGGTCGCCTCGGCGTTCTTGCGATAGGCCGGGTTGACGTGGACGCGGGCCAGGGCGAAACCGATGTCGTCCTTGGCGCGCGCATCGAACAAGCCTTTGTAGACGACGCCTGCCTGGACATAGTTGTCGATGGCGTTGGTCTTCTTGTCGTGCATCGTGCCGTTGGCGAACACGCTCAGGCCGCGGGAGTTGTCGCTGGCGCGGCTGGTCAGTTGCTGCTGCACACCGAGCCACACACCGTGTTTGCTCGACGCGCTGCGGTAAGCCTCGCCGCTCAGTGCAGCCGGCTGGCCGTTGCTGTCCTTGTAGGCATCAGAGGCCTTGGCGTTGCTGTAGTAGTAACCGGCGCGGTATTCACCCGGCAGGCCATTGAGCTTCGGCGACCAGACCAGTTCCACCGGCATGATCGCGCCCTGGGTGCCGCTGCCGCTGAGCTTGAAGCCATTGTCGCGATCGAGGTTCGACGGGTTTTGCTCGTAGACGCCGACCTGCGCGTACAGTTCCGGCGTCAGGTGATATTTGACCCGCATCGCCCACTGGCTGACCGGCCAGTTGTACCAGATGCCACCGACCCAGTTGCCGACCTGCGAGCCGCAGAACGCGAGGTTCTGGAAGTCGCAGGGGAAGCTGTTGAAGTCTTCGCCTTCGCCGAAACGGCCGACCTTGATGTCGAGCTTCTGATCGAAGAATTTCTGCTGATACCACATCTGCGTCAGGCGCCAGGTCTGGCCACGGCCCCAGACTTCCTGAGCCGAGGTGAACCCGCCCACGCGCGGATCGTTGATGCGGTCGTTGCTGATGTTATTGCCGTTGCGCTCGGTGATGGTCAGCTGAAACTCGGCGTCGTCCCAGCCCAGTATCTTCTGCAGGTCCAGGTGCGTGCCGAGGCCAAACTGGTCGCTGTAGCGAGCGGTGCGGTCATGGTCGTAGCCACCGTGCAGATTGCTGCCCATTTCGCCGGTGTAATCGACTTTGAAGTCGTAGCCTTTTTCCGAAAGTTCGGTGCGCGTGCCGTTCCAGTCGCCGAGCATCCACGGTGACTCGCTATCGAAGGCCGGAGCGGCCTGGGTGCAAGTGGCGAGACCCAACGCGGTGAATCCGCCGATCAGGTTCAGGGCTTTTCGACGAGCAATAGCGGTGCAGACAGCGCTGTCTCGCGGAGTTTGAAGATAAGGCATAGGGGAAGTAATTCTTGGTCTTTTTTGGGAAGTGAACTGAAGCGGCAGTATGTCGCGGGCAGCGGAAGCGTTTCAGCTTGACGGGCGCAAGGATAATGTCCTGTTACAAATAGAGAAAGGTCTTTTGCTGACATGCATCCTTTCGGATTTGGTAACAGTCAGTGGGAAAAGATCGCAGCCTCGTTTCACTCGACAGCTGCTACAGGTGAACGCATTCCAATAATGAGGAGCTGTCGAGTGAAACGAGGCTGCGATCTTTTGCGTTTCACCTACATTTAACTGACCGCACACAGATCGCTTCCCCCCAACGAAGCCCTCGGCTAAGGTGCGCGGCTTCCCATTCTTTCACCGCTCGAAGGCCCGGCATGACCGAACAGAACAACAACCCGCTGCACGGCGTGACGCTGGAGCAAATCCTCAACGCGCTGGTTGAACACTACGAATGGTCGGGGCTGGCCGAGCGCATCGATATCCGCTGCTTCAAGAGTGATCCGAGCATCAAGTCGAGCCTGACATTCCTGCGCAAAACCCCGTGGGCACGGGAGAAGGTCGAGCGCTTGTACGTGAAGTTGATGCGCACCAAGCGACCGGTCTGAGCATGGTCAACCCACCGACGCCAGGTTCTGCCGCGAGGCGTCGTTTTGTCGCCGTGGCTGCGGTGCTCGGCTGGGCGGGACTGAGCATTCAGTTGTACCTGATTTTCTACTCACGCTGGACGCTGGCGGCCAGCCTGCTCGGTGGACTGGTCAGCTTTTTCAGCTATTTCACCGTGCTGAGCAATACGCTGGTGGCGACCGTGCTGACGTGTGAACTGACGTCCCGCGAGTCGGCGGCGCGACGCTGGTTTTTGCAGCCGTGGGTAAGTAGCGGCATTGCCGTGAGCATCGCCGTGGTCGGCCTGGGGTACAACGTGTTGTTGCGCCATTTATGGCATCCGCAAGGCTGGCAATGGCTGGCCGATGAGCTGATGCATGACGTCATGCCACTGCTGTTTCTGGCTTATTGGTGGTGCTGTGTGCCGAAAGGCACGTTGCGACTGCGGCATATCGCGGCGTGGGTGATCTATCCGGTGATGTACTTCGCGTACTCGTTGTGGCGCGGGCATCTGCTGGCGGTTTATCCCTATCCGTTCATTGATGTCGGCAAACTGGGTTATCCACAGGTGTTTGTGAATGCCGGGGGGTTATTGGTGGGTTTTGTGGTGATTGCCTTGCTATTGATGGGGATCGACCGCCAGCTTGGGCGGCGCCGATAGCGCCGCCAGCACGAATTACTCTTCGTCGCTTTCATCCAGCCGCCAGTAACCCACGGCTTTGACAGACTGCTCGTTAAGCCCGTGCTCATCCAGCAACACCCGGCGTATCTGCCGCGATACTTTGCTCTCGGTCGCCACCCAGGCGTACAGATTGCCGCTGGGCACCTGCAGCTGCTTCACGGTGTTCAGCAGGTTATTCCTGCCGCCCTCGCGCAATACCCAGATCACGTTGACCTGCGCGGCGCTTTCAAGACGTTGCTGTTCGGCGCCGTTCTCTACTTCCACGATCACCAATGCCCGGCGATTGGCCGCCAAACCTTCCAGCCGCCGAGCGATCGCGGGTAGGGCGGTTTCGTCACCGATCAGCAAGTAGCTGTCGAAGATATCCGGCACGACCATTGAGCCTCGTGGGCCGCCGATGTGCAGAAACTGGCCGGGTTTGGCCTGCTCGGCCCAAGTTGAGGCGGGGCCGTCACCGTGCAGCACGAAGTCGATGTCCAGTTCCAGCGTGTCGAGGTTGTAGCGGCGCGGCGTGTAGTCGCGCATCGCCGGCATCGGCCCGTTGTCTTTGCCGGCACCGAGCACCAGGGTTTCCAGGGCGGCTTGTTCCGCGGCGTTTTGCGGGAACAACAGTTTGACGTGGTCGTCCGTGCCGAGGCTGACGAAGCCCGCCAATTCCGGTCCACCCAGCGTGATGCGGCGCATGCGCGGCGTCAGGTCGACCACCCGCAACACCTCCAGACGACGGCGTTTGATCTCGTGGCTGACACGGTGAATGGTTTGCACGATTACTTCAGTCATTCGGCTTGCTCCTGAGCGGGTTGAACGACAGGGCCATCGACGATGGCTTTGGCGGTGTTGTTAAGCAGGTCGCGTACCCGCAGGATTTCTTCCGGGCTCCAGCGGCCGTGATGCATCTGCAAGGCATGACGCAAGTTGTGCACCGCTTCGTGGATCTCGGCGGGGCGGTCATGGCCGCGCAATGAGCGCTTGCTGACCTCGATGCGCATCCGCACGCCGTCCAGTGCAATCGCCTGATCGCTCAACGACAGACGTCCGGCGTCGGTGATGGTGTAGCGTTTTTTTCCGCCCTCGGCGTCGCCCAGGATCATTTCGCTTTCTTCAAGGAAGGTCAGGGTCGGGTAAATCACGCCGGGGCTGGGGCTGTAGGCGCCGTCGAACATGCTTTCGATCTGGCGGATCAGGTCATAACCGTGGCAAGGCTGCTCGGCGATCAGCGCCAACAACAGCAGTTTCAGATCACCAGGGGCGAATACCCGTGGCCCGCGTCCACCGCGTTCGCGGCCGGGGCCGGGGCGTTTCTCGAAGCCGTCGCGGCCGTCGCTGTGTTCTCTGTGGGAATGATGGTCTCTCATTTTGTGTCTTCTCTCGTCGTGTTTAGATACAACTTAAGATATATCTTTGTGGTGGCGCAAGGGAGCGCGACGAACGGTCGGGGACAAAAAAGGACTCGCAGGCACGTTTTACAGTGAGGTCGGACTCACTATTAAGTGCAGTTGTTTATCATTGGCCTTTTAAAATTTGCCAAGTAGTATTGGTCTTACGGAAGTTCTATAACTTTCTTCATCTGTGTGCTTTTTATATTAAATCTGTGTGTAGTATTTCTCTGACGGTCAAACAGTTGAATTGTTGCTTTTTTAACTTTTTTCGCCGTCTTCATGCGTCGTTGTTACTACATGTTCTTCGGAACTTACGTACTTACTTTCTCAAGCGATTAGCCGATCATTCTCCGGCGTCGAAAGTTGAGTCAAATAGCCATGATCTCCTACAGGGTATTGGCTCATTCAGGCTTTCCTCGGCTCAATCCTTTTAAAAGACAGGTACTCGATATGTTCAAGAAGTTTGCAATCGCCGTTCCGATGACCCTCCTGGCACTGAGCTCTTCGGTAGCGTTCGCTGCGGAAGAAGCGCGCACGACCATCAATATCAGCGCCACCATTCCTAGCAAGGTTTTCCACGCTCAGCCGCGGGACCCAAACTTCGGTAAGGATGAAAAAATGGCCTACGTCCTGGGGGCCGGCACGTTGACGCCGCTGCGTGCGACTTATGACGTGCAACACACCAACGGTTCGGTAGGTGCCTACGTCGAAGGCGGCCCGCAGCCGCTGTCCAACGGCGCCAGCACGATCCCGCTGACCTACACCTTCAATGGCATCACCCTGTCCGGTGTCTCGCAAGAAGTGGTTGGCGACACCGAGTCCAACGGCGGCATGCAGGCTGACCTGGTGATCGCAGCGGCCAAGCCGGCCGACAGCCAGAATGGCCTGTTCACCGCTACACCCGTGGTGATCTTCGACGCCATTCCTCGTATCACCCAGTAATACGGTTATCAAATAAGGCTGGTTCTTATTTAATAATGCTTGCCGATCGACGGGTTAACTTCTGCCCGTCGATCGGGTTTCAACGTATTTATCTTCAGAGTATTTCGTTCATGTTCCCGATGACGCCCATCGCGACGGTGCTTGCCCTTCTATTTTGTGCAAGCGCCTTGGCCGCACCTACGGATAACGGTACTACACCTCGAAGTCTGTTGGCGCAGGCCAAGGGTTTGCCGACCGAGTTCGAAGAACACTTCTTTGATGTGCCGCTGGCAGTGCGCGTGGAACTTGACCAACAATTTCTCGGTGAGGCGATGGTGGTATTAACCCGCGACGATCGCATCACCTTGGTTGACTTCGCTGATGTCAGCGACAGCACGATCAAGCCCAGCGAACGCGACACCTGGTCGAGCTATCTGAAACAAGGTGTGGCGTTGGGCGGCTGCCAGTCCAACTGCCCCGAGCAGCTGCTGGCCGTGCACTACAGCCTCGAAAACTCGCTGGTGTCGATCCTCACGGAAAACGCCGAACGCGACGATCAGGTGCAGCGTTACTACGCGTTGCCCGAAGGTGGCAGCACCGGGTTGATCGTGCGCAACCAGCTGAACCTCAATGGCGGTCAGAACCAGGACCTCGGCGGGCGATATGGTCTGGAAGCCAGCAGCAGCCTGGGTAACTGGACTCAAGCCGTCAACATGCAGCTGTCCCGATTGGGCGGCATGGACAACAAGACCTATCACGCCGTGCATGAGCTCTTCACCCAGCGCGAACTGGAAGGCAGCTTTCTGCGCCTGGGCTATTTCACCCCCACTTCCGAAGGCCTTACCCGACAGCCGCGTACCTTTGGCACCAGCCCCGATACGGCTTTGGGCGTGATGTATGGCAGCTCCGACAGCCTGGCCATGAATAATCCCAAGCCGGCGGTGTATCCGATCTACGTCACCGCCAACCGACTGGGCTCGGTCGAGATCTACCGCGACGGCTTGCTGATCAACACCCAAGCGGTGCCCGCCGGGTTGCAGACCCTCGATACACGGCCGCTCCCGGGCGGTATCTATGAGGTGGAAGTGCGTTTGATCGAAGACGGTCAGATCACCTCCAGCACGCAAGAGCTGGTCTACAAGCCCAACAACTGGCGCAATCATGACGAGCGCTGGCGCTACAACCTGTTCGCCGGCCGTGAATCGAAGTTGCTCAGCAACTGGGAAGAGCAGGCCGATGGCGACATGACCGCCGGCGCCGCGTTCAACTTCCTGTTGCACCCTCGGGTGATCCTCGGCCTGTCGGGTCGCCAGGTGCGCGACAAACTCCAATACGGCACGTCCGTCGATTGGGCCATCGTTAACAATGCCAGCCTCTATGCCAACGTCTATCAAACCGAAGACTACGGCACCGGTCTGGATGTGCAGGGGCTGTATTCCTACGGCAGTGGCAGCATCGTCGCCAGCCATAACCGCAGCTGGCTCGATACGACGCGGCTCTACGACACGCTGCCCGATGGCACGCGGGTGCGGCAGCGCAATGTGTTTGTCGGGCAGACCAGCAACTCGTCGTTGTCGATCAATCACCGGCTCACCAGCAAAAGCTCGGTCAATGCCCGGGTCTCCCACAGCGAGGGCAACACCGAAGGCACGGGCGTGGACCTAGGATGGACCCAGCGCACCCAACTGTTTGGCAGCGATGCCAACTGGCGGCTGTCACTGTTCGACAGGCCGGGCAGCTTCAGCTCGGGGGACGATCGAAATCGCGGCATCGACCTGAGCGTCAACATTGCCTTGGGCGGCCCCGGCGAACAGATCTCCGGCAGTATCGGTTCGCGCACCGCCCGCGATGGCGGTCGCGACAACAACGCCTCGATCACTTACCGCAAAGACCTGCAGGATCACATCCTGCAAAGCGTTTCGGCCACGGCCATCACCGACACCTACGGCGTCGGCATGAACGCGATGGCGACGATGCAATCGGACCTGGTCAACGGCGACGGTTTCATCCAGCGCTCATCCTTCAACAATGACATCACCGGTGGCCTGAACCTGGACAGCACCGTGGCCGTCGGCGGGCAGAAAATGGTCATGACCAGCCAGTACCACCGCAACGGTGCCGGCATGATCATCGATGTGGAATCGGACGTCGACGACATCGTCCTGCGCGCCGATGATTTGAGCGGCGGCAGTGCGGTGCTCAAGCCGGGGCGCAACTTCGTGCCGATCACGGCGTACAAAAGCAGCTCCGTGAGCTTTGATTTCGAGGGCACCGACGTACCGGCAGCGACCATTCAACCGGCCCGGTCCAGCTATCACTTGAACAAGGGCGGCGTGGAATATCGCCAGGTGCGGGTGATGAAAACCCTCACCGTGCTCGGTCGTCTGATCGACCCCCAGGGCAACCCGCTCAAGGGCCACCACATCATCAACCACGCTAGCCGTGGTGTGAGTGAAGTGGACGGCTTCTTCTCCATGGAAATGAACGCCGGCTCACCGACGCTTGAAGTGCGTCATGGCAACCAGTTGTTGTGTCAGTTCCGCCTGGACCCGAACAGTGGCCGCACTGAAAACAACGTGCTGATGATCGGCGATTTGCGCTGCACGCCGGACACGTTGGCGGATGCGACTTTCATGGCTCCGACGGCAGGCTGATGACAGGCCTGAGCACGATTAATCTATGAGGAATGGAAGATGAAACGCCTGTTGGCATTAGTTGGTTTTTATTTTTTCACCCAGGCCACGATCGCCGCGCCGAGCATCAATGTCGGCGGTGTCTATGACTATCTGGACGGCGACAAAAGTACCTTTCTAAAACGCATCTTCAACGGCGGCGACAGCACGGCGTTCGTCAAGGTCAACATCCTCGAGATCCTGTTTGATGCCGACGGTACCGCGCGGGAAGTGCCGCTCAAGACTCAGGCTGACAAAAGTGCCCGTGATGGTTTGATGGCCAGCCCCGCCAGGCTGATCGTGCCGGCCAACGGCATGCAGGGCACGCGTCTGCTGTACATGGGTGAGCGCGACAAGGAACGTTATTTCCGCGTGCGTTTTGTGCCGGTGGTGCCGGAAAAGGAAGACGAATTCGCGGTCTCCAGCGAAGAGCGCGAGGACTACAAGAAAAGCCTGTCCGCCGGAGTCACCGTGTTAGCCGGTTACGGCACGGTGTTTTTCGTGCGCCCCAAGGACACCCGCTTCGACAGCGTGATTGAAAACTCGCCGGGCAACTACCGGATACGCAACAACGGCAACACCGTCGTGGTGATCGACGAGTTCAAAGACTGCTCGGTCAAGAACGAACAGGACTGCCAGCCAACCACCAAGCATCACATTCTCGCGGGGCGTACGTTCAACTTTGAGAAACAGTCTGGCCGGGAGTACCGCTTCACGTTGGTCGAAGGTGAAAAAAGCAAAAAACTCGACGTGAAAGGATAACCCCCATGTTCAAGAAACTGATTTTCGTGCTGGTGTCGGGGGGGACGTTGTGGGCAAGTCCTTGGGCTTTTGCTGCCCGGGAAGTGCACAAGTTCGAAGTGTTCGTGACGATTCCGACCCAGGCGTTTTATGTGATCCCGTCGGACCCGGGCTGGATTCATCGGGAGCAGCAACTGCCGTGGAACCTGACGTCGTCGACCTTGGGCGGCTTGCGCAAATATTTCGATGTTCGCAGTGAGGCCGGTTCCATCGAGGCGCGGCTTGAAGGCCGGCCTTACCTGTCCAACGGCACCGCTGCCCATGACATTGACTTGCGGGTGTTGTTCAACGGCCAGCTGTTGAATGAACGGGAAAGCACGGAAGTGGTGTCGACGGTCGATGCGGCACCCGGTAAACGCGTGTTGCTGGAAATCGTGCCGCAGCCGCCTGCCGATGGGGTTTACAAGCCTGGCAATTATTTCGGTAGCGTCAACCTGATCTTCAATGCGGTGCTGCCGGGGGCTTAGTGGTAGATATGAAACTCACGAAGGCTGAACGAATTCCGAGCCATGTTGCCTGGGTCATTGTGTTGCTCGGATGGGGCATTGAACCGGCGATGGGGGTCTCCATGGATATCAACGCGTTGTTCCGGCCTGATCCATCGAAACCCATGGACAACAAGTTCATCAATCAAACACCGAGCAGTGGTTATTGCCTGTCCAACCCCGTTGAGTGCCAAAGACTGAATATGTTCAGCATTCGGCTGCCTCTGGGTTTTGAGTCAACAAGGCCCATGCAGCCCGACGACAATCCACGCGCCAATGCAATGTTCAATGTGCCGGCGCAGTGGCGTGCATTGTCCGTGAGGAATGCCGATACAGGGGAGTCGGAACAGGTCGAAGTACGTATTGCAGGTATCGGCTCCCAATATGTTCTAAGCGACACGGCCGTCAATCTGACTGGTGCCCCGGACACGCTCCGTGGACACCAGACCTTGTGGAAAAACTCGAGTTGGGTATACGCCCCTCCTCCGTGCGAATACAGCGGCGTCGGCTACTTCAGCGACGACAACTACTCCTTTTTCTGGAGAACCCCCGTCGAAGGCGCCTGTGTCAAAGGGGTCAATTTCCCCATTCCGGCCATGTCCTACACCTACCTCGATTTTGCCTACGAATTGCGAACGCCTAACCCATTGGGCATGTCCTCAGGCCTGTATACGGGGAACCTGAGTTATCGCGTCGGCCCCGGAGCCGATTTCGACATGGGCGATGTGATGGTGCCAAACGATTCCGAGATCTTCCTGAGTTTTGTGCTGGAAGTTCAGCACACCCTGAAAGTCGATATACCACCGGGCGGCAATCGCATTGAACTGGTGCCTCAGGGCGGTTGGCAATCCTGGCTGCAAAACGGCCGCAAACCGACGGGGTTGTTCAGGGATCAAACCTTCACTATTTCCGTAAGTTCACGCTTCAAAATGAACCTTGAATGTCAGTACTCCCGGGACGGCCAAACCTGCTCTGTACTCGATCCCGTTTCCGGTCACACAGTTCCGCTGAACGTCGGTGTGAGCCTTCCCCACGGCCTGACCGATGCCGCCGGGCAACCCGTCAACCGTCGACAGTTGTTGCGTGACGGCAACGGCACGCAACTGTTCCAGCCAGGTATTTATGTGGACAGCAAGCCGGGCACTTTGCACTTCGAAGTTCCGGCGAGCGAAGTGGCCGAGATGATCCAGCCGGGACAACAACGACAGTACTCGGGTGACGTCACGGTGATCTGGGATTCCGAGGTTTAGTGCGCTGCGCGGTGGTGTATTTGTCTGCCGGCGCTTTGAGTGAAAGATGATGAAAACCATGAAAATACAAAGAGTTCGGCGCCGTTGTGCCTGGGTAATGGTGTTGTTTGGATGGGGCATTGAACCGGCGCTGGGCGCCTCCATGGATATCACGGCGGTGTTCCGGCCTGATCCATCGAAACCCATGGACAACAAGTTCATCAATCAAACCCCGGTGACCGGGCATTGCCAGTTTCAACCGCAGTTCTGCAAAGAGTTTGGGCTGTTTTCTTTACTGACGCCGATCTGGTTCGATTCCGTGGCGCCGATTGAAGCCAGGCACACGGACGCGCGCAGGGGCGCGATGTTCCGGGTTCCGGGGGACTGGCGCAGGCTGAGTGTCAGGCATAACGCTACGAATGAAGAGGCCGAGGTTGAAGTGCGCATCGTGTCGATTGGAGGGCGTTATTACCTGAACGATACGGCAGAAAATCTGGTGGGCGAGGGCGAACCTACCGACAACCAGTCAGAGTGGCACCGCCGTTTATGGGGAGGAACCGACTGGACATGGGGGCCCCCAGCACCCTGTGTTGGATCAGGGGGCGGCATGTATGTAACGCCTGCGTGGCGATCTTTTTTCTGGCTGACGTCCTCAACCAATGTATGCGCGGCAACGGCGCATTATCGGATTGGCACGTTAAGGTACGACCAGGTACAGATCGGCTATGAATTAAGGACACCCAACCCGTTGAAAATGTCTTCAGGTCAGTACACGGGGCGTCTTGATTACAGCGTCGGCCCCGGTATGGATTTTGATATGGGCGATATCATGCAGTCGGACGACTCGACATTGACTCTGAGTTTCAACCTCGACGTTGAACACACACTCAAAGTCGACGTACCACCGGGCGGCAATCGCATTGAACTGGTGCCTCAGGGCGGCTGGCAATCCTGGCTGCAAAACGGCCGCAAACCGACGCGGTTGTTCAGGGATCAAACCTTCACTATTTCCGCAAGCTCACGTTTCAAAATGAACCTTGAATGTCAGTACTCCCAGGACGGCCAAACCTGCTCTGTGCTCGATCCCGTTTCCGGTCATACAGTGCCGCTGAACGTCAGTGTGAGCCTTCCCCACGGCCTGACCGATGCCGCCGGACAACCCGTCAACCGTCGACAGTTGTTGCGTGACGGCAGCGGCACGCAACTGTTCCAGCCGGGTATTTATGTGGACAGCAAACCGGGCACCTTGCACTTTGAAATACCGGCGAGCGAAGTGGGCGAGATGATTCAACCGGGACAACAACGACAGTACTCGGGTGACGTCACGGTGATCTGGGACTCGGAAGTGGGTTGAGGAGGGGCCCTGAAGGCATCTTGTACATGCTTTCAGGGCCCGGTTATTCAATCAATTACTGCCCGGCTTTTTGTAGCGCCGTCCGGGTCAACCTTCTGCCGAGTTGCTTTTCCTCGTAGCTGATGTCGTTGAGCAAACCGTTATAAACCTCGTCAGTCATTCGCTCATCGGTGAACACAACGTTCTCCTGGACACCCACTTGCCGGCAGAGGTCTTGCAGTCGTTGTTTGAGTGCCCGTCGTTGCGGTAACGCCGATCCCCTTGAATCGACCCAGGCACGCTGAGCGTCGCGCAGCTCATCGAGCAGGTCGGTCTTGGTCTCAAAGCGTCGGGCATTGCGTTGAAACTCGCTCGGGTGAGTGTCGCGCAAGTATTTTTCCCAGAAAGGCTGGTCGAGCATGTCGTTGACCAGCCCATCGCCTCCTTCCATGGACACAACCGTATTAAAGGCCGACTCAAGCGTGTCGAGGCTTACCCCGGCAATTTCTCGATGCAGCATCGCTTCAGATTGCCAGGGCAAACCGAGACGTTGAGCAAGGCCGGTTTCGTAGGCGAGGTACACCTCAACCTCATCGGGAGCGCCGGACCTGCTGCCGAAATCCGCACGTGCAATGTCATCCACACGCGCCAGGCGGGCGGCACCTTTTGCCAGGAGCACTAACCTGCTTTCAAGCTCCGCGGATGACGTCGACAGGGCATAAGCTTCGCTGGCAAGCACCTTGATCCCCATGTGGTTGAAAACCTGTGCGCCCGCGTCGGCGCAGGTGGTGGGTGCCGTGGCCATTTCGAAAAGCTCTTTGCGCAACTCGCTGTCCAGATCGATGGCCTCGATCATGCGCCAAACCCGTGTCGATAATTGCTTGCGCAACTCACCTCCTGCCCGGTAATCGGCCGAGAGAGTCTGTTTCTGAATCAGTTCGAAGAACCCGTCACTACCGGGTTCGGCCATCAAGTCATGCCAGGCTTCGTGCCGGAAGGTGCCCAACCCTGCCGTGGCGTTATTCCACCATACGGAGTCGTCAGAGATCGGCCATTGATCAATCGCGTGCTCGGCCGCAGGAGAATAGGGGTGGTCGGGGCTAAGCCCTACCGATTTTCGGTAGTCTTCGTAGGCGATGCGGTTTGCGTCCGACAGGTGCGGCCCAACCAGTCGCGCGCGAGCAATGACGCGGGCTTCATCGGACCCAAGGGGCACTCTCGGTATTTCAATGAGAGGGTTGTCCAACAGGTCCAGGAAGAAGCCCTTCGGCCGGCGTTTCTTGAACAGCCCGTCAGGCCAGGTGGTTGTGCCGCTATTGCTCAAGCTCAGGATTCTCAGTTTAGGCATGCGTTCGACATTCGGCAGCATCCCTAACTGAGGGTTGTCATCGAGCCTGATGGTTTCCATACGGGTCAGATTTCTCAGATGCTCTACCGCTGTAGGTGTCAATTTGATCCGGTTGCTCGTCAGGCGTAGCGTTCGAAGGAAATGCATCTTGCCAATCCCTTCCGGTAACTGAGTCAATCGGCAACCCCTGGCACTCAGGTGCGAAAGACGAGGAAAGTCTTTCAACAAACCGTTGGCGTCAGGAGAAAAGCGCGTACGGTCAAGGCTCAGGGTGTTCACCTGGTCGAGGTAGTACTTGATGTCGGGCAGTTTTTTCCACCAGCGCTCCAGATCGTAACGACTGAACTCCGTTGACAAGTCCAGTGCATAACCCGCTTCAGCGGAGGTACTGCGCTCACCGAAGACGGTCGATTTTCGTTCGAAACATTCGATCAGCCGGTCGGTAATGTGCTGTCCGCCATTGTCTCTGAACGAATTGGCGCCTGGCCCCCAGCCATCGGGTTGCTGATAGCGCCACTTGTTGAGCGTCTCCTTCAGGTTGTACAGATCGCGGTCAAGCCGCCGAATGGTCTCAAGTGCCTGATCGTGCGAGCCAAGGGATCGAATAAACGTATTGACCTCCCGTTCGGACAAATGGGGATACAGATCTTGCACACTTTCTTCCAGGGTCGCTGCCGTCCTGGAAATCACGGGACCCCGAAGAAGGATGGCTGTTTGTGGGTCTGCAACCGGGCGAATCGGTGGTTCAAGCAATGCTGTGCGACGCTCGGCGGGTGCCTCGGTTTTTGCCATCACCCATTGTTTGAACTGCCGGCCCTGGCCCGTCCGATAACCCAGTTGAATGCGCTTTTCCGCGGGCAGGGCGTAGAGGATCGAGTCGAAGAAGTCGTCGCCTTCATGCAAGGTACGGTCAGCGCCATCGCGCACCTCGTATTTTGCATGTTCATCTCTAATCAGCAGCCGAACGGTCGTTGCCTTGTCACTGCCAACGCTGCAACGCAACGGACCGTCAAAGGTGCCGTCGCGCACTTCGGTGCGTAGATCGTTAAAGGTATCGGTGTGGATTCTGAGTGCGTTCAGTGCCAGCCTTTCGGTATCGGGTGTCAGCCAGGCATCGCCATACAGCCCTTCATAGGCATGGCTGGCGCGAGCCTCGAATGCAAACTCCCGGGCCTGTGTTTTCAAGTCCAAAGGCAGGCGTTGTTCCTGTTTCATGCGCTCGAGATCAGCGCGACTGGCATGGCCCAGCAGTTTTTCGGCGGCACTTTTTGGGAGCTCGGGCACGCTCTGTGCGAGCTGTTGAAGCTGCGGGTTATCTGACCTTTCACTGGCCTGGTAGTGCTGATTGAAAATATCCATTTTCAGGGCGTCTGCTTTATCAGCCAACCGATTGCGCAACACTTGCAGTTGCTCCTCCTTGGGCACTCGCCGGCCGAACAGGTGCTTGAGTTCTTCCTCATCAAGAAAGGCAATGATGCTCTCTGGCAGCTTGCCACTCATGACGTGGGAGAGGTCGTTGGCAAGCGTGCGATCGGCGGTGGCGGCGGGGTTTCCATACTGGCGAAAGTGTCCGGTCTGGCTGGAATCTGCATACACCTTCAGCGCCTTGTCGGCAGGCCAACCCTCCAGCGAGGTCGGGAGGTTTTCGAACCAATAGGATGTCGGGGCAAGAGGCTTGCCCAAGCGGATCCGCATGCCGGCCTGTGCCACCTCCTTCTGAATGTTGAAACGGTTAAGGCTATCGGTCAGCAGCGGCGGTGGCGGCGCATTGTCCATGTGCATCTTGCGCAGGGCATTGTCCTCGGTGCCGCTGATGGTGCGAATCCGTTCAAGTTCGGCGTCACTCAGGCCCGCCACGCTGTGCCCCAGACGGCGCATCAAGGTCGAGCCTTCCCACTCGCGCGGGTTCTCGGCTTCGTGGGTCCAGGCGCCCATACCGTTGTGTTTCAATTCGGGTCGATAGGCGTCGGCGCGGCGTGGGTGCTTGATGCGGTAGTTGCCCGTGATCGGGTCCTGTTGCACCGCGTAGTGTTTGTTCTCCAGCGGCAGGATGTTCTGGCTTTCGTGGGTGTGCAGACCTTGCTCATCGGGAAGGGAAGTGGCTGGCAACTGGAGGTTCGACTGTTCGTAGGGTTTGAGGTCGGGGTGCCACAGGCGTTGCTGGCCATTGGGCAGTTGCACGGGTTTCATGCCTTCGATCAAGGGTGAAAGTTTCAAGCGAGCGAGCTTGCCAATCTGTGCGCCCGCGGCGAAGTCCGCCAACTGGATAATGTCTGTTACTACCCCGACGATATGCTCGGCGGCTTCGCTCCACTGCCCCTCGGCAAGGTCCACGATGGACGTGATGACTTCGCTGGTGAGCTGATACGCGGTGTACACCATCATCAATTCGCCCAGACCGGGGACGAACGGGGCGACGATCATCAGGGCGACATTGAAGATGTCCGAGATGATTTTTTTGAAATTGTCCCACCAGGCCCAGCGGGCATTGCTGTCCGTGTCGGCGGTGGACACTGCAACATGTTTGGCGTCATTGAGCATCTTGTTGAGCTTTTTCTGGTACAGATGGGTCCAGACATCGCCCGTGATCGGTGCAACGCTCAATTGAATCTTGGGGTTGACCACGGGCTCCTCCCGCCACACTGGGCGTTGGTCCAACGCTTCTTTTTCATGCCGGGTGATCTTGAACAGGCGTTGCTGGAGTTCGGCGAAAAAGTGGCCGCGCTGTGGTTGGTCGACGAACTGGCTGAAGTACTGGCGATAGGTCATTTTTGAGGATTCGATGAAGTCGTTGTCGCGCAGTTGGCGAGTCAGTTCATTCATGAAATCAGTGCTCGAGGCGTATTCCTTGAGCGGATGCTCGGGGTCCTGGGGGACGTAGGCGATCACCGGGACGACTTCCTGTATTCGTTCCAGATCAGCTGATATCAGCACGATGCCGGTCAAGGGTGCGTCCATCAGGGACATCTCGGCGAACTGCACTCTCTTGCCTTTCAGGCGGACGTTGCGCTGGCCATCGAGCATGGCCAGTACCACGTCGCGGGTGTCACGTGCGATGTCGCCGGTCATGGCCGCCAGATGCGTCGCTGCTTTGAACGCGGCCTTCTGACTTTCAATCACCTTGTGTTTCAACCAGGTCTTCGCTAGCGCATCGTCGGGCAGTAAAAAGTTTTCGAGGTGTTCGGTGTAACGAGCGCCAATGTCCAGTTCGCGGCACAGGGTCTGGAACTGGGCAATCGACATTTTGCGTTTAATTGGCTTGATATCGAACAGCCCTCGCCCGTCGGGCTGGCTGATGAAGTCGGAGTCCGCTTCGCAGGTTTCGGATCGGGCGAAGTTATGCAGTGCAGCATCAAGCAGTGAAACTGTACGGGTCACAACGCCCTTGGAGATGTTGATGGCATACCAGGGCCGTTCTTTGGGTAGGTAAAGATGTAAGTAAGTCGTTCTGACATCGTCGTCGACGCCGTATTGTTCTTTTAATGCGGCGCTCAACAAGGGCTCGGCGAATGTATAAATATCCTGTAACTCATTGAGTATTAAATCTACTTTGTTTTGTGATTCCCAAAGTTTCAGGTTGGCGTCTTGTAATGAGTTGTGATTAAAGTTTGAGGCGGTGAACATCCATCGCCCTGAGCCAACGCGCATGGCGTTTAAATCCTTGATTCTCTGGGCTGAAGCGTTTTTGAAAGTGTGAGGGATCCGACTTTTTATAAAGTCATAATGGCGGCCTTTATCGACCGGTGTACGTCCTTGTAAGTCAGGCATCGTTTTAATAAACCTTGAACATTGATGGAGGTCCCAGCCTATCCTCCATCGCTCAAAGTAAAAGTCTGAATTACTGCTGTTAAATAATGGGATGTACTTGCAAAGCATTGAAATTATCAATGCCGAAAATAATTAATTACCACCTCCCCTGATTGTGCGGGCTCCTCAGCGCCGCGCCACCTCGACTGGCAGACACTGCGTGTTACCTCCCGGTTGCAGATACGGCGTCAGAATCGGCGCCATCCCCTTGAGCACTTGCACTGGCAAGGCCGAAGTGAACTTGAACGTTTCGGCCGATTGCCCGGGCACGAACGCAGTCATCGTGCCGAAGTGACGATCGCCAATGTAGAACACGAAGGTCGCGGTGCGGTTAATGGATTTCGAACTCAGAATTCGCCCACCCGAACCGAAGGCTTCGATGCGGTTATCGCCCGTACCGGTTTTGCCGCCCATGGCCAACGGTTTGCCATCAGGCGTGATGAAACTGCCAGAAACACGTTTGGCCGTACCGGCATCGACCACTTGCGACAAGGCTTCGCGCATGGCCGTGGCGACCTCGGAGGGCATGACTCGCTTGCCGGCATCCGGGTCATTAATCAGCTTGGTTTCATACGGCGTGTTCGCTGCGAAGTGCAGGCTGTCGATGCGCAGTGTCGGCATGCGTACGCCGTCGTTGAGGATGGTGCCGATCAGCTCCGCCAATGCTGCCGGACGATCGCCGGAACTGCCGATGGCGGTGGCCAGCGACGGCACCAGGTGATCGAACGGATAGCCGACTTTCTGCCAGCGCTGGTGAATGTCGAGGAACGCCTCGATCTCCAGAATGGTGCGAATGCGGCTGTCGCGGGCACCCTTGTGACGGCTTTTGAACAGCCAACTGTAGACTTCCTGGCGTTCGAACTGGCTGGCTTTGACGATCTGGCTGAACTTGGCGTCGGGGTTGTTCAACAAGTAGCCGATCAACCATAGATCCAGCGGGTGAACCTTGGCGATGAAGCCCTGGTCCGGTAGGTCATAGGCGCCAGGGCCGTAGCTTTCGTAGAGCCGTTGGAGGCGTTCGTCGGTCAGTTTCTCGGTGAGCTTGGCGCCTGTGAGGTGCGAGCGCACGAACATGTTGAAGCTTTGCTGACTGGCCTGTGGCAACAGATAACGATGCACCGCGGCCATGCGGATCGGGGTCGGGTGCATGCTGTCGAGGAAGGTCTCGAGCCGCGCCTGGGTGTCCTTGTTCTTGTACTTCTTCCAGAACTTCAGCAGGAACGACGTGCCTTCGCGGTCGGCAAAAGAAGCCAGGTATTCCTGACGCCGAGGGTCGCGGTCGTCCTTGAGCAGTTCGGCGCTGCTGTTGGGGCCGGAATACGTGGTGTAGCGCACCAGGTCACGCATCAGCCGAATGAACGGCAGGTTGATCGACTCACGCAGGGCATCACGCAGGGTAGGGAGGCGGCCGTTGTCCTCTTTGCGAAAGTTAACGAATGTGTGCAGCCCGCCACCGGTGAAAAAAGCTTCGCCGGGGCTGGCCGAGTATTTGCGATCCAGCGCCGCGCCGAGCATGGCTGGCAAGTTGCGGTCTTTGTTCTGGATCAGGTAATCGACGGCCCAGCGACTCAGGCGGTCCTGATCAGGGACGTCGACCTTCTTCAGTTCCGGGACGGTCATCGTTGCGTACTTATCGTGCAGCTCGGCGATGATCTGCAAATAGGTGGTCAGCACACGCATCTTGGCGGTGGAGCCCAGTTCCAGCTTGCTGCCTTCATTGATATCGAACGGCTGGTCGGTACTGTCGGTCTGCACCCGCACCCGCGAGCCGTCCGGGGTCAGTTCGAACAGCGTGAAGCTGTAGCGCACTTGCGTAGTGCTGGTGGGGGTCAGCAGGCGTTCGCCCATCAAGCCGATCTGCGCCGCAAACGCAGGGTCGGCCAGATGCTTCAGGTACTCGGTAGCCTGGGTTTGCAACTCGCCTTGCAGGGTGCTGGTGGCGGAAAGATCAAGGCGATCGAGGTCGTACAGCGGACGGTTGAGCAACCCGCCCAGACGACTGCGCGCCACGCTGATGCCCTTGTTGGTTTCGATTGGCTGGATGGTTGGCTGTGTCTGCCAGTCGCGATAGGTCACTTTGCTGGCCAATGCCGCTGCTGCGAGTGGCGCATCGATCACGCTATTGAGTGCCAGCAGGCGAATGTGGCTGTCGGTGAGGTCGGCCAGTTCATCGTGGCCCTTGGTCAGGTAGTGGGAAGGGCGGCGCTGGGCAATCATCAAAGACAGCATCTCACGCAGGGCCAGACCTTTTTCCGACATGCTTTTCGGATCTGTCTCCTTGCTGACCAACCGCTCGTTGGCCTGGTTGAAATCGGCGCCGTACCAGACGCGCAAACCTTCGGCCATGCCATGCACTTCACCGTGGCCCGGTACTGCCGACAGGGGCACGCTGTTGAGGTAATCGCGAATCACGTTCTGCCGGGCTTCGAGGGTCTCCGGTCCGGCCTGATAGGCGCGCACGCTGGCGGAAATCATCTGGCGGATTTTTTCCGCCCCCGACACGGTCAGGCCATCGGGCGAATGCCGGTACTTTTCAAGCTGCGTTGCCAGGGTGCTGCCGCCCGCCGACTGGCCCGGCAGGTGCATTAATTTGGCGACCTGGGACCACGCTGCCATGCCGAACCGAGGCCAATCTACCGCGGGGTTGGCCCGGGGCTGACGGGGATCGAGCAGAAAGCGGTTTTCGATGAACAGCAAACTGTTGACCACCACGGGGGGGATCGCCGCAAAGCTTGAATACAGTTGTTGTGGGTATTTGTACTGGTAAAGCGGTGCCGCACGGCAATCGGTGATCGACAATCCAGCCTGGATTTTCTCCGCGTAGGGCACGAAAAAGCCATGGTCGGTGTAGTCCATCAACTTTTGGGAAAACCGGGTCTGTGACGCCACGACGTAGTCACGCTTGATCAGACGCGGCAGGAATTCATCGAGGGAGCTGTAGCCCAGACGCAGGTCGAAAGGACCGGCGCCGGGATAGTGAATGGCATCGCTGGGACCGGGTTTCAGCTCGTAGCTCAGGGTGGCGGCGAATTGGCTGAGTTCACGGGATTGAAACTTCGACGTGCGCATTTCCTTGGCCGCGGCCAGCCCCAGGACAATCAGAATTATCAGCAACAACAACCAGAACGCCCCCCACCCGTGCTTCGTACGACTGCGAGGGGTTTTTTCAGGTAAAGGCGCTTCATCCACACATTCAGTCGGAACCACATTTTTTCTCGGATCGGTTTGCCACAAAACGCCCATAGTCGACTGATCCATTCACGCAGATTGAGAGGACTTGTCTGAAGCTTAGACGGTGGTTGGCCTTGGTGAAAAAATTGTGAACAGGGTTTTCCCGGTTTTTTACGGATCCAAATAGGTCCTGTAGCAGCTGCCGAAGGCTGCGTTCGGCTACTTAGCAGCCGCTAATCCTGTGACCTTGATCTGTCTGTCCTACCGCGGTGTCTGATTTACGTCTGCTGCGCAGTCGAACGCAGCCTTCGGCAGCTGCTACAGGGGGCGGCAGTGTATATGCCCGAGATACTTGGATTAGAGCCATCGGAGCGTAAATGTCACCTAAGTTGGGGACATGACGACGCACCATTACCGTGCAATACTCCGCGCCGTTTCATTGGCGAAAAATCCTACGTAAGGCAGGTAATGCCCCTCCGTAAACCCGACTTTTCCCGAGAGTTCTCGCTGAATGTTGTGGTTTATAGAGTGAAAAACCCTGTCGGAAGCTTTTTATACTGCACGCCCCGCTGATCTTGCAGGTTTTGTCCTGCAAGACGGGTTTGCCCACGAAGCAGGCCCGGTTTCAGAAAGCATTGGCTTACCGGTCAGCGCTTCGACACTCGGTGGTCAATCCAATAACAAGACGAGGTTGTACCCCTATGCCAGGCAATCACCTGCCCAATGGCGAGACCGCTCAAGGCGGCCCGCTCAAACGCGAACTCGGCGAACGGCATATTCGCTTGATGGCGCTCGGTGCCTGTATCGGCGTCGGTCTGTTCCTCGGTTCGGCCAAGGCCATCGAGATGGCTGGCCCGGCAATCATGCTTTCTTACATCATCGGCGGTCTGGCGATCCTGGTGATCATGCGCGCCCTCGGCGAGATGGCGGTGCACAACCCGGTTGCCGGTTCCTTCAGTCGGTATGCTCAAGACTACCTCGGCCCATTGGCGGGCTTCCTGACCGGCTGGAACTACTGGTTCCTGTGGCTCGTGACCTGCGTTGCGGAAATCACTGCGGTGGCGGTGTACATGGGCGTCTGGTTCCCCGATGTGCCGCGCTGGATCTGGGCACTCGCCGCGTTGATCAGCATGGGCTCGATCAACCTGATCGCGGTGAAAGCCTTCGGTGAGTTCGAGTTCTGGTTCGCCCTGATCAAGATCGTCACCATCATTGCGATGGTAGTCGGCGGTATCGGCGTGATCGCTTTCGGCTTCGGCAACGACGGCGTGGCGCTGGGGATTTCCAATCTCTGGGCGCACGGCGGCTTCATGCCCAACGGCGTGCAAGGCGTGTTGATGTCCCTGCAAATGGTGATGTTCGCCTACCTCGGTGTCGAGATGATCGGCCTGACCGCCGGTGAAGCGAAGAACCCGCAGAAGACCATTCCCAATGCGATCGGCTCGGTGTTCTGGCGGATTCTGTTGTTCTACGTCGGTGCGCTGTTCGTGATCCTGTCGATCTACCCGTGGAACGAAATCGGCACTCAGGGCAGCCCGTTCGTGATGACCTTCGAGCGTCTGGGCATCAAGACCGCCGCCGGCATCATCAACTTCGTGGTGATCACCGCGGCACTGTCGTCCTGCAACGGCGGCATCTTCAGCACCGGGCGCATGCTTTACAGCCTGGCGCAGAACGGTCAGGCCCCGGCCGGCTTCGCCAAGACCTCGAACAACGGCGTGCCGCGTCGCGCCTTGCTGCTGTCGATCGGTGCCTTGTTGCTGGGCGTGCTGCTCAACTACCTGGTGCCTGAAAAAGTCTTCGTCTGGGTCACGGCGATTGCCACCTTCGGCGCGATCTGGACCTGGGTGATGATCCTGCTGGCCCAGCTCAAGTTCCGCCAAGGCCTGAGCGCCAGCGAACGTGCCGGCCTGAAATACAAGATGTGGTTGTACCCGGTCAGCTCGTACCTGGCGCTGGCGTTTTTGGTGCTGGTGGTCGGCCTGATGGCGTACTTCCCGGACACCCGCGTGGCGCTCTATGTGGGCCCGGCATTCCTGGTCCTGCTGACGGTGTTGTTCTACGTGTTCAAGCTGCAACCGACCAATGTGTCGCAAGGTGCGGTGCGTTCGGCTTCGTAAGACGTAACGCCTGAAATGAAAAAGCCCCGGTCCATTGGCCGGGGCTTTTGCATTTCAGAGGATCAAAAGATCTTAAGCTGTCGGAACCAAAATCGGGCGATTCAACCGCTTGTTGAAATCCAGCCACGCCCCCAGCAACGCCATCACCCCGGCACCCACCAACGCTGTGAAAACCTGCATGGCAAACGCATCGTCGGTCAGGGCGTTGAGCATGTCCGCCAAGGGCGCCAACAGCACGCCGAGGCAGAAAACTTCCAGTGAGTAGCGCCCCATGCGGCAGCATTGCTGCGCCATCCAGTTTTGCGTCCAGCCGTTGCCGGGCAACAGCCTGGCGGTGACATAAGCCAGCGCCAGGAAGTGCAGCAGACGGACCGGCGACAGATCGGTCTTGCTGATCGGGTACAGCAGGTTGCTCAGGCTGGCTGGCATCACGGCATCGTGTATTTCCGGCCAGCGCCAGGAGACAGTAATCACGCCAGTCACCACCACGTACACTGCCGCGCTGACAAACAAGGGCTGGCGCAACAGCGGGCGAGTGTCGGGCAACCGTGGCCGTTGCCCGTGAATCGCCATAAAGCCGCCGAGGACAAACAGCAGTTGCCAGGTGACGGGGTTGAAGTACCACACACCGTCCTTGATGGCCGCAAGGTTCCAGCCAAACCGCGGTGCCAGCAAGTACACCGCCAATGACACCGCTACGACCGCCCACGGCTTGCGCATCAGCAACGGCAAAACCAGCGGCAATCCCGCCAGCAGCACGATGTACAGCGGCAGCGGGTCCATCAGGTTCGGCTTGAAGCGCAGCAGTAACTCATCCGTCAACGCTTGCTGGGGGTTGGTGATGAAGTGATGCAGGCCCATTTCCTCCACCAGATCGCGGGTTTCCACATGACTGTTGGCGAAGAACACGATGCCCATCAGCATGGCCAGCAGGAAAATATGGACCACGTAGAGCACCCAGGCGCGCCGCAGAATCTTCACGCAGGCGATCAGGTAGCCATCGCGCGCAAGGATTTTGCCGTAGGCCAGAACGGCCGCGTAGCCGGCGAGAAACACGAATATTTCTGCGGCATCGCTGAAACCGACATTGCGCAGGGTGATTTGGCCAAGGGGGTTGTGAGGCACGTGATCCCAAAATATGAAGATCAGTGCCAGGCCGCGAAAAAAGTCGATTCGGTGATCGCGCTCAAACGTCATGACGGCGGGCTCGTGAACGGGTGTTGAGATAAGGAGTAGCCGACGGCGCCAAAGGTTGTGCTCCGCACATCGGCGGCGCGCAGGGTGGCGTGATTCGCAGGTAATTGCAAAACCGGGGTATTACGGGATGTCTCCTGGCGTGAGGAAAGCCTTAACCGCTGGTCTGAAAGGCTGTCCGACCTGTGATTTCTGACAGTAGACAGGTTCAAAGTTTTATGACGTGAGACAGGAGGGTCACCATGAAACTTTTGTGGAAAGGATTTTCCAGCTACACGGTGGTCGGGGTCGCCAACACGCTGATCCACTGGCAAATCTTTTTCCTGCTGAGCGTGGGGGCCGGCTTCAGTCAGGCTGTCAGTAACCTGGCTGCCTTCTGCGTTGCCGCCTCGTTTTCCTTCTACATGAACGCGCTGTATACCTTCGATGCCAAGGCGTCGGTCGGCGGTTATCTTCTATTCTTGGGAACCATGGGGGCGCTGAGTCTGGGCGTCGGCCATGCAGGCGACGTGTGGAGGTTTCACGGCCTGCTGACCGTCTCCCTGTTTTCGGCATTGAGCCTGGTGCTTGGCTTTCTGTTTTCAAAGTACGTGGTCTTTCGCGAGCGTAACGCATGAAAGTCTCGTTGATCGTTCCGGTATTCAATGAAGAACAGGCGATCAGCCTGTTTTATCAGGCCGTGCGTCGCGAGTTGAGGCTTGACCAGGCAGAGGTCGAAATCGTGTTCATCAACGATGGCAGTTCCGACCGGACGGCTGAAGAGGTCAAGGCCTTGGCGCAGGTCGACGAACAGGTATTGCTGATCAATTTCTCGCGCAATTTCGGCAAGGAACCGGCGTTGTTCGCCGGCCTGGAATATGCCACCGGGGATGCGGTGATTCCCATGGATGTCGATTTGCAGGACCCGATCAACGTCATCCCGCGGTTGATTGGCGAATGGCAAAAAGGCGCGGATGTGGTGCTCGCCAAACGCCGGGATCGCACCGCCGAAAGTTACCTGAAACGCCACAGCGCGTCGCTCTTCTACCGTGTGCTGAACCGGATCGCTTACACCCGCATCGAAGAAAATGTCGGGGACTTTCGACTGATGGATCGCAAGGTGGTCAACGTGATTCGCGCACTTCCCGAGCATCAGTTGTTCATGAAGGGCGTGCTGTCATGGGCCGGGTTCACCACCGTGGTAGTGGAATACGAACGAGCCGAGCGAGTGGCGGGCACCAGCAAGTTCAATGGCTGGAAGCTCTGGAACCTGGCGCTGGAAGGCGTGACCTCGTTCAGTACGGTGCCGTTGCGCTTATGGACTTACGTTGGTGGCGGTATTTCGATCTTCGCGGTGCTCTACGCGGTGTACATGGTGCTGGACAAGATTTTCTTCGGCAACAGCGTCCCCGGGTACCCTTCGTTGATGACGGCGATCCTGTTTCTCGGCGGCGTACAACTGATCGGCATCGGCATCCTCGGTGAGTACGTCGGCCGCATCTATATCGAAGCCAAACATCGACCGCGCTATATCGTCAAAGACGTCGTCGGCGGCAAAGACCGGCTCGGGTTTTAGCATGGGCAGGTTCAGCGATTTTTTCAGCAAGGAACTCGGGCGCCGGCAGGTCTGGCTGTTTTTTCTGTTGGCGACCTTTATGTATGTGGTGCCGCTGATTCTCGCGGACTATCCGTATATCGATGACAACTGGCGATCCCTGTCGGCCGGTACGGCCTGGGCGGGGCAGGGGCGGTTATTCACCGAGGTGTTCTACAACCTGCTCACCTTCAGCAATGCTGCGCCGAACATCTTTCCGTTACCGTTGTTGATCGCCACGCTGGTCATTGCGGCGGCGTTGACGAGCTTGACGTTTCATTACTACCCGCAACCGACGATTGCTTGCTGCCTGGTGCTGTTGCCGCTCTGGTACAACCCCTTCTTTCTGCAAAACCTGTCCTATCAATACGACGGCCCCGCCATGGCGTTGAGCCTGGTGGCGGTCATTTACGCCATCACGTTTCATCACCCTTCGCGCATTCTGCAGTGGCTGGTGCCTTCCTTTCTGATTGCCTTGGCGATAGGGCTGTATCAGGTGACCTTCAATGTGTTTCTCGGGTTGTGTTGTCTGGAGGTGCTCAGGAGCGCCAATGACAAACTGGCTTGGTCGAAGTGGTGCGAGTTGATCGGCTGGAAAATCGCTCAGGCCTTCCTGGGCTGCCTGATTTACGCCGTCAGTGCTTATCCGTTCACGCAACAGAATCGCACCCTGCTGCTGAACTGGACCGCGGAGCCGTTGCTGCAATTGCACGTCAACATCGCCAGAGTGCTGGAAAAAGTCGTGCTGCTGTTTCACGGCGGATTTGCCTGGGTGTTCGCCGGGTTGTTGCTGTGTGCCATTGCCGGCGCGGTTCGCCTGGGGCTCAACGTCGCGGCGCGTCAGGACAGCACAGCGAACAAAATGCTGATCGGCCTGATCTGTGTGTTGGCATTACCGGTAGTGACCTTACTGGTGTCGGGTATGGCGCTGTTTTTCAGGGACTTCAATGAAGGCGCCAGGACCCTGATGGGCTTCGCGGTCCTGTTGGTGCTGTTGTTCTATTTGAGTCATCTGGTGCTGACACGAATCCATGAGCGGCTGCCGCTGTTGTTGGTGGTTCCATTGTTGGCGATGCTTTCGATTTCGTATGCCTATGGGCGGGTGCTGACCGTGCAGAAAGCCTTCGCGTCCAGCGCACTATTGAGTCTTGAACACGACATCGCGTCGAATCGACAGCTGCTGGAGGCCAAGCGCATTTACATGTCAGTGACCTATTCCGATCACTGGCTGCTGGGGGCGGCGGGCTCGTTCAAGCAGATGCCGGTGTTGCACTATCTGCTGAACATCGACTTTTTCATGCTGGCCGAGAACCTGCCGAAAGTGGGCATCACCAACGTGGTGGCGGAGAGGGAGCGACGTAACGCGACCCGGGTGGGTTATCAGGGTTATCCACCGGTGCTGGAGAGCCAGTACTACCGGATTTATCTGCTCGGCGATTACGGTTTTATTGTCATGAAAGAACCGGCCCCGATTAAGGCGCTTCACTGGTGAAATGCGAGGGACACGGTTCGCGACGATATCGTTAGAGTGACCGTTGGTCTGGAACCCTCACCTACCTGTTATTTCTGCCAGTAGACCGTTACAGGGTTGTCACTTAGTTTGAAAGGCACGTCAAACAGGGATATTGGCAGGTGCCGGAATGAAAGTGTTATGGAAAGGATTCTCTAGCTACATGGTCATTGGCGTGGTCAATGCACTCATCCTTTGGCAGATTTTTTTCGTACTCACCGTCGCCGCCGATCTCCGTCAGGCCGCCAGCAACCTGGCAGCGTTTTGCGTCGCGGCCAGCTTTTCCGTCTATTTGCATGCGCTTTACACCTTCGAAAGCAAGGCGACGGTGCTTGGCTATCTGTTGTTCAGCACTGTCATGGGCGTCGTGAGCTACGGCGTCGGACGTATTGCCGATCTGTGGCAGGTACAGGGTTTGGTGACAGTGACATCGTTTTGGTTGTTGAACCTGATTGGCGAGTTCTTCTTTTTCAGGTTTGTGGTGTTTCGTGAATGTGAGTCCTGAGGGCTTCTCTGCGGTACCAACCGCCGAAAATGCTCAGACTGGCAATGAGCATCCAGCGTCGCCTGATTCGGCCATTGTTCGACGAAGATAAAGTACCCGGGGTCTTTTTGATCGATGAACAGGTCGTAGGCGATGCACTCAGGTTCCAGTCGAGTCTTCTCGACCAGTTCGGCGTACCACGGGCGGTTTCCTTGGGTTCGGACTTGGTTTTTAAAAGATCGCAGCCTTCGGCAGCTCCTACAAAAGCCCGATCGTGCACAATTCTGTAGGAGCTGGCCGCAGGCTGCGATCTTTTCATGCAATCAGGCGTTCTGTGCCTGGAGAAAAATCGAAAACAGCTCTGACTGGGATTTGATCCCCAGTTTGCTGTACATGTGTTTCTTATGGACTTTCACGGTTTCGACAGAGATTTCCAGCTTGCGGGCGATTTCTTTACTGGAGCAACCGCTGAGCATCAAGCGCCCGACGTCCAGCTCCCGGGCGGTCAATTGCGCGCCTTTGAGTTGCTGCACCGACGCCTCCAGCTGCACGCGCCAGTCGGCTTGCGGCGGTGCGGGCGCGAGGGCCACGACTTCGTTGATTTCGTAGGGCAGGCGCTGGCGCAACAGGCCGAGCACCCAGGGCTGGATCAGCGACAGCAAGGCAATCTCCTGGCCGCTGAAACGTTGCTTGCTGCCCAGTGACAGGCACAGCGTGCGGTCGCCTTCGAGCTGGCAATTGAACTGGATTTCATCGGCCACCACATTCAGACGAAAGTAGCGCTGGTAATACTCGGTCAGCTCGAAATGCTCCGGCGCCACTTCCGACAGGCGATAAAGCCCGGTGCGCGACTGCTCGCGACAGGCGATGTAGAACGGATCGAGCAGGTACAAACCGCGCAGATAGTCCTGGAACAACTGATCGGGACTGCCGTCCGCGCCCGGGCATTCGGCGAACACTTGCGGGTGCTGGTCGGCGCTGAAAAGCAGCGCCACCCAGCTGTCGAAGGTCACGTACTGATCCAGCAAACGCACCAGCTGCGTCCAGAAATTGGGCTTGTCGAGGGCGTCGATCAGTTGCCCGACCGAGCGGTGCCACGCGATGTCGTCTAACGAAAGTGTCATGCCTCTACCCCTATCGGGTTACCCCAGCGGCGTGATTCCCCGGCCGGTGGCTTGCTGCGCATACTGGCGCACAGACACCGACCGGGCAATCTTTCTGCCAGCCTGGTTAAGAACAAGGAATACCCATGAAAGTCGAACTCGCCCAGTTGGCGGGCCGTGACAACGACACGGCTTACAACCTCGAACGCGCTCTGAAGGCGATGGCTGCCTGTGCTGCCGATACGCAGCTGATCGTGTTTCCCGAAACCCACCTGATGGGCTTTCCGTCGCTTGAGGCGCTGGCCGAAACCGCCGAACCGCTGGACGGCCCGACCGTCAGCGCGGTGTTGGCTGCGGCCCGAGAACGCAAGATCGCCGTGGTGATCGGGATGGCCGAGAACGACAACGGCCGCTTCTACAACACCACGTTGCTGATCACCCCCGAAGGTATCGCGCTGAAATATCGCAAGACGCACCTGTGGGCGTCGGATCGCGGGGTGTTCGAGGCTGGCGACCGTTACGCCACGTGTGAGTGGAACGGTGTGCGGGTCGGCCTGCTGATTTGCTACGACATCGAATTCCCGGAAACCGCCCGGGCCCTGGCGCAATTGGGTGCCGAACTGTTGATCGTCACCAACGGCAACATGGACCCGTACGGCCCGACTCACCGCACCGCGATCATGGCCCGCGCCCAGGAAAACCAGGCGTTTGCGCTGATGGTCAACCGGGTGGAAGAGGGCGATGGCGGGTTGGTGTTTGCGGGCGGCAGTGCGCTGGTGGATCCGCTGGGGACTTTGTTGTTCGAGGCCGGGCGTGAGGAAGGACAGTTTGCGGTGGAGTTGGACCTGAATCAGCTGACGGCGGCGCGGCAGGATTATCGGTATCTGGATGATCAGCGGCTGCGGTTGCCGGGGGAGATTGTTGAGCATGCTTGTGGATTGCGGGAGCTGTTGATTCCTGCACGTTAACCGTAAACCCGATCGTTCCCATGCTCTGCGTGGGAATGCAGCCCGGGACGCTCCGCGTCCCAAGAGCGGACGCAGAGCGTCCATTGAGGCATTCCCACGCAGAGCGTGGGAACGATCACGCAACGCCCGTACCTTGCGCCGAACTCGGCTCTGCCATAAATCTAATAAATTCGGAGTAGTCGCTCATGGCTCGTTTGCAACGCACCCTGTCATTGGGTTCGGTGGTGCTGTTCGGCATCGCCTACATGACGCCGATCATCGTGCTCGGCACCTTTGGCATCCTCGCTCAATCCACCGCCGGCATGGTCCCGGCCGCTTACCTGGCGGCGCTGGTGGCGATGTTTTTCACCGCCATGAGTTACGGCCGAATGGCCTCGGCGTTTCCCGTCGCTGGCTCGGCCTATAGCTATGTCCGCAAGGCGATCAGCCCGAAACTCGGTTTCATCGCCGGTTGGGCGGTGCTGCTCGACTACCTGTTCCTGCCGATGGCGATCTGGCTGATCGGCGCGGCCTACCTCAACTCCGCATTCCCGGCCGTGCCGCAGTGGATCTGGGTGCTGGCGTTCATCGGCATTACCAGTGCGATCAACATCGTCGGTCTGAAACTGGCCAACGGCATCAACGCGTTACTGATGCTGGTGCAGTTCCTGGTGCTGATCGCCTTCGTTGCGCTGTGTGTCCATTACGTCGGTGGCGATGCGAGTACGCCGCTGTGGTCAGTCAAACCGTTCTTCAACGGTGACATGCAGATGCCGCTGATCATGAGCGGTGCAGCCATCGCCTGTTATTCATTCCTCGGGTTTGACGCGGTCAGCACCCTGACCGAAGAAACCCGCGACCCGCGCCGCACCATCCCCCGAGCGATCATGCTGATCACCCTGATCGGCGGGTTGATCTTCGTCGGTGTGTCGTACTTCGTGCAGATCGCGCATCCGTCGTTTCAGTTCGACAGCGTCGACTCGGCGGCCTATGAAATTGCCCGCAACATCGGTGGTGACCTGTTCGTGTCGATCTTCCTGATCGGCCTGATCGTCGGCCAGTTTGCGTCGGGCCTGTCGGCTCAGGCCAGCGGCTCGCGGCTGTTGTTCGCCATGGGCCGTGACGGTGTGCTGCCAAAATCGTTCTTCGGCACTTTGCATGAACGCTTTGGCACGCCGGTCAACAGCATCCTGTTGTGCGCCGTGGTCGCTTTGCTGGCACTGAAACTGGATGTCACCACCTCAACCTCGTTCATCAACTTCGGCGCGTTCCTGGCGTTCAGCCTGGTGAACCTGTCGGTGATCTTTCACTACTGGATTGGCGGTGAGCACAAAGGGCTGCGTGAATTCGTATTGTTCCTGCTGTTCCCGTTTATCGGTCTGGCGGCGGATTTGTGGCTGATGGTCAGCCTCGATCACCTGGCGATCTATCTGGGCCTGAGCTGGCTGGCGATTGGCGTGGTGTACCTGGCGGTGTTGACCGGCGGCTTCCGTCGCCAGCCACCGGAGATGGATTTCCAGGAAGCTACGTAGGCGGGAACGGTTTGGATTGGTGAATCGGCAACTGGACCCGAAACGTGGTCCCCACGCCAACTTCACTGCGCACCGTAATATCCCCCCGATGTTTTTTCACGATGCCATAGGACAGGGACAACCCCAGCCCTGTCCCCTGGCCCACCGGTTTGGTGGTGAAGAACGGGTCGAAGATTTTTTGCAGGCAGTCCGGCGCAATGCCGGCGCCGGTGTCTGCGACCTCGATCCATACCGTTTCCGCTTCAAGCCCGGTGCGCAAGGTGATGGTGCCACGCTCCAGGCCGATGGCCTGAGAGGCGTTGACGATCAGGTTCATGATCACCTGATTGATTTGCGAAGGCAGGCATTCGATGTCGGGCAGGTCCTGATATTCCTTGAGCACATCGGCCTTGTACTTGAGTTCGTTGGCGACAATGTTCAAGGTCGATTCGATGCCCTGTTGCAGATTGGCCCACTGCCATTCCTGATTGGAGTCCACCCGGGAGAAGTCCTTCAGGTCCTTGACGATCTGCCCGACCCGGTTGATGCCGTCCTTGGATTCCTTGATCAGCAGCGGAATGTCCTCGCGCAGGAATTCCAGCTCGACCCGTTCGCGCAGTAGGTGCAAACGCTCGACGAGCTCGCTGGAGCCGATCGCCTCTTCCGCATCCCGATAGGCGTCGAGCATTTCCTGCAGCTGTTTGAAGTAGCCATCCAGGGTGCCGAGGTTGGAGGAAATGAAGCCGATGGGGTTGTTGATTTCATGAGCGACGCCGGCCGCGAGTTGCCCCAATGAGGCGAGTTTTTCCGATTGCACCAGTTGGGATTCAAGCTGTTTGCGCTCATCGATTTCCCGCTGCAGTTCAACGCTGGTCTCTGTGAGCTGCCGGGTTCGGTGTTCGACCATTTGCCCTAAATGGTCCATCTGCACGCTGGCCCGTTTGGTCATGTCCCATTTGGTCAGCAGGGTGTTGGCCATCTGCTGGACTTCGATATTGTCGAACGGCTTTTTCAGGATCAGCAGCCGGTCATGGGCCTGCAATCGATCGAGCAGTTCATCCCAGGAATAGTCGGAATAGGCGGTGCACACCACCACTTGCAGGCTCGGGTCGGCCTGCCACAAATGTTCGATGGTCTGCGCACCGTCCCAGCCTTCGGGCATGCGCATGTCGACGAAGGCCAGGGCGTAGGGGCGGTTTTCCTGCAAGGCTTCGTTCAGTTTGCCCAGGCCTTCCTGGCCGCCATAGGCCGAGTCCAGCTCGAACAGTGCGCTGGTCGATTTCACTTCGCTGCCAAACAGCGCGGCCTCCATCTCGTCCAGTTCGACGGTCTCCTCCGGCATGGGCGTGAGAATCTTGCGGAAGTCCACGTGAATGGACGGGGTGTCATCGATCAGCAGAATGCGTCGGTTCGAAAGCTCGCTCATGCTTCCTCCGGTACGGTTTTCAGCGGGATCTGCAACGTGAACATCGCCCCTTTGCCCGGTCCGTCGCTATGGGCGGTGAGGTGGCCATTCATTTCGATGGCGGCCAGGGCGCAGCTGTGCAGGCCGAAGCCATGGCCTTCCTTGCGGGTAGTAAACCCGTGGGCAAAGATGCGCGTCATGTTTTCCTCGGCGATGCCTTCGCCGTCGTCCTTGACGCTGACTTGCAGGGTCTTGTCTTCGACGATTTTGACCCCCAGGGTCATTTGTCGCGGGCGATTGCTGAGGTCGGACATGGCGTATTTGGCGTTGCTGATCAGGTTGATCAGGATCAGCAACAACCGGTGTTTATCACCCATGACTTGCGGCACGTCGCTGTACTCCTTGACCACCGTGACGTGGTGTCGGGTCAGGGCGCCGGAGTTCATGCGCAGGGCGTCTTCCAGCAATTCGCTGATGTGCAGCGGTTCCATCAGGCTGTTGGCGCCCGCGTAGGACTGCTGGGTGGCGACGATGTCCTTGATGTGGTCCACGCTTTTGGTCAACTGGGCCAGTTCGTCGGTCATGCCTTGTTGTTCAAGGGCTATCGCGTCCACCAGTTGATTCAGGTAACCCGGTAGCAACTTGCCTTTTGCGTCCTCGGTCAGAAAGGTGCCGAGGTCGCCTGGGTGTTCGTTGATCAGCTGCATGGCCTTGCCCAGGCCTTGGGCTTTGCTGGCGCGCAGTTTGCGGGTCACCAGGTCGGCTGAAATGTTCACGCTGTTGAGCACGTTGCCGACGTTGTGCAGCACATTGGTGGCGATCTCGGCCATGCCGGCCTGACGCGCGGTGTCGAGCAGTTCGCTCTGGGTATCCTTGAGTTCGCGGGTGCGCTCTTCAACCCGCAGTTCCAGGTCCTCATTGGCGGTTTGCAGGGCTTTGTTGACGCGATTGATCACCGTGAAACTGCGCATCAGGTGAATCGCCAGGTACACCAGCAGCAACACCAGCAGCACCGAAAACAACAGCATGTAGAAGTGATAGCGCTGGTCGACCGCATCGGTCTGCTGCTGGTCCGTGTTCAGCAGGTTGGTAATGTCGTCCAGGCGTTGGGCCACGGGAACATCTTCGATGTTTTCCAGTAACCGATTGACCACGGGTTGTTCGCGCAGGATCAGCGCGATGTGGTTGCTCAGAATATCGATCGGGCTGTGGAACTGCTCCGGCAATCGCAGTTTGTTGACCCCCAGTTTGTTCAGCCCGAGCAGGATGTCGGCGGCCTTGTCGTCGGAGGTGACCTGGGCGAACTCCAGGCTGCTGAGCAGCAAGTCATAGGTGTCGGTGGCGATGTTCTGCAGTTGCAGTTTGTCGCCATCCACCACCTGGGTCAGTTGCCCTTGAATGTCGTCTTCTGCGGTCGGCAGAAATGCCAGCGAGTTGCGCAGCACCGCATTGTGAGACTTGAACTGTTCCACCAGACGGGTCTTTTCCTGGATGGCGGCGAGGTAGGCCTCATGGCTCGCACGCCAGATGGGTGATTGGTTACGACCGTGTTTGGATTCCATGGTGTCGAACCGTTCCCATAGCACCGACATCTGGGTCGGTGGTGTGACCAGTGGATCGTAGTTGTGACTGATGGCGATCCTGGCCTTGAGGATCTCGGTTTCCCACTGCGCGTTCAATTGTTTGATCCGGCCGATCAGGTCCCGGGATTCGGCGTAGGTCGTCGTCTGGTTCGAACTGGATTTGAGGTATAGAAACAGCAACATCGAGGCCAGCAGCACGGCCACCAAACCGAGCAGCATCAGGTTGCGACGAGGGGCAATATTCATAAGGGCTTTCCTCCCCATTCGCCGGTCAGGGTCTTGAGGAATTTGATGATCAGGGTCTTGTCGTCGACAGAGGGGTCACGGCCGAGCTGGAACTTGAACATCACGTCCACCGCCTCTTCGAGGGTTTTGGCCGAACCGTCATGAAAGTACGGCGCGGTCACGGCGACATTACGCAAGCTCGGCACCTTGAACACATTGCGGTCCTCGTCATCCTTGGTGACCAGATAACGGCCCAGGTCAGAGTCGGTAGGGTTGCCACGTTTCTGGAAGTAATCGCCCATGACCCCGAACTTCTGGTACATGTTGCCGCCGATGTTCACCCCTTGGTGGCAGGCGATGCAGCCGTAGTCCTTGAAGCGTTGGTAACCGTACTTTTCGTCTTTGCTGAGAATGTCGGTATCGCCCATCAGGTATTGGTCGAAACGCGAGTTGGCACTGATCAGCGTTCGTTCATAGGTGGCCAGGGCATTTTGCGCATTGTTCATGGTCACGCCGTCGGGGTAGGCGTTACTGAACGAGGTCTTATAAGCCGGGTCAGCGGACAGCACTTCCACCACGTGTACCCAGTTGCTGCCCATTTCGGCGGGGCTCTGCACCACTTCGTGGATTTGGGTTTCCAGTGTGTCGGCGCGGCCGTTCCAGAATTGCCGGAAATTCAGGCTGGAGTTGAACACGCTGGGGGTGTTGATCGTCACTGGAACGCCGTTGAACCCGATGGAAAACGCCTTGTTGTCGGCGCCGCCGTTTTCCAGTCGATGACAACTGGCGCAGGACAGTGAGTTGTTGACCGACAAACGTGTCTCGTTGAACAACTGGCGACCGAGTTCGATCCGCAGCGGATTTTGCTGGGGCACCGCCGGCAGTGGTTTGAGCGGTTCATCCAGTGGCGCGGCACCGGCGCTCAGGCAGAGCCCGAACAACGGCGCTAATAGCAGGCGGTGAAAGGAAGGCGACATCTGATGATTCCTTGGCTTGGGGCCTGTGTGTCGTTGTGCATCGTTCACGTGGCTGCGGATGAAGAGGGCTTCACCGACCCCAGATACCGGACGAAGGCGTCCGGCTCCACGGCTTTGCTGAAGTAGAAACCCTGGCCTTCCTCGCATTGATGGGCCTTGAGGAAATCCAGTTGTTCGAGGGTTTCCACCCCTTCGGCAATGATGGTCAGCTTGAGGCTCCGGCCCAGGCTGATGATGGCGCTGACCAGCGCAGCGTCGTTGCTATCGCTGCTTAAACCGCGAATGAACGACTGGTCGATTTTCAGCACGTCGATGGGAAAACGCCGCAAGTAGCTCAGGCTGGAATAACCGGTACCGAAGTCATCGATAGCAAGTCGCACGCCTATCACCTTGAGCCGGGTCAGGGCGTTCACCGTGGTTTCGACGTTCTGCATCAGCACGCCTTCGGTGATTTCCAGCTCCAGCAAGGCCGGTTCCAGCCCTGTTTGTTTGAGCGTCTGTTCGATGCCGTCGACAAAGTCGCGCTGACGGAAATCGATGGCCGACATGTTCACCGACATACAGATCTTCGGCAGCCCCGCGACCTGCCAGGCGCAGGCTTGTCGGCACGCCTCGGTCAGCACCCATTTGCTCAACGGCACGATCAAACCGCTGTCTTCGGCCACACTGATGAAATCCGAGGGGTAGACCAGGCCGTGTCCCGGTTTTTGCCAGCGAATCAGCGCCTCGGCCCCGACCACCTGGCCACTGCCCAGGTCCAGTTTTGGCTGGTAATGCAGGACAAATTCGTTGCGTTCCAGCGCCAGGCGAATGCCGCTCTCGATGCTTTGCTGATCCCGGGCGCGCTGGTTCATCTCGTCGATGAAAAAACTGAAATCGTTCGGGCCGCTTTCCTTGATGTTGCGCATCGCGGTTTCGGCTTTCTTGATCAGCGCGATGGCATCGAAGCCGTCGTCCGGGTAAATGCTGATGCCCAGGCTGGCGGTCACGCTCAGGTCGTGGCCGGCAATGTGCTGGGGCGCGCGGATGGCGTTCAAGAGTTTTTCGGCGATGCCCTTGGTCTGCTGGGGATGGCGGACATCGGCGAGGATCACCACGAACTCATCGGAACCGTAACGGAACACCGAGTCGGACTCGCGCACCGTCGCCACCAGATTACGGCCGACCTGTTTGAGCATCTCGTCCCCGGCCGGATGCCCCAGGGCATTGTTGATGCGCTTGAAGCGATCGAGGCCCAGAAACATCACGGCCAGTTGCTTGTCATGGCGCCGGGACAGGGCCAGGGACTGGTTCAGCCGGTCACCGAGCAACGTGCTGTTGGGCAGCTCGGTCAGTACGTCGTATTGCAACAGGTGCGACACCTTGAGCAACTCGTGGACCCGCGCCTCGATGGTTTGCTCCAGGCTCAGGACCTTCATCGCCGCGTCCTGCGCCATCTGCCATTTCCAGGTCAGGGCACTGGCCATCTGGCGGATTTCCAGGCTGTCGAAAGGTTTTTTCAGCACCAGTAACTGGTCGCCGAACTCCAGCCGTTCGGCCATGTCTTCCCAGCTGTAATCGGAAAAGGCCGTGCACAATGCGATTTGCAGGTGAGGGTCGGCCTTCCACAGTTGTTCGATGGTTTCCAGACCGTCCCAGCCCGGCGGCATACGCATGTCGGTGAAGGCCATGGCATAGGGACGACCTTCGGCCAGTGCACGCGTGACCAGTTCGAGGGCTTCCTGACCTTGATAGGCCGAGTCGAGCTGGAACGTCAGCCGATCAACCTGCAGCGTGCCGAACAAGGCTTCTTCAGCGCCGGCCAGGGTCTGTTCACCTTCGGTCTCTGGGCCGAGGATCTTGCGAAAATCCTCATGAATCGAGGGCGTGTCGTCGATGATCAAGATGCGCCGGTTAGTCCGCACGAAAGGCGTTTTCATCCTTTGTCCTCCGTGGAGCGTGGCGGGTTATCCCGGATCGGCCCGATGTCGTAGTTCGGGGGCACGATGCTGCCGGCTTTCAGCAGTTCGGCGGCCTGCTGGCTGCTGACCGCTTTGCTGAAGAAGTAACCCTGGGCGTTCATCGGTGAACCGGTGGCCATCAGCGAGCTGCGCTGCTCCTGGGTTTCGACGCCCTCGGCAATGATGCCGATTCCGACTTCACGGGCGAAGTTGATGATGGCGCGCAAGGTGTTTGCGCTGGCCGGATCGCGGGCGGCGGTGTCGATGAAGGCCTGAGCCAGTTTCAGGTGATTGACCTGGTAGGTCTTGAGGTAGTCGAACGAGGAGTACTCGGTGCCGAAGTCGTCGATGGCGATCTTCACCCCCAGCTCACGCAGGCGCGGCAGCACATCGTTGTGGGTCCATTTGGTCTGGGCCAGCGTCGCTTCAGTGACGTCGAAGCGCAGGTCCCAGGGGCAGAGTTCCCAGCGCGCGGTGGTGCGCAGCACGTCATAGATCAGTTCGGGACCACTCTTGAGTTGGGCCAGGGACAGCTTGATCGCAATCACCGGCGGCGCCATGCCTTCGTTGCGCCATTGGCGCATTTGCTGGCAGGCGCGATCCAGCACCCAGTGACCGAGCGCGACGATGGTACCGGTCTTTTCCGCAGCGGGCAGGAACGCCGGGGCTTCCAGTAAACCGCGCTCCGGGTGGTTCCAGCTGACCTGAGCTTCCATGCCGAGGATTTTGCCGCTGCTCAGGTCCACTTCCGGCCAGTAATGCAGTTCAAGTTCTTCGTGTTCGATGGCCGCTCTCAGGTCGCTGGCGATGGTCATGCGTTCGACCACCTCCTGATTGATCTCCTCGGAGTGGAAGTGGTACTGGTTGCGGCCCTTTTCCTTGGAGCGATACAGCGCCATGTCGGCTTGGGTCAGCAGGCCGTCGGCGCTGGTGCTTTCGGGGGTGCAGCTGCTGATGCCGATACTCACCGAGACCCGCACATCATTGCCGGCCAGGGAATAGGGCAGTACCAACGTATCGCGGATCTTGGCGGCCAGGGCCGCGGATTGGGTCGGGTCGCCGACGTCCAGTTGCAAGATCGCGAACTCGTCACCGCCGAGGCGGGCGACCACATCGTTTTCGCGCACGCAGGCTTTGATCCGGCGTGCAACCTCTTGCAGCAACAGGTCGCCCACCGGATGGCCGAGGGTGTCGTTGATGCGCTTGAAGTGATCCAGGTCCAGGTAAAACATGGCGAACGGTGCCGCCCCCCGACGCGCAGAGGCGAACGCCTGGTGCAACCGCTCGATCAGCGTCGCACGGTTGGCCAGCCCGGTCAGCCCGTCGGTGCGGGCCAGCAGGGCGATTTTCTCTTCGGCCACTTTACGTTCGGTGATGTCGATGATGATGCCTTCGACTTCCAGCAAACGGCCTTCATCGTCGCGCACCGGGATGTAGCGGTTTTCGACCCAGCGCCAGGCTCCGTCGCCAGTGCGCATCCGGAATTCGATGGAAGCGCCCGCCGCATGACGGTCCAGCACCCGGGCCATGGCGGTGTCGACCTTGGTTTGATCATCGGGATGGATCAGTTCCTGGGCCCAATTGGCCGAGGCGACCAGTTTCGCCGCGACATGACCGTATTTGGTGATGTTGTGCGAGATATACATCAACGGAAACGACGGCTCGCCGCGCAACCGATACAGAATGGTGGGGCTGTTCTGCACGATGATGTTGGCGTCGGACAGCTCTCGGGTGCGTTCTTCGACCGCCTGTTCGAGCAGCGACATCTTCAGCTCTGCGTCTTCGGTCATTTGCCACTTGGCCGTCAATGCACTGGCCATCTGGCGGATTTCGATGGCATCGAAGGGTTTTTTCAGAATCAGCAGGCGATCGCCCAGTTCCAGGCGTTCGTCGATGTCCTCCCAGGAATAGTCGGAATAAGCGGTGCAGAGCGCCACTTGCAGCTTGGGATCGACCTGCCACAGCCGTTCGATGGTTTGCAGCCCGTCCCAGCCCGGCGGCATGCGCATGTCGATGAAAGCCATCGCATAGGGCATGTCGTTGGCCAGCGCCGTCTCGACCTTGTCGAGGGCTTCGAGGCCCTGAAACGCCGAGTCGAGCACGAAACTCTGCAGCGATATCGCCGCAGGGGTGCCGAACAGGGCGTTTTCGGCGCTGATCAGGCTGTCGTCATCGATCGATGGCGGACTGAGGATCTTGGCGAAGTCCGCATGAATCGAGGCGGTGTCGTCGACGATAAGAATCCGCCGGTTGGTCCGTGCCAGCAGCGTATTTATCGACATACGCCAGTACCGGCAGCAGTTTGATGCGGTTTATTCATAGGGGGCTTCCTTTCCCTGATCACCTGGCCGAACGTACAGATTATGGATCCGAGTCAGCTGAGCATAGTCGTCTGTCCCGCACTTCGCGCAACTCAATGAGCTGAATCATTTCTGTTGGCGGGCTGAAAATCATCTAGCCTGTAGGTCAGGCTCCGGCAATAGGGGATGTTTGCCGGGTCCTGCCACAACGATGTGCCCGTTTTACTTGAGGTGACGCCATGGAAGAGCAACTCCCCACGACTTTGAACGATAAACCCAAGGTGCTGCTGGTCGATGACGAGGAATCAATCCTCAACAGCCTGCGTCGCCTGTTACGCGGCCAGCCCTACGAGTTGCTGCTGGCCACCAGCGGTGCCCAGGCGCTGGAGATCATGGAGCAACACTCCATTGACCTGGTGATGACCGACGCACGCATGCCCAACATGGACGGCGCCACGCTGCTGGCCCGCATCCATCAGCTTTACCCGACGACCACCCGGATTCTGCTCACCGGCTACGCGGACATGCCGACGATCATCAAAGCGATCAACGAAGGGAAGATTCACCGCTACATCAGTAAACCCTGGAACGACGAGGAAATGCTCCTGACCTTGCGCCAGGCCCTGGCTCATCAATATTCCGAGCGCGAACGCCAGCGCCTGGAGCAGTTGACCCGGCTGCAGAACGACCAGTTGAAGTCGCTCAACCTCACCCTGGAAAAACACGTCGCCGCCCGCACTGCCGAACTCCAGCAGACCGCCGACATGCTCGACCTGGCCTACGAAGAGCTCAAGCACAGCTATGTCACCGGCACCGAGGTGTTCTCGCTGCTGGCCAACCTGCGCTTGCCGCCGGCCAAACAGACCAACCGCCAGATCATCGAACTGGTGCGGGTCTACTGCAAACTTCACGGCCTGGACGAGGGCACCAATCGCGACCTGACCATGGCCGCGGCGCTCTACAACATCGGCAAGCTGAGCTGGACCGACAGCATGATGACCGCGCCCGCGGACCTGCTGCACCACAGTGATCGGGAGCGCTATCGCGGTTATCCCAAGCAGAGCGAATCGCTGTTGATGACGCTCGACCCGATGAAGGACGCCGCCCGTCTGATTCTTCATCATCAGGAGCGCTGGGACGGCAGCGGCTTCCCCGACCGGCTCAAGGGCGAGGCGATTCCGTTCGGTTCGCGGCTGTTGAAACTCGCGGTGGATTTCATCGAGTTGCAGCGCGGGCTGATCCTCGAGCGGCAGATGAACAGCGATGAAGCACTGGTCTACATCCGCAGCTATGCCGGGCGACTCTACGATCCCGAGCTGGTGGAGGATTTCATCCAGGTGTGTGCCGCGTACTTGAGCGATGTCTCGTTGGCCGATCCGTCGGTCAAGGTGCTGACCACGCGGGAAGTGACGGCGGGCATGATCCTGGCGCGCAACCTCAACGCCGACAACGGCATGCTGCTGCTCAATGCCGGTAAGGTGTTGAACGGGCCACTGGTGGAGAAGTTGATTGCCTTCGAAGCCATGGAAGGCGCGAAGTACAGCATTTTTGTGAAGTTGCCGGAAGAAGTGGAGGCTGCGCTGCTGGAGCGTGAAACGACATAGACGTTGGTGCCGGATGTGATCTTTTCGGGGTGACGAAGCAGCGGTGGCCATGTGATCCTTGCGCTTTTTATCCAAGGCCAATCCTGATCCATGACGCTTTCATCCGCTGCCTCGCCCCGTCTCATCCGTATCGCCGCTGCCCTGTTGATCGGCCCGGACGGTCGCACGCTGTTGGTCCGCAAGCGCGGCACCGAGGCGTTCATGCAGCCGGGGGGCAAGATCGAAGCCCATGAGCAACCGGTCCACGCGCTGGCCCGTGAACTGGAAGAGGAATTGGGCCTGGTCATCGATCCGGCACACGCCACTTATCTCGGGCAATTCTCGGCACCGGCCGCCAATGAACCGGGTTTTACCGTCCAGGCCGAACTCTTTCAGCTGACCATCGATTCAGACGTATCGCCTGCGGCGGAGATTGAAGAAGTGCGCTGGATCGACCCGGCCACCGACGGTAATGTCACGCTGGCGCCATTGACACGGGACCTGATCCTGCCGTTTTATCGTGCTTTGCTAACCGAAATTGCCTGATTATTCCCGGACAAAGGACTGCCCATGATCCCGCTTCAAGACTTGCTGATTTTTGCCGCTGCCGCGTTGCTGATGGTGCTGACGCCGGGGCCGAACATGATTTACCTGATCTCCCGTTCGATCTGCCAGGGGCGCAGGGCCGGTGTGACCTCGTTGCTCGGTGTTGTCGCGGGGTTTTTCGTGCACCTGTTCGCGGCCGCTGCCGGTTTGACTGCGGTGTTTCTGGCGGTGCCGATGGCCTACGAAGTGCTGAAGTGGGCCGGTGCCCTGTACCTGATGTGGTTGGCCTGGCAAGCCGTCAAACCGGGTGCGCGTTCACCGTTCGAGGCGCAGCAGTTGCCGCCGGACTCGTCGCGCAAACTGATCACCATGGGCTTTCTGACCAGCGCCCTGAACCCGAAGATCGCCGTGTTTTATTTGTCGGTGTTTCCGCAGTTCATTACGCCTGAGCATGGCTCGGTGTTCACTCAAAGCATCATGCTGGGTCTGACTCAGATCAGCGTCAGTTTCAGCGTCAATCTGCTGATCGCGCTGTTTGCCGCGGGCATCGCCTCCTGGTTCGTCAACAACCCGTCCTGGCTGGCGGTGCAGCGCTATTTCATGGGGTTCGTGCTGTCGGCGCTGGCGGTGCGACTGATGCTGGAACAACGACGGATGGCTTGAACATGTGGATTGAACGGCTTGATGCCAGTCATGCTCTGGATTATCGGGCGCTGATGCTCGAAGCCTATGACCTGCATCCCCAGGCGTTTACCTCCAGCGTGCGCGAACGCGCCGTGATGCCGTTGAGTTGGTGGGAATCACGCCTGAGCAGCAAGCTGGACGTGGTGTTCGGCGCGTTCGAAAACGGTGAGTTGGCGGGCATCGTCGGCCTGGCCTTCGAGCCCCGGGAAAAGGCCCGGCACAAGGCGACATTGTTTGGCATGTACGTGTCGGGCAAGGTCCGGCAGCGCGGGGTCGGTTATCACCTGGTGCAGGCCGCCCTGGCTGAAGCGCAGGACCATAAAGGCCTGAGGCTGATCCAGCTGACCGTCACCGCCGGCAATGACGCCGCGTTCAACCTGTACCAGCGTTGCGGCTTCATCCAGTTCGGTCTCGAACCGCTGGCGGTACGGGTGGGCGAGGACTACTTCGACAAGATCCATATGTGGCGCGAGCTCTAAATCCACCACGACCTCTGTAGGAGCAAGGCTTGCCCGCGATGAACGATAACGCGGTCTGTTTGAATGACCGCGCCGCGCCCATCGCGGGCAAGTCGGATCGCCGCACCGCTTGCTCCTACAGGTTTGCGTTGTGCTATCTAACTGCGCTGACCCCATCCAGTGTCGAGAACGACGTGTCCTTGGCCGTCAGCAAAAAGTCGCGCATGTACGGCGCATCCAGCATGTCGGCGCGAATCCCGGCGTACAACGTCGCAAACAAACCTTTCTCGCCCAGCCGCTTGGCCTTCACATAACCCCGTGAGCTGTATTCATGCAGCGCCCAATGGGGCATGCCGCACACGCCGCGGCCGCTGGCCACCAATTGCATCATCATCACCGTCAGTTCCGACGTGCGGACCTGCGCCGGTTCGATGTCGGCCAGTTCCAGGAAACGGGTGAAGATGTCCAGGCGATCACGCTCCACCGGGTAGGTGATCAGCGTTTCGGTGAGCAAATCTTCCGGGACGATGTAGGCCTTGCTCGCCAAACGGTGCTGATTGGCGACCGCGAGCATCGCTTCATAGGTGAACAACGGCACGTAAGTGATCCCGGCCAGTTCCAGCGGATCAGAGGTCACCACCAAATCCAGATCGCCACGGGCCAGCGCAGGCAGCGGGGCGAAGGAGAACCCTGAGGCCAGGTCCAGTTCGACTTCCGGCCAGGCATCGCGGAACTGGTCGATGGTCGGCATTAGCCACTGAAAGCAACTGTGACACTCGATCGCCATGTGCAAACGCCCGGCGGTGCCACCGGCCAGCCGCGCGATATCGCGCTCGGCGCCCCGCAACAACGGCAGGGTGGCGTCGGCCAGTTGCAGCAGACGCAAACCGGCGCTGGTGAAACGCACCGGTTTGGTCTTGCGCACGAACAGCGGCATGCCCATGCGCTCCTCCAGTTCCTTGAACTGGTGGGACAGGGCGGACTGCGTCAGGTGCAAGCGGTCGGCCGCATCCACCAGGCTGTCGGCTTCGCGCAAGGCGTGCAGGGTCTTCAGGTGACGGATTTCAAGCACCGGGGGCTCCATGAGGAAAACTTGTGATCAACACGAAAAGGTTGAGTTTGTCTCATGTTGGGTTGGCTGTCGACAATAGCGCCATGTTTTACAGCCTCTTTAAGGGAGAAACTCACCATGGCTCTGGCACACACACTTGGTTTTCCACGCATCGGCGCGGACCGCGAACTGAAAAAAGCCCTCGAATCCTACTGGAAGGGCGATCTGGATCAGGACGCGTTGAAAAGCGTCGGCCGCCAATTGCGCGCCACCCATTGGCAATTGCAGAAAGACGCCGGCATCGACCTGCTGCCCGTGGGCGACTTCGCCTGGTACGACCAGGTCTTGACCCATTCCCTGACCTTCGGTGTGATCCCCGAGCGTTTCGACAGCACCAAGGACTCGCGCGGCCTGCCGACCCTCGACACCCTGTTCGCCATGGCCCGTGGCGCCACGACTGCCTGCTGCGGCGGCGAGCACAGCAAAGCGCAATACGCCCAGGAACTGACCAAGTGGTTCGACACCAACTACCACTACCTGGTCCCGGAATTCACCGCTGACCAGCAGTTCAAACTGAGTTGGGAACAGCTGTTCGACGAAGTCGACGAGGCGAAGGCCCTCGGCCACAACGTTAAACCGGTGATCATCGGTCCACTGACTTACCTGTGGCTGGGCAAAGCCAAAGGCAACGACTTCGACAAACTCGACCTATTGGAACGCCTGCTGCCGATCTACGGCGAAATCCTCGGTCGCCTCGCCGCTCAAGGCGTGGAGTGGGTGCAGATCGACGAACCGATCCTGACCCTCGACCTGCCACAGGCCTGGAAAAACGCTTTCGAACGCGCTTACCACATCCTTCAATACTCGCCGCTGAAAAAACTGGTGGCGACCTACTTCAGTGGTCTGGAAGACAACCTCGGTCTTGCGGTCAGCCTTCCGGTGCAAGGCCTGCACATCGACGCCGTGCGTGCGCCGGATCAACTCGGCCAGGTGCTGGACCGTCTGCCGACCTACAAGATTCTCTCGGTGGGCCTGGTCAACGGTCGCAACGTCTGGCGCTGCGAACTGGAGCAAGTGCTGGCGCAACTGCAGCCGGCCCAGGAACGCTTTGGCGACAACCTGTGGGTCAGCAGTTCCTGCTCGCTGCTGCACAGCCCGGTGGATCTGGACCGCGAAGACAAACTCGACCCGGAACTGAAAAGCTGGCTGGCGTTTGCCGTACAAAAGTGCGGCGAAATCTCCGTGCTGCGTGATGCCCTGAACGATCCGCAATCGCCCAAGGTGCAAGCCGCCCTCGCCGAGAGCCGTGCGATTCAGGTCAGTCGCGCCGAGTCACCGCGTATCCACAAAGCCGAAGTGCAGGCACGGATAAACGCCATCAGTGACAAGGACAGCCAACGCCATTCGCCGTTTGCCAAACGCATCGAGCAACAACGTGCGCGGTTGAAACTGCCGGCATTCCCGACCACCACCATCGGCTCGTTCCCGCAGACCGGTTCGATCCGTCTGGCACGCCAGGCCTTCAAGCAAGGCAAGCTGTCGGCCAACGATTACACCGACGCCATGCACAGCGAAATCCGCCATGCCGTGCAAGTCCAGGAACGCTTGGGGCTGGACGTACTGGTACACGGTGAAGCCGAACGCAACGACATGGTCGAGTACTTCGCTGAGCAACTGGACGGCTACCTGTTCACCCGTTTCGGCTGGGTGCAGAGCTACGGTTCGCGCTGCGTGAAACCGGCGATCATCTACGGCGACCTGAGCCGTCCGAACGCCATGACCGTCGACTGGATCACCTATGCTCAGAGCCTGACCGACAAGGTCATGAAGGGCATGCTCACCGGTCCCGTGACCATGCTGATGTGGTCGTTCCCGCGTGAAGATGTCTCGCGCAAAATTCAGGCGCAGCAGTTGGCCTTGGCCCTGCGTGACGAAGTGGTGGACCTGGAAACCGCCGGGATCAAGATCGTGCAGATCGACGAAGCCGCCTTCCGCGAAGGCTTGCCGCTGCGCCGGGCGCAATGGCAGGAATACCTCGACTGGGCGGTTGAAGCTTTCCGTTTGAGCGCCTCCGGTGTGCGGGACGAAACCCAGATCCACACCCACATGTGCTACAGCGAATTCAACGATGTGATCCAGTCCATCGCGGCGATGGACGCCGATGTGATCACCATCGAAACCTCGCGTTCGGACATGGAATTGCTGGAAGCTTTTGAAGCGTTCGACTACCCGAACGACATCGGTCCGGGCGTCTACGACATCCACTCGCCACGGGTGCCGGACACGGCCGAGATGGTCAAGTTGATGAGCAAAGCCGTGAAACGCATTCCGGCGGAGCGCTTGTGGGTGAACCCGGACTGCGGGTTGAAAACCCGGGCGTGGCCGGAGACTGAGGCTGCGTTGGTGAACATGGTGGCGGCGGCTCGGCAGTTGCGAAGCCAGTTGGCGTAAATAGCCAGAGTCGATCAAAACATCGATCGGATGATGGACTGACAGCGGGAGCCTGGTCGTATGCCTTCACGACCAGGCCCCCGAGACGATAATGCGGTCTTCAACATTAATGAGTCAGTCCCGTCTCTTTGTTATCCGAACTCAATAGTTGGAAGAAAGTACTGGCCGCCGTTGTACTGAAAGGCGTTTCCGTTAGCGAGGGTGAAAGCCCACGCTACATTTCCAACACAGTCATTGTTGGTGGAAGTCCAATATGTGCTATTTGGCCAGCCCAGATAGGATGCAACATTTCCGCTCAGCGAATAGATGCTCCAGAATCGCTGGAATTGTGCGACCGACAGGCAGCTATGACGCCATGATTGTTCGTGCCAGGAGACTTGGCTTTGCCTCAGTCTCACGTATCTGATCCCCGTAACGATCAGTTGATAGGAGGCGCTTTGACTCCCGTCGGATACGGTAATCGTGGTCGTTCCATTGGCCAACGCACCGACCCTTCCGTCTGCGCTGATTACCTTGGCAACATTCTGATTGGAAGACACGTAGGTGTAACCTCCACTACCGCCCGAGGCTTGCTGCAAACGGGTCGCTTCGTCAGGAATGACAGACGGTGGCCGTCCTGCAACCTGGAAATAGTCGGTGAGGTTGATCGAGAGGTTGCCACCGATTTGCAGCTTGGCCCAGACGGTAAACGTCCAGGGCGGTGACGTCGGTTTATCGCCGCCAAGGACCTGGGCGGTCAAGCTATGGAGCGCGACCGCCAAGTCAGGTACAGCAATAGTCCATTGTCCTTTATCGTCGACAGGAGGCTTGCCGATGGAGGCTGAACCATTGAACACTTCAACCGGCTGGAAAGGGCTGACTCGCCCCGTTACGGTCACATGAGTCGCGAGGGTTGTGCCACCGTTACTGATGTTCGCGCCGGTTGCGGTCTCCTGGACCGAGAGAATCTCCGGGAGAATAAGTTCACCGATTTTCAGCGGCAGTTCTTTGGAGATGCGAATCTGTCCTGTGAATTGATTGGTGACGGTATAAACCAACCTGACTTCCTTGTAACGATTGGCCGCCACGAGCTCAAACGGTACCCGATTCAAAAGGTTATGGCCTACCTGTACGAGGGTCAGGTCCTGTGATATCGACCATGAACTCTCCTGAGTGGCGCCAACGAATTCAAGCTTGACTCTGTCCAGTGCACGCATGCCGGCATAGGGGGCGATGATCACTTCGGCCCCCTTTTGCACCTCTTCGGGTATCAATACACCGTCTGGAGCAGCGTTGACTATTGGCGCTTGCAATTCGCTCAGCGTATCGCCGATATACAACAACAGGTTCTCGGAGGGCTGGGGGCGGGTGAGATCGCGGTACACAATGTAGGAGACCGTCAGCCTGCCACCGTCCCCTGTCGCAATATTTTCGGGCTGAATATCGAACACAATATCTTTATCGATCAAATCCTCGCTGATTCTGCGCTGTCCGATGTATTCGTGCTCGGAGCCATCGTCGCGCAGGATATGCCACAGAATTCGCACCACATCGCCCACGATGATCGCGCCCGGTTGTTTTTTTACGATCACATGGGCCAATGGTGTTTGTGCGGGTACAGCACCGCCAATAGCTTCCGGTACTTCGGGTGGCAGCAGCAGAACCGGCAGGCCAGTCACGGTGACGAAGGTTACTCTGGAGTCGGTTATCACCGCCGCGCGCGTCAGTGTGAAAGCAACTTGAGCGGAGCCCCGTGCAATCAGCTGGACCTTGGAATAGGGGATATGGAAATCATGAGAGCGCGATGACTGGACAGGTTCCCAGATTTGCTCATCCGGAACCTCATGGCCACCCGAGTCAACCCCAACCCAGTTCAGTTTCACTCGGTCCCCGGGTGAAAAGGTGACCTTGCGTGAGCTGATAAACGTCAGCACGTCCTCGCCTTTCAGCGCAACGATATCGAGTTGGTTTTGTTGGTCGGCCTTATCGACGATGGGCGCTTCCAACAAGTCGAGCGTGGGATCGACGTTGAAATGAATCGGAGGAGCGGGTGCTGCGCTGCGGTTTTCCACCACATCGATAATCGAATAGTTGAGCTTCAAGGGTATCGCTCGACCTTCCTGTTCGATGATATTGCGAAGGATCATGAAAGAGATCGGTTTCCCTACCTGGCTTTCTTTCACCCTGGGCATCACCAGGGTTTGCGATCCCCAGTGAACAAGGATTACAGAGTTTTTACGCATCAGGTCGTACGCCGGGACAGTGACGTTCACCCCACCGTATTCATCGAGATAATCTTTGGTGACACCGTTGATGAGGATGTCCTGATCCACTTGTATCGGCGCCAGGTTTTGATGGTAGGGCTCCTTAATGTCCGGATCCGGCCCACCCGGCAACGTCGTTTTAATCAATACGGTCAACGGTGGGGATTGTTCATAGTCACCTCCGGCGTTACTGACTCGACGCACACCCACATGCAGATTGCACACGCCGTCCTTGAGTTGATTGGCTGCGATAGTCCGAAAAATCCGTTGGTTCACTTCGGTGTCTTTAACGGTGTCTGTCAGGACTGTGATCGGTGGCGTCGATCCATAGATGGCTCGTACAACCCATTCATCGCCCAGTGACATTTGCAACCATGGGTCGATCACCACATCCAGTCCGTCATGAAGCATGTCGTAATTGATGCCGCCCTCCACGCCTTCGTCTCCCGGCAGACCGGTAATCAGATTGGCAATGAGCAGTCGATCGATGCTCAAGGATCTCAGCTCTCCGGGTTTGGGGAGTGGCGGCAGCACATCGACTTGCTGATTATCGATAGAGTTCTGGAGGGCAAAGATGGTCATTGCACGTTACCTGTGTGTGATGAACGGGAGGATCTCTCAGGCGCTCGTGACGTGGCGCTGAAACCGGAGAAACCGATGACCCGATTGAATGCCCGGACGTTGTTTTTGGCTACTGTCAGAAATAACAGGTACAGACTGTTTTCTGATCAACGGTAGCCGTCAGCACCAAGGGCGTGGCGGAGACTGACGCGGCGCTGGTGAACAGGGTGGCGGCGGCGCGGCAGTTGCGCAGCCAGTTGGCCTGACGGGCAACCAGAAAAGGAGGGTGCAAGCGCAATCTGGGTGGGAGCGGGCTTGCTCGCGAAAGCGGTGTATCCGTCACCTATAGTTGTTGAATGTGATTGCCCCTTCGTGAGCAAGCCCGCTCCCACATGTTGGACGCCGTCAGAGGTTTTCGAAGTGCGGCAGTGCCGCGGAGTTTTTGCCTATGTCGGAATAGGGCAGTGTGGCATCGTCCGCATGGGTCAGGAACCGGTGTTCAGGCAGCTTCAAATGGGCTTTTTCGAACCCATCGAATGCAGGCGCGGCCTTGGAATAATGAAAATGGGCGTACCACAGTATCTTCGGTGGTGCTTGCGTCAGGTCCCAAATTTCGTATTCCTGCATGTAATCGGTTCGACCGTCCCGGCGTTTGCCCAGGTTCTTGATCGGCGCCGGTTTGCGTACGTCCACCACGTTTTGGCTGACAAGATCGTTCAGCATTCCATCCGTGGGTTTTTTACTCAGCAGCGTCTGTCGGGTGCGCATTGCGCGCCCTGTGGCAATCAGTTCGGTGGCCTTGCCGCGCAGTTGCTGGATGAGGGGATTGCGGGGGGCAATCTCCTCGATGCCGAGGGCGCGGCGGGTAAGTTCATTCGCTTCACTGACCATCATGTGTTCCAGGTCGACCGGCAGCATGTTTTGCGCCGCGTAGGATTGGACGCGGGTCTTGTAAGTGTCCTGCGACTCGAGTCGGTGACGGGCCTCTGTCAGTAACACTTCAAGGTCCCTTCGAAGGGGACGAGCTGGCTGTTCGTGTTGCGGGTTCAGCAGACGAGACTTTCCGTTTGTCCCCTGTTCCCAGATTTCCGTGTAACCGCCTTGACCTGTCAGGGTGTATTGCCGCAATTGAGTAGTCGGTTCCCAGCGCTCCACCCCGATCAGCAATTGGTCATTTTCGGTGGTGAAAACCTTTTTGCTGCCTTGCCCTGCCTGGGCAGGAGGTGCCGGTAGATCAATGGCCTTGCGCGCCCGTTCGGCCATCTTCTCGATTCCGCCCAACAAGGGAGGCACAACTTCCAGATAGAAGTGCTGTGGATAGCTGGCGGTCCACGCATTCATATCCCGACGAAATTGAGTGTATTGCTCGATGCAGTCTTGAAGTATCTGGTTGCGTTGAGTCTTGGTCGCGCTGACGTCCGGCAGACTGTATTGGCTGAACAAGGCCCGGTCGACTCGGGTTCTGATCGGGTGCGCCTGGTTCTGAAGAAGCATCCAGGACACATCGTGGATGCTGTCAAAACATTTGACGGTTTCCAGCAAGTTACCCGTTATCAAATAAAGGATATTCGCCTCGGACAGGCGAGCGTTCAACATCGTCACTTCCTCCGTTATTTGAGCTTTTTCTGCGTTGGCGGTGATGCGTCTGTACCAATGGTTAAGGTCTGTCATGTGGGCTTGCGTATGTTCTAACTCTTTCACCAGTTCCATCCGCAGCTTCCTGATTTCCTCCAGTATGCGCAAACGGGCTGGGAGGGAAGATGCAGGTATTGGCTCCAGGCTGGCCGTCAAGGCATCGATCCTGTCCACCAGGGGGTTGGCCCTGTGATTGGCGAAGAAAACCCGTTGTTTGTATCGATCAGCCAGCAACAGTGCAGAACTGCTTTGTATTTCTACGAGCGCGCGCCTTTTGTTGCCATGGGTCAGTGGGTGTAAATCAACTAGCGTCTGGTAGTGCCGCAGGGACAATTCAATGTCGCCGATACAGGCTGTTTCGGCGGCCTGCAACAGCGCCGGACGGCGCTCCAGCGGGTCGGTGTTGTACGCCTCCAGGGCGGCACTCGAGCGCCTCAACCGTGCATCGATTTGCATGGCCAGATCATCGGCGGCCTCGGTCAGTGCATGATGGCGACGGAAGGTGTGGTCGGTCCACCAACGAGGCAGCCGGTGGCGAATGGCTGCCGGCCACAGCGGATCGAGTGCGTCGGCCATATGCCCGAGGACCCCACCACCGCCGATGCCGCCACCTTCGAAGGCCACACCGTAGACGCCGAAATAAGTGTCCCAATGACCGGTTTCATCAAGGGCGATTGGTTGTTTGTAGGTTTTTTGCCGGGTGCCGCTCAAGCGCCAGTTTCGTGAGTCCTTGCTGCGCTCGACCTGAAAAATCCGTCCCTGACGAACGATAAAGTCACCGTCGGCATGCCGATAGATATTGCAATAAAGCCCATCGGTTGCTGGATGCAACCCTGACAGCGAGAGCGGTTTTTCATACTCGTAGCCCGCGAAACGCTCAACCACATGCCGGGCCTGGCGTGTAGATGGAACGTGCAACGCGTTGGCATTGGTGACCAGCCTGCGAAGTTGACGGGCCCGAGTCAAAGAGCGAGCACCTCTGGAAAGCGCGGACGCGGCGAGTTCACCGGGAAGCAGGTTCATGACCGCGTCGATCAATGCCAACAGCACCGATTCGATTTCTGCCAGACCATCGCCGACTTCGCCGCGCAAGAAGGCCGCAACCGCTTGATTGGCGCTGGTCCAGGCATCGTAGAGCGCGAAAGCAGTGCCAACGAATGGCACCAGGCCTAGCGCCATTTTCAGGTAATTGAACGCGCGGGGACCTTTGAGCGCGTACCGCTCCAGGTACAAGGCATCATTGGAGCGCGAGGTTCCGCGATGGGCTTCGATCAGACGCCCCATGTGAGCATTGAGCAGGTTGTCGGCCAGCGAGGTGGTCGACGGCCAGCGCATGCCCACTCCGATCATGGCATTGAAATGTCTAAGCACGGCCTGGTTGATACGGCTGATATGCGCCGGCACGCTACCCTGCAAGGCGCGTCCTGCCAGGTAACTGACCATTGCGCTGCGCTGGCATAGATTAAACAGGGCCTGGCGAGCTTTCTCCAGGCTGTCGTATCGCCGCAGAAACTGGCCGTCAGGGCTGTCGGGCAGATACAGCAGGGTCATCCCGCTGACCTGTTCTTCAATGAAGCTCACTCCAGACAGGGTGACAGGCCCCTGATTCGGTGTGTCCCTGCCGCCGGCGCTCAAGTACGCCGGCAAGAGCACAATGCGTTTGCCATCAACGTTCCAGGCCTGCGGGGTGTTGGCATCAATGGCGATGTTCAATACCTGCAACGCATCCTGGCCGATTTGTTTCTGCAGATACGCGCACTTGCCCTGTAACTTGAGCATCAGGCGCCAGGGCTCGATCAGGCTTTCTCGTTGATGATCATTGACGAAGGCGGTGTTGTCGATCGAGCCCATGAATGCACGGCGGATCAGATTTTCGTAGACCTGGGGCAGATCGAGTTCGGGCAGTACCTTGCGCAGGTAAGGCCGGGTGATACCGGCCGTTAGGGTCTGGCGTTCGGTTTCATCATCGGCGGTAACCTTGACCCGCATGAAACCCAGTCGCAGCGATAGGGGCTCCAGATTCATCGACGGCGTGTTGTCGATGTTGAGCTGGGCCAGTTCTTCGAGTGTCATCGTGCTGCGTGTCTTGCTGGGTACCGCCACGAGTTTCTGCGGGGTACCCGGGGCCGCACCGTCCGCTAGTTGTTTTTGCAGGATGACCGAGTCAGGCAGATCAAGTTTCAGGTCAAAACTGCCCTTGATCGAGAAGTCCTCGCGCAGGCGGGATTGCAGGTGTTTGCGGGTGAACTCGTCCCGGGCGGGCAACGCGATTTCCAGCTGTGCGTGGCTGCGATGCATCGCCGTGATGTAAGCCTCGATCAGGGTCTTGAATTCAATGCGGTCATTCCCGGACAGCTTACTGAGCCAGCCAGGCAGACCGGAGGCCAAGGTCGCGCTACGGTTTTGCTCCTGCCTGTGCGCGAAGGCCAGGTGTCGGGCGGCATGCACCGGGACCTGCAAAGTGGCCAGGGTTTGCTTGCGCAGTGTTTCCAGTTCATCGGCACGTTGTGTCGCCTGGGTCGCATCGGTGTAGCGCTGGCGAATCTGCCCGGCTTTCTCTTCGAACCCGGTGGTTTGTTGATCCAGGCTGTAATGCAGAGGGTCGGTCGTGATTTTCTTCAGCTGCAACGCTACAAGATCGTTCTGCTGAATCCTGAATAGCTGTCGTTCCAGCGCTTGTCGGCTGGCGAATCGTTGCAGGCCGCCGCCGGTACCGGGCCAATAAAGCAACAGGCTCTGAGACGAGGCAGCATTGAGCAGTGCCTCGGGTTGGGTAATGACAAACGGACCGCTGAGTTCCTGGGTCGTGACTGTTGTTTTTTCGCCATTTTGTACCCTCATCGACAGCGACAGACTGGCGACCACGCTGTCGGGCCTGGAATCGTTGGGTGTATCCAACAGGGCTTTGAGCAGGCGGTGTTCATCACTGCTCATTTGCTCAAGAGCCAGTTGCAGGTCGGCCTCGGCGTGCAGGCCAGCCTTGTGCGCTTGGTAGAGGGCTGTGAACTGGCGATTGAACGTCGTCAGGTCGAGGACGCGTGACCGGTAAAGCAGAGCGGAGGCTGCCGTGTTGGCGGCTTGCTCCGCTGCTTCAAGTGCTGAGAGTGAGTCTTTGAGTTTTTGCTGGCGGTCGCTTTCTGGATCGTTCCCCAGCAGCTTCTCGATCGCATCACGCTGTTTGTCCAGGCTGGCCTGGCGCGGGGACCGCGGGATATCGGCATACAGGCTACCAAACAACGCTTGTTGATATTCATCGGCGCTGTCGGTGGTTACCGCTGTGTTTCCAAGGCTTGGCGGTAAGGCGAAACCGGCGGCACTGCTACGTTGTCGATCGATCTGGTCCGCGTAGGTCAGTGACTGGGCGCCATGGGCGGCCAGTTCGCATACGTCGTTGCTGCTCATGCGCAGACTGGCGAGTTGAGCCTGTTGCTGGTGCAAAAGCAGGTCGGTGATGCCCACCGTCAGGGGCTGGGTTCTGGCGCTGTATTCGAAACGGATGTCCTTGTAGAGCATGCCCTGTGGAACAAGCATTTGTTGAGACAGCCAAGTCTCCATATCGCTGCGTTCAGGGAAGGCTTTGATGGCGACAGGCCGACAGGGCAGATACAGCCATTGAGCATCACCCACGCTGATAACCCAGACGGCAGGGTGTTTCACTTTACTGTTGTTGCTCAGCACCAGCGCCAGTTGTTCCGTGCGCACTGGCTGGTTGTCCAGGTGCAGGTCTGTTGCTGCCGAGTCCGCAAGCAACAACAGCGGCTTCATTTGCTCGGCGGTCAAGGTTCTTTGAGCAAGCGCTATCTGGGCAGTCGCCTCGAAATGGTTGCGGTACAACTGAACAGCTCGGTCACGTCGTGACATCGGTGTGCCGGGAGCGCGGTCTCCCCAATACGCAGCCCAGCTTCCGCTGATCGCTTGCTCCAGGTTCAGCGATTTGAGTCGATCAAGTAGTTGCAGGGGCGTGAGGGCAAACAGAGGATGTGAGCGTCCCAGGCCGGTTACCTGGCAGCGCTGGTCCAGCGTGGTCTCCAGCACCGGATGTTGAAAGACAAAGGCACAGGCATTCGTGAGGCTGACGAAACGTGCCGGGTGTTCATCGGAAGCGGGGAACGCCAGGCCGGCCTGTTGCCCATCCAGACCCCGCTGCTCGAGCAGTCGATTGATTGTGCCTCGCGTTGTCGGCACGTTAGCGAACAGTTCGCACAAGCCTTGGCTGCTGTCGCGCCAGCGGGTCGAGGCGCGGAGCAACAGACTTTCGTCCGGGTTTTCTCGCAAGGACAATGAGGTCGGTATCACGACCGGGGTAGGTGAGGGTAGGTCGGGGAGAAGTCTATCGGTCATGGCAACATGGCTCGATTGATGGAGTAGTGGATCCACTCCTTGAACGAGCCATTTAAGAAAAGTTTTGCGAGGCATTGGCACTACATAGTTACCACACCGACCACTCAGCGATATTCATCAAACTGTCACGCAACTGTGGCAGCGCGCTTGAACAAACTTCATCAGACTCGCGCTCTACTGGAGTTCTGCGTTTCGGTGTTTTTCATGCGTGTTTTCTTTTTCCTGGCCGCGCTGTTGTTCGGCCTGCCGTCCTTGGCGGCGTCTCGTTGCGATATCAATGTTCCGACCGAGCGGGTCGATCTGGCACAGGTGAGCCTGGCGTACCAGAGCATCGGCCGTGCGTCGGACCCTGCGCTGTTGCTGGTGATGGGCCTTGGCGGGCAGTTGATCCACTGGCCGGACGAGGTGGTGGTCGCGCTGTGTCAGCAAGGGTTTCGGGTGATTCGCTATGACAATCGCGATGTCGGGCTCTCGACCTGGCGGCAAGCGCCCGTCGACGCCAACCTGACGTTCGAAGTGCTGCGCTACAAACTCGGTTTGCCGGTGTCGGCGCCGTACACCCTGACCGATATGGCTGACGATGCTTTTGGCTTGATGGATGCGTTGCACGTCGAGCAATTCCACGTGCTGGGCGCGAGCATGGGCGGAATGATCGCCCAGCACATGGCGGCGATGGCGCCGCAACGGGTCGAGAGCCTGACCCTGATCATGACCAGTTCCGGGGCCGAAGGCTTGCCGGCGCCGAGTGCGGCGTTGGTGCAACTGTTGTCGCGCCGTGGGGCGCCCAATCGCGAAGTGGCGCTGGAGCAACAAGCCGATTTGCTGGCGGCGCTGGGCAGCCCGACGGTGAGCGATGATCGGCAAGCGCTACTGCATCAGGCGGCGCAGTCCTATGACCGGGCGTTCAACCCTGAGGGCGTGAAGCGCCAGATCATGGCGATCCTCGCCGAGCGCAGTCGAGTGGCACTGCTCAATCAACTGCGCGTTCCGACGCTGGTGGTTCACGGCACTGCTGATCCGTTGCTGCCGGTCATGCACGGTGTGCACCTGGCGGCGCATATCCGCGGCAGCCAGTTGAAGCTGATTCCGGGGTTGGCCCATCGTTTCCAGGAGGCGTTCAAGGCGCCGTTGCTGGCGGCGGTGTTGCCGTACTTGCAGGCCCACCGCGAAGACACCTCGCATTGGGCGCAGATTGATCCGGTGGCCGAACACAACCTCCTGTAACCCACCGATTAAATGTGGGAGCGGAACGGCTGCCACCTCGGGCACGTCGGGTGTATCGTTCGAGCTTTCCGGTGCGTTCCAGTCTGCGAGGTGAGTGATGAATGCCCCCCTGAAAATCGATTTCGTCAGCGACGTGTCCTGCCCCTGGTGCGTCGTCGGCCTCTACGGCCTGACCCGGGCCCTGGATTTACTGGGCGACGAGGTGCAGGCCGAGATCCGTTTCCAGCCGTTCGAACTGAACCCGAAGATGGGGCCTGAAGGGCAGAACATCACCGAACACATCACCGAGAAGTACGGCTCGACTCCCGAGCAATCCCAGAAGAATCGCGAGATGATCCGCGCACGCGGCGCCGAGGTCGGGTTTGCGTTTCGCACGGACGGCAACAGTCGCATCTACAACACCTTTGACGCGCACCGTTTGTTGTTCTGGGCGGGACTGGAAGGGTTGCAGTTCAATCTGAAAGAGGCGCTGTTCAAGTTGTATTTCACCGAGGGCGGCAACCCGTCCGACCATGGGCAGTTGGCGCAGATCGCCGAAAGCGTGGGACTGGATCGGTCGCGAGCCGAGGCGATTCTGGCGTCGGACGAGTTCGCCAAAGAGGTTCTCGAAGAAGAGCAGTTGTGGCTGTCGCGAGGCGTCAGTTCGGTGCCGACCGTTGTTTTCAACGGGCAGTACGCCGTCACTGGCGGGCAGCCAGTGGAGACGTTTGTCGGGGCGATTCGGCAGATCATGAGTGAAGCGAAGGGCGGGACGGTGAGCTGACCTACGATCGTTCCCACGCTCCCGCGTGGGAATGCCTCAAGGGACGCTCCGCGTCCAGTGACGCGGAGCGTCACGGGCTGCATTCCCACGCAGAGCGTGGGAACGATCAGTTACAGAAGATCGCGATCAGCCGTGAAGGCGAACCCAGACAGTCACGAGCACCGTAGCCGCCATCAACCAAGCCACCGCCGCCACAGCGAGCGAAGCCTCCAGCCGCATCCGGTCCACCATCACATACAACGTCGCCAGGTAGATGAAGTAAGGAATGATCGACCACATCCCGAACACGATGGTGGTCTTCAAATCCTCCAGCGAACGCCCCTTGCCGACGATGTAATGAGCAATCAACGCAAAGGTCGGAAACAGCGGCACCAACCCTGCGATGTAATAGTTTTTGGTCTTGGCCAGCGCGGCGAGGATGACCACCACGGCAGCGCCCAGGGTTGCTTTGAGGATCAGGTCCATCAGTGGCTCAGCCCGTACTTCTTCACTTTGTCGAACAGCGTGGTCTTGGCCATGCCCAGTTCCAGACTGGCCTGGGTCAGGTTGCCGCCGCTGCGCTGCAAAGCGTCGCTCAGCAGGTTGCGTTCAAACGCTTCTACCGCTTCAGCGAAGGCCAGGCCCTGATTGCTGCCACTGGCACCGGATTTCTTGAAGGCTGGCAGACCGAGTGCAAAACGCTCGGCGACATTGCGCAGTTCGCGCACGTTGCCTGGCCAGTCGTGGCTCATCAGGTTCGACAGGGTCTGGTTGTCCAGCTCCGGCACGGCGCGGTCGAAGCGCAGGGACGACTGCTGCAGGAAGTGTTCGAACAGTTGCAGGATGTCTTCGCGGCGTTCGCGTAGCGGTGGCAATTCGAGGGTCACCACGTTCAAGCGGTAATACAGGTCGCTGCGAAACTCGCCAGCTTTGCTCGACTCATCCAGATCAGACTTGGTCGCCGCGATCACCCGGCAATCCACTGCCACGCTCTGGTTCGAGCCGAGGCGTTCCAGGGTGCGTTCCTGCAACACCCGCAGCAGTTTGATTTGCAGCGGCAGCGGCATGCTTTCCACTTCGTCGAGGAACAGCGTGCCGCCGTCGGCGTGTTCGATCTTGCCGATCCGCCGCTTGCCGGCGCCGGTGAAGGCGTTGGCTTCATGGCCGAAGATTTCGCTTTCGAACAGGTTTTCCGGCAGGCCACCGCAGTTCAGCGCGACGAACTGCTTGGTGTGCCGCCGACTGAAGTCGTGCAGGCAACGCGCGACCAGTTCCTTACCGGTGCCAGTCTCGCCTTCGATCAGCACGTTGGCCGACGTATCGGCGACGTTGGCGATCAATTCCCGCAGGTTCTGCATGGCGGGCGAGCGGCCGATGATCCGGCCTTCGAGGGAATCCCGTTCCGCCAGTTGCCGACGCAACGAAGAGACTTCCCGTGCGAGGCTGCGTTGCTCTAGCGCACGGCGCGCCACATCGACCAGACGTTCGGGGGAGAAAGGTTTCTCCATGAAGTCATAGGCGCCTTTCTGCATCGCACCGACGGCCATGGAAATGTCGCCGTGACCGGTGATCAGCACCACCGGCAGGCTGCGATCGCGGGCCTTGAGTCGGGTCAGCAATTCCAGACCGTCGATGCCCGGCAGGCGGATGTCGCTGATGACGATGCCGGCAAAGTTATCGCCGACCCGCTCCAGCGCTTCTTCGGCGCTACCGACGCCCACGCAGGGAATGTCTTCCAGGGTCAGCGCCTGTTGGCAGCCGAGCAGCACATGGGGGTCGTCTTCGACGATCAGCACACTAAGGTCGTTGTTCATATTGGCTCGGCGTGAGTGGGGCTTACCAACGGTAAACTGAGGACGAAGGTGGTGCCACCGCTGGCCGGGTGCTCGACACCCAGGTGCCCGCCGGTGGCGGCGGCCAGGCTGGCGGAAAGGGTCAGGCCGAGGCCCAGGCCCTGTTCGCCGGGTTTGGTGGTGAAGAACGGTTCGAATAGATGTTTACGTGCTTCGGTGTCGATGCCATGACCGTTGTCGCGTACACGAAGGCGATATTTGCCATCGAATTCTTCGCCTTCTAGCCACAGTTCTGGCAGCGGCTGTGTCTGCATGGCGTCGAGGGCGTTGCCGATCAGGTTGACCAGAATCTGCTCCAGGCGCGTCTGGTCGATCTGCACCTGCAGATCGGCGAAGCCTCGGTGCAGTTGCAGATGCGCGCTTTCCACGCGACCACCGAGCAGCTGCAAGGCTGCATCCACCGCTTTGCCAAGGCTGGCCTGACCTTTGTCGTCGCCGCGGCGAGCGAACGAACGCAGGCTGGCGGTGATCCGGCCCATGCGGTCGATCAGTTCGTTGATGGTCTTTAGGTTGGTGCTGGCAACATCCAGTTGACCGCGTTCCAGAAACCGCACGGTGTTGCCGGACAAGGTCCGCAGCGCCGCCAGTGGCTGGTTCAATTCGTGGGCGATGCTGGTGGACATCTGGCCGATGGCCGCGAGTTTACCGGCCTGCACCAGTTCATCCTGGGCGCGGCGTAGCGTCTCTTCGGCCAGACGCCGTTCGCGGATCTGGCCCTTGAGCCGTTCGTTGCTGGCGCGCAGATCAGTGGTGCGTTCGGTAATCCGACGCTCCAGTTGATTGTTGGCTTCCTGCAAGGCTTCCCGGGCGGCGAGGCGTGTGGCAATGACCTTGCGCCGCTCGTTCCAGGCGATCAGCAGGAACGCCACCAGGGCAAACGCCACCGCCACCAGAATCCCCTGATTGATCGCTTCGCGACGCAAATCCTGCAGGGGGGTGAGCAGGGTGAAATTCCACGGGGTATCGCTCAATGGCCGGGTTTGCGAGAGGTAGCTGATGTCCTCCTCATCGGATTCCACTTCGCTGTTGGCGGGGAAGGTGAGTTTTTCCTCGCCTTCGGCCAGTTTTTCCCGGGCCAGTGGTTGCAGTTCGTTCAGCGGGAACCAGTAGTACTGAAGGCTGCGAGCGAGTTTTTCTTTTGTTTCGTCGCTCAGCGGCACAACCGATTTCAGGCGCCGTGCCGGATCGCTGGAAAGAATGATGATGCCGTTTTCATCGCTCACGAAAGCTTCCAGCCGCGCGCGCTGCCAGCGTTCTTCCATGGCTTCGAGGCGGACCTTGACTACTGCGACGCCAATGATCTTGCCGTGTTCTTCCAGGCCATGAGCCAGGTAATAACCGGGCTCGCCGTTGGTGCTGCCGATGCCATAGAAGCGCCCCGGCTGGCCGCGCACGGCATTCTGGAAATAGGCGCGGAAGGACAGATCTTCGCCCAGGTAACTGTCGACATCGCGCCAGTTACTGGTGGCCATTACTCGGCCGGTAGTGTCCATCACATAGATAGCCCGACTGCGGCTGCGCCGGTTCAGGCCTTCGAGGTATTCATTGACCGTCTGCCGGTGTTCCGGCGACGGGTCGGCCAACAGCTTCGAAACGCTGGATTCGAGTTCCAGCAGGCTGGGCAGGTAGGTGTACTTGCTGATCTCGCTCTCGACGGCGCGGGCGTGCAGTTCCAGCTGACGCTGGCCGTTCTCGCTGAGGTTGCGTATCCCGTAGTGTTCACTGACCCAGAAGCCGAGGTAACCCAACCCGATCATCAGGGCGATGACCAGCGGCGGCAGGAACAGATGGCGAATCAGACGGGGTTTCACGGCGAGTGATGGCGGCGCGGCGCGATAGAGAGTGGGGTCGCATTTCATCACAGATGCCTTGGGTCAACCAGTGTGGCAATGGGCTTGCGTCCTGGTTTGGTCGAGCGCAGAACCTGTGGCGAGGGAGCTTGCTCCCGCTCGGCTGCGAAGCAGTCGTAAAACCGGTAAATGCGGTGTGTCAGACAAAATGCATTTGCAGGTTTTGGGGTCGCTGCGCGACCCAGCGGGAGCAAGCTCCCTCGCCACAGAGTTCGGTGTGGTGCTTAGTGCTGCAGAATCTTGGCAAGGAAATGCTGCGTACGCTCGGCGCGGGCATTGATGTCGCCGAAGAACTCCTCTTTCTTGCAGTCTTCGATGATCTTGCCCTGATCCATGAAGATCACCCGGTCCGCCACTTTACGGGCGAAGCCCATTTCGTGGGTCACGCACATCATGGTCATGCCTTCGTGGGCCAGTTGCACCATCACGTCGAGTACTTCGTTGACCATTTCAGGGTCCAGCGCCGAGGTCGGTTCGTCGAACAGCATGACGATCGGGTCCATCGCCAGCGCACGGGCAATCGCCACACGCTGTTGCTGACCACCGGAGAGCTGGCCCGGATGCTTGTGAGCGTGAGCCGAGAGGCCTACGCGCTCAAGCAGTTGCAGGCCTTTCTTGGTGGCTTCTTCCTTGCTGCGGCCCAACACCTTGATCTGCGCGATAGTCAGGTTTTCGGTAATGGTCAGGTGCGGGAACAGTTCGAAATGCTGGAACACCATGCCAACGCGCGAACGCAGTTTCGGCAGGTCGGTCTTCGGGTTGGCAATGGAGGTGCCATCGACCACCACGTCGCCTTTCTGGAAGGGTTCCAGGGCGTTGACGCATTTGATCAGGGTGGATTTGCCGGAACCGGACGGCCCGCACACCACAATCACTTCGCCTTTTTTGACCTCGGTGCTGCAGTCAGTCAGTACCTGGAAGTCGCCATACCACTTGTTGACATTCTTGATAGAGATCATACGGCAAACCTTTTTTGCAGACGCTTGACCAGCAGCGAGGCGGCAAAGCTGATTGTGAAGTACGTGAGACCTGCAAAGATCAGGAACTCGTTGGAGCGACCGATGATGTCGCCACTGGCACGCGAGGCATTGAGGAAGTCCACCAGGCCGACCGCGTAGACCAGCGAGGTATCCTGAAACAGGATGATGCTCTGTTGCAGCAGCAGCGGGGTCATCTTGCGGAACGCTTGCGGCAGGATGATCAAACGCATCATCTGGCCATACGTCATGCCCAAGGCTTGGGCTGCGCCCATCTGGCCCTTGGAAATCGACTGCACGCCGGCCCGGACGATTTCGCAGAAGTACGCCGCTTCGAACATCATGAACGCCACGATGCAGGAGGCAAACGCGCCGATCGGGGTGTCTTCGCCGGTGATCCAGCGCAGTACGAACGGCACCGCCAGGTAGAACCAGGTGATGACCAGCAGCAGCGGAATCGAGCGGAAGTAGTTAACGTAGGCGCCGGCAATGTTCGACAGCAGTTTGCTGTGGGACAGGCGCATCAGCGCCAGGATCGTGCCGAGGATGATCCCGCCGACGACGCCCAGCGCCATCAGTTGCAGGGTCATGACCATGCCGTTCCACAAACCTGGCAGGGACGGGATGATGCCCGAGAAGTCGAATTCCATCATTTACCCCCTACGGAGATCAGGCCCGGTACGGCCACTTTCTTCTCGACCATGCGCATCAGCAGCATCAGGCCCATGTTCAGCGTGAAGTAGATCAGCGTTGCCAGGGTGAAGGCTTCGAACAGGTTGGCGGAAAACTCGGCGGTCTGTTTGGTCTGCGCGAGCAACTCCATCAGGCCGATCAGCGACGCGACGGAAGAGTTCTTGAACACGTTCAGGAATTCCGAGGTGAGCGGCGGAATGATGATCCGGTACGCCTGGGGCAGCAGCACGTTCCAGTAGATTTGCGGCAGCTTGAAGCCCATGGCGCGAGCGGCGGATTCCTGGCCGCGAGGCAGCGCCTGGATACCGGTACGCACTTGTTCGCAAACACGAGCGGCGGTGAACAAGCCCAGGCAGACGACGACGCTGAGGTAAGCCGAGGTGGTCGGATTGAGATCCTGCTTGTACCACTCTTGCAGGTCCGCAGGCAGCAGATCGGGCACCAGGAAGTACCAGATGAACAGCTGAACCAGTAGCGGCACGTTACGGAAGAGTTCGACGTAACAGGTCGCGATGCCCGATACGATGCGGTTCGGTACGGTGCGCATGACACCCAGAATCGAGCCCAGCAGCAGGGCAATGATCCAGGCCACGACGGCGATGGCGATGGTCCAGCCCAAACCGGCGACGTACCAGTCGAGATATGTCTCGCTGCCCACACCGGTGGACTTGAAGAACACGCCCCAGTCCCAGTTGTAATTCATTAGGGTCTCCCCTCAGATCGTTCGATGTACAAGTGCCCGCCTGGGGAAGCTCCGTTCCCGCCCGACCTTGACGGTCAGGCACACACGAGCGGCTCGATAGCCACCGGTTCGAGTGTTTCCAGAAATGCCAGCAGGGAGTGACTATCCCCCGAAAGGGCAGTGGCCCTCTCAGGAGATAAGGTTAGTCAGAAATCAGGATTTCTTTTCGTCAGCCGCTTTATCGGTCGGATTGGCGATCAGGGCCTTGAGCTCGTCGCTCATCGGGAACATCAGGTTCAGGTTTTTTGGCGGGATTGGCTGCATGAACCATTTTTCGTAGATCTTGTTGATCTCGCCCGATTTGTAGGTCGCGATGATCGCGTCGTCTACAGCCTTCTTGAACGGCTCGTCGCCCTTGCGGACCATGCAGCCGTAGATTTCATAGGACTGTGCAGTACCGGTCACGGCCCAATCGGTTGGCTTCTTGGCCTTGGCCATTTCACCGGCCAGCAAGGCGTCGTCCATCATGAAAGCCACGGCGCGGCCGCTTTCCAGCATGTTGAAGGACTCGCCGTGGTCTTTGGCGGAGATGACGTTCATGCCCATCTGCTTGTCGGCGTTCATCGACTTGAGGATGCGCTCGGACGTGGTGCCGGCGGTGGTCACGACGTTCTTGCCTTTCAGATCCGGGAAGTCTTTGTAAGGCGAATCTTTCTTGGCCAGCAGCTTGGTGCCGATTTCGAAGATGCCGACGGAGAAGTCAACTTGCTGCTGACGCTCGACGTTGTTGGTGGTGGAGCCGCACTCGACGTCCACGGTGCCGTTCTGCACCAGCGGGATACGGGTTTGCGAGGTCACCAGGTTGTACTTGACCTGGAGGTTCGGCATGTCCAGGTCTTTCTTGATGGCTTCAACGATTTTCAGCTGGATATCGTGGGAGTAGCCAACCGGTTTGCCGGAAGCATCCGCGATGTAGGAAAACGGAATGGAAGCGTCACGATGCCCGAGGGTGATAACGCCGGACTCTTTGATCTTCTTCAGGGTGCCGGTGAGTTCGGCGGCGAAAACTGGAGTGCTGATCAGAGCGGCAGCAATGGCTGCGCCCAGGAGATGGGGAACGATGCGCATCAAATTTTCCTCGACATTGTTTTTATATGGAGCCAGTTCATCGGCCCTTTTTGTGCTTCGAATGCTTGCCGGCTCCTGAAGGGTTGGCACAGCGTCATTCGTCCAAGAGTGTAGAGCATGACTCGTGCCAGGCCAGGCGGAATAGGTCAAATGATTGATTTATAAGGGTATTTAATATTTATGGCGAGATTTTTGATGTTGGAGAATCCGGTTAACCGAATCGACCGACAGGTCGCGTTCGGAAAACCGAATGGTGTTTGTGGCCGCTAACACCCTATTGGCCAGATAAGAGCCGGTGATCCTGCCGTTCATACGAGAATCAGCTTTCTTGGCTGACCGGCGTTTCATGCAGGTAGGTCCATTGGGCGTTGTGGTGATAGATGCCAATGATCGCCACCGAAACCCGTGAGCTCTCGCTTTGGTTTAGACGATGGGTTTCCTTGTAGCGGATCGCCACGCTGTTGCCTTCTTGCCATACCGTCTGCAGGTCGCTGATGACGATCTCCAGAGCTGGCTTGGCGCCGACCGCACCTTTGAACATCTGTTCGACCATCGCCCGGCTGACGATGGCGGCCGAAGTGGTGACCATGGTGAAGTGCTCGGCGAATGCTGACATCAGCGGCTCGAAAGCGGCCTGCCCCTCACCGTTTGCGTCGGTGAACAGGGTACGTATCAACGCGTGCACGTGATGAACGCTGTGGTGCGCCTGTTCAACTATTTTGCTGTGCATGACAGTCCTTTTTGAGTGTTCAACTGACTCAGTTGAAAGAGTGGAAACAGGCCCGCCAGCGCGGCGATGGCGAAGGTCACGTGGTAGGCCTGGGTGGTATCGAAATGCTTTAAAAGCAAGTTGAAAACCATCAGGAAGAGGGCAGCGCCGATGCTGAATGACATCTGTCGGTTGATGTTCCAGATGACACTGGCCTTGTGGGTGTCGCTGCCCTCAAAGTCCATCAATGACGTGGTTTGTGCTGTGTTGGCACCGATGCCGCCGCCGATCCCCATCAAGCTGTAGGCGATGACAATCATCCAAAGGTCTGACGGATTGTTCACCAGTAACAGGGTGGCAATGCCGGCACTGTGCAGCAGCATGCCGAGGGCAAACAGCCGCTTTGCTCCCATCCGGTTATAGACCCGGCCACAGATCAACATCGCGGTGAATGCGCCGATGGCGTACAGGATCATGAACATCCCTGTCAGTCGGGCGCTGAAGTGCAGGGTGTTTTGCAGGAAGAAGATGCTCATCAAGTTGACTCCGGTGAACACACCTGGAATCGCGTAATAGATAAAGATGGAGGTGCTGAGTTTTTTGCTTTTGAGCAGGCTCAGTTCAATGATCGGTTTTTTGCAGGTGCGGTAGTGCAACCCGTACAGCACGACGAAAGTAACGCCGGCCATGACGAAGAGGGCGGCTACCCATGCCGGAGCGTCGCCGCCATATAGCGACATGCCCATCAGTAGGCTGCCGAGTGCCGCGCTGACCAGCAGCAAGCCCTTGATGTCGGGTCTGGGCAAACTTGTCGGGCGCGCTTCGTTGATCCAGAACCAGGACAGCAAGGCCGCGATCAGCGAGTACGGGATGTTGCTGTAGAACACCCAGCGCCAGGAGCTGCTGTCGACGATGATGCCGCCGATGGTCGGTGAAATGGCGGGCGCTATCAGGGCAACGGCCATGACCAGTGTGGAGATTTTCGCCCGCTGCTCACCCTTGAACAGGTTGAACGTCAGCGCCTGGCCGACAGGAATCAACAGCCCGCCGCCAACCCCCTGGACGAAGCGCCAGATCACAAGCTCGTTGAAACTGTTGGCCAGCCCGCACATCCACACGGAAGCGGTGAATACGATCATCGAGGCGGTGAGGATTTCCCGGCTGCCAAAACGACCGGCCAGCCAAGTGCTGACCGGGATGATCAGCGTCAGCCCGAGAATATAAGCATTAGCCACCCAGGCAACGTCTGAAGTACTAACGTGCAACGCCGCCGATATACTGGGTAGTGCGACCGCGGACATAAAGATATTAATGCAGTCTATAAAAAAGCCGATCAGGAATATCAGCGCAACTTTGTAGCGATAGGTCATGTTGTTTCCCCTTTGTCGCAAAGCATAGGGGCGGTGGACTTGAACTGTCGATACGACTATTCTTGAAACAATGTTTGACGGGATTTAACAGTGAGCCATATTGCTATGCACACTCATCTTAATCGGGTCCAGACATTTCTGGCCGTGGTCGATTTTGGTTCCTATACCAAGGCCGCCAATTACCTGAGCATCAGTAAAGCCATGGCCAGCCTGCATGTCAAGGCGCTGGAGGACGTGCTGTCAGCGACGTTGTTGATTCGCAATACCCGAAATATCTCCCTCACTGAAATAGGTCAAGATTTTTATGAAGAGTTCAAAGGCATTGTCGCGGATATCGATAATGCCTTTGATAATGTATTGAAAGGGCATAATCGGGTGTCCGGTAAGTTGCGGTTTAGTTCCACCAGCGAATACGGTGAGGCGTATATTCTCCCGTTGATCCCGCAATTTATAGAGCACTACCCGGAAATAAAACTCAGTTATAACTTTAACTCGTCACTCAATGATCTGGTCACAGAAAAGTTAGACCTGGTTATCCGTCTAGGCAACTTGGCGGACTCGGCATTCAAGAGCCGTAAACTGGCGGATTATGAGATTGTCCTGGTGGCTACCAAGACGTTCCTAGCGCGTCACCCGGTGCAAAAACCTCAGGACCTGAATGCGGTGCCGTGGATTGCCAATAGCAACCTGCAGGCGCCCACTCAATGGACGCTGCGCCATCCGCAATCGGGGACGGTCGAGATCAACGGGATCAATCAGTTTGAATCCAATTCATCCACGGCCATCCGTTCCATGACGTTGTCGTCGCTAGGTGTTTCGGTGTTGCCCGCGTGGGTGGTCAAGGACGACATCACCAGCGAGCGGCTGATCCGCTTGTTACCCGACTATTCGCTGCCCTCTCAGTCAGTCAACGTGGTGTTCCCCAACAGCCCGCATTTGCCCCACAAATCGAGGGCGTTCATTGATTTCCTGTTGCTGCATCTGGCGCAGTAAGCACCTACAAAAAAGCCCCTGAATCGTGAGATTCAGGGGCTTTGCTTTAACTGGATTGCCGATCAGGCCGCTTCGATCTTGCTGCGGTTCTGCTCGACCTTGCTCAGGTAATCCGCCAGCTTCTGCTGTTCGGCCGGGGTAGTGAACAACCCCAGCTTGCTACGGCGCCACAGAATGTCATGCGCGGTGGTCGCCCACTCTTCGCTGCACAGGTAATCGACTTCCCGGGTGTAGAGCCCGCCGCCGATGTGTTCGCCCATATCGCCGAGATTCTGCACGCCTTCCAGCATGCGCCAGGTGCGGCTGCCGTAGGTGGTGGCCCAGCGGCGGGCGATTTCGGTCGGCACCCAGTCGAACTTGTCGCGGATCAAGGCGCACAAGGCTTGCGGGGTGGTCATGTCTTCGCCGCCCGGCAGGGTAGCGCTGGCGGTCCAGCTCGGCTTGATGTCCTTGAAGTACGGAGCCAGTTGCGCAAGTGCCGACTCGGCCAGTTTGCGGTAGGTGGTCAGCTTGCCGCCGAACACCGACAACAGCGGCGCTTCTTCGCCAGTGCCCGATAGCGCCAGGGTGTAGTCGCGAGTGACCGCCGACGGGTTGTCGGATTCGTCGTTGCACAGTGGGCGAACACCGGAATAGCTGTGCAGGATATCGTCGCGGCTGATGCGTTTCTTGAAATGGGAGTTGACCACTTTCAACAGGTAATCGGTTTCGCCTTCGGTGATCGCAACTGCAGCCGGATCGCCGGTGTACTCGCGGTCGGTGGTGCCGATCAGGGTGAAGTGGTTCAGGTACGGAATGGTGAAGACGATGCGCTGATCTTCGTTTTGCAGAATGTGCGCGTGTTCGCCTTCGTACAGCTTCGGCACGATCAGGTGACTGCCCTGAATCAGGCGGATGCCGTACGGCGATTCCATCTTCAGGTCGTCACGAATGAACTTGGCGACCCATGGGCCGGCGGCGTTTACCAGTGCCTTGGCGCGGATCGAAAACAGACTGCCATCGGCGCGTTCCAGATGCAGGTGCCACATTCCCTTGGTGCGACGGGCGCTGACGCAGCGGGTCTGGGTGTGAACGTGGGCGCCTTTTTCGCGGGCGGCCATGGCGTTCAGGACCACCAGACGGGCATCGTCGACCCAGCAATCTGAATATTCGAAGCCTTTGGTGATTTCGCTTTTCAGCGGGCTGTCCGGACCGAACTTCAGGCTTTTCGAGCCTTCGAGTTTTTCCCGCTTGCCGAGGTGGTCATAAAGGAACAGGCCGGCGCGGATCATCCACGCCGGACGCAGGTGCGGGCGGTGCGGCAGCACGAAGCGCATCTGCTTGACGATGTGCGGGGCCTTGGCCAGCAGCACTTCGCGTTCGGCCAGGGCTTCGCGCACCAGACGGAATTCGTAATGTTCAAGGTACCGCAAGCCACCGTGGATCAGCTTGCTGCTGGCTGACGAGGTGTGGCTGGCCAGGTCGTCTTTTTCGCACAGAAACACCGAAAGACCGCGACCGGCGGCATCCGCTGCGATCCCTACGCCATTGATCCCGCCACCGATGACGGCGATATCGTAGATCTCAGCGAGAGGGGGCGTAGGCAAGGTAGAAGTGGGCATCGGCTAGCCTCGGGCTTTTATGATTTTCGGTATTGGAATTCGAACATTAATGTTCATTTGCGAAAATGGTAGCCCATAAAGTCGCCCACAGCCAGTTAACTTCGATTGAAAATACTGATCGAAGGGCCGAGAAAGGAAAATTTTCGAACATTAAAAGCAAAAGATCGCAGCCTCCGGCAGCTCCTACAGGGGTGAGTGAACCTGTAGGGGCTGCCGAAGGCTGCGATCTTTAGAGGCTGAAAGCCTTAAACGACTTCCAGCCGAATCTTGTGCTGACTCAACAACTGCGCCAACGCCGGCACAGGTTGCTGATCGGTGACCAGGCAATCAATCAAGCTGATCGGTCCCAGACGAATCATGGCGTTGCGCCCGAATTTGCTGGAGTCAGCCGCGAGGATGACCTGCCGGGCATTGGCGATGATCGCCTGGGACACCCGAACTTCCTGATAGTCGAAGTCCAGCAGACTGCCGTCTTCATCGATACCGCTGATGCCGACCAGGGCGAAATCAACCTTGAACTGGTTAATGAAGTCGACACTGGCCTGACCGACCACACCACCGTCACGCCGCACATTGCCACCCGTCAGCAGGACATCGAAGTCGTCCTTGGCGCTGAGCATCGAAGCCACATGCAGGTTGTTGGTGATGATCTTCAGGTGATTGTGATTGAGCAACGCCCGGGCGATGGATTCGGTGGTGGTGCCGATATTGATGAACAGCGAGGCGTGATCGGGGATTTGAGCCGCAATGGCTTCACCGATACGCTGTTTTTCATCACGCATCTGGTCGGCACGCATGGCGTAGGCGGTGTTTTCGACGCTGGAATCGTAGGCTGCGCCGCCGTGGTAGCGACGCAACAAATTAGCTTCCGCAAGCTGATTGATATCGCGGCGGATGGTTTGCGGTGTAACGACGAACAGCGTAGCCATTTCCTCGATGCTGACATAGCCGCGTTCGCGGACCAGTTCGAGGATTTGCTGCTGACGGGGAGGCAGATTCATGGGGCTTCCTTTGGGCTGCCGTGCAAAATTTGCCCATGATGCCGCAGGAATCTGCTCCCGACCAGTTACAACCCTGCTGTTGGCTTATTCAGCGCCTTCATGCGGTTCCCAGTCGCGGGTGCGGCTGACGGCTTTTTTCCAGCCGGCGTAGAGTTTTTCCTTCGCGGTTTCGTCCAGGGTCGGTTCGAATTCGCGCTCGATCACCGCCTTGCCGCGCAACTCATCCAGGCTGCCCCAGAAGCCACACGCCAGACCGGCCAGGTAAGCCGCTCCGAGTGCGGTGGTTTCGCGCATTTGCGGACGCTCGACCTGAGTGCCGAGGATGTCGGCCTGGAACTGCATCAGGAAGTTGTTCGCCACCGCACCGCCGTCCACACGCAGGGATTTCAAGCGTTCGCCGGAATCCTGTTGCATGGCATCCAGAACGTCGCGGGTCTGGTAGGCAATCGACTCCAGGGCTGCACGAATGATGTGATCCACGCGTACGCCGCGAGTCAGACCGAACAGCGCGCCACGGGCATACGGGTCCCAGTACGGCGCGCCCAGGCCGGTAAAGGCTGGCACCAGGTACACGCCGTTGCTGTCCTTGACCTTGTTGGCGAAGTACTCGGTGTCGTGGGCGTCGTTGATGATCTTCAGTTCGTCACGCAGCCACTGAACGGTCGAACCGCCGTTGAACACCGCACCTTCCAGCGCGTAAGCCACTTCGCCGCGCGGGCCGCACGCGATGGTGGTCAACATGCCGTGCTTGGATTTCACGGCTTTGTCGCCGGTGTTCATCAGCAGGAAGCAGCCAGTGCCGTAGGTGTTTTTCGCCTGGCCTGGCTCGACGCACATCTGGCCGAACAGGGCGGCCTGTTGGTCACCGGCGATACCGCCGATGGCAATGCCGCTTTTGGTGTGGCCATAAATTTCGGACGAGGATTTAACTTCCGGCAGCATCTCGCGCGGAATATCCAGCACCTCCAACATCTTCGCGTCCCACTCCAGCGTGTGGATGTTGAAGAGCATGGTGCGCGAGGCGTTGGTGTAGTCGGTGACGTGCACTTTGCCGCCGGTAAATTTCCAGATCAGCCAGCTGTCGATGGTGCCGAACAACAGCTCGCCTTTGCGCGCACGTTCGCGGCTGCCTTCGACGTTGTCGAGGATCCACTTGAGCTTGGTGCCGGAGAAGTACGGGTCGGTAACCAGGCCGGTGGTTTCGCTGATGTATTGCTCGTGACCGTCGCGTTTGAGCTGCTGGCAGATCTCGGTGCTGCGGCGGCACTGCCAGACGATCGCGTTGTAGATCGGGCGGCCGGTGGTCTTGTCCCAGACCACGGTGGTTTCGCGCTGGTTGGTGATGCCGATGGCCGCAACCTGGTCGTGATGCAGGCCGGCTTGAGCCAGGGCCTCGACCATCACGGCGCTTTGAGTGGCGAAGATTTCCATCGGGTCGTGTTCGACCCAACCGGCTTGCGGGTAATGCTGTGCGAATTCGCGCTGGGCGGTGCAGACCACATTCGCGTCGCGATCGAAAATGATCGCGCGGGAGCTGGTCGTACCCTGATCGAGGGCAATGATGTAGTTCTTATTCTGAGTGTCGGTCATGTCGATTGCCTTGGACGAAAAAAGGGAGTGAGGTCCGGCGCGTGATCTTATGGGCAGGATCACACGCCAACGGTATCAAGAAGTTCTTGGTTTGCCGTCAATGGCCGGTGCTGCGTCCTTTGTAGCAGGTAGGGCGCTGGGCAGATGACGGGCAATCAGCCCGCGATACGCTGCAGCACCGAGGCAGGCACCGACAATCGGTGCAAAAATCGGAATCAGGAAGTACGGGATATCGCGCCCGCCGGTGAAGGAAATTTCACCCCAGCCAGCGAAGAAAGTCATCAGTTTAGGACCGAAGTCGCGCGCCGGGTTCATCGCAAAACCGGTCAGCGGCCCCATCGAACTACCAATCACGGCAATCAGCAGGCCGATCAGCAGCGGAGCGAGCGGACCCTTTGGCAAGCCATTGTTGTCGTCGGTCAGGGACATGATCACGCCCATCAGGATGGCAGTGATGATCACTTCAACCAGGAAGGCTTGGGCTGTGGACAAGACCGGGTTGGGGAAGGTGGAAAACACCGACGCCAATTCGAGGCTGGCCTGAGTACCACGAACCATATGGTGAGTTTGTTCGTAATCGAAGAATAAATTGCTGTACAGCGTGTAAACCAACAACGCTCCACAGAAGGCGCCAGCGATCTGGGCGAGAATATAAAAAGGCAGTTTGCGCTTTTCGAAGTCAGCGAAAATGCTCAGGGCAATGCTGACGGCGGGATTGAGATGAGCCCCGGAAACGCCGGCGGCCAGGTAGATCGCCATGCTCACGCCGACCCCCCAGATGATGCTGATTTCCCAAAGGCCGAAGCTGGCGCCCGCGACCTTGAGCGCGGCAACACAACCTGTACCAAAAAATATCAGCAGCGCAGTGCCCAGGAATTCGGCCATGCATTGGCTTGAGAGAGACGGTTGTTGTAAAGCAGTTGTCATTGAAAACCTCATTTTTGTTGTTGTCTGGCGCTTTTGCATCATGGTCAAAAGCGCGATTTTCACCGAGGCAGGATCCCCATCCTGTTCTCGGCCTGCTGCTGGGTGCTGCGATAGGAACATTTCGTACAGTATTCAGATTCGAAAAAATATAGACAAGAAACGCTGCTGTCAAAGGTCGAAAGTGAACCGTCAGTCACAATCGAACTATTAGTCACGTGAATGACCGCATCGTTCACGCGGCAGACTGAAGGTGGACGAACGGCATAAGGCGCCGCCAAGCCTTTGAAATAGCGCCGCAATAGAGCCTTTTATTGATCGATGACCTAGAATCCAGCGCAGTATTTTTCTTCTGCCGCCCAGTCTGGAGCTGTCATGACCCCCGCATTGGATTTGTTGAAAAAAGTTCGTGCCGAACATCGCGTGCACAGTTACGAACATGATCCGAAGGCATCGTCCTACGGGCTGGAGGCCGCGGAGAAGCTGGGGCTGGATCCGGCGCAGGTGTTCAAGACCTTGCTGGCGGCGAGCGAGAAAGGTGAATTGCTGGTGGCCGTGGTGCCGGTCGTCGGAAGTCTGGACTTAAAGGGCCTGGCGCATGCTGCGGGCGTGAAAAAAGTCGAAATGGCCGATCCTGCCGCTGCGCAACGATCCACCGGTTACCTCTTGGGTGGGATCAGTCCGCTGGGACAGAAAAAGCGTTTGCGCACCTTTATCGATAATTCGGCTCAGCCCTTCGCCAGCATTTTTGTCAGCGCGGGGCGACGAGGGTTGGAAGTCGAATTGGCCCCCGCGGTGCTGGCCGAGCATACCCAGGCGAAGTTCGCTGATATCGGCCGTGTCTGACGCGGACTATCAGCCCGGCGCTGTATGGTGCAAATTTACGGGCTCTGTCACTGGTGCCGGGTTGTCGGCAGCTTCATGCTCCGTGGCCTGACAAAGGGAGAAGGTTATGCAGCTTGAGTTTCATCAGGTCGATGCGTTCAGTGATCGGCCGTTCAGTGGCAACCCGGCGATGGTCTATCGCCTCGATGCCTGGCTTGCCGATGAGTTGATGCAGAAGATCGCCGCCGAGCACAACCTCGCCGAAACCGCTTTCGTGGTTCGCGAAGGGCAGGGCTGGCACATCCGCTGGTTTACCCCGACCACCGAAGTGCCGTTGTGCGGTCATGCAACCCTGGCCAGCGCTTACGTTCTGTTTGAAATCTACAAAGAGCCGGTCGAGCGCCTGGACTTCGTCTGCAAGTCCGGCCCGCTGAGTGTGAGCCGTGAGGGTGAGCGCTTGTGGCTGGATTTCCCGGCGCTCATTCCGTCGGAAGTGGGCGTGACCCTGGACGTCGAGCGCGCGCTCGGTGTGGAAGCGGTTGATGTGCTGGGGTCGAACGAGTTGTTCGTGGTGCTGGAATCCGAGCAGGCGGTGCTCGAATGTCAGCCGGACATGGCGGCGCTGGCGAAGCTGCCTTGGCCAGGAGCAATTGTCACGGCCAGGGGCAGCCAGCATGATTTTGTTTCCCGTTACTTCGCACCGGCGATCGGCATCAACGAAGACCCGGTGACCGGTTCGACCCATTGCAGCCTGATTCCGTACTGGTCGAAACGTTTGGGCAAGTCGAGCCTGACGGCTTGTCAGCGTTCGGCTCGAGGCGGGGAGTTGTTCTGTCGGCTGGAAGGGGATCGGGTGAAAATCGGCGGGAATGCGACGCTCGTTGCAAGCGGAACGCTAATGCTGGGTTAAACGAACACCCAATGTGGGAGCTCGCTCCCACATTTTATTGTGTGTGCTTAGTGGGCGCTGCTGTAGCGGCGCACGCCGGATTCGACGACCGGAATCTGCGCCGCCGTACTGCCCGATGCCTGAAACAGCACCAGGTGTTCAGCCGCGACACGAATGCCGACCTCTGAACCCACCTGATGATCGGCATGGCTCGGGAAAATCGATTCCAGCTGCGCGCCGGTCGGCAACTGCAAGCGATACAAGGTGGACGCACCCTGGAAAGACTTGCCGACAATCCGCGCCTTCAGCGTGCTGTCCGGTGCATAAACGATATCGTCCGGACGCAGCAACACATCCACCGCACCGCCAACCGGCCAGGTGTAGGCACGATTACCGCGTAACTCACCCAGTTCGGTCTGCACCGACTCGGGGCTACTCAGCTGACCGCGAATGAAATAACCCTGACCAATGAAGCTGGCCACAAACGGTGTCAGCGGTTCGTGATACAGGTTGTAGGGCGTGTCCCACTGCTCCAGGCGACCCTCCTTGAAAACCCCCACATGGTCGCTCACAGCGAAGGCTTCTTCCTGGTCGTGGGTCACCAGAATCGCGCTGGTGCCACGGGCCTTGAGGATGTCGCGCACTTCATGGCTGAGCTTGCGTCGCAGCTCGCCATCAAGGTTCGAAAAGGGTTCGTCGAGCAGCAGCAGTTGCGGTTCGGGCGCCAGGGCGCGGGCCAGTGCGACGCGCTGCTGTTGACCACCGGACAGCTCATGCGGGAAGCGCTTGCCGAGGTTTTTCAGGTTGACCAGTTCGAGCAACTCTTCGGTGACGCGATCCTTTTGCGGATGCTTGCGGATCCCGAAGGCGATGTTCTCGGCCACGCTCAGGTGCGGAAACAGTGCGTAATCCTGGAACACCATGCCGATCCGGCGTTTCTCCGGAGCAAGGGTGAAACCGGCGCGGGAGATTGTCTCGCCCGCCAACTGGATTTCACCTTCGTGTACCGGTTCGAAACCGGCAATCGCCCGCAGGGTAGTGGTTTTTCCGCAACCCGAAGAACCCAGCAAGCAGCCGATGTCGCCGGCATTCAAATGCAGGTTGAGGTTCTGCACGACGCGCTGGTCTTGATAGCCGCAGGCGAGGTTGCGCAGGTTCAGCAGTAATGGATGGCTCATGCGTGGTGGTACGCCGGTTCGACGAGAAATTCGAGCAGGGCCTTTTGTGCGTGAAGACGGTTTTCGGCTTGATCCCATGCGACGGAGCGCTTGTCATCGAGCAGGTCGACGCTGATTTCCTCGCCACGGTGGGCCGGCAGGCAGTGCATGAACAGCACGTCCGGTGCGGCCAGGTCGAGCAGGGCGCGGTTGACCTGGAATGGCGCGAACAGTTTAAGGCGTTTGGCGGTTTCCTCTTCCTGGCCCATGGAGGTCCAGACGTCGGTGCTGACCAGGTGGGCGCCGCGTACGGCATCCTTCGGATCGCGGACGATGGTGACCCGATCACCGGCCTTGGCCACGAATTCAGGATTGGGCTCAAAGCCTTCCGGGCACGCGATACGCAACTGGAAGTCGAACTGGATCGCCGCTTCTATATAGCTGTTGCACATGTTGTTGCCGTCGCCGATCCAGGCCACGGTTTTGCCCTGGATCGAGCCGCGGTGTTCGAGGAACGTCTGCATGTCTGCCAGCAACTGGCACGGGTGCAGGTCATCGGACAGGCCGTTGATCAGCGGGACGCGCGAATTGGCGGCGAATTCGGTCAGTGTGCTGTGGGAAAACGTACGGATCATCACCGCATCGAGCATGCTCGACATGACAATGGCGGCATCGCCGATCGGCTCGCCACGGCCCAGCTGCGTATCGCGCGGCGACAGGAAGATCGCCTGGCCGCCCAGCTGGATCATGCCGGCTTCGAACGAAATACGGGTGCGGGTCGAGGACTTCTCGAAAATCATCCCGAGCACGCGGTTTTTCAGAGGCTCGAACAGTACGCCGCGGTTACGCAGGTCTTTGAGCTCAACGCCTCGACGGATCACGCTGACCAGCTCTTCGGGCGTGCAATCCATCAGGGAGAGAAAGTGCCTTGCGCTCATCATTGACTACCTTTTTGCAACAGACCGCAGATACTCAAAGCCTTGTTTAACTGAAAAACGGGCGAGACCTGCGGCGTAAGCCGCACGGGGCGACGAAATAGGGGAAGGCGCGATCTTATAATTAAATGTCGCGTCTTACCAATAGGGCTACGGTTTTTAGGGGAGTTCAGAGGGGCTACGGGATGACCGCAGTAGCGCTTTTGAAGCCTGTTTCCTGACAGCAGCCCGTCATTTGTACACTGGGGTCGCGGGGCTTTGCAATCAAACGGGGCGGGGAAGGCGCAGCAACGGTCGGTTTCTGACCTGTCATTCGAAACATTTGTACTCAGGATTGAGGGATGTGTCTGGTCTGAAACATTTGCTAATGCAAGGTGGCGGGTTATAACTAACGCACGAACGACGCAGGAAGCCTTCGGAATGGAATCGAAAGAACGACAGTTAATGGAATTACTCGGCCTCACGGCTCGCTCGCTGACCCACCTCACCGCGTCCATGACCTCGATGTCCTTCGAGTTGATGCGCAGTGAAGACGAAGTGACCAAGGCCGCCGGCCGGCGGATGATCGACCGCATGGCAACCATCAGCACCGGGCTCGACGAGCACTGGCGGCTGATCGGCGAACTCACCGGTGTTCATGTTGCTCAAGAGCAGATCGAAACCATCCAGGAGATCCAGTTGCAGGCGCCGCCGAGGCTGCCGCCGAACTGATCCCCAACGGTCATCGGCTGGCCTGATGGCCGCCGATTCACAAGACGAACGTCGCTGGCGCAGCAGTGGATCAGGCGCCATAGTTTTGTTCCCGCGGCCGATATTGCCCGCCCAGAACAAGACAGAGACTGGCCATGACCAAGACTCTCCATCACCGTGCGTGCCACTTGTGCGAAGCCATCTGCGGCCTGACCATCGAAACCACCGAAGCCGAAGGCGCGGTGCAGATCACGTCGATCAAGGGTGACGCTCAGGATACATTCAGCCGCGGGCACATCTGCCCCAAGGCTGTTGCCTTACAAGATATTCAGAATGATCCAGATCGTTTGCGACAGCCGATGCTACGTGTCGGCAGTGAATGGCAACCCATCGAGTGGGAAGACGCCTTCAACCTTGTAGCCGAACGTCTGGCGGCGATTCAAGAGCGTCATGGGCAAAACGCGGTGGCGGTCTATCAAGGCAACCCCAGCGTGCACAACTATGGGCTGATGACCCACAGCAATTACTTTCTCGGCCTGTTGAAAACCCGCAACCGGTTTTCCGCGACCTCGGTCGATCAGTTGCCTCATCACCTGACCAGCCATTTGATGTACGGCCACGGTTTGCTGTTGCCGATTCCGGACATCGATCACACCGATTTCATGCTGATCCTCGGCGGTAATCCGCTGGCCTCCAACGGCAGCATCATGACCGTGCCGGATGTGGAGAAGCGCTTGAAGGCTATACAGGCCCGCGGCGGCAAAGTGGTGGTGGTCGATCCGCGCCGCAGCGAAACCGCGGCGATTGCCGACCAGCATCTGTTCGTGCGCCCCGGTGGCGATGCCGCGTTGTTGTTCGGACTGCTCAATACCTTGTTCGCTGAAGGCCTGACCCGCGACAGTCATTTGCCGGTGGACGGTCTGGATGAGGTGCGGGAGGCGGTCGCGAATTTCACCGCCGAGGCCATGAGCCCACTGTGCGCAGTACCCGCCGAACAGATCCGCCAACTGGCGCGGGACTTTGCGGCGGCGCCGACGGCGGTCTGTTACGGCCGCATGGGTGTCTCGACCCAGGCGTTCGGCACCTTGTGTCATTGGGTTGTGCAACTGATCAACCTGGTCACCGGTAATCTCGATCGCGTAGGAGGGGCGTTGTGCACCGAACCTGCGGTGGACCTGGTGGCGTCCACCTCGGGTGGGCATTTCAATCTGTGGCAGAGTCGGGTCTCCGGGCGTCCTGAATATGGTGGAGAATTGCCGGTCTCGGCGCTGGCCGAAGAGATGCTTACCGAAGGGGAAGGGCAGGTCCGCGCGCTGATTACCGTGGCGGGTAATCCGGTGCTGTCGACGCCCAATGGCCGACAACTGGAACAGGCTCTGGACGGTTTGGAGTTCATGGTCAGCATCGACCTGTACATCAATGAAACCACGCGTTATGCCGACCTGATTCTGCCGTCCACCTCGGCCCTGGAAAACGATCACTACGACACCACATTCAACATGTTTGCGGTGCGCAACGTCAGTCGGTTCAACCGCGCGATCCTGGCCAAGCCCGAAGGTGCGTTGCATGACTGGGAGATTTTCGTGGGGCTGGCCAAGGCCTTTGCTGAGAAGACTGGCAAAGCATTGAAACCCACCGTCGCTCCGGCGCAGATGATTGATCATGGCTTGCGGATGGGACTGTATGGCGATGCTTCGGAGCACAAGCTATCGCTGGCGACGTTGTTTGATCACCCTCACGGTGTCGATCTTGGGGCATTGAAATCCAATCTGGCTCCCCGTCTGAAAACGGCTAATCAGCGAGTCCTGGCAGCGCCTGCCGTGATCCTTGCTGACCTCGCCCGCTTTGCAGCCTTGCAAGCACCAGCGGCCGATGAGTTGCTGATGATTGGCCGTCGTCATGTGCGCAGCAACAACTCGTGGATGCACAACTATCACCGCCTGGTGAAGGGCAAGCCGCGCCATCAATTGCTGATGCACCCGGATGACCTCGCCAGCCGTGGGCTCAACGACGGGCAGCGCGTGCGGGTCAGTTCGCGGGTCGGTGAGATCGAAGTTGAAGTGCTCAGCAGTCTGGATATGATGAAAGGTGTGGTCAGTCTTCCTCACGGTTGGGGCCATGCGCGGCCGGGCGTGCAGATGACCATTGCCAGTGGTCAGCCGGGTTCCAGCGCCAATGACTTGACCGACGAGTGTCAGCTCGATGAGTTGTCGGGCAATGCCGCATTGAACGGTGTGCCAGTGACCGTGGCGGCGGCTTGATCAAGTCTGTCGGGGAGACCGAGCAGGGTGCTCGGGTTTCCGTTACAATGCGCCACCGTGCCGACCCCTGAGTCGGAAAGTTCAGCCGAGGTGCTCCATGGATATCATCGAAACGATTAAAGAGCAGATTGCTAACAACACCATTCTGCTTTACATGAAAGGCTCGCCGAATGCCCCGCAGTGTGGCTTCTCCGCGAAAGCCGCGCAGGCCGTGATGGCGTGTGGTGAAAAATTTGCTTACGTGGACATCCTGCAGAACCCGGAAATCCGCGCCAACCTGCCAAAATACGCCAACTGGCCAACCTTCCCGCAACTGTGGGTTGGCGGTGAGCTGGTCGGCGGTAGCGACATCATGACTGAAATGTCTGCTGATGGTTCGTTGCAGGCCACGATCAAAGCCGCTGTTGAAAAAGCGGCTGCTGGCAAGACCGAAGCCTGAAACCCGGGCATTAAAAAAGCCCCGCCTCTTCAAAAGAGCGCGGGGCTTTTTATTGTCTCGAATTTAGTGGGCGCTAACTTACTCTTCACCCATCTGCGATTGCAGATAGTTCTCAAGACCGACTTTATCGATCAGACCCAGTTGGGTTTCCAGCCAGTCGATATGTTCTTCTTCGGATTCAAGAATATCTTCAAGCAGTTCACGGCTACCAAAGTCGCCAACGGTTTCGCAATGAGCGATAGCGACTTTAAGGTCGGCATGGCCGGTTTTTTCGATACGCAGGTCGCACTCAAGCATTTCCTGGGTGTGTTCGCCAATCTGCAGCTTGCCCAAGTCCTGGACGTTCGGCAGGCCTTCAAGGAACAGAATGCGCTTGATCAGCTTGTCCGCGTGCTTCATCTCGTCGATGGATTCGTGGTATTCGTGCTTGCCGAGCTTGTTCAGGCCCCAATCTTCGTACATGCGTGCATGCAGGAAGTATTGATTGATCGCGACCAGTTCATTGGCAAGGATCTTGTTGAGATGCTGGATGACTGTAACGTCGCCTTTCATGATGGGGTCCTGCCCTAAGTAGCTGTCTATAAGGCTGAGTTTGAGCTGCGTAATTAACAGTGTCAAACCTAAGTTATTGAAACTTAAGTGAAAATTAATCGGAATAAGAATGTTTGTGTTCCGCGTCTAGAGCGTAAGCGATTGATTTTCAGACATAAAAAAACCGGACATCAAGTCCGGTTCTTTGAAATACGTTACTTACGCGGCAGTAAATTCTACAGGGTACGGAATCGCGGCCTGGGCCGATTGCAATTTGGTCAGGGTTTCGCGGACCACTTCCTTGGCAAGGCAGGCACATTTGCCGCATTGGCTGGCTACGCCGGTGGCCTGACGGACTTCCTTATAGCTGCAGCAACCTTCATAGATCGCTTCGCGGATTTGACCGTCGGTGACGCCAGTGCAGAGGCAAACATACATAAGTGAAAACCGTCGCTGGTTGTGACTCAATTGCGATGGATCTTAATGTTAACGAGAATGATTGTCAAAGTGGTTTCTGAAAGCTTTGATCGGGGCTGACGAACGGTTTCCTCTCGGCATCGATCACGAGGAAAATCCATCGACTGCATTTCCCCTGACAAAAAAACCGTTAAGGACAGGGCAAAAACGCAGTGTATGATGGCCGGTCCTTATGAAGCGGGTTCGTGTCACAGGGCTGTCGCCTGAAGGTGGCAGGCTGGCGCAAACCCGGAACTTCACGTTTTTACACCAGGAGATATCCAATGAGCGTACTCGTAGGCAAACAAGCCCCAGACTTCACCGTACCGGCCGTACTCGGCAATGGCGAAATCGTAGACAGCTTCACCCTGTCGTCGGCCATCAAAGGCAAATACGGCCTGGTGTTCTTCTACCCACTGGACTTCACCTTCGTTTGCCCGTCCGAGCTGATCGCTCTGGACAACCGCATGTCTGACTTCAAGGCACGCAACGTTGAAGTGATCGCCGTTTCGATCGACTCGCACTTCACCCACAACGCCTGGCGCAACACCCCGGTCAACAATGGTGGCATCGGCGAAGTTCGCTACACCATGGCTGCCGACCTGAAGCACGAAATCGCCAAGGCCTACGACGTTGAGTCCGAAGGCGGCGTGGCTTTCCGTGGCGCGTTCCTGATCGACGACAAAGGCGTTGTCCGTTCGCAGATCATCAACGACCTGCCGCTGGGCCGTAACATTGAAGAGCTGATCCGTCTGGTCGACGCTCTGCAATTCCACGAAGAGCACGGCGAAGTTTGCCCTGCCAACTGGAAAAAAGGCGACAAAGGCATGACCGCTTCGACCGAAGGCGTCGCGGCTTACCTGACCGAGAACGCTGCTGCGCTGTAAGGCACGTTTGAGGCATAAAAAAACCGGCCGTTGAGGCCGGTTTTTTTATGGGCGGGATAAATCCAACGATGGATCAGTCGTTGTAGTCTTCCCAACCGCCCATTTGTTTCCAGCGATTGACGATGCCGCAGAACAGCTCGGCGGTCTTCTCGGTGTCGTAGCGAGCCGAGTGGGCCTCACGACCGTCGAAGTCGATGTCGGCTGCCGAACAGGCCTTGGCCAGTACGGTTTGGCCGTAAGCCAGACCGGCCAGGGTCGCGGTATCGAAACTGGAGAACGGATGAAACGGGTTGCGCTTCATGTCCAGGCGCGCGACGGCGGCGTTGAGGAAACCCAGATCGAAGCTGCTGTTGTGCCCGACCAGGATCGCCCGTTTGCAACCGTTGGCTTTCAGGGCCTTGCGGATGCCGCGGAAGATGTCGGTCAGCGCTGTTTCTTCACTCACTGCCATGCGCAGCGGGTGATCGAGTTTGATCCCGGTAAATTCCAGAGCAGCCGCTTCGATGTTTGCGCCTTCAAAAGGCTCTACGCGAAAGAAGTAGGTGTGGTCGGGGTACACAAACCCTTTTTCGTCCATGCCGATGGTAGTTGCGGCAATTTCCAGCAAGGCGTCAGTGGCAGAGTTGAAACCACCGGTTTCAACGTCGACAACGACTGGCAGGTATCCACGGAAGCGCTCAGCCATCGGGTGGCGCGAACCACCTCCGCCGCCTTGACCGTCCTGTTCGTCGTCGAAATGGTCTTCACTCACGCGTGTTCCTCCAGCAGGCGCCAGCGCAGTTTTTCACCGGCGCGCAGCGGGATTACGGTCAGCTCGCCAAATGGCAGGCTGGTTGGGGCGGTCCACTCTTCGCGGACCAGGGTAATGCGATCGGTGTTCACCGGCAGGCCGTAGAAACGCGGGCCGTTCAGGCTGGCGAAGGCTTCGAGCTTGTCCAGCGCGTTGCGCTGTTCGAAGGCTTCGGCATACATCTCGATCGCTGCATAAGCGGTGTAGCAACCGGCACAGCCGCAAGCGGCTTCTTTGGCGTGCTGGGCATGGGGCGCCGAGTCGGTGCCGAGGAAGAACTTGTCGCTGCCGCTGGTGGCGGCGTCGAGCAGGGCTTCCTGATGGGTGTTGCGCTTGAGGATCGGCAGGCAATAGAAGTGCGGCCGAATCCCGCCCACCAGCATGTGGTTGCGGTTGTACAGCAGGTGATGCGCGGTGATGGTCGCGCCAACATTGGCCGAAGCCTCGTTGACGAACTGCACGGCGTCAGCGGTGGTGATGTGTTCGAACACCACTTTGAGCGTCGGGAAACGCTCGACGACACGACGCATGTGCTCATCGATGAAGATTTTTTCGCGATCGAACACGTCGACATCGCCACGGGTGACTTCACCGTGAACCAGCAAGGGCATCCCGACTTCGGCCATGGCCTCGAGTGCAGGGAAAATCTTGTCGATGCTGGTGACACCGGAGTCCGAGTTGGTGGTCGCGCCGGCCGGGTACAGCTTGGCGGCGTGAATGAAACCGCTGGCCTTGGCCTCGCGAATTTCTTCGGGCTGGGTGCGGTCGGTCAGGTACAGCACCATCAACGGTTCGAAGCGGCTGCCAGCCGGGCGTGCAGCGAGAATCCGCTGGCGATAGCCGTCGGCTTCAGCGGTGTTACGCACCGGAGGTACCAGGTTGGGCATGATGATGGCGCGACCAAAGGTGCGCGCGACATCCGCGACTGTATTGGGCAACACAGCACCATCGCGAAGATGAATATGCCAGTCGTCGGGACGCAGCAGGGTCAGGCGGTCGGACATGGGGGGATTCCAGGCGGGTCAAACTGAGGGGAATGCTACCGGAAAAGACTCTTCCAGGCACTCGCTATCAAGTTTTGCTGGAAGCTTCCGATATCCAACAGGTATGCCGTAAACATCTGTGTGTCGGTCTTTTTGTTGTAGAAACCAGTGGAGCCTCCCGTGCGCCAGCGTTATTTAGCCTTGCTCAGCGTGTTTGCCAGCCTTCCAGCGATGGCGCTCACTTTCCAGACCCGTCTGGAGAGCATCGAGTGGATGGTCGAAGGAGACAAGTTCGAGTGCCGCCTGAGTCAACCGATCACCGATTTTGGTTCGGGTGAGTTCGTGCGCCGCGCTGGCGAGCAAGCGACGTTTCGTCTGAAGGCCTATAACTCGATGATCGGCGGCGGTTCGGCCACCTTGCTGGCGGCGGCTGCACCCTGGCAGCCGGGACGTGGCGACATCAACCTCGGTTCTGTGCGAATCGGCAGCGGCAATGTGTTGTTCAACAGTTCGCAAGTTCAGGCCGGCCGCTTGATCAGTGGCCTGATGGATGGCCGCAGTCCGGTCGTTCGACATTACTCGGGCGATGGCCGGGTGTCGGAAGTGCGTCTGTTGCCAGTCAAGTTCAGCAAGGCCTTCAACGACTATCAGGGCTGCGTGGCGAAGCTGCTGCCGAAGAATTTCGAGCAGGTCAAACAATCGCAGATCGGCTTCCCCGGCGAAGGCATCGATCTCGACGCGCAGGCCAAGGCGCAATTACAAGTGATGCTGGAGTTCATGAAGGCCGACCCGACGGTCAACCACATCGAACTCGATGGCCACTCCGACAACAGCGGCAACCGCCTGACCAACCGTGACCTGTCGCGGCGTCGGGCCCTGGCAGTCATGGAGTTCTTCAAGGCCAACGGCATTCAGGAATCGCAGATCACCGTGCGCTTTCACGGCGAGCGTTATCCACTGGCGCCCAATACCAATTCCGCCAACCGGGCGAAGAACCGTCGGGTCAATGTGCACCTCGCGCGTGTTGCCCCCACCGAAACGCCGGCCCCTCAGGCCACTGCATCGGCGAGCGCCGCGTCGACCTCCTGAACCCGCTGTTATCGTCGCTCACTCGACATAATCTGTCGCTTCGTCGTCATAAGCTGTCGCGCCTCTGTAAATTATCCTGCATGAGCGGTAGACTTGACGGCTTTCCGTAGAACCCCGTGGAGTGATGGCATGGCGGACGTAAACAAGGTCGTTCTGGCGTATTCCGGCGGCCTGGACACTTCGGTGATCCTCAAGTGGCTGCAGGATACTTATAACTGTGAAGTCGTGACCTTCACCGCTGACCTGGGTCAGGGCGAAGAGGTCGAACCTGCACGCGCCAAGGCACAGGCCATGGGCGTGAAAGAGATCTACATCGACGACTTGCGCGAAGAATTCGTGCGCGATTTCGTTTTCCCGATGTTCCGCGCCAACACCGTTTACGAAGGCGAGTACCTGCTGGGTACTTCCATCGCTCGTCCGTTGATCGCCAAACGCCTGATCGAAATCGCCAACGAAACCGGTGCTGACGCCATTTCCCACGGCGCCACCGGCAAGGGCAACGACCAGGTTCGTTTCGAACTGGGCGCCTATGCCTTGAAGCCAGGCGTGAAAGTGATTGCTCCGTGGCGCGAATGGGACCTGCTCTCCCGTGAAAAGCTGATGGATTATGCTGAAAAGCACAACATCCCGATCGAGCGTCACGGCAAGAAAAAGTCCCCGTACTCGATGGATGCCAACCTGCTGCACATCTCCTATGAAGGCGGCGTGCTGGAAGACACCTGGACCGAGCACGAAGAAGACATGTGGAAATGGACCGTCTCCCCGGAGAAGGCTCCAGATAAAGCGCAATACCTGGAACTGACCTACCGCAACGGCGATATCGTCGCACTGGACGGCGTCGAAATGACCCCGGCTACCGTGCTGGCGACCCTGAACCGTATCGGCGGCGAACACGGTATCGGCCGTCTCGACATCGTCGAGAACCGTTACGTGGGCATGAAGTCCCGTGGCTGCTACGAAACCCCTGGCGGCACCATCATGCTGCGCGCTCACCGTGCGATCGAATCGATCACCCTCGACCGCGAAGTGGCTCACCTCAAAGACGAGCTGATGCCTAAATACGCCAACCTGATCTACACCGGTTACTGGTGGAGCCCTGAGCGTCTGATGCTGCAACAGATGATCGATGCATCCCAGGCCCACGTGAACGGCGTTGTGCGCCTGAAGCTGTACAAGGGCAATGTGATCGTCACCGGTCGCAAGTCCGACGAATCGTTGTTCGATGCCAACATCGCGACCTTCGAAGAAGATGGCGGCGCCTACAACCAGGCCGACGCGGCGGGCTTCATCAAGCTTAACGCCTTGCGCATGCGTATTGCAGCGAACAAAGGCCGGAAGCTTTTCTGAGATCTTTGAAGCCGTAGTGGAACGACGTTAATAGAGTTGTGGCCTTGTCGGTGACAAGGCCACAATTTTGAATAGGGGGGAATTTTCCTGCCGGACATCGTGTTATCAGCGCTCTTTTTGTATCTGTAATACCTTCCTTCTGTTTCCTCTCTCTGAATGCTCTTCAAGCGTTACCTGCTGCATGTCAGGTAAAAAGAGTGATCAAGAATCGTCAGACCGTGCGAGTTCAAATTGTAAGCAATGCAAAGCGTTGGTCCGCTGCGATTCTTTGCCTGTTTTGATTGCTTGCTTGCGCTTTCCTTCAGTAATGCCTCCGAATCGGTACAGGTGAGAAATACGATCACTTGTGCAGGGCTTCCCTGTGGGTGCCGGTTTTTTTCAATCCATGCACCGAATTCCATTTTTTTGTTTAGCCACTGCGCATCGACGATGTGCAGGTTTTTTAGCGGCTCTGCCAGGCAAACGTGCTGTAGAGCCGAGAGGCCCGTCTGGATACCTATCCGGACGGGAGGGTCCTTCAGGTTATCGGGCCGCTGACCGCGTTCAGCGTTGTCCATCACTTTTATAAAATGCTTTCCCTTGCCGAAATCGGATGGCGCGTACAGCGACCGGTAGTTGAAGTTGAGTGTGGCGAAGAAAAGAAAAAGCAAATAAAAAGGAAAACTGATCAGGAACCAGACATAGAGCTCCCGCTCCTTATTGTCGAGAAAGGGCAGTGAGACGGCGGCCGACGTTTCAGAAATAGCGGCAAATATTGCAATAACTGTCATGGGGTTGATGATTTTTTTCTTTAATTTGATCATGTTTTTTGCTCATTGGAATATTGTCTTTTCTCGGTTGATTGATGTTTTTGATTTTCGTTTTAATAATTAAGTGGTCGATGTTTGTGTTTGTGCGGTAGTCCTTTTTAATTTTGGGTTTCGAAGATTTTATAGTAACGGTATTGGGCGTGCTGCGGGTACCTCTGTTGTTGGGTTTTAGGGTGTGTTGGGTTGAGTTTGTTGTTGAAGTGTTGCCTGGTGTGATTTTTTATTACATCCTTGATGTGCGGTGTTTGTAGTATGGGGATTCAAGTGGTAAATATCAGTTACTTTTAAGGGTAGCTCAATAGTCGGTATTCGTTGGATCTCTTGCGACGAACCCTGTTATTTGGTTTTCTGGTTGTAAACAGAAACAAAAAAACTGCGAATAATCGAAATGTTTTCAGGTTGATAAAACGTTTACCCCCACGGTATTTTTGGGAATTTTGTAAGACAATTCTTTAATGTCTGTAGGGAATGTCTCTCGGTGTGGGTGGCCGAGGGGGGCGGCATGCCATGGGTGAAACGACTAGGCTATCGTGCGGGCTCTAAAAATTCGAACAGCGAAAATTGGACTTGCCCATGAATAAAGTGCTGATCGTGGATGATCACCCCGTCATTCGTCTTGCGGTACGTATGCTAATGGAGCGTCACGGCTACGAAGTTATTGCAGAGACAGATAATGGCGTGGATGCGTTGCAACTTGCCCGTGAGCATATGCCGGATATTGTCATCCTGGATATTGGAATACCGAAACTTGATGGGCTGGAAGTCATTGCGCGTCTGACATCGACAGCGATGCCCATGAAAGTACTGATATTAACTTCCCAGGCCCCTGGGCATTTTTCCATGCGTTGCATGCAATCCGGTGCCGCCGGGTATGTCTGCAAACAACAGGATCTCACGGAGTTGCTCAGTGCAATAAAGGCAGTATTGTCGGGCTACAGTTACTTTCCGAATCAAGCCTTGCATACCGTACGTTCCAGTTTGGGGAACGCCAGTGAAGCCGATATGGTGGATCGACTGTCGGGACGGGAGATGATGGTCTTGCAACAATTGGCCCGAGGCAAGACCAACAAGGAGATCGCCGATGGAATGTTCCTCAGCAATAAGACCGTTAGTACTTACAAGACTCGTCTGTTGTTGAAGCTCAATGCTCGCTCCCTGGTCGATCTGATCGAATTGGCTCAACGCAATGGTCTGGTGTGACTGTCTCAGCGTTTGACTTAGTAAAAAGCCTCCGTTTCGGGAGGCTTTTAGGTGTCACAGGTCAAAATCGTAATCGGCCAATTGCTTTTGCAGTCGGCGCTCCTCCAGCAGATTGTCGATGGTGCGGCGTTTGCTCAGGTTGGTCTTCGCCACTTCAACCACCGGTTCAGCATCATCTGCCTCAACAGGGGTGAAGTCGTCTTCTACGTCCAATTGCTCTTTGCCAGTGCTCATAGTGTTACTCCAGGCTAAGACTGCCTTTGGCGCTCCTTATATCGATAAACTCCCGGCGGGTAAAAAAGATTTTTTCAATCGATAAATCGAAAAACCAAATAGCGCCTCAATCGTCCGATGTCTTTTGCTTGTATTCGCACAAGTCTTCGATCCGGCAACTGCCGCAGCGAGGCTTGCGAGCAAGGCAAACGTAGCGTCCGTGGAGGATCAGCCAGTGATGGGAGTCGAGCAGATATTCCTTCGGCACGAACTTCATGAGTTTTTGTTCAACCTCGACCACATTTTTGCCAGGAGCTATGCCGGTGCGGTTGCTGACCCGGAAAATATGCGTGTCCACGGCCATGGTGAGCTGACGGAATGCGGTGTTGAGCACCACGTTGGCGGTTTTGCGGCCGACGCCGGGTAACGCTTCCAGCTCTTCACGGGTTTGCGGCACTTCGCCTCCATGACGCTCCATCAGCAAGCGACAGGTCTCGATCACGTTTTTCGCTTTGCTGTTAAACAGGCCGATGGTCTTGATGTATTCCGACAGTCCCTCGACACCCAAGGCATAAATTGCCGCCGGTGTATTGGCCACCGGGTAGAGCTTGGCGGTGGCCTTGTTGACGCCGACATCGGTCGACTGCGCCGAGAGAATCACGGAGATCAGTAATTCGAACGGCGAGGAGTAGGCCAGTTCGGTCTTCGGTTCCGGGTTGTCTTCGTGAAATCGGCGAAAAATTTCCAGACGTTTTGCGGCATTCATGAGCAATGCGTTTCCTTGAAGGCGGTCAGTGTGGGGGCGTCGAGCGGATCCAGGCCTGACGTGCGGCGAACAGCAGTCCCAGCAGAATGAATCCACCAGGGGCCAGGGTGGCCAGGCGCAAGCCACCGTCGGCGGTCAGTACCCAGCCTTGCCAGTCCGCTTGCGCAGTGCCAGCCAGCCATGGCAGATGGCTGCCGAATGTTCCACTGCCGATGAATTCGCGCAGCAAGCCAAGGCCCGCCATCAACGCGCCGAACAGGCCACACAGGCGCAGGCGATCACGCCAGGCGCTCTGGAGAAAACCGGTGTGTTCCAGCACAACGCATTGCAAGGCAATCAATCCTGCATAGAACCCCACATGTTGGTGCCATTGCAGCGACCAGACTTGCGCGGCGAGTTCCGTGCAGCTGGTCAGCGTGGCCGCCAGCAGGACGCTGGCAAGCAAATGTGTCGCCGGGACAAGTCGGGATCGCAACGCGCCCATGCTCACTCCAAAGGCACTGATCACCACGATGAACATCAGCCACAAGCCCAGGGCGGACACCAATGAGTCCGTGGCACCGATCAGCGGTGCAAGCATCAGTGAATTCTGCAGCGTCGATGACTTATTCATGAGCGCTGCTCCCGATCAACTGTTGCTGATGTTCGTCGAAGTAGCGCAACGCGTCATGGATGGCGTTGATGACCGCTCTCGAAGTAATGGTCGCGCCCGCCATTTGATCGAATTGCCCCTGATCTTTTTTCAAGGCCCAGCCATTGTCAGCGGGTTCGGTTCGGGACGTTCCGGAAAAAACCTGAAGCCAGGTATTGGGCCAGTCGGCGAGTCGACCGCCCAGCCCCGGTGTTTCCGATTGCTTGAGCGTTTTGACGCCCAGTACCTTGCCGTTTGCGCCGATGGCGATCAGCAATTCGATGGAACCCTCGTAGCCCAGGGTCTGGCTGCGCAGCAACACGGCGCTGGGTTGGCCAGTCTTGGTCGCCAGGTAGCCACCCAGCAGCGTGCTGTTGGCCAGCCCGGTATTTTCTAGGGCGAGTGGCTGTTCCAGCGGCTGATTGTCGTAGCTTTCAGCAGGGAGCAGGTCCAGCAGGTTACGACTGTCGATCAGGCGCTGTTCGGCCGCAATGCGCGGCGCGCTGGTGTGTTGCACGAGGTAAGTCGCACCAATCCCCAGGCCTGCCAGCACCACCAGGATCACAACGCTCGACGCTCGGCTCATGGCGCACCCCGTTCCAGTCTGGAGGCGGCAAACCGCTCCAGCGCCGGCACACAGAGGTTCATCAACAGCACGGCAAAGGCTACGCCGTCCGGATAACCACCCCAGGTACGAATCAGGTACGTCAGCAGCCCGACGCCCGCGCCGAACAGCAGTCGCGCGCCGGGGCTTTTTGCGCCGGACACCGGTTCCGTGACGATGAAGAATGCACCCAGCATGCTCGCGCCAGTGAGCAGATGAAACAGCGGCGTACCATGGGAGTCAGAGCCCGAGCCGTTCCAGCACAGCAGGCTGATGATGAACAGGCTGGCGAGCATGCCGACCGGCGCATGCCAACTGAACACCCGTCGTTGCAGCAGAAACGCGCCGCCCGCCAGAAAGGCCAGGTTGACCCATTCCATGCCTCGGCCGCCGAAATGACCGAACGCCGGGTTAGCGGCAAACAGTTCATCCATGGTCAGGCTTTTGTTGATCCGCAGGCTGTCCAGCGCCGTGGCCTGGACCCAGGCATCTGGCGTCTGCCCGAGGCTGAACCCGAACACCTGCTGCAAACCGCCGACCAGGTCCAGCCCATGGGATGACGGCCAGTGGGTCATCTGTTGGGGAAAGGTCACCAGCACCAGGGCGAAGCCCAACATTGCCGGGTTGAACGGATTCTTGCCAACGCCGCCATACAGGTGTTTGCCGAACACCATCGCGAACGCCGTGGCACAGACCGTCAGCCACCACGGGCAATAAGGCGGCAAGGCCAGAGCCAACAGCGTCGCGCTGACCAGCGCACTGCCGTCGCTCAAGGTCGGCTTGAGCGCAAGCTTGCGCAAGCGCAACACGGTCGCTTCAACGGCCAGTGCGGTAACACCCGTCAGAATCAGGTTGATCAACACGCCCCAGCCATACAGCCAGAAAAACACCAGCATTCCCGGCACGGTGGCCAGCAATACCAGCTTCATGGCCTGCTGAAGGCGCTCGTCGACCGATTCAAGGGGCGGCATAGGCATCCACCTGACGCTCGGCTTCATTCACCGCGAGTTCCAGGGCTTCGATCTGCTCAGTTGGCGCTTCGCTGGCTTGGGCTTTCTTGAGTTCGGCGCGGCGCATGGCCAACTGGATTTTTGCCCGATTCAGCTGCGCATTTTTCGCCGGAACTACGGGAGCCGCGGCTGGCGGTGCAGTACTTTCCAGTATCGCCAAAGCCTGTTCGGCAACCTCGAACTGCTGTTGCAGGACGATCAGTTGCGATTGCTGTTCGAAGGTCGGCGGATGCCCGAACGCCTTGAGTGACTTGTTCAGTTGCGCCCGACTCATCGCCAGATCGATCTTGGCCTTTTTCAGCGCCGCATCCGCGTTCGCTGCCTTCTGTGCACGGACTCGTTCAAGAGCGGCCTGAACCGGATCGAGCGTCGCCACTTCACTGTGTTGGACGGCGCGCTGGGCGCGGGCCTGACGTTCGGCGATTTTCTGTTCTTCTTCGCGATGCAGACGAGCGTTGCGCTGTTCGAATCGGCGTCGTGCGTGATCGCGCTTAGCCTTCCGGGCGCGTTGTTCCTCAAGGCTGAATGCCAGGCCGCCGACAATCGGCAGCACGGTGTTCAGCGGCAACGGCCGCATCTCGATGCAATCCACCGGGCAGGGCGCTACGCACAGGTCGCAACCGGTGCATTCATCGACGATTACCGTATGCATCAATTTCGCCGCGCCGACAATGGCATCCACCGGGCAGGCCTGGATGCACTTGGTGCAGCCAATACACTCCGCTTCACGAATGTAGGCGATCTGCGCCGGGGCCGAACCACGACTGACGTCCAGTTCCAGCACCGGCACTTTCAACAGATCGGCCAGGGCCGCGATGGTCTCGCTGCCGCCCGGCGGACATTTGTTGATCGGTTCGCCGCTGGCAATGCCTTCGGCGTACGGTTTGCATCCGGGGTGGCCGCACTTGCCGCATTGGGTCTGCGGCAAGAGGGCGTCGATGCGTTGAATCAGACTCATGTTTTGATCAGTCCGCTGAATCCGAGAAAGGCCACTGCAATCAGTCCGGCGCCGATCAGGTCGATCGGCAGGCCGCGAAAGGGCAGGGGGATATCATTTTCGATTGTGCGTTGGCGCAAGTCGCTGAACAGGCTCAGTACCAGCCAGAAACCCAGGCCGGCACCCAGGCTCAGGGCCAGGGCGTGGAAGAAGCCTTTGTCGTCCTGAGCGTTGAGCAGCGTCAAGCCAAGTACGCCGGCGTTGCCCAGCAGCAGGGGCCAGAGGCCATCGAACGCAAGCTTTGGAAGTAACCGGGAAAGCACTTTCAGCAGCGGGCCAATCAGCAGAACGCTTAATGGCAGGAAGACGAAAAGGCGCAGCGACGTCAGCTCCAGTGGGACCAGCAACCAACGGTAGGCCGAGTAGCCCAGCGTGCCGACGATCAGCATCAAGCAAGCCGTCGCAAGGCCCAGCGCGTGGACCTGCCGGTGCTCGTTGCCCAACAGCGGATCGACGCCCAGCGGCCAGTGCAACATGAGGTTGTTGATCAGGGCAGTGCTGATAAGCGTAACAAGCAGTTCGGTCATGATCGTGCCGGAAAGAGCAGGCCTGTGTAACAAGGTTAGGCATTATCCGGCAAGGACGGAGGGTGGGCCAGACATGAAAATCCCACAGTCGCGCCAGGCACGACTGTGGGATCGGTTTACTGCAGAACCTTACTTGATGCGCTGACCTGGCTTGGCGCCGCTGTCAGGGCTGAGCAGGTAGATTTCTTCACCGCCAGGGCCGGCCGCCATCACCATGCCTTCGGAGACACCGAACTTCATTTTCCGTGGCTTGAGGTTGGCGATCATCATGGTCAGACGACCATTGAGCTTGGACGGGTCCGGATAAGCGCTCTTGATCCCGGAGAACACGTTGCGTTGCTCGTCACCGATGTCCAGGGTCAGGCGCAGCAGTTTGTCGGCACCTTCCACGTGTTCGGCCTTGAGGATCAGGGCGACGCGCAGATCGACAGCGGCAAACGCATCGAACTCGATTTCCGGCGACAGCGGATCCTTGGCCAGTTCGCCATTGCCGGCAGGTGCAGCGTCGCCGGTGTCGGTAGCGCTGGCGGTCAGGTCTTCTTTCGAGGCGTCGCTCATGGCTTGCACTTTTACCGGGTCGATACGGGTCATCAACGGTTTGAACTCGTTCAGCTGATGGTTGCTGAGCAAGGTGGCGTGGTCGTTCCAGGTCAGCGGCGCGACGTTGAGGAACGCCTCGGCGTCGGCGGCCAGCAACGGCAGCACCGGCTTGAGGAAGATCACCAGCTGGCGGAACAGGTTCACGCCCAAGGCGCAGATGGCCTGGACTTCGTCCTGCTTGCCTTCCTGTTTGTTCAGCGACCACGGCGCCTTGTCGGCGATCCAGGCATTGGCACGGTCGGCCAGGCCCATGATCTCGCGCATGGCACGGGCGAAGTCGCGAGCCTCGTAGGCTTCGGCGATGCTCGGCTCTGCAGCCAGGAACGCTTCTGTCAGTTCCGGCGCGGCATTACCCGCCACCAGTACACCGGCGTTGCCTTTGTGGATGAAACCGGCGCAACGGCTGGCGATGTTGACGACTTTGCCAACCAGGTCGGAGTTGACCTTCTGCACGAAGTCTTCGAGGTTCAGGTCCAGGTCATCGACGCCACGGCTCAGCTTCGCCGCGTAGTAGTAACGCAGGTATTCCGGCGACAGGTGGTCGAGATAGGTCCGGGCCTTGATGAAGGTACCGCGGGATTTGGACATTTTCTGACCGTTGACGGTCAGGTAGCCGTGCACGTTGATGCCGGTCGGTTTACGGAAACCGGCGCCTTCGAGCATGGCTGGCCAGAACAGGGCGTGGAAGTTGACGATGTCCTTGCCGATGAAATGGTACAGCTCGGCGGTGGAGTTCTTACCCCAGAACGCGTCGAAATCAAGTGTAGGCGTGCGGTCGCAAAGGTTCTTGAAGCTGGCCATGTAGCCGATCGGCGCGTCCAGCCAGACATAGAAATACTTGCCTGGCTCGTCAGGGATTTCGAAACCGAAGTACGGCGCATCGCGGGAGATGTCCCACTGTTGCAGGCCGGCGTCCAGCCATTCGGCGATCTTGTTCGCCACGGCCTCTTGCAGGGTGCCGCTGCGGGTCCAGGCTTGCAGCATTTCCTGGAAGTCCGGCAGCTTGAAGAAGAAGTGCTGGGAATCCTTGAGCACCGGAGTGGCGCCAGAGATAGCCGACTTCGGATCCTTCAGGTCGGTCGGCGCGTAGGTCGCACCGCATTTTTCGCAGTTGTCGCCGTACTGGTCTTCGGTGCCGCACTTCGGGCAGGTACCCTTGATGAAGCGGTCGGCCAGGAACATTTTCTTTTCCGGGTCGAAGTACTGAGTGATCGAACGCTGGGCGATGTGCCCGGCGTCGCGCAGCTTCAGGTAGATCTGGCTCGACAGCTCACGGTTTTCTTCGGCGTGAGTGGAGTGGAAGTTGTCGAAGTCCACCAGGAACTCGGCAAAGTCGGCGCTGTGTTCAGCCTGGACGTTGGCGATCAGTTGTTCCGGGGTGATGCCTTCCTTTTCCGCGCGCAGCATGATGGCCGAACCGTGGGCGTCGTCGGCGCAGACATAAATGCATTGATTGCCGCGGTGCTTCTGGAAGCGCACCCACATATCGGTCTGGATATATTCCAGCATGTGGCCAAGATGGATCGAACCATTGGCATAGGGCAGGGCGCTGGTGACGAGGATCTTGCGTGGCTCGGACATGGGGCTCGGCTACTTGATGAAACGGAGGTCGGCCACTATAAAGCGCCGGCGCATATTTTTCACCCCCGCGACCCGTATCCACGGTCCATGTAGCAGCTGGCGAAGCCTGCGTTCGGCTGCGCAGCAGTCGTGAATCCGGGCAACTCGAACTACCTGAAACACCGCGGTGTCTGGTTTTACGACTGCTGCGCAGCCGAACGCAGGCTTCGCCAGCTGCTACAGGTTGCGATCAGCCACAGGAAATTTGTCACATCCTGAAAGCATGCCGTCCACGCCGGAGAACAGGTACGATACCCGCCTGATTTTCCAGTCTTGCTATCGGAGTTGCCCATGAGCGCCGTCAATCGCGCAGCGGTGGAAGCCGTCCTTCGCCAATACACCGACCCTTACCTGAACCAGGACCCGGTCAGCGCCGGGTGCGTACGCGGCATCGACATTCAGGGGGATCGCGTCAGCGTCCAGCTTGAGCTGGGTTACGCCGCCGGCCTGTTCAAGAGTGGCTGGGCGCAGTTGCTGCAAATGGCCATTGAAGGGCTGGACGGCGTGACCATCGCGCGCGTCGAGATCACCAGTGTCATTGCCGCGCACAAGGCTCAAGCGCAGATCCCGGGGCTGGCCAACGTCAAGAACGTGGTGGCCGTGGCGTCCGGCAAGGGCGGTGTGGGCAAATCAACCACCGCCGCCAACCTGGCCCTGGCCCTGGCCCGCGAAGGCGCCAAGGTCGGGATTCTCGACGCGGACATTTACGGACCGAGCCAGGGCATCATGTTCGGCATCCCTGAAGGCACCCGACCGAAGGTCAAGGATCAGAAGTGGTTTATTCCGATCGAGTCCCACGGTGTCGAAGTCATGTCCATGGCGTTCCTGACCGATGACAACACGCCGATGGTCTGGCGCGGGCCGATGGTTTCCGGTGCCTTGTTGCAACTCGTCACTCAAACCGCCTGGGGCGACCTGGATTACCTGGTCATCGACATGCCGCCAGGCACCGGCGACATCCAGCTGACCCTGGCGCAGAAAGTCCCGGTGGCCGGCGCTGTGATCGTTACAACGCCGCAAGATCTGGCATTGCTGGACGCGCGCAAGGGCGTGGAAATGTTCCGCAAGGTCAACATTCCAGTGCTGGGTGTGGTGGAAAACATGGCCGTGCACATCTGCTCCAACTGCGGACATGCCGAGCATCTGTTCGGTGAGGGTGGTGGTGTGAAGCTGGCCAGCCAGTACGGCGTCGAGCTGCTGGCTTCGTTGCCGCTGGCGATGGCCATCCGCGAACAGGCCGATGGCGGCAAGCCAACGGTGATCGCCGAGCCTGACAGCCCGATTGCGATGGTTTACCAGGAACTGGCTCGCCATGTCGGCGCGCGGATCGTGTTGCAGGAAGCGGTATCGCCAGCGATGCCGAATATCACGATCAGCGACGATTGATTCGCTGAAAAAGATCGCAGCCTCGCTTCGCTCGACAACTCCTACATGGATTGGGTTGCACCTGTAGGAGCTGTCGAGCGAAGCGAGGCTGCGATCTTTTGATCTTCCTTTAAATCCGCAACCCGCCATCCAACTCCATGATCCGACCGGTGTAGTAGTCGTTTTCGAAAATGTACGCCGCCGAATGGGCGATCTCTTCAGGCGTGCCCATGCGCTTGAGCGGAATCACGGACGTTATCTTCTCCAGCGCCTCAGGCTTCATGCTCAGCGTCATTTCGGTTTCGATAAAGCCCGGTGCAATGGCTGCCACGCGAATACCATAGCGTGCCAATTCCTTGGCCCAGGTCACGGTCGCCGCGGCGACACCGGCCTTGGCGGCGGAGTAGTTGGTCTGGCCGGCGTTGCCGGCGCGGGAGATCGACGAGATATTAATGATCGCGCCGCTGTTGTTCAGCTCGATCATTTTGGCCGCGACTTCACGGGTGCACAGGAATACGCCGGTCAGGTTGACGTCGATGACCGACTGCCACTGGGTCAGGCTCATCTTGGTCATCTCGCCGTCCTTGACCTTGATCAGCAGACCGTCGCGCAGAATCCCGGCGTTGTTGATCAGGCCATGGATCGCCCCGAAGTCCTCGGCAACCTGGGCGACCATGTGGGTCACTTGCTCTTCATTGGCGACGTTGCACAGGTAGGCGCGGGCTTCGACTCCCTTCGCCTTGCAAGCGGCGACGGTGTCGTCAAGCTTTTCCTGGTTCAGGTCCACCAGCGCGAGCTTCGCGCCTTTACCGGCGAAATACTCGGCCATGGAACGGCCTAAACCCTGGCAACCGCCAGTGATAATGATTACTTTGTCAGTGAGTTGCATTCGCATGCCCCAATAGCAGATCAGAGGAGTGGTTTCCTTTTAGAGAGTAGCCTCTCGATCTGCACCTGATGCGGCCTGGCTGCACATGAGAGCTGCCCCCGATGGCGTACTGGAACCTATCCCCAGGCGCCTGTCCGTTTTTTTGACGGATTCTATATAAGGAGTCATAAATTGAGCGTTGAAGCGGCCAAGAATGCCCGAGAATTGCTTCTCAAGGAATACCGTGGAGTGCTCTCGACACACTCCAAGGCGATGCCCGGTTTCCCGTTTGGCTCCGTGGTTCCGTACTGTCTGGACGAACAGGGCTGGCCGCTGATCCTTATCAGCCGCATCGCCCAGCACACCCACAACCTGCAGAAAGATCCAAAATGCTCACTGTTTGTGGGCGAGCGCGGGGCTGAAGATGTGCAAGCCGTTGGTCGCCTGACCTACCTCGCCGAAGCGGAAAAGCTCGGGGACGAGTCAGCCATCGAAGCGGCGGCTGAGCGTTACTACCGCTATTTCCCGGATTCGCAGAGCTACCACAAGGCCCACGATTTCGATTTCTGGGTGCTCAAACCGGTACGTCACCGTTACATCGGCGGCTTCGGTGCGATTCACTGGGTCGATCAGTTAACGCTGGCCAACCCGTTCGCCGGAAAAGCCGAAGCGAGCATGGTCGAGCACATGAATGCCGATCACGCCAAAGCCATCGCCCACTACGTCGAACTGGCGGGCCTGCCGAAAACCGAGCCGGCGCAACTGGCGGGTATCGACACCGAAGGCATGCACCTGCGAATTGGCCAGGGGCTCTATTGGTTGCCGTTTCAAGCGCCATGTAATACGCCGACACAAGTGCGCGAAGCCTTGGTTTTCCTGGCTCACGCCGAACATTGGCCGAAAAATGAAGTGGCCGACGCTTGAATTCACGAATCGGCGACGTCATCTAGGGAAGACTGGCAAGGCATTCTTGCGTTGAGGAACCATTTGATGCGCCCTTTTTTATTGCTCTTTGTACTGTTTCCGGTGTTGGAGCTGTTCGTATTCGTCAAGGTCAGCGGGGCAATCGGGTTTTTCCCGGCCCTGCTGCTGGTCATTCTCGGCTCGATGCTCGGCGTATTCGTGCTGCGTATCGCTGGTCTGGCAACCGCATTGCGTGCTCGTGAAAGCCTGAACCGCGGCGAGTTGCCGGCCCAGACCATGCTCGAAGGTTTGATGCTGGCACTGGCGGGTGGTCTGTTGATCCTGCCGGGCTTCGTCACTGACGTGCTGGGTCTGATCATGTTGCTGCCGATCTCTCGTCGACTGTTGGCCAATAAAATGCGCCAGCGTGCCGAAGAGGCGGCAATCCGTCAGCGTGCGTTTGCCGACGACCTTCAGCCACGTGGCGGTCCTGCTCCACGCGAACCGCTGGGCCGTGAGCCCAACGTGATCGAAGGCGAATTCGAACACCGCGATTCCAAGTAAAGCGTTTCAGCTGCACGGCACCTTCGGGTGCCGTGTTCGTTTGTGGGGCTGCAACCTGAAAAAATTTGCTTCCTCGCCCTTGTAATAAGCTTATGCGCCCTTATGTAACGGTCACCGCAAGGTTTCTGGCGATTACGCCAGACAGACTTCCGCGTCTCGCTTGTCGAGCCGCACCCGGCACCGCCGGATTTGTTAAACCCGCCGGGAATACACCGGCCGATGAAAACCACAATTAGGAGAGATCGACAATGAAGCTTCGTCCTCTGCATGACCGCGTCGTCGTCCGTCGCAGCGAAGAAGAAAAGAAAACCGCTGGCGGCATCGTCCTGCCAGGTTCGGCTGCTGAAAAGCCAAACCAGGGTGAAGTCCTCGCTGTAGGCCCAGGCAAAGTGCTGGACAACGGTGAAGTGCGTGCACTGTCCGTGAAAGTGGGTGACAAGGTTGTGTTCGGCCCTTACTCCGGCAGCAACACCGTGAAAGTCGACGGCGAAGACCTGCTGGTAATTGGCGAGAGCGAAATCCTCGCCGTTGTCGAAGGCTGATTCCCCGCTCATTTTCCCGCTACTACAAAGTATTTAAGGAATATCGATCATGGCTGCTAAAGAAGTTAAATTCGGCGATTCCGCCCGCAAGAAAATGCTCGCCGGTGTCAACGTCCTGGCTGACGCAGTAAAAGCGACCCTGGGCCCTAAAGGCCGTAACGTGATCATCGAGAAGAGCTTCGGCGCTCCGACCATCACCAAGGACGGCGTGTCCGTTGCCAAAGAAATCGAGCTGAAAGATCGCTTCGAAAACATGGGCGCGCAGCTGGTCAAAGACGTTGCCTCCCGTGCCAACGATGACGCAGGCGACGGCACCACCACCGCTACCGTTCTGGCTCAATCGATCGTCAACGAAGGCCTGAAAGCCGTCGCTGCCGGCATGAACCCGATGGACCTCAAGCGTGGTATCGACAAAGCGACCATCGCTATCGTCAAAGAGCTGAAAGCCCTGTCCAAGCCTTGCGCTGACACCAAGGCCATCGCTCAGGTCGGCACCATCTCGGCCAACTCCGACAGCTCCATCGGCGACATCATTGCCGAAGCCATGGAAAAAGTCGGTAAAGAAGGCGTGATCACCGTTGAAGAAGGTTCGGGCCTGGAAAACGAACTGTCGGTTGTTGAAGGCATGCAGTTCGACCGTGGCTACCTGTCCCCGTACTTCGTCAACAAGCCAGAAACCATGACTGCCGAGCTGGACGGTCCGCTGATCCTGCTGGTCGACAAAAAGATCTCGAACATCCGCGAACTGCTGCCAGTGCTGGAAGCCGTTGCCAAAGCCGGCCGCCCACTGCTGATCGTGAGCGAAGACGTTGAAGGCGAAGCCCTGGCGACTCTGGTTGTGAACAACATGCGCGGTATCGTTAAAGTGGTTGCCGTCAAGGCGCCAGGTTTCGGCGATCGTCGCAAGGCCATGCTGCAGGACATCGCTGTTCTGACCGGCGGTACCGTTATCTCCGAAGAGATCGGTCTGAGCCTGGAAAGCGCTACCCTGGAACACCTGGGTAATGCCAAGCGCGTCACCGTGACCAAGGAAAACACCACCGTGATCGACGGTGCCGGCGTTGAAGCTGATATCCAGTCTCGCGTTCTGCAAATCCGTCAGCAAGTGGCCGACACTTCGTCCGACTACGACCGTGAAAAACTGCAAGAGCGTCTGGCCAAACTGTCCGGCGGCGTTGCAGTGATCAAGGTTGGCGCTGGTTCCGAAGTTGAAATGAAAGAGAAGAAAGCCCGCGTTGAAGACGCCCTGCACGCAACCCGTGCAGCCGTTGAAGAAGGCGTGGTACCTGGCGGCGGCGTGGCACTGGTTCGTGCTCTGCAGGCCATCAGCGAGCTGAAAGGCGACAACGATGACCAGAACGTTGGCATCCAGTTGCTGCGTCGCGCTGTTGAAGCGCCACTGCGCCAGATCGTTGCCAACTCCGGCGACGAGCCAAGCGTAGTTGTCGACAAGGTCAAGCAGGGTTCGGGTAACTACGGTTACAACGCTGCTACCGGCGAATACGGCGACATGATCGAAATGGGTATCCTGGACCCGGCTAAAGTGACTCGTTCGGCTCTGCAAGCGGCTTCGTCGATTGCCAGCCTGATGATCACCACCGAAGCCATGATCGCTGAGATCAAGGAAGACGGTCCAGCTGGCGGCGGCATGCCAGACATGGGCGGTATGGGCGGTATGGGCGGCATGATGTAAGCCAGCCTTACCCCGTACGAAAAAACCCCGCCTGCGATAAGCAGGCGGGGTTTTTTATTGCCCGTCATTCAAGGGTCACGCGCCAACAGGTTCTGCCTTGGTCACTCGATCAGCCTTGGAAGCCGGCCGATAAAGGATGTAGTAATACGCCCCCAGGCAAATCAGCCAGCAGAAAATCGCGGTCCACACGTTGTGCGAAAAGAAGTGCGCGCCCTGCATCATCCGGCTGATGGAAAACACCGTGCCCAACGCGAAAGCGAACACAAACGCCTTGCGTGCCAGACGCGGACGACGGTCACGCAGGACAAAGAACAGCGCAAACAGTGTGAAACCCGTCGCCGCATGACCGCCGGGCCAGCAACGGCCCGGTTTATCGGTGTGCGGGCGAGGGCTGAGCAGTTCGCTATAGGTCTCGTGACCACCGAATTGCTCAAGGCTCCACGGGCATTGCACGGCCGTCACCGCTTTGACTGGCGTCACAAAGGAGGTCGCCAGCGCCAGAGACAGCACCAGACAGCCCAGTTCCCGCTTGATCGGTTTGAGCCTGTCCATGAAAAAGGAGGCGATGAAACCGAAGATGGCCAACACCGAGAAGACGATAACCACCTGCTTGGCGCGGTCATGCAGGATCTCTTCCAGGAAGTAACTGTGCCGCCCGATGAAATCCCCCGCGACCGGGTCATAGAACAGCTTGGCAAGGTCCATGTCCAGGGACGTCAGTTCGAGCAGCATCAAAACGATCGCCGCGATGGCGGGAACGCCCAGGCACACCCAGAAATTCAGCGGGCGGGAGGCGGGGCGGACAGCAGTCGAAACCATGGCAGTTCCTTGGTCGGTGAAATGTTCTGAAAACGCAGCCGCGCGGAGTTTGAGCCTGATCCTGTCGTCGGCGTGTGAATCGATAGTGAAAAAGTCGTTAAAGCCGTCCCGGGTTTATGGGGTGGATTTACAACTGCACGCAGTCCTAGCCCTCAGCCACACTTGGCCTTAAGCTGCGCGGGCCAAGACGGCCGTTACTGTGTACGCAGGAGATACCCATGCGAATTCTATTGGTTGAAGACAACCGCGATATCCTGGCCAATCTGGCCGATTACCTGGGGCTCAAAGGTTATACCGTGGATTGCGCGCAGGACGGCTTGTCAGGTTTGCACCTGGCGGCCACCGAGCATTACGACTTGATCGTGCTCGACATCATGTTGCCTGGCATCGACGGTTACACCCTGTGCAAACGCCTGCGCGAAGACGCGCGCCGCGACACACCGGTGATCATGCTCACCGCTCGCGATCAATTGGACGACCGGCTGCAAGGCTTCAAATCCGGCGCCGATGATTACCTGATCAAACCCTTTGCCCTGTCTGAATTGGCGGCGCGCATCGAGGCGGTCATGCGTCGCGCCCAGGGTGGTGGTCGCCGCACCCTGCAGGTCGGCGATCTGATCTACGACCTCGATACCCTGGAAGTGACCCGAGAGGGGCGTCTGCTGAAACTCAACCCGGTGGGCCTGAAGTTGCTGGCCGTGTTAATGCAAAAAAGTCCGCACGTACTGCGCCGCGAAATTCTCGAAGAGGCGCTGTGGGGTGATGACTGCCCGGACAGCGACAGCCTGCGCAGCCACGTCCATCAATTGCGCCAGGTGATCGACAAGCCGTTCGCCAAACCGTTGCTGCAAACCGTGCACGGTGTGGGTTATCGCTTGGCCGAGGGCCGAGATGGAGTTTAAACAGAGCCTTGCTCAACGGATCATCATTGCCTTTGCGCTGATGAGCGCATTGGTGGCAGGGGCCTTCGCCATGGGCATTGTGGCGACCGTGCACCTGGTCGAAGAAAAACTGATTTCGGCAGGGCTGGGCGGCGATTTACAACGTCTGTTGCTGATGGACAGCGTGTCGGACTGGAGCCACCGTCCCGAGCCGGACCAGTTGTTCTATTTCAGCGGCGGGCCGGGCGACTTCGAACTCCCCAAGGACCTGCGGCACCTGGACCCGGGCTTTCACGAAGTATTTCGCGAACAGCTGTCGTATCACGCGATGGTCGAAGTCGTCGACGGCCGGCATTATGTGCTGTTACAGGATCAGAGCGATTTCGAAGAGCGTGAACGGGTGCTGTTTGCCGTGGTGCTGGTGGGCTTCGTCCTGAGTCTGGCATTGGCGGTGTTTCTCGGTTGGATACTGGCGCGCAAAGTGATGGCGCCCGTGGTGCGACTGGCCCGTCAGGTCCGTCACCGTGATCAATTATTAGGTCTGGCGCCACCGCTGGCGCCGGACTATGCCGCTGATGAGGTGGGCGAGTTGGCCGTGGCTTTCGACGCCACCCTCGGGCGCTTGCGCCAGGCATTGACCCGCGAACGGTTGTTCACCAGTGACGTCAGTCATGAGCTGCGCACGCCATTGATGGTGCTCGCCAGTTCCTGCGAGCTGCTGCTGGAAAACCCCGGCATCGATCAGCGTGGACGTGCACAGGTCCAGCGAATCGCCCGCGCTTGTGAAGAGATGCGCGAGCTGGTGCAAACCTTCCTGATGTTGGCTCGCGCACAACGTGAAGACGCCAGCATGTCGCCCCAGCAGAGCGTGAGCCAGGTAGCTGATGGACTGCTCATTTTGTGGCGCGAGCCGATCGAGGCCAAAGGGCTGGCGCTGATCTTTGAACCGGGAAATCCGGCCAACACCTGCTACAACGCAACTCTACTGCACGCGGTCATGGGCAACCTGCTGCGTAACGCGCTGCATTATACCGAGCGCGGGTTCATCCGCCTGACCCTGACAGCCACGGGTTTCATGGTCGAGGACAGTGGCGTGGGCATTCCCGAGGAAAAACGCGAGGCGATGTTCGAGCCATTCGTGCGGGGTAACGAGAAACGCGGTGAGGGCTTGGGGCTTGGGCTGTCACTGGTGCAGCGGATCTGTGAAAACCAGGGTTGGAATGTCAGCCTGACGAACATGGAGCCCAACGGCTGTCGTTTTCAGGTGGAGTTGTGTTCGTCGGATGTGAGCTGATCGGTCGCGACGGCCTAGAGCTATCGTTGCCGCCCTGCAAAACCTCGAAATAATTTGGGGTTTTACATGACGTTTTTTTCACAAAGGAATGACCTGTCGCTGACACGGCGCTGCCTATCGTGGGTGCCATCAGCAGCTAAGGAGACCTTGGTGATGGCCGGCCCGATCAAACTGGATTTTTCCGAAAAATACGACGATCAACACGCTCAACGATACCTGCGCAAACACCAGGATGGTCTTGGCCGCCGCCTGTCTCACTGGCGTGAGGAGCAACTGGCGCGCAAGGCGCTGTCACTGGTCGGGGAGCCGGGGCTGATCCTCGATTTGCCCTGTGGTGCGGGACGTTTCTGGCCATTGCTGGCGGAAAAAACCAATCGTGCGATCATTGGCGCCGACAACTCCGAATCCATGCTGAAGATTGCCATGCAGGCGCAACCTCCCGAGGTGGTGAAACGGGTACAACCCTTGCACACTTCTGTATTCGACATCGCCTTGCCTGATAACGCCGTCGACAGCATTTTTTGCATGCGTTTGCTCCATCACATCGGTGAAGCCGAGCATCGACTGGCCATTTTGCGTGAATTCGAGCGCGTCACGCGTGATAGCGTGATCCTTTCTCTGTGGGTGGACGGCAATTTCAAGGCGTGGAAACGCAAGCGCCTCGAGAAAACCCGTGAGCAGGAAGGTTACCAAAATCGATTTGTGTTACCGGCTGCTACGGTTGAAAAGGAATTTGAGCAGGCGGGTTTTCGTATCCAGGAACAACTGGACTTTTTACCGCTCTATGCCATGTGGCGGGTCTACGTATTACGCAAGAGGTAACAGAATGGCAGTGCAATGTGCAGCAGAAACGGACGTCGCTCCTCAGGACCGCTTCGACTATTTCTGGAATCAGCGCGGTGAGTGGGTAGAAGAACCCAACGTCCGTCGCGGTGGAGAAAGTGGCGTGCAGCGCGTCCTGAGCAGCAACGGACAGTTGCTTTACGTTAAACGTCAGACCGGGCATATCCATCGCAGCTTGCTGCACCCGTTCGGTCGACCGACGGTGTTGCGCGAGCGCGATGCGCTCACTGGCCTGCAGCTGCTCGACGTTCGTGTGCCGGAAATTGTTTACTGCGGTGCGCAGCGCGATCCTGTCCACAAATGGCGCGCATTGCTGGTCACCAAGTCGCTGGACGGGTTCGAGGAAATCGACCACTGGTACGCCGGCGGCGGTCGCGAGCGTCACGGTGAGGCCGTGCATGATCGAGTGTTGAAGGAACTGGCCGAGAACCTGGCCCGGATGCACAAGGGCCGCTGGCAGCACGGCTGCCTCTACAGCAAGCACGTCTTCGTGCGCGTCACCGGCGAAGGCGAGGCTGCCAAAGTCGAAGTGGCGTTGATCGATCTGGAGAAAGGCCGGAAGCGTTTGACCGCCCGTCGCGCGGCGACCAATGACCTGAAGCAACTGCGTCGCCACTCGTCGTTCAGCACGACGGACTGGCAGAAACTCGTCTACTTTTATAAGACGGCGTTTGGCAGCGCTATCAAGGGTTTATAGCAATGAAACTCGAAATTGCACGAGGTGTATTTTTAATAGGAGCCTTGGCAGTTGCTTCACTAGCGGTGGCGGCTTGGGAGCAGCCCCGCACGCAAGTCCTCAGTTCAGTGAACGGCGACGCACACTGTCCATTGCCACGCGTTGCGAAGGCATCCGTGGCATCCCAACCCGATCATGATTTATTGCTGTTCATGTTCGGCCTTTCTCAAGGATTGAGGCCACAGAGTTGAACAGATTGAAGCCAAAATAAAAGGCCTCGCAAATGCGAGGCCTTTTTTATTCCCTACGCTGATCGTTCCCACGCTCTGCGTGGGAATGCAGCCTGGGACGCTCCGCGTCCCATCAACAGCCGAACGCGGAGCGTCCATAGAGGCATTCCCACGCAGAGCATGGGAACGATCATCCGCGTCGGGGTTTATCGGGTTTTGCCAAAAGCGTGTAAACGCACGGCAGCACAAACAACGTAAACAACGTCCCGATCGACATCCCCGTGGCGATCACCATGCCGATGTCGAACCGGCTGACGGCGCCCGCCCCCGTGGCGATGATCAACGGCACCATGCCGAACACCATCGCGGCAGTGGTCATCAACACCGGACGCAGACGAATGGCCGCCGCTTCCTCCACGGCTTCGCGCGGCGTCAGGCCTTTGTCCTTGCGTAACTGGTTGGCGAATTCGACGATCAGGATTCCGTGCTTGCTGATCAGCCCGATCAACGTCACCAGGCCGACCTGGGTGTAGATATTCATGCTCGACCAGCCCAGGAACAGCGGGATCAACGCGCCACAGATCGATAGCGGCACGGTCACCAGAATCACCAGCGGATCGCGGAAGCTTTCGAACTGGGCCGCCAGCACCAGGAAAATGATCGCCAGCGCCAGGGCGAAGGTGACCCACAGCGCACTGCCTTCCTGGACGTATTGCCGGGATGCGCCGGCATAGTCGAAGGCATAACCCACCGGCGCCTCTTCCCGAGCGATCTGGCGCACGGCGTCGATGGCTTCACCCATGCTGACCAGCGGAACCCCGGACAGGATGGCCGAGTTGAGTTGCTGGAACTGGTTCAACTGCCGAGGACGCGCCCGGTCGGTCACGGTGATCAGGGTCGACAGGGCCAGCAGTTCGCCTTGGGTGTTCTTCACGTAATAATTGTTCAGCCAGTCGGGGTTATCCCGGAAGGGTCGTTCGACCTGCGCGATGACTTTGTAGCTGCGACCTTCAATGGTGAAACGGTTGATCTCGGCCTCACCCAGCAATGTCGCGAGCGTCCCGCCCAGGTCCTGCATGGAAACACCCATCTGTGCGGCCTTGGCGCGATCGATATCCACCACCACTTCAGGTTTGTCGAACGCCAGGTCGAGGTCGACGAAGGCGAACTTGCCGGATTCCATTGCCCGCTTTTTAACCCGGTCGGTGACTTGCAGCAGCGACTCGTAATCGTTGGCGGAGTTGATGACAAACTGAAACGGCAGCCCCTCGCCAGTTCCGGGCAGGGACGGCAAGTTGAAGCCGAAGATCTGCAGCCCGGAAATGCTCTCCAGTTTGCTCTGGACCTCGGGCAGGATTTGCATCTGGGTGCGGCTGCGTTCGTTCCAGGGTTTGAGCAGGAAGCCGCCGATCCCCGATTGCACGCCGTTGAAGCCATTGATCTGGAACGACGAGTAGTACTCGGGAAACGTCTTGAAGATCGTGACGAACTCGTCTGTGTAGGCGCTCAGATAGTCGAGGTTGGCCGGTTGCGGGGCGTTGGCCATCATGAAAATGATGCCCTGGTCCTCGTCCGGCGCCAGTTCCGACTTGGTGAACGTGAGCAGCACCGGAATCAGGCACAGCACGATCACCGCGAACACCAGCACCACCGGCCGGGTGTTGAGGGTGCCGTGGAGCATGCTCTGGTAACGGCGCTTGAGGCCTTCGAAAATCAGGTCCAGGCGATGGGCCAGACCGCTGGGATTTTCGTCGTGACGCAGCAGGAAGGCGCACATCATTGGCGACAGGGTCAGGGCGACGATGCCGGAGATCACCACCGCGCCGGCCAGGGTCAGGGCGAACTCCTTGAACAGCGCCCCCGTAAGCCCCGTCAGGAAGCCGATCGGCGCATAGACCGCCGCCAGGGTGATGGTCATCGAGACCACCGGCATGGCGATTTCCCGGGCGCCTTCGATGGCTGCATCCAGCGGAGTCTTGCCTTCTTCGATGTGCCGGTGGATGTTTTCCACCACGACGATGGCGTCGTCCACCACCAGGCCGATGGCCAATACCATCGCCAGCAACGTCAGCAGATTGATCGAGTAACCCATCATCTGCATGAAGAACATCACGCCGATCATCGACAGCGGAATGGTGACCACCGGGATCACCACCGAACGCAGCGCGCCGAGGAACAGGAACACCACCACGATCACGATCAGCACCGCTTCGAACAGGGTTTTCACCACTTCGTCGATCGAGGCCTGGATGAACAGCGTGGCGTCGTAGGCGATTTCACCTTTGAGGTTCGGCGGCAGCTGGGCTTCCAGGTCCGGCATGATCTTGCGCACTTCCCTGATCACGTCCAGCGGGTTGGCGCCCGGCGTGGCCTTGATGCCGATGTACACCGAAGGGGTGCCGCCGAAAGAGCTGATCGAATCGTAGTTTTCCGCACCCATTTCAACCCGCGCCACATCGCTGAGCAGCACGCGACTGTCGCCCTCGACCTTGAGCGGAATCGCGGCAAAGGCTTCGGCGGACTTGAGCTCGGTATTGGCGTTGATGCTGGTGACGACGTACTCGCCTTTCACTTCGCCGGCGGCGGAGAGGAAGTTGTATTTGCGCACGGCATCGGTCACGTCGCTGGCACTCAGGCCGAAACCGGCGAGCTTGACCGGGTCCAGCCATAGACGCATGGCAAATACCTGATTGCCGAGAATCTCGGCTTCGGCCATGCCTGGCAGGGTCGCCAGTTTTGGCTGGATGACTCGCGACAGGTAGTCGGTAATCTGCGGGTTGCTCAGCTCCTTACTGAAGAAGCTGATGTACATCAGTGCCGAGGCGTCGGCGGCTTCCTTGCTCAGTACCGGGTCTTCGGCGTCCTGAGGCAGCTGGTTCTTCACCTCGTTGGCCTTGGCCAGCAGTTCGGTGAACAAGCGGTCGCTGTTGGAGCCGATGCGCGCGTAGATCGAGATCACCGAGAAGTTCTGGCGACTGACCGAGGTCATGTAGTCGATGCCTTCGGCACTCGCCAGACTTTGTTGCATCGGTTGGGTGATGTAGCCCTGAATGGTTTCGGCGTTGGCCCCGGGGTAAGCGGTGGTCACCGTGATCAGGGCGTTTTCCATTTGTGGGTATTGGCGCAGCGGCAACTTGCTCCAGGCCTGGAAGCCCAGCAGCACAATCAACAGGCTGACCACGGTGGCGAGCACCGGGCGGCGGATGAACGGGTCGGTAAAAGCCATGGGGGTTCCTTGATCAGTCCGCGCGCGGCGGGCTGTTCTTCTCGGCTAAGGTCTTGTCGTCGCTGATCGCAATGTGTGCGCCGTTGTCCAGTTTGATCTGGCCGGCCGTGACCACTTTTTCGCCGTTCTGCACACCTTTGGTGATTATCACTTGCCCATCGCGGCGCTCGCCGGTTTCGATGAAACGCCGTTCGGCGATCAGGATCGGTTGGCCCTTGTCGTCCTTTTCAACGCTGCCGTCTTCGGCTTTTTTCTGCGCGACGACATAGAGCGAGTTGCCGTACAGCGTGTAAGTGATCGCACTTTCCGGCACGACGATGCGCGGCTGCGGGTCGGGCAACAACACTTGCAGGCTGGCGAACATCCCCGGTAGCAGTTTGCCGTCGGGATTGGCCAGGGTCGCGCGGACCTGGACGTTGCGCGTGCTGTTTTCGACTTTCGGGTTGATCGCGCTGATGGTGCCGGGGAAGGTTTGTGTCGGGTAGGCCGCGACAACGATCTGCACCGGTTGGCCGAGGGCGATCTTCGGTACCGACTGCTCGGGCACGAAGAAGTCTACATAGAGGCTGCTGAGGTCTTGCAGGGTGGCAATCATGGTGCCGCTGGCGAGATAGTCACCGATGTCCACCTGACGAATGCCGATGGTCCCGCTGAACGGTGCGAGCAAGCGTTTTTTGGCCAGCGCCGCCTTGAGCTGATTGACCGTGGCCTGGCTCTTTTTCAACACTGCCGAGAGCCGGTCGAATTCGCCTTTGGAAATGGCCTGGCTGCCCACCAATTGGCTGCCGCGACCGTAATCGAGCTGTGCCAGACCCAGGTCGGCCTGAGCGGTTTCGAGCAGGGCGGTTTCCACAATGCTATCTAGTTGCAGCAGCGGTTGGCCGACTTTGACCTTCTGACCTGACTCGAACTGCAAATCGATGACGGTGCCGTCGGTCTCCAGGCTCAGGTCCACGCCTTGCAGCGCCTTGAGCGTGCCGACGGTGGGCAGGCGGGCTTGCCACGGCCGTTCGGTGGCAGTGGCCACGGCGACACTGATCGCCGGTTTCGGCACAGCAAAGCCCTGAATCATCGTATAGATGGAAAAGGCTTTGTAACCAGCCAGGACCAGCACGATCAGCAAAACAACACCCAACATGATCAGCATGCGGCGACGCAGCATATTTCCACTTCCTTGGAGAAAATCAGGTGAGACAGTCGGGCACATTACTCCGAGTGGGAGGGGGTTTCCAACTGGCAGAACTTACAGCGCGATCCCTGTAGCAGCTGGCGAAGCCTGCGTTCGGCGGCGGAGCCGTCGTAAACCCTGACACCTCGGTTTGCCTGACACACCGAGGGGGCTGATCTCACGACGGCTTCGCCGCCGAACGCAGGCTGCGCCAGCTGCTACAAAGGGCCGTGTTTAGATGAGGTGAAGGTGGTTATCCCAGAGCCCTGCGGGTAGATCGAGGGGTTTTGCAACAAGGCTTGTCTGGCGGCAGTCGTAGAACCGGCAGCGCCCCTGACCCGAGGTCACGACAAAGCCATCGGCTACCGCGCCGACCCCGGCGCAATCGGGAAGCGGCGCGTCCAGGCGCACTTCACCGCTGTCCAGGTCCCAGATGAAAAAGCGGTTGCCCCGGGGAGCGGTCAACGCCACCAGGCGCAGTTCGCTGTGCACCGCGACGCTGGCGGTGTAATGCCCCATGGCCTGCAACTGATGCTCAGGCACCGGGAAGGCCACGAACGGCTGACCGGGACGCTTGATCGCCAGCAGCTCCGAAGACTCGTGAGACGGCCCCATGAACTGCTGACCGGCGACGATGGTGCCGTCGCTGGCAATCCCCAAGTGGCGCACGCTGTTCATCTGCTGGGCGAGGGTTTCCTTGCTCAGCAGGGTGCCGTCGCGTTGCATCAGAACCAGGCTCGGTTCCATGGCGTTGAGGTTCATCTCGACGCGGCTTTCGGCCTCGGTGCGAATGCCGCCGTTGGCCACCACCAGGGTTTCGCCATCGGGCATCCACGACACCTGATGCGGGCCGACGCCGTGGGTCGAAATCTCGCCGCTGTGCACCAGCCGCTCACCTTCGAACTTATACACACCGAGCAAGCCGCGACCCGGATCGGAGGTGTCGTTCTCGGTGGCGTACAGCCAGTCGCCGCTCTTGTGAATCACCGCGTGACCGTAGAAGTGCCGGTTCGGCAGCGAGGTCACGGTTTGCAGCAACGTGCCGTCGCGCAGATCGATCAGGTAACTCTCGGTGCCAGGACGACGGGCGACGAACAGCGCAATCGCCAGCGTCGGGTGGTTGATGATGTCGTGGCAACGCTGGCCGACCTGGGTGGCAAACACCCGGGTGCCGTCCAGCCGGTAACCGACGGCGTAGTGTTTGCCGTCGGTATCGTCCCGCGCCGAGAGCAGCAGCGGGCTTTTGTCCTTTTGCTTGAACAGCGTCCAGCCGCCCAGTGTCACCGCACCCAGCAGCAAACTACCTAACGTCAGAGCCTGGCGTCGCAGCATGGAACTTACCCTCATCAGTCACCGTCGTTGGCGTTGAAGCCCAGTTGGATGCCCAGCGCCTTGGCCAGTTCGCCTTCGTGCAGGCGGTGGACGACGTTGAGGCTGTCGTAGATATCGTTGAGTTGCTGGCGACCGGCGTCATCGCCGAGCATTTCAGTCAGCGAGCGCTGGTTGCTGGCGAACAGTTTCAGGGCCGCGGCGTAAGCGGCGTCGATCTTGTCGGCCAACGGTTTCTGCTCGTTTGGCAACAGACCACGCAGGCCTTTGTTGTCGACGCCTTCCCACACCGTTTTGGCGGCGGCGAGGCTGGCTTCGAGGCCGGTCAGGGACGACTGGCTGCGCCATGCGTCGGCCTGGAACGGTTGCGGCACCCCCTTCGTCTGACGGCCCATCGGCGTGCCGAGTTTTTTCTTCAGGCTGTCGATGGCGGTGACTTGCACGCGCAACAGATCGGCGATGGCTTCGTGGGAATCGGCGTAGCGCTGGTTCGGGAATTTGCTCATCTGCGCGAGCATGCCGTCGGTGTTATTCCAGCTTTTCAGAATCTCTTCGGCCAGTTGTTTCTGACGCTCGCCAATCGCGATCAGCAGCGGGCAGTACTTGGCTTTCTGTTCAGCGTTGGCCACATCAGGCTTGCTGTCGAACAGGATGTATTCGTAGGCGGAAAGGCCTTGAACCACAACGCTGGACTTGGCCAGGGCAGCGGCATCGATCTGCGGCTGTGCGGTGACCAGTTGCTCGACCTGACGGCCGACGAGGTTTTTCTTGTCCGGCCAGAACTGCACCTGCCAGGCGCGATTGCCCTCGGCCAACGGCCCGATCAGCAGCGGTTGCAGCTCGGCCCAGGCTTTCTGCGCGTGCAGGAAGTCGGCACGGGCGGTGTCGAGGTTTTCCTTGCCTTCGCAGTAAGCCAAAGCACTGACGGCCAGTTGGCGATCGGCTTCAACCCAGCGCGTGTAGGTCGGCAGGATCACCGACTTGGCGATCGCCGCCGACGTGACGGCCTGCGGATCCTGAGGCGAACAGGCGCCCAAGGCTAGCGCGGCAAGGCTGGTGAACAACAATTTGGGACGGAACATGTCGGGCTCCCGCTATGGAATATGTATTAAAGGGAATTCAAGAACGCCAGCAACGCAGCGCGCTGCTCGGCATTGAAAGACAAAACCTGTTGCTGCGCCGCTGTTGCTTCGCCGCCATGCCAGAGCACGGCTTCGAGCAGATTGCGGGCGCGGCCATCGTGCAAAAACTGGGTGTGGCCACTGACCGCCTGCGTCAGGCCAATGCCCCACAACGGCGGGGTGCGCCAGTCGCGGCCGCTGGCCTGGAATTCGCTACGGTTGTCGGCCAGCCCGTCGCCCATGTCATGCAGCAGCAGATCGCTGTAAGGGCGAATCACTTGATTGGCCAGTTCAGGTTCTGCGGCGTTGGCGGCGGTGGTGTATTTCGGGGTGTGGCAGGACTGACATCCGGCCTGGAAAAACAGAGTCTTGCCGGCCAGCACCTCGGGGGCGCTGACATCGCGGCGAGCCGGTACGGCGAGGTTACGGCTGTAGAACAGCACCAGACGCAGGATGTTGTCGCTGACTTCCGGCTCGCCATCCGGGCCATTGCCGTTGGGCGCTTGCTTGCAAGCGGTTTGCGCGTCAGTGCAGTCGTCGACGGGCCTCAGGCTTGTGGTCAGGCCCATGTCACCGGAAAACGCGTGAACGTTCTGTTGATTAAGGTTGGGTTGCCCGGCCTTCCAGCCAAATCGCCCGAGAACGGTTTTTTGCTGCGCGTCATCCCAGACCCGGTTCGGACGCCCGGCGATGCCGTTTTTGTCTTTTGCCTGAGCCTCGGCATTGGCCAGTATCGCCTCGTCGGGAATCGCTTCGAGCAGGCCCAGGCCAATCATTGGCGGTGCAACCCTGGCCGAGAAACGCGTGTCAGGGTGCATCGGGCCGTAGCCAAGCTGGGTGATCTGCAACGTCGGCTTGCGCAACTCGACTTCGGTGCCGTCCTTGAAACGAATCGGAACGGGCCTGTAATCGACGCGCACTTTGCCTTCCGGCACGACACCCGGCACGGACATGTCCTGGAATTGCCCACCGTAGACCGGCTCCGGGACGACACCGAGCTGCTCGATGAGCTTGGCATAGGCCGGCGTATCGGGAATCGACAGGCGCACCAGCATCGACACGGCGTTCTGCGCATCAGGCGTGGGCGGATGACCGCGTCCGTCCTTGATGTGGCAGTTCTGGCAGGCGTTGGTGTTGAACAATGGGCCGAGTCCGTCCCTGGCGGTAGTGGTCGACGGGGCGATCACCCAGGGATTGCGGAAAAAGCTGTTGCCGACACTGAAGTCCACGCGCCGTGACGGCGGCAGGTTGGCGGACGGCAGGGAAAATGCGTTCTGATCGGTCTTGCGCACGGTTGCGCTGCCACCGGAGCGGGCTTCACCGGGTTCGGCCTGGGTAAAACGCGGGGCGTCATCGCAGGCACTCAGGCCCAGGGCCAGCAACAGTGCGGACAAGCGAAGAGGCAGCGAGGGCATCAGACATCCTGCAAGACGAGCAAAACAAGGGGCGCAAAGTCTAACAGGGCGGGGGAGTTTGAATAAGAGGAATTATCGTTTGGTTGATCTGAGGCAACTGATCGTTCCCACGCTCTGCGTGGGAATGCAGCCCGTGACGCTCCGCGTCACATCCAGAGCCGAACGCGGAGCGTCCGTTGAGGCATTCCCACGCTCCGCGTCACTAGTGTCCGGTAAAAACCGAAGGGGGAGCTTGCTCCCCCTTGCTGTGCCTGCTTCGTAAGCAATAATCAGGTTTTCAGACTTGATTTTCGCCCATGTTCAGCAGCACTCGATTTGCGCAAATGCTTCAAGCCCTTCCTCATCAGCTCTTCAAAGCCGCCGTCAAACGCTGTGGCGCTGATCGTTACGCCAAACAATTCACGTCCTGGGATCTGCTCGTCACGCTGATTTACGGTCAGCTGACGCAAGCCAAAAGCTTGCGTACGTTGGCGACAGCCTCGCAGTCGCTGCAACCCCATCGCCACCACCTCAACGCCAAGAACATGGTGCGTTCGACCCTTTGTGATGCGTTGAACAAGCGCAGCTCAGAGCCGTTTCGGCTGGCCTGTGAGCACTTGCTTCAAGGCATTGGCCGCAAGCAGCGCAAGTCGCTCGAAGCCATGATCACCCTGATCGATTCGACCTCGATCAGCCTGCGCGGACCCGGTTTTGACGAATGGACCACCGCGACGAAAACCCGCATAACCCAAGGCTTGAAGGTACATGTGGCCATCGATCCACAGCAAACAGCCCCGACTTACGTAAACATCACCGCCGCCAACGTCAACGATCTGAGCGATGCCCTGACCATGCCGCTTGAAGCAGGTATGACGTACGTTTTCGACAAGGGTTACTGCGACTACAACTGGTGGCACCAGATTGATCAGATGGGTTCTTTCTTCGTCACCCGACTGAAGAAAAACGCCAATCTAAAGCCGGTAGAAAATTTGAGGGAAAAGGATGCACCCGAATTCATTGAGGCGGACGAATCGGTATTGTTCGGGAAGAAATACCTGAACACTCGACGTCCGAATCTCTACCAAAATCAGGCTGTGCGTCGGGTTCAGATCCGCCGAGAGGACCACGAAACGCCATTGATTCTGGTCACCAACGACTTCTCTCGCTCAGCGGAGGAGATCGCCGATCTGTACAAACAACGTTGGCAGATCGAACTGTTTTTTAAGTGGATCAAGCAAAACCTCAAGCTCAAACGGTATTTCGGCTTCTCTGAAAATGCCGTTCGTTTGCAGATCTACAGCGCCTTGATTACCTATCTTTTGCTGCATCTTTATCAGCGCCGTTCAGGTTGCTCGGGATCTATTTCAGACTTTGCCATTCGGCTAACCCACAGCTTGTTCGAACGCCCATTAAGCATTGAACACCTTGAACAGCGAAGGCAAAAGCGAACAAAGCTGAAGGCTGCCCAAGGCAGCCTTCAGCTTTGAAAAGGTTTTACCGGACACTAGTGACGCAGAGCGTGGGAACGATCGGCGACCCGAAGGTCGCCTTTTTATTCCGCCAGCGTTGATCAGAATTCGTGATCAGCGTTGTCCGGGTTCAGGTCACTGATGCCCAGTTTGCCAGCGGCGGCTTCGATCGAACCGGTCTGCTTGACCAGGGAAGCGATAGCATCGCGGACGATCTGGTTGCCAGCGGTGTTGCCGGCGGCGATCAACTGGTCGTAGTGCTCACCCTTGTTGGCGTGATCGACGATGACCTGCATCTTGGCTTCGGTCGCTGCCAGGTCGGCTTTCAGCGCGGTGTCGGCAGCCGGGTCAGCCTTGGCCACCAGGGACGACAGGCTTGCACCGGTCATTTTGGTGCCGTCGACGCGGGTGTATTCGCCCAGGTACACGTTACGAACGCCTTTGGCATCGTAGAACTGCGAATTGTGGGTGTTGTCGCTGAAGCAGTCGTGTTCGTCTTCCGGGGAGTTGGCTTCCAGGGAAACCTTCATGCGCTCGCCCGCCAGTTCGCCCAGGGACAGGCTGCCCATGCCGAACAGCATTTTGCGCAGGCCGGATTCAGCTGGCTCGGCTTCCAGGGTGGCGCGGTAGTTGTCGGCCACGTTCGGCTTCCAGTTACCGACCATTTCTTCCAGGTCGCTGACCAGCAGTTGGGTCACGGACTTCAGGTAAGCGCGACGACGATCGTTATGACCGCCGGTTGCGCCTTTGCCTTCCAGGTAGTCGGAAGCTGGACGTTTGCCGGCGCCAGGGCCGGTACCGTTCAGGTCCTGGCCCCAGAGCAGGAATTCGATGGCGTGGTAGCCGGTGGCAACGTTAGCCTCGGAACCACCCAGCTCGTTCAGGCTGGCGAGTTTTGCCGGGGTAATGTCTTTCACGTCGATCTTGTCTTCGCCGACCTGAACCTGGGTGTTTGCGATGATGTTGGCCGTGGCGCCCGGGTTACCCAGTGCGTGCTCGTAGGATTTGTCGACGTAGTCGATCAGGCCTTCGTCCAGTGGCCAGGCGTTCACCTGACCTTCCCAGTCGTCGATGATGGTGTTGCCGAAGCGGAACACTTCGCTCTGCAGGTAAGGAACGCGGGCAGCGATCCAGGCAGCCTTGGCAGCTTTCAGGGTGTCGGCGTTCGGCTTGGCGAGGAAGGCGTCGACGGCGGTTTGCAGGGTCTTCGCGGTGGATTCGGCATCGCTGTAAACGGCGAAGACGATGTCGGCGTAATGCGCGACAACGGCTTTGGCCGCGGCTTCATCGACTTTACTGGCAGCGGCAGGTGCAGCAGCCGGGGCCGTGGTGCTGGCGGCCGGAGTCGGTGCTTGCGCAGCGACAGCTTTGTCTTTGCCTTCGCCACAACCGGCGAGGGAAATAGCGATGGCCAATAGACTGGCGGTAGCCAGAGGCATACGAATCATGGCGAACATCCTGCTTCGAGAAGGGGTGGAATGGCGCAGCAAGCGCGCAAAACTGCGACATAATGCAAATCTTTCGCATTATCTGTAAAGGGTTGTACCTGGAAATATTTCTTATTCACGGGGACACGTGAGGTAGATCAAAAGATCGCAGCCTCGTTTCACTCTGTAGCAGCTGTCGAGTGAAACGAGGCTGCGATTTTCTTGATCTTCTACAAAATAGCCGCGTTACTGCGCTGGGCCTGTTTCAGATACGCGCTCAATTCCCGCGCCGGCAGCGGCTTGCTGTAGAGATAGCCCTGACCTTCGTGACAGCCCTCGGAGATGATGTAGGCCTCTTGCTCGGGGGTTTCCACGCCTTCGGCAATCACCTGCATGCCCAGGCTCTTGCCCAGCTGGATGATGGCCCGAACGATGGTCGCGTCGTCGTCGTCATCGAGCAGGTCCTGAACGAAGCTCTTGTCGATCTTGATCTTGTCCAGCGGCAGGCTTTTCAGATAACTCAATGACGAGTAACCGGTGCCGAAGTCGTCGATCGCGATCAGCGCACCGGAGCGGCGCAGGCTCAGCAGATGCTGGGCGGCCGTGCTGATGTCTTCCATCAGACCGGTTTCGGTGACTTCCAGCTCCAGGCTGCGCGGTGGCAGGCGGTACATCTGCAGGAGGTTGTTGACCACCCGTGGCAACTCGGCGTGGTGCAGTTGCACCGTGGACAGATTCACCGCCATGCGCAGGTCGACAAAACCCTGGTCATGCCAGTCGCGCAATTGCTTGCACGCCTGATCCAGCACCCATTCGCCAATGGCGATGATGGTGCCGTTCTGCTCGGCCAGGGGGATGAACAAGTCCGGCGGAACCAGCCCATGCTCGGGATGCTGCCAGCGAATCAGCGCCTCGACCCCCACCACCCGGTGATCGCGATAGCTGATCTGCGGCTGGTAGACGAGGTAGAACTGGCCACGGGCCAAGGCGTCGCGCAGGTCTTTTTCCAGCTCGCGACGGCGGCGCATCTCGGTGTCGACGCTGGCGATATAGAACTGATAACGGTTGCGCGAGCGAGTCTTGGCCAGGGTCATGGTCTGCTCGGCTTTTTGCAGCAGTTTCTCGGTGCTGTCACCGTCCTCAGGGAACAGGGTGATGCCGATGGTGGCACGCAGGCGAATCTCTTGATGATCGAGGGCAAATGCCGCTTCCAGGTCATCGAGAATGCTTTGGGCCAGTTCGGCCGCTTCGTAGGGTTGTTCGATGTCGGCCTGAACCAGGGCGAACTGGTCGCCGCCGAGGCGGGCGAGGGCGCCAAGGCGTCCACTGTGAGCTCGCAGGCGATCGGCCAGGGCCAGCAGCAGTTGGTCGCCGGTCTGGTAGCTGAATTGTTCGTTGATGCCCTTGAAGTCGTCCAGGCCGACCACCAATACCGCGACCCGACGTTGCAACCTGCCGGCGTCTACCAGGATTTTGTCCAGTTGCTGCTGTAATTGCTGGCGGTTTGGCAGGCCGGTGAGGAAGTCGTACTGGGCCATGCGAAGCAGGCTGTTTTCCGCTTCGTGGCGCAAATGGGTGTTGCGTTCGATGGACTCGAGCAACTGGTTGGCGGTGTTGATCCAGATTCCCAGTTCGTTCTTTTCATGCCCCTTGAGCAGCGGGATTTTGTGTTCGCTGGGGCGATCCGGATTGATTTCCGTGAGGTGTTCGATGATCCGCGACAGCGGCTTGGTCAGCAGCCAGTGATAGACCAGGTACAGCACCAGCCCCATGGCCATGGCACGCAACACGCCGGAGATGAAGATGATCACCGAGCTGACGATGAAACCTTGGCCATAAGTGGCGGTATCGAGGGTGATGCTCAAGTCGCCGTAATACTCGCTGTAAGGGCCGCGACCCACCAGTTGGGTGGTGAAGGTGCGTTCCTTGCCGAGGATCAGGTCGGTCAGCCAGCGACTCTCGGAATGCTGCAACTCGCGAGACTTTTGCGCGAGCATGGCTTCGTTGGGATGGCCAATGGAGGCCTTGCGCACAGCATCGTCCTGAAACAGGCCTTCGATCACCTGCATACCCATTTCCCGGTCCAGGCTGTAGACGGCCTGGGTCGAGGGGTCGCGGAACATGTCGAGGATGCGTTGGGCATCGCTGGCCACGGCCTGGCGTGTTTTATAGGCATCGAAAACGATCTGCGCGCAGCTCAAGACCACGCCGACGATCAATGCCGACAGGAGCACGACCCGAAGCAACTTCACCGACAAGCTGTTCTTGAGTTCCAGCTTCAAAGAGTCATTCCTTGTTCCGTGCGGGTAGCGTCAAGTTGCCATGAGTATTGGCAATCCGGTGATGGCAGTCAAAGGGACAATCAATCACTTGGGGTTTTGCCTGTAGCTTGGCCGAAATGCTGTGGTTTGGAGTGTTTGCCTATTCGTACTGTGTCGGTTGTTGGGTCCTTCAACTTGAGGGGGATTGAGACTATTTTTCCTTTTGGTTGATGTTAGACGGCTGTGGCGTTGGGGCAAGGGGCTGAAGGCAGGTTTCATCGTGGGAAATCGCCCTGGATTCTGCGGATGCACCCTGAGCGATTGTAGGAGCTGAGCTTGCTCGCGAAGACGGTCTGACAGGCAACACATTTCCAGCACCCATAAAAAAACCCGACCTAAGCCGGGTTTTTTTGACTGGCGTCGATCTTAAGCAGTGAAGGTTTTGCCTTCGAACTGCTCAGCCACGAATTTCCAGTTGACCAGGTTCCAGAACGCTTCGACGTATTTTGGACGAAGGTTGCGGTAGTCGATGTAGTAAGCGTGTTCCCAGACGTCGCAGGTCAGCAGCGGGGTGTCGCCGTTGGTCAGCGGGTTGCCGGCGCCGATGGTGCTGGCCAGGGCCAGGGAACCGTCAGCCTTTTTAACCAGCCAGCCCCAACCGGAACCGAAGGTGCCGATGGAAGTCTTGCTGAATTCTTCCTTGAACTTGTCGAACGAACCGAAGGCTGCGTTGATCGCGTCAGCCAGTGCGCCGGTTGGTTGACCGCCGGCGTTTGGCGCCAGGCAGTTCCAGTAGAAAGTGTGGTTCCAGACCTGAGCGGCGTTGTTGAAGATACCGCCCGAGGAGGATTTGACGATTTCTTCCAGAGTCTTGCCTTCGAACTCGGTGCCTGGCACCAGGTTGTTCAGGTTCACGACATAGGTGTTGTGGTGCTTGTCGTGGTGGTATTCCAGAGTTTCCTTGGAAATGTGCGGCTGCAGGGCATCGTGTGCGTAAGGCAGCGGCGGCAATTCGAAAGCCATGATGATTCTCCTAATCAGGTCAGTTGCGGTGAGCGCAAGGCCGATCACGGGCGGCCAGACAAGCGCCGGGGAGTTTGTACTCTTTGCGGCGCATCGAACCGGATCATAGCACCGGGGGTGCGGCATAACCACGCAACAACTGTGTGGAATAGAGGTTCCAGAGCCTTTTGGAATAATCAGGAGGCGACGATTAATTGAAACGCCACTGTGAACATCATGACCGCTACCAACAGATCAAGGATTCGCCAGGTACTTGGCCGAGCCAGCCATGGCGCCAACCACGCCGCGCCGAGCGCCAGGGTGAAAAACCACAGCAACGACGCACTGGCCGCGCCCACGACATAAGCGCCGGGCTCGGTTTGTTGTGCGCCGAGGGAGCCAATCAGCAACACAGTGTCCAGATAAACGTGCGGATTAAGCAGCGTAACGGCCAAAGCACTGAGCATCACCGCGCGCAGTGAACGCACGGTCTGGCTTTCGCCTTGTTGCAGGCTCTGTTTCGAGCAGGCCCGACGCAATGCCAGGCTGCCATACCACATCAGAAACGCCGCGCCACCCCAGCGGGCGACTGCCAGCAACGTCGGGTTCTGCGCCAGCACCGTCGCCAGGCCGAATACCCCGGCTGCCACCAGCAAGGCATCGCAGGTCACGCAAAGTGCCGCCACGGGCAGGTGATGTTCGCGTCGAAGGCTCTGAGCCAACACAAACGCATTTTGAGTACCGATCGCCATGATCAGCCCCGCGGCCACCAACAGGCCGTTCACATAGCTTTGCCACATAAGATGTTTACTCCGCGTTGGCCGCCAGATCCCGCAGCACGTGCAGGGCGCGTTCGGCATCGGCCTGGCCGACGAATAAATGGTCGTGGTAATAGCCGGCAATCACGTTGCAGCTGATGCCCGCTTGGCCTAATGCCGTAGCGAACGCGGCGGTCAGGCCGACGGCTTCGAGGGCCGAGTGCACGTTCAAGGTGATCCAGGCCGCGACGTAATCGAAACTGAAACCCGCCTTCTCGGCGTGGGAACGTTCCAGAATCACCGTCAGACCTTCCTGCTCGCGGAAACTGCCGACGATCTCCAGGCCTGCCGGCAACTGGCCGTCGCGCAGGGTGCAGAACACGTATTCGCCGACGTTGAGTTGCGGGCTCATGCTGCGCAGCAAGGTTGCCAATGATGTTTCGCCAGCCATGTCGATGATCCTTGTTCAAGAGTTCTTGCTGGCCATTCTCCGGTGTCAGGCTGTATAAGAAAAACCAATCATGCTGATCGCTCATTAGGAAAACTGATGTTCGACTATAAATTGCTTTCTGCCCTGGCCGCGGTGGTCGAGCAGGCCGGGTTCGAACGTGCGGCTCAGGTGCTCGGCTTGTCGCAATCGGCGATCTCCCAGCGCATCAAATTGCTCGAGGCACGCGTCGGCCAACCGGTGCTGGTGCGGGTGACACCGCCGGCCCCGACCGAAATCGGCCGACGGCTGCTCAACCACGTGCAGCAGGTGCGTTTGCTTGAACGGGACTTGCAAACACTGGTGCCGGCACTCGACGAAGAAGGTCTGCCGGAACGTCTGCGCATCGCCTTGAATGCCGACAGCCTCGCCACATGGTGGGCCGTAGCGGTCGGGGATTTTTGCGCGGAACAGCATTTGCTGCTGGATCTGGTGGTCGAAGACCAGACCGTCGGCCTCAAACGCATGCGCGCCGGTGAAGTCGCGGCGTGCGTCTGCGCCAGCGAGCGCCCGGTGGCCGGCGCGCGCAGCGTTTTGCTGGGGGCCATGCGCTACCGTGCGTTGGCCAGCCCGGCCTTTATCGCCCGGCATTTTCCTGAAGGCGTACGCGCCGATCTGTTGTCGAAAACCCCCGCGTTGGTGTTTGGCCCGGACGATTTCCTACAGCATCGCTACCTCGCGTCCCTCGGCGTCGATGGCGGATTCGAACACCATTTATGCCCCTCGTCCGAAGGCTTCATCCGCCTCACGGAAGCGGGACTCGGTTGGGGCCTGGTACCTGAACTGCAGGTGCGCGAGCAACTGGAGCGCGGTGTATTGGTAGAGCTTTTGCCCGATAAGCCGATCGATGTGCCGCTGTACTGGCATCATTGGCGCAACGGCGGTCAGTTGCTGGGGTTACTCACCGATCAGTTGGTGGGTTCGTCGAAGCAATGGCTGGTGCCGTTGGACTGACGGGCAGCGTCAAGACCTGACGAAATACGCAAAACGAAATATTCGGAGCAATTCATGAAGATTCTGGTTACCGGCGCAAGCGGCTTCATTGGCGGGCGCTTTGCGCGTTTCGCCCTGGAGCAGGGCCTGGACGTGCGGGTCAACGGTCGCCGGGCCGAAAGTGTGGAGCATCTGGTGCGCCGTGGCGCCGAGTTCATCCAGGGTGACTTGAGCGACCCGGAACTGGCACGCGATCTGTGCTCAGACGTCGAAGCCGTGGTGCATTGCGCCGGTGCGGTCGGTTTGTGGGGGCGTTATCAGGACTTCCATCAAGGCAATGTGCAGGTCACGGAAAACGTGGTCGAGGCCTGCCTGAAACAGCGGGTTCGGCGACTGGTTCACTTGTCGTCGCCGTCGATCTACTTCGATGGCCGCGATCATCTGGGGCTGACCGAAGAACAGGTGCCCAAGCGCTTCAAGCATCCCTACGCCGCGACCAAATACCTGGCCGAGCAAAAAGTTTTCGGCGCTCAGGAGTTCGGCCTCGAAACCCTGGCCCTGCGCCCGCGTTTCGTGACGGGGGCTGGCGACATGAGCATCTTCCCGCGGCTGCTGAAAATGCAGCGTAAAGGACGGCTCGCGATCATCGGCAATGGCCTGAACAAGGTTGATTTCACCAGCGTGCAAAACCTCAATGAAGCGTTGCTCAGCAGTTTGCTGGCCAGTGGTTCAGCGTTGGGCAAGGCCTACAACATCAGCAACGGCGCGCCGGTGCCGTTGTGGGACGTGGTCAACTATGTGATGCGCAAAATGGACGTCCCACAAGTCACCCGCTACCGTTCCTACGGTTTGGCCTACACCGTGGCGGCGCTCAACGAGGGCGTTTGCAAATTGTGGCCGGGTCGTCCCGAACCGACCTTGTCGCGTCTGGGCATGCAGGTGATGAACAAAAATTTCACCCTGGACATCAGCCGCGCCCGGCATTATCTGGACTACGATCCCAAAGTCAGTCTCTGGACCGCCCTCGATGAATTCTGCGGCTGGTGGAAGGCCCAGGACATCCGCTGACGCGCGGGTTAGCGCCGCCACACTGAACCGAGTTCGGGGTCGAGGGTCAATCGATGTGGCAGTGGGGGTTATACTGCGCCGCATCAAGCCATCACCGCGTTCCACAAAGGTTGACTCAATGTCCATGCGTAACGATGCCAACGACGACTTCGACGATGTACCGAGCCTGCGTGCCGACAGCCTCGACGACGATGATTTTCCGACCACCGCTCGTAACTCCGTGCATTCGCGGCCCGCGCCAGTCGTCAAAGTCAAAAGCGCGAGCACCGGCCCGCTGTGGGCGCTGGTAGGCGCCTTGTTCTTTGCATTTGCAGGCCTTGCCTGGTGGAGCTTCCAGCAGCTCTCGCTGATGGAACAGCAATTGGTGGCGACCCAGGAAAGTTTCGCGCGTATCAGTGAGGAAGCGGCGGGGCGCTTGCAGGACATTTCCGGCAAGGTTGTCGCCAGTCAGACCAACGTCAGCAGCGACAGCGAAGCCTTGAAGCTGCAAATCAAGCAGCTGGAAAGCAAGCTCCAGGATCAAAGTAAACAGCAGCAAGGCGTTGTCGGTCAGACCACCGATCTGGACAAACGCCTGGCGCAGATGAGTGCACAGACCACTGATCTGGATAAGCGCTTGGCGCAGATAGCCGAGCAAGGCACCGAACAACAGACCGCCACCATTCAGTTGCAGGCTCAGGTCAAAGTCTTGAACAGCGATGTAGCCGTGCTGAAAAGCAACCCGGCGGACACAGACAAATTCGACGCGCAACTTAAAAGCCTTGGCTCCGACATCGTTGCACTGAAGAAACAAGGCAACCCGAGCGCCGCTATCGAGCGTCTGGAGCAGGAGGTCATCATCCTCAAAAGCCAACAGGATAATCGCCCGGCCGCGACGCCAGGCGGGACCAATACCGCCGAGTTCGACGCCTTCCGTAGCCAGGTCACCCGCAACATCAACACCCTTCAGGCGCAGATCCAGAATTTGCAGCAGCAGCTACGCGCCCGGCCGTAAGAGTCGGCCAGCTACACCTGAACCCCTGAAGCAGCTGGCGCAGCCTGCGTTCGGCTGCGCAGCAGTCGTGAAATCAGACACTGCGTTTTATCAGCCGAACCGCAGTGTCTGGATCACGACTGCTGCGCAGCCGAACGCAGGCTTCGCCAGCTGCTACAGGGGACCGTCTTCTGTGCTTTCCTGAATATCCATACATACCCCATTGCCGTCTACGCTCTTGAAACACCAACAAGAACGAGGGATGCGCAATGGGGTTTTTGCATAGGTTGGCCTTGCTGGGCGTGATGCTTTTGCTGTGTCTTGGCCAGGTTCAAGCTGCCGGCACGGAAAAGGACGACAGCCAGGCTGCCAAAGCCCTGCTGGAAAAAGCCCTGGCGTACTACCACGACCATGGCGACAAGGCCTTCGCTGCTTTCAGTCGTCAGGGCGAGTTTGTCGACAAGGATCGTTACGTGTTCGTGGTCGACACCAAGGGCGTGATGCTCGCCAGCGGCGGGCCGTCTTCGGCGTTGATTGGCCGTGATGTGTCCGATGTGCTCGGGCCGGATTTGCAGAAAGCCTTCAAAGACGCCTTGAACGTGCCGGAGGGCAATGGCATTCAGCAAGCCGAATATCGCTGGCAGAACTGGTCCGACGGCAAGGTCGAACGCAAGCATGTGTTCTACCAGCGCATCGGTCAGCGGATCCTGGCGGTGGGTTACTACTTGCCACGGGCCTCAGCGGAACAGGCGATGGCGTTGCTGAACAAAGCAGCGGCCGATCTGGCCAAGGACGAGAAGGGCACGCTCACGGCCATCAACTCCCTCAAGGGCGGGTACTTGCAGGATGATTTGTACGTCTTCGTCGTCGACCTGGATAACCAACGGTATGTCGCCCACGGCACCAACCTGCGGTTGATCAATACCGACTTCAGCAAGATCAAGGATCCGGAAGGCAAGCCGGTTGGGGAGCCGATCCTGGCGCTGATGGCCAAGCAGGACGATGGCGAATACGAATACCGCTGGAAAAACCCGGTGACCGGCAAGATCGAGGACAAGCATGCCTACCTGAAAAAGGTCGGGCATTTTCTGGTGGCTGTCGGGTATTACAGCCCTTGAGCAATGATCGTTCCCACGCTCCGCGTGGGAATGCCTCAATGGACGCTCTGCGTCCGCTTTTGGGACGCAGAGCGTCCCGGGCTGCATTCCCACGCAGAGCGTGGGAACGATCGGGGTGGTGGGGTTAGCGGACTTTATCCTCGCGCCCACGCAACACCATATTCGGCATGGCAATCGCCGCCGCCAGCCCCAGCAGCGACACCGCCGCGCTGACCATCAGCAAATGCCGGAAGGTCAGCAGCAGCTCAGCGCGCAAGGCGTTCTGCGCATCCCCCGGCGCGGCGTTCAAACCATCGAGCAAGACGTTCCCGGAACTGCCCTCGGCAATCATCGAAGAGCCGGCCAGGTGGGCAAAACTTGAGTCCTGCAACAATGCCAACAGCAGTGCGGACATCAACGCCACACCCACCGCGCCGCCCAGTGAGCGGAACAGGTTGGTGGTGCTGGTGGCGACACCGATGTCCCGTTGTGCCACCGCGTTCTGCGTACCGACCAAGGACGTCGGGAACTGCATGCCGCTAGCAATCCCGCTGAGCAACATGAACAGACTACTGAGCACAAATGCCTGGGGAGGACTGAACGCCATACCGAGAATCGAGATCGGCATGATTAGGGCCCCGGTCAGAATCATGGGTTTGTAGCGCCCGGTCACCGAGGTTCGGCGGCCGGCGAAATACGCGCCGATCGGCAAGCCTATCGCCAGCGGCAACAGGTGCAACGCGGCGCTGTCGGCCCCGGCACCGGTGACGCTCTGGAAGCGCAGTGGCATCAACACAATCAGCGAGATCGCCTGGAAGCTGGTGAAGAAGATCGTGCACCAGCACAGGATCGCATTGCGGTTGGCGAACAAATGCATCGGCAGCAGCGGCTCCCGCGCCCGGCGTTCATGCCAGACGAACAGTGCCAGTACCAACACCGCACAACCGAGCAGGCCCAGCACTTCGGCGCTGCGCCACGAATGGCCCTGACCTACCTGGGTGATGCCCAGCAACAAAGCGGTCAAGCCGATGATCATCAGCATCGTACCGAGGTAATCGATGATCGGTTTGCGTTGTGGCACTGGCAAACCCACCAGTGTTCGATTGGCCACCAGCCAGGCACCGAGCCCCAACGGAAGATTGATCAAGAACACCCAACGCCACGACAGGTACTCGGTCATATAGCCACCGAGCACCGGGCCGGTCACGCTGGCCACTGCGTACATGCTGCTGAAGTAACCTTGATAGCGGCCGCGTTCCCGGGGCGGCACGATGTCGCCAATGATCGCCTGGCTGACCGAAATCATCCCGCCAGCACCGATGCCTTGAAGAATCCGCGCCAGCACCAGCTGCTCCATGCTCTGGGCCATGCCGCAGAAAAACGAAGCGACCGTGAACAACCCCATGCCAAACAGCATCAACTTGCGGCGACCGTACAGATCACCCAGTTTGCCGTAGATCGGCACGGCCACCGTCATCGCCACCATGTAGCCGGAAATCACCCAGGCCAGCAGGCTGACGTCCTTGAATTGTGCGGAAATGGCCGGCATCGACACGGCGACGATGGTCTGGTCCAGCGCGCCCAGAAAGATTGCCAGCATCAGGGCGATCAACACGCTGCGAATGGCCGGTTTGGGCGTTTCAGGCTGGTTGAGATTGGTCACGGGTTAGAACCTGCGGACAGTGATTGACCCGCAAGAAGCAAGGCGAGCGGGGATGCTCGCCAGTGTAAGTCGATAGCAGGCTATTCGATAGCCTCGTATGGAAGGCCGACGTAATTTTCTGCAATGGTTTTTCGACCGGCCTCGGAGTCGACGAAGTACTCCAGTTCCGACTCGGCAATCCGCTGGCTGAAGGCGTCGTTATCGTCAAAGCGGTGCAGCATCGAGGTCATCCACCAGGAAAACCGTTCGGCTTTCCACACCCGGCGCAGGCAGACCTCGGAGTATTTCTCCAGCAAATCCACACGGCCTTCTCGGTAAACCTTCAGCAGAATAGTGAACAGCGTACTGACGTCGCTGGCCGCCAGGTTCAGGCCCTTGGCGCCGGTGGGTGGGACGATGTGCGCGGCGTCGCCGACCAAAAACATCCGCCCGTACTGCATCGGTTCGACGACAAAACTGCGTAACGGCGCGATGCTTTTTTCGATGGAAGGCCCAGTGACCAACGACGCTGCCAACGCGCCAGGCAGACGGGATTTGAGTTCATCCCAGAAGCGCTGATCAGACCAGTTCTCGACGTGCTCGCCGGCCGGCACCTGGAGGTAGTAGCGGGTGCGGGTGGCCGAACGCATGCTGCACAGGGCAAAACCGCGTTCATGGCGGGCGTAGACCAGCTCTTCGTGAACTGGCGGGGTATCGGCAAGAATCCCCAGCCAGCCAAACGGATAGACCCTCTCGAACACTTTCAGGCACTCGGCAGGAATCGACTGCCGGGCCACGCCATGGAAACCGTCGCACCCGGCGATGTAGTCGCAATCGAGTTGATACAGCTCGCCGTCCTTCTCAAAAGTCACGAACGTCTCATCGGTTTTCATCCCGTGAGGAACGACGTTGCCGGCTTCGTAAATCGTCTGCGCACCGGCCTCCCGACGAGCGGCCATCAGGTCGCGGGTGAGCTCGGTCTGACCGTAGATCATCACCGTTTTGCCACCGGTCAGGGCTTGCAGATCGATGTGTACGCGGCGTGCGTCGAGGGCCAGTTCGAAGCCTGTGTGGACCAGCCCTTCGGCGTCCATGCGCTGACCCACTCCGGCTTGGCGCAACAGCTCTACCATGCCTTGTTCGAGGACGCCGGCACGGATTCGTCCGAGCACATAGTCCGGGGTCTGGCGTTCGAGAATGAGGGTGTCGATGCCGGCGTTGTGCAGCAATTGGCCGAGCAATAAACCGGACGGACCGGCGCCGATGATGGCGATTTGGGTTTTCAGCGTTTTCATTGTTTTTATGACTCGCAAGCTTCACGCGACCAGGGCCGGTGAATAATTTTTATGGATCGAGTGCTTGCATTTTTCTCTCGCGAGTCTGTCAATTGAAGGGGAAAACTGAGCCGATACCTGTACATTCTGCCAATCGGTGCGATTATCGCCCGCCTACCCCCGAGGCCTGGATTGAAGTGATGAACAAGCCTGACCTACCTTCGATTCCAGTGTTCAAGCTCTACGGTGAAAGCCTGGATTGGCCGACCCCGGACTTGCTGCACTGTGAAACCATTTCCAAACGCAGCCGCGAACACCAGTGGGAAATCAAACCCCACCGCCACGCCGATTTGTGCCAGTTGCTCTTCGTATTCAAAGGTCAGGCAGAGCTTGAAATCGAAGGCAAACGTACGCAATTGACCGAGCCGGCGATCCAGATCCTGCCACCGCTGTCGGTGCACGGCTTCCGGTTTTCCGAGGACGTCGAAGGGTTTGTGGTGACCCTTGCCGCGCCGCTGGTCGCCCATCTTCAGGCGCAACTGGGCAACTCGGTGAACGCCCTGGCCCAGGCCGAAAGTTATCCGGCGGGCAAGGAAGGCGAGTACCTCAACAGCCTGTTTTCAGCGCTGCAAGACGAATACACCGGCCACCAGCCGGCTCGCGAAATGCTCATGCATTCGCTGGTCAGCGTGATCATGGTGTGGGTCAGCCGCCAGGTGATTTCCCGCCGCAACGCCAGCCAGCGTCCGCAGCGTGCCCGGGAATACCTGAACGGTTTTATCCAACTGGTGGAAGAGACCTATCGCCAACACGTCAAGGTCGAAGACCTGGCCCATCGGCTGGGGATTTCCGTGTCCCACCTCAACGGCACGTGCCGTGAGCTGGCGGGGCAACCGGCGTTGCAGATCATGCACGAACGTCAATTGCTGGAGGCCAAGCGCTTGCTGACCTATACCAGCATGACCATTTATGAAATGTCCGACGTGTTGGGGTTCTCTGATCCGACCAACTTCACGCGCCTGTTCCGACGTCGAGTGGGGATCTCGCCCAAGGCATTTCGCGACCGCTTGAAGGCCGATCAGGACAACGAGGCCTGATCCCCTTCGTTACTTGAGGGCGTTGAGGGTCGCGTTGTGGGGAATGCAGCGTTCGAAGTTACAGCTCGCGTATTCACGGGGCAGTTGTCGCAACTGCTCGACGCGCCAGGCCGCGGTGCCATACAGCGCGAGCGTGGCCGCGCAGGTGATGAAAATCGCGAGGTATCTTCTTGTTTTGATGTTCATGGCGTTGACCTCTGAACGAATACCCTTCGGTATTACTTTGAGCATAGGTCAGCGCCAGTGAGTTGCCACCAACGCGGCCTCTCTGGTCGTTCCCACGCTCCGCGTGGGAATGCAGCCCGGGACGCTCCGCGTCCCATCTAAAGCCGAACGCGGAGCGTCCGTTGAGGCATTCCCACGCGGAGCGTGGGAACGATCATTCGGTTACAGGCCGATATCCCACGCCGGTTCTTCCGGAAATCTGAGCACCAGAAAATCCAGCATGCTGCGCAACGTCGCCGGCATGTGTTTGCGTGAGGTATACACCGCGTAAACGTTCATTTGCCGGGGTTCGGCGTGTGGCAGCAGGCGGATCAGTTCGCCGCTGTGGATATGCACACCGGCCTGATAACTGGGGAGCATCGCCACCCCGGCGCCAGCCATCGTCGCGCGCAACAATGTGCTGGCTTCGTTGGCGCTGATGTTGCCCTGCACCGGCACTGACACCTGCTCACCGTCCTCCTCGAAATGCCAGAGACTTTTGCCGAAGTAGGAGTGGGTCAGGCAATTGTGCTGGCTCAGATCCTCGACCCGCAGCGGCGTCGCGTGCTCGAGCAGATAAGCGGGGGAGGCGCAGATCACCGAACGGCAGACCGTCAACCGCCGCGCGATCAGGTTCGGGTCCAGGTCATTGCTGGTGCGGATCGCCAGATCGATGCGCTCATCCACCAGGTTCACCGTGCGGTCGAGCATCTGCATGTCGATGCTCACGCCGGGGTAACGTTTGACGTAAGCGGCCATGGCATCCGCCAATTGTGCCTGACCAAATGAAGTGCTGACGCTGATCCGCAACACGCCGCGTGGTGCCTCGTCCGGTTCGCTGACGGCGGCTTGCATGTCCGTGGACAGGTCGAGCATCTGCCGACATCGAGGCAGGATTTCACTGCCAGCGGCGGTCAGGCTCAGCTTGCGCGTGGTGCGGTGCATCAGGCGTGCGCCGACCCAATCCTCCAGCTCCGCCAGATAGCGCGAAACCACGGGCCGTGACAGGTCCAGGTGATCGGCGGCGGCGGACTGGCTGCCGAGGTCAACCACCGTGACGAACACTCGCATTGCTTGTAGACGATCCATGATTTGCCCACTTTCAGAAACAAACTATGTCCCAGCATCGCATTTTTTGTACTGCGTCATGCAACTAAGCTCTGTCCCATCGCCAAGCACGGCATTCGGACAACGGAGCAACAGATGATCGGCTTCACCTCGCTTAAACGTATTTTGCTGGCCACCGCCACCCTAGGTTTCGCCGCCCACGCAGCGGCTGCCTCGAGCCTGACCCTGGACGTCTATAACCCGGGCGACAAGGCGATCTTCCCGGTGACCTCGGTGTTGGTCAGTGGCGAGAAAGACGCGATTTTGGTGGATGCACAATTTGGCAAATCCCAGGCCGAGCAAGTGGTCGAGAAGATCCGCGCCAGCGGCAAGCAACTGACCACCATCTACATCAGCCACGGTGACCCGGATTACTACTTTGGCCTCGACACCCTGACTGCCGCATTCCCCAACGCCAAAGTGCTCGCCTCGCAGCCGACCGTGGATCACATCCAGAAAACCGTCGACGGCAAACTGGCGTTCTGGGGGCCGAAAATGGGCACCGACGTGCCTGCCAAAACCATCGTGCCGCAGGTACTCAAAGGCGACAGCCTGATGCTCGAAGGGCAGAAATTGCAGGTGGTGGGGTTGGACGGCAAGCAACCGGATCGCACCTTTGTCTGGATTCCGTCGATCAAGGCTGTGGTCGGTGGCGTCGTCGTCGCGGAAAACATCCACGTGTGGATGGCCGACACCCAGACGCCGCAGTCCCACGCCGATTGGCTGACCACATTGCACGCCATCGAAACCCTGAAACCGAAAACCATCGTGCCGGGTCATTACCTTGGTGAGAGCGCCCGTTCGCTGGCCGCCGTGCAGTTCACCGCCGATTACATCAAAGCCTTCGACGAAGAAACCGCCAAGGCAAAGGACGCTGCCGCGCTGATCGCCGCGATGAAAAAACGCTACCCGAAGCTGGGAGAAGAAAGCTCGCTTGAATTGAGCGCCAAAGTCGCCAAGGGCGAGATGAAGTGGTAACCCGATTCACTCACTCACACTGATCCACACTGGAGAACGTCATGAGCAAGATCGCAATCATTGGTGCCACCGGTCGTGCCGGTAGCCAACTGCTGGAAGAAGCCCTGCGTCGTGGTCACAGCGTTACGGCGATCGCCCGCGACACCTCGAAAATCGGCCAGCGTGCTGGTGTGGTCAGCAAAAATGTTGATGCCCTGGACGCTGAAGCCTTGCAAGCGGCAGTCGCTGGCCATGACGTGGTGATCAGCGCTGCGCATTTTTCGACGCTTCCTGCCAGTGCCGTGATCGGGCCGGTGAAACAGGCTGGGGTGAAACGTCTGCTGGTGGTGGGCGGTGCCGGTTCGCTGTTGCTGCCGGATGGAACCCGCGTCATCGACAGCGAGGGTTTTCCGCAGGCGTACAAGGCTGAGGCCAGCGCGGGTGCGAAGTTTCTGGAAAACCTGCGGCAGGAAAAAGAGCTGGACTGGACTTTTGTGTCGCCGTCGGCAGAGTTTGTCGAAGGTGAGCGCACGGGGACGTTTCGGATCGGCAAGGATGATTTGCTGGTGAGTAGCGAAGGGCGGAGCTGGATCAGTTTTGCCGATTATGCGATTGCGTTGCTGGATGAAGTGGAATCGCCGAAGCACCCTCGGCAGCGGTTCACCGTCGGGTACTGATCCTCGTAACACCACAAACCTGTAGCAGCTGGCGAAGCCTGCGTTCGGCTGCGCAGCAGTCGTAAACCCGGTATCCACAGTTTTGCTGACACACCGCGGTGGATGGTTTTACGACTGCTGCGCAGCCGAACGCAGGCTTCGCCAGCTGCTACATGGTTTCGACTCAGCGCGCCTGAGCCTGCTCCACCAACCACCCCATCAACTCGCGCAACTTCGGCGAAGGCCCGGGTTTTTCAGGGAAAACCAGGTAATACGCCAACCCGGTCTTAACCTTCAATTCAAACGGCATGACCAGCCGCCCCGCACTCAAATCATCGCCAATCAGCGACCAATCCCCGATCGCCACGCCTGTCCCCTGTGACGCCATCGACATCGCCAGGTCCAGCGTTTCGAAATGCTGACCCTTGCCGACATTGCTCAAGCGAATATCCGCGGTGGCCAGCCAGGCCTTCCAGTCCCGTTCATCCCTTGTCGGGTGCAGCAACATGTGCTGCTCCAGATCCTCCGGCGTCATCAGCGGCACTGGACCTTCCAGTAGAGGTTTGGAACAGACCGGTGTCAGTTGCTCATCGAACAAATGAAAAGAAGCCAGCGCGCTGTCCGGCGGTGCGCCGTACATCACCGCAGCATCGAACTGCTCGCGATGAAAATCCACGCCATGTTTGACCGTGGTGGTCAATTCCACCGGCACATCCGGGCGCTCCCGTTGCCACTGCAACAGCCGTGGCAACAGCCAGCGCATGACACACGTCGGGGCCTTGAGTTGGAGGGTTTCGCGCTTCTCGCCGATCTGCTCCACGGCTTCGTCGATCAAGCCGAAAATCTGCTGGACCCGTGGCAGCCATTCCCGTCCTTCGGCCGTCAGGTCAAGGCCCCGGGCCTGGCGAATGAACAGTTCATAACCCAGATGTTCTTCCAGCCCGGCGATCTGCCGACTCACCGCACCTTGGGTGATGTACAGCTGTTCAGCAGCACGGGTGAAGTTGCAGCACTGCGCGGTAATCAGAAAAGTGTGCAGCGCCGGCAGGGGAGGCAATCGTTTCATTGGGATCCAAGGTATGACGTGAGGACATGGCTAGTATGACTTTTTATCCATTGTTGCGGCTACGTGTCGCCCGTTCCAATGAGGCCATCCCTGGACCTGCCCACTCATCATAAACACTGCGCAGGTCCGGCGTCTCAAACGAACAAGAAGGGCAAAGACATGGCGACGTGCGGCGAAGTATTGGTCAAGTTACTCGAAGATTACGGAGTTGAGCAGGTGTTCGGCATTCCCGGGGTTCACACCGTGGAGCTGTATCGCGGGCTGGCCCGTTCGAGCATCAACCACGTCACTCCGCGTCACGAACAGGGCGCCGGTTTCATGGCCGACGGTTACGCTCGCACCAGCGGCAAACCGGGTGTGTGCTTCATCATCACCGGCCCTGGCATGACCAACATCACCACCGCCATGGGCCAGGCCTACGCCGACTCGATCCCGATGCTGGTGATCTCCAGCGTGCAATCGCGCAGCCAGTTGGGCGGCGGTCGCGGCAAGCTGCACGAGCTGCCGAACCAGAGCGCATTGGTCGGCGGTGTGGCGGCGTTCTCTCACACCTTGATGTCGGCGGCTGAATTGCCGGGCGTCCTGGCGCGTGCCTTTGCTCTGTTCCAGGCCGGCCGTCCGCGCCCGGTTCATATCGAAATTCCGTTGGACGTATTGGTCGAAGAGGCCGATGACTTGCTCGCCAGTCTTCCGGTGAACATCGACCGTGCCGGTGCCGCGCCGAGTGCAGTTGCCCGCATGACCGCGTTGCTGGCCGGTGCCAAGCGCCCACTGATTCTCGCCGGTGGTGGCGCCATCGATGCCTCCGCCGAGTTGACTGAACTGGCCGAACTGCTGGACGCCCCGGTGGCCCTGACCATCAATGCCAAGGGCATGCTCGAATCCAACCATCCATTGCTGATCGGCTCGACCCAAAGCCTGGTCGCGACTCGCGCTTTGGTGGCTGAAGCTGACGTGGTGTTGGCGATCGGCACCGAACTGGCCGAGACCGATTACGACGTCACCTTCGCCGGCGGTTTCGAGATTCCTGGCGTACTGCTGCGGGTGGACATCGACCCCGACCAGACCGTGCGCAACTACCCGCCGAAAGTCGCGTTGGTAGCCGACTCGCGCAACGCGGCTCAAGCCTTGCTGAGCGAACTGTCCCACCACTCGCTGGCCGAGCGCCGTAACGATTGGGGCCAGGTTCGTGCCGCACGCTTGCGCGACGAACTGGCTGCCACCTGGGATGCGCCGACCCTGGCCCAGACCCGTTTCCTCGAAACCGTCTTGCACGAACTGCCAAACGCAGTCTTCGTCGGCGATTCGACCCAACCGGTGTACACCGGCAACCTGACGTTCAACCCGGAACGCCCGCGTCGCTGGTTCAATTCGTCCACCGGTTACGGCACCCTCGGTTACGCCTTGCCGGCAGCGATTGGCGCCTGGCTCGGCGGCAGCGTTGAAAACGGCGCGCGGCCTCCAGTGGTGTGCCTGATCGGCGACGGCGGCCTGCAATTTACCTTGCCGGAACTGGCCAGCGCCGTTGAAGCGCGCACCCCGGTGATCGTCCTGCTGTGGAATAACCAGGGCTACGAAGAGATCAAGAAATACATGGTCAACCGCGCCATCGAGCCGGTCGGCGTGGACATCTACACCCCGGACTTCATCGGCGTGGCCAAGGCGCTGGGCTGTGCCGCCGAAGCCGTCTGCGGTGTCGAGCAACTGCGCAGCGCACTGCGCGCCGCTGCCGATCGCCAGGGTCCGACCCTGATTGAAATCGATCAGACTGTGTGGATGAAGGCGGTGTCGAAATGAGTTTCCCTACGACGCTGGATGGCCTGTTCATCGACGGCCAATGGTCCGCCGGCAACGAACACCTGCGCGTGATCAACCCGGCCACCGAAGCCTTGTTGACCACCGTGAATGGCGGCGATGAACATGCTGTCGATCAAGCCGTCACTGCCGCGACCAACGCCTTCAAGGAGTGGTCGAAATCCACCGGCGCCGAGCGCGGCGCGATCCTGCGCAAAATTGCTGCGGGCGTGCAGGCCGGTCGTGAACAGTTGATGCATTTGCAGTCGAGCAACAATGGCAAGCCGCTGTTTGAAGCCGCCATCGATGTCGACGACGTGATCGCCACCTTCGAGTACTACGCCGGTTTAGCCGAAGGGCTCGATGCCAAGCAAGACAGCAATGTCGAGCTGCCAACCGACGACTTCAGCGCTCGTGTGCGTCGTGAACCCGCAGGTGTTGTCGGCCTGATCGTGCCGTGGAATTTCCCGATGGTCACCACCGCCTGGAAACTCGCCCCGGCCCTGGCCGCCGGTTGCTGCGTGGTGCTCAAGCCGTCCGAAGTCACGCCGCTGCCGGAACTGGAACTGGCGGCGATCATCGCGGAGGCCGGTCTGCCCAAAGGCGTGTTCAACCTGGTCTGCGGCACTGGCCTGGCGGTTGGCGCGCCGTTGTCGGCTGACCCGCGCATCGCCAAGATTTCCTTCACCGGCAGCAACGCCGTCGGTGTTCAAGTCATGCAACGTGCCGCAGAAACCGTGAAGGGCGTGAGCCTGGAACTGGGCGGCAAATCCTCGCTGCTGGTGCTCAAAGACGCAGACATCGAACTGGCCGTGGAAGTGGCCTGTGGCGGCGGTTTCTTCAACGCCGGGCAGATGTGTTCGGCCACCAGCCGCGTGCTGATCGCCGATGAACTGGCCGATGAATTCCTCATCCGTTTGAAGGCCCGCGCCGAAGCCATTTGCGTGGCCGACCCGTTCGACCCGAACGTGGAAATGGGCGCACTGGTCAATCAGGCGCAATACCAGCGCGTGCTGGGGCACATCGATCGCGGTTTGAGTGCTGGCGCCAAGCTGGTTTGCGGCGGCAATCGTCCGGCGGACCTGCCGCGCGGCTATTTTTTGCAGCCGACGATTTTCACCGAAGTGCCCCTCGACAGTGCGCTGTGGTGTGAAGAGATCTTCGGCCCGGTGATCTGCGTGCGCAGTTTTGCCACCGAAGCCGAGGCGATTGCCCTGGCCAATGACAGCCAGTTCGGTCTGGTGGCCAGCGTGGTCACCCGCGACGCCGAAGCGGCAGATCGGGTCGCCAACGCTTTGCAGGCGGGGCTTGTGTGGATCAACGCGCCGCAAGTGATCTTCCCGCAGACCGCTTGGGGTGGCTACAAACAGAGCAGCATCGGCCGCGAATTGGGGCCGTGGGGCTTGCAGGCTTTCCAGGAAATCAAACACGTGATTCGAGCGGTCTGACGGCTCGAAAAGGGTCAACGCATGCCTCGTGATGAGGCATGCGCTGGCGTCATGGCTTCAATGAGTTTTTATCGATAGTCAGGTGTTTTGCACGACCTCAGGATGAAGCGGTCGGCTCAACTCAAGCCCTTTGAAACCGGGGGTTTGGTGCTGATCTGGGCGCGCGGATGCAACGGTTGCGACCAACCTCATACTTACAAAAACAAAGGGAGTCCTTCATGGGCGAGCATGATTTAAACAGACGTCAATTCATTAAAACCGTGGGCGTGGCGTCCGTAGCCGCGGCGGCCATGAGTTTGCCCTTCGTCAAGGCCAATGCCAGCGACACACGCTTCCAGGGCAAAACCCTGCGTTTGCTGACCTGGTCGGATGACACCGGTCTTGCCGCACTGCGCAACATCGCGGCAACCTTCGAAGACAAATACGGCTGCAAGGTCATCGCTGACCGCACCGGCAGCACCTCGGAAATGGTCGCCAAGCTCAAGGCCGGCGGTGATCGTCCGCAGTACGACATCATCACCCTGGCAGGCGTCGGCGCCGAAGGTCTGGCCGCGGCCAACCTGCTGGAAAAGCCCGACCTCAACCGCATTCCCAACCTGGTCGACGTGCCGGAGAAATACCGCACCGGCGCCAATGGCCACGGTATCGGTTACCTGCTCTGGTGCAACAGCCTGGTCTACAGCACCCGCACCATCAAGGAAGCGCCGGACAGCTACGCCTCCCTGTGGGATCCCGAGCTGGCGCCGAACATTTTCCTGCCGCCGCCGAACTGGACCGAAGCGATGGACCTGATCATCATCGCCGCCAAACTGGCCGGTGGTGACGAACACAACATCGAGCCGGGCTTCAAGAAACTCGCCGAGCTGAAAGATCGCGTAGTGACCCTGGGTGAAAACCCGAACCAGATCGCCGAACTGTTCCGTACCGGTTCTCTGGACATGGGCGGCTTGTACGCACCGGCATTCTTCCCGAAACAGATCCGCGATCCGGCATACGGTCTGGGCGCCACCTTCGGCATGAAGGAAGGTTTCTACACCGACCTGATGCTCTCGGTGATGCCGAAGAATCGTCCGGGCGATACTGACCTGGCCTACGCCTTCATCAACCACTCTCTGGACCCACTGGTGCAGGGCAAGATGGCTGAGGACATCTACAACGGTCCGGTCAACGCCAAGGCGATCATCTCCGCCGAAGCGCGCAAGAGCCCGTACATCCTCACGCCTGAGCAGATTGCCGAGAAAGCGATCATGCACGACAACGCCTTCCTGGCCTCCGTGCATGACCAATGGATTCGTCGTTACACGGAAATCTTTTCTTCCTGATCGAGTGACGAACACAAGCCCTCAGAGCACCACAAATCTAAATGTGGGAGCGGGCTTGCTCGCGAATGCGGTGTGACATTCAACATTGATGTCGACTGACACGGCCCCTTCGCGAGCAAGCCCGCTCCCACACTAGAACGTCGTCGCTTCAAGTCTTGTGTTTGTCAGCTGCTTTCCATTGACGAGACCCTTGCTATGGAACACCAACCTCTGACTCATCCGGTCGCCGTCGCTGCATCGCGCGCTCCCCGGGGTGTTTCGCCGACGACGCGTGCCTGGTTTTTCCTCTCGCCGTCGATGCTGTTTCTGGGCGTATTGATCGCCGCCAGCCTCCTGGTTCTACGCATGAGCGTGGGCACCAAAGGCGCGGAATGGACCGGGTTCAGCCTGGCCAGTTACGCCCAATTGCTGGAACCGTATTACCTCAAATCCTTGCTGCTGACCCTGCGCCTGGCCTTGATCAGCGCGGTGATCGCGGTCGTGCTGGCGATCCCGGTGGCCTACACCATGTCGCGGCTGACCTCACCGTTTGTGCGACGGATCTTCCTCGCCGCGGTGCTGCTGCCATTGCTGGTCAACCTGTTGCTGCAAAGCTACGGCTGGCTGGTGATTCTCGGCCCTGGCGGAATGCTCAATCAGGCGCTGATGGGCCTGGGCCTGATCAAGCGCCCGATCATGTTGCTCTACAACCAGAACGGCGTACTGATGGGCCTGGTGCAAACCGCGTTCCCGCTGGCCGTGCTGCCGATTGCCAGCGCCATGCGCGGCGTCGCCCGTACTTATGAAGAAGCTGCTGCAACCCTGGGCGCCAGCCGTTTTCAGGTGTTCCGCCAGGTGGTGCTGCCGATGAGCATGCCGGGGATCATCACTGGCGCGACGTTGGTGTTCGCCTACAACGCCAGCAGCTTCGTGGTGCCATTGCTGCTCGGTGGTCGACGCGTGCCGATGCTGGCCGTGATGGTCCATGACCAGATCGCTCCGCTGATGAACTGGCCTGCCGCCTCCGCTGCCGGTGTGGTGCTGATTGTCACTACGCTCGCGATCATGACCTTGTCCGAATACATCACTGGCCGTCGTCGGCGCATGCTGGAGGCTTCCCAATGAGCACCCTGATCAAGAAACGTTATGGGCTGCTGCCCGGCGAGACCGGCAAGTTTGCCGGCATCCTGTCGGGCTTCATCCTGCTGCTGGCGGTATTGCCGATCCTGACCATGATCGTGATGTCGTTCAGCGGTGCGTCGAACCTCGACTTCCCGCCGAGCAGCTACAGCCTGCAATGGTACAAAGCCGCCTGGAATACCTTCGTGTCGCCGGATTCCAGCGATGTGCTGAGCCTCGGCAAAGCCATGACCACCAGCCTGATGGTGGCGTGCCTGACCATGGTCTTCGCCACGATTGTCGCCGTGCCGGCAGCTTACGCGCTGACCCGTTGTGAGTTCCGTGGCAAAGCCGTGGCGCTGCAACTGATGTCGCTGCCCTTGGTGTTTCCGATGGTGGTGTTGGGGCTGGCGCTATTGCTGGTGTTCGACAGCCTGCCATTTCAAATCACCACGTCGCGGCTGGTGATTGCCCACGTGATCCTGGCGCTACCGTTCGTGGTGAAAAACTGCACCGCCGCGATGCTCTCCATCGGCAGCGAAGTCGAAGAAGCCGCGCAGATGCTCGGTGCTTCGCCGACCCGCGCGATTATCGATGTGGTGGTGCCGTTGATGAAGTCGGGGATTCTGGCGGGGATGCTGCTGGCGTTCATCGTCTCGTTCAACGAATTCACCGTGACCTACTTCCTCTACACCATCGACGTCATGACCGTGCCGATCTGGATGTACAGCCGCACCGTGTCATCGCTCGACCCAACCGTTTTCTCGTTTGCCGTGCTGATCGTGCTGATCGACTTCGTCCTGATCTGGGCGTTGGAGAAGCTAGTCGGTGAAGGTGGCGTTTCGTTCTAGCTTCTGCCTGGAGGTGCCTGCGCTCGATCATGCTGCGTTAAAAGTCCACTCAGAATGCTCATTGACTAAAGTCAACTCCGCTTCTTCGCAGACTTTTGCCTTGCCTGATCTTCGCTCGGCGACCTCCAGCCAGAACCTTATTCTTGAGGTGCAACATGACTGGTCTGATTCTGGAAAACGTCGAGAAACATTACGGCTCGGCCTGCGCGGTAAAGGATGTAAACCTGCATTTACCTGAGGGCAAACTGGTGTGTTTCCTCGGCCCTTCGGGCTGCGGCAAAACCACCTTGCTGCGAATGATCGCAGGGCTCGAAACCCTGAGCGGCGGCGAGATTCGCCTGGACGGTGAAGACATCGGCCACACGCCTGCGCATCAACGTAATTTCGGCATGGTGTTTCAATCGCTGGCGCTGTTTCCGCACATGACGGTAGGGGAGAACATCGCCTATCCGCTGAAACTGCGTGGGGTCAGCAAGGCTGATCAGCAGGCGCGGGTGGTGGAGTTGCTGGAACTGATTCAGCTGAGCGAGATGATTGATCGTCCAGTGGCGAAGCTGTCTGGCGGTCAACGTCAGCGCGTGGCGATTGCCCGTGCGATTGCCAATCACCCGAAAATCCTCCTGCTCGACGAACCGCTGTCGGCGCTGGACGCCAAGCTGCGTGAATCGATGCAGGTGGAAATCCGTCAGCTGCAACAACGCTTGAACATCACCACCATCATGGTGACCCACGACCAGCGTGAAGCCATGACCATGGCGGATATCGTCGTGGTATTGGGTGAACATCGCGTGCAGCAAGTGGGCACGCCGATTGAGATTTATCGTCACCCGGCCAACGAGTTTGTTGCGGACTTTATCGGCTCGGGGAATATCTTCCCGGCCACGGCGCTGGGTAACGGCAAAGTGGGCTTGCCGGGTGGCGATGCGCTGGAAGTGCCGATCTGCAGCAGCATCGTGGTGGGTGAGAAGGTGAAGATGCTGATTCGCCCTGAGGACCTGCAACTGTCGCATCCGCAGGCGACGGCGGGGAATCGGTTGCTCGGTAAGGTGACGTTCGTGCGCGATATCGGCGCGACGATTGAGACGACCGTGGAGTGTTCCGGGGTGTCGTTTACGGCGTTGAGTACGCCGTGTCAGGGGTTTGGGTTGAGCATTGGCAATCCGGTGTCGGTGACCCTTCCGGCTGAGGCTTGCCGCGTACTCGGCGCCTGACTGACTGGCCCCATCGCGAGCAAGCTCGCTCCCACAGGGTTCTGGTGTACACCGATCCAATGTGGGAGCGAGCTTGCTCGCGATGAGGCCGGCAAAGCCAGCACAAAAAATCAGATCAAACCGTCAACCGCAACCGCGCCAAATCCCTTAACGGCGGCGCCCCGAACAACCGGCTGTACTCCCGGCTGAATTGCGAAGGGCTTTCATACCCGACCCGATACCCCGCCGCCGAAGCCTCCAACCCTTCCGCCAGCATCAACCGCCGCGCTTCTTGCAGGCGCAGTTGCTTCTGATACTGCAACGGACTCATCGCCGTCATCGCCTTGAACCGGTGATGCAACGTCGACACGCTCAGGTTCACTTCCTTCGCCAGATCATCGATGCGCAGCGGCTGCTCATAGTTGCCGTTGAGCCATTTGATCGCCTGGCTGATGCGATGGCTCTGGCTGTTGGCGATAGCGATTTCGTACAGCCGATGGCCCTGCTGGCTGCGCAACAACCGATAAAGAATCTCCCGGCGAATCAGCGGTGCGAGCATGGCGATGTCTTTCGGCGCATCCAGCAAACGCGCCAGACGCAGCACCGCGTCGAGCATCGCGGTGTCGATCCGTTCGACATACAAGCCGCGTCCCGTTGGCCGGGTGGGCACACCGAGAGGGCCGGCGTCGGCAATCAGCGCGGTGATTTCCGCCGGGTCGATATCCAGCCGCACCGCGAGGATCGGTTCTTCAGAAGTGACGTTCACCACGCGTCCGCTCAAGGGCATCGAGACCGACACCACCAGGTAATTCAACGGATCGTAATTGAAGTATTCATCGGCCAGCCTGACCTCTTTACGGCCCTGCGCCATGATGCACAGCGCGGGTTGCGCCAGTACCGGGGCAAACTCATGGGATTTACTGTGGCGAGACATGAAGAGCGAGCCGACGGCAGTCGCATAAGTGCCATCCTCCGCCGTGTTTTGGCGAATGATAGCGGCCAGTTCCGCGCGCTGTTTCTCCATGTCGGCGTCCAGCGGGGCTTGAAAATGATCGAGCGACGACATGCTAGGCATCCTCGGTGAGGCGTTGGTAATGAGCTGAGCTTAAGTTTGTGCAAGACGAAGCGGTAGACACATCCTGCCTCAACCTTGCCTGATTCTGCATGGCGTGAATTAACGGTGCCTCTATGACAGGGCAACCCAAGGAAAACTTGCTTGAAAGCCCTGTTTCATTGGCACGAAAGCTTTTACAGGTTGTTACAGGTTTTTCGAGAAGCCGCGCAGGATTGTGCAACAAGCCGGCAGGAATCGACTAACCGCGATGGAAGGGGCGCGCTTAACCTTGGATCCTGTCGCAGCCCGTCCCACGGCTGCCACTCGAGTACCTGGGAGGGTTGAACATGTCTACGCAGATCCCCGTCAGTCATATGGCCTTTGTCCGCGCCCGCGCCGGGCGTTCGGCAGAGCTCGGTGCGCGCCTGAGCGCCTTGATCGAGCCGTCCCGCAGCGCACCGGGTTGCCTGAATTTTGCCCTGCAACATTCGCAGTGCGATCCGGAGTTGTGGCTGGTGTCCGGTTTCTGGATGAACCAGCAGGCCATGACCGCTTATTTCAACACCCCGGCCATGCAGGTTTTTGCCGGGTTGGTGCAAGACCTGGTGGTCAACAGCCTGGATTTTCATACCTTCAAGGACGTGTCGGCCGCCCAGGCGCTGGGGCAGTCCCAGTCGTGGGTACACAAAATGGCGGGTTGAGGGTTTAATGGCTCAATTCTCCATTCAGCCAGGATCCACGACATGGCACGCAAAGCCTTTGAAACCTTCGAAGCCGTATCTGCCGTAGTACCCCGTGAGGGCGGCTATCACGCCGCAATCGCCACCAAAGCCATCGGTGGTTCGGGTGCACCGCGCTTTCACAAGCTGCTCGAAGAACAGACCTTCAAAACTGCCCATGAGGCCGATGAGGCCGCAGCCAAAGAACTGACCCGTCTCAGGGACGTCAGCGAAGACGGCGACCTGATCTGGTAATTACTTGACCGCCCCCGGGCGATACATCTTGAACAACGCCTCAGGCCCCAGCTGGAAATAATCCGCTGGCCCGCCGCCGCGCAGAATCGGTTCTGCCGCGGCGGTGTCGTACACCCCATCCTTCAACAGCCACTTGGCGATATGCACGGCGACCACTTCGCCGAGAATCAGCCAGCTCGGCACCACGTTGCCATCGGCCCGCTGCAACTGAATGATCTGCGTGACCTTGCACTCGAAGGACACCGGGCTTTCGGCGACGCGTGGCACCTGAATGATTTTCGACGCTGCCGGCGTCAGCCCGGACAGCTCGAACTCGTTGACCTCAGGCCCGACCATGGCAGAGCACTGGTTCATCTGCTCGGCCAGCGGACGGGTCGCCAGGTTCCAGGCGAATTCGCCGGTTCGCTCGATGTTATTCAGGCTGTCTTTGCGCCCGACACTGGAAAATCCAATGATCGGCGGAATGTAGTTGAAGGCGTTGAAGAAGCTGTAGGGCGCCAGGTTCAAGCGGCCATCGGCATCCTGAGAGGAAATCCAGCCAATGGGACGCGGGCCGACGATGGCATTGAACGGGTCATGCGGCAGGCCGTGGCCGTTGGCGGGTTCGTAGAAATGGATGTCGTCGGGCATGGAGGGGATTCCTGAACGCTGGGGAGTCGGTCATGGTGCAAGGACCCGCGGCATATTTCCAGCACAACCTCCTACAGGTTCTGTGGTGTTTTTTCAAAAAGCAAAAGGGGCAGACCTTGGCCAGGTCTGCCCCTTTTTTGTGTTGCCGGCGGACTTAGTCCGTCTCGATCCGCGAATGCGTGCGGGTGTCTTTCATGGTCACGTAGACCAGCAACGACACGGCAATACACGCGGTGACATACCAGTAGTAACCGGTTTCCATACCGATGCTCTTGAACCACAGCGCGATGTATTCAGCGGTGCCGCCGAAGATCGACACGGTCAGCGCGTACGGCAGGCCGACGCCCAGTGCACGGATTTCGGTCGGGAACAGTTCGGCTTTGACCACCGCGTTGATCGAGGTGTAGCCGCTGACGATGATCAGCGCCGCCATGATCAGGAAGAACGCGCCCCACCAGGTCTGGACGGTGTGCAGGGTGGTCAGGATCGGCACGGTGAACAGTGTCCCGAGAATACCGAAGGCAATCAGGATCGGCCGGCGACCGACTTTATCCGAGAGCCCGCCAACGAGCGGTTGCAGGCACATGAACAGGAACAGCGTGGCGGCCGAAATAGTGGTGGAGTCGGAGATGCTCATGCCGACGGTGTTCACCAGGTATTTCTGCATGTACGTGGTGTAGGTGTAGAACGCCAGGGTGCCGCCCATGGTCAGGCCGACCACGGTCATCAGTTCCTTCGGATGACGCATCAAGGTGCGCATCGCACTTTCCTTGGCCTTCTCTTTCTTGGTGAAAGATTCGGTTTCTTCCATGCCACGACGCAGGTACAGCGCGACCACGGCACACAGCGCGCCGATGGCGAACGGGATGCGCCAGCCCCAGGCGTACAGCTCTTCAGTGGTCAGGGTCTGTTGCAGCACGATCAGCACCGCCAACGCGATGAGCTGGCCGGAGATCAGGGTCACGTACTGGAAGCTGGAGTAGAAGCCGCGACGATCCTTGGTCGCCATCTCGCTGAGGTACGTTGCCGAGGTGCCGTACTCGCCACCGACCGACAGGCCCTGCAGCAGGCGGGCGAAAATCAGCAGGATCGGTGCGCCAATGCCAATGGTTTCATAACCAGGGCTCAGGGCAATCAGCAGCGAGCCGAAACACATCAGATACACCGAAGCCATCAGTGCTTTCTTGCGACCGGCCTTGTCGGCGTAGAGGCCCATCAGCCAGCCACCGATCGGGCGCATCAGGAAGCCCACGGCGAAGATCGCGGCGGTGTTCAGCAGTTGTGCGGTGGTGTCGCCTTTGGGGAAAAAGGCCTTGGCGAAGTACAGGGAGAAGGCGGCGTAGACATACCAGTCGTACCACTCGACCATGTTGCCGACCGAGCCGCTGAAGATCGATTTGATGCGACTGGCAGTGGTTCTTTCTTTGGCAGGCGAAGCTGCCGACCCAAGAGGCAGGGTTTGTGAGTTATCCATGACGGATCCTTCATTTAATTGTTTTTGTGGAGCGCGTTGAAACGCAGCCTGCTTGGGCTATAGCAGGAGGTGTGCCAAAGAGAGGAGGGCCGGTTTAGAGGGGGTAGGACGTTTTGTTGAGCGGATAGTTGCTCAGGGTTTGCCTATGGATGAGCGGATTTCCGCCGATTGATCGTTCCCACGCTCTGCGTGGGAATGCCTCAACGGACGCTTCGCGTTCGGCTTTTGGGACGCAGAGCGTCCCGGGCTACATTCCCACGCGGAGCGTGGGAACGATCGGTTAGATGAACATCTCGCGGGTCAGGCCATGCCGTTGCATCTTTTCATTAAAGGTCCGGCGCGGCAGTTGCAGCTCTTCAAGCACCGCTTTCACATCACCCTTATGCCGGGTCAATGCCGCGCGCAAACAATGCGCTTCAAACGCTTCCTGCTGCGCCGCCAGCGATTGCCCAGGATCGATCCCCACCGGTTCCGGCTCGCCCAGTCCCAATACCTGACGTTCGGCAACGTTCGCCAATTCGCGCACATTTCCCGGCCAGTCGTGGCTCAGCAGGTGGCTCAACTGCGGGCCGCTCAGCGGTGGGAAAGTGCGCCCCAAACGCTCGGCGGCATTTTGTGCAAACGACTCGAACAACAACGGAATGTCTTCACGCCGCTCGCGCAACGGCGGCAACCGCAACTCGGCCACGTTCAACCGATAGGCCAGGTCCTCGCGAAAGCGTCCGGCCCGTGCTTCGTCCAGCAAGTCGGGTTTGGTTGCGGCGATGATCCGCAAATCCACGCGGATGCTCTGATTCGAGCCCAACCGCTCCAGCTTCTGCTCCTGCAACACCCGCAGCAATTTCACCTGCTGGGCCAAAGGCATGCTTTCGATTTCATCGAGAAACAGCGTTCCGCCATCGGCGTATTCGAGCTTGCCGATGCGTTTGCCCGAGGCGCCGGTGAACGCGCCGCTCTCGTGACCGAACAGCTCGGCCTCGAACAACTGCTCGGGGATCGCCGCACAGTTCAATGCCACAAACGGTTTGTCGGCACGCGGACCGAAGTCGTGCAGGCAACGGGCGACCAATTCCTTGCCGCTGCCGGTTTCACCGCGAATCAACACATTGACCGGCAGCGTCGCCAGATCCAGCACTTGCCGACGCAGCGTCTGCAAACCACGGGACACGCCCAGCAACGTCGCATCGAGTTTGGCGCGGTTGTCTGCTTGCTCATGCAGGGCGCGGTTTTCCAGCACCAGCCGCCGCTTGTCCAGCGCACGGCGCAGGCTGCCGAGCAGGGTTTCGGGGCTGAAAGGTTTTTCAAGGAAGTCGTAGGCGCCATCGCGCATGGCTTCGACCGCCATCGGCACATCACCGTGACCGGTCAGCAGAATCACCGGCAAGTCGGCATCGCGGCGCTGAACCTCGGCCAGCAATTCCAGGCCGGTCATGCCCGGCATGCGCACGTCGCTGAGGATCACTCCGGGGAAATGCTTCGGCAGCTGCGCCAGGCACTCATCGGCGCGGCTGAACAACTGCACCTCGAACCCCGACAGGCTCAGCCATTGTTCAACGGCACTGCGAATACTGCTTTCGTCGTCGACCACCATCACTGAATTCAACATGAGCCAGGGGCCTCCAGGTCGATGGGCAAGGTCACGGTGAACACCGCGCCGTTTGCATGATTGTCGGCGCTCAGGCGTCCGCCCGATTCGTGAACGATGGCAAAGGATACGGCCAGCCCGAGACCCAGGCCATCACCCACCGGTTTAGTGGTGAAGAACGGATCAAACACGTTGGCCAAGTGCTCTTTGGCAATACCGCCACCGTTGTCGGTGACCGTCAGGCGCCAGAGTTGTTCATCGGCTTCGAGACGGATTTCCAGGCGTTTGCAGGGCTTGTCCTGCATGGCGTCCAGGGCATTGCGCAGCAAATTGATCAGCACCTGTTCCAGACGAATCGCATCGCCACGCACCCACGCCGGGCGCGTCAGGTGCAGCACCGTGCTGACCTGTTCATCGCGCAACCTTGTGTCGAGCAGCTGCAATGATTGGTCGACCACCGCTGCCAGGTCCAGGCGTTCGCGCAGACCACTGGGGCTTTTGCGGGCGAAGGTTTTCAGGTGGCCGGTCAGGGCGGCCATGCGCGTCAGCATGTCATCCACCGGTTTGAGTGCCTTGTAAGCGTCGTCAACCCGGCCGTGATCGAGCAGCAGCCTCAGAGTAGCAAGCTGCATGCGCTGGGCGGTCAGCGGCTGGTTGATTTCATGGGCCAGCGCGGCAGACATCTGGCCGAGGGCGGCGAGCTTGGCCGATTGCACCAGACCGTCCTGAGCGGTGCGCAGGTCGCGAGTGCGCTCTTCCACCAGTTGTTCGAGCTCTTCGCGACTGCGCTGGCGCAGTTTGGCCAGACGCCAGCGCTGATTGAGGAACAGCAACAGAAACACCATCGCCAGCCACAACCCGGCGGCGGCGAGCCCGGCGTTGCGGCTGTCTTCGAACGCGACTTGCGGGCGGCGCAGCAGGTGCAGCGTCCAGCCTTCAGTGCTCAGCGGCAGCGATTCCCACAGGTAATTCGCCGTCCCGTCAGGCCCCACGACCCGCGTCAGATCACTGTTGTCGTCAAAGCGCCGCACCGATTGATACTCGAGCGGGGTCAGCGGTTGTTTGTCGTATTGGCGGGTGGTCTTGAGTTCAGCGTGATCGCTGTCACTCAGCGGTTTCAACAGCCGATAGCGCCAGCCCGGCTGATTGGCGATGAAGATAATCCCGCGCGCATCGCTGACCAGCAGCGTGTCGCTGCCCTGACGCCACTCGCGCTCCAGTTCCGGAAATTCGAGCTTCACCACCATCGCGCCGAGGAACTGACCACTGTCACCGGTGACCGCGCTGGACAGGAAGTAACCGGGAATGCCGCTGGTCACGCCTACCGCGTAAAAGCGCCCGGTGCCCTGGGTGCGGGTCTGGCTGAAGTAGGGGCGAAAGCCATAGTTGTGGCCGACGTAACTGCTGGGCAAACGCCAGTTGCTGGCGGCCACGGCGAGGCCGGTATGGTCGAGCAATTCGAGGGTCGAGGATTGCGCCGCGCCGTTGATCTTTTCCAGTTTGCGGTTCAGTGCGTCCTGCTGTTCAGCGGATACCGGGCCGTTGAGGGCGCCACGCAACTCAGGGTCTAGCGCGAGCACGGCGGGCAGGGCGCGGTAGCGATCGATCAGGGTGTGCAGGGAATTGGCATAGAGCGCCAATTGCTGATTGGCGCGGGCGGCGTCTTCAACCAGGGCCTGGCGTTCGGCGTGACGCACGGCGAGCCCTGCTGCCAGCGCGGCACCGGCGAGGATCAGCAAGGTGTACAACGTCAGACGCAAGGTACGAGAGGTCGGCAGCATGCTTGTCGCAAACGCATAGAAGGTCGGGGCCGGCACCATAACATGGAGTGACGGCGGCCAATCGGTTTTTGCCGGGCACATCAGGCTGCGCGCTTCTCAATGAGGTGCCGCGAGACTCATACGGCAGGCTCGCTGGTGTGCCGTTCTACGCGGTTGATTCGCTGTTTTTGCGGTGAAGCTTCTGTACCAGTTTTCTGGGTTTGGGGACGGGCCTGCTGGATGCATGGGTCGCGATTTCGTTAGCCCGTTGTGCGAGCCGCTGGCTAGCGCCCTCTGCCTCGATTGGCACGTCAACAATGGCTTGTGCTTTCTCCAGCACCTGAGTGATTGCCTCAAAAGGATCGATACCGCTATGGAGCAGCTTCATCGCTTCACGTTGATTTTCGGAGGTGAGTTCCCCCAGCTGCTTGTAAAACAGGTCCTGAATTTGCACTGGGTAGGTATTGATGCTGTCTGCGAAATTTTTGATTTTGTCGATCAGATCCCTGCCTCCGTTGGCAATACTTTGGGCCCCATCGATGACTTTGTTCGTGGTATCGACAGCAGTGTTCAAGCCATCTTTGATTTCTTGGGTATGTAGCGTCTCCGCCAGCTTCAGGCCTTTCTTGAAAAAGTGATACCGCAGCAATGGCATCGCTATGGCGCCGACAACCATGCCGACAGCAGCGCCAATTCCGGTGCCGATACCGGGTACGACACTGCCAAGTGCCGAGGCCACTGTGGCTCCCGCAATCACACCTTTTACAACGGATTTGACGCCGTGTTTGGACCGAAGGAATTTACCCAGCGTCATGCTCTGCCGGACCTGGGCAATATCGGCGCCTTCGGGAATGAGGCCGTCGAATTCAGTCGCGAGGTTGTGTATCTGATCGACAGCATTTTTGGCTTTACCGAGTACGCCTACGAAATCCTTCGCCAGTTCAAACACCGCTTTGAATGTGCCCGACTTGTCGACGTACAGAAGCGGGTTGTTGCCTACAAATCCATACAAATTCAGCCCGTCCACAGCCCCCGCCGGGTCGGCACTGACCCAACGTTGCAGCCACGGTGCGTAATAACGGGCGCCGTAGTAATACAACCCGCTGTCATCCATTTCCTTACCCGAATAGCGGATGGTTTTGTAATCGACGCCTACCTCACTTCCTCGCGCGAACCAGGCCGTGGCGCCGAACGGGTAATAACCTTCCTGGCTGATCACTTGCGCATCTTGATCGAGTTCCAGCGCGCAGGAACCCAAGTGATCGTCGAGGCTGTAGCGCAATTGATCGGCAGCGATGTTGGCGGGTTTGTCGCTGACCCAGTGCAGGCAACGTACGCTGCCGTGCCCGGTGGGCAGGGTGATCACGTGCAGTTCTTCGCCGTTGTCGCGGGTGCGGATTTCCAGCCCCGGCAGGTAGGTCACCTCCTGGAAATGGCTGAGCGACGAGGTGTGGGTTTCATGACGTTTGTACACGCGTACGCCCTGGCTGTAGCGGTAGAACTCTTCGTCATCGGGGCCGTTGGCGCGTTTGACCAGCGTCACCGATTCCAGTTGGTCGAGGCTGTTCCACCGCAAGGCCTTGCCCGGCTGCAAGGCCTGGAGATTGCCGTGGTGGTCGAACAACTCGGGAAAGTCGGGTACAGGATCTCCCTCTTTCCAGCGCACACCGCGGTTGCTGGCAGGGTCGATGAACATCTCGCGGGTGTGTGAGGCGCCCGCCCGCCCGTGACGCAATTTCTTCAAATTGCCGCCGGGGTCGTACTCGTAGTGTTGCGTGTAGTTGAGCCGATTGTTGGGGTCGCCGGGCGAGGGCCGGCCCGGAATGTCCGACGGTGGCGCATCGTCGTAACCGGTGGCGCTGGTCAGCCGGTACAGCGAGTCATAGGTGAAGTCGCGGTGGCCGTCGATGAGCTGGTTGGCGAAATAGATCGGCTTGAAGGCGTGGTCTTCGATGCGGGTGATGTTGCCCACAGAATCGTAGAAGTACTCGACATCCTGCAGCGCCGGTTCGGCGTTTTTTTGTGCGCGTTGTGTAGACAGGCGTCCAGTGGCCGGGTCGTAGGTCCAGGTGCTCAGCACGTCGTTGGCGGGGCGTTGTTCGATGATCTGGCCGGCGGCATTGTACTGCGCGTCTTTCAGAACCGATTCCCAACTCAAGCCATCTTTGATCCGCAGCTGAACCTGCTGGAGCTGCCCGGCGACGTCGTAACGCAACTGTTGCTGGTGATCACCGGCATCGGTCTGGCTCAGCAGTGTGCCGAGCGGGCTATACATTCGGCTGCTGCGGTAGGGCTTGCCCTCGACCAGGGTTCGGGTTTCGCGCAGTGGCTGGCCCAGCAGGCTGTAGCTGTCGAGACTCAAGGTGCCGGAGCGGTCGACCTGCTCGGTCAATTGACCACGCAGGTTGAAAGCAGGATCGGCGGAGGCATCGGCATAGGTAAAGGATTCGACGTGCGGCTCACCGTTTTCCTCGATGGCAACCGGGCGCAACTGAGGGTCGTAGGTGGTGCGCCAATGACTGCCGCGTTGATCCCAGCGCTGGAGTTCTTCACCGGCGAGCCCTGGCAGGCTCAGACGCCAGCCGGCATCGACGCTGTCGATCTTTAGTGGCTCACCGGAAAGGCGGTAAACCGTGGTCAGGTTGGGGGCGATACCGAACAGTCGTGGGTCCGATTGCTCGACCATTCGCCCGGCCACATCGTGCCGTTGGCGGGTAATGAGCGCCTCCACGGGGCCGTCGGCGACAGCGCGCAGATAAGCGACCTGGCGGACCGACAGCCCCCGGCTTTCATTCACAGTGAGCGAGGGCGTGCGGCGGTGCACTGAGCTATCCATTCTTGGTCCACTAGTTGTGCTGTCTGGAATGTTTGTTGGAGGCCAGATGAGCACGCTGTAGTAAATACTGATTATCCGTGGTGCCCATTTCTTTATAGGCGGCCAACCCTCTTTGTGCGTGTGTGATGTTGGCAAGGGTGGCACTGGTCTGCTGGCGCAAGGCTGACCGGCTAATCGGTGCCAGGTCTTCTTTAGGGGTCATGTTGTTGACGTTGGGGAGCAGGTCGCCCGGGTGGATAACGTCGGTGCCCAATGCATCGAAAGCCGCTTCAGCCCAAGCGAAACGTTGTTCGACAGCGTCTTTCCAGTCACTGAGCATCGTCTCGATTTTGCCGATCTTCACCGGATCGAGCCGGTTGCTGATGTCTTCGGCTTCGATTGCTCGAGCAAACATATTGAGGGCGCCGGGGATGATCGATATCCACGAGGCCATCACCCTGTTCATCAGAAACTCAGGGTTGAGCACTGAGTTGAGTGCCGGATGGATCACCTCATTCTTGAAATCTTTCCAGGAGTTGATTTCCTTGACTGGATCAGTGACACCCAAGGCGCGGTCGATCGCTTCAACTGACATCTTCGAGGTTTGCGGTATAAGTGCGCCGAATCGCCCAATACTGTTCATGACCGGAGCGGCCATCGCACCGGCCACATCCCCGCCGACGTTGCCACCGACCAGCCCCCCGGCCGTCGTGTATGGAGTCGTAAAAGGCATGCCGGGAACAACAAGGTCGACTTGTCCGCCGCCTGCAACTCCGCCCTCATAGCCGATGATCCCGGCGACCACCTCGCCCGCCATATTCATCGCCAGATTTCTTTTGATGTGCTTTTGATCAATGATGTTGTGAAGTTGTCCGAGTGTCCGCTCGGCATGTTCACCGACTGCGGAAATAAAGCCCGAGTAGAGCTTGATGACACCTTCCGCTCTGCTCCCTCCCTCGGGATCCACATAACGCAGTGGATTGTTCCCCACAAACCCATACAAATTCAGCCCGTCCACAGCCCCCGCCGGGTCGGCACTGACCCAACGTTGCAGCCACGGTGCGTAATAACGGGCGCCGTAGTAATACAACCCGCTGTCATCCATTTCCTTACCTGAATAGCGGATGGTTTTGTAGTCGACGCCTACCTCACTTCCTCGCGCGAACCAGGCGGTGGCGCCGAACGGGTAATAACCTTCCTGGCTGATCACTTGCGCCTGTTGATCGAGTTCAATCGCGCAGGAACCCAAGTGATCATCAAGGCTGTAGCGCAGCTGATCGGCTTCGATTCCGACAGGTTTGCCGCTCTTCCAGTGCAGGCATCGCACGCTGCCGTGCCCGCCGGGCAGGGTGATCACATGCAATTCTTCGCCGTTGTCGCGGGTGCGGATTTCCAGCCCCGGCAGGTAGATCACCTCCTGGAAATGGCTGAGCGATGAGGTGTGGGTTTCATGGCGTTTGTACACGCGCACGCCCTGGCTGTAGCGGTAGAACTCCTGGTCATCGGGGCCGTTGGCGCGTTTGACCAGCGTCACCGATTCCAGTAGGTCGAGGCTGTTCCACCGCAAGGCCTTGCCCGGCTGCAAGGCCTGGAGATTGCCGTGGAGGTCGAACAATTCGGGAAAGTCGGGTACAGGATCTCCCTCTTTCCAGCGCACGCCGCGGTTGCTGGCAGGGTCGATGAACATCTCGCGGGTATGCGAGGCGCCCGTCCGCACGTGACGCAGTTTGATCAGGTTGCCGCCGGGATCGTACTCATAATCTTGTTGGTAGTTGAGCCGATTGTTGGGGTCGCCGGGCTGGGGCCGTCCCGGAACATCCGACGGCGGGGCATCGTCGTAACCGGTGGCGCTGACCAGCCGGTACAGCGAGTCATAGGTGAAGTCGCGGTGGCCGTCGACGAGCTGGTTGGCGAAATAGATCGGCTTGAAGGCGTGGTCTTCGATGCGGGTGATGTTGCCCACAGAATCGTAGAAGTACTCGACATCCTGCAGCGCCGGTTCGGCGTTTTTTTGTGCGCGTTGTGTAGACAGGCGTCCAGTGGCCGGGTCGTAGGTCCAGGTGCTCAGCACGTCGTTGCCGGGGCGTTGTTCGATGATCTGGCCGGCGGCATTGTACTGCGCGTCTTTCAGAACCGATTCCCAACTCAAGCCATCTTTGATCCGCAGCTGAACCTGCTGGAGCTGCCCGGCGACGTCGTAACGCAACTGTTGCTGGTGATCACCGGCATCGGTCTGGCTCAGCAGTGTGCCGAGCGGGCTATACATTCGGCTGCTGCGGTAGGGCTTGCCCTCGACCAGGGTTCGGGTTTCGCGCAGTGGCTGGCCCAGCAGGCTGTAGCTGTCGAGACTCAAGGTGCCGGAGCGGTCGACCTGCTCGGTCAATTGACCACGCAGGTTGAAAGCGGGATCGGCGGAGGCATCGGCATAGGTAAAGGATTCGACGTGCGGCTCACCGTTTTCCTCGATGGCAACCGGGCGCAACTGAGGGTCGTAGGTGGTGCGCCAATGACTGCCACGTTGGTCCCAGCGCTGCAGCGCTTCCCCGGCCAACCCTGGCAGGCTCAGACGCCAGCCGGAGTCGATACTGTCGATCTTCAGTGGCTCACCGGAAAGGCGGTAGACCGTGGCCAGGTTGGAGGCGACCCCGAACAGTCGCGGGTCCGATTGATCGAGCAATCGCCCGGCAGCGTCGTAGTGCTGGCGGGTGATCAGGGTTTCCACGGGGCCGGCAGCGACCTTGCGCAAGTACTCGATCTGGCGAATCGGCAAGCCCCGACTATCAATAACCGCCAGTTTCGGCGTGCGCCAATGGACCCCGGTCGTCATGGCTTGCCTGCCTTCAACTCACCTCCAGGCGGCGCAACGTAGGTGTCATTAAAGTCCAGGCTGGTGGTGTACCAGGGATGGATGATCTCGAGCGCGACATCTCCTTTGGCGTTGATGACTTTGTGCTGGCGACCCAGCACATCGTAAAAGTTCTGATCGTGATGGCCGAACTCACGGAAGGAATGGTCATTGATATAGCGATGCCCATTGGCGAAGTAAGGGCGAAATACCCGAACAGCCAGGCCTTTGTTGTTGTATTCCACACGTTCGCTGACGCGCCAGCGCGAGTCGGCGTGCGCGACCTTTGGTTTGCCGTCTTCAATCACCAGCTCACCGTTTTCCACCACAAACGCCGGACCGGGTTCGACCAATTGTTTGGTCTGCAGTGGCCGGCCGAAACCATCCACAAAGGCTTTGACGATCTGGATTTGCTGCAGCGCATCATCAAAGTAGCGGTCGGCGGTGAGGACAACGCTGTGCACCGGTTCGCGAGGAACTGTGTGGATCAGCTCGAGCAGCGCTTGCTCCGGCTCGCTCAGGGAGGTGAGTCGGGACAGGCGACGTCGGGCGCTGGCGCGAATGTGCAGGCTGGGTAGCACGTCACCTTGCGCAATCCAGGTGGTCAGCCAGTCAGGTGTCTGCCTGACGGAATGGGGGAGTTCGCCCATCCAGCTGAACAGGTCCTTGCGCAATACGCTGGCCGCTTTTTGCAGGGCGCCTTTCGGATCTTCGATGGCCGGGTCCGGACGATGGTCCACGGGACGTACGTGTTCATCGAGGGGGCGAAAACCAATGTCTTTGCCGTCTTCAGTTCCATAAAAACTGATGGCAAGGGGTTGTCCGGACGGCTCGTAAAGGGCTTCCTCGACATTGTCATTGGCATCGATGCTGCGCATGAGTTGCAGCGCGTGATAGTCATATTCGAAACGGGCTTCGCACCCGTCCGGCTGCGTGATGCTTTTCGGCAACAGACAGTAGGCGTCGTAGCGGGCGGTCGTGATGCCGTAACTGGGCGTTTCGTTGTACTCCATCACTTTGTAAAAACTATCGAGCTCGCCGTACTTGGCAAAACCATACCGGGACGACCATAGATTTCTCTCCTTGTCCTCTTCCTTGTCTGCCTCCTCGTCTATCCCCAGAACCAGAGGCATGGCCGAATAGCCGATTTTTTCCAGTTCGTCCCGAATAACGAGCGACGGCACCGTGTCGTAGGCTTGCAGTGCGGTCTCGTCCAGTTGGGCAATTTCCAGCGGTGCCCGCAGTGCCTCGAAATCGGCCTTGCCGTCGGCAAGCACTGTTCGGTCGTCAGTCTTGAAGTAGCGATATACCGACTGCGTGGTCAGTAGCCGCTGAGCGGCCCATTCGGGTGAGGCGTACAGCTCGATAAACCGTTCATGGGAGATATCTGCCGGAGAAAGTCCTGCGGGTGCCGTCCCCTTGGGCAAGACCATTGCGTTGCCCCGTTGCAGATAGGGCAGACCCAGTCGCCAGCCTTGCAGGTCTTCCTTCAAGTGAATGAACCTGGCGCGGGTTTCGTTCAGGTAATACGACTGTTGCGCCGGGTCATGGGCATCAAGCCACCATTTCTGTTCATCGACATCGTCGAAGGGCGGTTCATCGCTGGCGGTTCTGCGCCGTGCATAACTGACCGTGATGGCATGCACAGGCAGACCGAACTCGTCATGGCCCAACGCGATTTCATGGCGGCACAGCGGGTCATTCTCGAAGCGTTCGTACTGATAGCTGATCGTTTCCAGTTGCAAGGGCAGCATGATCGGGTAAGCGTCATGGTCTCCCTTTTTGCGCAGTTCGCGGACCTTGTAACGACTTTCCTCCACTGCAAAAGGTACCGCCGTGGCCAAGTCATCGTCGGCGGCGTAGGTCTCCACGCGCAGCACCGAACCGGCGAGGGCATGGGCGATTTCGTAGGCGGTGGCTTCGTCGGCGGGTGGGACGGGATCATCAAAATGGTCGTTGCGGTGATACCGGCAAAACAACGTGGGCTTCAAGGCAATGGCTTCAGGATCGCGATTGAAGTAGCCATCGCGTGGCAGATCGATCAGCCGTCCGGTATGAAACCAGGTGCAGACCAGCGCCGGGGCGGTAAAGCCGATGTCGTCTGCACGTGCGGCAGTTTCGCTGTCTGTCTGGCGCAGCAGGCCAAAGCCGCGAAACTCCCGGTTCTGGCCATCGTAATAACCCTGCGAATACTGGAAAAACTGGTTCAGGCGGTTGCCGGTGATTTCATCGAGCTGACTTTGTTGCTTGACCACAGGCACCGGGAACGGCAAGTAGCACACCGGGTCGATCGCCGGTTTTTCATCCAGCCATTCCTGCGCGGAACTGCGATACACCACCTGGGTGCTGCAGCCCATGTTGTTGTTACTGGCGACCAGCATGTAAGGCTTGGCGCTGACGAAATCGTAGCGCCAGTGCCGTGGTTTCATGTGCGGCACGGTCAAAATCAGGCTCGCGCACCCCAGGCCTTGCAGGTCGGCGAGGGTGACCTGGCACAGGCGGTCGTAACGAATGCCGTCGGGCCACGCAATGCTGACCGGGGTTTGCTCCAGACCATTGCCGCCGTGATTGAAATAGATCTCGAAACAGTCGGACTTCAGATAAATCAGTGCCGGTGCGCCAGAGCCGTCCAGGTCGGCAATCCGCACCCGCGCCGCATCGAATGTCGCGTAATCGAAGGGCAGGGCACTCATGACAAAACCTTCGCCGAACCGACCGTGGCCGAGGTTCGGCCAGCATTTGATTTCGTCGTGCCGGATGCGGCACAGCTCGGTCATGTCGCTGCCCAGCAAGTTGCCCAGCATCACCAGTTCGCTGCGTGAGTGGCTGAACAGCGGCAGGCGATCGGTGTCCGGTTTGTGCTCGACCTCCTGACCCGGTGCGAAACCTTCCTCACGCCGATTGGCGTACAGGCGCACGCTGCGCGGACCGATCAGCGCCATTGAGCTGAGCCCGTCGCCCATCAAGTCGCCAGACTGTGAAAGTGTGTGGAAGAACTCCACCGGGAACGCCGTAAAGGGAATGAACCCTGACCAGCTGCGATCGGGGTTGAGGGTGTGGAAACCGCTCATGCCCGGTGAGGCGAGGATCCAGTCCAGCCGGCCGTCGCCGGTCAGATCGGTCAACGCCTGATAGGTTGGTTGATTGCGATCGGCCACGGGGATGCGGTTCAGTTCAGTCCATGGGCCATAGCGGATGTCATCCGCCCCCGTCGGTGCTCGCAAGGGTTCGCGGTAATACCAGCTTTGGTCGTAACGACAGAGAAAACCCGGCACGCCTTCACCGAACAAATCAACGCACTGATGGAGCGCGCCGTCTTCGATACCGGGCATGTTTTCGAACGGGAAGAACGGGCTCGACTGCTGGTTGAGTTCGAAGCCTGAATAGTCGAATTCCACCGGTGGCATGTTTTCCACGGCGCCGCTGGCGTCGTACGCCTGATAGTGCGCTGCTGCCAGTTGGGTGTAGGACAGTGATGTTGTTTGGTATTCCAGCAGCAATCGACGAACCAGCGCTGGTTTCGGGCCCAACTGCTCGGGGAAGTGGTGAAACATCAGAACTTGATGGCACAGGCGTCGGGTACCCAGTTCGAATCCATAGGTGTAGCTGTGGAAGGGGTCGCTGCGCAACTGCCACTCGCCATAACCCTCGCCGGGAGTATCAAACGGCGGTCCGTAGAGCGGTTTCTTGTCAAGAGCGAGGGGGCGTTCACCGTAGTCGAACACCAAGTGGAAATGCCACGCAGGCGGTGCCAGCTTCAGTACGTTCCAGCCGTACAAGTGGCGGCTTGCCTCAAAATTGCCATAAAGCACACGCTGCAAGTAACGCTGCGAGCTGTAGTCATGTGCATTGTCTGGATCATGAGATTCTTCTGGTTTGTATTCGAAGCAGATGTGCTCGCCATGGGCATTCATGCTTTCCTGCAGAAGCCAAGCGCCCACCCGGTCTTCGGCCTGAGGGGCTACCCGACGGGATGCTTCGGTTTTGCCATAAAGATGCAGGCTGCCGTCCGCACCGTGCACCAGCCAGAATCCTTGAGGGGTGACGTCAGAACGCCACAGCTCGATCAGATCGAACGAACTCTCGACCCGTGGCCAGTAGCGCACAACGCGGTGCTCACCAATGGGGAGGCCGCGATAATGGGTTTCTGTTCTGGACGTTGGCTTGCCCTCGTCATCCAGCTCGGGCATCAACTCCTCGCCACCGGGGCCGACCATAATGTCGGTGGCGAGATAATCGGGCACGCCCTTGCTGGTCCGGCGAGTGATGGCACTGGAGCTCAAACGCCAGCCAATACCGAACGGACCGTTACCGCCCTGGCTGTCATAGCTCAGCACCATGGCGGGGTCGAAACCGCGTCCTCCTGAAAGGGGCAGCGGCAACTCGAACGAGGCACTGCCCGTCACACCGACCGATCCCCAGCTTTTGCCAATCGTGGCAATGGAAGCACTCTTGGCGATGGAGGGCTCAGTGATGCTCAGGGACGCTTGCTCTTCCATGGGGCTGATCCTGTGTCGGCTTGGCGCTCTCCCGTAACAACGGTATGGCGTGATGGAGCGACGCTAACAAAATCAGGGGGCGGCGTGACCTGTCAGATGTGACAGGTAAGGCCGGTTTTTTTAGACCGAATAAGGTGGACGGCACGGCGCTTTATCGCGAATGGTAAAATCGTTGCCAAAAAAAACGGCCGGGTCATCTATAAGACGACCCGGCCGTAGTGGCGGGCTGAAGCGCTTACTGCACTTCTACCGCCAGGCTTTCACTGATCTTTTTCTGCCAGATGGCAGGACCGGTGATGTGTACCGACTCGCCCTTGCTGTCGACTGCAACAGTCACAGGCATGTCTTTCACGTCGAACTCGTAGATCGCTTCCATGCCCAGTTCGGCGAAAGCCACCACGCGGGATTTCTTGATGGCTTGTGCCACCAGGTAAGCCGCGCCGCCGACCGCCATCAGGTAAACGGCTTTGTGGTCCTTGATCGCTTCGATCGCGATCGGGCCGCGTTCGGATTTGCCGATCATGCCCAACAGGCCGGTTTGCTCGAGGATCTGACGGGTGAACTTGTCCATCCGCGTCGCGGTAGTCGGGCCGGCAGGGCCAACCACTTCTTCGCGCACCGGATCAACCGGGCCGACGTAGTAGATGAAGCGACCCTTCAGGTCCACCGGCAGGGTTTCACCCTTGTTCAGCATCTCGACCATGCGCTTGTGCGCGGCGTCGCGACCGGTGAGCATCTTGCCGTTGAGCAGGACGGTTTCGCCCGGCTTCCAGCTCTGCACGTCTTCCGGGGTCAGGGTGTCGAGGTTGACGCGACGAGCCGACGGGCCGGCTTCCCAGACGATTTCCGGGTAGGCGTCCAGCGGTGGTGCTTCCAGCGAAGCCGGGCCGGAACCGTCGAGCACGAAGTGCGCGTGACGGGTGGCGGCGCAGTTCGGGATCATGCACACCGGCAACGAAGCGGCGTGGGTCGGGTAATCCATGATCTTCACGTCGAGCACGGTGGTCAGGCCACCCAGGCCCTGGGCGCCGATGCCCAGTTGGTTGACCTTCTCGAACAGCTCCAGGCGCATCTCTTCGATACGATTCTGCGGGCCGCGTGCTTTCAGCTCGTGAATGTCGATGGACTCCATCAACACTTCCTTGGCCATGACGGCGGCTTTCTCGGCGGTACCGCCGATGCCGATGCCGAGCATGCCCGGTGGGCACCAGCCAGCGCCCATTTCCGGAACGGTTTTCAGCACCCAGTCGACGATCGAGTCGGACGGGTTGAGCATGGCCATTTTCGACTTGTTCTCGGAACCGCCGCCCTTGGCCGCCACGTCCACTTCCACGGTGTTACCCGGAACGATGGAGTAGTGGATAACGGCCGGGGTGTTGTCCTTGGTGTTTTTACGAGCGCCCGCCGGGTCGGCGAGGATCGAGGCACGCAGGACGTTTTCCGGCAGGTTGTAAGCCCGGCGCACGCCTTCGTTGATCATGTCGTCCAGGCCCATGGTGGCGCCATCCCAACGTACGTCCATGCCCACGCGAACGAAGACGGTAACGATGCCGGTGTCCTGGCAAATCGGGCGATGGCCGGTGGCGCACATCCGCGAGTTGATCAGGATTTGCGCCATGGAGTCACGGGCCGCTGGCGATTCTTCGCGCAGGTAGGCTTCGTGCATCGCCTGGATGAAGTCAACGGGGTGGTAATAGGAAATGAACTGCAGGGCGTCGGCAACGCTCTGAATCAGGTCGTCTTGCTTGATCACGGTCATGAGTCGCGCTCCTCTAAAAGACGGGAACATTCAATAAGGTGCTTGCAGCTTGGGTGCATCGGTCGGTTGCAAGCACCTTCCAAGGCACGCCGGGGCTGCTGGCGCGACGCTAAAAAGGCGCGGCAGTATACCGCGCCTCGGTTCCGGGCACACCCGCCGGTAGTCAATCGTTGGTCGCATATCGCACACGATCCCTGTAGCAGCTGGCGAAGCCTGCGTTCGGCTGCGTAGCAGTCGTGAAATCATGCACCGCGATATGTCAGGTAAACCGCGGTGTTTGTTTTAACGACTGCTGCGCAGCCGAACGCAGGCTTCGCCAGCTGCTACAAGGAATGTGGTGTCTACGGAAATCGGGTCATGGCATTGACGCCAGTTTTCCGCCCTTAAAATTGAATGGTCATTTATCAGGCACGCTACTAAAGTGGCATTCGGTCTGTAGAGTAGGACACTCAAGCAGCCTCCTTCGCACGGTGAGTCAACGATTGACCCATAACGCCATCCAGCGCTTGTTGCTCAAACGCTTTGCCCTCGCAGCCGGCACCTACGCTCTGGCTTTGTTGCTGTTGTGGCTGGCGTTTTTTACCGGTCATTACGATGAATCCCTGCCCAACGTGGCTATCGGCAGTGCGCTGGTGGTCATCAGTCAGGCCGCGTTGTTTGCGGTGTTTTACAGTGGCTGCAACCTGCGTTTTTCCGACCCCAGCCTGACTGAAGCGCAAGTGTTGCTGGGGCTGGGTTGGCAAACCTGGCTGATCGCCAATCTGGACGAGGCACGCGGCGCGTTCCTGGTGTTCTACGTGCTGATTCTGCTGTTCGGGTTGTTCCATCTTTCGCGCATGGCTTTTTTGCGGTGCGCGCTGTTGGTGTTTTTCAGTTTCAGCGCGATCACGCTGTGGGAGGGCTACCACTTCCAGTTACCCGACCCGGCGCTGGCCGCATTGCAGGTGTGCGTGCTGCTCATCGTGTTGGTCTGGCTGGAACTTTATGCCCGTCACGTCCAGGCCTCCCGTCAACGCATGCGTCAGCGCCGATTTGCCTTGCAGGCGCATCAGGACACCCTGCGCGGGATGATGCGCCAGCTCGAAGACCTGGTGGCCACTGACGAACTGACCGGGCTGTTTAATCGCCGGCATTTCCTGCGCCTGGCCTCCCGTGAGCTGAAGGCCATGGACGCCGGTGTCCTGCATGGCCTGGCGCTGATCGACCTCGACCATTTCAAACGGATCAACGACGTGCACGGCCATGCCGCCGGTGATCAGGTGCTGCAAGCCTTTGCCGCCGTGGCCACCGCCTGCTTGCGCGATGGCGATGTTCTGGCCCGTTACGGTGGCGAAGAATTCGTCGTGCTGTTGCCCGATTGCAACCCCGAGCGCTTGACCTCCTGTTGCGAGCGGCTGCGCATTGCGTTCACCGATGTAGAACTGATCGGACTCAACGTCGCCCATCTCAGCTTGTCGGCAGGCATGACGTTGCTCGAACTGGGCGACGATCTTGATGAAGCCTTGCAGCGCGCCGATCAGGCGCTTTATCGCGCCAAGCGTGACGGCCGCAATCGTTGCGCAGCCGCGTGGGAGAACGTCGATGCCTGAGTTACGGGTCGGCGAACGCCAATGGTCGGTGGCGGCGGGCAGCAACCTGCTCGATGCGTTGAATCAGAACGGCGTGTCTGTGCCCTACAGCTGTCGCGCCGGCAGTTGCCACGCCTGTCTGGTGCAATGTGTCCAAGGGCTGCCGAGTGACAGCCGACCCGATGCCTTGAGCGCGGAGCAGCGTCAGCAAGGCTGGCGCCTGGCGTGTCAGTGTCAGGTGGTCGAGGACTTGCAGGTGCACACCTTCGATCCGCAACAGGATGGCCGCCCGGCCGAGGTGGCGGCTGTCGATTGGTTAAGCACCAGTGTGTTGCGTTTGCGCCTGATTACTCAGAGCCCTTTGCGCTACAGCGCCGGGCAGCATCTGGTGTTGTGGGCGGGCAACGTGGCGCGTCCGTATTCACTGGCCAGCCTGCCGGACGAAGACCGCTTTCTGGAGTTCCATCTCGATTGTCGCCAGCCGGGGGAATTCAGCGACGCGGCCCGCCAGTTGAAAATCGGCGATTCGATCCGCCTCGGCGAGTTGCGCGGCGGGGCCTTGCATTACGACCCGGACTGGAACACCCGGCCGCTTTGGCTATTGGCCGCCGGCACGGGTTTGGGGCCGTTGTTCGGTATCTTGCGTGAAGCGCTGCGGCAAGATCACCAAGGTGCCATTCGCGTCATTCATCTGGCCCATGATGCCGAGGCGCATTACCTGGCCAAACCGCTGCAGGCCATGGCCGCCAGCCGCCCGAACCTGAGCATTGAGCTGTGGACAGCGGCCGAGTTGCCAGAGGCTTTGGCGCAACTGCGGCTTGTCTCCCGGCAAACCCTGGCCTTACTCTGCGGGGCCCCTGACAGCGTCGACGCCTTTGCCCGGCGCTTGTATCTGGCGGGATTGCCGCGCAATCAACTGCTGGCGGACGTCTTTGTTCTCCGCGGTTGAGTGCTGACTTTCAGACGCGAGACCGACCATGAGCGATGCCATCCAATTTGAACGTGAGCGCGGCCTGCTGACCCTGCGCCTCAACCGCCCCAACAAGAAAAACGCCCTGACCCGCGCCATGTACAGCCACTTGGCCGAAGCGCTTAAACTGGCCGATACCGACCCTGAAATCAACGCCGTGCTGATCACTGGCAGCGCCGAGTGTTTCACCGCTGGCAACGACATCGCCGACTTCATCCAGCAACCACCGAGCAACCTCGACAGCCCGGTGTTTCAGTTCATGCTCACCTTGCTCGAATGCCGCAAACCGGTGATCGCCGCCGTGGCCGGCGCTGCGGTCGGCATTGGCACGACGATGCTGCTGCATTGCGATCTGGTGTATGTCAGCCGCGATGCGCGTCTTCGGATGCCGTTCGTTAATCTCGGTCTCTGCCCGGAGTTCGGTTCCAGCCTGATCCTGCCGCGACTGCTCGGACAGGCCAAAGCCGCCGAGTTGTTGCTGCTTGGCGAAGGTTTCAGCGGTGAACAAGCCGCGCAGTGGGGCATTGCGACCGAAGCCTTGGACAGTGGCGAAGCGGCGCTGGCCAAGGCGCGGGAGATGGCGTTGCGTTTCGAGTCGCTGCCACCGGAAGCGGTGCGCATCAGCAAGCAGCTGATGAAAGCGCCGGACCGCGAACAACTGCGCAAGGCAATAGAAGAAGAGAGCGCACAGTTCACCCAACGACTGCGCTCGCCTGAGGCGATTGCGGCGTTGTCAGCGTTTATCAACCGTCACTAAACTCGCGTTGACCGGGCTGACGCTATCGCGAGCAAGCTCGCTCCCACAGGGGGGTTGTGTACGCCACAGATCCGATGTGGGAGCGAGCTTGCTCGCGATGAGGCCCGCCCAGGCAACACATCTTCCGGATCCAGAAAGCAAAAAGCCCCGCCATTCACATGGCGGGGCTTTTGTTTTTCAGCAACCGATCAATCAGACCATTGGGTCGCCAACGTGCAGGATTTTCATCCTTAGGCGATCCGGCGATCCGGCGATGCAAGGTTTCAGGCGTGGTAGCGCACTACAATACCCTTCGACTGGGACAGGCCGGCAATGACAATTTTGTCGGGCTGCAGGGCTATGGCATAGGCCCCGTCGGTTTTGGAACTTAAACGTGTTCGTGCCCAGCCGGGCCCATCATTGAAGTGCGGATCCAGCTTGCCCGTTTTATCAAAACGGGCGACAACGATGTCGAAAACGAAAGAGTTCTTTTGTTGGTCTATTGCCCCTGCAACGACAAGCTTGCCGTCGGCTTGGCGCGTGAGCGTTTTCCAGAGAGTGCTGCTTTCAGCCAACTGTGTATTGTGCGGTTCGCCCCGGTTGAAATCAGGATCCGGTTCACCGTTTTCTTTCAGTTTCATCAATTGACCGACGTAAGGGTCATGGACGGAACCGCCCAAGCTCAAAATACTTCCACTCTCCAGGGGGATAAGCACCTCGGCTCTTGCTCCACCAGAGAGGCCGTCCGGGTTACCTCCAATCCGGAAACCCTGCGGCCCGAACGTGCTATCGGGTTCACCCTCGGAACTGTAGCGAGCAAAGAACGTTTTTACCGGCGATGACCCAAGGTCATAGAGGCTGCCGCAGGCCACGTATCGACCTTCTGAATCAACGGTGACACTTTGAATCTGCGTTTGGGCGTTTTTATACCCGGGAGCGATGACTGCTAGATAGCCAACCCCAACGAAATCCGTGTCTAGCGAACCATTGGCGAGCGTGCGCAAGATCACCCCATAACTTGGAGCACCAGGTCTGAAAAAATAGTGAGAAAGCAAGATTTTCCCGGCACCAAGCGCAGTCACTGACCCTATTTGTGTGCCATCGCTGCTCGTCGAGTCGGGTTTAAAGGTGTCTGAATAACCCTGGTCAGATGATGTACCTGGCGGGCCGGGAAGATGGATGACAATTTTGCCTTGCCCGTTTTCGCCGAACGTCGTGTCAAAGTTTCCCAGTAAGTCAATCTGGGCCAGTGCGGGGTACGGATCGGCGCCGATGTAAGAAGCACCGACGAGCAACAGCTTGTTACCTGACAGAAGAAGTTCAGTTGCGTGTGATTCTTCTTTTGCCTCACCGAACTCACCGATGACATAACCGTTGTCGCCAAATTCGCTGATGACATTGCCTGTCGAGTTCAATGCAGTGATAAAAAACTTTGAAGTGCCATGGATTTGCGCGGTCCCACACACATAGAGTTTGTCGCCAGGGCCGTTGATAACCCCCACAGCAATAGAACCCGTTGCTCCAGGTACGTCGATTGTTGCTACGCCGTTTACCCCGAAGGCCAAATCGATCTTACCGGCCATGGTTGTCGATTGAGCCGAATCTGAAATGGACATTTTTACTCTCCTTGTGTGTGCTGGAAAACATCTGCAGGGATTGCAGAGGCTCATCAGTAAAACTGTGGAGGCAAGAAAGATACTGTCATAGTTGACAGCTGGCGCATGGCTATTAATGCAGGTGCGCGTTCCACTAATGCAAAAAAGCCCCGCCATTCACATGGCGGGGCTTTTGTTTTTCAGCAACCGGTCAATCAGACCATCGGGTCGCCAACGTGCAGGATTTTCATCCCGTTAGTGCCGCCGATGGTGTGGTAACTGTCGCCCTTGGTCAGGATGACCCAGTCGCCTTTTTCGACTACGCCGCGCTTGAGCAACTCGTCGATCGCGGCCTGGCTGACTTGCTCAGGCGGCAGCGATGCCGGGTCGAACGGTACGGTGTAGACGCCACGGAACATGGCCGCGCGGGCCTGGGTTTCGCGGTGCGGGGAGAACGCGTAGATCGGCACCGAAGAACGGATGCGCGACATGATCAACGGCGTGTAGCCACTTTCGGTCAAGGCAATGATCGCCTTCACGCCCGGGAAGTGGTTGGCGGTGTACATGGCCGCCAGGGCGATGCTCTGGTCGCAGCTTTCGAAGACCTTGCCGATGCGGTGGCTGGAGGTCTTGCTGGTCGGGTGCTTTTCAGCGCCGATGCAGATGCGCGCCATGGCTTGCACCGCTTCCAGCGGGTACAGGCCGGCAGCACTTTCAGCCGAGAGCATCACGGCGTCGGTGTAGTCGAGCACGGCGTTGGCTACGTCGGACACTTCGGCGCGGGTCGGCATCGGGTTCTGGATCATCGACTCCATCATCTGGGTCGCCACGATCACAGCCTTGTTGTGGCGGCGTGCGTGCAGAATGATTTTCTTCTGAATGCCCACCAGCTCGGCGTCGCCGATTTCCACACCCAGGTCACCACGGGCAACCATCACGGCGTCGGAGGCATTGATCAGGGCGTCGAGGGTTTCGTCGTCGGCCACGGCTTCTGCGCGTTCGATCTTCGCCACCAGCCAGGCAGTACCGCCGGCTTCGTCGCGCAGTTGACGGGCGTATTCCATGTCGGCGGCGTCACGCGGGAAGGACACGGCGAGGTAATCGACCTGCATCTCGGCAGCGAGCTTGATGTCGGCCTTGTCTTTTTCAGTCAGGGCCGGTGCGGTCAGGCCGCCACCGCGACGGTTGATGCCTTTATGGTCGGACAGCGGACCGCCGATCAGCACGGTGCAATTCAGCTCGGTGGCATTGGCGGTATCAACGCGCATGACCACGCGGCCGTCGTCGAGCAGCAGCTCGTCGCCCACGCCGCAGTCCTTGACCAGATCCGGGTAGTCGATGCCGACGATGGTCTGGGTGCCTTCGGTCAGAGGATGGCTGGTGGAGAAGGTGAATTGATCACCGATCTTCAGCTCGATCTTCTTGTTGGCGAATTTGGCGATACGGATTTTCGGGCCTTGCAGGTCACCCAGCAGGGCGACGAAGCGGCCGTGCTTGGCAGCGAGGTCACGCACCAGCTTCGCGCGAGCCTTGTGCTCGTCGGGGGTGCCGTGGGAGAAGTTCAGGCGGGCGACGTCCAGGCCAGCCAGAATCAGCTGTTCGAGAACTTCCGGCGAGTTACTGGCCGGGCCAAGGGTAGCGACGATTTTGGTGCGACGGACGGACATGCATAGACTCCTGAGTTCAAGCGCTGAGTGAGGCTACTATGCTCTGCGGGTGTAGTCATTGTTCATGTGCACTACTTATTCGTTTGTTTATTGAAACGAACATTCCTGAAGATTTCGCGCCACGGGTCGATACAGAGCTCAAGACAGGAGAACCCCCATGCGATTCGTGCTCATTGCCGCCCTTGCCATCAGTGCCCTCAGCGTCACGGGCTGCACCCGTTGGTCGATGAACCATCATTTGAATAACGCCTACAGCGCCTATGACCGTGGCAATTGCGAGCAGGTGATGCTCGAACTGTCCAAAGTCGAACGCGCCAGCCGAGCCCGGCCTTACGTGTGGCCGGAAGCATCGATGATGCGCGGGTTGTGCCTGGAACGGCAGAAACTGTTTGTCGATGCGGCACAAACCTACCAGTTCATCATCGCCTCGTACCCGCAAAGTGAATACGCCTACCGCGCCCGCGCCCGCCTGGAAACCTTGCAGTCGCTGGGCCACTACCCGCTGCGCAGTGCGGCTGCGGTCGTACGCCCGACGCAGTTCTAAAGGTCAAAGGCTGGCTCACCGGCGGTGGTGAGCTATAGTCGAATAGATCGGTTTAGAGCCTTGCCTCTAATCGACGCAACACCTGAGATCGGCAGGAGTAAGCGGCAGCGGCGTTGTGGACTGTCGCACCGGGATCGGGGAGAGCGTGCCCATGCCTCTGTATAAAAGAAGCAGGCCCGTTCCGAAGCATTAGTGCGGCTCTGCTTAAGAGCCTTGCTGGGCCATTTGCACATGTTTACCGACCGCCGGATCGAGCGGCATCAACTGCCGTATTTTCTAAGAGTGTTCAACAGCGTCACCGACAAACCCATCGGCTTTCTGGGCAACGTGTCCGAAGACGGGCTGATGCTGATCAGTCAGTTGCCGATGATGATCGGCGCCGATTTCGATTTGCGCCTGAAAATCCCCGCCAGCGATGGCTGCATGCAGGTCATTGATCTTCAGGCGTGTTGCCTGTGGTGCCATGAAGACACAACCCCTCACCACTATGACGCCGGGTTCAGCCTGCAACGGGCACCGCCGGAATATGGGCAATTGGTCAGCGCCTTGAAGCAATACTTCAGTTTTCAGCCGTTGCCTGCCTCTGCCTGAACGTCCACAACCTGTAGCAGCTGGCGCAGCCTGCGTTCGGCTGCGCAGCTGTCGTAAACCCGAGATGCACGGTCTACCTGATCACCGCGAGCTTTGATTTTACGACTGCTGCGCAGCCGAACGCAGGCTGCGCCAGCTGCTACATGGGTTCATCGTTAGGTCGTTTTGATCGCCATCTCGTTCTCCAACAACCTCTCCACCAGCAACAACCCCAACTCACTCAACTGATAAATCGCCATCGCCAGATGCCGCGGTTTGTCGTCCAGGCTTTCGGCCAGGTCGAGCAGCAGAATGCTGACCGACGAAAAGGTTTCGTAGGTCTGGATGGTCAGGGCTTCGGCGTTTGCTTCGGGGACGACGGTGAACATTTCCATGGCGCGGCCCTGGGATGAACGGAGGTGGTTGATGTCGGGTTTGAGGTAATGGTCCAGTTTTTTTGAATCGAGAGTGGCGTTGGGGGAAACCGGGTCGGTTTCGGGGGGATTGGGTGTGGCTTTGAACATAATCGATCTCCGTGATGGAGCCTCCACCGTCTCGCGACTAAACGAGGGGTGGCGGCTGGACGCAGGTTAGTCGACCGGCGGAGATACGAAATCCGGCGCGCCCGAGGGCGCCCTGCGTACAGCCACCATCAAGTGCGGGGATAGGGAATACCCGACTGGATGACGCTTATGCGCATCGTATCGAACCGCCGGGCGACTAAACCCGATCGCTGATTTGCAGCGACGCGGATCAAGTTACGGGGCAGGGCCAAGGCGCACAAGCCGGCGGATTCTGGCGGATCTGTAGTCCGTTGCGCAAGGCGGTGTAGTCACTCGACCAGCGCCTGAAGGACCCGCACGAAAGGACTCGTGGTGGTGCTTACCGTTCGTCGGGACTGTCAGATTTTACAGGTGGTTAAACTCTCTGCTAGCGCGTTTAATCGTTTAGCGTTTTTAGATTAATTATGTATTGGAGCTTAATCATGAAGAGTAATGAGCAAGATGACTTTAGCGATGAAAAATTGACTGGGGAAGATCTTAAAAAAAGAACAGCTCAAAAGGAGAAACTTAGAAAAAAGAACAATGCGGGCGGACTGATTGATGTTAGCTCGGTTAATAATCTCAGCGTTAAAGATATTCAAGAGTTGAGTGCGGGGCGTGCAATAACTGATACGATAGCAGCGAGTGTCGATAATTTTAAAGGGGAGGTGACTTACTCTTACTGGTGGGATAACGATGGTGGGCGTTTCAATTTACATACTTCTCAGTATAGAATTACGAAGTTCAATGGGCAGTCGGGTGGGAATAAAGCCAACTTGAATTTGTTTTTAATGTCAGGCGAGTTATGGGGGAACGCATCTCCTGATGCTATGTGGCAGGATGGTGATTGGCACAGCTATGTCCGCGGTGGATCTGTTTTGGCATTACCAACAGTCTACGTTATTGCTGAATTTATTTTTGATAAGTCCGGTAATGATCCGAGCGCAGGTGATATTAGAGTATATAACAAATAACATTATCCAGAAGTTAGTATCGGTCGATGTTTTTGTTGGTTCGTTTTTAAACGCTACGGTGATGAGCAGCAATTCTTGGTCTGAGTAAGAGTCTGGCTGTTCGTGCAGGGAGATTATTGTGGAACAAGAACAAATTTCATCGGTGCAAAGTGTTTCAATTCTTCGGTCGACCAATAATGCTTATATCAGGAATGCTGAAATTGATGTGGTTGGCACTACGGCTATTACATTGCCTATTGTCTTGCGTATGTTTAAGGGCAGTGCGCAGGTTGCAACAGAAACAGCTAATCGGAACGGTAACAACTGGTCAGCAAAAATCAGGGGTATTTTCGAGCCAGGCCAGTACAGGATTGAAGTCACTCAATCGGGGCCCGTGAATGTAACAGTTAATCTTCATGTCCCACCCGTTGTCATTACCTCGCCCCCCTCCGGCGTTTTACCAGCCATGCAGTTTTCGGTCAAAGGGAGCGGTGGCGAACTTGGACCGGGTACGGTCACTCTTCATAACGCTTCCGGCGATGGAGTTTTGAGCGCTGCCACCATCAAGGCTGATGGTACTTGGGACGCGACTGTCACGTTGCCGAGTGAGACGCAGCCCCTGACGTTTTACGCCAGGCAGAAAATCGGAAACTACTCATCCCCGAATTCCAAGCAGGTGACGGTGTTCTTCGCCCCAACTCCCCAGATAACTGCCCCCGTCTCTGGAACAGTGCCCAACAGGCAGTTTCCGGTCAGCGGAATCGGTGGCAAGTATGGTTCGGGTACCATCACCCTTCATAATGCTGCTGGCAACGCGCCTTTGAGCACTGCCACCATCAAGACTGATGGTAAGTGGGACGCGACTGTCACGTTGCCGAGTGAGACGCTGCCACTGACGTTCTACGCCAAACAGAAAATCGGCAACAACTCATCTCCGAATTCAAACCAGGTAACTGTGCAGTTGGCTGCTCTTGCCATCCCTGGCATCACCGCCCCCGCAAACGACTCGGTTCAAGCCACGGCATTTACGCTGACAGGCAACCTGGGCACTGTGGGCGGCAAGGTTCAGGTTTTCAAAGATCTGACTGATGATAAAGTTGGCGAATCCGACGTGTTAACTGCAGCTACCTGGAGCTGTTCCGTTGCGGTTCCCGTCGGTCCAGTGTCGCTTGTTGCAAAACTGGTCAAGGATGGGCGAGAGTCGGAGCGCAGTGCACCTCGAGCCTTCAAAATCCGTCCTCCCAAGTTGACGGCTGTCACTTTCACCATTCCAACCGAAACCACTGTGAAGTTCTCGGGTACCGGCCATACCGGCGCCACGGTGGAGATCACGGTTGTCAGCGGGCCGGGGGGATCAGCACCACCCGCAGCACAAGTGAAAGATGGCAAATGGGAAACGACGGCGACGAACTGGAAGTTCGGCACGTATACCCTGAGCGCGATTCAGAAGGTTCTTGACAATGCCAATGCCTGGATTGAGTCGGAGTCGTACACGTTCACCGTCGACAAGGTGTTTCCGGATCCGAGCGATGTGACGTACACGAAGGACTACCAGCCGACCTTCTCTGGTGAAGGGTTGACCGGTGCGATGGTGATCCTTTACAACCCCGGCGGTGCAAGCAAAGCCGCACCTGATGCCAGAGTGTCCAACGGTGTATGGTCGAGCAGGGCCTCCGAAGTCTGGGGGCCCACCTTCGAACGCGAAGTGCATATCCACCAAACGCTGAATGGTCAGGCTTCGCCGAACTGGGTCGTGTCCAAGGTCACCATCCCGCCATTGCCTCCTGGGATGAACGAACCGGTAGAGAATGGTCTCTCACCGAACCTCGGTGGCACGTGCTGGCCGGGTGCTCTCCTGAAACTCAAATACAGCGACAGCGCCACCGAGCATTCAGTCGACAATCATAATGGCACCTGGAGTTATCGGCGCGTCCAGCCGTTTGAGCCTGGGAAGACCCACACCGTAACCCTCACTCAAACTGCCGCCAGCCAAACCTCGTTGCCCACGTCCAAAACCTTCGAGGTGTCCGCACCTATTCCCCAACCGGTGATTACGTTACCCGCAGCAAACGCTGAGGTCGGCCGCGACATGACGGTCAAGGGAACGAGCGGCATGGCCGGGGCCACGATGCAGCTGCGCGACGCTCAGTTCGGCAGGGATCTGGGCGAGCCCAAATTGCTGACTGTCGACGGTGAGTGGTCAATCGAACTCATCGGGCTGGAATTTCGTTCGTACACCATTGACGCGCAACAGACGCGTAATCAGCAACAGTCTGAACGCAGTGGCATGCGTGCTTTCAAGGTGGTACTGGTACCACCGGTCATTGCGGTGCCGGTGGAAAACGGGAAGCTCCCGCGAACTTCGACACTTGAGGGGCGGGCCATGCCGAACGGGCGGGTCGAGGTTTGGCTGGAGGGCGTCGCCGAGCCTTTGCTCACGAACATCCTGGTGGGTACAGACGGTCGCTGGAAAGGCGACGTGACCTTGCCGGTGGGGGTCAAAACCATCTGGGCCAGGCAATTCTTTGAGGGTCAGACATCCAAAGACAGTCGGCCTTTGAATTACAACGTCGTGCCGGCGGCACCGTTTATCGAAACTCCGGCCACGGGCGAGCACATCGGTCGGCGGGTGGTGGTGTCAGGCTTCGGCGTGCCGGGGGACACGGTCGCAGTGAAGCTGGGTGGTGCCGCAGGCACAGTGCTGGCGCAAAGCCCGGTGCTGGAGGACCGCACCTGGTCGATGACGGTGGCGTTCGATCAGCCCGGTGGCCTCTATGGTGTGGTGGCCGTGGCGTCTTGCGACGGCTTCGATTCTGCCGACTCCCCCGGGCGACCGGTCACGCTGGGTACTTATACGCCCGCCTTTGAGCTGCCGGCAGCGGGGCATTGGGTCAGTCACCCGGTCGGATTCAAAGGCCAGGGCAGACCGGGCAGCGGGCAGGTGGTGAGCTGGTTCAACCCTGATCAAGTGTGGGCGCCGGATGTTCCCGTCACAACCGGCGGCTGGCAGGGCGAGGCGGCACAGTTGCTGCCCGGTGGCGGCAATTGGTGTCGGTTCAAGCAAACCATCACTGACAACGCGGATGGCGCAACGAGTTCCGACTGGGTCGAAAGCAAGCGCTTCGAAATCCCGCCGGCGCCGCCAGCAGAATCCTGACGTCTAACTTCCGATGAACGGTCATCGCTACTGTCATTTTTGACAGTAGACGATGGCCGCCTTCAGGCGCCAAATCTCTCCAACCGAACGCATGGCCTGACAAAGTTTGTCAGGCTGTTCAGGGCCGTTATCGACTCAAGGAACCTGACCATGGCTGACCCCCGCCCTGCCTCACAACTGCTAAACCAGGTGTTTAGTGAAGATCAACGCACACAATACGCCACCCTCGAGACTTACCTCGAAGAAGGAGGTTCGATCTTTCCTCTGGTGGAAAAGGGCGTGCGGGGGCTGGTGAGGGACTACAGCATGAGCCCGGAGGACGCCCGTCAGTTTTTGCGGCGGGCCAACAGCATGGCCATCTATGTGCGACGCCAGTTTATCGAGCATAGTCTGTGCAGTCATAAAGCAGAGGGTGCAGCACCGGGCAGTGGTTTGTTGTCGATGGTCCAGGGGCCCAGCTTTGAGCGGCTGTTCACCCCCAACTTCGACAGCTTTTGCCCACCGCAGGCGCTGGAGTCTCTCGCCTCGCCAGTGGCGTATTTGATCGAGCTGTTGAGGTGGATCGAGCAGCGTATCGAGTCCGTTCCAAATACTCAGGACAAGCTGCCACTGCATGACCGTCGCAAAGACCTGAAGCCGCTGTCCGTCGATTTCAACGCGGTGCATCAATCGGTGTCTTCGGTCGACATCATCGTCCCGGTGCTGGAAAAGTTCATCAAGGAGCATGGGGCTCAACCAGACCTTGAGCAGGCGATGATCGAGGCGCGGTATCCCAACGGGCTCCCTTATTATCAGCACTGGGTCACCCTGGATGGGGTCGCCCGCCACCATGGTCTGTCGGTCGGTAATTTTGCGCACATGGTGGATATCTCCTTTCCCTATTTTTTGCGGGATCAGGCCTGGGATGACGATGCGGGTCGGGCCCTGGCCCACGCGTCCCGGTTGGGGCCTTATCAGCGGCGGTTACTGACGGAGGGTCCCGCAGCGATCGAAGGTCGGGACGATTTTTATTTGCAGAACTTCGGTACCGAGGAACTGACGTGGCAGAACCTCAACCAGGTGCCGTTCTTCGGTGAGCGAACCAAACTCGACACTCAAGGGCTCGAGGCGTTGCTGTCGGTTCGCGTTTTTGCGCCGGTGCGCTCTGCCAACGTGACGTACACGGGAGCGGCACCTGCAGAGCCGGAAAGCGGGCGTTCCGGTTCGGTTTATCTCAATGCCAATGCTCACCCGGCTGTCAGTGTTACAGGTAGCGGAACGGGTCCTTCGTTCCTTCATAGATTGTCAGTCGCCCCCGACGTCGCCGAGGGGCTTGACCTATACGACCGGATGAACCGCAAGTTGCGTCTGGATCAGTGGCTGGAGCTGCCCAGCGAGCAGGTGGATGCACTGCTGGTGGCGGCGATCAGGGCAGAAAAACGGGGTGGTGCACCAGCCAATTCGTGGTGGATTACGGAAAAAGTCGTGCACGCACTGGGCCTGTTTCAGTCGTTACGCGAGCGCTACGGGTGTACGGCGCAAGACTTTGCCGCGTTTCTCGACGAGTTGTCGATTTACGGTCGTGGTGAAGCGCTCTCGCAGTTTGATCAGGTCTTCAACGGTCAAGGAGATTATCGCGAACCCTTGAGGCTCGATGGCGAACCGTTCCCGGTTTTGCCGGTACAGGGCGTGCCCGATTTGACGGTCACCCAGCTGTGCAGCGCTTTGGGCATCGATCTGCAAACTTACCATTACCTGGCCTTGGTGATTGCCGGTGCACATAACGTCAAGGACAACAACCTGCTGCGTAACGCGGCGACCCTGTCCAGTTTTTATCGCCTGGTGAAGCTGCCTCGGCTATTGGGCATTACGCCGGTCGAGGGCGCTCTGATGCTGACGTTGTTGGGCGGGGAGCCTTGGCTCTATGGCCTGGCGGGTGTTCCCCGGATCAATTCGACCAGAGTGGACACGCCCGATGTGCTGAACCTCATCTATGCCCTGCATTCCTGTGTGGGGTGGTGTGCCGATCGCAACATTGCGGTGCTCTGGATGTTGCAGCAGGTCTCGGAGCCGCAGGCCCTGGCCGACGCCTCTGACACTGAGCGGCAGTTGTTTGAGCAGGTGCGCAACCTGTTGCCCGGTGCACTGTTTTCCAACTCGGCGTTATTGATGGCCGGAGTACCACCGCTGGCGGGCGCCAGTTGGCTGGATCTGCTGACGATGCTGGTCGATCCCGATGGTCTGGTCATGGATCATCCGGGAACCGAGACCGAGTATCTGGCATTTGTCCGGGAAGAGCTCGATCGGGCTGTCAGGGATGGTCTCGGTGAAAGCAATGAAACGCTGCGCGCTGCCATCGTCGAGAAAATGCTCACCGTGCTCTTGCAGGCCCAAGAGGCTCAGGTATCGGTGGCCAAGGAGTGCCTGGCGGTTTATGCGGGCATCAACGCCGAACAGGCGTTACAGGTGCTGGCCTGGGCCAATGCAACGGTGTACCGACTGCTGCGTCAGGTGCTCGAGCGCACCTTTTCGGATCACGAAGAATCCATGAGGGGGCGCAACGAACAGCCTGATCCACTGCTCGCGTTGTTGGCCGATGTGCGCCGCCGCAGTGCGGTGGTGGCGAAACTGGATCTGGGCGCTGAGCTGTTGCAGGACTATCTGGATTACGGTCATAAAGCCTGGCTGGGCCAGGACAACAAACACGCGTTCACGGTGCGGACGCTTTACTACCTGACCTCGCTCACCCGGGCATTTGAGCTGGGCAAACAGCCGGCACAGAAACTGCTCGATTATCTGCGCGAGGTCAACGCTCTGCCTTTCCCGCTGACGGGGGATGCGCTGCGTCTGGCCCAGCAAGCGGCGTCAATCAGACTGGCGGAGTTTTTCGACTGGAGCGTTCAGGAGGTACGCGAGTGCGTCAACCGCATCGATCCGACACTCAAGATTCTGAAAAACCTGACCCAGCTTGATCTGTTGATGCGCATTCGGGTGATGGCGGCGCACACCGGCATGGATGCCTTGACGATCTTCCTGATGGGTACTTTGCCGGAAGCTGTAGACAAGCCGAAGTACAAGGATGCCGCGGAGCATGCGTTGCTGAGTCTGTCCGAATCCCGTGCGCCGCTGATTGCCTTCACCGAGGATCTGAAGCAACTCGTCACCCTGACCTGTGTTGTCGACAACAACCAGGTGGTAGCCAACAAGCCAGGGGCGAAAATCACCTTCACCGTGACCCTCAAGGACAGCGACGCAAACCCGCTGAGCGGTGTCAACGTCTACTGGAGCGCCACCCTGGGCAATATTGCCACCCAGGCAACGGGTATCGACGGTACGGTAAAGGCGCAGTTCACACCGGGCAAGGTCACGGGCACGGACACCCCGCTGTTCTGGCTGGATCTGTTCGAGCCGGAGTATGCACCCACCATCAACATCGTTGCCGACTTCCTTACCTTGCAATTTCCTCCACCGCTCATGTCGCGAGTGCCATTGGGAAGCGTGCCATACGGCCAGGAAATTGAACTCTACGCCACGCTGATGGACCGGTATCAAAATCTCGGGAAAAACAGCCTCGTACGCTGGGCTTTCGAGGCGCTGGATCCCGGCATCGAGCCACTTGCATTGGTTATCCGGCCGGCTCAGGCCTACACCAATCAGGAGGGCCTGACGCGAGTGTTTGTCTCCAGCCCTACTGGCGGAAGGTTCCGTATCACTGTCTGGACTGAGTCCGGTGAATCGTCCGCTGATTTCGACCCCATCACTTTCGACGGCCAGGAGGCAGAAAAATGAACGGTATCGCTTGCTGGTCGTGCGTTTGCGGGTCACACCCTCAGGAGGAAGGATCATGGCACTGAACAATATGGGCGGCCTGCTCGAAAAGCGTCGCAGCGCGTTGGTCGAGTACTGCATCGGGCAAGTCGGGAAGGGAGCTGACGGTCAATACAACTTTCTGAGAACGCCGGCAGACCTGTTCGAACTGTTGCGCATGGATCCGCTGGACAACTACCCGGTTCAGAGCTCCTGGGTTGCCGAAGCGACGAGCTGCGCCCAGCAGTTCATTCATGCCGCGTACCGCAAGCTGGAACCCGGCTATGCGGCGATCGAGTTCGACAAGCGGGATCTGCTCACCTGGGAGCTTTACAGCAATTACCCGGATTGGGCTGCGCTGCAACTGATCGAGCTCTACCCGGAAAACTTCATCAACCCCTTTGTGCGACAGCGCAAGACCAGCCTGTTCAAAGCCCTTGAAAACAACCTCAACCAGACACGCTTGAACATCGATTCGGTTCAGGCGGCGCTGCAGGACTACCTGCAAACGTTCGAGCAGACCTGCAATCTGGACGTGATCAGCAGCTACATGGACGGTGCCACGCCCGCTCGTGCCGATTATTACTTCGTCGGTCGCCAGCGGGTGCCACCCTTCCAGTATTTCTGGCGCAAGGCTGAGGTGGAGCTCTCTCCCAGTTGCAAAGCCATCAACCCGGCGGCGTGGAGTGAGTGGCAGGCTGTGGATATTCCCACCGGCGCGAAAGTGTTGGACATTCGGCCGGTGTTTTGGAGCGGACGGTTGTGTCTGGTTTGGGCCGAGTGGCAGGACGAGGTGCCGGGTCAGGATGGCAACAAAGGCATACCGCACCGGCTGGACATCAATGTGGCCTTCATGACCCAGAACGGCCAGTGGTCGGCACCGCTGAGCATGCACAGTTCCACGCAGGTCGAAGACCGTTCCCAAGGGGCTCGGCTAATTGCGACCGTATGGGCTGACCATCACAATCCCAAGGGCAAGCTGGGGGTTTTGTTGACTAACGGGGGTTCCCTCAAGGTGTCTGCGGTTCGTGATGTGTTGTTCCGTCCCTTGACCGAAGATGATGGCGGCTGGCTGGGGCATGCGGCGGACAAGCGTTTTGTCGCCGCTGAGACGGTTCAGCATCCACTGATGAATCAGCCGACCATCGTCGCCACCTTGGAAACGGCGGGTCCCCTGACGTCTTATCTGGATCTGCAGGCTGTGGTGTTTCGCGAGGGTAACGATGATGTTCTGATTGTTCAGGGCGTTTTGAGGCCTACAGGTATAACCGGTAGCGCTGAGTTTGATTTGACGTTGGTAGACAAAACGTCCGACGACCCGGAACCGATTAAAATCACCCAGCCGGTTGCCGGTGGCTGGAGTACCGAGTGGCAGGTCTTCAAACGGACGAAAGGTTCATGGGCGAATGCGACCTTTTCTTTTGGTACTACCACAGGTGGCTATGGACGTAAAAAATTTGCATTGACGATCGCCAACGTGACGGACTTCATCCCTCCCGCATTGCTCAAAAACACCGCCGATGCGGCGCAATTTCTCGCCCTCAACCAGCAAGGTCTGACGCTTAAATTCACTCGTCTGAACTCGCTGTTCGGTCCCGAACTGGTGCAGCGCTCCAATATTTCCGTCGATGCCGTACTCGATTGGGATACGCAGTTTCTGCCGGAGCCGCCCCCAGGCACTGGAACGATCGAGGAGCCGAACGGTGCATTCAACGGCGCCAACGGGCTGTTTTTCTGGGAGCTGTTTTTTCATCTGCCCCACTTGGTGTCCGCACGTTTGCGCGCCGAAGACCGTTTTCTGGAAGCGCAGAACTGGCTGCATTACCTGTTTGACCCACAAGCGCCTGCCGACCCTGCGCAACCTCCGCGTCCGAATCCCAAGCCTTTGTATTGGCGCTGCCGGCCCTTGAATGGCCCCGGTAATCTGGGCTGTGAAACCGAGGCACCGACCGACCCCGACGCCATCGGCTATTCGGCGCCCCGGCATTTTCAGATTCTGGTGTTCACTGAGTACGTGAAAAACCTGGTGACCTGGGGGGACTGGTATTACCGCCAACTCACCCGTGACAGCCTGGTGGCGGCCAAATTGTGTTACGTCCAGGCCGAGTTTCTGATGGGTAAGGCACCCACGGTGCGAACGGTGAACCGTTGGAAAACAGACACGGTGGGAAGTCTTTTGAACAAGAGCGCTTCGCGACCGGCGCTTGAGCAGTTTGAACAAACCCTTGCGTTCAACCTGGCGGACTTTCCTGCCGCAGCCGAAACGCCACCGCTGCTCGGGTTGTTGGCAAACGAGCCCTTCGAACAACCGATCAATGAACAGTTGCTCGCGCTGTTCGACTTGCCCGGCCAGCGCCTGCATAACCTGCGCAACAACCTCACCCTGGACGGCAAGCCACTGCAGATCCCGCTGTTCAGTCCACCGACAGACCCCAATCAATTGTTGCGCGACCTGGCGGCCGGTGGCGTCGGCGCACCCAGACCGATGGGCGGGCGATTGGTGGTCGGTGCCTTCCGCTGGCGCATTACGTTCGAGGCCGCATTGCGTGCGGTGCAGACCCTGCAGGATTACGGCAACCAGGTGCTGCGTTTGCTCGAGCAACGGGATCGGGCCGAGCAGGAGGAAATGCAGCAAAACCATCTGGTGGAATTGGGCACCTACGCCCAGACCGTGCAGGAACAGACCATCACCCAACTGCAAGCGAATGTGACCGCGCTGGAGCAGAGCCGGGCCTTGGCGCAGGAGCGGGCTGATGCTTATGCACGACGCTATGACGAAAACGTCTCGGCGGTTGAATACGAGGTCATGGAGAGTCTGCATCGATCAAAAGTGCTGTCACTCGTGGCCTCAAGCATCAAGCCCGCAGGTGCCGTGATTGCCTCTTTACCCAACATTTTTGGTGTGGCAAATGGTGGACATCGCCTCGATAAAATTGCCGATGCGGTTGTCTTCGGACTGGGAGTCGCCTCATCGGCACTGCAACTGGACGCGGATAAACAGGCCACCACCGAAGGCTACCGCCGTCGCCGCGAAGACTGGCAATTGCAACGGGATCAGGCGCTGGCAGAGGTTCGCGCAGTCGATGAGCAAATCGTCGCACAGACCCATGCCGTGCAAGCGGCCCGAACCAGCCTGGAGCAAACCCTCAGGGCCAACAGTCAGGCAGTGACGGTTTACAACTTTCTCAAAAAGCGTGCGACCAATGTCGAGCTGTTTGGCTGGTTGCTCGGTCAGCTCAAGGCTTTGCATTACCAGGCATACGATGCGGTCGTCAGTTTGTGCCTCAACGCTCAGGCCTCGCTGAGTGCCGAAACCGGCGATTACGATTCGCAGATTCCCTTGCCCCAGGTCTGGCTGGACAACCGCCACGGCCTGACTGCAGGCGAACACCTGCGCGAGCATTTGCTGCGCATGGAACGTGAGTACCTGCAACGTCATGAACGACGGCTGGAGCTGATCAAAACCGTTTCGCTACGGCAATTGTTCGAGGACACGGTCGATCCTCAGACGGGTGTGACCGGCTGGACAGAGGCGCTGGAGCGGTTGCAGAACAACGGCACGCTGGAGTTCAAGCTCACGCAGTTGCACTTCGATCGCGATCATCCGGGCCATTACTGCCGGCAGATCAGTTCGGTTGAGGTCGATCTGCCGGTATTGACAGGGCCTTTCCAGGATGTGCGGGCCACCTTGCTCCAGATCAGCAGCATGATCGCGACCAAGGCATCAGCCCAGTCGGTGAGGTACTTGCACGAACCGGACGGCGCCGTGGCCCCTGCCGACGTGCAAATCAACCTGCGCAGCGGTCAGCAAATAGCCTTGTCGGCAGGACTGGCCGACAACGGTATGACCGCGATGAAACCTGATGAAGGCTTGCTCAATCCCTTTGAAAATACCGGGGTGGTGTCTCGCTGGAAGTTGAACTTTCCATGGCCGAAAAAAGAGCCGCAACTCGCCATGCTGCTCTCTTTGACGGACATCATTGTGCGCATCCGTTACACGGCCAAAGCCGGCGAGCCGATCTTCACGCGAACCGTTGAAGACCTGGTGACCCGAGCCGAAATGCAAGCCCAGAGCTTTAACGTCGAAGGAGCAAGCCGTCATGAGTAAACCGATCATCCTGGCCAATGAGAGTCTGGTGCTCAACGGTGCTTTTGCTGAATGGCCAAAGCATTGGAAATCGAACCCTTCCGATCAGGGCTGGCTGGGTACGGCGAGCGAATCCTATGAGGGCTTGCCGATTCGCTTTCTGAAGGTCGGCAATGAGGCCTCGTTCAGTCAGGCTCTGATCGTTCCCAAAGATCCGGGTGCTCAAGCTCGCTATGTTCTCAGTTTCCTGTGCGAGACGCGGCATACCCAAGCGGGCAGGTTTGTTATCAGTATCGATGGGCAGCAAGAGACATTGGAAATCCCGTTGCCGCCGGGTGAACCACGTGATCGCGAGGACGATCAGGCGCGCCTGAAGAGCGGTCAGCCGCTTGTGTTCATACCGCTCAAGTACGAAGTCGAGTTGGACCTACCGTTCAACGGTCAAGACACGATCACCGTCGGTGGGTTCAGCCCACCCAACGAACTGGGCGACTACATCTCGCAGATCTGCATCACCCGCATCAATCTGCAGTTGCATCTGCCACCGGCGCAGATGCAACGGCTGATGGTTGACGAGGAACCGGTGCCACCGTCGGGGACTTTGCACCTATGCCTGGGGGCTTCCGCGACCCTTGCTCACCGTCTGAAATTTGTGCTCGCGCCGGACAACGCCTGGCTAGGTACCAAAGCCGCGTTGACCAGCGACGATAACCCGCTAGGTGCGATTGTCGCGTCGCCTGCCTGGGGCGTGGATCACCCGCTTGAGGATCAATGGCTGCTCGATTGCCCGTGGATCGGGGATGAAGAGCCCTACCTCTTCTCGATGAACCTGCTTAACCAGTACACCGCCGAGCCTTACCCGGTGAACGTGTCACTTGGGCACCATCGGTTGGTGTTCCGTGATGCGCTCGAGGCGGCTTATTACCCTGTGCTTGAATACGACCAGAGTGTGCGTCTGGGCGTTAAGGTGGCTTCGTTTTATACCGGGCAACCCCTCAGCGGGCGGACGGTGAACTGGATGCTCGCGGGGCAGCAGGTTAAAGGGGCCGCCTTTACCAATGATGAAGGCTGGGCATACTTTGATTATCAGCCGACGGAGGCGGGCAAATTCGACATCGAGGCATCGGTCGAGAGTCTGTATTACGCTACGGGTGTCGTGACTCAAACATTCGAGGTCCGGGTGTTGGCGACGGACCCGTGGAAGGACGTATTGGCGGTCACCGAGGGGGTTGAGACGCGCTGGGAGGAAAAAACCGGTTACCCCAATCGGGGCACGGACTATCCGGTCAACGTGAAACTGCCTGCGGACAGTCCGCTGCTGAGTACGGAGCTCTCGTTGCATTGGAGCGGTGATTCCCATGAGCAACTGGGTGTTGCCATCAGCCCGGCGCTTGAGCATCCGGTGCCGGTCACTGGCGCTGAATCGGTATGGACCTTGACGAGCGAAGACCGACTGGACGGCCGGTTCGATCTGTCGCTGGTCTGCTCGAAACTGCTGCTGCCTTCGCCGAAAAAACGCATGTCGCTGGCGCGCAATCTGGTCAGGGTCGGCGAGGTGCGTGAGGCCAACAAGTTTCCGGTGGTGGATGAAAACGAAAGTGTGTTGTTGCGGGTGCAGGTGGTGCATGTCGTGGTCAGCGGTGATGGTGATCCCGTACGCAATGCGCTGGTTGACTGGAGGACTCCCCTCGGAACTGTTTCCACTGTTACCGGGGCCGGTGGCTGGGCCAGTTTGCTGTATACACCGAACAGCGACGGGGATCAGATTGTCACGGCCAGCATCAAGGCCCATGCGGAAGCCGTTGCGGTGGAGCAGCCTTTCAATGTGAAGGCTATTGCGACCAGCCCCTGGAAAAATGAAGTCAGGATTGTGCTCGATGAGGTGGAGGTCGACCGCAATACGCTCGGCGTACTCTGTCGGCGTGGCGGGACACATACCCTGAAGGTTGTGCCTGTCTCCGGCAGCGCTTGGATCGGCAAAAACATCAGTCTGCACTGGCGCGGTGCGGCACCGGATATCGGACTGGTGCCCAATGACCTTGGTGCGCCCAAGCCTCTACGGGCAGAAGGTGCGGAATGGAAGCTCGTCTCAGAGGTGAATACCAGCCTCAGCAGTCTGTTTGAGCTGGAGCTACGCCTTGAGGGTGTTTCAATCGTTCGAGAGTTGTTTGGGCGATTGGTGTCCACGGATCTGACAGCAGAAATGAGCCTGGTGCTGGATCAGATACCGGCAGCGCTGGACGGTCAGACGCTCTATCCCTGTCTGGGTGCACTTCACCGCTTTAACGTTTTGCCCAATGCGCTGAGCCCGCTGGTGGGCCTTACGTCATCGCTGACGTGGTCGGGGACGCCCGCCGATCAGTTGGGTGCCACCGTCAAACCTGCTTTGAATCTTCCTCAACCCATTACCGATGGTGGCGCGCTCTGGGCGTTGGACTTTACCGCCAGTGAGAAGCCGGGACAGTTTGCCCTGACGTTGGCACTGCCTCAGTTGAGTTTCGTCAAAACCGCCACTCCGATGACGCTGGCGCATAACAAGGTCAGGATTGAGGAGTGGCGTGAATCGCCGGTGGATCCGGTCGTGGGGCAGGATCCTGCGTGGCTGTGGATACAGGTGTTTTCCCATTTCACCGGTCGCGCCGTGGATCAGGTTCCGGTGATATGGTCGGTATCGGGGAGCTCGAGCGTGGTGAAAACCGGCGCCGATGGCTGGTCCGGCTTTGCCTTTGCACCCGCAACTGCTCATCCGGAGCATCGGGTGGAGGCGTTGGTGGCGAATCCTTACGACGGTTATTCAGACCAACACGCCATGACAGTCACTGCGCTGGCGAGCGATCCGTGGGAGGGGCTGAAGGTCAGTTTTGACAAGCAAGCGTTCCAGCCCTGGGGTCAGAAAACCTACTTCCCGCGTCGCAAAGGCGATCACACTGTTGCCCTAGAGGCGTCCTGCAACAGCTCATTGTTTGGTCATGACTTGACACTAGGGTTGACCGGCACCGGACCAGCCGAACTGGGTATCAGGTTTTTGTCGGAAGGGCTCGGGGTGCCAAGACCGTTTTACGAAACGGGATTGCAGTACAACTTTAAAGCGGGTGATCTGAAGGACGGAAGCTTCGCGTAGCGTCTTTCGTCGAAGCGGTTGGCGAGCCTGTCACCGGCGAACGCGATGTCTTTGGGCGAAGGTTCACAGGTGCTGAAAATCACCGGGAACAGCAGCGTTTATCAGACACTGGATTGGGGGCAGGAACTTGTTGAGCAGGTCACCGTGGTGTCGGCTATCAGTGGCCGGCCGATGGTGGGGTGGACGGTGACATGGCGTAATCCTGATCTTGGGGTTGTGACTTCCGTGACTGATTATTACGGTGTGGCGAGAGTGCGCTTTATCCCCACGACGTCCGGCCCGGCTGAATTGACGGCGACAGTGGGTGAGGGGATCTATGCACAGGTGCTTTCGTTCCCGTTCGAGATGAGCCAGCCGCGGGAAATCAGTGCATTGATAATTGCTCAGCCCGGCACTTATCCGGGGGACGAGGTCGAGGCGCAGGCCACCATTATTTCGACGGTCAGCGGTCTGCCGCTCGACAACATTGAGGTCATGTGGGAGTTCGATGGTGTCTGGCTCACGCCGACTCCGACTGATGTCGATGGTAACGCGACGGTTCGTTTCAGGCTCGAGGCGTCTGGTAGTAAGGTGTTGACGGCTTCGGTGCGCGGTGGTGAAGGTGGATGGGATGCTGCGCAGTTGCTGTTTACGGTGTTGGAAGATGAGTGGGTGATTGAGGAGCTCACATCTACCAAGCCGATTATTTATCAGGGAGAGCAGGTGAATGCAGTGGCGAAGGTGGTTACTCGTCGTCACGGGGTTGCGGTGGAGAAGGCTGTCGTGTCCTGGAGTTTCCCCTCGCTCGAATTGTCGCCGTCGAATTCTGATGCGCAGGGTTTCGCCAGTGTCGAGTTCTCGCCAACTCAACTCGGGGAATATGACCTGACCGCTAGCGTTTCTGGAGTCACCCCGAGCTCGAAAACTATGGCGGTGAAGGTTCTGGATCCGGTTACGCCGGATCACGCCACAATCCAAAGCTTCGTGGCATCGAAGAACCCCTGCTCACCATGGGAATATGTAACTGTTACAGCTTCGATCATTTCCACGTTATCTAAAGAACCGATGCCAAACAGAGAGGTTTTCATGTCTTTTGATGGCGGTGCTTATTTTCCGACTAAAACTGATGGGGCAGGGAAGGTATCGCACACTGCCAGGTTGGCGACGTCTGGTAGTTTGAGGTGGGATATCAAAGTCCAAAACCTGGGTGGAACTTCCCAGCATCGCCAAGTGGTCGTTATCTATAAATAATAGCGATCCCAGATAGCCGCAGGATGGGAGGTTTGATTTTGCTCTGTGGTGGACTGTATCTCTAAAAGGTCCCAGCCTTCTTCCAACTCAAATACCGCGTCACCAACTCCGCGCCCAGTTCACTGGGCCGCACATCCAGCACCGGCACTCCATGAGCACTCAACCGCTCATGGAGTTCAGCCCGTTCATTCAAATAATCCACCGTCCCGCAATAAGCCAGCGCCTCCGACAAGGTTTGCACCGGCGTGTGCCGCTGCGTGTCGAGCAAGTCTTCGCGCAGACTCGCCACCAACACTCGATGCTGTTTGCTCAGGCGTTTGACGGCGGTCAGCAGTTCTTCATCGACTTCATCCCGCAAGTTAGTCACCAGCACCACCAGCGCCCGACGCTTTTGCCGGGCCAGCAGTTGGTTGGCGGCGGCCTGGTAATCAGCGGGGCGTTGGGTGTTGTTGAGGTCGTAAACGGTGTTGAGCAGAACCTTGAGTTGTTCAGTGCCTTTGACCGGGGCGAGGTAATGCGGCCGGTCGCTGGCGAAGGTGCTCAGGCCCACGGCGTCGCCTTGGCGCAGGGCGATGTAGCTGAGCAGCAGGCAGGCATTCAGTGCGTGATCGAAATGGGCGAGCTCGCCATCCTGGCTGCGCATTCGCCGACCGCAATCGAGCATGAAGATGATCTGCTGGTCGCGTTCGTCCTGGTACTCGCGAGCAATCGGTGTGCGCTGACGGGCGGTGGCTTTCCAGTCGATCTGGCGCAGGCTGTCGCCTTCGCGGAATTCACGCAGTTGATGAAACTCCAGACCCAGACCGCGTCGTTGGCGTTGGCGCACGCCGAGTTGGCTGAGCCAGTTGTCGACTGCCAGCAGTTGGCCGCCGTATAGGCGGGCGAAGTCCGGGTAGACGCGGGTGTTGTCGACCACGTTGAGCAAGCGTTTGTCGGACCACAGCCGCAATGGGCTCGGCAGGTTGATTTCGCAGAGTTCGAAACTGAAGTGCCCGCGCTTGAGAGGGCGCAGTCGATAACCGATCTGGCTGTGCTGGCCGGGTTGCAGGTCGACCGACAGAGGAAGGTTTTCGAAGCTCAGGCCTTCCGGCACATGGTCGAAAATCTGTACGGTCAGTGGCTGAGCGAAGTCATGTTCGAGCTCCAGTCGTACTTCACCCCATCGACCGAGTGCAAGGCTACCGGGCATTTGTCGCTGGAGGCGGGGTGAGGGCAGGCGTTTGAGGCGGATGGCGTCGAGTATTGCCAGGGCCAGCAGTGCCAGCAGCAGTCCCCAGTTGATCGACAACAGGCTCGATGGAACCGCGAACTCCAATGCCCGCAACGCGCCCAGCACGATGCCGATGGCTAGCAGCAATGCAAGCCAGATCAGTAACAGGCGCGAGGGTTTCACAACCGTGGCGCCGGCACTTGATCGAGCAGTTGCTTGAGCACCTGATCGACGTCCAGCCCTTCGATGTCCAGCTCCGGCGCAATCCGCACACGGTGACGCAACACCGCGAGGGCGCAGCCTTTGATGTCATCCGGAATCACAAACTCGCCACCGCGCAACAACGCTCGCGCCCGCGCGCAGCGCACCAGCGCAATGGAGGCACGAGGTCCGGCGCCGAGGGTCAGGCCCGGCCAGGTGCGGGTGGTGCGAGCCAGTCGTACGGCGTAATCGAGCACCTGATCGTCCAGCGGCAGATCGCTGGCAATGCGCTGCAAGGCCAGCACGTCCTTGGCTTGCAACACCGTGCGCAGGGGTTGCACATCAAGCATGTCGGCCCGGGTCGAGCGACTGACCTGGCGGACCATGTTCAGCTCCTGATCGGCGTCGGGGTAGTCCATGCGCACCTTGAGCATGAAGCGATCAAGCTCGGCTTCCGGCAGCGGGTAAGTGCCTTCCTGTTCGATGGGGTTTTGTGTGGCGAGCACCATGAACGGTTGCACGATGGGCAGGGCGCGGCCTTCGAGGGTGACTTGCCGTTCCTGCATGGCTTCGAGCAGCGCGGCCTGGGTTTTCGCCGGGGCGCGGTTGATCTCGTCGGCCAGCAAAAGGTTGGTGAACAACGGACCTTTGCGCAGTTTGAATTGCTCGGTCTGCATGTCGTACACCGCGTGCCCGGTGACGTCGCTTGGCATCAAGTCCGGGGTGAACTGGATACGTGCGAACTCACCGCCGAAGCAGCGGGCGAGGGCGCGCACAAGAAGTGTCTTGCCCAGCCCCGGCACGCCTTCGAGCAGCACGTGGCCGCCGGCGATCAGCGCGGTGAGGACGTCGTCGATCACGGTGTTTTGGCCGATCACGGCTTTCTGCAATTCGGTCCGTACCGCTTGGGCCAGTTGGCTGGCACGCTGGCGTTGCTGCGCAGCGTGGCTCTGTACGCCGGGCTCGATCTGTTCACTCATAAGGCGTTCCTCAAGGTTTGCAGGTGGGCGACCTGACGGCTGAATTCAGCGCTGGACAGCCGCTGCTTCGGTCGCGGGCTCATGGCCTGGCTGATAGCGCGTGTGGGTTGGCCGGTCAGGCGTGCGAGCACCAGCCATTGTTCGGCAACGCCGAGTTGTTCGAAACCGGGATGACGGCGCCGCACACGACGCAAGATGTCGTGCTGCAAGGCTTGCAGCAGATGCTGCTGACCGTTTCGGCGCAACATGAAATCGGCGCTGGCGCGCAGGTGTTCCTGAAGTTGGCGGCGGGCCCTTGGGGCCGGTTCCAGCAGCGGACCCTGGCGTACGCCGACGTGCCAGAGGCCAAGGCCGATCAGGGCAAAAAGGGCGACTAGCGCCTGAGGGAAATAGCGCAGGAGCAACATCAGCAGACTGTCGTGATCGGTGTCGAACAGCAGGGTCACGTTCGTGTCCGCGGTCAGGTACCACAGCAGCCAGGCGTTGTCGTACTGGCCGATGGCCGGGGTTTTCCACAGGTCGGCGTCGGTGACCACGGTGATCGAACCGAGCCCGTGATTGAGCTGCATCATGTGCGTGGCCTTGCCGCTGTTGGCCCAGGCTTGCGCGAGGTTTTTCGGGTCTTCGAGATGGAACGCGGTATCGAAACTGGCGTAGGCCGGTGCGTTTTCGTCTTCCAGGTACAGCTTGGTCAGTTTGGGGTATGGGTCGTCGTCGCTATCGGGCGGCGGGTCCTTGAGGTCCTTGCTCAGCGACTGGTGAATCTGCACCCGGTCGAGCAACAGGTCATTGCTTTGGCCGGTCTTTTCATCCCACAACGACTGGGCGACAAATAAAAGACGCCCGCCGGCCCGGGTCCAGTTCAACAGCTGATCGATCTGGCGCGGGGTCATGTTGTACCGGTCCCCGAGCAACAACAGGCTGTGCTGATGCGGCTCCAGGGTTGGCAGGATGTCGAGGCTATTGGCGTGGCTGACGGTCAGGTTCTGTTTGCGCAGAAAATGCTCGGCAGCGAGGTAAGGATTGGCCTGGGCTTCGGGCGAGGGGCCGTGATCGATGTCTGTCTGGTAGGGCGTCGCCTTGACGTACAGATAAACACTCAGCGCGATCAATAGCACGGCGATGAACACGCCGACCGCCAGCCAGCGTTGCCGGTTCAACGCAATGCTCCCGGGCCGAACAGGGCTCGCCAGCCGTCACAGAGTTCCTGTTGCAAATGCGCGGGAGGCAGGCGATGCCCGTAGGCCATGTTCTGCCAGTGCCCGGTCAGGTTTTTACTGAAGGCCAGCAAGGCCGGTTGTTGCAGGTGTTCGATGCGCTCCAGGACCTGGCCTTCGGTGTCGGCGGGTTTCAGCGCCATGTTGAAGTCGTGCAGCAAATGACTGAGCAGACCGCGATAGAGCAACCCGAGGGCCTCGCGAGGGTGGGTTTGCCAGAGGCGTTCGGCGCTGGCGGCGATGTCGGCGGGCAGGGTTTCGCGGTTGAGGTCCAGGCCGAAAGCCTGTTGCGGTAACGGCCGCACGACCTTGCTGTTCAAGGCCGGTCGACGGCTGACGAAGGCCTGCAACCAGTCACGGTAATGCCAGATCAATAAACCAATGGCACCGATCACGACACCCCACAACACGACTTCAATCAGCGTGGCCGCTGCGCCGAAGCGTTGGTTGTCCAGAAGCTTGAGCAGCGCCTCCAGCCATTCGGTTGTTTGGTCATCGTCCGCCGTTTCGGCGGCTGGTTTTTCTTCGCCAAACCGATAGCGCGTGACCGATTCCTTGTTCTTGAACGGAGGCTGATCGAGGATCGCCTTGATGCTGTCCCGGGATGCCTGACTGGTCAGCGGCTGGTCCAGCAGACGCGGGCTGTCGGGTGAAATGACTGGCTCGGCGGCCCACACGGTTTGCGCTGTCGGCATCAACAGGAACGCTGCCAGCAGCAGGGGGACGGCAGCGCTGCTCAAGCGTTGGCGCATGCGGCGGAACACCAGCTCGATATCCCACGCCTCCAGCACCGTGCGCCGATTCAGATAAAGGCTGAAGCCGCAGGCGACATAAACCGGTTCCCAGACAATCAGCACCAGTGCGTAAAAGGCGTTGGTCAGGTGTTCCAGCCATCGCCAGTCCTGTGTGGCGGCGGTGATCAAGGTCTGCCAGCTCCAGTCGAGTTCGACCTGTTGTGGCAAGAACATATAGAACAGCACCATCAGACCGATCCATAACGCGCTTTCCAGGTGTACGCCGATGATGGTCAGCCACCGCGTGGCACCGGCGTTGCGCTGCAACAGCACCTGTAAGCGCTGTTGTCGTGGCTCCCCACTCAACCCTTCGAGTTGCACCACTGGCATCAGGAAACTGCGACTCAGGCTCAAGCGTCGCCAGGTCAGACTCGCCAGCAGTTGCGGTTGGAGCAGCCGCGGAAATTGGCGCAGCGCCTGCTTCAGCGTGGGCGTTTCGCCGAACATGGCTTTGGACAGTATGTACAGCGGCAGGCGGTCGAACGCCGGTTTCAGCCACCAGAAAATGAACACGGCGAGGGAGGGCGAATCCCACAGCACCCAACTGAGCAGGGCGAAAATCGGCAAGGTCACGATGGCCCAACTGGTCATCAGCAGGCGCCGGTGTCGCTGGCTCAGCAGGACCCCGAGGTCCATGGCTTCCCAGGTCGTGCGCGGGCGGATCACTACCGTGGCGTCACTCAGGCGCATGGCGGGTCCGTCCGGCAAACAGCAGATAAACCGCCACCAACAACCAGAGCGCTGCGCCGACCAGGTATTTGGTCATGGGTGCGACCCCGATCGTGGACGACCAGTAAGCTTCGATAAACGCCGCAATCAGCAGAAACAGCATGACCCCGCAAATCAGCAGCACGCTCTTGCGTGCCGCCAATCGCAGGGCTTCGGAGCGGGGCAGGCGTCCCGGCGCGATCAATGCCCAACCCAGTTGCAGGCCGGCGGCACCGGCCAGGGCGATAGCACTCAGTTCGAAGGCGCCGTGGCCAACCACGAATGACCAGAAGGTTTGCCCGTAGCCGATGTGCGTCAGGTGCCCGGCCACCGCACCAATCATCAACCCGTTGAAGAACAGGAAAAACGCGCTGCCCAGGCCAAACAGCACACCGCTGGCGAAGGTCTGAAAGGCGATGCCGATGTTGTGCATGATGTAGTAACCGAACATCACCCAGTCTTCACTGGCCGCCCGTTCCGCCGAACGCCCCAGGTGACCGGCCTCGGGGTCGTACATGCCTTGCATCTCGCTGACCTGCTCGGCCGGGATCAGGTTGTAGACCAGGTCGGGGAACAGATACACCAGCAGCGCGATGCCGATCAGGCTGCCAAAAAACATCAGGCCGGCGGCGAGTACGAAGCGCCACTGTTCGCGAACCAGTCGCGGGAAGTCAGCCAGGATGAAGCCCAGCACGTTGGCACCCAGTCGACTGCGGTGGCGATAAAGCTGTTGATGCCCGCGCAGCACTTGTTGCTGTAACGAGTCGATCAGAAAACTGCTGTAACCACGTTCCTGGGCCAGCGCCAGATGCTGGCAGAGACGACGATAATCACTGGGGAAACCGGCGACTCGTTCGGCTTCCTTGCCTTGCTCCAGCTGTTCAAGCGCGAGAGCAAATTGCTCCCATTCGGCCTTGTGGCGACTTTCGAAAAGGCTTTGCTTCATGTGGGGCCCAACAAGCCGCGGGCGATGCCATTGAGTTCGTCCACGGCCCCTGGCGCCGACACCCGCAACGGTTGCGCGAGTATGGCCGCCAGCTCTTTGACCCGTGCGTCAGAGAGTTCACCCTGGCGCTCGGCAAACCCGAGGATGGCGCGTTGTTCGGTCAGCGTCAGCGCAAAGGCCGGGCGCCGGGGCTGGGCGGTGGGCAGTTGTGGTCGGGCGAGCGGTTGTTCGCGGTAGATCACCAGCGTGCCGGCTGCCAGGTCACCGAGGCGTTTGAAGGTGGGATGTTGCAGGCAACTGATAGCCCCGAGGAAATAGCCGAACGGCAGCATGTCGACAAATCGCAGCAGGTTGCGCAGCAGCGAAGCAGACCAGCCGATCGGCGTGCCATCGTCCTGCACCACCCGCAGGTCCATCCATTGCTTGCCTGGCGAACGACCCTGATTGAGCACTTCGAACAGCACCATGTACCACCAGCTCACCACGAACAACAGAATCGAGCCGAGCCCTGCACCGAGTTTCCCGAGGAATGCCAGGACAATAAACAGCAGGCCGACGATCAACCCGCGCAGCCCGAGATCGATGGCGAACGCCAGCGCACGAACCATCAACCCGGCCGGGCGCAGTGGCAGGTCGATGCCTTCCGGCGTTTCGACTTGATACCGCGTATCCAGTGGCGGGGACAGCGTCGCTTTCCTTGGCAGTGCTGTGGTCTCGAGCATGGGCAACCTTGATGTGGCCTGTTCGGGATTCGATGTCCGTCCGATGCTAGCAGCCTCTCGGGGGAAAACGACATAACTATGTATTGCACGACAAGTGGCCAGAGGTGATTGAATGACGAGATTACTGGCCGGGGCGGGATGTGAACGCCTAGACTTCGCCGATCTTCAGTTCAGGAATAGCCCGTGACCTCTATCTTCTGGTACGACTATGAAACCACTGGCATCAACCCCCGTTGCGACCGCCCGCTGCAAATGGCGGGGATTCGCACTGACTTCGATCTCAATGAAATAGACGAGCCGGTCAACCTTTACTGCCAGCCCGGTGAAGACATCCTGCCCCATCCGGCAGCCTGCGTTATCACGGGTATCACGCCCGGCCGACTGGCCGAGCAAGGCTTGAGCGAAGCCGATTTCATGACCCGGGTGCATGCCCAACTCGCTGCGCCCGGCACGTGTGGTGCGGGGTACAACACGTTGCGTTTCGATGACGAGATGACCCGTTACAGTCTTTACCGAAACTTTTTCGACCCTTATGCGCGCGAGTGGCAGGGCGGCAATAGCCGCTGGGACCTGATCGATGTGGTGCGTGCAGCGTATGCCTTGCGCCCTGACGGCATCGTTTGGCCGACGGACGACGAGGGGCGGATAACGCTCAAACTCGAACGCCTGACCGCCGCCAATGGCATTGATCACGGAAATGCTCACGAAGCGCTATCGGACGTTCGCGCCACCATCGCCCTGGCGCGTCTGATCCGGGAAAAGCAGCCGAAGTTGTATGACTGGTTGTTTCAGTTGCGCGGTAAACAAAAGGTGATGGATCAGATTCGGCTGTTGCAGCCGATGGTGCACATCTCCGGGCGCTTTTCAGCGGCGCGCAGTTATGTCGGTGTGGTGCTGCCATTGGCTTGGCATCCGCGCAACAAGAACGCCTTGATTGTCTGTGACCTGCACCTGGACCCTCAGGGCTTGCTCGATCTTGATGCCGACACCTTGCGTCAACGGTTGTATACCCGTCGCGATGACTTGGCCGAGGGCGAGTTGCCGGTGCCGCTCAAACTTATCCACATCAATAAATGCCCGGTGGTGGCGCCGTTGTCGGTACTTCGCTCTGAAGATCAGCAACGTTTGGGGCTGGATATGTCGCTCTACCAAGAGCGCGCGCTGCGGCTAAGTGACGCACAAACAGTTTGGCGAGATAAAGTTCAGGCGATTTATGCCAGCGAAGATTTCACCTCGAGCCAAGACCCTGAGCAACAGTTATACGATGGTTTTATCGGTGATCGGGATCGGCGTCTTTGTGAGCAAGTCAGGTCTGCCGACCCGGCTCAATTAGCGCAACAACAATGGCCTTTCGATGATGAACGATTGCCTGAATTATTGTTTCGATATCGCGCACGCAACTTCCCCGATACGTTGAATTTCGAAGAGCAAGAACGCTGGAGAATATTCTGTCAGCAACGTTTGTCAGCGCCCGAGTGGGGGGCGCCAAATACGCTGGAAACTTTTGTAGAAGCCGCAGCCCAATGGAGCATTACTGCTACATCGTTTCAGCGAGAGGTGCTGAATGAATGGCAGAATTATGTCCAGGAATTATGCAAACGTTTGAATCTTTGAAATCGAAAATGTTCGGGTGCTGAATGCCGGGCATAAAAAAACGCCAGCAGATGCTGGCGTTCTTTTTTGTCGCGGATGAGTCTGCGACAAGCGCTACGGCTTAGCCCAGCAGGGTAGCCCAGCCTTCAACCACGTCACCGCCCCACTTGGCTTTCCACTCTTTCAGAGTTTTGTGGTTGCCACCTTTGGTTTCGATGACTTCGCCGTTGTGCGGGTTTTTGTATTGTTTAACTTTGCGAGCACGCTTGGTGCCAGTAGTTTTTACTGCGCCGCCGCGTGGTGCTTTGGTTTTGGACTCTGGATCCAGTAGCGCAATGATGTCACGCAGAGACTTGGAGTACTCGCCCATCAGGGTGCGCAGTTTGCCTTCGAATTCCAGCTCGGTTTGCAGTTTGTCGTCTTGGGACAGGTTCTTCAAACGGGCTTGCAGCTCTTTGATAGCTTCTTCGGTGGCGCGGTATTCGTTGATCAAGGACATGAGGACTACCTTATGTTGGGGCGCTGGATGGCAGGTGACAGTGCGGCAATAATAGTCAGGGTGTTTCATCAAGTAAACATTTAACCGAAGTTTTATTTAAATTAGTTACGGTGAATAGGGCATAAATTGCCGGTGTAGTTAAATAGTGTGATGCAGTCATCACGAATATTCACAATTGGGTACTTGAAGATTGGCAACAGGAACACCATCGCGCGGGTTGCAGGTGCTGCCAGAAGCCGTGCCGCTTACCTTTGTGTCGGGCAAAACGTCATCAATACTGCAGTTTTGCTGCGCAATCGCTAGAATGGCCGCCTTTGCGAAGTTCTGGAGTTTGACCCTCATGCGCACTTTTCGGCTGGTGATTGCTTGCCCGGACCGCGTCGGCATCGTTGCTAAAGTCAGTAACTTTCTGGCGTCACATAACGGCTGGATCACTGAAGCGAGCCATCACTCGGACAATCTCAGTGGCTGGTTCTTCATGCGTCACGAAATTCGTGCCGATTCGCTGCCCTTCGGTATCGATGCCTTTCGCGAAGCGTTTGCACCGATTGCCGAAGAGTTCTCGATGAACTGGCGCATCACCGATACCGAGCAGAAAAAGCGCGTGGTACTGATGGCCAGTCGCGAGTCTCACTGCCTCGCCGACTTGTTGCACCGCTGGCACAGTGATGAGCTGGATTGCGAAATTTCCTGCGTGATCTCCAACCATGACGACTTGCGCAGCATGGTCGAGTGGCACGGGATTCCGTATTACCACGTACCGGTCAATCCGCAGGATAAAGAGCCGGCATTCGCCGAAGTCTCGCGCCTGGTCAAACAGCACGATGCCGAAGTGGTCGTACTTGCCCGCTACATGCAAATCCTGCCGCCCGAGTTGTGCCGCGAATATGCTCACAAGGTCATCAACATTCACCACAGCTTCCTGCCGTCGTTCGTCGGTGCCAAGCCGTATCACCAGGCATCGATGCGTGGCGTGAAGTTGATCGGCGCTACTTGCCACTACGTGACCGAAGAGCTGGATGCCGGTCCGATCATCGAACAGGACGTCGTTCGCGTCAGCCACAGTGACAGCATCGACGACATGGTGCGTTTCGGTCGGGACGTCGAGAAGATGGTACTGGCCCGTGGTCTGCGTTATCACCTGGAAGATCGGGTGCTGGTGCACGGCAACAAAACCGTCGTGTTCTGATAGCCATTCAACACCGTTGAAATTCGAAGGGCCTGGGCGTTCAATCGCTTCAGGCCTTTCGCCGTTTCTGCACTGAGGACATGACCATGGCCGATCCACTGGACAAAGCGACATCCAAAGCGCCCTCCACGTTGGGCGAAGGATGTTTGAGTCGTTACGACCCGGATGACATGAGCCCGGAAGATGGGACGGAGTTTCCCGGTGCCGCCGAGTTGTGGGAGCAGTTGAATCCGGAGTCCGACGATGAAATCGGGGAGGCCTAAAAAGATCGCAGCCACCGGCAGCTCCTACGCCTGTTTGAACTTCATCAACTTCTTCAGCAGCGGCCGCCCAAGCATCAGTAAAAATACCGGCCCGCCGACTACCAGATAAAAGTAATAAGTCACCGCTCGCCAGATCAGAATCGCCGCCGCCGCGGTGGATTTCCCCACCATCGGCGCCAGCAGCGCCGCGGACGTCAACTCCGCCGCCCCGGCACCGCCCGGCAACAGGCTGAACTGCCCCGCGCTCAGCGAAAGCATCTGGATCAGAAAGCTCCAGGCCCACTGCAAATCCGCCCCGAGCCCACGCAAGGCCAGATACAGCACGCTATAGCGCAAGATCCAATGCAGGCAGGTCAGGGCAAACACCGTGATGAGCGTCTGAAAGGGCAGTTTCAATGTGTCCGTGAACGCCGCCAGAAAGTGCAGGAGTTTTCGCGCCCAGCGCAGGCGCGTGGTGGTTTTGACATTCAGGCGAGCGAGCAATCGACCGCTCAGACGAATCAGCATTCGGTGGTAGCGGGCAACTACGACGCAACTGAACAACCCGCCGAACATCGAAATGGCGCTGACGGTCAGCAGCCATTCCATGCGTTGGCTGAGGTGCTGGAACAACGCATAAATCAGGATCCCGCTCAGCGCACAAAGAAAAAACAGCAGATCGCTCAGTTGATCCATGGCAAACACGGCGCTGCCCCGGGCCGGACGCACGCCATTGCGCGCCAACAGCGCCATGATCGTCAGCGGACCGCCGCTGCCACCGGGGGTGGCGCAGTAAGCGAACTCGGCGGCCATCACCACCCCGAGACTTTTTAGCGGGCCCACCTTGTCACGCTGATCCCCGAGCAACAGGCGCAAGCGCATCGTGTTCAGCACCCAGCACAGCAGGATCATGCCGAACATGATCAGTAACCATGTCAGCGGAAAGCTTCGCAGCCGATACCAGGTTTCGTTACCGCCCAGCAGCGACGGAATCAGCACCGCAGCGAGCAGCGCGACGAGCAGCAGAATCCCGCGACTCATGCGGCGCGACCCATACGGTCGCTTTGCAACAGCCAGCGTGCCTTGGTCATCGGCACACGTCCCTCGTCGAGCAAGCGCTTGAGGGTTTGCAGCCAGTAAGTGCGCGAAAATTCATGGCGCATATCCACCGGGTGCAGGCCGAGACGAATCACCGGTGCTTGCCGCCAGCGTTGTTCGCGTTGATCGCTGACCAGCTTCGACACCCCCCGGCGCCAGGCACTGCGCGCGCTCCAGACCAGGCCTGGTGCATCAACTGCTGTGAAGTCCGGTAGACGATACAGATGCTGCGAATCGCTGGTGTAACTCAGGGGTAACTGGCGCAAGGCCTGGCGCGTCCCTTCGCTCATCAACCAGGCCGGGGCGACAAAGCCCTCGAGCGGCCAGTGATAACGGTGGAACACTTCGATGCCGGCGCGCAGGCGGGCGAGGGCGGCTTCTTGAGACAGGCTGTAAAACTCGCCTTCGTGGGTGTAGATCCGGCGCATGAACCAATCTCGTGGTGTGTGGGGGGGCGGCTCTTCATCGCAATGAAAGTAACCGTGCAATGCCAGTTCGTCACCTCGGGCGATCCGATGGGTGAGCAAGCGTCGAAATCCCGGATGCTCCTCCAGATCGTTGTGCTTGTGGAAATTGGGCACCACCAGCCAGGTCATCGGCACCTCGCCCAAGGCGTCAACGGCGTCGACAAAGGGTTGATAATCGGCCCAGGTTTGCGGTGCGACGTCGTGCAGCACGAGTAACAGGCTGGGCGGGTTCATGGGCTCAACCATTGGCCGTCAGCGGCCAGTGGCTGCCGAGCACGGCGTGATAGTGCCCCAGCAGGCTGTTGACCACCGTGTCCCAGGAGTAATGCCGCTCGACATGGCTGCGGGCCTGTTTGCCCAAAACCACGCTGCCCGAACTGAACAGCTCGCGTACCGCGTTGGCCATCGCCAATGAATTATTCGGCGGGCAGAGCAGGCCGCATTGTTCGGTGATGATTTCCTGAAAGGACCCGGCCGCCACGGCCACCACCGGAATGCCACTGGCCATGGCTTCAAGAACCACCAGGCCGAATGTTTCCTGATCGCCGGCATGCAGCAGCGCATCGGCGCTGGCCATCAATCGCGCCACGTGTGCCGCCGGACAGAACTCACCGATCACGGTGACGTTGTCCGGCACCACGGCGGGCATCGACGAACCTACCAGCAGCAGGTGATAGCGTCGGCCCAGGCGTTTCATGCAGTCGAGCAGCACCGGCAGGTTTTTTTCCTTGGAGCCGCGCCCGGCGAAGATCAGCAAATGAGTGTTTTCATCAATGCCCAATTCGGCCCGCAGGCCCGTGTCTCGTGCAGTGGGATTGAAGGTTTGCAAGTCGACGCCCAGCGGTTGCACGAAAACGTTCTTCACCCCCAGCCCGATCAGTTTGTCGGCCATGACCTGGCTTGGCGCCAGAACCCGATCGAAGTTGCCATAGAGCTTGCTGACATAGGCTTCGACGTTGGTGGTGACCCAGTTGCCCATGCGATTGCTGACCAGCAGCGGCAGGTCCGAATGATAAAAGCCGATTACCGGGACATCGAGTTGCCGCCGGGCGTCGAGCGCCGCCCATGCGGTGAGGTAGGGGTCGCCGACCTCGATCAGGTCGGGCTGTAAATCCTGCAGAACATTGCGCCATGGCGCGAGACGGAGGGGGAAACGATAACCCTTGCCGAAGGGCAGGGCGGGGGCCGGAACCGTGTAAACGCCATCCTGTTCACTCAAGTAAGCCCCAGGAATCAGCAGACTGTGGCGAATGCCCGGCTTGATGCTCAGGCGACGGTGCTTTGCATCCAGATAAGTGCGCACGCCACCGCTGGCAGGGGCGTAGAACATGGTTATGTCAGCGATATGCATGATGAACATCCCTCCGGTCCGTTGGGCTCCCTTGGTTGACCTTTATGAAGGATAGATGTTCGGTTGGGGTTTTGTGGCGGGGGTGTCAGTGAGGTTTATCGATGTTTGATAGACCGCCATCGCGGGCAAGCCATGCTCCTGCAGGGTTTAGCGTGAACCTGTAGGAGCCGAGCTTGCTCGCGATGAGGCCTTATCAGACACTAAATACGGAAACTACCTACCAACTGTTTAAGCCGCGCCGCCTGCTGCTCAAGATCCGAGCACGCCCGCAACGTCGACTGCAGGTTTTCCACCCCTTCCTGATTCAGTGTGTTGATCTCGGTAATGTCCACGTTGATCGATTCAACCACGGCAGTCTGTTCCTCGGTCGCCGTGGCCACCGACTGGTTCATCCCGTCAATCTCGCCAATACGCAACGTCACGCTGTTCAACCGCTCGCCGGCCAGGTTGGCGATTTCGACGCTGTCCTGACTGTGGCGCTGGCTGTCGCTCATGGTGCTGACCGATTCGCGGGCGCCGACTTGCAGCTCCTCGATCATGGTCTGCACTTGTTGCGCCGATTCCTGAGTGCGGTGCGCCAGGTTGCGCACTTCATCGGCCACCACGGCAAAACCACGCCCGGCTTCACCGGCGCGCGCCGCTTCGATGGCCGCGTTCAGCGCCAGCAGGTTGGTTTGCTGGGAGATGCTGGTGATCACTTCGAGAATCTGCCCGATGTTCACTGTTTTGCTGTTCAGCGATTCGATGTTGGTGCTCGAGGCGCTGAGCATGCTCGACAGCTGATTCATCGCGACAATGCTGCGATCCACCACTTGCTGGCCATCTTCGGCCAGGCTGCGGGCATCGCTGGCCTGACTCGATGCTTGCGCTGCATTGCGGGCGATTTCCTGAGCGGCGGCGCCGAGCTGGTTGATCGCCGCGGCCACGCTGCTGGTGCGCGAAGCCTGTTGGTCGGAATTGAACATCGACGAGTTCGAGGCAGCCACGACACGCAGGGCCACTTCGTTGACTTGCCCGGTGGCCGACGACACTTCGCGGATCGAACCGTGGATGCGTTCCACGAAACGGTTGAACGCGGTACCGAGGACACCGAATTCATCGTTGTTCACGATGGTCAGGCGTTTGGTCAGGTCGCCTTCGCCGTCAGCGATGTCTGCCATGGCGCGGGTCATGACGTGCAGCGGCTGGATCAGGATGCGGATCAGCATGCCCAGCAGAGCGATGATGATGGCTACGGCAATGACCGTCGCAACGACCGCCGAGGCGCGGAATTCGGTGAGCATCGAGAAGGCTTTGTCTTTGTCCACCGACAGACCGATGTACCAGTTGACCGATGGCAGGCCTTTGATCGGGGTGAAGGTGACGATGCGGGTTTTGCCGTCGACTTCCACCTCACTGAAGTCGCTGCTCAGGCGCGGGGTATTTTTCGGGTATGCCTCGCTCAGGGACTTCATCACCATGGCTTTTTCCGGGTGAACCAGAATCTTGCCGTCGGCGCTGACCAGGAACGCGTAACCCATGCCATCGAAGTCGCGGGCGCTGAGGGTGTCGATCAGGGTTTGCAGGCTCAGGTCGCCGCCCACCACACCGACGCTTTGCCCGGCCTTTTTCGAGGCGGTGGCGATCGAGATGATGGTCTGGCCGGTGGCTGCGTCGATGTAGGGTTCGGTCAGGGTGGCGGTGCTGCTGCTTTCGGCGCCTTTGTACCAAGGGCGGACCCGTGGGTCGAAGCCGTCGGGCATCTTCGCATCCGGGCGGATGGTGAAGTGGCCGGTGGCGTCGCCCAGGTAGGACGCCATGAAGGTCGACGTCAGGGCTTTCTGCTCAAGCAGGCTGGAGACGGTGGCCTGTTCGGGGTTGATGGCGATGTTCTGGGCGAGGTTGTCGATCAGCAGGATACGGCCGGCCAGCCAGGTCTGGATGTTGTTGGCGGTGACGTCTCCCATCTCATTGAGGTAGTTATCCAGGTCTTCGCGAATGGCGTTGCGCTGCAAATAGTCGTTGTACAGCGTGAACGAGGCGAAGGCGGCAATGACGATGAGGGCGGCGGCAAGCAGGATTTTATGGCTGAAGCGCAGATTTTTGTTCATGGCTCGAGGGGTCCGCTAAGGTCTTATTGTTCGGGGCGCGTTGCTGCTAATGCGCGCAAAATGAGTGCGCAACGGAGCGAGTCGGTAATTCCTGCTCTCCATAGGGGAATGTCGGACCTTGCTTTCAATTGGGTCTCTCGCTTATTTCTATCGGCCGTGAAGGATCAAAGATTAACCATGGGTGACAAAATGCCTGACTCATTGCAACTCGTTATCGGTGCCGATCTCGCCGGGCAGCCCATTGCCCAGGCCATGCGTCTGGCGAACCGTCATGGTTTGGTCGCGGGCGCTACCGGGACGGGCAAAACCGTCACCTTGCAACGAATGGCCGAAGCATTCAGCGATGCCGGCGTGGCGGTGTTTGCCGCGGATATCAAGGGTGACCTGTGTGGTCTGGGCGCCGCCGGCAACCCTCAAGGCAAAATCGCCGAGCGGATTGCCGGGATGCCCTGGCTGAACCACACGCCTCAAGCGTATCCGGTGACCTTGTGGGACATTCACGGTCAGTCCGGTCATCCGTTGCGCACAACCTTGAGCGAAATGGGGCCGTTATTGATTGGCAGCCTGCTGGAGCTGACCGACAGTCAGCAGTCGGCGCTGTACGCCGCGTTCAAGGTGGCGGACCGTGAAGGGCTGTTGCTGCTGGACCTCAAGGACTTGAAGGCACTGCTCAATCACCTGCGCGACAACCCCGAATTGCTCGGTGACGACGCCGCGCTGCTGACCACCGGTTCCAGTCAGGCGTTGTTGCGGCGTCTGGCGACCCTGGAACAGCAGGGCGCCGAAGCGCTGTTCGGTGAGCCGGCGCTGCAACTCGAAGACATTCTGCAGCCGACCGTCGAGGGCCGCGGGCGCATTCACTTACTCGATGCCAGCCGTCTGGTGCACGAAGCGCCGAAGGTCTACGCAACGTTCCTGTTGTGGCTGCTGGCTGAACTGTTCGAGCAACTGCCAGAGCGCGGCGATTCGGACAAACCGCTGCTGGCGTTGTTTTTCGACGAAGCACATTTATTGTTCGCCGGTACGCCCAAGGCGTTGCAGGATCGTCTTGAGCAAGTGGTGCGGTTGATTCGCTCGAAAGGCGTTGGCGTGTATTTCGTCACCCAATCGCCGGGCGACTTGCCGGATGACGTGCTGGCTCAGCTCGGTTTGCGCATTCAGCATGGCTTGCGCGCGTTCACTGCCAAGGAGCAGAAATCCCTGCGAGCGGTGGCCGAAGGCTTCCGGCCGAACCCGGCGTTCGATGCCTTGTCGGTGCTGACCGAGCTTGGGATTGGCGAGGCGTTGGTCGGTACGTTGCAGGACAAGGGCACGCCGGAGATCGTCCAGCGGGTGTTGGTTGCGCCGCCGCAATCGCGGATCGGGCCGTTGAGCGAGACTGAACGCACAGTGCTGATCGCGGGGTCGCCGTTCAAGGGGCGGTATGACAAACCCGTTGATCGCGAATCGGCTTATGAAGTGTTGATGGGGCGCAAAGGGTTGGCGCCAGAGCCTGACGCTGTTCCGGGCAAACCGACAGCCGAAGAACCAAGCTTCACCGACAAGGCCGGGGAATTCCTCGGCACCGCGGCGGGGCAGGCACTGAAGTCAGCGATGCGCCAGGCGGCCAATCAATTGGGCCGACAGTTGGTACGCGGCTTGATGGGCTCGCTGCTCGGCGGCAGCAAACGTCGCTAACCAGATCGTTCCCACGCTCTGCGTGGGAATGCAGTCAGGGACGCTCCGCGTCCCAAAGCGTGACGCAGAGCGTCACAAGAGGCATTCCCACGCAGAGCGTGGGAACGATCGGTATCAGTGAGCTCAGGTTTTGGGTTTGGCGTGAGCCGCCAGCCGTTCCAGCGCCGCCCGCAGATTCGGATCGCTGATCCCGTCGGCTGTGGCCTGAATGGTCGCGCCTGCATCAGTCGACAAGCTGATGGTATGGCCGGCCGCCCCTTGCTGAACCGTGGGCGGCTGAACCTTGAACAGAATCCGCGTCAGGCTGGCGAATTCGTCGAACATCTGTAATTGCCGTTGCAGACGCTTTTGCTGATAACGCAGGCGGGTTGCCCAATGACCGTCGGTCACTATCAGCAACAAACTGCCTTCGCGCCACGACGCCACATGGCAATGTTCGCGGGCGGCGGGCTGCAATTGGCTTTCCAGCAGACGTTGTAAATGCCCCAGGCGTTGAGCGTGGCCGAAGATGGCTTTCAGCGGTTTGGCTTCGCGAAGCAGGACGGCGGGTGCTCTGGCCGTAAGAGGGCGAAATGCCATGATCAGACACCTGAAGTAACAGAGCTGCCATGGTAGCAGAAAGCACCGGATGCACCCGAGCCATTGCTTTGCGAGCGCTTTACCCATTAAATCAACAAGTAACTTCTGTCGTGAATGGCTTGAAGTTGAGCAAAAAGCCCTTATTTTAAGTGAGCCCCGTCACAGCGCTGTGCCAGCATCGTGGAATAACGCCACTTTCCTCACCATCGTTTCCGGGTAGAATGCTCGTTCGCATGCGGCCATGAGGGCTGCTCGGGCGACTCACGGGGCCGCCCTCCATCCCTTTAGTGTGGAAGATCCTGCCGATATGTTTGCGCCTTTGTTAAAGAAACTTTTTGGAAGCAAGAACGAGCGTGAAGTCAAACGCATGCTCAAGACGGTGCAACTCGTCAATGCCTTCGAAGAGCAAATGGTGGCCCTTTCGGACGATCAATTGCGTGCCAAGACAGATGAGTTCAAGGCCCGCATCGCCAAAGGGGAAACCCTCGACAAGCTGCTGCCAGAAGCCTTTGCGGTCGCCCGCGAAGCCGGTAAGCGCGTCATGGGTATGCGCCACTTCGACGTCCAGCTGATTGGCGGCATGACCTTGCATGAAGGCCAGATCGCGGAAATGCGTACCGGTGAAGGCAAGACCCTGGTGGCAACACTGGGCGTTTACCTCAACGCGCTGTCCGGCAAAGGCGTGCACGTTGTGACGGTGAACGACTATCTGGCCCGTCGTGACGCCAACTGGATGCGTCCGCTCTACGAATTCCTCGGAATGTCGGTCGGTGTTGTCACGCCGTTCCAGCCGCCGGAAGAGAAACGTCTGGCTTACGCTGCCGACATTACCTACGGCACCAACAACGAATTCGGTTTCGACTACCTGCGCGACAACATGGCGTTCAGCATGGAAGAAAAATTCCAGCGCGAACTCAATTTTGCCGTGATCGACGAAGTCGACTCCATCCTCATCGACGAAGCCCGTACCCCGCTGATCATTTCCGGTCAGGCCGAGGACAGTTCCAAGCTGTACATCGAGATCAACAAACTGATCCCGCAGCTTGAGCTGCACATCGAAGAAGTGGAAGGCGAAGTCACCAAGGCCGGCCACTACACCGTCGACGAGAAGACCCGTCAGGTCGAGCTCAACGAAGCCGGTCACCAGTTCATCGAAGACATGCTGACCCGCGTTGGCCTGCTGGCTGAAGGCGAGAGCCTGTACTCGGCGCACAACCTCGGTCTGCTGACTCACGTTTATGCCGGTCTGCGCGCTCATAAACTGTTCAATCGCAACATCGAATACATCGTGCAGGATGGCCAGGTCGTACTGGTCGACGAACACACCGGTCGTACCATGCCGGGTCGCCGTCTGTCCGAAGGTCTGCACCAGGCCATCGAAGCCAAGGAAAACCTGAACATCCAGGCCGAAAGCCAGACCCTGGCCTCGACCACGTTCCAGAACTACTTCCGTCTGTACAACAAGCTGTCCGGCATGACCGGTACCGCCGACACCGAAGCGTTCGAATTCCACCAGATCTACGGTCTGTCGGTGATGGTTATCCCGCCGAACAAACCGCTGGCGCGTAAAGACTACAACGACCTGGTGTTCCTGACCGCCGAAGAGAAATACGCGGCGATCATCAATGACATCAAGGAATGCATGACCCAGGGCCGTCCGGTACTGGTGGGTACTGCAACCATCGAAACTTCCGAGCACATGTCTGCGCTGCTGCAGAAGGAAGGCATCGAACACAAGGTTCTGAACGCCAAGTTCCACGAAAAAGAAGCCGAGATCATTGCCCAGGCCGGTCGCCCAGGCGCACTGACCATCGCCACCAACATGGCCGGTCGTGGTACCGACATCCTGTTGGGCGGTAACTGGGAAGTGGAAGTGGCCACCCTGGAAGACCCGACCCCTGAGCAGATTGCCCAGATCAAGGCCGACTGGCAGAAACGTCACCAGCAAGTGCTCGAGTCGGGCGGTTTGCAGGTGATTGCTTCCGAGCGTCACGAATCGCGCCGTATCGACAACCAGCTGCGTGGTCGTGCCGGTCGTCAGGGTGACGCTGGTTCCAGCCGTTTCTACCTGTCGCTGGAAGACAGCCTGATGCGCATCTTCGCCTCTGATCGGGTGAAGAACTTCATGAAGGCCCTGGGCATGCAGCCTGGCGAGGCGATCGAGCACCGCATGGTGACCAACGCCATCGAGAAGGCTCAGCGCAAGGTTGAAGGCCGCAACTTCGACATTCGTAAGCAACTGCTCGAGTTCGACGACGTCAACAACGAACAACGTAAAGTGATCTATCACATGCGTAACAGTTTGTTGGCCGCCGACAACATCGGTGAAACCATCGCCGACTTCCGTCAGGACGTGCTCAACGCAACCGTCAGCGCGCACATTCCACCGCAATCGTTGCCTGAGCAGTGGGACGTGGCCGGTCTGGAAGCGGCGTTGCAGAGCGACTTCGGTGTGGCGCTGCCGATCCAGAAATGGCTCGACGAAGACGATCACCTGTACGAAGAAACCCTGCGCGAGAAGCTCATGGCCGAGCTGCTGGCCGCGTACAACGAGAAAGAAGAGCAGGCGAGCGCCGAAGCGCTGCGCACCTTCGAGAAGCAAATCGTTCTGCGTGTGCTCGACGACCTGTGGAAAGACCACCTGTCGACCATGGATCACCTGCGTCACGGCATCCACTTGCGTGGTTATGCACAGAAGAACCCGAAGCAAGAGTACAAGCGCGAGTCCTACACGCTGTTCTCCGAGCTGCTGGATTCGATCAAGCGCGACTCGATCCGTGTGCTGTCCCACGTTCAGGTTCGCCGCGAAGATCCGATCGAAGAAGAACAACGCCTGCGTCAGGAAGCCGAAGCACTGGCTGCACGCATGCAGTTCCAGCACGACGAAGCACCGGGTCTTGAGCAACCGGAACTGCTGGGTGAAGAGGTCGATGTTGCCCTTGCCACTGCGCCGGTACGCAATGAACAGAAGCTGGGCCGTAACGAACTTTGCTACTGCGGTTCGGGCAAGAAGTTCAAGCATTGCCACGGGCAGATCCAGTAAAACCCGTTTCATACGCTGAAATACCCGCGCCGCGACCGGCTTATGCCGTCGCGGCGTTTTGCCATTTAAACCACCGTTCTTCCTGAAAGCGGTGCTGACATCATTTATTAAGGAGCGCATTCATGGCTGTTGGTCTTGGTCCTTTGCCAACGTTGCACCCGGTTGCCGGTTTTGAACTCGGTATCGCCTCGGCTGGCATCAAGCGCCCGGGGCGCAAGGATGTTGTGGTCATGCGCTGTGCCGAAGGTTCCACGGTCGCAGGCGTGTTCACCCTGAACGCCTTTTGCGCGGCTCCCGTGATCCTGGCCAAGCAGCGTGTGCAAGGTCCGGTGCGTTACCTGTTGACCAATACCGGCAATGCCAACGCCGGCACTGGCGAACCAGGCCTTGCTGCCGCCGAGCGCACGTGCGCCAAACTGGCTGAGCTGACTGGCGTCGACGCCAGCCTGGTGCTGCCGTACTCCACCGGTGTGATCGGCGAGCCGCTGCCGGTCGAGAAAATCGAAGGGGCTCTGCAAGCCGCCCTCGACGACCTGTCGGTCAACAACTGGGAAGCTGCCGCCACCGGCATCATGACCACCGACACCCTGCCCAAAGGTGCCTGCCGCCAGTTCCAGCATGACGGCGTGACCATCACCGTCACCGGTATCAGCAAAGGCGCGGGCATGATCCGCCCGAACATGGCGACCATGCTCGGCTACATCGCCACCGACGCCAAAGTCTCCCGCGACGTGCTGCAAAACCTGCTGCTGGACGGTGCCAACAAGTCGTTCAACCGCATCACCATCGACGGCGACACTTCGACCAACGACTGCTGCATGCTGATCGCCACCGGTCAGGCAGCGCTGCCGGAAATCACTGAAGCCAGCGGTGATTTGTTCGCCAAGCTGAAACAGGCCGTGTTCGAAGTGTGCATGGACGTGGCCCAGGCCATCGTTCGTGACGGCGAAGGCGCGACCAAGTTCGTGACCGTTGAAGTCAACGGCGGCGGCAATCATCAGGAATGCCTGGACGTCGGTTACACCGTGGCTCACTCGCCGCTGATCAAGACCGCACTGTTCGCCTCCGACCCGAACTGGGGCCGCATTCTGGCCGCCGTCGGCCGTGCCGGCGTACCGAACCTGGACGTGAGCAAGATCGACGTGTTCCTCGGAGAGGTGTGTATCGCCAGCCGTGGCGCTCGCGCATCGACCTACACCGAAACCCAGGGCGCGGCCGTGATGCAGCAGGAAGAAATCACGATCCGTATCGAACTGGGTCGCGGTGATTGCAGCGAAACCATCTGGACCACTGACCTGTCCCACGAATACGTGAAAATCAACGCCGAATACCGCACGTAAGACCGAGTCGCTCCCATCGCGGGCAAGCCTTGCCCGCGATGACGGACAGCCAGACGCTAGAGATTCTGGCCTGTACCCCTCATCAAAAGGTCCCGAACATGAGCCTTCACCTGATCATCGGCGACAAACTGATTTCCTCCTGGTCCCTGCGCGGCGCGTTGGCCCTCGACCTGGCCGGCGTTCCTTACACCGAAGAACTGATCAAGTTGAACCAGCCGGATACGCGTGAGCGTCTGCTCAAGCACTCGCCGACTGCAAAAGTCCCGTTGCTGAAAACCGAACACGGCACCATCGCCGACTCCCTGGCGATTGCCGAGTATCTGGCAGAGCAGTTCCCCGACGCCGGCCTCTGGCCCAAAGACACCGCCGCCCGCGCCCAGGCCCGTTCGGCCTGCGCGCAGATGCACAGTGGTTTCTTCGCCATGCGCGGCAACATGCCATTCGACTTGAGTCACGACGCTGCGCTATCGCAAACACCGGCAGACGTCCAGGCCGACATTGAGCGTATGTTGGCGTTGTGGGCAGAGTGCCGCGCCGCCGCCACCGAAACCGGTCCGTTCCTGTTCGGCGGTGCGACCCTGGCCGATGCCTTCTTCGCACCGATCGCCGTGCGCCTGCGCACCTATCAGGTGAGGCTGCCCGCAGCGGACGCGGCCTATGTTGAAACCATCTACCAATGGCCGGCCTTCAAGGCTTGGCAGAAGGCGGGTCTGGAGGAGGTCGGGCAGTGAAGCGAGTACACGTAGCTGCCGCTGTCATCCGCGATGGCAGTGGCAAGATCCTCATTGCCCGCCGTGCCGACACCCAGCATCAGGGTGGCCTGTGGGAATTTCCCGGTGGCAAGGTCGAGGCAGACGAGTCCGTCACAACCGCTCTTGGCCGCGAGCTTCATGAAGAGTTAGGCATTGTCGTCGATGTCGCTCGCCCGCTGATCAAGGTCCGGCACGATTATCCGGACAAGCAAGTGTTGCTGGACGTTTGGGAAGTGTCGGCCTTTACCGGCGAACCGCACGGCGCCGAAGGCCAGCCGCTGGAATGGGTCGCGCCTCGCGATCTGGTGAACTACGAGTTCCCGGCGGCCAACCAGCCGATTGTCGCGGCTGCGCGGTTACCCGCGCAGTATTTGATTACCCCGGAAGACCTGGAAACCCCGGTCTTGCTGCGAGGTATTCAAAAAGCCATTGCGGGCGGCATCAAGCTGATCCAGTTGCGGGCGCCCAATGGCTACGATCCGAAGTACCGTGATCTGGCGGTGGACGCGGCGGGGCTGTGTGCCGGCAAGGCGCAGTTGATGATCAAGGGGCCGTTCGAGTGGCTGGGAGATTTCCCGTCCGCCGGTTGGCACATCACCTCCGCGCAACTGCGCAAATACGCAGCGGCTGGCCGCCCGTTACCGGCGTCGCGCTGGCTGGCGGCGTCCTGCCATAACGCTGAAGAGCTGGCGTTGGCCGAGCAGATGGGGGTGGATTTTGTGACCCTGTCACCGGTGCAACCGACCCTGACTCATCCGGGGGCTCAGCCGCTGGGTTGGGAACAGGCTTGCGCGTTGATCGAAGGTTTCAGCAAGCCGGTGTTCTTGCTCGGTGGTGTTGGCCCGGCGGATCTTCAGAAAGCCTGGGAGGCAGGGGCTCAAGGTGTGGCGGGGATTCGAGCGTTCTGGCCTGAGGCGTAGCACCCGATCATTCCCACGCTCCGCGTGGGAATGCCTCAACGGACGCTCCGCGTTCGGCTCTTGATGGGACGCAGAGCGTCCCGGGCTGCATTCCCACGCAGAGCGTGGGAACGATCAGTTAAAGGGTTTGGCAGCCGGCTGCCAAAGTATTTCGGTAATCCCTTGCCGCTTGGCAATCAACCGCGCCACCACAAACAACAAGTCCGACAACCGATTGATATACGCCAACCCAACCCCGGCCAACGGTTCGACGGCGTTCAAATGCTGACACCGACGCTCGGCACTGCGTGCCAGGCTTCTGCACACATGGGCCTGGGCAATCAACGCCGAGCCACCCGGCAGAATGAAATTCTCCAGCGGCCCCAGTTCTTCATTCCACATATCAATCGCGGCTTCCAGACGTTCGACTTCTGCCGAGTTCAGCGCCTGATAAACCGGCATCGCCAGTTCACCACCCAAGTCGAACAACCGATGCTGGCAAGGCGCCAAAACCTCGATCACCTCGTTCAATCCTGGGTAGGTGCCACTTTCCGCCGCCAACCCGGCCAGCAGCACACCCACCTGACTGTTCAGCGTATCGACCTCGCCAATGGCTTCGATCCGCGGATGATCCTTGGGCACGCGGCGGCCGTCGCCCAGCCCGGTTTCGCCTTTGTCGCCGGTGCGGGTGTAAATCTTCGACAAGCGAAAGCCCATGGTTACCTCGATAGCTGATTGAATTCTTGAGAGACGAGCGGGGTGCCCGCCAAGGGCAGGCGCAAGGTGAAACAGGTGCCTTGGCCCAGGGTCGATTGCACTTCCATCTGACCCTTGTGGTTGTTGGTAATGATGAAATACGAGACCGACAGGCCAAGGCCGGTGCCCTGACCGATTTCCTTGGTGGTGAAGAACGGCTCGAAGGTGCGTTTGCGTACGCTCTCGCTCATGCCGATGCCGTTGTCTTCAACCTGGATTTCCGCCCACGGCGGATTCAGCTTGGTGCGCAGAATGATCCGTCCCGGCTCGCGGTCGTCTTCACGTTGGTGAATCGCCTGAGCGGCGTTTTTCAACAGATTGAGCAGCACTTGCTCCAGTTCGTTCGCAGTGCCGGGCACGGGGCCCAACGCTGGATCGAACTGGCGAATGATTGCCTGGCCCTTGAAGTCGAAACCAATCGCCAGGTCGAAGTCGTTGCCGGCGATTTCCACCGCCTGATCGATCAGCGCCGGCAGGTCGCAGGGGGCCATTTGCCGGGTACTGCGGCGACTGAAACTGAGCATGTGCGTGACAATCTTTGCCGCGCGGGCGCCAGCCTGTTGAATGCCGTCGAGCAACTGTGGCACTTCGCGCGCTTGCAGGTATTTGTTGACCGTTTCCAGCGCGATCCCGATTTGCTCGGCTTGTTCGAGGTTCTTCGGCAGATCAGGCGAAAGGCGTCGGCGAATGTTCTGCACGTTGTGCAGGATCGCGCCTAACGGGTTGTTGATCTCGTGGGCCATGCCCGCGGCGAGGCCACCGACCGAGAGCATTTTTTCCGACTGCACCATCATTTCTTCCAGCGACAGGCGCTGAGTGATGTCGTCGATCCGGATCACCACACCACGCCCGGCGCCGCCCATCAGCGGGTAGAACGTCAGCGCGTAGTGCTTGGGTTCTTCGTCCTTGAGCCACGTCACTCGTTCAATCTTGGCCACTGTGTGCTGCTCGACGGTTTGCTTGAGTTGCGGCAGAAACGGCTTGAGCGGTTCGAAGGCAAGGAAGATCGGCTGGTTCAAGGCTTCGTCGAGGCGCGTGCCGGAGAGGGCGCTGGCCTCCTGATTCCACTGCGTCACGTAGAGCTGTTCATCAAGGGCGATCAGCGCCGAGGGCATGGAATCGATGATGCTGTTGAGGTAGTTCTGGAAACCGGTGAGCTTCTTCTCGATCTTGCTGCGCACCTGGACTTCGAGTTCCAGTTTGCGATTGGTATGGCGGGTCTCTTCGGCCAGACCCTGAGCCTGGTCATACGCAGCCTGGGAATCGTCCCGGGCCCGCTTGAGTTGCTGCTCCCGGGCTTCGATCCGCGAGAGCATGGTGTTGAACGCCTCGGCGAGGCTGCCGATTTCGTCATGGTTGCCTCGGGAGGCGCGCAGGGCGTAGTTCTCTTCCCGGGTCACTTGTCGGGACAACTCTTCCAGCTGATGAATTGGCCGGGTGATCAGGCGTTTGATCTGCCGGGCGATCACCAGCCACAACAGCACACTGAAGATCAGAATCCCGAGGCTGGCGGTCAGGGTCCCGGTGTAGAACGCCATCGGCAGTTCGCTGCTGGCGACCAGTAACAGGTGACCGGGCGCGGTGCCTGGGCGGGGCAGGGTGATGATTTGATTGCTGCGAAACTCGGTGGCTTGCCAGGATTCAATGTGTCGATAACGCGTTGGCAGGCTCAGATTTTCGCCATGCTGCAACTGCGCCAGACGCTCGCCCTTGCCGTCATAAAGAGCCGCCGCGCGCAGCGGAGAATAGCTGTTGAGTTCATTGAGCAGGCGTTCGGCGCTTTGCGGTGACTGCAAGGCTTCGGACACCAGGCTGGGGTTGGACACCAGGCGGCCGATGGTCTGCAAGGCCTGAGGTGCCATGCTTTCCTGGGAGATGTAGTACGCGGCGCTGATAAAGGTCAGGTTGGCGACCAGCAGGACGGTGGTCAACAGCACCAGCAGGGCGGCCAGCAATTTCTGGCCGACCGGGAGGTTTTCAAGGCGCTGGCGCAATGGCATCAGGTTCATCGCTGAAAAGGAACAAGTGGCCAGCGTAGCCGCTGCTCAGTCGCTGGGCAATCCAAGGCTGTGCAGATGGGTAATCAACCTTTGCTCAAGTTGATTGAGGTGCGGCAGGTTGAGTTGATGCCTCGCGGCGACTTTGCAGGCATGACCCAATAGATAGCTGATCTCGGTCCGTCGCTGGTTCGCGACGTCCTGGTACATCGAAGAGTAGTTGGCAGCGGTCGCGTGAATCACCCGCTCGACTTCCTGTTGTAGGTCCTCGGCCGCTGCCGGTTGACCGCACCGCTCAAGCAACTCGGTCAATTCGCCGCAAAGGGTGGCGACTTCGCAGTGGTGTTCCTGTAAACCGCCATTACGGCAATCGTGCAGCACGGTCAGCGGATTGATCGCACAGTTGAGCGCCAGTTTTCGCCACAGCCGGGTCAGAATGTCGGTGCTCCACTCGTGGGGAATACCGGCGGCGCTCACGTCATCCAGCCAGATCGGCGCCACGGGATGCCCGGTATCCCCCAGCCAGGTGTAACCGTGGCCGGCGAATACCACGCGCCAGTCGCCATCGCGAAAGGCGCCTTCGGTGCTCGACGCACAAATGCAGCGAGCCTGCGGCACCTGCGTGGCGACGGCGTCCTGGCTGCCAAGACCGTTCTGCAACAGGATCAGCTCGGCGTCGGGGGCCAGGCGCGGCGCCAGTTGGGCCACGGCTTTCTCGGCATCGTAGGCTTTGCAGGCCACCAGCAGACGGTTGATCGGTTCATTGTTGTCGGGTGTCTCGGCGGGCACCGGATAGCACTGCGCTTTACCGTGTTCGACCAGCGTCAACCCACCCGCCGCCTCATACGCCTGCAAGCGTGCAGTGTCCCGCACGATCAGCTTGACCGGCACGCCGGCCCGCGCCAGTCGAGTGGCCCATAAGGTGCCAAGGCTGCCGGCGCCCAGAACATGCCAGGTGGTGGACATCAGCTTTTTGCTCTGTTTATCGCGCGCATGGGAGGCTCGCAGTGAATGATGGGAAAGACCCGTTATAATCAGCGCGGATTTTAACCGCAAGCCAGGCGTGCTCCATCGTGATCGAGCATGCCCTTTTATTGGAGAGATTACATGCCGTCGTTCGACGTGGTATCCGAACTGGACAAACACGAAGTCACCAACGCGGTCGAAAACGCCGTCAAGGAACTCGATCGTCGTTATGACCTGAAAGGCAAAGGCACCTTCGAGTTCAAGGAAAAGGACCTGACCGTCAACCTGACAGCTGAAGCCGATTTCCAGCTCGAAGCGATGATTGAGATCCTCAAGCTGGCCCTGGTCAAGCGCAAAATCGACGTGCAGTGCCTTGAAGTCAAGGATGCCTATGCGTCGGGCAAACTGATGAAGCAGGAAGCGGTCCTCAAGGAAGGCATCGACAAAGAGCTGGCGAAGAAAATCGTCGCTCATGTCAAAGATGCCAAGCTCAAGGTTCAGGCTGCCATTCAAGGCGAGCAAGTGCGCATTACCGGTAAGAAGCGTGACGATTTGCAGGAAGCCATCGCGGCCCTGCGCGCCAAGACGTTCGATATGCCGCTGCAGTTCAACAACTTCCGCGACTGACCTTTCAGGCGGGACCTGTGGGAGCGAGCAAGCTCGCTCCCACAGGGATTGTGTTTATTCCGGCGGGTCTTTTTCTGCCGCTCATTTTCGCGTGCCAGATGGCCGGAAATCAGGAGAATGTAGATGGATTTGAATACTGAAGTGGACAACCTGGTCAAGGCGTCTCAAGCCTGGATTCCGATGATCATGGAATACGGCAGCCGCGTGCTGCTGGCGGTGATCACCCTGGCCATCGGCTGGTGGCTGATCAACAAGGTGACGCAAAAGCTCGGCGGCCTGTTGGCGCTGCGTAACGCCGACCTCGCGCTGCAAGGCTTCATCAGCAGCCTGGCAAACATCATTCTCAAGGTTCTGCTGATCGTCAGCGTGGCATCGATGATCGGGGTGGAAACCACTTCGTTCGTCGCGGCCATTGGTGCGGCAGGTCTGGCCATCGGTCTGGCCTTGCAGGGCAGCCTGGCGAACTTCGCCGGTGGTGTGCTGATTCTGTTGTTCCGCCCGTTCCGCATTGGTGACTGGATCGAAGCCCAAGGTGTTGCCGGCACTGTCGACAGCATCCAGATCTTCCACACCGTACTGCGTACCGGCGATAACAAAACCATCATCGTGCCTAACGGCAACCTGTCGAACGGCATCATCACCAACACTAATCGTCAACCGACGCGCAAAGTTGTGTTTGATGTGGGCGTTGATTACGAAGCGGACCTGCAGAAGGCCCGTCATGTTTTGCTGGACCTGGCCAACGATGAGCGTGTTTTGGCTGATCCGGCACCTCAGGCAGTGATTTCTACCCTGGGCGACAGTTCGATTACTGTTTCCCTGCGAGTGTGGGTGAAGACGGCTGATTACTGGGATGTGTTGTTCATGTTCAACGAGCAATCCCGTGACCGGCTCAAAACGGCCGGTATCGATATCCCGTTTCCACAGCGGGTGATTCGAGTGGTTCAGGAATCTGCGGTGCAGTAAGTAACAAACAGGCAACAAAAAAAGGCCCATCCGAAGATGGGCCTTTTTGTTTGTTACCGCAAACTAACTGAATGCGATTACAAGATCGACAGCGGGTAGTCAACGATCAGACGGAACTCGTTGATATCGCCTTCAGCCTGGTCGGTATTGGCGCGGTGCCATGCCTGACGCATGCGGAAGGACAGGTCCTTCGCTGGACCGGTTTGAACTACGTACTTGGCTTCAACGTTGGTTTCGTGGTGCTTACCATCTGCACCGTAGCCGTACGAGTTGTATGGGCTGTCGGCGTCCATTTTGGTGCCGTCGATATCCCAACCTTTAACGTAACGGGTCATGAAGCTCAGGCCCGGTACGCCGTACTCAGCCATTTTCAGGTCATAACGAACTTGTGCAGACTTTTCGTTTGGACCGTTGAAGTCAGAGTACTGGATGGAGTTGGCGAGGAAGATCGAGTCGCCACCACGGTTGTTGTCACCCACACCGACGTAGTCGAACGGGGTGTCGCCGTTAACTTTCTGGAAGCCGAGAGTTACGGTATGAGCCTTCAAGAACGAGTAAGCGGCTGCCAGCGAGTACGTGGTGTTGCTGATGTCGCCCGCTTTGGCATCGCCAGTGTCGGTGGTGCGGTAGATGTTACCGTCCAGGTTAACCGACTGATCGCTACCCATTGGGATGGTGTAGTTCACGTTGGCGTAGTACTGGTTCCAGATGTCTTTGAACTTGGAACCGTAGAGCGAAACGCTCAGCTCGTCGGTAATGCCGTACTTGCCGCCGGCATAGTCCATGGTCTTGCCGGTTACAGGGTTGTCGGAGGTGCTGGAGTACTGGGAATGCAGCTCGCCGTCGCTGTTCATCTCATCCTGGCTGGAGGCCGAGTAGAAGTGACCGGCTTCCAGGTCCAGGTTGTTGATTTCGCTGCTCTGCAGTTGGAAACCGGTAGCGGTTTGAGGCAACAGACGGGAACCGCCGACAGCGAACACTGGGGAGGTGCTTGGCTGCATCTGGCCGAACTTCAGTTCAGTCTTGGAGAAGCGAGCTTTGATGGCTCCACCGGCTTTGCCGAAGCTGTCGCTGTTTTCGCCTTCGCTGTTGGTTGACAGGTTGCCCGAGCCGGAAAACTTGTCGCGGGCGTCCAGCTTGATACCCAGGTAGCCGAATGCGTCAACACCTACACCGATAAGACCTTGGGTGTAGCCGGAACTGAATACACCATGGAAACCCTGGGTCCAGTCTTTGTCATCGACTGAACGGTCTTTCTTGTCACGGTTGAAATAGTAGTTGCGAAGCAGCAAGTCGAACTTGGCGTCTTCAACAAAACCTTTGGCTTCAGCCTGGTCACTTACAAAAGGTGCGGCCGTAGCCATTTGAGTACTGGCTGCTGCTGCAACTGCCAGTGCGATCATGCTCCACTTCATCACGCGCATCGTGATTTGCTCCTTTGGTTTTAGAAGAGTACTGCCGTCCCACCTGATTTATTATCTGGGCGGCTCTTTCTTTTTGTGTCGGCGCAAACTTATATCACGCCGACCATGTTGGCGATACTTGCGCATCTAACCTTTCAGCTTCTTTACGACCCTGTCGCAAATGGCTTGGTAGATGTCGCAAATTTACAGCCCCGACGCAAGCGGACTGACAACTTTTAGCGTTGTTTTCCAAGGCCTGAGCATCGGTAAAAAGAGTCCCTGGTGAAACGCTTGAATCTCCATCGGGCAACCCTGCCACTGTTTTTATTTGCCTTAAAGCTTCCACTTCCAGCGGACGCTTTAGAGGCGATGTGGGTGTGAATGCAACAAGCGTGCACAAATCAGAATCCTGCTGGTTTTTTTTCTGAAAGCCTGCCTGTCGCTGTAAAAACCTCATAAAACCGGGGGGTTCAAGCACGTTTTGTTCGGGCTTGACGCCATGGTTTGCATCGTGTTGTACCTTCGTGGCCGACTGCGTGACAACGAAAAATGTTACCGGTTCACCCCATCGGTGAGTAAATGGGGGATGCCTGACCGACTCAGCGTAGACGCACTGTGCGGTTTTGGTGCAAAAAATTTTAATCGCTGTACTGAATTCATACAGTGCGGCCGTTTGCCAAATTCGAACGCGTCGTTGTTTATCAGTCAGTTCGGCGTTTTTTGTGTGGCTGCTGGTTCTGTAATGGTGCGCCCTGAACGAAAATGACTCATGTCGGGGCGCGTGACCGGTCGTTTGTAGTTTTTCGGGTTGGCTTCGACCATGGTTCGTCGTGAAGCCTGCGGCGTTCGCAGGTATGCTGCCGTCCTGTCGCTTGGTGCGCCGTCTCTCGGGATGGACGCTAAGCTGAAATTGATGACCAGGCGGGAGTGCGCGCAGTGTTCGCTTTAGATCCACGGCTTCAACAAGACACGTTACCGATCGGGGATTTCCCACTCTGCCGGTTGCTGCTGTCCAATGATTCGAACTACCCCTGGTTCATTCTGGTGCCACGTCGCGACGATATCAGTGAGATATTTCAGTTGGATGTCGCAGATCAACAGCAGCTGTGGCAGGAAACGACCGCACTGGCGGAAATGCTCAAGGACTCGTTCGACGCGGACAAGTTGAATGTCGCGGCCCTGGGTAACGTCGTCAGTCAGTTGCACATGCATGTGATTGTGCGCAAGCGTGAGGACGCCGCCTGGCCAGCGCCGGTCTGGGGTAAACACCCAGCCAAGCCTTATAACTCAGAGCAGATCGCGTTGATTCGCGAGCGGTTGCGCCTGGTATTGACCGATGATTTTACGTTTCTGGAGGGTTGAATCATGAGCCTGGAAGCACGCGTTACCGATCTGGAGAGCCAGCTGGCGTTTCAGGATGACACCATCCAGGCATTGAGTGATGTGCTGGCGACGCAGCAGCGTGCGGTTGAGCGCCTGCAACTGCAAATGGCCGCCTTGCTCAAGCGGCAAGAGGAAATGGCCGGTCAGTTCGAGACGTTTGAAGAAGAAGCGCCACCGCCGCATTACTGAGTGTGACCAACAGACGGGCAACAAAAAACCGCGAACAGCCAGGCTGTTCGCGGTTTTTTTTAGCCTTGAATCAGCGACGCGGCAGAGCGGCGATCACATCTTCGGCTTGCAGGCCTTTGTCACGATTCATGACGGAGAACTCCACGCGCTGGCCTTCGACCAGAACACGATGACCTTCGCCACGAATGGCCCGGAAATGCACGAAAATATCATCGCCGGAATCACGGGAAATAAAGCCGAAGCCTTTAGAGGTGTTGAACCACTTTACGGTACCGGTATCGCGGTTGCTCATGTCATAGCTTGGCGAGGCGGCGGCCGGTGAAGATTTGTAGAAGCTGATGGCCAGGTGCAGAAGAACGGCAATCAGGGCAGCGACCAGGCTGAACAGAACAGCAGGTTGACCGGCAATGACGGGCATCGGCGCGATCAGCGTCAGGGTTTGCAGGACGACGGTCAGAACCAGCAGGGCGCTGACCAGGTTTTGCAGTTGATGACGCGGGCCTTTGTTCCAGTAAGGGATAACAGGAGCGAGGGTGAGGTTGAGCAGGCCGAAAAAGGCCAGGTACAGCGCATCAGGTTGTTGCAGGTAAGGTACGGCTTCGGATCGCAGGCTAGGGATGAAGGACAACAGCAAGGCTGCTGCGCCCATTAGCAGGTGGACAATTTTCAACATTTTGAGTAACTCACGTTAAGACGGATCACAAGGAAGAGCTGATTGAGCACGGTTCGCTTCAGAACAATAAGAGGCGTTGGACACGTACCCGGTACCAGCCTATGCGCAGCCCCCGGAAAATAGGCGGTAGCGACACACTGTCTATTTAACAGCAAAGCCTGCAGCTACTCAAATCAGGCAGTCCAGCGGTGCCCTGAGGGTCGATTTGTCGCAGGTAGCCGGAGAATCCGGGGCTGCGGGGTGCCGGAAGGCTTGCTAGAGTGGTCCTGCACCTGCTGGATGAATTTCATCACCTTTAGGGGAAACGCATGGCAATCGATATCGGTATCAGTGAAGAGGATCGCAAGTCCATCGTCGACGGACTTTCGCGTCTGCTGTCGGACACTTATGTACTTTATTTGAAAACCCACAACTTCCATTGGAACGTTACCGGTCCGATGTTTCGGACCCTGCACTTGATGTTCGAGGAGCAATACAACGAGTTGGCCCTGGCCGTCGATTCGATTGCCGAGCGAATTCGCGCTCTCGGATTTCCTGCCCCGGGTGCCTATTCCATTTATGCGCGCCTTTCTTCCATTAAGGAGGAGGTGGGTGTGCCCAGTGCCGAAGACATGATCAAGCAACTTGTCGAAGGCCAGGAGGCGGTCACGCGTACTGCACGCGGGATCTTTCCACTGCTCGACAAGGTCAGTGACGAGCCAACGGCTGACCTTTTGACCCAGCGTATGCAAGTCCACGAGAAAACCGCGTGGATGCTGCGCTCCCTGCTGGACCAGTAACAATGTCGGTGCGCGGATGGCGCCCATGAGGTGTTGTTCGCGCCCGGTCTTCTCGTAACTTTAAATGTCTTTCTGTTGAATGATATTACGCCCAAGCGTGTAGGAAACTATCTGGAGTAGGACGGTCTCCATGATCGCCCTTCAGTTGTTGGCTTATCCTACGTTGATGGTCATAAAGTCATCTGGATATAACTTTGCGCCTGCGCTTTTATAGAGAAACAGCTTGTTGCTCTTATAAAAAAGCAAGGATGGCAAAGGAGTGTCAACGATATGGATTACGAAGACAGGCGAAGCGAGGGGAGTGGCGGTCCAGTCAAGGATATAAGGATTGATCCATTTGTCAGCGAATTTGATATGGGCCTGGCCCAGCCTTTATCCCGGTCAGTGCGGCTGAATGGCTTTGCAACCTGCTTGCGGCTTGAACAGGTCTATTGGGATATTTTGGGCGACATGGCCAAGGTCAACTGCTGTACGGTCAGTGCGTTGTTGTCCCATGTGGACCGCGAGGTGCATTTACGTCACGGCGGGGTCAAGAACTTCACCGGGCTGGTGCGGGTTGTGTGCGTCGTGCACAGCCTGAAGGAAGGCGGCTGCGTCGCCATGCCTTAGCCACAAGGGGTGGAATGGGTAGAGTGTCGGTCTGTGCAGTCTTACGGCTGCACAGGCTGCATTTAATGGATATAATCCCGCTCTTTGCCGCAAAACCCAGCGTGTGCGGTAGCAATCTGATCGCCGAGACAACCCCCATGCCGATGTACGACTATCAATGTGCTTCCTGTGGTCATCAGTTGGAAGCCATTCAAAAGATCAGCGCAGCACCGCTGGTCGACTGCCCTGCCTGCCAGGCGCCAGAGCTTAAGAAGATGCTGTCCATGCCGGGCTTCCGCCTTAGCGGCACCGGCTGGTACGAAACCGATTTCAAGACCGGTTCCAAGAAGAATCTGGCCGGCGGCGACAAAGCTGACTAGGGTCTTGAACCTGAGTTGAACGACACGTGCGAGCTCTTGCAACCTCAGCAAGGCCTCCAACCGAATTTCGAATTACGAGAAGCGAAACCACTACCATGATGCGCAGCCATTATTGCGGCCAACTGAACGAAAGCCTGGAAGGCCAGGAAATTACCCTTTGCGGATGGGTTCACCGTCGCCGTGACCACGGTGGGGTGATTTTCCTCGATATCCGTGATCGTGACGGTCTGGCCCAGGTGGTGTTCGACCCGGACCGCGCTGAATCCTTCGCCGCCGCCGATCGCGTGCGCAGCGAATACGTGGTCAAGATCACTGGCAAGGTTCGCCTGCGTCCGGCCGGTGCCACCAACGCCAACATGGCGTCGGGCATGATCGAAGTGCTGGGCTACGAGCTTGAAGTGCTGAACGAATCGGAAACCCCGCCGTTCCCGCTCAACGAGTTCTCCGACGTCGGCGAAGAAACCCGTCTGCGCTATCGCTTCCTCGACCTGCGTCGCCCGGAAATGCTCGAGAAGCTGCGTCTGCGTTCGCGTATGACCACCAGCATCCGTCGCTTCCTGGACGAGAACGGCTTCCTCGATGTCGAGACGCCGATTCTGACCCGCGCCACGCCAGAAGGCGCTCGCGACTACCTGGTGCCGAGCCGTACTCACGCAGGTAGCTTCTTCGCCTTGCCGCAATCGCCACAGCTGTTCAAGCAACTGCTGATGGTTGCCGGCTTCGACCGTTACTACCAGATCGCCAAGTGCTTCCGCGATGAAGATCTGCGCGCCGACCGTCAGCCGGAATTCACCCAGATCGACATCGAGACCAGCTTCCTCGATGAAAAAGAGATCATGGGTATCACCGAAAAAATGATCCGCAACCTGTTCAAGGAAGTGCTGGACCTGGAGTTCGGTGACTTCCCGCACATGACCTTTGAAGAGGCCATGCGTCGTTACGGTTCCGACAAGCCGGACCTGCGTAACCCGCTGGAACTGGTTGACGTTGCCGATCAACTGAAAGAAGTCGACTTCAAGGTGTTCAGCGGCCCTGCCAACGACCCGAAATGCCGCGTTGCCGCTCTGCGCGTTCCTGGCGCAGCAAGCATGCCGCGCAAGCAGATCGACGACTACACCAAGTTCGTCGGTATCTACGGTGCCAAGGGTCTGGCGTACATCAAGGTCAACGAGCGCGCCAAAGGCGTTGAAGGTCTGCAATCGCCGATCGTCAAGAACATCCCTGAAGCCAACCTCAATGTGATCCTTGATCGCGTTGGTGCGGTTGACGGTGACATCGTGTTCTTCGGTGCCGACAAAGCCAAGATCGTCAGCGAAGCCCTGGGCGCGTTGCGGATCAAGGTCGGTAACGATCTGAACCTCCTGACTTGCGAGTGGGCACCGATGTGGGTTGTCGACTTCCCGATGTTCGAAGAGAACGACGACGGCAGCTTCACTGCTTTGCACCACCCGTTCACCGCGCCGAAGTGCACCCCGGAAGAACTGGAAGCCAACCCGGCGACCGCTCTGTCCCGTGCCTACGACATGGTCCTGAACGGCACCGAGTTGGGTGGCGGTTCGATCCGTATCCACCGCAAGGAAATGCAACAGTCGGTGTTCCGTCTGCTGGGTATCAGTGAAGCAGAACAGGAAGAGAAATTTGGCTTCCTGCTCGACGCCCTGAAATACGGCGCGCCGCCGCACGGTGGCCTGGCCTTCGGTCTGGACCGTCTGGTGATGCTGATGACCGGCGCCCAGTCGATCCGTGAAGTGATCGCCTTCCCGAAAACCCAGAGCGCCGCTTGCGTCATGACTCAGGCCCCGGGTGTGGTTGATGCCAAGGCACTGCGCGAACTGCACATTCGTCTGCGCGAAACGCCTAAAGCTGAGTAAGGCTGACCAGAAGGGCGCATCTTCGGATGCGCCCTTTCTTTATAGAATGGTCGAGATTTTTATTTGCCGGCTGGCGCGTCATGGCGCGGCGGGCAATGTTTCAAAGAGAATTCGGAGCGAGATATGGCGGGTCATTCCAAGTGGGCGAACATCAAGCACCGCAAAGAACGTCAGGATGCCAAGAAGGGCAAGATTTTCACCAAGTGGATTCGTGAGCTGACCGTTGCTGCCCGTCAGGGCGGTGGTGATCCGGGTTCCAACCCGCGTTTGCGTCTGGCGCTGGACAAGGCCCTCGGCGCGAACATGAGCCGCGACATCATTGATCGCGCGGTCGCCCGCGGTGCCGGTGCTGCCGATACCGACGACATGGTCGAGCTGACCTACGAAGGCTACGGCCCGGGCGGCGTGGCGGTGATGGTTGAGTGCATGACCGACAACCGCAACCGCACGGCAGCCGCTGTTCGCCATGCGTTCAGCAAGTGCGGCGGCAACCTCGGTACGGACGGCTCGGTGGCCTATCTGTTCGAGCGCAAGGGGCAGATTTCCTTCGCGCCGGGCGTCGATGAAGATGCGCTGATGGAAGCGGCGATGGAGGCCGATGCCGATGACGTGGTGACCCACGAAGACGGTTCCATCGACGTATTCACCTCGTTCGCCGGTTTCTACTCCGTGCGTAACGCGCTGGAAGCGGCCGGTTTCAAAGGTGATGACGCGGAAATCGTGATGTTGCCGACCACCAGTGCCGAACTGGACCTGGAAGGCGCCGAGAAGGTTCTCAAGCTGATCGACATGCTTGAGGACCTGGATGACGTGCAGAACGTTTACTCCAACGCGGATATTCCTGAGTCGGTAGCCGCGCAGCTCGGTTGATTGATCTGCAATACTCTTGAAGCCGGAAGTGCAGGCCGTGATGAACTCATCGCCACGCGCGTCCGGCTTCTGCCTTTACGCCGTGCAAGTGTTTGCCGGCGGGCATCATTTTGAAGCTGCAGGCGTTATGACTTTAATTCTTGGTATCGACCCCGGTTCGCGCATTACCGGTTATGGCGTAGTACGTGATACCGGGCGTGGTTGCGTGTACGTGGCGTCGGGCTGCATTCGGACAGGTTCCGGCGAGCTGCATGAACGCTTGCAAATCGTCTATCGCGGCGTGCGCGAAGTCATCCAGACCTACGGCCCGGTGACCATGGGCATCGAAAAGGTCTTCATGGCGCGCAACGCCGACTCTGCGCTGAAACTTGGCCAGGCCCGCGGCGCAGCTATTGTTGCCGGGGCGGAAGAAAGCCTGGAAATCGCTGAATACACCGCGACCCAGGTCAAGCAGGCGGTAACCGGAACCGGCGCGGCGAATAAAGAGCAGGTGCAAATGATGGTCATGCACATGCTGAAACTGACCAGCAAGCCGCAAATCGATGCCTCGGACGCCCTGGCCATTGCCATTTGCCATGCTCACACCCGCTCCAGCCTGTTGCCCCATGGCCTGGGAACGGCACGCAGTCGTGGCGGGCGCCTGCGTCTCTGATAGCATCAGCAATCATTTTTTATGGAGCGAGGGTTTTGCGCCTGTGTCGTCGGCGCAAAACCTTTGTTCTGTCAGTCGCCAGCACTGATCTGGCCAACGCTCAAGGATCTGAAACGTGATTGGACGCTTGCGCGGCACACTGGCTGAGAAACAGCCGCCGCACCTGATTCTGGATGTAAACGGTCTGGGGTATGAGCTGGAAGTGCCCATGACCACGCTTTATCGCTTGCCGTCGGTCGGTGAACCGCTGACCTTGCACACCCATTTGGTCGTACGCGAAGACGCGCAGTTACTCTATGGCTTCTTCGGCAAGCGTGAGCGAGACTTTTTTCGCGAGTTGATCCGTCTCAATGGTGTGGGGCCGAAATTGGCCCTGGCCCTGATGTCGAGCCTGGAAGTCGATGAATTGGTCCGCTGCGTGCAGTCCCAGGACACCTCGGCCCTGACCAAGGTGCCGGGCGTGGGCAAGAAGACCGCCGAGCGTTTGCTGGTGGAACTCAAGGATCGCTTCAAGGCGTGGGAGACTGTACCGGCGATGTTCGCCCTGGTACCGAACCAACCGGGTGGGCCAGATGCGGCTCCGGTCGCCACCGCCGAAAATGACGCGGTCAGCGCGCTGATCTCCCTGGGCTACAAGCCGCAGGAAGCCAGCAAGGCGATTTCTGCGATCAAGGAGAAAGGTTTGAGCAGTGAAGACATGATTCGTCGTGCCCTGAAGGGAATGATCTAAGTGATTGAAGCTGATCGTCTGATTGCCGCCACACCTGGCCCTCGTGACCGCGAGGAAGTCCAGGACCGGGCGATTCGCCCTGTCAGCCTGGCCGAGTACATTGGCCAGCCGACCGTTCGCGAGCAAATGGAGTTGTTCATCCAGGCTGCCCGTGGGCGCAATGAATCCCTGGACCACACGCTGATTTTCGGCCCGCCGGGCCTGGGTAAAACCACCCTGGCCAACATCATTGCCCAGGAAATGGGCGTCTCGATCAAAAGCACTTCGGGCCCGGTGCTTGAGCGCCCGGGTGACCTGGCGGCGCTGCTGACCAATCTTGAGCCTCACGATGTGCTGTTCATCGACGAAATCCATCGGCTCTCACCGATCGTCGAAGAAGTGCTGTACCCGGCCATGGAAGATTTCCAGCTCGACATCATGATCGGCGAAGGACCGGCCGCGCGCTCGATCAAGCTTGATCTGCCGCCGTTCACCCTGGTCGGTGCAACGACCCGTGCCGGCATGCTGACCAATCCGCTGCGCGACCGTTTCGGCATCGTCCAGCGTCTGGAGTTCTACAACACCGCGGATCTGGCAACGATTGTCAGTCGTTCGGCTAACATCCTTGGCTTGCCGCTGGACCCGGAAGGCGCTTTCGAAATCGCCCGCCGTGCCCGTGGTACGCCGCGGATCGCCAACCGCTTGCTGCGCCGGGTTCGGGATTTCGCCGAAGTACGCGCCAAGGGCCACATCACCAAACCGATCGCCGACCTGGCCTTGAACCTGCTGGATGTCGACGAGCGCGGCTTCGATCACCAGGATCGACGTCTGTTGTTGACCATGATCGAGAAGTTCGACGGTGGGCCGGTCGGGGTCGATAGCCTCGCCGCAGCCATCAGTGAAGAGCGCCACACCATTGAAGACGTGCTGGAGCCGTACCTGATCCAGCAGGGCTACATCATGCGTACGCCGCGGGGGCGAGTGGTGACCCGGCATGCGTACCTGCACTTCGGTTTAAACATCCCGTCACGATTGGGCGAGATGCCCGTGGTAGACGAATTCCTCGATGCCGTGGACGATTAATAACCTTTGCGCGCTGATTTATTCGGGGTTTGTGCGGTCTCAGGACCGTACTTTCGCCAGAAAGCCGTGAATCAATGAAAAACAGTTGCCTGGCCGGATTGGCAACCTGAGGAGTAAGCACTAGAGTATGCGCGCGCAAAACGGGCTTGAGCCTTTCGCACTTCGTTGTCGCGTTTATTACGAGGACACCGATGCGGGCGGCATCGTGTATTACGTCAATTACCTCAAGTTTATGGAACGGGCTCGAACCGAGCGGCTCCGGGAGCTGGGCTTTGCCCAATCCCAGCTTGCAGGTGAGGACCTGTTGTTCGTCGTGCATTCCAGCGAAGCGCGTTACCACGCGCCGGCGCGACTGGATGACGAACTGCTGGTAAGCGCTGAAGTAATCGAATTGAACCGTGTCAGCCTGCGCTTCAAACAGCAGGTCAGGCGAGCCACGGATAATGCGCTGCTCTGCGAAGGGCAGTTTTTGGTGGCCTGTGTGCGCACTAACAGTTTGAAACCCCGGGCCATTCCCGAAGCTCTACGTGCGGCCTTTGCCGACGTGAGCGGCGCGGGTACACACTCAAAGCAGGAGATAAAGCGTGGAAGCTAACGTCGTCGACCATTCCTCCATGTGGAGCCTGGTCAGCAATGCCAGTATCGTGGTGCAACTGGTAATGCTGATCCTGGTAGCCGCATCGGTGACCTCATGGATCATGATCTTTCAGCGCAGCAACCTGCTGCGCGCCGGTCGACGTGCCCTGGAGAGCTTTGAAGAGCGCTTCTGGTCGGGTATCGACCTGTCCAAACTCTACCGTCAGGCCGGCAGCAACCCTGATCCGGATTCGGGTGTAGAGCAGATTTTCCGTGCCGGTTTCAAGGAATTCTCCCGTCTGCGCCAGCAGCCAGGCGTTGACCCTGAAGCGGTCATGGAAGGCGTGGCCCGTGCCATGCGCGTCGCCATTTCCCGCGAAGAAGAAAAGCTCGAGCAGAGCCTGCCGTTCCTCGCGACCGTAGGTTCCGTCAGCCCGTACATCGGTCTGTTCGGTACCGTCTGGGGGATCATGAACTCCTTCCGTGGTCTGGCAACTGCCCAGCAAGCGACGCTGGCCACTGTGGCTCCAGGTATCGCCGAGGCACTGATTGCAACCGCGATCGGTCTGTTCGCCGCCATCCCGGCCGTTATCGCTTACAACCGTTTTGCTGCTCGCAGTGAAACCCTGCTGGGCCGTTACTACACCTTCGCCGATGAATTCCAGGCGATCCTGCACCGCAAAGTGCACACCAGCGAAGAATAAGCAGGTAATTTCCAATGGCTTTAATCGCTCGAGCTCGCAAAAAGCGCAAGCCGGTTGCCGAGATGAACGTGGTGCCTTACATCGACGTGATGTTGGTGCTGCTGGTCATCTTCATGGTGACCGCTCCGATGCTCAATCAGGGCGTGAAAGTTGATCTGCCCAAGGTTTCCAGCGAAGCCTTGCCGCAGGACAACAACACCCAGGTCCTGACCATTTCGATCAAGTCTGACAAGACCTACTACTGGAACCTTGGCAGCGAAGTCGACACTGAAAAGCAACAGGACAAGGCCATGACCTTGCCGCAGATGACGGACGCCGTGACCAAGATCATTCGCGCCGGCACTGAAGGTGGCAAGCGTACTCAGGTGTTCATCCGCGGCGACAAGACCGTCGACTACGGTTCCGTCATGGGCGCCATGGGCGGGTTGCAAAAAGCCGGGGTCGGTAATGTTGGCTTGATTACCGAGGCACCCTGATGCAGCAAATGCGAGAGCCGTCCGCCTCGGAAAGCTACTTCTGGCCTAGTGTCTGGGCGCTTGTCTTGCACGTGCTGGTTTTCGGCATGCTGTTCGTCAGTTTCGCCTTCACGCCCGAACTGCCGCCGGCCAAGCCGATTGTCCAGGCGACCCTGTACCAACTGAAATCGAAAAGTCAGGCGACCACCCAGACCAATCAGAAGATTGCGGGTGAGGCGAAGAAATCCGCCGCGCGCCAGACCGAAGTCGAACAGATGGAACAGAAAAAGATCGAGCAGGAAGCGATCAAAGCCGCGGAACAAAAGAAGGAAGATGCGGCTCAAAAAGCCGAAGAATCCAAAAAGGCCGACGAGACGAAGAAAGCGGAAGAGGCTAAAAAGGCTGATGAAGCCAAGAAAGCCGATGAAGCGAAGAAGACCGCCGAAGCTAAAAAGGCCGAAGAGAAACAATTGGCTGATATAGCCAAGAAGAAGTCTGAAGAAGAAGCCAAGAAAGCAGCTGAAGAAGAGGCCAAGAAAGCGGCCGCTGAAGAAGCGAAGAAAAAGATCGTCGAAGACGCGAAGAAGAAAGCCGCGGAAGACGCCAAGAAGAAATCTGAAGCTGAAGACGCGAAGAAGAAAGTCGCCGAAGACGCGAAGAAGAAAGCTGCTGCCGATGCTGCGAAGAAAAAATCGCAGGAAGCGGCACGTAAATCCGCCGAAGACAAAAAGGCCCAGGCCCTGGCAGATTTGCTTTCCGACACGCCGCAGCGTCAGCAGGCCTTGGCGGATGAGCAGGGTGACGAAGTCGCCGGTAGTTTCGATGATCTGATCCGTGCTCGTGCAGCGGAAGGCTGGGCTCGTCCACCTTCGGCCCGCAAAGGCATGACAGTCGTGTTGCAAATCGGCATGTTGCCGGACGGTACGTTGACTTCGGTCAGCGTGGCCAAGTCCAGTGGCGATGGTCCATTTGACGCTTCGGCTGTAGCAGCGGTGAAGAATATTGGACGTTTGACAGAAATGCAGGGAATGAAGCCGAGCGATTTCGCTCCGTATCGTTCATTCAAGATGACATTCACACCTGAGGATCTAGCCTTGTGAGAAACCTTCTTCGAGGAATGCTTGTCGTTATCTGCTGCATGGCAGGGATAGCGGCAGCAGATGAGAAAAACATTCTGGTCACCAGCGGCAGTGATCGGGCCACCCCGATCGCAGTCGTTCCGTTTGGCAACCAGGGCGGCAGCGTGCTGCCGGACGACATGGCCGAAATCATCGGTAACGACCTGCGCAACTCGGGTTACTACTCGCCGATTCCAAAACAGAACATGATCAGCCAGCCAAGCCAGGCCAGCGAAATCATCTTCCGTGACTTCAAGGCGCTGGGTGCCCAGTACGTCATGGTCGGCAGCATTGCTCCAGCGGGCGGTCGCCTGCAGGTTCAATACGCACTGTTCAACGTCGCCACCGAGCAGCAAGTGCTGACCGGCAGCGTGTCGGGCAGCGTCGATCAACTGCGTGACATGTCGCACTACATTGCGGACCAGTCGTTCGAAAAACTCACCGGTATCAAAGGTGCGTTCTCGACTCGTCTGCTGTACGTGACAGCCGAGCGTTTCTCCGAGAAGAACACTCGCTACACGCTGCAACGTTCGGACTATGACGGTGCCCGTGCTGTGACCCTGCTGCAATCGCGCGAGCCGATCCTGTCGCCGCGTTTCGCACCGGACGGCAAGCGCATCGCTTATGTGTCGTTCGAGCAGAAGCGTCCGCGTATCTTCATGCAGAACATCGACACCGGTCGCCGTGAGCAGATCACCAACTTCGAAGGCCTGAATGGCGCGCCAGCATGGTCGCCGGATGGCAATCGTCTGGCATTCGTACTGTCGAAAGATGGCAACCCGGACATCTACGTGATGAACCTGGGTTCGCGTCAGATCACTCGTGTCACTAACGGTCCGGGCATCAACACCGAACCGTTCTGGGGTAAAGATGGTTCGACCATCTACTTCACCTCGGACCGTGGCGGCAAGCCGCAGATCTACAAAACCAGCGCAGGCGGTGGTGGTGCGGAACGTGTGACCTTTATCGGTAACTACAACGCCAACCCTAAGCTTTCGGCTGATGAAAAGACCCTGGTGATGATCCATCGTCAGGAAGGTTTCACTAATTTCAAGGTGGCGGCCCAGGATTTGCAGCGCGGAAGCGTAAAAATCCTCACTGATAGCACTCTGGACGAGTCGCCTACTGTTGCGCCCAACGGCACCATGGTAATCTACGCCACCCGCCAGCAGGGCCGGGGAGTCTTGATGCTCGTGTCCATTAATGGACGCGTAAGGCTCCCGCTTCCTACCGCACAAGGCGAAGTCAGAGAACCTTCCTGGTCCCCTTACCTGAACTGACGCGGCGCTACACGTTGTACTTAACACATTGGGGTTCATTAGGAGTTTCACGATGGAAATGCTGAAGTTTGGTAAATTTGCTGCGCTGGCTCTGGCCATGGCTGTAGCTGTAGGTTGCTCGTCCAAAGGCGGCGACAATGCCGGTGAAGGCGCTGTTGATCCAAACGCTGGTTACGGCGCTAACACTGGTGCTGTTGACGGCTCCCTGAGCGAAGAAGCTGCTCTGCGCGCAATCACCACCTTCTACTTCGAATACGACAGCTCGGACCTGAAGCCAGAAGCCATGCGCGCTCTGGATGTTCACGCCAAAGACCTGAAAGCAAACGGCGCTCGCGTTGTTCTGGAAGGCAACACCGACGAACGTGGTACTCGTGAGTACAACATGGCACTGGGCGAGCGTCGTGCGAAAGCCGTTCAGCGTTACCTGGTACTGCAAGGTGTTTCCCCAGCTCAGCTGGAACTGGTTTCCTACGGCGAAGAGCGTCCAGTTGCTACCGGCAACGACGAGCAGTCCTGGGCTCAAAACCGTCGCGTCGAACTGCGTAAGTAATTCGTCATGCGAACGTGCCGTCGTGCTGTAACTGTTTTGGCTCTCAGCCTCGCACCGCTTGCGGTGTGGGCTGCGGTTCCTGTGGTCGATAACGACTCCGGCTATACCAATAGCGGGACTAGTAATCCGCCTGCAGGTTACGGTACGAACGGCGCCTATGCCGGGGGAGGGGTTTCGGCCCCTGTCTCGGCACAGGGCGAGCTGTTCAACCAACTGCAATCAATGCAGGAGCAGATCTCGCGCCAACAAGGCATCATCGAAGTTCTGCAAAATGATGTAGCGCGCATGAAGCAAGAGAACCTGGAGCGATATCAGGATCTTGATCGGCGCATAGGAACCGGCGTTGCACCAGCCGCGACTCCTGATAATTCTTCCACCGGTGGCAGTTTGAATGCCCCCGGTGCAGCAGCGGGCGCAGCCGCAGGAGCGGCAGCCGCTGCCACTTCCACACAAGCGCCTGCCGCGGGTAGCGAGCCGGCAGATCCAGCGAAGGAAAAACTGTATTACGATGCAGCCTTCGACCTGATCAAAGCCAAGGATTTCGACAAGGCCAGCCAGGCTTTTGCCGCATTCCTGCGCAAGTACCCGAACAGTCAGTACGCGGGTAATGCCCAGTACTGGCTGGGCGAAGTGAACCTGGCCAAAGGCGATCTGCAAGGTGCAGGTCAGGCGTTTGCCAAGGTTTCACAGCTGTACCCTAAGCATCCAAAAGTGCCTGATTCGCTGTACAAGCTGGCTGATGTAGAGCGCCGCCTTGGTCATCCCGACAAGGTCAAAGGCATTCTGCAACAGGTAGTGTCCCAGTATCCGGGCACCTCCGCTGCTCAGCTGGCTCAGCGTGACCTGCAGAAAATGTAAGGCTGCTTGAGCTGTTTCGAAGAAACCCGCGCTTGTCGCGGGTTTTTTCGTTAGAATTCACACCCTTTTTTGAAACACGCTTTTTGGGATCTGCGCGGTGGCGGGGTTCCTTGAAGTGCCTGACGGAGGCGGACAGCCTGTTTAGCTGTTATGCCCGTGGCGACTATGCAAGACACATTGAGAATCACCGAAGTTTTCTACTCGTTGCAGGGTGAAACGCGGACTGCCGGGCTGCCCACTGTTTTTGTGCGCCTGACCGGTTGCCCATTGCGTTGCCAGTACTGCGACAGCGCCTACGCGTTCACTGGCGGAACCATTCGCACGCTCAACGACATCCTCGAGCAAGTGGCCGGTTTTCGCCCGCGTTACGTCTGTGTCACCGGCGGCGAGCCGCTGGCACAACCCAATGCCATCCCATTGCTCAAGCAGTTGTGTGACGCCGGTTACGAAGTGTCACTGGAAACCAGTGGTGCGCTCGACATCTCGGCGGTAGATTCCCGGGTCAGTCGCGTTGTCGACCTGAAAACGCCGGGTTCGAAAGAAGCTCACCGCAACCGCTACGAGAACATCGAACTGCTCACGCCCAACGACCAGGTGAAGTTTGTCATCTGCTCGCGGGAGGACTATGACTGGGCTGTATCCAAGCTGATTCAGTACGGTCTGGAACAGCGCGCCGGTGAAGTCCTGTTCTCGCCAAGTCACCATGACCTCAATGCTCGGGACCTGGCTGACTGGGTGGTGGCAGACAACCTGCCAGTGCGCCTGCAATTGCAGCTGCATAAATATCTTTGGAATGACGAGCCGGGGCGCTGAAATGACTGAACAACTGAACACTACCGAAAAACGTGCAGTCATCCTGCTGTCCGGCGGCCTGGACTCGGCGACCGTCGTGGCCATGGCCCGTGCTGAAGGCTATAGCTGCTACACCATGAGCTTCGACTACGGTCAGCGGTCTCACGCCGAATTGCACGCCGCCGAACGTGTTGCGCGCGACCTGGGTGTGGTCGAACACAAGGTGATCGGTCTGAACCTGAACGGCATCGGCGGTTCGGCACTGACCGATAGCAGCATTGATGTGCCGGAAGTGCCGGGTGAAGGTATTCCGGTGACTTACGTGCCGGCGCGCAACACCGTGTTTCTCTCCCTGGCGTTAGGCTGGGCCGAAGTGCTGGGCGCGCGTGACATCTTTATTGGTGTGAACGCCGTGGATTACTCCGGTTACCCGGACTGCCGTCCTGAGTTCATCGAGTCTTTCGAGCGCATGGCCAATCTGGCGACGAAGGCCGGTGTAGAGGGGAATGGTTTTCGCATTCAGGCGCCATTGCAGAACCTGAGCAAGGCGCAGATCGTCCAGGCAGGCGTGAAGCTGGGTGTTGATTACGGGCTGACTGTTTCCTGCTATCAGGCCGACGATAACGGCCGCGCATGCGGTAAATGCGACAGCTGCCGCCTGCGTGCGGAAGGCTTTGCGGCAGCCGGAATCAGCGACCCAACACCTTATTTTTGATTTATTTCAAATTAGGTGTTGAATAGTCCTTAAAAATCAGTATTATACGCGCCACCACACAGCGGGTCGTTAGCTCAGTTGGTAGAGCAGTTGGCTTTTAACCAATTGGTCGTAGGTTCGAATCCCACACGACCCACCATTTTTGTAGCAGTTTTAAAAGTCTGGAAGGCCCACGCAAGTGAGGATTTCCGGATTTTTTTTTGCCCGCGATTTGAGCTCGCCCAGTTCCGGGCTGCAACCCGTGACGCAGGTCAGAATCATCTTTTGCATCCACGGGATATTCTGTAGCCTTGCGCAGCTTCAATGTTGTCCGTGCCTGATGATACTCACTCTCCCGGCGGTACCCTGAAGGGTCCGGAGCCGGGTGTATACTCGACTTTCGCGCGAAAGCGCCTGCAGGTCTTGCGAACATGACGCAGATTTCCGAACGCCTTCTGGTTCAAGCCCACCTCGACGCCAAGCAGCCCAAGCCGCTGACTGCCGAGGAGGAGGCCTATTACCGTGCCGCCATCGCTGCCGAGCTCAAGGCTCAGGATGCGGTGCTGGTTGCTCACTTCTATTGCGATCCGGTTATTCAGGCCCTGGCCGAAGAAACCGGAGGCTGTGTCTCCGACTCGCTGGAGATGGCCCGCTTCGGCAATGCTCACCCGGCCAAGACCGTGGTGGTCGCCGGTGTGAAGTTCATGGGCGAGACCGCCAAAATCCTTAACCCTGAAAAACGCATCCTGATGCCGACCCTGGAAGCGACCTGCTCGCTGGACCTGGGTTGCCCGGTGGACGAGTTCTCGGCGTTCTGCGATCAGCACCCGGAACGTACCGTGGTGGTGTATGCCAACACGTCGGCGGCGGTCAAAGCCCGGGCGGATTGGGTGGTGACTTCAAGCTGCGCGCTGGAAATCGTCGAAAGCCTGATGGATAACGGCGAAACCATCATCTGGGCCCCGGACAAACACCTGGGCACCTACATTCAGCGCCAGACCGGCGCGGACATGCTGCTGTGGGATGGTGCCTGCATCGTTCACGAAGAGTTCAAGTCCAAGCAGCTCGAAGACATGAAGGCGCTGTACCCGGACGCAGCGATTCTGGTGCACCCGGAGTCGCCGACGGCGGTGATCGAGTTGGCGGATGCCGTCGGCTCCACCAGTCAGTTGATTGCGGCAGCGCAGAGCCTGCCGAACAAGACCCTGATCGTCGCCACTGATCGCGGCATCTTCTACAAGATGCAGCAGCTGTGCCCGGACAAGGTCTTCATCGAAGCGCCAACGGCCGGTAACGGCGCAGCGTGCCGCAGTTGCGCACATTGCCCGTGGATGGCGATGAACACCCTTGAGCGCCTGCTGAAGAGCTTGAAGGAAGGGACTAACGAGATCTTTGTCGATCCTGCGTTGATCCCGCAGGCGATTCGCCCGCTCAAGCGCATGCTCGACTTCACACAGGCAGCGCGGATGAAATTAGCCGGCAATGCCTGATTCGCCGACAGTGAGCCAAAAAAAACGCCCCGATTTGATCGGGGCGTTTTTGCATCTGCTGGATTACTTGGTTTTCTTTGGAATCCGCACGAGCTGGGTATTGGAGTAGATGTCATGCCAGCTGCGTTTCTGTTTGTCGAACAGCGACCAGAAGAAACCCAGCCCGACGCACAGCAAGGACGCGATCGACACCACAAAGCGCAGCAACGCTTGCCACAGGCTGATGGATGAGCCATCGGCGTTTTGCACGCGTATGCACCAGACCTGCATCCCCAGGGTCTGACCGGACCAGGTCCAGAATTTGGCAAAGAAACCGAACAGCACAAACAGCAGCACCGTCGACAGCAATGGATCGCCGTCCAGCGCGCCGGCTTCGGTCAGGGTGCGCATCTTGTCTTCGCCGATGATCGCCATCTGGATCATCTTGTAAATGCCGCTGGTGACAATCAGCAGGGCGGTACACAACAAGAAGTCGTAGAACATCGCTGCCAGGCGACGACCCAGGGTGACGGCGGGAAAGTCGCCCTGGGGTTTGAGAAGATGTTTCGACATGGCAGCCTCTGGATGGAAAAAAGAAGCCATTTTACGGATTTACGCGCACAAAAAAGCCCCTGATGTCAGCATCAGGGGCTTTTTCGTTACAGAAGATCAGGCTTCTGCTTGTACTTCGTCAGCCTGCATGCCTTTCTGGCCTTGCACAGCAACGAAAGTCACTTTCTGGCCTTCTTTCAGGCTCTTGAAGCCGTTGCCCTGAATAGCGCGGAAATGCACGAACAGATCCGGACCGCTTTCTGGAGTGATAAAACCAAAACCTTTCTCGTCGTTAAACCACTTGACGGTACCGCTCTGACGTTGGGACATTTCTTATTTCCTTTGACGCAAAAATTAATGACAGCCTCCTTCTTGTGAAAGAGTACTGGGGCTGGTTGCAGGAGAGTAAGAAGACGTCGAACGGGATGTAGCTAACTTGTAGGCTACTGCCCAGGTCACGATTCCAAGCGACCCATGCAAACACAGTGAACAAACTCTACGCCAACTACGGGAGAAAAAACAAGCCCTGTGGAGGGCCCGTATTTGCTCGCGCCGGGGCGTTTATGCCGCAACTAGTGTTGGCTTGTGAAATCGCCGTGTTCAATTGTTTTCGATCGTTATAAGCAAAGTTCATAAGCGAAGCGTACAGGCAAAGTTATGCACTATTTTATGGCGGTTGCGTTACACATTAGTGCGCTGTTAACGCAACCGCGTTACTTATAGAAACAGTCAATCAGCCACGGTAGTAGCGTTGTGGAACAAATGGCATTTTGCTTACAAGCAAAGGCACCTTTTTCCCACGAACAATCGCCCATACCGGCGTATCGAGAGCGATGTAAGCACTGTCGACGTAACCCATCGCCAAAGGGCCGCCCAAGGTCGGACCGAAGCCACCACTGCAAACTGCACCAATGATGTCGCCTGCTTCATTGACGATCTCTGCACCTTCGCGCACCGGCGTGCGTTCCTGAGGCAACAGGCCAACGCGTTTGCGGCTGACACCGGCTTGTTGCTGTCCGAACACGGTTTCTGCGCCGGGGAAGCCGCCAGCCCGAGCGCCGTCAGCGCGACGAGGCTTGGAGATGGCCCACAGCAGGCTTGCTTCGATCGGGGTAGTCTCGGTGTTCATGTCGTGGCCGTAGAGGCACAGGCCGGCTTCCAGGCGCAGGGAGTCGCGAGCGCCAAGGCCGATGGCCGCTACTTCAGGTTCGGCCAGCAGGGCGCGAGCCAGGGCTTCAGCATTGGCGGCCGGCACGGAGATTTCGTAACCGTCTTCACCGGTATAGCCCGAACGGCTGACAAAGCAGTCCACACCCAGCAGTTTCACGCGGGCGAATTGCATGAACGTCATCTTCGCTACTTCAGGCGCCAGGCGCGCGAGTACGGTGACGGCGGCCGGACCCTGCAGAGCGAGCAGGGCGCGTTCTTCGAACAGCGGCTCAATCGTGCACTGGTCACCGATGTGCTTGCGCAGATGCGCCAGGTCCTGGTCCTTGCAGGCGGCGTTGACCACCAGGAACAGTTCGTCGTTACCCAGGTTGGCGACCATCAGGTCGTCGAGGATGCCGCCGGTCTCGTTGGTGAACATCGCGTAACGCTGCATGCCCACCGGCAGGTCGATGATGTCGACCGGCACCAGGCTTTCCAGCGCCTTGGCGGCGTTGGCGCCGGTCAGGCGGATCTGGCCCATGTGCGAGACATCGAACAGCCCGGCCTGATCACGGGTGTGCTGGTGTTCTTTCATCACGCCGAGCGGGTATTGCACCGGCATGTCGTAGCCGGCAAACGGCACCATGCGGGCGCCGAGTTCGATGTGCAGTGCGTGCAGCGGGGTTTTCGACAGTTGTTCGGTGGACATATTCAGCTCCTGAAAAAGTGTGCAGATGCGCGTAAGCATCAGCACTCGATAATGTTGACCGCCAAACCGCCACGGGCGGTTTCCTTGTATTTGCTTTTCATGTCGGCGCCGGTCTGGCGCATGGTGCGGATGACCTTGTCGAGGGAGACGAAGTGTTGACCGTCGCCGCGCAGGGCCATGCGTACCGCGTTGATGGCTTTCACCGACCCCATGGCGTTGCGCTCGATGCAAGGCACTTGCACCAGTCCGCCAATCGGGTCGCAGGTCAGGCCGAGGTTGTGTTCCATGCCGATTTCCGCGGCGTTTTCCACTTGCTGCACGGTGCCGCCGAGGACTTCGCACAAAGCACCGGCGGCCATGGAACAGGCCACGCCGACTTCACCCTGACAGCCGACTTCTGCGCCGGAGATCGAGGCGTTTTCTTTATAGAGAATGCCGATCGCGGCCGCCGTCAGCAGAAAACGTACGACGCCGTCTTCGTTGGCCCCGGGGATGAAGCGCATGTAGTAATGCAAAACAGCGGGGACGATCCCTGCCGCACCGTTCGTAGGCGCAGTCACCACGCGCCCGCCGTTGGCGTTTTCTTCGTTGACCGCCAGTGCGTAGAGGTTGACCCAGTCAAGCACCGACAGCGGATCGCGCAGTGAAGACTCCGGGTTCTTGCACAGTTGTCGATGCAGTGCAGCCGCCCGACGTTTGACCTTCAAGCCACCGGGCAGGATGCCTTCGTTACGGCAACCGGCGTCGACGCAATCCTGCATCACTTGCCAGATTTTCAGCAGGCCGGCGCGGGTTTCCGCTTCCGGGCGCCAGGCGCTTTCGTTGGTCAGCATCACTTGGCTGATCGACAAGCCATAGGTGGTGCAGTGACCGAGCAGGTCCTTGGCGCTTTTGAACGGGAAGGTCAGTGGTGTGGCGTCTTCGACGATGCGGTCGGCGCCGGCGGCGTCTTCATCGACCACAAAACCGCCGCCGACCGAGTAGTACTCGCGGCTGCGGATTTGTATGCCCGCCGCATCGAAGGCGCGAAAGATCATGCCGTTGGGGTGATAGGCCAACGGTTTGCGGATCATCGCCAAATGTTCTTTCTCGTTGAACGCAATGCTGTGTTCGCCGAGCAGGTTCAAGCGACCGTTGCCACGGATTTCTTGCAGACGGGCGGCGACGGTTTCGGTGTTCACGGTGTCCGGGTGTTCGCCTTCCAGGCCCAGCAACACAGCCTTGTCGCTGCCGTGGCCTTTACCGGTGGCGCCGAGTGATCCGTAGAGCTCGACTTTGACGCAGGTGGTTGCGGCCAGCAGCCCTTCACGGCGCAAACCTTCGGCGAAACGTGCCGCAGCACGCATCGGGCCGACGGTGTGGGAGCTGGAGGGGCCGATGCCAATCTTGAACAGGTCGAACACGCTTAAAGACATGGTTGTTCTCCGGTTTCTTGTTATAGGAATTCACGGAATCTGGGGCTTTGCACGGACCCCTGTGGGAGCGGGCTTGCTCGCGAATGCGGTGGGTCAGGCAATGTTGATGGTGACTGATCCACCGCATTCGCGAGCAAGCCCGCTCCCACAAGGGGTATGCGGTGTTCTTGAGTAGGGCGAGTAAACCCGCCCCCTTATACGTTTAAGCGTAGCTTTCGATCGACGGACAGGCGCAGATCAGGTTGCGGTCGCCAAACACGTTGTCGACGCGACCGACCGGTGGCCAGTACTTGCCGTCGATCAGCGACGCAACCGGATACACCGCTTGCTCACGGCTGTACGGATGCGTCCACTCGCCGACGATTTCCGCCGCGGTGTGCGGGGCGTTTTTCAGCGGGTTGTCGTCCTTGTCCAGGGTGCCGTTTTCCACCGCGCGGATTTCTTCGCGGATGCGGATCATGGCGTCGCAGAAGCGGTCCAGTTCTTCCTTGGATTCGCTTTCGGTCGGCTCGATCATCAGCGTGCCGGCGACCGGGAACGACATGGTCGGGGCGTGGAAGCCGAAGTCGATCAGGCGCTTGGCGACGTCATCGACACTGATGCCGCTGCTGTCTTTCAGCGGACGCAGGTCGAGGATGCATTCGTGTGCCACCAGGCCGTTGCTGCCGGTGTAGAGCACCGGGTAATGCTCTTCGAGGCGGCGGGAAATGTAGTTGGCATTGAGGATCGCCAGTTGCGACGCGCGCTTCAGACCCGCGCCACCCATCATCCGAATGTACATCCAGGTGATCGGCAAAATGCTCGCGCTGCCGAACGGTGCGGCGCAGACCGCGCCTTCTTTACGCTCCATGGTGCCGTGACCCGGCAGGAACGGCGTCAGGTGCGACTTGACGCCAATCGGGCCGACGCCCGGGCCGCCACCGCCGTGGGGGATGCAGAAAGTCTTGTGCAGGTTCAGGTGCGACACGTCGCCGCCGAACTTGCCCGGGGCGCAGAGGCCGACCATCGCGTTCATGTTGGCGCCGTCGATGTACACCTGGCCGCCGTGGTCATGGATGATGCCGCAGATTTCGCGGATGCCTTCTTCGAACACGCCGTGGGTCGACGGGTAGGTGATCATCAGCGCGGCGAGGTGTTCGCGGTGCTCGATGGCCTTGGCGCGCAGGTCTTCGATGTCGACGTTGCCGCGGGCGTCGCAGGCGGTGACGACCACGCGCATGCCGGCCATGTTGGCGGTGGCCGGGTTGGTGCCGTGGGCGGAGGAGGGGATCAGGCAGATGTCGCGACGGTCTTCGCCACGGCTCTGGTGGTAGGCGCGAATCGCCAAGAGGCCGGCGTATTCACCTTGCGAACCGGCGTTCGGTTGCAGCGAGATCGCGTCGTAACCGGTGGCGGCGCAGAGCATCGCTTCCAGCTCAAAGGTCAGTTGCTGGTAGCCGGCGCTTTGCGCGGCCGGGGCGAACGGGTGCAGGGCACCGAATTCGGCCCAGGTCACCGGGATCATTTCGCTGGCGGCGTTGAGTTTCATGGTGCAGGAGCCCAGCGGGATCATGGTGCGATCCAGCGCCAGGTCCTTGTCGGCGAGCTTGCGCAGGTAGCGCATCAGCTCGGTTTCCGAGTGGTAACGGTTGAACACCGGGTGGCTGAGGATCGGCGACTGGCGCAGCAGCGCGGCCGGGAGGGTGCTGTGCACGGTGGCAGCCAATGCCGCGAAGTCCGGCAGGTTTTGGCCGTCGGCCAGCAGGGCCCACAGGGTTTCCACATCGGCCTGGCCGGTGGTTTCGTCGAGGGACAGGCCCAGACGTTCAGCATCGATTACACGCAGGTTGATCTGCTGGGCGCGCGCCTGGTCGTGCAGCTTGGCGGTGTTGGCGCCAGTGTTCAGGGTCAGGGTGTCGAAGAAGCTTTCTTGCTCGACGTTCAGACCGATGGTTTTCAAGCCTTGGGCCAGAATCGCGGTCAGGTGATGCACGCGATTGGCGATCTGGGTCAGGCCTTTCGGGCCGTGGTACACGGCGTACATGCTGGCGATGTTGGCCAGCAAGACTTGCGCGGTGCAGATGTTGCTGGTGGCCTTCTCGCGACGGATATGTTGCTCGCGGGTCTGCATCGCCAGGCGCAGGGCCGGCTTGCCGAAACGGTCCACGGAGACGCCGACCAGACGGCCCGGCATGTCGCGCTTGAACGCATCTTTAGTCGAGAAGTAAGCAGCGTGCGGACCACCGAAGCCCAGCGGCACGCCGAAGCGTTGCGCACTGCCGATAGCCACGTCAGCGCCGAATTCGCCCGGCGGGGTCAGCACGGTCAGGGCCAGCAGATCGGCGGCGACCGCCACCAGCGCATTGGCGGCGTGGAAGCGTTCGGTCAGGTCGCGGTAATCAAACACATCACCGTTGCTCGCCGGGTATTGCAGCAGGGCGCCGAAGAAGGCACTGACGTCAGTCAGTTCAAGTTCATCGCCAACCACCACGTCGATGCCCAGCGGCTCGGCGCGGGTGCGCAGCACGTCGAGGGTTTGCGGGTGGCAATGCACCGAGGCGAAGAACGCGTGGCTGCCCTTGTTCTTGCTCAGGCGTTTGCAGAAGGTCATGGCTTCGGCGGCGGCGGTGGCTTCATCCAGCAAGGACGCGTTGGCGATCGGCAGGCCGGTGAGGTCGCTGATCAGGGTCTGGAAGTTCAGCAGCGCTTCGAGACGGCCCTGGGAAATTTCCGGTTGGTACGGGGTGTAGGCGGTGTACCAGGCCGGGTTTTCCAGCAGGTTGCGCAGGATCGGCGACGGCGTATGGGTGCCGTAGTAGCCCTGGCCGATGTAGGTCTTGAACAGCTGGTTTTTGCCGGCGATGGACTTGATCAAGGCCAGGGCATCGGCTTCGCTCAGGCCGTCTTCGAGGCCGAGGACGCTGGTGCCCTTGATGCTGTCCGGAATGACGCTGGCGCTCAGGGCTTCCAGGGAGTCGAAGCCCAGGCTATTGAGCATGGCTTGCTCGTCGCCGGCACGCGGGCCGATGTGGCGCGCGATGAATTCGTTGGCAGTGGTCAGATTGACTTGAGTCATGTGTGCGCTCCTCAGGCTTCGGCGTTGGCTTTGATCAGACGGTCGTAGGCGTCTTGATCCAGCAGTTTGGCGACAGCCGAGGCGTCGGTTGGCTGGAAGCGGAAGAACCAGCCTTCGCCCAGCGGATCTTCGTTGACCAGTTCAGGGCTGCTGTCCAGCGCCGGGTTCACTTCCAGCACTTCACCGTCCAGCGGCATGTACACGCCGCTGGCGGCTTTTACCGATTCCACGGTGGCGGCTTCAGCGCCTTTGTCGTAGGACTGCAGCTCAGGCAGTTGTACGAAAACCACGTCGCCCAGAGCGTTCTGGGCGAAAGCGGTGATGCCGACTGTGACGCTGCCGTCAGCTTCGGTACGCAGCCATTCGTGATCTTCAGTAAAACGCAACTCGCTCATGGAAACTCCTAAGGGGGCCAGACTCGTCTGGTGGACGCGATTGAATGCTTGGGCAAAAGCCCTGCTTATAAGCGGTTACTAAGCAAAATTGCGGCCAATGTCATTTAATCTATATAAATCAATTGTTTAGTAGTTATTTCAAAAGACGCGGCTCCCTTGTCTGTAGCGAAATCGCTACAGGAGGAAGCGAAGAAAAAAGCGTAATGGGATCAAAGCCTTGCACAGCGGTGATCAGGAGAGGGTGTAGCGATATCGTTCCGCTGTAGCGCTTTCAGTACAGATGGAGGTCGCTTTTGAACAGGTTCCCGGGTTGGACACAAAACCTGTGGGAGCGGGCTTGCCCGCGATGAGGTCATCACATCCAACATCGATGTCGAATATTAGATCGCTATCGCGGGAAAGCCCGCTCCCACAGGGTTCTATGGTGTTGGGGAAATTGTATTTCAGCCACAAGCCTCAGGGCTTGTTGGGAATGCCGTATTTGCGCAACCGATGGGCAATCGCGGTGTGAGAGGTTTGCAAGCGGCTAGCCAGTTGGCGGGTCGAGGGGTAGCTGACGTAGAGCTTTTCCAGCAGGGTCTTCTCGAACTCTTCCATCGCCTGTTCGAGACTGTCGACGTCGCTGTCACTCTGACGCGCCACGGAGGTACCGGCGATATCGAGGTCGCCAATGTCGACCAGGCTGCTTTCGCAAATGGCAGCGGCGCGGAAGATCACGTTCTGCAATTGCCGCACGTTGCCCGGCCAGCGATTGCCGAGCAGCGCCGTATAGGTGCCGGGCGCCAGACGACAGACCGGGCGCTGGATCTGCGCGCAGGCCTGCTGCATGAAGTAGCGGGCCAGCAGCAGGATGTCCTGGCCGCGTTCGCGCAGGGGCGGGACTTCGACGTTCAGGACGTTGAGGCGATAGAAGAGGTCTTCGCGGAACGAACCTTCGCTGACCATTTTTTCCAGGTCGCGGTGCGTCGCGCTGAGGATCCGCACATTGACCTTCACCTCACGATCCCCGCCCACCCGGCGGAAGCTGCCGTCGTTCAAAAAGCGCAGCAACTTGGCCTGCAAGTACGGCGACATCTCGCCGATCTCATCGAGAAACACCGTGCCCTGGTTGGCCAGTTCCATCAGCCCCGGTTTGCCGCCCCGTTGTGCGCCGGTGAAGGCGCCGGGGGCGTAGCCGAACAGTTCGCTTTCGGCGAGGTTCTCCGGCAATGCCGCGCAGTTGAGCGCCAAAAATGGCGAACTGTGCCGGGCGCTGATGGCGTGGCAGGCCCGCGCCACCAGTTCTTTGCCGGTGCCGGTTTCGCCCTGGATCAGCAACGGCGCATCAAGGGCCGCAACGCGCTGGGCGCGGGCCTTGAGGGTCCGAATCGCCGGGGACTCACCCAGCAGCGCATCGAAACCTTCGGCATGGTCGTGGTGCAGCGCCGACAGGCGTTCGCCGATGCGGTTGGGTTGATACAGGGTCAGCAGGGCGCCAGCGTCGGTAATCGGTGTGGCGTCCAGCAGCAATGTCTGGCCGTTGACGGTGACTTCCCGCAGCGGCAGGCGGAAGCCGTTTTCCAGCAGGGCTTCGAGCAGTGCCGGGTCGGCGAACAGGTCCGCGATGCTTTCACCGTCAGGCTCGCAACCGTACAAGGCGATCAGTGCCGGGTTGGCCAGCAGCACCTTGCCAGCACTGTCCAGCGCCAGGACCGGGTCGGTCATGGCCGCGAGCAACGCATCAAGCTGCAGATGCCGGCGCTGACCGGGAAGAATGTCGACCACCGTCACCGCTTGCACGCCGCGCACGCTGAACAACGCATCGCGCAGCTCTTCGAGGACTTCCGGGCTCAGGGTCGGGGCGTCGATGTAGACGTTGGGCGGGACCATTTCCACCGCATCCAGATTGAGATTGCGCCCACCGAGCAGAGCCAGGACTTCCTGGGTAATGCCGACGCGGTCGATGAAGCTGACGTGGATACGCATGGGGCGTTGTTGGGTTCTGGAGTGCGGAGGGTGGCAAGTATGCCTTGGAGGAGGGCTGGGGTGAAATCTTGAGATTGGTGTTGGCTGGAAGATCGACCCCTCACCCCAGCCCTCTCCCCATAGGGGAGAGGGGAAAGGGAGCAGATTGGGGGCTTTTCAAAACCTGAGTTCGACTTGATATTTCAGGTCGATGTAACTCGAAAGAGCAACGCGGTCAGTCCCCTCGACCCTCGGGGTGGCCTTCAGATTCGATCCAGATGCTCAGGTTTTATCGGATCACCGGATTTGACGTCGAGCTGCGCCCGCACATCTTCAAACATGGCGTCGTACTCCTTGTGTATCGAGCCGATACTGGCCTCTTTGGGCATACCGTACTTCTGCGCGATGCGCGTGGCATGCCGGGCGAAATCGAACGCCTGATCTTTGGGCAGGAAGAATTCTTCCTTCAACTCCTTGTCCCCAACTGTGCCATGCATCTTGAACAGCATACCTTCGCCTTCCTTGGGGTCCTGGCTGACCTCATAGTCGATGCTCAGGCTGTAACTGTAATCGTCCTTGTTCAGCGCATGGCGCTCGATGTGCAGGTGACCGGGCTCGAACGTTGCCATTGGCATCTCTCCTTCAAAAAGGCATTGAATCAGGGCAGACCTCAAGCCTGCCCTCGGAGTTTCTTTTATTGATAGCTTATCCGGGTGTCGCCGTGTCCGAGAGTGGACCGATCACCGCGACTTTTCCAGTCTGTCGGGCGAACTTGGTTCATCTTGGTCAGCGTAAATCGGAGGCGTTATGAAGGTGCTGCTGGAGTACCAACCACCTTATGACTGGTCGGCGATGCTGGGTTTTTTGTCGGCGCGGGCGATTGTCGGGATCGAGGTGGTGGTTGACGGCATTTACTCGCGCAGCATCGGGTTGAACGGTGTTCATGGCACGCTTTCGATCAAGCCCGCAGCGACGGATGCACTTGAAGTGACGCTGGATTTTTCTGATTCAGCGGCGGTGCCAGAGATCATCGCGCGGCTGCGGCGGATGTTTGATCTGGATGCGGACCTGGCATTGATTCATCGGCAACTGGCGGTTGATCCGTTGATGGCGCGGTTGATTGCCGAGCGTCCGGGGTTGCGGGTGCCGGGGGCGTGGGATGGCCTGGAGTTGGCGATTCGTGCGGTGTTGGGGCAGCAGATCAGCGTGGGTGCGGCGATTAAATTAGCGGGGAAACTGGTGGCGCAGCATGGCGAGCCGCTGGCTTCGTCGTTGCCCGGCGTGATCCATGTGTTTCCTCAGGCCGCCGCTTTGGCGTCAGTGGATCTGGCAACGTTGGGGATGCCGAAAAGCCGTGGTCGAACGCTGTCGGGTGTGGCTCAGGCGTTGCTCGATGATCCTTTACTGTTTGAGCCGGATCGGGAGGGCTGCGTTGCGCGGCTGTTGGCGTTGCACGGGATTGGTGACTGGACGGCGCAATACATCGCCTTGCGGCAGTTGCGTGATCCGGATGCGTTTCCGAGCGGGGATGTGGGGTTGATCAATGCGCTGGCGGCGCTTGAAGGTGAGGCGGTGACGGCTCGGCAATTGTTGCAACGAGCTGAAGCGTGGCGACCTTATCGAAGCTATGCGGCGCAGCTGCTTTGGACATCACTCTCCCGGCCTGACTGATCGACTGATCGTTCCCACGCTCTGCGTGGGAATGAATCCCGTGACGCTCTGCGTCACAGTGGACGCGGAGCGTCCATGGCTGCATTCCCACGCAGAGCGTGGGAACGATCATCCGGCAGTCACCACCACTGCGGGCGATGTGAACCTAATTCTCCAGCAGCAAGTGCCCACTGCAACGGTGTGCCCGTTATTTTCAATGGCACATGAAGTCGATGCGCCGGTCCCCAAGGCGTCTGTTCAACCAACAGCCCCTGATCGTTGTCATCCTCCGCCCGCAACGGCTCATCTGTTCCCCGGCCGTTTTCAATCAACAACTTCGCCGTACGCGCCAACGACAACCGCGCCGATCCACTACGCCCCAACAATCGAATCGCACTGGCCGCCATCAAATACCCGGTGGCATGATCGAGCGCTTGCAAGGGTAATGGCGTCGGCTTGTCCGCGCGCTTCCACTGCATGCCGGCGTCGGCGATTCCGCTGCTCATTTGTACCAGGCTGTCGAAGCCGCGGCGGTTCTGCCACGGGCCGCTCCAACCGTAAGCATTGAGGCTGACGTCGATCAGGCCGGGCGCCAGTTTCTGGCGTTCGGCGACGCCGTAGCCCAGGCGTTCCAGTGCATCGGCGCGGTAGCCATGGAGCAGAATGTCAGCGTCCTTGAGCAGGCTTTCGAACACCGCGCGATCCGTCTTGTCGTGCAGGTCCAGGTGCGCGCAGCGTTTGCCCAGGGTGACTTCCGGCACCACGCCGGGTTCGTTCCAGGTCGGTGGATCGATGCGCAAAACGTCGGCACCGAGGCCTGCCAGAAAACGGCTGGCGATCGGTCCGGCGAGCACTCGGGTCAAATCCAGCACCTTGATCCCGGCCAGCGGTTGCGCCACCGAGCCTTGCCACGGTTTCGCGTTCTGGCGGCTGTTTTCAGCAAACTGAATCAGCGGTTCGGCGTTCACCGCCTGACCTTGGGGATGCGCCTGCCATTGCGCCCAGCTACGCATCTCGGCGGCGCAGCCACCGGCATCGACCACGGCCAGCTCCAGATCGCTTTTAGCCCATTGAGCAACCTTGCTCGCCATCGCGGCACGGTCGGCACAGGCGCCGAGCACTTTTTCGGCAGCGGCGCGGTGATGGGGCGCGTTGGTGTGCAGGCGGATCCATCCGTCTTTGGCCGCGTAGTCACCGGCGACCGGATCCCACAGCGGTGGGACGCTCCAGCCTACCGGGCGGATCGACGTGGCGAACCAGAAAGAGGCCAGTCGGCGGTCGACCTCAAGGCTGGGCAAGCGACCGGTTTGTTGCTGCAACCATTCGCTGACAGCCTGGCCGGCAGCGGCAATGCTGGCGCACGCCAGGTCAGTGACGGCAAACGCTGAGGGCAGGGCGCCGCTCGAGGTGAACTTGACCTGGGTGTGAGGCAAGCCGAGTGCGGCTTGAATGGACGTGAGTAAATCAGTCATCGAAGGCCCTCCGGAAGAGGGCTTTATGATAGATCGTTCCCACGCTCTGCGTGGGAATGCCTCAATGGACGCTCTGCGTCCGCTTGGGACGCGGAGCGTCCCGGGCTGCATTCCCACGCGGAGCGTGGGAACGATCACTACACGCGAAACTGATCCATCAATTTCATCTGGTGGGAGGTCAACGAGTTGAGATGGCTGCTGATCTGCGCAGACTCGGTGGCCTGGCCGGTCAGGGTTTCGGTGACGGTGCGGATCGCCGAGACGTTGCGGTTGACCTCTTCGGCCACCGCGCTTTGCTGTTCGGCGGCGCTGGCGATTTGCAGGTTCATGTCGCTGATGACCGTCACCGCGTCGCTGATTTTGCTCAAGGCCTGGACGGCTTGCTGGATCTGCCCGGCATTGCTGTGAGCTTGAGTCTGGCTCGAATGCATCGTGGCCACCACGCCGCGAGTGCCGGTCTGGATGCGCTCGATCACGATGCGGATTTCTTCCACCGAATCTTGCGTACGTTTGGCCAGGTTGCGCACTTCATCGGCGACCACCGCAAACCCGCGACCGCTCTCGCCGGCCCGCGCCGCTTCAATCGCCGCGTTGAGCGCCAGCAGGTTGGTTTGTTCGGCGATGCTGCGGATCACTTCCAGCACCGAGCCGATCTGCTCGCTGTTGACCGCCAACGCTTCGACTTCGGTCACGGCCTTGCTGACTTCGTCGGCCAGTTGATTGATGTCGCGGGTGCTGCGTTCGATGATCTGCATGCCGTCGCGAGCCGACTGGTCGGCACCCTTGGCCGCGTTAGCCGCGTTCGAGGCACTGTTGGCGACGTCGTGGGCGGTGGCGCTCATTTCGTTGGACGCGGTGGCGACCTGGTCTATTTCGCGGAACTGCACCTGCATGCCTTCGCTGGTCTGGCGGGCGATTTCCGAAGACTGGTCGGCGGTGCCGCGTGCATCGGTGATGCTTTGTTTGATCTGCGCGATGGTCGGTTGCAGCTTGTCGAGGAAACGGTTGAACCAGCTCACCAGTTCGCCCAGTTCGTCTTTCTTGCTGTAGTGCAGACGTTGCGTCAGGTCGCCGTCGCCGCTGGCAATCGCCTTGAGCATCTCGGCCACGCTGTTGATCGGCCGGGTCACGCCGGACGCCGTGAGCCAGATCAGCAACAGTCCGACCAGACCGGCAATCACCGCCACCAAAACGGCTTGGATCGTGCCGCTTTGCTGGGCGTCATCGAGTACGGCTTGCAACTTCACCGAGTCGGCCAGCAACACTTGTTTCGGCAGGTCGATCACCACACCCCAGGCTTTGGACTCGGCAATCGGACTGACCGGGTACACCGCGCGGATCAGGTCGCCCTGTTCAAGAATCTTCGGCGTGCCAGCGCTGAGCAATTGCAGGACGTCCTTGCCGTCTGCGCCCAGGGTTTCACCAATGCTTTTGCCGACCTTGCTCGCGTCGACGCTGTAACCGGCGAGTACGCCGCTGCCGGAGACAATCAGCATGTGCCCGGCGCTGTTGAACAGATCACGATGGGAATCGACAGCCGCCGCTTGCAGCGCGTCGAGGGCAATGTCCACACCGACCACGCCGATGGATTTGCCATCCACCAGCAGCGGTACAGAAATGGTGGTCATCAGCATTTCCTTGCCGGCGACGGTATCGGCATATGGGTCCAGCAGGCAGGTGCGCTTGCTGTCGCGAGGGCAGGTGTACCAGCTGTTATAGGGTGTGCCGCTGAGGCTCAAGGTGGTTTTGGTCATGTCGTCTTCGACCATGATCGTGTTGATCCCGACACCGCCGGCACGGCTCCAGTAGCTGGCGAAACGACCGGCTTCGTTGGATTGGCGAGCGGCATCGTTGGCGAACTCGCTGTCCTTGCCGTCGAGGCCGTTGGGTTCGAATGCCAGCCAGATGCCGAGCACTTTGCTGTTGCGCTCGAAGGCGGTTTTCAGGCTCTGGTTCAACTCTTCACGCAGGGCGCCGGCGTCAAGGGAGCGCTTGCTCGCCATGTTGCGCATGTCCTCGATCTGATCGGCCAGGGCGGTCACCACCAGCAGGCTTTCGCCGAAGGTCTTCTGCACCCGCACCGCTTGCTCGGCGGCCTTGGCCTGGAGCAGGTTCTGCACGCTGGCGGTGAGCATCTTGCTGCTGGAGGCGCTGACCAGTTCATCGTTCTGATCGGTCTGGTAGATGTTCATGCCGACGATCAGGACGACCACGCCCAGCAGGCACAGACCGGACAGCAGGACGGTTTTCAGGCGGATGGAGAGAGAGTCGAACATAGGACGAGCTCGCGAATGGATGAGGTGTTGGCTGTGAGTCGGGATCGACCCAATTCGCCAAGTCCATTCAGCGCCATTTAATGCACATCGGCGTGGGCGCAGGTTGCATGAACGCGAAGCCGACGAACGGTAATAGGTGAACGTTTGCGCAGGAAAATGCCCTGAAAAGGGCAGAAATTCAGGAGATTTTCGGCAGCGATTCCGGCCGCGACCAGATCCACAGATTGCCCAGGCTCATGCCCGCAATCGCCAGAAATATCGGCCAGCCAGGATCGAGCATCACCAGCATCAACGCGGCGCACAGCAGCATGCTGACGGTGGCGCTGACCTTGGCTCGGCGGGCGATGATTTTGCCGTTGCGCCAGTTGCGCAGGATGGAACCGAACAGCCGATGGTTTTCCAGCCAGGCGCTCAAGCGCGGAGAACTTTTGGTCGCGGCCCAGGCGGCCAGCAGGATGAACTCGGTGGTCGGCAGGCCGGGTACGACGATGGCGATCAGGCCGATGCCCAGGCTGATGTAGGCGAGCAGACCGAACAGTAGGCGGGCAAGTTTTGAAGAGGCTGGTTGAGGCATTGGCTCAGTCGGCAAGAACCCTGTGGGAGCGAGCTTGCTCGCGATGGCGGACTAACATTCCCCCTTTCAGTGATTGACAGATTGCCATCGCGAGCAAGCTCGCTCCCACAGGGAAATGCATTCAGTCAGGCGAGTTCAGGGGTGCTGGTGTAAGCCTGTTCCAGCAAAACGGTAAAGCGGTTGAACGCGTCGATAGCGCCTTTATCCAACTCGGCTTCTTCTTGCGCGCTGAGTTCCAGCCCGTCGAGGGTTTTGACGAAGCTCTTCCAGCCTTCAGCGCGACCACCGGCCGGTTCACCGAGATGGCGGGCACCAAAGGTTTCGCTCAAGCCGAGACCGATAGCACGCTTGATCAGGAAGGCCGCGCCAAGTTTCGAACCCTCCGAGACGAACAGCCAACCCAGCGCCTCGGCTTTGGTTGGATTCTTCACGGCACCGGCGACTGGCGCTGGAACTTCAGTTTCCAGGTCCGCCAGATCCGCCTTGGCCGCTTCAGCACGGCAGCGAGCTGGCAGGTCCGGGGCGATGGCGGTCAATTCGGCATCGTTGTACAGCGACACCAGTTCTGACTGAAACAAATATTGAGCCACCACGAAACGCGCGAAGTTGGCCTGGGATTCAAACGGTGCGTGGGCTTTGACCAAGGCATCGAGCTTGGTGTGAGGCTCGTTTGTGATCTGGTTCAAACGTTGCGAACGCAGAGCAGGGCGTTGAGCAGTGTCCTGAGTGGTCATGAGAAGTCCTTGAGAAAAAGAGGCGCTTGGTAACGAGACGAATGACGTGGCGCCAGACAGTAAAAAAACCTCACTGCGCCACTTCTCTAAAAGCAGCGCAGTGAGGTGGCAGGGTCAGATATCCCAGACCAGATTGATCGCGAAGTTGCGGCCCGGTTGAGTCAGGCGATCGAGGTTGGCCGGTTGAGTGACCGAGGCTTCGCCGACGCTGTCGTAACCGCGCACGTCATCCCACTGCCAGTACTTCTTGTTGGTCAGGTTGTACAAACCGGCGTTGACGGTTACGTCGTCGGTAACCTTGTAGAAGCCGGTCAGGTCGAGCACGCCATAACCCGGCGTCTTGAACTGAGTGCTGGTGCCGTCAGGGGTTTTGAAGCTGGTGCTGTCGACGCGGGTTTTGCGCTTGACCAGTGTCCAGCTCAACAGGGCGCCGTAGTTGTTCTGGTCGTAACCCAGGCCGAACACGCCGGTCAGCGGGTTAATGCTGTTCAGCGGCTGGCCGCTGTCATCGTTTCGGCCATACAGGTAGGCCACCGAGCCTTGGGTATAGAGACCAGTCGGGGCGCCAAAGCTGTCCAGGTTCAGGCGACCCTTGAGCTCCACGCCTTTGATGGTGGCGTGCGCGATGTTGTTGCTCTGGAATGTGGTCTCGGTGTAGCCAGGCGTGATGGCGTTCTCGTCGATGAAGTCGCGGTATTTGTTGTAGAACACCGCCACATCGAAAGTGCCTGCCTCGAACTGGCCGCGCAGGCCGGTTTCATAGCTCTTGCTCTTTTCCGGTTCCAGGTCGGGATTTGGCGCGACCTGATAACCGCCGGCCAGGTTTTCAAAGCGACCGTAAAGGGCTTTGGCGGTCGGCGTGCGGAAGCCTTCGGCGTATTGGCCATACCAGGTGTAGTTGTCGTTGAAACTATAGGTGGTGCCGAATTTTGGCGACAGACGATGCCAGGTCTTCGTCTTGTCACTCACCACGCCGTTGCCGCTTTGGTCGGCGGTGACCAGGAACTCGTCGGTGATGTGCGGCTTGAGCTCGGTGTAGTCGTAGCGTGCGCCGGGCAGGAAGGTCCAGTTGCCCCAACTGATCTGATCCTGGGCAAACAGGCTGTAGCTGTTGATGGTCGGATCCGGGAAGTCGCTGGCCGGTTTCAGTGTGTCCGCGGCGCTGGCGGCACCGATGACCCGGCAAGCGCCGGCTACGGTCAGGCAGGTGCCGCTACCGGTACGCAGACCAGTGACTTTGTCCTGTTTGATGGTCGTGCCATAGGTGATGCGGTGGTCGGTGTCGGCGATGGCGAACGACTTGTCAGCCTGGGCATCAAACACCCATTGGCGATCCTTGTAGGTGGTATCGCGGTTGCGCAGCACGGTGCGTGACGGCGCGTAGATTTCTTCGGTGCTCTGGTCGGTCTTGGCGATCTGGTAGTTCAGCGTCCACTTGATGTTGTCAGCCAGGACGCTGTCCAGGCCGAAGCTGTGTTCCAGACCGAAGCGTTCGCGGGTGACCGTGTCGTTGCCGGTACGGGATTTGTAGAAGCCGAAACCGCGTCCTGCGTTGAACGGTCCGCCCACCGCGCTCAGCTGGTTGGTGTCGCGGTCGTCCTTGTAGTGTTCGTAGGTCAGACCGAAGCGCGCATCGTCGGCGTAGTCCCAGCCCAGTTTGGCCAGCACGTTGGTGGTGCGCACGTCCTCGGGGTTGGCCTCGGTGCGGTTCAGGCCGGTTCCGCCGGTTTCACCGTAGGACTCTGTTTCATGACCATTGCGCTGACTCAAGTGCAACAGCCCGTCGAAGTCGCCGGTGCGGCCGGCCACCGTGCCAGAGGTCAGCCAGCTGTCGTCGGCCGAGCTGTAGCCGGTTTTCAGGCGCGCGCCGACATCCTTGCCCGGCTTGATGATGTCGTCCGGGTCCAGCGTGTAGTAGCTGACCGCGCCGCCGATGGCGTTGCTGCCGTAGAGCACCGACGCCGGGCCACGCAGGATCTCGACGCGCTTGACGATCTCGGGGTCGACGTAGTTGCGGTTGGTCTGGGCGTAAGGACCGTTGAAGAAGCTATCGGGCACCTGCACACCGTCGATCTGGGTCAGTACGCGGTCGCCGTCGATGCCGCGGATGTTGTAGCCAGTGAGGCCGGCGCGTTGGCCGGCGCCGCCCACCGAAACACCGGGCTCGTAGCGCACCAGATCCTTGATGGTATTGACGTTGTTGCGGTCCAGCTCTTCGCGGGTCTGGACAGTGACGGTGCTAGGCACGTTGTTCACATCCTGTTCCTGGCGAGTGGCGCTGATGGTCACCTGGTCCAGGTTGAGCGCGTTGCTGTTGCTGCGCTTCTCCAACACGATGTTGTTGGTGCCCAGTTTGCGATAGCTCAGGTTGGTCCCCACCAACAGGCGATCGAGGGCTTTCTCTGGCGGCAGCGAACCCCGTACGCCCGGCGAGGCTACGCCTTCAGCCAGTTCTGCCGGCAAGCCGACCTGCCAACCGGTCACGGCGGTAAAGGCATTGAGTGCCGAGACCAGCGACTGCTGAGGGATGGCGAACGCGTAATCGCCCATGTTGCGGGTCGGTTGCTCTGCAGCGGTGGCGGCGCAGAGCTGCGCGCTGCCGGCCATCAGGATGGCGGCGGTCAGCAGCGACAGCACGCGAGAAGGTGAAGAAGGTTGGCGGGTAAGGCGAGAGGACATCGATAGCGCTCCGTGTCGCACGAATCTTTATAGGTGCTGATTGGCATCTGAAGATGCGAATCAATTGCATTGGCTATAACGAGACGTACGGGGTTCGGCTATCGAGTAAAAATAATTCTCATCTAGGGGGTGTTCTCAATTAGTTTCCCCACCGCGGGGAAACTAATTGAGAACGCCCCCTAGTTCAAAATCACCAGCGCCGGGAATTCCTGAAGTCGTGCCGAGGTGATGTGGGCCAGCGAACGGACCACGTCCAACGGCTGGTCGAGGCGGTAATTGCCGGTGACGGCGATGTCGGCCAACTGCTCGTTGTTGTTGATGATCCAGCCTGGGTAGTAACGACGCAGCTCCGCCAGGACCTGGCTCAGCGGGCAGTTTTCGAACACCAGTCGACCCTGGACCCACGCCAGGTCGGTCGCGGCATCGAGTTTGGTGGGCCGATCAAAACCGTTGGGGCCGATGCGGATGCTTTCTCCGGCGGACAAGCGAATTCGCGCGTCGTCGCGGGTCGCTCGCAAGTCGACGTCCCCACGCTGCACTCGAACCTGTGCCACGCCGTCCAGATAGCGCACCGCAAAGGCGGTGTCCCGCACGCTGGCCTTGACCGGCCCGGCGTCGATTTCCAGCGGCTGGCCGCGATTGGCCGCCACCTCGAAAAATGCCTCGCCCTGATACAAACGGGCCATGCGCTGTTGATCGTTGATGGTGCTGGAGAAGGCCGAATTGGTATTGAGCAGGACCTTCGAGCCATCCTCCAGTTGCAGCCGCTGGCGTTCACCGACCACGGTCAGGTGATCAGCCTGCAGGCGTACCGGCAGATTGCTGAAGCTGAACAAACCGAGGATCAGCACGGCGGCGGTGGCCAAGGGTTTCCAGTGGGGGCGCAGGCGCGACAGGACGGTCACTTTCGTCGGCCGGGCGGCCAGGCTTTGCGCGCACTGCACGACCTGCGGGCCCTCCCAGATCGCCTGAGCCTTGGCGAACGCTTCGGCATGCGACGGATGGGCGGCCAGCCAATCGTGAAACTGTCGGGTCTGTTCCTCGCTCGGACTGTCCAGCACGATCAGCCAGTCCAGGGCCTGGTCCATCGCGCTTGCGGGGTCCCGCGCCGGGGAGGGCGGAAGGGAGCGGTGGGTGTCCGTCACGGTGTTTCCTCGGCAGTGTCTTGGCACCGCTGTTTTTTTAGTGAAGCTTGAAAGTGGGGCAAGGGTACCAAAGCCCGATTGTCAGTGCAGGTCATCCTCTCGCATAGAGAATAAACCTACAGATTCAGTCGCCGTTTAACCGTTCGGCCACGCCGATGCAGATCGCCATGATCAGTTTCAGCTCCTTTTGCACCGTGCTCAATGACACGCCGAGCTTCTCGGCGATCTCCAGATAGCTGTGCCCGTGCAGACGACTGAGGATGAAAATCTGCTGCTGACGGGCGCTGAGTTCATTGAGGCTCACGTTCAAACGCTCGAGCAATTGTTCGGCATGGGCGGCGTCCTCGGCACTGCTGGCGGGGGCGGCGACGCTTTCCACCACGTCCAGCGGCACGTCGTCGAGCATCGTGCGGGACTGGATGCGCCGCGCACGCAAATGGTCCAGCGCCAGGTTGCGGGCGGTCTGGAAAACGAAGGGCTCAAGGTGATCGATGGCCCGCTCACTGAGCGCCCGGGTCACTCGCAGGTAGGTCTCCTGCAGGAGGTCTTCGGCGGTGCTGTGATTGTTGACCATCCGCTCCAACGTGCGCAGCAGAGAGACTCGCTGGGCAATGAAGACGTGATTGAAGCGAGATTGACTCACGGGAGGACCTGATCCATTTCGAGCGAATGATAATGCTTATCATCCGCTCGAGTGGTCAAGTATTGATTTGTGAAGCTGATTTTCGAAGGGCTAGGCGCGGCCCAGCAGATAGGTCGCGTAATCGGGGATCCGATGTTCGTGCGCCTGCTCCATCATCGGGCTGCTGAGCAGGTAGTCGGCGCTGCATTCGTTGCAGGCGACGGGAATGTTCCAGACCGCCGCGACTCGCAGCAACGCCTTGATGTCCGGGTCGTGCGGCTGTGGTTCGAACGGGTCCCAGAAGAACACCAGCATGTCGACCCGCTGCTCGGCGATTCGCGCGCCGAGTTGCTGGTCGCCGCCTAACGGACCGCTGATCATGCTCTCCACAGGCAAATCCAGGCGTTGTTGCAACAACAACCCGGTGGTGCCGGTGGCGACCAGTTCATGCTGTGCGAGCCTTTCTTTCTGCCGCTCGGCCCAGTCCAGCAAAAACACCTTGCAGTGGTCATGGGCGACCAGGGCAATACGCTTGCGCGCTGCCATGGTCTTTTGCGTAAAGCTGATACCGATCATCGGTGCTGCTCCGAGGCGTAATGCGCTGCGTAGGAGCTGCCGAAGGCTGCGATCTTTTCGGCGGGACGCCGACGCTTAAGATCAAAAGATCGCAGCCTTCGGCAGCTCCTACAGGTCCGCGTGGCTTACTCTGCGTTGCACAGCGCCAGGCAGTTATCGAGCATGCGGTTGGAGAAGCCCCATTCGTTGTCGTACCAGGCCAGTACCTTGAGCAGCTTGCCGCTGACCTTGGTGTGGTTGGCGTCAAAGATCGACGACAGCGGGTTGTGGTTGAAGTCGCTGGAAACCAGCGGCAGGGTGTTGTAGCCAAGAATCTTCGAGTGCTGGCTGGCTTCTTTCAGCAGCGCGTTCACTTCATCGGCCGACGCTTCGCGTTTGAGTTGCACGGTCAGGTCCACCAGCGACACGTTGATCACCGGCACGCGCACCGACATACCGGTCAGTTTGCCCGCCAGTTCCGGCAGCACCAGACCGACTGCTTCAGCCGCGCCGGTTTTGCTCGGGATCATGTTCTGGGTGGCCGAACGCGCACGATACGGGTCGACATGATAGACGTCGGTCAGGTGCTGATCGTTGGTGTAGGCGTGGATCGTGGTCATCAGACCGCTTTCGATACCCAGCTCGCGGTGCAACACCTGGGCCACCGGGGCCAGGCAGTTGGTGGTGCACGACGCATTGGAAATGATCTGGTGCGATTGGCGCAGAATGTCGTGGTTAACGCCATACACCACCGTGGCGTCGGCGCCTTTGGCCGGGGCCGAGATGATCACTTTGCGTGCGCCGGCCGTAATATGCGCGGCGGCTTTGTCGCGGTCGGTGAACAAACCGGTGCATTCGAATACGACGTCGACCTTCTCGGCAGCCCAAGGCAGTTCGGCCGGATTACGAATGGCGCTGACAGAAATACGGTCGCCGTTGACGGTCAGGCTTTCCTGATCGTGCTGGACATCGGCATCGAACGTGCCATGAACAGTGTCGTACTTGAGCAGATGAGCGTTCATCGCGCTGTCGCCCAGGTCATTGATGGCAACGATCTGCAGATCCTGGCGATACCCTTGGGTATACAGTGCGCGCAGGACGTTACGGCCAATTCGGCCAAAACCATTGATTGCGATTCGAAGAGTCATTTAACAGGGCCGCCGTCGTTTTGTTGTTGGAATTACAAGATTATTCGCATAAAAATAGAAAACAAGCCTTTTTAATGGCAATATTTTGTTCAATCTACAACGAGTGACCTGAATCAACTGGTCCGACCGATCAAGAAAACCGTCTGTCATCCCATCGACAACGGCTCTTGTTCAGCATAGACAATCAGGTCGCCACATCCGTTAGCCTGGAGTTCTAAACATGCATCCCCGCGTCCTTGAGGTCACCGAACGGCTTATCGCCCGCAGCCGCGCCACGCGTGAGGCTTACCTTGCACTGATTCGTGGTGCTGCCAGCGACGGTCCCATGCGCGGCAAGCTGCAATGCGCCAACTTCGCCCACGGCGTAGCCGGTTGCGGCACCGACGACAAAAACAGTCTGCGGATGATGAACTCCGCGAACATTGCGATTGTGTCGTCCTATAACGACATGCTCTCGGCGCACCAGCCGTACGAAGTCTTTCCTGAACAGATCAAAAAAGCCCTGCGCGAAATCGGCTCCGTTGGCCAGTTCGCCGGCGGCACCCCCGCCATGTGCGATGGCGTGACCCAAGGCGAGCCGGGCATGGAACTGAGCCTGCCGAGCCGCGAAGTGATTGCGCTGTCCACCGCCGTGGCGCTGTCCCACAACATGTTCGATGGCGCGCTGATGCTCGGCATCTGCGACAAGATCGTGCCGGGCCTGATGATGGGCGCGTTGCGTTTCGGTCATCTGCCGACGATCTTCGTGCCGGGCGGGCCGATGGTTTCGGGCATTTCCAACAAGCAGAAAGCCGACGTGCGTCAGCGCTACGCCGAAGGCAAGGCCAGCCGCGAAGAGCTGCTGGAATCGGAGATGAAGTCCTACCACAGCCCGGGTACCTGCACCTTTTACGGCACCGCCAACACCAACCAGTTGCTGATGGAAGTCATGGGCCTGCACTTGCCGGGCGCCTCTTTCGTCAACCCGAACACCCCGTTGCGTGATGCCCTGACCCGCGAAGCGGCGCATCAAGTCACGCGTCTGACCAAGCAGAGCGGCGACTTCATGCCGATCGGCGAAATCGTCGACGAACGTTCGCTGGTCAACTCCATCGTGGCCCTGCACGCCACCGGCGGCTCGACCAATCACACGCTGCACATGCCGGCGATCGCCATGGCGGCGGGCATTCAACTGACCTGGCAAGACATGGCCGACCTCTCCGAGGTGGTGCCGACCCTGAGCCACGTCTACCCGAACGGCAAAGCCGACATCAACCACTTCCAGGCGGCGGGGGGCATGTCGTTCCTGATCCGCGAACTGCTGGAAGCCGGGCTGCTGCACGAAAACGTCAACACGGTGCTGGGCCACGGCCTGAGCCGCTACACCATGGAACCGTTCCTCGAAAACGGCGAGCTGGTTTGGCGCGAAGGTCCGATCGAAAGCCTCGACGAAACCATCCTGCGTCCGGTCGCTCGTGCGTTCTCGCCAGAGGGCGGCTTGCGGGTGATGGAAGGCAACCTCGGCCGCGGTGTCATGAAAGTGTCCGCCGTCGCGTTGGAAAACCAGGTCGTCGAAGCACCGGCCATGGTGTTCCAGGATCAGCAGGATCTGGCCGATGCATTCAAGGCCGGTTTGCTCGAGAAGGATTTCGTCGCGGTGATGCGCTTCCAGGGCCCGCGTTCCAACGGCATGCCGGAGCTGCACAAGATGACGCCATTCCTTGGCGTGCTGCAGGATCGCGGCTTCAAAGTCGCGCTGGTCACCGACGGGCGCATGTCCGGTGCGTCGGGGAAAATCCCGGCGGCGATTCACGTCAGCCCCGAAGCGTATGTGGGCGGCGCTTTGGCGCGGGTGCAAGAGGGCGATATCATCCGCGTCGATGGCGTCAAAGGCACCCTGGAGCTTAAGGTGGACGCCGACGAATTCGCAGCGCGCGAACCTGCCAAGGGCCTGTTGGGCAATAACATCGGCAGCGGTCGCGAACTGTTTGGTTTCATGCGCATGGCCTTCAGCTCCGCAGAGCAGGGCGCCAGCGCCTTTACTTCTGCCCTGGAGACGCTTAATTGAAACTGGCTTTGGTCGGTGACATCGGTGGGACCAACGCACGTTTCGCGTTGTGGAAAAACCAGCAGCTGGAATCGATCCAGGTGCTGGCAACGGCCGACCACGCCAGCCCGGAAGAGGCGATTGCTCTCTACCTGAGCGGGCTTGGCCTGGTGCCGGGTTCGATCGGTTCGGTGTGCCTGTCGGTGGCCGGCCCGGTGAGCGGCGATGAATTCAAGTTCACCAACAATCACTGGCGACTCAGCCGCAAGGGTTTCTGCAAGACCTTGCAGGTGGATCAACTGTTGCTGGTCAACGACTTCTCGGCGATGGCGCTGGGCATGACCCGTTTGCAGCCGGACGAGTTTCGGGTGGTCTGCGAAGGCACGCCGGAACCATTGCGGCCGGCGGTGGTGATCGGTCCGGGGACTGGCCTCGGTGTAGGCACGTTGCTCGATCTCGGTGAAGGGCGGTTTGCCGCGTTGCCGGGGGAGGGCGGTCACGTCGATTTGCCGCTGAGCAGTCCGCGGGAAACTCAACTGTGGCAGCACATCTTCAATGAGATCGGCCATGTCAGCGCTGAAACGGCGTTGAGCGGCAGCGGTTTGCCTCGGGTTTACCGGGCGATTTGTGCGGTGGACGGTCATGAGCCTGTGCTGGATTCCCCCGAGTCGATTACCGCGGCCGGCCTGGCCGGCGACCCGATTGCCCTGGAAGTGCTTGAGCAGTTCTGCTGCTGGCTGGGTCGCGTGGCCGGCAACAACGTGCTGACCACGGGCGGACGGGGTGGCGTGTACATCGTCGGTGGGGTGATTCCGCGGTTCGCCGATTTCTTCATCGAAAGCGGCTTTGCCCGGTGCTTTGCCGACAAGGGCTGCATGAGCGATTACTTCAAAGGCATCCCTGTGTGGCTGGTGACGGCGCCGTATTCCGGCTTGATGGGCGCGGGTGTGGCGCTCGACCAGGCCTAAGACCGAGTCGCCTTCATCGCGAGCAAGCTCGCTCCCACAGGATTACTTACATTTTCAGAATATGTATTTATCCCTTGTGGGAGCGAGCTTGCTCGCGATGAGGCCAGAACAGACAACAAATATTCAAGGTCCATCAGGCATAATCCGCCCAATTCAAACAACAAGGATGCCGCCCCTGTGAGCTCAGTCAACAAGTCGATTTTGTTGGTCGATGACGATCAAGAGATACGCGAGTTGCTGGACACCTACCTGACCCGCGCCGGTTTCCAGGTTCGCACCACGCCCGATGGTGCAGGCTTTCGTCAGGCGATGAACGAGGCACCGAGCGATCTGGTGATCCTCGACGTGATGCTCCCGGACGAAGACGGCTTCAGCCTCTGCCGCTGGATCCGTCAGCACCCGCGTCAGGCGCAGGTGCCGATCATTATGCTCACCGCCAGTTCCGACGAGGCCGACCGCGTCATCGGTCTGGAATTGGGCGCCGACGATTACCTCGGCAAACCCTTCAGCCCACGTGAATTGCAGGCGCGCATCAAAGCCTTGTTGCGCCGCGCGCAGTTCGGGCAGGAACGTTCCGGCAGTGAAGTGCTGGCCTTCGATGACTGGCGGCTGGACATGGTCAGCCATCGCCTGTTCCACATCGACGGCGAAGAAGTGATTCTCTCCGGCGCCGATTTCGCGCTGCTGAAACTGTTCCTCGATCACCCTCAGGAAATCCTCGACCGCGACACCATCGGCAACGCCACCCGTGGCCGCGATTTGATGCCGCTGGATCGCATCGTCGACATGGCCGTCAGCCGTTTGCGCCAGCGTCTGCGCGACACCGAAAAACCAGCGCGGCTGATCCGTACCGTGCGCGGCAGTGGCTACCAACTGGCCGCCAATGTGGTTGCCAGCAATGGCCACTGAGTTTTTCCGCAAGCTCGTCGCACGGATTCCCGTGCCGCGTTCTCTGCTCGGGCGGATGTTGCTGCTGACGCTGTTGGCGGTGCTGTTCGCCCAGACGCTGTCGAGCGTGATCTGGGTCTCGCAACTGCGCGCCACCCAGCTTGAAGGCCTGGTCACCAGCGCCCGAAGCCTCGCTCATTCGATGACGGCCAGCGTCAGTTACTTCCGCTCTTTGCCGGTAGCGTTTCGGCCATTGGTACTCGACCAGTTGCGCAGCATGGGCGGTACTCGTTTTGTGGTGACGCTCAACGACAAACCCTTGGGCATGGAAGTGCTGCCGATCACCCCGCGCAAAGAAGCGGTGCTCAAAGCGGTGGACGAAGTGCTGCGCCAGTCCCTGGGCCAGGACACGGACATCTCGGTGACCTTCGTTAGCCCCGAAGACCTGCGGATCTTCAACAGCGGACTGAAGCTCGATGAATTGCCGCGCTCCTGGGCGCATTACGCGCTGACCCTGGAGCCGGTGAACCCGCCGGTATTGGTCACGCAAATCCAGATGGCACCGGGCGAGTGGCTGTACATCGCCTCGCTGTTGCCCGAGCCCTACACCAGTCTTGAAGAACAAGGCCTGCCGGCGCAGCAAGTCTGGTTCATCGTGCTCACCAGCGGCTTCTTGCTGTTGTTTATTGGCCTGCTGGTGCACTGGCAGAGCCGGCCGCTCAAGCGTTTGGCGCGGGCTGCCCGGGACATGTCCCTGGGCGCGGAAGTCGAGCCAGTGGCCGAGGGGGGGGGCAGTGAAGTGGTCGAGGTCGGCCGCGCCTTCAATGCGATGCGCGAACGCATCAGCCGTTACCTGACCGAGCGCAGCCAGTTGTTCAGCGCGATTTCCCATGACTTGCGCACGCCGATTACCCGCTTGCGGTTGCGGGTTGAATTGCTCGAAGACGAAACGCTGCAAGCCAAGTTCGGCCGTGATCTGGATGAGCTGGAGCTGCTGGTCAAAGGCGCGCTGCAATGCGTGAAAGACACCGACATCCACGAAAACATCGAACCGGTAGACCTCAACCATGTACTTGATTGTCTGGTGGAGCCGTATCTGGCACCCAACGGCAATGGTCGCGTTACCCAGCAAGGGCGTGCGCTGGCGGCGTATCCGGGGAAGCCACTGGCGCTCAAGCGTTGCATCGGCAACCTGATCGACAATGCCCTGAAGTATGGGCAGAAAGCGCATTTGCACATTGATGACGACCAGAGTGCGTTCATCCTGCATGTGGACGATGAAGGGCCCGGGGTGCCGGAACAGCGGATGGAGCAGGTGTTCGAACCGCACTTCCGCCTGGCCGGGCAGCAGCAGGGTTATGGGTTGGGGTTGGGGATTGCGCGAAATATTGCGCATAGCCATGGGGGGGAGGTCAGCCTGCAGAATTTGCGTGAGGGTGGGTTGCGGGTGACGTTGCATTTGCCTCGTAGTGTTGATTAGTTAGACCGCGTCGCGCCCATCGCGAGCAAGCTCGTTCCCACAGGGGAGGCGCGTCGTACACAAATCCAATGTGGGAGCGAGCTTGCTCGCGATGACGTCAGACCCTTCACCACATTCCTCAAGGTGAATGTCACGAGTCAGTGACATAACTCGCCCCCTTCGTTACAAGCCCACCACCGCCCGTTGTTTAGACTGCCCCCAGTCATAACAACAAAAAAGGCACCCCATGGACACCTTCCAACCCGCATTCAGCAGTTGGGTGAACGCCCCCGCCCATCAGCAATGGCTCGCCGCCGAAGGCCTGCGCCTGTTGGCGTTTGCCAAGGCTTCAAAGCTTCCTGAAGGCTTCGGCAATCTTGATGAAAAGGGCTGCCTCCCGGCCAACGCTCAAGCTGAAACCATGAACACCGCGCGCATGACCCACAGCTTCGCCATGGCCCACATCCAGGGCTTGCCGGGTTTTGCGGAACTGGTGGATCACGGCATCAAAGCCCTCAGCGGCCCATTGCGTGACGCCGAACACGGTGGCTGGTTCGCTGCCCCCGAACATCGCGACGGCAACACCGGCAAGGCGGCCTACCTGCACGCCTTCGTCGCGCTGGCTGCGAGTTCTGCGGTTGTCGCTCAGCGTCCCGGCGCACAGGCCTTGCTCGACGATGCCATCGACATCATCGACGCGCATTTCTGGAGTGAGGAGGAGGGCGCGATGCGCGAATCCTTCAACCGCGACTGGAGTGAAGAGGAAAGCTATCGCGGTGCCAACAGCAACATGCACGCCACTGAAGCATTTCTCGCATTGGCCGATGTCACCGACGACAACCGCTGGCTGAGCCGCGCCCAGCGCATCGTCGAGCGGGTTATCCATGGTCACGGCGCCGCCAACGATTACCTGGTGGTCGAGCATTTCGACCGCGACTGGCAACCCTTGCGCGAATACAATCATGACAACCCGGCCGATGGTTTTCGCCCCTACGGAACCACGCCGGGCCACGGTTTCGAATGGGCCCGGTTGATGCTGCATCTTGAAGCGGCGCGGGTTAAGGCCGGGATGCTCACACCGGGCTGGCTCGCCACCGACGCGCAAAAACTCTTCGACCACAACTGCCGTCACGGCTGGGATGTCGACGGGGCGCCGGGGATTGTCTACACCCTCGACTGGGACAATCGCGCCGTGGTTCGCCATCGTCTGCACTGGACCCATTGCGAAGCCAGCGCCGCCGCCAGTGCGTTGCTTAAACGCACAGGCGATGCGCAATACGAAAGCTGGTACCGACTGTTTTGGGAATTCTGTGACGGTCATTTCATCGACCGATGTGATGGCAGCTGGCATCACGAACTCGATCCCCAAAATCGCCCGAGTGCCGATATCTGGGCCGGCAAACCCGACCTTTATCACGCCTGGCAAGCGGTGCTGATCCCGCGCCTGCCTCTGGCACCGAGCATGGCGACTGCCCTGGCACAGTTATCCCGGAGCGCTCCTGTGTAACCATGTGGTGACATTCGAACGTCCCTTCGTTACCTGCGAGGGGATCACTCCTGTTTAAAATCCTATGCAGCGCAAGCACCAGACTTGCATGCATAACAACAAGAAAGGTACTACACGATGAATGCGATTTCTCGCCTCGCTACTGTCATTTCTCTCGCCTCACTGCTTCCTCTGTCTGCATTCCCGCTGAGTACGCTTGCTGCCGATTCCAAAGGTTCGGTGGAAGTCGTTCACTGGTGGACCTCTGGTGGTGAAAAGGCAGCGGTCGATGTTCTGAAGGCCCAAGTCGAAAAAGACGGCTTTACCTGGAAGGACGGCGCAGTCGCCGGTGGCGGCGGTGCTACGGCCATGACCGTACTCAAAAGCCGCGCCGTTGCCGGTAACCCGCCGGGCGTAGCGCAGATCAAAGGCCCGGACATCCAGGAATGGGCGTCTACCGGTCTGCTCGACACCGACGTTTTGAAAGATGCCGCCAAAACAGAGAAGTGGGACAGCCTGCTCGACAAGAAAGTCTCCGATACCGTGAAGTACGACGGTGATTACGTGGCCGTGCCGGTGAACATTCACCGCGTCAACTGGCTGTGGATCAACCCGGAAGTCTTCAAGAAAGCCGGCATCGAAAAAGCACCAACCACCCTTCAGGAATTCTACGCGGCCGGTGACAAGCTCAAGGCTGCGGGCTTCATTGCGCTTGCTCACGGCGGCCAGCCTTGGCAGGACAGCACCGTGTTCGAAGCGGTGGTCCTTTCGGTCATGGGCGTCGACGGCTACAAGAAAGCCCTGGTCGACCTGGACAACGCTGCACTGACCGGTCCTGAAATGGTCAAGGCGTTGACCGAGCTGAAGAAAGTCGCGACCTACATGGACGCCGACGGCAAAGGTCAGGACTGGAACCTGGAAGCGGCCAAGGTCATCAACGGCAAGGCCGGCATGCAGATCATGGGTGACTGGGCCAAGAGCGAGTGGACAGCGGCCAAGAAAGTCGCCGGCAAGGACTACGAGTGCGTAGCCTTCCCGGGCACCGACAAGGCCTTCACCTACAACATCGACTCCCTGGCCGTGTTCAAGCAGAAAGACAAGGGCACTGCTGCCGCTCAGCAGGACATTGCCAAGATCGTGTTGGGTGAGAACTTCCAGAAAGTCTTCAGCATCAACAAGGGCTCGATCCCGGTTCGAAACGACATGCTGAGCGACATGGGCAAGTACGGTTTCGACTCTTGCGCCCAGACCGCTGCCAAGGACTTCCTGGCGGACGCCAAGTCCGGCGGCCTGCAGCCGAGCATGGCGCACAACATGGCGACCACGCTGGCGGTACAAGGTGCGTTCTTTGATGTCGTGACCAACTTCATCAACGATCCGAAAGCCGATCCTGCCGTTGCCGCCAAGCAGCTCGGCACGGCCATCAAAGCTGCCAAGTAACCGTTAGCTGCGCAGACTTGCGTGGGAGCGGGCAACCCCGCTCTCACGCAGGCAGGCGCTTGTAATCCTTTCTCTTCGTACGGGATCTTCCCATGAGTTCTGTTGCTGTGTTCAGCAAGGCCTCGCCGTTCGATGCACTGCAGCGCTGGCTCCCCAAACTGGTGCTGGCGCCCAGCATGTTCATCGTCCTGGTCGGCTTCTATGGCTATATCCTGTGGACGTTCGTCCTGTCGTTCACCACGTCGACCTTCCTGCCGACTTACAAATGGGCGGGCCTGGCGCAATACGAGCGGCTTTTCGACAACGACCGTTGGTGGGTAGCGAGCAAGAACCTGGCGGTTTTCGGCGGCATGTTCATCGGTATCACCCTGGTGATCGGTGTGCTGCTGGCGGTGTTTCTTGATCAGCGCATTCGTCGCGAAGGTTTCATTCGCACCATTTACCTGTACCCGATGGCGCTCTCGATGATCGTCACCGGTACCGCCTGGAAGTGGCTGCTCAACCCGGGCATGGGCCTGGACAAATTGTTGCGTGACTGGGGCTGGGAAGGCTTTCGCCTGGACTGGCTGATTGACCCGGACCGCGTGGTGTACTGCCTGGTGATCGCTGCGGTATGGCAAGCCTCGGGCTTTATCATGGCGATGTTCCTCGCCGGCCTGCGTGGCGTTGATCAATCGATCATCCGTGCCGCCCAGATCGATGGCGCGAGCATGCCGCGGATTTACCTGAAAGTGGTGTTGCCCAGCCTGCGTCCGGTGTTCTTCAGTGCGGTCATGATCCTGGCCCACATCGCGATCAAGAGTTTCGACCTGGTGGCGGCAATGACCGCCGGTGGCCCGGGTTACTCCTCCGACCTGCCTGCGATGTTCATGTATTCCTTCACCTTCAGTCGCGGCCAGATGGGCATGGGTTCGGCCAGTGCGATTCTGATGCTCGGTGCGATTCTCGCAATCATCGTGCCTTACCTGTACTCCGAGCTGAGGACCAAGCGTCATGACTAATTTCGCTGCCAAACCTTCCATCAGCCTGAGTCGCATCGCGATCTACGGTGTGCTGATCCTTGCCGTATTCCTTTACCTGATACCGCTGGTGGTCATGCTGTTGACCAGTTTCAAGACGCCCGAAGACATCAACTCCGGCAACCTGCTGAGCTGGCCGACCGTGGTCAGCGGCATTGGCTGGGTCAAGGCCTGGGGCACTGTCGACGGGTATTTCTGGAACTCGATCAAGATCACCGTTCCGGCGGTGATGATCTCCACTGCCATCGGTGCGCTGAACGGCTATGTGCTGTCGATGTGGCGCTTCCGAGGCTCGCAACTGTTCTTCGGTTTGCTGCTGTTCGGGTGCTTCCTGCCGTTCCAGACCGTCCTGCTGCCGGCCTCGTTCACCCTCGGCAAGATGGGCCTGGCGAGCACCACCACGGGCCTGGTGTTCGTGCACGTGGTCTACGGCCTGGCGTTCACCACGCTGTTCTTCCGTAATTACTACGTCAGCGTTCCCGATGCGCTGGTGAAAGCGGCGCGGCTCGATGGCGCGGGTTTCTTCACCATCTTCCGCTTGATCATCCTGCCGATGTCCACCCCGATCATCATGGTCTGCCTGATCTGGCAGTTCACCCAGATCTGGAACGACTTCCTGTTCGGTGTGGTGTTCTCCAGCGGTGACTCGCAACCCATTACGGTGGCGTTGAACAACTTGGTCAACACCAGTACCGGGGCCAAGGAATACAACGTTGATATGGCGGCGGCGATGATCGCCGGGCTGCCGACCCTGCTGGTCTATGTGGTCGCAGGCAAGTATTTCGTGCGCGGGCTGACGGCCGGCGCAGTCAAGGGGTAATCATGGCTACGCTCGAACTTCGCAATGTAAACAAGACTTATGGCCCCGGCCTGCCGGACACCCTCAAGAACATCGAACTGTCGATCAAGGACGGTGAGTTCCTGATCCTGGTCGGACCTTCGGGTTGCGGCAAATCGACCCTGATGAATTGCATCGCCGGTCTGGAGACCATCACCGGCGGCGCGATCATGATCGGTGACCAAGACGTCAGCGGCATGAGCCCGAAAGACCGGGACATCGCCATGGTGTTCCAGTCCTACGCGCTGTACCCGACCATGAGCGTGCGCGAGAACATCGCCTTTGGCTTGAAGATCCGCAAAATGCCCGCCGCCGACATCGAAGCGGAAGTGGCGCGGGTAGCCAAGCTGCTGCAGATCGAACATTTGCTCAACCGCAAACCCGGCCAGCTCTCCGGTGGTCAGCAACAGCGCGTGGCGATGGGCCGTGCCCTGGCGCGGCGGCCGAAGATTTACCTGTTCGACGAACCGCTGTCCAACCTCGACGCCAAGCTGCGCGTCGAGATGCGCACCGAAATGAAACTGATGCACCAGCGCCTGAAAACCACCACGGTCTACGTGACCCACGACCAGATCGAAGCGATGACCCTGGGCGACAAAGTGGCGGTGATGAAGGACGGGATCATCCAGCAGTTCGGCACGCCGAAAGACATCTACAACAACCCGGCCAACCTGTTCGTGGCGAGCTTCATCGGTTCGCCGCCGATGAACTTCATCCCCCTGCGTTTGCAACGCAAGGACGGTCGTCTGGTGGCGCTGCTCGACAGCGGTCAGGCGCGCTGCGAATTGCCAATGGGCATGCAGGACGCCGGTCTTGAAGATCGCGAAGTGATCCTCGGTCTGCGTCCGGAGCAGATCGTGCTGGCGGGCAGCGAGCCGAACGGTTTGCCGACGATTCGCGCCGAGGTTCAGGTCACTGAGCCGACCGGTCCTGACACCCTGGTGTTCGTCAATCTCAACGAAACCAAAGTCTGCTGCCGTCTGGCACCGGACGTTGCACCGGCCGTGGGCGAGACCCTGACCCTGCAATTCGATCCATCGAAAGTGCTGTTGTTCGATGCCAATACCGGGGAGCGCCTGGGGGTGGCCGGTCAGTCTAAAACAGAGACTCACAGTGCCAATGTGGCGCAGTTCAAGGGCCGTTGATTCCGTGGCGGGCGGTCTGTCGCCCGTCGCAACCGATGTCACCGCGTTAAATAAAAACAGTTAATAACAATAAAACGAGGATGTAGGGATGAAGAAGAAGAACAACGCTCAGCTTATCTGCCAGTTGTCAGCCATTGCGGCAATGATGCTGGCCGGTAGCGTGCACGCGGCTGACGCGTTCAGCGCCGATTCCGAATGGATGACCGGTGATTGGGGTGGCGAGCGGACCAAGCTGATCGAGCAGGGTATCGACATCAAGATGGACTACGTCGGTGAAGTGGGCGGCAACCTCCACGGCGGGTTCAATGATGACAAGACCGCACGTTACGCCGACCAGTTTGGTCTGGGCGTGGCGCTGGACCTGCAAAAACTGTGGGGCTGGGATAACACCCAGGCCAAGATCCAGTTCACCAACCGTAATGGTCAGAACATCTCCAATGACCGTGTCGGCGATCCGCGTGCCGGCACCTTGAGTTCCTCCCAGGAAGTCTACGGTCGTGGCCATATGGTCCGTCTGACCCAATTGTGGATCAAGCACCAGTTCCTCGACGGTAAACTGGACGTCAAGGCCGGTTACTTCGGCGAAGGCGAGGACTTCAACACCTTCCCTTGCGAGTTCCAGAACCTGGCATTCTGCGGTTCCCAAGTGGGTAACTGGGCGACCAACGTCTGGTACAACTGGCCGATCAGCCAGGCCGCGATCCGCGTGAAGTACAACATCTCGCCTGAGTTCTATGCACAGATCGGCGCGTACAACCAGAATCCGACGCAACTGGAGCACGGTAACGGCTTCAAGCTCAGCGGCAGTGGTACCGAGGGCACCGTCTTGCCGGTCGAACTGGTCTGGTCGCCGAACCCTAACAACCTGCCGGGCGAATACCGTGTCGGTTACTACAAAAGCACGGCCAATGCCGATGACGTCCGCAAAGATGAAAACGGCGATGATGCAGCCACCAGCCGTAATGCCTATCGCAGCCACGACAGCAAGCACGGTTACTGGTTCGTGGCGCAGCAACAGCTGACCGACCACAACGGTGACAAGAGCCGCGGTCTGACCGTTTCGGCCAACGCCACTTTCCACGACAAGGACACCAACTTCGTCGACAACTACCAGTCGCTGATGTTTGTGTACAAAGGCCCGTTCGATGCACGTCCAAAAGATGACGTCGGTATCGGTTTCGCCCGTATCCATGTCAACGATGACGTGAAGAAAAACGCCGAGCTGGTCAACGCCTCCAATGGTGTCACCGAATACGAGGATCCACTGTTCTCGCCGCTGCGTAGCACCGAGTACAACTACGAGATCAACTACGGCTTCCACGTTACCAACTGGCTGACCGTGCGTCCTAACCTGCAATACATCACTCACCCGGGTGGTGTTGATGAAGTCGACAACGCGCTGGTCGCCGGCCTGAAAATTCAGTCGGTGTTCTAACGCTGTTGCGATAAGCTCCTCTCTATGTGCGCATTTTTGCGGACAGCCTTGGCTGTCCGCTTTTTTTTGGGGGCGGCGCACCCCGGGTGATTTTCAGGACCGTGGCACATGCATGAGCATCCGCTACAACGCTTCTTCAAATCCTTGCGCGAACGTCCGGTGTTTGCGTGGGAGCGCTATCAGAAGCGCGACGTGCTGGTGATCGACCATCCGCTGTGTCAGGCGGTGTTCAGTCGGCAGGGGGCGCAGTTGCTGCACTTCCAGCCAAAGGGTCAGAAACCCTGGCTCTGGTGCGCGGCGAAGTGGCCGCAGGTCGGCGCGATACGTGGTGGCGTTCCGGTGTGCTGGCCGTGGTATGGCCGTCATCCGAGCGAAAACGCTTGGCCTTCCCATGGCTGGGCACGGTTGATCGACTGGAAGCTGCTGGACAGCAGCACTGATGACGATGGTGTGCGCCTGCACTGGCAACTTCAGTTGTGTGACTGGCAAGTGGACCTGCACGCGCACTTGGGCGAACGCATGGATTTACGCCTGAGTACCGAGCATCAGGACAGCCTGCCGTGCCAATTGAGTCAGGCGTTGCACGCCTATTGGCGTATTGGCGATGTCGGTGAGGTAGCGCTGTCTGGACTCGACGGGGCGCAGGGTTACGACCAGTTGAACCGTCAGATTTGTCATCAGGAAGGCGAGTTGCGGGTAGAGGGTGGCTGTCAGCGGGTGTTCCAGCATGACGGCGAATTACAGCTCAAGGACCACGCCTGGCAGCGCGAGTTGTGCATCGATACGGGAGACAGTGCGGACACGGTGGTCTGGCATCCGGGCTCGCGACCGTTGCTTGGGGTGAGCTGGAATGAGATTTCGGAGTTTGTGTGTGTAGAAGCCGCGAGTGGCGGGACCGATAGCCTGAGCCTGGCGCCGGGGGAGAGGGCGCATTTGAGTTTACAGGCGCGGGTTGGGGCTTAGGTGTGTGGGAATGCAGCCCGTGACGCTCCGCGTCACTGGACGCGGAGCGTCCCTAGAGGCATTCCCACGCAGAGCGTGGGAACGATCGGAGTGGGTTAGTTAAACTCATCCCCAATCGGATACCGACTGGCATTCAGGCTTTCCTTGATCTTGCGCAAATGCGGCTGGAAGTCCACGCCTCGGCGCAAGGTCATGCCGGTTGCGAGCACATCCAGCACGGTCAGCTGAATGATCCGCGACGTCATTGGCATATAGATGTCGGTGTCTTCCGGCAGCGGAATGTTCAGGCTCAAGGTGCTGGCCTTGGCCAGTGGCGAACCCTCGGCCGTCAAACCCAGTACCGAAGCACCGTTTTCCCGGGCAATACGCGCCACTTCCACCAGTTCGCGGGTACGGCCGGTGTAGGAAATGATCACGAACAACTCGCCGGTGTGCGCCACCGACGCAATCATGCGCTGCATCAGCACGTCGGCATGGGCGGTGACCGCCAGGTTGAAGCGGAAGAACTTGTGCTGCGCATCCAGCGCCACCGGGGCCGAGGCGCCGAGGCCGAAGAAGTGGATCTGCCGGGCCTGGATCAACAGGTCGACGGCGCGGCTGATCAGGTTCGGGTCAAGCGCCTGAAGCGCACTGTCCAAAGAGGCGATGGCGCTGCCGAAAATTTTCTTGGTATACGCTTCCGGATTGTCGTCAGCCTCGACCGCACGGCTGACATACGCCGCGCCGCTGGCCAGGCTCTGGGCCAATTGAAGCTTGAGTTCCGGATAGCCGCTGACGCCGAACGAACGGCAGAAACGGTTGACCGTCGGCTCGCTGACCTTCGAGGCCTGGGCGAGGGCGGCGATGCTGAACCGGGTGGCCTGCTGTGGGTTAAGCAGGATCACCTCGGCGACTTTGCGTTCTGCCTTGTTCAGGTCTTCAAGGCGATTCTGGATCTGTTCCAGTAAATTTCGCACGCGGTCCATATGGTTTCCTTGGTTCGCCTACAAGAGTGCATCTGCGATGCAAACAAGCGTGTTGCTATGCAAATTGGGCCTTTGATGCGGCCCCAAACGGTGGCCTATCCTACTGATGGCTCCGACCGTCCACCACTCGGAATCTGTATTTTGCGAAAATGTTGTGGTTATTACTACATTTTCCCTTGAGTGATGCCTTGAAAAAAGGTATTTGTAGCTTAACTTGATAAAAGAACAAACATCATGCCTTCGATTACGGTTGAACCGTGCACCTTTGCCTTGTTCGGCGCCCTCGGCGATCTGGCCCTGCGCAAGCTGTTTCCTGCCCTTTATCAGCTCGATGGCGCAGGCCTGTTGCACGAGGACACGCGAATTATCGCGCTGGCCCGTGAGCCGGGCAGCGAGCAGCAGCATTTGGCGTTCATCGCCTCCGAGCTGCGCCGCTACGTCGTCGCCAAAGAGCTGGACGAAGCCGTGGTCGAACGCTTTCTGGCCCGCCTGAGTTACCTGCACGTCGACTTCCTCAAGGCTGACGATTACGTCGCCCTGGCCGAAATGGCTGGCAGCGCCCAGCGGGTGATTGCCTACTTCGCGACACCGGCCGCCGTCTACGGCGCGATCTGCGAGAACCTGTCGAAGGTCGGTCTGACCGAAAACACCCGCGTGGTGCTGGAAAAACCCATTGGTTCGGACCTGGAATCCTCGCGCAAGGTGAACGACGCCGTGGCGCAGTTCTTCCCGGAGAACCGCACCTACCGCATCGACCACTACCTGGGCAAAGAAACCGTCCAGAACCTGATCGCCCTGCGTTTCGCCAACAGCCTGTTCGAAACCCAGTGGAACCAGAATTATATCTCCCACGTGGAAATCACCGTGGCCGAGAAAGTCGGGATCGAAGGTCGCTGGGGTTACTTCGACAAGGCCGGCCAGCTGCGGGACATGATCCAGAATCACCTCCTGCAACTGCTCTGCCTGATCGCCATGGACCCGCCGGCCGACCTGTCCGCCGACAGCATCCGTGACGAGAAAGTCAAAGTGCTCAAGGCGCTGGCGCCGATCAGCCCGGAAGGCCTGACCACTCAGGTCGTGCGCGGTCAGTACATCGCCGGTTACAGCGAAGGCAAATCGGTTCCCGGTTACCTGGAAGAGCCAAACTCCAACACCCAGAGCGACACCGAAACCTTCGTTGCGCTGCGTGCCGATATCCGCAACTGGCGTTGGGCCGGTGTGCCGTTTTACCTGCGTACCGGCAAGCGCATGCCGCAGAAGCTGTCGCAGATCGTCATCCACTTCAAGGAACCGTCCCACTACATCTTCGCTCCCGAGCAGCGCCTGCAAATCAGCAACAAGCTGATTATCCGCCTGCAACCGGACGAAGGCATTTCCTTGCGCGTGATGACCAAAGAACAAGGCCTGGACAAGGGCATGCAGCTGCGCAGCGGTCCGTTGCAGCTGAATTTTTCCGACACTTATCGCAGCGCACGGATTCCCGATGCCTACGAGCGGTTGTTGCTGGAAGTGATGCGCGGCAATCAGAACCTGTTTGTCCGTAAAGATGAAATCGAAGCCGCGTGGAAGTGGTGTGACCAGTTGATCGCCGGGTGGAAAAAATCCGGTGATGCGCCCAAGCCGTACGCGGCCGGGTCCTGGGGACCGATGAGCTCCATTGCTCTGATCACGCGGGATGGGAGGTCGTGGTATGGCGATATCTGAATTGAAACTGCCTCAGGGCGTCAGCGCCCATGAGTTCAAAAGCCCGGTGCTGCTGGCCGAAGGCCTGGCGCTGAATGTGGCCAAGCAACTGAGTGACGCGATCGACGCGCGCGGCACCGCGACCTTGGTGGTTTCCGGTGGACGCAGCCCGGTGGCGTTTTTCCAGCACTTGGCCAAGCAGACGCTGGATTGGTCCAAGGTTTTTGTCACCCTGGCCGACGAGCGCTGGGTGCCGGTTGAACACGCCGACAGCAATGCCGGTCTGCTCAAGCGTTACCTGTTGCAAGGTCCGGCGGCCAAGGCTCAGTTCCTGAGTCTGTACAGCGCCACCGCGAACCTTGAACTGGCCGCCGAGCAGGCCGACCGTTTGCTCGCCGAGTTGCCGCCGATCGATGTGCTGATACTCGGCATGGGCGACGACGGTCATACCGCTTCGCTGTTCCCGAACAGCCCGAACCTGGCCGATGCCTTGAAAGTCGACGGCACACGTCGTTGCTACCCGATGCTGGCGCCCACCGTGCCGCATCAGCGACTGACCATGAGCCGCGCGCTTCTGGCCTCGGCCAAGACCACCGTTCTATCGATTTCCGGTCAGTCCAAACTGACCACCTTGAGTGCCGCATTGGCCGGTGACGATGTCGCCGCCATGCCGATTCGCGCGTTTCTGCAACCTACGTTAGAGATTTACTGGTGCCCATGAGCCAAGGAACAGCCGCTATGACAACCCCATCCCCGACCGTTTCCATGGCGGACAAAGTTGCCCTGATCGATAGCCTCTGCGCCAAGGCGCGGATCCTGCCGGTGATTACCATCGCTCGCGAGCAGGACATCCTGCCGCTGGCCGACGCCCTCGCGGCCGGTGGCCTGACAGCCCTGGAAGTGACCCTGCGTTCACAGTTCGGCCTCAAGGCTATCCAGATTCTGCGCGAGCAACGCCCGGAACTGGTGACCGGTGCCGGCACTGTGCTGGATCGCAACATGCTGGCGGCTGCCGAAGCGGCCGGTTCGCAGTTCATCGTCACGCCGGGCATCACCCGTGACCTGCTGGAAGCCAGCGTCAACAGCCCGATTCCGCTGTTGCCAGGCATCAGCAACGCCTCCGGCATCATGGAAGGCTATGGCCTGGGTTATCGCCGCTTCAAGCTGTTCCCGGCGGAAGTCAGCGGCGGCGTCGCGGCTATCAAAGCCTTGGGCGGCCCGTTCGGCGAAGTGAAATTCTGCCCGACTGGCGGCGTCAGCCCGGCCAACATCAAGAGCTACATGGCGTTGAAAAACGTGATGTGCGTGGGCGGTAGCTGGATGCTTGATCCTGAGTGGATTAAGAACGGCGACTGGGCCCGCATTCAGGAATGCACCGCCGAGGCGTTGGCGCTGCTGGACTGATCGGCTTTTTACCAAACACTTCGTTGTGTGTTCTACGGCTTTACGGTGCGCTTGGTCGGTGCACCGTTTTTTTTGCCCGGTGAAAACCCTTTTGGCTGTCGACTCGCTCTTTGTAGCAGCTGCCGAGCTTGCGAGGCTGCGTTCGGCTGCGTAGCAGTCGTGAATCCGGCTTACGCGGTATGCCTGACGTACCGCAATCTCTGGTTTTACGACTGCTTCGCAGCCGAACGCAGCCTCGCAAGCTCGGCAGCTGCTACAGATCGACATCATGCGATACATAGTTACCGCATCTCGCTGCTTGGCCAGCGTTAACCTGCGTTCATCTTATGGAAGAGAGAATGTCATGGACGACAACACTCCGGTTTCACCCGCACCAGCGGTTTACCTGCTTTCCCCCGAACAGATCGCCGGGCCGTATTTCCGAAATCCGAAATTGATCAGACGAAACATCAGCGAAGGCATGGACGGTATTCCCTTGGTGCTGAGGCTGACGATCGTCGATGCCATGACCGGTCAACCGGTGACTGACGCGTTAGTGGATATCTGGCATTGCAATGCACGCGGGTCGTATTCGGGCTGGAGCAAGGTCAATCCCGACAAGCAAGTCGACGTCGGTGACATCGGTTCGATCCCGCGCACCGACGACGACACTTACCTGCGAGGCGGGCAATTTACGGACAAGAACGGCATCGTGCGGTTTACCACGATCTATCCGGGGTTCTACGCTGGCCGTGCCCTGCACATTCACGTCGTGGTACGCATTACCGAAGGCAACAACTACCTGGAAGAGCGGCATGTTGCCTGGGTCGGTCAGCTCTACTTTCCCGAGGTGGCCTCGCGCTCGGTACTCAACGCCAGGGAGTACCGCGGTCGAGCCGTTTCGCCGCTGACCAACGATCAAGACTTTTTCTATGAAAACATGGGCGGCGAAGCTTCGACCTTGAACGTTCACACCCTGAGTCGAGACTCGAATAAAGACGGCTACTTCGGGCACACGACCATCGGTATCGACACCTTCGCGGTATCGACGCAGATCAAGCCCGAGGACTTCGACAAACACACCGTGTGACATCAGCGCAGTTCGGTCAACGCCCGTGCCAGCAAATCCATGTCTGCACCCGTGGTGGTAAGCCCCGGGGTTATGCGAATGCACGGACCACTCGCGGCACCACTGCGCGCCACGGTAAACAGGTTGTAGTCCTTGAGCAGCCGCTCGACCATCGCCTGTTGATCAGCATGCCGGGTAAAGCGCATCGAAGTGATGCCGCAATACAGTCGCGGGTCGTCCGGGGTCATGACTTCGATCCCCGGCAACTCGCGTACCGCGCTCACCCAGCGGTTGCGCAGGTAATTGAGCCGAGCGCCCTTGGCGGCGGATCCGCCCATGGCCTGATGTTCCTCGAACACCAGCGGCAGGGTCAGCAGCGCCGGGATGTTGGGTGTGCTGTACGGCGTGCGGGCGCGAATATCGGTAACCGGAAAATGCATCTCGCCCATGTCCGGGTCGATGTCGGCCAGGCGCTCGGGGGCGATATAAATGAAGCCCAGAGTCAGCGGTGCACCGATCCATTTGTGCAGGTTGTAGCCAGCAAAGGCGATGCCCAGTTTATCGATATTGAACTCGAGCTGGCCGAGCGCATGGGCGCCGTCGAGGATCACGTCGATGCCATGTTCCCTGGCGGCTGCGGCAATGGCCTGCACCGGCATCACCAACCCGGAGCGATGGGTGACGTGGGTCAGGGGCATCATTTTGAGTCGCGGATAACGCACGAAGGCTTCGCGGTAAGTGCCCAGCAAACTGTCGAAACTGGCAGGGTGCGAGTGTTCGATCTCGATCACCTCGATCACCTCGACGCCCCGATTGCGCGACAGCCAGCGCATGGCCCCTTTGACCGTGTCGTATTCCAGATCAGATATCAGCACCTGATCGCCCGGCGTCAGGCGGTTGTAGTTGCGGATCAGCGATTGCAGGCCGTCCGAAGCGTTGCGGGTGAGGGCGACGGTGTCGGCGGGTACGCCCATCAGCTCGGCGAGCTGCGCGCGAATCTCCAGGCTTTCGCCCTGTTCGAAGCGTTGTCGCACGTGCACCGAGTTGCTGCGATTGATCAGTTCGATGTTGCGCTGATACTCCTCGACCACCGTGCGCGACATGCGCCCGAAGTACCCGTTTTCGAGGTTGACCGGGCCGGGTTCAACCGCGTATCGGTCGGCAAAGGTACGCCAGAAAACTTCATCACGGGCGCGGCGGGTGTTATCGGGCATGGGCTACTCAATCAGGGGCCAGGTATGGGTATCGGGTCAATGGCGAGGGGCGGGTTTGCCATGTTTGGCGCGTAGCGGTTCGAGCAGCTCCGACAGGCCGTTGTGATCGATTTCCTGCATCAAGGCCAGCAAGCCGCCGAGTTCGCCGTGGGGGAACCCTTCCCGAGCGAACCAGTTCAGGTATTGGCCGGGGAGGTCGGCAATGATCCGGCCCTTGTATTTGCCGAAGGGCATTTCACGGGTAATCAACAGTTCGAGCTTTTCAGGGTTCATTCAATCAGTCGTCTTGATTCAAACAGTCTGGAAAATACAGGCATTCTGCATGCAGGCCAAATGACAGATCATGCAAATAAAGCGGATACAGTTTTCGCGTTAATCGATAAGCGATTGAAATATAAGGAATAACTTATCAATTCAACACTGGCATGCGGGATGCAACACCTATTGCATCTTTCATCAACCCGCGAGGAATTGAAAATGATCGACATGAATAAAGAAGCCATCTCTGTACTCAACGACCTGATTGAAACCAGCAAAGACGGTCAGGAAGGGTTCAAGACTTGCGCTGAAGACATCAAACACCCTGAACTCAAAAACGTGTTCGTGCAGCGCTCGGCTGACTGCGCAACGGCTGCTTCTGAGTTGCAGGCCGCCGTGCGTTCGATGGGCGGCGATCCGGAAACGTCCACCAGTGTCAGCGGTGACCTGCACCGTCGCTGGGTCGACGTGAAAGCGATGTTCACCGGCAAGGATGAAGAAGCCGTGCTGAACGAAGCCGAGCGGGGTGAAGACCATGCACTGAAGGCTTACAAAGAAGCCATCGAAAAAATCAACAAACACAACCTGGTGGGCATTCGTGACCTGGTTGAACGTCAGTACCACGGCGTGCAACGCAATCACGATCAGGTAAAAGCCCTGCGTAACCAGGCTCGTGCACGCTCGTAAGCGTTCGTTGTCTGTCAAAAACGCCAGCCAGTCTGGCGTTTTTTTGTGTCCGGGAATTAGCACTGGACGGATGTTAGTTAGCTAGCTAATAATTTGTTTATCAAGTGACTGAACCGATCCCGACTATCGTTAAATCGCCTTTCCAAGAGTCCATTACGTGCCTATCACCCTGCAGGCTTTGTTTGCGCCTGACCGCCGCGCCTTACAGTTCGCAATCAAGACCTTGATCGGTGGCGGCCTGGCGCTGTGGCTGGCATTGCGCTGGGGCCTGGAGCAACCGTCCTGGGCGTTGATGACGGCGTTCATCGTCGCCCAGCCCTTGTCCGGGATGGTGGTGCAGAAGGGCCTGGCGCGGTTGCTGGGGACTCTGGTCGGGACGATCATGTCAGTGGTGTTCATGGGGTTGTTCGCCCAGACGCCTTGGTTGTTTTTGTTGGCCTTGGCGTTGTGGCTGGGGTTGTGTACGGCAAGTTCGACCTTGCTGCGCAGCGCCTGGTCCTATTCATTCGTGCTGGCGGGTTATACGGTGGCGATCATCGCGCTGCCGGCCATTACTCATCCGCTGACGGTGTTTGATCAAGCCGTGGCTCGCTGCACAGAAATCTGCCTGGGCATTCTTTGCGCCACCGCCGCCAGTGCGCTGCTCTGGCCGATGCGGGTCGAACGGCAGTTGGCGGATCAGGCGCGGGCAGCGTGGCAAAGCGGTATGAACGCCGCGCGTGCGACCCTGGCCGGTGATGGTCAGGCGCGTAAAGGCTTGCTGGAAATCCTCGGGAGAATCGTCGCCGTCGATGCCCAGCGCGAGCATGCCTGGTTTGAAGGAAGCCTGGGTCGGCAACGAGCGCGGGCGATCAGCGGTTTGAGCCAAAAGCTGTTGATGCTGTTGCGCATCGCCCGTTCGGTGCGCCGTCAGTGGAAGCAATTGGAGCCTCAAGAAGCCGAGCAACTGTTGCCCTGGATGACTGAGGTTCAAGAGGCGCTCAACAGCCCGGATACCGCGACCCTGCAAGCACTGCGACCGAGGTTGCTCGACGCTTCCCACGATCCGCACATCAGCTCCGCGCAAAGCTACTGTCTGGTCCGTTTCACCTTGCTGATCGATACCGCCATGGCAGCGACTGCAGCATTGAAAGCGGTGGAGGAGGGCAAGGAAACGGTCGATCCACCGAGAACCCTGACCCCGCACCGCGACCTGTCATTGGCGCTGATGTTCGGTACCCGCAGTGCCTTGGCGTTTCTGGTGGTCTCGTGCTTCTGGTTAGCGACCGCCTGGCCCGCTGCCTCCGGCGCGCTGCTGTTGACGTGCGTGGTGTGTAGTCTGTTCGCCAGTCGCGAGAACGGCGCTCAGATCGGCATGAGTTTTATGCGAGGGATCTTCCTGGCAATTCCGGCTGCGTTTATCGTGGGGCAGATTCTGCTGCCGCAATGGAGTGGTTTTGCCTTGCTGTGCATGGGCATGGGCGTGCCGTTGTTTCTCGGTGCGCTGGGCATGGCCAAACCGCAGATCGGTGCGACGGCTACCTCATTTTGTTTGCACTTCATCGTGCTGGTCTCGCCGCTCAACGCGATGAAGTTCGATGTCGCGACGTTCCTCAACAGCGCTCAATCCATCGTGGTTGGTGTCGGCGCCGCAGTGCTGGCGTTCCATTTGTTGATCCTGCGCAACCCGACGTGGCATGGCCGACGTTTGCTGGCGGCAACCCTCGACGATCTGGTGCGCCTGACCCGGCGCAATCTGCGCGGTGCCGAAAGCTGGTTTGGCGGGCGCATGGCCGACCGCTTGCTGCAATTGGCGCGACACTACCCCGAGTTGCCGGAACCGGCGCGCAGTCGCTGGGACGATGGCCTGCTCGGCCTGGACATCGGCGACGAATTGCTGCATTTGCGTTTGAGTCTGGCGGTGGCGCAGGTGCCGGTCAGTGCGCCTCAGCGGCGTTATCTCGAACAGCTGGAAAAAATCCTCGAGCAAGGCCCGGCCGGCAGTCGCGCCGAGGCGTTGGCGCAGCCGAGCGAAGAATTCTTGAAGACCTTGTACGCGTTGCCCCCCAGCGATGCGGTGAAACTGGCCCAAGGCGCAGTGCTGCAATTGCAAAGCAGCTGGCGCGCCTGGTGTCGTCAACAGGAGCAAAGCCATGGGCTTGCGTGAGTGGTCGGTGGGTGGCGTGCTGCTCAGTCCGTTTCTGATTTATGTGCTGCTGGCGCTGCTCGTCACTGGAGCCTTGCGCATGCTCTTGCGCCTGACGCCGGTGGGCCGCTGGATCTGGCACGAAGCATTGTTTGATTGCGCCTTGTACGTCTGTGTATTGACCTTGATCACCGTCGTCCTCGGACCTTTATAAGGAGTTGAAAATGCGTACACCGATACGTGTCGCGGTGACCTTGTGCCTGGTGGCTGCGGCGATTTTTGCCGGCTTCCATTTGTGGCAGTACTACATGCTCACGCCCTGGACTCGGGATGCGCGGATCCGCGCCGACGTGGTGGTCATCGCCCCGGACGTCTCGGGTTGGGTGCGTGAGCTCAAGGCTTTTGATAACCAGCAGGTCAAGGCTGGCGATTTATTGCTGAGCATTGATCGTGACCGTTTCGAAGCGGCGCTGGAGAAAGCCCAAGCGGTGGTGCAGACCCGTCAGCAGCAACTCAGCCTGCGTGAGCATGAAGCCAGCCGCCGCGCTGCCCTCGGTCCACAGGCCATCAGCGCCGAACTGCGTGAGAACGCGCAAATCAACGCCGGCATCGCCCGTGGCGAACTGCGTGAGGCTCTGGCCGAAGCCAAGGTTGCGGAACTCAACCTCGCCCGTAGTCAGGTCCATGCGCCCCGCAACGGTCACATCACCAACCTGCGTCTGGCCGAAGGCAACTACGTGAATGCCGGGCAATCGGTGATGGCGTTGATCGACGATTCGACTTTCTATGTGCAGGCGTATTTCGAAGAAACCAAGCTGCCACGGATTCGTGTTGGCGATCCGGTGAAGGTCTGGTTGATGAGTGCGGGGGAGGCGTTGCAGGGGCATGTGGAAAGCATCAGTCGCGGGATTACCGATCGCAACACCACGCCGGATGGGCAGTTGTTGGCGGAGGTGGAGCCGACGTTTAACTGGGTGAGATTGGCGCAGCGGATTCCGGTTCGGATCAAGATTGATAAGTTGCCGGAGGGGATGAATTTGAGTTCGGGGATGACGGCGAGTGTTCAGGTGCAGGAGGGTAACCGCTGATCGTTCCCACGCTCTGCGTGGGAATGCATTCAGTGACGCTCCGCGTCACATAACGGCTGGACGCAGAGCGTCCGGGGCGGCATTCCCACGCGGAGCGTGGGAACGATCAGTGTCAGGCGTTCAGCCGATGCTGATTGCCGGCAACTTAGGCAACGTCACTGTCTGTTGCTTACGCGGCGCCAGAATCTCCGCCTCGCCATCCACTACCAATTCATCACGCTGGTTAAACACGCGAGTGGCAATCCGCACACGAAACTTCGGCAGCTTCTCGAGAATCTCCAGACGCACGGTCAGGGTGTCGCCAATCTTCACCGGCTTCTGAAAGCTCATTTGCTGACCGATATAAATAGTCCCCGGCCCAGGCAACTCGCAGGCAACGGCAGCGCTGATCAACGCACCGCTGAACATGCCATGAGCGATACGCTCCTTGAACATGGTGCCGGCGGCAAATTCAGCGTCCAGGTGCACCGGGTTGTGATCGCCGGACATCTCGGCGAACAACTGAATGTCGCGCTCTTCGACCGTCTTGCTGTAGCTGGCGGTCTGGCCGACTTCAAGGGCTTCGTAAGGGGTGTTGGTAACCTGGGTCATCTGTTTCAATTCCTGTCACGAATAAATAAATTCAAAAAAACTATTCCGATCTGGGTGGCCGACGGTGGCTCAGCGCCTGGGCGATCCAGCTCAACACGTCATTGATCACTTCATCGCGGTTGCTCTCGTTGAACAGTTCATGCCGTGCCTGCGGGTAAATAGTCAGTTGCAGGCTCTGGCTGCCGGCCGCGCGCAGCGCATGGGCCAGATCTTTCAGACGCTTGCCTTCGCTCACCGGATCACATTCACCGCCGATGACCAGCAACGGCAGGCCCGGATCAATCTGAGCGAGATTGGACGCTTTGCTGATTTGCTGCAACCCACCGAGCAAATCGATCCACAGTTGATTGGTGCAGCGAAAGCCGCAGAGCGGGTCGTTGGCGTACAGGTCGACCTCCGCCGGATCGCGGCTGAGCCAGTCGAACCGCGTGCGTGCCGGTTTGAATTTCTTGTTGAACGAACCGAACGACAGCCATTCGATCAGCGCGCTGCGACCCTTCGGGCCCTGGCGCAAACGTTCTAACCGCGCAATCTGCCGCGCCGCGCGATAGAGCGCCACCGGTTGGAAGTTCGACCCGCTGAGAACGGCCCCATGCAGGCTGGCGCTGTGGTGCAGCAGATAAGCCTGGGCGATGTAGCTGCCCATGCTGTGACCGAGCAGCACGATCGGCGCGCCGGAATGTTGTTGGCCGATGTGCTGGTTGAGGCTCGCCAGGTCGCCGACCACCTTGCACCAACCGTCATCGTCGGCGAAATGGCCGAGGGTCCCGTTTTCGGCAGTTTTGCCATGTCCACGCAGGTCCGGCGCGTACACACCGTAGCCCTGATCACAGAGTTTTTCCGCCAGACGGGCGTAGCGACCACTGTGTTCCGCCATGCCGTGGGCCAGCAGGATCACTGCTTTTAAAGGCGCGGCGGGCAGCCACTGGTTGACGAAGAGGCGGCTGCGGTCGCTCGCGGTCAGCCAGAAAGTGTCGTGGATCATGGCGGTTCCTTTGCATAGGGCTGCATGTGGCATGGGCGTCGTTGCATTGTATAGCGCATCCAAAGCGTGCCGTCTGATCAGGCCACGCCACGGCAGCAAGATTCACACGATCAATGTCGACCGTGCGCATATTTGCCTGATTCGCCATAGCTGCTAGTGTCCGTGGAGCCCCGCTTTTCGCTCTTTGTTTTGAAGAAGGACAGAAAAGCGGCCCCGGATAGGTTCAGGTAAAGAGGACAAGAACAATGCAACCTGATTTCTGGAATGACAAACGCCCGGCCGGCGTGCCCCTGGACATCGATCAAGGGGCCTATAAGTCGGTGATCGAGGTGTTCGAGCGTTCCTGCAAGAAATTTGCTGACCGCCCGGCATTCAGCAACATGGGCGTAACCCTGACCTACGCCGAACTGGAACGCTACAGCGCAGCGTTCGCCGGTTACCTGCAAGCCCACACCGATCTGGTGCCGGGGGATCGCATTGCGGTGCAGATGCCCAACGTCCTGCATTACCCGATTGCCGTGTTCGGTGCCTTGCGCGCCGGGCTGATCGTGGTCAACACCAACCCGCTGTACACCGCGCGGGAGATGCGTCATCAGTTCAAGGACTCCGGTGCCCGGGCGCTGGTGTACCTGAACATGTTCGGGGCCAAAGTCCAGGAAGTGCTGCCCGACACCGACATCCAGTACCTGATCGAAGCCCGGATGGGCGACCTGATGCCCGCCGCCAAGGGCTGGCTGGTCAATACGATGGTGAGCAAGGTCAAGAAGATGGTCCCGGCGTACTCCTTGCCCCAGGCCACTTCCTTCAAGAGCGCGCTGCGTCTGGGCCGGGGCCTGGGCATCAAGCCGCTGAAAGTCGGGCTCGACGACATCGCCGTGCTGCAATACACCGGCGGCACCACCGGCCTGGCCAAGGGCGCGATGCTGACCCATGGCAACCTGGTAGCCAACATGCAGCAAGTGCGGGCGTGCCTGGAGCAGTTCGGCAATGACGGCCAGCCGCTGTTGCGCGAAGGGCAAGAGGTGATGGTCGCGCCGCTGCCGCTGTACCACATCTATGCGTTCACCGCGAATTGCATGTGCATGATGGTTTCGGGCAACCACAACGTGCTGATCACCAATCCGCGGGACATCGGCGGCTTTATCAAGGAGCTGAAGAATTGGCGGTTCTCGGCCCTTTTGGGGCTCAACACGCTGTTCGTCGCGCTGATGGACCACCCGGATTTCAAGACCCTGGATTTCTCCAGCCTGAAACTCACCAACTCCGGCGGCACCGCGCTGGTCAAGGCCACCGCCGAGCGCTGGGAACAGCTCACCGGTTGTCGCATCACCGAAGGTTACGGCCTGACCGAAACCTCGCCGGTGGCTTGCACCAACCCGTACGGCGACAAGTCGCGGCTCGGCACGGTCGGCCTGCCGGTGCCGGGCACCACGCTGAAGGTCATCAACGATGAAGGCGTCGAGCAACCTCTGGGCGAGCGCGGCGAACTGTGTATCAAGGGCCCGCAGATCATGAAGGGCTACTGGCAGAAACCCGAAGCCACCGCCGAAGTGCTGGATGCCGAAGGCTGGTTCAAGTCGGGTGACATCGCCGTGATCGACCCGGACGGATTTGTGCGCATCGTCGATCGCAAGAAAGACATGATCATCGTCTCGGGCTTCAACGTGTACCCGAACGAGATCGAAGACGTGGTCATGGCTCACCCGAAAGTCGCCAACTGTGCGGTGATCGGTGTGCCGGACGAGCGTTCGGGGGAGGCGGTGAAGCTGTTCGTGGTGGCCCGTGAAACGGGTGTCAGCCTTGAAGAGCTGAAGGCTTACTGCAAGGAAAACTTCACGGCGTACAAAGTGCCCAAGCACATCGTCTTGCGTGAGTCGTTGCCGATGACGCCGGTGGGCAAGATATTGCGGCGGGAGTTGCGCGATATCGCGTAATGAATTGTTAGCGACGCAGCATCAAAAAGGGGCGACCAAGTACGGACGCCCCTTTTTTTGTCTTTGGAATTTGGCTGTAAGCCCTGTTCTAGAGCGATTTCTGCCTATATAGAATTTTTGCTCTAAAAAAGACCATTGAGCGGTCTTGAGTCACAAATGTGACCGTAGAGGCTGTTTTTGGCTCTGGTCGACCTCTGGCAAAGCTGCTACTCTCGGCGCGCTTTGTGACTTCTCGGCCTATATATAAAGCCAGACTCACCAACACACAGACACCAATAAAAAACACACACCAATAATAATCGCATCAAATGCGGTGATGAATTCGCGTTGCTGAGGAGTGGGCTTCCATGATCGAAGACTTTTGGAAGGATAAGTACCCTGCCGGGATTGCTGCCGACATCAATCCAGACGAGTATCCGAATATTCAGGCGGTGTTGAAGCAGTCCTGCCAACGCTTTGCCGACAAACCGGCGTTCAGCAACCTGGGCAAGACAATCACCTACGGTGAACTGTACGAATTGTCCGGTGCCTTTGCCGCGTACCTGCAACAGCATACCGACTTGCAGCCGGGTGATCGAATCGCCGTGCAGCTGCCCAACGTGTTGCAGTACCCGGTCGCCGTCTTCGGTGCCATCCGCGCCGGGCTGATCGTGGTCAACACCAACCCGCTGTACACCGCGCGGGAAATGGAACACCAATTCAACGACTCCGGTGCCAAAGCCCTGGTCTGCCTGGCCAACATGGCGCACCTGGCCCAGCTCGTCGTGCCGAAAACCGGCGTCAAGCACGTGATCGTCACCGAAGTGGCCGACCTGCTGCCGCCGCTCAAGCGCCTGCTGGTCAACAGCGTCATCAAGTACGTGAAGAAGATGGTCCCGGCGTATCACTTGCCCAAGGCCATCAAGTTCAACGACGTACTGCGCAAGGGCCACGGCCAGCCAGTGGCTGAGGCCAACCCGGCCAGCAGCGACGTTGCGGTGCTGCAATACACCGGCGGCACCACCGGCGTGGCCAAGGGCGCGATGCTGACCCACCGCAACCTGGTGGCGAACATGCTGCAGTGCAAGGCGCTGATGGGTTCCAACCTCAATGAAGGTTGCGAGGTCCTGATCACGCCGCTGCCGCTGTACCACATCTATGCCTTCACCTTTCATTGCATGTCGATGATGCTGATCGGCAACCACAACATCCTGATCAGCAACCCGCGCGATTTGACGGCGATGGTCAAGGAACTGTCGAAGTGGAAGTTCAGCGGTTTCGTCGGCCTCAACACGCTGTTCGTCGCCCTGTGCAACAACGAAGGCTTCCGCAAGCTGGACTTCTCGGCGCTGAAAGTCACCCTGTCCGGTGGCATGGCCCTGCAACTGGCCGCCGCCGAGCGCTGGAAAGCGGTCACCGGTTGCGCCATCTGTGAAGGTTACGGCATGACCGAAACCAGCCCGGTGGCCACCGTCAATCCAATCCAGAACATCCAGATCGGCACCATCGGTATTCCGGTTCCGTCGACCCTGTGCAAAGTCATCGACGATGCCGGCGTTGAACAGCCAATGGGCGCAATCGGCGAGCTGTGTGTGAAAGGTCCGCAAGTGATGAAGGGCTACTGGCAGCGTCAGGACGCCACCGATGAAATCCTCGACAGCGAAGGCTGGTTGAAGACCGGTGACATCGCGCTGATCCAGCCTGACGGTTACATGCGCATCGTCGATCGCAAGAAAGACATGATCCTGGTCTCCGGTTTCAACGTGTACCCGAACGAACTGGAAGACGTGCTGGCGACCCTGCCGGGCGTGCTGCAATGCGCAGCCATCGGCGTGCCGGACGAGAAGTCGGGCGAGGCGATCAAGATCTTCATCGTCGCCAAACCGGGCGTGACGCTGACCAAGGAACAGGTGATGGAGCACATGCGCGCCAACGTCACCGGCTACAAAGTGCCGAAAGCCGTGGAGTTCCGCGACGCGCTGCCGACCACCAACGTCGGCAAGATCCTGCGCCGCGAGCTGCGCGACGAAGAGCTGAAGAAGCTCGGCGTCAAGAAGGTAAGCGCGTAACAAACAAAAGCCCCGCAGATGCGGGGCTTTTTGTTGGTGCTGATATGAGTGGGCTTCTGTGGCGAGGGGATTTATCCCCGTTCGGCTGCGAAGCAGTCGTAAATCCAGACAACTTAGTCTGTCTGAAAAGACGCTGGGGCCGCTTCGCAGCCCAACGGGGATAAATCCCCTCGCCACAGGTGCTCAGTGATATTTAGAGGCGGAACTGCGCGAAATTGACGTTGGTACCCGCCGGGCGCATGTCCTGGAGGTACGAGTCCTTGTCGGCGCTCAGTTCCAGGCTCAAGGCTGCTTTACGCTTGCCTTCGTTGCGCACCACCAGGCCTTCGAGCTTCTCGCGCAGGAATACCGTCGGCACTTTCAGGTGCAGCAGTTCGTCGGTATCCGGGGTGTGCATCAGCAGGTGAACCCACTCGTACTGACCAATGGCCAGGCGTGCGACCGGAATATCGAACCACCAGATGTTGCGGTTGCGGTTCAATTCGGTGAAATGGCAGTTGTTGACGCCAAGCACAGCACCGCCAAGTTCCTGGTTTCTGCGGGCAATGGCCTGCTTTTTATCGAGTTTCATAACATTCCTACGGGATTGGATCTTCAGCGCCATGGCCTGAATACGTTGCGCATTCTCGGGGGTTGGTCGGCAAACATAAAGCCCAACCTGCACTGAACGATGAAATGTCGCCGTGAAAATAAATGAAACTCCGCGCAAACGCCTCCGGTCAACCTTGTGTAGCGACTTTCCCCGTTGAATTGTTCAGAGGAGAAACACCATGAGCAGCACTGGCGATAAAGCAAAAGGCTTGGCCAACGAAGCAGTCGGCAATGTCAAACAAGGCGTCGGCAAGGCCACCGGCAACGACAAAATGCGCGCCGAAGGCGTCGTTCAGGAAAGGAAAGGCGAAGCCCAGCAAGCGGTCGGCAAAGCCAAGGACGCGATCAAGAAAGGCATCGACAAGGCGTGATCCGGCCTTTAATGAGCAACCGAAACGGCCATCCGCGGATGGCCGTTTTTGTGTCAGCCTGAACTTGCACAAGGAAATTGTTTCAAACTCGCCAAGTAGGCTACTTTGATGTAGAAAACGGCCCCTGAGTCGCCATGACTTCGACCAAATTTGCGGCGAAAGGAGACGCTAATGTTTTTCCCACACATGAAAGGCCTGCGCCTGCACCGTGTCATGGTGCGCACGATCACCGAGTTCGTCGACGACGAGATGTCGACCTATGCCTCGGCGCTGGCCTATCAGATGCTGTTTTCGCTGTTTCCCTTCATTCTGTTCCTGATCGCCCTGATCGGTTTCCTGCACCTGCCGGACTTCTTCTCCTGGCTGCGCCTGCAATCGGAACTGGTCCTGCCGCCCCAGGCGCTGGAACAGGTGAACCCGGTCATCGACCAGCTCCAGCAATCCAAGGGTGGCTTGCTGTCGGTCGGTATCGTGATTGCCCTGTGGACCGCGTCCGCCGGTGTGCGGCTGATGATGAGCGCGATGAACGCCGCCTACGACGTGGTCGAAGGCCGGCCGGCATGGAAGCGTTTCCCGCTGTCGATTTTCTACACCATCGGCATCGCCGGCATGCTGCTGGTGGCCGCCGCGCTGATGGTGCTTGGGCCGCAGGTGATGGAATGGATCGCCTCGCAAGTCGGCCTTGAAGAGTTCATCGTGACCCTCTGGACCATCGTGCGCTGGCCGGTGGTCGTGATTCTGTTGATGATGGCGGTGGCGCTGATTTACTACGTCATGCCCGACGTCAAACAGGAGTTTCGCTTCATCACCCCGGGCTCGGTGCTGGCGGTGGTGGTGTGGATCATCGCGTCGCTGGGCTTCGGTCTGTACGTCAAGATGTTCGCCAACTACAACGCCATGTATGGCAGTATCGGCGCGATCATTGTGCTGTTGCTGTACTTCTACATTTCCGCCGCAGTGCTGTTGCTCGGCGCGGAGATGAATGCCGTGATCGAACACATGTCGACCGAGGGCAAGAATGATGGCGAAAAAGTCCCCGGCGAACTCGACCACGAACCCAAACACCACGTGTCGGGACTGGGTCGGGACCACTCGATCAAGCCGACCACTGACGAAGTCATCAAATGATCCGTGAAATTCTGAAAATGGGTGACGAGCGCCTGCTGCGCATTGCCCCGCCGGTGCCCGCCGAAATGTTCGACAGCCCTGAGCTGTGGCAACTGATCGACGACATGTTCCAGACCATGGAAAGCGTCGGTGGCGTTGGCCTGGCCGCACCGCAGATCGGCGTCGACCTGCAACTGGTGATCTTCGGTTTCGAGCACAGCGAACGCTATCCGGACGCCGAAGCCGTGCCGCAAACGATTCTGATCAACCCGTTGATCACGCCGTTGAGCCCGACGCTGGAAGAGGGTTTCGAAGGCTGCCTGTCGGTGCCCGGCCTGCGTGGCGCGGTGGATCGCTATCAGCACATTCGGTACGAAGGTTTCGATCCCAAGGGCAATCCGATCGTGCGCGTTGCCGAGGGCTTCCATGCGCGGGTTGTGCAGCATGAATGCGATCACCTGATCGGCCGGTTATACCCGTCGCGCATCAGTGACTTCAGCAAGTTCGGGTTTACCGAAGTGATGTTTCCGGATCTCGATCCGAACGCAGACGACTGATTCGAAAACACCTCAAACCACTGTGGGAGCGAGCTTGCTCGCGATGGCGGTGTGTCAGTCGATATCAATGTTGACTGTTCTGACCCCTTCGCGAGCAAGCTCGCTCCCACATTTGATCTTCATAAGGAGTTAGTGCGTTATCTGGCCGGTTCCAACCCCATGGCGATCATCGGCTTGCTGCGCGCATAGCGGCTCAAGCGTTCCGCCATGGAGTAGGGCAGTGGCGGGTCGAAGGTAAAACCGCGACGTTCATAAAACCCGCGCAAGTCCGGATGACAAAACAGCCACACCCGGCCTTCAAGATCCTTGAGCGCCTCGGCGATCAGCGTCGCAGCGATGCCCTGTTCACGGCAGGCCGGATCGACAAACAAACCCGTCAGCCAATGCCCGTCCGCCACCGGTCGCAAACACAGCGCGCCAATGATCTCGTCGCGCCTGGCCACCCAGAGCTGAGCGTCGCGGACCGCTTTCATCGACGATTGGTGAGCGCGATAAAACTTGTTCATCAAGGGCCATAAAGGCTCGGCGAGCAAGGTGTATTGGGTGTTGGGCATGGTCTTCGACTGTCGGTACGCAAAGCGGGCGATTATAAAAGAACGCGCGCGCAGCGATAGGTGTATACCTGATCTCACATCCCGTATGAGTGGAGTACGTATCATGGCCAAAGGCATGGATTCAAAAAAAGCGGCAAAGAAAAAACCGGCAAAAACCGCCGATGAAAAGCGCGCGGACAAGAAGGCCAAGAAGGTGGATGTGTTCGGTCATTGATCCCGTGACAAGGGAGCCCGGCCTCGGGCTCCCGCTGCTTCTGACGTAGTAACCAAATAATCTGCAAGAAAACCCTGCGCCATTGCACAGAAGGGGATTGGTCCCCGATCTGAGCAACGCCATGCCCCATTACTTCGATACCGCCCACCGTGAAGAAATCGACACCCTGCGCCAACGCCTGACCGCTCGCACTGAGTGGCCGACCTGGCTTTTGCTGGTCGGCGTGTACGCTGGTTGGTTCAGCATTGTTTTGGGGAGCCATCGGCTGGGGCTCTGGTGGAGCACGGTGTTGCTGATTCCGTTGGTGGTGCTCTGGTTATCGGTGCAGCACGAATTGCTGCACGGGCATCCCACCCGCTGGGCATCGCTGAACAAGATCCTCGGCTACGCTCCGTTCGCCGTCTGGTATCCCTACACCCTGTATCGCGACAGCCATTTGCTGCATCACCGCGACGAAGACCTGACCCTTCCGGGTCGCGATCCGGAAAGCCGTTACCTGAGCGCCGAGCAATGGCAGGACAGTTCACTGTTCGAACAAGGCCTGCACTGGCTGAACAAAACCGTGCTGGGGCGTTTCATCCTTGGCGCTCCGCTGGCCTTGCTGGCGCTGGCCCGGGAAGAGCTGCAGCGTCTACTGAAAACAGGTGAACGACAGGCCTGGTTGATGTGGCTGACCCACGGCACATTGACCCTGCTGATGTTGCTGTTTATCGCCCGCTACAGCGTGCTGCCGGTGTGGCATTACCTGTTGCTGATCAGCGTGCCGGCGCTATCGATTGCCATGATTCGCTCCTACTATGAACACCGTCCCCACGCCGAGCCCGAGCAAAGGACGGTCATCAATGAAGCCGCCTGGCCGTGGCGCTGGCTGTTCCTCAACCTCAATCTGCATTTGGTGCATCACGACTTGCCAGGGCTGCCCTGGTACGACTTGCCCCGCGCCTACCACGCGCGTCGCGAGCAATGGCTGGCGCGCAGCGGCGGGTTTCTGGTGCAGGGTTATGGCCAGTTGTGGCGCCGGCATGGGGTGAAGGCTATCGACAGCCCTCGGCATCCGTTCAGTTGAGAAATCCAATGACTTCAGCCTACGCAGAACTTTTGATGTACGTCGCCCCCGAGCCGATCCGCGAGGCCAACGAGCGCTGGCTGACGCGAATTATCGAGCGACTGGGTGCCACCCGCCGCAACGCCGAAGGCCTTTCGCTGATGGACCTCTGGTTGTCCCCGAACTTGCTGTTGACCCAAACCTGCGGCTATCCGCTGATGACCGCGTTGCGCGGTCGGGTTCGGGTCATCGGTCGTCCTCGTTATGAACTGCCGGACGCCAACGGTGGCAACCATTGCAGCCTGTTGCTGAGTCGCTCCGATGATCCACGGCGCAGCCTGCCGGCCTTTCGCGACAGTCGGGGGGTGATCAATGGCGAAGATTCCAACAGCGGCATGAACCTGCTGCGTCACCGCCTGGCGCCGTTGCATCGAGACGGGCAGTTCTTCTCCAGTGTCGGTATCAGCGGCAGCCACCGTGAAAGTCTGCGCGGGTTGCGTGAAGAAACAGCGGACCTGGCGGCCATCGACAGCGTCACCTTTGCCTATCTGGCGCGGCACGCCGAAGAAGAAGTGGCCGGCCTGCGGGTCATTGCGCGAAGTGCGTTCAGTCCGACCTTGCCGTTTATCACCGCCGCGACTGTCACCGATGAACAGGCTGAAGAGCTGCGTCAGGTGATGAACACGACGTTGTGGGAATTGCCCGAGGTCAGCGAAATCCTCGGTCTGCGAGAGGTATTGCCGGCCAGCGAAAGCGACTATCAGATTGTGCTCGCCTATCAGCAAGAGGCTGAGGCGTTGGGGTTTGGGCGATTGCGGTAGGGGGGAAGATCGCAGCCTCGTTTCACTCGACAGCTGCTACAGATATACACCGATTTCCTGTAGCAGCTGTCGAGTGAAACGAGGCTGCGATCTTTTAATGGTTAATTCTAAAATAGAATATAAAAATGCTTTTTAAGTATTATTAATGAATAAGGCTCCTTGCTAGGATCGCGTCACCGGATCACCGGACATTCAGCGACCCCTCACCCTTGGAGCCTCTATGTCCGGCACCGACCTTTCCCATCGCAACGACGTGGGCGGATTGTTCCGCGCGCATTACCCCTGGCTGTGCGCACGGTTGCGCCGGCATCTGGGGGCCAGTTCCAGCGTCGAAGACATCGCTGCCGAAACCTTTTTACAACTGCTCGAATCGCCGGGGCTGACCCCGATCCGCGAGCCTCGCGCCTTGCTCACCACCATTGCCCAGCGGTTGATCTATCAGCTCTGGCGCCGCCGTGACCTGGAACGCCAGCACCTCGATCAGTTGCAACACCTCGATCAGCAGCAAGCGATATCGCCCGAAGAACGGGTGCAACTGACCCAGGCATTGCATGGCCTGGATCGTACGCTTGAGCGCTTGCCGGGCAAGGTTCGCGCAACTTTCCTGTTGTCGCGAATCGACGGTCTGACCTACCCGCAAATCGCCGCCGAACTGGGCATTTCCCAACGTTCGGTCAGCGTTTACATGACTCGTATCCAGGCCCTGTGCGCCCGGCACAGCGCCAACCAATCCTTGAATTCCCTGACCCGGAGGTCCGCATGAGATCGATCAAAACCCTGCTTGGCAGTTCGCTTCTGGCCCTGAGCCTTGTGGCAACCCACGTTCCCGCCGCGGAGAAAACCGCGCCGATCCACTTCGGCGACATCACCTGGGAAAGCGGCAGCCTGATCACCGAAATCCTGCGATTGATAGTCGAGAAAGGTTACGGCTACCCGACCGATACCTTGCCGGGCAGCACCGTCAGCCTCGAAGCGGCACTGGCCAAGAACGATATTCAAGTGATCGGCGAAGAGTGGGCCGGGCGCAGTCCGGCGTGGGTCAAAGCCGCCTCGGAAGGCAAAGTGTTTGGGCTGGGCGACACGGTCAAAGGCGCCACCGAAGGCTGGTGGGTGCCGGAATACGTGATCAAGGGCGACCCCGAACGCGGCATCAAACCCCTGGCCCCGGAGCTGAAATCCGTCGCCGACCTGGCGCGCTACAAGGACGTGTTCCGCGACCCGGAAGACCCGAGCCGTGGCCGCTTCCTCAACAGCCCGACCGGCTGGACCTCGGAGATCGTCAACAGTCAGAAACTCAAGGCTTATGACCTGACCGGCAGCTTCGTCAACTTCCGCACCGGCTCCGGGGCGGCGCTGGATGCCGAGGTGGCTTCGTCGATCCGTCGTGGCAAACCGGTGCTGTTCTACTACTGGTCGCCGACGCCGCTGTTGGGGCGTTTCAAACTGGTGAAACTCGACGAGCCGGCCTTCGACGCTGAAGCCTGGAAGACCCTGGCCGACGCCAACAACCCGAATCCAAAAGGCACCCGTTCGATGCCGGCAAACCTGGCGATCGGCGTGTCCGCGCCGTTCAAGGCGCAGTACCCGGACCTGGTGGCGTTCTTCGAAAAGGTCGACCTGCCGATCGATCTGCTGAACCACACGCTCGGTCAGATGAGCGAAAAGCGCCTGCAACCGCGTCAGGTGGCCGAAGCGTTTTTGCGTGATCAACCGCAGATCTGGAAGGGCTGGGTGCCCGGTGAAGTGGCCACCAAAGTGAGTGCAAGTTTGTAGCCTTAATCCGACTCAGCGGCCAATGCAGCCTTCACGGCTGGCCGCTGATCAACCCGTGCCTGAAACCGCGCCAACGCCGGCCACTCATTCAAATCGATGGCAAACAGGTGCGCCCAGCGCAACACCGTAAACAAATACGCATCGGCAATGCTGAACCCGTCAGCCATCAAATAGTCCTGGCGCTCCAGCGTCTGACACAACACCGCAAACCGCTTGAACAGTTTCTCTTTGATGAGGGCTTTCACCTCATCCGGGAACTGCGAACTGAACAGCCAACCCAATCCGCCATGAATCTCGGTCGAGATGAAATTCAGCCACTCCTGCAATCGCACTCGCTCGAACGTCCCGCTCACGGGTGCCAGGTTCGCTTCGGGTCGCAGGTCTGCCAGGTATTGCAGGATCGCCGGGCCTTCGGTCAGTACTTGGCCATTGTCCAATTGCAGTGCCGCGACGTAACCCTTTGGGTTGATGGCGAGGAAGTCGTCGCCGTTGGCGGTTCGCTTGGTGGTGTTGTCGACGCGGATCAATTCGAACGGCAGATCGAGTTCGCGCAGCACGATATGCGGCGCCAGCGAGCAGGCGTGTGGGGCGTAATACAACTTCATTGGCAGGGCTCTGGCTGGGGATTTGCGCCAGTGTCATAGTGCGCGGCACCCTCGGTAAAATTAATCTTTCAGAAAGCCGCCATAAGGAAAGCTACTGCCATGATGAATCTGATGCACTGGCGAATGGTGGTGGCCGTGGCTGATACGGGCAACATTACCCGGGCTGCCGAGCGGGTCGGCATGACCCAGTCCGGTGCCAGCCAGGCCTTGGCGTTGATTGAAGAAACCCTGGGCGTTCCACTGTTCAGTCGGGAGAATCGCCAGACCTTGCCGACGGCAATCGGCCTGTCTGTGATCGAACACGCGAGAACGATGCTTGGTGCTCTGGAAGCCATTCGCAGTACTGTCGATTCCACCAAAGACATTCAGCGCGGGACGATTCGCCTGGCCAGTTTCCCCATGGTGTTGGCGACTTTCCTGCCGCCGCTGCTGCGTCAGTTCAACCGGCTTTATCCCGGCATTCAGGTGGTCGCGCTGGAGGTCAGTGACGATGAAGTGGAAACGCTGCTCGGCGCCGGGCTGGTGGATGTCGGCGTGGTGTTGAACCCGGCGCCCGAGCGCAATGCCGGTCGCCTGGGACGTGATGCCTGGATGGCGGTGGTGCCCGGCGGCCATCCTTTGGCTCGCCGTTCGAATGAAGAAGGCGTCTCCCTGGCAGAGTTGGCAGAGCAGCCTTTTGTACTGGCCACGGGCGGTTGTTCGACCAACGCTCGCAGCCTGGCGGAGGATGCCGGACTGCAGCTGCGCGACGTTCGGGTCGAGGTTCGTGAATGGAGCAGTGCGTTCACCCTGGTGCGGGAAAACATCGGCGTGACGCTGGTGCCGGAGATGACACTGCCGAGCCAACTTCAGGGTCTGCGGGTGGTGCCGGTCAAACCACGTATCGATCGAGAGTTTGCTTTGGTGGCCGCTGCGAATAAGCCACCTTCGTCGGCGGTGCAGGCGTTGATGGGCATGCTCGCTGAGAAATGACTCATACCGCAGATAAACGGATACCGGCAATGTAGAAAGGGTCCCTTTAGAGGCACCCTTTTTAGGCAGAGGTCGACCGCACGATGGATCAGCGATGGGCGATGTTTTCCAGAGCCAGGTTGCGGGTTCGCTCGCGCCAAGGAACAACCCGAGAAACGTCGCCGAGGCGAAGGCAGCCTGATCGGAGGGTTTATGGCGCAATCGGGATATCGAACGTCTGAAACGCATCATCCACCGGCCGGTAACCCAGCACCCGCATGGTTTCGCTGAGGTCCAGGCGCTTGAAGCGGTTGTTGGAAATGCCGTGGGCGATCAGGTGTTGCACGCCTTCGACCTCCACCGAACGTTGCAGCAACTGCACCGCATCGAGCGGGCTCAGCCAGGCGCTCAGGTCTCGGGCATTGGTCAGTTCATGACGGTCCGGGAATTCGAAAGCGCCGATCCGTATCGCGATGGTCGAAAGGTTGCGTTTGGCAGCATAGAACGCACACAACGCTTCGCCATAACACTTGCTGACGCCATACAGATTGGCCGGCATGACCTGCATGCCCGGGGTGATCTGCCGGTCCACCGGGTAGCCTTCGATGGTTTGCGCACTGCTGGCGAACACCAGTCGTTTGCAGCCAGCCGTTGCCGCGGCTTCGAACAGGTAAGTGGTGGCCAGGATGTTATTGGGCAGCAGCTCATTGAAAGTGGCAGTGGCGTGAGGAATGCCGGCCAGGTGCACGATGACGTCGATCCCTTTCAATACTTCGCCCATGGCCGCGGGGTTGGACAGGTCCAGGCTAACGAAACGGTGAGGCGCATCGACCACAAAGTCGGGCTCGACGCGATCCGTCAGGACGAAGGTGTAGCGGTCTTTTGAGGCTTCGAAAAAGGTTTTGCCGATTCTGCCGCAGGCACCGGTCAGCAGTACGTTGAGTCCGTTCATGAGTCTCTCTTTTCAGGGAAGGAGCGTTGCGGGTTTGGCGTTATGGCAGGCCGTTGCAGCCATGTTTCAGGAATCCCGGACGTTGTGCCAACCGTTGGAAATACTCGTCGATGGCCGGGTAGTCGGGGCGCTCCATCGGTGTCATCAGCCAGCGGTTGATCGACAACCCGATGACGATGTCCGCCAGCGTGAAGTGTGGCCCGGCGACATACGCTTTGGTGGTCACGAGCTGATGCTCGAGGATGCCCATTTTCTGATTCCAGCCGTGTACACCGGCGGCAATGTGATGCGGGTCCTGGAACTCCGGATCTTTGCGTACCAACGCCGTGAACGCATAGCTCCAGGAGGCATTGAGTTCAGTCGCTTGCCAATCCATCCACTGTTCCACCCGAGCGCGGGCCGCGGGATCGTGGGGTAGCAGATCGGTGTTGTGGTGTTTGCCGGCCAGATAGCGACAGATGGTGTTGGACTCCCACAGCACGCCGGCCTCATCGATGATCACCGGCACCAGTGCGTTGGGATTGAGCCTGAGAAACTCTGGCGTGTGGGTCGACGCATAACCGCCGCCCCAGTCTTCACGTTCGTAGGCAACACCCAGTTCCTCACAGGTCCACAGGACTTTTCTGACGTTGATGGACGAGGCTTTACCCAGAATCTTCAGTGCATGTTCCATGGAGCTACTCCGTTAGCAGTTCGAGGCTTCGGGAATTAATAGTGTGCCTGCCAACGGGCGACATCAAGCACCTGTGGCGAGTGGGATCGCGAAACACGCTCTTTGTAGCAGCTGGCGAAGCCTGCGTTCGGCTGCGAAGCAGTCGTAAAACCTGAGAGTGCGGTCTTCCTGAATCACCGTGCCGGTTGAATTGACGTCTGCTGCGCAGCCGAACGCAGGCTTCGCCAGCTGCTACAGATCGCGCTACGGCTTGCCCACTCGCCACGTCAGGTACTCTCGCGCACCTTCAACTCAAACCCCATGTCCTGCACCGGTTTCGCCACCGTATTACCAGCCATCAACGTCAACATCTGCTCCGCTGCACGCCGGCCAATCGCCTCGCGCGGCGTGCTGATGCTGCTCAGGCGCGGCACCATGTGCGCCGAGGCCGGCAGGTCGTTGAAGCCGAGGATCGCCACTTGTTCGGGGATCTTGATCCCGCAGCGCATGGCTTCGAGCAATGCGCCCTGGGCCAGGTCGTCGTTGCCGAAGAAAATGGCATCGACATCAGGATGAGTGGCGAGCAGTTGCAGGAACAGTTCGCCACCGAGACCGACGGAGGAGGCACGAGGTGTCAGCACTTCCAGATCCGGGTCATACAAACCGGCCTTTTGCAGGGCTTTGCGGAAACCTTCACCGCGCAGCAGCGTGCGTTGATCCAGTTGCGCGCCGATGTAGGCCAAGCGTTTACGACCCCGTGACAGCAAATGCCCGGCCGCTGTCTCGCCGGCAGCGAGTTGCGAAAAACCCACGCAATTCACGCCGGCTGCGCTGTCCAGTTCCATCATGTACACGCAGGGAATGTTGCTGGCCTCGATCATCCGTCGTGAACTTTCGGTGCGGTCGAAACCGGTCAGCAGCAAACCGCGCGGTTGATACGCCATGTAGTTGCGCAGCAGGTTTTCTTCTTCATCACGTGAGTAATGGAAGTTCCCGATCAGCACTTCGAAGCCTTTTGGGCGCAAAACCTGATGAATGGCTTCCAGCGTGTCGATGAACAATAAGTTGGACAGCGATGGCACCAAAACCACCACCGAATGGCTCTGGGCCGAGGCTAACGCGCGGGCGGCAGGGTTGACCACGTAGTTGAGGTCGAGGGCGGCTTTCTGCACCTTTTCCACCAATTCGGTGGCCACCGTGCTGACCCCGCGCAGGGCGCGAGAGGCGGTGATCGGGCTGACACCGGCCAGGCGTGCGACTTCGTTCAAAGTGGGGCGGCCAGTGGTGCGCGTATTTTTATCGTTTTTAGGGGAGATCATCGGACGGCTTGCCAAACAAAATTCGAGGCACTAAGGTAGCGCTGTCTCGATGCAGCTGCAAATGCGTGAGCGGGGTTTGCCTGAACCTCGCTTTTTGGCCTTGGGTCCGAACATGCTGCAACCCACAAAAATGACAAGAAGGCGTCGGCAACTTCTGCTTTTGTTCTAGTGTCATAACTGGCAAAGGTAGCGCTGTCTGCGCGCTGAGGTGTTACATGAATCATCCCATCACCGCCCTGGTCATCATGGGCGTTGCCGGTTGCGGCAAGACTTGCGTCAGCGAGGCCTTGTGCCAACTCAGCGGCGCGACCGCCATTGAAGGCGACACTTTCCACCCTGCCGCCAATATCGAAAAGATGAGCGCAGGAATCCCCCTGAACGACGACGACCGTGCCGGCTGGCTCGACAGCTTGTGCGATGAATTGCGCCGCATTGACGCCAAGGGCGAACGCCCGGTGCTGACCTGCTCGGCCCTCAAACACATTTACCGTGAACGTCTGCGCAGCGCCTTGCCGGGCCTGGGCTTCGTGTTCCTTGAGCTGACCCCTGAAGTTGCCGCCGATCGTGTCTCCCATCGGCCGGGCCACTTCATGCCGTCAACGTTGATCGACAGCCAGTTCGCCACCCTTGAATCACCTATTGGCGAGCCCCTGACCCTGGCTCTGGACGCGTCGAACCACAGCGTCGACCAATTGGCGAAGCAAGCTCATGACTGGTGGCAGGCTCATGGCCTGAAACACGCCGTATGAGTTTTGCCAGAAGAGATAGCGCTGTCCTGTTGGCTTGCGAATTACCCGCTTTAATAACAACAACAACCAGGAGACACCCCTAATGTTTGGCATGTCCCACGAGACGTTCCTGCTGCTCGATGCAGTGGTCACGGTGATCGGGCTTATCGTCCTGATCACCAAGTTCAAGTTTCACCCGTTCATTGCCCTGATCATCGCCGCCGCTTTTCTCGGGCTGACCTCCGGCATGCCGATCGGCACCATTATCAAGGCGTTCCAGGACGGCTTCGGTGGGGTGCTTGGTTTCGTCGGGATCATCCTCGCGCTGGGCACGATGCTCGGCAAAATGATGGCCGAGTCGGGCGGGGCGGATCAGATTGCCCAGACCCTGATTCGCGCGTTCGGCAAGGACAAGGTGCAGTGGGCGATGATGTTCGCCGCGTTCCTGGTCGGCATTCCGCTGTTCTTCGAAATCGGCTTCGTGCTGCTGATCCCGCTGGTGTTCATCGTGGCCCGGCGTACCGGCGTGTCGATCATCAAGATCGGTATCCCGCTGCTGGCCGGTCTGTCCGCCGTGCACGGTCTGGTTCCGCCGCACCCGGGTCCGTTGCTGGCCATTGGCGTGTTCGGTGCCGACATCGGTAAAACCATTCTGTACGGTCTGATCGTTGCGCTGCCGACCGCCATCATCGCCGGCCCGATCTACGGCACGTTCATCGCCAAGTACATTCCGGGTCATCCTAACCAGGAACTGGTCGATCAACTGGCTCGCGAGCCAGAGGCGGCTGAGTTGCCGAGCTTCAGCATCACCCTGATCACCGTGCTGTTGCCGGTGTTCCTGATGTTGCTCAAGACCTTTGCCGACGTGGTGCTGCCGGAAGGCAATTTCTTCCGCTCGTTCATGGACCTGATCGGTCACCCGATCTCGGCGTTGCTGCTGGCGTTGCTGCTGTCGCTGTACACCTTCGGCCACCGTCAGGGCATGGGCTCCAACAAGATCCTCAAGTTGCTCGACGCGAGCCTTGCACCGACCGCCGCGATCATTCTGATCATCGGTGCCGGTGGTGGCTTCAAGCAGATGCTGGTGACCAGCGGCGTGGGTGATGTCATCGGCCACATGGCGGTGAACGCACAGATCTCGCCGATCCTGCTGGCTTGGCTGGTGGCGGCGGTGATCCGTATCGCGACCGGTTCGGCAACCGTGGCGACCATTACCGGCGCCGGCATTGTGGTGCCGGTGGTGGGGATGATTCCAGGTGTGAACCGTGAGCTGCTGGTACTGGCGACCGGTGCCGGTTCGTTGATCCTGTCTCACGTCAACGACGCGGGTTTCTGGCTGGTGAAGCAGTACTTCAACATGACCGTGGCGGAAACCTTCAAGACCTGGACCGCGATGGAAACCATCCTGTCCGTGGTGGGCCTGGGCTTCATTCTGCTGTTGTCGCTGTTCGTCTAATGATCGACTGATGGTTCCCACGCAGAGTGTGGGAACCATCAAGCACAAAAAAACCGCATCGCTGCGGTTTTTTTGTGTCTGCTTGAAAAATCAGGCGTTGGTTTTCTGAACCAACCCATCCGCCCGGAACATCCCGCGAATCCCGCGGATGGCCTGACGAATCCGGTCCTGGTTTTCGATCAGCGCGAAGCGCACGTGATCATCCCCATACTCACCAAACCCTACGCCCGGCGAGACGCAAACCTTGGCCTCGGCCAGCAGTTTCTTGGCGAACTCCAGTGAGCCCAAGTGCGCATAAGCCTCGGGAATCTTCGCCCAGACATACATCGACGCTTTCGGGTTCTCGACCATCCAGCCCAGTTCATGCAGGCCTTTGACCAGCACGTTGCGACGCTGCCGATACTGCTCGGCGATGTCCTTGACGCACTGCTGATCACCTTCCAGCGCCGCAATGGCTGCGACCTGCAGCGGGGTGAACGTGCCGTAGTCGTGGTAGCTCTTGATCCGGGCCAGGGCATTGACCAGTTCGGCGTTGCCGACCATGAAACCAATGCGCCAGCCTGCCATGTTGTAGCTCTTGGACAGGGTGAAAAACTCCACCGCGATGTCCTTGGCGCCCGGCACTTGCATGATCGACGGGGCTTTCCAGCCGTCGTAGACGATGTCGGCGTAAGCCAGGTCGTGCACCACCAAGACGTCGTACTGCTTGGCGAGGGCGATCACTCGCTCGAAGAAGTCCAGCTCCACGCATTGAGCCGTGGGGTTGGACGGGAAGCCGAGGATCATCATTTTCGGTTTCGGGATCGAGCCGCGAATGGCGCTTTCCAGTTCGGCGAAGAAGTCCACGCCCGGAATCAACGGCACCGAACGCACCTGGGCGCCGGCAATCACCGCGCCGTAGATGTGAATCGGGTAGCTCGGGTTCGGCACCAGCACGGTGTCGCCCTGGTCGAGGGTGGCCAGCATCAAATGCGCCAGGCCTTCCTTGGAACCGATGGTGACGATGGCTTCGCTTTCCGGGTCGATGTCGACCTCGTAGCGATCCTTGTACCAATTGGAAATCGCCCGGCGCAGACGCGGAATGCCCTTGGACGTCGAATAACCGTGGGTGTCTTCGCGCTGGGCGACGGTCACCAGTTTTTCGACGATGTGCGGCGGAGTCGGGCCATCAGGGTTGCCCATGCTGAAGTCGATGATGTCTTCGCCACGACGACGGGCGGCCATCTTCAGCTCGGCAGTGATGTTGAATACGTAAGGGGGGAGTCGATCTATGCGCGCAAAGCGGCGCGGCGAACCTGGGTTAGCCATTGTTGCCTCGGATAACGTGAGCGCCCGGAACCGTCCGAGCGACGCTGGTCACTGCGGTGACCTGTGGCGGAATGTAAGGGCTGATGTGGCAAACTGTCCAGCGACTATGTAAACAAATTTGTCCGAAGGAAATCGGTTGATGGAATTTACCAGTGGCTTCTTGCTGAGCCTTTCGCTGTGCCTGGACATCGGCGTGGCCAACATCGCGATGATCACGTTGGCGATGCAGCGCGGCTATTTTCAAGGGTTTGCGCTGGGTTTGGGGACGTGTGTCGGCGACCTGATTTACGCGGTGCTGGCGCTGGCCGGGATGACCGTTTTGCTGCAATACGAAAGCGTGCGCTGGGTGCTGTGGATCGGCGGTTCAGCGCTGTTGGTGTATTTCGCGGCGAAGATGATCTACTCGGCGATCCACCATGAAGCGGTGCTGGCACAGACCGCAGAGGTGGGGCAGAACTCTCACCGGAAGGAGTTTTTTCGCGGGATCTTCCTCGCCGTGTCGTCTCCCAGCGCCATTCTCTGGTTCGCTGCGGTGGGCGGCACATTGATCGCTCGTTCCGGTGGCGGCGGTGCTCTCAGCTCGGCGTTGTTTCTTGGCGGGTTTCTGTGCGCCGGGGTGCTCTGGTGCGTCGCTTTGTGCTTCGCAGCGAGTCACGGCGGCAAGTTGCTGGGTGACAAACTGCTGCGTTACTCCTATCTGGCGTCGGCGGCGATCTTCTGCTATTTCGCGGTCTACGTGATCCTATCGGGGTATAACGAGTTCGTCGGCGCAGGTGCCGTCGAGCAGTTGCACGCACTGTAACTGGGCGAATCGGGTTTGAGTTCTATACTCCCAGCCGAACCCACTTTTTTGTTCCAGGAGTTGAGCCATGGATGAGCAAACAGGCGTCGAAACCGCCAAGCCACGCTTCGAGCACGGGCACTTCCTGCTCATTGCAGGGCTTGGCGGACGATTTACCGCAGACACCACTAAAGGCATTCCCGATCTCTGGGAGAAATTCATTCCCGAGATTGGCAAAATTCCCGGTCAAAAAAGCGAAGTGACCTACGGCATCTGTTGCAATCCGGATGGCAAGGGCGGCTTCGAATACATTGCCGGCGTCGAGATCGACAAACTCGACGACCTGCCGGATAAATACCGTTGGGTCGAGGTCCAGCCTCAGCACTATGCGGTGTTCGAGCACAAAGGCTCTCTGGATATGTTGCCCCAGACATTTCAGTACATCTGGAAAACCTGGCTTCCGCAGTCCGGTTATCAGGCGGCGGACGCCCCGGAATTCGAACGCTACAGCGAAGACTTCAATCCGAAGCTCAAGACCGGTGTACTGGAAATCTGGCTGCCGCTCAAACCGTAATGACTGCATCGAGAGGCGGATCGGTGATTCGCCTCTCGATGTCGTGGTGGCGCTGATTTATGATCCCCAGCCTTCCTCTCGCTGATTTCGAGCTGCCATGAACACCGTCATCCGCCACGTCACACCTGCTGATCTGGACCGCTGCTACGCCATCGAAACCGTTGCCTACGAAGGCGACGAGGCCGCCACCCGCGAAAAAATCGCCACGCGCATTGCCACCTGGCCCGAAGGTTTCATCGTGGCCGAAGTCGATGGTGTTGTAGCCGGTTTCATCAATTCCGGTGCGGCGTTTCAGGTAGAAATGTCGGATGAAGCGTTCAAGGAACTGATCGGCCACGATCCGGCCGGCCCGCACGTGGTCATCATGTCGGTGGTGGTGCACCCGGATTATCAGGGGCAGGGGTTGGCGAAACGGTTGATGGGCGAATTCATCGAGCGGATGCGCGCGTTGGGCAAGACCCACATCCATCTGATGTGCAAGGAGCGGCACATTCCGCTGTATGCCGGGTTTGGGTTTGCCTATATCAAGCCTTCTGCCTCTGACCATGGCGGGATGGCGTGGCATGAGATGGTGTTGGAGTTGGGACAAGAGCAAATGAGTTCTTGAGATAAGTTTTTTAATGGCCTAAATTCAGACCTTGTTGCATTGGCCATCCTGTTCGGGTGGTGAGCAGAGGAATGAATGATGCGAGTTGAAACAATCAGTTTTGTAAAAAAGAACGCGGCATCGCTGGATCTTTCCGAGCCGATGCTCGTCACTCAGAATGGCGTCCCGGCTTATGTGATCGAATCCTACGAGGAGCGTAAGCGGCGAGACGAGGCCATCGCGCTGATCAAACTTCTTTCGTTCTCCTCTCGCGACAAAGAGCAGGGGAAACTGATTTCTGCCGACACTTTGCTGGCCAGACTGGCGCAGCGGCGCCAATTGCAGCAAGACGATAACGATGCCTGAGGCCTTCAGGGTAGAGTTTGCGACCGCTGCGGAGCATGGGGTTATTTCGCTTGAGCACTATCTCACGCAGCAATGCGGTCAAAAAAAAGCGGCAGAGATGGTTGATCAGCTGGTGATGCAGATCGTTACGGCTCTGAGCAATCAGGCCCATGTTTACGGTGTTTGTCAGGAAGCAGCGTCGCTTGGGGTCACTCATTTTTGTGAGTACTTGCCCATGGGGCAGCGGGTTTTGTATGAGGTGTTCCCGAGTGAAAACCTTGTAGTGGTCGCTTTGGTTATCGGCCAGCGTCAAAGTATCGAGAAGCAGTTGCTCGATTACTGTCTTCTCCTCTAACAGCTAGTCAAATCTCAAAAGGGTTGCCTCAAGGCAACCCTTTTTCGTGTTCGATCAGTAAAGGTTGTCCCGCACCCTGGCCGGCGCTTCCCGGTCATAAGTCTCGGCATCGAACTGCCCATCGTTCAACCGCTTGTGAAAGGCACCCGCCGTCGGCAGCGCCGAGCGCTCCAGATGTTTCTCAGGGTTCCACAAGTCTGAGCGCACGATCGCTTTTGAACAGTGAAAAAACGCTGCTTCCACCGTCACCAGCATCACCGTGCGCGCCGGTTTGCCATTCACCGCAAAGCTCTCCAGCAACCCAGGTTCGGCGCTGATCTGTGCCGTGCCGTTAACCCGCAACGTTTCGCCAATCCCGGGAATGATGAACAACAGCGACACCCGCGAATCGAGCACGACGTTACGCAGCGTGTCGATGCGGTTGTTGCCCGGCCGATCCGGGATCGCCAGGGTGCGCTCATCAATGATCCGCACGAAACCCGGCGTGTCGCCCCGTGGCGAACCGTCCATGCCGTCCGGGCCCACCGAGCTGACGATCACCAGCGGCGAAGCGCGGACCATCGCCTGATAGTCCTCGTTAAGAAAGGGGATCTGCTTGCGCACGGCGCGGTCGTGGGGTTGGCCGTAGAGGGCTTCCAGTTCTTCGATGCTGTTGAGCATAACCACCTCAGAAAATCAGACCCATGCGCCGTTCATAACCGATCCGGCCCCTGTAGGCTTCGCCGCTGTCGACCCAGCCGAATTTTGCGTAGAGCGCGATGGCTGATGCGTTATCCGCATCCACCGACAACTCCAGCCCCTTTATTTCCGGAAACGCCTGACGCGCCACGTCGGGCAGGGCTTGCAGGCAGGCCTTGCCATAGCCTTTGCCCTGAGCCCGATGATCGACTTGCAGTGCGTGAAGGGTGGCGCTGTGTTCATCGGCCCAGACCGGTAACACGGGCGGGCGCTTGAGCAGCAGAAAGGCCACGGGAACATCCTCGACCAGCAGGGCAAATCCTTTGACGCCGGGGCCGGGTTTGGACAGTAAGGTGTGCAATGCACCGTGAATGTCGCCGGAGAACTTGATTTGTTCTTTGTGAACTTCAATGGCCTCGACCTGCTGGCGCTGGAGCGCATTCAGGCTTTCGTAAGGCACGAGTCGGGCTGTCACTGGAGTGTCCTTTTTCCAACATAAATGTGTTTCGAATTCTAACGAGTTTGCGTCCATGGATTATTTTTATTTCGACTGTCGATTTGGCTTTTCGCCAGACGACTAAGGGTGTCTTCACAACAAAAACCACGGAGAACCACCATGAACGCTACCCACGAAATCCAGGCCCTGATCGACACCTATCGTCAGGCGGTCATCGCCAAGGATATCGAGAAACTCATGCCCCTGTATGCCGAGGACATCGTCTCCTACGACGCGGTCAAAGCCCTGCAATTTCGGGGCAAGGCGGCCTACCGCGCGCATTGGCAGGAATGCATGGAAATGTGCCAGGGCGCGCACAAGTTCGACTTCGATCATATGAACATCGTCGCGGACGAGCACATCGCCTTCGCCCATTGGCTGGCCCATTGCGGCGGCACCAACGAGAAGGGAGAAACCCAGGCCTGCTGGATGCGCGTGACCGCCTGCTATCGGCGCGACGATGGGCAATGGCGCATCGTCCACGAGCACTGGTCGGCCCCGTTCGACATGATGAGCGGCACGGTGCTGTTCAACCTGGAACCCTGAGCGTCAGGCCGATTCGTCGGGAATGTCGCGAAAGCGTCAATCAGCAGCCATAGTTGATCCGTTCGATTCAGGAGAGCCCCATGAAGTATTTATGCCTGGTCTACAGCAACGAGCACGAGTTGCACTCGCTGCCCGAAAGCCCGAATGACGCTGAATGCATGGCCTACGCCGAGGCGATCCAGGGCAGCGGCCGAATGGTTGCCGCCGAGGCGCTGGAATCGGTGCAGACCGCGACCACGGTGCGCATGCGCAACGGGAAAATGTCGATCACCGACGGCCCGTTCGCCGAAACCAAGGAGCAATTGGCCGGCTTCTACCTGATCGATGCCAAGGACCTCAATGAAGCCATCCAGGTCGCCGGCAACATCCCGGCGGCCCGGGTCGGCTGTGTCGAGGTGCGTCCCGTTCGCCAGTTGAATCCCGGCGCCTGATGTCGGCCGAGTCGGTACGGGCGCAGGTCGAGCAGGTTTACCGCGAGGACTCACGGCGGATTCTGGCGACCCTGATCCGTTTACTCGGCGATTTCGACCTTGCCGAAGAAGCCTTGCACGAGGCGTTTTTCGTCGCGGTCGAGCGCTGGCAGCGTGACGGGGTGCCGGACAATCCGCGTACCTGGCTCGTGTCCACGGGGCGCTTCAAAGCCATTGATGTGTTGCGGCGGCGCGCACGCTTCATCGCGTCGCAACCGATGTTGATCGCTCAACTGGAGGCGCTGGAGCAGGCCGACTGGAGTGACGAAGACGTGGAAGACGATCGCTTGCGCCTGATCTTCACCTGTTGTCACCCGGCACTCGCGGCGGACGCCCAGGTGCCGTTGACGCTACGGGAAGTCTGCGACCTGACCACGGAAGAAATCGCTCGAGCCTTTCTGTCGGCGCCAGCGACCATCGCCCAGCGCATCGTGCGCGCCAAGGCCAAAATCCGTGACGCGAAAATTCCTTATCAAGTGCCGACCCTGGCGGAATTGCCCGAGCGCCTGGACAGCGTGCTGCGGGTGATTTACCTGGTGTTCAACGAAGGCTATTCCGCGTCCATGGGCGCGGAACTGACCCGTGAGGATTTGACCCGCGAGGCGATTCGGCTCGGTCGTTTGTTGATGGAACTGCTGCCCGAACCCGAGGTGATGGGGCTGCTGGCGCTGATGCTGCTGCACGAGTCCCGACGCCCGGCCCGGACGTCGGCGAGCGGAGAGTTGATCGTACTGGATGAGCAGGACCGTTCGTTGTGGGACGCTTCGATGATCGAAGAAGGTTGCGCATTGGTGGAGCGGGCGCTGACGACTCGGCAATTCGGTCCATATTGCCTGCAAGCAGCGATAGCGGCGTCGCATGCCGAAGCGCCCACGGCGGCGGAAACGGACTGGCTGGAGATTGTGGGTCTGTATGACGTGCTATTGCGGGCGGCGCGGCGCCTTCGCCAGTGATCGAATTGAACCGTGCGGCGGCGATCTCCAAACGGGATGGGCCGTCGGCGGGGCTGACGTTGGTTGAAGGGATTCTGGCGCGGGGTGAGTTGCTGGATTACCACTTGGCGCACGCGGCGCGGGCAGAGTTTTGTCGGCAGTTGGGAAGAGTTGATGAGGCGCGGGCGGCTTATGAACGGGCGCTTGAGTTGACACAACAGATGCCGGAGCGGCGGTTTATTGAGGCCCGGATCAAGGCGTTGAAGTGACGATCGTTCCCACGCTCTGCGTGGGAATGCATCCTGTGACGCTCTGCGTCACGCTCGCGAAGGGACGCGGAGCGTCCCGGGCGGCATTCCCACGCGGAGCGTGGGAACGATCAATTCGGCGGTAAGGGCCGAAGGACCTTCATTCCAGCATCTTGCCAAGCAACCAACTCCCCGCCGGCCCCGGCGGATGCAGCCGCGACCACAGCGCATCGACGAACACCGGTTTCGGCCAGCCGCGCACGTCCAGTTCCTGCAACGTCCCTGGCCCGAACCGCTCCACCAGCCACCGGGGCAACGGCGCCCAGCCGAACCCGCCCTGGGCCATTTCCAGCAGCATCAGATAACTCGGCGCCGACCAGACGCGCCCCTTTGCCCGGCTTTCATACGGATTGACGATCGTCGCCAGGCGCAGCTCCCGGTGTTGTTGCAATACGTCTTGATCGATGTGGCTCAGCGCTGCCAACGGATGTTCACGGGACACGAACAGGGCGATCTCGGTCCGTTCCTCGACGGTCGAACTGACCAGGTCCGGCGGGTAACTGTCTTGCTTTTCGGCAAAGGCCACATGCGCCCGACCCCGTTGCACCAAGGCCACCAGGTCATCGCACTCGGCGATCAGGCATTCAAGTTCCAGGTCCGGATAGCGCTGCTCGAAGGCGCTGAGCGCCGCTTCGAATCGGTCGGACTGATACGTGTCGGAAATCGCCACGGTCAGTTTTGGCTCGACCCCTTGGGACAGTTGGCTGGCGGTCATTTCCAGTCGGCTGGTGGCGGCCAGAATGTCCTCCGCCCGTTGCAGCATCACGTGCCCGGCCGGGGTCAGGCTTGGCTTGCGGCTGCTGCGGTCGAAGAGGGTCAGGTTCAAGTCGATTTCAAGGCTGGCCACGGCGGCGCTGATGGTCGATTGACTGCGGCCCAGTTTGCGCGCCGCGGCGGAAAACGAGCCTTGAGTCGCTGCCTGAACGAAGGCCTGCAACACTTCTTGAGAAGCCATGAACTATCGCCTTGATCGATGGTTATTGGTTATGAAGTATCGGTGTGAAGAAGGATCATGGCAACCACAGTCACTCAGAGGAGTCTGGCCATGAGCGCCAACAAATCCATCACTGAACGTATTTTCCAGGCCATTGGTTTCGAATTGCTGGCCATCCTGATCTGTACCCCGTTGCTGGCGTGGATCATGGACAAACCGATGCTCGATATGGGCGTCGTGACCATGGCTATCGCGGCACTTGCCCTGGCCTGGAACGTGGTCTTCAACGGATTGTTCGACCGTGCGCTCAAACACTACGGCATCGTGCACAACGCGTGGGTACGTGTTGTCCATGCGTTGTTGTTCGAAGGCGGTCTGGTCGCGGTGGGTGTGCCGTTGATTGCCTGGTGGCTGAAGGTCAGCCTGTGGCAAGCGTTCGTGCTGGATATCGGTGTGTTGCTGTTTTTCCTGCCGTACACCTACGTCTACCACTGGACGTATGACGTGGTGCGTGAGCGGGTGGTGATGCGCCAGGCTGTCTCGGGATAAAAGCAAAAGATCGCAGCCTCGTTTCACTCGACAGCTCCTACAGGGATCGCATTCCAATGTAGGAGCTGTCGAGTGAAACGAGGCTGCGATCTTTTGATCTTGTTGGCGTTTACAAAAACATCCCGCCCGACGCCTCGATGCGCTGGCCGTTGATCCACTGACTGCCCGGTGACAAAAGTAGAGCAATCGCAGCACCGATGTCATCCGGCTGACCAACTCGCCCCAACGCGGTATTGCCGGCGACATAGCTGTTCACGTCACTGTTATCACGCACCGTGCCGCCGCCGAAATCGGTTTCGATCGCGCCAGGCGCCAGGGTGTTCACGGATATACCGCGGGCACCGAGTTCTTTCGCCTGATAACGCGTCAGCACTTCCATCGCGCCCTTCATCGCCGCGTAAGCGCCGTAACCCGGCAAGCTGAAGCGGGTCAGACCGCTGGAAACGTTGAGGATGCGGCCACCGTCTGCCATCAGCGGCAGCAGGTTCTGGGTGAGAAAGAACGGCCCCTTCAGATGGATGTTCATCAGCAAATCGAACTGGGCGACGGTGGTGTCAACGAAGGTCGCATTCAGGCCGATGCCAGCGTTGTTGAGCAAAAAGTCGAAGTGTTCGCGATCGAAACGGCTGCGCAATACATCAGCGACTTGCGTGGCGAAATCTGCGAAGCCTTCACTCTGGCCAACGTCCAGTTGCAGCATGACGGCACGAGCGCCGAGGCTTTCAATTTCTGCGACCAGTGCTTGTGCCTCATCGGCGCGGCTGTTGTAAGTGCCGATGACGTCGATGCCTTGGGCTGCCAAATGCAGGGCTGCGTTTTTGCCAAGGCCGCGGCTGGCGCCGGTGATCAGTGCGATTTTACGGTTCATGGGCGTTCCTCAAGGAGCAGTGGGTGATGACGTGGAGGAAGTTTATTTATCCGTCCTGAAGTGATAAACAGACTGAAATCGGAATCACTGGTCGGTTAATCCGAACAATAAAGGTCGGCCCATGAACAAGCTGGAACTGCTGCGTACCTTCGTTCGCGTCACCGAGATGTCGAGTTTTACCCTCGCGGGTGAAAGCCTGGGTTTGCCCAGGTCCACCGTATCCGAGCACGTCCAGGCCCTCGAACTGCTGGTCGGCACGCGGTTACTGCAACGCACCACGCGCAAGGTTCAGGCGACTCAGGACGGCCTGGTGTTGTACGAGCGCAGCAAGGACTTGCTGTCGCACATGGATGAAATCGAAGGGCTGTTTCGCCAGGACGAGGCGTCGCTCGTTGGGCGGATTCGCATCGACATGCCGAACATTCTGGCCCGTCGGGTGGTGATGCCGCGTCTGCCCGAGTTCATGGCTCAGCACCCCCATCTCGAGCTGGAAATCAGCAGCACCGACCGCCGGGTCGATTTGCTCAGCGAAGGGTTTGATTGCGTGGTGCGAGTCGGCGCGCAGCCGGATCAATCGGTGGTCGCTCGCCACTTGTGCGATTTCACCATGGTCAACTGCGCGAGCCCCGAGTATTTGCGGCGTTATGGCGTGCCTGAACGGCTCGAAGACCTGGCGCAGCATCGGCTGGTCCATTACGTCGGCGTACTGGGTGCACGGTCGGAGGGTTTTGTGTACGAGCAAGAGGGTACGTTGCGTCGAGTGCCGATGGCGGGCAGCGTCACGGTCAACAACACCGATTGTTACGAGTCGGCGTGTCTGGGCGGTTTTGGTTTGATCCAGGCGCCGCTGATGGGCATGCAGCCCCACCTGCTCAGCGGCGAGCTGGTGGTGGTGCTGCCGCAATTCAATGCGCCGTCGATGGAGGTTTCGTTGCTCTACGCCCGGCAACGGCATTTGCCGTTGCGGGTGAGAGCGTTCATGGACTGGCTGGGAAACGTCATCCACTCCACAACTTGAAAAACAACACATAACCTGAAGGACAACACTTAACCCGTGGGAGCGGGCTTGCCCGCGATGGGGCCATCACATTCGACATCATCATTGAATGTAAGACCGCTATCGCGGGCAAGCCCGCTCCCACAGGGTTTTGTGTCAAACGTGGAAGTAGCCTACACAGGAATCAAACGGCAAACGCTTAAGCTCGATCTTGTTCAGGTCGAGTACTTCGCGCAGGGCTTTGGTTTCGCCCGGGAAGTTGCGGTAAGCGACTTCGTCGAGCACCACGACCGCGCCTTTTGGCATGTACGGCAGGAAGGTTTCCAGCGCGACTTTGGTCGACTCGTACAGGTCGGTGTCGAGGATCAGCATGGCCACGACCAGGTCCGGACGGGTTTTGACCCACTCGGGCACGGTCTTGACGATGTCGCCTTTGACCAGCTCGCAACGCGGGATGCGGTTGACCGGGCGCAGCAGGTCGTTGGCGTCGATCATGTCCTGGATCAGCGACTGGTCGGTGTCGGAGAACATGGTCTCGTTGACGTCGGCCGGGTCTTCGTTTTTGTCGATGCTCTGGAAGCCTTCGAAGGTGTCGAAGCCAACGATCGAACGGTTGATCGCGTACGGCTCGAGAATCATCGACAGGTGCATGTAGAGCATCAGCGAGTTGCCCTTGTACACGCCGCACTCGATGATCGCGCCCGGTACTTCGGCAACTTTCTTGAACAGCTCCATGCGCGACAGTGCAGCGGTCACGCCGATGCGGTTGGCGAAGACGAACGGCGCGTCGGCCACGTACTCGGCATCGACCCGTTTCAGGACGCTGGCACGGGTTTCGTTGTACTGGGCCTCGGCGGGCGTGATGCGACGCTTGGTCATTGCTGGATTCCTTGGAAATTCGAGAAGTCGTGGGCGTGGAAATAGTCTTTGAAACCGGCGCCGACGTCAGGGCAGGCGCTGTCGACGTTGATCGCGCCACGCTTGTGCTTGAGGTCGTCGAGGTGCATCAGGCGGAAGTCCACGCTGAAGCGGGTTTGATCGGTGTGGTTGGCGACCGTGCCGTGCAAGTGCGAGCCGGAGAAGATCAGCATCTCGCCGGTATTGCCGGCGATGCGCACTTCAGACGCGGTGTTGATCGCCTCCAGTGGCACCGGGTGCATACGGACTTCCTCTTTGAGGTTGTCCTTGGCTTTATGCCGCTGGTTGTTGATCCAGTCGTTGAGGCTCCATTCGTTGGAGGTGTTCTTCACCGGCACGTCGAAGTAGCCGGCGTTGATCATCATGGTCTGGTCGGGGCGAATGGTGTGCACCGGCATCCAGGTGTTGATCTGGCAATCGACGCCGCCGTACCAGGTATCGCGATGAGGTTTGTAGGCGTAGCTGACACCAGCGTGCAGGTAGTCATAGTTCGGCACCACGCGAATGCGCGGCACGTCGAAAATGTACTCGCGCGGGTCGACACCGATCTCGTCGATAAACGACAGGATCAGGTCCTTGGCGCGCTGGCTGTTGGTGAACTGGCCCTTGAGGCGCGTCACCAGTACCACGAATTCTTCCACCGGCATCAGCGTGTGCAGGGCCTGGTGGTTGGTCTCGCCATCGAAGGCGGCGGTGATGCTTTCCTGGGCGAATGCACACAGCTCTTTGGCGGCGCGCAGCTGAGTGTTCAGGAAGATGTCGCCGGCGTAGATAGCTTCTTTGAAGTCAGCTTTGTGCTGAAGCTGATTGATATACAGATTCACGATTCCACCCCTGAATACATCGAGTCTCTTAAGAGTCGGCCACACGTTAGCAAACTGAAGTGCAATCTGGCGGGTGGCGCATCAATAAAAACGCAATCCCCTGAATTTGCGACGAAATGCTTTCTATAGGCGATAAAAAACCCTGTAGCAGCAGGCTTCGCCAGCTGCTACAGGGTTGGGTGTTGAGGCCGGCTAGAAGATTTGGGTGAATAACCAATACAAACTGCCCGACAACAGAATCGCCGCTGGCAAGGTCAGCACCCAGGCCATCAGCAGGTTGCGGATGGTCTTCATCTGCAAGCCGCCGCCGTTGGCGACCATGGTCCCGGCCACGCCCGATGACAGCACGTGAGTGGTTGAGACCGGCAGGCCGAACATGTCCGCCGCGCCGATGGTCAGCATCGCAACGGTTTCCGCCGAGGCGCCTTGCGCATACGTCAGGTGGGTCTTGCCGATCTTCTCGCCAACCGTCACCACGATACGTTTCCAGCCGACCATGGTGCCCAGCCCCAGGGCGATGGCCACCGCGATTTTCACCCACAGCGGAATGAACCGCGTGGCGTTGTCGATCTGTTGCTTGAACAGTTGCAGCTTGCCGGTGGTGTCGGCGTCAAAGTTGCCGACCTTGTTCTTGTCCATCAGGCGAATGGTTTCGCTGGTCAGGTACATGTCGTTACGCACGTTGCCCATGGCCTCGGCCGGGACTTTCGAGAGCGAGCCGTAGCCCTTGACCTGTGCACCAATGCTGCCAGCGAGGGCGGAGAGGGCCGGGACCAGTTGCGGCGTGACTTCCTTGCTGCGCACGTAATCGGACAGCACTGGACGCGGGTCGGCCGGCGCTGGCAGCGGGGCACTTTTGACCAGCGCTTGCTGGGTGACTTCGGCCACGGCGGCAAACTGCAGCGCCTGGTCCGCCGGCATGGTGCGGTTCAGCGCGTAAGCCATCGGCAGCGTGCCGACCAGAATCAGCATGATCAGGCCCATGCCTTTCTGGCCGTCGTTGGAACCGTGGGCGAAAGACACGCCGGTGCAAGTCAGGATCAACATGCCGCGAATCCACCACGGTGGCGGAGTGTCTCCCTTCGGTGCTTTATACAGCGCACGATTCTTGACGAAGGCACGCAAGGCCAGCAGCAACAGCGCGGCAAAGCCGAAACCGATCAGCGGCGACAAGAGCAGCGCGTAACCGATTTTAGTCGCCTGGGCCCAGTCCACACCGCTGGTGCCGTCGCGGCCGTGCATCAGGGCATTGGCCACGCCGACGCCGATGATCGAGCCGATCAGGGTGTGCGACGAAGACGCCGGCAAGCCCAGCCACCAGGTGCCGAGGTTCCACAGGATCGCGGCGATCAACAGGGCGAAGATCATCGCGAAACCGGCGGAGGAACCGACTTGCAGAATCAGCTCCACCGGCAGCAGGGCGATGATGCCGAACGCCACCGCGCCGCTGGACAGCAGCACCCCGAGGAAGTTGAAGAACCCGGACCAGGCCACCGCGAAATTCGGTGGCAAGGAGTTGGTGTAAATCACCGTGGCCACGGCGTTGGCGGTGTCGTGGAAACCGTTGACGAATTCAAAGCCGAGGGCAATCAACAGCGCTACGCCCAACAGCAGAAACGGCGTCCAGGTGGTGACCACGGTGCCGAGTTCGTTCATGTCGTGCATCAGGCTGTAGGCGGTGAACAACAGCCCGCTGCCCAGCACGGCGAAGAAAATCACGATGGTCAGCAGGCCGGGCTTTTTATCGAATTGCGGTTTGGCGCTACTGGCGGGCGCCTGTGCGGCGGAGAAGGAAGGAGTAGCCATGACGGACAATCCTGAGGGGAGAAGGAGTGTCGCCCATGATCGTTGCTGAATGTTACAGAGAGGCTGCGCTGGGTCAGGGTTTTGGGTTTTTGCTAATGCCGTCCGTCCCCATACCGATCGTTCCCACGCTCCGCGTCACTAGTGTCCGGTAAAAACCGAAGGGGGAGCTTGCTCCCCCTTGCTGTGCCTGCTTCGTAAGCAATAATCAGGTTTTCAGACTTGATTTTCGCCCATGTTCAGCAGCACTCGATTTGCGCAAATGCTTCAAGCCCTTCCTCATCAGCTCTTCAAAGCCGCCGTCAAACGCTGTGGCGCTGATCGTTACGCCAAACAATTCACGTCCTGGGATCTGCTCGTCACGCTGATTTACGGTCAGCTGACGCAAGCCAAAAGCTTGCGTACGTTGGCGACAGCCTCGCAGTCGCTGCAACCCCATCGCCACCACCTCAACGCCAAGAACATGGTGCGTTCGACCCTTTGTGATGCGTTGAACAAGCGCAGCTCAGAGCCGTTTCGGCTGGCCTGTGAGCACTTGCTTCAAGGCATTGGCCGCAAGCAGCGCAAGTCGCTCGAAGCCATGATCACCCTGATCGATTCGACCTCGATCAGCCTGCGCGGACCCGGTTTTGACGAATGGACCACCGCGACGAAAACCCGCATAACCCAAGGCTTGAAGGTACATGTGGCCATCGATCCACAGCAAACAGCCCCGACTTACGTAAACATCACCGCCGCCAACGTCAACGATCTGAGCGATGCCCTGACCATGCCGCTTGAAGCAGGTATGACGTACGTTTTCGACAAGGGTTACTGCGACTACAACTGGTGGCACCAGATTGATCAGATGGGTTCTTTCTTCGTCACCCGACTGAAGAAAAACGCCAATCTAAAGCCGGTAGAAAATTTGAGGGAAAAGGATGCACCCGAATTCATTGAGGCGGACGAATCGGTATTGTTCGGGAAGAAATACCTGAACACTCGACGTCCGAATCTCTACCAAAATCAGGCTGTGCGTCGGGTTCAGATCCGCCGAGAGGACCACGAAACGCCATTGATTCTGGTCACCAACGACTTCTCTCGCTCAGCGGAGGAGATCGCCGATCTGTACAAACAACGTTGGCAGATCGAACTGTTTTTTAAGTGGATCAAGCAAAACCTCAAGCTCAAACGGTATTTCGGCTTCTCTGAAAATGCCGTTCGTTTGCAGATCTACAGCGCCTTGATTACCTATCTTTTGCTGCATCTTTATCAGCGCCGTTCAGGTTGCTCGGGATCTATTTCAGACTTTGCCATTCGGCTAACCCACAGCTTGTTCGAACGCCCATTAAGCATTGAACACCTTGAACAGCGAAGGCAAAAGCGAACAAAGCTGAAGGCTGCCCAAGGCAGCCTTCAGCTTTGAAAAGGTTTTACCGGACACTAGTGACGCTCCGCGTGGGAATGCATCCATTGACGCTCCGCGTCAACGCTGGACGCAGAGCGTCCGGGGCGGAATTCCCACGCAGAGCGTGGGAACGATCGGCGGGAAAGGCTCAATAATCCTGGCGTTTACGAAACGCCCAACGCCCCGCAATCACGGTAAACGTCGCGACCAATGCCACCAGAATCCAGAATCCCTCCGGGTCACCCGCAAGCGGCACCCCACCGACGTTCATGCCAAAGAACCCGGCAATGATGTTGATCGGCAACGCCAGCACCGTCACCACGGTCAGGGTGAACAGTGTGCGGTTGCTCTGTTCGTTGAGGTTGGCGGCGATTTCTTCCTGCAACAGCTTGATCCGTTCGCCCAGCGCCGTGAGGTCGTTGATGATCAGCGCGAACTCCTCGGTGGATTTGCGCAATTCCTTCACATCCTCCTTCTGCAACCACTGCGGCGGGCGATTGAGCAGGCGCAGCAACGAGCCCGGTTCCAGCGCCAGCAAGCGTTGCAGGCGCACCAGCACCCGACGATTGGCGCCCAGTTCGGCGCGGTTGGTCGACAGCCGCGAGGACAGCAACTCATCTTCGATCTGATCGACACTGAGGCTGGTCTTGCGCACGATCTGGGTCAGCACTTCGCCCTGATCGCGCAGTAGATGCACCAGCAATTCCAGCGGCGAGCGAAAGCATTCACCGGCCTTCACCGACGAGCGCAGCTTGTCCACCGAGTGCAGCGGTTGCAGGCGTGCGCTGATGATCAGCCGACTGCGGGCGCAGACCCACAGCGTCGAAACATCCGAGGAGACCATGCTGCTGAGGTTGAACACCACATCGTTGACCACCGCCAGCAACGCCGAATCCACATGCTCGATGCGCGTCGAACGCGAACCTTCATGCAGTGCTTCGAAAAATTCGTCGGGCAATTCCAGATGGCTTTTCATCCAGCGCTCGCATGCGGCGTGGGCCAGGTTCAAGTGCAGCCAGAGAAATTCGTCGTTGTCGCCGGGTTGTTGCAGGCACTGCAAGGCCTTGGCTGAATCCAGCTCGCGGCCGCGCTCACCGGGGCGAAAACTGAAACCGTACAGCAGACCGAACAGGTCCGTGTCGCGATGACTTTGGTCGATGCTGTGGTTCATGAGGTCTCACTGAGGAGGCGCTTATCGTTATGTAGCAGCCGGCGAAGCCTGCGTTCGGCTGCGTAGCAGTCGTCAAACCTGAGCACGCAGTCTTCCAATGGCAATGCATTGCCTGATTTCACGACTGCTACGCAGCCGAACGCAGGCTTCGCCAGCTGCTACAGGTCGCGTTACGGCGTTAACAGGTTCACTTGAGCCGCATCATCGCAAGGAGTTTTGACGGTTTTGTGACAGAGCAGTGAAGGCTAAATAGTGGCGCTACCGACGGTCGGAATTGATTAAAGAACCGCTCTGGCACGCCGATCTTGCTGACGTTAACTTGCACGGCTTTGGCCACGAACCAAGGTCGCAGACAGGGATGTCCGGACACCTTTCACGCCTTGTTGCGGCGTGCCTCATCCCTGTCATGAGTATCACTCGATGCTGCAAAAGTCCCTGAGAGCACAAATCCTTGCCTTGTTGAGCGGCAGTCTGTTCGCGATGCTGTTGATCGCCCTGGCCTGCTTTCATTTTCTGTCCAGCGGTGTGCAGAACTACGCGAATCTGATCGTAGGCCCGCTGCACACCTCGCAATTGATCGATGAAGCCAACCTGCAATTCAAGGTTCAGGTTCAGGAATGGAAAAACGTCCTGCTACGCGGCAAGCAGCCTGCGGACCTGGACAAATACTGGAAGCAATTTGAAGACCGTCAGCGTGACGTGCAGGGCATCCTCGGTGAACTGGCCGGGCAGAAGGGTATCGAGCCGCAGCTGAAAACCCGCATCGAACGCCTGCGAGACGAACATCGTCTGTTGGGCGCGTCTTATCAGAAGGGCCGTGACGCCTACGTGGCGGCAGGCGCCGACCCAGCGGTTGGCGACACGGCGGTCAAAGGTGTTGACCGCGCAACCAGCGATCAGATGAGCGAGTTGGTCAGCGAATTGCGCAAGCAGGGTGCCGAGCAATCGAAGCTGATCAGCGCCGACGCCGACCGTACCGTATTGCTGGGGATCATTGTGATGCTCGCTTCGGGTCTGTTGATCGGGTTGCTGAGCCTGTGGCTGGTCAACCGCAACCTGGTCGAACCGATTCGCAAACTGATCGAGTACGTGGCGCAACTCAGCCAGGGTCGTTTCGCCGAACGTGTGGCCAGCACCCGACAGGATGAGCTGGGCAAACTGGCAATGGCCGCGAATACCCTGCGCGATTTCCTTGCCGAAACCTTCAACCGTTTGCAGCGCAGCGCCAAGGATCTGGACAGCGCCAGCGGTGAACTGAATTCCATCGCCACCCTGATGGCCAGCGGCACTAACGAGCAGTTCAACCGCACCGATCAGGTGGCCACGGCAATGAACGAAATGTCCGCCACCGCGCAAGAAGTCGCACGCCACGCTGCCGATGCGGCACGTGCTGCCGACGATGCCGATCAGTCCGCCCAGCAGGGCGAAAAGGTCATGCAGGGCACCATTCACACCATCACCCAAATGCGCGGCGAAATCGCCAATACCGCCACGGTCATCCGTCGTCTGGAAACCGACAGCGGGCGCATCGGCAAGGTACTGGAAGTGATTCGCGGCATCGCCGAGCAGACCAATCTGCTGGCGCTCAACGCGGCCATCGAAGCGGCCCGTGCCGGTGAAGCCGGGCGCGGTTTTGCGGTGGTGGCCGATGAAGTCCGCAGCCTGGCCCAGCGCACGGCGGCGTCGATCATCGAGATCAACCAGATCATTCAAACGGTGCAAACCGGTGCGGTGGACGCCGCTCAGGCGATTGAAAGCGGTCAGTCGCGCAGTGAGGAAAGTGTCGAGCAAGTGACTCAGGCCGGCGCCATGCTGGAGCGCATCACCCTGGCCGTGGAAGCCATCCGCGACATGAACCGCCAGATCGCCACCGCCGCGGAAGAGCAGACGTCGGTGGCCGAAGACATCTCGCGCAACCTCACCGAAATCACCAGCATCGCCAGCACCAATCTGGACAACGTGCAGCGCACCGAAGCGGCCAGCCACAACCTGCACGGGTTGTCGGGGCAGTTGAATGAAGTGACGGCACGTTTAAGCGCGTAACGGGAAGGTCTGTGTACCGGTTTGCTTACCGAGTCGGTACACAGTCGATCTCAATTCAGCGCAGGGGGTGTCGATGATGACGGTATTCCCAAAATCCCAATGGAAAACCGCCATGGTCAGCATCACTTCCGTTTCGATCACCCCGACGACTTCGGGCTCGTTGCAGACGGCAACGGCGGCGTTGTTGCAGGCGTTGCAGGATTCCGGTTTCAGCGCTTCGGGTTCTTTGGTCAGTACGACTGTTTAAATCCGTGCGGGAAGGCTGAAGGCGCGACTTCATTGCCTGAATTTGACGTGCAAAAAAGCCGCACGATCCGAAGATTGTGCGGCTTGGTGTTTGTGCATCAGGTGTCTTGTTTGTCGCTCAGGACTTTGCCGGTGGCGGCATCGAAATCCACGTCCCACTCTTTGCCGTCAGCGGCTTTCAGTTCGACTTCGTATTCATAGTTATTGAAATGGTTATCCAGATCCGTGTCGGTGATGGTCGCACCCGGGTGCAGTTTCAGCGCAGCCTGGTTCATTTCTTCCAATGGCTTGATCTTGCCGCTTTTGACCAGCTCAGGGATCTGGTCGACGCGGACATCGGCCTGGGCCAGGCCAGCGGTGAGGGTCAGGGCTGCAGCAGTGAACAGGGCAGTCAGGGTTTTCATGAGGTTCTATCCTTGGGTGATCTGTTTAAGTGGGATCAGGCTAACCGGCGCAACTTAATCCACCCTTAATTCTCCGAACGCGACTGAGCGAAGATCGTTCCCTGGTTCATCAGTAACCGTTGTTCTGCAGCAACTGCGCAACACTGGCCGCCGCCGGGCGTTTGTAGAACTTGAGCAGTTCGCTGGCGCGGTTAGTGAAGATGCCGTCGACGCCGGCGTCCATGACTTTCTGGTAATCCACGGCATCGTCGATGGTGTACACGTGCACCAACAAGCCCTGATCGTGGGTGTACTGGTTCATCCACGGTTGCACCAGATCCGAGTAACTCTGATCGCCACCCTTGGTCAGCGCCGCAGAAGGGCCGGTGCCGATCGCGCCCTGGGCTTTGGCGTACTCGACCCATTGCTGGAATTCGGCTTTGTCTTTCGGTTGCTGTTTGGCGTAGTAAGTGGCTTTGTCCTTGTCGCCGGACTCGGCAAACGTCACCTTGGATTTTGGCTCGATGCTGCCTTCACCGACCCACAGCAGGAGGATTTTCGGCACTTTCGGCATTTCCTTCTCGAGCAGTTCGAGGCTGCTCTTCTCGAAGGTTTGCAGCACGACTTTACCTTTGCCCTGGCCAACCGCCAGGTCGCTCTTCGCCAGTTTCGAACCTGCCGGGCTCAACCAGCCGCGGTCCTGGAGTTTTTCCTTGAGGTCGCGCTCGATCCCGGGAAACTGCTTCGGTTCTTTGGTTTCGATGTACAGGCCGGGCTTGTGCAGCGGATTGCCTTGGGCAATATCGATGATTTCGTCCAGTGTCAGGATTTTCAGACCGACGTACGCAGGTCGCGCGCGATCCGGGTAGGCGGTGTTGAACCAGCTTCCAGCATCCAGGGTTTTCAGCTCGGCGATAGTGAACTCGTTGGCCGGGCGGTCCTTGCGTTCAGGGAATTTGCTGGCGACGTCGGTGGTGCGTTGCAGGTTGTCGTCGTGCAGGGCGAACAGCACGCCATCCTTGCTGCGTTGCACGTCCATTTCCAGGTAGTCGGCACCCAGATCGCGGGCCAGTTTGTAGGCGGCGGCGGTGGATTCCGGTGCATCGAAGGACGCGCCACGGTGGGCGATCACGGCCGGATGCGGAATGCCCATGCGGGTGGCCAGTGCGGTGGGGCTTGGCTCGCTGGCGGCCTGTGCCTGGCCGAGACCCAGCATCAGACTCAGCAGCAGGGCACTCTTGGTGAAGGTAACAGGCATGGTCGAGGTCCTTTCGCAGATTTTCAAAGACGTATCTTTTAACAACTGAGCGCCGCTTGCGCTATCGCCAGACCGACATAAACGTGTTTAAAGCAGATTTTTTCAGCGCTTTTGTGCGCTTCTTTGCAGTACTCTTGGCCCCGGCAGTTACCCCGGCAGAGGGAACGCCCATTCGCTTGCCCTGCGTGTAAACCATCGATCACCGGTCCTTTGCGACCTTCTGTGAGGTTTATCATGCGCATCACTTCCGAGCTCATCTGCCAGGCCGCCGACCAACTCAAAGGCTTCGTCGGCCTCAATCGCAAGACCGGCCAGTACATTGTTCGTTTCAGCGAAGACTCTTTCGGCATGGACGTGGCGGATGACGGCATTATTCCCACCAGCGAATTCGTCTGGGCCCCAGGTTCCGCGCAGGCCATGACGCTCAAGCGTGAGTTGATTCAGTTGTTGCTGGATCACAACATCGATGACCGGATCAACATCACCGAGCCGTTGCGGGTGTACATGAATCGGCGGGAAGTGCCGGAGATTTTGGCGGTTCGCAGTCTGGTGCAGAGCTGATTTTTGCAGTGACTGTGCGGGCCCTATCGCGAGCAAGCTCGCTCCCACATTTGATCTGTGCATCAACACAAATCCAATGTGGGAGCGAGCTTGCTCCGGGCGGCGTTCCGACGATGGCGGCCTTAAGAGCACCACAACCACTTACTGCTTGAACGCATACGCCCGCTCAACCTTGCACACCCGTGTATGACAAGACGAATACCAGGTCGAGCGCCCGCGCTCGCGAATTTCACTGTGCTCGGGATGATGTTTCCACGCCAGGATCGCCGCTTCGCTGGCCCAGTAGGACACCGTAATCCCGAGCCCGTCTTCACCCCGAGCCGATTCCACACCCAGGAAACCGGGTTGCTCACGGGCCAGTTCGACCATGCGCGTGGCGGCCTGCTCGTAACCATGATCACCGTCGGTACGCAGGGAGGTAAAAATCACCGCGTAGTAAGGCGCTGGCGGAGTCTTGGCGATCATGACTTCTGCCTCTTGCAGGCTGCGATCAACGCACGGACCGGCGGCGGCAGCTTGCCTTTGAGCGCGGCGCGTTCAGGTTGGAACAGCGTTGCGACGAAGAACGGATGACCTTTGAGTTCCACCGCCCGCAAGTCGCCCGAAGAGTCGTGTCCAACGGCATACAGCTGCTGGGTCAACAACTCACGTTCGAACGCTGGATTAACACCGTAACGGCAGCGATAGCCTTCGACAATCTCAGCGCTTTCGTACGCCTTGGCGATCAACGAGCCTTCAACCAGATGAATGTTGTCGACGGCCTCCACCAGCGAGCAGGTCAGTGGCGTGAGTAATGCTCGTGCCGCATCAGGTGAAGTCTCTCCGTGTTCGGCATCGTCCCAGCCCAGAACATTTCGGGCGTATTCGAGTACGGCGTGTTGAAAACCGCCACAGGTGCCAAGGAATGGCCGTTGCTGTTCACGGGCAAAACGAATCACCCTCAACGCACCGTCCATATCGCGGTAAGGGCTGGCGGGCACGCACCAGAAACCGTCGAAATCAGCCAATGGCGCATCGGCGCTGATGCGGTCGGTGGCCAACCACTGGAACTGCACGTCTGTGTTCGCATGTTCAGCGGCCATGCCGAGGGCGATGGGGATGGCTTGGTGAGCGGTGACTTGCGGATCGTAATCGCCGATCAGGGCGATGCGGATTGGGCGGGTTTCCATGAGTGCGCTCCACGCTTGTTGATTCCTGGCACCCACTATAGATTGGCGTTCACGCACTCAATATTGGCGTTATCCCAATTGATCAATGCACCGACGCACTATCGACTGGATTACCCCGACCTGTCCCTGATCCTCGCGCTGGTGCGCGGTGGCTCTCTGGCCCGAGCGTCGACACTGTTGAAGGTCGATGTCTCGACCGTATTTCGCGCCGTGCGCCGACTGGAAGCCGCGCTGGGCCAGCAATTGTTCGAAAAGAGCCGCGCCGGCTACTTGCCCACCACCTTGGCGCAAACCCTGGCCGAGCAGGCTGAGCGGGCCGAACAGGCGCTGGAGGCGGCGCGCATTGGCGTGGAGCAGGGCGGTGAAGTCATCAGCGGCACGGTGCGCCTGACTTGTACTGATTCGGTCCTGCAGAGTTTGCTGTTGCCGGCGTTGGCGAAGTTCATGCCCAGCTACCCGGCGCTGACCATCGAGTTGAGTACCTCCAACGACTTCGCCAACCTCAGCCGCCGGGATGCCGACATCGCCTTGCGCCTGACTCGCACACCGCCCGAGCACTTGGTGGGTCGGCGATTGGCCCAGGTTTCCTATCGAGTCTGCGCCAGCGAGGCGTATCTGAAATCGGTCGACTCCGAAGACTTGGCTTCGCTGACCTGGATTGCCCCGGACGACTTCCTTCCCGATCACCCCACCGTCGTGTGGCGCCGTCAGCAGTTGCCCGGCGTCACGCCGGGTTATCGCTGCAACAGCATGTTGTCGGTGACTGAACTGGTGCGGGCCGGGCTCGGTGTCGCGGCATTACCGGACTTCCTCATCGGTGAAGGGCTACAACCGTTGAGTGAGCCGCTACACGGTTACGACACGGCGCTCTGGTTGCTGACCCGCCCGGATTGCCGCGCCTTGCGCTCGGTGGTGACGTTGTTTGATGAGTTGGGGCGGGCGCTTCGATTGCCTTGACCGAGCGCTAAACCTTCGGCTGATCCTTGCGCACGAAGTGCTGATGCATTTCCGAGGTCAGGCTTTCGATGCGTTCGGTGAGGGCCTTGGTCATTTCGGTGAGCCGGGTGTTTTGCTCGAGCAACTCCAGCAATTGCGCGGTGTTCTGCGCCGCTTGCGCCTGACGCTCACTGTTGGCGACGGCCAGGGTTTCGCGGTGTAGGGCGTCGGCGTCGGACTGGGCTTTATCCCGCGCCGCCTGACGGGTCTGGGCCAGCAGAATCAACGGCGCGGCATACGCCGATTGCAGGCTGAACGCCAGGTTGAGCAGGATGAACGGGTAGAGATCGAAGTGCGCCACGCCAAACAGATTGAGGCAAACCCATAACACCACGATCAGCGTCTGCGCACCGAGAAAGGTCGGCGTGCCGAAGAACCGCGCGAAGGCCTCGGCGCGCAGGGCAAACTTGTCGTTGCCAAAGGTAGGCGCCAGGTGGGCGTGGGGGCGATGAAAACGCAGATGGTCGACGGGGAGGGCGGGTTGAGTGTCGGAAGTCGTGGTGGTCATGGTGCTCTCTGCATGGCGCTGGGACTGAGGCTCACTATAGCCCCAGCGCCAGTTTCATTCTGAAACACATTGCAGTGTTTTATTTAGAGCGACCTGTGATCGGTAAATCGGCAGACCTTGTCATTTATTGCAGCTGATAACAGGCCAGAAACATGTCCAGCGCCGACTCCACCACGGTGGTCTGCATCTCGGCTGACAAGCCGGGCAGGCCCATGGAAATCTGTGGCCAGAACGCAAAGGATTTGAGCATTCCCTGAATCTGTTGTGCAGCGAATTCGGGGGCGACCGGTTTCAAACGACCGTCGGCCTGAGCGGCGCGGATCCACACCGTCAGGCCTTCTTCGCGCTCCCCCATTCGGGCAACCATATTCTGCGCGCGCTCGGGGGAGTGGATGGTGGCGGCGATGGCCACTCGCGCCAGGTCGAGAAAATTGTCATCGCCCAGCATCTGCATTTTCGCCATCAGCATCAGGCGCATCTGGTCGCGCAGCGGCAAATCAGGGTGGTAGGGCGTTTCCTGTTCTGACGTCACTCGCGCCCACAATTGATTGAGGATTTCGGCGAACAACTCTTCCTTGCTGGGGAAGTGGTTGTACACCGTGCGCTTCGACACGCCGGCGGTGGCAGCGATCTTGTCCATGCTGGTGATGTCGAAACCGTTGGCACGGAATTCGGCAATCGCAGCCTGAATGATGGCTTCGCGTTTTCGGTCGGTGAGGCGCTGTGGAGCTGTCATAAGTACGCTTCGGCAAGAAGAAGTGAGAATTACACTTGGCAGTTTACTTGTGATCGGCTTTGATGCAACCTAGAAACTACACTGTGCAGTGTAATGTTTTGTTAATCCTGTGCAGCGAACAATAGAATCTCCGGCTGATGCGTGCGTGCCTTGGCCATTTATCGTCCCAAGCGGAAAACCGCGAATCATGCGGTTTTCCTGGAGTCATTCAGTCATGGCCACTTCAACTTCCCCTGCGGACAACGCCTCCACGCCTGAAGCTTCCCGTCAAGCAGAAGGGCACTTCCGAAACCATGCGCCCGTGCAACGTGAAGGCTTTCGCAAAATGGTGCGCATCATGTGGAACATGATCTTCCACAAACCGCGTAACACCCGCCCGACGGCGCCTGTCCCGGTGCAAACCCTGACTCAGGCAGCGTTGATCGCCGCACCTAACCACAGCGTTTACCGCCTCGGCCATTCCACCGTACTGCTGAAACTGCGGGACAAATTCTGGATCACCGACCCGGTCTTTGCCGAGCGCGCCTCACCCGTGCAATGGGCGGGGCCCAAGCGTTTTCACCAGCCGCCGATTAGCCTTGAAGAGCTGCCGCCGATCGAAGCGGTGATCCTGTCTCACGATCACTACGACCACCTCGATTATCAAGCGGTGCTCAAACTGGCGGACAAGGCCAAGTACTTTCTGACGCCGCTGGGCGTGGGCGACACCCTGATCAAATGGGGCATCGACGCCGACAAAGTCCGACAACTGGACTGGTGGCAAGGCACTGAGGTCGACGGTATTCAGTTCATCGCCACGCCTTCGCAGCACTTTTCCGGTCGCGGTCTGTTCGATGGCAACAGCACACTGTGGGCCTCGTGGGTGATGATCGACGGCGACACGCGAATCTTCTTCAGCGGCGACAGCGGTTATTTCGACGGCTTCAAGCGCATCGGCGAACAGTACGGCCCGTTCGACCTGACACTCATGGAAACCGGTGCCTACAACGTCGAGTGGCCGCATGTTCACATGCAGCCGGAGCAAACCCTGCAAGCGCACATCGACCTCAAAGGTCGCTGGCTACTGCCGATCCACAACGGCACGTTCGATTTGTCGATGCATGCCTGGTTCGAACCTTTCGACCGCATTCTGGCGTTGGCCTGGGAGCGGAATGTTTCGATCACCACGCCGCAAATGGGCCAGGCGTTCAATGTGATGTATCCGCAGCGGGGTAGTGCTTGGTGGGCGGAGATGGAAAACGTAGGCGATCAGGTGGAACCTCAGAACGCATAACGTTGTGAAGCCGGGCTGCTTACCCAGCAAGCGGCCCGGGCCGACACCTCACTCAACCATCGCATAATCCGCCCGCCCCACCGGATCAGGCGTCGACCCTTTCACATTCATCCCTCGACCCGGCGCAAACCCCGGGAAGAACACCAACCCCTCCGATTCAAACCGATAAGCCAACGCCAGCCGCGTAACATCCAGCACATCGCGTTCATCCTCAAATCGCTGAATAGCGTCCACCGAAACCCCGGATTCCCGAGACAGTTCCTCCACACTCCAACCCAGCATCGCTCGGGCCTGAACGCTATGCGCAGGGGTGAATTGGAAAAGGGCGATACGTTCCAGGGTGATTTTCATCGCAAGAGAGGCCATGGTGTTCTCCGGGCTCAAGAGTGCTGATTCAAAAAAATACTGTGTTTTTGTACAGTTGTTTTGAGCCCGAATCAAACTCATTTTTTGATCGGTTCTATTTTTCCTCTCAGGCAGGGGCGTTGGACCGACTACGCTATTTTAAGCGGCTCCTGAAAGCTCAATGGGTTTTCAACACCCGTCAGCAGCAATGTTTGAACGTCAGCTTTCTGATTTTCAATACAAGGAAAGGTGGCGTTTCAGAGGCTGTGCGCCACAGCGTTATGCAGGGAAGGGAATCATGAAAAGACTACGTCTGCTATGTACCCTGATCGGTTTTACAAGTCTGCCCGTCCTGGCCGATATGGCATCGTCAAACAAAGATGCCTTTGTGACCAGCCTGATGAATCAGATGACCCTGGAGGAAAAAATCGGCCAACTGCGGCTGATCGCGATTGATGAAAACATGACACCCGAAAGGATGCGCCAAGAAATCACTGCCGGGCGTATTGGGGGTACGTATGGCTCTGTGAGCCGTTACATAAACCGCCCCATGCAGGACGCGGCTCAACAAAGCCGCCTGAAAATACCGATGTTTTTCGGCTGGGACGTGATACACGGTCATCGAACCATTTTTCCCATTGGCTTGGCATTGGCCTCCAGCTGGGATATGGACGCCATCGAGTTGAGCGGTCGAACGGCGGCGAAAGAAGCCAGTGCGGACGGTATCGATTTGACCTTTGCACCGATGATAGATATCGCCCGTGATCCTCGCTGGGGGCGTACATCCGAAGGCTTCGGTGAAGACACCTATCTGGTTTCGCGCATTGCCAAAGTGATGGTTCAGGCCTACCAGGGCAAAAGCCTGAATGCACCCGACAGCATCATGGCCAGCGCCAAACACTTCGCGTTGTATGGTGCTGTCGAGGGTGGACGCGACTACAACAGCGTCGACATGGGCCTGGCCAGAATGCACCAGGACTACCTGCCACCTTATCGTTCGGCGATTGAGGGTGGCGCGGGAGCGGTGATGGTGGCGCTTAACTCGATAAATGGCGTGCCAGCCGCTTCCAATGCATGGTTGATGCAAGACCTGCTTCGCAAAGCATGGGGCTTCAAGGGGCTGGTCATCAGCGACCACAATGGGATAAACGATCTGGTTCAGCATGGTGTTGCGAAGAATCACCGCGATGCGGCCAAGCTCGCGATCAGGGCCGGTGTTGATATGAGCATGAACGACTTCTCCTATGGTCCGGAGCTACCCGGGCTGCTTGAGGCTGGCGCTGTTTCCCAGAGCAATATCGATAACGCCGTGCGGGAAGTCCTGGGGGCCAAGTACGACATGGGGCTGTTCGAAGACCCTTACCGGCGCATCGGCGTTGCCAGTGAAGACCCCGCTGATAACAATGCCGAAAACCGTCTGCACAGAGCGACAGCCCGTGAGGTGGCACGCAAGACATTGGTGCTGCTGAAGAATGAAAACGGGCTCTTGCCGCTAAAAAAAGAGAGCATGATCGCGCTCATAGGCCCGTTGGCAAAAAGTACCGTCGACATCATGGGCAGTTGGTCTGCAAGCGGCGTGGCCGCGCAATCGGTGACGATCTACGACGGCCTGAAAAGCGCCATGAACCAGGGCTCGCTGATCTATGCCCGAGGCGCCAATCTCGAGGAGGATCAGGAGGTTGTTAAATACCTGGAATACCAGGGAGTGTCCGAAATCGCGAACGACGCTCGTCCGGCAGCAGAAATGATTGACGAAGCGGTCAAGGCTGCACAGCAAGCCGATGTTGTGATTGCAGTAGTGGGTGAGCCCCGCAGTATGTCTCATGAAGCGGCCAGTCGAACCAGCCTCGATCTGCCAGGACGCCAGAGTGAATTGATCACCGCCCTGAAAGCTACCGGCAAGCCGCTGGTACTGGTATTGATGAACGGCCGCCCACTTTCCATCGGCAAGGAGCAGAAGCAGGCCGATGCAATTCTGGAAACCTGGTACAGCGGCTCTGAGGGAGGCAACGCCGTTGCCGATGTATTGTTCGGTGACTACAACCCCTCCGGCAAGTTACCCATCACCTTTCCACGCTCCGTGGGGCAGATCCCGAATTACTACAGCCATTTGAACACCGGCCGCCCCTACCTGCCGGGTGGGCTTCGCAACTACACGTCTCAATATTTCGATCAATCCCATGGTCCGCTTTATCCCTTCGGCTATGGGCTGAGTTATACCGATTTCAGCCTGACCGACATGGCCCTGTCTTCGACCACACTGAACAAGACCGACAAGCTCATCGCCAGCGTCATAGTGAAAAATACCGGCCAGCGCGACGGCGAAACGGTGGTTCAGCTGTATATCCGCGATGTCGTTGGCTCCCTCAGCCGTCCGGTCAAAGAACTGAAGAACTTTCAAAAAATCATGCTCAAGGCCGGAGAAGAGAAAGCGGTCCACTTCAGCATTGATGAGAACGACTTGAAGTTCTTCAACGCTCAGTTGGAATACGTCGCCGAGCCGGGCGAGTTCCAGGTGCAGATCGGTCTGGATTCTCAGGATGTGAAGGCGCAGAGTTTTGAGTTGCTATAAGGCCGAGGCACTAGCGGCAGTGGCTAATGCCAGTCAGTTGAGCAATTTCCGCCGCGACGCACTCTTTGTAGCAGCTGGCGAAGCCTGCGTTCGGCTGCGAAGCAGTCGTAAAACCAAAGATTGCGGTACGTCAGGCAGACCGCGTCAGCCGGATTCACGACTGCTTCGCAGCCGAACGCAGGCTTCGCCAGCTGCTACAGATCGCATTACGGCTTATCTGACTGGCACTAGCGGCAGTGGCCTCTCTTTTTGGGCTAACTACTTCGCCCCCTCCAGCCAGACGGACGGTGCCTGCCCCAGTACGCGGCGGAACATCGTTGAGAACGCGGCCGGGCTGTCATAGCCAAAATCCAGGGCAATGCGCGTCACCGGTTCGCCCGCCACCAGCCGCGCCAGAGCCAGCACCACGCAGGCCCGCTGCCGCCATTGGCTGAAACTCAGGCCCGTCTGTTGGCGGAACAGCCGATTGAAAGTACGCAGGCTGATATGCAGCTGATCGGCCCATTGCTGTGGCGACTGATGCGCGTCGGGCCGCTGCACAAAGCCCTGGCACAGCGCGAGCAGCCGCGCATCGACGGGCAGCGGAATGTGCAACGGCAGGTGAGTGCTGCGCGCCAGTTCATGCAGCAGCAAGTCGATCAGCGTACCGTCGCGCCCGCGTTCGTCATACGCCAGCGGGATCTCCACCGCCTCCATCAGCAAGTGCCGCATCAACGGCGAAACGCTGATCACCTGGCAGCGATCCCCCAGATCCACCGCCCCCGGCTCGATATACAAACTGCGAGTACTCACCCCCAGCATCAGCACCTCGTGCGCCACCCCCGGCGGAATCCACACCGCCCGTTGTGGCGGCACCACCCAACTGCCGTCGTGCGTGCTGACCTGCATCACCCCGGTGGCGCCGTATAACAATTGCGCCCGCCGATGCGTATGACGAGGCAACACATGGCCGTAGGAGTAATCCGTACCGATGGCCACCACCGGCCGTGGCGTGTGGTCCAGCAGATCAATCGAAACATTGCGCATCGAGCAGTCCCAGCGGTTGGCGTAAACGCGAACATTATTGGCTGACTTGCTGAAGCAGGCCAAGACGCATCGTTCTATCGTCGACCGCTCTCAACCAACGGACGACACGCAATGTTCTATCTCCTGCTAGCACTCTTCGGCTGCATGACCGGCATCACCGCGGTGCTGTTCGGCTTCGGCGGCGGTTTCGTCGTCGTGCCATTGCTGTACCGCATGCTCATGACCAGCCACGGCACAGACGACCCCGTCGGCCAATCGGCGATGCACATTGCTGTGGCAACCTCGACCTGCGTGATGATCGTCAACGCAACGATCGCCACCGGAAAACACCGACGCGCCGGTAATCTCATTCGCCATTACCTGTGGCCGTTGGGCGGATTTATCGGCGTGGGCGCGGTAGTCGGCGCCGTAGCGGCGATGTGGGCAAGTGGCGAGGTGATTCGCTATGCCTTCATCGCGTACCTGGGCGTGACCATCGCTGATTGCCTGTTGCGACGCGGCTTTCTTACAGCGTCTGACACCGCCATCCCACGGCGATTGGGAAGGGCAGAAGTGTCTGGCGGGGGCGTAGGAATCGGCACCATCGCCACGTTTCTCGGCGTAGGCGGCAGCGTCATGACCGTACCGTTATTGCGGCGTTGTGGGTTGAGCATGTCCCAGGCGACGTCCATGGCCAATCCGCTGAGTTTGCCCGTGGCGTTGGTCGGGACGATGACTTACATGGCGATGGCTGGTTTCACCGAGTTTGATCTTGGGCCGTGGTTTGTCGGTTATGTGGATCTGCTGGCGTTTGCGGTTTTGACGGTGGGGTCGCTGGTTGGGATTCGGTTGGCTACGCCTTGGATTGGGCGGATACCGGATCGGGTGCATGCGCGGGTTTATATTGGTTTGCTGGTGGTGGTGATGCTCAGCATGGCGATGAAGTGAGGCTCGCGATGAGGCTCGATTCCCGCCTGCAACCTCGCCATAATCCGTCCTCGTTCAACCTGCGCCGCATTCAATCTGCCCGGCGCTGCTTCCGACTCATTCAGGGATCGATCAATGCTCAAAGGATTGTTACGCCTGGCGCCAGTCGCCGCGTTATTACTCATGTTGTGTTCCACTGCTCATGCCGAGGACGGGAGACGAGTGTTCACCGGCACGCTGGGCAAGATGCCAATCGTGCTGGAACTGAACCTCTTTCAGCCAGACGAAGTCACCGGCCGCTACTTCTATGAGAAATACCATCGCGACCTGGAACTGAGCGGCTCTCTGCAAGAAGAAACCCTGACGCTAACCGAAGGTAACAACCGCTACGGCGAAGACAAACCCCTGCCAACCCTGAAGCTGCAAGAAACGGCCAACGGCTGGCAAGGTGAATGGGAAAGCCCCAAGGGCAAAATCCTGCAAATGCAGTTGACCGAGGCCAGGCTCCCGACACCGGCGGCGGAAGCCTTGCCCTTCATCGCCGCGCTGCCGAAAAGCGATCCTTATGAATATCTTCGCCTGCAAGGTTTGACGCTCAAACCGGGCAAGAAAGAGTCCTTCATGGGTTACGACCTGCAATGGTGGACGCAGCCTGAGTCAAGTCTCTCTATGTTCAGCGTCGAGTCCGGCTACCCGAAAGCCGACCAGCAGCGGGTCAATCAGCAATTGTTGGAGCGGCTCTGGAGCGAAGTCATCAGCTATCACGGCTGTTTGCTGCAAGGTGGGCAATATGCCGAGTTCGACCAAGGCGTCAGCCCCCAATTCCTATCGCCCGACGTAGTCAGCCTGAACATCTCCACCAGCTACAGCTGCGGCGGCGCTCACCCGGATTTTGGCAATTCGCCGATCAACCTCGACGTTCACACCGGTCGTAACCTGTCGCTGGAAGACGTGCTGTGGGTTGGCAAAGGCAAGCCGCTGCTGCACGCCGATCGCGACAGCGCGGGCGACACATCCTTGACCGAGGAAGAGGGCAACGCGCGATTCACCTATCATCGTGAAGTGTTCGCACCGTGGCTGATCAAGCAATTCGCCGCGCTGTACCCCGACGAAATGCAGAAGCCGACGGACGAGGACAGCTGCGACTACACCGACGAAAGTGTTTGGGGTTATTCCAACTGGCACTTCACCGCCAAAGGACTGTACCTGGGACCGTACTTCGCCCGCGTGCAACGCAACTGCGATGATCCGGGCTGGTCAGTGTTGCCGTACGCCGTGGTCAAGCAACATCCCGGCGCGGTCAAACTCGAACTGCCTCAGAACTAATCCCTACCCCGCCGCCAACCCCGGCGCTTCACGAACAATGAAGTGATCCAGGTTCTCAATATTCGCACTGAACACCCCGAACGTCTGCTCGGGGTTTTTCTTGCTCGGCACCTGCTTCAACTCCGGCGTCACGCCATAAAAGAAGCAATACAACTCTTTCCCGCTCTCGCTGGCGTACTTGATCTCTTCCAGAAACGCTTTGCGCTTGCGGTAGTTGTCGATCAGCTTTTTGCTCAGGTAAACATTGACTGAATAAGGCTTCTTCTTCGCCTCGTCCGCTTGCTTGAACCAGACCTTCTGTTCGAAGTCGATGCGAAAGCTCTGCGTGTAATCTTTGATCTCCTTGATCTTGCCCCAGTAAATCAGCCCCTTGTTGTCCTGCAGATACTCGATCTTCTTGAAGAACGACCCATAAGGCGCCGTGTGCTCGCCAATCTTCAGCGGCATGCGCTTGAGCAACTCCTTGTCCTCGAAGTTCGACACAAAGCACTCCACCGGATGGGCGAAGACACTGGTCTTGTCTGGTGCCGATTCGCGGCTCGGGTGTTCGACGTCACTGGCCGCTGAAGAGGGTTTCGGATCGTCCCGCATCACATCAGCGGCCACCGCCGGGTTCGACGGCTTACGCACATACTCACGTCGAGTCAGCAACAACTCCGACGGGAAATGCTCCTCACGACTGTCATCCGTTTCCGCACTGTCCGCGTCCACACCTGACGCCGACGCCTTGAGACTGACATAAGGACAATCCGCAACATGCCGAGTGCTGGGCGTGTTCTTGAAGTGCGGGGTGCGAACGTAATTCACGTTTTTGGCATTGAGCGTCGTCAACACATTCGCCGCATCGAACGCCAAACGACAGGCGTCGTTGGGGCATTGGAAATGTTCTTTGGCGGAATCGAATTCCATGGTCTCGTCGAAATTCAAATCGCGCACGTCATAGATCGACAGCTTGTCGTCGAGGCTGAGGCAGTAGGCGAGGTCGAATTTCATGGGGGGCTCGGGTCCTTGAGGGGGGAAGGGTATTAATAGCGGGAGGCGGGACAAGTTGCACTGACTGTTTTCAACCCCCGCAAAACCCGTAGCTATCCACCGGGCTCTGTAGGAGCGAGCTTACTCGCGAAAAACTGAGTATCTGGTTTTACGCACCATCATTCACAACCTTCAATGGCACACCGCCAAGAGCAGACGCGCCACGGCTATCGAATCTCAGTCTTCAGCTAGCGTGACCAACGCTAGAAATAGTGGCTATGCGCCCTGTTACGTATTGAAACCCTTTGCTACTTTGACGGTGGTAGGAATTTTCCTACGGCAATTGTCGATAAAGGGCAGCGCTCGTGGCGATCAAAGCGGTTTCGAAGGAACGAATAGACAAAGCGATGCTGGAGTTTGATCATAAATTTCGGAGTAGGGGTGAGTGGCAAGGCTGGGAAAACAACCTAGCTCACCGTTATGCGGTTCATGCGGGCGGTGAACTGTATCCGGCGAAGAAAATCGTCTCTTTGGCGACCGGTATTGCCGTAGGCGAGTTCTCCGGTGGACACCCGACCAACAGTTACCTAGAAAAGCGAGGCTTCACTATTGTGGAGTTGCCGCGTGGGGAGGGCGCCCCCGTATTGAAGTTCACGCCGGGGGCTGTTTACGACCGAAAAACTGAGATCAATGGACCGTTCGGCGGGAGCCTGCAAAGCGGCATTGCAGCGTCCGCTACCTACCCTGCGATATTTTTGTTCACGGGCGATAGCGGTGAGCAATATGGGTATGCCGACGATTGGGACAACGGCGCCTATCTTTACACCGGTGAAGGACAACGCGGGCCGATGACTTTGATCCGAGGCAACCGAGCGATCGCTAATCATGCTGAGGATGGCCGAGCGCTTCACTTGTTTAAATCCCTCGGCAAAAGTAAAGGCAATGAATACTTGGGTGAGTTTTCTTGCGCCGACATGTTTGAACGAACCCAGCCGGATGTGAACGGCCAGGATCGGACGGCGATTGTTTTTCGGTTAGTTCCTGTGGGCATTCCTGGTGAACTAATTGAAGCTGAAGAGCTGGATGAAGATGAGGCTGACCTTTCCGGTTCTCTGGCTGCCGCGCGGTTGGCTGCGCTGGCTGCATGTAAGCCTAGCAGCGATGATTTAGGGCAATCGGCTCCTCGTAAGATCTATCAGCGTAGCCGTAAGGTTGCGCACTATGTGCTGATGCGAGCTGATGGTGCATGCGAGAGCTGTGAGAGGCCAGCCCCTTTTACGAAAAAGGATGGCAAGCCTTACCTAGAGCCGCATCACGTCAACCGGCTCTCAGACGGTGGTTTAGATCACCCACGCTATGTGGGGGCTGTATGCCCAAGTTGCCATCGGGAAATTCATTCTGGAGTGCACGGGGAGTTGGTGAATGAGAGGCTGAAGCAGCGGTTGGAAGTAATCGAACGCTGATTGAGCTATGCGCCAAGGCTAATTGACCCAAATCTCAAGAGCGCTCCAGTCGCTTTCTTTCTTCATTTACGCTCATAAAATCTCCGAGGGTTGAAACCCTCGGAGGATACTGAGTGGACTGTCTACGAAAATTCCTATGGCGAATTGCGACGCTTCTTTCTGTCGATCCTAAAACGTCTAACCGACCGAATGCTTTGAAAACTGAAACACCTCCCAAACCTTCCGCCACCAAGGCTTAACCACCGGCACCCTGCGCCGTGTGCGATTCAGCAACAGATAAGGCATGTCCCGCAGCCGAATCCAGCCTTCATCCTGCCAATGCAACAGACTCAACGACATCTCCGGCCAATCCAACAAACTCAACATCGGTCGATCTGCATTCTTCGACTGCCCCGCGTCGCGCAAGGCTGGTACTACTTGATGAGTCAACCATTCACGCAACAACCGATTCCCCGGCGCGTAGTGATACACCAGCAACGCATACGCACCGGATTCGCTGATCATCAACCGCTTCTCCGGTTGGCCGTGGTACTCAATCAACAACGTATGTCTCTGATCCTCGTCCAGTTTGCTGACCACACGATCATTCAGATGGAAACCCATTAAACGACCCAGATCGCGGGCGCAGAACCATGGCTGGTTTTCTAGTAGGAGGGCATGGAGGGCAAGGTTGTGGCGAGTGAAGACTGTTACAGAGAAGGGATCAGTCATGACTGATCTCCAGAATGGTGAGAGTGCGGGGTAGATCGTGTTCAGGCATATCCATTACCTCTACGTGTAGATTTAGGAGGGCCTGACCCCAACGTAGAGTGGACTTAAAAAATCCCAACGAGCAAAGCCTTCGCACATCCGAACGACAAATCACCCAAGGGTGAGTTGCGTGTCTGTGTGATTGACAAAGCTTCTACGTTGGGCGTTTCTTAGGCACCTGCAATGGAGCTTAGAGGTGCTTTGAATGGGCATCAATGCGGAAGCAGCTGTAAGTGCTGTAGGAGTTTTAGCGTTGTCGCGTAGGGATGAAAAATGGATATTCATTTCCCAATAAAAAAGCCCCGATCAGATCGGGGCTTTTGCTTTTTCGATTCAACGATTCAGATTGCAATCATCAAATCGCGGCGAGCTTGGAAATCAATCCCAGCTCAACGCCCCACCAGTCTGATACTCAATAACCCGAGTCTCAAAGAAATTCTTCTCTTTCTTCAAGTCCATAATCTCGCTCATCCAAGGGAACGGGTTAGTCGTCCCTGGATACTCTTCTTTCAAACCGATCTGCGACAGACGACGGTTAGCGATGAACTTCAGGTAGTCCTCCATCATCGCCGCGTTCATGCCCAACACCCCGCGAGGCATGGTATCCCGAGCGTATTCGATTTCCAGTTGAGTGCCCTGCAGAATCATCTGCGAAGCTTCTTCCTTCATTTCGGCATCCCACAAGTGTGGGTTTTCGATTTTGATCTGGTTGATCACGTCGATGCCGAAGTTCAGGTGCATGGATTCGTCGCGCAGGATGTACTGGAACTGCTCGGCGACGCCGGTCATTTTGTTGCGGCGGCCCATGGAGAGGATCTGGGTGAAGCCGCAGTAGAAGAAGATGCCTTCCAGAACGCAGTAGTAGGCGATCAGGTTGCGCAGCAATTCTTTGTCGGTTTCGACGGTGCCGGTTTCGAACTTCGGATCGGATATCGAACGGGTGTATTTCAGGCCCCAGGTGGCTTTTTTCGCGACCGATGGGATCTCGTGGTACATGTTGAAGATCTCGCCTTCATCCATGGCCAACGATTCGATGCAGTACTGGTAGGCGTGGGTGTGGATCGCCTCTTCGAAGGCCTGGCGCAGGATGTACTGGCGGCATTCCGGGTTGGTGATCAGGCGGTACACGGCCAGCACCAGGTTGTTGGCAACCAGGGAGTCGGCGGTGGAGAAGAAGCCGAGGTTGCGCATCACGATGCGGCGCTCGTCGTCGGTCAGGCCTTCCGGGTCTTTCCAGAGGGCGATGTCGGCGGTCATGTTGACTTCTTGCGGCATCCAGTGGTTTGCGCAGCCGTCCAGGTACTTCTGCCAGGCCCAGTCGTACTTGAACGGGACGAGCTGGTTGAGGTCGGCGCGGCAGTTGATCATGCGCTTTTCGTCGACAGCTACACGGGCGGAGGCGCCTTCGAGTTCGGCGAGGCCTTCGGCGATGTCGAGGTTGTCCAGGGCAGCTTTTGCACGGGCGATTGCGGCGGAGTCGGACGCGGTTACAGCGCGGGCTTCTTGAGCCGCGACGCCGCCAGCGGTGTCGAGGCGGTCCATGTTGGCTTCAGTTGCGTGCCCAGCGTTGGCGCCTTTTACAACGGTTTCGCCGCTGTCTTCTTTGTCGAATTCGTCCCAGCTCAGCATGACGTGTCGTCTCCTGCGTGAGGGCCAGATGCCCGTGTGAAAACTGATTGGTTGGTTTTTCACACGACCGTACTGGCCGCGTTGGATAGCGTTTTTTGCAGCGGTACACGCAGGCAAATAAACATAATTTTGTACGGGGTTCCGAGAGCCTCTGACGGGCGCAGAAATCGGTGAAGACTTCGGCGTGGGCTTCAGACTGGCTGTTATCCCTGTAAGGGAATATTGCAGGCCCGTTTAAGCCGGCATTATAGGGAAATTTTTGCGGTCGTGGTGGGGCGAATCCGCGCATGTAGCGGACGAGACGGAGGGTTTTTCGGTCGGAGCGAGGGTTTACAGGGCTTTGGCTGGATGTCGCGGGTGCAGATTTTTTTTCATAAATTTTGGCGGGCAATTTTTTTGTTCAAAAAACAGCCAGAAAATCGCCTTTTTCACTACATGTTGTGTTTTGAGTCGGTTTTCGATGGCTCCAGACACAACTAAGCCCGACCGAGGTCGGGCTGTAAAGTCACGCTCGATGATCAGCTGAGGCGAGCTGCACCCACGTGGTCCGCACCATCGGCAGCGACTTTGGCAGCGCCGGTGCGATCAAAACCGTCAGAAGCGAGTTTGGCAGCGCCCGTGTGATCGGAGCCATCGGAGGCAAAAGACGCCGAGCCGGTATGGTCGTAACCGTCAGAAGCGACAGCCGCTTGCGTGTTGTAAGCAGCCGAGCCAGTGCGGTCGTAGCCGTCTGCGGCGAAGGTGTTAGCGGCCAGGGCGGAAAGGGTCAGGGCGAGGATCAGTTTGGTTTTCATAGTAGTGGCTCCAGGTTCGTTGGCGTTGTGTGCCTTGGGCGGGTGATTAGCCGTTAGAGCAGCCGTTACCCATAACGCTGTAGCGCAGAATGTGGCGTTGGCCTTTGGAGTCGTCGTATTCCATTTTCGCCGGAACAACTTCACACACATTCGGGATTTCGCTCATGGAGATAACTTTGGCGATGTCCAGGTGAGTGGAGTAAGTGTATTCCTCGATGGCGGGTTGCTGCTGTGCGACATCAGTCGGGACCTCGTCTGCCATGGCGGTTGCGCACAGGCTGCTGAGGGCCAGAACTAATAAAGCTTTCATTTCAGATTTACCTTTTAGAGGTCGAGTGGGGTCACGCAACCTTTTTGGGGTTGCGTGTAGAACTTAAGTACTAGGTTTTGGATTAACTGCCTTCGTGGGGGCTGCAACTTGGTTAATCACGTTGCCTGGTTGGCGAGGCTGATTTTAGGCGTGGGGTTTACATTCATATAGGCGTGCTTTTGATAAACACTATTGGCAGATCCTGTAACAATCCTCGAAAAGCGACCTTTGGCTCGCTGATGAGCCAATGATCGTTCCCACGCTCCAGCGTGGGAATGCCTCAAGGGACGCTCCGCGTCCAGTGACGCGGAGCGTCACGGGCTGCATTCCCACGCAGAGCGTGGGAACGATCAAGCCCCTGAAATCACCGCTCTTGAGCGCGTCGGCGAGGTATAGCCACATTTTGTAGGGGCTTGTTACTACCATCGTCGAATGGTTCTATAGGCCCGGCCCGGCTACAACTGGGTCATACAAAAACAACTATTCCACCGAGGTAACAAAGATGAGTGCGGCTTCTCTGTATCCCGTTCGTCCCGAGGTTTTGGCCAACACGCTGACTGACGAGGCGACCTACAAGGCCATGTACCAGCAGTCCGTCGTTAACCCGGACGGCTTCTGGCGCGAGCAAGCCAAGCGCCTCGACTGGATCAAGCCTTTCACCACGGTGAAACAGACTTCCTTCGACGATCACCATGTCGACATCAAATGGTTCGCCGACGGCACCCTGAACGTTTCCTACAACTGCCTCGACCGTCATCTGGCCGAGCGCGGCGATCAAATCGCGATCATTTGGGAAGGGGATGACCCTGCCGAAAGCCGCAACATCACCTATCGCGAGCTGCACGAACAAGTCTGCAAGTTCGCCAACGCCCTGCGTGGCCAGGATGTGCACCGCGGCGACGTGGTGACTATCTATATGCCGATGATCCCCGAAGCCGTGGTCGCCATGTTGGCCTGCACCCGGATCGGCGCGATTCACTCGGTGGTATTCGGTGGTTTCTCGCCGGAAGCCCTGGCGGGTCGGATCATCGACTGCAAATCCAAAGTGGTGATCACGGCCGACGAAGGTGTTCGTGCCGGCAAGAAGATCCCGCTCAAGACCAACGTCGACGACGCCTTGACCAACCCGGAAACCAGCAGCATTCAGAAAGTCATCGTGTGCAAGCGCACCGGCGGCAACATCAAGTGGAACCAGCATCGCGACATCTGGTACGAAGACCTGATGAAAGTGGCGGGCAGTGTCTGCGCGCCGAAAGAGATGGGCGCTGAAGAAGCACTGTTCATCCTTTATACCTCCGGTTCGACCGGTAAGCCGAAGGGTGTACAGCACACCACCGCCGGCTACCTGTTGTACGCGGCGATGACTCACGAACGCGTGTTCGATTACCGTCCGGGCGAAGTCTACTGGTGCACCGCCGACGTCGGTTGGGTCACCGGCCACAGTTACATCGTCTACGGCCCGCTGGCCAATGGCGCGACCACGCTGCTGTTCGAAGGTGTGCCGAACTACCCGGACATCACCCGGGTGGCGAAAATCGTCGACAAGCATAAGGTCAACATCCTCTACACCGCACCAACGGCGATCCGCGCGATGATGGCGTCGGGCAAGGCCGCCGTTGAAGGCGCTGATGGCAGCAGCCTGCGCCTGCTCGGTTCGGTGGGTGAGCCGATCAATCCGGAAGCGTGGGATTGGTACTACAAGAACGTCGGCCAGTCCCGTTGCCCGATCGTCGATACCTGGTGGCAGACCGAAACGGGCGGCAACATGATGAGCCCGCTGCCGGGTGCGCACGCGCTCAAGCCGGGTTCTGCGGCACGTCCGTTCTTCGGTGTAGTGCCGGCGTTGGTGGACAACCTGGGCAACATCATCGAAGGCGTTGCCGAGGGCAACCTGGTGATTCTCGATTCGTGGCCAGGCCAGGCGCGCACGCTGTATGGCGACCATGACCGCTTCGTCGATACCTACTTCAAGACGTTCCGCGGCATGTACTTCACCGGTGACGGTGCGCGTCGTGACGAAGACGGTTACTACTGGATTACCGGTCGCGTGGATGACGTGCTCAACGTGTCCGGCCACCGCATGGGGACTGCCGAGATCGAAAGCGCGATGGTCGCCCACCCGAAAGTCGCCGAAGCGGCGGTGGTCGGCGTGCCGCACGACATCAAGGGGCAAGGCATTTATGTCTATGTCACGTTGATCGGTGGCGAAGAGCCGAGCGAGCAACTGCGCCTGGAACTGAAAAACTGGGTCCGTAAAGAGATCGGTCCGATTGCTTCGCCGGATGTCATCCAGTGGGCGCCGGGCCTGCCGAAAACCCGTTCGGGCAAAATCATGCGCCGCATTCTGCGCAAGATTGCCACGGCCGAATACGATGGGTTGGGGGATATCTCCACCCTGGCCGATCCGGGTGTGGTGCAGCATTTGATTGATGAACACAAGATCATGAACGTCGCGTAAGCACAGTTCTTGAGTCACCAAAGCCCCGCCGGCATTGCGCCGAGCGGGGCTTTTTCGTACCGATCGTTCCCACGCTCTGCGTGGGAATGCCGCCCGGGACGCTCCGCGTCCCTTACTGCATGTGACGCAGAGCGTCACTGGATGCATTCCCACGCGGAGCGTGGGAACGATCAGCAGCTCAACCAATAATTATCGGCTTCGGTTGTAGGCGCTTTCCCACTGTTACCTGCCTTCGTTCAAGTAACTGAATGTGTAACCGCTCGCTCCCATGCGGGGCGTTGGGAAACGCAAAGCCCTGTCATCGGGCCGTTCCAGTCCCTGCAAAAAATAAGACACAACGCTACGCTTGCCGGATTAGAAGGGTTTGCCAATAATAGGCCCGCAATTTGCAGCATAGATCGGTTCACTGTCTTTTGCTCTTGCATGAATTTGCAAGGCTGTCAACGCGCCCAAGCGGCTTTCTCGGTGCTTCTGTAATTAGTTGTCGCATTGAAGAAATATCGGCTTCGGGCCTGTCGTTAGAATGCCGATCACTCGCTCGTTGTTGCTCGCGTTGAAAAAAGCGCGCGATTCCTACAACGCAGCACCGCTTTGCGGTTCCACTCATTCGCATATTGGGCTGTCGCTCACTCTGCCGTTTTAGCCCTTTACCGATGGAGTCCCAAGATGAAGAAACTCGTGCTGCTTGGCGCCCTGGCACTGTCCGTGCTGTCCCTGCCGACTTTCGCCGATGAAAAGCCTCTGAAAATTGGTGTCGAAGCGGCTTACCCTCCGTTCGCTTCCAAAGCGCCGGACGGCAGCATCGTTGGTTTCGACTACGACATCGGCAATGCTCTGTGCGAAGAGATGAAGGTCAAGTGCGTTTGGGTCGAGCAAGAGTTCGACGGTCTGATCCCTGCACTCAAAGTGCGCAAGATCGACGCGATCCTGTCGTCCATGTCGATCACTGAAGACCGCAAGAAGTCCGTGGACTTCACCAACAAGTACTACAACACCCCGGCTCGCCTGGTCATGAAGGCCGGCACTCCAGTCAGCGACAGCCTGGCTGAGCTCAAGGGCAAGAACATCGGCGTGCAACGTGGTTCGATCCACGAGCGTTTCGCCCGTGAAGTGCTGGCCCCGCTGGGTGCCGAGATCAAGCCTTACGGTTCGCAGAACGAAATTTACCTCGACGTCGCTGCCGGCCGCCTCGACGGCACCGTGGCAGACGCTACGCTGCTGGATGACGGTTTCCTGAAAACCGACGCTGGCAAAGGTTTCGCCTTCGTTGGCCCGGCCTTCACCGACGTCAAATACTTCGGCGACGGCGTAGGTATCGCAGTTCGCAAGGGTGACGCGCTGAAAGACAAGATCAACACCGCGATCACCGCCATTCGCGAGAACGGCAAGTACAAGCAAATCCAGGACAAATACTTCGCCTTCGATATCTACGGCAAGTAACACGTCCCGGCGACAAGTCCGAAATGGCGCAAGCAACAGGATCTCTGAGGTTTGCGCCATTTTTTCATCCCCCTTTTCGAGGACCTGAATCATGTTGAAAGGCTACGGGGCTGTCATCCTCGATGGCGCATGGCTGACGCTTCAGCTCGCCTTGTCGTCCATGGTCTTGGCCATTGTTCTGGGTCTGATCGGCGTTGCGCTGCGTCTGTCCCCGATTCGCTGGCTGGCCTGGCTGGGCGACCTGTATTCCACGGTGATCCGCGGGATTCCCGATCTGGTGCTGATCCTGCTGATTTTCTACGGTGGTCAGGACCTGCTCAACCGCGTCGCGCCGATGCTCGGTTTTGACGATTACATCGACCTGAATCCATTGGCCGCCGGTATCGGCACCCTGGGCTTCATCTTCGGTGCGTACCTGTCGGAAACCTTCCGTGGTGCCTTCATGGCGATCCCGAAAGGTCAGGCAGAAGCCGGCATGGCGTACGGCATGAGCAGTTTTCAGGTGTTCTTCCGGGTGTTGGTGCCGCAGATGATTCGCCTGGCGATTCCGGGTTTCACCAACAACTGGCTGGTACTGACCAAGGCCACCGCGTTGATTTCGGTGGTGGGTCTGCAAGACATGATGTTCAAGGCCAAGCAGGCGGCAGATGCCACCCGCGAGCCTTTCACCTTCTTCCTCGCAGTGGCGGCGATGTACCTGGTGATCACCAGTGTCTCGTTGCTGGCATTGCGTCACCTTGAGAAGCGCTACTCGGTAGGCGTAAGGGCGGCTGATCTATGATCTTCGACTACAACGTCATTTGGGAGGCCCTGCCGCTGTACTTCGGCGGCCTGGTGACCACCCTCAAATTGCTCGCGCTGTCGCTGTTTTTCGGCCTGCTGTGCGCCTTGCCACTGGGTTTGATGCGCGTCTCGAAAAACGCGGCCGTCAACATGAGCGCCTGGCTCTACACCTACGTGATCCGCGGCACACCGATGCTGGTGCAGCTGTTCTTGATCTACTACGGTCTGGCGCAGTTCGAAGCGGTACGTGAAAGCTTCCTTTGGCCGTGGCTGTCCAGCGCGACGTTCTGTGCGTGCCTGGCCTTCGCGATCAACACCAGCGCCTACACCGCTGAAATCATCGCCGGCAGCCTGCGCGCCACGCCGAACGGTGAGATCGAAGCGGCCAAGGCGATGGGTATGTCGCGCTACAAGATGTACAAGCGCATCCTGCTGCCGTCGGCCCTGCGCCGGGCGCTGCCGCAGTACAGCAACGAAGTGATCATGATGTTGCAGACCACCAGTCTGGCGTCCATCGTGACCCTGATCGACATCACCGGTGCCGCGCGCACGGTCAACGCGCAGTTCTACTTGCCGTTCGAAGCCTACATCACCGCCGGCGTGTTCTACCTGTGCCTGACCTTCATTCTGGTGCGGATGTTCAAACTGGCCGAGCGCCGCTGGCTGGGCTATCTGGCCCCGCGGAAGCACTGATATGGAACGCATCGATCATTCATTGCCGTGGAGCCACTTGGGCAGCGAACGCCAGATTTCGGTGTTCCGCTTCGGCAGTGGCGAGCGCAAGGCCTACATCCAGGCCAGCCTGCACGCCGATGAATTGCCGGGCATGCGCACGGCTTGGGAGCTGAAAAAGCGCCTGGCCGAACTCGAAGCCCAAGGCTTGCTCAACGGTCTGATCGAACTGGTGCCGGTGGCCAATCCACTGGGCCTCGGCCAACTGCTGCAAGGCAATCATCAAGGGCGTTTTGAGGCGGGCAGCGGCAAGAACTTCAACCGGGATTTCGTCGAGCTGAGCGCGCCAGTGGCCGCCGAGCTGGAAGGGCATCTGGGTGATGATCCGCACGCCAATGTTCAGCTGATCCGTCAGGCCATGAGCGATGTGCTCGCCGCATTGCCGCCAGCCGCCAGTCAGTTGCAAGGCATGCAGCGCATTTTGCTCAGCCATGCCTGCACCGCTGACGTGGTGCTGGATCTGCATTGCGATGCCGAAGCGGCGCTGCACATGTACGCCTTGCCGCAACACTGGCCGCAATGGCGTTCGTTGGCCGCGCACCTGGACGTGAAGGTGGGGTTGTTGGCGGAAGATTCCGGCGGCAGCTCCTTTGACGAAGCCTGTTCGCTGCCATGGTTGCGTCTGTCGCGTCAGTTTCCTGATGCGCAGATTCCCTTGGCCTGCCTGGCAACTACCATTGAATTAGGTGGTCAGGCCGATACCGGTCGCGCTGAAGCCTGCGCTTACGCCGAAGGCATTCTGGCGTTCCTCGCCGAGCAAGGCTTGATCAGCGGCGAATGGCCAAAACCTGCGCAGGATGCTTGCGAAGGCATGCCGTTCGAAGGCACCGAATTACTGTTTGCGCCACACCCTGGCGTGATCAGTTTCTTGCGTAAACCCGGTGAATGGATTGAAGCCGGCGATGAGATTTTCGAAGTGATCGATCCGTTATCGGATCGGGTCAGCACGGTGTGTGCTGGTACGTCCGGGGTGCTGTTTGCCATTGAACGGCTGCGTTATGCCCAACCCGGTTTCTGGCTGGCCAAGGTGGCGGGGCGCGAAGCGCTGCGTCACGGGCGCTTGCTCAACGACTGACTGACTGTTTTTGTGAGAACCGACCGCATGTACAAACTTGAAGTCCAAGACCTGCATAAACGCTATGGCAGTCACGAAGTGCTCAAGGGCGTGTCCCTGAAAGCGGCGGCTGGCGATGTGATCAGCATCATCGGCTCCAGTGGCTCCGGCAAAAGTACCTTCCTGCGCTGCATCAACCTGCTGGAGCAACCGCACGCGGGCAAGATTCTGCTCAACAACGAAGAGCTGAAACTGGTCGCCAACAAGGACGGCGCGCTGAAGGCGGCCGACCCGAAACAGCTGCAACGCATGCGTTCGCGCCTGTCGATGGTGTTCCAGCATTTCAACCTGTGGTCGCACATGACCGCGCTGGAAAACATCATGGAAGCGCCGGTCCACGTGCTCGGCATGTCCAAGGCCGAAGCCCGCGAGAAGGCCGAGCACTACCTGAACAAGGTCGGGGTGGCGCATCGTAAAGATGCTTACCCGGGCCACATGTCCGGCGGCGAGCAGCAGCGTGTGGCGATTGCCCGTGCACTGGCGATGGAACCTGAGGTGATGCTGTTCGACGAACCGACGTCGGCGCTCGATCCGGAACTGGTCGGCGACGTGCTGAAAGTCATGCAGGCCCTGGCGCTGGAAGGCCGGACCATGGTGGTGGTGACACACGAAATGGGCTTCGCCCGTGAAGTGTCGAACCAGCTGGTGTTCCTGCACAAAGGTGTCGTCGAAGAAAGCGGCAACCCGCGTGAGGTGCTGGTCAATCCACAGTCCGAACGTTTGCAACAATTCCTCTCGGGCAGCCTGAAGTAATCAGGGCTGCCGTTGTGCACCGGGATAGTGCATGCTTCGCAATTTAGAGGCTGGCTCCTATCCCCTGTGGGAGCTGGCTTGCCTGCGATGGCGGTGGGCCAGTTTGCATCTCTGGCACAGACATACCGCTATCGCAGGCAAGCCAGCTCCCACATTTGATCTCTGTTGGTTTTCAGATATGCGTTCATTTACGGGCTAGCATTGGCCCATGCCTTCATCACTGTTTTCGTTTCGGATTGCCCGCCATGACTGCCCATCGAATTGGTTTCCTGATTTGGCCCAGCACTAAAGCACTGACGCTTGCGCTGGCTGAGGAGGCCTTGCGTGTTGCCCAGCGTGTGCATCCGGACGTTGTCTACGAACTGTCGTTTTTGCAGGCCGAACCGCCGACTGAAGGCGCCTGGCAATTGCCGGGTGAGCCCTGGGCCGGCAAGCTCGAAAACTTTCAGAAACTGTTTCTGCTCGCCGATGAGCCGCCGACCACACTCGCACCAGCACTCAGTAGTTCGCTGAAACAACTGGTGCGTGCTGGTTGCGTGATTGGCGGTTTGTCTGCCGGTGTATACCCGTTGGCCCAACTGGGTTTGCTCGACGGTTACCGCGCTGCCGTGCATTGGCGCTGGCAGGACGACTTCACCGAGCGTTTCCCGAAAGTCATTGCCACCAGTCATCTGTTCGACTGGGATCGCGATCGCCTGACCGCGTGCGGCGGCATGTCAGTACTCGACTTGTTGCTGGCCGTGCTGGCCCGTGACCATGGCGCCGAACTGGCTGGTGCGGTGTCGGAAGAACTGGTGGTCGAGCGCATCCGCGAGGGCGGCGAACGCCAACGCATTCCGCTGCAGAACCGTCTCGGCTCCAGCCATCCGAAGCTCACGCAAGCCGTGTTGCTGATGGAAGCCAACATCGAAGAGCCGCTGACCACCGACGAAATCGCCCAGCATGTGTGCGTGTCCCGTCGGCAGCTGGAGCGGATCTTCAAGCAATACCTCAACCGCGTGCCGAGCCAATACTACCTGGAACTGCGCCTGAACAAGGCCCGGCAGATGTTGATGCAAACGAGCAAGTCGATCATCCAGATCGGCCTGTCGTGTGGCTTCTCCTCGGGGCCGCATTTCTCCAGCGCCTACCGCAACTTCTTCGGTGCCACGCCGCGGGAAGATCGCAACCAGCGGCGCAGCAGCAGCCCGTTCGAATTGTCGTCGGTGCCTTCAGAGCGCGGCTGATTTATTCTTCCATCTCGGAACTTTCAGAGGTGGAAACCTCCATCTCTCCTCGATTGATCACCTCTTCCAGGCCGAAATCAACGCCCGTGCGTTCAAAGTAATTGATCAGCATTAACAGGCTTTCCTCCGACAGCGGGTTACCTCTCAAGGTGATGTTCTCTGCAATTTCAAGGGGCAGTTCCATCAGGTCGCTGGGCACTTCGGTGATTGCGTTCATGCTCAAGTCTGTCCAGTCCAGATCAGTCAGCTGGATCAGGCCATCGGGTATTTCGGTGATAGCGGTGTGATCCAGCAGTACGGTTGCCAAGTCCGGCATCTGACTCAGGTCAGGCGTTAGCATCAGCGGGTTGCCACCCAAATCCAGGTAGTCGAGCTGTTCCATGCCGGCCAACGCATTGACCGACTGCGATGACAAGCTGATGCGGCAATTGGGAAGCGACAGGGATCGCAATTGACCCATCTTGAACACAGCATCGGGAATGTTGCCCAGATTGCAGTCACGCAGCCTGAGGCTTTTGAGTCTGGGGAAGCCTTCCAGGAATCGTCCGATACGTGTCACGCCATCCGTACTATTAATCTCCAGCGCCGTTACATGGCTGAAATCAGCGCTCAGGGTCGGCAGTTCTCCATTGATGATCGGGCGGATAGTGAGTTCAAAAGTCGGCTCCAGCGCCTCATTGAAATCATCCTGTTCGCTTTCATGCCGCCAGCACTGCTCCAGCGCCTGTTTGAATTCATCACGGTTTGCATGCTCGATGAACTGCTGTTGCGCAGTGAAGGGTTCGCCCGTCACTGGGTGCCGGGCCGGAAGGTTGGCGGTCCAGACAGACAGATCGTCGCGCAGTTGCGATAACTCAGCCTCCAGTTTTGTCAGCTCTGCACGACCATTTTCCAGTGTGCCGGGCAATTGGTAGACGAACTCGCTCGCTTGCTCGACTTCCAGATTTGGGTACAGCGTCCTGACCCGATCAATATCCGCTTCGGGAGCATAGACACCCATGTCGTAAGAGGTCTCAAAGTGGTGCAGCTTGATCAGTTCTCGCGCCCTGCTGGAAACCGGGTTGTGGGTGAGGGTCACGCCGTGTTTGTTGTACAGCGGGCTCTCGAACAACCCGACAGGCAACTCGGTAATTGCGTTGTTCATCAACAAGAGGGTATCGAGTTTCGGGTGGTGCAAGGCACCGACCGGGATTTCGGTCAGGTTGGTATGGCTCAGATTCAGGTGAACCAGTTCGCTCAGCGAGTCGATGCGGGGCACCGATTCAAATGGATTTCGGTACAGATCGAGCATGACCAGTTTGTTCAATGAGGTCAGTTTTGACCACGCGGCCGCGTCGATCTTGATGCCGCAGTCACTTAGAACCAATGAGTTAAGGTCAGGCATTCGGGTAATGGCGTCGGGGAGGGTGGTCAGGGAGAAACGACGCAACTCCAGGCGGTGCAGTCCACTGAAACCCTGTAGAAACCCGGGAATACCCTGCACGCCGCGGTTGCCTTCCAGGGACAGCATCGACACATGACTGAAATCGGCAGTCAATGACGGTAAGTCACCTATGATCGGCTCCGCGAACCAGAGCAAATACCGGCTTATCCCCTCCGGGGTATCAAGCTCCCGCTCGGTCTGTCGCCGCCAGGCGCGCTGGATTTCCTGAGCCAGCAATCTGCGATTATTTCTTTCGGCTGCTTGATCAATTTCGCTGAGCGGGCGTCCGGTTTCAGGATGAACAGTGGGCGCCTCATTCATCCAGAGGCCCAGATCCTGATGCAGCCGGCTCAACTCTCTGTTCAGGCGTGAGAGTTCTACGCGAGCGCCATCGGGATGGCGCTGCAATGCCTCGACAACCGATTGAAGTTCATCCTGGGACAGGCCGGGATAAACCTCGCGAACCCTGTCGTCGAGGGTGGGTGTCGAGTGGTAGCCGCGACTGTGCCTGCGACTGTAGCCCTCGGTGCCACCGGGCAGGCGCATGGTCGTTGGGTCATAGAAGGGTTTTCGATTGGGATTTTTTGCGAACAGCTTGCGTAGTGCCGGTTGGTCCAGGGCATGTTCGGTGATGTGTTGTTTGAGTGTTTGAGCATCAGTGATCGATGGGCTCAATGCAGTACGCTGTGCTTGCGGCAACGCTTGAAAGAGTCCCTGATAAAAATCACCGGGCGCCGATTCATTGTCTTGATAAACCTGATAGGTGCCGTCTTCGGCGCGCACCAGTGTTTTCACGATCGGTGCATCGGACTGGCCAATGCTGTCGCGCACAAGACCGTCATGGGCATAATCCCTCACTTCAATACGCAGCTCGGCGGGAAAACCGGGCAACGAGTTCAGGCTTTGCAAGGCCAGTCGGTGGGTGTCGGTGTTGTCCAGAGCGTCGGAGTAAAGGCCTTCGCAGGCTCGGGCTGCGCGCACGGCCTCCATGGCTTTTAGTGCGGCTTCCTTGAGCCGTTGGGGCGCGCGACCGTTGTGCAGCTGGCGTAACTCGGTCCCGGTTGCATTGCTCACCAGCTCTTGCGCGACATCGGTCGGCAATCCCTTCACGTCATCGAGCAGTCGCTGAAGGTGCTGATCATCGGTTTTTTCCTGTGCGCGATAACGTGTATCGAACAGCGATTTTTGGCGCTTTCGGGCGAGTTCGGCCGTTTGTTTTCTGAAGGCTTGCGTTTGGGTTTCCGGTGCCGGCATTGGCGCGTCGACAGGCCATGAATCGAATCCGGTCAGCAGTTGGTGTTGCAGGGTCACATCGGCCTTCCGATAGCGCTCGGGTTGGTCGCTACCGATCAGTTCGATAAAGGTTTCGATGTCCCGGTTGATCCTGAAGCGCTTGATCGTGTCTGTCAGCAGCGAAGGCGGGCGATAATGTTCGACATGCATTTCGCGCACTACGTTGTCGTGGTAACCGCTGATCCGCAGGATCCGTTCGCGCTCGGCACTGGTGAAAGACTCGACACTATGGCCGAGACGGCGCATGACCTTTTCCCGGTCCCAGTTCAGCGGTTGCTCCAGTTCTGTGTGCCAGGCGCCGTGGTTGTTATGCAGCAGAGGCGGCTGATAGGCATCGGTTCGGTTCGGATGCTCAATCTGAAACGTGCCTGGCACGCGGTCGGGCTTCACGGCATACAGTTTTCCCTCCAGTGGCAGCAGCGTCTTGCCCTCGTTTTGATAGAGGCCGAGATGATCGGGTTTTGCTCCTTCGGGCAAAATGAGTGCTTGTTCGTAAGGCTTGAGATCCGGCTTCCAGTAACGGGTTTTTCCTTCGGGCGTTACGACGGGTTTGAGTGGGTCGACAAATGCGACAGCTTCACGAGAGAGCAGACGGCTGAAGGCTCCGGCAGCGATGGCGCCGCCCACCGCAAATGTCCCCACCTGAATCACCGTTTCGACGAGCGTCATCAGATGTCTGAACGCTTCTGTTTTCAGCCCTTCGGCCAGGTCCACGATGCCTTCGAAGGTTTCGTCGAGTAACTGGTAGGCCATGTAGGCCAGCATCAATTCGCCGAGAAACGGGACGAAAGGCAACGCAACGAACGTCGCGATTTCAAGGAGCGTCGAGGCCACTTTGCTGAAGGCATCCCACAATGCCCAACGCGCGTTGCTGTCGGCAGTGGCGGTGGAAACGGCGAGCGTGCTGGCATCGTTGAGGATCTTGTTCAGCTGTCGCTGATAGAGATGGTTCCACAGGTCCGCTCTGAACGGGATCGCCGAAAACCGCAAATCAGGCTTGTCGATGGGCGTTTCGCGCCAGCTCGGCAGTGGGTCGCCCTGTCGGTGTTGATGCCAGGTCACGCTCTGGAGGCGACGGTTGAGGTCCGCGAAAAAATGTCCTCTTTCCTTGTGGTCGACGAAGCGACTGAAGAACGTTTGATAAGCGGGCGAGCGCAGTTTGCGGGTCAGTTCGGCCATGAACGCCAATGTGTTCGGGTATTCCTTGAGAGGGTGCTCTGGATCATCGGGAATGTAGGCAATGATCCGTGTTGCCGTGCGTGCGCGCTCCAGGCTCGCCGCGAAAATGACAATGCCGGTCAGCGAGGAGGACATCATTGTCAGGTCGTGACCATACAGCGGCTGCCCATCCAGTCGAGCGCCCGGACGCCCATCCAGAATGCGCAGGATCGAGAGATGGGCATCCGCTGAAATATCCTTTCGGACTTGCGCCATCTGCAGCGCAGATTGGAGTGCTGTTTTGTGCGAGCCGATCACCTTCGATTTCAACACCGCACCGGCCACCGGGTTGGACAGCCCCAGATTGTCTTTGAGGTAAGCGTTGTACCGGGCGCCGATATCCAGTTCCCGGCATAACCGGGCAAAGGCCGGGATAGTGAGCTTTTGCTTGACCGCCGGTAGCGTATCGAACTGTCCTGTGGGCGAAGGTTTGGTGATGAACGTGGAGGCTGACTCGTAAGCCCCTGCCGCTGTTTCCGATTCCTGAAAGTTATGCAGGGCGGCGTCGAGCATCGACACGGTCCAGGTGCGCGCGGCGCCAGACTTGATTCTGAAAAGCGGCACGGTTTGAGGGATGTACAGGCGCAGGAAGGTGGTTTTGACGTCCAGATCCAGGCCAAACCGGGTTTTCAGGGCGTCGCTCAGCAGCGGTTCGGCGAAGGCCTGTGCGTTTTGCAGCTTCGACAGCATCGAGTCCAGGCGATTTCGATGGGTCCAATGTTCCTGACTGCGCTTTTTCAGCGACTGGTGCTGCAGGGGTGTTGCGGTGCCATGCCAGTCCGGCGTCCTAAGCGTGGCGTTCTTGAGGGCGCTGTGCGTACTGGAAGATGCTTCTAATACCCAGACTGGCAGATTGTTGAACAGGTGATGGTAGTGATCGTCCGGCTGCGTAGCGGATTCATTGCCCTCAATAGTGGAAAGGCGATCGTTTTCGTGTCGGCTCATGCGCTATTCCCTTAGCGTTTGGATAAGCCGCCAGCAAAACAGACGATGATCGGTTCCGTGCGGTACATATTTACCGCACCGCTCGAGAACCCTGCCTATAACCTGTGCCGGCGGTTTAAACTGCGCCTTTGCGACCCTATATGTCGCATTGCCGTAAACCCGGGAAAAACCGGGGTTTGCGCTATAAGAAGTTGTCGCTTGGCGGCAAGGCCGGGCTGAAAACTGTCCTTACAATCCCCCCATCGCTCGCCAGTTTCAGGCGAGTGTTCCTCATCAGGAGACTCCGATGTCCGTTGAGCACGCTGCGGTACAACGCGCCGATTTCGACCAGGTAATGGTTCCCAACTACGCGCCTGCCGCTTTCATTCCTGTTCGTGGCGCCGGTTCCCGCGTCTGGGACCAGTCTGGCCGCGAGCTGATCGACTTCGCCGGCGGGATTGCCGTTAACGTATTGGGCCATGCGCACCCGGCGCTGGTCGCTGCCTTGACCGAGCAGGCGAACAAGCTGTGGCACGTGTCCAACGTCTTCACCAATGAGCCGGCCTTGCGCCTGGCCCATAAGCTGATCGACGCTACGTTTGCCGATCGCGCGTTCTTCTGCAACTCCGGCGCCGAAGCCAACGAGGCCGCCTTCAAGCTGGCCCGTCGCGTCGGTTTCGATCGTTTCGGCAGCGAGAAGTACGAAATCATCGCCGCGCTCAACAGCTTCCACGGTCGTACCCTGTTCACCGTGAACGTCGGTGGCCAGTCGAAGTATTCCGATGGCTTCGGTCCGAAGATCACCGGTATCACCCACGTGCCGTACAACGATCTGGCCGCGCTGAAAGCCGCCATTTCCGACAAGACTTGCGCTGTGGTTCTGGAGCCGATCCAGGGCGAGAGCGGCGTCATCCCGGCCGAACTCGAGTACCTGCAAGGCGCCCGTGAACTGTGCACCGCGCACAACGCGCTGCTGATTTTCGACGAAGTGCAAACCGGTATGGGCCGCAGCGGAAAGCTGTTCGCCTACCAGCATTACGGCGTTATCCCGGACATCCTGACCAGCGCCAAGAGCCTGGGCGGTGGTTTCCCGATCGCCGCGATGCTGACCACCGAAGACCTGGCCAAACACCTGGTCGTCGGCACTCACGGCACCACCTATGGCGGCAATCCGCTGGCGTGCGCTGTCGCTGAAGCCGTGATTGACGTCGTGAATACCCCCGAAGTGCTGGCCGGCGTCAACGCCAAGCACGACAAGTTCAAGGCCCGCCTGGAACAGATCGGTGAGAAGTACGGCCTGTTTACCCAGGTCCGTGGTATGGGCCTGTTGATCGGTTGCGTGCTGAACGATGCCTGGAAAGGCAAGGCCAAGGACATCTTCAACGCCGCTGAAAAAGAAGGCCTGATGATTCTGCAAGCCGGCCCGGACGTGGTTCGTTTCGCGCCAAGCCTGGTGGTTGAGGACGCCGATATCGATGCCGGTCTGGACCGTTTCGAACGCGCCGCAGCCAAACTGACTCAAGCCTGATTCATGCAGTGCTCCTCAACGCCTATCGTTATAGGTAGGCGCTGAGACAATTTTCCTGTGCCGGGCCTGCCCGGCATTTTTTTCCCCGAGTTGGCGCAAATCGCCAACCTGAAGTTAAGTAAGGAGTGACACCATGCTGGTGATGCGCCCCGCGCAAATGGCTGATCTGGGCGAGGTACAGCGTCTGGCTGCGGACAGCCCGATTGGTGTCACTTCCTTGCCGGATGACGTTGAACGCCTGAGCGACAAGATCGCGGCAAGCGAAGCCTCGTTCGCCGCCGAAGTCAGCTTCAACGGTGAAGAGAGCTATTTCTTCGTCCTCGAAGACACCGCCACCGGCAAACTGGTGGGCTGCTCGGCCATCGTTGCGTCGGCCGGTTATTCCGAGCCGTTCTACAGCTTTCGTAATGAAACCTTTGTGCACGCCTCCCGCGAGCTGAAGATTCATAACAAGATCCACGTGCTCTCCCAGTGCCACGACCTGACCGGCAACAGTTTGCTGACCAGTTTCTACGTGCTGCCGGAGCTGGTGGGATCGGCCTGGTCGGAGCTCAACTCCCGGGGTCGCTTGTTGTTCGTGGCCAGCCATCCGGAGCGTTTCGCCGATTCTGTGGTGACCGAGATCGTTGGTTACAGCGATGAAAACGGTGATTCGCCGTTCTGGGATGCCATCGGTCGTAATTTCTTCGACCTCAACTACGCCGCTGCCGAGCGTCTGTGCGGTCTGAAGAGCCGGACGTTCCTGGCCGAGCTGATGCCGCATTACCCGATCTATGTGCCGCTGCTGCCGGACTCCGCTCAAGAGGCGATGGGCCAGGTGCACCCACGGGCGCAGATCACCTTCGACATACTGATGCGCGAAGGCTTCGAGACCGATCACTACATCGACATTTTCGACGGCGGCCCGACCCTGCACGCCCGAGTCTCGGGGATCCGTTCGATCGCCCAGAGCCGAGTAGTCCCGGTGAAAATCGGCGAGCCGGTCAAAGGTGCCGGTCGTCAGTACCTGGTGGCCAACGCCCAGTTGCAGGATTACCGCGCCGTTTTGCTTGAGCTCGATTACGCGCCGGGCAAACCCGTGACCCTGGATCTTGAGGCGGCCGAAGCCCTGGGTGTCGGTGAAGGTGCCAGCGTGCGCCTGGTGGCGGTTTAACACCTGCTGCTACGCCTGGAAAGAATGCTTGGAAAGAATGCCTAAAAAGCAGCGAGTTTCACGGGTGGCGCAAGCGGCCCGTTTGAGGAGATAGCATGATCGTTCGTCCCGTACGCAGCAGCGATTTACCCGCTCTGATCGACCTGGCCCGCAGCACCGGCACCGGCCTGACCACCTTGCCGGCCAATGAGGAACGTCTGGCCCATCGGGTCGGCTGGGCCGAGAAGACCTTCCGCGGCGAAGCCGGGCGGGGCGATGCGGATTACCTGTTCGTGCTCGAAGACGATGACGGCCGCGTGGTGGGTATTTCCGCTATTGCCGGCGCCGTTGGTCTGCGTGAGCCTTGGTACAACTTCCGGGTTGGCTTGACGGTCAGCGCTTCGCAAGAGCTGAACATCTACCGCGAAATCCCGACGCTGTTTCTGGCCAACGACCTGACCGGCAATTCCGAGCTGTGCTCGCTGTTCCTGCACGCCGACTACCGCACGGGCCTCAACGGTCGCATGCTGGCCAAAGCGCGGATGCTGTTCATCGCCGAGTTCCCGCAGCTGTTCGGCAACAAGATCATCGCCGAGATGCGCGGCATGTCCGACGAAGCCGGGCGTTCGCCGTTCTGGGAAAGCCTGGGGCGTCACTTCTTCAAGATGGAATTCAGCCAGGCTGACTACCTGACCGGCGTGGGCAACAAGGCGTTCATCGCCGAACTGATGCCGAAATTCCCGTTGTACACCTGCTTCCTGTCGGAAGATGCGCGCAACGTGATCGGCCAGGTTCATCCGGACACCGAGCCGGCGTTGGCCATGCTCAAAAGCGAAGGCTTCAGCTATCAAGGCTACGTCGACATCTTCGACGCCGGTCCTGCGGTGGAGTGCGAAACCGGCAAGATCCGCGCAGTGCGCGACAGCCAGGCGCTGGTGCTGGCCATCGGCACGCCGGGTGACGACGCCACTCCGTTCCTGATTCATAACCGCAAGCGCGAAGACTGCCGGATCACTGCTGCTCCTGCACGTTTCGCCGCCGGTACGCTGGTGGTCGATCCGCTGACCGCCAAACGTCTTCAACTCAACGCCGGCGATCAAGTGCGCGCCGTTCCGTTGTCCGCTGCCAGGGAGTCGAAATAATGAATTCGCTATACATCGCAGGTGAATGGCTGGCCGGCCAGGGTGAAGCCTTTCAGTCGCTGAACCCGGTAACCCAGCAAGTGCTGTGGGCCGGCGAAGGCGCTACCACTGCTCAGGTTGAATCGGCCGTGCAAGCCGCGCGCCAGGCATTCCCGAGCTGGGCCCGGCGCACCCTGGAAGAGCGCATCACCGTGCTGGAGGCCTTTGCCGCCGCGCTGAAGAACAATGCTGACGAACTGGCTCGCACCATCGGTGAGGAAACCGGCAAGCCGTTGTGGGAAGCGGCGACCGAAGTCACCAGCATGGTCAACAAGATTGCGATCTCGGTGCAGAGCTACCGCGAACGTACCGGCGAGAAGAGCGGCCCGTTGGGCGACGCCACCGCCGTGTTGCGCCACAAGCCACATGGCGTGGTTGCGGTATTCGGGCCTTACAACTTCCCGGGTCACTTGCCGAACGGTCACATCGTGCCAGCGCTGCTGGCCGGTAATAGCGTGCTGTTCAAACCAAGCGAGCTGACGCCGAAAGTCGCCGAACTGACGGTCAAGTGCTGGATCGAAGCCGGTCTGCCGGCAGGCGTGTTGAACCTGCTGCAAGGCGCTCGTGAAACCGGTATCGCCCTGGCGGCGAACCCGGGCATCGATGGCTTGTTCTTCACCGGCTCCAGCCGCACCGGCAATCACCTGCATCAACAGTTTGCCGGTCGTCCGGACAAGATCCTCGCGCTGGAAATGGGCGGTAACAACCCGCTGGTCGTTGATCAGGTCGCAGACCTCGATGCTGCCGTTTACACCATCATTCAGTCGGCGTTCATTTCCGCCGGTCAGCGTTGCACCTGTGCACGCCGCTTGCTGGTGCCGCAGGGCGCCTGGGGCGACACACTGCTGACGCGTCTGGTCGCGGTCAGCCGTACGATTGAAGTCGGCGCGTTTGATCAGCAACCGGCACCGTTCATGGGCTCGGTGATTTCCCTCGGCGCTGCGAAAGCACTGATGGATGCGCAGGAACATCTGCTGGGTAACGGCGCAGTAGCATTGCTGGAAATGACTCAACCTCAAGCTCAAGCCGCCTTGCTGACCCCAGGCATTCTGGACGTCACGGCAGTGGCTGATCGCCCTGACGAAGAGCTGTTCGGCCCACTGCTGCAAGTGATCCGCTACGCTGATTTTGAGGCGGCGATCGCTGAAGCCAACGACACTGACTATGGCCTGGCGGCCGGTCTGCTGTCGGATTCCGAAGCGCGTTATCAGCAGTTCTGGCTGGAAAGCCGTGCTGGCATCGTCAACTGGAACAAACAGCTGACCGGTGCTGCGAGCAGCGCGCCATTCGGCGGTGTCGGCGCCTCGGGCAACCACCGCGCCAGCGCCTACTACGCGGCAGATTACTGCGCGTACCCGGTTGCTTCGCTGGAAACGCCGAGCCTGACCTTGCCGAATACGTTGACGCCAGGCGTGAAGCTTTCGTAGGACTTATGTAGCAGCTGCCGAAGGCTGCGTTCGGCTGCGCAGCAGTCGTTGAATCGATACACCGTGTTTCTGAATCAGAATCATGGATACCGCAATCGCGACTGCTTCGCAGCCGAACGCAGCCTTCGGCAGCTGCTACACAGACCGCATTCCAGTCATTTTACTGATGCCTATAAAAAACAGATTCGTGGAGCCTCGCTGATGAAATCCTATGAAGTCAATTTTGACGGTCTAGTGGGGCCGACCCATAACTACGGCGGTTTGTCCTACGGCAACGTCGCGTCCCAGAGCAATAGCCAGCAGTCTTCGAACCCGAAGGAAGCCGCGCTGCAAGGCCTGGCGAAAATGAAATCGCTGATGGAAATGGGCTTTCAACAGGGCGTGCTGGCACCACAGGAACGCCCGGACGTGGCAGCCCTGCGTCGTTTGGGTTTCAGCGGCACCGACGCTCAGGTGATCGAGCAGGCGGCTAAAGATGCAATGCCGTTGCTGGTGGCCAGCTGCTCGGCGTCGAGCATGTGGGTGGCCAACGCCGCCACCGTCAGCCCGAGCGCCGACACCGCGGATGGCCGTGTGCATTTCACTGCGGCCAACCTGAACTGCAAATATCACCGCAGCATCGAACACCCGACCACCAGCCGCGTGCTGGGCGCCATGTTCGCTGATCAGAAGCACTTCGCTCACCACGCGGCATTGCCGGCTGTGGCGCAGTTCGGTGACGAAGGCGCAGCCAACCACACCCGTTTCTGCCGTGAATACGGCGAAGCGGGCGTCGAGTTCTTCGTGTTCGGTCGCAGCGCGTTTGACACCCGTTACCCGGCACCGCAGAAATACCCGGCCCGCCAGACCCTCGAGGCCTCCCAGGCGGTTGCCCGTCTGCACGGTCTGAGCGATGACGGTGTGGTCTACGCTCAGCAGAACCCTTCGGTGATCGATCAGGGCGTGTTCCACAACGATGTGATCGCGGTGGGTAATGGCGAGGTGCTGTTCTATCACGAGGACGCGTTCCTCGACACCGAGCAGATGCTTGCTGAACTGCAAAGCAAACTCGCCAAAGTCGGTGGGAAATTTCAGTCAGTCTGCGTACCGCGTTCCGCGGTAACCGTGGAAGATGCCGTTCGTTCCTACCTGTTCAATAGCCAACTGCTGTCGCGTCCTGACGGCTCGATGCTGTTGATCGTGCCGGAAGAATGCCGTGGCAATGAGCGTGTCTGGCAGTACCTGCAAGGTTTGACCAGCTCCGGCGGCCTGATCCGCGAAGTTAAAGTGTTCGATTTGAAGCAGAGCATGCAGAACGGCGGTGGCCCGGCTTGCCTGCGACTGCGCGTCGCGCTCAACGAAACCGAACTGGCGGCCGTCAACCCAGGGGTTATCATGACGGCACCGTTGTACGGCACGCTGACCGAATGGGTCGACAAGCACTACCGCGACCGCATGACCGAAAACGATCTCGCGGACCCGCAATTGCTGCTTGAGTGCCGGACGGCACTGGATGAACTGACGCAAATCCTTAAACTGGGCGCGGTTTATCCATTTCAGATCAATTGAACGTCGAGAGCGTAAAAAACATGAGCGATACCCTGCAGCTGATCCTTGAAGACACCGACGGCACGCAACTGGAAACTTCCTGCACCCGCGTCGCGGTCATGTGGCAAGGCAAAGAGCTGTGGATCCAGCAGGACGGCCGCGGCCAACTGCTGATCGGCGTGGACGTCGAAGAAGGTGACGCTGAATACGCAAACCTGCTGCTGCGCCCATTGGCGACTAATCTGGTAAGTCTGCAACTGGAAATGGAACCGGCTGAAGTCGGTGACGAAGACCACGTGCACGGCCCGGATTGCGCACACGACCACTAAGGAAATCGCTCTATGCTCGCCCTCGGCAAATTGCTTGAACTGACCCTCGCCGGCCGCGAACCGGCGGAGAAGACTCAACTGACTGTCGAAGGCGTGCGCATGCGCTGGTTGAGCGAAGGTGCGCTGGAAGTCCGGCCACCTGAAGCTCGCGATAATGGCCTGGACCTGCTGCTATCGGCCGGCATCCATGGCAACGAAACAGCCCCGATCGAGTTGCTCGATCGCCTGTTGCATGACATCGCCCGCGGCGACTTGAAACCGCGCGCACGCATTCTGTTCCTGTTCGGCAACCCCGAAGCGATTCGCAAGGGCGAGCGTTTCGTCGAGCAGGACGTCAACCGGCTGTTCAACGGCCGTCACGAACAAACCAGCGGTTCCGAAGCCCTGCGCGCCTGTGAACTGGAGCGGCTGGCAGCGAGTTTCTTCAGCCTGCCGGATCGCAATCGTCTGCACTACGACCTGCACACGGCCATTCGCGGCTCGAAAATCGAGCAGTTCGCGCTGTATCCCTGGAAAGAAGGTCGCCAGCATTCACGCCTGGAGCTGGCGCGCCTGCGCGCCGCCGGCATGGAGGCGGTGCTGCTGCAGAACAAGCCGTCCATCGTTTTCAGCTCCTACACCTACGACAAGCTCGGTGCGGAGGCTTTCACGCTAGAACTGGGTAAGGCGCGGCCATTCGGGCAGAACGACGGGGTCAACGTTGATCTATTGGAAACCCGCCTCAAACAGATTATCGAAGGCAACGAGCCGGCCCAGACCGAAGAGGCGCTGGACGGTTTGCAGCTGTTTAGCGTGGCGCGAGAAATCATCAAGCACAGCGATAGCTTCCGCTTGAACCTGCCAGCGGACATCGAGAACTTTTCGGAGTTGGAAGTGGGTTACCTGCTGGCCGAAGACATCGCCCAGACGCGTTGGATCATCGAGGAAGAGGGCGCCCGGATCATTTTCCCGAACCCCAAGGTCAAGAATGGATTGCGTGCCGGCATCCTGATTGTGCCGACTACCGACGAAAACCTCGCCTGACGATCGTTCCCACGCTCTGCGTGGGAATGCAGCCCGGGACGCTCTGCGTCCCAACAGCGGACGCAGAGCGTCTATTGAGGCATTCCCACGCAGAGCGTGGGAACGATCATTCAACTAGACGGCTACCGCGCGAGGCTCGCTACGACGCAACGCACGCATCTTGTGCAGCGTATCCGCGCAAGTTTTCGCCGCTTCCTGGCCTTTATGCACGAAATGCTCGAAGAAGAACTTCTGATGTTCTTCGCCGGCATGGAAGTGGTGCGGGGTCAGGACTACCGAGAACACCGGCACTTCGGTTTCCAGCTGAACCTGCATCAGCCCGCTGATCACCGACTGGGCGACGAATTCGTGGCGGTAGATCCCGCCGTCGACCACCAGGCCCGCCGCGACGATGCCGGCATAACGACCGGACTTGGCCAGCAGCTTGGCGTGCAACGGAATTTCAAAGGCGCCGCCGACTTCGAAGAAGTCGATCTCCGATTCCTGATAACCCTGAGCAATCATTTCGGCCACAAAGCCTTTACGGCTCTGATCGACGATTTCCTTGTGCCAGCAGGCCTGGATGAACGCAACGCGCTCGCCCTGATGGTTTTTGCTTTTGCTATCGATTGCGGTGGGTTGCATGTTCTGACTCCTGTTTATGTAAAAAACAGGGCATATGAATCGAATGGGATTTAAGGGTACGCACGCTCGCACGAATGCCTGCGGACGGCCCTTTGGCGCCAATCCCGTTCTCTCTTCATCCGGACTATGACCGTCGGCCCCGGGATCACACCGGGTCTGCTGACCTTGTCGCCATCACAGCCATTGCCGTGCCTGTCGCCAAGCGCTCGCGGGCTATGCGCATTGCGCGCAATTACCGCCGGTGGGGAGTTGCACCCCGCCCTGAGAACGTTTTGCCGCCAGATTGTTTGGCGGCGAAGCGTTTTTAACACATATTTCTCACCTGTGCATTGCTGCTATCTGATGATTGCTATCGACTTTTTCGTCGGTTCAGAAAGCCTTTTCCTACCGAAGGGTTGATTATTCGTCTGCATGACCGCAGTAACTCCTGACTGAAAGGGATTTTCCCCTGCAAACCGAGGCCAGATTCATGAGCGTTATCGATCTTCGCAGCGACACCGTCACCCAACCGTCCGCCGGGATGCTCGACGCGATGGCCAGCGCGGCCACCGGTGACGACGTTTACGGGGAAGATCCGACGGTCAATCGACTGGAAGCCGAATTGGCGAAACGGCTGGGTTTTGCCGCGGCGCTGTTTGTGCCGACGGGCACCATGAGTAATCTGCTGGGTTTGATGGCCCACTGCGAACGCGGTGACGAATACATCGTCGGCCAGCAGGCTCACACCTATAAGTACGAAGGCGGCGGTGCGGCGGTGCTGGGTTCGATCCAGCCACAGCCACTGGAAGTGCTGGCCGATGGCTCGCTGGACCTGGCGCACGTCGCGGCGGCGATCAAACCGGATGATTTCCACTTCGCCCGCACCCGTTTGCTGGCGCTGGAAAACACCATGCAGGGCAAGGTTTTGCCGCTGGAGTATCTGGCGCGGGCTCGAAGCTTTACCCGTGAACATGGGTTGCAGTTGCACCTGGACGGCGCGCGGCTGTACAACGCGGCGGTCAAATTGGGTGTCGATGCCTGGGAAATTACTCAGCACTTTGATTCCGTCTCGGTCTGCCTGTCCAAAGGCCTGGGCGCGCCGATCGGTTCGGTGCTGTGCGGCTCGGTCGAGTTGATCGGTAAGGCACGACGTCTACGCAAGATGGTTGGCGGTGGCATGCGCCAGGCCGGGATTCTGGCAGCAGCAGGTTTGTACGCGCTGGATAACCATGTTCAGCGTCTGGCTGACGACCACGCCAATGCGCAGTTGCTGGCCGAAGGCTTGCGAGCCGCGGGGTACGAGGTCGAGCCGGTGCAGACCAACATGGTTTACGTGCAAATGGGCGACAAGGCCGAAGCCATCAAGGCGTTTGCCGCCGAACGCGGGATCAAACTCAGTGCTGCTGGCCGCCTGCGCATGGTCACGCACATGGACGTCAGCCGCGCTCAAATCGAGCAGGTCGTCGCGGCATTCGTCGACTTTTCGCGCAACTGATAGCGTTAGCGGTCCAATTGACTGTTTCTATCGTATAAACACGCTGTACCCCGCGCGCAGGGCCGATATAATGCGGCCCTTTGCCGTCGCTTCGTCTGTTGACGTTTCGCACAGGCCTTTGGCCGCAGCCTCCGTGGAAGAACCTAATGAAAAGCGCAGAAATCCGTGAAGCCTTCCTTCGCTTCTTCGAAGAGCAAGGCCACACCCGTGTAGCCTCCAGCTCTTTGATTCCGGGCAACGACCCAACCCTGCTGTTCACTAACGCGGGGATGAACCAGTTCAAGGACTGTTTCCTGGGCCAGGAAAAGCGCGCGTACACCCGCGCCGTCAGCAGCCAGAAATGCGTGCGCGCCGGCGGCAAGCACAACGACCTGGAAAACGTCGGTTATACCGCCCGTCACCACACATTCTTCGAAATGCTGGGTAACTTCAGCTTCGGTGATTACTTCAAGCGCGATGCGATCACCTACGCCTGGAACTTCCTGACGTCCGACCAGTGGCTGAACCTGCCGAAAGAAAAGCTCTGGGTCACCGTCTACGCCAGCGATGACGAGGCCTACGACATCTGGACCAAGGAAATCGGCGTTCCGGCCGAGCGCATGGTTCGTATCGGTGACAACAAAGGCGCGCCGTACGCTTCCGATAACTTCTGGACCATGGGCGATACCGGCCCGTGCGGTCCTTGCACCGAGATTTTCTACGATCACGGCGCCGACATCTGGGGCGGCCCACCGGGCTCGCCGGAAGAAGACGGCGATCGTTACATTGAAATCTGGAACAACGTGTTCATGCAGTTCAACCGCACCGCCGATGGCGTGTTGCACCCGCTGCCAGCGCCGTCGGTCGATACCGGCATGGGCCTGGAGCGGATCAGTGCCGTGCTGCAGCACGTTCACTCGAACTATGAAATCGACCTGTTCCAGAGCCTGCTGAGCGCATCGGCCAAGGCCATCGGCTGCACCAACGACAATCAGGCTTCCTTGAAAGTCGTCGCCGACCACATTCGCTCGTGCGGTTTCCTGATTGCCGACGGCGTGCTGCCGTCCAACGAAGGTCGCGGCTACGTGCTGCGCCGGATCATTCGTCGCGCCTGCCGTCACGGCAACAAGCTGGGCGCCAAGGGCAGCTTCTTCTACCAGATCGTTGCGGCACTGGTCGCCGAGATGGGCGAAGCCTTCCCTGAGCTGAAATCCCAGCAAGCGCACATCGAGCGCGTACTGAAAGCTGAGGAAGAGCAGTTCGCCAAGACCCTGGAGCAGGGCCTGAAAATCCTCGAGCAGGATCTGGCCGAGCTCAAAGGTGACGTGGTGCCGGGCGACGTAGTGTTCAAACTCTACGACACCTACGGTTTCCCGATGGACCTGACCGGCGACATCGCTCGCGAACGCAGCCTGACCATCGACGAAGAAGGCTTCGAGCGCGAAATGGAAGCTCAGCGCGTCCGTGCCCGTTCCGCCAGTTCCTTCGGCATGGACTACAACAGCCTGGTCAAGGTTGATGTAGCCACCGAATTCACCGGCTATGAAGCGACTAAAGGTTCGGCGAAAGTCGTTGGCCTCTATAAAGATGGCCAGTCGGTCGACGTCCTCAGCGAAGGCGAGGAGGGTGTGGTCGTACTGAACCAGACGCCGTTCTACGCCGAATCCGGCGGTCAGATTGGCGATTGCGGTTACCTTCAGGTCGGCAACGCACGCTTTGACGTACGCGATACCACCAAAACCGGTGGCGCCTTCTTGCATCACGGCGTACTGGCGTCGGGTAGCCTGACCATCGGCGCACCGGTAGAAACTCATGTTGATGCCGAAGTGCGTCACGCGACTTCGCTGAACCACTCGGCGACTCATTTGCTGCACGCAGCATTGCGCCAGGTGCTGGGCGATCACGTTCAGCAGAAAGGCTCGTTGGTCGACAGTCAGCGCCTGCGCTTTGACTTCAGCCACTTCGAAGCCATTAAACCTGAGCAGTTGAAGGCGCTGGAAGACATCGTCAACGCCGAGATTCGCAAGAACTCCGAAGTTGAAACCGAAGAAACCGATATCGAAACCGCTAAGCAGAAGGGCGCCATGGCGCTGTTCGGCGAGAAGTACGGCGACAATGTGCGCGTACTCAGCATGGGTGGTAGTTTCTCCGTCGAGCTTTGCGGTGGTATCCACGCCAATCGTACCGGCGACATCGGCCTGCTGAAGATTATCAGCGAAGGCGGTGTGGCTTCCGGCGTGCGTCGTATCGAAGCGGTCACCGGCGCCGCGGCGCTGGCATACTTGAACGCTGCTGAAGAACAACTCAAGGAAGCGGCCAACCTGGTCAAGGGTAGCCGCGACAACCTGATCGACAAGCTGTCGGCTGTGCTGGAGCGCAACCGTCTGCTGGAGAAGCAGCTCGAGCAGTTGCAGGCCAAGGCTGCCAGCGCGGCAGGCGACGATCTGTCGGCTTCTGCCCTGGATGTCAAAGGCGTGAAAGTGTTGGCCGTGCGTCTGGACGGTCAGGACGGCAAGGCGCTGCTGGCGCTGGTCGATCAACTGAAAAACAAACTCGGCCGCGCAGTGATCCTGCTCGGCAGTGTCCATGAGGAAAAGGTCGTTCTGGTTGCAGGCGTAACCAAAGACCTGACTGGCCAACTCAAAGCCGGTGATTTGATGAAGCAAGCCGCTGCGGCAGTGGGCGGGAAGGGCGGTGGTCGTCCAGACATGGCGCAAGGCGGTGGTACTGACGCTGGCGCACTGGATGCGGCATTGGCCCTGACTGTTCCATTTGTAGAGCAGGGTTTATAAGGCAGTGTGTCCGGCCCGCAGTCTAGTGGCGGGCCCGAACGCTGTTTGAGTGATTATTTGGGCGCCCTTCATGGGCAGAGGCGGCTTTGAAATGGCTTTGATCGTACAGAAATTTGGAGGCACCTCGGTCGGCACTGTCGAGAGAATCGAGCAGGTCGCCGACAAGGTTAAGAAATTCCGCGAAGCCGGCGATGACCTGGTGGTTGTGCTGTCTGCAATGAGCGGCGAAACCAACCGTCTGATCGATCTGGCCAAGCAAATCAGTGGTGACGGCCAGCCAGTTCCTCGGGAGCTGGACGTGATCGTCTCCACCGGTGAGCAGGTGACGATTGCACTGTTGGCCATGGCGCTGATCAAGCGCGGCGTGCCAGCGGTGTCCTACACCGGCAACCAGGTGCGGATTCTGACGGATAGTGCGCACAATAAAGCGCGTATCTTGCAGATTGATGACCAGAAGATTCGTGGCGATCTGAAGGCCGGTCGTGTGGTTGTTGTCGCCGGTTTCCAGGGCGTCGACGAGCACGGCAACATCACCACCCTCGGTCGTGGCGGTTCCGACACCACCGGCGTGGCGCTGGCGGCAGCCTTGAAGGCTGACGAATGCCAGATCTACACCGATGTCGACGGCGTCTACACCACCGACCCGCGTGTGGTGTCCGTGGCTCAGCGCCTGGACAAGATTACCTTCGAAGAGATGCTGGAAATGGCCAGCCTCGGTTCCAAGGTGTTGCAGATCCGTGCGGTGGAATTCGCCGGCAAGTACAACGTTCCGCTGCGCGTACTGCACAGCTTCAAGGAGGGTCCGGGCACCCTCATTACTATTGATGAAGAGGAAACCATGGAACAGCCGATCATTTCCGGCATCGCTTTCAACCGCGATGAAGCCAAGCTGACCATCCGTGGCGTGCCAGACACCCCGGGCGTTGCATTCAAGATTCTCGGCCCGATCAGCGCCGCGAACATCGAAGTCGACATGATCGTGCAGAACGTTGCGCACGATAACACCACCGACTTCACCTTCACCGTGCATCGCAATGACTTCCAGGCAGCGCAAACCGTGCTGGAAAACACCGCTCGCGAGATCGGTGCCCGTGAAGTCGTTGGCGATATCAAGATTGCCAAGGTGTCGATCGTCGGTGTCGGCATGCGCTCCCACGCAGGTGTGGCCAGCCGCATGTTCGAATCCCTGGCCAAGGAAAGCATCAACATCCAGATGATCTCGACTTCGGAGATCAAAGTCTCCGTAGTGATCGAAGAGAAGTATCTGGAACTGGCTGTGCGCGCTCTGCACACGGCTTTCGAACTGGACGCACCAGCCCGTCAGGGCGAGTGATGCGTTAACCGAAGGGCGCGGTCTGACCGCGCCCTTTTGTTTTTTTGAATGGTGCGACCCGAGGCTGTTCTTTTGCTCGCGCTAGTCAATACTCAGGCATGTAGGGCTGCGATCGTTCCGGTTGTAGGTCGAGTGCCTTTTTTTTGCAGACTGTTGTCCCTGAAATGAAATGCGTGAGGAGAAAGGTATGCTGATTCTGACTCGTCGGTGCGCAGAAAGCCTGATTATTGGTGATGGCGAAATCACCGTGACCGTGCTCGGCGTCAAAGGAAATCAAGTGCGTATCGGTGTCAACGCCCCGAAAGAGGTTGCGGTCCACCGTGAGGAAATTTACCTGCGTATAAAGAAAGAGAAGGACGAAGAACCAAGCCATTAATTTTTATCGTTTTTTATGTTTGCAAACGGGGAAGAAGCTGGTTAATATACGCCCCGTGTTGCGGAGAGCTGGCCGAGTGGCCGAAGGCGCTCCCCTGCTAAGGGAGTACACCTCAAAAGGGTGTCGGGGGTTCGAATCCCCCGTTCTCCGCCATTATTTGCGTAGTACGTTGTAATCTAGCTTCTTCGGTAAGTGTTTGAAATTACTAGAAAAAGTGTTTGACATAGAGATTAGACGGCCTATAATGCGCGGCAACAAATGCACTCGTAGCTCAGCTGGATAGAGTACTCGGCTACGAACCGAGCGGTCACAGGTTCGAATCCTGTCGAGTGCACCATTTAAGAGTCATCTGCAGTAATGTGAATGACTTGGCTTCAACCAGTTGTGATCTGGTATAAAAACACAAATGCACTCGTAGCTCAGCTGGATAGAGTACTCGGCTACGAACCGAGCGGTCACAGGTTCGAATCCTGTCGAGTGCACCAAACACCAAAAAGCCCGCGTTTAACGCGGGCTTTTTGCCGTCTGGGATTTGGCTTTTCCTTTGGTGCATCCTCTCTCATCGAACTCGACGTGCGCGCTACGACCTCGCTTGGTGTCGTAACGGTAGCTCGTGGCCGAATTGCGAATACTGATCTTGTCTGGCTTGCCAAGGGCGCTCTCGACATCCTGCTGACTCATGCCGGCAACAACCCGCTGATTGATGATGGCTTCGCGGCGCTCTCTGGCGCTGATCAGGTTTCCACATTTGTCCTCGCTCTTGCCGACAACAGTCGGATCTCTCCTTTTGATTTTCATACCTGATGTTTCGCGATTCCCGGCTTCCGGCATGAGAGCGCTTGTGCTGCCTGGTGTGAAGGTGCGGATGTCCTGAAGCGAAAGGCTGTCTCCGGCCGTACAGCTCAGCGTAGTGAAGGTAATGCGCCCGTCGACCGCCTCGCAGCGGTGAACGGTCGTGGCAATCGCCCAGGGCGACGGGCAGAGCAGGGTAATCAATAAAAAATAATATGCATTCGATCGCATCAAACGTCCTCCATGACGGTCAATCTCAAGGGTAGTCGTTACATTTTTCAGTCGTGGTGTGTTTTCTTTTCAGGATGAGTCGTCGCAGTTTGATGGATCAGGCGGCGCTCAGGTTTGTCTTGCAAGCGCTTGTTTCAGCCGCGATTTTTTAACGTTTTAAACCGTCGGGCGGTGTATCATTGCGTCCGTCAGCCCCGCCGGGGCTTGTGGAATACCTCCATGGACTTACCCAGTAGTTACTCAGTACCCCGTTTTTCCAATCATGAATTGACTGATTGATCCTTCCGGCGTGCCCCGCTGCTGGGAGTGGAGTTCGCCTATGTCTGAAGTTGAAGTAAAGAAAACGCAGGAAAGCTTGCAAGACCGCCTCGCTCAAGTTGTTGAGCTGCTGCAGCGTCAGCGGGTGGTCGAAGACCTGACTCACCGCCAGGAAGGTCCGCATCACGACCGGGTCGAGAACCTGGTTCACCGGCAAAACCTCGTCGAGTTGCAACGCAAGCTCGATGATCTGCACTCCGCCGACGTCGCCTACATCCTTGAAGCCTTGCCGCTGGGCGATCGTCTGACGCTCTGGCAGTTGGTCAAGGCGGATCGCGACGGCGACATTCTGCTCGAAGTATCCGATTCGGTTCGTGAAACGCTGATCGCCGACATGGACGATCACGAGCTCCTGGCTGCCGCCAAGGACATGGACGCCGACGAACTTGCTGACCTGGCCTCCGAGCTGCCGCGAGACGTCGTCCACGAGCTGATGGAAACCCTCGATGGTCAGCAGCGTGAGCGCGTACGCTCTGCGTTGTCCTACGACGAGGATCAGGTCGGTGCGCTGATGGACTTCGAGATGGTGACGATCCGTGAGGACGTCAGTCTCGAAGTGGTTTTGCGTTACCTGCGGCGCCTCAAGGAGTTGCCGAGCCACACGGACAAATTGTTCGTGGTCGATTACGACGGTGTGCTCAAGGGCGTATTGCCGATCAAGCGTTTGCTGGTCAACGACCCGGAAAAACAGGTTTCTGACGTCATGGCCAGTGACCCGGTGAGTTTTCACCCGGACGAAGACGCCTATGACGCTGCTCAGGCGTTCGAACGTTACGACTTGATCTCGGCGCCCGTAGTCGACAAAAACGGCAAGTTGATCGGCCGTCTGACCATCGACGAAATGGTCGACCTGATTCGTGAAGAGAGCGAAAACGAAGTTCTCAACATGGCAGGTCTGCGTGAAGAGGAAGATATTTTTGCGTCGGTCTGGAAATCCCTGCGTAACCGTTGGGCCTGGTTGGCCGTGAACCTGATTACCGCGTTTATCGCATCCCGGGTAATCGGTCTTTTCGAAGGCTCCATCGAGAAACTGGTGGCGCTGGCGGCATTGATGCCGATCGTGGCAGGTATCGGTGGCAACTCGGGTAACCAGACGATCACCATGATCGTTCGGGCCATGGCGCTGGATCAGGTCAGTACCGGCAATACTTCGCGCCTGATGCGCAAGGAATTGGCGGTAGGGCTGATCAATGGCCTGGTGTGGGGTGGTGTGATCGGCGTCGTCGCCTATCTGCTGTATGGCAGTTGGTCTCTGGGGGTGGTGATGACCGCTGCCATGACGCTCAACCTGTTGCTGGCGGCATTGGCGGGGGTATTGATTCCCATGACCCTGGCGCGGCTTGGGCGTGATCCTGCGATGGGCGCCAGTGTGATGATCACCGCCATGACGGACAGTGGCGGGTTCTTCATCTTTCTCGGGTTGGCGACGATCTTCTTGCTCTGACTTATCGACATAAAAAACCCGCCAATCGGCGGGTTTTTTATGCCTGAATTTCAGGCAAAAAAAAGCCAGCGATTAAGCTGGCTTGAGCTTTCGGATGAAATCAGGAAGCGTCTGCGGCCATTTCGGCATCATGCGCAATCAGCGAAACAAGAGCGTTCTGCTGACGGTGGGAGAGTTGGCGGAAGCGTTGCAGCAGTTCACGTTCGTGCAATGACAGCTCCGGGCTGTCCAGGCGCATGCTCAATTCTTCGCCCAGCGCGCCTTCCTGAATAAGGCTTTGCTCAAGGCGCGCGATGATTTCGGAGTTCATGCTGCGATGATGATTGCGAGCCACCTCGGCAATGCGTTCACGCATTCCGTCTGGCAGACGTACGACGAACTTGTCAGCCGTACGGCTGGAATAAATTGCCTGTTTCAATGGGCGCATATATTTAACCGGTTAGTTCAGGGGAGCGGTTCTCGGGATTGGCCGCAGGATGTCTGATAGGACAAGCGGTCTGGCCAAATGTTCAACCTGAATTGATAGAGGCTCGCATCATGCCTCAAAGTAGCCAGTTCATTGGCGTCAATTCTGTGACAAATATTGAACTGGATAAAGGCGTTATGCCAGCACCAATTATCAGAAATGCGGACTGGTTTGAAAAGTTTGCTCAGGTCCGTATTACTGACCGCATCCTCTTGCCCGGCAGGTGATGTCCCGGGACGCCTGAAGGCGCATGCTGTGCAGATTCGATCAGTGTTCCTTACTTGTACAGAATAGTGGCAATTGGCCGATTTACTAGGGGAAAACATGCAGTGCGAGGTGATTTCAAGATGGATGGCAGGCTGATTTACTTGATGGGGCCTTCTGGGTCCGGCAAGGACAGCCTCATCGAAGCCGCTCGAGAGCCGTTGCGGACGCTCAATTGTGAAGTGGTGCGTAGGGTCATCACACGGTCGGCCGAATCAGTGGGCGAAGATGCGATTGGTGTTTCGCGGGAAGAGTTCGAGCAACACAGGGTCGAGGGCGATTTCGCGCTGTGCTGGAACGCCAATGGCCTGGATTACGGTATTCCGATCGAAATAGATCATTGGCTCAGTGAAGGTCGGCATGTCTTGGTCAACGGCTCTCGCGGCCATCTGGCTCAGACGCTGCATCGGTATCCAACGCTGTTGCCGGTTCTTTTGACGGTCAAGGATGAAGTCCTGCGAGAGCGCCTGCTGCGCCGTGGTCGCGAAAGTTTTGCTGAGATTGAAGCGAGGCTGCACCGCAATGGGTTATTCACGGCAGAGGGTTCAAATGGAGACGCGCGGATCCATCGGCTCGACAATTCAGGCGAACTGTCCGCCACAGTTGCCAATTTGCTGGACCTGTTGAGGGTTAACGCAGTACCGGATCGAACTTGATCTTGCGCCCGGCAATCAGTGCCAGCACAAACAGCGCACCGAACACGCCGCTGGCGATCAAAGGCAGGGTAAGGACCGTATCCTGGACCACTGACAGATGAAGAATGCCGCTCAGTAAGGCGAGGATGAAAAAACCTGCGGCTGATTTGGACATGCGGTGCTCCTGATGGGGTGATTCAAAATACTAAACGTTCTGAAGACTGGGCCGGCAGCAGAATGCCTTCCTGGCTCACCTCTTGGCTGACAAAGCTGTGCTGATCGCTCATTACCGCCAGTTGAGGTGTTCTTTGCACCTGAAGGTAATGAGGCATGCGTTGAGCAATCGGCTCAACACCGCTCTCGGGGACAAAATGAAAGCCCAACAGAATCGCCAGAGCGATCGCGATCGAGAGTAAAAGGGCGCTGTTCATGAGGCTTGCCTCCGTTGTTCTTCGAGAACAGCTAAAGCAGCCCGCATGCCAAGAGTCTATCGGCAATTAAATCCTTTAAAAACAACGAATTAAGATATTTTATCGAAATGCCTGCATTGCATTTTGCAATGATGGCTTTTTGCGGCGATGCAATTTGCACGGTAAACAAAGCCACCTCTTGCGAGGCGTCTGCCTACACTTAAAAAGCCCAACGGACGACATGACAAAAGCAGGCCTGCCCGTTAACATGCACGCCGTCTATCGCGCCGCGTTTCTTCGTGGTCGATCTGTGTCTCAGTAGCTCAATTGGATAGAGCATCCCCCTCCTAAGGGGAAGGTTGGCAGTTCGAACCTGCCCTGGGACACCATATAATTCAAGGCCTCTAGAAATTCATGGCCCCTCCGATAAACCCTCATGGGGGCAGGGAGGGCGCAAACGGATTGCTTCAGGCATAAAAAGCCCCGCTCAGATAAATATCTGGCGGGGCTTTTTCGTGACCGTTCCTTCATATTAAGGAAAGGTATGGATATGCTGATGGGTTCGCTCTGGCCACAATTGCGTCTGCCAGGGGGGCAGTGCTGTTGACCCAAAGCTGACGCTCGCCAAGGGCTGAATTCGACCTAGGCACTTTGGTAAGGAAAAGAATTTTCAGGCGGGGGTTGACCACGTATTTTAATCCTGTACTATTCGCCTCCCGCTAACGAGCAGCTTGAAGCTGGTCTTGGCCTAAGTGATTGATTTTATTAATAAAATCAGAAGCTTTTAAGGTTGCTACTTGAGGATGTGTGCTGTAGAGTGCGCACCTCGGTTGAGACGAAGCTCTTAACCAACCGCTCTTTAACAACTGAATCAAGCAATTCGTGTGGGTGCTTGTGGAGTCAGACTGATAGTCAACAAGATTATCAGCATCACAAGTTACTCCGCGAGAAATCAAAGATGTAACCAACGATTGCTGAGCCAAGTTTAGGGTTTCTTAAAAACCCAAAGATGTTTGAACTGAAGAGTTTGATCATGGCTCAGATTGAACGCTGGCGGCAGGCCTAACACATGCAAGTCGAGCGGCAGCACGGGTACTTGTACCTGGTGGCGAGCGGCGGACGGGTGAGTAATGCCTAGGAATCTGCCTGGTAGTGGGGGATAACGCTCGGAAACGGACGCTAATACCGCATACGTCCTACGGGAGAAAGCAGGGGACCTTCGGGCCTTGCGCTATCAGATGAGCCTAGGTCGGATTAGCTAGTTGGTGAGGTAATGGCTCACCAAGGCGACGATCCGTAACTGGTCTGAGAGGATGATCAGTCACACTGGAACTGAGACACGGTCCAGACTCCTACGGGAGGCAGCAGTGGGGAATATTGGACAATGGGCGAAAGCCTGATCCAGCCATGCCGCGTGTGTGAAGAAGGTCTTCGGATTGTAAAGCACTTTAAGTTGGGAGGAAGGGCATTAACCTAATACGTTGGTGTCTTGACGTTACCGACAGAATAAGCACCGGCTAACTCTGTGCCAGCAGCCGCGGTAATACAGAGGGTGCAAGCGTTAATCGGAATTACTGGGCGTAAAGCGCGCGTAGGTGGTTTGTTAAGTTGGATGTGAAATCCCCGGGCTCAACCTGGGAACTGCATTCAAAACTGACAAGCTAGAGTATGGTAGAGGGTGGTGGAATTTCCTGTGTAGCGGTGAAATGCGTAGATATAGGAAGGAACACCAGTGGCGAAGGCGACCACCTGGACTGATACTGACACTGAGGTGCGAAAGCGTGGGGAGCAAACAGGATTAGATACCCTGGTAGTCCACGCCGTAAACGATGTCAACTAGCCGTTGGGAGCCTTGAGCTCTTAGTGGCGCAGCTAACGCATTAAGTTGACCGCCTGGGGAGTACGGCCGCAAGGTTAAAACTCAAATGAATTGACGGGGGCCCGCACAAGCGGTGGAGCATGTGGTTTAATTCGAAGCAACGCGAAGAACCTTACCAGGCCTTGACATCCAATGAACTTTCCAGAGATGGATTGGTGCCTTCGGGAACATTGAGACAGGTGCTGCATGGCTGTCGTCAGCTCGTGTCGTGAGATGTTGGGTTAAGTCCCGTAACGAGCGCAACCCTTGTCCTTAGTTACCAGCACGTCATGGTGGGCACTCTAAGGAGACTGCCGGTGACAAACCGGAGGAAGGTGGGGATGACGTCAAGTCATCATGGCCCTTACGGCCTGGGCTACACACGTGCTACAATGGTCGGTACAGAGGGTTGCCAAGCCGCGAGGTGGAGCTAATCCCAGAAAACCGATCGTAGTCCGGATCGCAGTCTGCAACTCGACTGCGTGAAGTCGGAATCGCTAGTAATCGCGAATCAGAATGTCGCGGTGAATACGTTCCCGGGCCTTGTACACACCGCCCGTCACACCATGGGAGTGGGTTGCACCAGAAGTAGCTAGTCTAACCTTCGGGAGGACGGTTACCACGGTGTGATTCATGACTGGGGTGAAGTCGTAACAAGGTAGCCGTAGGGGAACCTGCGGCTGGATCACCTCCTTAATCGACGACATCAGCTGCTCCATAAGCTCCCACACGAATTGCTTGATTCATTGAAGAAGACGATAAGCCAGCCTCTAGGGTGGCTTGTGTCGTTAGAGTTTAGAAATGAATTTCGAAAATGAATATTGATTTCTAGTCTTTGGATTAGATCGTTCTTTAAAAATTTGGGTATGTGATAGAAAGATAGACTGAACAACACTTTCACTGGTGTTGGATCAGGCTAAGGTAAAATTTGTGAGTAGCTCTTAATTGAGCAAGCATGCGAATTTTCGGCGAATGTCGTCTTCACAGTATAACCAGATTGCTTGGGGTTATATGGTCAAGTGAAGAAGCGCATACGGTGGATGCCTTGGCAGTCAGAGGCGATGAAAGACGTGGTAGCCTGCGAAAAGCTTCGGGGAGTCGGCAAACAGACTTTGATCCGGAGATGTCTGAATGGGGGAACCCAGCCATCATAAGATGGTTATCTTAAGCTGAATACATAGGCTTAAGAGGCGAACCAGGGGAACTGAAACATCTAAGTACCCTGAGGAAAAGAAATCAACCGAGATTCCCTTAGTAGTGGCGAGCGAACGGGGACTAGCCCTTAAGTGGCTTTGAGATTAGCGGAACGTTCTGGAAAGTACGGCCATAGTGGGTGATAGCCCTGTACGCGAAAATCTCTTAGTCATGAAATCGAGTAGGACGGAGCACGAGAAACTTTGTCTGAATATGGGGGGACCATCCTCCAAGGCTAAATACTACTGACTGACCGATAGTGAACTAGTACCGTGAGGGAAAGGCGAAAAGAACCCCGGAGAGGGGAGTGAAATAGATCCTGAAACCGTATGCGTACAAGCAGTGGGAGCCCACTTTGTTGGGTGACTGCGTACCTTTTGTATAATGGGTCAGCGACTTATTTTCAGTGGCGAGCTTAACCGAATAGGGGAGGCGTAGCGAAAGCGAGTCTTAATAGGGCGTCTAGTCGCTGGGAATAGACCCGAAACCGGGCGATCTATCCATGGGCAGGTTGAAGGTTGGGTAACACTAACTGGAGGACCGAACCGACTACCGTTGAAAAGTTAGCGGATGACCTGTGGATCGGAGTGAAAGGCTAATCAAGCTCGGAGATAGCTGGTTCTCCTCGAAAGCTATTTAGGTAGCGCCTCATGTATCACTGTAGGGGGTAGAGCACTGTTTCGGCTAGGGGGTCATCCCGACTTACCAAACCGATGCAAACTCCGAATACCTACAAGTGCCGAGCATGGGAGACACACGGCGGGTGCTAACGTCCGTCGTGAAAAGGGAAACAACCCAGACCGTCAGCTAAGGTCCCAAAGTTATGGTTAAGTGGGAAACGATGTGGGAAGGCTTAGACAGCTAGGAGGTTGGCTTAGAAGCAGCCACCCTTTAAAGAAAGCGTAATAGCTCACTAGTCGAGTCGGCCTGCGCGGAAGATGTAACGGGGCTCAAACCATACACCGAAGCTACGGGTATCACTTAGGTGATGCGGTAGAGGAGCGTTCTGTAAGCCTGTGAAGGTGAGTTGAGAAGCTTGCTGGAGGTATCAGAAGTGCGAATGCTGACATGAGTAACGACAATGGGTGTGAAAAACACCCACGCCGAAAGACCAAGGTTTCCTGCGCAACGTTAATCGACGCAGGGTTAGTCGGTCCCTAAGGCGAGGCTGAAAAGCGTAGTCGATGGAAAACAGGTTAATATTCCTGTACTTCTGGTTATTGCGATGGAGGGACGGAGAAGGCTAGGCCAGCTTGGCGTTGGTTGTCCAAGTTTAAGGTGGTAGGCTGGAATCTTAGGTAAATCCGGGATTCTAAGGCCGAGAGCTGATGACGAGTTACCCTTTGGGTGACGAAGTGGTTGATGCCATGCTTCCAAGAAAAGCTTCTAAGCTTCAGGTAACCAGGAACCGTACCCCAAACCGACACAGGTGGTTGGGTAGAGAATACCAAGGCGCTTGAGAGAACTCGGGTGAAGGAACTAGGCAAAATGGCACCGTAACTTCGGGAGAAGGTGCGCCGGTGAGGGTGAAGCATTTACTGCGTAAGCCCATGCCGGTCGAAGATACCAGGCCGCTGCGACTGTTTATTAAAAACACAGCACTCTGCAAACACGAAAGTGGACGTATAGGGTGTGACGCCTGCCCGGTGCCGGAAGGTTAATTGATGGGGTTAGCTAACGCGAAGCTCTTGATCGAAGCCCCGGTAAACGGCGGCCGTAACTATAACGGTCCTAAGGTAGCGAAATTCCTTGTCGGGTAAGTTCCGACCTGCACGAATGGCGTAACGATGGCGGCGCTGTCTCCACCCGAGACTCAGTGAAATTGAAATCGCTGTGAAGATGCAGTGTATCCGCGGCTAGACGGAAAGACCCCGTGAACCTTTACTATAGCTTTGCACTGGACTTTGAATTTGCTTGTGTAGGATAGGTGGGAGGCTTTGAAGCGTGGACGCCAGTTCGCGTGGAGCCAACCTTGAAATACCACCCTGGCAACTTTGAGGTTCTAACTCAGGTCCGTTATCCGGATCGAGGACAGTGTATGGTGGGTAGTTTGACTGGGGCGGTCTCCTCCTAAAGAGTAACGGAGGAGTACGAAGGTGCGCTCAGACCGGTCGGAAATCGGTCGTAGAGTATAAAGGCAAAAGCGCGCTTGACTGCGAGACAGACACGTCGAGCAGGTACGAAAGTAGGTCTTAGTGATCCGGTGGTTCTGTATGGAAGGGCCATCGCTCAACGGATAAAAGGTACTCCGGGGATAACAGGCTGATACCGCCCAAGAGTTCATATCGACGGCGGTGTTTGGCACCTCGATGTCGGCTCATCACATCCTGGGGCTGAAGCCGGTCCCAAGGGTATGGCTGTTCGCCATTTAAAGTGGTACGCGAGCTGGGTTTAGAACGTCGTGAGACAGTTCGGTCCCTATCTGCCGTGGACGTTTGAGATTTGAGAGGGGCTGCTCCTAGTACGAGAGGACCGGAGTGGACGAACCTCTGGTGTTCCGGTTGTCACGCCAGTGGCATTGCCGGGTAGCTATGTTCGGAATAGATAACCGCTGAAAGCATCTAAGCGGGAAACTAGCCTCAAGATGAGATCTCACTGGGACCTTGAGTCCCCTGAAGGGCCGTCGAAGACTACGACGTTGATAGGTTGGGTGTGTAAGCGCTGTGAGGCGTTGAGCTAACCAATACTAATTGCCCGTGAGGCTTGACCATATAACACCCAAGCAATTTGCTGACCTGAAGAGGCACCAGATTGCGGTGTGTGAAGACGACAGCAGTCGAAAATTCGCAAGGCAACACACAAATCTATCACCTACCCATTCGCTGGAGCGTGAACCTGCAAAGGCCCACGACCTGGCTACCGAATTTCTTGACGACCATAGAGCATTGGAACCACCTGATCCCATCCCGAACTCAGCAGTGAAACGATGCATCGCCGATGGTAGTGTGGGGTTTCCCCATGTGAGAGTAGGTCATCGTCAAGATTAAATTCCGAAACCCCTATCTGCGTATGCAGGTAGGGGTTTTGTTTTGCCCGCAGGAAAGTTCGCACAGCATTACCGGACGGCTCCCGACGATCTACATGGAAAGTCTGTCATTGCTGTGCCTTACTCCAGACACAACTCATGGAGCGACGTCGATGCGGCGTAGAGGCACAAAATTCTGGTTATGGACCAACACGCAGTTACCCCTCCATACGCATGAAGAGGTGCTTAGCAATGGCCTGCACATCGAGGTGCAGGCACGGGTCAGTCATGAGGGGGTTACCCAGGTATTTATAGGCGTCTACGGCACCGATGGCTGGGCTGTTTGCGAGGAGTTTCATGACCGGCACGCCGGTGAGCATTACTGCGCGGCGTTGAAGTGGGGTTCTCAGCGGGCGCGGGAGATTGTCGCGGACACCCAGGAGTTCGTCGCGCCGCACCGGGTGCAGTTGACTTTGAGTCCGGTGATTACCGATGAGTCGGAACTGGCCCTGCGGCGGATGGAAATGACCGAGCGCGAGTCTTTGAAACTCAGGTCCGACGATGCCTGGTCGGAGTACATGGCTGCGAAGGCAGCCATGCTGGCGCTGATGCGCTCAACCAAAGTCGACCCCAAGGTCTGGGCTGATCACAAAGATCGGCTCAGGCAGGCCATCGATCGACGAGCCTGCGTACAACGCGCCTATCTGCGCTGACTCTGTCTCAGGTCTAGGAGCGTCGCAGAGCCTCAATGGTTTCGATCAGCTCATCGTAGGACACCGGTTTTCCAATGTGCTGGTCAAAGCCCGATTGCTGTGACTTTTGAATGTCGCTGTGGGCGCCATACCCGGTCAGCGCAATGGCCGGCACATCTTTGACGAGCGGCAACTGACGCAATGCGTTTATCAGCTCGTGGCCGTTCATGACCGGCATACCCAAGTCAGAAATGATCAGGTCGAAACGGGTGCTTTTTGCGGCGTCCAAAGCCGCCGCCGGACGGTCGAACGCAATCACTTGTGCGTCTTCCATTTCAAGCAGCATCTTCAAGGTTTCCAGCACGTCGGCGGAGTCGTCGACCAGCAGGATTGTCAAACCGCTCAGCCGGCCAGAGGCTTCTTCGACCTGGGTCAGGGATTGAGCTTCACCGTTGGTCTGGGCCATTGGCAGATAAATCGTGAAGGTACAACCTGCTCCCACCCCGGCAGAGTTCACCTCAACCGTTCCCCGTTGGGCCTCGGTCAACTGGCGGACCAGTGACAAGCCGATCCCCAGCCCTTCACGGTTGTGGGTGGTGTGCTGCTTTTCAGCCTGACCGAACAGATCGAACACGTGATCGAGGTTCTCGGTCGCGATGCCGACACCGTTGTCTTTGACGTCCAGTCGCACCATGTTTCCAACCTGGCTGGCGATCAATTGCACGCGGCCATTGGAGGGCGTGAATTTCAGCGCGTTATTCACCAGGTTCCAGATGATTTGTTCCAGGCGTGTCGGGTCGGCGTGGACCATCAAGGCGCCTGAAGGCACGTGCAGCTCGACGGTGGCGTCGTGTCGGTCGTTGAGCACGACGGCGTGAATATCGCGCAACACACCGGCCAGATCCACGGCGATTGGTTTCAGTTTGAGTTTGCCAGTACGGACCCGAGCGACATCCAGCAGATCATCGATGATCCGTGCCTGGCTGTTGACGGCGTCGCAGATGGTGTTGACGGCCTTGGCGGCCGGCGCCACCGATTTGGTCACCGGCAAGCGACGCAGCAGTTCTGCATTGAGTTGAATCAGGTTCAACGGATGCTTGAGTTCGTGGGACATGACCGCGAAGAACTCATCCTTGAGGTAATTGGTGTTGCGCGTTTCCGCCAGTTGTTGGCTCTGCTCTTCATGCTGGCGTTTATGGCCGGTCAGGTCGCGCGCGATCTTGACGTAGCCTCTGAGATTGTCGCCGCTGAGCAAGGTCACCTCGCCGCTGCAAAAGAAGCGGCTGCCGTCCTTGCGCAGATGCCAGCGCTCATCTTCGCTGCGGCCATGGGTGCGCACTGACAACAGTTCGTTTTCAGGTACGCCGGATGCACGATCTTCAGGCGAGAAAATGAAGTCGTAATAGGCGCCCTCGGCTTCGGCCTTGCTGTAGCCGAAAATCAACTCGGCACCTTTGTTCCAGGTGGTGATCACGCCCTGCTCATCGAGGGTGATGATGGCGTAGTCGCGAGTGCTTTCAGCGACCAGGCGCATGCGTTCTTCGCCCAGTCGCAGCTCTTCTTCAGCGGCTCGACGTTTGGTGATGTCGATGAACGTCAGCACGGTGCCGTCGATGTGGTCTTCATTGGAGCGATAGGGCAGCAGGCGGGCGATGTACCAGCGGTTGTCGGTGCTGCTGACTTCGCGTTCGATCATGTTCAGCGATTCGAACACCTGAGCTGCGTCTCCCACCAGATCCTCATAATGCAGGCGATGGGTAATGTCGAGCAAGGAGCGCCCGGTATCGACCGGCAACATGCTGAAGATGTCAGTGGCGCGCGGGGTGAACCACTTGATACGCATGCTGCGGTCGACAAACACCGTGGCGATGTCGGTGGAGGCAATCAGGTTGGTCAGGTAGTCGTTGATCTTGTCGGTTTCTTCGACTTTGGTTTTCAGCTCGTAGTTGACCGTCAGCAGCTCTTCGTTGATCGACTGCAGCTCTTCCTTGCTGGTCTCCAGTTCTTCGGTGGCCGAGCGCAGTTCTTCGTTGATCGCCTGCATTTCTTCGTTGGAAGCCTTGAGCTCTTCGCTGGAGACTTCCGATTGTTCGATGGTGTCCTGCAAGTGCAGCTTGGTGCGTTGCAGTTCGCGCTCAAGGTTGGACAGCACCTGGCTTTCGGTCTGTAGCGTGGTGGTGGCCGCTCGCTCGGAAGGGTCGACCTCCACTTCCTCGAAAATCACCAGGATGTATTCGCCGTCCGATTCTTCATCCTTGTAGGGATGCGCGACCAGATCAATCAGGTAACTGCGCTCATCACGCTTGATCGGCACTTCGCGGGACTTGACCGGCAGGTCGCTCTGCTGGACCTGGAACAGCGTGGTGCGGATTTCCAGGCGCAGTTCCGGAAGAATCAGCGTCAGCAAGTTACGCGACAATTCACCGCCGACATGGCGCAAGAAACGCCCGGCACTCTCGCTCATGTGCAGGATGTCGGCGTTGGCATCGACGATCACGCTCGGTGGTGCGGACTGTTCGAGGGCGCGTTGATGGATATCGCCAAATGACAGTTTGCGCGGCGCGCTGCTTTGCGGGGCCTGTTGGGAAATGTTGGTCCGCACATAACCCCCACGCGGCATGGTCGGTGTGCGCCGACTGTTGGCCGTGCCGGTTTTGGCGCGAAAGATCCGGTTGCGTTTATCCGCCGGGGCGAACAGTTCGTGGCACGCGTCCGCGCTCTCGGAAGAGCCGAGGAACAAGAAGCCGCCGGGACGCAGGGCAAAGTGGAACATCTGGAGAATTTCGCGTTGCACTTCGCGATCCAGATAGATCAGCAGGTTGCGGCAAACAATCAGATCGATCTGCGAGAAGGGCGGGTCGGACAACAGGCTGTGTTTGGCGAACAAGACCTTTTCGCGGATTTCCTTGCGGATCCGATAATGATCGTCTTCCTTGATGAAGTAGTGGCGCAGCCGCGAGGGTGGCACATCGGTGATGATCGCTTGTGGATACAGACCGGCTCGGCCGACGCTGATGGCGCGTTCGTCGATGTCGGTGGCGAACAGCTGCATCGACGCCGCGCTGGCATCCAGTTGCAATTGATCATTGAGCAGCATTGCCAGACTGTAGGCTTCTTCACCCGTGGAGCAGCCCGCGGACCAGACCCGGATTTCTTCTTTCTCGGGTTGCGCGGACACGACAGCGCTGACCAATTGCGGCACGACATCCCGTTCGAGGGCTTCGAAAGCCTCTCTGTCACGGAAGAAGTTGGTCACGCCGATCAGCATGTCGCCCAGCAGCGCCTTGGTTTCTTCGGGGTTGGCTTGCAGATACTGGTAATAGGCGCTCAGGTCCGGCTGGCCGGTGACCTGCATGCGGCGTTCGATCCGGCGCAACACGGTGGCGCGTTTGTAGTGCTTGAAGTCATGGCCGGTACCGGTGCGCAACTGAATCAGGACGTCGCGCAGCACTTGTTCGGCAAGCGCCGCGTCACGCTCGGACACCGCAGCAATGGTTTGCAGTTCCGGATCGTTGGCGGTGGGCAAACAGATTTCCCTGGAATTGCGCCAAAGCTCCAGAAGCTTTTGCGGCATTTCCACCACGGGCAGCACCAGGTCAACCATGCGGGTTTCGATGGCGGCGCAAGGCATGCCATCGAATTCGGCGTCTTCCGGTGCCTGGGCCAGTGTGATGCCACCTTGTTCCTTGATCCGTGACAAGCCAACCGCGCCGTCCGAACCGGTGCCCGACAACACCAGGCAAAAGGCGCGCTCGCGGTGCACATCGGCCAGGTCGCGGAAGAACAGATCGATGGACGCGTGGCGACCTTCGCGCGGGTCTGTGGCGCTGACCTCCAGAAAGCCATCGTTCATTGCCAGCCGTTGCGCCGGTGAAATGACGTACACCCGGTTTTTCTCGATGGCCACCGTTTCGGTCACCTGCAGAACCGGCATCTTGGTCGATTCCTGGATGATCTTGTCAGCGATGCTCTGGTGATCGGGTGACAGATGGAGAATGATCACGAACGCCATGCCATTGTCTTGAGGCATGTTTTCAAAGAACAGTTTGATCGCTTGCAACCCGCCCGCCGACGCACCAATGCCCACCACCGGAAAGTCCAGGGTGCTGGGGCGCAGGGCCTTTCGCTCAGGAGCAGGGGCCGAGTGCTTGGGAGTGGTGGTCATACCGTTGCCTTTGGCGAGGGGAAACGCCTCGAATTCAAGTGGGGTGTTGGTGCGCTCTAACAAGTCAGGATAATCCTGTTTTTTGATAACACCTTCAAATATTTAGCTCGTACTAAACGGCATGACTTCTCAAGGGAACGCCACTACTGGCCGATAACCCGAACAGTCATGGTCTTCTTCTTAAATTGCCTGGAAATCTTCGATGCTGTCGTATCACCAAAAGCGTTTTTTGATCGTCGATGATTTCTCGGATTTCCGCAGTTCCGTCAGGTCCATGCTGCGCGAGCTGGGCGTCAAGGATGTCGACACCGCCGACACCGGTGAACAGGCGCTGCGTATGTGTTCGCAGAAGGCCTACGATTTCATCCTGCAGGACTTTCACCTGGGCGATGGCAAGAAGAACGGTCAGCAGGTGCTTGAAGACCTGATGATCGAGAAGCTGATCAGCCATGAGGCCGTGTTCGTCATGGTCACCGCCGAGACCAGTCAGGCGATGGTGCTCAGTGCGTTGGAACACGAACCCGATGCGTACCTGACCAAACCGTTCAACCGTTCCGGCCTGGCTCAACGCCTGGAGCGGCTGGAGCAACGCAAGACCTTGCTCAAGCCGATTCTGCAGGCCCTTGACCGGGGCAAACCGGTTGAAGTGCTCAATGCCTGCATCGCCCTGTGCAAGCAAGACATCCGCTACTCGCCGTTGTGCCTGCGCTACCGCGCCGATGCCTTGCGCGACCTGAATCAGAACGAGGCGCTGGAGCGTCTGTACGACAGCATCATTGCTGATCGGCCTTTGCCGTGGGCGTTTGCCGGTCTGGGCAAATTGCTGTTCAAACGTGGCCAGGTCGGTCAGGCCAAAGGCGTCTACGAAAAAGCCCTGAAAGTGTTCCCGATGATGCCGGCGCTCTACGACGGCATGGCCGATGTGCTGGTCGCTGAAGGCGACACCAAGGCGGCCCAGAGTGTGCTGGAAGAGGCGATCCGCTTGTCGCCGCTGGCGGTGCGCCGGCAAGCGCAGCTGGGCAAGTTGGCGATGGCCAACGAAGATTTCGACACCGCCTCCAAAGCCTATCGTCAGGCCGTGGCGCAGGGCGCGCAGTCACGTTTCAAGGATGCGGAGAGCAACCTTGGCCTGGCCCACGCCTTGATCAGTAAAGGCAGCGAAAAAGGCCTGGATACCCGGACTCGACTGGAAATCAATACGACGCTGAGTGCGGTGGCCAAGGAAAACCCTTCCGACCCGGGTCTGCAGATTCGTGCGCGATTGATGAAAGCCACCAGCCTGTTGCTCAACGATGCCGAAACTGCCGAGAAGCTCACCGAGCAGGCGATGATGCGCCTCGATGGCATGGAACAGTTCATGAGCGCCGAAGCGGCACTGCTGGTGGCCAAGCAACTGCAGATGCTCGGGCAGGCCAGCGCCGGTGCATCGATGTTGAAAAACTGCGCGGAAATCTACGGCGACGACCCGACGGTGATGAAGGGCATCGCCAAGTTGACCGACGATCCGACCATTCTCAACTCCGGCAACGCCGCTGCGGACCTCAACCGTCAGGGCGTGCGGGTCTACAAGACCGGCAACCTGGTGGAGGCGCGGCAGGTATTCCGCAAGGCTCTGGCGCTGCAACCCAAGAACATCAGTATCGCGCTGAACATGGCGCAGTCGCTGCTGCACGGCACCGACACCAGTGTCCCTTCGGCGGAGCTGGAGGAATGTCGGACGTGCCTGAAAATGGTCGGCCTGATGCCTGACACCGATGCGCGTTTTCCCCGTTATCAGAAGTTGCGAAGCAAGGCGTTTGGCGAATGAACAACAGCGAACAGGCACTCGATTTTTCCACGGTGATTGCCTCCACCGTGCACGACATGAAGAACTCCCTGGCGATGCTGATGCAGGCTCACAGCCAATGGCTGGCGCGCTTGCCGGATCCGCAGCAGCACACCCCGGAGCAGGGCGTCATCGACTTCGAGTTCGCACATCTCAATGGCATGCTGGTGCAGTTGCTGGGGCTGTACAAACTCGGCGTCAACCAGATGCCGTTGCAACCGGCCTACCATGAACTGGATGACTTCATCGAAGCGCAATTGGCCTGCCACCAGGACGTGTTCGCCAGTCGCGGCATCATGGCGACCTATGAAGTGGACCCGTTGAGCCCTCTGGGTTTCTTCGACCGCGAGCTGATTGCTTCGGTGCTGGGCAACAGCATCAACAACGCCATTCGTTACGCTCGCCACGCGGTGTTGATCAGCGTCAGCGATGAAGCCGGGCAACTGGTGCTGACCGTCAACGACGATGGCGAGGGTTATCCACCCGAGATGATCGAGCGTCAGGCCGAATACGTGCAGGGCATCAACCACAGCAGCGGAAGCACTGGCCTGGGCCTGTACTTTGCCGGGCGGATTGCCGCCCTTCATCAACGCAATGGCGTGGGCGGACGCACCGAAATCAGAAATGGCGGCCCCCTGGGCGGCGGCGTGTTCAGTCTCTATCTGCCCTGACCGGTTCTTTTTGTTGGCCGCTGCTTGATATTCCGAACAGGCGAAGCCTATTTTGTACGGGTCGCCGTTCGCGGCTCGTACAACAACAAAGGATTGCGTCATGACAACCGATGGCCATAGTTCACTCGCGGAGCGATTGACGGGCATTGATGAGATTGAATGTGTCACGCCGGATTTGAATGGCGTACCCCGTGGCAAGGTAATGACCGCCGAAGGCTTTCTCGAGGGGCGGCGTTTGCAGATGGCGCGGGGGGTGCTGCTGCAATGCATCATGGGCGGATATCCGCCTGCGCGCTTTTACGGCAGCGATGATGGCGACTTGGCGCTGGTGCCCGACCCTGCACAGATCCATCGCTTGCCGTGGAGCCAGCAGCCGCGAGCCTTGGCCATTTGCGATGCGCACGAGCTGACCGGCGAAAGCTCGTCTCTGTCGACCCGCGGTCAACTCAAAGCCGTGATCGCGCGTTACGCGGCCCTCGGCCTGGCGCCGGTGGTGGCGACCGAGCTGGAATTTTTTGTCTTCGCACCCAATACCGACCCGACTCAACCGTTCCAGCCGCCGCTGGGCCTGGACGGTCGTCGCGAGGACGGTCATTCGGCGTTCAGTGTCAGTTCCAATAATGGTTTGCGGCCGTTCTTCAGTGAAGTCTATGCATGCATGGCGGCCCTGGGCTTGCCGCGCGATACCTTCATGCACGAGATGGGCGTCAGCCAGTTTGAGATCAACTTGCTGCACGGCGATCCGCTGCTGCTGGCCGACCAGACACTCCTGTTCAAACATTTACTTAAAGAAGTCGCGCTCAAGCATGGCCTGACCGTGGTTTGCATGGCCAAGCCGCTGGCGCACACGCCGGGCAGTTCGATGCATATTCACCAGAGCATCATCGAGATCGGCAGCGGGCGTAACGTGTTCAGCGACAAGGCCGGTGAGCCGACCGCGACCTTCCGTCATTTCATCGCGGGTCAGCAGGCCGGCATGGCGGATTTCACTGCGTTATTCGCACCGAACGTGAACTCGTATCAGCGCTTGTGCCATCCGTATGCGTCGCCGAATAATGCCTGCTGGTCCCACGACAACCGTGCGGCAGGTTTGCGTATTCCTGCGAGTTCGCCCGCCGCTCGTCGGGTCGAGAACCGCTTGCCGGGGGCTGATGCAAATCCTTACCTGGCGATCGCGGCCAGCCTTGCCGCAGGGTTGTATGGCATTGAACACAAACTGGAGCCGAGCGAACCGATCCAGGGTGAATTCGAAGTGCCGGACAATCTTTCGTTGCCGTGTACCTTGCATGCTGCTCTTGAGCGTCTGAAACGTAGCCAATTGGCGAAGGAACTGTTTGGCAAGGAGTTCATCGAAGGCTACATCGCCTCGAAGACCATGGAATTGACCAGCTTCTTTGATGAAATTACTCCCTGGGAGCGCCGTGTCCTGGCAGCCCAGGCCTGACGATCCATCGTCTTCGGGCTATCTTTTCGGGTAGCCCGATTCTCACTGCAAGGAGCCGCTCGGAACGCCGATGCGCCAAATCTGGAAACCCTTTCGAGCGCTTTATTTTGCCTCGCTGATGATGTTGATCGGCTCTGGCCTGCTGAGTACTTACCTGGCCTTGCGCCTGGCTGCCGATCACGTCGACAGCCTGTGGGTCGGTGCGTTGATGGCAGCCAACTATTGCGGCCTGGTGCTGGGAGGCAAGATCGGCCACCGGCTGATTGCCCGGGTCGGGCATATTCGCGCCTATTCGGCCTGCGCCGGGATTGTCGGTGCGGCGGTGCTGGGCCATGGCCTGGTGGACTGGTTGCCTGCCTGGATCTTCCTGCGGGTCATCGTCGGCCTCGGCATGATGTGCCAATACATGGTCATCGAAAGCTGGCTCAATGAGCAGGCCGAAGCCTCGCAGCGCGGAACGGTGTTCAGCGGCTACATGATCGCCTCGTACCTGGGGCTGGTGCTGGGGCAGTTGATTCTGGTCATGCACCCGGGCCTGGGTCTTGAGCTGCTGATGCTGGTCGCCTTGTGCTTCGCGCTGTGCCTGGTGCCGGTGGCCCTGACCCGGCGGATTCACCCGGCACCGTTGCACCCGGCACCGATGGAGCCGCGGTTCTTCATCAAGCGCGTGCCGCAGTCGTTGAGCACGGTGCTGGGGGCGGGGCTGATCATTGGTTCGTTCTACGGTCTGGCACCGCTGTATGCCTCACAGCAGGGGTTGTCCACGGAGCAGGTCGGTCTGTTCATGGGTAGCTGCATTTTTGCGGGCTTGCTGGTGCAATGGCCGTTGGGCTGGCTGTCCGACCGTTATGACCGGGCGCTGTTGATCCGTTGTTTTGCGCTGGTTCTGGCGCTTACCGCGTTGCCGCTGGCAATCATGCAGCAGGTACCGCTGGAGATTTTGTTTATCACCGGGTTCTGCTGTTCGCTGGTGATGTTCTGCCTGTATCCGCTGGCGGTGGCATTCTCCAACGACCACGTCGAGGGTGATCGCCGGGTGTCCCTGACAGCGATGCTGTTGGTGACCTACGGTGTCGGCGCCAGTATCGGACCGCTGGTGGCCGGGGTGCTGATGAAGCTGTTCGGCAGCCACATGCTCTATGCCTTCTTCAGTTTCTTCGCGTTGGTGCTGGTGTGGCGGATCCGCCCGAAAGCGGTGACCAACCTGCATCAGGTCGACGATGCACCGCTGCATCACGTCGCCATGCCGGACAGTATGTCGAGTTCGCCGTTGGTGGCTTGCCTTGACCCGCGGGTCGATGAGCAGGTGGTTCAGGATCAGATGCAGAACCCGATCAACCCTGAGCCGGACCCGGAACCCGAACCAGAGCCCGAAACCGATCCGCCGCCCAAAGACCCTGACGTGGGTCGCGAACAAAGTTTTACCGAGGCCAGACCTTAAATCCGACGCATAAAAACAACGCATAAAAAAACGGGCAGTCACCGCAAGGGACTGCCCGTTTTCTATTGAAGCGTTGTATTACATGTCGTCTTTGTCGAAGCGTCGCGCTTCGCGCTGAAGCTGATAGACGAACCGCTCGACCTGCCGCTGCACCAGCCCGCTCATGTTGTGAAAGCGTACGCCGGCGAAGGTGATGGAGATCCTTTCTTCGAAGTGCAGGTAACGCAATTCGACCGGTGCCGTCATGTTGCCAAAGGGTAGGGCGGCGACGAACCGGTCATAGACCTGGCCCAGTTGCAGGCTGCCCGTGATGTCGCCTTCGAAGCGCAACTTGCAGCCGGTGGCGGAGATGTCCAATAGCTTGCCGCTGATCGGCGACTTGAGCTTTTCACCGCCCAGATCGACGTTGACCAGTTGTGCCAGCTTCAATGCTGCGCGGAATGCATTACGACGCTGGTGGTAAACCACCTCGGCGGGCAGGGCGCCACGGTAGCAGCGACCGCCACCGGATTCGTCGATGGTCAACGGGCCGTTGCTTTCCCAGGCAATACGCACGCCGTCATGAAAGCCTTCGACCTTGAACGGTTCGCCGGCGAGCAGGAAGCGTTCGCCATCGCGGGGAATCATTTCGTCCAGGGCAATCATGTTGCTGTCACGGTCAAGGTCCACCAGATAACTCTGGAAGCGCTGGCTGCGCTCATGGAACGTGATGATCAGCGGATCATGGCTGTCTTGCAGCTGGCGCAGGTTGCCGGAGATCTCCAACGGCGTGGTGAGCACCTTGGGTGGCTGCGGAGCATCTTCCGCGCTTAAGGCATTGAACACGGTTCATCAATCTCCAGACAAAATATGACTACGGCTGGCCAGCATATTGCCAGTATGTTGCGCGTCTTGATAGTGTGCGCTTTTCAGCAGGCTCAAGCCTGACTGAGCGGGCGTGGCTTCGCAAGCATGGAGGTTGATCCGCGCGCATCGTAGAGCGCTGGCGGCTCGCCGCCGTTGAGGATTTTCAGCTGATTGGCCGTCGCAGCCTGTTGTACCAGGATCGACTGGCCATTCTTGACGTTGGCCGCCTGGCACTGAGCCAGGAGATCGGTCAATACATCGCTCTGCTCCAACAGCTGATCGCCAATGCTCGAATGGCTGGCAAGTTGCTCCAGGCCGTTGCGATTGGTCGGCAGGTTGAGGCTGGCGAGGATTTCACTGCGCTTGCGGCCATGCTGATCGAGCAAAATGATCAATGCCTGTTTCTGCGCCAGAATCTCTTCGAGCAGTGGCATGTCGCGACCGTGCAAGGCGAGGGACTCGGTTTGCAGTAACTCCAGCAAGTGCTGTGCTGGAGCGAAATCGTCGGTGATCAGTTGCAGTAAATTAGTGTCGTGCATGGCTGGCCTTGGGTTTTAAGCGTCCAAAAGCCTGGCGCAGGCCTTGGCCTAGCGCTGGGCTTCGAAGTTGAGCAGTTTGCTGGCTACACGGTTGCTGTCGACTTTGTAGCTGCCATCGGCAATCGCTGCTTTCAACTCGGCCACGCGGGCGTTGTCGACGGCAGGCTGATCGCGCAGCTTGTCAGTGACCTTCTGCAACTGTTGAGCCTCATTGCTGAGATGTACCGATTCCCCGCTTTTGACGGTACTGGCCTGTTCGGCCGGGGTATTCAGCGGCGCGGGTTTGCCGGCTTCGGCGGTTTCCTTCGCGGTGCTGGTACGTGTACTACCGGTAAGTGACGAGGAACTGTTCAAACGGCTGAAATCGATGACCATGACAAAAAACCTCTGGGTATTTGGACGCTTGCCATGTTTTCGGCCATACCCGGAAAAACTTTAGGCCCAATTATCAATGAGCTTGCGCGCGTCAGCGCTTGCCCTGCATAGGGCACAGTCTAGGGAACAGTCGAGTGGCGCGCCACTTCTTCACAAACAGAGAGTTCTACATGGCCACTTCAACCTGACCGGGCGCGATGACTTGCGCCTTGATGACCCGCTGGGAGTTGAGGTTTTTCACCCGAATCTGTTCGCGCAAGCCGCCGTTGGACAGCGCTTCACCCGGCATGCGCACGCTGAGCGTTCCACTGCGGGCGGTAATCACCACTTGGTCGCCTTTGCTGATGACTTCTGCCTGTTCCATGTGCACCAGGGTCATGACCTGGTCGGCGACCATTGGTCGGGTAAGTTTCTGCCCGATCGCCTGGTCGACGGAAGTCAGGTAACCCTGGCTGATCAGGCTGATGTCACGCTCGCGCAGGGTCACATCCTGGGGCTCGACGATACCGGCGCGTCGCAGCGGGCGGGTGGTGGTCACAATGTCGCGAAACAGGCGCACTTGAGCGGGTACGAAGACCGTCCAGGGCGAGGCGCCCTCGCAGCGCACCTTGACCGTAACCCGCCCCAGCGGCGTCGCCGGGCTCTCCAGGGACGCTGTCAATTCCTTGTCGCACATGGGCATGCGCAGCCGCGGATCGAGCTGCTTGACCTCGATCTCGTAGCGGCCTTCCGTTTGACTGGTGGCCAGATAGTCTTCTACGGTGAATTCAAGAAAGCCCTGAGTGACGCCGATAAGCATGTCAGGCAAGGTAACCGCGTCAGCAAGGGCAGGGCTGCCAGCGTTGAACAGGCAGACGGCCGACACCGCGCAAAGCAATTTGCGGGCGTTTGATGTCAGGCGTCGGAAAAATGTCGGTTCTGTGTTCATAAGAGTTAAAAAGCAAGCGCCGTGCCGTTTAGTGATGAATGCGCGTCGCAACACACTTAAGCGTTGGTGTAGGAGTCTGTGCATGGCTGGTGTAATGGATGCGGTAAACCAGCGCACGCAACTGGTAGGGCAGAATCGCCTTGAGCTGTTGTTGTTCCGTCTCGACGGCCAGCAGCTGTATGGGATCAACGTGTTCAAGGTTCGGGAGGTGCTGCAATGCCCCAAACTGACGCTGATGCCAAAATCCAGTCCTGTCGTGTGCGGTGTGGCAAATATTCGGGGGGCGACCATTCCGATTCTTGATCTGGCCATGGCGACCGGTTCCGGTGAGCTGAAAGATCAAAGCAATCCCTTCGTGATCATCACGGAGTACAACACCAAGACCCAGGGTTTCCTGGTGCGGTCGGTGGAACGCATCGTCAACATGAACTGGGAGGAGATTCATCCGCCACCCAAGGGCACGGGACGCGATCATTACCTGACGGCTGTGACTCGGGTCGACAATCAGTTAGTCGAAATCATCGACGTCGAGAAAGTGCTGGCAGAAGTCGCGCCGACACCGGAAGCGATTTCCGTTGGCGTGGTGGATGTCGAAACCCAGCACAAGGCGCTCTCTTTGCGAGTACTGACGGTCGATGACTCGTCGGTGGCGCGCAAGCAGGTGACCCGTTGCCTGCAGACGGTCGGTGTCGAAGTGGTGGCGTTGAACGACGGTCGGCAAGCGCTGGATTACCTGCGCAAGCTGGTCGACGAGGGCAAGAAGCCGGAAGAAGAGTTCCTGATGATGATTTCCGACATCGAGATGCCGGAGATGGACGGGTACACCCTCACGGCCGAGATCCGCAACGACCCTCGCATGCAAAAGCTTCACATCATCCTGCATACTTCGTTGTCGGGTGTATTCAATCAGGCGATGGTCAAGAAGGTCGGTGCCGATGACTTCCTTGCCAAATTCCGTCCTGATGACCTGGCATCCCGGGTAGTCAACCGGATCAAAGCAGCAGACATCAGCTAGGGGCCTTTTGCCCCTAACGGTTAATACGATTTAAGAGGCGGCATCTTTGTCTACGGGTAATTTGGATTTCGAACAGTTCCGGGTCTTCCTGGAAAAAGCCTGTGGCATTTTGCTCGGTGAAAACAAGCAGTACCTGGTCTCGAGCCGTCTCAACAAACTGATGGAACAGCAAGGCATCAAGTCCCTGGGTGAGCTGGTCCAGCGCATCCAGACCCAGCCGCGCAGCGGTTTGCGCGAGATGGTGGTGGATGCCATGACCACCAACGAAACCTTGTGGTTTCGTGACACCTATCCGTTTGAAGTCTTGAAGAACAAGGTGCTGCCGGCAGCGATCAAGGCCGCCCCTGGCCAGCGTCTGCGGATCTGGTCGGCGGCCTGTTCGTCGGGTCAGGAACCGTATTCGCTGTCGATGTCGATCGATGAGTTCGAGCGCGTGAACATGGGCCAGTTGAAGATGGGCGTGCAGATCGTTGCCACCGACCTGTCCGGCACCATGCTGACCAACTGCAAGACCGGCGAGTACGACAGCCTGGCCATCGGCCGTGGTCTGTCGCCCGAGCGCCTTCAACGTTACTTCGACCCGAAAGGGCCGGGGCGCTGGGCAATCAAGGCACCGATCAAGAGCCGGGTGGAGTTTCGCTCGTTCAACCTGCTGGACAGTTACGCGGCGCTGGGCAAGTTCGACATCGTATTCTGCCGCAACGTGCTGATCTACTTCTCCGCCGAGGTGAAGAAGGACATCCTGTTGCGCATTCACAGCACGTTGAAGCCAGGCGGTTATCTGTTCCTCGGTGCTTCCGAGGCGCTGAACGGTTTGCCGGATCATTACCAGATGGTCCAGTGCAGCCCGGGGATCATTTACCAGGCGAAGTGATTCGTTGGCGTCATCAAAAAAACGGGAGTCCTCAGGGGCTCCCGTTTTTTTTGCCTGCTCATTCCTCAAACTCACCGCCCATCCCCTGTGGGAGCGAGCAAGCTCGCTCCCACAGGGTCCGGTGTTGTTCTCTGGGTCGTTGGAAAGCGGCAGAAAAGCGGCAGGCGGCGGAAATCGGTTGCCGCTTTTCTGGCATTGCCACATTGCCACTGCCCGCAAAGCCCCGGTTTACGGGCTTTTTTCAATTGGCACGACGCTTGCTATGTTCATGTTACGAAAAATCAGGTCACCCGAAGGTTTCCGACATGAGCATCAGCTTCGATAAAGCGCTCGGTATCCACGAACAAGCCCTGGGCTTCCGCGCTCAGCGTGCTGAAGTCCTGGCCAACAACATCGCCAACGCCGACACCCCGAACTACAAGGCTCGGGATCTGGACTTCTCGAAAGTGCTTGCCGAGCAGAACGAGAAGACCAAGAGCGGCACTTTCGCCTTGAACATGACCAACAGCCGTCATATCGAAGCCGAAGGCCTGGGCAATGGCGACGAGTCGCTGCTGTATCGCACGCCGATGCAACCGTCGATCGACCAGAACACCGTGGACGCCCAACTGGAACAGTCGAACTACGCGGAAAACGCGGTCAACTTCCAGGCCAGCTTCACCCTGCTCAACAGCAAATTCAAAGGGCTGGTGTCAGCCCTTCGTGGAGAGTAAGTCATGTCTCTAGCCAGTGTTTTCAACATTGCCGGTAGCGGCATGAGTGCCCAGACCACTCGCTTGAACACCGTCGCCTCGAACATCGCCAACGCCGAAACCGTCTCGTCGAGCATCGACCAGACCTACCGTGCACGGCACCCGGTGTTCGCCACCATGTTCCAGGGTGGCCAGAGCGGCGGCAGCGATTCGCTGTTCCAGAACCAGGATGCCGCCGGCCAAGGCGTGCAAGTACTGGGCGTGGTCGAAGACCAGAGCAACCTTGAAGCGCGCTACGAGCCGAACCATCCGGCGGCCGACGCCAAGGGCTACGTCTACTACCCGAACGTCAACGTGGTGGAAGAAATGGCTGACATGATTTCCGCGAGCCGTTCGTTCCAGACCAACGCCGAAATGATGAACACCGCCAAAACCATGATGCAAAAGGTCCTGACCCTGGGTCAGTGATAAGGGGCGACTCAGATGAGTGTTACCGATACCACCAGTGGTTTGAGCCTCAAGGACATCCTGGCCAACTCCTCGATCAAGACCAACACCAGTGCCGACGGCCTGGCGTCGGCGACGAATAGCGCCACCGGCAACAAGGCCCTGGGCAAGGACGCGTTCCTGCAGTTGCTGGTAACGCAACTGAAAAACCAGAACCCGCTGGAACCGCAGGACAACGGCGAGTTCGTCGCCCAGTTGGCCCAGTTCAGTAGCCTGGAAGGCATCACCACGCTCAACGACACCGTCAGTGGCCTGGCGAGCAACTACAACTCGTCCCAGGCGTTGCAGGCGTCGTCGCTGGTCGGGCGTTCGGTTATTGCACCGGGCGACAAGGCTGTGGTCGACACCTCCAAGAGTTTCAGCGGCACCATCGCCGTACCGGCGTCGGTGGACCCGGTCAAGGTCAAGATCACCGATGCCGATGGCAAGGTTGTCCGCACCATCGACCTGGGCAGCGAGGTCGCCGGTACTTCCACTTTCATCTGGGACGGCAAAAACGATGCAGGCGAAGTGGCCACGGCGGGGACCTATACCTTCGGCGCTACGGCGACCTACGACGGCAAGGCGACCTCGCTGGTGACTTACCTGCCGGCCACCGTCAACAGCGTGACCATCAGCCAGACCGGCGGTGAGTTGATGCTCAACCTGGCCGGGGCGGGCAGCATCGCTCTGTCCAAAGTACAAACCATTGGTATGTAGAGCCGACTAACACGGCACAAAGGAGTGGAATATGTCTTTCAATATCGGCCTTAGCGGTCTCTATGCAGCCAACAAACAACTGGACGTGACCGGCAACAACATCGCCAACGTCGCGACCACCGGTTTCAAATCGTCCCGTGCGGAATTCGAAGACGTTTACTCGGCCACCAAGCTGGGTTCCGGCAGCAAAACCATCGGTAACGGCGTGCGCCTGGCCAACGTTTCCCAGCAGTTCACCCAGGGCGACGTCAACAACACCGGCAACGTGCTGGACATGGGCATCAACGGTTCCGGCTTCTTCGTGCTGAGCGAGAACGGTTCGATGTCCTACACCCGTGCCGGCACGTTCAAGGTCGACAAGGACGGATATGTCACCAATAGCGATGGCTCTGCGCGTCTGCAGGGGTATGGCGTGGATGCCAATGGCAAGATCCTCAATGGCGTTTTGACTGACCTGCGCATCGATACGTCGAACCTGGCGCCAAAAAACACCTCCACGGTTTCGTCGACGATCAACCTGAACTCCACAGCTCCCATCATCAACCAGACTACCAATCCGTTTGACCCGTCCAAGGAAGCGTCCTTCACCAAGCAGTTCAGTACCCCGATTTACGATACCCAGGGTAACAAGCACACCATGGATCAATACATGGTCAAGACTGCTGACAACACCTGGAAGACCTACACCCTGATCGAGGGTCGCAACCCGGATGGCAGCGACCCTACTCTTACTCCTCCTGTCGCTTCGACCATGAACTTCGACAGCGCCGGCAAGCTGACTTCGGTCACCACACCGGTTGTTCCAGCGACCGTTCCGCCATCCGTGATAACCAGCCCTGACCTGAAGGTCACCGGCTGGGTTCCGGGTACCGTGACCAATGGCGTGTGGACAGCCAACGGCGCTGCCTCCGGCGTCGTTACGGTCTCCATGGACAAAACCACGCAGTACAACGCTGACACCGCGCGTTCGATTCCTTCGCAGAACGGCTACGCCACCGGCCAGATCACCAACCTGACCATCGACACCAGCGGTGTCATGCTGGCCAACTTCAGCAACAGCCAGACCAAGCCCATCGGCCAGATCTCGCTCGCCAGCTTCACCAACGAACAAGGTTTGCAGCCTGTAGGCGGCACCAGTTGGAAAGAAACCTACGCGTCGGGTATCCCGGGCTACGATGCGCCGAACACCGGTACCTTGGGCGAGATCAACTCCAACTCTCTGGAAGAGTCCAACGTCAACCTGACCAATGAACTGGTCGACCTGATCAAGGCGCAGAGCAACTACCAGGCGAACGCCAAGACCATCTCGACTCAGAGCACCATCATGCAGACCATCATTCAGATGACCTGATGTTTGATAGTACTGCATAAAAAGCCCCTCGGAAGAGGGGCTTTTTTATGGCTGGCAAAAAGATCGCAGCCTCGTTTCACTCGACAGCTCCTACAGGAAATAGCGGTCCCCTGTAGGAGCTGTCGAGTGAAGCGAGGCTGCGATCTTTTGATCTTGAAAGGCAGGCAAAAGAAAACCCCCGACAATCCAGAGGACCGATCGGGGGTTATCCAGGTAAGCGCCTTTCAGCGCTCACCGGCTCAGCTTATTGGCAAGCTTCGCAATCCGGCTCGTCGATGGCGCAAGCCTTCGGCACTGGAGCAGGACCGGCAGGAGCAGCCAGGACCGAATCTTCACCGTGGTTGCCGCCGCTGGAAACAGCGTTCAGCTTGCCGGTGTTGATGGTCGACTTCTCGGTGCTGGTCGCGGCCAGGGCACGGAGGTAGTAAGTGGTTTTCAGACCACGGTACCAGGCCATGCGGTAGGTCACGTCCAGCTTCTTGCCCGATGCGCCAGCGATGTACAGGTTCAGCGATTGAGCCTGGTCGATCCACTTCTGACGACGGCTTGCCGCGTCAACGATCCACTTGGTGTCCACTTCGAAGGCAGTCGCGTAGAGCTCTTTGAGTTCTTGCGGGATGCGCTCGATCTGTTGCACCGAACCGTCGTAGTACTTCAGGTCGTTGATCATGACCGAGTCCCACAGACCGCGAGCCTTCAGGTCGCGAACCAGGTACGGGTTGATCACGGTGAATTCGCCCGACAGGTTCGATTTCACGTAGAGGTTCTGGTAGGTCGGTTCGATCGACTGCGATACGCCTGTGATGTTGGCGATGGTCGCGGTCGGTGCGATGGCCATGATGTTGGAGTTACGAATGCCTTTCTGCACACGGGCACGAACCGGTGCCCAGTCCAGGGATTCGTTCAGGTCAACGTCGATGTACTTCTGGCCACGTTGCTCGATCAGGATCTGTTGCGAATCCAGCGGCAGGATGCCTTTGGACCACAGCGAACCCTGGAACGTCTCGTAGGCGCCGCGCTCGTCAGCGAGGTCGCAGGAAGCCTGGATCGCGTAGTAGCTGACCGCTTCCATCGACTTGTCGGCGAACTCGACGGCAGCGTCGGAACCGTAAGGAATGTGCTGCAGGTACAGCGCGTCCTGGAAGCCCATGATGCCCAGACCGACCGGACGATGCTTGAAGTTGGAGTTCTTCGCTTGTGGCACCGAGTAGTAGTTGATGTCGATAACGTTATCGAGCATGCGAACGGCGGTGTTCACGGTGCGTTCCAGCTTGGCGGTGTCCAGCTTGCCGTTGGTGATGTGGTTCGGCAGGTTGATCGAGCCCAGGTTGCAAACGGCGATCTCGTCCTTGTTGGTGTTCAAGGTGATCTCGGTGCACAGGTTCGAGCTGTGAACCACGCCGACGTGCTGCTGCGGGCTGCGCAGGTTGCACGGGTCTTTGAAGGTCAGCCATGGGTGGCCGGTTTCAAACAGCATGGACAGCATTTTGCGCCACAGGTCTTTGGCCTGGATGGTCTTGAACAGCTTGATCTTGCCCGGGTATTCGGACAGCGCTTCGTAGTACTCGTAACGCTCTTCGAAGGCCTTGCCGGTCAGGTCGTGCAGGTCCGGCACTTCGGACGGCGAGAACAGGGTCCATTTGCCGTCATCGAAGACGCGCTTCATGAACAGGTCAGGGATCCAGTTGGCGGTGTTCATGTCGTGGGTACGACGACGATCATCACCGGTGTTCTTGCGCAGTTCGATGAACTCTTCGATGTCCATGTGCCAGGTTTCCAGGTAGGCACAGACAGCGCCTTTGCGCTTGCCACCCTGGTTAACGGCGACGGCGGTGTCGTTCACTACTTTCAGGAACGGAACAACGCCCTGGGATTTGCCGTTGGTGCCCTTGATGTACGAACCCAGTGCACGAACCGGGGTCCAGTCGTTGCCCAGGCCGCCCGCGAATTTCGACAACATGGCGTTGTCGTGGATCGCGTGATAGATGCCCGACAGGTCATCCGGCACGGTGGTCAGGTAGCAGCTCGACAGCTGTGGACGCAGGGTACCGGCGTTGAACAGGGTCGGAGTCGACGACATGTAGTCGAAGGACGACAACAGGTTGTAGAACTCGATCGCACGGTCTTCTTTGTTCTTCTCTTCGATCGCCAGGCCCATGGCCACGCGCATGAAGAAGATCTGCGGCAGTTCGAAGCGGATACCGTCCTTGTGGATGAAGTAACGGTCGTACAGGGTTTGCAGGCCCAGGTACGTGAACTGCTGATCGCGCTCGTGGTTGATCGCCTTGCCGAGTTTTTCCAGGTCGAAGGTGGCCAGGACCGGGTTCAGCAATTCGAATTCGATACCTTTGGCGATATACGCAGGCAAGGCCTTGGCGTACAGGTCGACCATTTCGTGGTGGGTCGCGCTTTCGGCGACTTCCAGGAAGCTCAGGCCTTCGGCACGCAGGGTGTCCATCAGCAGGCGAGCGGTCACGAACGAGTAGTTCGGTTCACGCTCGACCAGGGTACGGGCGGTCATCACCAAAGCGGTGTTGACGTCGGTCAGGGCCACGCCGTCGTACAGGTTTTTCAGGGTTTCGCGCTGGATCAGGTCGCCGTCGACTTCTGCAAGGCCTTCGCACGCTTCGGTGACAATGGTGTTCAGGCGGCCCATGTCCAGAGGCGCAAAGGTACCATCGGCGCGGGTGATGCGGATCGACGGGTGAGCGTTGACGGCTTCTTCGGCCGGTGCGTGGGCGGCGCGTTCTTTCGAACGACCGTCACGGTAGATCACGTAGTCGCGGGCCACTTTCTGCTCGCCGGCACGCATCAGGGCCAGTTCGACCTGATCCTGGATTTCTTCGATGTGGATCGTGCCGCCCGATGGCATGCGACGCTTGAAGGTCGCGGTGACTTGTTCGGTCAGACGGGCAACGGTGTCGTGGATTCGCGACGAAGCGGCAGCGGTGCCGCCCTCAACTGCGAGAAACGCTTTGGTGATAGCGACGGTGATCTTGTCATCGGTGTAAGGAACGACAGTGCCGTTACGCTTGATCACGCGCAGTTGGCCAGGCGCGGTGGCGGACAGATCCGAAGTCGAATCAGCGGCCTGCGGCAAGGTGCCCTGCGGGTTCTCGCGAGTTGTGTCGGTTTGCATGGGGGGTTGTCTCCACATTCTCTATGTTTGTTTGGGCACCATCACGGTGCCCACCGTTCCGTCCTGAAGCACTACAACCGGCGAGGGGCCGGGCATACCAACTTCGGGACAGATCAGGAAGGGGCAATTGGTGCGCCGCTTCCATGCCGAAGTCTTTGGTCCCAGGCCTTGAACCTGAAACCGGGATCCTTTTGGGTGACAGCAATTGACTGCAACACCCGTACCGTTAACGCCGTTTCCGGTTCAAAAACAGTAGCCATCCGCACGCGCGGTTTGGTCTTTCGAAAATACGTTTGGTTCAACCGGAAAGAGGCAATAAAAGCGCTTGAAATCGGTATCCGGTTTGTGTTTGGTTTTTGGCGTAAAACCCTACATGTAGGGTTTTTTTCGCGCCGAGGTACAAGATAATGCGTTTTGGAGGGTGTTGCAACGTACTACCTGTGGATAAACCTGTGCGTAAATTGTGTGTGAAACGTGGAACGGGCGTGTAGGCCGCGACCTAGCTGGAGCGGACCGTTTTTGACCGATTTTCAGCGATTGAAAACAGTCATTTGGATTTTTAAGGGCGCGAACCCTATCACAAAAAACCGCGTTGTCCGAACGCATTCACCGGCTTGTGTTCTTGGCGAGCGGCGTTTATACAATCGGCCAGTGCGTACGCATTCTTATCCTCCCCAATCATTACAAAAAGACGGGCGGATCCTTCCTTATTAAGTGTTGTTGGCAAGCAGAGGTCACCGTGGAGCAAGAAGCCTGGCAGGTATTGATTGTCGAGGACGACCAGCGTCTGGCCGAACTGACCCGCGACTACCTGGAAGCCAATGGTCTGCGCGTATCGATCGAGGGCAATGGCGCCTTGGCCGCGGCACGGATCATCAAGGAGAAACCGGACCTGGTGATCCTCGACCTGATGTTGCCGGGCGAAGACGGACTGAGCATCTGCCGCAAGGTCCGCGACAAGTATGACGGCCCGATCCTGATGCTCACCGCCCGCACCGACGACACCGATCAGATTCTCGGCCTGGACCTGGGCGCCGACGACTACGTGTGCAAACCGGTTCGCCCACGCCTGCTGCTGGCGCGCATCCAGGCCCTGTTGCGACGCAGTGAAACTCCTGAAGTGGCGCCGGAAAAACAACGGCGTCTGCAGTTCGGTCCATTGGTGGTCGACAACGCATTGCGCGAAGCCTGGCTGAACGACAATGGCATCGAGTTGACCAGCGCCGAGTTCGACCTGCTCTGGCTGCTGGTGGCCAACGCCGGACGCATTCTGTCCCGGGAAGAAATTTTCACTGCATTGCGCGGTATTGGCTATGACGGCCAGGACCGTTCCATCGACGTGCGCATCTCGCGCATTCGCCCGAAAATCGGCGATGACCCGGAGCATCCGCGGCTGATCAAGACCATCCGCAGCAAAGGTTATCTGTTCGTTCCGGAAGCCTGCACGCTGTGAACTCGATCTTCCTGCGCATCTATGGCGGCATGTGCGCGGCGCTGATTCTGGTGGCGGTACTCGGCGTGCTGGCCTTGCACCTGCTCAATCAGGTGCGCGGCGAGCAATACCGCGAACGCCTCGCTCACGGCACCTTCTCGCTGATGGCCGACAACCTGAACCCGATGAACGAAACCGAGCGCCACCGTGCCTTGCTGGTGTGGGAGCGGTTGCTGGGGATTCCTCTGGCGCTGAAGACCTTTGCCCAGACCGACCTCGACCTCACCCAGCGCACCCGCGTGCTGCGCGGTCAGGCGCTGGTGGAACAGACCGGTCCGCATGCGGCGAAGGTTTACCGGTTGGTCAGCGACAAGGAACAGCTAGTGCTGACCGGCGAAGTCCAACAGATCAGCGAGCAATTGGCCCGGGCGACTATTTACCTGCTGGCCGATGAACTGGTGCGTTACCCGGTGGCCGAGCAACCCGAGCGCCTGGCGCAGTTGAAGCGCGATAAAGGGTTTGGTTTCGACTTGCGGCTGGTGACGATCGAACAGGCGGACATGGACGAGGACCAGAGTCGCCGGGTGTCCGAGGGCGACACGGTGATGGCGCTGGGCAAGGGCGGCGATTCGATCCGGGTGTTTGCCGGCATGGTCGGTACGCCGTGGGTGCTGGAAATCGGTCCGTTGTATCAGATGAATCCTTATCCGCCGGAGTGGCTGGTGCTGATCGCCGCCCTGGGTTTGAGCCTGATCGGTTTGATCGTCTATCTGCTGGTGCGCCAACTTGAGCGCCGTTTGCGTGGCCTGGAAGCGGCCGCCACCCGCATCGCCAAGGGCAGCCTGGAAACCCGCGTGCCGGCACGCGGCGCGGATTCGGTGGGACGACTGGCTTCGGCGTTCAACGGCATGGCCGAGCACTTGCAGCAATTGCTGGCGATCCAGCGTGAGCTGGTGCGCGCCGTGTCTCACGAACTGCGCACGCCGGTGGCGCGGTTGCGTTTTGGTCTGGAAATGATCGGCTCGGCCACCACGCCACAGGCGTTGGAAAAATACTGTGAAGGCATGGACCACGACATCGAGGATCTCGATCGACTGGTGGACGAGATGCTCACCTACGCACGACTGGAGCAGGGGTCGCCGGCGCTGAATTTTCAGCGGATCGATCTGGATGCGTTGGTCAATCAGGTGATCGAAGAACTGGCGCCGTTACGCGCCGAGGTCACGGTGCAGCGCGGTTTGTGTTTGTCTGCCGCTGACAACGACGACGCCTGGGTCGAGGCCGAGCCCCGTTACCTGCATCGGGCGTTGCAGAACCTGGTGAGCAACGCCATGCGCCACGCTCAATCACGGGTGACCGTCAGCTATCAGGTCGGGCAGCAGCGCTGTCGGGTGGATGTCGAGGATGACGGGCCGGGCGTGCCGGAAACGGCCTGGGAGAAGATTTTCACACCATTCCTGCGCCTCGATGACAGCCGCACCCGCGCCTCCGGTGGGCATGGGTTGGGGCTTTCCATCGTGCGGCGAATCATCCATTGGCATGATGGCCGGGCGTTGATCAGCAAGAGCAAGAGTTTGGGTGGGGCGTGTTTCAGCCTGAGCTGGCCGAGGAATCAGGAGAAGCGGTGAGATCTGTGTTGAATGATCTGCCGCCATCGCGAGCAAGCCCGCTCCCACAGGGATTTGTGGGGTGACATAGAACCAATGTGGGAGCGAGCTTGCTCGCGATGAGGCCCTCCCAAACACTGAACATCCTCAGGCCTTGATGCTGACCAGACTCAACAACTGCCCATCCACCACCCCAAACTGCGCATCCAGCTCAGTGCCATTGCGCCACTCGCTGGACAAATCAGTCAGCAGCCGCAGCCGCACTTCACCGCTTTCGGCCCACTCCAGCACTTCGGCATGTTCAAAATAAAAGCGCTGCTGAACGATCGGATACAGCGCCTTGAACAGGCTTTCCTTCACCGAAAACGTCAGGGTCACCAGCATCGCCAACTGATCGCGACGGCCAGCGGTCATGCGTTGCAACTCGGGCGGAGTGAGAATTTCCCCGGCCAGACGTTCGGCCCGTTCGGGGTTGAGCAGGTTTTCCAGGTCCATCCCCAGGCCGCGCCAGTGGGTTTTCTTCGCAACAATCGCCGAGGCCCGGCCGGTGCTGTGGGTGATCGAGCCCGTGATGTGCGTCGGCCACACCGGTGCCCGATCCTCGCCGATGGCCGGGATAAAGCTCAGCCCTTCCAACTGTTGCAACGCCGCCCGAGCGCAAACCCGCCCGGCGAGGAACTCCGCCTGACGCTTGGCGACCGAACGCTGGATGGTGGGCGGCGGCTCAATGGCGCTGCGCTGGAAATCATCGCTGGCCAGTTGCGAGGTATCGAAATGAGTGCTCAACAGCACCGTATCGGGCAGCGCAAAGGGCAGCGGCCAATGGGCATCGAGTGGAGTGCAGCAGACGGGGAGGGCGGGGGCGCGATTCATGTGGGGCATTTTGCCGGGTTGCTCTCAGGCTGGGTAGCCCCACACTGATCGTTCCCACGGGGACCGTGGGAACGATCACCGTGTCAGGCAAAGATTTTTTTGAAGAACGCCTGCATGTCCGCCCAGGACTTCTCATCCGCTGCCTTGTTGTAGCCAATATCCGGCCCGCCATGATCGCCATGGCTCAACCGATCCGCATCAGGATTGCTGAACCCATGCTTGGCGCCCTCCAGGCTGACGAACTTATAGTCAGCCCCGGCCTTGTCCATTTCAGCCTTGAACGCTGCCACGTTATCCGGCGTGATCATGCTGTCCAACGCCCCATGTTCAACAAGGATTTTCGCTTTCACACTGCCCGGCGCCGCAGGCGTCTTGGTCGCCAGCGCGCCGTGAAAACTCACCACGCCCGCCAGCGGTAAACCCTGACGCGCCGCATTCAGCACCACGCCACCGCCGAAGCAATAACCGATAGCGGCGATTTTGTTCGGATCGGTTTGCGGCTGTTTCTTCAGCAGATCGAGCCCGGCCTGAAAGCGTGCACTGGACGCGGCGCTGTCTTTCAACGCTGCCTGCATGAAGGCCATGGCGTCCTTTGGATGTTCGGTGTTCTTGCCATCGCCATACATGTCGATGGCCAGCGCGCTGTAACCCAGACCGGCCAGGTCGCGGGCGCGGCGCTTGGTGTAGTCGTTGAGCCCCCACCATTCGTGCACCACCACAACGCCAGGGCGTGCGCCTTTGATGGCGTCGTCATAGGCGAAGTAGCCGATCATCTGGGTGCCGTCAGTACTTTGATAGGGGATTTCCTGAGTCTTGATAGCGGCTTGGCTGAGCCCGCTCAAGGCCAGTAATACGAGGGCGAGGAAAATGCGCATCGTCGGATCTCCTGCAAAAAGTCATCAAACCAGCCGAGTCGATTTGATTCAGCTCAGGTTCAGAGTGCGTTCAGGGGGAGTTCAGGGCCGGGTGAGTAACCTTGCCCCGTACCCAAATAGCACATAGCGCATAAGGAACTCCCCTATGACTGGCTTCAAAAAACTGCTTCTGGCTTTCACTGTCCTGAGCGCGAGTACCGCGGCTTTCGCTTCCGACGACAATTTCGCCAGCCTTACTTTTGGACAGACCAGCGACAAGGTCAAAAAGTCCCATGCCCTGAACGACAACCTCAACAGCCCCAACGCCGACGGCGTGATCGGCAAGGACAACACCTGGGGTGTGCGTCTGGGCCAGCAAAACAGCCAGGGCCGCTACTACGCCACTTACGACAACGTGTCGGGCTCACACAATGGCATTAAACTGCGTCAGGAAAACCTCCTGGGCAGCTACGATCTGTTCTACCCGGTGGGCGGCAGCACCAAGCTGTTCGGCGGCGCCACAGCCGGTTTGACCAAAATGACTCAGGATTCCCCAGGTTTCAGCCGCGACAGCGACATCGGTTACGCCATCGGCGGCCAGGTGGGTGTCCTGCAACAGGTTTCGCAAAACACCTCGGTGGAACTGGGTTACCGTTATCTGCGCAGCAACGCCAGCACCGAGATGAGCGAGCGCGGTGGCAGCAAACAGGGTTCGCTGGACCTGACCAGCAGCGCCCAGACCTACCTGTCGGCGAACTACGCTTTCTAAGAAGCGCGTCCGAAAAGGCCTGAGCCGGATCAACCCAAGTGGCTGATCCGGCGTTGCCATGTTAGCCATCGAGGTACGCGTGCCTCTGGAGATGTTGATTTGCGTAGGAGAGCGTTATGAAACTGCTGGTCGTCGAAGATGAAGCGCTGTTGCGCCATCACCTGCAAACCCGCCTGACGGACAGCGGCCACGTGGTCGAGTCCGTGGCCAATGCCGAAGAGGCGCTGTACCAGACCGAGCAGTACAACCATGACCTGGCGGTGATCGACCTCGGCCTGCCGGGCATGGGCGGGCTCGACCTGATCCGCCAACTGCGCTCGCGCGGCAAGACCTTCCCGATCCTGATCCTCACCGCCCGCGGCAACTGGCAGGACAAGGTCGAAGGCCTCGCCGCCGGCGCCGACGATTACGTGGTCAAGCCGTTCCAGTTCGAAGAACTCGACGCGCGCCTGAATGCCTTGCTGCGCCGCTCCAGCGGTTTCACCCAATCGACCATCGTCGCCGGGCCGTTGCTGCTGGACCTCAATCGCAAACAGGCGTCCCTCGATGAACAACCGCTGGCGCTGACCGCTTACGAGTATCGGATCCTCGAGTACCTGATGCGGCATCACCAGCAAGTGGTGGCCAAGGACCGTTTGATGGAGCAGCTCTATCCGGACGACGACGAGCGCGATCCGAACGTGATCGAAGTGTTGGTCGGCCGTCTGCGCCGCAAACTTGAAGGCCCGGCCGGCTTCAAACCAATCGATACCGTGCGTGGCCTCGGCTACCTGTTCAATGAGCGCTGCACTTGATTCGTTCCCTTCGTGTCCGTTTGATGCTCGCCGCCACGATCCTGGCGGTGTTGTTCATGTTGGCGTTGCTGCCGGCGATGCAGGGCGCGTTCAGTCTGGCGTTGCAGGACTCGATCGAACAACGCCTGGCGTCGGACGTCACCACGCTGATCTCCGCCGCCCGGGTGGAGAACAACCGCTTGCAGATGCCGGCGCAGTTGCCCGATGAGCGTTTCAACCTGACTGACGGCCGTTTGCTTGGCTACATTTATGACCGCGAAGGGCATCTGGTCTGGCGCTCGAAGGGCACCCAGGAAGAGCACATCAACTACAAGCCGCGTTACGACGGACGCGGTAATGAGTTCGCGAGGATCAGCGAAGCCAACGGCCAGGAATTCTTCGTCTACGACGTCGAAGTCAAACTGCTCGGCGGCAAGAGCGCGGCGTTCAGCATCGTCGCGCTGCAGCCGGTGCGTGAGTACGAAGCCACCCTCGAAGGCCTGCGGGAAAATCTCTACCTCGGATTCGGTGCAGCCTTGCTGGTGTTGCTCGCGCTGCTGTGGATCGGCCTGACCTGGGGCTTGCAGGCGTTGCGCCGGCTCAGTCAGGAGCTGGACGAAATCGAAAGCGGCACCCGCGAAAGCCTCAGCGAACAACACCCGCGCGAACTGCTGCGCCTGACCGGCTCCCTCAACCGCCTGCTGCACAGCGAGCGCGAACAACGCAGCCGCTATCGCGATTCCCTCGACGACCTGGCCCACAGCCTGAAAACCCCGCTGACCGTGCTGCAAGGCGTCAGCGAAGACATGGCCCAGCGCCCGGCCGATCGTGATCAGGCCTGGGTGCTGCAAACCCAGATCGAACGCATGAGCCAGCAGATCAGCTATCAACTGCAACGCGCCAGCCTGCGCAAAAGTGGTCTGGTGCGCCATCAGGTACGCCTGCGCCCGGTGCTGCAAAGCCTGTGCGACACGCTGGACAAGGTCTACCGCGACAAACGCGTGCGGGTCGCTTTCGATTTGCCGGAGCAGTGTTACGTGCCGATCGAGCAGGGTGCGTTGCTGGAAATGATGGGCAACCTGCTGGAAAACGCCTATCGCCTGTGCCTCGGCGAAGTGCGTATCAGCGTGCGCGAAAGCCTTGGCGGGGTTGAGTTGTGTGTTGAGGATGACGGGCCGGGTGTGCCGCCGGATCAGCGGGCGCGGATTCTGCAAAGGGGGGAACGGCTGGATCGGCAACATCCAGGGCAGGGGATTGGGCTGGCGGTGGTGAAGGACATTATCGAGAGCTATAGCGCGAAGCTGACGCTGGGGGATTCGCCGATGGGTGGGGCGGCGTTTCGGATTCATTTTCCGGTGGTTTGACTCCTGTCACCGATCGTTCCCACGCTCCGCGTGGGAATGCAGCCCGGGACGCTCCGCGTCCCATCTACAGCCGAACGCGGAGCGTCCGTTGAGGCATTCCCACGCGGAGCGTGGGAACGATCATAAACAGCGGTGTTTAAAACACATCTCCAGACACTCACGCAGGTTGGGTATTGCGCAGATCATCATGCTGGGGGAGCTGGCGGTGAATCGGGCGCTGGATAACATCGATCCGCGAGACTGACAGGCGCACTGATCGTTCCCACGCTCTGCGTGGGAATGCCTCAAGGGACGCTCCGCGTTCCAGCTCCCGAAAGGGACGCGGAGCGTCCCTTGAGGCATTCCCACGCGGAGCGTGGGAACGATCAGTGTGCCTTCAGTTTTCTTGGGCGCGGTAGGCGCCGGGTGTAAGACCGGTCCATTTCTTGAACGCCCGATGAAACGCCGAAGGCTCTGAAAACCCCAACTGCTCGGCAATCTGCTGCAACGACAAATCCGCCCGCCCCAGGTGATAAATCGCAATGTCCCGCCGCAGCTGATCCTTCAATTCCTGAAAACTCGACCCTTCCTCCCGCAAATGCCGACGCAAGGTTTGCGGGCTGATGTGCAAGTGCGCGGCCACCGCTTCCAGGTCTGGCCAGTGTGAACTGTCGCGGCTGAGCAACCGTCGCAGCTGGCTACTCAAACTGTCGCCGTCATCCGGGCGTGACAACAGGTCGGCGGGGGAGTGTTCGAGGAAATGTTTGAGTGTCCGTTCGTCCTGCAGCAATGGCATGTTCAAGTAGCGACTGTGAAACAACAGGCTGCTCTGAGTCGTGGAAAAGGCCATCGGGCAGGGGAACAGCAAATCGTATTCGGCCCCGTGCTCGGGCCTCGGGTAACTGAACGTCGCCTGTTCCAGCCGAATGCGCTGGCCGATCAGCCAGCTGCCGAGTCGATGCCACACCATCAGCTGGCTCTCGGTGAGGAAGTGGTCCGGGTCGCGGAACTGCGAATCGTCGAGGCTGAGGCGAATCATGTCGTCTTCGCGGGTCAGGGTCAGACGCGGACCGTCGGGGAATAAGCTATAAAACAATAAGCCGCGATGAAGAGCTTTCTCCAGATTGCGGCAGTGAATCACCGCATGGCACATCATCGCGAAGCTGCCGGTTTTGCTCGGGACCGGCCCGAAGCCGAGGTATTCGTCGTCCAGTGCCAGCCACAGTCCCTGGATCAATCGGGTGAACTGTTCAGGCGCGATTCTCGCCCGTGGCTCTTCAAGCAACTCGGGGCTGATGCCGAGTTGTTGCAGCAAATTTGAATAGTCATAACCCAGCCGGCGTGCGCCACCGAGGGCAGCACGGGCGAAATGACTGGCGATGGTGCGTTCGCGCATAGAAGGCAAGTCCGTCCATTGAACGACGGATGGTAGCCGTGGTGCCTGATGATGAACAAGGCGGATATCCGCCAAATTGCAGGACGAGGTCTGGATGATGGGCGGAAATCCGCCACTTTGCCGTAACCGTTTGGTGACAAAGAAAAACCCGTAACCCTTGATGTCAAAAGGCTTGCTGGCGATTTGACGAAGGTGGCACGGGCCTTGCGATACAACCCGCAGATGCCTGCCGTTGCGCAGCTCGACAAAACAAATCCCTCCAGTGCAGGAGGGTTCGCAATTGAAGTGTCTTTGGCAACAGATGGATGTTGTCACCGGGCACTCTTGAGGAACTTTGCAATGACGACTCGTCAGCCACTGTACAAATCCCTGTATTTCCAGGTGATCGTTGCTATTGCCATCGGCATCCTGCTCGGTCACTTCTACCCGCAGACCGGTGTAGCCCTCAAGCCGCTGGGTGACGGGTTCATCAAACTGATCAAAATGATCATCGCCCCCATCATCTTCTGTACCGTCGTCAGCGGTATCGCGGGCATGCAGAACATGAAATCGGTCGGCAAGACCGGCGGTTACGCGCTGCTCTACTTCGAAATCGTTTCGACCATTGCATTGCTGGTTGGTCTGGTGGTGGTCAACATCGTGCAGCCGGGTGCCGGCATGCACATCGACGTCACTACTTTGGACGCCTCCAAAGTCGCTGCTTATGTAGCGGCCGGTGCTGATCAAAGCGTTGTTGGCTTCCTGTTGAACGTGATCCCGGCCACCATCGTCGGCGCGTTCGCCACAGGCGATATCCTGCAAGTGCTGATGTTCTCGGTGATCTTCGGTTTCGCCCTGCATCGCCTGGGTGCCTACGGCAAGCCGATCCTGGACTTCATCGATCGCTTCGCTCACGTGATGTTCAACATCATCAACATGATCATGAAGCTCGCGCCACTGGGTGCCTTCGGCGCCATGGCGTTCACCATCGGTGCCTACGGTGTGGGTTCGCTGGTGCAACTGGGTCAGTTGATGGCGTGCTTCTACATCACTTGCCTGCTGTTCATCCTGGTCGTACTGGGCGGTATCGCTCGCGCTCACGGCTTCAGCGTGCTGAAAGTGATCCGCTACATCCGTGAAGAACTGCTGATTGTGCTGGGTACTTCTTCTTCGGAATCGGTACTGCCACGCATGCTGATCAAGATGGAACGCCTGGGCGCGCAGAAATCCGTTGTGGGTCTGGTGATCCCGACCGGTTACTCGTTCAACCTCGACGGTACTGCGATCTACCTGACCATGGCAGCGGTGTTCATTGCTCAGGCAACCGACACCCACATGGACATCACTCACCAGATCACCCTGCTGGTGGTGTTGCTGCTGTCCTCCAAAGGCGCTGCCGGTGTGACCGGTAGTGGCTTCATCGTGTTGGCGGCCACCCTGTCCGCCGTTGGCCACTTGCCGGTTGCCGGCCTGGCGCTGATCCTCGGTATCGACCGCTTCATGTCCGAAGCCCGTGCCCTGACCAACCTGGTCGGTAACGCTGTTGCCACCCTGGTTGTCGCCAAGTGGGTCAAGGAACTGGACGTTGACGTGATGCACGCCGAACTGGCTTCTGGCGGTCGCGGTATTGCCGACGAGCCTAAAGACGATGTTCTGGGCCACGTCGAAGGGGCAACCCCAACCAACGTCAAATAAGACGGCTGCACTGAAAAAACCCGCTTCGGCGGGTTTTTTCATGCCTGCGATTTGAGCGCAACGGTCAGCGCATCTGACGCATAAGGTGATTGCTGCAATGCCGTCGGCTGCCTAGTCTGAGAACATCGTTTACGGAGAACGCCCATGCTCGGTCCACTGGCATCACTCAAGGTTCTGGATTTCTCGACACTGCTGCCGGGGCCGTTCGCCTCGTTGTTGCTGGCTGACATGGGCGCCGAGGTGCTGCGCATCGAATCGCCAACGCGCATGGACCTGCTGCGGGTATTGCCGCCTCACGATCAGGGCGTCTCCGCCAGTCATGCCTACCTCAATCGCAACAAGCGCAGCCTGGCGCTGGACCTCAAGCAGCCTGAGGCGCTGGAGGTGATCAAGCAGTTGCTGCAGGACTACGACATCGTGCTGGAGCAGTTCCGCCCCGGTGTGATGGAGCGATTGGGCCTGGGTTATGAAGCCTTGAAGGCGATCAATCCGAAACTGATCTACGTGTCGATCACCGGTTACGGCCAGACCGGCCCCTACAAGGACCGCGCCGGCCACGACATCAACTACCTGGCGCTGGCGGGGCTGGCGAGCTACACCGGCCGCGCCGACAGCGGGCCGCTGCCGTTGGGCATGCAAGTGGCGGATATCGCCGGTGGCTCGTTGCACGGGGTGATCGGGCTGCTGGCGGCGGTCATCGCCCGGCAGCAAACTGGGCAGGGGCAGCATCTGGATGTGAGCATGACTGACTGTGTGTTCAGCCTGAACGCCATGGCCGGCGCCGGGTATCTGGCCTGTGGCGTGGAGCCGGGAAGGGAGGATCAGATGCTCAACGGTGGCAGTTTCTATGACTATTACCGTTCCCGCGACGGGCGCTGGTTCTCGGTGGGCAGTCTGGAACCCGCGTTCATGAAACAACTGTGTGCGGCGTTGGGACTGGAAGAGCTGGAAACCTTGGGCTTATCGCCTGAATCAGCCTTGCAAAAGGCGCTGAAGAACGCGCTGAGGATTGAGTTCGAGACGCGCGATTTCGCCGAGTTGTGCGCACTGTTTGCCACATTGGACGCGTGTGTCGAGCCGGTGTTGAGTTTGGGCGAAGCGGTGCGGCATCCGCAGTTGAAGTCTCGGGCGCTGGTGACCGACGTGCCGCGTGGTGACGGGACGACTCAGGCGCAGATGGCGTGTCCGTTGAAGTTTTCGCAAGGGTTGCCCGAGCCGCGGCATATCGGCGCGGCCATAGGGCAGCATACGGATCAGGTGTTGGGGGAGTTGGGGTATAGCGCTGAGCGGATTGAAGCGTTACGCCGTGCCAGGGTCGTTACATAGATCGTTCCCATGCTCCGCGTGGGAATGCATCCCGTGACGCTCCGCGCCACAGTGGACGCGGAGCGTCCATGGCGGCATTCCCACGCAGAGCGTGGGAACGATCAGACTCACTCGACCCGCATTTCCCCGCTGAACACCAACGTGCTCCGGCACCGCCGACACAAATACCGCCGCCCTTGCCGCACCAAACCATGACGCTGGGCCGAAAACGGAAAGTCACTGTCCGCGCACGGGCATTTGTAGATGTAGCGGGTCACGCTGCGGCGTTTGACGTCGTAGGTGTGGCATCGATTGGGCGGCAGCTCGTACACGCCGCGCATGATCAGTTGCCACTCTTCGCCATGGGGCTGGATGCGGTCGCCGAACAGTTGATGGGCGATCAGGTGCGCCACCTCGTGGGCCACGGTTTGCTTGAGGAAGTCTTCGGTATTTTCCCGGTACAGCTGCGGATTGAAGCGCAGCAGGTTCTCGTGCAAATGCGCGACACCGGCTTTTTGCCCGCGCAGCTTGAGGCTCACCACGGGGCGTTTGAAAGGTCGTTTGAAAAAGGATTCGGCTAGTTGGTAACAGTCTTCGACGCGGGTATTGAGTTGCTCGGGCATGCTTGATGGATCTCCAGAGACGTCGAGTATGCCGCAACCCTCGAGCGTTGCGAATCGCCGAGGCGCCGAATGGTCGTCACCGTTTTCTAACCTTGAGCATTAGAAGGCCGCCTTGCGGCGGCCTGTGTTGGCAGATCTTGTTTTTGGGTGATGTGTTGCTAATTGGTGTAGACCGGCCCCACGCCGAGTCCCCAGACAATTACAGTGAACGCCATGATGGCGACCAACACCACCAGGCCTACCGCAAGCACCGAACTCGAAAACAGAAATCCCTCGTCTGATGGAATGTTCATGAAAGTGGGTAGCCCCACATACAGCAGGTACACCGTGTAGCAGATGGCCGCGGTGCCGACGATCATCCCAAGCCACATGTGTGGGTACAGCGCCGCCAGACCGCCGATAAACAGCGGTGTCGCGGTGTAGGTCGCAAATGCAACGCAGCGTGCCAGACTCGGATTGGCGTCATAGGTACGAGCCATCCAGTGGATGAACGCGCCCATTACCGCCACACCGCCGAGCATCGCCAGGTACGACATGACCGTCATCCATATCGCGCTTTCCACCGTCAGCATCACCGGTGCGCGACTGCCAATGACCCAGCCGACCTGCGTGGTGCCGATAAACGCAGACACCGCAGGAATCGCCGCCAGAATCAGGGTGTGAGTGAGATACATGTGGCTGATGCTTTCCTCCTGATCGCCACGAATCTCTTTCCATTCTTGGTCAGGGTGGGTGAAGAGCCCCACTACGTGATGGATCATGCCAGTCACTCCTCTTGTTTTTACCGTCGCCCCCCAGTGGAGCGCCTACGGGCCAAAGTGGCCGAGTAAGGAAAGGTCTGGATATGTGTGCGACCTTATGTCGGAGTATAGAAAGGTCTTAACGGCGCAGGTTGCAGGGCTTTAGAGCAAATTGCGCTGTAAACCCCGGGCTTAATCGCAGTTGTGTCTCAAAACGTCCTGAGTTGGCGCAGACGCATTTGTAGGAGCACGGCTTGCCGGCGATGGCGTCCTTGAGGCCGCCATCGCGAGCAAGCTCAGCTCCTACTCCCGAGGAAAGTTTTTGCGTAAAATGCCGGCCTTTCGTCACACCTCACGGATTTCGCGTCATGGGCACTCTTACGGTCAACCAGAACAAACTGCAAAAGCGCCTTCGCCGCCAGGCCGGTGAGGCTGTTGCCGATTTCAACATGATTGAAGACGGCGACAAGGTCATGGTCTGCCTGTCCGGTGGCAAGGACAGCTACACCATGCTCGATGTGCTGATGCACTTGCAGAAGGTCGCTCCGATCAAGTTCGAGATCGTGGCCGTGAACATGGACCAGAAGCAGCCGGGTTTCCCCGAGCACGTGCTGCCGGCTTACCTCAAAGCGCTGGGCATCGAGTACCACATCGTCGAGAAAGACACCTATTCGGTGGTCAAGGAGCTGATTCCGGAAGGCAAAACCACCTGTTCACTGTGCTCGCGCCTGCGTCGCGGCACGCTCTACACCTTCGCCGACGAAATCGGTGCGACCAAGATGGCCCTCGGTCATCACCGTGACGACATCGTCGAGACCTTTTTCCTGAACATGTTCTTCAACGGTTCGCTCAAAGCCATGCCGCCTAAGCTGCGCGCCGACGATGGCCGCAACGTGGTGATCCGCCCGCTGGCCTACTGCAACGAAAAAGACATCCAGGCCTACTCGGATTTCAAGCAATTCCCGATCATCCCGTGCAACCTCTGCGGTTCTCAGGAAAACCTGCAACGCCAGGTGGTCAAGGACATGCTTCAGGAGTGGGAACGCAAGACGCCCGGCCGCACCGAAAGCATTTTCCGCAGTTTGCAGAACGTGATCCCGTCGCAGCTGGCGGACCGTAATCTGTTCGACTTCACCAGCCTCAAGATCGATGAAACGGCGGCTTCGCGCTTCGTCAATGTTGTAAACATCTGAACAAAATTGTGGGAGCGGGCTTGCTCGCGAATGCGTAGTGTCAGTCGACATCAATGTTGAATGACACACCGCTTTCGCGAGCAAGCCCGCTCCCACAGGTTTTTCATTTCATTTTTTAGGAAAGGGCATGCGCGATTACAAGTGGCTGCACGAATACTGTCTGAACCGCTTCGGTTCAGCGGCTGAACTGGAAGCCCATCTGCCTGTTCCGAAAACCCCGGCGCAATTGCGCAAGATCAGCGACGACCGCTACCTCTCGACCATGGCCTTGCGCGTATTCCGCGCCGGGCTCAAGCACAGCCTGGTGGACGCCAAATGGCCGGCGTTCGAAGAGGTGTTCTTCAAGTTCGACCCCGAGAAAGTCGTGCTGATGAGTGCCGAACACCTTGAGCGTTTGATGCAAGACGCGCGGATCATTCGTCACCTGGGCAAACTCAAGAGCGTGCCGCGCAATGCGCAGTTCATTCTGGATGTGGCGCATGAGAAAGGCAGCTTTGGCGCGTTGATCGCCGATTGGCCGGTCACGGATATCGTTGGGTTGTGGACCTATCTGAAAAAGCGCGGTCATCAATTGGGCGGGTTGTCGGCACCGCGGTTCTTGCGGATGGTGGGCAAGGATACGTTTGTGCCGAGCTACGACGTGGTCGCGGCGTTGAATGCGCAGAAGATCGTCGACAAGGTGCCGACCAGTCTGCGGGATCTGGCCACGGTGCAGGGCGTGTTCAACCAGTGGCATGAAGAAAGTGGCGGGCGGCCGATGAGCCAGATTTCTATGATGCTCGCGTACACCGTCAATCACTGACGAAGATGATCGTTCCCACGCTCTGCGTGGGAATGCCGCCCGGGACGCTCCGCGTCCCTGTGACGCGGAGCGTCACTTGATGCATTCCCACGCGGAGCGTGGGAACGATCACTGTGGGGGCGGTCAGGCTGCGGAGGTCTCGCCTTCACCCGCCAACTTGCGGTTCAACTGAAACCGCCACCGCACATACAACAGCGCCGAGCAGAACACCGCCAGGCTCGCGCCCATTTCCAGCAAACCAAACAGCTGCCGGTTCGGGTCATACGCCGCCAGTGCGCCCTTGATGAAATACAGGTTCACCACAAAACACATCCACGAATGCCCGCGCGCACTGCCGATAATCATCCCCGGCGCCAGCAACAGCAGCGGCACCAGTTCGATCAGCAGAATCACCCACGGCCGGGCGCCGTGCAGGTCCGCGACTACCAGGTAGTAGGCGCAAAGCAAACCCACCAAACCGAAGTAGCACAGCAGGCTGATGATGCGCATCGCCCGAACCCGCGGTTCGAGCCATTCGATGGAGGGCAAAATCTTCGGCTTTTTGGCCACGTCAGTTCCCCAGTTTCTGTGCAGTCTTCGCCAAGCGCAGGCCCAAGGCCCGGCACAGCGCGACTTCATGTTCATTCAAGCCGCTTTTGCCATCGGCCCCAGCGTGATGGCTGGCGCCGTAAGGCGTGCCGCCGCCACGGGTTTCCAGCAAGGCCGATTCGCTGTAAGGCAGGCCGGTGATCAGCATGCCGTGGTGCAGCAACGGCAACATCATCGACAGCAGCGTGGTTTCCTGGCCGCCGTGCAGACTCGCGGTGGAGGTGAAAACGCCAGCTGGTTTGCCCACCAGAGCGCCGGTCAGCCACAGGTTGCTGGTGCCGTCGAGGAAGTACTTGAGCGGCGCCGCCATGTTGCCGAACCGGGTCGGGCTGCCCATGGCCAGGCCCGCGCAGTTCTTCAAATCGTCGAGGCTGGCGTACAGCGCGCCTTCGTCCGGAATATCGGGTGACACGGCTTCGCACTCGGTGGATATCGGCGGCACGGTGCGCAGGCGCGCTTCCATCCCGGCCTGCTCGACACCCCGGGCGATCTGCCGGGCCATTTCATTGGTCGAGCCGCTTCGGCTGTAATACAGAACCAGAATGTACGGCGCACTCACGGCAGCAGCTCCAGCACATTCTCCGGCGGCCGGCCGATGATGGCTTTGTCGCCGACTTCGAGAATCGGTCGCTCCATGAGTTTCGGGTTGGCGGCGATGGCGGCGATCAATTGCGCCTCGCTCAGGCTGCTGTCGGCCAGGTTGAGGGTTTTGTACTCGTCCTCACCGGTGCGCAGCAGTTGCCGGGCGCTGATGCCGAGCTTGGTCAGCAGGCTCTGGATTTGCGCGGCGTCCAGCGGGGTGTCCAGGTAGCGGACCACCGTCGGGGTCAGGCCACGGGCTTCGAGCAGTTCGAGCGCACCGCGGGATTTCGAGCAGCGCGGGTTGTGATAAAGCGTCAGATCGGTCATGTGCGGTTCGCATCTTGCGTAAGGTGACGGCTATTCTAACTGTGCAGCGCGTAATCCAGAACCTTGGGAGGCGATGGGTCGCAGGCGCATTCAATTTTGAACAAGGAATACGACATGACTAGGCGACTGGCAGCGGCATTGGCGATCATCGGTACGTTATTGCTGGGGGGCTGTGGTAACGACTATGGCATCGACCAGAATGGCCAGAAAGTCGCCGCCGAACGTCTGGACAAGCAATGGCTGGTGCTCAATTACTGGGCTGAATGGTGCGGGCCGTGCCGGACCGAGATCCCGGAATTGAACGCCCTGGCCGATCAGCTCAAGGACAAGAAGATTGGTGTGTTCGGGGTCAACTTCGACAATGTGCAGGGTGAAGAGCTGAAAAGCGCCAGCGAGAAGCTGGGGATCAAGTTCACCGTGCTGGCTTCTGATCCGGCCGATCTTTTTGAGTTGCCGCGCAGCGAGGCGTTGCCGGTGACTTACATCATCGATAACAAGGGCAAGGTAAGGGAGCAGCTGATGGGCGAGCAGACGGCGGCGGGGGTGATGGCGAAGCTTGAGGCGTTGCAGGCGAAGAACTGAGTGCGCTGCTCGTTCCCACGCGCGCGTGGGAACGAGCAGCTAGAGGGATCAACCCTCTTCAAGCCACCAACGCAGCGGCTTGCCTTCTGCCGGCCAGAAGCGCATCTGGTCGATCGGCGAGATGTCCCAGCGTTGAACGTTTTCCAACGCCTGGAGGAAACGCTTTTCCTGCTCCATCAACGCCGGCGCGCACAGTTTGCGCGTGCTGCCAACCTTGCCGAAGCTCAGCTTGTCGCCTTCCAGGGTGTACGGCGCGAACCAGTGGTTGCAGCCGCCGTTGCCGTAGGCCCGACCGTCTTCACCGAGGGTGATGGTCAGGTGGCTGTAGTCCATCAACGGACGTTCGCCAATCCACTCCAGAATGTAGCTGCGGTTCTGTTGCAATTGCACCGGCTCGGCGGCGCAGCCCAGCAGGCTGGCGCCAACCATAGCGGTCAGAGCGAGGCGTTTCATCACGCGGGCTCCTGGCATTTCGGGCACAGGTGCTTCTCGCCGACCGTGGTCCAGCCCAGTTCGGTGATCCGTGCGGTGGCAGCAGGCTTTTCAGCCTTGTTGCCCAGCTTGGCGTCGACCGCGAACTCGAAGTTCAGCTCTTTGGCGCAGCTGTCGCAGTTGACTTTCCAAGTGTGGATCGCCAGTTCGCCGAACACCGGACCACTGGCCACCGCGACCCATTGGCCTGGCGGATTGATCAAGTGGCGAACCGTTTCGACGGTCAGGCGCATGGACAAGTCCTTGGCGCCTTTGAGGGTCACTACCAGCACGTCGTTGTTACGAATCGAGCCGCCGTTGCCGGTGACTTGATAACGCCCCGGCACAAGGGCGCGGCATTCGGTGAGGGTATGTTGCGGGTTCATCAGGCTATAGCGGAAATCGTGTTCGACCATGGGTCCTCCAAATATGCGCGGCATGCTAGCACGGACATCAGCGCAGCATGGCGCGGGTGTATGACCTTCGATCTGGTTCAAATCACTGGCCGACTCATGGCACACTGCCGCTTTTGTATCTCTAAGGAGTGGACATGGCGTTAATCGAATGTGTTGAGTGCAAGCAAAGCATCAGCTCCATGGCGCCTGCTTGCATTCATTGCGGTGCACCGGCGGGAACGGTGCAAGCGGCCACTTCAACGGCAGCGCCTGTGCAGGCACCCCTTTCCTTTGGGCGATTGCCGGCCGATGAGAAAGTGGCCAGGGTGACCCCGGCCGCGTTCGGACGTAAACGGAAAACTGAAGTTGCAGCCGAGGTTGCGCCACCGATTCCCGCACCCAGCGGCGTGCGTCCGGTGGAGCTGTGGTTGAAACTGATGATTTTCTTTCTGCCGCCGTTTTTTGTCTGGTTCCTGCTGCGTCGTGGGCATTCCGTGGGGCAACGCTTGCTGGGCTTCGGCTGGCTGGGTCTGATGATCCTCTTGTCCAAGGCCTGATCGGCTCAGCCCTCGACCTGATTCTGCGGCGTGCCGGCGGCCCAGGAGGCGATGTTCTGCAGGGTTGTCGTGGCAATTGCTTCCAGGGCTTCGCGGGTGAGGAAGGCCTGGTGCGCGGTGATGATCACGTTGGGAAAGGTCAGCAGCCGCGCCAGCACATCGTCCTGCAGCGGCAGGTCGGAACGGTCCTCGAAGAACAGCTGTGCCTCCTCTTCGTACACATCCAGTCCCAGATAACCCAGTTGACCGTCCTTCAGCGCGTCGATCAGCGCCGGCGTGTCCACCAGACCACCACGGCCGGTGTTGATCAGCATCGCACCGGGTTGCATGTGCGCCAGTGACTCGCGATTGATCAAGTGTTTGCTTTGTTCGTTGAGCGGGCAGTGCAGGCTGATGATCTGCGACTCGGCCAGCAGTTCCGGCAGGCTCAGGTAACGGGCGCCGAGGGCTTCGACTTGCGGGTTGGGGAAGGGGTCGTATGCCAGCAATTGGCAGCCAAAGCCGTTCATGATTTTCGCGAAAGTCGCGCCGATCTGACCGGTGCCGACCACGCCGACGGTCTTGCCCACCAGGTCGAAGCCGGTCAGCCCGTGCAGGCTGAAATCGCCTTCGCGCGTGCGGTTGTAGGCGCGGTGCAGGCGCCGGTTGAGCGCCAGGATCAGCGCCACCGCATGTTCCGCCACCGCGTGGGGCGAGTAGACCGGGACGCGCACAATCGCCAGCCCCAGACGCTTTGCCACTGCCAGATCGACATGGTTGTAACCGGCCGAGCGCAGGGCGATCAGGCGTGTGCCGCCCGCGGCCAGGCGTTCGAGCACCGGCGCGCTGAGGTCATCATTAATGAAGGCGCAGACCACCTCGTGATGCTCCGCCAGCGCCACCGTATCAAGGCTCAGTCGCGCCGATTGAAAGTGCAGTTCAATGCCGGCCGGAAGCTCGGCATTGAGAAAACTGTCGCGGTCGTAGGTCTGGCTGCTGAAAAGAATCGTGCGCATGCGGTCCTCCATTTGACTCGGTCACGCTTTATGTAGCAGCTGGCGAAGCCTGCGTTCGGCGACGTAGTCGTCGTAAATCCGGCAAACGCGGTTTACCTGAAAGACCGCAGCGCCTGATTTTACGACGGCTTCGCCGCCGAACGCAGGCTTCGCCGCCGAACGCAGGCTTCGCCAGCTGCTACAGGTATTCATCAGGCATTTATACGGGCATGGGCGGCCAGGCGATTGATGGCCCGGTCGAGGTCTTCCAGCGCGCTGGGGGCTTTGGGGTCCTGTTGCTTGAGCAGGGTTTCGCTGCGCTGGCAGGCGGCGCGCAGTTGCGGGACGCCGCAATAGCGTGTCGCACCGTGCAGGCGATGGACGCGCTCGATCAGGGCGTTCTGGTCGTTGGTTTCCCGGGCGGAGCGTATCGCCTCGCGGTCGGCTTCCAGCGACGCCAGCAGCATCGCCAACATGTCTGCTGCCAGATCAGCCTTACCGGCGGCCAGGCGCAAACCTTCTTCGTGATCGAGCACCTGCAACTCATGACCACCACCGTGGCTGTCGCTGGAGCGCTCCGGCCCATGATTGCGCAGCGCCAGACCTGTCCACTTCAGCACCACTTGGGCCAGTTGCCGTTCGCTGATCGGTTTGGTCAGGTAGTCGTCCATGCCGCTTTGCAGCAGCGCACGCTTTTCGTTGGCCATGGCGTGAGCGGTGAGGGCAACGATCGGCAGCGGTGTGCAATGCCGTTCACTTTCCCACTGGCGAATCGCTTCGGTGCTTTGGCGCCCGTCCATGCCGGGCATCTGAACGTCCATCAGCACCAGGTCGAAGGTTTCGGTCTGCACGGCCTTGACCGCCGCGTAACCGCTTTCCACCGCGAGGACTTTGGCGCCCATGTCTTCGAGCAGGGTTTGCACCAGCAGCAGGTTGGCCGGGTTGTCGTCGACACAAAGCACTTTTGGCGCACGGCTGGACACCGGTTCGCCGGGTTCGCTGCGGTGCTGGCGCGGGTTGACCAGGTCGGACAAGGCCCGCCGCAGCTTGCGGGTGCAGGCCGGTTTGGCCTGGAGCTGGCTGTGGGGGTTGGGCACCGAGAGGTGGAACAGCGTCTGTTCGGTGGTCGGGCACAACACCAGCACCTTGCAGCCCAGGTGTTCGAGGTCCCAGATGTGCTGGTTGAGGCGCTCTGGCGGCATGTCGTTGCTGGTGATGCCGAGCACCGCCAGGTCGATCGCCTGATCGGTCTGATGCGCGCCGGTCACGCCATTGGTCAGGCTTTCCAACGTATTGAACGGGGTGACTTCGAGGCCGCAGTCTTCCAGTTGATGCTGCAATGCCTGGCGGGCCAGTTCGTGGTTTTCCAGCACTGCCACCCGACGCCCGAGCAATGGCGGACCGGGCAGGTCTTCGGCGTCGTCACGGGTTTTGGGCAGGCTCAGGCTGATCCAGAATTCCGAGCCTTCACCGGGGGTGCTGTCGACACCGATCTCGCCGCCCATCTGTTCGATCAGACGTTTGGAAATCACCAACCCCAGACCCGTGCCGCCGGGTTGCCGGGACAGCGAATTGTCAGCCTGGCTGAAAGCCTGGAACAAGGCGCGCACGTCCTGGTTCGACAGCCCGATGCCGGTGTCCTGAATGCTGATGCGCAGTTGCACGCTGTCTTCGTGCTCTTCTTCAAGCATGGCCCTGGCGACGATGGTGCCTTCGCGGGTGAACTTGATCGCATTGCTGACCAGGTTGGTGAGGATCTGCTTGAGCCGCAGCGGATCACCCACCAGCGACAGCGGCGTATCGCGATAAACCAGGCTCACCAGCTCCAGTTGCTTGGCGTGGGCGGCCGGGGCGAGGATGGTCAGCGTGTCCTGGAGCAGGTCGCGCAAGTTGAATGGAATATGGTCGAGCACCAGTTTGCCGGCCTCGATTTTCGAGAAGTCGAGAATCTCGTTGATGATCCCCAGCAGGCTGTCGGCGGATTTTTCGATGGTGCCCAGATAGTCGAGCTGGCGTGGGGTCAGCTCGCTTTTTTGCAGCAGATGCGTGAAGCCGAGAATGCCGTTGAGCGGCGTGCGGATTTCATGGCTCATGTTGGCCAGGAACTCGGATTTGATCCGGCTGGCTTCAAGGGCTTCCTTGCGCGCCAGGTCCAGTTCGATGTTCTGGATCTCGATGGTTTCCAGGTTCTGGCGCACGTCTTCGGTGGCCTGGTCGATGCTGTGCTGCAATTCTTCTTGTGCATTCTGCAGGGTGCCGGCCATGCGGTTGATGCCGGACGCCAGTGTGTCCAGCTCCTGGCTGCCGAGGGGCGGCAGACGGGTTTCCAGATGACCGTCCTTGAGTTGCGCCACCGCTTGCTTGATCTGACTCAGCGGCCGATTGATGCTCCGACCCATGCGCAACGCCAGCAGCGCCGCACCGGCCAGGCCTGCGCCGATCAGCAGCAGGCTGGCAAACAGGCTGCGGTAACCGCGCAGCAGCATGCCGTTGTGGGACAGTTCAAGTTCTACCCAGCCCAGCAGGCGGTCGGCTTCTCCGGGAATCAAGTCACCGGCCAGGTTGCGGTGCTTGCCGAACACCGGTAGCAAGTAACGCGTCGCGTCATTGCCGCTGCGGCGCAGCATCTGCGAACTGTTGCCGATCGGCGCCTGATTGAGCATGGTCGGGCCGGCATGGGCCAACAGGGAGCGGTCGGGCGCGAGGAACGAAACGGCGCGCACGTCCGGTTGTTCCAGCGATTGGGTGGCAATGCGTTCCAAAAGCTCGGTGTTCTTGTGGCCCATGGCCGGGGCCACCAGGGGCGCCAGTTGTTCGGCGATCATCTCGCCACGCTGCATGAGCTGGGTTTGCAGGTCGGATTGCTGCATCCAGGTGAAATAGCCGCCCAGAACCAAGGCCATCAGGCTGGTCGGCAACAGGGTCAGCAATAGCACGCGGCCTTTAATTCCCAGTTTCTTGAGCACGCATCTCTCCTGCATCCAGCGATTTAATGACCTGCACGTACGTCCAGCACGCGCCACTTGCGCAGTGTAGCGATTTGCAGGCGGGCAATCTTCGTAAAATTGATGTCGGCATTCGTCGGCCGGATCGCCACTTTTACCTCACGGGCAAACCTTGTGTTGCCCGCAGCGAGGCAATCTTGAATAATCGCCAACTGAGAATTATTTGCAGATAGTCATGACTCCCATCACTGCTGGCCACCCTCGTATCCTGTCTATAGAAGACGACCTCGTACTCGGTGCTTATGTTCATGAACACCTGGGACGTTGCGGTTTTCAGGTGACGTGGTGCCAGAACGGTCTGGAAGGCTTGACCATCGCCCGCCAGCAAGCCTTCGATGTGGTGCTGATGGATATTCTGCTGCCGGGCCTGGACGGGCTGAATGTACTGACGCAGTTGCGCCAGAGCCATTCCACCCCGGTGGTGCTGATGTCGGCGCTCGGTGCCGAGGCGGATCGCATCAGTGGTTTTCGGCTGGGCGCCGATGATTACCTGCCCAAACCCTTCAGCATGGTCGAGTTGCGGGTGCGCATCGAAGCGATCCTGCGGCGTGTCGCGCTCGACCGCCGGCCAGCGTCGGCACCGATTGCCCCTTCGGCGGACAGCCTGCGTTTCGACGATGAATGCTGTGATGTCTTTTATGGCGAACACGCTGCCGGCCTGACCCGTAGCGAATACCGGTTGCTGGAAACGCTGAACCGCAATGGCGATGAAGTCCTGAGCAAAGCCTTCCTTTACCAGCATGTGCTGCAGCGCGGTTACGCGCCCCATGACCGCAGCCTCGACATGCATATCAGTCAGATCCGCCGCAAGCTCAAGGCCGTCGGTTACCTCGAGCGCGAAGTGCGCACGGTGTGGGGCAAGGGTTACGTATTGAGTGCTGTCGATGAAGTGGACTGACCTGCCGGGCAGGCATTCGCTGTTCTGGAAACTGGCGTGTTTGTTGGTGGCGTTCTGTCTGCTGATGATCTGGCTCAGTTGGTCCTGGGGCCGCTATATGGAAAAGAAAAACCTTTTCCTGTCCGACGAGGCACGGGGCACGCTGATGCGCTACGCCGCCGAGGCCGAGCAGGCGTGGAATCAGCGTCAGAGTGCAGGCGTCGATGCCTGGTTGCAGAGCGTCGGCCATCGCGAGTCGACATGGGTCGGTGTAATTGGCGGCGATTTGCAGTCATTGAGCAGTTACCCGCTGACGGAAAAAGAAACCCGGCGCCTGACCTTTTTACGCGGTCTGGATTGGCCGACGAGTCGCCATACCAAAGGCTTGCCATGGTTGAGAGTGCCTTTTCCCAACGATCCGTCCGCCGGCAGTCTGGTGATCGAACTGCCCCAGCGTTTCGTGCCCGGCCGTTATCGGGTGTTCTGGCGGGTGATCACCAACGGGGTGATTCCCGGACTGTTCACCTTGCTGCTGTGCGTCGGTCTGTATCGGTTGCTGGTCGTGCCTTTGAACAGTTTGCGCGAACAGGCCAATGCCTGGCGTGCCGACCAGTTGAACGTACGGTTGTCGAGCCGCATCACCAATCGCCCGGATGAGCTGGGTGAACTGGGCCGGGCCTTCGACCATATGTCCGAGCGCCTGCAAAGCACGGTGGCCCTGCAACAACAACTGTTGCGCGACCTGTCCCACGAATTGCGCACGCCACTGAGTCGCCTGCGGGTGGCCAGCGAAAGCGAGCAGGGGTTGACGCAATTGCGCGAGCGCATCGGCCGAGAGGTCGATGGCATGCAGCGTCTGGTGGAAGACACCCTGCAACTGGCCTGGCTAGACACCGAGCGCGCGCCGCTGCCCGACGAATCGATCCAGATTCAGGCGTTGTGGGAAATGCTCACGGAAAATGCCTGCTATGAAAGTGGCTGGCCGGCGAGCCAGTTGCAGTGTGCGGTGGATTCGTCCTGCTGGGTGCGCGGCCATCTCAATACGTTGGCTCAAGCGCTGGAAAACATCCTGCGCAATGCCATTCGTCATTCACCGCAGGGCGGCGTTGTACGCCTTGGTGGGCAGCGCGATGGCGATTTCTGGCATGTGTGGCTGGAGGATGAGGGCGGCGGGGTGGCTGAGGCGGATCTTGAGCGGATCTTCTGTCCGTTCATTCGACTCGACGGTTCGCGGCCGGGGGATGGTGGGTTCGGGTTGGGGTTGAGCATTGCGAGGAATGCGGTGCAGCGGCAGGGCGGGAGTCTTTGGGCTGAGAACACCGAGGTAGGGTTGCGGCTGAATATTCGATTAGTGGCTGATGATGGTGGTGTCAGTGACGACGCCATCGCGAGCAAGCTCGCTCCCACAGTGGATGTGTGTCGGCCACAAATGGTGTGATCAACCCCTAACCTTGTGGGAGCGAGCTTGCTCGCGAAGAGATCAGTCGTAAGCTGGAACAGGTTGAGTGGGGCGATTCTGTGGTCAGCTAACTGGCTGAACATCTGGCTCAGACTCAACCAGGGTTGCGCGGGTTTACCCGGTCGAAATTGTGCCGGAAGCGCCAATTCTATGAGATCTGCCACGCTGAAAAGAAAGTCGCACCACTGGTGCGACAATTATCCTGGTCGCAAAACTTAATCATCTTCAGCCAGAGCAAACACCCCTTATTCCCATAAACCATAAGCACCGTACTTTGCGTGATATGGCCTGCGAAGGTTTGCCGGTATGATAGGCGCCCCCGCAGTCTGGATTGCGAATTACGCCATGACCTTGCAGTACCCAACCATCGCCGATTGCGTCGGCAACACTCCGCTGGTCCGTTTGCAGCGCCTGCCTGGCGCCACCAGCAATACCCTTTTGCTCAAGCTCGAAGGGAATAACCCGGCGGGTTCGGTCAAGGACCGTCCGGCGCTGTCGATGATCACCCGCGCTGAATTGCGCGGGCAGATCCACGTCGGCGATACGCTGATCGAAGCGACCTCGGGTAACACCGGGATCGCCCTGGCGATGGCCGCCGCGATCAAGGGTTACAAGATGATCCTGATCATGCCGGACAACTCCAGCGCCGAACGTAAAGCCGCCATGACGGCGTATGGCGCCGAGCTGATTCTGGTCACTCAGGAAGAGGGCATGGAAGGCGCCCGCGACCTCGCCCAGCGAATGGAAGCCGAAGGCCGCGGCAAGGTGCTGGATCAGTTCGCCAACGGGGACAACCCGCAAGCGCACTACACCACCACCGGCCCGGAAATCTGGCGTCAGACCGAAGGCACTATTACCCATTTCGTCAGCTCCATGGGCACCACCGGTACCATCATGGGCGTCTCGCGCTACTTGAAAGAGCAGAACGAGAACGTGCAGATCATCGGTCTGCAACCGATGGAAGGCTCGGCGATTCCGGGTATCCGTCGCTGGCCGCAGGAATACCTGCCGAAGATCTACCAGGCCGAGCGCGTGGACAGGATCGTCGACATGGCGCAAAGCGAAGCCGAAGACGTGACCCGTCGTCTGGCCCGCGAAGAAGGCATCTTCTGCGGCGTGTCCTCGGGCGGTGCCGTGGCAGCCATGCTGCGTCTGTCCAAAGAAGTTGAAAACGCGGTGATCGTCGCGATCATCTGCGACCGTGGCGACCGTTACTTGTCGACCGGCATTTTCGACGCGCCCAACTGATGGCCAAGCAAGAGAGAGGCCTGCGCTTCCAGCCCACCGGCGGCAGCAAGGCCCCGCAAATTCCGACCGGCAAAAAGCAGCGCTTGAGTATTGAGCGCCTGGCTAATGACGGTCGCGGTATCGCGTTTTTTGAAGGTCGCACCTGGTTCGTCATCGGCGCATTGGCCGGTGAAGAAGTTGAAGCGCGCGTGTTGGGCGCCCACGGCAAAGTGGTCGAGGCGCGCACCGAACGGGTGTTCCAGGCCAGCGAACTGCGCCGCCCGGCACCGTGTCCGCATGCCGGTCGCTGTGGCGGTTGCAGCGTGCAACATCTGCCGCACAACGAACAACTCGCCCTGAAACAGCGCATGCTCGCCGAGCAATTGTCGAAGGTCGCCGGTGTCGAACCCGAAGAATGGGCCGCGCCGTTGAGCGGTCCGGAGTTCGGTTACCGGCGTCGCGCCCGAGTGGCGGTGCGCTGGGACATGAAGGCGAAAAAACTCGAAGTCGGTTTCCGCGCCGCTGGCAGTCAGGACATCGTTGCGATCAACGAATGCATGGTGCTGGTACAACCCTTGCAACCGATCATGACCCGCTTGCCGGAAATGCTTCGGCGCTTGAGCAAACCTCAGGCGCTGGGGCATGTGGAATTATTTGCCGGATCGAAGTTGGCCGTTTTGTTGCGGCACATGGCGCCGCTGTCCGACGCCGACATGACGATCCTCAAGGATTTCTGCGCGTTCCATGAAGCCCAACTGTGGCTGCACGGTGACGGCGAACCGCAACCGGTCGAGGCTGACCAGTCGTTGGGTTATCGGCTTGAACAGTGGGACTTGAACCTGGCGTACCGGCCAGGGGATTTCATCCAGGTCAACGCCGGGGTCAACGAAGCGATGATCGCCCAGGCACTGGACTGGCTGAAGCCGACGGCAGAGGAACGAGTTCTCGATCTATTCTGTGGCTTGGGTAACTTTGCCTTGCCGCTGGCCAAGGTCGTTCGCGAAGTGGTGGCGGTGGAAGGTGTGCAGGCGATGGTCGAGCGGGCAGCTGCAAACGCTGCTAGCAACAATCTTCATAATGCGAAGTTTTTTCAGGCCGATTTATCCCAGCCTTTGGCTGATGCCGAATGGGCGCGCGAAGGCTTTTGTGCGGTACTCTTGGACCCACCGCGTGACGGTGCTTTCGAAGCAGTGCGCAAGCTGGCGTCCCTGGGCGCCAAACGGTTGGTGTATGTGTCGTGCAATCCGGCAACGCTGGCGCGCGATACGGTTGAATTGATCAAGCAGGGCTACCGGTTAAAACGTGCCGGGATTCTCGATATGTTTCCTCAGACGGCACATGTCGAGGCCATGGCGTTATTTGAAGCGAGCTAGGACGGCTCGTCTGGTCCGACTGGCCCGCCCGTGCAGCCGCGTACCGGCCCTGATGTGGGCGCACGGGCAACGAAGGTCAGCGATTTGACGCATTGAATCTGCGTCGTAGGGAAGGTAAGCAAGATGGTACAGGTGAGAGCACACCAGCCGATCAACACCGACGGCAGTATCAATCTCGAGGCTTGGCTCGATCACGCGGTCAGTGTCGATCCGGCACTGGATCGCGAAGCCTTGAAGGAAGCGTGCGAGTTTGCTCGTGCGTCTGAACAACAAGCCAATGCGGCGAAAAACCTGTGGTCCGAAGGGACCTCGAGTTTCCGCACGGGCCTTGAGATCGCCGAGATTCTCGCCGACCTCAAACTCGATCAGGATTCGTTGGTTGCCGCGATCCTGTATCGCGGCGTGCGCGAAGGCCAGATTGAGTTGCCGGCGATCAGCCAGCGCTTCGGTCCGGTGGTCGCCAAACTCATCGACGGCGTGTTGCGCATGGCGGCGATCAGTGCCAGCCTCAGCCCCCGTCAATCCCTGGTGCTGGGCACGCAGGGCCAGGTCGAAAACCTGCGCAAGATGCTGGTCGCCATGGTCGACGACGTTCGCGTTGCGCTGATCAAACTGGCCGAACGCACCTGCGCGATCCGTGCGGTGAAAACCGCCGATGACGAAAAACGCAACCGCGTCGCCCGTGAAGTCTTCGACATCTACGCGCCTTTGGCTCACCGTCTCGGTATCGGTCACATCAAGTGGGAACTGGAGGACTTGTCCTTCCGTTACCTTGAGCCCGATCAGTACAAACAGATCGCCAAGTTGCTTCATGAGCGGCGTCTGGATCGCGAGCGCTTTATCGCTGACGTGATGAGCCAACTGAAGAATGAGCTGACCGCGACTGGCGTCGATGCCGACATCAGCGGCCGGGCCAAACACATCTATTCGATCTGGCGCAAAATGCAGCGCAAGGGTCTGGAATTCAGCCAGATCTACGACGTGCGCGCCGTTCGCGTGCTGGTGCCGGAAATGCGCGACTGCTACACCGCGCTCGGTATCGTCCACACCCTGTGGCGGCACATCCCGAAAGAATTCGACGACTACATCGCCAACCCGAAAGAGAACGGCTACCGCTCGCTGCACACTGCGGTGATCGGCCCCGAGGGCAAGGTGCTGGAAGTGCAGATCCGCACCCACGCCATGCACGAAGAAGCCGAGTTGGGCGTTTGCGCGCACTGGCGCTACAAGGGCACCGACGTCAAATCCGGCTCCAACCACTACGAAGAGAAAATTTCCTGGCTGCGTCAGGTCCTCGAGTGGCATGAAGAATTGGGCGACATCGGCGGCCTGGCTGAACAACTGCGGGTCGATATCGAACCGGACCGGGTGTACATCTTCACCCCGGACGGTCACGCCATCGACTTGCCGAAGGGTGCGACGCCGCTGGACTTCGCCTACCGCGTGCACACCGAAATCGGTCACAACTGCCGTGGCGCGAAGATCAACGGGCGCATCGTTCCGCTCAACTACAGCCTGCAAACCGGTGAACAGGTCGAGATCATCACCAGCAAGCACGGCACCCCGAGCCGCGACTGGCTGAACCCGAACCTGGGTTACATCACCACCTCGCGGGCACGGGCGAAGATCGTTCACTGGTTCAAATTGCAGGCGCGCGATCAGAACGTCGCCGCCGGTAAAACGTTGCTGGAGCGCGAACTCAACCGCCTCGGCCTGCCAGCGGTAGATTTCGACAAGCTGGCCGAAAAGGCCAACATGAAAATGGCCGAAGACATGTTCGCCGCGTTGGGTGCAGGCGATTTGCGTCTGGCACAACTGGTGAACCTGGCGCAGCAACTGGTCGAGCCGGAACGCGGCAACGAACAGCTGGAACTGATTCCACGCAAGGCCACCGGTTACAAACCGGGCAAGCGCGGCGACATCCAGATCCAGGGCGTCGGCAACCTGATGACCCAGATGGCCGGCTGCTGCCAGCCGCTGCCGGGGGATGCGATCGTCGGTTACATCACCCAAGGTCGGGGCGTGAGCATTCACCGTCAGGACTGCGCCTCGGTGCTGCAACTGGGTGGGCGTGAGCCCGAGCGGATCATCCAGGTCAGCTGGGGGCCGGTGCCGGTGCTCACCTATCCGGTGGACATTATCATCCGGGCCTACGACCGCTCCGGCCTGCTGCGTGACGTTTCGCAAGTGCTGCTCAACGAGCGGATCAACGTGCTGGCGGTCAACACCCGCTCGAACAAAGAGGACAACACCGCATTGATGTCCCTGACCATCGAGATTCCGGGGCTGGATGCACTGGGGCGGTTGCTGGGGCGGATTTCCCAGTTGCCGAACATCATCGAAACCCGCCGTAACCGGACCCCATGAAACCGATGTACAGCCTTGAAGACTTGCTGCACCTGATGAGCCGTCTGCGCGACCCGCAGTTCGGCTGCCCGTGGGACATCAAGCAAACCTACGAAACCATCGTCCCCCACACGCTGGAAGAAGCCTACGAAGTCGCCGACGCCATCGAGCGCGGTGACTTCGATCACTTGCAGGGTGAGTTGGGGGATTTACTGTTCCAGGTGGTTTATTACAGCCAGTTGGCACGGGAAGAAGGGCGCTTCGAATTCGAGGGTGTGGTCGACAGCATCACCCGCAAGTTGATTCGTCGGCATCCTCACGTGTTCCCCACCGGGGATCTTTACGCGCCACTGGATGTTCCGCGACTGAGTGAAGAACAGGTCAAACAGCGCTGGGAAGAGATCAAGGCTGAAGAACGAGCGGAGAAATCTTCGGCGCCCGAACAGCTGTCCTTGCTCGACGACGTACCCGCAGCACTGCCGGCATTGTCCCGTTCGGCGAAGTTGCAGAAGCGTGCAGGGCAGGTCGGTTTCGACTGGCCTGACGCCTTGCCGGTGCTCGACAAAGTGCGCGAAGAGCTCGATGAAGTGCTCGAAGCCATGGCCGACAATGACTCGGCAGCGATTGCCGATGAAGTCGGTGATCTGTTGTTTTCCGTGGTCAATCTGGCGCGTCATCTCAAGGTTGATCCCGAAACTGCACTGCGTGGCGCCAACAGCAAGTTCGAAAGACGCTTCCGTTTTATCGAACAGGCATTGCGCGACACCCACCGTCCCATAGAAGATTGCACCCTCGAAGAGTTGGACGCCTTGTGGGGCGAAGCCAAACGTCAGGAAAAGAATTTGCCCAGCTGCGGTTGAGCAGTTGCCTAAGTGAGTAATAAGCACCATGAGCATTTCCCTTCGCGACCAGTTGCTCAAAGCAGGGCTGGTCAACCAGAAGCAGGCCAAACAGGTCGGCAAAGAGAAGCAGAAACAGCAGCGTCTGGCCCACAAAGGTCAGATCGAACTTGATGACTCGCAGCAGCGGGCGGCTCAGGAAGCCATGGCCGAGAAGGTCAAGCGCGATCAGGAGCTGAACCGACAGCAACAGGAGAAGGCCGAGGCCAAGGCTCGCGCTGCTCAGGTCAAACAGTTGATCGAAGTCTCGCGTCTGCCGAAGCTGACGACTGAGGACTACTACAACTTCGTCGACGACAAGAAGGTCAAGCGCATCTCCGTCAACACGCTGATGCGTAACAAGCTCAGCAGCGGTTCGCTGGCCATCGTGCACCACGCCGGCGGTTATGAAGTGATCCCGCGTGAGGCGGCCCTGAAGATCCAGGAGCGCGATCCACAGCGCATCGTGCAGCTGAATGTGAAGACCGAAGAAGTCGCTGTCGAAGACGATCCGTACGCGGCCTATCAGATCCCGGACGATCTGATGTGGTAAGCCGTTAAAGACTGCAACAACGACAAACCCCGCTCATGGCGGGGTTTGTCGTTTTCAATGCTGTCATTGCTTATGCGGATTGGAGCTCTCGTTGCTGCTCCAGTTTTTCCAGTTCGGCCTTGTAGCTGTGGGCATCGGTTTCGGAGTGGAACATCCCCACCAGCATGTCTTGTTGGTGCACGTCCCAGATCCGGATACCGGCGGCTACGCCTTCGTGGGACTTATGTGAATCGTCGCGTTCAGTTACTTTTACAGTCATCTGCTAGCTCCAATCTCTGTTATCTGCAGCAAGGCGTGTGCAGGACTCCGTTATATGTTTGGTTAGCCTGCTAAGTAAACGACTGAGTTTGGTAACGGACTTTTGCGAGTTTGGTAAAAGTCCTGCAGCCCGCCAAGCACGCGACATTCGGTCGCAGGGCGTTGAGTTTCATGACAAAAGCTTCATGTTCGCATTGAAGAAAGCCCGGCTTGAAGGTGACCAAAATCCCCTGTGGGAGCGAGCTTGCTCGCGATGGCGGTGTATCAGACAAACAATGATGTCGACTGACACTCCCTCATCGCGAGCAAGCTCGCTCCCACAGGTTTTTGCGTTTTCCAGGCACAAAAAAACGCCCCGAACCAGTCGGGGCGTTTTTATGTGCAGCGTAGTGGCGGTGTATTACTTACCGGCCCAGCGCTTCAGTACCAGCGTAGCGTTGGTACCACCGAAGCCGAAGCTGTTGCTCATCACGGTGTTGATGGTGGCGTTTTCACGAGTCTTGGTCAGGATCGGCATGTCAGCCACTTCCGGGTCCAGTTCGTCGATGTTGGCGGAACCCGCCATGAAGTTGCCTTCCATCATCAGCATGCAGTAGATCGCTTCGTGAACGCCGGCGGCGCCCAGGGAGTGACCTGACAGGCTCTTGGTGGAGCTGATGGCCGGAGCCTTGTCGCCGAACAGTTCACGCACACCTTTCATTTCCATGACGTCGCCGACCGGAGTCGAGGTGCCATGGGTGTTCAGGTAGTCGATTGGAGCGTCAACGGTGGACATGGCCATCTGCATGCAGCGGATGGCGCCTTCGCCGCTTGGGGCGACCATGTCGTAGCCGTCGGAGGTCGCGCCGTAGCCAACGATTTCCGCATAGATCTTCGCGCCGCGGGCCAGAGCGTGTTCCAGCTCTTCGACCACGACCATGCCGCCACCGCCGGCGATGACGAAACCGTCACGCTTGGCGTCGTAGGCACGGGAAGCTTTTTCCGGGGTCTCGTTGTACTGGCTGGACAGTGCGCCCATGGCGTCGAACAGGAACGATTGGCTCCAGTGTTCTTCTTCACCACCGCCGGCGAACACGATGTCCTGCTTGCCCATCTGGATCTGTTCCATGGCGGTACCGATGCAGTGAGCACTGGTGGCACAGGCAGAAGCGATGGAGTAGTTCAGGCCCTTGATCTTGAACGGCGTGGCCAGGCAAGCGGAAACGGTGCTGCTCATGGTCCGCGTGACGCGGTATGGGCCGACGCGCTTGACGCCTTTCTCGCGCAGGATGTCCAGCGCTTCCATCTGGTTCAGCGTGGAGGCGCCACCGGAACCGGCAATCAGGCCGGTACGCGGGTTGGAGACTTGCTCATCGGTCAGACCAGAGTCGGCGATGGCGTCTTTCATGGCCAGGTAGGCGTAAGCCGCCGCGTGGCCGACGAAGCGAAAGATCTTGCGATCGATCAGCTCTTCGAGGGGAAGGTCAATGGAGCCGGAAACCTGGCTACGCAGACCCATTTCGGCATATTCCGGGTTGAACCGGATGCCAGGGCGGCTTGCACGCAGGTTAGCGGAGACGGTCTCTTTGTCATTGCCCAGGCACGAAACGATGCCCAGACCAGTGATAACGACGCGGCGCATGCGGATAACCCTTAGAAGTTGTCAGTGGAGGTGAAAACGCCGACCCGAAGGCCTTCGGCGGTGTAGATCTCGCGGCCGTCGACGCTGACCGAACCATCGGCGATGGCCAGGTTCAGCTTGCCCTTCAGTACGCGCTTGATCTGAATGTTATAGGTCACTTTCTTGGCGGTCGGCAGAACCTGACCGAAGAATTTCACTTCGCCCGAACCCAGGGCGCGACCGCGGCCCGGCAGACCTTGCCAGCCGAGGAAGAAGCCGACCAGTTGCCACATGGCGTCGAGGCCCAGGCAGCCTGGCATCACCGGATCACCTTCGAAGTGGCAGGCGAAGAACCACAGGTCCGGAGTGATATCCAGCTCGGCGACCAATTCACCCTTGCCGTACTTGCCACCCTCGGCGCTGATATGGGTGATGCGATCCACCATCAACATGTTCGGGGCGGGCAGTTGTGCGTTACCTGGGCCGAACAGCTCACCGCGACTGCAGCGCAGCAGGTCTTCCCGAGTAAAGGCGTTTTGTTGGGTCATGCGAGCTCCTCAATAATCCCATGCGGCAGGTGGGGCAAATCTTCCCGGCCGATCGAAGCGTTCATGCCTCGAGTCAGCAGCCTACTCATAGACTATTGCGTTGTGGTGAAAGTCACAGCACCAAGGACATGAATGTACACTTGTGCACTGAAATTATTATTCAAGCCCCTTTTCGGGCCTGTTCGGGTGCCTAAGACTGCCGCACTTTCGCCTTCCGCGCCAGTCGCAGATAGCCGAAAGGCCTGCACTACTGCACCCAGCGCTGCAGAATTTGCTGCAAATCTGTGCGTTTGAAGGGCTTGGCCAGGTAATCGTTCATTCCCGCCGATAAACAGGCTTCGCGGTCACCCTGCAAGGCGTTGGCGGTCAGCGCGATGATCGGCAAGTCTGTGCAGCCGGGTAATTGGCGAATCTGTCGGGTAGCCTCGTAGCCGTCGATGATCGGTAGCCGGCAGTCCATCAGAATGGCTTCGAAAATCAGACTCTCCGCACTGCGCACTGCCTGCGCGCCATCGGTGACGACGCTGACAGTAAAGCCCAGACTGCGCAACATTGCTTCGATGACCGTCTGATTGACCGGATTGTCTTCCACCAGCAACACGTTGCGCCCTTCGCCATCACCGTTGCCGGTCGGTGTGCGTGGCGCCAGCACGGGCAGCGTCTGTTTATAGAGCGCCAGCGGGATTTCCAGGGTGAACACCGAGCCGCGACCTTCCTCGCTCTGGGCGCGCAACGTGCCGCCCATGCGTTCAGCCAGCGTGCGCGCAATCGGCAGGCCCAGCCCGGTGCCACCGTATCGCCTCGAAATAGAACTGTCGGCCTGCTGGAAGGCGTTGAACATCAATTCCAGGCTTTCAGCCGAGATACCAATCCCGCTGTCGCGCACGGTGCAGGTGAACCACAGCAGTTCGTGATCCAGCGACTGCCATTGCGGTTCGATGCTGACGCGGCCTTGTTCGGTGAATTTCAGCGCATTGCCGATCAGGTTGACCAGGATCTGCCGGATCCGCGTCGGGTCGCCCTGCACCTGCAGCGCGCGCATGTCGTCCGGAATCGACAGCGCCAGGTCGAGCCCGCGTTGCACGGCGCCGTGCGAGAACGACTGGGCGCAACTGCCGATCAGGTCCGCGAGGTTGAACGGAATGTGCTCCAGCTCCAGTTCCGATCGCTCGATGCGCGAGAAATCCAGAATGTCGTTGATGACTTTGAGCAGGTGTTCGGTGGACTCCGAAGCGAGCGCCGCGTATTCGACCTGCTCCTCGGTCATCTCGGTGGTTTCCAGCAATTGCAGCATGCCCAGCACGCCATTCATCGGCGTGCGCAGTTCGTGGCTCATCATCGCGAGGAAATCGGATTTGGCGTTGTTGGCCTTTTCCGCTTCCTCGCGAGTCTGAATCAACTGCGCCATCGCTTGATGCTGTTCGCGACTGGCTTGTTCGAGTCCGTTGGCGAGGTTGTTGATGTGTTGCGACAGTGCGCCCAGTTCAGTGTCGTCGACGATCGGCAGCGGCGTTTTGTAGTCGCCGTCCTGAATCGCCTTGACCGCGTTGCCGATGTCGCGGATCGGTTGCGACAGGCTGCCGGCCAGTCGCCGGGCGACCAGAAAAGTAAACAGCAGGGCGAACAGCGCCAGGATCCCGGCCTTGAGCAGAATTTCCTGCTGACGCTGGCTGAAGGCGTCATTGGACAGGCCGACGATCACCCGACCCAGATAATCCTCGGAGGGCGCTGTGTTGGCGACGCGGCTGCCCTGCAGGAAATCATTGTGCAACTGGATTCGTTGCAGCCGCACCGGGGCCTGGAACACTTCGACCTGATGCGAGCGGTTGTGGGTTTCCGATGGTTGCTCGACGTACACCAGAATCCGGTTGGCGCTGTCCTGGACTTCCAGAAAGCGCACATTGGGCGTGGCCAGGGTGGCCTTGAGCAAACTGTCGAGTACCTCGTTGTTGCCCGAGATCACCCCGTATTCGGTGGCCGGCGCCAGTTGGTTGGCGATCAGTTGCCCAGTGTGATTGAGCTCCTGACGCAGGTCCTGGATTCGCACGAATGTGAAGAAGCTGATCAACAGCAACGTCAGCAACAGGGCAGGGCCGAGGCTGATGATTTGCGTGCGGGTGTTGATGTCCCAACGGCGACGGAAGGTCATGGGCGATTTTCTCCTTCGGCCAACTGTGTTGCGACAGACGCTTCGTTCATCTGTTCAATCCCTAATGAACGAGCCACTTGCGGGTTGCTTAAGACTTTGAAGCGTTGCGGGTAGTGCGTGCGTGGCCATGTGGCCGGTGGCCGGTCGAGCAGTTCGTCGAGCATCGCCAGCCAATCGCTCTGATCGCTGTAGGTGCTGGCCAGGCTCCCGGCCCTGACGAAGCCGGCGTTAGGGCCGATCAGCGCCAATTGCCGTGCATAGCTGCTGAGCAACAGGTTTTTCGCGGTTTTCGGGTTGTACAAATCGGGGTCGTCGAGGCCAAGCAACACGTCGCTGTTTTTCAGCAACGCCTGCAAAGGCCGGCTGTCGTTCGTGTTCTCCCAGCGCTCGGTGACCACTTCAAGGCCCAGGGAGTGGGCGGCCTGATGCAGTTCTTTCAAGAGAAATTCGCTGTGGCTGTCGAAGAGCACGCCGACCCGTTTGGCCTGCGGCAGCAGCAGTCGGGTCAGGCGCAATTGTCGATCCAGGGGCGGATCGCTCCAGAGCAGGCTGAGGCGCGGGGGCAGGGTGGCCCCCAGATGCTGACGGGCTTGCAGGCGGCTGATGCGCAGCACCAGCGTCGCCGGCCCCTGGGTGTCTTGCAGGCGCCAGTCGAGGCTCGGCAGGTCGAGCAGAATCAAACGGGTGCCGGCGGGCAGTTTGCCTGGCGCCGGCAGACTGGCCAGTGGCTGGAAGTGCACGTTATCGGCAGGCCGCAACGCGCTCAGGGCCTGGGTGAAGGATTGCATGCCCGGGCTGTCCTCGGCGCCGGTCAGCAAAATGTCCGCGGCGCTGGCCGCCAGGCTGCTCAGCAGTCCGGCAAACACCAGGCACAACCCGGCCAGCAGGCGGCCAAGGATTGGCGTCTTGCGTGACGGGCTATACAGCATCTTAGAACGCCAGCTCTGCGCTGAAGTAAAGCACCCGGCGCTCGTCGTAGTTGTTGTCGACGAAGGTTGTTGGCTGGCTGTCGAGGCGTTGCTGGAGCACGCCGGCCAGTTCCAGGCTGGCCTTGCCCAGGCCGATGCGTTTGGCGATGCGCGTGTCGACCCGTTCGAAGCGGTAGCCGTTCAGGGCATCGTCACCATAGTAGAAGAGCGCGCTGTTCCAGCCATGGCCCCAGTTGCGCAACCAACCGGCGGAACCGCTGTTTCGGGCAGTCTGTTGCGCATCCTGCGGGTTGCTCGCCTCGGCGTCGACGTAGGCATAGGTCAGGCGCAGGCGATCGGCGCTGCTGATTCTCCAGTCGAGCTGGGTTTCTGCCCCGGAGAAGCGCGCGCTGTTTGAGTTGCTGGCGATGTACTGATTGTTGCGCAGCGGTTCGCTGATCATCCCGGTGATTTCGTCGTAGAACAGCTTCACATCGACCGCCAGTCCCACTTCGGCAAAGTAGCCGTTGTAGCCCAGTTCCCGGGAGCGCATGTGTTCCTGTTCGAGGTCGCCGGGTCCACGGGTCTTGACGAAATAACGGGCACTGGACTGGCCATAGGCACTGGGCCGCAGGTTGGTGACCCGGTAACTCCAGTTGACGTTGTTCTCGAACATGTCCGGCGAGCGGATGGCTTCCGAGTACACCGCCCGCAGGCCGTGGCGCGGGTTGATCAGGTAGTTGACGGCCACCCGGGGGGTGAGCGAACTGCCGATCAATTGCGTGTCTTCGAACATCGCACCGCCCTGCAGCAACCAATGTTCGGTGGCGCGCCACTCGAGCTGGCCGAACGCCCGCCAGGTGGTGTCGTCGAGGGTGCCATTGAAGTAGGTCTCGGAATCTGCCCGGTCGTAACGATAATTCATGCCGCTGACCAGCCGCAGACTATCGGACAAGCTGAGGGTGTCTTGCAATTCAAGGTCGTAGCGCGATTCCCGGGTGCTCTGGTCAATATCGCCACAGAGGGTTTGCCGGGCGCCGTTTCGCCATTGGTCCAGCACCTGATTGGCCAGTGCGCGCTGGGCCGGGTCACCTGCGGGCGCGCCGGGGCCGGTGTAGCGCTCCATGTTGCGCGCCAGGCGCTCGGTGTAATTCGGGTTGAGTTGCCAGAGCTCGGTCAACTGCGGGCTGAACGAAACTTCGGCATCGCAGGCACGCCAGGTCTGCTGACGATCCCAGTGTTGCGCCGAGCCTTGGATGTAAAGGCTGTGATCGGGATTGATGTCGAGGTTCCAGCGCAGCGAGCCGGCGTAATCCTTGGCGATGACGTCGGAATTGTTCCCGGCAGCGGTAATCCCCGAGAAGACCGGGCGGTAGGTATACGGGCGCTGGTTGCTCCCGTCCTTGGCATTCAATTGCCAGTCGATACTCTGGTTTTCAGTGAGCGTCTGGCTGACGGCGAGGTTGAAGCGGTTCAAGCGGCGGCTGTCGCGGTAGTCGGCGCCATTGCGGTCCGAGTCGAAGCCGTCGTCTTGCTGGCCGGACAGTGACAGGCGCAGGTCGCCGCCGTCCCAGCCCACGCCCTGGCTGGCGTAAAAGTCGTCGATGCCGCGCTGCCCACGGGTGACTTTCATCCGCGTGCCGTGGCTGTCGGCCGGGTTGCGCGTAATGATGTTGACCACCGCCATCAGCGCATTGGCGCCATAGCTGACGGTGTTCGGGCCGCGAAAAACTTCGATGCGCTCGATGTCCTCCATGGCCACCGGAATGTCACTCCAGTCCACCGTGGACAGGCCTGCGCGGTACACCGAACGGCCGTCGATCAAGACTTGCATGCGTCGCGCTTCGGTCGCATTGGTGCCGTGATAGTTCACCGCCGCCTGGTTGCCGTTGATGTTGCCGACCATCATTCCCGGCACCAGCCGCAGCAACTCACTGATGTCCCGGGCGCCACTGGCGTTGATCAGTTCGCTGTCGATCACCGTCATGCTCCCCGGTACCGCGGCCGGCGACTGCTTGAGCCGCGTCGCGGTCAATACTTGCGGCAGCGGCTCGCTGTCGAGGAACAAGTCGTCGGCAAGCAATGGCGAGCTGAAAATCAGCGCCAGAACCAGCGGCGAGCGAGGCGAAGGGGAGCCAAACGACACAACACATCCTTGATAGCGAACAATTGGCGCGCATGTTAACCGAGCGCAATGACTTTTCCAGTCACGTTGTGGGCATTTTCCTCGGTTTTCTTGGTCTTCTTCCTACAAGTGCCGGTAATTGATGCGGGGGCTGGCCGCCACTGGGCCGCTCCGTATAATGCCGTCATCGCCACTGGTATGGATTAACGGATTGCATATGACTGAACAGCGCCCAATTGCGGTCCTGGGAGGCGGAAGTTTTGGTACCGCCGTGGCTAATCTGCTGGCCGAGAACGGGCATCAGGTCCGGCTGTGGATGCGTGACCCCGAGCAGGCCGAGGCCATTCGGGTCAATCGCGAGAACCCGCGTTACCTCAAAGGCATCAAGATTCTGCCGGCCGTGGAAGCGGTCACCGACCTGCTGGCCACTCTGCAAGCCTGCGACCTGTGCTTCGTCGCACTGCCGTCCAGCGCGCTGCGCTCGGTATTGATGCCGCACGCCGAACGTTTGACCGGCAAATTGTTGGTGAGCCTGACCAAAGGCATCGAAGCCCACACCTTCAAACTGATGAGCGAAATCCTCGAAGAGATCGCCCCGCAAGCGCGCATCGGCGTGCTGTCCGGGCCGAACCTGGCCCGTGAAATCGCCGAACACGCGCTGACCGCCACGGTGGTCGCCAGCGAAGATGAAGAGCTGTGCCAGCGAGTTCAAGAAGCGCTGCATGGCCGGACCTTTCGCGTGTACGCCAGCGCCGACCGCTTCGGCGTGGAGTTGGGCGGCGCGCTGAAAAACGTTTACGCGATCATCGCCGGCATGGCGGTGGCGCTGGGCATGGGTGAAAACACCAAGAGCATGTTGATCACCCGGGCGCTGGCGGAAATGACTCGCTTTGCGGTGAATCAGGGCGCCAACCCGATGACCTTCCTCGGTTTGGCGGGCGTCGGCGATTTGATCGTCACCTGCTCGTCGCCAAAAAGCCGTAACTACCAGGTTGGGTTCGCCCTCGGCCAGGGCTTGAGCCTGGAAGATGCCGTGACGCGCCTGGGCGAAGTCGCCGAAGGGGTGAACACCCTCAAGGTGCTCAAGACCAAGGCTCAGGAGGTGGGCGTGTACATGCCGCTGGTCGCCGGGCTGCATGCCATTCTGTTCGAAGGGCGCACGCTGGAGCAGGTAATCGGTCTATTGATGCGTGCCGAGCCGAAAACCGACGTCGACTTTATTTCCACCAGCGGTTTCAACTGAGCACTCAATTGACAGGGGCAGGGAGCGAGACATGAACGATCCGAAAACAGAAGCCAAGTACGAATCCATCCTGCTGCGCGTGTTGTGGATGATCGTCTATGTGCTGGTCTGGCAAGTGGCGCAGTTCATCCTTGGCGCCGTGGTGCTGGTGCAGTTGATCTATCGTTTGATATATGGCGCCCCGAGCGCCAGCCTGATGAACTTCGGCGACAGCCTGAGCCAGTTCCTGGCGCAGATCGGTCGTTTCGGCAGCTTTCACAGCGACCAGAAACCGTGGCCGTTCGCCGACTGGCCGACGCCGCGTACACCGGAAGGTGAAGCACCGCACGCTGTGGCGCCGGCACCACACCCGGCCCGAGATGAGGAGCCAAAGCTATGAAACTCTGGATACTGCGTCATGGTGAAGCCGAGCCACACGGCAAGCGTCCTGATTCGGAACGGGCACTGACTGCCCATGGTCGTGAAGAAGTGCTGCGCACTGCCGCCGAGTTGGCCGGCAAGCCGCTGACTGCGATCTATGCCAGTCCTTACCTGCGAGCGCAGGAGACCGCAGAAATTGTGCGTACAGCGCTGAATTTCGCACCGGAGATTCGCACCGTCGACTGGTTGACCCCCGACAACCGCCCGCAAGCGGTGGCGGAACAGTTGGTGTCTGTGGATCACGCGCTGCTGGTCAGTCATAACCCGCTGGTGGGTAACTTGCTGGGTTACCTTCAGCATGGACATGTGCAGGACCCGGAAGCGGTCCGCACCGCCGGCCTTGCAGAACTTGAAGGTGATTTGCCACTGGCCGGCGCAATGAAGCTCAAGGGCATCAAGCACCCCTAAAAGCAAAAGATCGCAGCCTTCGGCAGCTCCTACATGGAGTGTGTACACCTGTAGGAGCTGCCGAAGGCTGCGATCTTTTGATCTTGTTTTTGCCGACAAATAATTAACCAAGCAACTGCTTGGTTGACTACGCTTGCTCCAGACCAAAAACAAAGGAGCGAGTCGCATGCCTGCTGCTTTCCGTTTGCCGCTGGACGTCTTTTACGAGCGTGAGGCCCGTCATCCCCGCCAGCGCTTTCTGGTCCAGCCCGTGGGCGGCGGACAGGTCGAGACCCTGACTTGGGCCGACGTCGGGCATCAGGCCCGTTGCGCCGCGCATTGGTTGCGTGCGCGCGAATTGCCCCAAGGCAGCCACATCGCCCTGATCTCGAAAAACTGCGCGCACTGGATCATCGCCGACCTGGCGATCTGGATGGCCGGCCATGTGTCGGTGCCGCTCTACCCGAACCTCACCGCCGAAACGGTGGCCCAGGTCCTTGAACATTCCGAAGCGGCGCTGGCGTTCATCGGCAAACTTGATGACTGGCCAGGCATGTCTCGCGGGGTCAGCCCCGATCTGCCGACGATCAGCCTGCCGTTGCATCCACCTGGTACTTTCGATTTCAGCTGGGCCGACCTGCAAAAGAGCTCACCGATCCAGGACGATCCCAAGCCGTCCGCCGACCAGTTGGCGACCATCATTTACACCTCCGGCACCACCGGCATGCCCAAAGGCGTGATGCACAGCTTCGCCAATCTTGGGTTTGCCACCACTCGCGGCACGCAGTTGTTTGGTTTGAATGAGTCGGATCGGCTGCTGTCCTACCTGCCGCTGTGCCATGTCGCCGAGCGGATGTTCGTCGAGCTGGCGTCGATCTACACCGGGCAAACGGTGTTTTTTGCCGAGAACCTCGACACCTTCCTGACCGATTTGCGCCGCGCACGTCCGACCGCGCTGTTCGGTGTGCCAAGGATCTGGACCAAATTCCAGATGGGTGTGTACAGCAAGATCCCGGCAAAGCGCCTCGACTTCCTGCTCGGTCTGCCGATCATCGGCAAGCGAGTCGGGCACAAAGTGCTTGTCGGGCTCGGGTTGGATGCCTTGCGCATCGCCTTGTCCGGCGCCGCACCAGTGCCGCAGACGTTGCTGCTGTGGTACCGCAAACTGGGGCTGGATGTGCTGGAGGTCTACGGCATGACTGAAAGCTGCGGCTATTCGCACATTTGTCTGCCAGGCCAGAACAAACCTGGCTGGATCGGCAAGCCCTGCCCGGAGGTCGAGGTGCGGATCGCCGAGTCGGGCGAGGTCATGGTGCGCAGCAGTGCGACCATGCTGGGGTATTTCAAGGAGCCTGTGAAAACCGCCGAAACCATCACCGAGGACGGCTTCCTGCGCACTGGCGATAAGGGCGAGCAAGACGCCGATGGCAACCTGCGCCTGACCGGGCGACTGAAGGAAATATTCAAGACCAGCAAAGGCAAATACGTCGCCCCGGCGCCGATCGAGAATCGTCTGGCGGAGCATTCGCGCATCGAGCAGGTTTGCGTGGTGGGTGATGGCCTGAGTGCGCCGCTGGGTTTATGCGTGCTCTCGGCAGTCGGTCAGCAGGACGCCAGCGGAACGGCGAGGGCGGGCCTGCATTCAAGCCTGGAAAAACTCCTGGAGGAGGTCAACGGCGTCCTCGACAAACACGAGCGCTTGCGTCGATTGGTGGTGGTCAAGGACAGTTGGGCGGTGGAAAACGGCTTCCTGACGCCGACCCTGAAGATCAAGCGCAACGTGATCGAAGCCGCCTACGGTGCCCGTTTCGAAGAATGGAGCGAGCGCAGCGAAGCGGTGCTGTGGCAGGATTGAGTGACGAATAAAACCAACAAAGGATGTCAGCAATGAGCTTGTGGCGTACCAATCCCAACATTGAACAGTTGAACGCAATCCAGAAAAACACCATCGGCGACGTGCTGGATATTCGCTTCGAAGCCTTCGACGACGAGTCCCTGACCGCGAGCATGGTCATCGACCATCGTACTCACCAGCCTTACGGTTTGTTGCACGGCGGCGCCTCGGTGGTGCTGGCCGAAACGGTCGGCTCGATGGCCAGTTACCTGTGCATCGACGCCAGCAAGTTTTACTGCGTGGGCCTGGAAATCAACGCCAACCATTTGCGCGGCTTGCGCAGCGGGCGGGTCACGGCGGTGGCCAAGCCGATTCACATTGGCCGCACGACGCATGTCTGGGATATCCGTTTGACCAGCGATGAGGGGAAGGCTAGCTGTGTGTCGCGGTTGACCATGGCGGTGGTGCCATTGGGTGAGAATCCGCCGGCGCGCTGAAACTCGATCCCCTGTAGCCGCAGGCTTCGCCAGCGGCTACATAGGACTACATCAGATTTAAGTTTTTGCGACATAGCCTTGACCGGACTGTCATCATTCCTGGCACTTACGGTCATTGCTGTAGGACGCCGTCTTACGGACAATCAACCCTTGTTTTCGTTGATGGATCACCGGTATGTCGCAACAGATATTTTTCGCCCACGCCAACGGGTTTCCCTCGGGCACCTACGGCAAGTTGTTCGCGGCGCTGGCGCCCGAGTATCAGGTGACGCATCTGCAGCAGCACGCCCATGACCCGCGTTTTCCGGCGGACGATAACTGGTACAACCTGGTCGACGAGCTGATTCATCACCTCAAGCAGCAACCGGAACCGGTGTGGGGCGTCGGCCACTCCTTCGGTGGCGTGCTGCATTTGCACGCGGCGTTGCGGTGCCCTGAGCTCTATCGCGGCGTGGTGATGCTTGATTCGCCGGTGCTGACCCGCGCTGATCAATGGGTGATCCGCGCCGCCAAACGCTTCGGTTTCATCGATCGCTTGACCCCGGCCGGCCGTACGTTGGGACGTCGGGAAGAGTTCACCGATCTGGAAGCGGCCCGACTCTATTTCGCTGGCAAAACCCTGTTTCGCAGTTTCGACCCGGAATGCTTCGACGCTTACCTGCAACACGGCTTGCACAAGGTGGGCGACAGGTTGCGCCTGCGCTTCGACCCGGCCACGGAAATCAGTATCTACCGTGGCGTGCCGCACACCAGTCCCGGCCGCACACGGCAACTGAAAGTGCCGCTGGCGGTGGTTCGGGGGCACAAGAGCCGGGTGGTGATGCGTCATCACGCAAGCCTCGTGGGGCGCTTGCCGCTGGGCGAGTCCCTGACCATGCCTGGCGGCCACATGTTTCCCCTCGAACGTCCCCAGGACACGGCTACGCTGCTGAAGAACCTGCTCAGCCGTTGGGAAGGTCGCCGCCAACAGGATTGCGCATGAGCAACGTCGTTGAAGAAGTTCGCCTGAGCCTGCCGCACATCGAGTTGGCAGCGCACTTGTTCGGCCCCGAAGACGGCATGCCGGTGATCGCCTTGCATGGCTGGCTGGACAACGCCAACAGCTTCGCCCGGCTGGCGCCGAAGCTCAAAGGCTTGCGCATTATCGCGCTGGACATGGCCGGTCACGGTCATTCCGGGCATCGGCCGCCCGGTGCCGGTTACGCACTGTGGGACTACGCCCATGACGTGCTGCAAGTGGCCGAGCAATTGGGTTGGAAGCGCTTTGGCCTGCTGGGGCATTCCATGGGCGCGATCGTTTCGCTGGTGCTGGCCGGTTCGCTGCCGGAACGCGTGACCCACCTGGCGTTGATCGACGGCATCATTCCTCCTACAGACAAAGGCGAAAACGCTGCCGAACGGATGGGCATGGCCCTGCAAGCGCAGCTGGATTTGCGGGAGAAGCGCAAACCGGTCTACAACACGCTCGACCGGGCCATCGAGGCGCGCATGAAAGGCTTGGTCGCTGTCAGTCGCGAAGCCGCAGAACTGCTGGCCCAGCGTGGATTGATGCCGGTGCCGGGCGGTTATACCTGGCGCACCGATAACCGCCTGACGTTACCGTCGCCGCTGCGTCTGACCACCGAACAGGCGATGGCATTCGTCCAGCGGGTCAGTTGTCCTGCAAAACTGGTGGTGGCTGCCGACGGCATGCTCGCCAAACATCCCGAGTTGCTGGAGCGTCTACCCTTTAGCCGTGAACAGCTGCCTGGCGGTCATCATTTGCACCTGAATGACGAACCCGGTGCCGACCTTGTCGCAGACTGTTTCAATCGGTTTTTCGCCGTTCCTTGACTTGCGCCGGGCAACTGTCGAGGCTGGGCGGGTTGAAATGGGAGACAACCATGATAGATCTCTACACCGCTGCGACCCCGAATGGCCACAAGGTCTCTATCGTGCTCGAGGAACTCGGCCTGCCCTACACGGTGCACGCCTTGAGTTTCGACAAAAAGGAACAGAAATCCGAGGGCTTCCTCAAGATCAATCCCAATGGCCGGATTCCGGCGATTGTCGACCGCGCCAACGGCGATTTCGCCGTGTTTGAATCCGGCGCTATCCTGATTTACCTGGCTGAACTGAGCGGCAAACTGCTGCCAAAAGACCCCAAGGGGCGTTCAGTGGTCCTGCAATGGCTGATGTTCCAGATGGGTGGAATCGGCCCGATGCAGGGTCAGGCCAACGTGTTTTTCCGTTATTTCCCGGAGAAGCTCCAGGGCGCCATCGACCGCTATCAACATGAAACCCGCCGCCTCTATGACGTGCTCGACACGCGTCTGCAAGCCGTAGAGTTTCTGGCCGGTGAATACAGCATTGCCGACATCGCCACTTATCCGTGGGTCCGTGGCCATGAGTGGTCGGGTGTCGAGGTCGACGGTCTGCCGGCCTTGCAGCGCTGGATGGCAACCATGGAGGCGCGTCCGGCGGTACAGCGTGGTTTGCTGGTGCCTGAGCGCATCGATGACGCCAGTATCATCAAGGGTGCCCAGGCCATGCTGATCCGATGAGTCTATCCATGCGTTCATTCAGTCTGCTGGCGCTGTGTTGCTTCAGTCCGCTGTTATTTGCCGCCGATGTCCCGGGCAGTCAGGACCTGCCGATCGTGCCGCGTATGGCCGATGCGCAGATCGTTGACTATCGTCCGGTCGCCGAACTTGAGCGGATCTATCCACTGGGCTCGATCCGCAAAATCAGTGGCCAGTTGCGCTTTGACGGCCAGGTCGCTGCCCGAGGGCAAACCACTTCGGTAACCTACGAGTTGCCACCGGAGCATTCCTCCACCGAGGCCTTCACCGCCGCTCGTGAAGCCTTGCAGAAGCAGGACGCCCAGTTGCTGTTCTGGTGCCAGGCCCGTGATTGCGGCGAAAGCAGCCTGTGGGCCAATGATGTTTTCGGCAATGCCAAGCTTTATGGCGCTGATGATCAGCAAGCGTATTTGCTGTTGCGCCTCGCGGCCCCGCAAGACAACACGCTGGTGGCGCTTTACAGCATCACGCGAGGCAATCGCAAAGCGTATCTGCACGTCGAACAGTTCGACGCCGCTGCGCCGCTGGGTGATTTGCTGCCGACTTCTGCAACCTTGCTTCGAGAGCTCAAAAGCACCGGTGAGCTAGATTTCCCCAAATTGACCGGCGATCCTGACGATACCTGGCTGCGCCTGATCTCTCGTGGGCTGAATCTGGACACCACGTTGCGGGTCAGTGTTTCCGGGCCGAAGGCCGAAGCCTGGCGTCAGGCACTGATCGGGCAGGGTGTGCGTACCGCCAGGATGGAAGCAGGTGGCGTCGACGGCGCTGGCTTGCACATCCAACTGTTGCGATAAGCTTTATCAGGCGAACGTACACGCTGCGTTCGCCTACTCTTTTGCGAACTGACTTTTTTCGAGATTTAGATGATCAATAACGATCGGCTGTTGGTGCAGATCCTGCTCCTGGTGCTGTTTGGCGCGAGCTTCTGGGTGATGGCGCCGTTCTGGTCGGCGCTGTTCTGGGGCGCGGTGCTGGCGTTTGCCAGCTGGCCGCTGATGCGTTTGCTGACGCGTTTGCTCAATGGTCGCGAATCTCTGGCGGCCGCAGTGCTGACGCTGGGCTGGATGTTGCTGGTGGCGTTGCCGTTGGTCTGGCTGGGGTTCAACCTCGCGGATCATGTGCGCGACGCCACGGCGTTCATCAAGGATGTGCAGGTCGACGGGCTGCCGGAAGCGCCGATCTGGCTGGGCAGTATTCCCTTGGTGGGCGAGCGGCTGGTGGGGGTCTGGAACAGCATCGATCAGCAGGGCGCAGCGATGATGCTGGCGGTCAAACCATACCTGGGTCAGGTCGGCAATTGGCTGCTGGCGCGCAGTGCGCAGATTGGCGGCGGGATTCTCGAGCTGACGTTGAGTATCGTCTTCGTGTTCTTTTTCTACCGTGACGGGCCGCGTCTGGCTGCGTTTGTTCACGGGTTGCTGGAACGTCTGATTGGTGACCGTGCCGGGTATTACATTGAATTGGTGGCGGGCACGGTGCAGCGGGTGGTGAACGGCGTGATCGGGACGGCGGCGGCCCAGGCGGTTCTGGCGTTGATCGGGTTTTTGATTGCCGGGGTGCCCGGGGCGCTGGTGCTGGGGATCGTCACGTTTTTGTTGAGCCTGATTCCGATGGGGCCGCCGCTGGTATGGATTCCGGCCACGGCCTGGCTGGCCTGGAAGGGCGAGTACGGGATGGCGGTGTTTCTCGGAATTTGGGGGATGTTCATCATCAGTGGCGTCGACAACGTGCTCAAGCCGTACCTGATCAGCCGGGGCGGTAATTTGCCATTGGTGATTGTCCTGCTCGGGGTGTTTGGCGGGTTGATTGCCTTTGGGTTTATTGGCTTGTTCATCGGCCCGACGTTGTTGGCGGTGGCCTACAGCCTGCTGAATGACTGGAGCAAGAGTCAGGCACGGGTTGAGGATCGCCGGCCCTGAGTCGTTAGCCTAAAGCCCACTGAACCCTGGACGGTCAGTGGACTTTTGACTTAAGTGGCCTCGTTCAGGTATTTGCCCACGGTCGCCACGTTGTCGAGCGAGTACTGCTTGCTCAGGTTGGCGATCATTTTGTTCAGGGCTTCGGTCACGTTCGACTGATCGGTGGAGCTGTCGGTGTTACGCTCGCGGCCGGCTTGCAACGCCGCGTTCAACTCGTCGCTGCTGACGCCGCCACTGCTGTCGCTATCCAGCACTTTGAGCAACGCGGCGCTGGTGTCGGTGCCGGTCGACGAGGTGCTGCTGGTCTGCAACGCGCTGGTCAGTTCGGTGGCACTGACACTGCCGTCGCTGTCCGTATCGAGCTGGCTGAACAGTTCTTCGCTGGACACTTGTTGAGGTGGCGGCGGAGGCGGGGCGAGGCTGGCGGCGAGTTCGTCCTGGCTGACGGAGCCGTCTTCGTTCTTGTCCAGGGCCGAGAAGATTTCTGTGCTGTCGGCGCTGCTGCCGGCGCTGGCCAGGCCGTTGCTCAGTTCATCGCTGCTGATGGCGCCGTCACCGTCGGCGTCCAGGGCGCTGATCAGCGCGTCAGCCAGTTCGGTGTTCGGTGCCTGGTCCCGTGGCGGTGGCGGCGGAGGGGCCATCGCGGCCATTTCTTCACCGCTCAGGCTGCCGCTTTCGTCGCTGTCCAGGTCGGCGAAATTCTTGCTGAGGCTGACCAGCAGACCGTCGTCGGTTTTCTGCGACAGGGCGCTCTTGAGTTCATCCTGATCCACCGCGCCGTCGCTGTTGCTGTCGAGTTTGGCGAGCAGCTCTTTCTGAAACTGCTGACTGCGGGCAGTGCTGGTTGTGGTGCTGCTGGTGCTGGTATAGCTCGTGTAACTGCTGACGCTACCAATCATTGCGCTCACTCCTTGGAATGGATAGCCGGTGGGTGCACCGGCTTATGCAGCCTCAAGGGGCAAGTTGTCGTGGGTATGTGAGGTTTGTACCGAGCGGTACACAGAATACGACGGGCTCGTGTAGCAGCTGGCGAAGCCTGCGTTCGGCTGCGCAGCAGTCGTAAATCCTGCCATATCAATCGTCCTGAAACACCGCGATGGCTGGTCTAGCGACTGCTTCGCAGCCGAACGCAGGCTTCGCCAGCTGCTACACGGATCGAGGTAACCGGATAACGGCTGTCAGGCCACCACCGGGCGTTTCTTCCAGGCTCAACTGCCCACCCAGGCGTTCGGCCGCCTCGCGGGCGATGGTCATGCCCAGCCCGACGCCACCGGAGTTGCGGTTGCGCGATCCTTCCAGACGAAAGAATGGCTCGAACACGGCCTCACGTTTATCCGCCGCAATACCCGGCCCATGGTCGATAACCCGGATCACCAGGGTTTCGCGCGTGTCTTCGAGCGTAATCATGGCCTGCCCGGCATAACGCAGGGCATTGTCCAGCAGGTTGTTGATGCACGAACGCAAGGCCATCGGCTGCACTTGCAGCGGCGCGCAGTGGCCGCTGGTGAGCACATCGGCGCCCTGGTCCTGGGCGTTTTCACTGAGGGATTCGACCAGCGCCTGCACGTCCATCCACTGCAGGACCTCACTGGTGCGCTGCTCGTGCAGGTAGGTGAGCGTGGCGTCGAGCATGCCGATCATGTCGTCCAGATCCTGACGCATCTGGCCTTGCAGTTTGTTGTCGTCGATCTGCTCCAGCCGCAGCTTGAGCCGCGACAGCGGCGTGCGCAGGTCGTGGGAGACGGCGCCGAGCATCCGCGAGCGTTGCTGCACTTGTTCACGAATGCGTTGCTGCATCTTGTTGAAGGTGTGTGCCGCTTGCCGTGCTTCCCGTGGGCCGGACTCATCCAGAGGCGGGCTGTCGAGGTTTTCGCTCAGTCGCTCGGCCGCATCGCTCAGGCGCTGGATCGGCCGACTCAGCAGTTTGGCGCCGTACCAGGCGGCGATGATCAGCGAGACCAGTTGAAAGGTCAGTGGCACCAAGGGGCCGCCGAACCACGGCCGCGGTGGCCGATTTCCGAAGCGCGGGTCCATCGGCGGGCGCTGTCCGTCGAAGTTTTCGGAAAACCCCGACGGCGGCGGGGGCGGCGGTGGGCCGTAATAGTGAAACCAGAAAAACGCCAACAAGTGCGCCAGGATGATCGCCACCAGCAGCATGCCAAACAGGCGGCCGAAGAGCGTATCGAAGCGCGCACGCATCAGCCGATGTCTCGGGCGTCGAACAGATAACCCTCACCGCGAACGGTCTTGATCAACTGCGGGGCTTTCGGGTCATCACCGAGTTTCTGGCGCAAGCGCGAGACCAGCAAGTCGATGCTGCGATCAAAGGCTTCGATCGAGCGACCGCGAGCGGCATCCAGCAGTTGTTCGCGGCTGAGTACCCGGCGCGGACGTTCGATAAACACCCAGAGCAAACGGAACTCGGCGTTGGACAGCGGCACCACCAGACCATCAGCGGCGATCAACTGACGCAGCACGCTGTTCAGGCGCCAGTTGTCGAAACGGATGTTGGCCCGTTGTTCAGTGCGATCGTCGCGTACCCGGCGCAGGATCGTCTGGATGCGCGCCACCAATTCTCGCGGTTCGAACGGCTTGGCCATGTAGTCGTCGGCGCCCAGTTCCAGGCCGATGATCCGGTCGGTGGGTTCGCAGCGGGCGGTGAGCATCAGAATCGGGATGTCCGATTCGGCACGTAGCCAGCGGCACAGCGACAAACCGTCTTCGCCGGGCAGCATCAGGTCGAGCACCACCACGTCGAAATGCTCCGCTTGCAGCGCGAGGCGCATCGCGGCGCCATCGGTGACGCCGCTGGCGTGAATGTTGAACCGGGCCAGATAGTCGATCATCAGTTCGCGGATCGGGACGTCATCGTCGACGATCAGGGCACGAATGCTCCAGCGTTTGTCGTCGCCGGGCGCTTTTTGATCGTCGTTCACAGGTGCGTGGAGGTTGTGCATGCGTGCGTTCATCTGCCAGGTAGGCTGCCAACCACAAAGATGGGCTGCGAGGTTGTGGTTTCAGCATAGGCGTCCGGCCCGGAGGCGGGAAGTGCTGTAAGGACGTGTTGCGGCTGCCGAAGGTAACGTTGAAGGGTGTTGCAGGCGTGTCATGTGTGTATCCGACTCGACACAATGGGTGCAAGGGCTAGTCTTGCTTGAGCCGCCTCGACGAATTACCGATCATCGGGTCCCGCAGAGGCGCTGGTTCCGCTACAATGCGCGCCGATTTCGACCTGCCTGAGAGCCCACTCATGTCCGCCTGCCAGACTCCTATTATCGTCGCCCTGGATTTTCCCACCCGTGACGCCGCACTGAAGCTGGCCGATCAGTTGGACCCGAAGCTGTGCCGGGTCAAAGTCGGTAAAGAATTGTTCACCAGTTGCGCTTCGGAAATCGTTGGCACCCTGCGTGACAAGGGTTTCGAAGTGTTCCTGGACCTCAAGTTCCATGACATCCCGAACACCACCGCCATGGCCGTCAAGGCGGCTGCTGAGATGGGCGTGTGGATGGTCAATGTGCACTGCTCCGGTGGTTTGCGCATGATGGCCGCGTGCCGCGAAGTGCTCGACCAGCGCACCGGTCCGAAACCACTGCTGATTGGCGTGACCGTGCTGACCAGCATGGAGCGTGAAGATCTGGCAGGTATCGGTCTGGATATCGAGCCGCAGGAGCAAGTGTTGCGCCTGGCCGCGTTGGCGGAAAAAGCCGGGATGGACGGTCTGGTTTGCTCGGCTATGGAAGCTCAGGCCCTGAAATCGGCGCACCCGTCGCTGCAACTGGTGACCCCGGGGATTCGTCCGGCGGGCAGCGCCCAGGACGATCAGCGCCGCATTCTGACCCCGCGTCAGGCGCTGGATGCCGGTTCCGATTATCTGGTGATCGGCCGTCCGATCAGCCAGGCCGCGGATCCGGCCAAGGCGTTGGCGGCCGTTGTAGCCGAAATCGCCTGATCAAACACTGAAGATCAAAATGTGGGAGCGGGCTTGCTCGCGAAAGCGGTGTATCAGTTGACATCAATGTCGCTTGACACACCGCTTTCGCGAGCAAGCCCGCTCCCACATTGGTTTTGTGGTCACCTCAAATGTTGGGTTAAACCTTCAACACCAACTTCCCGAAATTCTCGCCGCTGAACAACTTCATCAGCGTCTCCGGGAACGTCTCCAGTCCTTCAACAATATCTTCCTTGCTCTTGAGCTGCCCCTTGGCCATCCAGCCGGCCATTTCCTGTCCGGCGGCGGCGAACTGTGCGGCATAGTCCATCACCACAAAACCTTCCATCCGCGCGCGGTTGACCAGCAGCGACAGGTAGTTGGCCGGACCTTTGACCGCTTCCTTGTTGTTGTACTGGCTGATGGCGCCACAGATCACCACCCGCGCCTTCATGGCCAGGCGACCCAGCACCGCGTCGAGAATGTCGCCGCCGACGTTATCGAAATACACATCGACGCCTTTCGGACATTCGCGCTTGAGGCCGGCGTGGACGTCTTCGTTCTTGTAATCGATGGCACCGTCAAAACCCAGTTCGTCGATCAGGAACTGGCACTTGTCCGCGCCCCCGGCAATGCCGACTACGCGACAACCTTTGATTTTAGCGATCTGCCCGGCAATGCTGCCCACTGCACCGGCCGCGCCCGACAGCACCACGGTGTCGCCAGCCTTTGGCGCGCCGACATCGAGCAGGGCGAAATAGGCGGTCATCCCGGTCATGCCCAGCGCCGACAGATAGCGCGGCAGAGGCGCCAGTTTCGGATCGACCTTGTAGAAACCTCGTGGCTCGCCGAGGAAGTAATCCTGCACACCCAAGGCACCGTTGACGTAGTCCCCGACCGCGAAACCCGGATTATTCGAGGCAACGACTTTGCCTACGCCCAATGCGCGCATCACTTCGCCGATACCGACCGGCGGGATGTAGGACTTGCCCTCGTTCATCCAGCCACGCATGGCAGGGTCCAGGGACAGGTATTCGTTTTTGACCAGGATCTGACCCGCAGCCGGTTCGCCGACCGGTACTTCTTGATAGGTAAAGGTCTCGCGGGTCGCCGCGCCCACCGGACGTTTGGCGAGCAGGAACTGGCGATTGGTCTGGGTAGTCATGACAGGCACTCAAGATGAATGAAGACTTGTTGATAGACCTTCATGATCGATGCCGCAAGTTTGGCTGATGCGGCGAATGCATATCGATCCAGTGCAGTGATAGTCGAACCGGTGGTTTTATCACTGTCACTCATGGCCACCCAACCGGCCTTCTGATAGTGCTGCCTCGCCGCAGGCCCTTGTGGCTAGATTGCGAACACGCGATCCCCCGCATCTTCTCTTCGAGGACATAACAATGAGCATGACGTTTTCTGGCCAGGTCGCCGTTGTCACGGGCGCCGCCAATGGCATTGGCCGCGCGACCGCCCAGGCGTTCGCCGCTGAAGGCTTGAAAGTGGTAGTGGCCGACCTGGACGCGGCGGGTGGTGAGGGCACGGTGGCGCTGATTCATACAGCTGGCGGTGAAGCCACCTTCGTGCGCTGCAACGTCACGTTGGAAAGCGATGTAAAAAATCTGATGGACGAGGTGATCAATACCTACGGCCGTCTCGACTATGCCTTCAACAATGCCGGCATCGAGATCGAGAAAGGCAAACTGGCCGAAGGCACGGTCGACGAGTTCGACGCGATCATGGGCGTCAACGTCAAAGGCGTCTGGTTGTGCATGAAGTACCAGTTGCCATTGCTGTTGGCCCAGGGCGGCGGTGCAATCGTTAACACCGCTTCGGTAGCCGGTCTCGGGGCTGCGCCGAAGATGAGCATTTACGCGGCGTCGAAACATGCGGTGATCGGCCTGACCAAATCGGCGGCCATCGAATATGCCAAGAAAAAGATTCGGGTGAACGCGGTGTGTCCGGCAGTGATCGACACCGACATGTTCCGCCGTGCCTATGAAGCCGACCCGAAAAAAGGCGAGTTCGCCAATGCCATGCACCCGGTCGGGCGCATCGGCAAAGTCGAGGAAATCGCCAGTGCGGTGCTGTACCTGTGCAGCGACGGCGCAGCGTTCACCACAGGGCATTCACTGGCGGTGGACGGTGGCGTCACGGCGTTCTGAAACCAGGCACTGGAACGTAGGAAAAAACCCGCAATTGTGCGGGTTTTTTTTCGGTTCCTTAAAGGTGTCGGACAATGTGTTTCAAATGGTTAGAACCGACGGTTTTAGCGGCGTTGTCGCACAGCTGATTGACCGCTCCTGTGATTAACTGTTTCCCGCAAAACGGACAGGAGTTTGCTTGCTCATGGAGTTGAGAATCGATCGACAGGCATTGGTGCCGGTCGTACAGCAAATCGTCGACGCGCTAGCCTGCTGGCTTTGCCGTGGCGAGGTGCCACCGGGGACGCGTTTGCCTTCCGTGCGGCAAATCGCCCGGATCAATTTGCTCAGTCAGTCCAGCGTCGTTGAGGCCTGTGAGCGTCTGGTGGCTCAAGGGGTGCTGGCGTCGCGTCATGGCGCTGGCTTCGTTGTCGCCATGCCAGCGCTGGCCGCTCAGGGGCAACAGGATTGCCCCTGGTTCGAGGGGGCAGAAATAAAACAGGGCGCCACCTCGGGCGAACTCAAACTGGGGTGTGGCGGACTGCCCGAGAGCTGGCGCGAAACTGACGACCTGAGCTACGCGATCCGCCAGGTCAGCCGCACCGACATGGCCGGCCTGTTCAACTACAGCACGCCGCTGGGCCTGCCAGCCTTGCGCCAGCAGATCAACAAACGGCTGAAACAGCTCGATATCCTGGTGGAGGAAAGCCGGATCCTGACAACGGCGGGGGCCAGCCAGGGGCTGGACCTCATCGTGCGGACCTTGTTCAAGCCGGGTGATTGCGTGGTGGTGGAGAATCCCGGTTATTGCTTGCTGTTCGATTTGCTCAGGCTGCACGGTGTCAGCATGATCGAGGTGCCGCGAACCCCGCGCGGGCCGGACATTGAAGCGCTTGAGGCGCTGCTGGTCAAGTACAGACCCTGCGGGATCTTCATCAATAGCTTCTATCACAATCCCACTGGCAGCAGTCTGGCGCCGGCGGTGGCGCAGCGGGTTGTGCAACTGGCCAAAACCTATGGTCTTCTGGTAATCGAGGATGACGTCTATGCGGATTTGTACAGCGGCCCCGGTACGCGCCTCGCTGCGTTGGGTATCGATGACAACGTGATCTACGTCGGCAGCTACTCCAAAACCCTCAGCAGTTCGTTGCGGGTCGGTTTTGTAGTGGCCGGTGCCGGGGTTATTTCGCGGTTGGCCGAGGTCAAGATGATCAGCAGCATGGGCACTTCACGGTTTTGCGAGTCGGTGCTGGCAAGCCTTTTAGCCAGCGGTGCCTACCGCAAATTGGTCCAGCGCCAGCGCCAGCGTTTGAACAATGACAGGGGGGCTGCGTTGCAAGTGCTTGAAGACGCCGAATGGGAGGTTTTCGGCAAGCCGGTCGGAGGCCTGTTCATCTGGGCGCGATCGCGGATGTCCGACTACGCTCAGGTGCGCAAACAAGCCCAGCGCTTCGGTGTCCTGTTGTCTTCTTCGACGGCATTCAGTCCCACCGCAGAGGCCAGTGACTGGCAGCGTATCAATGTGGCCTATGCCTGTGATCCGCGAGCCCGGGCGTTTTTTCAGGCCACCGCTCGGGATCGACCTCAAGCGTTCTGAAAACGACGTAAGCGTAGCTTTTTGCCATTATTCAGACGCCAGAGACTTGTGTTGATACAGGCCCGTTGCGAATCTGCGTCAACAGACTATGTCAGGGGACTAAGTGCAATGATTTCGGCCGTGCAAGGACGTTTTGCCAACCTCGGTATGGCGAAAAAACTGGGTGTCGGGTTTGTACTGGTGCTGCTGTTGACCGCCTTGGTGGCGGCCATCGGCGTATGGTCCCTGCAAACCATCAGCCAGCGCTTCGACGGGCTCAAGCAGATGTCATCGCTCAACAGCGGTTTGCTCAAGGTGAGACTGCTCGAGCAGGAATACGCCTTGCACGGCAACCCGAAAACCGCTGATGCGCTGCGCGAGGGCGTTGACGGCCTGATCGCCCTGGCAACCCAACTGAAAGCGGCGTCTGCGGCCAACGTGCCGGTGATGAATGACGTCGAGCAGTCCTTGGGGGCTTACCGCAAGGCCTTTGACGAGTTCGTCTCGCTCAGCCAGGCCAAGGACCTGGCGCTGGAGATGGCCAGTTGGTCGGTGTCCAGCGTGGCTAATAATCTCGACGTGCTGCAGGCCGGGCTGGCCGATGACGGCGCTTATACCTTGAAGGAATCCGAAGGCAAGGACGGTGGGCAGTTCATCGAACAGGCCAGTCAGGTCAGCCAGGTGTCGCGGTTGATGTTGCAAGCCATGAACGAAGCACGTGTACGCCTGGACCAGAGCCGCAAGGGCGACGACAGCGCAGGGCAGGGCAAGATCGAGCAGGCCGACCAGGCACTGACCCAGGCCGAGCAGCTGAAAACCACGGTCAAGGATGAGGGTTACCAGACGGTCCTCAATGAAGTGGTCGGGCACATCGGCGGATTCAGCGAAAAACTTGCCGAGTACACCGGCCTGCTGGCGCAGGAAAAAACCGTTTATCAACAGCTGCATCAGCGCGCCGCTCAGGTGGTGGAGCGGGTGGATCAGGCCTATGTCGCCGAAGACCAGTCGATGCAGGCGGAGTTGAAAAAGAACTCGCTGCTGATCATCGGTTCCTCGGCGCTGGCGCTGCTGGTCGGGCTGATTGCGGCCTGGGTGATTACCCGGTTGATCGTGGCACCGCTGCGCAGTGTGATCCGTGTTGCTCAACAGATTGCTTCTGGCGATTTGAGTGCGACGGTTGAAGTGACCCGTCGTGATGAGATCGGGCAGCTGATGCAGGCCATGCAGCAGATGGGCGCGGGGCTTAGCAGCATTGTCAGCGGTTTGCAGGCAGGTATCGAACAGTTGGCCAGTTCAGCGCAGTCGCTGTCGGCGGTGACCGAGCAGACCAATCTTGAAGTCAGCAGCCAGAAGGAAGAAACCGAACAGGTCGCTACCGCGATGAATCAGATGACCGCCACTGTGCACGACGTTGCGCGCAATGCGGAGGAGGCCGCCCAGGCGGCGCAGACGGCGGACGGCAAGGTTGAAAGTGGCCAGCAGGTGGTGCGCCAGAGCATGGCGCGGATCGAACAGTTGGCGGATTCCGCCACCTCGGCCAGTTCGAGCATCGAAAGTTTGAGTGCGGAAATCCAGAACATCGGCACAGTGCTGAGCGTCATCAAGAGTGTGGCTGAGCAGACCAATCTGTTGGCCCTCAACGCCGCCATCGAGGCGGCTCGAGCCGGCGAACAGGGCAGGGGCTTTGCGGTGGTGGCCGATGAAGTGCGGGCCCTGGCCAAGCGTACTCAGCAATCGACCGAGGAGATTGAACGACTGGTGAGCGCCTTGCGCTCGGCGGCTCAGTCTTCTGTTCAGCAGATTCAGAACAGTGGCGAGCTGGTGAAGCTGGCGGTGAGTGATGCGTTGCAGACTGAGAGTGCGCTGGGGAGTATTGCAGCGTCGGTGTCATTGATTCAGCAGATGAACCAGCAGATCGCAGCGGCTGCCGAGGAGCAGAGTTCAGTGGCTGAGGAGATTAATCGCAGTGTCACGAGTATTCGTGCCAGTGCGGATCAGTCTTCGTTGGCGATGCAGGGGAATGCGGCTTCCAGTATTGAGTTGGCGCAGTTGGGGGTTGAGTTGAAGGGGATGGTGGGGCATTTTCGGCTTTGATTCTTTTCTGTGTACATATCCGTTGCTGCGGTAACGGCTGCTAATGGTTTCGCCCTTACGGCGACTCCCTTTGGCAAACGCCCCAAAGGAAGCAAAGGTCTCGCCCCGAGCGTCCGGCCCCTCGCCTAGGCTCGGCGTTCCTTCGTTCCGGCATTCATCTGGGGGCATCGCCTCCGGTCGGCTTCGCTTCGACCTCCTCTCGATGTGTGCGGCTTCGCCGCACGGCGCTTCGCGCCTGCCCCCCAGATGAACACCTCCACTCAGCCTCCCGAAGGGGCGGGTGGATCAAAAGCGGTCCGAGGCGGCCTACCGGCCGACCTGTTTGTCCGGATGTACGCCGCTTCATTGTGGGAGCGGGCTTGCCCGCGAAGGCGGCCTGATAGTCGACCTTTCTATCCTGGCTGTACACGCCCATCAAACGTGACGCATAAAAAAGCCACCTGTTCAGGTGGCTCTCTTTTCTGCTTTCTCTGATCAGTCGTAGATCACTTTTTTCTTCCAGTCCGCATCGGCCTCGACGTCTTTGAGGCCTTCGGTCAGTTGGTTCACTTCGCCTTCTACCGGGGCGATGTTGTCCATGACTTGTGCGTTGGCGCGAGCCAGGAGTTTTTCCAGGTATTCCAGCTGTTCGGCGTAGACCTGGGGTTCCTGTTGTTTGCGCAGGTATTGCACGCCGCGTTCGAACGCCAGGCGGGCCTGGCCGGGCTGGTTCTGTTGCAGGGCGTGCTGGCCGAGGTTGTTGAAGAATTCGATGTGCAGCAGGACCAGGATGTGGCGAACTTCGCGGATCCAGCGTTTGGCTTCGTTGGTTGGCAGGAAGCCGTCCTGTGCGGCGCGGGTGATTTGGCCGTGCAGGGCTTCGAGCAGGAAACGTACGTCCTTGGCTTTGGCTTCGGTCTGGATCGGTGCCGGCGGGTTGTTGACCGGGATCGATTCGCCTTGGCCGACCAATACGCTCAGTTCGCCAATTCGTGCCTTGAGGTTGGAGCTGGTTTTTTCCAGATGGAGCAGGCGTTGGCAGACGTTCAGTTCCAGACGGGTCAACAGCAGCTTGAGCGCCGGTGTCATCAACTGGCCGGGGAAGGTCTCGGTGATTTCGCCGCAACGACGCAGACGATCGTTGAGCTCAACCTTGGCGCGGGCCTTTTCCAGCTTATTGTTTTCCACCACATGGTTCATGTAGCCAATGGCGATCAATAGTGCGATCCCGGCTACGACTAGCAGGGTGATCATGAGTGGTGTCACCGGTAAGACCTCTTTATGGGGTTCGCGTGCGAGTGTAGTGGCTTGGCATTGGGACGCATAGCGCCGCTCGGCGAGTTGAATCGGCTACTGCACTGTCTGTATCGGCCGCGTTCCTGCTTATATAAGTAATAGCGTGCGAGGTGCACATTGCCATCATTTTTGGCGTGGGTGGACTATAACGTCTTGGCGGGTGTCAGAATATAGGCGTCAAACGCCGGACGACGGAAAGGTCGGATTAGTGTCTCAAAGCAGGGCGAAGTCATTGATTTAAATAAATTTATATCTGGGGGTTGACGACCCCTCAATCCATCCATAGAATGCGCGCCACTTACAGCGTAAAGCACACAGCGAAACGCGGTAGGGAGTGAATGTTGTACGTGTGTCCCCTTCGTCTAGTGGCCTAGGACACCGCCCTTTCACGGCGGTAACAGGGGTTCGAGTCCCCTAGGGGACGCCAATGCGGGAATAGCTCAGTTGGTAGAGCACGACCTTGCCAAGGTCGGGGTCGCGAGTTCGAGTCTCGTTTCCCGCTCCAATTTTAAACAGCGTTGCTTTCGGGCAGGGCTGAGTGAAACCAGAACCGGTATCTTCGGATGCGGATTTGGGCACTGAAATACACACCATGTGTTTCAGTTAGCGTGTCCCCTTCGTCTAGTGGCCTAGGACACCGCCCTTTCACGGCGGTAACAGGGGTTCGAGTCCCCTAGGGGACGCCATTTGCGGGAATAGCTCAGTTGGTAGAGCACGACCTTGCCAAGGTCGGGGTCGCGAGTTCGAGTCTCGTTTCCCGCTCCATATTTAACGAAAACGCCGCTCAGCAATGAGCGGCGTTTTTGTTTGTGCGTCATTCATGAAAAAGGACCTTAAGGTCCTTTTTTTGTTTGCGTCGGACCCGCCATAACAGCGGGTCCGAAAGAGCATCAGAGCTTCGGCAACTGCCCGATACGACCCATCATCTCGGTCACGATCTGCAGATCCAGCAGGAACTGGTCGACAGTCTTGAACTCGTTGTCGGTATGACCGGTGTACTTGACCTCTGGCCTGGCCAGGCCGAACTGCACGCCATTGGGCAACTCATGCACCGAGGTGGCGCCGGCGGAAGAGCCGAACTTATGCTCCATGCCCAGGTTTTCAGTGGACACAGCCAGCAACGCCTTGACCCATTCACCCTCAGGATTGCGGTACATCGGCTCGGCGATCGAGTAGGTGAAGGTCGCCGCTACGTGGGTCTTCTTGCTCCAGGCGCCAATCTTTTCAGCAATTTTCGCCTTGAGCGCTTCCGGGGACTCGCCCTTCGGCACGCGCAGGTTGACCGCGAGCTTGAAGGCTTTGTCATCCATCCCGACAAAGGTCAGGGAAGTGGTCAGTGGGCCCATGAAGGCATCGGAGAAGCCGACCCCCAATTTGCCACCCAGGTAATCCAGGCCCCAGTTGTCGGCGGCGTAGCGGGCAGCATCAGTGATGTGGTTGTGCTTCAGCGCGACTTTTCCATCAACGCTATGGATGAAGCCCAGCATCCTGGCCACTGGGTTAACACCGGACTCGGGCTCGGAGGAGTGAGCGGAAACACCGGTGACGGTCAGCTTGACGTCCTTGCCGTCGACCTTGGCGTTTACCTCGAAGTTACCGCCATTGCGCTTGGCAAAATCCGTACCAGCCTTCTGCAGGCTGGCGGCCAGTTCGGCGGGCTTGTCGGTGACAAGGGTGGCCACCGAAGCAGAAGGAATCTGGTTGGTGGCCATCCCACCAGTCATCGAGATGATTTCGGCGCCCTTGCCTTGACCATTACGTCGCGGGAAGTTGGCCATGACTGTGCCATAGCCTTTCTCGGCAATCACCACCGGATAGCCGCCATCCAGCGCCAGGTTGTAGTTCGGCGTCGGGTTGTGTTCGAAGTAATAAGGGATGGCGTCGCCGGTGGTTTCTTCGGTGGTGTCGACCAGCAGCTTGAAATTCCTCGCCAGCGGCAGTTTTTCTTCCTTGATGACCTTCATGGCGTAGAGCGCCACGACGATGCCGTTCTTGTCATCCTCGGTGCCGCGACCATACATGCGGTCGCCGATCAGGGTGACCTTGAACGGATCGAGTTTGGTGCCGTCTTTCAGGACCCAGTTCTCCGGCGTCACGGGTACCACGTCGGCATGCGCGTGAATGCCCACGACTTCATCGCCACTGCCTTCCAGGGAGATTTCATAGACGCGGTTGTCGATGTTGCGGAAATTCAGGTCGAAGGCCTGGGCCAGGCCCTTGATCTTGTCAGCGATCTTGATGAATTCGGGATTGTCGTGCTGGTCAACGCCGTCCGCTCGGAAGGTCGGGATTTCCACCAGCTCGCGCAAGGATTCGGTGGCAGCGGCGCCGTACTTCACTCGTGCATAAAGGCCAAGCAGGCGATGGATTTCGTTCAGTTGCTCAGGGGAAAGGGTCTTGTTGTCGAGAAAGGCACTGATGGCCGGGCCGAGGTCGTCGGTTTTGGCGATGTCGCTTTTGGCCAACCCACCCAGGAACTGCCTGAAATCCGTTACCGATGCGTCCCCGAAGGTCTTGAGGATGGCTGCGCTCTGTTGCGGGGTGATGTTAGCGTGCGCTGCCAGGGTGAACGACGAAAGGCTGGCCAGTATCAGGGTTGACGCGGCCAGGTGCTTGAGTGAGAAATTCATTGTTGAAGGCATTCCTTTGCAGGCAGTTTGTGAGAAGTTTCTGATCGATGAGACAGAAACGTTACCAAGCTAACACCACGAGAGAGCGATAGGGGAGTCCCCGAAGTGGGATCTGTCGCACAGAAACGCAAAAGCGGCGCACAAACGAAAAAGGCCCGCCAGTCAGACTGAGCGGGCCTTTTGCATGGGCGCAGGTTTTACATCGATAGAATCAAGCGCCCGGCGAACAGGATCAGAATTACCCCCATGGTGCGTTCGAACCAGTGCCCCATGCGCATAAACAGCAGCCGTACCCGGGCACTGGAAAAGAACAGCGCGACGATCACAAACCACAGCGCATTCACAAAACACATCCAGATTCCGTAAAGCGCCTGGATCTTCAGTGGCGTTGTGGCGCTGATGATGGTGGTGAAGATTGCCAGGAAAAACAGTGTGGCTTTCGGGTTGGTCGCGTTGGTCAGGAATCCGGTGGTAAATGCCTTCAGCAATGTTTGTTCTACGACCGGTTCGTCAGGCTTGTCGCCTTCCAGTATGGTCTTGGGTTTGCTGCGCAACAGGCTGACACCGAGGTACAAAATGTAAGCGCCCCCCACAACCTTGGCCACCGTCAGCAGCCAAGGCGTCGTGTGCATCAGGGCGCCGACCCCGAGCAAGGTGTAAAGCACGTGCACGGAAATGCCCGCACCGATGCCCAACGCCGTGCAAATCCCGACCAGTCGACCGAAGCGCACACTCTGACGGATGGTCACTGCGAAGTCCGGTCCGGGTGCAACCACGGCCAGAAAGTGGATAGTTGCCAGCGCCAGAAACTCGCCCAGGTAATTCGAAAGCATCTCAACTCCAGAAAGTAAGGGGTGAAGCATTGCCGCGATAGCCGACAAAGAACGAAAGGCTCAAGCGCGGATCAGCCACACCCGGTGTCACCGAGTGCATGCAGCGCGAATTGAACATGATGAAATCACCCGGCTCGGGAAGAATCTCCAGGGCCGGAGTCCCGAGCAGCGCCGGATCGATGCCGTAACTGTCGCCACGCATTTCGTCGAACTGGTCCGGGGAGATGTCGTGGTCCCACATCTGCAGTGCACCGCCCTCGGCGGGCATGTTCAGGTAAACATTGCAGGCGAACTGCGCTTCCAGGCTTCTGGCCTGGTAACTGTCCGGGGCGTCCTTGGCGAAAATGTCGTGGTGGGCCAGAAAACAGATCCCGGGTTTCACCACCCGGGACAGCCCGACATACATCTTGCGACCGTAGAGATTTTCCAGGTGCGCACCCGCCGGCCAGGACTCGTCGAGCATGCAGCGCAGGGTGTCGACGGGGGACGAATAGGGCGCACACCGGTTGCGCAATTCCGCAATGTTGCGGGTGGCGCGTTCGAAATAATCTTCGATCAGCAGCGGCTGGTTTTCCGCTTCATAAAACGCCATGCCGATGCGACCGATGCTCGGCGCATTGATATAGCCTTCGAAGCCTGGGGCGAGGATCTTGTCGCCAATCTGAATCGCCAGCGGCTTGGGCAACAGGCCTTTGACGCGGATGGCGAGGACTTCTCCATTGGCCAGTTTTTTTATGCACGTCTCATCGAGACGCTCGACGTCAAGCATCATGTCTTAGGTCCATCTATCAGATAGTCAACAGAACCCGCGACCGCAGGTTCCCCCGGCGTCAGGCGATGACAGGAACGGCATCGCCCAAATGCTCAATCCACGCTGTAGTGGACTGACAGCGTTCCCTTCTTCAGTGAAAGGGAAGCGATCGTGACCGTGCCCAAATCCTTCAGGCTACGTACATGGGTGCCGCCGCAGCCGTAGGCGGGCAGTTCACCGAAACCGATTTCCCGGGCGCCTTCACGCATCGACGTCAGGCGCGGCAAATCATGGGCGACCCACTGCTCGATGCCGTGCTGAATCATCTCGGCATCAACCTCTTTTGCCGACTCTGCCGGTTTGAATTGCACGCGTCCTTCGCCCGGCCAGTGATGAGCCTTGATCGGCATCCAGCCCATGGCCTGGACGAAGTGGCCGATCAGGTGGCCGGCGGAATGCATGCGTGAATTGAATTGGCGGCGTTGTTCGTCGACCCGAATCTGAGTCATGCCCGGTTTTACCGGATGGTCGACGAAATGAATGATCCGGTCCGGATCCTGAACCACGCGCAGTACCCGGCTTTCGCCGATCCAGCCGGTGTCAAAGGGCTGGCCTCCGCCTTGGGGATGAAACAATGTGGCGCGCAGCACCACGGCAAATTCGTTCTCATGGGGCGTGCAATCCAGGACTTCCACATTGGCCTTGAGGTCATCACTATGGAAAAAGAGGCGAAGCGTCATATTCCATGCCCTTATTAACAATTCTATTTTTTATTATATGGAGCGTGGAATTGCGTGATAATCCGTTCAAACATCAAAGGACTGTTGCGCTGTGAGCATAAATCTTCCACTACCGCTGCTCGGTGAAATGGCGATTTTCGTCAAGGTTGTCGAGACTGGCAGCTTCTCCGAGGCCGCACGCCAGTTGGGTTCCTCTCCCTCGGCGGTCAGTCGCAGCATTTCGCGCCTGGAGAAGGCGCTCGCCACCCGTTTGCTGCAACGAACCACGCGCAAGTTGCGCTTGAGCGACGGTGGCGAAGAGGTGTTCAAGCGTTGCCAGGAGATGGTCAGCGCAGCCAAGTCAGTGATGGAAATCAGCGGTCAGTTCACCCATGAAGCGGAAGGACTGGTGCGCGTCAGCGTGCCGAAGGCGGTGGGGCGTTTTGTGATTCATCCGCATATGCCGGAATTTTTGCGTCGCTATCCCAAAGTGGATGTGGAGCTGTTGCTTGAGGACCGCCAGGTGGATTTGATCGACGACAACGTTGATCTGGCGATTCGAATTACAGATCGGCCACCTGCCGGACTGGTCGGGCGGCAATTGCTCACCATCGATCATATGCTCTGTGCAACGCCGCAATACCTGGCCGAACACGGCACACCGACCCATCCCCACGACTTGCTCAACCACAGCTGCATCTATCTGGGCGAAACCCCGAGCGATGCACGCTGGAAATTCAAGAAAGGCACCAAGGCTGTCACCGTTGGTGTGCGCGGACGTTATGCGGCCAATCACACCGGCGTGCGCTTGGGTGCAGTGTTGCAGCACATCGGGATTGGCAGCCTGCCGTACTTCACCGCACGTTATGCGCTGGAGCAGGGGCTGATCGTGCAGGTGCTGCCGGACTGGACCTTTCTGGCGTCATACCACGGCGGTGCCTGGTTGCTGCATTCGCCAACCCGTTATTTGCCACCGAAGTTACGGGTGCTGATCGACTATCTGGTGGAGTGCCTGGAGAAGGAACCGACCCTGAGCAAGCCGGGCAAGTTGAGTGGCTCGGTTAGGGGCGCGGCGGAGTATGAGTTACCGGAGAGTGATGGGTTGCTCTGAAGGGGAAAATCAAAAGATCGCAGCCTTCGGCAGCTCACAGTTGAAACGCGATCCCCCTGGAGCTGCCGAAGGCTGCGATTTTTTGATCTTCCGAACACAAAAAAAGGCCCGCATGAATCACCATGCGGGCCTTTTGCGTTTCTGACCGAGGATCAGTGCTTGCTGTCGTCTTTCGACATCGCCAGCAGCTGTTTTTCCTGGTTCCAGTCGAACGGTTCGTCGTTTTGTTCAGCTTCGAAACGACGTTCTTCCAGCGCCTGGTACAAGTCGATTTCATCGTCGGGCATGTAATGCAGGCAGTCACCGGCGAAGTACCACAGCAGGTCACGCGGGACCAGGTGGGCGATTTGCGGGTAGCGGGTGATCACCTGGCACAGAATGTCCTGGCCCAGGTATTGGCTTTCGATCGGGTCGACCGGCAGCAACGCACGCAGTTCGTCGAAGCGCTCGAGGAACAAGGCATGGCTTTCTTCGGGAACCTGTTCGGCCTCACCTACGGCGACCAGGATGCTGCGCAGGTGGTCGAGCAAGACAAGATGATCGGCAACGACATTGGACACGAGATAAGTCCTCAAGAGCAAAACGGGCGCGGGAGTATAAAGCTCCTGCGCCCATTTTTACAGGATCAGCGGACCTTTCCGTCGGCCAGCGCGAGTTCGTCTTTGTCGAAATCATCGACATCAATCACCTTGCGCCGCGCCGCTTCGGCGTCACGCAGGGTCTGCGCTTCCACGGGCTGCAACACGCCAGCTTCAAGCGCTGCATCGATGACGTGTTCCCCGGCGACCGGTTTGATCTGGCCGCTTTTGAGTGCGACATGAAGCTTTTTGCGCAGCGGTTGCGCGGCACTCAGCAGGTTACACGCATGTTGCAGGGCGCCGACCGGGTCATCGGTGGATTGCGGCCGGTAGCAACCGCCGAGCAACTCTTCCAGGGTCGGATCGCCCTTGGCGCGGCCGATCACCGCCGCCACTTCGGCGCCGAGTTTGTCCGATGGCCCTTTGTGACGACGACCGAACGGGAACACGATCACTCGCAACAGGCAACCCAGCACCTTGTTCGGGAAGTTGGTCAGCAGTTCATCCAGCGCTCGTTCCGACTGCCCCAGGCTTTCTTCCATGGCCCAGGTAAACAGCGGTGCCATGTGCTCCGGTGAGTCGAGGTCGTGGTAACGCTTGAGCGCGGCGGAGGCGAGGTACATGTTGCTGAGCACATCCCCAAGACGCGCCGACAGACGTTCGCGTCGTTTCAATTCGCCGCCCAGCAGCATCATGCTCAGGTCGGCGAGCATGGCGAACGCAGCAGCCTGGCGATTGAGGGCACGGAAGTAACCCTGGCTGAGCTTGTCGCCTGGCGCGTGTTCGAAGTGACCGAAACCAAGGTTCAGCACCAGCGTGCTGGCGGCGTTACCCACGGCGAAACCGATGTGCTTGAGCAGCAGACCATCAAACTCGGTGAGTGCCTGGTCCTTGTCTTGACGACCGGCGAGGGCCATTTCCTTAAGCACGAAGGGATGGCAGCGAATCGCACCCTGACCGAAGATCATCAGGTTGCGCGAGAGAATGTTCGCGCCTTCCACGGTGATGAAAATCGGCGCGCCGTTCCAGCTGCGACCAAGGTAGTTGTTCGGCCCCATGATGATTGCCTTGCCGCCATGAACATCCATGGCGTGGCTGATGCACTCGCGGCCGCGTTCAGTGAGGTGGTACTTGAGAATCGCCGACAGCACCGACGGCTTCTCGCCCAAATCCACCGCATTGGCGGTGAGCATCCGCGCGGCGTCCATCATCCAGGCGTTGCCGCCGATGCGCGCCATCGCTTCCTGAATACCTTCGAAGGCTGACAGTGGAACGTTGAATTGTTCACGGACCTGAGCGTACTGGCCGGTCACCAGACTGGTGAACTTGGCGGCGCCGGTGCCGACCGCTGGCAACGAAATCGAACGCCCGACCGACAGGCAGTTCATCAGCATCATCCAGCCTTTGCCGATCATTTCCTGGCCGCCGATGAGGAACTCCAACGGTACGAAGACATCTTTGCCGGAGTTCGGGCCGTTCATGAATGAAGCGCCCAACGGCAAGTGACGGCGGCCGATTTCAACACCGGCGGTATCGGTCGGGATCAACGCCAGACTGATCCCCAGGTCCTCCTCCTCACCCAGCAGGTGATCCGGGTCGTAGGCCTTGAACGCGAGGCCGAGCAGGGTGGCAACCGGTCCCAGCGTGATGTAACGCTTTTCCCAGTTCAGACGAAGGCCCAAGGTTTCCTTGCCTTCCCATTCACCTTTGCAGATCACCCCGGTGTCGGGCATGGAGCCGGCATCAGAGCCGGCCAGTGGGCCGGTCAGTGCGAAGCACGGGATGTCATCGCCGCGCGCCAGTCGTGGCAGGTAGTGATTGCGTTGCTCGTCGGTGCCGTAATGCAGCAGCAGTTCGGCCGGGCCGAGGGAGTTGGGGACCATCACGGTAGAGGCAAGGTCGCCGCTGCGGGTCGCCAGCTTCATCGCCACCTGAGAGTGGGCATAGGCGGAGAAACCTTTGCCGCCAAACTCCTTGGGAATTATCAGGGCGAAGAAGCCGTTTTCCTTGATGTAGGCCCAGGCTTCGGGAGGCAGGTCCATGGTTTGACCGATCTGCCAGTCGCTGACCATGGCGCAGAGTTCTTCGGTCGGGCCGTCGATAAAGGCCTGTTCCTCTTCGCTCAGCTGCGCTTTTGGATAGGACAGTAGTTTTTTCCAGTCCGGGCGACCGCTGAACAGTTCGCCGTCCCACCACACCGTGCCGGCATCGATTGCATCGCGTTCGGTTTGCGACATCGGCGGCAGGGTTTTCTGGAACCAGCTGAACAGCGGCGCGCTGAAGTATTTGCGGCGCAGGTCGGGCAACAACAATGGCGCAGCCACGGCCGCGATCAACACCCAGAAAACCAGCAGCAACCAGCCTGGCGCGCGGCTGAACGCGCCCATCGCCACCACGTAAACGGCAACGACGCACAGGGCGGGCAGCGGGGCGACACGACGGTGGGCTAAAAAAGCAATCCCGACAACCAGAACCAGTATCCACAACAGCAGCATATTTAATCCTCCGTGAAACCAGGGCAAAACCAACTTTCAGAGCTTAGACGGCATCCGCAAAACAGGGCGGTCAGAGCGATGTGATTGAATTCGTGGGAAACCATGGATGAGTTTTGTAGGCCCAGTGGGCAACAGGCCGCGGAAATCGTTCGTTGGGCGGGCGGCAAAGCGTCCATGTTTGGCCGAAACGTCGTTATCTCTGTGCTGAACGTGTCGCTTAGACTCGTGGCTTCCCCAGGAGATTGTTCTCATGCACGAGTATCTGAGTCCCGGCCGCTTCATCGATAGTGACCACCCCTCGGTGGTGGAGTTCGCCGAAAAACATCGCGGCAGCCGTCGCGATCCTCTAGAGCAGGCGATCAATCTCTATTACGCCGTGCGCGAAGCCGTGCGTTACAACCCTTACACCTTCAGTCGCGACCCGGGCACCTTGCGCGGCAGTTATGCGTTGGCGGCGGGGGAGAGTTATTGCGTACCCAAAGCCACGCTGCTGGCAGGTGCAGCCCGGCATTGCGGGATTCCCGCGCGGATCGGTCTGGCGGATGTGCGCAATCATTTGTCGACGCCGCGGTTGCTTGAATTGCTCAAGAGCGATGTGTTCGCCATGCACGGCTATACGGAGCTGTATCTGAATGGTCGCTGGGTCAAAGCCACGCCAGCGTTCAACCAAGCCTTGTGCGAACTGTTCAATGTCGCACCACTGGAATTCGACGGAATCAACGACAGTGTTTTCCATCCGTTCAATCGCGACGGCGAGCAATTGATGGAATACCTGATCGACCACGGCCAGTTCACCGACGTGCCTGAAGCGTTCTTTTTCGAGCACCTGGAAAAGTGCTATCCGCATCTGTTCAGCGACACGCTGCCCGTGCAGCTGGGTGACATGCAGAGCGATTTGAGTCGCGCCTGATCCGGCGTATGCTGCCTGCGCATTCATCCATAAAGAGGCGGTCATGCTGAAGATCTGGGGTCGGAAAAACTCGTCGAATGTCAGAAAACCTTTGTGGGCCGCCGAGGAGCTGGGCTTGGCTTATGAAGCCATCGATGCGGGCGGCGCCTTTGGTGTTGTCGATACGCCGGAGTACCGCGCGATGAACCCCAATGGCCGCGTGCCGGTGATTGAAGACGATGGTTTCGTGCTGTGGGAATCCAACGCCATCGTGCGTTACCTGATGGCTCGCCACGCCAACGGCACCGCCTGGTATCCAGAGGATCTGCAGGCCCGGGCTTCTGCCGACAAGTGGATGGACTGGACCACTTCAAGTTTTGCCGGGCCGTTCCGCACGGTGTTCTGGGGCGTATTGCGCACCCCGGAAGACAAGCAGGACTGGCCGGCCATCAACGCTGCGATCAAGGAGTGCGATGGCCTGCTGTCCATGGCCGATCAGGCGCTGGCGACCCAACCGTACCTGTCCGGCGATGAGATCGGCATGGGCGACATTCCTCTGGGCAGCTTCATTTATGCCTGGTTCGAGATGCCGATCGAGCGCGCACCACAGCCTCATCTGCAAGCCTGGTACGAACGCCTGAAACAGCGTCCGGCCTATCAGAAAGCGGTTATGACCGCGTTGACTTAATACTCACTATCGACACACTTGACTGTACTTGTGTGGCGGCGACAAGCACCATTGCGCTCGTGCGCCGCGGTTGTATTAGTCGCCGCCCGCCCTTATTTGTCCCTTTCTTCCCTTCTTGGTGCGTAAATCCGATATGAGTTCCGCTCTGTCCATCCGGCAGCTAACCAAAACCTACGGCAACGGTTTCCAGGCCCTGAGTGGTATCGATCTGGACGTCGCCGAAGGTGACTTTTTCGCCTTGCTCGGCCCTAACGGCGCCGGCAAATCCACGACCATCGGCATTCTCTCGACCCTGGTGAACAAGACCAGCGGGACGGTGAATATCTTCGGTCACGACCTGGACAAGAATCCTGCGCAGCTCAAGCGCTCCATCGGCGTAGTGCCTCAGGAATTCAACTTCAACCAGTTCGAAAAAACCTTTGATATCGTCGTGACCCAGGCTGGTTATTATGGCATCCCGCCGAAAATCGCCAAGGAACGCGCCGAGCAATATCTGACCCAGCTGGGTCTGTGGGACAAGCGCGATGTCCCGTCGCGTTCACTGTCCGGCGGTATGAAGCGTCGACTGATGATCGCCCGTGCGCTGGTTCACGAACCGCGCCTGCTGATCCTCGACGAACCGACGGCGGGTGTGGACATCGAACTGCGTCGCTCGATGTGGACGTTCCTCACCGAGCTGAACAAGAAAGGCATCACCATCATCCTCACCACCCACTACCTGGAAGAGGCTGAGCAGCTGTGCCGCAACATCGGCATCATCGACCACGGCACCATCGTCGAGAACACCAGCATGAAACAGTTGCTCGGCCAACTGCATGTGGAAACGTTCCTGCTCGACCTCAAAAACACATTGCAAACCGCGCCGCAGTTGCTCGGTTATCCGACCAAGTTGCTCGACAGCCACACCATCGAAGTTCAGGTCGACAAGGCCATGGGCATCACCGCGCTGTTCACCCAATTGGCGCAGCAGAACATCGAAGTGTTGAGCCTGCGTAACAAAACCAATCGCCTCGAGGAGTTGTTCGTGTCCCTGGTGGAGAAAAATCTGTCGAAGGTGGCGGTATGAGTTCCGAGCTGCAACCCAACCTCGTTGCCCTCAACACCATCGTTTACCGAGAGGTCAAACGCTTTACCCGGATCTGGCCGCAGACGCTGCTGCCGCCGGCCATCACCATGGTTCTGTACTTCGTGATCTTCGGCAATCTGATCGGCCGGCAGATCGGCGACATGGGTGGCTTCACCTACATGGAGTACATCGTGCCGGGGCTGATCATGATGTCGGTGATCACCAACTCCTACGGCAACGTGGTCTCGAGTTTCTTCGGCAGCAAGTTCCAGCGTTCCATCGAAGAGTTGATGGTGTCGCCCGTGTCGCCGCATACGATTCTGATCGGCTACACCCTGGGCGGCGTGCTGCGCGGCTTGATGGTCGGGTTCATCGTGACCCTGCTGTCGCTGTTCTTCACCGAGTTGCAGGTGCATCACCTGGGCGTGACCATTCTGGTGGTGGTGCTGACGGCGACGATCTTCTCGCTGCTGGGCTTCATCAACGCCGTGTTTGCGCGCAACTTCGATGACATCTCGATCATCCCGACGTTTGTGCTGACACCGCTGACCTACCTGGGCGGGGTGTTCTACTCGATCTCCTTGCTGCCACCGTTCTGGCAGACCGTGTCCCTGGCCAACCCGGTACTGCACATGGTGAACGCTTTCCGTTACGGCATTCTTGGCGTTTCTGACATCAGGATCAGCGTGGCGATTACCTTCATGCTGGTGGCGACTGTTGTGTTGTACATCGGTTGCGCACGGCTGCTGGTCAGTGGTCGCGGGATGCGCACGTAATCGCGCACTGCTCAATCAGAAACGGCACCTCAGGGTGCCGTTTTTTTATTCTTGCATCCGTCTCTTCTGGCGCCGCCGCCACTGCCGCCCGACCCACCAGCGCCAATACATCATGGTCAGGCAATAGGCGAGAGCGCCGAGCACCAGTCCCGTCACCACCGAGCCGAGTAAAAACGGCTGCCAAAGAGTCGAGAGTTCGCCGCTGATCCATTCCCAGGTCAGCTCGTCCGGCAAATGGCGGGCGGGAACGTCCATCAGCCAGGCACCGGTCTGGTAAGTGCAGAAGAACACCGCCGGCATGGTGATCGGATTGGTCAGCCAGACCAGGCTGACCGCAATCGGCATGTTGCCGCGCACCATGATGGCGAGAATGGCGGCGACCAGCATCTGCAACGGAATCGGCAGGAACGCCGCGAACAGACCCACCGCCATGGCCCGTGCGACGGAATGGCGGTTGAGGTGCCAGAGGTTCGGGTCATGCAGCAGGGTGCCGAGAAAGCGTAAGGACTTGTGTTCCCTGATGCTGGTCGGGTCTGGCATGTAACGTTTGAATAAGCGCCGGGGCATAAGGCTTCTCGGTCGGTTAAGGCGGCAAGTATGTCTGGATTCTATTAGTCGCCCATTCAGACTTTGTGACAATTAATAACGATGCCTGTGCGATTAGCCGGCTATGCCTAGGAGGGGACTCTCAAGGACGGGCGTATGCGCACAGGGATGATGGCGCTGGCGTTGGGTCTGTTGATCCTGCGTTTTTTACCGGTATTACCGCCGGTCTGGTTATGGATGTTGCTGCCGGTAATCGGTTTGATGTTGCTGCCGTTTCGCAGCTATCCACTGGCATTTTTCCTGTTCGGCCTCAGTTGGGCAGGCGCGAATGCACAGTGGGCGCTGGATGATCGGCTGTCGGTGAGCCTCGATGGCGAAACCCGTTGGGTCGAAGGTCGGGTGACGGGATTGCCCCAGAACAATGAGGCCGTCGTGCGATTCGAGTTGGCGGACGCCCGGTCGCGACATGGCAAGGTGCCGAAACTGCTGCGCCTGGCGTGGTATGACGGGCCGCCGGTCAACAGCGGCGAATATTGGCGACTGGCGGTCAAGTTGAAGCGTCCTGCGGGGCTGCTCAATCCCCATGCCTTCGATTACGACGCCTGGCTGCTGGCGCAACGTATCGGCGCTACCGGGACGGTCAAGGATGGCCAGCGACTCAAGGAAGCCCAATGGGCCTGGCGCGACGGCATCCGTCAGCGCTTGCAGGCCGTGGATGCTCAGGGGCGAACGGGCGCGCTGACGGCGTTGGTGCTGGGGGACGGCGCCGGACTGAGTCGCGAAGACTGGCAGGTGCTGCAAGACACCGGCACCGTCCATCTGTTGGTGATTTCCGGACAGCACGTCGGTTTGTTGGCAGGGCTGGTGTATTTGCTGATCGCCGGGCTGGCCCGTTATGGCCTGTGGCCGAAACGCTTGCCTTGGCTGCCGTGGGCCTGTGGACTGGCGTTCGCCGCGGCGCTCGGTTACGGGCTGCTGGCCGGTTTCGAGGTGCCGGTGCGGCGGGCCTGCGTGATGATCGGTCTGGTGCTGTTGTGGCGTCTGCGATTTCGTCACCTCGGCGCCTGGTGGCCGCTGTTGCTGGCGCTTGACGGCGTTTTGGTGCTGGATCCGCTGGCGAGTCTGCAACCGGGTTTCTGGCTGTCGTTCGCGGCGGTGGCGGTGTTGATCTTCACCTTCGGCGGTCGGCTGGGCCCATGGAGTTGGTGGCAAACATGGACCCGCGCCCAATGGCTGATCGCGATCGGTCTGTGCCCGTTGCTGCTGGTGCTCGGGTTGCCGATCAGTCTCAGCGGGCCGGTGGCCAATTTGCTCGCGGTGCCGTGGATCAGTCTGGTGGTGCTGCCTCCGGCATTGCTGGGTACGTTGTTTTTGCCTCTTCCATACGTGGGCGAAGGGCTGCTGTGGCTGGCAGGAGGTTTGATCGACCTATTGTTCAAGGGCCTGGCCCTGATGGCCGGGTACTTGCCCGCGTGGGTGCCGGTGGCCATCCCGTTGTGGATATGGGCACTCGGCACACTCGGTGCCTTTCTACTATTGATGCCTCGAGGTGTGCCGTTTCGCTCGTTGGGTTGGCCGATGCTGCTGTTGCTGGTTTTTCCACCCAGGCAGGTCTTGCCTGAAGGCATCGCCGAAATCTGGCAGCTGGATGTCGGCCAGGGTTTGGCCATCCTGGTGCGCACCCGTCATCACACACTGTTGTATGACACCGGGCCACGTTTCGGCGATTTCGACCTGGGCGAGCGGGTGGTGCTGCCGACATTACGCAAACTGGGCGTGAATGGACTCGATTTGATGTTGATCAGCCATGCTGACGCCGATCACGCGGGCGGCGCCCGGGCCGTTGCCAATGGCCTGCCGGTGAAACGGGTGGTCAGTGGCGATCCCCTGGCGCTGCCGGCCGAGTTGCAGGCAGAAGGCTGCGAGAGCGGCAAGCAATGGGTCTGGGATGATGTACGGTTCCAGCTCTGGCAATGGTCTTCGGCCAGCGACAGCAATCAAAAATCCTGCGTCCTGCAGATAGAAGCCAACGGTGAACGTCTGTTATTGACCGGTGATATAGATGCCGCAGCCGAGCGGGCGCTGCTCGACAGTCCACTGGCCGTCACCACCGATTGGTTGCAGGCTCCGCACCATGGCAGTCGCAGTTCATCTTCCATGGCGCTGCTTTCCGGGTTGCAACCCAAAGCGGTGTTGATCTCCCGCGGCCAGGGCAATTCATTCGGACATCCCCATCCCACGATCATGGCGCGCTATCGAAAACGCGGCATGTCGATCCATGACAGCGCCGAGCAGGGTGCCATCCGTCTGCAACTGGGACGCTTCAAGCCGCCATGGACGATGCGTCAAGAACGGCGTTTCTGGCGCTCTGCGCAATGACTCCGAGTGATTAACGCTCGACCGGATGCGACATCGCGGTTTTCGGTGCGCCGACCCCCTATGTTAGAGTGGCGCACTTTTTCGAGGGGACTGTCACTGTGTGGGAATTGGTCAAATCCGGCGGATGGATGATGATACCGATCATTCTGAGTTCCATCGCAGCCATGGCGATCGTCGCCGAACGTCTCTGGACCCTGCGAGCCAGCCGTGTGACCCCGGAGCATTTGCTCGGGCAGGTCTGGGTCTGGATCAAGGACAAACAACTCAATAAAGACAAACTCAAGGAACTGCGCGCCAACTCGCCGTTGGGGGAGATCCTGGCCGCTGGCCTGGCCAACTCCAGGCATGGTCGCGAGATCATGAAAGAGTGCATAGAAGAAGCCGCCGCGCGAGTGGTTCACGAGCTCGAACGCTACATCAATGCGTTGGGCACCATCGCCGCCATGGCCCCGTTGCTGGGTCTGTTGGGGACGGTGTTGGGCATGATCGATATCTTCAGCGCATTCATGGGTTCGGGCATGACCACCAACGCTGCCGTGTTGGCCGGTGGTATCTCCAAAGCCCTGATTACTACGGCCGCAGGCCTGATGGTCGGCATCCCGGCGGTATTCTTCCACCGGTTCCTGCAACGCCGGATCGATGAACTGGTGGTGGGCATGGAGCAGGAAGCGATCAAGCTCGTCGAGGTGGTGCAGGGTGACCGTGATGTTGACCTGAATGGGGGCAAAGCGTGAAATTCCGCCGCAAGCAACGGGAGAATGTGGACATCAACCTCGCGTCGCTGATCGACGTGGTGTTTATCCTGCTGCTGTTTTTCGTCGTGACCACCACCTTTACCCGTGAAACCCAATTGCGTGTCGATCTGCCGGAAGCGGTCAGCGGTTCGCCTGCCGAAGACCCGCAGGTCAAGCATCTGGACGTTGCCATCAGTGCCGAGGGCGTATTCTCGGTGAACAACCAATTGTTGCCGAAAAACGATCTGGCCACCCTGATGGACGCGCTGCAGAAAGAATCCAGTGGCGACACCAACCTGCCGCTGTCTATCAGCGCTGACGGCAAGACTCAGCATCAGTCGGTCATCACCGCCATGGACGCCGCCGGCAAACTCGGTTTCAGCCACCTGCGCATGACCACTGTAGAGGCGGCGCCGCCCGCGCCCTGATGGCCATGTCAGACCGCTTGCTCGCCGCGTGGTACCAAGGTCATCCGGCCCTGAAGCTGTTGCAGCCGCTGGAGTGGCTGTATCGGCGCGTGGTCAATAATAAGCGCAAGCGTTTTCTGGCGGGTGAGGGCGAGATCTATCAACCGCCGGTGCCGCTGATCGTGGTCGGCAACATCACCGTCGGCGGCACCGGCAAGACGCCGCTGATTCTGTGGATGATCCAGCACTGCCAGCGCAGTGGCTTGCGGGTCGGCGTGGTCAGCCGCGGTTACGGCGCCAAACCGCCGCAACTGCCTTGGCGAGTCGAGGCGGATCAAAGCGCCGATATCGCAGGCGACGAGCCGCTGTTGATCGTCCAGCGCACCGGCGTTCCGTTGATGATCGACCCGGACCGCAGCAGCGCCGTCAAAGCCCTGCTGGCGAGTGAGCCACTGGACCTGATCCTGTCCGACGACGGCATGCAGCATTACCGTCTGGCCCGCGACCTTGAACTGGTGCTGATCGACGCCGCCCGGGGCCTGGGCAACCAGCGCTGCCTGCCCGCCGGGCCGTTGCGTGAGCCGGCCGAGCGCCTGCAAAGCGTCGACGCGGTGCTGTACAACGGCGCAACTGCCGATCGCGACGGCGGTTTTGCCTTCCAGCTTCAACCCACCGAATTGATCAATCTGCAAAGCGGCGAGCGGCGTCCCCTCGACCATTTCCCCGCTGGCCAGGCGTTGCACGCCGTGGCCGGGATCGGCAATCCGCAGCGTTTCTTCACAACCCTCGAAACGCTACACTGGCAGCCTGTCCCGCATGCGTTTGCCGACCACGCCGAATACAGCGTGCAGGCCTTGAATTTCACACCGTCATTGCCGTTGGTGATGACCGAAAAGGACGCGGTGAAGTGCCGTGCCTTCGCCGCCGCCGATTGGTGGTACCTGGCGGTCGATGCTGCGCCATCGCCGGCCTTCGTGGCCTGGTTCGATACGCAGCTGATGCGCCTGTTGCCGGCTCGTCTTTTGCCTTAAATCCGTTTTTATCCAGGGAATGCTCATGGACACCAAATTGCTCGATATCCTCGCTTGCCCGGTCTGCAAAGGCCCGCTCAAGCTCAGTGCCGACAAAACCGAGCTGATAAGCAAGGGCGCAGGCCTGGCTTACCCGATTCGCGACGGCATCCCGGTGATGCTCGAAACCGAAGCCCGCACCCTGACCACCGACGAGCGTCTGGATAAATGACCACAGCCTTTACCGTTGTCATTCCATCGCGTTACGCCTCCACCCGCTTGCCGGGCAAACCGCTGCTGTTGATCGCCGGCAAGCCGATGATCCAGCACGTCTGGGAACAGGCGAGCAAAAGCAGCGCTCAGCGTGTGGTGGTTGCCACTGACGATGCGCGCATCGTCGAGGCCTGCAAAGGGTTTGGCGCTGAAGTGGTGCTGACCCGCGAAGATCACAATTCCGGCACCGACCGTTTGGCCGAAGTCGCCGCGAAGCTGGGCCTCGCGCCCGACGCCATTGTGGTCAACGTTCAGGGTGACGAACCGCTGATCCCGCCGAGCGTGATCGATCAGGTGGCCGCCAACCTGGCCGCCCACACCGAAGCGCGCATGGCCACGCTGGCCGAGCCGATCGAAGACGTGGAAACCCTGTTCAATCCCAACGTGGTCAAGGTTGTCAGCGACCTTAATGGCCTGGCGCTGACCTTCAGTCGTGCCACATTGCCGTGGGCCCGGGACGCATTCGCCAGAAGCCGCGAGCAATTGCCGGAAGGCGTGCCGTATCGTCGCCACATCGGCATCTATGCCTACCGCGCCGGTTTCCTGCATGACTTTGTCAGCTGGGGCCCATGCTGGCTGGAAAACACTGAATCCCTGGAGCAACTGCGTGCCCTGTGGCACGGCGTGCGGATTCACGTCGCTGATGCACTGATCGCACCGCCCACCGGCGTCGATACTGTCGAAGACCTTGAGCGCGTTCGTCGCCTGCTGGAGGCCTGATGCGGGTTTTGTTTGTCTGCCTGGGCAACATCTGCCGTTCTCCGACGGCCGAAGGCGTGTTGCGGCATAAACTGCGCGAAGCGGGGCTGGCCGATCAAATCGAAGTCGCCTCCGCTGGTACCGGTGACTGGCACGTCGGCAAGGCCCCGGACAAGCGAAGCCAGGCGGCGGCCAAGCTGCGCGGTTATGACCTGTCCGCTCAGCGCGCCCAGCAAGTGTCTCGCGCCGATTTCGCCACCTACGACCTGATTCTGGCGATGGATCACAGCAACCTGCGCAACCTCAAGGCCTTGCAACCGGCCAAGGGCAAGGCTGAGCTGGACCTGTTCCTGCGTCGCTACCAGTCGGAAATCGATGAAGTACCGGATCCGTATTACGACGGCGACCAAGGCTTTGAGCAGGTGCTGGACCTGATCGAGCGCGCCAGTGATTTGCTGGTGATCGAATTGAAGGGACGGTTATGAGTTTGCAGGTGCGCGCCCAGGTTTCGCTCAAGCCGTTCAACACCTTTGGCGTCGACGTTCAGGCCCGGCTATTTGCCGAAGCCCACAGCGATGCCGACGTGCGTGAAGCCCTGGCCTATGCGGTGGAGCATGACGTGCCGCTGCTGGTGATCGGCGGTGGCAGCAATTTGCTGCTGACGGCCGATATCCAGTCGCTGGTGCTGCGCATGGCCACGCGCGGGATTCGCATCCTCAGTGATGACGGCAGCAAGGTCGTGATCGAAGCCGAAGCGGGCGAGCCTTGGCATCCGTTCGTGCAGCACACCCTGGCGCAAGGTTTGTCGGGGCTGGAGAACCTCAGCCTGATTCCCGGCACCGTCGGTGCGGCACCGATGCAGAACATCGGTGCCTATGGCGTGGAGATCAAGGACGTGTTCGCCGGCCTGACCGCGCTGGATCGTCAGACCGGCAACCTGCGGGACTTCACCCTGGAAGAGTGCAACTTCGCCTACCGCGACAGCCTGTTCAAGCAGGAACCGGGGCGTTGGTTGATCCTGCGGGTACGTTTCATCCTGGACCGCGCCGCGCACCTGCATCTGGAGTACGGCCCGGTACGTCAGCGCCTGACCGAGCAAGGCATCGATCACCCGACCGCCACCGATGTCAGCCAAGCGATTTGCAGTATCCGCAACGAAAAGCTTCCGGATCCGGCAGTGCTGGGCAATGCCGGCAGCTTCTTCAAGAATCCTTTGGTGCCAGCGGCGCTCGTCGCGCAACTCAAAGGTGAATACCCGGATCTGGTGGCCTACGCGCAACCCGACGGGCAGATGAAACTGGCGGCGGGCTGGCTGATCGAGCGGGCCGGCTGGAAAGGTTTTCGTGACGCCGACGCCGGCGTGCATAAATTGCAGGCGCTGGTGCTGGTCAACTATGGCAACGCAACCGGTCTGCAATTGCTGAACCTGGCGCAACGTATCCAGAAAGACATTTCAGAACGTTTCCATGTCGACCTGGAAATGGAGCCCAATCGGTATTGAGGCTACGCTTTCAAGACTGACCTCAAAGCCCTGCACACGTTTAACGGTGCAGGGCTTTTTTGTTAATGCTGGGTTAACTTAGCCACCTAACGATGCAAACGTTTGCTCCATCAAAGGCCCGATGCAGACGCTACCGTCCGCATAAGAGAGCCTTATTAGCCTGAGCCGATCTGCGTGATGCCAACCGCCAACCCCTGGCGGCAGATTGCTCGACCCCATAACCAATAACTATGCGGGCGTGCCCATGATTACCCTGAAGCTCAATGGTCAAGACCATCAACTCGATGTCACCGAGGACATGCCGCTGCTCTGGGCAATCCGCGACGTGGCCGGTTACAACGGCACCAAATTCGGCTGCGGCATGGGCCTGTGCGGCGCCTGCACCATTCATATCGAAGGCGCCCCGGCGCGCAGTTGCATCACGCCGATCGGTTCGGTGGTCGGCCAGAACGTCACCACCATCGATAACCTGCACGCCGACCCGGTCGGGCAAGTCGTCCAGCAAGCCTGGCTCGACACTGCCGTGGCCCAGTGCGGTTTCTGTCAGGGCGGGCAGATCATGTCCGCCACGGCGCTGCTCAAAACCAACCCGAACCCCAGCGACGAACAGATCGAAGAGGCGATGGTCGGCAATATTTGCCGTTGCGGCACCTACAACCGCATCAAGACCGCCATCCGCCAGGCATCCACTCACCTGAAGGAGGCCAAGGCATGAGCCAGTTACCGAATGATTTCGCGCTGAGCAACCTCAGTCGCCGCGGTTTCCTCAAAGGCGTTGGTGCCACCAGTGCGTTGGTTCTGGTGGCGAGCTGGGGCTGGCAAGACGCTTTTGCTGCCGAGAAAGAGCAGAAATTCGGCGCCGATGGCATGCCCAACGGCTGGATCGATGATCCGAAGGTTTACGTCAGCATCGCCGCCGACGGCATGGTGACCGTGGTCTGCAACCGTTCGGAAATGGGCCAGGGTGTGCGCACCAGCCTGACGATGGTGGTGGCCGATGAACTGGAAGCCGACTGGGCGATGATGAAGGTGCAACAGGCGCCGGGCGACGAAGTGCGCTTCGGCAACCAGGACACCGATGGTTCGCGCAGCATGCGCCACTGGTACGAGCCGATGCGTCGCTGCGGTGCTGCCGCGCGAACCATGCTTGAACAAGCCGCTGCCGAACAGTGGAAAGTGCCGGTCAGCGAATGCCATGCGCAACAGCATAAAGTCATCCATAAACCGTCCGGTCGTGAACTGGGTTATGGCGCATTGGCCGCCGCTGCCGGTGCGCTGGCGGTACCGGCGCGTGACAGCCTGCGACTCAAGCAGCCGTCGGAATTTCGCTACATCGGCAAGGAAGGCACCAAGGCCATCGACGGTGCCGACATCGTCAATGGCCGCGCCATTTACGGTGCAGACGTACATTTCGACGGCATGCTCTACGCCACCATTGCACGTCCTGCGGTGTACGGCGGCAAGGTCAAGTCCGTCGACTCCAGCGCCGCGATAAAAGTCCCGGGCGTGATCAAGGTCGTGCAGATCGAAGGCCATCCGTTGCCGTCGGAGTTTCAGCCGTTGGGCGGCGTGGCCGTGGTCGCCAGTAATACCTGGGCGGCGATCAAGGGCCGCGAAGCGCTGAAAATCGAGTGGGACGATGGCCCCAACGCCAGTTACGACTCGATTGCCTACCGCAAGGAAATTGAGGCTGCATCCCTCAAACCCGGCAAAGTGGTGCGCAATACCGGCAACATCGACGAGGCTATGGGTAGCGCCGACAGCACCCTGGAAGCGTCTTATTACCTGCCGCACCTCACGCAGGCGCCGATGGAACCGATGGTCGCCATCGCCCGCTTCAAGGACGGTGTGTGCGAAGCCTGGGCCCCGAGCCAGGCACCCCAAGTCTCCCGCGAACGAATTGGCGAACGCCTCGGCATTCCGTTCGATAACGTCACCTTCAATGTCACCTTGCTGGGCGGCGGTTTCGGTCGTAAATCCAAACCGGACTTCATCATCGAAGCGGCCATCCTTGCCAAGGAATTCCCCGGCAAGGCAGTGCGGGTGCAATGGACCCGTGAAGACGACATCCACTGTTCCTATTTCCATACGGTGTCGGCCGAGTACCTGAAAGCCAGCCTGAACAAGGACGGCCTGCCGTCCGGCTGGTTGCACCGCACCGTGGCACCGAGCATCACCGCGTTGTTCGCGCCGGGCATGAACCACGAGGCGGCCTTCGAGCTGGGCATGGGCTTTACCAACATGGCGTACGCGATTCCTAACGTGCGTCTGGAAAACCCGGAAGCGGCGATTCACACCCGGGTCGGCTGGTATCGCTCGGTGTCGAACATTCCTCACGGTTTTGCGATTCAGAGCTTTGTCGATGAACTGGCGCACAAGGCCGGCCAGGACCCGCTCAAGTACCAGATCAAATTGCTCGGCCCGGACCGGCAGATCGATCCGCGCACCTTGAGTGAAGAGTGGAACTACGGCGAGTCCCCCGAGCGTTATCCGATCGACACGGCGCGGATGCGTACGGTGTTGGAAACCGCTGCGAAAGCTGCCGGCTGGGGCCGCGAGTTGCCCAAGGGCCGAGGCCTGGGGCTGGCGGTGCATTACAGCTTCGTAACTTATGTGGCGGCGGTGATAGAGGTTGAAGTCAAAGACGACGGCACGCTGATCGTACACAAGGCCGACATCGCGGTGGATTGCGGTCCGCAGATCAACCCCGAGCGGATTCGCGCACAGTTCGAAGGCGCCTGCGTGATGGGCCTGGGCAACGCAGTGCTGGGGGAAATCAGCTTCAAGGACGGCAAGGTCCAGCAGGACAACTTCCACATGTACGAAGTGGCGCGCATGTCGCTGGCGCCGAAGGACGTTGCGGTTCATCTGGTCACACCGCCAGGCAATGTGCCATTGGGCGGTGTTGGTGAACCAGGCGTGCCTCCGATTGCGCCAGCACTGTGCAACGCAATCTTTGCCGCCACCGGTAAGCGCATCCGCAACCTGCCGGTTCGCTATCAGCTGCAAGGTTGGCAGAAGGCGCAGGCCTGATGGACAGCGTCGATCTGAATGTCCTGCGCAGCGTGCTCGAATGGCGCCGCGCCGGTCAGCGGGTGGTGTTGTACAGCGTGGTCCAGACCTGGGGCACTGCGCCTCGGGCACCTGGCGCCATGCTGGCGTTGCGTGAAGACGGCGTGGTGATTGGCTCGGTGTCCGGTGGTTGCGTCGAAGACGATTTGATTGCCCGGCTGCACGATGGTCGTATTCCCGCCGATGGGCCACCGGTGCAGTTGATCACTTACGGCGTCACCCGTGAGGAGGCGGCACGCTTCGGTTTGCCGTGCGGCGGCACTTTGCGCCTGACTGAGGAGCGGGTGGGCGATCCGGACTGGGTCGCTGAGTTGCTGGCGCGCTGCGAGGCGCATGAGATTGTTGCTCGCTCGCTTGATCTCACGACCGGTGAAGTGGTTCTGCAACCGGCAGACAAGACTGATGTGCTGACATTCGATGGCAATACGTTGCGGGCCATTTACGGTCCGCGTTGGCGGCTGTTGCTGATCGGTGCGGGGCAGTTGTCCCGGTATGTCGCCGAGATGGCTCGTTTGCTGGATTTCGAAGTGCTGATCTGCGATCCGCGCACCGAGTTCGTTTACGGCTGGGAAGAGCAGCACGGGCGATTTGTCTCAGGCATGCCCGATGAAGCGGTGCTCAGCATCCAGACTGACGAGCGTACGGCCATCGTCGCGCTGACCCACGATCCTCGACTCGATGACATGGCGCTACTGACGGCGCTGGATTCCAGGGCGTTTTATGTCGGTGCGCTGGGTTCACGGGTTAACAGCTTGAAGCGCCGGGACAATCTGGCTCAGCTAGGCTTGTCACAAGAGGCTATCTCTCGGCTGCACGGCCCGATCGGTTTGCACATTGGCAGCCACACACCGGCGGAAATCGCCTTGTCGCTGCTGGCCGAAATCGTGGCGATCAAGAATGGCGTCGAACTGAAGCAGAAGAAGCCGTTGCAGGAGGTGGTATGAGCGAACCCATCGGCGTCATCGTTTTGGCGGCGGGGCAGGGCAGTCGGTTTCGACAGGAGGCCGGTGCCGAGAAGGACAAGCTGGTGGCGGATTGCACGGGCCGCGAGGGTGCTGTTCATTCGATGATCGAGCAAGTGCTGGTGAATTTGCCGGCTTCCCTTGAGAAGCGCGTCCTGGTGACCACTGTTGATCGACCACAAGTGATCCGCATGGCCAAGGCCTATGGCTGCGAGATTGTGCTTATCGAATCGACCGGCATGGGCGACAGCATCGTGGCCGGGGTGGCGGCGTGTCCGCAGCTCGGCGGTTGGCTGATTGTGCTGGGGGATATGCCGTTCATCCTTCCAGCGAGTATTGAACGTGTGATGGCGGAGATTGCTGATGATGCTGTCAGTGTTCCGGTGCATCAAGGCGAGTATGGGCATCCGGTGGGATTTGGGCGCAGCTTTGGTCCGGCGTTGATGGCGTTGTCCGGTGATCGAGGGGCCAAGGCGTTGTTTGCGCAGGCGAGGGTGGTCGAGGTGGTTGTGGACGATCCCGGAGTGTTGTGGGATGTGGATGTGCCTGAGAAGTTGATCTACCCGCAATGATCGTACCCACGCTCTGCGTGGGAATGCAGCCCGGGACGCTCCGCGTCCCTCTCGAGAGTTGGAACGCGGAGCGTCCGTTGAGGCATTCCCACGCGGAGCGTGGGAACGATCGGATAGACATAAAAAAGCCCCGCCTTGATCACCAGGCGGGACTTTTTAGTGGCCGATGGAATCAGACGAGAGGTTTAGGCTCGTGTTCTTTTTCCAGGGCTTGCTCGTGTTGCTGTACCGCTTCCTGAACGGAGCGCGGTGCTTCGTCGATCACTGATTCAGCGGGTTCGGCTGCAGCGACTTCAGCAGCCGGGGCAGGTGCTGCCTCGACGACTTCAGCGACAACCGGTGCAGCTTCGACAGCAGCCGGAGCAGCAGCGGCAGCCAGTTCGGCTTCTTTCTGCAGACGCTCGGCTTCACGCTTGCGACGACGCACTTCACGTGGATCGTTCGGCGCACGGCCGCTTGGCGTCAGGGCGCTGACAGAGGCGGCTTCGACTTCCGGTGCAGCCACTTCGGTAACAACCGGCGCTTCAACCACCGGAGCAGGCTCGGCAGCAGCAACCACTGGCTCGGACACCATGGCCTCGGCTTCTGGCGCTTCGGCGGCGGCTGGCTCGGCAACCCAGTTGAACGCGGTTTGTTCTTCGCGGACTTCACGGACAGCTTCGGTCACTGTTTCGCTGGCTGTTTCGACAACCGGTTCTGCGGCAACCACTGGCTCAGCGGCAGCTTCAACTACAGGCTGTGCTTCACGAACCGGGGCGACTTCGATTTCCGGAGCGGCGGTCGCTTCGACCGGGGTCGTTGCTTCAACCACTGGCGCTTCCACTGGAGCAGTTTCCAGGGTGGCGGCAGTCGCGCGTTCGGCTTGCTCGTTAGCCTGTGCTTCGGCTGGAGCGCTGATCACGGTGCTGGCAACGGCTGCGGTAACAGCCAGACCGGCGGCCAGATCGGCAGCGCTTGGCGCTTCGTTGGTTTCGGCAGCTTCGTTACCTTCGGCGGACTCGGATTCGTCCGAACCTTCGATCACGTTGCCGTTGGCATCGCGTTGACGCTCGCGACGGTTGCTGCGACGACGCTGGCCACGGGAGCGGCGGCGTGGACGATCGCCTTCGGCGCCTTCCTGACCGTCTTCCTGCAGTTGCTCTTCGTTGGTAACCAGCTCTTCTTCAGCTACTGCGGCAGCGGCTTGCTCGGCACGTGGCTGGCGTTCTTCACGCGGTGGGCGTGGAGCACGTTCTTCACGTGGCTGGCGAGCTGGACGCTCTTCAACGGTAGCAGCGGCGGCCGGAGCGGCATCCAGAGGCTCACGCAGTTCACGAACCGGACGCTCTTCACGATCACCGCGTGGCTTGCGATCTTCGCGAGGAGCGCGCGGTGCACGTTCTTCACCGCGCGGTGCACGTTCTTCACGAGGGGCACGTGGAGCGCGTTCTTCGCGGGCTACTACTGCTGGAGTTTCTTCGCGGGCTTCGCGTGGCTCACGCGGTGCGCGCTCTTCACGCGGTGCACGTTCCTCACGAGGCTTGCGTTCTTCATCGCGGCGACCGTTACGGTTGCGGCTCTGCTGACGACCGTTGCGACGCTCTTCGTTGCGGGCCGGACGCTCGGTGGTTGCTGGTTTTTCAACTACAACCGGAGTAACTGGCTCTTCCTTGGTCGCGAACAGGCTGACCAGCGACTTCACCAGGCCTTTGAACAGGCTTGGCTCAGGCGCGGCGGCCGGTGCGGCAACAGGTGCGGCAGCGACGACTTCGGTTGGAACCGGAGCGTTGGCGCGGGCCGGAGCAGTCTTGACCGCGGCTTCCTGGCGAACCAGGGTGCGGGTCGCAGCGGCTGGCTGGACTTCTTCGACTTCGGCAGCGGCAGCGGCGATTTCGTAGCTGGACTGGCCGACCGCGGCTTCCGGGCTGTCATCGCGCAGACGCTGAACTTCGAAGTGCGGCGTTTCGAGGTGATCGTTCGGCAGAATGACGATGCGGGCACGGGTGCGCAGTTCGATCTTGGTGATCGAGTTGCGTTTTTCGTTGAGCAGGAACGCGGCGACCGGGATCGGCACTTGTGCGCGAACTTCGGCAGTGCGGTCTTTCAGGGCTTCTTCTTCGATCAAGCGCAGGATCGCCAGCGACAGCGATTCAACGTCACGGATGATGCCGGTGCCGTTGCAACGCGGGCAAACGATGCCACTGCTTTCGCCCAGCGATGGACGCAGGCGCTGACGGGACATTTCCAGCAGGCCGAAGCGCGAGATGCGACCGACTTGCACGCGAGCGCGGTCGGCTTCCAGGCATTCGCGGACTTTCTCTTCCACGGCGCGCTGGTTCTTGGCAGGGGTCATGTCGATGAAGTCGATGACGATCAGGCCGCCGATGTCGCGCAAGCGCAACTGACGGGCGATTTCTTCGGCGGCTTCAAGGTTGGTCTGCAAAGCGGTTTCTTCGATGTCGCTGCCTTTGGTGGCGCGCGCCGAGTTGATGTCGATGGACACCAGGGCTTCGGTCGGATCGATAACGATGGAGCCGCCGGAAGGCAGTTCAACGACGCGCTGGAAAGCGGTCTCGATCTGGCTTTCGATCTGGAAACGGTTGAACAGCGGAACGCTGTCTTCGTACAGCTTGATCTTGCTGGCGTACTGCGGCATTACCTGGCGAATGAAGGTCAGGGCTTCGTCCTGGGCTTCAACGCTGTCGATCAGCACTTCGCCGATATCCTGGCGCAGGTAATCGCGGATGGCGCGGATGATCACGTTGCTTTCCTGGTAGATCAGGAACGGCGCGGAACGATCCAGCGAGGCTTCTTTGATAGCGGTCCAGAGTTGCAGCAGGTAATCGAGGTCCCACTGCATTTCTTCGCTGCTGCGGCCCAGGCCGGCAGTGCGAACGATCAGACCCATGTCGGCTGGGGCAACCAGGCCGTTCAAGGCTTCACGCAGTTCGTTGCGCTCTTCACCTTCGATGCGACGGGAGATACCGCCGGCACGCGGGTTGTTTGGCATCAGAACCAGGTAACGACCGGCCAGGCTGATGAAAGTGGTCAGGGCTGCGCCCTTGTTGCCACGTTCTTCTTTTTCGACCTGAACGATGACTTCCTGGCCTTCGCTCAGGACGTCCTTGATGTTGACGCGGCCTTCGGGGGCTTTCTTGAAGTATTCGCGGGAGATTTCTTTGAGGGGCAGGAAGCCGTGGCGCTCAGAGCCGAAATCGACAAAGGCAGCCTCAAGGCTTGGTTCGATGCGAGTAATCCGGCCTTTATAGATGTTGGCCTTTTTCTGCTCGCGTGCACCGGATTCGATGTCCAGGTCGTAGAGGCGCTGGCCATCTACCAGTGCAACACGCAACTCTTCGGGTTGAGTTGCGTTAATCAGCATTCTTTTCATGTAGTACCGTCGGTTTCCGGGCTGCCGGAAACGGCGTTCGGCACACACGACTTCTCATGGTCGGTGTCAGGTGCGTCAGGAGTGGTTGGACACTCCAGTGTCTAGCGAACCCCGACCAATTGGGCCGGCGTCGCGACGTACGCGTCCTGCTTGCTGTGGCTACTTAAGCACTCAGTCAGGAGGAGGAATCAACCAGCGGCTGTGGACGAGATGAAGCGTCTTGATAAAGCCTATTGCTACACAGTCCAGCGGTTGTGCATCTCCACCCTACACGTATCCCTGATAATTCGGGTGCTGCCGCGCGCAGAATCCGCAGCGGGTTGGCATTTACCGTGAGCTCCGAAAGGGGAGGTCACGCATCATGGCTAATTTAGGCGTTGTTTCCGAAGCGTTCGCTCGGGGTTGTTCGTAGCTGACTGCACTTTGTGAACTGGCCGTGAATATTTGCTCGCAAGGCGAGTGAAAACTCTGCTTTGCGGCATGCTTCAGGCCTCATGTCACCTGCGCTCGTTACAACTGCAAACTCTACCGTTTCGTAGCGAAAGCCCCGTAGGACGGCCTCTCGTCCTCGTGAATTGCGTTGGTCAGGGCCGGTTTTTGACCGTTAGTCCGCTGTCCAGGCCACTTTTGGCGGCGTTCGCGACTATAGCAGCAATGATTAAGTGCTTCAATTCCATAAAAAATTGTTATCATCCGCGCCATGACGACTACTGCCCCTTCGACCCCAGCCGTACAACTGCTGGAGGTCTCGCCGGAATATGCCGGCCAACGTATTGATAACTTCCTTCTCGCTCGGCTCAAAGGCGTGCCCAAGACTTTGATTTACCGCATTTTGCGCAAAGGCGAAGTGCGAGTGAACAAAGGTCGGATCAAGCCCGAATACAAGCTGCAGGCGGGCGATATCGTGCGCGTGCCACCGGTTCGCGTGCCTGAGCGCGACGAGCCGGTGCCGCTGGCACAAGGCCTGCTCCAGCGCCTCGAAGCCTCGATTGTCTTCGAAGACAAGGCGTTGATCGTGATCAACAAGCCTTGCGGCATCGCGGTTCACGGTGGCAGCGGCCTGACTTACGGCGTGATCGAAGCCTTTCGTCAGTTGCGTCCCGATTGCAAGGAGCTCGAACTGGTTCACCGTCTCGACCGTGACACCTCCGGCCTGCTGATGATCGCGAAGAAGCGCAGCATGCTGCGTCACTTGCACACGGCATTGCGCGGCGATGGCGTCGATAAGCGCTACATGGCGCTGGTTCGCGGCAACTGGGCGGCCTCGATCAAGCAAGTCCGGGCGTCGCTCGGCAAGAGCAATCTGCGCTCCGGCGAGCGTATGGTCGAGGTCGACGAGGAGGAGGGCAAGGAGTCCGTGACCGTGTTCAAGGTCCTGCGTCGTTTTGGCGACTTTGCCACCCTGATCGAAGCCAAGCCGATTACCGGCCGGACTCACCAGATCCGCGTCCACACCTTGCACGCCGGGCATTGCATTGCCGGTGACACCAAGTACGGCGATGAAGGCTTCAGCAAAGAGATTCGTGAGCTGGGCGGAAAGCGCCTGTTCCTGCACGCCTACATGCTGACTGTGCCGCTGCCGGATGGTGGTGAGCTGAAGCTGCAGGCACCGGTCGACGAGATGTGGGCCAAAACCGTGGAGCGCCTGAGTGCACCCATCTGATTACAAGCTGCTGATTTTCGATTGGGACGGCACTCTCGCTGACTCCATTGGTCGGATTGTCGAGTCGATGCATGTCGCGTCCGAGCGATCCGGATTTCAGTTGCGCGATGATTTTGCTGTCAAAGGCATCATCGGTCTGGGTCTGCCGGAAGCGATTCGCACGTTGTATCCGCAAATCGGCGACGACGAATTGGTAGCCTTCCGTCAGCACTATGCTGATCACTACATCGCCTCGGAGGCTGTTCCTTCGCCGTTGTTCGAGGGTGTGGTCGAGTCGATGGAAGCGTTTCGTTCTGAGGGGTATCGCTTGGCGGTCGCGACCGGCAAGGCCCGTCGCGGGCTGGATCGGGTGCTGAAGTCTCACGGCTGGGAAGATTATTTCGATGTCACCCGCGCGGCCGACGAAACCGCCAGCAAACCCCATCCGCTGATGCTTGAGCAGATCCTCGCTCACTGCGAGGTTCGCCCGGAGCAGGCGCTGATGGTGGGCGATTCGTCCTTTGACTTGCAGATGGCGCGCAACGCTGGCATGGATTCGGTGGCCGTCAGCTATGGCGCGCAATCGATCGAAGCGTTGAAGTTGTTCGAGCCGGCACTGGCCATTGATCGTTTTTCAGAATTGCATGCCTGGCTGAGTCAGCGGGCTTAACAGGTTTTTGCTGGGGTAGATGTCATGACCGACGAATGGAAAGCGCCCGCCAAGTCGAGCGCAGAGAGCGGTGACGAGAAAAGCTGGAAGCTGCTGGAAAAAACCCTGCTGGCCAGCGTGCAGGAGCAGCGGCGGTCCCGTCGCTGGGGGATTTTCTTCAAGCTGCTGACCTTTGTGTACCTGTTTGGCGCGTTGCTCCTGTTCACGCCGCTGATGGACATGGAAAAAGCTGCCACCCGTAGTGGCAACTACACCGCACTGATCGATGTGACCGGCATGATCGCCGACAAGGAGCCTGCCAGCGCTGACAACATCGTCGGCAGCCTGCGTGCAGCGTTCGAGGACGAGAAGGTCAAAGGTGTCATCCTGCGAATCAACAGTCCGGGCGGCAGTCCGGTGCAGTCGGGCTACGTCTATGACGAGATCCGCCGTTTGCGCGGCCTGCATCCGGACACCAAGCTTTACGCGGTGATCTCGGATTTGGGCGCTTCCGGTGCTTACTACATCGCCAGCGCGGCTGATCAGATTTACGCCGACAAGGCGAGCCTGGTGGGTTCCATTGGTGTGACGGCCGCCGGATATGGCTTTGTCGGGACGATGGAAAAGCTGGGTGTCGAGCGTCGCACTTACACCTCCGGCGAGCACAAATCGTTCCTTGATCCGTTCCAGCCGCAGAAGCCTGAAGAAACTCAGTTCTGGCAGGGCGTGCTCGATACCACTCATCAGCAGTTCATCAACAGCGTCAAGAAGGGTCGTGGCGACCGCCTCAAGGACAAGGAGCATCCGGAGCTGTTCTCCGGGTTGGTCTGGTCCGGCGAGCAGGCTCTGCCGCTGGGCCTGATCGATGGTCTGGGGAATGCCAGTTCGGTGGCGCGTGATGTGATCGGCGAGAAAGAGCTAGTGGACTTCACAGTTCAGGAATCGCCGTTCGATCGCTTCTCGAAAAAGCTCGGTGCCAGCGTGGCTGAGCATCTGGCGATGTGGATGGGCTTCCAGGGGCCTTCATTGCGCTGATCTCCTTCGGCATAAAAAAACCGGCCCAAGTGGCCGGTTTTTTAATGTTTGCGCGGTCTCTGTAGCAGCTGGCGAAGCCTGCGTTCGCAAATCCGGATTACGCGGTTTATCTGAAAGGTTGCGGCTTATGGTTTGGCGAGCGCTGCGCACTCGAACGCAGGCTTCGCCAGCTGCTACACACGTTCGGTGCTCAGGGGATCTGCACGCCTTCGGCCAGCAACATGTCCACCAGGCGAATCAGTGGCAGGCCGATCAGGCTGGTGGCGTCAGGGCCTTCGGTGCTTTGAAACAGGCTCACCCCCAAACCTTCGGCTTTGAAGCTGCCAGCGCAGTCGTAGGGCTGTTCCGCGCGCAGGTAGCGTTCGATGCGTGCGGTGTCGAGTGTGCGCATGTGTACGGTGAACGGCACGCAGTCGACCTGGCATTCACCGGTCTGGCTGTTGAGCAGGGCCAGGCCGGTGAGGAAGGTCACGCTGGCACCGCTCGAAGCCAACAATTGTTCGCGGGCCTTTTCGAAGGTGTGCGGTTTGCCGATAATCCGCTCGCCAAGCACCGCGACCTGATCGGAGCCGATAATCAGATGAGCGGGATGATCGCCGGCCAGCGCACGTGCTTTTTCCTCGGCGAGGCGCTTGACCAGCTCGATGGCGGACTCGCCCGGACGATGGCTTTCGTCGATATCCGGCGAGCTGCAGATAAACGGCAGCTGCAAGCGGGCCAGCAATTCCCGGCGATAAACCGAGCTTGAAGCGAGTAATAAAGGCAGCATGCGCATCTCCAGAAGACAGGCGCGAATTCTAGCGGAGGCTTGCAAGTGACGGACAGGGCTGAATTTCCTTTGACATGGCTGGGGGCATCCCTATAATGCTGCGCCTATGTTGAATGACCCGATTCCACCTCACGTTGACCCGCGCAAATTGGCTGATCGTGGCACCACCCTTCAAGGTGAACTGCTGCTGGCCGATTTGGAGAGACTCTGCGACCCGCTTTCCGACACTGTCGGTACGGTGCAGGCTAAATTCGTTTTTGAACGAGATGAACGTAAGTCTGTGGTAATCCACAGTTTTATCGACACCGAAGTCAAAATGGTTTGCCAGCGTTGTCTTGAGCTGGTCACCCTGCCGATCCATAGCGAATGCAGTTATGCTGTGGTGAAGGAGGGTGCGAATACCCAGTCGTTGCCGAAAGGTTATGACGTGCTGGAACTGGGCGAAGATCCTTTGGATCTGCAGTCACTGATCGAGGAGGAGCTTCTGCTCGCCTTGCCCATTGTGCCTGCTCATCATCCGGAAGAATGCCAGCAGCCGGCGGGTCTCGATGAGCCCGAACCGAGCGAGGACGAGGTAACGCGGTCCAACCCGTTCAGTGTATTGGCGCAGTTAAAGCGTGACCCAAACGTTTAGGAGTTAATCAATTATGGCTGTTCAGCAGAACAAAAAATCCCGCTCTGCCCGTGACATGCGTCGTTCGCACGACGCCCTGACGGCAAGCACTCTGTCTGTAGAAAAAACCACCGGTGAAATTCACCTGCGTCACCACGTATCGCCAGAAGGCGTATACCGTGGCCGTAAAGTGATCGACAAGGGCGCTGACGAGTAATCACTTGTCTGCTCAAGTCATCGCGATTGACGCAATGGGCGGGGACTTCGGTCCCCGCAGCATTGTTCAGGCCAGCCTTGCTTGTCTGTCTGCTACGCCCTCGCTGCACCTGACCCTCGTCGGTCAACCCTCCCTACTTGAAGAATTGCTCTCTGGCCAATCGGCTGTGGATCGCTCGCGTCTGTCGATTGCTCCGGCGTCCGAAGTCATCACCATGGACGAAAAACCTGCACAGGCCCTGCGCGGCAAGCCCGACTCGTCGATGCGCGTGGCGCTGGAGTTGCTGCGCGATGGCAAGGTGCAGGCTTGTGTCAGTGCCGGTAATACCGGTGCGCTGATGGCGTTGTCGCGGTTTGTGCTCAAGACCTTGCCGGGCATTGATCGGCCGGCGATGGTGGCGGCGATTCCGACGCAGAAAGGCTACTGTCAGTTGCTCGACCTCGGTGCCAATGTCGATTGCAGCGCCGAGCATCTGTTGCAGTTCGCTGTGATGGGGTCGGTGGCGGCGGAAACCCTGGGCATCGTTCGCCCGCGAGTGGCGCTGCTGAACATCGGTACTGAAGACATCAAGGGCAACCAGCAGGTCAAGCTGGCGGCCACCTTGTTGCAGAGTGCTCGCGGCATCAACTACATCGGTTTTGTCGAAGGTGACGGTGTGTACCGTGGCGAGGCGGATGTGGTGGTATGTGACGGTTTTGTCGGCAATATCCTGCTCAAGTCCAGCGAAGGCCTGGCGACCATGATTGCCGGGCGCATCGAGGCCTTGTTCAAGAAAAACCTTGCGTCGAAAGTGGTCGGTGCTCTGGCATTGCCGCTGATGAAGCGCTTGCAAGCCGATCTGGCGCCTGCGCGACATAACGGCGCAAGCTTCCTTGGTTTGCAGGGGATTGTGGTGAAAAGCCATGGTTCGGCGGGGGTTCAGGGCTTCCAGAGTGCGATTCAGCGTGCCTTGATCGAGATCCAGGAAAACCTGCCGGAACGCATTCACGGTCGCCTGGAGGATTTGTTGCTTTAGGCGTTTTCGTCGGACAATGCTTAAATGTGACCGCTCAGTTCAATTTGCCATCCAACTGTCAGTTTCTTGCGTCCCCCAAGCGGGACGTCAATTCTCCGACGACAAGATCATTAGGGGCTTGTTACATGTCTGCTTCCCTCGCATTCGTCTTTCCGGGACAGGGTTCGCAGTCCCTCGGCATGCTGGCCGAGTTGGGCGCGCAACATCCGGTTGTCCTCGAAACATTCAAAGAAGCTTCCGATGCTCTGGGTTACGACCTGTGGGCACTGACCCAGCAAGGGCCGGAAGAGCAACTCAATCAAACCGATAAAACCCAGCCGGCCATTCTGACCGCCTCGATTGCCTTGTGGCGTCTGTGGCTGGCTGAAGGCGGCGCGCGTCCGGCGTATGTTGCCGGTCACAGCCTGGGCGAATACAGCGCCCTGGTCGCTGCGGGCAGCCTGAGCCTGGGCGACGCGGTGAAGCTGGTTGAGCGCCGTGGTCAGTTGATGCAGGAAGCCGTTCCGGCCGGGCAAGGTGGCATGGCTGCCATTCTCGGTCTGGAAGATGCTGATGTGCTGGCTGCCTGTGCCGAAGCGGCGCAAGGCGATGTGGTCAGTGCGGTCAACTTCAACTCCCCTGGCCAGGTGGTCATCGCCGGTGCCAAGGCAGCGGTCGAGCGCGCCATCGAAGGCTGCAAGGCCCGTGGTGCCAAGCGCGCCATGCCATTGCCGGTCAGCGTGCCGTCACATTGCGAGCTGATGCGTCCGGCAGCCGAACGTTTCGCCGAGTCGATCGCTGCGATCGACTGGCAGGCGCCGCAGATCCCGGTGGTTCAGAACGTCAGCGCCAATGTGCCGGCCGATCTGGAAACCCTCAAGCGCGATCTGCTTGAGCAGCTTTACAAGCCTGTACGCTGGGTCGAATCGGTTCAGGCGCTGGCCGCCAAAGGTGCTACCCAGTTGGTCGAATGCGGCCCTGGCAAAGTGCTGGCTGGCCTGAACAAGCGTTGCGCCGAAGGCGTGTCGACATCCAACCTCAATACCCCCGACGCCTTCGCTGCCGCTCGCGCAGCGCTGGCCTGAATCAGGAGAAGCCTGCATGAGTCTGCAAGGTAAAGTTGCACTGGTCACTGGCGCGAGCCGCGGTATCGGCCAGGCTATCGCCCTGGAACTGGGTCGTCAGGGCGCCATCGTTATCGGCACCGCGACGTCTGCCTCGGGTGCCGAGCGCATTGCGGCAACCCTGAAGGAAAACGGGATTCAAGGCACTGGCCTGGAACTCAATGTCACCAGCGACGAATCCGTTGCTGCAGTACTGGCGAGCATTACATCGCAGTTCGGTGCGCCGGCGATCCTGGTCAACAATGCCGGTATCACCCGCGATAATCTGATGATGCGCATGAAAAATGACGAATGGCATGACGTCGTCGATACTAACCTGAACAGTCTGTTCCGCCTGTCCAAGGGCGTTTTGCGCGGTATGACCAAAGCCCGTTGGGGGCGAATTATCAGTATTGGCTCTGTTGTGGGTGCCATGGGCAACGCAGGCCAAGTAAACTACGCAGCCGCCAAGGCCGGTCTGGAAGGTTTCAGCCGTTCATTGGCGCGTGAAGTCGGTTCGCGTTCGATTACGGTAAACTCGGTGGCCCCTGGGTTCATCGACACCGATATGACCCGCGAACTGCCCGAGGCGCAGCGTGAAGCCTTGCAGACGCAGATTCCGCTGGGCCGTTTGGGGCAAGCTCAAGAGATCGCGTCTGTGGTCGCTTTTCTTGCATCCGACGGTGCGGCTTACGTTACTGGGGCTACAATCCCGGTGAACGGCGGGATGTACATGAGTTAAATGTGACGGATCGCTTCAAAAAAATGTCATACGAGCTGTCTAAAATCCGTTATAAAGCTGCAATCTATTTTATAGGCAGAGGGTCGTCGGGTTTGAGGAGTGAAGCTTTCAGTTGAAAAACTGAAAAGTCTTTCTATACACTTACCCACTGGCCAGCTGCCTGAATTTGTCCATTAGGAGTGAAAACAAGGTATGAGCACCATCGAAGAGCGCGTCAAGAAAATCGTTGCTGAGCAACTGGGCGTTAAAGAAGAAGAAGTGGTCAACACTGCTTCCTTCGTTGAAGACCTGGGTGCCGACTCCCTTGACACCGTTGAGCTGGTGATGGCTCTGGAAGAGGAATTCGAGACCGAAATCCCTGACGAAGAAGCTGAGAAGATCACTACTGTACAAGCTGCAATCGATTACGTTACTAACCACCAGGCTTAATAGCTTGTAATCGTTGCTTGCTGTCATGGAAAAACCGCACTGCCATCACGGCGTGCGGTTTTTTCTTTAGGCCTGATGCAAAGTCGTCATTTGAAAAAGGAGAGTGCTGTGTCGCGTAGACGCGTCGTAGTCACCGGTATGGGTATGTTGTCGCCACTGGGCACGGATGTGCCGAGCAGTTGGCAGGGCATTCTGGCTGGCCGCAGTGGCATTGGTCTGATCGAACACACCGACCTTTCTGCCTATTCCACCCGTTTTGGCGGCTCGGTAAAGGGCTTCAATGTCGAGGAATACCTGTCGGTCAAGGAAGCTCGCAAGCTCGACCTGTTCATTCAATACGGTCTGGCCGCAGGTTTTCAGGCAGTTCGTAACTCAGGTCTGGAAGTCACCGACGCCAACCGTGAGCGCATCGGCGTGGCCATGGGGTCGGGTATTGGCGGACTGACCAATATCGAAGAAACCAGCCGCACGCTGCATGATTCCGGCCCACGACGGATTTCTCCGTTTTTCGTGCCTGGCTCGATCATCAATATGATTTCCGGTTTCCTGTCCATCCATCTGGGCGCACAGGGACCTAACTACGCCATCGCCACCGCGTGTACCACCGGTACGCACTGCATCGGCATGGCGGCACGCAACATCATGTACGACGAAGCCGACGTGATGATTGCCGGCGGCGCTGAAATGGCGGCTTGCGGTCTGGGCATGGGCGGCTTCGGTGCCTCCCGCGCGCTGTCGACCCGCAACGACGAACCGACCCGCGCCAGCCGTCCTTGGGACAAGGGCCGTGATGGCTTCGTGCTGTCCGACGGTGCCGGCGCTCTGGTTCTGGAAGAACTGGAACACGCCAAGGCCCGTGGTGCGACCATCTATGCCGAGCTGATCGGCTTTGGTACCAGTGGCGATGCCTACCACATGACTTCGCCTCCGGCCGATGGCGCGGGTGCTGCACGTTGCATTACCAATGCGCTGCGCGATGCCAGGATCAATGGCGATCAGGTTCAGTACATCAACGCCCACGGCACTTCGACGTCGGCCGGCGATCTTGCCGAAGCCTGTGCGATCAAGTCGGTGTTCGGCGATCACGCTTACAAACTGGCGGTCAGTTCGACCAAGTCCATGACCGGTCACCTGTTGGGTGCGGCGGGCGCGGTCGAGGCGATCTTCAGTGTGCTGGCGATCAACAGCCAGGTAGCGCCGCCGACCATCAACCTTGATGAGCCGGACGAAGGTTGCGACCTCGATTTCGTACCGCATACCGCGCGCAATATGAATATCGATGTGGTGTTGTCCAACTCCTTCGGGTTTGGTGGCACCAACGGCTCGCTGGTGTTCCGCCGGTTCGCTGACTGATGGACAGCTGGGTCGACGGTCAGCCGGCTGACGCTTTGTCGCTGAAGGATCGCGGCCTGGCTTACGGTGATGGTCTGTTCGAGACCATTGCCGTGCGTGGCGGGCAACCGTTGCTGCTGGACCGACATCTGGCGCGTCTGGCCGATGGCTGTTCACGCCTGGCGATCACTGCCGATCATGAGTTGATCCGCAGTGAGCTGGTGGCCTATGCCAGCGCACTGGGTAAGGGCGTGCTCAAGCTCATCATCACCCGCGGCGACAGTCTGCGCGGTTACGCCCCCGATCCCTCGGCTCAGGCCCGACGTATTCTGCAAGGCAATCCACCCGTTGCTTATCCTGCCGTTCATGGCGAGCAGGGCGTTCGCCTGTTCCCTTGTGCGACACGACTGTCCAGGCAGCCTCTGCTCGCCGGACTCAAGCACCTGAACCGTCTTGAGCAGGTCATCGCCCGCTCCGAATGGCAAGACACCGATCATGCCGAAGGCTTGATGCTCGATCAGGCCGGGCGCGTCATTGAAGGCGTGTTCAGCAATCTGTTCCTGATCCGCGATGGCGTGCTGATCACCGCTGATTTGAAGCGCTGCGGCGTGGCCGGCGTGATGCGTGCCGAATTATTGTTTCAAGCCGAGTCATTGGGGATCCCCACCCAAATCACCGACATCACCCTCGATCAGCTGCAATGGGCTGATGAAGTCTTTGTCTGCAACAGCGTGTATGGCGTTTGGCCGGTGCGCGCCTATGCCGCGCTGAGCTGGCCGGTTGGTCCGCTCACCCGTAAACTCCAAACCATTGCCCGCGCGCTACTGGATGCTTGATACGTGAGACGTAAATTCTTGCTGCTGCTGGAAACCGGATTGGTTCTGGCAGGGCTGTGTCTGGGCGCTTCCGCCTGGAAAATCCATTCGGCGCTGGAACAGCCGCTGAACATCACTCAGGAAGAGCTGCTGGAAGTGCCCAAAGGCACGACACCGACCCGCACCTTCTATCGACTCGAAGCCGATGGCGTCATCAAGGACGCTTTCTGGCTGCGGGTGTATTGGCGCTTCAATCTCGCCAAACAACCGTTGCACAAGGGCGAGTACCGCATGCAGCCCGGCATGACCGTCGAAGGACTGATTGACCTGTGGAAACGCGGGGAAATGGTTCAGTACAGCCTGACCCTGGTCGAGGGCTGGAATTTCCATCAGGTGCGCGCTGCTCTGGCCAAGGATGAAAAACTCGAAAAGACCCTCGACGGTTTGAGTGATAGCGAGGTGATGGACAAACTCGGCCACAGCGGGATTTTTCCGGAAGGGCGATTCTTCCCTGACACCTATCGCTTCGTGCGTGGCATGACCGATGTCGAGCTGCTGAAAAAAGCCTACGACCGCCTCGACGAAGTCCTTGCCAAGGAATGGAGCCAGCGCGCCGCTGACGTGCCGTACACCGAGCCCTATCAGGCACTGATCATGGCCTCGCTGGTGGAGAAGGAAACCGGCGTGCCGCAGGAGCGCGGGCAAATCGCTGGCGTGTTTGTACGGCGCATGGAAATGGGCATGTTGTTGCAGACGGATCCGACCGTGATCTACGGCCTCGGTGATCGTTACAACGGCAAATTGACTCGCGCCCATCTCAAGGAATCGACGCCGTACAACACCTACATGATTTCGGGACTGCCGCCGACCCCGATCGCCATGGTCGGCCGCGAAGCGATTCATGCAGCGCTGAATCCGGTGGCTGGCAATAGCCTCTATTTCGTTGCTCGTGGTGATGGCAGCCACGTGTTCTCCGATGATCTGGACGCGCACAATAACGCTGTGCGTGAGTTCCAGATCAAGCGCCGTGCCGACTACCGCTCCAGCCCGGCGCCGGCTACGGCGCCAGAGGCGACGGATGAGCAGGCACCGATTCCGGCTGCTTCGCCCGACACAGCCCCCGAGGCTTTACCGCAAGTGCCGCCGCAAGAGCCTGCTCAGGCGGCGCCACCAGAGCCGCCAGCGCCTGCCCCGTCGCCCTCACCGGAGCCGGCGCAAGAACCCGCTCAAGAACCCGCAGTTGCACCCGCGCCCGAACCGGATGCACCCGCGCCGCAAAGCCCGCAATGACTCTGACTAAGGACTGCCTGTGACTGGCTTGTTTATTACCCTGGAAGGCCCGGAAGGGGCCGGCAAGAGCACCAATCGCGAATACCTGGCCGAGCGCCTGCGCGCCGCGGGTATCGAGGTCGTGCTGACTCGCGAACCAGGCGGCACGCCGTTGGCCGAGCGGATTCGCGAAGTGTTGCTGGCGCCGGTTGACGAAGTCATGAACCCCGACACCGAGTTGCTGTTGGTGTTCGCCGCGCGAGCCCAGCATCTGGCCGAGGTGATTCGACCGGCACTGGCCCGCGGCGCGGTGGTCCTGTGTGATCGCTTTACCGATTCGACCTACGCCTATCAGGGTGGCGGTCGCGGCCTGTCGCTGGAGCGCATCGCGACCCTGGAAGCCTTCGTCCAGGGCGATCTGCGCCCGGACCTGACGTTGATTTTCGATCTGCCGGTGGAAGTGGGCCTGGCCCGCGCCAGCGCTCGCGGTCGTCTGGATCGCTTCGAACTCGAAGGCCGAACCTTTTTTGATGCGGTGCGCAGTGCTTTCCTCAAGCGTGCTGAAGCGGATCCTGCGCGTTATGTCCTGGTCGATGCCGCCCAGCCGTTGGTGCAGGTGCAGCAGTCACTGGATGCCTTGTTGCCGCGCCTGCTGGAGTTGACCCGTGGCTGAAGCCTATCCGTGGCAGGACGGTCTCTGGCAGCAGTTGGCCGGTCGCAAGCAACATGCTCACGCCTATCTGCTCCATGGCCCCGCCGGGATCGGCAAGCGCGCGCTGGCCGAGCGCTTGATGGCCAGTTTGCTGTGCCAGCGTCCGAGCGCCGCCCACGATGCTTGCGGCGAATGCAAATCCTGTCTGTTGCTCAAGGCCGGCAGTCACCCTGACAACTACATTCTGGAACCGGAAGAAGCCGATAAGGCGATCAAGGTCGATCAGGTTCGTGATCTGGTCAGCTTCGTGGTTCAGACCGCGCAGATGGGCGGCCGCAAAGTGGTGCTGATCGAGCCGGTCGAGTCGATGAACATCAACGCCGCCAACGCCTTGCTCAAAAGCCTTGAAGAACCTTCCGGCGATACTGTTTTGCTGTTGGTCAGCCACCAGACCAGTCGGCTGTTGCCGACCATCAAGAGCCGCTGCGTGCAGCAGGCTTGTCCATTGCCGAGCGAAGCCATGAGTCTTGCATGGCTGGCGAAGGCTTTGCCGGACTGCGCGGAAGAAGAGCGTATCGAGTTGCTGACCCTGGCCGCCGGTTCGCCACTGGCCGCCGTCAACTTGCAGGCCCAGGGCGTGCGCGAGCAGCGGGCGCTGGTGGTCGATGGCGTGAAGAAGTTGCTCAAGCAGCAACAGTCACCGACGCAACTGGCCGAAGGCTGGAATGCGATTCCGCTGTTGCTGTTGTTCGACTGGTTCTGCGACTGGTCGAGCCTGATCCTGCGCTATCAGCTGACTCAGGACGAAGAAGGCCTGGGACTGACGGACATGCGCAAGGTGATTCAGTACCTGGCGCAGAAAGCCGGCCAGGACAAAGTCCTGAATATTCAGGACTGGATCCTCGCCCAGCGCCAGAAAGTGATGAGCAAAGCCAACCTCAATCGGGTGTTGTTGCTGGAGGCGCTGTTGGTGCAATGGGTGGGTTTGCCTACCCAGAAGTGACCGACTAAGCCTAGACTCCGAGCATCAGCAACGGAGGTCAGCATGAATGAACTCGTCAATCCGGGGCCGCGCAACGGCATTTTGTCCCTGACGATCAAGGACAAGTCCGTGCTTTACGCGGCCTACATGCCGTTCATCAAGAACGGTGGCCTGTTTATCCCGACCAACAAGAGCTACAAGTTGGGCGATGAGGTATTCATGCTGCTGAACCTGATGGACGAGCCGGAGAAGATTCCGGTCGCTGGCAAGGTCACCTGGATCACCCCCAAAGGTGCGCAGGGCAACCGGGCCGCCGGGGTCGGCGTACAATTCAACGAAGGCGACAATACGGCGCGCAGTCGAATCGAAACCCATCTGGCCGGAGCCCTGAAGTCCGACCGTCCCACTCATACGATGTAAGTTGCAGCCCTTTTATGCTCGTAGATTCCCATTGCCACCTTGATCGCCTCGACCTCGCCGCCCACGACGGCTCCCTGGATGCCGCACTTGATGCGGCCCGTCTGCGCGGGGTAGGGCACTTTCTGTGTATCGGCGTCAGTGTCGAGAATGCCGCCGACGTCAAAGCCTTGGCCGAGCGTTACGACGACGTCGACTGTTCGGTTGGCGTGCATCCGCTGGACGTGCAGCCGGGTGCCGCGCCAGCACTTGATTGGCTATTGCGCGAGCTCAACCACCCGCGTGTGGTGGCGATCGGTGAAACCGGTCTGGATTACCACTACGAGCCGGAAGCAGCGGAGTTGCAGCAGGAGTCGTTTCGCCTGCATCTGCAAGCGGCGCAGCAGACGGGCAAACCGGTGATCATCCACACCCGTGGTGCCCGCGCCGATACGTTGAACCTCCTGCGCGAAGCAGCGCTGCCCCAGGCGGGCGTGCTGCATTGCTTCACCGAAGACTGGGACATGGCCAAAGCGGCGCTGGACATGGGGTATTACATTTCCTTGTCCGGTATTGTCACTTTCCGCAATGCCGACGCTCTGCGTGACGTGGCCAGTAAAGTGCCGGCTGACCGATTGCTGGTGGAAACCGACTCGCCTTATCTGGCGCCGATCCCTCATCGCGGCAAGCCGAACCTGCCGCAGTACGTGCGCGACGTAGCGGAATTTCTGGCAATGTTGCGAGGTGAGCCCTACGAGCGGTTTGCCGAGCAAACCACCGAGAATTTCAAGCGACTGTTTCCGCTGGCGCATGTGAAAGGTTAAATCGCAGGCAAAAAAAACCCGGGTTCTGGGGGGTGAATCCGGGTTAAGACCATTAGGAGTAAAACAAAGGCACGCGGTCCGTTGGTACCTATATCGGCGCAACACTTGGGGGAGATGTCCCGCCGACAGTTGAAGTATTGATCAGTATTGCGCCGAGTCCAGTTTACCGGCGCCGGTTTTTAAACAAATTTGGAATACGGGCGCTTCGGTTGAGTTCTCATTATTCTGCGAGGCTGCCGGAATTCATCAAGAAACACATATATGGTCGGATGATCCGTGCATTTTTGCGCAAGTTAGGCATAATACGCGGCTTCGAATTTTGACCCCTACAGACCTTTTCTTATGCATAAAGAACCTCGTAAGGTCCGTGAGTTTCGTCGCCGCGAGCAAGAAATTCTCGATACCGCGCTCAAGCTGTTCCTCGATCAAGGTGAAGACAGTGTCACCGTCGAGATGATTGCTGATGCCGTCGGTATCGGCAAAGGCACGATCTACAAGCACTTCAAATCCAAGGCCGAGATCTATCTGCGCCTGATGCTCGATTACGAGCGCGATTTGAACGAGCTGTTGCATTCGGCCGATGTCGACAAGGACAAGGAAGCCCTGTCCCGGGCCTACTTCGAATTCCGCATGCGCGACCCTCAACGCTATCGGTTGTTCGATCGCCTGGAAGAAAAGGTGGTCAAGGGCAATCAGGTGCCAGAGATGGTCGAGGAGCTGCACAAGATTCGCGCCTCGAACTTCGAACGCCTGACCCTGCTGATCAAGGGCCGGATCAGCGAAGGCAAGCTCGAAGATGTGCCGCCTTACTTCCATTACTGCGCATCCTGGGCGCTGGTGCACGGCGCCGTGGCGCTGTATCACTCGCCATTCTGGAGCAATGTGCTGGAAGATCAGGAAGGCTTCTTCCAGTTCCTGATGGACATCGGCGTGCGCATGGGCAACAAGCGCAAGCGCGATAGCGACACCCCGAGCAGCTGAACCATTCAGTTGCCTTATTGCGCCATTATTTCGCTACGTGGCGCAGTACCGCAGGAATATACTCAGGCATAGGACTTGCTAAAACTTGATTTGTGAGTCAAGTTTTAGCGGTCCGAATATTCTTCCGCCGGAGTAGTCCATGATCGTTGACCGTCAAGGCAGGCGTTTTCGCAATTTGCGAATCAGTCTGACTTCAGCCTGCAATTACGCTTGTACCTACTGCGTGCCCAACGGCAAGCGGTTGGTCGCTGCGCAGGATGAATTGTCGGCCGAGGCCATGGCGCGTGGCGTGGCCTATCTGATTGAAGCGGCGGGCATCGAGCGTTTGCGCATCACCGGCGGCGAACCTCTGGTCAGCCCCAAACTCGAAACCTTCATGACCGCCGTCGGGCAGATGGGCCTGGCGGACATCAGCCTGACCACCAACGGTCAGCTGCTGGCGAAGAAGCTGCCACTGCTGGTGGATGCCGGCATTCGTCGCATCAACGTTTCCCTCGATACCCTGGATGCCAGCGCTTTTCGCAGCATTGCCCGTGGCGGCGATCTGGCGACTGTGCTCGACGGTATGGATCAGGCCAGCGCCGCCGGCCTGAAGATCAAGGTCAATATGGTGCCGCTGCGTGGACAAAACCTCGATCAAGTGATGCCGCTACTCGATTACTGTCTGGAGCGCGGCTACGAGCTTCGCTTCATCGAGTTGATGCGCATGGGCCACCTGGCCAGCGACTCCAATGCTTTCCTGCAACAATTCGTCAGCCTGCAGCAGTTGCTCAGCCTGATCGGCGAGCGCTACGAATACCTTCAGGCCGATGCGCCGGTAGACGCCACCGCCGTGCGTTACGAAATTCCGGGGCAGGGTTACTTCGGCGTTATCGCCAACGAAAGCGTTCCTTTCTGCCGCACCTGTTCACGGCTGCGTCTGTCCTCCACGGGCTGGCTGCATGGCTGCCTGTCGTCGAGCAACCGCCACTATGTCGGCGACCTGCTGGACAAGCCCCGTCATCAAGCCTTGCCCGCCTTGCAGAGACTCTTGGTGAAAGCCTTGGGCGATAAGCAGGAAGTGGCATTTTCCGGTGGCGCAACCATCATGAAAATCATCGGCGGCTGAGCACGATCCCTGTAGCAGCTGCCGAAGGCTGCGTTCGGCTGCGCAGCAGTCGCGAGATCAGGCGATGCGGTGTTCCAGACATATTTTGCTCACAGGATTTACGACTGCTTCGCAGCCGAACGCAGCCTTCGGCAGCTGCTACAAGAGCCATGCCTCTCCCGAGCTGGCGCGGAAGCTGCATCCAATGGCCATTCGCCGGTTTTCCGTCACCGGCCTCTGGAGGGTAGGATGCGTAGCCTGGTTTTGCTGCTGGCCGTTTTGGCGCTTGGTGGCTGCATGAATGTCAGCGATCTGGCTGAAGGGACTCGCTACCACATGAGCGACGCGGGGTTGCTCGACCATAGCGACAGCCGCCGTGTGAATAACCTGCGCATTCAACCGGACTCATTCGTCTATATCGCCCAGGGCGCCTTTGTGCCGCCAGGCAGTACTGTCTACCCACGACCTAACGTGATAGCCGAAGTCGCCTTCGATGGCTTTGTCGAATACTTCCCGATGGTCCGCCGCGCCCGTGCCCCGGAAGGTCTTGATCAAGCCATGGGCGAAGCCCGTGCCGCCGGTGCCCATTACCTGCTCTATACCCGGTTCGCCAAGTCTGACGACCGTATCGGCAACTCGGACGAATGGCTTGATCAGGAAGCCCTGGATCGCCTCGGTATCGACGGTGGTGTCATTCAAATCATGTTGATCGAGACCAGCACCCAGTATTTGATTGATACTGCACGTATCAAGAGTCGTGGCGGTTTACTGACGTTCCACGACAAAAAGCCAGAAGACCTGATGGGCCCGCCGCTGGAGCAATACGCGCGCAGCCTGCTGGGGCTCAGCGACCAGTAATTCAAAAGGAGAACGCCATGAGTGGCCCGCAAAAAGCCAACGATCTGTTGGGGCAAATCCCCAAAACCAAAGGCTTGCCGCCGGTCCACCTGTGGAACCCCGACTTCTGCGGCGACATCGACATGCGTATCGCCCGTGACGGCACCTGGTATTACCTGGGCACGCCGATCGGGCGCAAGCCGATGGTCAAGCTGTTCTCCACCATCATTCGCCGCGATGGTGACGATTACTTCCTCATCACCCCGGTCGAGAAGGTTGGCATCAAGGTCGACGATGCGCCCTTCGTGGCGATTGCCGTGGAGGTCGAAGGCGAGGGCGAAACCCAGGTCTTGCGTTTCACCACCAATGTTGACGAGACTGCCGAAGCCGGCACCGAACACCCCATGCGCGTGGTGATCGACCCGGTCACGCAGGAACCTGCGCCCTACGTGCATGTGCGCACCAACCTCGAAGCCCTGATCCACCGCAACGTGTTCTACCAACTGGTGGAGCTGGCCGTCACCCGCGAGATCGACGGGCAGCGCTGGTTGGGCGTGTGGAGCGCTGGCGAGTTCTTCCCCATCGGACTTGAACCGTAACTCGCCAAGTTGCTGTGTTCTGGAAAATGGCCCGCTATTCAAGCGGGCCATTTTTTTTGCCTACAAACCTTTGTCTTTAAGCCGAGCAGCATGTTCAAGATAGAGGTGGACCGGGCTTACGTTCCAACTCGTGATCCCGGCCATTTGATTCACTGCATCAAAATGGTCCATCGGGTAATCCGAACGAATGACTTTGCCCAGGTGCGAGCTGTACCGTCCGACGAGCCCATCGTTGGCGTGTTTCTCTTTATAAAATAACTTCGACAGCACGATACAGTTCAAGTGGGACGGATCGAGAGGTTGCAGACTTTGAAAGTTTTGCAGGATCCCGCTCCAGGAGTAGTAGTACACGCCGTTTTCAATTTCGTTGCCGTCCCCACCCCAAATTTGCGGTAGCCCTTGCGGGTACTTCTTGTTGAAGGCTGCCACACCTGCGCTGGTCAGGGATTCGAAAGCCGCTTGTGGGTCCTGGGGGTTTTCCGGATGGTCGCTGATCAACGAAATGAATTTGCCGACTGCTTTGAACAGGGCGAGTACGAGCGCTTCGGGCAACTCTCCAGGCGTCAGCGCCTTATGCAATTGGTCGGCAATCTCGGAGCCATGATTGGGGCAGCTGACAGAAGTGACGGATGCGACCTTTTCCGGGTGTAGCGCCGCTACGTAGCGTGCAGCCAATGGACCTTGGCTGTGGCCGATCAGATTGACCTTGGCAGTTCCCGTTTCCTGCAAAATACGGTTGACGTGTTCGAGCAGTTTTTTACCGCGCTCCTCGTTTCCGTTCACGGCGGGAATGTTAACGGCAAACACCTTGGCCCCAGCGTGTTCCAGAGCTTCCTTGATCTCGAAGAAGTAGGGATAACCGGCAATTTTATCGAAGCCAAAAAGGCCGTGGACCAAAACAATCGGGTATTGCGTAGACGCATCCATGTTCATGCTTATACCTGTCGATAGCGGACTTTAGTTGCGCTTGATCTGTCGCGGCTAACCGTAGGTCACAACATGCATTCGTTCAAATCGCTCGCCTGAACGCCGTCAGACAGAAAAATCAAATTGACACTCAATCGTATGATGATTAGCGTGGACACCCATCGCGCACGGCTTTGTGCCGTCCCTGACTCGAGGTGTCCATGTCCAGCAGTTTTCATGCGTTGACGGTCGATTGGCTGGGTTGCTGGATCGCCACGGGGCAGGTCAAACCGGGTGAGACACTCAAGGTCGAAGCCGACCTGGGTGAGCAACTCGGTGTCAGCCGCACCGTTATCCGCGAAGCGATCAAAACCCTGGTCGCCAAGGGCATGCTTGAAGTCGGGCCCAAGGTCGGCACGCGGGTGTTGCCGGTGCGCCGCTGGAACCTCTTTGATCCACAAGTCGTAGGCTGGCTGTCGCGCAGCGGCTTACCGGAAAACTTCGTCGACGACTTGCTCGACCTGCGCCGCACCATCGAACCCATGGCCGTGCGCTGGGCTTGCGAGCGCGCTACCGTCGAGCAGGTTCACGCTATCCTTCAGGCTTACAACGCATTGGAGCGGGCAGTGGACAGCGGCATCGATTACAACCGTGCCGACCAGTTCTTCCACGAGTGCATTCTCGCTGCCAGCCACAATCAATTTATCGAACAAATGGTCCCAGCCCTCGGCGCGCTGTTGGCGGTGTCGTTCGAAGTGTCCGCCGCCGACCCGGACGAACTACGCCGCACGCTGCCGATTCACAAAGACATGGCCGAGGCCATCGCCGCCCGGGATGCCGCGCGGGGTGTCTGGGCTTGCATGACCCTGATCGACAACGCCGACCTGGCCATCAAGCGCTTCTACCCGCAAGTCATGGCCGACAAAAAGGCCAGCTGACAACAATAAAAAGCAGGAGGTTTCATGACGTGGACTGCGGTTACCGAACACCGGGCACGACTGGGCGAAGGCCCATTCTGGGACGCGCCGACCCAGGCGCTGTACTGGGTTGATATCGCCGGTCAACAGGCGCTGCGGCTGATTGGCGCCAACGTGCAGATCTGGCAGATGCCCGAGCACGTGTCCGCCTTCATTCCCTGCGAAAGCGGTGATGCGCTGGTGACGTTGAACAGTGGCGTGTATCGACTCGATCTGGATTCCCCCGGCCTGGAGCCGCGACTGACCTTGCTCTGCGTCGCTGATCCGCAACCCGGCAATCGCGCCAATGAAGCCCGCTGCGATGCTCAGGGCCGGCTCTGGCTCGGCACCATGCAGAACAACATTGGCGAGCTGGGCGAAGACGTGCCCATCGTGCGGTGTTCCGGTGGCCTGTTTCGCATCGATCGCGATGCCCGGGTCACGCCGTTGCTTCGAGGGTTGGGCATCCCGAACACGTTGCTGTGGAGCGACGATGCGACCACCGTGTATTTCGCCGACAGCCTCGACAGCACGCTTTACCAGTATTTCATCCGCACCGACGGCAACCTCGACCCGGCCCGCGTCTGGTTCGGGCCCCATGAACGTGGCGGCCCTGATGGCTCGGCGATGGATGCCGAAGGTTACATCTGGAACGCCCGTTGGGATGGCAGTTGTCTGCTCAGGCTGACCCCGGACGGGCAGGTTGATCGCGTGATCGAACTGCCGATCAGTCGTCCCACCAGTTGCGTATTCGGCGGTGAAGACCTGAAAACCCTTTACATCACCAGCGCCGCGAGCCCGCTCAACCATCCGTTGGACGGTGCGTTGCTGTCGATTCGAGTCGAAGTGCCCGGAAAAACCTGTACTCGGTTTGCGGGATGAATCCCAAAATATGGGATGTAAAATTATATATTGAGATTATTTGGCGGTCGGGTTTATAGTCGGCTCCATCAGTTACACGCACTCACACTTAAAAAAACAAAACAGGTGAAGTGATGCAGCGATTTTCCAAAAAGCCTTTTGACCGGACATCGACAGATGCCCGGTTTTTGTCGTGTGTTCGAAAAGGAGTCTTGATCCATGGCTGAACCTCTTTCCTTGCCACCGGTGCCCGAGCCGCCGAAGGGTGAGCGCCTGAAAAATAAGGTGGTGCTGCTGACCGGCGCCGCTCAGGGTATCGGCGAGGCGATTGTCGCGACGTTCGCTTCCCAGCAGGCCAAGCTGATCATCAGCGATATCCAGGGTGAGAAAGTCGAAAAAGTCGCGGCGCACTGGCGGGACAAAGGCTTCGACGTTCAAGCAATCAAGGCTGACGTTTCCAACCAGCAAGACCTGCACGCCATGGCCAGACTGGCGATCGAGCTGCACGGTCGCATCGATGTGCTGGTCAATTGCGCCGGGGTCAATGTGTTCCGCGATCCGCTGGAAATGACCGAGGAAGACTGGCGTCGCTGCTTCGCCATCGATCTGGACGGCGCCTGGTATGGCTGCAAAGCGGTGCTGCCGCAAATGATCGAGCAGGGCATCGGCAGCATCATCAACATCGCCTCGACCCATTCCACTCACATCATTCCCGGCTGCTTCCCGTACCCTGTGGCCAAACATGGCCTGCTCGGCCTGACCCGCGCTTTGGGCATCGAATATGCGCCGAAGGGCATTCGCGTTAACGCCATCGCGCCGGGTTACATCGAAACCCAGCTGAACGTCGATTACTGGAACGGTTTTGCCGACCCGCATGCCGAACGTCAGCGCGCTTTCGATCTGCATCCGCCACGTCGCATTGGCCAGCCGATCGAAGTCGCCATGACGGCGGTTTTCCTGGCCAGCGATGAAGCGCCGTTCATCAATGCCTCGTGCATCACCATCGATGGCGGTCGCTCGGTCATGTACCACGACTGAGTAAAACGGATTTCAGACGCGGAACTACGCCTGAAATCCAATCATCATACGATATGACTATTAGCTGCACAGTTTGATTGGCTTTCAAATAACGCTCAAAAAAAATAACAAGGAGTCAGCTTATGAATCGTCGTCGTGGGATCCGTTCCCTGTGCTGTGCCGCTTTGGCGGTCACCGCAGTCAGCCTGAGCAGTTCGTTGCTGGCGGCCGAGGAAGTGAAGATCGGTTTTCTGGTCAAGCAGGCGGAAGAGCCCTGGTTCCAGACCGAATGGGCATTTGCCGAAAAGGCCGGGAAAGAGAAGGGCTTCACCGTCATCAAGATCGCCGTGCCGGACGGCGAGAAAACCCTCTCGGCCATCGACAGCCTCGCCGCCAACGGTGCCAAGGGCTTTGTGATCTGCCCGCCAGACGTATCCCTCGGCCCGGCGATCATGGCCAAGGCCAAACTCAACGGTTTGAAAGTCATCGCCGTTGATGACCGCTTCGTCGATGCCGGCGGCAAGTTCATGGAAGACGTTCCATACCTCGGCATGGCCGCGTTCGAAGTCGGCCAGAAACAAGGCAGCGCCATGGCCACCGAAGCGAAGAAACGTGGCTGGGACTGGAAAGATACCTACGCGGTGATCAACACCTTCAACGAACTCGACACCGGCAAGAAACGCACCGACGGTTCGGTCAAAGCGCTGGAAGACGCCGGCATGCCGAAAGACCACGTTCTGTTCTCGGCGCTGAAAACCCTCGACGTACCGGGCAGCATGGACGCCACCAACTCGGCGCTGGTGAAACTGCCCAGCGCAGCGAAAAACCTGATCATCGGCGGCATGAACGACAACACCGTGCTGGGCGGCGTGCGCGCCACCGAGAGCGCCGGGTTTGCCGCAGCCAATGTGATCGGCATCGGCATCAACGGCACCGACGCCATCGGCGAATTGAAGAAGGCCAACAGCGGCTTCTTCGGCTCGATGCTGCCTAGTCCGCACATCGAGGGCTACAACACCGCCAGCATGATGTACGAGTGGGTCACCACCGGCAAAGAACCACCGAAGTACACCGCGATGGACGACGTGACGCTGATCACTCGCGAGAACTTCAAGCAGGAACTGGAAAAGATCGGCCTCTGGAACTGAGGACCGGTTGATTTCATCGGTGGCCCTGGCGACGGGGCTGCCTGATCTGTGTGAAGAGGTGGGTTATGCACGCGCAATCAAAAACACAACAACACAATGCCGGCGGCAGCTTGCGCTTCAACGGGATCGGCAAGACCTTTCCCGGGGTAAAGGCGCTGGATGGCATCAGCTTCGTCGCCCATCCGGGGCAGGTTCACGCCTTGATGGGCGAGAACGGCGCCGGCAAATCGACCCTGCTGAAAATCCTCGGCGGGGCTTACACCCCGAGCAGCGGCGACCTGCAGATCGGCGAGCAGAAGAGGGTCTTCAAGTCCACCGCCGACAGCATCGGCAGTGGTGTCGCCGTGATCCATCAAGAGCTGCACCTGGTCCCGGAAATGACCGTGGCAGAGAACCTGTTCCTCGGTCACCTGCCGGCCAGTTTCGGCCTGATCAATCGTGGCGCGTTGCGGCAACAGGCATTGGCCTGCCTCAAGGGCCTGGCCGATGAAATCGATCCGCAAGAGAAAGTCGGGCGCTTGTCCCTCGGTCAGCGGCAACTGGTGGAAATCGCCAAGGCCTTGTCCCGGGGTGCGCATGTGATCGCGTTTGACGAACCGACCAGCAGCCTGTCGGCGCGGGAGATTGATCGTTTGATGGCGATCATCGGCCGCCTGCGCGACGAAGGCAAAGTGGTGCTTTACGTCTCCCATCGCATGGAAGAAGTGTTCCGCATCTGCAACGCGGTGACGGTGTTCAAGGACGGTCGCTTTGTGCGTACTTTCGAGGACATGAGCGAACTGACTCACGATCAGTTGGTGACTTGCATGGTTGGTCGCGACATTCAGGACATCTACGATTACCGCCACCGTCAACGTGGTGCGGTGGCGCTCAAGGTCGACGGTTTGCTGGGGCCGGGTTTGCGTGAGCCAGTGAGTTTCGAGGTGCACAAAGGCGAGATTCTCGGGCTGTTCGGTTTGGTCGGCGCCGGTCGCACCGAGCTGTTCCGCATGCTCAGCGGCCTTGAGCGCAACACTGCCGGACGCCTGGAATTGCGCGGTCATGAACTGAAGTTGCGTTCACCCCGCGATGCGATTGCCGCCGGGATTCTGCTGTGCCCCGAGGACCGCAAGAAAGAGGGCATCCTGCCGCTCGCCAGCGTCGCCGAGAACATCAACATCAGCGCTCGCGGCGCCCACTCCACCTTCGGCTGTCTGTTGCGTGGCCTGTGGGAGAAGGACAACGCCGACAAGCAGATCAAGGCGCTGAAAGTGAAGACCCCCAACGCGGCGCAGAAAATCATGTACCTGTCCGGTGGCAACCAGCAGAAGGCCATTCTCGGCCGGTGGCTGTCGATGCCGATGAAAGTCCTGTTGCTCGACGAACCGACTCGCGGCATCGACATCGGTGCCAAAGCCGAGATTTACCAGATCATCCACAACCTGGCCGCCAGCGGTATCGCGGTGATTGTGGTGTCCAGCGATCTGATGGAAGTGATGGGTATTTCCGACCGCATCCTGGTGCTCTGCGAAGGCGCGATGCGCGGCGAGTTGTCTCGCGCAGAGGCCAATGAATCCAACCTGCTGCAACTGGCTTTGCCGCGCCAACGCGCTGACGGCGTGGCGAACTGAGAGGTGACTATGACAATCCAAAACAACGCTTTGCCCACCCAGCGAAAACCTCTGGACCTGCGGCGCTTTCTCGATGACTGGGTGATGCTGCTGGCGGCCGTCGGGATCTTCGTGCTCTGCACCTTGCTGATCGACAACTTCCTTTCGCCATTGAACATGCGCGGCCTGGGCCTGGCGATTTCGACAACGGGGATTGCCGCTTGCACCATGTTGTATTGCCTGGCGTCCGGGCATTTCGATTTGTCGGTGGGGTCGGTGATTGCCTGCGCCGGCGTGGTCGCGGCGGTGGTGATGCGCGACACCGACAGCGTGTTTCTCGGTGTGGTGGCGGCGCTGTTCATGGGGCTGATCGTCGGATTGATCAACGGCATCGTGATCGCCAAGCTGCGGGTCAATGCGTTGATTACCACGCTGGCGACCATGCAGATCGTTCGCGGCCTGGCTTACATCTTCGCCAACGGCAAAGCGGTGGGCGTGTCGCAAGAGCAGTTCTTCGTCTTCGGTAACGGCCAGTTGTTGGGTGTGCCGGTGCCGATCCTTATCACCATCGTTTGTTTCCTGTTTTTCGGCTGGCTGCTGAATTACACCACCTACGGGCGCAACACCATGGCCATCGGCGGTAACCAGGAAGCGGCGTTGCTGGCCGGGGTGAACGTTGATCGGACCAAGATCATTATCTTCGCCGTCCACGGGGTGATCGGGGCGTTGGCCGGGGTGATCCTGGCTTCGCGCATGACGTCCGGACAGCCGATGATTGGCCAGGGTTTTGAGCTGACGGTGATTTCTGCGTGTGTGTTGGGCGGGGTGTCGTTGAGCGGCGGGATCGGCATGATTCGGCATGTGATTGCCGGGGTGTTGATTCTGGCGATTATTGAGAATGCGATGAACCTGAAGAATATCGATACGTTTTATCAGTATGTGATTCGGGGTTCGATCCTGTTGCTGGCCGTTGTAATAGACCGGCTCAAACAACGCTGAGAGTTGTGCTGTCTGGGCTGACGTCTTCGCGGGCAAGCCACGCTCCCACAGGGTTTTGCGTAACCTGTGGGAGCGTGGCTTGCCCGCGATGGCGGCATATCTGAATCACCCCGCTAACGCGAACATCCACATCCTCCCGTCACCTCCCTTAAATATTCCTTGCTCGCCCAACCCCGTTTCGGTTATCTCTTTGTACATGATTAGACAGGTACGATTTGACAAGAAACAACGGGTGGTCGACGAACTCATCCGGCGCATCGAAAGCGGCCTCATGGAGGACGGCTTTCTGCTGCCGGGCGAGCATCAATTGGCTCAAGAATTCAAAGTCAGCCGCGGCACGCTGCGCGAAGCCCTGGCTGAGTTGAAACGGCGCAATTACATCGCGACGCAAAGCGGGGTGGGTTCCATCGTCACCTTCGACGGTGTGGTGCTCGATCAGCGCAGCGGCTGGGCCCAGGCCCTGGCCGACAGCGGGGCGCTGATCAATACCGAAGTGCTGCGGCTGGAGGCGGTCACCCGTCCTGACCTGTTGCCGCGTTTCGGCACCGACCAATTCATTACCCTCGACCGTCGCCGCCGTTCCAACGAAGGCAAGCTGGTCTCCCTTGAACGCTCATTGATGCCCGCCACCGGAGGTCTGGAAAGCCTGCCGCGGGTCGGCCTTATCGACAATTCCCTGACCATCACCCTGGCCGCCTACGGCTACATCGGCGAGCGTGGCGATCAATGGATCGGTGCCGAACCGTTGAACGCCGAAGACGCCGAACTGCTCGGCCGTCCGGAAGGCACGGTGTTCCTTAAGGCCTTGCGCACCACCTACGACCGGCAAAACCGCTTCATGGAACAGGTCGAAAGCTTGCTCGACCCGCTGCATTTTCGCCTGCACCTGCAGTTTGGAGAGTCAAAATGACCGCGCTCAATCGTGCTCTTGGCGCGTTCTATGGACTGGCCCTGGGCGACGCGCTGGGCATGCCGACCCAATCCCTGAGCCGCGCCGAGATCAAGGTGCGCTTCGGCAAAATCACTGACCTGGAAGACGCAGGCCCCGATCAACCGATCGCCGCCAACATGCTCAAAGGCTCGATCACCGATGACACCGAACAGGCGATCCTGGTCGGCCAATTGCTGGTTGAAGGCGAGGGCCGGATCGAACCGTCGCTGCTTGCCCAACGGTTGATCGAATGGGAAGCCGCGATGCAGGCCAAGGGCTCGCAAGACTTGCTTGGCCCTTCGACCAAACGCGCCATCGAAATGATCCTCGCCGGCCACTCGCCGGAAGAAGCGGGGCGCTACGGCACCACCAATGGCGCGGCAATGCGCATCACGCCGGTCGGGATCGCGGCGGATGTCGCCAACCCTGAGCGATTCATCAACGCTGTCGTGCAGGCTTGCCAGGTCACCCATAACACCACGTTGGGCATTTCCAGCGCGGCGGCGGTGGCGGCGGTGGTCTCGGCCGGTATCAACGGCATGGACCTGGGCGAGGCGTTGACCCTCGGCCAGCAAATCGCTCAGCAAGCTGAAGGCCACGGTTACTGGGTGGCTGGCGGACGCATCGCCTCGCGCATCAGTTGGGCGCGGACCATCAGTGTCGACAGCGACAAGGCATTGCTGGCGGATTTGATGTACGACGTGATCGGCACTTCGGTGGCTTCACAGGAATCGGTGGTGGTCTCGTTTGCCCTGGCCCAGCAAGTGGCCATTGGAGAAATGAACGCGTTCGAAGCGCTGTGCATGGCCGCGAGCCTGGGCGGCGACACTGACACCATCGCGGCGATTCTCGGTGCCATGCTCGGCGCCTGCCTGGGCCTTGAGAGTTGGCCGGCGGCGATGATCGACAAGGTTAAAACCGTTAACGATCTCGAGCTGGAACCGTTAGTGAAAGGACTCCTCGCCTTGCGTTGACAGCACTGACGCCATCGCGAGCAAGCTCGCTCCCACAGGTACAGCGTGTACCTCAAGGATTGCACTATCCCTGTGGGAGCGAGCTTGCTCGCGATAGACGCGCCGCCTGTTTGAATTGATAACCACGCAATGGATCGCACGAACTTGGCCAGGATAGCCGGGATGTTGTTTCGTCTTCCGTCATTGCCCACAACCACAACAAAGGCAACAGGAGCATTTCACATGAGTTCATCAAACGCCGGGCAAAGTGCCGGGCAACTGGAAACCCGTGGCATCGAACCGGTGCCGGAAGCGGAGTGCAACGGTCATCCGCTGCAGCTGTTCTGGGTCTGGTTTGCTGCCAACATCTCCATCCTCGGCCTGCCGCTGGGTGCGACCCTTGTAGCCTTTCGCGGCTTGGCGATCTGGCAGGCGATCATCGTCGCGATCCTGGGGGCTGCCGGTTCCTTCGCGGTGGTCGGGATCATCTCCATTGCCGGTCGCCGTGGTCGCGCACCGAGCCTGACGTTGTCGCGAGCGATCTTCGGTGTACGCGGCAACATCGGTCCGACCCTGGTCTCGCTGATGTCGCGTCTGGGTTGGGAAACCGTCAACACCACCACCGCCGCGTTCGTGTTGCTGTCGCTGTGCTCGATCCTGTTCGGCTCGCCAGTGGAAGCCAAAAGCGCGCCTGTGCTGACGTTGATCTTCATTGCGATTTTCGTGCTGCTGACCCTGTCGGTTTCGGGTCTCGGTCACGCCACCTTGCTGGTGATCCAGAAGTGGGCAACCTATGTGTTCGGCGCGCTGAACATTCTGGTCGGCGGTTTCCTCTGCGCCACCATCGACTGGAGCGCGGTGTTCAATGCTACGCCTGCACCGCTGAGCGCAATGATCATCGGCGTCGGCACCATGGCCGCCGGGACCGGGATTGGTTGGGCCAACGCCGGTGCCGACATGTCGCGCTACCAGCACCGCAGCGTCAAAGCCGCACGCCTGGTGGCGTCGGCAGCGTTCGGTGCGGGGATTCCGCTGGTGCTGCTGATCACCCTCGGCGGCCTGCTGTCAGTGGGCAACAATGACCTGGCCTCGGCCACTGACCCGATCATCGCGATCCGCGACATGCTGCCGACCTGGATGGCCGTGCCGTACCTGATCACCGCGTTCGGTGGGCTGCTGCTGTCGAACAACCTGTCGGTGTACTCCGCCGGTTTGACCACGTTGACCCTCGGCCTGAAGGTCAAACGCGTTTACGCGGTGGTGGTGGACATCGTCGCGATCTTCGCCGGTTCGATCTATTTCATGCTGATCGCCGACAGTTTCTACGGCCCGTTCATTACCTTCATTTCGCTGCTGGCCGTGCCGATCACCGCGTGGGTCGGGATCTTCGTCGTCGACCTGATCCATCGTCATTACTACAGCCCCAAAGACCTGCTGGACGTCAGCCCGAGCAGCGCTTACTGGTACAGCGGCGGTATCGAGTGGCGCGCCTTTGGTGCGTGGGCGGTGGCGATCGCGCTGGGCTTCAGCTTTACCACCATCGGCACGACCGAACAAACCGTGTGGTACCGCGGTTTCCTGTCTGACTCCTGGCTGGGCCATAACGGCCTCGGCTGGATCGTGACGTTCCTGGTGGCCGGCGGCATTTATTTTGTACTCGGCGGGGCCAAGGATCGCCGCGCCGCGTTGACCGAGAACGCTCATGCCTAGATTGCTGCACACCGGCCAGGTCATGATCGACCTGGTCATGGCCGTGGATAAATTGCCGCATTCGGGTGGCGACGTACTGGCGCAATCCGCCAGTTTCGAGGCTGGCGGCGGCTTCAATGTGATGGCTGCCGCCCAGCGCAATGGCTTGCCGGTGGTTTACCTCGGGCGTCACGGTACCGGGCGTTTCGGCGATCTTGCCCGTGAGGCGATGAGGGCTGAAGGTATCCGGATTGGCATCGAGAGCAGCGCCGAACGGGATACGGGGTTGTGCGTCGCGTTAACCGAAGCCTCGGCCGAGCGTAGTTTCATTTCCTACATCGGTGCCGAAGGTGAGCTGACGGCCGAGGATTTGGCCAGCGTGCCGGCCGAGGCGGGTGACTATGTCTACGTCAGCGGCTACAGCCTGCTGCATGGCGGCAAAGCCCAGGCGCTGGTGGATTGGGTGCTGGATTTGCCGAGGGGGATCAACGTGGTGTTCGATCCGGGCCCGCTGGTGGATTCGCCGGATGAGCCGTTGATGCAAGCCTTGCTGGCGCGCATCGATCTGTGGACCAGCAACAGTGTCGAGGCGTTGAAGTTTACCGGTGCGGTGGACATTGCCGACGCTTTGAACCGGTTGGCCGAACATCTGCCGGCCGACGTGTTGATGGTGGTGCGTGACGGACCGCAAGGGTGCTGGATCAGTCAGCGTGGAGACCGCCAGCATGTGCCGGGTTTCAAGGTTGAGGCGGTGGACAGCAATGGCGCGGGGGACGCGCATGCCGGGGTGTTTGTGGCCGGGTTGGCGCAAGGGTTGTCGGCGGCTGAGGCTGCTCGGCGGGCTAATGCAGCTGCGGCGTTGGCGGTGACTCGATGGGGGCCGGCGACTTCGCCGGGGACTGCTGAAGTGGATGAGTTGATCAGGAAGACAATTAGCGTCTGATCTGCCGCCTTCGCGGGCAAGCCCGCTCCCACATGGATCGAGTGTGTTCACAAATTTTGTGTCCACCCCAAAACCTGTGGGAGCGGGCTTGCCCGCGATTAGGCCATCAGCCTCAACACAAACCATGGGCCTTAACTCGCCTTGCGCAACGCCTCGATCAACTCCTGCTTACGCATGCTCGACCGTCCCGGAATCTTCTTCGCCCGGGCTTCTTTCATCAAGCTGTCGACGGTCTGGGTTTCGCGCGAAGCCTTGCTGTTTCGCGAATGACCTTCACGGCTGGCCACCGCACGACGAGCTGATTCCTGGCGATCCTGCGACTTGGCACTCGCCGGTTTCTTGCTTCCGGACCCACCTTTGCGTTCACCGCCACCCGACTGCTTGTTGACGGTCGCCCAGGCCCGGGCTTCTGCTTCCTCTTTCGAGACACCCTTGTGCTCGTAGCTCTCTTCGATGTGCTCGGCCTTGTGTTTCTGCTCGGCGGTGTATTTGTCTTTGCTTCCACGAGGCATGGGATTTCTCCTGCTGCTTGTAGAATCTCTCAAACGGTCGCAGCCGCGCACGACTGCGACCTGATTCGTCTTGTTAAACGTCCAGCTTGCGCGCCGCCTCAACCCCTGCGGCACTGAGTTTGATCGGCAAGTTCAACGAGTGCTCACCGGCCTCGTTGCAGATCACATGACCATGCTGGATCAATCCACGATCCTGCAGCGTGGCGAGGGTGCTGGCCACGACTCTCTCCCCCCGGTAATTGTCCAGGACCTCTTTGCCCAAACCGCTTGGATGGGCATGCAGCAGACGGGTCAGGACTTCGTTCTCAAGGTTTTTATCGGCGTTCATGGTTACCTCTTCATGGGTGTGGATAGGTCCATTTAATTAGAGTCCTTACCTGATGTTGGTCCGCCCCCGATTTGGATTGGTGCCTGATGAACGACGAACGGTCTAGGCCTGCTGCAACGTTTTGCTAGTAACGGTTCGACGCCAGACCAACCGGCCGACGCTGATCAGCCAATTCAGTACAGCAACCGCCAATACCGTGAGCAACAGCGTCGCCATTCCCTGTTCCACGATGATTTTCCCGGCCAGCAACGGAAAGCCAAACACGCCGATAAAGTAGGACAGGCTGAACAGCAGCAAGGATTGCGCGGTGGTGCCGTTCGGCGCCTCGTTGGCCGCCAGGCCATTGATCACCGAATAGGTCAGCCCGTAACCGACCCCGAGCATCACCGCCGCCAGCACGTAGCTGAACCCGTCGTCGACGACAAACCCGAACATCAGGATCGAGCCCATCATCAAGCCCGACAGCAGGCAGGACGCCCAGAACGGGTCGCGCTTGACCACGAAACCGGCGATCAGCATGCGGCTGCTGATCGCTGCGCTCATGAAGCCGAGGAAGAACAGTGAATAGTCGAGCGAACGCGCGGCGGCGTAGCTGGTTTGAAAACTCGACAGACCGCCGAAAACGCAACCGCCGAGGCCGACCATGATGATCGGGAACACCGCTCTGGACGACAGCACTTGTGCCGCTGCACGCCAGGAAATTCGTGACACCGCTGCCGAGTGGGTGGGCGCTTTTTTCAGCTGCGAATCCAACCGCCAGAACAGCAACACGCCGATCAGGCTGGCCAGCGCCGCGAGGTAAAACGCCGCGGTGATTGGATAGCCGAGGGCACTGGCTGCGCGGCCTAACAAGGGACCGCTGCCGATCCCGGTCATCATGCTGCCCGACAACAGCGCAAAGTATTTCGCACGTTGGGCAGGCGTTACCAGACTCGCCACAATGATCGGCCCGAGGGTGTAGAACACGCCCCAACCCAGCCCCAGCAAGAGCCCGAAAAACAACAGCAGATTGCCGAAGCCTGGCGCCAAGGCGAAGCCCAGGCTGGCGGCCACCAGCAGAATGCCGAACAGCGCAATCGAGCGGGCCGCGCCGAGCAAATCGGACAAGTGCCCGGAGACGATTACCGCTGCAAACGTACTGAGCATCGCCGCCGAAATCACACTGCCGGCATCGTGCTCGTTGCCGCCGCGGGAACCGATCAACAACGACAGCAAAAAGGTCGAGCCATAGGACAGCGACAGCAAATAGCTGGCCAGGCAAAACAGGCCGAACAATCTGCTGGAGACTTGGGGTGTTGCACTAGGCATGACGCGGTTCCTTGACCCGATAGAAGAGAGCCTCATCTATCTATCTATCATGCAAGGCGTCGATGTTAGGTCTGAGGTTATCGATTTCAGGGTTAGTGTTGGCCGGAGTAAAGCTTCAGCAGGCGCCGATTTCTTCTTTGAACAACTCCATGAACCCCTTCAACCGTTCGTGGCGAATCTGCGCCAGACGCTGGCCGGTGGTCGTTTTGAATCCATCCGCCAAGTGCAGCAGTTTGGTCTGGAAATGGTCGAGGCAAAAACGTTTGTCATCGTATTCCCGGTCCTTCGCCTCGAGATCCTCTGGGTCGTACAACGCGCTGCCCATACGTCCGGCGATGTAAAAGGTGCGCGCCACACCGAGCATGCCGAGGGAATCGAGGCGGTCGGCGTCCTGCATGATTTTGGCTTCGAGAGTGGTCGGCGCGATGTTGGCGGAAAAGCTGTGCGCTTCGATGGCATGGGCAACCGCGCTGACTTTTGCGTCTGGCCAGACCATGTCCGCCAACAATTTCGATGCCTTCTCGGCGGCCAGCCGCGAGGCCTGAGAACGCAGCGGCGAGTTCTTCTCTACCGCCACGCAATCGTGCAAAAGCACTGCCGCCAGCAGCACCTCAAGATCTCCACCTTCTTCAGCGTGAAGCGTACGCACGTTGTTCCACACCCGCTGCAAGTGCGACAGATCGTGGGCGCCATCTTCCGACGGCTCAAGCGCGTGGGGCAGCAGTTGTCCAGCGAGGAGTTGCAGTGGTGCGAAAGCATCAGTGTTCATAAACATCCTGTTAAGTGAAAACGTCTTTTGCAGCGACATAGCCTTGCTACACATGCTCCATGGATCAGCTTTGAATTTCCAGTGTGACGAGCGCCGCGCGCCGACTTAGTATGGCGTTTTCCACTTTTGACGAAGGCACGTCCATGACGATCGAGATCCGCCCGGCGACCCCGAGCGATGCACCGCAAATCCTCGGGTTCATCACTGAACTGGCCGACTACGAACGTGCCCGCCACGAAGTCATCGCCAGCGTCGCCGACATCGAGCGCAGCCTGTTCAGCGAAGGCGCCACCGCCCACGGGCTGATCTGCCTACGCGACGGCTCGCCAATCGGCTTTGCGGTGTTTTTCTTCAGTTATTCCACGTGGCTGGGCAGCAACTGCCTGTACCTCGAAGACCTCTACATCACCCCCGATCAGCGTGGCGGCGGCGCGGGCAAAACCTTGTTGCGTCACCTGGCGAAAATCGCCTGCGCCAATGATTGCGGTCGATTTGAGTGGAGCGTGCTGGACTGGAACAAACCGGCGATCGAGTTCTACAAATCGTTGGGCGCGCAGCCGCAGGAAGAGTGGGTGCGGTATCGGATGGATGGGGCGGTGTTAAGGGAGTTTGCTGAGGGGCGGTGATCGGTATGGACACTAGCGTTACTGGCGATTACGGAAATCGCTATTGCCTCGCGTGACACTTAGAAAGGAATTTTATGCTGTACCTGATCGTGGTGGCCGCAGTGTTTTTGCTGGGTGTGAGGTTCTATAACCGTGCGTTGGATAAACGCACCGACTCACCACCATTGACGGATAACGTTAGTGCGTGCGCGGAAGTGCCTGTGCAGGTCCCAATCAAGAATGAAATGATTGAGAGCGGTACGGGGGTTCCTTTATACATCGGCTACAACGGTGCAATCATTTCATCGCCTGATCGCTCTTTGATCGTTGAGTGGACTTATCAAGACGAGGCACGATTCGGCGATAGCTGGAATGAGGTGTCAGTCAACGGCGCGTGTCTGAATGGCACCCTGTGGGGACGTGGTCACTGTTGGTCATCATGCCTGCGATACCTGACCTTTGAGCAGTACATGGGCTCTCACTCCAGGTTGATTGTGTATTGCGTCGAGCGAGCAGTTTATTTTGAGGTGGCGAAGTTTTCCGCTGCAATATCCTTCAACTATCCAGTGCTGTACTACGGTGAGTACTCGGATGGAGAAAAGGCGATAAGCCAATACGTTTTTGTCGGCAATGAAACATGGCGGTCACTGTAGCCAATGCTTTGAAGTGAATGTTATTCACTGTCCTCCCAGTTACCATTGATCATGCCGTCGAGTGTTTTACTGACACTGATCTTGAAAACCCCGGCCTTCTCCTCATCGAAAGCCACTCTCCACGCCGCGTATCCCTGTTTGAAGTCCGGAATCTCTGCAGTTTCCCCCACACGGTGGGTGATGCTGCGTTCCAGGGTTTTTGCCTGGAAGGGCAGGTGAGGCATGTCGTTGAACTCATTGCCTGTCACCGGATTGATCATCCGAAAACCGTCCACCCTGATGTGAACGACCTTGCCCAGTTTCGGATAATTTTCGATTTTCAGGATCGTGAGTGTCGATCCATCCTCGCCCGGCCGGTTTTTGTAGGCCCAGATATCACCGACCTTCAATTCTTTCGATGCGCTGAATGCCGCCATGGACCAGAGCACGCCGCATAACAGCAGAGCCTTTGAAGCAATCTTCATTTTTCTTCCTTGAGTGGGCGTACGGCTGCAATGGCCGGGCATTTTAAAGCGTCGGCGTAGAAAATCTTGTCACACTTGTAAATCCCATAATATGGGAGTGATATTTATATATTGAGATTTTGATGCGTCCGGGTTTATAGTCCAGCTCACTCACTGCCAATAAACAAAACAGGTGAAGCGATGCTGGCGCAATTGATCGCGCTCGATTGGGGGACAACCTCATTACGTGCTTACAAACTCGCCGCGGGTGGCCAGGTGCTCGAACAGCGTTCGCTGTCGTCGGGGATCATGCAGCTGCCCAGGACGCCGCGAATGATCGCGGGTCAGGAATGCACCGACGGTTTTGAACTGGCCTTCGATGAGGCCTGTGGTGACTGGCTCGACGCGCAGCCCGATTTGCCGGTGATTGCTTGCGGCATGGTCGGCAGCGCACAAGGCTGGCGTGAAGCGGCCTACCGCGATACGCCGGCGAACGTCGCCAATCTCGGAATCTCCCTACAAACGGTTCGCAGTCTTCGCGGTGTCGATGTGCACATCGTGCCGGGCGTGATTCAGCGGTCTCGTTTGCCAAACGTGATGCGCGGCGAAGAAACCCAAGTGCTCGGCGTGCTGCAGAATCTACCGGCCGAGGCGGGTGGTGATCTGTTGATCGGCCTGCCGGGCAGTCATTCGAAATGGGTGGAAGTGGCCGACGGCTGCATCGTGCATTTCGATACCTTCATGACCGGCGAAGTCTTCGCCGTGCTCAGCGAACACAGCATTCTGGGGCGCACCCAGCAAAAGGGCGCGTCCTTCGATGGCCAAGCCTTTGATCGTGGTGTGCAAGTGGCCTTGTCGGCGGATGGCGAGATCGGGCCGTTGTCGACATTGTTCAGTGCCCGCAGCCTTGGGTTGACTGGCGAACTCAGCGCCACCGCCCAACCGGATTACTTGTCCGGTCTGTTGATCGGCCATGAACTGTCAGCGTTGGCGAGTGTTCAGCGACGCCGACGCAACAGCGTTCATCTGCCTTCGATCGTCCTTATCGGTAATTCCCAACTCTGTGCCCGCTACAGCCGGGCGCTCGACGCCTGCGGTTTTGCCCAGGTGACCCTGGCCGAACAGGCCACCGAACGCGGCTTGTGGCAGCTGGCGGTTGCCGCCGGACTGATCACACCCAACCCATCCCGTTAAACCTGACTGGAGGTCTGACATGCTCAAGCAAGCATTGACGCAAAACGGTCTGATCGCGATTTTGCGTGGCCTGCGCCCGCAAGAAGCGGCAGCCATCGGCGAAGTCCTTTATGCCGCCGGATTTCGCGTCATCGAAGTGCCGCTCAATTCCCCTGAGCCGTACGAAAGTATCCGCATCCTGCGCAGTGCCTTGCCCGCCGATTGCCTGATCGGTGCCGGCACGGTGTTGACGCCGGAGCAGGTCGAGCAAGTGAAAGCGGCGGGCGGTCAGGTGATCGTCATGCCTCACAGCGATCCCAAGGTGTTGCGCGCAGCAAAAGTGGCGGGGTTGTTTCTGTCGCCGGGTGTGGCGACGCCGACTGAGGCCTTTGCGGCATTGGCCGAAGGGGCGGACGTGCTGAAGATGTTCCCGGCCGAGCAGATGGGCCCGGCAGTCGTCAAAGCGTGGCTCGCGGTGCTGCCTGCGGGAACGATTCTGGCGCCGGTCGGCGGGATCACGCCGGACAACATGCAGGTGTTTATCGACGCGGGCGTTAAAGGTTTCGGCCTAGGTTCCGGGTTGTTCAAACCGGGCATGACGCCAGATGAGGTGGCGCTTAACGCCAAGGCCTACGTGGCTGCCTGGAAAGCCCTTCGCTAAGACTTTTTGGCGCTGCGAGCGCTACATCTATAAGAGAGACAAAAGATGAAAATCACCAAACTCACCACCTTCATCGTGCCGCCACGCTGGTGCTTCCTCAAGGTCGAAACCGACGAGGGCGTGACCGGCTGGGGCGAACCCGTGGTCGAAGGCCGCGCGCACACTGTCGCCGCTGCCGTTGAAGAATTGTCCGACTACCTGATCGGCAAAGACCCACGCAACATCGAAGACATCTGGACCGTGCTTTACCGCGGCGGCTTCTACCGGGGTGGCGCGATCCACATGAGCGCGCTGGCCGGTATCGACCAGGCGTTGTGGGACATCAAGGGCAAAGCCCTGGGTGTGTCGGTTAGCGATCTGCTGGGCGGTCAGGTGCGGGACAAGATTCGCGTCTATTCGTGGATCGGCGGCGACCGGCCGGCGGACACCGCTCGCGCTGCAAAAGAAGCCGTCGAGCGTGGTTTCACTGCGGTGAAAATGAACGGCACCGAAGAGCTGCAATTCCTCGATTCCTTTGAAAAAGTTGACCTGGCCCTGGCCAACGTCGCCGCCGTGCGCGATGCGGTGGGCCCGAACGTCGGCATCGGCGTTGACTTCCATGGCCGGGTGCACAAGCCCATGGCCAAGGTGCTGATGAAGGAACTCGACCCGTACAAATTGATGTTTATCGAAGAGCCGGTGCTCAGCGAAAACTACGAAGCACTGAAAGAATTGGCGCCGCTGACCAGCACCCCGATTGCCCTCGGTGAGCGCTTGTTCTCGCGCTGGGATTTCAAGCGTGTGCTCAGCGAAGGTTACGTCGACATCATCCAGCCGGATGCTTCCCACGCCGGCGGTATCACCGAAACCCGCAAGATCGCCAACATGGCCGAAGCCTACGACGTGGCGCTGGCGCTGCATTGCCCGCTGGGCCCGATTGCACTGGCGGCGTGTTTGCAGCTGGATGCGGTTTGCTACAACGCGTTCATCCAGGAACAGAGCCTGGGCATCCACTACAACGAGAGCAATGACCTGCTGGATTACGTCAAGGATCCGCGGGTGTTCGACTACGACAAAGGCTTCGTGAAAATCCCGAATGGCCCGGGCCTGGGGATCGAGATCAACGAGGAGTATGTGATCGAACGCGCGGCCGTCGGCCACCGCTGGCGCAACCCGATCTGGCGCCATGCCGATGGCAGTTTTGCTGAGTGGTGATGCCCGTACGGTGATCGACAAGATTGTTCCCACGCTCTGCGTGGGAATGCCTCACCGGACGCTCTGCGTCCGCTTTTGGGACGCTCTGCGTCCCCGGCTGCATTCCCACGCGGAGCGTGGGAACGATCACAACCCACGACCTCAATAAACATAAGAAGAGGCATTCCCCATGCAACCGCAAACCCTCACCGGGCAGGCGTCGTTGGTGACGCCCAGTCGCAAGCGTTTTTTCATCATGGTGCTGCTGTTTATCACCGTGGTGATCAACTACCTGGACCGCAGCAACCTGTCTATCGCCGCCCCGGCACTCACCAGCGAACTGGGCATCGATCCAATCCACGTCGGGCTGATTTTCTCGGCATTCGGCTGGACCTACGCTGCGATGCAAATCCCTGGCGGCTGGCTGGTGGATCGTGTCCCGCCGCGGATTCTTTACAGCGTCGCATTGCTGCTATGGTCGATCGCCACCGTCATGCTCGGCTTCGCTGCCAGCTTCATCGCACTGTTCGTGTTGCGCATGGCAGTCGGTGCGCTGGAAGCACCGGCGTATCCGATCAACAGCCGTGTGGTCACCACCTGGTTCCCCGAGCGCGAACGCGCTACGGCCATTGGTTTCTACACTTCCGGGCAGTTCGTCGGTCTGGCGTTCCTGACGCCGGTATTGGCTTGGCTTCAGCATCAATATGGCTGGCACATGGTGTTTGTCAGCACCGGTGCGGTGGGCATTCTCTGGGCAGTGATCTGGTACGCGGTGTATCGCGAGCCACGGGATTTCAAAGGCGCCAATGACGCCGAAATCGAGCTGATCCGCGAAGGTGGCGGGCTGGTGGATATCCAGGCTGAACAAGCCAAGGTCAAAGCCAAATTCAGCTGGATCGATCTCGGCATCGTCCTGACCAAACGCAAGTTGTGGGGTATCTACCTCGGCCAGTTCTGCCTCAATTCGACGTTGTGGTTTTTTCTGACGTGGTTCCCGACCTACCTGGTGAAATATCGTGGTATGGACTTCATCAAGTCCGGCCTGTTGGCGTCGCTGCCGTTTCTCGCCGCCTTCGTCGGTGTGCTCTGTTCGGGGTTCTTTTCCGACTGGCTGATCCGCCGCGGCTACACCGTGGGTTTCGCCCGCAAGTTGCCGATCATTGGCGGCCTGCTGATTTCCACTTCGATCATCGGCGCGAACTTCGTCGAGTCGACACCGCTGGTGATTGCCTTCCTCGCGTTGGCGTTCTTCGGTAACGGGCTGGCTTCGATCACCTGGTCGCTGGTTTCGACGTTGGCCCCGGCGCGGTTGCTCGGGTTGACCGGAGGGGTGTTCAACTTCATCGGCAACCTGTCGGCGATTACCACGCCGATTGTCATCGGTTTCCTCGCCACCGGTGATTCGTTCGCCCCGGCGATCACCTATATCTCGGTTCTGGCGTTGATTGGCGCGCTTTCCTACATCTTGCTGGTCGGCAAGGTCGAGCGTATCAAGTTGTAGTTGCGGCATGCGGGCGACCATAATGCCGCCCGTTCACTCGCTCAACGGTAAAGGCTGGATATGCAGGAAGACGCCCCAAAAATCGCCAAGGACGCCGCACCGACCGGCACCCAGACACTGCTTCGTGGATTGGGTGTGGTTCAGGCCGTGGCCAGTGGCGCTCGCGATCTCAAGGAAATCGCCCGGCTGATCGGCACCACGCGCAGCACCACCCATCGTCTGGCCAGTTGCCTGGTGGACGAGCGTTATCTGCGCGTGGTGCCGCAAGTCGGTTATCTGTTGGGGCCGAAGTTGATCGAGTTGGGCTTCCAGGCACGTGAAGAATTGCCGCTGGTCACATTGGCCGGGCCGTATCTGGATGAGTTGTCGGCGTTGACGGGCGACACCATTCACTTGGCGATTCGTGAAGGCGACGAAGTGCTGTACTTGCACAAGAATCCGGGGCGCAATGGCCCGGAAATGCGTTCGCGGGTTGGCCATCGCATGCCGTTGGCGCGCACCGGGATCGGCAAGGCGCTGATGCTCGATGACACGCAGGAAGAATGGCAGCGGCTGTACGAAGTCAGCTTGCCGGCGGGTGGGAAAAATCAGTTCTGGCCGCAGCACCCGGAGCAGTCCTGGGAGCAGTTTCAGCAGCGTATGGTCGAGTATGTGGCGGGCGGTTATGCGTTCGATCTGGAAGATAACGAACCGTCGATCCGCTGTGTGGCGGCGCCGATCCGTGATGCCAGCAAGCGCATCGTTGCCGGCATCAGCATCGCCAGCACCGTGCCGTATATGCCGCTGGAGAAAATGGCCGAGCTGATTCCCCTGATCAAAGGGGTCACAGCCCGGCTGTCGGCGGAGCTTGGCGCGAAGGTCTGATTAGACTTTCAGCGTCGCCATATCGATCACGAATCGGTACTTCACATCGCCGGCGATCATGCGGGCGTAAGCCTCGTTGATTTGGCGGATGTCGAGCATTTCAATGTCGCAGGTAATGTTGTGCTCGGCGCAGAAATCCAGCACTTCCTGGGTTTCGGCGATGCCGCCGATCAGCGAGCCGGCCAATACGCGACGGCTCATCACCAGTTTGCCAGCGTGGACCGGTGGATCGACCGGTTCGATCAGGCCCACCAGAATGTGCACGCCGTCGAAACGTAGCGTATCGAGGTAGGGATTGAGGTCGTGCTGCACCGGAATGGTGTCCAGCAGGAAGTCGAAATGCCCTGCCGCGGCCTTCATCTGTTCGGCATCGGTGGACACGATCACGTGGTCCGCACCTTGGCGACGACCTTCTTCAGCCTTGCTCGCCGAGCGGGTGAACAGCGTGACTTCAGCGCCCATGGCCTTGGCGAACTTGATACCCATGTGACCGAGGCCGCCCATGCCGAGAATCCCGACCTTGTCGCCGGCCTTCACGCCGTAGTGCTTGAGCGGCGAGTAGGTGGTGATGCCTGCACAGAGAATCGGCGCGGCGCTGGCTGGGTCGAGTTTTTCCGGAATGCGCACCACGAAGTGTTCGCTGACCACGATGCTGTCGGAATAGCCGCCCATGGTGTTGCTGCCATCGACGCGGTCCGGGGTGGCGTAAGTCATGGTCGGGCCTTCGAGGCAGTATTGCTCGAGGTTCGATTGGCAGGCTTCGCAGCTGCGGCACGAATCGACCATGCAGCCGACACCGACCAGGTCGCCGACTTTATGTTGGGTGACATTCGCACCGATGGCGGTAACTTTGCCTACGATCTCGTGACCGGGCATCAGCGGGTAAACGGCAATGCCCCACTCGTTGCGTGCCTGATGGATGTCGGAATGGCAGACGCCGCAGTAGAGAATATCGATCGCAACGTCGTCAGCACGTGGGCTGCGACGCTCGAATTTCATGGGGGCGAGGGGAGTGGTGGCCGACTGGGCGGCGTATCCGATGGCGGTGTACATGATGAACCTCGCAAAAACAGTGACAGGTGAGGTGGGGCATTCTGGGCGCCGTACCTGTCACCGGCCATGGCGATTCCTCCGGGTGTCATGCCTAATCCTCCGGCATCAGCCTTCAATGGGTCGCATTGGCCATCAGACCTGCGATGATGCTTTCATCCCTGTTTCCGCGACTTTTTTGTGAAGAGCTCTCATGTTGTTGACCCGTCATCTGGATGCCAATGCCACGCTGGTTTCGCTGATTCAGCCTTTGACTAATCGCGACGGTTTCGCGCTCACGGCGTTGCCGGGTGTGCAGGTTTTGCGGGCCAGTTGTGATGTGGCTCGCGGCCCGCAAATTTACGAGCCGAGTCTGGTCATCATCGCCCAAGGCAGCAAACTGGCGTATCTGGGGCCGCGGACGCTGGAGTACGGTGCCGGGCATTATCTGATTCAGGCATTGCCGGTGCCGTTCGAATGCGAGACGTTTTCAGCACCCGATGGCCCGATGCTCGGGGTTTCGATTGCCATTGATCGGGTGTTGCTCGGTGAGTTGGTGTTGGCCATGGGGCTGGCGCCGGGGCGCAATATTCCTGCGCAGACACCCGAGTCGATGACCTCGGCAGTGCTCGACGATGCGATGCGTGGTTGCGTTGAACGGCTGCTGCGTTGCCTGCACGATCCGCTGGAATGCCAGGTCATGGGGCAGGCGCGATTGCGTGAGTTGTTGTTCGTCGCCTTGCGCGGGCCGCAAGCCGATGTGCTGCGGGCGCTGGTCGAGCAACAGGGGCAATTCGCCCGGATCGCGGCGTCGCTCAGCCATCTGCATGCGCATTACACCGAACCCTTGAACGTCGAGACCTTGGCCAGTTGCGCGAACATGAGTGCGTCGACGTTTCACGAGCATTTCAAACGCAGCACCTTGTTGTCGCCGGTGCAGTATTTGAAGCGTTTGCGTTTGCTCAGGGCCCAGCAGTTGTTGCTCGCTGAAGGTTTGGGTGTGGCGCAGGTGGCGCATCGGGTGGGGTATCAGAGTACTTCGCAGTTCAGTCGCGAGTACAAGCGCTACTTCGAGCGTAATCCCGGGGATGAGCGCGCGGCCTGACAGGAATCGCAGATAACAAAAAGGCCCCCGTTCGGGAGCCTTGATGTTCAGCCGTTCGACTTACATGTTCGGGTAAGTCGGACCGCCAGAGCCTTCCGGCGCCACCCAGGTGATGTTCTGTGCAGGGTCCTTGATGTCGCAGGTCTTGCAGTGAACGCAGTTCTGGGCGTTGATCTGGAAGCGCTTCTCGCCGTCTTCCATGGTTACCACTTCGTACACACCGGCCGGGCAGTAACGCTGGGCAGGCTCATCGTAGAGCGGCAGGTTCTTGGCGATCGGGATGCTCGGGTCGGTCAGCTTCAGGTGGCACGGCTGTTCTTCTTCATGGTTGGTACCCGAGATGAACACCGAGCTGAGTTTGTCGAAGCTGATCTTGCCGTCCGGTTTCGGGTAGTCGATCTTCTTGCAGTCGGCCGCGAGTTTCAGGCAAGCGTAATCCGGCTTGGTGTCGTGCAGGGTGAACGGTAGTTTGCCGCCGAAGATGTTCTGGTCGAGCCAGTTGAAACCACCGCCAACAATGGCGCCGAACTTGTGGATCGCCGGGCCGAAGTTGCGGCTGGCGAACAGTTCGTCGTAGAGCCAGCTCTTTTTGAAGGCGTCGACGTAAGTGGTCAGCTCTTCGGTGCCGTCTTTTTCAGCGAACAGCGCCTCGGCCACGGATTCAGCGGCGAGCATGCCGGACTTCATCGCGGTGTGGCTGCCTTTGATCTTGGCGAAGTTCAGGGTGCCGAGGTCGCAACCGATCAGCGCGCCGCCCTTGAAAACCATTTTCGGCAGCGAGTTCAGGCCGCCTTTGCAGATGGCGCGAGCGCCGTAGCTGATGCGCTTGCCGCCTTCCAGGTACTGCTTGAGCACCGGGTGATGCTTGAGGCGCTGGAACTCGTCGAACGGCGACAGGTAAGTGTTGCTGTAGGACAGGTCGACGATCAGTCCGACTACGACCTGGTTGTTTTCCAGGTGATAGAGGAACGAGCCACCGGTGTTCTCGGTGCCCATGATGTCCAGCGGCCAACCGGCGGTGTGGACCACCAGACCTGGTTGATGCTTGGCCGGGTCGATTTCCCAGATTTCTTTCAGGCCGATGCCGTAGTGCTGGGCGTCGGCGTCGCTATCGAGGTTGAAGCGCTTGATCAGTTGCTTGCCGATGTGGCCACGGCAACCTTCGGCGAACAGCGTGTACTTGCCACGGAGTTCCATGCCCGGGGTGTACAGGCCTTCCTTCGGATGGCCTTCGCGGTCAACGCCCAGATCGCCGGTGATGATCCCGCGAACCACGCCGTTCTCGTCGAACAGCGCTTCCTGAGCGGCGAAGCCTGGGTAGATTTCCACGCCCAGGTTCTCGGCCTGCTGGGCCAGCCAGCGGCACAGGTTGCCCAGGGAGATGATGTAGTTGCCTTCGTTGTGCATGGTCTTGGGCACAAAGAGGTCAGGAATCTTCTGCGCGCTGTCAGCGTTCTTGAGAACGAAGATGTCATCGCGGGTGACTGGCGTGTTCAGCGGGGCGCCAAGTTCTTTCCAGTCAGGGAACAATTCGTTCAGGGCGCGTGGTTCGAACACGGCGCCGGACAGGATGTGAGCACCGACTTCGGAGCCTTTTTCGACCACGCAGACGCTGATTTCCTTACCGGCTTCAGCGGCCTTCTGCTTCAAGCGGCAGGCGGCGGAAAGACCAGCGGGGCCGGCACCGACGATGACCACGTCGAATTCCATGTATTCGCGTTCCACAGGTTATCTCCTACTCAAGGCTCAACAGTTTTTTTTCTAATTGGAGGTTTGGTGTCGCATCCATGAATTCCTGCGCAATGCCGGAAGAGGACAATCGATGAGCCACCTTTCTCTCTAAGGTGGCGCATTATATCTACACCACTCCTAGCGTCCAATACAAACGTTTGTTTGAATCGGCTCAAAGCCAGAGAAATCAAAGTCACGCGGCTTATGACTGGCCATTTTGCCGTATTGACCGGAATAGGCGTTCCGGTCAAGATACGGTCGGTTTTGCGCTCGCCGTAGGCTGACTGTTGGTATCAAGAGCACCTCTAAAGACAGGGCGATGGCAGTACAAGGTGATGCGCAGCGCAGGTTCTGGCGCGCAGTTTACACGCCGCGATTATGAATGACTCGTCAGTCACCACTGACGAACGGTCATGTTCATCGTGAGCGCTTGTCACTTGACACCTTTGCCAGCGTTTTTAGAGGTGCCCTTGCGCCGATGAGCATCAAACCGCCAGGTTCGCCTAGGCGACTTTCTTTTCACCGGAGAGTAACGAGGAATCCATGAAGGTTCTTGTAGCTGTCAAACGCGTTGTGGATTACAACGTCAAGGTTCGCGTCAAGGCGGACAATTCCGGCGTCGACCTCGCCAACGTCAAGATGTCGATGAACCCGTTCTGCGAAATCGCAGTGGAAGAAGCCGTACGCCTGAAAGAGAAAGGTGTTGCGACTGAAATCGTCGTCGTCTCCATCGGCCCGTCCACCGCTCAAGAGCAACTGCGCACCGCGCTGGCTCTGGGTGCCGACCGCGCCATCCTCGTCGAATCCGCTGAAGACCTGACTTCGCTGGCCGTTGCCAAGCTGCTCAAGGCTGTTGTCGACAAGGAACAGCCTCAGCTGGTGATCCTTGGCAAACAAGCCATCGACAGCGACAACAACCAGACGGGCCAGATGCTCGCGGCATTGAGCGGCTACGGTCAGGGCACGTTCGCGTCCAAAGTCGAAATCAGCGGCGACACCGTTGCCGTGACTCGCGAAGTCGACGGCGGCGCGCAGACAGTTTCCCTGAAACTGCCGGCCATCGTCACCACCGACCTGCGTTTGAACGAGCCGCGCTACGCGTCCCTGCCAAACATCATGAAAGCCAAGAAGAAGCCTCTCGAAGTGCTGACTCCGGACGCTTTGGGCGTTTCCACCGCCTCCACCAACAAGACCGTGAAAGTCGAAGCGCCAGCTGCACGCAGCGCGGGTATCAAGGTCAAGTCGGTGGCTGAACTGGTCGAGAAACTGAAAAACGAAGCGAAGGTGCTTTGAGTTAAGGAGCCAGAAATGACTATCTTGGTTATTGCAGAACACGACAACAAAGTGCTGGCCCCGGCCACGCTGAACACCGTGGCTGCCGCCGTCAAAATCGGTGGTGACATCCACGTTCTGGTTGCAGGTCAGGGCGCTGGCGCCGTGGCTGAAGCCGCTGCGAAAATCGCTGGCGTGGCTAAAGTGCTGGTGGCCGACAACGCCGCCTACACTCACCAACTGCCGGAAAACGTTGCGCCGCTGGTAGCCGAGTTGGGCAAGGGCTACAGCCATATCCTGGCTGCCGCCACTTCCAACGGCAAAAACATCCTGCCGCGCGTTGCCGCTCAGCTGGACGTTGACCAGATTTCCGAGATCATCTCGGTCGAAAGCGCTGACACTTTCAAGCGCCCGATCTACGCCGGTAACGCCATCGCAACCGTTCAATCGAACGCTGCGGTCAAAGTGATCACCGTGCGCGCCACCGGTTTCGACCCGGTTTCTGCTGAAGGTGGTTCGGCGGCTGTTGAAGCCGTTGCGGCTGCTCACGATGCGGGTATTTCCAGCTTCGTCGGTGAAGAACTGGCCAAGTCTGATCGTCCGGAACTGACCGCTGCCAAGATCGTCGTTTCCGGCGGCCGCGGCATGCAGAACGGCGACAACTTCAAACACCTGTACGCCCTGGCCGACAAGCTGGGCGCTGCTGTCGGTGCTTCCCGCGCCGCGGTCGACGCAGGTTTCGTACCCAACGACATGCAGGTCGGTCAGACCGGCAAGATCGTTGCTCCACAGCTGTACATCGCGGTCGGTATCTCCGGCGCGATCCAGCACCTGGCCGGCATGAAAGACTCCAAAGTGATCGTTGCGATCAACAAGGACGAAGAAGCGCCGATCTTCCAGGTGGCCGATTACGGCCTGGTGGCAGACCTGTTCGAAGCAATCCCTGAGTTCGAGAAGCTGGTCTAATCCAGCGGCCTGACTTATAAAGAGCCCGACCTTTTGGTCGGGCTTTTTTTTGTTCTTCTGTAGGAGCTGTCGAGTGAAACGAGGCTGCGATCTTTTGATCTTTCGCTTGGGATTCGAGTGGACCTGAAAGGATCGCAGCCTCGTTTCACTCGACAGCTCCTACAGTCGATGTAACCGGGTTTGAGTGGAGAGTAATGCCATGGATCTGCGTCGCGTTTACGGCTGGTCATTGCTGCTGGGGCTGACGGTGTTGCCGGCGCTGTCCGTCGCCGCGGGCAAGTGCGAACGCCTGGTGGTCACCGGCAGTCCGGACGCGCCGCCGTACCTGTGGCAAGACCCGCAAAACCCCAAGCACCTGATCGGCGCCAGTGCCGATCTGTTGCAGCAAGTGGCGGGGGAGTTGGGGATCAAGGTCCAATTGCTTTACGCCGGCAAACGCTCTCAGGCTCTGGACGAAGTGCGCAGTGGGCGAATGGACATGCTGGCGGATGCGTCATTGACGGTCAGTGAACTGGAATCCCTGGATTACATTCATCCTCCGTTACTGGAAAACGATTACCTGGTCTGGACCCGCAAAGACTCGACGCTGGTCTACAACGAAGCGCAGGATCTTCACGGTCATCCCGGCGCGTTGTCGGAAAAGTCTCGTATGACCCCGGTATTTGGCACGTTCGCCGAGCAGCAATTGACCCTCGCCCGTACGCCTAACCTGACCCAGGCCTTTCAGAAATTGCTGCTGGGCGAGGTGGAATTTGTCCTTGCCGGACGCTACTCGGGCATGGCGGCTGCGCAGACACTTAACCTGGCCAACGACCTGATCGCCCGTCCACAACCGATCGACAAACCCGGCCTGTTCCTCGCGGTTTCCCACAACTCCGCCTGCAACGATCCGTGGTTACGCGGACAGCTGGCCAAAAAGATGACAGAATTGCCCGCGTCCGGACTGACGGAAGCCGTGCTGCAACGCAATATCGAGCGCTGGAAGGCGCAGCTCTCACAACCGCAGCAGCAGCCTGTCAGTACCCCAAAACAGTAGGGATTTTTAGTGAGTATTCGACCTCTTTTCGCTGCCCTGGCCGTTCTGGCTCTGGCGGGTTGTGCAGCCGATCCGGCGCCGAATGAACAAATGCGCCTGACCGAACAGGCACTCGAACAGGCCAAGGCCGTGGGCGCCACCGCCGCCGACGTGCCGGAAATGAAACTGGCCGAAGATAAGTTCAACCGCGCCAAGGGCAGCATGAACGACCAATCCTTCAAGAACGCGCGCATGCGGGCCGAGCAGGCCGAGCTGGACGCGCGTCTGGCCGAAGCCCGGGTTCTGACCCTCAAGAGCGAGGAGCAGTTGAACGTGCTTAATACCCGCATCACTCGCCTGCGCAAGCAACTGGGAGATGCCCAATGAGCCCCAAGACCAAAGCCCTGGGCGGTTTGATCCTGGCAGGCTGCGCCAGCCTCTATGGTTGTGCCGGTCAGCACAGCGAGGCCGCGTTGCAGCAGGCCAGTACTGACTTCCAGAAGGTCAAGGAAGATTCCAACGTGCTGCGAATCGCGCCCAAGGACGTGATTCGCGCCGGTGAGTCGCTGGCCCGTGCCGATCGTCTGTCCAGCTATTGGGGCAGTGGATCGGACGTGCTGCATTACGCTTACCTGAGTGAGCGCTATAGCGAAATCGCGCGCGAACACACCAATAAGGTGCTCAACGAAGAACGTGCGGCGAAGCTCGAACTGGAGCGTCAGCGCCTGCAGCTGGCCCTGCGCGAATCCAAACTGCTCAGCGTGCAGCAGCAGGGCAAGTGGCTCGAAGAACAGATTGTCGCGTTGGCGACCACCCAGACCGACCGAGGCCTGGTGATGACCTTGGGCGACGTGCTATTCGACACGGGCGAAGCGGAGTTGAAAAACTCGGCAAACCGCGTGGTGTTGAAGATCGTGCAGTTCCTGCAGCTCAACCCCAAGCGCGTGGTGCGCATCGAAGGTTATGCCGACAGTACCGGCGGCAAGCAGGAAAACCTCAAGCTGTCCCGTGACCGTGCGCAATCGGTGGCGGACGTGTTGATGGATTTGGGCATCGACGATAAACGTATTCAGGTCGAAGGCTACGGTGATGAATATCCGGTCGACGTGAACGCCTCCGAACGGGGACGTGCACAGAACCGTCGGGTGGAAATTGTGTTCTCTGACGAAAAAGGCCAGCTCGGCGCTGCCCGGTAGGAGCTGGCGGAGCCTGCGATCTTTTGATCTTGCTCTTGATACTCAAGTGGGCCAGGAAAGATCGCAGCCTCGTTTCACTCGACAGCTCCTACAACCCGGCCTGCCCGTCAGCGCCGGGTTTTTTTACGCCTGCTAATCAACGCACAAAACAGTACAGTTTTTGCTGACACTGCACTGTACGGTCGACTATTGTGGCAACTGTCCCCGTACACTTCTAAACTGTTCCGGTATTGTTTCACACAAGAATAAAATGCCCGTGAAATCGAGTGCTGCGTCATGACCAATCTCTTGCTCTACCAACGTATTGCTCAACAACTGGCCGAAGACATCCGCCGTGGCGTCTATCAACCGGGGGAGCGCGTGCCTTCGGTGCGCAAGATGAGCTCGCAGCTCAACGTCAGCCATGCGACGGTGTTGCAGGCTTACGCCAACCTCGAGGATCAGGGGCTGATCCGCGCCCGGCCGCAGTCGGGTTATTACGTGCACCAGACCCCGGCCCTGACCGCGCCGACCCCGGACATCGCCCGGGTCGAGCGTCCTGGTCTGGTCACTCGCAGCAGCATCATCCAACAAGTCCTGGTCGAATCCCGCCGCGAGGGTGTGTTTCCCTTGGGCGCGGCGGTACCGAGCGTTGATTATCTGCCGGTGCGGGCGCTGCATCAGCAACTGGCCAAAGTCACCCGTTTCCATAGCCCGCGGGCGTTCAGCTACATGTTCAGCCCGGGTTTCGAACCTTTGCGCCGACAAGTGGCGATCCGCATGCGCGATGCCGGCGTGGTGGTCGATCCGTCGGAAGTGGTAATTACCCACGGCTGCGTCGATGCGTTGCAGATGTCCCTGCGAGTGCTGACCCGCCCGGGCGACCTGATCGCCGCCGAATCGCCGACCTATTACGGTTTGCTGCAACTGGCTGACCTGTTGGGCCTCAAGGTCATCGAGATCCCGAGCGATCCGGCCACCGGTATGAGCCTCGAAGCCCTGCAACTGGCGGCCAACCAGTGGTCGATCAAGGCGTTGGTGTTGACCACTCGTCTGAGCAATCCATTGGGCGGCACCATGCCCGAAGAGCGGCAAAAGCAACTGCTGCGCCTGGCCTCGGATTTCGATATCCAGATTGTCGAAGACGATATCTACGGCGAACTGATGTTTGAGCAGGGTCGCACCAAATCGCTTAAAGCCTACGATCGACTGGATCGGGTGATCTATTGCTCAAGCTTCTCCAAAACCCTGTCGCCGGGCGTGCGGATTGGCTGGATGATTGCCGGCAAGTACCAGCAGGAAATCCAGCGTCTGCAGACCTTCAGTACCCATTCGGCTTGCAGCGTCACGCAAATGGGCATTGCGGCATACCTGGAGAACGGCGGCTACGACCGGCATTTGCGCTACATCCGTCAGGAGTACCGCAAGAACCTCAGCGCTTTCCAGCTGGCGGTGCAGCAATACTTCCCGGAAGGCACGCAAATGACCCGGCCGACCGGCGGCTTCATTCTGTGGGTCAGCCTGCCGGGGCGGGTTAACACGCAGGAGCTGCACGTTCGTGCGTTGCAGCAGGGCATCAGCATCGCGCCGGGGCTGATTTTCAGTAACACCGAGCAGTTCAATCACTGCATTCGACTGAACTGCGGGACCCCTTGGAACCGTGAAGCCGAACGTGCATTGATGACCCTGGGCATGCTCGCCACCCAGCTCTGTCAGGAGATGGTCGGCGGCTTTTGATGGGGCGGGCAGGTTATTCCTGCCCGAGCTTGTCATGTCGCGTGCAACAGGCGAGCATACGGCTCCTGCCGTTTGTACCGTTGGGTCCATGAAGCCGATTTTTCCCGCTGTCTGGCTATCGATCTGCCTGCTGATGACCTTCCAGGCCGAAGGTGTATTGGCGGCTTCCGTTCAAGAAAAACCGGCAGCCAGCGCCACTTCGAAAAACCCGGCACCCGCCAGGAAAGCCGCGCCGGTCAAAAAGAAAGCAGCCAAGGTGAAAAAGCGACCGCCGATTGCCTCCAAGTCCAAATCCGCCAGTGAGATCGTGAAAACCAAGCTTCCTTCTGCCGACCTGGATTTGAGCCTGCCCCAAGAGATGGCCGAGGAGTTGAAACCGATCGGTACGGTAGCGTTGCCGCGGCACGATGCGGTATTGCCGCAAATGTTTGGTGAGAAGGCTGGTCCGTTTCAGCTCAACGGAAGGCTGATCAGCAACGAAATGCAGTTGCAACTGCGCAACGAAGAGCGCCGTGAAGTTGAAGGCGCAGCCCTGGAATTCGAGTTCAAACGATAATTTCTTCCCGTCCGTGACCCGCTGGCCAGACGCTTTGTCGGAGACTGGTCAGTCACGCTCGTTTAAGCGAAAAAACCCGGGTCCAGGCAATTTTAAACAAGCGTTTTAGCGGTTACCCTGTGCCATGTCCTTTAACACATCGCCCGTCGAGGAGCTCGTCGTCATGAAATGCCGTGAAGGCTGTGGCGCCTGTTGCATTGCCCCTTCCATCAGTTCACCGATTCCCGGCATGCCCAATGGCAAGCCCGCCGGAGAACGTTGCGTACAACTCTCTGTCGATAACCTGTGCGGCATTTTCGGCAAACCGGAACGTCCTGCAGTATGTTCGGCGTTTGAAGCCGACATCGAAGTCTGCGGAAGCAGCAGTGACGAAGCGATCAAATTGCTGGGGTGGTGGGAGCAAATGACGGCGGCGTGATGTGTTCAACGAACGGATCTTCAACAATAAGGAATAAGACTATGGGTTCGCTGCATCGTATGGCTGTGTTGTGTGGTTTGACGGTTTTGCTGGCTTCCACGGCCGCTCAGGCCGAAGACTGGAAAGTCGCCAAGGAACAGGACGGCATCAAGATCTCCTTGAGCGAGGTGGCCGGCTCCGATTACAAGGCCTACCGTGGTGTCACGCTGATGAAGACCACCGTGGCCAAACTGCGCGCATTGCAGGAAGACGTGCCAGGGGCCTGCGCCTGGATTCACGAATGCAAGACCCAGAAATTGCTCAAACACGAAGGTGATCAGAGCTGGACCTACACTCAGTTCAATACCCCTTGGCCGGTCACCGAGCGTGACTCCGTGTTGCATGTCACCACCATCGAGGGTGCTGACGGCAGTCTGACTCGCAAGCTCGAAGGTGTGCCGAAGTATATTCCTGAAGAAAAAGGCTTTGTGCGGGTTACCAAGGTCGACGGTTTCTGGAAGTTCGTGCCCAAGGGCGATCAGATTGAAGTGACCTATCAGGTGCACACCGAGCCGGGCGGTAGCATACCGCCGATGGTGGCCAACAAGTTTGTGGTCGATGCGCCGTTCAATACCCTGAAAGCCCTGAAAGAGCGCGCCGAGAAGTAATCGCTCTTTTTGATAAAACGCCCTGACTTTGTTCGGGGCGTTTTCTATTTGGTAGGGCGGTTTATTTGATCGGGGGCATATCCGTTTCTTCGGTCATGGCGACTGGCGGTTTCGCTTTTACAGCGAGTCACTTGGAAAAGCCCCAAGTAACCAAGGGCTCTTGCCCCTGACGTTCGGTGCCTCGCCCAGGCTCGGCATGCCCTCGCTCCGGTCCAGCTCCGTGGGCCCGCCGCCATCGGCCATCCATGGCCGGGGGCGGCTAACCCGGCATCCATGCCGGGTTGCCCACTGCGCAGAACCTCCACTCGGCCTCTCGAGGGGGCGTACACCGCAAAAGCAAAGCAAGGCGGCCTACCGGCCGGCCTGTTTCCTCAATGCCTGCGCATACACCTGATCGTTCCCACGCTCCGCGTGGGAATGCATCCCGTGACGCTCCGCGTCACCAGTGCGCAGCAGGACTCAAGGCTCGCGTCGACAGCGGGACGCGGAGCGTCCCCGGCGGCATTCCCACGCGGAGCGTGGGAACGATCAGTGGGTGAGCGCTGAGTGTTGTTGATCTTGCTTTGGTTCTGGCTTTTGATCTTGATCTGCCTGCCCCTTTCCCAGAGGCCGAACGCAGGCGTTGCGCAGGGGGCACCGCGGCAAGGATGCCGCGATAGCCGCCCCCGGCCATGGATGGCCGATGGCGGCGGGCCCCCGGAGCAATGCCGGAGTGAGGGCATGCCGAGCCTAGGCGAGGCACCGAATGGCGGGGCAAGAGCCCTTGGTTACTTGGGGCTTTTCCAAGTGACTCGCTGTAAAAGCGAAACCGCCAGCCGCCATGGCCGAAGAAACGGATATGCCCCCGAACTAACTGCATTAGGGCTGGGGGACTTTATTTTGTTTCCGAATATGCGTTGCACGAAATTTTCACAAAGCCTCCAAGACAATTCGCCCGCGCCAACATGCGGGCAGTAATCAATGGCAATGCCGCGAGTGATCGTGCAACATTTGCGCACCGCGCAAGCCCCGGGGCCGAGTACTGGCCAACAGAGGGCAAGGCGCAGCTGTATTTTTGAAACTTCAACTTCCAATGGGTCCTAAAACGACATGGCAAACCCGGACGCCCTGAGTCAGCAGCGAGCTTCTAGTCGCCTGCTGCAACCGACCGTCAAATCGCATCTGGCCTACACGCTGCTGTGTGCCCTGGTCATGATGGTCATGTTCAGCCTGCTGCGCGTTGCGCTGCTGGTTTATAACCGCGAGATGATCCTCGACACCCCGGCCTCGACCTTTCTCGAAGCGTTCGCCAACGGGCTGCGTTTCGACCTGCGCCTGGTGGTCTACCTCAGCATTCCATTGCTGCTGGCGCTGTTCAGCGCCCGAGCCATGGCCGCACGCGGATTCTTCCGGTTCTGGCTGACCATTGCCTCGAGCATCGCGCTGTTCCTGGGCCTGATGGAGATGGACTTCTACCGCGAGTTCCACCAGCGCCTCAACGGCCTGGTCTTCCAATATGTAAAGGAAGACCCGAAAACCGTGATGAGCATGCTCTGGTACGGTTTCCCGGTGGTTCGCTATCTGCTGGCCTGGGCCGTGGGCACGTTGATCCTGACCCTGGCGTTCAAGGGCGCCGACCGCGCCACCCGTCCTCGTGGCCCCTTCAGCGGCGGCAGCATTGGCACGCGCCAGATCGCCCCGTGGTATGCGCGCATCACGGTGTTCGTCGTCTGCCTGCTGGTCTGCGTGGTCGCCGCTCGTGGCACCCTGCGTCAGGGCCCGCCATTGCGCTGGGGTGACGTTTACACCACCAACTCGAACTTCGCCAACCAGTTGGGCCTCAACGGCACCTTGTCGCTGGTCGCCGCGGCCAAGAGCCGCATATCTGAAGATCGCGACAACGTCTGGAAGGCCACGTTGCCACAGCCTGAAGCGCAGAAAATCGTGCGTGACATGCTGGTGATGGCGGACGACAAACTGGTGGATGCCGGAACCGCAGCCGTACGTCGCGATTACACGCCGCCGGCCGACAAGACCCTGCCGATCAAGAACGTTGTCGTGATCCTGATGGAAAGCATGGCCGGCCACTCGGTGGGCGCCTTGGGCGCACCGGGCAACATCACGCCGTACCTCGACAAACTGTCGAAGGAAGGCCTGATGTTCGACCGCTTCTTCTCCAATGGCACCCATACCCACCAGGGTATGTTCGCCACCATGGCGTGCTTCCCGAACCTGCCGGGTTTCGAATACCTGATGCAGACGCCGGAAGGCAGCCACAAGTTGTCCGGCCTGCCGCAATTGCTCAGTGCCCGTGACTATGACGACGTGTACGTCTACAACGGCGACTTCGCCTGGGATAACCAGTCGGGCTTCTTCAGCAACCAGGGCATGACCAACTTCATTGGTCGTAACGACTTCGTGAATCCGGTGTTCTCCGATCCGACCTGGGGCGTGTCCGACCAGGACATGTTCGACCGTGGTCTGGTAGAGCTCAAGGCGCGGGAAAACGGCAAGCCGTTCTATGCGTTGCTGCAAACCCTGTCCAACCACACGCCATACGCCTTGCCGACACCATTGCCGGTTGAGCGCGTGACCGATCGCGGTAGCCTGAACGAGCATTTGACCGCCATGCGCTATGCGGACTGGGCGCTGGGCCAGTTCTTTGAAAAGGCCCGCAAGGAGCCGTATTTCAAGGAAACCCTGTTTGTGATCGTCGGCGACCACGGATTTGGCAACGAGCGCCAGATCACCGAAATGGACCTGGGCCGCTTCAACGTGCCGATGCTGATGATCGCACCGGGTATCCAGGAAAAGTTCGGCCAGCGTGACCATACCGTGGGCACGCAGATCGACATCGTGCCGACCATCATGGGCCGTATTGGTGGCGAAGTGCGTCATCAGTGCTGGGGCCGCGATTTGCTCAACCTGCCTGAAGGCGACACCGGTTTCGGCGTGATCAAGCCGTCGGGTAGCGAGCAGACCACCGCCATCATCACGGCTGATCAGATTCTGGTGCTGCCGAAGGAAAAGGAAATGGCGCCGAAGATGTACCAGTACGAACTGGGCGCGACACCTCACGCCGAGATCGTTCCGGATGCACCACGTACCGCTGAGCTGAAGCTCAAGCTCGAAGCGTTCCTGCAGACGGCGACCAAGAGCCTGATCGACAACACCGCCGGTGTGGTTGACGGCAAGCCGGACTAAGTCTTGACGCAATAAAAAAGAGGCCCTTGAAAAGGGCCTCTTTTTTTTTGCCTGTTAAGTCTTTATATCTTGCCGAGCAACAGCAGGATCAACAGCACCACCAACACGACGCCGATGATACCCGACGGGCCATAACCCCAACTTCTGGAGTGCGGGAACACTGGCAGACCACCAATCAGCAAGAGGATCAGGATTACGATAAGAATTGTGCCCATGTCTATTTCCTTGTTGGAAGTGTTCTGGAATTACCTGGCGTTTAACTGTCAGCCTAGATGCTATAAAACCAGGCTGCTTACAAAATCCGACTGTCGCCTACGAAAGAAAATTCCAAGTTTTTTTAATGTTTTTCGAAGAAAGGCTTATTTCGTTTTTAATGAGTCTAGTTGGTTCAGGCGCTGCCACGGTTTGCTCGGGCCATTCAGCAATCTGATGGAGCGTGGGTCGGGCATTGTCCTTCGCTACACTCGATGCATCTTCCCCGGAACAACAAGGCTGTTTGCTATGCAAAATCGCATGATGATCACTGGTGCGGGCTCGGGCTTAGGTCGCGAAATCGCGCTGCGCTGGGCGCGTGAAGGCTGGCAGCTGGCCTTGTCGGATGTCAGCGAACCCGGTCTGCAGGAAACCCTTAAATTGGTTCGCGAAGCCGGTGGCGACGGTTTTATCCAGCGTTGCGACGTGCGCGATTACAGCCAGCTGACCGCTTTCGCCCAAGCCTGCGACGAGAAACTCGGTGGCATCGATGTCATCGTCAACAACGCCGGCGTTGCCTCGGGCGGGTTCTTCAGTGAACTGTCCCTGGAAGACTGGGACTGGCAGATCGCGATCAACCTGATGGGCGTGGTCAAGGGCTGCAAGGCCTTCCTGCCGCTGCTGGAAAAAAGCAAAGGCAAGATCATCAACATCGCGTCAATGGCAGCCCTGATGCAAGGCCCGGCCATGAGCAACTACAACGTCGCCAAGGCTGGCGTGGTGGCGTTGTCCGAAAGCCTGTTGATCGAACTGGCGCAGCAGGAAGTCGGCGTGCATGTGGTGTGCCCGTCGTTCTTCCAGACCAACCTGCTGGACTCCTTTCGTGGCCCGACGCCGGCCATGAAAGCCCAGGTCGGCAAGTTGCTGGAAAGCTCGCCGATCAGCGCGACCGACATTGCCGACTACATCTATCAGCATGTCGCGGCCGGCGAATTCATGATCCTGCCTCACGAACAGGGCCGTATGGCCTGGGCGCTCAAGCAGAAGAGCCCGCAACTGCTCTACGACGAAATGACCGTCATGGCCGACAAAATGCGCGCGAAGGCCAAACAAACCGCAGGCTGAACTTGCCCGCACGCAACACCGTCGTTAGGGTGGCCGCCATCGGCCATCCTCGCGAGACGTTTGCATGCTCAATTACCTGTGGTTTTTCCTCGCCGCGCTGTTCGAAATCGCTGGCTGCTTTGCCTTCTGGATGTGGCTGCGCCAGGGTAAAAGCGCTTGGTGGGTCGCACCGGCTCTGCTCAGTCTGACGTTGTTCGCGCTGCTGCTGACCCGCATCGAAGCGACCTACGCCGGTCGCGCCTATGCCGCTTACGGTGGCATCTACATCATCGCGTCGATCGGCTGGCTGGCGGTGGTCGAGCGGATTCGTCCGCTGGGCTCGGACTGGCTCGGCGTGGCGCTGTGTGTAATCGGGGCCAGCGTCATCCTTTTCGGCCCGCGCTTCTCCGCTTCCTGAAGGATCGGTCCTTCATTCAACGGGTTTGTCGGACGTTTCCATAGGAGCTGTTCGGACGGCGCTGTAGGGCGGGACTGATTTACCGCTGTCGCATTGAAGCCCCGCTCAGTGCAGGGCATCTTCAGGGTTCGATAACCCTGAAGGACGAATGCCATGCTTGTACTCAGTCGCGTTGTGGGCGAGTTGATTTCCATCGGTGACAACATTTCCGTGCGCATTCTGGCCGTCAACGGAGGCAGTGTGCGCTTCGGTGTCGAAGCGCCGCAGAACGTCAACGTGCACCGGGCCGAAGTCTACGACCGCATCCAGGTCAAACTGGCGAAAAACAAAGGACGCTGAAAGCCTCAGTCGAACAGATGCTTGGGCACATCGTGCTTGAGCATCAACTGGCATTGCTCGCTTTCCGGATCGAAGACAATCAGCGCCTGGCCCTTGGTCAATGCCTGGCGAACACGCAGAACACGGGTTTCCAGCGGCGTGTCATCGCCGTTGTCTGTACCGTCACGGGTCACGAAATCCTCGATCAGGCGGGTGAGGGTGTCGACTTCAAGTTGGTCGTGGGGAATCAGCATAGGCACCTCGGCTAAACAATGGCGCGATGCTACGGCGAATGGGAGGTTGCGGCTAGCCTGCTGACCCCGAGCGGTGATCGTTCCGACGCTCTGCGTGGGAATGCCTCAAGGGACGCTCTGCGTTCCAGCTCTCGAAAGGGACGCGGAGCGTCCCGGGCTGCATTCCCACGCGGAGCGTGGGAACGATCAGAGGTAAAACTCAGTTGTCTGACCGCTGTCCCACCAGACTATCCACCGACGGCACCCGCGTATCGCTTTCCATCTGCGTCTCATGTTCGATCTGATGACTGAACCGGTCCAGCGACCCTTTCGCAGGCTGAGCATCGCTGGCAAACACCGGCGGACTCAGAATGTAGGCGCCGAGCAGGCGGCTGAGGGCGGCGAGGCTGTCGATGTGGGTGCGTTCGTAGCCGTGAGTGGCGTCGCAGCCGAAGGCGAGCAGGGCGGTGCGAATGTCATGCCCGGCAGTGACCGCCGAATGGGCATCGCTGAAGTAGTAGCGGAACAGGTCACGGCGCACCGGTAACTCGTTGTCACTGGCCAGGCGCAGCAGATGCCGCGACAGGTGATAGTCATAAGGTCCTCCGGAATCCTGCATCGCCACGCTCACCGCATGTTCGCTGGAATGCTGACCCGGCGCGACCGGGGCAATGTCGATGCCGACGAATTCGCTGACGTCCCACGGTAACGCCGCCGCGGCACCACTACCGGTTTCCTCGGTGATGGTGAACAGCGGATGACAGTCGATCATCAACTCTTCGCCGCTGTCGACGATCGCTTTCAATGCCGCCAGCAACGCCGCAACACCGGCCTTGTCGTCGAGATGTCGGGCGCTGATGTGGCCGCTTTCGGTGAACTCCGGCAAAGGGTCGAAGGCGACAAAATCACCGACGCTGATCCCCATTGAGTCGCAATCGGCACGTGTGGCGCAATAGGCGTCCAGGCGCAATTCGATGTGATCCCAACTGATCGGCATTTCATCCACGGCGGTATTGAACGCATGCCCGGAAGCCATCAGCGGCAGCACGCTGCCACGGATCACGCCGTTGTCGGTAAACAGGCTGACCCGGCTGCCCTCGGCAAAACGGCTGGACCAGCAACCGACAGGCGCCAAGGTCAGACGGCCGTTGTCCTTGATCGCGCGAACCGCCGCGCCGATGGTGTCGAGGTGGGCGGAGACCGCGCGGTCGGGGCTGTTCTTCCTGCCCTTGAGGGTGGCGCGGATGGTGCCGCGGCGGGTCATCTCAAAGGGAATGCCCAGCTCTTCAAGCCGCTCGGCGACGTAACGCACGATGGTGTCGGTGAACCCGGTCGGGCTGGGAATGGCGAGCATTTCCAGCAGGACTTTTTGCAGGTAGTTCAGATCCGGTTCCGGAATTTTGCTGGTCATGGAAACTCCTGATGAGTTGAGGCCTGATCGTTCCCACGCTCCGCGTGGGAATGCAGCCAGGGACGCTCTGCGTCCCAAGAACGAACGCAGAGCGTCCGGTGAGGCATTCCCACGCAGAGCGTGGGAACGATCATGAAGGGGAATGTCAGGCCGCCGGCTGACTGTGCGGAAACAACAAATCCACAAACCGCTCAGCCGTCGGCTGCGGCTCATGGTTAGCCAACCCTGCGCGCTCATTGGCTTCGATAAATACATAGTCCGGTTGATCGGCGGCGGGCACCATCAGGTCGAGCCCGACCATCGGAATGTCCAGCGCCCGTGCCGCACGCACCGCCGCATCCACCAATGTCGGATGCAGGATCGCCGTGACGTCCTCAAGAATCCCGCCGGTATGAAGATTCGCCGTACGCCGTACGAACAGATGCTCGCCCGCTGGAAGAATGCTGCTGTAGTCATAACCCGCCGCGTGCAAGGTGCGCTCGGTCTCATGGTCCAGCGGGATTTTGCTTTCTCCACTGGTAGCCGCCTGACGACGCCGGCTCTGGGCTTCGATCAGCGCACCGATGGAATGCTGACCATCGCCCACCACTTCTGCCGGGCGACGAATCGCTGCGGCGACCACCTCAAAACCGATCACCACAATCCGCAAGTCGAGGCCTTCGTGGAAACTTTCCAGCAGCACTCGACTATCGAACCGGCGGGCAGATTCGATGGCTTGCTGGACCTCTTCGATGGTGCGCAGATCCACCGCGACGCCTTGGCCCTGTTCGCCATCCAGCGGTTTGACCACCACCCGTTCGTGCTCGTCGAGAAACGCCAGATTGTCATCGGCGTTGCTGGCCAGTTGCTGCGCTGGCAGGTTCAAACCGGCGGCCTTGAGCACTTTGTGCGTCAGGCTTTTGTCCTGGCACAGGCTCATGCTGATGGCGCTGGTCAAGTCGCTGAGGGATTCGCGGCAACGCACTCGACGCCCACCATGGCTGAGGGTGAACATCCCGGCGTCGGCGTCATCAACTTGTACATCGATGCCGCGACGATGAGCTTCCTCGACGATGATCCGTGCATAAGGATTGAAATCGGCCTCGGGACCCGGGCCAAGAAACAACGGCTGATTGATGCAATTTTTACGCTTGATGGCGAAGGTCGACAGGTTGCGAAACCCGAGCTTGGCGTAAAGACTTTTCGCCTGCTGGTTGTCGTGCAGCACTGACAGGTCCAGGTAACTCAGCCCACGGCTCATGAAGTGCTCGATCAAGTGCCGTACCAGCACTTCACCGACGCCCGGTCGCGAACATTGCGGATCGACCGCCAGGCACCACAGGCTGCTGCCATTTTCCGGATCGTTGAACGCCTTGTGATGGTTGAGGCCCATGACGCTGCCGATGATCGCGCCGCTGTCCTCATCTTCGGCCAGCCAATAGACGGGCCCACCCTGATGACGCGGGGTCAGCAAGTTGGCGTCGATCGGCAGCATGCCGCGCAACTGATACAGCTGATTGATCGCCTGCCAGTCCGCGTCGCTCTGGGCCCGGCGGATGCGAAAGCCGCGAAACACCCGAGTGGACTGACGGTAGTCGCTGAACCACAGGCGCAAGGTGTCGGACGGGTCGAGAAACAACTGCGCCGGCTCCAGCCCCAGCACTTGCTGAGGCGCAGCCACGTACAGGGCGATGTCGCGCTCACCGGTCTGTTCGTTGAGTAGCTCTTGGGCCAGGCTCGCCGCGTCCGGGAAGGTATGACCGATCAGCAACCGGCCCCAACCGCAATGCACGGCAATCGGTGCGGCGCCCAATTCACTGCCGTCTTCGGCCAGACGCGCCTGCAAGCGTTCGTAAGAGGGCGCCTGACCGCGCAACAAGCGTTGGCTGTAGGCCGTGGCGTGGGGTTTCATCGATCAGATTCCTTGTTCACTGAGCCACAGGTTCAGCGCCGCCAATTGCCACAGCTTGGAGCCGCGCAACGGCGTCAACTGGCCTTGCGGATCGCTCAGCAGGCGATCGAGCATCTCTGGCTTGAACAGGCCGCGATCCTGACTCGGATCGAGCAGCAGTTCGCGCACCCAGTTCAGCGTATCGCCCTGCAAATGCTTCAGGCCCGGCACAGGGAAGTAGCCTTTCTTGCGGTCGATCACTTCACTCGGAATCACCAGCCGCGCCGCTTCTTTCAAGACTTGTTTGCCGCCGTCCGGCAGTTTGAATTTGCCCGGCACGCGAGCCGACAGTTCCACCAGGCGATAGTCGAGAAACGGCGTACGCGCTTCCAGGCCCCAGGCCATGGTCATGTTGTCGACGCGTTTGACCGGGTCGTCCACCAGCATGATCGTGCTGTCCAGACGTAAGGCTTTGTCCACCGCGGCATCGGCGCCGGGCTGTGCGAAATGTTCTTTGACGAAGTCACCGGCCGCATCATTAGCCGTCAGCCATTTGGGCTGCACGGTGGCGGCGTAGTCGTCGTAGCTGCGGTCGAAAAACGCATCGCGATAGGCGGTGTAGGGATCTTCGGCACCGTCGACTTGTGGATACCAGTGATAACCGGCGAACAATTCGTCGGCACCCTGGCCGCTTTGCACCACTTTGCAATGCTTGGCCACTTCGCGGGACAGCAGATAGAAGGCGATGCAGTCATGGCTGACCATCGGTTCGCTCATGGCGCGGAACGCTGCAGGCAATTGCTCGATGATCTCTTTTTCGTCGATGCGCAATTGGTGATGCTGGGTCCCGTAGTGCTTGGCGATCAGGTCCGAATACTGGAACTCGTCGCCGCGCTCGCCGCCGGCATCCTGGAAACCGATAGAGAAGGTCGACAGGTTTTCAACACCGACTTCACGCAACAGACCGACCAGCAGGCTCGAATCGACACCGCCCGAAAGCAGCACACCGACGTCGACCGCCGCACGTTGACGGATCGCCACCGCGTCACGGGTGCTGTCGAGCACACGGTCGCGCCAGTCTTCGAGTGTCAGATTCACCTCGTCGGCGTGTGGGCCGTAGGGCAGGGTCCACCAGGTTTTCTGCTCGGTGGTACCGTCCGCTTCGATGCGCATCCAGGTCGCCGGTGGCAGTTTTTCGATGCCGGCCAGCAAGGTGCGCGGGGCCGGGACCACGGCGTGGAAATTCAGATAATGATTGAGTGCCACCGGATCGAGGATCGGGTTGATGTCGCCGCCCTTGAGCAACGCCGGCAGTGCCGAGGCAAAGCGCAGGCGCTGGCCGGTGCGCGACAGGTACAGCGGCTTCACGCCCAGACGGTCGCGGGCGATGAACAGGCGTTTGGCGTCGCGCTCCCAAATGGCGAAGGCGAACATGCCGTTGAGCTTGGGCAGCAGTGCTTCGCCCCAGGCGTGATAACCCTTGAGCAGCACTTCGGTGTCACCACCGGAATAGAACGCGTAACCGAGGCTTTCAAGCTCGGTACGCAGTTCCGGGAAGTTGTAGATCGCGCCGTTGAAGGCCAGGGATAAGCCCAGTTGGTTGTCGACCATCGGCTGCGCCGAGCCGTCCGACAGGTCCATGATTTTCAGGCGACGATGGCCCAGGGCAATCGGCCCTTGGGCATGAAAGCCCCACGCGTCAGGGCCGCGAGGGGCCAGGTGATGGGTGATTCGTTCAACGGCCGCGAGGTCCGCAGGTTGATGATCAAAGCGTAACTCGCCAGCTAATCCGCACATAAATTCCTTACCGGTTTTTCCGTTGGGGAGGGTCAATCGATACCGCGCCAAAAACGGCAGGTACTCAGAAACTGACCCGCCTCGGTAGTGGGAGTTTTAGATCGATAAGTTATAAGCAGGAATTGCCGGACAAATGGCAGGCAGGGCAGAAATGCGCATGGCAGTGGTGGTAAATAATGAGGTGATGCATAGGAGTAGCTGCTTGGATGCGCGCCAATCCAATCCGGTATTCGAATTATTAATTGACCGCTGAGCTTCATAGACTGAGCGCCTCCTCGTGCAATAAGGATATTGCTCATGCTTACCACACCCGAGGCGACACCGGCTGTCGCGACTTTTACAACCGCGCAACGCACCGAACTTTTGGTCGACCATACCGCTGATCTGGACAAGGCCGAGGTTTTGCGCAAGTCCATTCCGGACTGGCTGGCCAGCGCAGACCTGACGGTGGTGCAGGCCCTGAAGGCAGCGATTGAGCAAAGCAATCTCACGTACTCCAAAGCCGAGGAGGTGCTCAACACGCTCAAGCCTCTGGATGAGTTTTGCAAGGAACAACTGACCGTCTTCCTCAAGGGTAAGTGGACGGCTGATTTCGATGTTGAGCGCGACACTCTGGAGATCATCACCACATTGATTTCAGCTACCGGGTTGTTTCCCGTCGGCTACGTGGGGCGTAAAACGACCACGTCTCGCACCCTGTTACACGCGGCCATGGAGAACTTCACCACAGCGCAAGCCAGGCCTGGCGCAATTCCTGAAGAATCGTTAATACGGATCAATGCAAAACCCCAGACGGGTACTGAAATAACCCCGACGAAATTCGCGGCGCTCTGTCGCGAACTCGACCTTGGTACCCTCTATCAACGTCATATCAGCCAGGTGTTGGCATTACCGGGCAACCCCGAAAGCAACCTGCCTGTCGACGATCGTGCAACGGCCGCTGACATCCGGCGGTTGAAATTGCTGGATATGCAAGTCGCCGTTCACATCGCCTACCTGAAAAAGAACATCAGTGCCGCTGTGTACAAGATGATGCTGAGCGTGATCAAACAAGATGTCCCGGCAGCACAGACCAGGGGAGCTGTCTTCGATGGTGCACCGGTGATCTGGCAAGGTCTGACGATTCATGACGCCTGCGTCTGTGGGGCACTGGTGTTCACCAAGGTTTCCATCGATACCGATCCGAAGGCAAAGTGCGTGGTTTACATGCCGAACGAACCTCGGCGACCGCTGTATGAATATGCCTCGCTAGATGAGTTCAAGACTTACCTCACACTTCATCTGCAAAGTAAAAGCTATAGGGACTACTTCGCCAGACAGTACCTCCCAGGTCACGATAAAACCGATTTCTTTACCGAGTTTGATAAGGACAAAACCCTGGGCACGCTCACTGCCACGCCGGCCACTCGTCCTTCAGATTTTTTCTTCAACGCTTTTTTCAGCAAAACCCAGCGAGATGCGCGAATTCTTGCCGTCCCCACCGCAGATGTCGATGAGGAGCAACGGCAGAAAACCATACAAATGTTGCTCGATGGAGGCCTCCTGCTGTTGAACGCGGCATCATTTTTCGTGCCGGTGCTGGGCCAATTGATGGCCATTGCTGCAGTCGTTGACATCGTCAGCGAAGTCTATGAGGGCGTGGAAGATTGGGCGCACGGCGAGCGGACCAGGGCGTTATCCCACTTGCTGACAGTTGTCGAAAGCGTTGCGCAGATGGCGGCGATTGCGGTGGGCGGCAAAGTTGTTTCGACAGCCATCGGTCGAGCCGTGAAAGAAAATGCGACTTTTTTTGACGGCTTCGAGGCGGTGAACCGCGCTGATGGCAAAGCACTGCTTTGGAAGCCCGACCTTCAGTCTTATAAACAGCCCTCGGCACTGCCAGAAGCGTTGCAGCCCGACTCGCAGGGCATTTACACCGACGGCGAGCACTCTTCGATCGTCATGGACGAAGCGACATATCGCGTCTCGCACAACGCGGCCAAGAATGCGTGGCAGATAAAACATCCCGCGCGCCAAGGTGCGTTCGAGCCAGGCATCGAACGGAACGTCGAAGGGGGGTGGCGACATGTCCATGAACATGCGCACGAATGGCCGGATGGCGGTTATGCATTGCGTCGTACGGCGACGCATCTGGGCGGGTTTTCTCCCACTGAGCTGACGCAGATCGCCGAAATGACCGGGATATCACCCGCCGAGCTTTACCGACTGCATGCCGGCAACCTGAAGTTACCGCAACGGCTGAATGATTGTATCGAGCGCTTCAGGCTGGACGGGCGAATCACCCGGCTGATCGCGGCCATGGAGGCGGGAGAGAGCGCCAATACGGAATTTGTACAGGAGCAACTGCATACACTGCCGAGGTTGCCGGGATGGCCCGCCAAGCGCTTCATTGAAGTGCGCGATGAAAATGAACGGGTCGTGTCACGCTTCCCGGAGACGGCGCCAAAAGATGACGACATCAACAGCGTACGGGTTTCTCAAGCGCAACTGAACGCAGGACAACTGCTGGAAACCGTCAACAGCGGACTCCATTCTAACGAGGTCGTAGCCATCGTCGGCCCTGGGAGGACCGAATCGAAGTCTGTGCTGTTGGCAAATAAAATGGCCAGCACTCTGAAGACTGATCGCCGGCCGCTACATGACTGGCTCTACAAAACCTATGACGGCGACGCCACCGGCGATGTCGCGACGTTGCGCGAACAGGCTCCCGAGGTTCCCGTTCGAGTCGCCAAAGAGTTGTTGGATAACGCCTCTGGCAGGGATCGCAGCTTTCTTCGTGACCGCAGGATTCTTGGATTTGAGCTGGCTCGGCAGGTCAGTGAGGCGCAGTCCGCCATCAGGCTGGACCGTGCACTCACGGGGCTGCACCTTGCGCAACTGGCCAACGCCGACACGGACACGCTGGCCCTCAGGCTTCTTGATCGGCTGCAGGGCTGGGATGAAGGTTATCGGCTGGAAGTACGACAGGGGTCGCCGACGGGGACTTTGCTGGACAGTGCGGGCAATGTTGACGCGGCGTCGACCGGGGTAATCGTCAAGACGTCCGCGGGCTATCAGGTCACACAGCGCAACGGCACTTCGCTAACCACCCGAACAAGCGAAACACTCATGGAATCGATCTTCCATGCATTGCCGGCAGACCAACGTACCCGCATGGGCCTCTCAGGCATCGACACACTTGGTGTTCCCGTTCTACGACAACGTCTTTCGGCTGCAGCCACTGGCAATCCGGCGCGTACCGGACAGCTCCTGCGGGGTGAGATCAGTGAAGCCCCGAAACACCTTTCCAACTGTGTCCAGGCTGATCCGCCCGCGACGGGTTCTTACGCAAAAGGCTTGATGCGAAAAGTCAGAAAGCTCTACCCGCTGTTCACCGATGCCCAGGTTTCGTCCTTTCTCGACGAGGCGGGCAGTACCCAAATGCAGCGGGTCAATCGAATCAAGGCACTTGAACAGCAGCTCAAGAGTTTTCTCGGGGTGTTGCACACCTGGCGCGACGATGAGGTTCAGATGAAGAAGCTGCCGGGGCAGCTCAACGATATTCGTGTCAGCCGTCGTCAGGTGGCCAATGCCATCGAAAACTGCTGGCGCCGGGTCGCGCCGCCGCGATGGCCGCAAGATCAGCCTTTTACCACGCTCAAGTTTGATCGCAACCCGGTGGGCCAACTGCCGACGCTGACCGAGCAGGACGTCGCCCATGTGCGCAGCCTGTCCATCAAAGACATGGAAGCCGGAGATGAGCTGGCGTACTTCCTCAGGCCGTTCAAAGGGCTTGTCAGTCTGGAACTGGACCGCAATCGACTGACACGATTGCCTGAAGCGCTGTCGCACATGCCGCACCTTCAGCACTTGAGTCTGAATGGAAATCAGCTGGGACTGACCGAACACACGCTGCGCAAGCTGGCCGATATGCGCAATTTGCGCACGCTAGGGCTCAGCGGTAATCGGTTGGGGGCCACGCCTGATGTCAGCAAAATGTTCCATTTGGAATCTTTGTTTTTGCGCGATACCCACGCCACGGAACTGCCTGTGGGGCTTGCCCGATTGCCGAATCTGGACATGGTCGATCTGCGAGGTAACGAGATTCGGGAGTTGCCGGCCTGGCTGTTTGATGTCCCGAAACGGTTCGCCCAAACGGTCAATCTGCGGCATAACCCATTATCTGTGGCCAGCCGTGCGAAGCTCAAAATCTATCGTGACCGCACAGGCATCGGGATGGGCTTTCTCGACAATGATGCCGCAGTGACCAATGAGCAAATGGCTCGAGACCTGTGGATGCCTTCACCGGGTGAAGAAACCTATGCCGGTCGCAACAGCACATGGAGCGCGCTGAAAAACGAACCCGCTTCGGATGGGTTTTTTCGGTTGTTGGCAGAGGCTGGAAGCACGGCAGATAGCCGCTATTTGCATGAAGACATGACTCGCCGGGTCTGGAGTGTCATTGAGGCGACTCAGGCAGATTCGGCGTTACGCGATCAATTGCTTTCGATGGCTGTGAAGTCCAATTGCACTGATTCTGCGGCCACGACTTTCAGTAATATCGAGGTGGCAGTCGATATCGACAAGGTGATTCGGCAGTCCGCCAATGCTCACGATCAGGCCTCTCGATTGTTAAGTCTGGGGCGACGTCTGTTCCGCCAGGATTATCTCGCCAAGATCGCTCGGGAACATGTCCAGGCCAATCCGAGGCTCGATCCCGTGGAAGTGGAATTGGCCTATCGCACCGGTCTGGCCGAAAAACTCGACCTTGTCGGCCAACCCAGGCATATGCGCTACGCGTCGCTTGGCGGCGTGACATCAAAAGACCTGGATGTTGCGTACAACAGAGTCATCACTGCAGAACTCTCACCCGAGCTACTGAATTACATGAGCAACCGCACGTTCTGGGTCGATTTTTTGCGTCAGCATCATGGCAAGCAATTCACCGACCTTGCCGCGCCTTTTCACCCGCGGATGGAGGCGGCCTTTGGACGCGAGGAAACGCCTGGCGCGGAATATCACGCGCAGGTCGACGGCATCGTGGATGAGCTGCAACGGGGAGAAACCAGCCTGTTGAACAGGCTGACTGAAGAGGCCCTGAAGGCGGACGAGTTGAAGACTTGTTTTATGCTGGGGTGAGCGCGTCAGGCCTTACCTCTGATCAATCGACGCAACGCAAAGCGATTCGGATGACAAGCCTCGGCCACGGCTCTCGGCAGGGGCAATGGTTCGTTATCGAGCCAGGCGGCCAGCAACTCGCCTGACAACGGCGCGGTGATCAACCCTCTGGAACCGTGGCCGCTGTTGACGTACAAACCGTCCAGCCATGGGCAAGGGTTGTCCGGGGTTTTTCGGGCATCCTTGCTCAAGGCGCTATAGGCATCTGCAAATGTCTGACTGTCGGCCAATGGGCCGACAATCGGCAAGTAATCCGGGCTGGTGCAGCGAAACGCCACGCGACCTTCGAGTGTTTCAGGTTGCAATGCATCTGCCTTTAACCGAGCCAACAGGTCCATCGAGATTTCTTCAAGCATCTGCAGGTTGCCTGCATGTTCGGCCGCTGTCGGTGTGAGGTCGTCGGTGTTGAAATCGAAACTGGCACCCAGGGTGTGTTCACCCAGTCGTGCTGGCGCAACATATCCTTCGGCGCAGACCACGGTACTCAGCGTCTGACTTTCAGTTGTCTGCGGCAGGCGAGTGATCTGTCCACGAATACGTTTGAGCGGCAACTCGCTGCTGTAAGGGAACCGCTTGATCTCGGCAGCGCCGGCCAGTACCACTGCCGGTGCGCTGGCCAGTAGCGTGTCGCCGTCCCACGCTTGCCATTGCCCATCAGTGCTGCGCAATTGCAGTACATCATGGTGCGTCAGTATCTGGATATTCGGGTGCGTGGCTTGCCACTGGCACAGGGCCGGCGGATGCACCCAACCGCCCTCGGGATAAAACAGACCTCCCCATTGCAAACCGATACCGGCGCGCGCCTCGGCCTGCGCTCGATCGAGTGTGTGGAGAAAGTCTTCGGGAAACGCTGCCGCCAATTGCGCCTGACGCTCGGCTTCCTTGGCGTTGAAGGCCAGTTGCAAGACCCCGCAATCGTCCCAGTCGACGCCCCGTTGCAGATGTTCGAGCAAGCGCCGGGTGTGACCGAAACCACTGACAATCAGCTGCGACAACGCGGTGCCATGGGCCGAAAGCTTGAGATACAGCACGCCCTGTGGATTGCCCGAGGCTTCTTGCGCCAGCGCATCGTGACGCTCCAGCAGACTGACTTGCCAACCCCGCGCCGCGAGGCTGGCGGCGCTGGCGCAACCGGCCAGGCCGGCGCCGATCACCAAGGCACGACGCTCGCCGTTCAGTGGCGTCGGCCGCGCAAACCACGGTTTAACCGGGGCGGACATCGGGACGTCCTCAGGCCAGCCGAGGAACACGCCTCGCAAAATCTCCCATTTGTGGCCAATGCCGGGTGTGCGCTTCATCTTGAAGCCCGCCGCGTTCAGCAGGCGGCGTACCCAGCCGGTGCTGGTAAACGTACTGATGGTCGAGCCGGGGGCCGCCAGACGCGCCAGTTCGGCGAACAGTTCGGCGGTCCACATGTCGGGGTTTTTCGCCGGGGCGAAACCGTCGAGAAACCAGGCATCGATCTGCGCGTCCAGTTGCGGCAATTGCTCCAGCGCATCGCCGATCAGCAGGGTCAGGGTCACGCGACCGTTGTCCAGCACCAGGCGCTGGAAGCCTTGGTGGATTGCGATGTATTGCGTCAGCAGTTGATCGGCAAACGGTTTGAGCTCTGGCCACAAGGCCAAGGCACGCTGCAGATCGGGCAGGCTTAACGGGTACTTTTCGACACTGACAAAATGCAGTCGCGCCCCGGCCACCGCGTGCTGTTCGAACAGCTGCCAGGCGCAAAGGAAATTCAGCCCGGTGCCGAAACCGGTCTCGCCAATCACCAGTCGACCGCCGGCCGGCAACGCGGCAAAACGTTCACGCAAAGCGTTCTGTTCGAGGAATACGTAGCGGGTTTCGTCCAACCCTGACAGATCGGAAAAATACACATCATCGAACACCCGCGAGCGCGGGAGACCTTGGTCGTCCCAGTCGAGCTGGGCGTGGGGCAATACAGGTTTCATGGCAGGCTCGGCAACGGCAAGGCGGCCATTCTAGCCGATCGCCGGAGCGGTGCTTGATCCATGGCAACGCCTGCGTTCGCAGATTCGCTGAAAATCTGTAGCAGCTGGCGCAGCCTGCGTTCGATCGCGCAGCGGTCGTAAATCCTGAGTTCACGGTTTACCTGAAAAAATACATCGGCTGATTTTGCGACCGCTGCGCGATCGAACGCAGCCTTCGGCAGCTGCTACAAGAAATTATCGTTGCTGCGAAGTAAGGGATTTCTCCCACGGAAAACAACTCAATCCGCTAGTCTTGCTCAATCCTGGAAGGAGCCGTCCCATGTTCGAATCCGCCGAAATCGGTCACGCCATCGACAAAGAAACCTACGACGCCGAAGAACCGGCCCTGCGTGAAGCCTTGCTCGAAGCGCAGTTCGAACTTCACCAGCAACGCCGTTTTCCGGTGATCATTCTGATCAATGGCATCGAAGGCGCCGGCAAGGGCGAGACGGTCAAGTTGCTGAACGAATGGATGGACCCACGCCTGATCGAGGTCCGCACGTTCGATCAGCAGACCGACGAAGAGCTGGCTCGGCCACCGGCCTGGCGCTACTGGCGGATGCTCCCGGCCAAGGGCCGCATGGGGATTTTCTTCGGCAACTGGTACAGCCAGATGCTGCAAGGCCGGGTTCATGGCTTGTTCAAGGACCCGGTGCTGGATCAGGCGATCAACCAGTCCGAGCGCTTTGAAAAAATGCTCTGCGACGAAGGCGCGCTGATCTTCAAGTTCTGGTTCCACCTCTCCAAGAAGCAAATGAAGGCGCGGCTCAAGGCCCTGGCGGATGACCCGCTGCACAGCTGGCGCATCAGTCCACTGGATTGGCAACAATCGAAAACCTACGACAAATTCGTGAAGTACGGCGAACACGTGTTGCGCCGTACCAGTCGCGACTACGCGCCTTGGCACGTGATCGAAGGGGTGGACCCTCATTACCGCAGCCTGGCGGTGGGCAAGATCCTGCTCGAAGGCCTGCAAAGTGCCCTGAAGCGACACAAGGTCCATCCTTCCAAGGTCAATGCCGCGCCGTTGCCCATCCATGTCGATCAGTTGAACCTGCTCGACAGCCTGGATTTGACCCTGCGCCTGGACAAGGACGATTACGAAGAACAGCTGATTATCGAGCAGGCGCGATTCTCCGGCCTGATGCGCGACAAACGCATGCGTCGGCACGCCTTGGTGGCGGTGTTCGAGGGCAATGATGCGGCTGGCAAGGGCGGGGCGATCCGCCGGGTCGCGGCGGCCCTCGATCCGCGTCAGTACAGCATCGTGCCGATTGCCGCGCCCACCGAAGAGGAACGTGCGCAGCCTTATCTGTGGCGTTTCTGGCGGCACATCCCGGCCAAGGGCAAGTTCACGGTGTTCGATCGTTCGTGGTACGGGCGGGTGCTGGTGGAGCGCGTCGAAGGCTTCTGCCCGCCGGCGGACTGGTTGCGGGCCTACAGTGAAATCAATGATTTTGAAGAGCTGATCGCCGAGGCCGGGGTGATCGTGGTCAAGTTCTGGCTGGCCATCGACAAGCAGACGCAACTGGAGCGCTTCCAGGCGCGGGAAGAAATTCCCTTCAAGCGTTTCAAGATCACCGAAGATGACTGGCGCAATCGTGACAAATGGGACGACTACCGCGCGGCGGTCGGTGACATGGTCGATCGCACCAGCACCGAGATATCGCCCTGGACGCTGGTGGAAGCCAATGACAAGCGCTGGGCGCGGGTAAAAGTCCTGCGCACCATCAATCTGGCGCTGGAAGAGGCGTTTGAAAAGTCCGACAAGCACAGCAGGAAAGTGAAACAGTACAAGAAGTGAGCGATGGTTGCGCATACGCGGGGTGAATGATTGTCGCGGTCGGTAATGCAGTGGACTTATGCTCGGTCCACTCCCAACCGACAACAACAATGAGGTATGCCATGCGTGAAGTGGTGATCGTCGACAGCGTGCGGACCGGCCTGGCCAAATCCTTTCGCGGCAAGTTCAACCTGACCCGTCCGGACGACATGGCGGCCCATTGCGTCAATGCGCTGCTGGCGCGCTCGGGCATCGACCCGGCCAGCGTCGAGGACTGCATCGTCGGTGCCGGTTCCAATGAAGGTGGCCAGGGCTTCAACATCGGTCGCAACATCGCGGTGCTGTCGCGCCTGGGCACCGGCACTGCCGGCATGACCCTCAACCGTTTTTGCTCGTCGGGATTGCAGGCGATCGCCATCGCCGCCAACCAGATTGCTTCGGGTTGCAGCGACATCATCGTCGCCGGTGGCGTCGAGTCGATCAGCCTGACCATGAAAAGCATCAACACCGACAACCTGATCAACCCGCTACTCAAAGAGCAAGTGCCCGGCATCTATTTCCCGATGGGCCAGACGGCCGAAATCGTCGCTCGTCGTTATAACGTCAGTCGCGAAGAACAGGATCAGTACGCGCTGCAAAGTCAGCAACGCACCGCTCAGGCTCAGGCCGATAGATTGTTTGACGATGAAATCGTGCCGATGGCGGTGAAGTATCGCGTTGAAGACAAGGCCACCGGTCAGGTACAGATCCTTGACGGCATCGTCGATCACGATGACTGCAATCGCCCGGGCACCACCCTGGAAAGCCTGGCGGGATTGAAACCGGTGTTTGCCGAAGACGGTTCGGTGACGGCGGGCAATTCTTCGCAGCTGTCTGATGGCGCGTCGATGACGCTGGTGATGAGCCTGGAAAAAGCACTGGAACTGGGGTTGAAGCCCAAGGCGTTCTTCCGTGGCTTCACCGTGGCCGGTTGTGAGCCGGATGAAATGGGCATCGGCCCGGTGTTCTCGGTGCCGAAGTTGCTCAAGGCCAAGGGTTTGCAGGTTGCCGACATTGATCTGTGGGAACTCAACGAAGCGTTCGCCTCGCAATGCCTGTACAGCCGCATTCGGTTGGAGATTGATAACGACAAGTACAACGTCAATGGCGGTTCGATTTCCATCGGCCATCCGTTCGGCATGACCGGTTCGCGTCAAGTCGGGCATCTCGTGCGTGAATTGCAGCGCCGCAACGTGCGTTACGGCATCGTCACCATGTGTGTGGGTGGCGGGATGGGGGCGACCGGGTTGTTTGAAGCTGTGCGTTAAGTCTGGGAGATTTGTGTCGTCTGATTAACCGCTTTCGCGAGCAAGCCCGCTCCCACAGGGATCTAGTGTGCAGCATAGATCCAATGTGGGAGCGGGCTTGCTCGCGAAGGCAGCGCCTCGGTCTACAGGCTCATCCGCAGAAGCAGCATCCGCTCAATGTAAGCCTGTACCTCCCGCGCCAACTTCTCCGGGTTTTCAAACGGCCCTTCAAGGGTGTTTTCCCGGGTGCTGAAATACAAATCCCCATTCACACGACACACTCGGTCGCAGCGAAAGTGCGTGGCGGGGGCATTGTCCTGGGCGCGCTTGCCGTACATGGCGATCTCCTGAGGAATGTTCCTGTTGGCGAATCCCATGAGCTTATGCATGAACCACTTGCAACGCCTGGCCAACCGATCGACGGCATAGCGCCAATTTAATGGTGCGACCTGCACAGTTTCATTCGCGGCCAACGCCCAACTGTCCCTGTGTGCCGAACGGCTCTAAGCCTAGAATGACCGTTCTCGCCACTTGGCTTCGGGGTTCGCAATGCACATTTCATCGGGTCGCTGGGTTTACGGTCTGTTCCTGGCCTTGGTGACCGCGCTGCTGTGGGGAATCCTGCCGATCAAACTCAAGCAAGTGCTGCTGGTGATGGACCCGGTGACGGTGACCTGGTTTCGCCTGATCGTATCCGGCGGGTGCCTGTTCATTTATCTGGCGGCGACCAAGCGCCTGCCGAGCCGCAAGGTGCTCGGGCCGCGTGGTGGCTGGTTGGTGTTGATGGCGGTGCTCGGCCTGGTGGGCAACTACGTGTTGTACCTGATGGGCCTGAACCTGCTCAGCCCCGGCACCGCGCAACTGGTGGTGCAGATGGGGCCGATCATGTTGCTGATCGCCAGTCTGTTTGTGTTCAAGGAACGGTTCAGCGTGGGGCAGGGGATTGGCCTGCTGGTGCTGTTGATCGGCTTTGCCCTGTTTTTCAATCAGCGGCTGGCCGAGTTGCTGACCTCGCTGACCGATTACACCGCCGGCGTGCTGCTGGTGCTGTTGGCGTCCACGGTCTGGACGTTCTACGCCTTGGGCCAGAAGCAATTGCTCACGGTGTGGAATTCGCTGCAGGTGATGATGGTGATCTACCTGTTCTGCGCGATGTTGCTGACGCCGTGGGTGCATCCGCTGGAAGCGCTGCAACTGAGTCCGTTGCAAGGCTGGCTACTGCTGGCGTGCTGCATGAATACGCTGATTGCTTATGGCGCGTTTGCCGAGGCATTGGCGCATTGGGAGGCGTCGCGGGTCAGTGCGACGCTGGCGATTACGCCGTTGGTGACGTTTGCTGCGGTGGCAGTGGCCGCGTGGTTGTGGCCGGACTATGTGCATGCCGAGACGATCAATGGTCTGGGTTATGGCGGGGCGGTGCTGGTGGTGCTGGGGTCGGCACTGGTGGCGTTGGGGCCGTCGTTGATTGCGGGGCTCAAGGCCCGAAAGGTACGGGTGGCAGCAGGTTGACCGCGTCATCGTTCATCGCGGGCAAGCCACGCTCCCACAGGTTTTATGTAGATCACAATATTCTTGATCGACTCAGAACCTGTGGGAGCGTGGCTTGCCCGCGATGGCTGACTGTCAGACGCTACAAAACTCAGCCCTTGGCGCCAGCCTCCAGCATATTCTCCGGCCTCACCCACGCATCAAACTCTTCGTCCGTCAGATACCCAAGTTGCAACGCCGCCTCACGCAAGGTCAGCCCTTCGGCGTAAGCCTTTTTGGCGATTTCCGCCGATTTGTCATAACCAATGTGCGGATTCAGCGCTGTCACCAACATCAACCCACGCTCCAGATGTTCAGCCATTTTCTCTGCATCCGGTTCCAGACCGGCGATGCAATGCTGCTGGAAGTTGCTGCAGCCATCGCCCAGCAGGCGGATCGATTGCAGCAGGTTGTGGATGATCACCGGTTTGAACACGTTCAGTTGCAGGTGCCCCTGACTCGCGGCAAACCCGATGGCGACGTCGTTGCCCAAGACCTGACACGCCAGCATCGACAGGGCTTCGCACTGAGTCGGATTGACCTTGCCCGGCATGATCGAGCTGCCCGGTTCGTTGGCCGGCAGTTTCACTTCGGCGAAGCCTGCTCGCGGCCCGGAGCCCAGCAGGCGCAGGTCGTTGGCGATTTTCATCAGGGTCACGGCGAGGGTTTTCAACGCGCCGGACAGCGTGGTCAGCGGCTCATGGCCAGCCAGGGCGGCGAATTTGTTCGGTGCGGTGACGAACGGCAGGCCGGAGAGGGCGGCCAGCTCGGAAGCGATGGCTTCGCCAAAACCGTGGGGCGAGTTCAGCCCGGTGCCGACCGCGGTGCCGCCCTGGGCCAGCTCACAGACGGCCGGCAGCGCGCTGCGGATCGCCCGTTCGGCGTAATCCAGTTGCGCGATGAACGCCGACAGTTCCTGGCCGAAGGTAATCGGTGTCGCGTCCATCATGTGGGTGCGACCGGTTTTGACCAGTTTCATGTGCCGCGCCGACAGCTCGGCCAATCCGCCCGACAGTTCGCTGATCGCCGGCAGCAAATGCTGTTGCACGGCCTGGGCTGCCGCGATGTGCATGGCGGTCGGGAAACAGTCGTTGGAACTCTGGGAGCGGTTGACGTGATCGTTAGGGTGAACCGGCGACTTGCCGCCGCGAGCATTACCGGCCAGTTCGTTGGCGCGACCGGCGATCACTTCATTGACGTTCATGTTGCTCTGGGTGCCGCTGCCGGTCTGCCAGACCACCAGCGGGAACTGGTCGTCATGGCTGCCGTCGAGCACTTCGTCGGCGGCCTGTTCGATTAGCCGGGCGATGTCGGCGGGCAGGTCACCGTTGCGGTCATTGACCCGCGCCGCGGCTTTCTTGATCAGCGCCAGGGCATGCAGCACCGCCAGCGGCATGCGTTCGTTGCCGATCGCGAAGTTAATCAATGAGCGTTGCGTCTGAGCGCCCCAGTAGGCTTCATCCGGGACTTCCACCTGGCCAAGGCTGTCGGTTTCGATACGGCTCATCATGCACACTCCTGTAGGTCTGATAGCGCAGTTTAGGCCGTGATCGCCTGTCGTGGTTCCATCAGTCTGGAATTTGACCGTTCAACCCCTCTAAATCAGGCCCGACAAGGCTTGGGGTTGAGCCACACAGTTTTTTAGGCGCAGAATGGACGCCCTTGGGGTTTTACCTCGCCTGCTAGAAAAGGAAACTCGATGACTCGTCTTCGTGCCATCTGTACCGCGGTTGCACTGGTTTGCGCCAGCGGCCCTGTTTTTGCCGATACCGCCAGCCACAACGCCAGTGCCGAAGCTTTCCTGACCCTGGCGCACGCTGACAAATTGGGCACTCCGGTGTACATGCAAGTGCAGCAAATGTTCGCTCAACGCTTTGAACAAACCAAAGCACCTGAATCGAAAAAAGCCTTGCTGGAAACCTACCAGGCCAAAGCCAACGCCGCGCTGGACCAAGCCATTGGCTGGAACAAGCTGAAGCCGGACATGGTCAAGCTCTACACCACCAACTTCAGCGAATCCGAGCTGAAAGACCTGGTCGCGTTCTACCAGTCGCCACTGGGCAAGAAAGTCCTGGAAAAAATGCCGCAGCTGACTCAGCAATCGGCCCAGATGACTCAAGCCAAGCTGGAAAGCGCCGTGCCTGTGGTCAACAAGCTGCTGGCTGACATGACGGCCGAGCTGGAGCCTAAAGGCGCCGCCGCTCCAGCCAAGAAAAAGCCTTAAGCGGAGTTCGGTATGACCATGCAACAACGCATCGAATCGACGCTGGGCCTGTTGCAGCCGCAGCATCTGCAAGTGCTGGATGAAAGCCACATGCACAGTCGTGGGTTGCAGACCCACTTCAAGGCCGTGGTGGTCAGCCAGCAGTTCGAAGGGCTCAACCGCGTCAAGCGTCACCAGAAAGTCTACGGCACGCTCGGCGAGCTGATGGGCGAGTTCCATGCGTTGGCGCTGCATACCTACACGCCAGAGGAATGGGCACAGATCGACGCGGCTCCGGCCTCGCCGACCTGTGCTGGCGGCAGCAAGCATTAAGCATCGGTTTTTTGCTAGAATCCGCAACGCGCCGCTCACCCGGCGCGTTTTTTTTCGCATCCGGTTCACCCCTTACGAGGGTAGCCACCTGGAGAATCACCCATGACACAACAGATTGTCGTGGCGGCACTGTATAAGTTCGTCACCCTGGAAGATTACGTCGCCCTGCGCGAGCCGCTGCTGCAAGCGATGGTCGACAACGGCATCAAAGGCACGCTGCTGATCGCCGAAGAAGGCATCAACGGCACCGTGTCCGGTAGCCGCGAAGGCATTGACGGGCTGATGGCCTGGCTCAAGAACGACCCGCGCATGGACGACATCGACCACAAAGAGTCGTACTGCGACGACCAGCCGTTCTATCGCACCAAAGTCAAACTCAAGAAAGAAATCGTCACCCTCGGCGTCGAAGGTGTGGACCCGAACAAAAAGGTCGGCACCTACGTCGATCCAGAGAACTGGAACGCGTTGATCAGCGATCCGGAAGTGCTGTTGATCGACACCCGCAACGACTACGAAGTCTCGATCGGCACCTTCGAAGGCGCCATCGACCCGAAGACCACCAGTTTTCGCGAATTCCCCGACTACATCAAAGCCAATTTCGACCCGGCCGTGCACAAGAAAGTCGCGATGTTCTGCACCGGCGGCATTCGTTGCGAAAAGGCGTCGAGCTATATGCTCAGCCAGGGCTTCGACGAGGTCTATCACCTCAAGGGCGGTATTCTGAAGTACCTCGAAGAGGTGCCGCAGGAAGAAACCAAATGGCAGGGCGACTGCTTCGTGTTCGATAACCGCGTGACCGTTCGTCACGACCTCAGCGAAGGCGACTACGATCAATGTCATGCCTGTCGTACACCGATCAGCGTCGAAGACCGCACATCCGAGCACTACGTGGCCGGCATCAGTTGCCCGCATTGCTGGGATAAGCTGAGCGAGAAGACCCGTCGCAGTGCCATCGACCGGCAAAAGCAGATCGAACTGGCCAAGGCGCGCAACCTGCCTCATCCGATCGGCTACAACTACAAGCAAACTCCTTCCGAGGCTTGAACCATGTCCGTGCAGCGCCTGCTCTATGTGATGGACCCGATGTGTTCCTGGTGCTGGGGCTTCGCGCCGGTGGCCAACGCGCTGGTCGAGCAGGCGCAAGCAGCGGGGGTGGACGTGCACCTGGTGGTGGGCGGTTTGCGTACCGGCAGCGGCTCCGCGCTGGAGCCGACCACCCGGCGCTACATCCTTGAGCATTGGCAGGCGGTCACCGAAGCCACGGGTCAACCGTTCAAGCTGGAAGGCGCGTTGCCCGACGGGTTTGTCTACGACACCGAACCTGCCTGTCGGGCGCTGGTGACCGCGCGCAGCCTGGCGCCGGATTGCGCGTGGAAACTGCTCGGGCTGATTCAGCATGCGTTTTACGCCGAAGGTCGCGATGTCACCCACGCCAGTGTTCTGGTGGAGCTGGCGGAGCAGGCCGGTCTGCCGCGCATCGAGTTCGCCGCCGCGTTCGACCGTGCCGATCAGCACGCCGCGACGGCGGCCGATTTCACCTGGGTCCAGGACCTGGGCATTGCCGGTTTCCCTACCTTGCTGGCTGAGCGTGATGGTCAATTGGCGCTGTTGACCAATGGCTATCAGCCGCTCAGCGTATTGTCTCCGTTGCTCGGCCGCTGGCTGGAGCGCGCTGCCTGTGCATGATCTGCCCGACGACGCGCCAGCTCCTTCACGTGTCGACCGTCTGAGCTGGGCAGAAATCCGTCGCCTGGCGCTGCATCACAAGAAATCTCTGTGGATCGCCAACGGCGTGGCGGTGCTGGCAACCCTGTGTAGCGTGCCAATTCCCTTGCTCCTGCCGTTGCTGGTGGACGAAGTGCTGCTGGGCCACGGTGACGCCGCACTGAAAGTCATGAACCACGCGCTGCCCGACGACTGGCAGAAAGCGGCGGGCTACATCGGCCTGATGCTGCTGGTGACCTTGTTGCTACGTTGTGGCGCCTTGTTCTTCAACGTTGTTCAGGCAAAGTTGTTTGCGGCACTGGCCAAAGACATCGTGTACCGCATTCGCACACGGCTGATCGAACGGCTCAAGCGCATTTCCCTGGGCGAATACGAAAGCCTGGGCAGCGGCACGGTGACCACGCACCTGGTCACCGACCTGGATACCGTGGACAAATTCGTCGGCGAAACCCTCAGCCGCTTCCTTGTCGCCATGCTGACCCTGGTCGGCACCGCGAGCATTCTGATCTGGATGCACTGGAAGCTGGCGCTGCTGATCATGCTGTTCAACCCGCTGGTGATCTACGCCACGGTACTGCTGGGCAAACGGGTCAAGCACCTGAAGAAACTCGAGAACGACAGCACCTCGCGCTTTACCCAGGCGCTGACCGAAACCCTCGACTCCATTCAGGAAGTACGCGCCGGCAACCGTCAGGGATTTTTCCTTGGACGCCTGGGTCAACGTGCCCGGGAAGTGCGCGATTACGCGGTGAACTCGCAGTGGAAAACCGATGCCTCGAACCGTGCCAGCGGCTTGCTGTTCCAGTTCGGTATCGATATTTTCCGTGCGGCGGCGATGCTCACCGTGCTGTTTTCCGACCTGTCCATCGGCCAGATGCTCGCGGTGTTCAGCTACCTGTGGTTCATGATCGGTCCGGTGGAACAGCTGCTGAATCTGCAGTACGCCTATTACGCGGCCGGCGGCGCGCTGTCGCGGATCAACGAGTTGCTGGCCCGGGCCGATGAGCCTGAATACCCGGGCGGTGTCGACCCGTTCAACGGTCGCGAAACCGTTGGCATCGAAGTCCAGGGATTGAGTTTCGGTTACGGCGACGAGCTGGTGTTGAACCAGATGAACCTGTCGATCGCCCCCGGCGAAAAAGTCGCGATTGTCGGCGCCAGCGGTGGTGGCAAAAGTACCTTGGTGCAGTTGCTGCTGGGCCTGTACACGCCGCTCGCCGGGACGATTCGCTTCGGCGGCTCGACCCAGCAAGAGATCGGCCTGGAAACCGTGAGGGAAAATGTCGCCGTGGTCCTGCAACATCCGGCGCTGTTCAACGACACCGTCCGCGCCAACCTGACCATGGGCCGCGAACGCAGCGACGAAGCTTGCTGGCAAGCGCTGGAAATCGCGCAACTGCACCAGACCGTTCGAGAGCTGCCCAACGGCCTGGACAGCATCGTCGGACGTTCCGGCGTGCGGTTGTCCGGCGGGCAGCGCCAACGCCTGGCGATTGCGCGGATGGTACTGGCCGAACCCAAAGTGGTGATCCTCGACGAAGCCACCTCAGCGCTGGATGCCGCCACCGAATACAACCTGCACCAGGCGCTGGCGCGGTTCTTGAGCAACCGCACCACGCTGATCATTGCGCATCGGTTGTCGGCTGTGAAGCAGGCTGATCGGGTGCTGGTGTTCGACGGCGGGCAGATCGCCGAGGATGGCGACCATCAGCAGTTGATTGCTGATGGTGGGTTATACGCCAAGCTTTATGGGCATTTGCAGCAGCTGTAATTCATCTCCACAGAACTTCCAGAGCACCTGCCGTGCCGTCATAGCCGAACTCTTTCATGACAACAGAACAGCTGTTGCATGGCGGCATGGTCGTGGCCACGTTGACCGATGTGATCATTTCACGATTCGGGTACTTTTGTCGGAGTGCGCTGATCAGCTTGGACTCGCTGTCCAAAGAAGTCGGTCGGCTGGTCATCGTCGGCTTATAGGTGTCGATGTCCTTTATCGTGTGCGGAATGGCCAGTACCTTTCCTTCGTTTGTGACGTTCAACGCAGTTCTGGTAAATGTCTGGCCTACGTCGATATTGAAGTAGGTGGTCCCGTTGATAATGACTCCATCCGAGGCGAACGGAGGTTTGAACAGCGGTAGTTCTCCGGTAAGTCCTTGCGCACCTGAAACGCTGACATAAACCTCGCGTTTTCCGGTCGGCGTCACGACGTCGGCGTAGGCGATGTTTCTGGCGTTCCGTGATTTAAGATCGTGGGGAAGCAGTTTCTGGAACTTCTCCATTGTCTTATTGATTTTCAAGTTACTGTTCATCCCGACAGTGATGGTTTTCTCAACGAACAGCGTATCGAAGATTTCCGCGGCTCTTTGGCGAAAGGGTTCCGGAGCGGATCCGCTGCGAGACCAGGACGTCGCCCCGGTCGGAAATGTGCTGACAATCATTCGTGTGGAATGGTCGAACAGTACCGCTTCACCGGGGCTGGTATCCACCCTGAGCAGTCTGAGCGTATCCGGCGGATTCACGTGGCCGCCAATCGGAATGGCAATTTCATCCATGGTTTTCATCGCACGTTCCACCGCTTCTATGCCGTGAATCCTTGCCATGTTATTGGCATTGAGCGATCCGGTATAAACCGTCTTCAATTCCTCAGCCAGGTCGGCGGGCAAGGTTTGTGCCTTGCGCAGTGTCAGGGGGGTGGAAAAGCTTTGCCCCGGAAGACGCTCGGTGACGTAAAAATCTCCCGCATCCAGTCGGGTGAACACATAGTGCTTTGAACCGTCCATTGACGGGACGATGATGGCGCCGGCCTCAATGGTATCCAGCTGATTCGAGCGCGAGAGGGGAATACGCGCTTTGATTCGCCCGTAAATCCCTTTTTGAAATTCCATCGAAGCCGTGAGTTGGTCCTGGTTTTTCAGGGTTTTCAGTAACAGAGGCTGTCCCGGGTTGGCCGGCGTATAGAGAGTGTCCCCGAACCACGGTGCCCAACCTTTGCTTTCGTCCTGGCTACCAATGGCCGGCGTAGGTGCCGGATCACGGGTGACGAATGTGGTCGTGCATACCTCGTCACCCGGGCTACGTCGTACCCGGCAAGGCAAGGATTTGAACATTGCCTGGTCATCAATCAAGTCGGCACGGCGCAGTTGGTTGCCGTCCAGACGATAGGGAATGTCATCAACGAACAGTGTGGTTCGACCATCGACCTCAAGTACTTCACGGATATGGGCGTTTTCCGGGAGTTCTACCAGGACGTGGGATTCGGCAGGAGGTAACGTTTTGAAGGTTGACCGGCCCTGTATGAGGTTTTTGCTGTGATTGTGCAGGCGGGGGCCATAGGGCAAGGACGTCACCGGATCGACGGGGTGGAATCGGGTCAGGTCCGACAGGCTGGTATTGCGCACAAGTACATCATCGACACCGTTGACCGTTGCCAGTCGATCATTGCTTGTCAGCGGCTTCCAGCGTCCCGGATCGGTTGTCTGGGGCAGGTTGTGCACCAGTCGGTAGCTGTCGGCGTGTCCTGTCAGTTTCTTGAACCCGCTAACACCTAAGCGTCCCGCCGTGTGCAGTCCTTTCCACGCGCCGCTTCCCATTGTCTTGACCAGTGTCGGAACCCCGTCCAGCGGGTTCAGGTTTCTCGCCGAAGCGGTCAGCAGTTTTCGGGTCAACGTTGAAAAGGAGGGCAGACTTGCTTTGACGGTCATGCGCGAGGCTGTGGTCCCGGCCCTGATCAACCGCACCGAACCCGACATGAATTTCCCGATAGGGCTGATGAATGAAGCCAGATCCAGCACGAGTCCGGCCACGCCTGCGAGTATCCGGTCAGTTTTGCCCGATAAAAGGTCCTCAATACTGCCCCAGAAGGGCACAAAGCCTTTGACCAGCTCTATGAAATTCTGCCGCCGTTGTTCGCCTATGGCCCTGAGGGTGTCGAATGCCGTCATGCCGCGGGCCTGGGAATGCAACTGCCGTTCATCGACGAACAGCAGATTCATTGCAATGTAGTGGGCCACTTCATTCAACCGGACAGATGCTTGCGTTGTCACTTCGCTAACGACTGCGTTTGGCGATACAGCTGCGGGCACGTCACCTACCACGCCGAGGATCGCTATGCAGTACGCCCTGTCAGCAGGCCGTGTGCCTTTCAAGTGAGCGGTCCAATCGATAAGCAGCGTAGTGCTGATTTCAGCCGTATATGTTTGTCCGGGGATCGAGGCGTGCAACGGAAACGTGGTGCGAACCCCGTTGATTGTTGAAACTCTCAGGTGGGGTCGGCAACGAATGAAACCAGCACTCGGGATCAGTTCGTAATAGGTGATTTCATGATTGTGGGTCACCTGTAGAACGAAACCTTTTCTTGGCCGGATGTCTCCCCTTATCTTGATGATTCTTTCTTCCAGGTGCAGGCTCAGCAGCCGGACGTCACCCCATTCAAGGGCCCGGCGGTCGGCCAGTGGCAGTGAGGTCAGCAGACTCGTGATCAGGGTCTGATAAGCCGTTCTGATTCTCGAGAGGTAGTTTGTGAAGTCTGTTTCAAACTGCTTGTTGATATCAGGCAGCGTCTTGCCCCTGTATGTGGTAATAACGCGCCTTTCGATCCCCCCATGAGCTTTGCGAAATTCCTCATGTTGCAGGGTTCGCTTATCGTCAATCTTGATCCAGTGACTGGTTCGTGTTTTCCCATCGGACTGGGTTACAAACCATTTTCTTCCGTCATCCAATTGGCCGTCGGCATAGACATCGAGGAATGCGTGGCCTGGCAGCTTCAATGAGGGCGTGTCTTTGAACCCAAAACTGGTCGGTCGCTCATCACGCAGCAACTTGCGCCCGTCCCATTCGAACATTGCATCGCCAAACAGATCATCCTTTACCCGTTTGGCCATCTCCAGTCTTTCAGGGGGCGGCAAATCGAGTGTCATAACGGCGTTGTTCAGGCTCTCGCTGTGGCTTTCCAGAGCCGCCATCGCCCGTTTCATATCGTCCTCGTCGTAATCGGATTGTTTTCGCGATTGAACGATGCCGCAGCAGACCGCCCATTCCAGTGCTGGCCCCATCCTCAGTCGAGTAATCTTCTCAAGTTGTTCGGACGAGGCATCGGCGCTCCGGGTCAGGGGCAGGTCGACGAGTTGTTGAAAGGACAGCGGTTGCAATCGATCAAGGCCGAGTTCATCTGCCAGCAGCACGCCGTGCATGAAGTTCACCCACACCACCGAGCTTTTGTAAGGAAGGTCGGGCGGGATATCGCGCACAGCGAAGTCCTTTGAGAGGCGGGTCTCGAACACACGAGCGAGAAAGGTCGCCTCTTTTGCATCAGTGACCCGTTTGGTGCGCAGCAAGTGCTGTTCAAAATCGCTGCGCAGGGTCTGATAGCTTTTGCCCCAGTGAGCCGTGTCTTGCCAGCGGAATCCGGCGAGTTCCTGTGGCTCATCCGCTGACGGGGCGTGCAAGTAAAGGCATATGGCTTTGCAAACCAGTTGATGGCGCACGGACGCCGAAGTCTGTTCGCCAGGGCCTGCGCCATACCACTTGAGCGCCTTGAGCAGCCTGTCGCCCAGCTCTTTTGCTTCGACCGTGTTCAGCATTTGCTGGAGGAATACAGAGGGTGTCGCGCGCAGTTGATCAATGGAGGCGGAAGCCAGTACAGAGGCGCCTAGATGACCGATTAACGAACGCTTGCCGTTCAGGAAAGCCTTCACGGTGTCGGTGATTTGAACATTGATGCGTTTTGTCTTGTAAGTATCGATGGTCATGCGTTGCGCGAGGTCGGGGGTCGCGCGCTGAATAGCCTTGAAGCCTCTTCGATCCTGGGCAGTGGGGCGCAGGCGCAAGTGTTCGATATCCGGGGCGTCGTCGAGTCCCAGAGTCTGTCTGGCGCGAAATTCTTCGTCCGCCGGTGATAGAGGGTGTTGATCTGGTGAAGGTAGAGACGTCTCTGTCATGTTGCACTCCTTTGGAAGGGTTCCCGCAACGGATAGGGGGAACCCGAAGTGCCCAGTAAACAGATCTCCAAACCTGCTTTGGCGGTATATATCTATAGGGGGCGCACGTGTACGGCATTGAGGCCGGTCCTCTGCTTGCCGGAACCGGGAACGCACCCTAGTCTAGCTGTAGCGATCACGTTGGATGATGATCTGGCAGTGCTAAAAAGGGACCTCATGAATCAAGCGCGGACTCTCGGAACGCCACGGTTGTTGGGCATCGTCTGGCCATTTATTGCTGTCGTGCTGTTTCAGGCGATGCTCGGTGGCGTCAGCCTGTACGTGCTGTCGGCGGTTCGTGGCTACGTTGCCGGTGAAAGCCTCTGGTCCAAGGGCCAGAAAGACGCCATCTATTACCTCAATCTCTACGCCGACAGTCACGACGAGACGATATTCAACAAATACCAGAACGCGATTGCCGTGCCTCAGGGTGGCCACGAATTGCGTATGGCGCTGGATCATCAGCCGCCGAATATCGAAGCCGCGCGCGTGGCGATCCTCAAGGGCGGCAACCACCCGGATGACATCAATAGTGTGATCTGGCTGTACCTGAATTTCCGGCACTTCAGTTACCACGAGAAAGCCATCAACCTCTGGACGGTGGGCGATGCGTATCTGGTGCAACTCGATGCCATTGCGCGGGAGATGCATCAGCGCATCACCACCCGTCAGGCCACCGATGCCGATATCAAGCGCTGGAAGGATCAGATATTCGTCATCAACGAAAGTGTGACACCGGCAGCGAAGGCCTTCAGCGATGCCTTGGGCGAAGGCTCGCGGATGATCCTGCGGTTGTTGCTGGTGACCAATCTCGCCACGGCCCTGGGTTTGATCGTCCTGGCCTTGATGCGCACGCACAAACTGCTCAAGCAGCGCCATGCCTTCGCCGACGCTCTGCAGTTGGAGAAAGACCGGGCACAAATCACTTTGCAATCGATCGGCGATGGCGTGATCACCACGAATGTCGACGGCGCGATCGCCTACATGAACCCGGCCGCCGAGGCGCTGACCCACTGGAAGGCCGAACAGGCGACGGGTTTGCCGCTGGCGGCGCTGTTCAATCTGCTGGACGAGAACGCTCAGGCCGATGGCTTCACGTTGATCGAGCACATTTTGAGCGGACAGCTGAGCGGTGGCAGCGAACACTCAAAACTGATCCAGCGCCTGGATGGCAGCACGGTTTCGGTCACCCTGGTCGGTGCGCCGATCCGCAACGCCGGCAAGGTCAGCGGTACCGTGCTGGTATTGCACGACATGACCCAGGAGCGACAGTACATTGCCAATCTGTCCTGGCAGGCGACCCATGACGCCTTGACCGGACTCGCCAACCGTCGCGAGTTCGAATATCGCCTGGAACAGGCGCTGCACAACCTGACACGGCAGTCGGGGCGCCATGCGCTGATGTTCCTCGATCTGGATCAGTTCAAACTGGTCAACGATACCTGCGGCCATGCGGCGGGTGACGAGTTACTGCGGCATATCTGCGCTCTGTTGCAATCCGGTTTGCGCGAAGGCGATACCCTGGCCCGGCTGGGGGGCGACGAGTTTGGCGTCCTGCTGGAGAACTGCGCCCCGGAAGCCGCCGAAAAAATCGCCGAAGGCCTGCGTCAGACCGTGCAGAACCTGCACTTCGTCTGGAAAGGCCGACCGTTCGTGACCACTGTGAGCATCGGGCTGGTTCACGTCGCTCAGAATCCTATGACTCTCGAAGCCTCGCTACGCGCTGCCGACATGGCTTGCTACATGGCCAAGGAGAAGGGCCGCAATCGGGTTCAGGTCTATCACGCCGATGATTCGGAACTGTCCCTGCGCTTCGGCGAGATGGCTTGGGTGCAGCGCTTGCACATGGCGCTGGAAGAGGACCGCTTCTGTCTGTACGCCCAGGAAATCGCGCCGCTTGGTCATATCGAGAAGGGCGGTGGACATATTGAAATTCTGTTGCGCCTGCATGACGAAGCCGGACGCATGATTTTACCCAACAGTTTTATTCCGGCTGCCGAACGTTATGGTCTGATGACGTCCCTTGACCGCTGGGTTGTGCAGAACGTTTTCAAAGTCATTGCCCAATGTATAGCCGAACAGCGCAAAGGGCCGTTGGCCATGTGTGCGATTAATCTGTCAGGCACAACTATCGGAGATGAGGCGTTTCTGCACTTCCTGCGTGAACAGTTTGTTACTTACTCCATACCGCCTGAAATGATTTGTTTTGAAATCACTGAAACCAGTGCTATTTCCAATCTTGGAAGTGCAATCAGATTTATTAATGAACTCAAAGGTTTAGGTTGCCACTTTTCACTGGATGATTTTTGCGCCGGAATGTCCTCGTTCGCTTACTTGAAACATTTACCTGTAGACTTCTTGAAGATCGACGGGAGTTTCGTAAAGGATATGCTGGACGACCCGATTAACCGCGCCATGGTCGAAGTGATCAATCACATCGGTCATGTAATGGGTAAGCGTACGATTGCCGAGTTTGTTGAAACACCCCTGATCGAGCAGGCATTGCTGGAGATCGGGGTGGATTACGCTCAAGGGTATGTTATTGAACGCCCGCATTTGTTTACCTGCGACAGTTTACAAAGTCGTCCAGCCAGGCCTCAGCCTTTGTTATTCAAGGCGCCTGGCACGTTCCGTTGAAATCTCTTGCTGATCCTTATAATCACAATCAAAAGGAGCTCGACAGTGATCGATACATTCAATCGAACCGGACCACTCATGGAAGCTGCAAGTTATCCCGCCTGGGCTCAAAGCCTGATCCAGGATTGCAGTGAGAGCAAACGCCGGGTTGTCGAACACGAACTGTATAAGCGTCTGCGTGATAACAAACTCAGTGCAAAGACCATGCGTCAGTACCTGATTGGTGGCTGGCCGGTAGTCGAACAGTTCGCGTTATATATGGCACAGAACCTGACCAAGACTCGTTTTGCCCGCCATCCAGGTGAAGACATGGCGCGTCGCTGGCTAATGCGTAACATACGCGTCGAATTGAACCATGCCGATTACTGGGTGCACTGGAGCCGTGCTCACGGTGTCAGCCTGGAAGATTTGCAAGCGCAAAAGGTTGCCCCTGAACTTCACGCCTTGAGCCACTGGTGCTGGCACACCAGTTCGTCGGATTCGCTGATCGTTGCCATTGCCGCCACCAACTACGCCATTGAAGGTGCGACCGGGGAGTGGTCGGCGCTGGTCTGTTCCAGTGGCGTCTACGCGGCATCATTCCCCGAGGAAGATCGCAAACGGGCCATGAAGTGGTTGAAGATGCATGCCCAGTACGACGATGCCCATCCGTGGGAAGCGCTGGAAATCATCTGCACGCTGGCCGGCATGAACCCAAGCAAATCCCTGCAAGTGGAATTGCGTCACGCAGTCTGCAAGAGCTACGACTACATGTTCCTGTTCCTGGAGCGTTGCATGCAGCTTGAGCATGCGGAAAAGGCTCCTGTCGCGCGTGGACGCATGGAGCTGGCCGAGAGCTGATCGGTTGATACACGCCATTGAAAAAGCCCGCTCCCCCTGTATCGAAAGGGGGGCGGGCTTTTTCGTAATGGCAGCAAACAGTCAGGCGCTGATCTTCAGTCCGACCAGCCCGGAAATGATCAGCGCCACACTGGCAAGCCTGAACAACGCCATGGATTCACCGAACAGAATGATCCCGGCAATTACCGTCCCGACCGCACCGACACCCGTCCAGATCGCGTAGGCCGTGCCCAGCGGCAATTCCTTCATGGCAAGGCCCAGCAAGCCAAGGCTGATGGCCATGGCAGCGACGGTCAATGCGGTGGGGAGAGGGCGGCTGAAGCCATCGGTGTATTTCAGGCCGACGGCCCAGCCAACTTCGAACAGGCCGGCGAAAAACAGAATGATCCAGGACATGAGAGACCTCCATCGATTGACGGGGTCGTCCCCAGATTAATGACTCGATCGAGCCGCGAGGTCGTCCTCGCGTTGCGCAATAGAGTGCCCATCATTAACCCGAGGATCAAGTTTTCGGATCAGTCGATAGCCTGCTGAGCCTCTGTTTCCCGATCTTCTTTCTCACTCATCCGGCGGAAATACGTCGAGAGCAGCGCCCCGGAGATGTTGTGCCAGACACTGAACAACGCACTCGGCACCGCCGCCAGCGGCGAGAAGTGCGCACTGGCCAAGGCCGCACCTAACCCGGAGTTCTGCATGCCGACTTCCAGCGCCAGGGATTTGCGCTGGGCCAGTGGCAATTTGAACAGCCTCCCGGTGAAGTAACCCAGCAGATAGCCGAAGCTGTTATGCAGCATCACCACGGCCATGATCAGCAGGCCGGATTCGGCGATCTTCGCCTGGCTGGCGGCCACCACGGCTGTGACGATAATGACGATGCTCACTACCGAGATCAGCGGCAGCACGTCCACCGCGTGGCGAACCCGATCACCCAGCAGGCGCTGGGCAACCACGCCAAGCACGATCGGCAACAGCACCACTTGCAGGATCGACCAGAACAACTCCATGAACGACACCGGCAACCAGGCTGAGGCCAGCAGCCAGATCAGCGCCGGGGTCAGCAGCGGGGCGAGGAGGGTGGTGACAGCGGCGATGGCCACCGACAGCGCCAGATCGCCGCGGGCCAGCCAGGTCATCACGTTAGACGAGGTGCCACTAGGGCAGCAGCCGACCAGGATGACGCCGACAGCGATCTCCGGTGGCAAGTGGAAAGCCTGGCAAAGCAACCACGCCACACCGGGCATGATCACGAAATGCGCAACCACGCCCAGAGCCACACGCCATGGATGGCGAGCGACTTCGGCGAAGTCTTCAAGTTTGAGGGTCAGGCCCATGCCGAACATCACCAGCCCCAACAACGGCACGATCGCGCTCTTCAGGCCGATGAACCAGGTCGGTTGCAGGAACGCCACGACGGCAAAAATCAGTACCCAGTAAGCGAAGGTGTTGCCGACAAACCGACTCAATGCAGCCAGTGCGCGCATGGCCTGATCCTTATTTGAGTAACACCATAAAACCAATGTGGGAGCGAGCTTGCTCGCGAAAGCGGTCTGTCATTCAACAATGATGCTGACTGACATGACGCCTTCGCGAGCAGGCTCGCTCCCACAGTTTGAGATCACAAACTTTTAGATACCCTGCGGAGTCTCTTCGCCGCCCAACGCTTCAACCAGCGCCGGCAGGAAGTCACCGAAGGTCAGCATCATCAGGGTGAAGCTGGCGTCCAGTTGGCCGAGGGCTTCTTCGCCACCGTCCTGTTCCGCCTGGTCTTGCAGCAGGTCTTCGAACTTCAGACGCTTGACCACCATCTTGTCGTCAAGTACGAAAGACAGCTTGTCTTGCCAGGCCAGCGACAGCTGAGTGACGACTTTGCCGGTGCTCAGGTGCAGCTGGATTTCTTCGCTGGTCAGGTCCTGGCGCTTGCAACGCACGATGCCGCCGTCTTCGTGGGTATCACGCAGCTCGCACTCGTCCAGCACGAAGAAATCGTCCGCGGCTTTCTGGGTGGTGACCCATTCAGTCATGGTCGCGGTAGGGGACATCTTCACGGTCAGCGGACGTACCGGCAGCGTGCCGATGACTTCACGCAGGGTGGACAACAGGTCTTCGGCACGTTTCGGGCTGGCCGAATTGACCAGGATCAGGCCCTGTTTCGGCGCGATGGCAGCGAAAGTCGACGAACGACGAATAAAGGCGCGCGGCAGGAAGGCCTGGATGATTTCATCCTTGATCTGATCGCGTTCTTTTTTATAGACCTTGCGCATTTGTTCGGCTTCGATCTCTTCGACCTTTTCCTTCACCGCGTCACGCACGACGCTGCCCGGCAGAATGCGCTCTTCTTTACGCGCGGCGATCAGCAGGAAGTCGCCGCTGATGTGCACCAGCGGAGCATCTTCGCCCTTGCCGAATGGCGCGACGAAACCGTAGGTGGTCAACTCCTGGCTTGCACATGAACGCGCCAGTTTGGTGGCCAGTGCAGTTTCCAACGCCTCGGCATCAAAAGGCAGATCTTGGGTCAGGCGATAGATAAGCAGGTTTTTGAACCACATGGGGCGAGTCTCTCCTTTATACAAAGGGGGGCATTATTCTCTTCGCGGCGCCATAGGCCAACCCTTCTCTAAGCCTTTGGAAGGCCTGAAAAAATTAATTAAAAAAGTGCTTGCCAGAGATGTGGTCGCTCCGTAGAATGCGCGCCACACCGAAAGTGAAGGGTGATTAGCTCAGCTGGGAGAGCGTCTGCCTTACAAGCAGAATGTCGGCGGTTCGATCCCGTCATCACCCACCATTCGCTTCCAGTGTTACGCGCAGCGGTAGTTCAGTCGGTTAGAATACCGGCCTGTCACGCCGGGGGTCGCGGGTTCGAGTCCCGTCCGCTGCGCCATATTCGGTTATCTGGAACGCTGAACGCCAGGTCACCACGGAAAAGCCCGCTTAACGCGGGTTTTTTTCTGTCCAACGTTTGTAAGTTGTTCCTGCAGGTCGCGTCGTTTTATGGGTTTTCGGATTTTTTTGAAGAATTATTCAATTAAATCAACACTTTATGAAAATCTGTGGCACAATGCGCCCCGCAACGAAGGTAAAGGGTGATTAGCTCAGCTGGGAGAGCGTCTGCCTTACAAGCAGAATGTCGGCGGTTCGATCCCGTCATCACCCACCACTTACTTTCAACGCTACGCGCAGCGGTAGTTCAGTCGGTTAGAATACCGGCCTGTCACGCCGGGGGTCGCGGGTTCGAGTCCCGTCCGCTGCGCCATATTCGGTCACCTGGAACGCTGAACGCCAGGTCACCACAGAAAGCCCGCTTAATGCGGGCTTTTTGCTGTCTGGGGTTTGGCTTGTGCCGAGGCTCCACCGAGAAAGCGACCTTCGGGTCGCTTTTTTTCGTTCTGCCTTCTTATTGTTCGGCGTTGCGGCTGTGTCGGTAGTCGCTCACGGCTTCGTACACGGCTTTGCGCAACCGGTTTATGCCGCCAATGGGGCGATGAGCCGCGAGGCCAAACCACGGGTTGAACGACTGGTTATCGCATTGCACGTTCAGCGCAGGCGTATCGAAGTCCTGGGCGGGTACGTTGATCCGCGCCACGGTCTCGAACGGAGCATCGCTTTGCTGCCATTCAATGCTCGTGTCTTCGATCGGCATGTACTTGGCCGGGTCCTGGCGCTGTATCTGCAGGACGAAACAGGCCGGCATCCGGTCGGTCGACAGTTGCTGGTTCAACGCATTGCGCAGGAAGTTCGGCAACTTCTGGTTTTGCGCGGACAGGGTGTAGGTCGGGCAGCTTGCCGGATCGGGCATGACGCGGAACTTGGCATTGGCTTCGCCGAATTTGTAGGGCGAAACCGAAAAGTAAGTCGCCTGGGTCGGGCTTTCCGGGGCGGGTGAGAGTGTCGCCAGCGCGATAAACAGATGGCGAACCTGCCAGGTCCGCGGGTCCCAACCTGGAAAGAACGCCATCAGCTTTTTGCCGTCAGCCTGTGCGGCTACATTCTGACGGTACTCGGCGACATCGCTGACGAAGAAGTTCGGATGGCTGAACATCACGAAGTCCTGTTCGCCACGACTCTGTTGATCATGCAGCAGTTGTTTACCGGGCACATCGAGCAACTTGATCGCCATGCCCCGTGCATCGCGGATGCTGTCGAACTGCGGGTAGGCATTGCCGTTGGACAGCCGCATCGTTGCTTGCCAGGTTTTTCCGGGTTCGCTGAACACACCCTGACGCAGTTCGCCCGCCAGATCCGGCAGCACCTGAACCTCGGCCTTCACGCAGCCATGGGCCTTGGCATGGGCGTCGCGCAGGTAGCGGGTGCTTTCACGGTGCTGATCGACGATGCGTACGGCGGTCTGGATGATGTCTTGGGTCATCGCTGATTCGCCATCCGGAATCAGTTCTTCAGCCGAAACCGGGCCGCTGTGCTGCCACGCGAACCATGCCGTGGTCAGTGCCCAGCCGAGCAATCCAAGGCCCAGCGACCACAGCACGGTTTTGCCGAGAAAGGCGCCAAAACGCATCCAGAGTCTACTCATGGCAATTGCGCCTCTAACGGGCCACCCAACACTTTCAGATACTCCAGCAGCGCCCAGCGCTCTTCTGGTTGCAGCAGGCGGCCGATAACGCCGTCGCCACGCTTGCCTGCCCGGAATTCGTGGCCGCTGTTGTGATTGCCGGTGATGCGTGTGTCGAACAAAAATCCATTGGTGAAGGCCTCGGTGCGATAGCCCAGGTGCCTGGGGTCGTACTCGAAAGTGCCTTTGTAGAAGGTGGTTGCGCGTTCATCCTGGGGCGAGAGCAACTGATAAATGCTCGGCACCGAACCGTTATGCAGAAACGGTGCGGTCGCCCAGACTCCCGCCAATGGTCGCGCCTTGTAGGCGCGCAATTCGCGCACGCCAATCGGCAGGCCGAAGCCATCCATGTCCGGTCGTTCTGCTGTAGGAATGTTTGCTTCGCGATAGGCCCGGTTTCCGACGAAAGCGGTGATGTAGGCCAATCCTTTAGCCGATGAGAGCTTGCTCAAATCCAGCGATTCAGTGGGTGTCGGCTGCAACTGCACATCCAGTTGCGCCAGCTCTGCCGGGTCCCATTGCAAGGCTGTGAGGTCGAAGCGATGGTCGGCGATGTTATTGGCCGCGCCCGGGTCTGTACCGATGAACTCCACGGGCAGCATTTTCAGATGTTGCACCCAGCGCCCGTCGCTCTGGACCGATCGAGGTACATGGCAGCCGGCGCAGTTCTCGGTGAATAATTCGCGACCTTTTGCGGCCTGGGTTTTGTCGATGGCGCCCAGCAGTTCTTCCGGCCAGGCCGGTGGTTTGAGCCGTTGCAGGGTTTGTTCGATCAGGTGCAGATCGCGCAAGCGGACACTGGACGGATAACGAGCGTCACCTTTGAGCGGTTGGCCGTTAGCGTCGAAGAAATTCAGCGTGGCGCCCACACCCAAGGCCTCGCCAATGTTGCGGGCCATCGGTTGTTGCGCCGAACCGTTCCACTGCACCCAGTCGAAGGTCCACATGTCCCACAGTTGCGGATAGTCGACCGGAGCGTTGGCCACACGGTAGTTGGCGGGGGAAATCGCATCGCCGAAACTGGCGTTGGCAATGCGCCCGAAAGCGTCGGTGCGGCCGGGGCCTTCTTCGGTGGGATAGAGCCCGCGATGGGTGTCGTTCCAGGCCACCTTCAAGAACGTGTCGAGCGAGACTTTGACGTCTTTGCGCAGTTGTTGATGCCGGGCATCGTAGTCCTGGTCCAACACGTTGCGTGCGAAGCGTTCGAATTTCCACGGGTTGTAGTAAGTCGACGTCAGGCTCGCTACCAGCGCTTGTCCGAAACTGCCGCCGCGCAACGTAGGAACGCTGGATGGCAGAACGTGCTGCGCCGAACCGCCATCAATGCGCACGGCCTGGCCGTTAAAGCGCAGTTCGCCGGTGTGGCAGGCGGCGCAGGTGATGTCCAGAAACTCATCCTGGCTTCCAGGGTTCTGATGACGGGCAAAACCCACGGGCAGATTGCCGGGGTTGTTCGGCGTGGGTCTTTGGCTGGGGTCGATCAGAAAACCGAAGCGGGCGAGGTATTCGGGAACGGCGAATCGCTGTTGCGAGAACGGTAATTCGAGGGCCTTGAACCAGTCATAGCGCAAGCCTTTGACCTGAGTACCCTGGGGCGTGAAGTAGTAAATTTCGCGGTCGCTGGCGCTCCATTGCTCCAGGTAATGCACCTGCTGCACGGGTGACCAGGCCGGTAGCTTCGGATTGGCGACGTAATACAGAACCACGGCGAGGCCCAGCCCCAGCAGCACTGCGAACAGAACCAGCAAGCGAAAGAAGAGGCGCAAGATAAACATCCATGTCGATTTGAAGCTTCCTTATGCCTCAGCACCTGGGATGCGGCAAGTGGCCATTACGCCAGATGCTGGGGTTCTGCTATCGGTCTTTGTGGGCGCAAGATGACAGAAGCTTCATCAGCCCATTCCCGAAATGCGTTAAAACACCTGAACTTATCAGAAGTTTCCTGCTCTCATGCCGGTAGCCATTGGTCGTGGCCGCCTGATAAGCTCGCGGCTTTATTCGATTGCCCTTTAGGCGCATGAACAAGGAAATAGCATGAAACAGCATCGGTTGGCGGCGGCGGTGGCCCTGGTTAGCCTGGTACTTGCGGGTTGTGATTCGCAGACCAGCGTAGAGCTGAAAACCCCGGCGCAAAAAGCTTCCTACGGGATTGGCCTGAACATGGGCAAGAGCCTGGCTCAGGAAGGTATGGATGATCTGGACTCCAAAGCCGTAGCCCAAGGCATCGAAGATGCCGTCGGCAAGAAAGAACAGAAGCTGAAGGATGACGAACTGGTCGAAGCCTTCGCAGCGCTGCAAAAGCGTGCTGAAGAGCGTATGGCCAAAATGAGCGAAGAGTCGGCAGCTGCCGGCAAGAAATTCCTCGAAGACAACGCCAAGAAAGCCGGTGTAACCACCACTGCTTCGGGCCTGCAGTATGAAGTGGTCAAGAAAGCCGAGGGCGCACAGCCTAAGCCGACCGACGTAGTGACCGTTCACTACACCGGCACCCTGACCAACGGCACCGTTTTCGACAGTTCCGTCGAGCGTGGCAGCCCGATCGATCTGCCGGTCAGCGGTGTGATTCCGGGTTGGGTCGAAGGCCTGCAACTGATGCACGTTGGCGAGAAGTACAAACTGTACATCCCTAGCGAGCTGGCTTACGGCGCCCAAAGCCCAAGCCCGGCGATTCCAGCCAACTCGGTGCTGGTATTCGACCTGGAGCTGCTGGCAATCAAGGATCCAGCAAAACAAGACGCTCCTGCCAAGTAATCAGCGTCTGCTCTAAAAACAACGCCTCGCTTAATGCGGGGCGTTGTTGCATCTGGCGTTCAGCAAAGGTAAACAAAGCGAACGGATGCTGTAGGGTGGAGTCATAGCCATTGAGGACGCCTGTGCTAGCCGCGCCAGAGCGCCAAGTCAATGAAATCTTGGGTTTTTTTATGTGAGTAAAAAACGCCCGATCTGAGTTGGGCCCTTATGAAACGGGGCTTTCAGCCGTGAAATGCAGCTCTGTTCACAAGGTTATCCACAATTTGTGTGGATAACATTTCAGTGGGAGGAATGATGAAAACGCCCTGGAATTTCGCTCGTTTCCTGCCTCTGGCCGGACGCCTGCTCGCGCGTGGACGTTTGCCGACCTTGCTCTTCGCGGTGGCCAGCAAAGGTGCCAGCCAGGGTAACCGGCTGGGCAAGCTCAAGGATGATCTACGCCTGTTGCAGGCACTTTGCCTGGCTTACTGGCGCGGTGAGTATCGGGCCATCAGCCCCAAGGCCCTGATATCGGTCGTGGCTGGCCTGATGTACTTCCTCAGTCCGCTGGATGCCATTCCGGACTTCATTCCGGTGTTCGGCATGCTCGATGACATCGCGGTGCTGGCCTGGCTGATGAAAGTTCTCGACGATGAACTCAACGCCTTCCGCGCCTGGCGCAAGCGTCAGTTGCCGGAAAAGCTTGCGGTGGTCGAACGCCTGCCCGATACCCCGGAACAACTTCAACTTCAGGGGCCGAAAAAAAACTGAACTGATTCAATCTCATCCATAGATTGATACCCCCGCGACCTTGGCCGCTGTTAGGATTACACTTCTAGGGAAAAGTGCCGACTCGCTAAGTGTTGTTGTCCTACGGGGTAGTCATGGATATTCAGATAATTACACGCGAAGGAGAGCCCGAGTATGCGGTTCTGCCATGGGCTCAGTATCAGGCTCTACTAAAAGCAGCAGGCATCAATGAACAACCGCCGCAGGTCGCCCCAGAGCGTCACGCGGCAACACCAGACCAGATTCTTCCGGGTCTGGATCAACTACGCAGTTTGCGCGAAGGGAAGGGCATCGCCATCGAGGCGTTGGCCCGCACGGTAGGCATCAGCCCGTCTTATCTGGCCTTGATTGAAAGTGGCGAGCGTCTACCCGACGCTGCGATTCGCCGCAGCCTGGCCTGGGAATTGACGGTGCCAGGGTGGAGGGATGAATCGTGAGCGTACGCATCAGTCGTCAACATTGGGACGGGTTGCTAGGCGAACTGGATCAGGCGCGTCGCCAGCGTCATCTTCTGACATACCGGGCGTTGCTCGAGCGTTTGCAGCTGCCCACACCGGCCATGCAAACCCTGACCGCCGCGCTTGAACATCTGGCCGCGCTGGACGCCAAAGCCGAGCAGCCATTGCGCAGTTCGCTGGTGATCAGCCAGGGCGCCAGCCGCCTGCCGCGCACCGGATTCTTTGAATGTGTCGAACGTCTGGGGCGTTTCTCCGGGCCGTCCGATGGGGTGGCCGCAGCGTCCTGGCATGCCTCGGAAGTGGTGCGGGTGTTCGAATATGAGTACCCGGAATCGGCGGAGGCCTGAGTGTTTTTAAAACTCAAGGCGCGGGCCAGCTACTGGCTGGCTCGCCGCTTGTTTCACTGGTCATGGTTTGTGCGCCAACCGCGTGGCTGGAGCTGGCTCGAAGGCCAGTTCGCACGCATGGCGAACCTGGGTGATGTTGGCGCCCAGAGCTTCTATGGCCACATCCTGACCTTTCGCGGCGTCGGCCTTGGTGCTCGCGAAGAGGGAGTGCGATTGCTGCGCCTGGCGGCGTTGGCGGGGGATGGCAAAGCGGCGTATCAAGTTGGCGTGATCAGTCTCGCCGGAACGCCGAGCAAGGCGCCGGATGCGGTTGAAGCTGCGCGGTTTTGGGGGATCGCTGCGAAGGCGGGGCATCCGCTGGCCGAGCTAAAACTGAAAGAGTTGGCGTCTCGCGGTTCCGAGGCACCGCCCTCAATCTGAGTTGAATGATCGTTCCCACGCAGAGCGTGGGAACGATCAAGATCAGCAATCACCGCTGCCCGACGAGCAATTCTTCTTCGGCTTCAGGCACCGCCAGACTATCAATCACATGCACGCTATACCCCGGCACATTCTTCGCGTGATGCTTGGCCTGCGATGCCATCTCCGCCAACTGGCTTGCATCGAGTTGTCCACAGGCCTGTGGATGTAAATGCACAACACCGATCGACAACGACAGCAACGGAAATTCCTGCCGCACACCCTGACGGTTCGGGGCAATGAAGCAGCCCGCTTCCAGGTGTTCGCTGCGATAAAAGCGTCGGCATTGGCTCTGGAAGTCATCCAGCAACTGGTTCAAGCGTTTGCGCCAGTCTTCCGGGCCGAGCACCAGCAGGAAGTCATCGCCACCGATATGGCCTACAAAGTCGCGGGAAGGGTCGACGCGATCATTCAGGCATTGCGCCAGGCATAGCAGGACTTCGTCCCCACGGCCGTAGCCGTAGATGTCGTTGAAGGGTTTGAAACTGTCGATGTCGACGTAGCAGATCACCGATTCCCGTTGCTGTTGCAGTAGCCGCGTCAGGCATTGCTGGATCGGCACGTTGCCCGGCAACAGGGTCAGCGGGTTGGCGTAACGGGCTTGCTGGATCTTCAGTTCGGTAATCAGTTTAAGTACGTCGATCACTCGGCCCAGTCCCAGGTAACCGCCGTTGAGGGTGATGATGAAGTCTTCTTCGATGCGCTGCCGTGCGCGGCTGGTGATCAGGCGACTCACTTGTTGCAACGACTGGCTCATCTCAACGGCGAGGAAGTCATCACTCATTAAACGGCTGATCGGCTTGCGGGCGAACAAGTCGGTGGCAAAAGGTTTGAGCAGTGCATCGGAGAGCGAATGCCGGTGGACGATGCCGCAGGGCTGGCCTTGCTCGTCGAGCACCGCCAGGGAGTTCAGGTTGGCCTGGCGGCGAAAGGCTTCCAGCACCGTGGCGGTCGGTGTATCGCGACCCACTGCCGGTTGGTCGTTGAGCAGGGCGCTGAGGTCGCTGACTTCATCATTCAACGCCACCACTGTGCTTTCACGTTTGGGCATCAGGGCTCGGGCATCACGAGGTGGATGTTCCTGGGGGCGGCAGAGCAGATAACCCTGAACCAGATCGACGCCCATCTCGGTCAGCACCGCGAGTTCTTCCGGCAGCTCGATACCTTCGGCGATCACTTGTGCCCGCGAGGCCTTGGCGATTTGCAGGATCGAGCCGACGAATTCGCGCTTGAGGGCGTCCTGATGAATGCCGTCGATGAAGTGTCGATCAATCTTCACGTAGTCCGGACGCAATTCGGACCACAGCCGCAAACTCGAATAGCCTGCGCCCAGATCATCCAGAGCAATGGAAAACCCCATCGCTCGATAGTGATGCAGCGCGGTTTGCAGCAGCTCGAAATCGTCGGTCGGGGTTTGTTCAGTCAGTTCGATCACCACCTGACTCGGCGGTATACCGAAGTCCTGCAGCAATTGCAGGGTGCGCCCGGGTTGGTGGGCGGCTTCGAGCAGCGATTCAGGGGAAACGTTGAGGAACAGTTTGCCGGGCAGTTGCTGCTCATTGAAACGTCGGCAGGCACTTTGACGGCAAGCGATTTCCAGCTCGCTCAAGCGGCCGGCCTGACGGGCCACGGCGAACAGTGCGAGAGGGGAGTGCAGCGGACTGTTGGAGGGGCCGCGACTAAGGGCTTCGTAACCGACAATACGTCGCTCAGAGAGGGAAATGATCGGCTGGAACAGGCTGTGCAAACCGCTTTGAGCCAGTATGGAACTCAAGGCACTCAGCTGTTCTGTGGTGGTCATGGCTTTCTCTGGCGATAAAAAAAGGACTGGGAGCACCTCTTGGATAAAGAGGGCTCCCAGTCCTTTATTTCACGACAGAATGATGACTGTTTGATGACGCTCCGGGGAGCGTCAGCATTAAATTGCCATCATCTTGCTTGTAACAACTTAGTGCTTGGCTACCGTGGTATTGAGTTTCAGGTAGTCCAACAGAATCCGCCCGGTTTCGCTCAGGTAGGCATCGTCTTCTGGTTTGGTCTTGTCTGGCTCGGCCGCGATCGCGTCTTCGTCTTCTTTCTTCAGCTCTTTGAGCGGCTCTTCACCCTTGGCCTTGCGACGGATGTTTTCCATGACCAGTTGCTTGGCTTCAATGTCGGCGTGTTGCTTACGACGATCGACTTCGTTGAGGCTGACGGTTTTTTCTTCCATCAGCTTCTGGGCCAGGGCCAACTTGTCGCGGATAAACACAAACTCGGCGTCTTTGGCCGAGCGTGCGTCATGCTCGGATTTAAGCTGCGAAATGTATGGCTTGAACGGGTCGACCGCAGGCTTGATGGCCGCGCGGATGGTGTCCCAAGGCATGGCTTCAGGCAGTGCGCTTTCGCCGATTTCCTTGGTGTCGATGATCGACGGGTAATCGATATCCGGCAGTACGCCCTGATGCTGGGTGCTCTGACCGGAAACCCGGTAGAACTTGGCCAGGGTCAGTTTCAGTTCGCCATGGTTCAGCGGCTGAATGGTCTGCACGGTGCCTTTGCCGAAGGTCTGGCCGCCGATGATCAACGCGCGGTGATAGTCCTGCATGGCGCCGGCAAAAATCTCCGAAGCCGAGGCAGACAAGCGGTTGACCAGCAACGCCATCGGCCCTTTGTAGAAGGCCCCCGGGTTTTCATCTTCCAGTACATCGACCCGGCCATCGGCATTACGCACGAGAACGGTCGGACCTTTGTCGATGAACAGACTGGTCAGCTCGGTGGCTTCCTGCAGGGAACCGCCGCCGTTGTTGCGCAGATCGATGACCACGCCGTCGACCTTGTCTTTCTGCAACTCGGTCAGCAGTTTCTTGACGTCGCGAGTGGTGCTCTTGTAGTCCGGATCGCCAGCACGGAAAGCCTTGAAGTCGAGGTAGAAGGCCGGGATCTCGATGACGCCAAGCTTGTAGTCCTTGCCGTCCTGTTTCAGGTTGAGGACCGACTTCTTCACCGCCTGGTCTTCAAGCTTCACCGCTTCGCGGGTGATCGGGACGATCTTGCTGGTCTGGTCGTTCGGCGCATTGCTGGCCGGGATCACTTCCAGACGCACCACGGTGCCTTTCGGCCCACGGATCAACTTGACCACTTCGTCCAGGCGCCAGCCGACCACGTCCACCATCTCTTTGTTGCCCTGGGCAACGCCGATGATCTTGTCGGCCGGTGCGACTTGTTTGGTCTTGTCGGCCGGGCCGGCAGGCACCAGACGTACGACTTTCACCTGGTCGTTGTCGCTCTGCAACACGGCGCCAATGCCCTCGAGGGACAGGCTCATGTTGATGTCGAAGTTTTCCGCGTTATCCGGCGACAGATAGTTGGTGTGCGGGTCGTAGGACATGGCGAAGGTGTTGATGTACGCCTGGAAGATGTCTTCCGCACGGGTCTGGTCCAGGCGCGCCAACTGGTTCTTGTAGCGCTTGGTCAGGGTTTCCTGAATCTGCTTGGAGTCCTTGCCCGCGATCTTCTGCCGCAAGACTTCGTCCTTGACGCGTTTGCGCCACAGGTCGTCGAGTTCAGTGGTGGACTTGAGCCACGGGGCGTCCTTGCGATCGATCAGCAAGGTTTCCTTGGCGGTGAAGTCGATCTTGTCGACGCCTTTGTTCAACTCGGCAAGTGCGAAGTCCAGACGCGCCTTGACGCGGTCCAGGTAGCGCTTGTAGATGGTGAACCCGGCGTTCAGGTCGCCGCTTTTGAGGAAGTCGTCAAACTGGGTTTTCCACTTGTCGAATTCGGCAATGTCGCTGGCCATGAAATAGCTGCGCGACGGGTCCAGCAGCTTGAGGTAGCTGTCATAGATGATCACGGAGCGCGCGTCATCGAGCGGCGGCTTGCTGTAGTGATGGCGCTTGAGCAACTCGACGACGTTCAGGCTGGCGATCACTTCGTCACGATCAGGCTGAAGCTTGTCCCAGCTATTGGCTGCAAACGAATTGGTCGACATCGGCAACAGACCGATACCAATGAATAGGGCTAGGGCGGTGCTGGGGAAAAAATGCTTCATGCTGATTCGACGCGGGGACAATTGATCACGCATATTAGGCCGTCTTTGAAGTCGCCGGTACCTCCAGGTTCTATACGAAAACTGCCTGCTAGATTTCGTATAGGCCCCAGGGCCGGTCGCATAATGCAAGAAAGCCCGGCGCTACAGCTACGGGCTCAGTCCAGACTCACTATGGAGGCACTGTGAAAGCATTGCAAGGCGTTGAAGGTCGAGTGGAGTGGGTTGAAGAGCCCAGTCCTACATGCGATGTAGGACAAGTTCGGATTCGAGTGGCGGCTGCGGGTCTCAATCGAGCCGATTTGTTACAGAAGGCGGGTCTTTATCCGCCACCGCCGGGAGCCAGTCAGGTACTGGGTCTTGAGTGTTCGGGGGTAATCAGCGAGGTGGGGCCGGGCTCATCCTGGCAAGTCGGGGATCGGGTTTGCGCCTTGCTGGCCGGGGGCGGGATGGCCGAGGAGGTAGTTGTCGACGGACGGCATGTGTTGCCGGTACCCGAAGGTTTGTCCCTGGCTGAGGCGGCAGCGTTGCCAGAAGTGTATGCGACCGTTTGGCTGAATTTGTTTCAACTGGCTGCGCTCAAGCCGGGTGAGAAAGTTCTGCTGCACGCCGGAGCAAGTGGTATCGGTTCAGCTGCCATTCAGCTGTGCAAGGCGTTTGGTAACCCGTGCTGGGTCAGCGTCGGTTCCGCCGAGCGTTTGGCTTACTGCGAAGCGCTGGGAGCCCAAGGAGGGGTTGTTCGCAACGGGGATCTGGACAGCTTGAGCGACCTGGGGCCGTTCGATGTGATTCTCGACCCGGTGGGCGGCAACTACGCCGCGCTGAATCTGAAACTGATGGCGCGCGATGGTCGCTGGGTGCTGATCGGCCTGATGGGCGGTCGTGAGGCGCAGCTGGATCTGGCGCAGGTACTGACCAAGCGCGTGCAACTGCTGGGTTCGACCTTGCGCAGTCGCGACGAACAGTTCAAGGCGGATCTGTTCAGCGATCTCAGCCAGCATGTCTGGCCGTTGTTTACTGAAGGACGTTTGAGTCCGCAGTTGGCCAAGACCTTTCCGATCAAGGACGCCGAAGCGGCGTTTGCGGAGTTGGCGACTAATAAGGTGTCGGGGAAATTGGTGCTGGTGATTGACGAAAGCCTGACTTGATAGATAGATCGTTCCCACGCGGAGCGTGGGAACGATCAGGCCAAGGGTTACTTCCAGAGATGGATCGGCCAGCCGGCCTTTTCGGCGTGCTCAAGCAGCACCGGATCCGGGTTTACCACGTGTGGGAAATCTACTTTCAGCAGCAACGGCAAATCATTGCGTGAGTCGGAGTAGAAACTCGCCCCTTCCAGATTTTCCTCTTCTGCATCCAGCCACTCCAGCAAACGAGTGATCTTGCCTTCGCGGTAGGTCAGCGTGCCAACGGTGTTGCCGCTATAAACCCCATGCGTCACTTCCAGTTCGATGCCGAGAATTTCGTCAATGCCCAAACGATCGGCGATTGGCCTCACCAGATGCGTACCCGATGCCGAAATCACCAATATCCGGTCACCGGCCTTGCGATGGGCCGCAATGGCTTTGGTGGCGTCACTGAAAATGATCGGCTCGATGAAGTCTTCCACCCAAGGCCCTACCAAATGGTCGACCTCTTCCGGTGTGCGCCCGATCATCGGCTCCAGACTGAAGGTCATGTACTCCTCCATCCGCAGTTTGCCGTGGCTGTAGGCGTCCATCAGTTCGTTGTTCTGACGCATGAACGACTCGGGATCGACCCAGCCCAGGCGACCCATTTGCTCGCTCCAGAGGGTGGCGCAGTCGCCGTGGATCAGGGTTTCGTCCAAATCAAAAATTGCCAGGGCCATCAGTGCGGTTCTCTCTTCAACATCAGCAAAGTCATCAGGCTACCTCACACAGGGCCGTCGGATCGATGGAAAGCGCCAGACGCTGACCATCGGGATGCAGATCGGCCGCCGAGCGGTTCAGCACATCCACCACCAATTCCACGCCCCGGGCTTCGACCCGGTAGCGAATCACGTTGCCCAACAGGCTGTGGCTGCGGATTTGCGCGTCGAGTTCGCCGTTCAGGCTCAGTTCGATAGCTTCCGGGCGAATCGCGATGCGGTGGGTAATCGGTCGCTGCAGCAGTTTTGTGGCGCTGTCGGCGTCCAGCAGGTTGTAGTTGCCGATAAAACCTGCGGCAAACACATCCACTGGCGCGGTGTAGAGGGTTTCGGCGTCGCCGCTCTGTACGATCTTTCCCTGATTCATCAGGAAAATCCGGTCAGACATGGTCAGCGCTTCTTCCTGATCGTGTGTGACGAAGATCGTGGTCAAGCCCAGTTCGCGCTGGATCTGACGGATCTGTTCGCGCAAATGCTTGCGAATCCGCGCGTCGAGGGCCGACAACGGTTCATCCAGCAACAGCAACCGTGGTCGCGTGACCAACGAGCGGGCGAGGGCCACACGCTGGCACTGGCCGCCAGACAGTTGATGCGGATAACGGGTGGCAAAGTCTTTCAGTTCCACCAGCCCCAGCACTTCGGCGACACGCTTTTGGCTGTCGTCGGCGTTGACCTTCTGCATGCGCAAACCGAAGGCGACGTTCTGCTCCACGGTCATGTTGGGGAACAGTGCGTAACTCTGGAACACCATGCCGATCCCGCGTTTCTGTGGACTCATCGGCACCAGATCGACACCCTCCAGCAGAATCTTGCCGCCATCGACCGAAGTCAGGCCGGCAATGCAACGCAGCAGCGTGGATTTGCCGCAACCGGATGGGCCAAGCAGGGTGACGAATTCACCCTTTTTGATTTCACAGTTGATGTCGCTGAATACCGTGGTGCCGGCATAGCTTTTTTGCAGGTGTTGGACGCTGACATAGCTCATTCGCTTTTGTCCTTGTTCAAGATATTGGCCGCCCAGGTCAGAACCAGCACAAAGAAGAAGTAGGAGATCACCAGCGCACTGGTGAAGTGGCCGCTGCTGTTACGCATGTTGTTGAGGTAGACCTGCAGGGTTTCGTAGCGGGTGCCGACCAGGATGTTGGCGAACACGAATTCACCGAACAGGAACGAGAACGACAACAGCAACGCCACCATCAAACCCTTGCGCAGGTTCGGCAGCACCACCAGGAACGCGGCTTGCCAGGTATTGGCGCCGAGCAATTGCGCGGCGTCCATCAGGTCGCGCAGGTTGATCGCTTGCAGGTTGTTGGTGATCGCCCGGTACATGAATGGCAGCGCGATGGTGAAGTAGCAGCCGATCAGAATCCACGGCGTACCGACCATCGCAAACGGCCCGGAACCATAGAGCTGCAACAGCCCGACCGAGGACACCACCGGCGGCACCGCGAAGGGCAGCAGGATCAGGATGTTCATCAGCGCATCAAGTTTGGGGAAGTGGTAATGCACCACGAACAGCAGTGGCAGAATCAGCACCACCGCCAGAATCAACGCGCCGACGCACACCAGCAACGACTGCCCGAAGGCATGCAGAAAGCGCGGATCGCTCCACAGCAGGATGTACCACTTGAAGGTAAAGCCGCTAGGCAGAATGGTCGCCGACCAACTGCTGGCGATCGAGTAGATCAACGTCCCGACCAGCGGCAACAACAGGATAGCCAACAGAAGGTACACCACCACCCGGTGATAGACGCCGGCGGCGCCCAGTTCAGCGCGAGACATGGTAGCTCCTCTTCAACAGCAGCTGATGCACGATGGTCACCAGGGTCATCAACGCAACGAGCACCACAGCCAGGGCACTGGCGAGGTTCGGGTCAAGGGAAATGTCGCCGGAAACCATCGCCGCAATGCGGATTGTCAGCACGTTGAAGTTGCCGGTGGTCAGCGCGTAGACCGTTGCGTAGGCGCCAAGAGCGTTGGCCAGCAAGATCACGAAGGTGCCGAGCAGCGCAGGCGTCAGCACCGGCAAACCGATATGGCGCCAGAACTGCCAGCCGTTGGCGCCGAGCAGTTCGGCGGACTCACGCCAGTCTTCACGCAAGGCGTCGAAGGCCGGATAAAGCAGCAACACACCCAATGGAATCTGGAAGTAGGTGTAGAGAATGATCAGCCCGGTTTTCGAATACAGATTGAAATCCTGAATGATCCCGGCCTGCTTGAGCATGATCGTGAAACTGCCGTTGAACCCCAGCAAAATGATGAACGCGAAGGCCAGGGGCACGCCGGAGAAGTTGCTGGTCATGTTGGCAAAGGCGTTAACGAAGTTACGCAGTTTCGAGTCGACCCGGCGCAGGGAATAGGCGCCGAGTACCGCGATGATGATGCCAAATACGCTGGACCAGAAACTGATCTCGAGGCTGTACTGGATCGCCTGCAAATAGAACTTCGAATTGAAGATCTTGGTGAAGTTGGCCAGGCCCCAGCCGAACTCTTCCGATTGCAGGCTGTTGATCATTACCCAGGTCAGCGGGGCGATCTCGAACACGATAAAGAACAAGGCGAAAGGCACCAGGCACAACGCTGCAAGCCATTTGCCGCGAGTCATGGCGTTCACTTGAGCAGCTCCCGGCAGACAGGTTTGTCGTGGGCCACGCCCAGCAGTTCGCAGACGGTGCCGCAGATTTCAGTCTGTTTCGGTGCGGCGTTGGCATTGAAGCTGAAAGCGTCGCCGAGGACGAACAGTGGTACTTCGCGTTCTTCCGGCAGCAGGCCGTTGTGGGAACGGTCGTTGTTCATGCCGTGGTCGGCGGTCACCAGCACCTGGTAACCGGCATCGAGCCAGCCTTGCAGGTAATCCGCGAGGTAGATGTCGGCGAAGCGCGCGCTGTTGCGGTATTGCGGGGTGTCGAGGCCGTGCTTGTGCCCGGCGTCGTCGATGTTCATGGGGTGGATCAACAAGAAGTTCGGCGCGTGCCGCAGGCGCAGGTTTTCGGCGTCGGCGAACAGGTGCGCATCCGGGTAGTGATCGCTCCAGTAGAAGTGCCCGTGCTGGATCGGCAGTTTCGGATCGTCGGTGTGACGATCCCGGGCCGCCACGAACGGCGAACGATTGTACAACTCGCTGACCCAGTGATAGGCCGCGGCGGCAGTCGTCAGGCCGGCATCCGTGGCGTAGTGATAGATGCTGCGCTGGTTGGACAGGCGCGAGACGTTGTTGTGGACGATGCCGCTTTCGATGGGCGGAACGCCGGTGAGGATGCATTCGTAAAGGGGGCGGGACAGGGCCGGCAGTTCGCACTCCAGTTTGTAGAGTGCCGCGCGTCCTGCGCCGACATAAGCCTGCAGGTGCCCCATGGCGTGGCGCGCGACTTCGTAGTTGAGGCCGTCGAGCACGACAAGGATGACGTTGTGCTTCATAGGGGCGATGACTCCGCAACAGGAAACAGATGAATCGAATTCAACTCAATCCACTGTGGGAGCGAGCTTGCTCGCTCCCACAGTGGATCTCCATCAGAGATCCAATCAGGGACTTACAGCATTACTTCATTTCGACGATGACTTCTTCGTTCCACTTCTGCGGCAAAGCCTTGGAAGTTTTTTCCCACGCATCCGCGTCTTTGATCGGCGTGACCTTTTTGTACTGCTCGTTAGGCAGCAGCTTGGCCTGGACGTCAGCCGGCAGCTTGATGTGCTCAGCGCGGATCGGACGGGCGTTGCCTTTCGCCAGATTGATCTGACCGGCATCGCTGAAGATGTATTCGCGGGTCAGCTTGGCGGCGTTCGGGTTTTTCGCGTATTTGTTGATGATGGTGGTGTAACCGGAAATCACCGAGCCATCGGATGGGATCAGCACCACATAGTCATCCGGGTTCGCCATCTTGGCCTTGTAGCTCAGGCCGTTGAAGTCCCACACCACGCCGACTTCGATTTCACCCTTTTCCATCGTGGCGATGGTCGGGTTGGCCATGGACAGGCGGCCTTGTTTGGCAAGGTCTGCGAACAGCAACAGCGCTGGTTGCAGGTTTTTCTCGTCGCCACCATTGGCCAGTGCCGCGGCCAGTACACCGTTGGCGGCCTGGGCGGCGGTGCTCACGTCACCGATGGAAACCTTGTATTTACCGGTTTTCAGATCAGCCCACTTGGTCGGGGCTTCGGAACCGTGCAGCAGCTTCTTGTTGACGATAAACGCGATGGTGCCGGTGTACGCCAGCGCCCAGTTGCCGTCCTTGTCTTTGGCCCAATCCGGGACTTGCGCCCAGGTGCTTGGCTTGTAAGGTTGCACCACGCCTTGTTTAACCGCGATCGGGCCGAAGGCTGCGCCAACGTCGCCGATGTCAGCGCTGGCGTTGTCTTTCTCGGCGGCGAACTTGGCGATTTCCTGCGCCGAGCTCATGTCGGTGTCGATGTGTTTCAGGCCGTACGTCTTGGCCAGGTCTTCCCAGGTGCCTTTCCAGTTGGCCCAGTCATCGGGCATGCCGACGCTATTGACCGCGCCTTCCGCTTTCGCAGCGGCTTCCAGGGTTTTCAAATCATCAGCGGCCATGGCGGCGGTGCACATGGCAATGGTCGAGCCTAACAGTGATGCCAGGAAAAGCTTTTTCATCCGAAGCTCCTTTGGGCGTTTTCAACGCTGCGATTGCGGTTGTGTTGGTCTAGGTCAGCAATACCTGAGCCAATTTAGGCGCCCCTGATGACATTTTGATGTCGACGACTGGTCGGCCTATATTTTTTGAGCTGCAATGCTCAGGCTTCGGAGTAAGCGTAGACCATGGCTAATAGGCTGATATAAAAGGACTTGGCCGTGAAATTGCAGGCGTCTGGAGCAACCGTTCGGCGGCTTTGTCATCTGTCAGTCATGTGCAGTGCCTAGGCTTGTCGGGAGTTGAGGGAACCGATTTGAATCGCGGTTCCGCCCCGAAACAGTGCTGGTCTAGTCCAGATAGGTAACGTTGATGCGCATCGAGACAACCAAAGCGGTGACAGCCATCGGGCAGGTTTTGCAGGAACAGCTCGACCATGGCCTGTTGGCGCCCGGGAGCAAACTGCCGGCCGAGCGCAAGCTCAGTGAGTTGTTCGGGACCACGCGGATCACCGTGCGTGAAGCGTTGTTGCAACTGGAGGCTCAGGGGCAGATTTATCGGGAGGAGCGCCGTGGCTGGTTCGTGTCGCCACCGCGCCTGGCCTACAACCTGATGCAGCGCAGTCACTTTCATGCGATGGTCAGCGCGCAGGGGCGGGAGCCTTCCACCGAGGTGATTTCAGCGCGGTTGCAACCGGCGTCGGCGGCGGTCTGTGCCTGGTTGCAGTTGCCGGCGTTGTCCAGCGTGATTCAGATTTGCCGGGCACGGCGGATTGATGAGCGGCTGGTGTTGTATGTGGAGCACTATTTGAATCCGCAGTTTTTTCCGGGGATTCTGGATTTCGATTTGAATCAGTCGATTACCGAGCTGTATGCGCGACATTACGACTTGCACTATGGGCGGGTGCGTTTCGAGATTGTGCCGACGGCATTGTCGGTGGATGCGGCGGCGGCTTTACGGGTGTCGGTGGGGAGTCCGGGGTTGCGCATCGCTCGGGTCAATTACGATCAGCATGAGCGGTTGATCGATTGTGATCTGGAGTTTTGGCGGCACGATGCGATTCATGTCGGGGTTGATGTGGTCTGAGCCTGGCCGCCACAAACTGTGAGTTTTTACGTTATCCGAAGCGGTAAATGTCCATGCCCAAGGCCCCCATGGTGAATCCCTTGTGGGTCACGCTGAAGTTTCCTCCGGCGCCGCGGGCAAAATACAAAGGCAACAAATGTTCATCACTGGGATGGTTGCGCACCGCATTCGGTGCTTGCTGACGGTAATCGTGCAACGCGGTTTCGTCGTTGGCAGCGAGTTTTTCGATCATCCAGTCACGAAATGCCTGGGCCCAGGGTTCGACGCTTTCCGGGCCGGCATGCCAGTCCAGTTCGCGCAGGTTGTGGGTGATGCTGCCGGAACCGATCAGCAGCACGCCGTGTTCGCGCAGACTGGCCAGGGCATGACCGACGCGGGTCTGCAGGGCCGGGCCGCCGCGGGTGGGCAGCGAGACTTGCACCACGGGGATGTCGGCTTTTGGATACATCAATGACAGCGGCACCCAAACCCCGTGGTCGAATGGCCGCTTAGCGTCGATGGCAGCAGGAAGACCGTTGGCCTTCAGCAGTTCGACAACCTCTGCGGCCAATTGTGGATTGCCGGGCGCAGGGTATTGCACGTCGAATAACGCCTGCGGAAAGCCGCCGAAGTCATGCCAGGTTTCAGGCTGGGGATTGCCGCTGACGAGTAACTCATTGCTTTCCCAATGCGCAGAAACAATTACGATGGCTTTGGGTTTCGGCAATTCTGCGGCCAGGCGAGCGAGGGCGGGCCCGCTGGCGCCCGGTTCCAGTGCCAACATGGGCGAGCCATGGGATATGTACAGGCTGGGGAACATGAATGAGCTCCTGAGGGGTAAGATGGCACCATCTTCAGTCAGATCATTGATCTAAATCTAATATAAGTTTTAGGGTCTTTTGATCGAATTTTCGGGATTAATTATGCAGCCGGAGTTTTGGCACAAGCGGTGGACGTCGAATCAGATCGGCTTCCACCTGCCGGAAGTAAATCCATATCTGCAACGGTACTGGCCGCAGCTGGGCCTGGAAGAGGGCTCGCGCGTACTGGTGCCGCTCTGTGGGAAAAGCCTGGATCTGCTGTGGCTGGCGAAATGCGGTCACGAGGTGCTGGGCATCGAATTGTCGGAAAAAGCGGTGGAAGACTTTTTCCACGAGCATCAATTTGATCCGGACGTCAGCGACCAAGGCCCCTTTACTGTCTATCGGGCGGGCTCGATCGAGATCTGGTGTGGTGATTTCTTCGCGTTGACGGCCGGCGATGTCGCCGATTGCAGTGCGCTGTACGACCGCGCTGCGTTGATCGCCTTGCCACCGAAGATGCGCGAGCAATACGCCGAGCACCTGAAGCGGATTGTGCCGAAGGATTCGCTGGGGCTGCTGATTACCCTGGACTACGACCAGGCACAAATGGAGGGGCCGCCCTTTGCCGTGCTGGATGACGAAGTGCAACGGTTGTTCGGTGCTTCGTGGGAGTTGAAGACTCTGGAGGACCAGGACGTTCTGGGCGAAAGCTGGAAGTTCCTGGAAAGCGGTGTTACGCGGCTTGAAGAGCGGGTTTATCGCTTGATGAGTTGATGGGACAGCAAGGCACAAAAAAGGGGCGATCAGATGATCGCCCCTTTTTGTATCACCGCAGAGCTATCAGCCCCGACGACGCAACGCGTCGATACGCTCTTCCAGCGGCGGGTGGCTCATGAACATGCGGGCGAACCCCTGTTTGATGCCACCGTTGATGCCGAAAGCCGTCAGGGTGTCCGGCATGTGCACCGGCAGCCCCTGTTCGGCACGCAGGCGTTGCAGGGCGCCGATCATTGCGGCGGTGCCGGCCAGACGCGCACCGGCTTCGTCTGCACGGAATTCGCGTTTACGCGAGAACCACATGACGATGGCGCTGGCCAGAATGCCCAGGACCAGTTCGGCGAAGATGGTTGCCACGTAGTAGGCGATGCCCTGGCCTTCTTCGTTCTTGAAGATCACTTTGTCGACAAAGTTGCCGATGATCCGTGCGAAGAACATCACGAAGGTGTTCACCACGCCCTGGACCAATGCCAGGGTGACCATGTCGCCATTGGCTACGTGGCCGATTTCGTGAGCCAGAACGGCCTTCACTTCATCAGGGGAGAAACGCTCGAGCAGCCCTTGGCTGACCGCGACCAACGCGTCGTTCTTGTTCCAGCCGGTGGCAAAGGCGTTCGCCTCGTAGGCCGGGAAAATACCGACTTCGGGCATCTTGATCCCGGCTTCCCGGGACAATTGCTCGACGGTTTGCAGCAGCCATTGCTCGTGACGTGTGCGCGGCTGGCTGATGATTTGGGTGCTGGTGCTCATCTTCGCCATCCACTTGGAGATGAACAGCGAGAACAGCGAGCCGGCGAAACCAAAGACCGCACAGAAAATCAGCAGCTGATTGAGGTTGAGATCAACCCCGTTGGCCGCCATGAACCCGTTGAAGCCGAAAAGGCTCAGGGTGATGCTGGCAATCAGCACGACCGCCAGGTTAGTGGCCAAAAACAGCAGGATGCGCATCATGGTTGTAGAAATCTCCTCATGCTAAAGATGTAGCGTACTGCGGGGTATATAAGGTGCTGACCCGGGCTATTCAACCAGGTGACTATTTCAAACTGTGTCCTACGGCAACAGTCTAGCTGTTTGAAGGGCATTTCCGACGTCGATGCGGGAAGTGTTTGTCAGCCAATTAGCGTCGCAAGCCCCGCCGTTGTTAGACGAGAGCGCGCAACGAGTCATCAGTCAGCGATTGAAGAAGCGATGTTTGGCAGGGCACAAAGAAATGTTGCTGAATCAATCACCGTGCGACTTGCGCAAGCGTCGCACGGTGACAGGCAGGTTACTGACGATAGGACTTGAGGAAGTTGCCGATACGTCCGATGGCCATATCCAGCTCGTCCACGCGCGGCAGGGTCACCACACGGAAGTGGTCCGGCCATGGCCAGTTGAAGGCCGTGCCTTGTACCACGAGCAGCTTCTCGGAGAGCAGCAGGTCGAGCACGAATTTCTCGTCGTTGTGGATCGGGCAGACTTTCGGGTCGATCCGTGGGAACGCATACAGCGCGCCCATGGGCTTGACACAGCTCACGCCGGGAATGTCGTTGAGCAGTTCCCAGGTGCGATTGCGCTGTTCCAACAGTCGTCCGTTGGGCAATATCAGATCATTGATGCTCTGGTAGCCGCCGAGGGCGGTCTGGATCGCATGCTGGCTCGGCACGTTGGCACACAGACGCATGTTGGCCAGCATGTCGATGCCTTCGATATAGCTCTGGGCATGGTGTTTCGGGCCGGAAATGGCGATCCAGCCGGAACGGAAACCCGCCACGCGATAAGACTTGGACAGACCGTTGAACGTCAGGCACAGCAGATCTGGCGCTAGCGATGCCGTGCAGATGTGCACGGCATCGTCGTACAGAATCTTGTCGTAGATCTCGTCGGAAAAAACCACCAGGTTGTGCTGACGGGCCAGTTCCAGCATGCCCAGCAGGACTTCTTTCGAATACACAGCGCCGGTCGGGTTGTTCGGGTTGATGATCACCAGTGCTTTGGTGTTCGGGGTGATCTTGGCCTTGATGTCGGCCAGATCTGGCCACCAGTTGGCCTGCTCGTCGCACAGGTAATGCACCGGGTTGCCGCCCGACAGGCTCACCGCGGCGGTCCACAGCGGGTAGTCCGGGGCCGGGACCAGCACTTCGTCGCCGTTGTTGAGCAGGGCCTGCATCGACATCACGATCAGCTCGGAAACGCCGTTGCCCAAATAGATGTCTTCAATGCCGACGCCTTCTACCTGCTTTTGCTGGTAGTACTGCATCACGGCCTTACGGGCGCTGAACAGACCTTTGGAATCGCTGTAGCCCTGAGCAGTCGGCAGGTTGCGGATGACGTCCTGGAGGATTTCATCCGGCGCTTCGAAACCAAAAGGCGCCGGGTTGCCGATGTTCAGCTTGAGGATGCGATGGCCTTCCTCTTCCAGGCGTTTGGCGTGCTTGAGCACTGGGCCGCGAATGTCGTAGCAGACGTTGGCGAGCTTGTTCGATTTGCTGACCTGCATGGCGATGTGTTCCCGAAAATGAACGATCCAGGCGGTGTTTGAACTACCGTACTGGGAATCCTGCGTATTCACACAGGCCTGACGCCTTGAGAGGCAGCACCCATAAATCTGTTTGAATGCGCGTGGTCTGGCTGCCAGACTGGCGTTTGACGAGGCGCAATCATACGTGCCGCCCGATCCGTGGAAAAGGTACAGATCGGGCTTTTTCAGCTGCTGAGGTGTGATGATGGAAAAGTTGGAAAAAACCCTGGAAGAATGGCGGGCGATGCTCGACCCGGAGCAGTACAACGTTTGCCGCCTCAAAGGCACCGAACGGCCGTTCTCCGGCAAATACAACGACAGCAAGGTCGACGGCATTTACCACTGCATCTGCTGCAACGAGCCGCTGTTTGATTCCAAGACCAAATTCGACTCAGGCTGCGGCTGGCCGAGCTTCTATGCACCGATCGGTGACAGCGCCATGGTCGAGATCCGTGACGTCAGCCACGGCATGATCCGCACCGAAGTGGTCTGCGCCAAATGCGATGCGCACCTGGGGCACGTGTTCCCGGACGGTCCGCCGCCGACCGGCCTGCGTTATTGCATCAACTCGGTGTGCCTGGACCTGGTACCCCGCGGGTAATAAGCCAGAGGGCGATCCGATGATCGCCCTTCGGATATTTAAATTGCACACAATTCAATTGCTCGCTATGTTTACCTCATCTTCCCTCATTTAGAGTCCGAACCATGAGCGACAACCTGCTGAGCATCCCTTGCACCACCATCAAGGGTGAGCAAAAGACCCTGGCGGATTTCGCCGGCAAGGCCGTGTTGGTGGTCAATACCGCGAGCAAATGCGGCTTCACCCCGCAGTACAAAGGCCTTGAAGAGTTGTGGCAGACCTACAAGGATCAAGGCCTGGTGGTGCTGGGTTTTCCGTGTAACCAGTTCGGCAAGCAAGAACCGGGCAACGAAGGGGCGATTTCCGAGTTCTGCGAGTTGAACTTCGGCGTCAGTTTTCCGCTGTTCAAAAAGATTGAAGTCAATGGCGCCGGCGCCCATCCGCTGTTCGTTCAACTGAAAAAACGCGCGCCGGGTGTGCTGGGTTCCCAGGGCATCAAGTGGAACTTCACCAAGTTTCTGATCGGCAAGGATGGCCGGTTGGTCAAGCGCTTCGCTCCCGCGACCAAGCCGCAGGACCTGACCCGCGAGATCGAAGCCCTGCTCAAATGAACACCTTGTCAGTCGATTCCCTGAAGCTTGACAGTCAACTGTGCTTCAAGCTGTACGCCGCTTCCCGGGCGGTGATCCGCGCCTACAAGCCAATGCTCGATCAGCTCGGCCTGACCTACCCGCAATACCTGGCGATGCTGGTGTTGTGGGAATGGCAGGAGGCAGCTCCAGAACAGCCGACGGTCAAGGCGTTGGGCGAACGCCTGGCGCTGGACTCCGGAACGCTGACGCCGTTGCTCAAGCGTCTTGAGCAACTGCAACTGGTTCAGCGTCAGCGCTCGGCGCGGGACGAGCGTGAAGTGCACTTGAGCCTGTCGCCAACCGGCAAGGCCTTGCGCGATCAGGTCGGGCCGCTCAAGGCCCGTCTGTTATGCGACAGCGGTGTGGATCTGGATCGCCTGAACGATCTGCGCGATGGTCTTGATCACCTTTTGGGGCAAATCAAAGCACTGTCGTAGTAGGGACCCACAGGTCCAGCAGGGCAGCCAACTCTTCCCGACGGAAGGGTTTTGCCAGGTAATCGCTCATGCCTGCCGCACGACAGCGTTCGCGCTCTTCGGACATGGCGTTGGCGGTCAAGGCGACGATGGGCAGCTGTGGCCAGCGTCCGCTGCGACGGATTTGCCGACTGGCCTCGTAGCCGTCCATCACCGGCATGTTGCAGTCCATCAGCACCAGATCGAATTCGCTCTGCTCCAGCTGATCCAGCGCCTCGCCACCGTGACCGGCGACAATCACCTCGCAACCGAGTTTTCCGAGCATCCCCTTGGCCACCAGTTGGTTGACCGGATTGTCCTCCACCAACAGCACGCGTCCGCGTCGTTGTGGGGAGAGGGCGTCGAGCCGGGCACCGTTGATCGTGTTGAGTTCCGGCTGCAGGGTTCGCCGCAGCGTCTGGTACAGCGCGTTGCGTGCCAGAGGCCGCGCCTGTTGCTGTAAGGGGGCGAGGGCGAGGGCTTGTTCGCTGGGCATGAAACTGCCGTAGGCGGTGACCAGCAGAATGGGCGCTGTACACGAAGGGCGCAGGCCAAACAGGCATTCGGGGCAATCGGTAATCAGTACATCGGGGTTCAGGCCCAGCAACGAGTCATCGATGGAACGCTGCTCATAGTCGAGCCCCCAGCCGGGCAACACACTGTTCAACAGTTCTGCCAGACCGCTGCTGGCGGCGGTAATGGCGATGACCTTGCCCTGTAAAGAGGCCGGGGGAAGGGCGCGGGTGTGGCTGGGCAGCGGCAGATCCGCACAGAACTGGCTGCCGAAGCCTGCTTCCGAGCTGATGGTGAGGCGCCCTTGCATGGCTTCGCAGAGGTTGTAGGTCAGTGCCAGGCCCAACCCGGTCCCGCCGAATTGCCGGGTAATGCCGGCACCCGCTTGCGTGAAGGGCTGGAAGATCTTGACCTGGGCGTCCTGGGCGATACCGATGCCGGTGTCGCAGACTTCGATTCTGACGCCGTCCTCGAATGTCGACAGGCGCACATCGACGCGACCAAAGCGGGTGAACTTGAGGGCGTTGGACAAGAGGTTGCTGACGATCTGTCGGACCCGGGTCGGATCCCCAAGCACCAGGGCCGGAAAGTGCGGGTCGATCAGGCAGCTCAGCTCGACACTCGGCGCGGCGTTTTGCGATAGCAGGTTGGCGGTGTCCTCGATCAGCGAACCGAGGTCGAACGGAATATGTTCGAGCTCCAGCTGGCCGGCATCGAACTTCGACAAATCGAGAATATCGTTGAGCAGTTCCACCAGTACTTTGCCCGAGTCATGGGCGATGGACAGCTGTTGCTGTTGCTCGGCATTGAGCGGGCCGTCCAGGGAAAGCGCGATCATCCCCAGCAGGCCATTGAGCGGCGTGCGGATCTCGTGGCTCATGTTGGCCAGGAACACCGAGCGCGCTTCGGCCATGTCCAGGGCGGTGCTGCGGGCGACTTCCAGTTCCTGATTGGATTGGCTGAGCCGCGAGTTGATCGCCTTGAGTTCCGCCGTGCGGGCCGAGACGATGTTCTCCAGTTGCCCGAGGTAGTCGGTCAGGCGGTTTTCGGCGTTGCGTCGCTGCTGGATTTCGGTGGCGATGTTTTCGAATTGTTGATTGGCAACCTTGACCAGTACACCGATTTCATCGTTTTCATGATCCGTCGGACACTCCAGAAACGTCGACTCCGCACTGCGCGGGTCGCGAATACTGAGTTCACGGATGACCCGCACCAATGGCTTGGTCAGCATCACATAGAACAGCGCCAGCAGGATGCCGGTCAGCAGCAGGCTGCGAGCGAAGCCATTGAGCAGGGTCACCTCGGCCCGACGCAGGAACCGGTTGCCGAATGAATAGGTGTCGACGTCCAGGCTCAGGGTGCCGAGGGATTCGGTCGGCAAGTGATCCAGGTAGAGACGGTCTTCGAACTGCCGGTTGGCGCCGAACAGGAAGTCGCTGATCACCCTATAGCCGTTTTGCACGCCTGGGCGTTTGACGTTGGCGAGCACGGTACCGTTGTTGTCGGTCAACTGCGCACCGATGATCGCCGGCGAGCGCAACAGGCCCAGGGTCAGTTCCTGAGCGAGTTCGGCGTCGATGTTGTAGGCAATGCGGGACGCGGGGTTGTGGCTGATTTCCAGTAAAGACAGGATTTCTCGGTTGATGGAGGCGTCTTCACTGGCATAATCGATGCCTATTTGCAGCAGACTGAGCAGCGTGCCCAGAATGAAACCGACCAGCACAGTAAGCCTGGCTTGCTTGTAGGACAGCCGGTTGGTGAACTTGATATCCATGGGGTGTTGAACCACTTCCGTTTCCCTTCGCTGCTCAAGCATAGTCGATCATGCATGGATACCGATGTTCTCGCGAGCCCTTGTGCAAAGGGATGAACCGAACACCGAACGCTGTGTTTCGTCGCTGTATCGCCATCATTACTGTGAACGTGCCCGAGGAGAAGACGTGGATTCCCGATTAAATGCTTTTCTTGAACGCGCCGATGCCGTTTTGGCCCGTATCGAACCGTTGCTGCCCACCCCTCGGCAAGTTATCGACTGGAATCATTGCCTTGCCGCGCGCTGGCAACGCGAGGGGCGCAGCGGGTTTCTGTTGCCGCTGGAAGTCAGCCTCGACATGCGTTTGTCCGACCTGATAGGTGTCGACCGGCAACTGGAGCAACTGGGGCGAAATACCCAACAGTTCCTCGATGGCATGCCGGCCAACCACGCATTGCTCTGGGGCGCGCGCGGCACCGGTAAATCGTCGCTGGTTCGCGCCTTGCTGGCCGAACACGCCAAGGCCGGTCTGCGGCTGATCGAGATCGAACGCGATCACCTGGCGGACTTGCCGCGCGTGGTCGAACAGATTGCCAAGCTGCCCCAGCGTTTCGTGTTGTTCTGCGATGACCTGTCGTTCGAGTCGGGCGAGGGTGACTATCGCGTGCTCAAGAGCGTGCTAGACGGCTCACTTGAACAGGCGCCGGATAACGTTTTGCTGTATGCCACGTCCAACCGTCGCCATCTGGTCCCGGAAAAGGAAAGCGATAACGAAAACTGGAAACGCGTTGACGGCGAACTCCATCCCAGCGAGGCGGTGGAAGACAAGATTGCGCTGTCGGATCGTTTCGGATTGTGGCTGTCGTTCTATCCGTTTACCCAGGAACACTTTCTCAACGTCGTCGAACACTGGATCGGTCAACTGGCCGACAAGGCGGGCCTTAAGTGGCAGCGAGACGAAGCACTGGACATCCTCGCGGTACGCTGGGCCACGGGCCGCGGTAATCGCAACGGACGTTGCGCGTATCAATTTGCCCGCTATTGGGTCGGGCTGAAGTTGTTGGAGCACAAGGCATGATCGATTTACAAAAGAGCGGCCAGGGCCTCGAAGGCTACGGCATGTTGTGGGCGCAATTGGAGTCATTGCTGGCGGACGAGCGGGATTTCATTGCCAACGCCGCGCAGTTCTCGGCGTTCCTGTACAACCAGCTCGATGACCTTAACTGGGCCGGGTTCTACCTCAATCGCAACGAAGAGTTGGTGCTTGGCCCGTTTCAGGGACAAATCGCCTGCGTGCGGATACCGTTCGGTCGGGGTGTATGCGGAGCGGCGGCGACCACCTTGCAGACCCAGTTGGTCGAGGACGTGCACGCGTTCCCCGGACACATCGCTTGCGACAGCGCGTCGAACAGCGAACTGGTGGTGCCACTGGTCAAGGAGGGGCGATTGATAGGCGTACTGGACCTCGACAGCCCGAAACTGGCGCGTTTTACCGCTGAAGATCAGGCCGGTATCGAGCAGTTGGCGGCGATTTTCCTGCGCCTGACCGACTGCTGATCATGCCCTCAAGCCTGCCTTGACCAGCAGGCTTGCCGGGTCCACCGCATCGATCTGTTTGGGATCGAGGAATCGATCGGCGTACTGCAAGTAGATTTGCGCGTTGATGAACAGCCCGAACAACTCAGGATCGATGTGGGCATCCCGGCACATGGTGGCCATGATGCCCAGCGCTTCGCTCAAGGACTTGGCTTTCTTGTAGGGGCGATCGGCGGCGGTCAGTGCTTCGAAAATATCGGCAATCGCCATCATCCGCGCCGGCAGGCTCATTTCTTCGCGCTTCAACTGTTTGGGATACCCGGTGCCGTCCATTTTCTCGTGGTGGCCGCCGGCGATCTCCGCGACGTTGGTGAGGTGGCCGGGGAAGGGCAGGTGGCTGAGCATCAGAATCGTCTGCACCATGTGGTGATTGATGATGTAACGCTCCTCGCGGGTCAGGGTGCCTCGGGCAACGCTCAGGTTGTAGAGCTCGCCCCGATTGTACTTGTAGGGCGGCACATCGAGTTTGAACCCCCAGGGATTATCCTCCGGAATCAGTTCGGCTTCGGGCCGTTCGAACAGGTGTTCGGGTTTGTCCGCCAGCAATGGCTCGCTGACCGGCAGTGTCGGTGCCGGGGTCCGCGCCTGACGCCGGTTCTCTTCCCAGGAAACGCCCAGCCGGTCATCCAGGGTTCGGCTCCAGGTGCGTTTGGCAATGCTGCGCAGGCGTTGCTGGTCGGACTCGGCCATCGCCTCGCCACCCAGGTTGCATCGGGCAATAAACGCGAAATCATCGTCCAGTCCCACCAGGGTGGCGTTGCGCAGTTCAGCCAGTTGCTGTTCGTCACCGCCCAGGGCCATGGCTTGCCAATAGCTGATCCAGGCATCGCGCTTGAGCACTTCGAAGCGGGTGCGGATTTCGTGAATACGGTCATTAAGGGTTTCCAGCTTCGTGGCTTTATCGACCACATATTCCGGAGTGGTGACCTTGCCGCAGTCGTGCAGCCAGGCGGCGATGTGCAGCGCTTCCCATTCGTCATCGGTGGGTTGATAGCCACTGAAGGCCGGGTCCTGGCTGGCAGCGGCAGCTTGAGCGAGCATCAGGGTCAGCGCCGGCACTCGCTGGCAGTGACCGCCGGTGTAGGGGCTTTTGGCGTCAATCGCACCCGCCAGCAGTTGAATGAAGGAATCCAGCAGTTGTTTTTGTTTGGCTTGCAGACGCTGACTTTCAATACTCACGGCGGCCGCGCCGGAAACGGCCTGGAGGAACGCGATGCGGTCCGGACGAAGTTTTTCCAGATCGCTCTGGTTGCCGGTATCGGCCAACAGCAGGATCAGCAGGCCCACGGTTTCGTTATGACGATTGTGCAGCCGAATGCCGATCAGATGAACGCGGGGACACTCCAGCGCATGCAACACCTTCTGCAAATCCCCGGCCTCTTCGAAACCAAGCGTGGTGACGACGTTGTCGGCATTCGACAGCTGTTGGAGCCATGCAGGGCTTTGCGGCGCCTGGAGTTCGTGTTCTCGAAGATCAAATGACGGCAATGCCTGTGAGGTGCCGTTGACGACCAGACCATAGGGCTCCATGCGATCGCCATCACTTTCGCGCAGGTAGATCAGACCGGCCTGGGCCTGGCCGATTTTCACGGTTTCAAACAACACCCGTTCCAGCAAGGGGGCGAAGCGAGTCTCGGCGCTCAGGCTGTCGGTGATCTGGAAAAAACTCGCCAGGGTGTCTTTCATGCGCGTCATCGACACGCTCAGTTGGTCGACTTCGAGCACGGGAGAGCGACGTGAGGCCGGAAAGTTGAAGTCAAAACTGCGAACCGCATCGGCCTCCCGCACCAGCGCGCGCAGGGGTTTAACCAGAATTCGCGAGGTCAGCCAGCCCAGCGGCAGGCACAGTAACAACGTGGCCAGGGTAATCAGCGCGCCTTGCCAGCGCATGCGGTAGGCATCGACGAGTAATTCATCTTCCGGCACCAGCAGCGCCAATTGCAGTCCCTGGGGCCCGCCCTCCTGCATGCTGCTGCGGGCAACGATCCATTGACGACCGGCGACATCCAGGCGATTACCTGCGGGGGGATTGTTGAGCAACGCGCCGAGGCCGGGGCTCAGGTCGGCGGCTTTGATCAGGCGGGCAGTCTGGTCGTCGATGATCAGTTTGCTGCTGTCGGGATACGCGATGGCATTCCCTTCGGCATCGAACAGCACAATGTCGGTACTGGGGGTCACGACATGTTTGGCCAGGGTTGCGGAGAGTTCCGCCAGGGTCAGATCGGCACCCATGACGGCCTGTTCGCCACTGCGCCGGGCCAGGGTAGTGCCGACATTGTGGGTGGAGAAAAAGATGTAGGGTTCGGTGGTGATCTGATCGCTGTCACTGCGGGCGTTGGCATACCAGGCGCGGATTCGCGGATCGTAGGTTTCGTCAGGGTTGTCCTGGCGGCTGATGAGGGCCAGATCCTGATCGAAAAACAATGATTGGGAGCGGACCTGACCGCTGTTGCCGGTTCGCTCAATGCTCCATACCTGATAAGCCGCAGTGTCCGGTGCCTTGAGGAGCGTTTTCAGGTCGGGGGTTCGCAAGGGCCGAACCATGAAGAAATCGCCGCTGCCGTAGCCCAGATACAACGAGGCCAGGTCGGGGTTGTCCTTGAGCGACTGGGTGAAGGGTTTGAGTAGCGCCAGGCGTTGCTCCAGGTCAGGTGCCTGGGTCGCCGGATATTCCGCCAGCAGGGACAGCAGATGGCGAATCGGTTCATAAGTGGCATGCAGGTCGAGACGGACGTCCTGCTCGATGCGGTTGAAGAGCTTTTCACTGCTGGAAAGAATGATCTGCGTGGTTTGTCGGTAGTTGAAAAGGCCCAGCACCACGCCAGTCAGCAACAGCAGGAAAGTGAACATCACGCTGATATGGACGTGCAGGGGAAACCGACGTTGATCCGGGCGCAGTGGGCTGGGCATTGCAGGTCTCTCCATGATGGTTAACGCACTGCTCAGCGTCCAAGCATAGTTAAGGCTCTGTCATTCTGCTTTTGTCGTTTTGGCCGATCTGTTGCTGCAATGCTTGCTCCAATTCGAGCATGGCGCGCTCTATGGCCTTGCTGCAATCGGCCACTTCGTCCTGATGGAACACTTCATGGCAGGCCTTTTCCAGCGCCTCGCAGCTGTCGATCACCCGGGACGCCTGGACGATTCGGGCGGCGCCCTTGATTTTGTGGGCCACGTCGAGAAATGGCTGAGGCTCTTTGGAGGGGGACAGCGCCAGTAGTTCTTGTCGGTCCAGACGGTTGCTGTTCAACAGTTCGGTCAACAGTCGCTGGTCCAATACCGGATCGCCACCGGTCAAAAGACGCAGTCCTTGCAGGCTGAACGCGGGATAGCGGACGGTTAGGCTGATACCTTCAAACCACTGACTCAAGGCTGTCAGGGTAAGGGGCTTGAACAGGCAGTCGTCCATCCCGGCTTGTTTGCAGCGTTGTATTTCTTCCGGTTGTGCGTTGGCGGTAAAACCCAGCACGGTACAGGGCGGGCGGTGCGTTTTTTGTTCATGTCGGCGAATGGCGCGGGCCAGTTCGTATCCGTTCATGATCGGCATGTTGCAATCGACAATCACCAGATCGAACGGCTCGGCTTCCCACGCCTGAAATCCCGCCTGGCCATCCGGCGCGACGCTGAATAGGTGGCCCAGAAACGCCAGTTGCTGGCACATGAGCAAGCGATTGGCGGGGTGATCGTCGACCACTAGAACATTCAACGGAGTCGTCGTGGTGCGGATTTGCGCTTCAGCAGTCTCCGGCATCTGTACGAGTGGCAGTGTCGCCAGGTGCAACGACACCTCGACTTGAGTGCCGACACCCGGCTGGCTGCTCAATTGCAGGCTGCCACCCATCATTTCGCACAGGCTGCGGCTGATCACCAGCCCAAGCCCCGCACCACCTCTGGCTAACTGCCCGGAGTGATCGGCCTGAGCGAAAGGTTCGAACAACCGCCGCTGATCCTGTTCACTGATCCCTATGCCGCTGTCGTGAACCTGCAACAGCATCCGGACTCGCTCAGGCTCGGCGGTCGGGTGCAGGTCGACGATAATTCTGATTTGGCCGTGCTCCGTAAACTTGATGGCATTGCTCACCAGATTGGACAAGACCTGCTTGAAGCGCATCGGGTCCAACAGGACATCAAACCCTGGATTGGCAGGGCGGAACTCCAGCAGCAGCCGGAGATTTTTCTGGCGTGCCAGTCCATCGAAGACCCGCACCACTGAGGCCACGATTTCATTTGGATTGACCCGTTCAGGGCTCAGGCTCAAGCGCCCGGATTCAATCCGGGCAATGTCGAGAATGTCCCCGATCAGCTCCAGCAGGTCCTTCGCCGAGTTGTATGCCACCTCGATGGCCGGGCGATCCGGGTGCTCATGATCGATGCGCTTCAGCGTCAGCTCGAGCATGCCGATGACCGCATTCATCGGGGTGCGGATCTCATGGCTCATGGTCGCCAGAAAAGTGGTTTTGGCTCGGTTGGCTTCGTCGGCGCGCTCTTTGGCATAACGCAGATCATCAAACAGTTGCCGCCGTTCGCTGATGTCGATCCAGCCGCCGATGATGCCTTGCACTTCACCGCTCGAATCACGGTAGGGAAGAATCCAGTGGTAAATCGTCAGTCTGCGGCCGCCGATGTGCAGTGCGCGATCGAGAATCAGCGGTATGCCCTCGGCCACGACGCGCTGGTAATCGGCCTGGTATTCCCGGGCTTCGAACGCATTGCTCATGCTGCCCTCGATGACGCTTTTACCGATCACGTCTTCACGTTTCGCGCCGAAGGCTTCCAGGTAACTGTCGTTGCAGCTTTGCAGCAGTCCCTGACGATCGCGGACGTAGATGGGATGAGGCGTGCCGTTGACCAGTGATCGCATGAATTCGAATTGATCGTTCAACGCACGCTCGGCCGCCTGACGCTGCTTTATCTGGCGACGCATGTAAGCGTTCCAGGCAACGGAAATCAGCAGAAGCCCCCCGGCACCGCTAACGATTTGGTAGAACAGTCGATGATAGTTGCGCCAGGTATTTTGCGACGCCGCCGAATAGCCGCGCCAGCGGCTGTTGATGATGCCCAGTTCTTCCGGCGCAATGCTCAGCAACGCCTTGTTGAGGATGGCGTTCAGCTCTTTGGCATCTCGGCCTGTGGCCAGGGAGAACGCGGCCTGCCGGGTGCCGATGGTGGTAGTGATTTGAAGGGTGTGCTCGAAAAGCCGCGATGAGATGAAGTAGTTGGCAATCACCAGTGAGTTCACCGCACCTTCTGCCTTGCCCTCGGCCAGCAACTCCACGGCGCTGAACGTGTCCGGGGTTTCAATCAGCTTGATCCGTGGGAACTCGCTGCGCAGATAATCCACCAGCGGATTGCCTTGAGCGATTGCCAGGCGTTTGTCTTGCAACTGCGCAAGGCTTGTCGGGCTGTCGGCGGCTTTGCGAGTCAGCAGGACAAAGGAGTTTTGCAGATAGGGGCGGGTGAAGTTCAGCGTCGTTTCACGTTGGGCACTGGGGAGCAGGGCGGCGATCAAGTCGGCCTTATTCTCCTTGATCTGCTCGATCATCTCGTCATCGCTGCGGCTGCGATGGACGTCGAAGCGCAAACCGGTGCGCAATCTGATCAGCTCGAGCAAGTCCGCGGTAACCCCACGAAAGTTGCCATCACTGTCGAAAAACGTCAGCGGCGCAAAAGCCTCATTGACCACCACACGCACTACCGGGTGTTGTGCCAGCCAGCGTTCTTCGTTGTCGGTGAGTTGCAGTTTTTGATCGGTGAGCAGTATGTCACTGCCAGCACTCCAGCGTTTGGCGATGTTGTCTCGTTCGCTGGTGGGGATGGCCATGAGCATTGCGTTGATGATCCCGAGCAGTTGCGGGTTGTCCTTGTGCACGGCAAAGCTGAAACCGTGGGCTTCGTGTTTACCGAAGTTGGCCATGCGGACGTTGTTCAGATAACCCTTGTTGATCATGTAATGGGTGGAAATAGTGTCACCCAGAAAAACGTCAGCCTGGTCGAAGGCAACGGCATTGATCGCATTCTGGTAGGACGGAAAGGACGTGATGATCGCCCTCGGATACATTGCCTTGACCTCCTCCAGCGGCAAATAGTGGTACACCATGCTCAGCCGTAGACCGGCCAGTCCATCGGTCAAGGATCTGGTTTCTCCTTCGCGTGTCACCAGAACCGGCTGGTCCACGGCGTAGGGGGTGGAAAGTACGATGTCAGCGTTGTGAGCTTCGAATCCATTGGCGGTCCCCAGCAAATCGATCTCGCCGTTTTCGAGTGCCTCTATAGCGGCCTCCCGGGACGAAAATCTCAGAACCTTGATTTGCAAACCGGTTGTTTTGCCGAGGATGCCCGCGTAATCGGCGGTAAAACCTTCGTAGTCGTGACCACTGATGGTCAGGTCGAAAGGCGGGTAGTCCGGGGCTGACGTGCCCAGGATCAGTGCCCGTTTATTCTCAATCCATTTTCGTTGTGCGTTATCCAGTTGGACTTCCTGGTGTCCGGCCATTGAGCGACTCATCAGGGTGTAGTTCTCGCTGACGGTCTGCGCAGCGGCCACTGAGGCGGTCAGGCATAAACCTGCGGCCATGAGTGTCAGATAATCCTTTATACGACTGGGCATCCTGTTTCTCACACTAACGCGTTACGTTTTGCCATATCGATGAGTTCAACCAGGGATTTGGCTTTGAGTTTCTGCATGAGGCGTTTTTTATAAGTGCTGACAGTCTTGTTGCTCAGAAACATACCTTTGGCAATTTCCTTGTTGGTGCGGCCTTGGGCAAAGAGTTGCAATACCATCAGTTCCCGGTCATTGACTGACTTGAACAGTTCCAGGTCGGCGAATCGCGCGTCATCACAGCGAACAGGATTCAAGGCCTGACTTGGAAAATAGTTGTAACCTGACAATACGGCTTTTATAGCACTGACCAGTTCGCTCAGGTCTTCCTGTTTGCACACATATCCCGATGCACCGGATTGCATGCAGCGAATACCGAAAAGTGTCGGGCATTGTGCTGTTAACACCAATGTTTTCAGGCAGGTACTCATTGCGTTGAAACGGGCGAGAACTTCCAGCCCATCCAGTTTGGGAATGCTGATGTCGAGAATGACCAGGTCAGGCATGCATTCGCGAACCATCTGCATGGCGTCGACCCCATTATCAGTTTCGCCGACGACTTTGTAACCTTCATGTTCAAGCAACATTCTGACGGCAAGGCGGATGACCGGGTGATCGTCGACAATAAAAACGGAGTTCATAATCAAATCCCATACGAGCTCTAATAAAGCGCGCACCTTAGCTCAGATAGTTGAGGTGACGCATGAGCTGACGGACCGGCAGCGGCAATATAGGAACAATCCTACAGCTGAAGAAGAATGGGACTACGTATCAACTAGGTTTTTTATGAAGAAGGGTAAAGGTTGTTGATAGTTAGTCGAGAGGCTGGAAGTATTTAATTGTAAGTTTTGAGTTGTGTTTTGGCTGGATTTTTAGTGCGCTTGTTATGCGATTTTTTACAATGAGGCCAAGGTCAACAAGTTTCTAAATTCGGATTGTTTCAGCGGTTTGATCAAGTACCCCAACAATGGCAGTCCGTGTTCGTTGGCCTTTTTTTCAAGTTCATCCAGTTCGGCGGATGTCAGGCTACTTAACAGTATTGCCTGTCTAATCATCCCCCGGTGGCTGGCGAATTCGACCAGATCAAGCCCGCAGAGGTCGGGCAGACATTGATCGCACAAAAGAATATCAAATGGTTGCACAGCCTTGAGCATTTGTTGCAAGGCGCCATCGGCACTGTCGGTGGTGGTCAGTTGGGTGAAACCGTAACTCTCAAGCAGGTATTGAGTCGCCCGGAGTTGGAAGGGATGATCTTCCACCAGCAAGATACGTAGATCGTCTTTGAACATAGGAGTATTCACGCTTCTTCTGTCGAGCTGAAGGAAGCGAGATTATTTCGCGAGGTTACCGAATAATCGATCAGTTAGCTCAGCGCGTGTTGTAGGGATATTCGGCGAACGTTGAGTGCACTTGGGGTTTGAGAGGAAAATCAACCATTGCAGGCGGCGTAATCGCTGATCACCCAGGTCTTATCAGTGGCTCGAACGACCGGTCATCTCCAGCGCCATTTCACTTGCATAACTGTCGGTCATGCCGGCGATGAAATCAATCATCCGTAGAAACGAGGCGTGCAATGAGCCGTGAGGATCGGGCGCATTGTTACCCAACAGGTCGAGGACTCGGCGACTCTTGAAGGACGGCGTTCGACCGTTGTGCTGTTCCAGTGCCGCGCCGCAGAAGGCGTTGAGCAGGATTTCCAGCGTGGTGTAGGCGCCGATTTCATGCAGGGTCTTGCGCTTGTCCTGGAAGATTTTTTTCCGCGCCATGTCCTTGGCATTCAGGACGCAACGCTTGGCGGGGCCGTGCATGTGCTCCACCAGATCACCGGGCAGCGTACCGGCCAGCAACGCATCTTGTTGCTCGACAAAGGCCCGGGCTGCGGCGTTGGTCAGGTGTTCAATGGCTTTGCCTCGCAGGATCGCCAGTTTGCGCCGCCGCGAATCTTGTGGGCCGAGCTGGCGATAGGTTTCCGGCAGATCGTCACCCACAAGGTCCAGCAACAGGGACTCGACTTCGGCGTATTCCAGCAACTCCATTTCCAGACCGTCTTCCAGATCGATCAGCGCGTAACAGATGTCATCGGCAGCCTCCATCAGATACACCAGTGGATGGCGCGCCCAACGCTGTTCCTCGAGTTGCGGCAGGCCGAGTTTATGGGCAATTTGTTCCAGAAGCGGCAATTCGCTCTGATAGCAGCCGAACTTGTGTTTTTTGTAGCCCAGTGAGTCCGCGTGTTTTGCCGTCCATGGGTACTTCAGATAAGTACCCAGCGTGGCGTAGGTCAGCCGGGTGCCGCCGTCGAACTGGTGATATTCCAGCTGGGTGAGTACCCGGAAACCTTGGGCATTGCCTTCGAAATTGAGGAAATCATTGCGTTCGACTTCGCACATTGCATCCAGCCAGCCACGGCCGGCGGCTTGCTGGAACCAGTGGCGAATCGCGTCTTCGCCGGAATGGCCGAAGGGCGGATTGCCGATGTCATGGGCCAGGCAAGCCGATTGCACCACCATGCCCAGGTCGCTGGGCTCGCACCAGTCAGGCAGGGCGCTGCGGATGGTTTCGCCAACGCGCATGCCCAGCGAACGGCCGACGCAGCTGACTTCCAGCGAATGGGTCAGGCGCGTGTGGATATGATCGTTGCTGGTGACCGGATGGACCTGGGTCTTACGCCCGAGGCGGCGAAACGCGCCCGAGAAAATGATGCGGTCGTGGTCTTTGTGGAAAGGACTGCGGCCGAGTTCTTCCGGGCTGTGCAGAGGCTTTCCGAGGCGTTCGCGGGTAAGCAGGGTTTGCCAATCCAAGGCTGGTTCTCTCCGTCGAGTGACTGAAACCCTAGCTTCCGGGTTCGCGTCAGGACCTGCAAGGGAAAAACACGCACACACCTGTAGGAGCACGGCTTGCCGGCGATGGCGGTGTATCAGGCGCTGCAATATCGAGTGAACTGCCGTCATCGCGAGCAAGCTCGGCTCCTACAGCCCGGCGGCGTCGATATCAATGAGCAGCAGTCGCTCGCCGTGGTCGAAAAATTGCCCGGCGGTGAGGCAGTACTGGTTGCTGGTGGCATCGCGGTAAGTAGTGGAGAGCGTCAGTCTTCGCTCATCCCAACCCTCTGCCAGCAGGTGATAGAAGTAGGGACGCCATGACCAGTTGTGGCCCAGGTAGCGATTGTCGGCCTCCCAACCGTTGTTGCGCCATTCAAGGTTGGGCGTCAGCTGCGTACCGTGGCGGTCGCATTGGTAGAAGCGCAGCAGCCAGGGAAATGCATCCAGTTGTGGCAAGGCGCTGAGCGGTGCTCGGGCCTGAGCCCATGCTTGCAGGATGGTCATCAGCTCGCTGAGTTGCTGGCGCATGATCATCAGGCGACCGCGCTCAGCCAGCTTCTGCTGAACATAGCGCTGACGCAGTTGCGCGAAGCGCTCGACAAAGGCGTCCGTGGTAAAGAAACCGGCTTGCGCCCGGGCGAACAGAAAGCCCTGAACGTAGCGCGAACCGCACTCCAGGGCAAAACTCAGTTGAGCCTCGGTCTCCACCCCTTCGGCGATGATCCAGCAACCGGTTTTCTCCGCCATTTGTGCCAGAGCCTTGACCACGTCGCTGCTCGGTCCACCCAACGCAGCAGCCTGGAACAGGCGCATGTCGAGCTTGAGAATGTCCGGTTGCAGCGCGAGTACGCGATCAAGCTGAGAGTAACCGGCACCGAAGTCATCGATGGCGATCCGCGCGCCGGCCTTTCGATAGCGCGCCACGACGTCGGCCAGGCGCTGAATATCGCCTCCCAGTTCGGTGATCTCGAAGACAATGCGTTGCGGGTCGACGTTGTGCCTGCTCAATTGCTTGAGGCTCGGCAGAGCCTGGTCCTGTCGCAAGCGGTTGATCCAGCGTGGCGATATGTTCAGGCTCAGAAACCAGTCCGAAGGCGCTTCATGCAGGCGGCTCAGCGCGTTATCGCGGATCTGGCGATCCAGACGACGCAGCGCGATGGCGGGCGTTCGCGGGTCGGCGAACAGCGGCCCCACCGAGGTCAGTTGACCGTCGGCCTGGCGCAATCTTCCCAGTGCCTCGACACCAGCGATACGGCCGGTGGCGGTATCGATGAATGGTTGAAAACAGGCGAGCGGTTGCCCGTCGATCACGAGGCCTCCTTGGTCAGGTCTTGTTATTGGATAAAACCTGTTCACCGGGCAGGCACGCAGGATTGAACCCCTCGATAAAGAGGTTCAATCCCGATGTTGCAAGAATGCAGCCAGATAACGGCCTTAGTGGTGACGCGAAGAGCCTTGCATGACCAGCTTGATCAATGGCCCCAGCGTGGCGCCCAGACGAACCAGTCGAGTGAGGCTGCTGACGCCACCGCTCTTGGCGCCCTTACCCGTCAGAAAGCCCAGCAAGGTGACGGCTGCCACGCCCCAGAGTGGAGCGTGCTTGATGCCGAAGCCAGCTTGCAGGTTTTGCGTCATCCCGCGCACACGCTGCAAGGGTTGCAGCAATTCCCGGGATTCGTGGCGGATTTCCTGGCGATGCATTTCCATGCGCAGGCGGATCAGTGCCTTGCGCATTTCGGTGCGCGAGCTGTTGTGAGGCAGTTCAGGCAGGCTCATGGCAGCAGACGCTCCCGATCGTTGGCCAATTCTTCCAGGGTGCCGTGGAAGGGCGACGATTCATCGAAAATCGCCGCTCTCAAGCGCATCCCGCAGAAGACGCATGCAAGGGTGTAGAACACGCAGAGTGCGATGATGGCGGGCAGGCGATAGGTGTCCCAAAACAGGATCATCACTAGCGTCGACAACCCCACCAGCAACAGCAAGGCAAAAACCAGCGCGAGGCCTGCAAACAGCAACAGGCTTACGGTGCGCGCTTTTTGTTCCTGCAATTCGATGCCGAACAGTTCGACATGGCTGTGCAGCAGTCCAAGAAACGCGGCACCCAGGCGACGCGGTGAGGAGCTTGGGCCCGTCGCGGACGAGCCGGATTCGCCGATCGCCATATCAGCGCCGAGTGGCCAGCAAGCCAAGCAGGAAACCCACGCCGGCCGCGATCCCGACCGATTGCCATGGGTTGGCCTGGACATAGTCTTCGGTGGCGGTAACGGCGGCCTTGCTGCGTTCGCGCAGGGAGTCTTCGGTCAATTTCAAGGTTTCGCGGGCACGCAGCAGACTGTCGTGGATTTGCTCGCGCAACTCATCAGCCTGATCGCCGGCCAACGTTGCGGTGTGCTCCAGCAAGCGTTCGGTGTCGCTGACCAGAGTCTGAAAATCATTCATCAGGATTTCTTGAGCAGTCTTTGCCTTGATGCTGGCCATGGGTGGATCTCCGTAAGTGGCTTCTGAAACGTTCGAGTATGAGCCTTGCGCGAAGGTTCAGTACAAATGACTGGTACAACTTTTGCTACGTCGTGGTGCGTCTGGCCTGCGCCGTTGCGCTGTTGCCGGGCAGGATTCGAGCAAAACCTTATCTCAAATAATGAAAACTCGCGCAAAGGTTCCAACCTTGTGCGCCAAAGTGGCTCATCGGGATCACTGGTTGATCCCGGCAAGGTGCAACTTGGTGCATGAATTGTCTGCGCGAACTGCTTTGGTGCTTTTTTAGCCTTCAGGTCTGCCAACCCCATGGAAAATCTGCAAAGCGCTGTGGACACTCTGGTCCATAGCTCCAATACGTTGTTCATTCTGATCGGCGCGGTCATGGTGCTGGCGATGCACGCCGGTTTCGCCTTTCTTGAAGTCGGCACGGTTCGACAAAAGAACCAGGTCAACGCCTTGTCGAAGATCCTCAGCGACTTCGCCATTTCGACCCTAGCCTACTTCTTTATAGGCTATTGGATTTCCTATGGGGTGACCTTCATGCAACCGGCGGCGGTGATCAATGCGGATCATGGCTATGGGCTGGTGAAGTTTTTCTTCCTCCTGACGTTTGCGGCGGCGATACCCGCGATCATCTCCGGCGGCATCGCCGAGCGTGCCCGCTTCGTCCCGCAGTTGTGCGCGACGGCACTGATCGTGGCGTTCATCTATCCGTTCTTCGAGGGCATGATCTGGAACGGTAACTTTGGCCTGCAAGCCTGGTTGCTGGAGCAATTTGGCGCCAGCTTCCATGATTTCGCCGGCTCGGTGGTGGTCCACGCCATGGGTGGTTGGCTGGCTCTGGCGGCGGTGTTGTTGCTCGGGCCGCGCAATGGTCGTTATCGCGAAGGGCGATTGGTGGCGTTCGCGCCCTCGAGCATTCCCTTTTTGGCGCTGGGGTCGTGGATCCTGATCGTTGGCTGGTTCGGTTTCAACGTGATGAGCGCGCAAACCCTGCAAGGTGTCAGCGGGCTGGTGGCGGTGAACTCGCTGATGGCCATGGTCGGCGGTACCGTGGCGGCGCTGATCGTCGGGCGCAACGACCCGGGCTTTCTGCATAACGGCCCGCTGGCCGGACTGGTGGCGATCTGTGCCGGTTCCGATCTGATGCATCCGGTGGGCGCGCTGATCACTGGCGTCATCGCCGGCGCATTGTTTGTCTGGTGCTTCACTGCGGCTCAAGTCAAATGGCGCATCGACGATGTGCTGGGGGTTTGGCCGCTGCATGGTTTGTGTGGCGTCTGGGGCGGGATCGCCTGCGGCATTTTCGGCCAGAGCGCGTTGGGTGGGCTGGGCGGCGTGAGTCTGATCAGCCAGTTGATCGGCACCGCGCTGGGGGTGGTCGTGGCGCTGGCCGGTGGCTTTGCCGTGTATGGCGCGATCAAGGCGTTCCATGGCTTGCGCCTGAGTCAGGAAGAAGAGTATTACGGCGCTGACTTGTCGGTGCACAAGATCGGCGCCGTCAGTCAGGACTAGGTCTCTTCGTCGTCAGCGCCAGGATAGAAACCGTGCAGCAGACGATAGCGGTCGTGCCGAATCTGGTCGGCCCGCTCCTGTACCTGATGCGCGGGTAATCCCAGCATGATCAGCGCGTGGGAGGCGAGCATCAGGCTCGACTCCAGCAGTTCGGGCACGACTTCGCTGGCGCCGGCTGCCTTCAACTCGGCCAGTTGGCTGTCGTCGCGTGTGCGCACCAGAATCGGCACGGTCGCGTTGAGTTGCCGCGCTTCCTTGAGGATCAGTAAAGCGATGTCGGTCTGATCCACGGCGATCACCAACAGCCTGGCGCGCTCCAGCCCTATCGCGACCAGCAGTTCACCGCGACGTGAGTCGCCATAATGCACATAGGTTTCACCCACGGCGGCTTCGTGGACACGCACCGGATCAGTATCCAGTGCGATGTAGGGTTGCTGCGCGTTGCGTAGTGCGCGTCCGATTGACTGGCCTACACGACCATAGCCACAGATCACTACATGGTTATGCAAGTCGGCGTTGAGTGCGCTGATTTCCTCGAGTTTCGCTTCTTCATTGGGCTTGCGATGCAGGCGTGTGGCGATGCGGGGTGCGGCGCGCAGCAACAACGGCGTGACGAGCATTGAACAAAAGGTCGCCGCCAGCAGCAGTCCGCCAAAATCCGCGGGCATCAGTTTGTTCTGCTGCATCTGTGCCATCAGCGCAAAGCAGAACTCGCCGCCCTGGGCCAATGCCAGGCCGCTGCGCCAGGCGGTTTCGCCATCGCTGCCACGCCATTTGACCAGCAGCGCAACGACGCTGCCCTTGAGCACCAACAACCCCAGGGTCAGGCCGAGAATCAGCAGGCCGTGGCTGGCGAACAACTGCAAGTCGATCAGCATGCCGATACTGACGAAGAACAGCCCGAGCAGGATGTCGCGGAACGGGCGGATGTCGGCCTCGATCTGATGCCGGTAGTGGCTTTCCCCCAGCAGCATGCCGGCGAGAAACGCACCCAGGGCAGGGGAGAGACCGAGCAGGTGCGTCAGCCACGCCGTCAGCAGAACAATCACCAGTGCCAGTAGCACGAACAGTTCCGGGGAGCGGGCAGCCGCCACTTCATGGAACAGCCGCGGCAGCAACCAGCGACTGGCCAGCAACAGGCCGACGAACAATACGACGGTTTTACCCAGCGTCAGTGGCAGCGCCCAATACCAGGCCTGGTCGCTGCTGCCAGCGAACACCGGCACCAGGGTCAGCAGCAATACCGCCACGACGTCCTGGAACAGCAACACGGCGATGGCATTCTGGCCCTGACTGCTGAAAATCTCGCCGAGACTGCTCAACTCTTTACTGACAATGGCTGTGGAAGACAGCGACAGGCCGGCGCCGAGTAACAGCGCAGGCGTGATCGGCATGCCGAGCAGCATCAGCAAACCGCCCAGCAGCATCCCGGAGCACAGCACCTGCAGACTGCCCAGTCCAAACACCACTCGGCGCAACACGACCATTTTCGACAGGGAAAACTCCAGCCCAAGGGAGAACAGCAGGAACACCACGCCCAACTCGGCGAGGTCCGGCAGCTCTTCGCTTTCATTCACCCAGTTGAATGCGGTTGGCCCAATCATCAACCCTACGCACAGGTAGCCCAGCACCGGTGGCAATCGCAGGCGCTGGAACAGTGCAATCACCACCAGGGAGGAGGCGAGGATGATCAACAGGTTGGCGAACACAGAAAACTCCGGTGATGGGCGCTGGCAATTCAAGCGTAGAGGCAAATAATCCGTGAGCATCGCGCAATGGGTATTGAAGACGACTGATGTGCGTCAGCGTATTGCTGCGATCCGTTGCCGTTATGGCCCAAGGGTAGAGCATTCAATGGCTCGACGGCTTTTCGGGGCGGGCCTAGAATGATGACTTAATTTTTTAGGTTGAGCGCTCATGCTTCCTGAATGTCAGCTGTTCGGCACCCTTGGGTGTCATCTCTGTGAAGTGGCAGAAGCCATGCTGATGGAATTTGTCGAGCGCGGTCTGCTGGTGGAACTGGTGGATATCGCGGACGACGAAACATGGTTCGAAGCTTACAGTCTGCGTATTCCGGTATTACGGCGGGTCGATACTGGCGCTGAGCTGGGCTGGCCGTTCAGTGCCGATCAGGTAGTGGCGTTCCTGCGTTAAGCGGTTGTTGCGGTGGCGATGGCCCGCCTGTCGAACTTTGCGATGGATCCTCTTGGCTTTACCGGCACTGATCGGATACTGTATGCGCATACAGTTATTCGTAATGCCTGCCTTGCACCCCTGGTTTTCGGGTTTGGGCAGGCGGTCGGGGCGTGAGAGGGATGAATCGTGGTCAATGTCGAACAATTGAAGAACAGCGTGAACCGGATGTCGGCGGACGTGGTGCGCGAGGCTGTCCTCGAATTGCGTCTGGATGGCCTGGTGACAGAAGGAAAAACTCCCTTCAATAAACTGCATTTCAATACCTGTTTCGCCGAAATTGAAGCCTTGTTCCAGCGCGCGGGCTATCACCGGCAGCTGGATGTCGTGGGCTATCAGGGCTTGTTGTATGCGCTTTATGACCCTGGTCGCTGGGAGGCAGTCGATGTGCTGCGCTGGCTCAAGGAGTTCACCGAAGCGGCAGCGCGCACGCAGATACCGGCTTGAGGATTCTCTTCTAGGCTCGTTCCGGCCGCTGTTGGATAATGCCGCCCTGTATTGAGGGTTAGAACTTTCGTATGTCCACTTCATCTTTTTCTGCTGCACACAACCAGGCCAGCACGCTCTACTTGCCGCCTGGTCCGTGGCAGACCGTACTCGATTGTCTGTGCGAACACTTCAGCGCCATCGGTCGTGAACAATGGCTGGACAGAATCGCTCGCGGTCGTGTCCTCGACGGTCACGGCATGCCGATCGCCCTTGATCTGCCTTACAAGGAAGGCTTGCGGATTCATTATTTCCGTGAGGTGCCGGACGAAAAGCCGATCCCGGTGGTCGAGTCGATTCTGTACGCGGATGAGCATCTGGTCGTGGCGGACAAGCCGCATTTTCTGCCAGTGACTCCGGCGGGTGAATACGTGGAGCAGACCCTGTTGCGACGGCTGATCCGTCGACTCGATAACCCGCATCTGGTGCCTTTGCATCGCATTGACCGGCACACAGCGGGGCTGGTGCTGTTTTCCGCCAACCCTCAGAGCCGTTCTGCCTATCAGTCGTTGTTTCCCACGCGGCAGATCGAAAAGCGCTACGAGGCAATTGCCCGAGCGTTGCCTGAACTTTCTTTTCCACTGGTCCATAAGAGTCGGCTCATCGATGGTGAGCCTTTCTTCCGCATGCAGGAAGGTCCGGGCGTCAGCAATACCGAAACGGCTGTCGAAGTCAGGGAGAAGAACGGTGATCTCTGGCGTTATGCACTTTACCCGGTGACGGGCAAGAAGCATCAATTGCGGGTGCACATGACAGCCTTGGGCGCCAGCATCTGCAACGACCCGTTTTATCCGCACGTACTCAAGGATGTTGAGGATGACTATGCCAATCCTTTGAAACTGCTCGCTCAGGGATTACGGTTTGTGGACCCGGTCACCGGCCAGGAAAGAGCATTCGAAAGCAACATCACCCTGCAGTGGTGATCACGAAGTTCAGCGAGTCTGCTGATCTTCAGCCACGAAAAAGCCCGCATAAAGCGGGCTTTTCCATATCCGGTTGTCACCGCAAAAATTACAGCTCTTTGACGGTACGAACCTGATCCTTGTTGATGCGGGTCTGCTTGCCATCCAGTTGTTCGAATTCGTAGAAACCCGAATCCTTATCGAACTTTGGCGCGTCGACAGCCTGGATTTCTCGACCGTCATTCAAGGTGATCACTGTAGGCGATGCGCAACCGGCGAGGGTAGCGAGGCCCAGTGCGAGCATGAAAGTGGCGAGGGTCCGTTGAGTCATGAGTGTGTCTCCGAATATGAATTCTTTTGGTTGCTGAGCTTGAGACGTGTACAGCGCGTGCAAGTTCCTTCTCCTGTCAGTCTGACACAGAGTTGTGGGCACTTAACAGTTCTGGTGTGTTGAGGTTGGCCAGGCGAGGATCATTGTCGGGGCATTGCAGGGCGGTAGCGCCCAGTTTGCGCATGAGGCGACCCGGGCTGCGTTCGCCGTCGTTCCAGGCACTGTCGAAATCTGCCAAGAGTGCCACGGGGATAATGCACAACAAGGGTTCCCAGTGTTCATCATGGCGCAGCATCAGCGGTTGGTCCGGGTGCTGGCTGGCGGCTTCGCGCATGCTATTGAGCAGCGCTGCGTCGATACGCGGCACGTCACAAGGCAGCACCAGCAAATGCGCATGACGGGCGGCCTTCAGGCCTGCGCGAATACCGGCCAGGGGGCCTGGAAAGTCGCCTTCATCGTCATGAACCAGTTGGTCGGCGTAGGGCGCGTACTTTTCCAGGTTTCTGTTGCAGGAGATGATCAGGTCATCGCTCAATGAACGGGTCTTGCGGTGCAAGTGGGCAATCAGTGGCTCGCCGTGCCATTCCAGCAACCCTTTGTCCTGACCGCCCATGCGTTGGCCACGACCACCTGCCAGGAGCAGAATGGAACAGGGCGGCAAATGTGTATTCGAGGTCATGGCAGGTCTCCATGGGGGCGGCGAAAAAATGAGGCGCTGTGATATAACACCGGGCTGTTTCTCCTACAACTGGATGAGCCTATGAAAGCCAAGGCTGATGTACCTTTCGCACCGCTCAACATCGCGGTGCTGACGGTCAGCGATACCCGTACCCTGGAAACCGATACCTCAGGCCAGGTCTTCGTCGACGGTTTGAGCGCTGCCGGCCATAACCTGGCGGCCCGGGTTCTGCTCAAAGATGATCTCTACAAAATTCGCGCGCAAGTCGCCAACTGGATTGCCGACGATGTCGTGCAGGTAGTGCTGATCACTGGCGGCACCGGTTTTACGGGACGCGACAGCACTCCGGAAGCGGTGAGTTGCCTGCTGGACAAACAAGTCGACGGTTTTGGTGAGCTGTTCAGGCAGATATCGGTGGCGGATATTGGCACCTCTACTATTCAGTCCCGTGCCCTGGCCGGCCTGGCTAATGGCACGCTGGTCTGCTGCTTGCCAGGTTCGACCAATGCCGTGCGCACCGGTTGGGATGGCATTCTTGCCGAGCAGCTGGATTCGCGGCACCGCCCGTGCAATTTCGTGGCCCATCTCAAACAGGCGGCACCCTGTGAATCCCGCGGGTAAGCCAGGCAAGACTGGCAGTCTGATGGCTGTCGAAGTGGCACTGGCACGCTTGCTGGCAATGGCCGAAGCCTCACCGATTCGTGAGCGTGAACGCTTGCCATTGGCGCAGGTTCAGGGCCGGGTGCTGGCCGATGATCTGGTCTCGATGCTTGATCTGCCACCGTGGCCCAACAGTGCCATGGACGGCTATGCCTTGCGCGTGGCCGACTGGACTGGAGAGCCACTGGTGGTCAGCCAGAAGATTTTTGCCGGTCAGGCTCCGGAGGCATTGAAGCCTGGCACCTGTGCACGAATCTTCACCGGTGCGCCAGTGCCCGCTGGTGCAGATTGCGTCGAGATGCAGGAAAACACCGAGGTTCAGGCGGATGAGCGAGTACGTTTCACCGAAACCATGGCCCCGGGACAAAACATTCGTCCTCAAGGCCAGGAAGCCACTGTTGGTGAATTGATTCTGCCAGCCGGCACGCGTCTCGGGCCGATCGAACAGGGGTTGGCTGCATCGCTGGGATGCGCAGAGCTGGACGTGATTCGCAAGGTTCGCGTTGCTGTTTTGTCCACCGGGGATGAACTGATTGAACCGGGTCAGGCTCTGGGGCCGGGACAGATCTACAACAGCAATCGAGTGTTGCTGTGCGGTTGGTTGCAGCGCTTGGGCTGTGAGGTGATCGATGCCGGAATTCTTCCGGATGATTTAGCGACCACCCGCACTCAACTGGGTGAATTGAAAGATGTCGATCTGATCCTTTCCACCGGTGGTGTCTCGGTGGGAGAGGCTGACTTTCTGGGCATTGCCTTGCGGGAAGAGGGCGAGTTGACGTTGTGGAAACTCGCCATCAAACCCGGCAAACCGCTGACATTCGGGCATTTTCGCGGCGTACCTGTGATTGGTTTGCCTGGCAATCCGGCTTCAACGCTGGTGACCTTTGCTTTGTTGGCAAGGCCCTATCTCTTGCGCCGACAGGGTGTAAAAGAGGTTGAGCCCCTGAAGTTTCAGGTGCCTGCAGGGTTTGCATGGCCAAAAGCAGGCAATCGGCGCGAGTACTTACGCGGACGTCTGGAGAATGGCCGGGCAATTATCTACAGGAATCAGAGTTCTGGTGTACTGCGTAGCGCTGCCTGGGCGGATGGTCTGGTTGAGGTGATGGAGGATCGCACGTTGATCGAAGGTGACTGCGTGAGCTTCATCCCGCTGAGCGAAGTCCTGAGCTGACTCCTGCCGCTGGCTTACTGCGCAAACCCGGTTGATCGAACCGGGTTTTGCGTTCTTGGCTTACCCTTGGTGAGCCAGGAGTGTCACGACCTGGTCGAAACGGCTATTGGCGATCCAGGCCAGAACCCCGATGACCACGGCTGTTCCGAGAGCCGAATAGGCAAGCCTGTGTTTTATCGATTTGACGTCACTACGGACTTCATCCAGGTCTCGCCGGATGTATTTGAGGTGTGTCTCCAATTCAACGACGCGAGATTCCAAAGCAGCTTCTCCAATGGGCTTTGCGCTGTTTTTGAATTCAGCCTGATGATTGGCGCGTTTTTCTGCGAACGGTACGACCGGAATGACCGGTGACCTGATCTCTTGGCTTTGCATGGCACGTCCCTGTGTAGTTCCTGCTGATGTTTGATAACTGCAGGCGCCAAGGTGTACCAATCGCATGGGTCGGTCAATTGAGCCGATTCCTCACATCTTGTAAGAAAAATTCCCGCCTTGTAGGACGCCATACTGCTTGACTTCAAATAATTCAAATTCTTGCGACTTTTATGTGGAGAGATGAGGTCAACATCTCCCATACGGAATTCAATCATGGGAGTGACAACTAATGAGCGAACGCAAGGCGCTGTTGATTCTGCATGGCAAGCAAGCGCTCAACGAGGCGGTTCGTTCTGCCGTTGCGGACAAGCGCAAACAGGGTTGGGAGCTGGCCGTTCGAGTGACCTGGGAAGCGGGCGACGCGCAGCGGCTGGTGGATGAAGCGCTGGCGGCAGGCTACATGCAGATCATCGCCGGTGGCGGTGACGGTACCTTGCGCGATATTGCCGAAGCCTTGGCGGCGCATTCGACGCAGGCCAGCCTGGTACTGATGCCCTTGGGGACCGCCAATGATTTTGCGCGTGCCGCCGGCGTGCCTCTGGAGCCCGCGCAGGCGCTGGAACTTCTCGACATTGCACCGAGCGCCATTGATCTGGGGGAGGTCGGCGGGCAGGTATTCCTGAATATGGCCACGGGCGGTTTTGGCAGTCAGGTCACGGCAAACACCTCGGAGGACTTGAAAAAAATCCTCGGGGGCGCGGCTTACCTGTTCACCGGTTTATCGCGCTTCAGTGAGTTGCACGCAGCCTATGGCGAGTTGCAGGGGCCTGATTTCCAGTGGAGTGGCGAGCTGTTGGCATTGGGCATCGGCAATGGCCGGCAGGCCGGCGGTGGACATGTGTTGTGTCCAGAAGCGCTGGTTGACGACGGTCTGCTGGACATCAGTATTCTGCCTGCGCCGCAGGAAGTCGTCGGCACCTTGAAAACCCTGCTCGCCGATGGCTTCGGCATCGACAACATGTTTGTGCGAGTCCGGTTGCCGTGGGTCGAAATCAAGGTCTCGGAAGGCCTCTACATCAACCTCGATGGCGAACCTCTGGAAGGTGACAACTTGCGTTTCTCGACACGTCCAGCGGCGCTGCGCGTGCATTTACCTGAAAACTCGCCGCTGCTGGGGTCATCGCAATTGATCAATCATCCAGGCTGATGATCTGCTCGCGAACGGCGAACAGCACCAGGCCTGCCACATCGTAGATCTGCAAGCGCTTCATGATCTGCGAGCGGTGGGTTTCAACGGTCTTGATGCTGAGGCCCAGGCCATTGGCAATTTCCCGGGTGGATTTTCCGCGAACGATCAGCCGAAGGATTTCCAGCTGACGCGCTGTCAGGTTGTGCGAGTCGGCAGGTTCCGGCTGGTTTTTCTGGGTTCGGGTCAGCGCCTGGTTGATGACGGTGTGGGCGATGGCCGGGCTCAGGTAGCGTTCGTTGTTACGCAAGGCATCCAGGGCATGTTCGAGCTCGGTAGCCGTGGTGTCTTTGAGCAGGTAGCCATGTGCACCGGATTCCAGTGCCTGCATGATGAGTGCTGGATCAGTATGCATCGACAGGATCAGCACCTTGCTCTGCGGGCGTACTCGTTTGAGTCGCTGCAAGGCGTCAAGGCCACTGGTTTCCTTCATGGAAATATCCAGCAGGACGATGTCGGGGGACAGCTGCTCGACCATCTCGAGCAACTGCGAGCCGTCATTGGCCTCACCGATTACCGCGTAGCCGGGAATATCCAGCACCAGAGCGCGCACGCCTGCCCTGATAAGCGAGTGGTCATCCACCAGAAGTAAGTTACAAGTCAACGCATAACCTTATTCGTACTGGCCCGTTCGAGCGCACGAGGCGCCCAGGGGAAGAGTGCTTCGATTTGAGTGCCTTTGCCCGGCTCGCTGGTCACGCTCAGTGTGCCTCCCAACTGATTGATCCGTTCCGACATCCCTGCCATTCCGCGTTGCCCTTCACGACCTGGATCGGTCGCGGGCGCGAATCCCAGGCCATCGTCACTGATCAATAGTGTCAGGCCCTGAGGCTGACGTTGCAGGCGGACCAGCAGGTTTTTCGCTTCGGCATGGCGCAATATATTGGTCACCGCTTCCTGAGTAATTCGAAAGGCGGCCAGCGTCATTTCCTCCGGTATACCGGCCAAACGCTGATGGCATTCCAGGCTCCAGTGCACCGGCGTATTGGCCAGCGTCTTGAGTAAATGCGCCCGCAGACTGGCTTCCAGCCCGAGACTGGTCAGCTGCCTCGGATTGAGAATGGCCGATACGTCTCGCACTTTGGCCAGGGTTTCTTCCAGCGTATCGCAGAGCACCGAACACTGGCCCTGAAGTTCTTCGGGCATTCGGCGTTTGAGCCAGTCGCTTTGAAGTTTTGCCGCGGTCAGCAATTGGCCGATATCGTCATGCAGTTCCCGACTGAGCCGGCGACGTTCGTTTTCCTGAACCTCCAACAGCCGGTCAGCCAACTCCTGGGGTTGAAACTTTATCGACTTGCGCGAAAGACAGTACTGCACCCCGACGCAGGTCAATGCCGCAATATTGAGTACCAGCAGACTCAGCGGCAGGGGAGTTGACAGGCTATAAATCAACAGGCAGCCAAGCGCCGAGCAAGTACACAACACAAGCGTGACCAGGCGCGCGTTTTTTCGGGAGGGTGGCTTTAGGGTGATCGACTTGAGGCTGGCGTACATAGCGGATGGAGCCAATGGATGTTCGCTGCGGGAAGACCGGGCATCGTGGATGACGGGTCTCTGTCTGGAGTCACTCTGCCATTAATTGACGTCAACTAATGGGCGGCATAATACCACTTAAGATACCGTTGGTCGCGTTTGGTATATAGGTCTGCCGAGTCAGGAAATAAGCGTTTATGGACAGCAGTTCCATAATGGAAAAAGTTCGCTGGCAAGAATGGTTTATTTGTTTCGAGTTGTCGTAAGCAGGTATGGAATATTCAATTGCGACATGAGCCCGCTAAAGTTAGAGAGGCAATCATCGCAATAAAAATTCGCAGCACGGCATAGGGCCCGATAATTCAGGCTTGCCGACCTGCAAAGGAAACGAGTGTGAACGGTTTGGAATTAGCGGGGGGCTGAAACTGACTTTGTCCGACCTGAAAGGCGAAGGCTTCGATCAGGGATGTCTGTTCGCTGTCATCAAGGCTGAGTTGGCCGGTTTTCTGATCGATAAGCTCGAGTTGCCAGGCGATCAACGTCAGGCAGTCTTTCAGCGCACTCAGGGCCTGGTCGTGTAAATCCATGTGATTCTGGGCATGGCTCAGCAAACCATGAATGTGCAACGAAAATTCCGAAACGGCTGCCAGAGCGAGGGCATCAGCCTTGTTGGCCAGTTTGAGCAGGGTGCTCAGCATGCAGTCGATGGCATCCTTGTCATTGCTGATCAGTTGCAAATGACTCAGGCATTCCTCGGTTTTAACCAGGAGTGTCTCAGCTTCGACGAGAAATTCCGGGAGCCGTTGAGTCCACTCTTTACGATCGTTCGGCATGCTTATCTCCACAACGTCATGTCAAATGCGGGAATGTCGTGTGTGTCGACGGGGACAATCAGAGTCCCCGCATTGCCATGCTGTCGTGAGATCGCGCGCCGGCCTGTCTGGCTGCAGGCTGGGGAACCCGATAGGGTGGATGGCCACTTACCTGCGATCGCACACAAAAGCCTGACTCCGTTCATGCAATGAGAATGGCGTCACATTAATGGCTATTGGATATTGCGAATATCAGGTTGGGCCTGATTGCTACTAGGGGAATCCCTTACACGGGGGAACCAACCGAACGAAACGAGGTCTCGCGGCAGGCAATGATGCAGATGAAATCACGTGGCCAGTAAAGCATGATGTTAATGTGACATCAATGTTTGGTCGTGGCATTTTACACGGGGGTCAAGGTCCAGCGAAAACAGCCGATAACCCCCTTTAGTGAATTCATCAGAACAAGCCCAGGAGTCATTGATGGCCGGCATTCTCGACACGGTAGACCAACGCACGCAACTGGTGGGTGAGAATCGCCTGGAAATTCTCATGTTCCGGCTGGCCGGACGTCAATTGTTCGCGATCAACGTGTTCAAAGTGCAGGAAGTGCTGCAATTGCCGAAGCTGACTTTGATGCCTCAGCGTCATCCGTTTGTCTGCGGCGTGGTTAATCTGCGTGGTCAGACCCTGCCGGTGATCGACCTGTCCCAGGCCATCGGTATGCGTCCGCTGGTGCCGAGCCCGACCAGTACGATCATCGTTACCGAGTACAACCGTTCGGTGCAGGCGTTCCTGGTCGGTGGTGTGGACCGTATCGTCAACATGAACTGGGAAGCCATTCTGCCGCCACCGGCCAGCGCCGGTCGTCAGCATTACTTGACTGCTATCAGCAAGGTCGACGATCAGTTGGTGGAAATCATCGACGTCGAAAAAGTCCTCGCGGAAATCGTCCCGTACAACGCCAAGGTATCGCGCGACAAACTCGACGATCCGGTACTGGAACGTGCCCGTGGCCGTGAAGTGCTGCTGGTGGACGACTCGAACGTGGCGCTGTCGCAATTGCGCGACACCCTGGGTCAGTTGGGCGTGAAGATGCACATCGCCAGCGATGGCTTGAAGGCACTGAACATGCTCAAGGCCTGGGCCGATACCGGTGTGAACATGACCGACAAACTGCTGATGGTCTTTACCGACGCAGAAATGCCGGAAATGGACGGCTATCGCCTGACCACGGAAATCCACAACGACCCACGTCTGCGAGGCCTCTACGTGGTTCTGCATACCTCGTTGTCCGGCAGCTTCAACGACTCGATGGTGAAGAAGGTCGGCTGTGACAACTTTCTCTCCAAATTCCAGCCGGACAAACTCGTCGATGTGGTGCGCCAGCGCTTGATGCTCGATGAAGTGCCTGCCTGACCACAACACGGTCCCACAGTTTTTGGCCTTTGATTCGGCGATCAAGCTCGTATAGGGTGGCGTTTTTGCCCACCAGGGAGCTGGCCATGTTGCGTCTGAGCGCGCTTTATCGTTATCCATTGAAATCCGGCAAGGGCGAGATCCTGCAGCAGGTCAGCCTCGACAAGCTGGGCCTGGACGGTGATCGACGCTGGATGCTGGTAGACGAGGCCAGCGGGCGCTTTCTGACCCAACGTGCGGTGGCGCAGATGAGTCAGCTGTCGGCGTTGTGGAATGCCGACGGTGGCTTGACCCTCAGTTCGCCGGGCCGCTCACCGATCGATATCGCCTTGCCTGCCAGCGACGCGGAACTGCGTGGCGTGACCATCTGGCGCGATACGTTGCGTGTGCCGGATGCCGGTGACGAGGCGGGTGCCTGGGTCAGTGAATTCATCGGCAAACCGACTCGCCTGGTGCAAGTCCCTCTTGAACGCGCACGGACCACCCAGGCCGGCTATGGCAAGGATGACGATCAGGTGGCCTTCGCCGATGGCTTCCCGCTGTTGCTGATCGGACAGGCATCCCTGGAGGACTTGTCGCAAAAAGTCGGCCGCCCGCTGGAAATGCTGCGTTTTCGGCCCAATCTGGTGATCGAGGGCAGCGAGGCGTATGCCGAAGATGGCTGGAAGCGTATCCGCATTGGCGATGTCGAGTTCCGCGTGGTCAAGTCGTGTTCACGTTGCATTCTGACCACCATCGACCCGCAAACCGGCGAACGCAGCGAAGATCGTGAACCTCTGGCCACGTTGCAGAAATACCGTACCGAGGCCGATGGTGCGATGTTCGGACAGAACCTGGTCAACGACAGCAATGGCCAACTTGAAGTCGGTATGCCGGTGACAGTCCTGGAATAAGACAATCTGAACGACTGTCCTTGAATAAAAAATGCCCGTGTCCTTGGACACGGGCATTTTTTTTTCGCTGTGAAAACCCGGGGGTTTAGCCGCGGTATTCGCACAGGTAAGCGGTGTCGACGGCCACTTTCAGCTGGAACTTGCTGTTGGCGGGCACGTTGAACTGGCTGCCGGCGGCGAAGGTTTCCCAGTCGTTGCTGTCCGGCAGTTTGACGGTCAGGGCGCCGGACACCACGTGCATGATTTCACGCTGGCTGGTGCCGAATTCGTATTCGCCCGGTGCCATGACGCCAATGGTCGCAGGACCTTCAGCGGTGCCAAAGGCGATCGACTTGACGGTGCCGTCGAAGTACTCGTTGACTTTAAACATGGGCGATTCCTCGAAAAGGGCTGAAAAGGGCCGGCCAGTATGCACAAGGCCCATGCCGGCGTCACCTCTCTAAAGTGGAAGAACCAGTGGCAATAATCGCGCGGTATTGCGCGCATCTTCCAGCGCCCGATGCTGTTGGCCACTGAACTGCATGCCCGCCAGTTGCAGCGCGCCGTTGAGCCCCAGCGGGCGTTCCAGCCGGCGAGCCTTGGCAAAGCGCTGTTTGAGGTTCATGTGCGGTACCCGGCTCAGGGCGCTGTCGAGTTGCAGGCGCTCCCACTCCTGAACCAATTGTTTGCGATCGTAATCACCCCAGCTGACCCAGCCTTCGAGGCGCGAGTGATGCAGGCCGAGCCAGTGCTCGAACGACGCCCAGACCTCACTCAGAGGCTGCGCGGCGTCGATGTTGGCCTGGGTGATGCGGGTCAGTTGCCGGCAAAACGGCGTCAGCAAGGGCCGACGCAGCGGCCGCACGAAACGCTGGAACGAGTCCAGTTCTCGCCCTTTGCGATCCACCAGGGTGGCGCCGATTTCGATGATTTCCATTTCCGTTACTGGCCAACCGCCCTCATCGGTGGTGGCTTCTAGATCAATGACCAGCCAGTGAGGCATCGCAGGGTTCCTGGTATCCGCGTCCTGATAGGGCTTGAGCGTAGCCAAACCCGGCGGATCCGCCTAGCGGCTTATTCGACCTCCAACAAAATCTGACGATTTTTCACCTGGTCACCGACCCTGACCTGCAAGCGTTTGAGCACGCCGTCGATGCCCGACTTGAGCGGATGCTCCATTTTCATGGCCTCCAGCACCACCAACAACTGGCCTTTACTGACCGGGCTGCCCTCAGTTACCAGCACGTCGACGATCGCCCCGTCCATCGGGGCCTTGAGGGTGCCGGTGCTGACGCTGGACTGACTGCTGACCAACGCCTGGGTCCGATCCACCAGCCGCACACTGCCGGGACGGGTGTACAGCCAGAGTTGCCCGGCCTCGAGACGGTAGGCGTGACGTTGGCGGATGCCGTCTATTTCCAAGGTGGCCCAGCGCCTATCGCACTGGATGATCGCTAATTCAAGGTTTTGCTCAACGACTTGAATCCGGTAGGGCGCGCCAGGCACAGCGTTCAATTGCACCGGCCAATCTTGCTCACCCAGACCGATGCGATAGTTCAACGGCACGCTGGCGTTATTGCGCCAACCGGCCAGTGGCGCGTGATGAACCTGCGCCGAGGCCTGATAGAACAGCGCAGCAGCGATGGCCAGTTCTTCGGCGCTCGGCACATGCGCATGCAGGCAGGGATGCTCGGCGAAGTGTGCCGGGATGAACCCGGTGCTGAACTCGCCACTGATGAACTGCGGGTGTTCAAGCAGGCTGGCGAGCAAGCGCTGATTGCTCTGCACGCCGAGCAGTACGCTGTCCTGCACCGCCCGCAGCAACTTACGCCGGGCTTCTTCGCGGGTGGCGCCGTGGGTGATGATCTTGCCCAGCATCGGGTCATAAAACGGGCTTATTGTCTGGCCTTCGATCAGGCCATGATCTATCCGCACACCGCCCTGCAACGCAGGCTCCCAGGCGGTGATGCGACCGGTTTGTGGGAGAAAACCCTGTGTCGGATCTTCGGCGTATAAACGGACTTCCATGGCATGGCCGCTGAGCTGCACCTGCTCCTGGCGCAACGGCAGAGGCAGTCCTTCGGCGACGTGCAACTGCCAGGCCACCAGATCGAGGCCGGTGATCAACTCGGTCACCGGGTGCTCCACTTGGAGTCGGGTGTTCATCTCCAGAAAGTAAAACTGCCCACGCGCATCCAGCAGGAACTCGACGGTGCCAGCGCCGACGTAATTCACGGCGCGACCCGCCTTGAGCGCCGCTTCACCCATGGCCTGACGCAACTCGGCGTTCATCACCGGGCAGGGCGCTTCTTCGATGACTTTTTGATGGCGACGCTGGATCGAACAGTCGCGCTCGCCAAGGTAGATCAGGTTGCCGTGCTGGTCGCCGAACAGTTGAACTTCGACGTGACGCGGGTCGATCAGCGCTTGCTCGAGAATCAGTTCGTCGCTGCCAAACCCATGCAGCGCTTCGGAGCGGGCGGTGCGCAGTTGTTCGAGCAAATCATTGGCCTCGTGCACCAGGCGCATGCCACGCCCGCCACCGCCGGCACTGGCCTTGATCATCAGCGGATAGCCGATGCGTGCGGCTTCGCGGCTCAGGGTTGCATCGTCCTGTTCTTCGCCCTGATAACCCTTGATGCACGGCACACCGGCATCGAGCATGGCGAGTTTCGACAGGCGTTTGCTGCCCATCAGTTCGATGGCTTCGGGGCTGGGGCCGATGAAGGTGATGCCGGCATCCTGGCAGGCGCGGGCGAACCCGGCGTTTTCCGAGAGGAAGCCGTAGCCCGGATGGATCGCGTCAGCGCCGGTGCGCCGGGCGGCGTCGAGAATGGCCGGAATATTCAGATAGGACTGCTGCACCGGGGCCGGGCCGACGTTCACGGCTTCGTCGGCCATCTGCACATGCAGCGCATCGGCGTCGGCATCGCTGAAGATTGCGACCGTGCGATAGCCCAGGGCCTGTGCGGTGCGCTGGATGCGGCAGGCGATTTCACCGCGGTTGGCGATCAGGATTTTGCTGAATCCGGGCATGGGGGTTTCCCTTTTGTTTTGCGGTGGATGTGATGGCCTCTTCGCGAGCAAGCCCGCTCCCACATTTGAAATGCATTCCCCTGTGGGAGCGGGCTTGCTCGCGAAGCTTTTAAGAGGCCCACCCCGGTTTACGCTTTTGTACGAAGGCCATGGTCCCCTCAATACCTTCAGCCCCGGTCACCGCCTCGCTGAACCACTCGGCCGCTTCATCCAGCAACGCATTCGATGGCTGCCCGGCACTTGCCAGCAACAGCTTTTTGGTCGTCGCATTCGCTTCCGGCGCGCAGCACAACACATGGGCCAGAATTTCATCGAGACGCTCGGCCAACGCTTGCGCGTCATGCTCGACAAAATGCACCAATCCCATGCGCCGTGCGTGTGTGCCATCGAAACGTGCCGCGGTCAGCGCCAGTCGGCGAGTCTGAGTCAGGCCGATGCGCTGCACCACGAACGGCGCGATTTGCGCTGGCAGCAGACCGAGGCTGGTTTCCGGCAGACCGAACTGCGCATTGTGATCGGCCAAGGCGACGTCGCTGACGCAAGCCAAACCAAAACCACCGCCGAGCACCGCGCCTTGCAGCACCGTGATCACCACTTGCGGCGCGTGTTGCACCTCTTGCAGCAGCGCACCGAACGCGCGATTCAAGTCGCGATAGGCGCTCGGGCCTTGAGCGCGTGCGTTGGCCATGTCCTTGATGTCGCCACCCGCGCAAAAATGCCCGCCGGCACCACCGATCACCAGCGCGCGAATGGCTCGGTCGTCACGCACCGCCGCCAGCACCGCGCGCAGCTCAGCGACCATCTGCAAGCTCATGGCGTTGCGGCTTTCGGGGCGGTTGAGGGTGATGTGCAGGACACCGTTATGCGATTCGAGCAGCAAGGTCTGGCAAACCGGCAGGGTGCTCATTTCTTTTTCCCCGGCAGGATGCCCATGAGTTTGCAGATGATCCCCAGCATGATCTCGTCGGCACCGCCGCCGATCGACACCAGCCGCACGTCACGGTAAGCGCGGGCCACCGGGTTATCCCACATGAAGCCCATGCCGCCCCAATATTGCAGGCAGCTGTCGCTGACCTCGCGGCCCAGACGCCCGGCCTTGAGTTTGGCCATCGACGCCAGACGGGTGACGTCCTGGCCTTTGATGTACTGCTCGGTGGCCTGATAGACCAGTGCCCGCAGGCATTCGATTTCGGTTTGCAATTCGGCCAGACGGAAGTGGATGACCTGATTGTCGATCAGCGCACTGCCGAAGGTTTTACGCTCCTTGCAGTACTCGATGGTGCTGTCGACGCAGTACTCCAGGCCCTTGATCATGTTCGCCGCACCGAACAGCCGTTCCTCCTGGAACTGCAGCATCTGCATCATGAACCCCGCGCCTTCATGGCCGATGCGGTTGCGTTGCGGCACGCGCACGTTGTCGAAAAACACCTGGGCGGTTTCCGAACTGCGCATACCGAGCTTGTCCAGGTGCGAGCTGAGGCTGATGCCCGGCGTGTTCATCGGCACCATGATCAGCGACTTGTTGATGTGCGGTTTGTCGTCCGAGGTGTTGGCCAGCAGACAGATGAAATCGGCGCTCGGCGAGTTGGTGATCCACATCTTGCTGCCGTTGATCACGTAGTCGTCGCCGTCCTTGCGGGCGGTGGTTTTCAAACCGGCCACGTCGGAACCGGCGCCGACTTCGGAAACACCGATGCAGCCGACCTGCTCGCCAGTGATGGCGGGACGGAGAAATTCTTCACGCAATTCATCGGAGCCGAAACGCGCCAACGCCGGGGTGCACATGTCGGTCTGCACGCCGATGGACATCGGAATGCCGCCGCAGTGGATGGTGCCGAACTCTTCAGCCGCGACGATCGAATAGCTGTAATCGAGCCCCATGCCGCCAAACTTTTCCGGTTTTGAAATCCCCAGCAGGCCGAGGTCCCCGGCCTTGCGGAAGATCTCGTGGATAGGAAAGCGCCCGGCCTTTTCCCATTCCTCGACATGAGGATTGATCTCGTGATCGACGAATTGGCGGACGGTGCGGCGCAGTGCTTCGTGTTCCTGGGTGAAGATCATTTTTATTGTTCTCCTTATCGTCCTTAGACGCGGGCTACACCAAAACTGTTGGATTGCAGCGGCCGCACTTCAGCCTCATGACAGATATCCAGCAAGTACCCGAGCAAGGTCCGGGTATCCCGAGGATCAATCAACCCGTCGTCCCACAAACTGGCGCTGCCATAGAGTGCGGTGGACTGACTGTCGAGTTTCTGCGCGGTGACCTGTTCCAGCATGTCGAGCGTTTTCGGGTCGGGCACCAGACCGTCCTTGGCCTGTTTGGCCTCGGTGACGATCCGCAGCACTTTGCCGGCCTGGGCGCCGCCCATCACCGCCGTGCGGCTGTTGGGCCAGGCGAAAATGAAGCGTGGGTCGAGGCCGCGGCCGCACATCGCGTAGTTGCCGGCGCCGTAGGAGCCACCGACGACGATGGTCAGTTTAGGCACGCGGGCATTGGCCACTGCTTGAATCATTTTCGCGCCGTGTTTGATCACGCCTTGCTGCTCTGACTCGGTGCCGACCATGAACCCGGTGGTGTTGTGAAAAAACAGCAGTGGCGTCTGGCTCTGGTCGCAGAGCTGAATGAACTGCGCCGCCTTGCTCGCACCCTTGGGCGTGATCGGTCCATTGTTGCCAATGAACCCACAGGCGCGGCCCTGAATCTGCAGATGACCGCAGACGGTTTGCTGATCGAACTCGCCCTTGAATTCGAGAAAGTTCGAGCCGTCGGCAATCCGCGCGATGATTTCGCGTACGTCATAGGGTTTTTTCGGGTCATCGGGAATCAGCCCGAGCAATTCTTCGATGGGGTAGAGCGGTTCTTCCCACCGACGTTCGGGTACCCAGGGCAACTGATCATTCCACGGCAAAAGGCTGACAATCTCGCGCACCTGGCGCACGCCATCGGCATCGTTCTCGGCCAGGTATTCCGCGGTGCCGGCGATTTGCGCATGCATCTCGGCGCCGCCCAGTGCTTCATCGGTGGCGACTTCGCCGGTGGCCGCCTTGAGCAGCGGCGGGCCGGCCAGAAACAGCTTGGCCTTGCCACGCACCACCACCACGTAATCCGACAACCCTGGCTGATAGGCGCCGCCCGCCGTGGCCGAGCCATGGACCACGGTGATTTGCGGCAGGCCCATGGCCGACATCCGCGCCTGATTGGCAAAGCTGCGGGCACCTTCGACGAAAATCTCCGCCGCGTAATTGAGGTTGGCGCCACCGCTTTCGGCCAGGGTAATGATCGGCAGTTTGTTCTCCATGGCGATCTGTTGCAGGCGCAGGGATTTTTTCAAACCGCTGGGGGAAATGGTCCCGCCCTTGATCGCACTGTTGTTCGCCACCACCAGCACCCGCACGCCGGACACGTAGCCGATTCCGGCGATCAAACCGCCGCCTGCCGAGCTGCCGTCCTTGTCGTCATGCAGTTTGTAGCCGGCCAGACTGGCCAGTTCGAGGAACGGGGCGCCGGGGTCCAGCAGCAGATTGAGGCGTTCGCGGGGCAACAATTGGCCGCGCTTGTCGAACCTGGGCTTGGCCTCGGCCGCCTTGTTCAGCAGGTTCTGTTCGAGCTGGCGGACCTGTTCGATGCCGACCAGCATCGCCGCGCGATTGCGGGCGAACTGTTCGCTGAACGGGTCCACTTGCGACTGAATCACCGGCATGACTTATTCCTTATCCTTGAGCACGTCCGGCAAGTAGGCACGGTGAAAACCGTTATACGACTCGCTGATCTGCGCCTTGTGTATCGGCCAGGCGCGCCCGCCCAGGCTGGCGGCGCCGTCGATGCGCAAGGTGCTGCCACTGATAAACGCTGCGGCCGGGCTGAGCAGGAAAACGATCGCCGCGCTGACTTCCGATTCGGTGCCGATGCGTTTCAGTGGAACGTGCTCGCGCAGCGTCGGGATCACCGCTTTGAACGCGCCTTCGTAGGTGTCCATGCCACTGGACGCGATCCAGCCCGGCGCCACGGCGTTGACCCGCACTCCGGCATAACCCCATTCGAACGCGGCGGTCTTGGTGAGGTTGTCCATGCCTGAACGCGCCGCGCCCGAGTGGCCCATGCCGGGCATGCCGCCCCACATGTCGGCGAGCATATTGACGATGGCGCCACCGTGCGTGCTCATGGACTGGTTGAACACTTCCCGGGCCATCAGGAAGCCGCCCATCAGGTTGGTGCGCAACACCGTATCGAAGCCTTTTTGATTGATCGACGCCAGCGGCGACGGGTACTGCCCGCCGGCATTATTGACCAGACCGTGAATCGGTCCGTACTTGCGGATCAACTCGCTGACCACATGCTTGACCGCTTCTTCCTCACGAATATCGCAGACCATCCAGTCAGCCTTGCCGCCATCTTCGGTAATCTCGGCCACGACGTTTTTCAGCTTGTCGGCCTTGCGCCCGAGCAGCAGCACATGGGCGCCGAGGGCCGCCAGTTCGTGAGCGGTGCAACGACCGATGCCGCTGCCGCCACCGGTGACGATGATGTTTTGGCCTGCAAACAAATCGGCTTTGAAAATCGAATCGTAAGCCATGGCGACAGTCCTCTAGTTGACCTGGTCGGCGATGCGCTGAGGCACCGGTATCTGGATTTCCAGCAGTTGCTGGGCGAAGGCTTTGCCTTGCGGATCGATCCGCAGGCTGGCCACGCCACCGCCTCCCAGGGCGTTTTCCAGCAGAAAATTAAGGCTGTGGGTGCCCGGCAGGTACCAGCGTTCGACACGGCCGTGGATCGGGTCGAGGACATGACTCATCCAGTCGACGATCACTTCCGGCGTCAAGGCTTCGGCAATCCACGGCAGGTACTCCGGCTCGCGGGCCATGACGCCGATGTTGCTGTGATTGCCCTTGTCACCGGAGCGCGCCACGGCGAGTTTGACCAGGGCCACGCTGGCATCGGCCCGGTCTGAGGGTTTCGGTGGGGCGCACGCCACGGGCAAGTCGGCGGTGTCGAGCACATCAACGGCGGGCAGGGTGCAGGGGTGGCGCTGGCCCTTGAGATCAATTTCCAGCGTGCAGGCGGTTTTGTCGATAAGGAACGAGAACAGCCGGATCAGCGGATACACCGTCGGCCGTCCCCCGACAATCCCGGTCAGTCCCGGCGCCATGCCGGTGGCGGCCTGGGCGATCTCACGGGAGAACACAATCAACGCCTGTTTGCCCGGATGGCGCACCGCGAGTTTGATCACCACTTCGCGGCTGTCCTGACGCTGACCGTGGGGGCCGTAAGTGGCCTCGCTGCCGAGCAGCTCGATGTTCACTTCGCTGTAGGGTGGCCAACCGCGCTGGCTGAAGATTTCCGATGTCTTGTTGATGATGGCTTCGCTGACTCGACGCGCCTTGTCGACCGCATCGATCCCGGCGATCAGGCAACTGGCGGTGCAGCGGAAACCGTCCGGGTACGTCGCGCTGACCTTGTACTGATCGGTCGGCGGCAAGCCTTTTGCGCCGTGCACCTGAACCGCATTTTTGCCTTGTTGCACAAGTTTGACTTCAGTGAAATCGCAGACCACGTCCGGCAGCAGATACGCCTGCGGGTTACCGATTTCATACAGCATCTGCTCGCCGACCGTCAGGGGTGTGACCAGTCCGCCGGAGCCTTCGGGTTTGCTGACGATGAACTGGCTGTCGGCGCTGACTTCGACGATGGGGAAGCCGATGTGTTCGTAGTCGGGCACCTCGCGCCAATCGGTGAAGTTGCCGCCGGTGCATTGGGCACCGCATTCGATGATGTGCCCGGCCAATGCGGCCTGGGCGAGGTTGTCGTAGTCGTGCCACGACCAGCCGAACTCATGCACCAGCGCGGCGCTGACCACGGCGCTGTCGACCACGCGGCCGGTGATGACGATGTCGGCGCCCAGACGCAGGGCTTCGACGATGCCCGGTGCGCCGAGGTAGGCGTTGGTCGAGACGCACATCGGCGGCAAGGGCACGCCGCTGAACATTTCATGGATACCGCTGCTGCTCAGCTGTTTGAGCTGCGGCTGCAGGTCATCGCCCAGCAGCACGGCGATTTTCAGCGTTACCCCGGCCTTGTCGCAGGCCGCTTGCAGGGCGGCGGCGCAAGCTTGCGGGTTGACCCCGCCGGCGTTGCTGATGACGCGGATTTTCTGTTCGGCGAGTTGACCGAGCAGTGGGCTGAGGACTTCGATGAAGTCGCTGGCGTATCCGGCCTGGGGATCTTTCATCCGCGCGCCGGCCATGATCGACATCGTGATTTCGGCCAGATAATCGAAGACCAGATAGTCCAGGCGCCCACCTTCCACCAGTTGCGCGGCGGCGGTCGAGGTGTCGCCCCAGAAGGCGCTGGCGCAACCGATGCGGATTGTTTTTGGCACAGTCAACTCCATAACCACCCCCGACAGAAGTACATCGAGACTACCAAGCAAGCGCTTGGTTTGTAAACGGCTGAAATATCTTCTTCCCGAGCGCTTGCTTGGTTGCCCTCGCCAGCTTAAATTGCCCGCGCAACCCCGCAGTTTTAGCGGCGAGCGGCGTATTTGATTGATCGACTGTAGGAGAGAACGGGTGGACGAGCAAAAAGCCCTGAGGGTGATGCGCGAATTGGTCGACAGCGGCCAATTGACCGACCCGGACAGCGCCCGCGGCAAACTGCTGCAAGTGGCGGCTCACCTGTTCCGCAACAAAGGTTACGAACGCACCACCGTGCGCGATCTGGCCGGCGCCGTGGGGATTCAGTCAGGCAGCATTTTTCATCACTTCAAAAGCAAGGACGAGATCCTGCGGGCGGTGATGGAGGAAACCATTCGCTACAACACCGCGTTGATGCGTGCAGCCCTGGCAGAAGCCGGCAGTGTGCGCGAGCGGGTACTGGCGCTGATTCGTTGTGAGTTGCAGTCGATCATGGGCGGTAGCGGCGAGGCCATGGCGGTGTTGGTGTATGAATGGCGCTCGCTGTCCGCAGACGGGCAGGCGCAGGTGCTGGCGCTGCGTGATATTTATGAAGAACTCTGGCTGCAAGTGTTGGGTGAAGCCAAGGATGCCGGTTTTATCCGCGGCGATGTGTTCATTACACGTCGTTTCCTGACCGGGGCGTTGTCCTGGACTACCACCTGGTTTCGCGCCGGCGGCAGCATGAGCCTCGATCAATTGGCCGATGAGGCGTTGATTCTGGTGCTGGAAGAGAAACAATAGCTTTCCAAGTCAAAAGGAAACTGGCTAAGTAGCCGAAACCGCCTAGCTTGAATGCATTGAAGCGTATTTTTTTGGGGAGTGGATTGTTTTGATGTCTTCGCCAATTCGGACGGCTTCGCGGCTTTTGCTGGCGACGCTTGCGGTGTTATGCGTGGTTCCATCCCAGGCCGCACAGCAGGTGCGGGTCGGTGCCGCACATTTTCCCCCTTATACCGTGCGCCCGGAATCCGGTGCCGACACCGGTTTGCTGCCGCAGCTGGTCGAGGCGCTCAATGCCTTGCAGAGCGACTATCAGTTTGTATTGGTTCCCACTTCCATTCCCCGGCGTTTCGGTGACTTCAAGCAAGCCCGGGTGGATATGGCGATTTTCGAGAACCCGGACTGGGGCTGGAAGGACATCCCGCACACCACTGTCGACATGGGGCTGGAAGACGCCGAGATTTTTGTCGCACAACGCCAGCCCGATGGCCAGCCGGTTCGTCAGCAGAGTTATTTTGCCGACCTCGCCGGCAAGCGCCTGGCGCTGTTCAGCGGCTATCACTACGAATTCGCCAACTTCAATGCCGATCCAAAATTCCTCGCGCAAAACTACAACGCCACGCTGACGTATTCCCATGACAGTAACCTGCTGATGGTGCTGCGCGGGCGTGCCGACGTTGCCCTGGTGACACGCTCGTACCTAAGCGATTACCTGCTGCGCAACGAGAAAGTCGCCGATCAGCTGCTGGTGTCCCAGCGTATCGATCAGGTTTATCACCACTACGCCATCCTCAGTCCGGCCGCGCCCATCAGTGGTGAGGCGTTCGGCAAGTTGCTGCAAGGGTTGCGGGACAATGGCCAGATGCTGAAGATTTTCGATCCCTACAAGATCGCCGTGGTGCCGGTCCCGGGTAGCTGAGATCGCGCGACAGGTCGCGTATTTGCCGACTTCTCTTAAATTTCCCGCACTGGCTCACGTCACCTCGTTGAACTGTCGACGATTAACGTGAGCCCGACCCATGTCCAATCTGAATCACCTGACTGCCCTGGCCTTGCCGACAGGAAGCCGTCTTGTAGCTGATGAAACCGAAAGCCGCCTGTGCCTCAGCCTTGAAGGGCAGCCGCTGATTCGGTTGCGCCTGACTCGCGAGCCCGCGCTGCAAGTGCAAGTAGAAGAGCGCTTCGACCACGCCGACAATCAGGCCGTCTGGGCGGCCTGTTATTGGCTGTTTGCCCGTGACCCGGCCTGCCAGCGCCTGACCTGGCATCTCGATGAAGCCCCCACCGAAGCATTGCTCAGCGGGTTGCTGATCCCTACCGAAGTCGTCGGCCTGTATCGCTGCGAGCGCACGTTGTTCTGGCAGTTGCCTCAGCCTTGGCTTGGCGTGTCACAGACATCGAGCTATCCGCAGCAAATGGTCATCAGTGGCGGCAAGCGTCATCCGCTGCGGCCGGTGAAACCGCGGGGTGAAGTCTATCGGCGTTTTGATGCGTGCCTCGGTGCCTGGGTTTCCCTGCGCACAGTGGACATCGACCTGGACCTGGCGCGTTTCAATCGTTGGCAGAACAGCCCGCGCGTGGCGAGTTTCTGGCAGGAGGAGGGCAGCCTCGAGCAGCATCACGAGTACCTGAGCAAACTTGAAGCCGATCCCCACACCCTGACGCTGATCGGTTGTTTCGATGACCAGCCGTTCGCCTACTTTGAAGCGTATTGGGCCAAGGAGGATCGCATCGCGCCGTTCTATGACGCCGGCGATTACGACCGCGGTATTCACATGCTGGTGGGTGAAGAAAATCACCGTGGCCCGCATAAGGTGGCGAGCTGGTTATCGGCGTTGACCCATTACCTGTTTCTCGACGATCCCCGCACTCAGCGAGTGGTTGCCGAGCCTCGCGCCGACAACGCGAAGATGATCGGGCATATGCAGAACCAGGGCTTCCACTGCGAGAAAGCGTTCGACTTCCCGCACAAGCGCGCGGCGCTGATGGTGTTGGGGCGTGAGCGGTTTTTTGATCGGTGTGCGTTGGCTTGATGCGTAAGACTCAAGATCTGCTTCGATCTTGAGTGCCCCATCGCGAGCAAGCTCGCTCCCACATTAGATCTTCTGTGAACACACTTTTTGTGAATGCCAGTGATCAAGTGTGGGAGCGAGCTTGCTCGCGATTGGGGGCGACGCAGATTTCAGATCTTAGCGACGGGCAAAGGTATCCACACGACTGCCCGACACCTTGCGGCAGTGCACCAGCGCATCGCGAATCATGAAGTTCACCAGGGTCGGCGAGACGCCAAGCTCCTTGGCGATGTCCTTTTGCGGCACGCCGTGCAGGCGGTACATCTCGAAGGCGTAGCGGGTGCGGCTGGGCAGCTCGGTCAGCGCGTCGGCGATGTGTTCCAGCGTCGAGAAGTTGATGTGCGAGGTTTCCGGCGAAGCACCTTGAATCACCACGTTCAGGCCTTCCTCTTCAGGGCCCGAGTACTTTTGCTCCAGCGCCTGTTTGCGGTAGTGATCGATCGCCAGGTTGCGCACGATCTGGAACAGGTAGCTGAGCTGAGCCTTGAACGAGGACGTGATCTGCGGCGCGGATTGCAGCCTGAAAAACGCATCCTGCACTACGTCTTCAGCACGCGACCGGCAACCGGTAATGCGGGCTGCAATCTTGACCAGAATCAGTCGATTGTCGACGAATGCCTGAAGTAGCGGTGAATCGCACCTGCTTGTGGACACTTGTTCCGTCATGGAAATCACCTTGCTGCCAATAGGTTCGTGGGACGGCAAGCGGGGGCTGGCCGTCCAACACATCGAGCGACAAATTATTCTTAATGATAATGATTGTCAAATGAGAAAGAGAACTAATGCTCCGCAAAGGTGCAGAGTGAGAACTGCGACACGCTGCCGCACCGCAGTCCCATTGGCGATCAGGCCTTCCGACTAATTATTTCAAGAGGTCAACCGTTCTCATTGGTGAATGGTTCCGGCTAGCGGCTGCGGCCAAAACAGTATTCCCAAGCCTTGCGCGGTCGGCGAAGACCGCGCCCTGCACGCCCTCGAAGGGGCGTGACGTCAGAAAACCGATTCCACTTGCAAGCCGAATTCAGGCAGGAAACCTCATGACCGACGCGTTCGAACTCCCCAGCACACTGGTCCAAGCCCTTCAGCGCCGAGCGGCCCTGACGCCGGACCGGGTGGCCTTGCGTTTTCTCGCCGAAACCCAGGATCAGGCTGTGGTGCTCAGTTATCGCGAACTGGACCAGCGGGCGCGGACCATTGCTGGCGCGTTGCAGGTCGAGGCTGCGTTTGGCGATCGCGCGGTGCTGCTGTTTCCCAGCGGCCCGGATTACGTCGCGGCGTTCTTCGGCTGCCTGTACGCCGGTGTGATCGCGGTGCCGGCCTATCCGCCGGAGTCGGCCCGCCGTCATCATCAGGAGCGTTTGCTGTCGATCATCAGCGATGCCGAACCGCGTCTGCTGCTGACCAGCGCCGGTCTGCGCGATGCGTTGCAGCAAATAGAGGGCGCGCCACCGTTGCTGTGTGTCGATACGCTCGACAGTGCATTGGCCGAACGTTGGGTGGCGCCGGAACTTGCAGACGACCACATCGCGTTCCTGCAATACACCTCCGGTTCCACCGCGTTGCCGAAAGGGGTGCAAGTCAGCCACGGCAACCTGGTGGCCAATGAACTGCTGATTCGTCACGGCTTCGGCATTGATCTGAATCCTGACGACGTGATCGTCAGCTGGTTGCCGCTGTACCACGACATGGGCCTGATCGGCGGTCTGTTGCAGCCGATTTTCAGCGGCGTGCCGTGCGTGTTGATGTCGCCGGCGTATTTCCTTGGCCGGCCGTTGCGCTGGCTGGAAGCGATCAGCGAGTACGGCGGCACCATCAGCGGCGGGCCGGATTTTGCCTATCGGTTGTGCAGCGAGCGGGTCAGTGAATCGGCCCTGGAACGCCTCGACCTGAGTGGCTGGCGCGTAGCGTATTCCGGTTCTGAACCGATTCGCCTCGACACGCTGGATCGCTTCGCCGAGAAGTTTGCGGCCTGCGGATTCACCCCGGACAGTTTCATGGCGTCCTACGGGTTGGCCGAAGCGACGCTGTTCGTGGCCGGCAGCCCTCGCGGTCAGGGCATTGGCAACCTGCGCGTGGACGATCAAGCCCTGGCACAAAACCGTGCGAAGCCAGGCGAAGGCAGCGCGATCATGAGTTGCGGCATCAGTCAGCCGGATCACGCGGTGCTGATTGTCGATCCAACAGCCCTCAACGAGTTGGCTGACAACGCGGTCGGCGAAGTATGGGCCGCCGGGCCAAGTATCGCCCACGGTTACTGGCGCAACCCGGAGGCCAGCGCTAAAACCTTCGTTCAACACGCTGGCCGTACTTGGCTGCGCACCGGCGATCTGGGCTTTATGCGCAACGGTGAACTGTTCATCACCGGGCGCCTGAAAGATATGTTGATCGTTCGTGGCCACAACCTTTATCCACAGGACATCGAGCAAACCATCGAGCGCGAAGTGGAGGTGGTGCGCAAAGGTCGTGTCGCCGCATTCGCCGTCAACATCGAGGGTCAGGAAGGCATCGGCATTGCGGCGGAAATCAGCCGCAGCGTGCAAAAAATCCTCCCGCCCGACGCCCTGATCAAAGCCATCCGCCAAGCCGTGGCCGAGGCGTATCAGGAAGCGCCAAGCGTGGTGGTGCTGCTCAATCCGGGTGCGTTGCCCAAGACCTCCAGCGGCAAACTGCAACGCTCGGCATGCCGCAATCGTCTGGCGGACGGCAGCCTCGACAGCTATGCACTGTTCCCGTCGGCAGACATCGAAAGTAAATCCGCAACTCAATCAGGTTACGAACTGCAAACCCTGATCGGCCAGATCTGGTGCGAGCAACTGCAGGTCAAACAGATCAGCGCCGACGATCACTTCTTCCTGCTGGGTGGCAACTCCATTGCCGCCACTCAGGTAGTCGCACGTCTGCGCGAATCACTCGGTCTGGAGCTGAACCTGCGCCTGCTGTTTGAAGCGCCGACCCTTGGCGCGTTTGCCGCCGCAGTCGCTCAGCAACAACAGGACGGCGGACTCGCCCAAGGCGCGATCACCTCGTTGTCGCGCACCGAAGCCATGCCGCAATCGCTGGCGCAAAACCGTCTGTGGATCACCTGGCAACTCGACCCGCAGAGCAGCGCCTACAACATTCCCGGCGCCTTGCGCCTGCGCGGCGAACTGGATGAAGACGCCTTGCGCGCCAGTTTCCAGCAGCTGATCGAGCGTCACGAATCCCTGCGCACGCGATTCTTCGAACGTGATGGTGTGGCGCTGCAACAGGTCGATGCTGCGAGCGAATTCAACCTGCAGCTGATCGACATCAGCGACCTGCCGGTGGCCGAGCGTGAAGCTCGCGCGCAGCAGATTCGTGAAGATGAAGCCCGCACTCAATTCGATCTGGAAAAAGGACCGCTGCTGTGGGTGACCTTGGTGCGCCTCGATGAAGAGGACCATCAATTGTTGGTGACGCTGCATCACATCATCGCTGACGGCTGGTCGCTGAACGTGCTGATCGACGAGTTCTCCCGCCTGTATGCCGCCGCGTCCCAGGGACAAAAGGCGACGCTCGCGGAATTGCCCACGCAATACGCCGACTACGGCAGCTGGCAGCGTCAATGGCTGGCGCAAGGGGAGGGCGAGCGTCAGCTGGCTTACTGGAAAGCGCAATTGGGCGTTGATCATCCGACCCTGAGCCTGGCCACCGACCATCCGCGTTCGGCGCACCACATTCACACGGCTGCCCGCCATTCTGTGAAGCTGGGCGCGACTCTGAGCGATGCCATTCGCCAGACCGCCCAGGCCCATGAATCCACTTCGTTCATGCTGTTGCTCGCCGCGTTCCAGAGTCTGCTGCACCGCTACAGCGGCCAACGCGACATCCGCATCGGCGTGCCGAACGCCAACCGTCCGCGCCTGGAAACCCAAGGGCTGATCGGCTTCTTCATCAACACCCAGGTGCTGCGCGCCGAACTGGATTCGCAGCTGCCATTCGTCGAGCTGCTGGCGCAAACCCGTCAGGCCGCATTGGGCGCACAAGCTCATCAGGATCTGCCGTTCGAACAATTGCTCGAAGCCTTCCCGCAAGCCCGCGGACAAGGTTTGTTCCAGGTCATGTTCAACCACCAGCAACGGGACTTGAGCGCATTGCGTCGCCTGCCTGGGTTGCTGGCCGAAGAGCTGCCGTGGCACAGCCGCGAAGCCAAGTTCGACCTGCAACTGCACAGCGAGGAAGACCAAAAGGGTCGCCTCAGTCTGTCCTTCGACTACGCCAACGAACTGTTCCACGTGGCGACCATCGAGCGTCTGGCCGAGCATTTCAGCAACCTGCTGCGAGCCGTTTGCGAACAACCGAAAACCGCCATCGGCGATCTGCAATTGCTGACCTCGTCCGAGCTCGATCAGCAAGCCTCGTGGAGCTCCGTGCCGTGCACACCGGCCAGCGTTTGGCTGCCCGAATTGCTCAACGAACAAGCACGCCAAACCCCGGAGCGCACCGCCTTGACGTGGGACGGTGGCGCCATGGACTTCGCCGAACTGCACACCCAATCCAACCGCCTGGCCCATTACCTGCGCGACAAAGGTGTCGGCCCGGACGTCTGCGTGGCCATTGCCGCCGAGCGTTCGCCGCAGTTACTGATCGGCCTGCTGGCGATCATCAAGGCCGGTGGCGCCTACGTGCCGCTGGACCCGGACTACCCGGCCGAGCGCCTGGCCTACATGCTCAGCGACAGTGGCGTCGAAATGCTGCTGACCCAAACCCAATTGCTTGAGCGCTTGCCGGCCACCGATGGCGTCAGCGTGATCGCCATGGACGCCTTGCATCTGGAGAGCTGGCCGAGCCACGCACCGGGCCTGCACTTGCACGGCGACAACCTGGCGTACGTGATTTACACCTCCGGTTCCACCGGCCAGCCGAAGGGCGTCGGCAACACCCACGCAGCCCTCGCCGAACGCCTGCAATGGATGCAGAACACCTATCGTTTGAACGACACCGACGTGCTGATGCAAAAGGCACCGATCAGTTTTGACGTGTCGGTGTGGGAGTGCTTCTGGCCGCTGATTGCCGGTGCACGCTTGCTGATTGCCGGTCCCGGCGAACACCGCGATCCGCACCGCATCGCGCAACTGGTTCAGCAATTCGGCGTGACCACGCTGCACTTCGTACCGCCGCTGCTTTCGTTGTTCATCGACGAACCGCTGACCGCCGAATGCACCAGCCTGCGCCGTGTATTCTCCGGTGGCGAAGCCTTGCCTGCCGAATTGCGCAACCGCGTGCTGGAACAACTGCCAGCCGTGCAATTGCACAACCGCTACGGCCCGACCGAAACCGCGATCAACGTCACTCATTGGCACTGCACAGCGGCCGATGGCGAACGCTCGCCGATTGGTCGTCCGTTGGGCAATGTGCTGTGCCGCGTGCTCGATGAGGCACTCAATCCCGTTCCGGCCGGTGTGCCAGGTGAACTGTGCATCAGCGGTATCGGCCTGGCCCGTGGCTATTTGGGCCGTCCGGGCCTGACTGCAGAACGTTTTGTCGTTGATCCATTGGGCGAGCAGGGCGCGCGTCTGTACCGCACCGGCGACCGCGCACGGTGGACCGCCGATGGTGTGATCGAATACCTCGGCCGTCTCGATCAGCAGGTCAAACTGCGTGGCTTCCGCGTTGAACCGGAAGAAATCGAAGCACGATTGCTGGCTCAGGACGGCGTCGCTCAAGCCGTGGTACTGGTGCGCGAAACGGCGGCCGGCGGACAGTTGATCGGTTACTACACCGCAACCGATTCCACAGAAGATGTTGATGCTCAAACCGCACGCCTGAAAACCGCGCTGGCGGCTGAGTTGCCGGAATACATGGTCCCGGCGCAGCTGATGCGCCTGGACGAAATGCCCCTGAGCCCCAGTGGCAAACTCGATCGTCGTGCCTTGCCGGAACCGCAATGGCAAGTCCGCGAGCACGTCGAACCAGTCACTGCCCTTGAGCAACAAATCGCCGGCATCTGGCGTGAAGTATTAGGCCTGGCGCAAATCGGTCTGCGCGACGACTTCTTCGCCCTCGGCGGCCATTCCTTGCTGGCCACGCAAATCATTTCCCGCACCCGTCAGGCCTGCGACGTCGAGTTGCCGCTGCGCGCGCTGTTCGAAAACAGTGAGCTGGGCGCCTTCGCCGAACAGGTTCAACTGATCCAGGCCAGCGGCAAAACCAACCAGCAACCGGCCATCGAGAAAGTCGACCGCAGCCAACCGGTGCCGTTGTCCTATTCCCAGCAGCGCATGTGGTTCCTCTGGCAGATGGAACCGGACAGCCCGGCCTACAACGTTGGCGGCATGGCGCGGCTGCGCGGGGTGCTCGATGTCGGGCGCTTCGGAGCCGCGCTGCAAGCACTTATCATGCGTCATGAAACCCTGCGCACCACGTTCCCGAGCATCGACGGTGTGGCGCAGCAACGGGTTCACCCGGAAACGGGGATGCGCATGGGCTGGAAGGACTTCTCCGCGCTCGACGTTGATCGCCGCGAACAACGCGTCCAGCAACTGGCCGACGACGAGGCGCATAAACCCTTCGATCTGGAAACCGGACCCCTGCTGCGCGCCTGCATGGTCAAGACCGCCGAGCACGAACATTATCTGGTGCTGACCCTGCACCACATCGTCACCGAAGGCTGGGCGATGGATATCTTCGCCCGGGAACTGAGCGCGCTCTACGAGGCTTTCGTCGATGACCACGAATCGCCGCTGCAACCGCTGCCGGTGCACTACTTGGATTACAGCGTCTGGCAGCGTCAGTGGCTGGAGTCCGGCGAACGTCAGCGCCAACTCGATTACTGGACCGCGCAATTGGGGCGTGAACATCCGCTGCTGGAATTGCCCGCCGACCGTCCACGTCCGCCCGTGCAAAGTCATCAGGGCGAACTGTTCCGTTTCGACTTGAGCGATGAACTCGCCGCTCGCGTTCGTGCCTCCAATGCACAAAACGGTCTGACCCTGTTCATGACCATGACCGCCGCGCTGGCCGTGCTGCTTTACCGCTACAGCGGCCAGACCGACCTGCGCATCGGCGCGCCGGTGGCCAACCGGATTCGTCCGGAAAGTGAAGGGCTGATTGGTGCGTTCCTCAACACTCAGGTGCTGCGTTGCCAGCTTGACGGGCAGATGTCCGTGGGCGAATTGTTCGAGCAGGTTCGCCATACCGTGATCGAAGGCCAGTCCCACCAGGACCTGCCGTTCGATCATTTGGTGGAAGCCTTGCAGCCACCGCGCAGCGCCGCTTACAACCCGTTGTTCCAGGTGATGTGCAACGTGCAGCGCTGGGAATTCCAGCAGAGCCGCACACTCGCTGGCATGACCGTCGAGTACCTGGTCAACGATGCTCGCGCAACCAAGTTCGACCTCAACCTGGAGGTCACCGACCTCGACCATCGCCTGGGTTGCTGCCTGACCTACAGCACCGATCTGTTCGATGAACCACGCATTGCGCGGATGGCCGGGCATTGGCGCAACCTGCTGGAAGCGCTGCTGGCCGATCCGCAACAGCGCCTCAGTGAGCTGCCGCTGCTGGAAGCCAGCGAACAACAAAACCTGCTCGACAGCCTCGGCGTCGAGCCGGGCGAACATCGCCTCGACCAGTGCATTCATCACCTGTTCAGCGAGCAGGCGCTGGCACGCAAAGACGCACCGGCACTGACCTTCGTCGGGCAAACCCTGAGCTACGCCGAACTCGACAGCCGCGCCAATCGCCTGGCCTGGATGCTCCGCGAGCGGGGCGTGGGACCACAGGTTCGGGTCGGTCTGGCGCTTGAGCGTTCGCTGGAAATGGTCGTCGGCCTGCTGGCGATCCTCAAGGCGGGCGGCGCCTACGTGCCGCTGGACCCGGAATACCCGCTGGACCGTTTGCACTACATGATCGAAGACAGCGACATCGGTTTGCTGCTCAGCGATGCAGCAATGTTCGAAGCGCTCGGCGAATTGCCATCGACCGTTGCGCGTTGGTGTCTGGAAGTAGATGCCGCCACACTGGCCAACTACCCGGCCACGGAGCTGCCGTTTATCAGCCTGCCACAGCATCAGGCGTACCTGATTTACACCTCAGGCTCCACCGGTAAACCGAAAGGCGTGGTGGTGTCCCATGGTGAAATCGCCATGCATTGCCAAGCGGTCATTGAACGCTTCGGCATGCGTCCGGACGACTGCGAGCTGCACTTCTACTCCATAAACTTCGACGCCGCGACCGAGCGTTTGCTGGTGCCGCTGTTAAGTGGTGCTCAAGTCGTTCTGCGCGCTCAAGGCCAGTGGGACGCGGAAGAAATCTGCGGTCTGATTCGCCGTCACAACATCAACATCCTCGGCTTCACCCCAAGCTACGGCAGTCAATTGGCGCAGTGGCTGGCGACCCAGGGCGAAATTCTGCCGGTGCGCATGTGCATCACCGGCGGTGAAGCACTGACTGGCGAGCACTTGGCGCGGATTCGTGCGGTGTTCAAGCCGAGCCTGTTTTTCAACGCCTACGGCCCGACCGAAACCGTGGTCATGCCGCTGGCCAGTCTGGCGCCCGAGCAGCTTGAAGAGGGAATGGGCAGTGTGCCGATCGGCAGCGTGATCGGCGCTCGCGTGGCCTACATCCTCGACGCTGATCTGGCGCTGGTGCCGCAAGGCGCGACCGGCGAGTTGTACATCGGCGGCGCTGGTCTGGCGCAGGGTTATCACCAGCGTCCGGGTATGACGGCCGAGCGTTTTGTGGCTGATCCGTTCGCCGCCAATGGCGGGCGTCTGTACCGCACCGGCGATCTGGTACGCCAGCGCGCCGATGGTCTGGTGGAATACCTCGGACGTATTGACCATCAAGTGAAGATTCGTGGCTTCCGCATCGAGTTGGGCGAAATCGAAACCCGTCTGCTGGAACATGAATCGATCCGTGAAACCGTGGTGCTGGCGCTGGACGCCCCGAGCGGCAAACAACTGGTCGGCTATCTGGTAACTGAAGTCGCCGAGCAGGATGAAGCGCAACAACACGCACTGCGTGAGGCGTTGAAGGCGCACCTCAAATCCCAGTTGCCGGATTACATGGTGCCAACGCATTTAATCCTGCTGGCCAGCATGCCGCTCACCGCCAACGGCAAACTCGACCGCCGCGCATTGCCGGCGCCGGACCCGGAGCTGAACCGTCAGCATTACGTGGCACCGAGCAACGAGCTTGAACTGACGCTGGCCGCCATCTGGTGCGAAGTGCTGAACGTTCTGCAGGTCGGCCTCAACGACAACTTCTTCGAACTGGGCGGCGATTCGATTCTGTCGATCCAGGTGGTCAGCCGTGCACGGCAGCAGGGCATCCACTTCAGCCCGCGTGACTTGTTCCAGCACCAGACCGTGCAGACCCTGGCTGCCGTGGCGACCCGCACCGAGCAGGTCACCGCCGAACAAGGTTTGCTGACCGGCGAATCGCGTCTGACGCCGATCCAGCACTGGTTCTTCGACACCGATATCCCCGAGCGCCAACACTGGAACCAGGCATTGCTGCTGGAACCGACCGTGGCGCTGGAGCCCCATCGTCTGGAGCAAGCGCTGCTGGCGGTGATCGAACAGCACGACGCCTTGCGTTTGCGCTTCTCTGAAATTGCAGGCCAATGGCAGGCCGAGCACCAGGCGGTTTCCGACACGCCGGTGCTGTGGCAAGTGCGTGTTTCGTCCATGGACAAATGCGCGGCACTGTTCGCCGATGCCCAGCGCAGCCTCGATCTTGAGGAAGGGCCGCTGATGCGCGCGCTGTTGGTCGATGGTCCTGAGGGGCAACAGCGGCTGTTTTTCGCCATTCACCACTTGGTCGTGGATGGGGTTTCGTGGCGGGTGTTGCTGGACGATTTGCAAACGGTGTATCGCCAACTGGACGCGGGGCAGTCGGTAAAACTGCCGGCGAAAACCAGTGCCTTCAAGGACTGGGCGGCACGTTTGCAGGCATATGCCGGCAGCGAATCCCTGCGTGAAGAACTGAGCTGGTGGCAGTCGCATCTGGCCGGTGAAAGCGCCGAATTGCCGTGTGATCGCCCCGAGGGTGGCCGGCAGAATCGTCATGTACAAACCGTCAGCGTGCGCCTCGATAGCGAGCGCACTCGCCAACTGCTGCAACAGGCGCCGAGCGCCTACCGCACTCAGGTCAACGACTTGCTGCTGACCGCATTGGCCCGCGTGCTGTGCCGCTGGAGCGGTCACGAATCGGCGCTGATTCAACTCGAAGGTCACGGCCGCGAAACGCTATTCGACGAGATCGACCTGACCCGCACCGTCGGCTGGTTCACCAGCGCTTATCCGCTGCGGCTGATGCCAGCGGACGGGCAGGGCGCCTCGATCAAGGCGATCAAGGAACAACTGCGCGCGGTGCCGCACAAAGGTCTGGGTTATGGCGTGTTGCGTTATCTCGCCGATGACTCGAGCCGGCAGACCATGGCGGCCTTGCCGGTGGCACCGATCACCTTCAACTACCTCGGTCAATTCGACCAGAGCTTCGGCGCGGACGCCTTGTTCCGTCCTCTCGATGAAGCGGTCGGCGCGGCCCATGATCCTCGTGCGCCGCTGCCCAATGAGCTGAGCGTCGACAGTCAGGTCTATGGCGGTGAGCTGGTGCTGCGTTGGACCTTCAGCGCCGAACGTCACGACCCGCAGACCATCACCGACCTGGCGGACGCCTACCTCGGCGAATTGCAGAGCCTGATCGAACATTGCCTGCGCGACGATGCGGGTGGCCTGACGCCGTCGGACTTCCCGTTGGCGAAACTGACCCAACTACAACTCGACGCGCTGCCGATCCCGGCCGCCGTCATCGAAGACGTCTACCCGCTGACGCCGATGCAGGAAGGCATGCTGCTGCACACCTTGCTGGAACCGGGCACCGGCCTCTACTACATGCAGGATCGCTACCGCATCAACAGCGAGCTCGACCCGCAACGTTTCGCCCAGGCCTGGCAAGCGGTGATCGCCCGCCACGAAGCCTTGCGCGCGTCGTTCTGCTGGAATGTCGGCGAAGACATGCTGCAAGTTATCCACAGGCCGGGCAGCACGCCGATCGAGTACCTGGACTGGACGGCAATCGCCGAAGTCGAGCAGGAGCCGAAGTTGCAGGCGCTGCTCAAAAGCGAGCGCGAGGCCGGGTTCGATCTGATCGACCAGGCACCGTTCCACCTGCGCCTGATCAAGGTCGGCGCGGCGCGATACTGGTTCATCATGAGCAACCACCACATCCTCATCGATGCCTGGTGCCGTTCGCTGCTGATGAACGATTTCTTCGAGATCTACACCGCACTGGGCGAAGGCCGGGAAGCACAACTGGCCGTGCCACCGCGTTATCGCGACTACATCGGCTGGCTGCAACGCCAGAGCCTGGCCGAGGCGCGGCAGTGGTGGAAAACCAACCTGCAAGGCTTCGAGCGGACCACGCCGATCCCGAGCGACCGGCCGTTCCTGCGTGAACATGCCGGCGAAAGCGGCGGCATGATCGTCGGCGATCGCTACACACGGCTCGATGCCTGTGACGGTGCGCAACTGCGCGATCTGGCTCAGGCTCATCAGCTGACCATCAACACCTTTGCCCAGGCGGCGTGGGCGCTGGTGCTGCGACGTTTGAGCGGTGATCGCGACGTGCTGTTCGGCGTCACGGTGGCCGGGCGTCCGGTGGACATGCCGGAGATGCAACGCACGGTCGGGCTGTTCATCAACAGCATCGCGCTAAGGGTGAAAATGCCGGAAGACCATCAGCGTTGCAGCGTTCGTCAATGGTTGAGCGGCTTGCTCGACAGCAACATGCAACTGCGCGAGTACGAATACCTGCCGCTGGTGAGCATTCAGGAAAACAGCGAACTGCCCAAGGGCCAGCCGTTGTTCGACAGCCTGTTCGTGTTCGAAAACGCCCCGGTGGAAGTCTCGGTGCTGGACCGTGCGCAAAGCCTCAACGCGACCTCGGATTCGGGCCGCACCCACACCAACTTCCCGCTGACGGCGGTCTGCTATCCGGGCGATAACCTGGGCTTGCACCTGTCTTACGACCAGCGTTATTTCGATGAGTCGACCGTCGAGCGCATGCTCGGCGAGTTCAAGCGGTTGCTGCTGGCACTGGTCGAAGGTTTCCACGGCGACATGGCCGATCTGCCGTTGCTGGGCTTTGATGAGCAAGACTTCCTGATTCACGGATGCAACCAGAGCGAGCACGATTACCCGCTGGAGCAGAGTTATGTCTCATTGTTTGAAGCGCAGGTTGCCGAGCATCCACAGCGCATTGCAGCCAGTTGCCTCGATCAGCAGCACAGTTACCTTGAGCTGAACCAGCGCAGTAACCGTCTCGGTCATGCCTTGATCGCCGCTGGCGTGAGGCTGGATCAACCGGTGGCGTTGCTGGCTGAACGTAACCTCGGTCTGCTGGGCATGATCATCGGCAGCTTCAAGGCTGGCGCGGGTTATTTGCCGCTGGACCCGGGCCTGCCGAGTCAGCGTCTGAGCCGGATCATCGACCTGAGCCGCACGCCATTGCTGGTGTGTTCTCAGGCCTGCCGCGAACAAGCGCTGGCGCTGCTGGATGAGTTCGGTTGCGCCAACCGGCCCACGTTGTTGGTCTGGGAAGAGGTGCAAGCGAGCGATGTTTCGGTTGCGAATCCGGGCATCTACAGCGGCCCGGACAACCTCGCCTACGTGATCTACACCTCGGGCTCGACCGGTTTGCCGAAAGGCGTGATGGTCGAACAGCGGGGCATGCTCAACAACCAGTTGAGCAAGGTGCCGTACCTGAACTTGAGCGATGTCGATGTGATCGCCCAGACCGCCTCGCAAAGTTTCGATATTTCGGTCTGGCAGTTCCTCGCCGCACCGCTGTTCGGCGCTCGGGTGGACATCGTGCCGAACACCATCGCCCATGATCCGCAAGGGTTGCTGACGCATGTGGCGGCCCAGGGCATCACCGTGCTGGAAAGCGTTCCGTCGCTGATTCAGGGCATGCTCGCTCAGGAACGCATGAGCCTCGACGGCTTGCGCTGGATGCTGCCGACCGGTGAGGCAATGCCGCCGGAGCTGGCGCACCAGTGGCTGCTGCGCTACCCGGAGATCGGGTTGGTGAATGCTTACGGTCCGGCGGAATGCTCGGATGACGTGGCGTTCTTCCGCGTCGACATGGCGTCGACTCGTGGCAGTTACCTGCCGATCGGTACGCCAACCGACAACAACCGCTTGTACCTGCTGGATGGCGCGCTGGAACTGGTGCCGCTGGGGGCGGTGGGCGAGTTGTGTGTCGCCGGCACCGGGGTAGGGCGCGGTTATGTGAGCGATCCGCTGCGCACCGCGCAGGTGTTTGTGCCGAATCCGTTTGGTGAACCGGGTGATCGTCTGTATCGCACCGGCGACCTGGCCCGTCGGCGCGGTGACGGCGTGCTGGAATACGTCGGGCGGATCGACCATCAAGTGAAGATCCGCGGTTACCGCATCGAACTGGGTGAAATCGAAGCGCGTCTGCATGAGCAACCGGAAGTGCGTGAAGCCGCAGTCGGCGTGCAGGAAGGCGTCAACGGCAAGCACCTGGTTGGCTATTTGGTGGCGGCTGATTCTTTGATCAATCCAACGGAGCGACTGGAACGCATCAAGCAACGCCTGCGCGCTGAACTGCCGGAATACATGGTGCCGCTGCATTGGTTGTGGCTGGAGCGGATGCCGCTGAATGCCAACGGCAAGCTTGATCGCAAGGCTTTGCCGGCGCTGGAGATCGGCCAGTTGCAGAGCCAGGACTATCAGGCACCGCGCAATGAGCTGGAGCAGACGCTGGCGGATATCTGGGCCGAGGTGCTGAAGGTCGAGAAGGTCGGTATTCGCGACAACTTCTTCGAGCTGGGCGGGCATTCATTGCTGGCGACGCAGATCGCCTCGCGGGTGCAGAAAGCCCTGCAACGTGATGTGCCGCTGCGGGCGATGTTTGAATGCAGCACGGTGGCGGAGTTGGCCGAATACATCGACGGATTGGCGGCGAGCGATATCACTGAGGAGAAGGTGGATCGCCTCAATGACCTGATGGCAGAGTTGGAGGGGTTGTAGTTCTCTAGCGTCTGTCATGTCCCCATCGCAGGCAAGCCAGCTCCCACATTAGTCCTGCGTAAACAGATCAAATGTGGGAGCGGGCTTGCCCGCGATGGGGCCATCACAGACGCCACAGGGTTGACTTGCTGACCGCCGGCGGCACAGTCTTCCCGCTCCAGTTTTCACAAAGGAGATAGTCGATGCCCTTTGCAACGGTCGACGGACAACCCCTTCACTACATTGATCAAGGCACCGGCCCTGCCGTTCTGCTGGCCGGCAGTTATCTGTGGGACCAGGCCATGTGGGCGCCGCAGATCGCCACCCTGTCGCAGCAATACCGGGTGATTGCTCTGGACCTCTGGGGCCACGGTGAGTCCGGGCGGATGCCCGAGTGCACGCACTCGCTGGATGACGTAGCGCGCCAGGCACTGGCGCTGCTTGATCATCTGGACATCGACCGTGTCACGCTGGTCGGTCTATCGGTCGGCGGCATGTGGGGCGTGCGTCTGGCGCTGTCGGCACCGCAGCGCATCAACGGTCTGGTGCTGATGGACACCTACGTCGGCGTCGAACCCGAACAGACTCGCCAATACTATTTTTCGCTGTTCAAACAGATCGAAGACACCGGCGTGATTGCGCCGCAGTTGCTCGATATCGTTGTGCCGATCTTCTTCCGTCCGGGCATCGATCCGCAGTCGGCGCTGTATCAGGACTTCCGCGCCAAACTGGCTGCATTGCCGCCAGAGCGCCTGCGCGAGAGCATCGTGCCGATGGGGCGGATTACGTTTGGGCGTGATGATCTGTTGCCGCGTCTGGGCGAGTTGAATCCTGATACCACGCTGCTGATGTGTGGCGATCAGGACAAACCGCGGCCGCCGTCGGAGACAAGAGAGATGGCCGAACTGATCGGTTGCCCATCTGTTCTGGTGCCGGAGGCGGGGCATATTTCCAATCTGGAAAACCCCCAGTTCGTCACCGAAGCGTTGCTTAAGTTTCTGGCAACACTCAAGTAAAGATCGTTCCCACGCTCTGCGTGGGAATGCATCCTGTGGCGCTCTGCGCCACGCTCTTTGGTCACTTCGGCCCGAGAATTTGCACCAACTTGTCCGGTGAAGGCGCGCCTTGTTGTTGTTGCAGCTCGCCCTTGTCGTCCATGTAGAAAATCGCCGGGGTGGCCTGCAGCTCCAGGTCTTCCATCAGCTGCATGTTCGCCGCCAGCTTCGCCTGAATTGCCGGTGGCACGTTTTTCAGGGCTTTTAGCGAGCTTTCCTTGCCTGACTTTTCATGGTCTTCCAGCGCTTTCTGCGGATCCTTGGCGGCCAGCAGTGCAGCTGATTTCCCCGGACTGTCTTCGCGAATGATGCCGACCATGATGTGCCGCAACTGCACCTTGCCAGCCTTGACCCATGGCCGCGCCTGTTCCCAGAACACGTTGCAGTAAGGGCAGTTCGGATCGCTGAACAGGTACACGATCCGCGGTGCATCTTTCTTCCCGTCGCCGATCCAGTTGCTGGCTTCCATCTTGCCCCAGACTTCCTTGGACATCGGTGCGTAAACCAGCTTCTGCAACGGCGCGCTGCTCAGGTCGTTGCCGTCGGCGTCGTACAGATTGCCGAGCAGCACATGCTTGCCATCCGGGGTCAGGTACAACGCTATGCCACGGTTCTGGTACTGCGCCGCATAACCGCGCAAGCCGTCGGGAGCGTCGAATTGGCCGACGATTTTCGCGCCCTTGGCTTCGATTTTCTTGATCGCTTCGGGCAATTCTTCAGCGGCCTGCACCGACGGTAGATGCAGCAGGGCAGCGCCCAGGGTCAACGTCAGCAGGTGGCGGAGGCGGGGCATGGCAATTTCCTTGAAGAGGTGGCCGGTACGGCAGGATTCGGGGTGTCGAAGTTTTCCAGGGCGCGGGCCAGGCTGGCTTCCGACAGCTCACCCAGATGGCTGCCCAGCAGGCGACCGTCGGGGCTATAGAACAGCGTAGTCGGCAACGCCATGGAGCCGACGGCCTGGCCCAATCGGCCACTGCCGTCAAAAAGTACGTTGGACAGGCTCAGGCCCTGGGTTTCCAGAAAAGTACTGACGCTCTGCATGCTTTCAGCCTGGTTGACGAACAGGAACGTCAGGTCCGGGCGGTGTTGCTGGGCGTTTTCCAGCACCGGCATTTCCCGACGGCACGGCGGACACCAGGTGGCCCAGAGATTGATCACCAACGGGCCGCCCTTGTAATCAGCCAACTGCACGGTTTCACCGGCGGCATTGCGCAGGGTGATTTCCGGCAGGCGTGTGCCTTGTTCGTAGATGGTCAGTGAGAAGGTCGCCAGCAGCCAGAACGCCAGGCCGCTGGCCACGCCAAAGCCCAACGGGCGGCGCAAGCCCGGACGACGCCAGCCTCGATACAACGCGGCGAGCAGCAGCACGATCACACCGGGCCAGGCGAGGAAGCCGCCGTCGCGCAGGTCGATGATCTGCCAAAGGTCATCGCGATAGTGCGCCCAGTAAACGGCCACGAAGCCGACCCGGGCGGCCAGCATGCCCAGCAGGAACAGGCTGAACAGCACCGACTCCGGATTCTCGCCACCGCGCTTGGCCACCCGCCAGCCGACGAAGGTCGCCAGCGCCAGGGCACTGATCAGCAGCAGGTGATTAAGCGCGATGGCAAAAGTGCCGAGGGTAAAGGTCAGCATTAACGGGCGTCTCGGGTGGTGGTCCAGCGTTGCAGGAAAGTGTCGGCATCGACCTCACCGGTGATGCGCTGGCTGCGACGCTCGATGCCGTCGGCGCCGATCCACAACAAGCTCGGTGGCCCCGGCACTTTATAACGGCCGAGCAGTTCGCGGCTGGCGGCATTGTCGGCGGTGACGTCCAGCCGTAGCAAGCGCACATCGCTCAACGCTTGCAGTACGTGGGCTTTGCCGAACACCTGTTTTTCCATGACCTTGCACGACACGCACCAGTCGGCGTAGTAGTCCAGCAGCACCCATTGGCCCTGAGCCTGTGCCGCGTCGAGCTCCCGTTGCAGAGCTGCCGGGTCTTTGATCGTGGTGAACGCGTCGTGGCCGACCGGGTTTGCGGCGCTGCTCGAGTTTGAAGCGCTGTAGACCTGCAAAGGCTTCAACAGGTCGTCGCCGCCGCCAGCGGCACCGACCAAAAGCAGGCTGCCCCACACACCCAGCAACAGTGAGCTGGCGCCGAACACATGGGCGACGCGACCGAAACCTTCCGACTGCTTCCAGGCGCTGTACGCGGCAACCAGCAGTAACGCACCGCACAAACCAATCCACAGTGATTCATCCAGCACCGGACGCAGCATCAGCAACGCGGTGGCGAGGAACAGGAAGCCGAATACGCCCTTGAGCAGGTTCATCCACGCGCCGGGTTTGGGCAGGAAGCGATTGCCAACGGTGACCAACAACAGCAGCGGCACACCGATGCCGATGCCCATGGCGAACAAAATCAGCCCGCCATGCAGCGCATTGCCGCTTTGTGCGATGTAGAGCAAGGCGCCCGCCAGCGGGGCGGTCATGCACGGACCCACCAGCAAACCGGACAAGGCCCCCAACACACCGGCGCCGAACAGACTGCCGCCGCGTTGATTGCGCGAGACATTTTCCAATCGATCACGCACGGCCACCGGCAGTTGCAACTCGAAAAAACCGAACATCGGCAACGCCAGCAACACAAACACCGCAGCGAAACTGCCCAGCAACCAAGGGTTCTGCAACAACGCCTGCAGATTCGCCCCGAGCAGCGCGGCCAGCACGCCCATCGCCGCATACACCAGCGCCATGCTCACGACATAGCTGGTGGCCAAGGCGAAACCGCGCTTGGGCGTGGCGCCACTGCCGACGATCAAACCGCCCAGAATCGGCAGCATCGGCAGCGAGCAAGGCGTGAAGGCCAGCAACAGTCCCAGGCCGAAGAACACCAACAAGCTCCAGCCCAGCGCTCGTTGTTGCAGGCCGCTGGCCAGGGCTTGGTCCGGTGCTTCGTTTGTTGCCGCAGTAGTCGATTTGCCGCCCAGATTTATCACCTGAGTTTGCGGCGGATAACACAACCCGGCATCGGCACAGCCCTGGAATCCGACCTTGATCTGGCCAGTCGCACCTGCCGGGATCTTCAGTTCCAGACCCTGACGATAGACCTGCTGTTCGCCAAAAAACTCGTCGCTATGCGCTTCGCCTTCAGGCAATGCGGGCTTGTGTTCCGCGGGCAAGCCATCGAATTTCAGGCGTTGCTGGTAAAGGTAATAACCGTCGGCGATCTGCCAATAGAGCTGGGTTTCACCGGAATCAAGGCGTTCGGAGGTGAAGATGAACGCCTTGCCGACGGGAAGAAATTCGGGTTTGGTCGCGAACGGATCAGTCCCAGCCTGGGCCAGACCCGAGATCAAGAGAACAAAAAATAGAAACAGTCGAAGCATGGGTAAGCCTTATCCCTGTGCAAGTGAGGTGCACAGTGGCGGGCGGCGATTAACCGATGATTAACCACAGTGGCCTTGTGGCAATGGCGCTTGCGGCATAATGTCCGCTTAATCGGCCACCGGCCTAATCACCTTTTTTCAACAGGTCTCACCATGCACGTACTGGTTTGCGAAGACGACGAGCTGATCGCCAGCGGCATTGTCGCCGGCCTCACCGCTCAGGGCCTGACGGTAGAGCATGTCGCCACCGCATCCTCGGCCCGGGCGATGCTCAAGGTTGCCGAGTTCGATGTGATGGTGCTCGACCTCGGTCTGCCCGATGAAGACGGTTTGAAGCTTCTGCAGCAGTTGCGACACAGCGGTCTGGAAATCCCGGTGTTGATCCTCACCGCCCGGGATTCAGTCACCGACCGCGTCGATGGCTTGCAAGCCGGCGCCGACGATTACTTGCTCAAGCCGTTCGACCTGCGTGAACTGGCGGCGCGTCTGCACACGTTGCTACGACGAGTGGCGGGGCGCAGCGTCAACCTGATCGAACATGGCCGTCTGACTTATGATCCGAGCAGCCGCGAAACGATGCTCGGGGGCCAGCCGGTGGACCTTTCCCGTAGAGAACAATCGCTGTTGCAGGCCTTGCTGCATAATCGGGGACGGGTGCTGTCCACCGAGCAATTGAAAGACAGCGTTTATGGTTTTAACGATGAGCTGGAAAGCAACGCTCTCAATGTGCATATCCATCACCTGCGGCGCAAACTCGGCAATGGCATTGTCGAGACGGTGCGCGGCCTGGGCTATCGCCTGGGGCCGGCCGATGGCGCAGAGGAATTGAAAAAGTGATGAGCCTGCGTTTGCGCCTGAGCCTGACACTCGGCGCCGCTTTTGCCCTGATCTGGGCCTTGGCTGCGGCCTGGATGCTCAGCGACCTGCGCAATCAAATGATGTTTTCCCTCGACCAGCGGCTGGTGGCCTCGGCGCGCATGGTCGCGGGCCTGATGGAGCAATTGCCGCCATTGCCGAGCAAGGGCGAGGGCACCCATTTCAGCGCTGAACAACTGAACCTCCCCGGTGGCATGGCCTGCCAGGTCAGTTCATTACGCGGCGAAATCCTCGCCCGCAGTCACACCGATCCGCAACAAACCCTGGAAGCCGAGAAAATGGGCTTCCACGACCAGATGATCGACGGCGCACCGTGGCGCAGTTTCACCCTGGCCCGCGGCGACGTGCGCATCACCACGGCCGACCGGCAGATCGAGCGTGAGGCCTTGAACATGTCGATCCTGCTGGCGGCTTCGGTGCCGGTGGGCGTGGCGTTGCTCGGTTGCCTTTGCCTGCTATGGCTGGGGATCGGCCAGGGGCTGGCGCCACTCAACCGTATGCGCGATGCGTTGATGCGCCGCAGCGCCGATTCTCTCGAACCCTTGCAAATCCAGCCGCTGCCCAGCGAGCTGCAACCGTTGCTGGACACCCAGAATCAGTTGTTCCAACGGATCGGCAAGACCATCGAACGGGAACGCCGTCTGACCGGTGACGCGGCCCATGAATTGCGCAGCCCGCTGACGGCGATCAAGACTCACCTGCAAGTGGCGCGCATGACCGACGGTGCGGCCCGGGATCAATCCCTGGCCCGGGCCGAAGAGGGCGCCGATCGCCTGCACCGGACCCTTGAACAATTGCTGCTGCTGGCGCGGGTCGAGGGCAGTCTGTCGTTCGATGACGGCGTGCAATGCAGCGCCGAGCAGGTGGCGAAACTGGCGATTCAGGACGCCGCCAGCGGTGATCGTCAGCGGATCAAATTTCAGATGCCGCCGAAAATCTCCCACGCCCCGGTGCAAATGCCCGCGGTGCTGTCGATTGCCGCGCTTCGCAACCTGCTGGACAACGCGCTGCGTCATACCCCGGGCGACGGCGCGGTGGAGCTGAGCCTGGAAACCACTGGCAGTCGTGTGCACTTTTTGGTCCGCGACCACGGCCCGGGGATTGCCGAAGACGATCTGCAACACCTGACCCAACGCTTCTGGCGTAACGGCCAGAGCACCGGCTGCGGCCTGGGTCTGGCGATTGTTCAGGCGATCGTCCAGCGCTGCGGTTGTACGTTGCATTTCGACAGTCGGCCGGATGGGTTGCGAGTCGAACTGACCATGCCGTTGCAACCGGTCTAACAAACAACACATCAAATGTAACTTCTCTCCATTGGCATTCGAGCCACCACCGGCGCTATCGTCCCCGGCAGCTTTTTCTCAATGGATTGAGGTAACAGCGCCATGGATGCACCCCTACACATCTGCAAGGCAACCCCCGCCGACGCCGGCATCATCAGCCGGATCGTCGAGCGCTCCATTCGCGTCGGTTGCGCGCTCGACCATCGCAACGATCCGCTCACCGTCGCCACCTGGACCCACAACAAAACCATCGAACACGTGCAGCCCTGGCTGACCGACGAGCGGTTGTACCTGAACATCGCCCTGTTGCAGGACAAACCGGTCGGCGTCGCGATGGCTGCGATCAGCGGCAAGGTCGCGTTTTGCTACGTGCAACCGGAATGGTTTCGTCGCGGCGCCGGGCAAGCGCTGGTGCGCGACCTCGAAGGCTGGTTGACCGATCGGGGTTTGCGCCAGGCCCGACTCAACAGCACCCGCACCAGCGAAGCGTTTTACCGTCATCTGGGGTACCAGCCTTGCGCCGAAACCTTCGCCGTCGCCGGGCTCCACGCCATTCCCATGCACAAAGCGCTGACACCCCCTTCATAGAAAGCTGATCGAGGGTCTAAATCCTCGGCGCCCTGATGCGTTTCCAGAACAGGAAAACCTTATTGAGGGGTCGAGAGATGTCAGTCGCTACCAGCCTTATGGAAGATCAGTCGGCCCGGATCACTCCGGCGCCGACCGAGACGCTTTATCAGTTCAACGAATCGCCACTGCTGGCCCGTCAAAACCAGCAGGAATCGAATGCCCGCAGTTATCCGCGACGCATTCCCCTGGCCCTCAAACGTGCCAAGGGCATTTATGTCGAAGACGTCGAAGGCCGCCGTTTCATCGACTGCCTGGCCGGCGCAGGGACGTTGGCCCTTGGGCACAACCATCCGGTGGTGATCGAAGCGATCCAGCAAGTGCTGACGGATGAACTGCCCCTGCACACCCTCGACCTGACCACCCCGGTCAAGGATCAATTCGTTCAGGACCTGTTCGGTCTGCTGCCGTCGGCTTTGGCCGCTGAAGCCAAGATCCAGTTCTGTGGCCCGACCGGCACCGACGCGGTGGAAGCCGCGCTGAAACTGGTGCGCACCGCCACCGGGCGCAGCACCGTGTTGTCATTCCAGGGCGGTTATCACGGCATGAGCCAGGGCGCGCTGAGTCTGATGGGCAGTCTGGGGCCGAAGAAACCCTTGGGCGCCTTGCTCAGCAACGGCGTGCAGTTCATGCCGTATCCCTACGATTACCGCTGCCCGTTCGGGCTCGGCGGCGCGCAAGGCGTGCAGGTCAATCTCAACTACCTGGAAAACCTGCTGAATGATCCCGAGGCGGGTGTGCAATTGCCCGCAGCGGTGATCGTCGAAGTGGTGCAGGGCGAGGGCGGGGTGATCCCGGCCGATCTCGATTGGTTGCGCGGCCTGCGGCGGATTACCGAAAAGGCCGGCGTGGCGCTGATCGTCGATGAAATCCAGAGCGGTTTTGCCCGCACCGGCAAGATGTTCGCCTTCGAACACGCTGGGATCATCCCCGACGTTGTGGTCATGTCCAAAGCCATCGGCGGCAGTTTGCCGCTGGCCGTGGTGGTCTATCGCGACTGGCTCGACACCTGGCTGCCGGGCGCCCATGCCGGGACCTTTCGCGGCAATCAGATGGCCATGGCCGCAGGTTCTGCGGTGATGCGTTACCTGACCGAACACAAGGTCTGCGAGCACGCCGCCGCCATGGGTGAACGCTTGAGCGAACACCTGCGCATCCTGCAACGGGACTTCCCGCAACTGGGTGATATCCGCGGTCGCGGCTTGATGCTGGGCGTTGAACTGGTCGATCCAACTGGCGAGCCGGATGCACTGGGTCATCCGCCGATCTTCGGTCGACTGGCGCCGCTGGTGCAGCGTGAATGCCTCAAGCGCGGCTTGATCCTTGAACTGGGCGGCCGTCATGGCGGCGTGGTGCGTTTCCTCCCGCCGCTGGTGATTACCGCTGCGGAAATTGATCAAGTGGCCGAGATTTTCGGCAGGGCCGTGGCTGCTGCCACCGCCAGCCTCTAAATTTCTCAGCCTCTGACACGTTCCTTCTACATAACGGCTGCGCACGCAGTGCAGCCCACCCTACAGCGATGGAGAAACACCATGACTTCAGTATTCGACCGCGAGGACATCCTCTTTCAGGTCGTGGTCAACCACGAAGAGCAGTACTCGATCTGGCCCGACTACAAAGCCGTGCCTGCAGGCTGGCGCACCGTGGGCAAGAGCGGTTTGAAGAAGGAATGCCTGGCTTACATCGAAGAAACCTGGACTGACATGCGTCCGCTGAGCCTGCGTCAGAAGATGGAAGAGCAGGCGGCTGTGGCTCACTAAGTCACCGCGCAAAAAGAAGCCCGCTGAACCGGAGACGGTCAGCGGGCTTTTTGCTAGTGATCGTTCCCACGCTCTGCGTGGGAATGCCTCAATGGACGCTCTGCGTCCGCTTTGGGACGCGGAGCGTCCCGGGCTGCATTCCCACGCAGAGCGTCACTAGTGTCCGGTAAAACCTTTTCAAAGCTGAAGGCTGCCTTGGGCAGCCTTCAGCTTTGTTCGCTTTTGCCTTCGCTGTTCAAGGTGTTCAATGCTTAATGGGCGTTCGAACAAGCTGTGGGTTAGCCGAATGGCAAAGTCTGAAATAGATCCCGAGCAACCTGAACGGCGCTGATAAAGATGCAGCAAAAGATAGGTAATCAAGGCGCTGTAGATCTGCAAACGAACGGCATTTTCAGAGAAGCCGAAATACCGTTTGAGCTTGAGGTTTTGCTTGATCCACTTAAAAAACAGTTCGATCTGCCAACGTTGTTTGTACAGATCGGCGATCTCCTCCGCTGAGCGAGAGAAGTCGTTGGTGACCAGAATCAATGGCGTTTCGTGGTCCTCTCGGCGGATCTGAACCCGACGCACAGCCTGATTTTGGTAGAGATTCGGACGTCGAGTGTTCAGGTATTTCTTCCCGAACAATACCGATTCGTCCGCCTCAATGAATTCGGGTGCATCCTTTTCCCTCAAATTTTCTACCGGCTTTAGATTGGCGTTTTTCTTCAGTCGGGTGACGAAGAAAGAACCCATCTGATCAATCTGGTGCCACCAGTTGTAGTCGCAGTAACCCTTGTCGAAAACGTACGTCATACCTGCTTCAAGCGGCATGGTCAGGGCATCGCTCAGATCGTTGACGTTGGCGGCGGTGATGTTTACGTAAGTCGGGGCTGTTTGCTGTGGATCGATGGCCACATGTACCTTCAAGCCTTGGGTTATGCGGGTTTTCGTCGCGGTGGTCCATTCGTCAAAACCGGGTCCGCGCAGGCTGATCGAGGTCGAATCGATCAGGGTGATCATGGCTTCGAGCGACTTGCGCTGCTTGCGGCCAATGCCTTGAAGCAAGTGCTCACAGGCCAGCCGAAACGGCTCTGAGCTGCGCTTGTTCAACGCATCACAAAGGGTCGAACGCACCATGTTCTTGGCGTTGAGGTGGTGGCGATGGGGTTGCAGCGACTGCGAGGCTGTCGCCAACGTACGCAAGCTTTTGGCTTGCGTCAGCTGACCGTAAATCAGCGTGACGAGCAGATCCCAGGACGTGAATTGTTTGGCGTAACGATCAGCGCCACAGCGTTTGACGGCGGCTTTGAAGAGCTGATGAGGAAGGGCTTGAAGCATTTGCGCAAATCGAGTGCTGCTGAACATGGGCGAAAATCAAGTCTGAAAACCTGATTATTGCTTACGAAGCAGGCACAGCAAGGGGGAGCAAGCTCCCCCTTCGGTTTTTACCGGACACTAGTGACGCAGAGCGTGGGAACGATCTTCCTAGGCGGCAGGTTTACCGTTCAATCCCTTGATCACCAAATCCACATTCCCTTCCAGTTCGGCCACCGGATCCGCCGCATCCACACTCAACACCACCAACCGACTCCCAGACTCGGCAATCACCGCTTTCACCGCATCCGACGGCTGTCGATGGTGCAACACCACCGCCACGTCATTTTCCTTCAGCGTCGCACCCAATTGCTTGAGCGCTTCAGGTGTCCACTCGGCATCCGGCCGCGCATCGAGGCCGATCAGTTCCAGATTTAGACCGCCGATCAGATAGCCAAAGTGATCGCTCAGGCTCATCACGCTGAGGTTGTCGGCACTGGCCAACCGCGCTTCGCTGTCAGCGCTGAGCTTGAGCAAGCGCTGTTTGAGCGTCGCCAGGTTAGCCTCGATCTTCGGCTTGGCCTCGGGCGCCAGGCGCACCAGGTCCGCCGCCATGACGTCCGCCATCCGCCCCATATTGTTGCTGGAAAACCACGGATGACTGTTCAACCCATCAACCTTGTTGCCAGGTTGCACGGCGATGCCGGGCAGGGCGCCGTCCACCGGGCGGGCGGCGTCGACTTCGACGATGCGGATGTTGCTACGTCGGGAGATCGGGTAAAGCGGATCATCCGCCCACAGCGAACGCAGACCAATCACTGCATCGGCGTCGGTCGCCAGTTTGGCCAGCGCCGGCGCGCCACGACCCGTGAAGTACGCGGTCTGCCGACTACCGGGTAGGTTCGCCGGCGCGGCACGTTCAAGGTTGATGTCGGTGCCTTTGAGCAAGACTTCGCCCAGACCATAAGTGATCGGCAAGGACGCCAGCACGCGCAGCGGTTTGGCGCTGTCAGCCGCAAAAGTTGTGTTCACCAGCCCACACAGGGCAACGGCCAGGGTCAATTGACGCAAAGTAAAAGACATTTATCCGAGATTCCCTTTCAGACTGGGGACAACACCACGCGCAATGGCGGCGAGAGCGAAGGCGATACCGGCCACCAGAATGATCGCGGCGCCGGACGGGATAGGCAGGTCGAAGACAATCGGTGCAAGGATCCCGCACAGCGTGCTGACCGTGGCGATCAGCACCGAGCACCAGAAGAAACCCTTCAGCGACTGACTCAGCAATCGCGCCGCAGCCGCCGGAATCACCAACAGTGCACCGACCAGAATCGCGCCGATGACTTTCACCGCCGCCACAGTGATCAGGGTCACCAGAATCACAAACAGATAATCCAGCGTCTTCACCGCCACACCACGGACCGCCGCCAGTTGTGGATTGAAACTGGCCAGCATGATGCGGTTGTACAGCGGCAAGGCCAGCGCCATGACCAGCGAACCGACGATGGCCAACACCAGCAGGTCATTGCCGTTGACGGTCAGTACGGAACCGAACAACACGTTTTCGAGGATGTGCACGTTGATCTTGCCCGCCAGAATCAGCAGCAAACTGGCACCCAGCGCCAACGACACCGACAGAAACACACCGATCAAGATATCCGGCGCCAGCCCCGTGCGGTTGCGCAGGTAGTTCAGCAAGATGCCGAACAACAAGCAGTAGCCGAACAGGCTGCCGTAAGGCCCGGTGTACGGTTCGCCCAGCAGAATGCCGATGGCTACGCCGGTCAGCGCCGCGTGCCCTACCGCTTCAGAGAAAAACGCGAAACGCTTGACCACCACCAACGTACCCAAACCGCCCAGCACCGGGCCGATCAGCAAGCCGGCGAGCAATGCGTTGACCACAAATCCATAGGCCAGCGCCTCGGGCAAGTAACCCGACGAGGCCCAACCCTGGACCATCAAACGAAAGGCTTCATAACTCATCAGGCAGCGCTCCGTGGATGGGTCGAGAACAGGGGCAGCAAGCGTTCCGGGGTCAGCGCCTGTTTCGGCGTGGCATCGAACAACACTCTGCGATTAAGCCCGGTGACCCGATCCGCCAGACGACCCACGGCTTCCAGATCATGCTCGATCCACAGCACGGTGATGCCGCTCTGGCGCCAGTCGCCGAGCAGCCGTTCGAACACCTGAATTCCCGCCTCATCCAAAGCCGACATCGGTTCATCCAACACCAACAATTGCGGCGCCGGAATCAACCCTTGAGCCAGCAACACACGCTGACGCTCACCGCCGGACAACGCACCCATGCGCCGCTTGCGTTTGTCCTGCATGCCGACCCGTTCCAGTGCTTCGCCAATCGCGGCGGCGTAGTGCTTGCTCAAGCCGAGGAACGCGGGACGCCGTTGGCACATCGCGGCCATGAAATCGTCGACGGTCATCGGTAAACCGCGATCGAACTCGAGAGCTTGAGGCACGTAACCGATGGTCCCCGGTGTGCCGGGCCATTGCAGGCTCAAGCGACCCTGATGCGGCATCTGCCCGAGCAGGGTCTTGATCAGCGAACTTTTACCACCGCCGTTGGGGCCGACCAGCGCATGCACGCTGCCGGGCTGGACCTGAAAAGTGACGCTGTCGAGGATCGTCGTGCGCCCGAGGGTCAAACTGACCTCCGCAAAATCCAGCGTCGGCCCCGAAACCTGTGGGAGCGACGGTGCGACGATTCGACTTGCTCGCGATTGCGGAGTGTCATCGAACATTGATGGCGACTGATCCACCGCTATCGCGAGCAAGTCGAATCGTCGCACCGTCGCTCCCACAGGGGATTCGGGGTTGGTCGAACGAATGGTTTCTTTAGCGGTCATTGGCCCGACTCCTGAATCGCCCGGACGACGGTGTTGAGGTTGCCGGTCATTTCTTTTTCATACTTGTCGGCGGTGTACTCGCCATAGGAAATGTGCGACAGCGGGTACAGCTTCACCCCGGATTCACGCTGGATGGTCTCGACGTAGGTGGACGGGAAATCCATCTCCGAGAAGATCACTTTCACGTCCAGTTCGCGCAGTTGATCGATGGTCTTTTTCAGCTGGCTCGGGCTCGGTTCGATACCGTGCGCCGGCTCGACCACAGCGGTCACTTCCAGGCCGAATTCGCGCAGCAAATAGTCGTAAGCCGCGTGAACCGTGGCCACTCGCAGTTCCGCGTTCGGCGCCTGGGTCAGTTTCGCCAGGGCGTTGGCGCGCATCTGCCGCAATCGTTTGCCGTAGGCGCGGGCGTTTTGGGTGTAGGTCTTGGCGTTGGCCGGGTCGAGCTTGCCCAGTTCCCGGGCGATGTTGTTGACCTGGGCAATCGAGGCGCTGATCGACAGGAACGTGTGCGGGTTTACGACCTTGCCGGCGCCGCGAGCGGCGACGCCGGTGGCGGCCAGCAACGGTACGTTTTCGTTGGCTTCGATCACCGGGACGTTCGGCGTTTCGCTGGCGGCGATCATGCGGTCGGCAAAGTCGTCATGGCCGACACCGTTGAGCACGACCACGTCCAGCCCGCTGATGCGCTTGATGTCTTCGGCGCGCGGCTCGTAGGCATGCGGGTTGAAACCGGCCGGAATCAGCGGCACCACCTCGGCCTTGTCACCGACGATGTTGGCCACGTAGCTGTAATAAGGGTGCAGGGTGATGCCGATGCGCAGGCGCTTGGCCTCGTCGGCACTGGCCAGCGGGGTCAGCAGGCAAGCCAGTAAACCGACCAAGATCAGGCGCAAGAAAGAACGTTGAGATGAAATAGGCATGGGAAAGCGGTCTTCTCTCGGGTGAAGGCGAGGGTTCAGTGCCGGTGCTGGCGGGTCACGCCGGCATCGAATTGCGCGACGATCTGCTGCCAGCCAGCGCTTTCGAGCGCGGCGTCGGTGAGGTCGGTCGGGGCCGCGAGGGCGTTGCCGCGGTTGAGCCAGACGTCCGGAGCATTGTCGTCAGCGGTCAAACGCATCAGAAACGAACCCGCCACGGTGGGCGTCTGGCTCTGGCCGAAGTAAGCCTTGGCGTCGAGCAATTGCCAGGCATGAGCGCCGCGGCTGACGGAACTGGCGTCCTGGGCGAACGGCGCAAAACCTTCATCGGCAAGGGCTGCGGGGGCGGGTAGGGCCTGTTGCTCCTGACGCAGCAGATGAATTTCGTCGAGCGTCACCCGCAGGTCGGCGTAGATGCCTTGCTCGGACGCGCTCAAGTCACGGCGGGCATCCAGTTGATGGCTGCCCACGCTGCTGACTTCCTGAGGCTCACCGCGCCAGGCGACCACCGAGCCGGCCACCGCCAGGATCATCAGGCACAACAGCAACACATAAAGGGTTTCATGGCCGGCACCGGTCGGGCGGACGATTTGCGTAGTTGGCGTACTCATGGGGCTTCGATGTCCGCTTGGTCAATCTCGACGACGTGACCGGGACCTGCGTCGAACAGCACGTAGAACTCGGTGCCGGGCTTCTTGAAGGTCAGGGTCGAATCGGCGCCGAGTTTGCCCGGTACCAGGATGGTTTCGTCGTAGCCGATCACGTCCAGGGTCACCCCCGGCGCGCCGCTGCCGTCGGAGAAACCGCCGGTGCATTTGATCTGCTCGGCGTCGATGGCTTTGCATTCGCACATCGGGTTGTGGGCCAGGGCGCTGGCGCTGAAACCGGCGCAGAGCACCAGCAGCACGGCGCTTAGAGGACGTATCACGTTGATCATGGTTTGCCTCCTTGTTGGTTCAGCCAGGCGAGGGTGGCCGGGGATGCCTGGCTCAGGGGGACGGAGGCCTGATGCATGGCGCCGTCCCAGCCTTCCATGGTGATCCACAGCTCGGCGTCGGCTTTGGTCTTCTCGGGGATCGGCAACATCGCGCCCATGCGGTACGGCGTGCCGAAGAAAATCACCCCGGCAGCGCGCAGGCTGCGCGGTTTGCCAATGCGCAGGTACGTCGCCTTGACCTGATCGCGGCAGCTGTCGCACAGCGCCGCGTTGAAGCTCTTCATGTAGCCGGCCGGACCATCGAGCGTCGGTGCTTCGTTGCGCAACTCGGCCAGACGCAGGCTCCAGGGGCCCACCTGAACCTCTCCGATCTCCCGCTCGCCCAGGCCGGTGTCACCGCGAAACAGTGCAGCGTCGGCGAAGTACTTGGGCATGAACCCCAGCGGCACCAGCAACAGCAGAACGTTGATGTGGAAGCGCCATTTGTGCCAGAAACGGCTCAGTTTCGAAGCCGGTTTATCAGCGATGAACAGACTCATTGGCTGACCTCCGTGGTTTCACGGCTGTTGGCCGGAGCGGCCTGACTGCGCGGGCGTTTATGGCTGCGCTTGAGGGCGTTGGCCGTGGCCAGAGCGGTGCGTTTGGTCCAGATCAACAGGCCGCTGAGAACCATCATGCTGAGGATCAGGCCGAAGAAGAACCAGATCAGCTTGATCCAGATGCCGCCGAAATCGCCGGTGTGCAGCGGACGCATGGATTCGGTCACCAGCTCCAGGCCGGAACGGTCCGACAACAGGCGGGTGGCGGCGATGTCGCCGGTGTAGGGGTTGATGTCGGCGGTCTGGAACATCAGCGGATACCAACTGCGCCCGCCCACCGAAAGGTAGCTGTAGGCGTTGGCGGGCATGCTGACAAAGCTGTCGTCCAGTCCGGGAATACGTTCCTTGGCTTCGCGGATCGCCGTCTCCAGGCTGATCATCGGCGCCGGCGAACCGTCGGCAGTCAGCGGGACACTTTCACGCGGGACCACGGCAGCGACCGGCGCGGTGGAAATCGAAATCTGGTTATCGAACATGAACGCTTGAATCAGAAACCAGGTGCTGGTGATGGAAATCACCGCGATAAACCAGATCGACCAGATGCCGCTGAGGCGGTGAAAGTCGCCCCAGAAAATCCGTGCACCGTGACGAATGCGCAACGTCGGGCGCAAGAAACCTTTCCAGAAGCGCTTGTAGACCACCAGTCCGGTGACCAACGAAGCCAGCAGCGGCAAGCTCAGGAATGACACCAGGTACCAGCCCCAGCTGTAACCGTTGGTGAACGGCACCAGCCACCAGCCATGCAGTGCGCGGGTAAACGCCTTGAAATTGAACTGCGGCGCCGTGCCCTGAATCACGCCGCTGTAGGGATTGACGTAAACCGTCACCGAGCGACCGTCGGGGTAGCTGACGTCCACGTCGAGGGCGAAATGCGATTCATCAGGCCGACTGATGGCCTCGACCAGAGTGTTGGGCTCAGCCTTCTTGATGGCGGCGATGATCTGGTCATAACTGAGCAGCGGCGCATCGTCAGTAGGTTGACTGGCGCGCATTTGCGGGTTGGCCAGCCAGACGATTTCCTGGCTGACCACCGCCAGGGTGCCGGTCACGCAGACGATCAGTACGAAAAACCAGATCGGCAAAGCCAGCCAGCTATGGACCAGAAACCAGAGTTTTGAACGGGATTTCTTCGACATGATTAAAGGTCTTGTTTCGATGTTAGGGCCTCTGCTGCGGGCTTCCCTGCGATGAGGTCCATGAAAGGCCGGGCCGTGGCTTTTGCCTACGCGGGCCGACTGCATCTAAATAAGACGGATGAGCATCGAAAATCCCGAAGGGGGATATGAAAGAAAATGTTTCGCGGCGACTGGTGCGGTGCAGCAGGCGAGTGATCCACGATCGTTCCCACGCTCTGCGTGGGAATGCCTCAACGGACGCTCCGCGTTCGGCTCTTGAAGGGACGCGGAGCGTCCCGGGCTGCATTCCCACGCAGAGCGTGGGAACGATCATTAGCCTAACCCTGTTTGAACATCTCCTTCGCCCGCTGCTCGATCTGCTCCTGAGTCAGATCTTCCTTGCGCGTGGCCAGAAACCACAGATGCCCATAGGGATCCTTCAGGGTTCCCGAGCGGTCGCCATAAAACTGATCCTTGACCTCGGACACCACTGTGCCGCCAGCCGCAATCGCCTGTTTATAAGACTTGTCCACATCGTTCACATACAGATGCAGCCCTACGGACGGCGACTTGTCCGGATTGCTCAATGGCCCCTGATCGCACGGCGTGCCAAGCATGATCGGGCAATCGCCGATGCGCAGTTCAGCGTGGCCGATGCCGCCATCGGGCATGGACAGGCGCATGACTTCGGTGGCGCCAAAGGCTTTTTTGTAGAACTCGATGGCTTCGGCCGCTTTTTGAATGCCCAGATACGGGGTGATGCTGTGATAACCCTCTGGAATGGGTTTGACGCTCATGGCTGTTCTCCCTGTTTTTTGTTGTCAGTCGAGAAAGATCCTGTGCCGTTATCCGGCCGGATAACTATAGGTCGGCCTCTTTTCTGCAACCGAGTGTCCGACGAGCAGCAGCACCGCTGTTCAGCCATCAACAGCGAAGCAGCAGATTGCTCTTGCTCGTTATCTTGAGATCGCGAAAATACCGCTGAACTCCGCGAAAACATTGGCTCGCACGGTCAGGCACAAAAGCTGCAATGCCCTCTGGTAAACACTGGTCCCGAGAGCCTTGTATGCCTGAATCTGCCGTTTATCCGATCAACCCGCCGGCCGCCCATCGGATTGCCAACGAAGCCGAAGCCTTGCGCGTCGCCGAACGCGTTGCCGCGGTGTTGCTGGAACAAGACGCCGAGCGAGACCGTACCCGCCAAGTGCCCGCCGAGATCGTCGATCTGTATTCCAACAGCGGTTTGTGGGGCATCAGCGTGCCGAAGGAGTTCGGCGGCGCGCAGGTGTCCTATGCGGTGCTGGCGCAGGTCATTGCGATCATCTCGGCGGCCGATCCGTCCCTGGGGCAAATCCCGCAAAACCACTATTGCCTGCTTGAAGACATTCGCCTGCAAGGTACGCCAGAGCAGCAAGCGCACTTCTTCGGGCTGGCGCTGCAAGGTCACCGATTTGCCAATGCCTTGTCGGAAACCGGCGGCAAGAACGTGCAGGACATTCAGGCGACCATTCGCCGTTACGGCGACGGCCATGTGATCAACGGCCGCAAGGGTTATTGCACCGGTTCGCTCTACGCCCACTGGCTGGCGGTGCTGGCGCTGGACGAAGAGCAGAAGGGTCAGTTGGCCTTTGTCGAGCGCGGCACCCAAGGGTTGGTGATCGTCGACGACTGGGACAGCATCGGTCAGCGCACCACCTCCAGCGGCACGGTGCTGGCTGAGGACCTGCACGTCTCGGCGTTCAATCTGTTCCCGACGTATCGCTCTTATGAAACACCCACCCTGGCGGGACCGTTCGCGCAGTTGACCACCGCCGCCATCGACGCCGGCATCGCCCGTGCGGCCCTGCGTGACACCATCATATTCGTTCAACAATTCGCTCGGCCGTGGATCGACGCGGGTGTGGAAAAGGCCAGTGAAGATCCGCTGACCATCATTCAGGTCGGTGGCCTGGAGATTCGTCTGGAAGCGGCCGAAGCCTTGCTGGAGCGCGCCGGTTGGGCGCTGGATGCCGCACGTTCGGCACCTGACGAAGACAACGTCGCGCTAGCCTCCTTGGCAGTCGCCAAAGCCAAAGTGCTGACCACCGAAATCGCCATCGAAGCCAGCAACAAGCTCTTCGAACTCGGCGGCACTCGCTCGACCCTGAAGAAGCACAACTTCGACCGTCATTGGCGCAACGCCCGGGTCCACACCTTGCATGATCCGGTGCGCTGGAAGTACCACGTGGTCGGCAACTGGCTGCTCAATGGCGTCAAACCGCCGCGTCACGACTGGTCCTGACCATGGCCGAGCTGCTGAAAAATATTTATTGGGCCGACATTGCCCAGGCCTGCCTCGACACCCTGAGCATGCTCGGTGCCGCCCTCGGTTTTACCGTGCTGCTGGGGTTGCCGCTGGGCGTGGTGCTGTTCCTCACCGGCAAGCGCCAATTGCATGAAGCGGTCGGGGTTTATCGGGTGCTGTCGGTGATCGTGAACATGCTGCGTTCGCTGCCGTTCATCATTTTGCTGATCGTGCTGATTCCCCTGACCACGCTGTTGGTCGGCACTTCGCTCGGCGTGCCGGGGACGATTCCGCCGCTGGTGGTCGGTTGCACGCCGTTCTTCGCGCGACTGGTTGAAACCGCCTTGCGCGAAGTCGATCGCGGGGTCGTGGAAGCGACTCAGGCCATGGGCGCCAACACGTGGCAGATCATCCGCCACACCTTGTTGCCCGAAGCGCGGGGAGGATTGCTGGCGGCGGTCACGGTGACCGCGATTGTGCTGGTGGATTACACGGCAATGGCCGGGGTGATTGGTGGCGGTGGCCTTGGTGACCTGGCGATCCGCTACGGCTATCAGCGTTTTCAGACCGATGTGATGGTGGTCACCGTGGTGCTGCTGCTGATCCTGGTTCAGGCCCTGCAAATGACCGGCGACCGACTGGTGGCTCGCTACAGCCGACGATAAAAACTCGATTCAACCCTTAAAAATCGGCCCAACGTCCGCCCCACGACGGCCACTCAATCTGCCTAGGAGCACAGCATGAAAAAGACCCTGGCCATTCTGGCTGCCGTCCTGTCGTTCAACGCTCACGCCAACGAAAAACTCATCGTCGGCGCCACCCCGGTGCCGCACGCGGAAATCCTCGAATTCGTCAAACCGACCCTGGCCAAGGAAGGCGTGGACCTGGACATCAAGGTCTTCACCGACTTCATCCAGCCCAACCAGCAATTGGCGTTGAAGAACCTCGACGCCAACTATTACCAGTACCGGCCATTTCTCGATGACTTCAACAAAACCCGCCATACCGATCTGGTGCCGGTGGTCGGCGTGCACATTGAACCGTTTGGCGCTTACTCGACCAGGATCAAAAGCATCGCCGAACTGAAGGATGGCGCCACGGTGTCGATTCCCAATGACCCGGTGAACACTGGCCGTGCGCTGGTTCTGCTACACGAAGCCGGCCTGATCAAACTCAAGGATCCGAGCAACACCCTGGCGACTCAACGGGACATCATCGAAAACCCCAAGCACCTGAAAATTCGTGAACTGGAGGGAGCACTGCTGGCCCGTTCGGTGAGCCAGGTGGACCTGGCGTTTGTCTTCGCCAACTACGCATTGGAAGCGGGGATTGATACCAACAGCGCGTTGATTGTCGAGAAGGGGAAAAGCTTATACATCGAGTTTCTGGTTGCGCGGCCGGACAACATCAATGATCCAGGCTTGCAGAAACTGGCCAAGGCGTTGAATTCCGATGAGGTTCGCCAGTTCATTTTGACCCGCTACAAAGGACAAATTGCGCCGGGGTTCTGACCACACTGATCGTTCCCACGCTCTGCGTGGGAATGCCTCAACGGACGCTCCGCGTCCGCTTCGGCAGGGACGCGGAGCGTCCCGGGCTGCATTCCCACGCAGAGCGTGGGAACGATCATTACAACAGCTGCGCGCCGGGCCCTCGCTCCCCGAGCACATCGCCAAAGTTGCGCAACGGGCATGCCTCCATCGACAGACACCCACAGCCAATGCAGCCATTGAGCTTGTCCCGCAGCAAGGTCAGCTGACTGATCCGCTCATCCAGATCCCGACTCCACTGCGCCGACAACACCTTCCAGTCCGCCGCCGTCGGCGCCCGATTGTCCGGCAGCGATTTCAATGCCTCGCCAATCTCCGCCAACGGAATACCCAATCGCTGAGCCACTTTGATCAACGCCACCCGCCGCAACACTTCCCGGGGATAACGCCGCTGGTTGCCTTGGTTGCGATTACTTTTGATCAAACCCTTGGATTCGTAAAAGTGCAGCGCCGTGACCGCGACGCCGCTGCGCGCAGCCAATTGGCCGACGGTGAGTTCTTTATGCAGAATTTCCGAGGTGATCATTTAAAAAATGCCCCTTGACCTAAAGTTAACTCGAGGTTTTACCCTGCAAGCCTTCGGATCGCAAGATCCGGCTTACAGGTGAGTGGGGACTATTCATGCAACTGTCAGAGAAAAATCGCAGCTTCACCCAATTGATCGAATTCGAGATCGAACCGCATCAACAGCCCGCACTGGTGTCGGCACTGTCGAAGCAGACCGAGCGTCTCGCCCAGGGTTACAGCGGTTTTTTGAGTGCCAGCATCCAGGCCAGCGCCGATGGCCGGCGGGTGCTCAACTACCTGCAATGGCAAACACGCGAGGCGGGAGAGGCCGCGTTTCAAAGCTTTGAAAGCGGCGAGCAGGATTTCTGGCAACTGATCCGCGCCCATCAGGCGAAAACCGTGACCTTCGGCTCGTTCCAGGTGTTGCACAGCCTGGAACGCAGCCACGACGACGCGCTGCACTGCAATCTGGTGGGTTAGATTGACAGCTGCATGACACGCTCGCCCTGAAGGTTTTCCGTGGGCCGGCGTTTGTTCACGGCCAGTTCGCCGATCTTGATCAGTCGCGTGCGCGTTACGTTGCGGCTCAACCCCAGCAACGCAGCGGTGTGCACCTGGTTGTAATGACTGAAACGATAAGCGGCTCGCAGCAACGCGTCTTCGACTTTCTCGTGCAGCGCACCGGCCTGTTCTTCGAAGAGCTTTTGAAAGGCGCGATCGAGCAGCGCTTCCGGTGAATCGTCGACGGTGTTGTGGTAATCGTCCTGACGCTCGATGCGCATGTTCGACAGGCGCAGGTCGTCGCGTTCGATCACGCCGTTGCGGCAGATCAGCAGGGTGTGGTGAATGACGTTTTCCAGTTCGCGGATGTTGCCCGGCCAGCTGTAGCTGCGCAGTTTCAGTTCGGCGTCTTTGCTGATGGTGATGGTGCCGTAGCCGAGGCGCTGGCTGTAGGCTTCGACGAAGTGTCGGGTCAGCGGCAGGATGTCGCCGGGGCGGTCGCGCAGCGGGCTCAATTCCAGGCTGACCACGTCGAGGCGGTAGTACAAATCCTCACGGAAATGCCCGGCGTTGATGGCTTTCTCCAATTGCACGTTGGTCGCCGCCAGCACGCGCACATTGATAGGAATGCTCTTGCGCGAACCCAGTCGCACCACCTCGCGCTCCTGCAATACCCGCAATAACTTGACCTGAATTGCCATCGGCAAATCGCCGATTTCGTCGAGGAACAACGTGCCGCCGTCGGCTTCCTCGAACCATCCGGCCTTGGCGCTCAACGCACCGGTGAAGGCACCTTTTTCATGGCCGAACAACTCGGCCTCCACCAGGGATTCGGAGAACGCGCCGCAGTTCACCGCCACGAATGGCCGGTTACGGCGGGCGCTGAGGTTGTGGATATGTCGCGCCACCAGCTCCTTGCCGGTGCCGGTTTCGCCGATGATCAGCACGCTGGCTTCACTGGGTGCGACTTGTTGAATGTGGGCGAGCAAGGCCTGGGATTTAGGGTCTTCGAACACCTGCGCCGTGGCGCGGATAGAGGTGGCCAGAGCGGGCGAGGGCGGTAAGGTCAGCAGTTGCATGGGCAGGCTCCATGAATAGAAGGCTATGAATAGAAAGTCGGAATCGGCAGGGACTGGTTGAGCGCCCAGTCACCCAGTTCATGGAGTTTGTAATCCACCGGGTCGTGCAGGGTTTGCGTGCGCAGGTTGCGCCAGTGGCGGTCCAGTCGCAGTGAGGCATGAGTTGAACGGGCGCCGGTCACTTCGAACAACCGACTACAGAGTTCCAGGCCGTTGCGGGTGGCAGCGACCTTGGCCGTGGCGATGGCGGTAGCGAGGTGTCCACGTTCTTCGGCGCTGAGGTTCGGGCCTTTGGCCCAGGCCTTGTCGAGCAACCCGGCAGCGCGCTCCACCAGCAGTCGAACACTTTCGAGAGCGACCCAGAATTCGCCGTAGTGGCCGAGTACATAAGGATCCTGACGCACATCCTGAGCGCTGGATTTGTGCCACGGACGGGTCTCTGTGAGGGTGTATTGCCGCGCTTCTTCGAAGGCACCTTCGGCGATGCCAAGGAACATGTGGGTGAAGGTCAGCTGGGCAATCAACGGCCGGAGGCAGGCGAATGGCGTACTCAGCGGACCCGGATCGAGCAGCAATTCCGACTCTTCGACCCGCACCCGTTCGAACGTCGCACTGCCGCTGTCGGTTTGGCGCTGGCCCATGTTGTTCCAGTCGTTGTGCAAGGTGATGCCGCTGCGGCCGCTGGGAATCGCGGCGATCAACAGCTTGCCGCCATTGCTTTCGTCGACGGCCGAGGCGATCAGCATTTCCGAATCGCTGGCACCCGAGCAGAAACTTTTCTTGCCGGAAAACTCACGCCAGCCACCGAGGTTTTTCACCACGGTGCGGGTGTCCAGCGGGTTGAGGGCATTGCCCCAGAACCAGTTCTTGCGCGCGGTCTGTTCGAACCATGGCTGCCACTGCTCGGGCCGGGCGAACAGGCGCACAGTGGCAAGCATCAGGTGATGGAAACCGAAGACATGGGCAATCGAGCTGTCGACCTTGGCGAACTCGCGCACGATGGTCAGGGTGTCACTCCAGCTGGCGCCGAGGCCGCCGTACTGGGTGGGAATGCTTAAGGCGAGCAAACCACTGTGGCGCAAGGCATCACGTTCGGCTTTGGGCGTACCGCCACGTTCATCGCGCTCGACAGCGGTCAGGGCAAACTCGGCGGCCAATCGGCGGGCGGTTTGCAAGGGGGATATCAGGGCGCTTTGCGGTTTGGCAGTCACACGGGGTTCCTTCTTTCTGGCGACATACGCGTTGATCGTTCCCACGCTGTCTGATCGTTCCCACGCTCTGCGTGGGAATGCAGCCCGTGACGCTCCGCGTCACTGGACGCGGAGCGTCCCTAGAGGCATTCCCACGCAGAGCGTGGGAACGATCAGCAGGGGAGGTTTTCAGGCCGTGGCTTTAGCCGGCAGCACATCATTGGCAATCATTTCGCCAAACGGCCCGGTGAGATTGGTAACCCCACGTCCGGCCAGGCTTGCGTACGGCTCAGGCAACAGCGGGAACACCAGCTCGGCAAAACGATAAGCCTCTTCGAGGTGCGGATAGCCGGAGAAGATGAAACTCTCGATTCCCAGGTCCGCGTACTCCTTGATTCGCGCCGCCACTTGCTGCGGATCGCCCACCAGCGCCGTCCCGGCACCGCCGCGCACCAGACCGACACCGGCCCACAGGTTGGGGGATATTTCCAGGTTGTCACGACGCCCGTCATGCAACGCCGCCATGCGCCGCTGACCTTCGGAGTCGAAACGCGAGAACGACTTCTGCGCGGCCGCGATGGTCTCGTCGCTGATGTGCTCGATGAGTTTGTCCGCGGCTTTCCAGGCCTCTTCAGCGGTCTCGCGGACGATCACATGCAAGCGAATCCCGAACTTCACCGTGCGACCGTTTCGCGCTGCACGCTCACGCACATCGGCCAGTTTTTCCGCTACGGCGGCGGGGGGTTCGCCCCAGGTCAGGTAGACATCAACTTGCTCGGCCGCCAGTTCATGCGCGGCTTCGGAGGAGCCACCGAAGTACAGCGGTGGATAGGGTTTTTGCACCGGCGGATACAGCGCCTTGGCATTCTGCACTTGCAGGTGTTTGCCTTCGAAATCCACTGATTCGCCTTGCAGCACCCGGCGCCAGATTTTCAGGAATTCGTCGGTCACTTCGTAGCGTTCGCTGTGATCGAGGAAGATGCCATCGCCACGGTTTTCATCCGGGTCACCGCCCGTGACCACGTTGATCAGCAAGCGGCCATTGGACAGTCGATCCAGTGTCGCGGCCATGCGCGCCGAGACCGTCGGCGAGATGATCCCCGGCCGAATCGCTACCAGATAACGCAGGCGTTCGGTCAATGGCACCAGCGCCGAAGCAATCACCCACGAATCCTCGCAGGAGCGCCCAGTGGGAATCAGTACGCCGTGGTAGCCGAGGCTGTCGGCTGCCTGGGCCACTTGTTTCAGGTAGTTGAGTGTCACCGGGCGAGCGCCCTGAGTGGTGCCCAGGTAATGGCCGTCGCCGTGAGTCGGCAGAAACCAGAAAACATCCATGAAGAAATCCTTAGGCGATTTTCAGCAGATTTTTGGGGTGCACGCCAAACAACGGCGCGGCGCGTTCTGCAGCAAGACGAATGCGGGCCTTCAAGGGCTCACTGGTTATTTGATAATTGGAGAAATCGGCCTCGGTTGCGTAGACGCCAATCGGCAAGGTCAATGCCTGGAAGAAGCTGAACAGCGGCCGCAACTGATGATCGAGCACCAGTGCATGACGTTCGCTGCCACCGGTGGCGGCCAGCAATACTGGCGTGTCGATCAATGCATTGAGGTCGATCAGGTCGAACAGATGCTTGAGCAATCCAGGGTAGGAACCGCGATAAACCGGCGCGGCGACGATCAGCAGGTCGGCGTTCTCGATCGCTTGCAGCTCGGCTTCGATCTCGGCGCTCAATTCCTGACGGGACAGTGCGGCGCCCAACGGTCGGGCGATGTCGCCCAGTTCGATCAGCTTGCTTTCAATCGGCAATTGCTCGGCCAGTTGCGCCAACAGCGCCTGGGTCAGCACCAACGTGCGGGACGGACGCCAGGTACCGCCGGAGAGGGCAACGACTTTCAATGGACGCGACATGATCAGTTCCTTTTTAAACAGTTGCTCAGGGAGCAGTGAGTAGTCACTGACAGAGAGCAAGAGCTGTACCAATCCCTCGGATCCCCTATTTACGGGGCTTTCAGCGCATTGGCCGCTAGACGCTGTACGAATGGCAGAGCTGTTTGTTGAATGACTGTTGCCTGGTAAACAGTTGCTTGGGCAACAGTGCGTGAAGCGATGACAGTTGTTATAAAGCCTCGTTGTTATTCCGCAAAAGACCTTAAATTAATATTTATAGATCTTTTAGAGATATAAGGCGCTCTATCTGAGTGACGTCAGGAAAAGTCGATAGCCACTATCGAGAGCGTTGATTTCTGCTGATCGGATGCCCGGCGTAGCCTGTGTTCATTGCCCGAACCCAGATACACCAGGACGCTCACCATGAAACCTCTAATCGCTACTTTCTTGCTGCTTGCAGTCTCCGTACTCGGCGGATGTGCCAGCCATGTTTCCCCGGAACTACGGCCCTACACCGCTGAAGAAACCAGGGAACTGGCACTTGAGGCGTTGAATCGTCGCGGATTGTCCTTCGACGAATACCACGCGAAAAAAGCCGAATTGCTCGGCCAACCGAAAAAATCGTTCAGTTTCGACAAACAAGGCGAGATGAACGCCGAACGTGCTGTACAGCTTCACGGTCGTCCTAGCTGATCAAAAACTGTACCGCTTGAAGTTTCACGTAACTGTCCATGGGTTTCCCTTAAGGGGTGCGATAGGGTCAACACCTGACTGACCCCAATGGACTGCCACCCATGACGCTCTCGCTCGATTTGCTGCTGGGCTTTGCCCTGTTTGCGCTTGTCACCTCAATAACTCCCGGCCCCAACAACACGATGTTGCTGGCATCCGGTGTGAACTTCGGCTTTAACCGCACCATTCCCCACATGCTTGGCATCACCTGCGGCTTCTTCGTGCTCGTCGTGGCAGTGGGTTTCGGCTTGGGCGCAGTGTTTCAAACCTATCCTTTGCTCTACAGCGTGCTGCGTTACGTCGGCGCGGCGTATTTGCTGTATCTGGCGTGGAAGATTGCCCATTCGGGACCGGTTTCCGAGAGTGATAAGGGCGAGAGTAAGCCGATCAGCTATTTGGGCGCCGCAGCGTTTCAGTGGGTTAATCCCAAGGCGTGGATCATGGCCATCGGTGCCATCAGCACCTACACGCCAATGCAGGGTTATTTCACCAACGTGATCGTGATTGCGGCCGTGTTCGCCTTGATCAACCTGCCGAGCGTCAGTGTCTGGGCGGGCTGCGGCACGTTGTTGCGCAACGTGCTGAAGGATCGCCGCTGGTTGCGGCTGTTCAACTGGGGCATGGCCTTGCTGCTGGTGGCTTCGCTGTATCCGTTGTTGCTCGAAAGCTTTAGCTGACGCATTGCTTCAACCGGTTGCCCGATGCCTGTTAAGCTCGACTTCAGGAGCGTTCCTACGCACTTTTAAATGAAGTTGTTCTTCTTTAACGGCCTCCGATCAGGTATTTCTAACGCTCTGCACATCGGCGCAGCTCACGAGGCTGCGCTTCGACGTTTCAGTGACGAGCTTCCTGATCCCGGAACATGCTCTGCGAGTCTTTTATGAATAAACGTCCGTTGTATTTCGACTACGCCGCCACCACGCCGGTGGATGAGCGAGTCATCAAGGTCATGGTCGAGTGTCTGGGTTTTACCGGCAACTTCGGCAACCCGGCGTCCAGCTCCCATGCGTTCGGTCAACAGGCCCGGCAAACGGTCGAGCAGGCGCGGCGTCAGGTCGCCGAACTGGTCGGCGCCCAGGCAGAGCAGATCGTCTGGACCTCCGGCGCCACCGAATCGAACAACCTTGCCCTCAAGGGCGTGGCCCAGGCTCGTGGCGTTTCTGGCGGCCACATCATCACCAGCCAGATCGAACACAAAGCGATTCTCGACACGGCGAAGCAGTTGCAGGACGCCGGTGTTGCGGTGACTTATCTGGTACCTGACGCCGAGGGTTTGATTACCCCGCAAGCGGTCAGCGAAGCGATGCGCGAAGACACCTTTCTGGTGTCGTTGATGCTGGTCAACAACGAGCTGGGCACGGTCAACGACATCTCGGCTATCGGTGAGGTCGTGCGTGCTCGCGATGCGTTGTTCCATGTCGACGCGGCTCAAGGTGCAGGCAAAGTGGTGATCGATCTGGCCCGGTTGCCAGTGGATCTGATGTCATTTTCCGCCCACAAGATTTACGGCCCCAAAGGCATCGGCGCGCTGTACGTCGGGCCGCGCGCGCAACAGCGTTTGCAGGCGCAGATTCACGGTGGTGGTCACGAAGGCGGTTTGCGTTCCGGCACCCTGGCGACTCACCAGATCGCTGCCATGGGTGTGGCGTTCGAATTGGCGGCCTCTTCGTTCGATGAAGAGAAAGCCACGATCGTCCGGTTGCGCGAGCGCTTGCTTGAACAGCTGCTGAGTATTCCAGGGGTTCGCCTCAATGGCAGTCCGACCCAGCGCATCCCTCATACCTTGAGCCTGACCTTCAACGAAGGCGAGTTCAATTCCGCGGCGTTGAGCACCTCGATCGCGTTTTCCGCGACCTCGGCCTGCAACTCCGCCAGCAACGCGCCCTCCCATGTGCTGCTGGCCTTGGGGCATGACGCCCGCTCGGCGAGTCGCACCATTCGCTTGAGTCTCGGCCGGTTCACCACCGAGCAAGACATCGACCAAGCGGTACACCTGATTAAAGCGGCCTGCGCCAGTGCTCCGGCATTTTGGCAATAAGGTCTGTAAGTGCCGGCGTTGATCGGCACTCAACAATAATGATGAAGTGATTAGCAGGAGACATGATGAGTACGCAGCCTTCGATCAATGGATCGGTGCCCCAACGCCTGGCGCAAACCCGCGAACTGATGAGCCGGGAGGGCATTCATGCTCTGCTGGTGCCGTCGGCCGACCCGCATCTTTCGGAATACCTGCCGGGTTACTGGCAAGGGCGACAATGGTTGTCGGGATTCCATGGCTCGGTCGGCACGCTGATCGTTACGCCGGACTTTGCCGGCGTCTGGGCCGACAGCCGTTATTGGGAACAAGCGACCAAGGAACTCAAGGGCAGCGGCATTGAACTGGTCAAGCTGCAACCGGGTCAGCCCGGCCCGCTGGACTGGCTGGCCGAGCAAACCCCTGAAGGCGGCGTCGTCGCGGTAGATGGTGCGGTAATGGCCGTGGCTTCGGCGCGTACGTTGGGTGGCAAACTCGAAGAACGCGGCGCACGTCTGCGCACTGACATCGATGTGTTGAACGAAGTCTGGAGCGACCGTCCGACGCTGCCAAATGAACCTATCTATCAACACCTGCCGCCTCAGGCGACGGTCAGCCGCGGCGAGAAACTGGCCAAGCTACGTGAGGTTTTGAAAGATCGCGGTGCCGACTGGCACTTCATCGCCACCCTTGATGACATCGCCTGGCTGTTCAACTTGCGCGGCGGTGACGTGTCGTTCAACCCGGTGTTTGTTTCCTTTGCGTTGATCAGCCAGCAGCAAGCAACTTTGTTCGTTGCGTTGAGCAAGGTCGATGCCGAATTGCGCGCGATCCTCGAAAAGGACGGCGTGACACTGCGCGATTACAGCGAAGTGGCCGCCGCCTTGCGCGCCGTACCGAGCGGCGCGAGCCTGCAAGTTGACCCGGCGCGCGTCACCGCTGGCTTGCTGGATAACCTGGATAGCGGTGTGAAGCTGGTCGAAGGCCTGAACCCGACCACGTTGGCCAAGTCGCAGAAAAGCCTGGCCGATGCCGAGCACATTCGTCAGGCCATGGAGCAGGATGGCGCAGCGTTGTGCGAATTTTTCACCTGGCTGGACACCGCGTTGGGGCGTGAGCGCATCACCGAACTGACTATCGATGAACACCTGACGGCTGCGCGTACCCGACGTCCGGGTTATGTGTCGCTGAGCTTCAACACCATTGCCGCGTTCAACGCCAATGGCGCGATGCCGCACTACCACGCCACCGAAGAAGAACACGCGGTGATCGAAGGCGATGGCCTGTTGTTGATCGACTCCGGCGGCCAGTACCTGGGCGGCACCACTGACATCACGCGGATGGTGCCGGTCGGTACACCGACCGATGAACAGAAGCGCGATTGCACGCGGGTGCTCAAAGGTGTGATTGCGTTGTCCCGTGCGCAATTCCCTCGTGGCATTCTCTCGCCGTTGCTCGATTCGATTGCCCGTGCGCCGATCTGGGCTGAAAGCGTTGATTACGGTCACGGCACCGGTCACGGCGTCGGCTACTTCCTCAACGTGCACGAGGGCCCACAGGTCATCGCCTATCAGGCCGCCGCGGCACCGCAAACCGCGATGCAACCGGGCATGATTACTTCCATTGAACCGGGCACTTACCGTCCGGGCCGCTGGGGTGTGCGGATCGAGAACCTGGTGTTGAATCGCGAGGCGGGCAAAAGCGAGTTTGGTGAGTTCCTGAAATTCGAAACCCTGACCTTGTGTCCGATCGACACTCGCTGCCTGGAGCCGTCGCTGCTGACCGATGACGAAAAGCAGTGGTTCAACGCCTACCACGCCGAGGTGCGCCAGCGCTTGAGCCCATTGCTCGACGGCGCAGCCCTTGAGTGGTTGAACACCCGGACTGCGGCTATTTGATCGGTTGGAGTTCAGGCGCTTCTTCGAGCGCCTGGCTCATGTAGTCGACAAAGGCTTTGACCCTGGCGGATTGACGACGATTCGCCGGGGACACGGCATGAATCGGCAGCGACTGCGCGCTGTATTCCAGCAAAATCGCGGTCACGCGTCCCGCCTTCAAGTCCTCGCTGAACAGCCAAACCGGCGACAGCGCAATCCCCAGTCCCCCCAGTACCATCTCGCGGATTGCCTCAGAGTTGTTGCTTTGGGCGTTGCCCTTGATTCGCACTTCGTGACGTTGGGCATCTTTCTCGTAAACCCATAGGTTCTGACTGTTCAGCAGGTTGAACAGCAGGCAGTTGTGCTCGCTCAGTTCTTGCGGTGTTTGTGGGTGGCCGTGTTGCGCAAGGTAGTCGGGCGTTGCGACGGTCACTCGGTGGGTGGTGCCGATGCGGCGGGCAATCAATCCGCTGTCGTTCAAGTCGCCGATCCTGAACGTGACGTCCAGTCCTTCACTGACCAGGTCTTGATTTTGATCGCTCAGTTGCAGATCAATTTGCACCTGGGGATGTTTTTTGAGGAATGCCGGCAGTCGCGGGGCAATCTGCAAGCGCCCGAAACTCACGGAAGATCCGACTTTCAGGTTTCCAGCAACAGCTTCGCGGCCGGAGTGAAAACTGTGTTCTGCGGCGTCTACGGCCGCCAGAATTTGTCGACATTCGCTGTAGTACCGCTGACCTTCGTCGGTCAGGGACAGTTGTCGGGTGCTGCGGGAAATCAGCTTTCCACCCAGCTCGGTTTCCAGTGCTCGCAGCACTTTGCTGATGGTCGGCTGACTGGTCTGCAATTCCCGGGCGACGGCAGAAAAGCTGCCACGTTCGACAACGCGGACGAAGATCGCCATTGCATTGAGTTTGTCCACGGGGTTTCTCATTGATGCCAAATGGGCATGGTCACTATAGCTATATAGCGTCTTATCGGCATGAGTGAGGGGGAGGAAGATTTATCCCATAGCCACCTCTGACGGGAAATTGCGAAATGACTGACTCACTTGAAATGCGCGCTCTGATTGTTGATTCGGCCAATGGGCCTTTACGCTTGGCTTCCATTCAACGCCCCGTGCCTGGAGCCGGTCAGGTATTGGTCAGGATCAAGGCCAGTGGGGTGAACCCTTTGGATGGAAAGATTCGATCGGGTCAGGCTGCTCATGCGCGCCAGCCGTTGCCGGCGGTGTTGGGGATGGATCTGGCGGGAACGGTGGAGGCATTGGGGGAGGGTGTCAGCGGATGGCTATTGGGTGATGAGGTCTATGCGATGGCCACCGGCATTGGCGGCGCGCAGGGTTCACTGGCTGAATACGCCGCCGTCGATGCACGGCTGCTGGCGCGCAAGCCAGTCAATCTGAGCATGCGGGAGGCGGCAGGGTTGCCGTTGGTACTGATCACAGCGTGGGAAGGATTGGTGGATCGTGCGCGGCTGCGGGCGGGGCAGAAAGTGCTGATTCATGGTGGTGCGGGTGGTGTCGGGCATGTGGCTGTGCAAATTGCTCGGGCTTTCGGTGCTGACGTGTTTGCCACCGGGGCGGCTGGGCAGCAGGCGATCATTGAAGGGTTCGGTGCGACGTTTATTGATTACCGCAAATCTTCGGTTGAGGAGTATGTGGCTGAGCACACGGCGGGGGAGGGCTTCGACATTGTCTACGACACAGTGGGTGGTGAGACGCTGGACGCTTCATTCAAGGCTGCTCGCGTCTACGAGGGGTATGTCGTGAGTTGTCTTGGATGGGGGCAGCACAGTCTTGCGCCGCTCTCGTTTCGTGGGGCGACTTATTCTGGAGTGTTTACGTTGTTGCCGTTGCTGACTGGCAAGGGGCGCGAGCATCACGGGGAGATACTTCGGGAGGCTGCGCTGTTGATCGAGACGGGTCAGTTGAAACCGCTGCTCGACCCTCGGCAGTTTACGCTGCAAACCGCCGAGGCCGCCCATGAGCTGCTCGTTTCGGGAGCTGCGCAGGGGCGGTTGGTTGTCGAGATTTAACTCAGGGCTTCAAGGACGAAGTCCAGGCGGTCCTGGCCGAAGAACAGCTGATTATCGACAAACATGCTTGGGGCACCGAATACGCCCCGTTGCACTGCTTTCTCTGTGTTGTCCTTGAGCGCGGCTTTGACTTCCTCGTCGGCGGTCAGGGCCAGCACCTCATTGGGATCGAAACCGTTCTGTGTCAGTACTGACGCGACGGTTGCGAGGTCATCGAGGCTGCGGCCTTCAACCCAGAGGGCGTGAAACAGGCAATCGATGAATGCCTGAAAGCGTCCGGGATGGCGTAACTGCATGCCGGTGACGGCGCGCATCAGCATCAGGGTGTTGATAGGGAATTGGGGATTGAACTTCAGTGGCACGCCATAGCGCTTGGCGTAGCGGTCCAGGTCTTGAAACATGTAGCGGCCCTTGACGGGGACGTTCGCGGGGGAGGCGTTACCTGTGGCTTTGAAGACGCCGCCCAGCAAGATGGGTATGTAGATCAACTGGCTGTCGGTCTGTTCGCAAATCTTCGGCAGTTGGGTATAGGCCAGGTAGGTGGCGGGGCTGCCAAGGTCGAAATAGAACTCCACGGTTTTGCTCATGGTCAATGCGCTCTGCTTATTGTTTTTAGGGGGGTTACCAGCGTTCGCTCCAGGGGCGCAGGTCCAGCTCGAAGGTCCATGCGTCACGGGGCTGGCTGTGTAGGTACCAATAGTTCTCGGCAATATGTTCTGGATTGAGAATGCCGTCCTGGTCCTTGGTCGCGTACTTTTCGGGGAAACTCTCGCGGATAAAATCGGTATCGATGGCACCGTCGACTACAACATGGGCAACGTGAATGTTCATCGGCCCCAGTTCACGCGCCATGCTTTGCGCCAGGGCACGAATCCCGTGCTTGGCGCCGGCGAACGCTGCAAAACCTGAGGCCCCGCGCAGGCCGGCGGTAGCACCGGTAAACAGGATTGTCCCGCGTTGACGCTTGGCCATGCGCTTGGCCACTTCACGAGCGTTGAGAAAACCCGAGAAGCAGGCCATTTCCCAGATCTTGAAATATTTGCGCGCGGTTTCTTCGAGAATGCTGCAAGGCACATTGGCGCCGATGTTGAAAACGAACGCTTCGATTGGGCCGATCTGGCTTTCGATCTGCTCAACCAACGCAATCACGTCCTCTTCCTTGCGCGCATCGCAGGCAAACCCGTGGGCTTCACCGCCGTCGGCCTTGATGGCGTCCACCAGCGGCTGGAGTTTGTCCGCGCTGCGGCGGGTGACACACGCCACAAATCCTTCCTGCGCAAAGCGTTTTGCAATTGCGCCGCCGGTGGCATCCCCTGCACCTACAACCAGTACGACCTTCTTGTTATTCATGGGTAGATCCCTTTGCTAAACGATCGTTAACTAAACGAACGTTATGCTACGATTCGGCAAGCGTCAAGGCGATCAATCCTGAGGGCAAGGCAATGCGTTACTCGGCCAATCACAAACTGGAAACCAAAGAGAAACTACTTGAAAGCAGTGCGGTGTCGGCCAAGAAGTCTGGTTTTTCAACGGTGGGTGTCGACGGTTTGATGAAGGCGATCGGCTTGAGTGGCGGAGCGTTCTACAGTCACTTTTCATCGAAGGATGAGCTGTTCGCTTCAATCGTCGAGCGTGAGCTGTCTCAAAGCCTGGAGCGTTTAGGGGCGGACCAGAATCGTGACAAGCTCCAGCGCTGCCTGAAACACTACCTGAGCATGGCTCATGTCGAGCACCCGGAATCCGGTTGTGCATTGCCGGCATTGGGGGCTGAGATTGCACGCTCAGACGTGATGATTCGTCAGCAGGCGGAGAACTGGATTTGTCGGCTTCAGAAGAGTTGGGCGCAGGTTCTGGAAAGCGACAGCCTGGCATGGGCGATTCTGTCGCAATGTATCGGTGCGTTGGTCATTGCGCGAATGCTGGCTACACCGGACATCCAGCGCACGGTGCTGAAGTCCAGTTACGATGAGATTGGCCGCCAGATCGCAGGTTCACGAACCTGACAAGGCGGCATCAATCTATTTGCAGATGACGATCATGCTACGGCTGGTATAGCCGGCAGGGTTGAGGCCGAACGGGTAATCACCTGGTTCTTCCACAGCGTCCCCTGACTTGGCGATGACCTTGTAACCTTTGGGAGCGCACGAGTTGGCAGCGCTGGTGTAGCACTTGTCCCAGGATGACGACAGCCCGGAACAGTTGATATGCAGCCCTCTCTTGCCGTGTTTTACCTGGGTTTTCGATGTCGCCGCGCAGCCTGCAACCGCAAGTACGGCGATCAGTATCAAAATTCGTTTCATTACTGTCCTTATAGCGTCCCCGGATCTTTGCGCCCGGGTCTGGCTGCATTCGCTTTCGCTTGAAGCGTTCTGATATCCCTATCTGAAAAATCCATGTCTGACACTGGGTTACGGGCCTAAACATGGCCTAATTGCGCGGTAAATACCAGACCCTCGTCAAATCCTGTCTCAATCTGCAGCGACAGCGGGCTTGGTTGCGCTCCCCATGGTCATGGTTGCGCCTATGGAAGCCAGAATGATGCACATGATGGCCATCCATTGTGACAGTGAGAGGTACTCATGGAGAAACAACAGGCCTGACAGTGCGCCGATCGCAGGCTCAATGCTCATCAACGTGCCGAATGTCCGGGTCGGGATTCGGGTGAGGGCGACCATCTCCAGCGTATAGGGCACGGCGGTGGACAGAATGGCTACAGCGATGGCCACGGGGATCAGTGAGGGAGTGAGCAGCGCGGCGCCAGCATGGACGATGCCGATAGGGGCTACAAAAAGTGCCGCAATCATCACCCCCAGTGCCGCGGTCTGCACGCCATTGTCGGCGCCGGCCTTTTGGCCGAACAGAATGTACAGCGCCCAGCAGACACCCGCGCCCAATGCATAACCGGCGCCTACCAGATCGATTCCCGCGGTGGTTTCTCCCGTAGGTATCAACAGCAGCAAACCGATGGCTGCCAGGGCGATCCACAAAAAGTCGATCGCGCGACGTGAGGCGTAGATGGCTACCGCCAGTGGACCGGTGAATTCCAGCGCAACCGCGATACCGAGGGGGACGGTTTGCAAGGACATATAGAAGAGGAAGTTCATGCCGCCCAACGCCATTCCGTAGACGATGACGGTGCGCAGGGATTTTGCGGTGAGCTTCGCTCGCCAGGGGCGCAGTATCAGCATCATGATCACGCTGGCGAAGATTAGCCGCAGGGTGGTGGTCCCCTGCGCGCCGATAATTGGGAACATGCTTTTAGCAAGGGAGGCTCCTGACTGGATTGATGCCATGGCTATCAATAGCAGGCCAACCGAAAACAGGGTCGAGGCAAGGCTGCGAGGTTGGTCATTCATGGCGTGGCATCGTCCGAAGTAGGAAGCGAGAGTGTTATTGGGCAATATACTGCGCATTCATGGCGGGCGCGTCTATATATAAGCAGCGATTTTGAGCATCCTTATAGAAAAGCATAATTAAGAGTTGACGGCAGATGCTGGAAGTCTATAATTCGCCCCACTTCCGGCGCAGTCGAAACGGAAAACTCCTTGGTAAACAATGAGTTAAGCAGTTTTCGACAGCGGGTTGCTTCAGGTCATCGAAGCCCAGAAGGAGTTGAAAGAGCGAGGTTGTTTGGCTCTTTTAACGGTTCGATCTTCTCGGTCGAAAGCGGGGTAAAAGAGGTGTTGACAGCAGCGAGTAACGCTGTAGAATTCGCCTCCCGCTGACGAGAGATCGCAAGCGCAAGTGGTTGAAGTTGCAAAGGAAACTTTGAAAACTTCGGAAAATAACCGCTTGACAGCAACAGAGGCTGCTGTAGAATGCGCGCCTCGGTTGAGACGAAAGCTCTTAACCAACCGCTCTTTAACAACTGAATCAAGCAATTCGTGTGGGTGCTTGTGGAGTCAGACTGATAGTCAACAAGATTATCAGCATCACAAGTTACTCCGCGAGAAATCAAAGATGTAACCAACGATTGCTGAGCCAAGTTTAGGGTTTCTTAAAAACCCAAAGATGTTTGAACTGAAGAGTTTGATCATGGCTCAGATTGAACGCTGGCGGCAGGCCTAACACATGCAAGTCGAGCGGCAGCACGGGTACTTGTACCTGGTGGCGAGCGGCGGACGGGTGAGTAATGCCTAGGAATCTGCCTGGTAGTGGGGGATAACGCTCGGAAACGGACGCTAATACCGCATACGTCCTACGGGAGAAAGCAGGGGACCTTCGGGCCTTGCGCTATCAGATGAGCCTAGGTCGGATTAGCTAGTTGGTGAGGTAATGGCTCACCAAGGCGACGATCCGTAACTGGTCTGAGAGGATGATCAGTCACACTGGAACTGAGACACGGTCCAGACTCCTACGGGAGGCAGCAGTGGGGAATATTGGACAATGGGCGAAAGCCTGATCCAGCCATGCCGCGTGTGTGAAGAAGGTCTTCGGATTGTAAAGCACTTTAAGTTGGGAGGAAGGGCATTAACCTAATACGTTGGTGTCTTGACGTTACCGACAGAATAAGCACCGGCTAACTCTGTGCCAGCAGCCGCGGTAATACAGAGGGTGCAAGCGTTAATCGGAATTACTGGGCGTAAAGCGCGCGTAGGTGGTTTGTTAAGTTGGATGTGAAATCCCCGGGCTCAACCTGGGAACTGCATTCAAAACTGACAAGCTAGAGTATGGTAGAGGGTGGTGGAATTTCCTGTGTAGCGGTGAAATGCGTAGATATAGGAAGGAACACCAGTGGCGAAGGCGACCACCTGGACTGATACTGACACTGAGGTGCGAAAGCGTGGGGAGCAAACAGGATTAGATACCCTGGTAGTCCACGCCGTAAACGATGTCAACTAGCCGTTGGGAGCCTTGAGCTCTTAGTGGCGCAGCTAACGCATTAAGTTGACCGCCTGGGGAGTACGGCCGCAAGGTTAAAACTCAAATGAATTGACGGGGGCCCGCACAAGCGGTGGAGCATGTGGTTTAATTCGAAGCAACGCGAAGAACCTTACCAGGCCTTGACATCCAATGAACTTTCCAGAGATGGATTGGTGCCTTCGGGAACATTGAGACAGGTGCTGCATGGCTGTCGTCAGCTCGTGTCGTGAGATGTTGGGTTAAGTCCCGTAACGAGCGCAACCCTTGTCCTTAGTTACCAGCACGTCATGGTGGGCACTCTAAGGAGACTGCCGGTGACAAACCGGAGGAAGGTGGGGATGACGTCAAGTCATCATGGCCCTTACGGCCTGGGCTACACACGTGCTACAATGGTCGGTACAGAGGGTTGCCAAGCCGCGAGGTGGAGCTAATCCCAGAAAACCGATCGTAGTCCGGATCGCAGTCTGCAACTCGACTGCGTGAAGTCGGAATCGCTAGTAATCGCGAATCAGAATGTCGCGGTGAATACGTTCCCGGGCCTTGTACACACCGCCCGTCACACCATGGGAGTGGGTTGCACCAGAAGTAGCTAGTCTAACCTTCGGGAGGACGGTTACCACGGTGTGATTCATGACTGGGGTGAAGTCGTAACAAGGTAGCCGTAGGGGAACCTGCGGCTGGATCACCTCCTTAATCGACGACATCAGCTGCTCCATAAGTTCCCACACGAATTGCTTGATTCATTGAAGAAGACGATAAGAAGCAGCCCTAACAGGTTGTAGCTTAGTTGGTTGGAGCGCACCCCATGCTCTGTGGTAAAGAGCAGGGTGAGGTCGGCCTTAAAGCTCGAAATTGGGTCTGTAGCTCAGTTGGTTAGAGCGCACCCCTGATAAGGGTGAGGTCGGCAGTTCGAATCTGCCCAGACCCACCAATTTTGTGTGGGAACCTGTAGAAATACGGGGCCATAGCTCAGCTGGGAGAGCGCCTGCCTTGCACGCAGGAGGTCAACGGTTCGATCCCGTTTGGCTCCACCACTACTGCTTCTGTTTGTTGAAAGCTTAGAAATGAGCATTCCATCGTGATGATGGTGAATGTTGATTTCTAGTCTTTGGATTAGATCGTTCTTTAAAAATTTGGGTATGTGATAGAAAGATAGACTGAACAACACTTTCACTGGTGTTGGATCAGGCTAAGGTAAAATTTGTGAGTAGCTCTTAATTGAGCAAGCATGCGAATTTTCGGCGAATGTCGTCTTCACAGTATAACCAGATTGCTTGGGGTTATATGGTCAAGTGAAGAAGCGCATACGGTGGATGCCTTGGCAGTCAGAGGCGATGAAAGACGTGGTAGCCTGCGAAAAGCTTCGGGGAGTCGGCAAACAGACTTTGATCCGGAGATGTCTGAATGGGGGAACCCAGCCATCATAAGATGGTTATCTTAAGCTGAATACATAGGCTTAAGAGGCGAACCAGGGGAACTGAAACATCTAAGTACCCTGAGGAAAAGAAATCAACCGAGATTCCCTTAGTAGTGGCGAGCGAACGGGGACTAGCCCTTAAGTGGCTTTGAGATTAGCGGAACGTTCTGGAAAGTACGGCCATAGTGGGTGATAGCCCTGTACGCGAAAATCTCTTAGTCATGAAATCGAGTAGGACGGAGCACGAGAAACTTTGTCTGAATATGGGGGGACCATCCTCCAAGGCTAAATACTACTGACTGACCGATAGTGAACTAGTACCGTGAGGGAAAGGCGAAAAGAACCCCGGAGAGGGGAGTGAAATAGATCCTGAAACCGTATGCGTACAAGCAGTGGGAGCCCACTTTGTTGGGTGACTGCGTACCTTTTGTATAATGGGTCAGCGACTTATTTTCAGTGGCGAGCTTAACCGAATAGGGGAGGCGTAGCGAAAGCGAGTCTTAATAGGGCGTCTAGTCGCTGGGAATAGACCCGAAACCGGGCGATCTATCCATGGGCAGGTTGAAGGTTGGGTAACACTAACTGGAGGACCGAACCGACTACCGTTGAAAAGTTAGCGGATGACCTGTGGATCGGAGTGAAAGGCTAATCAAGCTCGGAGATAGCTGGTTCTCCTCGAAAGCTATTTAGGTAGCGCCTCATGTATCACTGTAGGGGGTAGAGCACTGTTTCGGCTAGGGGGTCATCCCGACTTACCAAACCGATGCAAACTCCGAATACCTACAAGTGCCGAGCATGGGAGACACACGGCGGGTGCTAACGTCCGTCGTGAAAAGGGAAACAACCCAGACCGTCAGCTAAGGTCCCAAAGTTATGGTTAAGTGGGAAACGATGTGGGAAGGCTTAGACAGCTAGGAGGTTGGCTTAGAAGCAGCCACCCTTTAAAGAAAGCGTAATAGCTCACTAGTCGAGTCGGCCTGCGCGGAAGATGTAACGGGGCTCAAACCATACACCGAAGCTACGGGTATCACTTAGGTGATGCGGTAGAGGAGCGTTCTGTAAGCCTGTGAAGGTGAGTTGAGAAGCTTGCTGGAGGTATCAGAAGTGCGAATGCTGACATGAGTAACGACAATGGGTGTGAAAAACACCCACGCCGAAAGACCAAGGTTTCCTGCGCAACGTTAATCGACGCAGGGTTAGTCGGTCCCTAAGGCGAGGCTGAAAAGCGTAGTCGATGGAAAACAGGTTAATATTCCTGTACTTCTGGTTATTGCGATGGAGGGACGGAGAAGGCTAGGCCAGCTTGGCGTTGGTTGTCCAAGTTTAAGGTGGTAGGCTGGAATCTTAGGTAAATCCGGGATTCTAAGGCCGAGAGCTGATGACGAGTTACCCTTTGGGTGACGAAGTGGTTGATGCCATGCTTCCAAGAAAAGCTTCTAAGCTTCAGGTAACCAGGAACCGTACCCCAAACCGACACAGGTGGTTGGGTAGAGAATACCAAGGCGCTTGAGAGAACTCGGGTGAAGGAACTAGGCAAAATGGCACCGTAACTTCGGGAGAAGGTGCGCCGGTGAGGGTGAAGCATTTACTGCGTAAGCCCATGCCGGTCGAAGATACCAGGCCGCTGCGACTGTTTATTAAAAACACAGCACTCTGCAAACACGAAAGTGGACGTATAGGGTGTGACGCCTGCCCGGTGCCGGAAGGTTAATTGATGGGGTTAGCTAACGCGAAGCTCTTGATCGAAGCCCCGGTAAACGGCGGCCGTAACTATAACGGTCCTAAGGTAGCGAAATTCCTTGTCGGGTAAGTTCCGACCTGCACGAATGGCGTAACGATGGCGGCGCTGTCTCCACCCGAGACTCAGTGAAATTGAAATCGCTGTGAAGATGCAGTGTATCCGCGGCTAGACGGAAAGACCCCGTGAACCTTTACTATAGCTTTGCACTGGACTTTGAATTTGCTTGTGTAGGATAGGTGGGAGGCTTTGAAGCGTGGACGCCAGTTCGCGTGGAGCCAACCTTGAAATACCACCCTGGCAACTTTGAGGTTCTAACTCAGGTCCGTTATCCGGATCGAGGACAGTGTATGGTGGGTAGTTTGACTGGGGCGGTCTCCTCCTAAAGAGTAACGGAGGAGTACGAAGGTGCGCTCAGACCGGTCGGAAATCGGTCGTAGAGTATAAAGGCAAAAGCGCGCTTGACTGCGAGACAGACACGTCGAGCAGGTACGAAAGTAGGTCTTAGTGATCCGGTGGTTCTGTATGGAAGGGCCATCGCTCAACGGATAAAAGGTACTCCGGGGATAACAGGCTGATACCGCCCAAGAGTTCATATCGACGGCGGTGTTTGGCACCTCGATGTCGGCTCATCACATCCTGGGGCTGAAGCCGGTCCCAAGGGTATGGCTGTTCGCCATTTAAAGTGGTACGCGAGCTGGGTTTAGAACGTCGTGAGACAGTTCGGTCCCTATCTGCCGTGGACGTTTGAGATTTGAGAGGGGCTGCTCCTAGTACGAGAGGACCGGAGTGGACGAACCTCTGGTGTTCCGGTTGTCACGCCAGTGGCATTGCCGGGTAGCTATGTTCGGAATAGATAACCGCTGAAAGCATCTAAGCGGGAAACTAGCCTCAAGATGAGATCTCACTGGGACCTTGAGTCCCCTGAAGGGCCGTCGAAGACTACGACGTTGATAGGTTGGGTGTGTAAGCGCTGTGAGGCGTTGAGCTAACCAATACTAATTGCCCGTGAGGCTTGACCATATAACACCCAAGCAATTTGCTGACCTGAAGAGGCACCAGATTGCGGTGTGTGAAGACGACAGCAGTCGAAAATTCGCAAGGCAACACACAAATCTATCACCTACCCATTCGCTGGAGCGTGAACCTGCAAAGGCCCACGACCTGGCTACCGAATTTCTTGACGACCATAGAGCATTGGAACCACCTGATCCCATCCCGAACTCAGCAGTGAAACGATGCATCGCCGATGGTAGTGTGGGGTTTCCCCATGTGAGAGTAGGTCATCGTCAAGATTAAATTCCGAAACCCCTATCTGCGTATGCAGGTAGGGGTTTTGTTTTGTCCGCAGGAAAGTGGCGTGGCGAAAAAGGGATAGTCCATTGGCCATCCCAGGTTCCAGCAGCATCGTTAGTGAAACTTCGGCAGAACGTATTCAGCGATCTCTTCAATAACCTCGGCAACCGGTCGCTCGCTACGACGCAGATGCAAGCCAACGTGCTGCACACCGGCCTCACGCAGGGCCTGAAGCTCATCGATCAACGCCAGCCTCCCGCAGCTGCCGCCAAAACGTACACGTCGCATCGGTGCATGAGGATTGGCCGCCAGATCCAGGTGAACGAAGCTGATGTAGGGTTTATTACCACCGACCTCCCGCCACAGTCCCACTCGGCGCCGATGTTCATCTGGAGTGCCGGGGTAGGCGAGCCAGCCGTCCATGTGTTGGCCGATCCACGCTGGGGATTGCTGACCAAGACCTGCAACCAGCAATGGCACCGGCTGATCTCGCTCCGGTAACAGGCGAGCACCTTCCGGCAAGCGTCCTTCACCTTGGCTGCGCAACAACTCAACCGTATCGCGAAAGATCTCTCCCCGCTGATCGTAGTCCACACCAAATAACGGATACTCCATAGGTCGGTCGCCACTGGCCACCCCCAGTAGCAAACGTCTATCACTCAGTTCATCAACACTGTTGGCTGCCTTGAGCGTTAGCCAAGGCTGACGCAACGGCAATACAACCGCCGCTGTACCCAGCATGATGTTGTCAGTGATCCCGGCCAGGTAGCCAAGGTGGGAAAAGGTTTCGAACACCTGCGCTGCATCACCAAAATTGGGGTCATAAACCGGTACATCGCGCACCCACAGGGCGCGGAAACCAGCCTTGTCTGCGAGGCGCGCCATAGCGGCGTGCTGCTTCAGGTCCGGAACACCAAAAGGCCGGTCTTCGGCAATCCGCAACCGCTGCCCATCGCTGGACCAATCGTTATCCAGTGGCAGTTCCAGCCCAATGGAAAATCCAGCTGAGCCCAGTAAACGTTGAAATCGTGGATGCATGAAAGACTCCAAAAAAACAAAACGGAATGACATGCACCCAGTATCTACAGGCCCTCCTTCAAGAAAAATGCATGAATGGGAATATCAATCTTGAGCAAAACGCACGAGTCATAAAGAAACCGAACGTCGTTTTGGCCCTCAAGGACAACCGTTAGAGGAATTCGCACTAAAGTGGCCGTCCGGTTTTTGGTATGGTGCAGCTCGTTTTTTAACGGACTGATTTCAAGCCTACGGATCGGCGCCCCCTTTACAGTCAAAGAGCTGCTGCAGAAATGCCCCAACCGATACCGATCAAGGACCACGAAAAAGAGACGCGCCTGGTCAACAAAAGACTGATGGCTTGCGCCCTGTTCGTTGTCGCCATTACCTGCGCGCTGGTCGTGCGCATGTATGTCCTGCAGGTGGTCGAATTTGACTATCACTCGACGATCTCAGAAAACAATCGCGTCCATGTCCTGCCGATCACCCCCACGCGCGGATTGATCTACGACCGCAACGGCGTAGTTCTGGCGGACAACCGCCCCAGCTTCAACCTGACCATCACCCGCGAACGCGCCTCTGATGTCAAAGAGGAACTGGATGAAGTAATTACCCTCCTGCATTTGCCGACAGAAGATCGAGCGCTGTTCGACAAGGCAATGAAGCAGACCCGACATCCATTCGTGCCGGTCACCTTGTTCTACGAGCTCAGCGAAGAGCAGATCGCCGTGTTGGCGGTCAACGAGTTCCGTCTGCCGGGGATCGACGTAGAGCCACAATTCGTTCGCCATTACCCGATGGGCGCGCACTTTGCGCATTCGATTGGCTACGTTGGTCGCATCAACGAGAAAGAATCCAAAGCCCTGGACACGGTGGAATACCGTGGCGCTCAGTCCATCGGCAAGACTGGTATCGAAAAATTCTACGAGTCGCAGTTGCATGGCCAAGTGGGTTACGAAGAAGTCGAAACCAACGCTCAGGGACGGGTCCTGCGAGTGCTCAAGCACACCGATCCGATCCCCGGCAAAAACATCGTACTGAGCCTGGACGTCAAACTTCAGGAAGCCGCCGAGGAAGCCTTGGGTGATCGTCGCGGTTCGGTGGTCGCTCTCGATCCTTCGACCGGCGAAGTGCTCGCGATGGTCAGCAAGCCGAGTTTCGACCCGAACCTGTTCGTCACTGGAATCAGCTTCAAGGAATACGCAGCGCTACACGATTCCATCGACCGGCCGCTGTTCAACCGCGTACTGCGCGGCCTCTATGCACCGGGTTCGACCATCAAGCCGGAAGTAGCCATTGCCGGTCTGGACGCCGGCGTCGTTACCCCGCAGACCCGCGTCTTCGACCCCGGTTACTACCAACTGCCGGACTTCGATCACAAATACCGTAACTGGAACCACAGCGGCGATGGCTGGGTAGACATGGACGCGGCGATCATGCGCTCCAACGACACCTATTTCTACGACCTGGCCCACAAGCTGGGTATCGATCGCCTGCATGACTACATGGCCATGTTCGGTCTCGGCGAGAAAGTCTCGCTGGACATGTTCGAAGAGTCTGCCGGCCTGATGCCATCGCAAGCCTGGAAGCGTGCGACGCGCCGTCAGGCATGGTTCCCCGGCGAGACCGTGATCCTCGGCATCGGCCAGGGCTACATGCAGGTCACGCCGCTGCAGCTGGCCCAGGCGACTGCACTGATCGCCAATAAAGGTGTGTGGAACCGCCCGCACCTGGCCAAGACCGTGGATGGTGTTGCGCCAGTGGATGAGCATCCAATGCCAAACATCCTGTTGAAAGACCCGCGTGACTGGGAACAGGTCAACCACGGCATGCAAATGGTGATGCACGATGCTCGCGGGATTGCCCGAGCGGCGGCGCAGGGCGCTCAGTACCGTATCGCCGGCAAGAGTGGTACGGCGCAAGTGGTGGCGATCAAGCAGGGCGAACGTTACAACCGGGCGAAAACCCTGGAGCGTAACCGCGACAACGCCTTGTTCGTCGGTTTCGCCCCGGCCGAACATCCGAAGATTGTCATCTCGGTGATGATCGAAAACGGTGAGGCCGGCGGTCGTGTCGCAGGTCCCGTGGTGCGGCAGATCATGGACGCCTGGCTACTCGATCAGGACGGTCACTTGAAGCCGCAATACGCCACACCTAGCAAAGCACCGGGCGACCCTCACGTCTAAGCGATCAAGGCTTCACAGCACAGGCTCACGAATACTGAGCATGTGCTGGAAGCTTTCAAGGAACACGGTTTCAGCCTGACTCATCTTCTGCTCACGATTCCACAGCAGCTGGATATCGAAATCCACCACCCCATCTTCCGGCGGCAAACGCCAGAGCAAACCTTGCTCGACATCCCTTCGTACCAAGTGCGTCGGCAGGCAGCCAATGCCGAACCCTGAACAGATCAAGCGATAAATCTCTTCGAAACTCGTCGATGAAGCGACGATCTTGCCGGTAAAGCCTTGCTGGTCGCGGAACAATGTCAGGGGCGAAAGATTGCCCCCCAGTTGATCGCTGGTGAAGCTGACAAAGTTCTCCGCGGCGAGCTGTTCCAGGGTCAGATTCTCTTGCCCGAACAGTCGATGACGCTGCCCGCAGAAGTACGCATAAGTCTCACGAAACAGTACTCGCTGCTCCAGCCGCGGCTGCGGTAAACGGCACAGGCCGACGCCAATGGTCGCCGTCTTTTGCAGCAGCGAACTGATGATGTTCGAGCTACCCATCACCTCGACTTCAAACTCGATTTTCGGATGGGTTTCGTGGAAATCGGCGAGAAAGTCGTCGTAATGTCGTGCCTGCACGCCGCTGACGGTAAGGATGCGGATCTTGCCGACCACGTCGTCGTTACGACTTTCCACCACCGTGCCCAGTCGTGAAATATCGCCGTAAATGTCCGCCGCAATGCGCAGGACTTCCTCCCCGGTTTCGGTCAGATCAAACCGCCGCCCGCTGCGGGCAATCAACACACATTCCAATTGTTCCTCCAGCCGTTTAAGCGCCTGGCTGACGGCTGACTGCGTGATGTGCAATCGCGCGGCGGCCCGGCTCATGCTGCCTTCCTGGCCGATCACCAAATAGGTGCGAAGCAGGTTCCAGTCGAGGCGGTCATTCAGAAAGCGGCGACCGACCCAAGGGTTAGAAGTGGAGGGCATAAAAACTCCATGTAGTAGCAAGGCTAATAGTAAAGATAAGAATTTGAAAATTGACTAATCCTGACACGGAAGCGATAAAGCTAACAAGCGCCACAGAGTGCAACCCGTAAACAGCCTTCAGTAGCTGCCCAAAACTATAAATACACAGGGTCCTTGCATGCACACTACCCCTCAACCTCGTCGAGCGGCGGCGGCAGCCTTCATTGGCACGACCATCGAGTTCTACGACTTCTACATCTATGCCACGGCGGCGGCGCTGGTGCTCGGGCAAGTGTTCTTTCCCAGCCACGACCCGGTGATGAGCACCCTGGCAGCGTTCGGCAGTTTCGCCGTCGGCTTCATCGCTCGCCCGATGGCCGGCATGGTTTTCGGTCATCTGGGTGATCGCCTCGGTCGCAAGAAAATGCTGCTGGTGACCATGGCGCTGATGGGGCTGGCCACCGCCGGCATCGGGATGTTGCCGAGCTACGCCAGTGCCGGCATCTGGGCACCGGTCGGTCTGATTGTGCTGCGTTTGATCCAGGGCATTTCAGTCGGTGGCGAGTGGGGCGGGGCGGTGCTGATGGCCAGCGAGCACGCGCCGGCCAAGCGCAAGACTTTCTATGCATCGTTCGCTCAACTCGGCAGCCCGGCCGGTTTACTGCTGGCGTTAATTGCCTTTCGTCTGGTGACTTCCCTTGAGCCAGAGGACTTCCTCGCCTGGGGCTGGCGTCTGCCGTTTCTCGCCAGCGGTGTGCTGATGATGGTCGGCCTGATGATCCGTTCCGGTGTCCACGAGTCGCCGGAGTTCGCCAAGGCCCGGGACAACAACGAGACTTCCAAGTACCCGGTGAAGGACGTGATCCGCACCTGCTGGCGGCAGATCCTGTTTGCTGCCGCCGCCGTGACCATCGGTTCGGCCGGGTTCTTCTTTACCAATACCTTCATGATCACCTACGTCACCCAGTATCAGGGCATCGCGCGCTCGACGATTCTCGATTGCTTGTTCCTGGTGACCGTCATTCAGCTGCTCTCGCAACCGCTCTCCGCGCTGCTGGCCGAGCGCATCGGCGAAGGCCGCTTCCTCAAACTGGTCGCGCTGCTGTGCATGGTCACGCCGTACCCGATGTTCATGCTGGTAGGCACACAGAACATTGTGCTGATGACCGTCGGCATCGCTCTGGCAGTGGTGATTCTCTCGGCGCTGTACGCAGTGATCGCCGGTTACATGACCCAGGCGTTCCCGGTGCACCTGCGCTACTCGGGCATTTCTATCGCCTACCAACTCAGCTGCGCGCTGGCCGGCGGTACGACGCCGCTGATCGGCACGCTGCTGGCGAGCAAGTTTTCCGGACAATGGTTGCCGTTGGCGGTGTTCTTCACCTTGCTCTCGGCCCTGTCCTTGATCGGTGTTTGCGGCCTGGCCCGTCTGCGCGCCAACCCGGTCGTCACCCACGCTGCTAAAGAGGTGTATTCGTGAGTAAACCTGAACACATCGGCCCGGTTGAATGGCAAGCCCGCTGCGAACTGGCTGCGCTGTATCGCCTGGTCGCGCACTTTCGCATGACCGACCTGATCGACACCCACATCACCTTGCGGATTCCTGGGCCGGAACACCATTTCCTGATCAACCGCTACGGGGTGATTTTTGACCGTATGCGCGCTTCGGACCTGGTGCGTATCGATCAGGACGGGCGAGTCGTCGATCCGGAATATGAAGGTCATCGGGTCAACGCCGCCGGCTTCGTCATTCACTCGGCGATCCATATGGCCCGCCCGGATCTCAACTGCGTGATCCATACCCACACAGCCGCCGGCATGGCGGTCGCCGCACAGAAGCACGGCTTGCTGCCGATCACTCAGCACGCGCTGAAGTTCTACGGCAAGTTGGCGTATCACACCTATGAAGGCATCGCGCTGTCGCTGGACGAGCGCGAGCGTTTGATTGCCGACCTGGGCCCGCACCGGGCGATGATCCTGCGCAATCATGGACTGTTGGTCGGTGGTTCCGGCGTGGCCCAGGCGTTCCAGGAGATTCACTTTCTGGAGCGTGCCTGTCAGGCGCAAATTGCGGCGTTGTCCGGTGGTTCGGCGTTGCATTACCCGTCTCCGGACGTCTGTGCACACACCGCCGAGCAGTTTGACCGCGATGAGCAGGACAACATCATCGACCTGGCCTGGGAGGCCGCCCTGACCCTGATCGAATCCCAGCGCGAGTCCTATCTGTCATGAACACCGTGGTTCTGCTGTCCCGCGACACCCTGCTGCTCAAGCAATTGCAGGCTGCATTTGCTCGCAGTGCGCCGCAACTCAAAGCAGTCCTGGCCGATGATCCGCAGGCGGCCAACGCGCAGATTGCCGCCTGCTGGTTTCCCTTGCCAGGCAGCCTCGCCGCGTTGCCGAACCTGCAAGTCATTCACTCGGTGGCCGCCGGCATCGATCACCTCGATCACGACCCGTTGTGCCCGGACTTGCCGATCTGCCGAGTGGTCGATCCCGGCCACCGCCAAGGCATGACCGAGTACGTACGCTGGGCGGCGATTCACTATCACCGCGGCTTCGATCAGGTGCTGTTGCAGCAACAGGACCAGCGCTGGGAGCGACCACTGCAACGCGCGGCGGGGCAGTTCAAGGTCGGGGTGATGGGGCTTGGGTCGTTGGGCAGCGCCATTGCCCAGGACCTGGCCGCCGCCGGTTACGACGTTCGTGGTTGGGCGCGCCGCAGCAAGGACTTGGCGGGCGTACAGACGTTCGCCGGTGCGGAAAAGCTGAACCCGTTTCTCGATGGATTGGAGTTGCTGATCAACCTGTTGCCGCTGACCAGCGAAACCCGCGGCATCCTCGGCAGCGCAACGTTCGAGCGGCTCGCCAATGGCGCCGCGCTGGTCAATTGTGGTCGCGGCGGTCATCTGAATATCGACGACCTTGAACAAGCCCTGGCCCGAGGAAAACTGCGCGGCGCTTTGCTGGATGTTTTCGAACAAGAACCGCTGCCGGTCGATCACCGTCTCTGGACGATGCCCGGCGTCACCATCACCCCGCACATGGCGTCCGCGGCCTCCCACGACTGTATCGCCGAACAAGTAGCAGAGAACTTTCGCCGTTTAAATAGCGGTGAACCGTTATTGAATTGTGCGGACCGAACACTCGGTTATTAATAAGAAAGCGCCTTGCAAACTCGCCCATTTAATTGGGCGATCTATAACAATAATCCCTCACTTCGAACGTTTTACTGCCAGTTAAAACAATTAAATATGAGTTCTTGATGAACTCCTGGAGACAGTAATGAGCGATCTATCGCCTGTAGAAAAGTCCGGCGCACCTCCGGAAGTTGCAGTCAGCATGAAAAAAGTGGCCGTGGCCAGTGTGATTGGCACCACGGTGGAATGGTACGACCTGTTTGTTTTCGCCACGGCTTCGGCGCTGGTGTTCAACAAAGTGTTCTTTCCGGATTTCGATCCGTTGATCGGTACATTACTGGCGTTCGGTACGTTTGCTTCGGCCTACCTGGCCCGGATTGTCGGCGCGGCACTGTTCGGTCATTTCGGTGACCGCCTGGGACGCAAGTCGATGTTGTTGGTTTCGCTGTTGACGATGGGGGCCGCTACTTTCGCCATCGGGTTATTACCCAATTACGCGGCCATTGGTATCTGGGCGCCGATCCTGTTGTTGCTGCTGAGGGTGATTCAAGGCCTGGCGTTGGGTGGCGAGTGGGGCGGTGCGGTGCTGATGGCGGTGGAACATGCACCCGCCAACAAACGCGGCTTGTACGGCTCGTGGGTACAGATCGGCGTTCCGGCCGGGACGATGATTGCCAACCTGGCCTTCCTGCTGATTGCCGCGTGGCTGTCCCCTGAAGACCTGTTGGCCTGGGGCTGGCGTATTCCGTTCCTGGCCAGCGTGCTGCTGATCGCCGTGGGCTTGTACATCCGCTTGAACATCTCTGAAACCCCGGCCTTCAACAAGGTCAAGGAAGCCGAGGTGCAGGTGAAAATGCCGCTGGCGGAAGTGTTTCGCAAGTACTGGAAACAAGTGGTGCTGGGCGGGATCGCCACCATGTCGACCGGGGCGTCGTTCAACATCATCGTTGCCTTCGGCCTGACGTACGGCACGCAGAATCTGGGGTTCAGCCGCAGCGTGATGCTCGGCGTGGTGTTGCTGTCCTGCGCCTGGTGCATCGTGATGTTGCCGGTGTTCGGCGCGCTGTCGGACCGTTACGGACGCAAGCCGATCATCGTTGCCGGCATCGTGGCCGAAGCGTTGGTCGCGTTCCCGATGTTCTGGTTGATGGACACCAAAGAGTTGCCCTGTGTGATCTTCGGCTACCTGCTGTTGATGACTGCCTTCGCGGCCAATTACGGGCCGATCGCGACCTTCCTCGCTGAACTGTTCGGCACTCGGGTGCGCTATTCCGGGTTGTCGATCAGCTACATGTTGTCCGGCCTGCTCGGCAGCGCCGCGACGCCCATCGTCACCACCGCACTACTGGCGGCGACCGGCAAAGGCTCTTCGGTGGCCTGGTACATGATCGGCGCCGCATTGATTTCGCTGGTGGCGTTGTTGTTGCTGACCGAGACCTTCAAGCGCGACATCAGTGAAGTCCCAGCAGCAGTGCCGGCCAACGAGCCAGCCCTCGGCAAACCTGTCAAATCGGCCGCCGCCTGATTAATGGAGTTCAACAACATGCGCAGAATTCAGTCAGCCCCAGGCTTCATCGGCCCGGTCGGCCCTTACTCCCAGGCAGTGGTCAGCGGTCATCTGGTGTTCACCGCCGGGCAGATTCCGGCCCAAAGCGGGCTCGATGACCAGCCCGCCAGTTTCACCGAACAAGTGCGACAAACCTTGCGCAATCTGGAGGCGATCCTGATTGAAGCCGGGTCCGATTTCAGCCACGTGATCAAGGTTAATGCGTACCTCACCGATCCCGCACAACTGGAGCCGTTCAACGCGGTGTATCGCGAGTTCCTCGGCCATGCGCCACCGGCACGCACCACCGTGTGTGTAGCGCTGTGGGGCGTGTCGCTGGAAATCGACTGTGTCGCCGAGTTGATTGCCAAGGAGGCGCAACATGGATGATTCGCAGCTGATCGAGCAGCTCAACACGGTGAGTTTTCCGACCCTCGGGCATTTTCTCGAGGAAGGCTTTGCCGATTCGCAACTGCGGGCCATGGTGCCCAATGTGAAACTGGTCGGCCGTGCGCTGACCCTGAAACTGGTGGGCGCCGATGCCATCGCGGTCAACCAGGCCCTGGCGCTCATCCGGCCCGGCGATGTGCTGGTGATCGACACCGACGGTGACTGGCAACACGCCCCGGTGGGCGCGGTCACCAGTTGCGCGGCGCGTTGCGCTGGTGCGGTGGGCATTGTGGTGGACGGGGCGGTGACCGACTTGCTCGAACTGCGCGAGACCGGCCTACCGGTCTTCGCCCGCGGCACCAGCCTGCTGACCACCAAGCTGCATGGCCGCGGCGACAGCCAGATCAATCAGCCGATTCACTGTGCCGGCGTCACGGTACATCCCGGGGATTTCGTGCTGGCGGACGACAACGGCGTGCTGTTTCTCGATCCGGCCACAGCGCAAAACGTCATCGAGCGCGCGCTGGCATCGGACCGGGCAGAACCGCAACTGCTGACCCGGTTAATGGCGGGCGAGCCGGTGTCCAGTGTCTTGAGTAACAAACTCTCCTAATGACCGGCAGCCAGTGCAAAAGCTGGCTGCTCAGGAACTTCAAAATCAATGAACAAACAACCGTTGGCACTTATTGCGATCGGCAGTGCGCTATTCAGTCCGTTAAGCATGGCGGACTTTATTAAAGACAGTAAAGCGACCCTCGGGATGCGTAACTATTACTTCAATAACGATAATCGCGATGGCGCCGCGAACCCTTCCAGAACCGAAGAATGGGCGCAGGGTTTCATGCTCAACTATCAGTCCGGATTCACCGAAGGCACCGTCGGTTTTGGTGTCGATGCGCTAGGGTTGCTAGGTATTCGCCTGGACAGCGGTGACGGTCGCCATGTCGGCAGTTCGATGATCCCCGACGATGGCAACGGCGCAGCCGAGCAATGGTCGCGTTTCGGTGCGACGGCGAAGATGCGCTTTGCCCAGACTGAAATGCGTTACGGCACGCTGACGCCGAAGTTACCGATTCTGCAGGCCAACGACGGCCGGCTGCTACCGCAGACATTCGAGGGTGGGCAGATCGTCTCCAATGACTTCGAGCACCTGACCCTCACCGGTGGTCATCTCGAACACGCCACGGGGCGCGGTTCCAGCGACAGCACCGGCCTGGCCGTGGCCAGCGGCACCCGGGAAAGCAACGCGTTCAATTTTGCCGGTGCCGATTACAAAGTCACCGATGCGCTTCTGGCGCAGTACTACTACGCCAACCTCGAAGACTATTACCAACAGCATTTCGCCGGTCTGGTTCACAATCTGACACTGGGGGATTTCGGCGCGCTGAAAACCGATCTGCGCTACTTCAAGACCTCCGCCGACGGTGCCAATGACTCGGCCTCCGGGCGGGCCAGCGGCTACCGCACCAGTGGCTTTACGCAGAACGGCGACGGCAAGATCGACAACAACACCTGGAGCCTGGCGTTCACCTGGAGCATCGGCGCTCACGCGTTGATGGCCGGTTATCAGCAGGTGTCCAGTGACAGCGGATTCGTGCAGCTCAACCAGGGTGGCTTACCGGACAAAGGTGCTGGAGGCGCAAGCGTCTACCTGCTGACCGACCGCTACATCCAGAACTTCACCCGCGCCGGTGAACGTACCGGTTTCGCCCAGTACAGCTACGATTTCGCCGCCCTTGGCGTGCCGGGGCTCAAGGCTTCGGCGATGTACCTCTCAGGCAGCGGCATTAAAACGGTGGCCGGACCTGAGCAAGAGGAATGGGAGCGGGACCTGAGCCTCGACTACGTGATCCAGAGCGGGCCGTTGAAAAACGTCGCACTGGGTTGGCGCAACGGCATGTCGCGCAGTGAAGCATCGCGCGATGCGGACCAGAACCGCCTGGTGGTCAGCTACAGTCTGCCGTTGTTCTGATCGGGCCACTCAGTCCAGCAAGCACTGTTGCAGGCTCTCGAGGAAGATCGTCTCGGCCCGGCTCATGCGCTGTTCGCGGTTCCACAGCAAATGAATGTCCACATCGGCAATCCCTTCGTGGGGCGGCAGGCGCCAGAGCAATCCGGCGTCGACGTCCGCCGCCACCACGTGCTCGGGCAAACAGCCGATCCCGTACCCGGCGATCACCAGTCGCCGGACTTCTTCCAGGCTCGGTGATGAGGCGACGATGCGTCCGCTGAAACCTTGCTGATCACGAAAAATCGTCAGCGGCGAGAGCATGCCGCCGATCTGGTCGCTGGTGAAACTGACAAAGTTCTCCCGCTGCAAATCCCCTTCGGCAACGTTCTGTTGGCCGAACAGTGCATGGTGTTTGCCGCAGAAAAACGCATAGCGTTGACGCAGGAACAGCCGTTGTTCCAGGCGCGGTTGCGGGCGACGATTGAGGCTCAGGCCGAGGGTCGCGGTTTTTTCCTGAAGGGCGCTGACGATGTCGGAACTACGCATCACGTCGACTTCCAGATCCACTCGCGGGTGCTGCCGATGAAAGTCCGCGAGGAAGTCATCGAAGCGCTCCGAAAAGATCCGGCTGATGATCAGCAAGCGAACCTTGCCGATCACTTCGTCGGCCGGTTGCTCCAGCACGCTGCTGACCTGGGACATCTGTCCGTAGATTTCCCCGGCCAGTTCGAAGATCTGCTCGCCGACTTCGGTCAGGGCAAACCGTGGCCCGCGCCGGGCGATCAGTTGTCGGCCCAGTTGCTCCTCCAGACGCTTCAGCGCCTGGCTCACCGCCGGTTGCGTCAGGTGCAGGCGGGCGGCGGCGCGGCTGATGCTCAGCTCCTGACCGATCACCCGGAAGGTGCGCAGCAGGTTCCAGTCCAGACGGTCATTGAGCAGGCGTTGTACATCGCGTTCGGCCATGGCGGCTCTCGATTATAAGCTGGCGTAATAGTCCGCATAATAAATAGAAAATTGACTAATCATAGCCCCAGGACGATAAATCATCTCCAGACAGGCGCCGTCAGAGCGCCTTGATTTAGCCGTTTCACTCCTGCCAAAAAAATAACCAAAGGAGCCTGACCATGAAGCCTAACGCTTCGCCCCAGCCTCGCCGTGCTGCGGCTGCCGCATTCATCGGCACCATGATCGAGTGGTACGACTTTTACATCTACGCGACCGCCGCCGCGCTGGTATTCGGCGCGCTGTTCTTCCCCTCCGACGACAAACTGTTCAGCACCATGGCCGCCTTCGGCACCTTCGCCGTGGGCTTCTTTGCGCGGCCGTTGGGCGGGATTATCTTCGGCCATATCGGCGACCGCATCGGCCGCAAAAAGTCGCTGATCATCACGTTGCTGATGATGGGCGTGGTCACGGTCTGCATCGGCTTGCTGCCGACCTACGCACAAATCGGCGCAGCGGCACCGGTGCTGCTGATTCTGCTGCGCATCGTCCAGGGCATCGCCGTCGGTGGCGAGTGGGGCGGGGCGGTGTTGATGGCCGGCGAGCATGCGCCGAAAGGTCGACGCAATTTCTTCGCGTCCTTTGCGCAGCTGGGCAGCCCGGCCGGTTTGATCCTGTCGTTGCTAGCCTTCAGCGCAGTCACCCGTTTGCCGGAAGAAGACCTGATGAGCTGGGGCTGGCGCCTGCCGTTCCTCGCCAGTTCGTTGTTGCTGCTGGTGGGCCTGGCGATTCGCCTGGGCGTGAATGAGTCGCCGGAGTTTCTCGCCAGCCGCGAACTGGCCCGCAAAAGCACACGCAAGGAGCAGGCACCGGTCATGGAAGTGCTGCGCACTGCGTGGCGCCCGTTGCTGCTGTGCATCGGCGCCAACACCCTTGGGATTGCCGGGGTGTATTTCACCAACACCTTCATGATCGCCTACACCACCCAGCAACTCGAACTGCCGCGCTCGCTGATCCTTGAGTGCCTGTTTGTGGTGGCGATCATTCAGTTCTGCATTCAACCGCTGGCCGCGTGGGTCGCCGAGAAAATGGGCGCCACCCGATTCCTGTGCCTGGTGTCGTTGCTGGCGATGGCCTCGCCGTACCCGATGTTCGTGCTGGTCAGCTCGGCCCAGGCGCCGCTGATCATCCTCGGCATCGCCCTGGCGGTGGTGTGCATGGCGTCGTTCTACGCGGTGATCGCCGGTTACGTCAGCGGCATGTTCGAGACCCGTGTGCGCTACACCGCGATTTCGTTGGCCTATCAGATTTGTGGCGCCGTAGCCGGTGGCCTGACGCCGCTGATCGGCACCTTGCTGGCGCATAAGTTCGCCGGTCAATGGTGGCCGATGGCGGTGTTCTACAGCCTGATTGCCGCGACTTCGCTGATCTGTGTCCTGTCCCTTGCCCGTCGCCATGCCAGCGCTGAACGCCTCGAAATGGCCAACGCTTAATTAACGTATTCCCTGGAGTAACGCATGTTGAAAATTAATGGTGAACGCCTCTGGGCGAGTCTGATGGACATGGCCGAAATCGGCGCCACCGCACGTGGCGGTAGCTGCCGCCTGGCCCTGAGCGATGAAGACAAGGCCGGCCGCGAACTGTTTTCCCAGTGGTGCCGCGAAGCCGGCATGACCCTGAGCGTGGATGCCATCGGCAACCTGTTCGCCCGCCGCGCCGGCACCGACCCCGATGCCGCGCCCGTGATGATGGGCAGTCACCTCGACACCCAGCCTGAAGGCGGGCGTTTCGATGGCGTCTACGGCGTACTCGCCGGCCTGGAAGTGGTCCGTTGCCTGAATGACCTCGGCATCCAGACCCGCAAGCCGCTGGAAGTGGCGGTCTGGACCAACGAAGAAGGCGCACGCTTCACCCCGGCGATGTTCGGCTCGGCGGTGTTCACCGGGATCATGCAACTGGACGCGGCGCTGGCGGTGCGTGACATCGACGGCATCAGCGTTGCCGAGGCGTTGCAACGCACCGGTTACGCCGGCCAGCGTCCATTGGGCGATGCGGTGGATGCGTACTTTGAAGCGCACATTGAGCAAGGTCCGATCCTCGAAGACAACGCCAAAAGCATCGGCGTGGTCAGCGGCGGCCAGGCGATTCGCTGGCTCGACGTGCGGGTCGAAGGCATGGCCGCACACGCCGGCACCACGCCGATGCCGCTGCGCAAAGACGCCTTGTATGGCGTGGCGCGGATGATCCAGGCCATCGAAAGTCTGGCTACCGATTTCGCCCCTGAAGGCCTGACCACTGTCGGCGAGTTGAGCATCAACAAGTCTTCGCGCAACACCATTCCGGGCTTGGTGAATTTCACCGTCGACCTGCGTCATCACCGCGACGAAGCGATTGAGGCGATGGAGCAGCAGGTCCGTGAGCGGCTTCAGGCGATTGCCGATAGCCGAGGCTTGAACCTGACGATTACGCCTCACTGGATCAGCCCGGCAACACCGTTCGATGCCGATTGCGTGGCGGCGGTGCAACAGGCGGTGGACGCGCTGGGCTACGCTCAGCAATCGATTGTCAGCGGCGCCGGGCATGATGCGATTCATCTGGCGCGGTACTGCCCAACGGCGATGGTGTTCATTCCTTGTGTGGGCGGTTTGAGTCATAACGAAGCCGAGGATGTGGTGCCCGAAGACGTGCGTCAGGGCACCGATGTGTTGCTTAACGCCGTGCTGGCCCGCGCCGGTAAAGTCGAATAAGGAGAGCCCGATGCGCAGTTTTTTCCACCCCGAACAGTTGCTTCACCATCCGCGCAGTTACTACTCCCGTGGGCAGATGCGCACGCCGCAGGAAGTGCCGGAGCGCGCTCAGCGGTTGGTGCAAGCGTCTCGTTCATTGGGCTTTACGGTTGAGCAACCGGTCGATGCCGGGCTCGATCCGCTGCTGGCGGTCCACGGCGCGCCGTACCTGGCGTTCTTGCAGGAAGCACATCAGCGCTGGAAAGAGATCCCCGAGGATTGGGGCGACGAGGTGATGTCGAACATCTTCGTGCGCGAGCCCAATGCCTTGCGCGGGATTCTCGCCCAGGCCGCGCGCTATCTGGCGGACGGCAGTTGCCCGGTGGGCGAGCAGACCTGGCGTTCGGCCTATTGGTCGGCGCAAAGCGCGATCGCCGGGGCTCAGGCGTTACTCGATGGCGAGTCGGCTGCGTATGCCTTGTGTCGTCCTCCGGGGCACCATGCCCGGGCCGAAGCGGCGGGCGGGTTTTGCTATGTGAACAATGCGGCGGTGGCAGCGCAGGTTCTGCGGGGCGGGTTTGCGCGCGTCGCGGTGCTCGACACCGATATGCACCACGGTCAGGGAATTCAGGAGATTTTCTACGACCGCGATGACGTGCTCTACGTCTCGGTGCATGGCGATCCGACCAACTTCTATCCGGGGGTTGCCGGGTTTGCTGATGAGCGGGGTGTCGGGAAGGGCGAGGGCTTCAACCTCAACTTGCCGATGGCGCATGGCGCCAGTGAGGTGGACTTCCTGGGTCAATTGGACGTGGCATTGGAGGTGGTGAAAGACTTCGGCGCCGAGGTGCTGGTGTTGTCCTTGGGGTTCGATATTTTCGAGCTGGATCCGCAGAGCAAGGTGGCGGTCACCCGTGAAGGATTTGCGCTGCTGGGCGAGCGGATTCGCAGCCTTGGGTTACCGTGTTTGATTGTGCAGGAGGGCGGGTATCACCTGGAGAGTCTGGAGGATAATGCGCGGGCGTTTTTTGTGAATGCCGAGGTGTGGCAGCTCTGAATCTGATGTTGCCGGATAGATCGCTATCGCGAGCAAGCTCGCTCCCACAATGGGACTGAGTTGAACAGAATATTTGTGTTCAACACCGGCCACTGTGGGAGCGAGCTTGCTCGCGATGAACGATAACGCAGTCCCCCGGATGAAACACAAGCGCCGTAAGGCACTTGCCATCGCCCTGACGTTAACGTAAAGATTGCGGCAGGGCGCTGATCTTAAAAAAGCGCAGGGCGGACCGATCCGGAGCGCTTGATGACGCTAATAAAAACAACTCCTCCCAAGCTGCACCGCGAAGCCCGGCTGGCCCGGGAAAAACTCCATCTCGAGGGCGAAGTCCCGGATGGCGTGCTGCGGGCGGAAATCGATGCGTCGTGGCGGCGTAGCCTGAGCCATGGCGTACATTTCAATGCCAAGCACGAGCTGGCGCTGGAATCGAGCGCGAGCCTCGACGTGCTGTTGGCGAGCAATCGGCTGCTGATCGACGCGGCATTGCCGGCCATCGATTACCTGGCCGAGCGTCAGGGCAAGGAAGGGCTGATCATCCTCGCCAATTCCGACGCCACCATCCTCGCTGTCGAAGGCCGCGCCGATCGCCTCAAGGGCAGCGGCCTGCAAGACATCACCCTCGGCGCCTGCTGGAGCGAAGCCGCTCGCGGCACCAACGCGTTGGGCACTGCACTGGTGGAAGCCCGGCCAACGATGATCGATTGCGGCGAACATTACCTCGATCGTCTGACCGATTTCTCCTGCACCTCGGTGCCCATCTATTGCCCCCAAGGCGACATCCTCGGCGTACTCGACCTGACCCGCGAAGGCCCGCTCGGTCGCGTTCACGACAGCACCGCGTTGCTGGCGATGGCCGTCAGCCAGATCGAAAGCCGGGTGTTCAACGCCAGTTATCCGGACGAGATCGTCCTTGCCTTCCACAGCCGTCGGCAGTACCTCGAATCCCCTTGGCAAGGCCTGTTGGCGGTGAGCCTTGGCGGGCAGATTCTCGCGGTCAGCGCCCAGGCCTGTCAGTTGCTTCACGCCGAACGCTCGGCGCTGGTCGGTCGACGCTGTGAAGAGTTTCTGGGCGTCGATGGCCTGCAACTTCTGTCGCGTCTGCATCAGGGCGGAGTCGGCAGTTTGCAAACGGCCAAAGGCGAGTTCTTCTACAAAACCCTGCGTGCGCCGCAGCGTTTGATCAATGTCAGTACGCCGCCACGCAGCACAGCGAAAACCGCCAAAGCACAACCGGATCTGGAATCCCTGGCCGGCAGCAATGTCCGTTATGCCCGAGCCTTGCGCATGGCCCGTCAAGGCCTGGCCAACGAGCTGCCGGTGTTGCTGCTGGGTGAAACCGGCACCGGTAAGGAAGTCATCGCCCGCGCCCTGCACATGGCCGGCACCCGCTGCGACAAACCCTTCGTCGCGGTGAACTGCGCGGCGATCCCCGAAGGCCTGATCGAGTCGGAATTGTTCGGCTACCGCGAAGGCGCGTTCACCGGCTCACGCCGCGGCGGCATGATCGGTCGGCTGCAACAGGCCCATGGCGGCACCTTGTTTCTCGATGAAATCGGCGACATGCCGCTGGCCTTGCAGGCCCGTCTGTTGCGGGTGTTGCAGGACCGCAAAGTGGCACCGCTGGGCGCCGGTGAAGAGCAAGACATCGACGTCGCATTGATCTGCGCCACGCACCGTGACCTCAAGCGACTGGTCGAAGAAAAACACTTCCGTGAGGACCTGTTTTATCGGGTCAACGGCATCAGCGTGATGCTCCCGGCCTTGCGCGAGCGTGAGGATTTCAGCGGTCTGGTCGCTCGTCTGCTGGCCAAGCTGGATGCGCCGACGATGGTCCTGCATGACGATTTGAACCGTTTGCTCGGCGGCTATCACTGGCCGGGCAATATCCGCCAACTGGAAATGGTTTTACGAACGGCGCTGGCCATGCGTGAGCCGGGGGACACCGTACTCACCCTCGACCACTTGCCCGACAGCATGCTCGACGAGTTGACCGCCACCGAACGCCCTCAGGCCGGCAGCATTCGCGAAAATGAACTGGAGCTGATTCGCCAATCTCTGGACACTCATCAGGGCAACGTCTCGGCCGCCGCCGACGCCTTGGGCATCAGCCGCGCGACCTTGTATCGCAAGCTCAAACAGTTGCGCTCGTGATGCAGCGCCTGATCGTTCGGCTGATCGACAGCCAGAACCCCGAAGCCCTGCAAGCGGCATTGCGCTGGCTCTACAGCTTCGTGCGGCCGCACCGTCTGGCGATTGCCGGGCTGCTCGGGTTATCGGTCTGCGCCTCGTTGCTGGTGTTGGTCCAGCCTTGGCTGACCAAATTACTGATCGACGATGGTTTGCTCGCACGCAACTTCCCCATGCTGGTGCTGATCGCCGGGCTGATGATCGTGGCCGGGCTGCTCGGAACGGGGCTGTCGGGGATCAACCGTTATCTGCACACGCGACTGTCCGGGCGGATTCTGTTTGCCCTGCGCGATGACCTTTATCGACATCTGCAAACGCTTTCGCCGAGTTTCTACGGACAGCGCCGAATCGGCGACTTGATGTCGCGCCTCGATGGCGACGTCGCAGAGATCCAGCGCTTTGCTGTGGACTCCCTGTTCTCCGCGGTGTCGAGCGTGATCGGCCTGGTCTGCGCCGTGGCGATGCTGCTGACCCTGTCGTGGAAACTCTCGTTGCTGGCGCTGGTGCTGATTCCCCTCGACGTGATCTGGTTGCGCTGGATGCGGCGCAAGGTCGAGCGCGATGTGCGGCAATTGCGCGAGCGTTCGGCGGACATGTCCTCGTTCATGGTCGAGACCTTGCCGGTGATGAAATTCATCCAGTCTGCCGGCCAGCAACAGCGCGAATCGCGGCGCCTGGAGACACTGGGCCAAGGCTACATGAGCCAGTTACTGCGCCTGCAAGTCACCGAGTTTTTCACTCAGGCGGTGCCGGGCACACTGACGTCTCTGTCCCGTGCCTGCGCGTTCCTGATCGGCGGATATTGGGTGGTGCAGGGGACCTGGCAACTGGGCGCGCTGATCGCGTTTTCCACCTATCTGGGCATGGCCGTCGGGCCGGTGCAGAGCCTGCTCGGGCTCTATGTCGCGGTCCAACGAATGACCGTCAGCCTCGGGCGCGTCATGGAGTTGCGCGGCGAAGAGCCGACCGTTCTCACCCCGGTCACGCCGCAGCCGATGCCGACTTCCGGCGAGCTGCGTTTCGACGATGTGCACTTCAGCCATCCCGGTCGCCCAACGACCCTGCGCGGGATCGAAGCGCGAATTCCCTACGGTTTGAAAGTCGCCCTGAGTGGCGGCTCTGGCGTCGGTAAATCGACCCTGATCGACCTGCTGCAACGGCACCACGATCCGCAGTCGGGCCGGGTGTTGCTGGGAGAGGTCGATCTGCGTGAACTGGACCTGTTCCAGTTGCGTCGGCGGATTGCCGTGGTCAGTCAGGACATCGTGCTGTTTCGCGGCAGCCTCGCCGACAACCTGGCCTACGCGGTGCCGGACGCCAGCCGTGAAGCGATTGCCGAAGTCGCACGGCTGGCGCAACTCGATAGCCTGATCGAGTCATTGCCCGAAGGCCTCGACAGTCCGTTGGGCGAACGCGGTCAGCAGTTGTCCGGCGGGCAGAAACAGCGCATCGCCATCGCCCGGGCGCTGTTGCAGGATCCATTGATTCTTGTGCTGGATGAAGCGACTTCGGCAGTGGATGAAGCCACCGAACGCGAAGTCATTGAAGCCATCGATCGACTGTTTGCCGGGCGTACGCGGATCCTCATCAGCCACCGTCCTTCAACCTTGGCCGATGCCGATTTGCGCTTTGAATTGCTCGACGGCGTACTCACTTCAAAAACGGTGCTGCATGAAGCCTGAGCTGCGGATTGGCGTGGTGGACAGCGGTCACTCGGCGGCACAGCGGGTGCAAGTGGTCGCCGGGCGGCGCTTCTCGTTGCTAGCGGATGGCCTGACCGAAAGCGACTTGCGTGACGATCCGCTGGGCCACGGCAGCGCGGTGGTCGAGGCCATCGGTCGGCGGGCGCCTTCGGCGGTATTTTGCGTGGCTCAGGTGTTCGACCAGCGTGGAGTCACCAGCGCTTTGCAGATCGCCACGGCGATTGATTGGCTGGTGGCGCAAGACGTTCGGCTGATCAATTTGAGCCTCGGTCTGCGTCAGGATCGCAGCCTGTTGCGTGAAGCCTGTGCCGCGGCGGTAGCGCGAGGGGTTTTGCTCTGTGCGTCCAGTCCGGCGCAGGGCGAGGGCGTGTTTCCGGCGAATTATCCACAGGTGCTGCGAGTCACCGGTGATGCGCGTTGTGCCGAACAGGAATGGTCGTGGCTCAACAGCACTCAAGCGGATTTCGCCGCGTGTGTGCATGGCACCTATCCGGGGCAGTCCGGCGCCAGTCTCGGCTGTGCGGCGTTGAGCGGGCACATTGCGGGTTTCCTGGTGGCACATCCCGATGCGAGCAACGAACACATCATCGAATGGCTTCGGGAGAATGCCCGTTATCGCGGCCCTGAACGGCGCGTCGGACCATGATTTTGATTCTTGGCGCAGGGCCTGCGGGAGCGGCGGTTGCCTTGGGTTTGCGTCGGCTCGGTTACCCGGTGACGCTGGTCAGCGAATGGCGGCGGTTTGCGGCGCTGGAAGGCGTTTCCATTCGGGTGCTGGAGGCCTTGCGTAGCGCGGGGCTTCATCAGGCGCTGGCGGATGCAGCGCTGCCGTCCCAACGACAGGTGTCATGGAACGGCCAGCAGCATGCGCAAAACATCGAATTTTTACTGGATCGCCCGAGCTTTGATCGAGGCTTGCGCGAGGATCTGCGCCTGGCTGGTGTTGAGCTGATCGAAGGCCGAGTGCTGACCGTTCAGGCATCGGCTTCGGGGCATCGGATCGAGGTCGAAGGGCGCGAGGCGCTGCTGGCGGATTTTCTGGTTGAGGCGCGGGGGCGTCAGGCACCGGCGCTTGGCAAAGGCCTGCGCGGGCAGGAGACGGTCAGCCTGCTCAATCGCTGGCAAGGCACGCCGGGCAGCACCGCCAGTGCGGTGGAAAGTCTTGAGGACGGCTGGGCCTGGATGGCTCGGCGAGCCGACGGTCAGTGTTACTGGCAATGGACCGTGGACGTGGCCAGTGCTGAATTGCCGGGCAAGGCGCAGTTGCTCGATTACTGTCGTGAGCGACGTCAGGGTTCGGCGTTGGCGCGGGCGTTTTTCGGTGCCGGGCCGGAAATTGACCTGCAACTGCATGCTCGCAGCAGCACCGCGATTTTGTGCCCGCAGGTGTGTGGCGATAACTGGATTCGGGTAGGGGATGCGGCGATGGCGGTGGATCCGCTGTCGGGCAACGGGATTTTTCAGTCATTGTCCTCGGCGTTACAGGCGCCGACGGTGATTAACACGTTGTTGCGTAAACCCGAGCGAGCGGCGTTGGCTCAGCGCTTTCATCAGCAACGGGTGGAGCAGTTGTTTTTGCGTTTTGCGCGAATCGGGCGGGATTTTTATGCCGATGAGCAGCGTTGGTTGCAGCAGCCATTCTGGCTTGCGCGGCGACAGTGGCCGGATGCTGAGGTGGCGCATGCCGAGGCGGATTTTTCCTCGCTGAGGATTGAGCGCGCGCCGGTGTTGAAAGAGGGTTTTGTGGATGAGGCCGAGGTGGTGATTACGGCGGATCAGCCGCTGGGGATCTGGCATGTGCAAGGGGTTGAGCTGGCGCCGTTGGTGCGGCGGTTGGGCAGCGAACCTGCGGATCAGGTGTTGGACGGCTTGACGGTGGAGCAGGGGCGGGTGGTCCGGGGTTGGTTACTGTCGCAAGGCTTCAAACCCTAACCGATCGTTCCCACGCTCTGCGTGGGAATGCATCCCGTGACGCTCTGCGTCACCTCCAGAAGCGGAACGCGGAGCGTCCGTGGCGGCATTCCCACGCAGAGCGTGGGAACGATCAGCGTGTCATAGTTTGATCAACACCGACTTCAACTCGGTGTAATGCTCAATCGCCGCATACCCCATCTCACGCCCAACCCCCGACATCTTGTACCCACCAAACGGCAACGCCGGGTCCAGCGCGCTGTGGCAGTTGACCCACACCGAACCCGACTTGATCCGCGGAATCATCCGGTGCACCGCCGCCAGATCGTTCGACCAGATACTCGCCCCAAGCCCATACGGACTGTCATTGGCCATGCGCAACGCATCAGCTTCATCATCGAACGGAATCGCCACCAGCACCGGCCCGAAGATCTCCTCCTGCACCAGCGAGTGCTTCTGATCGACATCCACAATCACCGTCGGTTTAACGAAGAACCCCGGCCCGAACTGCTCGCCACCGCAAGCGATGGTCGCACCACTTTCCCGTCCTTTTTCGATGTACCCGTAAACCCGTTCCTGCTGACGCGCGGAGATCAGCGGCCCCATCTCGACACTTGGGTCCAGGCCGTTACCCAGTTTCATGGCATTGGCGATGTCGGCGATGTCCGCCACCACATTGTCGAAATGCTTACGCTGCACATACAGCCTGGAGCCTGCGCAGCACACCTGACCCTGGTTGAAGAAAATCGCGCTGGCGGCACCGGCTGCGGCGCTCTTCAGGTCGGCGTCGGCCATGACGATGGTTGGCGATTTGCCGCCCAGTTCCAGGGTCACCCGGGTCATGGAATCCATGGCGATCTTGCCGATCTGCTTGCCCACGGCGGTGGAGCCGGTGAAGGTCAGCTTGTCCACCAGCGGATTGTGGGTCAGGGCGGAACCAGCAGTGATGCCGGTGCCGGTGACCACGTTGAACACGCCTTCGGGGTAACCGGCTTCCAGCACCAGCTCGGCGAGTTTCAGCGCGGTCAGCGGGGTTTCGTCGGCGGGTTTGAGCACCACGGTGCAACCGGTGGCCAGGGCCGGGCCGAGTTTCCAGCAGGCCAGCAGCAACGGGAAGTTCCAGGCGACGATGGCGCCGACCACGCCCACCGCTTCGCGGCGGATGAAACTGTGGAATTGATCGTTGGGCATCAACGGCAATGACACTTCAACGCTGGAGCCTTCGATCTTGGTCGCCCAACCGGCCATGTAGCGCAGGAAGTCGATGGACAGTTGCACGTCCATCACCTGGGCCACCACCGCACTTTTGCCGTTGTTCAGGCATTCCAGTTGCGCCAGCAGTTCGGCGTCGCGCTCCATCAGGTCGGCGAGTTTCCACAGCAGGTTCTGCCGCTCCCGAGGCCGGGTGCGGGTCCAGGCGGAATCATCAAAGGCCTGACGGGCGGCGAGCACGGCGCGGTCGACATCCTCAGGTGTGGCCCGTGGCACGACGCACAGCACTTCGCCGGTGGCCGGGTTGTGCAGGGGCATGGTCTGGCCGTCGGCGGCCTCGACCCGGTCGCCGCCGATGAGCATGCGCGGGGCGCGCTGGATGAACGCCGAGGTGGCGGGAAGCAAATAAGGGAGGGGCATGACGAAACCTCTTGTTGTTCGTGAGAACAAGGCTTTCGCAATGGCTGTGCCAAGTGCCCGAAAAGGCAGGACCGTCCTTTGTCGGCGAGGTTTTTGGTCAATCGGGGGAATCGCGAACGCTGTGAGATTGTTGCAAATTGCGACAGCTATGAGACGACGAGCAACCGGGTTGCGACCTTGAGGTACCCATTATTGAGGACTAGAATTTTCAGGACCGGTGGGTGAAGTGACGGACCGTTCATCCGGCAATACATCTGGCGTGAGGGAGGTAACGATGTTCCTTTCAACCCTGGAAATTCAAAACATCATTGAACACAGTTTTCTGCCCTCCGTGTGCACCTGCACCATGGCGGCGGACCAGTCCCTGACGATTCGGGTCTGCGACTGCATGACCGGCAAAGTGGATATAGTGGCCACCCACGTTCCCCTGTGGACACTGGACAGTCCCCATGCGATCGCGTCGCTGGTGGCCGACATGCAGCACGAGATCGACGTACACAAAAGCGTTCCCCCCACCTATGACATCTGAACCGGCGTCACGCCGCACCGTGGGAAATCGGTGCGGCCCGCGCCGATTATTCAGGCTGCAAACTTAAGGGAAATTTCTTCGAACGTGTTGCCATCCACGGCAGCCAACAGCTTTCTGTCGTCCTTGAGTGTCGCCAGAAAGGTCACTTCGGTTTCCTTGCCAGCCAGCATGAACCCGGCGATTGCGCCGATGGGCCCCAACAGCATGGCCCCGGCCACGCCAAAGCCGATGGCATCCTTGATGTTGTTGATCGAATCCTCGTTGGCCACTTCCACGCTCTTGAATGATGAGAGCGGAAGGGTAATGCCGGGCCATGGGTGAAGCGACGTTCTGAGGGTGAAAACGCCGTCTCTGTACTCTCCATCACCCTGCAGAAAGTCCCCCGCCAGGACAGTGATGCTTGCCATTTTTTTATCCCCTGGTGGCAATCGGTGAACGACCATTTCGCGCTTGCAGGGGGGCGGCGTCAATCGCCGGCCGATGAGCTGTTCCGGTCTGGCCATCTATGCTTGTCTCAGAGTGCAACAACTGTCGCGATATTAGACGCTGGCGATCTCGTTCAGCGATGGCGAAAAGCAGTAATCTTCACACAACATCTTGATTTAAAAGGTAATCGGCAAGCTGGCACGCTCCGTGTATTGCTCATCGCAGACGTTTCTCTTGCCTCCGTCAGCGGTGCGCCGCCGACGGCAGAAACCATAAAAACGATAAGCCACAAAAATAAGAAAGCACCGTGCGAGGTTCGACGTTGATGAAGAGAAAACTCCGATCAGGCCTGAGTGCCAGTCTGCTGGCCGTGGCCGCTTGTGTGGCGCTGCATTCGCCTTACAGCCTGGCAGCCCGCGACGCTCAGACCATCCTCAAGGAAACCTGTCAGGGCTGTCATACCCCCGAAGCCGATAACGCCCTGAGCCGCATCAGCCACCAGCGCAAAACCCCTGAAGGCTGGCTGATGAGCATCGCCCGCATGCAAACCATGCACGGTTTGCAGATCAGCGATGACGACCGCCGCACCTTGGTCAAATACCTGGCCGACACCCAAGGCCTGGCCCCAAGCGAGACCGATGGCGTACGTTATGCGCTGGAGCGTCGACTCAATACCGTCGAGAAATTCGACGACCAGACCAGCCAGATGTGCGGCCGCTGCCACTCCGGTGCGCGGGTCGCCCTGCAACGCCGTCCCGCTCAGGAATGGGAGCGTCTGGTGAACTTCCACCTCGGCCAATGGCCGTCCCTGGAATACCAGGCGCTGTCTCGCGACCGCGACTGGTTCGACCTTGCTCGAAAAGACATGGTGCCGCTGCTGGCCAAGCGTTATCCGCTGGACAACCCGGCCTGGAAAAAATGGCTGAGCACCGCGCCAAAAGCCGAAACACTGGTGGGCGACTGGAGCTTCAGCGGCCACTTGCCGGGCAAGGGTGGATTGGCCGGCGTGATGAGCGTCACGGCCGATGGCAGTGACACGTTCAAGGTCAGCGTCAAAGGCCAATACGCCGATGGCAGCCCGTTCAACGGCGATGGCAGTGCGATTCTTTATACCGGCTACGAATGGCGCGGCAACGTGACCATCGACGGCGTGACCATGCGCCAGGTGTTCACCGCCCAGGGCAACGCGATGCAGGGTCGGATGTTCGAGGCCGAGCACGATGAGAGGGGGCTGGACTTCGTCGCCGCCAAGCAGGGCAGTAGTCGTTTGCTGGCGGTGCAGCCGGGTTACCTGAAGGCTGGCGCTGAAACGGAAGTCACCCTTGTCGGCAGCGGTCTCACCGGCAAACCGAACTTCGGCAAAGGCGTGGAAGTGGTCGAAGTCATCGAGCAAAGCCCGGGTCGGATCAAGGTCAAACTCAAGGCCGCCGCCAATGCCCAACCGGGTCTGCGCAATGTCACTGTCGGCACGCTGAAAGGCCCGACCCTGTCGGTCTACAGCAAAATCGCCGAAGTCAAAGTCGTGCCCGAGTTCTCGGTAGCGCGGATCGGCGAGGGCGGTGGTTCGACGCCGAAAGTGCAGGGTCGTTTTGATGCCGAAGCCTGGGGCAAGGGCGCCGACGGCAAGCCATATCGTATCGGCGTGTTCCCGGCGCAGTGGTCGGTCGAAGCCTTCGACGACCGCGCCAAGGAAGACGAGGACGTCAAGTTCGCCGGCACCATGCAGGCTGACAGCGGCGTGTTCACACCGGGCGATGCCGGGCCGAACCCGCAGCGCAAAATGTCTACCAACAATGCCGGCAACCTCAAGGTGATCGCCGCCGTCGACGATGCAGGGAAATCCCTGACCGGCGAAGGCCACATGATCGTCACCGTGCAACGCTGGAACAATCCACCCATTCCATGAGTTGGCTGACCGTTAACCGTTTCAGACATCTTTTCGGAATGACCGCAGGCCCCGTCAAACGGGGTTTGCACAGGAGGTTGCAATGGGCGCTATTTTGAATCTGGTTGAGCGGAATCTGCACGAAGTGCACGTCGATGCCGACCGCATGCTGTTTCACATTCCCAGCAGTTCGCTGTTCGCCAGCGATGAGCTGACCGGCACCATCATCGATACCTTGCGCGGTCCGGGCTGTTCGTCGGACGACCTGATCCAGCGCCTGGCCGCACGCTTCAACGGTGAAGAAATCACCGAGACCCTGCGCGAGCTGATGGCCCTGGAACTGGTCAGCGACGGCTCGCCGCTGACCCCCGACATCGGCACCAAACGGGTCGAGCGCACGGCGATCAATACCGTGGTGCTCAACGTCAACACCGGCTGCAATCTGAGCTGCACCTACTGCTACAAGGAAGACCTGGACAAGCCGTCGGCCGGCAAAAAAATGGACGTCGAAACCGCGGTCGCCTCGGTGGAAATGCTGCTGCGCGAATCCCCGGACGAAGAGCGTTTCACCGTGGTGTTTTTTGGTGGTGAGCCGCTGAGCAATCGCAAGCTGATCGAGTACATGGTCGATTATTGCGAGAAGCGTTTCCGTGAGGCCGGCAAGTTCGTCGAGTTCGTCATGACCACCAACGCGACGCTGCTCACCGAAGAGACCGTGGACTACCTCAACGCCCACCGTTTCGGCCTGTCAGTCAGTATCGACGGACCGAAAACCGTGCACGATCGCAACCGCATCACCGTGGGCGGGCAGGGCACTTACGACGTGGTGCGGCGCAAGGCTGAAATGCTGCTGTCGCGCTACAACAGTCGTCCGGTCGGTGCCCGCGTGACCCTGACCACCGGCGTCACCGACGTCGAAACCATCTGGGATCACCTGTTCAACGAACTGGGTTTTGCCGAGGTTGGCTTTGCCCCGGTGACCTCCGGCGACATCAGCACCTTCAACCTGTCCAGCGACGAGCTGATCGAAGTCTTCGCCAACATGAAGAAACTCGGCCGACGTTATCTGGAAGCGGCGTTGGAACACCGCAACATCGGTTTCTCCAACCTGCACCAGCTGATCACCGACATCCACGAAGGCCACAAAAAAGCCCTGCCATGCGGCGCGGGCCTGAAGATGCTGGCGGTGGATCACAAGGGCGAATTGAATCTGTGCCACCGTTTTACCGGCTCATCGTTGCCGACGTTCGGCAACGTCCACAGCGGTGTGAAGCAGGTCGAGTTGAACGACTTCCTGTCCCAACGCCTCGACCGTACCAACACCGGTTGCGAGGACTGCCAGATCCGCAATCTCTGCTCCGGCGGCTGCTACCACGAGAGCTATGCCCGTTACGGCGACCCGACCCACCCGACCTATCACTACTGCGAACTGATGCGTGACTGGGTCGACTTCGGCATCGAGGTCTACACCCGGATCATGGCCCACAACCCTGCGTTTATCAGCAGCTACATCACTCCGCGCAAGGCTCACTGATATGAAACATCTCAAGGCAATCAATAACAAAGCGCTGAAACTGGATGAGGCCGCGGCCGAAAACCGCATCGAAGAAGTGGTGGCGATGAGTTCCGTCGCCGGCTGCGCCTCGACCACCGACCCGGGCTGGGAAATCGACGCCTTTGGCGGTGTGTCGTCGCTGTGCCAGCCGATGGAAGCGGACCTTTACGGTTGTTCCGACCCTTGCTGGTGGCCGGCCCAGGTGCCCGACATGATGAGCACCTACCCGGACTGGAACAAGGATGCCCAGGCGTCCAACGACAACTGGCGCAACCTTGGCACTGTCTTCCCTAAAGACAAGTGATCGAACAGAGAAGAAGGATTCCAGCATGCCTAGCATCAAAGCCTGCGGCCTGGCCGCGTTCGCCGTCCTGAGCGCCTGTTCGCTCACCGTTCTGGCCGATGAAAACACCGCTCTCGAAACCGGTCACGAGTACATGGTGACCACCAATTACCCGAACAACCTGCATGTCATCGACCTGGCCACCGACACCTTGTTCAAGACCTGCAAGATGCCGGATGCCTTCGGTCCCGGCACCGTTCAGTTGTCGCCGGACCGCAAGACCGCTTACGTGCTGAACAACCACTACGCGGATGTCTACGGCGTTGAACTCGACAGCTGCAAGCAGGTGTTCCACGCCAGCATCGCCCAGAAACCGGGGGAGAAAGCGCGGTCCATGTTCGCCTTTACCCTTAGCCACGACGGCAAGGAATTGTTCACCATTGCCAACCCGACGTTGATGCTCAACGACCGCTACGAAGTGCAGCAACCGCGGCTCGATGTGTACGCCACCGACGCCGGCATGAACGCCAAACCCGTGCGCAGTTTTCCGGCACCACGGCAATTGACGATCATGCAGAGTGGTGACGACGGCACGCTGTATGTGGCCGGGGCGGATGTCTACAAGGTCGATGTGAAGACCGGCAAGTTCGACGTGCTGATCCCCAGCCGCCACTGGAAGCGCCCGAACTACAGTGCGCCGGATGTGCTCTACGTGTGGAACCAGCAGACTTATCGCCATGACTTGTCGCTGCTCTACACCGCGGCGAAATTCAAGGACAAGAAGCAGGATCCAGCGACCGCCGAGTACCTCTACGGGCTGTTCAGCATCGACTTGAAAACCGGTAAGACCGAAACCACCGACTTCGGTCCTCTGACGGAAATCTACTTCAGCGGCATGCGTTCGCCGAAGGATCCGAACCTGATGTTCGGCGTGCTCAACCGTTTGGCGAAGTACGACCTCAAGGAGAAGAAAATGCTCCAGGCGGCGACGCTGGATCATTCCTACTACTGCATTTCGTTCAACAAGGACGGCAGCAAGATTTACCTGGCCGGGACGTTTAATGATGTGGCGATCTTTGATCCCGAGAGCATGAAGCAGATTGGCAGCATCAAGTTGCCGGGTGGGGATATGGCGATCACGACGGCGCAGGTTTTTGTCCGGTAATCGCTTCGCCTGTGCGGACGCCATCGCGGGCAAGCCCGCTGCCACATTTAACTGCATTCTTTCTGAAAGAACTCGGTCGAATGTGGGAGCGGGCTTGCCCGCGAAGAGGCCCTCAAGATCACCGAATCATCAAGCCCCAGGCACCGGACAACTCAAATCCCCCTCCTGGCACTTCAAATAATTCTTGAAAGTCTCAACCCGCGCCTTGGTCAATTCAGTCACACAGCTGCTGTAGACCAGCGGATACACACTCCCGCCTTCCACCCCGGCGCTCGAGAACTTGCACTCGGCATCCCGAAACGCAATCCACGAACGCTGCGCCCCGATCAGCAGCTTTTTGCTTTCCGGGTTGCTCTTCAAGCGCTCGTTGATCTGCTGGTAAAGCGCATTCAACTCCTTGTCCGCCGCCTTGTGCTGCTGCGCCGCGCACTGATTCATCGTGGCCTGATCGGCGGCGTTGTCGCAGTCCACCGCATAAGCAGCGGTAGTGAACAGCAGAGGCGTCAGAGCCAGAAGAAAGCGTGGGTGCATGGGGATTCTCGCTTTGACGTGGAAGTTGGGGGGCAGTGTAGCGCTACGTATTGGCCTGGCTATGCCTGCCATTCAGGGTGACTTTCGACCGACTCATATTTGAGCCATGGCACATCATGTGATGTCCAGATATGCGCTTGCGGCGTCACTTTCGGGTCATCGTCCAAAGTCGCCACACGAACAATGACGTGGGGTTGGGCCAAGCGCTCAGCCATCAAGTGTGAACCGCAGACCGAACAGAAATACCGAAGCTTGCCCGGCGACGATTCGTAGCTATTCAGATGGTCCTGACCTTTGGTCCAGCGAAAATGTTGGCGCATGACCCCGGCTGTCGAGGCGAATGCCGCCGCGTGTGCCTTGCGACAGGTTTGGCAGTGACAATGACTGATGGGCACGTCGAGGCTATCGACTTCGTATTCGATGGCTTTACACAAACAGCTGCCATGCAGGCTATTCATCGCGTGCTCCTGATTGCGTGAGGGTGCCGCAGGCCAAGCCCAGCAGGGCTCCGCGATAACGCTCCGTAAGTGAAAGCTGCATGAATCGTCCTTGTCTGAGTCAATTTCGTTTTTAACGTTAGCAGTTTCGGTCTACTCGTTTTGTTTTCAAACCAGCAGTTACACTTGGAAATGCAGCGGAATATTTCGTACAGGGTTGATTGCGATACCCGATTGATACAACTTTAGGGTTGGTCTTGTGGTCTTACAGGCCTACTGTTCAGTACAGGAGGTGACTTATGAATCCAGCATCAGATCGCATAGAAAGGAAGATCCTGCTCAAAACTCCGCGCTCGCAGGTCTGGCGTGTGCTGGCCAATGCCGAAGCCTTCGGACAGTGGTTTGGCGTGGCGCTGGAGGGCAAGCGTTTTGTCGCCGGTGAATGGACCCAGGGGCAGATTACGTACCCGGGTTATGAACACTTGCTGTGGAACGTACTGGTGGAGCGGGTCGAGCCGGAACGGGTGTTTTCGTTTCGCTGGCACCCTTATGCCGTGGAGCCAGAGGTCGATTACTCCCAAGAACCCACCACTTTGGTGAAGTTCGAGCTCGAAGACATGGATGAAGGCACGTTGCTCAAGGTCACCGAGTCCGGTTTCGATCACGTCCCTCAAACGCGGCGGCTCAAGGCGTTCCGCATGGACAGCCGCGGTTGGGATGAACAGATGAACAACATCGAAGAATTTCTCAAAGACACTGCCAAGAAACGCGAGCGTCAGGAAGAGTGATCGCTTGATGTTCGAACCTTGGCTGAAACGCTGGGCGTTTCTCGAGGACGATACCCTGGTGACCGAAGGTCAGCTGCAGGCCGCTAAACTCGCGGGTTCAATGCTTGAAGCCTTACCTGTCTAAGGGTTTTCGGAAGGGCGGCTATAGCGAATGTCCTACACGCGATGGTAGCTATGTCGTCTATTGCACATTGGATCCGAAGCGTAATCTAGCCTCATCAACCGAAGCACAGGAAGTGCTCGGGATCACGGATGATCGACCATAAGCAAGGAATCGCTGCCGACAGGGAGTCGTAATGGTCTTGGGAAAAACCCGCTTCGGCGGGTTTTTTTTCGCCTGTCGAAAAGGACTTGGCAGATGAGTTTCCTGTAGCAGCTGCCGAAGGCTGCGTTCGGCTGCGCAGCAGTCGTAAACCATGCAAACACGGTGTGCCTGAAAGACCGCAGTGTCTGTTTCTGCGACTGCTGCGCAGCCGAACGCAGCCTCCGGCAGCTGCTACAGGAGAGGGCTTCAAGGCTGGAATGGTCAAAGGCTTACGCCAGAGCGCTGGTATGTCCTCTGTTTACGCTTCACCGATGTGTTTAATCTGGATCCATCAACTGAGTCGCAGGAAGCGCTCAGGATCACGGATGATCGACCATTGGCCAGGATGGCTGCCGACAGGATGTCGAAATGGTCTTGAGAAACCCGCTTAGGCGGGTTTTTTTATGGGCGATGGAAAATCCTCGGCGCGTCATTTTGGCCGGAGGGAACGGCAGCCAGGCACTGGCTGCCGGTCGGGATGGATCAGCGTGCTGACAATTGATCGAGTTTCGCCGCTGCACGTTCAGTGATTTCCGAGCGCAGTTTCAATGACCCGGCGGCACGTTTGCGGGCTTCCTCCAGCACACTCACCGGAGCCGTCTCAGGGCTGCCCGACGCAAACGGCGGTGCCGGGGCATATTCCAGCTGTAACTGCACCAGCTCTGCCGTGTCCTTATCGAACAGCTCCGCGGCCAGGGTCAGGGCAAAATCGATGCCCGCCGTGATCCCGCCACCGGTCAACAGATTGCCGTCGCGCACCACCCGATCCTTCACCGGGATTGCCCCCAAAGGCACCAGCAATTCGTGATAGGCCCAGTGAGTGGTGGCGCGTTTACCCTTCAGCAGACCCGCCGCACCGAGCACCAGCGCACCGGTACATACCGACGTGACGTAACGCGCGGTGGCGGCCTGCGCCTTGATGAAGGCCAGTGTCTCTTCATCTTCCATCAACGGCCCGACGCCACTGCCGCCGGGAATGCAGATCACATCCAGCTGCGGGCAATCGTCGAACGTGGTGGTCGGTTTCAGCACCAGGCCCGTGCTCGCGGTGACCGGCACCAGATCTTTCCAGATCAAATGCACCTTCACGTCCGGCAGCGAGGCCAGTACGTCGTAAGGGCCGGTGAGGTCCAGTTGCTGAACCTGTGGAAACAACAGAAAACCGATCTGCAACGTCATGGCATTTTTCTCATGAAGTGGGTGGACGACTTCACTTTAGGCTCGTAGGATTTGGCGTATACGCCAATAACCCAACGAATTACGCCAATCATGCCGAAAACCATTCACGTGCTCGCCTTTGCCAATGTGCAATTGCTCGACGTCACCGGGCCGTTGCAGGTGTTCGCCTCGGCCAACGATATTTCCCGCCAGCAAGGTTTTCCGCCACCTTATGCGCCGTCGGTGATTGCCAGCGGCGGCGGGGCGGTGATGTCGTCGGCGGGGCTGGCGCTGTTGGCCGAGCCGTTGCCCGAAGAGGGTAGTGACACATTGATCATTGCCGGTGGCTGGGGCGTTTACGACGCGGCGCGAGATGAACCGCTGGTGGCGTGGGTACGTGAACACGCGACGGGGTGTCGGCGGGTAGCGTCGGTGTGCACCGGCGCATTTTTGCTGGCGGCCAGCGGCTGGCTCGATGGCCGGCGGGTGGTCACGCACTGGACCCGTTGCGAGCAGTTGGCGCAGCAGCATCCGCGGCTGCAGGTTGAACCCAATCCGATTTTCATCAATGACGGTCCGGTCTGGACCTCGGCCGGGGTCACCGCCGGTATCGATCTGGCGCTGGCCATGGTCGAAGAAGATCTTGGCCGCACGATGGCCCTGGAAGTCGCGCGGCAACTGGTGGTGTTCCTGAAGCGTCCCGGCGGCCAGTCGCAGTTCAGCGTGACCCTTTCTTTGCAAAAGGAAGGCAACCGTTTCGACGAACTTCATGCCTGGATCAGTGAAAACCTCACCAAGGATTTGGGCATCCCGACCCTGGCCTTGCAGGCCGGCATGAGCGAACGCAGCTTCGTCCGCCACTACCGCGCCGACACCGGCCAGACGCCGGCCCGGGCCATCGAACTGATTCGGGTCGAGACCGCCCGGCGTTTGCTCAGCGATACCGGCGTGCCGATCAAACGGGTGGCGGTGCAATGCGGATTCGGCAGCGAAGAGACGCTTCGACGCAGTTTTCTGCGGGCCATGGGCGTTACCCCGCAGGCCTATCGCGAGCGTTTCAGCGTCAGCCCTCCAGCAGATCCAGTAACGCTCTGACCGTCGCCTCGGGCGCTTCTTCGGGAATGTTGTGCCCGACGCCCGCCAACACTCGCCGCTCATAACGCCCGGTGAAATGGGGAATGTCTTCGTCTGTCTCCGGTGCCGGTCCGACGCCATCGTCGGCCCCGCACAGGGAAATCGTCGGTACGCTGATTGGCGGCTGTCGGGTCAGCGCTTCTTCGATCCACTCCAGCGCCGGGTCGCCGGGCGCGTACATGAACCGGTGGCGGTAGGAATGAATCACCACCTCGACGAAATCCGGATTATCGAAGGCCGGTGCACTTAACGGATACAACTCAGGACCTTTGGCCCAGGTGGGTGACCACAGCTTCCAGAGTAATACGCACAAAGCCCGGCGATTTTTCGTCAGGCCTTCGACGCCGCGTGGCGTGTGGAAGTAGTACTGATACCAGAGGCGGTGCTCGGTTTTCGGGTCCAACGGTTCGGTGGAATGGGGAATGTCCTGAAGGTTGTAACCGTCGCCGGTCACCAGGCAACGAACCCGCTCGGGCCATAGCGCCGCCACAATACACGCCGCCCGACCGCCCCAGTCGTAGCCGCACAGGACGGCTTGTTGAATGGCCAACGCGTCCATCAGATCCAGCAAATCCTGAGCGAGGGCGGCTTGTTGTCCGGAGCGCAGGGTGTCGGGATGGTTGAAACGGGTCGGGCCGTAACCGCGCAGGTACGGGACGATGACGCGGTAGCCCTTGGCGGCGAGGACTGGGGCGATTTCGTCGTAGGCGCGCGGGGAGTAGGGGAAGCCGTGGAGGAGGATGATCGGGTCGCCGGTGGTAGGGCCGTGTTCTTCGTAGGCGAGCGACAGACTTGGAGTTTTGGTGAAGTGGATCAGCGCTTCATTGTTCATTCGACACTCCAGTAAGGGTTGTTTTTCACCTGTTTTCTAGGCTTCGATTTCCGCCACTTGATTGAAGTACTTCGACCGATCCGGCGTAAACGTCACCACCATGTTGGTCCGCGAACAGGTCAACGCCCGTTCTTCACCCAAATCGATATCCAGATCTTCCCCGCGTAACCCTTGCCACTGAGCGAGGTACTTGAGGGATCCGTATTTTTCGAGTTTTTTCAGGCTGCGGCTGACGCCACCTTTCCAGCCCAGCACCGGCAGTTCGCCGACAAGGCATCGTTGGGCGAGTTCGGGGAAACGGGCGGCGCGTTGGCGGCCGATTTCCCAACATTTGATCAGGCCCTTGTCCTGGCCTTCCCACAGTTCATCGCGGTTTAGTCCGGATCTGAGAGGGGTGTCAATGTTGCGGTGGATGCGCTGGGTCATTCTGGTTCCTTGAATTCGGGTTTTGTTGGACAGCTCCGCTGTACCCGTTGACGGACGATGGTAGGGGGGGATGTAACGGCTTGCAACAAAGGATTTTCCGGTGGTGGATGCGGGTTTTGTTTAAACAATGCAGGACTTCGGACTACACAAACCTGTGGTGAGATGCTCTCAAGGCTGCCAGAAACTCTTCTCCCCACTCAATTTCCGATCCAGAAAACACGCCGCACTGATCAGGGCCAAATGCGTCAGCGCTTGCGGTGTATTGCCCAGATGCCGCGCATGGCTGTCGAACTCTTCGGCGTACAACCCCAGCGGGTTGGCGTACCTCAGCAACTGTTCAAATTCCAGATGCGCCTTTTCCACCCGGCCGGCGCGGGCCAGGCATTCGACGTACCAGAACGAGCACGCGGCGAAGGCGCCTTCGGTGCCGTCGAGGCCGTCGATTCGGGTGTCGTCATTGCGATAGCGGCAAACCATTCCGTCGCGCACCAGATTCTTTTCGATGGCGTCGAGGGTCGCAAGCCAGCGCGGATCTTTGGCGCTGACGAAACGCACCAGCGGCATCAGCAACATTGAGCCATCAAGCGCGGTGCCGCCAATGTACTGGACGAAATGCCCGCGTTCTTCGTTCCAGAAATTTCCCCAGATGTCAGCGTAGATCGCCTGTCGGGTCTGGTCCCAGCGGGCGAACGGGGCGGGCAGTGAGCGTTTTGAGGCGAGGCGAATGGCTCGATCCAGTGCCACCCAGCACATCAGCCGCGAGTGCAGGAAGTGATGCTGCTCGCCACGCATTTCCCAGATGCCGACGTCCTTTTGCTCCCAGGTTTCGCAGACCTGGTCGACCACTTCCACCGCGTGTTTCCAGCCTTCATGGGAGATGGCGTCGCCGTATTTGTTAACCAGGTACACCGCGTCCATCAGCTCGCCGAAGATGTCGAGCTGGACCTGGTCGTAAGCCTGATTGCCGATGCGCACCGGTGTCGCACCGCCATGGCCGGACAGATGCGAGAGTTCGGTTTCCGGCAGTTCCTGGCGGCCGTCGATGGCATAGAGGATGTTGAGTTTCATCGATTTGCCGTGGCAATCGCTGACTCTCCCGCGCAGCCAGCGCATGTAATCGTTGGCCTCTTGAACGAAGCCCAGGCGCATGAACGCGTAGACGGTGAACGAGGCGTCGCGGATCCACGTGTAGCGGTAGTCCCAGTTGCGCTCGCCGCCAGGCGTTTCCGGCAGGCCGAAGGTCGCGGCGGCGAGGATTGCGCCATGCTTGCGCGAGGTCAGCAGCTTCAGCGCCAGGGCCGAGCGATTGACCATCTCCCGCCAGCGGCCGCGGTAGTTGGATTGGCCGATCCAGTCGCGCCAGAACTTCAGGGTCCGTTCCAGGCAGATCGCGGCGGCGCCTTCCTTGAATCGCGGATCGTCGATACCGCCCAGCATGAATTCGGCGCTCTGGTCCTGTTCGAGGGTGAATTCAGCGACTGCCGCATGGCCGTCCATACGCAAAACCTGATCCGAAGACAGGCGCAGGGACGGCTGATTGGCGGCCTCGAAGGTCACGTCTTCTTCATCCATGCGTGCTCGGGTCTTGGCGCGAGCGTAGTCATGGCGCACGGCGCAGCGCATGTGAAACGTTGCCTGGCCGCTGACCACACGAACCCGGCGCATCAGCACCGGCGTGGCATCTTCGCTGTCGCCGATGGGCAGCAGGTCGGTGACTTCGACGACTGCGCGGTCGCTGAGCCATCGGGTTTGCAGCACATTGGTGTCGGGCAGGTAAATCTGCTCGCGGCGAGCGTCGGGTAGATCCGGGGACAGTTGGAAAATCCCGGCCTCGGGCGTGTCCAGCAGCGAGCAGAAGATCGACGGGCTGTCGAATTCCGGCCAGCAGAAAAAGTCCACACTGCCCTTGTCGTTGACCAGTGCCGCGCTGCGCATGTCGCCGATGATGCCATGGGCATCGATAGCGCTTTGTCGTTCGGGATGATGATCAGCCATTGCCGCGAAACTCCGGATAAAGGCTCATGCCGCCGTCGATGAACAGGGTGGTACCGACGATGTAATCGGAGGCATCGGAGGCGAGGAAGACCACCGCGTTGGCGATGTCCTCGACATCGCCGACCCGGCCATAAGGAATGAGTTTGAGCAGTTCCTGCTCGTGGTCGCCTTCGGTGGCGGCGCGATTGATCGCTGTGCGAATGGCGCCCGGCGCGATGCCGTTGATGCGGATCCGCTGGTGGCTGACTTCCTGGGCGAGGGTTTGCATCAGCATGTCCACGCCGCCCTTGGACGCGGCGTAATTGACGCGACCGGCCCAGGGAATGCGCTGGTGCACCGAACTCATGTGGATGATCTTGCCGGCGGCCCGCGAGACACCTTCACGAACACCTTGCCGGTTGAAAATGCGCAGGGCGGCGCGGGCGCAGAGGAACTGGCCGGTGAGGTTGACGCCGATCACCTGGTTCCAGTCGGCGAGGCTCATGTCCACGGCCGGTGCGTCTTTTTGCATGCCGGAGTTGGCGACCAGAATGTCCAGAAAACCGAAGGCGTCGAGGGTTTGTGCGAATAACCGTTCGACGTCTTCTTCTTTGGAGACGTCGGCGCCAAAGGCGATGGCGCGACCGCCTTCAGCATTGATCTGGCGGGCGAGCTCCTCGGCGGGGCCGGCCTGAGCGTTGTAGTTGATCACCACGGCGGCACCGGCGGCGGCCAGGGCCTTGGCCGCGCCGGCACCGATGCCGGAACTGGCACCGGTGATCAGGGCGACTTGTTGGTCGAGGGAAATCTGCATGAATGTCAGCGCCTTGAGTTGAGGGCTTAATTAGCTGACTGGCGTTCGATGGCGGGAGTTCACGTCGAAAAATTAAAAGATCCTCACTGGCCGATGTATGCAAACCACGATAGACCCCTCCCGGGCCGGCGCTCGATGCGGATCAGCGCTCGGCACAATTCTGCGAAATCCGTTCAACGTGGTATCGCGCGCTGGTTTTGTGCCATTCCCAGTTTCCAGCGATCCACGCTTTCAGTCCTGTGAGGTAGCGTTTGAGCAAGGGTGATGCGTTGGTCAGCAGTTTGTGCTCGGCGGCTTCGTAATCGCACATGACGTCGTCGTGAATATCGGCAATGTGATCGATCGCCTGTTGTAGGGTGCAATTGTGTTGGGTGGCAAGCAGGTACGGCAGCTTGAATTCTCCCACCTCGTTCAAGTGCTCTTTGTAAGCAGAATAAAGGTCGTTGACCAGCGTCGTAGCGAGGGACGCCAGTGCGGTGATGTGATGGACCTCGGGTTGAGAATACAGGTTGGCCGGTATCTCGTACCCGCCAATAGGATCGATCAAAACCAGGCACGGCCAGAAGCTGTTGACCTGCCTGCTGGCCAGGTATTCCGCAATCGTCGGTTTGGTGCCATAGATGCGCCAGGCCCCCTCGGCGGCCATGGTCACAAACATGGCAATGCTTATCTGGCGAACCCGGGCGACTTGTGATGGCGAGCAGAACTGTTCGACCCGCTTCATATAAGCGCGCAGCCCCACCAAAACCGGGTCACTGTTCAGTTGGCGCTGCAGTTCGGTGTCGAATGGCCGAGGCAGGTAAACCGGGTCCATGGCTGCGATGGCAAACGAAAGGCGAGGGGCGACCGTTTCGGGGCTACAGCCGAGCGAACGGTCATCGCAATAATGATCATCGACTGCGAACAGCGCCGCGAGGCACTGGCCCTGTAGCAAGAGTCGATCAGGATCGTTCGTATCCACGTGACAGAGCATGGCGTAGCGACCGAAATTCGAATCGCGGATCTTGTCGAGCTTGCCGGCAAAGATCCCGATGTCCTTGACCCATGACATCAACCGATCATTGACCTCTTTTCCGAGTGCTTCGTCGATTCGCCGTGGCGCTGGACAGCGGAGCGGGCGCACCATAAACGGTGCAATCGTCCGCGGGTGAGCACTGGCAAGTAGGGGCGGCTGATGAGTCATGGGGTTCTCCTTTCTTCAATGGCTGTTTACATGAGTAACCAGGTTCAAAGTGCTTGAGTGAGTTGCAGTAAGCATCGCGTCGAGTCTTTGCTCAATTTTCGGCAAAGGCGTAGTCGAAACCATCCGAGGGCTATTGGCGGGTTTCTCGTGATCGGGAGGGGTATGGCCTGGCGGCCGCTTCTGCGAGTTCTTTCCAGGCGCTTATTCCGGCAAGTCCGGTGGTCTCGACTATCCGACGGAACCAGACCGTGAAGGTATCGGGGGCAGCGGCGATGCACGCGGGGATTTGCGAGAGCTTCATCCATTGCCAGGCATGGGCTTCTTCGGGATTGGCGATGGGGTCGCAGTGGCTGATACCGACGAACACGTGGTCGAATTCGTGCTCGATCAGCTGGTTCGAGACCTCTTCGCGATAGAGCAGGGTGGAAACCTTGCGCAGAGAACACGTCATTCCCATCTCTTCCTGCAAGCGGCGTTTTGCGGCTGACGCCGTCCGCTCACCAGGCCGGGGATGGCCGCAGCAGGTGTTGGTCCACAAGCCTTGAGAATGGTATTTGCCGAAGGCGCGTTGTTGTAGCAAGAGACGGCCAGCGTCATCGAAAATGAAGATCGAGAATGCTCGATGCAGAAGACCGTTTTGATGGGCCAGCAGTTTGGGCGCGCAGCCCTTTTTGCGATCGCGTTGGTCGACCAATACAAGTAATTCTTCCATAGCAAGACTCCAGTGTGTCTTCGCTACTGGGCGTTACTACTGACCAGACTACGTAGGAAAATTCAGACGTGTGCATGTGCTTGTTGAAACTTAGTGGGTGGTTTTGTCAATTGCAAATTTTATTTTGAATTTTGTTAGAGTGTTCGGCGCTACACATTTTTAATGTGTACAGCTCTAGGCGGTTTGTATGAGTTTTGTAAAAGGCTATATGTTTTCTGTGGTGATGGTTATAGCCAGATTCCATAGGTGTTGGCATTGTAAATGCCGGGTGGAACTATGGTCATTTTTCAAGTTGATTGTTTTTGTAGTTATGTGTGTTCTTGGTTCTGCCGGGTTTATTGGTGGCGGTGCTTTAGATGGGGTCGCACGTAATTCGGATGCAGTTGTTGTGTATGCATTAAGTGCGCGTCCCAATACTTAAAAATATTTTCAACAATGCCTCAAGTTAAAACCGGTATTGGCAATTGTCAGCGAACCTCATCACGCAATTGAACTTCAAGCTCATCTTTAGTTGGCACAGTTGGGCGTCTGTGCTTGCCCGCGATGGGGTCTTCACATTCGACTAACAATTCGACCCTTTCCCCTAAACCAGCCTTATGGCAACTTGCAGACCCTTGTTGAGACCTGCACCTATGGCAAACCCCTACCGCGAGCTGTTCAAAGCCCCTGGCAGCAGCGCTTTTGTGCTGGCCGGGATGATCGCGCGCATGCCGATTTCCATGACCGGCATCGGCCTGATCACCATGCTCTCGCAATTGCAGGGTGGCTACGGACTGGCTGGCGCAGTGGCGGCGACGTTTGCCCTGGCCACGGCGTTTTGCGCGCCGCTGGTCTCGCGGCTGGTGGACCGTTTCGGGCAGCGTCGGATCTTGCCGGTGTCGGCGCTGATCGGTGGCGGGGCGCTGTTGCTGGTGTTGCTATGCACTCGTTTGCAGGCGCCGCAGTGGACGTTGTTTGTATTCGCCGCGCTGGCCGGCTGCATGCCGAGCATGTCGGCGATGGTCCGGGCGCGCTGGACCGAGGTGTATCGCGGCCAGCCAGAGCTGCAAACCGCTTATGCGCTTGAGTCGGTGCTGGACGAGGTCTGTTTTATCGTCGGACCGCCACTGTCGGTGGGATTGTGCGTGGTGGCGTTCCCTGAGGCGGGGCCATTGGCGGCGTTGCTGATGCTGGCGATCGGGGTGACGGCGTTTGTGCTGCAACGTGACACCGAGCCGGCGATTCATCCTCATGAAGACCATCATCAGGCCTCGATCATTCGTTCCAGCGAGATTCAATTGCTGATGCTGTTGATGGTCGCCATGGGCACCATCGTCGGCGTGGTGGACGTGGTCAGCGTGGCGTTCGCCCAGCAGCAGGGCCAGCCGGCGGCGGCGAGCATTGTGTTGTCGGTGTATGCCATCGGCTCGTGCCTGACCGGTTTGGCGTTCGGGGCATTGCGCTCGAAACTGCCGTTGCCGCAACTGTTTCTGTATGGCGGGGTGGCGACGGCGGTGACCACGTTGCCGTTGCTGCTGGCGACGAACATTCTCGGGCTGTCGCTGGCGGTGTTTGTCGCCGGGCTGTTTTTTGCGCCGACGCTGATTGTTGCGATGGCGTTGGTGGAGCGCATTGTGCCGCCGGCCAAACTTACTGAAGGCCTGACCTGGCTGGTGACCGGATTGAGCATCGGCGTGGCGATTGGCGCGGCCAGTTCCGGGTGGCTGGTGGATGCGTTTGGGGCGCGCAGCGGGTTTTGGGTGGCGATTGCGGCTGGCGCGGTGGTGCTCGGTTCGGCGGTCCAAAGTTTTCGCCACTTGAAATGAAGATTAATTGTGGGAGCGAGCTTGCTCGCGATAGCGGTGTGTCAGGCCCATTAAGACCAACTGACACTCCGTCATCGTCGGAACGCCGCCCGGAGCAAGCTCGCTCCCACAGGGTTATCTGTACGACTAATTCCCCGTGCCCCTCATCCGTTCTTTTATACAGACAACTTTTCGAGGTAAGCCCGGTGACCCAGCTGACATTGCTCTGCCTGCCCTATTCGGGCGCGAGTGCCATGGTCTATAGCCGCTGGCGGCGCAAACTGCCGGAGTGGCTCAAGCTGCAACCCGTGGAATTGCCGGGGCGTGGCGCCCGGTTTGGCGAACCCTTGCACACCGACATGCGACGCTTGGCGCTGCAACTCGCGCAGGAACAAAAAGCCACGCTCAAGACGCCATACGCGCTGTTTGGCCATAGCCTTGGCGCGTTGCTCGCCTGTGAGATGGCCCATGCGTTTCGCTCCCTGGGCTGTCCGGAACCGGTGGCGCTGTTCGCTTCGGGCACCGCCGCACCGACCCTGCGTGCCGACTACGACCGGGGGTTCGCCGAGCCCAAAACCGATGCCGAATTGATCGAGCAATTGCGCACCCTCAACGGCACCAGTGAAGAGGTGCTGGCCAACGACGAGCTGATGAGCCTGACGCTGCCGGTCCTGCGCGCGGATTTTCTATTGTGCGGGCGCTTCGAGCCGCAGCAGCGTCCCTTGCTCAAGTGCCCGATCCATGTGCTCGGCGGCAAGGCTGATCGCGCCACCACCGAGCAGTTGATCGGCTGGAGCAAGGAAACCCACGGCAGTTTCTCGGTGGACATGCTGGCTGGCGGACACTTCTTTATCCATGAGCACGAAGCCAAGGTATTGCGGGTGATCAAGGATCAGCTGGAAGTTCATCATCGGCGGCATGCCATGGAAGTCAGCGCCTGACCCGATCTCAGCATCACTCAACACCTGTGGGAGCGAGCTTGCTCGCGATAGCGATCTTACATTCAACATCAATGTTGACTGGCAGGGCCTCATCGCGAGCAAGCTCGCTCCCACAATGATTTTCGACACCCTGACACTCCGCGTTCTACCTCCTTTCTGATAGTTGTTCTCATTCGCTAATTTTTCCGGTCTGCATTCGTTTTATAGGGACGACGTGCCTTTGTGCTTCCCGCCACTGATCCGGATGCTAAGAAATGAATGCTGAAGACTCCTTGAAACTTGCTCGCCGGTTTATCGGGTTGCCCCTGGAAAAGCGCCAGATGTTCCTTGCGGCCTTGCAAAAGGAAGGCGTTGATTTCGCCCGGTTTCCGATTCCCGCCGGCGTCGAAGCCGAAGATCGCCAGGCGTTGTCGTACGCCCAGCAGCGCATGTGGTTTCTCTGGCAGCTGGACCCGCAAAGCGGCGCGTACAACCTGCCGGGCGCGGTGCGTCTGACCGGACGTTTGAACCTGCCCGCGCTGGAGCAAGCGTTCGCCAGCCTCGTTGAGCGTCACGAAACCCTGCGCACCGTGTTCCAGCGCCAGGCCGACGACACTTTGCTGCAAGTCCCGGCCAGCGCGTCGCTGGTGATCGATCAGGTGGATTTCGGCGCATTACCGGCCATGGAGCGTGAAAGGGCCGTCGCCCAAGCGGCCGAGCAGCAATCCGTGCTGCCGTTTGATCTGGCAACCGGCCCATTGTTGCGCGTCACCTTGCTCAAACTCGCCGAGCAGGAACACGTCCTCCTACTGACCCAGCACCACATCGTGTCCGACGGCTGGTCGATGAACGTGTTGATCGACGAGTTCATCCGCTGCTACGACGCCTTTGAGGCGGGTGAAGAACCGCAACTCGCGCCATTGCCGATCCAGTACAGCGACTATGCGTTGTGGCAACGCCGCTGGCTGGAGGCGGGCGAGCAGGCGCGTCAACTCGACTACTGGCAGGCGCAACTGGGCGACGAGCACCCGGTGCTGGAACTGCCCACCGATCATCCGCGCCCGGCGATGCCGAGCTATCGCGGCACCCGTTACGAGTTCACCGTGAACGGTCAGTTGGCCGAACAACTGCGGGCCACGGCGCAGACGCACAACATCACCCTGTTCATGCTGTTGCTCGGCGCCTTCAACGCGCTGTTGCATCGCTACACCGGGCAGACCGACATCCGCGTCGGCGTGCCGATTGCCAACCGCAACCGCGCCGAGATCGAAGGCCTGATCGGCTTCTTCGTCAACACCCAAGTGCTGCGCACCCAGCTCGACGGCCAGACCCGCGTCGACGACTTGCTACGTGCCATCAAGGAAACCGCCCTCGGTGCCCAGGCCCATCAGGACTTGCCGTTCGAGCGCCTGGTCGAGGCGCTGAAACTGGAACGCAGCCTCAGCCACACGCCGCTGTTCCAGGTGATGTACAACCACCAGCCACAGGTCGCGGACATTTCTACGGTCAGCACCGCGTCCGGTCTGGCGCTGGGCGTGATCGAGTGGAAAGGGCGCACCACCCAGTTCGACCTGACCCTCGATACCTACGAAAAGGGCGGCAAGCTGCACGCCGCGCTGACCTATGCCAACGACCTTTTCGACGCCGCGACCATCGCGCGCATGGCGCAGCACTGGACGCATTTGTTGCAGGGCATGGTCAGTGATTCGCAGCAGCGCATCAGTGATTTGCCGCTGCTGGAGAACGCCGAATATCAGCGCATCGTGCATGACTGGAACCGTGCTGACGAAAGCTTTGCGCAAGACCTGTGCATTCATGAGCTGATCAGCCAGCAAGTCGTCGCGAACCCGACGGCATTGGCGGTGACCTTCGGCACCCAACATCTGAACTACATCGAACTCGACAGCCAGGCCAACCGCCTGGCCCACAAGCTGATCGAGCTGGGCGTTGGCCCGGAAATCCGCGTTGGCGTGGCGATGCAACGTTCCGACAATCTGTTGGTGGCGCTGCTGGCCGTACTCAAGGCCGGTGGCGCTTATGTGCCGCTGGACCCGGATTACCCGGCCGAACGCGTGGCCTACATGCTCGATGACAGCCGCGCCTTGGTGCTGCTCACCGAGCAATCGGTCGCCGCGACATTGACCGTCACCGCCGACACCCAAGTGTTGCTGATGGACGAAAGGGCGTGGGCCGCTTACCCAAGTAGCGCGCCGGTCACCCGCGTCACGCCGGACAACCTCGCCTACGTGATCTACACCTCCGGTTCCACCGGCAAACCCAAAGGCGTGGCCATCGCCCACCGCAACGTGCTGGCGCTGATCGACTGGTCGAAATCGGTCTATAGCTGCGAAGATATCCAAGGTGTGTTGGCCTCGACGTCGGTGTGCTTCGATCTGTCGGTGTGGGAACTGTTTGTCACCCTGGCCAACGGCGGCTCGGTGATCATCGCCCGCAATGCCCTGGAATTGCCGCAGCTGCCGGCCCGGGATCAGGTGCGCCTGATCAACACCGTGCCGTCGGCGATCAACGCCTTGCAGCGCGACGGGCAGATCCCGCAGAGCGTACGCATCATCAACCTCGCCGGCGAACCGTTGAAGCAGAGCCTGGTGGAGGCGTTGTATCAGCAGTCGACGGTCGAGCATGTCTACGATTTGTACGGTCCGTCCGAAGACACCACCTATTCCACCTGGACCCGCCGCGAGGCCGGTGGCCGTGCAAACATCGGCCGGCCACTCAAACACACCGCCAGCTATTTGCTCGATGCTGACCTGCAACCGGTACCGCAAGGCGTGTCCGCCGAGCTGTTCCTGTCAGGCGCCGGCATCACCCGCGGTTACCTGGCGCGTCCGGGCATGACCGCCGAAAAATACGTGCCAAACCCGTTCTCCAGCACCGGCGAACGCCTGTACCGCACCGGCGACCTGACCCGTTATCAGGCCGACGGCACGCTGCAATACGTCGGTCGCATCGACCATCAGGTCAAGGTCCGTGGCTTCCGTATCGAACTCGGTGAAATCGAAGCGCGGCTGTTGCAGCAAGAGGCCGTGCGCGAACTGGCGGTGTTGGCGCAGGACGGTGTCAATGGTCAGCAACTGATCGCGTACATCGTGCCGGCCGATCTGGCGTTGCTGGGCAATGTCGATGCTCAAGCGACCCAGCGTGAAACCTTGAAAGCCGCGCTGCGTCAACACCTGCCGGACTACATGGTCCCGGCGTTTCTGCTGTTCCTCGAACGCCTGCCGCTGACCCCCAACGGCAAACTCGACCGCAAGGCCTTGCCAGCGATTGACGGTTCGCAGCAACAACGCGAACACGTCGCGCCGCGCACGGCGATGGAAAAATCCCTCGCGGCGATTTGGCAGGACGTGTTGGCCATCGAAAATGTGGGTCTTGAAGACAACTTCTTCGAACTGGGCGGCGACTCTATCGTTTCCATGCAAGTGGTCAGCCGTGCGCGTCAGGCCGGCATCGTGTTGAGTCCGAAAGACCTGTTCCAGCATCAGACCATTCGCAGCCTGGCCCAGGCCGCCCGCAGCGGTGAGCAGCCATTGATCGACCAAGGTCAGGCGGTTGGCGCGGTGGCGCTGGCGCCGGTGCAACAGTGGTTCTTCGAGCAAGCGATCCCTGAGCGTCAGCATTGGAACCAGTCGCTGCTGCTGGTGCCGCGTGAGGCGTTGAACGTTGAGGCGCTGGATCGCGCTATAGAACAATTGCTGACCCATCACGACAGCTTGCGCCTGCGTTATGAACAGACCGCCGAAGGTTGGTTGCAAACCTACGCCGCGCCGACCACTGAATCAGTGTTGTGGCAACGTCAGGTGCAATCACTCGCGGAGCTGAATGCCTTGTGCGATGAAGCGCAGCGCAGTCTCGACTTGCAGAACGGCCCGTTGATGCGGGCGCTTCTGGTGGCGATGGCTGACGGCACCCAGCGTTTGCTGCTGGTCATTCACCACCTGGCGGTGGACGGTGTTTCCTGGCGTGTACTGCTGGAAGATCTTCAGCAGTTCTACAGCGGCAGCCATGTTTCGATGGCGAAAACCAGCAGCTATCAACGCTGGGTCGCCCGTCTGCAAGCTAACGTTCCAGCCTTTGAAAACAGCCTCGGTCACTGGCAAACCCAACTGCGCAACGCATCGAGTGATCTGTCGTGCGACCGTCCGAACGGCGCGCTGGAAAACCGTTTCGAACAGAAACTCGAACTCAAACTCGACGCCGAGCTAACCCGCAAACTACTGCAACAGGCCCCGGCGGCCTATCGCACCCAGGTCAACGACCTGCTGCTGACCGCCCTGGCTCGGGCGGTTTGCCGCTGGAGCGGGCAGGGCAGCACGCTGATTCAGCTCGAAGGCCATGGTCGCGAAGACCTGTTCGATGACATCGACCTGACCCGCACCGTCGGTTGGTTCACCAGCCTGTTCCCGGTCAATCTGATGCCTTCCGGCGATCTCGGCGCGTCGATCAAATCCATTAAAGAACAGCTGCGCGCCGTGCCGGACAAAGGCCTCGGCTATGGCGCGCTGCGCTACCTCGGCACCCCAACGATTCGTGCCGAACTGGCGGCGTTGCCGCAACCGCGCATCACCTTCAACTATCTGGGCCAGTTCGACCGTCAGTTCGACGACGCTGCGATGTTTGTCCCATCCACCGAAGGCAACGGCATCGCGCAAGATCCATCGGCACCGCTGGGCAACTGGCTGACGGTCGAAGGCCAGGTCTACGGCGGCGAGTTGTCGCTGAGCTGGGGCTTCAGCCGCGAGATGTTCGACACCGCGACTATCCAGCGTCTGGCGGACGATTACGCGCTGGAACTCAACGCGTTGATCGATCACTGCTGCGCCGTTGAAGCGCCGCAAGCCACCCCGTCAGACTTCCCATTGGCGCGCATCAGTCAGGCGCAACTCGATGCACTGCCGGTAGCTGTTTCGACCCTCGAAGACCTTTATCCACTGTCGCCGATGCAGCAGGGCATGCTGTTCCACACCCTGTACGAACCCGAAGTCGGCGCCTACATCAGTCAGTTGCGCCTGGACATTCAGGGCCTCGATCCGCAGCGATTCGCTCAGGCCTGGCAAACCGCGCTGGAACGTCACGACATCCTGCGCAGCAGTTTCCACTGGCAAGGCCTCGACACCGCGCACCAGGCAATTGTCCGCCACGTCGCGTTGCCGCTTGAAGTGCTTGAAGCGACCGACACCGATGCGCTGGCCGACGCTGAACGCGCGCAGGGGTTTGAACTGGGCACCGCGCCGCTGTTCCGTTTGAAACTGGTCCGCACGGGCGCCAATGACTGGCACCTGATCTACACCAGCCACCACATTTTGATGGACGGCTGGAGCAACGCGCAGTTGCTGGCCGAAGTGATCCAGCACTATGCCGCCGGGCAATCGCTGCCGGCACCGACCGGGCAATACCGCGATTATCTGGGCTGGTTGCAGCAGCAATCGGCCACTGCGGGCGAGCAGTTCTGGAAAGCGGCATTGGCACCGCTGGAAGCCCCGACGTTGCTGGCCGAAGCCTTGCGGCCGCCGGTGGGCGCCGAAGGCAGCGAGGAATACCGCGTCTCCCTCGACAGCCGCGCGACCCAGCGTCTGGCCGAGTTCGCCCGTCAGCAGAAAGTCACCCTCAACACCTTGCTGCAAGCCGCGTGGAGCCTGTTGCTGCATCGCTACACCGGTCAGGATTGCGTGGTGTTCGGTGCCACCGTGGCCGGGCGTTCGGCGCCGCTGCCGGGGATCGAAGAGCAGCTCGGGCTGTTCATCAACACGCTGCCGCTGGTGTGCACGATGAAGCCGGATCAAACCGTCAGTCAATGGCTGGGGGATTTGCAAGGGCTGAACCTGGCCATGCGCGAGTTCGAGCATGTGCCGCTTTACGACATTCAGGGTTGGGCGGGGCAGCAGGGTTCGGCGCTGTTCGACAGCCTGCTGGTGTTCGAAAACTTCCCGGTGGCCGAGGCGCTGAAACAGGGCGCACCGGCCGGGTTGTCGTTCGGCAACTTGCACAACCATGAGCGCACACACTATCCGCTGACCTTGGGCATCGAACTGGGTGAAGGCCTGAGCCTGGATTTCAGCTACGACGCGGCGCGGTTCAGTGCGGCGCAGGTCGCTGAGTTATCGGCGAATCTGCAGCATCTGCTGACGCAACTGGTGGCGCTGCCGGACGCGGCATTGGGCACGCTGGAACTGCTCGATGTCGAAGGCAAAAATGCCGTGCTCGCTGTCAGCCAACCGGCGGCAGTTGAGTTATCCTCAGCACTTTTGGCGCACGAACAAATCTCGGCTCAGGCCGCCGCTACCCCGGACGCGATGGCGTTGCAGGTCGACGGTCAAACCCTGAGCTACGGCCAATTGAACGCGCAGGCCAACCGACTGGCCCATCGCCTGATCGACAACGGCGCCGGTCCAGGCTCGCGTGTCGGTCTGGCGCTGCACCGCGGCCCGCAACTGATCGTCAGCCTGCTGGCGGTGCTCAAAACCGGCGCGGCTTATGTGCCTTTGGACCCGAAATACCCGGCTGAACGCCTGGCCTACATGATCGACGACAGCCGCCTCGACGTGCTGCTGTGCGAGTCCGGTCTGTTGGAAGACGTGCCAGGCGTGCTACGTCTCAGCCTCGAAGACAACGCCGACTACTCCGACAGCGATCCGCAAAACCACGCGCTCGCCGACGACCTGGCCTACATCATCTACACCTCCGGCTCCACCGGCCAACCCAAAGGAGTTGCCATCGCCCATGCGGCGTTGCGCGAGTTCTGCCAGACCGCCGCCGACTATTCGCGGCTGTCGGCGTCGGACCGCGTGTTGCAGTTCGCGACCTTCAGCTTCGACGGCTTCGTAGAGCAGTGCTTTCCGGCGCTGTGCATCGGCGCGGCGTTGATCATGCGCGGTGATGACCTGTGGGACGCCGGCCGCCTCGCCGCCGAAATCGTCCAGCAGGGCGTGACTGTGGCGGACTTGCCGGCGGCTTACTGGTATTTGCTGGCCCGGGAATGTGCGAGCGGTGTGGTGCGCAATCTCGGTGAGTTGCGCCAAGTACACGTCGGCGGCGAAGCGATGTCGGTCGAAGGTCTGCGCTTGTGGCATCAGGCTGGTTTGAACCATGTGCGACTGCTCAATACCTACGGTCCGACCGAGGCGACCGTGGTGTCCAGCGTTCATGAATGCCGACTTGAAGATACCAGCGACGCGTTTGGCATCCCGATTGGTCGCGCTATCGCCGGTCGCGCGCTGTATGTACTGGACGCTGCCGGTCAATTGCTGCCAAACGGCGGTGTCGGCGAATTGTGCATCGGTGCCCCGGCCAGCCTGGCGCAAAGCTACTTCGACCGCCCGGCGCTGACCGCTGAACGTTTCCTTCCAGACCCTTTCGCCCGTGAGCCGGGCGCGCGGCTGTACCGCAGCGGCGATCTGGCGCGTTACAACGCCGAAGGGAATCTGGAATACGTCGGCCGCATCGACCATCAAGTGAAGATTCGCGGTTTCCGTATTGAAATGGGCGAGATTGAAGCCTGCCTGCAAGCCCGTGAGGACGTGCGCGAAGCGGCGGTCATTGCTCAGGACGGTACGCAACTGGTGGCGTATGTCGTGGCCAGCGGCACGGTGGTTTCAGAGACGGAATATCTGGAAGGCCTCAGAGCCGTTCTGCGTCAGTCGTTGCCGGATTACATGGTGCCGAATCACCTGGTTCTGCTGCCGAAACTGCCGCTCAACAACAACGGCAAACTCGACCGCAAAGCCCTGCCGCGCGCTGAAGCGGGCGATGCACAACGCGAATTCGTGACCCCGGCTGAAGGGCTGGAAACGCAACTCGCGCTGATCTGGCAGGAAGTGTTGCAGGTCGAACGCGTGGGTCGTGACGACAACTTCTTCGAGCTGGGCGGGCACTCGTTGCTGGTGCTTCAGGTGATCTCTCGGGTGCGTCAGCAGTTGCAACTCGAACTGTCCGTCAGCAGCCTGTTCTCCGCGACGAATCTGGCGGAATTTGCCGAGCGTGCCGCGCTGGCGAATATCAGCGGTCAACCGGCCCTGCAACGTGCGCCGGTCGATCAGCCGCAGATCCTGTCTTACGCCCAACAGCGCCAATGGATTCTCTGGCAACTGGACCCACAAAGCTCGGCCTACAACATTCCCGCCGCACTGCGCCTCAAGGGCCCGCTGAATCGCGAAGCCCTGCGTGAAGCCTTTGCGCAATTGCAGGCCCGTCACCAAACCCTGCACACGACCTTTGAGCAGGACGGTCAGCTGGCGCGTCCGGTGCTGCACGACAATCTGGCGTTGCAACTGGATGAACGCACGCTCGATCAGTCCTCGGTCGACACGGCCGTGGCCGAAGAAATCGCCCGTCCATTCGACTTGCGCAACGGCCCGCTGTGGCGCGTGTTGCTGCTGCAAGTGAACACCGACGAACACGTGCTGGTGCTCACCGTGCACCACATCGCCGCCGATGGCTGGTCGATGCAGGTCATGGTCGATGAATTCAGCGCGTTGTATCAGGCGGCCGTCGAAGGCAAGTCTGCGAACCTGTCGAGCCTGCCGGTGAACTACAGCGACTACGCCCGTTGGCAGCGTGACTGGCTGGAGGCCGGGGAGGGCGCACGCCAACTGACATGGTGGCGCGAGCAACTGGATGGCAGCCAGGCACCGCTTGAATTGCCGAGCGAACTGACCCGTCCGGCCCGTCGCACCGAGCGCGGCGCCAGTCTGGCGCTGAGCGTTGATCGCGAATTGCTCGCCGGTTTGCGTCAGCGCGCCCAGGAACAACAGGTGACGCTGTTCATGCTGTTGCTGGCAAGTTTCCAGACCTTGCTGCATCGCCAGAGCGGGCAGTCGAGCATCAGCGTCGGCGTGCCGAGCGCCGGTCGCTCGCGCCTGGAAACCGAAGGCCTGATCGGCTTCTTCATCAACACCCAAGTGTTGCGTGCGGAGATCGATGGCCAGCAGCCCTTCAGCACCTTGCTGCAACAGGTCAAACAGGTTGCCTTGGGCGCGCAGGTTAACCAGGACTTGCCGTTCGAGCAGTTGGTCGACGCCTTGCAGCCGGACCGCAGCCTCAATCACAGCCCATTGTTCCAGGTGCTCTACAACCACCAGCAACAACTGGGCGCGAGCGTCGAGCGCAGCGTCGCCGACTTGCAGGTTGAGCGTATGCAATGGCAGCAACACACCACGCAATTCGATCTGGTGCTCGACACTCAAGAGCAGGGCGAAACGCTGGACGCCAGCCTGACCTACGCAACTGATTTGTACGACGAGGCATCGATGAGTCGCCTGGCCGAGCAGTGGCTGAGCCTGCTGCGAGCGGTGGTCGAAGATCCACAGCAACGCGTCGCCGAACTGCCATTGCTCAAAGCAACACAACGCGATTCGCTGATCCAGCACTGGAACCCGACGTTCCAGGTTCAACCGCCGTCGCCAACCTTGCACCACTTGTTCGAAGCCCAAGCTACCGAGCGGCCGAACGCAATCGCGCTGGTCTACGAAGGCGAGCAACTGACCTACGCCGCGCTCAATACTCAGGCCAACCGACTCGCGCGCAAACTGCGTGAACAGGGCGTCGGCCCAGAGGTGCGCGTCGGCATCGCCACCGAACGGGCGATGCCGCTGGTGGTTGGCTTGCTGGCGATTCTCAAGGCCGGCGGCGCCTATGTGCCGCTCGATCCGCAATATCCGGCCGAGCGCCTGAGCTACATGATCGAAGACAGCGGCATCACGTTGCTGCTGACCCAACAACACTTGATCGATGGCTTGCCGGCCCGCGACGGCGTGCAAGTGCTGAGCCTGGAGTCGTTGCAATTGGATGCCTTCAGTGACGACAACCTGCCAGCGCTAGCCTCCCCGGACAACCTCGCCTACGTCATCTACACCTCCGGTTCCACCGGTCGGCCGAAGGGCGCATTGCTCAGCCATGGCAACGTCGGGCGTTTGCTTACCGCCACCGCTGGCGAGTTCAACTTCGGTCCGGACGATGTCTGGACGCTGTTCCATTCCTACGCCTTCGATTTCTCAGTGTGGGAGCTGTTCGGTTCGCTGTGCACCGGCGGGCGCCTGGTGATCGTGCCGTATTACATCAGCCGCGAGCCGCAAGAGTTCCACCGCTTGCTCTGTGATGAAGGCGTGACGGTGTTGAACCAGACCCCGACCGCGTTCCGCCAGTTGTTGCCGATTGCCTGTGCCAGCCCACGAAACATGGCCCTGCGTCAGGTGATTTTTGGCGGCGAAGCCCTCGAAGTCGCCAGCCTGCGTCCGTGGTTTGAACGTTTTGGTGACCAGCAACCGACACTGGTGAACATGTACGGCATCACCGAAACCACGGTGCACGTGACCTACCGCGCCATCCGCCTCGCCGACCTCGACGGCAAGGCCCAGAGCCCGATTGGCCTGCCGATCCGCGACCTGCGCTGGTACTTGCTCGACAGTCAGTTGCAACCGGTGCCAGTGGGTGTGGCGGGCGAGTTGTACATTGCCGGCGCGGGTCTGTCGCGTGGTTATCACGGGCGTTTCGGCCTCACCGCCGAGCGTTTCGTACCGAGTCCGTTCGATGCATCCCAACGCCTTTATCGCAGTGGCGACCTGGCCCGCCAGCGTGCCGACGGCAGCATCGATTACCTCGGACGGATCGACCAGCAAGTGAAGATCCGCGGTTTCCGCATCGAACTGGGTGAAATCGAAGCCGCACTGCTGGCTCAACCGGGTGTGCGCCAAGCGGTGTTGAGCGTGCATACCGGCGAAGGCGGTCCGCAGCTGTGCGCCTACGTCGTGGCCGAGCAGACCCCGCATGACCCAATCGCCTGGCGCGACAACCTGCGCGCCGCGCTCAAGGTGGATCTGCCGGATTACATGGTGCCGAGCCACTGGTTGCTGCTGGATGCCTTGCCACTGACCGGTAACGGCAAGCTCGACCGCAAGGCCTTGCTGGTACCTGACGCGCAGGAATGGCAACGCCCATTCGAAGCCCCCGAAGGCGATCTCGAACGGCAACTGGCAGACATCTGGGCCAGCGTGCTGGGCGTGGCGCAGATCGGCCGACGCGACAACTTCTTTGAATTGGGCGGGCATTCGCTGCTCGCCGCCCAGGCCAGTGCCCGTGTGGAACTGGAGCTGGGCATCGAGCTGCCGCTGCGCGCGCTGTTCGAATCCACCGACCTTCAGGCTTATGCCGCCATGGCCGGGCAACACGCCCCGGCTGACAACGATGCACGTCTTGATGCGCTTGAGTCGCTTCTCGACGAGATGGAGATCAACTGATGGAACACACCACTGCCCAGCGCATCGCCAGCCGTTTCGCCGGCCTGCCTGCCGACAAGCGCCGCGAGTTTCTGCAACGCATGCAAGAGCAGGGCGTGAGTTTTGGCCAACTGCCGATTCCGCCTGCTGCCGAGCCGCAAACGACCTTCGAACTGTCGTACGCGCAGCAGCGCCAATGGTTCCTCTGGCAGCTTGATCCGCAAAGCTCGGCGTACAACATTCCCGCCGCGCTGCGTCTGCATGGGCCGCTGAATGTCGCGGCGTTGCAGCAGAGTTTTGACGTGATGCTGGAGCGTCATCAGAGTTTGCGCAGCCGTTTCGTCGAGGATGACGGTCAGGTAGTGCAGACACTGGCCGGGTTCACTTCGCTGCCGATCGAACAGATCGACCTGCGCGATGAACCTCAGGAGCAGCGTCTCGATCTGGCCATGAAAGCGGTCGAGCAGGACATCGCCCGGCCGTTCGATCTGCAGCACGGTCCGCTGTTGCGGGTCAGCCTGTTGCAACTCGATGCCGAAGACCATGTGCTGTTGCTGACCCTGCATCACATCGTCACCGATGGCTGGTCGATGGGCGTGTTGGTGGAGGAGTTTTCCCGGCTCTACGCCGCGCATTGCCAAGGGCAGAACGCTGCGCTGGAAGCGTTGCCGATCCAGTATTCCGATTACGCCCTGTGGCAACGTCGCTGGATGGACGCGGGCGAACTGGAACGTCAGCTCAACTGGTGGCGTGAAACCCTGGGCAGCGAACAACCGCTGCTCGAATTGCCCACCGACCGTCCACGCCCGGCGCAACCAAGTCAGCGCGGCGCGCGTCTGGATTTCGCCCTCGATGCGACCTTGGCCAGCGGGCTGATGAGCCTGGCCAAACAGCGCGGCGTTACGCCGTTCATGCTGTTGCTGGCCAGCTTCCAGGCCTTGCTCTATCGCTACAGCGGCCAGTCCGACCTGTGCGTTGGCGTGCCGATTGCCAACCGCAATCGCGCGGAAACCCGTGGCCTGATCGGCTTCTTCGTCAACACCCAGGTGATGCGTGCTGAACTGGACGGACGTCTGCCATTCAGCCAATTGCTCGACCAGACCCGCGCCGCTTCGCTGGATGCCCAGGATTATCAGGACTTGCCGTTCGAGCGTCTGGTGCAGGCGTTGCAAGGTGAACGCAGCCTCAGCCACAGCCCGCTGTTCCAGGTGATGTTCAACCACCAGCAAGCCAAACCGGCAGCGGTCAGCGGTTTGCTCGCCGGCCTGCGCGTCGAAGCGCTGAACGCCACGGCGCACACCACGCAATTCGATTTGCAACTGGACACGCAGGAAGAGGGCGACAAGCTGTTCGCCAGCCTGACGTATGCCACCGATTTGTTCGATGCTGAGCGCATCGAGGACCTGGCTCGTCACTGGCGCAATCTGTTGGCCGGCGTACTGGCGAACCCGCAATGCCCGCTCGCCGAGTTGCCATTGCTGGATGCCGACGAGCGCCTGCGCATCCTCGATGATCTGAACGACACGGCTCAAACCTATCCGGGCGAAGTCTGCGTGCAGCGCCATTTTGAAGAACGCGTGGTTGAAAACGGTGAAGCAACGGCGCTGGTGTTCCAGGGGCAATCCTTGAGTTACGCCGAGCTGAACTTACGCGCCAACCGTTTGGCCCATCATTTGCGCGTCCAGGGTGTTGGCCCGGAAGTACTGGTAGGCATTGCCTGCGACCGCTCGTTTGAGATGGTCGTCGGCCTGCTGGCGATTCTCAAGGCTGGCGGTGCGCATGTGCCGCTGGACCCGGAATATCCGCTCGATCGCCTGAGCTACATGATCGAAGACAGCGGCATTTCGCTGTTGCTGACCCAGGAGCATCTGCTGGCGCAACTGCCGACCCCGGACAACGTGCGCCCCCTGTGCCTGCATGCCGAGGCCGATTGGTTGAGCGACTTGCCGGGCACTGATCTGCCCAACCTGGCCATCGCAGAAAACCTCGCCTATGTGATTTACACCTCCGGTTCCACCGGCAAACCGAAAGGCGCGGGCAACCGCCATGTGGCGCTGCATAACCGTCTGGAGTGGATGCAGGAAGCCTACAATTTGCAGCCGAGCGACCGCGTGCTGCAAAAGACGCCGTTCAGTTTCGACGTGTCGGTGTGGGAGTTCTTCTGGCCACTGATGAAAGGCGCCACGCTGGTCATCGCGGCACCGGGCGAGCATCGCGATCCGCAACGTCTCGCTGCGTTGATCGTCGAGCAGGCGATCACCACGCTGCATTTTGTGCCGTCGATGCTCTCGGCGTTTATCGGTGCCGACGAAGCACTGGCCTGCACCTCGCTGCAACGGATCATTTGCAGTGGCGAAGCGCTGCCGATGGAGTTGCAACGCCAGACCTTGCGCAGCCTGCCGCAAGTCAACCTCTACAACCTCTATGGCCCGACCGAAGCGGCCATCGACGTGACCCACTGGACGTGCGTGGAAGAGGGCCGCGACAGCGTGCCGATCGGCCGACCGATCGCCAACCTGCGCACCTGCATCCTCGACAGCGAACTGCAACCGTTGCCGCTGGGCGCGGTGGGCGAGTTGTACCTGGGCGGCGTCGGTCTGGCGCGCGGTTATCACCGCCGTGGCGCGCTGACTGCGGAACGTTTCGTGGTCGATCCGTTTGGCAGTGGCGAGCGTCTGTACCGCACCGGTGACCTGGCGCGTTATCGCGCTGATGGCGCCATCGACTACTGCGGCCGTATCGACCATCAAGTGAAGATTCGCGGTTTGCGCATCGAGCTGGGCGAAATCGAAGCACGCCTGCAAGAGCATGCCGATGTGCAGGAAGCTGTGGTGCTGGCCCTCGACGGTCCGAGCGGCAAGCAATTGGTTGCGTACATCGTGCCGCAGAATCGCGCTTTGGTCAGCGCCGATACCGAGCAGCAAGGCGCGTGGCGTGAAACCCTGAAAAGCCATCTGCTGGCGAGCCTGCCGGACTACATGGTGCCGGCGCAGACCGTGTTGATCGAGCAAATGCCCCTGAGCCCGAACGGCAAACTCGACCGCAAACGCCTGCCGGCGCCGACCGCGCAAGTCAGCCAACGCGCTTTCGAAGCACCGCGCAGCGAACACGAACAGGTGCTGGCGCAGATCTGGCAGGACGTGTTGGGCGTGGAGCAGGTCGGGCGTCAGGACAACTTCTTCGAACTGGGCGGTGACTCGATCATTTCGATTCAAGTGGTCAGCCGTGCCCGTCGTGCCGGCCTGAGCCTGCAACCCCGTGACCTGTTCCAGCAGCAGACGTTGCAAGCGCTGGCCGCCGTGGTCAAAGAGCAGGCCGCACCGCTGGCGCAACAAGGGCCGGTGGACGGTGTGCAAAAACTCACGCCGATCCAGCGTTGGTTCTTCGACGAGCCGATTCCGCAACGCGCGCACTGGAACCAGGCGGTGCTGCTTGTGCCGCGCGAAACCCTCGAGTTGCCGCGCCTGCAAGCCGCGCTGCAACGTCTGCTCAAGCAACACGATGCCCTGCGTTTGCGCTTCAGTCAGGTCGACGGCCAATGGTCGGCACGTTATGTCGGGGCCGACAGCGCCGACGTGATTGACATGCTTTGGACCGCTCGCGTGGCCAGCGATGCCTCGCTGGAATCGGTGTGCGACGAAGCCCAGCGCAGCCTCAGTCTGCAAGACGGTCCGTTGCTGCGCGTGGCGTTGATCGCGCAGGCTGATGGTTCCCAGCGGTTGCTGTTGGTTATCCACCATTTGGCGGTGGACGGTGTGTCCTGGCGGGTGTTGCTGGAGGATTTGCAGGCTGCTTATCAAGGGCAAGAGCTGCCGCCGAAGACCAGCGCTTTCCAGGCGTGGGCAGACAAACTCGATGCCTATGCACGTTCCGAAGCCGCTGCCGACGAACTGAGCTGGTGGCAGGCGCAACTGAGCGTCGCCAATGATCCGCTGCCAGCCGCCAACGCTCAGGCCAGTCAGGCCGGGTATCTGCGCCAAGGTGTGAGCATCGGTCTTGACCGCGAGCAGACTCGCCAGTTGCTGCAACAGGCCCCGGCGATCTATCGCACTCAGGTCAACGACCTGCTGCTGACCGCATTGGCCCGCACCCTCAGCCGCTGGACCGGTGATGCATCGGCGCTGATTCAGCTTGAAGGCCACGGCCGCGAAGAGCTGTTCGACGACATCGACCTGACCCGCACCGTCGGCTGGTTCTCCAGCCTGTTCCCGGTGCACCTGACGCCGACCGCCGACCTTGGCGGTTCGATCAAGGCGATCAAGCAGCAACTGCGTGAAATCCCCGGCAAAGGCATGGGCTACGGCCTGTTGCGTTACATGGGCGATGCGTCGACCCAAGCGGCGTTGGCCGCGTTGCCGCAAGCGCGCGTGACGTTCAACTACCTCGGCCAGTTCGACCAGAGCTTTGCCAAAGACGCACTGTTCACCCCGGCTCGCGAATCCAGCGGTGCCGCGCAATCGGCTGACGCACCGTTGCCGAACTGGTTGTCGGTGGATGGCCAGGTGTATGGCGGTGAACTGAAACTCGACTGGACCTTCAGTCGCGAATGCTTCGACCTGTGCGAAATCGAAGCGTTGGCCGCGGACTTCCGCAGTGAGTTGCTGGCGCTGATCGCCCATTGCCTGAGCGACGGTGCGGGTGGCGTGACCCCGGCGGACTTCCCGTTGGCGCGTCTGACCCAGGTGCAACTCGATGGTCTGCCAGTGCCACCGGCGCAAATCGAGGACTTGTATCCGCTGTCGCCAATGCAGGCCGGTTTGTTGTTCCACAGCTTGTACGAGTCAGAGTCCGGCGCCTACGTGAACCAGCTCAGCGTCGAAGCCCGTGGCCTCGATGCCGAACGTTTGGGCCGCGCCTGGCAGGCGGTGCTCGACACCCATCCGATCCTGCGCAGCAGCTTCCACTTCCCCGACGGCTTTGAAGCGCCGGTGCAATTGGTCCATCGTCATCTGCAATTGCCGCTGACCTGCCTCGATTGGCGCAACCGCTGTGATCAGGCCGAAGCACTGGCACAGCTGATCGACCGCGAACGTCTGCAACTCGATTCGACTCGCGCGCCGTTGATGCGTTTGACCCTGGTGCGACTGGACGATGATCGTCAGCAACTGATCTACACCCACCATCACCTGTTGCTGGATGGCTGGAGTAATTCGCTGCTGTTGAGCGAAGTTTTGCAGCGTTATGCCGGGCAAGACGTGCAGGCACCGACCGGGCGTTTCGCCGACTACATCGGCTGGCTGCAACGTCAGGATGCGCAGGCTGATGAGATCTTCTGGCGCGAGCAACTGGCGACCCTCGACAACCCGACGCTGTTGGCGCAGAGCCTGGCGCATGTCGACCTCAAACAAGTGTCGACGGCGGAGTTCGCCGACCATCGCCAGACCTTCGATGTCGCCACCAGCAAACGCTTCAGCGACTTTGCCCGTCAGCAAAAGGTCACCCTCAACACCTTGGTCCAAGGTGCCTGGGCCCTGCTGCTGCAACGCTACAGCGGTCAACGCAGCGTCGCGTTCGGCGCGACCGTGGCGGGGCGTCCGGTGGACTTGCCGGGGGCTGAAAGCCAGCTCGGCCTGTTCATCAATACCTTGCCGGTGATCAGCTCGCCGGACGCGGTTGAAAGCGTCGGCCAGTGGCTGACCCGCTTGCAGGCGCAGAACCTGGAATTGCGTGAACATGAATTCACCGCATTGGGTGACATTCAGCGTTGGGCCGGACGTGCCGGCGAACCGCTGTTCGACAGCCTGCTGGTGTTCGAAAACTTCCCGGTGGCCGAAGCGCTGCAACAAGGTGCGCCCGCCGGTTTGAGCTTCTCGATCCCGCAGAACCATGAACGCACCAACTTCCCGTTGACCCTGGCGGCCACTGCCGAAAGCCAGCTCAGCCTGAACTGGAGCTACCAGTGCGCCCATTTCAGCAGCGAAGCGATTGTTCGCATGAGCGAGCATCTGGCCGCGCTGCTGACGGCGATGGTCGCCGCGCCACAGGCTGCGTTGAGTGAACTGGACCTGCTCACCGCGCCGGAACGCGCGCAACAGTTGGTTGAGTGGAATCCGGCATTTACCGCGGCGCAAAACCCGCTCTGCGTGCATCAGTTGATCGAGGCCCAAGCGGTCATCCGCCCGAACGCCACGGCGCTGATCTTCAACGATCTGGAATTGAGCTTCGACCAACTCAACCGCCGCGCCAACCAATTGGCCCATCGCCTGCGCGCACTGGGCATCGGCCCGGAAGTGCGGGTTGGTCTGGCGATGCAGCGTTCGCCGGAGATGATCATTGGCCTGCTGGCGATCCTCAAGGCCGGTGGCGCTTACGTGCCGCTGGACCCGGCGTACCCGGCCGAGCGCCTGCGCTATCTGATGGAAGACAGCGGCATTTCGCTGCTGATCAGCCAATCGTGGCTGCGGGAAAAACTGCCCTTGCCGGAAGGCCTGTCGGTGCTGGAAATCGACCACGAACCGCTGGAGGTCATGGCCGACACCAACCCGGTCAACCTGACCTGCGGCGGAAACCTTGCGTACCTGATTTACACCTCGGGCTCCACCGGGCGGCCGAAAGGCGTCAGCGTGGCCCACGGTCCATTGGCCATGCATTGCCTGTCGATCGGCGAGTTGTATGGCATGACCCCGGACGATCGCGAGTTGCAATTCGCTTCGATCAGCTTCGATGGCGCCCATGAGCGCTGGCTAACGCCGCTGGTGTTCGGTTCGGCAGTGATGCCGCGCGACGACGAGTTGTGGAGCGTGGAGCGCACCTGCGCCGAGATCGAAAAGCACGGCATCACCATCGCCTGCTTCACCCCGACCTATCTGGGGCAGATCGCCGAATTCATGGGCGAAGCGGGGCGTGATCTGCCGATCCGTTCCTACACCCCGTGCGGTGAAGGCATGGCCAAGCATGCGTTCGATGAAGTCCAGCAAGTGCTGCAACCCAAGCGCCTGATCAACGGCTATGGCCCGACCGAAACGGTGATCACGCCGCTGATCTGGCTGGCGTATCCGGATACCGAATTCGACTCGGCGTTCATGCCGATTGGCCGGCCGGTCGGCAACCGTAGCGCCTATATCCTGGATGGCGGCTTGCAGCCGTTGCCGGTTGGCGTGGCGGGCGAGTTGTACCTGGGCGGCGAGGGCGTCGCCCGTGGTTACCATCAACGTCCGGATCTGACCGCTGAACGCTTCGTGCCAGATCCGTTCGTACCAGGTGCGCGTTTGTATCGCAGTGGCGACCTCGCGCGGTTCCGTGCCGACGGTGTCGTTGAGTACCTCGGCCGTATTGACCAGCAAGTGAAGATTCGCGGGTTCCGTATCGAACTCGGCGAAATCGAAGCCTGCCTGCTTGAACACGAAGGTGTGCGTGAGGCCTTCGTGATCGATCGCGAAGGCCCGGTCAGTCGCCAGTTGGTTGGCTACGTGGTGCCGCGCGATCCGCTCGCCGATGAGCAGGATCTGCGTGAAGCGCTGACCCTGCACCTGCGCAGCCGTCTGCCGGCGCACATGCTGCCGGCGTATTTGATGTGCCTGGCCGCGTTGCCGCTGACGCCGAACGGAAAACTTGATCGCCAAGGCCTGCCAGCGCCTGAAGCAACCCGGCAGAACCACGATCAAGTGGCCGCCGCGTCGCCGGCCGAAGCGTTGCTCGTGGAAATCTGGCAAGAACTATTGGGGCTGGAGTCGGTGGGCGTCACCGAGAACTTCTTTGAGCTGGGCGGTGACTCGATCATCTCGCTGCAAGCGGTGAGTCGTGCCGGGCAGCTCGGGCTGGTGTTCAGTCCGAAGCAACTGTTCGAACAGCAAACTATTCGTGCACTCGCTACGGTGGCGAGCAGTCGTGAAGCGGCGTTGGTTGAAGCGCCGAAAGTCGCTGCTTTTGCGCTGGTGCCGCACATCGATATCGCCGCCCGTGAGGGGCTGCAAGATCTCTATCCGCTGTCGCCGATGCAGCAAGGCATGCTCTTCCATTGCCTCGATTCGCCGGAGCTGAACCCCTACGTCAACCAGTTGAGCGTGGCGGTCGATGGTTTGCAGGTGCCGCGTTTCCGCGCCGCTTGGCAAATCCTGGTTGAGCGTCATGAAGTGCTGCGCGCAGCGTTCCGCTGGCGTGATGGTCTGGCCGATCCGCTGCAAGCGGTGTTCGCCGATGTCGAGCTGCCGATCGAAGAACTCGACTGGCGTGATCGCACCGACACCGAACAGGCGCTGAGTGAACTGGCGGCGGCGGAACAGGCCAAAGGCTTCGACCTGAGCTGCCCGCCGTTGATGCGTTTCATACTGGTTCGCCTGGGTGATGACCGTTACCAGATGATCTGGATTTACCATCACCTGTTGCTGGACGGTTGGAGCGCCTCGCGTCTGTTGGGCGACATGCTGCGCCTGTACTACAACGACAGCCTGCCGAGCCTGACCGGTCGTTACGCCGACTACATCGCCTGGCTGCAACGTCAGGACGGTGCGCAGGCCGAAGGTTTCTGGCGCGAGCGCCTGGCATTGCTCGAAGAGCCGACCATTCTGGCCAAGGCTTCCGGTGCGACAGGTTCCGGTCACGGCGTGATGTACAGCAACCTCGACGCCGAGGCGACGCGCAAACTGCACAGCTTCGCCAAGCGTCAGCGCGTGACCCTCAACACACTGGTGCAAGGCGCGTGGCTGCTGTTGTTGCAACGTCACAGCGGCCAACGCAGTGTCGCGTTCGGCGCCACGGTGGCGGGGCGTCCGACCGGGTTGGCCGGCGCGCAGGACATGCTCGGCCTGTTTATCAACACCTTGCCGGTGATCCAGACCCTCGATCCGCAACAGCCGCTGGGCGAGTGGCTGCGTGACTTGCAGGATTACAACCTGATGGTCCGCGACTACGAGCACACGCCGTTGTCGGACATTCAGCGCTGGGCCGGGCAGGGTGGCCAGGGCTTGTTCGACAGCATCATCGTGTTCGAAAACCATCCGGTGGACCGCGCCTTGAAAGGGGGCGAGGAAGGTGAACTGCGCTTTGCCGAAGTCGGCAGCGGCGGGGTGACCAACTTCCCGATGGACTTGATGGTCAGCGCCAACGAAGAAGGCCTGGAAGTCGAATACCTGTTCCTGCGTGATCGCTTCAGTGAAGTGGAAGTAGAGCGGATTCGTGCGCAGCTCGAAGGTTTGTTGCGTGCGTTGCCGGAGGATGCCACGCGTCTGCTTGGCAACATTGGCTTGTCTGAAGCACTGATCAGCCTGCCGCAAGTTTCTGAAGACAACGCCGATTTGCTGCACGCGTTCAATCAGCATGTCCGCACGCAACCGCAGAAAATCGCCTTGATCTGTGAGGATCGGGAAGTCAGTTATGCACAGCTTGAGGCGCAGGCTAATGGGTTGGCGCAGCAACTGATTGGTCGCGGCATCGGTCAGGAAAGCCTGGTGGCGGTGGCGTTGCCACGTTCCGAGCTCACCATGGTTGCGTTCCTCGCAGTGCTTAAAGCAGGGGCGGCGTATCTGCCTTTGGACCTCGCGTACCCGGCCGAGCGACTGGCTTACATGTTGAGCGATTCGGCGGCCAGTCTGTTGCTGTGCGACAGCGATTTGGGCGAACGACTGACCCTGGCTGACAGCCCGCCACGTCTGTTGCTCGATCAACTGGCCGTTGCTGGCAACACCGAGTGTCCGGTTGCCAATCCGCTGCCGGGGCACCTGGCGTACCTGATTTACACCTCCGGTTCCACCGGCCAACCGAAGGGCGTGGCCGTGGCGCGCGGACCGATTGCCCGGCATTGCCGCGGCATCATCGAGCTCTACGAACTGGCACCGCGCAGCCGCGAATTGCACTTCATGTCGTTCGCTTTCGACGGTGCTCAGGAGCGCTGGCTGAGTGTGCTGTTGGCTGGCGGCAGTCTGGTGATCCGCGATGACAGTTTGTGGACGCCGGAGCAAACCCTGGAAGTACTGCAGCGTCACGGTGTCACCGTGGCCTGCTTCCCGCCGGCGTACCTGCAACAGATGGCCGAGGTGGCTGAACGTTTGGGCAATCCACCGGCGGTCGAGGTGTATTGCTTTGGTGGTGATACAGTGCCGGAAGCCAGTTTCGAACAGGTCAAACGCGCCTTGCGTCCGCAGCGTCTGGTCAACGGTTACGGCCCGACCGAAACCGTGGTCACGCCTTTGTTGTGGCGCGCCGAGGTCAGCGAAACCTGCGACGCGGCGTATGCGCCGATTGGTCGTGGTGTGGCCGGGCGTGGGTTGTACGTGCTGGATGCCGACCTCAATCCGTTGCCGGTCGGTGTCAGCGGTGAGTTGTACCTGGGCGGCGAATGCCTGGCGCGCGGTTACCACCAGCGTCCCGGCATGAGTGCCGAGCGTTTCATTCCCGATCCGTTCGCGGCCGGTGGCCGCATGTACCGCACCGGCGACCTGGTGCGCCAGCGTGAGTGCGGGTTGATCGACTACCTCGGTCGTCTTGACCAGCAAGTGAAGATTCGTGGTTTCCGCATCGAACTGGGCGAAATCGAAGCGCATCTGCGTGATTGCGTCGGGGTGCAGGATGCCGCCGTGGTGGTACACGACACGCCGACCGGCAAGCAATTGGTCGGTTACGTGGTGGCTGCCGGTGCAGTCGGGCTGGACCGTCGCTTGAAATCTGAACTGCAAGCGCAACTGCCGGACTACATGGTGCCGGCGCGGATCATGGTTCTGGAGCGCTTCCCGCTGTCGGCCAACGGCAAGCTCGACCGTCGCGCACTGCCTACGCCTGAATGGGCGCTCGGCGGTTATCGCGCGCCGCGCAACGCACTGGAAACGGCGCTGACCGCGATCTGGCAAGAGGTGCTCGGCGTGCCGCAAGTGGGCATCGACGACAACTTCTTCGAACTCGGCGGCGACTCGTTGCAGGTGCTCAAAGTCATCTCGCGGGTGCGCAGCCAACCGCAGCTGGGCTTCGAATTGAAACTGCGCGATCTGATGCAGAAACCGTGCATCGCCGAACTCAGCGGCTATCAGGCTGCCGAACCGGCGTCTGCGCCGGACCCGTTGCTGGCGCTGAATGCGCGGATCCCCAACGTGCCGGCGCTGTTCTGCCTGCACGCCGGTTTCGGCACGGTGTTCGACTACGAACCGCTGGCCCGTCGACTGGAAGGACGGCGCACGGTGTACGGTCTGCAATGCCGGATGCTGCTTGATCCGCTGTGGCAGGACGAGTCGCTGCAGGCCATGGCGCAAGCCTATGCGCAACGGATTCGCAGTCAGCAGGCCAAGGGACCTTATTACTTGCTGGGCTGGTCGTTGGGTGGGGCGTTGACGCAACTAGTCGCGCACGAGCTGGAAACCCAGGGCGAGACGGTCGCGTTTGCCGGGCTGGTCGACAGTTACGTGGCGGGCACCGCAGAAGCGGGGGACTGGCGCGAGGACCTGGGCGACTTCCTGAAATTTGTGCTCGGTCTGCCGGCCGATGAGGCTCAAGCGCTGATTGCGCTGAAAGCCGCTGACTTGAATGAGCGCGAGGGTTCCGCGGTGGTGATCGAGGCGGCCATGCACGGCTCCAATGAGCAAGCGGCGTTGGGCGCGGGGGAACTCACGCAGATCTTCGCCACTGGCTCACGCCTCAAGCAACTGGCGTTGGCGCATCGGCAACTGCCGGCGATCCAGGTGACGGCGCATCGCTGGTGGGTGGCCGAACGCGACGACGAACGTCGGGTATTCGAGGCCCAGGTCGGCAGCCACGGCGTTGATCGCTTGTTGGCGGGTGGGCATTACGAGTTGCTGCGCGGTGATGAGTTGCTCGACGAGCTTGAAGACCTGTTGGAACGCCGATTGGCCATTGCTTAAACGGGGGGCGCCACGGTCCCCTGTAGGAGCTGTCGAGTGAAACGAGGCTGCGATCTTTTTAAGATCAAGATCAAAAGATCGCAGCCTCGTTTCACTCGACAGCTCCTACAAAAGCACCGCCCGTTTCAAGATTTTGTATTGACCTATTTGTGTAGAAGGATTCGTACCATGGCTGTGTTGCCAGAACTTGAAGCTTTTCTAGAACTCGCCGAGTTCGGCCGGATGACCGGCAAAAGTTGCGCGATGCATGAACAGTCGCCACAACAGGCGCGGCTCGATTTCGAAGCGTCATCGGGGTTTCTCGATGTGCCGTTGGACAGCGTTGCCTGCGAGGACTTCACCATCGCCGCACGAGATGGCCACAGCCTGTCGGCAAGGGTGTATCGCGATGGGCAAACGGTCGATGGGCTGCAACCGGTGGTGTTGTATTTCCATGGCGGCGGCTACGTGGTCGGCAGTCTCGATTCCCATGATTCGCTGTGCCGGCGGCTGGCCTCCCAAGGCGGTTTTGCCTTGTTGACGGTGGATTATCGTCTGGCGCCGGAGTGGCGGTTCCCGACGCCGGTGCAGGATGCCTGCGATGCGGGCAACTGGCTGGTTCGCGAGGGCGCGGCGCGTGGTCTGGACGCAACGCGAGTGACCGTGGCCGGTGACAGCGTGGGGGCGACGCTGGCGACGGTGTTGTCGATCATGGCGGTGCATGAACCTGAGGAACTGGCGTTGAAACCCAAGGCGCAGTTGCTGATTTACCCAGTGACGGATGCCACGACCAAGCGCGCGTCGCATCGGGATTTTGCCGAGGGTTATTTGCTGGAGACGCCGACGCTGGATTGGTTCTATGCGCATTACGGGCGCACGCCGCAAGACCTGGCGGATTGGCGGTGTTCGCCGTTGCTGGCAGAGGATCTGTCGGGTGTGGCGCCGGCGTTGGTGTATTTGGCCGGGCATGATCCGTTGCATGACGAAGGGTTGGCGTATGCCGAGCGGCTGCGTGTTGCCGGGAATGAGGTGACGTTGCTGGAACAGCCTGGCATGACCCATGACTTTTTGCGTATGGCGGGGTTGTTGAGCGAAGTAGAAAGGATTCATGCGGAAGTGGCAGAGTGGGTGCGTTCGCGGTTGTAAGTTGAATTGACGAAAACCGCCATCTCTTTGAAAGGGGGATGGCGGTTTTTTTGTGCCTGGTGCTGGGATTTTTGGTGTGGCAACTATTGTCATCGCGGGCAAGCCCGCTCCCACAGGGATCTATGTTGACCACATGACTTGAGCACGACTCAAAAAACTGTGGGAGCGGGCTTGCCCGCGATGGCGGCATCAAAGTCGACACAAATCTCACAGCCATAAAAAATGCCCGCATCTCGCGATACGGGCATTTTTCATTTCAGCTCAGCCACTCAGAAATCATACTTTGCAGTGATCTGCAGGTTACGGGGCTCGCCGTAGAACGTGGTGCCGAAGTTGCCCAGGCCGGTCAGGTACTTCTTGTCGAAGACGTTGTTGGCATTGGCGGTGAAGCTCAGGTGTTCGTCGTACTGATAACGGGTCATCAGGTCCACGAGGGTGTAGCCACCTTGCTTGAGCAGGGTGCTGCCGCCCTCGCCACCGCCCACGTTGGGGCTGTAGCTCTGGCCGTAAAAAGCGCTCTGCCAGCTGATGCCGCCACCGACGGTGAACTGGTCCAGCGCGCCGGGCAGACGGTAGGTGGTGAACGTACGAATCACGTGTTCCGGTTTGCTGGTGGCCAGCGGGAAACCGAAGATGCGCTGTTCGTCCTTGTCACGGGTGCGGGCGTAGGTGTAGCCGGCAGACACGTTCCAGTCCTGAGCCAGTTCGCCGGCCAGTTCCAGTTCCACACCATTGGTGGTGGCGCCGTCGGTGGCTTTGAAAATGCCATCGCCCGTATTCAAATCGGTGCCGATCGATTGAGCGACGTTGTCCTGCTCAATGCGGAAGAATGCCAGGCTGGCGTTCAGTTTGCCTTCGAAGTAGGCCGCTTTCAGGCCGGTTTCGTAGCTGTCGCCTTCGACCGGTGCCAGGGTCGAACCGTTGATGTCCTTGTTGATCTGAGGCTGGTAGATCTTGGTGTAGCTGGCGTAGACCGAGTAGGTATCGTTCAGGTCATAGACCACACCGGCGTAAGGCGTGACAACGCCGTGTTCCTTGTAGCTGGCGTGACTGTCGGTGAGGGTGCCGCCCGGGTAGTAGGAGTAATCCTCGTTGTACTTGAAGGTGCTCAGACGGCTGCCGAGGATGAACGACAGGTCGTCGGTCGGACGCAGACGCGTGGCCAGGTAAAGACCGTTCTGGCTCTGGGTGCGCTCGTATTTGCCGTTTTTCGGGAAGTCCTGTTTCGGCAGGCTGCCGTTCCAGTCATAGATGCTGCCCGGCACCAGCTCGAAGGCGCTGGTGTCGTACGTTGCGCCGGTCTGGCGCGAGTGGGACGCCATGAAGCCGGCCACCAGTTCGTGCTCGCGACCGCCCAGGGTGAACGGTCCGGAGACGTTCACGTCAGCCGTGTTCTGCACGCGATGACCTTCCCAGCGACCCCAGTAAAGGAAATTGCCTTCACCCGTGGCGCGATCCGCGTAACCACCGCTGGCCGAGGCCAGTTGGGTATCGTGATCGGTGGTTTTCTGGTCGAAACTGGCCTTGAATTTCCAGTCATTGGCCAGTGCTTGTTCCAGCGACGAGAAGTAGGTGACGCTGTCGAAATCACGACGGCTCCAGTCGGCGCCGGGGTTGAAACTGCGAGAGAAGTCGGTACGGCCGCCGTCGGTGAAGTACGGCGAGTTACCGGTCCAGGAGCTGCCGCGCGGGGTGGCACTGGACTTGTCGACACCCAGGGTCAACAGGGTATCGTCCGTCAGGTCGGCTTCGAGGATGCCGTAGAACAGGTCTTTTTTCTGGCTGTAGTGGTCGATGTACGAATCTTTGTCCTGCAAAGCGCCGACGAAGCGGCCGCGCACGCTGCCGGAATCATTCAGCGAACCGGAGATGTCGCCTTCGGTGCGGTAGTTGTCCCAGTAACCGGCGGTGGCGCTGACCGAAGCCTTGAAGTCCTTGGTCGGCTTCTTGCGCACCAGGTTGACGGTGGCGGACGGGTCGCCTGAGCCGGTCATCAGTCCGGTAGCGCCTTTGATGACTTCGACGCGATCGAGGCTGGCGGCGTCGTCGCTGTTGTTGGGGTTTTCACCGTAAACGCCGTCGTACGGGAGGTTGATGCCATCGTACTGGAAGTTGGTGATGGCGAAGCCACGGGCGGAAAACTCGGTACGGTCACTGTCGTACTTCTGCGTCGTGACGCCGGGGGTATTGCGCAATACGTCGCCGACGCTCTTGGCGCCGCGATCGTCCATTTGCTGACGCGTCACCACGGTCACCGATTGCGGTGTTTCACGAAGGGTCAGCGGCAGTTTGGTCGCGGTGGTGGTGGCGCCGGTGGTATAGGAACCGGTGTCTTCAGTGGTCAGGCCCAAGGCCTGGCCGGAAATGGTGGTCGCGCCCAGTTGCAGGCTCGAGCCGCCGCCGGACACCAGCGTGACGGTGTTGCCGCTGATCTGGAACGAAATGCCGGTGCCTTTCAGCAGGGCGGCGAGGGCGTCGGACGGTTCCAGGGAACCGGACACCGCGCGAGACTTGATCCCTGCAACCTGATCCGGGCTGTAGAGGATTTGCAGATTGGTCTGCATGCCCAGTTCAGTCAGCGCGCTGGAAAGCGATTGACCTGCAATGTTCACTTTTACAGGTGCAGCATTGGCCATCGAGCTCCCCAGCAAGGTGGCGGTCAGCAATACGCTAGTGAACAGGGTGCGATGCAAAGTCGGGCGCTGTACGGCTAGCGCGAGAGGTGTGCGGCGTGTTTGAGGTCGCATTACTTACCTGAGCTCCTGAAAAAGTGTTGTGCAGAGTTTTTGTTAATAGAAATGATTATTAGACGCAGCACGAACGTAAAACCGGAAAGAAACCGGGAAAATAAATTCATGAAAGTGGAATTAGAGGGAAATGCCGGTTAGTTAAGCCGCAACGCGGTCTGTAGCAGCTGGCGAAGCCTGCGTTCGGCTGCGCAGCAGTCGTAAAATCAGAACACGCGGTGCATCAGGTAGACCTCTCGAGCCGAGTTGACGACTGCTGCGCAGCCGAACGCAGGCTGCGCCAGCTGCTACAAGGAATGGGTTGGTCTCGAGGATTCTGTCAGGCGGGGGCTAGTTCGGTGACAACCCGTCCACTTTCCATGCGCACCAGTTGGTCCGCCACGTCGAAGTAACGGTCATCGTGGGAAATCACGATGATGGTCTTGCCCAGACGTTTAAGGTCCGGCAGCAGCTCGGTGTAGAAAATCCGGCGGAAGGTGGGGTCCTGATCGGCCGCCCATTCATCGAACACCAGCACCGGACGTTCCTCCAGCCAGGCATTGACCAGGGCCAGGCGTTTGCGCTGGCCGGTGGAGAGGTCGGTGGTGGTGAAGTTGCCGTCCTTGACGCTGACCTTGTGCGCGATCTCCAGCCGTTGCAGGTATTTGTTGGCGTCTTCGGGGATGTGCGTATCGCCCTGGACCACGTCATCGAACAGGTAATAGTCGGCAAAAATGGTGGTAAACAACTGGCGATAGTCATCACGGTTAGCGGCGTCGATCACTTCGCCGTTGACGTGGATTGCACCCTGTTGAGGTGTGTACAGACCCAGCAGCAGTTTGATCAACGTGGTCTTGCCGCAACCGTTCTCGCCGACAATAAAGGTGATGTCGCCTTGCTTGATCGTCAGGTTCACCGGCCCGAGCTGGAAAGGTGCAGCGCCTTCGGCCGCCGGGAAGCTGAAACGCACATCGGCCAGTTTCAGTTCGTGCACCGCTTGCTTGACGTTGCCTTTATCGCTGAGCAGCAGATGAGGTTCCGGGGTGGAAAACTGCTCCGACAATTCGGCGATGCGGCGGAAGGCGATCTGCGCGCGGCTGACGATGGGCAGGGTGCTGATCAAATGCTCCAGCGGGCCTTTCATATAAAGCAGCACCAGCACAAAGCCGCTCATCACGGTTTTGTCGGCACTCGGCCAGAAGGTTTGCAGGGCCAGGGCCAGGCCGATGACCACGAAGAACAGCATCGAGCCGAAGGTCTTGGCGATCACGAAGGTGTTGATCGAACGCACCTGGGTGTTGCAGATGAACTCGGCTGTGGCCTTGATGCCCGAGACGAACATGCGCTGGCGGCGTGGACGATGAATGCGCAGTTCCTTGGCGCCTTCGGCAATCGCGTTGTAGTGCTTTTGCAGTTCATCTTCGGCCTCACGGGCGGCCATGAAACCCTGCACCCCTTTGCTCTGGGCGTAGGCCTGAATGGCGGTGCCGATCAGGATGGCGGCGATCATGATCAGGAACATCGGCCACGACAGAATGGCCAGGTAGCCCATGCAGCCGAGGGTCACGGTGACGGAAATCGCCAGCGGCGCGAAGGCGAAAGCGAAGTCGCTGATGGTGTCGACGTCGTGGGTCAGCACCGGGATCAGACGGTGGCTGCGATAGCGCTCGATCTGTTCAATCGGCGCCGACAGGACTTTCTCGCCCAGCTGTTTACGCAGCTTGGCGATGATGTGCTGGCCGACATAGTTGGTGCCGATGTCCGAGCAGATCGAACTGGCCAGCGCCAGCAGGCACAGGCCGGCGAACAGGGCGACGACGCCCTGGGTCAGGCCGGTGTCCGAATGCAGGGCGTTGTTGATGGTCGCCAGCAATACCGTGACGCTCAGGCCGCCGACCATGCCCAGGAAAATGGACGCGGCGACGATGAGCCGAAAGGGTTTCAACAGGGCGAACAATTCGCCGATGGCGCCACGGGTAGGCTGGGTCATGGAAGACAGTTCCTTGGGTCGTGAAGGCAGATACCCAGTAGAACGTCTGGTGGGGGGCTTAATTTAGCGGGGGGGCGACTGGTGGTGATCCGATAATAACTGCGTGCCTGTTGATCGTTCCCACGCTCCGCGTGGGAATGCCGCCAGGGACGCTCCGCGTTCCGCTGGTGAATGTGACGCAGAGCGTCACGGGATGCATTCCCACGCGGAGCGTGGGAACGATCAACACCAGAAAGCTTACAGGTCACGCACGATGCGGAAGCCCATCCAGTCGCCACGCTCTTGCGGGTACTGGCTGTTGCGGTTGCCGGAGCGGGAGAACACCGGCGCTTCACCCCAGTCGTTGCCGCGAATCCGCACGGCTTCGCATTTGGGCTCGACCCAGGCGCTGCCATCGGTGGGGGCACCGACGTAGTCCGGGTGTTCGCAGTCTTCTACCCATTCGTAAACGTTGCCATGCATGTCGTACATGCCGAAGGCGTTCGGCGGGTAGCTGCCCACTGGCGAGCTGAAGCTGTAACCATCCGCCGGGCCATAGGTGTTGGCGTGTTTGCTGATGCTGTATTCCTTGCCCTCATCGAACGGGAAGGGGAACGGCCCTTTGCTGCCGCCGCGTGCGGCATATTCGCGTTGGGCCTCGCTGACCATGCGGTACGTCTGCCCGGTCTTTTTCGACAGCCAGGCGACGTAGTTTTTCACGTCGTCGAAGTTCATGCACACCGCTGGCTGGCGCGGACTTTGCGGATAACGCGGCTTGCTGGCGACGCACTCGCGACCCGGCCGGGTGTCGCCGTTGGCGATGGTCACGCCACTCTCGCGCACGTAGCTCTCCCATTCACCGGCGGTGACCTGGAAGCGACTCATGGCGAACGGTTTGGCGAAGGTCACCTCGTGCATCGGACCTTCATCAGGCTCGCGCCCGACTTCGTCGTCCGGCGTACCCATGGTGAAAGTGCCGGCGGGCAGCACGACCATTTCCGGGCAGTCCCGGCAGTCCTTGAACACTTTGCCCGGTTGCGCGGGTGCGGCAGCCTGGGCGGCAGTCGGCAGCAATCCTGCGAGGAGGGCAGTCAGCGCCAGGGTCAGCAGATCTCGGTTCATAAATCATCTCGATTAAAGGAAATCACAGGCTCTTGCTCAACACGCTCATGAAACGATCGATATCGTTTTCGCTGTTGAGCAGGCCGGGGGCGATGCGGATCACCGGGCCGACGTCGCGGTCCACCGAGTCGCAGACCACGCGGTTTTCCATCAGTTGGACGGCGACTTTTTCGCAGTCGCGATCCTTGATCCGGAAGAAGGTAAAACCGGCCGACAGGTCCGGGCTCTTTGGCGTCACCAGTTCGATCTGCGGGTGCTCCAGCAAGCGGTTTTTCGCGTAGGTATTGAGCGCGTGGATGCGCGCCTGCACCTCGGCCTTGCCCAGGTCCAGGTGCAGTTTGAAAGCTTCATTCAGGGCCCAGCGATGTTCGAAGCTGTGATAGCCGCCGGGGGTCATGATGGTCGAGAAGGTGGTGGCTTCGGAGAACGTCGGGATGGTCGGCGTCACGTCCTTGAGCTCGGTCGAACGGGCGCAGATGATCCCGGTACCGCGCGGGCCGAACATCCATTTGTGTGTGCCGGCGATGAAGAAATCGCAGTGCATGTCGGGGAAGTCGAGGTCCTCGACGCCGAAGCCATGGACGCCGTCGACCACATACAGGATGCGGTCCTTTTCTGCGCGGTTGCGGTTCTGCTCATCCACCAGTTTGCCGATCTCGCCGATCGGCAGTTTGACGCCGCTGCCCGATTGCACCCACGTCATGCCGAGCACTCGGGTTTCAGGGCGAATGCCTTTGGCAATCGAGCCCAGCACTTCATCCACGGAAACGCTGTGACTGTGCTCGAACAACTTGAGCTTGCGAACCTTGACCCCGTCCTTTTGCTGGCGGTAAGCCAGGGCATAGTTGGTGGCGTAGTGTTCGTGTTCGCTGGTGAGGATTTCCTGATCGGGGCGCACATGAATGCCGCCGTAGATCAGCGAAAGGCCTTCGGTGGTGCTGCCGGTGAGGGCGATCTGCTCGGGCTTGGCCTTGAGGTAACGGCCGGCCCAGACGCGCACTTCCTGCTCGCGTTTTTCGGTTTCCCCCAAGTCCCAGTCCATGGCCCGACCGGGATTGCGATCGAGGTTGGCGCGGTGCATGTCGATCGCTTCACGCACCGGTCTTGGGTGTGAGGTCACCAGAAAGTTGGCGAAGTGCAGGTAATCCGGGTCCTGATTGAACATCTGGCGTAGTTGCGCCCACTTATCCTTCGGCAGCGGCGCCGGATTGGCGGCCAGCGCCGGCAGGTTCACGGCAGCGCCCAGGGGCAGGCCGGCCGCGAGAATACCGGCCTGCTTGAGGAATGAACGACGGTTGGTCATGAGCTCGGTTCGCTTCTGCAAAAGAGAGAATCAGTTTTTCGCCACAGGCTTGGAGGACTTCTGCACCTGGTCCCAGACCCTCAGGAAGTTGCCGCCCCAGAGCTTGGCGATATCGGCTTCGCCGTAGCCGCGACTGATCAGCTCGGCCGTCACGTTGCGTGCCTCGCTGACGTCTTTCCAGCCGTCCAGGCCGCCGCCGTCGTTGAAGTCGGAACTGATGCCGACGTGGTCGATACCGATTTTCTTCACCGCGTAATCGATCGCGTCGCCGTAGTCCTTGAGCGTGGCCTTGGGCTCCTCGTCGACGATGGCATAGAGCTGACTGGCGTACTCGCCGAAACGTTGCTCGGACCAGACGGTGATCACCGGATCGCCCGGCATCAGCGCCATCTCCAGGCCTTGCAGCGGTTGCAGGTCGAAGCGTGCGCGCAGGGCGTTGAGTTTGTCCTGGGTGGCCTGGCTGAGCGGGCGGATGTAGGTCGGGAAACCGACAATCTGCACCACGCCGCCACTGTTCTTGATCAGCTGCATTTCCTGATCGCTGAGGTTGCGCGGGATATCCACCAATCCGCGTGGTGCCGAGTGGGACGCGACCATTGGCGCACGGCTCAGCTGGGCGACTTGCTCCAGCGCCTTGGTCGACATCTGCGAAACGTCGATGATCACGCCGAGATCGTTGAGGCGGTGCACGGCCTGCTTGCCAATCTCCGAGAGGCCGCCGAGGGCGTCGCGGGAATCGTTGAAAAACGGCAGCGGCCGGGATGAGTCAGCCCAGGCGTTGTTGCCCACGTAGCTGAAGCCGAACATGCGCATGCCGCGGGCCGCCCACTTGTCCAGGGCGTTCAGGTCGTTGCCCAACGGATAGGCGTTGAGCATGCTCATGAAGATCGCGAACTTGCCTTCGCCATGCAGGCGTCGGAAGTCGTCGGGGGTGTAGGCGATGGCAACCTGATTGGGGAAGTCGCGAACCAGGGTGCTGATGATTTTGTAGCGGGTTTCCTGCTCGAACCGTGCTTCGTCGACGAAACCGGCGGTGGGGCGGTGCGGGGCGTTGGCGCCGTTCCAGATTTCCGGCCAGCCAAAGATCGTTAGCGCCGCGCCGGATAAACGTCCGCGTCCGGTCTTGACCAGGTCGAACTGCCCGGTGCCGTCCTTGTCCGCTTCATTGCCGGCGGTGCCGAAGTCCAGCGGGACGGTGACGTGGCTGTCGAAGGAGAGGATTCGCTCGTGCAGCTCATCGGCCTGTTTCATCACCTTGACCGGGTAACCGGGATTGTCCTTGAACCCGTAATCCCAGGCCGCAAAGCCTGCACCGGCGCTGATCGCCAGGGCCAGCGGCAGGCCGATGTAAAGAGCCTTTTTCGAACGTGGTTTTGTCATTGCCGTCTCAGTCAGGTTCGCCGTCGGGGGGCAGGCGCAGGGGGCCTTTGCTATCTGGGAAGAACGAGTGGCCCGTCCAAAAATTTAGGTGTTTGTGCCGGCCTAGTGATCGTTCCCACGCTCTGCGTGGGAATGCAGCCCGGGACGCTCCTCGTCCCATCAAGAGCCGAACGCGGAGCGTCCGTTGAGGCATTCCCACGCAGAGCGTGGGAACGATCTTTCGGGGGCACCATAAATTTGTAGCGGCAACAAACGTTCTAGCTTGGATAAAGCCTGCTTCATGGCTGACACAGGTAGGGCAATGACGATTTCTCGACGATGGTTCATAGCAGGCCTGGCGCTGACCGGCGCCGCCGTGCCTGCGGCTTTTTATGGGCATCGCGAATGGACGAAACCGGATCCGACGATTACTCCCGGCGAAGCTTCGTTCGATGTCGCGGATGTCGCTGGCCAGCACTTGGCGAACACCTTGCGCGGTGTCTGGCAGATTCGTTTCGAGGGGCCTGACGCCGGCATCGAAGGCCTGCCACGGAACGGGCTGGAGGTGTTTCTCGACATCGGTCACAAAGGTCGCGGCCTGAGCGGGTTCCTCGACACCGCCGAACGTTTGCGTTCGAGCGAGGTGCCGCGTTACCGGGTACTCGGCGATTTGGCCGGCGCCAAACCGGCGCAATTGAGCTGGCGACTGCTCAGCGCCAGCGGCACAGCGGATTACGAATTCAGCATGGCGCTGGACGAAGTCTGGGCCGGTTTCGGCAACGCTGGCAGCGGCACCCTCAGTGGTCGCGTGTTGAATCTGGACCGTCCGCTGATGCTGACGGCGCAGGACAACCGCTTCATTGCCGTCAAGCGCGTATTCCCCGAAGCCCGCGAGCGCACTGGTCTCAATCCGACGTTGCTGGCCTGGCTGGTGTCGCCCGAGCATCGGCTGTTTCACCAGCTCTGGCATGCCTCCCGGGACAAATGGCACACCCTGTCCGAAGACAAGCGCAGTGCCCTGCGCGGCATTGGCTGGCAGCCTGGCCCGCGAGACAAGGAGCGTGATGCCCGTGGCGCGCGCAAAGATCGTAACGGCTCGGGTGTGGATTTCTTCTTCATGCACCGGCACATGCTCGGCAAGGCGCGCGCTCTGCAGGACTTGCCGTCCTGGCAGCATTTCCCGCTGCCGCAGCCGGAACTGGCGCGGGATCGTGTCGGGTTCGCCCGTTATTTCGACAACCACGACGGCACCGCGCTGCCGCCGACCTGGCTGGCCGACGACGATGCCGAGTACTCGCAATGGGTCAGCGACATCAAGACCGCCGAGACCTACCACAGCAATTTCCAGGTCTGGGAGTCGCAGTACCGCGATCCGCGTTATCTATCGAAATTGACCTTGGGTCAGTTCGGTTCAGAGGTGGAGCTGGGGCTGCACGACTGGCTGCACATGCGTTGGGCCTCGGTGCCGCGTGATCCGTCCAACGGTCAACCCGTGCCGTTTGCCCGGGATCCGGCGGACTTTTCTGCACGCTGGTATGCGCCGGAAAATGACTTCCTCGGCGACCCGTTTTCGTCCCATGTGAACCCGGTGTTCTGGCATTTTCACGGCTGGATCGACGATCGTCTGGAAGACTGGTTCCGTGCGCACGAGCGCTTTCATCCGGGGGAGGTCAGTCGGCTTGAGGTCAATGGCGTGGCGTGGTTTGCGCCCGGGCGTTGGGTCGAGATCGACGACCCGTGGCTCGGCCCGAGCACCCATGGCTGCAGCACCACGCCGGGGTTACAGGCCGGCAAGTCGGTGGAGATGGACCCGGAAACCATGAAGCTGGCGTTGCGGATTACCTTCGGTGATGACGAGAAGAAACTGGCGGATCTGTTCCGCAAGGTGCCGCAGCGGCCTTGGTATGCAAGGCATTTGAAGGCTAAACCAATCTCTACCTGATCGTTCCCACGCTCTGCGTGGGAATGCCTCAAAGGACGCTCCGCGTTCGGCTCTCGATGGGACGCAGAGCGTCCCGGGCTGCATTCCCACGCGGAGCGTGGGAACGTTCAAACTACAAAGTCTGCCACCCTCCGCCAAGTGCCTTGTACAACGCAATACTCGCCTGCAACCGCGACAACCGCAGTTGCACATTCAAATCCTGCGCCGCATACAGCGTGCGCTGTGTCTCCAGCACCGTCAGCAAATCCTCGGCCCCGGCCTGATAACGGCTTTGCGCGATGTTGAACGCGGTCTGCGCCTGGTTCAGCTCTTCACCTTGCCACTGCCGCTGTTCGTCCAGTCCGCGAATGCTGTTCAACGCTTTTTCCACGTCGGCGAAGCCATTGATGATCGCCCCGCGATACGTCTCCAGCAGTTCTTCCTGACGGGCCGTGGCCTTGTCGCGCTCGGCGCTCAGGCGACCATTGTTGAAGACCGGTGCGAGCAGTCCGGCGGTGAGGTTGTAGAAGGGATTGCGCAGGATGTCGGCGGCGCGGTCGGCACCGGAGCCGATTTCTGCGCTCAGGGTTACGGCCGGCAGCATGGCGGCACGGGCGACGGTGACGTCGGCTTGTGCGGCGGCCAATTGCGCTTCGGCGCGGGCGATGTCCGGGCGACGGCTGATCAGCTCGCTGGGCAGGCCAGCGCCAATGGTTGGCCATGACAGTTGATCAAAGCGTTCCTGACCCAAAGACAACTCCTGCACCGGCCGGCCGAGCAGGGCGGCAAGGCTGATCTGTGCGTCCTGAGCCTGTTGCTGCACCAGCGGCAATTGTCGCTGTTGCGCGGCGACCAGGCTCTTCTGCTGCGCCAGTTCCAAAGCCGTCGCCGAGCCTGAGTCAAAACGCGTCTGCACCAGTTTCAATACATTTTGCGCGTTCGCCAGATTCAACTCGGCGATGCGACTTTGCTCACGCAACGACAAGCTTTGCGCGTAGCTGTTGGCGACGCTGCTGAGCAGCGTCAACTCCACCGTCGCCTGATCGAATTCGCTGGCCTGCAAGCCGAATTGCGCACTGTCGCGGGAGGCGCGTTGGCCGCCCCAGAAGTCGATTTCGTAAGTGGCGGTGAGGTTGGCGTTAAAGTAATCGACGGCCTTGTTATCGCCATCGGCATCGAGCTGGCTGTAGCCGTTGCCGCGCAATAGTTTCTGCCGATTGGCGTTCAGGCCGGCCTTGACCTCCGGCAGCAGCGAGCCGCCGGCAATCACGGTGTCGGCTTGCGCTTGACGCACCCGAGCGATGGCGGCGGCCAGGTCGTAACTGCCGACCCGGGCCTGTTCGATCAGGCGATCAAGCTCCGGGCTGCCGAACTGCGTCCACCATTGCAGGTTGCTGCGGGTAGCGCTTTGAGTGTGTGGCGATTGCCAGGCGGCGGGCGGCTGGAGGCCGCTGTCCGGGCGCTGGGCGGGAGTGCCACAGGCGCCGAGCAACAGGCATAGGGTCAGCAGGCTGAGTTGCGGCTTCATGGATAGATCATTCACTGGTAAGGGCCGTGACCGGGTCGAGTCGGGCAGCTTTGCGGGCCGGCATGAAGCCGAAGACAACACCGGTGACCAGGGCGCAGCCGAACGCGCCGAGCACCGCTATCAAGGAGAACGCGACGGCGACTTCGCTGAGGATCAGCACGCCGCCGACGATCAGTGCCAGGGCGATCCCGGCGAGCCCGCCGACCACCGAGAGCATCACCGCTTCCGTCAGGAACTGCCGGAGGATGTCCCGTTGGCGGGCGCCGGTGGCCATGCGGATGCCGATCTCGCGGGTGCGTTCGCGCACGGTCATGAGCATGATGTTCATCACACCGATGCCGCCCACCAGCAACGAAATCGCGGCAATCGAGCCGAGCATCAGCGACAGGGTATTTTGCGTGCGTGCCTCGGCCTGGATCATCGCCGCGTTGTTGGTCAGTTCGAAATCCTTCTTGCCGTTGTGAAGGCGCAGCATCAACTGCTCGATAGCTTCTTCGGTCTCTTTGACCTTGCGCGCATCGGCGGCGGCGATGGCTACGTATTCGGGATTGTGGGTGCCGAACAGCCGCACGCTGGCAGCGGAGTAGGGGATGGCGATGCGGTCGTCGCTGTCGGAGTCGCCCGAGCTGGCGCCTTTTTCCGCGAGCACGCCAACCACCTGGAACGGCACGTTCTCGATCAGGATGTACTGGCCGATCGGGTTGGCGACGTTCTTGAGCAACTTGGTCCGCACCTTGTGACCGATGACTGCGACGGCTGCTGCGTTGCGTTCATCTTCCTGGGTGAAGTAGCTGCCTTCCACCACAGGCCAGTTGAAAATCGCCGGGAAATTGGTGTCGTTGCCGCCGACGTAACTCAAGTGGTCGAGGTTGCCGAAACGCACCCCGGCCTCCTGGCCGTTGACCGGCATGATCCGTGTCACTTGCGGCAGGCTTCCCACCGCCGCGACGTCATCCAGGGTGACGATGCCTAGCGGTGTTCGCGGGTTTGGCGACGAGCCGCTGAGGTAAATGATGTTGGAACCGAACGCGCCCATTTGTGCCATCACCTGACGCTTGCTGCCTTCACCGACGGCCAGCATGACCACCACCGACGCCACGCCGATGATGATCCCGAGCAACGTCAGTGCGGTGCGAAAGCGGTTGATCCACATCACCCGCCACGCGGCTTGCACCGCATCGACCAGTTCGCCTTTCCAGGCCTCGGTGACTTCGGCGCCTTCGGTGAGGCGCTTGCGCAAGTCCACCGCTTGCAGCGCGCCAGGGTTGGCCGAGGTCTGTGCTTCGGGATTGTCCCGGGCGCTGTCGCTGATGATCAGCCCGTCGCGAATTTCGATGATGCGTTTGGCCCGGGCCGCGACTTCGCGGTCGTGGGTGATGAGGATCACTACATGGCCCTGGCTTGCCAGTTCATCGAGCAGGGTCATGACCTCGGCACCACTGTGGCTGTCGAGGGCGCCGGTGGGTTCGTCGGCGAGGATGATGTGGCCGCCGTTCATCAAGGCGCGGGCGATGGACACCCGTTGTTGCTGGCCGCCGGAGAGCTGATGCGGACGATTTCCGGTGCGCGAGGCCAGGCCGAGACGGTCGAGCAGGGCGGCTGCGCGGGCGTGGCGTTCGGCGGCCGGAGTGCCGGCGTAGATGGCCGGCATCTCGACGTTTTCCTGGGCCGAGCCGGACGGGATCAGGTGATAACCCTGGAACACAAAGCCGAAGGCTTCGCGGCGCAGCCAGGCCAGTTCGTCGCTGTCGAGAGCGGCGACGTTTTCCCCGGCGAAACGGTATTCGCCCGACGTGGGGCGGTCGAGGCAGCCGAGGATGTTCATCAGCGTCGACTTGCCGGAGCCGGAAGCTCCGACGATCGCCACGAATTCCCCGGCATGGATCGACAGGTCGATGCCGCGCAACACGTGAACTTCCGGTGAATCGCCACCGCCGTAGGCTTTGCGGATGTCGTGCAGGTCGATCAGGGGCGTCAGCATTCAGCCGCCACTCCCGTCGGCCGGGCCGATCAATAGGTGATCGCCTTCCTGCAAGCCATCGAGGATCTGCACCCGCAGGCGATCGCTGATGCCGGTGCGCACGTCGCGCTGTTCGATGCGGCCATTTTTGGCGACGACCTGCGCGGTCTGATTGTCGATTTGAGTGCCGGCTTGCAGGGCTGCGATGGGCGCGGTGAGGACGTTTTTCGCCTGCTCGGCGACGAAGAAGACTTGCGTGGTCATTTCCGCCATCAGCGCGTTGTCGGCGTTGTCGACGTCGAGCAATACGGTGTACAGCACCACGCGGGCGCTGCCGCTTTTGCTCGAACTGGCCGGGCTGCCGCCGCCCTGGCTGGTCTGGTCCAGCGGCTTGGGCGGCACCGGCAGAATTTGCCGCACGATGCTGTTCCAGCGACGGTTGCCGCCGCTGAGGGTGGTGAACCAGGCCGTCATACCGGGTTTGACGTGACCGATGTCGGCTTCCGACACTTCGGCCCAGACGGTCATCGGCGACAACTTGGCGATGCGCAGAATCAGTGGTGTCTGCTGCTGGGCGTTGAGGGTCTGGCCTTCGCGGGCGTCGAGCGCGACGACGGTTCCGCTCATGGGCGCATAGATGCGGGTGTAACCGAGTTCCGCCTGATCACTGCGCAGGCTGGCCTGGGCCTGGCGGATCTGCGCCTGGAACATGTCGATACGGGCCTGGGTGGCGCGCAGTTCGGCCTCGGCGGTTTGCACGTCTTCTTCGCGGGTGGCGCCACCGGCCTTGAGGTTTTGCTGGCGCTGGAATTTCTGCCGGGCGAGGTCGTGCTGCGCCCGTTGTTCCTGCAGCTGTGCCTTGAGGTTTTCGATGGAGAAACGCCCGGCATCGAGTTTGGCTTGTTGCGTGGACGGATCGATTTCCACCAGTAACTGGCCTTCCTTGACTCCATCGCCGACTTCCACGTGGATCTTGTGGATCTGCCCGGACGCTTGGGCACCGACGTCGACATAACGTCGAGGTTGCAGGGTGCCCAAGGCCGTGACGCTGCTTTCGATGTCGGCACGGGTGACCTGAACGGTGGCGAACTGGTCGCGGCCGGGCGGGATGATCTGCCAGGCGGCGACGGCGATAACGGGGATCAGACAAAGTGCTACAAGCAGGGCGCGTCGGGTCTGTCGGGGACGTTTCATGCAGGGTTCCGGCCAATAGGTGTCGGCCCGTCGTTCAAAGGGACGGGGAGCTGTCCTGTAAACGATGAAGGCAGCGTGGAATTTAGCCGCAGACATATGGCGTAACACCAGGTGAAGGGGGTGTGCAGGTGCTCGAGCAGGACTATTTGTCAGGCAAGGTGAAGCAATACTTTAAATCTATATGAGAATTACTATAAATTACGCGCCTCGAACTGCCACTATCGTGCCACTGCCTATTTCGGCGGTCGCCGGTCTGGCTCAAGGACAGAAACCGCACCCCTGCGGTCGGGAGTCATGTTGGAAAACTACTATCGCGAGCTGGTGTGTTTTTTGAACGCCAAGCTGGGCAACCGCCAGGTGGCCGAAGATGTGGTGCATGACGCTTATCTGCGGGTATTGGAGCGGTCCAGCGACACACCGATCGAGCAGCCTCGGGCGTTTCTGTATCGCACCGCGCTCAACCTGGTGATCGACGACCATCGGCGCAATGCCCTGCGTCAGGTCGAATCCCTGGAAGTGCTCGACAACGAAGAGCGCTACTTCACCCCATCCCCTCATCACAGCCTCGATCACGGTCAACGCCTGGAGATGCTCCAGCGTGCATTGGCGGAATTGCCACGGTTGTGCCGCGAGAGTTTCCTGCTGCGCAAAATCGATGGCCTGTCGCACCCGGAGATCGCCGAACACCTCGGTATTTCTCGCGCGTTGGTGGAGAAGCACATCGTCAATGCAATGAAGCATTGCCGGGTGCGGATGCTGCAATGGGATGCCCATTGATCCGACCCGATCAATCAAGCTGCATTAAATTTTTTTTCATTGTCCTCGTTCCCTTCAACAGACGATCTGCTGTCCTGCTCAAGGCCGGTCAGGTCACTTAGGCTTACTCCCGCTGCTTCGGGGGTTCATCCAGAGGACACTGGAAATGACACAGGCAATTGCATCGCCCATCGTTCACGACCTGATCGGCGTCGGTTTCGGCCCTTCGAACCTGGCGCTGGCCATCGCTCTGCAAGAACGCGGGCCGAGCCAGGGCGAGCTGGATGTTCTGTTTCTCGACAAGCAGGCCGATTACCGCTGGCACGGCAACACCCTGGTGACCCAGAGCGAGTTGCAGATCTCCTTCCTAAAGGACCTGGTAACCCTGCGCAACCCGACCAGCCCGTATTCGTTCGTCAATTACCTCAAGCACCACGGCCGTCTGGTGGATTTCATCAACCTGGGCACCTTTTATCCGTGCCGCATGGAGTACAACGATTACCTGCGGTGGGTCGCCGGGCAATTTGAAGCGCAGAGCCGCTACGGCGAAGAAGTGCTGACCATCGAGCCGGTGTTGCACAACCAGCAGGTCGAAGCGCTGCGGGTGATCTCGCGCGATACCCAAGGTCAGCAGCATGTTCGCACCGCCCGTTCGGTGGTGGTCAGTGCCGGCGGTACACCGCGCATTCCCGAAGCGTTCAAGGCGCTCAAGGGTGACAGCCGGGTGTTCCACCACTCCCAGTACCTGGCGCAGATGGCCAAACAGCCGTGCGTGAATAACCAGCCGATGAGCATCGCGATCATCGGCGGCGGGCAGAGCGCGGCGGAAGCGTTCATCGATTTGAACGACAGCTTCCCGTCGGTGCAGGTGGACATGATCCTGCGTGGCTCGGCCCTGAAACCGGCGGACGACAGCCCCTTCGTCAACGAAGTGTTCTCGCCGGAGTTCACCGATCTGGTGTTCCAGCAGGCGAGCAGCGAGCGCGAGCGTCTGGTCAACGAGTACCACAACACCAACTATTCGGTGGTGGACATCGACCTGATCGAACGCATCTACGGCATCTTCTATCGCCAGAAAGTCTCGGGCATCGCGCGTCATGCGTTCCGTACCCTGACCACTATCGAAAAAGCCACCGCCACCGAGCGCGGCATCGAGTTGGCCGTGCGCAACAACGCCACCGGCGAAGTCACGGTCCGTCATTACGACGCCGTAGTGCTGGCCACCGGTTACGAGCGCCAGATGCACCGCAAACTGCTGGCGCCGCTGGAGCAGTATCTGGGGGATTTTGAGGTTGATCGCAATTACAAACTGATCACTGATGAGCGCTGCAAGGCCGGCATCTATATGCAGGGCTTCTGCCAGGCGAGCCACGGCTTGAGCGACACCTTGCTGTCGATCCTGCCGATTCGCGCGGATGAGATTGCCGGTTCGTTGTATGACCATGGCAAGGCACGTGGGCATGGGCGGTCGGTGATGGATTTGTTGCTAGCGACTGCCAGCTAAGATTTTTGTCGCCTGTGAGGCCGTCTTCGCGAGCAAGCCCGCTCCCACATTTTGACCTGTGTTCGCAGATCAAATGTGGGAGCGGGCTTGCTCGCGAAGAGGCCCTCAGCACCACTGCAAAACCTGAAAGCTGAACCCTTCCTGAAGAACCCCGCAATTCCCCCGCCACCCACCGTTCCTTCGTTTACTCTCCAGAAATCGGGGCGTAAGCTTCGCGCGTTTTCAATCAATAGCGGAGACCCACAGTGGGTATTTGTTCGAGTGACAGTAGTCGGCCGGTTTCGATAACCGGCACCTTCCCGGCAAGATAACGCGCAACTTTTAGTGCCGTTGTCTCGCCGAAAAGCGAGCAGCGGCATCCCGATCGCGGCCAGTCCTGGTCCGTGTCCCGACGTCCCTCTCATCGACGCTGAACCGTGCGTGATGTTCGACTTGTTGTCGTCATCGCGGCGTATCGACACGCCTGCTCGACGGTTTCCCGGCTGACCCTGGGGGAACTGCCATGAACCTGACCCTGCTCAAAGAATTCTTCGCCGGATTCCTGCGCACTCGCCACATCGCCCGACACTTCCGTCGCCTGGCGCTGCTGGAAAACTTCACCGACACCACGGTCAGCCGCGAGGTGCCGCCCACCCTGGCGCAAACACTGGTGAGTGCTGCCAACAGCGACACCGGCCAACTGCTGAACAACCTTGGCAGCCACACCGATGGCCTGAGCGAGCTCGAAGCCGATGCACTGCGCGTGCAATACGGGCTCAACGAAGTCGAGCACGAACAGCCGCTGCCGTGGTGGACCCACCTGTGGCACTGCTACAAAAACCCGTTCAACCTGCTGCTGACCTTGCTCGCGGTCATCTCCTGGCTGACCGAAGACATGAAAGCCGCCATCGTGATTTTCTCCATGGTGGTGCTCTCGACCTTGCTGCGCTTCTGGCAGGAAACCAAATCCAACCAGGCCGCCGACGCGCTGAAGGCGATGGTCAGCAACACCGCCACGGTGTTGCGTCGGGATGCTGCGCGTACCGAACTGCCGATCAAGCAATTGGTGCCAGGCGACCTGATCGTGCTCTCGGCCGGCGACATGATTCCCGCCGATTGCCGGGTGCTCGGCGCCAAGGATTTGTTCGTCAGCCAGGCCGCGATGACTGGCGAATCGATGCCGGTGGAAAAATTCCGCCGTCAGCAGGACAGTGACACCCGCAACCCGCTGGACCTCGACAACATCCTGTTCATGGGCACCAACGTGGTGTCCGGCACGGCCATGGCGGTGATTCTCACTACCGGCAACAACACTTATTTCGGTGCACTGGCGCAGCGGGTTGGCGCTACGGATCGCGCACCCACTTCATTCCAGACTGGCGTCAACAAAGTCAGCTGGCTGTTGATCCGTTTCATGTTCGTCATGGCGCCGCTGGTGTTGTTCATCAACGGCTTCACCAAGGGCGACTGGACCCAAGCGTTGCTGTTCGCGCTGTCGATTGCCGTGGGCCTGACCCCGGAAATGCTGCCGATGATCGTCACCTCGACCCTGGCCAAGGGTGCGGTGTTCCTGTCGCGCAAAAAAGTCATCGTCAAACGCCTCGACGCGATCCAGAACTTCGGCGCCATGGACGTGCTGTGCACCGACAAGACCGGCACCCTGACTCAGGACAAGATCTTCCTGGCGCGCAATGTCGATGTCTGGGGCAATGATTCCGATGATGTATTGGAAATGGCCTACCTCAACAGCTACTACCAGACTGGCCTGAAAAACCTGCTGGACGTGGCGGTGCTCGAGCATGTGGAAATCCACCGTGAACTGAAAGTCGGCACAGCGTTTCGCAAGGTCGACGAGATCCCGTTCGACTTCACTCGCCGGCGGATGTCGGTGGTGGTCGCCGAGCGCGATCATTCGCACCTGCTGATCTGCAAAGGCGCGGTGGAAGAAGTGCTGGCGGTGTGCACGCGGGTGCGCCATGGCGAGGTCGATGAGGCACTGAGTGTTGAATTGCTGGCGCGGATTCGTCAGGTCACCGCATCGTTCAACGCTGAAGGACTTCGTGTCGTCGCCGTCGCCGCACGGCCAATGATTGAGGGCCGCGATACCTACAGCCTGGCGGATGAGCAGGAACTGACGCTGATTGGTTACGTGGCGTTTCTCGACCCACCCAAGGAAAGCACCGCGCCGGCCCTCAAGGCATTGGCCGCTCACGGCGTGGCCGTGAAAGTGCTGACCGGCGACAACGAACTGGTGACCGCGAAGATTTGCCGCGAAGTCGGCCTGGAGCAGCAAGGCCTGTTGATGGGCAACGACATCGAGCGCATGAGCGACGCCGAACTGGCGGTAGCGGTGGAGACCACCAACGTCTTCGCCAAACTCACCCCGTCGCACAAGGAACGCATCGTGCGTTTGCTCAAGGGCAACGGCCATGTGGTCGGCTTCATGGGCGACGGCATCAACGACGCACCGGCCCTGCGCACCGCCGACATCGGCATTTCGGTGGACAGCGCCGTCGACATCGCCAAGGAAGCAGCGGACATCATCCTGCTGGAGAAAAGCCTGATGGTGCTGGAGGAGGGCGTACTGGAAGGGCGCCGGACCTTCGCCAACATGCTCAAGTACATCAAAATGACCGCCAGCTCGAACTTCGGCAACGTGTTCTCGGTGCTGGTGGCCAGTGCGTTCATCCCGTTCCTGCCGATGCTGCCGATGCACCTGCTGGTGCAGAACCTGCTCTATGACATTTCGCAGATCGCCATCCCGTTCGATAACGTCGACGAGGACATGCTGAAAACACCACAACGCTGGCAGCCGGCGGACGTCGGGCGTTTCATGCTGTTTTTCGGACCGATCAGCTCAATCTTCGACATCTCCACGTTTGCCTTGATGTGGTACGTCTTCGACGCCAATACCCCGGACCATCAAACCCTGTTCCAGTCCGGCTGGTTCGTGGTCGGGCTGCTGACCCAGACCCTGATCGTGCACATGATCCGCACGCCGAAAATCCCGTTCCTGCAAAGCCGCGCAGCGATGCCGCTGATGGTGATGACTGGAATCATCATGGCCGTCGGCATCTTCCTGCCGATGGGCCCGCTGGCGCACTACTTCAAATTGCAGGCGCTGCCGTCGCTGTACTTCGTGTTCCTGCCGGTGATTCTGCTGGCGTACATGGGCCTGACGCAGGCGGTGAAAGGAATTTATATTCGCCGGTTTGGCTGGCAATAAAGCGTGCACATTTAGGAAAAGTCCTACAGAAAGCTCGACGGGTCTTCCGTAGCCTTGCGCCCTCACGAATCTGACACTCTCCTGGGGGCCCACGTTGTCGAACAAAGCCTTACGTATCCTGATCGCCGACGAGTTGCATTTTCACCGCATGAAGGTCGAACGACTGTTCAATCAACTCGACTACTACCGGATAGCACCGGTGCACAGCCTTGAAGAGCTGTTGACCCTGGTCGAATACGGTTGCGAGCCATTTGATCTGGTGGTCATCAATGCCTCGCTGGCGGGCGGAGCGTTGAACCTGTTCGATTTCTTGCTTGATAACCAACAGGTTCATCACGCCTTGATCTATGACGGTCAGCAAGCGCAGTTGCCGCCCATTCCTGCCTGCGTCCAACAGGCGGTCGAGGTGAGCCACGCCACCCTGCCTGATCTGGCGTCCATTGAGCGGCTGATGGCGATCATCGATGCTCGTCTACCGTTCGTCGGCACTGTCATTTCTGTCAGGTAGTTGCGCACGGATTTCCATGCAAAAGTCTTTGCGCAGCCGGTGCGTTCAACCGGGCCGGGCTCATGGGCCTTGGTTGCTCAAACGTCGTGTTTTTTTCACAGGAAGTTGCCATGAAGTCAGTGCTGATTGTGGACGATCATCCGGTGGTTCGCGCCGCAGTTAAAATCGTAATGGTGCAGGAGGGTTTCAAGCGGATATACGAAGCGGCGAGTGGCAATGAGGTCTTGCCGATGATCCGCGAACACAAGCCTGATCTGGTGGTACTGGATCTGCTGATGCCCTCGCTCAACGGGCTGGATGTACTGGATCGGATCAAGACCAGCGGGGTTTCCTGCCGAGTACTGGTCTTCACGTCCCAGGAACCCATGTTTTATCAGGATCGTTGCATTAAAGCCTGCGCCGCAGGTTATGTCGCCAAGTCCAATGACTTGCAGCACTTGCACAGAGCCGTGCACGCCGTGAGGAACGGTTACACCTATTTCGCCCAGCTACCCTCGGCGTCGGTGTCGCTGAACTCGATACAACTGAGTGAAAAACAGATGATCGATAAACTCTCCGACCGGGAACTGACGATCTTTCAGCATCTGGCCCGGGGCATCAGTAACAAGGCGATCGCTGAAATCATGCACTTGAGTCACAAGACCGTCAGCACCTACAAGACCCGTCTGGTTGGAAAGCTCAACGTGGAATCGGCGGTGTACCTGAGGGATTTTGCGAAGCGTAATCATCTGATCTGAGTGAGCCCGGTCATGCGCGATTGTTTGTGGGCTCTGTTGTTGTTCTGTGTACTGGGAGCACCGGTGACGGCGGCCGATGAACCAAAGCTTTTGCATGTGCTGGGGCGTTCCGCGGTGGAGGGTTATCAGGTCCAGCTGGATGAAAAAGACTGGCAGTGGTTGCGTGGCAAACGAGTCTTGCGCCTCGGGGTGTCGGGGCCGGACTACCCGCCGTTCGAGATCACGCGTAACGTTGATGAGCTGGAAGGTATCACCGCAGACTATGCCGCACTGTTGGGGCAACTGCTGCATGTAAAAATCGACGTGCTTCGTTATCGCACGCGCGAGGCGGCCATGGATGCGCTCAAACGCGATGATCTGGACCTGCTCGGCACGTCCAACAACTTCGAGGCGGCTGACCCCGAGCTGACCCTATCCAGTGCTTATGCCGAAGATCAGCCGATGCTGGTTACCCGCGTGGACGACTGGATGCCCGTCGACCTCGCGGGCAAACGCATCGCCATGGTCGATGATTATCTGCAGGCGCAGACTGTCGAAGCCTTCTATCCCGATGCGAGCTTGCAACGCTACCCCTCGGCACTCGACGCGATCGGGGCGGTGGCGTTCGGGCAGAATGATGTGTACCTCGGGGACTTCATCAGCGCCAATTACCTCATCAATAACAACTACCTCAATAACGTACGCCTGGTGGGGCCTTCCGGCCTGGACGCCAATCCGTTCGGCTTTGCCTTCAGCCGCGGTAACCCCCGTCTGAAGAGCATCGTCGATAAGGCGCTGGCGGCGATTTCCATGGATCAGCGCACGGCCATCGAGCAGCGCTGGAGTGCCGGAAGAGCCAATATGGCGGGTCAAGAGCGAGTACGTTTGAGCGCCAGTGAACAACGTTGGCTGGATCAACATCCGACGGTAGAAGTGGGTGCCATCGAGAGCTTTGCACCGCTGACTTTTTACGATGCACAGGGACAACTCAGCGGGTTGACCGCGCAATTGCTGACGCTGATCAGCCAGCGCAGCGGCTTGACCTTCAAGGTGCAGCGGGGTAACTCCCTCGATCAGCAGATCCAGCAACTCAAGGACGGCAAGATCGACGTGTTACCTGTGGTCACGCCCGGTATCGAACGCGAAGTCGAACTGCGTTTCACTCGGGCCTACTTGAACAATCCGTTTGTACTGGTCAGTGCGACCACCCCGGGAAGCCCCAGGACCCTGGATGATATGGCCGGTAAACGCCTGGCGATTTATCGCGGTCATCCGTTGCTCGGGTTCATCCGCGCTCGGGCGCCCAATGTACGTCTGGTCGAAGTGCAGAGTCCGGCGCAAGGTATGGAATGGGTGATCAAGGGCCAGGCCGACGGGGCTGTCAGCTCATTGATCGTGGCCCGGTATCTGATCACCCGGCAATACCGCGAGCGTCTGCGGATCAGCAGCACCGTGGGCGATGAACCGGCGCGTATCGCTCTGGCCACCAACCGAGGTGCGCTGGAGTTGCACTCGATTCTGAACAAGGCACTGCTGAGCATTTCGCCCCGGGAGATGGATGAGCTGTTAGCCCGCTGGAGCAATGATGTGGTGGTCGATGACAGCTACTGGCTGCGTCATCGCCAAGGCATTCTCCAGGCGTTTGCCGCGGCGGGCGCTTTGCTGTTGCTCGCACTGGCCTGGATTGCCTGGCAGCGTCGGCAGATCACTCAACGCCAACAACTGCTCGGGCAATTGCAGGATGCCAAGAACGCCGCCGACGATGCCAACCGCGCCAAAACCACCTTTCTGGCGACCATGAGTCATGAAATTCGCACACCGATGAATGCCCTGATCGGCATGCTGGAAATGGCCGAGAAGCACGCAGAAGAGGGCTTCACTGATCGCTCCGCCATCGAAGTGGCATCCAATGCCGCGCAGCAATTGCTGGCGTTGATCGGCGACATCCTGGACATCGCCCGCATCGAGTCCGGGCATTTGTCGCTGACCCCTGAGCGGGCCAATCTACGCACGCTGGTGGAGTCGGTGTGCCGGGTTTTCGAAGGCCTGGCACGGCAGAAGAACTTGCAGTGGCGGGTCGAATTGGCCGAACACAGCGATCGTGACGTGTTAGTCGACCCCACGCGCTTCAAGCAGGTGCTGTCCAATCTGCTGAGCAACGCGATCAAGTTCACCCGTGAAGGTGAGGTGAGTCTGACGCTGCGAGTAGAGCCCGGTGTGTCGGGGCATCTGGCCGTCAGTGTGCGTATTGAGGACAGCGGCATCGGTGTCAGTGTGGTCGATCAGCAACGACTGTTCAGCCCGTTCGTGCAGGCCGGTAACAGCCAGCAGTCAGGCCACAATGGCTCCGGTCTGGGACTGGTGATCAGCCGCACTCTGTGCGAAATGATGGGTGGCCGATTGCAGCTCGACAGCGTCCTCGGACTGGGTACGCAGGTCGACATCAGCTTTGATCTGATTGCGTTGCAACCGTTGACCTGCGGCGAGTGGGCGGATAGCGGATTGCAGGTGGCCACGCGGCTGCTGACGATTCTGGTGGTCGACGATTACCCGGCCAATCGATTGTTGCTCTCACGGCAGCTGAGCTACCTGGGGCATCAGGTGCTGGAGGTTGAGGATGGCGAGCGTGGTCTTGCGAAGTGGCGCGAGCATGAGCTCGATTTGGTCATCACCGATTGCAACATGCCGGTGGTCAATGGTTATGAATTGGCGGGGGCGATACGCGATGAAGAGCGCGCTAATGGCTTGCCACCCACGCTGATTCTTGGGTTTAGCGCCAATGCGCAGCCGGAGGAAAAGATCCGTTGTCTTGAAGCGGGTATGGACGACTGTCTGTTTAAACCGATCCTGCTGGCAGATTTGAGTGCCTGGTTGGCGTCCCGATTTATGAATGAGCCGCCAGCGCCGGTTGAAGAGCAAGCAACGTCCGAGATCGACTTGACCGGCCTGGAGCTCTACGTCGGTGAAGACCGGACGCTGATCAATCAGTTGTTGCGCGAACTGGCCGAGACCAATCGCTACGATCGCGATGATCTGCTTGCAGCGCACGTCAGTGGCGATCGTCACCGGCTGCAAGACCTGGCGCACCGCATCAAAGGTGGTGCGCGGATGGTTCGTGCAAAACGTTTGATCGAGTGCTGCGAAGATCTGGAACGTGCCTGCGCCGAAGGGCGCGCGACGTTGATCGACGAGGCCGTCGATCAATTGCAACACGCCATGGCACGCCTGGATCAGAGCCTCAAGTGAGACTGACGTTTAATCCCAGTGGGGGGCGATGCCTTTGGGGCTGGTCAGTCGATGGCCGCGATCCAGACCCGCGATCAGCGCCATGTCGGCGTCGCTCAAGGTCATGGCGCAAGCTTTCAGGTTGCTGGCGAGGTTGGCGCGTTTGGTCGACGAAGGGATCACGGCGTAACCCAGTTGCATGGCCCAGGCCAGGGTGACGTGTGCCGGCGTCGCCTGAAGGCGATCGGCGATCTGTTGGATCACCGGGTCTTTCAGTACTTCGCCGTAAGCGAGGGTCATGTATGAGGTGATCTGGATGTCCTGGCTCTGCGCGAATTCGACGACCTTGCGGTTTTGCAGGTAGGGGTGCAGTTCGATCTGGTTGGTCGCGATGTTCTCGGCCCCGACCGCAGTGATCGCCTGTTTCATCAGGTCGACGGTGAAGTTGGACACACCGATCTGCCGGGTCAGGCCCAGTTGTTTGGCTTCGAGCAGGGCGCCCATGAATTCCTCAACCGACACTTGATCTTCCGGGGACGGCCAATGGATGAGGGTCAGGTCCAGGTAGTCGGTTTGCAGTTTTTGCAGGCTTTCCTTGAGGCTGTCGATCAGGCGATCTCCGGCGAAGTTGGCCACCCAGATCTTGCTGGTGATGAACAACTCGTCACGGGCGATGCCGCTGGCGGCGATGGCTTCGCCGACCTCGGCTTCGTTCTCGTAGATTTGCGCGGTATCGATGACTCGATAGCCCAGGTCCAGGCCAGTGCTCACCGAATCGATGACCACCTGGCCTTGCAAGCGAAAAGTACCAAGGCCGAATGCGGGAATAGACATCAATGACTCCAAGGGTTGCAGTGGGAATGGGCACGAGTATCCGCGCCTGCATCCTTGAGAAAAACCGCTGGATCGGCAAAGCAATGTTTACCGCAAGTCATGAATCGAAAGATCGCAGCCACGCAATCCCCTGTAGGAGCTGTCGAGTGAAACGAGGCTGCGATCTTTTGATCTTAAGCTCTATCCCCGATTCTCAAGAATCATGCAGGTCGTCGACCCCGTCGCATACAACCGCCCATCCACGTCATAAATCCGCCCCTCGGCCAGCGCCGTCGAGCGCCCCAGATGAATGATCTTACCCTCGGCCCGCACCGGTCCGCTGGCATGGTTCAGCGCACGAACATAGCTGATTCGCAAATCCAGCGTTGTGTAACCCTGACCCTTTTTCAGCTGCGTATGAATCGCACAGCCCATGCACGAATCCAGCAAAGTCGCGGCATAGCCGCCATGCACGCTGCCCAACGGGTTGTAATGCCGTGAATCCGGCGTGCCCTGAAAGATGAACATTCCGGCGGACCATTCGATCGGGATGAAGTCCATCAGCGTGCCGATGGGTGGCGAGGGCAGTTCACCGTTGCCGATGCCCTCGAAAAACTCGGCGGGTGACAGGGCGCTGACCTCGGCCATGGACAGACTGCCCGGGCTGGCGAGGCGGGCGCGCATGGCCTGTTCCTGGGCGATCCATTGGGCGAGCGTGGCTTCGCGATTCGGGCTTTGCATGGGCATGTCCTCGGACGGGATGAATATTATGGTTGTAATCCAGGCCAATATTATGTCCGAAATAAAAACTCCGCCAGCCCCATGCCGTTACGCGACCTGTAGCAGCTGGCGAAGCCTGCGTTCGGCTGCGCAGCAGTCGTGAAACCAGACAACGCGGTGTGTCAGGAAAACCTGGCGCTCAGGATTTACGACTGCTGCGCAGCCGAACGCAGGCTTCGCCAGCTGCTACATGGAGTGTGTACGGGCTTTTAAGCAATATCGCTGTGGCTGAATTCTTCGCCCAGAAAGTCGATCAATGCGCGCACCGACGGCAGCAGCCCACGGCGTGACGGGAAGATGGCATGCACGATCCCGCATTTGGGTGCCCAGCCGGGCACCAGTTCCACCAGTCGACCCGCGACAATGTCATCGCGCACCACCACGCTGGGCAGGTGAGCGATGCCGATCCCGGCCACCACAGCGTGACGCAACGCCAACAGGTCATCGGTGACCATTCGTGGCGCATGCCGAATCACCGCGCTGGCGCCGTCGGCCCCAAACAATTCCCACTGATATTCACGTTGCGCCGCGCCCCAATGCAGGCTCGGCAACCCGCTGAGGTCAGCCGGGGAGGCCGGTGAAGACAGGCGCGACACAAAGGCCGGACTGCCCACCAGGCACTGGGTGCTGTTGCCCAGCACCTTCATCACCATGTCGGTATTTTCCAGTGGCGGAAAGCGCACCCGCAGGGCGATGTCGAAACCCTCGTGGATCAAGTCGACCCGGCGGTTGGTGCTCTCGATGAACAACTCCACCAGCGGGTACTTGAGCATGTAACGGGTCAGCATCGGTCCGACCCAGGAGTTGAGCAGCGCGGTCGGGCAACTGATGCGCACCAGGCCCTGGGGTTCGGAGCGGTTGCGTTCGATCAGTTCGGCAGCGCTTTCCGCTTCCACGCGCATCGCCAGGCAACGCTGGTAATAGGCCTGACCGATTTCCGTCAGTGAACAATGCCGGCTGGTGCGGTGCAGCAGACGTACACCGAGGCGCTCTTCGAGCTCGGCAATGCGTCGGCTGAGCTTCGACTTGGGCATGTCCAGCGCCCGACCGGCCGGGGCGAAACCGTGATGTTCCACCACTTGGGTGAAGTAGTAGAGGGTGTTGAGGTCTTCCACCATCGTTCTCCATATAGAACGCTAAGGCTGATTTTTGCAGTCTAGTGCATCAAAGGGTTCAGTTTTAAGCTTTGTCCATCGCGTCACTCACCAGATTCGGAGGCGGAATGAAAAACATCATCGGTATCTACACCAGCCCACGGACCCATTGGGTCGGCGACGGTTTTCCGGTTCGCACGCTGTTTTCCTACGACAACCTGGGCAAGCACATCAGCCCGTTTTTGCTGCTCGATCACGCCGGTCCCGCTGAATTCACCCCGACCACCGAGCGTCGAGGCGTTGGTCAGCATCCACACCGCGGTTTCGAAACCGTGACTATCGTTTATAAGGGCGAACTGGAACACCGCGACTCCACCGGCAGCGGCGGCAAGATCGGCCCAGGAGACGTGCAATGGATGACCGCAGCCTCCGGGATTCTCCACGAAGAATTCCACTCCGAAGGTTTCGCCAAGCGCGGCGGCACTCTGGAAATGGTGCAGCTGTGGGTCAACCTGCCGGCCAAGGACAAAATGGCCGACGCCGGTTACCAGACAATTCTCGATGGCGACATCCCGAGCATCCCGCTCAAGGACCAGGCCGGCAGCCTGCGCTTGATCGCCGGTGAGTTCGACGGCCACACCGGCCCGGCGCGCACGTTTACCCCGATTGACGTCTGGGACCTGCGCCTCAACGGCGGCAAGTTGCTGACCCTGGACCTGCACGAAGGTCGTAACACGGCATTGGTAGTGTTGCGTGGCACGGTTCAGGTCAACGGTGTGGAACTGGTGCGCGAAGGGCAGCTGGCGTTGTTCGAACGCAATGGCAATCAGCTCAGCCTGGAAGCCAATAACGACGCCGTCGTGTTGCTGCTCAGTGGCGAGCCGATCGACGAACCCATCGTCGGCCACGGTCCGTTCGTGATGAACACCGAGCAAGAGATTCACCAGGCCTTCGCCGACTTCCAGTCCGGTCGGTTCGGTCGGATGAGCGGATGAACTCATTGTTGTAACGCTGTGGCGTGTCGGGCGTGGGGGGCTACCCTTGCTTGGCCGCGTTTTAACCAACTATCAGGTTTCTCTCACGCCGGCCTGTTCGGCATCGATAAAAAGCGAGGATTACTCCCATGACTACCTCTTACAAACGTCTCGACAAGGATAACGCCGCCGTTCTGTTGGTCGATCACCAGGCGGGTCTGCTGTCTCTGGTGCGCGATATCGAGCCGGACCGTTTCAAGAACAACGTGCTGGCCCTGGCTGACCTGGCCAAGTACTTCAAGTTGCCGACCATCCTCACCACCAGTTTCGAAACCGGCCCCAACGGCCCGCTGGTGCCTGAGCTCAAAGCGCTGTTCCCGGACGCGCCGTACATTGCCCGTCCTGGCCAGATCAATGCCTGGGACAACGAAGACTTCGTCAAGGCGATCAAGGCCACCGGCAAGAAACAACTGATCATCGCCGGCGTGGTGACCGAAGTGTGCGTGGCGTTCCCGGCGCTGTCGGCACTGGCTGAAGGCTTCGAGGTGTTCGTGGTAACTGACGCTTCCGGCACCTTCAACGAACTGACCCGTCAATCGGCCTGGGACCGCATGTCGGCCTCCGGCGCACAGTTGATGACCTGGTTCGGCCTGGCCTGTGAGCTGCATCGCGACTGGCGCAACGACGTGGAAGGCTTGGGCACCTTGTTCTCCAACCACATCCCGGACTACCGCAACCTGTTTACCAGCTACAACGCGCTGACTAACAGCAAGTAACGTTGGATTGATCAATAGAAAAGGGCCTCATTCGAGGCCCTTTTTTGTTTTTCAAAGCTATAACTCCACAAGGGAAATGTGTGCGATCTTGCGTTTATTGACCTTCGCTGGAGTTGCTTGATGCTGTCACTGCTTACCGATCACCCGTTGATCTGCGCGATGGTTTTGATCCTTGTCGATCTTGGGCTGTGGCGCCTGCTCAGTGCCAATGGCAGCAACTGGAAACCGGTCGTGCGGTTGGTGATTTTTTCGTTGTTCAGTGTCCTGCTGTTCAACGAAGGCCTGAACCCCATGGAGACGGCGCCTTGGGTCGACAACGTCCCGCTGCACCTGGCGGCCACCGGTTTGCAGATCGGTTGGTGGCTGTTCGGCGCGCGCACCCTGACGGTGTTGATCGGCGCGGTGATGATGCAACGGGTCGGGCACACCGGGCGCTTGCTGCAGGATTTGCTCGGCGCGGTGATTTTCCTGATCGCGATCATCGCGGCGTTGGCGTACGTACTCGATCTGCCGGTCAAGGGTGTGCTGGCAACCTCCGGCGCGTTGGCGATCATCGTCGGCCTGGCCTTGCAAAGTACCCTCAGCGACGTGTTCTCCGGGATCGTCCTCAACACCACCAAGCCCTATCAACTGGATGACTGGATCTCGATCGACGGCACCGAAGGTCGGGTCACCGATATCGACTGGCGCGCGACGCGCCTGCAAACGGCCCAGGGCAGCATGGCGGTGATTCCCAACTCTCTGGCGGCCAAGGCCAAGATCATCAACTTCAGCCGGCCCAGCGACATTTTCGGCGTATCCATCAGCCTGCAACTGAGCCCGCACGCTCGACCGCAAACGGTGATCGACGCACTGGAACGGGCGATGCAAGGATGCCGCTATCTGTTGAACAAACCGGCGCCGTGCGTCGCGCTGAAAGGCTCCAGCGCCACCGGCGTGGAATACGAAATCAGTGGTTTCGTGGTCTCCATGGACCAGAAACGCATGGTCCGTAATCTGCTGTTCGACCTGGCATTCCGGCACTTGCAGGCCAGCGGTGTCAGCCTGTTGTCGAACGTCGAACCCAATGCACCTGCCAACCTGTCGCGGTCACGGGCATTGCTGGACGCGTCGAATATTTTCTCGACCCTGCGTCAGGAAGAGAAAGAAACCTTCAGCCAGAACATGACCCTGCAAAACTTCCGCGCCGGTGAAATGATCCTGCCGGCGGGGGAGGTCAGCGATCATTTGTTCATCATCGAGTCCGGCGTCGTCTCGGTGGAGCTGAGCCGTGGTGGGGTCAAGTTCGAATCCGGGCGCATGGGCCCGGGTGAGGTGATCGGCGAGGGTGGGATTTTGTCCGATACGGCGCTACCGGCGGACTTCAGCGCCAAGACCGCGTGCAGCTTGTACCGGATCGAAAAGGACTACCTCAAACCGTGTCTGGATGCGCGGCATGACATCAGCGAAGCAATGAAAGCGTTACTGGATTTCCGCTTGAACAAGGCTCAGACGTTGACTCAGGAAGTGCCTAGGGTTGTGCCGAAGAAGGGATTTTTGCAGTGGCTGCGCAATCGAGCGTAGGGGCTCAAAGGTCAGCGGCTTTCTGTGCGCAGACTGCCGCGCTGTCGGTGACGTGATGGCAATCACCCCTATGGCATATTTTCAAACCCGCCCATTGGCATCCTCATCTTCCCAATAATTGGCTATTTGCTGCAGGTCAGTGCGGGATTAACGTAGCTCCAACCCCTTGTGACTGGAGCCCACCATGCAACCGCGTATCGATTTCTACACCGCTTCCCCAGATGCACTCAAAGCCATGATCGCGCTGGAAACCGCTGTTTCGAAGCTGCCTCTGGAAAAATCCCTGATTGAACTGGTCAAGCTGCGCGCCTCCCAGATCAATGGCTGCGCCTTCTGCGTCGACATGCACACCGCCGATGCCCGCAAGGGTGGCGAAACCGAGCGTCGGCTGTATGGGGTGTCGGTCTGGCGTGAAACGCCGTTCTTCACCCCCCGCGAACGTGCGGCGCTGGCCTGGACCGAATCCCTGACGCTGCTGAGCCAGACCCATGCCCCTGACGAAGACTACGAACTGGCCTCCGCGCAGTTCACGCCCAAGGAAATGGTCGACCTGACCGTGGCGATTTCCACCATCAACAGTTGGAACCGCCTGGCGGTAGGCTTCCGCAAAATGCCTCAGGAGTGATACCTGGGCTCAATGAGCATCCGCACTCGGCGCGGCCGGTGGTTGCACCTTGCGCATCAAGGGCACCATCGCCGTGGCGATGATGAAGCAGACCATGATCATCAGGAACGCATCGCCGTAAGTTTGTGTCTGCGCTTCGCGGTAGGTCAGCAGCCAGAGCTGATGCAGGCTGGCGGTGACGCCCGCGTCACCGCTTTGGCCGAGTGCGGCGAAGTTGCTGCCGACCTGGGAGAGCCACTGATTCAGTGCTTCATTGGTGCTGTTGAGGTTTTCCGCCAACCGGGTGAAGTGCAGGTTGGTGCGGTCATTCAGAATGGTCGCGCACGCGGCGATGCCGATGGCGCCACCCAGGTTTCGCATCAGGTTGAATAACCCCGAAGCATGTTTGAGCCGCGCCGGTGCCAGACCACCCAAGGTCAACGTCACCGCCGGCGGCACCGCCAGTTGCTGGGCAATCCCGCGCAGCGCTTGCGGTAGCATCAACTCTTTAGCCCCCCAGTCATGGGTGATCGGGCTGAAATCCCACATCGACAACGCGAACAACCCAAGGCCGATCATCATGATCCAGCGCAGGTCGATGCGGTTGGCCAGAAAGGCGTACAGCGGAATCGCCATGATCTGGAACACCCCGGTGGAGAAAACCGCCAGACCAATGTCCAGCGCGCCATAGCCACGCACCCGGCCGAGAAACAGCGGCGTCAGGTAAATGGTGGCGAACAGGCCGATCCCGGTGACGAACGAAAAGAAACAACCAAGGGCAAAGTTGCGGTCTTTCAGGGCGCGCAAATCGACGATGGGGTTGGCGACGTGCAGGGTTCTACCGATGAACGCCAGGCCGGCCAGGCCGCTGATCCATGCCGTGGTCAGAATCGTGCTGTCGCTGAACCAGTTCCAGCGCGGGCCTTCTTCGAGGGTGTATTCCAGGCAACCGAGAAACAGCGCCATGAACACCATGCTCAAATAGTCGGCGCCTTTGAGCAGCGACAGTTCCGGGTGGTCGATTTTCACCAGCATCGGCACTGCCACGGCGACGAAGATCCCCGGCACCAGGTTGATGTAGAACAGCCAGTGCCACGAGGAAACATCGGTAATCCAGCCGCCGATGACCGGCCCCAGGGTCGGGGCCAACGAGGCCACCGCGCCAATGGTTGCAGCCGCGATCACCCGTTGTTTGCCGGTGAAGAAAAAGAACGCGGTGGTGAACACCAGCGGGATCATCGAACCACCGAGAAACCCTTGCAGGGCGCGGAAAGCGATCATGCTCTGGATGTTCCAGGCAGCGCCGCAGAGCAGGCTGGCCAAGGTGAAACCCACTGCTGATGCGCAGAACAGCCAACGCGTCGAGAACACTCGCGACAGCCAGCCAGACAGCGGAATCACGATGATTTCGGCGATCAGGTAACTGGTTTGCACCCACGCGGTTTCGTCGGTGCCGGCCGAGAGCCCACCGCCAATGTCGCGCAGCGAAGCGGAGACGATCTGGATGTCCAGCAGCGCAATGAACATGCCGATGCACATGGTGGCGAAGGCGAAAACCTTGGTCGCCGTTGCCATGTCGGCGGCATTGAACGGTTGTGCGGGGGCGGCGAGGGCGCGGCTCATGGCGTGCTGGCCACGGCCGGGGTTGCAGGTTCCTTGCGAGTGTCCACTTCAGCGGTGACCGACAGGCCTGGACGCAGATGGCCGAGCACGCCATCGGCCGGATCAAGCACGATGCGCACCGGCACTCGCTGAACGATTTTGGTGAAGTTGCCGGTGGCGTTTTCCGGCGGCAGAACGCTGAACTGCGAACCACTGGCCGGCGCGAGGCTGTCCAGATGACCGTGGAATTCCTGCCCCGAGAGCACGTCGGCATGAATGACCACCCGTTGCCCCGGTGTCATTCGCGATAGCTGATCTTCCTTGAAATTGGCATCCACCCACAGCCCGCTGGCCGGTACCACCGACAGCAGTTGCGAGCCGGCTTGGGCATAAGCGCCGACCCGCGCCCGGCGATTGCCGATCACACCGTCTACCGGGGCTTTCAGTTCGGTGTAACCCACGTTCAATTGCGCCAGATCACGTTCGGCACGGGCCTGCATCAGCGCGGCGCGGGCTTGCTGCTTCTGGGTTTCGATCACGTTCAGCTGCCGTTGCGCCGCCAGCAGTTCAGCCTGGGCCCGGGCGCTGAGGGCTTGGGCGGTCTTGAAGGTGGCGTTGGCGCGTTGGGCGCTTTCCACCGAGACGGCATTGCTGCCGACCAGTTTTTTGTAGCGAGCATCGTCATCCCGTGAACGGGCGGTTTCGGCTCCGGCAGCATCGATCCCGGCGCGGGCCTGGCCGATCACCGCGTGTTGCAATTGTTCGGTGGCATCGAGGTTGGCGAGCAGCGCTTCTTCGGCGGCCACCGCACCTTCGGCCTTGGCCAGATTGGCGCGGTAATCGCGGGAGTCGAGACGAATCAGCACGTCACCGGCCTTGACCTTCTGGTTGTCGGTCACCAGCACTTCTTCGATGTAACCCGCCACCTTCGGCCCGATCACCGTCACATCGCCGCCGATGTAAGCGTCGTCGGTTTCTTCGATGAAACGGCCGGCGGTCCACCAGTGAGTTGCGTACAGACCGGCGAACACCAGGGCAGCGATGGCCGCAGCGAGCAAGATCAACCGTTTGAGCAGGGGAGGCTTGGGTGTGCTCACCGGGACAGCAAGGTCGGTTTCAAGGCTGGGCATGCTGGTCATGGAGTTTACCTGTAGGAAACGGGTGTTTATTACGCGTGTAATATGACGCAGGTAATATTTAGTGGCAAATAATTTTTGCTGCCGGTGGTCAGTTGCTTATTTGAGCCAGGCGCCCGGGGTGATGCCGGTCATGTCCTTGAAGAAGGCGATGAATGCACTGTCACTGGCAAACCCCAGGTCGAAGGCGCTGTAGCCTATGTTCCGCCCGGTCGCGAGCAGTTCGATGGCGCGCATCAGCCGCCATTGCTGATAGCTCATGCCGGTTTCACGCTGGAAAATTCGCCCAACGGTTCCGTGGCGTCATCGGCCAGCCATATGAGCATTTCGCCAATCTCTATTTGAAGCTGAATGTCGGTTCACAGTCGGAGTTGTCTGCCCTGTTTATCGAGTGGTTGCGCTAGCACTGACATCAAAAGATCGCAGCCTGCGACAGCTCCTTCTGGGGGATGCGGATCGATGTAGGAACTGTCGCAGGCGTCTTTGCGACAGGTGCTGTGGAACAGGCGTATTAACCAACCATGGTTCGATTGCTCTGTGCTATCAGTAAGTAGTTACCAATGGAACTGCTAGCGTATTGGGCTTACGCTCACGGCTGGGCTAAGGAAGTCTATGTGATAGCCGGAAGATCCATCACCAATAGCTAAATGAACCCCACTGATACCTTCATTCATCTGCGAGTTGATTTTGTAGTCAATACTTGGCGCGATAGCCTCGTTTACCCCGATAGCGAACTCGGTCAGCTTAAGTCCGCGAGAACCTGCCGCAAGGTCCAGAAGTTTTATATGTTCCTCGTTGTTTACTTTCAGTGAGGTGATGATGTTGTCTTCAACTGATAAGAATGCCCCTTCTTCCGATACGCGATCACTCAGCCATTTTAATGAGATCTTCAATCCTTCTGGCAATGTCGGGTTAGGTTTTCTCAGTACTGTCAGTATTCCTGCGATTTTCAAAGTTCCGCTAAAAGAAAACGGGCAAGATTCTTGTGGGTTCATATGTGCATAATGAACTTCAAAAAATTCTGCCACGGACTGAACAAAGTCGTGTTCTATGTCTTCGGCAAGTAGTGCGTATGGCTGTGCGTGAGGAAAGATAGTGACGCGCGCATCAGCGTCATTACCAGACAGGAAAAAGGATTCATTTGAATTGAGCATGTTCAAAACAGATCGCTGTGTGCATAAGGCATGTTCAAAATTGCTGCTCAGCAAGAGCTCCAGGCTGTAGAGTGCACTAGCTAAGGAAGGCTCGAACACTTGTGTTGCGCAAAAAACGCTTTTTTTATTTTTTGTGTTTTTTGCGATATCAAACGTCAATTTTGCAGCGTCATTGCTAAAGGAAAAAATAATACTATTTTTTGGTAGTTTCTCAATCTCAGAAATATTTGCCGTATTGAAACCTAGGCGCGCACATTCTCTGAGGAAGTCTTCTGAATCTGAAATTATTGATAACTCCCCCTGGCCAAAGAGCGTCGATATCATTTTTGATGTTGGCATAAAATCCTCCTCTTCATTTCCAATGAGCGGCAAGAGAGTTCTTGTCGCTCATTGGTATTATTTACTCTCCAGTGTGAGCCCACGCCAGAGGTGCCCAACCAAAATTATCTGGGCCAGAGGTGATTCGGTTGAGTTTTTCTTTGATGATAATTTTCTTTTTCATCTGATCTTCCTTTTTCATTTTGTTGGTGTGTGCTCCCTGAAATGTTTGGGAGTGGACTAATTAATACAGGATTTTTTGATGTGTTAGATGATTTGTTAGGAGGTTTTTAGAATTAATTTGACTGTTGAAGCTCTCGTAAAGCTCTATAGGTTATTTGTGTAGGGCGTATCTGTAATCCTGCTCTGAAAATTTAATATTTCCCTTTTTTCGGTTGTGGCTGATGACCTGATGTAGTTAGGTTTGTTTATGGGGTTTGTTTTTTTAAAGCCAAATGTTCAAATGTTAATAGAGGGCTATATAGTGCATGCATCAAAGAAATACCTGACAGATACGTCTGTCCATCAAGCCCTGCTACTGGTTGATCTTACCGAGGCAAGCGCTCCCGATCACGCCGTCCGACTATTGTTAAATGAAGTTCTTCAGGGGCTTGCTGAAAAAGGCTGGCCCCAAGCGCAACTTCAGACCGGACCGCGAATTGTGTCCGCTGAAGAAAATTACGGTTTGCTGGGTTATGACCCAGCGGAAGTCACTCTTGGGAGTGAACACACCCGTTGGGTCGATGAATGTTCCCTTTTGCGTACACAAACCACCAGTCAAATTCCGGCGGCACTTCAGCGTGCGGCTCATGTGCGGCAACCGGGAGAGACGATATTGCTGGCCGCGCCAGGTATCACTTTTCGTCGAGATAGTCGGGACCGTTGGCATTGCGCAGAACCACATCAAATGGATATCTGGGTGCTGGGTGATCCGGAACTGTCGACGCATGACCACTTGTTGCGTCTGGTCAGCGATATCCTCAAAACAGCCATTCCTGACAAGCGTTGGGTCTACAGCGATAGTCCGCATCACTACACGGAGGGCGGAATCGAAGTGAATGTGTTGAATGACGGCGCTCCGGTCGAAGTGCTGGAGTGCGGTCGTATTGCTACGTCTTTGTTAGAGCGCTTGAAGATTGATCCGCAGCGTCATGGCGGGCTGGCGCTAGGGATGGGGTTGGATCGACTGACCATGTTGCGCAAGGGAATTCCGGATATTCGCTTGCTACGTGATCAGAACGTACGAGTACAGGCGCAGATGCATGATTTGAATCCCTGGAGCGCTGTATCACGTTTGCCTTCGATTGCTCGTGATATTTCGTTGGCGGTAACGCCAGGGTTAAGTGAGGAAGTGTTGACCGAGAGGATGTTACAAGCTGCTGGCGACAACTCTGACTGGATCGAGGAGATGCAGGTCAAGGGACGTTGGGAATTCTCGGATTTACCTGTGCAGGCAATTGAACGCCTCGGACTGCTGCCGGGCCAGGAAAATGTGCTTCTGCGCGTTGTACTGCGTGATTGTTCGCGATCAATCACTACCCACGAGGCGAACGCCTTGTATGCGAACATTCAGTCGGCGTTGCATGAAGGTGCGCCGGGTGCGGGTTACAGAATGGATCTTCCAAAGGCGTGAAACCGCCATTGTCGAACGATCCAAGTAACCACTGAGGCACCGTGTAATCGTTCATCGCGAGCAAGCTCGCTCGTATGTTTAGACTTGAAGGGGTGGGCGGGCCTGATGGAATGCGACCAGTTGATGTGAGAAATCATCAGCGTCGGGCAGTCCTGTGAGGCGCAGTGTGCAGTCTCTTTACCGAGCAAGCGCACGCGTTCTCCTCAACTGTTGACGCTCGGGAATCCGCATAGAACTGACACAAACGGAAACCGGAGACGGTCATTTCGGAAACCTCCCACACCTAGAGTTTGAGCATCCCGGTAGGGTCAACGGCCCCGGCACCCTGCCGAGACACCCCAAGGAAGAACGAACCATGACCAGAAAGGCCGTTATCGTTTTCAGCGGCGGACAAGACTCAACCACCTGCTTGATCCATGCATTGCCAATGTACGATGAAATCCACTGCATTACATTTGATTATGGCCAGCGCCATCGTGCGGAAATCGAAGTGGCGCAACAGCTTTCAAAACAGCTTGGCGTGAAGGTGCACAAAGTATTAGACGCTTCGTTGTTGAGCGAACTGGCCATTAGCAGTTTGACGCGCGACCACATTCCAATTGCAAGGAGTACGGGGGACGGCGTGCCTGATACGTTCGTACCTGGCAGGAACATTTTGTTTTTAACGTTGGCTTCTATTTATGCCTATCAGGTAGGCGCTGAAGCTGTCATCACAGGTGTGTGTGAAACAGAGAGCTCTGGTTATCCTGATTGTGGTGATGAGTTTGTTAAGGTGTTGAACAGCGCCATTCACTTGGGCATGGACTATAAAATTCGAATCGAGACGCCGCTTATGCGGCTGAATAAGGCAGAGACTTGGGCTTTGGCTGATTATCATAAGCAGCTGGATTTGATTCGTTACCATACATTGACTTGCTACAACGGAATAATGGGAAGTGGGTGTGGTGACTGTGATGCATGTGTTCTTCGTGCGAAAGGGTTGAGTGAGTTTCTCGAAAGCAGAGCGAAGGTTTTGAATAGCCTGAAAATCAAACTAAAACTATAAAAGCAATTTGCTGCTGGGGGGGTGGCTATTAGTGCCAACTCCCTCAGGATTTATACAGGTTGACCTGCCGCTATATACCTTTTAAATAACGATCTTGCTCCGTAGGCAGGTAGGATGTTGAAAACTGCAAAACACATCTTTATAGCTATCTGCACATACACGATATTGAGTATGTCGCTGTTTTGCATTGATCCATAAAATGCTATAAAGCAAAAAATGAAACTGTCTATTATTACCGCGAAAAAAGTGCTGAAAAAAACTCGCAAGAATAGAAATCTGGAATTTGTAAGTTCTTTTATTCTACATAGAAGATAAGAGTTGACGTATTCAGAGAAAAGGAAAGAAATACAGGAGGCTACTAATACCGATGATACATGTGCAATCACCTCGCTGTAGGGCTCGTCGAGTTTCCAGCCAGATAAGCTTGGAAGATAGCTGGTGGCACTCAGCAGAATGATAATGAATGCATTACTTGCAAAAGCAAACAATATAGCTCGTCTCGCGAGTCTGAGCCCGTAAGATTCATTCAGTATGTCAACTACTAAAAAGGTCAGTGGGTATAGAAAAACACCCGGGGTAACAACGATATCGAATGACTCTATGTACACAAGTTTCGTCGCGGCAACATTTGTGAAGATGTAAAGGGCGAAAAGAAGCAGGTTAAGGGCAACGTAAGTCATCCACGATTTTTCATGACGATCATTCATTTCGTAGGTGGTCAATGCAGCGCCGCCAGAATAATACTTCCGGTATATGTCCTTGATTTCCATCTTGCTTAGGTTGTCTATTATTTCGCTTCTCAATATCTCGTCTAACTTTATTTTTATAATTTTTCCTGTGGAGATGATCATGATTACGACTAAGTTTTTGTTTTTTTCAAATCCCAATAATTTGTATTTGCTGTTTTCGTCTTCATTGTTGTTTGCCATTAAACCTCTCCTCGATCACATCTCCAATAATACAAAAAGAATCATTGCAGATGTCATGGCTTACTATAGTAAGTTTTTTTGTTGATTTTTCGTACGCCAGCTTCTCTCCGTTGTCACTCGATAAGCCCTTCCTCACTATCAAGAGATCTCCTTTTTCATTCATTCCAATAATTTCATTCTCCAGAAGCACGCCTATTACATTGCAGGCCGTACCGAAGTAATACGTCAACGGATGCGTGATGGCCAGCTCGCCAATCCTTTTGTCCAGACTCTGAATCAGCAAGCTCTCTCTAATAATCGGAACCGCTGCCGGATTCATGTTTCCAAGTGGGGAGGTGCTACTCTCTATTGTTTCTTTTTCTTCAAAATTAATCGTCTCTATTTCCGTATAAGACACGCCAAAAAAATCCGATATTTTTCGAATGGTTGATTGTTGTACATGGACGACCCTTCCTTCCAAAATGTTATAGATGGTCGTTCTGGTCAATCCGCTAGCATTGCACAATGAAAGCCGAGTCTCTCCACGGCTCTTTATCAGGTACTTGATGTTGTTTTTTAATTTTTCCGTTCTGTCTTTCTTGTGCATTAAATATTTACCATTTGCTTGTCGTTGCAATAGATCGCACGAAGGGAGGTGATTCGCTTTGAGTGCAGCATCCTACACGCCTAGCCCTTGGGCAAAAAAGATAATTTTTCACGCGGGTTAAACAACTGTGAAATATTTTCTATTGCCACGATTGGGCTCGGACATTGTATGTAAGACGTTGCCTACTCTATCTATAGATGTTTCTTACAGTAACAAGGAAGAGCCAGAAAATATTAATTAGGTAAGAATCATTTAATTACACAGATGTTCATTTATTTGATTAATTAAATGGAATTTTCTGGTAATAAATCTACCGGTCGCCCTGTATAGCCGTCACCCAATCCTGGTTGAGGGCAAGAGACGGGCGCTTTCTTACCCTTGCAAGGAGCTCAGGCATGAAAAAGATCACCTCAAACGCAATCGAACCGTCAGGCCTTCCGGCCGACGACACCGTCGATTCATCCAGTCCCGCCAAAGTCACCGAACAACTCGTCAGCGTGCCCCTGCTCACTCACACACGTCCCGCATCTGCCAGCTATTTCTTCGCCGTCGTTCCGGATGTCGACACGGAATCCCTGCTCTGTCATGCCTCTGAAACCCTGGCCTCCCTCAGTGCCATGGCCACCGATCTCGCCCGTGAACTGGAAGGCCCTCGTCGCCATGTCATTGTGGGTATTCAGCAACTGTCCGCGCTGGGCGAATTGCTGGTCAATCGAGCGCTGGACAACCTGGAACCGCCCCGGGGATCGTTTGACGTGCCGTCTAACTGCCAACGCTGAATAATCGTGTGCCTTTACCCAATGGAGGTTTTTCATCATGGATCGATACATGCCTATCACTGGCATCGACTGCAACATCCCATCATTGCTGATCGACACTGAAGCACCACTGGACGTGTTGCATGAAACCGCGGCCTATCGCATTCGTACCGCAACGCAGCTGCTGGAGAGCATTGCGTTTGGCGAGGGTGTCCACAGTGAGCTGGCGCGGGTGTTGGTGACTTCACTGCGCGATGGCTGTGATTTGATGGATGCGGTTGGACGACGATTGCAGGGGCAGGTTTCAGCGTAGGAAAAAGGTTGCCTTTGGGCGTAATGCCAGTCAGTTAAGCAATTTCAGCTGCGCCGCATTTCTTGTAGCAGCTGGCGAAGCCTGCGTTCGGCTGCGTAGCAGTCGTAAAATCAGCAACTGCGGTGCGTCAGGCGGACCGCGTTAGCCGGATTCACGACTGCTTCGCAGCCGAACGCAGGCTTCGCCAGCTGCTACAAAGTTTTCGTTGCGGCTGAAATGGCTTAACTGATCGGCGTTACGTCTTTCGGCGCCCCTTTACAAACAGGTTGGCTGGTCATTGGCCAGCCAACCACGCACAAGGTCATCAGCGGATAGGCAGGGGCGCAAAAACCTGTGTAGCGCCGGTCTGGAATCCGTTGCTTCCGGTTAATAGGAAGCATTACTATTCACGCCCGTCTTCACAGCACACCGCAATGATCCCCAAGCTGCCCCGCAGACACGGCTTTTTCGAGCATTACGAAGAGTTGGTCGGGACCTGGACCCGTCGCCTGAGAAATCGTCAGCAGGCCGAGGACCTGGCCCACGACACCTTCGTGAGGGTGCTTGAGTCCGATTCGGCGACGGTTGCACAACCTCGGGCGTATTTGCACCAGACCGCGCGCAACATCGCGGTGGATGGTTATCGGCGGGAGGATCGGCGGGGCGCCATGGAGTCGGAGGCGGTTGATCACAGTGTGTCGTCGTCCGGCGACCCGGAGCATTTCATGCATGCGGTCCAGTTGGCTGACTCCATCGAACGGGCGCTCACCGAGCTGCCGGTCAACTGCCGCAAGGTGTTTGTCTGGCAGAAGATCGAAGGCCTGACCCAGGCCGAAATCGCCGAACGCCTGGGACTGTCCAAGAACATGGTGGAAAAGTATATGATCCGCACGCTGCGGCATCTGCGCGACCGCCTTGACGGATTGCAGCCATGATCGGCGGTGCCTTCTCATCCCCAGCCAAACAGGAACTTCCATGATGGATACTCGTGATTGTGCGTGCGGGCAAACAACGGTTCGCGACGAGGCGGCGCGCTGGTTTGTGCGTTTGCAGGAACCTGCGGTGAATGTCGAAGAGTATCGGCATTTCGAAGCCTGGCTGGACGAACACCCTCAGCATCGCGACGAATTCCAGTTGCTCCAGGGCTTGTGGTCGGCGGCGGATTTGCTGCCGGCGGCGCGTCTGCAAGCCTTGTGTGAAACGCCGCCTGCGCGCAGCAAGCGCCGTCCGCTGGTGCGTTATGCGGTGGCCGCCAGTGTGTTGGCCGTCGCGCTCGGGTTGGGGTTGTTCAGCGGTTTGAATCACCCGGCGATCTACACCGCCGAATTTTCCACGGCCCTGGGCGAGCGACGTCATGTGGCGTTGCCGGACGGTTCGGTGATCGACCTGAACAGCCGCAGCCGCGTTCAGGTGCGCTATGAAAACGACCGCCGTAGCATCGAGCTGACCCAGGGCGAAGCGATGTTCAGCGTCGAGCACGACACCCGTCGGCCCTTCGTGGTCGAGGCGGGCAGCGGCAAGGTCACGGTCACCGGCACCCGTTTTGATGTACGCCGCGACACCGCCCAAACCCGGGTTGTGGTGGAGCAGGGCACCGTCAAGGTTCAGGGGCACGCAGCGGCGGACAGCGATTTCATCAGCCTCACGGCCGGCCTCGGTACGCACATCGATGCCCAGGGCAAAGTGGCCGCTGCCTACGCGGTCAACCCTGCCGAGCTGACCGCCTGGCGCAGCGGCAAACTGGTGTTCACCAACGCCAGACTCAGCGACGTCGCCGAGGAAGTCTCGCGCTATCGGGCGAAACCGCTCACCGTCGGCAACGACAAAGTGGGCAATCTGCGCCTGACCAGCGTGTTCAAATCCGACAACACCGACGCACTGCTCAAGGCCTTGCCGAGCATTCTGCCGGTGGCCGTGCGCACCCTCGATGACGGCAGTCAGGAAATAATTTCAAAATAAATTCAGGTTTTTTTCGAGTTGATCGTCTTCCTGTCCAACTGCAACTGGTTTGCATTAACAAGCGCACACTCTTGCGATCCACAGGACTACGTTCGACGTGAAAAAATCCACCGCTAAAAACAACAAATCACCTTGGTTGCGCCTCGCTCTCGCCCTGGCTGTCACCGCGGCGCTGCCCCAGGTTTTTGCCGCCGACGCGATTCACATCCCGGCGCAACCCCTGGGTCAGGCCTTGAGTGAACTGGGTCAGCAAACCTCGCTGCAGGTGTTCTTCAGCCCTGAGCTGGTCGCCGGCAAACAGTCCCCGGCGGTGGACGGTAACCTTTCGCCAGAAGACGCGCTGCGCCAGTTGCTGCAAGGCAGCGGTCTGCAATACCAGATCGACGAAGGTTCGGTCACGTTGATGCCGGCTCCGACTTCGGCTGCAAACGGCCCTTTGGAACTGGGCGTGACCGACATCAAGGTAGTCGGCGACTGGCTCGGTGACGCCGATGCCGCCGTGGTGCAGAACCACCCCGGCGCGCGTACGGTGATTCGCCGCGAGGCAATGGTCGAGCAGGGCGCAATGAACGTCGGCGACGTGCTGAAGCGCGTGCCCGGTGTGCAAGTGCAGGACGCCAACGGCACCGGCGGCAGCGACATTTCCTTGAACGTCGGCGTGCGCGGCCTGACTTCACGCCTGTCGCCACGCTCCACCGTGCTGATTGACGGCGTGCCGGCAGCGTTCGCCCCGTACGGCCAGCCGCAATTGTCCATGGCACCGATTTCCTCCGGCAATCTCGACAGCATCGACGTGGTTCGCGGCGCCGGCTCCGTGCGTTACGGGCCGCAGAACGTCGGCGGCGTGATCAACTTCGTCACTCGCGCGATTCCGGAGAAAGCCACGGGTGAAGTCGGCTCGACTCTGGAAACCTCCCAGCACGGTGGCTGGAAACACATCGACACGGCGTTTCTCGGCGGCACCGCGGACAACGGCATCGGCATGGCGCTGCTGTACTCGGGCGTGAACGGCAACGGTTACCGTGAACGCAACAACGGCAACGACATCGACGACGTGATCCTCAAGACCCACTGGGCACCCACCGATGTGGACGATTTCAGCCTCAACTTTCACTACTACGACGCCAGCGCCGACATGCCCGGCGGCCTGACCCAGGCGCAGTACGACGCCGATCCGTTCCAGTCCGACCGCAACAACGACAACTTCAGCGGCCGCCGCAAGGACGTCTCCTTCAAGTGGGCACGGCAGATCGACGACCGCACCCAGGCCGAAGTGCTGACCTACTATTCCGACAGCTTCCGTGGCAGCAACATCGCCGCTCGCGATCAGAAAACCCTCGGCTCGTTCCCGCGTACTTACTACACCTTCGGGATTGAACCGCGGGTCTCCCGCGTGTTCGACGTCGGCCCGACCACCCAGGAAGTCAGTGTCGGTTATCGCTACCTCAAGGAAGGCATGCACGAAGAGGCGAGCCGCCTGGCGCTGGTCAACAACGAGCCGGTCGTGACCAAGAGCTCGGACGGCCATGTCTATCAGGACCGCACCGGTGGCACTGAAGCCAACTCGGTGTACGTCGATAACAAAATCGACGTCGGCAACTGGACCATCACCCCCGGCATCCGCTTTGAACATATCAGCACCGACTGGCACGACCGCCCGGTGCTCGACACCGCCGGCAAACCGGTGCTGGAAAAGAACCGCAGCATCGAAAGCAACGAGCCGCTGCCGGCCCTGAGCGTGATGTATCACGTGTCGGAAGAGTGGAAGCTGTTCGCCAACTACGAAACTTCGTTCGGCAGCCTGCAGTATTTCCAGCTCGGCCAGGGTGGCGCGGGTGACGAGCCCGCCAATGGCCTGGAACCGGAAAAGGCCAAGACCTACGAGGTCGGCACGCGCTACAACAATGATGTGTGGGGCGGGGAAGTGACGCTGTTCTACATCGACTTCGATAAAGAACTGCAATACATCAGCAACGATGCGGGCTGGACCAACCTCGGCGCGACCACGCACCAGGGCATCGAGGCCTCGGTGCACTACGACATGGCGGCGCTGGACCCACGGCTCGACGGCCTGACCGCCAATGCCGGCTTCACCTACACGCGCGCCGTTTATGAAGGCGAGATCCCGGGCTTCAAGGGCCGTGACCTGCCGTTCTATTCGCGTCAGGTGGCGACTGCCGGTTTGCGTTACGACATCAACCGCTGGACCTACAACCTCGATGCGTTTGCCCAGTCAAAACAGCGCTCGCCGGGCGTTGCCGTGAACGCCGACGGCAGCTTCACCAACAACTACATCACCGAAGGCACCGCCGACGGCCAGTACGGCGACATCCCGGGTTACGTCACCTGGAACGTGCGCGGCGGTTATGACTTCGGCGCACAACTGTCGAACCTGAAAGTCGGCGCCGGGGTGAAGAACATTTTCGACAAGCAGTACTTCACCCGCTCCAGCGACAACAACTCGGGGATGTACGTCGGCGCACCGCGCACGTTCTTTGTGCAGGCTAGCGTCGGGTTCTGATAGACCGAGGTGGATTCATCGCGGGCAAGCCTTGCTCCTACAATTGATCGGTGTCGCACGCAAATATTGTGTGCTCTGAAGATCCCTGTAGGAGCAAGGCTTGCCCGCGATGCTTTTCAGACTTTCAACACCTTCCCGCCAATGGCCACCGCCACCAGCAACACCGCCATCAACCCGAAGGCAAAACTCAAACTGCTGCCATGGGCGATAAACCCGATCAACGCTGGCCCCGCAAGAATGCCGGCATAACCGAGCGTGGTAATGGCCGGCACGGCGACGCTTTCGGGCATCACCGTCTGTTTGCCCACTGCGGTGTACAGCACCGGCACAATGTTCGAACAACCCGCCCCCAACATTGCATAACCCACCAGCGCCGCTTCCCAACTCGGCGCGAAGGTCGCCACAAACAGGCCCGCTGCGGCCGTCAACCCGCCGAATACAATCACCCGGGTAGCGCCGAGACGACGCACGATTGAATCACCGGTCAAACGTCCGACGGTCATGGTCAGTGCAAACGCCGCGTAACCCAGCCCCGCATAAGCGGTGTCGATCCCGCGTTCCTGCGCCAGGAACACCGCACTCCAGTCGAGCGCCGCGCCTTCGGCGAGGAACACGATGAAACACATCCCGCCGATGAACAGCACGATGCCATGGGGAACGGCAAACGCGGGCCCCGAACTTTCGCTGCCGTAAGGCAAGAGGTGCGGCGCGGCCTTGGCCAGGGCGATCAGCAGCATCACGATCACCACCAGCGTCGCCCCCAGTGGTGAAACCCCGAAGCCGAGCAGGGCGCTGACACCCGCCGCACCGACAATCCCGCCGAGGCTGAACAACCCATGGAAGCCCGACATCATGGTCTTGCCGCTGGCCCGTTCGACGATCACCGCTTGCAGGTTCACCGTCGAATCCACCGTGCCAAGGCCCGCGCCGAACATGAACAACGCAGCAATCAACGCCGGAATCGACGTCACCGTCGCCAACAGCGGCAGGGCTGCACAGATCAGCAACACCCCGGCGCTCACCACCCGGCGACAGCCGAAACGCGTGGCCAGAAGCCCCGCCATCGGCATCGCCAGAATCGAGCCCACCCCCAGGCACAACAGCAGCAAACCGAGCGTCCCTTCATCCAGCCCGGCCCGAGCCTTGGCGTAGGGCACCAGCGGCGCCCACGCAGCGATGCCGAAACCGGCTATGAAAAAGGCGATGCGCGTGGACATCTGTTCCAGGCGTCCGGGAACAAATGCGGTTTGAGTGTTGAGGTTGGTCATATCAATCCTTGGCAAAAAACGTCGCGTATCCAAGGGACCGTGATCGACCTGCGAGGGTTCGATATCCAGTCCGCGGGATTCGCAGTCAGGCAGGGCGCCATCGTTGCACAGCGTGACCCTCTGCCGCGAGCGCAAGTACCGCCATTGTCCGGGTGGTCTACGCGAGTTACCTGATACTTCTGACAGTTTACGGCGCGTTTTTTTGCGAATAAAACGAAGGCTGGCGTTCGAGGCATCGACGACTTTGATGCCAGGACAGATTGGAGGCGATATGGACCATCCCACTCAGGTTTCACTATCAAGGACGTTGCTGGCGATGATTGAGCAGCACCAGACCAGCATGGCCAATGACATTTTTTTGAACCCCGTCGAGTCCTATACCAGCCTTGATCAACAGCAACGGGAACAACAACACGTGTTCGGCTCGCGACCATTGATGATCGGTCTTGGTGGGCAACTGGCTTACCCCGGTGACTTTCTGACAGACGATTTAAGCGGTGTGCCTGTTCTGGTTGTGCGCGACAACAAGGGATCATTGAATGCTTTTATCAATGTTTGCCGACATCGCGGGGCGAGGCTGTTGGACGGATCGGGAAACATCGCGGGTGCGATGACCTGTCCCTATCACGGCTGGGCCTATGGTCTGGATGGGCAGTTGCAGCGACTGAATCCGCCTGACAGCTTTGAGGGATTGAGTTGCACCGAGCGCAATCTGACGCAACTGAGTGTTCTGGAGCAGCATGGGCTGATCTGGGTGCACCCGACGCCGGGAGGGCAGATCGATGAAGCACAAACACTTGGCCTGTTGACCCATGAGGTCCAGTGTTTTGGTTTTCAGCATTACTCGCACTACCAAACGAGGCGTTTACGCAGGCGCTTTAATTGGAAGGTCGTTGTCGATACGTTTCTGGAGAATTGGCATTTTTCAACCCTGCATCGGCAAACGGTGCTGCCGATCTTTATACCAGGCATCAGCCATTTCGAAGGCTGTGGGCCGAATCTGCGGCTGATCATGCCACGTCGCTCTATCGTCGAACTGTTCGATCAACCCGAAGAGCAATGGGACTTGCTCCGGCATTCGGCAATTATCTACGTGCTGTTCCCCAACACACTTCTGGTCTGGCAGGGCGATCATCTGGAAGTGTGGCGGGTGTTTGCTGCAGGTCCAGACTGTGTCGATCAATGCTTGATCGAAGTGTCGTTGCACGCTCCTACGGCAGCAACGTCGGCAAAAGAGAAAAACCATTGGGATAAAAACATGACCCTTCTGATGGAAACAGTCGATGGCGAAGACTTTCAATTGGCAAAATATTTACAAAAAGGCTACGCATCCCACGCTCAGCAATACCTGACATTCGGCAGAAATGAGCCGGCACTACAACATTTCCATCGTGTGATCCGGGCAGCGATCGATGAAGGGAAAGGTTGACGGTTGAAGATAGCGTCGATGCATTTTTCCTGTGGTAACGAGACGTCGTCGGTCAACGGGCAACAAAACGCGTCACCTCGACGACCTGAGTCCCTTCCACCTGAATATGTAAAAGCGCCGCTGGAAGGGAATGCTCACCGTCGAAACATTCAACAATCACGGTTTTGGCCGCTGTCGTCTGAACCGAAAGGGTGTGATTGGCGCAACAGGCGTTTGATCGCGGCACTCAGGGGAACGGGCGAATGGCCCTTGCGAACTTGCTCGCAAAACGCCAGCGCTACCTCGCGCGGTGCAGGCGGGGGCGGCGAAACCATTCCTGCTTCATCAAACAGCCGATTGAGCTGGTCGGCCGCAGACACGGCCCTCGGGAAACCGGCGAATGCTGAAGCTTGCAGCAGTATCCCCGTCATCTCTCCGGGTGCGAGTCCCGAAGCCAACCCCGTCTTGAAATGCACACTCAAGGGTGGCCCCACCATGCCGGCCGCGACAATTGCGGCGAACGATACCGCTTCGCGCAGACGTGGGTCCAAGTCAGGACGGCCATGCAAGTAACCGTAAACTACGCCGACCGCCAGCTCACCCAGGGACGGAGCCGATCGAAATAGTGCGTCCAGACGGGCGCCTCCGTCTGGCACCAGGTCAATAAAGGTTTTCCGGCCCTCGCGGTACAGCGTGGGCATGGGTGAGTTTGGGTGTTTGCTGTTCATGGGGGTGTTCCGAGCATGAATAGAGAGTTTCACTCTGGGCCCGGTCCGAAAGATTGTCTGCTGGCATAAGTGACAGGTTAAGCAGATTTGTTCGCAATAAGAGATGATCGGTCTATAACGGAAATGCTTGCGGAACGCCTTGCGCGTTTACGCCCGGGCGGTATTTCATCGCCGGACATTGACGCCTAAAGTACAGGCACTTTCTGGCTGACTTCAGGACCGATCCATGACGCCGTTCTACGATGCTCGAGGCAATATCTATGCGGTTGTGGCGCCTGACGCCGTGCGCCGGGGAGGTATCGATCTACCCGAGCAGGCCAGTCTCGCTGCGCAAACCCGTGAGGCATGGACTGTTTCGGCTATTGAGGCCTACTGTGGCTGGGCACCCGGCACACAACCGCCAGGCAGCAAGGATCATCGTTGCGACGGTTTGCTGGTCGGTCCGTTTCAAACCTCGCCACCGTTTGACCTGCTGATCGTCAACACCGACGGCACGCTCGCAGAGCGCAGTGGCAACGGGTTGACGATTTTCTCTCAGGCCCTGAGTGAGCAAGGGCTGCTGCCGGGGGCCGAGATTTGTTTGCTCAGGGTTCATCATGACAAGGCTGATGCGGTTTCACCGGTGGATACTTCGGTGAAGCCGGCCGAGATCGAGGGTGTGAAAGGCTTCTGGCTGGATTTGGGCAAACCGTCGTTCGGGCCTGACGCGGTGGGGGCTAAAGGGGTTGATGACGGGCTGTTGAACGGTCGCGACGTCAGCCATGTGCCGCCGTTGTCGGCGCTTGATCCTGCCTGGTCTCGAAGCCAGTTCGTGCGCATCGGCAATCCACATTGTGTGACGCTTTTAGAGAGCGCCGATGCATTGCCGGGCAATGAGCAGATGCGCGAGCCGGGATTGTCCGAAGGGTTGACGCGTATCGCTTACGCCATGCCGACCGGGGCAGGGGAGCCGTGTCCTGCTGGCGTGAATCTGCAATGGGCGATGCTTGAGTCAGAAGGGCGAGTCGTCGCGCGGGTATTCGAGCGCGGAGAGGGGCCGACGGCGTCGTCGGGCACCAGCGCCAGTGCGGTGGCTTGCGCCGCATGGCGGGTGGGTTGGGTGAGCGCCGGGGAGGTAAAAGTGGTCATGCCCGGCGGTACTGCACCGATTTTGCTGGAGGAAGAGTCGGGGGAGTTGAGTCGGGTCAGTCTGTTTGGTACGGCTCGGTTAATGGGTTGATCATTCGATTGCCTTCGCGAGCAGGCTCGCTCCCACATTGGATCTGTGTCGCTTACAAATTTCCTGTGGGAGCGAGCCTGCTCGCGAAGGCGTCAGCCCAATCAACGCAAAGTTCAGCCCAGATCGCCGAAGAACTCAACCACCGGCATCTGCCGCTTCATCAACACCTTGCCATCGCGCACCGAATACAGCGGCAGGCCCTGGCTGCGGATCACCTCGTAATCGCTGTCCGCCGACAGAATCAGCAAATTCGCCGGCCGCCCGCGTTCCAGTCCGTAACGATCCTCCAAATTCATGGCCTTGGCGCTGTTGTCGGTGACCAGGTCCAGCGCGCTTTGCAGGTTGCGGTAACCGAGCATGTGGCAGATGTGCAGGCCGGCTTCGAGCACCCGCAAGATATTGCCGTTGCCCAGCGGATACCACGGGTCGACGATCGAATCCTGGCCGAAACACACGTTCATTCCCGCTTCGAGCAGCTCGTTGACTCGGGTCACGCCACGGCGTTTCGGGAAGTTGTCGAAGCGCCCTTGCAGGTGAATGCTTTCGGTGGGGCAGGAGACAAAACTAATCCCCGAATGCCCGAGCAGGCGGAACAGTTTGGCGCAGTAAGCGTTGTCGTAAGAGCCCATTGCCGTGGTGTGGCTGGCGGTCACCCGCGAGCCCATGTCGCGGCTGCGGGCTTCTTCGGCCAGCACCTCTAGAAAGCGTGAGTGCGGGTCGTCGGTTTCATCGCAATGCACGTCCACCAGGCAACCGGTGCGCTCGGCCAGGTCCATCAGGAATTTCACTGAGCTCACGCCTTGATCGCGGGTGTACTCGAAATGCGGAATACCGCCGACCACATCGGCCCCCATGCGGATCGCTTCTTCCATCAGCTCGCGACCGTTGCGGTACGACTCGATGCCTTCCTGCGGGAACGCAACGATCTGCATATCAATCAGGTGACGGCTTTCTTCGCGCACTTCGAGCATCGCCTTGAGCGCGGTGAGCTGCGGGTCGGTGACGTCGACGTGGGTGCGCACGTGCTGGATGCCGTGGGCGGCTAGGGTCTGGATGGTTTTCTTGGCGCGGGTTTTGGTGTCCTCCTCGGTGATGGTCACCTTGCGCTCGCCCCAGCATTCGATGCCTTCGAACAGCGTGCCGCTCATGTTCCAGCGCGGCTCGCCAGCGGTGAGCGTGGCGTCGAGGTGAATGTGTGGCTCGACGAAGGGTGGCACCACCAGGTTGCCGCCGGCGTCCAGATCATCGGGCCCCAGGGTTGGGGCCTCGGTCTGTCGGGCGATGTTGCTGATCAGGCCGTTTTCCAGGTGCAACTCATGCAGGCCATCTTGGTTGCGCAGGCGGGCGTTGATGATGTGCATCAGGCGAATCCTTTTATAGATCTTGTAATGGTGCGTTGGCAGTACGGGCACCCAGCACGCCAGTCAGTAACATATACGTTAGCGCGGCAGCGGCAATCCCTACCAGCGGCGCGACCCACGGTGAACTGAACGCAGCAACGGTGCCGACCGCGTAGGCACCCAGGCCAGACCAATTGAACGCCGGCAATCGGGCATCGGCCAGACGTGGGTATTGACCACGATAGCGGTAGAAGAAGTCCGCCATGATCACGCCACCAATCGGCGGAATCACAGTGCCCAGCAGAATCAGGTAGGGCACCAGCATGTCGTACATGCCCAGCAGCGCCAGCAACGTGCCGATCGCCGCGCCAGCCAGGGTCACGGTTTTGCGACGGCCGGTGCGCAGCAGATTGCACCCGGCGACGGCGAAGTTGTAGATGGTGTTGTCCTGGGTACTCCAGATATTGAGCAGCAGCATCGCCATCGCCGCCATGGCGAAGCCTTGCAACAGCAACACTTCGACCACGTCCGGTTGCTGGTAGACGATGGCACCGTAAGCACCGATCAATACCATCAGGCCGTTGCCGATGAAGAAACCGATCAGGCTCGCCAGCACCGCGACGCGTGCTGAGCGGGAGAAACGCGTCCAGTTGGTCGCTTGGGTTGCGCCGCTGACAAAGGTGCCGAACACCAAAGTAATGGCGGTCGACCAGTCCAGTGTTCCCGTCGGGACTACCGCGAGCAAACCGTCGAGTCCGCCGACCTTCACCGTGGCCACCCACATCGACAGCATCAACAGCAACATCATCGCCGGTACGGCGATGTACGACAGAATCTCCAGGCCGCGATAACCGACATACGCGGTCGCGCAAAACACCAGGCCAAACAGCACCATCAGCCCGAGAACGGCGCCCTCGCTCAACTCGAAATACTTTCCCAGCACCACGGCGGCAGTGGCTGTGCCCCAGGCGTACCAGCCGATCTGGGTAAAACCGAGGATCAGGTCGCTGAGTTTGCTGCCCACTTCACCGAAGCAAAAGCGCCCCATCAACACCGAATTCAGGCCGCTCTTGAAGGCGATATAGCCAAGGCCTGCGGCGTAGATCCCCAGCAGCAGATTGCCGACGATAATCACCGCCATCATCTCGCCGAAGCTGAACGCCACACCCAGCTTGCCGCCGGCAAACATGGTGGCGGTAAAAAAGGTGAAACCCAGCAGCACCATGGCCGTGGAGGCCAGGCCTTTGCGGGCATGCATCGGGACTTCGCTGAGGGGGTAATCGTTGCCGGGATCGTTCTGCGTCATGGGGCGTTCCTTGCTGAATGAGTGACGCGGGGGCGTGTTGCAGTGGTCGTGCCAAGCGTGGGGTGGTGTAGTTATTTATAGCCGAGCGGGGGAATTTGGCTTGAGGAAGGCTCGATAGCGGTGCGGCAGTGATGCAAGTTGGAACACTGCCGTTGATCGTTCCCATGCTCTGCGTGGGAATGCAGCCCGGGACGCTCCGCGTCCCTGCCGAAGCGGACGCGGAGCGTCCATTGAGGCATTCCCACGCAGAGCGTGGGAACGATCATCATCAAGCCGAAGGCAAAAACCGCAGGAGCGCCGCGACAATCGCTTCCGGCGCATCTTCCTGAACCAGATGCCCGGCATTCGGAATCGCCTGAAACCGCGACCCCGGAATCATCTGATGCAACGCCCGCCCGCGCTCAATGGGAATCCACTGATCGTCTTCCCCCCACAGAATCTGCACCGGACAACGAATCGTCGGGTACAGCCCTTCGGCCTCACGGGTATAACGCTCGTCCATCTGCGCGATCTGCCGATAGAACGCCGCTTGCCCCGGATCGCCGAGCCACGGCTGCACATACGGCGCGAGTTCATGATCAGGAATCTCGCGCTTGATCGCCCCGCGAATATAGGTCGGCACGATCGCCCGCTGAATGTAATCGGGCAGGCCACTGAATGCCGCCTCATGCTGACGCACATGTTGCACAAACGGCGAACCCCAGGGTGTCAGCGCCACGGGATCAATCAGCGTCAGGCTGCGGTAGTCCTTGCCGTTCAGCAGGTGAGCACGCAGGGCGGTGGCGCCGCCGAAGTCGTGAGCGACGAGGTCTGGTCGCTCCAGACCCCAGTGATCCAGCAAGTGAGCCAACAGGTCGTTCTGCACACCCAGTGACACATCGCCCTCGATTTTCTCCGATAGCCCATAACCCAACAGATCAAAGTAATGCACCCGATGGGTGGTGATGAAGTGCGGCGCAATCCGGTGCCACACGTAAGAAGAGAAGGGCGTGCCATGCACGAACACCAGCGGCGGACCGTCACCCCGTACGGCGTAGCGAACGGAGAGCCCGTTGAAGCGATAGGTCTGAGGCAGCGGCCAGTCAGCCATTGGGGGTGTCCTCTTGGCGTGGGGGAGCCAAAAAGCATAGGCATAAAAAAACAGCCATTGAAGGCTGTTTTTATATTCACTGACGAAACGCCTGTCCCTGTGGGGGGCGAGCCTTCGATGGACGCAGAATTAGCACACGGCGCAAATCCCCTGTGGGAGCAAGGTCGCTCCCACAGGTTTTTAGTGGGCAAAGCCCAGCGATTTGCTCATGTGCACACGGCGCAGGCCATTCTCTTCGACCCGGTGGGTTTCGACATACCCTCGGCGGGTGTACAGCGCAATGTTTTCGCTCATGGCTTCGTTGGTGTACAGCCGGATCGTTGGGTAACCCGCGTCGAGTGCGTGGCGTTCGGCGAAGTCCAGCAACTGACCGCCATAACCTTGCCCCTTGACCGCTGGGTTGACCGCGATGTTGTCCAGCAGCAAATACTCTTCCGTGTCGATCAACACCACAAAGCCGCTGAGTGTCTGCACGTGGGCGAGCACATGGACGCGCCTGGCCAGCACTTGACTGGCGTAGTCCTCCAGCATCGGTGCGGGTTTGCGGCCGATACGCTCGATGTAAGGCGAGTAAGCCGCCTCGACGATGGCCTCGATCTGCGCGATATCCTCAAGCGTAGCGGGGCGAATAAGCAGTGACATCAGACGGGTTCCTTTGGGCCAAGGATGAGGCCCGACTGTACCGGGGAGGACGGCGAAACGACAGGCATAAAAAAACCACCGTCGCCGGTGGTTCTTTTCAATCGGGTGTTTTTACTCGCCGTGATAGATGCAGCCGCTGGTGCACGTCTCGTGAATGCGGATCGCGCTGAGTTCCGGCAGCAGAGGCTTCAATTCCTTCCAGATGAATTTGGCCAGCACTTCACTGGTCGGATTCTCCAGACCGGGAATGTCGTTCAGGTAGTTATGGTCCAGGCGTTCATAGAGCGGCTTGAAGATCGCCTTGATTTCCGAGAAATCGCGGATCCAGCCTGTGTGCGGATCGAGGTCGCCGCTCAGGTGGATCGCCACTTTGAACGAGTGACCGTGCAGGCGGCCGCACTTGTGGCCTTCCGGTACGTGGGGCAGGCGGTGGGCGGATTCGAAGGTAAATTCTTTGAAGATTTCCACAGTGATTTCAGCTCTGTCAGGTGGCGATCGCCGCGGCGATGTGGGCAGGCGGCGAGTTTAACAGTTTGCGTTTGGCGTTGCGGGAAAACACTGACTAAAGGGTCAGCAAGCGCTCCCCGAGGCGACCGCTGGCAGCCAGTTCGAGGAACTCATCGCCCATGCGACGGCTTTCATCCATCGTCGTGCGCCAGTATTTCTGCCGGCTCGGGGCATCGCCCATGAAGCGTTTGAAGTCGTTGCGGTCCGGGAGTTTGCCGTAGGGCAGGCGCGCAAGGTAATCCTTCGATGGCGCCAGCAACAGGACATCCTGCAAGCGCGCAGGACACGCGCGGCGCCACGGCAGGGTTTTGTCGAACCAGCCGGGAATCACCCGGTCGGTGAAATGCGGATAGAGGACGATGTCATTGCCGCTGTAGGGCAGGTCGAGGTGATAGTCCAGCAGACCGCCATCGCGAAACGTCCCGGCACCGGCACCCGGCAGGTCACGCACGCCTTCCATCACCATCGGGATCGAGCCCGACGCGAGCAAGGCCTGGCGCAGGTTGCCGGCATTCAGCGCAACGAAGCGCGAGGGGAAATCGTTGAGTGCGTTGACCGGTGGTGCCAGGCGCGGATCGTGAATGATCAGCCGCTCGAAATGCCGCGACAGCCGCGCCCGGCCCCGCAGGTTGTCGGCGATCACCGATGACAGGCCCAGCCCCAGTCGGCCGCGATGATCGTCCGCCAGCAGGCCGTGGCTTTTGACCACCATGATGTTCAGTCGGTAATGAGCGTTGTCCAGAATCGAAGCATCGCGGCCATCAAGCAGCTCATCGAGCATGCGCCGGGAGCTCTGGCTGATCTGCGCCATGGTCACGCCCTTGGCGAAGTTCTGTTCGGTGTAGAGGTGACCGAGGCGGCGGATACCTTCGGCGGCATCCGGCAGACACGCGCTGGCGAAGCGCCAGGAACCCACCGACGCACCGATCAACGAGCGCTCGCGCGGCGCCGCCGGCAGCCATTCACCGAACAACGCCAGGTCCAGACCTTGAATCCCCAACGCCTTGGGACCACCGGCGGCACCCGGCAGTGTGCCGACATCGGCGGCGCTCAAACCGTTTTCACGGATGCGCGCCAAGGCGCGAGGGCCAGCCTTGAGCGTCAGGGCGGGGAACTTGATGTGGATAGCGGTCATACCGGTCTCTATGTCTGGCAAGCGGGGGATTATAGACATGCACAATCATTGTGGGAGCGAGCTTGCTCGCGAAGGCGGCCTGACATTCAGCATTGATGTTGACTGACACACCGCTATCGCGAGCAAGCTCGCTCCCACAGGGGTTTGTGTATGTCTGCGATGTCGTGTTGCCATCCTCAATGATGGCAATTCAGTTTCAATTAAGTTCGCCCCGTTAAGGTGCACTCCGTAGGCAACACATAAAAAAATACGGAGACACCCCATGAAAATCCTGACTGCCCTGTTCACCGCGTCCATCATCGGCATGACCGCCAGCATCGCCCACGCTCGCGACCTCGGTCCCGACGAAGCCCTGAGACTGCGCGACGCTGGTACCATTGTGTCTTTCGAGAAGCTCAACGCCACCGCTCTGGCCAAACATCCCGGCGCCAAGATCACCGAAACCGAGCTGGAAGAAGAGTACGGCAAGTACATCTATCAGGTGGAATTGCGCGACCCCCAGGGCATTGAGTGGGACCTGGAATTGGACGCTGTCAGCGGGCAGATTCTCAAGGATCATCAGGATACGTAATGAAGGTAAATCTATGCACCAGAGGTCGAATGGCTCTGGCGCTTCTGGCTTTTTGCTCGGTGGTCATGGCCCGCGACCTGGATCAGGACGAAGCCCTGCGCCTGCGTCAAACGGGCGTGATCCTGCCGCTGGAACAGCTGTTGCAGCAAGCGCTGGACCGTTACCCCGGGGCCAAATTGCTGGAAGCCGAGCTTGAAGAGAAACACGACGTCTATGTTTATGAAGTCGAGCTGCTGACCGCCGAAGGTGTGGTCCGCGAATTGGACCTCGACGCCACCACCGGCCAGTTACTGAAAGACAAGGAAGATTGATCGATGCGTTTGCTTCTGGTGGAAGACCATGTGCCGCTGGCCGACGAACTGATGGCCGGCCTCAACCGGCAGGGGTACGCCGTGGACTGGCTGGCCGACGGTCGCGACGCGGTGTATCAGGGCAGCAGCGAGCCTTATGACCTGATCATCCTCGACCTCGGCCTGCCGGGTTTGCCAGGGCTCGAGGTGCTGACGCAATGGCGGGCCGGAGGTCTGTCCACGCCCGTGCTGATCCTCACCGCCCGAGATTCCTGGGCGGAACGGATCGAAGGCCTCAAGGCCGGCGCCGACGACTACCTGACCAAACCCTTCCACCCCGAAGAGCTGCACTTGCGCGTCCAGGCGCTATTGCGCCGTTCCCACGGCCATGCCAACCAGCCGACGCTCAAGTCTGCCGGACTGCACCTGGACGAAGGCCGTCAATGCGTGACCCGCGACGGCGCCGACATCCAGCTCACCGCCGCTGAATTCCGCCTGCTGCGTTATTTCATGCTGCACCCCGAGCAGATTCTTTCCAAAAGCCACCTCGCCGAACACCTCTACGACGGTGAAACCGAGCGCGATTCCAACGTGCTCGAAGTCCACGTCAACCACTTGCGGCGCAAACTAGGGCGCAGCGTGATCGAAACCCGTCGCGGCCAGGGTTACCTGTTCGGCGGGCAAGCCCAGTGAGGTCGATCCAGCGCCGCTTGAGTCTGGGGCTGATCAGCGTGATGGTGATCGTCGGCCTGGTGCTGGCGCAGACCAGCCTGTGGCTGTTCGAAATGGGTTTGCAACGTTACCTCGAAGCCGGGCTGCGCAACGACAGCGAAAACCTGCTGGTGGCGCTGGTGCGTGGGCCGCAGGGTTTACAGCTGGATGAGCGACACCTGTCGCCGGCCTATCAGCGACCGTTTTCCGGTCATTATTTCCGCATCGATTTTGCCGACAGCCATTGGCGCTCCCGTTCGCTGTGGGATCAGGAATTGCCGCGCCTCGACCATGCTGGCCTGCACAGCAACCTGGAATTGGGGCCGGAAGGGCAGCAATTGTTGGTGCTGCGTTCAGACTATCGACGGCTCGGCCAATCGATTTCAATCAGCGTGGCCCAGGATTACACGCCGGTGCGCGAGAGTTTCCAGCGCATGCAACAGGTTGGTCTCGGCCTGGGGTTGGCGGGACTGCTGCTGATTCTGCTGCTGCAACGCATCACCGTGCGCCGTGCCTTGCGCCCGCTGGAAAAGGCGCGTGAGCAGATCGCCCAGTTGCAGCAGGGCCAGCGCTCGCAACTCGATGATCAGGTGCCGGTAGAGCTTGAACCGCTGGTGGCGCAGATCAACCATTTGCTGGCGCACACCGAAGACAGCCTCAAGCGTTCGCGCAATGCGCTGGGCAACCTCGGCCACGCCTTGAAAACCCCGATGGCGGTGTTGTTGAGCCTGGCCTCAAGCGAGAAGCTCGATGCGCAGCCGGAACTGCGCAAGGTCATTAAGGCGCAGCTGGAACAGGTCCAGCAGCGACTCAATCGCGAACTCAATCGCGCCCGGTTATCCGGCGATGCGTTGCCGGGGGCGTTGTTTGATTGCGATGCGGAATTGCCTGGGTTACTGGCGACGTTGAACATGATTCATGGTGAGCATCTGGACCTCAGCTACCGTGCACCGGTCGGATTGCAACTGCCTTGGGATCGCGAGGACTTGCTCGAACTGCTCGGTAACCTGCTGGACAACGCCTGCAAATGGGCGGACGCCGAGGTTCGGTTGAGCGTGGTCGAGACGGCCGAAGGGTTTGAGTTACGCGTGGAAGACGATGGGCCGGGGATTCCCGAAAGCCAGCGCGATCAGGTGTTCAGCCGGGGTACTCGGCTTGATGAACAAACGGATGGGCATGGGTTGGGATTGGGGATTGTGCGGGACATCGTCGATACGTGGGGCGGGGTGTTGCGGTTGGAGGAGAGTGAGTGGGGTGGGTTGCGGGTGGTGATTGAGTTGCCTAAGCGTTCTGGCTGAAAACCACCCCTCACCCCCAGCCCTCCCGAAACGTCGGACCGCCCCAGAGGGGAGAGGGGGAAAGGGAGCCGATCTCCATTGGCTTCTAATCCCGAGTTCGACTCTATTTCCTCGGTCGCAGAATATCTAAAAACCAACTCGGTCAGTCCCCTCGCCCCTTTGGGGAGAGGGTTAGGGTGAGGGGGCGTTCTCAGACCCGAAACTGATCCATCAAACTCTGCTGCTGATTCGCCAGGCTATTAAGTGACTGACTCACCCGCGCCGATTCATTCGCCTGCCCCGACAACGACTCCGTCACATCCCGAATCGTCGCCACGTTGTTGTTGATCTCCTCGGCCACCGCGCTTTGCTCCTCGGCAGCACTGGCAATCTGCAAGTTCATGTCGCTGATCACCGTCACCGCCTCACCAATCTGGCGCAACGCCGTCACCGCCTGACCCACCTGTTCGACACTGCCCTGAGCCTGACGATGACTGTTGTTCATCGAACCAACCACGTCCTGAGTACCACTCTGCAGCTGCTCGATCACCAGGCGGGTTTCTTCGACAGACTCCTGGGTCCGGCGTGCCAGGTTGCGCACTTCATCGGCCACCACGGCAAAACCGCGCCCGGCTTCACCGGCACGAGCGGCCTCGATGGCGGCGTTGAGCGCCAGCAGGTTGGTCTGTTCGGCGATGGCCCGAATCACTTCCAGCACCGAACCGATCTTCTCGCTGTTGGCCGCCAGGCCTTCGACTTGGACCATCGCCGCGCTCATGTCAGCGGCGAGGTTGTCGATGCTGGCGGTGGTGCGGTCGATCACGGTCAAACCGCGACGGGTTGCCTGATCCGCATCCCGTGCTGCCTGTGCCGCTTGCGCTGCACTGCGAGCAACGTCCTGGGCGGTGGCGCTCATTTCGTGGGAAGCGGTAGCGACCTGATCCACCTGACGGTATTGCTGCTCCATGCCGGCGCTAGTCTGGGTGGCGATGGCGGACGACTGATCCGCCGTACTGCGCGCGTCCTGCACCGAGCGTTTGACCTCGGCGATGATCGGTTGCAGCTTGTCGAGGAAGCGGTTGAACCAGCCGGCCAATTGGCCGAGTTCGTCCTTTTTGTCATAGGCCAGGCGGCGGGTCAGATCGCCTTCGCCGCTGGCAATGTCTTCGAGCATGTGCGCCACACCCAGGATCGGCTTGGTCACGCTGCGGGCCATCAGCCACACCAGCAACAGGCCAATCAACGCGGCCAGCACACCCAGGCCGAGTTCGACCAGGGTGCCGGCGGTGTTGCTTTCATCGAGTTGTTTTTTCAGCGCTTCAGCGGGGCCGACCAGGACTTTCTCCGGCACCTCAAGCAACACGCCCCAGGACTTGCCACCGGGAATCGGCTGGAACGGCGACAGCACTTTGAGTTGTTGATTGTTGTGCAGGCTTTCGGTCTTGCTGCTGGCGGCGAGCATGCGGATCAGCTCGGCACCGTTGGTTTTGTCCACGGTGTCCAGGCGCTGGCTGAGTTTGCTGGCGTCCGGGCTGTAACCAGCCAGCAAACCGACCGGGCTGATGATGCTGACGTTGGTCTGGCCGTCATAGAGCTTCTTGCTCGCGCTCTGGCTCATGGCTTGCAGGCTGTTGAGGTTGATGTCCACCGACAGCGAAGCGATGACCTTGCCGTTGACCATCAGCGGGAAAACGATGCTGGTCATCAGCACGTTCTGGCCGTCGATCACGTAGAAGTAGGGTTCGATCACGCAAGGCTTGAGGGTCGTGCGCGGGCAGGTGAACCAGGCGTTGGCCGGTTCACCGCTAGGGCCGGTGCTGGTGTCGGCCATGTCGCTTTCCGGTAGCGCCATCGACGTCACCTTGCCCGGTGTCGGCTGCGACCAATAGAGCGCGAAACGGCCCTTGTCGTTGCTGCCCAACTCGGCCTGGCCGGCGAACAGATCGTCCTTGCCGTCCAGCGCGTTGGCTTCGAACACCAGCGAGAGGCCGAGCAGGTCCGGGTTGGCTTGCAGGGCCGACTTGACCTGGCGCGTCAGGTCTTCACGCAGGTCAAAGGCATCGAGAAAGCGCTTCTCGGCCTGGTCGCGCAGGAACAGCACCTGACGCGAAAAGCCGTGGCCATATTGATAGGCGTCCATGAACTGCTGGCGAATCCCCAGCGCCTGGTTTTCACCCTGGGATTCGATCCGGGCCTGGGCCGCTTCGGTGAGCATCTCCATGCTGGATGCTTTCACCATCTCGGAGCTGTGCTCCATGCGATACAGCGAAAGACCCACCAGCAGGGTCACGATGCCGGCCAGGCACAACCCGGCCAGCAGGGTGATTTTCCATTGAATGGAAAGTTGTCTGAGCGACATGGAGACGTCCTTTATTCGATAAATATCTGAGACTTTGCACTGTAACGGCCGCGATTCGGCTTTCTTTATCCGCGCGATTAAATAAGCCATCACACGAAACCTGTAGCAGCTGGCGCAGCCTGCGTTCGGCTGCGCAGGAGTCGTCAAACCTGCGCATACGGTACTTCTGGCACAACCCGTCGCCTGAATTCACGACTGCTTCGCAGCCGAACGCAGGCTTCGCCAGCTGCTACAAGGGATCGTGATCGCTTTGACAAGGCGTTGATGCTGCGGCACAGTGCGCGCCCTCTAATAAAACCCTCTCATTTAATCCGCTGGCGGCTCTTTGCAGACTGCCGGCCGGACTCTTTCCGTTTGCCTTGAGGTAATGATGATTAATGCTGTAATTGCCGCGGTCGGCGTCATGCTGATTCTCAGCCTGTCCCGCGTGCACGTAGTAATCGCGCTGATCGTGGGCGCCCTGGTGGGTGGTTTGACCGGTGGCCTGGGCATCGACGCGACACTCAAAGCCTTCAACAGCGGCCTCGGTGGCGGCGCGACGGTCGCGTTGTCCTACGCATTGCTCGGCGCTTTCGCAGTGGCCATTGCCAAGTCCGGCCTGGCCCATGCCCTGGCAGACAAAGCCTTGCTGATGGTCGACCGCCAGCACGCCAGCGGTGGCCGTCAGGTCAAATGGCTGTTGATCGGTTTGCTGTGGGTGGTGGCCATCGCTTCGCAGAACATTCTGCCGATACATATCGCCTTTATTCCACTGCTGGTGCCGCCGCTTTTATATGTGCTGACCAAGCTGCAACTGGACCGCCGACTGATTGCCTGCGTAATGACCTTCGGCCTGATTACGCCGTACATGTTCCTGCCCGTGGGCTTCGGCAACATCTTCCTTAATGAAATCCTGCTGGCCAACGTCGCCCGTAGCGGTGTGGACATCAGCGGCATCAACGTCACCCATGCCATGGGGATTCCGGCATTGGGCATGGTCGTCGGGCTCGCGGCGGCGTTTGTCAGCTACCGCAAGAAGCGCGTCTACGATCTGGAAAAGATCGAGCAAGTCGAACAGGTCGCGGTGCAGTACAACCCGTTGAGCCTGATGGTCGCCGGTCTGGCCATCGCGGTGGCGTTCATCATTCAGCTGCTGCTGGATTCGATGATCATCGGTGCGCTGGCAGGCTTTCTGATTTTTTCGGTGTCGGGGATCGTGAAGTGGCGTGAAACCGACGACCTGTTCACCGAAGGCATGAAGATGATGGCGATGATCGGTTTCATCATGATCGCCGCGTCCGGTTTTGCCGAGGTGATGAAAGCCACCGGTCAGGTGCAGACACTGGTCGAAGCCTCGGCCTCGTGGATCGGCCACAGCAAAGGCATTGGCGCGTTACTGATGTTGCTGGTCGGACTGTTGGTGACCATGGGCATCGGTTCGTCGTTTTCCACCGTGCCGATCCTGGCAGCGATTTTTGTGCCGTTGTGCGTACAGTTGGGTTTCAGCCCGATTGCGATCGTGTGCATTGTCGGCACTGCCGGTGCGCTGGGTGACGCCGGTTCACCAGCCTCGGACTCGACCCTCGGCCCGACCTCGGGCCTGAACATCGACGGCCAGCATCACCACATCTGGGACACCGTGGTCCCGACCTTCCTGCACTACAACCTGCCGCTGCTGGCGTTCGGCTGGGTGGCGGCGATGGTCCTCTAAACACATTTCCCACAAGGGCCGCATTCAACTTTTGGTTCGGCGTGCCGTTAAAGCCTTTAACCACGCCAATAAAATCAAAAAGAGTGAACCGTCATGCGCATGAGCCTGAAGGCTAAAGTCCTGTCCCTTGCCGTCCTCCCGGTGTTGCTCTTTGCGCTGGTCATCAGCCTGACCACGTTGTTCATTCTGCAGGAGCAGGCCCGCAAGGAAGTCGAGGAAACTCGCCAGCGCCTGCTCAGCGATGCCAAGGCGACGCTGCAAAGCTACGTCGCCGTGGCCATGACCACGATCAAACCGCTCTACGATGCGGCCGCCCCCGGTGATGATGCGGCGCGGGCCCAGGTGGTGAAGTTGCTGTCGAGCATCACCTACGGCAAGGATGGCTACTTCTTCGGCTACGACTCCAACACCGTGCGCCTGTTCAAGGCCAACAGCCCTGAAGGCGTGGGCCAGAGCTTCAAGGACAACCGCGACCCTAATGGCGTCTACGTCAACCGCGACCTGGTGAAAGTCGCCAAGGACGGGACCCACTATCTGCAATACAGCTCACCGCTGCCCGGCAACACCCAAGTGCTGGTGCCGAAACTGGGCTACACCGAATACCTGCCGAAGTGGGACATGGCGGTCGGTACGTCGGTGAACCTCGACGGTATCGAAGCGCAAGTCGCGCTGGTTCAAGTCAAGGTTCAGGAACGCATGGAAGGCGTGGTGCTGAGCATTGTCGGGATTGCCGTGGTGGTGTTGCTGGTGATCGCCGCTGCCGGGATGCTGCTGGCCAACACGATCCTGCGTCCGCTGAACCTGATGAAAGCCAACCTTGATGACATCGCGGCGGGCGAGGGTGACCTGACGCGTCGCCTGACCATCACCAGCCAGGATGAACTCGGCGAACTGGCCGGCTCGTTCAACCGTTTCGTCGACAAGATCCACGGCCTGGTGCGCCAGATCACTGAAATGACTTCGCAACTGACCGGGCTGGTGAATCAGGTCTCCGACCAGGCGCAGCGTTCGGATCAGGCCATGGAACGTCAGCGTCACGAGACCGATCAGGTCGCCACGGCGATCAACCAAATGTCCGCCGCTGCTCAGGAAGTGGCGAAAAGCGCACAAAACGCCGCAGTGGCTGCCCAGCAGACCGACGAAGAAGGCCAGGCAGCCAAGCGTGTGGTGGCCGGCAGCATCGTGAAGATTCATGCATTGGTGGACGACATTCGCAGCAGCGGCGTGTCTCTCGACAGCCTGCAAAAAGACGTGTCGTCAATTGTCAGCGTGCTCGGCGTGATCCGTTCGATTGCCGAACAAACCAACCTGTTGGCCCTCAACGCCGCCATCGAAGCCGCCCGTGCCGGTGAGGCCGGGCGTGGTTTTGCGGTGGTGGCCGATGAGGTTCGAGCGCTGGCCAGTCGCACGCAAATCAGCACCCAGGAAATCCAGGGCATGATCGATCGCTTGCAGGCCGGCACTCAGTCGGCGGTGGAAGCAATGCGCCGTTCCAGCGAGGCCGGCGACGGCACGTCGGCCCAGGCCAACGAAGCGGGTGCATCGCTCGATACCATGGCCCAGCTGATCGGCACCATCAACTCGATGAACGCGCAGATCGCCAGCGCCGCCGAAGAGCAGACCGCCGTGGCCGAAGAGATCAACCGCAGCGTGCATCAGATCGCTGTGGCTGTGGACAGCGTTGCCGACGAAACCCAACTCGGCGCCCAGACTTCCCGCAGCTTGGCTGATCTCGGTCAGCGTCTGGGCAAACTGGTGGGGCAGTTCCGTATCTGAGACGCGACGCATAACTCGTAGCAGCTGGCGCAGCCTGCGTTCGGCTGCGAAGCAGTCGTGAAATCAGGCAGCGCGGTGTATCAGGTAAACCGCGAGCATAGGGTTTACGACTGCTGCGCAGCCGAACGCAGGCTGCGCCAGCTGCTACAGGGGGTTACGGTCTGTCCCAGTAGGGCACCGTGCCGAAGCATTCCACGAAGAAATCAATCACCGTCCGCACCTTCACCGACAACCGTCGGCTCCCGGGCCACAGCACCGCAATCTGCTGCGGCTCCAGGCTGTTGGACACCTGATACGCCCCGAGCACCGGCACCAGCGTGCCGTTGCGCACCGCTTTACCAATCAGCCACGACGGAAACATCACCAGCCCCAAGCCTTGTTCGGCGGCTTGCGTCAGGGTGTCGGCGTGGTTGCCGGTGATCGGTCCCTTCACCGACCAGGGCGTCCAGTCCTGCTGATCCTTGCGGAAAAACCAGCGTTGCTGACCGGTCACGCCCTTGTAGGCCAGGCACTGATGTACGGCCAGTTCTTCGGGATGTTGTGGCGTGCCGTGACGTTCCAAATAGGCCGGGCTTGCGGCGACTTGAAAGCGATGCGGCGCCAGAATCCGCGCCTGCATGCCCGAATCGTGCAGCGGGCCGATGCGAAACAGCAGGTCGGCGCCTTCCTGTAGCGGGTCGACGTAGCTGTCGGTCTGCTGGATATCCAGCTGCAGTTTCGGGTAACGCTCGCAGAGCTGCCCCAGCCACGGCGTCAGGTGCCGCTGACCAAACACCACTGGCGCATTGATCCGCACCAGTCCGCTCGGTTCGCTTTGCTGTTCCTGCAAGGCCTGTTCGGCCTCTTCGAGTTGCACCAGCACCAGCCGCGCGTGATGACCGAGCATGCGCCCGGCTTCGGTGGGTGAGACGGCGCGGGTGTGGCGGTAGAGCAATTGCTGGTTCAGGGCTTGTTCCATCAATTGGATTTGCCGGGAAATCGAAGACGGTGCCAGGCCTTCGCGGCGGGCGACTTCGGAAAAACTGCCGTGGTCCAGCACCGCTACAAACAGCCGAAGTGCCTTGAATCCCAGATCGTTGAGGCCATGCATGACGAATCCTGCTGTGCGAGTTGCGCAAAAGTGTTGTCAGTATGCGCCCATTTATCGCAAAGGATCGCCAGCCGATAATGCGCGCCTATTCCACTGAGAACACTAAACCCTGTGGGAGCGAGCTTGCTCGCGATAGCGCCGGAACATTCAACATCAATGTGACTGACAAATCGCTATCGCGAGCAAGCTCGCTCCCACAAAGGGGTCGTGTTCTATCTGATAACTGGTAGGTGTCCCCTCATGCACACTTCTTCAATCGACGACGTTGGCGTTGTCGCCGCGCCGACCACTAAATCGGGGCTGCGGCTGTTGCTGCTGCCGCTGGTGATTCTGGCCGGCATGGGCCTGTCCGTGGAGGCCGGTTTGCTCGGGCCGCTCGGGGTTCAGGTCGGGCACTTGTGGGCGACCTTGAGCATCTTCGGTGTCGGCTCGGCGATTTTGTTTTTGCTGTTGCTGTTCAGCGGTCGGCAACAAGGGCCGGCCTTGAATGAGCTGCCGCGCTGGCAGTTGATCGGCGGGTTCCTGGGGCCGATGTACGTGATCGTGCTGACCTTGGCCACGCCGCACATCGGCATTGCCATGACCATGATCGCGATCCTGTCCGGGCAGGTCGGTAAAAGCGTGTTGATCGACCACTTCGGCTGGTTCGGCGCCACCCGCAAAAAGGTCAACGGTGAACGTTGGCTGGCCTTGCTGCTGATTGTCGCGGCACTTGTTCTGATCGCTCGGGGTTGATGATGAATCTGATTATTTTGTTGGCGGTGGTCGTGGCGGCCGGTGCGGTGTTGAGTGTCCAGGCGGCGATCAATGGGCGGCTGGGTGAAACGGTTGGCGTGTTGCGCAGCAGTTTATTGACCTTCGTGGTCGGTGCCGTGACCACCGGGCTGCTGATCCTGTTTTTCGAGCCGGCCCACGCCGTGAGTTTGCTGGACGTGCCGAAATGGCAGCTCAGCGGTGCGCTGTTCGGGGTGGTGTACATGATGGTAATGGTTGGCGCGGTGCCGCGGGTCGGCACGGCGGTCGCGACGGTGGCGGTGATCGTCGGACAACTGGGGATGGGGATGTTGATCGATAACTTCGGCTGGCTGGGCAACCCGGTGATCGAGTTGTCGAGTAGCCGGATACTGGCGATGGTGTGTCTCGCGTTGGCGTTGCTGTTCATGTATCGCAGCAGTACCCGGCAGGGCTGACGCAAGCTCCTACACTGGTGGTACGGGTCGCATTTGCCAGGCCCGGACGACCACAACCAATGGAGTCAGACTCATGATCGACAGTGAAAGTATCTGCGACTGCCCCAAATGCAAATGCAAACTGGGCGAACATCCGATCGCGCGCCACGGCAAGCACTATTGCTGTGAAGCCTGCGCCAAGCACCACGAACATGGCGAAGAATGTGCCAGCAAGGGCTGCAAGTGCGCCCAACGCTGACCACTCATCCAAAAAAAGGTGGAGCCTGATCGGGCTCCACTTTCATTTCAATTTGCCGGCCGCCACTTGACGTTTTCTACGCCGAACTTCTCTGCCATCGGCTTGCTGGTTTTTTGCACCTTCTCTCGGCCGAAGCGAGGGATTCGTCCAACCCCCGCGTCGCAACTTGCCCAATGCCAAGCCTCCGCGTTATCCATCTTGTCCAGGCGGATGATGAAAGACTTGGGCACGCCATGAAGGGTGTATTCAATGACGAAAAGTTTTGCGTTGTTCATAAAGCCCATATTCCTCCCTGTGGTAATACAAGGATCGTTGGCGTTACGGAAAATTCACTCGAATTGTCAGATGGAGGCCGCCAGTGGCGACAAGGCCGGTGGCTCGTTACCATGCAATATCTGAAATTCCCCAATGATTGCTGCCCATGGCCCTTGCCGCCCCTCCAGACCTGAGTGACACCGATGTGCCCGTGCAACCGCTGGCGCGCACCTATCCGCGCGGCTTGTACATCGAGCCGCATGAGCATGTCTGGGGGCAGTTGCTGTATGCAATGAGCGGGGTGATGTGGGTCGAGACGCCCCATGAAGCGCTGGTGGTGCCGCCGCAACGAGCAGTGTGGCTGCCGCCGGGTGTGCCCCATGGGATTCGCGTGGTCTCGGATTTACAGATGCGCAACATCTACTTGCGGCCCTCATTGGCGGCGACGCTGGATGACACGGTTCAAGTGATCGAAGTCGGCGGACTACTGCGTGAGCTGATCGTCGGGTTGGTGGAGCAGGGCGACGATGGCGCGCCCGAGTATTACGAAGCGCTGGTCGGCCTGGCGCTGCTGGAGCTTAGGCGAGCCAGGCGCTCGCTGCTGAAGATTCCGTTGCCGGATGATTCCGACCGCCGTCTGATGAACCTGTGCCAGGCGGTCATGGCCGCGCCATCGCTGGACATTGCCTTCGAACAACACGCCGAAAACGCCGGTGCCAGCGTGCGCACCCTGGCGCGGTTGTTCAAGGACGGTTTGGGCATGGGCTTCGCCGAGTGGCGGCGCCAGGTGCAACTGGCGACGGCGGTGGCGGAGTTGATCCAGGGCGTGCCGGTCAGTGCGATTGCCCGGGAGCTGGGTTACTCACCGAGCAGCTTCAGCGACATGTTCCGTCGGGAACTGGGCGTCGCGCCTTCGCAATTTTCGGCGAGCCAGCGTCAAGTCGAGGCATAACAAAACTTGTAGCAGCTGGCGGAGCCTGCGTTCGGCTGCGAAGCAGTCGTGAAATCAGGCAACGCGGTGCTTCAGTAATACCGTGCACGCAGGTTTACGACTGCTGCGTCCGAACGCGGCCCGAACCGAACGCAGGCTCCGCCAGCTGCTACACGTTTGCCTTGCATCCGGCATTAGCGCTTTGGCCGAAATTCAGAAGCACTTGGCCGGTGCTCTTCGCTACCGATCTTTAGACTCCGGGCATACCTTAATTAGCCACGGAGTCTGCCATGAGCTACCTCATCTCATTGGTCATCGGTCTGGGCGTCGGTCTGCTCTACGGCGCCCTGGATTTTCGTTCCCCCGCACCACCGGCCATCGCGCTGGTAGGGCTGCTCGGCATGTTGGCCGGTGAGAAGTTGTGGCCAATGGGCCGGCAACTGGTGACTGGCTGGATCTCCTGAACCGTTTATTCATTCGAGGGAAACGCTCATGAAAGCACTGCAATTCGACAAGACTGGTGACCTCGCGGCCCTGCGCTACGTTGAGGTTCCAACCCCCGTCCCCGGCGCCGATGAAGTGCTGGTCCAGATCAAGGCGGCCGGCCTCAACCCCAGCGATGTGAAGAACGTGCTGGGGCGTTTTCCCTACACCACACTGCCGCGGATTCCCGGTCGTGACTTCGCCGGTGTGGTCGTTGAAGGCCCGCAGGCGCTGATCGGTCAGGAAGTCTGGGGCACCGGCCGTGAACTGGGCTTTTTCGCCGACGGCTCGCATGCACAATTCGTCAAACTGCCGGCCGATGGCGTGGCGCAAAAGCCGAGCCATCTGAGTTTTGCCCAGGCGGCAAGCCTCGGTGTGCCGTACACCACGGCGTGGGATGCGTTGGAGCGCAGTGGGGTGACGGCCGAAACCCGGTTGCTGGTGATCGGTGGCGGGGCGGTTGGCACTGCGGCACTGGCGCTGGCCAAGGTGCGTGGCGCTCAAGTCCTGGCAGCGGCGCGGCGGCCGGAGCAGGTCAAGGATTTGCAGGTCCTGGGGTATCAGACGCTGCAACTGGATAAACCCGAGGACCTCGGTGCGCAGGTGAACGCCGTGTATGCCGGAGGCGCCGATATGATTTTCGACACCACCGGTTTCTGGCTGCCGGCCTCGGTCCCGGCGCTGGCCGCGTTCGGTCGTATCGCGATCATCGCCGCGCCGGTGGACGGCCTGGTGCAATTGCCGGCCCTGGCGCTGTATCGCAAGGGCGGTTCGGTGGTGGGGATCAATTCGTTGTTGTACGGCGTCCAGGCGTGTGCGGCGATGCTTGATCAGTTCGGCACGTTCTTCGATCAGGGCTTGTTGCCGTTGCCCGAGGGCTTGTTTGAATCGCCGTTGGAGGAAGGGCTGGCGCGGTATGCCGAGGTGAATCAGGGCGGCAGTGACAAGGTGATTTTGTTGCCGTAAAAAGCATCGCGGGCAAGCCTTGCTCCTACAGGTTTTGTGTCGATCAAAATGATCATGGTCGACACCAAATCTGTAGGAGCAAGGCTTGCCCGCGATAGCGTCCTCAAGTCGAACTCAAACCTCGGGAACACCGCTCTCCCACGCCGACCAGTTCTTCAAAATCTCCTGCACCAACGGATTCCCCGTCCGGTACAGATTCTCCAGCGCCGGCACAAATCCACCTTGATCCGCATACTTGAGCAGGTTATCCACCTCGCTCTGGCCCGGCGCCGGCCGATCAAAATCAGAACCCGCACGCACCACCGCCAAACGCTGGACATCGACCAAACCTTCTCGACTGGCCCGCAGCAGCGCCTCATAGGTGGAGTTGTCTTCCTGCTGCGTCGTGCAGTACTCACCTTTGTTATCGGTCAGCAGTTGGGTCCAGACCTCGGCGCGCTCACTCAGCCGCGTCCCGGAAAACCAGGTATTGCCCGCGAGCGTGTCGCACTGCGTGACCACCGGCGGCTGATTGGCCGGGGCTGATGGATACTTCATGCGCCACGCGGCCGATTCCTTGCTCTCGCTCAGCTCGACTTTGTGGCTGAGGGCAAAGGCCTTGGCCTGCAACTTCGGGTTGAGTTCGAAGACTTCGGTCTTGTAATCCAGCGGCGGCTTTTCATTCGGGCCTTTGGTGTTGATGCCGATATAACCGGTCGGCCAGTCTGTCGGCGCATCCCGGGAATCGATCTCCCACTGGGTACCGAATTCCACCAGATAATGCGCCCACGCGGTGGTGCCAATAGTCCCGTGTTTCGGGCTGATACCGGCAATCCCGGCGATCAGGAAGTAACTTTTGCGCAGGTCGAATTTCGACGACAACGCCAGGGCCAGGGTCGACGCCGCGGCGTTGGTCTGGCCCATGCCGGTGACCATCAGGCATACCTGCTGACCGTTGCAGCGAACGGTCGGGTACTCGGCGGACAGGCCTGGCACTCGCACTTCCTGCTTCAGTTCCAGACGATCAATCCAGTTTTGCGCCTCGGGGGCGAACATGGTGATCAGCATCACTTTCGGCTGGATCGGCGCTTCAGTCGCCCAGGCCGTTGAAGAGAGCAGGGCGGCACAGGCCAGGGAAAGACGCGTCATTGCATGCATAAAACCTCCTGATTCAAACAAGACTTAAAACTGATAACCAACGCCGGCGTAGTAACCCCAACCGTCGGAACGGGCGCGGAAGTTACCGTCGCCGAAATTCAATTCGCTGCCATCCTCCCAGTTGCCGCCGTTGTGGAAATAACGGCCGACCAGGGTGAAACGCAAGTGGGTGAACGAGTACAGCAAGACGTTGGTGGCGACGGTGGCGTTGGCGGTACGAGCCGGGTTGTCCTTGTGCAAATCCGAGCCGAAGTCGAAGTTGGTGAACCCGATGTAGGTCAGTGACGCGCCGTTGCTGAAGCTGCTGATCGGCACGATGTATTTGAGCTGGGCGCGATAGCCGTCCCATGAATACTCGTTGCTGGCGCCGTAGTTTTCCCACTGATAGCGCCCATAGAAATTGGCCGACAGATTGACCCGCGAATGGGTGTCGATGTCGGTGCCCAAACCGCTGTACAGCGTATTGGCGCGGTTGGCGCTGTTACTGCCGTGGTCGTAGATCCAGTCAAAGGCCACGTACCATTCCTTGAACGGCCCGACGGCCAGGCTGCGGCCGGCGAGGTAATCGATGGAAATCCGTGGTTCGTGCTCCATGAACACCGGCGAGCCGTGGTCCCACACGCCTTTGTCATGGCTGTTGCCGATGTCGAAGATCTTCGGAATGTCGATGTAGCCGTACAACTCGAACGGCCCCTTGCGCCCGAAGTACTCGTATTCCAGGTAGATATCGTCGGCCGGTTGTGGGCCGAAACTGATGTCTTTGCTGCCGATGACGGTCAGGTCCTGATTGAACCAGTCCGAGAGGTACACGCCTTTTTTCGGTGGGCTGGCTTCGGGGCTGAGGCTTTCGCCTTGGGCGGATTCTTCGGCGGGGGCGGATTGCGCCAAAACGGTGCTGCTGAGTAGTCCTGTAACGCTGGCCAGCAGCAAGGAAACAGCAAAAGTGCGCGAGCAAGTCACGCGGCTGGACGTGCGGTGCATTAAAAGTCCCTTTTCGTGCGGATCGAAGGCCCGGTTCTGCGGGCTTGCGCGGTTATGTAGCGAAAACGCTTGTATCAGCGACTCGCAAACGTTTGCATAAGGCATACCAGTTTTGCTCAAGGTATGGAAAAGGTTAGGGAATTGGTGGTTTAACTGTCCTTTCGGTCAACGATTCGTGGAGCCTCGGGGGAGACGACGTTGATGTAGACTCTTCGGCACTGACTTCACGAGGTGTGCCCCCCATGAGCGAACCGATTCGCCTGACCCAATACAGCCACGGCGCAGGGTGTGGCTGCAAGATTTCTCCCCAGGTGCTGGAGGTGATTCTGGCCGGCAGCGGGGCGCAGAACCTTGATCCGAAGCTTTGGGTGGGCAACGCCTCGCGCGATGACGCGGCGGTGTACGCCATCGATGAGGAACGCGGCGTGGTGTCGACCACCGACTTTTTCATGCCGATCGTCGACGACCCGTTCGATTTCGGCCGCATCGCCGCCACCAATGCCATCAGCGACATCTACGCCATGGGCGGCGATCCGTTGATGGCGATTGCGATCCTTGGCTGGCCGGTCAACGTACTGGCGCCGGAAATTGCCCGGGAAGTGATTCGCGGCGGGCGTTCGGTCTGCGATGAAGCGGGGATACCGTTGGCCGGTGGGCACTCCATCGACGCGCCGGAGCCGATTTTCGGCCTCGCCGTGACCGGTCTGGTGCAAAAGCGCCACATGAAGCGCAACGACACCGCCACCGCCGGTTGCCTGCTCTACCTCACCAAACCGCTGGGCATCGGCATCCTCACCACCGCCGAGAAGAAGGGCAAATTGCGCCACGCCGACATCGGCCTGGCCCGCGACTGGATGTGCACCCTGAACAAACCCGGCAGCCGTTTCGGCAAACTCGAGTGCGTCACCGCGATGACCGACGTCACCGGTTTTGGTCTGCTGGGGCATTTGGTAGAAATGGCCGACGGCAGCAACGTGACCGCGCGCATCGAGTACGACCGTGTGCCGCGTCTGCCGGGTGTCGAGTATTACCTCGACCAAGGCTGCGTGCCGGGCGGGACGCTGCGCAACTTCGACAGTTACGCCAGCAAGCTTGGGCGTCTTCAGGAAATGCACAAACGCGTGCTCTGCGATCCGCAGACCAGCGGTGGCCTGCTGGTTGCCGTCACCCCCGAAGGCAACGAACACTTCCTCAAAGTAGCCGCCGAGCTGGGCCTGACCCTCGAGCCGATCGGTGAACTGATCGAGCGACAGACAAACGCGGTCGAGGTGTTTTGATGTCCATCGAATTCACCGATTACCGCGACATTTTCCTCAACGACCGACCGATGATGGATGCCCGTGCGCCGGTCGAATTTCTCAAGGGTTCATTCCCCGGCGTCATCAACCTGCCGCTGATGAACGACCACGAGCGGCAACGGGTCGGTACTTGTTACAAGCAACACGGCCAGCAAGCGGCCATTACGCTGGGGCATCAGTTGGTGTCCGGCGAGATAAAAGCCGAGCGCATCCAGGCCTGGGCCGATTTTGCCCGGGCTCATCCTGATGGGTTTGTGTATTGTTTTCGCGGCGGTTTGCGCTCGCAGATCGTCCAGCAATGGCTCAAGGACGAGGCGGGCATCGACTATCCGCGAGTGGGTGGCGGCTACAAGGCCATGCGCAGTTTCTTGCTCGACACCGTCGATCAGGCGGTTGCCCAGTGTGATTTTGTCTTGCTGGGCGGCATGACCGGCACCGGTAAAACCGAAGTGCTTACGCAGTTGCGCAACGGGCTGGACCTTGAAGGTCACGCCCATCATCGCGGCTCCAGTTTCGGTAAACGTGCCACCGGCCAACCCTCCAACATCGATTTTGAAAACCGCCTGGCGGTGGACGTGCTGAAGAAGCGCGCCCACGGCATCGAGCAGTTTGTGCTGGAAGACGAGAGCCGCGCGATTGGCAGTTGTGCGCTGCCGTTGCCGCTGTATCAGGGCATGCAGCAGTTTCCGATGGTCTGGCTGGAAGACAGCCTGCAAGGGCGAGTCGAACGGATCCTGCGCGATTACGTGGTGGACTTGTGTGCCGAGTTCATCGGCGTGCATGGCGATGAAGGTTTCGCGCTGTTTTCCGAGCGCTTGCTGGAGAGCCTGAACAACGTGCAGAAACGTCTGGGCGGTGAGCGTCATCGGCGGATATTGATTTTGATGGAAGACGCGCTGGCGGAGCAGGCGAGCAGCGGGGCAGTGGACCTGCACCGGGGCTGGATCGAAGGGTTGCTTCGCGAGTATTACGACCCGATGTATGCGTTTCAGCGGGAGAAGAAAGGGGCTCGCATTGAATTCGCGGGGGAGCGGACTGCTGTCCTTGAGTATCTGCGAGAGCGCGTTTCCCAGCGAGGATGATGTTGCTTTTTCTGGCCCCATCGCGAGCAAGCTCGCTCCCACATTGGATCTCGGCGATACACAAATTCTGTGTTCACTGAAAATCTAATGTGGGAGCGAGCTTGCTCGCGATGGGGGCCTGACAGGCGCCAAACCTCTTAAAGCTTACGTCGGACAGGTCTCCTGCCCATTATCCAGACCTTGCTTGTAGGCGTGGCTCTGCACACTGGCCTTGCCGTTGTGCCAGGTCAGGGTGAGCACGTACAGCGAGTCGTAGTCGTTGGATTCCCAGTCATCGGTGATGTTCTGTTTCTTGCCGACGGCTTCTCCAGCGACTTTGTTGATCAACTCCGGCAGGTAGCCGGAGGACCAAGCGGTGTAGATGACCGAGTTGTGATACTTGTCGTGGAGCAATTCATCGGCCAGGTCGCTGGTGTCGTTGGCCGAGAAGTTGATGTTCACCGGCAAACCGAGCTTGATCGCGCTGGGGCTGATGGTCATCAGGGGACGGATGTAACTGTAGGAATTGTCCAGTTCGCCTTCCTCGACATTGCGCGTCGGGTTGGCGGCAAACACGTAGTTGGCCTTGCCGAATTTTTCCGGCAGCACGGTGGCCAGGTCGATGGCACGGTTCAGGCCCTGGCAGTTGAGCTGGCCGAGGCCGCCTTCGGGTTTTTCCGCGTGGCGCAGGAATACCAGCGTCTGGGTGCCGTCCGCCGGTTGGGCGCGGCTTTCGCGGGATTCCAGCACCAGAAACAACGCGCTGGCTGCCAGAAAGACGGGCAGCAGTAAATAAGCGCGATGTTTGAAGCGGTTGGCGAATTTCAGAAGGTTCATCATTGAATTAAGGGTTCTTCAGCGCATTTCGTTAAGGCTGACAAACCTTTACACCGCGAATTTCCTGCGTCGGGTGTTTTCCATGTCGTTACGCCGGTCCGTTTTCAAAGGAGGCAGTGCTCAGAGTCCTCTGAAGCCCGTTTGGTTCGATTCCGGCGAAGAGCGCAGCAATGTACCGGTAACCTTTAACGGGTTGGAGTACAGGTTATCGACAGGATGTTGCGGATTTATGGACACAGTACACGTAGTAGTGCTGACGAAGGCAGCAATCTCTTGATCTTCAACATCAGTGAGATTGATACCGGCAAAAGATCTCCTGCATTAAGATCGTCACTCTCAATTTCCTCGTGGATCCTTCCCATGACCGATCTGTCCGCGTTCCCGATTACCCAAAAATGGCCGGCTCAATACCCCGAGTGGATCCAGCTTTACTCCTTGCCGACACCCAACGGCGTCAAGGTGTCGATCATGCTCGAAGAGATCGGACTGCCCTACGAACCGCATCGTGTGGGCTTCGACACCCATGATCAGATGTCCCCCGAATTTCTTTCGCTGAACCCCAACAACAAGATCCCGGCAATCCTCGACCCCCACGGTCCGGGGGACCAACCCTTGGCGCTGTTCGAGTCCGGGGCGATTCTGATCTACCTGGCCGACAAGAGCGGGCAACTGCTGGCCCAGGAGTCGGCGGCGCGATACGAGACCATTCAGTGGCTGATGTTTCAGATGGGCGGCATCGGGCCGATGTTCGGCCAGCTCGGTTTTTTCAACAAATTCGCCGGCAAGGACTACGAGGACAAACGTCCCCGCGACCGCTACGTCGATGAAAGTAAACGTTTGTTAAAAGTTCTTGATGGACGTCTGGAAGGGCGTGACTGGATCATGGGCGAGCGTTACACCATCGCGGACATCGCGACCTTCCCCTGGGTGCGCAACCTGATCGGCTTCTATGAGGCCGGCGAGCTGGTGGGCATCGAGGACTTCCCGAACGTCACGCGAGTGCTGGAGCGCTTTCTGGCGCGGCCGGCGGTGATGCGAGGGCTGGAAATTCCCAAGCAAAACACTTCGATTTGATCAAGACCAAGGCAGGCCATGCACTCATTCGATTTCAAGCAAGTAGATGTCTTCAGCCGTGTTGCGCTCAAGGGCAATCCGTTGGCGGTGGTGTTCGACGCCGATGAGCTCAGCGATGAGCGCATGGCGGCGTTCGCCAGCTGGACCAACCTCAGCGAAACCACATTCATACTCGAACCGCGCGACCCTCGCGCCGATTATCGTGTGCGGATCTTCACCACCCTGAACGAATTGCCGTTCGCCGGTCATCCGACACTGGGCACCTGCCATGCGTGGCTGGAGGCCGGTGGCGTGCCCAAGGGCGAAGAGATCATTCAGGAGTGCGGCGTGGGGCTGGTGCGGGTTCGTCGGCAAGGGGCAGAGCTGGCCTTTCTCGCACCGCCATTGCTCAAAACCGGGCCGGTGGCGGCGGATGTGGTGGAGCGGGTACGGCGGGGGCTCGGGCTGGAATCGGGGGCGATTGTACGCACTGAGTGGGTCGACAACGGTGCCGGATGGCTGGCCGTGATGGTCGAGGATCGCCAGCAGGTGCTGGACCTGCAACCGGATCATTCGCAAATGCTCGGCCTGGCCGTCGGTGTCATCGCGCCATGGCATCCCGAGCGCGATGGCGATGGCGCACAGTTCGAAGTGCGGGCGTTCATCTCCGGCGACGGCATGCCGGAAGACCCCGCCACCGGCAGCCTGAACGCCGGGATTGCCCAATGGTTGCTCAGCGAAGGACTGGCGCCGGCGTCCTATGTGGTCAGCCAGGGCCTGACCATGGGCCGCGCCGGTCGCATTCAGGTCGAGCAAGTGGGCGACGAGATCTGGATCGGCGGCGCGGTGGTGACCTGCATCAGCGGAACCTTGAATCTGTAGTGCTGAGCGTCGCGGCCTAACGGTTACTCGCCGCCAGTTTGATCCCGAACCCGACCAGCGCCATACCGGCGACGCGGGACGCGATTTTTCGCGCCATAGGGATGGCTTTCAAACGACGGGCCGCGGCATTGCCCAGCAGAACCAGCAAACCCTGATACAGCGCGCTGATGAACGAAACATGCAGCATCATCGCGACCAGGGTCAGGCTGGAGGCATCGGGGCGAATGAACAGCGGAAAAAACGCCACAAAAAACAGGATGACCTTGGGGTTGGTCAGGCTCACCGCCAGGGCGGTGCGAAAGTAGACCCGGGCCGACCGTATCGGCTCCAGCCCCGCCGAATCCCGGGACGCTGGCGCGCGTAGCAATTGCACACCGATCCAGCACAAGTACGCAGCGCCGAACCACTGCAGCATCTGGAACAGCAGGGGATTGGCTTGCATCACGGCCGCCAGGCCGATGGCCGCAGCAATCATGTACGTCGCATCCCCCAGCAGCGTGCCACCCACGGCGCCGAACCCGGCGCCCAGGCCATTGCGGGCGGTGGCGTTGAGAATGGCGAAGGTGCCCGGTCCTGGCATTAACTGGAAGATCAGAATCGCGGCAATGAAGCTGCCGTAGTTTTGGATTTCAAACATGCTGCGTCACTCCCTGTGTTGGTTTTGCTCAATCCTGAACGTTGTCTTTAGTTGGCGCAATGAGGTCGGATTATTGCCGGGCCCGTAACAAAGTCTTCCACAATCGATGTTTGTGCCCCTGACCGTTGAGGGAATAAGCTTTGGCCCCCTACGACTTTCGTCTCGTCCTCCGTTTTTCAGGAACCCCTCATGTCCAGTCAGTTCCCCGAAGCACGTCCACGCCGTCTGCGCCGCAATGCGAGCCTGCGCAGCCTGTTCCAGGAAACCGAGTTCAGTTTGAACGATCTGGTGCTGCCGATTTTCGTCGAGGAGGAGATCGACGACTTCGTACCGATCAAAAGCATGCCCGGCGTGATGCGTATTCCAGAGTCGAAACTGGCGGGTGAGATCGAGCGTTATGCCCGGGCCGGGATCAAGTCGGTGATGACGTTCGGCGTGTCGCACCATTTGGACGGCAACGGCAGCGATACCTGGAGCGACAACGGTCTGGTATCGCGCATGTCGCGCATCGCCAAGGATGCGGTGCCGGACATGATTGTGATGTCCGATACCTGCTTCTGTGAGTACACCGACCACGGCCATTGCGGCGTGCTGCACAACCATGAAGTCGACAACGACCAGACGCTGATCAACCTCGGCAAACAAGCCGTGGCTGCGGCCCGTGCCGGTGCTGACGTGATCGCGCCGTCGGCGGCCATGGACGGCCAGGTCCAGGCGATTCGCCGGGCGCTGGACGAAGCCGGTTTCAGCCAGACTGCGATCATGGCCTACTCCACCAAATTCGCCTCGGCACTCTACGGTCCGTTCCGCGAAGCCGGCGGCAGCGTACTCAAAGGCGACCGCAAAAGCTATCAGATGAACCCGATGAACCGCCGCGAAGCCGTGCGCGAATCACTGATGGACGAGCAGGAAGGCGCCGACGCGCTGATGGTCAAACCGGCCGGCGCCTACCTGGACATCATCCGCGACATCCGTGAAGCCTCGCGTTTGCCGCTGTCGGCGTATCAGGTGAGTGGCGAGTACGCGATGATCAAATTCGCCGCCCAGGCCGGGGCGATCGATGAGGATCGGGTGGTGCGTGAGAGCCTTGGCGCGATCAAGCGTGCCGGGGCTGATCTGATCTTCACTTACTTCGCGATGGACCTGGCGCTGGCCGGGATCTGAGGTCTTGACGTGATCGTTCCCACGCTCCGCGTGGGAATGCCTCAATGGACGCTCCGCGTCCGCTTCTGGGACGCGGAGCGTCCCTGGCTGCATTCCCACGCGGAGCGTCACTAGTGTCCGGTAAAACCTTTTCAAAGCTGAAGGCTGCCTTGGGCAGCCTTCAGCTTTGTTCGCTTTTGCCTTCGCTGTTCAAGGTGTTCAATGCTTAATGGGCGTTCGAACAAGCTGTGGGTTAGCCGAATGGCAAAGTCTGAAATAGATCCCGAGCAACCTGAACGGCGCTGATAAAGATGCAGCAAAAGATAGGTAATCAAGGCGCTGTAGATCTGCAAACGAACGGCATTTTCAGAGAAGCCGAAATACCGTTTGAGCTTGAGGTTTTGCTTGATCCACTTAAAAAACAGTTCGATCTGCCAACGTTGTTTGTACAGATCGGCGATCTCCTCCGCTGAGCGAGAGAAGTCGTTGGTGACCAGAATCAATGGCGTTTCGTGGTCCTCTCGGCGGATCTGAACCCGACGCACAGCCTGATTTTGGTAGAGATTCGGACGTCGAGTGTTCAGGTATTTCTTCCCGAACAATACCGATTCGTCCGCCTCAATGAATTCGGGTGCATCCTTTTCCCTCAAATTTTCTACCGGCTTTAGATTGGCGTTTTTCTTCAGTCGGGTGACGAAGAAAGAACCCATCTGATCAATCTGGTGCCACCAGTTGTAGTCGCAGTAACCCTTGTCGAAAACGTACGTCATACCTGCTTCAAGCGGCATGGTCAGGGCATCGCTCAGATCGTTGACGTTGGCGGCGGTGATGTTTACGTAAGTCGGGGCTGTTTGCTGTGGATCGATGGCCACATGTACCTTCAAGCCTTGGGTTATGCGGGTTTTCGTCGCGGTGGTCCATTCGTCAAAACCGGGTCCGCGCAGGCTGATCGAGGTCGAATCGATCAGGGTGATCATGGCTTCGAGCGACTTGCGCTGCTTGCGGCCAATGCCTTGAAGCAAGTGCTCACAGGCCAGCCGAAACGGCTCTGAGCTGCGCTTGTTCAACGCATCACAAAGGGTCGAACGCACCATGTTCTTGGCGTTGAGGTGGTGGCGATGGGGTTGCAGCGACTGCGAGGCTGTCGCCAACGTACGCAAGCTTTTGGCTTGCGTCAGCTGACCGTAAATCAGCGTGACGAGCAGATCCCAGGACGTGAATTGTTTGGCGTAACGATCAGCGCCACAGCGTTTGACGGCGGCTTTGAAGAGCTGATGAGGAAGGGCTTGAAGCATTTGCGCAAATCGAGTGCTGCTGAACATGGGCGAAAATCAAGTCTGAAAACCTGATTATTGCTTACGAAGCAGGCACAGCAAGGGGGAGCAAGCTCCCCCTTCGGTTTTTACCGGACACTAGTGACGCGGAGCGTGGGAACGATCATCAGTGGGCGCCGAAAAACGGCCTGATCCCATGATCCCGAAAATACCGCTCGATCACCTTCGGATCGGCAGAATTGTCGGCAATCGCCACATATGTATCCGGCCGCAACAGGTAAAACCCGTTACGCCCCAGGCCAGCCGCTTCAAATGCCGGCCGCCAGTCAAAAACATGCAGCGGCAAATGATGTTCGTGGCACCAGGCGATCATTTCGTCGCTGGTGTCGCCATACACATGCACCTGCCAGGTCGTACACTTCAGCGATTCAAAATTGTCCCCCTCACCGTCGTGAGCCCAGGGCAGGCGGTCGCCACCGTGAACATGACCGGCAACGCCCGTGCTCAACGGCATCCCACGATAGTTCAAGGTGATCTGCGACACCGTGCGAAACAGGAACTCGCGGGACGCCTCAAACGATGCCATTTTCGGAAGCACGAACGGCGCCAGACGTGTGCGTAGCAAATCGGCCATGCGCCCCTCGGCCGTGACGAAACTGAACACCCGATCGGTGGTGGCGACCAGTCTGCGAGCAAACGCGATTCGCTCGGTTTCGTACGTGTCGAGGAGTTTGGCCTCAGCGCCGCCGCTCAACACCGCCGCGAGTTTCCAGGCGAGGTTGATGGCATCGCCAATGCCGGTGTTCATGCCCTGGCCACCGGCGGGGCTGTGGACGTGGGCGGCGTCACCCAATAGAAACGCGCGCCCGGTGCGAAAATGATCCGCCACCCGATGATGCACGCGGTAGGTCGAGAACCAGTTCAGTTGTTCGATCTTTACTTTCATATGCTCGATGGCCCGGCTGCTGACGTCTTCAAATTGCAGGGTGTCGGCCTGGTCGGCGCGCTCGTCGCGTACGGTGCCGATCAGACGGGCGCGGCCTTCACCGGCCAAGGGAAACACCGCGAGAAAATCCGCTTCATCAAGATCCACATGCAGTTCGCCGTTGAACGTCGGCCCGCTGGCCTGCACGTCGGCGACGTAGAAAATCTGTTGGTAGGTGCCACCGGGAAATCCGGTGTCCAGGGTCTTGCGCACGATCGACCGGGCACCGTCGCAACCCGCCAGATAGCAAGCCTGGCAGGTTTCCTCCTGACCATCGGCCAAGCGCAAATAGGCGGTGATGCCGTCACCGGTTTCCAGGAAACTCTCCAGCGCCGTGTTGCGCTCCACCTTGATGCCAAAGGTTTCGAGGCGGTCTATCAGCAGCTGTTCGTGTTCGTCCTGAGGAAAGATTTCGAGGAACGCATAGGGCGTCAGGCCTTCGCCGATGCGGCTCAGCGGCAAGCGGGCCACGGGTTCGCCCTTGACCCAGAAATTGGCGGCGGCCACGCGATGACCGTTCTGCACCACCGCATTGCTGAGGTCGAGCTGGCGATACAGCTCCAGCGTCCGCGCCTGGACGGCCAGCGCCCGCGATGTGGTTCCGGGTGCCGAGGTCTTGTCGATGATGCGCACTTTTACGCCAAGCTTGCTCAGCCACAGCGCCAACACCAGCCCGGTCGGGCCGGCGCCGATGATCAGTACGTCGCTACGGTTCATGAGCGGTCCTCCTCGGTGTGTGGCTCAAGTATGGTTCAGCCGCGACAGACGGGCAGGCTGTCTGCCAAACGGAAAAAGGTCCGCGCTGCTACGGGGAACAGTGGGGGGTGGCGAGAGTCATAGCCTGCGCCATGCCATTGATCGTATGGTTAACCCGGCTCAACGGATTTGATGGAGCAACATGCAAGCCAATCGATTGATGATGAGCGTCGCCGCGCTGTTGGTGCTGGCGGGTTGCGGTACTCAGCGCACGCAAGAGCTCCCTGCGCGCAAGCCTGCCGAGGTCAAGGCCGAGATCGTGCGTCTGCTGCCGGCCAAAACCACCGATCGCCAGGGCTGGGCTACCGATATTTACGCAGCATTTGCTGCCCAGAACATTTATCCATCCACCCAAAACCTGTGCTCGGTACTGGCGGTAACTGAGCAGGAGTCGACTTTTCAGGTGGACCCACCGGTACCGGGCCTGGGCAAGATCGCCCGCGAGGAGATCGACCGCCGTGCCGACAAAGCCCACATTCCCGGCCTGCTGGTGAGCGGTGCGCTGCAGGTGAGTTCATCCAACGGCAAAAGCTACAGCGACCGCCTCAATGCCGCGCGCAGCGAAAAAGAACTCAGCGCGATCTTCGATGACTTCATCGGCATGGTGCCCATGGGCCGGACGCTGTTCGGTGGCTTCAACCCGGTGCACACCGGTGGGCCGATGCAGGTCAGTATCGATTTCGCCGAGCAACAGGCGAAGGCGTATCCGTACCCGGTGGACGGCTCGATCCGTCATGAAGTGTTCAGTCGTCGCGGCGGCCTGTACTTCGGTATCGCCCACTTGCTCGGTTATCCGGTGAGCTACAAACAACCGCTGTATCGCTTTGCCGATTTCAATGCCGGTTGGTACGCCAGTCGCAATGCCGCGTTTCAAAACGCGGTGAGTCGCGCGTCGGGCATACCGCTGGAGCTGGATGGTGATCTGGTTCGCTACGATTCGATCATGCCAGGCACCACGGAATTGGCGGTGCGCACGCTCGGCAAGCAACTGGGCATGCGCAATCCGACCATTCGGGACCAATTGGAGGAGGGCAAAAACTTCGAATTCGAGGACACCCAGCTCTATGCACGGGTTTTCGCCCTGGCCGAAAAGGCGGAGGGTCGGCCATTACCGCGTGCGGTGTTGCCGGGGATTGCGCTGCAAAGCCCGAAAATCACCCGCAAACTCACTACGGCGTGGTTTGCCAAGCGGGTCGATGAGCGTTATCAGCGTTGCATGGCGCGGGCCGGCAAGTGATCGAGCGCAAAAAACAGGCGTAAAAAAACCCGACTGATAAGGCCGGGTTTTTCATTGAGTACCGCGGTAAAACCATTCATTTATACAGCGCGGCTTTCGATCAGACGATCCGAGCCACCTTCAGCGACGCGGCTTTCGATCAGACGATCCGAGCCACCTTCAGCGACGCGGCTTTCGATCAGACGATCCGAGCCACCTTCAGCGACGCGGCTTTCGATCAGACGATCCGAGCCACCTTCAGCGACGCGGCTTTCGATCAGACGATCCGAGCCACCTTCAGCGACGCGGCTTTCGATCAGACGATCCGAACCACCCTCAGCCACACGGCTTTCGATCAGACGATCCGAGCCACCTTCAGCGACGCGGCTTTCGATCAAACGATCCGAACCACCCTCAGCCACACGACTTTCGATCAGACGATCCGAGCCGCCTTCAGCGACAACCGGGTGAACAGAGGTAGCGGCGAAAGCGTTAACTGCAAATACCGAGAAAGCGATGCTGAGAATAGTTTGGCGTTTCATGATGGTGCTCCGGGGTGTAGTTGTTGGGTCTGGAGCTGATGTTACGCCGCGGATTTTTTATGAGAACTTCATTGCCGTGATGGTGAACATCGACGGCAATGATAGGAAGCACGACGCACCCCACGCGAGCGTGATGTTTCAGTTCAACGACTCACGTGCGACGACGGACAAACTTGCGCCACAGCCAGACCCACAACATGAACAGCGGGAAGGCCAGAATCAGGAAGGGCAGGGCATAGCTGACTTTTTCCAGCGCATCGGCGGCGCCATCGGCCAGGTTATCCAGCAAATTGCTAAACGCTTGGCTCAGGTGCGACGAGCGACTGCTGGCGCCGGTCGGCATGAACGACAGCGTGACCCGATTGGTGTCCAGACGGCGCTGGTGCCCGGCGGCGATCTGGGCCAGGGCTTGCAGGTCGTTTTCGATCGCGGCCTGCTCTTTGCTCAAGGTAATCAGGTCCGTGACGCTGATGTCTTTGCGGGTCGCCAACTCATCCAGACGTTGCTGCTGAGCCTTGAGTCGCTCTTGGCGCCGGCGAGTGTCGTCCACGGCATCGGCCAGGTCTTCAGCGCTGGTGATCCGCTGACCCAGTTCTCCACCCTCGGCGGCCATCGTGACCAACGGCTCGACGCCGGCCGGTGCAATGCGCAAAGTGATCTCGGCGCGGCCGGCGCCTTGCTCGATACGCAGAACGTTACAGGCCCCGAAGCGTGCGGTTTCGCAGGCCTCGCGTGTGGCCTGCAAGCGCGGCCCGATTTGCGCCTGGGGCAGCAACAGTTGCAGTTGGTGCTCATAGGCGAGCATGGCGCCACCGCGCCCTTGTTCACCGGCTAGACTGGCCGATGACGAGTGTTCGCTCGGCGAGCAGCCACTCAAGGCCAGGCCCGCCAGAAGAAACCCATAGGTACGAAGAAACGGGGCGAGACCGCCATCCTGTTGGCGCATGTTCTTTCCTTGAAGTGTGCAGTAGGGCTTGAACCGCGACGGGTAGTCATGAGTGCGGCCCGGGAGGCGTATCTTACCTGTATCGCCCGGCCCAATGGCAGGGAGCGTGCCTCGTGCCCAATCGTTTGCTGACTCTATTTTCGTTTCGCCAGGAGCGCGCGATATGTACCAGCTATACGGACACCAGAACTCCGGCGCTGCCGCGATAGAAGCGGCACTGGAGCTTTGCGAAATCCCTTACCGCTTCATCGACGTTGAAACCTCTCCCGAGGCGACCCACGCGCTGGAGAAACTCAATCCGCTCAAGCAGATCCCGACACTGCAATTACCCGACGGCAGCGTTCTCACCGAGAGCGCGGCGATTCTGATTCACCTGGGGCTCACGTTCCCCAAATCAAACCTGTTGCCGAAAAACACCGCCGCGCGGGATCAGGCCATACGAGGCCTGGTGTACATCGTCAGCAATTGCTATTCGGCCATTGGCATCATCGACTACCCCGAGCGCTGGCTGGCCGAGGCGGATGAATCGTCCAGGCAAAACCTGATGATCGGCGCCCGCGCGCGACTGCACAGGAATTGGGAGGTGTTTGCCGATCAGTTTTCGGGCGATTTGTATCTGGGCGATGAGACGCCGGGAGCCCTGGATGTGCTGGCGGCGGTGGTGTCCAGATGGGCGGGCAGTCGGGAACATTTACGCAGTGCAAGGCCTGGGTTTTTCGCGTGGCTTACGCGCATCGACCGGCACCCGACATTGGCACCGGTCTTCGCGCGGCATTGGCCGGATTGATCTATTCGCCGCGGATGTACTGCTCCAACTGGCGAATCAGCTCAGCCTGTTCGGCGATGGCCTCCTTGACCAGGTCGCCGATCGACAGCAAACCGATCAATGTGCCGTTTTCCACCACCGGCAAGTGGCGCAGGCGTTTGTCGGACATGATGCCCATGCAGGTTTCGACGGTTTGATGGGTGTCCACGGTGATCACCGGCGACACCATGATGTCTTCGACCGGCGTACCGACGGAGGAGCGGCCCTTGAGCACGAGTTTGCGCGCATAGTCACGCTCGCTGATGATGCCCACGACCTCGCCATTCTTCAGGACCGGCAAGGCGCCGACGTTTTTGGCGGCCATGACCATCAACGCTTCCAGCACCATTTGATGCGGTGCAATGGTGTGGACTTCATGATTCTGTTCAGCCTTTAACTTCAGCAGTTGGGCGACGGTTTTCATGGCAGTTTCTCAGGTGTTGTCGTTGTCCTTGAAGAATCGTAGACACGGGCGCTGAGGGCAAGGGAGAAAGCGGCAGATAACACGCAAAAAACGCCATTCAGCGGATTTTCTTCGGAAAACCTCACGTCCCCGTTCGATAAACGCCTGCAACTCGCTACCGGTATCCACTGATCGATAGCCTGACTCAACCCTGTGGGAGCGGGCTTGCTCGCGAAAGCGGTGGATCAGTGGACACCTGTTTTGACTGACACACCGCTTTCGCGAGCAAGCCCGCTCCCACAGGTTACGAGTCGTCAGATCAATCTACGCTGTGCCTCATCAATGGCGCGTAGAATTGCGACCTGAATCAAATGTGAGGTTGCAGTGGCGGATTTACAGCGGGGCTTCGTCCTGACCCGGCATTGGCGCGATACCCCGGCCGGTACGGAAGTCGAGTTCTGGCTGGCGACCGACACCGGTCCCCAGCGGATCCGCCTGCCTCATCAACCGTCGGTGGCGTTCATCCCCGCAGCCCAGCGCGAGCAGGCCGAAGCGCTGCTGCGCGGCGAAAAGAACGTCGAGCTGCGGCCGTTGGCGTTGCTGGATTTCGAGCACCGCCCGGTGCTTGGCCTGTATTGCCAGCAGCACGGTCAGCTTATGCGTCTGGAAACCGCGCTGCGCAAGGCCGGCGTCGACATGTTCGAAGCCGATGTGCGCCCGCCGGAACGCTACATGATGGAGCGTTTCATCACCGCGCCGGTCCGCTTCAGTGGCACGCCGAACACCGAAGGCCTGTTGCTCGATGCGCAGATGAAACCCGATCCCGACTATCGCCCGAGCCTCAGGCTGGTCTCCCTGGACATCGAAACCACCGCTCAGGGCGAGCTGTACTCCATCGCCCTGGAAGGCTGCGGCGAGCGCCAGGTCTACATGCTCGGCCCGCCCAACGGTGATGACAGCGAGGTGGATTTTCAGCTTGAATACTGCGATTCCCGAACCCTGCTGCTGAAAAAACTCAATGAATGGTTCGCTCGCCATGACCCCGACGCGATCATCGGCTGGAACGTCGTGCAATTCGACCTGCGCGTGCTCCACGAACACGCCCGGCGCCTGGCGGTGCCACTGAAACTGGGGCGTGGCGGCGAAGAAATGCAGTGGCGCGAACACGGGAGCCGCAACCATTACTTCGCCTCGGCCGCCGGCCGGCTGATCATCGACGGCATCGAATCCCTGCGCTCGGCGACCTGGAGCTTTCCCTCGTTCAGCCTGGAAAACGTCGCGCAAACCCTGCTTGGCGAGGGCAAGTCGATCGACAATCCGTACCAGCGCATGGACGAAATCAACCGCATGTTCGCCGAGGACAAACCGGCCCTGGCCAAGTACAACCTCAAGGACTGCGAGCTGGTGACGCGGATTTTCGCCAAGACCGAGCTGCTGACCTTCCTGCTGGAACGGGCCAGCGTCACCGGGTTGCCGGCAGACCGCAGCGGCGGCTCGGTGGCGGCGTTCACGCACCTTTACATGCCGCTGATGCACCGCCAGGGTTTCGTCGCGCCGAACCTTGGGAACAAGCCTGCGCAGGCCAGCCCCGGCGGTTTTGTCATGGACTCGCAACCGGGCCTGTACGAGTCGGTGCTGGTGCTCGACTACAAAAGCCTCTATCCCTCGATCATCCGTACCTTCCTCATCGACCCGGTGGGCTTGATCGAGGGGCTTAAACATCCCGACGACAGCGAGTCGGTGCCAGGCTTTCGCGGTGCGCGTTTTTCCAGAACCCGGCATTGCCTGCCCGCCATCGTCGCCCGGGTCGCCGAAGGTCGCGAAACCGCCAAGCGCGAACACAACGCGCCACTGTCCCAGGCCCTGAAGATCATCATGAACGCCTTTTACGGCGTGCTCGGTTCCAGCGGTTGCCGTTTCTTCGATACACGCCTGGCGTCGTCCATCACGCTGCGCGGTCACGAGATCATGCTGCGTACGCGACAGCTGATCGAAGCCCAGGGCCACACGGTAATTTACGGCGACACCGACTCGACCTTCGTCTGGCTGCGCCGTGCCCATGGTCAACAGGAAGCAGCACAGATCGGCCGCGCGCTGGTGGATCACGTCAACCAGTGGTGGCGCGAGCATGTGCAGCAAGAATACGGTCTGGACAGTGCGCTGGAGTTGCAGTTCGAAACCCACTACAAGCGCTTTCTGATGCCGACCATTCGCGGCGCCGAGGAGGGGAGCAAGAAACGCTATGCGGGGCTTGTGACCGGCGCCGATGGCACCGACGAAATGGTCTACAAAGGCCTGGAAACCGTGCGCACCGACTGGTCGCCGCTGGCACGGCAATTCCAGCAGGAGTTGTACCTGCGCATCTTCAATCGCAAACCCTATCAGGATTATGTGCGCGACTACGTGCGCAAGACGTTGGCGGGGGAGTTCGACGATCGCCTGATCTACCGCAAGCGTCTGCGTCGTACCCTCGATGACTATCAGCGCAACGTGCCGCCTCACGTGCGGGCCGCGCGGATTGCCGATGAGTACAACGACCAGCAGGGCCGTCCGCGGCAATACCAGAACGGTGGCTGGATCAGTTACGTGATCACCGTCGCCGGGCCCGAGCCGCTGGAAATCCGCAGCACGCCCATCGACTACGACCACTACGTCACCCGGCAACTGCAACCGGTGGCGGACGCCATTCTGCCCTTCGTGGACGACGACTTTTCAACCTTGATTGGTGGGCAGTTGGGCCTGTTTTGAGTCGAGCAGCAACAACGTCCAGTCATCCAGGATGCCGTGGAAATACTGGTCAAGTGCTCGATGAAAGTCGCTGTTAGCGCCGGCAACCTGGGCGAACAGCGTCATGGAAGAGTGAAACTTGAGATTGTCGGGGTGACCGAAGATGGCCGTAATTGAACTGTTTTCGATGTTCAGCACCAATTGCGTGCAGGTGCGCAACCGTGAACCCAGCAGCGGATGATTGAGGTACGCCGCGGCTTCTTCTTTGGAACGAATGGCAAAGTGGCGGGACATCTCGCTGCCGCCCAATCCTGAGAATTGCGGAAAGATGAACCACATCCAGTGACTGCGCTTGTGGCCGGCGTTCAGCTCGGCCTGGACCCGTTTGAACACCGGGTCCTGTGCCTGGATAAAACGTTGCAGATTAAAGGAATCGTCCTGATCAGTGCTTCTCATGCCGAAGCCCTCTGACAGACTGCGATGGCTCAGACCATGGCCAACCGCTGTTTGCTTTGTGGCGCGCGAAACGCCTGGTCCAGCGCCTCCAGATCCCCAGTCTCCAATTGCAATTGCGCAGCTTGCGCGTTGAGTTGCACGTGCTCGGGCCGGATCGCTTTGGGGATGGCGATCACGCCTTCCTTACGCAGCATCCATGCCAGTGCTACCTGGGCCGGCGTCACACGGTGACGGGCGGCTATTTGTTTGAGCGTTGTATGGTTCAGCATAGGCCCACCCTGACCGATCGGACAGTAGGCCATGACCGGCATTTGATGCTGGCGGCTCCAGGGCAACAGATCAAACTCGATGCCGCGTTCTTCCAGGTTGTACAGCACCTGATTGGTGACACAGGCCGGAGAGGCCAGTTCCTCCAGGTCGTCGACATCAAAATTGGAGACTCCCCAGCGACCAATCTTGCCTTCTTCGCGCAGGCGTTCAAAGGCTTCGACCGTTTCTTCGAGGGGATACTGGCCGCGCCAGTGCAGCAGGTAAAGATCGATGTAATCGGTATCCAGCCGCCGCAGACTGCGTTCGCACGCCTGGGGGATGCCTCTGCGGCTGGCGTTGTGCGGGTAAACCTTGCTGACGAGAAAGACGTCATCACGCCTGCCGGCGATGGCTTCACCGACCACTTCCTCAGCGCCGCCCTCGCCGTACATTTCAGCGGTGTCGATGAGGGTCATGCCCAATTCGATACCCAGCCGCAATGCTGCCACTTCCTGGGTGCGTCGGGAAGGATCTTCGCCCATGCGCCAGGTGCCTTGGCCGATGACCGGTACATTGACGCCGGCCAGTTCGAGGGTCCGCATTCAAACCTCCTTTCTGAATTTCGATCGTTACTTCAATGGGCAGCAGAATAGCCCGGTGGTTCCGTCGACATGTAGCAGCTGCCGAGCCTGCGAGGCTGCGTTCGACTGTGAAGCAGTCGCCGAATCAAACAATGAGGTGTTTCAGGAACACCGCGTGCGCAGGAATTGCGAGGACTTCGTCCTCGGACGCAGCCTCGCAGGCTCGGCAGCTGCTACGGGATGACGTTTGGGCTGGAATGTTTACTGGGCAGAAAACTTCATCACAGTGCTTTGGGCATAGGTCTTGCCCGGGTCCAGTCGTGTGGACGGAAAATTTGGCTGATTCGGCGAATCCGGATAGTGCTGGGTTTCCAGCGTGAACGCGCCCCAGTGCGGATAGACCTTGCCAGCCTTGCCCTTGACCGAACCGTCGAGGAAGTTGCTGGTATAGAACTGCACACCAGGCTCGGTGGTGTAGAGCTGCAAGCGGCGGCCGGATTGCGGATCGCTGACATCGGCGGCGAGTTGACCCACATCACCCATGGCGTTCAGCACCCAGTTGAAATCGAAGCCGCCCTGTTTCGGTTCGGCAAATTTCAACTGTGGGTGATCGGCTTTGATGTTCTTGCCAATAGCGGTCGGTTGGGTGAAGTCCATCGGGGTGCCGGCCACCGGGGCCATTTCGCCGGTAGGGATCAGCTTGCCGGTGACCGGCGTGTAATGGCTGGCGTGCAGGGTGGCGACCTGTTTCAGCACATCACCGTTACCGGCTCCGGCGAGGTTGAAATAGCTGTGATTGGTCAGGTTCAACACCGTGGCTTTATCGGTGGAAGCCTTGTAGTCGATGCGCAACTCGTTTTGCTCATTGAGGCTGTAGGTGACCTCGGTTTTCAGGTTGCCGGGGAAACCCATTTCACCGTCCGCCGACAGGTACGTCAGGGTCACGCCGACCGAATCCTTGCCATTGCTCGGTTGGGCTTTCCAGACGTCTTTGTCAAAACCCTGAGGGCCGCCGTGCAGTGAATTGGAACCGTCGTTGAGCGGTACCTGATAGCGCTTGCCGTCCAGTTCGAAAGCACCGTTGGCCAGGCGATTGCCGAAGCGCCCGATGGTCGCACCGAAATACGCCGTGCCGCTCTGATAGCCCTGCACGTTATCGAAACCGAGCACGACATCGTCGAACTTGCCGTTTTTGTCCGGCACTTTCAGCGACTGCAAAATGCCGCCGTAGGTAATGACCGTGGCGGTCAGGCCATGGCTGTTGCGCAAGATGTATTGCTCGACGGGCGTGCCGTCATTGGTTTTGCCGAAGGCCTTGTGTTCGCTGGACAGGCCGGCGGCCTGGGCGGAGAGGGTGGCGATCATCAGGGACAGTCCAAGGCCGCAGAGTGGGTATCGGGATTGAAGCATGGTTGACCTTCCTTTTTGTTGTTTTTGACGAAGTAGTCATACTAATAATCGACTTTTAATCCGATCAAGGAAGGATTTATAGCTTATGTATGAGCTGTTGCAATTATAAAGTATTACTAATGTGGTGGTCCTCTTAACGGATGCCAACGCTTACGGACCGTCGGCACTGCACTTTTTAAGGATTCACAGCTCTATCCTTGGCCAGCCTGCGGCGAATCCCCACCGCCGGCCCATGCCCAAGTTCAAGAACCCATGGCTCGAGTTTTACCCCGCACCACCCCACCAATCCGCCGCCGTTGCCTGCTGTTGGCCTGCTTGTCGATGCTCGCGACCTCCGGGTGCAGTCAGCAGCAGGGCAGCGACATCGTCAGCCAGTTCCGCGAAGGCAAACCCCAGGAATTCCTCCAGACCAGCGTCGACCGCATCGCGACCCTGGCGATGCGTGACAACCTCGACAGCCTCTACCTGCTGATGAGCAAGCTGTACCTGCGCAACCCGGACGAGCTGAAAAAATCCGGCTTCCTCGACGCCCGCACCGCCGGCAAGCAAGTGCGCATGGCCATCGAACAGCAACAACCGCTGCCGACCCTGGGTGGCAAAAAAGACCTGGCTGCGCTGAGTTACGCCATGAGCCCGGAGTTTCTCGGCGACCGGGTCGGTGCCTTCATCTATGCCATCGGCAGCATGCTCGTCACCGCCCACGGCCATCGACTCGAGTTCTACATGACGGATGCGATCAACCCGACGTTCGTCAGCAACGCTGCCCGCAATATCGAGAAAGCCACCTGGATACTCAGCCAGCGGCAAAGCAAGAACGGCGAGCCGTTGCTGTTCTCCAACGAAATCTCGGAGGAGGGCAGCAACCTGAGTTTCGCCGTGGAGTTTGGCAAGATCGTCGCGCGGCTGGATCTGCTGACGCAGATGCTGGATGAGCGCTACCGTCGGATCGGCTTGAATTACGCGCAGAGTTTGCTGTTCTTGAATTTCTTGCCAGTGCAGTAAGCCAAGAAGTGCATAAAGATAGATCGCATCGATATAAGTGGTTATAAGAAAAATCGCTATGCTGCGGGCCAGATTTTTCATGCGTTTTTTGTGGGCGTGTTAATGGAATTCGGTAATTTCGGTTTAGTCGTGGCAGGTCTGGTGGTCGGCTTTATTGTCGGGATGACTGGGGTTGGTGGCGGTTCGTTGATGACTCCCATTCTGTTGTGGTTCGGCGTCAATCCGGCCACCGCAGTGGGGACGGATTTGCTGTACGCGGCGATTACCAAGTCCAGTGGCGTGCTGGTTCATCGAAAGAACAAGAACATCGACTGGGCCATTACTGGTTGGTTGACCCTCGGCAGTGTGCCGGCGGTGGCGCTGACGTTGTGGTTCCTGAGCACCTTGCAAACATCGCCCGAGGCGATGAACGCGGTCATCAAACAGGCCTTGGGTTTTGTCCTGTTTGCCACGGCGCTGGCGATTTTCTTCAAGAAACGCCTGCTCGATTTCGCCCACAAACGCGCGGGCGGTCATTACAACCCCAGCGGCAACCGCTTGAATGCGTTGACCGTGGTCACCGGCCTGGTCCTCGGCACCATGGTTGCCCTGACCTCCATCGGCGCTGGTGCCCTGGGCACCGTCGCGTTGTTCATTCTCTATCCGCTGTTGCCGACCCGCCGCCTGGTGGGCACGGAAATCGCGCACGCCGTACCGCTGACTCTGGTGGCCGGCCTTGGCCATGCGAGCATGGGCAACATGGATTGGCACGTGCTGGGTTATTTGCTGATCGGTTCGCTGCCGGGGATTTACCTGGGCAGCCACCTGACTGGCCGCATCTCCGATGAAGTGCTGCGACCTTGCCTGGCCACGATGCTGGTGCTGATCGGGTACAAACTGGCGTTCTGATTCCGCCCATCCCAGAAACAAACCACCTCTTGCACCGCATAGGTGCTACGGTGGAAAGCCAGCCTTCATTCACCCGTGAATGACTTGTCGGCATTTCCCCGTGATCGACAAGAGGTGGCACGTGTCCACGCCAATCGCCGAATATCAAAGCCACGAAGCCGGGTATTGCCACGACACACTGTCGTGACCGCCCCGCCCAAAAGCCTGCCGCTGATTCTCAGTGAGCTGCGAACCGCCACGACCTGGCAGCATCAATTGCTGGAAAAACGCATTCCGTTTTTCACCGCCGATTTATTGCTCTACACCCGCCTGATCGAGGCCTACTACGTTTTTTATCGGCCGCTGGAGAACCTGCTGTTCCCGGTGGCGATGTCCATTCCCGGCCTGGACTGGCTGATGCGTAGCAAAACCCCGTCGCTTGAAGCCGATCTGTATGCCTTGGGTCTGGACGCTGCCGCCATCGATGCCATCCCCCTCTGCCCGTTTTCCCTTCAGCCGCGCTCGATTGCCAATGTGCTGGGCGAGCACTGCGAGGTATTGCAATGAATCGCCTCAATGATGAGCAACTCGACGCCGCGCTCGCCGAATGCGCCAACGAAGCGATCCGGATTCCGGGGTCGATCCAGCCCCATGGTGTTCTGCTGACCCTGAGTGAGCCGGAGTTGATCATCCAGCAGATCAGCCGCAATTGTGCTGCGTTGCTCGGTCAGACGGCGGCGGCTTTATTGCAGCAATCGTTGACGATGCTGTCGGGTGCCAGGGCGACTGGGCAGGTTCGCCAAGCGCTGTTGTTGAATGATCTGGAGGACGCCAATCCGTTGTTGCTGGAGATAGGGGGGCAGCGGTTCAACGGATCGCTCAACCGGCATGACGGCGTGATTATTCTTGAGCTGGAGCCGTTGCATGACGCTGCACCAGACAACACCGGCATCCTGCTTCGGGCCCTGCGACGGATGCAGGCAGCCAGCACGCTGGAGGACTTGTACACCGTCAGTGTCGATGAAATCCGCCGCCTGACCGGCTTCGACCGGGTGATGATTTATCGTTTCCAGCCGGCGGGGAATGGGCAAGTCATCAGCGAGGCGCTGGGCGGTGTTCTGCCCGGTTACTTGGGTCAATGTTTTCCCGCCTCGGACATTCCTGCGCAGGCGCGTGAGCTGTATCGCCTGAACTGGATTCGGGTGATCCCGGATGCGCGTTATGTGCCGGTGCCGATTCTTCCGGTATTGCGCCCTGACAACGGGCAGCCTCTGGATCTGGGTTTTTCGGTCCTGCGCAGCGTGTCGCCGGTGCATTGCCAGTACCTGGAAAACATGGGCGTGCGGGCCTCCATGAGCCTGTCGCTGCTGGAGAACGATCAGCTTTGGGGGCTGATCACGTGTGCCCATCCTGAACCGTTGCTGGTCAGTCACTCGGTGCGCACGATGTGCGCTGCAATCGCCCAGTTGCTCAGCGTGCAGATCACGGCCTTGCAAACCCGGGACGAACAGCGTCAGCGTGAACAGAAATCCCGGCTGATCAATGAACTGACCGCCGCGATGCGCCTGGCTGACAGCGATGTGCTGGAGGGGCTGCTCAACCACCCGGCGCAATTGCAGGATCTGACCGAGGCCAGTGGCGTCGCCGTATTGATTGAAGATCGCTTGCAGCTGTTCGGTGAGTGTCCGACGGTCGAGCAGGTACGCGCCCTTTACCTGTGGGTGCGCGAGCAATGCCTGGAAAGCGGTAAGCCGCTGTTGACCGACCACCTGCAAGGCTTGCACGGTGCCAGCGCGCTCTACAGTGACGTGGCAAGCGGTCTGCTGGCTTTCGTACTGCCCAAACCGGTGGATAACGGCGTCCTGTGGTTCCGCCCGCAACTGCGCTCCAGCATGAAGTGGAGCGGCAATCCCGATGAGCATTTCAGTGCCGGGACCGACAATCGTCTGCAGCCGCGTACCTCCTTTGCGCTGTGGGAACAGCAAGTGGAGGGCAGGGCGCGTGAATGGAGCACGGCGGATGCTTATGCGGTCAGAGAACTGCGCCGCAGCGCCATTGAAAACGACCTCGCCCGTCAGGTGCTCCGCGAGCATGAAGCGGTCCGCAAGCGGGATGAGTTGGTGGCAGTGGTGTCCCATGACCTGCGCAATCCCATGACCATAATCATCATGCAGTGCGGAATGATGCAGCGCCTGGTCGCCAAGGACGAAAGCAAGCATACCGTGCGCCTGAGCGCGGCCCTGGGCACCATGGAGGAAGCCACCGCAAGGATGAACACCCTGATTGCCGATTTGCTGGACAAGTCGAAACTCGATGCAGGCAAGTACCCGCTCGCGTGCAAGCCGCTGGATGTGGTCAACCTGCTTCAAGAGGCCTGTGGGTTGCTGGTGACCCTCATGGCCCACAAAAACATCGAGCTCAACTGCACAAGTTCTGAAGGGTTGAGCATCGACGCCGATCCCCAGCGGTTGTTCCAGGTGCTGTCGAACCTGTTGGGCAACGCGATTAAATTTACCCCCTTGGGCGGACGTATCGACCTCAGCGCCCGCCAAGTAGACGGCAAGGTGCTGATCTCGGTGCGCGACAATGGCGGCGGTATCCACGCCGTGCATTTGCCGCACATCTTCGAACGCTACTGGTCGGTTCGTGACGGAAATCCCAACGGCAGTGGACTTGGTTTGTACATTTGCCGCAGCATCGTGCAGGCCCATGGCGGAGAGCTTTGGGCCGAGAGCGAACCGGGGATCGGCAGCGTGTTCACCTTTTCCATTCCGGCGTTGGTGGCGGGCGCGGCTTAGGCCCGGGTCAGAATCTCCAGCAGATGCCCGTCGGGGTCATCGAAATAAACCCGCCGGCCACCGCCGTAATCGTTGATCTCGTTCGGTCGTTGTTTGCCGGGGTCGGCCCACCAGGGTTGCTTTCGGGCTTGCAGCCGCGCGAAGGCCGCATCGAAATCGTCGTCACCGATCAAAAACGCGTAGTGCTGGGAGGCAATCGGCGGGTCATTGTCGTAGAAGTCCAGCGACACACCGTTGTCGAACTTGACGATCAGCATCGGGCCGAAGGGTTCGGGGCTGGGCAGGCCGAGGATGTCTGCCAGATAGTTGGCTGATGTCTGCTTGTTGCGACACCAGACGATGGTGTGATTCAACTGAGCGCTCATGCAGTGGTCCTCACGGCGGATCAGGGCGTTGTTATTGAGCTATGAGATTAGCTCAGCCTGTTGCGCAATGACCGCCCTGACCTAAGCTTGGGGCAAGGCGAGACATAATTGCGTGAGTCACCCGGAACGAACGCCGTGATGCGCAATCATTAGAGCGTGGATATCAAAAGGAGATGCGCATGCTCATCAGGTCATTGACCCTGACTACCCTGCTGGCTTTCGCCGGCCCCTTGTTCGCTGCCGATGACGGCTCACCGCTGGATATGGACAAGGGCAGGTCCCGGCCGTTGATTGTCATCGCTCCAAGTACGGTCGATCCCACGTGGGTCAGCCTGAAAAAGTCTCTGGATGAGCCTGCCAATCGCAAGGGGTTCACCGAGCGAAACATGGTCCTGTACACCGTGCTCAATTTGATGGGCCAGCGCGAGGGCAAAGACCTGGGGCCACAAGACACGGCGGCATTGATCCGCTCGCTCAAGTTGGGTGCCGGCGCGAAGAGCAAAATCATCCTGGTGGGCAAGGACGGGGAAAAGAAGCTTGAACAATCGGGAGCGATTGAGCTGAAGGAAATTTTCGCCGCCGTCGACCAATTGCCGGCGACAGAGCAAGAAGCCACGGTGCCGACACCGCCTCCGGTCACTGAGGCCGCACCGGCCAACGGTGCCAAAGGCGCAAAACCGGGCAAACCGGCGAAGCCTGCCAAGCCGCCTGAAATGCCGGATGATTAAACGCAGACTTTTGTAGCAGCTGGCGCAGCCTGCGCCAGCTGCTACAACAATGAAAAATGGGCGACCTCAAGAGGTCGCCCATTTTGTTTGCTCGGCAGTTGCAAAAAAAACCGGGTGTTCCGGGGGGAGATGTATTGGCTTCTATTGGTCTCGGAAGTTTCCTGCAAGTCCTGTCGGTCTTGATGAACTGGTTTCTGTCAGAGAGCACCGCTAGCCTTCGTCAGCCACCGCAAAATCGCGGTCGGACGTGGGAATCCGCGACACTGAGGGATCCAGGGACGAAAACACCAATGGCAAAAAAAGGAGCCTCGTCTGTGAAAAAGTTCAGCAAGCATCAACCGCAAACCCCAACCGATGCCGATCATCCCGATCCCGCGAAGCTGTGTGAAACCGCAAATGGCGCAGTCACCCGAAACCCCAGGCGTACCGCCACGACCCAGCAGATTTTCACTGTTGCTTCTGGTGTCGACACACTAACCCTCCTAAATCAGGCCTGCGAAAACCTTGCCTCCCTGAATGTCCTGATTGCGAATTTTGCCGGGAAACAGGAAGGCTCGAACCGCAAAGTGCTGCTGTCGATTCAGCAATTGGTGGCGGTCACCGAGTTGTTGGTGAATCAGGCACGGGAAAATCTTGATCCGAGAAGCGATGCACCTGATGCTCAGCCGCCGACTCGGCATTGAGCTGACGCGGTAACGACAATGGGCGACCTCAAAGGGGGCGCCCATTTTTTTGCCTGCTACGAGAAATCGCGTTTCTCGGCTACTTGCTCAGAGCGCTCAATATCGTATGAGCAATCTTGATCCGTTCAGGGTTCGGGTAGTTTTTGTTGGCCAGGATCACGATGCCGATGTCTTTCGACGGCACGTACGCCACGTAAGCACCGAAGCCGCCCGTTGAACCGGTCTTGTTGATCAGCACGCTTTCCGGTTGAGGTTGCGGCGGGGTCAGCCACTGGACTTCGTGAGCCTCCATCGCCATCTGCGTCGAGTTACCCGCCAGCAATTTATCGAGGGTGACCGGATAGGGGTAGAACTCCCATCCGAGGCCTTGAGTCATGTCGCCGACCTTGTAATACCCGGTGTGAGTGATGGCGACTGCCCGCTGCATCGGCGTTTCAAGCCCCGACGGCTTCATGTTCGCCTCAACATACTGAATCATGTCCGCCGCGCTGGTTTTCACCCCATAAGCCTCCGAATCCAGTGCGCCCGGCCCGACTCGCACCGGTTTGTCATCCTTGTTGTAACCCTGAGCGTAAAGCCCCATTTGAGCCTGCGGCACTGTGAGGTAGGTGTGTTTCAGCCCGAGTTTCGGCAGCAGGGTTTTTTCCATCACATCATCAAACGGCGCACCCATGCTTTGGGCTGCGAGGTAACCGAACAATCCCAGGCTCGGGTTCGAATACTGCCGATGGGTGCCGGCGGCATAGGTCGGTTTCCACTGCTGGAAATAGACGAGCATCTTGTCCGGTGCATCGGCATCGTCGGGAAATTGCAGCGGCAGACCGCCGGCGCTGTAGGTGCCCAGTTGCAGCACGCTGATGTTATCAAACGCGCTGCCACGCAGTTCCGGCAGCACGCTGCTGGCCTTGTCCGACAGGGACAGTTTACCGGTGGCCTGAGCGTAGGCGGCGAGGGTGGCGGTGAAGGTTTTGCTCACCGAACCGATTTCGAACAAGGTGTTTTCAGTGACGGCTTTGCCGTTTTCCTTCGAGGCCACGCCGTAGTTAAAGTAATAAGGTTGGCCGTTGACGGTAATCGCAACCGCGACACCGGGGATCTGCTGTTGCTGCATCACCGGTTCGATGGCGGCCTTCACGATGGCTTCAATGCGGTCATCAGCAACGCAATGACCGGCGCTGAGGAAAAGTGCGAAAGCGCTGTAGGACGCGAGTTTGTTATGCATGATTGATTCACTTTCCATGAGTTTCAAGGGTGTTAACCGCTACACTCCGAGCGGCTTTTCAATCCGGGTTGCTGATGGGCGAGCCAAATCTATGCAGTCTGTCGAGGTTCGACAACCGATGATATTTCGGACGAGCCATTAGAAAAATTTGGGAGTGGGCATGATCCGGCCTCAATTACCGCTCAATGCATTGCGCGCCTTCGAGGCCTCTGCCCGGCATTTGAGTTTCACCCGGGCGGCCGTTGAGTTGTGTGTCACTCAGGCGGCGGTAAGCCATCAGGTCAAAAGCCTTGAGTCTCAACTTGGCGTGACCCTGTTCAAGCGCTTGCCCCGCGGGCTTATGCTGACCAGCGAGGGCGAAACCCTGCTGCCGGTGTTGCGCGAGTCTTTCGACCGTATTGCGCGCACCCTTGAGCGATTCGAGGGCGGACATTTTCGTGAGGTATTGACGGTCGGGGCGGTGGGGACGTTCGCGGTAGGCTGGTTGTTGCCACGGTTGACGGACTTTCAAGCGAAACATCCGTTCATAGATTTGCGCCTGTCGACCAACAACAATCGCGTGGATGTGGCGGCTGAAGGGTTGGATTACGCCATACGATTTGGTGCCGGGGCGTGGCATGGCATTGAAGCCGTGCGGTTGATCGAGGCGCCATTGTCGGTGTTGTGTGTTCCTGAGATTGCCCGGCAACTAAAAACACCTACAGACTTGTTGCAGCAAACGCTGTTGCGTTCTTATCGCACGGACGAGTGGCCCGAATGGTTTCAGGCTACCGGCCTATCGACCCACACAGCACCGCCCCGGAGCATCGTCTTCGATTCGTCGCTGGCGATGATGGAGGCGGCGCTGCAAGGGGCGGGCGTTGCATTGGCGCCGCCGCTGATGTTCGCCCGGCAACTGGCGGCGGGTGCAATCGAGCAACCGTTCGCTATCGGGATCACCACCGGCAGTTATTGGCTGACCCGCTTGCAGTCCCGGCCTGAAACGTCGGCGATGGCGGCGTTCAAGGATTGGCTGCAGCAAGCGGCCCAGGGGCGTTAGCGCACCAGACACGGCCGCTTGTTATCGAACTTCCAGCCCGGAATCAGAAACTGCATCGCCACGCTGTCATCCCGCGCGCCCAATCCCATGCCTTTATACAACTCATGAGCCTTGGCCAGCTGATCCATGTCCAGTTCGACGCCCAGCCCGGCTTTCTTCGGCACCTGTACGCAGCCGCCGACGATTTGCAGCGGCGCTTTGGTCAGGCGCTGGCCGTCCTGCCAGATCCAGTGGGTGTCGATGGCGGTAATTTCACCCGGCGCGGCGGCCGCGACGTGGGTGAACATCGCCAGGGAAATATCGAAGTGGTTGTTGGAATGCGAACCCCAGGTCAGGCCCCACTCATGGCACATCTGCGCCACGCGGACCGAGCCCTGCATCGTCCAGAAGTGTGGGTCGGCCAACGGAATGTCCACTGATTGCAGCTGGATCGCGTGGCCCATTTCCCGCCAGTCGGTGGCGATCATGTTGGTGGCGGTTTTCAGACCCGTGGCGCGACGGAATTCAGCCATGACTTCACGGCCCGAATAACCGTTTTCCGCGCCGCACGGGTCTTCGGCATAAGCGAGTACGTGATGCTGATCCCGACACAGGCGAATGGCTTCTTTCAGTGACCACGCGCCATTCGGATCGAGGGTGATGCGCGCCTCGGGGAAGCGTTCGGCCAGGGCGGTGACGGCTTCGATTTCGTCATCGCCACTGAGCACGCCGCCCTTGAGTTTGAAATCCTTGAAACCGTAGCGGGCGTGGGCGGCTTCGGCCAGACGCACCACGGCGTCGGCGGTCATGGCTTTTTCGTGACGCACGCGGAACCAGTCGTTGTCGGCGTCCGGCTCGCTGCGGTAGGCCAGATCGGTTTCGTTGCGATCGCCGACATAAAACAGATAACCGAGCATCTTCACTTCTTCGCGCTGCTGACCTTCGCCGAGCAGGGCCGCGACCGGCACGTCGAGGTGCTGACCCAGGAGATCAAGCAGCGCAGCTTCGAGGCCGGTGACGGCGTGGATGGTGATGCGCAAATCGAACGTCTGTAACCCGCGACCGCCGGCATCGCGATCAGCGAAGGTCTGGCGCACTTGATTGAGGATCTTCTGATACGTGCCGATCGGGCTGCCGACCACCAGGCTGCGCGCATCTTCGAGGGTCTGGCGAATGCGCTCGCCGCCCGGTACTTCACCGACGCCGGTGTGGCCGGCGTTGTCCTTGAGGATCACGATGTTGCGGGTGAAAAACGGCCCGTGAGCGCCGCTCAGATTGAGCAACATGCCGTCGTGACCGGCCACCGGAACAACCTGCATGCTGGTGATGATCGGGGCTTTGGCGGTTTCTTGTGTGTTCATTGTCATGTCCTTCAAAACAGTGCTCTTACATGAGTGTTCAGGCGTGATTGGGCGCTGGTTTGGCCAGTGCAGCAGGTGCGGATTTCGGTTTGTTGCGTGCGGCGAAGACGATGATCGCGGCAATGATCGAGGTCGTGGCCAAGCCGTACAGCCCGCCCTGAATCGAGCCGGTGCGTTCTTCCAGCAGGCCGAACGTGGTCGGCGCGACGAAGCCCCCGAGGTTGCCCACCGAGTTGATCAGCGCGATTACGCCTGCCGCGATCCGTGCGTCCAGATAGGCCTGAGGAATCGGCCAGAACAGCGACGACGCCGATTTGAAACCCAACGCAGCAAAGCAGATCGCAACGAAGGCGAAGATCGGCCCGCCGGTGGTGGACATGAACATCCCGGCTGCTGCGATCAGCAGGGCCGCGGCGACCCAGGCTTGTTGATGCTTCCATTTGGCCGACAACGAAGCGAAGGCGTACATGCCGACGATCGACAGCAACCATGGGATCGAGTTGAACAGCCCGACTTGAATGTCGCTCAGGTCGCCCATCTTCTTAATGATGCTCGGCAGCCAGAAGGTCGCGGCATAGATGGTCAATTGGATGAAGAAGTAGATCAGGCAGAACAGGATGATCTGGCGATCCTTGAGCAGCTTGCCCAACGACGGTTTGATCGGCGTCGCGGCTTCGCGGGCCAGTTGTTCGTCGTCGATGGCCTTGACCAGCGCGTCTTGCTCTTCGCGGCTCAGCCATTTGGCGTCGTGGGGTTTGGAGTCCAGCCAGAACCAGACGAACACGCACAGCCCGACCGAGAACATCCCTTCGATGAAGTACATCCACTGCCAGCCGTGCATGCCGAAACCGCTGATTTGCAGCAGTAACCCGGACAGCGGGCCGGAGATCAGCGAAGCAATCGCCGAACCGCTGAGGAAGATGGCAATCGCCTTGCCGCGCTCAACGCCAGGCAACCAACGAGTGAAGTAATAAATCACCCCGGGAAAGAACCCGGCTTCGGCCACGCCCAGCAGGAATCGCAGGATGTAGAAGTGGGTTTCGTTCTGGATGAACGCCATGCAAGCGGCAACCAGGCCCCAGGTCAGCATGATGCGGGTCAGCCAGATTCGCGCGCCGACTTTTTGCAGGAGGATGTTGGAGGGGACTTCGAACAGCGCGTAACCGATGAAGAACAGTCCGGCGCCAAGGCCGTAGGCGGCAGCGCCAATGCCCAGGTCATGTTCCATGTGGGCGCGGACGAAGCCGATGTTCACGCGGTCGATGTAGTTGACGATGAACATGATCACGAACAGCGGCAGAACATGGCGTTTCACTTTCGAGATGGCGGACTTCAGGACCGAATCGGCGCCATCGTTCATCCCGGATATGGATGTATTCACTGCGTTATCTCCCACTGATTATTTTTATGCGGGGTGTAGCTGGGTGTTGCGATGTTGATAGACATCATACAACTACGTTTTTTCATCGCGCAAGAGAGGTTGTCCAACAAAATGGCGCTTTGCGGAGCGTTTGTTATTCTTTTGCGGTGATGCACGACCTTTATGATGATCTCGAATACCCTGTTTGTTGAGTGTTGTCATACAAGTTGGTAGGTGTTTACTTGAGATTCCCATCGAGCGCAGTGCTACGATTCCGGTAGCCCTGTTTCCGGATGATCGCCATGCAAGAAGACCTCGACGCGCCTGCCCGCAAGCGCACCCACAACCTGGCCCATGACCTGGTCGCCAAACTGACCCAGAGCATCTTGCTCGGCCAGATGCTGCCCGGGGACAAGCTGCCGTCGGAGAACACGATTGTTCAGGAGCACGGGGTCAGTCGCACGGTGGTGCGCGAGGCGATCTCGAAGTTGCAGGCCTCCGGTCTCGTGGAAACCCGCCACGGCATCGGCACCTTTGTTATCGAGCGAGCACCGGAGCAGGGTCTGCGGTTGAACGTCGATACCGCGCTGGGGGTGCGCAGCATTCTGGAGTTGCGCATGGGCCTGGAAACCCAGGCCGCCGCGCTGGCTGCAACCCGTCGTACGGATCATCAATTGGCGCAGATGCGCGAAGCGCTGGACGACTATCAAAGCCTGCTGGCCAACAACGACAGCTGCGTCGAAGCCGACAAGCGCTTCCATCTGCTGATCGCCGAAGCCACCGGCAATGTGTGCTTCACCGAAATCATGCAGCACCTGGGCAGCGCCATGATCCCGCGCACCCGCGTCAATGCCGCCGAGCGCGGCGCAGTGGACTTGAGCAAGCTCGGGCAACTGGCCAACCTTGAGCACGAGGCGATTCTCAATGCGATCAAACGTCAGGACCCGGATGCGGCGCGGGCGGCCATGTGGCTGCACCTGACCAACAGTCGCGACCGGTTTTCGACCGATCGCTGACAACCGTTTGTCTACTCGATAGCACCTGATCGGCGGCGTTGCTTCCAACGAATACGGCCCAGATTTGCTGGACCTCATCAGTGAGGTGCGTCATGGCTAACGATTCGATGTTCCAGGGTGGAACGCCCAATACCGACCCTGCCAAACCCATGCCCGGCACCGACGAGCCAACCATGGATCATGACGCTCCACCCGGCATGGACCCTTCGCGGGACCCGGCCCAAGCGGATCGACCTGAAGACTGGATGGATCCTGATGCGGCCGAGGACGTGCCTCCGGCAGATGAACCAACACCGCTGTCCGATGACAGGCGATAAAAACAACCCGGCCAGTGCGCCGGGTTTTTGTTTTTTGTGCCGGGCAGTTCAACCGCGTCATCGTTCTTCGCGAGCAGTCGCATTGGCGACGGTCTGGATCAGGCGCTGGTTACTTGAGCAACGACCTGCCTGCGCTCCAGGTTTAAGGCGAGAACACTGACCATCACGAGGTTTCTTAGGCGACCGAGCCCAACACCCACCCTTCACCCTCCTAGATGTAGTAAAGCCCCTGCCGAGGCATAACCGTGTATTCGTCGGGCACCTCGCCGAATGCCGACCACGTTAAGTGCTCCCTGTGTCCTTGCGGTAGACCGTCCCGCGACAGTCATCCATTTTGACGAGGCAATGCAAATGCAATGTTGCAAGATCAGTCATCGTTCAGTGCAGTCAATTCGATGCTTGCGGGTTTGATGTACTGTTTACCGTTGCCAGATTTCGAGATGGTACCGAACACCAACATGTGCGAGCCGTCCAACTCACCAACAGTAATTTTGTGACGGCTCAAAAATGGTTTTACCGACTCAGGATCGATCGCAATACTCACAACCTCCCGATCACCAGTATTTATCCATAAAGAATCGTCATACCCAGTGCCTGTGTCATAGATAACACCCCAAAACCCGTACAGGGTCTGGGATCGGCATTTGCTTACCTCGGAGAAATTTACAAATAGGTCGCGAGCTGGCCATGCGCCTCTGCCCGGTAGCTCGACATAAATATCAGAGGTGCGAAAGGCTGCCGAGTAAATCAGGTTCTTCAGTAAAGGACGCAATCGACGATGCGAAATGGCATTTTGACGAGCGCCGGTTCCAGTAAATCTTCCGCCGCCACTTCCTTCTCCGCCCTTACCACCAGGTTCACCGTTAACAATCGGTCCTCCACCTTGAGCCTCATCGATGACGATGCGGGTTCCCGGATTGTGCAGAATATCCTGCTCACCACCATTACCAACGCCACGAACAGACTCTGGAGTCGCCAGCGGGCAGTTGGCGTGCGGTCGTGCGCCAAAACATGGACCTTGACCACTCTTAGCTTCCTTACGGAAATAGGCGGTCGTTTCACATTTGACACAAACGAGATATCGGCGGTACTGGGCGCGCTGTATGTCGGGGAGTGCAGCAAATTGGGGTCCAGTGTACTCAGTGCTGTTTAACGTGCAGTAAGCGGTATCCATATCGGAAGGCCTCATAATTTGGATCCAAATGAATACCAGAAACTCACTGCTTTGGCGATGGCTTGGAGCCACCACCATGGCCGGGTTGATTGTATAGGTCTCTATCCCCCTCCATGCTCCGGGTTTGGTCAGTTTTTTGACTATGATTGATACCTGTAAACCATGTCCCCGGTTTCAAACGTAAAGGATGTCCCCGGTCTTTACCTTTCTCGCTCTCCCCCGTGGAAAGAGGACAGGGTGAGGGGTGGATCTAAGCCACACCCACATCCCGCATCAACAACCCAAACTGCAAATCCACCGCATCCGGAATCGGCAGATACACGGTATGCCCATCCCCCGGCGCCACCTCGATCGGCTCGCCTTTAACGTTTTGCAGCTGCTGCAAGTCGAATTGGAAGTTGCCCTTGGGCGTCATCAGTTCCATATGGTCGCCCAAACCAAATCGATTCTTCACCTTGACCTCCGCCATTCGGTCACGCCGCTCGCCGGTCAGCTCGCCGACAAATTGCTGCCGCTCCGACACCGAACTGCCGTGCTGATAGTTCTGGTATTCGTCATGCACATGCCGCCGCAGAAAACCTTCGGTGTAGCCGCGCTGGGCGAGGGATTCCAGACGACCGGCCACCGCGTCGTCGATCGCCCGGCGGTAAACCTGAGTGGTCCGCGCGCAATAAAAGTGAGATTTGGTCCGGCCCTCGATTTTCAGTGAGTGCACGCCCATCTGCGTCAGCCGCTCGACATGCTGCACCGCGCGCAGGTCCTTGGCGTTCATGATGTAAGTGCCGTGTTCGTCTTCGAAGGCCGGCATCAATTCGTCGGGCCGATTGGCTTCCTGCAACAGGAACACCTGATCGGTCGGGGCGCCGATGCCCAGGGTCGGTTCGGGCAGGAAGGTCTGTACGATCTCGCCGAGCTGGTTTTCCGTGGCCTCTTGCGGCGAATATTTCCAGCGACAGGCATTGGTGCAGCTGCCCTGATTGGCGTCGCGCTTGTTCATGTAACCTGACAGCAGGCAGCGACCGGAATAGGCCATGCACAAGGCGCCGTGGACGAACACCTCCAGCTCCATCGCCGGGACTTGCTGGCGGATTTCGGCGATTTCTTCCAGGGACAGCTCCCGCGACAGGATGATCCGGCTCAAACCTTGTTGCTGCCAGAACTCGACACTGGCCCAGTTCACCGTATTGGCCTGTACCGAAAGGTGGATCGGCATCTGCGGATAATGCCGGCGGACCAGCATGATCAGGCCTGGATCGGACATGATCAGCGCGTCCGGGGCCATGGCAATTACCGGTGCCAGGTCTTTGAGGAAGGTTTTCAGCTTGGCGTTGTGCGGGGCGATGTTCACCACCACATAGAAGCGCTTGCCTTGAGCCTGGGCCTCGTGAATGCCGAGGGCCAGATTGGCGTGATCGAATTCGTTATTGCGCACCCGCAGGCTGTAGCGCGGCTGACCGGCGTAGACCGCATCGGCGCCGTAGGCGAAGGCATATCGCATGTTTTTCAGGGTGCCGGCGGGGGCGAGCAGTTCTGGAGGCAGGAGAGTCATGGCAGAGTCGGTCACAAAAGCCGCCGAGAGTAAGCGACCTGCCCGCGGGGTTCATTGATCTGGATCTATGCTTGATGAACAAACGGATGGCACTCGCGCGAACCGTGGCGGACTAAGCATCAGGACGCGACATTGTGTCCTTGCGGACTGACATGGATCGGACATGAACGAAGAGACACTGCAAGACAAATCACTGGTGATCTTGCTAGGGCTGGTCACCGCCGCTTTCATCTGGATTTTGCTGCCGTTTTACGGTGCGGTGTTCTGGGCGGTGATCCTCGGCATCCTCTTCGCGCCCCTGCAGCGGCGACTGCAACTGAAGTTCGGCTGGGAACGCAACCTGACGGCGCTGTTCACCCTGGCCATCTGCCTGGTGATCGCGATCCTGCCGGTGATCATCCTCAGTATCTTGCTGGTTCAAGAAGGGGCCGCGCTGTACAAGAGCATCGAAAGCGGCGAGCTGGACATCGCCGGGTACGTGACGCATTTCAAACACAGCCTGCCGCCGTACTTCCAGAACTTGCTCGATCGGGCCGGGGTTGGCGAGCTGGAAGGGCTGCGAGAGAAAATCATCAAGAGTGCGGTGACAGGCAATGAGTTTGTCGCCACGCAGGTTTTCAGTGTTGGTCAGGGCACATTCGAGTTTGTGGTGAGCTTTTTCATCATGCTCTACCTGCTGTTCTTCTTTCTGCGGGACGGCGCCGAACTGGCACGTAAAGTCCGCGCCGCGGTGCCGCTGCAGGAGCACCAGAAACGCCGTTTGCAACTCAAGTTCAATCGTGTGGTGCGGGCGACAGTGAAGGGCAACCTGCTGGTGGCGATCACGCAGGGTGCATTGGGCGGTTTGATTTTCTGGTTTCTGGATATTCCGAGCGCGCTGCTCTGGGCGGTGCTGATGGCGTTTCTGTCGCTGTTGCCAGCGGTGGGAGCGGGGATCGTCTGGGCGCCGGTGGCGGCGTTTTTCCTGTTCGCCGGAGCGATCTGGCAGGGCGTGGTGCTGGTGCTGTTCGGGATTTTTGTGATCGGCCTGGTGGATAACGTGCTGCGACCGATCCTGGTGGGCAAGGATACCAAGATGCCGGACTATCTGATCCTGATCTCGACCCTTGGCGGTCTGGCGATCTTCGGCCTCAATGGCTTTGTGATCGGGCCGCTGATCGCTGCGCTGTTCATGTCGAGCTGGGCAATTTTCATTGAAACCAAACCGCGGGTCCAGCTGCCTTAAGCGCTGATTTGGCCTTGGCCGATGCGTTGTGACAGGGCCTGGGCGGCCGGCAGCGAGGTGAGCGGACCGCTGATCGGCTCGCCGTCCTGCACCAGGTACCAACAGGCGAGCAATCCTAGCTCTCTGAGCGGTGCGGGAACGGCGCTGCCGATAACGGACATGATCTGAACCTGGGACATAAGTACCTCCATCAATCTATGGAGCTACCTTACGGACCGGACGCTTGAACGGACAATCAACGCTTTCGATAGTCGTCATTGATGCCAATGAGACTTCGCTTCAGTCGACCACCAGATCCAGCATATGAACCACTTCCTGCTCGTTGAGCAGGCCTTTTCGCACCAGGTTTTCTGCCAGCAGCGAAAGAAACTTGGCGCTGCGATGGCCTTCCAGGTGCTTGAGTTCGGTCAGTGCGTTGTACACCTTGCTGGAAGTGCACAAGCCGACAATGCGGTGCGGGTTTTGCGTGGGCATGAGGTCGTCCTTGTTTTTATCAACCTGTTGTTAACGGACAGATCCAAGATTGCGGACCTGACATGACATAAATATGACCGCTTTCCCCAACGCGGGGGAAGGGTGGCGAGTCAATCTTGCCAACTTGCACCGCAAAGACTGTCCCGACAGCGACCTTGGCGAGATTTATCCAGACCTCTGCCGACGGACGGTCATAAAAAAGGCCCCGCTGTTGAGGCGGGGCCTGATGATTCCGTTACCAGCGGCCATAACCGTGGGGAGGGCCGTAGTAACCGCGCGGTGGACCGTAATAACCACGTGGCGGGCCGTAGTAAACCGGCGGCGGGCCGTAATAGACCGGTTGTTGCACGTAGACCGGTGCCGGCTGGTAATAAACCGGTGGCGGGGCGTAGTAAACCGGTTGTGGCTGAGCGTAAACCGGTTGCTGTTGTACATAGACCGGTCGATTGCTGTTGATGATGGCCGAACCGACGATGGCCGTGCCAACGATCGCGCCAAATACCGCCGGCCCTTCCCAACCGTGACCGCCGTGACCGCCGCCAGCCTCTGCCTGCCCTGCGATAGCAAGAGCACCGATCAGCAAGGCTACTGTGGGGATTTTACGGATCATGATAGTTCCTCGGTTCTTCGCCCCGGCGCTCGTGTCTGCAATAGACCCAAGGATTGTCGCGGGGATACTTCTAAGACAGCGTTTTTTTCAAAATCAGCACAGCCGTTGGGTAAATTTTGTGTAAGGTCTGTACTAGCTTCTTTACGGTTCAGTGAGGCCGCGTTCAGACACACCATTATGATCGAACAGACCGGATGGATTGGCTAATCCCGTCCATCTGAAAGTGCTATTCAGGAGATTTTTCATGCAGATGAACCCCAACAGAGACACCCAGCTGTGCATGTCGCTTTCCGCACGTCCCGGGAACTTCGGCCTGCGGTTTCACAATCATCTGTATGAGCAACTGGACCTGAATTTTTACTACAAGGCCTTCAGCAGTCAGGATCTGCCAGGCGCCGTTGGCGGCATTCGCGCCCTGGGGATTCGTGGTTGCGGCGTGTCGATGCCGTTCAAGGAGGCGTGCATTGCGCTGGTCGATGAACTGGACCCCTCCGCTGCAGCCATTCAATCGATCAACACCATCGTCAACACTAACGGCCATCTCAAGGCTTACAACACCGACTACATCGCGATCGCCCAGTTGCTTGACACCCACCAGGTGCCGAAGGAATTGACCTTTGCCCTGCGCGGCAGCGGCGGCATGGCCAAGGCGGTGGCCAGTGCCTTGCGCGATGGTGGCTACAAAAATGGCCTGATCGTTGCCCGCAACGAGCGTTCCGGACGGGCGTTGGCCGACTCGCTGGGCTATCGATGGCAAGCGGAACTGGGCTCGGAGCGGCCGCAGATGCTGATCAACGTCACACCGATTGGCATGTCCGGCCCCGAGGCCGATCAGCTGGCGTTCGATGTTGAAACCATCGCTGCTGCCGAGACTGTCTTCGATGTAGTGGCAGTCCCCTCGGAAACACCGTTGATTGTGCGCGCTCGTGCTGAAGGCAAGCGAGTGATCACCGGGCTGGAAGTGATCGCGATCCAGGCGCTGGAGCAGTTCGTGCTGTACACCGGCGTGCGGCCGACCGATGAGCAGTTTCAAAAAGCCGTGGAATTTGCCCGAAGCGGCCTTGGCTATCCTGCTGCCCAGCAAGCGAAACCGTGACTGAGGTGACTCATGCATCCTGCCATTCTTAATCTGGATCAGGCCGAACTTGAGCCGCTGCCCGAAGCGTTTGCCCCGGCGGGAGACACCGCCGACCGCTATCAGCAACGGCAGGCGCGCATTGGCCAGCAACTTGGCGCGCAGAAGCTGGGTTATCGCTTGTACGCGCTGGAACCGGGGATGCGTGGCAGTCCGTTTCACAGTCATCGGGTCAACGAGGAGATGTTTTACATCGTGGCCGGGGAAGGGGAGATTCGCTTGGGCGCCGAGCGCTTTGCCGTTCGCGCCGGTGATGTCATTGCCTGCCCGCCGGGCGGCCCTGAAACCGCGCACCAGATCATCAACACCAGCAACGCTGAGCTGCGCTACCTGGCGGTCAGCACCCAGCAGTCACCCGAGATTTGCGAGTACCCGGATTCCGGCAAGTACGCGGTGATGGACGACTTCAAGGTCGACGCCGAGGGCAATGCCTCGGGCTTCGTCGCCGTCGCCCGGCCGGCGGACGGCGTGGATTATTGGGACGGCGAGTAATCACGCCTCCCTCTGTGTAGCAGCTGCCGAGCTTGCGAGGCTGCGTTCGGCTGCGCAGCAGTCGTAAACCCTACATTCACGGTTCGCCTGAAACACCGCATTGCCTGTATTGACGACTGCTTCGCAGCCGAACGCAGCCTCGCAGGCTCGACAGCTGCTACGCAGACCGCGTTGTTTATTCGAGGCGGGCCAGACGCTCTTCCAGCGCCGCAATTCGCGCCTCAAGCTCTTCGATCCGCTCAACCGATACGCCGCCACCCGCGCCACGCTCGATCGGGTTCTGCCGTGCCGCCAGGATCACTTCGATGTCCGCCGGGTCGCCCAAGGCGTGCATGTAGCGGTCTTCACGCTGACCGGCCTGGCGCGGAATCAACAGCGCCAGACCACGAGCGATCAAGCGTTCCAGTTGATGCACCACCTGTTCGGCATCTTCGAAGTCATGCATGCGGCCGCTGCGGGTCAGCAGTTCATTGACCGTTTGCGGACCGCGCAGGAACAGTAGCCCAGCAAGAATGACCTGAGCCGGCACCAGTTCCAGCGCCTTGTCGACTTTGTGTTCCCAGCGATCCGCACGACTGCCCATCACCAGTTTGGTAAAGCCGCGTCCTTCGAGGGCGCGCAGGCTCTGGCCGACCTGACCCTGGGTCAGGTTCATCACCGGCTCGCGGCTGGTTTTCTGGTTGCAGGCAATCACCAGCGCATTGAGGGTCAGCGGATAGGTTTCCGGACTGGTGGCCTGTTTTTCGATCAACGAACCCAGAATGCGGATTTCCGTGGAGTTGAGTCGCGGCTCGTCGAAGGTCGTTTCTTGCTCAGTGCTCATGATTCTGCATTCCTTCCCGGGTTCATGATTTTCTCCTGCTGGCATGCACTTTAGATAGACGTGTGCCAATGGCAACTGAATTCGTCGCCGTACCTTGGCAATGGTCACAAAACTTAAATCAACCTGTTACGCCACCTTAACAATCAGACGTGCACCGTATGCATGGCTGCAGAGGACTGCGGCTCATCACGGGTACGGCGAAAATTCCTATCGACGACGTCACCGGCCTTATTAATTGTGCAGTGGAGCAAGGCATGAAGTTGACGTGGGTATCGACCCGCAATAATGCGCTGATCGGCGCGCGCCCGCTATGACCGTACTGGTCACCGGCGCCGCCGGTTTCATCGGGTATCACACGGTCAAGCGCTTGTGTCAGGAAGGTCTTGAGGTGGTCGGTATCGATAATCTCAACGACTACTACAGCGTGGAACTCAAACACGCACGGCTCAAGGAGCTGAAGTCCTTGTCGGGCTTTCATTTCCAGGCACTGGATATCGTCGACAAACCGGCCTTGATGGCATTGTTCAAGGATCACGGCTTCACAGAGGTTATCCATCTGGCTGCCCAGGCGGGCGTTCGCTACTCGCTGGACAACCCGGACGTGTATGCGCAATCGAACCTGACGGGTTTTCTGAATGTGCTGGAAGCCTGCCGGCACCATCGCCCCGAGCATCTGATTTATGCATCGAGCAGCTCGGTGTACGGCACTAACAGCAAAATGCCGTTCAGCGTCGAAGACGCCGTCGATCATCCGATTTCGTTGTATGCCGCCAGTAAGCGTGCCAACGAGCTGATGGCCCACAGCTATTGCCATCTGTATGGACTGAAGGCCAGCGGCCTGCGTTTTTTTACCGTTTACGGACCTTGGGGGCGCCCCGACATGGCGCTGTTCAAATTTACCGAAGCGATCCTTAACGACAGGCCGATTGATCTCTACAACCAAGGCCAGATGTCGCGCGACTTCACCTACATCGACGACATCGTCGAAAGCATTGCGCGCCTGCGCCCAAGACCGCCGTTATCGGAAGGACCTGGCGATGGCGCCAACCGGATCTTCAACATCGGGCGCGGCACGCCGGTGGCGCTGCTGGATTTCGTCGAGTGTCTGGAGTCGGCATTGGACAGGGAAGCCCGGCGCAACTTCCTGCCGCTGCAGGCTGGCGATGTGGTCAAGACCTGGGCGGATGTGTCGGCATTGGCGCAGTGGGTCGATTTCCGTCCACAAGTGACGGTTGAAGCCGGTGTAGCGGAATTTGTGAAGTGGTATCGCCACTTTTATCAGAGATGAAACGTTGGCCCTTGATCATAAAAATCCAGGGTAATAGGGGCCTCTATGAGCCAAGACATATTTGTATCCGTCCTGATTCCGGCAAAGAACGAGGCGAGCAATCTCAAATCGCTGCTTGAAGAAATCCGTATCGCACTGGCCGATGAGGCGTATGAAATCATCGTCGTGGACGATGGCAGTACTGACGCTTCCTTGCAGGAACTGCGACAGACCCGCCACAGCGGCCTGAGCACGTTGCGTATCCTGCGCCATGAGCGTTCGCTGGGGCAGAGCACTTCGCTCTACCACGCGGCGCTCGCCGCTCGGGGCCAATGGCTGGCCACGCTCGATGGCGACGGTCAGAACGACCCGGCGGACATCCCCGGCATGCTGGCATTGGTGCGCAGTGAGCAGGGGAGCGTCGACCTTCAGTTGGTGGCCGGGCACCGGGTCAACCGTCGTGATACCGCGAGCAAGCGCTGGGCCTCGCGGTTTGCCAACGGGTTGCGCAGCCGGATGCTCAAGGACCAGACACCGGACACCGGCTGCGGGCTGAAACTGATACAGCGGGCGGCGTTTCTGCGCTTGCCGTACTTCGACCACATGCACCGGTTCATTCCTGCGCTGATCCAGCGTCATAACGGCCGCATGATCACCCACCCCGTCAACCATCGGCACCGCATGGCCGGGGTCTCCAAATACGGAAACCTCGACCGCGCCCTGGTGGGCATTCTCGATCTGATCGGCGTCTGGTGGCTGATCAGGCGCACGCGTCTGCATGCCCATGCGCAGGAGATCGAAGGATGAACCTGTCCCGCGAAACCCTGTGGCTGGTGGTCGGTTTCAGTGGCCAGATCGCCTTCACCGGTCGCTTTGTCTTGCAGTGGCTGTACAGCGAATACAAGAAACGCAGCGTGATTCCGGTGAGCTTCTGGTACCTGAGCATCGTCGGCAGTGCGCTGCTGTTCGCTTACGCCATTTACCGACAGGACCCGGTTTTCATCGCCGGTCAGGCGTTCGGCTCCATCGTCTATTTGCGCAATCTGCAATTGATTGCCCGCAGCAAAACCTTGAAGGACTGACCCGTGCGCCGAACCCTGTCACCCAGCGTCGAATGCCTGGGGCTGATGTTGCTTGCTCTTTTATTGGTCGGCGCCGGGTTCGGGCTGCGTCAGCCGCAGAATGTCGACGAGGAGCGATTCCTCGGTGTTGCGCTGGAGATGCTGCACAACGGTTCCTGGCTGATTCCGCACCGAGCCGCGGAGATCTACGGCGATAAACCACCGATTTTCATGTGGACGGTAGCGTTTTTCACCTGGATCACCGGGATGCCCGCCCTTGCCCTTTATATTCCGGGGCTTTTGTCTGCCACATCGGTCACGGCCATGCTCTACGACTTGGGTCGCCGGTTGTGGAATCAGCGGGCCGGACGAACAGCAGCGCTGTTGTACCTGGCCACGTATCAGACCTACAGCATTCTGCGCACCGGTCAGATCGACAGTTTTCTGATCCTGTTCACTTCTCTGGGTATGTACGGCCTGACCCGTCACCTGCTGCTCGGGCCCGCCTGGCGTTGGTTCTACGCGGGATGCGCGGCCATGGGCATTGGCGTGATCACCAAAGGGGTCGGCTTCGTCCCGGCGTTGATGCTGATTCCGTATGCCTACGCAGTGCGCAAAGGCTGGCCTGGGGTGGTGGCCATACCGGGCGAGGCGCGCAAGTGGTGCCTGGGCTTTTTGGTGGTGCTTGGCGCCGTCGCGATCTGGCTGCTGCCCTTGGCGGTGTCCATCGCATTCAATGGCGCCGCTGACGAAATCGCCTACGCACGGGAAATTCTGCTGCGCCAGACAGCGGGGCGCTATGCCGCCGCGTGGGATCACCGAGAACCGTTCTGGTACTTCTTCGTCAACGTCATCCCGCAATACTGGTTGCCGTTGGTGCTGGCCTTGCCGTGGCTCGTGCCCGCTTGGCGCAGGCAGTTGCGCAAACGCGACGGTCGAGTGCTGGTGCTGCTGGGGTGGGTCGTACTGGTCGTACTGTTCTTTTGCCTGAGCAGCGGTAAACGCAAGTTGTACATTTATCCGGCGTTGCCAGGGCTGGTGCTGGTTGCAGCGCCATTGATTCCGTGGCTGCTCAAGCGCTGGTTCGACAAGCGCCCGCGCGGTCGGCGGGTATTCCAGGTGTTGGCCGTCACGTGGTTCACGCTGTGGTTCGCTCGCGGTTTCGTCGACCCGGTCAAGGACGGACCCAATCCCCACGAGGCGCTGATGGCGCAAGCAGCGGCGATGACTCAAGGCGCAGACCTGGTGCTGGTCAACTGGCGTGAGGGACATTGGCTATTCGCCCGACAGCCGATTGTGCATTTCGGAATGATCGGCTCCACGGTCGAGCAGGCCGCTCAATGGCTGCGCGAACACCGCCAGGCGTACGCCTTGGTGCCGGATGAACTGCTGAGCCGGTGTTTCAATCCGCAGGCCGCCCGTGAACTGGGCGAAACTTCGCGCGCACAGTGGTCGATTGTCGGTGCCGATGCCGATAACGGTCGTTGTCATCCCGGACAGCCAGCCAATATCTATCGCTTCACCTGGGACCGCGCATCGCTATAATCGCCCCACGTTTCCCTCCTGTCACAACACGAGACTGCCATGACTATTTCCCTGTACGCCGCTTCCGTCCCGGTTTTCAAACAAATGCTCAACGCCCTGAGCGACGTTTTGAACAAGGCCGAAGCCCACGCCACCGCCAAGAACATCGACCCAAATGCTTTCCTGCAAGCCCGTCTGTACCCGGACATGTTCCCGCTGGTCCGTCAGGTGCAGATCGCCGTTGATTTCGCCAAGGGCGTTTCCGCGCGTCTGGCCGAAGTTGAACTGCCGAAATACGACGACACCGAAACCACCTTCGCCGAGCTGCAAGCGCTGATCGCCAAAGTGCTGGCCTTCATCGGCGAGATCAAACCGGAACAGATCGACGGCAAGGAAGGCATCGAAATCATCACCCGTCAGGGCACGCCGAAAGAGAAGCGCTTCACTGGCCAGGCTTACCTGCTGAGCTACGGCCTGCCGCAATTCTTCTTCCACGTCACCACCACCTACGCACTGCTGCGTCACAACGGTGTGGAAGTGGGCAAGCGCGATTACATGGGCGCGTTCTAAACCGCTCAGGCAATAAAAAGCCCTCGCAGCCTTAGGTTGCGGGGGCTTTTTCATATGTAAGCATTGTTCATCTGCACCGCAGATTCTGTGGGAGCGAGCTTGCTCGCGATGGCGGACTGTCAGCCAACATCAATGGTGAATGTCACGCCCTCATCGCGAGCAAGCTCGCTCCCACAGGATGGGGGTTACGCCAACCGTTGGGCCTTCTGTTCTTCACCCAGGCACGCCGCCGCGGTGAACAGTACGTCGGTGGAAGAGTTCAGCGCGGTTTCCGCCGAGTCCTGCAGCACACCGATGATGAACCCGACGGCCACCACCTGCATGGCGATTTCACTGGGGATGCCAAACAGGCTGCACGCCAGTGGAATCAACAGCAACGAGCCTCCCGCCACGCCCGAAGCGCCACAGGCACAGATCGCCGCGACGATGCTCAGCAGGATGGCGGTCGGAATGTCCACGGCGATGCCCAGCGTATGCACGGCGGCCAGGGTCAGCACGGTAATGGTGATCGCCGCGCCCGCCATGTTGATCGTTGCACCCAGCGGGATCGAGACCGAGTAGGTGTCTTCGTGCAGGCCCAGGCGCTTGCTCAATTCCAGATTGACCGGAATGTTCGCCGCCGAACTGCGGGTGAAAAATGCGGTGATACCGCTTTCGCGCAAGCACGTGATCACCAGCGGATACGGGTTGCGCCGCAGCTTCCAGAACACGATGACCGGGTTCATCACCAGCGCCACAAACAGCATGCAGCCCAGCAAAACCGCCAGCAGGTGCACGTAGCCGATCAAGGCACCGAAACCGGAGGTGGCGAGGGTCGAAGCCACCAGTCCGAAAATGCCCAGCGGCGCAAAACGGATCACCAGCCGCACGATCAGGGTCACGCCGTTAGACAAGTCGCCGAGCACCTCGCGAGTGGTGTCACCGGCATGGCGAATGGCAACGCCCATCCCAATCGCCCACGCCAGAATGCCGATGAAGTTGGCATTCATCAGCGCGCTGACCGGGTTGTCGACCACGCTCAACAGCAGACTTTGCAGCACTTCACTGATCCCGCCCGGCGCGGTGACCGCAACGTCGTGAGTGGCCAATACCAGGCTCGAGGGGAACAACGTACTGGCGACAACGGCCACCACCGCCGCCGCAAACGTTCCCAGCAGATACAGAAACAGAATCGGCCGAATGTGGGTTTCCTGGCCGTGTTTATGGTTGGCAATCGAGGCCATGACCAGCACGAACACCAGAATCGGCGCGACAGCTTTAAGCGCTGATACGAAGACTTTGCCGATGAACGCGGTGGACTTCGCCACCTCCGGCGCGAAGAGGGCCAGGGCAATCCCGGCGATCAGGCCGATGATGATTTGTGTGACCAGGCTTAAGCGTTTCAGGCGTAACCATAGCGAAGGGGATGAAGCGGTCATAAAACGGCATCTCTGATTTTATTAGGTGCGGGGGTATCGCGACATCAATGCCAATCAATGGCCGATGAACAGGGTGTACGTATCGCAGGGCGCGGACTTTATCACAGCGTGGTCTCCATCCTTCAGACCTGTGACGATCTGCCACCCGTGGGTCAACGAGATCGGCAGGTTCGTGCAACCCTGATCGGAAACACTCTGTTAAGATTCGCCATCCTCATTTTCAAGTCATGCCAGTGGGCCTTCGGGTTATCGCTGGTGCCGTCGTTTTCTGGAGTTCTGCATGCTGTTGCCCATCCTTCTGTTGTCTGCCGCCGGTTTCACGGTGCTGACCACGGAATTCGTCATCGTCGGCCTGTTACCGGCGATCGCTAGAGACCTTGAAGTCAGCATCCCCCAGGCGGGTTTGCTGGTGACCTTGTTCGCCTTCACGGTCGCCGCATTCGGGCCGTTTCTGACTGCGTATTTCGCCCGGTTCGAGCGCCGCAAATTGTTCATCTCGGTGCTGATCATGTTCGGCCTGGCCAACACCCTCGCGGCGTTTGCGCCGAACATCTGGGTGATGTCCGCCGCCCGGTTGATCCCCGCGTTGGGGCTGCCAGTGTTCTGGGCGCTGGCCAGTGAAACCGCGGTGGACATTGTCGGCCCGGACTACGCCGGTCGCGCCATTGCCAAGATCGGATTCGGGATTGTCTGCGCCACCGTGTTCGGCATACCGGTGGGCACACTGATCTCCGATGCGTTCGGTTGGCGCAGTGCTTTCGGCATTCTGGCGGTGATCGCGTTTGCCAAGGCGTTGCTGCTGTTTATCTACCTGCCGAAAACCAATCTGCATCAGCATCAAGTGAGCTTCAGTTCGCAATTCAAAATTTTGCGCAGCCCGCTGATGGTTGGCCATGTGCTGCTGTCGATCCTGGTGTTCAGCGGCATGTTCACCGCCTACACCTACCTGGCGGACATTCTTGAGCGACTGGCCGGTTTCAACGGCACGGTGGTCGGCTGGTGCCTGATGGGCTTCGGCGCGGTCGGCTTGATCGGCAACTCATTGGGCGGCCGCGCGGTGGATCGTCATCCGTTGATCGCCTCGATGATGTTCTGCGCGTTCATGATCGCCGGCCTGGTGGCGTTGGTGCCGAACATTCATTCGCCGCTGGGTCTGGCTGCGGCGATGGGGATCTGGGGCGTGACTCAGGCGGCGTTGTTCCTGGTCAGTCATGTGCGATTGATGAAGGCTGCACCCGAAGCGCCGGCGTTCGCGGCATCGCTGAACATTGCCGGGGCTAACCTCGGGATCGGCCTGGGCGCCATGATCGGCGGTAGGGTCATCGACGGTGTAGGCCTGCAAGGTCTTGGTTTCGCGGCGGCCGCTTTTATCCTCGCCTCGATCCTCTTGGCTATCGCGCTGATGACCTTCAAGCCCCGCGAAGTCTGCGCCTGACACCTCACATCTCGGTGAACAGCTCGCGTCGGGCACCTTCGGTAATGGCGACAATGCCGGGGTGCTTGACCTTGCGTTCCACCGAAATGGCGTAGAACGACTCGGTCACCGCGTCGGTCTGGCCAATCAATTCCACGCCGTATTGGCGTATCACTTCATCGGCAATCACGCTCGGGCCGATGAAGATCCCGCTGCCGGATTGGCCGAAAGCCTGCATCAAGGCGCTGTCGTCGAACTCGCCGACAATGCGCGGCTGGATCTGCTGCTCGGCAAACCAGCGCTGCAAGCGACTGCGCACCACGGTCTCCGGCCCTGGAATCAGCAGCGGTGCACCGTGCAGGCTGCGGGGAAAATCCTGACCGTATTGCGCCGCCAATTCAGCGGTGGCAAAGAAGCTGATCCCGCATTCCCCGAGTTTCTGGCTGTAGCCCTTGATGTCCAGGTGCGAGGGCATCGGGCTGTCGGAAATCACCAGGTCGAGACGCTGGATCGCCAGGTCGGCGAGCAGGCGTTCGAGTTTGTCTTCGCGACAGGTGATGCGCAGCGGTTCGCTCAATTCCATGGTCGGCGCGATCAGGCGGTAGACGATGGATTTGGGCACCACATCGGCCACGCCAACCCGAAACAGAATCTGCTGTTCGTTGGGCTGTGCTCGCAGCATCAGTTCCAGTTCCCCGCCCAGCTGAAACATTTGCTCGGCGTAGGGCAGGGTCTGACGCCCGGCTTCGGTGAGTTCCAGCTGCCGGCCGACCCGGCGAAACAACTCGATGCCATAGGTTTGTTCGAGCAGGGAAATCTGCCCGCTGATGGTCTGCGGTGTCAGATTCAACTGCTCGCAGGCGCGCACGATGCTGCCGGTCTTGGCCACCACCCAGAAGTAATGCAATTGCCGATAGTTGAGCATGACCACCTACAGTTCGTAAAAAACGAAGTATAACCGCTAAAAATACGAATTTTCCTGAAGTGTTTGCCTCCCTAGAATGCCTCGCTATCAACGGGCCATCGTTTCGGCCCGGTTTGTTCTATCGAGGAAAGCATCATGAAGCTTAAAACCACGGCACTGTTGATCACGTCTTTACTGGTATTGGCCGGTTGTGACCAGGCCGAAAAAAGCGCTCAGCAACTGATGGGCAAGGCTGCCGAAACCGCCAAACAAGCGATCGACGACACCCACAAAGCCGCAGAGCAGGCAATCAGTGACGCCACTGGCGGGCTGATCAGCAAGAAAGAACAATCGGGCGAAGATAAACAGAAAACCGAATCTTCGTCCCAGGAAATCTAAAACGTCTTAAAAGAGTCAGGACTGACCCATGGAATACCTTTTAGAACTTGCTGCAAGCCCCACCGCCTGGGTCGCCCTGGCTACCTTGATCGTTATGGAAATCGTGCTCGGCATCGATAACCTGATCTTCATTTCGATCCTGACCAATAAACTGCCCGAGCAGCACCGGCAGAAAGCGCGGCGCATTGGTATCGGCATGGCACTGATCCTGCGACTGGCGCTGTTGAGCACTATCGCGTTCATCGTCCAGTTGACTGAGCCTGTGATCGATATCTTCGGCCAGACGTTCTCCTGGAAGGACATGATCCTGATCGCCGGCGGCCTGTTCCTGTTGTGGAAGGCGACCACCGAGATCCATCACAGCATGGACCCTGCGCCGGATGATCCGACGTCGGCCACCTCGACCGTGACCCTGGGCTTTGCCGCCGCGATCGGTCAGATCCTGCTGCTGGACATGGTGTTCTCCATCGACAGCATCATTACCGCTGTCGGCATGACCGAGCATTTGCCGATCATGATCATTGCGGTGGTGGTGTCTGTACTGGTGATGTTGCTGGCGGCTGATCCTCTGGCCAAGTTCATCAACGACAACCCGACGGTGGTGATGCTGGCGCTGGGCTTCCTGATCATGATCGGCATGACGCTGATCGCCGAAGGCTTCGGCGCCCATGTACCGAAAGGCTATGTGTATGCGGCCATGGCGTTCTCGGCGACGATCGAGGGTTTGAACATGATGTCGCGACGTGCAAAGCAGAAGCGTTTAGCCGCTGAAGCTTAATCTGCGTTAAACGAAACGGCCGCCTGTGCTCGAAAGAGCCAGGCGGCCGTTTTTGTTTGGATACATAAGGGTGTCGGTCAGTGCGCGGTAGCGTGCTGTTCAGCGGTTTTATCGGGTTTCGCCACCGGCGCCGACTGAGCCGGATGATGGTGCCGGCGGGTAATGCGCAGGACTCCCCATAACATGGCGGCGGCAACGGCCAGCCAGCCAGAAATCAACATCACAATGGTCATTGTCAGGCTCATCAGTGCCTCCTCTTCGCCCTGCTGCGGGCACACACTCTTTGCACATGACAGTCTAGTCGCTGCTGTGTTTCAGGCTATTGACCAAAGGTCGGCTGTCACCAATCAGTTCGCTCTATCGAATCCCATCATCTGCCGGTTAAGGCTATACCGCTGCCGCGCGGCGTCCTATGATCGACGGCCAAGCCGGGAGCGCGAATGCCTGGCGTCAAAATCAAGAGAGTGATGATGGTGCGGGTATTTTCTCGAATTCGATCTTTAGTGCTGGTCGTTGGCTGCGTTGCAGGTCTGGCTGGCTGCGCGGGGAGCGTGGCACCTGAAATCAAGCGCCTGCCGGAGCGTGTCGAGCTCAGTGGCACGTTCTACCGTGGCGTGGCGAATCAGAGTGGGCCGCAAGTGCTGGCCAGCATGTTGTCCCAGCAAGGCATTGTGATTACCCCAGGTTTGCTCGAAAAGCCGTTGCATTTGCCGGGTGCCGAAGCCCAGTTGCAGCAGAACATGCAGAACCTCGCTCGCGAGTACGGCATGGTCGTCTATCCCCTCGACAGCAATCTGCCTGCACTGTTGACCCAGGTGGCGGCCGGTTATCCGGTAATGGTGCGTTTCACCGAAGGCTCAGCGTTCTGGGCTGAACCGCGTTACGCCATTCTTGCCGGGTACAACCGTCAGAAGCAGACAGTGCTGCTGCGCTCGGGCATGAATCGTCGGGAGTTGATGGGCTTCGGTTCGTTTGAATCGGCGCTCAAGGATGCCGGTGGCTGGGCCGTGCTGATCCAGAAGCCGAATCAACTGCCGGCCAATGTCGATCAGCAGCGATGGCTCAAGGCCGCGAGCGACCTTGCCCAGGCAGGTCAGGAGCAGGCGGCCGCCAGGGCGAAGAAAGCGCTGAACGCGCAATAAGTCCGTTCGTCATCTGTCGGGCACCGCTGCACTTTGCTGACCTCTAACGAAGTAGGGCCCGGATTTCTCCCGGCCAGACTCAAAGGAGGTGCCCATGGCACATTCCACTACCCCCGTCGGCCCGCACTCATCTGAGCATTCTTCGGGCGATGAGTTGGGGTTCGACCCCGATTCACCGGACCTCGCCGATCCTCAGGTCGACCCCATCGGACCCGCCAAGGCCCCGAGGGATGTGAAGCCGGGCGACAATCCCAAGGCGCCTGCGAAGCCTTACGATCCACTCGCCGATCTGAAACCCTGAGCCTGAGTGAGGTGCGTATGTCTACCGATTCGAGTTTCAACGACAAACGTCCGGACAGCGTTCCAACCACGCCGGAAGAGGGTGTTGACCCCGTGATGGATCCGAATGATCCGTTAAGGGATCCCTTGGCGCGTCCGATGGTAGTACCAACGGAACATCCCCATGGCACGAGAGATCCGAGCACCGGGGACGGCATTCCAGATGACGACCAGATGCCGTTGCCCAATGACTGACGCTGGACGAAAAAAAGCCCCGAATAGTCGGGGCTTTCTTTTTTCTGTCGTTTAGTTATTTCGACGCTTCAACCACGCCGCTCTGACGATGCTTGAGGTTCTTGTCGGATTTGTACTGCAAGGCTACAGACGGCACGTTCGTGCCCCTGCCGGTTTCCACCCAGCTGCGAATGCGACTGGCATCGGCAAAATGCGTGTACTTGCCAAAGGCGTCGAGGATGACCAGCGCAACCGGGCGATTGCCCATGCTGGTGACCAGCACCAGGCAGTGACCAGCCTCGTTGGTGAAGCCGGTTTTCGTCAGCTTGATGTCCCAGTTCGGCTTGTTGACCAAATGGTCGGTATTACGGAAACCCAGGCTGTAGTTGGGTTTACGGAACGAGACGGTTTTTTGCTTGGTCGTACTCAGCTCAGTCAACAGTGGGTACTTGTGCGCAGCGATCAGCAGTTTGCTCAGGTCGCGGGCCGTGGACACGTTGCGAGGGGAGAGGCCGGTCGGTTCGACGAAGTGGGTGCTGGTCATGCCCAGTGCTTTCGCTTTGGCATTCATTGCGGCAATGAACGCGACGTAGCCGCCCGGATAATGATGGGCCAGGCTCGCGGCCGCGCGGTTTTCCGAGGACATCAGGGCGATCAGCAGCATTTCCTTGCGCGGCATTTCGCTGTTGAGTTTCACCCGGGAAAACACACCTTTCATTTCCGGGGTGTCGCTGATGTTAATGGAGATGTATTCGTCCATGTTCTGCCTGGCTTCAACCACGATCAGCCCGGTCATCAGTTTGCTGACGGAAGCAATCGGCACAACCACGTCAGGATTGCTGGCATAGATGACTTTGTTGGTCTGCAGATCCATCAGCAACGCGCTGCCGGAAGCGATCTTCAGTGATGACGTGTCTCGCGGCGCCGAAGTGGTGTCGGCAGCGTTGACCATTGGCGTGGTGAAAGTCCCTGTAAATGCAAAAAATAGGCTCAGGATGGAAAGACGGATTTTCACGCTGGCAGACTCGTTAGGTGTGGATAAGCCGTTCTGTAACGGGTTGTTTCTTTAAAAACGACGCATTTTAGGAGTATGGCTGAAGAACTGTCGATGGTTGATCAATGAACAGGTCAAAGTCCTTGAAAACCCCTACAAACAGTAGGTTTCCGGCGAGCGGTAACGTTTTTAATTCAGGCAAAAAGAACCCCGCCAATGGCGGGGTTCCTTTGTTCGTCGCAGCCATGAAAATGCGAACTCAGCTGTGCAGTGTTTCGGCAGCGTACAGCGTGTTTTCCAGCAGGCAAGCGCGGGTCATCGGGCCAACGCCACCCGGGACTGGAGTGATCCAGCCGGCGCGGGGCAGGGCGGTGTCGTAGATCACGTCACCAACCAGTTTGCCGTCTTCCTGACGGTTGATGCCGACGTCAATCACGATCGCGCCTTCTTTGATCCACTCACCCTTTACCAGCCCCGGCTTGCCGGCGGCGACCACCACCAGATCGGCACGGCCCACGTGGCCTGCCAGATCCTTGGTGAAACGGTGGGTGACGGTCACGGTGCAACCAGCCAGCAGCAATTCCATTGCCATCGGGCGGCCAACAATGTTGGAGGCCCCGACAACCACTGCGTCCATCCCGTAGAGATCGACACCGGTGCTTTCCAGCAACGTCATGATGCCTTTAGGCGTGCACGGACGCAGCAGCGGAATACGCTGGGCCAGACGGCCGACGTTATAAGGGTGGAAACCGTCGACGTCCTTGTCTGGACGAATGCGCTCCAGCAATTTGGAGGCGTCCAGGTGTTCAGGTAGAGGAAGCTGAAGCAGAACGCCGTCAATCGCCGGGTCGTCGTTCAAGCGATCAATCAGATCGGTCAACGCTTCTTGAGTGGTTTCGGAAGGCAGGTCGTAGGCTTGGGAAATGAAGCCGACCTCTTCACAGTCTTTACGCTTGTGCGAGACATAAACCTGAGAGGCAGGATCGCTGCCGACCAGGATCACCGCGAGGCCGGGCGTGCGCAGACCTTGCTGGCGACGCTCGTTGACGCGTTTGGCGATCTGCTGGCGCAGGCTGGCGGCGATCGATTTGCCGTCGATTAGTTGTGCAGTCATTGCGCGTGATTAACCATCGAGAGGGGAAAAAAAGAGAACGCATTCTCGCATGTCATGAGGTGAGGGCAAAGGCGCTTGGTCTGCAAATTCCCCTAACCCCTTTAATTAAATGAATTTTTTTTAAAAAAGAGTTGACGACCTTCAGGGTCACCTATAACATTCGTCGCACTTGTCGGGCACAGCCTAGCACTGGTTAAGAAGGTCGAGCAGAGTTGATGTTTAATTCGGTGAGACTGAAAGCACTTAGTTTGTAATCGTCCAAGAATACAGATTAACAAGGCGCCCGTAGCTCAGCTGGATAGAGCATCCGCCTTCTAAGCGGATGGTCGCAGGTTCGAGTCCTGCCGGGTGCGCCATTAGGCAGCTTTGGCACAAGTAACGCAACATGGCAATATGGTGGGCGTAGCTCAGTTGGTAGAGCACGGGATTGTGACTCCCGTTGTCGAGGGTTCGATCCCCTTCGTCCACCCCATATTTAGAAAGGCGCCAGATTAACAGTCTGGCGCCTTTGCTTTAAAAGCTTGATGCGGATGTGGTGGAATTGGTAGACACACTGGATTTAGGTTCCAGCGCCGCAAGGTGTGAGAGTTCGAGTCTCTCCGTCCGCACCATTACAAGTAGCTATTTAATAGCAGAAAACGGCGCAGCACCTGAAAAGGGCTGCGCCGTTTTTGTTTTAGAAGTCTGAATTTTCAAAAGCGGCCGCAGGTTCTGGGTCGAGAGGGCGGCTCGGATCGTCGGATTTATGTTTCTCGATGATGCTGGCTCGCCCGTTGGTCCCCTCGTGGGGTCGACTGTCAGGGATGGATTGCCGATGCCTTCTATATATAGAAGGATTGGTGCAGAGCCCTGGCATGATTGGCTGTATTTGCTAACAGGGCGAGGCACAACCGTTTGTCCCCGCCTATAAATTGCCTGCTGCTTTTTTACCCGTTTTCAGTAGGGTGACTTCTTGAGTTTGACCCACTAGAATGCATGCCCTTGATTCTGGGGTCGGAAACGGCCGGCTAACGTCTGTGCAACGAGGAATATCCATGCAAGTTTCTGTTGAAAATACTTCTGCTCTTGAGCGCCGCATGAGCATCACCGTGCCGGCTGAGCGCATCGAGACTCAGGTCAACAAGCGTCTGCAGCAGACTGCCCAAAAGGCCAAGATTGCTGGCTTCCGTCCAGGCAAAGTGCCAATGAGTGAAATCAAGCGCCGTTTCGGTGCTGATGCACGTCAGGAAGCGGTCGGCGACGTGATCCAGTCCTCTTTCTACGAAGCTGTCGTTGAGCAGAAGCTGAACCCGGCTGGTGCTCCTTCGATCGAGCCGAAATCGCTGGAAGCTGGCAAAGACCTGGAATACGTCGCGATTTTCGAAGTGTTCCCTGAGTTCACCGTTGCCGGTTTCGAAGGTATCGCGGTTGAGCGCCTGAGCGCTGACGTGGCTGATGCCGATCTGGACAAAATGCTGGAAGTGCTGCGCAAGCAGAACACCCGTTTCGAAGTGGCCGATCGCGCTGCTCAAAACGAAGACCAGCTGAACATCGATTTCGTTGGCAAGGTCGACGGCGAAGTGTTCGCTGGCGGTTCCGCCAAAGGTACTCAGCTGGTTCTGGGTTCCGGCCGCATGATCCCTGGTTTTGAAGACGGTCTGGTTGGCGCTAAAGCCGGCGAAGAGCGCGTTCTGAACCTGACCTTCCCAGAGGACTATCAGAACCTCGACCTGGCAGGCAAAACCGCTGAGTTCACCGTGACCGTGAACACTGTTTCCGAGCCAAAACTGCCAGAACTGACCGAAGAATTCTTCGCTCAATTCGGCATCAAGGAAACTGGTCTGGAAGGCTTCCGCGCCGAAGTTCGCAAGAACATGGAGCGTGAACTGCGTCAGGCGATCAAATCCAAGGTCAAGAATCAGGTAATGGACGGTCTGCTGGCCACCAACCCGATCGAAGTGCCTAAGGCTCTGCTGTCCAACGAAGTTGACCGTCTGCGCGTGCAGGCTGTTCAGCAGTTCGGCGGCAACATCAAGCCTGACCAACTGCCGGCCGAGCTGTTCGAAGAACAAGCCAAGCGCCGCGTTGTGCTGGGTCTGATCGTGGCTGAAGTGGTCAAGCAATTCGACCTCAAGCCTGACGAAGCCCGCGTTCGTGAAATGATTCAGGAAATGGCTTCGGCTTACCAGGAGCCTGAGCAGGTTGTGTCCTGGTACTACAAGAACGACCAGCAACTGAACGAAGTCCGTTCGGTTGTGCTGGAAGAACAAGTTGTGGATACTGTTCTGCAGAAAGCTAGCGTGACCGACAAATCGGTCTCTTACGAAGAAGCAGTCAAGCCGGTAGAAGCTCCACAAGCCGACTGATCGTTTTTGCGGTAAGAAGTACACACCATAAGCCAGCCTTCGTGCTGGCTTATGCGTATTCAAGACATAACTATTTGGGAGTGACTGCAGAGCATGTTCCGTAATTCGTATATTCAGCAGAACTCTGATATCCAGGCCGCAGGCGGCCTGGTCCCGATGGTTGTCGAGCAATCTGCTCGTGGCGAGCGCGCCTATGACATCTACTCGCGCCTTCTCAAGGAGCGAGTGATCTTTCTGGTTGGTCCGGTAGAGGACTACATGGCCAACCTGATCTGTGCGCAACTGCTGTTCCTTGAAGCGGAAAACCCGGACAAGGACATCCATCTCTATATCAACTCCCCGGGCGGTTCGGTGACGGCGGGCATGTCGATCTATGACACCATGCAGTTCATCAAGCCAAACGTGTCGACCACCTGTATCGGTCAAGCGTGCAGCATGGGTGCGTTTCTACTGACGGCCGGTGCCGCCGGCAAGCGTTACTGCCTGCCGAACTCGCGTGTGATGATTCACCAGCCACTGGGCGGTTTCCAGGGCCAGGCTTCGGATATCGAAATCCATGCCAAGGAAATCCTCTTCATTCGTGAGCGTCTCAACACGCTGATGGCCAAGCATAGCGGGCACACTCTTGAAGAAATCGAGCGCGATACCAACCGCGATAATTTCATGAGTGCAGAAGCAGCGCGTGAATACGGGTTGATCGATGAAGTGATCAGCCAGCGCCCCGCTTAAATTAAGCAGCTCAAAATAGGGTTGGTCGGCGCGTCCGATCACTAGCGGGCTTGAAAAAGCCCGCAATAGCCTTCATCTTGTGTTGCAAGCCTATCGGATTTGGATCGAACGAATGACTGACACCCGCAACGGCGAGGACAACGGCAAGCTGCTCTATTGCTCCTTCTGTGGCAAAAGCCAGCATGAAGTACGCAAATTGATTGCCGGCCCCTCGGTCTTTATCTGCGACGAGTGCGTCGACCTGTGCAATGACATCATCCGTGAGGAGGTGCAGGAAGCCCAGGCCGAAAGCAGCGCGCATAAATTGCCTTCGCCTAAAGAAATCAGCGGCATCCTTGATCAGTACGTGATTGGTCAGGAGCGTGCGAAAAAGGTTCTGGCCGTAGCGGTGTACAACCACTACAAGCGCCTGAATCAGCGTGACAAAAAGAATGACGATGTCGAACTCGGCAAGAGCAACATCTTGCTGATCGGCCCGACAGGCTCGGGTAAAACCCTGCTTGCCGAAACACTGGCCCGCTTGCTGAACGTCCCGTTCACCATCGCCGACGCAACCACCCTCACCGAGGCAGGTTACGTGGGTGAAGATGTCGAAAACATCATTCAGAAGCTGCTGCAGAAGTGCGATTACGACGTAGAAAAGGCCCAAATGGGCATTGTCTACATCGATGAGATCGACAAGATCTCGCGCAAGTCTGACAACCCGTCGATCACCCGGGACGTTTCCGGTGAAGGCGTGCAGCAGGCCCTGCTCAAGTTGATCGAAGGCACGGTCGCTTCCGTTCCGCCTCAAGGTGGTCGCAAGCATCCGCAGCAGGAATTCCTTCAGGTCGACACCCGTAACATCCTGTTCATCTGCGGTGGTGCGTTCTCCGGTCTGGAAAAGGTTATTCAAAACCGTTCCACCAAGGGCGGCATCGGTTTCAACGCGGAAGTGCGCAGCAAGGAAGAAGGCAAGAAAGTCGGTGAGTCCCTGCGTGAAGTCGAGCCTGACGATCTGGTCAAGTTCGGTCTGATCCCGGAATTCGTCGGTCGTCTGCCGGTACTTGCCACGCTGGACGAGCTTGATGAGGCTGCGCTGATGCAGATTCTCACCGAGCCGAAAAATGCTCTGACCAAACAGTATGCCAAGCTGTTCGAGATGGAAGGTGTGGACCTGGAATTCCGGGCCGACGCTCTGAAATCGGTCGCCAAACGTGCCTTGGAACGCAAAACCGGTGCCCGTGGGCTGCGTTCGATTCTCGAAGGTGTATTGCTCGACACTATGTATGAAATCCCCTCGCAGTCCGAGGTGAGTAAAGTAGTGATCGACGAAAGCGTTATAGAAGGCAAGTCCAAGCCACTGTATATCTACGAAAACAGTGAGCCGGCTGCCAAGGCAGCGCCAGACGCCTAAGCGTCACGCTGCTGGAATAAAGAAGGGGCCTTCGGGCCCCTTTGCTTTTTGCGCGTTTTAACACCTTCTTTAAGCTTGTTTTTTTTGAAGGTAGCCCCCATCTTGGTTTCAAGCTCACTTCCATCTGTTTACGGCCTTATGGCCGCCGTAGAGGCGAAATCATGAAGACAACCATCGAATTGCCTCTCCTGCCATTGCGTGATGTTGTGGTTTATCCGCACATGGTTATCCCGCTGTTCGTGGGGCGCGAGAAATCCATCGAAGCCCTCGAGGCAGCGATGACGGGCGACAAGCAGATCCTTCTGCTGGCTCAGAGAAACCCTGCTGACGACGATCCCGGTGAAGAAGCACTTTATCGCGTAGGTACCATTGCGACCGTTCTACAGCTGCTCAAGCTGCCTGACGGCACGGTCAAGGTCTTGGTCGAAGGTGAGCAGCGGGGCGCCGTTGAGCGTTTCAGCGAAGTGGACGGCCATTGCCGTGCCGAAGTCTCATTGATCGACGAAGTCGACGCGCCAGAGCGTGAGTCGGAAGTGTTCGTACGCAGCCTGCTTGCTCAGTTCGAACAATATGTACAGCTGGGCAAGAAAGTCCCGGCTGAAGTCCTGTCGTCGCTCAACAGCATCGACGAACCAGGCCGCCTGGTCGACACCATGGCCGCACACATGGCCCTGAAGATCGAGCAGAAGCAGGAAATCCTCGAAATCATTGATTTGTCGGCCCGGGTCGAGCACGTTCTGGCGTTGCTGGATGCCGAGATCGACCTGCTGCAAGTCGAAAAACGCATTCGCGGTCGCGTCAAAAAACAAATGGAGCGCAGCCAGCGCGAGTACTACCTGAATGAGCAGATGAAGGCCATTCAGAAAGAGCTCGGCGACAGCGACGAAGGCCACAACGAAATCGAAGAGCTGAAAAAGCGCATCGATGCCGCTGGTCTGCCGAAAGATGCCTTGGCCAAAGCCCAGGGCGAACTGAACAAGTTAAAACAAATGTCGCCAATGTCTGCGGAAGCGACCGTGGTGCGCTCGTATATTGACTGGCTGGTTCAGGTGCCGTGGAAGGCGCAGAGCAAAGTGCGCCTGGATCTGGCGCGCGCAGAAGACATTCTCGATGCAGACCACTATGGTCTGGAAGAAGTCAAAGAACGGATCCTCGAATACCTCGCCGTGCAAAAACGCGTGAAGAAAATTCGTGGTCCGGTGTTGTGCCTGGTCGGTCCTCCTGGGGTCGGTAAAACCTCTCTGGCGGAGTCGATTGCTCACGCCACCAACCGCAAATTCGTGCGCATGGCCCTCGGTGGCGTGCGTGATGAAGCGGAAATTCGTGGTCATCGCCGTACTTATATCGGTTCGATGCCAGGAAGATTGATTCAAAAAATGACAAAAGTGGGCGTCCGCAACCCGCTGTTCCTGCTCGATGAAATCGACAAAATGGGCAGCGACATGCGTGGCGATCCGGCGTCGGCGTTGCTGGAAGTGCTCGATCCTGAGCAGAACCACAACTTCAACGATCACTATCTGGAAGTCGACTACGACCTGTCCGATGTGATGTTCCTTTGCACCTCGAACTCCATGAACATTCCTCCAGCCCTGCTCGACCGGATGGAAGTGATCCGTCTGCCGGGTTACACCGAAGACGAAAAGATCAACATCGCCGTCAAATACCTTTCGCCAAAGCAGATTACGGCTAACGGCTTGAAAAAAGGCGAGCTGGAATTCGACGCCGAAGCGATCCGTGACATCATCCGCTACTACACCCGCGAAGCCGGTGTGCGGGGGCTGGAGCGCCAGATTGCCAAGGTTTGCCGCAAGGCGGTCAAAGAGCATGCAATGGAAAAACGCTTCTCGGTGAAGGTCACTGCCGAGATGCTGGAACACTTCCTGGGCGTGCGCAAATTCCGCTACGGTCTGGCTGAATCGCAGGACCAGATCGGTCAGGTCACCGGGTTGGCGTGGACTCAGGTGGGTGGCGAATTGCTGACCATCGAAGCCGCCGTCGTACCGGGTAAAGGCCAGTTGATCAAGACCGGTTCCTTGGGTGACGTCATGGTCGAATCGATCACTGCGGCCCTGACCGTTGTTCGCAGTCGCGCGAAGAGCCTGGGGATTCCCCTGGACTTCCACGAGAAGCGCGACACGCATATCCACATGCCGGAAGGGGCGACCCCGAAGGACGGCCCTAGCGCCGGTGTGGGCATGTGTACGGCTCTGGTGTCCGCATTGACCGGGATCCCTGTGCGCGCGGACGTCGCCATGACTGGCGAAATTACCCTGCGTGGTCAGGTGCTGGCGATTGGTGGTTTGAAAGAAAAACTGCTCGCTGCACACCGTGGCGGAATCAAGACGGTGATCATTCCTGAAGAGAACGTACGCGATCTGAAGGAAATTCCTGACAATATCAAGCAAGATCTGCAGATTAAACCGGTTAAATGGATTGACGAGGTCCTGCAAATTGCGCTGCAATACGCGCCGGAGCCCTTGCCAGATGTAGCTCCAGAGATAGTTGCAAAGGATGAAAAACGCGAGTCTGACTCTAAGGAAAGAATTAGCACGCATTAGTACGCATTTGCCTGGGTGGCTTGTTGACAGCTTTTTAGAGCCCTTGTTATAAAGCGGCTCTTAAGTGTCTGTAGGCCATTCAGCACTCGTTTTTGCTTTCACCAAAAAACTTAGAATCATACTCAAATAGATATAAGGGGACTTAGAGTGAACAAGTCGGAACTGATTGATGCTATCGCTGCATCCGCTGATATCCCGAAAGCTGCTGCTGGCCGTGCGCTGGACGCTGTAATCGAATCCGTCACTGGCGCTCTCAAGGCTGGCGACTCTGTTGTTCTGGTTGGTTTCGGTACTTTCTCCGTAACTGATCGTCCAGCTCGCATTGGTCGTAACCCACAGACCGGTAAGACGCTGGAAATCGCAGCTGCTAAAAAACCAGGTTTCAAAGCCGGTAAAGCACTGAAAGAAGCTGTCAACTAAGTTCGATTCAGGTTTTTGCCTATCCGGGTCGGGGTCATGCCTGACCTGGCAGCGGAGCGGTAGTCCAGTCGGCGAGTCGCCGATCCGAGACGCCGAGGCTCGCAAGTTCGAGTCATCGGTCCGCTCCGCCAGTTACGAGAAGGCGCATCCTCGGATGCGCCTTTCTTCTATCCGGATTCTACCCACGCTCCACGGTTGCCTAATTTTGAAGTTCAACCGTTTCTGGGGGACGCATGCTGCAGAATATCAGGGACAATTCACAAGGCTGGATTGCCAAGACCATTATCGGGGTCATCGTTGCACTGATGGCTTTGACCGGTTTCGACGCCATTTTTCAGGCCACTACGCATCGTAATGATGCGGCGAAGGTCAATGGCGAAGAAATCAGCCAGAACGAGCTGAGCCAGGCGGTCGATATGCAACGCCGTCAGCTCATGCAACAGCTGGGCAAGGATTTCGATGCTTCCTTGCTCGACGAAAAAATGCTGCGCGAATCGGCCCTCAAAGGCCTGATCGACCGCAAGCTGCTGCTGCAAGGCGCAGAAAACTCGAAGTTCGCTTTTTCCGAAGCTGCTTTGGACCAGGTGATCCTGCAGACGCCTGAATTCCAGGTTGATGGCAAGTTCAGCCCAGAGCGTTTCGACCAGGTTATTCGCCAACTCGGCTACAGCCGCATGCAATTCCGTCAGATGCTGGCTCAGGAAATGCTGATCGGTCAGCTGCGCGCTGGTCTGGCAGGTAGCGGTTTCGTCACCGACGCACAGGTTCTGGCATTCGCCCGTCTGGAAAAACAGACCCGCGATTTCGCTTCGCTGAACGTCAAGGCTGACCCGGCGGCTGTGAAGCTGACCGACGATGAAGTCAAAGCCTACTACGACGAACACGCCAAGGAATTCATGACGCCGGATCAGGTGGTCATTGATTACCTGGAGTTGAAGAAGGCTTCCTTCTTTGATCAGGTCAGCGTCAAGGACGAAGACCTGCAAGCGGCGTATCAGAAAGAAACCGCAAACCTGTCGGAACAACGCCGGGCCGCGCACATTCTGATCGAAGTGAACGACAAGGTGACCGAAGCGCAAGCCAAGGCCAAGATCGAGGAGATCCAGGCACGTCTGGCAAAAGGCGAGAAGTTCGAGGCCCTGGCCAAGGAATTCTCCCAAGACCCGGGTTCGGCGAACAACGGCGGTGACCTCGGCTTTGCCGGTCCAGGTGTCTACGATCCAGCCTTCGAAACAGCGCTGTATGCGTTGGCCAAGGATCAGATCTCGGCACCGGTCCGCACCGACTTCGGTTTTCACCTGATCAAGCTGTTGGGTGTCGAAGCGCCTGAAGTGCCGACGCTCGCCAGCCTGAAAGACAAGCTGACCCGTGAGCTGAAAACCCAGCAGGTCGAGCAGCGTTTCGTCGAGGCGACCAAGCAACTGGAAGACTCGTCGTTCGAAGCCTCCGATCTGGCTCAGCCGGCGCAGGACCTGAAGCTCACTGTTCATACGTCCAAACCGTTCGGCCGTGAAGGTGGCGAAGGTGTTGCGGCCAACCGTGCCGTGATCACTGCTGCGTTCAGCCCTGAAGTGCTGGATGAGGGTGCCAACAGCACCGCCATCGAGCTCGATCCGGAAACCGTGATCGTGCTGCGCGCCAAGGAGCACCTGAAACCTGCGCAACTGCCGCTGGAAAGCGTGGCTGCCAGCATTCGCGTGCAATTGGCCAAGGAGCACGCCAGTGCTGCAGCCAAGACCAAGGCTGAAGAGCTGATTGTCAGCCTGCGCGATGGCAAGACTGCGCTGGACAAGGCGATCGACGGTCAGAGCTGGAAAGTGACCCAGGCAGCCACTCGTGGCCAGGAAGGGGTTGACCCAACCGTGCTGCAGGCGCTGTTCCGCATGCCCAAGCCTGTCGCCAAGGACAAGCCGACCTTCAGCAGCGTGACCCTGGCCGATGGTAGCCTGGTGATTGTGCGTCTGAACGGCGTGAACGAAGCGGCTGCGCCGACTGAAGAAGAGAAGGCTCAATACCGTCGCTTCCTCGCTTCGCGCATTGGCCAGCAAGACTTTGCGGCCTACCGCAAACTGCTGGAAAGCCAGGCTGAGATCAAACGCTTCTGATGCCTGACTGAGTTTTACGCGACACAAAGACCCCGGCCGAAAGGTTGGGGTTTTTTATGGGCGAAACAAAGGCAGCGCGAGTTACCCGTCGCCTGAGTATTTACCGTGCGACTTTTTCCTGTAAATGACAGTCAGTAGACTTGTAACTGTTTTAAGACACTAATCGATGCTCCGCTAAGCATCGATCTGTTGCACAATACGCCCCGGACCGTTTTCCTCAGGATGTTCAATGTTTAAATCATTTCCCATGCGTGTTGCAGGGCTGGCGTTGGTGCTGGCCGCCGCGGCCGGCTGCTCGTCGAAGAAAGCCCCTATCTACGAGCATGAGAACTTCGATGACTCCGGAACGTTTTCGCGCAGCTACCCGGTAACGGATGCGCAGACGTGCGAAGCCGCCCGTCGGGCGTTGCTCAGCCAGGGCTACATCATCACCAGCTCCGACCCGAAGCTGGTCAGCGGACACAAAAGCTTCCAGCAGACCGGCGAGAGCCACATGGAGATCAGCTTCAGTGTGGTCTGTGCCGATGACGGCAGTGAGGGGCTCCACGCGACCATGTTCGCCAACGCCCTGCAGGACCGTTATGCGCTGAAGAAGACCAACAACTCCGCCAGCGTTGGTGTGGGCGTGCTGGGTTCGGTGTCGATGCCGATCGGTTCGTCCGACGACTCGATGGTCAAGGTTGCCAGCGAAACCGTATCGTCGCCCAAGTTCTACGAGCGGTTCTTCACCCTGGTCGAGTTGTTCCTGCCGCCGGAAGCGAAAAAGGCCGCGCACATCAAGGATAAGCCGAAACCCGATCTCGGCGTGCCTGAAGCCAAGCCCGCACCAGCTCCGTTGGCGCCGACCCCGGCACCTGCGGCAGAACCTGCGCCGGCACCTGCCGAAGCGGCTCCAGCAGCCTCTGAGCCTGTTGCACCGCCGCCTGAAGCCGCTCCGATTGCTCCAGCCGAGAATTCCGAACCTGCATCGACCACGGAAACGGTCACTCCGCCGCCCCAATCAAGCCTGCCTCCACCCACCGAGCCTATTTCGGCCATTCCTGTATCTGGCCAGTAATCGTGCTCTGACGCTGCGGGATCGGGTCAGACGACACCGATCCCGCAGCGGCTTTTAAATTGATCCGCGTCAACCCAGGCCGTTGTCCTACGGCCTGTATCGAAAAAATCCTGTGATAAATTCCTGACGGCCTGCTACGTTTTATTAAGTAGTCGCTGAGCGGCGTGCCTGCGTCATTTTTCTTTCACGTGGGCACTTTATGCTCGGGGCGCTGGTCATTTATTCAGGCGTTTTTTTCAACGAGCTGTGGGGGATTCAAAATGGACGAATATCAAGAAGAGCTGCTCGAGTATCAGGCGTTTGAACTGGACCCGCTGGAACCGGCCGAAGACGCTACCGAGCTGTAAACGTCAAGCGGATTGGCGATGACTGCGGCGAAACTCGCCGGGAGTCTGGCCGCTCCAGCGTTTGAAGGCCCGTTGAAAGGCTTCGGCTGAGGCAAAGCCCAGCAGGTAGGCGATTTCTCCGAACGCCAGTTCGGTATCGCGGATGTAGGTCATGGCCAGGTCGCGACGCGTGTCATTGAGGATCGCGCGAAATTGCGTGCCTTCCTCGGCGAGTTTGCGGCGCAAGGTCCAGGTCGGCAGCTTCAGGCGTGCCGCCACTTCTTCCAGGTCGGGTTCCCGGCCACCATTGAGCAATGGCCCCAGTAACTGAGTGATGCGTTCGCGCAGGCTGCGGGTGCGTGTCAGTTGCTCCAGTTCCCGTTCACACAGTTGCAGCAGGTGTCGCCAGGTGCTCGGGCAGTGTTCCGGGTTGCGCTGGGCGAGGCTGGCAAGGCTCAAGCGCAGTTGATTGTGCTCACTGCCGAACTGGATCGGGCAGTCGCCCAGTACTTCATAAGCCGTGCGGTAATCCGGCTCATCAAACTCGATCTCGATGCGTTCGGCCCGCAACGGGGCAGGGCTTATGCTGGACAATTGCTGCAACCAGCCAGCGATGATCGAATCCACCACGAAGCGGTTGTAGGCGTTGTAAGGGATGATGGAATAAAACCGCAGCCAGGCGCCTTGGGCGTCTTCGTGAAAGCTCGATTGACCGCGATAGTTGGAGCCATACAAGGCTTCGAAGCGAATCAGGCACCGCGCGGCTTCTCGCACCGTTGGCGCCTGAGCAGCCGTGACCCCGGCCAGGCCGACCTGGCTCAGGCGACTGAGCTGACCCATACGCAAGCCAAGTGCCGGGTTGTCGGTCAGTTGAATGGCGCTGTGGCCCAGGCGCATGTAGCGCGGGATCGAGAGCCGGGCGCCCGCTTCGCTGAGGCGAGCCGCGTCGAGGCCGTATTGTTCGAGTAGCGGCTGAGGGTCTGCACCGTGGCTGCGCACGGCGTCGGCCAGGCTATGAACAAAGCCCACCGACAGATCGCCGAGTCGCATCGGCAACGGTTTCATCGGTTACAACCAGAGGTTCAGCAAGCGCGCGCCACGGGCATTGCCGTCGGCGAACTGCCGCCCGTTGCTGCTGAGAAAACTTTGACCGGCGCTGCCCTGATCCCAGAACTGACCGCGCAGGAACACGCTCATGCCGGCGATTGCCTGGCTGCTGGGCGGTTGAGCGGTGAGTGTCAGACGATGCCAGGCCTGACCCTCGCTGAGCTCCCCGGTCTTGAGACTGACCGAGCCAGGCGTCGACAGCCCCTTGTAACCGCGCCACGGTTTGTCCCAGGTGCCGCGCCCGATCACAAACGCCGGGACCGCGACGAACTGCGCACCCTGGTCGTCGAGCTTACGGTAATTGTCCGGGTACCAGCTGTCGCTGCCGATCAGCACACCCAAGCGTCCGGCCGGGGTGTCGACGACGTTGAGCGTATGCTCGCCATTGGCGGCGATGACTTCATGTTCATCGAAAATCGGGTGCATCTGGCGCTGGGGCTGGCCGATCGGCAGACCATCGCGACCGAACACCACGCTGCTGTTGTACAACGCGCCGCGGCCGATTTTCAGGGTGCCGTCGATGACGCTAGGCTCGGGCAGCACGATGGAGCCCGCCACCAACGTCACGTGGAATTCTTTCGCCAGACCACCAAACAGTGCCTGGTAGTCCTTGGCCATGCCTTTGGCCTTCATGCGCAGGTGTGCGTCGTCCAGACGTTTGTCACCCTTGGCGCTGATCAGCGCGCGGACGAACTTCAGCGGGTTGCTGACCGCCAGCCAGTTCATGGCTTCCTTGAGCGTGGTCGCCTGGTACAGCTCATCTTTCTCGCCGCTGACCATCAACCAGGTGCCGACATGTTCGGGCAGGACGACGATGGTTTTTTCGTTCAGCAGGCCTTGGTCCTGGGCCTTCTGCAAATACGCCGCCAACTTGCGGTGCAGGCGCTCGGAGCTTTGATAGTCGGTGGGAAACAGCTCGGGCTGGATGCCCAGCAAATTGCCGCGATCGGCGGGTGTGCCTTGGTCGACCGCGAGGTTGATGCGCAGGTCCGACAGGTAATGACCCACCGGACGGTCCGCGGCCCACATGGCGTAGGTCGTAAGGGCGGCAATCAATGCCATGGAGAAGGTCAGGTACAGAAGTTTGCGCATGGGGAAACAGTCAACGGCCGTGTGCAGGGTTCGCGACTAGGGTAGGGCGCATGCCGACGCTTGCCAAGGGGCGCTGCACATTTGGATCAATAAGTTGTCAGTTACGGTCATTGAGTGACAGCGGCGCGACTCTTAGTCTGTCCAACATGACTGACGGGGGCCGAAGAGCTCCTGCACTTTTTCCGTGATCGCTCGATGTGGAGTTACCGATGGCCGCCGCTCATTACCCGCACCTGTTGGCCCCGCTGGACCTGGGTTTTACCACGCTGCGCAACCGTACCCTGATGGGTTCGATGCACACTGGTCTTGAGGAAAAGCCCGGCGGTTTCGAGCGCATGGCGGCGTATTTTGCCGAACGTGCCCGTGGCGGTGTTGGCCTGATGGTCACTGGTGGTATTGGCCCGAACGACGAGGGCGGGGTGTACTCCGGCGCAGCCAAACTGACCACCGAGGAAGAAGCGCTCAAGCACCGGATCGTCACCCGCGCGGTGCACGAGGCGGGCGGCAAGATCTGCATGCAGATCCTTCACGCCGGGCGTTATGCCTACAGCCCGAAGCAGGTCGCGCCGAGCGCCATTCAGGCACCGATCAACCCGTTCAAGCCTAAAGAGCTGGACGAGGAAGGCATCGAGAAGCAGATCAGCGATTTCGTCACCTGTTCGTCCCTGGCGCAACAGGCCGAGTACGACGGCGTCGAGATCATGGGTTCCGAAGGTTATTTCATTAACCAGTTCCTCGCCGCCCATACCAACCACCGCACCGACCGTTGGGGCGGCAGCTACGAAAACCGCATGCGCCTGCCGGTGGAAATCGTCCGCCGGGTGCGCGAAGCGGTAGGCCCTAATTTCATCATTATCTTCCGTCTGTCGATGCTCGATCTGGTGGAAGGCGGCAGCAGCTGGGAAGAAATCGTCCAGTTGGCCAAGGCGATCGAGCAGGCGGGTGCGACGATTATCAACACCGGCATCGGCTGGCACGAAGCGCGGATCCCGACTATCGCCACTAAAGTGCCACGCGGCGCGTTCAGCAAGGTCACGGCCAAGCTGCGCGGTTCGGTGAGCATTCCGCTGATCACCACCAACCGTATCAACACCCCGGAAGTGGCCGAGCAGATTCTGGCCGAAGGCGATGCCGACATGGTCTCCATGGCGCGGCCGTTCCTCGCCGACCCGGACTTCGTCAACAAGGCCGCTGAAGGTCGTGCCGATGAAATCAACACCTGCATCGGTTGCAACCAGGCCTGTCTGGACCACACCTTCGGCGGCAAGTTGACCAGTTGCCTGGTGAACCCGCGCGCCTGTCACGAAACCGAACTCAATTACCTGCCGGTGCAGCAGATCAAGAAAATCGCGGTGGTCGGTGCCGGTCCTGCCGGTTTGTCCGCGGCGACTGTGGCCGCCGAGCGGGGTCATCAGGTGACGCTGTTTGATTCGGCCAGCGAAATCGGTGGCCAGTTCAACATCGCCAAGCGTGTGCCGGGCAAGGAAGAATTCTTCGAAACCCTGCGCTACTTCAACCGCAAACTGCAGACCACCAACGTTGAGGTGTGCCTGAACACCCGCGTCGATGTGGCGAAACTGGTCGAAGGCGGTTACGACGAGATCATCCTTGCCACCGGCATCGCCCCAAGAACTCCGGCGATTCCGGGTGTCGAGAACGCCAAGGTGCTGAGCTACCTGGACGTGATCCTTGAGCGCAAACCGGTGGGCAAGCGTGTCGCGGTGATCGGCGCCGGTGGTATCGGATTTGATGTCTCGGAGTTCCTGGTTCACCAGGGCGTGGCCACCAGCCAGAACCGCGAGGCGTTCTGGAAGGAGTGGGGCATCGATACGCATCTGCAAGCGCGCGGCGGTGTCGCCGGCATCAAGGCTGAACCTCATGCACCGGCGCGTGAAGTGTTCCTGCTGCAGCGCAAGAAATCCAAGGTCGGCGACGGCCTCGGTAAAACCACCGGCTGGATTCACCGCACCGGTCTGAAAAACAAGCAGGTGCAGATGCTCAACAGCGTCGAGTATCTGAAGATTGACGACGAAGGTTTGCACATCCGCATCGGCGAAACCGGCGAGCCGCAAGTGCTGCCGGTGGACAACATCGTGATCTGCGCCGGTCAGGATCCGCTGCGTGAATTGCACGAAGGTCTGGTGGCGGCCGGGCAGAACGTGCATTTGATTGGCGGCGCGGATGTGGCGGCAGAGCTGGATGCCAAACGGGCGATCAACCAGGGGTCGCGTCTGGCTGCTCAGCTGTAATCTCGACAACGGCTGTTAAGATGCCGGCTCTTCACCCAGAGCCGGCATCGATGCTTCTCCCGCCCAACGAATGGCTACCCCAAGCCCCCCTTGAACCCCTTCATCTTGATTGGCTCACCCGATCAAGGATCGAAGTCGCGGTCCTGCGCCTTGACCAAATCGACCCTCTGATCAGCGGCAACAAGTGGTTCAAACTCATCGAGCACTTGAAAGCCGCTGACCAGATCGACGCCAAAGGCATCATCAGTCTGGGCGGTGCGCACTCCAATCATCTGCATGCACTGGCCGCGGCGGGTAAGCGTTTTGGTTTTCGCACCGTTGGCCTGCTGCGCGGTCATCCGCAAGAAACGCCAACGGTAAAAGACTTGCAGACGTTCGGCATGCAGTTGCATTGGCTCGGTTATGGCGGTTATCGAGCGCGGCACGAGCCGGGTTTCTGGTTGCCATGGCGGGCGCAGTACCCCGATCTGCATCCGGTGCCGGAAGGTGGCGGCGGTTTGCAGGGAGCGAAGGGTTGCATGCCGCTGAGGACAATGGTCAGCGAGCAACTGAACGGTCTTGGCTGGAGCGACTACAACGGCTGGTGGCTGGCCTGCGGAACGGGCACGACCCTGGCCGGTCTGGTGCTGGCCGAGGCGGGTGAACACCCGGTGTATGGCGCGCTGGCGGTGCCCGACGATCATGGTGTGGCGCAGCAAGTCGAATCAATTGTGCAAGAGGCGGGTTTACACAATCGCGCCTATGAATTGTTAGACGCCAGCCGTGGAGGCTTTGCCAAAGTCGATCCGCTGTTGCTCGAATTCATCGATCAGACCGAACAGGCCAGCGGCCTTCCCCTCGAACCGCTGTACACCGGCAAAGCCCTGTTGGCACTCAAGCAGCAAGTAGAAGCCGGAAAATTCGAAAAGGGCACGCGCCTGATCTTCATCCATACCGGCGGATTGCAGGGGCGCCGGGGTTTCCAGTGAGCGGCGGGATTCAACCGCGCTTGGGCATCATCCGCAGCAAGGTGTTATCACCCACGACATAGTGGTGATAAATCCCCGCCAAGGCGTGCAGGCCGATCAGCCAGTAGCCGATGGTGCCGCCGAGCTCATGCCAACCCTGAATCTGCTTGGCCAACGCCTTGTCCTCCGCGACCAGCAGCGGCAGGTCGAAGCCGTAGAACATCACTTGGTGACCTTTTGCGCTGGTGACCAGCCAGCCCAGAATCGGCATGGCGATCATGAAAATGTACAGCGCCCAGTGCATCAGTTTGGCCAACACGGTCTGCCAGTGAGGCGAGGCCGGGAAGATTTGCGGTGCGGGGCCCAGGCTGCGAGCAAACAGCCGCAGCCAGACCAATACAAACACCGTCAAGCCCAGCATAAAGTGCGACTCGGTGATCAGCGCCCGGCCGCCACTGCCTTTTGGAAAGATTCCGCGAAATTCGATGCAGGCGTAAACCAGCGCCAGCAGGACCAGCATCAACCAATGCAGCGCGATCGATACGGTGCTGTAGCGTGAATCGGAATTCTTCCAGGGCATACGGTGTTCCTCACAGGTCAGGTCCAGACCACCGTTCTTGTTCGACGGTGTGCTTTAACTGTAATCCGCTTTGGTGGATTTGCCTGTGGCTATTTGGGCGTTCAATGCTCTAAATCAGGAGGTTGGCCACAAAAAAAGCGCCAGTTCCGTTAAGGCACTGGCGCTTTTTTATGCGGCGACAGGCGCAATCAGTTGGTTTGCGGCATCTCACCCTTGGCAAGGCGCTGGTTGATATCGGCGATCACTTCCGGCAAATCGGTGATCGTGTCGATCATGTAGTGCGGCCGGGAGCCTTCGAACATGGCGTGGATGCGCTTGCGTTCGCTGGCCAGCTTATCGCTGCCGAGAGCGCGGTAACCTTCGTAGTCCAGGCCCAGCGCGTTACCCGAGCAGATCAGCGCCACGGTCCACATGCCGGCGCGACGACCTTCGAGAATGCCCGGCACGGTGTCGTCGATCTTCACGCAGGCTGCGACATCATCGATCCCGAGGGCGATCACGTTGGCCAGCGCCTGGGCCGGCCATGGACGGCCGTTGGGTACTTCGTCGGTGGCGACCACGTGGTCGGCGACGTAACCGTTGGTGGCGGCCAGTTCGACAACTTTGTCCATGACCTGTTTCGGGTAGCCGGAGCAGGAGCCGATCTTGATCCCTTGCTGGCGCAGATTGGCGATGGTGTCCAGCGCGCCCGGAATCAGCGCCGAGTGCTCGGCGATTTTCTCGATTTGCAGGGGCATGAAGCGTTTGTAGATGGCGGTGACGTCATCGTCGGTCGGCGTACGGCCGAACACCGCGCAATAACGCTCGGCGACTTCCGGCTGATCGCACAGGGTGCGGATGTGGTCCCACTTGCCCATGCCCATCGGGCCGCGGGCTTCTTCGATGGACACCTGGACGTCGAACTCGGCGAAGGCTTCGACAAAAATCTGAGTTGGCGCGAAGGAGCCGAAGTCGACCACGGTGCCGGCCCAGTCGAGGATGGCGGCTTGCAGCTTGGTTGGGTTTGCGTAGTTCATGTCTCAAATCCTGTATTTGGGGAATGGTGATCCCTGTAGCAGCTGTCGAGCCCTAGCGAGGCTGCGTTCGGCTGCGAAGCAGTCGTAAAAGCCATCCACTTCGGTGTTTCAGCTGGACCGCGTTGTCAGGGTTTACGACTGCTTCGCAGCCGAACGCAGCCTCGCAGGCTCGGCAGCTGCTACAGATCGTCGTGAATCAGATTTCGAGGACTTCCATCTCGCGCAGCACTTCGGCCACCGCCGCTACCGCCGCGTGCATCTCGTCCTGGTTGACGTGGCCGATGCAGCCGACGCGGAAGGTTTCGACCTGGGTCAATTTGCCGGGGTAGAGGATGAAACCCTTAGCCTTGACGCGTTCGTAGAATTCCTTGAACTGGTAGCGCGGATCTTTCGGCGCATGAAAGGTGACGATGATCGGCGCCTGAATTTCGGCCGGCAGGAAGCTGCGCAGTCCGAGTTTGGCCATGTCATCGAGCAGCACCTGGCAGTTGTTGGCATAGCGCTGATGCCGGGCGGGCAAGCCACCTTCTTCGTTGTATTGCAGCAGGGCTTCGTGCAACGCCGCGACCACGTGGGTCGGCGGGGTGAAGCGCCATTGGCCGGTCTTGGCCATGTAGGTGTGCTGATCGAAAAGGTCCATCGCCAGCGAGTGCGAGTTACCGGCGGCATTCGCCAGCGCTTCTTTGCGAGCGAAGACGAAACCCATCCCCGGCACACCTTCCAGGCACTTGCCCGAGGCGGCGATCAGCGCATCGAACGGCACCTGTTGCGCGTCGATCGGCAGTGCGCCGAAAGAGCTCATGGCGTCGATGATCAGGCGTTTGCCGTGTTGCGCGATGACGTGGGCGATTTCCGGCAGCGGGTTGAGGATCCCGGTGCTGGTTTCGCAGTGAATCAGCGCGACGTGGGTGATGCTGGCGTCGGCGCGCAGCAGGCGGTCGACGTCGGCGGCGGTGGTCGGTTCGTCTTCGGCGGTTTCGAAGGTGCTGAAGGAACGACCGAGGACTTCGCAGATTTTCGCCAGGCGTTTGCCGTAAGCGCCGTTGATCAGCACCAGGACTTTGCCGTCGCGAGGTACCAGCGTGCCGATCGCCGCTTCGACCGCGAACGTGCCGCTGCCTTGCAGGGGCACGCAGTGGTGGCTGTCGCCGCCGTTGATGATCGTCAGCAATTGTTCGCACAGGCTGGCGGTCAGTTGATTGAAGCGGTCATCCCATGAACCCCAGTCGACCATCATCGCCTGACGGGTGCGGGCCGATGTGGTCAGTGGGCCGGGGGTGAGCAGGATGGGTTCGGCAGTACTCATTCTCGTGTCCTCGCAATCGATGGGATGAAGCTACGGGGCTTAAATTGCAATTTGCCGTGCTATCAATCAAATTGTTTGTTGTTATGCCAGCCATCAGTGAGGGTTATTCATGAACCTGTTCCAGCTCCGCGCATTCGATGCGGTGGCCCGTGAGGGCAGCTTCACCCGGGCCGCCGCGCGACTGTTCATCAGCCAACCGGCGGTCACCGGCCACATCAAGGCGCTGGAGGAGCACTACCAGATCACCTTGTTGCGGCGCACCGCACGACGAGTGGAGCTGACGGAGGAGGGCACCAAACTGGCCGCGATCACCCGGGCGATGTTCGGTCTGGCCGAAGAGGCGCAAGTGATGCTCGAGGCCAACCGGCAGTTGTTGACCGGGCGTCTGGAGGTTGCGGCGGACGGGCCGCACATGGTGATGCCGATGCTGGCGAGTTTGCGCGCGCGGTATCCCGGCATCACCGTGAACCTGCGGCTGGGCAATGCTCAGGAAACCCTGGCGGCGTTGCTGTCGGAGCATGCCGACGTGGCGGTGCTGACCGAAGTCGAACCGCGCAAGGGGCTGCATTTGCAAGACTTAAGCGAATCACGGATTTGTGCGCTGGTGCCCGACGGTCATCCGTGGGCGCAAATGTCCAAGGGGGTGCCGCTCAAGGCGCTGGATCAGGTGATCATGGTGTTGCGCGAGCCCAGTTCGATCACTCGACGCACCTTCGACGAGGCGTGCGCGACGGCGTTGGTCAGTCCACGGGTGTTGCTGGAGCTGGACAGTCGCGAGGCGGTGACCGAAGCCGTCGCCGCAGAGTTGGGGGTTGGCGTGGTGTCATCGGTGGAGGTCAGTCATGACCCGCGGGTGGTGGCGGTGCCGATTCTTGGTGAAGGGTTGGTTAACCGACACATGATTGGCTGCATGGAACGGCGACGGGAATTGCGCTTGATACAGGCGTTTTTCGAGTTGGCGCCGTAGGAGAGTGATCGTTCCCACGCTCTGCGTGGGAATGCCTCAATGGACGCTCTGCGTCCGCTTTGGGACGCGGAGCGTCCCGGGCTGCATTCCCACGCGGAGCGTGGGAACGATCATTGGGGGAGGCTCTCGCGAACCATCTCGAGAAACGTCGCCACCACCCGCCGCGAACTCTGCTCGCGCAAGCACACCAGCGTCTCGGTCAATCGCCGTTTGCAGTCGGTAATCGGCAACGCACACACCCGCGAATCCGCGCCGAACTCGGCAGCCGATACCACACCAACGCCAATCCCCACGACCACCGCCTCACGCGCCGCCTCCCGACCTTCAACCTGAATCGCCGGGCGAATGCGAAAGCCTGCCTGAGCCATTTCTTCTTCCAGCGTTTGCCGCGTCACCGAGCCGATTTCCCGCAGCACCAACGGCGTGTCATCCAGATCCGCGAGGCAAATCGATTCACGGTCGGCCCACGGATGATTGCGCGAAACGAACGCCACCATCGGGTCGTTGCGCAGCGGCAACGAGATCAGACGTTCGTCACTCACCTCCCGGCCCAGCAACGCCAGGTCGGCCTGATAGTTGAACAGCCGAAACAGCGATTCGTCGGTGTTGCCGGTTTCGATCTTCACGCTGATGCCGGGGTAGCGCTCACAAAAGCGAGCAATCTGCGGCAACACGTGCACTGGCGCATCCACCGCGAGAATCAGGCTGCCGGTCTGCAAGGCCCTGGAGTCATGCAAGAGCTCCTGCGCCTCGGCCTCGATAACGAACAATCGCTGGGTGATGCTCAGCAAGCGCTCGCCCAGATCTGTCAGGCGTACCGAGCGTTTGTTGCGGTGGAACAGCAGCACACCGAAACGCTCTTCGAGCTTGCGCACTTGGTCGGAAATCGCCGGTTGCGTGAGGAATAGCCGCTCGGCGGCTTTGGTGAAGCTTCCATGGACGGCCACGGCGTGGAAGGCTTTGAGCTGGGCGTGGGAAACCGACATCGAAACCTCCAGTAACAAGCTGAGCTTATATTGGAAATACGATAAATCGATTTCACTTATTAATCAGTAATTGTTTTTATCGACCTCAGCCCCGGTGACTGGTCAGTCGAACAGCGTTGGCGGCCATGAGCCTGTGCGTGCAACAGCAGGGCTCATCTGACCGATATCGCCTCAGGGAAGCTGCGATATCGAAGTGCTCAACAATAAAAAAACAGGCGTTATTTCTCAATTTCTGCCGGCACACTCACACCCTGAGGTCAGAACCACAATGAACAAGCACATCGGCACTATCAAGCGTTGGCGCGTGCAGATCTTCGCGATCACCTGGCTCGCTTACGCCGCTTTCTACTTCACCCGCAAAGCTTTTTCCGTGGCAAAACTGGGGATCGCCGAAGACCCCACCTTCATGCTCGACAAAATGGCCATGGCCAACCTCGACGCCATCTACCTGACGGCTTACGCCATTGGGCAATTCACCTGGGGCATCCTGGCCGACCGCTTTGGCCCAAGGGTCGTAGTGTTTGGCGGCTTGCTGATTTCAGCGGCGGCAGCCTTGATGATGGGCAGTTTCGCGACGTTGCCAATCTTCGCCACCTGCATGCTGATTCAAGGGTTTGCCCAGTCCACCGGCTGGTCCGGGCTGTGCAAGAACCTCGGCAGTTTCTTTCCCTCCGAGCAACGGGGGCGGGTGCTGGGGTTGTGGAGTTCCTGCTACGCCTTTGGTGGGTTGGTGGCGTCGCCGTTTGCTGGCTGGTGGGCGTATACGCTGATCGGCACCTGGCATGCGGCGTTCTTTTCCAGTGCGGCGGTGGTTGGGCTGGTCGCCGTGCTGTTTTTTATTTTTCAGCGCAACAAACCCGAAGACGTTGGCTTGCCGGCCGTGGAACCGGAGCCGCAACTGACGGCGCAAGAGGCCGACGCGCAAAGCAAGATCAGCATGCTGGAACCGTTAAAAGAAATTCTGCGCAACCGCACCGTGCTGGTTCTGGGCCTGGCGTACTTTCTGCTGAAACCGGCGCGCTACGCGATTCTGCTCTGGGGGCCGGTCATCGTCTTCGAGCAGATGCCCTCGGTGGGCAAGGTCGGCGCGGCAATCATTCCGACCGCGTTTGAACTGGCCGGGTTACTCGGGCCGATTCTGCTGGGTCTGGCCTCAGACAAACTGTTCGGCGCCCGACGCATGCCGGCGTGTGTGCTCAGCCTGTTGGCGCTAACCGTGACCCTGGCCTTGTTCATGGGCGCCCTGCATACCGGCAGCGTGATGCTGGTGGTGGCGCTGCTGTTCGTCATGGGCCTGACCCTGTACGGACCGGACTCGATGATCAGCGGCGCGGCCGCGATCGATTTCGGCACCGCCAAGGCGGGCGCCACAGCGGCCGGTTTCGTCAACGGTTGCGGCTCGGTCGGGGCGATTCTCGGCGGCTTGCTGCCGGGCTACTTCGACTCGGTCACCGTGTTCATCGTCTTCGCCGGCTGTGCGATGTTTTCGGCCCTGGTGCTGATCCCGCACTGGAACAGCCGCCCGGCTGGCTTGCGTGCCGAAAGCGCCTTCGTGCCTAACCAACCGATCACCGTAAAACCTCTGCGTACTTAAGGATTGACCCATGAGACCTTTCTGGCTGGAACAGGCGCTGGCGGCCGAGTCCTGCGCGCCATGCGAACCCTTGGCGGGCGACACCCGCGCTGACGTCTGCATCGTCGGCGGCGGCTACACCGGGCTGTGGACGGCAATCATGCTCAAGGAACAGAACCCCGAGCTGGATGTGCTGCTGATCGAGGCTGATATCTGCGGTGCCGGCGCCAGTGGTCGAAACGGTGGTTGTGCACTGTCGTGGTCGGCCAAGTACTTCACCCTTGAACGGCTGTTCGGCGTCGAAGAAGCCGTGCGACTGGTCAAGGAATCGGAGCGCAGCATCCATGCCATCGGCGCCTTTTGCGAGCAGTACGGGGTGGACGCCGATTACCGCCTCGACGGCACGCTCTACACTGCCACCAACCGTGCCCAATGCGGCTCGACCGACGCCGTGATCGCGGCGTTGGAGCGCAATGGCATCAACTCCTTCACCCAACGGCCGGTGGCCGATGTGCAACGCATGGCCGGTTCCAGCAAACATCTGGAAGGCTGGTTTTCCCCGGCGGCGGCCAGCGTGCAACCGGGCAAACTGGTGCGCGGCTTGCGCCGGGTCGCCTTGCAACTTGGGGTGAGGATTCACGAGCACACGGCCATGACCGGGTTGCAGGAGGGCAAGCCTGCGGGGATTCAAACCCCGAATGGCACCATTCGCGCGGATCGCGTGGTGCTGGCGATGAACGCCTGGATGGCCCGGGCGTTTCCACAGTTTGAGCGTAGTGTGGCGATCGTTTCCAGCGACATGCTGATCACCGAACCACGACCCGATCTGCTCAACGAGATCGGTTTGACCAGCGGCGTCACCGTGCTCGATTCGCGGATTTTCGTGCACTACTACCACAACACCCCGGACGGCCGAATCATGCTCGGCAAGGGCGGCAATACCTTTGCTTACGGCGGGCGAATGTTGCCGGTGTTCGATCAGCCATCGCCCTATGCCGGTTTGTTGCAGCACAGCCTGAGCGAGTTCTTTCCGGCGTTTGCCGAGGTCAAGGTCGAGGCGACCTGGAACGGTCCGTCTGATCGTTCCGTCACCGGTTTGCCTTTCTTCGGCCAGATGAGCGCCAGTGGCAACGTGTTTTACGGTTTCGGATACTCCGGCAGCGGGGTTGGCCCGTGTCACATGGGCGGGCAGATTCTCGCTTCGATGGTCCAGGGGTTGGACAACGCCTGGACCCGTTCACCTCTGGTCAACGGCCCGTTGGGCTTGTTTCCGCCGGAACCGATTCGTTACCTCGGCTCCCTGATGGTGCGCAACGCCATCCGCCGCAAGGAGCGCGCCGAGGATCATGGGCATCGGCCACGGCATCTGGATGTGCGTCTGGCGAAGTTCGCGGCGGCGGCAGGCAAGGCCGACAAGGGCTGAGTGTCAGGGCGTGAGGTCCGAGCGATTGACCAGCCAGTCGAGCAGTAAGTGGCTATCGCGGCGTGGCGCGGGAACGGGCCGAGTGCGCGGGTGATGACCCATGCCGACGCATAGCACCGGCCGGTCCGGGTCACTGTCGAGAAAGCTGATCAGGATGTCGCTGCCGGCCGTTGGCAGGCTGGACGGGTCAATCAGACCGTTCGGCGCTGTAAGGGCGACCGGTAGCCAGAAACCGACAGATTCAACCGCTTCCGCTGTTGGCCACAGCCTGACCTGTATTCGACCTCGATCATCCAGCACCGCCGGCTGCCCGGCAGGGCCCAGCACCCGGGCGGGCTGATAGCCCGGGATGCTCGGCCTGGCCTGTCTGAGCGCCGGCCTGAAGACTGTTGACCAGGGAATGGCGGTGAACTGATTGCGATAATGGCGGACCGTATCGGGTTTGTCGGCGGCAAGAATCGAAGGTTGTTGCCCCTGGTGTCGGGTTTCGGTGAGCAGCCATTGATCGTTGAAATTCGGCAGTGGATGTTCTGACACTTGCACTATCCGTGCGCTGCGCAGCGCGCTCTGGGTGCTTTGACCGTGGATCTGCAGGTGCTGGCAACGTAGACGCTCCAGTTGTCGTCGGCTCAACTGATCGCGATGGATGTGCTCGGAAGCGGGGCGGACCATCATCGGCAATGGTTTGCTAAAAGCGTGGTTGGCCGCGCCCTCGTCGGGTTTTTGCGAGCCACGGTTCCTGGCCTCCAGTCGTGAGGGAAAGGGCGGCGAGTCATGGCGCTGGAACAACTCACTGATCACCGGCACGTCATTGTCTTCGGGCGCGTTGTCCTGATAAGGCGTAAGGACTGGTTCCTGGGGGAAACTCAGGCTGTCATCGGCCAGGACCAGCACATGCCCGTCGCGCTGATGTTCGAAGTGATAGTGAATGCCTTCTTCTTCGCACAGCCGTTGCAGCAATGCCAGATCGCTTTCCTCGTACTGAATGCAAAAAGGCCGGACGGGATAGTGTCCGTTGGATAATTCGAAGCGGTAGCTCCCCTCGGGCACATCATGTTCCTCCAGCAGTTGGCGCAGGATCATCGGTACGCTGAGGTGATGAAAGACGCGGCGTGAACGCTGTCGGTCGAGCCATTGAAGGTAGGGCACCAGCACCAGTTTGTAGCCGATCCGGTGGGGGCCGCGATGCTCGCGACTGGCACTGTGAAGTACGCCATGAATACCCTGGCCCTCCATCAGGCTGAGGAACACCGGCTGTTGTAGCAATCGGTCGAGGTTCATGGCCGGTGCGAGGCCGATCACTTCGATGTCGAATCGATAGGACTGGTTGAGGGCTTCTCGGCCACTGAACTGCAACACCTGCAAACTCAAATCGCCGTCGAGGAGTGTCAGGGTGAAAGGACTTTCCTTGTCGTTGTGCATCGAACGCGCTTCTGCCATGGAATACGGGCGCAGAGGGTACGAAACCACAGCCCTTTATGGTCACCGCAAATCGAAGTTTCAGAATCGCCCTACAACTGCCGGTGAAGATGTCGATTGGTCATGCGGGTGAACAGGGTGGATTTTTTGGTCGATTGCCAACTTTAGGGCGTATAAACTTGCGCCATGCGTCGGCCAATAGATGTCTCGGCGCCATAGATCAAGAGAGTGAGTAATGGGCGCACAGTGGAAGGTTAAACACAAAGAAGCGGCATCTAACGCCAAGGGCAAGATCTTCGGCAAACTGGTAAAAGAAATCACCATCGCTGCCCGTAACGGTGCCGATGTCGCTACCAACGCACACCTGCGTCTGGTGGTTGAACAGGCTAAAAAAGCTTCGATGCCCAAGGAAACTCTGGATCGCGCCATCAAAAAAGGCGCGGGCCTGCTGGGTGAGACCGTTCAGTACCATCGCGTGACTTACGAGGGTTTCGCTCCGCACCAGGTTCCGTTGATCGTCGAGTGCGTCACCGACAACATCAACCGTACCGTTGCTGAAATCCGCGTCGCGTTCCGCAAGGGCCAATTGGGCGCTTCCGGTTCGGTAGCGTGGGACTTCAACCATGTCGGCATGATCGAGGCGTCCCCGGACAGCCCTGACGCCGATCCGGAAATGGCCGCCATCGAAGCCGGTGCCCAGGATTTCGAGCCGGGTGAAGAAGAGGGCACGACCCTGTTCCTGACCGAGCCTGCGGACCTGGACGCGGTGCAGAAAGCCCTTCCCGAGCAAGGGTTCACCGTGTTGTCGGCCAAGCTGGGCTATCAGCCGAAAAACCCGGTCAGCGGCCTGAGCGATGAGCAGATGGCTGAAGTCGAAGCCTTCCTCGAAGGCCTCGATAACCACGATGACGTGCAGGACATGTTTGTCGGGTTGGCGGGTTAAACCGCTTCGAGCGTGTGATGACCTGTGGCGAGGCCCCTCGCCACAGGTTTGTGTTGGCTTCCAGTGGTTGAGGCCAATACTGTCAGCGCCTGAACAAGCTCGTTGAACCCCGGTCGCGTCAGCACCTGCGGCTGACAGCAGCGCTGCTGCAATTGCTCCAGCTGCACACGACCTTCATCGCTCAACCCCGAGTCGATCCGCTCCAACAATTCCCCCAGCAAAACACCAAACGCCCGTACCTCGATCCGTTGCAGCGCACGGCTTTCAAGGCTGTCCGAGATGGCATGGAACGACGCGGCGCCAAAATCCCCCAGCAGGCAATCGCCATGCTCATTCCACAGAATGTTATGGCCGTAGAGGTCACCGTGGGTGATGCCATGTCGGTGCAAATGTTCGGCTGCCGAGGCGATGCCACAGGCGATGCGCAATGCCACGCCAGCGCTGAAACGGGTGTCGTTGGCGTAAACGTCGCGGGTACATGACGCCAGGCTCGGCAGCCCGGACAGATTGCGATAGCTCGGATCGATCAATTGCATCACCAGCCCGGCCTGGGCTTCTGGATGCCCGACGACGCGCCCTTCAACCCGGATCAGGTTGGGGTGACAGCCGGCGGTGATGCAGGCGTTCATTTCGTGCAACGGCGAGCCATCGCTGGTCATTTCGCCTTTGTAGAGTTTGACGGCGACCTGTGTGGCCGGTTGGCCCGGTCGATCCCACATTGCCCGATGAATTACCCCTGACGCGCCTTCGCCCAGTTGCTGCTTCAGATGCAGTTCGGACCAGGGAATGTGGGGCGTGGCTTCGAGGGCGGCCGCATCGGCTTCGGTCTCCAGCGGGTTACCGGCGTACGCCAGCCAGGTCAGGCTCGGCAAGGTCAGCAGCCACTCGGGCAACTCGGTCAACCGGTTGGCGGCGATGCGAATCAGCTCGAGTCGATGGCAATGGCGCAAGCTCTCCGGCAAACGTTGCAAGCGGTTGCCAGCAAGCATGAGTTTTTGCAGGTGCGGACGCTGACCCAGCTCGGCGGGCAGTTCAGTGATGCAGTTATCGGTCAGGATCAGCCAGCGCAGCAACGGTGGCAGGGCCGCGCCTGGCACGCGTTCGATGCGGTTGGCCTTGAAGCCGACCATCGTCAGTGCGGCGCATTGGCCCAGGCAGTCGGGCAGTTCGGTGAACAGATTGTCCGAACAGAACAACACGCGCAAACGGGTCAGGCGGTGCAAGTCGTCCGGCAGGCTGCTCAAGGCATTGCCACTGAGGTTGAGGACTTCCAGCGAGTCCGCCAGGTCGAAGATTTCTCGCGGAAACTCCGTCAGGCCGCCGGTGAGGTCCAGGCGGGTAACGCCTGACAGTTGGCCGGCGCGCAGTTGGGCAAGGGTATCCATGAGCAGATTCACTTTGATCGAAAGGAGGGCGCGGAGGCCTGGAAACGGGCGACATGATACCGGCAAAGGCCGGGGACGTGTCAGACCGGATCCCTGACTTCGACCAACTGCCCCAACCGGCTGCGCGTGCGCGCCAGATCGATGGCATCGCCGCCCAGGCTTTCGCGCAAAGACTGCTGCCCGAGCAGAATCAGGTGCTTGTCCTGGTCGTAGAGGACGTCGACCAGATTGATGAAGCGCTGCTGGGCGGCGATGGAACACTCGGCGAGGTTGGGCAGTTCATCGATGAACCAGTGATCGAAACGTCGGCACAGCTCCAGGTAATCCATGACCGCCGTGGGTTGGTCGCACAGATCGCCGAAGGTGAAACCGATGGTTCGCCCTTCGCAGTGTCGGGCCTGAAGGTTGCGTGTCCCGACGGGCAGTTGAATGGCCGGCGCGTCGCGTTCGGGCAGGTTCAACGACTGACGCTGCGCCAGCGTGGCCGGCCAGACGTACTGTCCCTGGGTAAACAGCTGCTGGGCATGGGTTCTGACCTGACTGCGGTAGTCGTGGGGGCCGCCGACCTCCATGACCTGCATGCGTGCGTTGATCAGGTCGATCACCGGCTTGAAACGCGCGTGGTACAGCGGGTTGGGCAGCAGCCCTTCCGGAGGGTAGTTAGAAGTGACCAGCAGCAGGATGCCTCGGCGGAACAATGCCTTGAACAACCGGGTGATGAGCATCGCGTCGCCGATGTCATGGACGTGAAACTCGTCGAAACACAGCACCCGGCAATCGCGCAGCTGTTCGTCGAGGGTGATTTCCAGTGCATCGGGTTGATCGCGATGACTGAACATTCCTTGGTGCAGTTGCGCAAAAAACTCATGAAAATGCAGGCGCTGTTTTTCCGCGAGGGGAAGGGCCTGGAAAAACCCGTCGAGCAGCCAGCTCTTGCCGCGACCCACCGCGCCGTGCAGGTAAAGGCCGGGGAGCGTTTTTGCCGAGGTGCCCGCCAGCGCTGCGGCGTGTTGCGCCATGCAGTCGATGACGCGCAGTTGGCTATGACTGAGGGTGTAACCCTGAGTGTGGGCCTTGCGGTGGAAGCAGTCGTGGATGACTCGACCTGTCGCGGTGTGACCGGCGGATACAGCCGATGACTTGCCGAACAAGCGGCGTAGCGCAGGCCAGCGTGATGTCAGTCGCGAACGGTTGGGCGGTCGAACGGCCACTGTGATTTCACCCCGTAATCTACATGCCGGCTCCCCGAGCGGCGGCATAGTGTAACCAGAGGGGGAATTTTCATTCCAGTTGTGTCGACCTGTAGCAGCTGCCGAGCCTGCGAGGCTGCGTTCGGCTGCGCAGCAGTCGTAAAACCAAACACCGCGGTCATTCAGGTAAACCGCAGTGAATGGATTGGCGACTGCTTCGCAGCCGAACGCAGCCTCGCAGGCTCGGCAGCTGCTACATAGAAAGCGCTATGCCGGAAGCTAGCGTTCGATACTACGATTCCACCGCGCATTCCACGCCGGGCGCTGTTCGTTGACCTGATCCCAATCGATCGCAATGGCAGTGGTCAGGTACTGCTTCATCGCCTCGACCTGGCCGCGAGTCTTGTCGGTGGTCGGGGTATTCGGATTGGACGGGATCTGGTCGCCGTCTTCAAGCGCGGCAGCCTGAGCTTCCGGCGTCAGCAAGAAAGCGGCGAGTTTCTGCGCCAGTTCCGGTTGAGTGTTGTTGGCGATGGCACATTCGGCCACGTTGAGCACCACGGCGCCTTCCTTCGGTTGCGCATATTCGACCGGCATGCCCTTGAGTTTCAGGGCGGTGACCTGGGTCGGCGTGAGTGGGAACAGCGCGGCTTCGTCGGTCTGAAGCATTTCGGAAATTTTCGCCGAACTCGGGATGTACTCCAGCACGTTGCGCCCGACGGTGTTCGGCCATGCCTTGAAGCCTGGCTCGACGTCGGTTTCGCTGCCGCCCTGAATCCGGTTGAACATCAGGAAGCCGTGCAGGCCGAAGGTCGATGAGGCCATCGACTGGAACACCAGTTTGTCCTTGAATCGCGGGTCGGCCATGTCCATCCACGAGGTTGGCGCGGTCCAGCCTTTCTCCTTGAACAGACGCGTGTTGTACGCCAGCCCGGTCACGCCGAGGCTGACCGCCACGGCTTGATCCTTGATGCGGCCCTTGGCCGGAATCTGCGCCAGCGGTGCGCTGTCTTCGAGTTTGTCGCACAGCCCCATGGCGATGGCGCGGTACATGATGCCGTCGTCGAGGAACATCACGTGCATCTGCGGGTTGCCTTTGCTGGCCTGGACCTTGGCCAGAATATCGGCGGAGGTGCCGGGCACGATCACCACTTTGACGTTGTTGGCCTTCTCGAAAACCGGCAGCACCTTGTCGGCGTAGAGCCGCTCCATGGTTCCGCCGTTCATGCCCAGGTAAAGCGTCGGTTCGGCCTGGGCCTGGGTGACCGTGAGCAGGGCGGTCAGACAGGAGAAACCGAGCAGTGCAGTGCGTTTGACGTTATTCATTGGCGCGACCTTCCTCTATCAAGCAACGGAGATGGAGTGAAACCGGGTGATGGAAAACGCATCCAGTGGCGTCTTTGAGGCGCCGCTGCAGATGATTTCGGTGAGCACCTGGCCCACCGCGGGGCCGATCTGAAAACCTGCGCCGGCAAAGCCGAACGCGTGCAACAGACCGGGTTGAGTGCCACTGTGGCCGATCACCGGCTGACGATCGGGCAGGTAACCTTCGGTGCCGCTCCAGGTGCGAATCGCCTGGGCGCCTTCAAGAAACGGATAAAGCTCGACGGCCTGACGCAGGATCTCGATCACCGCGTGTTGACCGGGCCGGGCGCGGGCGTCGTCGAGGGCAAAACCCTGACCGCCACCCAACACGCAATTGCCGCGCGCGACCTGGCGGGCATAGATACCGCCGCCCTCGACCCCGGTGCTGGCATTCATCACCAGCGGCAACGGCTCGGTGACCAGCATCGCCGGGTGCCCGGCGTGCATCGGCACGCCCTCACCGAACTGTTCTGCCAGGCTGCCGGCCCAGGCTCCGGCGCAATTCAGCAACCAGGGCGCCTGCAACTCCAGACCGGTTTGCGTGCTGACGCGAAAGCGTTGCCCGTCGTGTTCAACCGCCGTCACCGGGCATTGTTCATGGACTTGTGCGCCATGTCGCCGCGCCGCCCGGGCAAACGCCGGGGAGACCAGCCGCGGGTTGGCATGACCGTCATCGGGACAAAACGAGGCACCGACCGCCACCTCGCCGACCCACGGAAAACGTGCGCGTAATTCACTGCGCTCGAGTACCTGCAAATCGAGGCCAAAGCCCCGACTGCTGGCGGCATAGTCTTGCAAGGCGTGCAGGTCGTTGAGGCTGCGGGCCAGTTTCAGGTGGCCGCTGCGCTGATACTCACCGTCGATGCTAATCAGCTGCGGCAATTGCCCCCAGATGACGTGGGCCCGCTGCGACAGTGGCAGTTGCGACAGCGGTCGCCCCTGACGCCGTACGCCGCCGTAGTTCACGCCGCTGGAATGCGAGCCACAAAAATCCCGCTCCAGCAGCGCCACGCGACGCCCGGCCTTGCTCAGAAACAGCGCGGCTGAGGCACCGACAATACCGCCGCCAATGATGACGGCATCGACTTCGATCATGACTCGACCTCCAGACCAAACGGCAGGGGTTTGATGGGGGCCTGAGCCCGAAGCCTGCCGATGTCGGACACGCCGCGCTGGCTTTCGCAGGCAATGATTTCCGCGGCGGCGGCGCCACACATCCGTCCCTGACAGCGGCCCATGCCGACCCGGCAATGCGCCTTGACCCGGTTGATCTCCCAATGGCCCTCGCGCACCACTTGGCGGATGTCGCCGGCCCGCACTTCTTCGCAGCGGCAGATCATCACGTCATTCGGGGCATCGGCGGCCCAATTCTCGGGAAAGATGAAGGCCCGTTCCAGGCCTTGGCGGAAGGTATCGATCCGTCCCAGCGCCTGCTCCAAGTGCGCCCCACGTTGCGGCGGGATCAGGTAACCGATGTCTTCGAGCAACGCCAGGGCCGCGCGTTCACCGGCCATTTCCGCCGCGTCGGCGCCCATGATGCCGGCGCCGTCACCGGCCAGGTAAACCTCGGCGACACTGCTGCGTCCGGCGCTGTCACGTTGCGGCAGCCAGGCGCGGTTGAGCGGGTTCCAGGTGAATTCACAGCCGAGCAAATCGGCGAGTTGGGTTTCACTGCGCAGGCCGTGGGCGAAGGCGACGGCGTCGCAATCGAGTTGCTGTTCACCCTTTGAGTTGGACCAGTTCAGCGATTGCACACGTTGCTCGCCATTGATGCGTTTCAGGCTGGCACCCTGATGCACCGGGATGCCGTGAGCGGTCAGCCAACTGCGGTAATAGATGCCTTTGGCCAGGGTGGCCGGTTGCGAGAGCAGACCGGGCAGGGCGCGGGCCTGAGCGCTGAACGGCGAACTGTCGAGCACTGCGACCACCTTGGCGCCGGCCTTGGCGTATTGATACGCCACCAGATACAGCAACGGCCCGCTGCCAGCGAACACCACCCGTTCACCGATGGCGCAACCTTGAAACTTGAGGGCGATCTGCGCTGCGCCGAGGCTGTAAACCCCCGGAAGGGTCCAGCCTGGCACCGGCAGAATCCGGTCGGTGGCGCCCGTAGCGACGATCACGCGGGAGAATGCCAGCCGCGCGGCGCGGCCCTCATGCAAGGTGTCGAGCGCACCGTCCTCGGCGTTCCATACCAAAGTCTCGGGACGGTAATCGAGTTGCTCGCGCAGCTCATCAATCGTCTGATGCAGCGCGTTGGCCTTGCCGGCTTCGAAGCCATACAGTTTGACCGGTGAACGCTTGAAGTTGGCCGGTTGGCGACGATAAATCTGCCCGCCACCGCGTGCAGCTTCGTCCAGCAAAATCGGGCGAATGCCATGCGCAACCAGCGTCTGCGCCGCACGAATCCCGGCCGGACCGGCACCAATGATGACCACGGAATTCATACCCACCTCATGTGTGAACGCCGCTGAACCCCTGTGGGAGCGAGCTTGCTCGCGATGACGGCGGCACAGTCAACAGATGTGTTGGCCGACAGACCGCTATCGCGAGCAAGCTCGCTCCCACAGGGGATACGGTTTCTGCTGGTAGGAAAGGTGTTCATAGGGACCGCCCCGGTTCGCGGCTGATCTGCTGGCCGGCTTCGAGCAATGTCGAGCAGGCGCGCACGCGCCGACCATCGCCCAGTCGAACCCAGCAGTCCTGACAGGCACCCATCATGCAAAACCCGGCGCGGGGTTCAGCGCTGAAGTCGCTGCCGCGCAAGTGTTCGCTGCAGGTCAGCACTGCCGTCAGCAAGGTATCGCCGAGCAGGCCGGTGGCCGGTGTGCCGTCGAGGGTAAAGTCCAGGGCCGGGCGGTCGCCTTCGGCCAGTCGTTTCAGCAGAGCCATAGCGCCCTCATTGTTTGCCCACCAGAACCCGATCGAGGCCGTAGACCCGGTCGAGCAAAATCATCGTCAGCGCGGTCAGCCCAATCACCAGTGCCGACACCGCCGCCATCATCGGATCGATGGATTCGGTGGCGTACACGTACATCCGCACCGGCAAGGTTTGCGTGGCCGGCGAGGTGACGAAAATCGACAGCGTGACCTCATCGAAACTGTTGATGAACGCCAGCAGCCAGCCACCGGCGACCCCCGGCAGAATCATCGGCAAGGTGATTTCCCTGAACAGCGTGAAGCGCCCGGCACCGAGCGATTGCGCGGCGTGTTCGGCACTGCGATCCAGGCCAATGGCCGACGCCAGCACCAGTCGCAGCACGTACGGTGTGATCACCAGCACGTGGGCGAAGATCAGCCAGGTGAAGCTGCCGTTCACGCCCATCAGCGCAAACAAGCGCAGCAATGCGACACCCAGCACCAAGTGCGGAATGATGATCGGCGACAGGAACAGACCGTTGAAAAAGTCGCGGCCGGGGAACTCGAATCGCGTGATCGCCAGCGCCGCCGGCACCGCAATCAACGTCGCCAGACTGGCCGCGCCGAACGCCAGGATCAGGCTGTTGTAGAACGCATCGACAAAGTCAGCGCGCTCGAACACCGCGCGGAACCAGCGCAGGGAAAACTCCGTGGTCGGCAGGCTCAGGGTGTTTTCCGGGGTGAAGGCCACAAGGCACACCACCACCAGCGGCGCCAGCATGAACAGCACCACCAGGGTATGGAACAGCAGGGCGAAAGGACCGTTCTTGGACATGACGAGTTATCCCAATGACTTCTTGTAGCGGCCTTCGATCATCCGGTTCCACGACAGCATGATCAGCAGGTTGAGCAACAGCAGGGCCACGGCGATGGCCGCACCCATCGGCCAGTTGAGCTCCGACAGGTACTGGTCGTAGATCAGCGTGGCGACCATTTTTATCCGACGTCCGCCGAGCAGGCCGGGGATGGCAAACGAACTGGCGGCCAGACCGAACACGATCAACGTGCCGGAGAGCACACCGGGCATGATTTGCGGCAACACCACTTGGCGCATCACGGTGAAGTGGCTGGCACCGAGGGACATCGCGGCCTGTTCGGCGGCCGGGTCGAGTTTTTGCAGCGAGGTCCAGACCGGAATGATCATGAACGGCAGCATCACGTGGACCAGCGCAATCACCACCGCGAACGGCGTGTAGAGCAGCTTCATCGGCGAGCCGCCGAAGGCTTGCAGGGTCTGGTTGACCAGGCCGTCGGCACCCAGCAACAGGCTCCAGCCGAAGGCGCGCACCACCACCGAAATCAGCAACGGCGTGAGGATCAGAATCAGGAAAATCGAGCGCCACGGCGTGCCCATGCGGCTGAGGATGTAGGCCTCGGGCACGCCTATCACCACGCAGAGCAGGGTGGTCAGGGCACTGATCCACATCGTGCGCAAAAAGATTTCGTAGAAGTACGGATCGCCGAGCAGGCTGCTGTAGTGATCGAGGGTGTAGGCATCGCCGTTGATCCCCGAGCTGTAGTCGAAGACGTTGAACGACAGCACCAAGGTCAGCAGCAGCGGGATAACCAGCAGGCTGAGGTATAAGGCCAGGGCCGGTGCTGACAGCCAGTAACCCTGGCGTCCCTGGCGAATAGCGACAAGCGTACTCATGCCGGCACCTCGTCGACACTCAGTACCCGCAGCAGCGTTGCGTCCCAATCGAGCCCGACCGCCGTGCCTTCGGTCAGCGGTGCCGAACCGTCGTTGCGGCGCACCACACTGAGTTCGCCCAGGGTCGTCGACACGCCGTACAGCCATTGGCTGCCGAGAAAGAAGCGGCTGACGATGTTGCCTTGCAGACGGCCCTGACCTTTGTCCCGAAGATCAATTTTTTCCGGGCGCAGGCTGAGGGTCAGTTCACCGCCACTGCTCACTTGAACCACGCCAGCGCTGTCACGTTCACCGGGCAGCAGATTGGCCTTGCCGACGAACCCGGAAATGAACTCGGTGCGCGGGTGTTCGTAAAGGGTGTAAGGCGCGTCGATCTGGGTGATGCGCCCGGCCTGCATCACCACCACCCGGTCGCTGATGGACAGCGCTTCGGACTGGTCATGGGTGACCATCAGCGTGGTGATCCCGACTTCGCGCTGGATGCGGCGGATCTCGAATTGCATCTCTTCGCGCAGGTTGGCGTCGAGGTTGGACAGCGGCTCATCGAGCAGCAGCACTGGTGGTTCGATCACCAGGGCCCGAGCCAATGCAACACGTTGACGCTGGCCGCCGGAGAGCTCTCGGGGATAACGCTCGGCGTGCTGGTTGAGGCGCACCAGTTTCAACACCCGGTCTACTCGCTGCTGCAACTCGGCACCGGGCACTTTGCGCATGCGCAGGCCGAAGGCGACGTTATCTTTCACGGTCATGTGCGGGAACAGCGCGTAACTTTGGAACACCACGCCCAGACCGCGGCTGGCGGGTTTGGCGTGGGTGATGTCGCGACCGTCCAGCACAATGCGTCCGCTGCTGACTTCGACGAAGCCGGCGATCATTTGCAGGGTGGTGGTTTTGCCGCATCCGGAGGGGCCGAGCAGCGAGACGAACTCGCCTTTCTCGACCGAGAGGTTGGTGGCGACGACGGCGTCGATCTCACCGTAACGTTTGCCGAGTCCTTCAAGTTGCACAAAAGCCATAACTGCGCTCCACCTGAGATTGTTATGCGTCGCCCGAAGGCGCGCTTTTTTGTATGGGCAGATACGAAAAGGTCTTGCTGGGTGCGTTGGCGCTCGACTTCTGTCGGCTGCCGCTGTTGTTCGAATCGCCCCTGTCTGGACGCAGAGTAGGACGAAGAATAGGATGGGCTCAATGGCCTATTTCACTGAAGCGATGACTATTTTCAGTTTCATTCGGTGAGTAAATTAATACTCGAGAAAACCCATGACAGATTCCATTGAGCGGAATGAAAGCAAAAGTGATGTCGGTGTTGGCGCGGTCTCCAGACTGTTTGCCGTGCTGCGCAGCCTGGGTGACACCGTCGAGGGCGGGGAGCGGGTGACGCAACTGGCTCAGCGCATCGGTTTATCGCAACCGACCACGCACCGATTGCTGCGCAGCCTGATGGATGAGGGCATGGTCGAGCAGGATGCGCGCAGCAAACGCTATCGCTTGAGTCTGGAGTTTTTTGCGCTGGCGGCTCGTGCCGGGAACACTGGGAACCTGCGCGAACTGGTGCGTCCGGCGTTGCTGCGGCTGTCGGCATCGTTGGGGGATTCGTTGTTCTTGCTGGCGCGCAGTGGGTTTGATGCGATCTGCCTCGACCGCAGCGAAGGGCCGTTTCCGATCCGCACCTTTACCGGTGACATCGGCGGGCGGGTGGCGCTGGGCGTGGGGCAGGGCAGTCTGGCGATTCTGGCGTTTTTGCCGGAAGAAGAGCGCGACACGGTGATTCACTACAACTTGCCGCGGCTCAAGGATTTCCACCTGTACGACGAGGTGTTCCTGCGCTCGGAAGTCGAGAACGTGCGCAAGCTCGGTTACGCCGGGCGCAACACCGGCGTGTTGCAGGGCATGGCCGGGGTGGCGGTGCCGATTCTGGATCGTGAGGGGCGGGCGGTCGCGGCGCTGAGTGTGGCCACCGTGAGTGATCGGCTGGGGCCGGATCGCTTGCCGACGGTGGTGGAAATGCTCAAGCGTGAAGCGGCGTTGATCGGGCCGCGGATCAATCCGTTCGACCCGTTGCTGCGTCGGCCTTCGCAAGTCTTCGGGCAGGGCTGACCCCTATGTCGATCGTTCCCACGCGGAGCGTGGGAACGATCGGTAGCAAGATCAGAACTGCACGGTTTGTTTGAGCAACTGCGCCGCTGGCGTATCCGTCGGGCTGACCATCGCATAGTTGTACCCGCCCCCCGACCAGTACTCGGCCTGCAACTCGCCATCGCTGCGACTGCCCCTCGGCAACAGGTAGTTTTTCGGACCCGGTGGACGGACGTAGAAGCTGACTTTATGGCCGCTTTGATCCTCGTAAACCACCATCGCCGCCGGCCCTTGCTCGGTGCTCAGCAAGCGTCCGCTGACCGGTTTGAAACCTGCGCCCGAGAGGTCAGGCAAGCGATTGGCCTGAGTGAAATAGCGGTCGAGCCAACCCTGCATGTCACCGTCATCACTGACTTTGTAGTCGGCCGGCAGGATGCCTTGCTGGGCAATCAGGCGATAGGCCTGCAGGGCATCGGTCATCGGCAGTTGGGCACTGATGAGCGTCATCTCCCGGGCTTGCCAACCGCTGACCCCGCCGACGCTGACCGCGATCAGCAACACAGCGGCGCTGGCCAGGTGACGGCGAGATTGCCGTTTGAGGCGTTGGCGAATCAGCGCCGGGTCGAGGTTCGGGTTGGCCGGTTGCTGCAGGGCGCCGCTCAATGCCGCGCGCAATTGCTGGGCGTCCTGCTGCCAGGCACGCACTTGGGCAGCCACTTCAGCATTGCTGGCCAGAAAAGTCTCCACCAGACGTCGGTCGGCATCGCTGAGTTGCTGGTCGACATAGGCGTGCAGGTCACGCTCGCTTGGGGGCAGGCTGATCATTTGAGTCTCCGCAGAGAAGGGCGGGTGATTTCGCCGTCGCTCAACTGGCGCAAGGCTTGGCGGGCACGGGACAGGCGGGACATCACGGTGCCGGTGGGGACGTCGAGAATCTCGGCGACCTCTTTGTAACTCAAACCTTCGACCGAGACCCAGAGCAGCAGGGCGCGTTGTTCAGTGCTGAGTTGATCGAAGGCTTTCAGGGTCGATTGGGCGATCACGGTGCGCTCCACCGACGGTTGTGCATCGTCACGCCCGGTAAAGAATTCGAGCATCCGTGCATAACGCCGGGAGCGCCGGTGAGCATCGAGAAACTGTCGATACAGAATCGAAAACAACCAGGCGCGCAAGTCGCCCTCGGGGCGTTTGTCACCCCAACTCGACAGCGCGCGCTCAAGGCAAGACTGCACCAGGTCGTCGGCGCTGCTGGGGTTGCGCGTCAACGACACGGCAAACCGGCGCAATCCGGGAATGATTTCTCGCAGTTGTTCGTCGATATCGTTCATGAAGTTCTGGCTAGTCACTACGCTGTGGACTAGAGAGACGCCCGGCATTCGAGGTTATTCCACGCCTGAAAAAATAAATACGGCGCGATGGAATAAACCACCACGGGGTTCGTCTGCTTGATCCTTCTCACTTGTGGCCGATGGCCCTGGAGTCTTTCATGGTAGATCGCTCATCACCGCCAACCCGGCCACCCTTGAGTGCCGCGAGCCTGACATTACGTCTGGCCGGTATTGCTGTGGTGGTTGCCGCCCTGGCCGGGGCTTTTGCCTACGTCAACGGCACCTTAGACCCACAGCGCCTGACGCCGAAAAAGCTGATCAATGTGCTGGAGACCAACAACGGCGTGCACCCGGGCTTCCGGCGTAACCACTCCAAAGGTGTGTGCGTGATCGGGCATTTCGAGAGCAGCGGTGAGGCGCGCAGCTATTCCAGCGCTCAGGTGTTCAATGTAGCGCGGACCCCGGTGGTCGGGCGTTTCGCATTGCCGGCCGGTAATCCTTATGCGCCAGACAGCAGCGTGCCGATCCGCAGCCTGGCGCTGCGCTTCACCCAGGCCAACGGCCAACAATGGCGCACCGGGATGAACAGCATGCCGGTGTTCCCGGTGGGCACACCCGAGGCGTTCTACCAATTGCAGCAAGCCCAGTCACCGGACCCGGCCACCGGCAAACCGAACCCGGCTGCCGTGCCAGCGTTCTTCGGTTCGCATCCGGAAGCTGCACCGTTCCTGGCCTGGATCAAAACTGCCAAGCCGTCGGCCAGTTACGTGACGGAAACCTACAACAGCGTCAATGCGTTTTACCTGGTGAACACGGCCGGGCAACGGCAAGCGGTGCGCTGGAGCATGGTGCCCGTCGCTCAGGATGCCGCGGGTGCTACGGCGCCTGAAGGGAGTGAATTCCTGGAGAAAGACCTGATTCAGCGCATTTCCGCGGGGCAGCTGCGTTGGCAGCTGAACATCACACTGGCCAATCCCGGTGATCCGGTCAACGACGCCAGCAAAGCCTGGCCCGAGGGTCGCAAAGTGTTGAACGCCGGCACGTTGGTCCTCGAAAGCACTCAGCCTCAACTCAATGGTGAATGCCGTGACATCAACTACGACCCGCTGGTACTGCCCGCCGGCATAGAAGGTTCCGACGACCCATTGCTCGCCGCTCGTTCAGCGGGGTACGCCACTTCCTACTTGCGTCGTACCAGCGAAGTCAGCCAGTTGCCCGCCGCTAATAAACAGGAGTCTCGTCAATGAGCGCTCAACCGAACCATTTCGCGCCTTTAGCGCGATTGCTGCACTGGCTGATGGCGCTGATGATCATTGCCATGCTGTTTATCGGCGCGGGCATGGCCGCTTCGGTGTCCGAGCGTCATGAGTGGCTGATTCATCTGCACAAACCCTTGGGCGTCGCGATTCTGCTGCTGGTGATCGTGCGCCTGGCCGTACGCTTTTCCACTCAACAACCACCGCTGCCGGCGGATCTGCCGGGTTGGCAAGCACTGGCGGCCAAGGCTTCGCATGTCTTGTTGTACGCGTTGATGCTGATCCTGCCGCTGCTGGGCTGGGCGATGATTTCGGCGGCGGGGGATCCGGTGATGCTCAGCAGCTCGTTGCAGTTGCCATCGATCGTACCGGCGAATGCGCAGGTGTTTGCGTTCCTGCGCAAGGCTCACGGGTATCTGGCGTATTTGCTGTTCCTGACGGTGCTGCTGCATTTGGCGGCGGCGCTATTTCACGGCTGGGTGCGCCGCGATGACGTGCTGGACAGCATGTTGCGGAGCAAGGATCGCGGCTGATCTCCTGTAGCCGGCAGTGCGTTCGGCTGCGAAGCAGTCGCAAAATCAAACGCCGCGGTCATTCAGATCAACCGTGGGGAATAGATTGACGACTGCTGCGCAGTCGAACGCAGGCTTCGCCAGCTGCTACAGGTCAGTGTGAAGCGACTTCCAGAGAGTGGACCTTCGTGGCCAGCGTTCGCCACCAATAGATCAACGCCACAGCATTGATGCCTGCGCCCAGCAGGCATACGCCGAACCACCCGGCCCACGCGTACATCGCCGTCGAACCGATTGACCCCAAGGCGCTGCCAATTGAATAGAACAGCATGTAGCCGGCGGTGAGTCGGCTTTGGGCTTCGGGGCGCACGCTGTAGATCATGCTCTGGCTGGTGACGTGCACGGCCTGCAAACCCAGATCCAGGGTAATCACGCCAAGCAGCAATGCCCACAATGAGGACTGGGTGAAGGCGATCGGCAGCCAGGAAACCAGCATCAACAAGAGTGACAAACCGCTGGTCCATTGTCCCAGGCCACGATCAGCCAGATGCCCGGCGCGAGCGGCGGCCAGTGCACCGGCGGCACCTGCCAGTCCGAATAATCCGATTTGTGTGTGGGACAACGACAGCGGCGGGGCGCTCAGCGGTAGCACCATGGGCGTCCACAACACCATGGCACTGGCGAAGGTCAGTAGCGCGAGCACCGCCCGCTGGCGCAGCACCGGTTCTTCCTTGAACAGCGTGAATACCGAGCCCAGTAAGGCGCCGTAGGAACTGGCGGGTTGTGCATCTTCATGTTTGGGCAACACACGAAACAGCAGCAACGCCATCACCAGCGTCAAACCCGCGGACAACAGATAAATCGAACGCCAACCGGCGAGGTCAGCCATGCCGCCGGCCACTGTCCGGGCGAGCAGAATACCGACGACGATGCCGCTGGTGACCACTCCGACCACACGCCCTCGCTGTTCCGGGATGGCCAATGTCGCGGCGTAGGCCACCAATACTTGGGTCACGACAGCCAATAACCCGGTCAATGTCATGCCGATCAGCAGCCAGATGTTGTCAGGTGCCAGTGCGATCATGAGCAAGGCCAGCGCCGACAGCACAGTTTGCGTAACGATCAGACGCCGACGATTGAGCAAGTCACCCAGCGGCACCAGTAACACCAGGCCTGCGCCGTAACCGACTTGCGTCAGCGTGACGACGATGCCGATGGTTGCGGGGTCCATGGCGAAGTCCTCGGCCATGGCATCGAGCAGCGGTTGTGCGTAGTAAACATTGCCGACGGCCAGGCCGCAGGCGATGGCAAACAGCAGCACCACGGCGCCGCTCAATGGATGATCAGATTTCATGACGGGCTTCCTTGTGTGGTTTCAAAGTGAAACCAGTTGTACGGTAAGGAAGCTGGTTTTATATTGCAACTACATTTGATGGATGTGAGCGCGCTCATGGCTAAACGTACAAGCATGGAAAACGCCGAATGCCCGGTTGCCCGTTCCCTGGATGCCATTGGTGATTGGTGGTCGTTGCTGATCGTGCGCGATGCATTTGACGGCATACGCCGGTTCGGGGAGTTTCAGCGCAATTTGGGCATGGCCAAGAATATTTTGTCTGCGCGGCTGCGCACCCTGGTGGCCCACGGCATTTTTGACCTGGTGCCGGCATCGGACGGCAGTGCGTATCAGGAATATGTGCTGACCGAAAAGGGCAAAGGCCTGTTCCCGTTGATCATCGGACTGCGCCAGTGGGGCGAGGCGTTTTTCTATGAGGCTGGGGAGGCGCACTCGCGGGTTGTTGACAGAGAGAACGGCCGACCGGTGCAGACGCTGGAATTACGTGCCGAGGATGGGCGCTTGCTGGGACCTGAGGATTGTGTGCGGATCGCTGCCGAGTGAGGCATGGCTGCATGCCGGGCATGCAGCCATCGAGCGTGATCAGCGCAAGGTATCAACCATGTCAGCCACGGTAGTCAGCACATCCTTGCCCAACTGCTTCGAGCGTTTGCCAGACCAGCCGGTCAGCGCATTCGGCGCATCGTTGTTGTCCTTGAAGGGCATTTCGAGGGTCAGCGACAGGCAGTCGAATTTCTCGCCGACGCTGTTGCACGCCAGGGTCATGTTGGCTTTGCCCGGTTCGTCGCGGGTGTAGCCGTGCTTGGTCTGGAAGTCCTTGGTCAGGTGCTTCAGATGACTGCGGAAATGCTCTTCGAGTTTTTCGATTCGTGGCGTGTAGCCCGGGTTGCCTTCGCAACCGGCAGTGAACACGAAGGGGATTTCTTCATCGCCATGGATGTCGAGGAACAGGTCCACGCCGTACTTTTCCATCTGCTGCTGAACGAACAGCACTTCCGGGCTGAGTTCCTGGCTGGCGCTCTGCCAGGCGCGGTTCAGGTCCTGGCCCATGGCGTTGGTGCGCAGGTGACCGTGGAAAGCGCCGTCCGGGTTCATGTTCGGAACCAGGTACAGATCGGCGCTGGTCAGCAGTTTGTTCAATACCGGATCGTCGTGTTTTTCCAAGCGTTCGATCACGCCTTCCATGAACCATTCGGCCATGTGTTCACCTGGATGTTGCTGGGCGATGAGCCAGACCTTGCGTTGACCTTCGGCGCCCGTGCCTTTACGCAGCAGCTGTATATCCCGACCTTCGACGCTCTTGCCGGTGGCCAGCAGTTCGGTGCCGGCCTTGGTCAGCGCTTGCTCGATCAACCAGTCATGGCGACCGCGGCTGTAGGGTTCGAAGTAAGCAAACCAGGCGTGGGTGGCGGTGGCTTCAAGGCTGAAGCGTAGGCAGTCACCTTCGAAAATGGTCGGCACCCGGAACCAGTTGACGTGGTCGTAGGACGCCACCGCCTGATAACCATCCCAGGCTTTGTTGTAGGAGGACTTGCTGGCATTGTTCAGACGAAACCAGTGTTCCTGACCGACGTGCAGACCGCTGGCCTTGAAGTGGAACCATTGAAAGTGCTGGCTGCGGGTGTCTGGCTTGATGGCCAGCAAAGCTTGCAACGGATTGCTGATGTCCAGCACTTCAATGTTGCCACTGTCGAAGTTGGCACTGATGTCGAAAGAGGATTTAGCCACGGTCATAGTCGATTCCTGAATATGATTTTTATGGCTGCTACTTTACACGCTGGGAAGGGAAAAACCGGGGGAAATTCTGGGCTGAAGCGGGGGGCGTCCTCCTTGACGCCGACGCAGCTTAGAGACTGTGCGATTGATTCTCAAGCGCTATTTTTGATTAGTTTGGGCCAATGATGCCGGGCTTCTCTTGCCAACGGATATTCTTTTGATATCATCCGCGCCATTCGAATTTGCAGCACCTAAAGACTTCATTAGCCTGAAGGTAAAGCCAGAATAACTGGCAAAAAAAAGACCCGGCAAAAAGCCGGGTCAAAAACCGTGATTAGCCTGATGAGGAGATAGTCCAGGAGACCGACCTAAGGTCACTTGGACAATCGACTGATCTCGCGACCAGCTGCATGCAATAATAATCATTCTCGTTTGCAAGTCAAATGTTTTTATCTGCGCGATTGGAAAATTCTTTCCCGTCCTCCTCGCAAGTACCCGTGTCTCACCCGTTCTGATCGCCCTCCAGGGATCGATCCACCATCGCCCTGGCCATGTCGATCATGTGTACCGCCGAAAACGCCAGGTCCCGACTTGCGCCCTGCAAATTGCTGGCTGACTCGTACGCGATGGCGGCGGCACAACGTAGCAAATCCGTGGCATGGACCAGCGCCTCTTCACAGCTGATGTTGCGGTTTACGTCAAAGAAACGTTCTTCGACCACTTCCTCTGAAACAGCTGGTTTCAAGTAATAGTCCAGCGCTCGTTGCGCGGCGGCAGAGCCTTTGGGCGAGGTGAGGGTGGTGTCGATTTGCATGTCTGGCAGGTCGTTGCAGGGGATGGACATGGCGATGGCAAACTCCGTGATAGATTCAGATCCGTGAACCAATCCTAGTACGTACTGTATTTATGACGAGAGATTAAATACTACAATTTGTGTTTTGATGGCCGGAGGCGCCCACGTATCGTGCCGCACATGGATAAATGGATTGAATTGGTCAAGGCCAAGATGAGTGAACTCAAAGTCACTCAAGACGAACTCGCAGATCGCCTCGGGATGTCCCAGGGCGGCGTCGGCCACTGGCTGAACAAACGCCGCGACCCTGGCGTCGTCAACATGAACCGTGTGTTGAAGGCGCTGGGCATGGACTTTCTTGAAGTGGCGCTGGTGATCCGCGAACCACTCATCTTGGAAGAGGAGGAGATGCCTCTGGCGCTGAAGTACAACCCGTACTTCCGCTACCCGGTCAGTGACTGGAAGGAGCCGGCGCAGCTGCGCGATGGTGAGCTGACGGTGTATCGCAAGGAGGAACGCTTCGAGCTGACCGACTACCACGCCCAGGGCCCGGCCTTCTGGCTGAGTGTGGTGGGCGATGCGATGACTGCGCCCACGGGTATCAGCATTGCCGAGGGCATGATGATCCTGGTGGACCCGGCCATCGTGCCGGAACCCGGAAAACTGGTAATCGCCCAGTGGCCGGACAGCGCCGAGGCGACCTTTCGCAAGCTGATCGAAGAGGGCGGGCAGCGTTACCTGGTCCCGCTCAATCCGACGTATCCGAAAGCCCTTTACACCGAAGAGTGCCGAATTATCGGCGTGGTGGTTCAGGCGACAGCCAGGTTCTAGTCAGATCGGTCCTCGCAAGGAGTAGGACCGATCTTCACTTCATGCTTCTTCAAACTCGACCAATGCACTGCCTTCACTGACCATCTCGCCTTCCTGGCAATACAGCGCCTTGATCACCCCGGCGTGTGGTGCACGAATGCTGTGCTCCATCTTCATCGCCTCCAGCACCACCAACTGCGCCCCGGCTTCGACCGTTTGCCCGGCTTCCACCAATACGCGCACGATGCTGCCATTCATGGGCGCGGTCAGCCCGCCGTGATGGCTGTGGCTGGCTTCGACGGCACTGATCGGGTCGTAGGACTCGATGCGGCGCAATTCACCTTCCCATTGCAGATACACAACGTCGCCCCGGCGGATTGCCCGATGCTGGCGGCGCAGGCCGTTGTGCTCGGTCAGCAGTTGCTCGCCCTTGAGTTGAGCGGTGTGGGCATCAGCGTCACCCAACGTCAGCGCTCGATCCTGTCCTTCACAACTCAAGTGCAGGGTGATTTCTGTCGGCAGTCCGGCACGGAAACCATTGCTGTTGGCCCAAGGCGAAACCGGGTCATCGGCACGGGTCGTATTCGGCTGACTTTGGGCAAACGACTGGGCGGCGGCTTGCCAGAATTCGTCACTGAGGTCCGAGGCGACTGGCAGCAGTTCTTCCTGATAACGCGGAATGAACCCAGTATCCAGTTCGGCCGCAGCAAACGCCGGATGGCCGACGATCCGGCGCAGGAAGTTGATGTTGGTCTTGAGCCCGCCAATGGCGAACTCATCGAGCATGCTCAGCAGCCGCAGTCGCGCCTGTTCACGATCCTCGCCCCAGGCAATCAGTTTGCCGAGCATCGGGTCGTAGAACGGTGAAATTTCATCGCCTTCTTCGACGCCACTGTCCACCCGCCGTCCCGGACCTTGCGCGGATTCACGATACAGCTCCAGTCGACCGGTCGCTGGCAGGAAATCATTGCCCGGGTCTTCGGCATACAACCGCACTTCGATGGCATGGCCGATCAGCGGAACCTCGGCCTGAGTCATCGGCAGCGCTTCGCCACGGGCCACACGAATCTGCCAGGCCACCAGATCGAGGCCGGTGATGGCTTCGGTGACCGGGTGCTCGACCTGCAGGCGCGTGTTCATCTCCATAAAGAAGAACTCACCGCGAGAATCCAGCAGAAACTCCACGGTGCCGGCGCCCACGTAACCGATGGCCTGTGCTGAACGCACGGCGGCCTCACCCATGGCGCGACGCAGTTCCGGGCTCAAGCCTGGAGCGGGTGCTTCTTCAACGACTTTTTGGTGCCGGCGCTGGATCGAGCAATCACGTTCGTTGAGGTACAGGCAGTTGCCATGCTGGTCGGCGAAAACCTGGATTTCCACATGGCGCGGTTTGAGCAAGTACTTCTCCACCAGCATCCGCGAATCGCCAAACGAGGATTTCGCTTCGCGCTGGGCCGACGCCAAGGCTTCGGCCAACTGGCTGACATCCTCGACCACTTTCATGCCTTTGCCGCCACCGCCCGCGGTGGCCTTGAGCAGCACTGGATAACCGATGCGTTCGCAGGCATCGCGGAAGGTGTCGAGGTCCTGCGCTTCGCCGTGATAGCCGGGCACCAGCGGCACGCCGGCGGTTTCCATCAAGGCTTTGGCGGCGGATTTGCTGCCCATCGCGTCGATGGCCGAGGCGGGCGGGCCGAGGAAAATCAGGCCGGCTTCTTCAATCGCACGGGCGAACCCGGCGTTCTCGGAAAGAAAGCCATAACCCGGATGAATCGCCTGAGCGCCGCTGGCCTTGGCGGCGGCGATCAGTTTGTCGATTTGCAGGTAACTGTCGGCGGCTTTGCTGCCACCGAGATCGACGCGGATATCCGCTTCGCGGCTGTGTCGGGCTTCACGGTCAGTGGCGCTATGAACGGCCACGGTGGTCAGGCCCAGGGCTTTGGCGGTGCGCATCACCCGGCAAGCGATTTCGCCGCGGTTGGCCACCAGCAGGGTGGTGAGAACAGGTGCGCTCATCAACGCGGCTCCTTGGTGGTGGTTTCGGCTTGCCAGCTCGGCGGACGTTTTTGCAGAAAGGCCCGCAAGCCTTCCTGACCTTCGGGGCTGACGCGGATGCGGGCGATGGCGTTTTCGGTGTAGCGGCGTAGTGCCGGAGTCAGCGCGCCGTGGCCGACTTCGCGCAGCAAGTCCTTGCTGGCGCGCATGGCGGCCGGGCTGTTGAGCAACAGGTTGTCGATCCACTGATCGACTTTTTGCTCCAGCTCAGCGATCGGATAACTCTCCGACAACAAGCCGATTTCCCGCGCTCGTTGTCCGCCGAAACGCTCGGCGGTCAGCGCGTAGCGTCGTGCCGCACGTTCGCCGATGGCTTGCACCACGAACGGACTGATCACCGCCGGGGCCAGGCCGATGCGCACTTCCGACAGGCAGAACTGCGCGTCATCGGCGCCAACCGCCATGTCGCAGCAACTGATCAGGCCCAACGCACCACCGAATGCAGCGCCTTGCACCACCGCCAGCGTCGGGACTTTCAGCTTGGCGAGGTTGTACATCAACTCCGCCAGTTCCCGGGCGTCGTCGAGGTTGGTGTGGTAATCGAGTTCGGCCGATTGCTGCATCCAGGCCAGGTCTGCGCCGGCGCTGAAATGCTTGCCGCGTCCGCGCACCAGCAGAAACCGCAGGCTGGTGTCGCTCGACACTTTATCCAGCGCGAGGATCAGTTCGCGGATCATTTCGGCGTTGAACGCGTTGTTCTTTTCTTCACGGCTGAGCCACAGGGTCGCAAAACCACGCGGGTCGGTCAGCAGTTCGAGGGTGTTGAAGTCGTTCATGATTTTCTCCCGATCACATCCGGAACACGCCGAAGCGGCTCTGTTCGACAGGCGCATTCAGCGACGCCGACAAGGCCAGGGCCAATACATCGCGGGTTTGCGCCGGGTCGATGACGCCGTCGTCCCACAACCGGGCGCTGGAGTAGTAGGGATGACCCTGTTCTTCATACTGGTCGAGGATCGGTTGCTTGATTTCGGCTTCCTGCTCGGCACTGAAGCTGTGACCACTGCGTTCGGCCTGTTCGCGTTTCACCTGCACCAAAACACCCGCGGCCTGCTCGGCGCCCATCACGCCGATGCGTGCGTTCGGCCACATCCACAGGAAGCGTGGATCGTAAGCCCGCCCACACATGCCGTAGTTACCGGCACCGAAACTGCCGCCGATGATCACGGTAAATTTCGGCACCTTGGCGCACGCCACGGCGGTCACCAGTTTGGCGCCGTGCTTGGCAATGCCGCCGGCCTCGTATTTCTGGCCGACCATGAAACCGGTGATGTTTTGCAGGAACAGCAGCGGGATGCCGCGCTGACAAGCCAGTTCGATGAAGTGCGCGCCTTTCTGCGCGGCTTCGGCGAAGAGGATGCCGTTGTTGGCGAGGATCGCGATCGGGTAACCGTGCAAGTGGGCAAAGCCGCACACCAAGGTCGTCCCGAACAACGCTTTGAATTCATCGAACACCGAACCGTCCACCAACCGCGCGATCACTTCGCGCACGTCGAACGGCTGCTTGGCATCCGCCGACACCACGCCGTACAACTCGTCGCTGTTGTAGAGCGGTGCGATGGGCGTGCGCTGTTGCACTTCGCCGAGCTTGCGCCAGTTGAGGTTGGCGATGCTGCGCCGCGCAATGGCCAAGGCGTGTTCGTCGCTCTCGGCGTAATGGTCGGCCACCCCGGAAATCTTGCAGTGCACATCGGCCCCGCCGAGGTCTTCGGCGCTGACCACTTCACCGGTCGCGGCTTTCACCAGCGGCGGGCCGGCGAGGAAAATGGTTGCCTGTTCGCGCACCATGATCGCTTCGTCGGCCATGGCCGGCACGTACGCGCCACCGGCGGTGCAGGAACCCATGACCACCGCGATTTGCGGGATGCCCATAGCGCTCATGTTGGCCTGGTTGAAGAAGATCCGTCCGAAGTGCTCGCGGTCCGGGAACACTTCATCCTGACGTGGCAGGTTGGCGCCGCCAGAGTCCACCAGATAGATGCACGGCAATCGGTTCTGCTGAGCGATGGTCTGCGCGCGCAGGTGTTTTTTCACGGTCAGCGGGTAATACGAGCCACCTTTTACGGTGGCGTCGTTGGCGACGATCATGCATTCGACGCCTTCCACACGGCCGATCCCGGCAATCACGCCAGCGGCCGGAACGTCTTCGCCATACACCTCGTAGGCCGCCAATTGGCTGATCTCGAGAAACGGCGAACCCGGATCGAGCAGACGATTGATCCGTTCACGAGGCAGCAGTTTACCCCGCGAGGTGTGGCGCTCTTGCGCCTTCGGGCCGCCACCTTGCTGCACTTTAGCGAGCAGGGTGTGCAGGTCGTCGACCTGTTTGAGCATCGCCGCGCTGTTGGCCGCGAACTCCGCCGAACGGGGGTTGAGCTGGGTATGCAGGATAGCCATGGACAGCTCCGTTTAGCGGGTTTCGTTGAACAGTTCGCGACCGATCAGCATGCGACGGATCTCACTGGTGCCGGCGCCGATTTCGTACAGCTTGGCGTCACGCAGCAGACGACCGGCCGGGAATTCGTTGATGTAGCCGTTTCCACCGAGAATCTGTATCGCGTCGAGAGCCATTCGGGTCGCGCATTCGGCGCTGTAAAGGATCACCCCGGCGGCATCCTTGCGGGCGGTTTCGCCGCGCTCGCACGCTTGCGCTACCGCATAGAGGTAGGCGCGGCTGGCGTTGAGTTGGGTGTACATGTCGGCGACCTTGCCCTGGATCAGCTGGAATTCGCCGATGCTTTGGCCGAACTGCTTGCGGTCGTGGATGTACGGCACGATCAAGTCCATGCAGGCCTGCATGATCCCGGTCGGGCCGCCGGACAGGACAACGCGTTCGTAATCGAGACCGCTCATCAGCACCTTCACGCCGCCGTTGAGCACGCCGAGGATGTTTTCTTCCGGTACTTCGACGTCATCGAAGAACAGCTCGCAAGTGTTAGAACCGCGCATGCCGAGCTTGTCGAATTTGTTGCTGCGGCTGAAGCCCTTGGAATCACGTTCCACGATGAACGCGGTGATGCCGTGGGGGCCTTTTTCAAGGTCAGTCTTGGCGTAGATCACATAGGTGTTGGCGTCCGGGCCGTTGGTGATCCAGGTCTTGCTGCCGTTGAGGACGTAGTGATCGCCGCGTTTGTCGGCGCGCAGTTTCATCGACACCACGTCAGAACCGGCATTCGGTTCACTCATGGCCAGGGCGCCGATGTGCTCGCCGCTGATCAGCTTCGGCAGGTATTTGGTTTTCTGTTCGTGATTGCCGTTGCGGTTGATCTGGTTGACGCAGAGGTTGGAGTGCGCGCCGTAGGACAGGGCGACCGACGCCGAGCCACGGCTGATTTCTTCCATGATCACCACGTGCGCCAGGTAACCCAGGCCCGCGCCGCCGTATTCTTCCGGGACGGTTACGCCCAGCAGGCCCATGTCGCCGAATTTACGCCACAGGTCAGCGGGGAACAGGTTGTCGATGTCGATCTGAGCGGCGCGTGGTGCGATCTCTTTGGCGACGAAGGACTGAACCTGATCGCGCAGCATGTCGATGGTTTCACCGAGGGCAAAGTTCAGGGATGGGTAGCTCATGGGTCACCTTTTGGCTTTTTTGTAGGGTAGGGAGGGCCGTGATTTGGCTCTCACCTTTACGTTAACGTAAGCCTGTGACGAATGGCTGTCAATCACCCTTTACGTTAACGTCAACTTGAGCGAGAGTAGAGCCAGTTCTGAATGATCGGGGCTAGCCATATGCCTCGTTCCAACAACCCACTAATAAAGACAATAGGGGTCGTCATGGATCAACCCAGTGCAAGCCCGCAGCGCAGCTATACCCGTGGTTCCCAGGACAAAGCCTTGCTGGCGATGACCATCGGCCAGGCGTTCGATAACACCGTTGCGCAGTACCCGACCGGGGAGGCGCTGGTCGTGCGCCATCAACAGTTGCGCTACACCTGGCAGCAACTGGCCGAAGCCGTGGACCTGCACGCCAGAGCACTGTTGGCGCTGGGTTTGCAGACTGGTGATCGTCTCGGCATTTGGGCACCGAACTGCGCCCAATGGTGTATCAGCCAGTTCGCCAGCGCGAAAATCGGCGTGATTCTGGTCAACATCAACCCGGCCTACCGCAGCTCCGAACTCGAATATGTGTTGAAGCAATCCGGTTGCCAATGGCTGGTCTGCGCCGGTGCCTTCAAGACCTCCGACTATCACGGGATGCTGCAAGGCCTCGTTCCCGAGCTGGCTGAGCAATCCATCGGAAAATTGCAGAGCGAACGACTGCCGGAGCTGCGCGGTGTCATCAGCCTTGATGCTTCACCTCCATCGGGTTTCCTGCCGTGGTCGCAATTGACCGATCTCGCGGGGAGCGTGTCAGCGGAGCAGTTGAGTGAACGTCAGGACAGCCTGCATTTCGATCAGGCGGTGAACATCCAGTACACCTCCGGCACCACCGGTTTCCCGAAGGGCGCGACCCTCAGTCACTACAACATTCTCAACAACGGTTACATGGTAGGCGAAAGCCTTGGCCTGACCGCGAGTGATCGTCTGGTCATCCCGGTGCCGCTGTATCACTGCTTCGGCATGGTCATGGGCAACCTCGGTTGCATGACCCACGGCAGCACCATGATTTACCCCAGCGATGCGTTCGATCCACTGCTGACCCTGACCACCGTCGCCGAAGAAAAGGCCACCGCGCTCTACGGCGTGCCAACCATGTTCATCGCCATGCTCGATCAGCCCAAGCGTGCTGAATTCGATCTGTCGAGCCTGCGCACCGGGATCATGGCCGGGGCGACCTGTCCGATCGAAGTGATGCGCCGGGTCATCAGTGAAATGCACATGAGCGAAGTGCAGATTGCCTACGGCATGACGGAAACAAGTCCGGTGTCGTTGCAGACCGGTCCGTCAGATGAACTGGAATTGCGCGTCACCACCGTCGGTCGCACTCAGCCGCAACTGGAAAGCAAGATCATCGACGAGGCGGGTAACCTGGTGCCGCGCGGCACTATCGGTGAGCTGTGCACCCGTGGCTACAGCGTGATGCTTGGTTACTGGAACAATCCGCAAGGCACCGCCGAAGCCATCGACCAGGCAGGCTGGATGCACACCGGTGATCTGGCGAGCATGAACGACGAAGGCTACGTATGCATTGCCGGACGTAACAAGGACATGATCATCCGCGGCGGTGAGAATATTTACCCGCGGGAGTTGGAAGAGTTCTTCTTTACCCATCCGGCGGTCGCGGATGTGCAAGTGATCGGGATTCCGTGCTCGCGGTATGGCGAAGAGATTGTCGCCTGGATCAAATTCCATCCGGGCCACAGCGCCACCGAGCAGGAGCTGCAAGCCTGGTGCAAGGAACGCATCGCGCACTTCAAGACACCGCGTTACTTTAAGTTCGTTGAAGAGTTTCCGATGACCGTAACCGGGAAGATCCAGAAGTTTCGGATGCGCGAGATCAGTATCGAGGAGTTGAAGACCCATAACATCTGACGAAAATCCCATGTGGGAGCGAACTCGCTCCCACATGGGGTGGCGCTGCAAATTACAAACGCCAGAAAGCACAAAGGGGAGCCGAAGCTCCCCTTTAATTTTTTCGTTGCGCGTGCTCTTTTTTTATTATTGAGGGGCGGTCTGTTGTTGTTTTTGGAAACCGTGACCCTTTACCGCTGTTTTTGTCGATCCCCATCCGGGATCAAGAGCAAACGTATTTTTTTGAGCGCTGATCTACTTTTTCGCTAAGCGATCCAACCAGTTCGGGAGCTACCTGGAGGTAGTTTTATTGTTCTCTGCCCGGTTGCGGGTTACTCCGAAAAGCACCCTGAAAAGCACATCCTCTCCAAAAAAATCTGTTAGCTGCGTCTCTGCCGTGTTGTTTTTGTTATGTCAGAGTCGTTACGTCTTATTTTTATTAGGTTTGCCGCTTTTTTTGTTCTTGTTATGCAGTAGAGATAGCAGAAGCCGTGCCAACTTTTAAAAACCCTTTAAAATCAACATCTTAAGATTTTGTCGGATTTTTCGTTCAGTCAAAACCCGACAATTTGTTTCCGTGTTACTCGCTTGCGCCCCACGTTTCAGACGCAGCGGTAACACCCGGACGCCTCACCGTGCGCTACGAGCCTTGGCCACGCGCGAACCGGTCGGTCGCCCCAGCACCGTGCAAATCTGCTGACCGGCCAGAATCAATGCGTCCAGGTCGATACCGGTCTCGATACCCAGGCCATTGAGCAGGTAAACCACGTCTTCAGTGGCGACGTTACCGCTGGCGCCCTTGGCGTATGGGCAGCCGCCGAGGCCGGCGATGGAGCTGTCGAACACCGAGATGCCTTCCAGCAGGCTGGCGTAGATGTTGGCCATGGCCTGGCCATAAGTGTCGTGGAAGTGCCCGGCCAGTTTTTCACGTGGCACATCGGCCGACACCACCTCGAACATCTTGCGGGTCGCGCCCGCGGTGCCGGTGCCGATGGTGTCGCCCAGGGAAACTTCATAGCAGCCCATCGCATAGAGCTCGCGAGCGACCCGAGCGACTTGCTCCGGTGCGACGTTACCTTCGTAAGGGCAGCCCAGCACACAGGACACGTAACCACGCACGCTGACCCCGTGTTGCCTGGCGGCGTCCATGATCGGAACGAAACGCTCCAGGCTTTCGCTGATCGAGCAATTGATGTTGCGTTGGGAAAACGATTCCGACGCGGCGGCGAACACCGCGACTTCCTTGACCCCGGCTGCAATGGCGTCTTCAAATCCGCGCAGGTTGGGGGCGAGTGCACCATAAGTCACGCCAGGCTTACGCTGGATCTGCGCGAAGACGTCGGCGGAACCGGCCATTTGCGGTACCCATTTGGGTGAAACGAAACTGCCGACTTCTATATAGCCAAGACCGGCAGCGGTCAGCGCGTCGACCAGTTGCACCTTGTCCGCAACGCTGATGGGTTGGGCTTCGTTTTGCAGGCCGTCGCGTGGGCCGACTTCGACCAGGCGTACGTGAGTGGGTAGGGACATGGGATGCGTCCTGTGCTGATTGTCTAAATGCTCAGAGAACCCTGTGGGAGCGAGCTTGCTCGCGATAGCGTCAGGTCAGTCGACATCCGTGTTGAATGGGCTACCGCCATCGCGAGCAAGCTCGCTCCCACAGGGGATTGTGTTGGCCTACTGAACCACTTGCTGACTTTTTATTGTTTGTTCCAGCGCCTGGGTGCAACGCTCCTGCGCGGTGTCCAGTTCCAGCTTCATCTGTTCGATGTCGAGCATTTGCTGCTCGAGCTGTTCACGACGTTCGGCAATTTTGGTCAGCATGGTTTGCAACTGTTTCTGATTGCCGCCGGAGGGGTCGTAGAGTTCGATCAGCTCGCGGCATTCGGCCAGGGAGAAACCAATGCGCTTGCCCCGCAGGATCAGCTTGAGGCTGACCTTGTCACGGGGCGAGTAGATGCGTTCCTGGCCGCGTCGCTCGGGGCTGAGCAGGCCTTGCTCTTCGTAAAAGCGAATGGCCCGGGTGGTGATGTCGAGCTCGCGGGCGAGGTCGGAAATGCTATAGGTCTGGCTGCTCATGGAAGCGCTCGAAAAAGGTCATGGCGCTAAGCTAATGGCAGGTTGACGTTTACGTCAAGCATCGCGCCCTGATCCTTCGTCTATCAGGTGTTTCCTACACCTTATCGAGCTTCTTCTCATGTGCCGTCACCTGCTGGCACAACTCGATCATCTGCTCACGCATCCAGCGGTTGGCCGGGTCCTGATCAGTGCTTTCGTGCCAATAGAGGTGGGTTTCTACCGGCGGCACATCGTTGACCGGCAGGTTTACCGAGTACAAATCATGGCGACGGGCAAAGCGTTCCGGCACGGTCATCACCATGTCGGTCTGCTGCAACACTTGCGAAGCCATCAAGTAGTGCTGGGAACGCAGGGCGATCTTGCGCTGGATGCCCATCTTGCCCAGGGCCAGGTCGACATGGCCCAGACCGCTGCGGCGGCTGGAGATATGGATGTGGGTCAGCGACAGATAATCATCGAGGGTAAATTTCTCTTTGCCGGCCAGCGGATGGCCCTTGCGCATGGCGCACACGTAACGGTCTTCCATCAACTTGACGTGGCGCACTTGCGGGTCGGTGTTGAGCGGTGCATCGACAGCGAAATCAAGACGCCCGGCCGCCAGCTCCTTGGTGGTTTCGCGGCGCTTGGACAGAAAGCTTTCAATGATCACCGTCGGCGCCAGGCGACGCAGGCGCTGGAACAGTGGTGGCAGGATCACTGCTTCGGTGAGGTCGGTCATGCTGATGCGGTAGGTCTTGACCGCCTGCAACGGGTTGAAAATCCGGCTTTCCTGCACCGACACCCGCAGCAAGGAGAGGGCGTTACGCACCGGCCCGATAATGTTCTGCGCCATGGGCGTCGGGACCATGCCCTGAGCGGTACGCACGAACAACGGGTCATTGAAGGTCTCGCGCAGACGGGCCAGAGCGTTCGAGACCGCCGGTTGAGTAATGCCGACAATCTGCCCGGCGCGGGTCAGGTTGGCTTCGGTGTAGATCGCGTCGAAGACGATGAAAAGGTTGAGGTCGACCTTGCTCAGATTCATTGCGCTGCACTCTTATTGTTGGGCTCTCGATCAGCCGATCATATATCGGTGATGAATGTTAATACACGCCGAGAATAGGCTAGGTAAATTTTCGTAGCTGTTCTAGCATCGATTGCATGACCTGAACAACTCCTCTAAACCCTCAGTTAAAAGGTAGAGCTGCCCATGGATTTCGCTTATTCGCCCAAGGTGCAAGAACTGCGTGAGCGCGTGACCGCGTTCATGGACACCTACGTTTATCCCGCCGAAGCGGTGTTCGAGCGCCAGGTCGCCGAGGGCGATCGCTGGCAGCCGACCGCAATCATGGAGGAGCTCAAACTCAAGGCCAAGGCTGAAGGTTTGTGGAATTTGTTTCTGCCTGAGTCCGAACTCGGCGCCGGCCTGACCAACCTCGAATACGCGCCATTGGCCGAAATCATGGGCCGTTCGCTGCTGGGCCCCGAGCCGTTCAACTGCTCGGCGCCAGACACCGGCAACATGGAAGTGCTGGTGCGTTACGCCAATGAAGAACAGAAACAGCGCTGGCTCGAGCCGCTGCTGCGCGGCGAGATCCGCTCGGCGTTCGCCATGACCGAACCGGATGTGGCTTCTTCCGACGCCACCAACATGGCCGCCCGCGCCGTGCGTGATGGCGACGAGTGGGTGATCAACGGCAAAAAATGGTGGACCTCAGGCGCTTGCGATCCACGCTGCAAGATTCTGATCTTCATGGGCCTGAGCGATCCTGACGCGCCGCGTCATGCGCAGCACTCGATGATTCTGGTGCCGGTGGATACCCCGGGCGTGAAAATCGTTCGTCCGCTGCCAGTGTTCGGTTACGACGATGCACCTCACGGCCATGCCGAAGTGCTGTTCGAAAACGTCCGCGTGCCATACGAAAACGTCCTGTTGGGCGAAGGACGCGGCTTTGAAATCGCTCAGGGTCGCCTTGGCCCGGGTCGGATTCACCACTGCATGCGTTCAATCGGCATGGCCGAACGTGCATTGGAACTGATGTGCAAACGGGCGGTAACCCGTACTGCGTTCGGTAAACCTTTGGCACGTCTGGGCGGCAACATCGACAAGATTGCCGATTCGCGGATGGAAATCGACATGGCGCGTCTGCTGACATTAAAAGCGGCGTACATGATGGACACCGTCGGTAACAAGATTGCGAAGAGCGAAATCGCTCAGATCAAGGTTGTCGCACCGAACGTGGCCTTGCGGGTGATCGACCGGGCGATCCAGATCCATGGCGGGGCAGGGGTGTCCAACGATTTCCCATTGGCCTACATGTATGCGATGCAGCGCACCCTGCGCCTGGCCGACGGCCCGGACGAAGTGCACCGCGCTGCGATCGGCAAGTTCGAGATCGGCAAGTACGTGCCTAAAGAGATGATGCGCAACAGTCACTAATAATGTGGGAGCGAGCTTGCTCGCGATAGCGGACGGACATTCAAAATTAATTTTGACTGTTAAACCGCTTTCGCGAGCAAGCTCGCTCCCACAGGTTCGGTTCGTCAGTCGACCATTGGCAACCCGTAGAATGCTCGCGCACACGCCGTGCTGTGAGCCGCCAGATCTTCCTCGCTCTCCCCGCGATGCAATGCCACTTCCCGCAGCACTTCGGTCAGATACGCCGGTTCGTTGCGACCATTCTTCGGCTTGGGTCGCAGACTGCGCGGCAACAGATATGGCGCATCGCTCTCCAGCATTAGCCGTCCCTGTTTGATCTCTTTCACCAGTGGATGCAGGTGCGTGCCCCGGCGCTCGTCGCAGATCCAGCCGGTGATACCGATGTGCAAATCCAGATCGAGGTAACTGAACAGCGCCTTCTTTTCGCCTGTGAAGCAATGCACCACGGCGGCCGGCAACTGGTCACGGTAATCGCGAAGGATCTCCAGCAAGCGCTGACTGGCATCGCGCTCGTGGAGGAACACCGGCATTTGCAGCTCGACCGCCAACTCCAAGTGCTTTTCCAGGACTTTTTCCTGCTGCGGGCGCGGCGAGAAATCACGATTGAAATCCAGCCCGCATTCACCCACCGCCACGACGTTCGGCTCCTTGAGCAAACTACGCAGACGCTGGGCGCTGTCGGCGTTCCAGTCGCTGGCGCAGTGGGGATGAAGGCCGGCGGTGGCGAACAGCCGTTGAGCCGTTTCGTCCAGTTGCCGGCACAGTTCCAGCGCCTGTTCGCTGCCCTCGACACTGGTGCCGGTAAGCACCAGTTGGCAGACCCCGGCAGCGTAGGCGCGGTCGAGTATAGCCTGGTGTTTGTCGGCAAAACTGGGGTTGGTCAGGTTGACGCCGATATCGATGAGTTGCATGGTGCTACCTCGGACCAAAGGCCGGAAAGCATATCAGAGCTGTAGATTTATAAGAAAAGCCAAGAACTACAACGAGTTAAAGCTGTCTCTTGATGCCGCGAGACAGGTCAGGGTGGCTAGCGTGCCATCACTGTGCCAGTCTTTCGCACTTTGCCAGCGCTCAAGGCGCTCTGTTTCTGTCGTTCGATTTCATGAAAATTCTTGAAATCGGCCCAGTATTCTTTCTGGAGAGTGGATGATACGTCCCTCGGTTTTGCTACTGCTGTGTTGTTCGTTGCTGCTGCCGATGCCGGCGGTTGCACGTCTGGCCGGGCCGCTGCAAGCCGTGCCTTCGACCAAAGCGCGCGACCTGGCGGAAATCCGCAGCAGTCGTGTGTTGCGGGTGCTGGTCAACCAGAGCCGCAACAGCTCCGGCGAAGTTCAGGGTCAGGCCATCGGTGTTGAATACCACCGCTTGCGTGCCTTCGAGCAGTACCTCAACGGTCACGCCCGTGACGGTCAGGAAATCACCCTCAAGATCATTCCCAAGGGCAAGGATCAACTGATCGGCGCTTTGCAGCGCGGCGAGGGTGATCTGGTCGCACCGGGGGAACTGCTGGACCTGCAACCGGGCCACGCGGTCAGCACCAGTGAACCGATTGCCAGCAACATCCCGTTGATATTGGTCGGGATCAAAGGCGAGCGACGTTACACCCGTCTCGAACAACTCTCTGGCAAAACCCTGGCGTTGCCCACCGGCAGTGCCGCCGGGGACGCGGTCAGTCAGATCAATCAAAAGCTCGCGCTGCTTAAACTGCCACCGGTGATCATCGAGTGGGTCGATCCCAGTCTGGCGGTCGAGGATGTGCTGGAGATGGTCCAGGGCGGAATCTTTCACCTGACGATCGTCGAACAACCCATTGCCGAGCGTTGGGGCAAGATTCTGCCCAAATTGCGTTTCGATCGGCAGGTGCTCATCAGTGAGCCGGGCGAAGAATTCTGGTTCGTGCGCCGCGACGCCTCAATGTTGCGCGCGAGCATTGATCGCTTCCTGACCGGTTACAAGAAACCATCGGATCAGGATGCCGCGTTCCTGCGGATCTATCGACGTCTGTATCAAGTGCACTATCCATTGGCCAAGGCTGATCGGCAGCGCCTCGAGAAACTTCGACCGGTGCTGCAGAAACACGCCGAAGCCCAAGGCATGGACTGGTTGAACCTGGCGGCACTGGCGTTCAAGGAATCGGCCCTGCAACCCAATGCCCGCAGTGGCAGCGGCCCTACCGGCCTGATGCAGATCACCCCGTCCGCCGCCCAGCGGGTGGGGGTCAACAACATTCAGAATCTCGACGCCAATGTGCAGGCCGGGGCCAAGTACCTGGCAATGATTCGTCGCAAGTTCTTTGCCAGCCCCAAACTCAACGAGCGCGAGCGCATGGCATTCGTGCTGGCGGCCTACAACATGGGGCCGGAGCGGGTTCAGGGCATGCGTGCCGAGGCTCGTCGGCGCGGTTTGAATCCCAATCAGTGGTTCTTCCAGGTCGAACGCATCGCCATGGAGCAGGTGGGAATGGGCGCCGTCAGCTATGTTAATAGCGTGAACAAGTATTACCTGGCGTTCGATCGGGAGCGGGAGTCGTTGGAGCCCCAGGGGCAGAAAGTTGCCTCACGGAAATAATCGAATAAACTGATTGTTATGGCGCATTAATTGCGCTTTTAACATGATATTTACTGATTAATATAGCGGCCAACCAACACACACACACTGACTACGGATGACACAGCATGAGCACACTGATCAACAAGGTACTGTTTACCCGCGCTGGCTACGGCCTGACTGTCTTGCGGATCTTCGTCGGCATCATCTTCGCTGCCCACGGCTCGCAGAAACTCTTTGGGGCGTTCGGTGGTTACGGTCTGGCCGGAACCGCGCAGTACATGGAAAGCATCGGCCTGGCGCCGGGCTATCTGATGGCGACGCTGGCGGGCGGTACCGAGTTCTTCGCCGGTCTGGCATTGATCATTGGCTTGCTGGTTCGCCCGGCAGCCCTCGGCCTGGCCTTCCTTTCGCTGGTGGCAATCTTCTCGGTGCACCTTCCTAACGGTCTGTTCATGGCCAACAACGGTTATGAGTTCGCCCTGGCGCTGCTCGGTGGCAGCATCGCGGTGCTGATCGAAGGCGCCGGCAAGCTCTCGGCTGACCGCGCTATCGCCGGCTGACCGCTCTGGCTCAATGAAAAGGCCCGCATTGCGCGGGCCTTTTTTGTTCTCGTCATTCTTGACACTGTCCGGTCAGCTTCTCTAGGATGCTGCCCATGCGCCGATTTAAACAGCTACTTGCGGGGCGCCAGGTGACTCATTCAGTTGCCGATAGAAGCTTGAAGCAGGCTTCGAAATACCGCTAAAGCGCTGGTTCGGTGTTGCCTCTCACCTGCCATGCAGACTTTTGAGGCCGAGACACGACACAATGAATGCATTAAGCCCTGTTATACGCCCCGCGCCGATCACGGCACACCTCACCCAGCGCAATCCAAAAATCCTGCTTGGCGGCAAACATCAGCCGACACTCTTGCGTTATCTCGATGGCTGGCCACGTCGCACCGGTGGGCCTGCGGCCTTCCTGATCCAGTTTGTCGAAGAGGGTGAATCGCTGGCTCGATTTGCCAGCGACAGTTTCGATCTGGCGGTGATTCAATCGCCCAGCCTCGAGGACGCCCCCGAAGTGATCAAGCAATTGACTCGCGTTGCCCGACAGGGGCTGATTACTCGCCGTTGAGGCTTTGAACGCTGCGGTTCAAAGATATTCGATCGCCCCGATATACACGCACTGCTCACCGGTTGGTGTCTGGACCCGAACCTCGGCGTCCAGCGTCTTGCCGATCAGGGCGCGCGCCAACGGCGAGTCGATGCTGATCAGGCCCAGTTTCAAATCCAGTTCATCCGGCCCGACGATGCGGTAGCGCGACTCTTTGCCGTCTTCGTCTTCGATCGTGACCCAGGCGCCAAAATAGACCTTGTTCGGATCGCTCGGTTTTTCGCTGACGACTTTGAGCGCTTCCAGCCGCTTGGTGAGAAAACGCACGCGACTGTCGATCTCGCGCAGCATCTTTTTGCCGTAGGTGTATTCGGCGTTTTCCGAGCGATCGCCCTGTGCCGCGGCCTCGCTGACTGACTGTGTCACCTGCGGCCGCCGAACATGCCAGAGTTCATGAAACTCGGCCCGCATCCGCGCTTCACCTTCGGGGGTGATCAGCGCGGTGCCAGCGGTGCGGGGAGGGCGATAACGGCTCATGGCAACTTCTTGTGGTAGAGAGAGCTTGAGTCTATCAACCCTCGCGCAAGACTGTCAGGGGGCTGGCGTTCAGAGCGCGCCGTGTGCCGAACACGCCAGCCCCCCCGATCAGCACCGCGCCGATCAGTGGCAATACCAGCAACCACGGATGCGGGTGCCACGGCAGGTCGAAGGCGTAGCGGTAGAGCACCAGACTCACCAGTTCAGAACCCAGCGCTGCCAACAATCCGCTGACCGCCCCCAGCAAACCGAACTCGATCCGCCGGGCCTTGACCAACAGTTGCCGCTCGGCCCCCAGCGCGCGCAACAAGGCGCCTTGGCGAATGCGTTCATCGAGCGTCGCCTGCAAGCCTGAAAACAACACCGCCATCCCCGCCGCCAACACGAACAACAGCACGTATTCCACCGCCAGGGTGACTTGGGCGAGGATGCTGCGCAGCTGTTCGAGCAAGGCTTCCACTTGCAAGATGGTCACCGCCGGAAACGCCCGGGACAGATCCACGATCTGCTGATCATGACCCGCCGCCAGATAAAAACTGGTCAGGTAGGTCGCCGGCAGATCTTTCAGTGTGCCGGGCTGGAAGATCATGAAGAAGTTAGGCTGGAAGTTGTCCCAGTTGACCTCCCGCAGGCTGGTGACTTTCGCTTCGCGATTGACGCCGCCCACGGTAAACACCATGTGATCGCCCAGCTTGAGCTTCAGGCTTTCGGCGACTTTGCCTTCCACCGATACGCCGGGAATTTCGTCCGGTGTCTGTTCGGTCCACCAGTTGCCCGCTGTGAGCTTGTTGCCCGCCGGCAAATCCGCTGCCCAGGTCAGGCTCAGGTCGCGCTGGATCGCTCGATCACCGGCCGATTCCTTGCTGACGATTTCCTGCACCGGCTCGCCATTGACGCTGATCAGCCGTCCGGGTACCACCGGGTATAGCGGCGCCGATTGCGCCGACAGTTTGATCAGGCGATCGATGAACGCCTGTTTGTCCGCCGGCAGAATGTTCAGCGCGAAATAGTTGGGCGCGTTTTTCGGTAACTGGTTTTGCCAGGTGTCCAGCAATTCGCCGCGCAGCAATGCGATCAGCGCCATGGACAGCAGAATCAATCCGAAGGCCAGGGATTGTCCCGCGGCCGCCAGTGGGTGACGCAGCAGTTGGCCCAGCCCTAGGCGCCATGGCAAAGAGGCACGCGCCAGCATTCGGCGCAGACTCTTCAGAAGCAGCAACAGCAAACCGCCAAGCACCAACGCCGCGATCACACCGCCACCGAGCAGGGCGAAGGTCAACACCAGATCCAGGCTCAGGCGCCACATGATCAGCCCGAGGGCGCCCAATGCTGCGCCGTAAACCATCCAGGTACTGGAGGGAATCGGCAGCATGTCCCGACGCAATACCCGCAATGGCGGAACCCGGCCCAGTGCCGCCAGTGGCGGCAAGGCAAAGCCGGCCAGCGCCACCAATCCGGTGCCGATCCCGGCGATGGCAGGAAACAGACCGCCCGGTGGAACGTCGGTCGGCAATAAATCATGCAGCAGCGCGAACAGACCCAGTTGCGCGAACCAGCCGATCAGCGCGCCGCTGATACTGGCGAGCAGCCCGAGCACCGTCAGCTGCAAACTGAACAACACCATGGTTTCCCGCCGGGACAGCCCCAGGCAACGCAGCAATGCACTGGCATCGAATCGGCGGGTGGCGAAGCGCGTGGCCGACAGCGCCACCGCCACACCCGACAACAGAACCGCCACCAGACTGGCCATGTTCAAGTAACGCTCGGCCTTGCCCAAGGCGCCGCCGATCTGTCGGTTGCCATCGCGGGCATCCTGCAAGCGCTGGTTGGCGGCCAGGCCGGGTTTGATCAATTGACGATAGGTTTCCAGCGCCTCGGCTTTACCGCGCCAGAGTTCGCGGTAACTGACCCGGCTGCCGGGTTGCACCACGCCTGTCGCCGCGAGGTCGCTGAGGTTGATCAGCACCCGCGGTGTCAGGCTGTAGAAATTGCCGGCGCGGTCCGGTTCGTAGGTCAGCACTCGCGCCAGTTTGAGGGTTCGCATGCCGACGTCGATGCTGTCGCCGATCTTCAAGTCCAGCGCGGTCAGCAGTCGCGCTTCGACCCAGGCTTCACCGGGTTTCGGTCCGCCACCGGGTTCTTCCGGAGCGAAGGGCGCCGGGGCACTTTTCAGTTCGCCGCGCAGTGGGTAGACGTCGTCCGCAGCTTTGATGCTGGACAACTGAATGCCATTGTCAGTGGCGATGACGCTGGAAAACTCCACCACCTGAGCGTGTTCGAGGCCCAGCTCCGTGCCGCTTTTAATCTGTTCGGGTCGCGCGGGAGAACTGCCTTCAAGCAGCAAGTCGGCACCGAGAAACTCGGTGGCGCGCAGCATCATGGCGCCGTTCAGGCGGGCACCGAAGTAACCGATGGCGGTACTCGCCGCCACGGCCACCAGCAAGGCAAAAAACAACACGCGCAACTCACCGGCGCGGGCGTCGCGCATGAGTTGGCGGAAGGCAAGACTGAACAGGCGCAACAGTGGCAGGCGTGCCATCAAGGCTCCAGAGGGGCGACCAGCAGGCCGGCTTCAAGGCGGATCAGGCGTCGGCAGCGATGTGCCAGGCGTTCGTCGTGGGTTACCAGCACCAGGGTTGTGCCGCGTTCCTGGTTGAGTTCGAACAGCAGATCGCTGATGCGCTCGCCGGTGTGGCTGTCGAGGTTGCCGGTGGGTTCGTCGGCGAACAGCACGTCGGGCTCGGCGGCAAACGCACGGGCAATCGCCACGCGCTGCTGTTCGCCACCCGAAAGCTGACGTGGCGAATGGGTCAGCCGCTGGCCCAGGCCGACCCGTTGCAGCAGCTCGGTGGCGCGTTCGCGGGCGTCTTTGCGGCCATCGAGTTCCAGCGGCAGCATGACGTTTTCCAGGGCATTGAGGCTGTCGAGCAGCTGAAAGGACTGAAACACAAACCCGACATGCTCGGCCCGGATACGGGCGCGCTGGTCTTCATCGAGATTGCTCAGGGTTTGCCCGGCGAGGGTGACATCGCCGCTGCTCGGTAGATCGAGGCCGGCGAGCAGGCCGAGGAGGGTGGATTTGCCGGAACCGGAGGCGCCGACGATGGCCAGGCTGTCGCCCTTGTTCAGTTCCAGGCTGAGTTCGTGCAGGATAGTCAGTTCACCTTCCGCGCTGGGAACCACTTTGCTGAGGTTCTTCGCGGTGAGAATGCTTGCGCCCATGGAGAATCCGATGCGTGTGTGGTTTTTGAGTACTGGCCTGGCCTTGATGTGCATGGCCCAGAACGCAGCGGCGGGTACAGTCCTGATCGTTGGCGATAGTATCAGCGCGGGTTTCGGGCTGGATACCCGGTTAGGGTGGGTCTCCCTGCTTGAGGACCGGCTCAAGCGCGAAGGTTTCGACGATAAGGTAGTCAATGCGTCCATTGGCGGCGACACCAGCGCCGGAGGCCGGGCGCGCCTGCCCGCGCTGCTTGCAGAGCATAAGCCTGAGCTGGTAATCCTCGAGTTGGGCGGTAACGATGGCCTGCGCGGATTGCTGCCAACGCAATTGCAACAAAACCTTGCAGCAATGATCGACAGCTCCCGCGCCAGTGGCGCCAAGGTGCTGCTGCTCGGCATGCAATTGCCACCCAACTACGGCGTTCGTTATACCGAGGCCTTCGCGAAGGTCTACAGCACACTGGCCGAGGAGAAAAAGATCCCGCTGGTGCCGTTTTTTCTCGACGGCGTAGGCGGTCATCCAGACTTGATGCAAGCCGACGGCTTGCACCCGACTGCCGGGGCTCAGGACAAGTTGCTGGAAAATGTCTGGCCTACACTGAAACCGCTGCTTTGACGCTTTTCTAGCGGCGGTGTTTCGGCTAAGGTGGCGCCCCCGATTTGGAGCCCCCGATGCCGCGTCCTGCCTGGTCACTTTTTGCCTACCAACTGATCGAGCCTGACGAACAGCTGGATCTGTTCGCCTGCCAGGAAGTGCGGGTACATCTGGTGACCCGTCAACTGGAGTTGGGCGGCTCGGCGGACCGGACCTTGTGCGGCAGCCTGTTGCCAGCACACCCTCGCTGGTCGAGCGTCGATCGCCGTGTGTTCCAGGACCAGCGCCTGTGTTCTCTATGCCGGGCGATTCTGGAATCGCAAAAACGCGGCACATCGCCGATCTGGCCGGAACTGCGTTTCGAGCTTTAGATCTCGATAGATTGCTTGCTATCGGTCAACTCCCCGATTTTCCAGATGCCGGTGTACAATCCCGTTTTTATACCCTTGTCGATCATGCGAAGGATTTTCCGGATGTTGCCGCGCTTTCCTGCCGTCACCCGCTACCTGTCTCTCGCCGCCCTCTGTGTGGCGGGTCCCGTAGCAGCATTGGAGCTGCCCCTGCCACCGCCCGGTGAAGACATCATCGGTCAGGTCCAGGTGATCAAGGCCAAGTACGAAGATACCTTCGCCGACCTTGGCACCACCTACGATCTGGGCTATTCGGAAATGGTCGCGGCCAACCCTGGCGTCGATCCATGGCTGCCGGGCGCTGGCACCGAAGTGGTGCTGCCGACGCGTTTCATCCTGCCGCCGGGCCCACGTGAAGGCATCGTCATCAACCTGGCCGAGTACCGCCTCTATTACTTCCCGAAAGGCCGGAACGTGGTGTACACCTTCCCGCTGGGTATCGGCCGTGAAGGCTGGGGCTCGCCGATTGCCCATACCAGCATCACCGCCAAGACGCCGAACCCGACCTGGACCCCTCCAGCGTCGATCAAGGCCGAGCACGCCGCCGATGGCGATCCATTGCCGAACGTAGTGCCGGCCGGCCCGGACAACCCTCTGGGGCCGTTCAAGTTCACGTTGGGCACGCCGGGCTACCTGATCCACGGTTCGAACAAGAAGTTCGGCATCGGCATGCGCACCAGCCACGGTTGCTTCCGCATGTTCAACAACAACGTGCTGGAAATGGCGAGCATGGTGCCGGTAGGCACGTCGGTGCGCATTATCAGCGACCCGTACAAGTTCGGTGTCAGTGGCGGCAAGGTGTATCTGGAAGCGCACACGCCGCTGGATGACAAGGGTAACCCTTCTGTGGTCGACAAACACACCGCGGTGATCAACGCGATGCTCAAGCGTGAGGACATCACCAACAACCTGCGCATGAACTGGGATGTGGTCCGCGACGTGGTTGCCGCCGAAGATGGTCTGCCGGTGGAAATCGGAGTGCCGAATTCCTCTGCGGCGATGGTGACGACTGCGCCGATCGACCCGTTGCAGTAATGCTTGAAAGGAACCCGCCGATGCTGACCGCATCGGCGGGTTTTTTATTGCCTGTACGAAATAGCGGGCAATAAAAAAGCCGACCCAAAAAATGGGTCGGCTTGATAACAATCCCGAAGGACTATTACTTGCGGCTAGCTTTGTCCAGCATGCGCAGAGCACGCTCGTTAGCTTCGTCAGCAGTCTGTTGTGCTTTTTGAGCAGCAGCCAGAGCTTCATCAGCTTTACGGTAAGCTTCGTCTGCACGAGCCTGGGAGCGAGCTGCTGCGTCTTCAGTAGCGGTCAGACGTGCTTCGGTTTCTTTCGATACGCTGCTGCAACCGGTAGCCAGAACTGCGGCCAGAGCCAGAGCAGAGAATTTCAGAACGTTGTTCATCGTGTTCCCCTTCAAGGACTTTCTATTAAGTTAGCTGTCTCCTCAGAGTGAGGAAATAGCCGGCGTACATACTACCCATTACTTGTCGTAAGTAAACTGACGTAAAGCAAGAAGCCAAAAAAATTGTAGGCGTTGATTCTTTTTCGAGCAACTTTTAACTGCATTGTTTAAAAAATATCCAGCTGGGAGGCCCGAGCTGAGCGAGCCGCCGAAGAAAAGTTCCGAGCGCTCACAGCTCTTTTCCGAGTCTTGGCTAAAGTCTGTCTAGATGGATTCGTCCACACTTTTGTTCGGATTTTGCGTGGCGCCTCTCATATCTTTCTCCATGTTCAGGTGACTTTAACAAAGGGCGCTCGTCTTAAGTCTCAACATCCGGCAATGTTCAGGCTGTCGACCTTCAGAGATCTTGGTTGAGCCGTCTCTGCGTAACCCGGAGCAGCACCCCGCCACCAGCGTGATGACGAGCGTACCTTGAGCATTTCTGCCTAAAGGTGCCTACTATTTGATACGTGCTCGGTTGCGCGAGATGGGTGCAGTTCTTCTCGGTGTCCATTCAGGCACGGGGTGGCGTAGATGTTCCTTCGCCGGAAAAACATCGGTAAGGTAGGGGTCAGAAATTCCAGACCCGCGAGGAGTAGTGATGAGCGAGGCGTTGTCCATCCACCATGACCAGGCTGGTCATCAGTTCGAGACCAATGTGGACGGTCATCGTGCCTACCTGACCTATATGGATCTGGGGAAACAGACCCTGGATATCTATCGCACCTTTGTGCCCAACGCACTGCGTGGTCGCGGCATTGCGGCAGCCTTGACCGAGAAGGCGTTGGAGTACGCTGAAGAAATGGGTTACACCGTCATTCCATCGTGTTCCTACGTGGAACGCTACATGGAGCGCCACCAGCGGCATGCAGCCAAGCTGAGCCAGTAACCTTTCACAGAATCGAACGCATAAAAAAACGCCGGGTCAAGCCCGGCGTTTTTTTGTGCGGCGAAAAGTGATCAGCTGCGATCGCGGTTCGGCAGCACGTCCTTGAGCTTGGCATGCATGCTGCGCAAGGTGTTTTCGGTGGCGGACCAGTCGATACAGGCATCGGTGATCGACACGCCGTATTGCAGGTCGGCGAGGTCTTTCGGGATCGCCTGGCAGCCCCAGTTCAAGTGACTTTCGACCATCAGGCCGATGATCGACTGGTTGCCTTCGAGGATCTGGTTGGCGACGTTCTCCATCACCAGCGGTTGCAGGGCCGGGTCCTTGTTGGAGTTGGCGTGGCTGCAATCGACCATGATGTTCGGCTTGATCTTCGCTTTGTTCAGCGCTTGCTCGCAGAGCGCGACGCTGACCGAATCGTAGTTCGGCTTGCCGTTGCCACCGCGCAGTACCACGTGACCGTAGGCATTGCCCTTGGTGGTGACGATCGATACGCCACCTTCCTGGTTGATACCCAGGAAGCGGTGAGGGCTGGAAACCGATTGCAGGGCGTTGATAGCGACCGTCAGACCGCCATCGGTGCCGTTCTTGAAGCCGACTGCCGAGGACAGGCCGGAGGCCATTTCACGGTGAGTCTGGGATTCGGTGGTGCGCGCACCGATGGCCGACCAGCTGATCAGGTCCTGCAGGTACTGCGGGGAGATCGGGTCGAGGGCTTCCGTTGCGGTCGGCAGGCCCATCTCGGCCAGGTCCAGCAACAACTGACGACCGATGTGCAGACCGTCCTGAATCTTGAAGGAATCGTCCAGGTACGGATCGTTGATCAAGCCTTTCCAGCCGACGGTGGTGCGTGGCTTCTCGAAATACACGCGCATGACCAGATACAGGGTATCGGACACTTCGGCCGCAAGCGCCTTCAGGCGCTCGGCGTATTCGTGGGCAGCCTTGATGTCGTGGATCGAGCAAGGCCCGATGACAACAAACAGGCGGTGGTCGGTGCCATCAAGAATGTTGCGAATGACTTCGCGACCCTTGGTGACGGTGCGCAGGGCAGCGTCGCTCAGAGGGATATCACGCTTGAGCTGATCGGGAGTGATCAGCGTCTCGTTGGAGGCGACGTTTAGGTCGTTGATCGGTAAATCAGCCATCGTTTACTCGTCAGGTCACGGGTGCCGGCCGCCAGCGAACCCGCGCGGCGGAGCACAGCAAATTAAGCGCGTCGGGGAGCAGAACCTTAGCGCGTTACACCGTGGCTCGACAATGGGCAGACACCGGTTTAAGGGGCATTCTCAATTAGTTTCCGCGGGGAAACCCATTGAAGATGCCCCTGCTAATCCAGCACAACCTGCGCAAATGCCCTGCGAACCGTCTCGTGAGAGAACTCGTCGGCATGCTCCTGGACCCATTCGAGGGCTAGGGCCTGAGTTTCCTGCAGGCCGTCATGCGCGTCATGCAGGCGGCAGTAACGTTCGATCTGGCACACCTGCTCGCCCATCCGGGCACTGAACATCATCTGTTCGTCAACGAAAGCAATGCCTACCAGATAGCCGCGCTTTCGTCGCAGGCACCAGGCGACATAGCCCAGGAAACGCATGTCGGGGTTCAAGGTCGGCATGCGAATTTCCAGCGCCGTACCGTGGCGCCACGCCCGGTGATAATTGCAAGCCATGCCCCCGAGGCTGATAGTGTGCAGCTGTTGCCGTGAAATACACTCAGGTTTGAGCAACGTTAATTCGACGGGAACATCGTCAGGATGAGGAATAAAACGTCCCATGAGCACGGACTCCATGTGTCGGCCATCTGACATTGTTCCACCCAGTATAGTGGTCGAATTGGAACTGACTGATTTCGACGCCGACCAACGGCTGCTGGCGATGAGCGGTGTGTCGCTGGTTATTTTCACCAGCGTCGGCTGCGCCAGTTGCCGTTTTGCCCGCGAACAGTTGCCACGACTCGATCTGGACGTTGATCGGCTGTGCTGGATCGATGCCGGGAACAATGGCGGGGTGGTCGAGCGTTATCAGGTTTTTTATTTGCCGGCGCTGTTTCTGGTGCGCGACGGTGAATTTTTCGGGGCACTAAAATCGCGCCTGACCAGTACCGAGCTCAATGAAGCCGTGGGTCAGGCGTTGAGTCGAATTGCAGAGGAGTTGCCATGATGGGGGCAGTGATCAAACCGACAATCGGTATTATCGGAACCGGCGCGATCGGCGGTTTCTACGGGTTGATGCTGGCGCGCGCCGGTTTCGATGTGCATTTTCTGTTGCGCAGTGAGTTTTCGGCGGTCGCCGAGCGCGGGTTGCAGCTCGACAGTGCGGCGCACGGCGCGCTGACGTTGAATCCGGTTCAGGCCTATTCGAGTGCCGAAGACATGCCGCCCTGTGACTGGTTGCTGGTGGGCGCGAAAACCACCAGTAACGCGCAGCTGGCACCGACGATCATTCAAGCCGCGGCACCGAATGCCAAAGTGTTGTTGCTGCAAAATGGCCTCGACGTTGAAGACAGTCTGCGAGCGTTGCTCCCTGATTCGCTGCATGTGCTCGGTGGGCTCTGCTATATCTGCGTTCATCGCGAGGGGCCAGGCGTCATCACCCATCAGGCGCTCGGAGCGGTGAATGTTGGCTATCACAGCGGCCCTGCAGCCAATGAGCAGGCGCGCATGGCGATTGTCGAGGAGGGCGCCGGGCTGTTCCGCGTCGCCGGCATCGATTCCCAGGCCATGGCGAATCTGCATCAGGCGCGCTGGCAAAAACTGGTCTGGAATATCCCTTACAACGGTCTGTCGGTTTTACTCGGGGCAAGCACCACGCCGTTGATGGCCGATGCCGACAGTCGGGAACTGATCAAGGCTCTGATGGCTGAAGTGGTCCAGGGAGCAATCGCCTGCGGTCACGACGTACCGGCCGGTTATGCCGATCATCTGTTCATGGTGACCGAGAAAATGCCGGACTACTGGCCGAGCATGTACCACGATTTTCTGCACAAACGACCACTTGAGCTGGATGCGATTTACGCCCGGCCACTGGCGGCAGCCAAGGCCGCAGGGTGCGAGTTGCCGCGAATCGAAGCCTTGTATCGCAGTTTGTGTTTTATCGATCGACGTAACACCTGAGTCGATCATCCTGAGGGGGGAAGGGCATGGCAAAGACTATCGACGACAAACTGGTGCTGGCGATTTCTTCGCGTGCGCTGTTCGACCTGAGCGAAAGCCACAAGGTCTATCTGTCGAGCGGCGTCGAAGCCTATCGGCAATATCAGATCGAACACGAAGATGAAATCCTCGAGCCCGGTGATGCATTTCCGTTGGTACAGAAACTCCTCAACTTGAACACCAGCCTTGGTCGCGCCCGGGTCGAGGTGATCCTGGTGTCGCGCAACAGTGCCGACACCGGCCTGCGGGTTTTCAATTCGATCCACCACTATGGCCTGGCGATTTCCCGCGCGGCGTTTGTCGGCGGGCGCAGTCCTTATCCGTACCTGAAGGCGTTTGGCTGCGACCTGTTTCTCTCGACGCATGCCGAAGACGTGCGCAGTGCACTGGATGCCGGGTTCGCCGCCGCGACCATTCTGTCGGGTGGCGCCAGCCGTGCGGCCAGTGATGAGTTGCGCATTGCCTTCGATGGTGACGCGGTGCTGTTTTCCGACGAATCGGAGCGCGTCTATCAGTCCGGTGGTCTGGAAGCGTTTCAGGCCAGCGAGCGTGAAGCCGCCCGCGAGCCGTTGCGCGGTGGGCCGTTCAAAGGCTTCCTCGCCGCCCTCAATCTGTTACAGCGCGAGTTCCCGGAAGACGCCTGTCCGATCCGCACCGCGCTGGTGACCGCGCGATCGGCGCCCGCCCATGAGCGAGTGATCCGTACCTTGCGCGAATGGGACATTCGTCTGGACGAGTCGCTGTTTCTCGGCGGCCTGACCAAGTCGGCGTTTCTCGAAGCCTTTGCCGCCGACGTGTTTTTCGACGATCAGGCCGGTCATTGCGAGTTGGCCCGCGAGGTGGTCGCCACCGGCCACGTGCCGCACGGCATAAGCAACGAACAAAAGGTTTAAGCCCACGGTTCAACGCGTTACGCGAAACGTCGTACTCGCCAAGGCACTGCTAAGCTGAATCAATCCCGGCCATGTTGGCATTCGAGGAGGTCGTATGATTCATTCGATGCTGTATGCCACTGACCTCGGCCTGTACGCACCTTTGGTGATGCAGCATGCCTTGGCGCTGGCTCGAACATTCAACGCCGACCTCTACGTGGTGCACGCCGTTGAACCGATGGGGCTGTTCGCCGAATCGGTGCTTCAGAGTTACCTCGATGAGCAGGCGTTGAACGAGTTTCACAGCCAGGGCCTGAATACGGTGATTGCCAATATCGAGCAGCGGGTACTCGACAGCTTTCGTGAGGAACTGGGGGGCGAAGGGGAGCAGGACCTGGAGCGAATCAAAGCAGTGCGGGTGCTTCAGGGCGACCCGTCGCAGGTGATTCTCGACCAGGCGCAGAAACTCTCCGTGGATTTGTTGATCGTAGGTAGTCATAGCCGTGGTGCCGGCGCGGAAACGCCTTTGGGCCGGACTGCAGCGCGGGTGTTGCAACTGTCTCGGGTACCGGTCTATCTGGTGCCGCTGGTGGAACGTCGTCGCCAAGGGGATCGCTAGAACACGAATAGTGGCAGTTTGATAAAAAAGTTCTAGATTTATTCTTCAAACCATTAATATAGTTATATACCGTCGCTGATGCCCGTGGCGTCTACCTGCTTTGAGGGATTCATATGAAGCTTCAACAATTGCGCTACATCTGGGAAGTGGCGCACCACGACCTCAACGTTTCCGCTACAGCCCAAAGCCTTTACACGTCGCAACCGGGCATCAGTAAGCAGATCCGTCTGCTGGAAGACGAATTGGGGGTTGAGGTTTTCGCTCGCAGCGGCAAGCACCTGACCCGCGTTACCCCGGCCGGCGAGCGAATTATTACCACCGCCGGCGAGATCCTGCGCAAGGTTGAAAGCATCAAGCAGATCGCCCAGGAATTTTCCAACGAGAAGAAAGGCACCCTGTCGATCGCCACCACGCACACCCAGGCGCGTTATGCGTTGCCACCGGTGATCAGCAATTTCATCAAGCAATACCCGGACGTTGCCCTGCACATGCACCAGGGTTCGCCGATGCAGATCGCTGAAATGGCCGCTGACGGCACCGTGGATTTCGCCATCGCCACCGAAGCCCTGGAGCTGTTCGGTGATCTGGTGATGATGCCGTGCTATCGCTGGAATCGCTGCGTGGTCGTGCCTCAGGGCCACCCGCTGACCAAGCTGTCGAAGCTGACCCTCGAAGCGCTGGCCGAATACCCGATCGTGACGTACGTGTTCGGTTTCACCGGCCGTTCGAAGCTCGACGAAGCCTTCAGCCATCGCGGCCTGACACCGAAAGTGGTGTTCACCGCCGCCGACGCCGACGTGATCAAGACTTACGTTCGCCTGGGTCTGGGCGTGGGCATCGTGGCGAAAATGGCGGTCGATGCCAAACTCGATAGCGACCTGGTCATGCTTGATGCCAGCGACTTGTTCGAATCCAGCATTACTAAAATCGGTTTCCGTCGCGGCACGTTCCTGCGTGGCTTCATGTGCGACTTCATCGAGAAGTTCGCCCCGCACCTGACCCGCGAAGTCATGGCCAAGGCCATCCAGTGCCACAACAAGCAGGAACTGGAAGAGCTGTTCGACGGCGTCGAACTGCCGGTGCATTAATCTCCCGCGTTAGACCACCTCGGTAACAGAAAACTGTTGCCGAGCACCCGCCACCAGAATCTCCACCTCGTCCCCTTCGAACTTGCCCAGCAGACTCTTGCCCAGCGGTGAGCGAGGGGTGATGACGGTAATCCATTGCCCGACCAGGTCGACCTTCAAACCCGCCGCGTCGGGGGCCAGAAACAACCATTGCTCACGACCCTTTTCGTCTTCCAGACCGAGCAGGGCACCGACTTCGATGCCGCGCTGATCGTCATAAGGTCGCAGCGTCAGGTTCTGGCAAAGCGTCAGTGACTGCCTGATTTCCTCCACCCGTCTGGCCTGCCCGGCTGCCAGATAAGACGCTTCCAGACCCAGCGTGTCGTACTTGTTCTCAGCGATGTTTTCTTCGTGGGTCGCGGTTTCGTAAGCGGTTTGTGCGGCGCGCTCGGCGATGTCGAGGTCGATCCGCAGCTTGTCGAGAATCAGTTGGTGGACGGTCGGCTTGTGCATAGAGAGCTTCTTGATCAATCGCAGAATTGCTGGACGTTGGCGCGGCTTTTTTCGCTCGGTGCTGTCTGGTCCTGTTGCAACCAGAACTGGCATTTGGGGTTCGATAGATTGCGGTTGTTGCTGCGGGCCTGATCAAGCCTTTGCTGCTGCTCGTTCTTGCGCAGGTTCTCTTCGTACTGTTCGAACAACGGGCTCTGCGGCGGAATATCCGGCACCGGTTGCACCACCACCGGTGGTTTGGCCAGTTGCTGCACGGCCTCTGCCACGGGAGCCAGCTGCTCGCTGAACAACAGTTGGGAGGCAAGCCAGCACGTCAGCGCGATCGCGATAAACCCCAGCCACACACCCAGGGCAATGCTGCCGGTCAGTTGCAAGGCGTTGAGCTGGATCGGCAACGGGCGGCGCGGGTTGGGACGGTAGGGCATGGCTGCCTCCTGGCGGGTGGTCGCGGGCAAGTGGCGATTGTCGCATGAAGATTAATCGCCGTTGGCTCTTCTGCACGGGGTAATTTATGAGGACAATCGGCGCCTTTGCCAACGGGAGCCTGGAATGCCTGAAATGCCTCAAGTAAAAAACTGCTGGCGCTGGGATATTTTCTGCACCGTGGTCGACAACTTTGGTGACATCGGCGTGACCTGGCGTCTGGCCCGACAACTGGTGGCCGAACATTCGGTGGCGGTGCGTTTGTGGGTCGATGATCTGCGGGCCTTCGAGCGCTTGTGCCCTGAAGTTGACATCAACGCCTCACAGCAATGGCAACAGGGCGTCGAAGTGCGCCAGTGGACGGCCGACTGGCAGCCGACTGAAGCCGCTGATGTGGTGATCGCAGCGTTCGCCTGTCAATTGCCGAGTGCTTATATGGAGGCCATGACCGAGCGGGAAAAACCGCCGCTGTGGATGAATCTTGACTACCTAAGTGCCGAGGACTGGATCGTCGGCTGCCACGGCTTGCCGTCGGTGAAGTACAAGAGCGTACAAAAATTCTTCTTCTTTCCGGGGTTTCAGAAGGGCACCGGTGGCTTGCTGCGTGAAAGCGGATTGCTTGAGCGTCGTCAGCAGTTTCAACAAAACCCCCAGGCTCAGCGAGAATTCCTGCAAGGTTTAGGGATTGATCGCGCGCAAAGTGCGCAGTTGATCTCGCTGTTTGCCTACGAAAATAACGGGCTGGCCAGCTGGCTTGATGCAATGGCTGCCGACTCGACGCCCACTCATCTGCTGGTGCCCGAAGGTCGGATTCTTGGGGATGTCGAACGTTGGCTCGGTGTGGACGGTCTGGTGGCCGGCGCGGTGCATGTGCGCGATGCCTTGACCGTGCAAGTGCTGCCGTTCGTCCGACAGGATCAATACGATCACCTGCTCTGGTGCTGCGATTTCAATGCCGTGCGCGGCGAAGATTCCTTTGTCCGCGCCCAATGGGCGGGCCGGCCGCTGCTCTGGCACATCTATCAGCAGGACGAAGATATCCACCTGGACAAGCTCGACGCCTTCCTCGCGCTGTACATCAAAGGCCTGTCGGAGCCTGCCCGCGAAGCGATCAGCGGTCTTTGGCGGGCGTGGAATGCGGGTGACAATATGACCGGGCACTGGCAATCGACCCGAAAACACTGGCCAGAACTGCAAAAACACGCCGAAGCGTGGTGTCTGGAACAGGCTTTGCAGGCAGATCTTGCCGCGGCGCTGGTACAGTTTTATGTAAATTGGATATGATACGCGGCCTAGATTTTTGTAAATCCCATCCAAATTCGGATATTCGCAATGAAAACTGGTAAAGAACTGAAACCCGGTACCGTGATCCGTCTCGAAAACGATCCTTGGCTGGTTCAGAAAGCTGAATTCACCAAGTCTGGTCGTAACAGCGCGATCATGAAGACCAAGCTGAAAAACCTGCTGACCGGTTACAAGACCGAGATCGTTTACAGCGCCGACGACAAGCTGGACGACGTAATCCTCGACCGCAAAGAAGCGACCCTGTCCTTCATCAGCGGCGACACCTACACGTTCATGGACACCACCGACTACACCATGTATGAGCTGAACGCTGAAGACATCGAAGCCGTTCTGCCTTTCGTTGAAGAAGGCATGACCGATGTTTGCGAAGCGATCTTCTTCGAAGAGCGTCTGGTTTCCGTAGAATTGCCGACCACCATCGTGCGTCAGGTTGACTACACCGAAGGTTCCGCTCGCGGCGACACTTCCGGCAAGGTGATGAAGCCTGCCAAACTGAAGAACGGTACCGAACTGTCGGTTGCTGACTTCATCGAAATCGGCGATATGATCGAGATCGATACCCGCGAAGGCGGTTCCTACAAAGGCCGTGCTAAATAAGCACTGCTTCAGGAATGAAAAAGCCCGACCATTGAGTCGGGCTTTTTTGTGTCTGCGATTTGTCGCTTATTTGAGGTGTTGCTTGAGTTCTTCGGACGCCTGCAACATCGCCGAACGCACTGCTGGCACCTGGCTCACCACGTTGAGCAAACCATAGTCGTGGATCAAGCCGTTGTAGCGCACCGACGTGACCGGCACCCCAGCCTCGTCGAGTTTGCGGGCGTAGGCTTCGCCCTCGTCGCGCAATACGTCGGCGCCGGCTGTCTGCACCAGGGCAGGTGGCAGGCCTTTGAGTTGTGCAGTGGTCGCCCGCAGCGGCGACGCGTAGATCTCGTTACGCTGTTTGGCGTCGGTGGTGTAGTTGTCCCAGAACCACTTCATCATGTTTTTGGTGAGGAAGTGCCCCTCGGCAAACTGGTTGTAGGACGCCGTCTCGAAGCTGGCGTCAGTCACCGGCCACAGCAGCACCTGGAACCTGATCGCCGGCGTGCCCTTGTCTTTGGCCATCAGCGCAACCACTGCCGCCATGTTGCCGCCGACACTGTTACCGGCCACGGCCAGACGTTTGCCGTCGACGTTGATCTCTTTACCATGCTCGGCCACCCATTTGGTTGCGGCGTAGGCCTGGTTGATCGCCACCGGGTAATGCGCTTCCGGTGACGGGGTGTAGTTGACGAACACCGCCGCCGCCCCCGAACCGCTAACCAAGTCCCGAACCAGACGCTCGTGGGTCGGGAAATCCCCCAGCACCCAGCCACCGCCGTGAAAGAACATGAACACTGGCAGCGGACCTTTGACCCCGGCCGGCCGGACGATGGTCAGGTTGAGCGGTTGGCCGTCGACTTGAATGGTCTTTTCGCTGACATCGGCTTTTGGCAGCGTCAGTTTCACCCCGGCCTGCGCGCCGACCAGCACGGCGCGGGCATCTTTAGGGGTGAGTTGTTCCATCGGTTTGCCGGTGCCGGCGTTCAGAACGTCGAGGAACGCCTGGGTGTTGTGTTCAACACCCTCACCTGCAAACGCGCTGTTAATGGACAAGGCGAGAAGGGTACCGGTCAAGACTTTACTGAAAGTGCTCATGTTCGTTTCCTGGTTCGGGACTGGGAATCAGCGTTTAGACGGCAACGTGCAGTCGCACTTCGACATTGCCACGGGTGGCGTTGGAGTACGGGCAGACCTGGTGTGCAGCGTCGACCAGGCTTTGTGCATCGGCCTGTTCAAGCCCCGGCAAGCTGATGTGCAGGTCGATGTCCAGACCGAAACCACCAGGGATCTGGCCGATGCCGACATGGGCGGTGATCGAGGCGTCGTCCGGGATTTTGCGTTTGGTCTGGCTGGCGACGAATTTCAGCGCGCCGATGAAGCAGGCAGAGTAACCGGCGGCGAACAGTTGCTCAGGGTTGGTCGCTGCGCCGCCGGCACCACCGAGTTCTTTGGGTGTGGCGAGTCTGACGTAGAGGATGTTGTCGCTGGAAACCGCACGACCGTCACGGCCGCCGGTGGAGGTTGCGATTGCGGTGTAGAGAGTTTGCATGATGTAAGCCTCGTTCGAGTTTTGGTGTTTTGCGCTAAATGTTTGCGCGCTAAGTAAGTGCGAGCTAAATGTAGCGCGCTGATATTTAGCGCGCAATATAAATTTTGAAAAAAAGTTTTGGCTTGGGGGGGGGGCGCTGATTAGATGTGTTGAGCTAGAGCTGTTGCGGCAGGATTTTCAGCGAGGAATTTTTTGACGGGGGGAACGAGGCAGGAAGGGACACCACAAAGCAAATGTGGGAGCGAGCTCGCTCCCACAGGGGATTTGTGGTGGTTTGAAGATTACAGGCTGTCTTGCAGATTGCTGCGCAGCACTTGCAGTTCCGCTTGCAGTTTCTGCAGTCTCTCCAGCGTCATCCCGCTGGCGCCGAGGATGCACTGGGGAATACCGCGCGCCCGCTCCCGCAATGCACGACCCTGTTCGGTGAGTTCGACAATCACCACTCGCTCGTCTTCACGGCTGCGGGTGCGGCTGAGTAAACCTTCGACTTCCAGGCGCTTGAGCAACGGCGTCAGTGAGCCAGGATCGGTCAGCAGGCGCGTGCTGATTTCGCCTACGGTCAAACCGTCCTGTTCCCACAACACCATCATCGCCAGGTATTGCGGATAGGTCAGACCCAGCGCTTGCAACAGCGGCTTGTAGACCTTGGTCATCAGCAACGAGGTGGAATGCAGGGCGAAGCAGGTCTGATTATCCAGCAGCAGGTCGTCGCAGTTATCCGGGGTGTTGCGCTCGGTAGTCATTTCGAAGCCTTGATCAGTGATCGTCATAAATCTAGCGGGCGAATCTTTAATGCACCAGACAATTCTAGCCTAGTGCCGGTCCAGGGTGCTTTGCAGCGCCAGATCCCACGGCGGGATCGGGCTGAAGCGGGTTTTCAGGTATTCCAGCAACAAGCGACTGCGGGGATTGGGTTGTTGCTCAAGGCGCAAGGCATAAATACCGGTCGTTTCCGGTGGTGGCAGGCCGTGTTCGCAGAACAGCGGAAGCAGTTCACCGCGCAGCAGGTATTCGCTGGTCAACCAGGTTGGCAAGTGCGCGATACCCAGCCCGGCTAACGCGCCGCAGACCAAAGCCTCGGCGTTGTTGGCACTCATGCGGATGCGCGCAGGGCGGTGCAAGTGCATCTGCCCGTCCCGCTCGAAACGCCAGGCGAACGGCGGAGCCAGGCCATCCCAGTCGAGACCATCATGCTCAATCAGCTGCGCCGGATCGGTCGGCAAGCCACGCCGTTGCAAATACTCGGGGTTGGCACAGGCGATGCGCACCATGCTAGCCAGCGGCGTGGCCACCAGCCGGGTATCGGCCATTTGCCCGGCGCGCAGCACCAGATCTACTTTGCCCAGATTCAAACCCTGCATGTCGACGAAACTGTCGATCAGGTGCAGTTGCACGTCGAGACCGGGGTAGAGCATCAGAAAGTCGGCAATCACCGGCGCCAGATGTCGCCGTCCGAACGCTGCCGGTGCGTCGATCCGAATCAAGCCTTCCGGTGCGCTGCTCAAGGAAACCGCCTCAGCCCTGGCCAGTCGCAGTTCAGCCACGATCCGTCGCGCGCGCTCGGCAAACGCCAAACCCGCCGGCGTAGCGCGCACTGCGTGGGTGCTGCGAATGAACAACTGGCTGCCCACGGCGTTTTCCAGGCTGTCGATGCGCCGAGCCACTGCCGAAGGGGTCAGCGGGTGGCGACGGGACGCAGCAGAAAAACTGCCGGTTTCCAGCACGTCGAGGAACAGACCCAGTTGTTCGGTCAATTGATTGGGGTTCATGGTGTTGTCAGTGCTTGTGCGGAGTTGGCACAGCCATTGTGCGTTGCTGTGCGTTTCCCCGCCAGCGCCGACTGCGTAGGATGAATAGCCTGACGTGAAGGGAAAATCGCCTGTGATTGAGTTTTTGATGTACCTGGTGTTTGGCGCTGCCCTCGGAACCCTTGGTGGGTTATTTGGCATTGGCGGTGGTTTGATTGCGATCCCGCTGCTGGGTGTGTTGTTCGGCCTCGATCAGCAAATTGCCCAAGGCACGGCGCTGGTGATGGTCGTGCCCAACGTGATGCTGGCGCTGTGGCGTTACCACCAGCGCAACCGGATTGAATTGCGCCATGCGCTGCCATTGGCTTCGATGGGGTTCTGTTTCGCCTGGATCGGTTCGATCTGGGCGGTGGGCATTGATGCGCAAACCATGCGCGTCGGATTTGTCGCGTTCCTGATTGCCCTATCGGCCTACAACCTGGTGCGAATGTTCTGCGCCAACGCGCCAGCGTCTGTGCAGATGAACTATTCATGGCCGTGGTTGGGCGTACTCGGCGCCGCCTCCGGCACCATGGGCGGGTTATTTGGCGTGGGCGGGGCGGTGGTGGCAACGCCGGTGCTGACCAGTCTGTTCGGCACCAGTCAGGTGGTTGCGCAGGGTTTGTCGCTGGCGTTGGCGCTGCCGAGCACGGGTGTCACGCTGGTGACTTATGCGGTGCACCATCAGGTGCACTGGATGATCGGCCTGCCCTTGGCGGTCGGTGGTCTGATGAGCATCAGTTGGGGCGTGAGGATCGCCCACGCACTGCCGGAGCGACTGCTGCGCGGGTTGTTCTGTGGGTTCCTGGTGTTCTGCGCGGTAATGCTCGCCCTTAAAGTTTGAAGCCTTCGACGATGTGTTCGGCCAGGCACTCAGTGATCGGCGAAGGGTTGTGCAGGTTGCGCACCAGCATGATGCTGGCCTCGGGCAGAATCGGCAGGTCCTCGGCCTCACCGAGTATGCGCATGTCGGGCGTGATCAGGCTTTCGAGTTGCGCGGTGACGGCCAGTCCGGCGCTGACCACCGCCATGATCGCCGACAGGCTGTCGCTATTGTACGCCACGCGGTAATCGCGACCCATGGCGTCCAGCGCATTGCAGGCCCATAAGCGGCAGAAACAATCACTGTTGAACATCGCCAGTGGCAGCGGCGTTTGCTCATGGGCGCTGAAACATTGCGCCTCGGCCCAGACAAAATGCTCCTTGCGCAGTAACTGGCCGATCTCGTTGCCCGGTTCGCGGGTGACGATGGTCAAGTCCAGGTCCTGGCGCAGCAGCAATTGTTTTGATGATTCGCAGTGCACTTCGATCTGGATCAGCGGATACGTCTGGGCAAATCGCCGCAGAATCCCCGGCAAAAAACGCATCACGTAATCGTCGGGCGTGCCAATGCGCACCATGCCGACCATGTGCGGTTCGCGCAACGTATTGAACACCTCACTGTGCAGCTTGAGGATGCGCCGGGCATAGCCCAGCAACACCTGACCCTCAGCTGTCAGCCGCACCTGCCGTCCGTCGCGCTGGAACAATTGACGCTGTAACACATCCTCTTCCAGCCGCTTCATCTGCATGCTCACGGCCGACTGGGTGCGATTGACCAACTCGCCGGCCCGGGTAAAACCGCCCTGGTCGGCGATGGCCACAAAGGTGCGCAGCACTTCGGTGTCGATACTTGGGAAGGCAGACATTCATCAATCTCCGAGATGTGTTACATCAGAAACATTCGTTGGATTGATCTTAGCCCCGGCGCGACACTTGAGCCATCCAAACGGAGGGCAACAAGATGAAAGGTCAAAAAGGTTATGTCGACGTAGAAAAACACTCGGTGCACCTGATCTCTGATTTGCTGCACAAATTCAATCGCTGGTACGAACTGCACCGTGAGCGTGAAATGTTGGCGGGCATGAGTGATGAAGCGTTGAAGGATATCGGGCTCAGTCGTGCGGATGTCGAGCACGAAACCATCCGCCCATTCTGGGATGACCCGATGCACAAATGAGTCATACACAACTACACAAACCGTCTCCCGGTGAGGTAGGTTGCGAGCAGACAAGGAGATGCTCATGCGCGCAACACTGTCCTTTTCCATCAAACAGGCTCGGCGTCTGGCGCTGGCCGCCCAAGGATTCAACGGGCGCCAGCCGCCAGCGGCGATCAAACCGGTTCAGCTCAATCGCCTGATCGAGCGGCTGGGCATTCTGCAGATTGATTCGGTCAATGCGTTGGTGCGTTCGCACTACCTTCCCTTGTTTTCCCGCCTCGGCAATTACTCATCCGACTTGCTCGACCAGGCTGCCTGGAGTTCGGGCCGGCGACGCACGCTCTTCGAATATTGGGGGCATGAAGCCTCGTTGCTGCCCTTGTCGATGTACCCGTTGATGCGCTGGCGCATGCTGCGCGCGACCCGTGGTGAAGATATCTACCAGCAACTGGCACGTTTCGGGCGTGAGCAGCAGGACACGATTCGTCGGGTGCTGGCCTCGGTTGAGGAGCTGGGCGCGCTGGGGGCCGGAAGCCTGTCGACCCGTCAGGAACGCGCAGGGCCCTGGTGGGACTGGAGCGCGGAAAAGCATGCGCTGGAATGGTTGTTCGCCGCCGGTGAAGTGACCGTGGCGGGCCGGCGCGGGTTCGAGCGGCTTTATGACCTGCCGGAGCGGGTGATTCCTTCGGCGATTCTTGCGCAGCCGCTGCTGAGTGAGGCCGAGGCCCAGCGCGGCCTGTTGCTGCATGCCGCGACAGCGTTAGGCGTCGGAACAGAAAAGGACCTGCGGGATTACTTTCGCTTGAGTCCCGGTGATGCCCGTCCGCGCCTGGCGGAATTGGTGGAGGCGGGTGAGTTGCTGGCTTGTGAGGTCCAGGGCTGGCGGCAACCGGCTTATTGTCTGCCTGAGCCAAAAGTGCCGCGCAAGGTCGAAGCCAGCGCCTTGCTGTCACCGTTTGATTCGTTGATCTGGGAGCGCAGTCGCACTGAGCGCCTGTTCGATTTCCGCTATCGGCTGGAGATTTATACGCCGCAGGACAAGCGGATCTACGGCTATTACGTGTTGCCGTTTTTACACAATGAACGGATTGCCGCGCGGGTGGATCTACGCGCCGAGCGGGCGTCGGGCAGGCTGGCGGTGCACGCTGTGCATGAGGAAGAGCCGGGGCTGGATGACGAGGGGATGCTGGCGTTGGCGGTCAATCTGCGGCGAATGGCGGATTGGCTGGGGCTTGAGCGGGTTCAGTTGAATTGCCCGCGGGCGAGTGCGGCGCGGTTGCGGGTGGCATTGGCACAGCTAAGCGGTGATTGAGTACCGATCGTTCCCACGCTCTGCGTGGGAATGCCTCTAGGGACGCTCCGCGTCCAGTGACGCGGAGCGTCACGGGCTGCATTCCCACGCGGAGCGTGGGAACGATCATTTAGCGTCGAACCTGCTTCAACGTCTCGGCAATAAGAAACGCCAATTCCAGCGACTGATCGGCATTCATCCGCGGATCGCAATGGGTGTGATAGCGATCCGACAACCCGTCTTCGGTAATCGGCCGCGCACCGCCAATGCACTCGGTGACATTCTGCCCGGTCATCTCGATGTGGATGCCGCCAGCATAAGTACCTTCCGCTTCATGAACCTGGAAGAACTGCTTCACTTCGCCAAGGATCTGCGCAAAATCGCGGGTCTTGTAGCCGCTGCTGGCCTTGATGGTGTTGCCGTGCATCGGGTCGGAACTCCACAGCACTTGCTTGCCTTCACGCTGCACGGCACGGATCAGTTGTGGCAGGTGATCGCCGACCTTGTTCGCACCCATCCGCGCAATCAGGTTCAGACGACCCGGATCGTTGTCCGGGTTGAGCACGTCGATCAGGCGAATCAGGTCTTCGGGGTTCATGCTCGGGCCGACTTTGACCCCGATCGGGTTGTTCACGCCGCGCAGGAATTCGACGTGAGCGCCGTCGAGCTGACGGGTGCGGTCGCCGATCCACAGCATGTGCGCCGAGCAATCGTAGTAATCGTTGGTCAGGCTGTCGCGACGCACGAAGGCTTCTTCGTAGTTCAGCAGCAGGGCTTCGTGGGCGGTGAAGAAACTGGTTTCGCGCAGTTGCGGCGAGCTGTCCATGCCGCAGGCGCGCATGAAGGCCAGGGTTTCGTCGATGCGATCGGCCAGGTGGCTGTATTTTTCCGCCAGCGCCGAGTTGGCGATGAAGTCCAGGTTCCACTTGTGCACCTGATGCAGGTCGGCAAAACCGCCCTGGGCGAAGGCGCGCAGCAGGTTCAGGGTCGCGGTGGACTGGTGGTAGGACTGGAGCAAGCGTTCCGGGTCCGGCACGCGGCTTTTTTCGTCGAAACCGATGCCGTTGACGATGTCGCCACGGTAGGCCGGCAGGGTCACGCCATCGATGGTTTCGTCGTTGGCCGAACGCGGTTTGGCGAACTGCCCGGCCATGCGCCCGACCTTGACCACCGGGCAACCGGCGGCGAAGGTCATGACGATCGCCATTTGCAGCAGGACTTTAAAGGTGTCGCGGATTTTCGCGGCGGAGAACTCGGCGAAGCTTTCGGCGCAGTCGCCGCCCTGCAGCAAAAACGCGCGGCCCTGGGTCACTTCGGCAAACTGACGGCGCAACTCCCGGGCTTCACCGGCAAACACCAGCGGCGGATAACTGGCCAGCGTTTGCTCGACGTGCAGCAAATGCGCTGCGTCGGGGTATTGGGGTTGTTGCTGGATCGGCAGGGCGCGCCAGCTGTCAGGGCTCCAGGGTTGGCTCATCACGGTCTCTAGTGTTTTACGCTCGGACTGTCATGTTATCAGCAATTAGTGCGTGACCTGTTCCCGTCGCTTCGCGGACAATCGCGCCTTTGCCGCTTCAACCCTGCGGTTTATTACGTTGCCGGGCCCGGTGACGATCAGGAGACGAAATGACTGAGGAGCGCGTCGAGCATCTGCTCGCCGAGGTACAGGATGAGTTCGGCGTGATTCGCGTGCTGGAAGTGGCCGATTACCGTTTTCTCGAGTTCGGTGATGCCATCGAACAGAGCTGCGTGTTCACGGCTGACCCGAGCTGGCTCGAATACGATTACACCCGGGCGATGCTGATTGGCGCGTTGTGCCACGAGCAGCCGGAAAGCGCGCTGTTTCTCGGCCTCGGTGCTGGCACCCTGACCCAGGCCTGCCTCAAGTTCTTGCCGCTGGAAGACGTCGAAGCCATCGAGCTGCGCCCAGACGTACCGCGCCTGGCCATTGAATACCTTGGGCTGGATGATGATCCGCGGCTGTATATCCGGGTGGGCGATGCGCTGGAACTGCTCGATACCGCCGAGCCGGCGGATCTGATTTTCGTCGACCTCTATACCGATGTCGGGCCGGGTGTCGGGCATCTGGCGTGGAATTTCCTGGAAAACTGTCAGAAACGCCTGAATCCGTGTGGCTGGCTGGTGATCAATCAGTGGGCCACCGATGATGGCAAACCGTTGGGAGCCGCCTTGTTTCGCGGGCTCTATCACCGACATTACTGGGAACTGCCGGTGAAGGAGGGCAATGTGATTTTGCTCGTGCCTTCGGAGCTGGATCAGGAACTGGACATGGATGGCTTGATCGCCCGCGCCGAAGGGCTGGCGCCGCGTTTGGGGTATTCGTTGCAGTCGTTGATCAAGGCAATCCGCCCCGCGACTTGATGCGGTGAGGTCACCTGTGGCGAGGGGATTTATCCCCATTGGGCTGCGAAGCAGCCCCAAAACCATTCAACCCGAAATCGCACCGACTGACTTTTACGACTGGTCCGCAGCCGAACGGGGCGGTGCGACGTTTCGCTAAATCCCCTCGCCACAAAAGCAAATCTGTCAGCAGCCCTTGAACACGCCGGGCCGCTTCTCGATCATCGACCGCACGCCTTCCTTGGCATCCTCACTCGCCAGCAACTTCCTCACCAGCGGTGGCAATCCCTGTGCCGCCGCTGTTTCCCCTTCATAGCGCGCCTGCCTTGCAGACATCAACGTCGCCTGAACCCCAAGCGGCGCCTGTCGGGCAATCCGTTCAGCCAACTCAATCGCCCGTGGCAGCAGATCCTCGCTGGCCATGACTTCCTGGACCAATCCCAGGTGCAACGCCTCATGGGCGTCGAATTCATCGCCGGTCAGCAACCAGCGCATGGCATTGCCCCAGCCCGCGACCTGATGCAGGCGCAACGTGGCGCCGCCGAACGGGAAGATCCCGCGTTGCACTTCTTTCTGAGCGAAACGGGTGTTGCTGGCGCACAGGTTGATATCGGCGGCCAGCATCAATTCGATCCCGATGGTCAGGCAGTAGCCTTGCGCGGCGACAATCACCGGTTTGTTGACTCTGGGGCCGGCAAATACACCCCACGGATCGCAGCCGCCGGGCGGTACCTGCCAGCCTTCTGCCAGGGCTGCGCTGGCACTGACCAGATCCAGCCCTGCGGTGAAATGCTCTCCATGGCCGAATACCACCGCCACCCGCGCCTCGCTGTCGGCCTCGAACTCGCCATAGGCCAGGCTCAGTTCGTTGAGCAGGTCGAGATCGAAGGCGTTGCGTTTGGCCACCCGATCCAGGCCGATCATCAGGACATGACCGTGCCGTTCACGGCTCACACGACTGGAGCAGGGCTGATTCATGGTGCATTTCCTCGGGCGGGAAGGGTGTGTCAGACGGCAGGTCTGCGTCACAAGGGTGAACCGTTTTAGCGTGATCGTCAGCAGGGCTGGGCCTTGGAAAAATAGACCGTTGTCCGATTATCCGCAAAGCGTGTGACAGAACGCTGTAAACGGCAGTTTTCCGACAAATAAAGCTCCCTTTTTGAGCGAATTCCGGTATAGTGCGCGCCGGCCTTTAACCGGGCCGCGTTTAGGTAGCGCAATTCCCCGAAGTCAGCTTCGGCTGCACGTCCGCACAGCGGACTCTCCCTTGACGAATCTTTTTCATTCATTCGTTTTCGCAAATCCCCGCCGACAAAGCAGCCAGGGCGACTCTTGAGTCTTACACGGCATGCGCAGCTTTGGAGCATGGGTCTTTGCGGATGCACTTAGAGGCAGACCCATGACCCAGGAAACCGGCGGCTTCGCCGCTTTTAATCTTAATCCGAACATTCTTGCAGCCGTCATCGCGACTGGCTACGAAGAACCTTCGGCTATTCAGCAGCAATCGATCCCGATCATCATGGCCGGTCACGACATGATTGGTCAGGCGCAAACCGGTACGGGTAAAACCGCTGCGTTCGCCCTGCCGATCCTGCATCGCATCGATCCTGCTAAGCGCGAGCCGCAAGCCCTGATCCTGGCGCCAACCCGTGAGTTGGCGCTGCAAGTAGCAACCGCTTTCGAAACCTACGCCAAGCAAATGCCGGGCGTTACCGTTGTGGCCGTTTACGGCGGCGCCCCTATGGGTCCACAACTGAAAGCAATCCGTAATGGCGCACAGATCGTTGTCGCCACTCCGGGCCGTCTGTGCGACCACCTGCGTCGCGACGAAAAAGTGCTGTCGACCGTGAACCACCTGGTTCTCGACGAAGCTGACGAAATGCTCAAACTGGGTTTCATGGACGACCTCGAAGTTATCTTCAAGGCCTTGCCTCCAACCCGTCAGACCGTATTGTTCTCGGCCACCTTGCCGCAGTCGATTCGTGCCATTGCCGAACGCCATCTGCGCGATCCGCAACACGTGAAGATCCAGACCAAGACTCAGACCGTTACCGCGATCGAACAGGCTCACCTGTTGGTTCACGCTGACCAGAAGACCTCGGCTGTATTGAGCCTGCTGGAAGTTGAAGACTTCGATGCCCTGATCATGTTCGTGCGCACCAAGCAAGCGACCCTGGACCTGGCCAGTGCCCTGGAAGCCAAAGGCTACAAAGCCGCTGCGCTGAACGGTGACATTGCTCAGAACCAACGTGAGCGCGTGATCGAATCCCTCAAGGATGGCCGTCTGGACATCGTTGTGGCGACCGACGTTGCTGCTCGTGGTCTGGACGTTCCGCGTATCACTCACGTGTTCAACGTTGACATGCCGTACGACCCGGAATCCTACGTTCACCGTATCGGCCGTACCGGCCGTGCCGGTCGCGAAGGTCGTGCACTGCTGCTGGTGACTCCACGTGAGCGCCGCATGCTGCAAGTGATCGAGCGTGTAACCGGTCAGAAAGTTGCCGAAGTTCGCCTGCCGGACGCTCAGGCTGTTCTCGATGCCCGCATCAAGAAACTGACCAACAGCCTGTCGCCGCTGGTGGCTGATGCCGAATCGACTCACGGTGATCTGCTGGATCGCCTGACTGCCGACATCGGTTGCACCCCGCGTGCACTGGCCGCTGCTCTGCTGCGCAAGGCAACCAACGCTCAAGCGTTGACCCTGGCTGCCATCGAGAAAGAACGTCCACTGGTGCCGAACAACGCACCGCGTGGCGATCGTCCAGAGCGCACCGGTGATCGTCCGGACCGTGGTGATCGTGAGCGTCGTGCTCCGGTTCCATTGGCCGAAGGTCGTGCTCGTTGCCGTACCGCGCTGGGTGCGCGTGACGGTATCGCTGCCAAGAACCTGCTGGGCGCTATCCTCAATGAGGGTGGTCTGGCTCGCGAAGCAATCGGTCGCATCCAGGTGCGTGACAGCTTCAGCCTTGTTGAGCTGCCGGAAGATGGTCTGGAGCGTCTGCTGACCAAGCTGAAGGACACTCGCGTTGCTGGTAAGCAGTTGAAGCTGCGTCGCTATCGCGAAGATTGATCCGCTCTCGGGCTGATTGATCGAACATAAAAAATCCCCGACTGGTTCGGGGATTTTTTTTGTCTGCGTTTTAGGGGGCCAGGTTTCTGACTCAGGGTTTGGCGTTGGCGTAGAGATAGTCCGTGGCCAATGACGCCAACGTCCGCACGCCCACCACCAGCGCCGCCTCATCCACAAAGAACCCCGGATTATGGTTCGGCGCAGCCTTGCTCATGTCCTGATCTTTTGGCGTGACTCCCAAAAATACAAACAGCCCCGGCGCCTCTTTGGCGTAGAAGGAAAAGTCTTCCGCTCCACCCACCAATGGCCCTTGCACCACGTCGTCCTTGGCCGCCCAGCGCAAGGTCGGAAGCATTTTTTCGGTCAGTGCCGGGTTGTTGATCGTCGGGTCATACTTTTCGATGATCGTCACTTCAGCTTTGGCACCGCCGCTTTCGGCGATTTTCTCGACGGTCTGGCGCACGTCGGCGTGCAGCTTCTGGCGGATGGCGTAGTCGTAGGAGCGGATGGTGCCGCTCATGTCCACGGACTCGGGAATGATGTTGTAACGCGTGCCGCCATTGATCGTGCCGATGCTGACCACTGACGGATAAGACGAGATGTCTGTCCGGCGGCTGACCACGGTTTGCAGGCCGACGATGGTTTGCGCGCCGACGGTGATCGGGTCGATCCCGTCCCATGGGCGCCCGGCGTGGGTCTGTTTGCCGAGAATTTTAATGCGCAGGTCGTCGGAGCTGGCCAGGGTCGGGCCGGGGCGATAGGCGATCCGGCCGGCGGGGACGCCGGCCCAGACATGCAGGCCGAAGACCGCGTCCGGTTTCGGCGATTTCATCACGCCTTCCTCGATCATCATTTTCGCTCCCCAGGTGTTTTTGCCGTCGGGGATAAAATCGCTTGGACCTTCTTCTGCCGGTTGGAAATAGAACACCACCGTGCCGGGCAAGGTGTCGCGCATGCCGGTAAGAATTTTCGCCGTGCTGAGCAGGATTGCGGTATGGGCGTCGTGGCCGCAGGCGTGCATCACGTCGACTTCTTTACCGAGGTAGGTCCCTTTGGCTTTCGAGGCGAAAGGCAGGTCCGAGACTTCCTTGACCGGCAGCGCATCCATGTCGGCGCGCAATGCTACGGTCGGTCCGGGCAGAGCGCCTTTGAGGATGGCGACGACGCCTGTGCGGGCTACGCCGGTTTTCACTTCAAGGCCCATGGCGCGGAGTTGTTTGGCGACCAGTTCCGACGTGCGTTTTTCGGTGTTTCCCAGTTCCGGATGGGCGTGGATATCGCGGCGGGTTTCCAGCAGCTCGGGTTCCAGGGCTTTGGCCTGTTCGGCGATGTGCGTGCGGGCGCCTTCCAGTGTGTCGGCGCTGGCGTGGCCGGCCAGTGCGCCGAACAAGGTCAGCAAACATGTTTGTGCAATGCGGGTCAGCTGCATCGGGACTCTCCATGACTATTGTTTTTTGGCTTCAGTGCCTATGACTTGAGCGCCGCAGTTAAGTGCTATTCCTGCGCCTGGCCGCCACCCGCCGTGATCACTTGCACGCTCATGCGTGGCGTCGCCAGGTCGAGCCCGGCTTCGTCCAGGTGTCGCTTGAGTGACAGGTTGAACGCTCGGGACACTTCCCATTGCTTGATCGGTGCGGTCTTGAACCGGGCGCGAAGAATCGCGTTGCCCGACTCGAAGCTCTCGACACCCTGAATCTCCAGTGGCGACCAGATGTTGCGCCGTTGCAGTGGGTCGGTGCGCATCTTCTGGCCGACGTCGCGCATCAGTTTGATCGCGTTATCGATGTCCATGCTGGAAGGTATCGCCACCCGGAAAATCGCGTAACCGAATTCCCGGGAGTAGTTCTTGATGCTTTTGATTTCGCTGAACGGAATGGTGTGGACGATACCGTCAATGTCCCGCAGGCGCACGGTCCGAATCGTCAGCCCTTCGACGGTGCCCAGGTGGCCGCCGACGTCGACGTAGTCGTCGATGGCCAACGAGTCTTCGATGATGATGAACAGCCCGGTGATCAGGTCCGCCACCAGTGACTGTGCACCGAAACCGATGGCCAGACCGATCACGCCGGCACCGGCCAGCAGTGGCGTGACGTTCATGCCCATGTTTGCCAGGGCGACGATCAGCGCAATGATGAAAATCGCCACGAACAACACGTTACGGATCAGCGGCATCATCGTCTGTGCGCGAGCATTCGCCAGGCCTTTGCGCGAGCGGGTAAGGGCGTGGTGCACGGCGGTGTCGCTGAGAATCCAGATCAGCCAGGCAAAAATCAGCGTGCCGCCGAGGCTGAACATTTTGACACTGACTTCATGCCCTTCGCCTTCGGTGAAGCGGATCAGCGACATGCCCCAGACCCGCAGGCCGAGTTCGATGAACGCCAGCCACACCAGCAAATGAGCGAGGGTGTAGAAAAAGCTTTTCAGGCGATCCGAATACAGCGCATGACGTTTCACGCTGCGCTGTGGTTTGAGTGAATGGCGGCGCACCAAGCCGTTGATGACCATGCACAACACCAGCAGCACGGTGCAGATCAGCGACTGACGCAGCGCAGTGCTGGTATCGCCGGCCGAGACGAACGTGGCAAACAGCGAAATACCCACCAGCACCAGCGCCGGCATGTACCAGAAGGTGCCGAGAATCTCGATCGTGTCGCTGAGGGCGCGGCGAGTCAGGCGCCGGGACAGCGGTTGGTTGCGGATCAAGTGGGCGATGGGGCGACGGAACCGCAGGATGAACAGCCCTGTGAACAACGCCGCCAGTACGTTGGCGACCGTCGCGGCGGTGTGCGCCAGATGACTGCCAAGGCTTTCGACCAGTCGCGGATCGCTCAGGGCTTCACCGAAGGCGGCGAAACTGCCGATCAGCCACAGCGGCCGAAAGGCTTGATGCCGCAGGATGTAAAGGGCGCGGTGGCGGTGTGGGCCGTCGAGCACCGAAAAGGCGATCACGCAGATCGCCGAAAAACAGGTGCCGACCACCAGCGCATAAGCCAGCACCATGGCCAGGCTTTTGCCCAGTGACGAGGGCAGGGCGTAGCTCATGTAGACCGTCATCACCAAAGCAATCAGCCACGGCCCGAGTTTGCGCAGGGCGAAGCGCAACATGTCCAGGGCCTTGGGGTGCTGCGGCAGTTCTTCGGTCAGGCCGAAGCGCATCCGCACCCGGTGACCAAGCCATATCAGCGCGGCGGCCAGCAAGCTCCAGACCATCAGGATCATGGCAAAGGCAAAGATGATCGGCAGCCATTCATTGGCCGGCAGCGCCAGCGCTGTCAGTTCATCCTCAGCCAGTTTGAACTCTTCGGACCAGCGAGTGAGAGGGCTGTCCGCGCCTGAAAACTGTTTTTCGAAACTGGCCAGGGTGCCACCGATCAGCCCCAGGACGCCTACTTCGGTGGCCGGCTGGGCCTTTTTGGTGGCGTCGCGCAGCTTCTTCAAATCCGCCAGCAATTGGGTGCGTTGCTGATCGTTCTCCAGCGACTTGATGACTTCGTCCAGGGATTGCCCCAAGGGCTCTTGCGCCTCTGGCTGTTTTGCCGAGCTGTTGAGCAGGCTGGGCAAGCCGACCGCCTGGGCGGGCGCCATCGGCAGCAGCGTCATGAGGCAGACAAGGAATAAACACGGCAGGGCAAAAAGACGAGCGAACACTAGGCGGTCAACCTCGGGATGAGCGGATCGACCGAGTGTACGAGCCCGTCAAAATCAATGCGAGCCAGGGTGAGGATTTATTCGTTGAGTTTGGCGAGGATCTTGAAAATCACGGTGGCGAGGATCATCAACATGCCGATCCACATCGCGAATACGCCGACGTTTTTGTCGCGAAAGTTGAAGCCGATTGCCAACATGACCATCCCGGAAAGAATCGGAATCAGCATGGCGTGAAACGAAGACAACGAGATCATGAGCGACTGCCTTGTCGAAAGGGGTATTGAAAGTGTAGGAGCTGTCGAGTGAAACGAGGCTGCGATCTTTTGACTTTGCTATTTAAAAACAAGATCAAAAGATCGCAGCCTCGTTTCTCTCGACAGCTCCTACCAGCTCCTACACGGATTACGGCAACTCGCGGCAGGCGTAAAACGCGCTCAGCACTTTGACCAGGTGCGCCAGATCATGGCTGCCGCACAGTTCACGGATCGAGTGCATGGCGAAGGTGGGCAGGCCGATGTCCACGGTGCGCACGCCCAGGTGGCTGGCGGTGATCGGGCCGATGGTCGAGCCGCAACCCATGTCGCTGCGCACCACGAAGCTCTGCACCGGTACTTCTTCGGCCATGCACAGGTGGCGGAAGAACCCGGCGGTTTCGCTGTTGGTGGCGTAGCGCTGGTTGCTGTTGACCTTGATCACCGGGCCGGCGTTGAGTTTCGGGCCGTGATTGGCATCGTGCTTGTCGGCGTAGTTGGGGTGCACGCCGTGGGCGTTGTCAGCCGAGACCAGCAGGGATTTCTGAATGGTGCGCACGAACTCATCGCCTTCAGGCAGCAGGCGACGCAGCGTCTGCTCCAGCATTGGGCCGTCGGCGCCGCAGGCCGAGCAGGAACCGACTTCTTCGTGATCGTTGCAAACCAGCACGCAGGTTTCGTCGGTTTCGGTGGTCAGCAAGGCTTGCAGGCCGGCATAGCACGACAGCAGGTTGTCCAGGCGCGCCCCGGCAATGAAGTCACCATGCAGGCCGATGACCGCAGCACTTTGGGTGTCGTAGAAGCTCAGCTCATAGTCGAGCACCACGTCGGCGTTCAAGCCGTGTTCACGGGCGAGTTGATCGGTAAGCACGGCGCGGAAGTCCACGCGCTCGTCACCGGCAAATTGCGCAAGGATTGGCGGCAGTTCGGTCTGGGCGTTGATCGCCCAGCCCATGTTGGCTTCACGGTTCAGGTGAATGGCCAGGTTCGGGATGATGGCGATCGGTGCCTTGAAGTCGACCAGCTGGCTCTCGACCTTGCCGTCACGGCGGAAGGTCACGCGGCCGGCCAGGGACAGGTCGCGGTCGAACCATGGCGCCAGCAGTGCACCGCCATAGACTTCGACGCCCAGTTGCCAGAAGCCCTGACGTTGCAGTTCCGGCTGGGGTTTGACCCGCAGGCACGGGCTGTCAGTGTGCGCGCCAACCAGGCGAATGCCGCCGTGCAGGGGCGAGTGACGGCCCATCTTGAACGCGACGATCGATGAGTCGTTACGGGTGACGTAGTAACGGCCGTTGGCTTCGGTGGTCCATGGCTCGCGCTCGTCAAGGCGTTGATAGCCCGCCGCTTCCAGGCGCTGAACAAGGCTGGCGGTGGCATGGAACGGGGTAGGGGAGGCCTTGAGGAAATCGATCAGGCCTTGGTTCAACTCTTCGCGCATAAGTAGCTCCAGACAGCAATGGCGCAAGTTTAACGTATTGGCTCACGGCATTGCAGAGACAATGCCGTTCGACGTACGCCAGCTGCCGATTGGCGAAGAGGATGAGTCAACCGGTGATCAGCTTGCCATTGAGGAACACTTCGCGACGTTGCTTGCGGCCCACATACTCATGTTTGCTCGCGAGGTACACCTCGTTGAATTTTTCCTTCGAGATACCCGGGATCTGTCGAATGTAGTCGTCCACCAGTCGGTCATAGGCGGCTTCGGTGATGAGCTTGTAAATGTCCCGGCGATAGAAGAAGCCCAGTTGAAAACCGAGGGTTTCGCTTTGATGGTTTGTCTGGCCGGCAAAGCAGTTTTCAAAGTCGATGGCTTTGAGTGGGGTCCGCGGCGTTTCCGGGATCATGATATTGCCAGCCCAGAAATCCATGTGCGTGATGTTCTTGCGCGACAAGGAGCTCAGCAATTCGAAGGCGTCGAGAATGAATGCTTCGACGTTTTCCGGGTTGCGTTTAAGCCATTGCACACCGTCGATGTGATCGTCGAGCAGGCGCGTGATAATGAAATACTCCTGGGTCAGCCCCAGTCGGTCCTTGGTGTAACCGAACCCTTGCAGTGGCGGCATTTGTACACCCCGGCGCTGGGCTTCTAGCGTGTTGATCAGCTCTTCCAGCGGCCAGTCGAATCGACCATTGCGCTGAGGTTTGCCAAAGGTCACGCGCACTTTTGCCTTCAAGGTGTCCAGCGGCTGGACCTTGGCAAACAGCGGCGTATCGCCGGAGGCCAGCGGCGCACTCGCACGGGTGAGCTTGTGGGCACGTCGTTTGTGTATGAGCTGTTCAAGCGCCTGTTGTGCTTCGGCTGAAGGTTGCTCGCTAAGGTGTAGCGTGGTGTTGAACAGGCAGAAGGTGAATGGGTAGTCGTCTTGGAATGTCTTGTTGCTGAGCACGAGGGCTTCCTGCCTGCTATCAAAGTGATGGCATTTTACGTTTCATTACAATTTCATGACAATATTTTCACGCCATTTTCACGTCAATTTGTAACGAGAAATAAAAAAACGCCCTTCAATGGAAGGGCGTTTTTTGGTTCGACGGTTGCTTAAAAAGGAGCAGGACACTCGAAGCGCGAGCGTTCGCCGCTTTGCGGGTGAGTGAAGCTCAGCATGCTCGCGTGCAAACAGAGTCGTGGCCAGGCGGCCAGTGCTTGCTCGTGGGCATACAGCCCGTCACCCAGCAGTGGGTGGCCGATGGAAAGCATGTGCACGCGCAACTGATGGGAGCGGCCGGTGATCGGCGTCAATTCGACACGACACCAATCGCCGCAACGCTCCAGTACACGCCAGAAGGTCAGGGCATGTTTGCCGAATTCATGGTCCACCACATGGCGTGGCTTGGTCGGTGGGTCGTAGCGCAAGGGCAGATCGATGCTGCCACTGTCCAGTTCCGGTTGTCCCCAGCACAGGGCGGTGTAGGCCTTTTCGGTTTCGCGGTCGTGAAATTGCCGAGACAGCTCGCGATGCGTGTCCGGATCGCGGGCCAACAGAATAATGCCGGAGGTTTCCCAGTCCAGGCGATGGACGATTCGTGCTTCCGGGTAGCCGTTTTCCTGCAGGCGGGTAATCAGGCAGTCCTTGTTGTCATCGGCCCGGCCAGGGACGGAGAGCAGCAGGGTTGGTTTGTTCACCACCAGTACGGCGGCGTCCTGATGGATGATGCTGATGTTGGACAGCGGCATTAAAACAGCCTCGTAACAAACGCCAACGGCGACTCAGGCCCCCACACCCTGTAGGAGCTGAGCTTGCTCGCGATGCAGGCAACTCGGTCTATCTGATAAACCGAGGTGATGCTATCGCGAGCAAGCTCGGCTCCTACAGGGGCGCAAGCCTGAGCCGCCGTGGCTCCTGTCTGATCGACTAGCGGTCAGGCAGGGTGATATTGAGTTCCAGAATCGAGCAACTGCCCTGGTTTTCCAGAGCGACGTGCACGTCATCGGACCCGATATTGACGTACTTGCGGATGACCTCGACCAATTCCTTCTGCAAGGCTGGCAGGTAGTCCGGTGTACTGCGTTGGCCGCGTTCGTGCGCCACGATGATCTGCAGACGCTCTTTCGCTACCGACGCGGTGCTGACCTTTTTGCTGGCACGAAAGAAGTCAAAAAGATTCATTATCTACCTCCAAACAGGCGCTCGAAGAATCCCTTCTTCGTTACATCGAGAAAACGATGCTCCACGGTTTTGCCCAGCAGACGATCGACCGCATCGCTGTATGCCTGACCGGCATCGCTCTGATCGTCGAGAATCACGGGCACGCCCGAGTTGGAAGCTTTGAGTACCGCTTGGGATTCCGGAATGACACCCAGCAGGGCGACCGCCAGAATCTCTTTGACGTCTTCGACGCCGAGCATCTCGCCGTCACTGACTCGTTGCGGGTTGTAGCGGGTCAGCAGCAGGTGTTCCTTGATCGCCTCTTCGCCCTTTTCAGCGCGGCGCGATTTGCTGGCCAGCAGGCCCAGCATGCGGTCCGAGTCACGAACCGAGGACACTTCCGGGTTGGTCACGATAATCGCTTCATCAGCGAAGTACATGGCCAGGTGGGCGCCTTTCTCGATGCCGGCCGGGGAGTCGCAGACCACGTATTCGAAGTCTTCTTTCAGCGCCATCAACACTTTTTCCACGCCTTCCACGGTCAGCGCGTCTTTGTCGCGGGTCTGACTGGCGGCCAGTACGTAGAGGTTTTCCAGGCGTTTGTCTTTGATCAGGGCTTGTTGCAGGTTGGCTTCGCCGTTTACCACGTTGACGAAGTCATACACCACGCGACGCTCGCAACCCATGATCAGGTCGAGGTTACGCAAACCGACGTCGAAGTCGACGATAACTGTTTTGTGGCCGCGCAGTGCGAGGCCGGTACCGATAGCAGCACTGGTGGTGGTCTTACCCACACCACCCTTGCCGGATGTAACCACGAGAATCTTGGCCAAGGTGTTTCACCCCTAAGGAAAAAGGACATTTAGCCCCTGAAAAACATCTCTAGAAAAACTACTGCAGTCGAACAGCCTTGGCTGGAATTCGGTCCAGAACGGCGCTTACCTCGGGTAAACACTGCCTATGGCCTTTTTCCTACTTCGTTTGAGCCGTTTTCGCTACGTTTTAGAGATGTTTGGAAAATGCGGCAGTATCCGTTAAAGCCGAATGATGTTCAACACATCGCCCGACAGGCTGACCTGTACGCCCGCGCCCCACAAAGGGTCGCGACGCAGATCCTCCGAAACTTTGTAGTGGCCTGCGATGGAGACCAGTTCAGCGCTCATTTGCTGACAGAAAATCCTGGCTTTCGTGTCGCCTTTGACGCCGGCCAACACTCGACCACGCATCGGGCCGTATACATGGATGTTCCCGTCGGCGAGAAGTTCCGCCCCCGGGCTGACCGACGAGATCACCACCAGATCGCAGCCCTGGGCATAAATCTGCTGGCCACCACGTACTGGCGACGTGATGATTTTCGTTGGCTTGATAGTCGGCTCCGGCGGTTTTTCCGGTTTTTTCTTGACCTGGCCTTCGAGCGGGTCCAGCGGACGCTCACGGGCGCCGGACGGTGGCAGCACCGGCAGGTCGACCGCGATGGCCGCGGCGATGTCTTCGATGCGGCTGGCACGGATCGCCAGGGTGCGCAGGCCATGCTGGCGGCAGACGCGCATCAGGCCCGGCAGATCGACCGCGCCTTCGCTGGCCGGGAGTTTGTCCAGGGCCAGCACCAATGGCGCGTTACTGAAGAAGTTAGGCGCCTGGGCAACCTTGGCGGCCAGTTGACGATCGAGGTTCTCGAGGTCGTTACGGGCCAGCTCCAGCACCGTAATGGCGAGCATGCTGCCCTTCAGCTGGAACACGGGATCTTGGTCTAGCGGTTCGGTTTGGCTCATGGTCGGCATACAACGACTTGTCACTAAAAGTGCCGAGACTTATAACGAGAACGCCCGCGAGCCGCAAGCCGGGTCGAACGATGTAGAATGCGCGGCCATTGTCTTTCCGGAACCTTTAATGGATCGCCCGCGTTTTCGAACAGCATTTCTATCTCCACGTTTCTGGCCGCTGTGGTGTGGCTTGGGGCTGTTGTGGCTGATTGTCCAGTTGCCGTATCCGGCGTTGCTGTCGATCGGTCGCGCCCTGGGTGCATTGATGTATCGAGTAGCGGGCGACAGACGGCGCATTGCCAAGCGCAATCTGGAACTGTGTTTCCCTGAAAAAACCGCTGCCGAGCGCAAACGCCTGCTCAAGGAAAACTTCGCCTCCACGGGCATCGCGTTTTTCGAAATGGCCATGAGCTGGTGGTGGTCGCGCGAGCGTCTGGCGAAGCTGGCCCATGTCGAAGGGCTGGAGCATCTGAAAAAAGCCCAGCGCGACGGCAAAGGCGTGATCCTGATGGCCGTTCATTTCACCACGCTGGAAATCGGCGCGGCGTTGCTCGGCCAGCAGCACACCATTGATGGCATGTACCGCGAACACAAAAATCCATTGTTCGACTACGTCCAGCGCCTGGGGCGTGAGCGGCACAACGTCGATTCGCTGGCGGTGGAGCGTGACGACGTGCGCGGCATGCTGAAACTGCTGCGGGCCGGCCGGGCAATCTGGTACGCACCGGATCAGGACTATGGCGCCAAGCAAAGCATCTTCGTGCCGCTGTTCGGGATTCAGGCCGCGACCGTCACCGCCACCAGCAAGTTTGCGCGGTTGGGCAAGGCGCTGGTGGTGCCGTTCACTCAGGAACGTCTGGCGGACGGCAGCGGTTATCGACTGGTGATTCATGCACCGCTCGAGGGTTTCCCCGGAGAAACCGAAGAAGCCGATTGCCTGCGGATCAACCAATGGATCGAAGGCGTCCTGCGCGAATGTCCAGAGCAATACCTCTGGGCTCATCGCCGCTTCAAGAGCCGTCCACCGGGTGAGCCGAAGCTGTACGCAAAACGCGGTTGAACCACCGATCCCTATAGCACCATGGAGTGTTGCGATGAGTCCTGCTGAACCGGTTACAGGGTTGATTCTTTCCGGCGGCGGGGCTCGGGCGGCTTATCAGGTCGGTGTGCTGGCGGCGATTGCCGAGCTGTTGCCGGTCGGTGCGAGCAATCCGTTTCCGGTGATCGTCGGTACCTCGGCCGGCGCGATCAACGCGGTCAGCCTCGCCAGTGGGGCGATGGACTTCCGTGGCGCGATTCAAGGTCTGACCGCCTTCTGGCAGGGTTTTCGCAGTCATCTGGTGCTGCGCAGCGACTGGCCGGGCGTGATCCATCAGGCCAGCCGTTTTGTCAGCCACAGTTTGCTCGGGATTGGCGCTCAGGTGCCGGTGGCCTTGCTCAACAGTTCGCCGCTGCGCGGATTGCTCGACGACAAACTGCAGATGAACGGAATTGCCGAGGCCATTGCACAGAAGCAGTTGCAGGCGGTTGCGGTGACCGCGTTCGGCTACGAGTCCGGTCAGGCGGTGACCTTTTATCAGGGCGGCGGCACGATCAATGCCTGGTTGCGCCATCGGCGAATCGGCGTCCCCACGCAATTGACCGTCGACCACTTGCTGGCCAGTTCGGCCATTCCGCTGCTGTTTGCGCCAGTGAAAATCGGTGAAGAGTATTTCGGCGACGGCGCGGTACGTCAGTCGGCACCGATCAGTCCGGCGCTGCACCTGGGCGCCAGCCGGGTGCTGGTGGTGGGCGTCAGCGGCAACCCCCGCGGCGTCGACCCGGAGCAACCGCTGCAACGCGCCTACACCGGCCAGCAGCCGAGCCTGGCACAGATCGGTGGGCACATGCTCAACAGCACGTTCATTGACAGCCTGGAAAGTGACATCGAGTTGCTGCAGCGGCTCAATCAGTTCAGTCATCTGTTGCCCGATGGCACGCCGACGCGCGCGTTGGGTGTGGCGCCGGTGGACGTGCTGGTGATTTCGCCAAGCCAGCCGATCGATGAGATTGCGGCGCGGCATCGGCAGGAATTACCGGCGGCTCTGCGCCTGTTTCTGCGCGGACCGGGGGCGACCAAGACGAGCGGGGCGGGGGTGCTGAGTTATCTGCTGTTCGAGGCGGGGTATTGCAGCGAATTGATTGATTTGGGGCGGCGGGATGCGTTGGCCAAGCGCGGGGAGTTGTGCCGGTTTCTCGGGTTGGCGGAGCCTGCCGTTACAGCTTGAGATCGGCGGTGTGGCCATCGCGGGCAAGCCACGCTCCCACAGGTTTTGTATCGTTCACATAATCGGCGAACGACACAAAACCTGTGGGAGCGTGGCTTGCCCGCGATGGCGTCCTTACAGACGCCGCCGGATCAGAAGTGAACCTTGACCAGGAAGCTGGTTACGCTCTGATCGGTTTTGAAGCCCTGACTGTCTTCAATACCGTACTTGTTTTTCCAGTAGTCATACTCGACGCCGACGTACAACTGCTTTTCGCCAAGGTTCAGCGCCTTGCCCAAGTCGTATTTGACCTGCGGGTTGAAGTGCAGGTTGGCGTGGTATTCGCCTTTTTTGTTGACGTCGTTGTCGACTACCCAATCCATGAAACCATCGATCAGGATGTTCGAATCGCCAACAGGGATGGTGTAGGACCAGACCGGGGTGATCTGCCAGATGTTGTCACCCGGACGGTCGCCTTCGGTGTGACGGTTGTAGAAGTTCAGCTGGAAGTAATCGAAGCCCGGAATCGCCAGGTCAAAAGCAGGACCGATCAGGTAGGACTCGGTGTCGTCTTCACCGAACTCGTAAGTCATGGCCAGCAACACGTCTTTGATCGGGCCGAACTCGAGTTTCTGATCGAAGATCTTGCCGAACGAAAGGCGCGGGCTGATTTCACCGTAATAGGTGTTCTCACCAGCGAAGGAATCTTCCTTGCCGTTGTAGAAAATCTTGTCGACGAACATGAAGTTGTCGCCGTATTTCCAGCCGTCGGCGTGTTCGAAGGTCACCGTCTGCTGAATGCGCGGGTTGACCTGGAAGTCCTTGCCATACAGGTAGGTCAGGCTGTTGTTCTGCCATTGCAGCAAGTCGCCGGCCATGGCCTGGCCCCCGGCCAGCAAAGATCCCGCCAGCATCAGGCTAGTGCACGTACGTTTCATTCGGTTGCTCCCAAAAAGTAGGTGGTTCCACGTTATTTTTCTAAGGTCGACGCTCTGGTGTGGCGCCTTTTTCTTTAGCTGTAAAAAATCATCCAATCGGTCAGCTTCAGTGCTGTTAGCAAGAGCTGAGCCAAGGCTTTTGAAAAGCCAAAAAACTCCCGCTCGGCGGCTCAAGAGCAGTCGATTGAGAGTGGTTTTGGAGTGCCTTGGTACCGTCCAGAGCCGGGATAAGTTGGCTTTCTGGTCAGGAATTAAATCCGGGCTTTTTTTTAAAGCGGATTCGGGCGGCCGCGGAGAATACTGACTCCTTGGCCAGGTCTCAAGTGCCCCGCAACAGCGCACCGACGGCAGGTTTGGAGCACGGTTGCGGGCCATCTTAAAAGTGCACCTTCACCAGCAGGCTGGTGGTGTTCTCATTAGTGTCGAAGTTGCCGTTGTTTTCGATGCCGTACTTGTCTTTCCAGTAGCTGTACTCGACGCCGACGTACACCTGTTTCTCCCGCCAGCCCAAGGCCTTCCCCAGGTCATATTTGATCTGCGGGTTCAAGTGCAGGTTGGCGTGGTAGGTACCCTGTGAGTTCTGGTCGTTATCCACGACCCAATCGATGTAGCCGTCGATCAACAGGTTCGAGTTGCCCAATGGCAGGGTGTAGGACCAGGCCGGCGTGATCTGCCAGACATCGTCGCCGGGACGCGAGCCTTCGGTCTGGCGATAGTAGAAGTTCAAGGTGAAAAAATTGAAGCCCGGTACCGCGAGGTCGAAACCGGGGCCGATCAGATAGGCCTCGGTGTCGTCTTCGCCATTCTCGTAGGTCATGGCCAGCAACACGTCCTTGATCGGGCCGAATTCGAAACGGCGGTCGAGGATTTTGCCGAAGGAGAGGCGCGGACTGAACTCGCCGTAATAAGCGTGAACGCCTTTGTTCCGGTCTTTCTCGCCGTTGTAGTAAGTGCTGTCGACGAACAGGAAGTTGTCGCCGTACTTCCAGCGGTCGGCGTGCTCAAAGGTTATCGTCTGCTGGATCGACGGGTTGACCGCGAAATCCTTGCCATACAGATAGCTCAGGCTGTTGGTCTGCCACAGCAGCAGATCGCCGGCCATGGCCTGACTGGCGGCCAATAGACCACCGCCTAACAGCATGTTTGTCTGTGTCCGAATCATCTGTTGCTCCCTCTTGTTTTTATTTTTCAAGGCGCAGGAGTTTCCACTGTGGGAGCGAGCTTGCTCCCACAGGTTTTGTGGCATTAGTGAATCAGTGCGGGTGAGCGTGGCAGTCGTTGATGGCCGCGCGTTCGGCGCCGCCGAGGATGTTGAACAGCAGGTTCAGCGACAGCGCGCTCAGCGTGGCCATGGCAATACCGCTGTGAGTGATGGGACTCATCCACAGCGGAAGGTGGGCGAAGAATTCCGGACGGACCACCGGGATCAGCCCCATGCCGATGCTCACCGCCACCAGCAACTGGTTGCGACGGTCACCGATGTCGGCTTCCTGGAGAATCTTGATCCCGGTGGCGGCGACCATGCCGAACATCGCGATGGCCGCGCCGCCGAGTACTGCCGACGGAATCGAGGCCACCAGGAACGCCGCTTTCGGCAACAGACTGAGCACTACCAGCAAACCACCGGCAACGATGGTCACCGAGCGGCAACGCACGCCGGTCATCTGCACCAGGCCGATGTTCTGCGCGAAAGAGGAGTGGGTGAAAGTGTTGAAGAAACCGGCGAAGAACGAGGCGCCGGCATCACACAACAAGCCGCGACGGAGCATCCGTGGGCAGACGTCCTGGCCGGTGATTTTGCCCAGTGCCAGGAACATCCCGGTGGACTCGACGAAGATGATCACCACCACCAGGCACATGGAAAGGATCGGTGCGAGTTCGAATTTCGGCATGCCGAAATGCAGCGGGGTCACGAATTGCAGCCACGGCGCCTGGGCCATGCCACTCAGGTCGACCATGCCGATCAGGCCGCAGAGTACGTAACCCAGGCACATGCCGATCAGCACGGAAATATTGACCCAGAAACCGCGCATGAAGCGGTGGACCAGCAGAATGGTTGCCAGCACCAGCGCGGCGATGGCCAGGTAAATCGGTGAGCCGAATTGCGCGGCGCCAGCACCGCCGCCGGCCCAGTTGACGGCCACGGGGAACAGCGACAAACCGATCGAGGTGATGACGGTGCCGGTCACCAGAGGCGGGAAGAAGCGTACGACTTTGGACATGAATGGCGCGATGATCATGCCGAAGAATCCGGCGGCGATGGTTGCGCCGAAGATCCCTTGCAGGCCGATGCCCGGCATGCCGGCCATGGCGACCATGCTGCCGACAGCGGCGAAACTGGCGCCCATCATCACTGGCATACGGATGCCCATGGGGCCGATGCCCAGCGATTGCACGATGGTAGCGATCCCGGCCACCAGCAGGTCGGCATTGATCAGGAAGGCGATTTCTTCACGAGTCAGGCCAGCGGCCTGTCCGATGATCAGCGGCACCGCGATGGCTCCGCCGTACATCAGCAGAACGTGTTGCAGGCCAACCAGGATCAGTTGCAAAAGGGGCAAACGCTGAATGGCGGGTGCGTCGGGGATGCGCGCTTTGGATAGCTCGGACATGCAACACCTCGGATCTTTTTTATTCTTGTGATTTTTGTATCAGGGGGACCGCGGCGCGGCCAATCGCGGGCAAGCCCGCTCCCACAGGGATCACCTAAATCCTGTGGGAGCTGGCTTGTCTGCGATGCTTTTCAACGGTTAGTTGGTTGGAGCCCCCTGAACAATCCACGCACCGATCAGGTCACGTTCCTGCTGGGTCATCTGGGTGATGTTGCCCAGTGGCATGATCTGGCTGGTGACGGCTTGCGCCTGGATGCGTGCAGCGTTCTGACGGATCTGCTCGGGGGTATCGAACATCACGCCGGCCGGTGCAGCACTGAACAGCGGGCTGGTCGGTTTGGCCGAATGGCAAACCGCGCAACGCTCCTGGATTACGCTGTGCACTTTGTCAAAACCGGGGCCGGCGTTGGACGCCTGAGCCGGTGCAGCGGCAGGTGCAGCAGGTTTCGCCGCTTCAGGTTTCACACCACCACCGAGGGCCGTTTCCGGCAGCGGCTGGTACTCGATGGTGCCAGGCGCCTTGGCCACTTCAGGAGCGCTCGGCATCTGTGCCGGGCCAGTCACGTAAGCCAGGCAGATCATGCCCACTGCCGCAACGGGCAAGGTCCAGGCAAATTTGTGGCTGTCGTGACGAGTGTTGAAGTAGTGACGCACCAACACCGCCAGCACCGCGATCCCGGCCAGGATCAGCCAGTTGTATTGGCTGCCGTAGGTGCTCGGGAAGTGGTTGCTGATCATGATGAACAGCACCGGCAAGGTGAAGTAGTTGTTGTGACGCGAACGCAGCAAGCCTTTGGCCGGCAGCGCCGGATCGGGCGTGCGGTTTTCGGCAATCGCGGCAACCAGTGCGCGCTGCGCCGGCATGATGATGCGGAACACGTTGCCGACCATGATGGTGCCGATGATCGCGCCGACGTGCAGGTACGCACCACGACCGCTGAACACTTTGCTGAAACCGTAAGCGGCGCCAATGATCAGCACGAACAGGATGAAGCCGAGCAGGGCAGGGCGTTTGCCCAAGGCAGAGTCACAGAGGAAGGAGTAGACGAACCAGCCGACGAACAACGAGGCAATGCCCAGCGCGACCCCTTCAGGGCCGGTCAGGCTGCTGCCCGGTGCCAGCAGGTACAGCGTCGGGTTGGAGTAGAACACCACGCACAGCAGCGCGATCCCCGACAGCCAGGTGAAATAGGCTTCCCATTTGAACCAGTGCAGGTTGTCCGGCATGGTCGGTGGAGCCAGTTTGTATTTTTCCAGGTGATAGATACCGCCGCCGTGGATCGCCCACAAATCGCCCGCCAAACCACTTTTCGGGTTGACCCGATTGAGGTTGTTTTCCAGCCAGACGAAATAGAACGACGCACCGATCCAGGCCACGCCAGTAATCATGTGAACCCAGCGCACGCTCAGGTTCAGCCATTCCAACAGATGTGCTTCCACAGTCTTTACCTCTCGCCTGTCACTCTGTTGTCGAGTGATCAGACCTTCTCTTATTGGTGGGGGGCGAGGATCAAACGCTCATCCTCTTTGAAAAAATGCTCATCGCAGTTATTGCCTGTGCCACTGCGATCAACCACCAGGAAGTCATCCCGCTTTTCGATCGTCAGCACCGGATGGTGCCAAACGCCGCGATGGTAATTAATGCCCTGCCTGCCGTTGGTGACGAAGGCGCGGACCAAGCCTGATACAGGTTCATCGCCAAGTGGCGCGACCACGATCAGAAAGGGGTTGCCGAGCAGCGGAATGAAAGCCTGGCTGCCCAGCGGGTGACGCTCCAGCATGCTGACGGTCAGCGGCATGTCCTGCGCGTCGGCGCGGAAGATGCTGATGATCGCGTTGTCCTCTGGCGTGGCGGTTTCCACCGTCGCCAGTTTATGGAAGCGCATGGTCGAACCGTTATTGATCATGAAGTGATCGCTGCCGTCGGTTTCGATCACGTCACCGAAAGGGGCGAAGGCTTCTTTGGTCAGCGGTTCAATCGTCAATGTGCGCATGCTGGTCTTCTTACCTTGAGTTCTGTGTTGTTTGTTGCTTTGTTTTTGTAGGAGCACGGCTTGCCGGCGATGGCGCCCTCACTGACGCCATCGCCAGCAAGCTGTGCTCCTACAGGCTCAGCATTACTTCGCGACCTTGCCGAGAACCCGCAGGCGGCTCACACCACCGTCCGGGAACACGTTCAGGCGGATGTGGGTGATCGGGCCCAGTGCCTTGATCTGCTCGGCGAAGGTGTGTTCGGCGTGCATTTCCAGTTTCTGCGCCGGCAGCAATTCGCGCCAGAACAGCGATTGGGTTTCGATCTGGCTGTCGGTGCCGCCCTTCACGAACGCGCCCTGAATCGAGCACGTGTCCGGGTAGTTGCCCTTGAAGTGCAGGGTGTCGACGATGACTTTCTCGATCTCGCCGGCATGACCCAGCGCGACGATGACCCAGTCATTGCCTGGCGTGCGACGACGAGCGGTTTCCCAGCCGTCGCCCATGTTGATGCCACGGCCCGGGTTGAGGATGTTGCTCATGCGACCGAAGTGTTCGTCGGAGCAGGCGAGGGCGCGGCCACCGTTGAGGGCTGCTGCCAGATCAACTTGCTCGTTGTCGCCGACAGCGGACCAGTCGCGGAACGGAATGCCGTAAACACGCAGACGGGCCACGCCACCATCCGGATAGATGTTGAAGCGCAGGTGGCTGAAGGCCTGGTCGTTGTTGATTTCGTGGTAGTGGTGGCTGTTGCCTTGCAGCTCGACGGCGGACAGCACTTCAGTCCACTGTGTGTTGTCGTCCGGCTCGCCCGAGGCCAGGAAGCACGCTTCCAGAGAGGCCGATGGCGGGAAGTTGCCGGTGAAGAATGAAGTGTCGATGTCCACGCCTTTGATCGAACCCGGTACGCCCAGGCGGATCACTGCGCTGTCGTAGCCTTCGAAGCGCTTGCGGCGCGACTCCCAGCCGTCCATCCACTTGCCGTTGTCATCGAACACGCCCTCCTTCCACACAGCCGGGGTCGGCTGGAACAGGCGGTTGGCATCAGCGAACCAGTCATCGGTGACCGAGATGATTTTGGTGCCCAGGCGGGCGTCGGCCAGATTGACGAACTTCTCGAAAGGTACGGCGTAAGCTTTCATTCTTCTTGTCTGCCTTTAATTAGTTGGCTTGGGATGCTTGCAGGGCCCTGGGTGTTTTCGCGTTGTTTAACACTCAGGCCAGGCTTGCTAGAGAGTCAGTAGTCGGAACAGGGCGATCTTGTTGATCTCCGCCAGCGCGCACTTGAACTCGGTGTCTTGCGGGTTGTGAATGCGCGTTTCGAACGCCGCGAGGATCTGATGCCGGTTGCTGCCTTTTACCGCCATGATGAAGGGAAACTTGAACTTGGCCTTGTAGGCGTCGTTCAGCTCGGTGAAGCGTTGAAACTCTTCGGCCGTGCATTGGTGAATACCGGCGCCAGCCTGTTCATTGGTGCTGGCTTCGGTCAGTTGGCCCTGGACGGCGGCTTTGCCGGCCAGGTCCGGGTGAGCGTTGATCAGGGCCAATTGGCTTTCGTGATCGGCTCTCAACAGGATGTCGCTCATGCGTTGGTGCAGGGTTTCGATCTCGTCGATCGAAGCGTCCTGGCCCAGGTCGAAGGCCTTTTCGGCCACCCATGGCGAATGTTCGTAGATGTCGGCGAAGGCAGCGACAAACGCGTCGCGGCTCAGGGTCGAGGGCTTCAGGGTTTGGAAGTGGCTCATTTCGCGGCCCCTTGGTACGGGTGGGTTTCGTGCCAGTGACGAGCGATGTCGACGCGACGGCTGAACCACACCTGTTCATGACTTTTAGCGTATTCGATAAAGCGTTTGAGCGAGGCCAGACGCGCCGGACGGCCGATCAGACGGCAGTGCAGGCCGATCGACAGCATCTTCGGTGCGTCGGCACCTTCGGCATACAGCACGTCGAAGGCGTCTTTGAGGTATTCAAAGAAGTCGTCGCCCTTGTTGAAACCCTGGACCTGGGTGAAGCGCATGTCGTTGGTGTCCAGCGTGTACGGAATCACCAGGTGCGGGCTGCCGGTCGGGTTGTTCGGTTCCCAGTAGGGCAGATCGTCGTCGTAGGTATCGCAGTCGTAGAGGAAACCGCCTTCTTCCATCACCAGACGACGGGTGTTCGGGCCGGTGCGGCCGGTGTACCAGCCCAGTGGACGTTCGCCGGTGATTTCGGTGAGGACGCGGATCGCTTCGAGCATGTGCTCGCGTTCCTGCGCTTCGTCCATGTACTGGTAGTCGATCCAGCGGTAGCCGTGGCTGCAGATCTCGTGGCCGGCATCGACCATCGCGCGGATCACGTCCGGGTGGCGCTGGGCGGCCATGGCCACGGCGAAGATGGTCAGCGGAATGTCGAATTCCTTGAACAGTTTCAGAATCCGCCAGACGCCGGCACGGCTGCCATACTCGTAAAGGGATTCCATGCTCATGTTGCGCGCGCCTTGCAGCGGCTGCGCCGAGACCATTTCCGAGAGGAAAGCTTCGGATTCTTTATCGCCGTGCAGGATATTGCGCTCGCCGCCTTCTTCGTAATTGAGCACGAAGGACAAGGCGATGCGGGCATTGCCCGGCCAGTGTGGGTGAGGAGGGTTACTGCCGTAACCGATCAGGTCGCGTGGGTAGTCAGCGCTCACTGCAGTCTTCCTTCTTATTCGTTCGACTTGTTCAAGGTCAGGGTTGTGTGGCGGCCTGGCGGTTTGATGACAGGCTGGCGTCACAGCGATGGGCTGATTGTATACAACTTTATATTCACTTTGTAAGCCTGTTTTTTTGCATTTTTCACTGACGGTCATCTTCACATGTTATTGCAAGAAACCTGCCTGATTGGTCAGCTAATGGATGGAAGGTCCTTTGATCATATGGTTCGGTGGCAGATTCGCCGGGAATCCCTGCATGACGGGAATAGCAGCAAAAATGTTGTTTTTATTGTGTACAATTTTTTTGAAAAGTGTCTTAATTAGTCGCTCGCCGCAGCGTTTCGTGCTCCGAATCGGTGCGGTCTCCTTTTCAACTGACTTCGGGAGGCGCGAGGTCTGACTGCTCCACGCAGGCAGGCGCGCAGAATCAATGGGACGTTTGACTACTCACGTTTTAGACGCTGCACATGGTTGCCCGGGCAGCTCGATCAAGGTCGAGTTGTACCGCGTTGAAGGTTCGCAGCTGGAATTGGTCGCCACTGCAATAACCAACAGCGACGGCCGGGTCGATGCACCGCTGCTGCAAGGCGATGACTACCGTTCCGGGGTCTATCAGGTTCAATTTCATGCGGGCGATTACTACCGCGCCCGTGGCGTTCAGTTGCCAGAACCCGCGTTCCTGGATGTGGTGGTGTTGCGTTTTGGCATCTCTGCGGAACAGGATCACTACCACGTGCCGTTGCTGATTTCGCCGTACAGCTATTCGACCTACAGAGGAAGCTAGGACTTTCCCCCCCAGAATCCTGCGCATACAGCTTCTTTGGTCTTTCGCCCGCTCACACTGCGGGCTTTTTTTGCCTGTGGAACGTCAAAAGATCGCAGCCTTCGGCAGCTCCTACATGGAAACGCATTCCCTCCTGTAGGAGCTGTCGAGTGCAACGAGGCTGCGATCTTTTGCCCTTAGCGGCTCAACAATGAGGCCGCGCCCGCACCACTGAACAACCCCGCACTCACCCGGTTAAACCAGCTCTGACCCTTGCCGCTGCGCAGATACCGCGCCGCACCATGGGCACCCAGCCCATAAGCCAACTTGCACAGCAAATCCAGCACGGTCCAGGTCGCAATCATCACCAGCAATTGCGGCAGGAACGGCTGCTCGGCACTGAGGAACTGCGGGAGGAAAGCGGCGAAGAACAGAATGTCTTTCGGGTTGCTGGCGCCCAACATGAACGCGCGCCCGAACAGTGCGCGAAAGCGTGGCACTGGCGCAGCCTGGGGCACTTCAGCGCCGTGGGAGGGCAGGCGCGATTGCTGCCAGCTCTGCCAGGCCAGATAGAACAGGTACAGCGCCCCGACGATCTTCAGGGCGCTGAACAGCTGTTCCGACGCCAGCAGCAAGGCGCCCAAACCCAGCGCCGACGCACTGAGCAAGCAGATCGACGCAATCACGCCGCCCAGAAACGCCGGGTAAGAACGACGCAAACCGTAATTCAGACTGTTGCTGATCATCAGCAAAGACAGTGGCCCCGGGATCAGGATCACCACCAGCGCAGCGCCGCTGAACAGCAGCCAGGTTTCCAGACTCATCACTTTCCTCCATTTGCACAAAAGCCTCACCCGACGGGGTGAGGCTGTTTTGAAACACTGTTTTTGAAACGTAGACGGCTTACAAGAAAATGAACTTGGCGATGAAGATCGCGCAAAGCACCCACAGGCTGACGGAAATTTCCTTGTGCTTACCGGTGAAAGCCTTCAGCACCACATACGTGATAAAGCCCAGCGCAATGCCATCAGCGACCGAGAAGGTCAGAGGCATCATGATCGCGGTAACGATCGCCGGAATGCTGTCGGTCGCTTCGTCCCATTCGATATGCGCCATGCCGCCCATCATCAGCATCGCCACATAAATCAGCGCACCGGCGGTTGCGTAAGCGGGGATCATGCCAGCCAGCGGTGCGAAAAACATTGCGGCAATAAATAGCACACCTACGGTCACGGCGGTAAGACCAGTCCGACCACCAGCGGCTACACCCGCGGCACTTTCCACGTAGCTGGTGACCGGCGGAACACCGACCATCGCACCGAATACGCTGGAAGCACTGTCGGCTTTCAGGGCGCGGGAGAGGTTTTCAATCTTGCCATCAGCGTTCACCAGGCCGGCGCGCTGGGCGACGCCCATCAGGGTGCCGGCGGTGTCGAACATGTGCACGAAGAGGAAGGCCAGCACCACGCTGATCATGCTGACGTTGAATACGCCGGCGACGTCCATGGCCATCCAGGTCGGTGCCAGGCTCGGCGGGGCGGACATGATGCCCTCGTAGTGCACCAGGCCCAGGCCCCAACCCGCCAGGGTGACGGTGATGATGCTGATGAGGATCGCGCCGAACACTTTGTGGTAACTGAGCACAGCGATCATCAGGAAGCAGATGGCGGCCAGCAGCGGGCCAGGTTCGCGCAGGGAGCCGAGTTTGATCAGGGTAGCCGGGCTGTCGACCACGATGCCAGCGGTTTTCAAGCCGATCAGCCCCAGAAACAAGCCCACACCGGCACCCATGGCAAAGCGCAAACTCACCGGGATGCTATTGAGCAGCCATTCGCGGATTCGGGAAAAAGTCAGAAACATGAACAACACACCGGAAACAAACACCGCGCCAAGAGCGGTTTCCCAGTTGTAACCCATGGTGCCGACTACGGTGTAAGTGAAGAAGGCGTTGAGGCCCATGCCCGGCGCCAGGCCGACCGGCCAGTTGGCGTACAGGCCCATCAACAGGCAACCCAGCGCGGCGGCGATGCAGGTGGCGACGAACGCGGCACCGTGATCGATCCCGGCATCGGCCATGATGTTGGGGTTGACGAAGATGATGTAAGCCATGGTGATAAAGGTTGTCAGACCGGCAATCAGCTCGGTCTTCACCGTGGTGCCATGCAAGCTGAGTTTGAAGATGCGCTCCAGCCAGCCATTGCGTAATGGCGGCGAGAGTTCCAGCGTCGAGGCTTCGGATTTGCGGCTTTCCACAGCGAGTACTCCTCAAGAGTTTTATTGTTATTTCCAGGGCCGGACCCATGAGGGTGGCAGCGACCCTTTGAGGTGCTTGCGAATTTGTTGACCGTCTGGTCAGGAACTCGCACGAAGTGGATTATGCTTTTGTATACAAATAAAGCAAATAATGTTTTTGATTTTGTAGACGAAAAGATTGGCAATAGGGATATATCGCCGAAGAGGTGCGCTGGATGATCGTTCCCACGCTCTGCGTGGGAATGCCTCAATGGACGCTCTGCGTCCAAAAATGAATAAACCGGCCAATGGGCCGGTTTATTTTTATCCGAAATCTGTACGGCTTCAGGCGGCGGCAAACCGCTTGTCCAGATAATCGATGATTACCTTGGACTCGTACATCCAGGTCGTTTGACCATTCTCTTCGATGCGCAGGCACGGCACCTTGATCTTGCCGCCCTGTTCCAGAAGGGCCTGGCGATCCTGTTCGTTGTTCTTCGCGTCGCGCAGCGCCACCGGCACGTTCAAGCGGCGCAGGGTGCGACGGGTTTTTACGCAGAACGGGCAGGCGTGGAACTGATACAGGGTCAGGTCCTTGGCCGCCGTGTTGACCTGAGCCTGAACCTCGGCAGGGCGCTGTTTTTTGCTCGGACGGGTGATGAAGTCGATGAAGATGATCAGTTGGCCAAGGCCGACACGAAGCGCTTTAACGAACACGGTATAAGCCTCACAGGGGCAAACAGAAGGCGCGCAGCTTACCTGATTTTTCACAGGCGAAAAAAAACCGGCGATGAATGCCGGTTTTCTTCTGCAGCGAATTACTTGATCAGGCTGAGAAACTCGCTGCGGGTGGCCGCGTTTTCGCGGAACTCACCCAGCATCACCGACGTGATCATCGACGAATTCTGTTTCTCCACACCGCGCATCATCATGCACATGTGCTTGGCCTCGATCACCACTGCAACGCCCAGGGCGCCGGTGACTTGCTGGACCGCATCGGCGATCTGGCGGCTGAGGTTTTCCTGGATTTGCAGGCGGCGGGCGTACATATCGACGATCCGCGCGACTTTCGACAGGCCCAATACCTTGCCGCTCGGGATGTAGGCGACGTGAGCCTTGCCGATAAACGGCAGCAGGTGGTGTTCGCACAACGAGTAGAGCTCGATGTCCTTCACCAGTACCATTTCGCTGTTGTCGGAGCTGAACAAGGCACCGTTGGTGACCTCTTCCAGTGTCTGTTCATAACCGCGGCAGAGGTACTGCATGGCTTTGGCGGCACGTTTTGGCGTGTCGAGCAGGCCCTCGCGGGAGACGTCCTCGCCCAATTGGCCGAGAATCGCGGTGTAGTTCTGTTCCAGTGTCACAGAGGCTGATTCCATACGGGTTTCAGAGGGGTACTGTTTCTGTCTGTACCAATTGTGTACCAATCAAGCTCTTTTCAATCTTCCCGAGCTCACCCCAGTCGGTGCTGGCGTTGATCCATCGGGTGCAGGTCGATAGCAACATCTGAACGCTATGACCGAGCTGAGTGGCAATAATCGCAGGGTTCATCCCCGACATGAGGCACATGGTAGCGTATGTGTGCCGGCAGTTGTATTGCCGGCGGGCGCGAATCCCCAAATCGGTCATTTCGGGTTTGCGCATCCCGCTGCACCCTGTCGCCAAGGTGCAGCAGTGATGCTTCCCTGAAGCCTGTTTTGCTCATCAGGCCGAGCAGGTCGTATCAGGCGTGAGTGATCGACAGATCGCTGATGATGCAGACAGAACCGTCCAGCGGGTCGGTGGTGTCGGAGTAATCGATCTGGTTGTACACGCCACCGTGAAAGGCGAGGGTTTTCGTGTCCCAGGTGTTGTCGAGGCGCATGATCGGGGAAGTGGATATGACGCCGTTACAACTAGCCGATACAGAGACGGCGCCGCTCGAATTGGCGTGAATGTTGATTGCGAAAAGTGCTCCGAGCGGCACGTTCTCCAAAACCGTCGAGTTGACCGGATCGTCCTGGAGGTAACTGGTTCGGAACCCCATGGTGATTTTTCCTTTGTTCCAGAACACCTTTACCGGAGGTCGTTCTGAACCCTTCACATGAATCTGGCCGATCACGACTTTCTGCAGCGAGTTGACTTTGGTCAGTCGCATTTCCTGGCGGTTCCAGTGGTCCGCTGCGCTGGAGAACAGCCAGTAACCTGGCTCCTTCCACTCGCAGCGGGTGCGTAGCGTGCTCTTGCTCGAGGCTCCAAGTGTCGGCGCCGTCATCTGCAGCGAACCATCGTCAAGCATTGAGATGACGTCGGGGCATTCGATCAGTGCGCGCCAGCCGATGAGCTCAAGCGCAATCGGGTTGGTGTCGGAGATTGGAAGCGGGGTAGCGATAGTGAAGTTGCTGATATCTACAGTCATGGTTTTTGCCTCAGTCCATTGATGTCGCTTTTTGCTCTGGTGAGCCTTGCGTTTGATGCAGGCCTGCATCCCACTGCCCACTCAGTGAATGGGCAGAAGTGATGCCTGGCAGCTTCCGATCGATTTCCCGTTGGCTTGAATGCAAATATGGGCGTTCCCATATTTTGTGTCAATGGGTATTCCCATATTTTATTCCGCGCCCATATTTCAGGTACAAAAAAGCCCGCGCTTGGCGGGCTTCTCTTGGGTGGGCGTCGAATCACCGCAACTCAGTTCACCGTGAATACATCGCCCACCAAAAGACATGTCCCAGGATCGCAATCTGCTGCTCCTGGATCTCGGCGAAGGTGTAGTCCTCGTCCGGATGCTCGTCGCGGTTGAAGCTGCGCAGGCGGATACCACTGGGCAGTCGGTAGAGCTGTTTCACGCGGAGTTGGCCGTTGTGGTTGATCGCGTACATGTCGCCGTCAACGATGTCGCCCAGCGAGTTCTTTCCGACGTTCATGCCAACCGTAGCGCCGTCGCGCAGTACCGGGAGCATGCTGTTTCCGCTCACCACCACGCACCTGGCGTTGCTGAACTGCACGTTGTTGTGACGCAGGTCTTTCTTGAAGAAACGCAGCCTGGCGCTGTCGTTTTCTGCGATTACGAAACGGCCTGAACCGGCCGCCAGCTCAACTTCACGCAGGAAGGGGACATACACCTCGTCGTCATCCAGGGGCGTGCTGTCGTCCCAAGGCTGGATGTCTGACATTGAAACGCTTGGAGGGGGGCGATTCAACGGAGCAGCATCGGACACGCCTTTAAGCATGTCACCGACACCTTCAGCCAGCCACATCGGTGAAACGCCACACACTGAAGCGATCTGGGCAGCAAAGGCTGTTGCCTTCGATTTCCCGCGCTCAAGGTCGGAGATTGAGGTTTGCGTCAGGCCTGCGCGCTCGGCAAGCTCGGTCTGATTGAGCTTGGCGTGTTGGCGGGCTGCTTTGAGTCGTTCTTTAAATTCCATCTGCGGAGTATTACGGGAGCTCCCATATCATTGCAAATCGTTCTCCCGATAATTTGCCAGGCGACCACTTTATTCGTCGCGACCTTCCATCATGGTCCGTTTGAGCATCACGTAAACCGCTCCGGCGCCGCCGTGTTTCGCTTGGCACGAGGTGAAGCCGAGCACTTGTGAATGTTGGCGCAGCCAGGTGTTGACGTGGCTTTTGATCATCGGCCGCTTGCCGTCCAGACGCACGGCCTTGCCGTGGGTGACGCGCACGCAGCGGATTTCGAATTTGGTCGCTTCGGCCAGAAACGCCCAGAGGGTTTCCCGAGCCTTTTCCACGTTCATGCCATGGAGATCGAGGCTGCCTTCGAACGGGATCTGTCCGATCTTGAGCTTGCGCATCTGGCTTTCCTGAACACCGTCACGCGCCCACATCAGCTCGTCTTCCGGGCCAACATCGATGACGAACTGATCGGACAGCCCGTCAACGGTGGTGGCGTCGGTGCGCACAGTGGCGGCCTGACGCAACTTGGCGATTTGTGCGCGGTCAGCTTTGGGTTTGCCGGTTTCGGCGCGATCGTGTTTGATCGGCTTGACGCCTTGGATCGCGCTTTTGAACAGGGAAAAATCGTCGTCTTGCATGTCAGCCTCCGCGAAGGGCGGCCAGTTTACCCAACTCGAGGCGAATGGGGCGCGAGAAAACGCGCAGCGCTCGGCTCAGTCGTGCTTTTTCATCAAATGCGGGGAGATGTTCAGCGCTTGCGACTGTCGCGAGCGGCGACGGCAACGACGCCACAGCCACACGCCGATGTACAGCACGAGCAGGCCAATCGCCAGAATCACTGCCGAACCGACCCGGTTGGTATTCAACTCGCCCAGGGCGGGGGCGTGGCCGAGCAGGCTGGCTATGCCTGCCATCGCCAGCAACACACCGCACATCGACAGCAAGGCGGCAAATGCCGCGCCGATTCGAAAACGCCAGTTGCGTTGGCCTTTGGGCCGCAAGCGGCGAGCGTCAAAACCATCGGATAACTTCATTCCGACCTTCCTCAATGGGTATCGGCCCTTCGACCGGGAGTTGACCGGGATGTTCCTGAGGCTAAGACAATTACAGCAAATGATAGGCTTTTGCGGATGAGCGGCGGCATGGACCGCTCATCGAGCGCTGATCAAATCAGAGCCTGGGTCAGGGCGAGAGTGGCGAAGTTGTCCGCCATGATCGCCATTTCGGTCTGCTGTATGTGGTCTGCGCTCAATACGCCGCCCTTGTAAGGCAGGTCGCGAGTCGCGCAGGCGTCCTCTACCAGCGTGCAACGAAAGCCCAGGTTCTTCGCGGCGCGCACCGTGGTGCTGACGCTGGAGTGGCTCATGAAACCGCACACGATCAGGTCCAGCGAACCGAGATTCTGCAGGCGTTCCAGCAGTTCGGTGCCGTGGAACGCACTTGGTAGCAATTTACCGATGATGGTTTCGTCGCCCTGTGGTTCCAGGCCCGGGATGAACTCACCGCGCTCACCTTGTGGATCGAACAGCCCGCCGACGGTGCCGAGGTGTCGGACATGGACGATCGGCCGGCTGGCGGCACGGGCAGCGGCCACCAGTTGCTTGATGTTCGCGACGGCAGCATCCATGCCGCTCAAGGCCAACGGGCCGCTGAGGTATTCTTTCTGGGCATCGATGATGACAAGGGTCGCATGGCTCAGAACGGCAGCTGCATAACCGCGGCCGCTGAGTTGAAACATCGTTTTTGGAACGGACATTCTGGGGCTCCTTCGGGTGGGGCTTTTGCGACATTGTCCTCTGGCTGAGCGCTTCTGTGAATCGCTACCATCGTAGGTGCCGTCTTTGCTGGCTCGCAGCCTTGTCAATAGGCCCGTTTTGTTCAATAGCCGGCCGAAAAAATAGAATAGTCCTACATTCGCCCCAGTAGTTTTCCCGCGTCGTCGAGACGCGTTTTGGCTGTTAGAATCGCCAGTCGTTTTTTTTGGAGTTTGCCCGTGATCACTTCCCGACTTCGTACCCTGCGTGACCATATCCGTTGGGCCGTCAGCCGCTTCCATGGGGAGGATCTGTTTTTCGGCCATGGGACCGACAACGCCTGGGACGAAGCGCGTCAACTGGTGTTGGGTGCCTTGCACTTGCCGTGGGAAATCGCCGACAGCTATCTCGACTGCAATCTTGAAGAAGACGAGCTGGTCAAGCTGCAACGCATGCTCAAGCGCCGTATCGAAGAACGCATTCCTACCGCCTACCTGTTGGGTGAAGCGTGGTTTTGCGGAATGTCGTTCATTGTCGATGAGCGCGTATTGATCCCGCGTTCGCCGATTGGCGAGCTGATCGAAAAGCGTTTCGAGCCGTGGCTGGGCGCCGAACCTGCGCGAATTCTCGACCTGTGCACCGGTTCCGGCTGCATCGGTATCGCCTGTGCCTACGAGTTCCAGAACGCCGAAGTGGTGCTGGCCGACCTGTCGTTCGAAGCGCTGGAAGTGGCCAATCAGAATATCGAGCGCCATGGCGTCGATGAGCGGGTGTACACGGTGCAGGGCGACGGATTTGATGGTTTGCCGGGTCAGCGTTTCGACCTGATCGTGTCGAACCCGCCTTACGTCGATGCGGAAGATTTCGCCGACATGCCGGACGAATACCAGCACGAACCGGAGCTGGGCCTGGCCTGCGGTGATGATGGTTTGAACCTGGTGCGTCGCATGCTCGCCGAAGCGGCGGATCACCTGACCGAGAAGGGCTTGCTGATTGTCGAAGTGGGCAACAGCCAGGTTCACGTCTCGGCGCTGTACCCGGAAGTCGACTTCGCCTGGCTTGATTTCGAGCGCGGTGGGCATGGCGTGTTCATGCTGACGGCGGAACAGTGCCGCGATCATCAGGCCTTGTTCGCTTCCCGCGTTTAACCCCGCCATGATCGTTCCCACGCTCTGCGTGGGAATGCAGCCCGGGACGCTCCGCGTCCCAAAAGCGGACGCAGAGCGTCCATTGAGGCATTCCCACGCGGAGCGTGGGAACGATCAGGTCTGCGCGATCAGCGGTGTGTAGCAATCCAGATCAACAACCCAGCCTGAAACACCGCAAACGCCACCAGACAGGTAATGGTAAAGCGCAGCCCGGCGTCTTCGCGCTTGTACTTGCTGACCTTTTCTTCGTGTTTCTTGAGTTTGACTTCCTGCTCGGCGAGATTTTGCTCGGCTTGCTGGAGCATCTGCGCCGCCTCGAGAATTTCCACGACCTGCAGTTTTTCCGTGCTCCAGTCACCCAGCAGGTCGCCGACCCGCACCTCTTTGACGCTGCCCTTCAAATGCTGGGCGTCGGCGTAGATCACATCAAAACCATGCATCCGCAAAAAGTGATCGCGGCGCAGGCGAGTGTCTTCGTTCAGCGCATCCTTGTTGTTCAGGTCGGTGCCGTCGACGGTGTAGCCGGGCCATCTCTTTTTCGCCCAGGTAATGCCCTGGGCGGCCATGTAGCGACCGATGCCACGGTTCATCGGTTCGATCTGCAAACCGCTGTCAGGCCCGAAATGCACGCGCTTGGTGGCGTGATCGACCCACACGTCCAGATGATTCTGTTCTTTGCGCACGCGCTGGCCGGGCAGCGCAATGCTCATGCGCATCAGGCTGTGTTCCTTGTTGTTGCGCTCGGCGTAACCGAACTCAACAAAGCGCAGCGGCCGTCCACCGGTGTTGCGGTCGGTTTGCAATGGCGCCAGACGGAGCATCTTGTGGTGCTCGGCGTGGACGTCCGACCACGGCAGCTCGACCACTGGTGGTGCGTCTTTTTCAGCAGTGGTGTCGGGTGAAGTCTGGGTATCAGTCATAACGGCGAGATCCTGTCCAAGCTCTACTTGCCCCAGTCATAGCGCTGGCGACAAAGGCTTATCGGCCGTTTTTTTCAGGACTGGAGGGTTAGGGGGCGTTCTCAACCAGTTTTTCACGCCCCCGAACACCGCTTAACTGGTGCGAAGTCCGTCAATAAACCCGAGGATTCGCGTGCCGAGTTCGGCCGCCAGTGGCAATTGCGGATCTTTGTAAGAGGCCAATTGCCGTTTTACATCGTTGGGCACGATGCGCATGACGTGGTTCATGCCTTCGATCAGCGCCAGTTCGGCGTCCGGTTTGGCAGCCTTCAAGAGCTTGGCGTCACCGACACCGACCTGGATGTCGTTGCTGCCCTGGATGATCAGCGCCGGCATTTTCAACTTGGCGAAGGCTGCAGCCGGGTCCTGGCGGAACAGTGAAATCAGATACGGCTGCACGCTCGGGCGGAAAATCACCTGCAACTGCGGTGGCACGTTGTCGTCGGTGTGGCCGGCCTTGAGGCTGTCGAGCAATTCATTGCTGCGCAGCATCAACGGTGGCGGCAGGCGATTGCTCAATTGCTGGCGCAGCACCTGATCGATCGGCCGGGCGCTGCCGGACATGGAGATGACCGCGGCGGCATCCAGGCTCGGCGCCGCGAGGCTGGCGATCAAGGCGCCTTCGCTGTGGCCCAGCAGGATCAGTTGGCCAAAGCGCGGGTCGGATTTGAGCTTGTGGCCCCAGGCCTCGGCGTCGGCCACATAGGCTTCAACCGACAGATTGCGTTCATCCGGGGTCGCCGCAAGGCTCGCCGCCACGCCGCGTTTGTCATAACGCACGCTGGCGATGTTGTGTTTGGCCAGTACCCAAGCAAGACGCTTGAGGCTGTCGTTGCGTCCGCCGTCGGGGTTGTTTCCGTCACGATCCGTAGGACCGGAGCCGGAAATGATCAGGACAACCGGTACCGGCGTGTCGGACTTGGGCAGCAATAACGAGCCGAAAAGCTCGCCGGTGCCGGTGTCCAACGTGATCGGGCGTTGCAGGACAGTGGCCTGTACAAAGCCGGTAAAGAGGGTAAGGCTCAAGGCTATAACTCGCAGCATCATCACGCCATCATGAACAAGATGCCGGTTGGACTCGCAGGCACCCATAAGGTTCGAGGATGAACTAGTTGGGTAGCCTGCGTATACTGGCGCGCATTACGTATTTGGTTCGAATTCACGGAGCGTCCTGCATGTCCGGCAATACCTACGGCAAGCTGTTCACTGTCACCACCGCGGGCGAAAGCCATGGTCCGGCGTTGGTCGCCATTGTCGACGGCTGCCCGCCGGGCCTGGAGATCTCCCTGGAGGATCTGCAGCGTGACCTGGATCGCCGCAAACCCGGCACCAGCCGCCACACCACTCAGCGCCAGGAAGCCGACGAAGTCGAAATCCTCTCCGGCGTGTTCGAAGGGCGCACCACCGGTTGCTCCATCGGCCTGTTGATCCGCAACACCGACCAGAAGTCCAAGGACTACTCGGCGATCAAGGACCTGTTCCGCCCGGCCCACGCCGACTACACCTATCACCACAAATACGGCGAGCGCGATTACCGTGGCGGCGGTCGCAGTTCGGCCCGCGAAACGGCCATGCGCGTGGCCGCCGGAGCGATTGCGAAAAAATACCTGGCCACTCAGGGCATCGTCATTCGTGGCTACATGAGCCAGCTCGGCCCGATCGAAATCCCGTTCAAGACCTGGGATTCGGTGGAGGAGAACGCCTTCTTCAGCCCTGATCCGGACAAGGTTCCAGAGCTGGAAGCCTATATGGACCAGTTGCGTCGCGACCAGGATTCGGTTGGCGCGAAGATCACCGTGGTCGCTGAAGGCGTGATGCCGGGCCTTGGCGAGCCGATCTTCGATCGTCTCGATGCCGAACTGGCTCACGCACTGATGAGCATCAACGCGGTCAAAGGCGTGGAAATCGGCGCCGGTTTCGCCAGCGTTGCCCAGCGCGGCACCGAACACCGCGATGAAATGACCCCGCAAGGTTTTCTCAGCAACAACGCGGGCGGCATTTTGGGTGGCATTTCGTCGGGTCAGCCGATCGTCGCGCACCTGGCGCTGAAGCCAACCTCGAGCATCACTACGCCGGGCCGTTCCATCGACATCCATGGCAACCCTGTGGACGTCGTCACCAAGGGTCGCCACGACCCGTGCGTCGGCATCCGCGCGACACCGATCGCCGAAGCGATGATGGCCATCGTGCTGATGGATCACCTGTTGCGTCACCGCGGGCAGAACCTGGACGTGCGCGTGAGCACGCCGGTGCTGGGTCAGCTTTAATGGCTGATCTCACAGTCGCCAAGGTCTGACGACGTTGGCGGCGCTCCCGTACTGGCGGCTCTCCAGTTTCTATCTGTTCTATTTCGCCTTGCTCGGTTCGACAGCGCCGTTTCTGGCGCTGTACTTCGATCACCTGGGCTTTTCCAGCGCGCGCATCGGCGAGCTGGTAGCGATCCCGATGCTGATGCGCTGCGTGGCGCCGAATATCTGGGGCTGGCTCGGTGATTACACCGGCCGACGCCTGGCCATCGTGCGTTTCGGTGCGGTCTGCACGCTGCTGACGTTCTCGCTGATCTTCGTCAGCAAGACCTACGCCTGGCTGGCGATGGTCATGGCCTTGCACGCGTTTTTCTGGCACGCGGTGTTGCCGCAGTTCGAAGTCATCACGTTGGCGCACTTGCAGGGTCAGACTAACCGTTACAGTCAGATCCGCCTGTGGGGTTCCATCGGTTTTATCATCACCGTGGTCGCGCTTGGCCGGTTGTTCGAGTGGTTGAGCCTGGATATCTATCCGGTGGCGCTGGTGCTGATCATGGCCGGGATCGTGGTCAGCAGTTTGTGGGTGCCCAACGCTCAACCGGCTCAGGGCAATCGAATTGCGGGAGATGGGTTTCTCAAGCAATTGCGCAATCCTGGGGTGCTGGCGTTTTACGGTTGCGTGGCGCTGATGCAGATGAGCCACGGTCCTTATTACACCTTTCTGACCTTGCACCTGGAGCGACTCGGGTACAGCCGTGGGCTGATCGGCGTGCTCTGGGCGGTCGGCGTGGTCGCCGAAGTCTTGATGTTTCTGGCCATGAGCAAGATTCTTGCGCGTTTCTCCGTGCGCCGGGTGTTGCTGGCGAGTTTTCTGCTGGCGGCGTTGCGTTGGCTGTTGCTCGGTTCGTTCGCTGAGTTCCTTTGGGTGCTGTTGTTTGCCCAGGTACTGCACGCGGCGACATTCGGCAGCTTTCACGCGGCTGCCATCCAGTTCGTGCAACGTAGCTTCGGCGCGCGTCAACAAGGGCAGGGCCAAGCGTTGTATGCGGCACTGGCCGGTACCGGCGGCGCACTGGGCGCGTTGTATTCCGGCTACAGCTGGAATGCCCTCGGCCCCGCATTGACCTTTAGTATTGCCAGCCTCGCAGCCTTCGCGGCAGCCGTTATCATTGCCACACGCATGCAAGAGGACCGGCCATGAGCCTTACCCGTGAGCACCTCGCCCAGGAAATCATCGATGCCGGGCGATTTCTGTATGGCCGCGGCTGGTCGCCGGCCACCAGCAGCAACTACTCGACGCGCCTGTCGCCGACTGAAGCGCTGCTGACGGTGTCCGGCAAGCACAAAGGCCAACTTGACCTCGACGATGTGCTGGCTACCGATCTGTCCGGCAACAGCCTGGAACCGGGCAAAAAACCGTCCGCCGAAACCCTGCTGCACACCCAGCTCTACCGCTGGCGCCCGGAGATCGGCGCGGTGCTGCACACGCATTCGGTGAACGCCACGGTGCTGTCGCGCCTGACGCCGCAAGACTTCATCGAGTTCGAAGACTACGAACTGCAAAAAGCCTTCAGTGGTGTGTCGACCCACGAATCCCGGGTACGTGTGCCGATTTTCGACAACGATCAGGACATTGCGCGGCTCGCCGCCAAGGTGCAGCCTTGGCTTGAAGCGCATCCCGATTGTGTCGGTTACCTGATCCGCGGCCACGGTCTCTACACCTGGGGCGCGCGCATGAGCGATGCGCTACGGCAGATCGAAGCGTTTGAATTTTTGTTCGAGTGCGAGTTGAAGATGCGCGCGCTCTCGAACCATAAAGCATGAACCGTTAAGGAGTTGCCCTGATGAGCAGCCTGTCCGTTTACCACGTCTCAAGCCCTGACTTGCCTAACAAGGTGCTGACGCATTTCGAAGACATCGCCTCGACCCTGGCCGAGCAGGGCGTGCGTTTCGACCGTTGGCAAGCCGCGGCGAAAATCCAGCCCGGCGCCAGCCAGGAAGAAGTGATCGCCGCGTACCAGGAGCAAATCGACAAACTGATGACCGAACGCGGTTACATCACCGTCGACGTCATCAGCCTGAACAGCGATCACCCGCAAAAAGCCGAATTGCGCGCCAAGTTTCTCGACGAACATCGCCATGGCGAAGACGAAGTACGATTTTTCGTCGCCGGCCGTGGCTTGTTCACCCTGCACATCGACGATTACGTCTACGCGGTGCTCTGCGAGAAAAACGACCTGATCACGGTCCCGGCCGGCACCCCGCACTGGTTCGACATGGGCGAACATCCGCACTTTATTGCGATCCGACTGTTCAACAACCCTGAAGGCTGGGTAGCCAACTTCACCGGTGATGACATCGCCAGCCGCTTCCCACGCCTTGAGGACTGAGGCGATGCCGATCAAAGCGATTCTCACCGACATCGAAGGCACCACCAGCTCGGTGAGTTTTGTGTTCGACGTGCTGTTTCCCTACGCCGCCAAACACCTGCCGGAGTTTGTTCGCCAACACGCCGAACGTGCGGACGTTGCCGAGCAACTGGCCGCCGTTCGCCGAGATACTAATGAACCGAACGCCGACGTCGAGCGGGTGATCGAGATCCTTCTGGGCTGGATCGCCGAAGACCGCAAAGCCACGCCGCTGAAAGCGTTGCAAGGCATGGTCTGGGAGCAGGGCTATCAGGCCGGAGAGTTGAAAGGCCACGTTTACCCGGACGCCGTTGAAGCACTCAAACGCTGGCATCAGGACGGCTTCAAACTGTTTGTTTACTCTTCAGGGTCGATTCAGGCACAAAAGCTGATTTTCGGCTGCTCGGTGGCCGGAGACTTGTCGCCGCTGTTCAGCGGTTATTTCGACACCACCTCAGGGCCCAAGCGTGAAGCGCAGTCCTACGAGCGCATTACCCAGGCCATTGGCCTGGACGCTTCGCAGATTCTGTTTCTGTCTGACATCGTCGAGGAACTGGACGCGGCACGCACAGCGGGAATGGCTACGTGCGGGCTGGCCCGTGAAGGCGGGGAGCTGGCGGGGCATGTGACCGTCGACAGCTTTGAGCGGATCGATCCTGCCGCGTTTTAAACGTCGATACACATAACCTGTAGTAGCGAGCAAGCTCTGCTCCTACAGGGGATTGCGCAACGTCAGAAACAACTCAGGCCGTGAAGCGAAAGCTCTCACGGCCTGTTTATTTACAGCTCTGGAACGGTTTAAACCGAGTGATAAGTCGGCAGGGCAAACCGTTGCTGGCTTTGCAGCATGGAAATCTGCGGCAGTTCGCTGGCCTGTTCGGCGATGTCACGGCGAATGGCACTGATCACCCAGGACAGCTGATCACCCGCATGCAATTGCTGGTAGGAAATCGAGCGTTTGAAGACTTTGCCGTCGGTGCTGCTCAAGGTCAGCAGAATGCCGCCGTCCGGACGTGGCTGGGTGGTCACTTCGAAGTTGGAGAACAGGGACGAAAATTTTTCTTGGATCAGGTTCATGTCTATCAGCTCCGTTAGCTCTTGAATGGCAAGCATGCAGAGGTAGTTGCAGTGATTGTGCCAGCACCTGATTTTTTAAAAGTCCTTATATATCAAGCAGTTAGTTTTTAAGTGTTTTTGCACTTTCGTGCAATCTGCATGAAAGGCCATCGTGCATCCTGCATTTTGCGTGGTCGACGTCGATTCGATGGAACCAATTGCCCGGCGCAAGCTCACGATTTCAAATGCCGCAGACGTGGATACAAATCATTTCAAAAACCGCGTGTACAGCTCAGGAACCGCTGACGTATTTTCGGCCTCAATCAACGCCGCCCGAACAATAAAAAGATCGACCGGGAGCAACCATGAGCCGCACGCCGCACGACACGATTACCTGGGGCATGATGCTCCGCAAGCTGCCTTCCATTGCCAAAGCCATTCCTCGCGTGGTGAAAGGCATGAAAGCCGCCAACGTCAAGGACCCGACCCAACCGTGCGGCCTGGGCTGGAGCTTCGAACAAGCGACGTTGCGCAATCCCGATGGCCCGGCATTGCTGCAGGGCGAGGTGGCGCTGACGTATGCTCAGGTCAACCAATGGGCCAATCGCATTGCCCATCATCTGATTGCCCAAGGCATCCGCAAGGGTGATGTGGTGGCGGTCTTTATCGAGAATCGCCCGGAACTGCTGGTGACGATTCTGGCGGTGGCCAAGGTCGGCGCGATCAGTGCCTTGCTCAATACTTCGCAGACCCGCGATACCCTGGCCCACAGCCTGAACCTGGTGGCACCCGCGGCGATCATCGTCGGAGAAGAGCTGGTCCCGGCGTTTTCGGCGGTTCGCGAACGGGTGTCGATCGAGGCGGCGCGCACCTGGTTCGTCGCTGATCGAGACACCTTCAGCCATCCGGGCATTGCGCCCGACGGCTTCATCAACCTGATGACCGCCAGTGCCGACAGCTCCAGCGCCAACCCCGCCAGCAGCCAACAGATTTTCTTCGACGATCCTTGTTTGTATATCTACACCTCGGGCACCACCGGCTTGCCCAAGGCCGGGGTGTTCAAGCACGGTCGCTGGATGCGCAGCTCCGCGAGCTTCGGGCTGATCGCCTTGGATATGCGCCCGGAGGATGTCATCTATTGCACCTTGCCGCTCTATCACGCCACCGGGCTGTGCGTGTGCTGGGGCTCAGCGATCAGTGGCGCCTCGGGTTTTGCCATTCGCCGCAAGTTCAGCGCCAGTCAATTCTGGAACGATGTGCGCAAGTACCGCGCGACCACCCTCGGTTACGTCGGCGAATTGTGCCGCTACCTCGTGGATCAACCGCCCAGCGCCGACGACAGCAAGCACCGCGTGACGAAGATGATCGGCAATGGCCTGCGCCCCGGCGCGTGGGGCGAGTTCAAGACACGTTTTGCGGTGAATCACATCTGCGAGCTCTACGCCGCCAGCGACGGCAACATCGGTTTCACCAACATCCTCAACTTTGATAACACCGTCGGTTTTTCCCTGATGTCATGGGAGTTGGCGGCGTATGACCACGACAGCGGCGCGCCGATTCGGGATGCCAAGGGCTTCATGTGCAAAGTCGAGAAAGGCGAGCAGGGGCTGTTGCTGGCGAAGATCGACGACAAGGCGCCGCTGGATGGCTACACCGATCCGCAGAAGACCGAAAAGGTTGTGCTGCACGACGTGTTCGAGAAGGGCGACCGTTACTTCAATACCGGTGACCTGCTGCGCAACATCGGTTTCGGTCACGCGCAGTTTGTTGACCGCCTGGGAGATACCTTCCGCTGGAAGGGTGAAAACGTCTCGACCACCGAGGTCGAGAACATCCTTCTGCAACACCCGAATATTTCCGAAGCCGTGGCCTATGGCGTGGAAATCCGCAACACCAACGGGCGTGCGGGGATGGCGGCCATTACGCCAGCCGAGTCCCTGGCGACCCTGGATTTCAGTGAGCTGCTGGCCTTCGCCCGTGAGCAAATGCCCGCCTATGCGGTGCCGTTGTTCCTGCGGGTGAAGGTGAAAATGGAGACCACCGGCACCTTCAAATATCAGAAGACCCGACTCAAGGACGAAGCCTTCGACCCCGGCAAAACCGGCGATGACCCGATCTACGCCTGGTTACCGGGAACCCAGACTTACGTGCAGGTCACAGAGCAATTGCTGGCGGACATTCATGACGGCAAGTACCGCTATTGAATGTGCCTATGGCCGTCCATGAGAAAAAAGAAGTGACAGCCTCGGGGCTGCTCGGGAAACTGTCGGCTTTGCGAATAACCGAACGTGGAGTGCCCAATGTCAGACCAAAGCCGCCAGATGACCCCCGAAGAAGCCGCTGAATTTGCCGAACAGGTATTCAACAAAGCGCGCGAGGGCGATGCGGCCATGATGGCTGCGCTGTTGACCAAGGGCCTGCCGCCGAACCTGCGTAACCACAAGGGCGACACCTTGCTGATGCTGGCCGCTTACCACGGCCATGTGGATACCGTAAAAGTCCTGCTCGAACACAAGGCCGACCCGGAAATCCGCAACGACAACGGCCAGAGCCCGATTGCCGGGGCGGCGTTCAAGGGTGACCTTGCGGTAGTCAAGGCACTGGTCGAAGGCGGCGCGCAAGTGGAAGGTTCGTCCTTCGACGGTCGTACTGCGCTGATGATGGCGGCGATGTTCAATCGCGTCGAAATCGTCGACTACCTGATCAGCAAAGGCGCCGACCCGAAAGCCAAGGATGCCAATGGCGTCTCTGCGCTGGATGCCGCCAAGACCATGGGCGCGGTGGATACCACGGCGCAGTTGCAGAAACTGCTTGGCTGATTGGCATTCTGTAGCCGCCATGTAGCAGCTGTCGAGCTTGCGAGGCTGCGTTCGGCTGCGCAGCAGTCGTGAAATCAGGCGATGCGGTGTTTCAGGGAGACCGCACATGCAGGTTTTACGACTGCTGCGTCCGAACGCGGCCCGAGCCGAACGCAGCCTCGCAAGCTCGACAGCTGCTACACACTCCATCAATACACCCAAACCTCAACCCGCCGATTCTTGATTCGCCCCTCATCCGCGCTATTGGCCGCCACTGGCATCTCGGCGCCAAAACCACGAATCTCGCGAAACACCACACCGCTTTTCACCAGTTCCCGTCGCACCGCCATCGCGCGCAGTTTCGACAGCAGATCGGCGCGCGCCGGATCACTCTTGGCGTCGCCAAACCCCACCAGCGTTACCTGCCGATTGGTTTTCTCGCGCTGTTTTATATAGTCGAGCACCCGCGACAGGTCCTGCCGGGCCTTGTTGTCCAGCGTCGCACTGCCTTCTTCGAAACGGAAATTCACGGTCAGTCGCTGGGCGTGACGGCTGAGTGCTTGATAACCCTCGGGCATCAGCGCATTCGGTGTGACGGTCATGGCCTGGACGGTCTGGGCGATAAAACCATTGGCCGCGACAATCGCCTGACCCTTGCTGCTTTGGGCGAACGCCACCAGTGCTTCGGCCCAGGGATTTTTCCCGTTGGGTGGCAGGTAAAAGAACAGCCGCCGGGACAACGGATAGTCTTCCGTGGCAATCAGGCTGTTGAGCGGCAGCATGGCTTGGGATTGGCCATCGGCAATCGCCACGGCTTTGGCCTGGCGCACGTAAGGGAGGCCGATGAAGCCGATACCTTGCGGGTCGAGGCTGACCGCGTCGGACAATTGCTCGCTGGATTCGAACCGTTTCGCAGCGCTGCTCAGCGTTTTCCCACGACGGTTGAGGACCAATTCCTTGAACGTATCGTAGGTGCCCGATTGGTCATCCCGCGCATAGAGATGAATCGTCCCACCGCTGCCGCCGAGTTCTTCCCAGGTTTTTGCTTCGCCGCTGAAGATTCGCGCCAGTTGTTCGGTGTTCAGTTCACTCAACGGATTTTGCGGATGAAGAATGATCGCCAGGCCATCGATGGCGATGACCTGCTCGGCGCCGGGGCTTTTAAAGTCGCCCATGCGTGCAAGATCTGTTCGTTCGCTGTCCTTGATCGGGCGCGAGGAGGCGGCGAGGTCGGCGGTGGCGGTTTTCAGGGCGGTGAAACCGGTGCTGGAACCGTGGGCCGCGATGTCCACCGCGACCCGGCGGCCCTGAACGGTTTCGCCGATGACGCGCAGTTCGTTGGCTTTGTCCGGGGCTTCGCTGTGAACCTTGAGCAGGCCCTGTTCGCGCATCAACCCCTCAACCAGCGCCGGGCCCAATGCCGCGCCAATGGTGTTGGAACCCTGGATGCGCAACACCGGGCCAGCCTCGGCCGTCGGCAAATCGCCAGCCGAAGTCGTCAGCGGCAGCCAGGCGCACAGCATCAACAGGAACAACACGCGCAGCGTCATGCCAGCACCTTATAAGCCAAAGGAAGTGCCGGGAGAATAAGTCAGTAAGGTTTCTGAAAGATGACAGTTGCTAAATGTGGGAGCGAGCTTGCTCCGGGCGGCGTTCCGACGATGGCAGACCGTCAGCCAACATTGATGTTGAATGTCAGGTCCTCATCGCGAGCAAGCTCGCTCCCACAGTTGATCTATGTCGATAGGTAGATATCAGCTCAGTTCAAGCCAGATCGGCGCGTGATCCGACGGTTTTTCCATCCCGCGCAATTCGTAATCCACACCTGCATCCTTCACGCGTGGCAACAACCCGTGGGACGCCATGATCAAGTCAATCCGCAGCCCACGCTTGGGCTCATCCTCAAAACCGCGGCTACGGTAGTCGAACCAGCTGAAACGGTCGGCCACCTCCGGGTTCAAGTGACGGAAGCTGTCCACCAGGCCCCAGTTCTTCAAACGGGCCATCCACTCGCGTTCTTCCGGCAAGAAGCTGCATTTGCCGGTTTTCAGCCAGCGTTTCATGTTGTCCGGGCCGATACCGATGTCGCAGTCTTCCGGGGAAATGTTCACGTCGCCCATTACTACCAGCGGCTGATCGTTGCTGAACTGGCTTTCCAGCAATTGCTGCAGATCGCTGTAAAAGCGTTCCTTGGCCGGGAACTTGGTCGGGTGATCGCGGCTTTCGCCCTGTGGGAAATAGCCGTTCATGATGGTCACCGGCACGCCATTGGCATCGGCGAACGTGCCCCAGATGAAGCGGCGCTGAGCGTCTTCTTCATCGGTGGCGAAACCTTTGTGCAGCGCGATAGGTTCCTGGCGCGAGAGCAGGGCCACGCCGTAATGACCTTTTTGACCGTGGAAATACACGTGATAACCCAGCGCCTGAACCTCGGCCAGCGGGAATTGGTCGTCGTGAACCTTGGTTTCCTGCAGTCCGATCACATCTGGCTGATGCTTTTCGATCAGCGCCGCCAGCTGATGGGGGCGAGCGCGCAGCCCATTGATGTTGAAGGAGACGATCTTCATGGTCGGCAGTCCTGGCAAAAGGGCGATGCTAGCTGACATGTAGGAATGGGGCCAGCGTGGCAGTAGTCCAAATGCGCTGCTAATGTCTGGGGGCGTGGGAACGATCGCGACTGCGCAAGGCTCGTACCAATAAGAACGAGGCCTTTTTGAGCCTCGCCCAGGGGAGAATTACCGTTATGCCCGAAACCTCGACCGTCATCGCCGATATTCACATGCTCGACAGCGGCTATTCCCGCGAAGCACGTTCGCTGTTGTACCAGGCTTACCGGCATGAGCCGACGTTCGGCTACCTGTTCGAAGCGGAACGCCCCGGTTATGAACAGCGGGTCCGTGCCACCGTGCGCGAGTTGGTCAAACAACACTTTCTTCAGGACTTGCCGGCCATCGGCCTGCTGGTCAATGACCGGTTGATCGGCATCGCGCTGATCGCGCCGCCGCAACGTCGCCTGGGCATCACTGAAAGTTGGGCCTGGCGTCTGCGCATGGTGCTCAGCACCGGGTTTCGCTGCACCCGACGTTATCTCGAGTATCACGATGCCGTGATGGCTTGCGTGCCGTCCGACTCGGTGCACCTGCTGCCATTGCTGGGGGTTCATCCGCAATTCCAGGGCAAGCACTTTGGCGAACAATTGCTGCAAGCGGTGCATAACTGGTGCGCAGTGGATGAACACTCCGAGGGCGTAATCCTCGATACCGGGAATCCTCGTTATCTGGAGTTCTATAAGCGTCAGGGCTATGAGGAAATCGGTGAGGTCGCCGTAGGACCGATTCGCGAACACGTGTTTTTCCACGCCAATCCGCAGGTGTTACAAACAGCAACGGCATAAAGGTAGAACTTTCACTGCACGCCAGGCTCTATCACGCTCCCAAGCTCGTGATAGCATCCGCGCCTATGAAATTTCCAGGAAGAATGACCAGCGGCGTGCTGATGCTGATTACCAGCTGCGCGGCGCTGGCGCAAAGTGAATTGGATGTTCGGATCAAACCGTCCAACGATGAACTGAAAGCCAATATAGAGGGCTATATCGGCAGCCTCGGCGATCGTGACGAGGAAGCCTTGCTGCGCTTCAGTCGTGGCGCCGAAGAACAGGCACGCAAGGCCGCCCAGGCCTTGGGTTATTACCAGCCGCAGATCGACTCGGATGTGAAGGGTGGCAAGACGCCTCGCCTGGTGCTGAACATCGATCCCGGCGAGCCGGTGCATTTGCGCAACGTCACTATTCGCATCGACGGCCCGGCCGCCGCCCTCAAATCCTTTCGTGTACCCAAAAGCGATGCGCTGAAAACCGGCGCCGTGCTCAACCATGGCCATTACGAAGACGCCAAGCGCCTGATTCAGAATCAGGCTTCGCGATATGGCTTTTTCAGTGGTTATTTCAGCAGCCAGAAATTGTCGGTCGACCCGCGAGCCGGCGTGGCCGACATCGAACTGATCTACAACAGCGGCCCGCGTTATTCACTGGGCAAGGTCAGTTTCGAAGGTGACACGCCGTTCGACGAAGACTTGCTGCGGCGCATGGTGCCATTCAAGGCGGGCGCGCCTTATGACTCCGAACTGATCGCCGAGCTCAATCAGGCGATGCAATCGAGCGGCTATTTCGAAAGCGTGCGGGTGGATGCGGCGCCGACGGCGTCCAAGAACGACGTGATCCCGGTGGACGTCAAACTCGAAACCCGCAAACCACGGACCATGGGCCTGGGGCTGGGCTATTCCACCGACGTCGGCCCACGGGTCAAGGCCAACTGGACCCGGCACTGGGTCAACCCTCAAGGGCACAGCTATGGCTGGGAGACCGAAGTCTCGGCGCCGCGGCAGAACGTCGGTGTGTTCTATGACATTCCCCTGGACCCGCCGCTGACCGACAAGCTGCGGTTCGCCGGTGGTTATCAGAACGAAGAAATCGCCGACAAGGACTCCCTCAGCAAACTGCTGACCATCGGCCCCGAGTGGCACAGCAAGTTGCCCAGCGGTTGGCAGCGAGTGGTGTCGCTCAAATGGCAGCGCGAGGAATACAGGCTCGGCGACGACTCGGGGCTCAGCACGTTGCTGATGCCAGGTGTCAGCTATTCCTATCTAAAAAGTGATAACCGCATCGACCCGCATAACGGTTATCGCCTGGAATTCGAGACCAAAGTGGCCAAGGAAGGTTTGGGTTCGGACACCAATCTGGTCTACGGCACTGCACTGGTGAAAGGCTTGACCACGGTCTTCGACAAGCACCGCTTCCTCGGTCGGGTGCAGGTCGGCGGCAGCGCCACCAATGGCTACAAATCGGTGCCGCCGTCGCTGCGCTTCTTCGCCGGTGGCGATCAGAGCGTGCGTGGCTACGACTACCAGAGCTTGTCCCCGGAAAACTCCGAGGGTGACCGCATCGGTGGCCGTTACATGGTTGCCGGCAGCGTCGAGTATCAGTACTCCATCGCCGAAAAATGGCGGGTCGCGACCTTCATCGACCAAGGCAATTCCTTCAATACCCTCGAACTGCCGGACCTCAAGACCGGTGTCGGTATCGGCGTGCGCTGGGTCTCGCCAGTGGGGCCGATACGCCTCGACCTGGCCCATGCGATGGACGATGACGGCGGCATTCGACTGCACTTTTCCATGGGGCCTGAGCTGTGAATCGTGGTTTGAAAATAACGCTGCTGGCGATTCTGGCGCTGCTGATGCTGGTCGTTTTGACCGTGGCCACGGTGCTTGGCACGGCGACGGGCAGTCGTTGGGCGCTGGGGTTTGTGCCAGGTTTGACCGTCGAGAATTTCCAGGGCCGTTTGGGCGGGCAGTGGAGTGCCGACCATGTGCTGTGGCAGCAGGACAGCAGCCGGGTTGAGCTGAACAAGGTGATTTTCGCCTGGTCGCCGCTGTGCCTGACGCGCATGACCCTGTGCATCGAGCAATTGAAAGCCGATCAAGTCAGCCTGCAATTTCCGCCAGGCACGGAAGAAGAAAGCAGCGGGTCGATCAGCCTCCCGGATTTGAAACTGCCTTTGGCCATCGAGTTGGGCGATGTTCAGGTCGGCAGCCTGATGTTCAACGGCAGCGAAGAGCTCAAGGGCCTGCAACTGGCGGCGCACTGGACGGCCAACGGCTTGCAGATCGATTCCGTTCAGTTGCAAAGGGATGACCTGAGCCTGAATATTTCAGGCCTGCTGCAACCCAGCGGTAACTGGCCGCTCAAGGCTGAAGGCAAACTGACCCTGCCAGCCCCCGGCACCGGGCCTTGGACGCTGGCGCTAAAGGTCGACGGCGATCTGCTGAAAACCCTGAACCTGAAAGCCGACAGCAGCGGTTACCTCAACGGACAATTGACCGGCGAACTGCAACCGCTGGTGGAAAACTTGCCGGCTAAAGTGCGGATCACCGCTGACGGCTTCAAGCCCGGCGCCGATTTGCCGGACACGCTACAACTCAACCAACTGGAACTCACCGGCGACGGCGACCTGAAAAACGGTTACCAGTTGCTCGGCAAAGCCACGTTGCCCGCAGAACTTGGCCCGGTCGCGTTGTTGCTGCAAGGCAAGGTCGACGCCAACGGCGCTCAGATCGCCGGGTTGGACCTCACGGCCAACGACAAGCAAAGCCTCAAACTCACCGGCAACCTCGACTGGAGCAAAGGCCTGAGCGCCGATGCAAAAATCGACTGGCTGGATTTCCCATGGCATCGCCTCTATCCGCTGATCGACGAGCCAGAAGTGGCGTTGCGCAGCTTCAACGGTGAAGTCTCCTACACCGACGGTAAATACCTCGGTAGCTTCAAAGCCGCACTCGACGGCCCGGCCGGCGCATTCAGCCTGACCAGCCCGTTCAGCGGCGACCTGACGAAAATCTACCTGCAACAAATTCAGCTCGAAGCCGGGCAGGGCAAGGCCGAAGGGCACCTGAACCTGCAGTTCGCCGACGGCATTGCCTGGGACACGGCGCTGGACCTGTCGGCGATCAACCCGGCGTACTGGGTCGCGGAGTTGCCGGGCACGCTGGCCGGACCGTTGCGCAGTAAAGGCGAGATGAAGAATGAAAAACTCAGCCTGACCGCTGATCTCGACTTGAAAGGCAAACTGCGTGGCCAACCGGCAGTGATCCAGGCCAAAGCCGATGGCGGTGGTGAGCAATGGAACCTCAACGCGCTGCAAATTCGCCTCGGCGACAACAGCATCAACGGCAAGGGCAGCTTGCAACAGAAGCTCGCCGGCCAGATCGATATCAAGCTGCCGCGCCTGGCCCAGCTGTGGCCGCAACTGCGCGGCCAGCTCAATGGTCGCATCGATGTCGCCGGGACGCTCAAGGCCCCGCAAGGCAAGCTCGGGCTGCAAGGTACGCAACTGGCCTTCGAAGACAATCGTCTGCAAAGCCTGAACCTGGACGCCACCCTCGACAGCGCGCAGCGCGCGAAAATCGACCTCAAGGCCAGCAGCATTCAGGCCGGTGAGACGTCACTGGGGACGCTGACCGCCAGCGGCCAGGGCGATATCAAAAACCAGAAACTCACCCTCGACCTGCAAGGGCCGAAGCTGAAACTCGCGCTCGGCCTCGACGGTAATCTGGACAAAGGCAATTGGCGTGGGCGGCTGGCCAGCGGCGATATCCAGGCCGGCGGTCAGGACTGGAAGCTGCAAGGTCCGGCGAAGCTTGAACGGCTGGCGGACGGCAAGATCAATTTTGGCGCTCACTGCTGGACGTCCGGCCCGGCCAGCCTGTGCGGTGAGGATCAGCGCCTGATGCCTGAGCCGAAGCTGCGTTATCACCTCAAACAGTTCCCGATCGACAGCCTGGCGCAGTGGTTGCCCAAGGATTTCGCCTGGAAGGGCCGACTCAACGCCGACCTGCAACTGGACCTGCCGGCCAGCGGCCCGAACGGCCAGATCAGCATCGATGCCAGCGGCGGCACGTTGCGCATAAAGGAAAAGGACCAGTGGCTGGACTTCCCGTACCAGACCCTGAAACTGAACAGCAAACTCACGCCCAAGCGCATCGACACTGATCTCAACTTCGTCGGCGGCAAGCTCGGTGAGCTTATGCTCCAGGCGCAGATCAATCCGTTACCGAAGGACAAGCCACTGACCGGCTCATTCCGTTTGAATGGACTGGACCTGTCGGTAGCGCGGCCGTTTGTGCCGATGGTCGAGAAACTGACCGGACGCTTGAATGGCAGTGGCACGCTCGCAGGTACGCTGCTGGCGCCGCAGGTCAACGGCAATCTGTTGCTCAGCAACGGCGAGATTTCCGGGCCTGAACTGCCGATGGACCTCGAAGCGCTGCAACTTCGAGCCGTGATTGCCGGCGAAACCGTGCAGTTGAACGGCGGCTGGAAAAGCGGCAAGACCGGGCAGGGCACCTTGAACGGCAACATCGCCTGGGGTCAGGCGTTGGTGGTGGATCTGGCGCTCAAAGGCACGCAATTGCCCGTCACCGTCGAGCCGTACGCCAAGCTGGAAATGGCGCCGGACCTGAAGATTTCGGTGAAGGACGACAAACTGGCGATTACCGGCAAGGTGCTGGTGCCGAAAGGCGAGATCACCGTGCGCGAGTTGCCGCCATCGACGGTCAAGGTGTCCGATGACACGGTGATCGTCGGCCAGCAGACCGAAGAGGGCAAACCGCCGATGGCCATGGCAATGGACATCGATGTGGTGGTCGGTCAGGACAAACTCAGCTTTGCCGGGTTTGGCCTGACCGCCAACCTGCAAGGTCACGTGCACATCGGCGACAACATGGACACCCGCGGCGAGCTCTGGCTCAACGATGGGCGTTATCGTGCCTACGGTCAGCGGTTGACCGTGCGCCGGGCGCGTTTGCTGTTTGCCGGCCCGATCGACCAGCCGTATCTGGACATCGAAGCGATTCGCCAGACCGACGACGTGATCGCCGGCATTCGCCTGAGCGGCAGCGCCGAGCAGCCGACCACACAAATCTTCTCCGAGCCGGCGATGAGCCAGGAGCAGGCGCTGTCCTATCTGGTGCTGGGGCGTCCGCTGAGCACCAGCGGTGAGGACAACAACATGCTCGCCCAAGCCGCGCTGGGGTTGGGCTTGATGGGCAGTTCGGGGGTGACCAGCGGGTTGGCCAAGAACCTGGGCATTCAGGATTTCCAGCTCGACACCCAGGGCAGCGGCAACGCCACCAGCGTGGTGGCCAGCGGCAATATCTCTGAGAAGCTCAGCCTGCGTTATGGCGTTGGCGTGTTCGAGCCGGCCAACACCATCGCCTTGCGTTACAAGCTGAGCAAGAAGGTCTACCTCGAAGCGGCGGGCGGCGTGGCCAGTTCGCTGGATATCTTCTACAAGCGGGACTTCTAACCCCCCAACCTGATCGTTCCCACGCTCCGCGTGGGAATGCCTCACTGGACGCTCCGCGTCCGCTTCCGAATGTGACGCAGAGCGTCACGGGCTGCATTCCCACGCAGAGCGTCACTAGTGTCCGGTAAAACCTTTTCAAAGCTGAAGGCTGCCTTGGGCAGCCTTCAGCTTTGTTCGCTTTTGCCTTCGCTGTTCAAGGTGTTCAATGCTTAATGGGCGTTCGAACAAGCTGTGGGTTAGCCGAATGGCAAAGTCTGAAATAGATCCCGAGCAACCTGAACGGCGCTGATAAAGATGCAGCAAAAGATAGGTAATCAAGGCGCTGTAGATCTGCAAACGAACGGCATTTTCAGAGAAGCCGAAATACCGTTTGAGCTTGAGGTTTTGCTTGATCCACTTAAAAAACAGTTCGATCTGCCAACGTTGTTTGTACAGATCGGCGATCTCCTCCGCTGAGCGAGAGAAGTCGTTGGTGACCAGAATCAATGGCGTTTCGTGGTCCTCTCGGCGGATCTGAACCCGACGCACAGCCTGATTTTGGTAGAGATTCGGACGTCGAGTGTTCAGGTATTTCTTCCCGAACAATACCGATTCGTCCGCCTCAATGAATTCGGGTGCATCCTTTTCCCTCAAATTTTCTACCGGCTTTAGATTGGCGTTTTTCTTCAGTCGGGTGACGAAGAAAGAACCCATCTGATCAATCTGGTGCCACCAGTTGTAGTCGCAGTAACCCTTGTCGAAAACGTACGTCATACCTGCTTCAAGCGGCATGGTCAGGGCATCGCTCAGATCGTTGACGTTGGCGGCGGTGATGTTTACGTAAGTCGGGGCTGTTTGCTGTGGATCGATGGCCACATGTACCTTCAAGCCTTGGGTTATGCGGGTTTTCGTCGCGGTGGTCCATTCGTCAAAACCGGGTCCGCGCAGGCTGATCGAGGTCGAATCGATCAGGGTGATCATGGCTTCGAGCGACTTGCGCTGCTTGCGGCCAATGCCTTGAAGCAAGTGCTCACAGGCCAGCCGAAACGGCTCTGAGCTGCGCTTGTTCAACGCATCACAAAGGGTCGAACGCACCATGTTCTTGGCGTTGAGGTGGTGGCGATGGGGTTGCAGCGACTGCGAGGCTGTCGCCAACGTACGCAAGCTTTTGGCTTGCGTCAGCTGACCGTAAATCAGCGTGACGAGCAGATCCCAGGACGTGAATTGTTTGGCGTAACGATCAGCGCCACAGCGTTTGACGGCGGCTTTGAAGAGCTGATGAGGAAGGGCTTGAAGCATTTGCGCAAATCGAGTGCTGCTGAACATGGGCGAAAATCAAGTCTGAAAACCTGATTATTGCTTACGAAGCAGGCACAGCAAGGGGGAGCAAGCTCCCCCTTCGGTTTTTACCGGACACTAGTGACGCAGAGCGTGGGAACGATCAGTCGTGAGCCATTTATCAGCTAAATAGCAAGCAACCTAACTATTACGTTGACATTCGCTGCCTAGGCAGTAACATCTCGACATATATTCTCTGCCTAGGCAGCTAATTGGTGGTCAGATGAAACATTTCACCCCGGACGAATTCCACACTTGCCATCTCGGCCTCCTGCTCGGGCGCGCTGCGCTGCTCAAGGACCGGATCATCGACACGCACATGGAACCCCACGGCATCACCGCCGCGCAGTTCAAAGTGCTGATCATCATGGCCCAGTTCGGCGTCGATACGCCGGCCGAGCTGTGCCGTCACCTGTCGCTCGACAGCGGTTCGATGACCCGCATGCTCGATCGTCTGGAACAGAAAGGCTTCCTCGCCCGCCAACGCTCCGAGGCGGATCGCCGTCAGGTTCAGCTGGTGCTGACCGAACAAGGCCAGCAGTTGACTGACCGCCTGCCGGAGATCGGCGCCGACGCCATGAATGAACTGGCCGGCGCGATCACCCCAGAGGAGTTGCAGACCCTCGAACAGATCCTGAAGAAAATTTTGGTGGCAGCCGGTGACTCGATCACCCTGCTGCGGGTAGGTGACAAATGAGCAGTAGAACCCTGCGTACCGGCCTGAGCCTGGTGCTGGCGGCCATGACCCTGGCCGGTTGCGCCAGCTACAGCGGCCTGACCACCGAAGGCAAAAGCCTGGATGCGAAAACCCTCAAGGCCGGGCAATCCCTCAGCGGCGTGACCCTGTCGCCCGCGGCCTGGCCGAAAAGCGACTGGTGGAAAAGCCTCGGCGACCCACAGCTCGACGGCTTGATCCGCGAAGCCCTGCACGACAGCCCCGACATGCAAATCGCCGACGCCCGCGCCCACCAGGCCAGCGCTGCCGCGTATGCCGCCGATGCCGAGCGGATGCCGACCCTCGATGCCAGCGCAGGCGTCAGCCGCTCGCGTCTGGCCCGCGATCAAGACCCGAGCGGGCAGGGCGGCACCTATTCCACCGTGCGCAACATCGGCGCCGTTTTCAATTACAACTTCGACCTCTGGGGCGGTCAGCGTGATGCCTGGGAAGCCGCACTGGGCCAGGCCCGTGCTGCCGAAGTCGATCAGCAAGCCGCTCAGCTGACGTTGTCCGCCGACGTCGCTCGCGCCTACAGCGATCTGGGTCAGGCGCATATCGTCTATGACCTGGCCAATGAAGACCTCAAGCGCACCAAGCAAATGCTCGACCTGAGCCAGCGTCGCTTGAGCTCGGGGATCGACAGTCAATACCAGTTCCAGCAAACCGAAAGCCTGGAAGCCACGTCCGAAGCCAGCCTGATCGATGCCGAAAAACGCCTGCAAAGCGCGAAAATCGCTTTGGCCGTCTTGCTCGGTAAAGGCCCGGATCGCGGCAACGAAATCGCCCGGCCGAAAATCCTTCAGGCCAGCGCCGTCGCGTTGCCCTCGGTGCTGCCGGCCGAGCTGTTGGGTCGCCGTCCAGACCTGGTGGCCGCGCGTTGGCGGGTCGAGGCGGCGAGCAAGAACATCGACGCCGGCAAAACCCAGTTCTATCCAAACTTGAACCTTAGCGCCGCGGCCGGTGCCGAATCTTTGCTGGGCGACGCGATGTTCGGTTCGGCCAGTCGGTTCTTCAATATTGCGCCGACGATCTCGGTGCCGATTTTCGACGGCGGCCGCCTGCGTGCCGACCTCGATTCCCGCGACGCCGATTACGACCTCGCCGTGGCGCAGTACAACAAAAGCCTGGTGAAAGCCCTGGGTGATGTCAGCGACGCCATCAACCAGTTACGCGATATCGGCCGGCAAATCGGGGCTCAGCAGCACGCCACCGACATTGCCCAGGATTCTTACAACACCGTGGTCCAGCGGTACGGTTCCGGCATCGGGAATTACCTGGACGTGCTCAGCATCGAGCAGCAATTGCTCCAGGCCCAGCGTCAGCTGGCCAACCTGAATGCCGAGCAGATCGACCTGTCGATCCAACTGATGCAGGCGCTGGGCGGCGGCTTCCAGGGCGAAACCCTGACCGCAGCCAACGCAACCCCAGCCACGCAGCACAACTAATTCAAGGTATTTGTCATGGCCACTGCCGATACAACAACACAAACCCCTGACAACGCTCAAGACACGAGCAATTCGCGCAAACGCAAAGTCATGCTGGTCGTTCTGGCTATCGTGGTAGTCCTCGCCGGTATCGGCGTCTGGGGTTATCACGAATTCTACGGGCGCTGGAACGAAAGCACCGACGACGCCTATGTGAACGGCAACGTGGTGGAAATCACTCCGCTGGTCACCGGCACGGTGGTCAGCATCGGTGCCGACGACGGCGACCTGGTTCACGAAGGTCAGGTGCTGATCAACTTCGACCCGAACGACGCCGAAGTCGGTCTGCAAAGTGCCCAGGCCAATCTGGCCCGCACCGTGCGTCAGGTGCGCGGCTTGTACAGCAACGTCGACGGCATGAAAGCCCAGGTCAACGCCCAACAGGCCGAAGTGCAGAAGGCTCAGGACAACTTCAATCGCCGGAAAAACCTCGCCGCTGGCGGCGCGATTTCCCAGGAAGAACTGTCCCATGCTCGCGACGACCTGACCTCGGCGCAAAACGCCCTGGCCAACGCCAAGCAGCAACTGAAAACCACCAGTGCTTTGGTGGATGACACCGTGGTGTCGTCGCACCCGGACGTGATGTCCGCTGCCGCGCAATTGCGTCAGGCTTACTTGAACAACTCCCGCAGCACCTTGATCGCGCCGGTCACCGGTTACGTGGCCAAACGCTCGGTACAACTGGGCCAACGCGTCCAGCCGGGCACCGCATTGATGGCGGTCATTCCGCTGGATCAGCTGTGGATCGACGCCAACTTCAAGGAAACCCAACTGCGTGACATGCGCATCGGTCAGCCCGTAGACATCGAAGCCGACCTCTACGGCAGCGACGTGAAGTTCAGCGGCACCATCGACAGCCTCGGTGCGGGCACCGGCAGTGCGTTTGCCTTGCTGCCGGCGCAGAACGCCACCGGTAACTGGATCAAGATCGTCCAGCGGGTGCCGGTGCGGATTCACATCAACGCCGAAGAACTGGCCAAGCACCCGTTGCGGGTCGGCCTGTCGACTCAGGTCGATGTGAACCTGCGCGACCAGAGCGGCCCGGTGCTGGCGCAACAACCGCCGCAAAAGGCCTCGTTCAGCACCAACGTCTATGACCGTCAGTTGGCCGAGGCCGACGCGATGATCACTCAGTTGATCCACGACAACAGCGCTGCGGTCAGCAAAACCGTTCAACGCTGATTCGCCAATCCCTCAGCGGCGCCCGTTAAAAGGCGCCGCGCCAGCCAAGTTTCAAAGGATTCGCGATGAGCAATAACGCGTCTTTCACGCCGCCCAGCCTGCTGCTCAGCACCATCGGCCTGTCTCTGGCGACCTTCATGCAGGTGCTCGACACCACCATCGCCAACGTGGCGCTGCCGACGATTTCCGGCAACCTGGGCGTGAGTTCGGAGCAGGGCACTTGGGTGATTACTTCATTCGCCGTGAGCAACGCCATCGCGCTGCCACTGACCGGTTGGCTCAGCCGGCGTTTCGGCGAGGTGAAGCTGTTTCTCTGGGCGACGATTCTGTTCGTGCTGGCTTCGTTTCTGTGCGGTATCTCGACCTCGATGCCGGAGTTGATCGGCTTTCGGGTGCTTCAAGGTCTGGTAGCAGGTCCGTTGTACCCGATGACTCAAACGCTGCTGATTGCCGTCTATCCGCCCGCCAGGCGCGGCATGGCCCTGGCGTTGCTGGCGATGGTCACGGTGGTGGCGCCGATTGCCGGTCCCATCCTCGGCGGCTGGATTACCGACAGCTATAGCTGGCCGTGGATCTTCTTTATCAACGTGCCGATCGGTGTTTTCGCGGTGATGGTGGTGCGCCAGCAACTCAAGGCGCGGCCGGTGGAAACCAGCTACCAGCCGATGGATTATGTCGGTTTGATCACCCTGATCATTGGCGTCGGCGCGTTGCAGGTGATCCTCGACAAGGGCAACGACCTGGATTGGTTCGAGTCGAACTTCATCCTCATCGGCGCGGCCATTTCGGTGATTGCGCTGGCGGTGTTCGTGATCTGGGAAATGACCGACAAACACCCTGTGGTCAATCTGCGCCTGTTCGCTTACCGCAACTTCCGCATCGGCACGATTGTGCTGGTGTTGGGTTACGCCGGGTTCTTCGGGATCAACCTGATCCTGCCGCAATGGCTGCAAACCCAGATGGGCTATACCGCCACTTGGGCGGGTCTGGCGGTGGCGCCGATCGGGATTCTGCCGGTGCTGATGTCGCCGTTTGTCGGCAAATACGCACACAAATTCGACCTGCGACTGTTGGCTGGTCTGGCGTTCCTGGCGATTGGCCTGAGTTGCTTCATGCGTGCCGGGTTTACCAACGAAGTGGACTTCCAGCACATCGCTCTGGTGCAGCTGTTCATGGGGATTGGCGTGGCACTGTTCTTCATGCCGACCTTGAGCATTCTGATGTCGGATCTGCCACCGAGCCAGATCGCCGACGGCGCGGGCTTGGCGACGTTTCTGCGGACGTTGGGCGGTAGTTTTGCGGCCTCGTTGACGACCTGGATCTGGATTCGCCGGGCGGATCAGCACCACGCCTATATGAGCGAAAGCATCAGCACCTATGAGCCGGCTACCCGCGAGGCGTTGAACAGCCTGGGCGGGGCGAGCAATCCGGCGTATGCGCAACTGGATCATGTGCTGACCAGTCAGGCGTACATGCTCTCCACCGTGGATTACTTCACGTTGCTGGGGTGGGCATTCATGGGCTTGATTGTGCTGGTGTGGCTGGCGAAACCGCCGTTTGCGGCGAAGGCGGGGCCTGCTGCTTCCGGCCATTGAGTCACCACAATCCTCTGTGGGAGCGGGCTTGCCCGCGATGACGGTGTATCAGTCAACACAGGTGTTGAATGTGATTCCGCCATCGCGGGCAAGCCCGCTCCCACAAGGGTTTTGTGTTCGGCGGTTAGTTCGCGGGTGCTGCGAGTTGTGGCGGCGGTGCGAAATCAAACGGCGCCAACGCAAACCCTTGTTCATCCACCTGCAACGCCCACCCCTGACGATCCCAATCCCCCAACACAATCCGCTTGGCCGCCTGCTCGCCAATCTGCAATTTGTGAATGGCCGGGCGATGGGTATGCCCATGGATCAAGGTCTTCACGCCATAGGCCTGCATGATCCGGGGCACTTCTTCCGGCGTGACATCAACGATGTCATTGGCCTTCATCCGCGTCTGCGCACGGCTTTCACTGCGCAGCTTGCGCGCCAGTTTATGGCGAGTGTGCAAAGGCAAGTGCCGCAGGATGAACAGGGTGATCGGATTGCGCAGGTAACGACGCAGCTTCATATAAGCCTCGTCGCGGGTGCAGAGGCTGTCGCCGTGCATCAACAGCACCGGCTCACCGTAAAATTGCACGACACTCGGGTCTTTCAACAGCGTGCAGCCGGCCTGTTTACAGAAGGCCTGGCCAAGCATGAAGTCGCGATTGCCGTGCATCAGAAAAATGGCCGTGCCGCTGTCGCTGAGTTCGCGCAGGGCCTGGCAGATGGAACGCTGGAACGGCGTCATGGCATCGTCGCCAATCCACGCCTCGAAAAAGTCGCCCAGGATGTACAACGCACTCGCCGAGCGGGCGCGTCCGGCGAGCAAATCCAGAAACGCCCGGCTGATGTCCGGGCGCTCCTCTTCCAGATGCAAGTCTGAAATCAGCAGTATCACGCTTCGATGATCTCGGCTTTCTCGATTATCACGTCTTCTGCTGGTACGTCCTGGTGGCCGGATTTCATGGTGGTGGAAACACCTTTGATCTTGTCGACAACGTCGGTGCCTTCAACGACTTTAGCGAATACCGCGTAGCCCCAGCCTTGAGTGGTCTTGGCGCTGTGGTTCAGGAAGCTGTTGTCAGCCACGTTGATGAAGAACTGGGCGGAAGCCGAATGCGGCTCCATGGTGCGGGCCATGGCCACGGTGTACTTCTCGTTCGGCAGACCGTTGTCGGCTTCGTTCTGGATGCTTGGGCGCTTGTCTTTCTTTTCTTTCATGCCTGGCTCGAAACCGCCGCCCTGGATCATGAAGTTACCGATGACGCGGTGGAAAACAGTGTTTTCGTAGTGACCGGCTTTGACGTACTCGATGAAGTTGGCAACGGTCAGCGGTGCCTTTTCAGCGTTCAGTTCCAGGACGATGTCGCCATGGTTGGTGGTCAGTTTGACTTGGGTCATGATCGGTACTCTTTATATGAATTCGTGGGTTTCGGGGCGTTACAGCCCCCAACCGGTCTGGCCAGCAACAGCCAAGATGCGCAGTTTAGCGTGCCGGGCGCGAATTTCGAGGCTGTTTTTCATTTGCATCCGATTAAATGCAGCCGTTTTCGGGCCTGCTCTGTCAGCGACTTGACGGCATCGGCTATGATAAGCCCCTTTGTTTTAACAGCCGCTTTGATTTGGCCAACTGGCCGCGCACTTGTACGTTCAAGGATCCTATGAGCAAGCCCACTGTCGACCCTACCTCGAATTCCAAGACCGGCCCTGCCGTGCCGGTCAATTTCCTGCGCCCGATCATCCAGGCGGACCTGGACTCGGGTAAGCACACGCAGATCGTCACCCGTTTCCCGCCTGAGCCCAACGGCTACCTGCACATCGGTCACGCCAAGTCGATTTGCGTGAACTTCGGCCTGGCCCAGGAATTTGGCGGCGTCACGCACCTGCGTTTCGACGACACCAACCCGGCCAAGGAAGACCAGGAATACATCGACGCGATCGAAAGCGACGTCAAATGGCTGGGCTTCGAATGGTCCGGTGAAGTGCGCTATGCCTCGCAGTATTTCGACCAGTTGCACGACTGGGCCGTTGAGCTGATCAAGGCCGGCAAGGCCTACGTCGATGACCTGAGCCCTGAGCAGGCCAAGGAATACCGTGGCACCCTGACCGAGCCGGGCAAGAACAGCCCGTTCCGCGATCGCTCCGTGGAAGAAAACCTGGACTGGTTTGCCCGCATGAAGGCCGGTGAATTCAAGGATGGCGCACGTGTGTTGCGGGCCAAGATCGACATGGCCTCGCCGAACATGAACCTGCGCGACCCGATCATGTATCGCATCCGCCACGCTCACCACCACCAGACCGGTGACAAGTGGTGCATCTACCCGAACTACGACTTCACCCACGGTCAGTCGGACGCCATCGAAGGCATCACCCACTCGATCTGCACCCTGGAGTTCGAAAGCCATCGTCCGCTGTACGAGTGGTTCCTCGAGAACCTGCCCGTGCCGGCGCAACCGCGTCAGTACGAATTCAGCCGTCTGAACCTGAACTACACCATCACCAGCAAGCGCAAGCTCAAGCAACTGGTCGATGAAAAGCACGTTCATGGCTGGGACGATCCGCGCATGTCCACGCTGTCCGGCTTCCGCCGCCGTGGTTACACGCCGAAATCGATCCGCAACTTCTGCGAAATGATCGGCACCAACCGTTCCGACGGCGTGGTTGACTTCGGCATGCTGGAATTCAGCATCCGTGACGACCTCGACCACAGCGCCCCGCGTGCCATGTGCGTGCTGCGCCCGCTGAAAGTCGTGATCACCAACTACCCGGAAGGCCAGGTCGAGAACCTCGAACTGCCGTGCCACCCGAAAGAAGACATGGGTATGCGCGTTCTGCCGTTCGCCCGTGAGCTCTACATCGACCGTGAAGACTTCATGGAAGAGCCGCCAAAAGGCTACAAACGCCTGGAACCTGCTGGCGAAGTGCGTCTGCGCGGCAGCTACGTGATCCGCGCCGACGAAGCGATCAAGGACGCCGATGGCAACATCGTCGAACTGCGTTGCTCGTACGATCCGGAAACCCTGGGCAAGAACCCTGAAGGCCGCAAGGTCAAAGGCGTGGTGCACTGGGTGCCGGCCGCGGCCAGCGTCGAGTGCGAAGTGCGCTTGTATGATCGCCTGTTCCGTTCGGCCAACCCTGAGAAGGCCGAAGACAGCGCCAGTTTCCTGGACAACATCAACCCTGACTCGCTGCAAGTCCTCACCGGTTGTCGTGCTGAACCCTCGCTGGGCAATGCACAGCCGGAAGACCGTTTCCAGTTCGAGCGCGAAGGTTACTTCGTCGCGGATATCAAGGACTCGAAACCAGGGTCTCCGGTGTTCAACCGTACCGTGACCTTGCGTGATTCGTGGGGCCAGTGATTCAAGGAACCTCTAAAGTGCTTTCGATCTACAACACGCTCACCAAGAGCAAAGAAGTCTTCAAACCGCTGGATGGTAACAAGGTGCGCATGTACGTCTGCGGGATGACCGTGTACGACTACTGCCACCTGGGCCACGGCCGCAGCATGGTCGCGTTTGACCTGGTGACCCGCTGGTTGCGGTTCAGCGGCTACGACCTGACTTACGTGCGCAACATCACCGACATCGACGACAAGATCATCAATCGGGCCAACGAGAACGGCGAGTCGTTCGAAGCCTTGACCGAGCGCATGATCGCGGCGATGCACGAAGACGAAGCGCGCCTGAACATCCAGAAGCCGGACATGGAACCGCGCGCCACCGGGCATATCCCCGGCATGCACGCGATGATCCAGACCCTGATCGACAAGGGTTACGCCTACGCCCCGGGCAATGGCGACGTGTACTACCGCGTCGCCAAGTTCATGGGCTACGGAAAGCTGTCGCGCAAGAAAATCGAAGACCTGCGCATCGGCGCACGGATCGAAGTCGACGAGTCCAAGCAGGACCCGCTGGACTTCGTGCTGTGGAAAGGCGCCAAGCCGGGCGAGCCGAGCTGGCCTTCGCCTTGGGGTGACGGTCGTCCGGGCTGGCATATCGAATGCTCGGTGATGTCCACCTGCTGCCTAGGCGAGACCTTCGACATTCATGGCGGCGGCAGCGACCTCGAGTTCCCGCACCACGAAAACGAAATCGCCCAGAGCGAAGCGGCCACCGGCAAGACCTACGCCAACGCGTGGATGCATTGCGGCATGATTCGCATCAATGGCGAGAAGATGTCCAAGTCCTTGAACAACTTCTTCACCATTCGCGACGTGCTGGAAAAGTACCACCCGGAAGTCGTGCGTTACCTGCTGGTGTCGAGCCACTACCGCAGCGCGATCAACTATTCGGAAGACAACCTCAAGGACGCCAAAGGCGCGCTCGAGCGTTTCTACCATGCGTTGAAAGGCCTGCCGAGCGTGGCGCCTGCTGGCGGTGAAGCCTTTGTCGAGCGTTTCACTCAGGTGATGAACGACGACTTTGGTACGCCGGAAGCGTGTGCCGTGCTGTTCGAGATGGTTCGTGAGATCAACCGTCTGCGCGAGAGTGATCTTGATGCGGTGGCGGGTCTGGCAGCTCGCTTGAAGGAATTGGCTAGCGTGCTGGGTGTGTTGCAGCTCGAAGCTGATGACTTCCTGCAGGCCGGTGCCGAAGGGCGGGTTGATGCGGCAGAGGTTGATGCGCTGATTGCTGCGCGTCTGGCGGCTCGTGCTGGTAAAGACTGGGCCGAATCCGACCGTATCCGCGACCAGCTGACCGCCATGGGCGTGGTGCTGGAAGACGGAAAGGGCGGCACGACCTGGCGTCTGGCTGACTGATTACTGCGTTTGCTCCACTGATCGTTCCCACGCTTTGCGTGGGAATGCCTCAATGGACGCTCCGCGTCCGCTTCGGCATGGGACGCGGAGCGTCCCTGGCTGCATTCCCACGCGGAGCGTGGGAACGATCAGTCGCCTGACTGGCGCAATCGCTTGTAGAGGGTGTTGCGGCTTACTCCGAGTCTGCGGGCCAGATGGGAGATATTGCCTCCCGCCGCCTGCAACAACCGATTCAAATCCTCAGCATCATTCAAATCCACCGCCAACGGCTCCGGCGTTTCAACCGGTTCCATCTCCAGATCCACAAAAAAATCATCCGGCAAGTGCTCCGGCCGCACCGGTTGTTCCTCGGCCATGGCCAGCGCTACCTGCATCACGCTGCTGACCTGTCTTAAATTCCCCGGCCACGGATGACGGCTGAACAACTCCAGCACCTCTCGGCTCAACCCGGCCCACTGCGATGGTTCGCGGTGCTGTTCCCACAGACGTTTGAACAAGGCCTCTTTATCACTGCGTTCCCTAAGCGGCGGCAGTTCCAGGGTCAAACCACCAATCCGGTAGTACAAATCCTCGCGGAAGCGCCCCAACTGAACCTGCTCGCGCAATGAGCGGTTGGTCGCGGAAATAATCCGGATATCCACCGGGAACAACTCGCTGCTGCCCACCGGTTGCACGCAACGCTCCTGCAACACTCGCAGCAGCCGAGCCTGAGTCGGCAACGGCATATCGCCGATTTCATCAAGGAACAGGGTGCCTTTGTCGGCCTTGCGGATCAGCCCGATGCTGCCTTTCTGGTTGGCACCGGTGAACGCGCCTTTCTCGTAGCCAAACAGCTCGGATTCCACCAGTTCGGCGGGAATGGCTGCACAGTTGACGGCGATGAAGGGTTTTTTACTGCGCGAACTGGCTTGATGCAGGGCTTTGACGAAGACTTCCTTGCCGACCCCGGTTTCGCCGTGGATCAACAACGGAATGTCTTTCTCCAGCAACCGCTCGGCCTGGCGCACGGCTTTTTCCACGCGGCTGTCACCGAAATGCAGGGTGTTGAGGCTGATCGCTGCCGGTGTCGCCACCGTGGGTTCTGCGCTCTTTGTTTCAGAAAATACTCGCGCCTGAATCACTGCCTGTTTCGGCCGCTTCAACAGGCACTGGAAGCGGTTGCGTCCCGAGGTTTGCAAGGCGAAGGGCAGGCCGTCCGGCTGGTTCAGCAACTCCAGCAGTGAGACTTTGAACAGGCTTTCAACACTGACCCGCGACAGGCTGATGCCCAGCAGATTGTCGGCCCGACGGTTGGCGGACAGCACCTGACCGGTTTCATCAAAAATCAGCAGCCCGGCCCATTGACTGTCGAGGTTGTTCAGTCCGGTGTTGAAGGTCAGTTGGAAATGCTGGCCATGGAACAGGTTGAGGATCAGCCGGTTCTCCACGGTCTGACTCATCATCTTGACCATGCCGAGCGTGTGGGATGGCGGCAGGTAGCTGTCGCTGGACACATCCAGCACCGCGATCACCTTGCGTTCGGCATCGAAAATCGGTGCGGCGGAGCCGGTCATGAAACGGTTGGCCTTGAGGAAATGTTCGTCGTGCTCGATGTGCACCGCCTGTTCGCAGGCCAGCGCGGTGCCGATCGCATTGGTGCCGCTGCAACGCTCCATCCAGCTGGCACCGGCGCTGAAACCGCGGGTCAGGTTCGGCTCGATAAAACGCTGGGTGCCCCAGGACGTCAGCACCTGGCCCTGATTGTCGGCGAGCATGATCAGGCAGTTGGAGTTGCTGAGGATGTTCTCGTAGTACGGCAGGACTTCCTGGTGAGTGGTTTGCACCAGTGAGTGCTGGCTCTCCAGCAATTGCGCAATGCCCTCGGCCGGCAACTGATCGAACGCCGGGGCGCTCTGATGATTGAGGCCGAACGCGCGGCAACGGGACCAGGAGTCCTGGATGATGGCGTCGTGGGAGAGCGGCAAGGCGGGTGCGGCCATGGCAATCGATCTCTGAGCATTATTATTTTTGTTATAAGTAGCGCGATTCATGTAGCAGCTGGCGAAGCCTGCGTTCGGCGACGTAGTCGTCGTCAAACCTGTAAACGCGGTCATCCTGATACACCGCGACGCCTGATTCCACGACGACTGCGTCGCCGAACGCAGCCTTCGGCAGCTGCTACAAGGGCGCGCGCAATTCAGAATTTCCCGCAGTAAAAGCATCCGTAGAGTGTTGTTCACTATTGTTCATTGTCAACCGCCGGGTTGTTCAATTGTTCAGTCGCGGTTGTTCATTTCTGTTCAGCAATGAACGCAGTTTTTCTTCCACTTGAAGGATTCTCAAGCCGGATCAACGGCTTGCAGTTTCTGGCACGAATGTCGCTCTGTAGCTCCGGTCGCTTGACTCCAATAATAAAAAGGCCGAGCCATGTCATTAACCCTGGAGCACGTCAGCCGCACCGTCGAGGGCCAGACCTGGATCGATGATGCGTGCCTTAATTTCGAAGCCGGATCCTTCAACGTTTTGCTCGGGCGTACGCTGTCCGGCAAAACCAGTCTCATGCGCCTGATGGCCGGTCTGGACAAACCTGACAGCGGCCGCATTCTGATGAACGGCGTCGACGTCACCCAGCGCCCGGTGCGTTTGCGTAACGTGTCGATGGTCTATCAGCAATTCATCAACTACCCGACCATGACGGTGTTCGAGAACATCGCCTCGCCCTTGCGCCAGGGCGGCGTGTCCAATGAGCTGATCCAGAGCAAAGTGCTGGAAACCGCGAAGATGCTGCGCATCGAGAAATTCCTCCAGCGCCATCCGCTTGAGCTTTCCGGCGGCCAGCAACAGCGCACGGCCATGGCCCGGGCGCTGGTCAAGGATGCCGAGCTGATCCTGTTCGACGAGCCGCTGGTGAACCTCGACTACAAACTGCGCGAAGAACTGCGTCAGGAAATGCGCGAGCTGTTCAAGGCTCACCACACCATCGCTATCTATGCCACCACCGAACCCAACGAAGCCTTGGCGCTGGGCGGCACCACCACCATTCTTCACGAAGGTCGGGTGATCCAGAGCGGCAAGTCTTCCGAGGTGTATCACCAGCCGCAAACCGTGCTGGCGGCGGAGCTGTTCTCCGAGCCGCCAATCAACCTGATGCCGGGGCGTATCGCCGGCAACGAAGTCAGTTTCGCCAATTTCGTGCACTTCCCGCTCAACGTCGATTTGCGGCCGGTAGGCGAGGGCGAGTTTCGTTTCGGCGTGCGACCGAGCCACATCTCCTTGGTGCCGAGCAACGACGATGATCTGGAACTGGCGGTAACCGTCGAGGTGGCCGAGATCAGCGGATCGGAAACCTTCCTGCACGTGCGCAACGAGCATTTCCTGCTGGTGCTGCACTTGCCCGGCGTTCACGAATACGACGTCGATGCGCCGATTCGTATCTATATCCCGACCCATAAATTGTTTGTCTTCGATACGCAGGGGCGGCTGGTCCAGGCGCCCGGTCGTCGTATCGCGAGGGTTGCCTGATGGCCGAAATCCGTTTGCAGCACCTTGCCCACAGTTACACCCGCACGCCGACCGGCCCCGAGGATTACGCGATTCGCGAGATGGACCACGTCTGGGAGCAGGGCGGTGCCTATGCCTTGCTCGGGCCTTCGGGCTGCGGCAAGTCGACTTTGCTCAACATCATTTCCGGATTGCTCAGTCCGTCCCAGGGCCAGGTGCTGTTCGACAGCAAAGTGGTCAACGACCTGACCCCCGAGAAGCGCAATATCGCCCAGGTTTTCCAGTTTCCGGTGGTCTACGACACCATGACGGTGTTCGACAACCTGGCCTTCCCGCTGCGCAATCAGGGCATGGCCGAGGCGAAAATTCATAGCAAGGTGCAGGAAATCGCCGAAGTCCTCGACCTTCAGGCGTTGTTGTACAAGAAGGCGCGCAATCTTACGGCTGATGAAAAGCAGAAAGTCTCCATGGGCCGTGGGCTGGTGCGCGATGACGTGTCGGCGATTCTGTTCGATGAACCGCTGACCGTGATCGACCCGCACCTGAAGTGGAAGCTGCGGCGCAAGCTCAAGCAGATCCACGAGCAGTTCAACATCACCATGGTCTACGTCACCCACGATCAGCTCGAAGCCTCGACCTTCGCCGACAAAATTGCGGTGATGTACGGCGGGCAGATTGTGCAATTCGGTACGCCGCGAGAACTGTTCGAGCGGCCGAGCCACACCTTTGTCGGCTATTTCATCGGCAGTCCGGGGATGAACCTGATCGACGTACAGCCGCAACCCGGCGGTGTCGGTTTCGCCTCGACTCATTTGCCACTTTCCGAGCCTCAACAGAAACGCATCGCCGAATCCGAGTGGAAAACCCTGAAGGTCGGCATCCGTCCAGAGTTCGTGCATGTGTGGGACGAGCCGTTTGATGAGGCGATGCAGGCACAAGTCGTACACGTCGAAGACCTTGGCACCTACAAGATCATGACCCTGAACCTCGACGGCGCCCCTTTGAAAGTGCGCCTGGCCGAAGACAAGCCAGTGCCTGAGGGAACCGCCTACATCAGCTTTCCAACTCAATGGTTGATGGTGTATGCCGACGAATATCTCCTGGAGACGTAGCCATGAACAAGGTGCAGAACAACAAGGCCTGGTGGCTGGTGTTGCCGGTGTTTTTGCTGGTGGCGTTCAGTGCGGTGATCCCGATGATGACCGTGGTCAACTACTCGGTGCAGGACATCTTCGACCAGTCCAGCCGCTACTTCGTCGGCGCCGACTGGTACAAGCAAGTGCTGCTCGATCCGCGCCTGCATGACTCATTACTGCGTCAGTTCATTTACTCCGGCTGTGTGCTGCTGATCGAAATCCCGCTGGGCATCGCCATCGCCCTGACCATGCCGATCAAGGGCCGCTGGTCGTCGCTGGTGCTGATCATTCTGGCGATTCCGTTGCTGATTCCGTGGAACGTGGTCGGCACCATCTGGCAGATCTTCGGCCGGGCCGACATTGGATTGCTCGGCGCCAGCCTCAAGGCCATGGGGCTGAACTACAACTATGCAGCCAACACCATGGACGCCTGGGTCACGGTACTGGTGATGGACGTCTGGCACTGGACGTCGTTGGTGGCGCTGTTGTGTTTCTCGGGGCTGCGGGCGATTCCGGACGTGTACTACCAGGCGGCGCGGATTGATCGGGCATCGGCCTGGGCGGTTTTCCGACACATCCAGCTGCCCAAGCTCAAGAGCGTGCTGTTGATCGCGGTGATGCTGCGGTTCATGGACAGTTTCATGATCTACACCGAGCCGTTTGTGCTGACCGGTGGCGGTCCGGGGAATGCCACGACGTTCTTGAGTCAGACCCTGACGCAAATGGCGATCGGGCAGTTCGACCTCGGCCCGGCGGCGGCTTTCTCGCTGGTGTACTTCCTGATCATCCTGTTGGTGTCCTGGCTGTTCTATACGGCCATGACTCACTCTGACGCCAACCGCTGAGGTCTGCCATGAGCAAGAGAAAGCTTATTCCGCTGGTGATCTACATCCTGTTCCTGCTGGTGCCGATTTACTGGCTGCTGAACATGTCCTTCAAGAGCAACACCGAAATCCTCAGCGGCCTGACGTTGTTTCCGCAGGATTTCACCTTCGCGAACTACAAGGTGATCTTCACCGATCCGGCCTGGTACACCGGTTACCTCAACTCGCTGTACTACGTGAGCCTGAACACGGTGATTTCGCTGAGCGTGGCATTGCCGGCGGCGTATGCGTTCTCGCGCTATCGGTTCCTCGGTGACAAGCACCTGTTTTTCTGGCTCCTGACCAACCGCATGGCACCACCGGCGGTGTTTCTGTTGCCGTTCTTCCAGCTGTATTCCTCGATCGGGTTGTTCGATACGCACATCGCCGTCGCGTTGGCTCATTGCCTGTTTAACGTGCCGTTGGCGGTGTGGATCCTTGAAGGCTTCATGTCCGGCGTTCCTAAGGAAATCGACGAAACCGCCTACATCGACGGCTACAGTTTCCCCAAGTTCTTCGTGAAGATTTTCGTTCCGCTGATTGGTTCCGGGATCGGTGTAACGGCATTTTTCTGCTTCATGTTTTCCTGGGTCGAGCTGCTGCTGGCGCGAACGCTGACGTCGGTCAACGCCAAACCGATTGCGGCGGTGATGACGCGCACGGTCTCGGCGTCCGGCATCGACTGGGGCGTGCTGGCGGCGGCGGGGGTGTTGACTATCCTGCCAGGCATGCTGGTGATCTGGTTTGTTCGCAACCACGTGGCCAAGGGCTTTGCCCTGGGCCGGGTCTGAGGAGCTGATGATGGAATGGATGAGTTGGACCGGCCCTACGGCGGCGTTCTTCGGCGTCATTGCCTTGATCCTGGTGGGCATGACGACTTGGGAACTGCGTTCGCCGAGCATTCTTCGGCGTGGTTTGTTGCCGATTGCCACCACCCGTGGCGATCGGTTGTTTATCGGTCTTCTCGGCAGCGCCTACCTGCATTTGCTGGTAATCGGCGTCACCGACTGGAGCATCTGGGTTGCGTTCGCGTTGTCCCTGGTGTGGCTGTTGGCTGTGATGCGCTGGGGATAGGGTCTGTACGAGAACTCGCCGAGCGGCGATCAGGCAAGGCAAAAACAGGCGAGGTAGCGGAGTTGACTTTAGTCAATGAGCATTCCGAGCCTGTTTTTAACGCAGCATGATCGACGCGCAGGCAGTTCTCGTACAGAGCCTGCTCCGAAACCCTAAAAGGAGGTCTTATGTTCGACAAAAACAATAAGCTGCGACATAGCGTTTCATTGGCAGCCATGCTGGCACTCAGCGGGTTGAGCGCTGCAGCCTGGGCCGATGCCTATGAAGACGCGGCCAAGAAATGGATTGGCAGCGAGTTCAAACCGTCCACCCTGACCGAAGCCCAGCAGCTCGAAGAGTTGAAGTGGTTCATCAAGGCGTCCGAGCCATTTCGCGGGATGAGCATCAAGGTGGTCTCGGAAACCATCGCGACCCACGAATATGAATCCAAAACGCTGGCCAAAGCCTTTACCGAGATCACCGGGATCAAGCTGACCCACGACTTGCTGCAGGAAGGCGACGTGGTGGAAAAGCTGCAGACCCAGATGCAATCGGACAAGAACATCTATGACGGCTGGGTCAACGACTCGGACCTGATCGGCACGCACTTTCGCTACGGCAAAACCGAATCGATCACCGACCTGATGGCCAACGAAGGCAAGGCCTACACCTCGCCGACCCTGGACATCAAAGACTTCATCGGCATCTCGTTCACCACCGCGCCGGACGGCAAGATCTATCAGCTGCCCGACCAGCAGTTCGCCAACCTCTACTGGTTTCGCGCCGACTGGTTCGAGCGGGCGGATCTGAAAGCCAAATTCAAAGAAAAATACGGTTATGAACTGGGCGTGCCGGTGAACTGGTCGGCCTATGAAGACATCGCCAAATTCTTCAGTGAAGACATCAAGGAAATCGACGGCAAGCGCGTCTACGGTCACATGGACTACGGCAAGAAAGATCCGTCCCTGGGCTGGCGCTTCACCGATGCCTGGTTCTCCATGGCCGGCGCTGGCGACAAAGGCATTCCCAACGGCTTGCCGGTGGACGAGTGGGGCATCCGCGTCGAGGACTGCCATCCGGTTGGTTCCAGCGTGACCCGCGGCGGCGACACCAACGGCCCGGCGGCGGTCTATGCAACCACCAAATACGTCGACTGGCTGAAGAAATATGCGCCACCGGAAGCGGCGGGCATGACCTTCTCCGAATCCGGTCCGGTGCCGTCCCAGGGCAACATCGCGCAGCAGATCTTCTGGTACACCGCGTTTACCGCCGACATGACCAAACCGGGCTTGCCGGTGATGAACGCCGACGGCACGCCGAAATGGCGCATGGCACCGTCGCCGAAAGGTCCGTATTGGGAAGAGGGCATGAAGCTGGGTTATCAGGACGCCGGTTCCTGGACCTTCCTCAAGTCCACGCCTGAGAAGCAAAAACTCGCGGCCTGGCTGTACGCGCAGTTCGTGACCTCGAAAACCGTATCCCTGAAGAAAACCATCGTCGGCCTGACGCCGATCCGCGAGTCGGACATCAACTCGCAAGCCATGACCGACCTGGCACCGAAACTCGGTGGTCTGGTCGAGTTCTATCGCAGCCCGGCCCGCGTGCAATGGACCCCGACCGGGACCAACGTGCCGGACTATCCGCGTTTGGCGCAACTGTGGTGGAGCCACATCGCCGAAGCGGCCAGCGGCGAGAAAACCCCGCAACAGGCGCTGGATGGTTTGGCCAAGGATCAGGACGCGATCATGACCCGTCTGGAACGCTCGAAGGCGCAAGCCACCTGCGCACCGAAAATGAACCCCGAGCGCGACGCGCAGTACTGGTTGGACCAACCGGGTGCACCGAAGCCGAAACTGGCGAACGAGAAGCCTAAAGGCGAAACCGTGAGCTATGCCGAACTGCTGAAGTCGTGGGAGGCGGCGCGTAAATAACATCTGAGCTGTGAAACGCGAACGGCACCGCAAGGTGCCGTTTTTGTTTGTGGCTGATAGTCCGTCATCGCGAGCAAGTCGGATCGCGATAGGGGCATTCCAGGTATCAACTTTATCCAGCCGAACCAGCATCGTTGGAACCTAGACGGTTCAGGTCAAGGCGGCGAGTTGTTCAATCGTCTGCGGAAAACGTTCAACCAAGCGGATCAATGTCGTGGCTTGGGCATTCGGTGTTGCCCGTCCTTGTTCCCAGTTTTCAAGGGTTCGGGTGTTGGTGCGCAGGTACATGGCGAACACCGATCGGGAAAGGTTGAGCTGATTGCGGATGGCTACCACTTCCTCGGCAGTGATGGGTACAAGTTTTGGCAACTGAACCTTGTGGCTCCGCAGCGTGACCTTACCTTGGCGCTCGTCGGCCAAGGCTTCGAGGCCCTCCATCAGTTCGGAAAAAATGTCACGTTTCATAGTGGGTTCTCGTATTGATTTCTCGATCCAGCGTTTGTCTGAAAAGTTTTTTCTGGGCAGGCGTCAGATCGTCTTGCTCGTTTTTGCTGTACACCGTGAACAGCCAGAATTGATCGAAACCTGACCACCAGTAATAAATCACCCGTAATCCGCTGCGCTTGCCTTTGCCTCGTCGCTGGTCGGAGAAGCGGACTTTGCGCAAACCGCCCGTACCTTCCACGAGATCGCCCGCTTCCGGGTTTTTCAGCAGCTCCAGTTGAAAGCTGCGAAACAGTTCGTCGTCCAGGTAGTCATTTCTGTGCTTTTGAAATGCGGGTAATTCGATAAAAAGAGCGTCCATGTTCTGTACGTTACCTGCGTATATTTCTATCACAAGAATCGAATAGGTCAAGGTTTCTGTTCCTGCCAATTCGGTCAGGTCATTACGTTAAGTCGAAGGCAGGGAAGGGGATGTAGGACGCGGCTGATTCACCCGCGAGGGGATTCTGGATGTCTGGGAGGAGAGGGGAGAGGCTGGAGTGAGGTCTCACAAACGCAAAAACGGCACCCGAAGGTGCCGTTTCTGTTTTCTACCGAGTGTCGCTTAAGCGATCAACCCGCCAACCCCGCCTGCTGAACCAGGATCAGCAACGGCTGCGGATACAGACCGAGGAAGAACGCCAGTGCGGCGATCGCCAGCAGCATCACGCCGCCTGCACGTTGTTCCCAGTGCAGTTGCGCATCGTGGCGACGCAGGTTCGGTTCGATCAGGTACAGGGTGACCATGACGCGCAGGTAGTAGAAGACGCCGATGGCGCTGCCCAGTACCAGGGAACCGACCAGCCACCATTGGTGCGACTCGACACCGGTAGCGATGATGTAGAACTTGCCGATGAAGCCCGCGGTCAGCGGGATACCGGCCAGGGACAGCATCATCACGGTCAGTACGGCGGTCAGGTACGGACGGCGCCAGAACAGGCCGCGGTATTCGTACAAGGCATCCGCGTCACGGCCGTTGTACGGCGAGGACATCAGCGTGATCACGCCGAACGCGCCGAGGCTGGTGATCACGTAGGTGACCAGGTACACGCCAATGGCTTCCACGGCCAGACCCTTGCTCGCCACCAGGGCAATCAGCAGGTAACCGAAGTGAGCGATGGACGAGTAACCCAGCAGACGCTTGAGGTTGCTCTGGGTCAGGGCCAGCAGGTTACCGAACAGGATCGACGCGATGGCGATGATGGTCAGCACGTCGCTCAGTACACCGCTGCTCGCCGCGGGCGAGATCTGGAACAGACGCACCATCACTGCAAACACAGCGACTTTGGACGCGGTGGCCAGGAACGCGGCCACCGGTGCCGGAGCACCTTCGTAAACGTCCGGGGTCCAGAGGTGGAACGGTACCAGCGACAGCTTGAACGCCAGACCGATCAGCATCATGCCCAGGCCCAGTTGCGCCAGCGAGCTTGGCAGGCCGGTGGCGGCCAGGGCCTGGCCGATACCGACGAAGCTCAGGCTGCCCGAATCGGCGTAGAGCAGGGCCATGCCGAACAACAGGAACGCGGAACCGGCGGCCGACAGCACCATGTACTTGATACCGGCTTCCAGCGAACGTTTGTTGAAGAAGGCATAAGCCACCAGACCGTAGACCGGTACCGAGAGCAGTTCCAGACCGATGAACAACCCGGCCAGGTGCTGCGCGCTAACCAGTACCAGGCCACCAGCGGCGGCCATCAGAATCAGCAGGTAAAGTTCTTCACGGTTGCCCGGGTAACCCGAGCCGCCATCGCCGAGGTAGGCGTGGGCGAGGGTCACACAAGCGAGGGTGGCGACCAGGATCAGCGCCATGTACAGGCAAGCGAAGGTGTCGATCTGCAGCAGTGGAGTCACGGCCAGAGGCGCGACTTTCAGGGCTGGCAGGATCGACAGCAACGCCAGGTTCAGACCCGCCACGGAAATCAGGAAGGTCTGCGAGTGGTTGCGGCGCCAGGCGATTGCCAGCATCACCACGATGATCGTGGCGCTGGTGATCAACAACGGCGCAAGCGCGATAAAGTGTTGAGTCGTGAATTCCATAGCGCTCTTACCGGGCCGAAGCGAGTTGAGTGAAGGCGGTGCCGAGCCATTGCTGCACGCCATGCATCGTCGCAGCAGAGGTATCGAGGAACGGTTGCGGGTACACGCCAATGAAAATCAGCAACGCTGCCAGACCGACCACCATGATCAGTTCGCGACCATCCATGCCATGCAGCACCGCGTCCGATTTGGACGGGCCGAAGTAGGCACGGTGGATCATGATCAGCGAGTAGACCGAACCGAACACCAGACCGGACGTCGCGAGGATAGTGATCAATGGAGCGCTCGGGAACGTGCCGATCAGGATCAGGAACTCACCCACAAAGTTACCGGTCGCCGGCAAGCCCAGGGACGCGGCTGCGAAGAACAGGCTGACGGCCGGCAGGTAAGCGATCTTCGACCACAGGCCACCCATTTCACGCATGTCGCGGGTGTGGGTACGCTCGTACAGTTGACCACTGAGGATAAAGAGTGCCGCCGCCGACAGACCGTGCGCCAGCATCTGCATGACCGCGCCCTGCAGCGCCAGTTGGCTGCCGGAGTAGATGCCGATCAACACGAAACCCATGTGGGAAACGGAGGAGTAGGCGATCAGACGCTTGATGTCGGTTTGTGCAAAGGCCAGGAACGCACCGTAGAAGATCCCGATCAGACCGAGGGTCATGGCAATCGGCGCGAACTCGGCCGAGGCATTCGGGAACAGCGGCAGGGCGAAACGCAGCAGACCGTAAGCAGCTGTCTTCAACAAGATACCGGCCAGGTCGACCGAACCCGCGGTCGGCGCCTGGGCGTGAGCGTCAGGCAACCAGGAGTGGAACGGCACCACCGGCAGTTTCACCGCGAAGGCGATGAAGAAGCCGAGCATCAGGATGTACTCGGTGGTCAGCGACATCTTGGTTTTCAACAGATCGGCGTAGTTGAAGGTAATCACGCCGGTGTCGTTGAAGTTGACCAGGACCAGGCCCAGGATCGCCACCAACATGATCAGGCCGGAAGCCTGAGTGAAGATGAAGAACTTGGTCGCCGCGTAGATCCGGGTTTTCTTGCCGTCCGAAGAACTGTGACCCCAGAGCGCGATGAGGAAGTACATCGGCACCAGCATCATTTCCCAGAAGAAGAAGAACATGAACAGGTCGAGGGCGAGGAACACGCCGACGACACCGCCCAGGATCCACATCAGGTTCAAGTGGAAGAAGCCAACGTGACGCTGGATCTCTTTCCACGAGCAGAGTACCGAGAGGATACCCAGCAGACCGGTCAGCAGGATCATCAACAGCGACAGGCCGTCGAGAGCCAGGTGCACGCTGATGCCGAAGCGCTCGATCCAGACGTGCTTGAACTCAAGCACCCAGGTCGGATCGGCGCCAGGGGCCGGAGCAAATGAATAATTACCGTGGGCCCACAGCCAGAGGCCGAGTGCGAGTTCCAGGGTCATGGTCAACAGCGCAATCCAGCGGGGGAGGGTAGCGCCGAAGCGCTCACCCATCCAGCACAGCAGGCCGCCGATGAAGGGGATCAGGATTAGCCAAGGCAGAATCATGACGGGCTCAATTCCTTTCGCAAGTTCGCAAGGTTCATATCAGACCGCTACCAGCACGATGGCGCCGATGACCAGCACGGAGCCGGCTGCCATCGATGCCGCGTACCAACGCAGTTGACCGGTTTCGGTACGGCTCAGGGCGGTGTGACCGCCTTTGGCCATACGCGGGATCAGACCGATGGTCTGGTCGAGCGGGTCTCTGCGCAGTGCGTGGCTGATCGCAAGGTATGGCTTGACGAACAGTTTGTCGTAGATCCAGTCGAAGCCCCAGGCAGCGAACCACCAGGCCGAAAGGAAGCGGCCGATGCCGCTGTTGGCGATTGCAGTGACGAAACGACGCTTGCCGAGGAACAGCAGCGCGGCCAGCAGGATACCGGCCAGGGCAATGGCGCCCGAGGCGATTTCCAGACTGTGCTTGGCTTCGCCGCCGGCATGGCCGACGCTTTCCGGCAGCACGCCGTGCAGCGGTGGAACGATCATCGCGCCAATGGCGGTAGACAATACGATCAGCACCGACAGTGGCAGCCAGTGAGCGATGCCGTGACCGGCGTGCGCTTCGGTCTTCACTTCACCGTGGAACGCGATGAAGATCAGGCGGAAGGTGTACAGCGAAGTCATGAACGCACCGACCAGACCTGCGTAAAGCAGACCGTGGTTGCCGCTGGCGAACGCTTCCCAGAGGATTTCGTCCTTGGAGTAGAAGCCTGCGGTGACCAGTGGCAGGGCCGACAGAGCCGCGCCGCCGACGATGAAGCTGGCGTAGGCCAGTGGCAGTTTCTTCCACAGGCCGCCCATCTTGAAGATGTTCTGCTCGTGGTGGCAGGCAACGATCACCGCACCGGACGCAAGGAACAGCAGCGCCTTGAAGAAGGCGTGGGTCATCAGGTGGAAGATCGCGCCATCCCATGCACCAACGCCCAATGCCAGGAACATGTAGCCGATCTGGCTCATGGTCGAGTAGGCGAGGATACGTTTGATGTCGGTCTGAACCAGTGCGGCAAAACCGGCGAGTACCAGGGTCACACCGCCGACAACGCCAACCAGGTGCAGGATATCCGGCGCCAGGGAGAACAGGCCGTGAGTACGGGCGATCAGGTAGACACCGGCGGTCACCATGGTTGCGGCGTGGATCAGTGCCGAAACCGGAGTAGGACCGGCCATCGCGTCTGCCAGCCAGGTTTGCAGCGGCAGTTGCGCGGATTTACCGACAGCGCCGCCCAGCAGCATCAGGGTCGCCATGACCATCCAGAAGTCGCCGGCCTGGAATTTCTGTGGCGCCAGCACCAGCAGTTCCTGGATGTTCAGTGTGCCCAGTTGCGCGAACAGGATGAACAGGCCGATGGCCATGAACACGTCGCCGATCCGGGTCACGATGAAGGCTTTGAGTGCCGCGTTACCGTTGTTGCGGTTGCTGTAGTAGAAACCGATCAACAGGTACGAGCACAGGCCCACGCCTTCCCAACCGAAGTACAGGAACAACAGGTTATCGCCCAGGACCAGGAACAGCATGCTGGCGATAAACAGGTTGGTGTAGGCGAAGAAGCGCGAGTAACCGGCTTCACCGCGCATGTACCAGGACGCGAACAGGTGGATCAGGAAGCCGACGCCGACCACCACACCGAGCATGGTCAGGGACAGACCATCCAGGTACAGCGCGAAGTTAGGCGTAAAGCCTTCCACCGCCATCCACTGCCACAACACTTGCGTGTAGTGACCGCCTTCAGGTGGCGCGACGTTGAATTGCCAGATCACATAAGCCGTGACGATGGCAGACAAGCCGATGGAACCGACGCCAATCAGCGCCGACAGGTTTTCCGAGAGGCGGCCGCGTGAAAACGCCAGCAGCAGGAAACCTATGAGAGGGAATACGAAAGTCAGATAGAGAAGATTCATCCGCGCATCTCGCTGGCAGCGTCGATATCGAGAGTGTGGAAGCGGCGATACAGCTGCAACAGAATCGCCAGGCCAATACTGGCCTCGGCGGCTGCCAGGCTGATCACCAGGATGAACATGATCTGTCCATCCGGCTGCGCCCAGCGGCTACCGGCAACGATGAAGGCCAGTGCGGAGGCATTCATCATGACCTCCAGGCTCATCAGCACGAAGAGAATGTTGCGGCGGACCATCAGGCCGACCAGACCGAGGCAGAACAGGATGCCGGCGACCGCCAGACCATGCTCCATAGGGATAGCAGGCATCGTCATTGCTCCTTGGCTTCGTTGCGGCCCAAGTGGAACGCCGTGACGGCTGCGGCGAGCAGCAACATCGAGGCGAGTTCGACCACCAGCAGGTAAGGACCGAACAGGCTGATGCCCACGGCCTTGGCGTCTACGGTGGTGTGGCCGATGGCCTGGCCGCTGGTGTCGCTGAACAGCACGTACAGCAGTTCAACCAGCAGCAGGGCGCCGAGTGCGACCGGGCCGAGCCAGATGCCGGGCTTGAGCCAGACGCGCTCTTGCTGAACCGAGGCGGGCCCCAGGTTCAGCATCATCACCACGAACACGAACAGCACCATGATGGCGCCAGCGTAGGCGATCACTTCCAGCACACCGGCGAACGGCGCGCCGAGGGCGAAAAACGTCATCGCCACGGCAATCAGCGAAATGATCAGGTAGAGCAGGGCGTGCACGGGGTTGGTGTTGGTGATCACACGAAGCGTGGACACAACAGCGATACCCGATGCGAAATAGAAAGCGAATTCCATCTTTCTTCCTTAAGGCAGCAAGCTCTTCACGTTGATCGGTTCGGCTTCATTCTGCGCGGAGCCTTTTGGCTTACCGGCAATCGCCATACCTGCAACACGATAGAAGTTGTAATCAGGGTTTTTGCCGGGGCCGGAGATCAACAGATCTTCTTTCTCGTACACCAGGTCCTGACGTTTGAACTCGGCCATCTCGAAATCCGGTGTCAGCTGGATCGCGGTGGTCGGGCAGGCTTCCTCGCAGAGGCCGCAGAAAATGCAGCGCGAGAAGTTGATACGGAAAAATTCCGGGTACCAGCGACCGTCATCGGTTTCAGCTTTCTGCAGCGAGATGCAACCGACCGGGCACGCCACGGCGCACAGGTTGCAGGCTACACAACGCTCTTCGCCGTCGGGGTCGCGGGTCAGCACGATACGGCCACGGAAGCGCGGCGGCAGGTACACCGCCTCTTCCGGGTATTGCAGCGTGTCGCGCTTGCGGAAGGCGTGGCCGAAGATCATCACCAGGCTGCGAAGCTGGGTGAAGAAGCCATGCACGATGTCAAATATGTACTTCATGATTCTCTATCCTCACTGAGCCGCGACGGCGGGCGTGTTGAGCAACACGATCGCAGCGGTCACCAGCATGTTGACGAGGGTCAGCGGCAGGCAGAACTTCCAGCTGAAATCCATCACTTGGTCATACCGTGGGCGCGGAATCGAGGCGCGCAGCAGGATGAAGAACATGATGAAGAACGCGGTTTTCAGTGCAAACCAGATGAACGGGATCTGCGGCAGAATGCCAAACGGACCGTGCCAGCCACCGAAGAACAACGTCACCAGCAGCGCCGAAATCAACACGATGCCGATGTACTCACCGACGAAGAACATGCCCCATTTCATGCCGGCGTATTCAATGTGGTAACCGTCGGCCAGTTCCTGTTCCGCTTCCGGCTGGTCGAACGGGTGACGGTGAGTCACGGCGACGCCGGCAATGAAGAAGGTCAGGAAACCGAAGATCTGCGGGATGACGAACCACAGGTTCTGCGCCTGGTATTCAACGATGTCGCGCATGTTGAACGAGCCGACCTGGATCACGATGCCCATCAGCGACAGGCCCATGAACACTTCGTACGACACGGTTTGTGCCGAGGCCCGCAAGCTGCCCAACAGGGCGAACTTGTTGTTACTCGACCAGCCGGCGAACAGCACCGCGTAGACCGACAGACCGGCCATGGCGAAGAAGAACAGGATGCCGATGTTGATGTCCGCCACACCCCAGGTCGGGGTGATCGGGATGATCGCGAAGGCAATCAGCAAGGCGCTCATGGCCACGACCGGTGCCAAGGTGAAGATCACTTTGTCGGCGAACGGCGGGGTCCAGTCTTCCTTGAAGAACATCTTGATCATGTCGGCCGCAATCTGGAACGCGCCGAACGGGCCGACGCGGTTCGGACCGTAACGGTCCTGCCAGAGGGCGAGCAGACGACGCTCGACCCAGCTCAGCAGCGCGCCGCACACCACGACGGCGAGCAGAATCACGATGGCCTTGAGGACCGCGATGATCACGTCAATCACTTCAGGCGTGAACCAGGTCATTGAGCTGCCTCCTGCAGACCGTCAACGGATTTGCCAAAGATCGCTGGCGGAATGCCGGCGATACCGGCCGGCAATGCGACCAGACCGGCACCCAGCTCTTCGTTGATGCGCAGCGGCAGACGCAGGGTCTGGCCCGCAACGCTCAAGCTCAGCAGGGCGCCGTCATTGACACCCAAGCGGTCGGCTTCGGATTTGGCCAGCGACACGTAAGCGGCCGGGATGCGTTCCTGAACCGGCGCGGCTTTCGAAGAGTTCTCTTCGCTGCCGAACAGGTGGAAGAACGGCACAACCTGCCAGGTGCCCGGAGCCGGGTTGAACGCGCGAGGAACACTGGCGAACCAGTTCAGCGAATCACCGGTGCTTTCGATCAGGCGGGTGCCCGGGTCGCCAGCGCGGATGTGACCACCGACTTCGTCCTGGAACTTGTTCCAGGCTTGCGGCGAGTTCCAGCCCGGAGACCAGGCGAATGGCACTTGCTGACGCGGTTCGACCGAGCCCGAGTAACCTTCCATGGAGAACGAGAACGCGGTGTCGTTATCCTGGGAAGTACGCGGTTCGTGCACGCTGATGTCGGCGCGCATGGCGGTACGACCGGAGTAACGCAGCGGTTCGCGAGCCAGTTTCAGGCCCTTGATGCGGAATGCGGCGGACGGTGCGGCGCTGACAATGCCGGCCAGTTGCGGAGTGCTTGCGGCACAGGCAGCGGTGACGTGGTCCAGTTGGGTCCAGTCGATCGGCTGGTTCAACAGGGTAGCGCGCAGGGCATGCAGCCAGCGCCAGCCTTCGTGAACCATGATGCTTGCGTCGAGGTAAGTCGGGTCGAAGACCTGGAAGAAACGCTGGGCGCGGCCCTCCTGGCTGACCAGCGTACCGTCGCCTTCAGCGAAGCTGGCCGCTGGCAGAACCAGGTGCGCGCGATCGCTGGTGGCGGTCTTCTGATGGTCCGCCACGATCACCACTTTTGCGGCGTTCAGGGCAGCATCGACCTTGGCTTTGTCGGTACGGGTGTACAGATCGTTTTCCAGCACGACGATGGCGTCAGCTTTACCGTCGATCACGGCTTGCAGCGCGGCATCGACCGAGTCGCCACCGAGCATGGCCAGGCCGAGGCTGTTGGCTTCTGGCACGATCAGGCTGATGGAACCGTTCTTCTCGCGCAGCTTCAGGGCCTTGGCGATGTTTGCCGCGGCTTCGATCAGCGCCTTGGAACCCAGCGAGGTACCGGCAATGATCAGCGGACGCTTGGCGGCGAGCAGGGCGTCGGCAATACGCTTGGCCAGCTCAAGGGCTTCCGCGTCCAGGCCTTCAACGGCCGGCGCGCTGGCGTCGAGGGCGTGAGCCACGGCGAAACCGATGCGGGCCAGGTCGTCTGGCGCAGCGTGAACGCATTCTTCAGCGATGTCGTCGAGCTTGGTTTCAGCCAGGCTGGCGATGAACAGTGGGTTCAGCGCGTTCTGACCGATGTTCTTCACGGCGGCGTCGAGCCAAGGCTGAACGCGCATCGCGTCGGCCATGTCTTCGGCTTTGCCTTTGACCGATTGACGCAGGGACAGGGCCATGCGCGCAGCGGTCTGGGTCAGGTCTTCACCGAGGACGAAGATCGCGTCGTGGTCTTCGATGTCGCGCATGTTCGGGATCGGCAGCGGGCTGTCTTTGAGCACCTGCATGACCAGACGAATGCGTTCCAGCTCGGCGGCTTCGATACCGGAGTAGAAGTGCTCGGCACCGACCAGTTCGCGCAACGCGTAGTTGCTTTCGAGGCTGGCACGTGGCGAACCGATACCGACGATGTTGCGACCGCGCAGCAGATCGGCGGCTTTATCCAGCGCTTCGTCGAGGGTCAGCTTGGCGCCGTTGGCCAGCAATGCCTGACGCGGGCGATCCTTGCGGTTGACGTAGCCATAGCCGAAACGGCCACGGTCGCACAGGAAGTACTGGTTTACCGAACCGTTGAAACGGTTTTCGATGCGACGCAGTTCACCGTAGCGCTCGCCCGGGGAGATGTTGCAACCGCTGGAGCAGCCATGGCAGATGCTCGGCGAGAACTGCATGTCCCACTTGCGGTTGTAGCGCTCGGAGTGAGTCTTGTCGGTGAACACACCGGTCGGGCAGACCTCGGTGAGGTTGCCGGAGAACTCGCTTTCCAGGGTGCCGTCTTCAACGCGACCGAAGTACACGTTGTCGTGGGCGCCGAACACACCGAGGTCGGTGCCGCCAGCGTAATCCTTATAGAAGCGCACGCAGCGATAGCAAGCGATGCAGCGGTTCATTTCGTGGGAAATGAACGGGCCCAGTTGCTGGTTCTGGTGAGTACGCTTGGTGAAGCGATAACGGCGCTCGTTGTGGCCGGTCATCACGGTCATGTCTTGCAGGTGGCAGTGACCGCCTTCTTCACAGACCGGGCAGTCGTGAGGGTGGTTGGTCATCAGCCATTCAACGACGCTGGCGCGAAACACTTTCGCTTCTTCGTCGTCGATGGAGATCCAGCTGCCGTCGGTGGCGGGGGTCATGCAGGACATGACGATCCGACCACGCTTGTCGTTTTCGTCGGTGTACTGCTTGACCGCGCACTGGCGGCAAGCGCCAACGCTGCCTAGGGCTGGGTGCCAGCAGAAATAAGGGATATCGAGGCCTAGCGACAGACATGCCTGTAACAGGTTGTCTGCCCCATCGACTTCGAGCTCTTTGCCGTCTACGTGGATAGTGGCCATGGTTCAAAGTTCTTCGTTGGCCCGGTGTCAGCGGGCGTGGCTAATGGAATCTTGTTATTCGCGTGAATCAACACAGCCGCTTGCGGCGTCATCACACGACAAAGCGAAGGGCACGGACCCTTCGCTTTTTTAAGCGTTTACGCGCCGACTACGATCGGCCTTGCCAGAGGCGGGACGACGGCGCTGGTAGGCGCGATGCCGGCTTCGAACTCATGGCGGAAGTATTTGATTGCGCTGCCCAACGGCTCCACGGCGCCCGGTGCGTGAGCACAGAAGGTCTTGCCAGGGCCGAGGAAACCGACCAGACCCAGCAGGGTCTCGATATCGCCGGCTTGCCCTTCACCGTTCTCGATGGCGCGCAGAAGCTTGACGCTCCACGGCAAACCGTCACGGCACGGGGTGCAGAAGCCGCAGGATTCGCGGGAGAAGAACTCTTCCATGTTGCGCAGCAGGGAAACCATGTTGACGCTGTCGTCCACCGCCATGGCCAGGCCGGTACCCATACGGGTGCCCACTTTGGCGATGCCGCCGGCGTACATTTGTGCGTCCAGGTGTTCCGGCAACAGGAAACCGGTACCGGCGCCGCCTGGCTGCCAGCACTTGAGCTTGTAACCGTCGCGCATGCCGCCGGCGTAGTCTTCGAACAACTCGCGACCGGTGACGCCGAACGGCAGTTCCCACAGGCCCGGGTTCTTGACCTTGCCGGAGAAGCCCATGAGCTTGGTGCCCATGTCTTCACTGCCTTCGCGGGCCAACGATTTGTACCAGTCCACGCCGTCGGCAATGATCGCCGGCACGTTGCACAGGGTTTCAACGTTGTTCACGCAGGTCGGCTTGCCCCACACGCCAACGGCGGCAGGGAAGGGCGGCTTGGAGCGCGGGTTGGCGCGGCGACCTTCGAGGGAGTTGATCAGTGCGGTTTCTTCACCGCAGATGTAACGCCCGGCGCCGGTGTGGACGAACAGCTCGAAATCGAAGCCGCTGCCCAGAATGTTTTTACCCAAAAGGCCCGCTGCCTTGGCTTCTTCCACGGCACGGTTCAGGTGCTTGGCGGCGGTGGTGTATTCGCCACGCAGGAAGATGTAGCCACGGTAGGTTTTCAGCGCGCGAGCACTGATCAGCATGCCTTCGATCAGCAGATGGGGCAGTTGCTCCATCAGCATGCGGTCTTTCCAGGTGTTCGGCTCCATCTCGTCCGCGTTGCACAGCAGGTAGCGGATGTTGATGGATTCGTCTTTGGGCATCAGGCCCCACTTCACACCCGTGGGGAAGCCTGCACCGCCGCGACCTTTAAGGCCCGAGTCTTTCACGGTCTGGACGATGTCGTCCTGAGCCATGTCGGCGAAGGCTTTGCGCGCTGCGGCGTAACCGTTCTTGGCCTGGTACTCGTCGAGCCAGACAGCTTCGCCGTCGTCACGCAGTCGCCAGGTGAGCGGGTGAGTCTCGGCCGACCGCTTGATGCGGTTGGCAGGACCGAAGGATGTCAGGGTCATACGTAGCCCTCGAGCAATTTGGCAACGCCGGCAGGCTGCACATCACCGAATGTATCGTCGTCGATCATCAACGCCGGCGCCTTGTCGCAGTTGCCGAGGCAGCAGACCGGCAGCAGGGTGAAACGACCGTCGGCGGTGGTCTGACCCAGGCCGATGCCCAGATTGCTCTGGATTTCGCTGACTACAGACTCATGGCCGCCGATGTAGCAGACCATGCTGTCGCAGACGCGAATGATGTGACGGCCCACTGGCTGACGGAAGATCTGGCTATAGAACGTCGCCACCCCTTCAACGTCGCTGGCCGGGATGCCGAGGATTTCGCCGATGGCGTAGAGCGCGCCATCAGGCACCCAGCCACGTTCCTTCTGGACGATCTTCAGGGCTTCGATCGACGCCGCGCGCGGGTCTTCGTAGTGATGCAGCTCGTGCTCGATGGCCGAGCGCTCGGTTTCGCTCAGGGCGAAACGGTCTGTCTGGATAAGCGTGCTGTTCATGCTTAGCGGTCCACGTCGGCCATAACGAAATCGATACTACCCAGGTACGCAATCAAGTCCGCGACCATGCTGCCTTTGATCACCGAAGGGATCTGCTGCAAGTGCGGGAAGCTTGGGGTACGAATCCGGGTGCGGTAGCTCATGGTGCCGCCATCGCTCGTCAGGTAATAACTGTTGATGCCCTTGGTCGCTTCGATCATCTGGAAGGATTCGTTGGCCGGCATGACCGGGCCCCACGAAACTTGCAGGAAGTGCGTGATCAGGGTCTCGATGTGCTGCAGGGTGCGCTCTTTCGGCGGCGGCGTGGTCAGCGGGTGATCCGCCTTGTACGGGCCTTCCGGCATGTTGCGCATGCACTGCTCGATGATCTTGATGCTCTGGCGCATTTCTTCGACGCGCACGATGCAACGATCGTAGGCATCGCCATTGGCCGCCAGCGGCACTTCGAATTCGAAGTTCTCGTAACCGGAGTACGGGCGTGCTTTACGCAGGTCGAAATCGCAACCGGTCGAACGCAGGCCGGAACCGGTGACGCCCCATTCCAGGGCTTCTTTGGTGTTGTAGGCGGCGACGCCGATGGTCCGGCCACGCAGGATGCTGTTGTCCAGTGCGGCTTTCTGGTATTCGTCCAGACGCTTTGGCATCCACTCGATGAAGTCTTTAACCAGTTTTTCCCAGCCGCGTGGCAGGTCGTGAGCGACGCCACCGATGCGGTACCAGGCCGGGTGCAGACGGAAGCCGGTAATGGCTTCGATCACCGTGTACGCCTTCTGACGGTCGGTGAACGTGAAGAACACCGGGGTCATGGCGCCGACGTCCTGGATGTAAGTCCCCAGGAACAGCAGGTGGCTGGTGATCCGGAAGAACTCGGCCATCATGATGCGGATGACGTCGACCTTCTCTGGCACCTTGATGCCGGCCAGCTTCTCGACCGAGAGCACGTACGGCAGGTTGTTCATCACGCCGCCGAGGTAGTCGATACGGTCGGTGTACGGAATGAAACTGTGCCAGGACTGACGCTCGGCCATCTTCTCGGCACCACGGTGGTGGTAACCGACGTCCGGTACGCAATCGACGATCTCTTCACCGTCCAGCTGCAGAATGATGCGGAACGCACCGTGCGCGGAAGGGTGGTTAGGGCCGAGGTTGAGGAACATGTAGTCCTCGTTCGCACCGGAACGCTTCATGCCCCAGTCTTCAGGCTTGAAGCGCGCGGCTTCTTCCTCAAGCTGTTGTTTGGCCAGGGTCAGGCTGAACGGGTCGAACTCGGTGGCGCGTGCCGGGAAGTCCTTGCGCAGCGGGTGACCTTCCCAGGTCGGCGGCATCATGATGCGGGTCAGGTGCGGGTGACCGGCAAAGTTGATGCCGTACATGTCCCACACTTCACGCTCGTACCAGTTGGCGTTCGGCCAGATGCCGGTCACGGTCGGCACGCTGAGGTCGCTCTCGGACAAGGCGACCTTGATCATTACGTCACTATTACGTTCGATCGACATCAAGTGATAGAACACAGTGAAGTCGGCGCCGCTAGGCAGCCCTTGACGCTTGGTGCGCAGACGCTCGTCCACACCGTGCAGGTCATAGAGCATGACGTACGGCTTGGGCAGGTTGCGCAGGAAGGTCAGGACTTCGACGAGTTTGGCACGGGCAACCCAAAGCACCGGCATGCCGGTGCGGGTAGGCTGGGCGGTGAACGCCTCGGGGCCAAAACGGTTGTTCAGTTCGACGACCACATCCTGGTCGTCTGCCTTATAAGGCGGGATGTACAGAGCACTGCCTGTAGTCATGGTTATTTATCGCTTTCGGTCAACGTAAAGAATGAAGCCAGGTTCTCGTTCTATAAAAGAAGCAGGTCTGGATCAGACTTCGTCGGGGCTGCGCAGGTTGGTGACTGCGATTCGCTGTTCGCGGCGCTGTTCCTTTTGCGAAGGCATCTCGGCGCGGTATACGCCTTGATCGCCGACGACCCAGGAAAGCGGACGACGCTCCTGTCCAATCGACTCCTGCAACAGCATCAAGCCTTGCAGAAAAGCTTCAGGGCGGGGCGGGCAGCCAGGCACGTAGACGTCCACGGGCAGGAACTTGTCCACCCCTTGAACGACTGAGTAGATGTCGTACATGCCACCGGAGTTGGCGCACGAACCCATGGAGATAACCCATTTAGGTTCGAGCATTTGCTCGTAGAGACGCTGAATGATCGGCGCCATCTTGATGAAGCAGGTACCGGCGATAACCATGAAATCCGCCTGACGCGGCGATGCCCGGATAACCTCGGCGCCAAAGCGCGCGATGTCGTGGGGCGCCGTGAAGGCGGTGGTCATTTCCACGTAGCAGCACGAAAGACCGAAGTTGTACGGCCACAGGGAGTTCTTGCGCCCCCAGTTGATCGTGCCGTTAAGCACGTCTTCGAGCTTGCCCATGAAAATGTTTTTGTGAACTTGATCTTCTAACGGATCGGAAACGGTTTCCCGTTCGCCAATCGGATACTGCTCGTTAGGAGCATCGGGGTCGATCCTGGTGAGATTGTATTGCATTGCCAAAGCCTCATTGTTTCAGCTTCGCTTGCCGCTTAAGACGAGCTGCCGGAGCCCAGTCAAGGGCGCCCACTCGAAATAGGTAGACAAGACCTGCCAACAGAATTGCTATGAAAACGAGAGCTTCGACGAATCCGGTCCAGCCGCTTTCGCGGACGGACACAGACCAGGCAAAGAGAAAAAGGGCTTCGATATCGAAGATCACGAAGAGCATCGCGACCAGATAGAATTTTGCAGAGAGCCGCAAGCGGGCGCCACCTGTAGGTAGCATGCCGGACTCGAACGGTTCGTTTTTGCTGCGGCCCCAGGCTTTTGACCCGAGGAGGCTGGAGACGCCGAGCATGAAGGCACAAAGGCCGACGACGCCCAGAAGGAAAATGGCAAAGCCCCAGTTGTGGGCCATGAGTCCTGTCGCTTCGGGCATGCTGGTAATCCTTAACAGAGAGCAAAGGTCTCTGAGCTTGAAAAGAAACAAAGCAGTGACGATATGTCGCAGCAATCAATCCCGCTGATTTTATGGCACAACACCGTGCAAGTAAAATTCCTATAGCGAAATTATTTATAGGAATAAGGACATAGCGCACCTCCAAAACCCTGTAGCCCATGCGGTTCGGGCATTAGCCGGCATTTCATCAATTATGTTTTGTAGGGAATGTAACGAACATAGTTTTGTCTAAATGATAATCAATATTGTTTGGCTTGGTTTTTAAAGTGTTTAACGGGTGGGTGGTAGGGAAGTTGTCTTGTGTGCGCGTTACTGCAAGTAGCGGGCGGGATCGTTTTACCGCCTTTTCCTGATCGGGAAACTGCTCTGTATCAAGGTTTTTTGCACAGTTTTGAAGGTTGATGCGTTCCCTCTGGGGGCGGCGGTACTCGTTAAATCCCAGGCAAAAAAAACGCCCCGAACCCGTCAGGGCACCAGATGTGCGGCGTTGCGGTCAGCTTTCATTCGGTTCGCAACGGCCGTTTGTTCCGGGATCTCTATATGCAGCTGTGACCCCCATCAATTACCAGGTCTGCACCGGTCATCCATGAAGACTCATCCGATGCCAGGAGGATGGCGGCGCCTGCCATATCTGAAGGAATTCCGGCGCGCTGCATGGGAATGTCCTTTTTTCTGTTCTGCCATACCTCTGGGGCGTCCCGCCACTGGTTGGCGTTACCACTGGTCGCAGTCAGGCCGGGCGAAATCGTATTGACTCTGATGCCATAGGGAGCCAGTTCTAGCGCGCAGCTTCTTGTGAGCATGGTTAGCGCTGCTTTGCTCGCCTGATAGGCTGGCATTCGGCTGACCGCTTTGAAGGCACTGACCGATGAAATGTTGATGATGCTACCGCCCTGTTTACGAGCAATGCAGTCTTTTGCAAAGCATTGAGTCATAAAGAAGGGAAAACGGAGATTGACGTCAAGGGTCTGTTCGTATTCGTCTTCACTCAGCTCCAGAAAAGGAGTGCGGGTAATGAAGGCAGGATTATTGACGAGTATGTCTAATGGCCCGATGGTGGCGTGCGCTTTCTCAAGGAGTGCATCAGTGCTAATGCTCGCAGCATCCATGAGGGTGAAACCGGCCCGCTGGCCAAGGTGCTCGGCTAATGCAATGACTGCACGAGCCCCAGCTTCATCGGTACGGGCAGTGATGAAAACATCGGCGCCCTGCGCAATGAATGTTTCGGCGATAGCTCTTCCAATACCTGCCGATGCGCCAGTTATAAGTGCTCGCTTGCCCCTTAGTCTTCCATTCATAAGTGATTCTCTGCAGGACGCATCTGGCCGCGCGCGTACGGCGGGCGGAGTTGGTTTATCTGATTTGTGAGAGACCTTAGTAAAGCTGATTATCACAATTTCAAGATGCTTGATCGTTTTTCAGGGGATTCCTACAGATCATTCCTTTGCTGTTGAAGGGCTTTTCTTAAATGTGGGTAAAAGTTGGATTCGTTAAGTTGGTGGTGAATTTTTATTAGGTAGGATCAATAGCTAGACAGGTGGGGTCGTATTGGGTGTTGGCTGTGAGTGTTGGTTACTCGGATGTTCCTGTTATATAGGCTCTTATAAAGAAGTCGTGTATGTCAGAGCAAAAAAACAAGTATACAAATACCGCCAGGTCCGTCGAAATTGGCAATCCCTCCTGGGTGCTTGCGCAAGATTCGGGGCTTACCGATTTGAGTATCGAGCATACTCGGCAGGGTCGCATGCAAGACCAGAGCGGTCATGAGTTCATGAATATGTGCTCTTGTTCATATTTGGGGCTTGAGGTCGATGAGCGTCTGGCGCGACGTGCCGCAGACTATGTGTTGAGTTGCGGTACCGTGAACTTGCCCACCTCGCGTATCAGAATAAGATTGAAAGAGCTCGATGAGCTTGAAGACGCCTTATCTGCCCATTTCAATTGTCGAGCCTTCACAGCGACTTCCTGCAGCGCGGGCATCGTCGCGTCTCTGCCCCTGCTGGCAGCGGGCATGTTCACTGATGGCCAGCGCCCCGTTTTGATCTTTGATAAACATGCCCATTTTGCACTGAACCAGGTCAAGGCCATCTGTGGTGATGAAACGCAGGTTGTCACGTGCAATCACAATGACGTCGATTTTATTGAGGACATGTGCAATCGTCATCCTTTGGTCGCGTATGTTGCTGACGGTGCTTACAGCATGGGGGGGAGTGCACCTGTTGAGCGGCTGTTGGCTTTGCAGGACAAGTATGGGTTGTTTCTCTACTTTGATGACTCTCATTCATTGAGTGCCTACGGCGAGCGGGGTGAAGGCTATATTCGTACTTTCATGCCTGAGCTCAATCCACGGACGATACTTGTTTATTCATTGGCCAAGGCATTTGGCGCCAATGGTGGCGGCATATTCATGTCAGAGAAGGCCAACTACCAGAGCATTTTCCGTCGTTTTGGCGGGCCGATGTCCTATTCGCAATATCTGAATCCTGCCGCTATAGGCGCGGCCATGGCTTCCCTGGATATTCATAAGACCAGTGAGCTTGGCGTTTTGCAGCAGAAACTTAGTTCCAATATTCGTCTGTTCGACAGCTTGTTTGAGACGGAACACGCGGGGTCGGGTCTACCGATTCGGGTTATTCCATTGGACAGTCCGGATATGGCGATTGCTGTTTCCGAGGGCGTTTTCAAACGAGGTTATTACACCTCGGCAGTATTCTTCCCCATCGTGGCCAGGAACAAATCCGGTTTGCGCGTGATGATGCGTGCAGACATGTCTCAAGGCGATGTCCGGTGTTTCTGCGCCGCTGTCCAGGCAGCGGTCGGAGAGGCCCGCCTGAATCTGAAAGCTGTCCAGCGTTGAGAGATCGCAATGACTAATCCCACACCAAGAAGTTTGCTGTATTGCTCCGCCTTGCACCCTGAGCAATATGCAAAGAGTGCTCTGACGGATGTCATGGTGATTGATCTGGAGGACGGTGTTCCGCTCCGCAGGAAAGCTGAAGCCCGGTTGTGTGTCGAGCAGTTCTATCGGTCCTCAGTTGCGCAGCGTACGGCACTGCGTATCAATCCTCTGCGTGATAATCAAGGGTTGCTCGATCTGCTGCTGGTGCAATCACTTGAACAGCGGCCCGAGTTCATCGTCTTGGCAATGACCGAAGCGGCGGCCGAGATAGAGGTAGTGCGCGCCAATTTAAGTCGTGATGGAGAAAGTCCGAAAATCCTGGTCACCGTCGAAACACCGGCCTGTCTGCGGGATATTTACGCCATTGCATCCAGCGCCGACGGACTGATCTTTGGTTCCGCCGACTATGCGGCCAGCCTGGGTGTACGGATTGGTGGCTGGAGCAACATCCTGCATGCGCGTGGGAGCATCGTCGCGGCTGCCAGCGCAGCGGGTATTCCCGCGTTCGACACCGCTTACTTCAATCTCGATGACGAATCAGGGCTACTGAAGGAATGCCAGGACACCCGGGAGTTGGGATTCAGTGGCAAGACCTCCATTCACCCAAGGCAGATCCCCATTATCAATGAGGTGTTCACCCCTTCCATCGCGGAGTACGAACATGCCCTGGCCGTTGTGCAGGCTGCGCAAAGCAGTGGTGAAAAAATCACCCGGTTGAAGAATCTGATGGTGGGGCCGCCATTCGTGAAGCAAGCCCGCAAACTCATCCAGCGCGCCCAGGAACTGGGTCTTTGAGGAGAACGCCATGGAGTCGATGATTCCGGCCCACGAACGGATCGGTGCTAACCGCTACCGTGAGTCCTATGGGCTGCATTACGAGGAGTTTGTGGTGGGGGATGTGTTCGAGCACCGCCCCGGCCGTACTGTGACTGAGCTGGATAACATCTGGCAGTCACTGATGAACATGAACAACCATCCGGCACATATCGACGTTGCTTACGCCCAGCGCACCGAATTCGAGAAGTTACTGGTCAACAGCTCGGTGACCTTGTCGATTATCAGCGGCATGACGGTAGCGACAATGAGCGCCCGGGCGATCGCCAACCTGGGCTGGGACGAAATTCGCCTGCCAAATCCGGTCTATGTCGGCGACACCTTGTACGCCGAGAGCGAGGTTGTCTCCAAGCGTGAATCCCGATCGCGTCCGGGCCAAGGCATCGTCACCATCAGGGTCATTGGTCGTAAGCAGGATGCCACTCCCGTGATCACTTACCTGCGCACCTTTCTGGTTCCAAAGCAGGGATATTCCCAGGACTACCCCGTCGGCTAGACGCCTGTCTTCAGCGGTGTTTCAGCCACCGGGATTGCGATGCCGGTGACTGGAGGCACTCAAGTATGAGTGCTGCCGGCCCGAGGATGGCCGGTACCTTCGAAAAGCTTTGATGGAAAAGGAAAAGCCATGCTGCTTCTTAATCGCGAAGATATCGGGCGTTGTGTCGAGTTGCCAAGGCTTGTTCGCGCACTCGAAAAAGCCCACCGAGGCTTTTCGCTCTCGGCCCCCGTGGTTCCGCAACGCTCGATCATCACTCACGAGCGACAAAAAGCATTCTCTTTGTTCATGCCGGCCTTTTTGCCCGCAAGCCAGACGCTGGGCATCAAAGTGTCGTCGTTTCATCCCGGCAACGCTGTGCACGGGCTCTCGGCGGTCAATGGCGCGGTCTTGCTGATCGATATCGAAAGCGGGAGGTTATTGGCGATGCTCGACAGTGCAGCCCTGACGGCGATTCGTACCAGTGCCATGAGTGCGCTGGCGACGGACAAGCTCTGCCTGCGGGTGCGGCTCAATCTGGCGGTGATGGGGGCCGGGGCTCAGGCCGCGGCGCATATCAAGGCGATGGCCGCTATCAGGGATCTTGGGCAGGTCAGGATATTTTCCCGTTGTCTGGCCCGCAGTGTCGCTTTGGCCGAGCGCCTGTCCATTGAGCTTTCGCAGCCGGTCGAGGCTGTCGAACGCATGGAGGATGCGCTGGCTGACGCGGACATTGTCTGCACGACAACTTCCCATGACAGTCCGCTGCCTTTGATCGGGGCGCATCAGCTCAAACCCGATGCCCATATCAATGCCATTGGCGGCAGTACGCTGCAGGCGTGTGAAATCGATCCCCGGTTGCTGGGCAATGCTCAGGTTCATGTCGATCATTTGGACGCCGCGTGCCGCGAGTCGGGCGAAATTGCCCAGGCGTTGGCGTTGTCGGTGATTGATCGCAAGGACATCCGTGAGATCAGTGCCTTGACTGTCGAGCAGCGTTCGCCGGTAACCCGCAAACAAGGTCTGAGTTACTTCCGCAGCGTTGGACATGCCAGTCAAGACATGGTGATTGCTGCCTGCCTATATGACGTGGCCAGGGCCGGGCACATCGGCAAACAGTGCGACTACCTCAGCGCCTGAAAGTCGCCAGGCGCGAAATTTTGCATCGGGAATGCTACCGACTAGGGAAGGAAGAGATGCCTATGAATATTCTGATGATCGATTCGCAGAGAGTGAATTATGTCGACCCTGGGGAGTATGTCCGGGGTTCGGAGCATCAGCGCTATAGCCTGGAGGTGACATCCAGGCCCTCGGATGAGCAATTGGCCCGGGCCGACGGGATCATCGCCTTTCATTCGGTGGTCGTCGATGCGCCGCTGGTTGCCAGGATGCATCGTTGCCGCGCATTGGTTAAGGCAACCATCGGCCTCGATGATGTGGATGTCGAGGCATTGAGCGTGAAAGGCATTGTTTGCTCCAACATCGGCTCCGTGGGAGCGGAGGAAGTCGCGGAGCACGCCATGGCGTTGATCCTCTTCGCCCAGCGCAAGCTTTTCGACTACGCCAGGCACACTCGGCAAGGCGGCTGGAGCTGGCGAGCCCATGCCGACGAGGTGAAAGCCTGTGCAGACACGGTTCTGGGGTTGATTGGTTATGGCGCGACAGGGCGAGCATTGGCGCGCAGAGCGGCGGCCCTGGGTTACCGGATCTGCTTTTACGATCCCGGGGTCGAGCGCTGTGTCGAAGGTATTGCTCAGGGGGGCACGCTGGATTCGTTGCTCGATACAGCAGATGTCATATCACTGCATCTGCCTCTCACCCCGGACACCGTGCATTTAATGAACGATGCGAGATTTTCACGGATGAAGCACGGTGCGACCCTGGTCAATACCGCGCGAGGAGGCATCGTCGATACCGATGCTCTGCTCCGGGCCTTGCAGGCCGGGGTCGTGTCCATGGCACTGCTGGATGTCGTACAGGAGGAACCGGCGCCTCCCCAGGCCCTGATCGAACATGAGCGTGTGTTATTGACGCCGCATGCCGCCTTTTACAGCGAGCGTTCTCTGGCCCAATTGAAGGCCGATGCCCTGGAAACGGTGCTGAGTCTGCTACAGGGAAAAATAGTCAAAACAGTGGTTAATCCCGATTGCGTATCGGGGGAGGCAAAGGGATATGCCTGAATTGAAACCTGCGGGATTTGAATCTTCCCGAGCCGGGTTGCCGGCCTGGTTCGACGTGGCGATCGGCAACAGCATTGTTCAATACGGTCAGCGCCTGGCGGCGCGACAGCTGCTGGTCAATACGCTGGGCAATATCGCTGTCCGCAGCCACTGCGCGCATTGGCAGCGGGAAGTGATCTACACCAAACACCGCGGCATCTCCCTGGAAGAGTGCGGTCTTGAACATCTGTCTGTGTTGGATATGCAATCCGATGAGCTTTTGCACGGTTGTTTCAGACCCAGCCTGGGGCACCAGATGCACCGGGAAATCATGCGTTGTCGCGCCGATGTCAATGCGACGGTGCATCTTCATCCCAATGAAGTCATTTCCTTCTTCGCTGTCATGCAGTGGCGTGAGATGGAGTACGTGTCGAACGACACGGCACTGGTAATGGGCAAGCCGCCGTGCATTCTCGGCGCGGGTATGAATGTCGAGCAGGATGTCGGTGCGATTGGCCGCTGCGCCAATGACACCAACTGCATTGTCATGCCCAGTCATGGCATTACCTGTTTTGGCCGCGACCTGTCCGAGGCGTTTCATCGTGCCGTGGCATTCACCGCGGAAATCAGCCGGTTGATTACCAGCCAATACCTGTCGGCGGCCACGGGGAAGTCGGTGGTGTATGCCAGCGGTGAAGAGGTCAGGCAGATGTATGAGCTTGGCGAACAGGTGATCTATGGAGGGATGCACAAATGAAGTTTCACGATCACATCTCGTGTTCCGGATTATGGAAAGCGCCGGAGCGCGATCTTTCATCGGTATTGCTGGATCTGAATGAAAACCAGTTTTTACATAAGTTTCTGGCAGGGTTTATTGCCACCGAATTGAAGCCCCAGGATCTGTTTACCTACCCCAATTATCAGCCGCTCCTTAACGAGCTGGCAAAGTACTGCAAGGTTTCGACCGACAGTTTGCTGCTGACCAATGGGGCGGATCAGGCAATCGATCTGGTGATACGGTTACTGTTTTCGCCTGGGGATCGGGTGGTTGTTCCCTCTCCGGTTTTTTCCTTCTATTACCAGATGCTCGACGTCAATGGCGTGGTGCCGGCGATCGTGGGTTTCGAGAAACAAGCCGAAAAATTCGTGCTGCCCACCGAGGCTGTACTCGAATCCTTACAAACCAGCCAGGGACTGATCCTGTGTAATCCCAACAATCCCCTGGGCGTATGCACCGATCCTGAGCAATTGAAAGTTCTTGTCGAGGCTTGTGTAAGGCAAGACAAGCCGATGATCGTTGACGAATGCTACTTTGAGTACCTGCAACAATCATGTCTGGATACGTTCAGCGCCGTCAGGCAGCTATTTGTCATTCGTTCGTTCTCCAAGTACTTCGGTCTTGCCGGGTTGCGCCTGGGGTATGTAGTCACGCGACCGGAATCAATCCGTGAACTGATGAAGGTGCGCGGCCCCTGGGATGTAAACCATGTGGCCGTGAAAGCTGCGCTGTTCTGCTTGCAGAATCAGGAAACCTTGCAGCAGGCGCACGACAATCTCGCGCAGATCAAGAGTGAAATTATCGAAGTCTGCCGGGCCAACTCGATCGTCGTGTACGAGAGCGATACGAACTTTCTGCTGCTGCAAGATGAGCACGATGGTCGTCTGGCCGACGCTTTCGCTCAGGCCAATATCCGCGTCAGCAACTGTTCACAGTACCCTCACAGCTTCGGCCTGCTCCACAATATGCTGCGTGTGGTTGTTCCTTCGGCGTCGGATCTCAAAACATTCCTGATGGCAATATTGCGAGGGAGCGGCAGTGCGGCTTGCTTGAGCGATGTGAAAATAGAGCGCCGGATTGACGAAAGACCAGCGTTGCGCGCTTGCGGAGCATCGAGGTGATCCTCAAGTGACGAGATTGCTCAAAAGATTCGGTCTGGCGGCAGGGATGCGTAATATCGTTTTTCTCCGGTTGCTGTTCGTCATGGCAAATGCGCTGGGGCCTTTTGCGGCCTTGTTTTTCCAGCGTCACTACCAACTCGACAGTTCGGCGGTGGCGTTGGTGATCACGCTGATGTCGGCGTTCTATCTGGTGGGTAATCTGTTGGGTGGGGCACTGGTTGGTCGTTGTTCCTTCCGGGCGCTATTGATCTGTACCTCGTCCTGTTCATCGTTGTTTTTGTTGTTCGCTGCCGCATTCAGCTCATCGATTGCATCCATTGCGATGGTGTTGTTGTTCATGCTGTGCGCGGGTCTGATCACGCCGGTGTTCAGTATTCTCACGTCCTTGGCGGCGGACGAAAGCAATCGCATCGCCTCTTTTGGCTATTTGCACCTGGCCAGCAATCTGGGGGGGGCGTTGCTGTTCGTGATGGGTGGGTACTTGCTCGGCCTCGATAGCCACTATCTGATGCTGTTTGCGATGGTCGCCAGTGTGTTGTGCCTTTCAGCGAGTGTCTTTCTGGTGCTGCCGGAACGCCAGAGCGCAGTGACTGAAGCCAGAAGGGATTTCATTGGCGCTATGGTCGATGTGCCAAGGATCGTGATCGTTGCGGGCGCCATGTTCTTTGCGTTGTCTGTGCTGGATGCGCAGCGCGAATATCAGTTGCCACTATGGCTTGATGGGGTGACGGCGGGGAAGGCCGCCGGCCTGTTCGGTGCGGTGGGTATCGTCAATGCATTGCTGGTGATCGTGTTGACGCAACCACTGATTGCATTGACATCGCGTTTCGGGGCGCTCACCAATCTGTCCCTGGCGGCGGTTTTTTACGGTATCGGATTTGGCGCCTATGCCTTTTTCGAGCAGACCGTTCTGATCCTGTCGTTTGTTTTCTTCTGGACGCTGGGTGAGATCCTCGGCATTACCTACGTCACTGCGTTGATTGCGCAGAAAACCACATTGCAAACCCAGGCCAGTCTGTTCTCCCTTATTCCTATCCTGCTGGCGGGGGCGAGGATGGTGTCCGTAGGTATTGGCGCCTCGCTGATCACCGGGATCGGTTTCCAGCTGAGCTGGAGTATCTACGGGCTGTTGGGCATCTTGTTCGGGGGAGGTTGTCTACTGCTTGCTGCCAGGAGAAACCGCTACGCGACCTCAGTATGATCCGGCGAAGTGATGGAAAAAACGCGGACAAAAAAACGCCCCGAACCAGTCGGGGCGTCAGATATGCGGCGTTGCGGTTAGCTTTCTATTCGGTCCGCAACGGCCGTTTGCTCAGGTGAAGCAGATCAGTGGAACTGTTCTTCTTCAGTCGAACCGGTCAGCGCGGTTACCGAAGACGAACCACCTTGAATCACGGTGGTCATGTCGTCGAAGTAGCCGGTGCCCACTTCCTGCTGGTGAGCCACGAAGGTGTAACCCTTGGCAGCGTCAGCGAACTCTTGCTCTTGCAGCTTCACGTAGGCAGTCATGTCGTTGCGGGCGTAGTCGTGCGCCAGGTTGAACATGCTGTGCCACATGTTGTGAATGCCGGCCAGGGTGATGAACTGGTGCTTGTAACCCATGGCAGACAGTTCGCGCTGGAACTTGGCGATGGTCGCGTCGTCCAGGTTTTTCTTCCAGTTGAAGGAAGGCGAGCAGTTGTACGACAGCAGTTGGTCCGGGTATTCCTTTTTGATCGCTTCGGCGAAGCGACGAGCCTCGTCCAGATCCGGCTTGGCGGTTTCGCACCAGATCAGGTCGGCGTACGGAGCGTAAGCCAGGCCGCGAGAGATCGCTTGGTCCAGGCCGGCGCGTACTTTGTAGAAGCCTTCCTGGGTACGTTCGCCAGTCACGAATGGCTGGTCGTACGGGTCGCAGTCGGAAGTCAGCAGGTCAGCCGCGTTAGCGTCGGTACGAGCCAGGATGATGGTCGGAGTACCGGCAACGTCAGCTGCCAGACGAGCAGCGGTCAGCTTCTGTACAGCTTCCTGGGTAGGAACCAGTACCTTGCCGCCCATGTGGCCGCATTTTTTCACGGAAGCCAGTTGGTCTTCGAAGTGAACGCCAGCGGCGCCTGCTTCGATCATGCTCTTCATCAGCTCGTAAGCGTTCAGTACGCCGCCGAAACCGGCTTCAGCGTCAGCCACGATCGGAGCGAAGTAGTCGATGTAACCTTCGTCGCCCGGGCCTTTGCCTGCTTTCCACTGGATCTGGTCAGCACGACGGAACGAGTTGTTGATGCGCTTGACCACGGTTGGAACCGAATCCACCGGGTACAGCGACTGGTCCGGGTACATCGATTCGGCGGAGTTGTTGTCCGCAGCGACTTGCCAGCCCGACAGGTAGATCGCCTGGATACCGGCTTTAACTTGTTGTACAGCCTGGCCGCCGGTCAGGGCGCCCATGCAGTTGACGAAATCTTTATCAGGACGGAAGGATGGCTTGGCGCCCTGGGTCACCAGGTTCCACAGCTTCTCGGCGCCCAATTTTGCAAAGGTGTGCTCAGGTTGAACCGAGCCACGCAGGCGGACGACGTCAGCAGCGGAGTAAGCGCGTGTCACGCCTTTCCAGCGTGGGTTTTCAGCCCAATCTTTTTCGAGGGCTGCAATTTGCTGTTCGCGTGTCAGTGCCATGGGGATAAACCTCGTCGCGTCTTTAATCGAAAGTGGTTCTGGGTGGACAATTCCTGCGTGCCAAGTACGCAGTTAGAAGCGTAAAAGGCTGCTCGCTGACCAGAAGCTTAGGTGGTCAAGTCGGATTCGGCGGGGATGGCGACGGGATGAACGATGGGCTCGAGGGGAAGTGAGCAGGTAAGGGCGAACTGGCGAGCGCATTCGGGCGTCGTGGGCCTTGGTACGAACTTCAGTGTGGAGCCGGGTTACCTAATTACGCTTCCGTCCCTCGGGACAACTTCGTTCCAGTCGGCAACCTCGTCAAACACACCTTGTGGGCGGTACAGACACGAAGCGGCTCGCGGGGTTGGTGCGAACGGCGCCTCGAAGGCCCTTGCCAGGGCCCCTGATTAGCGGGAGCGAGGCCATCATGCCTTTGCTTTTTTGTATCGTCAAACGTTTTGTAGTGCTTTTTTTATGGCACTACATCTTTGGTCTAATACGACTAATCAGTCAGTTTTCGGTGGTTTAGTCCAAAGTATCGACTTTCACCCGCAGGGTCATGTCATCGCGGCCCTGAGTCGAGTAGCTGCGGGTCTGGCCCTGTTTGTCGGCCTGAGTCTGGCGGTTTACGCCGGCCAGGGTGATCCATTCACCCAGTCGTCCTGTGACAGTTGTGTCGGTACTTTGCACATTCACTACATCGGGACGTTCCTGGCTCATGCGGTCACGATTGGTACTGATCGCCAGGTGAACGATATCGCCGGTGACACTGGCGGTGACGTAGAAACCCTGGGTGACGTTGCGATATTCAGTCTGGCTGCGCAGGTCTCCGTAGGAATCGGTCTGAGTGCTGGTCAGCGGCACGCTCTGGCCGACCTGGATCAGTGCCGGCGCGCCTTCGCTGGCCTGGATCTGCTGAATCCCGCCGTCACGGCTGTCGGTGCTGCGGTTGATGATGCGCGTCTGGCTCGGTTTGGCGCCATTTACCGAGTAACCCTGATCGCCCTGAAAGTTGTTTTCGTTGGTGTCGACAGTGATCAGCAGGCGCTTGGGTCGGGTGTCAAGTTGGGCGATAAGGGCTTTAAGTTCGTCGATCTTGCGCTGATCGGCATTGACAATTAGCTGATTGCCGTAGGCGCTGACCTGGCCATCCTTGCCGATGAAATCCTGTGCCATCGGCAGCATGTCGGCACTGGTGTGGTAGTTCAGTGGCACGATCTCGGTGGCTGCCATGACCGAAAAACTGCAGGTCAGCAGCAGCGTGGTGAGCAGGGTGCGTAGGGACATATCCGTTATCTCCGACATCTTGAAGTGTTGATATTGCCAGTTTGTCGGCCCGGCGTGGGGCAAGTTGAATCGTAGACAGCAAAACGCCCCGGCATCCGAGGATGGCGGGGCGTTTTGTGGTGTTCCCTGTGGTGAGGGGATTAATCCCCACCACAGGGTTTCAGGCGGAGTGCCGCACCATGTCCACATGCGGAATCCCGGCTTCCAGGAATTCCTCACTGACCAGGCTGAAGCCCAGGCGCTCATAGAACGCCGTGGCCTGTACTTGCGCGCTCAACATCTGCTGCTTGAGCCCGCGCTTCTCGGCTTCACCGATCACCGCTTGCATCAGCGCATCGCCGACTTTCAATCCGCGCCAGTCTTTCAGCACAGACACCCGGCCGACGTGGCCATCGGGCAGCAGGCGGGCGGTGCCAATCGGAAAGTCGCCTTCGAAGGCCAGAAAATGCACCGCCGTCGCGTCATCAGCATCCCATTCCAGCTCAGGTGGAACAGATTGCTCGGCGATGAACACCGTCTCACGAATGCGCCGGATCTCGGCGTTGTCCTTTTGCCAGTCTGCGACACGTACGTGAATTTTATTCATCAGCAAACCCCAGGCTGCCTTGCTTGACCAGTTCGCACAGCAAGCCACGACCGTCTTCGTCGTTCAGCCAGTCGCCAAGGTTGTCGGTATGCAGGGCATCGGCGGCGCAAATCATTTTCAGCAACTCGCGCAGTTTGCCCGGCAGATAACGGCTCTGGCCGCTGGCGAACAGCAGCAGGTCGTCATCAACTTCCGACCAGGCCATGCGCGCGCTCGGGTTGCGGATAAGCACAGCGCCTTGCTCGAGGCTGGCGAGCAGGTCTTCTTCTTCGACGTCTTCCGGGCCCGCGACCAGTTCCGGGTAGCGCGGCTCGGTCATGAACTGGCCGAACCAGGTCAGCAGCAGGCGCTCGTCACTCATGTGCTCGGCCAGCAAGGCTTTCAGGCGATCGAGGGCGTCGTGCTGGATCTGATTCGGGTCGACAGCAGGCAGGGCGTCGGCGTCGGTGTAACGCTCTTCGTCCGACAGGAACTGGCTGAGGAAGTCGGTGAAGTGGGTCAGCACTTCAGCGGCGCTCGGTGCGCGGAAGCCGACCGAGTAAGTCAGGCAGTCATCGACGGCTACACCGCAATGGGCCAGGCGCGGCGGCAGGTAGAGCATATCGCCCGGTTCCAGAACCCACTCATCGGTGGCTTCAAAGTCGGCGAGGATGCGCAGGTCGGCGTGTTGCAGCAGCTTGCTCTCGGAATCGCACATCTGGCCGATTTTCCAGTTGCGCTTGCCGTGGCCTTGCAGCAGGAACACGTCGTAGTTATCGAAGTGCGGACCGACGCTGCCACCTGGGGCGGCGAAGCTGATCATTACATCGTCGATACGCCAGCTCGGCAGGAAGCGGAAGTTCTCCAGCAGCTCGGCGACTTCCGGTACGAACTGGTCAACGGCTTGAACCAGCAGGGTCCAGTCGCGTTCCGGCAGTTTGCTGAACTCGTCTTCGGCGAACGGGCCGCGGCGCAATTCCCAAGGGCGCTCGCCATTTTCGATGATCAGGCGCGACTCAACTTCTTCTTCCAGCGCCAGGCCGGCCAGTTCGTCGGCGTCGATCGGGCTTTCGAATTCAGGAATCGCCTGACGGATCAGCAGGGGTTTTTTCTGCCAGTAGTCGCGCAGGAATTCGCGCGCCGTGATGCCGCCCAGAAGTTGAAGAGGAATATCAGGATTCATGTGTAACCTATTGAAAAAAAGTACTTTTCAGACGGGAATAAAAACGCCCGGCGCTGCCGGGCGTCTCAAAAGGGTAAAACGGTCGATCAGATGCGTTTGGCTTGCTCTACAGCGTTGCCGATGTAGTTCGCCGGGGTGAGCAGTTTCAGCTCGGCCTTGGCGGCGGCTGGCATGTCCAGGCCGTCGATGAAAGTTTGCAGTGCTTCAGGGCTGATACCCTTGCCACGGGTCAACTCTTTCAGCTTTTCGTACGGGTTTTCGATGTTGTAGCGACGCATCACGGTCTGGATCGGCTCGGCCAATACTTCCCAGCACGCGTCCAGGTCGGCAGCAATCTTCTGAGCGTTGAGCTCGAGTTTGCTGATGCCCTTGAGGCTGGCTTCGTACGCGATCACGCTGTGGGCGAAGCCGACACCGAGGTTGCGCAATACGGTGGAGTCGGTCAGGTCGCGCTGCCAGCGGGAAATCGGCAGCTTGCTCGCCAAGTGCTGGAACAGTGCGTTGGCGATGCCCAGGTTGCCTTCGGAGTTTTCGAAGTCGATCGGGTTGACCTTGTGCGGCATGGTCGACGAACCGATTTCGCCAGCGATGGTGCGCTGCTTGAAATAACCCAGGGAGATGTAGCCCCAGATGTCGCGGTCGAAGTCGATCAGGATGGTGTTGAAGCGTGCGATCGCGTCGAACAGCTCGGCGATGTAGTCGTGCGGCTCGATCTGCGTGGTGTACGGGTTGAAGCCCAGGCCCAGCTCGTCTTCGATGAAGGCGCGGGCGTTCTCTTCCCAATCGATCTCAGGATAGGCCGACAGGTGAGCGTTGTAGTTGCCGACAGCGCCGTTGATCTTGCCCAGCAGCGGAACGGCCGCGACTTGAGCGATTTGACGCTCCAGACGGTAAACCACGTTCGCCAGCTCTTTGCCCAGGGTGGTCGGCGAAGCCGGTTGACCGTGGGTGCGCGACAGCATCGGCACGTCAGCGAAACGGATGGCCAGTTCGCGGATGGCTTCGGCGGTCTGGCGCATCAGCGGCAGCATCACGTCATCACGGCCTTCGCGCAGCATCAGGGCGTGGGACAGGTTGTTGATGTCCTCGCTGGTGCAGGCAAAGTGGATGAATTCGCTGACAGCAGCCAGTTCCGGCAGCTTGGCCGCTTGCTCTTTGAGCAGGTATTCGATGGCTTTGACGTCGTGGTTGGTGGTGCGCTCGATCTCTTTGACACGCTCGGCGTGCTCCAGAGCGAAGTTTTCCGCCAGGGTGTTCAGCACAGCGTTGGCTTCGGCGGAGAACGCCGGCACTTCGCTGATGCCTGGGTGAGCGGCCAGGCGCTGGAGCCAGCGTACTTCAACCAGAACGCGAGCACGGATCAGGCCGTATTCGCTGAAAATTGGGCGCAGGGCCTGGGTTTTGCCGGCGTAGCGGCCGTCAACAGGGGAAACCGCAGTGAGCGAAGAAAGCTGCATGGGGTGTTCTCGGACAGTCGGGCAACGAAATGGGGCGCGTATCATACATGAAAAAAACCGCCGGTCCGTTGCCAACTGACCAGCGTCTTACGCGTTACAAATTACAAAGGGTCTTGCGGGCGCGGTTCAGCTGCTGCGCATCAGCGGGTAAAGCTCTTTCAGCAACTTGCGACGGCTGATCACCAGCTGCCAGCGATGACCGCCCAACTGCCGCCACAGGCGCGCTGAACGAATTCCGGCCAGCAACAGGGCGCGGATTTTCGAAGCGTTGCTCGGTTGCTGCAGATTGCGCATGTCACCATGCACCTGAATTCGCTGGCGCAGGGTGCTCAGGGTGTCCTGGTACAGCGCACCGCAGGCGGCAATCACGTTCTCGTGCGCCGGACCGAAGTGCTCGACCTGGGACTGAATCTGCGGCAAACGCTTGCCGATTTCGTCCAGCATGTCGTTGCGTTTGGCCAGCTGGCGCTCCAGCCCGAGCATCGCCAGCGCATAGCGCAGCGGTTCGCGCTGAAGGGTGCTCGGGTCGCGCTCCAGGGCGCCGATCAATGCGCGGTAACCTTCACGCAGATTGATGTCGTCGCCGCCGTACACTTCCAGGGTGTCTTTGGGGTCGCGAATCAGCAGGCTGCCGAGCATGCACGTCAGGCCGGCTTCGGCGGTCTGGCCGGTCTTGGCGATCTTGTCGACCAGCACGGCGGCGAGGAACACGCCGCCCAGTGCCGTCAGTTGCTCCTGAGTCGGGCTCATTGCTGCTCGCCTTGAACAGTGCCTTTGCTGGTCCACGGCTCCGCGACTTCGATCACGCCGCCGCCAAGACAGATTTCACCGTCGTAGAACACCACAGACTGGCCTGGGGTGACCGCGCGTTGCGGGTCATCGAAGGTCGCGCGATAGCCGGTGGCGGTTTTTTCCAGCGTGCACGGCTGGTCGCTTTGGCGATAGCGAACTTTAGCGGTCAGCCGGCGCGGTTCGCTCAGGTCGATCGGGTTGACCCAATAGATGTCCGAGGCGAGCAGGGCGCGGGAGAACAAGTACGGGTGATCATTGCCTTGGCCGACGATCAGCTCGTTGTGCTCCAGGTCTTTGATCAGCACGTACCACGGCTCGTCACTGGCGTCTTTCAAACCGCCGATGCCCAGGCCCTGGCGCTGACCGATGGTGTGATACATCAAGCCGTGGTGACGGCCAATGATTTCACCTTCGGTGGTCTTGATCTCGCCCGGTTGGGCTGGCAGGTACTGCTTGAGGAAGTCGCTGAAGCGGCGCTCGCCAATAAAGCAGATCCCGGTGGAATCCTTTTTCTTCGCGGTGGCGAGTTCGTGTTTCTCGGCAATCGCGCGCACTTCGGGTTTTTCCAGCTCGCCGACCGGGAACAGGGTCTTGGCGATCTGTTCGCCGCCAACGGCGTGCAGGAAGTAGCTCTGGTCCTTGTTCGGGTCCAGGCCCTTGAGCAGCTCGGTGCGGCCATCGATATCGCGGCGACGCACGTAGTGACCGGTGGCGATCAGGTCGGCGCCGAGCATCATGGCGTAGTCGAGGAACGCCTTGAACTTGATCTCGCGGTTGCACAGGATGTCCGGGTTCGGCGTGCGACCGGCCTTGTATTCGGCCAGGAAGTGCTCGAACACGTTGTCCCAGTACTCGGCAGCGAAGTTGGCGGTGTGCAGCTTGATGCCAATCTTGTCGCACACGGCCTGGGCGTCCGCCAGGTCATCCATGGCGGTGCAGTATTCCGTTCCATCGTCTTCTTCCCAGTTCTTCATGAACAGGCCTTCCACCTCATAACCCTGCTCGATCAGCAGGAGAGCGGAAACGGAAGAGTCCACGCCGCCGGACATGCCGACAATGACGCGCTTCTTTTGTATGTCAGAAGGGGCTGGATCACGCATAGGGATTCAATGAGTGTCTTGAAAAAGGACGCGATTCTAACAGGCCGAAGCCCGCAAGGCTAAAGAGAAGGGCGGATCAGCTCGAGACCGAAGAGTTTGCCGTCCAGATAATCATCAATACAGCGGATGATCAGCTCACTGCGCCAGTTTGCGCGCTGTGCCAGCAGTTCGTCACGCGTCAGCCATTTTGCGCCGACGATGCCGTCGTCCAACTGATAGTCGGGGTGATGCTTGAGCGGTTTTGCGGTGAAACAGACCCGCTGGTAAGTCACGCCGTTGCTCGGGGCGGTGTAGAGGTAAATGCCCACCACGCCGGTCGGCTCGACGTCCCAGCCGGTTTCTTCGAGGGTTTCGCGTACGGCGGCTTCGATCAGGGTTTCGTCCGGGTCCAGATGACCGGCGGGCTGGTTGAGCACCGTTCGTCCGCCCTTGGACTCTTCGACCATCAGGAAGCGGCCGTTGTCTTCGACGATGGTCGCGACGGTGATGTGGGGTAGCCAATCCATAATTAAAACCTCCTGTTGGGGGGCAGAAACAGAAACCCCGGCGCAGGGCCGGGGCTTCTTTGCATCCTTACAACCTTAAACCAGCGCAGCGATCGCGGCGTTGAAAGTGTTGCTTGGGCGCATGGCCTTGCTGATCAGCTCGGCATTGGCGTGGTAGTAACCGCCGATGTCCACTGGCTTGCCCTGAACGGCGTTGAGCTCGGCAACGATGGTTGCTTCGTTCTCGGCCAGGGTCTTGGCCAGTTCGCCGAACTGCGCTTGCAGTGCAGCGTCTTCGGTCTGGGCAGCCAGGGCTTGAGCCCAGTACAGCGCCAGGTAGAAGTGGCTGCCGCGGTTGTCGATGTTGCCGACTTTGCGCGATGGCGACTTGTTGTTGTCCAGGAACTGGCCGGTGGCCTGATCCAGGGTCTTGGCCAGCACCAGCGCTTTAGGGTTGTTATAGGTAACACCCAGATGCTCAAGGGAAGCGGCCAGGGCCAGGAACTCGCCCAGGGAATCCCAGCGCAGGAAGTTTTCTTCCAGCAGTTGCTGAACGTGCTTCGGTGCCGAACCGCCGGCGCCGGTTTCGAACAGACCGCCGCCGTTCATCAGCGGAACGATCGACAGCATCTTGGCGCTGGTGCCCAGTTCCATGATCGGGAACAGGTCGGTCAGGTAGTCGCGCAGTACGTTGCCGGTCACCGAGATGGTGTCCTTGCCTTCGCGAGTGCGGCCCAAGGTGAAGGCCATCGCGTCGACTGGCGACATGATGCGGATGTCCAGGCCGGAAGTGTCGTGATCCTTCAGGTAAGCCTGAACTTTCTCGATCACTACACCGTCGTGGGCGCGCATTGGGTCCAGCCAGAAAATCGCTGGAGTTGCGCTTGCGCGAGCACGGTTGACGGCCAGTTTGACCCAGTCCTGGATCGGCGCGTCTTTGGTCTGGCACATGCGGAAGATGTCGCCGGCTTCAACCGACTGTTCCAGCAGGGTGCGGCCAGCGCCATCGGAAACCCGAACTACGCCGTTGGCCTTGATCTGGAAAGTCTTGTCGTGGGAGCCGTACTCTTCAGCTTTTTTCGCCATCAGGCCAACGTTTGGCACGCTGCCCATGGTGGTTGGATCGAAAGCGCCGTGCAGCTTGCAGTCTTCGATCACCGCCTGGTAGATGGTGGCGTAGCAGCGATCCGGGATCACAGCCTTGGTGTCGTGCAACTGACCGTCAGTGCCCCACATTTTGCCGGAGTCACGGATCATCGCTGGCATCGAGGCGTCGACGATAACGTCGCTCGGCACGTGCAGGTTGGTGATGCCTTTGTCGGAGTTGACCATGGCCAACGACGGACGAACGGCGTAGACCGCCTGGATATCCGCTTCGATCTGTGCTTGCTGCTCAGCCGGCAGGGCTTTGATGCGAGCGTACAGGTCGCCGATGCCGTTGTTCAGGTTGAAGCCGATCTGCGCCAGCACGTCAGCGTGCTTGGCCAGTGCGTCTTTATAGAACTCGGCAACGATCTGGCCGAACATGATCGGGTCGGAGACCTTCATCATGGTGGCTTTCAAGTGAACCGACAGCAGCACGCCTTTGGCTTTAGCGTCTTCGATCTCGGCAGCGATGAAGCTGCGCAGAGCGTTTTTGCTCATGACCGCGCAATCGAGGATCTCACCGGCTTGCACGGTGGTTTTTTCTTTCAGGACGGTGGTGGTGCCGTCTTGGGCGATCAATTCGATTTTGACGGCGTCAGCGGCGTCGATCAGGGCAGCTTTTTCGCTACCGTAGAAATCGCCGGTGCTCATGTGCGCGACGTGGGACTTGGAGTCCGCAGCCCAGGCGCCCATTTTGTGCGGGTGCTTGCGCGCGTAGTTCTTGACCGACAGCGGTGCACGACGATCGGAGTTGCCTTCGCGCAGAACCGGGTTCACGGCGCTGCCCTTGATCTTGTCGTACCGCGATTTGGCGAGCTTGTCGGCGTCGCTGGTCACGGTTTCCGGGTAGTCAGGCAGTGCGAAGCCCTGGGCTTGCAGTTCCTTGATCGCGGCCTGCAGTTGCGGAACCGAAGCGCTGATGTTCGGCAACTTGATGATGTTGGCTTCAGGCGTAACGGCCAGGTCGCCCAGTTCGGCGAGGTGGTCGGCTACGGCTTTGTCACCCAGTTGCTCGGGGAAGCTGGCCAGGATGCGCCCTGCAAGAGAGATATCGCGGGTTTCCACGGCGATATCAGCGGAGGCGGTGAAGGCCTCTACGATAGGCAACAGTGAATAGGTGGCGAGGGCGGGAGCTTCGTCGGTGAAGGTATAGATGATCTTCGAGCGGGTGGGCATATTCGGATTAACTCTCTCTTCTTTGCTAAAGCGTGCGCAGAAAAACTCGAGGGGCGCCGGGTAAGCGCGTTCGTTCAAAGTCATCCATGAGCCGAATGTCGAGATTTCTTCGCGGTGATGTTGGGTGCATCAGTCGAGCGTCAAGCGGGTGGGTTGCGGTAACAACCCTGCTTTTTCAGGCCCCAAACCTCGTAATAGAGAGGTCGGCCATTGTGACTCTGTGGTCAGCGGGCGGCATTATACATAGGTAGCTGGCAATCTGCCGATGGTTCATATGCAACGATTGTCGTCCATTGGTCTAAAGGTCGCAGGGGCGAGTGGGGCGTAGAGTCTTGCACCGTGCTTGAGTTTGGCGCTTTTCCCTTTGCTTTCAGGCTTGTACGTCGCGAACTGTGCAGCTTTGCGGCAGATGGTTGGAACATAGGGTTTGCGTGCCGATTTAACTGGGGTACGCTCGAACGAAGCCAGATGTTCAATCCAAACAATGGAGTTCAGCATGGGATACAAGAAGATTCAGGTTCCAGCAGTCGGCGACAAAATCACCGTCAACGCGGACCATTCTCTCAATGTTCCTAACAACCCGATCATCCCCTTCATCGAAGGTGATGGTATTGGCGTTGATATCAGCCCGGTCATGATCAAGGTTGTCGATGCTGCTGTTAAGAAGGCTTACGGCGGCGAGCGCAAAATTTCCTGGATGGAAGTCTACGCCGGGGAGAAAGCGACTCAGGTTTACGATCAGGACACCTGGCTACCCCAGGAAACCCTGGACGCAGTTAAAGATTACGTGGTTTCCATCAAGGGCCCTCTGACCACCCCGGTCGGTGGCGGCATCCGTTCCCTGAACGTGGCCCTGCGTCAGCAACTCGACCTTTATGTCTGCCTGCGCCCTGTGCGTTGGTTCGAAGGCGTGCCTAGCCCGGTCAAGAAGCCAGGCGACGTCGACATGACGATCTTCCGTGAGAACTCGGAAGACATCTACGCCGGTATCGAGTGGAAAGCCGGTTCGCCGGAAGCGACCAAAGTCATCAAGTTCCTTAAGGATGAAATGGGCGTCACCAAGATCCGTTTCGACGAAAACTGCGGTATCGGCATCAAGCCGGTTTCGCTGCAAGGTACCAAGCGTCTGGCGCGAAAAGCTCTGCAGTATGTGGTCGACAACGACCGCGACTCGCTGACCATCGTGCACAAAGGCAATATCATGAAGTTCACCGAAGGTGCCTTCAAGGAATGGGCCTACGAAGTGGCGGCTGAAGAGTTCGGCGCGACCCTGCTCGATGGCGGTCCGTGGATGCAGTTCAAAAACCCGAAAACCGGCAAGAACGTTATCGTCAAAGATGCCATCGCCGACGCCATGCTCCAGCAGATCCTGCTGCGCCCGGCCGAATACGATGTGATCGCGACCCTGAACCTGAACGGCGACTACCTCTCCGACGCCCTGGCGGCGGAAGTGGGCGGTATCGGTATCGCACCGGGTGCCAACCTGTCTGACACCATTGCGATGTTCGAAGCGACCCACGGTACTGCGCCGAAGTACGCTGGCAAGGACCAGGTCAACCCGGGTTCGCTGATCCTGTCCGCAGAGATGATGCTGCGTCACATGGGCTGGACTGAAGCGGCTGATCTGATCATCAAGGGCACCAACGGCGCGATTTCGGCCAAGACAGTGACCTATGACTTCCACCGTCTGATGGAAGGCGCGAAGCTGCTGTCTTCTTCGGCGTTCGGTGATGCGCTCATCTCGCATATGTAAGCCGCATATGTAAGCGAATCAGCATTAAAAAAACCGCCTTCGGGCGGTTTTTTTTATGACTGGATGACGGGTTGCGTCAGCTCGACACCGTTTCTTGCTGGGTGGCAGCGGCCTGTTCGTTCTCGGTCGTGGCGGCCCCAATCTTGACTGCGTGCAGCCCTTTGGGTCCCTGGACGATCTCGAAGCTTACGAGTTGCCCGGCCTTGAGAGTTTTGTATCCGTCCATTTCAATGGCGGAATAGTGTGCAAAGAAATCAATAAGATGACCGTCTTCATCACGGCCTTCTCTGGCGTCGGTGTTAATGAAACCGAATCCCTTGGCATTGTTGAACCATTTCACCTTACCGACTGACATACCCATATCCCTCTGCAACAGACTCCATCACTGGAGTATCATCCAGTTCATCCGCAGTCATTTCCTGGAAATAAGATTGACTCCGCGGACCTTTTTTACCCACTGTGGGCTCTATTGGTTGTAACACCGTTTTGCCGATAGTCAAGGTGACCGGGCGGTCGGAGTTGAAATCGTCCATAGCCGCCCCCACCACTGTATTTGAACAACTGACGAACCTTTCTTTCCATGCATGCAATCAGCCAGATTCGACTAACATTCAATCAGGATCGCCCGGCTCTCCAGAAAGATCACCCGGGGACTCACGACGACGATTCCGCAGGCATTGCTGTTCAGGAGGCAAAGCCTGCTTTACAGGCGCCGCCGATGTACAAGGTGGTTTTGTTCAATGATGACTACACACCGATGGATTTCGTCGTCGAAGTGCTCGAGGTGTTTTTTAACCTGAATCGGGAGCTGGCGACCAAGGTCATGCTGGCCGTCCACACAGAAGGACGGGCAGTATGTGGAGTGTTTACCCGCGACATCGCCGAGACTAAGGCCATGCAGGTCAACCAGTACGCCAGGGAAAGCCAGCATCCGCTACTCTGTGAAATCGAGAAGGACGGTTAATCGCCGACCACTTGGGTATGAGGTGAAGCTATGTTAAACCGCGAGCTCGAAGTCACCCTCAATCTTGCCTTCAAGGAGGCTCGATCGAAACGTCATGAATTCATGACCGTCGAACACCTCCTGCTGGCCCTATTGGACAATGAGGCTGCCGCCACCGTTTTGCGTGCCTGCGGCGCAAACCTCGACAAACTCAAGCACGATCTGCAGGAGTTCATCGACTCCACCACGCCATTGATCCCCGTTCATGACGAGGATCGTGAGACCCAGCCAACCCTGGGCTTCCAGCGTGTTCTGCAACGTGCTGTCTTTCACGTACAGAGCTCGGGCAAACGCGAAGTGACTGGCGCCAACGTACTGGTCGCGATCTTCAGTGAGCAAGAGAGTCAGGCAGTGTTCCTGCTGAAACAGCAGAGCGTTGCGCGCATCGATGTCGTCAACTACATCGCACACGGCATTTCCAAAGTGCCGGGGCATGGCGATCACTCTGAAGGTGAACAAGATATGCAGGACGACGAGGGCGGTGAGTCTTCTTCTTCAGGCAATCCTCTGGATGCTTATGCCAGCAACCTCAACGAACTCGCGCGCCAGGGTCGTATCGATCCATTGGTAGGCCGTGAGCTGGAAGTCGAGCGCGTTGCGCAGATCCTGGCGCGTCGTCGCAAAAACAATCCGTTGCTGGTGGGCGAGGCGGGCGTGGGTAAAACCGCGATTGCCGAAGGCCTGGCCAAACGCATTGTCGACAACCAGGTGCCGGACCTGCTGGCCAACAGTGTGGTGTATTCCCTCGATCTGGGGGCTTTGCTGGCCGGGACCAAATACCGCGGCGATTTCGAGAAGCGCTTCAAGGCGTTGCTCAATGAGCTGAAAAAACGTCCGCAGGCGATCCTGTTCATCGACGAAATCCACACCATCATTGGTGCGGGTGCAGCGTCCGGTGGGGTCATGGATGCCTCGAACCTGCTCAAACCGCTGCTGTCGTCGGGTGATATCCGCTGCATCGGCTCGACCACGTTCCAGGAATTCCGCGGGATCTTCGAGAAGGACCGTGCTTTGGCCCGGCGCTTCCAGAAGGTCGATGTGTCGGAACCTTCGGTGGAAGACACCATTGGCATCCTGCGCGGCCTGAAAGGTCGTTTCGAAGCGCACCACAACATCGAATACAGCGATGAAGCGTTGCGTGCGGCGGCCGAACTGGCCTCGCGCTATATCAATGACCGGCACATGCCGGACAAGGCCATCGACGTCATCGACGAGGCGGGCGCCTACCAGCGTCTGCAGCCAATCGAGAAACGCGTGAAACGCATCGAAGTGCCTCAAGTCGAGGACATCGTCGCGAAAATTGCGCGGATTCCGCCTAAGCACGTCACCAGCTCCGACAAAGAGCTGCTGCGTAACCTTGAGCGTGACCTGAAGCTGACAGTATTTGGCCAGGATGCCGCAATCGACTCGCTGTCGACCGCGATCAAACTGTCCCGTGCCGGCCTCAAGTCGCCTGATAAGCCAGTCGGTTCGTTCCTGTTCGCAGGGCCTACCGGTGTCGGTAAAACCGAAGCGGCGCGTCAGCTGGCCAAGGCGTTGGGCATCGAACTGGTTCGCTTCGACATGTCCGAGTACATGGAGCGCCACACCGTATCGCGTCTGATCGGTGCGCCTCCAGGCTATGTCGGGTTCGATCAGGGCGGTCTGCTGACCGAAGCCATCACCAAGCAGCCTCACTGCGTGCTGTTGCTCGATGAGATCGAGAAGGCGCATCCGGAAGTCTTCAACCTGCTGCTGCAGGTGATGGACCACGGTACGCTGACCGATAACAACGGGCGCAAGGCGGACTTCCGTAACGTGATCGTCATCATGACGACCAACGCCGGTGCCGAAACGGCCGCTCGCGCTTCGATTGGTTTCACCCATCAGGACCACTCGTCCGATGCGATGGAAGTGATCAAGAAGAGCTTCACGCCGGAGTTCCGCAACCGTCTGGACACCATTATCCAGTTTGGTCGCCTCAGTCATGAGGTCATCAAAAGCGTGGTGGACAAGTTCCTTACCGAGCTTCAGGCGCAGTTGGAAGACAAGCGTGTGCAGCTGGAAGTGACGGACGCGGCGCGCAGCTGGCTGGCAGAAAGCGGCTACGACACGGCAATGGGCGCTCGACCAATGGCACGTTTGATTCAGGACAAGATCAAGCGTCCGCTGGCGGAAGAGATTCTCTTTGGCGAACTGGCCGACCATGGTGGTGTGGTTCACATCGATCTCAAGGACGGCGAGCTGACCTTCGACTTCGAGACCACGGCTGAAATGGCCTGACGGCTGTTGATCTGTTGTAAAACGAAAGGCGCCTTCGGGCGCCTTTTTGTTGTCTATTGGATTGGGTGTATATCCGTTGCTGCGGTAACGGCTGCTTAGGGTTTCGCCCTTACGGCCATCCCTTTCAAGGTCTTTTAATTTTGGCGGCCTTGAGCACCCGATCCGTCGACACATGGGCATGCACTGCTTTGCCTTCAAGCCACTCTTTGGATTTGGGTACCTTCGGGCCACGTTTACTTTTGGCGATCTGTTTGGGTGGGATGTTTCTAGCCAGCGCCAACAAACGCTGAGCCAGTCCTTCTGAGGGGGGAGTGATGGGCAAATGCTCTGGCGGCAAGGCAATCTGCATGCCCTCATAACCGCTACGAACCTGTATCACCAAATGGTAAATCGACGCTTCCCAGTCCTCGGGTTGGGTCTGGCGATGGGCCTGTTCAACGCTGCGCTTAAGCACTGATAAAACGTTGTAAGCCAGCACAGCCGAAGCAAACCCCAGCAGGGCTGCCTTGGGGCTGCCCAAGGTTTCGATCTCACTTTCCAGCACCGATTCCAAGCGCTGGAACATGCCTTCGATACTCCAGCGACGACGGTACAAATCGTTGATTTGTACGGCGCTGATGGTCTCGGGCAGGTTGCTCCAGAACAACAGCATGGTGTCGCCTGATTCGGTGGGGGTTTGTAGGTTCAGTTCGACGCGTCGCCACTGACGCCCACCTTTCACGCCAATGGTTTGCTCGCGCACGCTTCCTGTCGAGACTTTGACAGACTCCTGCCATTGGCCTTCCTGAAGCAGGCGCGGATGCTTACTCGGCTCACGAATAATGAACGAAGCCCCGGCATCTTCGCAGGCCTCCATGACCGGGAGGGTGCAGTAGAGTCGATCAGCCATCCACAACTGGCCCGCACTGGCGTTTTCCAGCAACGGCAGCACACCGACGCGCTCACTGGCATAAGCATCTTCACAGGGCTGAAGGTCGACGACCTGGTCAAGATCCGGGTCGTACACTACGACCGAAAAACCAGGCCGGGCGGCGCCCCGTTCACGGCGCAAAGCGCCCAGACGCTTTTCGCTGGAAGGCAGATGGTTACCGTCAACGATCCGCAGTTGCCAGCCAGGTAAAATGGCTGAGCAGCCCAACTCTTCAATCGTCGGAGCCAGGCGTTGCGCACTGCCAGTTACCAGGGCGCGCAGCAGCGCAGGTTCCGTGCGACTGACCTTGTCATACAACGCCGCCAAGCTGACGGGAAGATCATCCATCTGCCGTGCGGCAGCATGTAGCGAAGGTCGCAAGCCCAATGAAACAAGGGACATCAGCTCAACGATGGTCGAGAATAAAAGCTCACGCGGGTACTGTCGTTGACGATGTTCTTCGAACACCTGATCGACCCACTCGGCTGCAACAGCCTGTTCCAACACCAATTTGGCCATGACACTGGCCGGTGCCTTTTTCTCGAACCGCGCTAAAACCTCTGCCCACATCGTCTCGTCGTCCTGACCGGATTTTTAGTGGATTCTAAACGAAGACCTTGAAAGGGATGGCTGTAAGAGCGAAACCGCCAGAAGCCCTAGCCGCAGCAATGGATATACACTCGAACCCCAAAAAAACGCACACACAAAAACGCCCGGCATAAACCGGGCGTTTTGTATTGACTTGATTAGCGAGCGCGGTAAGTGATGCGCCCTTTGCTCAAGTCATAGGGCGTCAGCTCGACGCGCACTTTGTCGCCGGTAAGAATACGAATGTAATTCTTGCGCATCTTGCCGGAAATATGCGCGGTTACGACGTGCCCATTTTCCAACTCCACACGAAACATGGTGTTGGGCAGGGTGTCGACGACAGTGCCTTCCATTTCGAAGCTGTCTTCTTTCGACATGCAGTAAAGCCCTCGGTGTCCAATGAATGGCCCGGTGCAACTGCGCCAGGCAAAAGCGGCGTGCATTGTGCCCGAAAAATGGGGTTTAAGCCAAGGGGTTTACGGCTTGCTCTAGTTCAGGATGACCCAGCGCTGATTAATCAGCAGTTCGATAGGGCGATATTGAGTCTTGTAACTCATCTTTTTGCAGTTTTTGATCCAATAGCCCAGATAGACGGCTTCCAGCCCCAGACGCTGAGCCTCGGCAATTTGCCAGAGAATCGCGTAACGCCCCAGGCTGCGGCGTTCTTCAGCGGGCTCGTAGAAGGTGTAGACCGCCGACAGACCGTTCGGCAGCAAGTCGGTGACGGCCACCGCCACCAGTCGTCCTTCGAGGCGGAATTCGTAGAACCGGGAAAACGGCAGGTCACGTACCAGGAACGTCGCAAACTGATCGCGACTCGGCGGGTACATATCGCCATCGGCGTGACGCTGTTCGATATAGCGCTGATAAAGGTCGAAATACTCTTCGCTGAATTGCGGCCTGGCAGGGCGCACTTGCAGGTCGACGTTGCGTTTGAAGATGCGTTTCTGCTGGCGGTTGGGCGAAAATTGCGCCACAGGGATGCGCGCCGGTACGCATGCATTGCAATTCTGGCAATGAGGCCGGTAAAGATGATCGCCGCTACGACGGAAACCCATTTCAGACAGGTCTGCATAGACATGCACATCCATGGGCTGACTAGGGTCGAGGAACAAGGTCGTGGCCTGCTCCTCGGGCAGATAACTGCAAGAGTGGGGCTGAGTGGCATAGAACTTCAAACGCGCCAACTCGGTCATGATCAACCCTCGGGATAAGCTTTGAATTAAGTGTAAGCCACGCGCGCAAAAGTCGCTCAGCAAACCCAGGTTGCGCGGCTGGGTTGGTCCAGATGCTGCGCAAGGTAGTCGGCAAACTCGCTGCGAGGAATCGCTCGGGCGCCGAGGCTGTGCAGATGATCGGTAGGCATCTGGCAGTCGATCAGCACAAAGCCTGAGTCTTTCAGATGTCGGACGAGTGTGGCAAAGCCATATTTCGAGGCGTTGTCGGCGCGGCTGAACATGGATTCGCCGAAAAACAGCTGACCCATCGCCAGGCCATAGAGGCCACCGACCAGTTCGCCCTGGTCCCAGACTTCCACCGAATGGGCGTAGCCACGCCTGTGCAGCTCGAGGTAGGCGTTCTGCATGGCTTCGGTGATCCAGGTGCCGTCGGCGTAATCCCGAGGCGCGGCGCAAGCGCGGATGACCGCGGCAAAATCCTGATCAAAGGTCACTTGATAGCGTTGCTGGCGCAGCAGTTTGTTCAGGCTGCGCGAGACATGCAGTTCGTCGGGAAACAGTACGGTGCGCGGATCCGGCGACCACCAGAGAATCGGCTGGCCTTCCGAGAACCACGGAAAACAGCCGTGGCGATAGGCCTGAATCAGACGATCGGCGGACAGATCCCCGCCCGCGGCCAACAGCCCGTTGGGATCGCGCATGGCTTTTTCCAGGGGCGGGAAGGTCAGGGTATTGCGTTGTAACCAAGTCAGCATGGCATCCGGGCTTGCAGAAGGGGAGGGCAGTGGTGGGCGGGTAGGCCCACCGTGAAGTGTGCCGTCAAACGACTGGAATGTCGTCGAGATACTTCTCGGCGTCCAGCGCGGCCATGCAACCGGCCCCGGCAGACGTGACGGCCTGGCGGTAAACGTGATCGGCCACGTCACCGGCGGCAAACACACCGGGGATTTCGGTGCTGGTAGCGTCGCCTTCGCTGCCGCCCTTGACCAGCAGGTAGCCGTCACGCATTTTCAGCTGGCCCTCGAACAGGTCGGTATTGGGCTTGTGGCCGATGGCGATGAACACGCCAGCCAGCGCCAATTCACGGGTTTCGCCCGTGTGGCTGTCCCGCAGGCGGGCACCGGTCACGCCGCTGGCATCGCCCAGCACTTCGTCGAGGTTCTGGTTCCAGTGCAGGCGGATATTGCCTTTGGCGGCTTTTTCGAAGAGCTTGTCCTGAAGAATCTTCTCCGAGCGCAACTTTTCGCGCCGGTGAATCAGGTGAACTTCCTTGGCGATGTTCGACAGGTACAGCGCCTCTTCAACTGCCGTGTTGCCGCCGCCCACGACCGCGACCACCTGATTGCGGTAGAAGAAACCGTCGCACGTCGCGCAAGCCGAAACCCCTCTGCCAGCGAACGTCTCTTCCGATGGCAGTCCCAGGTATTGCGCCGAGGCGCCGGTGGCGATAATCAGCGCGTCACAGGTGTAAGTGCCGCCGTCTCCGATAAGTTCGAACGGGCGCTGCTGCAACTTGGAAGTGTGGATGTGGTCGTAAACGATCTCTGTATGAAAGCGCTCGGCGTGTTTTTGCATGCGTTCCATCAGCACCGGGCCGGTGAGGCCTTCGACATCACCGGGCCAGTTGTCGACTTCGACGGTGGTGGTGAGCTGGCCACCTGCCTGTATACCGGTAATGACAACGGGATTGAGGTTGGCGCGGGCGGCATAAACGGCTGCGCTGTAACCGGCAGGGCCGGAACCCAGAATGATCAGGCGGGAATGCTTCGCTTCGCTCATAAAAACACCTCATAAGCCTTTGTCACAAAAGAGAATGCATGCTCAAATTGAACCGCGAGTAATGTGCTGTTGGCTATGCTACACCTTGGGTTTCAAGCATGGCATCGGACGAACAAACCCGTACAATGCCTGCCTGTTACAGTGCTTGTAATAAAATAAGCGGTACGCGCCGTGTTTATAAAAACCGGAGCGTAGTGTTAAAAGTAGTCCCAGTTACGCCTGTTCACTTTTTTACCTGCCTGGATTGGGCAGTTTTTTATAGTCATTCAACAGATGGACGCGCCATGGGCGCAGGAAAAGAAGCGTTTTGAAGAAATCCACCGCAGCACCAAAAACAGTCGTTCCGCTCTGGCGCCAGCAATTGCACTACCGGCTCAAGGAAGGTGCATTGATCGCCATCGGCGGCTTGTGCCTGTTCCTGATGATGGCCTTGTTGACCTATGGCAAGGACGATCCGGGCTGGAGCCATAACAGCAAGATCGACGATGTGCAGAACTTCGGCGGACCGGTCGGCTCCTACAGCGCCGATATCCTGTTCATGGTGTTGGGTTACTTCGCCTACATCTTCCCGCTGTTGCTGGCGATCAAGGCTTATCAAATCTTCCGCCAACGCCACGAGCAGTGGGAGTGGAGCGGCTGGCTGTTCTCCTGGCGACTGATTGGCCTGGTGTTTCTGGTGCTCTCGGGCGCGGCCCTGGCCCATATCCATTTCCACGCCGCGACTGGTCTGCCGGCCGGCGCTGGCGGCGCTTTGGGCGAAAGCCTCGGTGATCTGGCCCGGAACGCCCTGAATATTCAGGGCAGTACGCTGTTGTTCATCGCGCTGTTCCTGTTCGGCCTGACGGTGTTCACCGACCTGTCGTGGTTCAGGGTGATGGACCTCACCGGCAAGATCACCCTCGACCTGTTCGAATTGTTCCAGGGCGCAGCCAATCGCTGGTGGGCCGCCCGTGTCGAGCGCAAACAATTGGTTGCGCAGTTGCGTGAAGTCGATGATCGCGTCCATGACGTGGTGGCGCCGACCGTCACCGACAAACGCGAGCAGGCCAAGGTCAAGGAACGCTTGATCGAGCGTGAACAAGCCCTGAGCAAGCACATGTCCGACCGCGAGAAGCAGGTGCCGCCGGTGATTGCCCCAGCGCCGCCCAAGCCATCGGCGCCCAGCAAGCGCGTTGAAAAAGAGAAACAGGCGCCGTTGTTCGTCGACAGCGCCGTCGAAGGCACCTTGCCGCCGATTTCGATTCTCGACCCGGCAGAAAAGAAACAACTCAATTACTCGCCTGAATCCCTGGCTGCGGTCGGCCACTTGCTGGAAATCAAGCTCAAGGAATTCGGCGTCGAAGTCTCGGTGGATTCGATTCACCCGGGCCCGGTGATTACCCGTTACGAAATCCAGCCAGCGGCCGGCGTCAAGGTCAGCAGAATCTCCAATCTGGCGAAAGACCTGGCACGTTCCCTGGCCGTGACCAGCGTGCGTGTGGTGGAAGTGATTCCGGGCAAGACCACCGTCGGTATCGAGATTCCTAACGAAGATCGCCAGATCGTGCGCTTCTCCGAAGTGCTGTCGACCCCTGAGTACGATAACTTCAAGTCGCCGGTCACTTTGGCCCTGGGTCACGACATTGGTGGCAAGCCGGTCATCACCGACCTGGCGAAAATGCCTCACTTGCTGGTAGCCGGTACGACCGGTTCCGGTAAGTCGGTGGGTGTGAACGCGATGATCCTGTCGATCCTGTTCAAGTCCGGCCCGGAAGACGCCAAGCTGATCATGATCGACCCGAAAATGCTTGAGCTTTCGATCTACGAAGGCATTCCGCACCTGTTGTGCCCGGTCGTGACCGACATGAAGGACGCCGCCAACGCCCTGCGCTGGAGCGTGGCGGAGATGGAGCGTCGCTACAAACTGATGGCGAAAATGGGCGTGCGAAACCTTTCCGGCTTCAATGCCAAGGTCAAGGAAGCCCAGGACGCCGGTACACCGTTGGCCGACCCTCTGTACAAGCGCGAAAGCATTCACGACGAAGCGCCGCTGCTGACCAAGCTGCCGACCATCGTCGTGGTGGTGGACGAATTCGCCGACATGATGATGATCGTCGGCAAGAAGGTTGAAGAACTGATCGCCCGTATCGCCCAGAAGGCGCGTGCTGCCGGTATCCACTTGATCCTTGCGACCCAGCGTCCGTCGGTTGACGTGATCACCGGTCTGATCAAGGCCAACATTCCGACGCGAATGGCGTTCCAGGTGTCGAGCAAGATCGACTCCCGGACCATCATCGACCAGGGCGGCGCCGAACAACTGCTGGGCCACGGTGACATGCTCTACATGCCGCCGGGCACCAGTCTGCCGATTCGTGTCCACGGTGCCTTCGTGTCCGATGACGAGGTTCACCGGGTGGTTGAAGCCTGGAAACTGCGCGGCGCGCCGGAGTACAACGACGAGATTCTCGCCGGTGTCGAAGAGCCGGGTAGTGGCTTTGACGGCGGCAGCGGTGGCGACGAAGACAGTGAATCCGACGCGCTCTACGACGAAGCGGTGCAGTTCGTACTGGAAAGCCGTCGAGCGTCCATCTCAGCGGTTCAGCGCAAGCTGAAAATCGGCTACAACCGCGCCGCGCGCATGATCGAAGCCATGGAAATGGCCGGGGTCGTGACGTCCATGAACACCAACGGTTCGCGTGAAGTCCTGGCTCCGGGCCCGGTACGCGACTGAATTGATTGAAACGCGGTGGCGTAATGACGCGCCATCGCACCCCCACGAATGTTATGAGGACTCCCATGCGTCTTATCCGCATGCTGTTGCTGCCGGTTTTGGCTTTGACCACGCTCTCGGCCCACGCCGATGACAAGGACGTGGCGCGTCTGACCCAACTGCTGGAAAAATCCCAGACCCTGACCGCACGTTTCTCCCAGCTGACCCTCGATGGCAGCGGCACCCAGTTGCAGGAAACCGCGGGTGAAATGTCCTTGCAGCGTCCTGGCTTGTTTTACTGGCACACCAATGCGCCGGCCGAACAAACCATGGTCTCTGACGGCAAGAAGGTGACGTTGTGGGATCCGGACCTGGAGCAGGCCACCATCAAGAACCTCGATCAGCGTCTGACTCAGACTCCGGCGTTGCTGCTGTCCGGTGACGTGTCCAAGATCAGCCAGAGCTTCGACATCAGCGCCAAGGAAGCCGGTGGCGTGATCGACTTCACCTTGAAGCCGAAAACCAAGGACACCCTGTTCGACAGCCTGCGCCTGTCGTTCCGTAACGGTTTGGTCAATGACATGCAGATGATCGACAGCGTCGGCCAGCGCACCAACATCCTGTTCACCGGCGTGAAAGCCAACGAGCCGATCCCGGCGTCCAAGTTCAAGTTCGACATCCCCAAGGGTGCCGATGTGATCCAGGAATAAATCAGAGGTTTCAAACGCACGTGATGGACCTGTTTCGCAGTGCCCCGATTGCTCAGCCCTTGGCCGCCCGTTTGCGTGCGGCCAATCTGGACGAGTACGTCGGTCAGGAACACGTGCTCGCTCGCGGCAAGCCTTTGCGCGAAGCCCTGGAGCAGGGTGCCCTGCACTCGATGATTTTCTGGGGCCCGCCGGGTGTGGGCAAGACCACACTGGCGCGGCTGCTGGCGGAAGTCTCGGATGCGCACTTCGAAACGGTTTCGGCGGTGCTGGCCGGGGTGAAGGAAATCCGTCAGGCGGTGGAAATCGCCAAGCAGCAGGCCGGGCAGTACGGCAAGCGGACCATCCTGTTCGTTGATGAAGTGCATCGCTTCAACAAGTCCCAGCAGGATGCGTTCCTGCCATACGTCGAAGATGGCACGCTGATTTTCATCGGCGCAACCACTGAAAATCCCTCGTTTGAACTCAACAACGCGTTGCTCTCCCGAGCCCGCGTCTACGTGCTCAAAAGCCTCGATGAAGCGGCCCTGCGCAAACTGGTGCATCGCGCGCTGACTGAAGAGCGTGGCTTGGGCAAGCGGCAACTGACCCTTAGCGATGAAGGTTTCCAGATGCTGCTGTCGGCCGCCGATGGCGATGGCCGGCGTCTGCTCAACCTGCTGGAAAACGCCTCGGACCTCGCCGAAGACAACAGCGAGATCGGCGTCGATCTGCTGCAAAGCCTGCTCGGTGATACCCGCCGACGTTTCGACAAGGGCGGCGAAGCGTTTTACGACCAGATTTCCGCGCTGCATAAATCGGTGCGTGGTTCCAACCCTGATGGCGCGTTGTACTGGTTCGCCCGAATGATCGACGGCGGTTGCGATCCGCTGTACCTGGCCCGGCGCGTGGTGCGCATGGCCAGCGAAGACATCGGCAACGCCGACCCCCGCGCTCTGAGCCTGTGCCTGGCCGCGTGGGAAGTGCAGGAGCGCCTCGGCAGCCCCGAAGGCGAATTAGCGGTGGCCCAGGCCATCACCTATCTGGCCTGCGCGCCGAAAAGCAACGCGGTGTACATGGGTTTCAAAGCCGCCATGCGCAGCGCCACCGAACACGGTTCGCTGGAAGTGCCGCTGCACCTGCGCAACGCGCCGACCAAATTGATGAAGCAACTGGGTTATGGCGACGAATACCGTTACGCCCACGATGAGCCGGACGCTTACGCCGCTGGCGAAGACTATTTCCCGGAGGAACTCGAGCCACAACCGTTCTATCAGCCGGTGCCGCGTGGCCTGGAGCTGAAGATCGGCGAGAAGCTCAATCACCTCGCGCAACTTGATCGCCTCAGCCCCCGGCAGCGGAGAAAATAGTGATCCCTTTGATTGTTGCCGTTTCTGTGGGTGGTATCGCCGGAACGCTTTTACGCTTTGCCACGGGGAACTGGATCAACGCTAATTGGCCGCGGCACTTCTATACCGCGACGCTGGCCGTTAATATCGTCGGCTGTTTGCTGATCGGCGTTCTATACGGTCTGTTTTTAGTACGCCCGGAGGTGCCGATTGAGGTGCGCGCCGGGTTGATGGTCGGCTTCCTCGGGGGGCTGACGACTTTTTCATCTTTTTCACTGGATACGGTGCGTCTGCTGGAAACCGGGCAAATGCCGCTGGCTATTGTCTATGCTGCCATCAGCGTATTCGGCGGGCTGCTCGCTACCTGGGCTGGCCTGTCCTTGACCAAACTTTGATAACGAGAGACCGACATGCTCGATTCCAAACTGTTACGTAGTAACCTTCAGGACGTAGCGGACCGCCTGGCATCCCGTGGCTACACGCTGGATGTTGCGCGCATCGAAGCGCTGGAAGAACAGCGCAAGACCGTCCAGACCCGCACCGAAGCACTGCAGGCAGACCGTAATGCGCGCTCCAAATCCATCGGCCAGGCCAAGCAGCGCGGCGAAGACATCGCACCGCTGATGGCCGACGTCGAGCGCATGGCGAGCGAGTTGAGTGACGGTAAAGTCGAGCTGGACGGGATTCAGACCGATCTGGATTCGATTCTGCTCGGTATCCCGAACCTGCCGCACGAGTCCGTGCCGATCGGTGATGACGAAGACGGCAACGTTGAAGTGCGCCGCTGGGGCACCCCGACGGCTTTCGATTTCCCGATCCAGGACCACGTCGCCCTGGGTGAGAAGTTCGGCTGGCTGGACTTCGAAACCGCCGCCAAGCTGTCCGGCGCCCGTTTCGCCCTGTTGCGCGGCCCGATCGCTCGTATGCACCGTGCCCTGGCGCAGTTCATGATCAACCTGCACACCAGCGAACACGGTTACGAAGAGGCCTACACGCCTTATCTGGTTCAAGCGCCGGCGCTGCAAGGCACGGGTCAGCTGCCGAAGTTCGAAGAAGACCTGTTCAAGATCACTCGCGAAGGCGAAGCCGATCTGTATCTGATTCCCACCGCCGAAGTGTCGCTGACCAACATCGTCGCTGGCGAAATCGTCGATTCGAAACTGCTGCCGATCAAGTTCGTCGCCCACACCCCATGCTTCCGCAGTGAGGCTGGTGCCTCGGGTCGCGATACGCGCGGCATGATCCGTCAGCACCAGTTCGACAAGGTTGAAATGGTCCAGATCGTTGAGCCGTCGACCTCGATGGAAGCGCTGGAAGGCCTGACTGCCAACGCTGAAAAAGTCCTGCAATTGCTCGAGCTGCCATATCGCACCATTGCGCTGTGCACTGGCGACATGGGCTTCAGCGCGGTCAAGACCTACGACCTGGAAGTGTGGATCCCGAGCCAGGACAAATACCGCGAGATTTCGTCGTGCTCCAACTGCGGTGATTTCCAGGCCCGCCGCATGCAAGCGCGTTTCCGTAACCCGGAAACCGGCAAGCCTGAACTGGTTCACACCTTGAACGGTTCTGGCCTGGCGGTCGGTCGTACCCTGGTGGCGGTGTTGGAAAACTACCAGCAAGCCGACGGTTCGATCCGTGTGCCAGACGTGCTGAAACCGTACATGGGTGGCCTTGAGGTCATCGGCTAAATGGACTATCTGCCGCTGTTCCATAACCTTCGCGGCAGTCGTGTCTTGGTCGTCGGCGGGGGGGAGATTGCCTTGCGTAAATCCCGCCTGCTGGCCGAAGCCGGTGCGCTGCTGCGGGTGGTCGCACCTGAAATCGAACCGCAACTGCGCGAACTGGTTGCCGGCAGCGGTGGCGAGTGTTTGGTCCGAGGCTACGTTGAGTCGGACCTGGACGGTTGCGGGCTGATCATTGCCGCCACCGACGACGAACCGCTGAACGCGCAAGTCTCCGCCGATGCCCATCGGCGTTGCGTGCCGGTCAATGTGGTGGACGCGCCGGCCTTGTGCAGCGTGATCTTCCCGGCAATCGTCGACCGTTCTCCTTTGATCATTGCGGTCTCCAGCGGCGGCGATGCGCCGGTGCTGGCACGGTTGATCCGCGCCAAACTGGAAACCTGGATTCCTTCCACCTACGGTCAACTGGCCGGCCTGGCAGCGCGGTTCCGCAGTCAGGTCAAACGCCTGTTTCCGGATGTGCAGCAGCGTCGGGCGTTCTGGGAAGATGTGTTCCAGGGCCCGATTGCCGACCGGCAACTGGCCGGGCAGGGCGCCGAAGCCGAGCGCTTGATGCTGGCGAAAATTGCCGGTGAAGCACCGACTGCAACGGGCGAAGTCTATTTGGTGGGCGCCGGCCCGGGTGATCCCGACCTGCTGACCTTCCGTGCCTTGCGTCTGATGCAGCAAGCCGATGTGGTGCTGTATGACCGCTTGGTGGCGCCGGCGATTCTGGATTTGTGCCGTCGCGATGCCGAGCGGATTTACGTCGGCAAGCGTCGCGCCGATCACGCCGTGCCTCAGGATCAGATCAACCAGCAATTGGTGGATTTGGCCAAGCAAGGCAAGCGGGTCGTGCGGTTGAAGGGCGGTGATCCGTTCATCTTCGGTCGCGGCGGTGAAGAGATCGAAGAACTGGCGGCCCATGGCATCCCGTTCCAGGTGGTGCCGGGTATCACCGCGGCCAGCGGTTGCGCGGCGTATGCCGGGATTCCGCTGACTCACCGTGATTACGCGCAGTCTGTGCGTTTTGTCACCGGGCACTTGAAGGACGGTTCCACCGATTTGCCGTGGGCCGACCTGGTCGCGCCGGCGCAAACCCTGGTGTTTTACATGGGGCTGGTGGGCTTGCCGATCATCTGTGAACAGTTGATCAAGCATGGTCGCGCGGCGGATACGCCGGCGGCGTTGATCCAGCAGGGCACCACGGTCAATCAGCGGGTGTTTACCGGCACGTTGGCGGATTTGCCAAGTCTGGTGGCGGAACATGAAGTGCATGCGCCGACGCTGGTGATCGTTGGGGAAGTGGTGCAATTGCGCGAGAAACTGGCGTGGTTTGAAGGTGCTCAGGCGCAAGTCTGAATACCTGGTAACTGATCGTTCCCACGCAGAGCGTGGGAACGATCGTCTGTCAGGCCTTGCGCCAAACCCCTTTCCCGCTCAACCGTTCCCGATCATGCGGCGCTGTGAAGTCCTGCTCCGGCCCTTTAGGCACGATCCCGGTCGGATTAATGGTCTTGTGGCTGCCGTAGTAGTGATTCTTGATGTGCTCAAAATCCACCGTCTCGGCAATCCCCGGCCACTGATAAATCTCCCGCAGCCAGTTCGACAGATTTGGGTAATCGGCGATCCGCCGCAGGTTGCACTTGAAGTGCCCGTAATACACCGCATCAAAGCGAATCAACGTGGTGAACAGCCGAATATCTGCTTCAGTCAGGTACTCCCCCGTCAGGTAGCGATTGGCACCCAACAGCTGTTCCAGCTGATCAAGCTCCTCGAACAACCCATCGAACGCCTCTTCATAAGCCTTCTGCGCCGTGGCAAACCCTGCGCGATACACGCCATTGTTCACCGCCGGATAAATCCGTTCGTTCAGCGCGTCGATCTCGCCCCGCAGCGGCGCCGGGTAAAAATCCAGGTCATTGCCGGTCAAATCATCAAAGGCGCCATTGAACATGCGGATGATCTCCGCTGATTCATTGTTGACGATGCGATTTTGCTGTTTGTCCCAAAGCACCGGCACCGTGACGCGGCCGGTGTAGTCGGCGGTATCGGCGGTGTAGCGCTGGTGCATGAACTTGAAATGATCGAGCTTGTCCCCGGTCGACCCAAGGTTCTGATCGAAGGTCCAGCCGTTTTCCAACATCAACCAACTGACCACCGAGACGTCGATGCGGCTTTCAAGGCCTTTGAGTTTGCGCAGGATCAGTGTGCGGTGAGCCCATGGACAGGCGAGGGACACGTAGAGGTGATAACGACCGGCCTCGGCCGCGAAGCCACCGACACCTGTCGGGCCAGGTTTGCCGTCGGCGGTCAGCCAGTTACGACGCTGCGCTTGTTCACGCTGGAACGTGCCGTCCTTGCCGCTTTCGTACCACTGGTCATGCCAGCGACCTTCAACTAACAAACCCATGTTCAAGACTCCTCAACCAATAAGCGTTGGAGAGGAGTCTATTCGCATAGGTTCGATAAAAAAGCGCAAAGGTTGGGCGCTTATGATCGGTTAAATCGATTTGTCCCGGGCATCCCAGTACTGCTGGGCGGTTTCGAAGGCCTGTTCGCGGGTTTGGCCGAGGCCGCGCAAGGCCAGGGCCATGGTCGAAATCAGCGCCATTTGCGGGTAGCTGTCGACTACGTCGCCACGCCACACGGCTTTCAAATGCTCGGGATCGAGGGTGGCCGGTTTGACGTGGCGTTGTGCCGACAGCTGCGGCCATTCCTCGTCCCAGCTTTCGCCGCCAGTGGTGCCGTATAGGTGACTGTCGGCGTCCGGGTTGATCTCGATTTCGCCGCCGTCGCCTTTCACCACGATCGCGGTATCGCCGAGCAAACCGCTGGCATCGCGATGCACCGCCTGGTAACCGGGATGGAAAATGCTTTGCAGGCCACAGCGAGCACTCAACGGGTTGAGAATCCGCGTCAGGGAATGGATTGGCGAACGCAGGCCCAATGTATTGCGCAGGTCGATCATGCGCTGAAGCTGGGGCGCCCAATCCACCAGCGGCATGAAGGCCAGACCGCCGTTATCGAGCGCTACACGCACTTGCTGCCAGTTGCGGCACAACGGAATCTTCAACTCCTCCAGCAATTGTTCGCTATAGAGCCGACCCGCCGTGTGCGCGCCGCCGCCGTGCATGAAGATCCGCACGCCGTTCTGCGCCAGGCACTTGGCCGCCAGCAGATACCACGGTAGGTGACGCTTCTTGCCGGCATAGGTTGGCCAGTCCAGATCCACATTCAACGTCGGTGCCTGCAAACGTTCACGCAACGCTTCGGTAAAACCCGCCATCTCCTCAGCGCTTTCTTCCTTGTGCCGCAGCAGCATCAGGAATGCGCCGAGCTGGGTGTCTTCGACCTTGTGGTCGAGCACCATGCCCATGGCTTCTCGGGCTTCTTCGCGGGTCAGGTCGCGGGCGCCGCGTTTGCCTTTGCCGAGGATGCGCACGAACTGGGCGAACGGGTGTTCGGCGGGTGTTTCGAGGGTCAGCGCTGGGTAATCGGTCATAAGCAATTCGTCGGTTTGGGCAGGCCCGCCAGTTTCGCGGCGAGTTTGGCAGGGGTGCCTTTGAACAGTCGGTTCAGGTGCAGGCTGTTGCCCTTGTCCGGGCCCAGCTTCAGCGCGGTGTACTTGATCAGCGGACGAGTGGCCGGCGACAACTGGAATTCGGCATAGAAACTGCGCAGCAGTTCGAGGATTTCCCAGTGTTCGGGGCTCAACTCGATGTCTTCGGCGGCGGCCAGGGCGCTGGCCACGTCGGAGGACCAGTCGCTCAGTTCTACCAGGAAACCGTCCTTGTCCAGCTCGATGGCGCGGGCGCCGACCGTCAGGGAGTTCATAGCCAACTGTTGACCTTGTCGTAGTGAATCGACAGCTCGACGAAGGCCGGGTAATCGATGGCCTTGGCCGTGTCAGGAATCTCCAGCGCGCGAGCCTGGGCGTCTTCGGCCAGCACGAACAGTTTCAGATTGCGGGCGTTCAGCGCATTGAAAGGCGCAGTGCCCGGTTGCAAGGCATAGACCGCGTCGCCAGTCAGCAGCAGCGCATCGTCAGTGCCCATCAAGCGCAGGCAACTGGTCAGGCGATCGTCGCCGAACGGGGAATGAGACAACACATGCAAAGTCGACATCAGAGGGTGATCACCTGATCGTAACGGTCAATAAGTGCGGTGATTTCGTGGGCGGCCAGCACTTGAGCTTCTTCCAGCGACAAGCCGGCCGGGTTCAGGCCCCGTTCCGAAACGCTGTCACCACAGACAAACAGCTCGTCGACACCGAACATCGGCAAGGCTTGCAGGTTGGCGCTCAGGTCCTTCTGCTGGAGGGCCTTGGCATCCTGTTTCGCGGCGAGCTGGAACACCCCGTCATCGAGAAACAACAGGCCGATCGGCAGGTCAAAGGCACCGCCGGCGAGCACGATGTCCAGTGCTTCCCGCGCGCTCGGCCCGGACCAGGGCGCCTGACGGCTGATAATCAGCAAGGATTTAGCCATCTCACGCGCCTCCGAAACAGATCAGGCGGTCAGCGTCCTGCACCGCGTCATGCAACTGGCCGAGACCAGACAACTCCCACGGCGCGCCCACCGCAACGGCTTCACGTTGATAACGCCCGGCTTCTTCTTCGTTCAACACGCCACGACGCAGGGCGGCCGCGATACACACGACACCGTCCAGTTGATGCTCGGTGACGAAATTGCGCCATTGCTTGGGCAAGTCCTGCTCATCTTGCGGCGTGACCACGCTGCCGGAGGCGTTGTAGACGCCGTCCTGATAGAAAAACAGCCGGACAATTTCATGCCCACCGGCCAGCGCAGCCTGAGCAAACAATAAGGCGCGGCGCGAGGAGGGCGCATGGGCAGCGGAAAATAGCGCGATGGCAAACTTCATGACGGACTCGATCAGTAAAACTGCGGCCATGATAAAGCTTTATGGCCGGGGCGGCGAAGGGCTTTGCCGCGATGTGGTGTGTCAGGTACTCCCAATTCGATCGTTCCCACGCTCCCGCGTGGGAACGATCAGTCGAGATCAGCGCGGCATGTAACCCAACTGCCAGCGCCGCGGGATTTTCAGCGACAGCAGCCCGACCGCGCCGGCCAGCAGGCCGCTGACAAACAACGCCTTGAGCCCCAGGTGATGTTCCAGTACGGCGCCGAGTACCGCGCCGGCAAACATTCCGGTCCAGGGGATCAGTTGCACGCGCCAACCGTTGCGCCGTTCGCCGAGCATCCAGCGCCCCAGCCCACGGCCGAAGCGCGACAGGGCGCCGGTGACGTAGGTCAGGCCGACCGGCAGGCCGTTCACTTCTTCCACGGCGGCATTGAGCATGCCCATGGCGATGATCGCCGCCAGCAGTGCTGGCAATTGGTCGTCGTAGGGCCAGGCGGCGGCGCCGCAGAGCAGCATGGCGATGCACAGCAGCAAGGGTAGCGCGCGGCGACCGCCGAGGCGGCTGACGACAATTCCCAAGGCGTTGCCGACGATGAAGGTGCCGACGAGGATCACCAGGCGCAAGGTCAGGCCCAGGTCGCCGTCGCTGATGGCGACGGCGAGGCGGGTGGTGTTGCCGCTCATGAACGAGACGAAATCGCCGCTGGCCATGAAGCCGATGGCGTCGGTCATGCCCGCGAGCACCGAGAGGCTGGCCACCAGCGACATGCCGATGCGTCCGCGCCATTTGCGGGTATGCAGATGGCCTGGGCTGGCGCGGTCAGTGGAGAGGGATGGCAACATCAGCGAAGGTCGTCCTCAGGCAGCGACCGAAATGGTCACTTACTCAATCCATATAACTCGCAATACTCCACCCAGTCCATGCCGGCCATCTCGGCCACTTCCTTGTGCACTTCCAGGCGCTGTGCCTGATAGTCCTCAGCCGTCGCGGCAGTCAGTTGCAGCGTCAGCTCCCAGGCAAACAATCCCAGGCGCTCGGCCTCGGCTTCGAAGGCTTCATGCAAGCGCTCGTCGCGGTACTGCGCCGCGGTCTCGCCCTTGGCCTGAGCCAACAACGGGTTGAGGTTGTCGAGTTCGACGCGCAGTTCAGGGCGCTCATCGAGAAACTTCTTCAGCGCTTGCTCGTGTTGCTGTTCGGTTGCCGCCATGGTCGCTCCTTGAGGCTGGATTACGAAGACTGCTTCTTGCTGGCCTTGGCCGCTGCTGCCAGGCATTCGAGGGCAAACTGCTCGGGATACGTCATTTGAATCGGCGTGGTTTCACCTTTGACGGTTCTTTCGCCGTCGAGGATGTAACGAATCCGCTTGTCGGTGACGCCAATTCGCTTGGCAATCCAGGACGGCGTCTGACCGATCTGGCTGATCAGCTTGTCGGCATATTCAGCGGTCGGTTTGTAATATTCGGCGTTGGGTGTCATGACCTTTCCAGAAAATAAGCCCGGAAAACGGGCGATGCGGTGTTAATGGCGCGACAGGGTGCGCGAATCGTCACTCGGTGTCGCGGTATAAATGAAGTAAAGCAGAACGATACGCCGTGCCGCGGTGATACAGTCCGCTTTTTCTTGATGAGCGAACGCAATGCGAATTCTGATGGTGGCGCTGGCCGTAACGTTGCTGGCGGGATGCGCGGGCTCGGCGATGAACGACGCCCGCACTGGAACCCCTTACAAAACCCTGACGTCGGACAAACCGGAAAAAGTCGTCGCCCAGTGTGTGCAGTTTTCCTGGCAGGACGAGGCGGTGTTCGGTGTCGATGCGGGCGCGTATTTGCAGCCTGGCGAGAAGGGCGGCACCACCGTTTACACGCGCTCGGCAGAGTCCTTTGTGGACGTGAAGACTGACGCTTCCGCCACCGTGCTGAATTATTACGCGCAGCATGACGACTTTGTGGCCAAGCGCCGACTGGCGGCGTTGGCGACCTGCCTCTGAGGCCGACGCAGTACCCAATGTGGGAGCGGGCTTGCTCGCGAAGGCGGCGGGTCAGTCAACATCAATGTTGAATGAAAAACCGATTTCGCGAGCAAGCCCGCTCCCACAGGGTTTTGTGTGATCAGTAAGTCAGGCGCTTCTGGAAAAAGAAGCGCTTGTGGCCCGGCGGGTAGTCAGCGATCTGCCCGAACTCGCTGTAGCCCAGTTTCTTGTAGAACTCTGGCGCCTGGAAGTCGAAGGTGTCGAGCCAGACCCCGATGCATCCCTTCTCCCGCGCCAGGTCTTCAGCCATCTGCATCAGCTTCGACCCCATCCCCTGGCCCCGGGCCTGTTCCGGTACCGACAGCAATTCGATGTATAACCACTGGTAAAACATCCGACCATAGAGGCCGCCGAGGATCTCGTTGTTGTCGTCGCGGATCAGCAAGGCAATTGGCTCCGGTACCGTGAAGCCGGCCTTTGAGGCGTTATAGGCACGCAACGGCAGCACGATTGCATGTTCCTCGGCATCCGTGGGGTTTTGCGATAGTTCGATCCGCAGGGTCATCAGCTATTTCCGTATGGCTTGAGTGAACAACAGCCTCAAGACTATCGCGGCCAGCGGTCGTTGTTCCAGCCCCTCGGGCGGAACCGTCGCCAGCGCGCAGATGTCTAGCCTAAACAGCGTCATTCCAGAACGCGGCCTACGAGGACAATTCCGTGAATATTTTTGAAGCCTTGCGCGAAAGCCACGACCGCCAACGCACCTACGCCGATGCGCTGATCCAGACCAGCGGCGACACCCCCGAGCGGGTCGAGGCTTACAAGCAACTCAAGTCCGAACTTCAGGCCCACGAAACCGCTGAAGAGCGGCATTTCTACATCCCGCTGATGGAGTTCGATAACGGCGTCGACCTCAGCCGCCATGCCATTTCAGAACATCACGAGATGGACGAAATGATGGAGGAACTGGACGAGACCGAGATGTCCAGCCCGGCCTGGCTGGCGGTCGCGAAGAAGCTCGCCGAGAAGGTCAATCACCACCTGGAAGAGGAAGAGCAGAAGTTCTTCCAGATGGCCGGCAAGCTACTCGACGACAAACAGAAAGAGACGCTGGCGGGTCAGTATGAGAGGGAATACAAGGCTCAGCTTTCTTAGCGCCAGGCTTTCGTTTTCGCCTAAGATGTGCGCCTTCTGACGAAAAAAGGGATGCGTTGTCATGTCGAACACAGCCGAGCGGGTCAACCTCATCGAGTCTCAGGTGTTGTCCCACGACTGGTACCTGCTCAAGAAAATCACCTTCGATTACCTGCGCAACAACGGCGAATGGCAGCGCCAGACCCGCGAGGTCTATGACCGTGGCAACGGCGCGGCGATTTTGCTGTTCAACCGCGAAAAGAAAACCGTGGTGTTGACTCGGCAATTCCGGTTGCCGGTGTTCGTCAACGGCCACGATGGGTTGCTGATCGAAGTGGCGGCCGGGCTGCTAGAAGGTGCGGCGCCTGAAGAGCGCATCCGCGAAGAGGCTGAGGAAGAAACCGGTTATCGCGTGCACCACGTGCACAAGGTGTTTGAGGCTTACATGAGCCCAGGCTCGGTGACTGAAAAACTGCACTTCTTCATCGCTGAGTACGACGCTGCTTCCAAGGTCAGTGATGGCGGCGGGCTGGAGGAGGAGACCGAGGAACTGGAGGTGCTGGAGTGGAAGTTCGATGACGCGCTTGAGGCGTTTTATCGCGGGGAGATCTGCGATGCGAAGACCATCATGCTGTTGCAGTTTGCGGCGATGAAAAACATCTTCTCAGATCAGAAAAGCTAACACATGTAGCAGCTGGCGAAGCCTGCGTTCGGCTGCGAAGCAGTCGTCAATCCTGTGCACGCGGTTTTCCTGAAAGACCGCGGCGTCTGATTTCACGACTGCTGCGCAGCCGAACGCAGGCTTCGCCAGCTGCTACAGATCGTGTTGAGGCTTGCAATCCCGTCAGGTCGAAAACAAATCATCCATTCTGCTGTTGCCCGACCATTCGCATCCTTCCAGCGTCAACAGCCGTTCCTTCGCCTCAAGTCCACCGGCAAACCCGGTGAGTTTCCCCGAAGCGCCAATCACCCGATGACACGGTGCAACAATCGAAATCGGGTTCTTGCCATTCGCCGCACCCACCGCCCTCACTGCGCTGGGATTGCCGATCTGCCGGGCAATCTCGCTATAGCTGCGAGTCTCGCCAAACGGAATGGTCAGCAACGCCGCCCAGACCTTCTTCTGAAATTCCGTCCCGGCAAAATCCAGTTCCAGGTCGAAACGATTGCGCGTGCCCGCAAAGTATTCCCGTAGCTGCTGAGCGGTGCGCATCAGGATTGGATTATCCGGCGCCTCGCGCATCGGCCCAAGCCGCACCCGACCGGGTTTGTCGTTTTCCCAGAGGATGGCCGCCAGTCGCGAGCCGTTCGCGACCAGCTTCAACTCGCCCACCGGCGTGGCGAGGGTGATGAAGGTGTAACTCATGCCGGTGGACTCCGTAAAAGTGCTGAACTGGGGCCAAGCATACTGCCTCGACGGGGAGGCGCAATACGCAATCCCAGCCATACTTGCCTCTGCTCTTGAAGCCTTCCCTCTGTTTTTTTACAGAGCCTAAAAACAAAAAGAGACCGACTCATGAAGTTCGAACCTTTTGCCAAATCGCTGATTGCGACCTCATTGGCGCTCAGCTGCCTCAGTGCTTACGCGGCCTCCGTGGCGCCGGTTGCGGCCGAAAACGGCATGGTCGTCACCGCGCAGCATCTGGCCAGTCATGTGGGCGTCGATGTACTCAAGAACGGCGGCAATGCCGTCGATGCCGCAGTAGCGGTCGGTTACGCGCTGGCGGTGGTTTATCCCGCGGCGGGCAACCTGGGCGGCGGCGGTTTCATGACCATTCAGTTGGCGGACGGGCGCAAGACCTTCCTCGACTTCCGTGAAAAAGCACCGCTGGCCGCCACCGCCGACATGTACCTCGACAAGGAGGGCAACGTCGTCCCTGACCTGAGCACCCGTGGTCACTTGGCCGTTGGCGTGCCGGGCACCGTGTCCGGTATGGAGCTGGCGCTGAAGAAATACGGCACCAAACCGCGCAAGGAGGTGATCGCCCCGGCCATCAAGCTCGCCGAAGACGGTTTTGTGCTGGAGCAAGGCGATGTCGAGTTGCTGGAATATGCCACCGACGTATTCAAGAAGGACATCAAGGATTCCGGCTCGATATTCCTGAGCAACGGCGAGCCGATGCAAGTCGGTCAGAAACTGGTGCAAAAAGACCTCGGCAAGACCCTGCGGGAAATCTCCGAGAAGGGCGCCGATGGCTTCTATAAAGGCTGGGTGGCCGATGCCATCGTCACCGCCAGCCAGGCCAACAAAGGCATCATCACCCAGGCCGACCTCGACAAATACAAGACCCGCGAACTGGCCCCGATTGAATGCGATTACCGTGGCTACCATGTGGTCTCGGCACCGCCGCCAAGCTCTGGTGGCGTGGTGATTTGCGAGATCATGAACATTCTCGAAGGCTATCCGATGAAAGACCTGGGCTATCACTCGGCCCAGAGCATGCACTACCAGATTGAAGCGATGCGTCACGCCTACGTGGACCGCAACAGCTACCTGGGCGACCCGGATTTCGTGAAAAACCCGATCACCCATCTGCTGGATAAAAACTACGCCACCAAAGTCCGCACCGCCATCGATCCGCAAAAGGCCGGTGTGTCCCGCGAGCTCAAACCCGGCGTAGCGCCCCATGAAGGCAGCAACACCACCCATTACTCCATCGTCGATAAATGGGGCAACGCGGTTTCGGTGACCTACACCTTGAACGACTGGTTCGGCGCCGGCGTCATGGCCAGCAAAACCGGGGTCATCCTCAACGACGAAATGGACGATTTCACCTCGAAAATCGGCGTGCCAAACATGTACGGCCTGGTGCAAGGGGAGGCCAACGCCATCGCGCCCGGCAAGGCACCGCTGTCGTCCATGAGCCCGACCATCGTCACCAAGGACGGCAAAGTGGTAATGGTGGTCGGCACCCCCGGTGGCAGTCGCATCATCACCGCAACCTTGCTGACCATGCTCAACGTGATCGACTACGGCATGAACATCCAGGAAGCGGTCGATGCACCGCGTTTCCACCAGCAGTGGTTGCCGGAAGAGACCAACCTTGAGACCTTCACTACCAGCCCTGATACGGTGAAGATGCTCGAAAGTTGGGGGCACAAGTTTGCCGGGCCACAGGACGCCAACCATGTGGCGGCGATTCTGGTCGGCGCACCGTCGCTGGAAGGCAAACCGGTCGGCAAGAACCGTTTCTATGGGGCGAATGACCCACGTCGTAATACCGGGTTGTCGCTCGGTTATTGAGGGTTGTTTTTGAAAGGGGACGGATCTATTTTCGTCCCCTGATCCACTGACTTTTCAAGGAAGGGACCATGGCTACCGCACTGCTGATCATCGACGTCCAGCGCGCCCTGTGCACTGGTGAGTACGCCTGTTTTGAGATCAAGCGCGTTATCGAGAACATCAACGGCCTCAGTGCCAAGGCTCGCGAAGCAGGCATTCCGGTCATCCTCATCCAGCACGAAGAAAAGGGCGACCTGCTGCAGCACGGTTCCGAAGGCTGGCAACTGGCCGAAAGCCTGAAGACTTCGCCGCAAGACCTTCGCGTGCGAAAAACCAATAGAGACTCGTTCTACCGGACCCACTTGCAAGCCCAATTACAGGATTTGGGCATCGACCGCCTGATCATCTGCGGGCTGCAAACCGACTATTGCGTCAACGCCACTGTCCGCCAGGCCCTGAACCTGGGCTATGACGTCGTGCTCGCCGCCGATGCGCATTCCACCGTCGACAACGGCAACCTCGCCGCCGAAGACATTATCACCGAGCACAACGCAGACCTGGCGCACTTGACGGGGCCCGTGGCGCGGATCGACGTTATCCCGACCAGCGAAATCCGCATTTAAGTGCCGAAGATGTCGATCAACTCAGTCAAAAAAGCACTGACCAAATCCCGCTGACGCGCCGAATGCCTGACCGCCGCATGAAAGCCGACCTCATAGCGCAACAGCTCAGGATTCAGCGGATGCAACTGCCCCAGCTGTTCATGCTTCGCCGCATAGTGCTGCGGCAGAAAGCCCAAATGCTGGCCCGACAGGATGAGCAGGGCGGCGCCGTCCATGCTGTCCGTGAGCACCGTCAGGCGTTCTATCGAGGTGGGCGCCGGCATTTCCGGCAAAGGATGGCTGGGCCATACCCAATCGTAATCGCTGACGTCATCCCGGGTCAGCTCGCCCACTTGCTCGAACAGCGGATGAGTGGGGGCGCAGTAGGCGATCTGGGTTTCCTGGAATAACGCAAAGTAATCAATGTTAGGCAGACGGTGCCAGAAATAGCCGATCGCCAGATCGATATGGCCGTTGATGATTTTCTCTTCCAGCAGCGATGACGACAGCTCCGTGAAATGGAAATACAACCCTTCATGTCGGGACCGTAACCGCGCAATAGCCAAGGCGATTTTCTTGTTGGCCACCGGATCGATCTGACCGAGCAGGCCGATGTTGATGTTGCCTGACACCTTGCGATTGATGTGCTGGACTTCAACCCGGAACCCTTCGGCAGCCGCCAGCAATCGGCGCGCCGCCTCGACAAACTGACTGCCCTTGGGTGTCACCGAAAATCCGCCGCGCCCACGCTCGCAAAGACGAAATCCCACCCGCGCTTCCAGCGTCGCCAATTGCGCACTGATGGTGGGTTGAGTGGTATTGAGCGCCGTTTGCGCGGCCGAAATCCCGCCCGCCTCAACGACGGTCAGAAATACCCGGATCAAACGCAGATCCAGCTCCGATACAGTTCCCAGCATGCGTGCTCCCGATACTCACTCACATAGACGTGGATCTATGTAAACAGTGTGCCTGCGATATTTTACAGCCCTGATCAACGCCCTACATTGCAATGAAACCGGCACTTTGCCTATAAAAACAACAATCACCAGCATAGGAACACTCGTATGTCAGGGTCCCCTCAATCTGCGCAAGCCATCGAGGCGAGCAGCGGGTTGGCCATCGAAGGCCACTCGATCGATTACATTCCGGAAAACGAACGTCACGCCAAGCTCAGCAGCCAGGGCCCTTTCTGGTTTCTAGGCAACTTCCACTTCTTCACCATCTCCATCGGGTTTGTCGGCCCAAGCCTTGGCTTGTCGGCGCTGTGGACGATGTTGGCCGGTGCGCTGGGCATCATGTTCGGCACCATTTTCATGGCATTTCATGGCTCTCAGGGTCCGGAAATGGGCCTGCCGCAAATGATCCAGTCGCGTGCGCAGTTTGGTTATCGCGGGGTGATCCTGGCGTTGATGGCGACGATGTTTGTGTTCGTCGGATTCAACGTGGTGAACATCTCGCTGATCATGAACGGCCTCGAGCACGTGTTTGGTATTGACCCGACCATTGTTGCCGTAGCCGTGGTGCTGATCGGCGCGCTGCTGTCGATCTACGGCCACGACCTGATGCACAAAGCTTTCAAGTGGGCGTTGCTGGCCACGTTGCCGCTGTACGCGCTGGTCACCATCGCCTTGATGTTCGGCGCAGGCCAGGAGGGCATCACCCCGGCGACCGATCTGGGTTTCAGCTGGATTGCCTTTGCCACGCTGTTTGCCATTGGCGCGAGCTACAACATTTCCTATGCGCCTTATGTCTCCGACTATTCCCGTTACCTGCCGAAAAACACCAGTCGACCAAAACTGATCGCCGCCGTATTCATCGGCGCGTCGTTGTCGGGCGGCTGGATGATCGGTCTCGGGGCCTGGCTTGCGCAGCAGTTGAAAGCGGCGGATGCGCTGGTGGCGCTGAACCAGGTTGGCTCTTCGATGATTCCAGGCCTGGGCAATGTGTTGGTGATTGTCTCGGTGGCGGGCTTTCTGCCGATCATCGCGCTCAACACCTACAGCGCCATGCTGACGTTGCTGACGGGTGTGGACTCGATCAAAAAAATCACACCGACGCCTCGCGCCCGAGTGATGTCGATCTCCGCGATCAGCGTCATTCTGTTGACTTGTGTGCTGTCGATCAAAGGCGATGGCATCGCCCTGTTGAACACCTTCCTCGTGCTGCTCCTGTACTTTCTCGTGCCGTGGACCGCGGTCAATCTGGTGGACTACTTCTTCGTGCGCAAAGGCCGCTACGCGATCCCGCATTTCTTCACGCCGAAGGGCATTTATGGCGCCTGGCAATTTCGCGGCATCGTCTCTTATCTGATCGGCTTCGCCGCCATGGTGCCGTTCTTCTACATCTTTGATGCGGCGGCGGGCAAAGAGGTGTTCGTCGGGCCGCTGGCGAGGATGCTGGAAGGCGTGGATATCGCCTGGCTGGTGGGTCTGGTGGTCTCGGGCCTGACGTATTACCTCCTCAGCCGTTCGATAGACCTTGAGTACGAGCGCCGGATCATCGATTCGATTACTGAGAACGACATTGTTTCCATGGCTCATCAGTCTGTGGAGGAGGGGCGTTGAACAGCGCAAAAAATACCGTGGTCGCTTGCTGCCAACTGGCGCCGAAAATAGGCGACCTCGCTTACAACCGGAAGCTGACCGAACGAGCGATTCGTTCGGCGGCTTACCAAGGCGCCCAGGTGGTGGTGCTACCTGAGCTGGTCCAGAGCGGCTACCTGTTTGCCGACCGCAGCGAAGCCCTGTCCCTGGCGGAAACCGTCGAAGGACCGACCTTGCGTCTGTGGACGGCGCTGGCCCGGGAACTGAACATCGTGGTGGTGGGGGGATTCTGCGAGCGGTTAGCCGGCGATGAACTGGCCAACAGCGCGGCGATGATCGATGCCCAAGGCCTGCGCGCCGTGTACCGCAAGGCGCACCTCTGGGATGGCGAGAACGAAATCTTCAGCGCTGGCAACGACGCGCCGCCGGTTGTAGAAACCGTTCATGGACGGATTGGCATGCTGATTTGCTACGACCTGGAATTCCCCGAGTGGGTGCGACTGCCGGCGCTGGCCGGTGCGGATCTGCTCTGCGCACCGGTCAATTGGCCCGATGGGCCACGGCCGCAAACCGAGCGTCCGGCGGAAGTTGTGCGAGTCCAGGCCAACGCCTCGGTCAACCGAATGTTCATCGCCGCGTGTGATCGGCATGGTCATGAACGTGGGGTCAGTTGGGTGCAGGGCTCGGTGATCGTCGATGCCGATGGCTACCCTGTGGCAGGGCCGGCGGAGCAGGGGGGCGAGCAGATTTTGCTGGCGACGCTGAACCTTGCTGGGGCGCGGAACAAGCGAATCAGTGCGCGTAATGATTTGCATCGGGATCGGCGGTCGCAGTTGTATGGGGTGAATAGTTTGGTTGAGTAATGCGGGTGGACGTTTTGTGACGGAGGGGCTGTGGCATGTCGACATGGCACTAAAGCGAATAAAACGATTGAAAAAAACCTCTATAAGCTTTAAACGGGAGGCTCGCCGGCGCATTGCTGGCAAACAGTACGTGAGTATCGCCAGTTTCTGGCTCAGGGAGCGCTGATGAGTTTTCGTCCATTGACCGACTCTGCGCGGCAATCGAACGATTGCGACGTTGTTGCCTCTCAACAAAAAGAGAATTCGGATACTGTCGGCCTGGCCTACGCCGGCAACGAGGACACGATCGAACAACTGCTGGAGTCAGCGCGCAACTGGGCCCACACCACCGCCTGGGTCGTTTACCGTGCCGGTGAACAAATGCATTGGGTCGGGCAGGGCAACCCGCTGGAGCAGTGGCCGTCAAGCGTTGCGAATGACGAGTTTGAAGCCTTTTGCCTGTCCATGCAGTTGCACCGCTGGCCGACCGGTAGAGGCGAAAGTGTGCTGGGTTGGCTACTCGCGCCAGTCAACGATGCCGGGGAACCGGCGCTCGCCGAGTTTGCCCGGCGCCTGGGCATTCAGGTTCAGACCAGTACCCTTGCCCGTGCGCAGATTACTCAGCGTGTGCTGTATGAAATTACCTACCTGGCCAGTTCGACCCGCGACCGGTCGGTGTTTCTGGTGGGGGTTCACCGCCTGCTGGCTAGCCTGATCGACGCCGAGAACTTTTATCTGGCGCTGTATGACCCGCACAGCGGCAAGATTGACTACCCGTATTACGTCGACATCATCGACGTTGATGCCGTGGAATCCTCGCACTACGAATACCTTGATCCTTCGCACCTGTCGTTGACCGGCCAGGTGTTGACCACTGGCCAGCCGTTGCTGATCGACGCCGCCGGCATTCTTGCGGCTCAGGCCGAGGACCGTTTTTACTGCGTGGGTGATCGTCCCGAATTCTGGATGGGCGCACCGTTGAAAAATGCCTCGGATGACGTGTTCGGCATGCTTGCCATGCAGGTCTACGACGTTTCGCGTACCTACAGCGCCGAAGACCGCGCGCTGTTTCTGGTGGTGGCGCGCCACGTGGCCATGGCGCTGGACCGGATTCTGCACCGAGAGGACCTGGAAGCGACGGTGATGCGTCGAACCCTGGAGCTGTCGGCACTCAACGACGCATTGAGGCAGGAAGTGGCAGAACGAGAGCGCGCCGAACATCTGCAGAGCGCGCTGTTCCAGATTGCTGAATTGTCGAGCCAGCCTGGCGACATGGCTGAGTTGTTTCAAACCTTGCACGGCATCGTCGGTGATCTGCTGTTCGCGCGGAACTTCTACATTGCGCTGTTCGACGACGCGACCAGTGAAGTGACCTTTCCGTATTACGTTGATGAGCGGCAAACGACCTGCCCGGTGGCACGGCGTGGGAGCCGGGGCTTGACCGAGTACGTTATCCGTCAGCGTCGACCTTGCCTGATTGACGCCGACGAAGCTGAGCGATTGACTGCGCACGGTGAAATCGAAGTTGCCGATGCGTATTTGCAATCCTATTCCTGGCTGGGCATCCCCTTGTTCGATGGCGATGTGGTGCGCGGCGTGCTCGCGGTGCAAAGCTATACCTCGCGGGTGCGGTATACCCTGCGTGACCAGGAACTGCTGACGTTTGTGTCGCGGCACATTGACACAGCGTTGTCACGACGCACGGCCGCCGAAGCGATCCATGCCGCCAACCTCAAGCTGGAAGCCCGGGTGCAGAACCGCACCCGCGAGCTCGATCACGCCAATGCCAAGTTGCAACACGAAAACTCCCACGATGCGCTGACCGGGCTGCCGAATCGTACCTACCTGCAACAGCGCCTCAACACGGCCTGGTCGCAGTTCGGCAGCGAAGGCGGGCACCTGGCGGTGATGTTCATCGACCTCGACCGGTTCAAGATGGTCAACGACAGCCTCGGTCACCATTTTGGCGATCTGCTGCTGATGCAGGCCGCCCACCGTTTACGCGGTTGTCTGCGCGACACCGACATGCTGGCGCGCCTGGGGGGCGATGAATTTTCGGTGCTGGCTCCCGAGGCGCCGCTGGACGTGGTGATCGACATCGCCGAACGGATTCTGGTGGCGTTTGACCTGCCGTTTTTCATCAATGGCTATGAAGTTTTTTCGTCCTGCAGTATCGGTATTGTCAGCGCGGACAGTCAGTTCCATCACGAGCCAGCCGACTTGCTGCGCGATGCCGATGCGGCGATGTACCGGGTCAAGAGTGCCGGGCGCGACAGCTACGCGGTGTTCAATCAGGAAGTGCGCCGCGAAGTTTCGGATCAGGTTGAGCGTGAAGGGGCCTTGCGCAATGCGCTCAAACGTACCGACGAACTGCTGCCGTATTTCCAACCGATTGTCAGCGTCGAAACCGGCGAACTGTTGGCCCTTGAAGCGCTGATCCGTTGGCATCAGCCAGGCGGCCGGGTGATCGCGCCGGGCGAGTTTTTACCGGACGTCGAAGGTTTGCGTCTGATCGGTCGACTGGACCTGTACATGCTGACCAGCATCGCAGTGATCCTCGCACAGCCCGAGCACGCCAATTGGCCTGCGGTGCACGTCAATTGCTCCAGCTACAGCATGACGCGTCCGGACTTCGCCAGTGATGTGCTTGCGCTGTTGGCGCGGTACGGGGTTTCGCCGTCGCGGATCTGCCTGGAGTTGACCGAAGGTGCGTTGGTCGCTGAGCCGGCGATTGCCCGACTGACCATGCAGCAATTGGCCGACAACGGCATGTCGGTGGTGCTCGATGACTTCGGTGCAGGGTTTTCATCCCTGAGCTATGTGCATCAATACCGTTTCAGCGGCTTGAAGATCGACAAGTCGTTCATCCTCGAATTGACCACCAGTCCCCGCAGTCGCGCAATCGTCCGGGCGATTGTGCGGATGGCCGAATCGCTGGACCTCAGCGTGGTGGCCGAAGGTGTCGAGGATGAAGCGACGCTGGACTTGCTGCGCGAAATGGGCGCAGGGCAGGCCCAGGGTTATTACTTTGCCAAGCCGATGGGGTTGGAGGCGTTGTTGGCGAGTTCGCTGCTCGGTCGCTAGCGTGCCAGTCCGGCCATGCTCTGGTGGATAAGCCCGCTATACAAACGTAACCTTGCCAGTTCGCTTCCCAAGACAAGAAAAAAACCAGGAGTCATTGATGCAACCGATCCGTCTCGGTCTGGTGGGCTACGGCAAGATTGCCCGGGATCAACACGTCCCCGCTATCAACGCCAACCCTGCGTTCCAGTTGGTCTCTGTCGCAACACAAGGGCAGCCCTGCGCCGGGGTAGCGAACTTTCAGTCCCTGAGCGAGCTGCTCGAAAACGGCCCGTCCGTCGATGCGATTGCGTTTTGCACGCCGCCGCAAGGACGATACGTTCTGGTGCAACAAGCGCTGGCCGCTGGCAAACACGTGCTGGTCGAAAAACCGCCGTGCGCCACGTTGGGTGAAGCGATGGCGTTGGTGAATCAGGCAGATGAGCAAGGCGTCAGCGGTCTGTTCGCCTGGCATTCACGCTACGCGCCCGGCATCGAAGCCGCCCGCAACTGGCTGGCCACCCGCACCCTGCAAAGCGTACAGATCGACTGGAAGGAAGACGTGCGCAAGTGGCACCCAGGCCAGGCATGGATCTGGCAGCCCGGAGGCCTGGGCGTCTTCGATCCCGGCATCAATGCTTTGTCGATTGCAACCCATCTGCTGGCGCTGCCGCTGTTTGTCGAGTCTGCCGAACTGCGAGTTCCCAGCAACTGCCAGTCGCCTATCGCCGCTTCGATTAAAATGTCTGACGCGCACCACCTCGATGTTCGCGCGGAGTTCGATTTCGACCACGGTCACGAAGAACTTTGGAGCATCGAGATTCGCTGCTCCGAAGGCATCCTGAGACTGGACAACGGTGGTGCCCTGTTGAGCATTGACGGCGTGCGCCAAGCCGTATCGGAGGAAGGCGAGTACGCGGCGGTGTATCGACATTTTCAACAGCTGATTGGCGACAAAGCCAGTGACCTGGACCTCCAGCCGCTGCGACTGGTTGCCGACAGCTTTTTTGTCGGCAGTCGGGCGTTGGTTGCGCCGTTCTACGATTAGCGTCCGCTCAGAAACGCAGAGGTGGGCGAAAGGCACGCTGTTGCGTGCCTGGGTTTTGTCGACCACCTCGTAGAAGTGCCGCGCAGGTGAAACTCAGTTGGTGACCAACAGTTCCGGGCCGAGGTAGTCGTTGATGTGGTCGATATCGTCGTCGCCCAGACTGCCCACCGAAGAGGCCAGGCGCAGGCGCGACATCAAGTAGCGCAGCTTGGCCTCGAACAGATCGTGGCGCGCAACGAAGAGCAGCTCTTCGGCATTGAGGACGTCCGCATTGGTGCTGGTGCCACCCTCTTTGAAGCCCTTGCGTGTCGAATTCAGTGAGCGTTCGTTGGACTCCACTGCCTTCTCCAGCGCGCGAATACGTTGGGCGCCGCTCTCTACGCCGCGATACTCACGGGTGGTACCGGTGATGACTTCCTGGCGCGTGGCGTCGAGTTCGTCCAGGGCCTTATAGCTATTGGCACTGGCCTGGCGTGTCAACGCGCTGGTGCCGCCACCGCTGTACAACGGGAAGTTTACTTCCAGCCCGATTGAGCCGTAGCGGTTGCGTTGATTCAACTCGGAGATTGATTGGCTCTGACCCGCGGTGTAGCCGGCCACGAAATCCAGTGTTGGCCAGTGGCCGGCCTTGGCGCGCTTCACTTCTTCTTCGGCGAGGTCGCTGCTATGACGGCGCGCATGGATCAGCGGGCTGTCGGCCTGGGCTTTGACCAACCAGTCTTGCAGGTTGCTCGGCAGCAGCGGTGGTGTATCGAAGCTCGGACGCAAAGTGGTCAGCGATTCGGGGGTTTCACCGATAAATTCCTCAAGCTTGCGGCGCGCGTTGACCAGGTTGTCCTGCGCTTCGATCAGCTCAACCGCGGCGAGGTCGTGGCGAGCGGCCGACTCGTCGATGTCGGTGATGGTCCCGGCCCCCAACTCCATGCGCCGTTTCGCCGAAGCGAGTTGCTCGTCGAAGGCGTTCAGTTTGGACTTGGCAAGGGTGATGGTTTCGCTGGCCAGGAGTACGTCGAAATAGCTTTCAGCCAGGCGCACTGCGGCGTCCTGACTCTTGGCATCGAACACCGCGACGCTGTAGTCGGCACGCTGCTTGCCCTGGCGGTACTCGGCCATCTTCTGTTTGTTGAACAGCGGCTGGCGCAGGCGCACGTTAGCGCCCTTGGAGGTGTAGTCGAGATCTCTATCGACGCCGCTCTGGCGTTGGGTGCCATTGACCTTGTTGTCGTAGGCCGAGGCATTGATTTGCGGTAGCAGACCGGCCCTGCCGATGTCGCGGTTTTGTGCACCAGCCTCCTTTTCATGCACGGCGGCGCGATAGACGGGGCCTTGATACTGCAACAGATCCCAGGCTTGTTTGAGGTCCATGGCGCTGGTCGGGAGGGACAGCGCCAGCAGGCAGAAGAACAGGCAATGACGGTCCATTTCATTGTTCCTTGAAGGAGCTGTCAACACGCTCAAGCATCGGTTTGAGAAGATAGCTCATCATGTTGCGCTCGCCAGTCTTGATGGTGACGCTGGCGGGCATACCGGGACGAATGTGATTGCTGCCAAGAAGGCTCATGCCATCGGGCGTGACTTCTACCTGAGCCAGGTAGAACGGTTGCTTGCTTTCCTCGTCGAGCAGGCGGTCAGCGGAGACGGTCTTCACGCGGCCGGGTATGTTGGGCGTCCGGGCATGGTTGAAGGCCGGGAAGGATATGTCCACGGCCAGGCCGGGGACCATCTTGTCGATGGCTTGCACGGGAATCATCGCGTCGACCTGCAGCGGTTCGTTGTCCGGAACGATTTCCATGATCTTGAAGCCGGGCTGAATGATCCCGCCGATGGTGGCGATGCTCAGAGACTGGACCATGCCATCGATGGGCGATCGAATCACCGTGTGGGTCACTTCATAGTCCAGCGCACGCAAGCGGTCGGCCAGGGTGGTGTTTTCCTTGGCGGTGTCGGTGAGCTGCGATTCGACTTCCTTCAGGTAATCGTGCTGGCGCTGCAGGATGCGCAGCTTGATTTCGGTGGTCTGGCTACGCACACGAGCGATGTTGTTGAGGTTCTCGGCCTGGCCGGCGGAGAGGTCGGCATTGCTGCGTTCCAGCTCAAGCAGACGGTTGCGCGGGACATAGCCTTCGGCCGCCAGCGCGCGGGTGCCTGTTAGTTCCTGGCTGAGGAAGTTGATCTGCGAGGCGCGGGCGCCATAGACCTGCTGCAGACCCTTGAGCTGCACCGCCGACGCCGCGAGGTTTTCCTGCAGGATGCTGATTTCGCCAGCGAGGCCGGCGCGTCGGGTGTCCAGCAGGCGTTGTTGCAGATCCATGGCGGCCATCAGGCGCTGGTCATTCCCGAAGCGCTTGAACAATTCGGGATCGTAGATCACCACATCGCGACCGTCACGTTCCGCTTCCAGGCGGTTTTCCACCGTCTTGCTGACGATGTACTGGGCGCTGACTGCACCTTGTTCGGCAGCGGCACGCAGCGAGTCAAGGCGGACCACCTCCTGGCCCTTTTTCACTGTATCGCCTTCGCGAACCAGAATGGCCTCCACGGTACCGCCGCTCAGATGCTGCACGGCTTTGCGATTGCTGGTGACTTTTACCGTGCCTGTCGCTACCACGCCGGCATCCAGCGGCGCCAGCCAGGACCACAGGAGGAAGCCGCCGAAGCCGGCGAGCATCAGCAACATGCCCCAGCGCACGGGTTTACCGACGTCCAGATCCACCACGTTCCTGGGATCGGCGAGAATCATGTCGGTGTGTTGGCTCATTTGCATGATCGGTTACTCCCGTGCTTTGACGGAGGCCAGCGGAGTTGACGCGCCTGCAGGCATCACACTGGCCTTGCGCAGCGCTGCGAATACTTCGTCGCGAGTACCGAGCATCTGCACGCCGCCGTCGCGCAGCATCAGCACCTTATCGACGGCGCAGAGCACATTGGGACGGTGGGAAATCAGAATGACGGTGGCGCCGCGGTTTTTGAGTTGGGCCAGCGCATCGACCAAGGCCTTTTCACCGACGTCGTCGAGGTTGGCGTTCGGCTCGTCCAGCACAATCAGATTGGGTTCTCCATACAGCGCGCGGGCCAAGGCGATGCGTTGCTTCTGGCCACCGGAAAGCGGGCTGCCATCGGTGCCCAGACGGGTCTCATAACCCTGCGCCAAACGCAGGATCATCTCGTGCACCCCAGTCGTCCTGGCGGCGCGGATGACCGCGTCGCTGTCCACTTCGCCAAAGCGCGCAATGTTGTCGGCGATGGTGCCCTCGAACAGCTCCACGTCCTGTGGCAGGTAACCGAGCCAGGGGCCAAGTTCGCCCTTGTTCCAGGTGAATATGTCCGCGCCGTCCAGGCGCACCTTGCCGGCCTGTGCCGGCCAGACGCCGACCAACAGGCGGGCGAGGGTGGATTTGCCGGAGGCGGATGGACCAATAATGCCAAGGCTTTCGCCGGGGGAAAGGTTGAAGCTCACCCCGCGCAGAATCGTGTTGGCGGTGCCGGGAGCACCGGCATACACATTTTCCACCGCCAGCATGCCCAGCGGCCGCTGCAGTGACATGCTCGGTGGCCGGCGCGGATAGTCGTTCAGCATCTCGTTCAACCGGCCCCAAGCCGAACGGCAGCCAAGCAGCTGCTTCCACGACGCGATGACTTGTTCCACGGGGCCCAGCGCGCGGCCGGTGAGGATCGAGCAAGCAATCATCATCCCGGGGGTGATCTTGCCTTCGATCGCCAGCAGCGCGCCGGCGCCGAGGATCAGCGACTGCAAAGTGATACGCACGAAGCGCCCGGTGCTGCTGATCAGGGCGGCACGGTCGGAGGCCAGGGTCTGCATTTCCAGAATGCGCAAATGGCTTTGGTACCAGCGCTTGCCGATCGACGGCAGCATGCCCATGGCCTCAATGACTTCGGCGTTGCGCAGGTTGTTGTTGGCGTAGCTGGCGGAGGAGAGGGCGGCCTGATTGGCTTCGGCCAGCGGCTTTTGCGTCGCCTTCTCGGTGAGATAAGCCAGGGCCACCAGAATCAGCGAGCCGATCAGCGTGACCAGTCCGAGCAGCGGGTGGATCAGATAGGCGACCAGCAGGTAGATCGGCGTCCATGGCGCATCAAAGAAAGCGAACAGGCCATTGCCGGTGAGGAACTGACGCACCTGCGCGAGATCCTGCAGGGCCTGGGCCGGATTACCTCCGGCGCGGCTCAGGTTGCGCTCGAATGCTGCGGTGAAAATGCGTCGATTGAGGTCCATGTCGAGGCAGTTGCCGACCCGGATCAGCACGCGGGTGCGGAACATTTCCAGCGTGGCCATCAGCAAGAACAGGCCTATCACCAGAATGGTCAACATCGTCAACGTTGTGACGTTGCGGCTGACCAAGGCCCGATCGTAGACCTGCAGCATATAAATAGCTGGCGTCAACATCATGACGTTGATCACGCCGCTGAAGCCTGCCAGCGAGTAAAAACTACGGCGAAGTCTGAAAAGCGCGTCAGCCAGTTCTGATCGAGTGCTCGATTGTTTGTGCATTTGGGCGACCCCTCTTCGAAAAGCCGTTAGCCCTTGCGGCGCAACAGCTAACAGATGTAGTCCGCAGGCAGTTTGTCGATATGCAGGGTGGTCGCTCTAGGGCGAATCTCCTGCAAATCTCTGCGTTGCTTCCATAGCCAGCAGCGTAGGTGGCGTCGACACAATCTGAAATAACATTTCGCTCTAATGCTGCAATGAACTATCTATAAGTCTTTTAAAAACAGCTAGTTGTGAGGTCAATCACCAGTCGTCAGTTTTACGTGTCGTAAAATTGACAATTTTTCGCTATGCAACTTTAGTCTCAGTCATTGAGGGAGCCGCTCGCCTGAAGCCTGTCAACTTTTTGGCAACGCAAGGTGTGATGATTTTCCCGATGGAGCACACCATGTCGATGATTTCGTTCTACTGCGAAGTGAAGGGGCTGTTCACGAAGTTCGCCGTTACTTCAAGTTTCCATGGCCCACCCAGGGCTGGGGTTCGCTCTGCCTAATCGCCGAGCGAGCCATTCTTTCGCGAATTCCAGGCGCGCATCCCGGGGGGCCGTGTAACGGCTTTGCCATCCCGCGCCAGCGATCGCCAAAAAAAAAGAACCAACACACTGCGCAAGCCAGCACCGGACTGGGCGCGGGAGGATTCTTATCGTCCCGTGTCCTTTCCCCAAAGAGATCGAGGGCAATCAAAATGGCCAATTTCAACAAGTCGGACCTGGAGTTCATCCTCAAACAAATCTTCATCGCAGAAGCGCATGCCGACGGCGCCAGCCTCAGTGATTTGCTACCCAACAGTCAGGTGCCATTCGGCCTGCGCACTGTCGATGGCAGCTACAACAACCTGGTCGCCGGGCAAAGCGAGTTTGGCGCCGCGGACAATTCCTTCCTGCGCGTGCTTGATGCCCAGTATCGAGCGGCCTATGCCGCGTCAGGGAATGTGGTCGACCCGCAGCCACGGATTATCAGTAACCTGATCGTTGACCAGACTGCCAACAACCCGGCCGCGGTTGCGGCGAACGGCGGCGCCGACCCGGTGATCAGTCCCGGTCTGGATGGCGTGTTCGGCACGGCCGACGACAAGGAAGTGTTCTTCATCCCCAACGTGTCGCCGGACGCCGGTCTGACCGCTGGCTTCAACTCGTGGATGACCTTCTTCGGCCAGTTCTTCGACCACGGCCTCGACCTGGTCACCAAGAGCAGTACCGACTTCGTGTTTATTCCGCTGCAGCCGGACGATCCGTTGTACGTGCCGGGCAGCCCGACCAACTTCATGGTGCTGCCACGTGCAGTGCATACCCCCGGCGCAGACGGAATACTCGGCACTGCCGATGATGGCCAGCCCAACACCACCTCGCCGTTCGTGGACCAAAGCCAGACTTACAGCTCGCACCCCTCGCATCAGGTGTTCCTGCGCGAGTATGTCCTCAATGCGGCAGGTGACCCTGTTGCAACGGGGCGCTTGATTACCAACCGCGATCTCGGTGCCGACGGCAAGTTCGGCACGGCCGATGATGGCGACGGCACCAATGGCGGCATGGCGACCTGGGCAGTGGTCAAGGCCCAGGCCCGTGACATTCTCGGCATCAACCTGACCGACGCCGATGTGCACAGCGTGCCGCTGCTGGCAACCGATGCGTATGGCAACTTCATCCGGGGCTCGAGCGGCATGCCGCAGGTGGTGATGCGCGTCAGTAACGGCGCTGACGGGATCGCCGGGACAGCTGATGACGTCACTCAACTAGTCGAAGGCAACCGGGATGCTCCGATCAGCCTGGCCAACGCCGTGAGCGCCGGGCATGGCTTCCTCGACGACATCGCCCACAATGCCGCGCCGGTAGTCGTTGGCGGGGTTCTGCAGGCGGATGCTGATGACGATATCGGCAATGCGCAGCCGGTTGGCGCGGGCGGCAACAACCTGACCTACGACAACGAACTGCTCGACGCTCACTACATTGCCGGCGACGGCCGGGTGAACGAGAACATCGGCCTGACCACCGTGCACCATGTGTTCCACTCCGAACACAACCGGCTGGTCCAGCAAACCAAGGACACCCTCCTTGCCGCCGGCGATCTGGCCTTCCTCAATGAGTGGCTGGTGGACGACGTGACCTCGATACCGACTACACCCGCCGGAATCGCGGCGTTGGTGTGGGACGGCGAACGCCTGTTCCAGGCCGCCAAGTTCGGCACCGAGATGCAGTACCAGCATCTGGTATTCGAAGAATTTGCGCGGACCATTCAGCCGCAGATCGACGGATTCCTTGCACCCAACGGGTATGACACCTCGATCAACCCGGCAATCCTCGCCGAGTTCGCCCACGTGGTGTATCGCTTCGGTCACTCGATGTTGACCGAGACCGTCGATCGCTTCGACCCCGAATTCAATCCGCTGCTCACTGACCCGAACAACCCGGACTCGCAAATGGGTTTGATCGCGGCCTTCCTCAACCCGCTGGCGTTCGCCGGCAGCGGGGCGACGCCGGACGAAGCGGCAGGGGCGATCATTCGCGGTGTGACCCGCCAGCTCGGCAACGAGATCGACGAGTTCGTCACCGAAGCGTTGCGCAACAATCTGCTCGGTCTACCGCTCGATTTGCCGGCGCTGAACCTGGCGCGTGGTCGCGACACTGGCATCCCCACGTTGAATGAAGCGCGCCGTGAGATGTACGCATCAACCGGCGACAGCCAACTCAAGCCGTACATCAGTTGGGCTGACTTTGCGGACCACCTCAAGCACCCCGAATCCCTGGTCAACTTCATCGCGGCCTTCGGCACCCACGGGGCATTGACTGCGGCCGACGTGGATACGCTGGTGGAGATGCGTGCGGTCGCCGCTGCCCTGGTGTTTGGCGGCAGCGCGGTGATCAACGCCGGCACTGTCGATGAGCGTACCTTTACCGCCAGTGAAGCGGATCGCCTGGACTTTCTTAACAGTTCGGGCATCTACGCCATGGTCAACGCTGTCACCACCACCGGTGTGGACGACATTGACTTCTGGGTCGGTGGCCTCGCCGAGGAGAAAATGCCGTTCGGCGGCATGCTCGGCTCGACGTTCAACTTCGTGTTTGAAACCCAGCTGGAGGCGTTGCAGAACGGCGACCGCTTCTACTACCTGTCGCGTACCGCGGGCCTGAACTTCGGCACCGAGTTGGAGAACAACTCCTTTGCCAAGCTGATCATGCTCAACACCGATGTCACCCACCTGGCGAACACCGTGTTCCTGACGCCAACGTTCACCCTCGAAGTGAATCAGGACAATCAGTTCACTAACCTTGGCCTGGACGGCAAAGCCGATCCGACGGGCGGCATCATGATCAACGGCGTGGAAATCGTGCCGCTGGTGATCCGCGACAACCCCGACACCCCTGGCCTGGACAGTAATTATCTGCAGTACACCGGTGAAGACCATGTCGTCCTGGGCGGTACCGCCGGTAATGACATCATCATCTCCGGTGACGGCGATGACACCCTTTACGGCGACGGCGGTAACGATCGCCTCGAAGGCGGTGCCGGCAACGATGCGGTACTCGGCGGCGCGGGCGATGACATCATCACCGACTCGTTCGGCGACAACCGTCTGGAAGGCAATGCCGGTAACGATGTGATCATCGCCGGTAGCATGCTGGTTGGAGGCAACCTGATCCTTGGGGGCGATGGCCAGGACTTCATCGTCACCACCGAAGACATCACCACGACCTTTGGCGGTCAGGGTGACGATTTCATCCTCGGCGCCAAGACCAACCTGCCACCTACCGGCAACGAAGGTGATGACTGGATCGAGAAAGGCACCCAGGACGGTGCGCCTGGCGATAACGCTGCGCCGTTGCTCACTGACGATACGATCGGCAACGACATCTTTGTCGGTGGTGGTGGCTTCGACGAAATGATCGGCGAGGGTGGCGATGACATCTTTGTCGGCAGCGATGCCCAGGACAAGATGGACGGCATGTCCGGTTTCGACTGGGTGACCTACAAAAATGACAGGGTCGGCGTGACCGTTGACCTGTCCTTGGCCGCGCTGGCTCAGCCACACGGCAATGCGCCAAACCAGAACACCGGAGTGTTCAATCCGGTCGGCGCCTCGCCGGCCTCGATTCTCGACCGTTTTGCCGAGGTTGAAGGCTTGTCGGGTTCGAAATTCGCCGATGTGCTCAAGGGCGATAATGTTGATGCGGTCACGATCATCAACCACGGTGGTGCCACGGGCGGTGCACTGACCAATGTGGCGTTGATCCGCGGACTGGAGCAGTTTCTGGCCGATGCCGGTTTGCCGACCACCGGCTTTGCCACGGGCAACATCATCCTCGGTGGCAATGGCAGTGACCTGATCGAGGGGCGCGGTGGCGATGATCTGATCGACGGCGACAAATGGATCAACGTCAGAATCGCAGTGTATGCCCCCGGTGACGCCAACCATACCGGCCCTGAGATCGCCACCTTCGACAGCATGGTCGATATGATTCCGTTCATGCTGGACGGCACGTATAACCCGGGTCAGCTCAAGGCTGTGCGGGAAATCATGCCCGGCACCTCGACGGGCGGGGCGGCCTTCGACACCGCCATTTTCTCCGGGCTTCAGTCCGAGTATGTGGTGACGCGCGACACCCGCGGCACGGCCAATGTGGCGGACGATGTCTGGACGGTGACCGATACCGAAGCGGGTCGTGACGGTACCGATACCTTGCTGCATATCGAACGCCTGCAATTCGCCGATACCCAGCAAGTGCTGGTGACGGGGCTGAACGAACAACCGGTGGGCAGGCCGACCGTCACGGACGGAAACGGCGGCGCGATCACCGTGGGCGACACACTGACCGTGAGCATGGCCGGTGTGCGCGATGCCAACAACATCGGGGTGGGTAACCTGCAGGGTACTGTCAACAACACCTCAGTGTCCTACTACTGGCAGTTCGAATCCACGCCTGGCAGTGGCGTGTTCGAAGACATCATCCTGCTGCCTGCAGGTGACTTGGCGTTCCAAAGTGCCGACGGCACCTCGTTCAAGGTCTCCCCGGACCTTGCCGGGCTGTCACTGCGGGTCAAGGCGATCTACCTGGATGGTCATGGCACGACTGAAATAGTGTTCTCGCAGCCGACGGCCGTCGTAGTTCCCGGCGCGCCGGTTGTGCCGACGGCGCAGGCACCGGTAGTCGATGCCACTGCGGGTGGCGAGGGCCTTCACATGGTCCGCTCCGACCTCAACTTCATTCTTGATCAGATCAAGATTGCCGAGGCTGACGCGGCCGGTCAGGACATCCTCTCGCTGATCCCGAATATCCGCGCGCCATTGGGCCTGCGTGCGGTCGATGGCTCGAACAACAACCTGATGAACCTCAACGGCATTAACAACACCGAGTTTGGTGCCGCCGATAACACCTTCCCGCGCTTGACCGATCCGGTCTTCAATCCGGCGGAAGGTGCTCCTGCCGGCTTCTTCGGCCCCGGCTCGCCGGCCATTCCGGGATCGTCGTATCAGCAGACCAGCGGCTCTGTGTTTGACTCGCAGCCGCGCACCATCAGTAATCTGATCGTCGACCAGACGTCGAACAACCCGGCGGCTTATGCCACGGCTTACGACCCGGGTGCGGACGGTGTGCTCAACTTCGGCACGGTGAATAACGACGACGTGCTCAAGGATGGCGTACGGATAGTTGCCAGCCCCGGCATGGATGGTCAGTTCGGTACTGACGACGACCACGATGTGTACCTGTTCGAGAACACCGCGGCGGATGCGGGGTTGTCCGCGCCGTTCAACGCCTGGATGACCTTCTTCGGGCAGTTCTTCGATCACGGTCTGGACCTGGTGACCAAAGGCGGTTCGGGCACCATCTTCATCCCGCTGAAAGCGGATGATCCACTGTATGTGGAAGGCGGCAACGCCAACTTCATGGTGCTGACCCGCGCGACCAACCTGCCAGGGGCGGATGGCGTTCTCGGCACGGCCGACGACATCCATGAGCACACCAACACCACCTCGCCGTTCGTGGACCAAAACCAGACCTACAGCTCGCACCCGTCGCACCAGGTTTTCCTGCGCGGTTATGAGCTGACCCCCGACGGCCCCATAGCGACCGGCAGGCTGATCACTAACGTTGACCTGGGATTGGATGGCAAGTATGGCACCGGAGACGACACCGAAATCGGTGGCATGGCGACCTGGAAGGTGGTCAAGGCGCAGGCCAACGACATCCTGGGTATCCACCTTACCGATGCCGACGTCGGTAACGCCCCGTTGTTGGCGACTGACGCCTACGGCAATTTCATCAAGGGGCCGAACGGCTTCCCGATGGTTGTGATGAAAGGGGCTGACGGTCTGGGTGGCACGGCTGATGACATCCTTGTCGAAGGCAATCCGCTGTCTCCCATTAGCCTGACCAATGCTGTGCGCACCGGTCACCAGTTCCTCGTCGACATTAACAACAATGCAGCGCCGGTAATCGTCGGCGGGGTTCTGCAGGCGGATACTGACACTGATGTCGGCAATGCGCAGCCAGCGGGCCCAGGCGGCAACAACCTGACCTATGACAACGAACTGCTCGACGCTCACTACATCGCTGGCGACGGCCGGGTCAACGAGAACATCGGCCTGACCGCGGTGCATGCGATCTTCCACGCCGAGCACAATCGGCTGGTCGCACAGACCAAGGACACCGTGCTCGATTCGCATGACGTGGCCTTCCTCAACGAGTGGCTGCTCAACCCGGTGAGCGCTTTGCCAGTCAGCCAGGCTGAGATCGATGCGCTGGTGTGGAATGGCGAGCGCTTGTTCCAGGCCGCCAAGTTCGGCACCGAGATGCAGTATCAGCACCTGGTGTTCGAGGAGTTTGCGCGGACCATCCAGCCCAGGGTCGACCTGTTCTTCGCACCGACCCAGGTCTATGACGTTGACCTCGATGCCTCGATCGTCGCCGAGTTCGCCCACACCGTGTACCGGTTTGGCCACTCGATGCTGACCGAGACCGTCGATCGCTTCGACGTCAATTTCAACGTGATTGGCGATCCGAACAACGGTGATCCGAATCAGCAAATCGGCTTGATCGCGGCGTTCCTCAACCCGTTGGCGTACGCCGCCAGTGGTGTGACGCCAGAGGATGCGACCAGTGCGATTATCCGTGGGGTGACTCGCCAAGCCGGTAACGAAATCGACGAGTTCGTCACCGAGGCGCTGCGCAATAACCTGCTCGGTCTGCCGCTCGACTTGCCGGCGCTCAACATCGCTCGCGGCCGCGACGTGGGGATTCCCTCGCTCAATGCGATCCGCCGCGACATCTTCAGCCAAACCGGTGATACCCAACTCAAGCCGTACAGCAGCTGGGTCGACCTGGTGCAGCACCTCAAACATCCAGAGTCGTTGATCAACTTCATCGCGGCCTATGGCACGCATGACACGATCACGGAGGCGACCACGCTGGAAGGCAAACGCGCTGCAGCGATGGCGCTGGTATTTGGTGGTGTTGATGCGCCGTCTGACCGCCTGGCCTTCCTCAACGGCAGCGGTGACTGGGCCAACGTGACGCTGGCCGGCAAGGATGGGGTGCTGGGGACTGCCGACGATCTGAAGGGCGTGACTATCACGGGCGTCGATGCCATCGACCTCTGGATCGGCGGCCTGGCCGAAGAGAAAACTCCGTTCGGCGGCATGCTCGGCACGACCTTCAACTTCGTGTTCGAGAACCAGCTGGAAAAACTGCAGGACGGTGACCGCTTCTACTATCTGGAGCGTACCGCTGGCCTGTCGATGAACGCCGAACTGGAAAGCAACTCGTTCGCCAAGCTGATCATGGCCAACACCTCGGCCACGCACTTGCCGGGCCTGGTGTTCTCGGACCCTGGGTTTTATCTGGAAAGAGACCAGAGCAAGCAGTACAACGATGGTCTGGGCAACGCCGATCCGCTTGGCGAGAACGGCGAACAGGTGGTGTTCCGCGACAACCCGCTGACGGTGGGGCCGGACACCAACTACATCCGGTACTCGGGTGCAGAGCACATCGTGCTGGGCGGCACCAACGGCGCAGACATCCTCGTGTCGAGTGAAGGTGATGACACGGTCTGGGGTGACGGCGGCAACGATCGCATTGACGGCGGTTACGGCAACGACCAACTGCGTGGTGGTGCCGGCGACGACATCATCACTGACGTCGGCGGCGACGATAACATTCAGGGTGGCGACGGCAACGACGTTCTGCACGGTGGCAACGGCGTCAACCTGATCATTGGCGGGTTCGGCAATGACTTCATCATTACCGGTGAGGACGCTTCCGAGGCCATTGGTGGCCAGGGCAACGACTTCATCCTGGGCAGCAAAGCCAACGAACAGGACATGGGTAACGAAGGCGACGACTGGATCGAGAAGGGCACTTCGGACGGTGCACCTGGCGACAACTTCGACCCGGCTGGCAATGACCCGGTGATCGGCCACGATGTGTTCATCGGCGGTAACGAGAACGATAAGTTCAACGGTGAAGGCGGCGACGACATCATGGTCGGCAGTCTCGGCCTGGGTGACCGCTATATCGGCGGCTCCGGCTTTGACTGGGCGACCTTCAAGGGGCTCGCCCAAGGCGTGACCATCGATTACACCGACCGCTTTTTCGATGTTCCACCAATGCCGGGTTCGGGTGCTTCGGCGCTGGTACGTTTCGACATCATGGAAGGTTTGTCGGGTTCATCGCACGGTGACTTCCTGCGCGGTGATAACGAAGATGCCACATCGCTGCCCACTGCGGGTGCGACCGGCAGTGTGCTGACCAACATCAACCTGATCAACGGCCTGGCGGATTTGCTGCCAGACGGAGCGACGTTCTTCGATGGCGGCAACATCATCCTCGGCGGTAGCGGTAGCGACCTGATCGAAGGTCGCGGTGGTGACGACATCATCGATGGTGACAAGTGGCTGAACGTACGCATCAGCGTACGGGAACACGTTGATGGCACTGGCGCGGAAATCGCCACGTTCGACAGCATGGAGCCATTGGTGCCGTTTATGCTGAACGGTACTTACAATCCGGGCCAGTTGGTCATCGTGCGGGAGATTCTGACCGGCGATAACAGCTTCGACACCGCGTTGTTCACCGGTAATTTGGGGGAATACGGCATCGAGATCGATGGCGACACTGTCATTGTGACCGACTCGGTGGCAGGGCGTGATGGCGTCGATCGCCTGACGGGCATCGAACGTCTGCAGTTCGCTGACGTGGCGCAATCGTCCGGGGTGGGCACCGCTCAAAACAACGACCCAGTGGGTCATCTGGCAATCCTCGATGCTGCCACCGGTGTGCGTGACGAAACGCCTGTCGCCGGCCAGTTGCTGCGCGTCAGTGATCGCGGGGTACACGACGCGGACAACCAAAGCGTAACCAATCCGACCGGTGCGGTGACTGGCGCGGTGTCTTACTACTGGCAAGTCGAAACCATTGCCGGATCGGGCATCTATGACGACATCACCACCGTCGCCGCTGGCGAGGCGACACGGGCGACTGGCACCACCTTCCGGGTGGGGGCCGATGAGGCGGGTCTGAACATCCGCGTCCGTGCGGTGTATCAGGATGCCAAGGGCACGCTGGAGATCGTCGACTCGTCCGGGAACAGTACACCGACCGAAGGGCCGACCGTTATCGGGCTTGCAGCGCAGAACCAGGTGTTGACCGCTGACCCGTCGAGCATCATCGACCTCGATGGCCTGAGCAATCCTCAGTTCACCTACCAGTGGCAGGCGAACGACGGGCTGGGCTTCGTCAACATCGCCGGCGCTACCGCTAGCACGTTCGCGCTTGGCCAGACTCAGGTCGGCCAGGAAGTGCGCGTGGTGATGGGTTACGTGGATAACTTCGGTGTGGCCGAAAGCGTTTCGTCCAACATCGTGGGACCGGTGGACAACGTCAACGATGCACCGACTGCAGGGCCGACCGTAACCGGGCTTGCAGTGCAGAACCAGGTGTTGACTGCTAACCCGGCGAGCATCATCGACGTTGATGGCCTCAGCAATCCGCAGTTCACCTACCAATGGCAGGCGAACAACGGGCCTGGCTTCGTCAACATCGCCGGCGCTACCGGTAGCACGTTCGCGCTTGGCCAGGCTCAGGTCGGCCAGGCAGTGCGCGTGGTGGTCAGTTACGTGGATGACTTCGGTGCGGCCGAAAGCGCTTCGTCCAACATCCTGGGACCGGTGGCCAACGTCAACGATGCACCGACAGGCGTGTTGCTGATCAGCGATACGACACCGGATCAAGGGCAGGTGCTGACCGCGCTGACGGGTGGGATTGCCGATGCGGATGGGCTGGGCACCTTCAGCTTCCAGTGGCAGCAAGGTGTCGGCACGTCCTTCACTAACATCAACGGCGCGACTGCTGCGACCTTCACCCCTGGTGCGGCGCAGGTCAATCTGCAACTGCGAGTGATCGTGCGCTACACCGATGGCTTCGGCACGCTGGAGTCGGTGACCTCGGCGGCGACGGCGGCGGTTGTGATACAGGGCGTGGTGCTGCAGGGCAATGCTTTGGCGAACACCCTCACCGGCACCGCGGGTAACGATGTGCTGCTTGGCCTGGGCGGGAACGATACGCTCAATGGCCTGGCCGGTGTCGACCAGTTGTTTGGCGGCACTGGCAACGACATCCTCAACGGCGGAGACGACAACGACGTCCTCAATGGCGAGGACGGCAACGACACCCTCAACGGTGGGCTCGGCGCGGATGCCATGAACGGCGGTGCCGGCAACGACACGTTTGTGGTCGACAACGTCGGTGACGTTGTCACCGAGGCGCTGGGTGGTGGTACCGATCTGGTGCAAACCAGCCTGACGAACTATCTGCTCGGTGCCAACGTCGAGAACCTGACCTATACGGGCGCCGGTAACTTCACCGGTACCGGTAACGCGCTGGCCAACACCATCACCGGCGGGGTGGGTAACGACCTCCTCAATGGCGGTGCGGGTGCTGACCGGATGGTGGGGGGCGCCGGCAACGATACCTACGTTGTCGATGCAGCCGCAGACGTGGTGGTCGAGGCGGCGGGTGGCGGTACGGACACCGTGCAGACCTCGCTGGCCAGCTACACGCTGGGCGCTAATGTCGAAAATCTGACCTACACCGGAGCCGGCAACTTCGTCGGCAACGGCAACGGGTTGAACAACTCCATCACCGGCGGGGTGGGTAATGACACCCTCAATGGTGGCGACGGCAACGACATCCTCACCGGCAACGGTGGCAACGACACACTGAATGGCGACGCCGGTAACGACCAACTGTTCGGTGGCATTGGCACGGATACCCTCAACGGCGGCACTGGCGATGATAGCCTCGACGGCGGTGATGGGGCGGATATCTTGAATGGTGGGGCAGGCAACGACACGCTGCTCGGTGGTGATGCTAACGACACATTGTTGGGTGGTGCCGGTAATGACTCTATCGATGGCGGTACTGGCAACAATACGGTGACTGGCGGTGCCGGCAACGACGTGATGGTTGCCAGCGGTGGCAACGATATCTTCATGTTCTCAGCGGGCTTCGGGGTCGATCAGATCATCGGCTTCGATGCCAACGCGGTGGGAGGCCAGGACCGGCTCGATATTTCCGCGTTCGGCGTCACTGCTGCGACCTTTGCCGGCACCGTCATCATCACCGATGTCGGTGCGGATACCTTGATCAGCGCCGCAGGAATAGCTGATTCCATCCGTCTGGTCGGTGTGGCCGATGCAACAACCGTCACTGCCGCAGACTTCATTCTCGCCACTTGAGGTCCTGATCAGTACTGTCGCAGACGCGTGAAAAGAGGAGGGGAGGGCATGGATGCCCTCCCTTTTTTTCTCTAAAAAACTGGCTGTTTGTTGAGTGGAAAAAGAGGAGCTCAGCCTTATCGGATTTCGACACACCCGCCACCTGTAACCCAAATGTGATGAGTGCTTCCCACTGATTCTTAACTGCTGAACAAGCCGATAAGACTCCAGGCGGCCCCTATCGAAAAAATGAAAAGAATGAGTGCCAGCGTGAGGATTAGCGGCTCGATGCGCATGAAAGTGACTCCTCGGAAGGGCTGGCAATGCGCGCCTGATCTGCGGCGCAGGTGTTTTTCAAGGCAACGGTTGCAGGTATAGGGAGTGCCTCAGGAAAGCTGTTTTTCCAGTGGTAACAGCGCTTCAAACTCTCAATTAATGCGCTAGTGAACTCGCAGCATTCTCTATGCCAAAAAATTTAACAGCCTATAATTCCCCGCCGGCAGGGCTGCCTGATTCTGTGGCCAGTTCTCCATCAAAAAAGTTGAAACAGGATGCGGGTAATACAGCCCATTTATGGGGGATTTCTCGCAATGTGGGTACGGCAATACCACAGGTGCCTGCACCTTTCGCTACCTGCCGATATCGACCTGATGCGGACACTGAATAAGGAACTGCGGTTGAACGAACAGACATTGTCCATGCGCCTGGAGCGCGTGGCGGCGCATGTGCCAACAGATGCGCGCCTGGCCGATATCGGCTCGGATCACGGCTACCTGCCGGTGGCGTTGATGCGCCGTGGCGCCATCGCGGCGGCGGTGGCCGGCGAGGTAGCATTGACGCCGTTCCACTCGGCCGAACGCACCGTGCGCGAGAACGGCCTGGACCAGCGGATTAACGTGCGCCTGGCCAATGGTCTGGCGGCGATCGAGCCGGGAGACGGGATCACGGCGATCAGCATCTGTGGCATGGGCGGCGAGACGATCCGCGACATCCTCGACAGCGGCAAGGCGCGCCTGAGCGGCCAGGAGCGCCTGATTCTGCAGCCCAACGGCGGCGAGCAGCCACTGCGCCAATGGCTGATGGAAAATGGCTACCGCATCCTCTGCGAGGAACTGCTGCGGGAAAATCGCTTCGACTACGAAATCATCGTCGCCGAGCGCGCCGGGCCGGTGATGTACACCGCCGAGGAGCTTTACTTCGGCCCGCTGCAGATGCAGGCACGCAGCCCGGCGTTCCTGATCAAGTGGCAGCGCATTCTGCGCGAGAAACAGAAGACCCTGACCCACTTCGCCCGTGCGCGGCAGGCTGTGCCAGAGGATAAGGTGCAAGACATCGCCCGGCAGGCCCGGTGGATCACCGAGCTGCTGGCTTGAGCCCGGCGGACTGATCCCGTGGCTTCGCACTAGCGACGATAGTAGCGGTGATCGTCCTCGTAGCGGTGCCGCATGGCCCGATCCTGGTGGCGCTCCCAATCACGATGGCGTTCAGCTTCTCGGCGGGCTTGCTCTCTACGCCACTTATCTCTACGCCAGTCGTCTCGGCGCCAATCGTCTCTACGATCGTGCCAACGGTCGTCATGCCAGTATCGGTCGTCATGGGCAAGCAACGGCCTTGGCTGCGTGCCGGCCATACTGGCCAAGGTCGGCCAAGGGTTGCCGGTGGCCTGGGCAGGAGCCTGAGCGGCTGTGACTTCAGTTGCGAAAACAGGGGTTGAGGTCTTCATCTGTGTTGCTGATGCCGAGCCCACTGCCGCGAACGCGAACAGGCCGAAGAGCATCATCCGTGGGTCATGGAATTTCATGAGCGAAGACAACCTCTGATTGACAATCGGACGTGTGGCCATCTGGCTGCGGGAAGCCTGCGGGTGAGCGCTTACCGAGCGGATGTGCCTATCCACATAGACAGATAAATAGGCAAAAGTTCTAGGGAGCCACAGCTTAAATAGCCAACGGTCTCAGTGTTCGGCCCCCTTTGAGGTTTGCTGTCTCGATGTCCCTTCTGGCCGATAACTACCGGTTGCGAAGGGCAGCAATCGATCCGAAGCAGATCTCACCCCCGCACCGATACGCTGCCCAAAAGCTGCTAATGGTTGTGCGCGTTATGACAGGCGCGATTCGCGTGTCGCGCTGCTCAAGCGCTCGGCCGTTATACCGATGCGCGAAAACACCAGCCACACAAAAAGCAGCACACTGCAGCCAATGAGGATTGATGCGACGGCAATCAATGGCTCGACTGACGGGAAGCCCTTAAGGCGCAGCGTCAGTGCGCCGAGCATCACCGGGACGCCAACGTTGTACGTCCAGAACTGTGCTGCAGCAGCGCGCCCTTCGGTGATCGACGGGTGGGCTGTGCCGATGAGTCCGAACAGTGCCATCGATACCCATCCCAGCAGATTGACATGGGCATGTACCGCGAAGAGCGAGTGGTCGCCGGAAGCGCCCATTGCCACTCCCAGCACCACGCCAATGGCAAAGTAGAGGGCAGCGAGCCGAAACCAGGTCCGCGAACGGGGTGTGTGATTCATGGCATTCACCTCATGCGCCCTGAGGCGCGCTCAGTTGCTGAAAAATCGTCTATCATGAGACTTGAGTCTCATTACAAGACAAGATCTCATTTATCCCATGAATACCCCGAAGTCAAGCCCGTCTATCCGTGATGGCGATCAGGGCCGCGCCAACCAGCGGGGCCGAACGCGCCAAGCACTTATCGATGCCGCCGTCGCATTGCGCGATGAGGGCCATAACCCTACTGTTGCGCAAGTGGCCGAGCGCGCGATGGTGTCGCGCGCCACGGCGTATCGCTACTTTCCTTCGTCTGAGGCGTTGATAAGCGAGACGGCGGCCGATCGTGACATGACGCCGCTGGAGCGCATCTGGCGACAGGGAGACGATCCGGTCAAGGGCATTGGACTGGCGGCGAACGCGTTGAACAAACTCTTGCTCGACGACGAGATCGGCCTGCACGTGATGGAACGTTCGTTCATGACCGTGTGGCTCGAAAGTGAGTCCCACGAGCCTCTGCGGCCGGGCCGGCGCATGAGCTACATTGAGCCGATTGTCGACTCACTGAAGGACGTGCTCTCACCTCGGGCGCGCAAACGACTGAAGCAGGCCCTGTCGATCGTCATGGGCACCGAGGCTTTGATCGCCGTGCGCGATATCAGTCGCGCGAGCGTCGAAGAATCACTCGACACCGCCGCCTGGGCGGCTCGGGCGCTCGTTCGTCAGGCACTGGCGGAGGAAGAACAAGCGCGACGAAAGCGCGACCCTTTGCATAAGAACTCGCGGTCTTCTCCGCCATAACACCGAATAGCTCACGTTTCTTCAGGCCGTTGTGAATGGCTCCTTTTGGCTGTTTTCTGCCTGTCGCCACCAGCAGCAATAGGTATCTGTCCAGCGAGACAAATCGCCAACCTACACTCCAAGCCCCTGCCTTTGTACGGGGCCGAGTGAGTAGAAGAACGTGGTTTTCGCGTCCCTAAGAGGTCTCTACAAATGAACGACCAACCTGAACTTTCCCTTCGTTTAATCTCCGCGCCAGATGGCACTTTTAAACACCGCTATATTGATACACCGTCGCACTCCAATACTGGCTGCCGCTACGTTTTTGGCGAACCCATCCATCGGCCACCAGTTGTTTGGCGATCATTCGATTCATAAAGCCATGACCGAGCAGCAGAACCGGTCCTTCGTTGGCAAGGGACTGAAGTCGTCGAGCTGCCGTGCTGGCGCGCATCCTCGCAGTTCCGGCGGATTCGACGCTGCGTGAGTAACCGCACAACCATAAGACTCGAAGGATAAATGCCCAGGTAAACGGCGATAGCCGTGGCAGTTTCCAGTGACCATAAGGCAGTTGCGCTTCACAGAAAAGCGCGTCGACAAGGGCGGGCTTCAGGCCAAGAGCCTGGACGGAGGTCAGCGCACGAGGCGCGTTGCTTGAGACAATCACTTTGGCGGTTGCGGCGAGCTGCATGCTGGCATCCGGGACGGGTTGGTTGGTAATTCCGGACCGGTTGTATTGCTCGATCCAGTCTTCCATATCGAGCGCTGACATTTTGTCGGTTGCGACCAGTTTTGGCTGGCCGTGACGCATCAGGATTATTTCCCTACTCACTGTATGTTTACGTCCTTGTTCAGGTGTGCGGTCAATGTGGAAGGAGTGCGGTTCCGAGAACTTAAGGTTTGACTCTCAAACCAACCGTGATCGCGGTACCACGCCACCGTGTCGGTGATTGTCAGCTCTAGTGGCCGGAAACTCAGGCCAAGCTCTTGTTCACTCTTGCTGTGGTTGAAACAGGTGCGGTCCTTCTCTCGTACCAACAGGCGCAACGTGGCCATGCTCAACAGAATGGGCTTGCTGGTAATACGCGCATACATCTCCTGCACAGCCGCCAACGTGTATAGAAAGGGGAGCGGTAGTTGTCGAACGGGTGTCTTGACGCCCGCTATACGTCCGAGCATAGGCACCAGCTCACGCATTGTCATATGCCGGCCCGCCGCGAGATAGCGCTCACCTCGCCGCCCATGTTTGGCTGCGGCAATCTGCGCCAATGCCACATCGCGGGCATCGACAAAGGAGAAACTACCGGGGATCAGTCCGGGCAGTTTGCCGAGCACGACATCGTTAACCAACTGTCCCGAGGAGGTGGGACCCATGTCGGCTGGGCCCCACATCCAGCCAGGCAGGACCATGCAGGCGTGCATCTCGGGATGGACCTCCAGGAACGACAAGACGACACGGTCGGCAAGAATCTTGCTACGGTAGTAGTCATCCGCATCAGCGTCGGCCCGCAGACATGTCTCATCGATGGACGTGCCAGGTGCGCCGTCGAGCACGGCAATGGAAGATGTATGGATGAACCGTCGTATACCGGCGCAGTAGGCCTGGTTTAGCAGGCGCCGCGTACCAGACACATTAATCTTTTCGAGTTCCTTCCAGTGGCTGCCGCCCTTGTAGTTGTCGCGAAAGAACGCCGCGGTGTGAAACACCGTATCGCAGCCTTGCAGCGACGCTGCGAATGCGCCGACATCAGCCATGTCCCCAACGACCAGTTCCACACCCGGCAAATTGTTGAACTGCTGTTCACCTTTGGCTCTTGAACGGACCAGGGCTTTGACCGCGTAGCCACGAGCAACCAATTCACGCACCAGGTTGTTGCCCAACAAGCCGGTTGCGCCAGTAACGAATGCGCTGTGCATGGCTCAACCCTCAGCTGGATAGGCTAACGGCATCAGCACCGCACTGTCGAAGAAGGCCTCTTCACGGATGGCCAGCCCATCTCTGAAGGTGAAGTGTGCGGCGTAGTACGCGGTAATATGGCGTCCATGAGGTGGAATCACCCGGCCTGGCAGCACCAAGGGTGCGGCGAATGTGCCGGTCAGGAAGGCAGTCAGCGCCAAACGATCGTTACCGACGGCGAATGGGCTGAAAATCACTTGGGCATCGGGGAGCGCTTCGAGCAATGCGATCTCTCGTTTGCGCATGGCTTCGCGACCGGTTTGTATCCCCATGCTATCGAGGTAGATGAAGTCTTCGCAAACCAGCGCAAGCATCGCCTCCACATCACGGCGATTGAAGGCACTGGCGGCGCGTTCCGCATAGTCGTTGGGGCCAGTAGTCATACAGTCCATTCCATTCGTTTTCGAAGGCTTGTAGATATACCTTTGAGGCCTCTCCCGAAAAACAGCGACTACTGCATAATGGATTTGCACATATGCAGACCAGGGAGGATATGAAGCATGGCGTTGCAAGCAAATTGGGACGATCTTCGTCTGTTGTTGGCAGTCTCGCGGCGTGGCAGCTTTCTTCAAGCTGGCCAGATGCTGGGTATTGCGGCGTCTACTGTGTCCCGCCGGTTGACCCAACTTGAGAGGGCCCTGGGCGAGCTACTCGTCGAGCGGGGCGTTGAAGGATGCTGGTTGACCTCGCGCGGCCAATCCCTCGTGGAAGTTGCCCTGGCGGCGGAGGCGGGCTTGAGGCGTCAAACCGTTGCTGGCATGTCCGGGCTACACACCGAGCTATTTGGCAGTGTCCTGGTCAGTGCAGGAGAGGGATTTTCGTCTTGCGTGCTGGAGGCTGCGAGTCGCTTCACCTCTCTTCACCCGCGTTGCTCGGTGGAGTTGATGGCAACAGCCGACTTTCACAAGATCGTCCGCGGCGTGGCCGACATTGCTGTACGCACAGCTCATCTAGGCGAACCGTCGCTGATTTATCGACCAATAGGCAGGCTCTCTTACGGTGTCTTCGCCGATGCAGGTTATCTGAAACGGTATCCAGAGGTGACTCCGGCCACTGCGGTCAATATTGCCTTGCTTCCTCCGCTGGACATGTTGCCGCAAATGCGTGCGGCAAAGGCCGCGGGTCTGGAACGCGCGCAGATCAGCGTGAACTCGTTCGCGGTTCAGCTCGAATCGGTGAGGCGAGGAATGGGTGTGGCAGTACTGCCCCGTATTCTGGCGAAGGACCTGATCGAGTTGTTCCCGGATCTCCAACTTCCAGATATGGAAGTCTATCTGGTGACCCGGCCTCAGGCATTGAAACAGGCTCACATTAAATGTTTTTTTGCCATCCTGGAGCAGGTGCTGCTCGAAGCCCTTTCCATAGAAAATGTGGAAGGTTACCTCTTGGGCGGCGACCTGAAATGGGTGCATGGAGAAAATTGACTGTCCAATGCGGCCGAATAGCTCGCCATTGCCGCGCTGCAAAACATCGTAGGCTGAAGCGCCGCAGTACCGGCCCGACGCGGTCTGCAATTCCTCCACGGCGTGCCAGCAAGCAGCGTTCGCCATCTCGTTCAGGTCGAACCGCTGGAGCTCATCGATCAACCCCTCGGTGACAAGGGCAGAGCTCATTTCGTGAAGGGGCTGTCGGTGGGCCTCGGGGTTCTGCATTCGAAAGTCGTGGTCGTCGAGGGTCGAGCGCCACTGCTGAAGTCTCAGCGCCTAGCCTGGTCTGAACGATTTAGCCAATCTGTTGCATCGACCGGTTGAATCCACAGCTGGAAGCGGTCAGTCGTAACGTCTGCTATAGGCCAGAACCATTCACCCGATACTTTCCCCTCTCAGATAGCGAGCTGGCATTAGCGATAGTCGGAGCTAGCCATGCTCGCACTCCTTTCATGCAACCGGTTTTCTACTGCTCAAGCATCAAACTGCGCCATAGGATCACAGGTGGTGCAACAGGCACAATGTCCCGTTGCTGCACTTCCTGTTTCTGCAACTCTAGCGTAGTCACCTCGCTCAGCCCGGATGATGACTGCTGGTGCGCTAAAAGTTGCTCGGCCTCTTCGGTCGACTCATCGATAGGCGGCGGAGTCATTTGATCGTAACAACGACTTTGCCCTTGGCTCGTCCCTGCTCGACGTACTTCAACGCCTCTGCCGTTGATTCAAAGGTGAAGGCGCGGTCAATCACAGGTTTGATGATTCCGGCCTCAACGAGCGCGGTGATTTGTTGCAGTTGGGCGCCATTGGCCCGCATGAACACGAACGCGTAGCTGACGTCCTGCTTGCGTGCCTTGCGCCGAATGCCGAGGCTCAGCAGGCGCATGACTTGCTGCAATGGCCAGGACAACCCTTGCTCCTGAGCGAACTGCGCAGTGGGTGGCCCTGAAATGGAAATGAGTTGCCCACCGGGTTTGAGGACCTTGAGTGACTTCTCCAGTACGTCGGCGCCGAGGCTGTTCAATACCACGTCGTAGTCGTGCAAGACGCTTTCAAAGTTCTGCTGTGTGTAGTCGATCACCAGGTCGGCCCCCAGCGCCTTCACCCATTCGACATTCGCGGTGCTGGTGGTGGTCGCGACAAAGGCACCGAGGTGTTTGGCGAGTTGGATGGCGACGGTGCCGACACCGCCGGAGCCAGCATGGATCAGCACTTTCTGGCCCTTTTTCAGTCGAGCGGTTTCGACCAGCACTTGCCAGGCGGTCAGTGCGACCAAGGGGAGGGACGCGGCTTGTGCCATGTTGGTGTTGGCAGGTTTCAGGGCGATCGCGTTTTCGTTCACGGCGATCAATTCGGCGAACGTCCCGATCCGCGCTTCGGACGGGCGAGCGTAGACTTCGTCTCCCGGTTTGAAGCGTTTTACTTGCGAACCGACCTCAAACACGACGCCGGCCAGATCATTGCCCAGCACCAGCGGAAACGAATAGGGCAGGATCAGCTTGAATTCGCCGTTGCTGATCTTCGAGTCCAGCACGTTGACGCTGCTGGCGTGCACCTCAATCAGGACGTCGTCGGCACCCACTGCGGGGGCGGGCACGTCGCCAATGCGCCCGGTGTTCTTGCCATAGCGATCAATTAAAAATGCCTTCATCGTGATGCAGCTCTTGTCGGTTGGAAGGAGGGTAGCCGGTGCGGTTGCGGTGTTGCTGCGCCGCGATGTCAGGCGTCGAGGAACGCCAGTGCCTTGGCCACAAAATCAACGTAGTGCTGGAAAATGCCGCCGTGGCCAGCATCTGCATAAATAATCAGTTGTGCGTGGGGGATGCGGTTGGCCAGCGCAATCGAGTTAACGCTGGGCACCATGATGTCGGTGTCGCCGTTGACGATCAGCGTCGGCATCCGCAAGCGCCCGAGGTCTTGGGGTGCCTGTTTGCCCCACGCGGTGATGGCTTTCAACTGCCGCAGAAAAGCGCTGGGCGACGGGCCTTTGTCGCGATTTTTTTTGCGTTCTTTCAGGCGTTGCAAATACTGCGAGGCGGCTCGGCGGCCATTGGGCGTCGAAGTGAAGAACAGGTAGAACTTGGGATCGCGCAGGGTCAGCAAGCCTTTGAGTATCAATGGCCACGACACCGAGCCGACCTTGTCGATACCGCTGCCACCGGCCGGCCCGGTGCCGGTGAGAATCAAACGGCGCACCAAGCCCGGCGCCTTCAGGGCGATGTCCTGAGCGACGAAGCCGCCGAGCGAAAAACCGAGCACGTCAACGGTCTCGAACCCCAGCTCATGTATCAGCTGGAGGGCATCGTCAGCCATTTCACCGACCGTCAGTGGCGCGATTGCGCCAGAGCCGCCAATGCCGCGATAGTCGGTGGCAATGACGCGTCGTGTTTGTGCCAGGCCATCGATGATCGCGGGGTCGAAGTTGTCCAGCACCGCACCCCAATGGTTGAACAGTACGAGGGGCACGCCGGTCCTGGGGCCGATGTCGCGATAGGCGAAGGGAATGCCGTTGACCCTGATCGACTGATTCGCTGCGTTGACGAATGACGTCTGCGAACCTGCGGGGTTAATTGTATTCGTGGGCGTCATGTCTACTCCGAACAGAGGGCCGCAGTCGATGCAGTGCCTTGGGCGCCTGCATCGAATCCCGTACGGGTGTTCGCTACAAAATGATCACTGTTGGGTCTGGTAGCGCTGGGCAACCGCAGACTGGCGGATTTGCTGCAGCAGACCCTGACGTGCGGTCTGCAGGTCATCCCAGCGTTCTGCTTCGTGCAGCGGCGGGATCGTCACCGGCTCACGACGATCGAAACCGACCAGTGCGGCATCCACCAGATCGCCCACTTCCATGATTTCGTTCAAGGTGTTGATGTCGACGCCGGAGCGATCCCATATTTCCGTGCGTGTGGCGGCCGGCAGCACGGCCTGTACGTACACGCCCAGGGGCGAAAGCTCCAGGCTCAGGCCTTGGGAAAGGAACAGCACAAATGCCTTGGTCGCACCGTAGACCGACATGCCGAACTCCGGCGCCAGGCCGACCACCGAACCGATGTTGATGATCGCGCCTTCGCCTGCTTTGGCCAGGCGTGGGGCGATGGCGCTGGCGAGCCGCACCAGCGCCGTGGTGTTGAGGGCGACCAGTTGCGCAACGCTGTCGGTGCTTTGGTTGATAAAGTTGCCGGACAGAGCAGCGCCGGCGTTATTGACGAGGATGCCGATACGGACGTCGTCGCGCAGGCGGCTTTCAACGGTTGTCAGATCGCCGAGTTGGGTCAGGTCCGCCTGAATGACATCGATGGCGACTTCGTGTTCGCTGCGCAACCGGGCGGCAAGTGCGTCCAGACGTGCCTGGTCGCGGGCGACCAGTACCAGATCGTGGCCGCGTTGCGCGAAGCGTTCGGCGTAGACGGCGCCAATGCCGGTGGAGGCGCCTGTGATAAGAACGGTAGGGCGAGTGCTCATGGGCTCATCTCTCTTTCAGGATGTGAGAAACAGAAAACGCGATCACTGATCGCTCAGCTTGCGGTGGCGCTCGATTCAGCCAGCGTCGGGTAGTCGATATAGCCTGTCGCACCGCCGCCATAGAGGGTGGCGGGATTGAAGGCGGATAACGGTGCGCCACGCTTGAGGCGCTCCACCAGATCCGGGTTGCCAATGAACGGGCGACCGAATGCGATCAGATCAGCCTGGTTGTCGGCGAGCCTTGCAGTCGCCAGGTCCAGGTCATAGCCGTTGTTGGCGATGTAGGTGTTTTTGAAGCGTTGGCGCAGTGCGCCGAAATCGAATGGCGCCACGTCGCGCGGGCCACCGGTTGCACCTTCGACCACGTGCAGATAGACGACGCCGAGGGCGTTGAGTTGATCGACGACGTGATCGAATTGCGCCTGCGGATCACTGCTGGAAACGCCATTGGCCGGCGACACCGGCGACAAGCGCACCCCGGTGCGATCCGCGCCGATTTCATTGATGACGGCCGCCGTCACTTCGAGCAACAGGCGCGCACGGTTTGCAATCGAGCCGCCGTAAGCGTCGGTGCGCAAGTTGGCGCCGTCCTTGAGGAATTGATCGAGCAAATAGCCGTTCGCGCCGTGAATCTCCACGCCATCGAACCCGGCGGCGATAGCGTTTAACGCGGCCTGGCGGAAATCGGAGACGATTCCCGGCAGTTCGCTGATGTCCAGCGCACGTGGCTCGGAGACGTCTTCAAAACGGTTGTTGACGAACACTTTGGTGGCGGCGCGCAGCGCAGAAGGGGCCACAGGAGCGGCGCCGTTTTCTTGCAGATCAACGTGTGACACGCGGCCGACATGCCACAGTTGCAGAAAGATTTTTCCGCCCTTGGCGTGGACGGCATCGGTCACTGTGCGCCAGCCATCTATTTGCGCCTGTGTGTAGATCCCGGGGGTGTCTTGATAACCCTGACCCTGTTGGGAAATCTGCGTGGCTTCGCTGATCACCAAACCTGCGCTGGCGCGTTGGCTGTAATAGGTGGCCGCGAACTCGCTTGGCACAAAGCCTTTACCTGCGCGGTTGCGCGTCAGCGGCGCGAGGACGACGCGGTTCGACAGCGTGAGGGCGCCAAGCGTGTAAGGGGTGAACAGATTCTGGTCGGTCATCTGGTATGTCTTCCGTGCCTGTTGGTGGAGGTCGGTGGTGTGTGCAATTAGGATGATGATCGAAATCTAAGCTGTCAACGGTTTTGATTATGACCAGCATCTATGTATCATTGGGCGCATGATTTCCCAGTGAACATGAGGTATTGCACGTGAGAGTGACCAAGGCCCAGGCGCAGGCCAATCGAGAGCACATCGTTGAAACGGCCTCTGAGCTGTTCCGTGAGCGCGGCTTTGACGGCGTCGGTGTGTCGGATCTCATGGCGGCCGCCGGCTTCACCCACGGAGGTTTCTACAAGCATTTCGGCTCGAAGGCCGACTTGATGGCCGAAGCCTCGGCCTGCAGTCTTGGCAAGTCGCTGGCAGGCGCCCAAGCGCTCGACGTTCCGGGATTCATCAACGCCTATGTGACGAGAGAACATCGGGACGGACGTGGCAGCGGTTGCACCATGGCCGCGTTGTGCGGCGACGCGGCGCGCCAATCGGACGATGTGAAAACGACGTTTGCCGAAGGGATCGAGCACACCCTGCAAACCCTGGGAGACAAATATCCGACAGGGCCGGATGCTGCGCCGGGTGAGGGGAGAAGGAAAATGATCGACCTGCTGTCTCGAGCTGTCGGCGCGATTATTTTATCGCGTGCCTGCCCGGATGATTCCGCGCTGGCGGATGAAATCCTCGAGGTGTGCGGCGCTGAAATGTTTGCTTCGTTGCCGGACGATGAAGGGACGGCGGTGTAGAAGGGCGGCTCATTCAAAGCGTTGTATTCGGTAGAACCTCTAGCTATTGAGCGATATCGATGCGGCTGCTTTAGCCTGTCCGGTTCAGCGCCAGCAAACGCGCCGCCAGCGCCGTCATGACGACAGCGAAGCCATACGCACCCAAGCGCCTGGAGATTATGCCTGCGCGCAAGTGCCCATGCAGCTGCCCGGCACAGACGCTGAGCAGGGAATGAAAGATCAAGGCGATCAGCGCAAGCAACACACCCAATACCATCAGTTGCAGGGTGACACTGCTGGCTCCCAATGTGACGAATTGCGGCAGGAATACCATGAAGAACAACAGTGCCTTGGGATTCAGCAGGCTGTTGAGGGTCGCCCGGATAAAGATTTTGCGCAGCGATGCCAATGCTGGTTGAGCGTCAGCATCCGCCGGCGGAGTACTCAATGCCTTCCACGCCAGCCACATCAGATAACAAGCCCCGGCCCACCGCAGCAAATCAAATGCCGGCGTCCAACTCATCACCAACGCACCGAGCCCCGCGCTAACCATGGCGGTCATCAGCACGTCGGCCAGGGTGATTCCCAATGCTGCGGCGAAACCGGCACGCCAGCCATGGGCAACGGCATGGCTGGTGACGATGGCCATGTTCGGACCAGGCACGATCAACAACAGCAGGGCGGCGACAGTGAACAGGTAAAGGTTGGTGGCGTCCGGCATAGCGCAGATTTCCCTGGATGAGAGACAAGGCTAACCGTAGTCGTTGGGTTGAAGCAGATACAGTGGGGATGGACTTGATAGCTATAGTCAGGTGTGTGGAGGGGAAGAGTCGGTCAGGACGAAAGCCACGTATTCACTACCCGCCGATCCAGTTCTTCCCAATCCGCCATGCCCAACACCCGCGTGGTATTCAACCCACGCAAATAACCGCGCAACTGATTGGCGGTGGTCCGCGCAAGCTCTGGGTCGGGCGCGTGTTCGCCCAACAATACGGTTTCGTACTGGACCAGGTACTCGGCTACCCGGTCACGAAAATCGGGCAGAACGGCGTCGCGGATCAAGTCAAAAGTTCTCAAGGAGCAATCCTCATCCATCTTTTCCAGTGGTGATTGAGTGTGTATCCGTGTGCGCGGCGCACAACTATTGCTAGAGGTAATAGTGACCATCATGAAACGCAAGTTCTACTTTGATGGCAATAGCCGGAAAATCCCCCTCCAACGACACACTACTCACGAAAATTCGGGTGATGTGATGAACGAACCTTTATTTTCAGGATGAGACCGATGCGTCTTTTATTTGTGCCTGCCCTGGCCATTGGCGCTTTGTTGCTCGCCGGTTGTGCCTCCGCGCCGAACGACCCGACCCTGACCTTACAGACCAGTAAGACCCCGGCCCAATACGCTGAGTGCGTCGTGCCGAAATTGCAGGGCAACGCGTTGAACCCGACCGTTTCGCAGACCCAGCGCAGCTACCGGATCGTGGTACCGAGCAAAGTCTCGGCGGACAACGTGCTGGAAGCCTACAAGGCCGGGAACGGCGGCAAGGTGTTCATCTACGAGCGGCACTTGCTGGTCTCGAACTTGTTGCCTTCAAGTTTTGAGCGCGCCGCACAGGAATGCATCTGACCCTGGCCCGTAAACGCTTTCTACAGAGCTCCTTTGGTTGGCCGCAACCAACCAGTTTTTTGCCCCGCACCGCATTCGGTAGCGGGGCTTTTTTTGTCTGGGTGACTCGTATCGACCCAACTTTCAATCATCTAAATTGAAAGGCCAAACCGATACTCCTGGTCAGTCCCTGCTTGCCGGGATACATGTTCGATCAGGAAGCCACAGCGCTTGAGGACTTTTGCCGAGCCGATATTTTCAGCGTACACGTTGGCAACCAGCTGTTTTAGGTTCCAACGCAACTGCGCCTGCTGAATCAGATGCTTCACCGCCAGCGTTGCCAGTCCTTGCCCGCAAGCACTTTGAGCAATCCGATAGCCGACTTCTGCCGACCGCGCGGAATCGTCATGGCTGCCATCCTCAATCAATCATTTTCCGCACGTCATCCCACCGTCGCGCGACCGACGCGCGGTCGGTCGCCCCCTTGTTGATCAATTGCCCATGATGGGTGCCAGTGCGGTCTGAATCCTGGACATCTGTGCTGGTGTTGTCATGCGCGTAAGCAGCAGGCCAAAGTGTGGATGCTGCACGCCCGAGATAATGTATTGCCAGCGGTAGGCGCTCAGCACGGAGGCTTTGATTTGCGCTGTCTCATCGACACTGAATGATCGTGAAACATTGCGAATAAAGTAGTCGGCATCGGATGCCGATTGTGCCTGCAGGATTGCGTCGACGGCCGCCACCAGCGCAATCAGATCGTTCACTGCCTGGTCGCGTTCGGCTGGCGAGAGTTTCGCGTGCTCTGCCTTCCACTCCAGTTCATCGAGTACGACGTGCCGGCTTTCATCCTTCCAGTGAAATTTGAAGACATCCTTGAAGAGTGGGCACAACTCCTCGCGCGGGGCGATGCTTTGCACGTAGTGCGTCTGAACAAACAGCTCGATATGACAGGTCAGCGCCAGTACCGACCAAGTGCTGGCCGCCAGTACCGCGCGCGCCACATCGTTTGGATCGGCAACTTGACGATATCCCGCTGGCAATTGCGTACCCATCATCGTCTCAATGCGCCGGAACAGCTCCTGATGCTTGATCTCGTCGTTGGAAAAGCGCACCAGCGCTTCGAGTGCAAGCAGATCGTCAAATACATGGGCCCGACCTTGATCGAGCATTTTGGCGCTGATAAAACGCTCGACCAGGCCAAAAATATACGCATAGGTTCGGCCCTGAATCTGGCTGAGCAGGCGCGCCTCGTCCGCGGCGAGAAAGGTCAGGCGGTCGATCTGCGATAGTCCGTCGGGCAAGAATTTGCGCGAGAAGTCGAAGCTGCGGTCCTGTAGCAAATCGCGATCGATCTGCCATTCCGCTTTCTTCGATGATCTGACGATTTGAGCGTAACGGGCGGCGTTGCCCGAATCTGAGCTGGGTAGGGTAGCGGCGGTGTTCATATTGATCTCCGGCTTCCGTGGTCGAGTTGGAATGGGCCAATTACGGTTAACGCGAGAGTCAATGACCATCGGTGAAGCGTCTGGGGATCGTCTCGATCACTGTGTCCGCGTTGGTGCTAATCTGGGCCTTGCAGTTCAGGCGGTGAATGACCAGTGCGCCTGATTACATGCTCCGGACTCCGGAAAGGAGGGCTGGCAATTGTTGGATGCGCTTTCTGATGTCTTGCGTGTGATTCGGCTGTCTGGAGGGGTCTTCCTCGAGGCGGAGTTCACTGCACCCTGGTGCGTCAGCGGAAGAATCTCTGCAGACGATTGCAAACCGTTCCTGGCGGCACCTCGACATATCATTGCGTCGCATTTTGTCGCGGCGGGGCACATGCAATTGCGAATCGACGATGGCGCCACCCTCGACGTACGGGCAGGCGAACTGATTCTGCTTCCTCGCAACGACGTTCATACTTTTGGCAGTGATCTAAGCATTGCACCCATGTCGGCGCGCGAAGTTATTCAGCCGCCGGAAGTCGGCGGCATTTCACGAATCAAGTACGGCGGGGGCGGCGAGGCCACACAGTTATTGTGCGGATTCCTCGGCTCTGAAACACCGTTCAGTCCGTTGCTTTCGTCGCTGCCATCCTTATTGAAGTTAGACGTGCGCGCGACGGCTTCGGGAGCCTGGATTGAAAGCTCATTCCGTTTCGCTGTCAGTGAGATCGCGGCGGGGCGCGTCGGCTCGACAACGGTCATCGCCAAGCTATCCGAATTGCTGTTCGTCGAAGCCGTCAGCCAGTATGTCGCGAACCTCCCGGCTGAGCGGCGCGGGTGGCTGGCGGGTTTGCGAGATCCGCATATCGGGCGCGCATTGGCGCTGCTCCATGCTCGTCCAACCGAGGGCTGGACGGCAGAAGCCCTGGCGCTTGAAGTGGGCATGTCGCGTTCGGTATTCGCGGAGCGATTCACGGCATTGGTCGGACAGCCACCGATGCAATACCTGACGCTCTGGCGTATGCACGTGGCGGCTCAACACCTGCGCGAAGGTCGCGGTAATGTGGCGCAAATCGGCTTTGCTGTTGGCTACGAATCCGAAGCTGCGTTCAGTCGCGCATTCAAACGCCAGTTCGGCACATCACCCGGCACCTGGCGCAGACAATCAGCATGAGAAGGCTGCGGATTTCACGCCATCGCAGTGGCCGTTGCAACGGGAACTTCAGGGTACTGGCCAGGTCAACAGGGGCCCTGTTTCGGCGATGCCGAGCAGCGCTGGTGGCCTGTTTTACGGCAGTGCCGTCCTAGATCAGCCGAGTCCGCCCCCTGATGCCAACCAAGAGTTTTCTGCCAGGTCTCATCCTGGCGTTCTGCGCCGTCGCGTCGCTTTGCTCGGTTGCTGCCGAGCGAAAGGCGCCATCGCAAAGTAACAGCGCATCAACCACGCTAATCGAAACCGCCTCGCGGCAGTATGAAAATGGCCAGTTGGACCAAGCCGCTGCCACGCTGGAGCGTGCCCTGCATATCCAGCCGAACAATCCCGCGACGCTGCATTACCTTGGTGTGTTGCGTCTTCAGCAGGGGCAGTACCAGCAGGCTGAAACGTTGGCGGCGCGCTCGAACATGCGGGTTGGTCCTAACGTCGAGTTACGCAACCGCAACTTCCAATTGATCCAGGCGGCGCAGCAGGCCAAGGCTTCGAGTACCACACCCAACGCCAAAGAGGACCTGGTCGCAGTACAGAAGGGGCTCGAAGAGGAGGCCAAAAGGCGCCGCGAAGCAGAAATGGCCGCTGCTGAACAAGCCGACACTGGCAACTTCGCTGGCGCAAAGGCAGAGAGCGTATCGGATTCACCGACGGCTGGCAGGCCACGGCCCGAAGGAGAATTGCCAGTGGCTTCCGTCGAGCCAGAGCCCGCGTACGATGAGGTTGAGATTCCCCGCGGCCATTGGCCGCCGCCGGGTAAATGCCGAATCTGGTTTCCTGATCGCCCGCCCGGGCATCAGCCCAAACCCGGCAAATGCAAGAAGCTGCGATATCGGGTTCCGTCAGGAGCCTACATGGTGCGCGGTTGAGTTTCTGAGTGTCCTTTTGGCCGGTCAAGTTAACTGACTGGCATTGGGGCAAGCCCGGCTCCCACAGGTCTCGCGCCGGACTTGTCGGCGCGCATTACCTCCCAGTACTAAAGGAGGTGCCAATGAAAGCTAAAGGACCATTCCAGTCTGGCGTCATAGGGTTAGGCTCAACCCCATGATCAAAAGATACCGGCTGCGATGGCCCATCCACCTCTGCATCTTAAAACACTGTTCGCCTGAACACTTGATGCAGCACGTCCTCCGCTGAACTTCGTCAATGATGACAATCAGACCCGCCTCACAGCCTGCGATATGAGTAGAAGACCTCACCGGATTTCCGGGTTTCCAGAATAAAAGAGGATTTATCATGAGCAGCACCTTCTTCATTCCATCCGTGAACATGATGGGCATTGGCAGTCTCGACGAAGCGATGCTCGCAATCCGCAAATATGGTTTCCGTAAAGCCTTGATCGTCACTGATGCAGGTCTGGCCAAAGCCGGCGTGGCCGCCAAGGTAGCCAGCCTTCTGGCCCAGCAGGACATCAACTCCACCCTGTTTGATGGCGCCAAACCGAATCCGACGGTCAGTAATGTCGAGAAAGGCCTCGAGCTGCTTGGTCGTAGCGATTGTGATTTCATTATTTCCCTGGGCGGCGGTTCACCCCATGACTGCGCCAAGGGCATTGCCCTGTGCGCCGCCAACGGCGGGCACATCAGTGATTACGAAGGCGTGGATCAATCCGCCAAGCCACAGATGCCGTTGATCGCGATCAATACCACCGCCGGAACGGCGAGTGAAATGACCCGTTTCTGCATCATTACCGACGAAGTCCGGCACGTGAAAATGGCCATCGTCGACCGTAACGTCACCCCATTGTTGTCGGTCAACGATCCTTCGCTGATGGCAGGCATGCCCAAAGGCCTGACGGCCGCAACCGGCATGGACGCGCTGACCCACGCTATCGAAGCCTACGTGTCGACTGCGGCAACGCCGATCACCGATGCCTGTGCACTCAAGGCCGTGGAATTGATCTCGGCCAACCTGCGCACTGCCGTTGCCCAGGGTGACGACATGACCGCCCGGGAAAATATGGCCTACGCGCAATTTCTTGCCGGCATGGCCTTCAACAATGCATCGCTGGGCTATGTCCACGCCATGGCGCACCAACTGGGTGGGTTCTACGACCTGCCCCACGGTGTTTGTAATGCGATCCTGCTGCCCCATGTCGCCAGCTTCAACGCCAGCGTATGCCCGGCCCGGTTTAAAGACATCGCCAACGCAATGGGGGTCGACACCCAGCATCTGGATGCGGAAAAAGGTGCCGCTGCAGCCATCACCGCCATCCGCAAACTGTCTTCGGATGTCGGTATTCCGAGCGGCCTCGCCGAGCTGGGCGCCAAGGCCGACGATATCCCGATCCTGGCAACCAATGCCATGAAGGATGCCTGCGGCTTTACCAATCCGCGTCCTGCCAATCAGGACGAGATCGAGCAGATTTTCCATACCGCGATGTAACCGATGTGAAGTGACGCCAGCCAGATCAAAAGCCCCGCCTTCGGTTGAAGTGCGGGGCTTTTTTTGGTTCTTCACGGGTTACTCGACTTTGAACCCCGGCAAGCCCTGTAGCTCACCATTCCTTGAGCGCTAGGGCAAAGTGTCGCGCTTGGCGAAGATGCTTGCCATTTCCGCCGCGTTCTCGGTTCCCCAGGTGCACAGCGGGATGATCGCGTCAGCCAGGCTGCGACCGAGCGGGGTCAGCGCGTAGTCCACGCGCGGCGGCACTTCCTTGTAGTCGGTCCGCGCCAGCACGTGATCGGCTTCCAAATCCTTCAATTGCTGGATCAGCACCTTGTCGCTGACGCCTTGGACCAAGCGCTTGAGTTCGCCGTAGCGCTTCGGGCCGTCGCGCAGGAAAAACAGGACCAGCGGTTTCCACTTGCCCGAGATGATGCGCAGCGTGGCGTTGAGCCCGCAGCCGGTGCCGCAGATTTCAGAAGTCGTCGTCATTTTTTGATACTTACCTAAAAGTGCATACTTGTCGTTAGGTTATTAGGCCCGCATCCTTGGCCTCAAGCAAGCAGTTCCCTGCTTCCGTACACGCCAAGGAAAAATGAACGTCATGACCAGACTGAATGGAAAAACCGCCGTGATCACCGGCGGCGCTACGGGCATCGGCCTCGCCGCTGCAAAACGCTTCATCGAGGAGGGCGCCTTCGTCTTCATCTTCGGCCGCCGGCAGGAAGTGCTCGACGCAGCTGTGGCCGACCTCGGGCCCAATGCTCGCGCAGTGAAGGGCTCGGTCTCGGATGAGGCCGACCTCGACCGACTCTACGCGGCGGTGAAGGCCGAGCGCGGAACCCTCGACATCGTTTTCGCCAATGCCGGGGCGGGAGGCCCGCTTCCGCTCGGCAAGCTCACTGCCGAGCACATTGACGAAACCTTCGACACCAATGTGAAGGGTACGATCTTCACTGTTCAGAAGGCGCTGCCGCTGATGGGCCAGGGCGGTTCGATCATCCTGACCGGATCGAGCGCCGGCACCACGGGCGCCCCGGCATTCAGCGTCTACAGCGCGAGCAAGGCGGCAGTGCGCAACCTCGCGCGGACTTGGGCGGAGGACCTGAAGGGCACCGGCATCCGGGTAAACGTGCTGTCGCCCGGGCCGACGGCGACCGAACTCGCGAAGGCAGCGCTGGGCGAGGAGGGCATGAAGGTCTTCGCCTCGATGAATCCGCTCCAGCGCATGGCCGATCCGGCGGAGATCGGAGCGGTGGCTGCCTTTCTCGCGTCGCAGGACAGCAGCTTCATGACCGCCAGCGAGGTCGCCGTCGACGGCGGCCTAGCGCAAATCTGACGCGCTACGCCCTACGGCGCTCCATTAGATCGTCAGGAGCGCCGTAGGGCTCGGTAAACCCCAGGAGAATATATGAGCTACGCAATTATCGGCTTTGGCAATATCGGCCAGGCGCTGGCCAAGGCATTTGCCCGCAACGGCATCGAAGTCTCCGTGGCAACGACGCGCGATCCGGAAAGCTTCGCACCCGCCGCGGCCGCGATCGGACCCACGATCATTCCCAAAACACTGGCGGAAGCGGTCAAGGCGGACATCGTCTTTTTGGCTATCCGTTTCGAGTCGCACCCGGATGTCGCTAAGGCGTTGCCGACCTGGAAGGGGAAGACCATCATCGATGTGACCAATGCCTACGGCGTGTCCCCTGAGGAACTGGGAGGAGAGCCTTCTTCCAGAGTCGTCGCGCAGGCCTTTACTGCTGGACGACTGGTCAAGGGCTTCAACCATTTGGGCGCCGGCGTCCTTGGCCAGGATCCGGCCGTACAGGGTGGCAGGAGAGTCGTGTTCCTGGCGAGCGACGATGACGGCGCCGCAGCGGAAGTGGGTGCGCTTGCAGAAAATCTAGGTTTCTCGCCGATCAAACTGGACGGGCTTTCGGAAGGTGGACTGCTTGTGCAGGCGCGCGGAAATACCTGGGGTCAACTGATCTTCAAGGACTTGGTCAAGTTCGACTGATGAATCGCGATCGCCAATTTTGAGGCGGTCCTGGCCACAACTTATGTGACCAGGTAAGTGCTCAATAATGAAGGAGAGGAATGATGATGCTTAATAATGAAAAAATAGTCAGAGAGCTCTGCGCCGCCGCGGAAGGGCAAGGAACGGATATCGAGAAGTTTGTTTCCATGTTCTCTGAGGAAGGATACATGTGGGATATGGCATCCGGCATGAAGTTTCGCGGGAAAGCCATTGGTGAGTCTATCGCGGGGATGGTCAGTGCGTTCCCCGATGTCCACCGTGAGATATTTAACATCCATGTCGCGGGAGACGTCGTCGTTGTCGAACTCGCGATTCGGGGAACGCACAAGGGTGATCTGCCTCTTGCTTCAGGGACACTGGCTCCCACGGGCAAGACGATAGATGTCCCGTCATGCGATGTTTTCCACCTCGAAGGCGGGAAGGTCAAATCTTTCCATTGCTACAACGAGGCTTCTGCGATGCAGCAACAACTTGGCCTCGTCCCCGGCTGAAAGACGGACACTACACGATCCTCTGTAAGAGTAATGGAGAAGTCTTTATGAGCATTCAAGAGAATATCCAGATTGTGAAGGACTTTTTTGCAGCAATGGGCGGCGGCGATAGGCAAGGTCTGCTGGCGTTGTCTGCCGAAGATATCGAGTGGATCATTCCGGGAGAAGGTTGGCCGCTGGCCGGCACGCACCGCGGGCACGCGGGATTGGCAGACCTGCTTCAGAAGGCTTCCGCAGAGATGGAAGTTTCCTCCCCGCAGCCCCCCGAGTTCGTGGCGCAGGGAGACCGGGTTCTGGTAGTCGGTTTTGCTACGGGGAAAGTCAAAGCCACGAACAGGACGTTTGAGGATTATTTTGTCTTCGCCATCACTGTTCGCAATGGCAAGCTGACGAACATCCGAGAGTATGTCGACACGCAAGCACTGGCGCGGGCCTCAGAGATGGGCTCAAGCCCTCGGACCTGAGTCATCGGAACCGATACCAACTCATTTGCGCGCCGTGACAGGGCGCGTTTGCCGCCTTGTTCATCCCCCGCTCTCAGGAAAGATGCACCCGCCATTGCGGACCAGCGCCTTCACTTCCTCGCTCACCTGCATGGGGTTTTGACTTAATCGAGCAACTAAATCCTCGTGGCGCCGCACGTACGACTTCGAATCATGCTTCGCGCTCCAGAGCACAATGTTGATCACAATTGGAATGAGGTCCAGGCCCTTCTCGGTCAATGTGTAGAAGTCCTTGCGCCTGTCGTCGGGGCTGGGCGCCTTCGAGAGAACGCCTTGCTCCTCAAGAAAGGCAAGTCGGGAAGCAAGAACATTGGTCGCGATTCCCTCTTCCGATTTCAGAAACTGGCCATACGTCTTCTTTCCAACAAAAACGATGTCGCGAATGATCAAGAGCGACCACCGGTCGCCGAAAATCTCCACGCCGTAGTTCACCGCGCAATGGGATCGAAAGTCTTCTTTAAGAGTTGTCTTCATGGCTGGATCTTAGCATCGCTTGCATGTCGCAAGTAAAACTCCATAGTTCACTTGCGTTTTGCAAGTAAAGCGACCAGCATGGATCGCACGTTGAATGAGTTCGCCGGATCGCACCAGCAGCCTTGGAATGATCAACCCCCATATTTGCAAGGAAACTGCGCATGAGCACTATCAGCATTATCGGCTCAGGTGACATGGCCGCAGCGATCGGCGGTCTTGCCGCCAAAGCCGGACACACCGTCGAAGTGATGAGTCGTGACACCGCCAAGGCGGGGGCGCTGGCCGAGCAGATCGGAGCCGGCGCCACGACAGGAACGTTCGGCGCAGCCCCCGCCGGGGATATTGTCATCCTGGCGGTTCCCTTCTCAGCCGTTCTCGACGTGGTGAAGCAGTACGGCGAAGAATTGGCAGGCAAGCTTCTTGTCGACATCACCAACCCCGTCGCCCCCGACTTCACAAGCTTTGTGACCCCTGAGGACAGTTTCGGCGCACAGGAGATCGCCAAAGCCGCCCCTGCCGACGCCGAAGTCGTCAAGGCGTTCAACACCCACTTCTCCCACGTCCTGGCCGACAGTCCTGTCGAGGGCCACCCGCTGGACGTGTTCATCGCCGGGGACGGCGCGCTGGCGAAAGCACGCGTCTCGGCGTTCATCGAGAGCCTCGGACTGCGCCCGATGGACGCTGGGCCGCTGCTCATGGCGCGAACGCTGGAGCATGCCTGCCTGCTGTCGCTGGGCCTCATCGCCCACTCCGTCAAGCACACCAACTTCTCAATCGGGGTCAGCCTTCTCGGCTGAGTGCACCCGTAGCACCACTTCTCGCATCACATCACTCACAAGGAGCATTAACATGCGCGTTTTCGTCACTGGAGGGACCGGCCATTCCGGTCCGTATATCATTTCCGACCTCATTGCAGCCGGTCACGAGGTCACTGCGCTTGCCCGGTCGGACAAGTCCGCAGAGGCGGTGTCTGCGCTTGGCGCCAAGGTGCGTCGCGGCGACCTCGATGATCTCGACGGGTTAAAAGCGGCGGCAGCGGATTCCGACGGTGTCATTCACGTCGCGCACAGGCAAGACCTGCTTCCCACCGGAGGCCTCGACGCGGTGGCTGCCGCGGAGCAGGCGATCATGCTCGCATACGGCGAGGCACTGAAGGGGACTGGAAAGCCGCTGGTCACGTCTGGGAGCATCGGCTCGCCGGGTTGGGAACATCTCGGCCGTCCAGCAACCGAGGAGGATCCCACCCTCTCTGGCGGCGAGAAGTTCAAGGGCACCTTGCGAGTTCGTAACATCGTCGAAACGACCGTACTCGGTCTCGCCAAGCAAGGCGTGCGGTCCTCGGTCGTGCGGATTCCTACCATCATGCACAGCACCACCGACAACGCCGGCTTCCTCCCGATACTGATCGGACTTGCGAAGGAGAAGGGCGTCGTAGGCTATCCCGGTGACGGCAAGAACAACTGGTCGGCCGTGCACGCCCGCGACCTCGCCGCCGTGTTCCGTTTGGCACTGGAGAAGGGCCCTGCCGGCAAAAATTGGCACGCGGTTGCCGACGAGGCTATTTCGTTCCGCGAGATCGCCGAGGCCATTGGCAGCCGTCTGGGCGTGCCGGCCGTGAGCATTCCCGCAGACGTACTGATGCTGCCGGGATACTTTGGGTTCCTCGCGAATCTGGTCACGCTGGACCTCCCGGCGTCCAACCTCATCACCCGCCAGACCCTCGGCTGGGAGCCTGCTCAGCCCGGCCTGCTCGAGGACCTGGACAACGGCCATTACTTCCCTGCCGACTGAGTTCAGTTGAGCAGGCAGCCGGGTCGCAACTGGCCCGCAACGAGAAATACTCTAATTCACGAGGAGACTGCACATGAGCACTATCAGCATCATCGGCTCAGGAGGCATGGCTGCGGCGATCGCCGGTCGTACCGCCAAAGCTGGATACACCGTTGAGGTGGTCAGCCGCGACCCCGCCAAGGCGCAGGCGCTGGTCGATAAACTCGCAGCCGGCGCGATCACAGGGACGTACGGGGACACTCCGACCGGCGACATCGTCATCCTCGCCGTGCCGTACACCGGTGCGGCGTCGGTGGTGGCCGATTACGGGGACGCGCTCGACGGCAAGGTGATCATCGACATCACCAACACGGCCTCTCCGGACCTCACGGGCCTCGTCTGTCCCGCCGGAAGTTCTGGTGCGCAGGAGATCGCCAGGATCGCCCCCGCCAGCGCGCACATCGTGAAGGCATTCAACACCCTCTTCGGCCACGTCCTTGCCAAGGGAGGCCCCCTCGACGCGTTCATCGCCGCCGACGATCCGCAGGCCAAGGCGCGCGTCTCGACGTTCATCGAGAGTCTCGGGCTGCGTCCGTTGGATGTCGGTGGCCTGCACATGGCCCAGACGCTCGAGGCGCTCGGCCTGATGATGATCGGCCTGGCCAAAAACGGCGCCGGCACTTGGGACATCGCCTTGAACGTCGATATCGGCTGAATCACCGACACCACGCCCCTCACCGGCAGGTCAACAAGGTATCTGATTAGAACGGACGCGATCAGATGCGAGAGAAACGGAGATATTTCGATGAACACACAAAAGAATGTCCAGGTTGTTAAGGACTTCTTTACAGCAATGGGTCGCAGCGATAGGCGAGATCTACTGGCGCTGACTTCCGAAGATATTGAATGGATCATTCCGGGCGAGGACTGGCCGCTGGCTGGCACGCATCGCGGGCACGCGGGATTGGCAGATCTGCTTCAGAAGGCTTCCGAAAAGATGGAAACATCAGTCATGGAGTTCCACGAATACGTGGCGCAGGGAGACCGGGTTCTGGTCGTCGGTTTCGCCAGGGGGAGAATCAAAGCCACGAATAAAACGTGGGAGGACGATTGGGTCTTCGCCATTACTGTGCGAAATGGAAAACTGACGAACATCCGGGAGTATATCGATACGCAAGCACTGGCGCAGGCCTGCGAGATGGACGCGGGCTCCAGGCCCTGACCCATCGAGATCGATAACACACGAAACTATTCACAAAGTCAGCGAATACGTTTGAACAGCGACAAAGCCTTGCCGAAGCGCCAAGCTGAGGGGCATCGATCTTTCAGCACCATCGGTGCCAAGTTGTTCGTCGTGGATTAACTTTGGGGCGCTTGGTTCGGGACTACGCTAAAGCCATGCGGATCGTCGATCAATGGTGGCCCACTGTTCGCGCTGCGTCCGTCCCTGGAGCGCCCAATGTCGCCCATCACCACGCGCCTGGTGGCGCTGTTTGTTCTTTGCCTGACGCTTGAAGTGCCAGCCCAGACCAACGCCTGCCCACCTGGCGAGAAACAAGTGTGCCTGGACGGCTGCATCTGCCTGCCAGACCTGGTGCCTGATGGCATCTACCAGATCGCGGCACCTGCCCTGGCGCTGTGGCTGACCCAGGCCCGCGCTGAAGCAGCCAACGCCGGCATCCAACCCATTCCACCGCACATCCGGGAACAACTGCTGCGCTGGTACGACCCCAGCGTCCTCGACGCCGCGCGCTACAAAGTGAGCAACAACGGCCAATTCAGCGCCGCCAATGCCATGCTGCAAAACCCCGATGTCGGTGCCGTCACGCTGATCGACATCATCCTCTTCCGGGACGCTCAAGCCGCAGAACAGGACGTCGTGCTCTGGGCTCACGAATTAAAGCATGTGCAGCAGTATCAGGAATGGGGGGTAGAAGGATTTGCCCAGCGGTATACACAGGATTTCAATGCGGTGGAGGCGCCGGCTTATGCCATACAGGCTGAGGTCAGACGGTTGGTGCGGGAAGGGAATTACTGATGAGTAGCGAACCCCGCTGCTCGGCGACCAACAGCAATGACTGTGGCACAGGACTTTGCGGGTGCTGCGGCTCCTGCAGGGCGGCTAGCTGAAAACCGGCCATGTCCAGCGCATTGAGCCAACTGGACAAGGAGCGGAAATACCACGGCATGGGTTGCCATTGCCCCTTGAACCCGGCGAAGGTCTCTTCCCGCCAACCATCCTGATAGTCGCCCGCCGCCACGGTCCACGGATGCAGCGTCTGGATCACCAGCGCGCCGCCAGGGGCGAGCAGGGCGTTCATGGCGGCGAGCAGAGGGATGATGTCCTGGTGCAGCAGGGCGAAGTTGGCGCAGACAAGGTCGTAGTCGCGGCCGATGCCCACCTTCGCTTCCACCAACTCTTCATAGCTCGCCAAATGCACCCGCGAAGAGCCCGCCGCCCGCGCCGCCTCGACCAGCGTCGCATCGCCATCCACACCGACTGCCTCGATGCCCCGTTCAGCCAGCGCACGCAACAGCCAGCCCTCGCCGCAACCCAGGTCGAGCACGCGCTCGGGCTGGCGGCCCAGCACCGCCAGCAGGATTGCCTGGTCGGTGACCTTGAGGCGGCTTTCGATGGCGCCGGTGCGGATGGCTTCGATCCAGGGTTGGGCGTTGTGGTGCCAGCTTTGGAGAAGGGCGGATTCGGGGGCGGGCATATCGATGTCCGGAGTGGGTGGTTGGATGGAAGGATAGGACAAGTGCGGGTGGATCGCAGACGCTTTTGGCTTCATCCCAGCTTTCAAATCGACCGTTGATTCACCCGCTGAGTCAGTTCTTCCGCTGACTCCTTGCGTTCGGAGTAGCGATCAACCAGATCCGGGCGCTCGCGCAGCAGCAACGTGAACTTCACCAGTTCTTCCATGACGTCTACCACTCGGTCATACAGCGAGGATGGTTTCATGCGGTTGCCTTCGTCAAACTCCAGAAAAGCCTTCGGCACGGAGGATTGATTAGGGATCGTGAACATCCGCATCCAGCGTCCCAGCACGCGAAGCTGATTCACCACGTTAAAGGATTGGGAACCGCCGCTGACCTGCATGACCGCGAGCGTTTTCCCTTGGGTCGGGCGAACAGCGCCCAGGGCCAGCGGCACCCAGTCAATCTGGGCCTTGAATACGGCAGACATGGAGCCATGGCGCTCGGGTGAACACCAGACCTGTCCTTCAGACCATTGCATCAGCTCAAGCAATTCCTGAACTTTCGGGTGATCGCTGGGGGCGTCATCCGGTAGCGGTAGTCCCGATGGATTGAAGATCCGCGTCTCTGCACCGAAGTGTTCGAGCAGACGGGCCGCTTCTTCGACCAGCAGCCGACTGAATGACCGTGCGCGGGTTGACCCGTACAGCAACAGGATTCGTGGTTTGTGTCGGCCGTCGTCACTGGCAATGGACTGAATCAATGACGCGTCGAGATTAGGCAGTGAGTGGGTCATGGGGGGCTCCGTTACAGTGTGCTGATGCGGTCGAGTTCGCGTTTCAGAGCATCGCGATCAAGTTCGGCGAAGGGCAGGGCGAGGAACGCCCGGCAGCGAGTTTCGATGCGTGCAAGCGTCGAGTGGAATGCAGCGGCGACGGCCGCCTCATCACCCTTTACCTCTGATGGATCTTCCAATCCCCAATGGGCCTTAAGGGCCGGTCCGAAATAGACCGGGCAGGCTTCACCGGCGGCCTTGTCGCAGACGGTGATGACAATGTCCGGCGGGTTGGCCTCGAAGGCATCATTGCCTTTGCTGCTTAACCCGTCGATCGCAATCCCGGCCTCTTGCAACGTGGTCAGGCTGCGCGGCAGAACCTGCCCTTTGGGGAAGCTGCCGGCGCTGACCGCCTGGAAACCTTGCGGTGCGAGATGATTGAACATCGCTTCGGACAGAATGCTGCGACAGCTATTGGCGGTACACATGAACAGAACGCGCATGGCGACTCCTCTTTCCAGACGGGCAGGTGTTAAACGCCCAGGCGCAAGGCCAGGGCAGATAATGTGATGAACAGAATGGGCAGCGTCAGAACGACACCCACCTTGAAGTAATAACCCCAAGTGATGCGGATGCCCTTGCGTTCCAGAACATGCAACCAGAGCAGTGTTGCCAGGCTACCGATAGGCGTGATTTTCGGGCCCAGATCAGAGCCGATGACATTGGCGTAGATCATGGCCTCACGCACCACGCCGGTAGCGTCACTGGCCTGGATCGACAGCGCACCCACCAACACCGTAGGCATGTTGTTCATGCCGGATGACAGCAACGCCGTGAGAAAACCAGTCCCCAACGCGGCGCCCCACAGGCCGAAATCGGCAAAGTAGTTCAGGGCCACTGTCAGATAGGTTGTCAGGCCAGCGTTTTTCAGCCCATAAACGACCAGGTACATGCCCAGCGAAAAGGTCACGACCTGCCATGGCGCTTCACGCAACACACGTCGGGTTGAAATCACATGCCCACGCGCCGCAACGGCGAACAGCATCGCGGCACAGACCGCTGCAATGACACTGATCGGAATGCCCAGAGGCTCCAGCGCAAACAACCCAATCAGCAACAAACCCAGAACCATCCAGCCGACGCGAAACGTCAGCGGATCTCGCACGGCACGCCGTGGATCTTGTAGGTCATCCAGTGAATAGCGTTCGGGTATGTCGCGACGGAAAAACCAGTACAGCACGCCAAGAGTGGAGCCCACGGCAACAAAATTGACCGGGACCATGACCGAGGCGTATTCGCTGAAACCCAGGCCGAAGTAGTCGGCTGAAACGATATTGACAAGGTTCGACACCACCAGGGGCAGGCTGGCCGTGTCGGCAATGAAGCCTGCCGCCATGACAAACGCCAGGGTGGACGCGGGCGAAAAGCGTAATGCGAGCAGTATTGAAATTACGATAGGGGTCAGTATCAGTGCCGCACCGTCATTGGCAAACAGGGCGGAAACGGCTGCGCCCAGTAGCACCGTAAAAGCGAACAGGCGACGACCATCGCCCTTGGCCCAGCGTGCCACATGCAGGGCGGCCCACTGAAAGAAGCCCGCCTCATCAAGCAACAAGCTAATGATGATGACCGCGATAAACGTAGCGGTGGCGTTCCAGACAATGGCCCACACCAGCGGAATATCGTCCAGCGTCACGACACCTGCAATCAGTGCAAGAGCAGCCCCCAAGGAGGCGCTCCAGCCGACACCCAGTCCCTTGGGCTGCCAGATGACCAACACAATGGTGACGAGAAAAATGGCGAACGCAGTAAACATGAGCAGTCTCGACGGGTGATGGGTCAGCAGCAGGCGGCAGTGTTGATAGGGCGGTCGCCCATCACTTTGAGTCGAGTGCTGTTTTCCTCAAGCCAGTCGGCGTTGGCTTCCAGGGTCGTCTCAAGAATGGTGCGAACCCACTTTGGCAGTTCGGGGTTGAGCCGGTAGTAGACCCACTGACCCTGACGGCGGTCGAGAAGTAGACCGCATGCCCGGAGCTGGGCCAGGTGGCGAGATATTTTGGGCTGACTGTCGTTCAGGGCACAGACCAGTTCGCAGACGCATAACTCCCCCTCACGGGTGATCAGTAAGGTGGCCCGCGTGCGAGTTTCGTCAGACAGGCATTTGAATACGGCGGCAGGGTTCAGCATGGAGGGGCTTCAATACATGTGGTTGTCCGAATATACGGTTATCCATATGTATTGAGCAAGCCACAACAGATGGACGTCAGTAAGGCGACCTGTCGGAAGTGACTTTGCAAAGGGGCTCATCTTGAAAACGCAATTGCAAATTTGTATCATTCGTTTTCAATTCAGCGAAGCAGGGAACGCAGCGCCAAAACAATAATAAGGTCAAGGCAATGCTCAAAATGCTTCTCGTATACGGTCATCTGCTTGCTACGTGTATTGCCCTGGGGAGGGTGTTGCAGGCGGATCACAAGCTTTGGAGTTGGCGCAAGGAAATACCGGACCAGGCGAGGCTTGAGTACCTTGATGAAACTCAGAAGATCGTCTGCCTCGCACTGCTGGCCCTTTGGGCAAGCGGACTGTTGCTGGTGCTTCAGGGTTATCTCGATGAAGGCGACGCGTATCTGCTCAATCAGAAACTCTGGGCCAAGGTAACTGTCGTCGCGCTGCTTAGCCTCAACGGTGCATTGTTGCATCGAGTCGGCTTCCCGTTGCTGCAAAAGGCTCCATTCGTCGCACTGCGCAGTGCAGGCCGAACGCGGCTTGCCTTGTTGGGTGCGCTTTCCATGAGCGGTTGGTTATTCGCCGCTTTCCTGGGGGTGGCTAGAGCCTGGAACCACGTGTTGCCTTATCTACATGTGATGGGCGCATTCGCCGCGTTCTCGTTACTGGCTTGTTGCGTGGCACTTGCAGTCGCCGGCAGGGCGGGCAGTGTCGGTGCGCAAAAATCCTCGGTACCGGGGTAGCTATCAATAAGTGGTTGACCGCGAACCAAGCGGCCCGCTTCACTGCCCTCTATTAATTTTTGCACTCCGCCAACACCACTTTGCAGGTATCGGGCGTGCCACCGGATCGGCCGGCATAGCGTATGCAATTATCCAGGGATTTTTTGCGAGCCATGTTCAAGGTGGTGCCCCAAGCCAGGCCGCCCTCGCCGGCAGTGGGTAGCGCTTTTGCATAGCAGCTGTCGCCTATGCTTGAGGCCGAATAGCGAGCCGTCGCAGCTTTGCCTGCACATCCCGCTGCCAGCGCCAGGTTGATGGCGAGCAGGGAGGGCAGGATCCATGACGAGCATTGGCGTGCTGTTTTTCCGGTCATCCCATCTCCCCTGTATCAAGAGGCTAGAGGCATGTTTGTGGTCGTGCTTCATTCAGATTAGACGGTGTTGTGCCTGCCCCTGGGCCGGTTTAGCGGAATTAGCGCATTTGGGTCATTCTTGCAGACAGCCGGAGTAAACCGTACGACAGCGCTCGCTGGACGCCATAACCGCGCCTATGGCATCGTCAAAAAAATACGCCATGTAGTAAACAGGATGAGAACAATGGAGGAGGGTGATGAGGTCGGCGCCAAGGCGTCGATGGCCACGCTGACAGCGTTCAATCGCTGCGTGTTGCACCTGGGTCGGCTTGCTCGAGACCGCGGGGCATCCCAATTCATCGCAGACGGCTTGCAGGCCTTCCGCCAACTGGTGCCCTTCGCTTCGGCATGGTGGGGCGAGATGTCGACATCAGACGCCAGTACTCCTCCTCAAAGCTGGATGCACGGGCGGATCAATCTGCCTGAGTCGTTTGCCGTCGAATGGCACAAAGTGGCGGTCAGCGACAGATTTTCCCAGGAAACCTTAAGTCACCCCGGGGAAGTTGTGCGCGACAGTGGATTCACCGATCCCTGCGAAGAGGTGAACGATTTCGCACGGCGGCACGACCTCTACCACCTGATGTGCATCACGTTCGAGCTCCCTGAAAGCGGCTTGATGTTCTTCGTCTGTCTCTACCGTGGCCTTCATGCACCGGCTTTCAATGACAGCGAGGCCGGGTTGTTTTCAGCGTTCTGCGACCATCTGTTGCAGCTGTGGCGGTTTCAGGTGCAGGACATGATTCGCTGCGACACGGGCAACGGGGCGAGTGACTTCGGGGTCGTCCGGATGGACGGCAGTCTGCTGTATGTGGGCGCAAGTCTATGCGCCGCCATTCAGCGCGAGTTGCCCGGCTGGAGTGGTTCAATGCTTCCCGTTGATGTCATCGCGCAACTGCAAAAAGCGCCGTGTGTGATTCGCCTCGGTCGTTGTGCGCTGACGCTGAGTCCTAACGCCGAGCACGTCATCCTGTCACTCGAATCACAGTCGCGCGGGGCGGTGTTGGCGCCACGCGAGCGCACGGCTGCGATGCTGTTCGCCGCCGGTCATTCCTATAAGGAAATTGCCAAAATCCTTGCACTGAGTCCGGCCACAGTGCGCACCTATCTGCGCAACTGCTACTTGCAACTCGGCGTGAAGAGCAAAGTGGAGCTGGGTTCTGCCCTGCGTTCACCGACCTCGCTTGCGGAAACTACACGTCGTAATTAAGCGCAGCGCCTTAAGCCATAACGCATACCTTGTAGCAGCTGCCGAAGGCTGCGTTCGGCTGCGCAGCAGTCGTGAAGTCAGACTATGCGGTGTACCAGACTCACCGCGCACTTAGGGTTTACGACTGCTACGCAGCCGAACGCAGCCTTCGGCAGCTGCTACAAAGCATGCGTTGCTGCTCAACTGCCCGGTATTTGCCTTACCCCTCCTCATTTGTGGAGGTCCATCCGACCGCCGCGCTCTATAGGGTATGCCCTGCATATCAGGGGCTTGCGACCGTCCGTTCGGGCCACTTCCAAAACTATAAAAATAGAGGTGAGGCAGTTGAAACTTTCCAGGCTATTTATCGCCGTTGCCGCGACAACGGCATTTTCCTGTGTGGCGCTGGTGGGGTGTCAGACTCACGCTTCGACAGGCGCCGACATGGTCATGCGCAACGGCTATGTCTACACCGTCGACGGCAAGAATTCCGTGCAGCAGGCGATCGCCGTCACGGGCGGGAAGATCGTTTATGTCGGCAGCGATGCAGGGGTTTCCTCGTACATCGGCACGCAGACACAGCTGATCGATCTTGCCGGCCGCATGGTGATGCCGGGCTTCATCGATGCGCACATGCATCCGGGAGATGGCGGCCGCGCCATGACCTTGTGCGACCTGAAATACCAGACGATGACCCGCAAGGTTTTCCAGGAAACCATTCAGGCGTGCCTGGATGCCGACAAGGACAAGGGCCCCGATGTCTGGCTCGAAGTGGGCAGCTGGGACCGCATTGGCATGACCGGACTCGACGGCGACCCCGACAAATCGACACTGGACGCGCTCAAGACCAACCGTCCAATTCAAGTCCGTTCCACCGACTTCCATACGGTGCTGACCAACTCTCGCGGCCTGGCGGTCGCCGGCATCAACAAGCAAACGGCCAATCCTGGTGACGGCAAGTACATGCGCGACAGCGCCGGCAACCCGAACGGCATCTGCGAAGACGGAGCCGCCGAGGCCATGGCCGCCGTGGTGCCGCCCGCCACCGACGCAGAGAAACTCAATCAGACCCGCGCGGCGCTCGACGCCATGCGCCAGCAAGGCATCACCAGTTTCTTCGATGCCTTGTCGGGGCCGGAAAACGGCAAAGCGTTTACCACCCTGCAGCAGTCGGGTGAGCTGACGGCCCGGGCCTTGCTGGCGATCAAACTCGACCCTGCGGCCGCCACGGCAGACCCGGCGAAGACCATCGCCGACGCCAAGGCGTTGGCTGATACCTACGATCAGGGCGAAGCAAAAGTAGCGCCGGGCGTGAGCATGCGCCACGTCAAATTGTTCATGGACGGCATCATCAACGCGCCGGCGGACACGGGTGCAATGTTGACGCCATACCTGCGCAATGCCGGCACCGATACGGCGCCGAAGTGGACACCCGGCAAGAACACCGGTGAGCTTTACTTCCCGCCGCAAGTGCTCAACCCGCTGCTGCTGAAAGCCGTTCAGGCCGGCCTCGATCCGCACCTTCATGCCACCGGAGACCGCGCGGTGCGTGACTCACTGAACGGTATCGAATACGTGCGCCAGCAATTGCCTGGCAATGGCTTCCGCCCGGCCATTACTCACAACGAGTCGGTGGACCCTGCCGACTATGCGCGCTTCAAGGCGCTCGACGTGACTGCGAACATGTCCTTCCAGTGGGCCCAGCAAGCGCCGTCCACGGTTGACGGCACCAACGAACATCTGGGGGCTGCACGATTTGCCCGTATGGAGCCATCGGGCAGCATCGCCCGTGCCGGCGGCCGTGTGGCGTATGGCAGCGACTGGCCCGTCGATCCGCTTGACGAGTTCCTCGCGCTGAAGATCGGTGTCACCCGCTCAGGCGATCCGCTGAACCCACACAGCTACGGCCCCAAGTATGCGGGCAGGCTGAATGCCGACCCGGCGCTGTCGCGCACTGAAGTGCTGCGCACCATCACCATTAACGCTGCCGAGCAGCTGAAACTGGACGCTGTTGTCGGTTCGGTTGAGGTGGGCAAGTTCGCCGACTTGATCGTTCTGGACAAGAACTTCATGCAGGTCCCCGAGGAGGAATTGGCTCGAAATAACGTGCTGCTGACGGTCGTGGGCGGCCAGGTCGTGTGGGCCAAGGCGCCGTTCGTTGGCCTTGATCCGAAGGCGTTGTCCCAGGCATCAGCCGCCCGTCCTGCCCAATAAAAACAAGAGAGTGTTCCGATGCAGCGATTTATTCCAAACCTGTTGGCCGCAGCCCTGGCTTTTTCTTCGGTGCAAGCCATGGCCGCCGCTGATCTTGTGTTGTTCAACGGCAAGGTCTTCACCGCCGAACCCGGTCAGGAACTGGTCCAGGCGGTGGCCGTGCAAGACGGCAAGATTCTCAAAGTGGGCAGTAATGCCGAGATCAACGCCCTGGGCGACACCCGCACGCAACGGATCGATCTGGCGGGCAAGGTGCTGATGCCGGGAATGATTGATACCCACAGTCACCCGGTGGTGGCGGCCTTCAACAGCATGGGTGCCAACCTGCTGGATGAAGTCAAACCGTTGCCGGAGCTTGAACAGTGGATCATCGAACAGGATCAGGCGGGCATTGCTCGTGCCGGTGACGTGATCAGCATCGCCGGGGTGAGTTCGGCCTATTGGGAGAAGAGCCGTGAGCTGGGCCAGCGCTTCAATCAGGGACGCTGGGCGGATCAACCGGTGGTCCTCAGCGGGATCGACGGGCACACCGGCTGGGCCAACAACGCCATGCTCAAGCGCCTGAAAATCGACGCGACACTGGTAAAAGGCCTGTCGGAACAGGACCGCAGCTTTGTGGGTCACGACGGGGATTTCACCCCCAATGGTTATTTTGCCGAGTCTCGCTGGGACCAGGTACGCAGCCAGATCCCCGCGCCCAGCGACGAGATCATGTTGAAAGCCGCCCGCGAGGCGGTGAAGGTCAATAATCAATACGGCGTCACCGCCTGGATGGACGCGGCGGCGAATGCCGGCAGTGGCGATTCGCTGTTCGATTTCAAGGCAACCGAGCAGAGTTACGGCGTGCTGCCGCTTTACCGCGAACTGGCGGAGAAGGGCGAGCTCAATGCCCACGTCGCCGCGCTGCTGTTGGCCAACCCGAAAAGCCGACCGGCCGACCTGGAAGTGCTGGCCAAGGTCATGAAGAAATTCGAGGGTGTGCCCAACCTGAGTTTTCCTGGCATCAAGGTATTCGCTGACGGCGTTCTCGAGTTTCCGGGGCAGACTGCAGCGGTCATCGTTCCTTTCAAGAACAGCCATAAAAACGGTCAACTGCTGATCGACCCCGCGCACTTCGGTGAGTTGGTCGTGGCAGCGGAAAAGCGCGACTGGATCGTGCACATGCATGCGGTCGGCGACCGTGCGGTGCGTGAATCACTCAATGGTTTTGCCTATGCGCGCAAACTCAACCCGACACCGGTGGCCCATAGCATCAGCCACCTGCAACTGGTCAACCCGAAAGAGTTTGCGCGCTTCAAGCAGCTTGGCGTGATCGCTTCCATGCAATTGCTGTGGGCCACCGGCGAGAGCTACACCGTCGAACTCGTCAAACCCTATATCAGCGCGTTTGCTTACGGTTATCAGTATCCCGCCAAGTCCTTGCATAACGCAGGTGCGGTCATCGCCGGAGGCAGTGACTGGCCGGTGTCCAGCCCCAATCCATGGAACGCCATCGCTCAGGCCAGCACACGCAAAGGGCCGCTGGGTGTGTTGAATGCCAAGGAAAGCATCGATCGCCAGACCATGTTCTACGCCTACACGCTCAATGCCGCCAAGGCCCTGCGCCTGGAGCAGCAGATTGGTTCGCTGACACCCGGCAAACAGGCCGATCTGATCATCCTCGACCGCGATGTCTTCAAGGTCAGCGATGAAGAACTGTTCGACACCAAGGTCCTGAAGACTTTCTTCGCCGGCAAAGAGGTCTACGCGCCCGCGTCCTGACCCTCCGTTCACCCGCACCACGCAACAGACGCCTGGCTCCTCGTACGACGAGGGGCTCGGCATCGCCATGCCTGAAATTACCCGCACCTCCATATAAAAATAAGAGACTTGTATGAACGCACGCTCAGTATTGACCCTTGCCACGCTTGTATTGGCACCCCTGACCACCCAGGCACTGCCACTCAACGATGACTTCAGCCTGGACATGACCCTGGGAGTCTTCAGCGACTACCGCACCCGTGGCATTTCGCAAACCCTGGGGGATCCGGCGGCTCAGGCCGGCGCCACGCTGATGCACAGCAGCGGCCTGTACGTTGGCGCCTGGACCTCGAATGTCGATTTCGGCGGCGAGTTCAAGACGCGGCAGGAACTCGAGTATTACGCGGGCTACTACTGGCAGGCGACCGAGGCCATCAGTCTCGATCTGGGGTACATCAAGTACGACTACCCGAAAGAGGGCCAATTCAACCTGAGTGAGGTCTACGCCGTCCTTGACGTTTATGGCGTGAAGCTCGGCGCTTACTACTCAAAAGATACGCCGAACTTCTTTGGCGAAGACCAGGACACCCTCTACACCTACCTCAGCTACAAAATCGAATTGCCGGCCGAGATCGGCCTGGACCTGCGCGTGGGTCGCAACGATGTCAAGGATCCGGCTTTCTGGTCCGCCAGCGGCGAAAGCCGTGAGGTCTACAGCGAGTGGGAAGCCAAGTTGACCCGTGATTTCGTGGGCGTGACCTGGGGCCTTAGCTACATTGATACCGACCTGTCGAAAAGCGAATGCACGAGCTGGTACGGCTATGGTGATTTGTGCTCCGCCACGGTGGTTGCCAGTGCCAGCAAGGCGTTCTAAGCGTTCGGGCCCACCCCATAAAAACAAGCGCCTCAAAGGAAAACACCGTAATGACCAAGGTCAGCGATAGTCAGCAGCGAAGTCCCCTGATCGAGACACGTTCGATCGATTACATTCCCGAGGCCGAGCGTCATGGCAGCCTCTACAGCCAGTTCACCCTGTGGCTCGGCGCCAACCTGCAGATCACGGCGATCGTCACCGGCGCCCTGGCCGTGGTGCTGGGCGGCGATGTGTTCTGGTCGCTCATCGGCTTGCTGATCGGCCAGGTGCTCGGCGGCGCAGTGGTTGCCCTGCACGCGGCACAAGGACCGAAGCTCGGCCTGCCGCAGATGATCTCCAGTCGTGTGCAGTTCGGGGTCTATGGGGCGGCCATCCCGATTGTGCTGGTGTGCCTGATGTACCTCGGTTTCAGCGCCACCGGTGCGGTGTTGTCGGGGCAGGCGATTGCCCAATTGATCCATGTCAGCGACAGCGCCGGCATCCTGATTTTCGCCTCCTGCATCGCATTTCTGACGATCTTCGGTTACCGGGTCATCCACCTGGTCGGCCGGGTGGCCAGCGTGCTGGGCATCATCGCCTTCGTCTATCTGTTTACCCGGTTGATGACCCTCAACGATATCGGCCTGTTGCTGGAAAACCGTCACTTCGGCTGGAGTACGTTCCTGCTGGCGGTGTCGTTATCCGCGTCCTGGCAGATCGCCTTTGGCCCTTATGTGGCCGACTACTCACGCTACCTGCCGAGCAAGACCTCCTCGTGGAAGACGTTTACTGCCGTCGGGTTTGGAACGGTGCTTGGCGCCCAGGCGTCCATGGTGCTGGGGGTGTTTGCAGCGGCGTTGGCCGGTGCGAACTTCCGCGGTCACGAGGTGGCGACCATCGTCGGGTTGGGCAGTACCGGTGTGATGGCGTCCCTGCTGTACTTGAGCGTGGTGTTCGGCAAGGTCACAGTGTCCACGCTCAACGCTTATGGCAGCTTCATGTGCGTGGCCACCATCATCAGTGGTTTTCGCAGCCGTCTGGAGATTTCCGCCCGCCAGCGCATGGTGTTTGTGTTGGTGATTGTCGCGGCATCTACCACGCTCGCGCTGTTGGGGCAGTACTCGTTTCTCAACACTTTCAAGTACTTCATCCTGTTTTTGCTGACCTTCTTCACACCGTGGAGCGCGATCAATCTGGTGGATTACTACTTCATCAACAAAGAGCGCTATGACATCCCGGCGTTGTCCGACCCGGCGGGCCGTTATGGCCGCTGGAACATGCGCGGGATCAGCGTGTATGTCGTGGGCGTGTTGATCCAGTTGCCCTTCGTCGATACGCACTTCTACTCCGGGCCGATGGTCGCGCAGCTCGGCGGTGTCGATATTTCCTGGATCGTTGGTCTGGTGGTGCCGGGTATTCTTTATTACGGGCTGGCCAGGACATCAATGCCGGCGGTGGCCCTGAGCGGAACTGAAAGGCCTTAAGGAGGAAATCGGAAATTTGGGTGAGCCCAAAAAGATCGCAGCCTGCGTACGCCATCCCTTGTAGGAGCTACCGCAGGCTGCGATCTTTTGATCTACATTTCTCATCAAATCAATCCGCAAGGAGACGATCAACATGGACATCCAGGCCCTGCGCGCCGACGCATCCCACCTCGATAAAATCGCAGGCCTGTTCGACGCCTATCGAGGCTTCTACGGCCAGCCGTCGAACCTGCCGCAGTCTCGCGAGTTCATCGCCGAGCGCATTGCCCGGGACGAATCCGCGATTTTCTTCGCCCTGGCACCCAGCGGCGAGGCGCTGGGTTTCGTCCAGTTGTTCCCGACGTTCTCCTCCATCGACGCGCACCGCACCTGGCTGCTTGGCGACCTCTTCACAACACCCGCCGCCCGAGGGCAAGGGGTAGGCACGTTGCTGATGAACACCGCGCGAGCCTTTGCATTGTTGACCGGTGCCAAAGGTATGGTGCTGGAAACGGCCACGGACAATGTCGGCGCGCAACGGTTATATGAATCCCTGGGTTATGTGCGCGACACGGGTTACTACACCTACTGCCTCGATTTGAAACAAGGCTGAGTCAACCGCTGTCGGTTACCTCAACTCGTGCAGGAATGCAGCTTGGGCCTTGGGGCACGTGAGGATGCGGTAACGCGTGCTCCGGGAAACACCACGGTCTCGAAAGCGCTCATACACCGCCTGGAAAACCTCACGGTTCAATTGCGGGTGCTGATGCTTCAGGTAGCGTTCACAGCACGCGTTGTAGTGTTCAACCGATATGAACTTGTTGAACCAGAAGCGATAGAAATAACCCAGCAGAAACCCCAGGCTGAAGTCATGATCCAGCACCGAATGCGCGCAGCATTCGAAATCGATCAGGCGCAGCCTGCCATCGGGGCCAATCAGGATGTTCTTGGGGTGCGGGTCCATGTGCACAAACCCCTCGACCAGCGTCTGCCCAAACAGTTGGAAAATGTCCGACAGCAGCGTTTGCGCCTGCTCGGGTTGGGCGATCAGTCGATCATCGACGCTGCAATGATTGTCGAAAAAACTGACCAGCAAATACTCTTCCTTGAGAAACGGAAAACGTCCGACGTGGCCGAATGCAGCCACTCTGGGCGATGACTCCGACTTGGCGGACACAACGGACAGGTTGATGAATTCGTTGGTCAGGTCATGCAGCCCGAACACACGCTTGAGGCCCAGGAAATTCTGCAGCTGCTTTTTCCAGTGGGTCAGGCGGTTGTGTTTCAACACCCATTTGCGCTCACCTTCGAGCAGGAACACGCTGCGGGTTTCCTCGGGAATATCCAGCAAGGCATGCTGATCCGGCTCGGCAAAAAAACGCTGAAGCAAAGTCACCAGTTCGTTCTGATCAGACGGATCGAAATGGAACGTGACGCCAGCAATCTTTTGCTGATTCAGAGGCGAAGTAAGGTGTCTGAGGTGACGCATGTAAAGTCCCTGCTAAATGCTTTGCGGTCCATAAAACGCCGGCAATCGAGCGCGACGCTTTGTCGTTATCGGCAGGGCGCTGCAGACCCTTACACGCAGGGTTGATTTTTTATTGCTGGGTTGGTTGCACCTACGTCGCATCGGTGCTTTCCGAGACGCCAAAGGTTGACTTGCCGTAGCCCAACAGGACGGCACCGCGTGGGTGGTTGAGGCGGTATTTATCGGCGACTTTGGCCAGCACCTGGCCCAGCGAGTAGTCGGTGCCGGCCAGCGGCGTGGCCTTGGAGCGGGTCCAGCCGGGGCTAACTTCGACTAGCAGCAAGTCGCCCAGGTCTTTGGGTTGGGTGAATGTGGCCATGGGCTGTTCTGGTTGGCGGGCGGTGTCGGCGAGGCTGTCGATGGCCCACGACGGGGCGACCTGGTCGGCGGTGTCTTTGTTGAATCGGCTGATGAGCCATTCGCGGAAGCGGCGCCAGCGGTCGGCGCTGAGGTAGTGGCCGTGGTCGCTGAATTCGATGGCGCCTTGTTCGTCGTCAGCGAGTTCGATGGGGCGTAGGCCTTTTACTGATGGCGGTTGGGCGCCGAGGAACCCGACGTGGCGCAGGTAGTAGACACCGGGCACGGGGTTGTTGGCGGCGTCTGGGTGGTAGAACGAGGCGGAGATTTTTTTGTAGCTGCCTTTGGCGATTTGCTCGGCGAAGGTGGCGTCGACTTGTTGGGGTTCGGCGATCAGGCCTTGGGGGGGGGCGGATAAGGATTTGACCCAGCCGGCGGCCGGGGCGTCGTGCTGGGGGTGGCCGATGACCATGGGGGCTTCGTGGAGCGATGGGTTGTAGGCGGCGACGGTGGCGGTTAGGTCGATTCGGTGAAGTTGAAGCTGGTGCCACACATGGCGGTGTGGGTTTGAAGATGTGGAGGGGTTTCATGGTTGAGCACTGCACTGGAGTAATGAGCAGAGCGTGGGCTTGAAAGTGGCTTGGGGCTTTTAATCGGGTTTAAAGGGTTTTGGGTGGGAGTGCCAGGCGAGATTCGCGGCGGGTGTGATGGTTTTGATGAGCGAGATGAGATGGGAAGTGATGATGAGGGGAGCCAGTGCTGCGCAATGCGGCAGGCTGGCTTTATAAAGCATTTACGTCGTGTTCTTTGCTCAACCGTGACCCGCGACACGCAGTGTACCGTTGCTTGTGCCTTCTAAGACGACAGTGTAAAGCCTTCGGGTCTGGTCTTGGTCTGAGCTATAGCTAACGGGGTGAGCCATTGGTTTCAGTGGTGGAAACTGGCCGATTACTGCTGGTTACAATGGACGGCTGTGACCCGAAGCGGGCCGTGATAGAGGGCACGAGTCGGCCAGAAGTGGACGGTGGACACGGTGATGGCAAATGGGTAGGGTCACTGGCGCTGCTTTCGACTCTAGTAGCAGGGCTTGCCGTCATCCATGTCGCGTTTCTCCCTGAGCGATGTCTCTTATGCCGCGACCACCTCTAAGCTAGACAAGGACTTGCAGGACGACAAGGAACGTTATACGACACGCCATCGCGACAAGAAACGCGACATGGCATGTCGCCTAAGGAGGCACCATGGATTTCGTAGTCATTGACGTTGAAACCGCCAATCCAGACCTTGCAAGCATCTGCCAAGTTGGCATCGCCGTTTTCTCAAACGGACAATTCTCAGAGTCATGGAGCACGCTCGTTAATCCAAATGACTACTTTGATTCTCACAACGTTTCAGTTCACGGCATAAATGAGGAAATGGTTGCATCGGCACCGCATTGGATAGAAGTACATGATCGCCTGAGAGCCAATTTCTCTAATCAAATATTGGCTAGCCATACGCCATTCGACAGAACTGCAATTCGTAGGGCATGTGAAAAGTATTCAACAACCTCACTTGATTGCCAGTGGCTTGATACGGCGCGAGTTGTTAGGCGCACTTGGCCTATTTTTTCGCAGTCTGGTTATGGGCTTGCAAATGTTGCCGCTCACTTCGGCATAAGCTTCAAGCATCACGATGCAGAAGAGGATGCGCGTGCTGCGGGTGAAATATTACTTCGAGCAATTCAGGAAACTGGTTCAAGTGCTGCCGATTGGTGCTCTTTGGCATTGCGACCAACTGCTTCATTATCATCCTCCGAGGTTCGCACCGCCAATCCAGACGGCCCACTATTCGGTAATGTGGTTGTGTTCACCGGAGCACTTTCAATACCGCGCCAAGATGCTGCCAATGTTGCATCGTTAGCAGGCTGCGATGTCGCAACTGGCGTCACGAAACATACCACTCTGCTTGTTGTCGGCGACCAAGACATTCGCATGCTGGCTGGCGCAGAAAAGAGCGCTAAGCATAGGAAGGCCGAAGAACTCATGGCTAAAGGCCAGAAAATTCGCATACTCGGGGAAAGCGACTTTGGCCACCTCATTGGTGTGTAGTCGTCATGAGCCATATGGCGCATAACAAGTCATTCAAGGATCGACGTTTTTTGGAATGCACCAATACGTACCCTTAACTCCAAAGCTAGGCCCAAGAGGATTACATGGACAAACTCATATCACTGGTTTCAAGCCTAGAAGCAGCAATTCGCTACCTTCTGAGTGGCGCTGTGATTGTGACCATATGGGTAATGAGCCTGAATGATCCTTGGACCATCTTACAATTGGCTCTGTCCAATCAAGTTCCCACTGCATTGTGTGTGGCTCTTATCGGATTTACAGTTTTCTCAATCTACCGACTCGTTCTGTGGGTTGTTTTCGATTTTATAGCTTGGAAACTCAACGCGTCGGCACCGGCAGAGTATTCTGTGGATGGTGTTAGCTATGCCAAGCCATACGCTAAGTTTCTTCGCTGGAGGCACTCAGAAGACTTGCCTCAGTCGCTTAGCGGCTATCTAACCTACCGCTGGTCTGTCGCACATTTCGCCCTTGTTTCCGGACTGGCAGGTCTCGTCGCAGCACTCATTGGACAAAGCAATTCCGTTATGGTCGACCTACGATGCTGGGTATTGCCCGCTTCACTTATCGTCGCTGTGTTCGGCCTCTGGCAGATTTTTTTTCTTTACCGGGTGGAAAGGGAGCTGTGTCGTGATCGCATGCCAGTTGCGGCGGCGCAAGAGCCTAGCTAGCGGTTCAAGCCATCCGCTCCGCTCACTCGGGACGGGCTAAAGCCTGCCCCTTAACTTGAACGTTATGAATGCCTGCAAAGGGTCGTTTTCTGCCTCTCACGACGGACAGAAAACGGTCAAGAGCAGTTACCCAGCGACTACAAAACCAGGGCCGATTCAGCTTTAGCAAAACATCTCTGTCATTCAACGCGATTTCTATCACCTGCTCTGGCGATAATCTCTGCGAGTAACTGACATCGTTGAAGTATTCGTCTGGCCAGAAAATCAAATCGGAGATGCGTTCACTGGGTATATTGATTGCCAGCATGTTCAGCCAAAAATCGATGTCTTGTTCAGCCCCATCGCTCTCCATTACCCTTCGAGCCAGCTCTATAAGTTCACCCCTCGTTACATCTGCTACGGACCGCTCAAACGGTGCTGCTAAGATCTTGCGAACCCAAGTCTCATGGCCTTGGCCTCCATAAATACCCTGAAAGTCGATGAACCCAAGCTCTGTCATCGCCTCTCGGTTGAATTCCGACAACTGGCTCAGCGTCTGCTCAGGGTGTCCGCAATCAATTTCTTCAGCGAGTTTCGTTAGTCGAGCAACCATGGATTCATCAAGTGCAGGCGGCGTTAACTCAGTACGAAGCTCCATTTCATCTCCCAATTCGCTTGCTGTTCCTTGAATCTCTGCGAAGCCGAAAACGTTCAGACAGAGACATTGGCGTGATCACATATTACGTATTGCTTCGTCCGCTTTAAGCTCGAATTCAAAACCGATGCCCACTTCTTCTAGAGTCTCTGTGACACGGCCAATGAAGAGCTCTGCTTGCTCTGGTAACTCATACAGGCCAAGAACACGAATGATGGGATGTTTACCCAGTGCACCGGGAATTTCGGTGTAAATCTCACCGCTTTCGATGAAGGCGATGTACGTGTTGATTTTCTCTTGCAGCAAGAGCAAGTGTTCGCCTTGTTCAGCTTTACCACCCCATTCAAGGTGATCAGTGATAACGAGCACCAGGTCGTGTAGCTCTCGCTTGGGAATTGCCCAGAAATCGATCACACGTGGATTTGTTATGGACATTTATGCCCCCTATGGCTTGGCTAAATCCTACTTACAAACTTTCAATCGCTCTCCATCAGTGCCACTGCCTTCACTGGTGTCAATCTCGCCATTACGGTCAATATGAATTTCCGTTGTCGGCCATTGGGGCGTAATGCTGACGCAACGGTTCAGGCCCTTCGCATTCCACCAGTCGAGACGCATGAAGAACTCATCGTCAGGAAAGATATGTCCTACATCACCCATTGTCTTTCCGGGCAGCAGTTCACCGCGAACGATGGTGTGCTGTGTGTTCAGGACGTAACTAATTTTCTTGGTACCGTCTTTTGAGTAGAAAACGACAACTCGCGGTATAGCTACGTACCAGCACGCCACAGCACCAATAAGAAACAGCCCTATCCACCGCCCAATATGTCGTGGTCGCTTTTCACTTGCAGGCATGTTTTTGAACCCCTGTACCCCAGTCAGCAATTGGCACTGCCAACACTTTGTCCATGATGATTTGTGCAGTGACACCGCCGTTCGGATACTCCTTGTAGAGTTCCATTCCGAGGATGATCGACACCCTATCAGGAGCATCGTCCCATGCTCGCATCCCTTCGACGCCTTCCGTTCTTCGTGGGCCATCAAACCTCTTAGGGTCTTTGAGGAAGCGCCAACTGTCTGAGCCTATTTGCTCAACTCCAGCGCCGTCCAATTGCACGCTGTCAGAGAGTCCACCGGCTAAGCCGACATACCCATAATGGATGTTCGACCAGATGTCGTAGTAGAAGTCATACGCCCCTTGTTTGTGCCAAGGTGCACCAAACAGTTTGGCCAATTTGGGCTTGTGATCCCAATCCTGACCCTGACCCACCTGTTTCGTCCAGATGGCGAAAGCCATCGCCTTTTTTCCAAGTGCCATGTTGTAAAACTGGGGGTCTTGCCCTAGGCGCAGGTAGAGCGGAAGCTCCATAAATTTCTTGGTTTCCGCCTCAGGATCGAAGCTGTTTAGTTCTTTCATTTCCAAGACTGCTGGGTCTTTGATATTGCGGTTCATCTCATCGGCGATGTAATCGGCCAGTTGCTCCATCATGTCAGGGTCTTTGCACGTAGTAGGTGCTTCCGGCTCTGTCTTCGCTTCGGGTTTTTCGGTGCTGGCTTGCGGATCTACCAAGGCATTCGCCGCCAGAGCCTTCTCTTTCAAATTTGGATCAGCGAGCAAGGTCGCCATCTTTTCATCGTCCACGGTGCCATCTGGGCGGAAAGCTCCCAGTGCCATGAAGTTGATGATGGTTGCACCGCCAGCATCGCCCATGACAAACCCGCCACCTACATCACCTGACCCGGTGATGATGGTTCCGCCATGGCTGGTAGGACTGCCAATGTGGGCCATAGGACGGCCATTCACTTGAATCGATGGAAACCCTGTGGTGGTTACGGCGCCACAACCACATGTATCGCCAACACGTGCGGAGCCCATAAAGTTGATATTTACGTCGCCACTGGCGGAGGCAATCGGGGTGGTGCCATGGCCGGGCAAAGGGCAGACATGCTTGTCACCCAGTCGTGCAGAAGAAATCATGTATCGTCCTTGAGTCGTTGCGAGGAGTTCCAGCTTGGGGCTGGGGTAGTCTGACTTTATCGGGAAGCTCAAACAATGGCTGCAAGACAAATCCCAAAAGTCTTGCTGAAAACCTTCCGTGTTCCGTGTCAGTTACTTTCCATAAACGATACCGGGTCGTGGTGAACCGTCCCTAGTTTCGTAGACGCATCCGACTAACTCCTTTTGGCCGGAATCAGACTGATTCAAGAGTTCGCGCTACCCACCACACCTGCGACGCTCAACCTTAAAAATGTCGGATGCGTCCACGATTTTCTCAAGGTTTTACCTCGCGCAAGAAGCGTGCATCAGATTATTAAACATCTCCATAGGGTGCTTGTTTAAGCGCCCTCAAGGTTACGTCCTGAAAGCTACAAAACCTTGCGCCGTTGCCTACGGCTGCGCCAGAATCCGCCGGCTTGTGCGCCTTGGGGCCACTCGGTAACTTGATTCCTGTCACTGCTCATCAGTGATCGGGTTTAGCAGCCCGTGAACAACCTAAGTCGTACGACGCTTCTATCAGTCAGGTTTTGCGCCTGCATTTTGATGGTAGCTGTACGCAGGGCGCCCTTGGGCGCGCCGGCTTCTTAGGTTTCCCGGTCTGCTAACCTGCGTGCAGCTGCCACCCTCTTCGTTTAGCAGCAGGAGGGTTGGCACACCATTAGGAACCTAAGATATGTTCAAGGTCACACCCAACCCACCGGACACCGATCCGGTTTCCCCGTACGAACCCGATTCAAAAAAACTCAACGAAGCCGCCGAGCGGGCTCTCAATTACCACTTCCCGTCAATTGCCGACATCAAAGCCACCCCGCGAACACGCAGCACCCTGTTTTACGTGGACCCAGAGGCCACGACCGAAACCCTGGCGGTTTTTCTGGTCGAAACCCTGGCCTCGGTTGATGTGATGGTCCACGAGTTGGCGGACCTCTTGGAGGGTTGCTCGCGCTATTCCCTGTTGGGCATTTCCAACAGCGTCATGGTGGCTGAAATCACGGCAAACCGATTGCTGGATAAAATTGAACCACCTGCGTAAGTGCGGTCTGCTGGGGTGAGTGGGTAACTGACGTTGGGTTGGGCAGTTGTTCCCTTTTGGGGGCCGCTGCGCGGCCCAGCGGAAGTACGGTCCTTCGCCACAGGTTCCCGGTGTTTGTTGCCGCTGCTGGCCGGTGATTGGGTTTTGTGTCAGGTCCGGGATGCCGCGTAATCGTTCATCGCGAGCAAGCTCGCACACAGGTATTGCGACGACTTCATGCCCGAGTACAAGCCCTACATCCTCGACGGCAAAACCATCATTGCTTCACCGCACAAGGTTTACGGCCCGGAAACCAATGACCTGGCGCTGCAGCTGTGCAAGCACGGTGTGTCGCAAATCATATTGGCGGGCATGGCGGCGAACCTGTGCGTCGAGTCGCATCTGCGCGAACTGCTGGAGCTTGGCTTTGAAGTGGCCGTGGTTCGGGACGCAACCGCAGGCCCGACCACCCCCGAAGGTGATGGCTACCTTGCCGCACTAATCAATTATCGCTACATCGGCAATGCCCTGTGGAGCACGGCGCAAGCGGTTGAGTTTCTAAAGGCAAAATAGGTCAGGCGCGACCAGGCTGTGCCTCGCGATATGGGGTGCAGCCTTGCCAATGCGAGACGCTCTTCGACTCTATGCAAACCCGAGAAACGACAGGATAACCACGACAATCACAATTACCCCGACGATGTAGATGATGTTGTTCATGAATTCCACCTCTCAACCTGAATTGAATTGCGACGCGAGGGTGTACAAATACAAGGTAGTGCACCTTTGCTCCCACTTCCATTAGGCAGCACAGTTCCCGCGCCACTCGACTTATAGCCAGTATCCCCAGAGTCGCCCCATCTGCTCCTTGGCTCTTACTGCGATCGAACGGCGCTGCCACGTTTCCAGCTTGATTTCGTTCGACTTGGCCAGGTCAGCCATGAATGCCGCCTGCATCTTTTTTCCAAACCCGGTGCCCAGCACAACGGCGTTGACTTCATCGTTGTGCACGAAGCTGCGCCAGTCGAGGTTGGTGGAGCCGACACTCGACCACACGCCATCGATGACGGCAGTCTTGACGTGGAGTAGCGCATCACCGCGTTCGTAAAGCTTGACGTTGGCCTTCAGCAGTTCGCTGTAGTAGGCGCGTCCGGCATGGAACACCAGCCACGAATCGGTGCTACTGGGCAGCACCAGCTTGACGTCGACGCCACGTGCTGCCGCCTCCTTGAGTGCCGCCAGCAACTGCGGATCGGGCACAAAGTAGGCGTTCGTCAGCCATATCTCGGTCTGCGCACTATGCAGCGCCGAAATCAGCGTGGCATAGATCAGGCTGAACGGCTCGTCTGGCGAGCTGCCGATGGCGCGAATCACCTCGGTGCCTTTGCGCTCCTGTGGCGGAAAGTAGTGGCGAGGCGCGAGTGGTTCACCTTTCTGGGCCGTCCAGGTTCCGATGAACAGCTTCTGCAGGTCCGAAACCACGGGCCCCTCGATGCGCAAGTCGGTATCGCGCCAGGGCAAATCACCATTGGGACGAGTCTTCGAGTGAGCGCTGAACGAGCCCCCTGAATAGACGCTGCTGATGTTGATCCCGCCGAGAAAGGCAACACGGCCGTCCACTATCAACAGCTTTCGGTGATCGCGCTGGTTCACGTCCCAGCCCACTTTGGCCGTCGCCGGGTTGACTGGGTTGTACTCCAGCACTTTGATGCCCGCGTCGGTCAATCGAGAGAAAAACGCTGAGGGTGTTCCAAGTGTTCCGACGCTGTCACGGATCAGATTGACCTGTACGCCTTTCTTTTGCTGAGCGATCAGTGCGGCGGCGAAACGCTGGCCGACTTCATCATCGTCGAGGATGTAGGTCTCCATGTTGATGTGGTCGCGCGCAGCTTCAATGGTTTTGATCATCGACTGGTACGTGCTGGGACCGTCCTGCAGCAAGTCGACCTTGTTGCCTTCCGTTAGCGGGCTACCGGCAACGGATTCTTCGATTGCGAGGTGCACATCAAAGATATTGGTCTCTGCGCCGCTGGCCTTGAGTCGGTCGAGAATGGCTTTGCTGCGCTCAGCTGACAGAGGTCCGTGTATCCCGTCGAGTTGCACTGGCGCAGAGGGAGCGCGAGCCATGTCCGGCACTATCCTCGGCAAAGCACTGGAGCCAATCACAAATGTCAGGAGCACAACCACGCATAGCACCAGAGCAATACATGCACCCTTACATCTGGTTAGAAGATTCATCAGGACCCCTCTTGGTGAGGACGGTGATAGCGCTCAACAACCCAATGGTTTCGCCGTGCATCCTGTCCCAAAGGGGCGTCTTGCCTGGTACACAAGACGCCTTGGTAGAGGGGGCACCCACGCGGCACGCTTCAAAAGATCAAACCCCTTGAAGGGCAGGCTTTCAGCGCTTGATCAGGGAAATCTTCGTTCCCTCGATGCTGACCCCGGCCATTAACCCTTGCTGGTCGAATATGAACGCGTAGGCATCGTCCTTGAGTGTCGAACTCGACAGATTCTTCGCGACCCCTGAGTCAACCACGACAACGGTTGGCCCCACGCCGACTTCCCAGCCCTTGGTTTCACGAACATAATTCACGGCTTTGTCAGTCATCAGGAACAACGCATAACCGTACGATTGGGCGCCTGCCTGCAGCCCCCATGACCCCGTTACGGAGTTGTAATAACTCTCCACTTTCGAGCCCTTCATCAGCACGCCTTCGCCATAGCTGCCACCAAACACAAGGCCGGCCTTGATGATTTTCGGGAAGACCAGCACCGCTTTGGCATTCTGCGAAATGGTTTTGGCAAAGGGTGTGGTCTTGTAAAGCGTTTGCAACGCTTGATGGGAGTCGGCATTCAGGTCCTCGGCAGTTGCCGCACCTGCATTGTTCAGGAGGCTCGCTGATGCCAAAGATGCTGTCGCGAGGAAGATCGATAGGAAGAAGCGCATTGACTGAGTCATTTTCGTACTCCGGTAAGGGAGCAGGGGATGGGAGCAGCAGTCAGCGCCTGCACCAGACAGGATCCGAACCTACTGAACGTTATCCGGCGCACCCTGATGTGTGTGAATTGCAAAACGTCGCTTTTGAATGAACCAAGGCCAAGGCCTTTGATCAGTCGCGATGCCATCAGTTGGTTGGACCACTGCGCAACGGCCGGGTTCGTCGTCTGAGGCAAAGTGGTCGATGGCCCCAAAGAAACGCCAGGCAACGACAGACTCAAACGCCCCATCCCTCCCGCACAGCCCTGCGAATGCCTTCCAGCAACATCGCAAACGCCGGGTTGTCATTGTTCTCGCGCCAGATCAAATGCAGCTCGCTCTGCACCCCTTCACCCAGATCGATATCGCGAAACACCACGTTCTTGAACACCACGCTGGTGGCGCAGCGAGGCACCAGGGCCAGGCCCATTCCGGCGTTGACCAAGGCCAGGATGGTCAACGATGAGCCCAGCCATTGCACGTATTCCGGGGCGACGCGGGCAGAGCGGAGCATGCCGGTCAGCAGTTCGTTGAACGGTGGGTAGGCGGCGTGGGAGTACATCAGGAACGGCTGCGCATCGAGGTCTTTGACCGAGACGGCTTCTGCGCTCGCCAGTCGATGGTGGCTGGGGACGGCCAAGACAAACGGCTCGCGCACCAGGCATTCGGTGGCATAACCAGGCTCCAGTAACGGCGCGCGAACGATGCCCAAGTCGATACGACGGGCACGCAAGGCTTCATGCTGCTGGTAGGTGTTCATCTCCGTCAGGTCGATTTTCACATGCGGCTGTTTGAGTCGCGCTTCAGCGATGACCTTGGGCAGGAATTCATACACCGCGCTGCCGACGAAACTGATATTGACCGAGCCGATGTCGCCCTCGGCGAAACGGCGGGCGGTGACGGCGGCTTGCTGGGCGCGCTCCAGCAGGTTCTGCGCTTCGATGAAGAAGGCGCGGCCGGCGGCGGTCAGGGCAACGCTGCGGGTGGTGCGGGTGAACAGCTCGACACCCAGATGATGTTCCAGCAGTTGAATCTGTCGACTGAGGGGCGGTTGAGTCATGTTCAACCGTTCGGCGGCCCGACGGAAATTCAGTTCGGTCGCCACCGTGGTGAAACAGCGCAGTTGAGTCAGTTCGAACATTGATCTAATCCAGGTATCAATCGAATGCCAAGTTAGATTAGACGGGATCAATACCTGCGTCCATCATCGGCCTGTCCCTAAAAAAACAATGATTGGGAGTTGCCCCTTGAATACCGTCCAGAGTCCGCCGGACCCGAATGTACTCGCCCGCGCTGCGGCCAAGGTGAAACGCCATGTGCTGCCGCTGTTCGTGGTGATGTTCATCGTCAACTACATCGACCGGGTCAACATCGGCTTCGTGCGCAGCCACATGGAAACCGACCTCGGCATTGGCGCGGCAGCCTACGGCCTGGGCGCCGGGTTGTTCTTCATCGGATACGCGATCTTCGAAGTTCCCTCCAACATGCTGTTGCAGCGCTACGGCGCTCGCGCCTGGCTGACGCGCATCATGTTCACTTGGGGCGCGGCGGCGATGGCCATGGCGTTTGTGCGCGGCGAAACCAGCTTCTATGTGCTGCGTTTTGTTCTCGGTGCAGCCGAAGCAGGCTTTTTCCCCGGCATCATTTACTACTTCACCCAATGGCTGCCGTCGACCGAGCGCGGCAAGGCCATGGCGATCTTCCTCAGCGGTTCGGCCATCGCCTCGGTGATCTCTGGCCCCGTCTCCGGCGCGCTGTTGAATGTCAGCGGTTTCAGCCTGCATGGCTGGCAGTGGATGTTCTTGATCGAAGGCTTTGCCTCGATCGTGCTCTGTGGGTTTGTGTGGTTCTGGCTGCAATCCCATCCGCGCGAGGCGAAATGGCTGAGCGCCGAAGAAAAGGATGCACTGGTTGACGCCATCGCGCTGGAACAACAGGCCCGCGAAGCCACACAGACCGTCAAGCCGTCGATGTTCAAGCTGCTGGCCGACAAGCAGATTGCGCTGTTCTGCTTCATCTACTTTTCCATCGCCCTGACCATCTACGGCGCCACGTTCTGGCTGCCGAGCATGATCAAAAAAATGGGCAACCTCGGCGACTTCCAGGTGGGCCTGTTCAACTCGATTCCGTGGATCATTTCGATCATCGCGATGTATGGCTTCGCCGCCATGGCCAGCAAATGGAAACACCAGCAAGCCTGGGTGGCCTTGACCCTGGTGATCGCCTCGTTCGGCATGTTCATGTCCACCACCGGCGGGCCGATCTTCGCCTTCGTCGCCATCTGTTTTGCCGCCATTGGTTTCAAGGCTGCCTCGGCATTGTTCTGGCCGATTCCGCAAGGCTATCTGGATGCTCGCATCGCCGCCGCGGTGATCGCCTTGATCAACTCCATCGGCAACCTCGGCGGTTTCGTCGCCCCGACGGCGTTCGGTTTCCTGGAGCAAAAAACCGGCTCCATCGAAGGCGGCCTCTACGGTTTGGCGGCCACGTCACTGGTCGCGGCGGTGGTGATCTTCTTCGCTCGCACGGCACCTCGGGGCGATGCACGCCACTTGCTGGCCGGCAAACCTGCCGCCGACGCGGCACCACAAAAATCTATAAGTCACCCAGCTTTGAAACCTGATCCAAAGGGAGCCGCTTCTTGAAAATCAAACGAGTCACCGTCACCCCAATCGCTTTCCGTGATCCGCCACTGCTTAACGCCAGTGGTATCCACGAACCCTTTGCGCTGCGCTCGATCATCGAGATTGAAAGCGACAACGGCTACATTGGCCTGGGTGAGAGCTACGGCGACGCCCCGGCGCTGCTGATCCAGCAACAACTGCAAGACCAGCTGATCGGCCTCGACCCGTTCAACCTCAATCAGCTGCGCCGCATCGTGCAGGCCACGGTGGCGGCGAACAAACCCGCGAGCATTGCCGGTGCGGAACTGGCGCCGGGCTCCCATGCCAGCAAAGCGGTGAGCAACGCGTATTCGGCGTTCGAAGTGGCGTTCCTGGATTTGCAGGCACACTCGTTGAACGTGCCGTTGGTGGACTTGCTCGGCGGGGCGATTCGCGACGAGATTCCGTTCAGCGCCTACCTGTTCTTCAAGTACGCCCAGCACGTCGATTCACCCTACAAACCCGACAGTTGGGGCGAAGCGCTGAACGAAGAACAGATCGTCGCCCAGGCGCGGCGCATGATCGAGGCCAACGGTTTCAAGAGCATCAAGCTCAAGGCCGGCACACTCCCACCGGAGCACGAAGTGTCGTGCATCAAGGCGCTGAAAAAGGCCTTCCCCGGTTACCCGTTGCGCATCGACCCGAACGGCAACTGGTCGCTGGAAACTTCGATCCGCATGGCCGAACTGTTGGGCGATGACCTGCAATATTACGAAGACCCGACGCCGGGCCTCGACGGCATGTCCGAACTGCACAAGCGCACCGGTCTGCCGCTGGCGACCAACATGGTGGTCACCGATTTCGATGAGTTCCGCCGCAGCGTGGCGTTGAACAGCGTGCAGATCGTCCTCGCCGACCACCACTACTGGGGCGGCCTGCGCGACACCCAGGCGCTGGCGAAAATGTGCGACACCTTTGGCTTAGGCGTGTCGATGCATTCCAACTCGCACTTGGGCATCAGCCTGATGGCGATGGCCCATGTTGCTGCCGCGGTGCCCAATCTGGATTACGCCTGCGACACGCATTACCCGTGGCAGGAACCGGATGAAGAGGTGATCAAGGGCGGCAAAATACCCATCGTCAATGGCTGCGTGAGAATCACCCGCGCGCCCGGGTTGGGCCTGGAGCTGGATCACGACCAACTGGGCAAGTTGCATGACCAGTACTTGACGTGCGGCATTCGTCAGCGCGATGACGTGAAACAGATGCAGCGTTACAAGCCGGAGTGGAAGGCGGTCAAACCGCGTTTTTGATCCGGTGATGTGCCTCCCCGGAATACTGAAAAGCCCTGGCAACCCAGAGGAGCAATCCTTGGCCTATGCTGGTGGCTTTTCAACGAGCCGTTTTCGGCGGGGGCATAGATGGATCTTCGGTGTGAAGTAGCGGTTCTCGGCATGGGCGCAATGGGCGCGGCCACCCTGTATCAACTGGCGAAATCCGGCATCAAGGTGATTGGCGTCGACCGACATCATCCTCCCCACGATCAAGGTTCAAGCCATGGCGATACGCGCATCACCCGGCTCTCGGTCGGGGAAGGCGCCGAGTATCTGCCCATCGTCCGTAACGCTCACCGAATCTGGCGCGAGCTCGAAACGCTGTCCGGTGAGTCGCTGTTCGAGCAGTGTGGCGTGCTGGTCATGACCTCCAGCCCCACGTATGACGCTGACGATAAAAGTGACTTCACCCACAGCACCCTTCATCTCGCGAACACCTATGACATCGAGCACGAGGTGTTGTCGGCGGGACAGATTCGTCAGCGATTCCCGCAGTTTTCTCCGGTGCTGGACACGGCAGTCGGCTACTTCGAGCCGAGCGGCGGTTATGTCCGGCCTGAGCGCTGCATCATGGTACAACTCAAGCTCGCCGAGGAGCTGGGCGCGACGCTGCTGAAGGGCGAAACCGTCATGCAAATCACCTCGGACGAGCAGGGTGTCACCGTCATTACCGATCAGCGAACCATCCTCGCCGACAAGGTCGTGATCAGCGCCGGCATGTGGTCCAAGGGCTTGCTCGGCGAGCCTTTCGATCGGTTGCTGCGGGTGTGTCGTCAGAAGCTGTTCTGGTTCGAACTGGAGGAGAACGCCCGGTTCGCACCGCTGTCACCGACCTTCATTTATTCTCACGGGCCAGGCGATGAAGACTCTGTCTATGGTTTTCCACCGTTGCCCGGCGAGGGCAGCCTGAAGGTCGGCACCGAGCAATACCGCGAAGAGACTTCACCCGACACGCTGGACAGAACCGTCAGCGACGCCGAAGCGCGCGAGATGTTCGACACCCATGTGCGCGGCAAGATGGCGGGCGTCAGCTCGCGGGTCGCCAAGTCGGCGGTGTGTGCCTACACCGTCACACCGGACGGCAATTTCATCATCGACGAGCACCCGACACTGAAAAATACCCTGGTGGTGTCCGCTTGTTCGGGGCATGGCTTCAAGCATTCCGCTGCGCTGGGCGAGGCGCTGGCGCAGTGGTGTGTGCGGGGCAGCAGTGATCTGGATTTGTCGGCGTTTTCGTTGAAGCGGTTTGAAGGCGTTATTGAGTGAGTGCAGTGCTCAGGCGCTCGATCTGCGCCAGCTCCCAGGTGCTGAGCAGACTGACCGGATCGGTGCCGTAACGTTGCCAGCTGTCGAACACGCCCACGCGGCCGTCCGGGCTCTGGCAACGTTGGCAGTGGCGCAAGTGATTGCCGTCGAAGTCGAGGGTCAGACGCCAGCCCTCGATATCGACTTGTACCTGGCACGGCTCGGGTTGTTCGTCGAGGCGCTTTAGAAGCCGAACTTCCAGCGCGGCGTCGCGCAATTGCTGGTAAACCTCGCGGGCGGTCAGGGGCGGCACTGATGTCTCCGGTGAAATCGTGGCAAGCGTAGATTCGGGGGGCACAGGATAGCGGGAGCGTCGAATTTATTCGACGGTCTGCGGGCGCCGGGCAGGCTGTCCTTCTTCCTCTCGAAGCTCACGGCTCATGTCGTTGCAGCTTTGCGACCAGTCTGTCAGCCACGCCGGCATCGACGGCGACTGTTCAGCCAAGCCCAGCTCCCGGGCGTACTCGCCAGGTGCAACGGTGCCTTTGGCAGAGCGGAACAGACCCCGCATCACCACGACACCGACCACGCGTCCCTTGCTCACGAAGCGGTGCTCCATAAAGCTCCACTTATTGTCCCAGCCGAGCATCCTGGTGTGAATCTCGAACGTTTCGAACAGCTTCAGTTCACGCCGGAACTTGCCCCAGGTGTCGCCAACGATAGGCACGGCCTTATTGCGCAGCGCCACCCGGAATGCGCCGCTGCGCAACACGTAGTCCATGCGTCCTATATCGGCCAGGGTGAAATACCGGCCATTGGTAACGTGTCTGTTGAGGTCGAGATCAAGCGGCCAGACGCGCATGTGGACGACGGTGGTGGCCAAGGCGTCAACCGGCTTGCGCCATGGACGACGGAACAGCATGAGGAAAAGTCGGAACCAGAGATTCATAAGTACGCCGATGATTGAGTGACGCGTGCACTTTAAGGAGGAAGGATCGGGTAAGGTAGGTGCGCAAATGACATTTTTCATGCGAAAAGCGCAATAGGATCATTTATGCACGTCACGCTTTTACTGGCGGATCAATGTTCCGCCGCCAGCGCCACGATGGCCCTGGAAGTGCTCAGCGCCGCCAACCTGTTCGCCGACACTGCCGGTGCGCCTTTTGAGGTGGTCATCGCCTCGCTTGATGGCGCCGATGTCGCCGCGTGGGGAGGGCAGACACTGCGTGTGGACCTGTCCACCGTCGAGATCCCGCGAACCGATCTGGTGCTGATCCCCGGATTCCTCTTCACCCTGAAGGACGCCTTGCCGGCCTTTTCAGCTTATGGGCCGTGGCTGCGTTATCAGCATGCGCAGGGGGGCGTGGTGGCGTCGATGTGCACGGCGGCGTTCATGCTGGCCGAAACAGGCCTGCTGGAGGGCGTTCGTGCCACCACGCATTGGGCCTTTGCAGACCTGTTTCGACGTCGGTATGCCGAGGTCTGTCTGGACGAGACGCAGATCCTCTGCGAGGACAATCGCGTGATCACTTGCGGGGGCGCGAGTGCCGCCATGGATCTTCTGCTGCACCTCGTGCGCCGCTTCGCTTCTCTGGAACTGGCGCAAAAGTGCAGCAAATACTTGCTGGTCGACGCTGTGCGCAGCGAGCAATCGGTGTATGTCATGTGGTCATTGCCGAAGAACCATGGGGATGGCGACATCCTGCGGGTACAACACTGGCTGGAGGAACACTTCGATCAGCCGCTGCTGATTGATGACGTCGCCCAGCAATTCGGGTTCGGTGTCAGGAACTTCAAAAGGCGTTTCAAGGAAGCCACCGGTTACACACCCATTACCTACCTGCAAACCCTGCGTCTGGAGAAGGCAAAACAGCTTCTTGAATCCACCCGCATGACACTCGACAGCATTACTTACGCCGTGGGCTACGAAGACGGTAATTCGTTCCGTAGACTGTTCCGCCAGCGAGTGGGTTTGCTGCCAGCGGCGTACAGGAAAAAGTTTCAAGTGAGTGCGTGTTGATTCACTTGCGCCAAGCCACAGATGATTGGGAGCAAAAATTGCAGAAAGCCGCCGTACTCACCTTCGCCCTGATGCTCAATTCAGGGGTGTTCAGCGCACAAGCACAGGCCGCCGGCGATGCTGAAGCGGGTGCGACACTGTTCAAGCGGATATGCGGCGGCTGTCATCAGGTCGGGGAGTCGGCACGTGGTTCATTCGGGCCGCAGCTCAATGGCATTTTTGGACGCCCTTCGGGCAGCACCACGGATTACCAGTATTCCGATGCGATGAAATCAGCCGGTATCGTCTGGACCCGCGAAACGCTGACTGCGTACCTTGAAGCTCCAAAAGAAGTAGTGCCCGGCACCCGCATGATTTTCTGGGGGCTCAGCGATCCGGAAAAGATTGAAAACCTGTTGGCGTACCTTCAGACGTTTCAGCCGCAGTAGGACATTCGCCAGGCGCGGAACACCCGGTGGTTCTGATCTGATTTACAATTCCCCCTTTTGACGGTGGGGCAGCCGTTCATGGATGTACTCGCGTTTCTGTATGACTACCTGATCAACTGGGTGATCGAGCCAGTCACGGATCAGTTCCTTGGCATTTTCGATCTGAACGGCCGCTTCAGCATCGTGTTTCTCTGCGTGTCCTACAGCATCGCCTACAGCCTGTACCGCTTCAGAAAATATCGCGGGCTGACCGACGCACGTTCTTTCTGGCAGTTCATCGGCGGGCACCGGGTTCATTTTCATCCCTCGGCGTTGCTGGATTACCGGTACTACTTCGTGCGGGCCATCCTGAAGGTCGCGCTGGTGCTGCCCATTGTTGGCCTGGTCGATCCGTACGTCCTGCGTTCCGGCGACTACATCTCGTTTTTCAACAATCTTTGGGGCGCGCGCGTGCAGGTGGGGGAGAACCTCTCACTTTCCTTGCTCTACGGGATGGGCGTGTTTCTGGTGCAAGACTTCATCCATTACTGGGGCCATCGCGCCTTTCATTCCCGGTATCTATGGGCGTTCCACAAAGTCCATCATTCCGCGCCCGTCCTGGTACCAGCGACGGCAAGCCGGATTCACTTTGTGGAAAAAATGGTCGAAAAACTGACTGACACCGTCTTTCTCGGCGCTTTTGCCGGGGTCTTCTGGTACGCCTGTGGCGGGGAGATCAGCCGGTACACCTTGTTCGGTGTGACGTATATGGTCTTGATCCTCAATGCCTTGGCGGCCAATTTGCGTCACAGCCATGTCTGGCTGTCTTTCGGGCCCGTGGTCGAGCATGTGCTGAACAGCCCGGCACAGCACCAGATTCACCACAGTGACGCGCCCCGACACTTCAACAAGAATTTCGGTATCAACCTGTCACTCTGGGACTGGATGTTCGGTACGCTCTACGTCACACACTCGACGCCCGAGCCTATTCAGTTCGGCACCGGCAAGCAGGATCACGACCGTTACCTGACGCTCTATAGCCTGATCGTCACGCCCTTTGTGGACATCGCCCGCAAGTTTCCCGCCAGGCGTGCCATGGAATGGCCGTCGCGTTTCGCCGAAAAACTCTCGTTGACGCTCTTCCGTCGACGTTGGCGCTGAATTCCGCGGCGACGTTCAACCAGTGGACGGGATTGGAGCGTGTAAAGCTGCAATCCCGCTCTTTCTATTGTTGGTCAACCGGCAAGGGTGGGGTGCGAGGCGGGATCATTCGTTTTGACCCCATCGATTCGAACGCCGAAGCCAGGCGCAGCAGCGTCGAATCGTCATAGGCACGACCGGCGAATGTCAGCCCGACGGGCATGCCGATGTCCGGCATGACGCCCATTGGCACCGTGACTGTGGGGACGCCCAGGTGCCGGATGGCGAGGTTGCCGTTGGCGACCCAAACGCCATTGCTCCACGCGATATCCGCAGACTTCGGATCGACATCGGCATTCGCCGGACCCACGTCGGCAACCGTCGGGAATAGCACCGCATCGAGCCCCAGCCGATCCATCCAGTCCTCAAGATCGATTCGACGCGTCTGCTCAAGTCCGCGCAGTCCGTCAGGCACGGTGGTGATCTGGTCCCACGGTGTAATGCCGCGTTCGGCCATCTTCACGTATTCGTCCATGCCTGCGGCCAGGTCGTCCTCCCGGTTGGGGAGAGTGCCCGGGTCGTGGGGGAAGATCAGCGGTCCGTCGACATCGGCCAGGCGGTTCAACTTGGGATCGCCATTGGCCCGCAGAAAATCATCGAACGCCCAGGCCGACAGGTCCCACAACTCATGATGCAGGAACTCTTTGGATACCAGGCCCCGCGTAAATACGGTCGGCGCACCCGGGCGATCACCCTCGCAATTGGAGACCAGCGGGAAATCGACTTCGATGACTTCGGCCCCAGCGGCTTCGAGTGCTTTGCGTGCCTCTTCCCAGAGCCCGATCACGGAAGGGCGGGTGATGATTCGCTGCCCCGTCGGACCACCGATGCCAGGCGCATCGCTCGTGCCCGCATCCGGATCGGCGTTGATGTACATCCGCGGAACACCAAAGCGCTTTCCTGCCAGTGCATCGGAGTTCACGGCCAATTCGGCATAGGAAGCGGGGCGCACCGAAGCGACACTCGGAATCGGCACCCAGGGCTGCATCCGCCACAGATCGCCACGGGTGTCGGGATCATCCGCCACCACCACATCAAGGACCTCAAGGAGGTCGGCCATGGTTCTGGCAAACGGCACGACAACGTCCATCGTCGGCGTCAACGGCCAGTTGCCGCGAACCGAGATCACCCCGCGCGAAGGCGTATAGGCACACAGACCATTGTTCGATGCAGGACCGCGTCCGCTCGACCAGGTTTCTTCCGCGAGACCGAATGCCGCGAAGCTGGCGGCAGTTGCCGTACCGGCGCCGTTCGATGAACCCGAGGCGAAGGGGGCGGTGAGATAGTCAGCGTTGTACGGGCTTTCCGCACGGCCGTAGACCCCGCGCTGCATGCCGCCGTTTGCCATGGGCGGCATGTTGGTCTTGCCCATGCAGATCGCGCCAGCAGCGCGAAGCCGTTCGATCGTGAACGCATCGCGATAAGCAATCAGGTTCGCGAAGGCCGGACTTCCCGAGGCAGCGGTGAGTCCCTTGACCAGGTAACTGTCCTTGGCCGTATAGGGAATGCCATCGAGCGGACCCAGCGTCTCGCCCTTGGCCCGACGGGCATCCGACGCCTGCGCCTCGTTCAGCGCCTCGGGGTTTCGAACCACCACCGCGTTGAGGGCGGTGGGCGTGTCGGGACCGTCGTAGGCATCGATCCTGGCGAGATAGGCCTGGACCAGCTCAACCGCAGTGGTTCGGCCAGATTCGAGCGCAGCACGCAGTTCGGCAATGGAAACTTCGGTGACCTCGATCATGCTGTTACCACCGTCTGCTGATGGGCGACGCGATGAATGTTTCCATCACACTGAATGTTGGGCTCAGGGACATCACTAATCTCAAAATGGGTATTCATCGGTGTTCTCGTTGCGCTGCTTTACGCGCTCTATTTAACACCAAGCCGGGAGCAGAGGCATCGCCCAAGACGATGCAACGTCTTCAAGCTTTGCTGGCCGCCAGATAAGCGCCAAGGCGTTGTCCCATTTGCTCGCCCAAGGCTTGCAGGCCACTCAAGGGACGGACCATCACCTCAAACTCAACGATTTTCCCTTGTTCGTTGAACCGGATCATGTCGATGCCCTTTAACTCTTTTTCGCCGACTTTGGCGCTGAACTCCAGGACGACGTTCAGCCCGTCTGCGGTCGACAGTTCCCGGTGGTAGACAAAGTCCTCAAATACCTCGACGACCGTATTGAGAATCATCGATACCACGGCTGCACCCGGGTAAGGCGTGTGAGCCATCGGGGAACGGAATATCGCCTGTGGGTCCAACAAACCGGGCAAGGCGCTCAAGTCTCGCTTGCTGATCATGTCGTGCCACTGGTTCAGGGATTCTGCGGCTTTTGGATGCAGTTTCAGTTCAGACATTTCAACTCCGATGGTTTGCCGTGTGACATTCAATAGTGCCGCCAAGGCTGACTTGCGACCCTGCGGGTGCACTAAAAGTAGCTCACAAAGAAAATCCCGGTTGATCAGGCCGGGCTTCTTTTCAGAGACCGCTTTAAAACTACTCTGTCACTGATCAGCGACACACAGTTCCCCGGTGGCGCGGATCAGTGCCTGACCATGCAGGCCATCCTTGATCAGGCTGGATCGTTCTTTGGCTAGCCAGTCCGCGCATTGCGGGTCTTTGCGGTAGGGCGCGAAGGCGGCGTATTGCTGTAACAGACGGTTTTGCAGCTCATCGAGTTGTGGCCGGATTTGATTGGCGAGGTCTGGCCGCGGCGTGTCAGGCGCCTTGCCAGCCGCTCGCCATTGGGCCACCAGCCCGTACTGCACCAGCTTGTTGGCTTCAATCTGTGCGGCGATCAGTTCGGCTATTTCATCCGGGTCCAGTTTGCGCTCAACGGCCAGCTTCCTGGCGTTGGCAATGACTTGCGCTTCCCGGGCACTGTCCTGGATCGGTTTGCCACTGTCCCACTTGGTCAGCGCCACAAGATCAGCAATGCTCAGGCGTTCGTTCAACGTTACCAGCAGCGGTTGCAAGCTATCGGGCGCCGGGGAGGGCGCGCTGGCCTGTGCGCTGCAGGCGAGTAAGCCGAGGACGACGCAGGTCAGCAGTTGCGGTAAGCGTGGGGAGTGGAGCATGGGCAAACCTCATTGGGTACGGGACTCACAATCAGGTGTTATGTATCACAGGTGCGGCGGAGTCATTAAGCAGGGATCGATTTATTTTGTGCACGAAAAAGCCCGGCTTGTCAGGCCGGGCTTTTCGTTGAGTGCTTCGGTAAAGCTATTCATTTATGCCGCGCGGTTTTCGATCAAACGATCCGAGCCGCCTTCGGCAACGCGGTTTTCGATCAGACGATCCGAACCACCTTCAGCGACGCGGTTTTCGATCAGACGATCCGAGCCACCTTCAGCCACACGGTTTTCGATCAGGCGGTCGGAACCACCTTCGGCGACACGTTTCTCGATCAGACGATCGGAGCCACCTTCAGCGACGCGGTTTTCGATCAGGCGGTCGGAACCACCCTCAGCCACACGACTTTCAATCAGACGATCCGAGCCGCCTTCAGCGACAACCGGGTGAGCAGAGGCTGCGGCGAAAGCGTTAACTGCAAAAACCGAGAAAGCGATGCTGAGGAGGATTTGGCGTTTCATGATGGTGTGCTCCGGGGTGTAGTTGTTGGGTATGGCGCTGATGTTACGCCGCGGATTTTTTAAGAGAACTCCATTGAGTTGATGGTGACTATCGACGCCGGCAATGATCCTCCTGTCGTCGGCTGTACCGCTCAGCCAGAACCGCAGGGGTATGCTGGACCTCTTGAACTGTCGAGGCTCTCCAGGTCCGCAAGGATTTCCTGCGCGGTTCCCTGCTCTGGTCGAGAGGATAAATCGATGCACGACTATTACGATTTGGGCACCTACAGCCGCCCGGTGACGACCCAATCGTCCCAGGCCCAGCGCTGGTTCGATCGTGGCTTGGTGTGGTGCTACGGCTACAACCACGACGAATCCATACGCTGTTTCCAAAAGGCGATCGAACACGACCGCGATTGCGCGATGGCCTACTGGGGCATCGCCTACGCTTCGGGCCCCAACTACAACAAGCGTTGGGATGCCTTCATCGAACAGGAGTTGAAAGAGGCCGTGGCCCAGGCCCGACTGGCGACGCAAACCGCGCTGGCGCATATCGACGGCGCAACACCGGTGGAACAGGCGCTGATCCGGGCGCTGGAGCAGCGCTACCAGGCCGATCAGGCCACCAGCCTCGACCAACTCTTCACCTGGAACGATGCCTATGCGGCGTCCATGCGCGATGTCTACACAGCCTTTCCCGAAGATCCCGATGTCGTTGCGCTGTTTGCCGAAGCGTTGATCGACCGCACACCCTGGCAATTGTGGGATCTGAAAACCGGTAAACCGGCGCCGGGCGCCGACACGCTTGAAACGGTGGCCGTGCTGGAACGGGCGCTACGGCGGATGGAGCAGCACGGCGATGCGCCGCACCCCGGCGTGCTGCACATGTACGTCCACACCCTGGAAATGTCGCCCTACCCGGAACGGGCATTGCGCGCCGGCGATGTCTTGCGTGACCTGGTGCCGGACGCCGGACATTTGCGCCATATGCCGTCGCACATTGACGTGCTCTGCGGTGATTACCGTGGGGCCATGGTCACCAATAGCCGGGCGATTCTGGCCGACGGCAAATACCTGGAACAGGAAGGGCCGCTCAACTTCTACACCTTGTATCGATGCCACAACTACCACTTCAAACTCTATTCGGCGATGTTCCTCGGGCAATACCAACCGGCCCTGGAAGCCGCCGATCAACTGATGTCGAGCATCAGGGAAGAACTGCTGCGCGTGGAGCAACCGCCTATGGCTGACTGGCTGGAAGGCTTCGTGTCGATGAAGGTCCACGTGCAGATTCGCTTCGGCAAATGGCAGGACATCCTCGCCACATCGCTGCCGAACGACCAGGCGCTGTACTGCGTGACCACGGCGATGCTGCATTACGCCAGAGGCGTGGCGCATGCGGCCACCGGGTATATCGCCGCCGCAGAAGCCGAACAGCGACTATTCCTCGAAGCCTGGACCCGAGTGCCGGACACACGCTACCTCTTCAACAATAAATGCACCGACATTCTGGCGGTTGCCGCAGGCATGCTGCGCGGGGAAATCGAGTACCGTAAAGGCAATTACGACGACGCCTTCGCCCACTTGCGCCAGGCACTGTCTCTGGACGACAACCTGCCTTACGACGAGCCATGGGGTTGGATGCAACCGGTCAGGCATGCATTGGGCGCGTTGCTTTTGGAGCAGGGCAGGGTAGAAGAAGCGTTTCAGGCCTATCGAGCCGATCTGGGACTGGACAACACCCTCAGCCGTGCGTCCTGGCATCTGGACAATGTGTGGAGCCTGCACGGCTATGTGGAATGTCTGAAACGGCTGGGCCTGGATGCCGAAGCTGCAGCTGCCCAGACGCGCCTTGCTCTGGCCATGGCCCGGGCGGATGTGGAGATTAAGGCCTCGTGTTTTTGCCGTGTTGGGGCGGGGTGTTGTCAGTGACGCTCGAAAGTGCCGGAGATTGCCTATGGATCGCTTGTCTACGTTGTTGTCGCAGTTCGGCGTGCGCGTAAGCCTGTTTTACAACGGCAATCTTTGCGGCATGGCGTCATACGATGGCGCTGACCAGCGCGGGCATATTCACCTGCTGCAGGCAGGTAGCGTCACTTTGCAGGGGGCTGATCGCAAGGACTTGCTGCTCACCCAACCCAGTCTGATTTTTCTGCCACGCCCAAGTCGGCATCAACTGTTCGCGGGTGAGCCCGAGGGGGCTCAACTCTTGTGTGCGTCAATGAAGTTTGAGGGCGGGGTCGATAACCCGCTGTCCGCTTCGTTACCCGATTGTCTGGTGCTGTCCCTGGATGAGCTACCGCTGCTGGCCGATACATTGAAATGGATGTTCAGTGAGGCGGCAGGCGGACATTGTGGCCGGGAGGCAGCGCTGGATCGCTTGTTCGGCCGGAACATAATCGCCAGCCGCCCTGAGCGCATAAATGGCAGAGGTGGTTGGACTTGAAAACGCCTCGCTGGCGCTCGGGATCGGCGCGTCACTTGCGGCGGTCGCACTGTGGGTCTGGTTTGGGCTGGCCAATCAAAAAGCACTGATAAAAAGGCCCGGGATGAATGCCTGGGTCTGGACCGCCATGATGATTGGAGGCAGCCTGCAAACGCTCCTGTTCATCCCGGTAGGTACGGCCATGGATGTGTTCAACGCTCCCATGCTCGGTTTCGGGCAAAGCGCTTTCAGCCACCTCTACTTTCCCGCTTTTGTACTGGCGGCCGTTGCGTCGATTGGCGGCGCATGGGCCTGGACCATCGCCTCTCAGCGCCTTCCCATGACACTGGCCAGCCAGTTGCTGTCACTGGAAATGGTCTTCGCTACCTGCCTGGGGTTGCTGTTCTACTACCGGTGGCCCACGGCGCCTGAAGCGCTGGGCATCACACTGATTGTCGTGGGGGTCGTTAAAGCTATTGGTGCGTTCCATGGCGGCGCCGGGAAAGTTGCTGTGGCTCTTTGAGGATGCTGAGCGGTGAGAATGCGCAGTGAGTTTCGATCTGGTTTTGAGCGTAAATCAGCCCTACAACGTTTTCACACAGCCTGGACCCATCGCATAAATTCACAACGTTTAGGTTAAAGGGGCCAATACATGGTTCCGACCGAAGCGGACGATTTGAACCGCTTGTTAAATATGGCATTACTCGCCCAAATTTTTACGATTTCTTTACGGTAGGTGTTTTTACCCGCAACGATACTGGCCGCGATTTTTTAGATCGTCCATGTGCCAAGCATTTCCAATGGCCCTGGCAAATCGTAATGCCCAAGGATGGCATGCACTTCCTCCCCCGCAATCTGAGAGAAGCGACCCTTGAGTGAAACAGAGACCAGTGCACATGCAGATTCCCAATCCAGAACGTCAGGAGTGGGCTTGCTCGTCGCCGCTGTCGGAGTGGTTTACGGGGACATTGGCACCAGCCCCCTCTACACGCTGAAAGAAGTATTTTCCGGCCACTACGGAGTCCAGGTAAATCACGACGGAGTGCTAGGCATTCTGTCGTTGATCTTTTGGTCACTGATCTGGGTGGTCTCGATCAAATACGTTCTGTTCATCCTGCGTGCCAACAACCAGGGCGAAGGCGGCATCATGGCGTTGACGGCGTTAGCTCGACGCGCGGCAGCACCTTATCCGCACATGAGCAAGGTACTGGTACTACTCGGCCTGTTCGGTGCAGCGCTTTTTTACGGGGACAGCATGATCACCCCGGCCATTTCGGTGCTCTCTGCGGTTGAGGGACTTCAGCTAGCGTTTGACGGAATCGAGCACTGGGTTGTGCCCTTGTCAGTGATTGTGCTGGTGGCGCTGTTCTTGATACAGAAACATGGCACGGCTCGAATTGGCATCCTGTTTGGTCCGGTCATGGTGCTGTGGTTTGTGGTGTTAGGTGCGCTTGGGATTTACGGTATTTTGCAGCGCCCCGAAGTGCTGCAAGCACTCAATCCTGCTTGGGCGGTGCAGTTTTTCGTGGTTCATCCGGGTATGGGCGTCGCGATTCTGGGTGCCGTCGTGTTGGCATTAACCGGGGCTGAAGCGCTGTATGCCGACATGGGGCACTTTGGACGCAAGCCGATATCTCGTGCCTGGTTTATTCTCGTGCTGCCCGGTCTGGTGCTCAATTATTTTGGCCAAGGCGCGTTGATCCTGGGAAACCCGGAGAGCGTGCGCAACCCGTTTTATCTGCTCGCGCCTGAATGGGCACTGTTACCGATGGTCGCGCTCTCCACACTGGCCACGATCATCGCTTCTCAAGCCGTGATCTCCGGTGCTTTCTCCCTGACTCGCCAGGCCATCCAGCTGGGTTACGTCCCTCGCATGTTTATCCAGCATACCTCCAGCCAGGAGCAGGGGCAGATCTACATCGGTACGGTTAACTGGGCGTTGATGGTTGGTGTCGTGCTGTTGGTGATTGGTTTCGAGTCGTCCAGTGCTTTGGCCGCAGCTTATGGCGTCGCTGTGACGGGGACCATGCTGATTACCACCATCTTGTCCTCGGCTGTCGTCCTGCTCCTATGGAAAACGCCGCGCTGGTTGGCCATCCCGATGCTGCTCGGATTTTTGCTGGTAGACGGTCTGTATTTCGCGGCCAACGCACCAAAGATTTTTCAGGGCGGTGCGTTCCCGGTGATTGCCGGCATCGGCCTGTTCATTCTGATGACGACCTGGAAGCGGGGCAGGAAGATTGTTGTTGAGCGGCTGGATGAAACCGCGCTTCCTCTACCGCTATTCATCGGCAGCATCCGTATGCAACCTCCCCATCGCGTACAAGGCACGGCGGTGTTTCTGACGGCCAGGGCCGATGCTGTTCCTCATGCGCTGCTGCACAACCTGCTGCATAACCAGGTATTGCATGAGCAAGTGGTATTGCTCACCGTGGTGTCTGAAGACAGCCCTCGCGTCAGTGCTGACCGGCGGTTCGAGGTTGAAGCCTATGGTGAAGGCTTCTTCCGGGTCAGTCTGCATTTTGGTTTTGTCGAGGAACCTGATGTCCCCTTGGCGTTGAGTCTCTGTCACTTGGCTGAGCTGGATTTCAGTCCGATGCGAACGACCTATTTCCTCAGCCGAGAGACGGTGATCCCGACTAAACGCATAGGTATGGCCCGTTGGCGAGAAAGCCTGTTCGCATTTTTGCTCAAGAACGCCAATAGCAACCTGAAATACTTCAAGTTGCCGTTGAATCGGGTGATAGAGCTGGGTACTCAGGTCGAGATGTAAAAAATGATCAAGGAGCCCGGACTGGCGGACTTGCTACCGACTATGAGCAACGGCTGCCAGTTGCTCGGTATCTACGCGAACAAAAACGGAGTCTCCAATAGCCGTCAGCACATCCCCCGCGTAGACCTCGCAGATGACGCGAGTTTTGCGTCCGACTTCACCTTCGACTTTCGCGCGCAAGGTCAGCGGTACACCCATCGGTGTCGGTTTGATGAACTTGATGCCAAGGTTGCCAGTGACGCAATTGATGCGGGGGAGGCTCCCGACTTCGCGGTGTTCCATACGGTAGTGATAAGCCATCGCCGTCCAGTTTGAATGGCAATCAACCAGCATCGCTATCAGCCCGCCGTAAACCAGATCCGTCCAGCCGCAATACTTGGCATCAGGCAGGTGCTCGGCCATGACATGCACGCCGTCCTCATGCCAGAAGCTCTTGATATGAAGCCCATGCGGATTACTGCTGCCGCAGCCGTAACAAACGCCTTCAGGTGCGGCGGTGTCTTGCAGGGAGGTGTCGAGCCTGGACATACCGTGGTCATCCTCAAAAATGTGAACCAAACCGTCGGATTTTAACGCTGCAATCGGCCGCGGTCACTCGGGTAAACCGGCCAGCCGCAGTCCATCCGCGAAGCGCGATAGATCCTCGGGCCGTTGGATGGGCAGCCAGTCCTTCAGGTTGGAGACGCGCAACGAGGGTTCCAGCTCGTGCAGGCGCTGTATTGCCTGCTTCGCTTTGTCCATTTGCCCGGTGAGCGCATGACTGGCTGCCATCAGGGCAACCGAGGGCAGAAGGGTGGGCAGGTTCCCCAGCGCCTTCTCCGCCCAGGCCGAAGCGGCGTCGAAGCGCCCGGCGAAGAAATACGCGAGCGCCATTCCCACCTGCATCCGGAACATTTCCGGATCCAGCGGACTCAAGCGAACGGCATGGCTCAAATGCTCAATCGCTTCGTCTGTTTCACCGCGCAGTGCGCGCAGGATACCGCCCAGGTACCAGGCGGGGGCGAGGTTGGGATTGAGCAGGCGTGCCCTGTCGAGCAGGGCTATGCCGCCATCGACATCGCCAGCGAGATGGGCAAGCGCATGTCCGCCTCGCGTCAGTGCCACCGCATCATCCCGGCCGAGTGTCACCGCCAGCCGCGCAAGCCGTACGCCTTCGGCGATCTCTCGAGTCCGATCGCCCATCCAGCCATTCAACTTGCGCCAGAAGTGACACCAGGCCGCCATGCCATAGGCCGATGCAAATTCCGGATCGAGCTCGATGGCCTTGTAGAACAACGGCAGCGCCTCGTCGATGGCTTCCCGGGTGCCGCTGTGCAGTTTTGCCATTCCGCGCAGGTAGTAGTCGTAGGCGTCCAGGCTTTCCGTCGGTTTGCGCTTGGCGCGTTCGATTTCCGCCCGTTCCAGCTGCGGCGAGATGGCGCCGACGACGCTTTCGGCGATTTGATCCTGCAGTTCAAAGATGTCGTCGAGCAGGCCTTCGAAGCGCTCCGCCCAGATATGCGTCCCGGTTGTTGCGTCGATGAGCTGCCCGGTGATGCGTACCTTGTTTCCGGACTTGCGCACGCTGCCTTCCAGCACGTAGCGCACGCCGAGCTCCTGGCCGACGCCCTTGATGTCCACCGCGCGACCCTTGTAGGTGAAGCTCGAATTGCGTGCGATGACGAACAGCCAGCGGATACGCGACAGGGCGGCGATGATGTCCTCGACCATGCCGTCGGCGAAATACTCCTGCTCCGGGTCGCCGCTCAGGTTGTGGAAGGGCAGGACGGTAATGGAGGGTTTGTCCGGGAGGACGAGCGAGGAGGGAGGTGTTTGCTTCGGGTCCACGGGCGCGATTTCGCCGATGCCAGGCCCGTCAGGCTGTCGTGCTCCGTCGATCTCGGCGACCTTGATCTCGCCTACGAAGCGGTAGCCCTTGCGGGCGACCGTGCGCACCAGACGCTGTTCCTCGCCGGTATCGCCGATGGCCTTGCGCACCGCATTGATGTGGCTGGTGATCGTCGATTCCGAGACGATCCGGCCGTTCCACACCGCCTTGAGCAGGTCGTCCTTGCTGACGACGCGATCGCGGTTGTTGACGAGCTGCAGCAATAGATCGAAGGCCTGTGGCCCGACGGCCACGACTTGCCCGCGCAAGGTCAGTTCCCGGCGCTCCTGATCGAGCACGTAGTCTTCAAACACAAATGGCAAGGTGCGGATCCCCTGGTCGAGCGCCCTCGACTCCGTGTCCGAGCTGGCGATTGGTACGTGGTGCCGATAATACGGCAGCGCGTAACTCGCTGCACCGTCCAGCAAGCGGCTTCTTTGGACGAAAAACCAAGCTTGTCCGAAGACAAACTCAAGGCCGGCACAAGGACTTCCCTCGCGCGCGCGGGCACTCTCTTTTCACATCGACAGCAATGGTTGCCGTCGAGAAATGGAGAGAACCCATGAAGATCGTCGTCATCGGAGGCACCGGCCTCATTGGATCGAAACTTGTGCAGAACCTCCGCGAGCGCGGCCATGACGTGCTCGCCGCCTCGCCCAGTACGGGCGTGAACAGCATCACCCGCGAGGGCCTGGCCCAAGCAATGGATGGCGCTGAGGTTGTCGTCGACGTGGCGAACGCGCCGTCGTGGGAAGACCAGGCCGTCCTCGATTTCTTCGAAACGTCGAGCCGTAACCTGCTGGCTGCGGAAGCTGCCGCCGGTGTTCGCCATCATGTTGCCCTGTCGGTCGTCGGTAGCGAACGGCTGCCCGAGAACGGGTATTTCCGGGCCAAGGTCGCGCAGGAAAACCTCATCAAGGCATCCGGCATGCCTTACACGATTCTGCGTGCTACGCAGTTCTTCGAGTTTGTCGGCGGCATCGCGCAGTCGGCCACCGTCGGCGAGGAGATTCACCTGTCGCCGGCGCTGATCCAGCCGATGGCGTCCGACGACGTGGTGGCGGCGTTAACCGATGTCACGCTCGAAACGCCGGTCAACGGCACGGTCGAAGTCGCCGGTCCCGAGGCCATGCCGCTCGACGAACTGGTCAGGCGCTTTCTGCGCGCAACTCAGGACAACCGCAAGGTTGTGCCGGACGTGCACGCGCGCTACTTCGGCGACCTGCTCGACGATCAATCGCTGACCCCCGGCAAGTACTCGCGCCTGGGCACTATCCGCTTCGAAGACTGGCTCGGTCAGTCGGCGGCCGGGTAACGATTCGCGCCATCACCTCCCCACTCACGAAGGAGCAATGTCATGGTTACACGATTCGTATTAGCCGCTGCCTTCGCAGCGCTCTCGATCAGCGCAGTGTCGGCCGCTGAGCCGCCCGCCGGCAAGGTGACGGTCGTGTTTGACCGTCCCATTCCCAACATCCCTGGCAAGAGCATGAAGGGCGTAGTCGTCGAGTATGGGCCGGGCGCCGCGTCGCCGGCCCACACCCATCCGAAAACGGCCTTCATTTATGCAACGGTCCTGGAGGGCTCGTTTCGCATCAAAGTCAAAGGCGAGCCGGAAAAGATCTACAACGTCGGCGAAAACTTCGTAGAGGAACCGGGCTCCGTGCACGAAGTCAGCGCCAACGCCAGCGACACCCAACCCGCACGCCTGCTGGCCGTGTTCGTCCTCGACACCGATGAAACGCCGCTCGTTACACCGATCAAAAAGTGAGCCGGTCACGCGCTCATGAATGCACGACAGCCCGGCGGCAGACCACTGCCGCCCGTGGCTGCTGTAGTCCCAGGCATTGAACAGGAAATGACAACATGAATTCGCTTCAGGACAAGGCCGCCATTGCCACCGGCGCAAGCGCCGAGATCCCTGTCGTGGTGGCACGGCAAAGCAAGAGAAAGAAGATCGGCATCCTGCTGTGCATCGGTGCCGTGGTGGTCCTGGCTGGCGGATGGGCTATGGCGCTTTTGAGCGGTGCGACCTCCACCGATAACGCTTATGTGCGCGGCGACGTCACCTCGCTCGCCGCAAAGGTTGCCGGCTATGTCACTGCGGTCCAGGTCGAAGACAATCAAGCCGTCCGGGCCGGTGACGTCCTGTTCCGTATCGATGATCGGGACTATCGCGCACGGCTGGCGCAAGCCGTGGCCAATGTCAGCGCTGCCCAGGCTCGCCTGACCCATGTCGATGCGGAAACCCAGCTTCAGCGTGCCCTGATTCGACAGGCCGAAGCCCAGAGACGCTCGGGCGTGGCCGAGATGAATCTGGCGAACAAAACCCATGATCGCAGCCGCAAACTCATTCTCAGCAACGCGGTCAGCCAAGCCCTCGTCGATGAAAGCGATGCGGCACGATTGAGAGCCGAGGCGACGGTATCCGGCGCTTCCGCAACGGTCGAGGCGCAACAGCAACGCATCACCGTCCTCGTGGCGCAGCGCGAAGCTGCCGTTGCTGCGGTGACGCAGGCGCAAGCCGCACGAGATCTCGCCCAGATTGATCTCGACAGCACCGTGGTACGCGCGCCGGTTGATGGCGTGGTCGGTAACCGTCAGGTTCGCGTTGGCCGCTTTGTTACGACGGGTGTTGCCTTGCTCGATATCGTGCCGGTCAACGACGTATGGGTTGTGGCGAATTTCAAGGAAACCCAGCTCGAACAAATCCGCCCCGGTCAGCGCGTGCACATCACGGTCGACGGCTACCCCAACGGGGCACTTGAAGGCGTGGTCGACAGCTTTGCACCGGGTAGCGGGTCGGCGTTCAGCTTGCTCCCCACCGACAACGCGACCGGCAACTTTGTGCGTGTCGTGCAGCGCGTTCCGGTGAAGATCCGGCTTGTCCACAACCCGTTGCCGGGCCGCATCGTGCCGGGCCTGTCCGCGCGAGTCGAGGTTGCGCACGGGGAGGGATCATGAACGCAGATGCCAGCGCGACGCGGAGCAACACCAGCGCTATGACCGGTGTCTTGCTCATGGTGGGCATCGTGCTTGCCACGCTGACGGAGGCGATCGCCAGCACCGTTCTGTCGCTCGGACGCGGCGACATCATCGGCGACACCTATGCAACGCCTGATGAGTTCGCCTGGCTGGATATCGGCTACACCGCGCTCAAGCTGATCGGGTTCATGACCGCGCCTTGGCTGCTGACGCGTTTTAATCCGCGTCATGTGATCATCGGCTCAACCCTGGTCATGGGCATGGCATGCGGCATTGCCGCCATTACGGCTCGGCTGGACCTGCTGATCGCGCTTCGAATTATTCAGGGCTTCGCTGGCGGCATCCTGCTGGTCGGGGGGCAGGCGATCATATTTCGCGCCTTTGCGCGATCTCTCCAACCCATCCTTCAAGCCCTGTTTGCCATGGGCGCCGTTGTCGCGTCCGCGACGCTCGCCCCGGCCCTTCAAGGGTGGTTGATCGATAGCCAATCCTGGGCTTGGATTTTCTTCAGCGTTGTTCCGGTGGCTCTGGCGGCGACTGGATTTCTGCTGATCGCAGACGGCCCGATGCCAGCCAAGTCCCGGCACCGTCCGTTTGACTGGGTCGGCTTCGCGCTGATCTCTGCCACGTTGTTCTGCTTCACTTACGTTCTCAGCCAGGGCAGCCGATGGGACTGGTTCGAAGAGCCTCGCATCGTCTGGCTGAGCGTGATCGGCATAGCCGCGCTGCTGGCATTTCTCGGCCAACAAGTGTTGGCCAAAGGTGAAGGTCTGCTCGACTTCACCCTGTTCAAATCGAGCGATTTTTCCTTCGCCTTTATCGTCAGTTTTGTCGCCGGCGCTGCCTTGTTCGGAAGTGCGTTTTTGATCTCGGCATTCGCCCTGTCGGTCCTCGCGTTCACGCCTACCGATGCCGGCCTGCTCCTGTTGCCCAGTGGCGGGTTGTTTATCGGCGGACTCCTCATATCGGCTTATCTCATGCAGGTCCGCCGTGTTCCGCCGGTCGCCACAGTGCCCTTTGGAATCCTGATGATCATGGTTGCGATGTGGATGTTGTCCGGTTCGACCAGCGAAAGCGGCACGGACGACATGATGGCAGCCATCCTGTTGCGCGGTCTGGGCCTTGGCTTCCTGTTTCTATCGATCACGCTGATCGCTTTCAGCGACCTCAACAGCCGCAACCTCGCCTGCGGAATAGGCCTCTTCAATACGGGGCGCCAGTTGGGCGGTCTGATGGGCGTCGCAGGACTCCAGACACTGATCGACCATAACGTCTTCGCCAATGCCATGGTCCTCGGCGCCCATATCACCCCGGGAGGGGCCGCGGTCATCGAACGGTTGACGACCACGACAGCCATGCTAACGGCGAAAGGGATGGATGCAGCGGCCGGCGGCCGGGCAGCGGTGAGCCTCCTGGGCCGGGTCGTGTCAGGTCAGGCCACGGTGATTGCCTTCGACACAGCATTCATCGCTGTCGCCCTGCTTTTTGTCGTCGCCGCCCCCATGCTGGTTGGCATCAAGATCGGACTTTCGAAATACGCGAAAGTACGCGCTACGCGAACTCTAGCGTGAGGCTTCACTCAGTCCAGGCTACCCAGCAGCCACTCACTGAAGCTTCGCGCCAGCGCATTGTTCTCACTGTCACGATGGGTCAGCATGGCCCAGTTCGGGCCGCGAATGGTTTGCTCCACCAAGGGTTGCAACAATCCTTGGGCGCGCGCCTGCCGACTCAATAACTGGCTGACCAGGGCGATACCGAGCCCCGCGCACGCGGCGTCCAGCAGCAGGCCGGGGTCGGAGAAATTCAGCCCCTGATCTTTCTGGCCCACATCGATGCCAGCTTCCACCGCCCAGTGACTCCAATCCATTTCCCGCTCGCCATGAAGGGTGGTGCGCTGTTCCCGTGGCAACGCCAACAGGTTCGGGTGACACGCCGGATAGAGTCGGTCGGCGTGCAACACCTTGAAGCTGCACTCGGCTTGGGAACTGATGTCATCGCGCACGGCGAGGTCGATGGTCTGGGTGGTCATGTCCGGGACTTCATCGGTACTGAAAATCCACAGGTCAACGTCCGGATGCTCGCGGCGAAAATCCCCCAAGCGTGGCAGCAACCAGTGACGGGCGAACGCCGGGGTGGTGTTGAGGACCAGTTGGTTGGGTTTCTGGTACTGCCCCAGGCGGCGAATACCGACGGCCAGTTGTTGCAGCATTGCCTGGGTGGTGCTGAGCAGGTCGTGACCGGCATCGGTCAGGCTGACGCTGCGTCCACTGCGAAAGAACAAGGGTTGTTCCAGGTACGCCTCAAGGCTGCGAATCTGCTGACTGATCGCCGATTGGGTGAGGTGCAACTCGGCGGCCGCCTTGTGGAAACTGCCCAGCCGGGCGGCGGCTTCAAAGCCGCGAAGGGTGCTGAGTGGCGGCCAGTGTTTGAGCATATTGATAAGTTCCTCTAATCATTTGTCTGCAAAATCCATCGTTTGTTTGCCTGATTTTACGGCCGTAGCATGCATGCCAGAACCACCCAAGCAGTTTTGTTGAACACAATGGCTTAACTAAAAGGGCTTTTTATCATGCAGCATGTCATGCAGCAGAATGAAATTCGAAACAGTGGTTGGATGATGCCGGCCGAGTGGGTCAGGCACGCCGCCACCTGGATGGTCTGGCCGCACAACACGGCACTCTGGGAGTCCGGTTGGGGCGTGACATTGCCTCTGGTGCAAGAGGACTTCGCTCGCGTCGCCAACGCCATCGCCCGTTTCGAACCGGTGAAACTGGTCGTTGACCCTTCTGCTATCGCCAGCGCCAAAGCGTTATGTGGGCCTAACATCGAATTGATCGAGCTGGCGGTGAACGACAGTTGGTGCCGGGACTCCGGTCCGAGTTTCGTCTGCCATCCGCAACACGGCCTGGCCGGGGTGAGCTGGCGCTTCAACGCGTGGGGCGGTAAGTCGGCCCATGATCTGGACGAAAGCCTGGCGCGTCGCGCACTCAATCACTTGGGCGTGGAGTGTTTTGGTACCGCGCTGAGCAATGAAGGCGGGGCCATCCATGTGGACGGCGAGGGCACGTTGATCACCACCGAGTCGGTGTTGCTCAACCCCAATCGCAACCCGGGCATGAACAAGGCGGAGATGGAGGACATCTTCACGCGACTGCTGGGTGTGAAGAAGACGATCTGGCTGCCGGGGGATCCGGACTATGTGACCGGCGACGTGACCGATGGCCACGTCGATGGCGTGTGCGCGTTCGCCCGCCCTGGCGTGTTGCTGGTGGACGCCACCCACGACCAGCACTCGGTGTATGCCGAAGTGGCCCGCGAGAACCGACGTGCTCTTGAACTGGCCACCGATGCCCAAGGCCGACAGTTCGAGCTGATCGAATTGTATGAAGCCACCGAAGCCGTGGACACGGACGCTGAAGTGTTCTGCGCCTCCTACACCAATTTCTACATCGCCAATAACGCCATCATCATGCCGGCCTACGGCATTGATGCCGACAACGTGGCGGCCGCCGTGTTGGCTCAGGCGTTCCCCGGGCGCGAAGTGGTGCCGGTACGAATCAATCACCTGGCCCATGGCGGTGGCGGTGTGCATTGCATCACCCAGCAACAGCCTGCCTGGCCGGTGGAGGGCTGATGCCATGACGCTTCTGACCATCGCTACCACCCAGATGCCCTGCAGCTGGGACCTGCAACACAACCTCGATCAGGCTGAGCAATTGGTGCGCGAGACCGCGGCCAAAGGCGCCCAGGTCATCCTGTTGCAAGAGCTGTTTGCCACGCCGTATTTCTGCATCGAGCAAAGCTACAAGCACTTGGCGCTGGCCGAAGAATATCGATACAGCCCTGTGCTCAAGCGCTTTGCCGCATTGGCCAAAGAGTTGGGCGTGGTGCTGCCGCTGAGCTGGTTCGAGAAGGCCGGCAATGCCTACTTCAATTCCTTGAGCGTGGCCGATGCCGATGGGCGCTTGCTGGGTGTGTATCGCAAGACCCACATTCCCAACGCCATCGGCTATCAGGAGAAGGAATACTTCAGCCCCGGCGATACCGGTTTTCGTGTCTGGGACACGGCGTTCGGGCGCCTGGGTGTAGGGATCTGCTGGGATCAGTGGTTCCCCGAGACCGCACGCTGCCTGGCATTGATGGGCGCGGAAGTCTTGCTGTTTCCCACCGCCATCGGTTCTGAGCCTGGCTGCGCGACGCTGGATTCCCGTGACCACTGGCAGATGACCATGCGCGGGCACGCCGCCGCCAACCTGCTGCCGGTGGTGGCCGCCAACCGAATTGGTCGCGAGGTGGCTACCACCGATCCTGCCCTGCAAATGAGCTTCTACGGCTCGTCCTTTATCTGCAATCACAAGGGCAAGTTGCTCGCCGAGGCCGACTGCGACAGCACCGGCGTGCTGGTCCACAGCCTGGACCTGGCGGCCATGGCCGAAGAGCGCTTGAGCTGGGGCATTTATCGCGATCGCCGTCCGGACATGTATGGCGCGCTGTTGACTCAGGACGGTCGTCACACCCATGCACGCTGGAAGACTCAAGAGGTTTGATATGCACGCAATCAAAAAGCTATTGAGCGGCACCTTGGGCCTGGCGCTGGGCTGTGCCTTGCCGGCACTGCACGCGGAAGAGAAAACCCTCAGGCTGTACAACTGGGCCGACTATTTTGCCGAGGACACGCTGGCCAAATTCACCGCCGAAACCGGGATCAAAGTGATCTACGACGTCATGGATGGCAGCGAGACGCTGGAAGCCAAAATGCTCGCCGGCGGCAGCGGTTATGACCTGATCTTCCCGGGTGACACCGTCGCCGAACGCTTGATGCGCGCCGGCAGCCTGCAACCGCTGGACCGGTCCAAACTCACGGCCCTGGATGACATCGAACCCGGCTTGCAGAAGCTGCGAACGCATTACGAGTATTCGCGTCAGGCTACCGTCCCCTACACCTGGGGCACCATCGGCCTGACCTACAACGCCGAGCAGATTAAACAGCGTTTGCCGAATGCTCCGGTCAACAGCCTCGACATGTTGTTCAAACCGGAACTGGCTGCCAGATTTGCCGACTGCGGCATTTCGATGATCGACTCGCCGGACGAAGTGCTGGCAGTCGTACTCAATTATCTGGGCCGCGAGCCACGCAGCGCCAAGCCTGAAGACCTGGCCGCAGCGAGTGATCTGCTGCTGAAACTTCGGCCGTACATCCGCAAGTTCCAGTCGCAGCCGGTCACCGACCTGGTGAACGGCAACCTGTGCCTGTCGCTTGGTTACAGCGGGGACATGACGCAGGCGCAACGGACGGCGGATTCCGCCGGCAAGAACGCGATGTTCCAATACCGTATTCCCCGTGAAGGCACCACGGTGTGGATGGACGCCATGGCGATTCCGGTCGACGCCAGACATCCAGAGTACGCCTATGCCTTCATCAACTTCGTCATGCGCCCGCAGAATATGGCTGCGATCAGTAACTTCACCGGCTACCCCACCTCCAATGCCAAGGCGCGTCCGAGCGTCGATGCGACCATGCGCAACAACCCGGATATTTACCTCGATGAAGCCACTTATGCGCGGCTGATTCCGGGCAAGGATATTCCCCAGTCCGATATGCGGGCGCGCATGCGCACCTGGACCAAGTTCAAGACGGCCACCGCGAAGTGACTTCAGACAAATATTCCAGGGATCAACACACGTCGACGCGTCGTGAGTTCATCAAGCAAGTATCGGTGGTCGCCGGTTTGGGCGTGGCAGCGTCTATCGGGCTTGGCCTGACACCCCTGCGCACGCAAGCGGCTACCCCAGGCAGTTGGCGTATGCCGGATGAGGGCGACAGGCATCAGCGGGCCTTCATCGCCTTTGGCGCACAGGAAGCGATCTGGGAGGATTTCACCCCCGACGTACAAGCAGCTATTGGTCTGATCGCTCGCACCCTCGCGCGATATGAGCCGGTGACTGTGTTCTGTCGTGAGCGTGAACGGGAGCTGGCCGAAGAACACTGCGGCACGGCTAACATCACCTACGTCGCCAGCGAACTCGACGACATCTGGATGCGCGATATCGGCGCCAACTTTGTCATTAATGGGCAAGGCGGGCTCGGCGCCGTGGATTTCAACTTCAATGGCTGGGGCAACAAACAGCAGCATGGCGAGGATGCACAACTGGCCGCTTTGGTTGCGAGCACCGTGGAAGCCGGACATATGCGCAGCGAGTTGGTGGGCGAGGGCGGTGGTATCGAAGTGGATGGTCACGGCACGGGGATCATGACCGAAAGCAGCTGGATCAACGCCAACCGCAACCCCGATTGGAGCAAGGCCGAGATCGAGCAAGAGCTGAAAGCGCGCTTGGGCTTGCGCAAGATCATCTGGTTGCCGGGGATCAAAGGCAAAGACATCACGGATGCCCATGTTGATTTCTACGCCCGTTTCGTCAAGCCAGGCGTTGTGATCGCCAACCTCGACAACGACCCTCAGTCATACGATTACAGCGTCACGCGTGCCCATCTGGACATCCTTAAAAATGCCACGGATGCCGATGGCCGCAAGCTGCAGGTGCATACCGTGTCGCCACCACTCAACCCACGAAAGAGCAAGTTCAGCCGCAACAACCCGGACTTTGCCGCTGGCTATATCAACTATTTCGTGATCAACGGGGCGGTCATTGCGCCCGAGTTTGGTGACAGGGCGGCAGACTCCAAAGCCTTTGATTTGTTGTCTCAACTCTACCCGGACCGTGAAGTGGTACAGCTCAACATCGACGCGATCTCTGCCGGTGGCGGCGGTATCCACTGTGTGACCAGTCACCAACCGTTGGCTTAGTCTGGATCAACGCTTTGTCATCCGGTTCTGCGAAGCCTTCAGGCCTTGACCCAGCGTTGACGGCTCCAGCTACTCAATGTGTCGACGGCAAATACCAGCAACAGCATGGCCAGAATGACCGTGCTGGCTTGAGCTTCCTGGAACAGGCTGAGGCTGACATAGAGCATTTGCCCCAAACCACCGGCGCCGACAAAGCCGAGCACACTGGCCATGCGGATATTGTTTTCCCAGCGGTACAGGATGTAGGCCAGTAGCTGTGGCAACAGGTTGGGCAGTGATCCGTAACAGAACGCCCATATGGCATTGCTGCCCTGCAGGCGGATGGCTTCGGCCGGTTCGGGTGGGGTGTTTTCCAGCGCTTCGGCGAATAGCCGGCCGAGCACGCCGGTGGTGTGCAGGGCCAAGGCCAGGGTGCCGGCATTGGGGCCGAGCCCGGCGGCCAGGACCATCAGCGCAGCCCACACCAGTTCCGGAACCGCGCGCAAAGCGTTGAGCACCAGACGCGACGCGCTCTGCAAAGGCCAGCCGAAGCGCCCGGCCGCAGGCAATGCCAACAGCAGGCCGAATACCGCCGCGAGCAGGGTGCCAAGGGCGGACATGGCGATGGTTTCCAGGGCGCCGTGGCCGATGGCTTGCAGATGGCCTGCGCTCAGGTCCGGGCTGAGAAAACGCTGCGCATAAGCGCCCATCTGCTTCAGGTTGCCGCTGCCACCCAGTTCGCCGAGGTCGATGCCCAAGTAGATGAACGAGGCGACCACCGCGGCGCCGATGCACAGGAGCAGCGCCAGGTTGATCAGGCGATTCATGCCAGCCTCCAGCGCAGCAGGCGGCTGAGTTGATCGGCGAGCAGTACTAGGACAAGAAACGTCAGTAACAAACTGGCCACTTCACCGCCGGCGAACATGCGCAGCGACAAATCCATTTGCTGGCCCAGACCGCCGGCACCGACGAAGCCCATCACCACCGAGGCGCGGATTGCGCACTCCCAGCGGTACACCGTGTACGACAGCAGCTCCGCAGCGACATTGGGCAGGATCCCGTAGAAAAAGGCCGCGAGCCGGCCGCTGCCAGCCTGCAGCAGCGCGTGGGCCGGGCGTTGATCGACCGACTCGAAAATTTCCGCGTAGACCTTGCCCAACATGCCGCTGTAGGTAATGGCGATGGCCAGCACCCCGGCCGTCGGACCGAGGCCGACGGCGCGGACGAACAAAAGCGCCCAGACGATTTCCGGCACGCTGCGCAGGAAGATCAGTAAACCGCGTACCGGCCAACGCAGCAGTTGGCCCCAATAGCCCGGGTGGCCGGCACGGGAGGCGGCAGACAGCGACAGAGCCCGACTGGCCAGCAGGCTGGCGGGGACGGCCAACAGCAACGCGAGGGCCATGCCGGCCGTGGCGATAGCCAGGGTCTGCAAGGTGGCTTGCATTAACAGCTCAATGAATTCCTCGCCATGGGCCGGTGGCCAGAAGGCTGAGACGAACCGGCCCATCTCGCTCTGACTGTCACTCGCCACCAGCACACTGAGGTCCAACTCGCTGAAGCGGATGCCCGGCCACAGCAGGGCAAGGGCCAGCAAGGTGAGCAGCAGGCGGGGCCGGGTGGCCGGATCTCGGGTATCACGGGTCAGCATCGGGGAATCTGCACACTCAAGGGCGCCGGAGCAATCGGTGGGGATTGCAGTTGTTCGTTGGCGTAGAGCTTGTCGAGCAACTCGCGGTCGACTTCGCTGGCCGCAAGGTCGAACAGGATCTGTCCATCACGCAAGCCGATGATGCGCGAAAAGTGCGCCAGGGCCAGCTCCACCGCATGCAGGCTGGCGACCAGGGTGACATTGTGCTGCCGGGCATGGCGACAGAGCACCGAAAGCGTGTGCTCGGCCAACACCGGGTCCATGGCCGATACCGGCTCATCGGCCAGTAACACTTCGGGCGCTTGATACAACACGCGGGCAATGCCCACGCGCTGTAGCTGCCCACCGGACAGTTGCTGACATTGCGCGAACAACTTGTCGCTGAGGTCGAGCCTGGCCAATGCCGCGCGTGCGCCCGGAATATCCACCGGATGCAGCAAGTTCAGCAGGCTCTTGCCCAGACCCCATTGACCCAGCTTTCCAGCCAGAACCGCGGTGACCACGCGCTGGCGCGGTGGCAGCGGGGGTGCTTGATGGATCAGGCCGATGCGCGCGCGCAGACGCTGACGCTGACGGGCAGACAGCTGCCAGGCGCGCTCGCCGAACACCTGCAGCTCACCGTTGTCCGGTCGCAGGGCGGTGGCCAGCAGGTTGAGCAGACTCGACTTGCCCGCGCCGGACGGACCGATGATAGCGACCTGTTCGCTGCCACCGATGTGCAGGTCCACACCACGCAACGCCTCGACGCCGTTGGCGTGGGTAAGGCTGACCTGGGTCAGATGCAACGTCATTTGAGCAGTTCGGCGGCGCGTGCGGCTTCCTCGATGCCCTTGTAGTTCTCGGGTTTGGTTTCGATGAAGCGGCTGGCGGCCTGCAGATCCAGAATCTCCTTGTCCTTCGGATTCGCCGGATCGAGCGCCAGAAAGGCTGCCTTGATCTTGGCCGCCAGCGCTGGGTCGAGAGTCCCGCGCACCGTCCAGTTGTAGTCGTAGTAGGCCGGGGTGGTTGCAAACACTCTGACCTTGGTGGTGTCGACCTTGCCGGCGGCGACCAGTTTTTCCCATACGCTGGCGTTAAGTACCCCGGCGTCCACCTTGCCGGCCTGGACCCAGGCGACAGTGGCGTCATGGGCGCCAGAGTAGCCCACGCGACTGAAGTACGTTTCCGGTTTGATGCCGTCTTTCAGCATGAAATAGCGCGGCATAAGACTGCCCGACGTGGAGGACACCGAGCCGAAGGCAAAGGTCTTGCCCTTGAGATCGGCAAGTGATTTCACGGCTGGGTCGGCGGTGATGAACTTGCTGGTGAACTGGGCGTCCTGTTCGCGCTGTACCAGCGGAATGGCATTGCCGGTTTTAAGACGAGCCTGCACGAACGTGAAACCGCCCAGCCAGGCCATATCGATCCGGTCGGTGGCCAACGCCTCGACCACGGCCGGATAGTCGCTCACCGGCACGAACTCGACCTTCATGCCCAATTGTTGTTCCAGGTAGGTGCCCAGCGGCTTGAACTTGCGCAGCAGTTCGGTCGGGGCTTCATCGGGAATCGCGCTGACTTTCAGGGTGTCGGCGGCCTGCGCCAACAGGGTGCAAAAAGACAGCGTCACGCCGACAGCCAATGCCAGGGTACGGTTGAGCATGAAAATTCTCCGGTGCATTAAGGCAAAAATGTCGATACGCCAGGCGCAAGCTGGTTGCTGCATGGCGCTTTGTGAGGGTAGACGAAATGGAGCGAAATTGACCGCTTTTGGCCGCCCTGTTTCATGACCGCCTGTAACCCTGCAAGAGGGTTAGCTCACGCTTCGCTATTCTTGAAGAGACTACAAGGTTGCAAGTTGAACAGAGGATTGAATGATGAGGATGTTACTGATGGTCGAGTGCCCAAATGAACCCTTCAACTCCCTTGTCAAAGCCGGGAAGGTGGGCGAGGTTATCGAGCGCATCCTGACCAGCATCAAACCGGAGGCGGCGTACTTTACCGAGCAAGATGGCAAGCGTGGCGGGATCTTTGTGGTCGACGTACAAGACCCCTCCGACATCCCCGCTTTTGCGGAACCCTTTTTTCTCAACTTCAACGCCACCTGCAAGTTCCGTATTGTGATGAGCGCACAGGATCTGCAAAAGTCTGGTCTGGAGACGCTCGGGCAAACGTGGGCGTGCTGAGAGGCCATTTGGGGTCGGTATTGGCGACCCTGATCCGTCTGTTAGTCAGTTCCGTACAGTCCACAGCATGGTCTGAACCCTGATATGCGGATGACTGGCCAACGGTTCCCATTCATCGATGAAAGAGAAACCCTGCTTCAGATAGAAGTTCGAGGCTCTTGCATTGTCCGGGGAGACGTCCAGAAAAACGCGATCATGCCCTTTGCCGATCGCGCGAGATTTCACCGCCTCAACAAGCTGAGCGGCCACGCCAGAACCACGTGCAGCGGGTTCAACCCACATTCCGATCAGGTTATAGCGATTCGCTTGACTGACCACCCCGGCACCGATCATCCCCACCGGTTTATCGTCCTTGATGGCCAACCAGAATTCTGGTCCGGCAGCTGACGAGGCGCGTTCTTTCCACTGCTCGTCACTGTATTGAGCGGCCGTTTGGTAACTCACACCAAACGCTGTCGGCGTGTCCAAAAGCGCAGCGAGACGGACTTGCTTCAAAAACATCCAGTCTTTGGCTTCCGTCAATCGAATGTCCATGATCTTCCTTGAAGATGGCGAAACTTTATCGTCCCGTGGATTCAACCGGTCGATGCAACAGACCGGCTAAATCTTTCAGCGGGTGTTTCGTAGTTTAGTTTTTCTTCTTGATTAGTTTGCCCATGTAGTACTTTAGGCTGAAACGATCTTTGGGCCTTGGCTTGTAGTGGGTTTTGTTTCTTTGTGCGGGATCGACCACCATGGTTCCTGCGGTGTAGTAATAAAGCGCTATAGACCTGCGCGTGATGTGCTCTGGCGTTGTTAAAGGTTCTGGATGCCCATGATTACTGTCTTTGTCTGTATTGAAAATGACACATCGATTGTAAATGGGCAGGACTTTCTTAAGACAGGTCTTCATGCCGACATCCCAAAGTTCAAGGTTGCCGCCGTATTCCTCTCGCCAGTCTTCATTCAGATAAATGATGATATTCAGTCTGCGCTCAACATTAAGCTTTTTGTTGAGCCTGAAGTCCGAGTGTACCCCCAGGAAACCACCACTTTTCGTTTCATGCAGGCCGCCACCAGCAAAGTAGGGGTCGGGTATCAAACCTTCGATGCCTGTGAGCTTTTCAAGAAACTGCAACATGGGGGCCGAGTTAAAGGCGTTGAAAATAGTCTTCAAATAAGGGGTGCATTCGTTGGGACTGATTTGACGTTTTCGTTGACCTTTATAGCCGCGCTCGTAGAGCATTTCGTTGTTGGTTGGCTCGATTGGGAAGTGCGAGCAGATACTCGCAATCAGCGCTTCATCCAGGAAATTATCGATGACGATGTGCGGAAATGGCGTGGCCTGAATATAGCTACTGGCCAATGAGGAACCCAAGGCGCTGGCGGCGTTCTGGTCGAAATCAAGCTCCGGAGAGAGGGTCATAGGTAGTGCTTGAGTGATGGGTGCCATTGCCGCTCCAATAACTTGATATAAAGACTTGTGGGTGACTTCAAGCAGAGTCCAGCGCACTGCTCGTTGTGTCTCTTCGAAGTTTAACTTTTGCTGTCTTCTTGTTTCAGGCGCTTAAGGATATCGTTGTACATTTTGGTTCGTCTATGAGTCTTTTCATAGCCGCCAGCCGCTGCGACAGTACCGGACTGCATGTGATCCAGATAACTGAAGATTTTACGCGGTGATAACATTTCAACGACATAGCCAAGCTCGGTCATGCGGTCTTGGAGGGTGTAGCCTGGCACGCGATCATCCATCGAAAAATGCATGTTGTGCTGTTTGATAAGTTTGCAGTTCCATAATGTACAGAAACTCTTCAGGTAGACTTCTCTGTACGGTTTTGGCTCTCTGGAACGTAATCCCACGGAGATTTTCAGACGTCTGAAATGGTGTTTGAATAGTCGTGAGCTAAAGCGCCAAAGCGTTCTCGTGGTACCACGGTTTAATTGCTCGACACAACCGACGGCTACGACTTTTTGGTTGTTCAAGCATTTATTCAGCATCATCGGAAAGACATTTTTATCGAAAACAAATGTGTCGGTGTGCATCAGAAATAAATAATCAGTTTCAACTCGCTCCAAAACCAGGTCAAGTGCTTTGCCATGCGCGATATGCCCAGGTTCTGGTTCGGTAACAGAGCGCTCGATTAAATTGATCCAGTCAAGAGTTCGTAAGTACTCGGTGCTTTCATCGGCGGAATAGTTGTCAACGACCCATATTGGGACGTTATGGCTGCCCACATGTTGGTGTAGTAAGTCTAAGCATATCTTGGTGATTTCTGGTGTTTTGTAATTGACTATAACTATGCTGAAGGTTTTAGAATTGTCAGCCAGGAAACTCGTGTTATTCATCGTTCAGGCGCCCAATGATATTGCATGTTATTGTAGGAATAATTAAATCTGCATACAGCTTTCGCTTATTTGTCTGCGCAAAATTTTGCGTGACTATGGAGCGCAATTTGTTAAGCCGCTTTGTCATACATAATAACCATAGCTTACTTGGGCCTGATGGAGAGCAGTATGTGCGGGCCTCATCGTATAAGGATCTGCTCTGTCGGTAAACATCCGCGACTTAATTCGTTACAGGTTCCCCCGCTAGCTATCTCCCGCACACGCAGCCTGGTTAGTCGCAGGCACGTAGATTACTGTCGATCAGATCCCGTGTCTTTTCTGCGAGCTGGAGTCTTACCCGTATGGCCCAGATATCTCTGACTCGGAGTGGGGGCCTTCACTCCGCATTGAGCCTTACTGATGAAACGTGCGACCCAGTGCATCCAGGCGAACGGCAATGGGTGGCAAGCGTTGGCTGCTCAGGGCAAGGGTTTCGACATCGTCTGCGGTGTTTTGCGCGATGCTCTGCACGGACTGCAAACGCCCGACCACTTCGCGGCTTGCCGTGGATTGTTCGCGGGTGGTGGTGACAATGCGCCCATTGAGTTCATCGATATGGGAGATGTCGCTGCCCACCGCCTGCAACATCGCGGCCGCCAGCTGACTGTCTTCGACACAGCGCTCCACGCCTTCACGGCTGTCATGCATGGCCTCGACGGCTTTGCGGCTGCCTTGCTGCAAGGCCTCGATGATCGTCCTGATTTCCTTCGTGGAAAGGGCAGTGCGCTGCGCCAGGCTGCGCACTTCATCGGCCACAACAGCAAAACCTCGGCCTTGCTCGCCGGCGCGAGCGGCTTCGATGGCGGCGTTGAGGGCCAGCAGGTTGGTTTGGTCAGCAATACTGCTGATGACCTCCAGGACAGTACTGATTTGCTCCGCCTGTCCCGCCAGCACCTGCACGGTTGAGTGGGTGCCTTTCAGGCGCGACGCCAACTGAGTGATTTCCTGCTGCGCGCGGTTCACACTTTCCTGTCCTTGGATGATTTGCACACTGGCCTGGCCGGCATGTTCAACGGCATGCTCGACGTGAACGGCAATATGCCCCATCGCGTCCCCCATCCGCTGCATCGAACACGTCATCTGGGCAATTTCCGTCAGCTGATGCTTAGCCCCTTTTTCCAGCGTGTTGCTCGCCTTGGCCAGCTCCTGGCCCAGCTCACCCAATCCGTGAGAGTCGCGAACAACCCCGTCAACGAGGGCGGTAATCTGCATCAGGAATTGATCGAAACGATCCGCGAGCGATACATGTACCGTGGCCTTGTCTCCCTTGCCAGCATCGACGGCGAGCTGGGACGTGGCCGCGAGCATCTTGTCCAGCATGTCCTGGCTCTCCACCGCTTCGGCCTGACTGTGCACGGCCAGATAGAGCAGGGCGACCGTCTCCATGACCACATAGAAGGCGTGAACGAACACCATCGTCCACCCACCATGATGCGCCATGACGTAGACCGGAAAACCTTGATGCTGCAGCGCATGGAAGACCACGTGATGAATGGCGATCGTGGCAGCGGCGACCAGAATCGGTAGCCAGTCGCGATAAAAAGTCAGTACCGCCAACAAAGCGAAAATACCAAAGTGGGATTCAATGACGCCCTCGGCCTGATTGATATGCAGCGCGGCCATGACCATCAAGCCAATGCCCAGGCAACACCGCATCCATCGCGTGCCGCCCATTGCGCGATAAAGCACCGTTAGCAGCAGACTCGTGCCGCCACCCACCAAAAACGCCTGAATAAACGTGTCGTGCCAGAAAGCCAGCCCCAACGCGAAGAGGAACATCAGCCAGATCAGGCCCAGCATGATTCGGTCGGCTTTGCGGTAGTGGTCAAGAAAACGAGGGGGGAAGGGCATTCACGTTTACTCCATGTAATTGAGTCGGAACAAGGCAGGTCATTCCGGCATGTCGAGGCATACATGAGAAATCGTGAAGAGAGTAGCCGTTTGCCATCACGCCTCCCATGTTCGACGGTGAACACGGGAAACAATGTCAGAAATAGAGGCAAGTAATGCTGAAGTGACGCGCAGTACGACAGTTCCGTTGCAAACCGGCCGTGGGGACTTGGGTGTCGATGGAAGGAAATGGAACCCACATCACCGATAACGTCTAAATTCCAGAGAGAAGTCCCGCCACCCTGAAGGAACGACTCATGCTCAGATCTCGCTCATTGATTGCAGCTATTACATGCCTTGCGCTGGTTTCCGGTTCAGTGACTGCATTGGCCGATCCTGGTAATGGAAAGGGCCAGGGAAACGGCAAGGGACATCCACAAAACAGCCAGGTTCATGGCAACCAGGGAGGTCAGGGAGGCAAAGGCAAAAATGCAGGGGGCGGCGATTGGGATAATGGCCCAAGCATCAATCACGGAAGCATTCTTGGGATTATTGGCGGGTATCGGGACTACTGGAGCCCCGGACCTGCATTGCCACCCGGCATTCAAAAGAACCTCGCGCGAGGTAAGCCGCTTCCACCCGGGATTGCCAAAAAACTGGACGGCCGGTTGATCGGCAGGCTGCCTCATTATGAAGGGTATGAATGGCAGCAAGTTGGCACCGACTTGATACTGGTCGCGCTGGCAACCGGGCTCATCTATGAAGTGCTCAACGGTGCTTTTGATTAATGGGCATGATCCCTATGCCCATTTGAAGGTGGCAGCCGGCGCAACCCCCGCTATTCGTCCACGCTGATGCCCGATCCCCCTAGTTCGTTGGGGACATCCTTCAGCTTGGGCAATCCATCCTTGATGCGCAGCACGGTCTCCTGATAGTGGACGTGAACGCCTGGCGAATACGCGAGATCCGGGATGACTGCGGCATACACATCGATCAGCCCCATCCCCGGGTGTTCAGTGAAGATGTGCCCGCCGCACGTCTTGCACCACTTGCGGTAACTGCGCGGTGTCTTGTTGTAGGTGCCGATGTTGTCAGCACCCCGAGTCACTTGCACCGCCTCGGGTTTCCACAGCGTGAAGGCATTGACCGGCCCTGCTGACCAATGCCGACATGACTCGCAATGGCAATAACCCATCCCGACCGGCTCGCCACTGACGGTGAACTCGACTGCGCCGCAAAAACAACTGCCTTTGTAAGACCGTTCAATGCTCATGGCGTGACTCCTTGATCAATGGTTTGGGCGATACCGCCGGACTTCATTCGTCGATGTAACGCACCGCAGTCGCCGGCGTGCGCCGCACCTGCAGTTCGAAAATGTCAGGGCGCGCGTAATGCCCGGTAACGTCGAGCGCCCGCCGCGCCGGCGCCACGAGTGCGACGTCGATGTCCGCATACAGAATGCCTGCCTCTCGGTGTAACGGACCGGCCACGATCCGGCCTTGAGGACTGACCACTACCGAGTCGCCGTCGTTGATCCATTCATCCGGATCGGGAAACAGTTGCGCACGCGCCGGGAAGTCGTCGGGAATGTCACTGCCGCGCAGCACGGTGCCGCTGCCGAGCACCCAACAGCGGCCTTCGAGTGCAATGTGACGCATCGTGCTGATCCAGCCTTCGCCCGTGTCGTACGTGGGAGCGACGTAGATTTCCACCCCTTGGGCATACAGTGAATAGCGTGCCAGCGGCATGTAGTTTTCCCAGCAGATGAGCGTACCCAGGCGGCCGACCGGTGTATCGATCGTACGCAACCCGGAGGCATCACCGAAGCCATGCACCATGCGTTCGGGATTGGTTGGCATCAGCTTGCGGTGGCGGTTGAGCACTTCGCCGTTCGTGCCGATAACGACTACGCTGTTGTAGAGCGTGCCGCCTCCATTCCGCCGGTCGCATTCATCAATACCGCACACGATCGTCACGGCGTGAGCCCTGGCGGCCTCGCACAATTGGCTTAGGTCACCGTTTGCGATATCGACGGCGTTGGCCAGCAACTGCGTGTGCAACTGGCCGATTACAGCCCCGTCCTTACCCGCCGCCAGCCGCCAGATCCACGACGGGTAACCGGGAATGTACGATTCGGGCAAAACGATCAGCGAGGCTGCCGCTGCCGCTGCCTCGGCGACCGATTGCACGGCCCGGGCGATCGTCGCGCTGCGATCGAGCAGCACGGGCGGGCGCTGAATGATGGCTACCTTGGTCATGGCGTGCTCCTTTGGTATTTGGCTTTCGAGGTTTCAGCGTGCGCGTGGCGAAGTGGCGGGGCTAGTTCAGAATCTGAAGCGTTGTAATTGCGGAGCCAAGGCAATGGACGAAAGCTACGGTCAGTTCTGCACGGTCGCGCGCGGTGCTGAAGCCCTGTGCGAGCGCTGGACACCCTTGGTCGTGCGCGAGTTGCTGTGCGGCAGCAAGCGCTTCAATGAACTGCACCGCGGCATGCCCCGGATGTCCACCAACCTGCTCGCCCAACGGCTGCGGCATTTGGAAGAAATCGGCGTCGTGCACCGCACGGCCACCGGCAAAGTCTGGGAGTACAGCCTGACCGAGGCGGGCGAGGAGTTGCGCCCCATCATCATGGCGCTAGGGCATTGGGGCGCGCGCTGGATCGGCAGTCGCCTTCGCGATGACGAACTCGACGCAGGCTTGCTGATGTGGGACGTGCGCCGGTTCGTGCGCATCGAAACGTTCCCGTCCCGACCGGTGGTCATCCAGTTCAAGTTCCGCGACGCTCGACCCGGCGAGCAAGCGTGGTGGCTCGTGGTTGAACAGGGTGTGGCAGACCTGTGCCGCGACGACCCCGGCCGCGAACTGACACTCGTCGTGGACTCCAGCGTGCGCGCGTTGACCGAGGTGTGGACGGGCGACCGCACACCGCGGGAGGTTCTGCAGTCGCGAGAGCTGCGGGTAGATGGCGCGGTGAAGGATGCGGAAAGCTTGTGGCGCTGGCTTGGCACGAGCGCGTTCGCGGGTACCCGGAGCGCTGCACGCTAGCGCGGGCAGCATCCGTCGGTCGCAGGCCTTGAACTGTCTGCGGCTTATTGCGTCATAAGACTCGCGATATCAACCTATGGAAGCCATCATGCTTTTAAAGAATAAGAGTCTCGTTGCTGTAATGTCCTGCGCCCTGATGCTTGCAGCAGCCCCATTACTCCCTGCTGACCTGTCCATCATGAACTCCGCCTATGCGAAAGAGGGTGGTGGTGGTGGTGGTGGTGGTAATGGGGGCGGCAACGGCGGTGGTAATGGCGGTGGCCACGGCGGCGGTGTAGGCGGCGGTCACAGCGGTTCAGATCACGGCGGCTCTAACAGTAACGGCCGCGGCAATGGACTGAGCAGCGATCATGCCGGCAAGGCTGTTCGCGACCGTGGTGAAAGCGGAAACCACTACGGCAGTGTTCGCAATAGTGATAGCGGTCATGGCCAAACGACTTCAGGCATCGCCCACTCCAAAGATACTCGCGGCTTAGACAAAGCCAGAGCAGTCTCGACCACGACACCAGGCGATCACAACACGAAAGGGTTGAGCAAAGCCGGGACATCGGTATCGAAAAAATCGCACTGATCAGCCATAACGGCTGATAGGGAAGTACAGACTCAACTGCAAAGCTTGCCGCACGTTCGAGCTCAATTGGACTTCTTCGGTGGGTAGTTACCGCGCAAGCCCCCGGACTGGGTGCCTGATTTACCGGGCAGGGCAGGCACTACCGGGCGAGATCTGGGTTGGGGGTTGGAGCGGCTCCGGGGTTGAGGTTGTTTGCTCAATGTTTGCCTCCCGACTTTTCAGGGTTTCGCGAAAGCTTCCTGATAAAGCTTAGCTGCTGGCTGCGATGGTCTAAAACGGGCGCCCGACAAGGCGCCCGTTTTCGTTTGTTCCGCTGCTTGAGTCCGTAAGCGTCGACCGATTACATCCTCTTTAGCGCAGCAAATGCACCGCCAAGCCGACAAGCGCGCAAGCCATCAGCACCTGAATGACGCCCCGTTTGAAGCGGAACAAGGCAATTGCCGCCAAAATGGCGATCATTGCAGAGGGCCAGTCGAGGTTGCTGCTGAAGCCTTGTGGCCACAGCACGTGATAGCCGAAGAAACACGCCAGATTGAGGATCACTCCAACCACCGCCGCTGTGATTGCGGTAAGCGGTGCAGTGAACTTGAGTTCGTTGTGGGTCGATTCCACCAGCGGGCCACCGGCGAGGATGAACAGGAACGAGGGCAGGAAGGTGAACCATGTCACCAGGGTGGCCGCGACAGCCCCGGCCAGAAACACCTGATCGGCGCCGAACACTTGTGAGACGTACGCTCCAACAAAGCCGACGAAGGCCACCACCATGATCAGCGGCCCCGGTGTGGTCTCCCCCAGTGCCAAACCGTCGATCATCTGAGTCGGGGTAAGCCAGCCATAGTGACCGACCGCACCTTGATAGACATACGGGAGGACTGCATAGGCCCCGCCAAAAGTAAGCAACGCGGCCTTGGTAAAGAACCAGCCCATCTGGGTCAAGGTGCCTTCCCAGCCAAAAAGCGCGGTCAGGATTCCCATCGGCAACGCCCATAGCGCTGCGCCGATGAGGGCCAGCAGCGCCAGTTTCATCCAGCTGAACCGGGCATGTTCGGGGGACGGGGTGTCGTCATCGATCAAGGCTGGGCCAAAGGACTTTTTGGCGGCGCTATGGCCCCCGGCTCTGAACTTCTCAGGCGCCAACCGCCCTCCGACATAGCCGATTAACGCTGCCCCTAATACGATCAGCGGGAAAGGAACATTGAACGCGAAGATCGCGGTAAATGAAGCGGCTGCTATCACCCACAGCCAATTATTCTTCAACGCCCGAGTGCCAATCCTGTGTGCCGCCTGGACCACGATGGCCGTCACGGCAGGCTTGATCCCATAGAAGAGGCCGGCCACCACAGGCACTTCGCCGAACGCGATGTACATCCACGACAAAGCGATGAGGATGAACAGTGAGGGCAGCACAAACAACACTCCGGCGATCACTCCACCCCAGGTTCGATGCATCAGCCAGCCGATGTAGGTCGCCAATTGCTGAGCCTCTGGCCCGGGCAGCAACATGCAATAGTTGAGCGCATGGAGAAAGCGTCGTTCGGAGATCCAGCGCCGACGTTCTACCAGTTCCTGGTGCATGATCGAAATCTGTCCTGCTGGCCCGCCGAAACTGATGAAGCCGAGCTTCAACCAGAACCAGAATGCCTCACACAAGCTGATCGCCTCCGGCCTCGATAGATCCTCTTCAGTCGTTGATGCCAACACCTTACTCATTGGGTTGTTCCTCTTTCACAAACTCGGCGAGCAGGCCGTCGAAGATGGCGCTGGCAGCAGCCAGTAATTGGTCGTCATGGGTAATGGTTTCGCGCAGTCCTGCCAGCACACGCTCGATGCCGGCAGCCTCCAAAGGCTGGATACCGCCGATATCGAGGTAGTGCACCAAGGCCGCGATGCGGTTCAGGCCGGGTTCTTGAAGCTCAAAACTGGCTTGCAGGGTTTCGAAGGTCACGCGATTGCCGACATGACTGAAGGTCGCACCATCGAAGTCGAAGCCCAGCGCGTCTGCCGGACAGTCATGTGGAGTACTCAACCAGAGGATCCGGGCTTGAGGATCAATGAAGCGCCGAATCAACCAGGCACATGCCAGACGGTCAACCCACGGGCGCTTGCGTGTTGCCCAGACACGACGTTGATAGTCGCCACGGTTGAGTGCCGTTATGGGCTTGTCGCGGCTATGGGGTTCATCCGCAGACAACGCTCTGCTGACAGCTGTCTCAAGCTCCTGCAAGGCTGAATCAATCTGCTCCTTGGGCTTACCTGGAAAATAATCGATGTGGGTGAGCTGATCGTAGTTTTTGCGCAGCTTGCGAATTTGTTTGGTGGTGGCCAATGCGTTTTCAGGATTGAGCTGCCCACGGCACTCTTCAATCTCTGCGCGTAGCTTGCTGTAGTCATCGCTTCGGTCGAACAACTCGACAAAGCGCTCACCCTCCGGATCGACCACGGGCAGGATGTAAACGGTGCCATTGATAGAAAGGATGTCGCGCTCGACAGACGCCAGAGCTTCACGACAGACACCGGTGTCAGGCAACAGATACGCACCATCGCGCAGAACCGCCGCACCTGAGGCTTTCAGAGCACGCCAGGCTCGCATGCGCTCGGTGGCATTCGCGGTGGGTAAAGCGAGAATCAGTGTTAGCCAGTTTCTCATGTAGGAAGCGCTATTTATTTTGTAGTTGTTATTACATTAGCTGTGGTTTTGGCGTTTGGAAAGCCATCCTTAAAATCTGCATTCTTAATTTTGAAGTGAAGGCCGGCAATCCGATGGATGCTGGCGCACCTCTTTGTTTGCGGACACAAAAAACGGGCGCCTTCACGGTGCCCCGTTTTTGTTTATTCCGCTGCTTGAGCCCGTAAGCGTCAGCCGATCATATCCATCAAGTCGCAACCTATCGCGTAACGGAATGGTCAGCAGCGGGTTGCAATCGGCCAAAAGCAACCAGTGGATGGAGCGATGGAAAATGAGAGCTAAGCTTCCTTCTACTGTCAGGCTTATTGGGCAGATTGGGCTTTCCGTCCATGGCGTATAACCGCCTTCAGCGGTCACCACGCCGTTACAACATCCTGTCTGATCAGAAGGCAAGCGAGAGGACAGGGAATGCGGTCCACCAACCCCGCGAAGGCGCTATCACCCCACTGCGGTCTATTTAGAGTTAGCCCTTCACAACAGCCTCGGAGGGGAGCCAATGAAACGCTTCGTAATGCTCATAGCGATCTCTTTGCTTACCACTGCTTGTCAGAGCACAAATGATAACGGCATCACCCGACTTGACAATTGTGTCTGCTATAAATCGTCCGAGGGACAACAATTGCAATCATCGCAGATGGCATGGAAAGACCCCGAAACGTTGCAGAAACAATTCTCACATTGCATTTGCCGAGCCTTAATTGACCTGAAGAAGGTCAGTGATCCCAGTATATATTTCGTGCCCGGCACCGAAATAAGAACGGAACTGAAATAAAATACGTGTTGTGGTCTAACAGAGAGTGTGGCTTGCGAGCCACCCGTTCCGTATTCAGGGTGCGCTTTGGTGTTTGCGATCACTCACTATAGGTAGTGTGGCGTGCGAAACAGGCCGGAACTGTCTGGGTTCAACGTCCATATTCAACGTAGGGGGCCAAGTAGAAATCTTGCGTATCCCAGTTGATTCGATAAATCACTTCTTTCCTTGGCCTGATGTTGGTCGCGACAGTTTTGATCGCGACACCAGCACATAATCCAGACTCGGCGAGCCCGGTGCCGAGGTTCACTTCACCGGCAGGCAAAACGAAAGAGGCCTTCTGACCGGGAGCTATCTTGGCTGCGCGCTGACCATCAATGTAGAACACGACGTCACATCCCGCACCGACAAACCCGTCATCCCGGAAAACGGTCAGGCGTCCCGGATCTTGCGTACCCTGGCTTTTGAACGCGTACATCTCATTGGCCGGCACTGGCCGCGCTTCAGAAACCCGCATAGGTGATGTTGCGCAACCGCCCAAGGCCAGCAAGAGTGCCCCCGTTGCGATAATCCTTCGCATAATTTTCCCCTCCTGAAAAAGAGCGAATGTATCAGAGCAGTCATACTGCTTTGCTTCATAAAGCCATTCGCCAAAAACACCATCGCCAAGTACTACCAAGAGTGTCTGCTTTTGGCCGTTATCCACCTGATGCAATAGCCCGTTATGCCTGGTAACGCAGCCGGCCCGATGCGCTCGACTATCGGTACAGCAGAGGTGCCAGCAGTGCACACATGCCGCGCCAGTGCGAACCTTCCCAGTAAACCCGTTGGCAGGCGTCGCAGCGCAAGAAGTGCGAATAGAGGGCGCCAACGCGTGGCGGCACCTGCGACCGGGCCAGTTCCGGGCTGATCTCGTGCAGCGGCAGGTTGCAATGAAGGCACAGGCTGAATGGCCGCGCGCTACGCGCCAGGTCGAGGCGCTCGTACAATTCGCGCAACTGCAGGGACGGTTTCAGGGCATGCACGTAACAGCCGTGACTGATAATCCGTCGCTTGAGCAGTTCGCGGTCGCGGGTGAGCACGATGCGCCCTTGATGCGCAGCGATCTCGGCGATCTCGCCATCCTCGAAGCCATTGTCGTAGAGGGTGTCGAAGCCGCTCATGCGCAGCAGGTTGGCCAGCCCGCCAAGGTGCGCATCTGCGACGAAGCGCAGCACCCGTAAAGGTTGCGCACGAACCTTGAGCAGCGGGCTGATGTCCAGCGCTTCGAACTTGGGATACACCGCCAGCCGGTCACCGTCGAAAATCACCCGCTCCAAGCCCACCGACTCGCCGTTGAGCAGCACCAACTCGACCTCGGTGTGCGGTATCCCGAGCGCCTCGATCATGTGCTTGACCGTCGCCGCCCGCGCGCACTCGCAGGTGAATGACTGCCGCCGCCGTTCGGCCGGCAGGAAATCGTTGAGCTCCTCGTAGAAGCGGAAGGTTGCAGTGGTCATGTTGAACAGTATGGCAGGGCTGCAAGGATGAGCGAGTCTGGGCCGGACATCTTCTCCGGCAGGCACCAAACTACAATCAGGCCTATGACATACGCGTTCAGCAGGACATTATTCCCAACACCGCCCACACCGGAATATCGGTTGTGCCCTACGTCCAGGACTTTCAATTGCAACTAGGCGATTGAATCAAAACGTCGTCGAGGCCACATGAATTTATGAGCACTCATTACCAGCAAACCTTTTATGAAACCACGGCCGACATCACCACCTATCCCGCCCAATCGGGTCGTGTAGATACTAAAGTGTGCATTCTCGGTGGTGGCCTGGCAGGCCTGTCCACCGCACTCGGGTTGGCGGAGCGTGGTATCAATGACGTCGTTGTTCTGGAATCTCATAGCCTCGGTCATGGTGCCTCGGGTCGTAATGGCGGCTTCGTCTTTGGAGGCTACAGCCTGGGAAACGCTGACCTTCTGGCCGCCCTTGGCATCCAAGAGGCGCAGCGCCTTTACAGGCTAACGCTTGATGCCGTTGAGTTGATCCGTAATCGTGTCAAACAATACGGTATCGATTGTGACCTAGTTGACCAGGGGGTGATTCTCGCCAATTGGTTCAACGACCCGTCAAGACTTGAAACACCGCGAAAACTTATGAGTGACGTCTACGGGGTTGATTGGGAATACATGCCGCCAGGCCAGTTGAAAGAGATACTCAAGACTGAGCGCTATTTCGGCGGCCTGCTGGAGCGCAACGCTTTCCACTTTCATCCTCTCAAGTACGTGTACGGCATTGCTCGCACGGTGGATGAATTCGGTGTGCATATCCATGAGCAATCATCCGCCCTGAACATCGAGAAGCGTGGAAAGAAATATGTTGTGCAAACCGAAGGCGGGGAAGTGCATGCCGAGCATGTCATCTTTTCCTGTGGCGGATACGCACGCGGCGTCTATCGCCCGGTCGAGCGTGCTGTGTTACCCATTGCCACCTATGTCGTTGCAACCGAACCTCTCGGGGCTCGCTTGAAAGAAGTTATTGACTGTGAATCAGCGGTCTACGACACGCGGTTCGCTTTTGATTACTACCGGCCGCTTCGCGACAGCAGGATTTTATGGGGAGGGCGGATTTCGGTGCTCAATCGGAGCCCGGAAGCGATCGCCAGTCTGCTCAAAAAAGATCTTTTAGCCGTATATCCCCAGCTGGAAGGTGTAGAAATCCAATATTCCTGGGGCGGGTTGATGAGTTATGGCCGGCATCAAATGGCCCAGATTGGCCAGGATGAAGCAGGCGTCTGGCACGCCGTTGGTTTTGGTGGTCATGGCATGGCGCCGACGACGGTGGCGGGCGAGGTTCTGGCTGACGCTATCGCCAAGTCCATTCCGATTCCCGACGGTTTCCGCAAGTTCGGGTTGACCCGTACTTTTGGTCTGGCCGGTCTGGTCGCCGCGCAAATGACCTATACCGCATGCGAAGCGCGAGATGCTTTCGACGCTCTGCGCCTTAACAAGTAACGGCAACGACAGTAACGCTATCGGCGACACGACCTGTTTTGAGTTTCATGCGTGTCGTCTCCGCCATTAGCCAGATGATGGGCCAGCAGAGGACTCAGAACCACCGAATAGCGCCCGGCGTACGTGAAGCGCCGGTGTTGGCGAGTCAATAGTCATTGGCTCGGACGTCGCGCTCAACAAAACCCTATTTATACGGTGGTCTTTGTTTGCTTATGGGGCATGATGGGCCGTAGTGCTTTCCCTGATGTTCAACGCCGATGAGTGCCTATCTTTTGTCAGTGATTCCCCTACTGGTATGTGACGACTCCAACATGGCCCGTAAGCAGGTGTTACGGGCACTGCCGGCGGACTGGCCGGTTTCGGTCACCGAGGCCGGTAATGGGCGCGAGGCCATGGATGCCATACGCCGGGGTTTGGGGCAGGTGGTGCTGCTCGACCTGACCATGCCGGAGATGGATGGTTATCAGGTATTGAGCGCCTTGCGCGCCGAAGGATTAAAGGCGCAAGTCATCGTGATCTCCGGTGACATTCAGGAGGAAGCGGTGCGCCGCGTGCGTGAACTGGGCGCGCTGGCGTTCCTGAAAAAGCCTTTCGACGAAAACGAGTTGCGCCAGACACTCAGTCAGCTGGGGCTACTGACGGAAACCGGCCAGGCGTCGTTGGGGAGTCGTCCGGCAGCGAACACGGTCATCAGTTTTCACGATGTGTTCCGCGAAACGGTCAACGTTGCCATCGGCCGGGCGGCCGCCCTGATAGCTAAAGTATTGGGCGTCTTTGTGCAGTTGCCAGTACCGAACGTGAACATCCTCGAAGTCGGCGAGTTGCACATGGCGCTGACTGATGCCAGCAGCTGCAAGGAACTCACGGCCATCTGCCAGGGTTTTATCGGCAGTGGCATCGCCGGCGAAGCCCTGCTGATGTTTCACGACTCGGAAATCGCCGACATAGCGCAACTGATGCAGCGTCAGAGCACCGATTATTCGGACCTGGAAATGCTGCTAGACCTCTCCAGCGTTCTGATCGGTGCTTGCCTGAGCAGCATTGCCGAACAGATCGATGTGGTGTTTTCTCAAGGCCACCCGCAGATCCTCGGCCAGCACGCGACCATCGATGAGCTGATCCGGGTCAACCACAAGCACTGGAAAAAGACCTTGGCAGTGGAAATCAGCTACAGCCTGGAAGGGCACAATATTCGTTTCGACCTGTTGTTGCTGTTCACGGAAGACTCAATCGAGCGATTGACCCACAAACTCGCCTACTTGATGAACTGAGCCATGAACGATCCTATCGATCTGAACGAGTTTCACTGGTTGCTCGCGATTGTCCAGAACATCGACGTCGGTGTCGTAGTGCTCGACCGCGACTATTGCGTGCAGGTCTGGAACACCTTCATGGAGAACCGCTCCGGGGTGCAGCCCAAGGACGCTCAAAATCAGAATTTCTTAAATCTGTTTCCCGAAGTCGACCGTCAATGGTTCAGCCGCAAGGTGGAAAGCGTCGTTACCCTGGGCACGCCAGCGTTCACTATCTGGGAGCAACGCCCGTATCTGGTGCGGTTCAAGAACTACCAGCCGATCACCGGCCAGGAAGAGTTCATGTACCAAAACACCACGCTGTTACCGCTGCGCTCCACCGACGGCAAAATTAACCATATTTGCCTGGTGATCTATGACGTCACCGACGTCGCCACCAACCGGCATCAGCTCCAGGCCGCCAATGCACAATTGCAGCAACTCTCCAGAACCGATCGGCTGACGGGCCTGTACAACCGCGGCCATTGGGAAGAAAGCCTGAAAGTCGCCTTTGCTCGGCACCAGCGTTATGGCAATGCCACCAGCCTGGTGATGTTGGATATCGACCACTTCAAGCGGGTCAACGATACCTATGGTCACCAGGCGGGCGACAAGGTCATCGAGGAAGTCGCCAGGCTGATCCACGAGCATGTGCGCGAAACCGATGTGGCTGGGCGTTATGGCGGTGAAGAGTTCGGCGTGGTGCTTTCGGACACCGACAGGGCCGGTGGACGGGTTTTCGCCGAGCGTCTGCGTAAGGCAGTCGAAGGGCTGGAAGTGCTGCACAACGGCCAGAGCATCCGTTTCACCATCAGCCTGGGGGTGGCCGACCTGAGCCAGCCCTCGATCAACCACGCCGACCTGATCGCCTGGGCGGACCATGCGCTGTTTGCGTCGAAGAAGGCCGGGCGCAATCGGGTGACGGTGTATGAGTAGATAGATCGTAGTGCCTGGTTTTACGACTGCTGCGCAGCTGAACGCAGCCTCGCATGCTGTTCGGTGACCGCTTTGGCCGATTGCTGACTGTCACAAATGGCAGGTAACAAGCATCAGACAAAAGTCTCACGAACGCATAAATGGAATGTAGCGTAAGTCCTGAGTTTCAAAGCCCTCCGCCGAAGCGATACTGCCAGACTATGCCAATAGCATCGTATTCGCTGCCGGTACGGGTATGCGCACTTTCACTCGCAAACAGCTTTAGCGAGTTATTTCGATTCAACGGCAGCGAGAGGGTGCCCCCATAGCGTGTATTTTCCTGAAAGTCGTGGTTACCGATCCCATCGACTGAAGTACCCCCTCCAGCGGAGTAGGTCCCATCCAGCGAGGCCCAGACACCGTTGCTAAAGGCATAGATAAGATGCACCTGTGCCTGGTAAGTCGGGTTCTGGGAAAATGTTCGGTCGCCAAGGTACTGGTCATTGTCGGTGTAAAAGGTTCCCGCACCGGATAATTCCAGGGTCACGGGTCCCAGGCGCTTGGAAATCCCAAGTTCGGGCTTGAATGACCAGCGGTTGTTGCCGAGATTTACCAGCTTATTGGAGTCGTATTGGCCAAGTGGCGCCGTAATTGCCAGGCTGGCGCCGATAATCACATCCTGTTGATAGCTGGGGAACTCAGCCAGGGACATCGCCGGGGCGCCATATAAATTGACCGAGAACCGGAATCTTGGATCTATCAACCCAGTAACATTTCGCTCCTTGGGTTCACCAGCGAACAGAGCTGAGCCCGTCAATCTGGCTTCAGGCACGACGATATCGAACTTCCCGGAGCGGCCCCAGACGTCCAGGGACCTTGCAAAGGCAAACACGACAGTCTTGATGTTGAGCTTGGCATCCTGGAGTGGGACTGAGGGGTTGGCGGTCACGCTACCATGGAGATCGCTGTAGCCCATGAGCAGGAAATTGATCCCGACCGGCGTATTGGCGTAGGACCTGGGTTCGAGATCCTCTGCGACTGCACAGGGGGCGACTATGATGAGCGAAGCGGATGCGAACCGAGCCAGCCTGACGACGCAGAGTTGGTGTTTCATCCACATTCGCTCGCTTCCTGTCAGGACCTCAGGCTCTATGTATTGTTGTAGTGCATCTGCATACGTTGAGCACTTATAGCTGCCGCCAGCATTGTGCGACCGCACTTACTGTTTGATCGGATGCTCCTGGTCGATCAGTGACTAGGCGTACTGTTTAACGGATGAGGGTTGCCTCACTGGTTTCGTGGACCGCTCGAATTCTTTTAACAAAACGCTGCAAGAGACAGATCGTCTGGGTTTCTGAGACGAAATCGACCATCCGCTTTTGGCCGGAATTGCTTCCTGTCGTGCAGGACCGCAATCAACTGTGGACTCAACCGACCGATGTAACAGGTTGGCGAGCTACTTTCTTGGCAAATCTCTTACCAAAAGCAATCCACCATTTTTCATAATAGAAGGTCGAGATATGCGCGGTGATAAAAATGGCGGCGAACAACAAAGGGCGCTTCAAATATTTTATGACGGTATCTCCGCTACCCAGCCAGGTATGTATTAGCAGCGGATGAACAACGTAGAGAGCGTACGAGATGGTGGCGATATAAAATAGAGCGCGATTATTCAGGATCTGGGCAATTCGTGTCTGGCTATTGAGTAACGTGCTCCCCACCATTGCGGCGGCAAGATAGGGGCGGAAGTAGTTCATGAAGCCCGCATCGGGATGACAGGACAAGACAAACAGGAGGCATAAAAATATTTGTGCGATCCCCGTTTGTGTCGGAAGTTTGGCAAGGATGTTGCCCAGTCTATTGTTGTATATCAGTGCAAGTATGCATCCGGAAAGTATTTCATCAATGCGGTAATAAGTGTTGATTGCGACATGGACATCATTCATGACTCGGTACATCGTGACGGCGATGCAGAGACAAGGGATTAGCACTACCCACTTGTTTCTCATCAGAACTACCAGCAAAGCGATGGCGAAATAAAACTGGACCTCCATGCACAAACTCCATAGGTGGCCGTTTACACTGCCCAGCCACATAGGCGGCCAGTTGGCAATGAACAGAAAGTTTGCGATGTAGAAATCCGAAGTGCTGTTCATGACAGGTAAAGCAATGATCATGTACAACCAGGCGAGAGGTACAACCCGAAAGATTCTGCGGATTAAAAAATCAACGACGCTGCTGTTATTGAGCAGAAAATTTGTTATCAGGAAACCCGATAGCGTAAAAAATATAGCCATTCCCATAACGCCTGCGGCGGCATTGAATTGCCAAGGCTTTGGGCCAAGTGGTAGCAGGTGGCACGCTAGGACAAGCAAGATGCTTATGCCGCGCCATCCATCAAGTATGCTGAATCGAGAACCCGCTTCGGAACTACTGTTCATATTTTCATCCCGCTCTTGGGTCGATAGAGGGCATTCAATAATGGCAGTGCTGCGTCTGAATACTGTCTGAATTCATATAAAAACCCAGTAGTTGCAGCGGTGAAAAACTCAAGAAATCAGACCATTTAAGCCTGTAGTCTAGGACACCTTTTGCACTTTACACTTCACGCCATGAAAAAATTCCAGTCGCAAGGAGTTCGCTAAATGACTGGGTTTTTGACGTTGTTTGTTTGACGTTGCTTGATGGCATGGCGCTAAGTGAATCGCCCACTTTTGGTAGATACCCTGACCGGCGGCATTCGGCCGAAAGCAGCTGTTCGAGCTGCGGCAGGTCTCGTACCACGATTTTACAAACTGCCTTCTTTGTAGATAGATGACGGAAGAAACTCTGCTATCAGCGATGTAATTTGCTGTTGAATCACTCCACGCGGGCGAGCGCTGTCGCCATCCCGGCAAATGATGCCATCGCCTGGTACATCTTCTTCGAGCAATGCCTCCGCGCCAGGTTTGCACACCGACAAGAAGCTGAAGTGGCTTGCGTCGCTGATTTCGACGTAACGGCTTGACGCCGCAGGCAGGCGTTTGGCCAGGTTGGCAGACTCCAACTCGGCGGGAAGATCGTGCGACGGTACGCCGGCAGCGATCACCAGCGTTGGTACCGGCAGCGCGGCCAGGCTTTCATCGGTCAGGCCCCGTGAAAGGCCCAGGTCCAAGGTAACCACAGCAGTGACGCGTTTATCGCGCAAATCGGCGGCCAACGCGGCCTTTGATTCTGAGGTGCTTGCAGGGTTTATCTTTCCATAGACGGTGCAACTTGCTAACTGCGAGTGGGCTTTGCAGTCATGGGCGAAGCGGTCTGGATCGAAACGAGCACCGGCTATCTCCAAGGCGGTCAAGCCGCCGAGTGAATGGCCCACTACTGCAATTCGGTCATTGGCGACCAAGCCGAATTTTTCAGGTTGAGTCGTGACGCTATCAATGGCTCGGCGCACATCAACGGGCCGCTGCCATAACTGCGCCGCTGCTTGAGGGCTACGGTCATGAGTGGTGGTGCCAGGGTGATTGATTGCGGCGACGATGTAACCCCTATGAGCCAGAGCACTGGCAAGCCAGATCTGGTTGCTCCAGTTACCTCGGTACCCGTGGGAGAGCACCAACAATGGATGCTTGCCAGCAGCGGGCGGCGCGTTACGAACGGCAGAAGCCCCGACGAACACCACGTCATCGCCGATCAATTGCGTGGCGGCGGTAGTTGCACTGGGGTACCAGACGACCATCTCCAGTGCGCGGTTATTGTGCGAGTCCGCCAGTGTGGAAGAGTGGAAGCCGACAGGGTTCTCGTCAGCGAGTGCGATAGTAGTCAGACAGGTCAACAAAAGGGCGCCAAAAGCTATTTTCAATGTCGTTTCTTCCTTGATTAGACAAATGCATAGCAACCTGAACCCGCCGTTAGGCGTATCCACCTTTGTACGGAGTCGAAGCTAATGTGGCTGCATATAAGCACGGACATTAAAGCCCACAGCCGAAAGCTGTCAGTCACGAATGACCCCGCAGACGACCGTCGAACCGCTTTTCACCTTTCGGGGAATCGCCTTTACAGACGCGTACCCATCTCGAAAGCACGAGTCTCAAACCCGAACTCTGTGTACAGTGCTACGCCGGTTTTTGTCTGATTGCGGGGAGGCAATGCGCTCATCGCATCGGTGCTCTAACTGGTACTCATTATCCGAACAGGGCCATGACGGTTAAGGACTTCGATCATAACGTTCTTTCCCGAACGCCTCAGCATCACATCAGCCGATTCCGCCCCCACTGCCAGACGCTGAAGGGCTATGGTGTCCAGAAATGCCGGAAGTATTGGCTCGTCAAACATGATGTTGAGTTTCGTAGGACTGAAGCTAAGTCCCAGGCACGACTGAATCATCGAAAGCGGCGCCGCAGCAGCCCACGCCTGCGGCATGCAGGCGACTGGATAAAACGTCGGCCCTTGGGTGCGCTGCCGGGGAAAGCCGCAAAACAGTTCCGGAAGTCGGCGAAGATCAATGTACGTGGACGCGGCAAAAATCCCTTCGAAAATCCGCGCTGCTTCCCGACGAAAGCCGTAACGGGCAAACCCAGCCGCGATCAAGGCATTGTCATGGGGCCAGACGGATCCGTTGTGATAACTCATTGGGTTATAGCGTGGCTGCGAGGACGCGACGGTTCTCACGCCCCAGCCTGAAAAAGAGGAGCGGTCCATCAACGCCGCCACGACCGATGGCGCACGTTTGCGGTACGCGATGCCGGCGAACAGCGCATGGCCCGCATTGGAGGTGCGCACTCGACAGGGCATTTTGTTGCCGTCCAGCGCCAGGACATACGTGCCCAGTTCCTCGTCGAAAAATTGAGCATCGAACTGCCGGCGCAAGTGTCGGGCCTTTTCTTTCAAACGTAGAGCCTGGTCTGGCTCGCCAAGCCGTCGTGCAATTTGCGCGGCACCATTCAAGGCGCCATAGACGTAAGCCTGCACTTCAACGATCGCAATCGGGCCGACGGCCAATCGACCATCCGCATGAAACACCGAGTCATGGCTGTCCTTCCATCCCTGGTTGATCAGACCCTCGGCGGACTGCCGACCATATTCGACAAAACCGTCACCGTCGCGGTCGCCATACTCCTCAATCCAGGTCAGCGCTGCCTCGATGTTTGGCCAGAGTTGGCGGAGTGTATCCAGGTCATTGGTCCTTTCCAGGTAGGCCGCGGCCAACATCACAAACAACGGCGTGGAGTCGATGCTGCCGTAGTAACGCCGGAATGGCACCTCACCCAACTCAGCCATTTCCCCGAGCCTGACTTCATGCAGGATTTTTCCGGGTTCGGCATCGGCGCCAGGGTCGACGGTCGTCGCTTGATTGGCCGCCAGATGCCCTAACACGCCTCGCGCTATACCGGGGTCGAGCCAGAGCATCTGCCACGCGGTGATCAAAGCATCACGCCCAAAGACTGTGCTGAACCAAGGGATGCCTGCGTACGGATACAAGCCCTGTGGGGTTTTGGTCATGAGCATGTACAGGTCGGAAACGCTCCGACTCACCGCTTCGTTGAACACGTCATGAGACGTCACGACCGAGGCTGCGCGTGAAGAAAATGTGCGCGACTGTCGCCGGGCATCGCGCAGTGAAACGAAAAACCCGTGACGCACTGAATAGGGTGGGTTTTGAACGCCGCAATTGATATCCATGAACAATGACTGGATTTGACCGGGCGCCAATTCGATGTCGAACAGTGCCTGGTCGCAGGAAAGACAGGCTGGCAACGGGTCAAAGCGTAGTCGGGTGGTGCGCCGTTTGTGGTCCAGCCCGGTGTAGGAGAGAACGACTTGCTCACCCGCAATGTCCGCCCGATGCGCTTCTCCGCGTTGCGGACGCCGAGCACCGCGAACCTCGAACAGATCCTTGAAGTCGGCCACGAATTGAATTCTAAGTTGCAGACGATGTGGGTATTCGTCGAAGTTGCGCAAGGTCAGCCGTTCGTAACATGATCCTTCCCATAAAAAACGTGAGCGTCGCAGATGGATCAAATCATGGTGCAAGACTTTTTGGCCCTGAGCGTTGAACAGATCGGCGTTGGTAAGATCGCAAGTGAGCATCGCGTTATCGTCGCGCAGCGTGGAGCTGAGCAACAGTGGTCGCGTCCCGTTAAGCGTCAGATAGAACCCCGACAGATGCCGGGTATCGGTATGGAAAAGCCCCTGCGGGCTTTCTTCTGTAACCAGTACATCCCCATTCGGGTCAAATATCGCAAAAGTATCGTTATGTTTAAGGGTGCGTAAGCGCAACTCTTGCAACGACGCGGAGGCGGGAACATCGAAAGGCGTGTTGGGTTGACCCGTCGTGTGGCCCGTCGTCAGATGACGATACAGCTCCAGATAATGGTTGGTCATGCACTCGACCGTGAACCGTTCCTCGAACGCGGCCCGAACTCTGCGACGATCAAGCGCTTCCAACCGCTGGATAGCCGCTACCGCGCCCTCGATGTCGTCGACAATGTAACCGGACACTCCGTCATCAATCACTTCCGGGACCGCACCATGACGAAAGGCAATGACAGGCGTCCCACACGCCATGGCTTCGATCATCGCCAGGCCGAACGGCTCAGGCCAATCGATGGGGAAAATTAGCGCGCGGGCATTGCCAAGAAAATTGGCTTTTTGGTGATCATCGATCTCACCGATAAATTCGACGTTCGGATGCGTCGCGATCAACGGGGCAATGACGTCGTCCCAGTAAACCTGATCCGCCTTGTCTACCTTGGCCGCGATCTTCAACGGCAGACCCGCCCTGGTGGCAATTTCGATGGCGCGGTCCGGACGTTTTTCGGGAGAAATACGGCCCAGGAAAGCCAGATAGTCGCCTTTGGGCTCAGAGGTGAACGCTAAAAGATCGGCTGGAATCCCATGATAAACATTGCCCATCCAATTGACGTTGCCGATCAACGGCGCGCGTTGGGCTTTTGAAATCGAGACCAGCGGTACTTCGGGAAAATGGCTGTAAAACGATTGGTAGTCTGCGATATCCAGACGTCCGTGAAGCGTGGTTACACTGCGGCCGGCCAAGCGCCGAATTAACGGAAAATGATAGATGTCGACATGAAAGTGCATCACGTCGAATTGATCCGCCTGTCTGATCACTTGATCCAGCATCAGGATGTGATGAGGAATCGCATCCTTAACGCCCGGGTCCAGTCGCAAGGCTCGCTGCGACCCCGGTTCAAGGCGTGCCGAAGTTTGTGAATCCCCGCTGGCAAAGAGCGTTACATCGTGCCCTTGCCGAACCAGTTCTTCAGTCAGGTAAGAAACAATCCGCTCAATGCCGCCGTATAGGCGGGGCGGACAGCATTCGGTAAGCGGCGCAATCTGAGCGATCCTCATGGAGATGATCTCCGTTATTGAGTCGAATGAAAAAGCCTCCTGTGCCTTAGCTTCTTACGATTCCCTTTGCTCGCTTTATCCACGATTGATGGTACACCCACCGCGACAGTTCAATTCGATATGACGCCTTCAGCGTTCACCGGTCGCAAATCACTTTCATGGTGGTGACTAATGGGTGACGCGCGGCGCGAGCGTTCCGCACAGCTTCCGGATAGGACAGAAGCGATACATGTCAATCATCAGGGTTGCTCGGCCGGTAACGTTCCTAAGGCACAATCACTCGCCAGTTCGTCAGTGTTGTCGGGGTTGTCACCTTCTGGGGTCATCCATATGAGGAGAGTGTCAACTTATGGCCGTTCTCTGCCTCATACCTAGCAGTTATAGCTACCCAGTTTGGCTGTTCTGATGTGGGCGAATTCAGACGCCGCACTGCGGGTACGATGCGGCTGGGACCTAGCCTTGGATTCGATGGCGGTCAGCAGAATCCACCCTAAACCCTTGTTGCTTCGACAAACCTTTTTTCACCGCAATGCGCGCCGTTGTTTGCTCGGCGCGCATCACTCTTCGTTTCGGATATGGACATTAGCTTTGTCGATACTTTATCTCCGAACAGTATCGTAATCGTAGGGTTTAGTTCCATAGAAAGAATGGATTTCTGTTGCCCAAGACTCGTCGGCCATATTAGGCCAACTGTCCTTGTCAAAACCTGGTGCATTTTCCAAGCGTTCTTTCTCTACGTTTAGTACGAAGCGCTTATTTACTGTATCGAGTGTCAATGCGTTCCAAGGTACCGCAAACAGTTTTTCTCCCATGCTAAGAAAGCCACCAAAAGATAGAACAGCATAACTCACTCTACCGCTTCGAACATCCAGCATGATTTCCTTAATATCTCCCAAGTCTTCTTCATTATGGTTATAAACATCATTTCCAATGAGAGTATCTGCCCCCATCAGATCGGGGCCAGGCCCCTGTTCTTCAGAGCCGGCATCTCGTAGGAGGTTGGTTTTGTACATGCCATAGGTATCGCGATCTTCGTAGTTCATTACTATCTCCTATCAACAATCGTCAATCAATCAGAAAAATGTACCCACCGCCTTGATGGCTGTATTAGTGGGAGTCACCCGCTTTCGAAAAAGTTGAATTTTTTTTTCTGCATGACGACGAATGGTAAGTTGGGGTAAAAGTCAATGAGCTTTTAATCAGTGCGCTATCCATGTGTGATGTTTGTTTTTGTTTTGGGCATTAACCAGATCGATATCATAGATGTGTGGATGAAGCGATTTCTGAATATGACAACTGGTTTACATTTGACTTTATAAATATGACGATTAAGTTTGGGTCGCTACTGCGAACAAACTTATTTGAAGGATAGTTAATATAGGGGAAAGTCCAGCAAAATCTGGAGCAGGACATAAAATTGGCAGGTGAATGTCTGCTTCTGGCCGAGGCTGTGTAAAAACGTTTTTCAGCGCGACAGGCACTCAAAACCGGACTGGAAATCGCGCTTCTACGCAAAATCCACATCTGCTGACGTGCCGATAAATTTCAGATTTAACGTAGACGCGCACACCTTAATTTTGGCGAAGCGTTTTTACACACTCTGGGCCGATTGCGGACTTTCGCGAAGGGCTGCAGCCCAAAGCAGCCATTCACAGGACGCTTCTGCATGCATGAGTGGAGCCGTGCGTAGAAGGACTATCCATTAGTCATTTGATATGTCGATAGACCTTTGTTGTTCGGATCGAGAATCCTGCCCCCTCGTATAAACGATGGGCAGACTCACGATCTGGATTGGAGGTTAAATCCAGAGTTCTCGCGCCGAGGTCATGGTTTTTTTCTATTGCTGCTTGTATGAGTGCTTTGCCGATCCCTTGACCTCGAGCACTGGCATCTACTACGACGTCTTCGATCCAGGCACGAACGCCTGTCGGAATGCGAAAATGAATTAGGGTTAGCGCCCCCAAAATGCTTCCTCCACCTGCTGCTTTCACTACCAATAAATGGGAGCACTCTGAATCCACAATCTGCTTCAAATCTTCCATTGTCATCGCTTGAGCGTTTTTGGAAAGCTGTGGGAGAAGGTCATTCAAAGATCTGAGCAGCATAGGATCGGTTTCTTGAACCACCTCGACAATAGCGGATTGGTTTGTCATCAGAGATCCTCAAGTGAAGGGGGGTGAAGCTTCGATGGTTCAATTCGACACATTACCCAAGCGTCTGCGAGTGACCGCTTCTGGCCGATTTCTGCCTGTCGCTATCGTCAGCTTTGGGTCGATCCAAGTCATACAGCCGCCAATCATCCGCCCCGTGAAAGGCTTCGTTGGAAACCTTTTCTGATAGCGCTGAAGGGTGCACGTGTCAGTAAGACGCGTGCACGGGCTTTCCCTTATGGTTCTAACATGACGTCCGGGCGACCAGCGTCATATTCGTCGAAGATCAACGCCATGGGCCGGCAGTGCCCAGGGCAGAATGCCTTCCTGGAATTCACAAGTTTGGTATGTGCTGCGGGCAAGATGAGGGCTTAGTTAACCATCACTTCGTCCAGTGCCTGCTCGAGGATGCTGACGGTGCGCTCGATATTTTGCAGCTTTTCGAGTCCGAACAGACCGATGCGGAAGGTCTGGAAGTCGGCCGGCTCGTCGCATTGCAACGGCACTCCGGCGGCGATCTGTAGGCCGTGGTTGGCAAATTTCTTACCACTCTTGATGTCGGCATCATCGGTGTAGCTCACCACTACGCCAGGGGCCTGAAAGCCGGCTGCGGCCACGCTTTTGATGCCTTTGCCGGTCAACATTGCGCGCACCCGATCGCCCAGCGCCTGTTGTTCGCCGCGGACCTTTTCGAAACCGTAGGCTTGCGTCTCTTTCATCACTTCGTTAAATCGTGCGAGGGAATCGCTGGGCATAGTCGCATGGTAGGCATGTCCGCCCTGTTCGTAGGCCTGCATGATCTGAAGCCACTTTTTCAGGTCGCAGGCGAAGCTGCTGCTATGCGTCTGTTCGATGCGTTCGAGGGCCAAAGAACTGAGCATCACCAGGGCGCAGCAAGGGGAGGCGCTCCAGCCTTTCTGCGGTGCGCTGATCAGCAGGTCGACTGCACATTTCTGCATATCAACCCAAAGCGTGCCTGAGGCGATGCAGTCCAGCACGAACAGGCCACCCACTGCATGCACGGCGTCGCCGACGGCCCGCAGGTACTCGTCGGGCAGGATAATCCCTGATGAGGTTTCAACGTGGGGGGCGAAGACAATCTGCGGTTTCTGCGCCTGAATGGCTGCCAGCACTTCGTCCAGAGGGGGTGGGGTGTAGGCAGCCTGGCGACCAGTGTCGACCGGTCGGGCTTTCAGCACCGTGGTGGCCGCCGGGATGTTGCCCATCTCAAGGATCTGGCTCCAGCGATAGCTGAACCAGCCGTTGCGTATCACCAGGCATTGCTGGTCGGTGGCAAACTGTCGCGCCACCGCTTCCATGCCGAATGTGCCGCTGCCCGGGACCACCGCAACAGCCTGGGCGTTGTAGACCTGTTTCAGGGTCCTGGAAATGTTCTTCATCACGCCTTGAAATGACTGCGACATGTGGTTGAGCGAGCGGTCGGTGTAGACCACTGAGTACTCGACCAGCCCCTCGGGATCGATACTGGGATATAGCTTTGACATGGGTGACTCCTTTGGCAGAGATGTCAGTGGTATCGACCCTGCCCTAAGCCTTGGCAAATGACAAGATTGCTCGGGATTGAATTGCGACTTCTGTCGAGCGGCTGGCATCATCAGGTCGATTACTGGACGTAGCAATGCTCGCAGGTGGCTGCTGAGTTGTGGAAGGGTGGGCCTTAAAGGTTCCTACCTCCTTACGTTCGGTCGATAACGACCAGTTACGAAGGGCAGCAGCCGACCCATAACTGCCAGTCAACGATCGATTTCCAGGAAGGCTTTACCCCCACTGTACCTGGGATTTGATTAGCTACGCTTGGTGTATGACAAACAGCACGGACGGTGGCGAACATGCAAAAAAAGCTGTTTCTTTTCGATGATTTCTCAAAGAGTTGGCGGTTGATCAAAAGCTTGGTGTGTTCCTTATTTTTGTTGTGCGTCATCTGGGAGACGGCTTACGCAGCAAAGCGTTCCTCCGAATCGAGACCGGAGTTGTCGGCTGCCTTGGTGGGACGATATGTGGATAGTGGAATCTGTCGTAATGAGGAAGAGTGCCGTGCGTCACAGGTAATGTTGGATCGCGGTGGGAGTGATGGGTTTAATATAAATTTTTACCGAGTATCTAATCGCCAACTTCCGATCCTGAAGGCTGCGCCCGCTTTGTCCGTGGACTCGCGCAATGATTCGCGTCGATGCCATCTGGCTCGCCACCGAGCCCATGGATATGCGTGCCGGCACTGAAACTGCGCTGGCCAGGGTGATTGCGGTGTTCGGCGCGGCGAAGCCGCACTGCGCTTATCTGTTCGCGAACCGCCGCGCTACTCGTATGAAAGTGCTGGTGCATGACGGGATTGGCGTCTGGCTGGCTGCTCGCAGGTTGAATCAAGGCAAGTTTCACTGGCCAGGCATTCGACAAGGCTGCGAGATGGAGCTGGATACTGAGCAACTTCAGGCCTTGGTGCTCGGCCTACCTTGGCAACGCGTTGGGGCTGGCGGTGCAATCACACTGCTTTAACACCCGCCATTAGCCCATTAGTCTATCGCCGCGAACGGCCTGCTCTGGCAAAGTTCGCGGCATGACGTCCTCACCCAACCTCGACCAAATGTCCCCCGACCAACTGCGTGCCCTCGCGGTGCAGTTGCTGTCCCAGGTTGATTCTCTTGGGCAGCAAGTCGACAGGATGGGCAAAAAGAACGATCGCGACCAAACCATCATCGAGCAACTCACCCACGAAATCGCCTGGTTCAAACGGAACAAGTTTGCCAAGCGCAGTGAACAATTGAGCCCTGCCCAAGGCAGCCTGCTCGACGACCTGCTCGACACCGACATCGCGGCCATTGAAGCCGAGCTGAAAGCGTTGAATCCGCCGGCTGCGCCGGCCGAGCCACGCAAGCAGCCAAAGCGTGTTCCTTTGCCTGCGCAGTTTCCGCGCACCGTGATTTATCACGAACCAGACAACACCCAATGCGCCTGCGGCTGCCAGCTCCAGCGGATCGGCGAGGACGTCAGCGAGAAGCTGGATTACACGCCGGGCATGTTCACCGTGGAGCAGCATGTGCGCGGGAAATGGGTCTGCCGCGAGTGTGAAACGCTGACTCAGGTACCGGTTCCGGCCCAGGTAATCGACAAGGGCATCCCGACCGCAGGGCTGCTGGCTCACGTGATGGTGGCCAAATTCGCCGACCATTTGCCGCTGTATCGCCAAGAGAAAATCTTTGGCCGCGCCGGCCTGGCTATCGCCCGCTCGACACTGGCGCAATGGGTTGGCCAAACCGGTGTGCAGCTCCAGCCCTTGGTCGATGCGCTGCGCGAAACAGTGCTTGCTCAAGGCGTGATCCACGCTGACGAAACGCCGGTGCAGATGCTCGCACCGGGCGAGAGGAAAACCCACCGTGCTTACGTCTGGGCCTACTGCACCACGCCTTTTTCGGCACTCAAAGCTGTGCTTTACGACTTCAGCCCAAGCCGTGCGGGCGAACATGCACGCAACTTTCTTGGCCAGTGGAATGGCAAGCTGGTTTGCGACGATTTCGCCGGCTACAAAGCAAGCTTCCAGCAAGGCATCACTGAAATCGGCTGCATGGCCCACGCCCGCCGCAAGTTTTTCGATCTGCACGCGACGAACAAAAGCCAACTGGCCGAGCAGGCGCTGCACTCAATTGGCGGGTTGTACGAAATTGAACGGCAAGCGCGGGAGATGACCGTTGAAGATCGCTGGCGAATACGGCAGGAAAAAGCGGCGCCCGTTATCGACGCACTGCATACCTGGATGATGGCCCAGCGCGACCTTGTGCCCGAGGGGTCGGCTATCGCCAAAGCTCTGGATTACAGCCTTAAGCGCTGGACGGCACTGACTCGATATCTCGAAGACGGCGCTGTACCCATCGATAACAACGCGGTCGAAAATCAGATAAGGCCGTGGGCACTTGGACGCTCGAATTGGTTGTTCGCAGGTTCGCTGCGCAGTGGCAAACGGGCGGCGGCGATCATGAGTTTGATCCAATCGGCGCGGCTCAACGGGCATGATCCGTATGCTTATCTGAAAGACGTTCTGACGCGCTTGCCGACGCAGCGGGCGAGTGAAATCGAAGAGCTTCTACCTCATAAGTGGAGCGAATCACACTCGGACTGGATTGGTGAGCGCTACGTCTCGAATAGGGCCATTCCAAGCGATGGGTGAGAGTAGGAATACTACGATAAGAAAAGCTACCTGGGACAGGTAGAACGGCTCCAGCCACTGCTGCTTCAATGCGACGTAAAAAGTGTTATGAGTTACGTCGACCAAAATAATCGCTACCGTAAGCACGATTCCGGCTCTTGGTTTGATGAAAAGTAGCAGTGCTGCAAGCGGGTCAAAAAACGTAAGCGCCCCCCAGAAAATACGGCTAGCCAAGTAAGTGCTAGGCCCGTATCCGTAGTCCCAGAGCAATCCATGCGAAACGTCTGCACGGATGTGATTAGCGGTTGCGATGAAAAGGCAGCATGCGAACAAAATTCTGACGGCGAATGACAATCTTGGCATAGCGTTATCTACATTCGTGATCTACGCCCTGCATGATAGCGGGATCGATCAACGGCGCCAGCAGTTGCAATGGGAAGGTGTGATCGCTGAACGCTTACCTATCTTTGGAAAAAATGACGCCACGATCGGCCGCTTTTTTGGCCGATTGATGCCTGTCGCGAAGAGACAAATCGGCCTCCTGGGCGAGACACTTTTGTATCTCGCGATGCAACAGACTGATCAAATCATTCGCCAGGCGGGCCGACGTTATATTCCTCGTCGGTGACCTTTTCCAACCATACGACGCTCACACCATCCAGCGCTTCCTGGACCCCAATGTGAGTCATGGAGGTGGTGGCGCTTGCACCGTGCCAGTGTTTGTGGCCCGGCGGGCACCAGATGACATCGCCGGCACGAATTTCGACGATCGGTTCGCCTTCACACTGCGTCCAGCCGCAGCCTGCGGTGACAATCAGCGTCTGACCCAGCGGATGGGTATGCCAGGCGCTACGTGCACCGGGTTCAAAGGTGACGCTGACGATGGAAGCCCGGGCCGGTTCAGGTGGGGAGTTAAGGGGGTCCATACGGACAGTGCCCGTGAAGTACGCTTCAGGGACTTTTATCGATGGCTGCGAGCCTACGCGCTTGAGGATCATGGTCAGTCCTATTGATAAATGAACAGGGGCAGGGGGGCGCAAGGTAATGCAAGGCAATACACTCAAGAGCATCTTCCAGGCGCTTGTGGTTTTGTGACATGACCTGCTGGACAGACGATTATTTTCGCCCCCGCATACAACCTATGCAGGTCCTGGAGTAAAGCTACCCATGGAAGCCAACCGATTTGGTGACATCGCTGCATTTGTCTGCGCCGTGAAGGCTGGCAGCTTTACCGCAGCGGCGGCCTCACTCGGTCTGACCCGATCGGCAGTGGGGAAAAGTATAGTTCGACTGGAAAGCCGAATGGGCGCACGGCTTCTCAATCGCACGACACGCAAACTGAGTCTGACTGACGAGGGGCAGGTAGCCTATGAGCGCTGGCGCCAGATCCTCGAAGATCTGGATGAAGTGGACGCGACCATGGCCTTGCGCCGTGGGCGACCAACCGGCACTTTTAAACTCACTGCACCACTGTCCTTCGGTCAGCGCCACATTCTGCCGATTCTGGATGCTTATCTGAAACAATGGCCTGAATTACGGGCGGATGTCTGGTTTACCGATCGCTTTGTTGATCTGGTCGAAGAGGGCATCGACATCGCCATACGAATCGGTACGCCAAAAGATGACTCACAATTATTGACCCGTACCGTGGGTTGGCAGCAGTTCGCAACGTGTGCATCGCCTGCTTATCTGGCCCGTTGCGGTGTACCGCAAACGCTGGCTGAACTGGTCGGACATGACACCATCGCTTTATTCAGTGGCGAGCGGCCTATCGCCTGGCATTACCAGACACCTGCCGGCCTTCATCTATTCGAGCAGCCCGGGCGGCTGAACATCGACAGTTCAGAAGCGATGCGTGAAGCGGCGCTGGCAGGCATCGGCCTGATTCACCTGCCGACCTACATTACGGGTAACGACCTGCGCGAAGGCACGTTAGTGGAAGTACTGAAACCCTACCGCGCACCTCCCGATCCCATCAGAGTCGTCTACACAAGCAAGCGTCACCTGTCGCCCCGCGTTCGAAGGTTTATTGATCTGTTGATTGAGCATTGGGAAACGGGCGTGCCTTGGGAAACATAACGACATTGGGGACTCAGTGGACCGTGTAATGGTCGTGAGCAGCTGTTTATCCAGCCTGAGGATTCAATAAACATGTCAGCCATCGTCACTCACGGGACTGCCATCATGACTATCGCCACACACCTCACGCCGCAGGCGCAACCTGTCACCTTACCGACGGCCCATCCCTCGCTTGAACGTCACCCTGGGTTTCAACGCTTGTTTCAACCAGAGGCGCTCACGATTGGCCTGATCTTGCCCCTCGAAACCCACGCCGACCGACCGGCCCCGACCATGCGTGGCCACCTGGAGATGGCGCAGCGTGCCGAAGCGCTTGGTTTTGGTGCCTTATGGATGCGTGACATCCCTTTCTACGATCCAGGCTATGGTGATGTGGCGCAGATCTTTGAACCACTGGTCTACATCGGCTACCTGGCCGCGGCCACCCGCAGCATCGTCCTGCGCACCACGGGTATTGTGCTGCCTACCCGTGATCCCATGTATCTGGCCAAGCAAGCGACGTCCCTCGATCAACTCAGTGAAGGTCGCCTGGTGTTGGGACTTTCTTCGGGCGATCGATACAGCGATTACCCGATGCTGGGTATCGATTATGAATCCCGTGGCGATCGCTACCGTGATGCCTTTTCGGTGTTTCGAACCCTGATCGAGCAGAGCTTTCCCCGTTTCCGGTCCGAACGATTCGGTGGCTCTCCCGGAAGCCTGGATCTGGTGCCGAAAGCGCTGCATGGCCGCGTCCCCTCAATCGCGGTCGGCCAGGCGCAACAGAGCATTGAATGGTTGGCTCAGCACCTTGATGGCTATCTTGCCGGTGTTCAAAGTCCAGAGCGGTTGGCATCGTTGGGCGAGAGCTGGCACGCCACCGTGCGGGAGGCAGAGAATCGCGACGCCTTCAAACCATTGGGTCTGGGTGGCTATTTCGATCTCAGCGACAACCCGGATCAGCCCTTCCAGCGCATCCAGGGTGGCTTCCGGGCGGGGCGCAACGGCCTGCGCAATTACCTTGAGCAAGCGCAATCTGCCGGTGTCTCGCATATTGCGCTTAACCCCAAGGTCAGCCGTCAACCCTATGACGAAATCCTCGACGAACTCGGCGAGTACGTTCTGCCGCACTTCCCGTCACATCCAAAACGCACTCTGTGAGGTTATGGAATGCAGGATTATTTCGACTCCTCACCTAAGGTGCCGGTGTAATGGGCCAACCGTTTCTCGACATCCGCTTTCTTTTGCAGACCAAGCTCCATCAGCTGTTTGATCCGTGCCTGTGCCGCCGGGCGTTTAACCGAGCCGATGAAACCATCCCATTCGGCGGCAATGGCTTCATTGGGTGGCAGGCTGGCCGCGTCGACCAGGTGCTTGATGTCGGCAATCGACTGTTTGTCGAATCGAGCGATGCGGCGTGCCATGGTGTCGACGAATTTGTCGAGTTCGGCATCGGGTAGTGCGCGATTGACGTAGCCATAGCGCTCGGCGAGTTCGCCATTGATATCGTTGCCGGTCAGCAGCACTTCCAGCGCACGGCCACGCCCCATCAGACGTGGCAGGCGCGCCATGGGACCACCTCCGGGCACCAGGGCGGCGCCGATTTCCCATTGCGACAAGATGGCTTTCTCTCGGCTGGCAAAACGCATGTCGCTGGCCAAGGCAAGCTCGCTGCCGACACCGGTGGCACGACCGCGAATCGACACGATCGAGACCACCGGCGCCTTGCTCAATCGCACCAGCATGTCGGGCAGCGGTGGCAGGCCAGTCGGGCCGTTGGGCAGGCTGGTGGTATCGGTCAGCGGGGGCACGAAGTCATAGTGGGTCAGGAAGAAATCCGGAACGTCGCTGTCGAACACCACCACGACCAGTTTCGGATCGGACTCAATGGCGGTCACCACCTCGTTCAATTGCGGCATGGTTTCCGGGCCATAGATGTTGTACGGCGGGTTATGGAACGTGACTCGCCAGTATTGGGGCGTGACGCGCGTGAGCTTGATTTCCTGCTTGTCCGCGCTGGTGGGGGAAGCTTCACCAGCGAGCGCCGCCCCCGTCGTTGCCATGCTGGCGAATATCAATGCAGCCGTGAGCAAATGAAGTCTCATGAGAACATCTCCAGGGGTTGCCTGATAGCATGTGGGTTCCCGTTTGAGCAGCCGTTGCGGTTTGCTTAATAATCGGAGCGCGCTAAAAATCCCCGCATTGCTCGGTTCCTTCACGGGTAAACACATGAACATGATTTTCGTGCGGAGCCGGGAGGCGGCAAGGCACGATCGGGGGTAGGGACAGGAGGCGGCAGTATGCGAGGCGGTAGGTGGGTTGATCTATTGCGAGACACTCGGGATCAACAGTTGGCCGGAATATGTCGTCTTTCGTCGGTAGCTCCGACCCTTCAAGCGTAGCAGCGCCTCTTCACTTAGCCAGTCACATAATCAGATGGGATCGGCCCTGTTGAAAAGGTCTTCAGCGACCTCAACAGTCGAAACCTCGGCAGCGGAATAGGCTACGAACCGTAGCGTGAGACAGCCCACGCCAACTGGCGCAGGATCGGTCTTGCCCTGGCGAATGCATCATTTTCGGGGACGAAATGGCGTCCGGCCTGACAACCTGGCCACCCCAGTACGAATTGCAGCGGGTATCGGTTTAAACATCCTGTCTTGAAACCCAGTCTAGTGCTGGGGTTAGTTGTTTTTGGAGGCAGCAGTGAGAGGTGGCCGGTCTTGCTTGGTGATTGCATGCAGCTCGGCGAATGTCTTCATTTGGCCGGAAACGGACCTAGGACGGGTATCCGCTTTTGGCTGTGAGGTGCCCGTAATCTGGATAAAGGTTGACCGCCAGATTTGTGTTTAATCGCCAAATGATTGCGGACTCCTCTTTGCGCTGGCTCGTTATCCAGCCCACTATCAGTGAACTACTGATGCCTACGGCGACTAAAGCTGTGAAGGGCGAGCAGGCTTAAGTCTCGGGCAAGCGCGTGACACGCGTTCAGATTTTTCCTACAGGCCATTCACCATCACATGCGTTAATCTCGCGGCGCCTACAAAATGCTCTTCGCCTCCACTGACGGGGGCTTGTTATGCACAACAAGGACGACGAATGATTTCCTCTGCTCGATTGGGTGACAAACATGTCTGCCCAATGCCCGGTCATGGCACCACCCCGATTGCCTCTGCCTCCGCTGACACAAACATCAACTTCATGGGTTCTGCTCGCGTGGGCGATACCTGTGGGTGTGGCGCTGTTATCACGACAGGGTTTCCGTCCATCCAAGTGAACGGGCGTCCTATGGCTCACTTGGGCAGTCCTACCAGCCACGGCGGAACCATCATCACTGGGTCAGGCGATGTCGGTGGCGGCTTTGTCATGGGGGATGGTGGTGGTGCAACAATCATCAACTTCATGGCGCTCGGAGCATTCCGGCCAGATGGCACTGTGGACGATGAGAAAATGGCCACACTGCTGGCTGATCCAAAGCTGACAGAGAAGGCAACCGCTGCAAATGCTCTTGTAGACCCTAAGGCCGCTGCTAAACGGCCGGACGCGAAGCCTGAACCAGGAGCGGAACCCGCCGTTTGCAATCATCCCGACGAAATGGAAGGGCTGGCCAACTACATCGCTGATGAGATGAGCCGAAACATACAGAGCCCGGAAGTTTTAAGGATGCAAAGGCTTAACAACTATGATCCCACTGCGGCAGACAGGGAGCCTCCACAACTCTCAGGCTTGGGCGGACCAGCGGCCCGCGCCCTGAGCAAGTACAGAGACACAGCTACATCGTGGGTAATCTGGGCAAGTAAAGTGGGCCCAAGGATGGATTGGGATCACAAGCCGAAGCTTCGTAAGCTGTTTGTTGGCCTGCACCATAAACAGGGGGCTTACGAGTACTTTTACGACATCTGGTCGAACATTCACTATGGATACGTAGGAATCATAGGTGGCTTGTCAGAGAGCGAGCTACTGGATGGCGCTGGCGCTGCACAATTTTTGTCGGACGCCGCTACCAAAACTGGCGAGATGAGCAAGCCTGAAGCGGAGAGAGTGCATCCCGGTCCACATACTACGGCGAGTCCATGGACTGAACCGCGATCATGGGACGACGTTGCCGATAGAGTATCCATTGAAATTGGGATGAAACTCGCTAAACAGCATCCCACAGGGGGAGTAACCGCGAAGATGATCATGGATGAAATGTTAGCAGTACCACCAGAGAACTGGGGGGATGGAATTCGTGCCCACAAATGCCAGTAAGCGTCGGACATGGTACATACGGATACTGTGGATACCTGTGTTGTATTTAGTGGTCACTCACTGGGACATAGCTTTGCCGACCGTGAATGTTCACTACTCGAAAGCTGGGCGAGATGAGTTCCGGTACATCTGGAACGTCCAAGACCGGATTTACAAAGGCGGAATGCTTCCTGGAGGCGGTGCGGTTGATAATGGGGTGCTCTTCCCTGACGACGAATTCTTCATGGAGTTTTCGTGGTGGAGCAAAAAAGAAGGGCGTAATCATTGCATCAGCATCGCGCCGAAGTGGCCCAACACCGACATCTACCTAGACGCAGACGGCAACATCGACATGCGAAAAGAGAGCGGAACTGATGCAGACAGATTGAAAGAGTGTCAATGGGACCGAGCCAAGCCTTAGATGCATGCGTTGCTGGCTGAAAATAAGCTAGCGGTTCGCCCACACCAAAGGACTGTCATCCTGCACGGCGATAAAACGGAGGATGTGGGCGAGCGAGTGAACTCTATACTATGAGTCGTAGTTGATTTAGTAGGCACCTCCGACCGGCAGCTAATGGCCGATAGCTGCCCATCGCGAAATGGTGCAAATCGACCGAGCCCTTAAGGTTAGTTAACTCAATCCAGCACCGGGCGCAGGAAAGAGCGTTCATAATTCAGGATAAATCTTCTCTGGGTAGCCTCCGCCACCCATCTGATGCATTCCTCGTCCCGCTCGCCTTCTTTGCGATAGTGAACGTGATCGCACCATGTAAGGATGCGTGCCGCCACCTTCGACACCCGCCTGTGATAGCAGCGTATCCCACTGTTTGCGCACGCATGGTTTTGAAAGGCTTCGAGGGCATCTGCCGCCCGTGCTGTTGAGTTCACTGACAGCTAGCCACTTGGTAGCCGATCGACGAGGAAATCCACTAAAGTCTTCACCCTTCGGATCGGCGTGCCAACGGTAGTGCCTAAAGAAGCAACTAAATGTTGTGTTGGATCTCCAGCATCCTGAACGTCACTTTTCCGCCCTCGGTGGGATAGCCTGTGTTGTCCTGCACATACGCACCCGCTTTGAAATACAGTGGTTTGGTCTTCCAGCTCGGGTCGATGGTGGTTCTCCAGTTGTATCCTGCTGCGCTGATGCCCAGCGCGCCCTTCGGGCTGAGGTGGATCTGGTAGGAAAAGTTGCGGTCGAGCGGCACACCCGTCGCAATGGTAATGACCTGGCCCTCTTCATCGTCGGGGCGCATGCGCACCTTGGCGACAATGTTTCCCGTCGAAGACGACGTTTTGTATTGGTATTCCAGCTTCACCATGGGGTTATTGCTGTCCTTGTTGTGAATCTGACCAATCACGATCTTGCCGGTGCTGGGCACCTGATTGACGGTCACACTCGCCCGCAGAATGTTATCCGCCGCTGAATACTGCCAGTTGCGCAGCGTTCCATCGCTATAGGTTTCCCGCAACTCGCTGCGCGGGTATATAGCGTTGGCCGTCCTGGAACCGGTCACAGGTGCCCAGAAGAAAAGGGTAGCGGCTTCAGAACTGAAATACTGGTCCTTGAAGCCTTGCGCCAGTCGAGGCGTTTCTATCGTGGCCGGTGGGCTGCCTTCAGGGATGCTCAAATTCCAGGTGGCGAGATCGATCATGTCAATAATCCTGTATGCGGGGAATGTTGCGGCCACAGTTGCGCTCGAACCAACGCTATTGAGCTGTGTCAATTGGGTCTGCTGATTAGGAAATCCGTATGGCGGTAGATTGACGTCAAATGTTCGTCGAGATGGTTATTGCAGGCTTTGTGCCTGCCGGGGTCACCGTTCGTCGGCTATTTTGGGAGTTGATGGAACTAATTCGGATTGCTTGGCTAAGGGGCCTAAGCCATCAGCGGTGGACGGGTCGGCCAGGACGAGTGCATGCTCTGGACGAAGAGCACACGCAGAAATCCGGTTCTGAATAACCGGCGCGCAGCGCCATAAAGACAGGAAACCGCTCATGAGCCACCGAAGCAATTTTGCGCTGTTGAGCTTTGATCCGGCGTTTGCGTCGTTGCGCGATGGCCTTTCGGTCGTTCAGCAGATTGACGACACACTCTGGGTGGCGAACGACGAAACTACGAGCCTGGAACGCCTGAAAATCCAGGATGCTGCGCCCGGCGGCGTCGTAAGGTGCGACGAGCACCAATCGTTTCCGCTCCTGGAATATCTGGATCTGCCCATACCGAAACAAGACGCCGAGATCGATATCGAGGGCTTGGCCTATGCCCCTGACAGTGGTTACCTCTGGGTGGTGGGCTCCCATAGCCTGAAGCGCAAGAAGTCCGAGGCCGGCACTTCTGCACGGAAGAATATCAAGCGCCTGTCGACGGTAGAGGCGGACGGCAATCGTTTTCTGCTGGCCCGCATCCCTGTGGTGCAGCAGAACGACAGCTATGTACTCGCCAGGAAAGTGGATGCCGATGGACGTACAGCGGCGCGGCTGCAGGGCAACGAAGTTGGTAACGACCTGACCGCGGCCATTGCTGAAGATCCTCAGCTACGCGACTTCCTGCGTATCCCGGGTAAGGACAACGGCTTCGATATCGAAGGGTTGGTGATGATCGGCTCGCGCCTTCTGCTGGGGCTGCGTGGACCGGTGCTACGCGGCTGGGCCGTGTTGTTGGAGATCGAACCCGAGCTGAACGACGCCTCGTCTGACACGCTGGTGCTGAAGAAGATCGGTCCGGATGGGCGCCGCTACCGCAAGCACTTCTTCGCGCTCAATGGCCTGGGATTGCGTGACCTGTGCACCCGCGGTGACGATCTGCTGATCCTGGCGGGCCCCACGATGGAGCAGGACGGTCCGGTAACGGTCTTCCGATGGCGTGGCGGTTTCGCGTCCGACGAGGAAAGCGTGGTCTTCACCGATCAATTGGAGAAGCTGCTGGAGGTGCCTTTCGGGCAAGGCAACGATCACGCTGAGGGCATGTGTCTGTTCCAATCGGGCGAGCAGCCTGGAGAGGTTCTGATGATCGTCTACGACTCTGCGGCGCAGAGTCGTAAACACGGCGATACGGATGTGGAAGGGGACCTGTTCATCCTGGATTAGCCACGCACATAGACGTCAACGCGGCCTGTAGATCAGTTTGCCTGGGGCTTCATTGTCTTCGGTTACTGGATGGCCCGGACCGCTTCTGGCCGAAAGTTGTCAGTTACGAATGACCCAGCAAAAGTCCCTCGAACCTCTTTTCACCTTTAGGTGAATCGCCTTTACAGACGCATGCCCATCTCGAAAGCACGAGTCTCAAACCCGAACTCTGTGTACATGCGAGCAGCACGTGCATTGAACGGCCAGACGGACAACCTCAAGTCCTGAGCATCATTTTCGATTGCCCAGTCTTTAACGAGTTGAATAAGCCTGCGTCCAATACCTTTCCCCCAAAATTGCTCGGCAACACATACCGATCCGATGCGAACAACGTTCAGCGGTTGCATCAGTGGCCCAGAGCTTGCCGACAGGCTGGCAGTAATGAAGGCTGCGGCCTGGTGACCGACATTCGCGATGAATACAACCTGACCCGGTTTCTCGAAAAGACCTGACCAGTGAGGAAGGTCGCGCGAAAAGTCTTGGGTGGCAGCCGCGTAAATATCGGGACGGGCAGCGTGGTGCACCGCGTTAAGCAATTGTCCCAACTCACAAATGCTCAATGCGTCTTCTACCGTTGCAGCTCGGTAAGTAATGGCTTCGTCCATGATGTGCAACTCTCCTTGATTGTGTGGGTGGTTCGCAGCGCTCGTTTGTCAGGCGTACAAGCCATACCCTGCCGCGATGATCAGCGGAGAAACCAGCAGCGTTGCCCAGAACCCCGATTTTGGAACAGCAATGACGCAAATGATCGAGATCATAAGCACATAGATGCCAACAATTTTAAGTAGCGCGAGATCGCCAACGGCTACGGCGTGAATCGCTGTCTGCCCTGCGAGCATAAAAAGCGGCCCCAGCATGGTGAACCAGAGGGCAGTACGCCGATCTTCGTGCGCTTTGAATTGGTCAACGAAGCCAGAGTCTACAGCGGCGGCGAATGCTGTTTTGAACTTGATAATACCGAAAGGAATATGGAGGACGCCCAAGGCGAAAAGGGTCCATGCGACGATGTTTGACATGTCTTACATGCTCCGTAACGGTGAGGTTGGATATTGTTCCAGCCAGTCTGGATGGAGCTGCGGAAAGCGCTCTTGCAACCATTCAATAAAAACCTGCACCTGCGGCGCCAAGTGCGTCCGGCTTGGGTATAGCACCGACACAGGACGAGGGGCAGGGCGATAGGGTTTTAGAATCTCCACCAGGGCACCGCTGTTCAGGTACTGGCTTACCGCAATGCCGGGCGCTTGAATGATTCCGAACCCTGCCACGCCACATTGCACGTATGCGTTTGACTCCGTAACGGTGATTCCAGCGTTGCTGGTATAAGTCCTGTCCTTGCCCCCAACCGAGAAGTGCCACGGCAGTGTCCTGTTGCTTTGTCCGGACAGGAAGTTGACGCCTTGATGTGACTTCAATTCCTCCAGCGTTTCGGGTTCGCTGTGCTCATGAAGGTATTGGGGGGCGGCGCAAGTCACCATTGTCGCTACACCAACAGGGCGCGCGATCAAGGTTGAGTCCGGCAGATCGCCGATGCGCAACACGCAATCAACGCCTTCTCCCACCAAGTCAACGGTCCTGTCTGTGACGCCAAGAATCACGTTGATTCCCGGGAAGTCTGCGGTGAACACTTTCAGGCTGTCCATGAATTCAACTTGAGCGAAAGCGGTCGGAATATCGATACGAAGCCGTCCACCAAGGGTGGCTCTGGATCGATCAAACATTGAGGTCGCGGCAGAGACGCTTCCGAGAATGTCCTGCACACGCTCGTAGAAACGCTCACCCTCTGCTGTGAGCGTCACTTTCCGCGTAGTCCGCTGGAACAAGCGCACACCCAGTGACATTTCCAGTTCCTGGATATACCGGGTGACTTGCGGACGCCCAATGTCCAGCGACTCGGCGGCTTTGGTGAAGCTTCCCAGTTCGGCAAGCCGGGCGAACAGTCGCATCGATTGAAGCAATTCCATGACCTTCTCTCTAAAGCCTGTGCTGATTTATCTCATACGAACCCGACGATTGTTGCCTATAAATACAACAAACATGTCATTTGAAGTGCATTTATTGCGCACCGATAAAAGCCAATCATGGGTTCAAGGCACAAGAGATCCAGTTCGTGCCACCACTGACTACTTTTTTGGAGAGCGCAATGAAGGCTTGGTTATTGAAAGATTTCGGACTCGACAACCTAGAACTGGGTGACGTTTCGACCCCTGATCCAAAGGCTGGCGAGCTGTTGGTAAAAGTCGGCGCCGTCTCGCTTAATTTCCGCGACAAAGCCATCGTCGATGGCATTTATGAACCTCACAAAGTTCCCAAGCCGCTGATCCCTGTCAGCGATGCCGCCGGCACTGTGGTTGCGGTCGGCGATGGCGTTACCCGTTTCAAAGTGGGTGATCGGGTCAATTCGCATCTGTATTCCCGATGGCTCGACGGTGAACCAGGGCCGCATGAACCCGAATACTGCTTCGGCTCCCCGCTGCCCGGCGGGTTGGCTGAATACATGATTATCCACGAAGACAGTGCAGTTCGTGCTCCTGACAATATGAGCGACGAGGAGGCGGCCACATTGCCCATTGCTGCGCTCACGGCCTGGTACTCGCTCGTCGACTTCGGGCAGATTCAGCCAGGGCAAACCGTGCTGGTTCAGGGCACCGGCGGCGTGTCCATTTTCGCTGTACAGATTGCTACGGCGCTTGGCGCGAAAGTCATCGCGACGTCCAGCAGCGACCAGAATCTGCATACCGTGAAGGGCCTTGGTGCCGTGGCCGGGATCAATTACCGAAGCACGCCAAACTGGGAAGAAGAAGTGCTGAAGCTGACCGAGGGCAAAGGCGTCGACCTGCTGCTCGATGTGGCTGGCGGAAGCGGCATCAATCAGTCAGTCGCGGCCACCAAGGCAGCCGGTCGCATCGCGCAGATTGGATTTTTGACTGGGCAAACCGTCCAACTGAATCTGATGCCGCTCATCTTTCGCCAGACAACCATTCGTGGTATCGCCGTAGCACCGCGCTCGTCGTTTGATCGAATGAATGCATTCTTGAACGAACACAAGATTCGACCTGTCATCGATTATGTCTATCCATTTGAACAGGCACGAGAAGCCTACGAGCATCTTGCCAGGGGGGCGTTTGGGAAAGTGGTCATCAAGATTGCTTAATAATTTCAAGGCGCCGAACAGGCGCCTTTTTTCATCACTGAGGCGCAGTGAAAATCCAATCGTAATCGTCTGCTTCTGGCGGATAACAGCCTGTCGCGAAGGGCGGCAATCGACCCAAATCTGACGATGGCGACAGGCAGACTTCGGCCAAAAGCGGAAACAAGACGCCATGCTGGGCAGGTTTAGGAATATGCGCGGGCTTTTTACATGAAAATGACGAGCACTATTGTGATGTTTGCAACTAATCCCCAGAGCTGGAATGTAATGCTGCGTAGAAATTGCCGGCTTGCCGGTGCTGCATTTGTACGATCACAAAAAGAGGTCACTGTTCCGGCTATCCAGAGGCCCGGGTAAGTGAACCAATAAAACAGCCAAGCCAACGCTTCCGGATGCGGGCGCGCGTGAACCCAGAGGTAGAAAAGCAGCAAGTAGTCAACAGCGACCATCATCGCGCCGATCTTGGCAGCCGAAGAAGCACCAAGCGCGTGCATCAGCCCCAATGTGAGTAACCATGGCCCCGAATACCAAATGAACCTCCCAAGCGTCCCCATAGAGCTTGGATCCGCCATAAGAACGCCTAGAACCACGAAAAAAAATAGACTGCCAAAAAATGCGATGTGCCAACCACTATTAACACCTGAAGCAAATCGCATTCACGCCTCTCGTGGCATAAGCTCTTCTGAATATCTCCACTTGTTGTAACACATCAGGGTGAGCCAACACACGCTGCTGAATTAGGCGCGTCCAGTTATACCGAGACACGTAACATGGGATGCTTTGGTTTGAAAGCGGGCTCAGGTTGTACACCTGCTTTTGGCCGATTGCTTCCTGTCGCGGAAGGGCTGTAATCGACCCAAAGCTGTCCTTCAAACCATCTCATTTAAAGTAAAGGTATGGTCCATCACGCCTTTTTCTTAATAGCGCGAATGGCTGCCATGTAAGCGCTGTTTCCGATTCCGATCTGACCCCAGACCTCGCGGCTTTCTCCTTCCTGGCGGTCGTATTGTTCATCCGCATCCCACAGTGAGAGGATTTGGTTTGGAAACCAGTATTCATATGAGGTGAAATCATGAGGGCCAGAATTATCTGAAGCAGCCATCAATGAAAACACTTCGGTGGCAGAGCGCGCGAAGACATCGATGCCCTTGAACACGAACGTGAAATTCGGGTTTCCGCAGACACCAATAAACCAGACTTCATCGCTTGGCCCGTAGGAAAGCTGCATGCAGGATTCGCAAAAATAATCAACGCCGTCGTGGGAGTTCTCGAGTGGGAATCCAATGGCAGCCATTGTTTGCCTCGCTACAGCGCGTGGTACGCCAAGCCGCACGGGACCAATGGCTTCGAGTGGTGAGATTTCAAAAACAGGCATCTACTGCGCTCCATAAAAGCGAAAAGCCTAGCTAATAGTTCAGTGCCATTACCAGTACTAACGCAACCTTCTCAACGACTGCTTTTGGCCGTTTGTTGCCTGTTGTGAAAGGCAGATATCGACCCAATGCAGCCCTTCTTTTTCATTGCGTCTGTAACTGTCGGCAGCCGACTGTCGGCTCTCGACAGGCCCGGCGCATCGGGCTTGCATTGGATTCTTGCGCTGCAATTGCTGCTGGGACTGTTTCACTCGAAAGGTCAGGTCAGGTCAGGTCAGGACTTAGGATCCGGCTGAGCGATTCTTTCCCTGCGTACACGGATTAAAAATCTGGTAAATACTCTCGCTGGATCCTACATAGGTTTTGGTACCTGGAACCGCCAAAGCCGAGTAATTCTTGCGATCGGTGACCTGAATAAAATTCCCTTGCGCAGCCGTGAAGCTCTCAGTGTTTGGCGGCACTAGCACGCTCAGGAACTGGGCTTTCTTATCGATGGCCAAGGCACCTCCCACGGTAATTGGCGCCAGCATGGCGGCCCAACGTTCACTGAATAGGTAGAAGGTATCGGCTGCGGCTCTGCCACTTTGCAGGTGGGCACACTGCACATCGCTGGCGTTGATGACTTCAGCTTGCTGGTAGATGCCGCCCTTATAGAAGGCCAGCACTAGCTTGCTCTTGGTCAGTACACCCAGGCCTTGCTTGGGTCTGCACACTTGCAAATCACCATAGGGAGATAAACACCAGTTGGTTTCGGTGATAGTGACGATTTCGTCTGCTCTGAGCTTCAGATCGCGTTCAATATTGGCGCGGGCTTCCGGGGTTTCGTAAGGGATGGCGCATGCGCTCAATAGAGCTGCGAGGGTAAGGGCGAGTAGCGGGGTTCTCATCAAGCGTCCTTTGCTGCTGGAAGGTACATGTAAATGACGAATATTTTTTGCAAATTTCTTCCTTCAACACTCTACGAGTCAAGCAATCGCGAGAGCAGGAGAAAATAGCCGTCGTTGAGATTGGGTTCTGAGACAAGAACATCAAAGCGGACGATGTGATCGACAAACTCTGGCCGCTGATGGCGGCTGAGCAGATCCTCAACCGGTCACGCACCGGGAAAATTATACAGATCGCGCTGAGTTTAAAGAGCTGTTGGAGAATCTACTAAAACTCGTCGTTTGAATTTCTCGACAGCTAGCGCGACTGAGATCCATTTTGAGTCAGACGCCGCGTCGTGCGCTGACGTCCAAAAAGCAGCTATCGTGAGAGTCCGCTTTTGGCCGATAACAGCCTGTCGCGAAAGGCGGCAATCGACCCTTTGTCGCCTCCCGACTGATCACACCTTTTTAGGGTCTCTACTTCTAGTCAGACCCTGTACGTACAGAGGGGAGCGCGCGATGAGCAACGAACAGGCGGCACCCGAGACGAAAGGGGTCACGGTGAAGTTACTGGCAACGATCGACCTGGGTCCTGAGATTGAGGGTATGGCAGGGCGCCAACTTAGAATGCGCCGGGTGACCATCGAGCCTGGAGGCGTCTTCGGGCCGATTCACAACCATATAGACCGACCAGGCACCGTCTACATTCTGCAAGGAACGATCACTGACCATCGAAATGGAGTCGCCACGGATTATGGGCCGGGAGTGGGCTGGCCCGAGGACAGGAACACCACACACTGGCTTGAGAACAGAGGCACGATTGCGGCGGTGGAGATCTCGGTTGATATTGTCAGGCAAGAGTAAGTTCATTTACTTCACTTGAACTGAGCAACCAGCCAATCCTTCAATCGCCCACACGCCGGATCTTCTGCCTTTTTCTCATTAATCATCAAATACTGAACCGATTCCCTGAGCGTCAGTTCCTCCGTCACCGGCCGAACCAGGCGCCCCTGCTGTACTAGATGTCTCACCAAATGATCCCAGCCCAAGGCGATACCTTGATCATCCAGCGCCATTTGCACGAGAAGGCTGTAGTCATTGCTGCTGAAGTAGTGCGGGGTTTCCGAGGCCGGGATCTGTAGGTCATGGGACTGGAAAGCGAACCACACATTCCAGTCGACCTGTTCTGACAGTTGGGAACGGCCATAAGGGTTCAGATCCAGCAATACGCTGTTGCGCATGCCCTCCAGGGTGCTCAGTTCTGGATGAGCCTCCAGATAACGAGGCGTGCACACGGGATAGACGACTTCATTAAACAAAGGTATTCGCAGATAACCGGGGCGCAGATCACTGTTCTTGGTGATGAAGATATCCGGATTTATCCCGGGCTCCATCACCAGAAAATGCTGGGTGGTGATGATATTCAGGTCGACATCGGGATTGGCACTGAAGAAGTCTTTCAGTCGGTGGGATAGCCAAAGCGCCGACAACGCGGGTGAGCAGCAAAGGGTGAGGGTGCGCTTATCGCTTTTTTCCCGGCGGATTCTTTCGGTTGCTTGAAAGATGTTGAGCAGCGACAGCTGTGCAGCATCGAAGAGTGCGGTGCCCGACGCTGTCAGCCTGACTTCCCTCCCGGTGCGGGTGAACAACTCAGTCCCCAAGTAGAGTTCAAGCTCGCGAATCTGACGGCTGATCGCCGCTTGCGTGACGCACAACGCCTCGGCGGCCCGGGTAAAGTTTCGATACTTGGCGGCGGCCACGAAGGATCTCATGGCCTTGAAGGACGGCATTGAGAGCAGGGCCTGATCAGGCTGGGAGCTTTTAGCCATAACAAAAACTACCTGTTTTCTCGAAAAAAAAGTCGGTTCTGCCCATCGGGCTCCGGGTCCACACTCTACCGCACGATGGGTCGCAATCGAACCGGCGGCGGGAAGACAAAAACAAGGAGACGAAATGCGGTACCAATCAGGAAGAGAAGCGTTCATGCAAGGTGTCCGGGCGCTCATTCCATTGAGTCCCGGTGTTGTTCCTTTCGGTTTATTGACGGGGGTCATGGCGATCAACATGGGCATGTCGCCCGGCACGACCATGGGCATGACGCTGCTGTTCTACTCTGGGTCCGCTCAGATGGTTGCACTGCAACTGCTCCATACGGGCGTTGTACCGCTGGCGATTGTGGTGACGGCCCTGGTCATCAACTTGCGCTTCATCATGTACAGCGCGTCGCTGGCTTCCCATCTGCACCACTTGCCCCGGCGCTGGACATGGCCGCTGTCCTACATGCTTTCTGATCAATCCTACGCGCTGTGCAGTCTCAAGCTTTCCTCTGGCGAACTGGGTCAATTCGCACACCACTACTATGCCGGCACCGCCGCTGCGATGTGGCTGTCGTGGCAATTGTCGGTATTGGCGGGCATCTACCTGGGCGCAAGCATCCCCGAGACCTGGTCATTGAGCTTTGCCATACCCCTTTCGTTTCTGGCGCTTCTGGTTCCCGGCATACGCAGCGCGGCGAGCCTGGCCGCCGCCTCGGTCGGCGGGCTGATCGCCGTGTTGGCGGTCAACATGCCCTATAACCTTGGGCTGATAACCGCTTCCATCGGCGGTGTCATGGCGGGTCTGTTGATCGAGAGTGTTCGCAAGCGCCCATTGAGCGATGCGCTGACCCATGACGTCGAGAGGGAGACACCATGAGTGATCTAGCCTTGTGGGGGATGTTCCTGGCGGTCGGTTTGGGAACGTTCGCGATGCGTCTTTCCTTTGTCGAACTGTATGGCCGGTTGCGCATTCCGTCAGTGCTGAGTCGGGCCTTGCTTTACGTACCGGCGAGTGTGCTGGCGGCCCTTGTACTGCCCGCTGTGGTGTACCCCAATGGGCAGGGTGAATTCGTATTGAATAACCCCCAGATACCCGCCGCCATTATTGCGGCCTGGGTCGCCTGGCAAACTCGCAATACTGTCCTGACGCTGGCGGTGGGTATGGGAGGGCTGTGGCTATGCAAGTTTTTCGGTTTGTAATGAGTCGATGTGCAGCCGAGGGGCCTGAAGCGTCAGCGACAAACTGTCTGCCAGGCTCCTGGCCTGCTGAGTCGCGTCCTCACGTGCGCGCCGATCAACGTCTTCCCCCAGGATGGTTTTCTCCACAATCACCGAATGCACATCCGTGACGCCGATAAATTTCAGCCAGGCTTCCACGTAGGGCTTCTGGAAGTCGAAGCGCTCCGCCGGTGTGCTCGACTGCGCCGAAAAATCCAGGCCGCGGGCGTACATCACCACGGCGAGTTTGTTGTGCAGCATGCCTTCCAGACCACGTTCCGGGTCAACGCTGAACAGGATGTCTTTCTGCGATACCAGGTCGATGAAGTGCTTGAGTTTGTACGGGATGCTGAAATTCCACAGCGGTACGGACATCACGAGAACATCCGCGCGGTGCAGATGACCTGCCAACTCTTTTAACGTGCTCCAGGCGTCTTGTTGTGCGGGGGTCAACGGCGTGCCATTGAGCCCGGCGTATTTGGCCTCCATTGCCAGATCATCGAATTCCGGCAGAGCCATGTTCCAGAGGTCGAGGGTGATGATTTCGGTGTCCGGGGTGTTTGCTTGATAACGCGCAATGAAGCTGCGGGCGACTTCAAGGGAAGCCGAACGCTGCTTGCGTGGAGAACACTGAATATGGAGAAGAGTCGTCATGGCACACCTTGAATGATGGGGAGGCAGGGCAGGTGGGAGCATTGCAACATAGTTGTATTTGAAATATAAATCGTAAATTCCAACTCGATTGATCGCGTATAAAACTATGTTCGATGCTCTGCTGCTCAAGACATTTGTCACCGTCGTCGATGAAGACGGCTTCAGCCGTGCAGCCCAGAAGCTGCACCTGACTCAGTCGGCGGTCAGTGGCCATGTGCGGCGATTGGAAGAACAGGTTGGTAAACCCCTGTTGACGCGCACCACCCGTTCCCAGCAACTGACGGCCGATGGCGAGCGCCTGGTCTCTTATGCGCGCACGATCCTCGCGCTGAACCGTGATGCCTGGACCGACCTGACACGCACGCCGTTTCACGGGCGGCTGCGGATCGGGGTGTCCGAAGATTTTGTCGAGTCTCGATTACTGCGCACTGTTCAGGATTTCGCAGCGCAATACCCCGGCATGAAGATCGAGGTGCAGGTGAACATTCCGGGTACGTTGCTGGCGTTGATGAAGCAAGGGCATCTGGAAGTGGTCATCGGTTCGCTGTGCGAAACCAGCGAAACGGGGCTATTGCTATGGCAAGAACCGTTGGTTTGGGCCTGGTCCGCGCAACCCGTCGCCCGGTTACCCACGCCGTTGCCGCTGGCCCTGTTCCCCGAACCGTGCCCTTATCGCGAGGTCGCGCTGACGAGACTGGCGCAGGCGGGGATCGCCCAACGCACGGCGATGTTGTGCAGCAGCACCGCCGGGTTGCGGGCGGCGGCACTGGCAGGCTTTGCGGTAGCGCCCATGCCACTCAGTCAGTTGGGGCAAGGATTGGCGGTTATTGGGGCTGAACAAGGGTTGCCGGAGTTGCCGGATGCGCAATGTCGGCTGTTCACCTCGCCTGACGCGGATCAGGCGATTGTGGCTGCGGTGACTCAACTGATTGTGGAGTATTGCTCTACGCGGAGGGCTTGATTGTTATTTCAAGGGCTTGCTTGAGCGTCTCGGGTAGCGGTTATTATTGCGCCCCGCTAAACAGGATTGCTCAGGCACGAGCATTCCGTTCGCTAAATCAAGGATGTGATTCCAGTGAGCAAAGAAATTATCTTAATGCGTCATGGTCAGCCGAATCTGGCTACGCTCGACAAGGTTTCAGCACTTGGTATGAAGCGCTGGATTGAGCAATACGACTTATCCGAAATTGCGGACCAGCCTGCCCCTAAAGCGAGTTTGGAACTGGCCGCTACCGCCAAAGTAATTGTCTCAAGCAGCGCGCCCCGTGCGCTCACATCTATCCGGGCCTTGGGCCTTCAACCCACCATCGTGGATGAGATTTTTTGCGAGGCACAGTTACCCTATGGACGATGGGCACTGCCGCGACTTTCACCCTTCACGTGGGCATTTATTCTTCGTATTTTATGGTTGTGCGGTTTCTCCGGAAATGTTGAGTCTGCCCGCAAGGCGAGGGTGCGGGCCATTGAGGCAGCACAACGACTTCAGTCCCTAAGCTGTGAAGGCTCAGTTCTTCTGCTCGGTCATGGATTCATGAACCGAATGATCGCAAAGCAGCTGGAAGCTGCTGGATGGACTCGCCACACAAATACCGGCAATCGATACTGGAGCGCTGCGACCTACCGAACGAGTCATGGTTGAGGCATATATTTTGATTAGCCAAATGACGGATATTGCCTGGCGCGTATTCGCCAGACGCTGACCGTCCGGTGGATGCTGCGCAGCTCTTTGTTTGCGGACACGAAAAAACGGGCGCCGTCATGGCGCCCGTTTTCATTTCTTCCATCGCCCTAACCATGGCCGACCGCACATAGCGGCTTTTTACCGTATGAAAGGCTTCACATTTTATTTCACATACTGACTTGATGAAGAGGCGCTAATTTACTGGCCTCCAGAGGTTTTGTAGGCTCTTAAAACAAAAATATCTTCACATTTTATTTCACATATTTTTTGTGAAATGACTTCGGTCAATGGACTCACGAAAGGATCCGTCAGCCGCTTACGCACAGATCGCAATTACAGAAAAACGGGCGCCCATTGAGGCGCCCGTTTTTACTTACTCCTTCACCTGCGCTCGTAAGCGTCGACCGATCACGTCCATCAAGTCACAGCCGTCGCGTAACGGAATGACTAACAGCTGAGAAAAGTCTTTCAACACCACCGTGTCGCAACCGAGTTCGGCGCGGTAGGCGATGTTTTCCAGCACCTGCGTGACCGTGCGGATGCGGTAATCGGCCATGGCTTGCAGGACGTCGAGTGGGGCTTGAGTGTCGATGAGCAGGGAGGCCGGGATCAGGTCGATTCCGGTGAGGGGCATGTATCTTTCCATAGGTGAGATCTCGTTCAGTTAGATGAGACCGCCAACAGATCGTCGCCAAACGAATAGGGTGGCAGTTGCGCGCAGGTTGGCGAACCGGGAACGAGTAACCGGCAGACCCGAAGGTCTCCCGCGCGCAACCGCCATAGTACAGCGGTTTTGCAGTTGCGACGACGCCTGCAAATGAGCAGGCGGCCCTCGCATTCGTATCTCGGGTCGCCAAACCCGAATCGCCATTTCGGGCGACGAGATGGACTATAGGCCTCATCAGAACAGCGGGAAAGGTGAGGGATTCCGAGGTTTGTGTAGGAATTTTTATGGTGGTCCTAGGACCGTTTCGCCCCTTTCGCCGGCAACTGCTATCGGCCAAGAGCGGACGCTCGATCTAGGGCTGCGTCGGCCAAAACAGACATTGAGGTCATGCCATCTTTGTCTATGGTGAAATTTTCAAAATCTGCGAAAGCAGGTGGGGCTAGTCGATTCGTGTTTTGATACTGTTATGCCTCCGCAAGCGACTAGCAATCAGTGCAATTTGTCACGATATCCTGAGTCGGGCATTGACGCTGCCTATCCTTAGGTATGTTCTTTATGCCAGTAAATGAAAGTCTCAAGAGCGCGACATCACTTCCTAGCCTGTCGTTGAACTAGTGTATTCAGGATCTGAAAAAATGGAAATTCACCACTACACGCGAGCATCAACACTTCCGTTAATCTTACAAAGCGGCAAGCTCCGGTTCACTAGAGCTGACCACTTGGATGACCTTGCGGAGTTACCTTTTGAAACTTTTCACTTGTCGCGGCAGGCATACTTTATAAACTCTTGGGTCAAATCAGCTGTTGAGAAATCGGGGCAGTGGTATCGGTACGCTGATCAGCACCGAGGCGTCCGCGTGAGCTTCAAAGGTTCCCCATTCCCGCTGACAAAGCTGCGTCTTGAACTTAGTCGTCCATGTAAAACTAAGGACGGTGAGCTAAAGACGTTGGGTTTTAGACTCAATCGAGTGCCAGCACCATTCACAAGAGGAACAATGTTCGGCAAAGGCTTTGTGCTTATGCCATGGGTGGACGAGGAGTCCTTCGGTGGCGACGTTCTATATGTTGAAGATCCTGCTGCCTATGTTAGGCAGTTCGTTTGCTCAACTCCGGAAATGACTGAGATTACCGGAGGCTCCAGGCTAGCCCGGGTAAAGGCCACTCATTGGGAAGATCAATCTGAGTTTCGGTTTACCCTGATGGCCATACAAGGACCAAACCTAATCTATCAAGACGATCCTGATCAATATGAGAATGAGCTCCTCAATCTGATGGAACAGTGGCATTCCTTGGGAACAGGTGCGGCAGCGCCAGAGGTTCCTTTTATCGATCTGCCAATAGATACCTTGATGCTTGACCGTATGACAGTAACGTTGGGGTCAAATATTAGCGATGAGGATCGCAAGGCTGTATTGCATTCGATCCAGCGATATGCACCAAAGCCATAGTTTCAGAAAGCGCGATACAGGCACGGTGAATCCGGAAGAGCCGCACACAAATGACCGTCAGCTATCGGGCGGATAGCGACCATCATTCACTGCAACTGATCCATCCTTGTCCTCCCTCAACGTAGAGGACGAGCCATGAACAATATTGCTACATACGGCCATCAGCCTTGGAATAAGGGAAAGCTTGTCGGGCAGAAAGCCCCGCTCCGAGTCAGAGATATCTGGGCCATCCGCGTAAGACTTCAGCTTGCAGAGAAGACACGTAATTTAGCGCTCTTCAACTTGGCCATCGACAGCAAGCTGCGTGCCTGTGACTTCACCAAGATAGCCCTTGAAAGCACTCAGATACCTGGGAATCTAGGTCGATGATGCCCTGGAAATGGCGGAACAGACGGAAGTCTGACCATCTAGTGACGGTAGATGCTAGAGCGTCGCTATCCGACCCAAAGCAACCTGTGATGATGGAGCAAGGCTCAGATGTTCAGAAGTCCCGGGAGTTAGGGAATCAAAAAATGGAGCATTTCTCGGTATCTATGGAAGCATATGCGTTGTCAGTCTGGTGACCTCTTTCTGATAATGTAGTTTTTTGATGTCGGGATTTGATCGACTTCGAGGCCCAAAAAATTCTAAAAGACGGAGAAAAGGCGATGGCAGGAAGCGGAGTAGAGCTGCGAATGGGGATTTTGCGGGACACCGCTAATCAACAGATCCTAAAGCCTTTGTTATCTCATGGGTGGACTGCCACAATCGTCTCAGAGTCTGAGGCAGGAGAGTATTTGTTGGTTAATGCTGAGAAGGCCGGCAGCTCACATGCCGTGGCCCTCATGTATAGCTCCGCAACGGATAATCGACACTACAAGGTGTTAGATAACAAAGTTAGCCATATATTTATCAATGGGCAGCTCTATCTTGTTGAAAGCTTCGCATTCGGCATATCAACTCCTGTGTCATCCGTGGGTGACTTTTTTCCCCTGCTTGTTCAATGGAATAGAGAGGTCGCCCCGCCAAAACTAATTAAAAACCTCAAATGCTCTAGTGGGACGATAAGAAGGATCGTTTCGGAAAGCCCTCTGGCGGGGATCTGGTCGCATATGGGCCAGTTTTCAAGTTTAGAGCTGGCGAAAAAGCTGGTAGCAAGGCGTGCAGAGATTGAAGGAGTTGAGTTGACCCACACTCAGATTCAATCTAAAGCATCTGGTATCGCGTTTTCGGTGAGTAACGCCGCTGACTACTACAAAGGGGCGCCTTACGAAAGTCTGAACAAGAGGGTCTTAAGTCTATATTACGGTACCCTAAGTCTAGCTTTCGCAGAGATGCTCGCTACACCCCATGGTCCCGCTGACCTTGATGAGCTAGAGGGTATGACTAAGCAGGGGCACGGGCTTTTTGCTTTGGCTTCCGAAACAGGGAATTTTAGTGACCTAACCGTAGGAGTGCTGGCAACTGGCTTCTACCCGCAATGGGCTAGTTTTCTAGGGTATGACACCTCCGCTTATCCGAGAGCCAAGGCCAAAGCCGCGGGAGATCTTGAGAATGCTGCTAAGTATCCTGCACAAAGTTTCGCGTCGATGGCAGTGCTACTGTCAGCGATCCCTGAACTGGGGGATTTATTCTTGCAGGTTTACGAGGATGAGCCTGCATGGGTTATCCCCCATGTAGACACTGCATCTCTTCATAGCCAGCGAGGAACCTCGGCATCAAGTAGTTACATCTTCCTATCAAATCACTTTCGGCGAGTTTCGGAAGCTAGGATTGCCTCTCAGGACTGGCCTTTCGCAGAGCTGACGAAGGTGAAAGATAAAGATCAAGAGAGCCAATATCGAGTTCGAGTAGATCATCCGGGACTGAATTACTGGTATGAACCGCTGCTTTTACATCGAAGCCCTTACCTGCAAAGCCCCGTGTTAATTATGCCGGTGCTTGGCGGCGTACAAGATTACAGAGCAATCGCTCTGGCAATTTTGTATTCGCTCTCAATACTTGTGAGGTATATGCCAGGGTCGTGGCGACGGGTAGAAGGTGGGGATTGGGATCAACATCTAGGCGTAATGCGCGCCACTCTGGATGTGTTCGAAAGGGTTCTCCCTCAAGAGTTCCTGGAAAGTATCTCTGGCGAGCGTGTCCACACCAGTTTGCCAGGAAGTTTAATCTGACCATCCTAAAGTGGAAAACAGGGTGCTATTTGGCCAATTGGGAACGATTCCAATTGGCCAGTTTTCGCCTTTCACTCTGCTCGTTGAAACTGAATGCAACTGGGCACACACTGAGTTTTTGCGTCTCAAGACCATTGGCTATATCACATTTGGTAGAGCTGTAAATTTTCACTCCAGAATTTTGAATGTCTATGCGCGACGATTTCCGGGCCCAAACCATTCGTAATCTTGCCGCTCGTGTGGGCTACCACTGCTCGAATCCATCCTGTATGCGCTCGACATCCGGCCCAGCATTAACTGAGGAAGGGACGGTCAACATCGGTGTCGGCGCGCACATCGCAGCAGCGGCACCGGGAGGGAAACGTTACGATCCCAACATGAGTTCGGCCGAGCGCAGCAGCCCCTTGAATGGCATCTGGATGTGCCAGAGTTGTTCAAAACTCATCGATTCCGACGATTCGCGTTTTACGGTCGCACTGCTGCACGAATGGAAAAACACGGCGATACAACGGGCGCTGGATGCGATCGCCGGTGGCGAACCGCTAGGTTCTATTAGGCCTGCTGAACTGCTCGACGATGCAGACCAGGATTTTCTTCGGGGGCTCAATCTTCCAACCGTTGAAGCGATCGATGCGGTCGGAGGCCGACTTCGTACGGCGACATTAAGAGACATCCAAGGATTTCGTGCTGCACCCGGTCAACCCGCGCGAACCATTGCGCTAACGCTAAGGCTTGAGGGCAGTTCCACACCTCAAGTGACATTTGAAAGCTTTGCGCGACTTGTATCGCTTGCTGAGCCGGTTGGCGTTGTCGCGGTAGGTGGCACGGGGAAATCGACCACGCTTTTACAGCTAGCAGAATGCATGGGCAATCAGGAAGGTTTGATTCCTTTGCTTGTCCCCTTCGGTGAGTGGTCTGACCGACAGGAAGACTTTTTCGATTTCGTCCTGCGTCGTAACGCTTTCTATGGCATCCGGCGAGAACACTTGATGCAACTGGCTTACCACGGGAATCTTGCTCTGCTGTTGGATGGCTGGAATGAGCTGCCAGCCGATGCTCGGTTGCGAGCAACTCGTGACCTAAAGGCGTTACAGCGTGACTACCCGCAACTCGGCATTGTCATCAGCTCAAGACGTCAGGCTCTACCGGATGTTCGGTCGATTATCGTGATCGATCCTCTTTCCGATGAGCAACAGCTAGAGATCGCGCAAGCGGTGAGGGGGGATGAGGGCGTTGGTTTTGTGGATAGGGCATGGCGAACGCGTGGTGTGCGCGAGTTAGTGAGCAATCCACTTTATCTAAATGCCTTGCTGACGTTGCCGACAGGTGCGGAATTCCCGGTAACGAAGGAAGCGGTGTTGCGCATGTTTGTGCAGCAGAATGAGAGCGCACCTGAGAAAGTCGAACGTTTGCAGCGAGATGCTCTTGGTGAACATAACGCTTTTTTGATTGGGCTCGCGGTCGAAGCAATTCGTGGTGCGAATACTATAGTCGCCGACACCAGCGCCAATCGCATCATTTCAGACGTCACGACGTGTCTTATCGCCGCTGGACAAATTGGCTCAGCACCGCAACCCCGTTCAATTGTTGATGGGTTAGTTGCTGCGCACTTGCTGGTTCGCTCGACTGGCACCGACGGAGCTGTGAGTTTCCAACATCAGTTGTTCCAAGACTGGTATGCGTCTTTGGAAGTAGGACGTGTGATGCTTGAAGCGTCAGCAGGGGATGCGGATGCGCTCAACAGGCTGCGCGAACAAATGCTCAATTGGCCGAGCTGGGAGGATTCGGTCCTCTTCGCATGCGACAGAGTTTCACGTGAAGGCGAAGAAGGAGCTCGGGCGGTCGCAGTTGCGGTGAACGAGACGCTGAAAATTGACCCGGTTTTGGCTGCGGTAATGCTCGAGAGAGCCGATGATTTGGTATGGCGGAAAGTACGCGATGAAGTTCTTATTTTTATCGAGCGTTGGCACAGTCCGGGAGAACTTGATAGAGCGGTGCGATTCATGGTCGCCTCTGGCAAGCCCGATTTCGCGCAAGCAATTTGGCCGTTTGTGTCAAATACAGAGCGTCAAATTCAGTTCGAACTGTTCGGATTAATTGATCGCTTTCACCCCAGTGTCCTTGGCGTCGATAGCGCGATCCAGTTGCGTGAGATGCCTACGGCCCAGCGACTGATAGCTTTCCCTGAGATCGCACGCAATAGTGGATTCGATGGCTTGGAACTAGTGGCTGAACTGGCTGTTTCCGAACCTGATCCGGAGATCGTTGTTGCTGTCGTAAAGGCTCTGGCGTTCCGCCGAGCGGACCGGCATGTGAACCTAATTCTGGAGACTGCTTCGGATGCGGTTTGGAGATCAATTGCGCAGGAGGGTTTCCCAGACCACCTCACAGACGTGCAGCTTGATGCTCGCCTTATGAGTCAGCGCGAAACGGCCCGCATTGCTGGCGCTACGCCAGGGCGACTGCTTGAGTGGATCTTGCAAGAGAGCCCAGAGGATGCGGAGTTCCAGATTACGCAGCTAATTGGGACGGCCGAGTTCGAACCCAATGGCGGGGGGATCGAGCATGCAGTGATGACTTCGTTCTTTAAGTATCCGTTCGCTGTTGCTGCTGGGCTTGTTGCCAGAGTCGCCGCGGATTTACCACTTCCTTATCACATAGAAGACTATCTCAATCAGACGCCACTGATCGATTCAGGACCGGTTGCTGAGGCGGCTATCGACCCACTCACCTCGGAGCGTCGTTTAAATGCTGCGGCGGCCGTCATTGGCCCGGTCACCATCGCTGGGCTCTTCGAGCAGTTATTTGTAATAGATAGCCAAGTGGAGGCGCTTGGGCGATACGATGAGCAATTGTCGAAAGCCCATCATCGATTGGTAGGTGCGCTATCCGGTACACGGCAAAACGCCTTTGCACAGGTACTTGTATCCAAATCAGAGGAGGCTGACTATCGTCGCATCGGCTTACTAGCTGATGTCCTCGCCCGTCATGGCCGGGGCGGAGGTGATACGAAGCCTCCGTTTGACGATGAACATCGCTCGAATTTGTCTCGAGTCGTTCGCACTTGGATGGACACACTACAAGCTGCACCTCAGCTACCCCGTAATGTTGCATCCGAGGTGGCTCGAGCCGCTGAAAGAGTTGCGGATGCAGAGTTGGCGGAACCTCTGCTAACTCTCATTGAGCGTGACTTGGTCGAATATGAGATTGCACGCTCTGGTTGGCTTCAGGCTGGGGGACGTGGAGGTGTGATCCCAATGGGGCATTCGTTGATGTACACCCGGGCCTTGGCAGCTATGCATGATGCACCTGCCGTCGCAGTCCTCATTCACGGGTTGAGTGACTTACGCTGGGGCAAGGAGGCAGCAGGGGCGTTGCTGGAGATCTGGCTGGTCGATCATTCCCCATCAAATAAACCGAACTTCAATCGGTCGACCGATTACTCGCATCATCTGATCCGGAGGGCGGAGCGCGTCACGCAACGCCCTGCGACGTCGGATTTCGCGGAGGCGGTCTTTGCTGTGGCGATGGATTTCGGCGTTGCTTCAAAGACCGATGCTGAGCAAAAGCATGCTCTCGTCCTTGGCGGTGTGGGTCTCGCTTTACCGCATGGAGCAAAGCGATCAGAAATAGATTTGCTTCTGTCGCTTCCTCAGCCGACACCGTGCAAGCATCGCTTACTGGTAAACGCTGCTCGCGCAGGCGAAGTTATTCCCTCTGCGATACTGATGGAAGGTGTGCAGGCGCTACTCTCCGAAGCCCGGGAGCAAAGATGGCGACTTGACGAGGATCGTGGGGAGTTGATGGGGTGGATTGATCTATTCCCTTTTTCCGACAGTCCAGAACGGGTACACGATGCCATTTTCATGTTGTCGGATCAGCACCGCAGCCCTAACGCTTTACGGCGTCTGTTGGAGACCATTCCCCAAAGTCCCGCCAATACTGCGTTTGTCATGCTCGAACGTCTGGCCGCTGACATCCCCGAGTTTTTGCGTGATTCCCAATGGACAGGCGCGATGTTGAAGTTGAACACTCAAGAGGCGGCTGTTGCTGTGCTTGAGCATCTTAGCGAGGGCCGAATACCAGCAGGGGATGGCTTCCACCTGTCGTCTGAGTTAACCAGGCTTGCCAATTTGCTCCCTGATTTTCATAGGATTCTGATCGAGCGCTACCTTGCACTGCCACCCGGGAACACTCGCCGTGTTCTCGAAATGGCAATGGATGACTTACCTGGTGAAGACAACTTCATGGCACTTTTTGAAGGTAACGTCGAAGCCCCTCATCCTTTTCAACATCTGGGTAGGGCGCTAAGAAATCTAGCTGTTGCTAGGCGGCCCTCGGAGCAATGGAGGGGAGCCTTTGAAGAGTTTGGATTGCCATTGACAGGGATACGTGCACGACTATTCGCAATGCTGCCTGTCAACGATGCATGCTCACGGCTGGCCAAACAGTGCTTGCTGGCGATTGAAGAGTACCGAGACGAAAAGGGGCGGATTAATGACGAGCCACGGCATCCGGATATAGCGACGGGCCGAGCATGGCCGCCGGAGGCCGAAACTCAATCCGTGTGATGCGACTTTTGAGTCAGACTACTAGTGGGTTGCCGGCTCTACCTTAATAGACATGGCCGAAAGCAAACATTACTCACGCTACCCAAATCTGCAAAATCGAATCAGGTGGTGCCCAGTCCCCTAGCGTAGAATTTCCAAAACACGAGCCCACCCCGAGACGGACCCTCAATGCAAACCCCCGCCACCCAACACCCCCTCTGGAAAACCTACCTCCTTTTCCTGGCCCCCATGGTCCTCTCCAATTTCCTCCAATCCATGTCGGGCACCATCAACAGCATCTACATCGGCCAGATGCTCGGCACCCAAGCCCTGGCTGCCGTGTCCGGCATGTTCCCGATCGTGTTCTTCTTCATCGCCCTGGTCATCGGCCTCGGCGCGGGTGCTGGCGTGCTCATCGGCCAGGCCTGGGGCGCGCGTGAACCGCATCTGGTGAAAACCATCGCCGGCACAACCTTGCTGTTAGGCGCAATGATCGGCCTGACAGCAGCCGTACTCGGCAGCGTGTTCGCAAGGCCAGCACTGGAAGGCTTGGGCACACCGGCCGACGTTATCGACGACGCTGTGTCCTACGCCCACGTGATGATGTGGATCATGCCGTCGCTGCTGGTCTACGTGCTCTTCACCCAACTGCTGCGCGGGGTGAGCGATACGGTGTCGCCGTTGATTGCGTTGGTGGTGTCGACGTGTATCGGGTTGGCGCTGACGCCGGCGTTGATTCGCGGTTGGTTCGGGTTGCCGATGATGGGGATTCAGAGTGCGGCGTATGCCGGGTTGGCGGGTAATTTGTCGGCGATGGGGTGGCTGGCGTGGCGGTTGATTCGCAAGGGGCATCCGTTGGCGCCGGATCGGGAGATGTTTGCGGCGATGCGGCTGGACCTGGTGATTCTCGGCAAGGTGTTGCGCATCGGGTTGCCGACCGGGTTGCAGATGGTGGTGTTGTCGGTGTCGGAGCTGGTGATTCTGGCGCTGGTGAATCAGCACGGTTCGCAGGCGACGGCGGCGTATGGCGCGGTGACGCAGATCGTCAATTACGTGCAGTTCCCGGCGCTGTCGATTGCGATCACGGCGTCGATCCTCGGTGCTCAGGCGATTGGGGCAGGGCGCCTTGAGCGCATGGGGCCGATTCTGCGCACGGGGCTGTTGATCAATGTGTGCCTGACCGGTGGGTTGGTGGTGTTGGGTTATCTGTTGTCGCACTGGTTGCTGGGGTTGTTCCTCACGGATGATTCCACCCGGGCGAAGGCGGAGCATTTGTTGCACATCATGCTGTGGAGTCTGTTGGTGTTCGGCTTCCAGGCGATTGTCGGCGGCATCATGCGCGCCAGCGGCTCGGTGCTGGTGCCGATGGCGATTTCGATTGTGTGTGTGGTCGGGGTGCAGTTGCCGGTGGCGTATGTGCTGGACGGGCACTTCGGGTTGCAGGGTGTGTGGATGGCGTTTCCGGTGGCGTATCTAGGGATGCTGGTGTTGCAGACGGCGTATTACAAAATGGTCTGGCAGCATCAGAAGATTGAGCGGTTGGTTTAGGCGGGCAGGAGGTGACGGTGCTGAACATGCAGATGATTAAAGTAGACGACAACGGTCTGGATCAGCTCCGTGATGCTCTGCGTCAGGCAGTATTGCCCTGCGATGATGTCGGCGAACCAGGCCGACAGTTTTACCGTTTCGAAGTGGCGGGGAAATGGGTGGCTTTTGGAGGGCTGGAGGGTTCGGCTCCCGACCTGTTGCTTCGTTCAATGGTGGTGTGTGAAGCGCGTCGTGGAGAAGGGTTGGGCCAAGCCGTGTTACTTGTATTGGAACAGTGTGCGGCCTCGCAAGGTGCGCTTCGACTGCATTTGTTGACCCAAGGGGCTGCCGGTTTTTTTGCCGCCAATGGTTATGAACAGTTCGACAGGCAGGCGGCACCTGTTGCCATCACCCAAACAGCCCAGTTCAAACATCTATGTCCGGCGTCTGCGAGCTATCTACGTAAAACATTAAGTACGCCGGTTGCATAGTCCGTTGATGTTGCTCTAACAACTCATCTTAAAACGACAACTTTGGCTCCCGTATTGGCGCTGGCGATGTTGTCATCCCTTCCTCGACGAGTGGAATGGTAAAAGTATGACTTTTTAGTGTGGGCAGGTCCCAAATACGAGCAGCCGCGCTAATGCACTTTTCGTAAGTAACCTAACAACTAATGGATCCAATAAACACTATTGGAAGCCCCTGTAATTCACCAGCCCAGTTGTCATGGGGCTGACAGGGAAGTTGATACGTTAGTACCGGCGTGTGGGGCGTTCACAATAACCGCCGTTTGTCGGTGGACTGCTCAAAAAATGAACATTCCAGGATCCCTGGCCTCTGATCCTGCAGCACGTCACCCAAGACCTGCTCCTGCAGCCGCAGAAAAGAAGTGGAAAATTAACCTCATGTGCATTGAATGCTATGGGGATTTTTTTACCCGAAATTCAGGAGGCAATAAATAAGCCGGTCATTGATTTGCCAGGCGAATCAATGGGCTAAGCAGTGCCAAGTCTATGAGTTGGCATATCTTATAAAAGTAAGATCGCGCAGGGTTTAGAAGAGTGGAATGCCCTGTTAAATACCGATCTGTACTATCGAATAAGGTGGAGAAAGTACCGTGGCGATAAATACAATTATGAGCCTGCTTGAAAATAAAGAATGTATGGAGTTTTTGCGTTTGGGCGTTATTTACGTTCATTTAGTGTCGTGTTGTGTGGCCATTGGTTTGGTATTGACCAGTGATATTGCGATGGTTAGAGACTTGTTAAAACGGAAAACATTCACTGAGCATGATAATGCTCACATGGAAAGTCTTCAGAAGTCTGTCGTCACTGCATTGATAGCGTTGTGGGTGACGGGTGCCGCTATCATCGGTATTGATTACCTGGAAAAAGGTATGAATTACTTTATGAATCCAAAGCTTCACGCCAAAGTGATTATTGTCGTGTTGCTGAGTTACAACGGCCTCTTGTTGCATCGCCTGGTATTGCCCGCGTTGCAAAAGGCCGGCTCGTTGCTCAATCTTGGCTTCAGCGCACGGATGATGGCGCTGTTCTGCGGCTCGCTGTCGGCCGTGTCCTGGATGTATGCGGCCATGCTGGGTGTCGGGCGCCCGTTGGCCTGGAAATACTCCCTTTCCGAACTGTTGATGGCGTATCCGGTACTGATTGCACTGGGTTTCCTGACGATGCTGGTGTTGACGCAGCGTTTGAAACTACAGAACTCCGTCGTTGTTTCTCCACGGACAGTAGCGAGCGCATGTTAGGCCTTGTCTAGTCCTGAAACAGGTTTACACCTGTTTCACCCTGACGCCCGATGCACCGCATCGGGCGTTTTGTATTTTAAAGACAGGCGCGTGCGTCGTGCCTGAGCTTGATGTCAGCCACTGTCAGACCGACAATCCTGAGTGACCGCATGATGCGAACCGACAGGCGTGATCGCCTGGGGAGGTTTTCAAATGAGTCCCTCATCGCCCACCATCCTGCAGGACCGGGCGGCGGCCGGTCGACGGCTGGTGGAGCCGCTGCTCCAATACGCGCATCGACCCGATGTCATCATCCTCGCCTTGCCCCGTGGCGGTGTGCCGGTGGCCTATGAAGTGGCCGCTGCCCTGGACGTTCGTCTGGACCTGATGCTGGTCCGCAAGCTAGGCGTCCCATCTCATCAAGAGTTCGCCATGGGCGCCATCGCCAGCGGCGGCATACAAATCCTCAATGAACATGCGCTACGGGTTCATCCGATTGACCCGGCCACGTTCGATGATGTCGTCGCACGGGAAACCCGGGAGCTGCTACGCCGCGAGCAGGTTTACCGGGGAACCCGCGCGCCTGTGCAACTCAAGGACCAAGTGGTGATCCTGATCGACGACGGCATCGCGACAGGCGCCTCGATGATGGCGGCGATCCAGGCGGTGCGTGTGCACGCGCCGTCTTGCATCGTCGTCGCCGTGCCGGTGGCGCCGATTGAGACGGCGGAGGCGCTACGCAGTGAGGTGGATGAGCTGATATGCCCGATCATTCCCGACTGGATGATGTCGATCAGTCGTTGGTACATGGACTTTACCCAGACCTCGGATGCCGAGGTCATCAAGCTGTTGCAGCGGGCGTGGCTGCGAGAGTCCGACTCCGCGCAGCAGCGCTCCGGTCATCGTTGACAAAGATCAGAGTCCTCACTGGATAACGCGTTGCCCGGCGTGCTTCACTCAGCGTCCTCAAGTCAAGGATTCTTCCGTTGCGATACGACCTCGCGAGCCTGGACCTTTTCATCACGGTGGTGGAGCTGACGCCGGCCGGGCAGTCGATGTTGTTTTATGCGCGGGAGCAGGTTTTTTAATGGAGCAAATGATGAGTGCTATCACCCCCGCAGTTCTTGAAGATCTCGCCCCGCACGGCGTCCTTCGCGCCGCGATCAATTTCGGTAATCCGGTATTGGCTCAGCAGGGCCAGGATGGCTCGCCACAAGGCGTCTCCGTCGCATTGGCCAAGGCACTGGCGCAAGAGCTTGGCGTGCGTCTGGAGATGGTGACGTTCGATGCCGCCGGTAAAGTGTTTGCTGCGCTGGACGAGGGGGTCTGGAACCTTGCGTTCCTTGCCATCGAGCCCGTGCGCGAGCAACAGATCGCGTTCAGTGCGCCCTACGTGATCATTGAAGGCACTTACCTGGTAGCGGCCGATTCGCCCTTCATGGCCGTCGAAGATCTCGATCAGCCAGGGTTGCGGCTGGCGGTCGGCAAGGGCGCGGCTTATGACCTGTTCCTCGCGCGCACCTTGAAACACGCGCAGCTGGCGCGGGCGGAAACCTCCGCGGCTGCGGTCGACCTGTTCTTCGACAAGGACCTGGATGCCGCGGCGGGTGTGCGCCAACCGTTGCAGAAAGTAGCCGATGCAGACCCGAGTTATCGCGTACTTGAAGGGGCCTTCACAGCCATTCGCCAAGCGATGGCTGTGCCTCGAGATCGAGAGGCAGGTGCTGCTTATGTGAGGGCATTTGTGGAGCGCAAAAAAGCAGAAGGGTTCGTGCACGCGGCACTGAAGGCCAGCGGTCAGGCGGATGTCACGGTGGCGCCGCAGGCTTCGATCTTTTGATCCGCTGATATTGACTCTGTCCCGCAGCCCGTTTTGCTTGCAAGCCATTGCCTGTGAAGGGTGACCCCTGACCGCGAGAGCGGGTTCAGTTTCGCTGGACCCGCTGATCATCATCGCTACTGGCGACTCAAGAGGGATGCGCGATCTCTAGCCAATCTTCAAACCGGGTCGCTCCAACAATGGGGTTGTCGCCTGGCGTGAGGGACTTGTCATTGATCGGGGCGCCGAAGTAAGGAACCGTGTCATCCGAAACGGCTTCGCGCGGGTCCTTGGTATGTTTCAGGTACTCACTCACGAACTCGACAATAGGTCGGCGATCCGGCCCGGCCACTTCCACGGTCTGATTGATCGGCGCTTTTTGAGCGATAGCCGTCAGTGCGGCCGCGACATCCACCGAGGCCACCGGTTGCAACGCGGCGGACGTTAAATGGATGGTGTTGCCGTCTTCGCGACCCGAGTAAGCAATGGCACCAATGAACTCGAAGAACTGCGTGGCGCGCAGGATGGTGTAGGGAACCCCCGAGGCCTTGATGAGTTTTTCCTGGGCCATCTTGGCCCGGAAATAACCACTCTCGAGCATTCGTTCGGTGCCGACGACTGACAGGGCAACATGGTGTTTGGTGCCGGCTACCTTCTCGGCAGCGAACAGGTTATGCCCGGCGGTCTCAAAGAAATGCAACGCCGCGTGATCCTCGAAGGAGGGGGAGTTGGCCACGTCGACCACCACGTCGGCGCCCTTGAGCGCGTCCGCGAGGCCCTCGCCGCTGATGACGTTGATGCCGGAACTCGGTGACGCTGATATGACTTCATGCCCCAGGTCCTGGAGGTTCTTGCAGACTTTGCTGCCGATCAGCCCGCTTCCTCCGATGATGACGAATTTCATGGCCGGTCTCCCGATGCGGTGTGTTGGGACCGTCATTAAACACCCGGACAGCGGCCCTATCGGGGCGGACATTTGCGTGGGCCGACAGGTGGTCGGAAGTCTGAGCGGCAGGTGGAATTAACGGCGTTTGTTTGCTTTAGTCCACCTATCGCTGGCATACATGTACGGCGCCTGAGCTCATGACGGGATCCCAACCGGAGAATCCCATGAAGCATCGATTCCCGACCTGCGCCGTGTTGGTGGCCGCCCTTGCATTCGGCGCGTTGCCTTGCGTCCAGGCGGTGGAATACACGCAGGTGAATGAAACCGCCAGCACGATTTCCTTCACGTATAAACAGTTCTCCTCGCGGGTATACGGTACGTTCCGCAAGTTCGAGGCCACGCTTGATTTCGACACGGCGAACCCGTCGGCAGGCCGGGCCGCGCTCACCATCCAGCTCGACAGCATCGATGCCGGAAGCAGCGACGCCAACAGCGAACTGCAAAAACCAGCCTGGTTCAACACGGCAACGTATCCAGTGGCGACGTTTGAATCGACCGGCGTAAAGGTACTGGGCAATAACCGTTACTCGATCACCGGCAAACTCACGCTCAGGGGGATCACGCATGTAGTGGAGGTACCGGTCCTCCTGAAAACCGACAACGCCATCGGGATCTTCGATGGCCAGCTGACGCTTAAGCGCAGCGACTTCAAAATCGGTGAAGGTGAATGGGCTGACGGTGTCGTCTCCGACAAGATCAATATCCGGTTTCGCATGGTTGCACCGGAGCAGTAACATGCGTGCGGCCCCCCAAAGTGGTCATCGCCGCTGAACCGGAGCCCATCCGCCATGATCGGGAAGTCCAGGGCATGCAAATGCCAACCCAGCCTATGAAGCCAAGTTTCGAGAAAGTCCCCACGTCCGTCGATGCGTCCTGGTCAATGCTGAACCGTCGGTTACCCGACGACATTCCGTTCGAGTGGCACCATCACCCGGAATACGAATTGACCCTGACGCTCAATAGTCGCGGTCATCGCTATGTGAGCAGCGACGTGCGGCTGTACGACGATGGCGACCTCGTGCTGTTGGGACCGAACGTGCCGCACAGTTGGTGTTCGGGTGAGTTGATCGATCCGGCCAAGCCACATGTCGCGCTGGTCATCTGGTTCTCCCAGGCGTGGGCCGATTCGCTGGTGGCGCTGTTTCCGGAGATGGTTTCGCTGCAAGCGCTATTGACGAGCGCCCAGTGCGCCGTGCATTTCAGTGATGAGGTCTCAAAGGCATTGCGGCCGTTGATTGAAGCGATGGTCGAGCAGCAAGGGCCTGAGCGTCTGGTCTCCCTGCTACAGGTATTGACCCGGTTGTCCCGGGACACCGCCGCCCAGAAAATCATCCCCGGTGAGATGACCGAACCGGTGAGCGCGGCGAGTGAGGATGAGCGTCTGCAACGGGTGCTCAATCACATCCACGCTCACTACGCCGAGCCAATGACCATCCCCGAATTGGCCGACCTCGCCTGCATCAGCGTCTCGGCGTTTCATCGCATGTTTCGACGCCATACCCACTGCACCGCGCTGGACTACATAACCCGGCTGCGAATCGGCCGGGCCTGTTCGTTGTTGCTGCAAGGCAATACCCACATTTCGCTGATCTGCGAGACGGTGGGTTATTCATCGCTGGCGCTGTTCAACCGCCAGTTCAAGGCTCAAAAAAGCCTGACGCCGAGCGCGTTTCGCAAACTTCATGGGCATCATTTCCGCTAGTTGCTCCCACCCGTGACGCCACAATCGTATTGGTGAACGCCGCAAAACCCACTGAGTCGAGAAAGGCGAGAGTGGTGTAGTGCCTCTGGTTTTTAACCAACAATCACCAGGTCGCCACCATGAGCAAGTATCACGCCTTCGAAAGTGCAGTGCTTCCAGAACACTACCCAGACAACATCGTGCGGATGAAGCGCGCCTTGCGTGCGCAAATAGGCGACGTGGACGCGCTTTTCGCCGAGGTCAGTGCGTTTATCGAAGCCGAAATCGCTTCGATCAAGGCACAACAAACCCAGGCCGGCAGTGCCTGGCCAATCCTGGAGTACCGGGCCATTGCCGACGGCGCGGTCACGGGCGACGAGTTAGCGATGATCAAGCGTCGTGGCTGCCTGGTCATCAAAGGGCACTTCCCCACAGAGCAAGTCGCCGCCTGGGACAAGGGCTTGCTGAATTACCTGGATGACAATGTTTTCGACGCGATCTATCGGGGCCCGGTCGATCAGTTCTTTGGCAACCTTGACGCGTCGCGCCCCGAGATCTTTCCCATCTATTGGTCCCGCTCGCAAATGCAGCTGCGCCAGCACGGACGCATGGCGACGGCGCAATCCTTCCTCAACAGGCTCTGGAAAACCCATTCCGAGGGCCGGCAATGGTTCGATCCGGACGTGAATGCGCTGTATCCCGATCGAGTCCGCCGGCGCCCACCGGGCACCACCTCAAAAGGGCTCGGCGCCCATACGGATTCGGGGGCGCTGGAGCGCTGGTTGCACCCGGCTTACTTGAAAGTCTTCGACAAGATCTACAGCAACGACTTCAAGTCCTACGACCCTTGGGATGCGGCCTATCGCACTGAAGTCGACGAGTACGCCTACCAGGACACGGTGAAGTGTTCGGCGTTCCGGACCTTTCAGGGCTGGACGGCGCTCTCCGATATGAAGGCTGATCAAGGCGTGCTGCATACGTTGCCCATTCCCCACGCCATGGCTTACTTGCTGCTGCGACCGTTGCTTGACGATGTGCCGGAAGATGAACTGTGCGGCGTTATGCCCGGCAAAGTGCTGCCGGTCTCGAAACAGTGGCATCCCTTGCTGATCGATGGCATGAGTCCGATTCCGGACGTTGAGGCCGGTGATTCCGTCTGGTGGCATTGCGACGTGATTCACAGCGTCGCACCGGTGCAAAACCAGCAAGGCTGGGGGAATGTGATGTACGTACCCGCTGCACCGATGTGCCCTAAAAACCGGCGTTACGCGCAGGATGTTTTCAACGCCTTTTGCGCCGGCGTCTCGCCGAGTGATTTTCCGCGGGAGGACTATGAACAGCATTGGAACGGAACGTTTGGGGTCGATGAGTTGAATGACATTGGGCGGCTGGGTTTGGGGCTTGGGAAGTAAGCGCCCGTCGTGCAGTTCCTCCCCCAAGAGGAACTGCACAGCCGACCGATCTCCCTTTAGTGCGCCGCTATCGGCACCGCCGCCGTGCTGACGGCCACGGACACGGTCGCTGGTTTTTCCGAGACCGCGCCCAGCTTATCGCTGGCTCCGTAGGTGAAGGTTGCCGTGAACGGCGCAGCGACGATGGCCGGTGGCGTGTAGATCACACGAATCCCGTCGGTGCTGACCGTGCCCTTGCCGGCGTCCGGTTGGCTCAGACCCACCACCTTGAGCGGCAGGTTGCCGTCGGGGTCGGTGTCGTTGGCCAGCACGTTGATGGTCAGCGGCAGGCCTTTGTTGCTGGTGGCGCTGTCAGGGTTGGCCACGGGGTTCTTGTTTTTGCTTTCGTCATTGCCGGTGCGGAAAGTCGGCAGCGCCACGGAGTTCACGTAGGTGACACCGTCCCAGCCAGGCAGGGGCGTTGGCATCAACTGGAACTGACCCGGATGCTCGACATCCCAGCGTAGCAACATCGAGGTGTCCTCATGCTGGGTGTTGTGGCAGTGCTCCATGTAGGTACCGGCGAACTCGCGGAAGCGGAGCGCCACGTCGACATCCACTGAACTGTCGATGCCTTCGCCGATGCGAAGGACGTCCTTGCGCGCCCATTTCTCCCATTCCGGCGGCGCCTTGCCGTCGCGGCTGAGGATGACCCCTTCTTCGAAATGCACGTGCACCGGGTGGCTCCAGCCGTTGCCGCCATTCTTGAGCTTCCACACTTCGAGTGTGCCGTCTCCGGAGAACCCGGCATTGGTCGGACCGGTGGCCAATTGCGGCGCGGCACTGATCCGGCGAGGGTCCATGTTGTAGCCAATACCGCCGTCAGTCTTGATCGTCCACGGTGCTTCATCGGTGCCGTCGGAACGGCCGAAAATGAACTCGCGATGCCGCGCCACTTTGAGTTTGGCCTGGTCGCTCGGGTTGTCGCGGTCGATGGGCAGCGGGATCATTTTTTTGCCAGCGGGTTTGCCCGGTTTGGCTGGCTCATAGGCCACCGGGTCCAGGCTCTGATCCTGGCCGGCGTAGGGCTGCACAAGCAGTTGCAGAAACTTGCCCACCACGGGGTCGCCTTTGTCCCATTGCGGACCTTTGCTGGTTTGCTTGATCACGGCTTTGTATTTTTCGGACAACACGTCCGCCAGCGCCAGTTCGTCCTTCTCCGGACCCTTGCCCGTGCGGTGTTCCATCAGGTTGACGAAGTAGATTTTGTCGCCGGTTCTGATGCCGTTTTTCGCAAAGTTGATGATGATGTCGAAGCGCTCGGAAACGCCTAGCGTCGGCAGGATTGCATTGTGGTCTTGCCGGTCGCCATCGCCATCCAGGTCCATGCTGCCGTCGAAGGGCACGGCGTGCTCCAAGAGGTTGCCGTCGTTGGCAATCAGGTGGAGCGGCACTCGGTTGTAGGACACCCCGGATCCTGCAGGTCCTGGGAATTCACCGCCATTGCCGCTGATTTCACGCACCACGGCAAACTTGAAGAAACGTGACACCGAGCCGTTCAAGATGCGGAACCGATAGCTGCGCGCCCGGACTTTCAAACGGGGTTGGTACTGCCAGTTGACCAGCATCTGATCCCCGAGAAAGCCGTCGGTGTTGAACGGGTTGAACCACAACTGACCGGCCTGATCCCACGCCTTGTCGGCGACCACCAGGTTGACGTCATAGTCGCGGTTGCCCCACGGCAACGCCGAGCCACTGGGAAGTCGCAGGTTGACGCCGTCATTCACCGACTCATTACCGCGGTCCAGGGCGCTGTAGTAGTTCATCATTGTCGCGTTGCCCTTGTAGACGTTCTGCGCGGTGAAATCGAGCATGTGGTCGTGGAACCAGTGGGTACTCATGGTTTCGCGCCAGTCGCCACGGATCTTGATGCTGCCATTTGCACACGTCTTCAGGCCCGGGTTGGCATCGTTGACGTACAGCGTTTCGCCCGGCGAGCAGGGGAACGCTGCGCGCGGATCCTGCGCGGTGGTGTTGATGGTGTCGTAACCGGCCAGTTGCAGCGGCCAGCGATAATCGTAGTACTGCCCCGGAAAGAAGAACGCATTGGCATAGCCGTCGCTTTCGGCGGGGGAGTGACCGTTGTGTTCGTGGGTGGTGATGGTGTGCAGACCGAAACCGGCGTTGGCCGCAGGGTCGATCGGCAGGGCGTTGTAGTGACGCATCAGCAACGGTTGGCCGTTGCGGACCATCAGCAATTTGGGCGGCACAGTGCCGTCGAAGGTCCATAGCGAGTTGTGATTCTGCACCGGCATTCTGAAATGAAAACGCGCGTCGATGCCCCGTGTGGTACCCGCTGTTGCCGGGACGTCCGAGGTTTGGTAATAGAGCCCGCCAGGCGCGAACTCACCGTTGGCGTAGTTGTGCAGTTGCTTTCTGTCGCGCAGGCCCTGGTTGGTCCGTACGCCCATTTGCACGGTCTTGAACTGGACCTGAGGATAAAACTCGTTCCAGCGCTGATGCGACCAGCCTTTTCCCGGCGGCCGACCTTCGGCGGGCGAGCCCACCGGGTGGCGATTGAGGAAGGCTTCGATCTGCGCCTTCCACGGGTTGCGGTCCAGCACATTGGAAAACTGCGACGGGAACGGAAACAACCCCGGTTGGCGCATGAACGCTTCGATCGCGGCACTCGACGGACCGCTGCGGGCGACGTTGTTCGGATCCTGCTGGGGCGCCGGGCCGGTGGTGGGCACCGGGAATGTCAGGAGCGGTGGCGGGGTGGTCGGGTCGAGTTTTTCCGAACCGAACTCTTCGAACAGCAGCAGTTGCTGGGTGAACGGTTGGGCCCCAAACAAGGGGCTGGGTTTCCCATTAGTGGGGAAGTTGAACGACGTCTGCAAGTTCGGCGGCAGCACGTTGTCGGCCCGCGGTGTGTTTCTGTCGCCGAATGCACCATTGGGCAGGGCCAGTGCGCCTTGATTGGCCGCCGGCAAGGTTTTCAGTGCCTCCAGCGCCGCCTTGGGATCGGCGGGCTGATTGGCGAAGGCCGAGGGGTCCGCCGGTGGCGGAGGCCCGAAATCATCGAGCGGTGCAGCACTGGCCGTGGTCAGGCTGAAGGTGATTAGCATCACGGAGAAGGCTCCCGGCCCGCGAAAGAAGACGAGTGAGTTGTGCTCCGGTGCTGCGATTTTCATGGTTTTCCCCTCGCACCATGCCCAAATGGCAGCTGCGTTGCAAAGGCCGATGCAAAAGCCGAGCCATACCCGGATATGAGGAGAAAACTATTAATAATCAGTAAGTTGAATTGAATCTATGCCGTCGACAGTTAAAAGCAGCGCTTGCAGATGGGGGATATTCCTCACTGTCGGGGAACGATCATCAAGGCCAGGTTGATCGTTCCCACGCAGAGCGTGGGAACGATCGTGCTGCGGCGCTCGCTGCCTCGGCACGTTATGATAGGCACGCCCGCGAACACACTCTTCACGTCCGCCCCAGAATCAGAGCCACGAATGCCCCAGATCACCCATTTCAAAACCCCGTGCCCGGAGCACATCAATAGCCAGATCCTGCAAATGGTGGTCGATTACCTGACCGACATCAGCATGGTCGCTATCGCGCCGAGCAACCTGTTGTACAACGTGTACCAGTACGCGATCGGCTACGAGGTTCACCTGTATCTGGAAGCATTGAACGGGGCGAAAGGGATTGCGGTGGAGTTGCTCGTCGCGACCGACGAAGACGACCCGGAGAAGGTCGTCGGCTTCTTGCTGTACCTGCCGGTCAAGGACGATCCCGATGCCTGCGGTGTTGCGTATATGGCGGTGAGTGCCAGCCATCGACGCCAAGGTATTGCCCGGCGGATGCTGCAGGAAATGGTCGGCCGCTACCCGCATGCCGAGCTGACGTGCGCGGTGGCCAAGGTGCCGTATTTTGAGGCTATGGGGTTTCAGGTAGTGGGTGTGCGCGCGACTCAAGTACTGATGAACACCCGCAACCACAGCACCGATGGCTTGATGGCCGTGCTGGACGTGGCGTCGATCTACAGCTCGCTGGAGGTGCGGCAGATTCATACATACCTGCTGCAAAAACACGGCAAGCGAGCGATGCTCGATGCGGAAAAACAACGTGACCGACATCTGGACCAGATGACGCGCAAGGCGAATGAGTTTGTGCGCGAACGACTGGGTGACGGGGCGGTGCCAGCTCTTTCGCCTCGACTGCGGTTGGTCTAGTCGCTTCGACTCAACGTAAAAAAAGCCCTTGGTGCGGACAACGCGCCAAGGGCTTTTTCTTGTCTGGAATTCGTGCAGATAAAAAAGAGCCTCAAAGCTCTTTGATGGGGAGGAAGTAGAGCCCTCGAGGCTCAAGATGCGCATGAAACAAGTGGTGAGCTTGTTGGGGGTTCAGTTCACTCACCACTTACGCAACGACTTGAGCAAACAAGTGGCTGCGTAGAATCATCGTAGAAAGATGGGGTTTCACACTCAAGTACCGCTAGTCGAATCACCCGGCCAACCCGCCCGACGCAAGGCGTTGAGCAGCGTCCCGGCATCCAGTCCCGGCACCACATGGCCATTGCCTTCGGCGGTGTCGGAGGCCAGCAAGGCATTGATGATCGCTTCCTCCACCGCCTCGGTGGCGGCCAGGAACAACTCGCTGATGTGGTCGTTGTTGACCATGCTCAGGTTGTCGGTGGTCGGCGCACGTTTGCTCTCGTAAGCGGCGGGCGGAACGTGCTGGTTGCCGGTGGCGAAGGCGATGAAGATGTCTCCGCTGTGGTCTTCATTGCCGCCGCCGGTGCGGGCAAGGCCGAGGCTGGCGCGCTGCGCGAGGCGCGTGCACTGGTGTGGCAGCAACGGCGCATCGGTGGCCAGGCAGACGACGATCGAGCCCATGCCCGGATGCGGCAAGGACGCCTTGAGGAACGGCGAGTCGGCCTTTTCCATGTAGCGCCCGACCGGGTAACCGTCGACGCGCAATTCGTTGCGGATGCCATGGTTGGCCTGGACGATGGCGCCGACGGTCCAGCCGCCCTGAGTACTGTTCAGGCGTCGCGAAGCGGTGCCGATCCCACCCTTGAATTCGTGGCAGATCATGCCGCTGCCGCCACCGACGGCGCCTTCGATGACCGGGCCACCCACCGCCGTGCGCAGCGCTTCGGCCACATGTTCAGGCTTCACGTGGAAACCGTTGATGTCGTTGAGCAGACCGTCGAAGGTTTCCAGCACCACTGGCATGTTCCAGTAGAGTCGCCCGTCATCGGGCTGGTTCTGGCGATCCAGCGTCACCAGCGCATCGCGCACCACACCCAGGCTGTGGGTGTTGGTGAAGGCGATCGGGCTGGTCAAAAGGCCTGCTTCGCGAATCCACTCAAGCCCCGTGGCATCACCGTTGCCGTTCAGGACATGGACGCCGGCAAAGCACGGTTGCAGGCTGGTGGAACCGGCACGCGGCTCGATCACGGTGACGCCGGTCAGGATGTCGCGGCCGTTCGCGGTGCGTCCTCGCACATTGCAGTGGCCGACCCGTACGCCGGGCACATCGGTGATGGCGTTGAGGGGGCCGGGTTGCAGTTGGCCGAACTGGATGTTCAGGTCGCGGGCACGTGGTTTCATCGTTTCTCTCATCTTCAATTTATTCAAAAAAGTTATTGGCTAACGCAATCCCTGTAGCAGCTGTCGAGCTTGCGAGGCTGCGTTCGGTTCGGGCCGCGTTCGGACGAAGCAGTCGCAAAAACTGAGTACTCGGTACTTCAGGGGAATCGCGTTAACCGGATTCACGACTGCTTCGCAGTCGAACGCAGCCTCGCAAGCTCGACAGCTGCTACAGATTCCATAGGGATCACTGACCGTTTTTGACTTTGCTCCAGATCCGCGTCCGTACGCGCTCGGTGGCGGGCGGCAGAGGCTGAAGGGTGAATAACGTGGCCATGGCTTCGGCCGACGGATACACGGCAGGATTGTTGCGGGTCGCTTCGGCCACCAGTGGCGTCGCGCTGCGGTTGCCGTTGGGGTAGGAGAGGTGATCGCTGACCGGCGCGATGACGTCGGGGCGCATCAGGTAATCGATGAAGGCCAAACCCTGTTCCGGATGTGGCGCGTCCTTGAGCAACACCAGGGTGTCGAACCACACAGGCGCACCTTCTTTCGGCAAGCTGTAGGCGATCTTCACGCCGTTGTTCGCCTGCTCGGCATTGGTCTTGGCTTCCAGCATCGCGCCGGACCAGCCCACCGCTACGCAAATGTTGCCGTTGGCCAGGTCGCTGATGAATTTGGACGAGTTGAAGTAGGCGATGTGCGGGCGCAGCTTGAGCAGCAGTGCTTCGGCCTTTTTGTAGTCCTCGGGGTTGGTGCTGTTGGGTGGCAGGCCGAGGTAGTGCAGGGCAACCGGCAGCATCTCTGCCGGCGAGTCGAGCATGGCCACGCCACACTGACCGAGTTTGGCCAGGTTCGCTTCGTTGAACACCAGATCCCAGGAATCCACCGGCGCCTTGTCGCCCAGCGCGGCGCGGACCTTGTCGATGTTGTAGCCGATGCCGTTGGTGCCCCACAGATACGGCACGGCGTACTGGTTGCCCGGGTCGTTGTTGGCCAGTTTCGCCAACAGATCGGCATCCATGTTTTTGAAATCAGGCATCTGAGCGTGGGGCAGAGGCGCAAGGGCGCCGGCCTTGATCAGGGTCGGCAAGCTGAAGTTGCTGGCCACCACCACGTCGTATCCGCTGCGGCTGGTGAGCAATTTGCCTTCCAGTACTTCGGCGCTGTCGAAGGTGTCGTAGACCGGCGCAATCCCGGTGTCACGCTTGAAATCCTGCAGGGTCGTAGGGCCAATGTAGTCATACCAGTTGTAGACGTGAACCGTCGGGCCCTCGGCGGCAACCGCCGACAGTGAGACCGACAAACAGGTGCCCAGTCCAAGATTGATATACGAGCGGTGACGACTCATGATGCGGCACTCCTGGCCTGCTGCAGGCCGGTGATGATCAGGTGCTTGCAGCGTATCGGCCGGGAGTGGACTCACCCATTCCCATCATGGGTTACTCGAAAGGGGTAGGGCGTGGACGCGTTGTTGAAAGAGTTACCGGTGCACCAAGGGCTGGCGCGGGTATTTGGTGCCTTGGGGCAGGACGGGTTCTGGCGTGCGCTGGTGGACACGCTGCGGCTGCTGGTGCCGATGGACAACGCGTTGGTCGCGGTGATGCGGGCCGGGCGGGTGCCGCGCCTGTTGATCGACTTCGACTCAAAGGGCGGTGCTACCGAGCAAGAAGAACTGGCGGATTACAGCGCCGGCATGTACCTGCTCGATCCGTTTTATCAGGCCGCCTGTGCCGGCATTGCCGACGGCTTGCACAGCCTCGAATCGGTGGCACCCGACCAGTTCCAGCAGAGCGAGTACTACCTGAGCTACTTCCGCACCGTGGTGGGCGGTGACGAGTTGCAGTTCATGGTCAACGTCGAGGGCGCCGTACTCGGTTTGTCGTTGGGACGCTCGACGCGATTCACGCTTGAGGAACAGGGCCGCCTGCTTTGCGTGCGCGATTGGGTGCTGGCGGCGATGCGCCGTCACCTGCAATTGATGCCGCCGGAAGGACCGGCAACCGAGGCGGTGGCCGGGGATCTGGCGACCCTGCTGGATCGTTTCGATGCGCGCCTGTCAGTGCGGGAAATCGAAACGGCGCGGTTGATTCTTCAAGGCTTCTCAAGCAAGGCGATTGCTCAGCAACTAGGGATCTCCCCGGAAACGGTGAAGGTGCACCGGCGCAATCTCTATCACAAGCTCAAGGTGAATGGGCATGGCGAGTTGTTTGCGCTGGTGCTCAATCCTCCAGCCTGAACACCAACGCCTTCAACCCACATTCAACATCGGCGTCTGGAAACTCCGGCGGATTGTCCAGCCGTTGCTCGAACCGCAGGCTCGGTGCTTCGCGGGTGACGCCGTCGATGAGGAAGTCCGCACCGAACGCCGGATCGTTCATGCACGCCAGCACCGTACCCTGAGGGCTGAGCAATTCCGGCAGTCGGCGCAGCACGCGCTGGTAGTCCTTGGTCAGCAAAAAACTGCCTTTCTGAAAGGACGGTGGGTCGATGATCACCAGGTCGTAAGGGCCCTTGCCGATCACCTTGCCCCAGGATTTGAACAGGTCGTGACCGAGGAACGTCACCTTGCTCAGGTCGTGGCCGTTGAGCCGATGATTGTCGCGGCCACGGCTCAGGGCCGGGCTGGACATGTCCAGATTGACCACGTGCGTCGCACCCCCTTCGATGGCGGCTACCGAGAATCCGCAGGTGTAAGCGAACAGATTCAGCACACGCTTGCCCTGGGCATTGGCCCGTACCCAGTCGCGGCCATAACGCATGTCGAGGAACAGGCCAGTGTTCTGCTTGCGGCCCAGGTCCACCCGGTAATGCAGGCCGCCCTCGGTGATCGTCATCTCGTCGATCGCGTCCCCCAACAGCCACTCGGTGGTGCTTTGCAGCAGGTAGCGATGTTGCAGCAAGAGCGTGTGCGCGCCGGATTGCGTCCACGCAGGCGATTGCGTGACGTCCATCAGCTTCTGTTTCAACGCTTCCAGCTGCGACGCTTCGGGTTCCTTGAACAGCGACACCAGCACCACGCCTTGCAACCAGTCGACAGTCAATTGCTCCAGCCCCGGCCAGCACCGGCCACGGCCGTGGAACAGCCGGCGGGTTTCTGCGGCGGCAGTTGCCAGGGCCGTCAGTAAATGGTCGTGGAGGGTGGAGAGAGCGTCAGCGTTCATCGGGCAGGGCCAGCAATTTGGTGGGGCGGCATTTTAACCACAATTGCGGCGGGAGCACCGCCGTCAGGCGTCGAGAGTTATCACGTTTAATTTAACTTTACGTGAGGATTTGGCGATCTGTAGGCCCACATACTCGGCTCCAACGATCAACCGCCGGGAGCCGAACATGTCGCAGTTAGCTGCTTCACCCACAGTCAGCACTCATCCCCGCTGGCTACGGCTGACCCATTGGCTGAACGCCTTGGCGGTGTTGGTCATGGTCACCAGCGGTTGGCGAATCTATAACGCTTCACCGCTTTACGACTTCAGTTTTCCCAAAACGATCACCTTGGGTGGCTGGCTCGGTGGCGCATTGCAATGGCATTTCGCGGCGATGTGGTTTCTGGCCGTCAACGGTCTTGTCTACCTGATCATCAACCTCGTCAGTGGTCGTCTGAAACGACGCTTTTTCCCGGTGTCGCCCAATGGGGTTTTGCATGACCTGTGGGCGGCATTGCGGGGCCGATTGGGGCATGCCGATCTGAGTCATTACAACCAGGTGCAACGGGTGGCGTACCTGTTCGTGATGGTCGACATCACGCTGCTGGTGATTTCCGGGCTGGTGCTGTGGAAGTCCGTCCAGTTTCCTCTGTTGCGTGAATTGCTGGGCGGTTACGAAGGCGCGCGGCATGTGCACTTCATCGCGATGTCGCTGTTGGTGGCCTTTGTCGCGGTTCATCTGGTGATGGTCGCGCTGGTTCCCAAGACGTTGTGGGCCATGATTGTCGGTCGCAAGGAGGTCGTATGAAAAAGCGCATTCAAGGCTCAGGGCTGGACGAGTCATCCATCCTGACAGACGCCAGAAAGATCCTAGCACCACAGATCGAAGACCGCTCACGTCGCTCGTTCCTGATGCGCAGTCTGACCCTCGGCGGCGTGGCCATGTTGTCCGGCTGCAACATCACCGATAACAAAAGCGTCGAGACCGCGTTGTCCTCGATGTCTCGCTTCAACGATCGGGTGCAGGGCTGGTTGTTCAACCCCAATGCCCTGGCACCGACTTATCCCGAGTCGATGATCACCCGGCCGTTTCCTTTCAATGCCTTCTACGGCATCGATGAGGCGCCGACGGTGGAGGAAGAGAGTTATCGACTGGAGGTGACCGGGATGGTCGCCGACAAGCGCAGCTGGCGCCTGGAAGAACTGCGCGCCATGGCGCAGACCGAACAGATCACCCGGCACATTTGCGTCGAAGGCTGGAGCGCGATCGGCCGCTGGGGCGGCGTGCGATTCAGCGACTTCCTGAAGCGGGTCGGTGCCGACTCGGATGCCAAATATGTCGGCTTCAAATGCGCGGACGACTACTACACCAGCATCGACATGGCCACCGCACTGCATTCGCAAACCTTGTTGACGCTGACCTATGACGGCACGGTGTTGCCTCGCGAATACGGCTTCCCGATGAAGCTGCGCATGCCCACCAAGCTGGGCTACAAGAATCCCAAACACATTCAGGCGATTTTCGTCACCAACACCTATCCGGGTGGCTACTGGGAAGACCAGGGCTACAACTGGTTCGGTGGCAGCTGACGGCGCCTGGCCACATCACTGCGCAGCTCGCGCTGCGCTTCGCAACCTGTGCTTCAAGGAGTTTTATCATGAAAAAGTTAGCGACCACCGTACTGTCCATGTGCCTGGCGTTTGGCGCCGCGAGCGTGTTTGCCGCCGATGCTACAACCAATAACGGCATGAGCAACGACAGCATGAGCAAGGATTCAATGTCCAAAGACGCCATGCACAAAGACACGATGAAAAAGGACGCCATGTCCAAGGATTCCATGAGCAAGGACGCGATGAAAAAGGACGCCATGTCCAAGGATTCCATGAGCAAGGACGCGATGAAGAAAGACACCATGTCCAAGGATGCCATGAACAAGAATGGAATGAAGAAGGATGCGATGTCCAAGGACACCATGAAAAAAGACGCTCCGTCGTACTGATCCGAACACCCTTCTTTCGAGGCCAGACCCTGGTTTTCAGGCGCCCATACAGCGCTGTATGGCGCCTGATTCATCGCCCGATTGCATCAAAAATGAATTTCCGCGAAGTCCGCTGCTCATACCTGATAAGCAGCGGATTTAAGCACGCGAAATCATTTAGGCAATCAGGGAGTGGCACAGTCATGAGACCAATATCGACGGAGGGCGATCATCTCCCTGACGGGTTGATTCTTGTGGTTGAGGACGACCCGCTGATCCTGGAGTTTCTCTGTGAAATTCTTCAGGACGAAGGTTTTGTGGTCGAACCGCATGTCAGCGCAGACGCCGCATCAGCGTATCTGGAACAACACTCCGAGGGCGTCCGTCTATTGCTCACGGACATCACCATGCCGGGCAAACTCAATGGCGCGGACCTGGCCAATCTGTTTGGCGACCGCTGGCCGGACAAACCGATCATGATCATGTCCGGTTTCGAAACGCCGGAAAGCGCCGGGGTCAGGCATTCGGTGTCGTTCATCAAGAAACCGTGGGCGCTTGGGCAGTTGCTGGACTGTGTGGAAGGTGCCTTGAAGTCGAAACGTACCCTTTAGAACCTGCGGCACATCAGACCACTACAACCTTTCACGATGCGCCTTGTGGCGGGCCTATACTTCAAGAGTCGGCACACTCGGTGCGACCTGCAATCGTGTTTGATGGATGGGGTGACGCGTCGAGTGATCGTTCACGCAGGCCACGGCCTGCCTTCGTCGTAGGGAGGAGAAGATCATGGCGCGTAAATACATCGACTGCCGCGAGTTTCCAAGCGAGGCCAAATGCTCGGTCGCACTGTCCGCAGACTCTGAAAACGAACTGCTCGAAGCCGCCGCACAGCATGCGGTCAGTGTTCACAAGCACACCGACTCACCGGAACTGCGTGCTCAACTGAAGACGATGTTTCACGACGGCACCCCGCCTGTTGAAGCACCGCGTCCCGCTTAGCAGGAAATCCTCTTCAGGAGTTGCCGAAGGCTCGGGCCGCGCTCGGCAGCTCCTCGCAAATGCTACATTGTTCGGCGAACCCGCCTGGCACTTGCGAGAGGTAGCTCCCCCTTGTCTGCTCAAGAATCTGTCTTCAACACCCCGTACCGCGCTTTTCTGTTCGATATGGACGGCACCGTCCTCAATTCCATCGCCGCTGCCGAGCGGATCTGGGCGGCCTGGGCCTTGCGCCACGGCGTTGATGTCGTCTCATTCCTGCCCACCATCCATGGCGTTCGCGCCATCGACACCATCAATCGCCTGGCGTTGCCCGGGGTGGATGCCGAGGCTGAAGCGGCGTTCATCACCGAGGCGGAAATCGAGGATGTCGAGGGGATCATCGAAGTGCCAGGCGCGGCGAATTTCCTGAAGTCGCTGCCCGCCAACCAGTGGGCCATCGTCACCTCGGCGCCGAAGGCATTGGCGCTGCGGCGGATGGCCGCGGCGGGCATTCCGCAGCCTTTGGTAATGGTCACTGCCGAAGACGTCAGTGCCGGCAAACCCGATCCCGCGGGCTATCGACTGGCGGCCAAGCGCTTGGGCGTTGAACCGGCCGATTGCCTGATTTTCGAAGACGCCACCGTGGGCATTCTCGCCGCCGAGGCGGCGGGTGCGGGCCTGATCGTGGTGACCGCGACCCACGACCATCCGCTCCAGACCCCGCATACCACGCTCGCCAGCTATGAGTCGGTCGTCGCCCATCTGGATCACGACGACAAAATCCGCCTGCACACTATCTAATGTGGATTGACTAATAAACCCCGGGAATCAACCGCCAACTTCGGGCGCAGTAAGCCTCGTATTCGCTGCCGAACTGCGCCCTTAACAGCCCTTCTTCGGAGTGAATGCGGGCGATCAGCGGGATCAGCGTCACCGCGGCCAGCAACAGGCCAACGCCGGAGCGAAAGGCCAGTGCCCAGCCCACAGCAGTGATCATCAGCCCCAGGTAACTGGGGTTGCGCAAGGTGTGATAAATCCCGTCGGTGACCAGCGTGTGCCCCGGCTGAATCGCCACCAGTCCACTGAAACGCTTGCCCAGCACAAACACCGGCCACAGCCGCAGCGTGCCGCCGATGATGAACAACAACGCCCCGAGCCAGCGCACACCTTCGCCACCAAAGGTCCAGAAGTCGATCCGGTCGGTGTAGGCCGGCAGGTACCCGCTCAATAGACCGATCACCCCGAACGCCGGCAGCACCCAGCGATTCGCCCGGTCTTCACGTTCGCCGGAACTCAGGTTGACTTCAGTGAACAAGGACGCGATGGCCATCACCAAAGTGGCCAACACGATGACCACCAGCGGTGCATGAGAGAAAAACGCCGAGAATCCGCCAAGTCCCCACACCGCGAGCCCAAGGTAGGCGAGGGTGGAAACAACGGCGAAAAACGCCAGTTTGGCCGAGATTTTCATCTGCACCTCCACAAACGGACCTGACACCGTTCATTGTAGGAGCTGCCGAAGGCTGCGATCTTTTGATCTTGAGCGGTATTGAGGACGACCAAGATCAAAAGATCGCAGCCTTCGGCAGCTCCTACGTAGAGGTGTCGGCCCTGGCATTACGCCGAATCACCTGCGGCGGCTGCCCGAACGCCCGAAGGAAGGCTTCGCGCATGCGGCGGCAGTCGCTGAAGCCGGATTCTTCGGCGATCTGATCGAGGGTCAGGCGCCCGCATTCCAGCATCTGCCGTGCCGTTTCCAGGCGCAAGTTTTCGATGGCTTTGGCCGGTGATTGACCGGTTTCCGCCCGGAAGGCCCGGCTGAATTGCCGAGGGCTGAGGCGCGCGACGTCTGCCAGTTGCTCCACCGACAACGTCTCGGTGAGGTGTTCTCGCGCATAGCCGAGAACAGTTTGAATCCGGTCGGATTTCGCTTCCAGTTCCAGCAGCGCCGAGTGCTGCGACTGGCCGCCCGCGCGGCGGTGGTACATCACCAGTTTCTGCGCCACGGAACGGGCCAGAGCAGCGCCGTGATCCTTTTCGACCATGGCCAGCGCCAGGTCGATGCCGGCGGTCATCCCGGCAGACGTCCAGATCGAACCGTCGACGACGTAGATGCGGTCTTCTTCGACCTTGATCGACGGAAACCGCGCTTGCAGCTCCCGCGCATAAGCCCAGTGGGTGGTGGCGCGCCGTCCGTCGAGCAAACCGGCCTGGGCCAGGACGAACGCCCCGGAGCAGATCGACGCCGTGCGCCGTGCGGTTTTAACGTTTGCGCGCAGGTAGTTCAGTACGCCCTCGGGTGCCTGCTCGAGGATGGCATCGCCGCCCACCACGATCACCGTGTCGAACACCCGCTCACCAAAGGCCTCGGTGCCGACGCTCAGCCCACCGGAAGCGCGCAATGTGCGGCCGTCTTCGGACAGTACGCTGACGTCATAAAGCGCCTCGCCGGCGCTGAAGTTGGCGTACTCGAACACCGGCATGGCCGCCAGCGCCATGGACTGGAACCCTTCAAACACTACAAATGCCACGGAAGTCATCCAGATGTCCTCAAAAGGTCATGTCCGAAAAACGTACTTTAAACGTCATTTGAGACGAGCGTTAGACCATTTATAACGGTTCACACCCGGCGAAGTTATCGCCTCACTGTGAAGGAAATCGACATGGCTCTCTCATCCAAAGGTACCGCGCTGATCACTGGCGCTTCTTCGGGCATCGGCGCGGTGTACGCCGACCGTCTCGCCCGGCAGGGTTACGACCTGATTCTGGTCGCCCGCAGCCAGGCAAAACTGAACGCCCTGGCCAACCACCTGAGTAACGAAACCGGTCGTGCCGTCGAAGTGGTCGCTGCCGATTTGAAAGACAAGGCCGACGTGCGGCGGGTCGAAGAAATTCTGCGCTCCGACGCCAGTATCACCCTCTTGGTCAACAACGCCGGGGTTGGCGCTGTCATGCCGCTGCTCGGCAGTCCCGTGGATGACATGGAAGACATGATCACCCTCAACGTGACCGCGTTGATGCGCCTGGCTTACGCGGTGGTGCCAGGCTTCGTCGCTCGCGGCACCGGGACGGTGATCAATATCTCCTCGATCGTTGCCATCGCGCCCGAAATTCTCAACGGCGTATATGGCGGGACCAAGGCGTTTGTCCTCGGCCTGAGCCAATCCATGCACCGCGAGCTGGCGGACAAAGGCATTCGGATCCAGGCCGTATTGCCCGGCGCGACCGCCACCGACTTCTGGAGCGAGGCCGGCAACCCGGTGGAAAACCTGCCGCAAGAGATCGTGATGTCGGCCCAGGACATGGTCGATGCCGCGCTGGCGGGCCTGGCGCAAGGCGAAGTCGTGACCATTCCGGGCCTGCACCAAGACGACCAGTGGGATGCCTACGAAGTCCAGCGCCAGACGCTGTCAGGCTTGTTCGGCAACTCCACGGCAGCACCGCGTTATCGCTGAAGCGGTAGCCGCCGGGCAGGGTGAACTAAGCTTGGATAAGGACCGTTCACCCTTAAGGAGCTTCACCATGCTTCACATCAGAACACCGTTGATTCTGCACCCGGGCCTGTCGACGCCGGCCCGGCGGATCTGGCTCAAGCTGGAAAACCTGCAACCCAGCGGCTCGTTCAAATTGCGTGGCATGGGCCTGTTGTGCAGTCAGGCAAAAGCGCAGGGCAAACGCAAAGTCGTCTGTCCTTCCGGCGGCAACGCCGGGTTCGCCACCGCCGTGGCTGCTGCCAGCCTGGGGTTGAAAGCCTGCATTGTGGTGCCGCACACCACGCCGGAAACCACCCGCGCACGGATCAGGAAAACCGGCGCCGAGGTGATCGTCCACGGCAAGCTCTGGGACGATGCGAATCAACGGGCGAAGGAACTCTCGCAAGGCGTGGACACTGAATACGTGCCGGCCTTCGATCATCCGGTGTTGTGGGATGGGCACAGCACGATAGTCGATGAAATCCTCGAAGACTGTCCTCAGGTCGATGCAGTGGTGACGTCGGTCGGGGGCGGTGGTTTGCTGGCGGGGATCCTCACCGGGTTGATTCGTCATGACCGCATGGATTGCCGGATCATTGCTTGCGAAACCCAGGGGGCGGCCTCTTTTGCGGCCGCGGTCGAAGCCGGGCATCCGGTCAGACTGCCGCGGATCGACACCGTTGCCACTTCGCTTGGCGCTGCTCAGGTGGCCGCCTGGCCGGTGCAGCACATCCTCGATTTCCCCCACGAGTGCGTGGTGCTCAGCGATGACGAGGCGATCATGGGCGTGGTGCGTTACGCCAACGACCTGCGTCAGTTGGTCGAGCCGGCGTGCGGCGTTTCGTTGGCAATTGGATACCTGGACCATCCGGCGATTGCCGAAGCCCATGATGTGGTGATAGTGGTGTGCGGCGGCGTGAGCATCAGCGCGCAACTGGTGGCGGGTTGGGCGCGATTATCCACCGGTGCTGAAGCAAGGTAGGGCTGCAAACGCTATCCGGGCGCTGCAAGCCCCACCGCTACTTTTTCAGCCTTTATTTGCCCGCAGCAACGCCTTCCTGGACGAGGATCGCCCTGGCCAGATCTTCGTCGCTGGCGTTGAGGCCGGGATTTTCCTGACGAATCTGCTTCAAGTAGGACTCCAGATAAACACCACGAATCGCGCCGCCACTGGCAACGAAGCTGGAGGCGTCATCCCGGGCAGGAATCATGAGTTTGTGGTCCTTGAAGGTCGAGTACAACGATGCGGAAACCCCAGCCGAGGTGGCGACATCTTTTGCATCTACATCGGCCATGGCTGAACCAACGGGCAAACAAAGCACTAGTGAAGAGATGATAATCAGACGGCGCATGACGGTGTCCTCTGAAAGCGTGAAGCAAAAAAGGAAGTACCTCATCTGTAGGATGCGTGGCGGCCGTCAGGAGTTCCCTGCCGAAGCGTTATCAGTTCAATGCCTGCGCCTGAAAAAGCTCAACCCTCGCCGCGCAACCCCTTTAGACCGCGAAGCTAAAGCAAAGGAATGCTGTAGCTCACGATCAAGCGATTTTGATGGGCCAGTTAGATGGATGCTGGATGAGCCGCCGTCATCGTCGGAACGCCGCCCGGAGCAAGCTCGCTCCCACATTTTGTTCGATGTTGTTCGCGAGATTTGTAGCCGACACGGAACCCTGTGGGAGCGAGCTTGCTCCGGGCGGCGTTCCGACGATTGCGTCAGCCGGCACACCGCATAAACACGTTTAACGACATGCGTTTAAAGACACTCGGTGTTACGTCATAAGCGGCTACAACACCTTGCGTCGTTACCTACGCGTACGCCAGAATCCGCCGGCTTGTGCGGCTGTGGGGCGGGCTATATCGTTTCCCGGTCACTGAAAAACAGTGATCGGGTTTGGTAGCCCGCTTCGAAAAACGGTCGCATGGCGACACCTATGCAGTCTCTTTTTTTGGGACTCGGCTTTATATGGTGGGCATGCGTGGGGCTCCTTTGTGAGCGCCGGGTTTCCCGTTTTCGACCGGTCTACCAACCCACGTATGGCCGCCACCCTCGTTTGGTAGCGAAGGTGATGGCTCTTCAAACTCAATATTGAAAATGGGAGCTTCATCTATGTTCAAAGTCACACCCAACCCCCCGAATACCAGTCCGTTACCCTACGACGCCTTTCTCGATCTTGACCCCAAGAAAATGAAAGAGGCGGCCGATCGCGCACTCAGCTTCTACCTCGACCCCGGGGCGTCGAAAACGCAGATACCGCCCCGCAAGCCCAGCACCATTTTCACCATCGACGCAGCGGTGGATGACGAAACGTTGCTCGTCGAGGCCTGCGAATCGTTGGCATCCGCCAGCGCCATGGTCAACGATCTCACCGACGTAACGGACGGCCCGCGACGGCAAACGATGCTGGTGCTGCAACGGGTGATCATGTTGGGTGAGTTAGCGGTCAATCGCGTACTGGATAACCACAAGCCTGGGTAGCAGCCAGGCACTGTAGGAGCAAGGCTTGCCCGCGATGAACGATCACGCGGCGTGTCAGGCCTGACGCCATCGCGAGCAAGCTTTGCTCCTACAGCACTCGCATTACTCGTGACAATCCAGAACAAATGTATTGCCCGTTCCTGTCTGTTTCCCCACAGAAGGGCTGCGTACCTTGGGTCCACTGCAACCTCACAAGGACCCCCTCATGCTCAATCGATTGGTACTGCCGTTTGCCCTGTTGTTCACCCTCAATGCCGTCCACGCCGCGGATGCCGAGAAATGGTATCCGTCAAAATACGGCGCCAACGATGAAATCGGCGCGCTGAACCTGCTCAACGCGGAGTCGGTGATCAATGCTTCGAAACTGATCAAGACCGGCAAAACCTATCCCTTGGCCGTGCCCATCGACAAGTCGTTGCCGGCGTTCCGTCATCGCAGTTTTCACCTGACCAACATCCAGCCGGGCGAAGCGGGCGGCACCACGATGGGGCCGAACAAATTCACCTTCAACGATGAACTGGTGGTGGGCTGGACCGGTGTCGGCACCCAGCTCAACGGCATCGGCCACATCGGCATCGACAACGTCTACTACAACGGCAATCGCGCCGCGGATTTCGTGACCGTTGAAGGGGTGAAAAAGCTCGGCATCGAAAAGGTCCCGCCGATCGTCACCCGTGGCGTAGTGCTGGACATGACTGCCGTTTACGGCAGCGCCATCGTGCCGGAGAATACCGAATTCAGCGTTGCCGACATTCAAAAGGCACTCGACCTGCAAGGCATCAGCATTCAGAAGGGCGACGTGGTGCTGTTCAACACCGGTTGGCTGGAGCTGTTGGGCAAGGACAATGAGAAATTCCTCGCCGTGGAGCCGGGCATCGGCATGGAAGCGGCCAAGTGGCTGGTGGACAAACAGATCGTCGCGTTCGGCGGTGACACCTGGGCTTCGGAAATCTACCCGGCCAAAGACGGCCAGGAATTCCCGGTCAACCAATTCATGCTGGCCAAAAACGGCATCTACAACCTTGAATTGATCGACAGCCGAGCGCTGGTGAAAGACAAGGCGTGGGAATTCATGTTCGTGCTGGGGCAGCCGCTGTACAAGGGCTCGACCCAGGTCAACATCAACCCGGTCGCGATTCGTTGATAGTGATTGCTCGCCAGTCGAGGCGAAAAAGCAATTCGGTCAGTCCCTCTATCTCCGGGCGGTCACGTTTCGGGAGGGCTAGGGTGAGGGCTGGTTCTCGAGCCTGATGAAAAGGCAAAGAACGCCTCGTCCTCACACCCCAACACAGTGCTAACTTAAAACATACGCAGCCGTTCCCCCTAACAACCAACAGGAGCAATGTCATGGATTTGGCTATTTCGGGGCGCTGGGCAATCGTCTGCGCCGCCAGCAAGGGCCTGGGCCTGGCCTGTGCGCGAGCACTGGCGAAGGAGGGCGTCAATCTGGTGATCAACGCCCGTGGCAACGAAACCTTGCAGGCCGCCGCCGATGAATTGCGCCAACTCGCACCGAGCATTGAAGTGCGCACCGTGGCCGGGGATATCAGCGCGCCGGCAGTGCGCGAGCAAGTGTTGGCAGCGTGTCCGCAGGTGGACATCCTGGTCAATAACGCTGGCGGTCCGCCGCCGGGTGACTTCCGTGATTGGCAGCGCGAAGACTGGTTGAAAGCGTTGGATGCCAACATGCTCACGCCCATCGAGCTGATCAAGGCCTGCGTCGATGGCATGGCCGAGCGCGGTTTTGGGCGCATCGTCAACATCACGTCGGGCGCGGTGAAGGCACCGATCGATGTGCTGGGCCTGTCCAACGGTGCCCGCAGCGGGCTGACCGGTTTCATCGCCGGGCTCGCGCGTCAGTCGCGGCTGGCCGGGCACAACGTGACGATCAACAATCTGCTGCCAGGCCCGTTCGAGACTGAGCGTTTGCACAAAACCCTCAGTGCCGCCGCCGAAGCCAACAGCACCACGGTCGAGAGCATCAGCGAGCAGCGGCGCAAGCATGTGCCGGCCCAGCGTTTCGGCCAGCCCGACGAGTTCGGCGCCTACTGCGCGTTCATCTGCAGCGCCCACGCCGGCTTCCTCACAGGGCAAAACCTGTTGCTGGACGGCGGCAGTTACCCCGGTACGTTCTGATCGATTATCGGGAGGGGGGCTGGCGTGAAATGAGCGAAGGGCAGGTGAGCGTCGATATCGAATGTGTGGTGGTCGGGGCCGGAGTGGTCGGGCTGGCGGTCGCCAGAGCCCTGGCCCGCAGCGGGCGGGAAGTGATCCTCGTCGAGGCGGGCGAGGGCATTGGCGTGGGCATCAGTTCGCGCAATTCGGAAGTGATCCACGCCGGCATTTACTACCCGAGCGGCAGCCTCAAGGCGCAAGTGTGCGTGGAGGGCAAACAACGCCTTTACGCCTATTGCGATGAACGCGGCGTCGATTATCGGCGGCTGGGCAAGCTGATCGTGGCCACCGATGACGGTCAGTGCGCGGCCTTGCGGACGTTGCTGGAGCAGGGCCGGCGCAATGGCGTCGATGACTTGCAATGGCTGGACGCCGAACAGGCGCGGGAACTTGAACCGGCAGTGTCCTGCGTCGCTGCGCTCTGGTCGCCGTCCACCGGGATCGTCGATTCCCATGCCCTGATGCTGGCGCTTCAGGCAGATGCCGAGGCCAGCGGCACGTCGCTGGTTTTTCATACGCCGCTGGCGTCGGCCCGTTGCACCGAGCAAGGTTTCGAACTGCAGATGGGCGGCGCCCAACCGATGGTCTTGAGCTGCCGCGAGTTGATCAATTGCGCCGGATTGTCTGCGTCTGAGGTGGCGAGCCGGATTGAAGGCTTGCCGTCGCAGCACGTTCCTGAGGCACGATTGTGCAAGGGCAGCTATTTCAGTTTCAGCGGCCGGGAGCCGTTCCGGCATCTGGTGTATCCGGCGCCGGAAAGTGCGGGGTTGGGTGTGCACATGACGCTGGATCTGGGCGGCCAGGCGCGCTTCGGGCCGGACGTCGAATGGGTCGATCACGTCGATTACCGTGTGGATCCACGCCGAGCCGATGGCTTCTACGAGGCGATCCGGCGTTACTGGCCGGCATTGCCCGATAACAGCCTGCAACCGGCCTACAGCGGCATCCGCCCAAAAATCACGGGCCCGACCGAACCGGCGGCCGACTTTGTCATCAGTGGTCCGGCGGAGCATGGTGTGCCGGGGCTGGTGAACCTGTTCGGTATTGAATCGCCGGGGCTGACCAGTTGCCTGGCGCTGGCCGATCGGGTGGTGGAACGTCTGACTCCGCATTCCTTGTAGCAGCTGCCGAGCAGCGCGAGGCTGCGTTCGGCTGCGCAGCAGTCGTAAATCCTGCGAACTCGATTTATCTGATACACCGCGGCGTATGGTTTGACGACTGCTGCGCAGCCGAACGCAGCCTCGCGTTGCTCGGCAGCTGCTACACCGGCTGCGTCGTGACGAAGTGCCGGTTATCAGCCGTTGCAATGCCGCTCGCCCTGAGGGCTATGCTTGGCAGTGCGCCCATCACAATGGGAGACCTCCGATGATTAACGTACGCACTGCCCGCATGCTTGCCGATTACAAGCGCTGGGCCAATCAACGCCTCTTTGACAGCCTGGCCGCACTGCCGCCGGGTGAGGTCAATAAAGAGCGCGTGTCGGTGTTCAAGAACATGATCGGCACCCTGAACCACATCTACGTGGTGGACTGCATCTGGCGGGCTCACCTCGAAGGCCGAGGGCACGGCTTCAAGACGTCACACGATCTGCTGCACCCCGACCTCGCCGAGCTGCGCCTGGCGCAAAAGGACATCGATCACTGGTACTGCGACTGGAGCGAACGGCAGACCGATGCCTCGCTGGATAAACCCGTCGAGTTCAGCTTTGTCTCAGGGGAAAGCGGCATCATGAGCGCCGGCGCGATACTGATGCATGTGGTCAATCACGCCAGTTATCACCGCGGCTGGGTGATCCAGATGTATTTCGAGATTCCGGTCATGCCGCCGGTCACTGACTTGCCGGTGTACCTGCGCGAGACCGACCCCGAGTATTTCCAATCGATTAATGCCCCGGCAGCGGCGCCGACATGTGTTGGGCAATTCGCGAGCGCAACCAACGTTCTGCCGGATCGTTATCGTTGACCCCGTTCCAGACCATGGACAGTTCGGACAGGTTGATGTCAAACGGCGGGTCGTCGGCACGCAACTGGCTGCTGCCTTCGATCAGCGCGCACGCCGCGTAGTCCGGCACCGTGGCGAGCATATCGGTGCCGGCCAGCAAGGCGCGCAAGCCGGCGAATTGCGGCACCGCCAGCACCACCCGGCGTGAGCGGCCGATGCTCGCGAGGTCGTTGTCGATGGCACCGGTCAAATCCCCGGAAAACGACACCAGCGCGTGCGGACGTTCGCAGTATTCATCCAGGGTCAGGGTGCCGGGACGATTGTCGCCGCGCAGGATCTTGACGCTCAGGTCACGCAACTTCTTGCGCTTGGCGTTGGCCGGCAGCTCCGTGGTGTAGCTGATTCCGACGGAAATCTCCCCGGAGGAGAGCATCGATGACATCAGCAGGAAGTTCACCCGACGCACCACCACCACGACGTTCTGCGCCTCTTCGCGTATTTGCTTGAGCAGCGGCGGAAACAGGCCGAACTCGGCGTCGTCGGACAGGCCGATGCGAAACACATCGCGGCTGGTAGACGGGTCGAAATCCTTGGCCCGGCTGACCGCACCGGAGATGGTGTCCATCGCCGGCTGCAATTCCTTGAGAATCGCCAGGGCCCGTTGGGTCGGCTCCAGCACGCGACCGTTACGCACCAGCAGCGGGTCGTCGAACAGGTCGCGCAACTTGGCCAGTGAGGCACTGACGGCGGGCTGGCCGAGAAACAGTTTCTCCCCGGCCCGGGTCAGGTTCTTTTCGAACATCAGGGTTTCGAAAATCACCAGCAGGTTCATATCGACGCGGCGCAGATCGTTGCGGTTCATGCGGGCTTCTCGCTGGGTTTCGGGATCTTTTCAGTAAAGCACCAAACCCGAGTGAGCAAAAAATCGAGGATGTTTAATCGACGCAGTAACCGATCGTTCCCACGCTCTGCGTGGGAATGCCTCAAGGGACGCTCCGCGTTCCAGCTCTCGAAAGGGACACGGAGCGTCCCGGGCTGCATTCCCACGCAGAGCGTGGGAACGATCATGCGGCTGGGCCTGGTTCGGTCAGCACTTTCCTGAACGTCTCCACCAGCGGTCGCAAATTGATCCGGTGCCACGCGGCCCACAGCGGCGTGGTGAAGGAGATCCACGGCACTTCCCGCAGCACCACGCCGGGCGGTGCGTTGCGGCTCAGGCCTTTCTGGATCATCGCGATGCCCAGCCCCGATGCCACCAATCCTAACGCGGTAAACGGTTCAGTGGCTTCCATGCGAATGTCCGGGGTGAAGCCGGCGCGGATGCAGGCGCTGACGAAGTCGTCGCGGCTGGCGGCGTCCTGGCGGGGTTGCACGCCGATCCATTCCTGATCGGCCAGGTCCGCCGGGGTCAGTATTGTGTGGTTCGCCAAAGGATGGTGCTCGGGCAGGGCCAGCAGCATCGGATCGTCCAGCACCTGAAAACCCAGCAGGTCCGGGTCGTCGGCGACGGGCGGTTCGCTGACCAGAGCGATATCCAGACTACGCTGACGCAGGCCTTCGAGTTGTTCGGCAGAATTGAGGTTGTACAGCGCGACGTGCACGTTCGGCCGGTCGACCCGCAGCACCCGCAAGGCATTGGGCAAGACGCCGGCGTGCATGGCGTTTTCGATGTAGCCGATGCACAAGCCGCCTTCTTCGCCACGACCGAGGCGCTTGCCCAGGGATTCCAGACGATTGGCGTGGGTCAGCAGGGCACGGGTTTCGGCCAGGAAAGTCTGGCCATCGCGGGTCAGGCGAATGCGCTGCTGGCTGCGTTCAAACAGGGTCAGGCCCAGGCGCTCTTCGAGCTGGGCGATCTGCCGGCTCAGGGGCGATTGGGAAATGTGCAGGCGTTCGGCGGCGCGACCGACGTGTTCTTCTTCGGCGACGGCGACGAAGTAGCGCAATTGGCGGATGTCGATCATATCAGACCTATCAGGACTCAAGTGCTGCGGATTATGTCTTGGACGGTCCGATCATCGCAATCTAGCATCTGCTCAACGGTCACCTCTGCTGACCTCTGAAACTGACGAGGATTGAATCATGAGCTTGAAAGACAAACTGCCCGGCGCGCTGGGTTTCGGTACCGCCCCATTGGGCAACATGTTCCGCGCCATTCCTGAAGAAGAGGCGATGGCCACCGTCCACGCCGCCTGGGATGCCGGTGTGCGTTACTTCGACACCGCGCCGTTTTACGGTTCGGGCCTGTCGGAAATTCGTCTGGGCACCGCACTGGCCCAGTACAACCGCGACGACTATGTACTCAGCAGCAAGGTCGGCCGAGTGATTCTCGATGAGATCGAAGACGCCGCGGCCCGTGACTTGGGCGAGAAGAGTGGGGTGTTCGAACACGGCCGCCCGAACAAGATCGTCAACGACTACAGCGCCGACGCCACGATGCGCTCCATTGAAGACAGCCTCAAGCGCCTGCAAACCGATCGTCTGGACATCGTCTGGGTGCATGACATCGCCCAGGACTTCTACGGCGATCAATGGCTGGAATACTTCAATCAGGCCCGCACCGGCGCCTTCAAAGTGCTGACCCGTTTACGTGAAGAAGGCGTGATCAAGGGCTGGGGCCTGGGCGTGAACAAGGTCGAACCGTGCGAACTGACCCTGGATCTGACCGAAGCCCAGCCGGACGGTTTTCTGCTGGCGGGTCGCTACACGCTGCTCGACCACGATCGTGCCTTGCAACGTCTGATGGACGCAGCCTTGGCGCAGAACGTCGAGATCGTGGTCGGTGGTCCTTACAGCTCGGGCATTTTGGCTGGAGGTACACACTTCGAGTACCAGAAGGCCAGCCCGGCGATCATCAATAAAGTCGAGCAGATCAAACGCATCGCTGCCGCGCATGGTGTCGACATCAAGGCAGCTGCGTTGCAGTTCTCGTTGGCTAACCCGGCCGTGGCGGCGGTGATTCCGGGGTCCAGCCGTCCGGACCGGATTGCTGAAGACGTTGCGGCGATGTCGGTCGTCATTCCCGCTGCTTTCTGGCAGGCGATGCGCGACGCGAAACTGGTGTCCGAACGTGCGCCATTGCCAATCATTGGAGGTTGAGCATGAAAATCGATCTGACTGGAAAACTCGCCATTGTCAGCGGCAGCACCGCCGGCATTGGCCTGGGCATCAGCAAGGCGCTGGCCGAATCCGGCGCCACGGTGGTGGTAATCGGCCGCGAGACGGCCAAAGTCGAACAGGCGCTGGCGAGCATTCGCCAGAGCGTGCCGGACGCGCAGTTGCGTGGCCTGACTGCAGACCTCGGCACGGCCGAAGGCGCCGAGTTGTTGTTCGCCGCCGAACCGCGGGCGGACATCCTGGTGAACAACCTCGGGATCTTCAACGACGTGGACTTTTTCGACACGCCGGACAGCGAGTGGACGCGGTTTTATGAGGTCAACGTGATCTCCGGCGTGCGCCTGTCACGGCATTACGTGCCAGACATGGTCAAGCAGGGCTGGGGGCGGGTGATCTTCCTGTCCTCGGAATCCGGGATCGCGATCCCGGCCGACATGCTCAACTACGGCGTGACCAAAAGCGCCAACCTGGCGGTATCCCATGGTCTGGCCAAGCGGCTGGCGGGCACCGGGGTGACGGTCAATGCAATCCTGCCTGGCCCGACGTTGACCGATGGGCTGGAGCAGATGCTCAAAGACGCCACTGCCAAATCGGGGCGCAGCGTTCGGGAAGAAGCTGACGCCTTCGTGCGCAAGGCCCGGCCGACCTCGATCATCCAGCGTGTGGCGGATGTCGAGGAAGTCGCGAATCTGGTGGCTTATATCGCCTCGCCGCTGTCTTCGGCCACTACTGGCGCGGCGTTGCGAGTCGACGGCGGCGTTGTCGACAGCATGGCGATTTGAACCTTATTGATTGAGAGAGAATATTTCATGGCTACAGCATCAGCATTCATCGACATCCCGGCGACCGCCGACCAGGTTTGGCAATTGATTGGCGGCTTTAACTCGCTGCCGGACTGGCTGCCGTTTATTCCCAAAAGCGAGCTGAGTGAAGGCGGCCGGGTGCGTAGCTTGCAAACGGCGGATGGGGCGGTGGTGGTTGAGCGGTTGGAGGCGTTTGATAACGCTGGGAAGACTTACAGTTATTCGATTTTGCAGGCGCCGTTTCCGGCTACTGACTATCTGGCGACTATCAGTGTGAAGCGCAGGGGCAGGGCGCGCGAGTGACTTGGTCCGGGCGGTTTGCACCTGTCGGTGTGAGCGACGAGGAAGTGGTGGCGCTGTTTACCGGTATCTACCAAGGCGGCCTCGAGGCCCTGCGCGCCAATTACCCGGCCTGACCCTGAACTGATCGTTCCCACGCTCTGCGTGGGAATGCAGCCCGGGACGCTCCGCGTCCCATTCGAGAGCTGGAACGCGGAGCGTCCCTTGAGGCATTCCCACGCAGAGCGTGGGAACGATCATCACACTGCTTGACGCGGTAATTTGAGCTCCGCGCACAACCCCCCCCCCTCACGATTACTCAACGTCAACGATCCCCCGATCGCCAACGCCAACTGCTGTGCAATCGCCAACCCCAACCCGGTCCCGCCGGTGCTGCGGTTACGTGAGTTCTCCACGCGATAAAACGGTTCCATCACCTGAGCCAATTCTTCCTCGGCAATCCCTGGCCCGCGGTCCATCACCTTTACCGACAAACTGCCGTCAGCCTTCGACTCCACCCACAACTCGGCGGCGCCAGCGAACTTCAGCGCATTGTCCGTCAGGTTCACCAGCACTCGCCGCAAGGCGTGCGGCCGGGTGTTGATCACCGCGTCACTTTTACCGCCGAGCTGAACGTCTTTGCCCATGTCCTGATAGTCAAACACCAGGCTGTCGAGGAACGAGTCCAGATTGGTGCGGCGACTTTCCTCGGTGGCGCCATGAACGCTGCGGGCATAGGCCACGCCTTCGCGCACCAGGTGTTCGATCTCGCCAAGGTCATTCCAGAGTTTGTCCTTCTCGGTGGAGTCGTCCATGAATTCGGCGCGCAGTTTCATGCGGGTGATAGGGGTTTGCAGGTCGTGGGAAATCGCCGCCAGCAGTTGCATGCGTTCCTTCAGGTAAGCGGCAATGCGCGCTTGCATCGAATTGAAGGCCATGGCGGCATGGGCGACTTCGGTCGGGCCTTTTTCATCCAGGTGCACCGCGTGGGTGTTGGGGTCCAGGGTCTCTACCGCTTGGGCGAGGCGGGTGAGGGGGCGGATGGCGATTCTCACGGCCAGCCAGGTGCAGATGAGCATCAGTGCCAGTTGCCCCAGCAATACGATGGGTAACCACGGCGACAACGGCACCATCGAGGGTCGCACGTCGATGGTCACCGGGCTGCCGTCCGCCAGTTTCAGGTGGACCTGAAAATGTTTATCCGGCCCGGGGATGTCGGTCATCGTCATCGGGTAATCCTTGCCGATGGCCTCTTTGATCGACGTCATCGCTATGGGTGAATCGCTCATGGGCGTGCCCGGCGAGCCTTCGTTCAACAAATAGCGGTAGTTACGTCGATCCAGTTGTTGCAGCCAGCTCATGCGTTCTTCGGCCGGCAAGCGGTCGAGGATGGCGATGGAGGTCGAGACGTCGGTTTCCAGATTGCCCAGCATGGTGTTCTTCGTGCTTTCGTACCGCTCGTAGTACTGCGCGCCGAAAGACAGCGCCTGCGCGAGAATCAAGCCGATCAGGAAGATCAGCGACAACCGCGAGGCGAGGGTGCGGGGCCAACGAACGGTGAAGTTCATGATGGCGCCCCGAGGACTTCCACCGGCAGGGAGAACACATAGCCTTCGCTGCGCACGGTTTTGATGCAGGCCGGTTCGCGGGCATCGTCCAGCAAGCGCTGGCGCAAGCGGCTGACCAGCAAGTCGATGGAGCGGTCGAACAGGTCGGCATCGCGGCCTTGGGTCAGGTTCAGCAGTTGATCGCGATTGAGCACCCGCTGAGGATGATCGAGGAATACCCGCAGCAACCGATATTCCGCGCCACTGAGCGCGACCATCGTGCCGTCTTCATCGAGCAAGTGCCGGGCCGAGGTGTCCAGCCGCCATCGCCCAAAGGCCAGCAAGCGACCGCTTTCGGTGACCACCAGGTTGGGCGGCAGCATCCGTGTGCGGCGCAGCACGGCGTTGATGCGGGCGAGCAATTCACGGGCAGCGAACGGCTTGACCAGGTAATCGTCGGCGCCCATTTCCAGGCCGATGATGCGGTCGGTTTCATCGTTGCGCGCGGTGAGCATCAGCACCGGCGTGGCCTTGTGTTTGCCGGCGCGCAACTCACGGCACAGCATCAGGCCATCGTCGCCCGGCATCATGATGTCGAGCACGATCAGGTCCACCGGCGTGGATTCCAGGAACGTGCGCATTTGCCGTCCATCCGCCACGACGGTGGTGCGCAGACCGTTTTTCTTGAGGTAGTTGCCTACCAGTTCCCGGATCTCGCGGTCATCGTCCACGATGAGAATGTGATCGACGTGTTCCATTTGGCCAGGCCTCTGTAGATGGGGGATGTCGCGCAGTCTATCGAGCCTTGGCCCGCTCGCCCGCAGTCCTTTGTATTGCAGTGTATCTGGCATGTTGGTGGATACACGTGGACGCAAAAACACTCATTTTCAGGGCTTTTGTATCGCTCTGTATCCCGGCCCGGTTTGGATACGTACCGATTTACACGCGCCTGTTCCCGACACAGTCGGGATACCTCGCGAGCTTCTAATAGGTTCCATCGAGGCAAGCCAAGTCGCCTCGGCCCAATCAACGATTGCCCTATTGAAGCCTTGAGGAAACCACCATGAACACCAAAGCCGTCTACGCCGCTTGCCTGTTTGCCGCCCTGAACATCTGCACCCTGTCGGCCCGAGCCGAAGCCGATATCTCCGCTAAAACCTACACCTACGGCACGCACCTGGACATCAAGAAAGTGGTGTCGCTGAAACAGGACGCCTCGACTTCCTGTGGGGTTGTGGATGCCCAGCTGACTTACCTGGATTCCCATAACAAAACCCAGGTTCTGGACTATCGCAAATTTGCTGATGGCTGCAACTCAGACAACTGAGTCCTGCGCTGACCCATTGCCCATCCCAATTGAAACAGGAAGAACATCATGAACAACGTCACCCGTTTTTTGACTGCCATTGCCTTCTCCGCGGCTGGCGCCGCTGCCCATGCCAACGCTGCTGTTGAACAGAAAAGCTGTGGCAGCGCGACTTGCTTTCAGCTGACGCCGGTGGCGGAGAAGGGTGGGAACGCCTTTCTGGCAGAGGATGGATCGAGCCGTACGCCGCAGGGGCAGCAGCTGGAAAACCAGACGGCCTGAGGCCAGAACACGGTTTTGTGAACACCACCGATCCCTGTGGGAGCGGGCTTGCCCGCGATGACGGCAGCACATTCAAAATCTTTGTGACTGCCAGACCGCCATCGCGGGCAAGCCCGCTCCCACAGGGGATGTGTGTAAACCGCCGCACTCAACTTTTCAAGGTGATCCCATGTTTCTCATCGCTTTCCTCGGCGGCATATTGACCGTCCTCAGCCCTTGCATCCTCCCGGTCGTGCCGTTCCTGTTCGCCGGTGTTAAACGCACACGTTCCTCGATCCTGCTCACCCTCGGCGGCATGGTCGTGACCTTCGCCCTGATTTCCAGCCTGGCCGTGGTCAGCAGCGAGTGGGTGGTACACGCCAACAACACCGGTCGCCACGTAGCGCTGATCGTGATGGCGCTGTTTGCCCTGTCGCTGATTTCCGCCCGTGTCGGTGACTGGCTGGCCCGTCCCTTCGTGGCGCTGGGCAACCGCCTCGATCCGGACACCCGCAAAATGTCCGGCCCGCTGGGTTCGGTCATGATCGGCGTGGCCACCGGTCTGCTCTGGGCACCGTGTGCCGGGCCGATCCTCGGGGTCATCCTCACGGGCGCCATGCTGCAAGGTGCAAACGCTCAAACCAGCCTGTTACTGGTGGCGTACGGCCTGGGCAGCGCATTGTCCCTGGGCACCTTGATCTTCGCCGGTCGGGGCCTGGTCAATCGCCTGAAAGCGTCGATCCCGGTCACCGGTTGGCTGCGTCGTGGGACGGGTGTTGCGGTGCTGGCGGCTGCGGCGGTGATTTCCACCGGCGCCGATAAAACACTGCTGGCCGGCACCTCGTCCGAAGGCGTCAGCAGCATCGAGAAAAGTGTGTTGGAAACCGTACCGAAAGTCGTCGATTACTTCGTCAGCAAGGTCAACGCAGACTCGTCCATGGACAACGCCAAAGGCGCCATGCCGTCCATTGCCGGCGCAGTGCAATGGCTTAACTCGCCAGCCCTGACCAACGAGTCCCTGAAAGGCAAAGTCGTGTTGGTGGACTTCTGGACCTACGACTGCATCAACTGCCAGCACACCTTGCCGTACGTGAAGGACTGGGCGAAGAAATACGAGAAGGATGGTCTGGTGGTGATCGGCGTGCACACCCCTGAATACGGTTTCGAGCGCATCATCGACAACGTCAAGGATCAAGTGAAAAAGCTCGGCATCACCTACCCGGTGGCGATCGACAACAACTACGCGATCTGGCGCAACTTCGACAACCAATACTGGCCCGCTCACTACCTGATCGATGCCAAGGGTCAGGTGCGTTACACCCACTTTGGTGAAGGCAGTTACGAGACTCAGGAGAAAGTGATTCAGCAGTTGCTGGAAGAGGCTAAAGCACCCGCTGCGTAACGCTTCAAATCAATGGCTCACAGGCCCCGCGCCGTGGGCCATTGGTTTTTTCTCCTGATTGCGCCGCCACGCCGCCGGTGGCGCTCCATACTCTCGGCGAAACGCCCGACTGAACGCCGTGTCAGTCTGGTAGCCCACCTCTTCGGCAATCCGCATCAACGAACTGTTACTGCTGCGTAACAGGTTGGCCGCCAGCAACATCCGCCATTGCGTCAGGTACTGCATCGGCGAACTCCCCACCAGTTGCTGGAAGCGCTCCGCCAACACCGATCTTGAAGTGCCGGCAGTGCGCGCCAGTTCATCCAGCGTCCAGGCGTGACACGGTTTTTTGTGCAACGCATTGAGGGCGGCGCCGACAATCCGGTCGCCCACACCCGCCAGCCAACCGGTGCGACCTTCGCCCTGTTCGTGCATGTACAGGCGCAGCACCTCGATGAACAACACTTCGGCCAGTTTCGCCAGCACACCTTCGCCGCCGGGGCGGGGCGAGCGCGCTTCGGCCAGCGCATAACGGACCGACGATTCCAGCCAGATACCGGCATTCGAGCCGCGCACATTGACCCGGACCACCGCCGGCAACCCGGTCAGCAACATGCCGGCCAGACGGGTATCGCACGCCAGATAGCCGCACACCAACCGTGTTACCGCGCCGCCACCGCCATAGCTCAATTGCCGTGGACGGCGCGCCAGCACCACGTCCAGCCGCGCACCGGTGGCGGGTGGGAGCCCCGGTTTAGAGCTCATGCGGTGGGCATCTCCCTGGGGGAAAACCACCACATCGCCGGCCGTCAGCAGGAGCGGGGGATCATCACCCAGTTCGACATAACACTCGCCTTCGGTGATCAAGTGGAAGATCACCACGCGTTCGGCGCCGGGCTCCAGAAACGGCGCCGTCGTGTCGGCGCTCGGCGATTGGTAGCACCAGGGGGCAGTGAACCTGGCATTGATGAAAATCGCGCCGACCAGGCGGACGACGCGCAGCGTCTGGGACAGGGCGTCCATGGTGGTTTTCCCGTGTTGGCGGGCAGCTTTGGGTGGTGAGCTTGATTGTGAGCCAGTCGCGGCGGAGCGTGAAATCTCCGGACGATCGGGCAGGGTTGGCCGACGATCGGGCAGGACGCCAGCGTTGCCCGGCGCGATAGTTGACTCACAGGGTCTGCCGACCCTGTCATCAATAACAAGAATGAGAGGTTGCCATGCCTAAGTTCGTTATAGAACGCGAAATTCCGGGTGCTGGAACACTGTCAGAAAGGGATTTGAAAGCCGTCTCGCAAAAGTCGTGCAGGGTCTTGCGCGATCTGCCAGAGGTGCAGTGGCTTCAGAGTTACGTCACCGGTGACAAGCTCTACTGCGTGTACATCGCGCCGAACGCAGAGCTTATCCGGGAACACGCCAGGCTGGGTGGTTTCCCTGCCAACAGCGTTTCCCAGGTCGTGAACATTATCGATCCCACGACGGCGGAATAAGCCGGGCCTGCATTCCAACCCGCAACGGAGCGGAATTCATGAGTACACCCATTGATCTTACTGCCTTGAAAAACCGTCAGATGGCCGCTTGGGCCAGTGGCGACTATGCCGTGATCGGCACCAAGTTGCAGATCGTCGGCGAAGAGCTCGCCGAAGCCTGCGACGTGCTCTGCGATGAACGCGTGCTCGATGTGGCCGCCGGTAACGGCAATGCGACACTCGCTGCCGCGCGCCGTGGATGCCACGTCACCTCCACCGACTATGTGGCCGCGCTGCTGGAGCGCGGCGAGGACCGGGCCAGGGCAGAACACCTGGAAGTCATCTTCCAGGTGGCCGACGCCGAGGCGCTGCCCTTTGAGGACGCCAGCTTCGATGTCGTGCTGTCGACCTTCGGTGTGATGTTTACGCCGGACCAGCCCAAGGCCGCCGCGGAACTGGCGCGGGTCTGTCGTCCCGGAGGGCGGATCGGCCTGGCGAACTGGACGCCCGAAGGGTTTGTCGGCCAGATGTTCAAGACCCTCGGCCGCCACCTGCCGCCACCGCCGGGCGCTCAACCGCCTTCGCAGTGGGGCACCGAAGCCTGGCTGCACTCGCACTTCGACGAGCGCGACTTCCTGGTCCAGGTCACTCGCAAGCACTTCAACTTCCGCTACCGCTCGGCCGCGCACTTCATCGATACGTTCCGCACCTGGTACGGCCCGGTCCACAAGGCGTTCGCGGCGCTGCCTCCCGAGGGTGCCGAGGCTCTGGAAAAGGACCTGACCGAACTGTTGAACCGCTTGAACCGGGCGGGAGACAAGTCGCTGGTGGTGCCGAGTGAATACCTTGAGGTGGTGATTACGCGGCGTTGACCTCATTCACCTGCCTGAAGAGGCCACTGTAGGAGCTGTCGCAGGCTGCGATCTTTTGATCTTCACGGTTTTGCGTCGAACAAAGATCAAGAGATCGCAGCCTGCGGCAGCTTCTACAGGGGCTGCGTGTATCGCAGCTATTCATCCAGCCGCTCGGTGTACACCACCCAAACGCTGCACGGCATTTTGTACAGCAGATGCTCCACCGTACTGCCGATCAGCCGGCCCATGCCGCGATGGCCGATCCGGCCCATGACAATCACGTCAACGTCATAGGCATCGGTATAGCGGGTGAGGACCTTGGCCGGGTTGCCCATGATCATGTGCCGCTGCTCCGGCGCGATGCCGTTGCGCTCGGCCAGGTCGTTGAAGGCATCCTCCTGGTAATCGAATACGGTCTTGGCTTTGCCCGAGGAGAAAAACGCCGACCCGTTGTCGAAGCCGAATTCGTCGGCGCTGATGGATGAAAGGTCATAGGCGTAGACCACATCGAGCTCGGCATTACAGGCGCTCGCCAGTTTCGCCGCCTCGTGAAGGATTCGGTCGTTGAAGGTTTTGTAATGGTCATCGCGATGAAAAGGGTCGACCGCCGCGACGATCTTTCGCGGCAAGGCGTGCACGGCGTGGCTGACGAAATGCAGCGGCACCGGGCATTCGCGCAACAAATGCACATCGAGCGGGGTAAACATCAGCCGCGACAGCAGCGATTCGTGCTCCAGCGCCTTGATCAGCACATCCATCGGCTGCTCTTTGAGGTGAATCAGAATTTCCTCCAAGGGGCGTTCGACCCAGGCCACTTCGGTGGTGACGTGCACACCGATTTTGCGCAAGGGGCGGGCCTGTTCCTCAAGCCATTGGCGGTGGCGCTCGACGTAGCCCACGCGCACCTGTTCCAGGGCCTTTTCGTTGACCAGGCTGGCGGTCGCCAGGCCTTCCAGATAATCGAAGGCGACGATGTGCAGCGCGGCGTCTTCGGCCTTGGCCAGCGCGGCGGCCCTGTCGAAAGCGGGGCTGTGTTCCATCAGCGGTGATGCAACCAGCATGAAGCGGGATTGACCAGACATGACGAACCTCCCGTGGATTAGCCGCCCGACGTGCGGCTCGTGCGACGTACATCCAGTCTCTAAGTATTGACCATGATCAACCTCCCGTCCGTAGCACCGACGCAGACATTCTGCGGGGTGAATGCCCTGTGGCTATAACGCCCTGCGGTTGCCCTCACGGCTTCCAGATATCGACGTCTTTCGCATCGACTGCCTTGGGCAACAAACCCGCGGCAAAAAAAGCATCGGCGATTTTCTGCTGCTCACCCAGTTGATCGCCTTTCACCGGCTGGACCTGGTAGCTGCGATGGGTGTTCGCCGTCTCGACGGTGTCCAGATCAAGGTTGCCCCACAATGGGCTGAGTATTTGCGCCGCGTCACGTGGGTGGGTTTTTACCCAGTCGCCCGTCTTGTGCAGTTGATCGTAAACCAGCTTGAGGACGTCGGGATGCGCCTTGGCGTAGCTCGTACTGGTCAGGTAATAGCGTTTGTAACTGGCCAGGCCGGCACCGTCCGCCAGGGTGCGCGTTGGCAGTTGACGTTGCGCGCTGGTGAGGAAGGGTTCCCAGGTGACCCAGGCGTCGACCTTGTTGTTTTCGAAGGCTGCTCGGCCATCGGCGGGCGACAGGTAGGCTGGCTGGATGTCCGAAAACGCCAGGCCTGCTTTGTTCAGGGCGGCGATCAGCAAATAATGGGAGCCGGCCGCCTTGGTGACCGCGACTTTCTTGCCTTTCAAATCCGACAGTTGCTTGAGGGGCGAGTCCTCGCGCACGACGATCGCCTGGGCGGAAGGCGAGGGCGCTTCCTGCGCAAAGTAGGTCAGTTTGGCCTGCGCGGCCTGAGCAAAAATCGGCACCGTATCCGCCACGTCAGCGCTGATATCGACGTTGCCGACATTCAGCGCTTCCAGCAGTGGCAAACCACTTGAAAACTCATGCCAGCTCACATCGATGTTCTTCTGCGCGAGGGTTTTTTCCAGCGTACCTTGGGTTTTCAACAAGGTGATGAGGGTCGATGACTTCTGGTAACCGATTCGTACCGTTTCCCGGGCCTGGGCCGGGAAGGCGAACGACAAGGCCAGTGCAACGACCAGACCGGCCAGGACCGGACGACGGAAATTCGCTTTAACGTTTTGGGTGGATTTCGACATGGCACGCTCGGCATTCAGCAAAGGGAAGAGCTATCTGCCATGAATCATATGGTTCTAAAAAATATTCGATAAATAATTTTTAGGAATTAGCTTAGGGGTTTCATATATTCGATTAAGGAATAAATAAATCATTATATATTCCTTTTGTTGTTGGCTTGGGTGGTGCAGGATCGAACCCGTTATAACCCTATAATTATTTGATTCTTTCATAATTACTTGTCACTAATATAATCAAAGTTGTTTTCTGGCGCAGCCTCGGAGCCTCGCCGGACGCAACATTGCTGACTCGATTTTTTGTGCAGCCTCTTCGAAACCCACTCATACCAAGGCCTTTCATGAAGTTGAAAAAACTCATCGTCGCCGCCAGTCTGTTGTTCGCCGCAGCGGGGGCTCATGCACAACAAGCCATCGATATCAGCTACCAGCGTTCCTCGACCTTATGGATTCTGCTCAAGCAGAACGGCCAACTCGAAGAGCGTCTGAAACCCTTGGGCTTCACCGTCAACTGGCATGAATTCAGCACCGGCCTGCTCAGCTCGCTGAACGCGGGCAGTGTCGATTTGCATGCCGACGTGGCGGATGCCTTCGCGCTGTTCACCCAGGCTGCCGATGCGCCGCTGACCTATTACGCCCGGGAAAATCCGTCGTCCAGCGCGCAAGCGATCATCGTTCAGCACAAGTCGACGATTCATAGCGTCGCCGATCTGAAGGGCAAGACCGTCGCGGTCTCCAAAGGCTCGGGCAGTAACTTCCTGCTGATTTCGGCGTTGAAAAAAGCCGGCCTGACCCTCGCCGACATCACACCGCGTTACCTGGAAGCACCGGATGGCGGGGCGGCGTTCGCCAACGGCAGTGTCGATGCGTGGGCCATCTGGGACCCGTTCCTGGCGACCCAACAGCGGGAACATCACGTGCGCGTGCTGGCCGATGGCAATGACGGAGTAGCCAACTACAACCGCTTTTACCTGGCGACCACCAAGTTCGCCAACGCACACCCGGAGGTGCTGCAAGTCACCTTCGATACCCTGCGCGAGACCGGGCAGTGGGTCAAAACGCACCCGCAAGAGGCCGCGAAGATTCTCGGGCCCGTGTGGGGCAACATTCCGCCCGCCACGGTGGAGCTGGCGAACACTCGCCGCAGCTACGACATCGTCCCGGTCAAGGTCGATGAACTGGCCGAGCAGCAACGCATCGCCGACACCTATTACGCAGCGAAACTCACGCCCAAGCCGCTGAAGGTGTCCGACATCGCGGTCTGGACTCCGAAGACGAAGTAAGCACGACCACTTCCAGCCCTTTGGAGCATTGCCATGAGTCGTCAAATTCACTTGTCTGCTTTCTTGCTGACCGGGCCGGTCATCCACAGTCACGCGGTGTGGCGCCATCCGGACACCGTTGGCAATTACCTTGAGCCCGAGTACTACGCGCGGGTTGCAAAAGTCGTGGAGGAGGGGTTGTTCGACTTTCTGTTCTTCGCCGATCGCCTCGCGGTCGGTGACCAGATGGGCGGCTCCCGGGATCTGGCCTTGCGTTATGGCGCCCAGGACGCGACACGCCTGGACCCCTTGCCGATCCTGTCTTACCTGATCGGGCAAACCAGCAAGCTGGGCCTGGGCGCAACCCGTTCCACCACGTATTACGAACCGGCGCATATCGCCCGGGAATTTGCCACCCTGGATCACCTGTCCAAGGGCCGTGCCGCATGGAATATCGTCACCTCGATGAACGACAGCGAAGGGCGTCTGTTCGGCAAGGACAAGCACCTGGAGCATGACCTGCGTTACGACCGCGCCGACGAATTCGTCGAAGTGGCATTGAAACTGTGGCGCAGCTGGGGACCGGACGCGCTCAAGCTGGACCGCGAAACCGGGGTGCTGGCCGACCCGTCGAAGATCCACTCGGTGCAACACCAAGGTGAGTGGTTCAAGGTCGAAGGACCGCTGAACATCCCGCGCACGCCACAAGGGCGACCGGTGCTGATCCAGGCCGGTTCGTCCGGTCGTGGTCGGCGTTTCGGGGCGCGTTGGGCCGAGGCGATCTTCACCATTCACCCGCATTTGAGCGCCATGCGCGCCTTCCGTGACGACGTGCGGGCGCAGGTCGTGCAACAAGGGCGCGAGGCCGACAGCTGCAAAGTGCTGACGGCGGTCATGCCGTTCATTGGCGGCACCGAAGCCGAAGCGCGGGCCAAGCGTGATCGGCATAACGCCCTGGCGCGCCCCGAGTTGGGGCTGGTCACGCTGGCCTCACAACTGAATGTCGACCTGTCACCGTTTCCGTTATCCGCGACGCTGGCCGAGATCGCCCAATCGCCGCTGATCCATCCGGCCGCCGCCGAAAAGCTGCTGATGCAAGGCGCCGAAACCACGCTGGAGCAACTGGGGCGGATTTTCGCCAGCAGCGTTCGCGTACCGCAACTGGTGGGCACCGGGGCACAGATTGCCGATCAACTGGCCGAGCTGTTCCTGGGCGAAGGCTGCGACGGCTTTGTGATCTCGCCGGGTTACCTGCCGGGATCGTTCAGCGAATTCGTCGAAAGCGTGATTCCCCATCTGCAACGCAAAGGCTTGTTCCGCCGCGCTTACGAAGGCTCGACCTTGCGTGAGCACCTGGGGCTCGGCGAGCTGAAGGACTGAACTCTTCTACCAACCAAAGGGATATTTGAATGGATGTTTTCGATCGATTGACCCGTCGTCACCTGCTGGGTCTGGCCAGCGTCGCCCTGGCGAGCCCACTGCTGATGTCGTTGCCGCGCTCCAGTCGGGCTGCCGATGAACATGCAGGACACGCTGTCGAAACCGGCGCCGAGCCCACCGGCACGGGCGACTTCATCCGCCTGGACACACCGCGCGCGCTGAAACTGGCGGTCAACCTCAATGCGGTTTGCCTGGCGCCAGTGGTCATCGCCCACGGGCAAGGCTTCTTCAAGAAACACAACCTCGATGTCGAGCTGGTCAACTTTGGTAACTCCACCGAAGTGCTGCTCGAAGCTATCGCCACCGGCAAAGCCGATGCCGGGGTCGGCATGGCGTTGCGCTGGCTCAAGGCGCTGGAGCAGGGCTTCGACGTCAAGCTCACCGCCGGTACTCACGGCGGTTGCCTGCGCTTGCTCAGTGCGGCCAATGGCAACGTGCTCAAACTCGAAGACCTCAAAGGCAAATCCATTGGCGTCACCGACATGGCCAGCCCTGACCGCAATTTCTTTTCGATCCTGCTGAAAAAACACGGCATCGATCCGGTGCGTGATGTGGACTGGCGACTGTACCCGGCCGACCTGTTGGGCACCGCACTGGAGCGCGGCGAAGTTCAGGCGGTCAGCGGCAGTGACCCGTTCATGTACCGCCTTATCAAGTCCGGCAAAGCCCAGGAACTGTCCACCAACCTGGTCGAGGAGTACGCCAACCTCAGCTGCTGCGTCGTCGGCGTCACCGGCAAATTGGTGCGCGAGGAAAAACGCCTGGCGGCGGCCCTGACCCAGGCGATTCTCGAGGCCCACGATTACTCGGTGAAAAATCCTCAGGCTGTGGCCAAGGGTTTCCAGGCCTATGCGCTGAATACCTCCACCGAAGAAGTTGAGGCGATCCTGCACGACCATACCCACGGTCATCATGCCGTTGGCGCGCTACTGACCAAAGAAATCACCACTTACGTCACCGACCTGCAAACCGTGGAAGTCATTCGCCAGAGCACCAACGCCGGCGAGTTTGCCAAGGAGATCACCGCCGATGTCTTCAGCTGAGATTTCGACACTGGCCGCACCGGCGACGCAGCGGGCTTCCAGGGTTTGGCGACAAGGTGCGGTCGCGGTGGCGGCGTGGGTGGCGGTCGCGCTGTTGATCAGCTATTGGCCCAATGCCGCGCGCACTTGGCCGATGACCCAGGGCTTGGCGAATCTGTGCCTGGCCGTGGCGGCATTGGTCGGTCTGTTGGGCATCGTCGGTCACTGGTCGGTAAAGGTCGCCACGCGTATTCGTGCCGCGGGCGCCTGGTTGATCGCGTTGCCGATTCTGCTGGCTATCTGGGAACTGCTCACCGCCAAGCTAGGTTTGCTGCCGGTGCCGTTCTTCGCACCACCACAAGCGTTGCTCGCGGTGTACGTGGAAGACTGGCCGCGTCTGGCGGACAGCTTGCTGCATTCGGCACTGTTGCTGGGGACGGGGGTGGCGCTGGGTGCCGCGACCGGTTTTGTGGCCGGGGTGGCCATCGGTTGGTCGAGCAGCATCGGCTACTGGTTGCACCCGGTGTTGCGCATTCTCGGGCCGGTGCCTTCGACGGCATTGTTGCCACTGTGCTTCTTTCTGTTTCCCACCAGTTGGAGCGCCAGCGTGTTTCTCATCGCATTGGCGACCTGGTTTCCGGTCACAGTGCTGACGTGGTCAGGTGTGGCCAGTGTCGATAAAGCCTATTACGACGTGGCGCGAACTCTGGGCGCCAAGCAGGGCTTTCTGATTTTCAAAGTGGCGATCCCGGCGGCGTTGCCCCATGTGTTCGTCGGTTTGTTCATGGGGTTGGGCGCCTCGTTCTCGACCCTGGTGGTCGCGGAAATGATGGGGGTCAAATCCGGCATCGGCTGGTACTTGCAGTGGGCCCAGGGTTGGGCGGCCTACGCCAATATGTACGCGGCGCTGTTGATCATGGCACTGGCTTGCTCGGGGTTGATCTCCGCGCTGTTCCTGATCCGTGACCGGCTGTTGGCCTGGCAAAAAGGAGCGATGAAATGGTAGCGCAGGCACACACATCAACTGCCCCGGTTTCGGCTGGGCTGGCGTTGCGCATTAACAATCTGAGCCACGGTTTTGCCCTGGACGGTCAGCACTTGCCGGTACTGGAGCGGGTTTCCCTCGACGTGGCACCCGGTGAATTCGTCGCATTGCTCGGGCCTTCGGGCTGCGGCAAGTCCACGCTGTTGCGACTGGTGGCAGGGCTGGAACCGGCCGACGCCGGTACGGTGCTGGCCGATGGTGCACCGATTACCGGCCCGGACCCGAGCCGGGTCGTGGTATTCCAGGACCCGACGCTGTACCCGTGGCGGCGCGTGTGGGACAACGTCGCCCTTGGCCTGGAAGCCCAAGGCCTGCTCAAAACCCATTCCGCCAAGGTCGATGCAGCATTGGAGAAAGTCGGCCTCAGCCCGTTTGCCCGGGCGTATCCGCGGCAGTTATCAGGCGGCATGGCACAACGTGTCGCGTTGGCCCGGGCGCTGGTTAACGAACCGCGCCTGCTGATTCTCGACGAGCCGTTGGGCAAGCTGGATTCGCTGACCCGCATCACCATGCAGAAGGAACTGATCGACTTGTGGCAACGCCAGGGCTACACCGCGCTGCTGGTGACCCATGATGTTGAAGAAGCCTTGCTGTTGGCCAACCGAGTGATCGTGTTCAGTGACCGGCCCGCTGCGATCAAGGCACAACTGACTATCGAGCGACCTTATCCGCGTCATCGCGACGATCCGTATCTGGTGGACTTGCGACGCCAGATCATGGGCTTGCTCGGGCTGGGTGAGAGTTGGTAGCAGGGGGGTTATTCTCAGCCAATAAAGAGGTATCAGGGAGTTCATCGCACCATGAGTTTCACTTCCATGCATTGGGGGGCGTACCGCCCGCAGGTCGTCGACGGAAAACTGCACGCCATGGTCCCGGTGGAGTGGGACCCGGATCCATCGCCCATCGGTGCTTCGGTTCCCGAGGCCATAACTTCGCCGACACGGATCATGCGCCCGGCCGTGCGCCGCAGTTATCTCGCTGAGCCCGGTGCTCACCCCGAGCTGCGCGGTCAGGAACCCTTCGTCGAAGTGTCGTGGGACGTCGCGCTGGACCTGGTCGCCAGGGAGTTGAAACGGGTCAAGGCCGAGCACGGCAATCAGGCTATCTTCGGTGGCAGCTATGGCTGGGGCAGTGCCGGGCGCTTTCATCACGCGCAAAGTCAGTTGCACCGCTTCCTCAATCTGTTCGGCGGCTATGTGTTCAGCATGGACAGTTACAGCCTTGGCGCCGGACGGGTGTTGATGCCGCACATCGTCGGCAATATGGATTGGCTGCTGGCAGCGCACACCTCATGGAAAAACCTGGCGCAGCATTGCGAGCTGTTCGTCGCCTTCGGTGGCCTGCCGGCAAAAAATGCCCAGACCAGCCCCGGCGGCGCCAGCGAGCATCTGTTGTCCCGCGCACTGGAAGCGATGTCCGAGGCCGGCGTGCAATTCGTCAACGTCAGTCCCTTGCGCGACGATCTGACCGGGCCGAATAACAATCAATGGCTGCCGGTTCGCCCCGGCAGTGACACCGCGCTGATGATGGCGTTGTCTTACGTGCTGGTCAGCGAAGGTTTGCACAACCAGGCCTTCGTTCAGCGCTACACCGTCGGCTACGAGAAATTTCGCGAGTACCTGCTCGGCCATGTCGACGGCCAGCCCAAAGACCCATTGTGGGCGCAGGCACTGACGGACATTCCAGCGCAGCAAATCACCGAACTGGCGCGACGCATGGCCAGCCAACGCACGATGATCAACATTGCCTATTCCCTGCAACGCTCGGTACACGGCGAACAACCGTTCTGGATGACCGTGACGCTGGCCGCGCTGCTCGGGCAGATCGGCCTGTCGGGGGGAGGCTTCGGCCTGGGTTATGGCTGCATGAACAATACCGGCAGCGGTCGCAAAGCGTTTTCCGGGCCGCGCTTTTCCCAAGGGATCAACCCGGTCAAGGATTTCATTCCGGTGGCGCGGGTGACCGACATGCTCCTCAATCCGGGCGCGCCGTTCGACTACAACGGCAAGCAACTGCATTACCCGGACATACGCCTGGTCTATTGGGCAGGCGGCAACATCTTCCATCACCACCAGGACCTCAACCGTTTACTGGACGCCTGGAAGCGTCCCGAAACCATTGTTGTTCATGAGCAGTTCTGGACGGCCCAGGCCAAGTACTCGGACATCGTGTTGCCAGCGACAACGGCCCTGGAGCGCAACGACATTGGCAGCTCCGCATCGGACCGCTTCATGATTGCCATGCAACAGGCGATCGAGCCGGTGGGTGAAGCCCGGGACGATTATTCGATCTTCGCGCAGGTCTCCGAGCGCCTGGGTTTCGGCCAGACCTTCACCGAAGGACGCGACGCCGAGGCCTGGCTGCGTTTTACCTATGACGAGTCCCGGGGCAGGGCGCAGGATCATGGGATTGAGCTGCCGGACTACGACACCTTCTGGCGAGACGGATTGTTCGAAATCGCTTATCCCGACACCGATACCGTCTTGCTCAAATCCTTCCGTGACGACCCGGATGCGAACCCGCTGCCGACGCCTTCGGGACGGATCGAAATCTTTTCCGAATGCATCGCCGGTTTTGGTTACGCCGATTGTCCTGGTCATCCGGTATGGCTGGATAAACCGGTGACGCAGTTCCCGCTGCAGTTGCTATCGAATCAACCGAAAACCCGCCTGCACAGTCAATACGATCACGGTGCCTACAGCCGATCTTCGAAGATCCAGCAGCGTGAACCGCTGACCCTCAACACCGAGGATGCGCGCGTTCGAGGCCTTGTCGAGGGTGACGTGGTCAAGGTGTTCAACGAGCGTGGCGCCTTTCTGGCCGGAGTGATCGTCTCGGACAGGATTCGCCCCGGTGTGGTGCAAATCGCCACCGGGGCCTGGTTCGATCCATGGGTGCATGGCGAGCGAAGCAGCCTGGAAAAACATGGCAACCCGAACATGATCACGGCCGATGTCGGGGCTTCAAGTCTGTCCCAGGGCTGCTCGGCGCAAACCGCTTCGGTAGAGATCGTGAAGTGGGATCAAGCGTTGCCGCCCATTACGGCGTTTGAGCCACCGTTGATGGTTTGATGAGACTTTGCTTCCCAGGATCATTTAGAAACTGAACCGCTGCAGAATAACGCCCAGTCCGTCGGACATCGCCTTGAGTTCCTGGGTGGTTCGCACGATTCCGTTTTGGGCTGTGGCGTTCTCTTCCACACTTTGCGCCACTCTTTCGACGTTGCAGGCGACCTGTTCACTGGCGGCACGCTGTTCCTGCAACGACAACGAAATGAAGCTGACGGCCGCAAGGGATTCGTCCAGTGCACCCTTGATCCTGCTCATTGAATCGCCAGCGCTTTCGACCAGCTTCTGGCCATGGGTCACGCGCTCACAACCGGCGGCCATGCTGTCTTTGGCTTTGACCATGCCGTTTTTGATGGCATTGACCAAGGCAACGATTTCCGTGGTGGATTGCGCTGTGCGGGCGGCCAGGCTGCGCACTTCATCGGCGACCACGGCAAAACCACGACCTTACTCGCCCGCGCGTGCCGCTTCGATGGCGGCATTGAGGGCCAGGAGGTTGGTCTGTTCGGCGATGCCCCGAATCACCCCGACAATCAGGCTGATGTCGTTCGACTGGATCGCCAGTTGATCGATGTCCGATGAACTTTGTGCAACCAGGTCGGCAATCTGCCCCATTTCCTTGATGGACGCTTGCATCACCGCCAGGCCTTCGCCGGTGATTTCGCCCGCCTTCTGCGCAGTGCTCTGGGCCTGTCGAGCATTGTCGGCGATGTGAGTGATGCTCACGGAAAGCTCTTCCCCCGTGGCCGCCATGGAGGAGGCGGTCTCGCTTTGCAGTGCAGCGCTGCTCAATCCCTGTTCGGAGGACGCAGACAATTGCAGCGTGGCACCCTCGATCTGCTCGGAGGCCTGGCTGATCTTGCCAATCATGTCGCTCAGACTGTGGCGCATTGCCTGGACAGAGTGCAGAACGCCAGTCGACGGCTGTTGCGGATCACGCTGCGTAGCGGCCAGTTTCCCGTCGGCGATGTTCGAACTGATGGCGGCAAGTTCTGCAGGTTCAGCGCCGAGTTGGCGGCCCAACAGTCTGGTGAAAAAGAACGTATAGGCGGCGCCCGCGATCAGCGCCAATACCAGAATCAGCAGGCTGGTTCTGAGGTTGGAGGTGTAGGCGATCTGGTTCTGTTCGAACTGGTTCTTGGCTTCCACCAGTTGAACCTCGATCAACTCGGAAAATTTGTCTGACAAGGGGTCAATCAGCGGATACAACTGCTCGGTCGCGAACCGTGCCAGACCCGCGTCGTCGTTCTGGCGCAGCAGGCCCAGCAAGTTTTGCAATGGCCCGCGGGTGGCTTCCATCAACGGGTTGATTTGCGCGATCAGGCGCGTTTCTGCCGGAATCAGTTGCGTCGCTTTATAGGTTTGCCATGTCTGGTCGATTTCCTTCTGGGCCTGCTCGATTCGGCTCAGTGACTCAGCTTTGGTGAAGTTGCCATTGCGCGCCTTGTGGGTGGCGTCGACGATGTTCACGGCATCCATAGTCCGGTATTCCTAGATCATTTCATTCAGGAGAGCGATCGAGAGGTCAGAGTCTGTGGCTTCAGTGCGCAACGAAGGCACATTGGTATCATTTTCTGTATGGACGAAAAAAACCGCTGCGTTACCGGTGTGTATTTACGAATTTGCGACGTTCGATCGTTGCCAGGATCGCAGCGTGCGCCAGGCTGCCATTTTTTGGGGAGTTGGGTGACGAGTCACTGACATTGAGTCGCTGAACTAAAAAAACCGCACCCTGTTTAGATCGATTATTTCTTTCGGTTATTTATATAGCTGTTGTTCGCATATCCATAACCCACAAAGCCGCGTCATGGCTGTGCAGGTATTCGTGATGACAGCGGCTTGTTCGTTGTAGCAGCCATTGTTGCCCTGAAGGCCACACTAGGGTGGTTCCAACATCTATTTTTGCTGTTCGGTCATCATCTTGCCGGCTCTGCGTCAGTCCTTAGAATCGGCTCCATCAGCTTCGTCCAACTATTCGATGATTCAGGGAGCAACACCATGATGAACGCCATGCAGATGCAAATGCCGATGAACACCTCCATGCCAATGATGCCGATGATGGGCATGCCGATGATGATGGCGACCATGTCGTGCGAAATGATGGACGACGGCATGATGTGCAAGATGATGCCGGCGGCTGGCATGGACATGGCCATGTTCAAGAACAGCGCTGAAATGATGCAGATGATGATGAACTGCGGCATGCCGATGATGATGCATTGCGGCAACATGAGCATGATGTGCATGTCCCAGGCGAGCATGGCCATGCCGATGATGAGCACCATGATGCCAATGCCGATGATGGGCATGCCGATGCCATCGATGAAGTGCGTGATGGAATGCACGCTGATGGCTGACTGCATGATGTGCAAAATCATGCCGATGGCGGGCATGAACATGGACATGATGAAAAACTGCTGCACCCTGATGATGAAAATGATGAACGACTGCAGCATGCCGATGATGATGAGCTGCAATGGCATGCCGCTGATGTGCTGCACCTGCTGATCGTCTGAGCAGGCATCAAAACGCCCGGCTAATGCAGATTAGCCGTGCTCCTACAGTTTCGGTGTCGTTCAGTCCAGGCGTTCCGGGTACGTCACCACCAGATAGGCCACCGCCTCGCTGTCGGCCGGGTTGCGGTAGCGGTGGGGCTGGTCGGCATAGAACAGGATCGAATCGCCGGTGGAGAGCAGGTAGCGTTCGTCGTTGACGCTGATTTCCAGCACGCCCTGAGACACCACCAGGTTTTCCTGTACGCCGGGGCCATGGCCCTCGGAGACGTCTTCGCCTAGCGGGCTCAGGCGCAGTTCGTAAAACTCCGATTGGCGCGCTACGTCGAACGGGAACAGCGCGCGGCTGACAAAGGCGCCGCTGGCACTGACCAGGCGTTTGCTCTGGCTGGCCGACAGCACCGCCACCCCTTCGAAGGCCCGATGCTCAAGAAACGCGGCCACCGACACCTTCAAGCCCTTGGCGATTTTGCACAGCACCTTGATCGACGGCACGCTGCGTCCGGATTCGATCTGCGCCAGCATGGCCCGGCTGACACCGCACTGTCTGGCGAGGGCGTCGAGGGACAGGTGACGCTTGCCCCGCAGACGTTGCAGGTTCTGTGCGACGCGTTCGCAGATCGGGTCTTCTTCCAGTGGTTCCAGGTTATTCAAATCCAGCACGGGTTCGTCGGCGCTCGCCAGAAAGCGCGAGGGTTGCTGCGCGTTCATGCGTGACGCGTCTCGGTGGCTTTAGCGGCTTGCACCCACTGAAAAGCCTGTAAACCTGCATTGAGTGCATACATTTCCCACATGGCCCGCGCCCGTTGCTGAGCCTGTTTGCGTTTGCGGTAGCTGGCGAAGTCGATGAGGTTGTCAGTCGGATTCATGGGGCACTTCACTGTGGTGATGAATGACGGGATGAAGTGAGAGTACGCGGATATTTTTATAACGATAAATACTGATTTTGTATTTATTAATTCTTTTTGGTTCTTATTAAGACAGCGCATCAACTCGAGTGAGTGGCGGATGGGTGCAAGTGTTGGTCTTTGGCCGCAGGGTGGGGCGTAGGGCACTGTTGAACACTAACTGCACATGACGCTAACGGCCTTCGCGGCGCGTTGCAGTTCTTGTTTAACGTCGACCGGTATCCGCTGTTTCACGAGTCGTTGTTCGAGGAATGTCTGATCGCCTCGGGTATCAACCTGAGCGTCAATAGCCGCATCCTCTGCTTCTATGGTGGCCGCGTGAGCCTCTATGACCGAGTCGACTTCAGCGTCGCTCTTGGCGGCGTCGAGCGCACCAATGAGTGTCGCCACTTCGTCTTCTTCAGCCTTGCCATAGGCTTCTACAGACAGTCCGGCAGCCAACGCCCGCGCCCGGATTTCCACGCCTTTCAACGTCTGCTTGGCCTGTCCGCACAGCATGTCGTGTTTTTGGCTTTCGACGATTTTCCATTGGAAAAATCCATAGGTCATCGTGCCGATAATCGCAACGGTGATACCACCGACCAGGATCAATTTCATGGCTACAGTCGTGAGTCCGGGGGTTGAGAGTTCGGTGGCCATCGCTTCGTTCTCTATCAGGAAATGAAAGCGTAGCACCGGAACCGATCCAGCCCAGTCCAAAGTCAATGCAAATGCATTGACGAAGGAGAGGAGCGGCGTGTCTTCAAGATTATAGCCTCACAGCCCTCGGCATCCTGCTAGTTACCGTCCGCCACTTTGCGTTCTATCTCCGCTATTTTCCGACTGAGCTCCTCAGCTTCCTGCTCCTTGGTTCGAGTTGAAGAGGGCGTAACGGTTTCATCCACATCTTTGGCGTCCGTGTCCCTGTCCTCAAGATCTCTTTCGGCGTTTGACGTTGCGTCCGGTTCGACGTCGTTGACACTGTTATCGCTGTTCATATCACTGACCTCCATTGACCTGAACATTGGATTCGATGCCATGGCTTGAGTTCGAGATTTTTTGTCGGCGTCGATCAGCTTGGGCAACTAAACGTACCGGCGGTCAGACTGCCTGAATTTTCACTGGTGACGGTACTCCACCGTCCAAGGAGCAGCTGCTCCTTAATAGCGGTGTAATCCGCCGGGGGAACATGTAATGCCATCGGTCGAAGATTTCAGAATCCAGTCTCACGCTTTCCTGATCGAGCTGGACGCTGCAACGATGGGCATGATGACGCTGGTCTCTTCCAAATGTGTTTCAGGACCAGAATGGGAAGAGGCGACCAAACGGCATCACGATGCTTACGAGATTTGGAATGCCTTCCTTAATGTCTCTGCTTCACGCGCTGACGTCGTCACTCCGTTAAATACTTCGGGCGCTGACTAAGGACGATTTGGGGGGCATTCCACGTCAGTTAACAGGGTGCTTCCATTCCTCGACGGCCGGGACCGGGGGGGCGATCGAGAACGCCATACTGACGGCGCTTCTACTGGGTCTGGAAGAAAAATTGGCGTCATGAAATAGACGGCGGGCGCCACCCTCATGTCGCTTGCAAAGTCGCTACCTTGATCTTTACTAGTCACTGAACGTGAGAGCGTTCCTCATTAAATATGTCTTTTATATCAAGGTTTAAGCACGCCTCTTGAAGTTCCGCCTTGATCTTTTTCTGATCTACCCAAAAGAAAGCTCAAAGGATGACGAAGAAATGAAAGAGAACTTGGCGGCAGTTATCCGCAAACTCATATCTCCGTCAATGCGGTATGAGATAAGAAACGCTTTGAACTGGTTGCGAGACATCCTTGGACGTGCGTGTTTCTGGCGCTGGGAAATTGCCAGGTTCAGAGTGCAGAACGAAAGTCCTTACGAAATCCTTTATATCGGAAGGAAAAAGAAGCGGGAGATGGCCAAGCTTCTCATAAGGGGAAAGACTCAAGGTGATTCCCCTATGGTCGACAGTGAACCGGAACCTGGCGCGTCGAGTCATGTGGTAGTGGTCAGTGAAATGCCGACCTCGGGGGCCTTGTATGTGCCCTTGTATCTGAGCGCCGTCGTACCGCTGGGGCGATCCATCGAGGAGATCACCACAAAATACGATAGCGAATTGCGTCGAAATATACGCAAGAACCGACCACGCTACCGAATGGTCCAGACGCTGTTGGATGAAGACATTGAAAAGGCAGACAGGGAAATGCTTCGACCTTATGCCACGGCAAGGCAAGGTATCCATGCTGCGCAATTTGCCACGCAGGAGGTTTTCAGGATCGCCAAGACTGTCGGCCGGCTCGACCTGATCATGCTGGAGGACGAGGTTGTTGCATGTCACCTTGGCTGCGTAATAACCCGGGGCGGAAAGCGTTACTGGAGCACGCTGCGTTTTGGATATACCGAGGCGATTTTTTCAGATGCCAAAAGACTGCGTGAAGTGAACTCGATTACCACCTTCATGGCACTTGAATGGGCGATAGACAATGGCTTCGATTATTACGACATCGGTCTTTGCCTGGCACGGCCAGACGACGGACTTCTGAAATGGAAAAGAAGGCGCGGCGGTGATATTGATTCCCTGGGGAACCACGCTTATATGTTTGTCCGGCTGCCCAAGACAGGTACAGCCAAATTCCTCTGGGACACGCCGCTATTCGCTGTCGAAGGAAAGGAATTGACCCTTCATCTTGGCTTGCCGGACGGGCCAAGCGATGAGGAGGTCGCCAGCCGTTATCATGAAATGGTATTTGGCGGGCTGCACAAGATTTATCTTTATTGCGCCAAGAGTTCTGGCGAACAGTTTCTCGAAACCTTGCGTAGTCGCTACGCCAGTTTGCAGACCCCACCCATTATGAAAAGGATTGCATCCAGCTGAGCAATTTCCACGACTGAAATAAATAGTGCGCTTCGCGTCTGGCTATTGACCCTGTCCCGCAGGGAGGACTCTTCATGGAAAGCGATGTCTCGCAAATAAGCACTTCGACCACTGGCAATCGGAAAAAATGGACCCTTGCCGCCTACAGGTATATGGCAAGAAAAAGACTCGCACGTAAGGCGGAGATCAGCTTGAAAAGCCTGGCGGTGAAAACCTGGGATGTTGCTCCGGGTGGGATATCGCATTCTCCGCCGGCTTTCTTCCTGCCCAATCAAATGGACCGTGTGACAGGATGGGAGGCGAAGCGCTTTTATCCTTTCGAGCATCCCGCTCGCACAATGGAAGGGCTGGGCGACGTAGTGCAAGGCCCGACACGTGGCTACCTGATCAAGGATGTCTGGCTGATCGATGGCGCGCTCTACAAGGACAATGCAAGTTTCTGGTTGTCTCTCAAGCCTGGTATGTTTCCGCGAATTCTCGTGGAAAACGAGATCGAGCGCGGTGCCGCCTACTGCACGCAAAATGGAAATACATGGTTTGGTACATGGTTGATGGAAAACTGCCCGACCTATTCATTGGCATGCGATGAAGGCGTCCCGATAACCACCGCGCCATCCGCCAGGTTTCCTCTATTTACCCAGGCCCCCGCCTATGAGGACTGGTTTGATATGAAGCCGCTTCGCTTGAGCAGTGCGTTTTTTCGTGAACTCGTGCTGTTCGACGATGTGAGCAACAATCAAAGCAGGCATTTACGTTTCCGTGCCATGGGAGAAAAGCTACTGTCGCACGTGAGCTATGAGTCTCACCCTGGTGTGTTCATTCTCCGGGGTGGCGACGGTGACTTGCGCTTTTTGCGCAATGAAATGGAGCTCGCTGAACATCTGCGCAAGACCAGGGGTTTTCGCATAATCAATCCTTTGAAAACCGATGTCCCGACCATAGTGGCGACGTGTGCCGGGGCGCGAACCGTGATGGGGGTCGAAGGGAGCCAGCTTGTACATGGTGTCAATGTACTGCCGCAGGGTGGTTCGTTGCTGGTACTGCAGCCACCGAATCGTTTCGTCAGCTACTTCAAGTACCTGACGGATCGCGACAATCAGAATTTTGGCTTTGTGGTCGGAACGCCAGAGGGCGATGGCTTCAAAATCGACATTCAAGAGGTTGAGCGCACACTGGACCTGCTCCCATCCTGATGGGTGATGGCGCCTCCCTGCGATTCACCGTATCAGTGTTCTTTGACTTTCTTGATGCGGAAAATAATCAGCGCAAGGATCGCGATCGCGAGGGGCGTCATGGCCAGCATGGCGTCCCGTGGGGCCACCTCGGCGCCGAGCAGGTGCAACCCTGAGTAGCCGAGCTTGAGCAGGTTCAGCAGGTAGTAAGTAATGGCGATAATCGACAGACCTTCGACGGCACGCTGGATCTTGATCTGGGCGTCGGCGCGGGCGTTCAGGCTTTTGAGAATTTCCGAGTTCTGTTCTTCCATTTCCACCTGAACCCGGGCTTGCAACAGGTCGCCCAGGTTGGCCACGCTTTTGGCCAGGTGCTCCAGGCGTTGTTCGGTGGCGGTGCAGTACCTGACGGTGGGCTTGAAACGGCGTTCGATGAACACCCCGAGGCGTTGGCAATCGCCTACGTGACTTTCCCGCAATTCGCCCAGGCGTTCGTACACGAGTTGGGCATAGGCCTGAGTGGCACTGAAGCGGTGGCGGGTTTTCGCGGTACTGCTGACCACTTGGGCTGACAGGTTGGAGATGTCCGCCAGCAGGGCTTTTGCGTTGCCGCTGTCAGCGTCGGCGTTACGCTCGGAGAGGGTGACCAAGGTCTTGTCAAAGACATCGAGTTGCGCGCTCAAGGTCTTGGCCGTGGTCAACGACAGCGAGGCCATCATGCGGTAGGTCTCGATTTCGAGCAGACGGCGGATCATCCGACCTTGGCGGTAAGCGTTGAGGCGCCGGTTGACGAACAGGATGTGGTTGTTGCCGTCCTCGCTGAGACGAAAATCGCTCCAGACCACCGCATCGCCACCACCCACGCAGGAACCGCACGGGTCCTTGAAGCCGTAGCCAGCGAGGTCCAGGCCGGCTTCGCCACGCACTACGATCTGCACCGAGTTGATCAGCTGCGGCAAATGCGCTTCGACCTTTTGCGCCAGCACCTCGGGCAGCGATGTCCAGGACAGGTCATCGCAGGATGAAGTGACCACCAGGGTCAGGGTGAAGAACTCGGCGTGGCGTTCCCATTTCAGGGCGTGGCCATCGAGTTGGGTGATGCCCTGGGCGGCATGAGGATCGATCGGGGTAGGGCAGCAGTGCTCCAGCAGCGCATTGCACTCCGGTTCCCCGCCAAGGAAAGCCAGATGAAACACATGGGCCGGTTCGTCGAAGTACAGTGACGGACGCGCGTGCAGTTCGTTGTGCAGGGTTTGTCTTTGCGGATGCATGCTGTTCAGGCCATTGATCGACTGCTGTTGTAGGTGGGACAGGTCGATGAACTCACGAGTCACAAGCAGCAATCCATGGTTTTGCGCGGAACAATCAAAAAAAGGCGCCTTCTACAACGTGAATTCGGCGCCCAAAACTGAAGCAATTGCCGCTCACTTTTTGCTTGATTGCTCTCTGATCTGAGTCAGGCTGAGTCGAGGGGTCAATGCTTCAGGGTCGACTCTGACCTCAATCAAGGATGGTCGGGACATTTCGAGGCAGCGTTCAAACGCTGGCGCAAATTCCGACGTGGCGGTGACCACCTCGCCATGCAGTCCATAGGCCTGGGCGAGTGCGGCGAAATCCGGGTTGCGCAATTCAGTGCCTGACACGCGTCCAGGGTAATTGCGTTCCTGGTGCATTCTGATGGTTCCGTACATTCCGTTGTTGATCACAACGAAAATCACATTGGCGCCATATTGCGCTGCAGTCGCTATCTCCTGGCCGTTCATCAAGAAGCAACCATCTCCTGAAAACGAAACCACCACTCGGTCCGGGCACGTCAGTTTGGCGGCCACAGCGGCAGGAACGCCGTAGCCCATGGAGCCATTGGTCGGGCCTAGCTGGGTGCGGAATTGGCGGAACTGATAGAAGCGTTGAAGCCAGACGGCATAGTTTCCGGCGCCATTGGTCAGGATCGCCTCGTCCGGAAGTCTGCGATTCAACCACTCAATGATTTCCGCCATTTGCACATCGCCAGGGGAGGGCGAGTGTTGCAGATTTTCGCGGTAGTTTTTGTTCAGGGTGCGCGTCCATTCACTCTCTATTTGGCTGGTCGCCGCCGGAAGTTTTGCGGCTGATTTGGCAAAGGTCGACATACTGCTGTTGATCGCTAACGCAGGTTGGTAAACCCGTCCCAACTCCTCGATGCCTTGGTGAACATGGATCAAGGTTTGCTTCGGTACCGGGATGTCCAAGGCAGCATATCCGCCCGTTGAAACCTCACCCATTCTGGAGCCCACGACCAACAGCAGGTCGGCGTTTTTTACCGCTGAGGACAGCTGCGCTGACGCGGCGAAACCAAGATCACCGACATAATTTGGGTGTCGATTGTCGAACAGGTCCTGGCAGCGAAAAGAGGCGGCAACCGGGATATTTTGCTGTTCAGCAAAAAGCCGGATGTCGTGCACTGACTCGGTGTCCCAACCGCTGCCACCCAGCACCATCAATGGCCGCTCTGATTGCTCAAGCAGTTGCTGCATGGCGGCCATTTGCTCGGCTGCCGGCGTCATCAATACACGTTTGAACGGCCCGGCATCACTGACTTCCGCCATTTCGGTCAGCATGTCTTCCGGCAGCGTGACCACGACAGGCCCAGGCCTGCCATTGACCGCTCGGTGGAACGCCTGGCTGATCAGTTCGGGAATTCTGCGGGTGTCGTCTATTTGCACGACCCATTTCGCCAAGGGGCCAAACATCTGGCGAAAATCAACTTCCTGAAAGGCTTCGCGATACTGCTGATCGCGAGCGACCTGGCCAATGAACAGAATCATCGGCGATGAATCCTGGAACGCAGTGTGAACGCCAACCGAGGCGTTCGTTGCACCCGGGCCTCGGGTCACGAAGCAGATGCCTGGCTCTCCAGTGAGCTTGCCGTAGGCTTCTGCCATATAGGCCGCCCCCCCTTCCTGGCGGCACACCACCAGATCGATTTCATCTTGCACGTCATGCAATGCATCGAGCACCGCGAGGTAGCTTTCTCCCGGAACACAAAAAGCTCTTTTGACGCCATGGATGCGTAAGGCATCCACCAATATCTGACCTCCGCTACGACGAGAAATGGTTTTATTCATTGTTATCTCCTGAGTCGAATGGTGCGGTGTGAAAGGGTGAATCGGGCTCTTTCTGACAGGTACTGACTCGATCAATTGGAAGAACAACGGCTAATGTCTGCGCCACGAATTCTGAGCATCATCGAGTGGGGGTACAAACGATGATTGCTCAGCACTTCATTCCCTCAGCTATTGAAGTCCCTTGGGTAGGCGCACAGCCACTATTGAATAAACAAGGTCAGTTTCGTTTTCGACTAAGCTCAAGGTTTGGTGGATATTGCCAGGAAGAATGGAAGCAGCCACGTCTACATGAGGTAGCGCATGAGCAATTTACCGCCAGCAAATCCAGAGCATCCCGAAGCCTTTGCACGTGTCATCGCCGTATCCAGGCTTATACATTGGAGTAACACCATACCCAGCAGGTGGGCGCGCTATGGTCTGGTCGTCGTACTGCTGACAATCAGCGGCTTTGCGGTGTGGTCTTCAATCACCACCGGGCGCCTGGGGCAGGAGGCGATCGCCTCGAGCGTTCTGTCCGACCACTACACAGCGGCGGCGACCGCGGTGGCTGCCGCCGAGTCGCTGGAGCGCCTGTATCGCTTGGAACCGGGGCCGCAAGTGCTTCGTCGCTTCAATCAAAACGTGCAGGTGCTGACGCATGCACTCGAGCGTATTCGCCACTCCGGATCGTCTGTGGACCGCCTCCTTGTCGAGGAGGTTCGCACGGCACTGATTCTCTACCTGGAAAGCGTCAACAAGTTGTTCAAGGCCGTTGACGGTGGGAATGAAGCCGAGGTACGCAGGATCGACAATGACGAGGGCGACCCGCGGTTTGAAAAGATTGAAAGAGTCGTTTTGCAAGCCGCTGCCGATCACCACGAGGAGTCTATCGTGGCGCTGGAGAAGCTGCGCACACGGGAGGCTTTCAACGCCAATAGCACGCCAATCGTTTTTATCGCCGGGCTGCTTCTCGCTGGCCTGTTCGCCCAAGTGCTGCGGCGCACACGTGTCGAGCTCGACAGTCAACGCAAGGACGCCTTGCACGCGTCGCTGCATGACAAGCTCACCGGACTGGCTAACCGGACCCTCCTGGCTGACCGTTTCGAGCAGGCACTGCGCCTTGGTCGCCGACAGGGGTCAACCACGGGCCTGTTGCTGATCGATCTTGACCGATTCAAGGACGTCAACGACACCCTGGGGCACCACTACGGGGACAGCCTGCTCGACCAGATCGGCAAGCGGCTGATCAGCGAGGCGCGGGAAATCGACACGGTCGCCCGGTTGGGAGGTGATGAGTTTGCGATTCTGCTTCCCGCCGTCGAAGGCCTGGAGGGGGCATTGAAAGCAGCGCAACGGCTGCACACCGCGATTACCGCATCGTTCGAAATCGACGGGATCGAACTGGATGTCGAAGCCAGTTTTGGGGTGGTGGTTTCGGGTCTGCACGGCGACGATCCTTCGACGCTCATGCAGCGCGCCGACATCGCCATGTATGCGGCCAAGAAGCAGGGCAAGGGCATACTCGCCTACGACCCGGGAGGGGATCGACGCTCTCCGGAACGCCTGGCCATGCTCGGCGAATTGCGCCGAGGTCTGGATCGCGGCGAATTGTTCCTGGAGTACCAGCCCAAGGTCAGTCTGAGCACAGGAGAAGTCACCGGCGTCGAGGCGTTGGTGCGCTGGCAGCATCCGGTGCGCGGCCGCGTGAATCCGGATGAGTTCATTCCGTTTGCCGAACTCACCGGGATCATCGGCTCCCTGACTCAATACGTGCTGAACCTCGCGCTGTCTCAAGTGCGGGCCTGGGCCGATGCCGGGATATGCATACCGGTTGCCGTGAACATTTCTGCACGCAACCTGCTGGACGACAAGTTGGTGGCTCAGATCGTCGATCTGCTTGAATACCACAAACTGACCCCGAACATGCTCGTACTCGAAGTGACCGAGTCCGCCATCATGCTCGATTCCGATGCTGCTCGTACCATCCTGACGCAGCTGCATACGCTGGGCATCCATATCGCCATCGATGATTTCGGCGTCGGCTATACCAGTCTGGCTCAGTTGAAGGATTTGCCCATCAGTGAACTCAAGATCGACAAATCCTTTGTACTGGCCATGCAAAGCGATCAAGCCAATGAGTTAATCGTACGGAGCGTTGTCGATCTTGGTCACAATCTTGGCATGGCGGTCATCGCCGAAGGCGTAGAAACATCCGACGTGCTTGATGCACTGTGCGGTTACCACTGCGACATGGCCCAGGGTTTTCACGTCTGCCGACCGGTAAGCGCCGAAGCGTTCATGCAGTGGTATGAAGAGCGAGAGCGCAAGTAGTTCAGCAGCCTCTCACCGATTCGGGGTACATCCGCTGATATTGACCAACCGCGACCAGCGACCTCAGCGCACCCGTTCTGTCCATGAAATTGCAATTTCACACGACTACCGACTAATATACGATCCATATACATTTCATATTGGATTGAGCAGTGGGTATCGTAAAAATTTCAGAAGCCATGCACGAGAATCTGCGCGTCGCCAGCGATGCGTTGAGTCGCTCGATCAACGCCCAAGCCGAGCACTGGATGCGCATCGGGATGCTTGCGGAGTTACATCCCAACCTGGACCACAGCGACATCTGCCGCTTGCTGATTCGTGCCGAACTGGCTGGCGGCCTCGATGTAAAACAGCTGTGCGCACTCGCCGATTATTCGCAAAGCACCCAGGTTGATGCAGCATCAGGAGCCAAGCAATGAAGGCCAATGTTGCTATCAATACCCCGGCAGAAATAGCCATGTCTCGTGCTGCGGGCACGCTGGCCGCCGAGGTCCTGGCCATGATTGCTCCGCATGTCAAAGCGGGGGGCACCACCGACGAACTTGATCGGCTCTGTCACGACTACATCGTCAACGTGCAGAAAGCCATTCCGGGCAATGTCGGCTATCACGGCTTCCCGAAAACCGTGTGTACCTCGGTCAACCAAGTGGTCTGCCATGGCATTCCTTCGGCCACGCCACTAAAGGATGGCGACATCGTCAATATCGACATTGCCGTTATCAAGGAGGGTTGGTACGGCGACACCAGCCGCATGTACTTCGTGGGTGAGCCCGGCCCGGATGCCCGGCGCCTGGCAGATACGACCTATGAAGCGATGTGCGCCGGTATTCGCGTCGTCCGCCCCGGCGCTACGCTGGGTGACATTGGCCATGCCATTCAAAAGGTGGCCGAAAGAGACGGGTTCAGCGTCGTGCGCGAATACTGCGGTCACGGTATCGGCAAGATTTATCACGATGAGCCGCAGGTGCTTCACTATGGCTTCCCAGGCCAGGGCCTGACACTGAAAGCCGGCATGATCTTCACCATTGAGCCCATGTTGAACGCTGGCAAACGCCATGTGAAAACCCTGGCTGATGGTTGGACCGTGGTCACCAAAGACCACTCACTCTCGGCTCAGTGGGAGCATATGGTGGCGGTCACTGACGACGGCTTCGAGGTTCTGACTCGTTGGCCCGATAGTGTCGATGGGTATGCCGCCATCGTTTAGGCGCGGCTTGCGAGTGATTCAAGGCTGCGTCACGGCTTTCAGCTGGCCTGATCAATCGCAAAATGGCGCTAGTGGTTTTGAAACTTCTACAGTTAGCATTGAGGTTTATCAACGCACCCAATGACCGGTTGGGTTACGTAACCGAGTAGGCCGAACATTGATCGAACGACGTCAATTTAGCGGAGGCATGAAGGGGAAGAATCTCCGCTATCTGAATGAGAACCCCAACGAGAAAACTCAAATGGTTCGGGCAGGATTTCTGTTGCTTGAGCATTTCTCGCTGCCCGCATTCACGCAAGCACTGGATACGATTGTCACCGCGAATCTTCTGCGACCCGGGTTGTTCTCTTCCCGAACGTTCGGTTTGACCGATGAGGAAGTCATCAGTGACCTGGGCCTGGTCATTCGCCCGGATGCCCGTTTCGATTGTTCAGCGATCCACGACCTGGATCTTCTGGTCATTTGTGGCGGCTACAGGACAGAACTCAAAGCGACGGATGAACTCATCTCCCTGTTGAGGGCTGCATCAGACCAGGGTGTCAGTCTGGCCGGGTTGTGGAATGGCGCATGGTTCCTGGGAAGGGCAGGCTTGCTTGACGGATATCGTTGCGCGATTCACCCCGAACATCGCCCCGCGCTCGCGGAAATCTCCAAGGCGACGCATGTCACCAGTGAGCCCTACGTCATCGATCGAGACCGGCTCACGGCTTCCAGTCCCTCGGGGGCATTCCACATGGCGCTGGACTGGATCAAAGGCTTGCACGACAAAGCCCTCGTCGAGGGTATCGAGGACATCCTGGCTTTCGAGGAGTCGCGTTATCGGCGCATAAAACCGACTGAAAATGTCTGCGTGAGTGCGCCATTACGCGAGGTGGTGAAGCTGATGGATGCCAACCTCGAAGAGCCTCTGGAGTTGGAGCAGTTGGCCGTATATGCAGGCCGATCGCGTCGACAACTCGAGCGCTTGTTCAAGGAGCAACTGGGCACAACGCCGCAACGGTATTACATGGAATTGCGGATTACCGAGGCGCGTCGGTTGCTCCAGCACACGGAGCTGTCCCAGGTAGACGTGTTGGTTGCGTGTGGCTTTGTATCGCCCAGCCACTTCAGCAAGTGCTATAGCTCGTACTTCGGATACAGGCCTTCCAAGGAAACGCGACTGGTCAAATAGCACTGCTTCTTGAGTCTGTGCTTACGGACGGCGGCTTGCCCGGTAGGTATGTCGCAAAGCAATCAACATAAACAGGGTGATCAGGCCGAAGGCCAACCCACGAGTAATCGCCGCTTTAACCAATGGCACAGGGTTGTCTTGTTGGCAGGCTGCGCTATCGGCTTCCGCGACGGTGATTTGCCCGTAGTCTGTCAGGTGCCGCTTTTCGCCATTCAGGATCGCCGACTGTTGCTCCAGATCCAAAGTCTGATACTTCCAGAGCGTTGGCGATCCTTCTCGGCAATAGGTGAACGTTTTCGGGTTTGACGCAGCAATGATACAAGCGTCGTTGATGCCCCGTTTTTTCAGCGTTTCAGCAGCCGACCTTGTGAAGTCCAGGTCCAAGACGGGAATAATCCCTGTGGCAGACGCCGCGACCGAAACCAAAAGGCTGCCCGCGACGCAGATGGTTGAAATTTTCAAGGCAGGGTTCCCCTTGTTGATTTTTTGTTTTTGTGTTTGCGCGCGGAGCGTGGCCAGCCTGCCTTTAAAGAAGCTTGGCAATAAATAAGCCAGCCAGCTCTGGCGGGCGAAAGTCCCCAACCTTGGGGGGATTCCTGAAAGTGGGGTGGTCTGCCTCAGCACCAGCGCTCGCCTACCAAGCCCTGTCAGGCATAAACACTCGACATTCCGCAAAGATGGCCAGGTACCGCAAAGGTCCCAAAGCAAGGCCTGGGCCAATAGCCAAGTTCGACCATCACGCCGTCTCCGACGCAATAACTTGTCTGCGTTCTTGCAGACGAGGAAATCCCTGCTTAACTCTGAACATATGGTCAGTCAGTGACTATTTGGTCACGGTAACCATCCGAGCACCCTCGCGCTGTTGTCGCTTGTCCGTGTTGCCAGATTAAGCCCGAGGAGGCCTATGCGTTGTCGCTTGAAAATCACCCTGAGTTATTAATGTATTGGCCTGGCATTTCGCTGTCAGGTCCACGTGTTCTGCTGTCTGCGATAGGGCCCTGTGGGCATCCCAAACGCTGTGCGCTTAGTCCAATGGGTTCAAGGAAGTAAATGTCATGATGCCGAAAACTGCCATCGTCGAGATCTGCGGGAAGTACAAGGTTTATACCGAGCACTATCTCAACACTGCCGCTGACAAGACCATCATTCTGGTCAATGGCTCACTGGCAACGACCGCATCTTTTGCCCAAACGGTGCGTTACCTGCAGCCGCGATTCAATGTGGTTCTCTACGACCAGCCCTACGCCGGTCAGTCAAAGGAACACAACCTCCACGGCCAACCGATCCGAAAGGAAGACGAGGCCGCGATACTGCTGGATTTAATCGAACACTTTGGTGCGCACCACGTGCTGTCCTTTTCCTGGGGCGGTGCGGCCACCTTGCTGGCGCTGGCTCAGCGGCCGCGACGAATCGAGAAGGCGGTGATCAATTCATTCGCAGCGCGTATCAATACACCGATGCGCGACTACCTGGAGAGCGGCCTGAACCATCTTCAGGCTTGTGACCGCCTCAATGTCGGTCGCTTGATCAACAGCACGATTGGCAAGCACCTGCCATCGCTGTTCAAACGCTTTAATGACCGCCACGTCAGAAGCCTGGACGAGCACGAGTACAGGCAGATGCATTTCCACGTCAATGAGGTGCTGACCCAAGACACCCATTGCTATGTCGCCTGTGCCGCTGCCATCGAAATACCGCTGCTGTTTGTCAACGGCGAATGGGATGAGTACACCTCGGTCGAAGACGCCCGGCTGTTCGCCGATCATGCGTCTCAGTCCCGGTTCCATACCATCAAGAACGCCGGGCACTTCCTCGATATGGAACATGTCGCGGCCTGGCAAGAAACCCGGCAGGCCTTGCTCGGTTTTCTGGACCCGGCTTCCAGGAGGCAGGGCCGCGTTGCCTCAGATATCCAGGTCAATCACGTATGAGCCATTGAATTCCGGATTTTCATTAATGCCATTTTTTGCATAGCCCCGGGCGTTGCAAATGACGCGAGTTTTACCCACTTGGTAGTCAAAGCTCCCATGGGTATGGCCATGCAGCCAAAGTGCCGGCTGCCAGACCTTGATCCGGTCTTCGAGGTCTGAAACAAAACTCGCGTTAATCGGCGAACGCTCAAACAGCGGGCCTATGCTCAACCGTGTCGGTGCAAAATGCGAAACCACCACCGTGGGAATGGTTCTGTCGCGGGTGAAGCAGTCTTCCAGCCAGGCGACGGTCTGTAAGAAAATCAGTTGGGAAATTGCCGGGCTGAACAGGTCTGGAAAATCTGGCGAGATTTTTATGTGGGTGAAGTCCCGCATGAGCTTCGTAGCCAGATCAACACCCTGTGCCCGATCCTCCGCAGAGTCGAAAAGTCGATAGTCAGACCACAGCGTGCAACCCAAAAAACGCACGCCGTTGTGAAGATACTCCGAGCGTTCCAATACGTGGATCTGTGTACCTTCCGACAACCTGTTCAAGTGCTCGCAGGTAGAGATCAAGTCGCTGCCATAAAACTCGCCGCCACACCTTATTTTCGTTGCAGCCAGAGGTGCTGGCGTTGCAGCACCGATTGAGCCGTCTCTCCCACCAGTTCGCTGTAAACGGCAGGAGCGGTGGCGCCTTCGGTGCTGATGAGCAGAATCCGTGAAGACTCATCAAGGCCTGCTTCAGCAGCGAGGTGTGGCGACTTGAGCAACTGGATCAGCCCCGCGAGCCCGGCCACCGCCGACTCACCGGCCACCAGCGGAACGTCCCGATCACTGCCCCGCGCAAGCATGCGCATGGCGCTGACGGCATCCTCATCTTCAATCGTCATGAAATGGTCGATGCTGTTCTGCAGGAACTTCCAGGCCAGAGGTGAAGTTTCACCGCAGGCCAGCCCGGCCATCACCGAATCCACCGAGCCTTGGGTTTTCGCCGCATGGCCGGCGAGGGCGCTTTGGAACAGGCAGTCGGCCTGTTGCGGTTCGACGACGATCATCGCCGGTCGTGCAGCGCCGTAAAGCTCCCAGAAATAACTGGCGAGGCCCGCCGCCAGACCACCCACGCCGCCCTGAAGGAATACGTGAGTGAAGCCTTGGCCATCGACCTGCTCAACGATTTCCGCGGCGATAGTGCCGTAGCCTTGCATCACGTCCCGGGGAATGTCTTCGTAGCCCTCGTAGGAGGTATCGGACACCACCTGCCAGTCGTGCTCGACGGCCAGCGCTGCGGCTTCTTCAACCGATTCATCGTAGTTGCCGGGGACTCGCACGATCCGTGCGCAATAGGCGGCGATGGCCTGTTCCCGTTCGATGCTGACGTTGGCGTGCAGCACGATGACGCAACGGCAACCGACGCTTTGTGCCGCAGCGGCGAGGGCGCGGCCATGATTGCCGTCGGTGGCGCTGATCACCGTAAAGTCCTTCAAGGCGTCGCCGTAGTCGCCCATCAGCAGGCCCCAGGGTTCGAAAGGGTGTTCGGGGAACAGCCGCAGGATTAACCGCACCAGGGCAATCGGTGCGCCCAGTGCCTTGAAACTGCCCAGCTGCGAACGGCTCGACTCATCCTTGATCAGGAGCCCGGCGATACCGAGATGGGCGGCCAGGTCGGGCAGGCTGAACAAGGGTGTGCCGGCGCGGTTGAGGGTGTTCCAGTTCGCCAGCCAGGTGCGGCTTTCGGCGGCTGTCTGAATGTTCAGGATGGCCTTGAGGTCATCGGGGTAGGTATTACGGCGGGCGTTGGGGTTGGCGATCAGCATAGTCGGCTCCAAGTGGTGGGCAGCGGAGTGAAATAATATCTCGCGGCTGTCACACTCATTTCTTGAAATCGGCATCGTCGACGCACTTCCATTACCCATTCATGCGGTTTACATCAATTTTATTGCGAGTCCCCTCACCATGAGTCTCGATGCCTTCGACCTGAAGCTGATTGCCGAAGTCCAGCAAGATGCCGGCCTGTCCCAGAGCGAACTGGGCGCGCGGGTCAATTTGTCCTCGGCCGCCGTTAACCGCCGCCTTAAACGCCTGACTCAGGATGGCTTCATCAAAGGCACTGTGGCTGTGGTGGATCAGGAGAAACTCGGCTACCCGCTGACCATCGTCGCCCAAGTCGAAGTGGAGAGTGAGCGTCTGGATCTGCTGGACGCCATGAAGCGCAGCTTCGCCAACTGCCCGCAGGTGCAGCAGTGTTACTACGTGGCCGGGGAGTGGGACTTTGTGCTGGTGCTGGCAGTGCGCAACATGGAGCAGTACACGGAGTTGACGCGTGAGTTGTTTTTCGAGAACAACAATGTGAAGCGGTTCAAGACGCTGGTTTCCATGAGCAACGTCAAGGTGGGATTACAGGTGCCGGTGGAGGTTGCCTGATCTTGAGCGGTCAATGTCCCAGTCGCCTGCGCCAGCGACTATTTGAGCTGCGCACCACGTGCTTCTAACAACTCCCGCAATACCGACCGATGGCAATGCGCTTCATTTTCGCAATAACAGCCAATGGCCATTGACGTTTGATGGGACAACGCCGCCAACAAATCGAGTAATTGGCTGGGCGCCGGGTGGTTCATTTCAGTCTTGAACTTGCGCTTGAACACTTCCCACGCCTTGTCGTCTTCCGCCACTTTGGCTTCTGCGACCAATTCTGCACTCGGAGACAGCAGCGGCTGCCACACGTCATAAAAATCACGACTGGCAAACTCGGCCTTGGGCACGCCACGCGGTGGGCGACGTACCGTGCCCAGGCGCAGGCCTTCATTGGCTGCGCGCGGTGAACCGAGGCGCACAATATGGATGGGCATGGTCGATGTGTTCCCCTTACCCCCGCGTGTTTTCGAACCACTCCAGCGCCGTGCGCCAGATGCAGATCCCCAGGAAGTAAGCCGACATCAGTAGCCAAAGCCCCATCACCAGCGGGTTGATCACCGGATGGTTGACCACCAGCGACAAACTGCACAGCAGCCAGATGGCCGTCACGGCGATGTTGATCGGCATGAACTTGCGTACGCGGAACGGGTGGAGGAACTTCATCCGGGTCACGGTCAACAGCGCCAGGCCGATGATGGTGAGAAAAGTGATCCACGGCGACGGGGCGATAATGTAGAGGCACAGGGCAACCACGTTCCAGGCGGCGGGGAAGCCCTGGAAGTAGTTGTCCTTGCTCTTCATGTTGACGTTGCAGAAGCAAAACAGCGACGAGACCAGAATCAGCGACACGGACAGCAGCAGTGTGTAGTCCGGCAAGGGGATGTAACGATAAATGAACAGCGCGGGGATAAACACGTACGTCAGGTAGTCGATGACCAGATCGAGGATCGAGCCATCGAAACTTGGCAGTACCGACTGGACATTGACCTTGCGTGCCAACGCGCCATCCAGCCCATCGACGATCAGGGCGACGCCCAGCCACAGCAGGCAGTTTGTGGCCTGGTTTTCCAGCAGTGCGAGGGTCGCGAGGAAGGCGGTGACCACGCCGGTGGCGGTAAAACCATGGGCGCCCCATGCTTTGAGCCTGGCGATGTGTAAGGTCGATATCACGGGGGCGTTCTCCAGAAAGTGAAGCAAGCCTGTTATCACCCTTCAATTGGGGGTGTCGGCAAACCAAGTCAGGTTGCATGTATCGACCGGGTATCCGGGGATAAGGTTCACCATCTGTAAATCTTAGCTGGGCCGCAAAAAAATACCCCGGATAAATCCAGACGTATTAAATGAAACATCGGCGCAGGGCGACAGCTTTTATTCAAACGCGGTAATCGGCGGATGGATCGACTGTAGACAGGCTCATTCACAGCGCCTTGCTCATGAACACCCGACTCGTGCCTGGCGGGTCGCAAGGCACTTCGCCGAAGCGCTGCCAGCCGTGTTTTTCATAGAACTGCGGGGCCTGGAAACTGAGGGTATAGAGCACCGCCGAGCGGCAACCGCGACGACGGCCTTCGTCCTCGTACGCGTTGAGCAGCCGAGAGCCGAGCCCGGAGCCGCGCAGTGACTCGGGCAAGTAGAAAAGATCGAGAAACAGCAGACCGAGCGACGTACGCCCGGTAATACCGCCCAGCACTTGATGGGTATCCGGATCACGGACCGTTACTGCCAGCGACTGGCGGTCGTTGATGCCGGTCATCTGATTATTGAAGGCACTCAGCCCGGCGCTGAGTACGTGCTCGACTTCAGGTTCGATGACGTCGCTGACGACAATCAGGTGGCGGTGCATGTGTTCGTTGATCCTGTGGGCATCGGGTTAGCGAGGGTAGAACACTCGCAGCCGATGGTCATCAGGGTCAAGGGCAATAAGGGTTTCATGTCAGCCAAACGGTGGTGGCGCATTTGCCGGCGAGGACTATCGTTGCCTGACTGGACCACTCCAACCGATGAGGACATCGTCATGAACACCAGCGATCTGCTCGAACAATTATTAAGGGCCGGCCAGGGCTCAGCGTCGCAACAGAGTGGCGGTGGCGCGTCGGCCCAAGGTGGTCTCGGCGGTCTCGGTGGGTTGCTCGGCGGCCTGTTGGGCGGTGGTGCCGGGTCGAGCGCCGGGGGCGGTGGCCTGGGTGGTTTGCTCGGTGGTCTGCTGGGCGGTGGCACCGCCATGGGCGGTTCGACCCAGACTCGCTCGGGTGGCGGCACCAACTATGCGGCGCTGGCTTCGCTCGGAATGATGGCATTCCAGGCCTATCAAGCCTGGCAACGCAGCCAGGCCTCGGCGCCGCAACAGGCACCGCGCACTGTCGACCTGTTGTCCGGCCCGGAAGTCGAGGACCACAGCCATGCGATTCTTCGTGCATTGATTGCGGCGGCCAAGGCCGATGGCCGGATTGATGACGCCGAGAAGCAGATGATCAGCACCGAAATCGGCCGCCACACCGACGACCCAGAGCTCCAGCAATGGCTGGATGACGAAGTCGCGCGGCCGCTGGACGCCGCCGATGTGGCGCAGTCGGCCACGGATTCCGGCATGGCGGCGGAGATGTACCTGGCCAGTGTGATGCTGGTGGACGATCAGCAGGACGCCGAACGCGGCTATCTGGATGAACTGGCTGCGGCACTGAGTATCGATCCGGAGCTGCAAGTGCATCTGGAGCAGCAGGCCAAAGGTGGCGTGGCCTGATCATAAAAAAACGGTTTAAGAAGGCTGATGCCAATCATTTAATGAACGACACAACCCGTAGCAGCTGGCGAAGCCTGCGTTCGGCTGCGCAGCAGTCGTGAAATCAGACGATGCGGTGTTTCAGGAAGACCGCAAACTCAGGTTTTACGACTGCTGCGCAGCCGAACGCAGGCTTCGCCAGCTGCTACATTACCCAGCGAAGGCCTTTTTTTTCGTTAGTCTGGCCTCTACAGGGGTTCAGGCGCTTTCGGCACCAGAAACGTAACCCCGAAACTCTCGGCGATCTCCAGTATCCGCGGCAAATCCTGCGGCACTTTGAGTTGATCCAGCGCGGCAAAGAACTGACCTCCGCGCGGATCAGACACCACACCAATCATCTTCGCCGTCGCGCTGATGTTCTTGTAAGCATGAACAGTCCCACCGGGGATATGCACATAACCCCCGGGGAAAACGGTGGTGGCCTTGCCCGCAACTGTCACTTCCACCTGCCCGTCGATGACGTAGAACGCTTCGTCCCAAGGGTGAAAGTGCGCAGGCGGCCCGCCGCCTTGCACGCCTTCCTGGATATGCATTTCAAAAGGTTTGCTCAGATCCCCGCCCGCAAGAATGGTGATGGCCTCACCCACGACACTGACCGGGTCGGGTTTTTTTTCGGGCTCGATGACATGAACCGTTCGCATGATTGCTCTCCGAAGGATGAGTCCACACCCGCTGAGTATATTCACTTGATCTGGCGCCGGGTGCCGCGTCACAAGCCCGTCTGTCCGGGGGATTTCAACGCCGATGGAATTTTCTTCCGGGGGTGTCGCTCTGCTGATGTAGAGACGTGCTGATTCAGCGTCCTGCCACTGGCCTCAGACCGAGAGACACGCCCATGACTGCCCTGACACGACTTGAATCCCAGCCGGCTCACGAACGTACGAGCCTGACCGCCGGCAGCATAAAACCTGTCTATGAACAGTTATTGCTGAGCGACGATATCGAACACCAGCGCGCACTCGGTAAAACCTTCCTCGAGGCTCAACTTGCGCAGGCAACGGACCTGCCTGAGGACATGCCGCGAGACCTGTCGGCCCTGCAAACCTTTGTCGAACAGCACTGCGCCGACGTGGCTCGCCAATACGCCGACTACCTGCAAGCGCGCAAGGACGGCGGGCCTCGGCAGTTCTTCACCAACAAGGCGCACGCATTGTTTTTCCTGCAAGCCGTTGCCCCGACCAAACTGGTGGACGGCGCGTGGCTGTATGGCCTGCTGCGGCACTGGCATGACCCGCGTTTCGAAGGGCTGATTTGCACCTATCTGGAAGAGTTGGGCGACGGCAACCCGGCGCAAAATCATGTGGTGATTTACCGCAAGCTGCTCGCCGAACATGGCTTGCTGGACAACGCGTTCATCCCGGACGAGCGTTACCTGCAAGGCGCGGTGCAATTGGCGCTGGGTTATTGCAGCGACGATTTTTTGCCGGAAGTGATCGGCTACAACCTCGGTTATGAACAACTGCCGCTGCATCTGCTGATCAGCGCCTATGAACTCAGCGAACTGGGCATCGATCCGTATTACTTCACCCTGCATGTGACCATCGACAATGCCAGCACCGGCCACGCGCAAAAGGCCGTGCAGTCGGTGCTGCAATTGTTGCCGGTGGAAGCCGACCGTGAAGACTTTCTGCGCAGGGTTGCGCTGGGGTATCGGCTCAACGATCTGGGGCAGGGCAGTCGCGCGATCATCGAATCGTTCGACCTGTACGGCGAATTGCTGAACATGCTTGAACGCAAGCGCCCGTTTGGTCAGCACATGCATTCCGACTACTGCCGGTTTGAAGGCAAGACCGTCAATCAATGGTTGTCGTCGCCGGAGCAGTTGCCAGGTTTCCTCATCGCGATGGAAAACAAGGGCTGGATCAAGCGTCACCAGGACCCGCAAGCCAGCCGTTTCTGGCAATTGGTCGAGGGCGACGGCGCGGCCATGTTCGGGGTGTTCAGCCCCTACGAAAAACAGCTGCTGCACGACTGGATTGCCGGGAACTGGCGACCTGAGCGAGCGCCGGCAGCGGTTCGACGCGGTAGCAGTGTCGCGACCGAACCACCAGTGCCCGTCAATGACCCAGATGTCCAAAGCCTGCACGCTACACTTAAAGGGCTTACCGCCGACGAGCAAATGCAAGTCTTGATTCCGTGGTTGTCCGCCCATCGGCACGCCCACCCCGCTGGCCTGATGGCCACGCGACGGTTCATCGAACTCAAATCCGGTTTTCGATAGGGAGCCCGTCATGAATCAGGAAGAACACCTTAGCGCCGCCGATCTGGCCTTGTTGCAACTGGGGCGCCGGTTGCAGGCCGACGGTTACCGTTTCATCACGCCAACGCCACTGACCCATCAGCGGGTCAATGATCGCTCCTTCGGGCAAAGTGCCCGGACCCTGCGCGAAGTGTTCGGCTGGTCGCGGTGGTTTGAGCCCGGACTGTTGTCGGTGGATGAGCAGCGGCAGTTGCAACAGGCGGGCGTCCTCGAGGAATGCAATGGTCGACTGAAAAGTCATGTGCGCTGGTCAAGCCTCGATGACCTGTTGTTCGTGCATTCGGGTTACCCCACTGACGCCGCTGACGCGGTGTTCTTCGGCCCCGACACTTATCGTTTTGCACAACTGATTCACGCCCATCTGCAACAGAGCTTCGCGCCGATCAGGCGCGCCGTGGACATTGGTTGCGGCGCTGGCGTTGGAGCGATCGTGATTGCCCGCGCCCGCCGTGAAGCCGAAGTGCTGGCCGTCGACATCAACCCGTTGGCGTTACGCATGACGGCGGTCAACGTCGCGCTCGCCGAGGTGGCTAACGTCAGCATCGAGGCCAGCGACGTGCTGCAGGACGTCGACGGCCACTTCGACTTGATCGTCGCCAATCCGCCCTACATGGCCGACCCGGCCGAGCGTGCTTACCGGCATGGCGGCGGCGCGCTGGGCGAGCAATTGTCGTTGCGCATTGTCGAGCAAGCCCTGCATCGATTGGCCCCCGGTGGGTCCCTGGTGCTGTACACCGGCGTGGCGATGATCGATGGTCTCGACCCGTTTCTGGATGCGGTGACTCCGTATCTGGAATCGCCGATGTTGGGCTGGACTTACCGCGAACTCGACCCTGACGTGTTCGGAGAAGAACTGTTGACCCCTGGCTATCAGCGGGTGGAACGCATTGCCGTCGTCGCCCTGATTGTCACGCGTATCGGCCCCGGCATCGGGGGCACCGTCACCTCGTCAGCAGGTGCGCCATGACCAGGAGCCTGGACGATTACAATCGCATGCGCGATTTCTCGGAGACCTCTGAACCGGCCGCCGGTAAATGTTCGGGCAAAAAAACCGCGAAAGACCATGCCTTGCAGTTCTGCATCCAGAAGCACGACGCCTCGCGCCTGCATTACGACTTTCGCCTGGAACTCGATGGCGCACTGAAAAGCTGGGCAGTGCCCAAAGGCCCGTCACTGGACCCCAAGGTCAAGCGCCTGGCGGTGCACGTCGAAGACCATCCAATTGATTACGCAACGTTCGAGGGCAGCATTCCCGAAGGGCATTACGGCGCTGGCGATGTGATTGTCTGGGATCGGGGGGTGTGGATTCCTCAGGACGATCCGGCCAAGGCGTACGCCAAGGGCAAGCTCAAATTCGAGCTAAAGGGCGAGAAGCTCGGTGGCCTGTGGAACCTGGTGCGCACGCACATGCCGGGCAAACAGGAGCAATGGTTTCTGATCAAGCATCAGGACGGCGCGGCCAAACCCGAAAGTGATTACGACGTGGTCGCCGCCGAGCCCGACAGCGTGCTCAGCGACCGGACTATCGTGGCCAAAAAGCCGAAGACCGCTGCAAAACCCAAACCGGTCAAAAAACCCGCCACCTCGGCGCGCAAGGAAAAGTCGGCGTCATTGACGGGCGCCCGCAAAGCCAAATTGCCGGAGCTGCTCAAACCGGAACTGGCGACGCTGGTCGAAAAGGCCCCGGGCGGCGAGTGGAGCTATGAGATCAAGTTCGATGGCTATCGGATCATGGCGCGCATCGACCACGACGAGGTCAAACTGTTCACCCGCAACGGTCACGACTGGACCCATAAACTGCCCGCACAAGCGGAGGCGTTGGCGGCGCTGGGTCTCGAATCCGCCTGGCTCGACGGGGAAATGGTGGTCGCCGACGAGCAGGGTGTACCGGACTTCCAGGCCTTGCAAAACGCCTTCGATTCGGGCCGCAGCGGCAACATCGTTTACTACCTGTTTGACATGCCTTACCTCAACGGCGTGGACCTGCGCGAAGTGCCTGTCGAGGAGCGAAGGGTTGCGCTGTCGACCGTGCTCAACCCCAACAAAGACCCGCTGCTGCGCTTCTCCGATGCCTTTAGTGAAGAACCGGAAGCCCTGCTCAATAGCGCCTGCCAAATGCAGATGGAAGGGCTGATCGGCAAGCGTCTGGGCTCGCCTTACGTGTCGCGACGGAGCAGTGACTGGATCAAGCTCAAGTGCAAGCATCGGCAGGAATTTGTGGTCGTCGGTTTCACTGACCCGAAAGGCTCGCGCAATGCCTTCGGTGCGCTGCTGCTGGGGTTGCATGACCGCGACAGCGGTGAGTTGCGTTACGCGGGCAAGGTCGGCACCGGGTTCAACGAGACGACGCTCAAGCGCATTTACGAGCAACTGAAACCGTTGCAAACCAAAAAGATTTCAGTGGTCAATCCACCGAGCGGTTTTGACGCCAAGGGTGTGCACTGGCTCAAGCCCACGCTGCTGGCTGAGGTCGCTTATGCCGAAATGACCAAAGAAGGTTCAGTCCGTCATGCGGTGTTCCATGGCCTGCGTGACGACAAACCTGCCGAAGACATTACCGAGGAGCGTCCGAAAGCCGTGAAGACTTCAGCCGCGAAAAAAACCACTGCCGAAAAACCTTCCACCCCTGCCAAAGAGAAAGCCGCGCCCGCGCCCTCACAAATCGGCCTGGGCGAGGGCAAGGTCCGCATCACTCACCCGGACCGAGTGATCGACGCCAGCAGCGGCACCACCAAAGTGCAACTGGCGGAGTATTACGCCAGCGTTGCCGAATGGATTTTGCCCGAGCTCAAGGACCGGCCCGTGGCGCTGGTGCGCGCGCCGGACGGCATCGCCGGCGAACTGTTTTTCCAGAAGAACGCCGAGCGCCTGGCTATTCCGGGGATCACCACCCTGGACAAGGCACTCACCGGCCAACCGGTGATGATCATCAACAACGTCGAAGCCCTGATCGGCGCCGTGCAGATGAGCACCGTCGAGTTGCACACCTGGAACGCCACCTCGGACAACCTCGACAAACCCGACCGCTTCGTCCTCGACCTCGACCCGGACCCGGCGCTGCCCTGGAAAAGTATGGTCGAAGCCACCCAACTGACCCTCTCGGTACTCGATGAACTGGGGCTCAAGGCGTTCCTCAAGACCAGCGGCGGCAAAGGGATTCACCTGGTGGTGCCACTGACTCGCAAGCTGGGTTGGGATGAGGTGAAGGACTTCAGCCACGCGATCGTCAGCCACATGGCCAAGTTGCTGCCGGAGCGTTTTTCCGCCGTGTCGGGCCCAAAGAACCGGGTCGGGCGGATCTTCATCGATTACCTGCGCAATGGTCTGGGCGCCACGACCATCTGCGCCTACGCCGTGCGCACCCGTGAAGGGCTGCCGGTGTCGGTGCCGATCTTTCGCGAAGAGGTGGGCGAGCTCAAGGGGGGCAATCAGTGGAACGTGCACACGGTGCATGAACGCCTGGCCGAGGTCGGTGATGAGCCTTGGAAGGATTTGAAGAAAACCCGGCAGTCGATTACTGCCGAGATGCGGCGGCGGGTAGGGATGAAAAAATAGCGGTTGGGGTGAACACTATCGGTGTAGGAGCTGGCGCAGCCTGCGATCTTGGCGACGGTTGTTACACCGACAAAATCAAGATCAAAAGATCGCAGCCTGCGGCAGCTCCTACGGGGGTGTTACTTGATAAATGCTTGTAGATCACTGGTCAGCTTGTCGATCGCCACTTTGAAATCCTTGGTGGTGATCTTCTGGCTGGCGTTTTCCAGTGTGCTGCCGAAGACTTTGCGCACGACTTTGGCCACAGTCTGGTTGTTGCTGGCGTCGACAAACTCGGCTTCGATGAACAGTGTGGTGTCCTGATCGCGATGACCACTGGCAGCGGAAACACCCCCCACGACGGCGGCAACCGGCACCACTTCATACCATTTCATGCCTTCGTTTTCAGCGTTCACCCCGGTGATCGCCGCGCGCATGATCAGGGTTTTTGAACCGGCCGGCGCTGATTTTTCGCTCGACACTACCCGATATTTCTGGCCCAGCACGCCTTTGGCCTTGCTGGTCATGTAGCTCTGCAACTCGTCCAGGGTTTGCCGGTTAACCCGCTCATTGGGCTTGGGCGCCGGGTAGAGCTCCAGCTTGTTGAAGACCACGGTGTTATAGGCATCCGGATTCCAGGACGGGCTCACCCAGCGCATGGCTGTTTCGCCGCTGGTGGTGGTGACCTGCTGCAAGTTGTTGTAGTTGGACAGGAAGCCGGAATACTGCTCACGCTCGGTGACTTTCGAGGTGCAACCGCCGAGCAGCAGGCTGGCCAGCGCAGCGCCGATAAACAGCTTTCGGGACAGATTCATTGTGGTATGTGCTCCATGGATTTATGTCGGTGACCTGATTCAGAGCATAGGTGGCCGGCCGCAATGCGCCAGAATTCGCCCATGGGAAAATAAAAGTTCGTGCGAGGAGGGCATGAGGCGGCGAGCCCGGCTCGCCGCCCCAACAACTATTGCTTGCCGACAGCGGCCGCAAGCAGCGGGGCTATCTGTTCATCGGTCAGTGCCGCCTGGACCTCCATGGTCATGAGGTCGCTCCATTCCAGCACCCACTTCTGAATGGCTGCCGGATCACTGGCCTCTGCCACGCCAAAACCGGATGCACCACCGACGGCGTGCCAGCGTCCCAGCATTTTGACGCCAGCGGGTGGAGCCCCCCCGGTCTTGAGGAACCGCTCGATCGCGCTGTTACGATTTGCCGAACTGATAGACCAATTGACTATGAATAACATTTGCCACCTCCTGCTACGGATTGGCACCTGTTGCTCTTCGCGCACCTGGTTGGTGCCGAGACCACGATCACGCTTGAGTTTCCAGCTTCATCCCTGACTGGCTTGAAACCATTGCTCCCATGAGAAGGCATAGCAGCGGGCCAGGCTCTGCGTATGACCGCTGATCCTGTTTCGTTGCCTTTTTATCAGTCCGTGGATGACGCCTGTATCACCAACGATACAAGGTTCATCAGGCTGATTTCACGCGTCGCGCAACAGGTCGTTGGCGTTGAGCAGCTCGTAGGCAATCTCCGGGCGCTTCTCCAGTGCGCGGCGAATCGCGGCCGGGATCGACTGGCGGGTTTTGCGGCATAGCCCCGGTTGTTCGCCGAGGTTAATACCGATACCGCGCATGGTGCGTACTTCGTTGAAACTGGGAACGATGTCCACGCGGATGCCCAACTGCTCGTACATTCGCTGTTGCAGGCGTTCCAGATCACTCAGGCTCTGGAGGTTTTCCAGGCGTTCGACCAGGCGCTTTTCCTCTGAACGGGTCAGAAACAGGATGCGCACGTCCGCCCCCGGTGTTTCCAGCAGCGGGTCACGCCCGCAGTCGCAGGCGCCGGGTGGGCAGGGTTGGCGGATCGGAGGCGTGGTGGTCATGGGGTTCAATCATAGAGTGGTCCAATCGGGTTTGCCCATAGGGCTTTTTGCCCTTCTGGCGAACGGGTCACGTCGGGTCTAGGCTTAAGAGTCGTGCACAGGCCCAGGAGCGGGTTCAATGAAAGCCAACGCGAGCGTTTTCTGCCTGTTGTTCACCCTGGTGCTGGCCCCGGGCGCTCGTGCCGACGATCCGCCAACACCGGACGCCACCCCGACGATCAACCCGCAAGTCGTCGATAAACTCATCGATATGGGTACCTACCTACGCAGTCTGCCGACGTTTCAGGTCGACGCCGAAGTGTCCCGGGATACCGTTCTGGAGTCTGGCCAGAAGATCAAGACCGAGGCCTCTACTGTGTTGAAAGTGGTGGGTCGCGATCGGATGTATGCCAAGACGGAAGGCGATGTTCGAACGCGAGAGTTCTTCTACAACGGCAAGAAACTGACCCAGTATTCGCCGTTTCTCAAGTACTACACCACCGTGGATGCGCCGCCTGAAGTCTCCGATACGCTGCACTTGATAGAAAACCATTACGGGATTCAGGTGCCCATGGAGGACCTGTTTCTGTTTGGCAGCGATCAGGCACAGATCGATGCGCTGAAAGAGGCGCTGTATGTCGGCCCGTCGACGATCAAGGGGCAACTGTGTGATCACCTCGCCTTTCGGCAGGAGGGTGTTGACTGGCAGTTGTGGATCACCCGATCCGACAAGCCACTGCCGTGCAAACTGGTGATCACCACCACCGATGAACCGGGTTTTCCGGAATACAGCGCGGTGTATCGCTGGAACCTGAAACCGGCCATCAAGGACTCGATCTTCACCTTTGCACCGCGCAAGGGCGATGTGGCGATTCCTTTGAAGAAAGCCAGCGGTCAGGGAGGGGAATGACATGAACAGGACGATGTCGTGGAGCCTGTTGTTATCGCTCGTAACCACCTCGGTACTGACGCTGAGCCTGGTCACTTATGTGGATGCCCGACCCCAGCGCGCCCAAGGGCACGCCAGGGCATCAGTCAATCGTGCGCCGCCGCCCTCGGCCCAAAGGGCTCAGCGCATCAACACCGGCAATACCGCGCAACGCGCTACCAACGTCAATGCGGGCAATCGGGCCAATGCTGGCAACAGAGTCAATTCTGGAAACCGGGCCAATGCCGGCAACAGAGTCAATTCTGGAAACCGGGCCAATGCCGGCAACACAGTCAACTCTGGAACTCGGGCCAATACCGCAAACACGGTCGGCAACCGAACCAACGTCAACAACAGCAACCGTAACGTCAACATCGACAACAGCCGTGACGTGGACATCGACGTAGACGGGAATGGTCGCTATGGCTACGACGATCACTACCATCCGATCGCCACGGCGGCGGCCGTCACCGCAACGGTCGCGGTGACAGCAGCGGTGGTCGGATCGATCTTCACGCCTGCGCAACTGCCCCCCAGTTGCGTGCAAGTCATCCAGTACAACACGGCTTACATGCAGTGCGGTTCAACCTGGTATCAACCGCAGTATCAGGGCAGCGATGTGACTTATGTCGTGGTGAATGCGCCTTGAGTCGGGGGGATCATCTTCCGACCGCTTGATTTCAGAGGAGACGCAGCATGGAGCGATTCACGGGTGGTTGCCTGTGCGGCAACGTCCGAATTGAGGCGTCGGGACTCCCGTATCGGGTCGGCCTTTGTCACTGTCTCGATTGCCGCAAGCATCATGGGGCGCTTTTTCATGCTTCCGCGATATTCCCTCAGAGTGCGGTGACGATCGAAGGCGAAACACGCGACTACGCCGGGCGGTTTTTCTGTCCCCGCTGCGGCTCGTCGGTTTTTTCGCGCACCGACGACGAAATCGAAGTGAACCTGGGGGCCCTGGATGCCCCTGACCAACTGATGCCAACCTACGAAAGCTGGACCGTGCGTCGCGAGTCCTGGTTGCCGCCGTTTCCGCTCACGAGACGATACGAGCGAGATCGTGACGCCACGGGTCGGTTTGAGGAGTAGGTGCCGATGCTTGAACCGGTTCTGGAGCGCTGCATGAAAGTGGGCGTGATTTCCGATACCCATGGCTTGCTCCGCGCCGAAGCCCTCGCTGCACTGCAGGGTTGTGAACGGATTATTCACGCGGGCGACATCGGCAGCCCCGAAATCCTCGATCAACTGGCATCAATAGCCCCGTTGCACGTGGTCCGCGGGAACAATGATCTGGACGCCCCTTGGGCGGAAAATCTCGCTGACTGCCTATGTTTCGACCTGAACGGATGGCAGGTCTTTCTGGTACATGACAGTGCCGATGTCCCAGCCGTGCTTGATGCAGGCATAAAGCTGGTGATCACCGGCCACTCGCACAAGCCCCGCATAGAATGGCGCGGCGAACAGCTACACCTCAATCCCGGCAGCGCGGGACGCCGGCGCTTCAAGCTGCCGGTGACGCTGGCTCTGCTTGAGGTGCATGAGACCTCAATTGAGCCGCGTCTGATCTCGCTACTGGAATGACCTTTCCCTGGATTGTAGTTTTTGCTGAGTTTTCCAGCCGCTATATACTCGACGGCCCCTTTACCCCTTCAAGCAAGAGATCCCCATGGCAAACCACGACATCACCTTCCTCCCCGACCCTGATCCGGAATCCATCTCCTCGGATGTCGCCGGTTTCGGCGGTCTACTGGTCTCCACTCAGATCCCCACCCGCGCCGACGGCAGCCTGGAACTGGGCGACATTACCCTGCAGAGCGAATGCACCCTGCAGGCACTCAAGGTTGCGCTGGAAAATGCCGGCAGTTCCATGGACCGGGTTCTGCATCTGACCATCTACCTCACCGATATGGCCGACCGCGCCGCGTTCAACGTGGTCTACCAGCGCTTCTTCGCCAAGCCCTGGCCGGTTCGGGCCGCCGTTGGCATGGCCTCCCTGGCGGTTGAAGGCATGCGCGTGGAAGTCACTGCGATGGCGGCCAAGGGCTAAGTCCGCGGACTTGTCCGACGGTCCCGCTCAACGAGCGGGCGCCACCGGGCGGGTTGGCAAAGACTGCGTCAAGGCTGGCTTTTATTGGCCGTCTACGAGGCGAGGCAGCCCCAAGGGATTAACCTCGCGCAATGACTCAGGCAATAGCGCATCAGGAAAACCCTGGTAAGACACCGGGCGCAAAAAGCGTTCAATCGACGTCATGCCAACCGAGGTGAAGCGGCTGTCCGACGTTGCCGGAAACGGTCCACCGTGGACGGTGGCGAAAGACACCTCCTGAGGATGCGCGAAGGCGTTGACAACGATTCGCCCGGTGCGCCGCTCCAGGACCGGCAGCAAGCGATGAGCCAGTGGCATATCGCGCTCATCAAGCTGTATGGCGGCGCTGAGCTGGCCCTTGAGCGAGCGAGCGACGGCGAGCAGTTCATCCTCATCCTTGACGTTCACCAGCAGTGCTGAAGGACCGAATACTTCTTGCGCAAGTACCGTCTCGGTCAGGAAACGTTGGCCGTCGACTTCATGCAACACCGATCGGCCATCAAAATCCGCACTGCAAGCCAAGCCTTCGGCGACGCGATTTGCACCGACGCTCTCCATTGCGGCGAGGCCGCCCAAGTAGGACGCATGAATACCCGGCGTCAGCATCGTGCGCGCCGATGCTTCGGTGACGCGCTTGACCATGGTGGCGCGCAGCGCTTCAAAACCAGCTCCATTGATCGCGATAAGGAGGGCGGGTCTGAGGCAGGCTTGCCCCACATTGACCAGCATGCGCTCGATAAAGCCATCACCGATTTGCGCTCCACGCGCAGCCAGCGCATGGGACAGGATGAACGTGGGGTTGACGCTGGTCATTTCGGTGAACACGGGAATGGGATCGGGGCGTTGCTGCGCACGCCGGTACAGCGCCATGCCGCCACCCTCCGAGCCGGTGAACGTCACGGCCTTGATCAGCGGATGATCGACCAAGGCTTCGCCGATTGTGTTGCCACTGCCACTGCCACTGCCACGCACCATCGAGAAAACACCCTCAGGCAGTCCGTTCTCTTGCAACGCCTTGCGGATGGCACGCGCCTGAATTTCTGATGCGCCTGGGTGAGCGTTATGCGCCTTCACGATGACGGTCGCGCCTGCTGCCAACGCTGAAGCGGTATCGCCACCTGCGACCGAATATGAAATGGGAAAGTTGCTCGCACCGAAAATAGCCACCGGGCCGATCGCCATTTTCTGAAGTCGATGATCCATGCGTGGGCGAGGCTGACGATGAGGCTGCGCCGGATCGATGGCCAACTGGAGAAAGCGTCCTTTGCGTACGACCTCCGCGAATTGGCGAAACTGGGTGGCGGCTTTTGCCGCTTCGCCCTCAAGCTGAGCCTCAGGCAGGCCCGTTTCGAGCGCGGCCCGTGCGGCAAGCTCATGGCGGACAGCGTCGAGATTGTCGGCAATGCTTACCAGAAATGCCGCGCGCCCGGCGAGCGAGGTATGGCTGTAACGGTCGAGTGCCTCCTCGGCGAGCGTCGCAGCCTGGTCGACTTCCGCCACGCCACCGAACGCGAAATCCGGTTCGATCAACTGGTTGGTTGCGGGGTTGAGCGCCTTCATCGTCCCTTCAGTGGCCGGGACTTCGTTTGCACCAATGATGAGGTTTCCAGTCAATTTCATAGTGTGTTACCCCTGCTGTGCCAGGGACGCGATCAGCTCGTCCGTCGCCACAATGGCGTGGGCGAACGTGGGACCGTTGAGTTCATGCGCGGCATGCATCATTTCCGGTTTGAAGGCAGCGGTCGCATCACGCACCAGTGTGACGTGGTAACCGAGTTCCACGGCGTAGCGCGCTGTTGCCTCGATGCAGGTATTCGCCAGCAGGCCAACGATGATCACGTGCGTGATGCCTTTTTGCTTGAGGCGAAAATCAAGGTCGGTATTGGCAAAGCCGCTCGAGCCCCAATGTTCCTTAACGACGATGTCGCCATCCTTTGGCGCGAAATCGGGGTGCCATTCGCCGCCCCATTCCCCGCGTGCGAAGTGATGCATGTGCATGACCTTGCATTGGGTGGGGCTTGGATGATCCCAGCCTTCGTAGTCGCCTTGCTCCCAACGGCGGTGCGGTACGATGACCACCGGAATATCGAGTGCACGGACGGCGCGGTCGAGGGCGCGCAGATTGTCGAGCAGGCCGACTTGCTCGGCAATCGGTTCGATCAAGGGGTAGACCTTTCCGCCTTCCGACAGGAAATCATTGTAAGGATCGACCAGCAGATACGCGGTTCTGTTGAGGGGATAAATGGCCGAGATCCAGGCGCAGACCGGAGGAACCCCGCAAATGATCGCGGCGCGCCTGAAAAATATGGAGGCTGATGGACTCGTCGCACGCCGTCCTTACAACGAGCGGCCGCCACGCTACGAATATCACCTCACCCCGAAAGGGCAGGCCTTCTATTCTGTGGTGCTTGCACTGCGCGCCTGGGGAGAAACCTGGTGCAAGTCGCCGGAGGAGGGGCTGGCAGTCGTTTACACCCACAAAACCTGTGGCCAGCCCGCAGGGCTAGGGCCGCTTTGCGAACATTGCGGCGAACTCTTGCGCCGTGAAGAGCTGATCAGCGAGCCGAGCGCCGCCTACATCGAAGAACGAAACGCACGGCGTGAGGCTTTCAAAGGGGGGCGAATCCAGCAGTAAGGAGGGAATCCACAGTGTTCGTTGCTCCCTTAACTTGTTGGTCTGCATGGTAGGACGAGCGCACCAGAGGACCGGAGGCAACGTTCTTGAAGCCCATCCGCGTACCTTCCTCGGCGAACCAGGCGAACACGTCCGGGTGCACGAAACGCTGGACCGGCAAGTGACTGCGAGACGGTTGCAGGTACTGGCCGAGGGTGAGCATGTCGACATCGTGCTCACGCATGCGCTGCATGACTTCGATGACTTCCTCGTCGGTCTCGCCAAGGCCCAGCATCAGGCCGGATTTGGTGGGTACACGCGGGACCATTAGCTTGAACTTCTGCAGCAGATCCAGCGACCACTCGAAATCCGAACCCGGCCGCGCGGCTTTGTACAGGCGCGGGACGGTCTCCAGATTATGGTTGAACACATCGGGTGGCTCAGTGGCGGTGATCGCCAGGGCAACGTCCATCCGGCCACGATAATCCGGCACCAGGGTTTCCAGCTGCACGCCCGGCGACAGCTTGCGGATTTCGCGCAGGCAATCGACGAAATGCTGGGCGCCGCCGTCGCGCAAGTCGTCGCGGTCCACCGAGGTGATCACCACGTACTTGAGTCGCAGGTCGGCGATGGCCACGGCGAGGTTCATCGGTTCGTCGGCGTCCAGCGGTTTCGGACGGCCGTGGCCGACATCGCAGAACGGGCAACGGCGGGTGCAGATGTCACCCATGATCATGAAAGTCGCCGTGCCACCGGAAAAACACTCGCCGAGGTTCGGGCAGGAGGCTTCTTCACAGACGCTGTGCAGCTTGTGTTTGCGCAGCAGCTGTTTGATCCGGTCGACCTCGGGGGAGATCGGTATGCGCACGCGAATCCAGTCGGGTTTGCGTGGGAACTCATCGGTCGGGATGATCTTGACCGGAATTCGCGCGACCTTTTCTGCACCGCGCAGTTTGACCCCGACTTGCATTTTTACCGGGCTTTTGCCGGTCGATTCCACAACTTCGCTCATGTCATTTTTCCTTTTTCGCGACTGGGGGGCGGCCCGCACTTTGTAGCAGCTGGCGAAGCCTACGTTCGGCTCTGTAGCAGCTGTCGAGCTTGCGAGGCTGCGTTCGGCTGCGCAGCAGTCGTAAAACCCAAGTGCGAGGTTTTTTTGAAACACCGCATCGTCTGATTTCACGACTGCTGCGCAGCCGAACGCAGCCTCGCAAGCTCGACAGCTGCTACAGATCGCGTTGTGGACCAGCCCTCCCGCTGCAGATCAGTCGCGGTAGACCGGGAAATCGCTGCACATTGCAGCGGCTTGCCGGGCGACGTGGGCCTCGACATCGGCATCGCCGAGGTGATCGAGAATGTCGCAGATCCAGCCTGCCAGCTCGATGCTCTGGGCTTCCTTGAAACCGCGGCTGGTGATCGCCGGCGTGCCGATGCGCAGGCCGGAGGTCACGAACGGCGATTGCGGATCGTTCGGTACGGCGTTCTTGTTCACGGTGATACCGGCACGGCCTAGGGCGGCGTCGGCGTCTTTGCCGGTCAGGCCCTGACGAATCAGGCTGACCAGGAACAGGTGGTTGTCGGTACCGCCCGACACGACGTCGTAGCCTCGATCAATGAAGACTTTAGCCATCGCCTGGGCGTTGCGGATCACTTGCGCCTGATAGGTCTTGAAGGCGGGCTCCAGCGCTTCTTTGAAGCACACAGCCTTGGCGGCGATCACGTGCATCAACGGGCCACCCTGACCGCCGGGGAACACCGCTGAGTTGAGTTTTTTCTCCAGTTCCGGATTGGCCTTGGCCAGGATCAGGCCGCCACGCGGACCGCGCAGGGTTTTGTGGGTTGTGGTGGTGACGACATCGGCAAAGGGAATCGGGTTCGGGTACAGACCGGTCGCCACCAGCCCGGCAACGTGGGCCATATCAACAAACAGGTAAGCGCCGACCTTGTCGGCAATCGCCCGGAAGCGTGGGAAGTCCAGGGTCTTCGAGTAAGCGGAGAAGCCGGCGATGATCATTTTCGGCTGATGCTCGACGGCCAAGCGTTCGACTTCGTCGTAATCGATCAGCCCGGTCGTGGTGTCGATACCGTACTGAACGGCGTTATACAACTTGCCGGAAAAACTCACTTTGGCGCCGTGGGTCAGGTGGCCGCCGTGGGCCAGGCTCATGCCCAACACGGTGTCGCCGGCTTGCAGCAACGCCAGATAGACCGCTGCGTTCGCCTGGCTGCCGGAGTGCGGCTGGACGTTGGCGTAATCGGCGCCGAACAGCTGTTTGGCGCGGTCGATGGCCAGTTGTTCGACCACGTCGACGTGTTCGCAACCGCCGTAATAGCGCTTGCCCGGATAGCCTTCGGCGTACTTGTTGGTCAGGCCGCTGCCTTGCGCTTCCATCACCCGTTGGCTGGTGTAGTTTTCCGAAGCGATCAGCTCGATGTGGTGCTCTTGCCGTGCGTCTTCGGCGTTCATCGCCGCCAGCAGTTCGTCGTCGTAGCCTTTGATCTGGTCGTGCTTGCTGAACATGGTGGAGTCCTCTTTTTTTGTTCTCTGGATGAGCTGACCCGTAGGAGCAAAGCTTGCTCGCGATGAACGATGACGCGGTTCATCAGGCGGACCGTGAAACGGCTATCGCGAGCAAGCTTTGCTCCTACAGGGGGTGGTGATTTCAGGCGTCCTGGTAGTCGGCAATCGACGGGCAGGCGCAGATCAGGTTGCGATCACCGAACACGTTGTCGACGCGACCGACGGGCGGCCAGTATTTGGCGTCGATCAAGGTTTCGAGTGGGTAAACGGCTTGCTCACGGCTGTACGGATGCGTCCACTCGCCGACGATTTCCGCCGCGGTGTGCGGGGCGTTTTTCAGCGGGTTGTCGTCCTTGTCCAGGGTGCCGTTTTCCACCGCGCGGATTTCTTCGCGGATGCGGATCATGGCGTCGCAGAAGCGGTCCAGTTCTTCCTTGGATTCGCTTTCGGTCGGCTCGATCATCAGCGTGCCGGCGACCGGGAACGACATGGTCGGGGCGTGGAAGCCGAAGTCGATCAGGCGCTTGGCGACGTCATCGACACTGATGCCGCTGCTGTCTTTCAGCGGACGCAGGTCGAGGATGCATTCGTGTGCCACCAGGCCGTTGCTGCCGGTGTAGAGCACCGGGTAATGCTCTTCGAGGCGGCGGGAAATGTAGTTGGCATTGAGGATCGCCAGTTGCGACGCGCGCTTCAGACCCGCGCCACCCATCATCCGAATGTACATCCAGGTGATCGGCAAAATGCTCGCGCTGCCGAACGGTGCGGCGCAGACCGCGCCTTCCTTGCGCTCCATCTGCGCGTGGCCCGGCAGGAACGGGGTCAGGTGCGATTTCACGCCAATCGGGCCGACGCCCGGGCCGCCACCGCCGTGGGGGATGCAGAAAGTCTTGTGCAGGTTCAGGTGCGACACGTCGCCGCCGAACTTGCCCGGGGCGCAGAGGCCGACCATCGCGTTCATGTTGGCGCCGTCGATGTACACCTGGCCGCCGTGGTCATGGATGATGCCGCAGATTTCGCGGATGCCTTCTTCGAACACGCCGTGGGTCGACGGGTAGGTGATCATCAATGCCGCGAGGTGTTCGCGGTGCTCGATGGCCTTGGCGCGCAGGTCTTCGATGTCGACGTTGCCGCGGGCATCGCAGGCGGTGACGACCACGCGCATGCCGGCCATGTTGGCGGTGGCCGGGTTGGTGCCGTGGGCGGACGAGGGGATCAGGCAGATGTCGCGACGGTCTTCGCCACGGCTCTGGTGATAGGCGCGAATCGCCAACAGGCCAGCGTATTCACCCTGGGAACCGGCGTTCGGTTGCAGCGAGATCGCGTCGTAACCGGTGGCGGCGCAGAGCATCGCTTCCAGCTCAAAGGTCAGTTGCTGGTAGCCGGCGCTTTGCGCGGCCGGGGCGAACGGGTGCAGGGCACCGAATTCGGCCCAGGTCACCGGGATCATTTCGCTGGCGGCGTTGAGTTTCATGGTGCAGGAGCCCAGCGGGATCATGGTGCGATCCAGCGCCAGGTCCTTGTCCGCCAGCTTGCGCAGGTAGCGCATCAGCTCGGTTTCCGAGTGGTAACGGTTGAACACCGGGTGGCTGAGGATCGGCGACTGGCGCAGCAGCGCGGCCGGGATGGTGCTGTGCACGGTGGCAGCCAATGCCGCGAAGTCCGGCAGGTTTTGGCCGTCGGCCAGCAGGGCCCACAGGGTTTCCACGTCCGCTTGCGAGGTGGTTTCGTCGAGGGACAGACCCAGACGTTCGGCATCGACCACGCGCAGGTTGATCTGCTGGGCACGGGCCTGGTCGTGCAGCTTGGCGGTGTTGGCGCCGGTCTTGAGGGTCAGCGTGTCGAAGAAGCTGGCTTGCTCGACGTTCAGACCGATGGTTTTCAAGCCTTGGGCCAGAATCGCGGTCAGGTGATGCACGCGATTGGCGATCTGCGTCAGGCCTTTCGGACCGTGGTACACGGCGTACATGCTGGCGATGTTGGCCAGCAGCACTTGCGCGGTGCAGATGTTGCTGGTGGCCTTCTCGCGACGGATGTGTTGCTCGCGGGTCTGCATCGCCAGGCGCAGCGCCGGCTTGCCGAAACGGTCGACGGAGACACCGACCAGACGGCCCGGCATGTCGCGCTTGAACGCATCTTTAGTCGAGAAATAGGCGGCGTGCGGGCCACCGAAACCCAGCGGCACGCCGAAGCGTTGCGCGCTGCCGATGGCCACGTCGGCGCCGAACTCGCCCGGCGGGGTGAGCACGGTCAGGGCCAGCAAGTCGGCGGCGACCGCCACCAGCGCGTTAGCGGCGTGGAAGCGTTCGGTCAGTTCGCGGTAGTCGAAGACGTCACCGTTGCTCGCCGGGTATTGCAGCAGGGCACCGAAAAACGGCGTCACGTCAGTCAGTTCAAGTTCATCACCCACCACCACGTCGATGCCCAGCGGCTCGGCGCGGGTGCGCAGCACGTCGAGGGTTTGCGGGTGGCAATGCACCGAGGCGAAGAAGGCGTGGCTGCCCTTGTTTTTGCTCAGGCGTTTGCAGAAGGTCATGGCTTCGGCGGCGGCGGTGGCTTCATCGAGCAGCGACGCGTTGGCGATTGGCAGGCCGGTGAGGTCGCTGATCAAGGTCTGGAAGTTCAGCAGCGCTTCGAGGCGGCCCTGGGAAATTTCCGGTTGGTACGGGGTGTAGGCGGTGTACCAGGCCGGGTTTTCCAGCAGGTTGCGCAGGATCGGCGACGGCGTATGGGTGCCGTAGTAGCCCTGGCCGATGTAGGTCTTGAACAGCTGGTTTTTGCCGGCGATGGACTTGATCAAGGCCAGGGCATCGGCTTCGCTCAGGCCGTCTTCGAGGCCGAGGACGCTGGTGCCCTTGATGCTGTCCGGAATGACGCTGGCGCTCAGGGCTTCCAGCGAGTCGAAGCCCAGGCTATTGAGCATGGCTTGCTCGTCGCCGGCGCGCGGGCCGATGTGGCGGGCGATGAATTCATTACGGGTGTCGAGGAAGTTAGTCATGCAGAAGTCCTCAAGCGTCGTCGTGGGTCAGGCGCTCGTAAGCGGCCTGGTCGAGCAGGGCTTCCATTGCGCTGGCATCGCTGGGGCGCATACGGAAGAACCAGCCCTCACCCAGTGCGTCTTCGTTGATCAATTCGGGAGAGCTTTCCAGCGTCGAATTCACCTCGACCACTTCGCCGTCCAGCGGCATGTACACGCTGCTGGCGGCTTTCACCGACTCCAGCACCGCCACCTCATCGCCAGCGCCGAAGGTGCGCAGTTCAGGCACCTGAACGAAGACCACGTCACCCAACGCTTGCTGGGCATACGCGGTGATACCCACGGTGATCAGGCCATCGCGCTCAAGACGCAGCCATTCGTGATCGACGGTAAAACGCAATTCGCTCATATCAACTCCTCATTGTTCAGACTCATCCACTGCTGGTGGCGGATGGCGATGGGCAGGCTCGTGTCGGGCAACGAGCTTGGCTTGAGGGTTGATAGCAAGGGTGGTGCCAATCCGATTAAATCGTTATAAATCAATAGTTTTAATAATATTTCTGGATAATCGACGGAGTGAGTCCGTATTGAAATCAATACAGGTATGCACGGAGGAGGGGACTTAGTGCGGGCCAGGCGAGACGAAAGGTTTTGTCTTGAATTCGATACGCTGTATCGATTTGCAGACAGTCAGGGTTTTCCGGGAATGCCGTACTTACGCAGCCGGATAGCGATCGCACTGTGGGAGGTTTGCAGACGTGCCGCCAGTAACCGGCTGGAGGGATAACTGCTGTAGAGCTGTTCCAGCAGGTTCTTTTCAAACCCTTCGACGGCATCCTCCAGGCTGCCGACCTCACCGTCGTTTTGCCGCTCCACCGCCGTTCTGGCGATGTCGAGGTCGTCAATGTCCACCAGCGGATTTTCGCAAATAGCGGCGGCGCGAAAAATCACGTTTTGCAGTTGCCGCACATTGCCCGGCCAACGGTTACCGAGCAGCGCCGGATAGGTCCCGGGCGCCAGTCGACAGACCGGACGCTGGATTTGCGCGCACGCCTGCTGCATGAAGTGGTTGGCCATCAACAGGATGTCGTGGCCGCGCTCGCGCAACGGCGGTACTTGCAGATTAAGCACATTCAGGCGGTAAAACAGGTCCTCGCGAAAGCTGCCTTCGCTGACCATTTTCTCCAGGTCACGGTGAGTCGCGCTGAGGACGCGCACGTTGACCCTGACCTCACGATCGCCACCCACTCGACGGAAGCAGCCATCGCTTAAAAAACGCAGCAACTTGGCTTGCAAGTAGGGCGACATTTCGCCGACTTCGTCGAGGAACACCGTGCCCTGGTCGGCCAGTTCCAGCAGGCCGAGTTTGCCGCCGCGCTGGGCACCGGTGAAGGCGCCAGCGGCATAGCCGAACAGCTCGCTTTCGGCGAGGCTCTCCGGCAGTGCCGCGCAGTTCAGGGCCAGGAAGGGTGAGTCATGCCGTGTGCTGATCGCGTGGCAGGCACGCGCCACCAACTCTTTGCCGGTGCCGGTTTCTCCCTGAATCAGCAGCGGTGCGTCGAGCGTTGCAACGCGCTGGGCGCGGGCCTTGAGGGTCCGAATCGCCGGTGACTCGCCGAGCAGCGCATCGAAACCTTCGGCATGATCATGATGCAGCGCCGAGAGACGCTCACCGATGCGGTTCGGCTGATACAGAGTCAGCAGGGCGCCGGCATCGGTGATCGGCATGGCGTCCAGCAGCAGCGTCTGGCCACCGAGGCTGACCTCGTGCATGGGCAGGCGAAAACCGTGTTCGATCAACGTCTGTTGCAAAGAGGGATCATCGAAGAGTGCCGTCAACGGCTCACCGGCCGGTTCACGGCCACAGAGTGCGATCAGCGCCGGATTGGCCAGCAGCACATGACCGCGCTCATCCACCGCCAACACCGGGTCGGTGCTGGCCGCCAGCAAAGCATCGAGTTGCAAGCGTCGGCGCTGCCCCGGGAGGATGTCGACCATCGTCACCGCTTGCACGCCCCGCACCCCAAGAAAAGCCTCGCGCAACTCTTCCAGAACATCGGCGCCGAGGGTCGGGGCATCGATGTAAACGTTGGGTGGCACCATCTCGACGGCATCCAGATTGAAACGGCGCCCACCGAGCAGGGCCAGCACTTCCTGGGTGATGCCGACGCGGTCGATGAAGGTGACGTGAATGCGCATAGGGTGGCCTGCAAGGGTTGCGAACAGAATGAGTATGACCGGCACGCGCCGTGTCTGTCAGGTGTTGCCGGTGGTGCGCGAACAGGCGGCCAGATCTTCGAGAAAGGCCTGAAGGATCGGCGGCGGGGCAGTGCCGCGTCGGGTGATCACGTCGAACGGCGACATCAGTTGCAGGCTGGTGGGCGCCAGTTGGTGCATCTCGCCGGTCTTGACCCACTGAGCGGCGAAGTGCATCGGTAGAAAGCCCAGATAGGCGCCGGAGATCAGCAGAATCGCCAGCGCTTCGATGTTGTCCACCGTGGCCGCAGCCTTGCTGACGCCCAGGTGTTCCAGGTCGTATTGCTGCATGTAGCCCCTGACCACAATCCGACTCGCGGCGATCTCTTCGAGCAATTCGTCGCCCTCGGCCTTGCTGCCATACAGCGGATGCCGCCGCCCGCAATACAACCCCAGTGCTTCCTGATACAGCGGCGAGTGCAACAGCCCCGGAACGTAGATCGGGAAGTGCCCGATGGCCAGGTGCAGTCGGCCGTCGAGCACGCGTTCTTCCAGTTCCGCGGGGGTGCCGACGTACACGTTCAGGTGCACATCATGCCCTCTGGATACGAAGCGTTGGGTGGTTCGCGGCAACGGTGAATCGGGATCGGTAATGGTGGTGTCGATGATCCCCAGATTGAGCTTGCCGCTGATGTGCTGCTTGAGCACGTCAGCGTCCATGCAGAAATTTTCGACCGCCGAGAGCAGACGCTGAGTGGCTTCGTGGATCGCCACGCCTTGCTCGGTCAGGCGAAAGCCGCTGCGCCCGCGTTGACAGAGTTTGACCCCGAGTCGGGTTTCCAGATGAGTCATCTGTTCGCTGATGGTTGACTGGCCGGCATTCAACGCCGCCTGCGCGGCAGAGAAACCGCCACACCTGACAATCGTGGCAAACACCCTGAGCAGTTTCAGATCGACATCGTGCAGCTGGATCACCTTGAACCTCCGGCGTGTGGATGCATCGGTAATGCCGATATGAGTATCTGATGTTTAGCATTTTTTCCACGAAAACCTGCGCCCATAGTCATTCCAACGGCGGTCGCCTTCCAAGTCCGCTAGCTGATAACAAGAATTGGAGATGCCTGAAATGTCGAACAACGGTTATGAATCCGGTCGCCTGAACCTGCCATTCGTGGGTCACTGCACCTTTGGCAAATCCCCGGTGTGCACCGATTGGGATGCATTGGATGCGGACGTGGCGGTCCTCGGCGTGCCCAACGACATGGGTACCCAGTGGCGTTCCGGCGCACGCTTCGGACCACGCGGCATTCGTGAGGCATCGACCCTGTTTTCCTTCGGCCATGCCGGCGCCTACGACCACGAAGATGACGTCATGTACCTGACCGCCGCCGACGTGCGCATGGTCGACGTCGGTGACGCCGACATCGTGCACACCGATATGGTCACCAGCAACGAGAACACCGAGTACGCCGTGCGCAAGATTCTGGATGCCGGTGTCATGCCGGTTGTACTCGGTGGCGATCACTCGGTTCACGCCCCGGTGATCAAGGCGTTCGAGGGCCGCGGCCCGATCCACATCATCCACTTCGACGCACACCTGGACTTCGTCGACGAGCGCCACGGAGTTCGCTACGGCCATGGCAACCCGCTGCGTCGCGCGTCCGAAATGAACCACATTGTCGGCATGACCCAGATGGGTATCCGCAACGTGTCGTCGTCCAATCGCGACGACTACGAAGCAGCCCACGCGGCCGGCTCGAAGATCCTTTCGGTCCGTGATGTGCGCCGCCTCGGCGTGGAAGGTGTGCTGGCGTTGATCCCGCAGAACATCAACTACTACATCACCATCGACATCGACGGTTTCGACCCGTCCATCGCCCCTGGCACCGGCACCCCAAGTCACGGCGGCTTCCTCTATTACGAAGTGCTGGAAATCATCCAGGCCCTGGCCAAACGCAGCCAAGGCAACATCGTTGGCATGGATCTGGTCGAGGTTGCACCGGTCTATGACCCTTCCGGCATGACCTCGATTCTGGCGGCGCAACTGCTGCTCAACAGCATCGGTTTCATCTTCCACGAGCGGGCTAAAGCTCGGCAAGTCACGAGCGAAACCACCACGGCCACGGCGTGATCTGACCGCCGCACAGAGGGTATGAAAATGGACACGATCGTTAAGCAGTATTTGCAGAAATTCGGTGTATCCGAAGCCACCCAGACCTTCCTCAGCAAGGTTCAGAAAATGTTCATCGGTGGCGCCTTTGTCGAGGCCAGTGACGGGCAGACATCCGATGTTATTGAACCGTCGACCGAGGGCCTGATCACCCGCATTCCGATGGGCACTACCGAGGATCTGGACCGCGCCGTGCAAGCCGCCCGCGCACAGTTCGACGGTGGCGCCTGGCATCAGGCCAAACCGGCAGAACGCGAGCGGATGATGCAACGCCTGGCGGACCTGATTGAAAGCAACGCCTTTGAGCTGGCGGAAATCGAATCGATCGACATGGGCAAGTCAGTCGCCTTCGCGCGGGATGTCGATATCCAGGGCACCGTCGATACACTGCGTTATTTCGCCGGTTGGGCGACCAAGCTGCATGGCCGGACCGTTGAGCCGTCGTTGCCCGGCAACTACCTGGCCTATACCCGCAAGGAAGCGGTAGGTGTGGTCGGCGCCATCGTGCCCTGGAACTTCCCGCTGCAAACCATGGCCTGGAAGCTCGGCGCGGCGCTGGCAACCGGTTGCACCGTGGTGGTCAAACCCGCCGAACTGACTTCGCTGTCGGCCTTGCGCTTTGCCGAACTGGTGCAGGAAGCCGGCATCCCGGACGGGGTAATCAACATCGTGACCGGACGCGGCAGCGTGGTCGGTGCGGCGATGGCCACGCACCCCGGTATCGACAAGCTCACCTTCACCGGCTCGACCCCGGTCGGCCGTACCGTCGGCCGCGCCGCGCTGGACGAAATGAAGCGACTAACCCTCGAACTCGGAGGAAAATCACCGGTAATCGTATTGGCCGATGCCGACGTGCCGGCCGCCGCCCAGGCCATTGCCAACGGCGTGTTTTTCAACTCCGGTCAGGTGTGTGATGCCGGTACTCGCGCCTACATTCATCGCAGCATCTACGACGAATTCCTGCGCGAACTGATCGCCTACACGCGCACGCTGAAAATCGCACCGGGTCTGGATCCAGACTGCTTCATCAGCCCGTTGGTCTCGGCGTTGCAGAAGGAGCGAGTGACCGACTACATCGAAACCGGCAAGCAAGAGGGCGCCGAACTGGTCTATGGCGGCCAGCCTGTCGAGGGCCCCGGCTTCTTCGTCGAGCCGACCATTTTTGCCCATTGCCGCAACGATATGCGCATCGTCCAGGAAGAGATCTTTGGGCCGGTGCTGGTCACCGCACCGTTCGACGATGAAGAAGAGGCCCTGGCCCTGGCCAATGACTCGCCTTACGGCCTGGCGGCCGCACTGTATTCCAATGACCTTGGAAAGGTGCACAGCCTGATCCCGCGGTTGAAAGCGGGTTCGGTCTACGTCAACGCCCACGGCACTCTCGACCCGTCAATGCCGTTCGGTGGCTACAAGCAGTCCGGGTTCGGCAAGGACCTGGGCGCGGAGCAGCTCGATTACCTGCTCGAAACCAAGGCGGTCTGGATCACGCTCCCCTGAGTCATGGCTGACTCAACCCCTGTGGGAGCTCGCTCCCACAGGTGCGTCGTTTACCCAAAAGAACGCAGTTATCTCGTCATGATCTTCCAAAAATAAGAGTACATCATGAACATTGACGCCAAAGCCGCCCCAAGCGTGTCTCTCCTCGACGACAAACCTATCGTCGAAGGGCATTCAATCGATTTCATCCCGGAGAACGAGCGCACCGACAAACTGTCGAGCCAGGGACCGTTCTGGTTCCTCGGCAATTTCACCTTCTTCACCATGACCATTGGCTTCGTCGGTCCGAGCGTCGGCCTGACCGCGCTCTGGACCACACTCGCCGGCACGCTGGGCATCATGTTCGGCACGCTGTTCATGGCGTTTCACGGTTCGCAAGGCCCGCACCTTGGCCTGCCGCAGATGATCCAGTCCCGTGCGCAGTTCGGCTATCGCGGTGTGATCCTGGTGCTGCTGGCGACGCTGTTTGTGTTCGCCGGTTTCAACATCGTTAACCTGGTGTTGATGATGCAGGGGCTGCACACGCTATTCGGCTTCAACCCCGCGGTGATCGCGGTGGCGGTGACGATACCGGCGGCGGTGTTGGCGATCCTCGGGCATGACTGGATGCACCGCAGTTTCAAATGGGCGTTGTACCTGTCGCTTCCGCTTTACGGCCTGGTGACGTTGGCGGTGTTGATGGGCTGGGTTCCCGATGCCGCGGTGCCGGTACTTGCGGCCGGCGAAGTGGCCCCGGCGCCGCTGGGCTTCAACTGGACCGGCTTCATCGCCCAGTTCGCGGCAGCGGCGAGTTACAACATCGCTTACGCCCCGTATGTTTCAGACTATTCGCGTTACCTGCCGAAGAACACCTCCAGCGGCAAACTGATCGCGGTGGTGTTCCTGGGTGCCTCGTTGTCCGGCGCATGGATGATTTCCGTGGGTGGCTGGCTGGCCGATCACCTGCACTCAACTGATGTGCTGGTGGCCCTTGGGCAAGTGGGCAACACGGTGTCGCCGCTGATGGGGACCGTGGTGGTGGTCGTCACGATCCTGGCGTTCCTGCCGGTCATTGCGATGAATATCTACAGCGCGAAGTTGACCACGCTGACCTGCGTCGACTCGATCAAACACATTGAACCGACCCGCAAGGCACGCATTCTGGCGATTGGTTTTGTGATCCTGCTGCAACTGGGCGTGGCCCTGAGCATTCAGAGTTCGGGCAAAGGCCTGTCGGTGTTGGGCATCTACCTGGTGGTGATGCTGTACTTCCTGGTGCCCTGGACCTCGGTCAACCTCACCGACTACTTCTTCGTCCGCAAGGGTCGCTACGCCATCCCGCACTTCTTCATGCCCCACGGCAACATCTACGGCAGCTGGGGCCTGCGCGGCATCGCGGCGTATGCCATCGGCTTCATCTCGATGATCCCGTTCTTCTACATCTACGACGGTGTTGAACAGCGTGAGGTCTATGTCGGCCCGCTCGCCAAAGCGCTCGGCAGCATCGACATCGCCTGGCTCGTCGGGCTGATCGTGTCGGGGCTGGTGTACTACTGGTTCAGCCGCTCGATCGACCTCAAGCGCGAAGAAATCGTCATCCAGCACATCGAAAAAACATCCCCGCAATACACCACCGGCGACACGTTGACCAAGCCGTCGTTGCCCGTTTTCAACAAATCGGCGGTCCGGAGATAATCATGGCTACGCAAAAGTACGACTACATCATCATCGGCGCCGGCTCGGCAGGTTGTGTGTTGGCCAACCGCCTCAGCGAAGACCCAGCCACTTCAGTTCTGGTGCTGGAATTCGGCGGCAGCGATCGTAGTGTGGTGATCCAGATGCCGAGCGCGTTTTCGATCCCGATGAACACCAAGAAGTACAACTGGCGCTACGAAACCGAGCCGGAGCCGTTTCTCAACGGACGTCGTATCCACTGCCCAAGGGGCAAGGTGCTCGGTGGCTCATCGTCAATCAATGGCCTGGTGTACATCCGTGGCCACGCCTATGACTTTGACGAATGGGAGTCGCTCGGTGCAGAGGGTTGGGGCTATCGCAATTGCCTGCCGTATTTCAAGCGGGCCGAGCATTACGAGGAGGGTGGTGACGGCTATCGCGGCAGCACCGGCCCCTTGCACACCACCAACGGCAATCACATGAAAAACCCGTTGTACGGGGCTTGGGTCGAGGCCGGCGCAGAAGCAGGCTACATCAAGACCGAGGACTGCAACGGTTACATGCAGGAAGGTTTCGGCGCGATGCACATGACGGTGAAAAACGGCGTGCGTTGCTCCACGGCCAACGCTTACCTGCGTCCGGCCATGGGGCGTCCGAACCTGACCGTGATCACCCATGCAATGACTCGTCAGATCATCCTTGAAGGCAAGCGAGCCGTTGGCGTCATGTATGACCACGAAGGCCAGACCCATCAGGTGTATTGCAACCGTGAGGTGCTGATTTCCTCGGGTCCAATCGGTTCGCCGCACCTGTTGCAACGCTCCGGTATCGGCCCGGCCGAGGTTCTGCGCAAAGCCGGAATTGGCGTGCGCCATGACCTGCCGGGAGTAGGGGAGAACCTGCAGGATCACGCCGAGGTGTACATCCAGTTCGGCTGCAAGGAACCGGTGACGCTCAATAGCAAAATGGACCCGCTGAGCAAACTGTTGATCGGCCTGCGCTGGCTGTTGTTCAAGGATGGACTCGGCGCCACCAACCATTTCGAGGCCGGTGGTTTCATCCGCTCGGACAAGGGCCTGCGCTGGCCGGACATTCAGTTCCACTTTCTGCCCGCGGCCATGCGTTATGACGGCAACAAACCGATCAAGGGCCATGGCTTCATGGTGCTCACCGGGCCGAACAAACCGAAGAGTCGCGGTTACGTTCGGGTGCGTTCCGCTGACCCTTACGAACATCCAGAGATTCAATTCAACTACCTGCAACGCGAAGAGGACCGCGAAGGCTTCCGCCGCTGCATCCGCCTGACCCGCGAGATCATCGGCCAGCCGTCGATGGACCGCTTCCGCGACGGCGAGATCGCGCCCGGGCCACAGGTGAATACTGATGAAGAAATCGACGCCTTCGTGCGTGAAAACCTCGAAAGCACCTACCATCCCTGCGGCTCGTGCCGCATGGGCGAGGATGAGATGGCAGTGGTTGATTCCGAGCTGCGTGTGCGGGGCATCGCGGGTTTGCGGGTGATCGACTCGTCGGTGTTCCCGACCGAGCCAAACGGCAACCTCAATGCGCCGACCATCATGCTGGCCGAGCGGGCCTCCGATCTGGTTCGTGGGCGCACCATGCTGCCGGCGTCCGATGCGCCCGTCGGGCTTGTCCAGGATTGGGAAACCAGCCAGCGATCATCGTTGCCGGGGCGCAATGTCAGGGTTTGAACCCGACGGGTTAACCGCTCAGGAGAAAACATGTAAAACGGGCGCCTTCAGGGCGCCCGTTTTTTTACTTCGCAACACGTACAGGTGCTAGCTCATTTCAACACCAGCAAGCTATAAACTCCGCCCTCGCTTTCGATCCCGTGGGTGTCATGGGTGAAACCCGGGAAGGATTTGTCGAAGGCTTCCAGCGCCTTGAGATAGGCCAGCAACGGCCCGTCCGCAGGACCGGCGTTTTCACCCGGCATCAGCAATGGAATGCCCGGTGGATACGGCACGATCCCTGTCGCGGCGATACGCCCGGCGGCTTCTTCGAGTGTCACCCGTTCGATGTCGTTTCTGACCAGTTTTTCGTAGGCCTCCACCGGGCTGAACTCGGCTTTCGGCAGTGTGCCGAACGCCTGGGCCATGTTGGCGGTGGTTTTGTGTTTCTTCATGGCGGCGAAGATTTCGTCGGCCAGGTCCTTGAGGCCCATGCCGGCGTAGCGAGTCTGGTTGGCGGCCAGCAGATCCGGCAGGCACAGTTCCAGTTCGACGTTGTCGTCATAGTCGCGTTTGAAGTCGAGCAGGGCATTGAGCAAGGTGCCCCATTTGCCTTTGGTGATACCGATAGAGAACAGGAACAGAATGGTGAAGTCGGTGGTTTTCTCGACCACGATGCCCTGACGTCCCAGGTAGGCCGTGAGCACACAGGCCGGGATGCCCGAGTCGAGCAGGTTGCCGTCGTCGCCCATGCCGGGGCTGAGCACCGAGACCTTGATCGGGTCGAGCATGCAGTAGCCTTCTTCGATGTCACCGAAGCCGTGCCATACCGCGTTGGGATGCAGTACCCAGCAGTTCGGCTCGGTTTTCAACAGCACCGGGTCGACTTCATGGAACGGCACGGTGGCCGCGCCAACCTGCACGGTCGGCGGCTGCCAGCAGGTAAAGAACCAGTCATCCTTGCTCAGCATCTCGTTGTGCATGCGCGAGACGACCTGGCGGAAACTGATGGCTTCTTCGATCGATTCGGTGGTGAGGATCTGCCCGCTGGGCGCTTCCATCATCGCCGAGCTGACGTCGCAGGAGGCCATGATCGCGTAGTTGGGCGAGGTCGAGGCGTGCATCATGTACGACTCGTTGAAGCGCCCGTGTTCGATCGGGTTGCGGCCGTTACGCACGTGAATCATCGAGGCCTGGGAGAGGGCGGCCAGCAACTTGTGGGTCGACTGGGTGGCGAACACGGTCGGCTTCGAGTCGTCGTGATCGTCCGGGCTGCCGTGCATGGCGTGGCGCTCGCGGTACAGCGGGTTGAAACGCGCATAACCGTACCAGGCTTCATCGAAATGCAGACGATCGACGCTTTGCCCCAGCAACTCTTCGACGCGGGTGACGTTGTAAGTCAGGCCGTCGTAGGTGGAGTTGGTGATGATGGCGTGGACGGGTGTCGGGTCGATGCCTTGCTTGACCAGCGGGTTGCTGGCGATAGCGGCTTTCACGCCTTCGGCGCTCAGGGTTTGCGGCAGGATCGGGCCGATGATGCCGTAGCGGTTGCGGGTCGGCACCAGATAAGTCGGAATCGCACCGGACAGGGTCATCGCATGCTCGGCGGACTTGTGGCAGTTGCGGTCACACAGGGCGATCTGATTGCGCGTGACGCTGGCCATGAGGATGACGCGGTTGGACATCGACGAGCCGTTGGTGACGTAGTAGGTGCGGTGGGCCCCGAAAACCTTGGCGGCGTAGCGCTCGCCCTGGCCGATGGGGCCGCTGTGATCGAGCAGCGAACCGAGTTCGCCGACCGAAATCGACAGGTCGGAACGCAGCAGGTTTTCCCCGAAGAATTCGTAGAACGCGCGCCCCGCGGTGCTCTTCAAAAACGCTGTGCCGCCGGCATGTCCAGGGGTGTGCCACGAGTATTCATAGGTTCGGGAAAACTTCACCAACGCCCCGAACATGGGGGGCAATGCGGCTTGGCGATAACGTTCGATGGCCGCCAGGATGCGCCCACTCAGAAAGCGGCTGGTGTCCTCGGGCAACCAGATGAAGTCGTCGGCGTGTTGCATGACCACCAGCGGAATGCTCGACGCGGTGCTGCGGTCGCTAATCAAGAAAACCGGCACCCGGGTGTTGCGTTCACGCAGGCTGACCAGCAGTTGGATGCATTCCTCGTGGCCTTCGCTTTTGTCCATTTCCCAACTGAGCAGTACGCATTGAATGGCCGGGTCCGAGCGCAGGATCGACGTGGCGTCGCTCAGGGTTTCCGACGCCAGCACCCGGACGGCGCGTTCCTCCACATCGTTGATCAACTGATCCAGGGCGCGACCAAAGACGGTGCGTTTGTCCGGCGGGCTGCTGACCAACAGCGTGAGCATTCCGAGCGAATGTCTATATTCCGTCATGATCAAGCCTCCACTCTGACTGCTTGCAAGTTATTGACCGGCACCGGCTCGCCCGTGATGTGCTGAGCGCTGACGGTCTGTGTCGGTACGCTGTTGTTGAGCGCTTCGAGGCGGATCAGACGGTTGTTGACGAAGCCGAACAGCGTGTATCCGAAGATGGTCGCCACGCCGCCGAGCATCAGTGCCTGCGCGCCCGAGCTGTACAGCGCCAGGTAGCTGTAAGCCGCTGCGACCCACGCAATGATGTTGGTTATCAGCGCCGTGCCCGCCGGAACGTTGGAGACCTTTTGAATGGTCATCAACGCGGCCATGGAGAGGATGTAGGGCACCAGGTTGGTGACCACCGCGAGGTTGACGAGGGTGTCGAACTGCTTGCTCAGGTCAGGGCTGATGGTGAGAAAAGCCAGCGCCGTCTGCACTGCCAGCAGCACCAGCATGCCGACAATGGGTGTTCCGGCCTTGTTGGACTTGGCAAAGATCGACAGAAAATAACCGGTGTCCGCGGAGCTTTTGTAGACCTGCGCAATGGTGAATTGCCAGCCCAGCAGCGAACCGATGCACGCCATTACCATCGCGGCCATCACAATGTCGCCGACCAGAGGGGTGAACATCTTGGCAAAGACCAGCCCGAACGGTGCGGTGGAGGAGGCCAGTTCCGGGTTATCGACGATACCGGCGATGACGTTGGTGGAGACGATGTAGATCACCGCTGCGCCGAGGGTGCCGCCGAGTACCGCAATCGGTACGTTCCTCTCCGGATTTTCCACGGCATCGGTGTTGGCGCACGCCGACTCCAGGCCGAGGAATGCCCACAAGGTGATCGCCACCGATGCACCTGCGGCTTCGAACCAGCCCATGTTGTGGGGGTTCCAGCCGGCGGCGTAGACACTGCTGTCGAACCAGAACCAGCCAATGGTGGACACCAGCACCACCGGCGCTATCACCCCCCAAACCGTAATCGCACCGATCCGGCCGGTAATCCGCGCGCCGCCGAAGTTGGCGAACGTGGTGATCCACAACAGAGCGATGGTTGCCAGACCCACTTGCAGTGAACCCAGTTCAACATGGAACAGCTCCTGGATATAGCCGACCGCGGTAATACTGATCGCCACGTTGGCAATCAACAGCGAGAGGCCATAGGTGTAGTTCGTGATGTAGTTGCCCGCCTTGCCGAAGGTGTATTCGGCATAGCCGCCCATGCCCCCGGTCTTTCGGCTGAGCATCCCGCAGCGCGCAAAGGCATAGGCCAGCGCCAGGGAGCCAGTGGCCGTGATCAGCCAGGAAAGGATGGAAATTCCGCCGACTTCGGCAAGTTTTGTGGGGAGCAGCACAATGCCGGAGCCCAACATGTTGACGGCTGTCAACATCGTCAGTTGCCCTACTGTCATTTTCTTTGCGGCTGACATTCCGTTGCCTCATTGGTTGGCGGGAAAGAGTGTTAGCTATAGCAAAGGATTGAAATGCCGCAAGAAACGTCCGTACGACACGGAGAAAACAAGCTATAGCGCATTTAAGGCATTTTGCTGGCCCCGAAGACTGAAACTTTTGACCAAAATCAATTTATTTTCAGTTAGTTGGGATCGAATGCAAATGCGGAATGTGATGGTTGCGCTGATTTCGTTAGGCCTGGCGAGCGTTGCTGCTTCTGTCCAGGCCAAAGAACTGGCCTCGAATGATCGTTACCTTTGCAGCTGGGGCGCAGGTACCGCGGCGAGAGCCCAGGAACTCAAGCTGTCCGGGGTTTCACTGTATGCAGCGCGGCAGAAGTTACGTACCTACAAGTTCAGCAAGCCGTGGATGCACATGATGGCGATGGGCATTACCGAGCAGACCTATGACAGTAATTCGCGGATGAAGCCCGCAGCCCTGCGCGAGAGCTTTTACGAGGAGTGCGTCCGGTACAAGTTGGCGCGCAAATGAGCAGGGCGGTCCGCCACAATCACCCGGACACGGCTCCTGCGCCGTGCCGGGTTGGTTACGTCAGGCATTGGGTACTTCAGACCTTCCCTGATAGAGAGAAAACTATCGGGTTCTTCTCAGGTTTTTTGCCTTTAACCTCCTGAGCATACCCATTACCGGCCGCAGGAGAGGCACCCGGTCAAAGATGGAAAGCTCATGCAGGTCCGTCCGCGAGGGCCTTTGATAGCCACAATTCCACGTAAAGTAGTAAGCCAGTATGTCTTTATTCTTATGAATAAGCGTATTGAGAGCAGCGTCATAATGCATCGGACCTCCGTCGGGATGTCCCGGTGGCCGCTCCAGAATCTGGAATAAAAAATCCCTCAATTTTCCAAAGCATTTCCCGTTTACAGCATAGAAATGGGCCAGATGTATTGGCCGGTCGACTGCCTTCCAAGCGGGCAAGTTTGAATTTTCTTCAAACGGATGCCCAAAATAGACGATGTCCCACTCCATACCTTCCAGAGACTCGATCGCCTCCCTCCCATATTGAGAAATATTTCTGGAAAACTGTATGTCGTCCTCCATGATCAAGATGTTTTTCAAGTTCAGGCGCATAGCCTCTTCCAGCACCCCCAGATGACTCAAAAAGCAGCCTCTGACGCCGACGCTCGGGAAGCCATTTCCCTCACTGGGCGTAACAGCCTCAAAAAAGCCTATTTTTTCATCATCAATGTGAAAGCCGTTGCGAGTGAATTCTTCAACTGTTTCTAAACGGCGATCCTTTCTTGACGAGATATTGATGATTCTTACTCGATCAAAATATTCGATCACATTCATCTGTCAGGTCCTTAGCGCAGACAATCAGGGCAGTTGGATTGGGGAACCCGCAGATTTCGGAAAAAATCGTACGTAAGCACTGCCGACAGGAGGCCATCCCTTACGTCTTCTGGGTTGTGTCCGTTTTCTCTATCGACCCCGGATTGCAGTATAGGCAGCATTTGCGGATGAAGTTTCAGTCTCGTAAATCCGCGTGCAGCACCAGTTCGAGAGGAGGGCGCCAGCCCTTCGGCGGGGTGCAGAGCGAAGTCTTCAAGGTCTCCTATACTGGGTCGTTCCGATAGTTTCCCTACCCTTCACAGCGAGGAGAACGCACATGACTGTTCGTATTGGCGACGAAGCACCGGATTTCACCGCCGAAACCACCGAAGGCACGCTCCATTTCCACGAATGGATTGGCGACAAGTGGGCCATCCTGTTCTCACATCCGAAGGACTTCACCCCGGTCTGCACCACTGAACTCGGTTATATGGCCGGGCTCAAGCCGGAGTTCGACAAACGCAACACCAAGGTTGTCGGCCTCAGCGTCGACCCGGTCGGTAACCATCAGACCTGGGCCAAAGACATCGAAGAAACCCAGGGCCATGCGGTCAACTACCCCATGATCGGCGACGAGAATCTGGTGGTGGCCAAGCTCTACGACATGATTCACCCGAACGCCGGTGGCGGCGCTCGTACTGCCGTAGACAACGCCACGGTGCGTTCAGTGTTCATTGTCGGCCCGGATAAAAAGATCAAGGCGATGCTGGTCTACCCGATGAGTGCCGGGCGCAATTTCGATGAAGTGCTACGGCTGCTCGATGCTATCCAGTTAAACGCCAAGCACACGGTTGCCACGCCGGTGAACTGGCGTCCGGGTGAGGATGTGATCATTCCTACGTCGGTATCCGACGACGACGCAAGGAAGAAGTACCCGGATGGCTTCAAGACGGTGAAACCTTATTTGCGTACGGTGGCGCAACCGAAGTAATGGTCATTCATTCATCCTGTCTTCAATCGCGATACCTTTTACGCGCATTGCATTGATCTGCTCGGCGCGGGTGCCAGGGAGGTTGAACAGGGTTCCCTGGCGCAGCGCCGAGACTTCTACAGTGTTCAGGACTGGGAATGCACGGGGAGCCTTTACCTGCCATGCCGTCTTCATGCGTCAAAAACTCTCACCAGTCGGGTACTTTCAGAAAGTTGCCGATAAACCCCGCCTTTACAGGCGTCGTCGGCGGTCGAGCCCATGCCATTGCCCAGGTGCCTCGTTGCCCGGTGTAGGGCGCTGCGCCGGGTCGTGGGCTAGCATCCTGATGCGGGCTGACGCCCATGCGTGAGACTATTTCACATAGATAGAATTCACTGGGCTGACGTGCTTGTTGTGGCGTTATTTTGACGCCACCCTCCCTAAAATGAAATTTCAATTTATTATTGTGACGAGCTATTGACGTAATGGCGATGTGCTTATAGGCTCAATTTAGCCGATACAGATTCCTTCAACCGACAAAAGAATAACCCCCTACGCAAGGAGGCGGTGTTATGCGCTCAACACTTGTCATTAAATTTGTGTTGTTGTCTGTGACCCTGAATGGTGCAGTCGTTGCTAGCGCTCAGGCGACCAGTTTGGCCTATGAAATTAGTCGCATAGGCAGCGCTTGCGAGGAGTTAGGGCCTCAACTTTGTACGGCTCTCAAAGAGCATACGGGTGGCGCACTGCTTACTGTTGGAAAGGGCCTTGGCTTGCCTTCATTGATCACTGATATTTACGTTGATGATGCCCATTCTGCGAAAGTTAACAGTGTCATACATCAAGCTGACTCGGGCGTGGATGTATCCGTCAATTCTTCTTCGCGTGACGGATTAATGGCGGCGGTTGACAATAAGCCATTCAAGATTGATTCATCTCTCCAGGATAAAAGTCTGGTGGGGGTATCTGATATCAACCATCCCAATGCAGTACCGCTTTCTGCGGCAGCATGGTTATTTTCTTCCGCCTTGTTTGGTTTTATTGTGGTCGCCAATCGACGGAAGATATAGGTGGTAGTTAACGTTTTTGGCAGTAATGGTTATTTAGACAGTCACTTTGGTGGCTGGGTAGACATACAGCTTTATGTATTGTTTTTGCGGGTGATGTCAGTCTTGCAATGATACTTGGTTTGTAATCGTTGATATCAGTTAGTTGCGCTGGCAAACGCAATCATAACCAGGTTGACAGTGTCGCAGTTGAGCTGGCTCAAGCGGGCATGGTGTAGTTAATATTGGCGCGGAATACATCGGGGGTGAATTGCTTGCTCCAACCTATTGTTAAATAACACTATTTTGCTGTTTTGCACTAACGTTCCGGTTTCAGGTGTGTTGCATTGGCGGAAATGACCGCCCAAAAGCTCAAGGTGATTGCTGTTTAGTAGTTTCTTTGGCTTGAAATAGGCTAGAGTGATTTGACTAGGTTTTTTTGTTCTAAACTCTTTGCATGGCTACTTAGACGGAGGGATCCCGATGTTCCGTTCATTGATACCTGTGCTGTGCGCGCTGGCCGTTTGGCCCAGCATTTCCAATGCCGTCGAAAACGATCCGACTTACCGGCTGAGTCCGGGAGATAACCTTTCTGTTTCCGTGTGGGGCGAAGACAAGCTCAAACAGGATGTACGCGTACTCCCCGATGGCAGCATTACCTTTCCGCTGGCAGGGCAGGTCAATGTTTCGGGGCTTGATGCCTCCGCTGTCGCGAAGCTAATCGCTCTCAAGCTTGAGGCTTTCATCCCTGATCCGCAGGTGAGCGTTGTCGTCACCGGCACCGAAGGTAATCTCGTCTACGTTCAGGGCAAAGTGCTGAAACCCGGCAGCGTGCATATGTCAGGTCAAACGTCAGTGCTGCAGGTAATAAGCATGGCGGGCGGGCTCGACAAATTCGCTGATAAAGACGACATTAAGGTCGTTCGGCTCAATGGGGCTAGACAAGAGATCCTGCGCGTCGACTATAGCGAGTTGATGTCAGGGAAAGACATGACCACCAATTTTCTACTTAGAGCCGGCGATACGCTGGTCGTGCCTTAGCCTTGCGCGAGGCACTAGGGATTACTTTGCTTGGATTTCGAACTACCGGGGTTGCGACGGCAATCCTGGCTTTGTCGTGTTCGGACATGGCCTATGCTGCGACTTGGCAATCAGCAATAGCAGTGCCTTCGACGGTCGAGTACGACAGCAACCCACTGCTGCTCACGAGTGATGAGAAGGGGGTGACCCGTACCATCATCGCCCCCGATTACAGCCTCGTGGGTACTTCCGGACGGGATGAGTTCCAGTTCGGTCTCGGGGTAAATGTCGTGCGTTCGTCGGATACGTCCATCGTTTCGGACCGTGAAGACCCCAGGTTAAGGTTAGGGTGGCAGCGCGAAACCGAAACGGGTGCTTTTGGACTCACGGCCAGATATGAAGAAAACTCTACGCTTTCCACGGTGGTTCAGGAAACCGGCGTAGTTGCCTCTGATGGCACGCAAAAGATGTATTTGGTGGGCGGCAACTGGAGCACTGCTCTCAGCGAGCGAAGCACCCTGGTTAACGAGACTGACTACACTCATGTCACTTACGATATTGCTTCACTGACCGACTATGACGAGCTGGCGACCCGCTTCAGCTGGAACTATGCATGGAGTGAGCAGGTCGAGCTGTTCACCCGTCTTAGCGTGAGGCGCTATGAGCCGGAGGAGGGATCTGCGGTGGCTTCCTCAAACAGCTACACCCCAACGGTCGGCTTGAATGTCCAACTCTCCGAGCGGCTTAAGGGGACGGCCTATGCGGGTCTCAACCAAGTCTCCGGCACAGGTAGCGGCCCCAAAGGCCAGGGCGGTTTAATGTTGCAATATGCCGGTGAGCGTATTGATACCAGCATCGACGCCAGTCGTAGCACTCTCGCCAGCGGGGACGGTGGTTTCGTCGAGGTTGATGCCCTGAGGGGTTCATGGAGCTATGCCGTCGATGAGACCCGGCGCACCGGTTTCGATGCCTCCTGGCAAGACTCCAAAGGCCGGACGCCTAATACCCTGCAAAATTACAGTGCCTGGTTTAGCCAAGAACTCTCGCCTTTTTGGATTGCGCGCCTATCCTACACATACAAACAACGCCAGCAAGATGGCTTGCCGGATGCCACTGCAAACGTCGTCGGGCTGACGCTGACTTATAGTTATCCCGGTCTCTGACATTCAGCTGTGTGAGAAATATGGCCTCTGACTACGAAATGTCGTTCAACGACTACCTAGCTATCATCAAGCACCATGCCCTGCTGTTGATCCTGAGTTTCGTGGTCATACTCGGCGTGTGCATAGCGGTAGCGATCTCTCTCCCGCCTACCTACGAGTCATCCGGCACGATTCTGGTGGAGTCTCAGCAGATTTCGCCAGACCTGGTGGCGGCCAACAACAATACCTTTGCCGATGAGCGCATCGAAGTCATTCGCCAGCGCGTGATGACCCGTGAGCATCTGGAAGGGATCATCAACAAATACAATCTTTTTGCTTCGCAAAGTCGGCAACTGAGCGTTACCGAGAAGATCGAAGAAATGCGCAACGCGATTGTGGTCTCCCTGGTCAGTGCTGCCGTTAAGGGGCGCGGAGAGGTGACGATTGCTTTCCGTCTTTCCTTTGAGCACAGGCAGCCAGAGATTGCGAACAAAGTTGCCAAGGAGCTGGTGACGCTGTTTCTGGATGAAAACATCAAGCAGCGCACCGAGCGCGCCAGTGAAACGACAGAGTTCCTGACGCAGGAGGCGGACAAACTCAGGGTGGAACTGGAAGCCCTTGAGAACCGGTTGGCGGACTTCAAACAGGCACACAGCAACGCGCTGCCCGAGCATCAGGAGCTGCGCATGAATATGTTGACGCGCGCCGAAACCGAGCTTAAAGAGGTCGACCGTGACTACAAAACTGCCCGTGAGGAGTTGCGCTTCAATGAGTTGGAACTTTCCGCCGCGAATGCCGGGCTAGCGACCAAGCCTGGGGCTCCCGGTGCGGCAGTTGATAAACCACAGGATCTGGCTAGCCTCAAAGCGGAGTACACCAGGCTGCAGTCGCTGTATACGCAAGCCCACCCCGACGTGCGTGCCGTCAAACGCAAAATCGCTGCACTTCAGGCTGGCAAAGGTGCTGATGGTGCAGCGGCATCGGTCAATCTGGACGTTGCCAAGGCCCAGGCGCGGATCTCCGCAGCAGAAGCACGTATCAAGTCGCTGGCCGATCAAAAGCAACAAATACTCGGAAAAATAGCCGAATACGAGGCACAAATTATTGAGACGCCGCAAGTCGAGCGTGGCTTGGTCACGGTGATGCGTGACCATGATAACGCTCGTAAAAAATATGAGGAGATTCGCACGAAGGAAATGAGTGCGAAAATTTCCGAAAGCCTGGAGCAGGAAAACAAAGCCGAGCGTTTTGTTCTACTGGAGTCACCGCTGATGCCCGAAAAGCCGGTGCGGCCGAACCGTAAAAAAGTAGTTGCCATGGGCTTCTTGCTTGCCCCGGTGGGTGCTGGCGCGCTGGTGATGCTCCTCGAGATGATGAGTCAGCGTGTGCGCGGTGCCCAGGCCTTGGCCAGCGTGCTGGGTAGACGCGTATTGGTTTCCATTCCCTACATTCACACCAAGGCTGAACTGGCACGCCGCAGGAAATGGCGAATGCTATTGATCGTCTGTGGAGTCGCGACAATCGCGATCTTTCTGGTGCTCCTGCACTTCCTCTACATGCCTCTGGATCTTCTGATGTTTAAAGCTCTGGGCCGGTTTGCATAAGGAATATAGCCATGGAAATAATCAATCCCGATACCGAAAAAGCCGAGCAACAGACCTCGTCAAAAGCCATGACACCGACCGCGCAGTCCACAGGTCTGAATGCACTCAGTTATGTGCAAACCAAGGTTGTACCTTTGCGACCAGATCACCTTGAGCGCAACCGCATTGTGGCTTACAACAAAAACTCGAGTATGGGCGGGGCATTCGATCTGCTGCGTACACAAGTGCTAAAAATCATGGAAGAAAATGGCTGGCGCACGCTCGCCATCACCTCGCCGACTCCAGAGGCAGGCAAAACGGTGTTGGCTATAAACCTGGCAATGAGTATCGCGCATCACACGACCAAGACGGCGTTACTGGTGGACTTCGACTTGCGTCGTCCGAAGGTGGGTGAGTATCTGGGTCTGCCGATGGATAAATCGCTTAATGAATTGTTGGCAGATGAAGCTGAACTGCAAGAAGTACTGGTCAATCCGACCTTGCCGCGCTTTGTGGTCCTGCCGACGCGTGAGCCGATTCCTCTTTCCACCGAGGTGTTGTCATCGCCTGCAGTGAGCCATTTGATTGCTGATCTGCGCGAGCGCTACAACTCACGCATCGTGATTTTCGACTTGCCGCCGTTGTTGAGTTCGGATGATGTGATTAACGTCTTGCCCAGGTTCGACTGCGTCCTGCTCGTTGTCGCCAATGGATTGAACAGCAAGAAAGAGATCGAGGAAAGCCTGCATCATCTTGGGACCGCCAATCTGATTGGCACGGTGTTGAACAAAGCCGAGCGCGAAAACCGCTCTTACTACTAGAGCATCACCCGCAGGAGATCGGCGCTATTGGCTAGCGCCGACGCTCAGTGCCAAGGGTACTTCTGCTCCCAGCTCCAGGCGTGCGCCACTATCTGTTCAAGTGAGCCAAATTGCGGTTGCCAGCCAAGTAATGTGTTGGCCCTTCGGGGATCGGCCACTAGGCGTGGTGGATCACCCGCGCGACGTGGCGCTTCGCTGACAGAGATATCCTGGCCGGTCACGTAGCGCGCGGTATCTATCACCTGCTGTACTGAGAAACCTTGACCGTTACCGAGGTTGAACGCCGTGCTTGCCCCCCCTGCCAGCAGATAATCCACGGCGAGCGCGTGAGCGGCAACGAGGTCGAACGTGGACGTAGTCGCGAATGCAAGTGCCGTCAGGCGTGTCGTAATCACGGCCATAGACGGTGATGGTTGCGCGCCGTCCGGAGGCGGCTTGCAGGATCAGGGGCAGCAGGTGGGTTTCCGGTTCATGGCGTTCACCTAACTGTCCTTCAGGGTCTGCTCCGGCGGCGTTGAAGTAGCGCAGGCAAACCGATTTCAGCCCGTATGCGCGGTCGAAATCTTCAAGCATCTGCTCCACCATCCACTTGCTGCGACCATAAGGGTTGATCGCGACCTTGGGATGCTCCTCGTCGATAGGGACATACACCGGGTCACCGTAGACGGCGGCGGTCGAGGAGAAAATGAAGTTTTTAACCCCGGCGCGAACCATCGCCTGGAGCAGCGTCAGGGTGGCGGCGAAGTTGTTTTGATAGTACTTGGCAGGTTCAGCGACGGATTCGCCCACCTGTATAAAGGAGGCGAAGTGGAACACGGCATCGAAGTGGTGTCCCGCAAACAGGGTGTCCAGCGCCTGTTCGTCGGCTATGTCCAGTTCGACCAATGTCCCGCCCCTCAACGCACTGCGATAGCCTGTTGAGAAATTGTCTGCCACCACAAGATCGTGGCCTGCACTCAGTAGCTGCTTCACCATGTGCGAGCCGATATAACCCGCGCCACCCACCACCAAAAATTTCATCCTGATCTCCGATTTCCTGGGCGATTGCTGTGCAAGCACCGATTGAAACGTCAGTGCGATCCGCCTGACCATTACATTAAAGGACAAGTTGGATTTTTCGCTACAAGCTTGCTGGCAATAGCCGAGACTCGCTACGTTTGGAGCGCCAAAGGAGAGAATATTTCGAACAAGATACAGCGAGCGCGCCAATTGGAGCTACCCTCTGAGGAGGCATTTGGGCATCCTGCGAGAATAATTATCAAATGAAAAACTCTGCCAAAGTTATCGATTACTCATTGAAAATATTTAAAGCAGAGTGGCCAAATTTAGTCTTGTGGTCATATCTGCTATCACCGTTGATTATTAGAACGCTAACAAACTATCAATACTCTAAAATTGATTTATTGGTCTTTTACACCCTTGGCATGTCGGTGTTGTGGCTTTTGGCAATTCGATTTATTTCATCCAATCAATTCAAGGTTCACCTCATTCTACTGCCATTCTATTTGGTAGCAGCTGTTGATCTCTTTTTGGTTTTGAATTTCAACTCGAGATTAACAGCTGCCTATATATTTATTGGCTTGACAAACCATCAGGAGGCAAGCGAATTTCTACCGACCTATTGGCAGCCCATCAGTATAGTTTTGGTGATTTTCATATTTTGCTATGGTGTTGGATTAATTGGCCTGCATAAGCGCGAATTATATAAAAACAAAGGTATTTTTGTTTTGGTTGTCAGCGCTTTGCTAGTGGGGTATGGGGCGTATTTTTATAAAACCGTCAAACTTAATTCTTTCGGGAAATCTGCAGTCATGGATCTCCTTGCAAAAGATCAAAGTACTCCAGCAGGTTATTTGTCGCAAGTTGCCCTTACTGCAAACTTGTATTTTGGGACGGAGGAGCTGATCAAGCGCCGTCGGGAATCTGATGTAAAAATAACCAGCATGTCGGATCAATCAAATATAGAAACTATTGTTTTTGTAATCGGTGAGTCATCGCGGCCGCACAACTGGTCCCTCTACGGTTATAACAAGGACACCACCCCGAATCTCGGTAAGCAGGCGGGGATTTTCAAGTTTAATCAGATCTGTACGACAGCCCCCTATACCTCGTTCGCGGTTCCTTCAATGCTGAGCCTTGAGCCTATATCGGATTGGGACGCCATTGCGTCAACCAAATCATTGGTGGGTATATATCGCGCAGCCGGGTACATGACCTATTGGTTGTCTGTTCAGGAGGTTGATAGTTTTGGCGGAATAATTCCACAGATAGCTGCAGAGGCACAATACCGTCAATATTTTGAGAGAAGCTATGATGGAGCATTGATTTCAGAATATGAAGAAATACTAAATAAAAGCGATACAGGAAAGAAAGCCATATTCATTCATGTCAAGGGTAGTCATTTCGAGTATTCCCGCCGGTATCCGGAAAATTTCGATAAATTCAAGCCGTCAACAGACAGCTTCAAAGACAAAATTACCGCAGAATATGATAATAGTATTTTGTATACGGACTGGCTGTTAAGCACAATTATTGATCGGTTGAAGTCAAGCAAAAAGCCATCTGTCTTGTTTTATTCATCGGATCATGGTGAGAACATGATGGATGACAGTCGAGGGCTCTTGGGTCATGGAATTGGCAATAAATATGATCTTCCTGTTTCGGCATTTATCTGGGCATCCGATAATGTTTCAAGCCAACAAACGCTTAAGCTTTTAAAGTTGAAGGAGAGAGAAAGTCAGAAAGTAAGCGTATCCTCCTTGCCTCATACTCTTTTAAGTATCACAGGGGTTTTAACGAGCAAGTATAAAAGTTCGGATGATTTATTAAGTGATGATTTTGTATCGTCGAAATGTCCACATCTGCTCGGCGCAGGCTATGTTCCATCGTTTGATTTTGACGCCCTTTGAATAGCCCTCGCGGAACAACACCGCAAGGTGTTGTTCCATCAGGTTGAGGTCGGCTGCGCATCGCCTAAGGTTGTGCTTGCGTGACGTCTTTTTTCAAGAACAACCAGTTCGACGCCTGCAAGCCGTCGAACTTGATTGTATAGCGGCCATCAAGGTAGGTCGCGGGCAGCTTCTTCATTTGCCTCAGAATGCCGTGGGTGAACAGTGTCAAGCCTTGCGGGGCCTGGATGGTTAGCGTGCCCTCGAGGGGCTCAACGTAAAAAGGTATTTTGTCGCCGTCCTGGGGGATGGCACGGGTGCCTAACGAAATCAGTAAATCCTGTGATCGACCCAAAGGCGCGTCGTCCAGACTTTGCACCACCACACTGGCGTTGGCGGTCTTCACTTGCACCTTAATGTTGCCAAGGCTGATCGACTCGCCGCCGATCCAGCCGGTAGCGGCCTGGGTACGCGGTGTATTGATGGTGTAGATGCCTTGTTTCCAGTTGCGCTTTAGCTCGCCCGTGTCGGTCGTGGACTCGATGGCATTGGCGTCCAGCAGCGACTGGTCAGGGTCATGAAATTCCTGTGCATTGCTTGGGATAACGCTCTGTTGCAACCAAGGCAATTCAGGCGTCTGTGGCATCGCGATTTCCAGCTTGCCTTTCTCCATGGCTGTGCGCAGGAAAGCAGAGTTGGCCGGTGTGATCATTTGGTTGAACAGGGTGCCTGGCGTCGGCGCGAAGACGTAGGTCGTTGTTGCTTCGCGAACGTCTGCACGGCGATAAAGCAAGGCGGCGGCGGGCAGGGTGGCCAGCATTGCAGGGTCGTTATAGGCGTGCCAGTTGTTGGCACTCATCCCTTGGCCCCCCAATGGCTCCTGACTGTAGGCATATTGCATCAGTGCATCCCAGCCTTGGTGGCGGGCGGTGCCGGCGATATAGAGTGGCAGCGAGTGACGGTCTGGTATCGGGAAGGGCTCATTGTTCCACTCGGTGACGGTCAAGGGTTTGCCGATGACCTGGCCGGCGGCAATCCAATTCACTATGCCGTCGCTGTAGAACGGGTTTTTCTCGACCTGTCCCGAGCCACCGTAGCTATGGACATCTATTACGTCGCCGGCAGTAAGGGCCGGCAGGGAGTTCAGGCCATTGCGGCCCCAGCTACTGGTCGTGGCGATGGGGACCTTCACGCCTATTCCACGCAGGTGTTGAATCATGTCGACGTTGAAACGTCGCTCCAGATCGTTAAGGAACATCTTGGAGGGGCCTGGCTCCCAGGAGCGCCAGGTCTGGTCTGCAGACAGATTGTGCTGTTTGGCAAAAGCCTCGGCCTCCGCCATGTAGACGCGGTTGTGCTTGGGCAAATTCTTGTCTGGCAACAGGGCGTTGCCAAAGTGGTTGGTGACGTCGTTTTCGTTGGTAATCAGTACGGCGGCGATCGCGGGGTCGTCTTTGTAGGCGAGACCGGTATAGCTGTTTACATGGGTCAGGTAGTCTTCGGCAAAGCGCTTCATGGCTTTCTGAATGGTGAGATTCACATAGGAATAGCCCTTGAGATAGGTAAAATTCTGCTCTTCTTTTGGCAACTCATCGAAGCCATAAATGTTGTCGTTTTCAGTAAAGACTCGCTGGACGTGCAGATCGAGCCACACATAAATGCCTTCGTCTTTCAGGCACTTGATCCACCAGTCGATTTTTTTCTGCGATTCCGGGCTCAGTTGCTGGGTGCTGCGCGTGACCCTGCCGTCGCCAAAGATGTTCGGCAAGACCCATGGCGAGTCATGGTGGTGCAGTCGAACAAGATTGAAGCCCAGTGCCGACAGGCGTTTGGCCTGCAGCTTGATTGCATCGTCTGACGTTTGGAACAGCGTGTAGGCCGAAAGGTTGGTGCCCCAGAAACGCGCCGCCGTGTTGTCGGCAAATAGCAATTGCTCGCCGGAGGCTTTGATGAAGCCGCGCTTGCCTGCAGGTTTTTCCTGAGCGTTGAGAAAGGACAGGTCGACCGGTGAGGTTTTCCAGTCGAGCTTGTCAGTCGGCCAGCTCTTTGGGTCCGACAACCCGAAACGCTCGGTAGTGGTCGGGCCGATCGCTACATCGCCAGAAACGCTCAAAGTGGCTGTGAAATCCAGGCGGCCAGGTTTGATCGTGTTCTTGAAGAAAAAAGCACGCACCTCGGATTTACTGCCCGGTTCCAAGTACACACTCGCCAGTGCGGGCTCGAAGCGCATTTCGATGCGTCGCCCTTGTGCATTGCCCCAGGTCCAGCCGCGGTTGTCGGGTAGCAAAGTGGGCTCACCCATTTCTCCAGCAAAAAGAGCGGGGTCGAATTCGAAGACGATGCCGCCACCTGAAACGCCAGACTTCCCGCTGTGTGCATCCACGGAAAAGTTCCAGGTCAGCTTTTGCTCGTCTTGCTTCTGAATCTGTGCAGTCAAGTCGAAATCCAGCGCTTTGTTTTTACCTGCAAGGGAGTACCGATAAGGGGTATTTACCTTGAATTCGGTCTGCAAATACGTCCAGTCCCAGTTGCGCCCAAAGAACGAGAATGTCGTAGCAATTGCCGGACTGCCTCCACGCTCCATCATTGGCAGGCCGTTGCGCTCATCCACACTGACGACCCAGTCCGACGCCCAGGTACGAAACGGCCAAATAGCAAAAAACAGCAGTGGCAGGAGCAGTATCCGGGGGCGACGAAACAACTGGACCATGGGTTCTACCTGAGTTGGAGGTGGGCGCTCGCCGTGACGGCCGTCGAGGTCTGTTTGAGCCTGCGTGCCATCTGAGCGTAGGCCACGCCCAGTCCGGCCACCGACCAATACACCACGGGGATTACCGTGATACTGCTAACGGTAACGATGGTGATCAGGATCCCGGCCAGTGTCGCCAGAAGTGCACGTCCGAGTCGGCGTGCCTCATCGTCTTCGTTGGGGAACGAACGCATCCCCTTGCGGATGCCCTGCAGAACACTGGCGAAAAAAACCACGAAAAGCGTCAAGCCAATCAAACCGAACGACAGCGCGATGCCGATATAGGTGTTCACGATATCGATGATCCCCTGGCCCTGAATCATGGACTGCATTTCCGGTGTGCTGCGGAAATTGAAAGAACCCAGCCAAGGGTTGCGCTGGATAACGATCACGGCGTTATCAATCAAGCGCTGCCGGTAGGTGATATTTTCGACTTCCACCGTGCCGATAAACGGTAGCAGATCAATGACTTTTTGCCCGCCCGGCACGACGGCCAGCAAGGGAAGGGCGAGCACCCCGGCGGCGGCCAGCAGCATCAGGCGTTTGATCGCTTTACGGCCGGTGCCGATGAACACGACGATGATGACGGCTGCACCGATCCAGGGGCCGCGCGACAGCGGCGCGAACAGACCACCGGCGAGCAACAGTGCGCCGAGGATGCGCTGCAATTTGCTACGTACATCCTCCTGCAAGTACAGGTAAAAGCCAATGGCCACGCTGATGACGAAGCCCAGCGCAATGGCCTGGCCGGTCGTGGCGCTGGCGCGTAATGAGCCACCTCGGCTCAAGTAGCCGGGATCCCATTGCATGCCCATGGCGAAGACAACCCCGCTGTACAGCTGCCAGTGCTTGGAATATTCGAAGAGACCTATAAGCGACAGCACCATGGCGGCGAGTACAAAACCGAACAGAGCATCCTTGAAGTCGCTGAGGTTCTTCAGCGCCCGGCTGGCAACGTAGTAAGGCAAAAAAACTTCGAGGAACATGTAGAGCATTTGGCGCAAGGTGTCAGTGACGGTGGTTTCACGCAGGAAAAGCAGACTCGTCAGCAGGAGGTAGGCGGCTAACAGTTTGTCAGGCCAGGTGCGCCCGAAAGTGATCGTGTCGGCGCGCTTGCGCAGAGCCAGAAAAGCCGGAAGCAACACGCACAGTGCCAGCAGACGAATATGGTTAAGGGCAAAAAAATAGTTGATCAGGCCGAAGCCCGGAATCTCCGACGTGGCCGGCGGGATGAGAAACACCAGAAGGAAAAATAGCGCCACGGGATTGCGTTCGCGATTTCGTGCGAAGGACAAAACGATCGCGGCAATGCCTGCGTACACCCAGAAACTGTGCGAAAAAAATGCCAGTAGCGTCAATACGAACCACAGATTGCGCCGACGAGTGAAATTACGGTCGGGAATCAGGTCTGCTGCTGGTCGACGTGCCATGGCAAAAACGATACCAGCAAGGACCAGAATGACGATTAACGCTCGGAAATGCTCAGGCATGGATGATTGGACTTATTGATTGATGAGCGACGGCTAGTGGAATGGCCAAACGCGACTATAGTTCCTTTTGAGCCATTGAGTCCGGGGATGATGTTATGTCGTTAGTTGAATTGTCGCCAACGTCGGGCCTTCGTAAGCGAGCGATCTCTGCCGGGGCATGGAATCTGGGGGCGCTGGTTACGTCTCAAGCCTTTCGCTTGGGCGGCAACCTGATAATGGCCCGTCTGCTGATGCCGGAGATGTTCGGCATCATGATGATCGCCATCACTGTTTCTCTGGTTCTGCACATGCTTTCCGATGTCGGCTTGCGCCAGAACATCATCCAGAGCCCGCGTGGCGACGATCCGGTATTTCTCAATACCATCTGGACCGTGCAGATCGTGCGCGGCTTTATCCTTTTTGCTTCGACACTTCTCCTCGCGGCCCTCGCCTGGTATGCACAGACCATTAATCTGTGGTCGCCCAATTCCACCTACGCCGCACCCGAGTTGCCGCTGGTGTTGGCCGTGACCGGTTTCTCGGCAATCATCGTTGGCTTTCAGTCGACCAAAATCGACCTGGCAGTGCGCGCTTTCCAGCAAAAGAAAGTGGTGCTCACCGAGTTTGGGTCTCAGGTCGTCGGGCTGGTGGTCATGCTGGCCATCGGTTACTTCACCCGGTCCATCTGGTCGCTGGTGATTGCAGGTCTGGTCCAATCGATGGTCAACACGCTGCTGGGGCATCTCTGGTTTGAGGGCCCTTCTAACCGTCTGCAGTGGGAGCGTTCTGCGCTCGATGAATTAGTCGGCTTCGGCCGTTGGATCCTGTTGTCGTCGGCAGTGGGCGTATTGGCCATGTACGGTGATCGTGTCTGGTTCGGCGGCAGCATGACGCCCGCTGAACTGGGCGTTTACTCCATTGCCGTGCTGATTTTGGGAGCTGTTCAGCTTGCGTTGCAAAAGATAGTCGGGTCCGTGGCCTTGCCGGCTTTCAGTGAGGCCACAAGAACTAATGACACCGTACGGCTCCACGCTTTGTACTACCGCTTGAAATTGATGCTCGATCTTGCCTGCCTGTTTCTCTGTGGACTGTTCCTGACCGGCAGTCCACTGCTCATCAGCGTCTTGTACGATGAGCGTTACGCTCAGGCCGGCAACATGATGGCCATTCTTTCACTTTCTTTTTTCACAATGCGCTACGGGCTGGCGCATCAGGTCTGGATTGCCTTGGGACTCACCAAGTACCAGGCCATGGATAACATTATTCGCGTGGTCTCGTTGTGGGTGCTGCTGCCTCTGCTGCTGGCGATTGGTGGGGTCAAATATGCGATTTGGGGCGCTGCCCTGTACACGTTTCCTACGCTTGTCCTGGTTTTTTATGTCAATTGTCGTCTGGGGCTGTTCAGTCTCAAGCGAGAACTGGTAGTGCTGCCAATGCTGGCGGTGGGGGCTTTGTGTGGGGAATTATTGACGGGTCTTTTTAAATGGCTTTGATCTGATCTATTTCTCTTGATGTTTCCAAAGCTGTGGCACAGCGTCGCCATTGAGGAATTGATGGCGGTCGCCAAAAAATGTGGCCTTGATATGTAGTTGAAAATTCCAACGTAATCTCGGTGTCGTGGAGCTTTGAATCATGAGAAAAACTGATTTGAATACCTCTGTGATGGGGCGCAGAGGCTTCCTCCAGGCTTCTGCTCTATTGAGTCTTGGGGGGCTCATGTTCGGATTTTCCAAAGCCGTTGCCCGACCTTCTGCTGCTAAATCCGAGTTTGTTGTCATCAACGGATGGGTGCTGCCTGCCCGGCATTTTCGGCAAACACAAGCATGATCAAAGACTACCAATCGCAGAAAGAACTCCGCGACCACTATGACGTCTGCATCATAGGCGGGGGGCCGGCCGGCATTACGCTGGCCTTGCGTTTGGCCGGTAATGGCCGGCGTGTGGTGCTTGTCGAGGGCGGCGGGCACGAGTATTCACCGGCCTCGCAGAACCTCTACAACGTCTCATCGTCAGGCCTCGAGGTCTACGCTCATGAAACACGCCTGCGCTTTCTTGGCGGGACCTCCAATCACTGGGCCGGGCGATGCCGTCCATTCGAAAAGTCGGACTTTGCCGTAGGCCCTCCGGTGCCCGTGCCCGGTTGGCCCATCGCGTTTTCCGAGATCGAGCGCAATCTGTCGGCGGCCATGGATATTGTCGATCTTCCGCCGAACTCCGGATTCAAGGCTATCAACGCGACTTTGGACGGCACCGACTTTGAAGCTGATCGTTTTCTGCTAAGCCCGCCGACGCGATTTGCACAAAAATATGCCAGGGAACTGAATGAGACCGAGGGGCTGGATGTCTTCATCCATTGCAATTGCGTCGATCTTGAGTTCGACAGCAAGACCGGCCGCATAGCAACGATAGTCGTCTCGGACTACGAGTTGCATCGAGAGCGAGTCAAGGCAAAACAATTCATTCTGGCGACAGGCGCGATCGAGAATGCCAGGCACCTGCTCAACAGCGAGTCTCTGGCCGCTGGCGGTATCGTCACCAAGGATGGTTTCGTCGGCAGATGCTTCATGGAGCACCTGAACGTCGAAATGGGAAACTTCATCCTGAAAGACGGGCAGGGTACAGGTGCTCGGCAAGAGTACTTCACGACCGATGCATTCGTGATGGAGCACAAGTCAGGTAAAGGGAATGTGACGGCCACGCTTGTAGCTGAAGTGAAATCCTATGGGCGAATGGCCTCCATCAAGAGCTTTTTCGAGAACCTCGTTTGCGAAGTGGGTGCGGAGCGCAAGGTTGAATTTATTGCCAAGTTCGATTGCCCTGGAGATGGGGTGCTTGGCACGCTGATTGAGCAGTTTCCCAACCCCAATAGCCGCATCTCATTGCTCGACGAGCGAGATGCGCTAGGGATGAGGAAGGTCAAGATTCATTGGGAGCTGACTCCTGCAGACAGGGAAACCGTCAAGTCCATAGGGCTCGAAGTGGCAAAGTGTTTTGCCGACACAGGGCTGGGCTTCGTCAAGTTGGAAGAGTGTGTGTATGACGTCGATTTGCCACTGAAGCTCAATCCCCATGCTCATCATATGGGGACCACGCGGATGGCGACTTCGCCTGAGTTTGGTGTGGTCGACGAGAACTGCAAAGTGTTTGGTGTTGAGAATCTTTACGTTGCGGGCAGCAGTGTTTTCGCTACAGGCGGTGCCTGTAACCCCACGATGCCTCTTTTGCAACTCGCTCTAAGGCTGGCAGATTATCTCAACCATCAGATGGGGCCCGGGGTGGGCAGATATTCATGAAGGGTGGGGAGGGGAGCATGTGTGGATTATTTGAGTGTTGGGTTTTAGGGAAGCGTCTACGCTTAGGGTAGTGGTAATGAAGAATCAGGGTGTATCTAACTCTGGCACAGATGTCTATCGCTGAATTATTGAGGCTAACAGGATGATTGGTCTACTAAAACGTACTATTGCTTATATTGCAAAAACAACGGGGCATGGGACCTCTATCTATAAAAAGTTCTGTAAACCGAACGGGTATGATTGGGCTAAACATATGGTTCGGTGGGGGGGGCTGCACTCCATCGGTAAAGGTGTATGGATCAATCCTGCTGCCAACATAACTGACCCTTCGCTAGTACGACTTGGAGATAATGTAGGTTTATCGTGTTGCACGCTGTTCGGCCACGATGGAGTAGTTGGCATGCTCGAGGTGCGCTATGGTAAAAAACTTGACTCTGTCGGCGCTATCGACATACGTGATAATTGTTTTATCGGCTATGGCTCTATCATCATGCCGCGTGTGACTATTGGCCCAAATTCGATTGTCGCAGCCGGTGCTGTAGTCATAAAGGATGTTCCTCCTGGGGTAGTGGTTGGGGGTAATCCAGCCAAGGTTATTTGTACGCTGGATGAGGTGTTGGCGAAAGTCGAAGAGCGTAGCGCCACTTATCCGTGGATTGACCTTATCAGGCAGCGCAGTGGTGTATACGACTCGGCACTTGAACCGAAGCTTATAGCAATGAGAGCGCAACACTTTTTTGGCGAGCAACCCAATGGTTAGTGCTCCCCTTGACGTGTTGGTAGTTAATTACAATACAGCGGCGCTGTTGCAACCGATGTTTAATGCGTTACGCCAGTCAAACAGTGTGGGTCGCACGCGCTATTTGGTGGTGGACAACGCCTCTGCCGATAATTCGCTGGAGTGTCTGGCAACTATCTGTCCAGAGGCGTTGCAACTGGCCAATGAAAATAACGTGGGATTTGGTCGTGCCAATAATCAATTGGTTGAGCACCTGCAGGGCAAGTATGCGTTGCTGCTCAATACCGATGCCTTCGTTTCTGCGGATACCCTGAGCAAGACCCTCGACTACATGGAGACTCATCCTGATTGCGGTGTCCTCGGCGTTCGGTTGGTTGGACGAGAGGGCGATTTACAGCCCTCCTGTCGCTATTTCCCGACGCCGTTGAATATCTTCCTCGGGCGTACAGGGCTTGAACGCTTTTTCCCTATGGTGAAGAGGGTCGACGACATGGCCTGGGATCATGCTTCGGTGCGTGAGTGCGACTGGGTGCCCGGGTGCTATTACCTGATCCGCCGTGAAGTCATCGACCGGGTTGGCTTGTTCGATCCGCGCTACTTCCTTTACTTCGAGGAGATAGATCACTGCAAACGCGTTAAACAGGCCGGCTGGAAGGTCGTTTACTACCCGCATACCACGGTGGTGCATATCGGCGGTGAAAGTGCCAAGTCTGTCGACAAACTCAATGCGGCTAGTCGTCAGCTACCCACGTTACAAATCGAAAGTGAGCTTTTGTACTTCCGCAAGCACCACGGTCTGCCTGGTTTAGCCTCACATATGCTACTGGTGAGTCTGGGTGATCTGATTTTGGCGCTCAAGGCGATATTGAAAGGCCGCGGTCTGGCCGCTTTAGGGACGTGTTGGCAGCATACTCGTGTGACCTGGGCTCTGCTGCGTGATACCAAATTCGCTAGCCAACCAACACGGTAGAGCCAGTTATGTTCGAAAACATACGTGCGGACTTGCATGCATACGCCGGAGATTGGGGGGCTCAGGGGTTTTGGGTGATGGTGGTTTATCGCTTTGGGCGCTGGCGTTACGGTGTGCGACCGGCACTGTTACGCAAGTTGTTTTCCTTTATATACAAAGTGCTCTTCAAACTGGTGCAGATCGTCACGGGTATCGAGCTGCCGTGTGAGGTTGTGGTCGGGCGCAACTTCGTCATCGATCATTTCGGCGGAATCGTGATCAGTGGCTATGCGCAGTTCGGCGATGATTGCCGTATTCGCAATGGCGTCGTTGTGGGTCTCAAGAATGTGAGTGAGCCGATTGCTCCGGTGATGGGTAACAATGTTGATATCGGTGCTGGGGCCAAGGTGCTGGGCAATATCCGCATTGGTAACAATGTCGTGATTGGTGCCAATGCTGTGGTGCTGACCGATGTACCAGACGACTCGGTGGCAGTGGGCGTGCCTGCGACTATCAAGAAGAGGAAGTACGCAGAATCGAGGGAATTCTCATGAACCACCCGATGGATTACTTCAATTGCGTCGCTGAGTGAACGCCATGGCTATGGGTATGGGTGTCGTTGTTATCGGTCGCAACGAAGGCCTACGGCTTGAGCGTTGTCTGACTTCCCTTGTCGGTTCGGCGCAGAAGGTTGTTTATGTCGACTCTGGATCAACGGACGGTTCAGTGCAGATGGCACTGAGGCTTGGGGTCGAGGTGGTCGAGTTGGACATGACCGTTCCCTTCACTGCAGCGCGTGCGCGCAATGAAGGATTTGCCTGCATACAACGCTTATTGCCGGCGATGCGTTATGTGCAGTTCGTCGACGGTGATTGTGAGGTTGTCGGCGGTTGGCTGCCCCGGGCGCTCGCCTTTCTTGATACACATCCTGACGTCGCGGTGGTCTGTGGTCGGCGCCGTGAACGTTTTCCGCAGCACTCTATTTACAACTTACTGTGTGATTACGAATGGGATACGCCGGTAGGTGAGGCCAAGGCATGTGGTGGCGATGCGCTGATGCGGGCTGACGCCTTTGCCGAAGCGTCCGGGTTTCGACCGGGCCTTATTGCCGGGGAAGAGCCTGAATTGTGCGTGCGTCTGCGTGGGAATGGTTGGAAGGTCTGGCGTCTGGGTGAGGAAATGACCTTGCACGATGCAACCATGACGCGGTTTGGCCAATGGTGGCGGCGTACCCTGCGCGGTGGTTATGCCTTTGCCGAGGGCGCATTTTTGCATGGGGCCGCACCGGAGCAACATTGGTTGCGTGAGTCGCGCCGTGCCTGGTTCTGGGGATTGGGTGTCCCGCTGGCGACGGTTATCGCGAGTTTGGTGTTGGGATGGTTTGGGCTGCTTGTGCTGCTGGTCTATCCATTGCAGGTCGTGCGCCTCGCCCGCGGGGGCGATAGATCCACGCGCGAAAACTGGCTGCGGGCTTTCTTTCTCGTGCTGGGGAAATTTCCCGAGATGCTCGGGCAAGTCAAGTTTCTACTGAACAGATTCGGTGCCGGCAAGACGGCGTTGATCGAATACAAGTGAGACTTATATGAATAATTGGGTGATATTAAAGAGCGTGTTTTTTTTACATGCCGGGTATTCTTTAAGGGCGTTGAATAATAAATTTAAAATGTTGGTTCTGGTTGCAAAAAACTGGTCCGAGCTGAAGTTGTTTTGCGGGCGGATGTCGAACGCCTTGGGTAAGTCCGGTGTTGAAAAATTAGGCGGGGATTGTGTAGGCGTTGTTCATTGGCCATACATCAGTAAAAGCTGGAGTCCCAAGAATAAACTTAGTGTTTTAGCCTCGCATTACGAAGTGGTGACCAAAAGCTGTCCGCAGCTATTGCTGTTGGGGCGAAGTGACAGTTTGCTGCTGAGTGATTTGTCGGAGTTTGCGGCTGGTTGTTCCCTGGTGCTGGATCGTCCCTTCTGGTTTATGCGTGAAGGGGAGTTGGTGCTGAACTTGTTTCAGGGGGATCTGCGCATTGCTTCAATAGCCTTCACCTTGTGTCGCACGGACACTGAGTTATGTATTTTTATCGGCGCCGTTCAAGGGATACATAAAGGCGTCGAGAGTGAACTGTCGTTGAGTATCTACAGGGACCTGACTAAAGACTTTGAAGGCCTTCGGCCAAGAAGCTTTCTGATCGAAGTTATTAAATACATTGCCATCAATATCGGTGTTGAAAAAATTTATGCGGTAGGGGATGGGTATCGCCACCACCGTCATCCGTATTTTGGCGCTCACAAAGCTCTGGAGTTGGCGGCAAATTATGATGTGATCTGGTTAGAGCATGGAGCGACTCCATCAGAGCGCGAAGATTTTTTTGAGATTCCCATGATGCTGTCCAGGAAACCGCTCGACAGTATTGCTTCAAAAAAACGTGCCATGTATCGCAGGCGCTATGAGTTGCTGGATGACACCTTTAAAAAGATAGACAGCGTGTTGATAGGTAGTTATAGCAACAGCCGTGTGGCTAGTTGACGTTCCTGATACCTGTACTACTGTGGGATTACTTGCAGTAATAATCCACCGCAACGACAACTAAGTCTGGTTCCTATGCGTATTGCTTATTTCATCAATCAATACCCCAAAGTCAGCCATAGCTTCATTCGTCGCGAGATTTTGGCGTTGGAACGTCAGGGTTTTGTGGTGCAGCGCATTGCCCTGCGTGGCTGGGATGCCGAATTGGTGGATGCCGAGGACGTGTCCGAACGCGATAAAACCCAGTATGTGTTGCAGGGCGGAGTCAAAGAGCTATTAGTGCCTGTGCTTCAGGTGCTGCGCGCCCAGCCGCGACGTTTTTTTTCGGCGCTGTGGCTGGCGCTACGCATGGGCCGGCGTGCCGATCGCCCCTGGCCATACCATTTGGTTTATTTGTCTGAGGCGTGTCGCGTGCTGACCTGGTTGCAGGCGTTCGGGGCCGAGCATGTGCATGCGCATTTCGGCACGAACTCAACCGAGGTGGTCATGCTGGCCAATGTACTCGGTGGGCCGGCGTACAGTTTTACCGTGCACGGCCCGGAAGAGTTCGACAAACCGCAGTTTATTCATTTGGGCGAGAAAGTCCGGCGCGCAGCCTTTGTCGCTGCTATCAGTTCTTATGGGCGCAGCCAGCTGTTTCGCTGGGTGGCTCATGCACACTGGGCAAGGGTAAAGGTGGTGCATTGTGGGCTGGAGCGGGCGTTTCACGACGTGCCAGCGGTTGCCGTGCCATCCGCGCCGCGGTTGGTTTGCGTAGGTCGTTTGTGTGAGCAGAAGGGTCAGCTTTTGCTGCTTGAAGCCGCCCGCATCCTGGCAGCTCAAGACGTGGAGTTCGAAATAGTACTGGCGGGCGATGGAGAAATGCGCGCGGAAATCGAAGCCCTTATTGCACGGCATGGCTTGCAGGCGCGGGTGCGAATTACCGGCTGGATCAGCAGCGATCAGGTGCGGGCGGAGATTCTTGCGGCGCGGGCCTTGGTGTTGCCGAGCTTCGCCGAGGGGTTGCCGGTGGTCATCATGGAAGCCATGGCGTTGCGCCGGCCCGTACTGACGAGCTATGTGGCGGGCATTCCCGAGTTGGTGCGACAGGGGGAGAACGGTTGGTTGTTTCCCGCTGGAGCGGTGGATGAGTTGGCAACGGCGCTGGCGGACTGCCTCGCGCAACCTGTCGAGGTGTTGCAGCGGATGGGCGAGGCGGCTTATCAGAGAGTGCTGGAGCGACACGACATCGATATCGAAGCGGCCAAGTTGGCTAATTTGTTTAGGGCGCAAGCATGATCACATTACTTGGTTGGCTGTTCAGCTCACTGCTCATATTCATCCTCTTGCCGGTGTTGGTGCTGTTTGTGCAGGTGCTGATGGCCTGCCTGCCTGCACGGTCACGCTCGTCGGCGCAAGGATCGCGACCGCGGGTGGCGGTGTTGATACCGGCACACAATGAATCCTCGGTCATCGTCGCGACGTTAAATAGCATTCGGCCGCAGTTGCTTTTGGGTGATCGCCTGGTGGTGGTGGCGGATAACTGTTCTGACGATACGGCTGCGCTGGCCCGCACGGCGGGCGCCGAGGTGGTGGAGCGCAGCAATGATCAGCAGCGTGGCAAGGGTTTTGCGCTGGACTGCGGGGTGCGTCATTTGGCGAGCGATGCGCCGGACGTCATGATTGTTATCGATGCGGATTGCCAGGTGGCCGCGGGGTCTATTGAGCGTTTGGCAATCTGTTGCATCGACTCAGGGCGGCCAGCGCAAGCACTTAATTTAATGCGTGCTCCAGCAGGTTCCGGGCTAAAAGTGCGGCTTGCCGAGTTTGCCTGGTGTGTGAAGAATCGGGTAAGGCCGCAGGGTTGGACCCGACTTGGTTTGCCCTGTCAGCTAATGGGCACGGGAATGGCTTTCGTCTGGCGGGATATGACGTTGATCAATTTGGCCAGTGGCCACATCGTTGAAGATTTGAAGATGGGCCTGGATTTATGCCGAAGCGGCAAGCCGCCTGTGTTCTGCCCCGATGCTTTGGTAACCAGTTACTTTCCGCGCAGCGATGAAGGTTTAACTACCCAGCGTACGCGCTGGGAACATGGTCATCTAGGGGTAATCCTTGGGGATACGCCAAAGTTGTTGGTGGAATCGATTGGCCAGCGTAACTGGAGTCTGCTGGCGATGACGCTCGATTTGCTGGTCCCTCCGTTGGCCTTATTGACGCTGGCCTTGGCGGCGGCATTTGGTCTGTCATGGTTGGTATTTATGCTGTCGGGAGCTTTGGCGCCAGCATTGATAGCTTCTTGCGGGGTGGCAATATTGGGGGTGACTATCTTGCTGGCATGGAGCCAATTTGGTCGCGGGATTATTTCTTTTTCAGCCTTGTTGTATGCGCCGTTCTACGCGGTGAAGAAAATCCCCCTGTATATCGGGTTTTTGCTTAAGCGCCAGGTTGAATGGGTGCGTTCGAAGCGAGATGACAGCTAATGCGTGCTTTATCCTGGCAGCACAGCTGGCAAACGATTACCCGGAAACTCAGGGTGGTCAGCGATGTTGATGACGAGCAAGCATTGATTGACGCGTTATCCAGACCTGATGCGACGACAGTGCTCGGGTTCGCCAATGCCCACGCCATGAATCTGGTGGCGGCCAATACCGACTACTTCAACGCGCTGCTGGCTGTGGACGTGTTATTACGGGATGGCTCCGGCATGGGCATCCTGTTTCGTCGCCTCGGTCGGGAGCCGGGACTGAATATGAATGGCACCGATTTCATTCCCAAATTGCTGGCCGCGTTCAAGGGGCGGCGCGTGGCTTTCTGGGGCACAGAAGAACCCTTTCTAGCCAACGCGGTGCAGCGGAGCGAAGCGCTATTTGCGGTCAATGTAGTCTCTGCTCACCATGGTTTCGCGCCGGTGGATGCTTACATAAATCTTGCCCGGCAGTTTCAGCCGGAACTGGTTGTGTTGGGTATGGGCATGCCCAGGCAAGAAGCCGTTGCTGCCAGGTTAGCCGTCGGTGGCGTGCCCTGTCTGGTCGTGTGCGGAGGGGCGATTCTGGATTTTCTCGGCGGCAAGGTCACTCGTGCTCCGCAATGGGTGCGTCGTCTCGGTTGTGAGTGGGTGTTCAGGTTACTAGGTGAGCCAAAGCGTTTATTCAGACGCTATGTGGTGGGTAATCCGATGTTCTTGTTGCGCACATTGATCTACAGGGACAAAGGAAAGGTCACGTGTTCAAAATAGATGGCGGATTGTGTCAGTGTCGTAATCAGGGTTCATCGCACTAAAGTCAAATACCCCTTCCTTGAATTGTGCTGATAACCAAATGAAAAAACACATAGCAGAATTGATGCGTAAGTTCATATCTCCTTCGATGCGATTTGAGCTAAGGAAAGCGGCTGCCTGGCTGCGGGATATACTTGGGCGAGCCTGTTTTTGGCGCTGGGAAATTGTCAGGTTCAGACTGCGGGAAGACAGCCTTCACGACATTCTCTATGTAGGCAGGAAAACACAGCGGGAGTTTGTGAAGGTTCTACTGGGCGCTGAATCTCAAGCGGTTGATAGTCAGTTGAAGTTGGAGACGTCAGACCGGACGGTGTGGGTCAGTGAAATGCCGACCTTGGGTGCATTGTATGTGCCTCAATATTTGAGTGCCGTCGTTCCGCTGAGCAGATCAATTGAGGATATTACGGCCAGATACAATACCGAGTTACGTCGAAATCTGCGCAAAAACCGGCTGCGCTATCGTATGAAACAGGCCTTGAACGACGACGAAATTGAAATCGCAGATCGGGAAATGCTTAAGCCCTATGCCAGAGCAAGGCATGGCGCATCCGCCTCTCAAATTGAATCGCATGAGGTTCAAAGGGTGGCAAAAAATGCCGGGCGGCTCGATCTGGTACTGCTGGAGGATGAAATTGTTGCATGCCATCTTGGGTGCGTCATTACCCGGGCAGGAAAACGCTACTGGAGCACGATCCGTTTCGGCTATCCCGATGTTGTATTTTCAGATGCCAAGAAGTTACGTGAAATCAACTCGATTACCACGTTCATGGCGCTTGAATGGGCGATAGAAAATGGTTTTGACTACTACGATATCGGCACTTGCCTGGCACGCCCGGACGATGGACTTCTTGAGTGGAAGAGAAGGCGTGGCGGTGATGTTGATACGCTGGGCAATCACGGCTATTTGTTTGTTCGACTGCCCAAGGTGGGCGCAGCGCAATTTCTTTGGGAGACGCCTCTATTTGCTGTCGAAGGCAAGAAGTTGACACTTCATCTTGGGTTGCCGGACGGCCCGAGTGACGAGGAAGTCGCTAATCGATATCGCGAAATGGGTTTTGGCGGCCTATTCAAAATATACCTCCATTGTTCCAGGGAGCCGGGAGAAGCGCTTCTCGACACCTTGCGTAGTCGCTACGCTCATCTGAAGTCACCGCCGGTCCTGGAAAGTATCGTATCCATCTGAACGCACTCAGGAATGGCTAGTAGGCATGCTTGCCGGAGAAGGCAAACACCGTTCGTACAAGGATGACGAAATCGAGCCAAAGCGACCAGTTATTGATGTACTCGATGTCCGAGTCAACGCGTCGGATCATCTGCTCTATGTCCCTCGTTTCACCACGATAGCCACGTACCTGAGCCAGGCCTGTGATGCCCGGCTTAATGTTGTGACGCGCAAAGTAGCCAGAGACATCGGGCGAGTACTGCACATCGTGTTGAATAGCGTGCGGGCGAGGCCCCACCAGAGACATTTCCCCCATCAAAACGTTGAACAACTGCGGTAGTTCATCCAGGCTGGTCCGCCGAATAAAGGCGCCAACCCTGGTCATGCGCGGGTCATTCTTTTGCGCCTGCTTGACGACGCCGTCTTCCGGCTGATGGACGACCATGCTTCTGAACTTCCAGATCCGGAAAGCCTCTCCACTCCACCCCATGCGCTGCTGACGAAAGAATATGGGGCCGGGGCTATCGAGCTTGATGGCAATGGCGACGGCTACCAGGACTGGCGCTGCAAGAACCAAAATGAGAAAGGCCAGGACTTTGTCCTCAAGGTTCTTCAGAAACAGACGCATGCCCATCAGCGGAGTTTCAGACAAGGTCAGCACGGGAATGCCGGCAATCTCGCGAACACTGTGGTTGATCAGGCGCAACGAGAAAATGTCAGGCACCCAGTTAACAGAGATGTGTTTATCGAACAGCCTTAAATAAACATCCTGGATGACCTCCGAGCCACCCAGAGGGGTCACGAAATAGACGGTACGAATGGCATGTTTAACAACTAACTCATCAAGGTCGGAGATATCGCCCAGTATCGACAGACGTTGCGCGCCCTCCAGACTTTCCTTTCCCCGATCATCGTCCGCGCCAATCAACACACAGCCGACTATGCGCTCACCGAGCCAGGGATTATTGCTGATTTTCTTGTGAAGATAGCTGGCCAGTTCGCCCGAGCCAATGATGAGCGAGTTTTCCAATTGAGTGGAGTGGGCCAAAAACTTCTTCTGCATCTCGCGTGTCGCGAGGTGCAAAAGCAACTGAGCAAAATATCCAACAACAAATAACTGCCCGACCAATAAACGCGAGTACTGTTCGCTTTGCTTGGTAAGAAAGGCCATGGCAACAAGAAAGCCAAACGTGGCAGTCCACGCCTTTAAAAGCTTGAAGGCTTTGACGGTAAAAACAACATTGCTGCGGTAAATGGCATAGTGGTCGTATACGACGGCCAACGCCCCCAGTAGCAACAGGAGCAGGATGACATAGGACTGTGTTATGAAGCCGATATGATAATTGATCAAAAACCACGCAACGCCCGTCACTGCAACACAATCGAGACCAGCCTGAATAACGATACTGGTACTGCTTCTTCGCTGGAGAACGGAACGGGTACTGTTGGGCTCAAATATCATATTTAGACCTCATGTCTGCTGCCCCTCGCGTTCGATGATGACGCGATTCAGTTCATGCTGCCCTCGCTTGAGAGCGTTGGCGTCACCGTGATTAGCCTCCCACCTTCGAAATTGCAGGCTTTGGGAGCATGTGGCGACGCGTGCTATCACTTTAGCAGTGCTGTGAAATCATTCACTGAATCTGCGTAGTTCTGAGTAGTTTAGTAGAACCTCCGGGCCTGAAAAAATGAAGCCCATCGAGATACCGACCGGCCTGCAGTAAGGTCGTGCCTGGTCAGCATCGGGTATGGGGCGCGAGTGTGGTCGCGCAGTGATCGAGGCTTACACCGAGCTGAAATCGGAGTGCATTGCGCACAGATTCCATCGCGGTAAAACGAGACGGCGCCCACAATGGGCGCCGTCTTCGTTTGGGGCGATCAGACGCGTTCGAACAACACGGCGATGCCTTGGCCGCCGCCGATGCACATGGTTGCCAGGGCATAACGACCCTGAACACGGTGCAGTTCGTGAATCGCCTTGGTGGCGATAATCGCACCGGTCGCGCCCACCGGGTGGCCCAGAGAAATCCCCGAACCGTTCGGGTTGACCTTCTCCGGGTCGAAGCCCAGTTCCTGCGCCACGGCACACGCTTGGGCCGCGAATGCTTCGTTGGACTCGATGACATCCAGGTCGGCAACGGTCAGGCCGGCGCGTTTGAGGACCAGGCGGGTGGCGGGAATCGGTCCCAACCCCATCAGCTCTGGCTCCACACCGGCATGGGCATAACCGACCAGTCGGGCGATGGGCTTGAGGCCTTGGTCGAGAACCATCTGACCCGTGGCCATGATCAATGCACCGGCACCATCATTGAGACCGGACGCGTTGCCGGCGGTGACGCTGCCGTCTTTTTTGAAGGCCGGTTTCATCTTGCCCAATTGCTCGGCATTGACCTCGGCGCGGACATGCTCGTCCGTCGCAAACGTCACGGTACCTTTGCGGGACGCCACTTCGATCGGCACGATCTGGTCGGTGAATCGCCCTTCAGCAATCGCCCGGGCTGCCCGTTGCTGGCTGAGCAGCGCCAACTCATCCTGAGCCTGACGAGTGATGCCATAGCGCTCGGCGATGTTTTCCGCAGTAATGCCCATGTGGAAACCGCCAAACGGGTCTTGCAGAGCGCCGAGCACGTAGTCGATGGCTTGCATATCGCCCATGCGTGCGCCCCAGCGCGCCTGCGGCAAGATATAGGCCCCGCGGCTCATGGATTCGACGCCACCCGCCAGCGCAGCCCCGGCATCCCCCAACATCAAACTTTGAGCGGCACTGACAATGGCCTGCAAACCAGAACCGCAGAGGCGGTTGACGTTGAAGGCGGGCGTCTCTTTCGGCAGGCCGGCATTCATCGCCACGGCACGAGAGAGGTAGGCGTCACGTACTTCCGTCGGGATCACATGACCCATCACCACGTGACCGATGTGTTCAGGTGCCAGACCCGAACGTTCAATGGCGGCGCGGCAAACGTCAGTGGCCAATTGAATGGGCGGCACATCTTTTAGCGAACCGCCAAAGCTGCCGATAGCCGAGCGGACGGCGCTGATAACAAAAATGTCGGATGGGTTCATGCGGGTTCCCCTGAAACAGTTCTGGACTCAAGTGTGCTTTCGCACTGTTATATGGGGGTGAGTCTAGACACAGCGATGAGTTTGACCTATGCCAAAACTGCTCAAGGGGGGTGGCGTTTTTGGCCATTTCAGTTGAAGTCGCTTTTTGATCCGTCTGATCCGGTCAAAAGCGCAGAAAAGAAAAAAGCCCGGTACACGTCCGGGCTTTGTAATTCAGGTCTTTGTCAGGCGCACGTTTGGTCTTGCTTGTGCCATCCATCTTCAAACTGAAGGTTGAGCTTATGAAGCTCATGATCCAGTTCGTTGATCGAGTCAATGGCGGCCATCAGATCCGCCTCGCCAGTCTTGGCTTCCAGGTATAGCCCGCGCAGGTAGCGATCATTTACAGTCGGAATCTTGTCAGTCTTTTCCCAGATCGCCACCGCTTGGGAGGTCAGCCCGACAATACTGGCCAGTCTTTCTTGAGACAAACCCAGCTCTTTACGCAGGAACCGAAACTCTGCACCGGTCAGAGCTGCCGGTTTTTGCGCAATCGTCTTGCCGATAAAATCGTGAAGACCCTCGACATCCGTGATAGCAACCGCCTCGCCATAGGCCGTTTCTTTCATCCTGTAGCCGTTGCTAAGCCAGACGTTCGGTAGCCCGCTCTCAACGTAGTGGTACATCAAATTATCTCTCCCTTTGCATCGTGGTCACTATGACGAGATATCTCCCGTCTTCGTCGACATCGATTGCGCCGACAATTTGGAGGGGTGACCCAGCCCTGAACCATGAAATAGTGAATCTCCAATCGCCCCCGGGTGCTTGATAGGGGCCATCAGTGACCTGTCCTCTGTGGAGGCAATCCATGACGTCAGGCATGGATATCTCTCGCTCAATCATGCGAGACCGTGCGTGCTTAGAGTAAAAAACACGCTCAGATCTTTGCGAAAGCTCCCTAATGATTTCCAAGGCTTTCTTTTTGGACAGCGGAAACGGCAGTAGGTCGCTCATGGTTATCTATAGTATTTATAGGTCGCGACAGACTAAAGCTCAAGCGCCAATTGTCAAAGCAGGGAAATAAAATGAGACATGTAGCGGAGCCGCGACGGGCAGATTCAGCTCATACGAAAGGCCGGTCGCGGCGGCGGGCTACAGAGGTCAGCCAGTGGCGCCAGTGCAGCCCGATCCTCTGTGAGTACAGGCGACTGATCAGTTACCACCAAGGCAATCCATGCCCTGTACCTGGTAATCCAGCACGTGCTTGCGACCCTGATGGTCGAGGTAAATCAGCTGCGCGGGGACGATGCCGCAATCTTGCGTGATGATATTGCTGGACAGGTCTTTGGCGATATCCAGGGGGACGAAGAAACCGGTCTTGTCGTGGATGACAGGTTGGGCAGTCTGCGTATCGGCAAACGCCGAACCGGTGACGAGGAGGGCCGCAAAACCGAGGATTAACATTTTCATGATGATTCCCTCTATTCAGAGGCGGGTTGGCTGCCGATGGGTTGCCTGGCAGTGAATTCAGGTTAACCAGGCGATCCGCACAGCCGACCCACAGTTGAATGACAATTTTGTAATGAAACGGCGCCGAAGTTACGGTTGGCGACCGGCGGCTTCGAGGATCAGGTCAGTGTTTTCTTTGTATGAAGTGAGGGTGCTGGCTACGCTGACAACTCAATGACAAGTTTGTAATGCACGGCGCGACTGGCTTTATGCCTGACGGCCGTATGTCGGGAGCGAGGAACGCCACCCATGAAAAAACTTCCAAATGAAGACTGTCTTTGGGAGTTTGAGCATGAGTGATGATCAAAAGAGCGAAGCCCTGGCGGCCTGGTATCAGCTCCTGAACGTGCCCGAAATCCGGATGGATGTTGAAGAGCAATATGACGAGTTGCTCAAGGCTGCCGATGAGATGGAGCGCGCCGGACTCATCAACAGCGTTGAATGGCGCAAGCTGGTTCAAGAGGCGAGCGCTGCTTTTGCCAATGCGACACAAGGGTTGGGGCGCGGAACGTAGTGTTCAAACCCTGGTGGTCAAACTTCGCCTGCCGGCTGTTCGGCCTGTTGGGCAAACCACTGCATGATCAGCGAACAGGCTGGATGAGCGGCGGCGGAAGGTTGCAGGTTCAAAGCGTAAATGCCGCGGGTCTTCAAGGGGTGGCCGAACGGAACGACGAGCACGCCTCGCTCAAGTGATTCGCCTGCGAGGGTCAGGTCAGTCATGGCGACCCCCAGCCCTCGCGCCGCCGCATCGAGCGCCAACTCGTCGAGGTTGAAGGGGATGTGGCGGTAGTCCTCGAGTGACTGGCCGCCATTGGCTTGCAGCCACCGGAACCAGTCATGTTTGTCCGCCGAGCGATGCAACAGCGGGAAGTGCACGAGATCGGCCACAGACTCCAACGGCTGGGAGGTGCTGCCCAGGCCTGGGGCGCACACCGGCACCAGCGCCTCCTCGAACAACGTCAGGCAGTCAGGATCGCGGGACGGCTCTGGCAGATAGAGGATGTAGGCGTCGCTGTCGATGGCCGGTTCCACCACTTCCGTGGCCACGGTTTCGATCGACAGCGAAACCTGCGGATGACTTCGATAAAACTCGCTCAACTTTGGCAGCAACCATCGAACCGCCAGCGACACATGCATGCGAATGCGGAAGGGTCGTTTCTGCGGTGTCAGCCGATCTTCAAGGGTTTTCAGTTGCGCCAGGATACTTCGGGCGGTCGCAAGTACCTGTTCGCCTTCCGGTGTCAGTCGAACACTGCGGCTATTCCTTACGAACATAGGCAAGTCGAAGTGGCTCTCCAACTGCTGGATTTTTCGGCTCACTGCGCTTTGGGTCAGGCACAGCTTTTGCGCCGCTTGCGTGAAGCTGCCCGAGCCTGCGACCTCGACCAGCGCCTGCAAGGCCTGGAGAGAAGGAACGTGGTGAATTTTATCCATGCGTTTTTTGAATGACTCGATGATTTTATAACGTTGGTTGTATCACTACAGGCCTTATAGATTCTAGCTCTAGCCAGCACCAGCCGGAAATACTCATGCGATGACGTCATGTGCGGTGCTTGCAGAACGACAGGCAGATGAGGTGATGCATGACCAATGTATGTGGCTGGATTGCGCAGGCGGGGAGTTCTCCCGCTCGCGATGCTCTCAAAGGCACGAAAAAAGCCGATTGGCTGATTGTCGGTGCCGGTATCACCGGGCTGTGCGCCGCTCACACACTCGCTGAAATGCACCCTCAGGCGCGGATCATAATTGTCGACAGACAACGGGCCGCACAGGGCGCCTCGGCGCGCAATTCAGGTTTCGTGGTGGGTCACGAACATCCGGCCAAGGATGAGCTGATCGGCAACCCGGGGTTTGCCGGTTTTGAAGTCGATACCTCGATTTCCCGTGCCGCCAGTGACGAAGTGCGCCGGCGCATTGCTCGTCTGGGGATCGAATGTGAATTCAGGGAGTCGGGCTACTTCTTCGCCGTCAACGATCCCGGCAAGTTGACCGATGTCGCCGCCAAACTGGCAACGCTACGCGCTGTCGGCGCCTCTGCGCACTTTCTGGAAGGTGAGCAGCTCAGCAATAAACTGGGCACCTCGCATTACCAGGCCGCGATCTGGTGCGGCAATGGCAACGCACTGCTGCAACCGGCGAAATACGTGAAGGGCCTGCTGGATACGCTGCCGGCCAACGTGACCCTGTTTGAGAACACCGATATCACTGGTCTGGAGCGCTTGGGCAAAGGGCGTATTCGCGCCAATGGCACCGATGGAAGCATCGAGGCCAGACAAGTCCTGGTGTGCCTGAACGCATTCATCCCGCGCTCCGGAATAGAAGACAGCGGGACGTTCCCGATGGAACTCAGCGCCAGCCTCACACGACCGCTCAGCGACGCCGAGTTCAAGTCCATCGGCGCGGTTGAGCCTTGGGGCGTGCTGTCCACCCGGCCCCTGGGCGCCACGGTGCGATTGACTCCGGACCGCCGCGTGATGATCCGCAACACGGCGGAATACCGTTCTCGGGATTTATCCGACAGTGAGCTGCTGCACCGTCGCAAACACCATGTGCTCGGCTTGCAACGCCGCTTCCCGTTCTTGAACGAGCAGGACATTCAATACACCTGGACCGGACACTTGAGCGCTTCACGCACCGGGCAACCGTATTTTGCCAAGGTCGACGAAGGTGTGTTTGCGGTGGCCGGCTGCAATGGTTCGGGCGTCGCACGCGGCACCCTTTGGGGACGCTTGCTCGCCGAACTGGCATCGGGTGCCAGCTCGCCCATCCTCGAATCGGTGATGCGCAGGGCCCAACCGGGCTGGCTGCCGCCGCGGCCCTTGCTCGATATCGGTGCCATGCTTCGAATGCGCGTGGAGGCGGTCAGGGCCAAAACAGAAATCTAGAACACCCGGCGATCAAAGAATAAAAACTCATCAAACACACGGTGATTGAACATGCGCGTCAATAACATTTCCCTGATGGTCGTGCTGACGACGTTGTCGGCAGCCACTTACGCCGACGAAGTCGTCAATATTTCAAACTGGAACGGCTACATCGCCGACGACACCTTGACCACGTTCACCAAGGAAACGGGGATCAAGGCAACGTACGACATTCACGACAGCAACGAAGTGCTGGAAACCAAACTGATGACCGGCAACACCGGCTATGACGTGGTGAGCCCTTCGAACCATTTTCTGTCTCGATTGATCAAAGCCGGGGCGGTTCAAAAACTCGACAAAAGCCAGCTGCCCAACTGGAAAAACCTTGACCCGGCGTTAATGAGAAAACTTGAGGTCAATGACCCGGGCAACCAATACGGCTATCCGTACATGTGGGGCACGGCGGGTATTGGCTACAACGTCGAGAAGATCAAGGCGATCTTCGGCGACACCGATGTCACCCATTCCTGGAACCTGTTTTTTGATGAAAACAACATCAAAAAGCTGAGCCAGTGCGGCGTGGCGATTATCGATAACCCTACGCAGATCCTGCCGATCACCCTGAATTACCTGGGGCTGCCGTCCCATAGCCACGAGCCGGCGGACTACAAGAAAGCCGAGCAGGCGCTGCTCAAAATCAGACCTTACGTCCAGTATTTCCACGCCTCCAAGTACATCAGCGACTTGGCGAACGGCAATGTTTGCGCAGTGATCGGTTTCAATGGCGACATCGTGCAGGCGGCCGCGAGCGCCAAGGAAGCCAACAACGGCATCGACATCGCCTATTCGATCCCTGACGAAGGCTCGACGCTGTGGTTCGACATGGTGGTCATGCCCAAGAGCGCGCCGCACGAGAAGAATGGCTACGCCTACATGAACTACCTGCTGACACCTCAAGTCATTGCCAACATCAGCAACAGCATCCATTACGCCAACCCCAACCTTGCGGCGGATGAATATGTGACTCCGGTAGTGAAGCAGGACCTGGCGATTTACCCGCCGACACGTGTGTTGGACAAGTTGTTTACCGTCGAGGAACTCCCAGCGGCCATCGCACGGTTGACGACCCGCCTGTGGACCAAGTTGAAAACCAACACATAACAACATCGGCACGACCCTTGGGGGCGTCGCATCAGGCGCCCCTCAGGAGTACAGACTTAATGCCTAATGTCAGTCAGTTAAGCCGCAATGCAATCCGTAGCAGCTGGCGAAGCCTGCGTTCGGCTGCGAAGCAGTCGTGAGTCCAGCTAACGCGGTGCGCCTGACGCACCGCAGTTGCTGATTTTACGACTGCTACGCAGCCGAACGCAGGCTTCGCCAGCTGCTACATTTCAGCGTGCCTGGTGAGTTGTATTTCGGCCGTGCGTATCACTTCGGGCACTCAGGCAATCGGCGAGAATTCGCGGAAAGTGTCCAGGTCTTATTCCAAGAGATTCTTCGTTGTATGTCATCCCCCTAACCATGGCCTACGCTTATCCCGAGATGGATATTCATTGATCAGGGTTTATTCCTGATCGACGTTCAACGGGTGCCCATAAAAACAAAAGTCTCGGGAGACAACTTATGTCCGCTTTGTTCCGTCGATTCAGCCGCTGCATCGCAACGGCCGTTACCGCAGCTGCGCTCGCGACACCGGCCTTTGCGCTGGACACCGTCAAGTTCATGGCCCCGGGTTCTGTGGGTGGCGGCTATGACCAGACCGCCAGGGTCCTGGGCAAAGCCTTGATCGAGGCCAACACGGCCAAATCCACCACCTTCGAGAACAAGGGCGGAGCAGGGGGGACGTTGGGGCTGGCGCAGTTCGCCAACAGCACCAAGGGCGATCCGAATGCGCTGCTGGTTGTCGGCGCGATCATGGTCACTGCCATTGAACAGAACAAACCGCAAATCACCTTGAAGGACGTAACGCCGATTGCCCGGCTGTTTACCGAATACAACGTGATTGCCGTGCGCAAGGAGTCTGAATTCAAAACCCTGGAGGACTTGCTGAAAGTCTTCAAAGACAAGCCGACCAGTATTTCCTGGGGCGGTGGCTCCAAGGGGTCGATCGATCACATCGGCATTGCCGAGTTGGCCGCGAAAATGGGTGTCCCGGTCAACAAGGTGAATTACGTCGCCTTCGCGGGTGGGGGGGAAGTCGTTGCTCAGGCATTGGGCGGGCAGATCAAGGTGATCACCGGTGGTTATGCCGAGCTTGGCCAATACATCAGGAACGGCCAGTTCCGAGTACTCGCCATCGGCGCGCCAGAACGCATTGAAGGCATCGATGCGCCGACCCTCAAAGAGAAAGGCTACGACGTGACCATCGGCAATTGGCGCGGTGTTTACGGTGCAGCGAACCTCACGCCCGAGCAGCGTAAAGAAGTGATCGACGCTGTCGTGGCCGCCAGCAACAGCAAAGTCTGGAAAGACAATATCGACACCAACAAATGGTCACCCAACGTCCTGACCGGTGATGAGTTCGGCAAATTCGTCGACGAAGAGCATGTGCGGCTGCGTGCGATGCTGGTCGAGGTCGGGCTGGTTTCGAAATGACTCAGCCTCGCGCAATCGTGCCGGTGCAACTGGCGATCGGCGCCGGAGTGATTGCCATCAGCGCTGTGTTGGCGGTGGGCGCATTCCGGTTTCCACCCGAGATGGGCTTCGTCATCCTGGGAGCCCACGTCTATCCGTACGCCGTCGCGATGTTCCTGGGCGTTGTCGGTCTGTTGCTGTGTTATCAGGCCGTCACCGGTGGTTTTCGCGAGCTGGCAGATCACAGCGACGAAGCTGCCCAAGCGCTGCCCGGCGGCAAATCCGGCGCAGCCTGGGTGACGGCGGGACTTGTGGGGGTGGCCGTACTGATTAACCTCATCGGCTTCGTATTGGCCGCCGGGCTGCTGTTTGCCTGTTCGGCGCGGGGTTTTGGCAGCCGTCGGCCGGTGAAAGACCTCGCTATCGGCATTGCCTTGACCCTGCCGATTTACTGGCTGTTCAACGCCGGGCTAGGGGTTTCCCTGCCGCCCCTTGTCAATGCCTGGATCTGACCCAGGCCGAAGGAGGTAATCAAGGTGGAAACTCTCGCGAACCTGGCCATTGGTTTTTCCGCTGCGCTGACACCGATCAATTTGATGTGGGGCTTTATCGGCTGCTTGCTCGGCACCGCCATTGGTGTCTTGCCGGGTATTGGGCCGGCGCTGACGGTAGCGCTGCTGCTGCCGATCACCGCCAAGGTCGATCCTACGGGCGCCTTGATCATGTTCGCCGGTATCTATTACGGCGCGCAGTTTGGCGGCTCGACCACCTCTATCCTGCTCAATACGCCCGGTGAATCGTCCTCCATGGTCACGGCCCTGGAAGGCAATCTCATGGCGCGCAACGGCCGGGCAGGACCGGCCCTGGCAACGGCCGCGATAGGCTCATTTGTTGCCGGCACCATCGCGACGGTGTTGCTGACGTTGTTTGCCCCTATTGTTGCCACGCTGGCGCTCAAGTTTGGTCCTGCCGAGTATTTCGCGATTCTGGTGTTGTCCTTTACGACGGTGTCTGCGGTACTCGGCGCTTCGATGCTGCGCGGTTTTGTCTCGCTCGGGATTGGACTGACCATCGGCTTGATCGGCCTGGACTCAACCTCGGGCATTGCCCGCTACACCTTGGCGGTGCCGGAGTTGGTTGATGGCATCGAAGTCGTGCTCGTGGCAGTCGGGTTGTTTGCAGTGGGTGAAGCCTTGTACAGCCTGCTTTATCAGAAAGAAGAAGCGTCCGGTCGGCACCGCTTGACCTCGTTGTGGATGACGCGCTCTGACTGGAAACGCTCGGTTCCCGCCTGGCTACGGGGCACGTTGATCGGTTTTCCATTCGGGTCGATTCCGGCCGGTGGCGCTGAAATTCCGACGTTCCTGTCCTATTCGGCGGAACGCAAATTGAGCAAGTACCCGAAAGAGTTTGCGGGCAACAAGGGCGAGGGGGCGATCGAGGGGGTTGCCGGTCCCGAAGCGGCCAACAACGCGAGCGCGACGGGTTCTTTGGTGCCCCTGCTGACGCTCGGCATTCCGACGTCCGCCACCGCGGCGATTCTGTTGGCCGCGTTTCAGAACTACAACCTGCAGCCGGGGCCGATGCTCTTCCAGACGTCGGGGGAACTGGTCTGGACCCTGGTGGCTTCGCTGTATGTCGGCAACGTGATCCTGTTGGTGTTGAATCTTCCGTTGGTGGGCCTCTGGGTCAAACTCCTGCAGATTCCCCGGCCGTACCTGAACGCCGGCATTCTGGTGTTTGCCACCATCGGCGTGTACGGCATGCGTCATTCTTCCTTCGATCTTTTGCTGATGTTGGCGATCGGTTGGGGCGGGGTATTGATGCGTCGTTTCGATTTCCCTGTCGCGCCCGTGATCGTCGGCATGCTGCTAGGGCCGATGGCTGAAAAGCAGCTGCGCAATGCGTTGTCCATCAGCGAGGGAGACTGGCTGGTGTTTGTGACGCAACCGATATCGGCCGCGTTCCTCGCGCTGACGCTGCTGGTGCTGGTGGTTCCGCACCTGCTTCACGCCCGCGGTATCAAGTTGCATGAGGACGATTGAGCGAATTGGCCAGCGCAACCTGCCGGGAAGGCAGGCTGCGTGGGGTGTTGCTGTTAAACCAGATTGATCGTGACGTCGATGTTGCCACGGGTCGCCTTGGAGTACGGGCACCGCTGGTGGGCGCCATCCACCACGGCCCGTGCAACAGCAGGGTCCAGGCCCGGAAGGCTGACATTGAGGCGCGCCTGGAGGAAAAAGGCGTCTTCGGTCTTGCCCAGGTCCACTTCGGCATCGACGGCAACGTCGCTCGGCAGGGTCACCTTCAGTGCGACAGCCGCCTTACCCATTGCACCGATGAAACAGGCCGACCAACCGGCGGCCAGCAGCTGTTCGGGATTGGTGCCGCTCCCTGACGAGCCAGGCGCGGAAAGCTTGACGTCCAAACGTCCATCGTCGCTTCGCGCCTCGCCGTTACGGCCTCCGGTCGTGTGGGTCTTGCCGGTGTAAAGCACGGTATCGATTTCATTGATCATGAGGTGGTTCCTGCTTAGGGGGTGGATTCTTTCGCCTGTGTTCATCGCAGAACGCCAGGTTGGCGACGCCACCCACTTTTTCACCTTCATGTACGGCGTATGTGTCCTGATTCAGTGATTGTGTATCGCTGTGTAAGATCGCCCGCGAACATACAGAGCGATACAAATCTGCCGGCCGGAGCTGGAAATGACGGTCAAACGTTGGGCCTCCACAACAGGCTGGACCGGCCGAGACATCACCCTCGTTTAGGCAGTTTCCAGTCTGGCCGAATGAAATGGCAGGTGTAACCGTTGGGATAGCGTTCGAGGTAATCCTGATGTTCCGGCTCTGCTTCCCAGAACGGGCCTGCGGGCACGATTTCCGTTACGACCTTGTCGGGCCACAAGCCAGATGCATCAGCGTCGGCCACCGTGTCCTCGGCCACCTGCTTCTGTTCATCGTTGAGATAGAAGAGTGCCGAGCGATAGCTCATACCCACATCGTTGCCCTGACGATTCTTCGTCGTCGGATCGTGGATCTGAAAGAAAAACTCGAGGATCTGGCGATAGCTGATCTGGTCCGCATCGAACACGATCTCGATCGCTTCGGCGTGCGTGCCATGGTTGCGGTAAGTGGCATTGGGCACATCACCGCCCGAGTAGCCTACCCGCGTGGACACCACGCCGGGGTAACGTCTCAGCAAATCCTGCATGCCCCAGAAGCAGCCACCGGCCAGGATGGCAGTGTCAGTTCGCGTCGTCATAGTACGGTCCCTCCCATCAGTGAATTTGGGATCAGGTAACAATGTACCTCATGTGCTTTCGCTTTTTGGCCGAAAGCGCTCACTCCGTCCGTGACCAGCGATCTTCGATTGCGTACCACGGCGCTTTCGATGCAACGCACACATGTTTCTGTTTTTCACTCAGAAACGGCGTATCCAGCGTGCCTATCGCCACGGACATCCATTCCGAAAACTCACCTTTGGAATCAGACCAGAACAGCGAAGAGCCGCACTCGCCACAGAACTGTCGGGCGACGCCTTCGGACGAGTGATAGGTTTTGAGCTTCTCGTCCCCCGCAACGATCGTAATCGCTGATCTGGGCGCGCTTGCATACGTCGCGAACGCTGCCCCGTGACCCTTGCGACATTGGCTGCAATGGCAATGGGTAACCGCTTTCAGCTCAGTGGCCACTTGATAGTTCACTGCGCCGCACAGGCAACTTCCGTGGTGAAGTGCATCCATGTTCATCGTTTCTCAGGTGTCGGTCGCGTCACTGTAGCGGTCTGCCGAGTTGAGTGAAACCCAGGTACCCGGTCTTTCGTCAGGCGGTTTTAATGTATCGTCAGCCCCCAGGATTTGATCCATCCCATGGAGAGAGCATGACGTTAACCGCTGAAACGTTGATTAAGATCGCGACGGCCAATCCGGCAAATGCCGAGATTGCCCGGCGCTTGCCTTCACTCGGCCTGGACCAATGCATGTTGACGGCGGGCTGCCTTTTTCAGACGGTCTGGAATCATCAAGCCGGGCTTCCCGCCGCTTGGGGCATCAAGGATTACGACGTTTTCTACTTTGATGAAGACGTGTCGTGGGAGGCCGAGAATGAAGTCATCGTTGCCGCCCGGAAGCTCTTTCACGACGTCGACGTAAACATCGAAATCAAGAACCAGGCACGGGTTCACCTTTGGTACGGTCAGCGATTTGGCAGGGCTTATCCCAAGCTTCAGTCGGCAAAGGATGGCATCGATCGGTATCTGATTGCGGGGACGTGTATTGGTCTGGATGTGGTGACCGGCGAGGTGTATGCGCCTTACGGTTTGAGCGATGTCGAAGAAGGGCTTTTACGGATCAATCCGGTGAATCATCAGCCCGATCTGTTCGGTCAGAAGGCCCGGAGTTATCAGGCTCGCTGGCCTTTTCTACGGGTGGTCGCAGTTTGAATCGGCAGAATTTCCGCCGCGCACTCGCGGTTCAACGGTCGTCTTGCAGTAAAAGGAGAGGGCAGGGGGCACCGTAACCTGGCTTACCGGTGCCCCCTTCGTTACACAAAAATCAGAACTTGAACGCTTGTCGACCGACCAGCAACCAGTGGCCTTTCTGTTTTTGCCAGATCTGGAAGTTCTCGATTTCGGTTGGCACCACTTCAGTGCCCTTGAGCGCTTGTGCTGAGAAGTGATGGCGCACCAACGCTACGTCACCCGATATGGTGATGGTCTGGTTCTGCATCTCCAGGGTTTTGAACGCGCTTTTGCCTGTTTCGATATCGTCGATGAATGCTTTCTTGTCCTGGATCTTTCCGCTGGAGTGCCCGTAGGTCAGGTTCTCGGCGGTCAGCGCCTTCAGTTCGGCAATGTTCTTGTGCAACATGGCTTGCGTCAGGTGATCGACGGCTTGCGCAACATCCTTGTCCGCGGAAGCAGGGGCGGCGGCTACGTAGCCACTGAAGAGGCACAAAAATCCAATCAGCAGTTTCACTTTTTTCATGGGTGTTTCCTTGTTGTTGTGGGTCGTCAGAGCGAGAGTGAAAGTGTCACTCATCGGTCGTCGTACAACCTAGCATGCGGCCAAGGAAAAAACGAACTTGCGTTGAGGGCTTGTCTCGAAGTTAAAGGTCGGGACGCTGTTCCGAAAAAAGAAGGTAAAAACTCTTGGCCGGGGCGACGCTGGGTTCGTTGTTTCACATCGGTTGTGCGGGCTGGAACCTGACTCGTGAGCACTGGCCGATGTTTCCTGCCCACGGCACGCATTTGCAGCGGTATGCCTCGCAGCTGACGGCGGTAGAAATCAACAGCTCGTTTTATCGACCGCATCGACCACAAACGTATTTACGCTGGGCGCAGTCGGTACCGGTGCCGTTTCGGTTTTCGGTGAAGGTGCCCAAGCTCATCACTCATGTGCAGCGATTGCAGGGTTGCGAGCAGCTGCTGGACGAGTTTCTTTCCCAGTGCACGGCGCTTGGCGATTCGTTGGGTTGTCTTCTGGTTCAGTTGCCGCCTTCGCTGGCTTACGACGAGGGCACCGCCACACAGTTCTTCCTGGCTTTGCGGCAGCGATATGCAGGGGCCTTGGTACTCGAGCCTCGGCATGAAACCTGGCTGAACGCAGATGCTCTACTGGTGGAGCAGAAAGTCGGGCGAGTCGCGGCTGATCCGTCGCCGATGCCAGGTGGTGGGACACCGGGCGGCTGGCCTGGCATTCAATACTGGCGGCTGCATGGCTCGCCACGCATTTATCACAGTGACTATGAGCCGGATCGATTGCAGGCGTTGGCGCAGCAAATGCAAAAAGCGGCGCAGGCGGGGATCCCCACCTGGTCCATCTTTGATAACACCGCCAGCGGTTTTGCACTGGGCAATGCCCTGGTTTTGCAGGCGCACATCGACGAGTTCGGTATTGCTTGGGGTTCCTGATCGCTCATGAAAAACCCAAAAACCACAACCGAAGCAAAGTCTTCATTTGCTGGGTGTAGTCAGCGCGACTCGCCACTACAATGCGATCTGTAGTAACTCATCATTTATAGGGATATTGGCTAGTGGATGACAACAGAAGGCCCATCAAGACGCGCTCTGCGGGCTGGGCAAAACGCATCACCGACATTCTGGTGAAAAGAGACATTTCCCCCAATCAGATATCCGTCGCCAGCATCGCCTTCGCGTTTGCCGGCGTCGTGGCGCTCAATATCGATAGCGGTGTCATTGGATCAATCTTCTGCGCGGTCGGCATTCAGTTGCGCCTGCTGTGCAACCTCTTCGACGGGATGGTGGCGATAGAGGGCGGCAAGAAGTCCGACATCGGCAGTCTCTACAACGAATTTCCGGACCGGATAGCCGACAGTTTGCTGATCGTCGGGTTGGGGTATGCCATTGGGCAATCCGACCTCGGATGGTTTGCTGCCCTGGCCGCTGCACTGACGGCTTATGTCAGGGTGTTCGGCGGCTCGATTGGCCTCAAGCAGACCTTCATCGGCCCTATGGCCAAGCAGCATCGAATGGCCGTAATGACCGCAGGACTGCTGCTGAATGCCGTCGAAGTCAGCGTTTATGGCACCCACTACGTACTGTTGATCGCGCTCGCTGTCATCGCCATTGGGTCAGTCGCAACCTGCGTCACACGAACGCTGGCGATCGCCAAGCAGCTGAAGGGGACCGACCATGTGGATCAGTAATGCGCTGATTTCTGTTCTTCGACTGCTGATTGGCGTCACCGCCAGGTGGGAGAGCCCACCGGATCTCACGCGTCAGCGAATCTATTTCGCCAATCACACCAGCCACATGGACACCTTGGCCATCATTGCGGCCCTGCCGCCCGAGGCCAGGTTAAATGTGAAGCCGATCGCCGCTGCCGATTACTGGGGAAAAAACCGGTTTCTGTCGTACATCTCCCAGAAAGGCCTGAATGCCGTGTTGATTGACCGTAAACCGGCGCCCGGTAAAAACGCGCTGGAGCCCATTTTCGATGTGGTGCAGGCGGGTCATTCGATCATCTTCTTTCCGGAAGGCACTCGATCATCCGAGGCACTGCCCGGGGAATTCAAATCAGGTCTTTTCCGGCTGGCCGAGACCTTCCCCGATGTCGACCTGGTGCCGATCTACCTGGAAAACCTTCATCGCTCGATGCCCAAAGGCAAACACGTCCCTCTGCCGATCATCTGCACGATCCGAATCGGCAATCCGATGGAAAGGATTGCTGGCGAGGATAAACAGGTGTTTCTGGAACGCGCGCGTAACGCCATTGTGGGGCTGTCGAAATGAGTCTTGAAGCAAAGTTCTTGTGGTTCTTTTTTGGATTGGCGTGCTTGCTGGCGATTGCTTCGCTGGCCGGTCGACTGCTGGCCCGGCGGGCCAAAACAGAAGGCGCTGTCTCGACCATCGAAAACCTCAATCAGCGCGTGAATGCCTGGTGGGGGATGGTCATCATCTTCTTCGCTTCCTACCTGCTGGGCGGCAATGCAACGGTCGTCCTGTTCGGATTCATCTCACTGTTCGCGCTCAGGGAGTTCATCACCCTGACACCGACCAGGCGAGGTGACCATAACGCCCTGTTTTCGGCGTTTTTCATCCTGATCCCGCTGCAATACATTCTGATCGGTACGCACTGGTATTCGATGTTTACGCTGCTGATTCCGGTGTATTCATTCCTGCTGCTACCGGCGATTGCGGTGCTGAGCCAGGACACTGACGGCTTCCTGGAAAGGACGGCAAAAATCCAGTGGGGCGTGATGATCTGCATTTATTGCATCAGCCATGCGCCCGCGCTTTTACTCCTGGATCTGGAAGGATTCACCGGCCAAAACGCGCTGCTGCTGTTCTATCTGGTGTTCGTCGTTCAGTTGAGTGACGTGTTGCAGTACGTGTTCGGCAAGCTCTTCGGCAAGCACAAAGTTGCGCCGCTGGTGAGTCCGTCAAAAACGGTCGAAGGTCTGGTCGGTGGCGGCCTGTCTGCAACGCTGATTGGCGGCTGCATGTTCTGGATGACTCCCTTCAGCTTCTGGCAATCGCTGATGATGTCGTTCGTCATCGTGGTGATGGGCTTCCTCGGTGGTCTGGTCATGTCAGCGATCAAACGCAGTTTGAGCGCCAAGGACTGGGGAACCATGATCAAAGGTCACGGCGGCATGCTCGACCGGATGGACTCGATTTGCTTCGCAGCACCGATCTTCTTTCACCTGACGCGCTACTTCTTCTCCGCTGCCTGATTCGGGCGCCTTCAAAACCGAAAAAAATACCGCATGTCGTAAAAGACATGCGCGTATGGATATTCGCTTCATTAACCACTCGTGCCAGTCGATAACCTTTTCAGCAAACCAATCCGCAGTTGGCTTTACGCCACTGACAAACGTGCTGAGAGAGGATCCACAGAGTGTCCATAAAATTACGTTTGATTCTGCTGATTGGCACCGGGCTGATTACCGCGTTGATCATGAGTCTGGTCAGTTACCTGGGAAACACCCAGATGGCTGAGGCGGTGAATGACAACGAGGTCAGTATGGCCGTGCTGCGCAATCACCTCGAAGCCGACATGATGCACGACGCGTTACGCGCCGACGTGCTGTCCGCGATGTTGGTCGGGTTGGGTAAAAGCACCAGCAGCAAAGCCGAGGTGCGCACCTCCACCGAGGAGCATGCGGCGCATTTTCGTGAAATGCTCGGTGAAAACCTCAAGCTGCCGGTCAATGACACCCTTAAAGCGGGCCTGAACAAGATCAAACCCAGCCTCGATACCTACATCAGCGCAGCCGAACGCATCGTCGCGCTGGCGCTGGAAAATCCGGAAGCCGCGCAGCAACAACTGGGCAGTTTCAGTAGCGTATTCAGCCAGCTGGAAGACCAGATGGCCGCCCTCAGCGAGCTGATCGAAACCAACACCCAACAGACCAGTGTCGGCACTCAGAAAGTCATCAGTAACGCCAACTTCACCCTCGGCGGCGTCCTGATCGCCAGCCTGTTATTGCTGCTGGCCCTCGGGCGCGGGGTGATGCTGAGCATCATGGGGCCGTTGAAAACCGCCAGCCGCATCGCCGACAGCATTGCCCATGGCAACCTGAGCGAACCGATTGTCGAGCCCACTCACAACGACGAAGCGAGCGCCCTGATTCGCAGCCTCGCGACCATGCAGCGTGATCTGCGCGGCATGATCGAAGCCGTGCGCAGCAACGCCCATGGCGTGAGCGGTATGAGCGAGCAATTAAGCAGTGGCTGCCACGAAGTGGCCGGCAGCAGCCAACAGCAAAGCGTAGCCGCCAGCACCATGGCGGCGGCGGCCAGCGAAATGACCGCGAGCATCGAGGAAATCACCCGGCATGCCGAGCGTGCGCTGAACATGGCCAATCAGGCCGAGGCACTGGCCAAGGATGGCGGTCGTGTGATCCATCAGGTGGTCAACGACATGGACGGTATTGCGCGTTCGGCGCAGCAATCGGCCCAGGTGATCCGCACGCTGGACAAGGAGTCCGAAGGGATTTTCAGCATCATCCAGGTGATCAAGGGCATCGCCGACCAAACCAACCTGCTGGCGCTCAACGCCGCGATCGAAGCCGCTCGTGCCGGTGAGCAGGGCCGTGGATTTGCCGTGGTAGCCGACGAAGTGCGCAGCCTGGCGGGACGCACCAGCGCCTCCACCCAGGAAATTGCCACGATGGTCTCACGCATCCAGCAAAGCACCCGCGAGGCGGTGACCAGCATGGAGGCGGGCGTGGCGCAGGTCGACAAAGGCATGGCCGTAACGGCTGACGTCGAGCGCGCCATCCGCGAAATCCTCGACGCCACGTTGAACACCACGCAACTGGTCAACGACATCACTCGCACCATCGGTGAGCAGAGCCTGGCCAGCAATGAAATCGCCCATCAGGTCGAAATGATTGCCGGCATGTCCGAAGGCAACAGCAAGGTCATTGGCCGGACTGCCTCGACCACCGATGAGTTGTCTACCCTGGCGGGCAAGCTGTCGCAGTCGGTGGATCGGTTCAGACTTTAAGCCATAACGCGGCCTGTAGCAGCTGTCGAGCTTGCGAGGCTGCGTTCGGCTGCGCAGCAGTCGTAAGGTCAGACAATGCGGTGTGTCAGATTCACCGCGCACTCAGGGTTTACGACTGCTGCGCAGCCGAACGCAGCCTCGCAAGCTCGACAGCTGCTACAGAGCCGGACGCAAGCTCGCGCGTGAAACGCCTAGAGATACTTGTCCGTAACCGCGCCTTCCGAAGCGCTGGACACGGTCTTCGCGTACTTGGCCAGCACTCCGCGTTTGTATTTGGATTCCGGGCGCACCCAACGGGTCTTGCGCTCGGCCAGTTCGGCGTCGGAGACATCGACTGTAATCTGCCGTGTTTCGGCGTCGATGGTGATTTTGTCGCCATCTTCAATCAGCGCGATTGGCCCGCCATCAAAGGCTTCGGGCGTGATGTGGCCCACCACAAACCCGTGTGAACCGCCGGAGAAACGGCCGTCGGTGATGAGCGCAACATCCTTGCCCAACCCTTTGCCCATCACCGCCGAAGTCGGCGAGAGCATTTCGCGCATGCCGGGGCCACCTTTTGGTCCTTCGTAGCGGATCACGATCACATCGCCGGCTTTTACTTCACCGTTGAGGATACCGGCCAGCGCACCTTCCTCGCCGTGATAGACCCGCGCCGTGCCTTCAAAGCGCAAACCTTCCTTGCCGGTGATCTTGGCCACGGCACCGGTGGGCGAAAGGTTGCCGCGCAGCACCACTAAATGGGAGTCCTTTTTGATCGGTTGGTCGAAGGGCAGGATCACGTCTTGTCCCTCGGGATAGTCGGGCACGTTTTCCAGGTTTTCGGCCAGGGTTTTACCGGTGACCGTCAGCGCATCGCCATGCAGCATGCCGGCGGCGAGCATGCGCTTCATCAGCGGCTGAATGCCTCCGATCGCGACCAGTTCACTCATCATGTATTGACCGCTGGGACGCAGGTCGGCCACCACCGGGGAAACCTTGCCCAGCTCGACGAAATCATCCAGCGTCAGCTCGACATCCACGGCATGCGCCATGGCCAGAAGGTGCAGCACGGCATTGGTCGAGCCGGCGAGGGCGATCACCACCCGAATCGCATTTTCAAAGGCTTTGCGGGTCATGATGTCGCGCGGTTTGATGTCTTGTTTGAGCAGCTCCATGACCTGCTGACCGGCGCGGAAACTGTCCGACGCCTTGTCGCTACCGACGGCGTCCTGAGAGCTGGAGCCGGGCAGGCTCATGCCCAGCGCCTCAATCGCGGAAGCCATGGTGTTGGCCGTGTACATGCCGCCACAGGAGCCAGGGCCTGGAATCGCCACTTCCTCGATTTGCTTGACCTGAATCTCGCTGATATCCCCCCGCGCGTTCTGACCCACGGCCTCGAACACGGAGATGATGTCGGTGTGGCCGGCGCCCGGCCGGATGGTGCCGCCATAGACGAAGATGGAAGGGCGATTCAGCCGCGCCATGCCGATCAGGCAGCCCGGCATGTTCTTGTCACAACCGCCCACGGTCACCAGGCCGTCAAAGCCTTCGCAGCCGGCCACCACCTCAATGGAATCGGCGATCACTTCCCGCGACACCAGCGAATACTTCATGCCTTCGGTGCCATTGGCGATGCCGTCGGAAATCGTGATCGTGTTGAAAATGACACCCTTGGCACCAGCGGCATTCGCGCCTTTTTCGGCTTCAATCGCCAGTTTGTCGATGTGCATGTTGCAGGGCGTGACCATCGCCCACGTGGAGGCGATGCCGATCTGCGGTTTCTTGAAGTCCTCGTCCGTGAAACCCACGGCGCGCAGCATGGATCGTCCCGGCGCGCGTTCCACGCCATCGACCACTTGGGAGGAATATTTGCGCAAATCGTTTTTGTCGCTCATGACTGCTCCTCACAGGCTCGTCGAGAAAATCACGATGAGTATAGTGGGCTCAGCGCTCCTGCCCGGACTATCAAGTCGGGAACAGACGCGCGGGTTTGCCGTGTCGTGATATTCTTCGCCTAACTTGCTTTGACCTATTCAGTTTGCGCGTCCTCGAGACACGCCAACAGAATCACTGTCGCTCAAGTAGCTGAAGCCAATAAAGATAAAAAGTCAGTTCAGTAGGGACATATAAACTGAGGTCGATGGAGACACGTCGGCCTTGTGTGCCCACCCTCCAATCCTTATGAGTGCGGAACCCACAGCATGCTGCCTGCATGCCGTGAACCAGGGGCCTCAAGCGTGGGGATGGAAGGGCGGATGGCGTTTTATCATAGGTGCTACACATGTTTAAAAAAATGAACACGGCCCTGCTGGGGCTGGCTTTGTCGATGGGGATCGCGTCCGCGCAAGCGGAAGAGGCAAAGAAAGTCGATGTGCTGCTCATTGGCGGCGGCATCATGAGCGCGACACTTGGTGTTTGGCTCAATGAGCTGGAACCGGGTATGTCGATGGAAATGGTCGAGCGCCTCGACGGCGTCGCCCTGGAAAGCTCCAATGGCTGGAACAACGCCGGTACCGGTCACTCCGCCCTGGCCGAGTTGAACTACACCCCGGAAGACGATAAAGGCAACGTTCAGATCCCGAAAGCCGTTGAAATCAACGAAGCCTTCCAGATCTCCCGTCAATTCTGGGCCTGGCAGGTTCAGCAAGGCGTGCTGAAAAACCCGCGTTCGTTCATCAACTCCACGCCACACATGAGCTTTGTGTGGGGCGATGACAACATCAAGTTCCTGAAAAAACGCTACGAAGCCCTGCAGGCGAGCCCGCTGTTCGCCGGCATGCAGTACTCCGAAGACCCGGCTGTGATCAAGAAGTGGGTTCCGCTGATGATGGAAGGGCGTGACCCGAACCAGAAAGTCGCGGCCACCTGGTCTCCGATCGGTACCGACGTGAACTTCGGCGAGATCACCCGCCAGTTCGTTGCGCACCTGCAAACCACGCCAAAATTCGACTTGAAACTGTCTAGCGAAGTGCAAGACATCACCAAGAACGAAGACGGCAGCTGGCGCGTCAGCTACAAAAACCTGAAAGACGGCACCAAAACCGAAACCGACGCCAAGTTCGTGTTCATCGGCGCGGGCGGCGGTGCACTGCACCTGCTGCAGAAGTCCGGCATTCCTGAAGCCAAGGAATACGCAGGCTTCCCGGTTGGCGGCTCGTTCCTCGTGACCGAGAACCCGACCATTGCCGAGCAACACCTGGCCAAGGCCTACGGCAAAGCCTCCGTTGGCGCACCGCCGATGTCGGTTCCGCACCTGGACACCCGTGTCCTGGACGGCAAGCGCGTCATCCTGTTTGGCCCATTCGCGACCTTCAGCACCAAGTTCCTGAAAGAAGGCTCGTACCTGGACCTGCTGACCACCACCACCACGCACAACGTGTGGCCAATGACCAAAGTCGGCATCAAGGAATACCCGCTGGTCGAGTACCTTGCCGGCCAACTGATGCTGTCTGACGAAGACCGCCTCAACGCCCTGAAAGAATACTTCCCGAACGCCAAAGCCGAAGACTGGCGCCTGTGGCAAGCCGGCCAACGCGTGCAGATCATCAAGCGTGATGAAGCTGCCGGTGGCGTGCTGAAGTTGGGTACTGAGATTGTTGCCTCGCAAGACGGCACCATCGCTGGTCTGCTGGGCGCATCGCCGGGCGCTTCGACCGCTGCACCGATCATGCTGACCGTGCTGCAGAAAGTGTTCAAAGACAAGGTTGCTTCGCCAGCCTGGCAGGAAAAGCTGCATCAGATCGTGCCTAGCTATGGCACTCAGTTGAATGGCAGCCCTGAGAAAGTGGCTGAGGAGTGGGCTTACACCGCCAAGGTGTTGCAGCTGACTCCGCCGCCGGCGATTGGTCAGGTGGTGGCTCCGGCTGCTGCTCCGACTGCTCCGGCGAAGGCGCCAAAAGCTAATGCTGCGACTGATATGGCTCTGTAACTAGAGGCCAAATCAAAAGCCCACTGAACCGGTGACGGTCAGTGGGCTTTTTTGTGGGCGGAATTCAGTTCTTACAGGTTACGTAACACTAAGGCCGAAGCGGGTGGACCGCTAACTCAGTACTGCGTTGGTTTTTTCTCAACGTCCTTAGAACCGCTAGAGGTGGCCGCATCTTTGTCCGTCTCTTCCGATTCGGCACCGGAGTTTGAACCCGCAGCTTCCTCACCTTTTTTGTTGGCCTTGTCCTCCTTGGATTCAGAGCCCTGAGCGTGGTTGATGCCGGGAAGCGCGGCAGGTGGCACAGCAGATTCTCCAGCCGTCTTTTCGGCAGCCAGTGCGAAAAGCGAGCAGGCGAACAGGCCCGCGATCGTGAGAGCAGCAATTGTCCTGTTCATCATTTAGGCCTGCCATGTGAGGGGTGTACAGCGTTGGAAAAACCGCGAAGGGGAAGGTGCTGAGGAGCTGACAAACGGCAGGGAGGAAAAGGTTCTTCGTCGTGAATGATTAACGCCTCTGGTTACGATATAGCAGCTATAAGCCTCGCAATAAGCTATCCATGATTCTTCCCGAAAAAGTTGTCTCGACCGGTCCGATGAGAAAGACCGGTCCCACGCCATCCCATTGAACCGTTACGGTTCCGCCATCACATTCAACCTCAACGGAATCGTCTAGCAAACCACGACGAATTCCGTTAACAGCGGCACCACAAGAGCAGGAACCTGAACCGAGCGGAACACCACCCCAGCGCTCCCAGATGCGCAACCGAATGTGCTTTCGGTTAATGATCTGGACGAAATGCACGTTCGTCCTGAGGGGGAATAGGGGATTGGTTTCGATTGTCGGGCCGATTGTCGCTATATCAATGGCCGTTAGATCATCCACAAAATAGGTGCAGTGCGGATTTCCCATGCTGCAAGCTGTTGGGTCACCAGCAAGAGGCAAAGCAGCTGTATCCAGTTCCATTGCTAGGGGAATATCCGACCAGCCGAAACGCGGCTCCCCCATGCTGACGGAAATTGCGCCGGTGGAAGTTCGTTCGCAAGTGAGTAGACCGCGGTTGGTTCGGAGCGCTATCGAAGTGGTATTTGATTCGCGCATCAACATATCCGCGGCGCCCCGCGTTGCGCTGCCACAAACATCCAGCGTGGAGCCATCTGCATTCCAAAACATCAAACGCGCATCTGCATCATCACAATCGAGCACCACCGCGAGTTGATTGAATCCCACACCTCGGTTTCGATCACCCATTCGCCGAGCCAGGGTACTTGTCATTGGATTGGCCGCGTTTCGCGAGTCCACAATAATGAAGTCATCGCCATTGGCGTGCATTTTATGAAAGCTCAGCGGCATAAATAGATCCTGGTGGAATTGACGTTTAAAGGCGATCTAGCCCCGATTCGGTGTTCTGATCCGTATTTTCCTGAGCTATCTGCATCTGTAACGCACACAGCCGTCGGCTCACAATAACGGCACGCTCCGCAGTCGCGGAAACCGCTGCACCGCAAACTCATAATGTAGGAGGCCCAATGGGCAAGATGGCGATTTTCCTGGGTGGATTTCTGGTGTTGACCATTTTGATTGGTGCCCTGGCCACGATTTCTCCCGCGTAGTCCTTTCTGCGATCAAAAAGCACAACGCCTCCACAGTGGGAGGCGTTGCAGTTTCAGCACTACCGCTCGTGTTACTTAACGTCGAAGCGATCCAGGTCCATCACTTTGGCCCAGGCGGCTACGAAGTCTTTGACGAACTTCTCCTGCGCATCAGCGGTTGCATAGACTTCGGCCAACGCTCGCAACTGCGCATTTGAGCCGAAGACAAGGTCGACACGGGTGCCGGTCCACTTCACTTCGCCGGTTTTGCGATCGCGCCCTTCAAACTGCTCATTCGCCTCCGACACCGGTTTCCATTCCACGGCCATATCCAGCAGGTTTTTGAAGAAATCGTTGGTCAACGCTTCCGGCTGCTTGGTGAATACACCGTGCTTGGTTTGCCCGACGTTGGTGTTCAGCACGCGCATGCCGCCAATGAGCGCGGTCATTTCTGGTGCGGTGAGTGTCAGCAGTTGCGCCTTGTCGATCAACAGCTGCTCGGCCGCTACGCTGTATCTGCCTTTGAGGTAGTTGCGGAAGCCATCGGCGATGGGTTCGAGGAAGCCGAAAGACTCCACGTCCGTCTGCTCTTGGGAGGCGTCCATCCGTCCTGGTGTGAACGGCACTGTCACGGTTTGACCGGCATTTTTCGCCGCCTGTTCGACGCCCGCGTTACCGGCCAGCACGATCAGGTCTGCCAGCGAGATCTTCTTGCCGCCGCTGTTGAACTCGCTTTGGATGCCTTCGAGTTTCGCCAGCACGTTCCCCAGTTGGTCAGGCTGGTTGGCCTGCCAGAACTTCTGCGGGGCCAGACGCAAACGCCCACCGTTGGCGCCGCCGCGTTTGTCGGAGCCACGGAAGGTCGAAGCTGCCGCCCAAGCCGTAGATACCAGCTGCGAGACGGTCAGGCCCGAGGCGAGGAGTTTGCTCTTGAGTGCGGCGACGTCACTGTCGTTGACCAGGGCATGGTCGACCTCTGGAATCGGATCTTGCCAAATCAGCTCTTCGCTCGGCATTTCCGGGCCGAGGTAGCGGGAGAGGGGACCCATGTCGCGGTGGATCAGCTTGAACCAGGCGCGGGCGAACGCGTCGGCCAACTGGTCTGGATTGGCCAGGAAGCGCCGCGAAATCGGTTCATAGATCGGGTCGAATCGCAGCGACAGGTCGGTGGTCAGCATGGTCGGATTACGACGTTTGGACGGGTCGTGAGCATCCGGAATGATGCCGGCGCCGGCGTTGTTTTTCGGTATCCACTGGTTTGCACCGGCCGGGCTTTTACTCAGTTCCCACTCGAAGCCGAACAGGTTCTCCAGATAGTTGTTGCTCCACCGGGTGGGCGTGGTGGTCCAGGTTACTTCCAGGCCGCTGGTGATGGTGTCAGGGCCCTTGCCGGTGCCGAAGCTGTTCTTCCAGCCAAAGCCTTGGGCTTCGAGGCCAGCGGCTTCGGGCTCGGCGCCGACATTGTCGGCAGGTCCGGCGCCGTGGGTCTTGCCGAAGGCGTGGCCGCCGGCGATCAGTGCCACGGTTTCTTCGTCATTCATCGCCATGCGCGCGAAGGTTTCGCGGATGTCCTTACCCGCAGCGACCGGGTCGGGGTTGCCTTCCGGGCCTTCCGGGTTCACGTAGATCAAGCCCATTTGCACGGCGGCGAGCGGGTTCTCCAGAAAGCGCCCCTGGTCGGTGCGGCTCTCCTCGTTTTCCCCAGGCTCAGCTACGAGTGGGCCTTCGCCAGGCTCCTGCATGGGCTCGTTTTTCTTGCCATAGCGGGTGTCGCCGCCCAGCCACTTGTTTTCCGAGCCCCAGTAGACGTCCTCATCCGGTTCCCAGACGTCCGGACGACCGCCGGAAAAGCCGAAGGTCTTGAAGCCCATGGACTCCAGCGCGACGTTGCCGGTGAGGACGATCAGATCCGCCCAGGAAATTTTACGACCGTACTTTTGTTTGATCGGCCAGAGCAGCCGCCGCGCCTTGTCGAGGCTGACGTTGTCCGGCCAACTGTTGAGCGGCGCGAAGCGTTGCTGACCGGAACCGGCGCCACCACGACCGTCACCGGTGCGGTACGTACCGGCGGCGTGCCAGGCCATGCGAATGAAGAGTGGCCCGTAGTGACCGAAGTCCGCCGGCCACCAGTCCTGGGAATCGGTCATCAACGCAGTCAGGTCTCTTTTGACCGCTTCAAAGTCCAGGCTTTTGAATGCTTCGGCGTAGTTGAAGTCCTCGTCCATGGGGTCGGACAGGGACGAGTGCTGATGGAGGATCTTCAGATTCAGTTGATTCGGCCACCAGTCGCGGTTTGTCGTGCCACCGCCAGCGGCGCCAATGAACGGGCATTTCGATTCGTTTGCCATGTGTGAGCTACCTTTGGTCGTATTCATCCGGCTATCCGGCCCAAGTGGGCGTTAAACAGCAACGGGCGAAACCAATGACACAGGCTGCAGGGCCAGCAGTTTGATCAACTGATTGTTTTGATCACACGGGAATTCTGAACAGCGGCAATCGAGTTGCCTGCACGGTGGCCTACGGCAGGTTTAGTCAGGCTTCTGACCCATTCCTATCTCCTTATCAGCTCTTGACCGGCCGGCTTATGGTGCCGGCGCTCGAATAAGGTTAGACCCCAGTTGGGAAGTCAGCTAATAGGGGGAGTATTGGGTCGTGATAGGCAGAGTCTTTTACTGGCGTCACGGGCAGGTCCCGCGTCTATTTGAAGCATAGACGCGGGAAAGTCGTTACTTACGCACGTTCTGGTACAGCATCAACCTTGAGGTTTCATGCATGGCGCGGGTCAGCTGCGACAGGCGCTTGAACTCTTCAGGGTTTTGCTCGGCGACGTTGTCCAGCGGCGTCGGTGAGGCCAGGTCATGCAGACTTGGCGAGCTGCCGTCATGCTCCATCTGCACCATATAGTGCTGGGTGACGCCGGCAATCAGCGGGAACGTACCTTCGCGCAATACCAGCGGCACCACGCGTTCACCCTCGGGCGCAGGCTGCTGAATGTCACGGCCCATGCCGCTGTTGCGAAACTCAAGGCCGGCCATGCCCGCCACGGTAGGCAGCAAGTCCACCAGGCCGACCGCTTCCTTGACCTTACGCGTCCCCAGCAAACCCGGTGCGTGGATGATCATCGGTACCGCGTTGCTTTCCAGACCCAGTTGCTCGTAGGCCGGCGCCAGGAACGGGATCTGCGCGATACGGGTGTTGTGGTCGCCAAACAGCACGAAAATGGTGTTGTCGTACCAGCCGCCTGCTTTGGCGATTTCCATCAAGCGACCGATGTTGAAGTCCAGCAAGCGCACGGCGTTGTACTGCTCGACACTGCGCGATCCTGCGGCCTGCACTTCCTCCAGGGTAGGGTGCTTGACCTCGAATCCATCATTGATCTTGGGAATCGTGAAGGGACGATGGTTGCCGGCCGTCTGCACATAGGCGAAGAACGGTTTGTCCTTGGGCAGTGCTTGCAGGATCTGGTCGGTTTCCTTGAACAGGTCCAGATCGGAAATCCCCCAGACATCCACCACCGGGGACTTCCAGTCCCGCTCTTCGAACAGGCGAACGCCGTCGATGCTTTGCCGGATCAAGGCATTCATGTTGGCCCAGCCGGAGTTGCCGCCGATGGTGTAGATCTTGTCGTAACCGGTGAAGGCGTTGATCAGTGTGTTCTGCTTGGTGATCAACGGATTACGCGTCGCGGTTTCCTGTCGAGTGACGTCAGGCACACCGCTAATGCTGGCCCAGACGGTTTTTGCGGTCCCCGTCACCGGCACATAGAAGTGCTCGAAGAACCAGCTCTGCGTGGCCAGACGATCGATGTTCGGCGTCGGATTGATCGGGTTGCCGTAGGCCCCGACGGCGCTGGTGCCCAGCGATTCGAGCATGACGAACATCACGTTCGGCGGCCGCGAGCCCGGTACTTTGTAAGGTTGTGGCGCCTGGTGACGGACGAAGTCAAGGGTTTGCGGGTCGGGTTTGTCCACGCCCAGGTAGTTGGCCATCACCGCGTAGTGTTCGCGCACCTGCGCTTCGTCATAGCGCGACTGGCCGACTTTGACCGTGTCGTAGAGGAACAACACCGGGTTCAGGCCCAACGCAGCGATCTGGTTATTGCCCGAGAAAAACGCATCGCTCCAGCGCAGCGGGACCGGGTTTTCAAGGTTCATGTTTTCGACACGACCCAAGATGCCCAGCAGCACCACCACGACCATCAACGCGCCACCCAATGTCGCGGAGAGCCGGCGAATGGCTTTGTGAGGGCGATCCAGCGTCACGCGCTCCAGACGCACCAGGGCCAGTGTCACCAGCGCGACCGTTGCCAGCCAACCCAGTGAAATCCAGATCACCGGGTAGGTCTGCCAGACCATGTCACGGGATATTTGCGCATCCTCGATGAAGCGCAGCACGGTGGCGTTGATCCTCACGCCCAGGTAGGCGTAATGACCAAAATCGATGATGTAAATCAGCAGCAGGACGCTCAGGGCCGCGACCAGATACACGCGCGCGATCCGGCGAAGCAGGCGGCTGCCGACCAGGTTCCAGCGAGGAGTCCAGGCCAGCAACGCCAACGGCAACATCGCCAGGATGGCCAGGCGCAGATCGAAACGAAAGCCGATCCCCAGGGTTTCCAGGACGTCATTTTTGTCGATCAGGGCGTTGGCGTCGAAACCGGAATAGCCGAAAAAAAACATGACCCGAAGCACAGCAAACAGCGCGAACGTAATCGCTGTCGCGCCCAGCCAATAATGTAAACGTCTCGAGTGCAACCAACCCATCCATGTTCCCCTGTTAATAAAGTCGTTAAATCTCAAACGGAACTGGACACATCGCCCACGGCACCGCGGCGCTTGGTTGCCCGGCGATACGTCCAGCGTATGGCAAGCATCAGCAGGGCCAGGCTGCAATACAGACCCAGCAGCGGATCAACCAGGTAATCCCAATAGTTTTGCGAAGGTTTGATCCCGGCAATGAAGGCCAGGGTCGCGCTGGCCAGCATCACGACCGCCAGGCTGTTGCGCAGGTAAAACAGGCCCAGTGTCAGCACGGCGACGAAAATCAGCATGGGGCGTGGGCTGTAGCCAAACCGATAGGGGTCCAGATCACTCATGCCCAGGGTTGCCGGGTACAGCACCAGGGCCATCGCGGCGAAGAGGATCAATACGCCGGTTTTGCCCCGTGCAGGCGGCAGGATGTCCAGCCGACGCAAGCAGCTCCACGCCATGAACACCATGGAGGTGATCGCCAGGTCATCAATGTAGCTGCGCATATAGGCGGCCAACGACAACCCGTCCAGCGGTATGAAGCTGGCTGCCAGCAATGCGGCCAACAGTGCGATCCGCCAGGTCCTGGGCAAGCCGAAAGAAGGCAGCACCAGGAAGATGATCATTGCGAAGCTGGCATGGGCTTGCCACAGGCTGATCATTTGCGACGCTCGTTGAGCCAGGCATCGTTGAAGGTGACGTGCTTGATGAAGGTGTTGTTCCAGGAATAAACCAAGTGATACATCCCGTCGGGGCTGCGGATGAAGTACGGGTATTCATATTCAAACTCACACCCCTGGCTTTTACAGACACGGTTGTCGAGGTTGTCCAGGAACTGTGCTTCCAGCGGTTGACGAAGCGCGCCGCTGGAACCGCGGAACTCCTTGCCGATGATTTCCTTGTAGGCCTCGGGAGAAAACGGAGCGCCTTCGGGATCAGGTGACTTGTCCAGGTCCCGCAACGAGCGCCAATCGTCCATTTTCGCGTCGGTCCCATAAAGACTCAGCTTGAAGCGCCCCTCCTGCAGGTCGTTGAGCGCCACCAGCAACCCATGTTCGGGCGTCGCGACGGCGGCCAGAGATGAGTTCGGATTCGAGGGATCGAGCGGATAAGGTTCGCTCCAGGTTTGACCGGCGTCTTCGGTGCGGGTCGCCAGCACACGGTGGTGGGTGTCGCCGGCATAGCGCAGCAAGGCGATGCCGCGCTGGCCGTCCAGCGGAACCACCGTGGGTTGCAATGAATTATTGCCGTAGCTGATGCGGAATTTGTCGATCACATTGCCGTCTGCGCTCAAGTAGAGGTACTCGGCAAACTTGCCCAGAAACTCGTGGTAGACCGGTAAGCCGATGGAGCCGTCGGCATGAAACACCGGTGCTGACCGGACCAGCGTGCTGATGTTCAGAAAGGGTGAGGTGATCAGTTGGCGCGGGGCCGACCAGCTTTCACCGAAGTCGTCTGACACCATCACATTGACCGCGCTGCCGGCCCAGCCGCCCATGGACACGGACACGTAGAACAACCACACGCGATTATCCGGCGCGAGGGCAACCACCGGGTTACCCAGCTTGCGAATGTATTTTCGCGTGCCCTGTTGGGTCGAATCCCGAGTCGCCAATACCTTTTCAGCCCCCCACTCGCTGGTTTTCGGGTCGAAACGGGCGGAGCGCACCTGCACATCGGCCGCGCCTTCGCGGGAGCCGGCGAACCAGACCGTCATCAGGCTACCGTCGGGCAAGGCGGTCACCGCCGAGGAATGCACGAAATCCACCAGCCCGGACGAGGCGAAGCGGCTGGTATAAATGGGCTTGGCCACTTTACCGGCTACGGCCATCACTGGACTGATCAGGGCAAAAGAGGAATGCGTATTGGCGGGGTTGAAGAACCATGCGGCGGCAAAAAGGCAAGAGAGCGCAAGGTATGCACCGAGGGCAGGAAGGCTGGGAAGTTTGATGCGCATAATTAAGACTTTGGCATCTCATGGCCCGATAAAGCGGTCAAGCTAACACTCGCTAGTACAAGATCGGGTTTAATGAGTTTCTAATTTGTAAGCATTTATTTGCAGCGTGCTGGGTTGTCGATGATCCAAGTCTGATTGAGTGGCTGAGACTACCGGATTAGAGGTTTTCACTTCGGCCCTACGGGACTTGCCGGGCATTTCCACCGTTGGTCGCAAAAGCCGGACCCAAGCCGTGGTGAACCTGGAAAGGAAACTTCTATCCATCCCCTGCAAAAAGGGCTCTGAGTATTTTCTGGGCCGGATTTAGCTTGGGTCTCTTCGCGGGCGAGCTTGAACTGGTCAAGCAATTCCGGACACCGGTTACGGTTTTTATGCTGCCTTTTGTCGAAGTGCCTGAACCAGATTCGCGATCGGTTGATCCATGTAGAAGGACTCAGGCGCCATTCTCCGATGTGAGGAACTCAAACCATGCAGCCCAAGGCACACCTGCAATACGACCTGACGCTGCTGATGCTGTTTGTGTTGATCGTCGTGTGTCGGGTTATTCACCCCGCAGCCGAGTGGATTGGGCACTGGAAAACCTGCTGGTGCTATTCCTTGTGGGAGCGCTGGTGGCTGTCTCCGGCCGGTTTCGCCTGTCTGCTGTTTCCCTCAGTCTGGTATTCGTTTTCCTGTGCATTCACGAACTGGGTTCTCACTACACCTATGCCAAGGTGCCGTACGACCAATGGTGTTCAGCCTTGACCGGGGTCAGCTTCGATAAAGCGCTGGGGTTGCATCGCAATCATTTTGATCGGCTGGTCCATCTGAGCTATGGGCTGCTGATGGTTTATCCCATTCGAGAAGTGCTGGTGCGCCTGACGCCGTTGCGGGGTTTCTGGCTGGTGTTTATGGCGTTGAACATCATTCTGTCGACGTCGGCTATTTACGAACTGGTGGAATGGATCGGTGGCGCCTACCTGGGCGACGACACCTCGCGTGCCTTCATCGGCGCGCAGAACGATCCCTGGGATTCACAGAAAGACATGGCGCTGGCGGTGGCCGGGGCCTTCGTCAGCGAGTGTGTGGTTTTGCTGTGCCAGCAAAAGCGCGCCGTTCCTCAGGCCGAGCAACCGTTTTAAATCACCCGCTAAGAAAAACCGATACCCGCTGGCCGCTGGCGGAGCCTTCGTGATGGGTCATCGTGAGATAGACTCAACAGCGAACATCCGACGGTGGGAGTGACAACGGTGGCGGGATTGCGATGGACTCGCTGATCACGGCCGCAGCGCAGGCGCTGGCTGCGGGTGATCCGCTCGGCGCGCTGGACCGGGTCGCGTTGCGCGACGATGCGCCGGCGCTGGCGTTGCGCGGGATTGCGATGGCGCAACTCGGCGATCTGGTGCGAGCCAAGGCGCTGGTGCAGAGGGCGGCGCGGGCCTTCGGGCCGAAGGAGGCCTTGGCTCGGGCGCGCTGTGTGGTTGCCGAGGCCGAGATCGCGCTGGCCTCCCGGGAGTTGGGCTGGCCGGTGAAGGCACTCGAGTCGGCGCGGGTGACGCTTGAGGCGCACGGCGATCGAGTGAACGCTGCTCATGCGCGGTATCTGCAGATTCGGCGTTTGCTGCTGATCGGGCATCTCGAAGAGGCCGACGTGCTGCTCGCCGAGCTTGATCCCGCGCCATTGCCGCCGGCATTGCGCACCGCCCACGAACTGGTCGTGGCGGGGATCGCGATGCGACGACTCGAGACGAACAAGGCGCGGTCTGCACTCACGAGGGCCGAGCACGCCGCGCGCGACGCCGATATTCCTGCGCTGACGGCCGAGGTGGAAAACGCGGCCCTTGTCCTGGACACGCCCGTCGCGCGTTTGATTGCCTATGGCGAAGAACGGCCTCTGTTGCTGGAGGAGGTTGAAGCGTTACTCGCGTCCACGTCGATGGTCGTGGACGCCTGTCGCTACGTGGTGCGTGGCGCCGGCATGTCGGTCTCCCTCGCCACACGCCCGGTCTTGTTCGCCCTCGCACGGGCACTGGCCGAAGCGTGGCCGGCCGACGTGTCGAGGGAAACGCTGATTGCCCGGGCCTTTCGTTTGAAGCACGCCGATGAGTCACTTCGCGCGCGGTTGAGAGTCGAAGTCGGGCGACTGCGTGCGGCGCTTAAACCCTTGGCCGGCGTGACGGCTACCCAGCGCGGTTTTGCGTTGGTTTCTCTGGTTGCCTCTGACGTTGTGGTGCTGGCGCAACACGTCGAAGAGAAGCACGGGTCGGTGTTTGCTTTCCTCGTCGACGGTGAGTCGTGGTCGAGTTCGGCCCTGGCACTGGCCCTCGGTGCCAGCCAGCGCACGGTGCAACGGGCACTCGATGAACTGGCCCGCGCGGGCAAGGTGCAGTCGTTCGGTCGCGGCCGGGCACGTCGCTGGATGACGCCGCCGGTGCCGGGTTTCGCGACGACCTTGTTACTCCCGGTTCCGTTGCCGGGTGACTAGGATGAACGCCACCCACCCGTAACGAGGAATGCCAACATGAAACAGTCAGCAGCCAAAATCGTTCGTGAATATGGACCCTTTGCCGGTGTCGACAAGGTGCATGGCGTCACCTGGGACGGCCAGCACGTGTGGTTTGCCACCGGCGACAAACTCAACGCCCTGGACCCTGAAAGTGGCAAGACACTGCGCTCAATCGATGTCGCCGCCCATGCCGGCACCGCCTTCGACGGGCAGCACCTGTTCCAGATCGCCGAGGACCGTATCCAGAAAATTGACCCGCAGACCGGCCGTGTACTCGCGACTATTCCGGCGCCTGGCGGCAGTGACTCAGGGCTGACGTGGGCAGAAGGGACGCTGTGGGTCGGCGAATATCGGGATCGCAAGATTCATCAGATCGATCCCGAGACCGGCGCGATTCTGCGCACCCTTGAATCCAACCGCTTTGTCACCGGGGTGACCTGGGTCGAGGGGCAGCTGTGGCATGGCACCTGGGAAGAAGACGAGAGTGAGTTACGCCATATCGATTCGACCACCGGCGAGGTGCTGGAGAGCGTGAAGCTGCCGGCCGGCGTCGGGGTGTCGGGGCTTGAATCGGATGGCGGCGATCAGTTTTTCTGCGGCGGCGGTGGCAGTGGGAAGGTGAGGGCGGTGCGGCGCCCCAAATGAGGCGCCGCTCAATCACTCACGGCGCGCCAAACAACATCGTCCAATAAACGCCTTCATCGCTACGCGCGTCCGCCGCATAGGCTGCGCCCATCTGGGTAAACATCGGGTTCATCAGGTTGGCGCAATGCCCCGGGCTGGCCAGCCAGCCCGACATGGCCTTGCTCGGTGAGCCCTGGCCGGCAGCGATGTTCTCGCCGATCTGCCGGCCACGGAAACCAGCGGCTCTGGCCCGGTCTGCGGGCATGTCACCGTCGGGGTCCTGGTGGGCGAAGTAGTTGCCGTAGGCCATCGCCTTGCTATGCCCTTGCGCCGCAGCGCCCAAGGCTGCGTTCCAGGCCAATGGCCGTGCGGCGGCGAAGCGCTGACGACCGCAGAGGCGCGGCTTTGAGCGTGCCGCATTGACCTGTGCCAGCAACGCTTTGCTGACGGCTCGCGAATCACCCACACGACTGTCCAGCACGGGTTGCGCCAGTACCACCTGCCACTCACTCCGGGCGCGACTGACGCCAATGTCGGCATATTGGGTATCGAGCAATGCCCCGCAGTAATCACTCTGGAGCATGTCGAAGGCCTCATCGGCATCCTGCGCACCGACCACACGAATCGTGCGCACGGTCACCGCCTGATAGCCGGACGCTTTCAATCGATCGCGCAAACCGCCGCCATAGCCGATCGGCAAGGCCAGGTTCGACTTCAATGCCAGCGGCGATAACGCTCGACCCGCGCGCCCCAAGCAGCGATCGGGGTGAGCGCGGTAGTCGTTGATGGCTTCCACCAACTGCCTTTCGGCACCGGCGTGGGCGGGGTTGGCGAACAGGGAAAGCAGAGGAATGAAACAGAGCGAGGCAACGCGAACGGACAGGACGGTTTGGCGCATGGATGAATAGCTCTGAGCGGGCAAGTGGAATTCACGGCTCGGCTATGACTGGCGCTTCAACACATGGTTCACGGGCGAAAGAGACATATTTGCGCTGGACGCAGTGCGTCCGCCAAAGAGGACATGGAGGTGTCGTATGATGGCTTCTTTTTACCCGTCACAAGGACGCAATCATGCCGCTAAGCAAACGCGATCAGGCGCACATCGAGCGTCGCCTGGTGGCCACCCTGACCGAGGCGTGTGAGACGGCCAAAGTGGAAATCCTTGGGTTCTGCTGGCTGACCCACGAGATCGATTACGACCTGTTTCCCTCCAGTCTGCGGGTCATCTGGGTCTTCGATACGCAGGCCAACAAGGATCAGGCGCTGGCCAGTGGGCAGGGTGAGCGCATGCTCGAGTTGACCGCCATAGCGTTAAGCGAAGCGGATGTTCCCGTCAGCCCGGTATCGGCCCATGTGCAGTTCGATTCTGAAGAAGAATGCCAGCGCGCCAATGGCGGTAACTGGCAGCAACGCTTGTCGCGCCCGCTTACTTCGAAAACTTCTTCGCTCCGGCCACGCAAAGGATCACCGCGACGGTAACCCCCAGCATGCCGATGCTGACGTGTTCGTGAAGCAGGGTGGCCGCCAGCGCCAAACCAAAAAACGGCTGCAGCAGCTGAAGCTGGCCGACGGCGGCAATCCCCCCTTGGGCCAGCCCGCGGTACCAGAATACGAAACCGACCAGCATACTGAAGATCGATACGTACGCCAGGCTGAACCACGCGGATGGGGTGATTCCCGAGAACGAGGCAGGAGCAAGAAACCAGGTCAGCGGGACCATGACGGGCATCGACAGGACCAATGCCCAAGAGATGACCTGCCAGCCCCCCAGTGTTCTTGAAAGCTTTGCACCTTCTGCATAACCCAGCCCGCAGGCGAGGATGGCCAGCAGCATGAGAATGTCGCCGGTGGGCGAAGCGGTCAGGCCTTGCGAGACAGCAAACCCCACGACCAACGCGCTGCCCAGCACCGAGAAGAACCAGAACACCGGCCGTGGACGCTCCCCGCCACGCAACACACCGAACACCGCCGTGGCGAGTGGCAACAGGCCAACGAAGACGATGGAATGCGCCGACGTCACGTACTGAAGCGCCAGCGCCGTCAGCAGCGGAAACCCTACTACAACGCCCATTGCCACGATCGCCAAAGGCATAAGCTGATGCTTGGCGGGCCGTTTTTCTTTGAACAGAACCAGCATGCAAAGCGCCAGAAGCCCGGCAATCGCCGCTCGGGCAACGGTCAGGAACACCGGGTCGAACTCCAGCACGGCCAACCGTGTGGCCGGCAGCGAGCCGCTGAAAATCAGCACGCCGATGAACCCGTTGAGCCATCCGCTCGCGGTCTTTTCCGTCATTGGGTTTTGCAGGGTCCGTTCCATCTGAGGGCACTCTCAATTTGCAGAGATCCATCGTATGATCGACGATCACTACAATCAAAAAATTGTCATGGATACATCTGACATGCCTCGCTCACGGTACAAGTCATTAGTGGATGCTTTGGCGGCTGACATCCGGTCAGGCCGATTGTTGCCGGGCACGCGCTTGCCGACGCATCGCCAACTGGCGGCAACAGAAGGGCTGGCATTGGTGACCGCCTCTCGGGTCTATGCAGAGCTCGAAGCCATGGGCCTGGTCAGCGGCGAGACGGGGCGAGGCACGTTCGTGCGGGAGACGTCGTTGCCGCCTGGCCTGGGTATCGACCAGAAAAACATTGCCGTTGGAATGACCGACCTCAATTTCAACTATCCCTCGCTGCCAGGGCAGGCAGAACTCTTGCGAAATGCGCTGCGCCAGCTCGCCTTGGGCGGTGATCTGGAATCCCTGTTGCGCTACCAGCCACACGCCGGGCGTCTGCATGAGCGCGCCTCGGTGGCGCGCCATTTGCTCGCCCGAGGGCTGACGGTGGATGTCGAGCAAGTGTTGATGGTCAGTGGTGCCCAGCATGGGCTGGCCGTGACGATGATGGCGCTGCTGCAACCCGGTGATGTGATTGCAGCGGATGCGCTGACCTATTCAGGATTCATCGTGCTGGCCGAAGCCCTGCACCTTGAAATCGTGCCCATTCCCGTGACCGAACAGGGACCTGATCTGGAGGCGCTGGATCGTCTGTGCCGGAGTCGTCGTGTGCGGGCGGTGTACTCGATGCCGACGCTGCACAATCCGCTGGGATGGGTGATGAGTGCCGATCAGCGCGAGTCGCTGGTGACGATTGCACGCAGGCACGACTTGCTCATCATCGAGGACGCCGCCTATGCCTTTCTTGCCGAGAACCCACCTGCACCGTTAGCGCAACTCGCTCCCGAACGGACCGTTTACGTTTCAGGGCTCTCCAAGAGTGTGGCCACTGGACTGCGCGTAGGTTTCGTCGCAGCCCCGGCCGAAAAAGTGCCCGCGTTGGAGCGAACAATCAGGGCGACCACCTGGAATACCCCGGGCGTGCTGACGGCAATCGCGAGCACGTGGCTCGACGATGGCACCGTCATGCAACTGGAAACTGAAAAACGCCGGGATGCACAGGCCAGGCAAACCATGGCCGCCGAAGTGCTGGCGGGCCTTCCGTGCATTCGTCATCCGTCGTCCTATTTTCTTTGGCTGCCTTTGTCTGAAGATGCGAGGGCAGACCAGATCGCTGCGGCGCTGCTGCGTGAAAAAGTGGCGGTTTCAACCGCTGAGCCTTTTGCCACTTCTGCTCATGTACCGCATGCGATTCGCTTGGCGCTGGGGTCGGCAGAGATGGGCGCACTGCGTGAGGCGCTTGAAAAAGTTAAGTGGGTGATTGGGGCTTATTCTTAGCCCGAAGTCGCCCACCGCCATCTATATTGAAAGGTCCAGTCCGCTGCGGGTTACGCAAGAAGGACTGGTCGATACGCTCACGGAGGGCAATTTTTTTCATCCAGCATTTTCAATCAGGAGATCATCATGACCCAGATCGAAAAAGTACTGTACACCGCCAAAGTCCACACCACCGGTGGGCGGGACGGCGCATCACGCAGTGATGATGGACGACTCGACGTCAAGCTTTCGTCCCCCGGCACCAAGGGCGACGGCACCAATCCGGAGCAGTTGTTCGCCACCGGGTGGTCAGCCTGCTTCATCGGTGCGATGCAGGTCGCTGCCGGCAAAATGAAGGTCACGCTCCCGCCTGACCTGGCCATTGACGCCGAAGTTGACCTGGGCACCAACGCAGGCGGTTACCTCCTGCAGGCTCGCCTCAACATCAGCCTGCCGGGAATGGACCGCGAAACAGCCCGAGCGCTGGTGGATGAAGGGCACAAGCTGTGTCCATATTCCAAAGCCACGCGGGGCAACATCAACGTTGAAATCAACCTGATCTGAGCCGGACCTGTTACGCAATATGGGCAAGGTATCGCAAGGGTGAAGCTTGGCGTTTCGCCCTTGCGATATGGCTCACGTGCCCAATGTCTTCTCTGACTGGCTGGTAAAGCGTCTTCGGTGACCGATAAGCGCAAACTCATCACTCATCGTGACCCTCAACTGAGGTAATGAAGATGAAGCCACTATTCGCGGTTGTTATCGCTACCCTCGCGCTTTGCGTCTCGGCCTTCGCCAGCGCCGCTGATTCCCCAACCATTCAACCCTTCCACGCCAATGTGGCGGACAAGGAACTCGTCGATCTGCGCAACCGTCTCGCGGCGACCCGCTGGCCGGACAAAGAGACGGTTTCCGATCGATCACAGGGCGCACAGCTGGAACAGCTGCAGGCGCTGGTTCGCTACTGGGGCACGAGCTACGACTGGCGCAAGGCCGAGGCGCAGCTCAATGCCCTGCCGCAGTACGTGACCACCCTCGACGGGGTCGATATCCACTTTATCTGGGTGCGCTCCCCCCACCCGAACGCTTTGCCAATGATCATGACCCACGGTTGGCCAGGCTCGGTGTTCGAGTTCATCAAGGTCGTCGGTCCGCTCACCGATCCGCCCGCGCACGGGGGCAATGCGGCGGATGCGTTCGATGTGGTGATTCCGTCCATTCCTGGTTACGGCTTCTCTGGCAAGCCGAGTGGTATCGGTTGGGATCCGGACCACATCGCCCGGGTCTGGGCGCAGCTGATGCAGCGCCTCGAATACACGCACTACGTGGCCCAGGGTGGCGACTGGGGCGCGCCCATTACCAGCGCGATGGCGCGCCAGGCGCCGGCCGGGTTGCGCGGTATTCACCTTAACCTGCCAGCCACGATACCGGCGGAAGCGAGCGCGGCGCTCGCTGTTGGCGGACCGGCGCCAGCGGGATTTTCCGAGGAAGAACGCGCGACCTATGACGCCGTCGCCACGCTCGTCAAACAGGGAAACCTGGCGTACAGCGCGATGATGGCCGCGCGGCCGCAGATGATCGGTTATGGCGCGACGGATTCACCGGCCTTCCTCGCGGCGCTGATGCTCGTGCATCCTGGTTTTGCCCGGTGGACATACGGCGCCGACCCCCAACAATCGCCGACGAAGGATGAAGTGCTGGACGACATCACACTCTACTGGCTGACGAATAGCGCTGCTTCGGCAGCAAGGCTCTACTGGGAGAACATGGGGCGAAGCCCACTTTCTTCGGCCGCACAGAAGACCACCGAGATTTCGCTGCCGGTGGCCGTCACGGTGTTTCCAGAGGATGTCTACTGCCCGCCGGAGTCGTGGGCACGGCGCGCCTATAGCAACCTGATCTACTTCCACCAGGCCGACAAGGGCGGCCACTTTGCGGCTTGGGAACAGCCGCAGCTGTTTACCGAGGAACTTCGCACGGCGTTTCGATCGCTGCGCTAAGTCACAAGGCGCGCACTTCGCAGAAGCATGTGTCTTCTAGGCGCGGTGGGCACCGCCACTCACAAACCATCGCCCAACACCTTGAGGTACTCGGGACTCTCGGATATCGAGTTGTGCCCCGTACCCGGTATGACCTTCAGCGACGCCACCCCCTTGGCGAAATGCGTGAAGAGCCGCTCGGTGCTGGAACGCGGTATCACTTCGTCGTGCTCAGCCGCGATCAACAGCGTCGGCACCGTGATGTGGGCGGCGTACTTCCAGGATTCAAAGGTGTCCTTGAGCAACCACTTCACCGGGAAGATGGGGAACTGCCGGGCGGCGAGTTCTTCAACACTGTTGTAGGGCGTGATCAGCACCAGACGCGCCGCCGGGCGTTGGCTGGCGAGGCGCACGGCGACGCCCGAGCCGAGGCTGCGACCGACCACCGTAATGTGTGGATGGGTGGCGTAGACCAGGTCAAACAAGGTCAGGGCGTCGCGCGAAATCATCTCCTCGGAGGGCGATCCGGAACTGCCACCGTAGCCTCGGTAGTGCAGCAAGTAGACGGCGTGACCGGCAAAGGCTGCGGAAAACGAAGGCAGGCTCCGGGAGACGTCCTCGGCATTTCCACCGAAATAGATCAACGCTTTGGCCCCCTCGTGCGGCCTGAAGGACACCAGCACCTGAGCGTCGTCGACGGACAACGTGAGCAGCGTTGCCGAGGTGCCGACAGCGCGCGGTTGCGGGAAGTAGATGAGGGCGCGCTGGAACACAAACAGCGCAGCGCAGAGCGCCAGATACACGACGGCGATGATGACGACGATTGACACCAGGATTCGTGGCATTCGGCTAACTTTAGTGGGCGGCATTGACGGCTCTGGCCGGAAGACGGCTATCGCTTGATCGCTGTCAGAGTGTAGTAGACCGATAGCGTCACGCACCGGGAGGGCACCCATGCCCATCGCTGCCAAATGGCTCAACGTTCTGCCGTCCGAAAGAGCGGCTAATGCCGTTCAGTTAAGCCAAAACGCGATCCTTGTAGCAGCTGGCGAAGCCTGCGTTCGGCTGCGAAGCAGTCGTAAAACCTAAGTTTGCGGTGTTCCTGAAACACCGCATCGTCTGATTTCACGACTGCTGCGCAGCCGAACGCAGGCTTCGCCAGCTGCTACAAGGATCGTGTTGCGGCTTAACTGATTGGCATTGGGCACTGAGGCTGGGCTTTGCTTTCCATTTCTGCGTGCGGGTGCTGTTGGAGGTTGCGGTGCTTGTGTCGCCGGTAGCTATGCTGATGTGGCTAGCCTCGTGCGTCCGGCGCGAGAAGTGCTGTGGACCGTGGCTGACAGCAAAAATGTGGAAGGACAATTCCATGAGCCACACTGATGGGTACACGCGTCGAAAAATACTCACGCTGGCTGCCGGTGCTTCGGCGGTTTTCACCTTCGATCCGGCTTTCGCAGCATCCACGCCGTCGACCGAAACAGGAGGCAAGAACATGCTGACCCGGGCCATTCCATCCAGCGCCGAACTACTACCGATCGTTGGGCTGGGCACGTATCGCGGTTTTGATGTCGAGCCTTCAAGCCCCGCCTACAAGCAGCTGCCTGCGGTGCTGCGCGCGTTGTTCGAGAAGGGCGGGAAGGTGATCGACAGTTCGCCGATGTACGGTCGCGCCGAACAGACGACCGGTGAGCTGTTGTCGATTCATGAACCGCGCTCGCCGGCGTTTCTGGCCACCAAGGTGTGGACCCGTGGCCGCGAAGAAGGCATCGCGCAGATGGAACAGTCCTTCAAACTGCTGCAGACCGACCGGATCGACCTGATGCAGATTCACAACCTGCTGGACTGGAAAACCCATTTGCCCACGCTGCGCAAATGGAAGGAAGAAGGGCGCATTCGTTACATTGGCATCACCCATTACACGGCGTCGGCGTATGACGAAGTGGAAGCGGTGCTCAAGGCCGAGCCATTGGACTTTTTGCAGATCAACTATGCCCTGGACGATCGCGGCGTCGAAAAACGCATCCTGCCGCTGTGTCGCGAACGAGGCGTGGCGGTGATCTGCAATCGGCCTTTCGGCGGTGGTGATTTGCTCGCCCGCTTGAAGGGCAAGCCGCTACCGGGGTGGGCCGCGCAAGTGGGGATCACCAGCTGGGCGCAACTGGCGCTCAAGTTCCTGCTGACGCATTCGGCGGTGACCTGCGTCATCCCCGGCACCGGCAACCCGCGTTACATGGCGGACAATGCCGGGGCAGGTTTCGGTCCAATGCTGACGGGGGCGCAGCGCGAGCAGTTGATCGATATTGTCGCTTAGGCGCGCTAGCGAAACCGCTCCGGGATGGCTTCGGCAAACGGATACATCGAGAAGTAGGGCCTGGCTTCGTCGATGACCCGCTGGACGGACGGTCTGCTCGTGAGCCTGTCGAAATAGGCTTTCAGGTGACCGTAGTCGTTGGGAAACGGCTCGAGCGTACTGGCATAAAACAGGGCCGGGGCCGCGGCGCAATCGGCCAGGTTGAAATCATCACTGGCGAGCCAGATTCTGGAGGCCATCTGGTGATCGAGCATGCCGTACGTCGTCTGCAGTGTGGAACGTTCTCTGCTCAAATCGCCGTGAGTGCCGCGCAGGCGATCAAACACGATCTGTTGCAGCGGCGCCTGGAGATAGTGGTCGCAGACACGGTCCCACAGACGGACCTCCAGTGCGGTGTCCCAATCGTTGGGAACGAGTGGATGTTCACCGGCATAAAATCGGTCCAGGTATTCGATGATGATCGTGGTCTCCGCCACGTTGCGCTGGCGAGCGTGGTCGCGGATGACCGGGAACTTGCCGAGCGGCCACAGCGCTTGCAGCTCTGCTCTGTCTGCATCGTTCGCAAGATCGATGATCCGCTTCTCGAATTCGACAGCGTTTTCATAGAGCGCGATGAGCACTTTGTGGCAGAACGACGACAGCGGATGGTAGTAAAGAGTCAGCGACATCTCTCAGCTCCTCGAAAGGCAGGTGACCCCCATCATCATAGTCGCCGTCCGGGGCGGTTAAGCGCGCGGTGCTAGACTTTCAGGGTGGGATGGATGATCGAATAACCTGATCCGGCGGTGCGATGGTGAGAACGCTGGAGGTATGACATGACGACTCAACTGCTGGCTAAAGAACACATCAACGTGGTGGTCCGCAATTATGTAGAAGGCATGGTGTTCGCTGATGAAGCCTTGCTGCGACAGGCCTTCCATCCTTCTTGCCGCATCATTGGTCATTACGAAGGAAAGCTTGAATGGGCATCCCTGGAGGAATTTATCAGCGCGATCAAGGCCGAGGGGCCGGCAGCCAAAGAGGTCAAACCGTTTTGGGAAGTGCTCAGCATCGATGTCACGGGCGATGCCGCCGCGGTAAAAGTCACTGATGATTATCTCGGCATGCGATTTACCGATTATCTCTCGCTACTGAACATCAATTACCGCTGGATGATTGTGAACAAGCTGTATTACCTGAACGAATAGCGCTTGAGCCCGGGAGCCAAAAGCTCCCGGGCATCGTTATGCGATCAGTGCCGATCCAGCCACACCGTCTGGGCATTGCAGAACTCGCGCACACCGAAATGCGAGAGTTCACGGCCAAACCCGCTTTTCTTCACGCCGCCGAAGGTGACACGTGGGTCGGAGGCGCAATAACCATTGATGAACACACCACCGGTTTCCAGTTCACCGGCCATCTGCTCGGCAAGCTCGACGTTGCGTGTGTAAATGGTTGCAGCGAGGCCGAACTCACTGTCATTCGCCAGTGCCAACGCATGCGCCGCATCGCGCGCGGTGATGATCGAGGCCACCGGGCCAAACAGTTCCTGTTTGAACGAGGTCATCTGGTCGGTGACATCACCGAAGACAGTAGGCTCGTAAAAGTTGCCAGGGCCTTCAGCCTTCTTGCCACCCATCAGCAACGTCGCGCCTTCTTCCAGGGTATCGCGCACCTGTTGATCCAGTTCATCACGCAGATCAAAGCGAGCCATCGGCCCGATGTAAGTGTTGGCGGCCAGTGGATCGCCGACCACCAGTTTTTGCGTGGCTTCGACGAACTTGCGCGTGAATTCCTCGACGATGCCTTGCTCGACGATCAAGCGTTTGGCCGCCGCGCAAACTTGCCCGGTGTTCTGATAACGGCCAATCACCGCGGCTTTGACCGCTTCGTCGAGGTCGGCATCGTTAAGGACAATGAACGGATCGGAGCCGCCCAGTTCCAGCACGCACTTCTTCAACGCCGCACCGGCTTGAGCGCCGATGGCGATGCCGGCTCGCACGCTGCCGGTGAGGGTGACTGCCGCAATGCGTGGATCGGCGATCGCGGAGGAGACACCGTCTGGCGTGACATTGATCACCTCGAAGACGCCTTCGGGGAAGTCGGCTTGCTTGAAGGCTTCCCGCAACAGATAAGCGCTTCCCATCACGTTGGGCGCATGTTTGAGCACGTAGGTGTTACCGGCGATCAATGCTGGAACCGCGCCACGCAGGACCTGCCAGATCGGGAAGTTCCACGGCATCACCGCGAGAATCGGGCCGAGCGGGCGATATTCAATGCGCGCTTTTCCACCTTCAACCAGCGTCGGTTCAGCGCTCAGCATCGCCGGGCCGTGTTCGGCGTACCACTCGCAGAGTTGCGCGCACTTTTCGATTTCGCCGCGCGCCTGAGTGATCGGCTTGCCCATTTCCAGGGTGATCATGTTCGCCATCGCAGCGGCGTTGTCGCGCAATGCCTGAGCCAGGGTGATCAACAACTGTGAACGTTGATCAACCGGTTTGCTGCGCCAGGCGCGAAACCCGGCAGCAGCGCGGGACAGGGCGGCGTCCAGTGCCGATGCGGATTCGAAAGGGTAGTGGCCGATCTGCTCGCCGTTGGCGGGGTTGATCGAAATGGCATAGGTGAGGCTGGAAACTTGAGTCATGGCACCGTCCTGCTAGGTGGGGATGCGCTCAGGTTACGGTGGCGTTTGTTTTCTGGAAACTGAATAATACTGAGCATATCGTTCACGTTTGGAGAATGCCTTGGATCTGGTTCAGCTGGAAATTTTCAAAGCCGTCGCCGAACACGGCAGCATCAGCGCGGCGGCTCAGCACATCCACCGGGTGCCGTCGAACCTGACGACGCGGATCAAGCAACTGGAGCTGGATCTGGGCGTGGACCTGTTTATCCGCGAGAAAAGCCGCCTGCGCCTATCGCCGGCCGGCTGGAGTTTTCTCGACTATGCCCGGCGCATCCTCGACCTGGTCCAGGAGGCTCGCGCGACGGTGGCGGGCGAAGAACCGCAGGGATCGTTTCCGCTGGGGTCACTGGAGAGCACCGCCGCGGTGCGTATCCCTGAGTTGTTGGCCGCATATAACCAGAAACACGCCAAGGTCGAGCTGGATCTGTCCACCGGACCTTCGGGGACCATGATCGACGGGGTGTTGTCGGGCAGATTGGCGGCAGCGTTTGTCGATGGACCGGTGCTGCACCCGGCACTGGAAGGCGTGCCGGCGTTTGAGGAAGAGATGGTGGTGATCGCACCGCTCAACCATTCCCCCATCCACCGTGCGCGGGATGTTAATGGCGAAAACATCTATGCCTTCCGCTCCAATTGTTCCTACCGACACCACTTCGAAAGCTGGTTCGCCAAGGACGCGGCGGTGCCCGGCAAGATTTTCGAAATGGAGTCCTATCACGGCATGCTGGCGTGCGTCAGCGCCGGTGCAGGCTTGGCGCTGATGCCCCGCAGCATGCTCAACAGCATGCCCGGATGCACTACGGTGAGCGTCTGGCCGTTATCGGAATCGTTCCGCTATTTGCGCACCTGGCTGGTATGGCGCCGGGGGACGGTGTCGCAAAGTCTGACCATGTTTGTGCGCTTGCTGGAGGAGCGCGGGGTGGTGCGGGATGACGTGGCGCGCTAGTTCGCGCGCTTGAGAATGTCCAGATCGGCGTGCCGGCTCATTCCCCGGCTTTCGTCGACTTGATCAGATTGTTGCGCAGCTTCACGATCGCCTTCTGCATGGTCGTGAACTCGTCGAGCGTCAGGCCCGTCGCGTCGGCGAGGCCCATTTCCGGTTGGCTTTCGCGCAGCTGTCGGCCGTTCTTCGTCAGGCTGATCCGCACCTGGCGCTCGTCCTCGGGATCGCGCTGCCTTTGCAAAAAGCCCATCGCTTCCAGCTTCTTCAGGATTGGGGTCAAGGTGTTCGATTCCAGAAACAGCTTCTCGCCCAGGCTGCCGACGGTCTGATCGTCTTCCTCCCATAGCGCGACGATGGTGATGTATTGCGTATAGGTCAGCCCAAGCTGCTCGAGTATCGGCTTGTAAGCCTTGCCGAAGGCCAGGTTGGTGGAATAGACCGCAAAACACAGGAATTCGGAGAGCTTCAGGTTATCGGGGGCGGTGTTGTCGGTGGGTTTCATGTACATCCTCGTTGGCCAAAGACGGATGGCTCGCAAAAAAACGAAATATACCTCGTATGCGATTGTGTCGGAACGACTCTAACTGACGGTGGCGACCGGTTCGACGGCGAAAGTCGAACCGGTCGTATGGTGCATCACGCTGTCAGGGCGTTGATGACCACGTCGATATTGCCGCGCGTTGCCTTCGAGTACGGGCAGATTTGGTCTGCGGCGTGCGCCAGCTCCGTCGCGACGTCTTGCGTCAAGCCTGGCACGCGAAGAGTCAGCCGGGCCTGGAGGAAGTAGGCCGGACCGGTCTGGCCCAGATCGACTTCAATATCAATGGCCAGATTGGGCGGCAGCGTCACCTTCATATTTTTCGCCGCCAGCTCGACGGCAGCGGTGTAGCAGGCCGACCATGCGCCGGCGAAAAACTGCTCTGCCGTTGGGTGCGGCACGATGGCTGCGAACTCGTGTGCCAGTCTAGGGTTTCCAGGTGACGAGAGCTGGATGGAGAGGCCGCGGGAAGAGTTGTCACCGTCGCTGAACGTCGTGTGGGTTTTGCCTGTGGCCAGGACTTTTTCGATCTTGCTCATGGTTGAGTCCTCAACGTTGTGTTGGGTTTGTTATTCGTATGCGCTTAAAGCGCATGCGATATTAGTGGCGTACCGACCCTGCCGATCGATAGCAACGCCGCGCGGTGCGTCAAGCCGTGAGGACGTTCAGGGCCACGTCAATGTTACCCCGCGTCGCTTTCGAGTACGGGCAGATTTGATCGGCGGTGTGCGCCAGTGTCGTCGCGATGTCGTGGGACAAACCCGGCACGCGCAGGGTCAATCGAGCCTGAAGGAAGTAGGCCGTACCGGTTTGACCCAGATCGACTTCGATGTCGACGGACAGGTCAGACGGCAGTACCACGTTCATCTCACCGGCCACCAGCCCGACGGCGGCGGTGTAGCAGGCCGACCATGCGCCGGCGAACAGTTGCTCGGCAGTTGGGTGCGGCTGGGTGGCTGCGAACACGTGGGCTGGCTTGGCGTTGCCAGGCGTCGACAGGGTGATGTCGAGACTGCCGTCATGGCCGCGCGAGGTGTTGCCAGCGTCGCTGACGGTGGTGTGGGTTTTGCCGGTGGCCAGTACTTTTTCGATCTTGCTCATGATGATTTCCTAAGTTCTTACTGTTTTCGTATGCGCTTATATCGCATGCGACATATTTAATGGATTAAAGCGATCTTCACGCCGTCAGGACATTCACTGCCACGTCGATGTTGCCCAGCGTCGCTTTCGAGTACGGGCAGAGTTCGTGTGCGGCGTGCGCCAGTGCGGTTGCGACGTCGTGTGCCACGCCCGGCAAGCGGACAAAGAATCGAGCCTGAAGGAAGTAAGCCTGACCGGTCTGGCCCAGATCGACCTCGATGTCGACGGACACATCGGCCGGCAGCACCACTTTTTTCGCCTTGGCTATGTGTTCGATGGCGGAGATGTAGCAGGCCGACCATGCACCGGCGAACAGTTGCTCGGCGGTCGGGTGCGCTTGGGTGGCTGCGAACACGTGGGCCGGTTTTGCGTTACCTGGCGACGACAGCTCGATGTCGAGGTTGCCGTGGGCACGGGTCGCATCGCTGAACGTGGTGTGGGTTTTGCCGGTAAACAGTACTTTTTCGATCTTGCTCATGGAATGAATCCTCAACGTTTCAATAGGTGGTGCTTGTCTGTCGTATACGTTTGTATCGTATGCGATTGAAATAATACTCGCGCAGAGCTCAATCGGTGTCAAGGGGTGGTGCGCGGCCCAGCCGACGAATGGTCGGGTTGCCGGGGTATGCCGAATTCGTCGTCGACCGGGCCTAAAGCGATCAAGCCGTGGCGTCTGGAATGGGCCAGTCTGGGCGGTCTGTCCAAGGAGTTGATGATGAAACGACTGTCCCTGGCCGAAGCTCGCGAGCTGGCCGAATCGATCTTGCTGCACAACGGTTTCAACCTTGCCCACGCTCAGGCGGTGGCCGCCACGGTGATTGCCGGCGAGCGCGATGGCTGCGCCTCCCACGGTTTGTACCGGGTATTGGGGTGCGTGAACTCGCTCAGGGCCGACAAGGTGGTGGCCGATGCCGAGCCACGGGTGATCGACCAGGCACCTTCGATCGTGCGGGTCGATGCGGCGGGTGGTTTTTCCCAGTTGGCGTTTCAGGCGGGTCTGCCATTACTGGAGGAGAAAACCCGGGCAAGCGGGATTGCGGCTCTGGCGATCAATCGCTGTGTGCATTTTTCCGCCCTGTGGGTCGAGATCGAGCAACTGACCGCTGCCGGCCTGGTGGCGCTGGCATGTAATCCCAGCCATGCCTGGGTCGCGCCGGCGGGAGGCAGTCAACCGGTGTTCGGCACCAATCCCATTGCGTTTGGTTGGCCGCGCTCGGGCAACGATCCGTTTGTGTTCGACTTCGCCACCAGCGCGATTGCCCGTGGCGAAATCGAGTTGCATCGACGTGCCGGCAAAGCGATTCCCGAAGGTTGGGGCGTCGATGCTGACGGGCAGCCGAGTACCGATGCGAACGTGGTGCTCGATACCGGCGCGATGCTGACGTTCGGCGGGCACAAGGGCTCGGCGCTGGCTGCCATGGTGGAGTTGATCGCCGGGCCGTTGATTGGTGACCTGACCAGTGCCGAATCGCTGGCGTACGACGCGGGCAGCAAGTCGTCGCCGTATCACGGCGAGCTGATCATCGCCCTCGATCCGCGACGCTTTCTCGGTGAGGCCACCGAGCAGCACCTGGCCCGTGCCGAAGTCATGTTCCAGAGCATACAAGGGCAGGGCGCACGCTTGCCGTCGCAACGGCGTTACGAGGCGCGAGCACGCAGTTTGGTGGAGGGCGTGCAGATTCCCGAAGCCTTGTACAACGACTTGAAGGCACTGCTGGATTGAAGGGAGACGGGCGCCAGTGGCGCCCGCTTGGTTTTACAGCGGGTCGCGGTGGCTGCTGCCATCGACCAGACGGGCGATGCCCAGCGGATTGGCGTTTTTCAAGGCATCGGGCAAGAGCGCATCCGGGCAATTCTGGTAGCACACCGGACGCAGGAAACGCTCGATGGCCAGGCTACCGACCGAGGTGCCACGGGCATCGGAGGTGGCCGGGTAGGGCCCGCCATGCACCATCGCATCGCAGACTTCGACACCGGTCGGGTAACCGTTGAACAGTACCCGGCCGACTTTCTGTTCAAGTAGCGGCAGCAGTTCGTCATGGGTTTGCAGGTCACCGGCTTCGGCAATCAGCGTGGCGGTGAGTTGACCGTGCAAGCTGTGCAATGCCCGTTGCAGTTCGGCCTTGTCGGCCACTTCCACCAGCACCGTGGTGGGGCCGAACACTTCTTCCTGCAACAGATGATCGCCATTGAGCAGCAGGCTGACGTCGGCCTTGAACAGTTGCGTCTGGGCCTGTTTGCCCTGTTGTTCACGACCGGCCAGGTGGCTGATGTGCGGATGCGCGTGCAGCGCCTGCACGCCCTTGGCGTAGCTGGTTAACGTGCCGGCGTTGAGCATGGTTTGCCCCGGCTGGTCGGCCATTACCGTGCTGAGCGATTCAATAAATGCGCTGAATTCAGGGGAGCGCATGCCAATCACCAATCCGGGGTTGGTGCAGAACTGGCCGCAGCCGAGCACCACGGACGCGGCAAGTTCGCTGGCGATTTTCTCGCCCCTCAGTTGCAGCGCTTCGGGCAGTACCAGCACTGGATTGATGCTGCTCATTTCGGCGAACACCGGAATCGGCTGAGGCCGTGCGGCGGCCATGTCGCAGAGGGCGCGACCGCCCTTGAGCGAACCGGTGAAGCCGACCGCCTGGATCGCCGGATGCTTGACCAACGCTTCGCCGACACCCGCGCCGTAGATCATGTTGAACACACCCTTGGGCATGCCGGTTTGCTCGGCGGCGCGGATGATTGCATCGGCCACGAGCTCGGCAGTCGCCATATGCCCGCTGTGAGCCTTGAACACCACCGGGCAACCGGCGGCCAGGGCGGCAGCGGTGTCGCCACCGGCGGTGGAGAACGCCAGCGGAAAATTGCTCGCACCAAACACCACGACCGGGCCGACGCCGATCCGGTACTGGCGCAGGTCCACCCGTGGCAGCGGCTGACGTTCGGGCAAGGCGCGGTCGATGCGAGCGCCATAGAAATCACCACGGCGCAGGACTTGAGCGAACAGGCGCATCTGACCGCTGGTGCGACCGCGCTCACCCTGAATACGCCCGGTCGGCAGTGCCGTCTCGCGGGTTACCACGGCAACGAACTCATCGTCCAGTGCATCCAGTTGCGCGGCAATGGCCTCGAGAAATTCCGCGCGCCGGCTCGCCGGCAAGTTGCGGAAGGCCGGGTAGGCGGCAGCCGCGGCCTGGGCAGCGGCGTCGACTTCCTCAATGGTGGCTTGCGTGAATGAGTAGGGCAGCGCTTCACCGGTGCTGGCGTCATGGCTTTGCACGCTGATGTTGCCAGCGGCACTGCGCGCACCGCCGATGTAGTTGTGGCCGATGATGTGGGGCATGAATAACTCCTGTCGGAATGTGAAGCTAAATACGTTGCCAGGTGCAGCGCATGACCTGTAGCAGCTGCCGAAGGCTGCGTTCGGTGCGGGCCGCGTACGGACGAAGCCGTCGTAAAACCATGCAACGCGGTGTCTCAGTCACACCGTGTCGCCAGTCTTGACGACCGCTACGCGCTCGAACGCAGCCTGCGGCAGCTGCTACAGGTTGTGTATTGAGGTCAAGCCAGAGAATCACCCCGACGTGCAGTGGCGGGTTCGGCGGTGCCCAAGGCGGCGATGCGCGCAGCGGATTCGCTATCCACCAGGTGCAGCGACTTACCACGGGTTTCCCGAGTCAAACCGACGGCGACAATGGAGATCAGCGCGGCACAGACCAGGTACCAGGCGATCGGTGTCGAGCTGTGGTACTTGTTGAGCAACGTGAGGGCAATCAACGGCGCCAACGAGCCGGCGAAGATCGGTGCCACCTGATAGCACAGGGACAACGCGGTGTAGCGCACGTGGGTCGGGAACATTTCGGCCATCAGCGCCGAGTAGGGCGCGTAGGTCATCGACTCGATCGCCAGGCCCAGGGTGATTGCCCCGATGATCAGCCAGTTGTTGCCGGTGTCCATCATCGGGAAGCCGACGAAGCCCCAGAACGCGGTGAGGATTGCACCCGTCAGGTACACCGGTTTACGCCCGACCAGGTCGGACAGATAACCCATCAGCGGGATCATGAAGAAATGCAGCAGGTGCGCGCCGAACATCAGAAACAGAATCTCTGAAGTGTCCTTGTGCACCACCAGCTTCAGGTAGGTAATCGAAAAGGTTACGACGGTGTAGTAGAGGATGTTCTCGGCAAACCGCGCACCGATACCGACCAGCACCGCCCGCCAGTGATGGCGCAGCACTTCGACCACGCCAAGCTGTTGTTGCTTGTTTTGCGCCTGACGGGCCTGGGCTTCCTTGAAGATCGGCGCGTCATCGACGCTGGTGCGAATCCAGTAGCCGATCAGCACCACCACCGCCGAGAACCAGAACGCTACACGCCAGCCCCACGCGAGGAATTGTTCCTCCGACAGGTTCGACGACAACAGCAGCAACGCGACGGTCGCCACCAGGTTACCGGCCGGCACACCGGCTTGCGGCCAACTGGCCCAGAAGCCTCGACGATTGTCCGGACAATGTTCGGACACCAGCAGAATCGCACCGCCCCATTCACCACCGAAGGCGAAACCCTGGATCAGCCGCAGCAGCACCAGTAACACGGGCGCGGCGTAGCCGATCTGGTCGAAGCCGGGCAGGCAACCCATCAGGAATGTGGTGATGCCGACTACCACCAGGCTCAATTGCAGCAGGCGTTTGCGGCCGAATTTGTCACCGTAGTGACCGAACACCAAGCCGCCCAATGGGCGGGCGAGGAAGCCGACGGCATACAGGGCGAAGGCGGCGAGGATGCCATCGATCGGGCTGTCGGTCTGGCGAAAGAACAGTTGGCCGAAAACCAGTGCCGAGGCGGTGCCGTAGAGGAAGAATTCATACCATTCGGCGACGGTGCCGGCCATGGCGGCGGCCACGACACGCTTGAGTCCCGAGGGCGTGGTTGCGCGGGCGGAGCTGTGAGGATTGGACATGCTGACGTTTCCTGTAGAGGCGCAAAGACAGGCAGCCGGGCCGGGTCCGCAAAGGACCCGCCCGGCAATCACTCAGAGACCGACGTCCGGCAGTTCCGGACGATTGGCCAGGGCCTTGGCCATGATCTGCTCGACGAAAACCCGATCGGCTTCCGGCAGGGCCAGGCGTGGCGGACGGGTCAGGGCGCTGCCGCGACCGGCGATGGCTTCGCACAGCTTGATGCACTGCACCAGGTCGGCACGGGCGTCGAGGTGCAGGATCGGCATCAGCCATTCGTAGATCGGCATGGCTTCGGCGAAGCGACCGGCCTTGGCCAGGCGGAAGATGGTTTCGCCTTCTTTCGGGAACACGTTGGACATCCCCGAAACCCAGCCTTCGGCGCCCACGGCGATGCTTTCCAGCACCACGTCATCAAGGCCGGCGAACAGCACGAAACGGTCACCGACTTCATTGCGCACGTCGATGAACCGACGGGTGTCGCCGGAGGAATCCTTGAAGCACACCACGTTGTCGCAGTCGGCCAGGGAAATCAGGATGTCCGGGGTAACGTCGTTTTTGTAGATCGGCGGGTTGTTGTAAACCATCAGCGGGACGTCGGCGTTTTTCGCCACGTAGCGGTAGTGCTCGGCGGTCTCGAACGGCTTGGAACCGTAGACCAGCGCCGGCATCAGCATGACCCCGTCGACACCGACCCGGCGCACGGCGTTAGCGACTTTAGCCGCTGCGATACTGGTGAATTCAGCCACGCCGCAAATCACCGGCACGCGACCGCGGGAAGCGTCGACCGCGACTTCAGTCACAGCGATTTTTTCTTCGGCGGTCAGCGAGGTGTTTTCCCCCACCGAACCGCACACCACCAGGCCCGACACGCCGTCACGGATCACGTTGGAAATCACCTGGTGGGTTTTTTCCAGGTTGATGGAGAAGTCGTCGTTGAATTGAGTGGTCACCGCGGGGAAGACGCCACTCCAGTTAATGCGCTTGCTCATTGTTGCCTCCGGTTCGTTAATTGTATTTCGTATACGATATTGCAAATGAAAAGACTCGGCCAGTGCTTTTTTCAGTTACGAGGGGGTTTTTACTAGCCGTTTGTCAGAGTTTTTTGGTGAGGGTTTGTAAGGTTGTGCTCAGGCCCCAGGCCAGGTGTCAGACAGTCGATAGCCTTGTGGCCACGGATCGCTCGGATCGAGCAGCAATTGGTGGGTACCGGTGATCCAGGCCCGGCCGGAAATGCACGGGTAAATCGCCGGGCGTCCCGCCACTTCGGTCAGCGAATCGATGCGGCAGTGGAACTCGGAACCGATGATCGAACGGCCGATAAAACGTTCGCCGACCTGCATCAAGCCCTTGGCCTGCAGCACCGCCATGCGCGCCGAGCAGCCGGTGCCGGTCGGCGAACGGTCGATCTTGCCGGGTTGAATCACCACCGCGTTGGCGCCGGTGGCGATGCCATTTTCATAGACGAGGGGAGCCGCGATCTGGCAGAAGGAAATGTGCGACCACTCAGGGTTCAGCGGATGGACGAAGCCCAGTTGTTCGTTGGCCGCGCGGGTGATTTTCAGCCCGACCTCGACCAGATCCGCCGCTTCATCAGGACGAATGGAAAAGCCCAGGCGCTTAGCATCTGCGATCACAAAACTGTCGCCGCCGTACGCGGTGTCGACCTGCAATGAGCCGACGCCTTCGACTTCGATCCAGGCGTCGAGGCGGTCAGCGAAGGAGGGCACGTTCTTGATTTCCACCCGTTCGACCTTGCCGTCACGGCAGTCGGCCACCGCTTCGATCAGCCCGCCCGGCGCTTCGAGTACCAGCCGGGTTTGCGGTTCGGTCATCGGCAGGATGCCGCTGTCGAGCAACACGGTGGCCACGCACAGCGAGTTGGAGCCGGACATCGGTGGGGTGTCAGCCGGTTCCATGATGATCCAGGCCATCTGCGCCCGAGGGTCCTTGGCCGGCACCAGCAGGTTGACGTGGCGGAACACCCCACCGCGAGGTTCGTTGAGGACGAAGTTGCGCAAGGTCTGATCCTTGGCAATCCAGCGCGACTGTTCCCACACAGTGGCTCCGGGCGGTGGTGCAACGCCGCCGACGATCACGTCGCCGACTTCGCCTTCGGCGTGGCAGCTGACTACATGGATGACTTTCGATGAGCGCATTGTCTGCTCCTTCTATTGCCTGTTGAGGCCTCATCGCGGGCAAGCCCGCTCCCACAGGGTTTGATGGTGTACACAAAGTTGGTGGCCGACACAGATACCTGTGGGAGCGGGCTTGCCCGCGATGGGGCCATTAGTTATTTCACTGATTTCAGGAAGGCCGCAGTTTCCGCATGCACCGGGTTGCCGATGACCTGATCAGGCGAGCCGATCTCATGCACCAAACCATTGCGAAAGAACGCCACGCGGTCGGACACATCGCGGGCGAAGCGGATTTCGTGGGTCACCAAAACCATGGTCATGCCGTCTTCGGCGAGCATGCGCATGGTGTCCAGCACCTCGCCTACCAATTGCGGATCGAGGGCCGAAGTGGCTTCGTCAAACAGCATGTAGTCCGGCGACATGGCCAGGGCGCGGGCGATCGCCATGCGCTGTTGCTGGCCGCCGGAGAGCTTGCCGGGAAAGGCCTTGAGCTTGTCGCCCAGGCCGACGTGGGTCAGTTGCTTGACCGCCAGTTCCTCGGCTTCGGCCTTGCTCTTGCCCAGCACTTTGCGTGGCGCCAGCATCACGTTTTCCAGCACGGTCAGGTGCGGGAACGCGTTCCATTGCTGGAAGACGATGCCGATTTTCTGCCGCAGACGGTTGAGGTCGGTGGCGCTGTGATGGACCTCGACACCGTCGACGCGGATGTTGCCTTTCTGGATCGGCTCCAGGCCGTTGATGCACATCAGCAGGGTCGATTTGCCCGAGCCGGAGCCGCCGATGATCGACACCACCTCGCCCTTGTTCACCGTCAGGTTGACGCCCTTGACCACTTCGAGGTTGCCGAAGGATTTGTGTACGTTGTCGATCTCAATCATTTTCTTGCCACCTTCTTTCCAGACGAGCGCCGAGGCGAGCGACCACCAGGCTCATGACGTAGTAGATGAGGCCCGCGATGCACAGCACCAGCAGCGGTTCCTGAATGCGGGTCACGATGGTTTGCGATGCGCGCAGCAGTTCGACGATGCCGATCCACATCACCAGCGCGGTGTCTTTCATCACGCTGAGCACCAGGTTCAGCCAGCCGGGAAAGGCCACCCGCGTGGCCATCGGCAGGACGATCCAGCGCAGGTCCTGCAGGAAACTCAACCCCAGGGACCGACTGGCCCGGCGCACAGTGAACGGCACCGAAAGCACGCCGCTGCGCACGATCTCGGTGAAGTACGCGGCGGCGTAGACCCCGAGCACAATGCAACCAACGCTGAAGGCGCTGATGTTCAAACCGACGATGCTTTTCAGCGAGTTGAACAACACAAACTGGATCAGCAACGGCACGCTGCGAAACACGTCCAGCACCCACGCCAGCGGCAGACTGGCGCGCGGCAACAGCGCCCGCAGCAAGCCAAACAACAGCCCGGCGAAGGAGCCGAGGATGATCGACCAGAACGTGAGTTTCAGAGTGACCCAGGCGCCATCAAGCAAGAACAACAGGTCATTCCAGGAAAAACTGGTGGTCAACATGGTCTCCTCCTCAGTAACGGAACAGCCGCCAGGCCATCAGCCGGGCGACGGCGACGATCGCCTTGGCAATCAGGTAATACAGTGCCGCGGCGATGGCGAAATATTCGAAAGTGCGGAACGTCTTGACGTTGTAATCCTGGGTCACGCCGGTGAGGTCATTGTTCAGCCCGACGATCACCCCCAGCGACGTCATCAACACCGCCCAGACCATCTGGTTACTCAACGGGTAGAACACGATCCGCAGCAGCTGCGGGACGATAATCATCCGGTAGGCCTGGAAGGCACTCATGCCAAGCGAGCGCGCGGCGCGAACTTGCGTGCCGGGCACAGCCTTGAGGCCACCGCGAAAGTTTTCCGCCAGGTAGCCGGCGTTGTTGAAGGTGATCCCGGCCAGCAGCGCGAACCATGAGCTGACATGCAAATCCAGCGAGCCGAGGCCGAAGTACAGGACGTAGATCTGGAACAGCGACGGGGTGTTGCGGGCGATCGATACCCAGCCGTTGCCGATGCCGCGCAACAACGGCTGTTTGGTTTCGCGCATCACCGTCAGGGCCAGGGCAATCAGCACGCCGAAGATCATCGACAGCGCGGCGGTCTCGAAGGTGACCCAGGCGCCGGCCAGCATGTCCGGCAGGGCGCGCAGGGTCGCGCGCCATTGGAAGGTGTAATCAAACATGCGCGGGGCTCTCCAGGGAGGCGGCCGATTGCAGCCAGGCCGGCAAACGACCACTGGCCGTGGCGCTGCAGGCGGCGTCGACGCATTCGGCGAGGTTGGCGAAGTGCACCTTGCGGCCTACCAGGCCGGGTGCGTAATGGGCGTACTTGCCCGAGTTGGTCATCAAGGTTTTGGCCGTCAGCGGGATCACCGGCTCGCCGAGCATGCACCAGCAGGTGTCGGTGACCAGGGTCGCGCCGAAGGCTTCGATCACCGCGATATGCCCGGCCTCGCGGGCCTGTTCCTGCACCGCGCGACCGCAGGTGATGGCAAGCACGACTTCGGGGTGTTTGTGCCGACCCCGGCACAGCCGCGCCAGATGCGCGAATTCGCTGAGGGAGAAATGCGGGTTGCCCAGCGAGACCACATCCACCCGACTGTCGCGGGCACTGTTGAGCTCGCGCCAGCTGAGCAGCAAATCCTTCAGGCGGATTTTTTCCACCGGCACATCGGCTTCCGCCTCCAGCACCTGCGTCGGGTCGAGTGCTTCCGGGGTCACCCCGGCGATATGGAACAGCGGCGCGGCGGAGGTGGTAGCGAAAGCCGCACCGAAGGCTTTCAAATCGTCCAGGCTCGGCTTGCTCTGTTCCAGTCCCAGCACCAGCGGAATCCGGCTGCCGGCCAGGGCACCGATGTGGTAACCGAGCAGCGGGTAGAAGGCGTCGTCCAGTTCGCGCAAAACCGGTAATTCGATTTGCAGTCTCGCTTTACGTTGCGCGTCCAGATGGCAGCCAATCAACGGCGCGCGGCCGGTCAGAGCGATGCAGATATCCAGGTAGTCCGGGTATTTCAGGGTACGTGCGCCGAGCACGCTGTTGGCATACACCACGGCGTTGGATTCGGCCCAGACGATTTGCTCACCGGCCTTCGGCGCGCTGTCGAGCAGGTAGGGCGCGCAGGTGAAACTTAGCTGCGCGCCCATCGCCATGTACGCATCGCCCAAGGCACTGGCTGGTACGCCGAGTGCCGGATCAATACCCAACTCGCGCCAACGGCGCTGGTCGACAGAAATCGAATTGAGGGTGGTCGGCACCCGTACTTTTGCTCCCCACTGCACCAGTTGTTCGGCGAAGCGCAGGCTCGCAGGTCCGGTATAAATGCAGCCGTCGATGTGTGCCTGGGTGACGTCCACCAGACTGCGCGCACCTTGCAGTTCAGCCATGCGCAGGACGATCTGCATGGCCACTTGGGCAGCCTTGCCATGCTCGCCGTCGAGCAGTGCCTGATCGTGTTCGGTGAGTTCGATAGCGGTGTTTTTTTCTGCTGTCTGCAACGGACCGTCGAGTGCCTGCCAGGCATCGCCCGGCAGCTGTTCGAACACGGTCACCGTTGAGGCTTCGACCCGAGCAAAGGCCTTGCCGCGCAAGGCGGTGAAGGCCTCCCCGCCGATGCACAGCACCGGCAGGGAACGCTCGAAAATGGTCTGTGCCACGAGCACACCCAGGGTCAGGATCTCATCGGGTTCGGCCAGCACCAGTGCGGCCGGCGCATGACCGTTGCTGATCAGTTCCATCAGCACACTGCTGCCGGTGCACGAGCCGCGGCCACTGGGAATCGCCAGCACCCGGCCGGCCAGATGTTCGCCGCTCAGTGGGTGGTGACGGTCGATGACCTCGCCGCTGTACGGATCGACCCCGCCCCAGAAACTCAGCCCGACATCGGCGAACAGCAAGGCGCCTTGTGCGGCGCCGGCGACCAGGCTGCGACCGGTCAGAGAGGTTGGCCTAGGCATGCCGGACACCTCAGTAATAGACCTTGGGTACGGTCAGGTCGGTGGGTGAAATCTCGGTGCCGACCCATTTGGTGAACAGCTCGTTGTAGCGGCCGCTGCGCACCTGCTGATTGACGAACAGGTTGAGGTAGTTGAGCAGGCCATACTCGTTGCGCTTGGCGCCCAGGGACACGTAGTCGATGGTGTACGGCGCGTTACCGGCGATTTTCAGGTTCTTGTATTTACCCGACTTGATCGTCGCAGCGGCCACGGTGTTGGTGACCACAGTGGCGTCGATGTGGCCCTGGGCGACCGCCAGCAGCGTGTCGTTCTGCGATTGATAGGCGCGGAAGGTGCCGGTGCCCCAGTTCTTCACGTCTTTTTCCAGGGCGATGGCTTCATAGGTGCCGCTGGTGTTGCCCAGGGCTTTGCCCTTGATATCGGCGAAGCTGTTGATGCCAGTGTTGTCGCGGGTCAGCACCACCATCTGGAAGGCGAAGTACGGCACGGTGAGGCCGACAGTCTTGGCCCGCTCCAGGGTGTCGGATGTGGACGCTACGATCACGTCTGCACGCCCGGAGACCAGCGCCGGAATTCGATCGGGGAAGGGCGTTTCAACCACTTCGGCGTCGACCCCGAGGATCTTCGCCAGGTCGCGGCAATAGTCCACGTCGAAACCGGCCGGGTTGTTACCTTCATCGCGAAAACCCATGGGCGGGAAGTCCAGGGTCACGGCGCAGCGCAGCTTGCCCGAACCAATAATGTCGTCGAGTTTGTCGGCCTGGGCGGTGGCGATAAAGGAAGTACTGAGAACAGCGCTGAGGGCTACGGCAAATGCGGGGTTTTTCATAGAGGCCTCGTTGTCGGAAAGTGCTGTTGGATATCGTATTGTGAATTTCGTATACGATATGTGATTAGCAATGAGCGTGCCTGTTTCCGAACAGGGGCGAGAATTAATCGCCAAGCCTTGAGCTAAAGGTCTTACAAGATTGTGGGAACAGGGCGTAGGAGAAGAACGCCTCGGCGGGCCGTATCAGGCGGTGTTACAGAAGGGAGCAGTGGGGACTCCGGGCGCCCCTTAAAGGAACACTCGCCCGGGTTCAGCGACGGCTTTCTCGATACTGACTTGGCGCCAGACTGGTCAAGGCGCGGAACTGCCGGCTGAAGGCGCTGTGGTCGGTGTAACCGCAGCGCAGAGCGATCTCGGTGATGGGCAGGTCGGTGTGCAGTAACAGTCGGGAGCCTTCTTCCAGGCGCGCCTTGTGAATCATCTGCCGTGGGGTGAGCTGGAACACCCGTTTGCAATGGCGCTCCAGTTGCGCCACGGAAAACCCGGCGATCGCGGTCAGTTCGGCAAGGCTGATAGGGCGGGCGAAATGGCTGCGGATATGCGCGTCCACCGCCGCGAGTTTCTGGAACGCCGGATGGCTGGACTGTGGCGTTTGCAGGTCGCGGGAGATGCCGGCCAGACCGACGATCTGACCTTGCAGGTCGCGCAGCGCGATTTTGTGGGTCAGGCACCAGACCGGCTGGTTACCGTAATACAGGTGCAGTTCGAGTTGGTCGGCCAGTTCGCGGCCGGTGGACAGCACGCGACGATCTTGCTCGGTGTACAGCGGGCCGAAGCGCTCGGGAAAGACCCTGTCGGCGGTGCGCCCGAGCAGCTCGTCACTGTGTTTGAAGCCGCAGCGTCGGGCCAGGGTCTGGTTGACGAAGGCGTAGCGGGCCTCGCTGTCCTTGATGAAAAACACCACGTCCGACAGGGTGTCGAGCAACGCCGCGATCGGCTGCAGACTGCTCAGCAGGGTGGGCAGGTCGCAGGGTTTGAAGGTAGTGAGCGAGGCATACATGGCGCTGGGCGTCTGGAGGCAATGCCCGGGATCATAAAGACTCGGCGACGGACCCGAAAGCCCCGGGCCGGCATTCAGGCCTGCGGGGTGTCGTCCAGGCACAACAAGGTCTCGATCCGCGCCGGACTGAATGGCGGGCGTGGTGCCGAAGGTTGCCAGCCGAACAGGTGCTGCAACGCGCCGCCACACACCCGGCCCTGGCAGGCGCCCATGCCGCAGCGGCTGGCCAGTTTGGCCTCACGCCAGTCAGTGTGCCCGGCAAGCAAGCCGTAAGGCACGTCTTCACAACGGCACACCAAGGTGTCGGGTTGTGCCAGCGACTTGAGTTGCGGATCGAGAGTGAAGGCTTTGTTGAGGGCGTTGGCGAAACCCTGCCAACGCGCACGCCGAGGCCACAATGCTCGGGCCGAATCCAGTTCACCGACCGCAGCGTGACCGGCGATGGCGCCTTCGACCAACGCCAGTTCACTGCCACCGAAACCGGTGCATTCACCCGCCGCGTAGTGATCGGCGTGGCGAGTGGCCTGCCAGGCATCGACGGCGATTGCCTGATCTTCAAGTTCGCAGCCGAGGGCCTGACCGAGTTGGGTATTGGGGATCAGACCGAAGCCACAGGCCAGGCGATCACATGCCAGTTCGACGATTTTTCCTTGCTGTTGCAAGCGCACACCTTCCAGCCGCTCATTGCCCAGGGCGGCCAGTACATGGGTCCCGGTACGGTAGTGGCGGTCGAACAAGGTGACCGACTGCATCAGCTTGTTGGGCCAGCGTGGCAGTTGCGCGGCGAAACCGGCGACGGCGGCCCCGCGGGCTTGCTCGGCGATGTGCAGCACCCGGGCGCCGTTGTGTTTTGCGGTGGCGGCGCTGGCCAGCAATAACGGTCCGCTGCCGGCAATCACAATGCGTTCGTCGTGCACCGGCAGGCCGCCCTTGATCAGTGCCTGGAGGCCACCTGCGCCAGTCACGCCGGGCAGTGTCCAGCCGGGGAAGGGCAGAAGCAACTCGCGGGCGCCGGTACACAGAATCAGTTTGTCGTAACCGATCAACCAGCCTCGATCGGCGTCTTCGACCAGCAGTTGTTTCGGCCCGGCGCAGGCGATCACCCGCGTGCCCGAGTGGCGGCGGATGTTGCTGCACGCCTCCAGTCGCTCGCGCATCTGACGCGCCGGGTTCGGCAGGTTGGCCTGAGGCCCGTCACGCCAGATTTGCCCGCCCGGTAGCGGGTTGTCATCGAGCAGGACGATGCGCGCACCGCTCGGCGCTGCGGCGAGCGCGGCGGCCATGCCGGCGGGACCGGCACCGATGATCAGCAGGTCGGCGTATTCGCTCATGCTTGAGTCTCCACGTGCATGCCGTCACGGCACAGCGTCTGGCAGGCCAGGCGCCGGTGACCGTCGATGGTCACCCGGCATTCCTGGCAAATGCCCATGCCGCACAGCGGGGCGCGGCGTTGGCCACTGACCGATGTGCGCGTGCAGCCATCGCCGCTCAGCGCCAGTGCTGCGGCGACACTGGTGCCTTCGGCAACCCGCAGGGCACGTCCGTCCAGCATCAATTCAGGCATAAACGGGCTCTCCGAGAAATCGTTGCGGCAGATACGGTTGCGCGGCCAGTGGCGGCGTTTCGTCGAACAGCTGCGCGACCAGCAGGTCGGCGGTGCCGGGGGCGGTCGTCACGCCGAGGCCCTCGTGGCCGACCGCCAGCCATAAACCTTTGCGTTGTGGATGCTGACCCACCAGCGGCAAGCCGTCGGGGCTGGCAGCGCGAAAACCGGTCCAGGCGCGGATGCTGTTGAGCTGAGCCAGACCCGGCATGTAATCGGTGGCACGCCGGAGCATTTTCGCCAGCATCCAGCCCTCGACTTGCGGGTCGGTGGTGCCAAATTGTCGCGAGGCGCCGATGAACAGTTGCCCGGTCGGCCGGGGCTGAATATTGCACGCCGTCGATGGGCCAGTGGCGTTGTGGGCGCTGGTGACGTAACCGAGTTCCACCAGGGTGTGGGTGACTTTTCCGGGGTAGCGGTCGGTGATCAGCAAGTGGCCTTTCTTCGGTTCGATCGGCAACTCCGGGCACAGCTCGTTGGCCTGGACACCGTTGGCCAGAATCACCGCTTCGGCGCTCAGCCAGTGGCCGTCGTCGAGTCGCACGCGGTTGCCGTCCACTTCGCTGACCCGCGCCCGGCGTTGGCTGATGTTCGGTGTGTCGAGCATCCAGTTGGCCGTCGCCGGCGCATAAAGAATGCCGTCACCATTGATCAGCAGTCCGCCTTCCAGGCCCTCGCGCAGTTCCGGTTCGCGTTGGTGCAAGGCACTGCTGGAGATCAATTCGCAAGCCACGCCTTGGGCCTGCAAGTTCAGGTATTTGCTGTGGGCGACGGCCATTTCTTCAGCATTGGCGGCCAGCCAGAGGGTGCCATTGCAACGGTAGGCGCAGCCGTCGGGCAGGGCCGGCGCCAGTTCGCGCCAGCGTTGCAGGGAATATTGACTGAGGGCCAGTTCGGCCGGGTTGTCGTCGAGGACCAGCAAGTGGCCCATGCCCGCCGCCGTAGCGCCGGGCAGGCCTGCATCCAGCACCAGCACGCGCAAGCCGCGACTCGCCAGCGCCTGGGCACAGGCAGCGCCGATGATGCCGGCGCCGATCACGATCACATCGGCCACCAGGCCCTCGTTCACGGACGAATGCCCCAGGCGAACGGGTCGTCCTGTTCGATGATCAGGCTGGCTTCGGCGCTGATAAAGGCGCGGCCGCGAATGGTCGGCACAATGCGCTCGCCCTGAAGTTCGTAGGAACCCTCGAACTCGCTGCCGATGACACTGGCCTGACGCCAGATCTGTCCCGGCTGCAATTTGTCGTCGGCCGCCAGGCACGCCAGTTTGGCACTGGTACCGGTGCCACACGGAGAGCGGTCGTAGGCCTTGCCGGGGCAGAGGACGAAGTTGCGGCTGTCGGCCTGCTCGTCATCGGCGAACAGCTCAACATGGTCGATCAAACCGCCGTCTTCGCCGCGGATCCCCTGAGCCTCCAGTGCTTGCTGCACGGCGAAGGTGTAGGCGGTCAGCGTATCGAGGTTATCGCCCGCAACGCGCAGGCCATGCTCGGCAATCAGGAAAAACCAGTTTCCACCCCAGGCAACATCGCCGGTCACTTGACCGATACCCGGCACCTGCAGCGACAGCGCTTTGCGGTAACGGTACGCCGGCACATTGCGCACGCTGACCGAGTGGTCTTCGTGCAGCGTCGCCTGCACCGTGCCCACCGGGGTTTCGATGCTGTGCACCCCAGGGCCGATCTTGCCCAGATGCGCCAATGAAGCCACCAGGCCGATGGTGCCGTGGCCACACATGCCGAGGTAACCGCTGTTGTTGAAGAAAATCACGCCGGCACAGGCGTTCGGGTCCACCGGCTCACAGAGCAGGGCGCCGACCAGCACGTCACTGCCCCGTGGTTCCAGCACGCAGGCAGCGCGCCATTGATCATGCTGTTCGGCCAGCCGCTGTCGACGGTCGGCCATGCTGCCGGTGCCCAAATCGGGAAAGCCGGCGGTCACCAGGCGGGTCGGTTCGCCGCCGGTGTGGGAGTCGATCACGGTGATGCGTTTCATGGGATGGCCACGTCCGTTCAGATGAGTGAACGAAAGAGTGGCCTGTGCGAGGGTTTGCCGGCTTGATGGTTTTATCCAGTGTCGATGACGAAATTGGCACAGTGCGGCGAGCGGTCAGTGGCTGTGAGGCAGGTGTTCGAACAGGGTCTTGCAGACGCCGGCAATGTGCTCGTCGAGCAACTTCACCGCCAGGTCCACGTCACCGGCGCGGCACGCCGCAAGGATTTCCCGGTGTTCATGATCGGCGCGTTCCTTGCCGGCCGACAGGCTCATCTGCATGCGCAGGTAGCGCTCCAGCTTGTCGTTGACCGAGCGGATCAGGCTGACCAGAAACGGTCGTTGCGCCGGTTCGTAGAGACAAGCGTGCAGTTCCCAGTTGAGTTCGGCCCAGCGCCCCACGTCATCTTCGCCGATGAACTCCTGGCAGATACGCTCGGCGCGAGCAAAGGTTTCTTCGGTCATGTTCGGAATGGCCAGGCGCAGCACCTTGTCTTCGAGCAGCATGCGCACTTCGAACATCTGCGCCAGTTCCGCATCGGAAACCCGCGTGACCATCGCCCCGCGATTACGCTGGAACATCACCAGGCCTTCAGCCTCCAGACGCTTGAGGGCTTCGCGCACCGGAATCTTGCTGACGTTGAACTGGCGGGCGATATCGTCCTGGCGAATCGGCTCGTCCTCGGCGAAATGCCCGGCGACGATGGCGTCACGCAGATGACGGGTGATGATTTCCGACGTCGAAGGCGAATTGCCAAGGTCGGGAGCGTTGAGTTTTGTCAGGGCCACGGTCGTGATCGTTCGGAATGAATTGCAGATATGGTATACGAATTTTCCCTGAGTGTTCCTTCGGCAATGGCCTTCCCGATCCGATGGCAACTGCTACGCTACTTTCTGGCAGCGCTCGAGTCGTTCATGGCCATCGAGGTGGCGGGCGACAGGCGGTTACCTGCATGGAGGCAGGCTGTGGTGATCAAGCACATTGGCAATGCAAGTGCAGACATCGTTCCCGAACCTCTCGCTCGGGAAGAGGTGGAGCGGGTGCTCGCGCAGTTATTAGCCAGCCCGTTGTTCGCCAAGTCACGGCGGATGGGCAGCCTGCTGCGCTTTCTGGTCGAGTACGACCTCCAGTTCTCGGACATCCCCCTTACCGAGCACGCCATCGGCATCGCGGTGTTTCGCCGTGATCCGACGGTCTATAGCACCGGCGATGATCCGGTAGTGCGGGTGCAGATAGGCCGATTGCGGCGCAAGCTCGCCAGTCATTACGCCACGTTTGGCCAGCAGGATCCGGTGCACCTGAGCATACCGGCCGGTTGTTATCGGCTGGCGTACCAGCGACTCAGGCTCAAAGGCATCGCTATTCGCCATCCTGTCCTGCAACTCCAGCCGTTTACCTGCATCACCCGCGACGGCGACGACTTTACCCAGGGCTTGTGCGAAGAGTTGAGCTGCAGGCTGTTCGAGTCGTTTGAACAGACTCAAACCCGCGCCAGTCATGTACTGATGAAGGTGCCGCGAAGTAGCGTGAAAACACCGGCCCAGGGGCGGACGGGGCGGGGCAGCTATTCGCTGGAAGGCAGCGTACGGGTGGAACCGGCCCGTGTCCGGACCTCGGTACGTTTGATTGATGTCGCTCAGGGGCGCATTCGCTGGTCAGAGCAATTCGATCGCAATCAACCCTATGGCATCGCCACTCAGGAAGATCTGGCCGAGTCCATCTGCCGGTCGTTGACCGGATATTTCGCCAGGGGTGGCAGTGACGATTGACGAACAGAGGGGCAACCACAAGGTTGCCCCTGGATGCTGGCGTTACACGACAGTCCAGCTACCGCCAGAGTAGAGGCGGGTCGCACTGTTATCGAAGGTCAGGTCCACTTCGACCGCTTGGGACCGCGAGGTGCTGAACATGGTGCTGGTCTGCACGTTCTGTTCGAACCACACCAGAATGGTCTCTACGGGGGTTAGCACGGTCTGGCCGGTGACTACTTGTGCCGAGGCCACGTAGATGGGCGTGCTGATCTGCTTGCCATCGATGCCCGTGGACAATTGGCTGAGGCCGGGGTGGATCGCACCGTAGTTGTTCACCAGGGTGATGGAGATGTCGGGGCCACCGCTCGTCGCCGAACCCAACAGGCCGGCATTGTCGAGTATCGACTGTTGGCCTAGCCCGATATTGACGAGGTTGGTCGACACATCTACCTGCACGTTGGCCTGGAAAGAGTTGGCGCCGAATAACTGATACTGGGGCGTCCAGCTGAAAGTGCTGTTGCTCAGGTACTGGACGTAAGACTGCCAGACCACGTTGTAGGCTTCATTGCCGACCTTCTTGGCAAAGCACAGCTTGTAGCCTGATTGTTTGAGCAGGGTCAGATCACCGGCGGCGATCTGGATCTTGACCGACTTTTGGGTGGCCGCCAGGGTCGACGTCAGCACCTTGCTGTAGTCGCTGGTTTTCAGGGCCGTTGGGGCGACGCTCTGGAACGACTTGAAGGCCTCTTGCACGTCATTGTGCAGCTGCTGGCTTTGTTTGCTGACTGCGTTTGACTGACTCATGGTTTCCTCTTCCTTGGTTGAGTGTTGGGCAATCAATGGGCAGCGGGCTTCTGATGTGTCACAACCCTGTAAGCACATTGACGGCTTAACGGTAGGCGGGTCGCGCCGTGCGGCGAAGTGTCTTGGCGTTACAGTCAGGAGGGGCATTGGCGCCGGTGCGGATCAGGAAGTAACAGCCTGCGTAACGGTGTTGTATCAAACGGGGCGGCTGCCTGCCGGCCATCGCTCAGGTGGGCGTCGACGCTATCAACGTTCGGGGAGGTTCCAGCTTTCGCGTATTTTCTCGTATTCCACCTCGGGCATTTGAATCAACAGAGGGGACTGGCGAGGGTCCAGCCAATTGAACAAGCGAGAAATATCCGCTTGATCCATGGCCGTGCAACCCAGCGTCGACGAGGTGGGACCGCGCCAGATGTGGAAGAAAATGCACGAGCCCGAGGCGGGGGACGCCGGCGTATTGTGTTCGATGAAAATGCCTTTCCGATACATGTCGTCATCGCGACGCATACGTTCGGAGCTGTTCCAGTCTTTCGAAACAGTCGCTCCATCGACCAGCTCGTTATAGCGGGCGGAGTGGCTGTCATCCACGCATTCGATGGTCGGGGTCAGCGCAAGGTAAGGCAGTCTGGTGTCGGCCGTGCTGTCGTAGCCAAACGCCGTCCCCAGTTTGAATACCCCGGCTGGCGCTTTTCCATCGCCTTCACGTTTGACCGGACCTTCGCGTTGCTCAACGCTGCTCAGACCCTTGCCCCACGCCAGCCCGCTCTTGCCGACCACTACCGGAAACGCTGCTTCGTATTTTCGAAAGGTGTTCCCCTGCCGTTCATAGCGCTGGGCCGTGCCCTGGATGTCAGTCCAGTTTTTTGTGGTGACCACAATCAGCTGATTGGCGGTGTCGAGAACGTCGCGTGTACCCAGAGGCGTGATGGGGAAGTCCATGACGTTCTTCGGCGAACCTTCGCCGCTGTAGGTGAAGTGCCACCATTCCTTGGAGTACCCGGTAAACCCTTCTTTCTCCATGGCCCTGCTGAGCTTCTGGCGATTTTCCCTGGCGGCAGCGCTGATCGTAGGGTTGTCGGTATGCGCTCGCTCATCGAAGCAATCGAAACCGGTGCCCATGTCGAGCGCGCCGTCGCGCCAACGCTGGCCATAAGGGGCCGTGCAATCGACTTGCCCGGCTGAAGGCGTCCAGGTAGCGGCGGGCAGGGCATCGGGCCCGGTCAGTGTCAGATCCACGGTTGAGCCTTTGGAGTGGTTCGACACCCGGGCCACGTAACCCAGGCGCCAGAAGTCCTGCTTGTCCACGCGCGGATAGAACTCGGCTTTGCGTGGGTTACCCGGCTCTGTCGCAAAGCGCCCCATATCGGCAACGGCACGGCTCGGTCGATAACAGTCAAACACCTTCAAACCGTAGCCTTGCGCTTTCAATGCCGTTTGTACCCGAGCGAGGGCTTTGGCGGCGTCCAGCGACAACAGGCACTCCTCAGCGTCGTAACCGTCGAGTGGGTGCCCGGTGAAGTTGTGAGCGCTGGCATAGCGAATGTCTTGCTCAATGCCCGGATCAATCGTACGCAGATAAACCATGTTCTCGGGGCGTGTCTCTGCAGCGGCCATGCCGGGCACGACAATGCTCAGGCACAGCATCGAAAGCAGTGTCGAGGAGGGCAGGGGCAGGAGGGTGCAGAGACGGGGCATGCGAGGCTCCAAAGAGGTCGATTCTCAAGCCGGATCAGGCGATGGGTCAAGCCGGTGACAGTAGCAACGCAGGACTCGCACCGGGGCCGCTTCTGCTTTTTTGCGCAAACCGCTAGCTGATATCATCCAGGAACTTACAAGCGGGGTAGAAAAACATGAATCGTCGTAAAAAAATACAGCAGCTATTAAAGGCCCACGCCAAAAAGGCCAGTGCCAAATTGGCACCGGCAAGCAAGTCTAAATACATCAGTAAAGCTGACCGATTGAAGCTGGCTGCTGAATCCGGTGACGACTCAATCATTTCTGCTGAGAGCTGATCCAGGTAGCTTGAGCGCCGCTTCACTTAGGCAATCTGTAGGAGTTGCCGAAGGTTAGGGCCGGGTTCGGACGATCTTTTGGGGCCGCTGCGCAGCCCAGCGGGAGCAAGCTCCCTCGCCACAGGTTACTCAACTTTAGCGATCAGCTTCCAGCCCGTTTATTCAACGCCTCTTCAGCCGCCGCAATTTCAGCCTGACGCTTGACGATCATGTCGCCAATCGGCGGACCCTGGAAGCGGCGAGCTTCAAAACCGAACCAGACGATGGCCGTCAGCACCAGAAAACCGATGGTGATGTACAGCGCCCAATCGTTCGGTGGCTGGATGCCGATGACGAAAATGATCACCATCGAGAGGATCGAGAGGATGGCGAACACGGAGTACCAGAAGCGCCCCATGTTCCACGGCCCCATGGTTGGCCATTTCGACGTGCCGAAGGTGAACAGGCCCAGGATGATGGGAATGACGAAGGAGAAGAACAGGAAGATCACCGTGCAGGACACCACGATGGTATAGACCGGCGTTTCACCGATGGATATCACCGACGATCCCCAGACAAACAACACCGCGAGGGTGGCACCGGTCCAGATCGCCGCCACCGGGCTGCGAAGGGTCGGCGAGACCGAGGCCAGCGCTTTGGAGAAGGGCAGGCCGCCGTCACGGGAGAACGCGAAGATCATGCGTGAGACCGAGGTCACGGTCGCCAACCCGCAAAGGAATTGGGAGATGAAAATCGCCACATAAAGCGCCAACTTCACAGTCGGATTGACCTGGGTGTCCATGGCCCAGAAAAACACGGTCCAGCCATGCTTCGCTGCCTCGTCCATGCTCGGCAGCATCAGCACAAACGAACTGAGCATGACCCAGCCGAACAGCAGCGACCAGACCACCGACATGACCATGCCGCGTGGCACCGACATGGCGGCATTTCGGGTCTCTTCCGAGGTATGCGCAGAGGCGTCATAGCCGGTGATGGTATAGATCGGCAACAGCAGGCCGAGCATGAAAATCCAGCCGTTCGACACCTGTGGCCAAACGCTTCCGCCAGCCTCGCCGGAATAGTTGCTGAAGGTCCATAACCGGGCGAACTCATAACTGGGTGCAGAGATCAGGCAGACGATGGTCAGCGCGAGCGCCGTAGCGAAGATCAGATAGCCCGAGAAGTCGGTGAGCTTCGCGGTCAAGCCGATACCCAGGTGGTTACACAAGGCCTGGAGGCCGGTCAGGATCGCCAGGAAAATCACCCGGGTCGTGGTGGTGTCTTCCATTCCCAGGGCCGGTCCGAAGGCGCCGAAAAAGAAGTAATAGGTACCGACGTTGATCGCGCCGAGCACGGTGACCAGCCCGAGCAAGTTGAACCACGCGGTCAGCCATCCGGTGAAGCGGTTGCCGAGAATCGAGCCCCAGTGATAGAGGCCGCCAGCGGTGGGGTAGGCCGAGGAAATCTGCGCCATGGCCATGGCGAAAACCCCGGAGATCAGGCAACCGATCGGCCAGCCGATGCCGATTGACGCACCGCCTGCACCCGAGGTGCCCTGGGCGAGTGAGTTGATACCACCCGAGAGGATGCAGATGATCGAAAAGGAAATGGCAAAGTTGGAGAAAACGCCCATGCGTCGCGAGAGCTGCTGGGCATAGCCCATGCTGTGCAGCACCTTGACGTCATCGTCTTGCGGCGCGCTCGTGCCGGGCTGGCTTGCTGGATTCATGTTGTGTGCCCCTTAGGTTTTGATACGCATCCGTCCGGGTTTTACGTCGCCGGATGGGCTGGCCTTCAACCCCTTGTCGTACTGCTCCTGTTTCTTGCGGATAAACCCTGTCCATGCTGTGCGTTCGCACCTTGACCATGGACAGACAACTGCTCTACAGACGGCCGTGATACGCCGCTTCGAAAATTTCTGCCGCGCCATTTCGGGTCAATGGCAGCGGATTGCCGCCGGCGCAGGGGTCGACAATCGCCATGTCCGCGATCAGGTCGGCCTGCCGGTCATCCACCCCCAGCTCAACCAGCGTATGGGGCACGCCGATGTCCTTGCGCAACTTGAGGACGAAGGCCAGAAAACTGTCGAAGCCGGGCGAGGGCAGGCGCAAATAAGCCGCGAGGCGGGTGATGCGTTCCTCGATGGCCGGGCGATTGAACTTCAGGACATAGGGCATGAACGTGGCATTGGTCATGCCGTGATGGGTGTCGTACAGGGCGCCCACTGGATGTGAGAGGGCGTGCATCCCGCCCAGACCTTTCTGGAAAGCGGTAGCGCCCATCGCGGCAGCCGCGAGCATTTCCGCTCGCGCCTCCAGGTCCGAGGGGGTGTGTACGGCTCGCACCAGGGCATTGGCGACCAGGCGCATGCCTTCCACCGCAATCCCTTCGGCCATGGGGTGAAAACCGGGGGCGCAATACGATTCCAGGCAATGCGAAAACGCATCCATGCCGGTTCCCGCGGTGACTTTGGCCGGCATGCCGACGGTGAGGGCCGGGTCGCTGATGACCACGCGCGGCATCATCTTCGGGTGGAAGATGATGCGTTTGGTGTGCGTACGCTCATCGATGATCACCGCCGCACGGCCCACTTCGGAGCCGGTGCCCGCCGTGGTCGGCACTGCAATGATCGGAGCGATGCTGCCTTCGTCGGCGCGGGTCCAGTAGTCGCCGATGTCTTCGAAATCCCACACCGGTCGGGTCTGGCCGCTCATGAAGGCGATGAGCTTGCCCATGTCCAGGCCACTGCCACCGCCAAAGGCGACCACGCCATCGTGTTTACCGGCGCGCCAGGCGTCGAGCCCGCCCGCCAGATTGGCTTCGACCGGGTTGGGTTTAAGGTCACAAAACAGCGCGACGCCAAGGCCGGCGGCGCGCAAGGCTTCCAGCGCTGCGGCGGTGATCGGGGCACGCGCCAGGCCACTGTCGGTGACCAGCAGCGGTCGCTGGATCCCTTGACTGCGGCAGATCTCGGCGAGCTCGGCAATGCGGCCGACACCGAAGCGGATGCTTGTGGGGTAATTCCAGTTCGCGGTCAGGCTCATGGCTCAGATCTCGTGGCGCAAATGGAAGGATTTCGCGCGGGTCAGATTTTCATAACCCAGGCGCGACAGCGTGACGCCGCGCCCGCTGTTCTTCACCCCGGTCCAGGCCAGGGCCGGGTCCAGGTAATCGCAGCGGTTCATGAACACGGTGCCGGTGTCGATCTCGTTGCCCAGACGTTCGGCGGCGGCAAGGTCTTGCGTCCAGATGGAGGCGCTGAGCCCGAACTCACTGTCGTTCATCAAGGCGATGGCTTCGTCGTCGCTGGCCACCGGCATGATGCCGACCACGGGACCAAAGCTTTCCTCGCGCATCACCGACATTTGATGGGTGACGTCGACTAATACTTGCGGCGCGAGGTAGGCGCTGCCCGGTGCGTCGGCAGAAAAATCCTTTGGATTGATCAGCGCCCGAGCACCTTGGGTCAGTGCATCGGCGATCTGCCCGCGAACGAACTCAGCGGCACTCGGTGTCACCAGCGGACCCAGTGTGGTGGCTTCGTCCAGCGGGTTGCCCAGCACGTATTGGCGAGTCAGTGCGACGAAGCGTTCGACAAACGCCGGATAGATTTTTTCATCGACATAAATGCGCTCCACGGCGCAACAACTTTGTCCGGAGTTGAAGAAACTGCCATCCACCAGGTTTTCCACCGCGTGTTCGAGGTTGGCGTCTGCCCGGACGTAGGCCGGGTCCTTGCCACCGAGCTCCAGGCCCACGCCGAGGAAACCTCCGACGGCCGCGTGTTCCATGGATTTGCCGGCTTCGACCGAGCCGGTGAAGTTCACCTGCTGCACGCGTCCAGAGGCAATGATCGCTCCGGTATAAACATGACTGAGCAGCAGGTTCTGGAATAGCCCTTCGGGCAGATGGGCACGGCGAAAGGCCTCGGCGAACCGTTCACCCACCAGCAGTGTTTGCGACGCGTGTTTGAGGATGACGCTGTTGCCGGCCATCAGCGCTGGGATAATTGTATTCACCGCCGTCAAGTAGGGGTAATTCCAGGGTGCGACGACCAATACCGTACCCAGCGGCTCGCGTTTGATACAGCGTCGAAAGCCGGCGACAGGCGTGGGCTCAAGCGCTGCCAACGCTTCAGGCGCAATGGCGATCATATGCCGGGCACGCTCTTCGAAACCGCGCAGTTCGCCAGCGCCAAAACGCACCGGTCGGCCCATCTGCCAGGCCAGTTCTGGCACGATGTCAGCCTTCATGGCCAGCATCGCGTCCACCGCGGCGCTGCAGAAGGCGGCGCGTTCGCTCAGTGGTCGGCGTTTCCATTGCGCCTGGGCCGCTTCGGCAGCCGCCAGCGCCTGGTCGATTTGCGCCGCATCGGCGCAGCGGCGTTCGGCATAGACCCGGCCATCGACCGGGGAGATGAGTTGAATCGTTGAAGTCATGATGGCGGTCTCAATAGCGCTCAAACCCGCGCTGCAGTTCCCAGTCGGTGATCCGCCGGTCGTACTCTTTCTGCTCCCATTCGGCGGTGTGCACGTAGTGGTCGATCACTTCATCGCCGAACGCCTCGCGCAACATGGTCGAGCCCTGGAGTGCGGCGCAAGCTTCGCGCAGGGTCTTCGAGACTTCAGGCAAGTGTTCGTCGACGTAGGCATCGCCCTCGAAGGGCGGCGCGAGGCTGAGCTTCTCGTCGATACCGGCCAGTCCCGCCGCGATCAACGCGGCGAAGGCCAGATAAGGGTTGAGGTCGGCGCCGCCAATGCGACATTCGATGCGGATGGATTTGCTGCCTTCTGCGCACAAACGAAAGCCCGCAGTGCGATTGTCCCGACTCCACACCGCCCGGGTCGGGGCAAAGGTGCCGGCCTGAAAGCGCTTGTACGAGTTGATGTAGGGCGCGAGAAAACAGGTGATGTCGTTGGCGTATTTGAGCTGCCCGGCTACCCAGGAACGCATCAGTTTCGACATGCCGAACTCAGCCTTGGCGTCGAAGAACAGCGGCTTTTTACCGTTCTTGTCCCACAGCGAATTGTGGATGTGGCTGCTGGAACCGGCGGCGTCATAACGCCACTTGGCCATGAACGTGATCGCCTTGCCCTGCAACTGCGCGATCTCTTTGCACGCGTGCTTGATGATGACGTGGTGGTCGGCCATGGTCAGCGCATCGGCATAACGGATGTTGATCTCTTCCTGGCCCGGCCCCCATTCACCCTTGGAGTTTTCCACGGGAATGCCGCTGGCCTGCAGATGCTTGCGAATCGCCCGCAGCACCGGCTCTTCGCGGGTGGTCTGCAGGATGTTGTAGTCCTCGATGTAGTGACCGGCTGTTTTCGGCTTGTGGTAGTTGCGCTCGTGGATCGCCTCGTAGCTCTCGTCGAACAGATAGAACTCCAGTTCCGAGGCGAACATGCCGGTGTAGCCGCGCTCGCGCAGTCGCTCGACCTGCTTTTTCAGGATCGCCCGCGGGCTGTGCGGCAGGTCGCGCCGATGGTGATGATCGAGCACATCGCAGAGCACCAACGCCGTGCACTCAAGCCAGGGCACCCGTCGCAACGTGGCCATGTCGGGTTTGAGCACAAAGTCGCCATAGCCTTTGCTCCAACTGGCCGCGGCGTAACCCGGCACCGGCTCCATGTCGATGTCGTCGGCCAGCAGGTAATTGCAGCAGTGGGTTTCTTCATGGCCGCTGTCGATGAAAAACTCGACCTGGAATCGTTTGCCGACCAGTCGGCCTTGCATGTCGACCATGCAAACAAGAACGGTATCGATTTCGCCGGAGGCGGCGGCACGCTTGAGTTGATCAAAACTGAGGAGGGGCTCGGTCATCACGTAGTCCTGCGTGAATTGTTTGGGCCTGTCTGAGATAGCTGTTGCAGACGCTCTCCAGAACAAACCAAAACCTGCAGACGCGAGCATCGTGTGCAATAAGCTGCTGTAAGCGTAGCCTACTGTTGCAGTGTGCAAGTTTCGCAAATCGCAGCCTGATGACTCAGGCGCAAAGGCGAGAACAGATCGCCCTCCAACGCGAGGAAACAAACATGACAAAGAAGAAAACGCACAACACCTACCAACGTCTCGAACAGCAGTACCCGGATTACCTGGCTGCTGTGGAGGCCTTGGGTACAGCGGTGCGTCATACCGGCCCACTGGAAGAGATCGTTGTCCAGCTGATCCAGCTCGGTGCCGCGGCGGCCATCCGCTCTGAGGGCGCGGTGCACAGTCATACCCGACGGGCATTGGAGGCGGGCGCCACGCCAGAGCAGATCCGTCACACGCTGATCTCACTGACCAGCACGATCGGTTTCCCTACCGTCGTTGCGGCCATCAGTTGGGCGGATGATGTGATTGAGACGTGAAAGAGAGGCTATTTCCCTGAGCCTTTCTGCCTGATATCTCCGCAAAAAATATCGACGTTGCCACTGTCCGGTGCACTTCGCACGACGATGGAGTACTCACCGGAAAGCAGGACCGACATTGCGACTGGTGCGCTTCTTGAGAAAGCCCAGCCGCGTATGGCCTGGCGTTCGGTGGTGACATGATCATTCATGGCGTAAGCGACTGGCCCGGGTTGCTGGCAGCTGCCTTTATAGATGAAGGTGAAGAGGCGCAAGGGCAGAGACGCTCCGCTTGGCGCACCACTGATGAAGAAACTGAACCCGGTTTCTTTGCCCCAGTCGGCCAACGTTACATTGCCGATCTGACCGGTGTTCTGCCGCGTGGCCACCAAAGGAACGCTCACGCCATGGTTTGATGAAGTGGTGCAGCCGAAAAGGCTTGCGGCGACCATTAGCGCTGCAAATGAGTTACTGCGCTTCATTGCCAACCTCCTGTGCTGAAGAACTGCAATGAGAGATTATCGGGTATAGCTCATTAATCGCCTTCCTGGCGTTGCCTGTTCGAAACCCTCCATTCATGCGGAATCTGGCAACAGTGTTTGTCCAGTGGGCTGCTGTTTGAGGGAGGGGTAAACACCTAGCATCGTCTCTACCCAGTGAGCAAACAGAGTCAGTGTCAACCCGCTCACGAGGTTAACTTTTGACGAAAGGGTGAATACGATGAAAATCTCAAAACTTGTGATGTTTCTTGCGCTCGGCGTTTTAGGTTCACAGGCCTTTGCAGGCGAAAGCCATTCAACTGCCGCGGACAGCAAGTTGCCTGTTGAAACCTACACTTACGACACGAAGCTGGATATCCAGAAAGTCATTACGGTGACCGATATCCCTGACCAGTGCGGGCCAGTCCCGGCGCAAATGACGTATGAAGACTCTCACGGTCAACGGCATATCCTGCAGTATCAAGTCATGGGCACTGGCTGTTCAAATGGTTGAGTCGTGGGTGGAAGATGGAGGGTCGACACTCCATGCCTGCCACACTCGTCATTTAAGAGCTTGTTATCGTTTCCTCGGCGAGCCCGTGATTGTTTCATCGGATGCCAACAAGCCTGGAATATAACTTTTAAGAAACTCCACCCATGTCTTGATCTTTGCATCCACGAACTTTCGTGATGGGTAGATTGCGAACAAATTCAACTCTTCAAGATGATAGTCGGGTAGTACCCGCACTAACGTACCCGCCCTGAGTCCATCGACTGCCGAAGCAATCGGCTGAATGCCGATGCCCATCCCGTTCGTAATCGCGATGGTCATGCCATCGGCGGTGTTGATGTGCAAGGGGGACAGTGGGATGTTGACGGTTTCCATGCCTTCGGGCCCCTCAAATGCCCAGTTTTCAGCCGGCATGACGGTATTCACAATTCTCAGGCAATCATGTGAGCCAAGCGCACTCGGGGATTCCGGGTGTCCGCGTTTCTTCAGGTACGCAGGCGAGGCACAGAGGATGCTGTAGGTCATGCCGAGCCGCTGAGCGACAAACCCTGAATCGGGTAAATCCCGCGCCAAGACAATCGACATGTCATAGCCTTCTTCCAGCAAGTCCGGGAGCCGGTTGGTTAGGGTCAGATCAAACATCACCGAGGGATGAGTCTCTCTATAGCGGGCGATGGCATCGATCACGTAATGATTGCCAATGGCTGACATCGCGTGAATTTTCAGCCGGCCAACGGGCAGGGTGTGAGCGGTGCCCGCTTCTTCGTCCGCTTCGCGCATTTCATCCAGAATTTTCTCGCAGCGTTGCAAGTAGCGCAGACCGGCTTCGGTCAGCGCCAGGCGTCGGGTTGTGCGGTTAATCAGGCGAGTTTGAAGCCTGGCTTCCAGACTCGAAACAGCTTTGGACACGTTGGTTGTTGTGGTGTCCAACACCTCAGCCGCCGCGGTAAAGCTTCCGCTCTGAGCGACCGCCACAAAAAAACGCATGGTTTGGAAAACGTCCATCGTTTCCACCTCAAGGGAATGGATAAAAAGGGCGGCCCTGCAACAAGACCGCCCCCTAGTGGTTTATGCCAATCAGTTAAGGAACGACACAATCCGTAGCAGCTGGCGAAGCCTGCGTTCGGCTGCGAAGCAGTCGTGAAATCAGACGATGCGGTGTTTCAGGAAGACCGCAAACTCAGGTTTTACGACTGCTGCGCAGCCGAACGCAGGCTTCGCCAGCTGCTACGGATCGCGTTTTGGCTTAACTTATCGGCATTACCCCTTAGTGGTGTATTACTTTTTCTGCGGAATAAATCCAGGTACACCCGTTTCTACTACTGAGTTGAATCGAACCCGGGTCGTAATGTCGTCCTGGATTTCACGCATGGCCCTGTGTGGCAGGGTAGAAATATCAATGTTTTCCCGGATATGACTCGGTGTAGCAGACGTGGTCAGGAAAGCGACTCCCCGCTGTACCGACCAGGCCAGTGCCACTTGAGCCGGGGTCTTCTGTATGCGCTTGGCGATCCCTGTAATCACCGAGTCTTCCAGTACGTTCGGCTCCATACCGTGGCCGAGTGGCGCAAAGGCAAGGACGATAATTCCATGCTGCTGACAAAACTCAAGCAGTTCCCATTCAGGCAGATAAGGGTGGGATTCAACCTGCACGACGGCGGGTTTTATCCGGGCCACTGCCACGATCTCTTTTAAACGCTCCAACGTGATATCAGACAAGCCGATGGATTTGCAGCGGCCTTCATCCACCAGGCGCTCAAGTGCCCGCCAAGTCTCTAATAACGTCACGCCTGAATCGTAGATGACTCGACCGTGCTCATCTCTCGGGTCCTGATCATCACCGGGTAGAAAGGCAAACGGCGTATGGATCAGATAGCAGTCGATGTAATCAACTTGAAGACGTCGGCAACTTGCCTCAAAAGCAGGTTCGACTCGCTCGGGACGATGGTTGGTGTTCCACAGTTTCGTGGTAATGAACACGTCCTCGCGTTGGACCTTACCCGCCTCAATCACTTCCTGCAGGGCAACGCCGACCCTCTCTTCATTTCGATAACGTTCTGCGCAATCGAAATGGCGAAAGCCTGCTTCCAGCGCGGCCTTGACCGCTTGTGTTGTAACGCTGAGATCCCGGAACAGCGTGCCAAAGCCAACGGCCGGCATCTCACCCGACCCGTGGATCAGAGGGAATCGGGTATCGCGAAGGGCATCGTGAAAGGATTCGTAAGGCATATCTTTGACTCCAATATCTGGCTCTATTGATAGGAAGGTTTCTGGTCTTCGCGACTGGCTACTCGTTGCTCAAATACACCGACGGAATTACCGCCGAGCGCCACGTACAGGCGCACCGTGTCGAGATACTGCGCAGTCTTCACTCTGATTTGACCCAGCAACGCTTGCTGGTAAGCACGTTCCGCCTCCAGCACCTGGAGAATGCTGTTCTCGCCTTGCGCGTAGGCTTGTTGGTTCAACCGAAAGCTCGTTTCTGCCGCTCGCAACGCGTCCTCCTGGGCCAGGTTTTCCTCGGCGTCATGATTGATCGCTTGCAGCGTGTCAGCGACCTGACCGAACGAATTAATGACGGTCTGCTGGTAGCCAGCGAGAGTTGCCTTGTAGCCGTCGACGGCGGCCTGACGTTCAGCTTTGAGCGTTCCGCCATTGAAGATGGGCGCGGTCAGCCCCGCAGCGAAGCCCCAGAGAGCGGCGCCGCCATTGCCTGAAGCCGCCTGTGCAAGCGACGCGGACAGTTCGACATGGGGATAGAGGTTGGCTGTCGCCACGCCAACCGCGGCGCTGGCCATGTGCAGTTCTGCCTCTGCTTGCCGTACGTCCGGCCGGTCGTGGGCCATTTCGGAAGGCAGGCTGACGGGCACGCTTGCCGGCAACGCAAACTCAGCGAGCGTGAAGTCAGGTGCGATCCAGTCAGCCGGGCCTTTGCCCGTCAGAATCGAGAGCGCATGGCGTGCTGAATCACGCTGCTGAGCGAGAGGCGGCAACAGCGTGCGGTCCTGAGCGAGCCGCGTCTCGGCCAGTGAAACATCGATCTGCGTGGTGCTGCCATTGGCGTGCGCCATGCGCACCAGTTCGAGGTTCTTTGCGTCATTGGCCAGCAGCTTCTCGACGGCCTGCATCTGTGCGTTGGCGGAGGCAAGCAACAACGCCTGGCTCGCGACATCGCCCGTCAGGGTCAGGTACGCCGCTTCGTAGCGATGCTTCTGCAGATCGGTAAACGCCTGCTGCTGTTCGACCTGCCGCTTGTTACCGCCGAAAACGTCAAGGTCGAAGCCAACCCGTGGCCCGATCGCATAGAAATTGGAGATAGAAGGCTCTTTCGCGGTGTGTACCCGTTGGCGGCCAGCCTGAGCACCAAAATCGACCTGCGGATACAGCGCACCTTCCGCCGCAGCGACGGAGGATGCCGCTTGCCGGATCGTCGCGTCCGCAGCTACGAGCTCAAGATTGCCGTCGATGGCGCGACGGACAAGCTTGTCGAGCTTCGGCGAACGAAACGCAGACCACCAGTCACCGTTGACCTTCTTGCCCAGGTCAATGCGCTGTTCGCCAGGCTTGTTGCTGCCTTGGCCAAGACGCTGCTCGGCCTGTTGATCGTAGTGCTGCGACAGGCTCGGTGGCGGCATTTGGTAGTCAGGGCCGACGGTGCAGGCGGTCAGGAACGCAAGAGCCGACACCGCACCGAACGTGGTTTTGAACATCTGTCTGTTGATGAAGCGCGCATGGGATTTCATTTGGCAAACTCCACGAAAACTAGTTGGTCGGAACGGGCTTGCGAAGAAAGACAACCAGTGGGCTGACCACCAGCATCGCGAACATCAAAATCTTGAACTGGTCGATCACCGCGATAAAAGCTGCCTGGCCGGTGATCATTTCGTTGAGCCCCGCCAGTGCTTGCAGGGACGTCGGTGCGGAGTGTGCAGCGGCGCGATACGGCGTCAGGTTGCTGGCCAGCGCCATGTGCATCGCTTGCGTGTTGTTGAAGAAAAACAACTGCACAATCGCAACGCCGAGGGTGCTGCCGTACACCCGTGACAGATTGAACAGACCGGTGCCTTCCGGGCGTAACGTCGGGTCGAGTGTGCTGAACGCAACCTTGGTCAGCGACGGCATCAAGATGCCGATGCCAATGCCCTGGATCGCACCCGCCACCGCCACCGGCGACCAATCCATCAACGGCGAGTAGCCGAGCATCAGCCAGTTGGCATAGATCACCACGGCGACGCCTGCCGCCACGAACAGTCGACGGTCGAAACGCTCGGGAACACGACTCATCAACAGGAACGCACCGACCAACCCGATTCCGCGCGGAATCGTCAGGGAACCCGTGGTGTCAGGCGGGTAGCCGAGAATCTCGTCCAGCATCGGCGAGGTCAGCGCCATGGTCGACAACAGCACGAAACCCACGGCGAAAAAGATGACCGTCGACAGCACGAAGTTGCGGTCGTTGAACAAACGCTTGTTGAGGAAATGCACCTTCGCGGTCAGCACATGCACAGCGAACAGGTAGAGCCCCAGTGCACAACCGATCGCTTCCAGCCAGATCTCGGTCGAGGAAAACCAGTCCAGGCGTTCACCACGGTCGAGCATCATTTGCAGGCTGATCAAACCCAGCGTGAAGCTGCCGAAGCCAAAGAAGTCGAACGACGGACGTTTCTCGGCTTTTTTCTCGGCCAGCAAAAGCGCCATGACGAGGAAGATAAACGCCGATAACGGAAGACTGATGTAGAAGATCGGGCGCCATCCGAAATGTTCGCCGAGCCAACCGCCAATGCTCGGGCCGCTGACGATGCCGAACAGCACGATGGCCGTCCACGTCGCGCCGAATTTCGCACGCTTCTCGAGTGGCAATGTCTCCAGCGAAATCGCCATCGACAGCGGTGCCAGCACGCCACTCGCCAGGCCTTGAATAATGCGCGCGCCAACGAATTCCAGCGGCGTTGTTGCCTGTGTTGCGAGCAGCAAGCCAAGGACGAAGAAGGCCAGCGCGGCTTGATAAACCCGCTTCAAGCCATAGCGCCCGGCGAGCCACTGCGCAATCGGCATCGTGATGGCGCTCGCCGCGAGGTACGAGGTGAATATCCAGCCAGCCTGGTCGTCGGTCATCGACAGGCTGCCCTGAATCAACCTGAGTACTGCATTCGGAAGCGGCAGGTTCGCCGACTGCATATAGGTAGCGAGTAACGCGGCGAACCTTAATGTCCCCGCACCTTGGGGTCCGGCATGATTGGCGTTCATCAGAAGTTACCTGCGGTCAACAGGGCTTTGAGCGGATGCCACCAAGGCGTGCGATACCCGGTATCGACCTTGACCGTGGCGCTGGTACCCGAGAAAAGCGGCAGGGCAGGGTCCACCTCATCGAGTTCGAGTCGGACCGGCACCCGCTGCAAAACCTTGACCCAGTTGCCGGTCGCGTTTTCAGGCGGCAGCAGGGCGAAGTCCGACCCAGCACCCGGGCTCATGCTGGTCACGTGGGCTTTGAAGACGCGATCAGGATACGTATCGATCCTGATGGTCGCGTCCTGGCCTGGACGCATGTGGGTCACGTCGGTTTCGCGGAAGTTGGCCTCAACCCAGATCTCGCGATCGGACAGCAGTGCAAACGCCGGCGCACCGTTGTTCACATAGTTGCCCACCTGCAAGTCGTCGACCTTGGCCACGATGCCATCGTCCGGCGCATACACCGTCGCGTACGAGAGATACAGCTGCGCCTCGTCGAGCTGAGCCTTGGCCTCGCGCACCGTCGGGTGGTTATCGGCTTCGATGTTTGGATTGCCGTTCAAGGCAACGACCGTGCTGGCGATCTGTTGTTCGACCGACGCTATTCGTTGCCGGGCAACTTTAACGTCAGTGTCGGCGCGCTCGTAAATCGAGCGCGAGACAAACTCTGTAGCGACCAGCGCCTTCTTGCGGGCAAAATCCCGTTGGTCGAAATCGGCCGACTCTTTGGCCGATTGCAGTTCCGCCTGCTGCTGGCGGTAGCTGGCCTTGAGGCCATCGATGCGCAGCCGCGCGACGCTCAACTGTGCTTCTGCACGATCAACGGCGATCTGCAGCGGTTTCGGGTCGATCCGAAACAGAATCTGGCCCTTGTGAACGGGCTGATTGTCCTCGACGGCGATTTCGACGACTTGCCCGGAAATGCGCGCGTTGATTGATGCCTTCGCCACTCGGGCGTAAGCGTTATCGGTCGAAACAAAAGGCTCGCCCGCCACATAGTGGGCGTATCCAACCGCAGCGAAGAGGAGAGGGAGACCCACCATCAGCACTGGCCGTAACTTCTCTTTTAACGGCTTTTTGATGGGCGAGTCAGACGGGTTCGGCCCTGGATGCTCGAAGGTCTGTGTAGCTGGGATGTCGAACTGTTTGGTCATGATCGAATGCACCTATTAACCGGGAAGTCGGGCTAACACCCACAAAAACAGCCATACCGTGTGGCGGTCAGGAGGATCGCTCCACCGCCTCTGTTTCGTCGCCGCAATACCCTGTTCGAGCTCCGCTACAACAAACCTGCAAACCAAGGAATTTCTGGTTCCTTAATTTTGTGCGATGGTGTAAGAATATCGCCTGACTAACCTTCCTTCAAGGATTTTGTACGACATGGCACAAAAAAAGATTGCAGAGGGCAAAGGCCGCGGCCGCCCACGCGCGTATGACCCGCAGACAGCGCTGCTGCAGGCGCTTGATGTTTTCTGGAGTACCGGATATTCCGGCGCTTCTCTGGACAGCATCGCCACGGCCGCCGGCATGAATCGGCCAAGCCTCTATGCGGCATTCGGTGACAAACACGCGCTCTATATCAAAGCGCTGGAGCAGTATTGGGAGTTCGCCGCTGCGGCCATGCACGAGGCGCTGACGGACAACGAACTGACATTGAGCCAGGCGTTGATGCGGTTTTATGAGGGGCAGTTGTCGATCTACTTCTCGGGCGACGGCCAGCCGCGCGGCTGCTTTGCAATCGGCACGGCGACGACCGAAGCCGTCGAGGATTCTGAAATACGAGACGTGCTGTCGGACCGGCTCAGCAGGCTCGATGCCGATCTCGAAACGCGTCTGCAAGCGGCAATCGATTCCGGCGAGTTGAAAAGCGATGTCGACCCGGCCGCCCTTGCTGTACTCGCGTCATCCCTGTTGCATAGCATTTCGATACGTGCGCGGGCGGGCAAATCCCGCGCTGAATTGACCGAGCTTGCACTCAGTGCGGTCAACGTGATTTGCGGTGGGTGAGGTTTACGGTGAGTGAAGGACTTGAAGACATTCTTGCCGAACAGCTAGCCGTGATTTTTTGTGGCATCAATCCAGGCATGACTGCCGCTGCCCAAGGCCATCATTTTGCGGGCAGGGGTAATCGCTTCTGGCGCACGCTGCATCTCGCCGGCTTTACGCCTGAGGAGGTGCGCCCGGAAAACGATCGGACCATCTTGCAGTATCAGTGTGGATTAACGGCCGTGGTGGAACGGCCGACGGCGCGGGCGGATCAGTTATCTGCCCATGAATTCATCGCTGCCGCTGCGGACTTTGAACAAAAAATCGAACGCTATGCGCCACGCTTTGTGGCGTTTCTCGGTAAAGCGGCGTATTGCGCGCTGTCTGGCCAACGAGACATTGCGTGGGGCCTTCAGCCAAAGACCTTCGGCAATGCCTCGGTATGGATCCTGCCCAATCCCAGTGGGCGAAATCGCGCGTTCACCCTTGATCAACTGGTGGGCGCGTACCGCCAACTCTATTTAGCTGCAGGTGAGCAACCTCACCTTTAAACCAGATACCGCCGAAACCACCCCAGCGTCCGGTCCCAGGCCAGCTTCGCCGCGGCCTCATCGTATCGAGGCGTGGAGTCGTTATGGAAACCATGGTTGGCGCCGGGGTAGATGTAGGCTTCATAGGTCTTGCCCGCAGCTTTCAGCGCCTTCTCATAGACGGGCCAGCCTTCGTTGATGCGCGTATCCAGTTCGCCGTAGTGCAGCATCACCGGCGCCTTGATTCGGGCGACATCCTTGGCTTCTGGCTGGCGGCCATAAAAGGACACGCCAGCCGCCAGTTCCGGATAAGCCACGGCCGCCGCATTGACGACGCCACCGCCGTAACAGAACCCGGTGATGCCGACTTTTCCGCTGGTCGCGTTATGCTTCATCAGCCACTCGATGGCGGCGAAAAAGTCGTTCATGAGCTTTTCCGGGTCGACAGTCGCCTGCAACTCCCGGCCTTTGTCATCGTTGCCGGGATAGCCGCCCACCGACGTCAGGCCATCAGGGGCGAGGGCGATGAAGCCTGCCTTGGCCACACGCCGCGCGACATCTTCGATGTACGGGTTGAGCCCGCGATTCTCATGCACAACCACCACCGCCGGCACCTTGCCGGTGGCTTTCGCCGGGCGCACCAGATAGCCACGGACCTGCCCGTTGCCCTTGGGGGAGGGATAGGTGATGTATTCGGCAACAATGCCCGGGTCAGTAAATTCAACCTGCTCGGCGAGCGCATAATTCGGACTCAGGGCGGCGAGGAGCGCGCTCGCGGTCAAACCGCCCAAAGTGAACAACGCCGCCCGATCCAGAAACTCCCGCCGGTTGATCTTGCCGTGGGCGTAGTAGTCGTACAGTTCGAGCAGTTCCGGAGCAAAGTCTTTCGCAGTGAGACGGGTCATCTGTGCGCTTCCTCCGCCCGAGATTGTTTGGGGCGCGTGCTTTTTTGGGGGGGCGGACGGAAAAGGGCTTCAGCCCATCAGTGCCATCAAACAATATGAAACAAATAGCCGATTGAGTTGTGATGTGACGAAATTATAGAAGTGTTCTGCTTTCCCGCGAGAAAGGTTAATTTTTCTTACGTTGAAAGTCGCTTTCTTAAACCCTCGCCATGGAAGTGCGCAGGGTTCATTTCACGGAAGCATTGAAAAATGTCCCGTGTTTTTTGGGTAATAAGGAGCATTCAAGCAATGCCGTTAATAAGTGAGACAACGCAACACAACGCAAAACGATGGTCAGCCCTAAGCGTGCTGATGCTGCCAGTACTACTGGTGACCGTAGACAATACGGTGCTTGGATTCGCGTTACCAAAGATCGCCGAGGCCCTGAGTCCGAGCGCTAGTCAGCAGTTATGGATGATTGATGCCTATTCGCTGGTACTGGCAGGATTACTGGTGTCGATGGGTAGTCTGGGCGATCGAATCGGTCATCGAAAGTTATTACTGGCCGGGTCTTTGGGGTTTGTCATTGTGTCGGTGCTGACAGCCTATTCCCAAACGGCCATGCAACTGATTGCCGGGCGAGCTTGCATGGGGATTTTCGGTGCGATGTTGATGCCCTCGACGTTGGCATTGATACGTTCGGTGTTTCTGGATCGAGAGCAGCGCAGAGTCGCTGTCGCGATCTGGGCAACAACGCTGACGGTAGGATCAGCACTCGGTCCTTTGGTCGGTGGGGTTTTGCTGGAGTTTTTCAGCTGGGGCGCGATTTTCCTATTGGCGATACCTGTATTGGTGCCGTTGTTGGTATTGGGGCCGGTGTTGTTGCCCGAGTCCGAGAAAGACTGTTCAGGGCCACTGGATCCGCTAAGTATCCTGCAATCGATGGTTGCCCTCAGTGCCATCGTTTACGGCATTAAACACAGCGCCAGTAATGGTCTCGACTGGATGGCGCTGACAGCATTTGTAATCGGCATGGTTGCTGGGTGGATGTTTGTGCATCGGCAGTTACGTCTGTCTGTGCCGCTGATGGATCTGAGTCTGTTCCGAAGTAGCACCTTTAGCGGCTCCGTACTAATCAATCTGATGAGCCTCGCGTTCCTCGTCGGCTTTGTATTCTTCACCACTCAGTTCTTACAAATCGTCCTTCAGATGTCACCGTTGAATGCCAGTTTTGCGTTAGTACCTGGTCAGATCATGGCGATCGTAGTGGGAATGGCAGTCGTGCCTATAGCGCGGCGAGTACCGGTGCATGTGCTGGTACCAATTCTGATGGCGTTTGCCGGGGCGGCGTTTTTGTTGGTCGCCAGCATCGGCAGCAGCCTGACCATTCTGGTGGTGGCTTTTGCCTTGTTGAACATTGGCGTGGGCGCGATCGCGACGGTGTCCAACGATGTGATTTTGTCGGCTGCACCGCCGGAAAAGGCGGGTGCGGCGTCGGCCATTAGTGAAACGGCCTATGAGGTGGGTGTGGTTTTGGGGACGACAGTGCTCGGTGGTCTCGTGACTGCCTACTATCGCGGTGCATTGCAGCTTCCGGGCTTTTTGAGCGAGGTGCAGACGATGCTGGCGAGTGAGACGCTATCGGGTGCTAATCATGTGGCGGTGCAGTTGTCGCAAGATCAAGCACAAGCGCTGATGACGCAGGCTGGAAGTGCTTTCGAGGGTGGAATTAATCTGGTTTCGTGGGTGACCTTCGGTTTGGCACTCATGGCGATTTTAATTGCCTGGCGCGCTCTGCGGATACCGAAGACGAAGCTTGCTGAAGGGCAGTGATCGAAAACGAACGTCGGGCCGTTTGCCACACGGCCCGACTGTTTCAGTGCTCGCAGTTACCAAGCAGGTTCCAGGTTTCACCCTGTCTGCTCAGACTCTGTTGTTCCCTCTGTTTACGCCCTCGATTGCTTGTACGCGCGCCGGAATTTATGCAGCAGCGGTTCGGTGTAACCATTAGGTTGCGCGCCCCCCTCGAACACCAGTGCGCAGGCCGCTTGAAATGCAACCGACTGCTCGAAGTCCGGCGCCATAGGCGTGTAGATCGGATCACCGGCGTTTTGCTCATCCACGACCCGCGCCATGCGCTGCAATATCTCGACGGTCTGATCCTTGGTGATCACCCCGTGTCGCAGCCAGTTGGCCATGTGCTGGCTGGAAATGCGCAAGGTCGCGCGATCTTCCATCAACCCCACGTTATGGATGTCGGGCACCTTCGAGCAGCCGATGCCTTGTTCAACCCAGCGCACCACATACCCCAGCAAACCTTGCGCGTTGTTTTCGACTTCCTGACGAATCTCATCGGCCGACCAGGATGGGGCGGTGACGACCGGCACGCTGAGCAAACCGTCCAGAAGTGCCGGGCTGGCGCCACCGAAGTCCGTTGTTTCAAGGGACTCCTGCACCGAGCGCACGTTGACCTGATGGTAATGCAGCGCGTGCAAGGTGGCAGCGGTCGGCGAGGGCACCCACGCGGTATTTGCGCCTGCTTTGGGGTGGGCGATTTTTTGCTTGAGCATATCGGCCATCCGGTCCGGCATGGCCCACATGCCTTTACCGATCTGCGCCCGCCCGCGCAATCCACAATCCAGACCGACGAGCACGTTGTTGCGCTCGTAAGCTTCGATCCACGCGGTGTTTTTCATGTCGCCCTTGCGCAGCATTGCGCCCGCTTCCATGGCGGTGTGCATCTCGTCGCCGGTGCGATCCAGAAAACCGGTGTTGATGAACGCGACCCGCGAGGAGGCTGACGCGATGCAGGCCTTGAGGTTGACACTGGTGCGTCGCTCCTCGTCCATGATGCCCATTTTCAGGGTATGACGTTCGAGTTGGAGCAGCTCTTCGATACGGCTGAACAACTGTTCGGCGAAGGCCACTTCGGCGGGGCCGTGCATTTTCGGTTTGACGATGTAGACGCTACCGGTCCGGGAATTGCCGCGGCGTTGCAGGTCATGCAGGGCGATCAGGCTGGAGATGACGCCGTCGAGAATGCCTTCCGGAATTTCCAGTCCGCCGTTGTCGAGAATCGCCGGGCTGGTCATCAGGTGCCCGACGTTGCGGATGAACAGCAACGACCGCCCGTGCAGCGACAGTGAGCTGCCATCGGCCGCGGTGTACTCGCGGTCCGGGTTCAGCCGTCGTGTGATGGTTTTACCGTTTTTCTCCAGGTCCTCTTTCAGGTCGCCCTTCATCAAACCCAGCCAGTTGCGGTACACCTGCACCTTGTCGTCGGCGTCGACCGCCGCCACCGAATCTTCACAATCAATGATGGTTGAGAGGGCTGCTTCAATCAGCAGGTCCTTGACGCCGGCGGCATCAGCCTGACCGATGACGCTCTGGCGATCGATCTGAATCTCGACGTGCAGATCGTTGTTTTTCAGCAGAATGGCCGTGGGATCAACGAGCGAGCCCTGGTAGCCGATGTACTGCGCGGCGTTCGATAAACCGGTTTGGCTGCCGTCATTCAAGGTCGCCTGCAGTGTTCCGTTGTCAATCTGGTAAAGCGCCACCGCTGCATGTGAGCCGCTGCTCAAGGGAAATGCCTGATCCAGAAACGCCCGTGCGAAGGCGATGACTTTCGCCCCACGCACTGGATTGTAAGCCCGACCCGGTTCGGCGCCGCCGTCATTGGAAATCACATCGGTGCCGTACAGCGCGTCGTACAGCGATCCCCAGCGCGCATTCGCGGCATTCAGCGCATAACGCGCGTTGACGGCCGGGACGACCAGTTGTGGTCCGGCCTGCACACTGATTTCCGTATCGACATTGTCGGTGCTGACCTTGACGTCTGCGGGTTGCGGTTGCAGGTAACCAATACCGCTCAGGAAGCTGCGATAAGCCGGCATGTCTGTCACCGGTCCCGGGTGGACGCGGTGCCAAGTGTCCAGTTCGGTTTGCAGGCGATCACGTACAGCCAGCAGCGCGCGGTTGATAGGTGCCAATTCATGCACCAGTGCGGCGAAACCACTCCAGAACGCTTGAGGGTCCAGGCCGGTTCCCGGCAGCACGTCCAGATCAACGAAACGTTGCAAGACAGGCGCGACCTTGAGGCCTTGGCAGTTCACGAAATCGGTCACTTTTTGCATTTCCATCACACAGTGTTATCGAGCGCTAAATCGCGCCCGGCTCAATTCAGTTCAGGCATTGCGCCCCGGCCTTGGCCACCTGCGCGTCCTGCTCGGCTTTGACACCGGACACCCCGACCGCGCCGATCACCTGGCCGTCGACGATGATCGGCACGCCGCCCTCAAGGGACGTCAGCAATGGCGCCGACAAAAAGGCGTGGCGCCCACCATTGACCATCTCTTCATAACCTTTGGATTCGCGCCGACCGAGGGCCGAAGTGCGGGCCTTTTCGGTGGCGATGTAGGCGCCAATCGGAGCGCATCCGTCGAGGCGTTCGAGGGCCAGGGGATGGCCGCCGTCATCGACAATCACGATGGTCACGGCCCATTGGTTGTTCTGCGCTTCGGTGCGTGCCGCCGCGAGGATTTGGCTGACTTCGGTCTGGCTCAGTACGGCTTTGCTTTTCATGGGGAATCTCCAGTACTCGGTTAGGGCAAGGCGGCTTCGACCAGTTCGATCCAGTGCCTGACAGGGGTTCGGCCCGCACCATCGAGGTGGGACTGACAGCCGATATTGGCCGTGACAATGACTTCGGGGTGTCCGCTTTCCAGCGCATTGAGCTTGTTGTCGCGCAGTTGCCGGGACAGTTCGGGTTGGGTCAGCGAATAGGTGCCCGCCGAGCCGCAACACAGGTGACTGTCGGCAACAGGCGTGAGGTTAAAGCCCAGACTCGTGAGAATCGCTTCCACCGCACCGCCCAGTTTCTGCGCGTGCTGCAAAGTGCAGGGGCAATGAAAGGCCAGGCGCTGGGTGCTGTGGACACCGAGCTTTTCCAGCGGCTCGTCGCGCAGCACTTCGACCAGATCCTTGGCCAGCGCACTGACCTTTTTCGCCTTCTCGGCATAGGCCGGGTCGGTGCTGAGCAGGTGACCATAATCTTTGATGAAGGCACCGCAACCGCTGGCGGTTTGCACGATAGCCTCGGCACCGCTTTCAATGCTCGGCCACCACGCATCGATATTGCGGCGGGCGCGATCCAGGCCGGCGGCCTGAGCGTCGAGGTGATAATCCACGGCGCCGCAACAGCCCGCCTCGCGGATCGGTGTGACGCTGATGCCCAGTCGATCCAGCACCCGCGCGGCGGCCGCGTTGGTATTGGGCGACAGGCTCGGTTGCACGCAGCCTTCGAGTATCAGCACCTGCCGGGTGTGGCGAGTGGTCGGGCGCGGCTTGGCCGGATAGACGCGGCGAGGCAACTTTATCTGCAAGGTGTTGGGCAACAACGCCCGGAACACCTGACCGCTGCTGACCAGTCCTTTGAACAGCGCGGGATTGGGTACGACGCTGCGCAACCCCTCGCGCAACAAGCGCTGACCGAACGGGCGCGGCACCGCCGCATCGACCACCGCCCGGCCGATGTCCAGCAAGTTGTGGTAGTCGACGCCGGAAGGGCAGGTGGTTTCGCAGTTACGGCAGGACAGGCAGCGATCCAGGTGTTGTTGGGTCTTTTGCGTGACTTCGTTGCCCTCCAGGACCTGCTTGATCAGGTAGATGCGGCCCCGCGGTCCGTCCAGTTCATCGCCCAGCAATTGATAGGTCGGGCAGGTGGCATTGCAGAAGCCGCAGTGCACGCACGTGCGCAGAATGCTTTCGGCTTCTTCCGCGCGGGGCAGTTGGCGGGCGTGTTCGCTCAAGGTGGTCTGCATGGGTCAAAGCTCCGCGTACAGGCGCCCGGGGTTGAAGATGCCCCGGGGATCGAGTTGTTGCTTCAAGTTCCGGTGGTAGCGCATCAATGCCGCAGGCAACGGTTGGAACGGGCTGTCGATCAGGCCATGGGTATAGCAGGTCACATGTCCGCCGACTTCTTCGACGATCGAGCGAATGAACGTTGCCTCCGCGTCGGATTTGAGCCAGCGCTGCGCACCGCCCCAATCGAGCAGCTGAAGCCCAGGCAGGGAAAGCCGAGGCGTGTTGTGAGGGACGGACAGGCGCCAAAGTGCCTGGTCCTCATCGAAGAAGCTCAATCGATGTTCGTTGAGATCCTCCCAGTACGAGGCGTCGAGCAACTCGCCGCCCAATCGGTCATGAGCCGCCGCCACCGAGCCTTCGCCCCCCTCAAGCCGCAGGTGCAGGCGCTGCCCATCGTGGCACGCAGCGCTGATCGGCAGCGGCTGTTGCCCCCATTCGGCGAGGCGCAGCAAGGCGCGATCGCTGTCCATTTCCAGGCTGATGCTTAAGGTTTGACGCGGCTTGGGCAGGACCTTGAGCGAGACTTCGGTGACCACGCCGAGCGACCCGTAGCTGCCGGCCATCAAGCGCGACAGGTCGTAGCCGGCGACGTTTTTCATGACTTCGCCGCCAAAGCGCAAATGCTTGCCGTGGCCGGTGATGACCCGTGTCCCGAGGACGAAGTCCCTGACGGATCCGGACCAGGGACGCCGTGGCCCCGACAGCCCGCTGGCGATCATGCCGCCGACCGTCGCGCCGTCGCCGAAGGAGGGCGGTTCACAGGGCAACATCTGCTGCGCCGCGTCCAGCACCTCAGCCAGTTCTGCCAACGGGGTGCCGCAGCGGGCGGTGATCACCAGCTCGGTCGGGTCGTAGCTGACGATGCCTCGGTGGCTGCGCGTGTCGAGCACTTCGCCCGCCACGATGCGCCCAAGAAACGCCTTGCTGTTCGAGCCTTGAATGCGCAACGGCGTAGCGTTTTGCAACGCCTGGTTGACCTGTTCCAGCAGCGAGGCGCTGTCGTCGATATCGTGTTCGCTGCGCATCAGAAACGCTCCAGTTCAGGGAAGGGCAGCTGACCCATGTGAACATGCATGGCGCCAAACTCGGCGCAGCGGTGCAGCGTCGGAATGTTCTTGCCGGGGTTGAGCAAGCCACTCGGATCGAAGGCGGCTTTGACGGCATGGAACACGGTCAGCTCATCGCTATTGAACTGTGCGCACATCTGATTGATTTTCTCCCGGCCCACGCCGTGTTCACCGGTAATGCTGCCGCCGACCTTCACGCACAATTCGAGGATCTTGCCGCCCAGGGCTTCGGCGCGATCGAGTTCGCCCGGTTGATTGGCATCGAACAGAATCAGCGGGTGCATGTTGCCGTCACCGGCGTGGAAAACGTTGGCAACCCGCAGGCCGTACTCGGCCGACAACGCGGCGATCGCCTGCAGCACACCGGGCAGCTCGCGGCGCGGAATCGTCCCGTCCATGCAGTAATAATCCGGTGAGAGACGGCCCACCGCCGGAAAGGCATTCTTGCGTCCGGCCCAGAAGCGCACGCGTTCGGCTTCATCTTTAGCTTGCCGAACTTCGGTCGCGCCGGCCTGTTCCAGCACCTGGCGCACGCGGTCGCAGTCATCGTGGACATCGGCTTCAACACCATCGAGTTCACACAGCAGGATGGCTTCGGCGTCGACCGGATAACCGGCGTGAATGAAGTCTTCGGCGGCGCGAATGGCCAGGTTGTCCATCATTTCCAGGCCGCCGGGGATGATGCCGGCGGCAATAATGTCACCCACCGCGCGGCCAGCCTTTTCGACGGAATCGAACGCCGCCAGCAGCACTTTGGCGGTCTGGGGTTTGGGCAGCAGTTTGACCGTGACCTCGGTGATGACACCGAGCATGCCTTCGGATCCGGTGAATAACGCCAGCAGATCGAAGCCCGGAGAATCGAGCGCCTGGGAACCCAGGCTCAGGTGTTCGCCGTCGACGGTGAGGATGTCGACCTTGAGCAGGTTGTGCACGGTCAGCCCGTACTTCAGGCAATGCACGCCACCGGCGTTTTCCGCCACATTACCGCCGATAGAACAGGCGATCTGCGAGGAAGGGTCCGGCGCGTAATACAAGCCAAACGGCGCTGCAGCCTGGGAAATCGCCAGATTGCGCACCCCCGGCTGAACCCGAGCCGTGCGGGCAGCGGGGTCGATGTGCAGGATGTTGTTGAAACGCGCCATCACCAGCAGCACGCCTTTTTCCAGCGGCAATGCACCGCCAGACAAACCGGTACCGGCACCACGGGCGACCACCGCGACCTGCCGCTCATGGCAGAGCCGAAGCACGCCTTGCACTTCGTCAATGTGACGCGGCAGCACCACCAGCATGGGCGTGGTGCGGTAAGCAGAAAGTCCGTCGCATTCGTACGGTTTGAGCTCTTCCTGTTGATGCAGGACTTCCAGATCCGGCCACTGCGTGTGCAGGGCTTGCAGCAAGGCAGCTCTGTCGACATCAGGCAGGACGCCGTCGACGCGTTCATCGTAAAGAATGTTCATAGTCGGTTGACGACCCTCAGTTGTTTTTATAGGAGGTCTGTGTCCGTTTACCACTGACTTGCATCATTGGCCTGAGGCGTTCTACTGTCTATGTGTTGTTTGGCTGGTCGAACCAGTTTTTTATTCGATGATTTTTTATGCGTTCAAAAAAACGTTTTTAAAACATAGGCTTAAGTTTGTGTTTGAACATTTGTGGTTTTGGCAGTGGGACTGGTCATACCAGTTGGAGAGTCGATGGACAGCGCAGAAACGAGCCGTAATCCACAAGTCGCCGACGTGGTCTGTGAGCGCATAGAACGGCTGATCGTGGACGGGGTACTCAAGACCGGGCAGCTGTTGCCCTCGGAGCGTCGCCTGACCGAAAAACTCGGCGTTTCCCGCACGGCACTTCGCGAGGGTCTGAAGCTGTTGCGCGCTCGCGGGATTATCAAGACAGAGCAGGGCAAAGGCTCATTTGTAGCCGACCTTTCGGGTCACGGTGCCGCGTCGCCGCTGATGCACTTGTTCAGCTCACAACCCCGCACGCTCTACGATTTGTTCGAAGTCCGCAGCCTGCTCGAAGGTGAGTCCGCACGTCTGGCGGCGTTGCGCGGAACCGATGCCGATTTCGTCCTCATCACCCGCAGCTACGAGGCGTTGCTTGATGCCCACAGCCGTTCGCTGGAGGCGTCCGAACACGCCCGACTCGATCATGCGTTTCACCTGGCGATTTGCGAGGCCTCGCACAACCCGGTGCTGGTGCAGACCTTGCGCTCGCTGACGGACTTGCTGCTGAACACGGTGTTTGCCTCGGTCAATAACCTCTACCACCGCGAACCGCAAAAGCGTCAGATCGACCGTCAACATGCGCGGCTCTACAACGCCGTCACGGGCCGTATGCCGGAACAGGCGCGCAAAGCGGCCATCGCGCACATCCAGAGCATCTGCGAAAACCTCAAGGAAATCGAAAGCGAGGAACAACGTTTGGTTCGGGCCACGCTGCGACTTGAGGGGTGGACGTAAGGCCCGGGCGGTGAGCCCGGGCTACATTGATCGTTCCCACGCTCTGCGTGGGAATGCCGCCGGGGACGCTCCGCGTTCCGCTCGCGACGCAAGACTTGAGTCCTGCGCACTGGTGACGCGGAGCGTCACGGGATGCATTCCCACGCGGAGCGTGGGAACGATCAGATGGCTGACAGGTGTGCGTCAATCAATGCCCGCCGACCACCATATGACTGAACGGCGCCACATACGCCTGCAACGTCACCAAACCACCGACCAGGATCGCCAGGATGATCGAGTGGAAAAACACATAACGCAGGATTTCCCCTTCATGCCCGTACCAGCGAGTGGCGGTGGACGCCACCACGATCGACTGGGCGTCGACCATCTTGCCCATGACCCCGCCGGAACTGTTGGCGGCAGCCATCAACACCGGGCTGATCCCCAATTGCTCGGCGGTCACCCGTTGCAAGCCGCCGAACAGCACGTTTGACGCCGTGTCCGAGCCGGTCAAGGCCACGCCGAGCCAGCCGAGCAGGGTGCCGAACATGGGGTAGAAGATTCCCGTCGCGGCGAAGGCCAGGCCCATGGTCGCGTCGAGGCCTGAATAGCGGGTGAGGAAGCCCAGGGCAAGCATCGCGACGATGGTGATCAGCGAGTAACGCACGACCCAGATCGTTCGCAGGTACTGGTGGATCAGTTGCGGAATGGAGTAGCCCATCAGCAACCCGCCGAGGATCGCCGCGAGCAGGATGCCGCTACCGGTGCTGGTGAGCCAGGTGAACTTATAGACCGCGTCCTCGGTTTTAGGCGCGGGCACCACGGGCGGGACCTTCTCGATCTGCTGGTGGATCGTGGTGAAGGTCACGATCGGAGCGAAGATCGGGTTCGCTTCGCGCATCGGTTTGCCCTGAGGGTCGAGCTTGGCCGAGTGGGTGGCCGGATCAATCGCCGGGCGGGTATCGAACATGTTTTTGAAACCCTGGGTGCCCCAGGCGAACACGAACACCGTGAGGATGATCCACGGCATCCACGCGCGCATCACAGCAGGCTTGGCATCGCTGGCAAAGGTCGCGCTGGCGACGGGTTTTTCGTCATGCTCTTCGGCTATTTTGGAGTTGTCGACGCGCCCGGACAGTGCGGCGGAGGTATGGATGGTGGCCGGTTTCCAGACCCTGAGGAAACCGGTCAGGCAGGCCATGGAAATCAGTGCGGCGATCACATCCACCAGCATCGGCCCGTGGTAGTTGGACACCAGGAACTGCGGCACGGCGAAACTGACCCCGGCCACCAGAATCGCCGGCCAGATTTCCAGCATCTTGCGCCAGCCGGCGAAAGCCCAGATCAACCAGAATGGCACGATCACCGAGAAGAACGGCAATTGCCGGCCAACCATCATCGACAGTTCCATTTCATCCAGGCCGGTCACCTTGGCCAGGGTGATGATCGGCGTGCCCAGCGCACCGAACGCCACGGGCGCGGTGTTGGCGATCAACGCCAGGCCAGACGCGGCCAGTGGCGAGAAGCCCAACCCGATCAGAATCGCCCCGGTCACCGCCACCGGCGTACCGAAGCCTGCGGCCCCTTCGAAGAATGCACCGAAGCAGAAGGCAATCAGCAGTAATTGCAGGCGTCGATCGTCGGTGATGCGCGCCAGGGAATCCTGCAGCACCTTGAACGAGCCGTTCTCGGTGGTCAGCCGATGCAGGAAGATGATGTTGAGCACAATCCAGCCAATGGGCAGCAAGCCGTTGGCGGCGCCGTACAGTGCGGCCGAGCCGGCCATGTTCGCCGGCATGCCGAAGGCGAAGATCGCGATCGCCAGCGCAGACGCCAGGGCCATCAATGCGGCCAAATGCGCCTTGACATGAAAAAACGCCAGGGCTGCCAGCATCACCACGACCGGCACTGCTGCCATGAGGGTTGAAAGTATCGGGTTACCGAACGGATCGTAGATTTGCTGCCAGACCATGTTCCACCTCTGCTTTTTATTGTTGGGAGTGCAGACCCCGTGGGGCGGTGGCTTCTAGTATAGGTGGCATTACGCCGCTGTCCTGGCAGGCCTTTGAGTGGGCCGCACTGAGCTAACATGGCCAATGGGTAAATGCGCTACTCGGACTTCAACGACGGGAGAAATGCAGCCATGACTGAACGCCATATGCACCACAAGGAAACGCTGTCGAACGGATGCAAGATCGAGGTCAAAGCCGAGATATTGAAGGACGGCTCACTGGGGATGTTCATCGGTGTTTACCGGCCGGACGGCACGGCCATTTTTGAGGACCACGATCCAAAACCGCATCTGCTGGACATGGAGGCTGCCTTTGACTGGGGGATCGAAAAGGCCAAGACCCTCGGCAACAGTCAAAAAACGCTGTAAAGCCCGGTTTTGGACACCCTCATGAAGAAGGCGACAACCACCATGAAGAAAGAGCGGTCGGTGCAAAAGAGGAAGAGGGCGCAGATTCGGCCTCTCAGCTGATAGACGCGAGAATCAAGGAGCTGGGAGATTGGCGGGGCGAGACGCTCGCTCGGGTCCGAACGTTTATCCGGCAGGCCGACCCCGACGTGGTCGAGGAATGGAAGTGGCGGGGCGTTCCAGTGTGGTCGCACGCCGGAATCATCTGCACCGGTGAGACCTACAAGCAGGTCGTGAAGCTGACGTTTGCCAAGGGCGCCTCGCTGGAAGACCCTTCAGGCCTCTTCAACGCCAGCCTCGAAGGCAACACCCGACGTGCCATTGATTTGCATGAGGGCGACAAGCTTGATGAGAAAGCCTTGAAGGCGCTCATTCTCGCTGCCGTGGCGCTCAACGCCTCGGCACGCGCAACGGCTCGCACCAAACCGACTGCGAAATCCTGATTCGTCTACGCCGACCTGCCCGTCGAAATGCACGCTGACGAGATGAACGCTATCGATGTCTCTCGTCATGGGCTTGCGAAGTGTGTTGTCGTACAACAATGCTAAGTCATCAAACCATCCATACCCTGCGTTTAACACCCGAAACTTCAGAAGGCTAACGGCCCCGCAACCGGCAGCATGTGTACAACATCGCAATGTTAACGGGCAGCCTTTGTCGAGACGAACGGCAATTTTTCAGATTGACAGCCCGGTATTGAACTCGATATAAAAGACACGGTTGTACGACGACAGACGATCATCGACTGTTAAACACTAAAAATAAAAACGAGTGTCGGCCCCATCATGAATTCAACCCGCCTGCGCATCTCCCAGAATGCCGCTTCTTATGGTTCGACCTGCTCTTGCCAAATGTCCTACTCCAGCTGCTGAGCATGGAGTACCCATTTTCGAGCCCGCAATACCGTGGCGTGTACCCATCGCGTTTTGGCGATGCTTCACGACACAATTGATCTCGCTTGAAACCGAGAGATCATCACCATAATCCAACAATAAAGTGATGCCATGAATCTGAACGAGCCCATCAATCCGCAACGAATCGGCCAGGCCGTCGGCAAGTACCGCTGGACGATTTGCGCGCTGTTGTTTTTTGCCACCACCGTCAATTACCTGGACCGTCAGGTACTGAGTCTGTTGGCGCCGGATCTGTCGACACAATTTGGCTGGAGTAACACCGATTACGCGAACATCGCCTCTGTCTTTCAGTTTGTGTACGCGATTTCCATGCTGTTCGCCGGCCGCTTCGTTGACAAGATCGGCACCAAGAAGGCCTATGTGGTAGCGATCTGCATCTGGTCGACCGGCGCGATCATGCACGCCTTTGCGGAGCCGATGGGCGAGGGTATTGCCGGCATCAGCAGCGCCTTGGGCCTTGCCGTCATCCCGGTTTCGATCGCAGGTTTCATGCTGGCGCGCGCCGTGCTGGCGATCGGCGAAGCGGGTAACTTCCCGATCGCGATCAAGGCCACCGCCGAATATTTCCCGAAGAAGGAGCGTTCCTTCGCCACCGGTATCTTCAACTCCGGCGCCAACGTGGGCGCGATCCTCGCACCGATCAGCGTGCCGCTGATTGCCGGCCTTTGGGGCTGGGAAGCGGCGTTCATCGTGATCGGTGCGTTGGGCTTCGTTTGGGTGGCGGTGTGGATTGCGCTGTACGAAAAACCGGAGCAGCAAAAACGCCTGTCGGTGCAGGAACTGGCCTACATCCGCAGCGATCAGGGCGCGCAAGCGCTCACCGCCACAGACTCGGGTGCCGCCGCTAAAAAAGTATCGTGGTTCAAGCTGCTGACCTACCGCCAGACCTGGGCCTTTGCCTTCGGCAAATTCATGACCGACGGCGTGTGGTGGTTCTTCCTGTTCTGGCTTCCGACCTATCTGTCGGCGCAATACGGCATGAAGGGCCAGGCCATCGTGTTGCCGCTGGCCGTGCTGTACAGCATGACTATGGTGGGCAGTATCGGCGGCGGCTGGTTCCCGAGCTATTTCATGTCACGCGGCGACGCGCCGTATGACGGTCGTATGAAAGCCATGCTGGTGATCGCTTTCTTCCCGCTGCTGGTACTGCTGGCGCAGCCATTCGGCTACATCAGTTTCTGGGTGCCGGTGCTGCTGATCGGCGTGGGTGCATCGGCGCACCAGGCGTGGTCGTGCAACATCTTCACCACCGTGTCTGACATGTTCCCGCAAAAATCCATCGCTTCGGTGGTCGGCATTGGTGGTTTGGCCGGCGGCTTGGGCGGCGTCGTGATGACTAAGACTGGCGGCTGGGTGATCGACCATTACAAACTGATCGGCGATATCCATACCGGCTACATGATCATGTTTGCCATCTGTGCGCTGGCCTATCTGGTGGCGTGGAGCGTGATGAAGGCGCTGGTGCCACGTCATAAGGAAATCACCGATCTGTAAACGGTGACGCGCATGGCCTGCTGACTTCCCGTCCGCAGGCCATGCGCCCGTTTGACGTTACTTGTAGCGTTGCTCAAAGACGGCCACTTGCTCCGGCATGATCAGCTGGAAGGGCACCCAGACATCCGCCTCGACCGGCTCCCCTTTGATCATTTTGATGGCCGCTTGCAGCGCGCTCGTTGCTTGCGCTTTGGGGTCTTGAAATACCGAGGCGACGAGCATCCCGCGCTTGATGGCCGCCAGGCCGTCAGGCAGCCCGTCGATGCCGACAATCGCAATCTCGCCCTTGGCTTTGCCGGCTTGCTGCAGTGCCATGGCGGCGCCGATGGCCATCTCGTCATTGTTGGCCACGATGGCATCAAAACTGGTGCCTGCCAGCAGCCAGTTACTGGTCAGGTCCATCCCTTTGCTGCGCTGCCACTCGGCACTTTGTTGTTCGACGATCTTTATCCCTGGATAGTCCTTGAGCACCTGTTTCACACCTTCAGTACGGTCGTGCGTGGCGTTTTGCGTCAGTTCACCCATGATGATCGCGATGTTGCCTTTGCCCCCCAACTTGTCGGCCAGGTAGCGCATCTGCAGTTGCCCGGCCTCGATGTCATTGGACGCCACCGTGACCACGCCTTTGGGCAAAACGCGCTCGTCCGGGTGGCGGTTGACGTAGACCAGCGGTGTCTTCGCCTCGACGGCGGCGCGCGTCATGTTGGCGGTGGCGGCGGTGTCTACCGGCAAGACGATGACGGCATCCACTTTCTGGCTGAGAAAGCCCTCGACCTGATTGAGCTGGCGAACCACATCGCCTTGGGCGTCCTCGAACTGGATCTGGACGTTCTCCTTCTTGGCGGCCTCTTCGAGGCCGCTGCGCACGTAGGTCATGAAGTTGTCGTCGACCCTGGCAATGCTGACGCCGATGCGATAGTCGGCGGCGGCCCATTGGCTGAAGAGTAATAACAGCGTGGCAAAAAGCAGTGTGCAACGACGCATGGTGGTTTTCCTTTTGTTGTTATGAGTCGACATTCATCAAGACCAGTCAGTTAAGCCGTAATGCGATCTGTAGCAGCTGTCGAGCTTGCGAGGCTGCGTTCGGCTGCGGAGCAGTCGTGAATCCGGCTGATGCGATCTGCCTGACGCACCGCAGCTTCTTGTGTGACGACTGCTTCGCAGCCGAACGCAGCCTCGCAGGCTCGACAGCTGCTACAAAGAGTGCATTGCAGCTGAAATTGCTTAACTGACCGGCGTTAGCGTGAAGGCCTGTCGAAAGCGTTCCAGTGCCGCTTCGCTGTCGCCACTGGCCCAGCCCTCGAGCCCGACGACTCCGGTGTATCCCATGCCGAACAACGCTTTGGCAATGGCCGGATAATGGATTTCACCGGTGCCCGGTTCCATGCGGCCGGGCACATCGGCAACCTGGATTTCCCCGATGGCGCTGCCGGCGCGCTGGATCAGTTCGATCAGGTTTCCTTCGCCGATCTGCGCATGGTAGAGGTCCAGGTTCATCTTCAAATGCGGGCTGCCCACGGCCTCGATCAACGCCAGGGTATCGTCGGCGCGAGCGAACGGGGTACCGGGGTGGTCCACCTCGGTATTGAGGTTTTCCAGCAAGAAAACCCGGCCTGCGTCTTCGCCCAGACGGGCGATTTTTTCCAGGGTCTTGCAGGCGCTCAACCACATGCGTCCAGTGGTGAGGGCCTCGGATTTGACCGGCAAGCCTTTGTCGCCCAGGCCAGTGCCATGCAGGTTCAGGCTCGGGCAATTGAGTTGGGCGGCGACGGCCAGCGATTCCCGTGCGCTGTCGAGCAGGTGCTGGATGTCTTCGGGATCGGTCAGGTTGCCCGAGATGTAACCCGTCATCGAGGTGAAATCAGCGCCGGTGGCGACAAGGGCTGGAATGTCTTTCTGCGTCCAGTCCCAGAGTTCGGCGCTGAAGCCCAGCGCGTGAATCCGTTTGACGCGTTCGGTGAACGGCAGGTCGAGGAAGACCATCTCGGCACTGATCGCCAGTTTGAACGGTATGAAACTCATGAGCGGGCTCCTTGCACGCGCACCGCTTTGCCTTGCTGGAAGGACTCGATACACGCACGGGCAATGGCCAGTGCCGCCCGGGCATCTTCGCCGCTGGCGAGGGGTTTTTCGCCGGTGCGCAGGCAGTCGACAAAGTGGTTGAGCTCGGCCACATAGGCGTCACGCAGCAGGTCGGTGTCCAGGCGTTGGGTGTCGGCCTGGATGCCATTGGCCAAATAGCGAACCAGGTCAGAGTCATTAACGCTGCCCATGGTCAGCATGCCGGCGCTGCCGAACACTTCCCCCCGAACATCGTAGCCATAGACCGCCTGGAAATTGGCCTCGGCCGTGGCGATGGCGCCATTGTCGAAACGGATCGTGACCACGGCGGTATCGAGGAAGCCCTTGTCCTTGAAGTCCGGTGCGATCAGGGCGTCGGCCATGACAAAGACTTCAACCGCTTCGGCGCCGGGATTCAGGTAGCGCAGGGTGTCGAAGTCATGGATCAGGGTTTCGAGAAAGATCACCCACTGCGGCGAGGCGGCCGGATTGTTCAACGCCGGGTCGCGAGTCAGCGAGCGCAGCAATTGCGGCGTGCCGATCCGGCCGGCGACCACGTCCAGGTGAGCCGTTCGGAAGCTTTTGGCAAAGCGCCGGTTGAAACCGACTTGCAGCGTCACCCGTGCATCGGCAGCCGCAGCGATGGCGCGGTCGGCTTCGTCGAGGGTGATGGCCATCGGTTTTTCACAAAACACACCTTTGCCGGCGCGGGCCGCACTGATCACCAGTTCGGCGTGGCTTCGGGCAGGGGCGGCGATCAACACGCCGTCGATTTCCGGGTCATCGAGCAATTGCTGTGGGTCGGTATAGACCCGCTGCACACCCAACTCTGCCGCGAGGCGGGCGGCCTGGCCGGGTGTCGGGTCGGCGATGGCGGCCAGGCAGGCACCGGGAATGTGCCGGGCGGCAGTTAGACCGTGAAAGCTGCCCATGCGGCCAGCACCGATGAGACCCAGGCGAATGATCTTGGACGTACTCATGAAATGACTCCCTTTTTATTGTTGTTCAATGACTCGACAGCAGGAATGTCCTCGCTGGTACAGAGCAAGGAGCAAGGGCTGTGCCAAAATTCAAGTAATTGATATTTAAGGAAGTATTCAAAGCTACTGGAAATAAGTGTTCATTCTGATGACATGTCTATACTGACATGTCGAAAATATGAACATAGGAGCGAACGGTGATCCCACAGCCAATGGCCTTCAGCGTGCAAGACCTCGATTACATTACGGCGCTCGGTCCGGCGTCGTTAAACGAAGGGCCGATCGCTGAGCTGGAGCAGGCCTGGCTGGCGTGTCTGAACGGTCGCACCGATCGACCTGCCGGGGTCAGGCAGATTATTTGGGACTCCTGGTTGCGCAGCGTCAGTGCCGGCCTTGATCCCGATGACGGCCAATACCGATTTGTCGCCCCCGACGTGCTGGCCGCAACGCTGGCGGCCAATCGTGTTCTGATCACGGCGGCGGCGGAGGTCATGCGAGGGTTGCTGGCTTACAACCCCAGGGGCCATATCAATCTGACCGATGCCGGAGGGACGACGCTGTATTTCTGCGGCCTCGATCTCACACCGGTGGGCAGCCGACTGCTGGAATCAGTTCAGGGCACCAACTGCACGGGGCTGGCGATTGCCGCAGACCGCTTGGTGTATGTGCTGGCCGAGGAAAATTTCGGAGTCGGCCTGCGTCGGCGGCGCATGCACTGTGCCGCTGCGCCGATCAGGGATGCGCAGGGCCGGACACTGGCCATGCTGACCCTGACCGCCGAGCCGGGCTGGTTTCATTTCCATACGCTCGGCACCGTGCAAGCAGCGGCCGAAGCGGTCTCGCGGCAGATGGCGCTGCAAGCATTGCTGGAAGAACAACAAACCGTCCTTGAAGTACTCAACGAAGGACTGGTGGTGCTGGATGAACGGGGCTGCATCAAGGCGCTCAACCGTTATGCCCGCCAATTGTTTCGCGTGGGCCGGGATCTGCTGGGCAGCCCGTTCCAGCGTCTGGGCCAGAGCGAACTGACCGATGAGATTCTGCTGCGCGGCGGGGAAGGGCAGCAGCATGAAGGGATAAGAGATCTGGATTGCACGTTTGAGCTGCATGATCGCAGCCACCTGGCGTGCCTGGTATCCGTGTGCTCGCTGGAGCAGGGTGGGCGCATTGTTTCGTTGCGCGAGAACCGGCGCATCCGGGAAATTACTCGCCGAATCATCGGCACCCAGGCCAGCTACACCTTCGAGACCATTCAGGGCAGTTCGCGCGCCATACAGGACGCGTTGCACCTGGGGCGGATTGCCAGTCGCAGTGATTCGACCACGCTGATCCTGGGTGAAAGCGGCACCGGCAAAGAGCTCTTCGCCCAGGCGATCCATAACGCCAGTGATCGTTGCAGCGGTCCTTTTGTGGCCGTCAATTGCGGGGCGATTCCGCGCGATCTGGTGCAGAGCGAGCTGTTCGGTCATGTCGAAGGCGCCTTCACCGGCTCGGCCCGCGGAGGCTCTGCCGGGAAGTTCGAATTGGCCGATGGCGGAACGATCTTTCTCGATGAAATCGGTGACATGTCGTTTGATGCCCAGGTCAGCCTGCTGCGCGTCTTGCAGGAAGGCGAGGTGACGCGCGTGGGCGCGAAAAAATCGCAGCAGATGAACGTGCGCATCATCGCCGCCACCCACCGCAACCTGAGTCAGGCGGTGGCCGAGGGTGCTTTCCGCGAGGATCTTTACTACCGGCTCAACGTCCTGAACCTGACGGTTCCGCCGCTGCGGATGCGCCACGAGGATGTGCCGTTGCTGGCGCGACATTTTCTCAGCCGCTGCGCCCGCTCACTGCGCAAATCGGTGCAGGGCATCTCGCCGGAGGCGCTGGATATTCTGTCGGCCTACCATTGGCCGGGTAATGTTCGCGAGCTGGAAAACACCATTGAACGGGCGACCAACCTGGCCGTTACCGAAATGATCCAGCTGGCTGATCTACCGCTTGAAATCAAGCAAAGGCAACGGCCGTCGGCGCCGGGAAATGCACCCGAACCCCGGGCCGCACTGGACCTTGGTGCCCATGAAATGAATGCGATCATTGCGGCCCTGAAGGATACCCGCGGCAACATCCGCCTGGCCGCCAAACAGCTGAACGTTTCTCGGGGTGGGCTGTACAACAAGATGAATCGGTTCGGGCTGAGTGCCGATGCTTTCCGTGTGGGAGCCAACCTCTGATGGGTAATGCTGTTCACTTAAGCCGTAATGCGATCTGTAGCAGCTGGCGAAGCCTGCGTTCGGCTGCGAAGCAGTCGTAAAATCAGCAATTGCGGTGCGTCAGGTACACCACGGCAGCCGGACTCACGACTGCTGCGCAGCCGAACGCAGCCTTCGGCAGCTGCTACAAAGAATGCGTCGCGGCTGAAATTGCTTAAGTGAACAGCGTTAACCTTTGATGGGGTGAGTTCAGCCTCGAGTGTTCTCCGAGGTGACGATCTGCAACGGAACATGGATGCGATGCCGGGCCGGATCGAAGTCCGGCGCGGTTTGCAATTCCACCAGCAAATCGACCAGCGCTGCCGCCAGCAATCGCGGCTGGGAATCGATGACCAAACTGATCAAACCCTGCGATAAAGCCTGGCGCGACAGCTCGGTCGACTCCTGCAAAATGCAGCACAGCGACGGCCGCTTTGGTAGCTGCGACAGGGCACTGATGATCCCGTCACCGCCACCACCGACCACGCACAAACCCCGCAAATCGTCATGCCGTGCCAACAGTTCCAGCGTCGCTTCTTCGGTGATGTCGCAGTTGTCCAGGTTGATCACCGCTTCAAGCAGCCGCAACCCCGGTGCATGCTCCGTCAGGTAACTGCGCAGCCCCTCCACCCGCGCCTGATGGCCAAGAAAACGGTGGCCGCCGAGCAACACCCCGACGCTGCCTTTGCGTGCACCACAGGTGTGAGCCATCAGCCAGCCCATGGTGCGCCCGAGCTCAAGATTATCCTGGCCGACGTAAGGCTCATTCGCGGCCTCATCGATGTCGGACAGCAGGGCAATCACCGGCACGCCGGCCTCTCTGATCTGGGCGATAGCGGCGTTAATCATCGGGTGAGCGAAGCTGACCACCGCCAGACCATCGCACTGCACCGCCAGTTGTTCGATTTGAGCAACGATGGCGCTCGGTGTGCGATCGAATACGTACTCGAACTGACAGCTCAGGTTGGCGCCGGCCTGACGCTGTGCTGCATCGGTAATGGCGGCGGCAACATTGGAATAGAACGCCTGGGCGGTACCGAGCAAGAGGATGCCGAAACGATAGCTGGGACGCCGCTCGCGGATCCGCTGACCGATCAGCCGGGCGGCGAAATAACCGACGGCTTCGGCGGCCTGGAATACCTGCTCCGCGGTGGCCGGGCTGACCGGCGCCCTGGCGTTGAGTACCCGGTCCACGGTGGCGACACTCAAGCGAGCATGCTCGGCGACCGTGGCGATGGTTGGGCGTTTAGTGTTGGTCATGACGGTTCCCGAAAACGCCTTGATAGAAAACTATCAAGCCTTGCTGGGCCTGGATGATAGCTTGATAGGGATTGTATTCAAGGGCTTGAGGGTAATCTTTGGGCTCTCTATCTTTTCTCCAACGATGTGATCCCGTGTCGAAAAGTGCCTAAAACCATCAAGCTTGCGGAGAACAATAAAATGCCTGAACAAAACGCAGCCTATGAAAACCGCGGTAAACCCGTGCCTCGGGATTATCGATTGATCGGTCCCGAAGCCGCCAAGGCGGCGCAAAAAGGTTTGGTGTCGGCCAACTGGTACCAATCGCCTGTTTCTCGTAAACGCATGAAGGAATTGATGCAGCGCCGCGACGGCCCGGCCTTGCGCGATACCGCAATCTGGTTGCTATCGATGGTCGTCACCGGCTTCGGTGGTTACGGGTTCTGGGGCTCCTGGGCCTGCGTTCCATTCTTCTTCGTCTATGGGCTGCTTTACGGCACCGCGTCCAATGCCCGCTGGCACGAAGCGGGTCACGGTACGGCGTTCAAAACCCGCTGGATGAATGATGCGGTCTACCAGTTGTCGAGCTTCATGTTCATGTTCGAACCCCAGGTCTGGCGCTGGAGCCATGCGCGGCACCACACCGACACCATCATCGTCGGCCGCGATCCAGAGATCGTAGAGCCGCGTCCGCCGAGCCTGATCAACATGGTGCTGAGCCTGTTCAGAATGCCCTACGCGTTGAAGACGATGGGGTCAGTCTGCCGGCATGCAGTCGGGCGGATGGATGAAGAGGAGCAGACGTTCATCCCGGAATCCGAGTGGCCCAAGGTGGTGAGAGACGCGCGCGTCTGGCTGGTGATTTATGGGCTTGTCGTGGGCGCTGCGCTGCATCTGCAAAGCTGGTTGCCGCTGATGTTTATCGGTCTGCCAACCCTGTACGGAGGCTGGCTGTCCTACCTGTTCGGTCTGACACAACATGTTGGTCTTGCTGAAGACGTACTCGATCATCGCAGCAACTGCCGCACGATTTACATGGGCCCGGTGATGCGCTTCATGTACCTCAACATGAACTATCACCTTGAGCATCACATGTATCCGATGGTGCCGTTTCATGCGCTGGCGCAGCTTCACGACGAAATCCGCGACGACTGTCCGCCGCCGTATACCAGCCTGTTCGAGGCCTTTAAGGAAATCCTCCCGACCATCTGGAAGCAGCGCAAAGACCCGACGTATTTCATCCGTCGCCCTTTGCCACAGCGCGCTGAACCTGCCGCAACCGCCCGGGCGGAAGCTGAAGTAACGCCGGCCTGACACCTTCCTGGCTGTACCCCTAACAAGAGAAAACACCATGACCGATCAATGGATCGATGTCTGTGCCGTGGGCGAGATTAATGAAGAAGACGTCATTCGTTTCGACCATGGCCCGCACACCTATGCCGTCTACCGCTCCGCCGACGACGAGTTCTTCGCCACCGCGGGCCTGTGCACCCACGAATCCATTCACCTGGCCGATGGCCTGGTGATGGAACATGTCATTGAGTGCCCCAAGCACAACGGGCGTTTCGACTACCGCTCCGGCAAAGCCCTTGGCGCACCGGTGTGCGTCAACCTCAAGACCTATCAGGTGCGGGTCGAGGCGGGGCGTGTCCTGCTCGCCATCACGGTTTGATTGCAGGGAGTCTGTGCCATGAATTCTGCCAATGCTCCACTGGTCATCGTCGGCGCCGGGCATGCGGGTGGCCGCGCCGCGCTGACCCTGCGTGCTGAAGGTTATAGCGGTCGCCTGGTTCTGATCGGCGACGAGTCTCACCCTCCGTATGAACGTCCGCCGCTGTCCAAGGGACTGTTGCAGGGCACGGTAGATCTGGCGGGCTACAGCTTGTGCGACAACACTCGACTCGCCGAACTGGACATCGAACACCTCGCCGGTAATCCGGTGAAATGCCTGGACCCGCAGCAGCATCGTCTGCAGTTGGCCGACGGTAGCTGGCTGGCCTATGCGCGTTTGTTGCTCGCGACGGGAGGGCGCTCGCGGCGACTGGCTTCTGTGCCCGAGCATCTGGGCAACGTGCTTTACCTGCGGACCCATGATGAAGCGCTGGCCCTGCGCGCTTCGTTGCGGCCCGGTGCTTGGTTGGTGATCATCGGCGGTGGTTTCATCGGACTCGAAGTCGCCGCGACCGCCCGTGCCTTGGGTTGCACGGTGACTTTGCTCGAGGCCGGGCCGCGTCTGGCCGGTCGGGTGTTGCCTGAACGGCTGTCCAGCGTCCTGCTGGAACTGCATCGCCGCCAGGGTGTGGATGTCCGCTTGAACGTGGTCATCGAGGCGGTGCAAGGCAGCGCTTGCGTCGAGGCGGTGCAACTGGTCGACGGTCAGCTTCTGCCCTGCGACCTGGTGGTCGTGGGTATCGGCATGCAACCCAACATTGAATTGGCGGCAGCCGCTGGGATCGAGGTCGGGCAGGGCATCCGTGTCGATGCCCAGCTGCGCACCAGCGCGCCTGACATCTTTGCGGCGGGCGATGTCTGTGAATTTCAGCTGCACCCGCAAGGCGATTTCCAGCGTCAGGAAACCTGGCGCAACGCCGAGACCCAAGGCCATCACGCCGCCCTGAATCTATTGGGCGGCGAGCAGCCCTTCGAGGTCATTCCCGGTTTTTGGTCTGATCAGTACGACTGGGGGCTGCAGATCGTGGGTGTGATCTCGAACGCCGAACCCACGGCGAGCCGGGCAACCCCGGAGGGCGGTTTCCTGTTGTTCTACCTCGATGCCGAGCAACGTCTGCAAGGTGCTTGCGGCTGGGGCCAGGGCAATAGCGTCGCCAAGGACATCAAGTTGTGCGAACGGCTGATCGCCAACCATAACCACCTCTCGGTGGACGCGCTGGCCGATGCCGGTGTCCCGCTCAAACTACTGCTCAGGAGCTGACATGCGTGAATTTCTGGTATTTCAGTCCCTGTGGGCCATGCAAGATCATCGCGGCCAATGCGACCTTCCACTGGACGCGCAGCTGGAGAAAATCGCCGCCGCCGGTTTCGACGGGATCACCGACCATTTCTGGGTCGCGCAGCATGCCAAACGCCTGAGTAGCGCCTCCAAGGCGCAGGGCCTGCAAATTGAAGGTCAGCTGTTCCCTCGGACGGTGGATGATCTGGCGGCGGCGATTGATGTCGCCTCCTGCTACGGCTGTCACCACCTCACGCTGCAAGCCGACGTCAGGCCGCGCACGCTGACGCAAGCGATCAAGCTGATCGAAGGCTGGCAGCGTCTGGCCGAACAGGTGGACTTTCCCATCCTGCTGGAAACCCACCGTTATCGTCTTACCAGCGACCTGTTGTTCACCCTCGACATCCTCGCTGAAATGCCCGATCTCAAACTGTTGGCCGACTTGTCCCACTATGTCGTGGGCCGCGAACTGCCAGAGCCAGCCAGCGCCGAGGACGACGAGCAGATCCATACCATCCTGCGTCACAGTTGGGGTTTCCATGGTCGTGTCGCCAACGGCGAACAGGTCCAGGTGCCTTTAAGCTTCGCTCAGCATCGACCCTGGCTGGAGCGTTTCCTGGGCTGGTGGCGCTATGGGATCGAGGATTGGCTGGCCCGACCGAACACGCCTGCCAGCCTGTCCTTTACCTGTGAGCTCGGTCCGCCGCCGTATGCCATTACGGGTGCCGATGGAGGCGATATTACCGATCGCTGGGCCGAGGCGTTAATGCTGAAGGAGCTGATGCGCAAGGTCTGGAAGGAGTGTCAGGTGACGGCACCCGGATTGACCCAGTGAGAAGCGTCACTGGCGATAGCATTTTTCCATCCAGCCACGCTTGCCACAGGAAAAAATCGTTCTAAAAAAGCCCACCTTGTGTTTTGGACTTTGGACTACTCTTGAACATGTAGGTGAAGACGCAGACTGATGCGCAAGCGGATGGCGAGGAAACGTGGGGCGCGTTCCGAAGGGTACACGGTTAGAAAGATCTCCGCGCTGAGATCCAGCCCTTATGCCGTGTGAAGCAGGACAGCACAAAACTGTTCTGTGGGAAGCCTGATAAACCTTGTAAGCCGGAGACCAGCACCGGCCACCTACTCGATTCACAAAGCCCGCCCTGTGCGGGCTTTTTCGTGTCCGCAGGATCCGTTTGTATCGGAACGTATCCCACGCACCTGCAGCTACCTTCGCATACAAAACCAAGGCATTGGCGACACTTGCGCGATACATGGCGGCCTCCAAATAGGGCCACCGCATCCGCGGCAACCTCCGCGCGCATTCCCGCGCACAGATTGGAGAAATGCCATGTCCCGTTTCAACCACCGTATCTCCGCTGGCATGCTCGGCGTCGCCGTTGCCGCGGCACTTACTGCCTTCGCGGGCCTCGCTCAAGCTCAAGAGGCGCCTCCAGCAAAAAGCTGGCAGGCGGGTCTTCACCGCACCGATCTGCTGCGCCAGGATCTCGACGTCGCCGGTCGTGAAGTGATCCAGGTCCGCGTTGATTTCGAACCGGGTGTGGTGTCCCCCAAGCATTCGCATCCCGGGGTGGAAGTGGCTCACGTGATTGAAGGCACGTTTGAATATCAACTCGAGGGTCAGCCTCCTGTAACGCTCAAGGCTGGCGATTCCTTGTACATCCCCGCAGGCACTGCGCACGTCGCGAAGAACGTCGGCGCGAGCAAAGCGTCGGAGCTGGCGACGTACATTGTGAAGAAAGACACGCCACTGGTCGTGCTGGAAAAGTAAACGGTGTCGGGTTACCGGCGGTTATGACGCATTGCCAGCGCGCGGCTTCCCAGCGCGATGGCCAGTGCGACAGCGATCAGCACCAGCGCCACGGCGAAGGTGATCCGCAGACCGCTGGCAACCGCTTCGGGTCGCGCCGTTGCAATGTCGACCGAGGCCGATGCGAGCGCGAACACCGCGCCCAAGGCGGACGCCCCCGTGATGAGCCCCAGATTGCGCGACAGGTTGAGCATGCCGGAGATGACACCTCGCTGGTCCGGCTGAACATCCACCATGACCGCCGTGTTGTTGGCTGTCTGGAACAGGGCATAGCCGATGGTTATCACGACCATGGGCCCGATGTAGCCGCCGATGCCGAACGTCTCTGGCAATACCGACAGCGTAAGGCATCCGGTCGCCATTGCCAGGAGCCCGGCGAGGGTCATGCGTTGGGCGCCAAAGCGGTCGGCAATACGGCCAGCGGGCACACCCGTCAGTGCCGCGACAAACGGCCCGACCGACAAAACCAGTCCAACCAGAGCGGCATCGAGCCCCAGCCCATGGGCGAGATAGAAGGGCCCGACCACGAGTGTCGCCATCATCACTGTCGCGACGAGCAGGCTCATGGCGAGGCTGCCACTGAGTACGGGATCACGGAACATCGCCAATCGAATCAACGGCGAGGTGACTCGAGCCTCGGCGAACACAAAGAGGCAGACGCCGCCGCCCGCCGCCAACAGCAAGGCGATGTTGATCGGCCCGAAGCTGCCTCGGCCAAGGGTCATGGCCAGCGCATAAGCGGCGAGCGTCAACGCCAGCAGCAGTGTGCCCAGCGGGTCGAAACCGGTGCGATCGGTCTTGGGCTTCTGGCGATCGGCGGGCAAGTAACGATGCGCGAGCACCAGCGTCAGCAAGCCCAGCGGTACGGTGATGAGGAAGATCGCCTGCCAGCCAAACCCGTCAATCAGCAGGCCACCGAGCGACGGCCCCATCGCGGTGCCAATCGCCGACATCGTCCCGAGCAAGCCCATGGCACTGCCGGTTTTTGCCTTTGTAACCGTCTCGCCGACAAAGGCCATGGTCAGCGCCATCATGATTGCCGCACCGATTCCCTGCAGCGCCCGGGCGCCAATCAGCAGCCAGAGCGTGGGCGCCAAGCCGCACAGGGCCGACGCCAGGGTGAACACGCCGATGCCGGTCAAGAGCAGCCGCCGACGGCCAGTGATGTCACCGAGCCGCCCGACACTGACAATCAGGGTGGTAATGGCCAGCAGGTAGGCGAGGACGATCCACTGCACGTGCTGGAAGGAGGCGTTGAACACCTGGGCCAAGGTCGGCAAACCCACATTGGCGATGCTGGTGCCGAGCGAGGACAGCAGCATCGACAGCGAAAGACTGGCCAGCGCCCACCGAACCGACAGTGTCTGTTGCGCACGCTCTGCGATTGCACTGAGTGATTTCATGCTGTTCCTCTTTTCTGGCCACTCCCGAAGCGGAGCTATCAGAAATCTACGCCCCGGCCTAACATGGCGGAAGACGCACCGTTTGCACTTGATACGTGTGTTCAACGCCATATCACTCTGCCGAGAGGCGATGCATGTCCACTCCCGATCTCAACTTGCTGATCACCCTTGATGTGCTGCTCGCCGAAGGCAGCGTGGCACGCGCCGCCAAGCGCTTGCGCCTGAGCCCGTCGGCCATGAGCCGGGCACTGGCGCGATTGCGTGAAACCACTGGCGATCCGCTGTTGGTCAGGGCCGGGCGGGGGCTGGTGCCCACCCCGCGAGCGCTCGAACTGCGCGAGCGGGTCAGTCAGCTGGTGCAGGACGCAGAAGCGGTCCTTCGGCCTGCCGAGCAACCCGACCTCAGCCAGCTGAACCGCACGTTCACGCTGCGCACCAGTGAAGGCTTTGTCGAGAATTTTGGCGCGGACCTGATTGCCCGCGTCGCCGAGCAAGCCCCTGGCGTGCGGCTGCGCTTCATGCACAAACCCGACAAAGACAGCGCGTCACTGCGCGATGGGACGGTCGATCTGGAAGCGGGTGTGGTGGGGACAGCCGCTGGCCCGGAGTTGCGTACCCAGGGCTTGTTTCGGGATCGTTTTATTGGCGTCGTGCGACTGGGGCATCCACTGAGTGAAGGCGAGATAACCCCCGCACGTTATGCGGCAGGCAGCCACATCAGCGTCTCTCGGCGGGGGCTCGACAAGGGCCCCATCGATGAAGCCCTTGAGCTTCTGGAACTGGAGCGGCACATAGCAACAATCGTTGCAGGCTTCTCCACTGCGCTGGCGCTCGCCCGGGCAACCGACCTGATCGCCAGCGTTCCCGAACGCCACACCGCCAGCCTGCGCACCGGCATGCACAGCTTTGCACTGCCGTTGTCTCTGCCGGCGTTCACCGTCGCCATGCTCTGGCATCCGCGGCTGGATGCCGACCCTGTGCATCGCTGGTTGCGGGGTTGCCTTCGAGAGGTTTGTTCTGAGTAAAAAATTGTCAGATTTGATCTAATGTTCATTATTGAAACTATGATGTTTCATGTGCGTAACTATTGCATGATTATTCTGGTTATATAAATGAATTTTTTTGGTATAAAAATACCTTGAACTTATTTATATATAGGCGGTAGCTGCAAGGCTTTGGCGTAAATGGGAATTAACTGCTGATACCATTAAATGGCGCAACGCTATCAATGGTGGCCATTAACTAGTAGTGAGTATAGTTGTAATGCCTGAGTTACTTAGTGTGTATAACCTGATGAAATATAGATAATTATTTTTTATGGGTGGTCAGGCTCTTTATCGAACTGCAACGCGGTGAATAAGGCGGGATCCAATTAACGGTAGTGGCGAAATATTGGCGGCCGATATATCAAAAAATAACACCATAATAATACTGACGTTTTTCTGATGCGGTGCTAGTGTTTCTAACTCTTCTTAACCGTACTTGTCTGTCTGCAGAGGCTGTGCGTCATGCCGACTCCAACTCCACGGATTGCGATACTGGGTAATAGAGTTCCAAGCGTGAATCTTCCGGAGCTTGAACACTTCGCCGAGCTAGGCAGCTTGTTGGCTGCACCCCCATTTGATGTCCTGCTGCTGGACCTGCCAGCGGTTTATGCCGGGCGGGTGCTTCGAAAGTTGCGCGCCATTCCCCCGTATCGCTACAGCCTCATTTACTGTTGCCGTGATCAGAACGGCTGGTGTGAAGCCTTGGGTGATGGCGCGTGCCCTGCCGATTCCAGCGAAACAAGAACCCTCTGGGGGGTGTGGCGAGAACGCTACAGGTTGTTCAAACGGGGTTCTGCCCCCGAGCGTTTTGAAAGTCGGGTGCTTTCATGGTTGTGGTTGCGTGACAGCGCTCACATCTATGCCCTTCGAGACCCGGAGGTGCCTCAGCATTATCGCTATCCATTGCTGGATGCCCTGGCGGATAACGAGCAGGTCAACTCGTTTGTCTGGCTCAGTTTGATGGTGCAACAGGACTGGCTGGAGGAGGGGGTTCTGGTCGATCGCGTTCGCCTCTGCTCGGAGTGTGGCTCGGGCCGGCTCAATTACATTGATGTGTGTGCCGAATGTCAGTCCCTGGACATTTCACGGCAGCCTTCATTGCACTGCTTTACCTGTGGGCATGTAGGGGCACAGGAATCCTTTCTCAAAGACGGGGTGTTGTTGTGCCCCAACTGCTTGAACCGGTTGCGCCATATCGGCAGTGATTACGACCGCCCGATGGAGAACTATCGCTGTCGCTCATGTCAGGCGTTTTTTGTCGATGCCGACGTGCAGGCGCGCTGCCTGGATTGCGGCCTGTCACACACGCCTGACAAGTTGCGGGTACGCGAGGTCAGAGATTTCCGCCTGGCCGAGGCCGGCCGTTTCCGCTGCCGCCAGGAGTTCAGCGATCAAACGGTCCATCACTTCGGTCGACTCAATCTGTTAGGCGGCAAGGATTTCTATGACCTGCTGACCTGGCAGATGCAGGTCGTACGCCGCTACCAGACGCCTGCCTTCTCACTGCTCGGTCTGCGCTTCGTCAACCTGGCCGGTACGTTGACTCGCCTGGGTGAACACCACGGCCATGCCTTCATCGATAGCGTGGCCGATCGATTGAAGGAAACCGTCAGGGATACAGACCGCTGCTCTCGAAGTACCGAAGAGTACTTCTGGATCATGCTTCCCCATACCGATGGCAACGGCCTGGAGACTGTCAAGCAACGCTTGGGCCGGGTCGCCGAGTTGTTTTCAGCACCGGAGGTCAGCGACATTTCCTTGCGTGTCGTCAGCATCACGGCGCCCCAGGATCTGCTCGAACAAGAAGATGGCGAACTACTACTGGCCCGTCTGGCCAGTGAGTTGGCGTGACCGCCATGAGCCCTTTCCTGGAGCAACTCCTCAGCGCACTCAGCGCGCTCATGGGCCCGGATGGTTTGAGCCGGGTGTTTTTCATGCTTTTCCCTTTGTTTCTGATCTTTGAATTGCCCTTGATGATCATGGTGATGCTGGGGGTATTGCGCTGGTTCACACGTCGGCGCACCCGTGTGCCGAAGATCAGTGTCTATCGGCCCAAGGTCTCTTGCATCATTACCTGCTACAGCGAAGGGATGGATGTTCAGACCACGCTTTTAAGCCTGTGCGAGCAGACGTACCCCGGCCACATCGAGATGATTCCGGTGGTGGACGGGGCCACGGTGAACCAGCCGACGCTCAGCGCCGTGCGCAGTTTCAGCGTGGATCCGCAGTTGTACCCCCGGCGTCATTTGCGCCCGATCGCCAAATGGCAGAGGGGCGGGCGGGTGTCGTCACTGAACGCCGGCCTGTCGCTTGCCAGCGGTGAAATCGTGATGGCGCTTGATGGCGATACGTCCTTCGACAACAACATGGTCAGCTCCATCGTGCGCCATTTCGAGGACCCGTCGGTGCCTGCGGTCGCCGGTAGCCTGCGAGTGCGCAATGTCTGGGCTTCGTGGGTGACCGCGATGCAGGCGCTGGAATACCTGTTGTCCATCCACATGTCGAAAATCGGCTTGGCCGAATGGAACCTGGTCAATAACGTATCGGGGGCGTTCGGGGCATTCCGCCGCAGCTTTCTGGTGAAAATCGGCGGCTGGAACACGCACACCGCGGAGGATCTGGACCTGACGTTGCGCATCAAGAGTTACTTCAAACGACACGACTTGAGGATTCCTTTCGAGCCGGAAGCGATTGGACACACCGATGCACCGTCGACGCTCAGTCAGTTTCTGATGCAGCGCTTGCGCTGGGATGGCGACCTGTTTTTTCTGTACATCAGAAAGCACAACCACAACATCAACCCCAGGTTGTTGGGCTGGCCGACCTTTCTGATGATCCTGCTCAGCGGCTTCTTTTTTCAGCTGGTGCTGCCGTTCCTCATCTTCAGCTACACCTTGCTGGCGTTATTTGTTCTGCCGGGCAAGACGCTGTTGTTTCTGTTTGTACTGATCTATGCGCTGTACCTGGTGATTACTGCCATGTTGTTCGGCGCCATGCTGTTGATGGTGTCCGACCGACCTGCAAAGGACATGGTCCTGGGATTGTTGGTGCCTTTCTTCCCGCTGTTCATGCTACTCCTGAGGTGCTGGAGCGCAGTGGCCATGCTCAACGAGATCTTTCGCCGGGGCCACGAAGAAAGCTCGATGGCACCGTGGTGGGTGCTTAAACGAGCCACGAGGTTTTGATATGCGATCGATACTTCTGCTGCTGACGCTGTCGTTGCCCCCGACGATACTGGCCGCACAACCCCTTTCGGCTCAGGCGGTGGGGACGCCGTCGAGCCAATGGTCCCAGGCCAGTTATGTCTGGGACAGCGAAGCGTTGCTCGATCCCGATCAACGTAAGGCAGAGCTCGAGCAACTGCGTAAAGCCGGGATGGACAAGATCTACCTTGGCCTCAAGTCCGCCCAGTTGAAAGACCTTGCCACGACGCGCCAACGGTTGGAGCAATTGCTGCAGGACGCGGCCGGCAAGGGAGTGCAAGTCAGCCTGTTGCTCGGCGATCCGGCCTGGATCGAGCCGCAGGAACGCCATCAGCTCACCGATTTACTGGCGAAGCTGAAGGGGCTTTCATTCACCAGCCTGCACCTGGACCTGGAACTCGAACAACTGGGCGTGCCGGTCCCGGATCAGCGTTTGAAGGACTTGCTCGACACCTTGCGCGCAGCCTCGGCAGCCAGCCCATGGCCGGTAGAAATCTCCAGCCATCATCGTTGGTTTGCAGAGGCAAAACCCGGGAAAACCTGTCTGCCGTGTGCGCTTCCCGAGGCGGGTGTGCGTCAGGTCAGCCTGATGATCTACACCCGTAACCCGAAAAACAGCGCACGAATGGCAGAGCAGATCGCCCAACGCTGGCCTGATTTGCAGTTTCGCCTGGCGCAAAGCACGGAGCCGCAACTGGATGCCACAGAATCCTGGGCCGGCGCGTCGACTGAGCAGTTGCAGCACCAGACCAGTGTCTGGCGCGAACAGCTGCAACCACGGGGAATTGCCGGCATTGACTGGCAAGCCTGGCGAGACTTTCCAAAACGGTGAGCCGTCATGAAGATTCGATTCGATAGTCGCAAAGAACTGAGCCCCACCCAGGAACACGGTTTGAGCGTTCTCTATGCACCGGGCAAGCGCATGGCGTTTCGCGTGCGTTGGTATTTGATCCTGTTCCTGGTCGCGAGCCCCTTGATCTGGCTGGGAGGGAAGCTGACTTACGGCATGGTGATGATCGACGCACCGGCGCAATTGCGCCTGCCGATTCTTGAGGTGCGCGCGCGGGATGCCGGTCGGGTCGATCAGCTGTTCGTCATGGCCGGGGAGCAGGTCCAGATCGATCAGCCGTTGGTCAGTCTCGACAATCCCGAATGGCGTGCGCGGCTCTCTCAGCTCGCCGCGATGCCGACCAAAGCGGTGCCCACCACCAACACCAAACTGGACACGAGGGAGCGTCAGCTGCTCAGGACCCGAGTGAGCAGGACGGAGGAACGTGTGCAGGTGCTTGAAGACCTCGTTGAATCAGGCGCCGTCTCTCGTGGAGAAGTGCTGGCCGCCCAATCCGAACTCGACGCTTTTAAAGCCGACCTGTTGGCGTTCGAGCGCCGCGAGCAACTGGCTCGTCAGTCGCCGTTGAGCGTTGAGCGCGAGATTATTCAACAGACCGCCGAAAAACAGTGGTTGAAAACGCGCCTCGCCGCCTTGTCGGTCAAGGCTACGCAGAGCGGTCGAATTGCGGAGGTGTTGGTCACGCCCGGTGAAAACGTTGGCGCCGGTACGCTGTTGATGCGCCTTGAACGGCTGGAAGAGCCTCTGCTGTGGATTTATCTGGAACCGCTGAATATCAGCTACGCCGCGATTGGCCAGCCGCTGCGCGTGCGCATGCCCGATGGCGAGTGGCTGGCGGCGCATGTTGTCCAGGCCGTCGACAGCGCCGGTCGCACGCCGACGGTGTTGCGTGGGCCGTTCGCTGCCAGCGAGATGGGCTTGCAGGTCGCCGCCCGGTTTGATCGCCCCCTGTCGCCGCGCTGGAGAATCGATCAACTGCCGTTGAATGTGCGCTTTCCGACCGACTGGCAACAAATGCTCAGTAACAGCCGTGAGTTCATCGAGCAAATAGGCGACTTCATTGCAATGGATCGAACACCCACCACTGCACCGGGGAGTAAATAAATCATGACTGCAGAACGAATTCTAGTGACGGGCGGTGCCGGTTTCATCGGTTCGCACCTGGTCGAAGCACTGCTGGAAAGCGGTTATAGCGTTCGGGTTCTGGACGATCTTTCCAGTGGGAAACTGTCGAACTTGCCGATTGATCGCTGCCATTTGACCCTGGTGGTGGGGGATGTCGCCGACGCGCCGACGGTGGAGCGAGCGATGAAAGACTGCAGCGCGGTGGTGCATCTGGCTGCAGTGGCCTCGGTGCAGGCGTCGGTCGATGATCCGGTGGCGACTCACCAAAGCAATTTCGTCGGTACGCTGAATATCTGCGAAGCCATGCGTCAGGCCGGCGTAAGACGGGTGGTTTACGCGTCCAGTGCGGCGATCTATGGCAACAATGGCGAGGGCATGGCGATTACCGAGGACACGCCCAAGAATCCGCTGACCCCGTATGCCGCCGACAAACTGGCCAGCGAACACTTCCTTGATTTCTATCGCCGCCAGCATGGTCTCGAACCGGTCATTCTGCGGTTTTTCAATATTTACGGACCCCGTCAGGACCCTTCATCGCCTTACTCCGGTGTCATCAGCATTTTCAGCGAGAGGGCGCAAAAAAAACTCCCCATCACGGTTTACGGTGATGGGGAGCAAACAAGGGACTTTGTTTACGTCAATGACCTTGTAAAGGTCCTGGTACAGGCGGTCAGTGAGTCAGAGCCGATTATCGAACCGGTCAATGTCGGGTTTAACCGATCCACCAGCGTTAACGAATTGGTGACGACGTTAAGCGAACTCCTGGGACGACCTGTGACGTTGCACCACGACGCGGCGCGTTCCGGTGATATCAAACATTCACGCGCCGACAACAGTCGCCTGCTTGAGCGTTTTTCCTTGAACTCGCCGACCTGTTTTACCGAGGGTCTGGGGCAGCTGCTCAGAAGTATTGATTCCGGCGGGCGGTAGCGGCGAGCTCGGTCGCCAGCAGGTGCTCCTCCAGCACATCGCTCAGGAACCGGAACTGATCATTGAGCCCGATCACTTCATTGTTGAAGTGATTGGCGGCGGACGGCATCAGCAACGCCTCGAAGTTTTTGTCGAACACCAGTTCGAACGTTTTGCGGGAAACGAATGACTGGGAATAGTAGTTGTTGCCGAACACCGCAAAGCTTACGGCCAGGGTCACGGAGTGAATCATGACGTGCGCTCCTCGGACAGGACGTACCAGGAAAAAACGCTCAGTGTGACGGCCGTCAGGGCCAGGCAGGTCAGGAGATGGATAATCATGATTCGCCCCTCCGATGCGGGGTTTTGCGTTGGGTTAAGGCCGATCCTACGCTGACGGTTTTCGAGCGGAAGGCATTCGCGGCGATGGTGAATATCGACATAAGTGATGGTGGGATCATCGCCGACTGTTCCGGCCCCGGGGTGGGCAGACACCTATACTCAGGCATATAGCCCTTGATCTGATTTCAACCCGAGAGAACCGCGATCTTGAACGTGCGTTCGCTGATCGTCGCCCTGTTGGTGGTGTTGGCGGGATGCGCCACGCCTGTGCGTGCGCCAGTGGAAGTGGTGCCGGTGATTGTTTCCCAAAGCACCTGGCAGATGGTCGACCAGGAGATTGTCGCGGCGTCGCAATCGGCCACCGAGCAGACCAAAATCTACGCGCGGGGTGCCATGGATTACTGGCGAACGCGGGTCTATCAACTGACCGAAGAGAACTTCATTCCCTGGTTCAGCAGTTACTGGACTCAGGAATGGCTGTCGATGAAGGTCAGCTGGTACACCCTCAGCGCCAAGGGCGAGCAAGATGCCTCGGCCAAGCGCCTGGCCGCCTATCTGCTGGAGCAATACCAAAAGCGTGTGCTGGCGCCGGTCGCGGTGGAAATCGATCCCGACGCGATTCTCGGCCTGGCAACGGCGTTCTACGTGGACATCCTTCAGGAAGAACTGCAGAAAATCTCCCAGCGCCACGGCGTGCCGATGGCCCAGCTCAATGGCCGAATCCAGAAAATCCCCGCCATCGCCTTGGGGCCGCCTCCCGCCAGAGACGCCTCGCTTTACCAGGTCGTGCACACCCAACCGCTGAACACGCTGCCGGCTTATGCGGCGCTGATCGAGAAAATCCACAAGGCGGGCGGCGACAAGGGCGTTGATTCGACAGACACCGCCATGGCGCCGGTGGCCAAGCGCGCCAGCAAACGGATGGAAGCCGAAATGGTCCCGCGAGGTGCGGCCAGTGCAGTGGCCGCTGCAGCGGGCAAATTGGCCGGGGGCTTGATTTCTGTAGGTGTGGCGGGGATTCGCGCGATTATCCAGGCCAATGATCGGCCTGACAGCGAGGCACTGATTCGCAGCAGTCTGGGTAACACGTTCGACAAGGCCTGGCTGAAGCTGGTGCAAAACCCGACCACCGGCGTGATGGCCGGTACGTTGTACATGGCGGCGCAGATCGAGGGCAATCTGGCGGGGAGCGTCGAAGTACCGTCGGTCAGTTCGGGCAGCGGCTCTGTCGATTGGGGGCCGACGGAATCGACTAACCAGCAGATCACCCCATAACCAAGGAGAACGACCATGTCCTACGTTGATGGCTTTATCGCTGCCGTACCTACCGCCAACCGCGAAAAATTCAAGAAACACGCCGAAACCGCCGCTGTCATTTTCAAGGAAAGTGGCGCCCTCAGCGTCGCCGAATGCTGGGGCGACGACGTCCCTGACGGCAAAGTGACCTCGTTTCCGATGGCAGTAAAACTCAAGGAAGACGAAACCGTGGTGTTTTCCTGGATCATCTGGCCCGACAAGACCACCCGCGATGCAGGCATGGAAAAACTCATGACCGATCCGCGCATGCAGCAGGACGTCAACCCGATGCCGTTCGATGGCCAGAGGCTGATCTTTGGCGGGTTCGAAATGATCGTAAAAGCCTGAAACCAACGACAGGATCACTCTGGCGTCGGGGTGGTCCTGCAACTCTTGCGATTACGAATCTCGCTGTCCGTCGGCCGCTCTTTGATGAACTCGAAGCGCGGCTCACCTTCGTTGTAATGAACCAGCCAGCCCCATTCCAGCTCGGACTCATCCTGACCGGGTTTCGGTGGCACGGCCCACCATGGTTCCTTGCTGATGATCTCGCGCATGGCCCCCTCCAGTTGAATCGTTTGGATGAACTATAACTTGGATGTCAGGAGGTGCCAGAGATGAGCGACGAATCCCATGAGCCGTTAAAACGACTGTTTTTTGCCCTGAACTGCACACCCGAGCAACGTCGGGCCATTGCCCAATGGCGCAGCGCACTTGAGCTCAGGAGCGGACGCCCGGTGCCGGTGGAAAACTTTCATCTGACGTTGATGTTTTTGGGCGCTGTCGAGGTGGCGAAAATCGCCGATATCTGCACGGCCGCCGCCAATATTCGAACGCCGGGTGTGCCTTTGAGGGTTGCGCTTGATCGGCTGGATGTCTGGCGCAGGGCAGGGGTGTTGGTGCTCGCTCCGGAGCAGGCATCACCGGAGTTGCTTCGGCTGGTGTATGCGCTTGAGCAGGCCATGCTGCCATTCGGGTTTGAGGATTCGCCGAAGGAGTTTCGGCCGCATCTGACGCTGATGCGTGATTACCGAGTGCCGGTGCCAGAGTCCGCGACGCCGCCCGAGTTCTATCTGCGGGCCGATCATTTCACCCTGTTCGAATCCCATAAGGGCCGCTACCGAGCGCTGGCCGAATGGCCACTCGTTCCCTCATAAAAAAAGGCGCCCGAGGAGGGCGCCCAAATTCACCTTAACCGAGGAAGCCAGGTGAGGCCGTTCTGCAGATAGGAGTGCAGCGGTGGTAAGGCGCTGCGTGAACGGAAATCGTTGGCATCGATCGTTCCCACGCTCCGCGTGGGAATGCAGCCCGGGACGCTCCGCGTCCCCTCCAGAGCCGAACGCGGAGCGTCCGAGGAGGCATTCCCACGCAGAGCGTGGGGAACGATCAGTGCCGAGTGAATTATTTGCCGAGCTTCACCCGCGTCCAGCCCCGGGTCATCACCCGCTGAACGCCGATCGGCATATCGGGAATGGCATACAACGTCGCCATCACAGCCTGCGACGGATACGACCCCGGATCATCCCGAATCGCTTCATCCACCAACGGCGTGGCCGCCGCGTTGGCGTTGCTGTAGCCGATGTTGTTGGTGATCTCGGCGATGATGTCCGGGCGCATCAGGAAGTTCATGAACAGGTAAGCGTTCTCGACGTTCGCTGCGTCCCGAGGGATCGCGACCATGTCGTAGAAACTGCCCGCGCCTTCCTTGGGAATGCTGTAATCGACCTTCACCTTATCGCCCGCTTCTTGGGCGCGAGCCTTGGCTTGCAGCACATCGCCGGAGTAACCGACAGCCACGCAGATGTTGCCGTTGGCCAGGTCCGAGATGTATTTCGACGAATGGAAGTACGCCACCGACGGACGAATTTTCATGAACAGCGCCTCAGCTTCGGCGATCTGATCTTTGTCCTGAGAATTCACCGGGTAACCCAGATAGTGCAGGGCGGCCGGGAGCATTTCGGTCGGCGAATCAAGGAAACTGATGCCGCAGGCTTTCAGCTTCGCGGCGTTTTCCGGTTTGAACAGCAAGTCCCAGGAATTGGTCGGCGCATTGCTGCCGAGCACTTCCTTGACCTTCTCCGGGTTGAAACCGATGCCGATCGAGCCCCACATGTACGGGAAGGCGTGACCGTTATTCGGGTCGCTGGCGGCAGCGTTTTTCAGCAGCACCGGGTTGAGGTTCTTCCAGTTCGGCAGCTTCGACTTATCCAGTTCCTGATAGACGCCCGCCTTGATCTGCTTGGCCAGGAAACTGTTGGACGGCACAACGATGTCGTAGCCGGACTTGCCGGCGAGCAGCCGTGCTTCAAGGGTTTCATTGCTGTCGAACACATCGTAGGTCACGCGGATGCCGGTCTCGTCTTCGAACTTCTTGACGGTGTCCGGGGCGATGTAATCCGACCAGTTGTAGACGCGCAGTACCTTGTCATTGGCCTGGGCGCCGGTGACAATCGCGCCCAATAAGGACAGTGTCAGCAGAGTCCTGCCAAACATTTTCATCGGTACAACTCCATTCTTTTTTATTCAAATACGCAAAACAATTGCAGTCTTCGCGCACCCCGTGTAGCAGCTGGCGAAGCCTGCGTTCGGCTGCGAAGCAGTCGTAAAACCTGCGAATTCAATCTTCCTGAAAGAACCGCAGTGTCTGAATTCACGACTGCTTCGCAGCCGAACGCAGGCTTCGCCAGCTGCTACAAAGTGTGCGTGTTGCCGGCCCTTAGGCCGTCGCTTCTACCATTTGCTTTTTAGGTTGCTGCCAGGATTCGCTGGCGGTCTGGTCCATCGCTTCCTGGATCGCACGTTTACGGGTGGCTTCGGCACGGCGGCTGAAGAACCAGACCATGAAGGTCACGATCGATACCGCCAACAGAATCAGGCTGGCCACGGCGTTGATCTCAGGCTTCACGCCCAGACGCACCGCCGAGAACACTTCCATCGGCAGGGTCGTGGAACCGGGGCCGGACACGAAGCTCGCCAGTACCAGGTCATCCAGCGACAGGGCAAACGACATCATGCCGCCGGCCGCCAGTGACGGCGCGATCATCGGAATGGTGATCAGGAAAAACACCTTGAACGGCTTCGCCCCGAGGTCCATGGCCGCTTCTTCGATGGACAGGTCCAGCTCACGCAAGCGCGCCGAAACCACCACCGCGACATACGCCGCGCAGAACGTGGTGTGGGCGATCCAGATGGTGACGATGCCACGTTCCATCGGCCAACCGATCAACTGCGCCATGGCCACGAACAGCAGCAACAGCGACAGACCGGTGATCACTTCCGGCATCACCAACGGCGCCGTCACCAAACCACCGAACAACGTGCGGCCCTTGAAGCGCGTGACGCGAGTCAGCACAAACGCTGCCAACGTCCCCAGCGCCACCGCAGCAATCGCGGTGTAGCAGGCGATTTCCAGCGAGCGCACCACCGAACCCATCAGTTGCGAGTTATCGAGCAGGCCGGCGTACCACTTGAACGACCAGCCGCCCCATACGGTTACCAGTTTCGAGGCGTTGAACGAGTAGATCACCAGAATCAACATCGGCAGGTAGATAAACGACAAGCCGAAAATCAGCATGAACTTTGAAAATCCGAAGCGTTTCATCCCCGTGCCTCCATTTCTTTGGCCTGGCTGCGGTTGAACAGCAGAATCGGCACAATCAGGATCAACAGCATCACCACCGCCAGGGCAGACGCCACCGGCCAGTCGCGGTTATTGAAGAACTCTTGCCACAGCACGCGACCGATCATCAGGGTCTCCGGGCCGCCCAGCAGTTCCGGAATCACGAACTCACCGACCACAGGAATGAACACCAGCATGCAACCGGCGATGATCCCGTTCTTGGCCAGCGGCACGGTAATTTTCCAGAAGTTGTTGAAGTTGCTCGAACCCAGGTCCGAAGCGGCTTCCAGCAGGCTTTGATCGTGCTTGACCAGGTTGGCGTACAGCGGCAACACCATGAACGGCAAGTAGGCGTAAACCACGCCGATATACACGGCAGTGTTGGTGTTGAGGATTTCGATCGGGTGATCCGTCAGCCCGGTCCACATCAAAAAGCCGTTGAGCAGACCGTTGTTGCTGAGGATGCCCATCCACGCATAGACGCGGATCAGGATCGCGGTCCAGGTCGGCATCATGATCAGCAACAGCAGAACGTTTTGCGTTTCCTTGCTCGCCTTGGTGATCGCGTAGGCCATCGGGAAACCGATCACCAGGCACATCAGCGTGCTTAAAAACGCGACCTTCAACGAGCCGAAGTAGGCCGAGATGTACAACTCATCTTCGGTCAGCAGCGAGTAGTTGCCGATGTTCAGCAGCAACTGAAATTTCTGCTCGGCGAAGGTGTAGATCTCTGAGTAAGGAGGAATGGCCAGGGCCGCTTCCGAGAAGCTGATCTTCATCACCAGGAAGAACGGCAGCATGAAGAACAGGAACAGCCACAGGAAAGGAACCCCGATGACGAGCTTTCGACCACTCGGCATCAGCCGCATAAACTGTTGATTGAGTGTTTTCATGAGCGCAGTACCACGCCGCTGTCGTCTTCCCACCACACGTAGACTTTGTCGTCCCAGGTCGGACGCGCGCCACGGCGTTCGGCGTTGGCCATGAACGACTGCACAACCTTGCCGCCAGGCAGCTCCACGTAAAACACCGAGTGACCGCCGAGGTAGGCGATGTCATGCACCTTGCCGCTGGACCAGTTGTAGCGGGTATCCGGTTTGGTGGTGCTGACCAGCAGTTTTTCCGGGCGGATGGCGTAGGTGATCGACTTGTCCTGCACCGAGGTGCTGACGCCGTGACCGACGTAGATCTTCTGCTCCAGATCCGGGCTGTGAATGATCGCGTGACCTTCAAGGTCCTCGACCACGGTGCCGTCGAAGGCGTTCACGTTGCCGATGAATTCGCAGACCATGCGGCTGACCGGCGCTTCATAAATGTCCACCGGGCTGCCGATCTGCGCGATCCAACCCAGGTGCATGATCGCGATGCGTTGGGCCATGGTCATGGCCTCTTCCTGATCGTGGGTCACCATCACGCAGGTCACGCCGACCCGCTCGATGATTTCTACCAACTCCAGTTGCATCTGCGAACGCAGCTTTTTATCCAGTGCGCCCATCGGTTCGTCGAGCAACAACAGCTTCGGACGCTTGGCCAGAGAGCGAGCCAACGCAACACGTTGACGCTGACCGCCGGACAACTGATGGGGTTTGCGTTTGGCGTACTGGGTCATGTGCACCAGTCGCAGCATCTCTTCAACGCGGGCGTCGATTTCGCTGGCGGACAGACGATCCTGCTTCAAGCCGAAGGCGATGTTCTGCGCCACCGTCATGTGCGGGAACAGCGCGTAGGACTGGAACATCATGTTGATCGGCCGTTCGTACGGCGGCATGTCGGTGATGTCGACACCGTCGAGCAAAATCCGTCCTTCGGTCGGGCGCTCGAAGCCTGCGAGCATGCGCAGCAGGGTCGATTTGCCGGAGCCGGAACCGCCGAGCAGGGCGAAGATTTCCCCTTGATGAATCTCAAGCGAGACATCGTCCACCGCGGTGGTTTCGTCGAATTTCTTGGTGACGCGGTCGACTTTCACCAGCACCTTTTTCGGTGACTGGTGACCTTCAAGAGCCTTCCTGTAGATGCTGGAGGCGTTTGCCATGTGAAACTCCCAACAGGTTTCAGTCGTCGGGCCAACGCGGCCTGACTTAATAGTTGATTGCAAGCCAGCACTGGGCGGGCTTATTCGGCGCCGCCGTCCTGGCTGCCTGGTGGTACTTGTTGTTATCGCGTTTGTTGTTGTCGTGAGGGACCGGCGCGCAAAGACACGCCCGCCTGACTCACGGGGGCAGTAAATTGATTAATCGAGTGTTAAGTCAGCGCCTGTTACGTAACGCCGCCCGTTGACGGCACGCGTCGCCAAACGCCTGGAAAATACTCAAGTAGGGCGGATTCGAAAGCACCTGCCATTCCGGGTGCCACTGCACACCGACGGCGAAGGTCGGGCTGTGTTCCACCGAGATCGCCTCGATCAAACCGTCCGGCGCAATCGCTTCCGCACGCAGGCCGGGAGCCAGTCGGTCAATGCCCTGGCTGTGAATCGAATTGACCTGGAACACCTGCGGTAAATCCAGCGCCTCGAACACACCACCCGGTTGCACGTTGACCGCATGAGCCGGTGCGTACTGCACGGCCAGGTCCGGATGATTCGCTTCCCGGTGATCCAGCATGCCGGGCAGTTCGTGGACCTTCTGATGCAGGCTGCCGCCGAACGCCACGTTCATTTCCTGAAAGCCCCGACAGATGCCGAGCACCGGAACGCCCGCCGCAATGGCTGCACGCAATAAGGGAAGGGTGGTGGCGTCCCGTTGCGGATCGTGATCCGTGCCGGGGGCGCTGTCGGGGCCTTGATAGTGGAAGGGTTCCACATTCGAGGGCGAGCCGGTCAGCAGCAGACCGTCGAGCTGCGCGAGCAGGTCATCGATTTCGGTCAGATCGCCTAAGGAAGGAATGACAACCGGCAGCCCCAAAGCCGCGACGCTGACAGCATGCAAGTACTTGTCGCCGCTGACATGGTAGGGGTGCAGGCCAATCTGTTTGACGCACGCAGTAACGCCGATCAATGGCTTGAATGCCATTTTTATCACCTCGAAGTTTCACACTTGAACGAGCTTTTCCGGAGCTTAGCCTTGTTGATTTTAATTAACAACTCTCATGTAAAAAATTCTAAACGCCGCACGTCCGATCTTCAGGATTTACACGGTGCGTAAGACTGATTTGGCACTCCCGTGCCCAAGAAAGGCCCGAAAATAAAGGTTGAGAGGTCAAGTGTTCGCTATTGACTTCACTTTGCCGTTCGGGTTGACTGGGCTCGCAACAAGGTAGTGAACATAATAATTAACAGCTAATAGGTGCATCATGTCGGTCCCTCTGCGTACCGTTCAACTCAACGAAGCAAACGCATTCCTTAAGAAATATCCTGAGGTTTTGTACGTCGACCTTCTGATTGCGGATATGAACGGTGTGGTGCGCGGCAAGCGCATCGAGCGCACCAGTCTTCATAAGGTTTACGAAAAAGGCATTAACCTCCCGGCGTCGCTATTTGCTCTGGACATCAACGGTTCTACGGTGGAAAGCACCGGCCTGGGTCTGGACATCGGCGACTCAGACCGAATCTGCTTCCCCATCCCGGATACGCTCAGCATCGAGCCCTGGCAGAAGCGCCCGACCGCGCAACTGTTAATGACCATGCACGAACTCGAAGGCCAGCCGTTCTTTGCCGACCCTCGCGAAGTGCTGCGTCAGGTCGTGAGCAAGTTCGATGCAATGGGCCTGACCATTTGCGCCGCGTTCGAACTCGAGTTCTATCTGATCGACCAGGACAACGTGAACGGTCGTCCGCAATCGCCACGCTCGCCGGTGTCTGGCAAGCGTCCGATGTCGACCCAGGTCTACTTGATCGACGACCTGGACGAATACGTCGATTGCCTGCAAGACATCCTCGAAGGCGCGAAAGAGCAGGGCATTCCTGCTGACGCCATCGTCAAGGAAAGCGCCCCGGCGCAGTTCGAAGTGAACCTGCATCACGTCAATGACCCGATAAAGGCCTGCGACTACGCGGTGTTGCTCAAGCGTCTGGTGAAAAACATCGCCTACGACCACGAGATGGACACCACGTTTATGGCCAAACCGTATCCGGGCCAGGCGGGCAATGGTTTGCACGTACACATTTCGATTCTCGACAAAGAAGGCAACAACATCTTTGCCAGCGAGGATCCCGAGCAGAACGCCGCACTGCGTCACGCGATCGGCGGTGTGCTCGAGACCCTGCCGGCGCAGATGGCTTTCCTGTGCCCGAACGTTAACTCGTACCGTCGCTTCGGCGCGCAGTTCTATGTGCCGAACTCGCCGAGCTGGGGCATCGACAACCGTACCGTTGCAGTGCGTGTGCCAACCGGTTCGCCGGACTCCGTGCGCATCGAACACCGCGTTGCGGGCGCCGATGCCAACCCGTACTTGTTGATGGCGTCGGTACTGGCCGGTATTCACCACGGCCTGACCAACGAAATCGAGCCGGGCGCACCGGTTGAAGGCAACAGCTACGAGCAGAACGAGCAGAGCCTGCCGAACAACCTGCGCGATGCACTGCGCGAGCTGGACGACAGCGAAGTCATGGCCCGTTACATCGACCCGATGTACATCGACGTGTTCGTGGCGTGCAAGGAAAGCGAGCTGGCCGAGTTCGAGAACTCTATTTCGGACCTTGAGTACAACTGGTACTTGCACACCGTCTAAGACAAACAACACCGATCAACTGTGGGAGCGAGCCTGCTCGCGAAGACGGCGGCACATTCAACACTGATGTCGCCTGACACACCGCTTTCGCGAGCAGGCTCGCTCCCACAGGGGACTGCATTTCAACTCCCTGGTTGAGCGGCATTCAGTCCCACTACTTATTCCTCTGCGTCGAGTCACAACCATGACAAACACTCGCAGCGACTGGGAGCAACGCTTCCAGTCCCTTACAATCGAAGGCCGCGCATTCATCGACGGCCAATACTGCCCGGCACTCAGCGGCGACACCTTTGAATGCATGAGCCCGGTCGACGGTCGCTTCCTGGCCAACGTCGCCAGCACCGACGAAGCCGACGCCAATGCAGCCGTCGCCGTCGCGCGCCGCACCTTCGAATCCGGCATCTGGGCCAAACTCGCCCCGGCCGAACGCAAGCGCATCCTGATTCGCTTCGCCGACCTGATCCTGGCCAACCAGGAAGAACTCGCCCTGCTCGAAACCCTCGACATGGGCAAGCCGATCAACGATTCCATGAACATCGACATCCCGGCGACCGCCAACGCGATCCGCTGGAGCGCCGAGGCCATCGACAAGATCTACGACGAAGTCGCCGCCACACCCCACGACCAACTCGGCCTCATCACCCGCGAACCCGCCGGTGTTGTCGCCGCCATCGTGCCGTGGAACTTCCCGCTGATCATGGCCAGCTGGAAGTTCGCCCCGGCCCTCGCGGCCGGTAACTCGTTCATCCTCAAGCCTTCGGAAAAGTCGCCACTGACCGCGATTCGCATCGCCCAACTGGCGCTGGATGCCGGCATCCCGAAAGGCGTGTTCAACGTCCTGCCAGGCTACGGTCACACCGTCGGCAAGGCGCTGGCGTTGCACATGGACGTCGACGTGCTGGCCTTCACCGGCTCGACCGCGATTGCCAAGCAACTGCTGATCTATTCCGGCCAAAGCAACATGAAACGCGTCTGGCTCGAAGCAGGGGGGAAGAGCCCGAACGTGGTGTTCGCCGACGCGCCGGATCTGCGCGCGGCAGCACAAGCGGCGGCCGGTGCGATTGCCTTCAACCAGGGCGAAGTCTGCACCGCCGGTTCGCGCTTGCTGGTGGAGCGTTCGATTCGCGAGCAGTTCATTCCGCTGTTGGTGGAAGCACTGCAAGCCTGGAAACCGGGGCACGCTTTGGACCCGGAAACCACCGTCGGCGCGGTCGTCGATCAGCGTCAACTGGACAACGTGCTGCGCTACATCCAGGTCGGCAAAGACCAGGGCGCGCAACTGATCGCGGGCGGCAGCCGCACCCTCGAAGCCACCGGCGGCCTGTACGTGGAACCGGCGATTTTCGACGGCGTGACCAACGCCATGACCATCGCCCGCGAAGAAATCTTCGGCCCGGTGCTGTCGCTGATCACCTTCGACACCGAGGAAGAAGCGCTGGCGATTGCCAACGACAGCATCTTCGGCCTCGCCGCAGGTGTGTGGACCAGCAACCTCAGCAAGGCTCACACCTTCGCTCGCGGCTTGCGCGCCGGCAGCGTCTGGGTCAACCAGTACGACGGCGGCGACATGACCGCGCCGTTCGGCGGGTTCAAGCAGTCGGGTAACGGTCGGGACAAATCGCTGCACGCGTTCGACAAATACACCGAACTCAAAGCGACCTGGATCAAGCTCTAACACCTCTACAACGGCGGCCGCCGGCAGGTGCCAGCGGCCATCGGAGAAACCTATGAAACAAGACTCTGTTAAACAAAAGCATGTAAACAGCTACTACGCCGCCACCCGCAACTTCACCGGCGACTTCCCGGTGCTCGAACAAGCGGTGGACTGCGACGTCTGCGTGATCGGCGCCGGCTACACTGGCTTGTCCTCGGCGCTGTTCCTCGCCGAAGTCGGCTACAGCGTCACCGTGCTCGAAGCCGCCAAAGTCGGTTTCGGCGCCAGCGGTCGCAACGGCGGCCAACTGGTCAACTCCTACAGCCGCGACGTCGACGTCATCGAAGAACGCTACGGCGACAAAACCGCCGAAGTCCTCGGCAGCATGATCTTCGAAGGCGCCGACATCATCCGTCAGCGCATACAACACTACGACATCCAGTGCGACTATCGCCCGGGCGGCATCTTCGCCGCGTTGAACAAAAAACAGCTCAAAGGCCTGGCCGAGCAGAAAAGCAGCTGGGAACGCTACGGCAACAAGAACCTGAAAATGCTCGACGCCGCGGACATCAAGCGCGAAGTCGGTTGCGACAACTACGTCGGCGGCCTGCTCGACATGCAGGGCGGCCACATCCACCCGCTGAACCTGGCCCTCGGCGAAGCCTCGGCCATCATCGGCCTGGGCGGCAAAATCTACGAACAATCCGCCGCAGTGGAAATCACCTACGGCGAACCGATCACCGTGCGCACTGCCAAAGGCGTGGTCCGCGCCAAGTACCTGCTGATCGCCGGCAACGCTTACCTGCCGCAAGACCTCGACAACCGCGTCACGCGCAAAAGCATGCCGTGCGGCTCGCAAATCGTCGTCACCGAACCGTTGTCCGAAAAGGTTGCGCGCAGCCTGATCAAAAACAACTACTGCGTCGAAGACTGCAACTACCTGCTCGACTACTACCGCCTCACCGCTGATAACCGCTTGCTGTACGGCGGCGGCGTGGTCTACGGCGCCCGCGAACCGGACGACATCGAACAACTGATCAAGCCGAAAATCCTCAAGACCTTCCCGCAACTGAAGGACGTGAAAATCGACTACCGCTGGACCGGCAACTTCCTGCTGACCATGTCCCGCATGCCGCAATTCGGCCGCATCGAGAAAAACGCCTACTACATGCAAGGCTACAGCGGCCACGGCGTCACCTGCTCGCACCTGGCCGGCAAACTGATCTCGGAAATGATCCGCGGCGACGCCGAACGCTTCGACGCCTTCGCCTCGCTCCCGCACATGCCAATGATCGGCGGCCGCACCTTCCAGGCCCCCCTCACCGCCATGGGCGCTGCGTACTACGCGCTGCGTGATCGATTCGGCATCTAAGCGACACCATCCCTGTGGGAGCGAGCTTGCTCGCGATGAAGCCATATCAGTCGCCATCAATGTCGCCTGACAAATCGCCATCGCGAGCAAGCTCACTCCCACAGAGATCCACGGCATACACAAAATCCGTATACAACCAGGACACAAACTGTGGGAGCGAGCCTGCTCGCGATGAGGCCATACCAGTCACTATCAATCCCAACTGACACACACCCACAGAGATTTGTGGCATACACCGGCTCGACAAACTCCACCGTCCAAATGTGGGAGCGGGCTTGCCCGCGAAGAGGCCCCATCAGTCACCAACAACGCCGACTGACACACTGCTATCGCAAGCAAGCCCAGGCCCTCAAAGCAACCCCAACAACCTTTTTACCCAACCATTTGTCGAACCTGCTGAGCAACCCCACCAAACGTGATTTAATACCCGCCTTTCAAATTTCCGGGACAGGGAAGCGGTGTTTTTCGCGGCCAAAAGTCGCCCGCCATCCACCCCCATAACCCTTAAGTATTCCTCGCATAAGGCTGTCATGGACACGGGCTCACGACTCAAATTAGTACGCGAAAGCTACAAGCTCTCCCAGCGCGAGCTGGCCCGGCGTAGCGGCGTCACCAATGCCACCATCTCCCTGATCGAACAAAATCGCGTCAGTCCCTCCGTCAGCTCCCTCAAAAAACTGCTCGAAGGCATTCCTATGTCTTTGGCGGACTTCTTCACCTTCGACCAACCACCTCGCGAGCATCAATACGTGTTCCGCGCCAATGAACAGCCGGATCTCGGGCGTCATGGGCTGCGGTTGCTGCTGATTGGCGCTTCGGTGCCGAGTCGGCAGATGCGGTTGTTGCGCGAGCAATACGCGCCTGGGGCGAGTTCGGGGGAAGAGCCGATTGTGCATTCGGAAGGGGAGGAGTGTGGGCTCGTTACCCGTGGCACCGTTGAACTGACGGTTGATGGGCAGATTAGTGTGCTGAATGCTGGGGATGGGTATTACTTTCCGACGACGTTGCCGCATCGGTTTCGGAATATTGGGGCGGATGAGGCGGAAATCATCAGTGCGAACACGCCGGCGAATTTTTGACGTTGAAAGTGGTGTCCTCACTAGTCTGCGGGATACTTATATGGGGCGGTGATAATTAGTCGTATGTACAAATGTTTCGAGGGTGTTATGACAGAAAATAGATACGATTTTCAATGCAGTCAGTACGTCCAGAATGCGGACGGCAAGATTAGTCATTACATTCTGCAAGTGACTGACGTTGCCGATGGTGAGACGGAAGTGTTTTCTGTAACTCCTGAGATTTTAGCATCTCCCACCGCAATGAAGATTGCTCTCCTGAGTCGGAAAATTATTTATAACGTAACATTGAATAAGCATAACGATATGCTTCGAGAATTATTCGATGCTCCACTCGACGCTGTAAGTAGTGCTCCGTGTACGTGAGCAAAAAGGATGCTGTTTATTGGCCGCTTATGTAAAAAAGATCTTGATGTGTGTAATCAATGTCAAAGCTTTAAGCATTGATTGAGCTGAATAACACAGTCGCATCGCCGGATTGATTGTTGAGTGGCCGCGGAGTAGCTTGAGGGAATTCTCTCACCATTCCGCTCAAAAAAAGAGAAAAATAACTCGCTTCTGATTTTGTTGTCAAATTACAAGGATGCATATGAATCCAGAGTCTATAACTACTAGCCAATTATTAGGCAGCTTCACGGCTAGGCATTGGTTTTACACAATTACGGCCATTGTAAGCGCGTTAACATTGGTGGCGACCCTGGGCGCCTTTTATGGGAAGTACGAATCTTCTGTTCAATTGGCCGAACTAAAAGGGCAGTTGGACAAAGTTGATATACAACTCAGGATGACCGAGTCCGAGAGAGATGACGCGGTGAAGCGTGGGAAAGAATGGAGTTCTGCGTATAAGGAGTTGGAGGTTAATTACAAAGCGCAAAGTGAAAAAATTTCTGATTTGAGTTTAAAGGTAGGGCGTTCTAATAACGATGACTTTATTCATCAACAAATAGTTGCGACTCAAGAGCAGATAGATGCAATAAGGTATGTAATAACTAGTGATATGTCCTCAGGGTACCGCGCAATCAAACTTAATGAAGTTGAGGCGCTCCAAGAAAGACTCAAGGGTTATCAAGTTCAGCTTGAAAACTGCAACTAGATTTTGAGGGCAAAAAGGGGCCAGGCCTGTGAGGAAAAAGATGCGGATCTATTTAAACAAAACATCTGTAAAGGGAAAGGTGACAGATCTATTTGTGAGTAGTTCTGTCGACCTTTTTTGTCAAATGGGCAGATAAGGTGTTTAGGATGCGTCCGAGATTTTTTTGCCAGTAATGTTTATGGTGAGTTGAGGGTGACCGACGACAGATCCTTTCAATGCGAAAGTACCGCCCTCGTAATCAACAGAGCCTGACGCCTCAAGTTCATAATTGTCTATTTTGACGACGTTTGTGTTTCCTTCCCGCCATTTGTTGATGGTGAACTTAGATTCAAATGGGCCGGAAGTCTTGGGGATAGGACCTCTGTAAAGATAATTTGCATCACCACCGTTCACGGCACCATCTTTTACGACGATGAGGCCGTCACCATAATCGCCCGTACTGGACTTGAAGTCGACATGGAAAATTCCTTGGGACATGATTCATTCCTTCTGTTAAAGAAGCCTAATCATAGTACTCAATTGAAATATTGCCAGTTTCGTTTGAGAACGATCAAAAATTGTAGCTAGGTTAATTTTTGGCCCCCCCTTCCCAGCATGAGGCATTGTGGTGGATAGACTGCAGTTTTTTCGTTAAGTAGAAAAGGTGACAGATCTTTTTAATAACTAGATCCGTCACTTTTTTATCACCTTTTTTCGATTGGAGCTGAGAGACGGTCGACTGGTTGTGACTGCTTCTGGCTGATGGATAGGTCATCGTACTGAATTATTAAAGTGATGTATTTATTTAAGCATTAATTTTTACCGCTTTATCTTTGGATGGCTGATCAACATTGTTGTGCGCCGGATACCATCTTAAACCAAAGCCGTCCGCTCGCTGAGTTTAAACAAAATTCTTTAAATACTTGATCAAGTGAAAATACAATATGACCATTTATGTGTTGTATGGAAGGGCATTTGCAGAAAAGTATAGTGTGGCTTCCCTCGCTTATGTAAGGGTCGAGCTTGTTTAGTTTTTTAGTTGCAGCGGCGCTGGTCAGATCATGATAGGTGACTTGGGCCGAGATTGGTTTTCCATCGTAGCCGATGGCTAGGATATCTAAATCCTTTAAAGTTCGACCTACTGACGCCAAGGTATAAAGAACTCGTGGAAGCCCCAATTTTAAGGATTCATCAGTTCTTAAAAATTCCATGCACATGACTTCCTGAAGATCGGGCGTTAGGCTGCCCACATCTCTGCTAACTTTCCCAGAGACTAGACTTTTGACTCTCGAACCAACCTTTTTCCATTCGCAAAGGGTTCCTTGGCGGGGCTGAACAGAGGTAAGGGATAGCCCTTCAAATCCAGAAAGATTTCTCACATTATGAACCTTTAATACTTTGAGTCGGGCGTCGCGTCCTGCTTGTCTATTTTTATCCCCCCACTTTCCATTAAATATTTCAATGGCTGTATCTGGTTCTATATATCCGATTTTTCCGCCAGGAAAGCCCCTGTAGCATCCAAATATAAACCCTCCTTCTTTACCAATTTTTTGGAGTCTAGCCAAAGTATGACGCGCATTTCCTGGGTAATCCTTAGGCTCAACGCTAAACGAGTCTCGGTCTTGACGTGAGTTGTCATGCGGATAGTGTATTCCGATGTAGTCATTATCCCATAGGGACTGCAATGTTTCTTTATCAACGTCCAGTTCGGACGAGTGGCGTACAAAATATGTTTTCATACACTAGTCTCGTTACCTTGAGAATAAAATTTCAGGTTTAGAAGGGGGGGCGCCAAACAATTTTTAATTGTGGCGTGTCGACTTTGCTGGCACTAAAGTAACTCCCAGGTGTGGTTGTCCAGTGTGAGTGTTTTTTTTTGTTGCTGATTTAACTTTTATATTTATCTATTGTCTTTTTCTGTAATTCAAGTTCGGCCACCTTTTTAATTTGGATCCAGAGGCGAACTTGATTTAATTAGATTTTGTGCTGGACGGCGAAACTCGCATAGTTCCCATGCAGATAGGCTTCTCGGAGCTGCAATCTTACGAAGAGAGGTAATTGCATCTTTGTACTCACTAATGGAGTCATTTCGTGTCCAGTTGTAATTGATTCCAGCTAAATCACGAACTATACCATCTAGTGGGCAATGCGGTGGCTCTGATATAACATCGGCTACCCAAAGGTATTTTAGATGAAGATTGACTAATTTTTGTGAGATGCCGATTCTAAATCGGCCGTTAAATAGAAATGATTTCAGCTCTGTGGATAACATATCTGCTGTGTTGCAAATTAGGTGTATGTGTTGGTCTTCGCTAACAGTCTGCTCGGAATAGTATATTTCTATATCTCGAAGAGTTTTTCGGATAGTATTCTGCACAGGAGTTCGCTGGTGCGCCTTTTTCGATTTGCAGTAAATAGGCCAAGCAGAGTCGCGTGTTGAAAGCGCAGATTTCATAGTCAGTAATCCAAGCTCGTAACGTAGGAAGTTTTTCTTGTCAAGGGTGAAGTTGTTTGCTGTTCTCATGATACCTACTGCTGGTGATGAAAAAGTAAAAAATAGATCTGTCCCCATTTCGGTATTAAACTTGCACTATAAACCAATCTGATTAGCTCAAGGCAGCTTCTCTAATAAGAAGAAGCCGCCTGGAGAAAGAACAAGCTAATTACAAGGCAAGCGCGTTAAGTTCATCTTTGTAAGATATCTTTGGCGAGTACAAGTTGTGAAAGGCCCTGCCTATTGCGCCAGAGAATATTACAAGCTCTGGATTTCGGCTGCCTCCCATTAGAATGTGGCTCATCGCAATTCCGGGGTAGGGGTCAATATAGTAAATTTCCTTTATACCTAATTGATAAGCTTTTTTGGAACATAACTCACATGGGCTAGCTGTCGTAAATAGTTTTCCATTTTCAACTCCCCTACCACCATATTTTGCAATTTGTAGAAAGGCATTTTCTTCTGCATGAAGAGATCTTGTATGAACTTGATTATCCTTGCCGGTAAGGTTGTTGTATTCATCCTTAAAGCAATATGAAATATTTCTACCTGTCTTAGCAACTTTTACAAATTTTTCATTCCCAACTCCAACCGCGTTGATGAATTTAACATCGATTTTTTCATACTCCGAGTAAGCGTCTTGATCATAGCCATCCGTCAGATCAAACCGATTGCGTAGACTGCAAGGAACCTGTCCGAACGGTGTATCGTTCCAGCCGACAGACTGGACCGAAAAATTAACATCAGTAACAACAGCGCCTACTTGTCTGGAAATGCACCCTGAATTAAGTTTTGCTGTATACGCAATTTGCATGCAACGTTCTAAAGGGGTTGGTGTTACCAATCCTGGCCTGACCATAAGAGCAACAAAAGTTAATAATTGGTCCGCTAGCGAGTTGAAGTTGGAAACCATATTTCCGGAGTCAGGGTTGCTCACGTGCAAGTCTGCTCGCTGCAGGCAGGCTTTAATGTCTTGTTTAACATAGGCCTTTTGATCAGTAGCATCCAGCTTGCCGTACTCTTCATCGTCAACAACTTTTATTTGAGTATCAGTATACCCAAGCCCACGCAATCGACGCTTCCGCTCGTCATCATTGCAAGACACGGCCATGAGGTAAAAAGAAGAGTATCTATCTTGGAAATATATAGCCTCAAATGGATTTCTTATTGCATCAATTACTATGAATGTTTTATCTCCTTCAATCCGTGCTTTACGAATTTCCTTAATTATTTTATTGATTCGCTCAGCCAGCGAAAAGGATTTGCCACTAACCACCTCTTCAGAGGTGACATTACCCGAGTTTCGTAGATTACTTCCGATAAGCTGAAACAACTTAACATAAGCGGCTCCGCCCATCACATCTTTAAGCTCGGCGTTTTTTTCTGGTAAGAACTCTGTATAAAATCTCCGCAAAGAGTTAATGTCGGCAATAACAACTGATTGGTCACGAATGCTTTTAAGAACTTCCGTGGTTTTTCGAGCAATGTCATGTTCTAAACTACCTGACCTTCCTATAAAAACCCCTGACTCTTCAATACTAACCTCAGAAAGCATCAGTAATAAAACGGTGCTGGCTTGAATCGTTACAAAAGGCTCCCAATTATGTTCAAAGCAACTTAGAACTACCTTCTGCTTCCTTTGGTTATTATCTTTAGGGTTGTGGCCTGAAAAAAGAGAGTGTCTTATGTCTTTTTGTTTACTTGAGAGAATATTGGCCACTGTAGAACAACCACTACCAGTACGGCCGGTCAATCCAATAACAACAAAGTCGTCATCATCGCCATATATTTTTGAGATTGTATCTTGAAAATAATTATCCATTTTATGTCCCCTCATCCATCAAATCTATTTTTATTGATTACGACGGTACACTAGGGGGAATCAAAATGCCACTACGCCAATGCATCCCCTTAACCTTAAGGGATATTGATTTCTGCCTCATGCCTAGGGGGGGCAGGCTGAATTTGCGGAGCTGAATCGTCTCGCATTTCGTAGACATTGTGATCGACTGCTCTGGCCGATTGCCGCCTGTCACAATCCTCTGAATGCAGCTCCCGAGATCACAAGCTGGAATTACAGCATCTGATCAAGCAATAAAAAACCCGCAACAATGCGGGTTTTTATCGGCTGCAATGTAGTTACTGCCCTTTGCGAGTGTCAAACCCACGCTGTTCAATCACCCGAAACACATCGCTCACGTCCTGGATCATGATCCGGGCGATGTTGGTGACGGTGTTGATGTCGTTTTCGGCGTAGTCGGGGAGACTGGTGCAGGCCATGAGGTTGAGGTACTTGAGAACGGCGCTGAGGCGTTCGCTGACGCAGTTGTGGAGTTCGCGGAGTGGGGCGTCGCTGTCGATGAGGAGGACGGGGTATTCGGTGGCGAATTGGGACATGGGGGTGAAGCGGCGAGGCGGGTTGTTCATGGTCATAGGTAGGTCTCTATTAACGTAAATAGAAGCGCCACCTTTTTGCTGCGAAACAATTGGGTGGCAGCTGTACGCGGGTTCGCAGACCGAGAAATGACCTACACCCGGCAGACTCGAAAGTCTCCCACGCACAACCGCCATGAAATGTAACGCGGGCGAATTTTGCCAGAGTTCTCATTCGACGGTGTAGGTCATCTTCTGTAGGGCTGCGAAACCCAATCGCTAAATGTGGTCAGCGACAGGTCGAATATAGGCGCGCATTTTGGTGCTCACAACCGGGCTGTAGGACGGTTGGGCGCTTGTTGTGACAAGGCTGAATGCCACTGTTTTCGGGCTTGTCGCGGTGATTCGGGCCGTGTGGAGTGCCTTGGGAAATGGGGTGCAGGTTTTGGGGCCGCTTCGCGACCCAACGGGGATAAATCCCCTCGCCACAAAGGGTAAGTTCCTACACGAATTTCGGACGTCAGGTTTTTTAGAATCGGGTGGTCAGAAACAACAAAGCCCCGAATCATCGGGCTTTGTTCCTTGCGATTGTGCAGTACCAAAATCCTTACCGCACAGCATCCAACGTCATTGTCTGGCCTGCGGTGAATGCGGGTTGGGATCGGTGTGTTTCGGTCCCGCCAGTGCCCACGCTATCAGCCCGAATAGCGGTACAAACACGATTACCACCATCCATACGAGTTTGTTGCTGGATTTGCCTTCGGCTTTGCGCACTTTGTTGATTGCCCATAACTCGACCAGTACGAGTATTGCGGCGAGTACGATCCAGATGGTTTCGGTTTGCATTGGTCACCCTCCTGATAGTCATTCAGTTAGGTAGGCAGTGGTGGGCAGGGTTCATTTTATCGGTGTGCAAAGTTCTACCAGCGTCCCGTCCGGGCAGCGCACGTAGGAGACGGTTTGGCCCCAGGGTTTTAGGGCTGGGGCCGTCAATTCGGTAGCGCCTGCGTTCAAGGCTTTGGCGTGGGCGGCGGGGACGTCGTCGGTCACCATGCCAACTTCGATGCCTAGCGGTTTAGCGGAAGAGTGAGCAGAGACGTGGCCGCTGCTGAAGTTCATGGCGGCGAGTTCGTCGGCGGCGAAGGCCAGGGCGGTTTCACCGGTTTCGAGTTCGCCGTAGGTGCCTGATTCGTGGAGGAAGCGAGTGGCGAGGCCGAAGGCGGAGGAGAAGAATTGGAGGGAGGCTGGGACATCAGGGACGTAGATGATCAGGTAGCCGAATTTCATGTGCGAACATTCCTTGTTGGGACATTGAGGTTGGGGAATGTAGCAGATCTGGTTGGCGTGTTTTGTGAGGTTTTTAAGGACTGTGCAAACGGGTTTGCTCGCGAAAGGTGTGACAGTCGACATGGATGTTGAATGTCATGGCCTCATCGCGAGCAAGCTCGCTCCCACAGGGGATTGCATTCCAATTACAGGCTGTTGGCCAGTTTTCCGGTTGAGAGGCGGCGCTTGTAGGCGGTGTCGCGGTTGGCTAGCCAGTAGTAGAGCGGGGAGGTGATTAGCAGGCCGACTAGCCAGGACAAGTCAGCCCCATTGATGTGCTCCGAAATCGGCCCGACATACAGCGGCGTATTCATAAACGGAATCTGCACCACGATCCCGATCGCATACGCCAACAACGCCTGCGGGTTGTACCGTCCGTAAATCCCGCCATCCACCTTGAAGATCGAGCCGATGTCGTACTGACCTTTGTGAATCGCGTAGAAATCGATCAGGTTGATCGCGGTCCACGGCACCAGCACGACGAGCAGCACCAGCACCATGTCGACGAAGTGGCCGATGAAGTTGGCGGAGGCGCCGACGGCGGCGAAGCAGCAGGCGGCGAGGACGATGATGGAGAGGACGGCGCGGCTTTTGGCGGTCGGGATCCAGCGGTAGGCGAAGGTTTGGATCAGGGTGATCAGTGACAGTACGGCGCCGTAGAGGTTGAGGGCGTTGTGGCTGATGACGCTGAGCAGGAACAGCACGAGCATCAGCGGGCCGATGGAGCCGGTGGCGAGTTTGACGGCGTCCATGGTGTCCATGCCGACGGGCGTGGCGAGGACGGCGACGGCACCGAAGATGAACGAGAGGCTGGAACCGAGCACGGTGCCCAGGTAAGTGGTCCAGAACGTTGCGGCCACGGGCACGTTGGCCGGCAGGTAGCGCGAGTAGTCGGAGACGTAGGGCGCGAAGGCGATTTGCCAGAGCGCGGCGAGCGAGACGGTGGCGAGCCAGCCGGAGATGTTGAAGCTGCCGCGGGTGAGGAAGTCGGCGGTCTGCACGTGGGTGAAGATGTAGCCGAAGCCCAGCACGATGCCGGCGCCGAGCACCCAGGTGCCGATGCGGTTGAGCACGTGGATGAAGCGGTAACCGATGATGCCGATGATGCCCGAACCGAGGGCGCCGATGACGATGCCTACCGGCACCGGCACGCTGTCGACTACGCCGTGCAGGGATTTGCCGGCGAGGACGATGTTGGAGGCGAAGAAGCCGATGTACATGATGCCGGCGATCAGCACGACTAGCAGCGCGCCGAGGGAGCCGAACTGGGCGCGGCTCTGGATCATTTGCGGAATGCCCATCTGCGGGCCTTGCGCCGAGTGCAGCGCCATCAGCACGCCGCCGACCAGGTGGCCAACGAGGATGGCGACGATGCCCCACACCAGGTTCAGGTGGAACATTTGCACGCCTAGGGCGCCGGTGACGATGGGTAACGGCGCGATGTTGCCGCCGAACCAGAGGGTGAACAGGTCCCTTGTCTTTCCGTGACGATCTTCGGGCGGTACGTAGCCGATGGTGTGTTTTTCGATGAGCGGGGCGGAGGTTGCTGCTGCGGTAACCATGACGGACTCCAAGGCAAAAGTGAGTACGTGGACGTACTTCGGTGAGCGCCACGCGGGGGCGACGCTTTTCTTGTTGGAGTTGATGATGTGCGGTGGGGAGTGAGAGATAAATTAGTAAGTTTGTGGGTATAGACGCTAAAAAATGTATGTCGGTTGGGGAGGCTGTAGAGGCTGGTATTACGACGCCCACGCGCGAACGCAAGCCCGCCGGATGGGGCTTGCCGGTCGCAAACTTGTAGCAGCTGGCGAAGCCTGCGTTCGGCTGCGAAGCAGTCGTAAACCCTGCGCCCGCGGTTTTCCTGATGCACCGCGTCGTCGGATTTTGCGACTGCTGCGCAGCCGAACGCAGGCTTCGCCAGCTGCTACAGGGATTGGGTTAACAGATCGATTGCAGCATTCGATGGAGCATGGCGTCGCAACCGTTCAATTGCACCAAGCTGACAAACTCGTCCGGTTTGTGGCCTTGATCCATGCTGCCGGGGCCGCAGACGACGGTGGGAATGCCTGCTGCGTCGAATAGACCGCCCTCGGTGCCGAACGCTACGGTTCCGAACTCTCGGGAACCGGAGAACGCAGCAATCAACTCAGCCGCTTCGCTGTGCGCATCGGTCGCCAATCCGGGATACGCCGACAACTCGCTGAAGTGAATCTCACTCTGCTCACTCACGGCACGCATGCGCGGCAACACCTGCTGCTCGGCATAGGCCTTCAGCTCCTGCGCAACAAGGCTAGGGTCATGCGAGGGCAGGGCACGGATTTCAAAGTCGAAGCGGCAATCGGCAGGGACGATGTTCAACGCCTTGCCGCCAGAAATCACGCCGGTTTGCACGGTGCTGAACGGCGGATCGAAACGCGTGTCGTGATACTCGGGCGCTTTGAGCCGGTTGCCAATCCGTCCCAGTTCACCGATCAGTTCGGCGGCGTATTCAATCGCATTGACCCCAAGCGGCGCGTACGCCGAATGGCACGCTTCACCATGAATATCGCAACGCATCGCCAGTTTGCCTTTGTGGCCCAGCACCGGTTTGAGCTCTGTCGGCTCGCCAATGATGCAGAGCATCGGTTTGACCGGGCGCTTTTCCAATTCCGACAGCAACGAACGCACACCGAGGCAGCCGACTTCCTCATCATAGGAAAGCGCGATATGCACCGGCAGTCGGAGCGGGGCGTTCACCAGCGACGGGACCAACGCGAGCACGCAGGCGATGTAGCCTTTCATGTCCGCCGTGCCGCGACCGTACAACTTGCCGTCGCGCTCAGTGAGTTCGAACGGCGCAACGGTCCACGGCTGGCCGTCGACGGGCACCACGTCGGTGTGCCCCGACAGCACGATGCCCGGCCGGTCCGCCGGGCCAATGGTTGCGAACAGGTTGGCCTTGCTGCGCTCATCGTTGTAGACCAGCTCGCAAGGCACGTCGAAGCGTTCGAGGTAGTCGCGGACGAACTCGATGAGATGCAGGTTTGATTCGCGGCTCGTGGTGTCGAACGCCACCAACGTTTTCAGCAAATCGAGGCTGTTGCTCATCGGTCGTCTCCGGCGACACCGTAGCCAGGGGATTTGTCGGGGGCCAGGGCGCGGTCGATGTAGTCCTGAACCTGTGGGCGATAGGCGTCCCAGAGTTTCTCAAGCTGGCCAATCGGGTCGTGATCCGCCCAATCCACCCGCAGGTTGATGATCGGCCAGGTCAGCTCGCCGACCACCACCATCGCCGCCGAATGCACCGGCCCGGCTTCGCCGCCTGCCGCGATTGCTGCTTTCATGGCCGCGAGCAGGCGGTCGGTCAGTTGACCTTCGCCATGTTCGAACGCCTCGACCATGGCCTCGATCACTGAACGGTCTGCCAGCATGTTGCCGGCAGCGACGCATTGATCGCCGGACACGGCGTTGTGGTTGCCCAAGGTCTGCGCGCCGCTGAAATGCGCGGTGCGGCCTAGATGGTCAATCGCGGTGATCTGGCGATATTGGCTGTAGCCGTTGCGGGTCAGGACTTTGTCCAACGCCTCGGCCGGTGTAAGGCCTTGTTCCATGAGGGCGAGGGCTTCGGGGCCGAGGGAGGGCAGGGTGATGTTTTGTGTGGAGACGGCGCCGACACCCGGCAGCAGCCAGGGGCAGCGGGCGCCGACGGCGATGCTGGAGGAACTGATCGCAATGCCGAACTGACCGGTTTCGGGGCAACGGGCGGCGATGGAGAAGGTCATGGGTTTTGCTCCTTGTATTGCCTTGGCAAAAGGGTCGTCTGTGCGAGCTGCTTCGCAGAAAGCTCTGGCACCTGCAGCAACGCAATCTGTAGCAGCTGGCGAAGCCTGCGTTCGGCTGCGAAGCAGTCGTAAACCTGAGCACGCGGACTACTTGTTACACCGCATCGGCTGATTTCACGACTGCTTCGCAGCCGAACGCAGGCTTCGCCAGCTGCTACATAGAACGGCGTAAGTCCGTGACTCGGTCTACCTGTGTTTACTCAGGAATCACCGCAATCACATCAATCTCCATCAACCACTGCGGTTGCCCCAACGCCGACACCACCAACCCGGTCGAAATCGGAAACACCCCTTTAAGCCACTTGCCCACTTCCTGATACACCGGCTCGCGGTAACGCGGATCGATCAGGTAGGTGGTGGTTTTCACGATGTGGCTGAGGTCGCTGCCGGCTTCTTCCAGCAGCTGTTTGACGTTGCGCATCGCTTGCTCGGTTTGCGTGCGCGGATCACCGAGCCCCACCAGGTTGCCTTCGAAATCGGTGCCGACCTGACCGCGAACATAAACGGTGTTGCCGGCCCGGACGGCTTGGCACAAATCATTGTCCAGGCTCTGGTTCGGGTAGGTTTCTTTGGTGTTGAACATGCGAATGCGGGTATGGGTTGGCGTGGACATTTGAAGCTCCTAAAGAAAAATGGCTCAAGCGCTGACAGTTGCTTTATGGGCGACCGGGACGGTTTCAGCCTCGCGTTGCGCGGCGTCGTGGTAGTCGAGGTATGAACGCTGGATGGCGATGTGATCAGCCACGTACTTGGCGTCGTGCCAAACGCCCCAGATGAACGAAGACCCGCGACGCGACTGCCACGGCAGGCCGAGGAAATACACGCCAGCTTCGCTCGACACGCCGCGCTGATGCGCCGGCTTGCCGTTGTCGTCGAAGGCGTCAACCTTGAGCCAGCTGTAATCCGTAGCAAAACCGGTGGCCCAGATGATCGAGGTCACGCCGGCCTTGGCCAGGTCGAGCTGAAGAATCGGGTTGGTTACGCATTCCGGATCGGAAAAGGTAATGCGCGCTTCAGGCTCTTCTGGCAGGTCCAGGCCATTGCGCTCGATGTAGGCATCGGCGGCATTGAGCAGCGCCAGGTAGTTCTCATCGCCGCGCGCCAGGTTCTCGGCAAGGTTCGGTTGAAAAGTCGCTACGCCGCCGTTGAACGATTGGGTCAAACCCACCAGTGTCATGCCGCGATGGGCCAGCCCACGGAAGTCCACCGTACGGCCGCCATGCGCGCCGCTCACCGCGATGGTCACGTGTTCCCGACCAGGTTTCATGGCCGCCTGATCCCACTCGCCCAACACACCCAACCACCAGCAGAAATCACGGTTGCGATAGGCGCGAGGAGGGCGATCGTGTGCGCCGACCGAGAGGTAAACCTTCTTGCCGGCACGCTGCAATTCATCGGCGATCTGCACGCCCGACGAACCGGCACCGACCACTAGAACCGCGCCTTCGGGCAGTTGCGCCGGGTTGCGATAGTCGGCGGAGTGGATCTGCAGGAATGGCTGATCTTTCGGCGCGATTGGCGGGATGACAGGGCGCTGGAATGGCCCGGTGGCGGCCACCACGCGGTTGGCCTCGATCACGCCTTCAGAGGTTTCAATGGTGAAGCCCGGCCGACCGACATTGCGCTCAACCTTCAGCACGTCCACGCCGGTGCGGATCGGGGCGTTGAATTTCTTGGCGTAGGCTTCGAAGTAGTCGGCGACCCGCTCTTTTGGGGCAAAGTCGTCGGGGCTGAGGTCGTCGAAATCGAGACCGGGAAACCGGTCGTGCCAGGCCGGACCGTTGGCTACCAGCGAGTCCCAGCGCCCGGTGCGCCAGCGTTCGGCGATACGGTTGCGCTCCAGCACCAGGTGCGGCACCCCGAGTTTGCTCAGGTGTTCACTCATGGCCACGCCAGCCTGACCGGCGCCAACAATCAGCGTATCTGTTTTTATTTTTTCAGTGGTCATCTCAATACCCTTCGAAGTTGGATTTAGGTCGGTAACGGCCTGCCATTTCTTGGGGTCAAGACTAGGGATCACCCTGGTATCGGTAAAATATTATTAAGCTGGCATTTGAGTATAAATAACTGATGCAGAGCGTTTGGTTCGATGGCTTTCCCTTTAAACGCTAGGCGCTGGCATCGGCTTCATGCTCGTCGGCGAAGGCCATGAGCACCTCCAGATCGAGTACATCCAGCTTGATTCGGGAGATAAAAGCGGAGAACGCCAGGTTGGCGGCGAGCAGACGCAGATCGGAGGCCCAGGCCGGGACATGGACCGGCCCCTGGAGCCAGCCGGACTCGAAGAGCGGCGCCAGGCGAACGGTATCCCCCAGGCTGAGGCGCCCGGCGAACAGATGGCCCACCAGTTCCGGCCGGTTGTCGCGGATCGCGATGCGCAACAGGGTATGCACGCCGAGCAAACCGGTCAGGTAGGCGGCATCCTTGGTGAAAGCCGAACCGCCGCGCAGGTCGGCGCCGCGGAACACCCGCTGGGTCGAGCGAAAGGACTCCTCTTGCGACTGACCCGCCGCGAGAAAACCTTCGAATACCTGGATGAAATCGGCGCCATCCAGCGCCTGCTGGACGGCGAGCACGCGCAGGGCGAGGCGGCGCAGGCGGTTGATGTCCATGCTGCCGGTGAACAGCTCGGCCAGGGTGGCGATGCCCTCCTGAGTCTGAGTCGTACGTGGCGCCCCCAGGCCCAGGCTTTTGAGGTTGGGTTGCAGCGCGCCGTTTTGTGCCGTGGCGACATGCACGAAGGCTTCATGCTGCAACAGCTGGTTCTTGTCCAGTTCCGAGAACAGGGCGCTGGCACGCAGGCGGATGCGACTGGCCCCGGCGATGGCCTTGGCGGCCAGGGTCGGATCGAGCACGACGGTGATCCGGCCCGGGCCGAAGAAACGATCAAGTTCCGGCTGCATCCAGGCGGCGAAGACATCGGCCGGGATTTCGGCCGGGCTCGGTGGAATCCGCGCACCGCCCAGAAGGGCGTCGGTGGTCTTGAGGAAGAATTGGGCCGCGTCCAGCATGCTCAGTTTCAGGCGTGTGTAGTAGAAGTCCGGGCGTCGGTACAGCGCTGACGAATACTGCGTAAAGGCGGGTGTGCCGATGGCACCGAGCATGTGTCCCGCCGTGGCATAGCTGCGCGCCGTCATGGCGAGGTGGCGCCCGGCCGGATGGCCCTCATCGCAGCGGCCGATAAAGGCTTCGAGGGCGGCGATGTCGGCGCTGTGGTCGCGCGGGCGCAGCTCGACCTTGGGCAGTTCTGCCTGCCCGGCGCGCCAACGTGTCAGGAATGCTTCTTCGACCCCATCCGGCCAGGCCAGGGCATCCAGCACGCGGATCTTGCGGGCCAGACCGGGCAGGGCGGCATCGAGTTCGGAGAGGGACGTGGCGCTCACAGAGATCTCCTTGGGAAACAAGGTTCAATCGCAAAAGTTTAGTCGTTGTCGATGCATTGCGTGGTGAGAGGTCAAGTCTGAACTAAGCTTTCTGGCACGGCTGAAAACCAGGACCACGCTGACACAGCCGCCGTGGCGAGGATGAGCGCATGCAAAGCACTGGAGAGCAAAAGCGGGCCCGTGTTCTTGATCCGGTCGATCGTGTCACGGAGGTCATCTTCGGCCTGCTCATGGCAATGACCTTCACCGGAACCATCAGCGTGGCCACGTCTGGCCAGGAGACGGAACGCACGATGATGATCGCCGCGCTGGGTTGCAACCTCGCCTGGGGCCTCGCGGACGCCGTGATGTATTTGCTGCGAACCCTGATCGAGCGCACGCGCAACCGTACGCTTCGCACCAACCTGCTCGGTGCGACGGATGCAGCCGCCGGGCAAGCGCTCATTGCCGAGGCGTTGCCCCCGCGTCTCGCAGCAGCGGCCGGCCCTGAAGAGCTGGAATCGTTGCGTCGTCGCCTGGTCGATTATTCATCCATGCCGGTACAACCGCGCCTCGGTTGGGATGATTTCAGGGGTGCTGTCGGCGTTTTCCTGTTGGTGGTGTTATCGACATTCCCGCTTGTCGTGCCGTTTCTGTTGCTCGACCAGACAGCGCTCGCCGTGCGCCTGTCTAACCTGGTCGGTCTCGGGGTGCTGTTCAGCGCCGGTTGGATACTCTCGAAGTACGCCGGTGCAAAACCGTGGCAAGGCGGTCTTGCGACGGCAGTCACCGGCGCTGTACTGATCACTGCGATCATCGCGCTCGGCGGATGAGCAGATTGCAACCCTACGCTGTTTATTGGTGAGGTCTGGATCATGGCAAAGGACAAGAAAAAAGCCCCTAAGAGTAAATCTGCTGAAAGCCCGAAACTGAAAAACAAGGATTACCTTGAGCAACTGCGCACCCTGCACGTCGAACTGGTCAAGTTACAGGAGTGGGTAAAAGCCAAGGGCATCAAGCTCTGCATCGTCTTCGAGGGGCGCGATGGCGCTGGCAAGGGCGGAACGATCAAGGCGATTACCGATCGCGTCAGCCCGCGTGTCTTTCGGGTGGTGGCGCTAACGGCGCCGACTGATCGAGAGAAAAGCCAGATGTATGTCCAGCGTTACCTGCCGTACTTGCCCGCGGCCGGCGAAGTGGTGATCTTCGATCGCAGTTGGTACAACCGGGCGGGTGTCGAGCGTGTGATGGGGTTCTGCACCAAACAGCAGGTTGCCAGTTTCCTGAAGACAACGCCTCTGGTGGAGCGTGCAATCGTCGACTCGGGCGTGATCCTGCTCAAGTATTGGCTGGAAGTCAGCGAAGACGAGCAGACCCGCCGGCTTCAGGAGCGCATCAAGGATGGGCGCAAAATCTGGAAACTGACCCCAATGGATCTCAAGTCATACAGCCGATGGTATGACTATTCACGTGCGCGTGACGACATGTTCAAGGCAACCGACAGCGATCATGCCCCATGGCTGGTGGCCAACTCCAACGACAAGCGGCGGGCGCGCCTTAACATCATCACCGATTTGCTCAGCCGTATCCCGTACAAGGATGTAGCGCGCGAGGAGGTGATATTGCCCAAACGGCAGAAGCCAGGCGGCTATCGCGACCCGGATTATCCGCACCGGCGAGTGCCCGAAAAATTCTGACGGACACGTTTAAGCGAGTCTGCGCTGTACACCTATAGGCCACAGCTCTATGAGCGATTCGGATTCTTCGCCTCCCGTCCCGGAACCGGGCCGGATTGCACGCCGCAATACCGGCGACGAAACCGGCTGGGGCCGCTGGCTTCCTGGGCTTCGCACGCTGCGCGGGTACCAGATTGCCTGGTTGCGTCACGACATCATGGCCGGGCTGGTGCTCACCACGATGTTGGTTCCCGTCGGCATCGCCTACGCCGTGGCATCGGGCGTACCCGGCATCTATGGCCTCTACGCGACCATCGTTCCGCTACTCGCTTACGCATTGTTCGGGCCTAGCCGGATTCTGGTGTTGGGCCCGGATTCCTCGCTGGCCGCCGTTATCCTGGCTGTCGTCCTGCCCCTGTCGGGCGGCGACCCGCATCGCGCCGTCGCCCTTGCGGGCATGATGGCGATCGTTTCAGGCACCGTGTGCATCCTGGCGGGCATCATGCGTTTGGGCTTCATTACGGAGTTGCTGTCCAAGCCGATCCGCTACGGGTACATGAACGGCATCGCGCTGACCGTATTGATCAGCCAACTGCCCAAGTTTTTCGGTTTTTCGATTGAGTCCGACGGCCCGCTGAGAAACATATGGGCTATCGCTACCGCGGTGATGGAAGGAAAGACTAACTGGACCGCGTTCATGATCGGCGCAGCCACCTTGGTCGTGATCCTGCTGCTCAAGGGCTTCAAGCGCGTGCCGGGCATCTTGATCGCCGTGGCAGGCGCGACCGTCGCCGTCGGTGTGCTGGACCTTGACGCGCGTGCGGGGGTGTCGGTCCTCGGTGTTCTTCCACAAGGTTTACCTGCGTTCGCCATCCCCTGGATCACCCGCGCCGATATTGTCCCCGTGCTCATCGGCGGTTGCGCCGTCGCCCTGGTGTCGTTCGCCGACACCAGCGTGCTTTCTCGTGTCTATGCGGCACGGACCCGTACCTATGTCGATCCGAACCAGGAGATGGCGGGGCTCGGTTTTGCCAATCTGGCGGCTGGATTTTTCCAGGGCTTTCCGATCAGCAGCAGTTCGTCACGCACGCCTGTGGCCGAAGCAGCAGGCGCCAAAACCCAGTTGACCGGGGTTGTCGGTGCGTTGGCCGTTGCCCTGTTGCTGGTGGTGGCGCCGAACCTGTTGCAGAGTTTGCCCAGCAGCGCATTGGCAGCGGTCGTGATCGCGTCGGCCATCGGCCTGATTGAAGTCGCCGACCTGCGACGCATTTATCGCATCCAGCGCTGGGAGTTCTGGTTGTCGATCGTCTGCACCGTCGGCGTGGCCGTGTTCGGTGCGATCGAGGGCATCGGCCTGGCCATCGTGATCGCCGTCATCGAATTTCTGTGGGATGGCTGGCGGCCGTATTCCGCGGTGCTGGGGCGAGTCGATGGCATCAAGGGCTACCACGACATCCAGCGCTATCCGGACGCGCACCTGATACCCGGCCTGGTCCTGTTTCGCTGGGATGCGCCGTTGTTTTTCGCCAATGCCGAACTGTTCAATGACCGAGTGCTCAGCGCAGTGGCGTCGTCACCTACGCCAGTGCGCTGGTTGGTCGTTGCGGCGGAGCCGGTCACCAGTGTGGACGTGACCTCTGCCGACATGTTGGCTGAGCTGGACGAAACCTTGCACGCGGCAGGCATCAAGTTGTGCGTGGCCGAGATGAAGGACCCGGTCAAGGACAAACTGAAGCGATTCGGGCTTTTCGCGCGACTTGGCGAAACGTCGTTCTTTCCAACAATAGGCGTTGCAGTCGACAGCTATCTCGTGATCCAACCGGGGGATTGGGCAGGTCGGCAGGACGAGGATGACTGAGCAGCATCGTCTGACACTCAGCGACGGTCTTTCTCAGCGTTATCCAGATCGACTGGATCGCCTGGCTGGACGCCGAGTTTGTCGCGAATATCCTCGAACATCGCGTCGTATTCCTTGTGTCCGCGCATGATGAGACTGGCATTGGCGGGCACGCCATGCCTGGCCGCAGCCTTTGCCACGCGGCTGGCGAAGTTGAAGGCCGTGTCGCGGTGCATATCGAATTCTTCAGTGAAGCTTTTACCTGATACCGCTCCGTCCATCTTGAAGTGCATCAGCATGCCTTCCTTGGGGTCGCGACGGACTTCATAGAAGACATCAATGTTGTATTCCGGGACTCCGGGAGTGCCAGGAGCATTAGTACGGTTCAGGTGACCGGGCTTGAACATGAGAGGCTCCTTTTCGGGTGGATGGCTACCTTCTTGGAATTGACTGGATTCGAGGTTTCCAATCCAGGGGAATCGCATTAATGGAGCGTGTTCCATAGCGTGGTGCTATCAATTTGCAGCAGCGAAAAATCTTCCCTTAGAGCTTAGGTGATCGCTCGGCGTTGGACGCGCAATTATCAAAAAATCCTTAACCGCTACGCGGAAAGCTCGACGTAGCTAGACTCCCCACCTCCCGTCGCGCCCGACAACCAACCCCATACGAAGGTCAGAGTGGTACGCCCTTCGTGATCAACGCCTACCGTGCCACGCGACCAGCCGGCAAGCATCTCGCCATCCGTAGTCAAGCAATGATAAAGAAGCTCAATGGTATCGGGGCCTGTCGCGCGCCCGACTTGATGACCCATGCGGATCCGGCCGCCTTGGTAAGTGCTCGAAATGGCATTTTCCTCGACATGGTAATGAAACACTGTGCCTGCACCGGATAGCCCTTGGGCGTTGTTCGCTACCGTAAATCGGCGATTGTTCAAACGCTCGTTGATTTGAGAAAAGAGAATTTCCATAAATGTCGCGTCCTTTAGTCGAGATGTTCCATTCCAGTCTTCGATTATCTTAAGCCGGTTTGTTGCGACTGATGAAGACACTGCTTTGGCCGCTGCTAAAATGCACGTCCTAGTCCCCGTTCTGGAGAACCAAGATGATCAGCAAAAACACCATTTGTCTGTGGTACGACGGCACCGCGCTGGACGCTGCAACGTTCTACGCCGAGACGTTTCCCGACAGCGCTGTGGGAGCTGTCCTTCGCGCGCCTGGCGACTATCCGGCGGGCAAGCAGGGCGATGTCTTGACGGTCGAGTTCACGGTGATGGGTATCCCTTGTCTCGGACTGAACGGGGGCTCGGGGGTCAAGCACAACGAGGCTTTTTCGTTCCAGGTGGCGACCGACGACCAAGCCGAAACGGATCGCTTGTGGAACGCGATTGTCGGAAATGGCGGCCAGGAAAATGTATGCGGCTGGTGCCAGGACAAGTGGGGAGTGTCATGGCAGATCACACCACGCGTTCTGACCGCCGCGATAACCAATCCTGATCAAGCAGCGGCCAAGCGCGCGTTCGACGCCATGATGGAGATGGGAAAGATCGACATCGCTGCGATTGAAGCGGCTGTTAAGGGTTAACCAACGCTGCTTGGGACCGGGCGATTGACAAGCCACTTCTCCAACAACACTATCTGCCCATGACCTACACACCTTGCACGTACATGATGTATTCCTCCATGACCGCTTCCGGCGGGCCATGAGGTCATGCGTGCTTAGAACCTGACGTACTCACCAAGGCCCCGCCAGAAATGGACGGGGCTTTTTAGTTCTCCGTCCGCCGATGGTTAACGGAGATTGCAATGTTAGAGATCAAACGAGCCCATCACGGCGATTGCCGGACGGCATTCGACATTCGCCGTCAAGCGATACGGCATCAGTGCATCGGCGCCTATACCCTGCAGCAAATGAACGTCTGGACGGCAGGGGCAGCCGAGGACGGATATTGCGACCTGATGGAAAAACACTTTTATCTGGGGTGTATTCAGGGAGAGCCCGTGGCGACAGGCATGCTTGATCTGGAGAGGCGTGAAATCGGCGCGATCTTTGTCTTGCCTGGCTTTATGCAGCGAGGCATTGGCAAGCGCATTCTGGATTATCTTGAGTGCCTGGCGCGGGATCTGGGGCTGGAGGAAGTTAATCTGGACGCCACGTTGAACGCCGCTCACTTCTACCGGCGATGCGGTTTCGTCGGTGAACAGACGGCTATTTATCATTCGCCCTCCGGTCTGCAACTCGCTTGCATTCCGATGGTGAAGGCGTTTTGCGTTCTTGAGTGACTACTGCGCTTTCCAGTGACCTCCACCCGACTCGCAATCAATTTTCGCCTGACTCAAATGCTCAGCGCCGTAGTAATACGTAGTGACCTGAGCATTGTTGGGAATATTCAGCGATGTGCTGTTCTTGTCCTTGCTGGTGGAGTGAGGATTGGCCAGCGATTCTTGCGTCAACGTGGCGATGCACGTGGCCTGAGAATGATCGGCGCACTGTTCGACTTTTTTCTTGGTGCTGGTCAGCATGTCTTTGCTCTCGTTGCTGCATGACCAATCGATGGCGTTCACCGGCATGCCTTCGTACTCATAGCAGCTATGCGTTTCGACCACCGGCACGGAAGGGCTTTGAGAGCGGGTCAGCACGTCACAGCCTTCAGCCATGACCAGGGTGGGACTCAGGCTGACAAGCAGAAACAGCAGTCTACTGTTCATCGGGATTTCCTCTCCAATGGCGCCTTGTTTGATCAAAGATCAGCGCTGATAGGGTTTCGAAAACGCGACGAGGCGCAGGGTTCCATTGGTTTTTCAGATCCGCTGTGGGAGGGGGCGCAAAAAGCTCAGGCCCGATGGTATGCTCGCCGCGCCACGCGCTGGCAATCCAGGGAACACTCTTTAAGGAAGGGGATGGCGGATGATCGATTTCAACAACAAAGGCTTTTTCAAACTCAAGCAAAACAACGAGTACGCGGAGCGAGTCACCGCGCTGCTGCTGGACGGCGAGCAGGTCATTGATGCCTATAAATCCATGCGCGACGGCGTGGTGTTTACCAACAAACGAATCATTGCGGTGAACGTGCAAGGCATCACCGGCAGCAAAAAAGACTTCACTTCGTTGCCTTACAAAAACATCGTCGCTTACTCCGTGGAAACCTCGGGCACCTTCGACCTGGATTCTGAGCTGGAAATCTACTTCTCGGCGCTGGGCAGAGTGAAGTTTGAATTCACCGGGAGGACGTCGATGGTCGAGATTTCCAAACTCATCTCGCAGCATCTGTTGGGCTGAACCCGGATTTTCACGGTCATTGCGGCGAACTCCAATGCGAGCGCCGATTACCCAGGGAGAACGACATGAGCCAGACACTGGAACGCGCCATTGCCATCGCCGCCACCGCGCACGAGGGCCAGGTCGACAAGGGCGGAAACCCTTACATCCTGCATCCGTTGAAAGTCATGTTGCGGGTCACGACGCTGGAAGAACGCATCGTCGCGGTGCTGCATGACGTGGTCGAGGACTGCGGCATCAGCCTTGATGACCTGCGCAAGGAAGGCTTCAGCGAAGCCATTCTGACCGCCATCGAGTCGGTCACTAAAGTACCGGGTGAGTCCTATGAAGCCTTCGTCGAACGCGCGGCGCAGAACCCGATAGGCCGGGTGGTGAAACTGGCAGACCTGGAAGAGAACAGCGACTTGTCGCGGATCGCGCAGCCGTCGTGGGAAGACCTGGAGCGCGTTGAAAAATATCGGCGGGCGATCGGCGTGTTGCGTTCCTGACGAGCCGAACAAATAGATCAATTGCGCCCCGCACTGTGTAGCAGCTGGCGAAGCCTGCGTTCGGCTGCGCAGCAGTCGTAAATCCTGAACACAAGGTTTTCCTGAAGCATCGCATTGTCTGGACATCACGACTGCTTCGCAGCCGAACGCAGGCTTCGCCAGCTGCTACACAGTACGAGTTGCGTTACTGAGCAATAACATCAGTGCGCGGGGAAGGAACCCCGAAGCCATTTTGGATGAGCGTAGACCGTTTGATCGTCTCTGGATTGCCCTCTCCCCGGCAGGAGAGGGCAGGTGCCAGCCTTAGGTGTGATGAATTTCCCGATCCTTGGTTTCCGGCAGGAAGAACGTGCCAAGAATGGCTGTCATCACGGCGATGACAATCGGGTACCACAGGCCGTAGTAGATATCGCCGGTGGCCGCGACCATGGCGAACGCCACCGTGGGCAGAAAGCCGCCGAACCAGCCGTTGCCGATGTGGTAGGGCAGCGACATCGAGGTGTAGCGGATGCGCGCCGGGAAGAGCTCCACCAGCCAGGCGGCGATCGGGCCGTAGACCATGGTCACGTAGATCACCAGGATGGTCAGGAGCAGCAGCACCATCGGGTAGTTGGTCTTGGCCGGGTCGGCCTTCTCGGGGTAGCCGGCGTCCTTGAGCGCAGTACCGAGATTGGCGGCGAAGACGTCGTTCTTGGCCTTGAAGTCGGCAGCCGGCATGCCGGTGCCCTCGAAGCTCTGGATCACTTTCTCGCCAATGCGCACTTGCGCAACGGTGCCCGGCTCGGCCTTCACGTTTTCATAGGGGATGGCCCGCTTTGCCAACACCGTCTTGGCGAGGTCGCAGGAACTGTTGAATTTGGCCTTGCCCACCGGGTCGAACTGGAACGAGCACTGGTCGGGATCGGCGACCACCTTGACCGGGTTCTTCTCCTGCGCGATGAATACGTCGGGGTTACCGTATTGGGTCAAGGCATGGAAGATCGGGAAGTAGGTCACTGCCGCCAGGATACAGCCGGCCATGATGATCCCTTTGCGGCCGATACGGTCGGACAGGCTGCCGAATATGACGAAGAACGGCGTGCCGATCAGCAGGGAGCCGGCAATCAGCAAATTGGCGGTCTGCGCTTCGATCTTCAACGTCTGCAGCAGGAAGAACAGCGCATAGAACTGCCCGGTGTACCAGACGACGGCCTGGCCGGCAGTACCGCCAAGCAGGGCCATGATCACGATCTTGAGGTTTTCCCAACGGGCGAAGGATTCGGTCAGCGGTGCCTTGGAGGACTTGCCTTCGGCTTTCATCTTCAAGAACACCGGCGACTCGCTGAGTTGCAAGCGGATGTACACCGAGACGATCAGCAGCAGGATCGACAGCAGGAACGGAATCCGCCAGCCCCAGGCCTCGAAGGCTTCTGTGCCGAGGACCGTGCGGCAGGCGAGGATCACCAGCAGCGAGAGGAACAGCCCAAGGGTTGCAGTGGTTTGAATCCACGAAGTGAAGTAGCCGCGCTTGCCTTTCGGCGCATGTTCCGCCACGTAGGTCGCCGCGCCGCCGTACTCACCACCCAGGGCCAGGCCTTGCAGCAGGCGCAGGCTGATCAGGATGATCGGTGCTGCCACGCCGATGGTCGCGTAGCCGGGCAAAAAGCCCACCACGGCGGTGGAGACACCCATGATCACGATGGTGATGAGAAAGGTGTGTTTACGCCCGATCATGTCACCCAGCCGGCCGAACACGATGGCGCCGAAGGGGCGTACCGCGAAGCCCGCGGCGAACGCGAGCAGCGCGAAGATGAAGGACGTTGTCTCATTGACGCCGGCGAAGAAGTGCTTCGCGATGATCGCAGCGAGAGACCCATAAAGGTAGAAATCGTACCACTCGAATACGGTGCCCAGGGACGAGGCAAAAATGACCTTGCGCTCCTCCTTGGTGATCCCGTGGTGGGGCGCGCTGCCCGTGGATGTGTTGTCGATTGCGGCCATGAGTCTTCTCCGTCGTTCTTGTTATAGGCCGGAGTACCTCACTACCTTTTTTGCCGCACCCAGGCCCTGGGGCTGATGTCGTCGGATTACGGATTGCGCGAAGCATGCACACAGGCTGACGGCCTCGCATCGCTGCAAGGTTTCCTGAAGCATAATCGGCTTCTCGCAGATATCCACTGCCATCACGCTCAACCCCGGGCTGATTCGCCAATGTGAGCCGAAAACCCGAACTCATCCGCAGCAATCTCATCGCGCAACGTCAGTTGCGGAATCTCATACGCCCCCGAATTTTGCGGACGAAACGCGATGGGCTGCGTCGTCCAAAGGTCATCCAGCCGCTGCCCAAGTGCGTCACACGTCGCTGAAAAGCGTGCGTCGTCCATTCGGCCAGTGCGATAGATCATGAACGGTGGCAACACGTCGAAACCGGGATAGAACAACACGCCGTGCTGGATCGGGAATAACAGATCATCGATCGGGCCATTGATACCCCTCGGGCTGTAATGAGACTCCCAGCCGCCCGCGGTCACGACCAGCATCGCCCGCTTGCCCGCCAGTGTGCCTTCCCCGTAACGGTCACCCCAGCGCGCGTCGGAATGTTCCCCCACGCCATAGGCGAAACCATAGGCGTAGACCCGCTCCACCCAGCCTTTGAGGATCGCCGGCATCGAGAACCACCACAGGGGAAATTGCAGGATCACGGCGTCCGCCCACATCAGCTTCTCTTGCTCACGCGCGATGTCGTGTTTTTGCAGGCCTTGCTCGAACGCACGCTTGGAGTCCAATGACGGATCAAAGCGCGAGTCGGTGGGCCGGCCGAGGCTGTCATCGGCATCCAGCGAGGCTTTCCAGTTCATCGCGTACAAGTCTGAAACCTGGACCTGGTGGCCGGCAGCTTCCAGCCGTTCGACGGCGAAGTCTTTGAGCGAGCCGTTCAAGGACTTGGGTTCAGGGTGGGCATAAACGAGCAAAACATTCATCGCAGAGTCTCCGGTGTCTGAAGGCTGCAGGATCGGATGTTGATCGGTATATTGGAAATGAATAACCAATATGCCAGGTATTGTGATGAATAATCTGCGGCGCCTGGACATCAACCTGTTGCTGACCCTTGATGTCCTGCTCTCGGAACACAACGTGACCCGCGCGGCACAGCGACTGAATCTGTCGCAACCGTCGGTGAGTGTGCATCTGGCGAAACTGCGCGATATTTTTGGTGATCCGCTATTGCTGCCGGGCCCACGGGGCATGCGGCCCACCGCTCGGGCCGATGAGTTGCGCGAACCGCTGCGCCAGGCGCTGGAAGCACTGGAGCGCGCGGTGTCGCCCGCGGACGCTTTCAACCCGGCCGAGGCGCAACAGACGTGGAAGGTCATGGCGTCCGATTACGGCGAGTCGACCATCCTGTTGCCCGCATTGGCCGGTCTGCGGTCGGCAGCACCGGGCACGCGCTTGGCGGTGTTTGATCTGGTGCCGCCACGACTGGCCAAACAAGCGGAGCAGGGCGCCATCGATCTGGCCTTTCATACCAGCGAGGACTCGCCACCCGGTTTGCATCGCCGGGCACTGTTCACCGAACGCTATGTGCTGGTGGGGCGTGCCGACCATCCGCGTCTGCAAAAGCGGCCGACACTGGCGCAGTTCTGCGAGCTCGATCATGTGATCGTGTCGCCCGATGGCGGCGGCTTTCACGGCACCACTGACGGGGCGCTCGCTGAAGTCGGACTGACGCGTCGGGTCGTGCTGTCGGTTCCGCACTTTCTGTTTGTCCGCTCGGTGCTGGAGAGCACGGACCTGGTGGCGATGCTGCCAGCACGGCTGGTTCGTGACACAAACGGGCTGGCAGTGGTCGAGCCGCCGCTGGAGGTGCCGGGTTACGAAATGAGCATGCTCTGGCCGGAGCGCTGCCATCGCGATCCGGCGCATCAATGGTTGCGGGCATTTATTGTGGGGGCGGTTTGAAGACTCAAGTCTTGATCACGTACCCATAGGCTCGAATGCGACCACCTTCCTGTTTCAAGTACACGCCCTGCAGTTCGGGGGTGAAGCCAGGCAGTGAGTTGATACCTTCCTCCAGCGCCAGGAAGTATTTGAGCACCGCACCGCCCCATATTTCCCCGGGCACCACGCAGAGCACGCCGGGTGGATAGGGAAGTGCCCCTTCGGCAGCGATGCGACCCTCCGCGTCTGCCAGCGCCACCAGTTCGACGTTGCCACGGATGAATTCGAACTGCGCTGCCTGCGGATTCATCGCCTTTTTCGGGAAGTGTTCCTTGCGGAACATTGCCTTCTGCAATTGCTGGACGTTGTGGGTGCGGTAGAGGTCGTGCATCTCCTGGCAGAGTTGGCGAATGGTGTAGTTGCGATAGCGCTCCTCGTGTTGCGCATAGATGGCCGGCAACACCCGGCTCATCGGCGCGTCATCACTGATGAAGCGTTCAAAGCGCGCGATCTGTGCGGCGAGATGAGTCATCTTCGCCCAGTCTTCGGCCGGGGTGAGCAGGAACAGAATCGAGTTCAGGTCGCACTTTTCCGGAACGATGCCATTCTCGCGCAGGAAGTTGGCGAGGATGCCGGCATGGATACCGAAGTCGGTGTAACTGCCATCGACCGGGTCGATGCCTGGCGTGGTGAACAGCAACTTGCAGGGGTCGATGAAGTATTGCTTGTCAGCGTAACCGCTGAAGGCATGCCAGCGATCTTTCGGATGGAATTCGAAAAACCGGATGTCGTTGGCGATGTCTTCAGTCGGATGGTCCTGCCATGGGCGACCGTCAATGGTGTCCGGCACAAATGGGCGGACCATGGTGCACGCTTCCAGAATCAATTTGCGCGCGTCGATGCCGAACTTCACACAGTCTTCCCACAGGCGCAGGCCACTGCGCCCGGAATGGATGCGCGCGTTCACATCCAGTGAGGCGAACAGTGGGTAAAACGGACTGGTAGAGGCTTGGGCCATGAAGGCGTTGTTCAGCCGTGCATGGTTGCAATAACGGGCCTGGCCCTTGATATGGCGATCTTTCTTGTGGATCTGCGAAGCCTGGGAAAACCCCGCCTGCTGTTTGTGTACCGATTGAGTGACAAAGATCCCGGGATCGTTTTCATGCAGATCCAGCAGCAATGGCGAGCAATCCTTCATCATCGGGATGAACTGTTCGTAGCCCACCCACGCCGAGTCAAACAGGATGTAGTCGCACAGTTTGCCGATGCGATCGACGACTTGTCTGGCGTTGTAGATGGTGCCGTCATAGGTGCCCAGCTGAATGATCGCCAGACGAAACGGCCGCGGCAGTTGGGCCTTGTCCGGCGCAACTTCGCTGATGAGTTCGCGCAGGTAATCTTCTTCGAAACAATGGGCGTCAATCCCGCCGATGAACCCATAAGGGTTGCGCGCGGTTTCCAGGTATACCGGGGTCGCCCCCGCCTGGATCAACGCACCCTGGTGATTGGATTTGTGGTTGTTGCGGTCGAACAGCACCAGATCGCCAGGCGTGAGCAGCGCGTTGGTGACCACCTTGTTGGAGGCCGATGTGCCATTGAGTACGAAGTAGGTCTTGTCGGCGTTGAACACCTGCGCTGCGTGTTTTTGCGCCAGAAGTGCCGGGCCTTCGTGGATCAGCAAATCGCCGAGTTTGACGTCGGCGTTGCACATGTCGGCGCGAAACAGGGTCTCGCCGAAGAAGTCGAAGAACTGCCGGCCAGCCGGGTGTTTGCGGAAAAACTGGCCGCCCTGGTGGCCAGGGCAGGCGAACGTCGCGTTGGCCGATTCGGTGTAGTGCTTGAGCGCATCAAAGAAGGGCGGCAGCAGACTTTCTTCATAGGCTTTTGCCGCGGTCTCCAGTTGGTTGCCATGGTATTCGGCGTTGTTGCGCGAGGGGTCAAAAATGCCATTCACCTGAAGCAGAACATCTTGCAGGTGCTTGTAGACGTCCCGGGCGCGGTTGCCGGAACCGGGGGAGGCGACGAGAAAAATGGGGATGTCGAAACCGGTACGCTGCAGGGCGTCCAGGGCGCCCGCCATCACATCTTCCACAGAGAACACCGCAACCGCGACATCGGTGTAGTCGGTTTGATTGAGCGGAATCACTTCTCGGGAGGTCTGGAAACAATCGAACGCGGAATCACTGGCGGCTATTTTCAGGGCTTTCATGCGGGGGAATCTCCTAGCGGACAGTCACTTGTCGGCTTTTTTCAAGAGATCAATTTAGCGAGGGCGCCTTCAAGGTTCCCTGATCCAAATCATGTCGCCACTGGTTATAGACCATGCGGGTAAGGGTTACGGCTTTTCTACCGGATTTTGCCAAGGACTGCCGACAGGCGTTCGACCACTTCTGTTTCGGCAACCCCTTCGTCGGCGCCTTCATGAAAGACCGCGCAACTCGCTGCGTTTTCGCCATCAACACAGCGATAGACCGCCACTACGCTGCCTGGACCGGCGCCAGTGTGTCCGCTCAACGTCAGATCGCCCATGACCAGACCCTGCATCAGGCCGAGACCGTAGCCCGGGGAAGTCCACGGGCGACCGGGAATCGGGCCGCCGAGTACGCGTGCCGTTTGCATCGCTTGCTGCAGTGCGTTTGGCAGAAGGTTGGCGGCCAGCAGGCCGTCCAGACAAAGGGCGGCTTCCTCTAGCGTGCCGACAAGTAAACCGTGATAGACCCAACCGGGGTCGTAGGTTGGCGCGCTCCCCATGTTCACACCGTCCAGATCGGCTCGCGTTTTGGCGAGGCGTACGCGGGTTAAACCGAGGGGGACGAACACACGCTCGGCCAGCGCCTCTTCAAGCGTGCGCCCTGTCACGCGTTCAATCAGTCGCACGACATACAGATAGCCGACATTCGAATAGCGCCAACCGCCCCCGGGTGCGTAGCGCAAACGGGTGGCATCAAGGCGTTGCAGCATGTCATCGGCCGACCAGGGCGTCTCATGGCGGGCCACGGCGTTGTGGTAGTCGGCGAGTTCGCCATAATCCGCCAGCCCGGCCTCATGCCGCAGCAGCTGGCGCAGCGTGAAGGGGCCTTCAGCAACGGTATCGTCCAGGTTGATCAACCCGTCACGCACCAGTGACAGCGCGGCAGCAGCGAGCACGGTTTTGGTAAAACTCCACCAGGGCACCGTTGTATCCGGCCTTTCAGGCGTAATGAGAGCGCCGTTCGATACAAGGGAACACAGCATGAGTTGACTCTGGCTGGAGGAGGGAGCGAATGGCCCTTGGCTTCTGCTGATCAGGCGTGACCCAACGCAATCGCGAACGAGACCACGATCATGCAGGCAAAGGCAAAGTTTAGATTCATGAAGTTTTCATCCAAAACATTTGTGATGGCGCCATCTTGAACAAGTCACAAACAAATAAAAAATTCGGCTTCATGATTTGAATCATCGAAACAATTGATGTCTGGGTGGTTTGTGTTTATCCCGCGATGTGGCTAGTCTCGCACAAACACGCAATTACACGCAAAAGCGGGCAAAAACATGCGCGACTCACACTCCGCCGCCGAACTCCCTCATCTGCGTCGGCAAAAAATCCTGTTGATTCTCGAACGTGACGGCAAGGTCATGGCGGGCGAGCTGAGCCAGCATTTCGCGGTGTCCGAAGACACCATTCGCCGGGATCTGGCGGAGCTGGCGACCGCCGGGCTGGTGCAGCGGGTGCACGGCGGGGCACTGCCGCGGCCCAAGGATACTGGCAAGGATTATTTCACCCGCGTCAGCGAAACCGATGAGGTGAAAACACACCTGGCGCAACTCGCCGCACGTCAGGTACACAACGGCCAGATTGTGATTTTCGATTCGGGGAGCACGACGCTGCAGATCGCCCGATCTCTACCGTCGGACATTGCCATTACGGCCGTCACCGCCTCGCCGATGATCGCGATCACCCTGGCCGAATACAAAGGCATCACGGTGATTTTGGCCGGCGGGCAACTCAATCCCGCGACCATGTCGGCCAGCGGACATGAAACCCTGCGGCTGATTGAGGGCATCAAGGCTGATCTGCTGTTCACCGGCGTCTGTGCGATTCACCCGGAAGTCGGCATCAGCTCCCTGCATTTCGACGAGGTGCCGGTCAAACAGGCGATGCTCGCCAGCGCCTCCCATGTCGTTGCCGTCACCACCGCCGACAAACTGGGGGCGGTGGAGCCGTTTGTAGTTGCGCCGTGTCAGCGTATTCATACCCTGATCACCGAGCGTCATGTGGCGTCGGGCAATGTCGAGGACTATCAAAAACTCGGGATCGAGGTGGTGCAGGTGGAGGCGTGACCATCATGCTTCAGCCCGCGGTCACCGGTGGAAAAAAGGCGATCTCGTCAAAGTCCTCGATCGCCTGATCCGGATGGCACAGCTCCTGGTTCAGGGCACACATCAAGTTGCTTTCACCGAACACCTCTGCCCAGACACCGCCACGTGCGATCAGCAGTTGGCGGACGTCGTCGATGCTTTTGAGGGTTGCCGTCAATGGCAGCTTTTCACCGCCAAGGTTCAGTTGCTCGCGATAGCGAGCGAAGTAACTGATCAGAATCATTGCGCGTCCTCCCACTGGAATTTCCCCGAACGGCCACCGTGTTTGCTGAGCAGACGGATCTCGCCGATGACCATGCCGCGATCCACCGCTTTGCACATGTCGTAAAGGGTCAGCGCAGCCACACTGACGGCGGTCAGTGCTTCCAGTTCGACGCCGGTCTGCCCTTCGAGGCGCACAGGCTTTGAGCGACCATGTTTGCGTGGCCCAGGCTGTCGAGGTGCGTCAAGCCGTTGGGTGGAATTGGCGGGGTGTCTGTCATGGAGAACTCCTGCGCTCACGTGAGCGATCATCGTCTGAAGGCTTTGGCGCAGGTGCATTGGTGTAGGTTAGTTCACTTGATTGTTTAACTTGGCACACCATGATTAATTCCTGCAGCACTGAATTAAGTTCAGGCTACGGATATTAAATAAGAGCGTCCAATCGCTTGTTCTGATTCAGTGATTGGTTGCGTCGATCACCCTGTCCAAAAGTATGTAAGTGACTGGTTAGTTGGAAATAACAAGTGTCAGCTCTTTGGAGTGAATAGCAGCCTGGCTTCAGCAAAACATTTCTCGGCAATGGCCGACCGAGGCTCGGTTTTGCGCATGACCAGGCCCAGAGGAGCAAGCACACTGGCATCCGGCAGGTTGATGAACGCCAGATGTTCGATGGGCTCTTCCAGGCCGCTGTCCAGCGGCATGATGGCGCAGCAAAAACCTTCGTGAATCGCCTGGAGCAACTGGTACGTCGAATCGCTTTCCAGTATCGGCTGCGGGTTGAGCCCACGGCTGCGGAAGCTCAGATCGATGGATTTTCGATAGTGCATGCCGTTGCTGATCATCCCCAGTGGCAGTTCGGCGGCGTCTTCCCAGCTCATTTCAGTGCCTTCGAAATGGAAATGCCGCGTGTCGTACAGCAGACCGACGCGGGTCTCGCCGATTTCGAAAGACTCGAAATAGTTCGGGTTGACGTGATCGAGGTAGCACACGCCCAGGTCTAGTTGATTGTTGCCAAGGCCTTCGATGATCTCGTCTGAGCTGAGCGAGGACAGGCTGAATTTGATCTCGGGGAAGCTGCGGTTGAGGCCCTGAATGTAGCTGACGGGATTAAAACTGCTCAGCGGCACCAGGCCCAGACGCAAGTTGCCGACCAATTGGCCACGGCATGCGGCGGCTTCAGCGAAGAGCCCGTCGTGGGCGGCCAGCAATGTTTTGGCCCATGCCAGCACACGTTCACCGGCCTGGGTAAAACCCTCGAAGCGCTGGCCCCGGGTGACCAGCACCAGGTCCAGTTCATCCTCCAGGTTGCGCAAGCGCATGGACAGGGTCGGCTGAGTGATGTGACAGCGCGCGGCGGCCTGCCCGAAGTGCCGGGTCTGCTCCAGTGCGATCAGGAACTTGAGTTGTTTGATGTCCATGATGGCACCTGCTGACGGTGAGAGGTAAGTATTGACTCAGGTGCCGAAGACACAAGGCTGGCTGATGGCGTTAGGCGCAGACGATCTCACTGTCTTTCTCGTGCGTCCAATCAGCTGTTTTTAAGGGGTTATCGATGGGCTCTATCACCGGTGGATTATTTGAATTTAATACACACTATTTTTCGATAGAGGCGCTCGATAGTGTGGTTGGTTAGAGTGATTAGACACTCAGCGTTTAAGCCCTTTAGTCTCCGGTAGTTATTTAATTTATATCGGCCGGAGAATGACATGAGCGTGAAATCGGATGCGTTGTTTATACCGTTGAATATTGCCGTGCTGACCGTCAGCGATACCCGTGAATATGCCAATGACACGTCCGGGCAATTACTGGTCAGCCGCTTGCTGGAAGCCGGGCATACCCTGAGCGAGCGAAACATGCTGAAGGACGACCTGTACAAAATCCGCGCGCAAGTCGCGCACTGGATTGCCGATGAGGGGATTCAGGTGGTGCTGATTACCGGGGGCACTGGATTCACCGGCCGCGACAGCACGCCTGAGGCGGTGGGCTGTTTGCTGGATAAACAGATTGATGGCTTTGGTGAGTTGTTCCGGGCGATTTCCATCCTCGACATCGGCACGTCCACGGTGCAGAGCCGGGCCTTGGCCGGGCTGGCCAACGGCACGCTGGTGTGCTGCCTGCCAGGTTCCACAGGCGCTTGTCGCACGGCGTGGGAAGGCATTCTTGCCGAGCAACTGGACGCCCGTCACCGACCGTGCAATTTCGTGCCGCACCTCAAGCCTGTGCAAGCCTGCGGGTCACGGGGATGAGTCGGTCAGCGCTGATGCCGGTGGAAGAGGCCATTGCGCGGTTGCTGGAGATGGCTGAGGCGCAACGTCTTCAAGACAGCGAGCCGGTACTTTTGAGCGAAGCCCGGCAACGGGTGCTGGCCAATGATTTGCTGGCGACCCTGGACCTGCCGCCCTGGCCGAACAGCGCCATGGATGGTTATGCCCTGAATGTGAATGACTGGCACGGCGAGCCACTGGCCGTGTCGCAGCAGATTTTTGCCGGCCGTGCCCCCGAAGCGTTACGCCGGGGAACCTGCGCCCGCATCTTCACCGGAGCCCCAGTACCGCAGGGGCCAACTGTGTGGAGATGCAGGAGAACACGCAGGTGCTGGACGACGGCCGCGTCAGTTTCAAGCAGCCGCTGGCGGAGGGTGACAATATCCGCCCGCAAGGCCAGGAGAACCGTGCTGGGCAGGTGCTGCTGCTTGCTGGCAAGCGACTCGGCCCTTTGGAGTTGGCCGTCGCTGCGGCTCAGGGCCGCACCCATGTGCACGTCGTGCGGCGGCCACGGGTCGCCTTGCTCTCCACCGGTGATGAACTGGTCGATCCGGGAATGCCGCTCAACCCCGGCAGCATCTACAACAGCAACCGCACCTTGTTGAGCCATTGGCTGAGTGCATTGGGTTGCGAGGTCATCGATGCCGGCATTCTTCCTGACGATGCCCGGCAGACGCGCCTCAAGCTCGAACAGTTGCAGCACGCGGCGGACTTGATTCTCACCACGGGTGGCGTGTCTGCGGGTGACGCCGATTGTCTCGGGCAGGTGTTGCGTGAATGCGGTAAACCGCTGCTCTGGAAGCTGTCGATCAAGCCGGGCAAACCGTTGACCGTGGGCCATTTTGGCACCGTGCCCGTCATCGGCCTGTCCGGCAACCCGACGTCGGCGCTGGTGACGTTTGGCTTGTTGGCGCGGCCTTATGTGTTGCGGATTCAGGGTGTTGAGGACGTCACTCCATTGAGCTTCCCGATCAGCGTCGGTTTTGCCTGGCCGAAACCGGGCAGCCGCCGAGAGTACCTCAGGGCGCGGTTGGAGGCGGGTCGGGCGGTGCTTTATCCGAACCAGAGTTCAGGCGTGTTGCTGGGCGCGTCTTGGGCGGATGGGCTGGTAGAGATTCCAGAGGGCTGCACGCTGGAAGTCGGCGACACGGCGCGGTTTATTCCCTTCAGCGAACTGTTCTAAAAAACGTAACGCAGTCTGTAGCAGCTGGCGAAGCCTGCGTTCGGCTGCGAAGCAGTCGTGAAATCAGGCAATGCGGTCCTTCAGGACTACCTCATGCTCAGGTTTTACGACTGCTGCGCAGCCGAACGCAGGCTTCGCCAGCTGCTACAAGGTGTGTGTTGCAGCTGAAATGACTTCCATCAGCTCAACACATAGTCCACCGGTTCCAGCTGCGGTGGCAGTTGCGTCACGCCCAGTGCTGTCAGCACATCCCGTTCGACGCTGCGCACCAATGCATCGGTGGGCAGGTCGTTTTCATCGCGACCGAACGGGTCTTCCAGCTCATCGCCAATCGCATCCAGGCCGAAAAAGGTATAGCTGACAATGGCGGTGAAAATCGGTGTCAGCCAACCCAGTGGCTCGGCCATCGCGAAGGGCAGCAAAATGCAGAACAGGTAGATGGTCCGGTGCAGCAGCAAGGTGTAGGGGAAGGGCAGCGGCGTGTGTTTGATCCGTTCACAGACCGCTTGCACCTGGGTCAGGCGGGTCAAATGGTTGGCCATGAGCGTATAGCGCCATTCATTGATCGCGCCTGACTCGGCGAGCGCCGAACACTGTTGGCCGACCTGCAGCAGAATCCCCCCGCTGATATCCGCCGCGTTGTCCTTGGGCATGGGGTTCAACCATTCACCACTGGCCGCCAGTTCGTTTTCTTTACGCAGTTTGGCATTGAGCGCATGGGCGAAGCCGCAGAGGTTGCTGAGGATATTGTGTCGCTCGTTCGCGTCCTTGATGACCTGGGTTTCGCGCACCATCGAGCGAATGTCCACCAGCATGTCGCCCCAGGCTTTGCGCGCTTCGTACCAGCGGTCGTAGCAGGCGTTGTTGCGAAAACTCATGAAGATCGACAACGACAAACCCAGCAGGGTGAAGGGCGTTGCACTGACCTTGGAGAAATAGCTCGGGTGCAAGGTTTCGATGAGCACGATGGCCGAGGCGAGCAGCGTTACCAGAAGGCTGCGCCAGGCAATTCGCTTGGCGATCGAGCCCTTGAGTGAAGTCAGGACCCCGATCAGATTGGGTTTGGGTCTAACGATCATGGTGTTCAGCCGCCCGTCATGTTCATGAAGCGAACCACCTGGACATCGTCGTTCACTTCGAAATTGTGCCGATAGGGTTTGAGTTTCATGGCCTCGATAATGGCTTTTTCCAGGCGCTCGGGATGGCTGCGCAAAACGGCCTTGAGGTCGACGGAGTGCTCATTGCCCAGACACAGCAGCAGACGACCTTCCACCGTCAACCGAACCCGATTGCAGGTGCCACAAAAGTTGTGGCTGTGGGGGGAAATGAACCCCAGACGAATTTGCGGTGCCTCAGCCAGGCGCCAGTAGCGCGAAGGGCCTTGGGTCGACTCGGCGGACTCGATCAAAGTGTAGCGCTCGGCGATCCGTTCACGTACCTGGTGGCTTGCGTAAAACGACTCCGCGCGGCTGTGTTCACTGATGGTGCCCAACGGCATTTCTTCGATGAAAGAAATGTCGAGGTTTCGCTCGATGGCAAAGCTCACGAGGTCGTTGATCTCGTGGTCGTTACGGCCCTTCATCACCACGCAATTGAGTTTGGTGTGGCGAAATCCCGCGGCGTTGGCCGCGTCGATGCCTTTGATGACCTGCGCCAGATCACCGGTGCGCGTCAGTTCACGAAAGCGTTGCGGGTCCAGGCTGTCGAGGCTGATGTTGAGCCGTTTGACCCCGGCCTCGAACAACGGAGCTGCAAGTTTGCCCAATTGCGAGCCATTGGTGGTCATGCACAGTTCGCGCAGGCCGGGCAGGGCGGCGATCTTTTCGCACAGCTGCACCACCCCCGGACGAATCAGCGGTTCGCCTCCCGTGAGGCGGATCTTGCGGGTGCCCAACGCCACGAAGCTTTCGGCCAGTTGGTAGATTTCTTCCAGGGTCAGTACCCGTTGGCGTGGCAGAAACTGCATGTCTTCGGCCATGCAATACACGCAACGGAAATCGCAGCGGTCGGTTACAGACATCCGCAGATAGTCCACACGCCTGGAGAACCCATCGATCAAGACTCGCTCTGACATGACATTCTCGCCTGCATCCGTGAAATGAGTATTCCGCTATTAACGGAGTTGTTGAGCGCAGGCTAAGAGCAACTAGAGAGGGCGTCCAATCACTATTAATGACCGGCTGATCGACAGCATCGATGAAGGATTTATTTAGGCAGATAAAGTTGTTTTATATATGTGCAGCGGACTGATTAATAACGAAAAAAACTCATGATAGATGTCCTCGATAATGTGGTCGTAAATAGCGATTAGACAATATTTAAACCCCGTTCATATTCTTTCTCCGTCAATCGAACAAAGACCTGAATCAGGTCGAAGCCTGTGTGCATTGTCACGGAGAATCACCATGTCTCAAGTCGACCGTTACAAACCCTACAAAGGCGCCGCCGCCGGTTGGGGCGCGTTGATCAGTGTCACCAAGAACTGGTTAAGCAGTGAAAATGCCCTGAAAAACATCCGCGCCATGCTCAAGACCAACCAGAACGGTGGCTTTGACTGCCCTGGCTGCGCGTGGGGTGAGTCGCCGGAAAGCGGCATGGTCAAGTTCTGTGAGAACGGCGCCAAAGCCGTGAACTGGGAAGCGACCGGTCGCCTGGTCAACCCGGCCTTTTTCGCCAAGTACAGCGTCTCGACGCTGTCCGAGCAGAGCGATTACTGGCTGGAGTATCAGGGGCGACTGACCCATCCGATGCGCTATGACTCCGCCACCGATCATTACGTGGAAACCACGTGGGACGAAGCGTTCGCCCTGATCGCCCGGCACCTCAATGCGCTGGAGTCGCCGGATCAGGCCGAGTTCTACACCTCGGGCCGGGCCAGTAACGAGGCGGCATTCCTCTACCAATTGTTCGTACGGGCCTACGGCACCAACAACTTCCCGGACTGTTCCAACATGTGCCACGAAGCCAGTGCGGTCAGCATGGGCGAAAGCCTGGGCGTGGGCAAAGGCACCGTGGTGTTCGACGATCTGGAGCATGCCGACGCGATTTTTGTCATCGGCCAGAACCCCGGCACTAATCACCCGCGGATGCTTGAACCGCTGCGCGAGGCGGTCAAGCGCGGGGCGCAGGTGATCTGCATCAACCCGCTCAAAGAGCGCGGGCTGGAGCGTTTCCAGCATCCACAACACCCGATCGAGATGTTGATGAACGGCTCCGAGCCGACCAACACGGCCTACTTCCGTCCGGCGCTGGGCGGGGACATGGCGGTCATGCGCGGCATGGTCAAGTTCCTCTTGCAGTGGGAGCGCGAAGCGCAAGCCACCGGTGGTGAGCCGGTATTCGACCATGCCTTCATCGCCGAACACACCTCGGGAATGGACGCCTACCTGGCCGAAGTCGACGCGACCACCTGGGCGCACATCGAGCAGCAGTCCGGCATGACCCTGGCCGACATCGAACTGGCCGCGCGCATGTACGCCAAAGCCAAGCGCGTGATCATGTGCTGGGCGATGGGCCTGACCCAACACACGCACTCGGTGCCGATGCTGCAGGAAGTCATCAACCTGATGTTGCTGCGCGGTAATGTCGGTCGTCCCGGCGCTGGCCTGTCGCCGGTTCGCGGTCACAGCAACGTGCAAGGCGACCGCACCATGGGCATCAACGAACTGGCCCCCGTCGAATTGCTGGATGCACTGGAAAAACGCTTTTCGTTCAAACCACCGCGCGCGCATGGCCACAACACCGTCATGGCGATCGGCGCGATGGAGCAGGGGCTTTCAAAAGTGTTTATCGCCCTGGGCGGCAACTTCGCTCAGGCCACCCCTGACACGCCGCGTACCCATGCGGCCTTGCGCAAATGCGACCTCACGGTGCACATCGCTACCAAACTCAACCGCAGCCATTTGGTCACCGGGCGTGAAGCGCTGATCTTGCCGTGCCTGGGCCGCACCGACATCGACGTGCAGGCCGAGGGACCGCAAGGCGTGACCGTGGAAGACACCTTCAGCATGATCCACATCTCCCATGGCCAGTTGAAACCCAAGTCGGTGCACCTGCGTTCGGAGCCGGCGATTGTTGCCGGGATCGCCGCGGCGACACTGGGCAAGCATCCGATCGACTGGAACTGGGCCATTGGTGACTACGGCCGCATCCGCAACATGATCGCCGACACCATTCCCGGCTTCGAGGATTTCAATCAACGCTTGCTGCACCCGGGCGGTTTCCATATGCCGAACGACGCGTCGAATCGCCTCTGGAAAACCGCGACCGGCAAAGCCCGATTCATCCCGAGCGTGTTACCGGAGCATCTGATCAGCGAAGGCGTGCGCAACCTGAAAGTGAAGCCGCATCTGATCTTGCAAACCATGCGCTCCCACGATCAGTACAACACCACGCTGTATGGTCTGGACGACCGCTATCGCGGGGTTTACGGCATGCGCGATGTGGTGTTTGCCAACGAGCAAGACATTCGCCGACTCGGTTTCGAAGCGGGGCAGAAAGTCGATCTGGTGGCGCTCTGGGACGATGACCGCGAACGTCGGGTCAGCGGTTTCACCTTGATCGCCTACGACATTCCCGCCGGTCAGGCGGCCGCGTACTACCCGGAGACCAATCCGCTGGTGCCGCTGGAAAGTTACGGTGACCGTACGTACACCCCGACTTCCAAGTTCGTCGCCATCCGGCTCGAGCAAGCGGGCGCGAGTAACGTGATTACGTCTTCCGTCGCGTAGTTCAAACCGGGGCGGTCAACCACGCCGCTCCGGTTTCACCGAAAACCTTTCGACATGTGTTGGCTGCAGGCCTTACGGCCTGGCGGTGGCCCGACCGTGTGCCGCATTTTTTCAGCATCGATGAGGATATTCATCATGTTTAACCTGGAGGCACTGGACCTGGCGCGAATTCAATTCGCGTTCACGGTTTCGTTCCACATCATCTTTCCCGCCATCACCATCGGTCTGGCCAGTTTTCTGGCCGTGCTTGAAGGGCTTTGGCTCAAGACTCACAACGACACTTACCGTGATCTCTACCATTTCTGGTCGAAGATCTTTGCCGTCAACTTCGGCATGGGCGTGGTCTCGGGGCTGGTCATGGCCTACGGCAGTTCGCCGGCGGCACGCTGGACTGGCTGGCACCGTTTCCGCTGTTTTGCGGTTTCGGTCTGGTCGTCGCTTACGCACTGCTGGGCAGCACCTGGTTGCTGGTCAAGACCGAGGGCATGCTGGAATCGCGGATGCGCCTGTTCACCCGACCTCTGGCCGGGCTGTTGTTGGCGGTGATCGGGGTGACCTGCGTGTGGACGCCGGTTCTGCGCCCGGAGATTGCAACGCGCTGGTTTGCCCATGCGCACCTGGCGGTGTTCGGTTTGATCGGGGCCTTGTTCATTCTCCCGATCATCCTGATGTACACCTGCTGGAGCTACTACGTGTTCCGCGGCAAAGTGAGGATCGGCGATGGCTACCATTAAATCGCGTCAGCCTGAACCCGCGCGCTGGTATCGGCGCCTCGGGTGGCTTGTGTTGATCTGGCTGGGCAGTGTGCTGGCGTTGGGTGTTGTGGCGGGGGCATTGCGATTGTTGATGCAGGCGGCCGGGATGAGTACCCACTGACGATCGCCACAAAAAGAAACCCGGAGCCCCATGACAGGGCTCCGGGTTTTTTCTATTGAGCGTCCCGAACTCACTGCGCCCCGAACATCGCCGTCCAGTAAATCCCCGGGTCACTCTTCGGATCGACCGCATAGGCGGCGCCCAACTCCCGGTAATTTGGGTTCATCAGGTTCGCGCAGTGACCGGCGCTGGACACCCAGCCATCGACCACCTTGCGCACGGTGTCTTGGCCGGCAGCGATGGTCTCGCCGACCTGCCCGCCGCTGTAGCCGGCCAATTCAGCCCGATCACCCGGCATGCGGCTATCGCGGTCCTTGTGATCGAAGTAATTGTTGTTGGCCATCGACCGGGCGTGCTCCTCGGCCGCCGTCGCCAGTGCGGCGTTCCAGGCCAATGGCGTGGCGGCGGCAAAGGATTGCGTGCCGCACTGGCGCGGCTGACTGCGTGCGATGTTGAGCTCGGCCAGCAGCTTCTGGCCTTCCGCCTGCCAATCGCCCAGGCGAGCGCTCAACAGTGGACGTGCCAGCACGATGTGCCACTCACGGTCCTGGCGGCTGACGCCGACATCGACGAATTGCGGGTCCAGCACGATCTGGCAAAAGCTTTCCTGAATGGCTTTCATCGCCGACGGCGCATCGCGCGGCCCGGACAGGCTGATCGCCTGTACATTCTTCATCGGATAACCCGCGCTGGCCATTGCCTGCTGCAGATTGCCGACGCTGTTGGCGTTCAGCGCCAGCCGTGGATCGCCGGCCAGCGGTGGCAGTTCCTGCGATACCTGACCTGCGCAGCGCTGCACCTGGCTGCGGTAGAGGTTGATCGAATCGATCAGTTGTTTCTCGTCGGCCGCCAACGCGTTCATGGCGAACAACATCCCCAGTGACACCGTGGCAAGACGCATAGCAGATGATTTGACGCACATGGAAATCCCCTTGAGCTGACTGCGCCCATGATGCGCGATTTCACCCCCGCGAGCACAATGACTTTTCACGCCCGAAGACAGTTTTTTTGTCCGTCTGCTGGAATGAATTCTGGCAACTACAATCAAGCAAAGTCGCCAGTGCGGCGTGCTTCCGGTTCCGTCCGAAGGGTCGATCATGCGAGTTATCTGGATAGCCACCTGCTTCGCAATAACCCTTCTCGCCGGCCAGGCCATCGCATCTGAGCAGGAGCAAAAAAAGGAAGTGGCTGAGGACAAGGCCGAGGTCCTTGAGCATAAAGCTGCGGAGAAGGGTACCGATGTACCGGTGCCCAGGTCAGAAGCCATCACCACCTCGGAAGTTCAGGCAGTCGATCCCGCCGGTGCGTCGCCGCTGGACGATGCAATCACCTGTATGGCCCGCTCCATCTATTGGGAAGCCAAAGGCAAATCGTCCGCCAACATGGAAGCCGTCGCCAGTGTAGTCATGAACCGCCTGGGCCATGAGGGCTTTCCGGACACGGTATGCGCCGTGGTCAAGCAGGGTTCTGAAACCAAAAATTGTCAGTTTTCGTGGTGGTGTGATGGACGCTCGGATCAGGTCCAAGAAGAAACCCAATACACGATTGCCAAGGAAATCGCGCGCAAGGCGCTCAACAAGCAACTGAACGACCGAACCAACGGCGCGATCTATTTTCACGACAGGAAGGTGAAACCCGCTTGGGCCAGGAAATACATCAAGACCACGGAGACTTCGATGTTTCTTTTTTATAAGCCGCGGGGTGGGTCGGCGAAGTAGGGGGGCGTTTTTTGCCAGCGTCGTTCAAGTCGTGAAGGCTGCAACCTTGTTCCCAACCTCGAGTCGGTGAAGGGGACTGCTGTAATAGCGGCAAATGAAGGCGCGTGCGGCGTTACCCGACGCGCCAGTCTGTCATTTGCTGGCGTCCAGCACGACGCGGTAACGCGCCTTGCCACTGCGCAGGTGATCGATGGCTTCGTTGACCCGGCTCATGGGAAAGCGCTCAACCTGCGGCAGGATCTGATGCCGTGCGCAGAATTCCAGCATGGTCGCCGTGGTACCGGGTGAGCCGACCGGCGAGGCAGACAAGCTCTTTTGTTGGGGAATCAGGTCGAACACGTGCACTGGAATAGCGGTGGGCACTACGCCAACAAAATGCAGGCGTCCCTTACCGCGCAGGGTTCCAAGCATGGCCGGCCAGTCAAGGTCGGCGTTGGCGGTGACCAAGAGAAAATCCAGTGTGCCGGCAATGGATTTCAGCGCATTGCTGTCGGTCGAGGCGACTACGTTGTGCGCGCCCAGGCGTCTGGCTTCGTCCTGCTTGCTCAACGACGAGGTAAAGGCCGTGACTTCGCAGCCCCAGGCGTTAAGGAAGCGCAGTGCCAGATGACCGAGGCCACCGATGCCCACCACACCGACCCGGTCAGTGGGTTTGACGTCGAATTCCACCAGCGGATTGAACACCGTCGAGCCGGCGCAGAACAGTGGCCCGGCCATGGCCGGGTCGAGTCCGCCCGGTATCGGAAGGGCCCAGGCCCAGTGCGAACGCAGGCGGTCGGCGAAGCCGCCGTTGCTGCCGATGATGGTGGGTTGGACTGTGCCGCATAGATGGTGGGCGCCGCCGATACACGAGGAGCAATGCATGCAACTGCCCTTGTACCAACCAATGCCCACCCGTTGTCCTACTTCGAGCCCGCGCACCTGCGCGCCCACTCGCACGATACTGCCGACCACCTCGTGGCCGGGGATAAAGGGGTATTGGCTAATGCCCCAATCGTTATCGATCAGCGACTGGTCGGAGTGGCAGACGCCGCAATATTCCACGGTGACTTCCACCTCTTCGTCCCCCAATGGACCGGGATCGTAGCTATAGCGCTCCAGTGGAGCGCCGGCCGCCGTTGCGGCCCAGCCGGTGAAGGTCGTGAGTTCGGTGCTATCGCTCATTGGGTACCTCCAGATCAGGAGTGAGGTAATGGCAACTCAGGTGTCGCGACGGAACCAGGAAAGTGTAGCGTATCGCTTGCCGTCGTCTCGGTTACCCAACGGTCGCATTCGACCGATTCTGTTGAAAAAGTCGACCCGGCCAAGTGGGGGATCGATGGAATCCAGGCGTATATTGATAGTGTCGATCCAGATAGTTGAGGCGATAGTAAATCGTCGGTGGTGTGACAGGCGAGAACGCTGGGGGGAGCTAGATATCCCGGAACGTTTGGAGGTGTTACATGAGCCAATATCAACGACTCTTTCTGATAGCCGGTCCAGGCATGCGTCATACCCCGGCGTTGGAGCGAGCTGTCGCCATTGCCGAAGCCACTGGCGCAGCGCTGCACATCACGGTGTTTATCGAAGACTCCAACCTCTTGGGTTTGAAGAGCGCGGGTGCACGTTTTCGTGAGGCCTGTCAGCAAGAGAACGAAAAATGGTTGAAGGATGAGGTCGATCTAATACGCCAGCGCGGGGTGATGGTGAGTACCGAAGTGCTTGTTACGCGAACCGCGCTGCAAGAAATACTTCAGCATGTGGCAGAAATGCAGCCGGATCTGGTTATCAAGGACGTGCAACACGAGTCAGCGCTCAAACGCGTTTTCATTACGCCTCTGGATTGGCACCTGTTGCGCGAATGTCCGGTGGCTGTGCATCTGGTCAGCGAAATCAGGTGTCCACTTCCGCGGGTGGTAGTGGCGGCAGTCGATCCGTCACAACCTGAGACTCAGATCACTGGCATCAACGACCGCATCATCCAGGCGGCGAACGGATTGTCTATGCAATGCAGCGCGGAACTGCATCTGCTGCATGCCTACGATCTATCGCAGACACATATATCCGACGCAGGCGCTGGTGCAGTGACGATGCCAGGTTTCAGCAACGATGTGCGCAAGTCACTGCAAAAGTCATTTATCGCATTGGCCGACCACTACGGTGTGCCCACTGAGCGACAACACTTCGTTGAAGGGCCACCTGGCAAAGCGCTGGCCGACTTTGCAGCGCATCACCGGGCCGATGTGATCGTCATGGGAAATGCGCATCGCAAGGGACTGGGCAAATGGGTGGGCAGTACGACGGAGCATGTTCTGTATCGAGTGCCCTGCAACATTTTTGCCGTTACGGGGTCTGCGGATCAGTGAATGTATTCGCTATTAAAAGACTCGCAAGGAGCGCCTCAGCGACTGGGGCGTGATTTTTTGAGGGCGCGTGTTGAGATCTCCCGGGAGGTATCGCCATCGGTTGCCGCCAAAAGCTCAAATCAAACGGCGTATGCCGACATGCCAGCAGTTTGTCCGCCGGTTGCTCCTCGCCGACTCCGGTCATCCGCGACCAGCTGCGATCGACCCATTGCAGACATTCATAACAATTAAGCTAAAGGGCCGGCTTTAGCCGGTCCCGGTGAACGAAGCGAACGATTTGAACGCATTGTCAGGGGGTACTTTCTGTGGCGCTGGTACCCTGAAGCCGCTCTAGGCTACTTAGCTTGTGGACTAACAGCCTAGCCCCACTATCATCGACGAAGTCCTCATACAGGACAGTGTTGTCTCGGAAGTGATTGTCGAGGCGATTCAGGACGTCTCTTAGTGCTGCGAGCATATTCTCGACTGCGGCTCTGCTGATGCCGCTGAGAGGATTGGAGTTTCGGTTGCTGAGGTAGTTGTGATCTTGATGTGCTATACGCTTGTTGCGAGTCCAGTGAGCGAAGCGAGCGGTGTTGAGCACCTTGTTAGGCGTATTCAACGGAATGTTCCATTTAAAAATTTTCTGCCTCGGGCGCACGGAAGGCCTTACTGTAGTAGCCAGACTGGTCGAAACAGCAAACTTGCTTCTTGCCGGATGCAAGCATATCGCAGGCATCACCAATTCGTTTTGCGCGCGTCTTAAGTTGCTTGGCTGAAGTAATCCAGTGTATCCAGTCTACTCGTGCGATGGTCGTCGTATTGTTCCAAACTTTACGAGCCTCAGGAGTGGCTGCCAGTGCCTCCTGAAAATCTGGTGGGATGTCAGGCTCGGGTTCCTTCTTCACAGGGGTTATCTCTAGCGTAACGATATCCCCAACGGCCGCGCCTGCGGCTTCGTGTAACTCTCTACTTACCTGCAGCCAATGGCTCAGCTGACCATCCGGCTCAAGGGTTGCCTGGAAATGGTGCCCATTGATTGTGCCTTCAACTGTCGTCCTTCCTCGCCTCGGAAGCTGTTCACTCGCGTCTCTTGGCAGTACTACGAACGCCCACGACGTATCATTATCAGGCTTTGCCGGACGAAGCAGCTTTGCTTCGAATCGGGATTTCACATCGATTGTTGTCATTGCAACTCCTCCAACTAATACGCCTAACTACTATTTGGCGACATCACTGTCGCGTTTAAACGCGACAGTGATGTCGTATAACGTTCCTTGTCGTCCTGCAAGCCCTTGTCTAGCCTGGAGAAAATGCAGCAAACGCGACATAGCCCAAGGAGAAACGCGACATGGATGACGCCGAGCTCAGCTGCGCTTTTTTAAACCAGCTGACGATAGCCGCGAAATGCGTTATCTGCATCAGCGGCGACAGTCTCTTGGTGGTTACATGCCGGTGCGCAATCGTACGGCCGCCGCCGTGCCGGTGCCTCCGATTGCAAGCTATGCCAGCTTCGTCACTCAGGCCGAAGGCAAGGAAATGTCTACCACCATGACCTTCGTACGGATGCTCAGCAGCCTGCTGAAGGACAAGCAACTGGGCCCGCGCATTGTGCCGATTGTCGCCGACGAAGCGCGCACCTTTGGTATGGCCAACCTGTTCAAGCAGATCGGTATCTACTCCAGCGTCGGCCAGCGTTACGAGCCCGAAGACATCGGCTCGATCCTCAGCTACCGTGAAGCCACCGACGGGCAGATTCTCGAAGAAGGCATTAGCGAAGCCAGCGCCATCAGTTCCTGGGTTGCTGCGGCCACCAGCTATTCGGCCCATGGCCTGCGTATGCTGCCGTTCTACATCTACTACTCGATATTCGGCTTCCAGCGGGTCGGCGACCTGATCTGGGCCGCGGCTGACCAACGTTCCCGTGGCTTCCTGTTGGGTGCCACGGCTGGGCGTACCACGCTCGGCGGTGAAGGCTTGCAGCATCAGGACGGCACCAGTCACCTGATCGCCGCCACTGTACCCAACTGTCGCGCCTACGATCCGGCGTTCGCCAGCGAGTTCGCGGTGATTCTTGACCATGGCATGCGCCAGATGCTCGAACAGGACGTCGACGAGTTCTACTACGTGACCCTGATGAATGAAAACTACCCGCAACCGACTTTGCCCGAGGGGATTGAGCGGGCGATCATTCGCGGCATGTACTGCTTCATTGAGCAGCACCCGGCTACTCCGAAAGGCAAGGTGCGCTTGCTCGGCTCGGGCACTATCCTGCGCGAAGCACTGGCCGCCGCCGAGTTGCTGGCCAACGATTGGCAAATTGAAAGCGAGGTGTGGAGCGTCACCAGTTTCAGCGAACTGGCTCGTGATGCGCGAGACGTCGAGCGCTGGAACCGGCTGCATCCGCAAGCCGACGTCCGCACCAGCCATCTTGGCGAATGCCTGCCCAGCGGCGCGCCGGTGGTGGCCGTGTCTGACTACGTGCGCGCGTTGCCGCAACTGATCGGCTCGTACTTGCAATCACGCTATACCGTACTGGGCACCGATGGGTTTGGGCGAAGCGATACCCGTGCGGCGTTGCGCGACTTTTTCGAAGTTGATCGCCATCACATCGTGTTGGCAGCCCTCGCTACCCTTGCCGACGAAGGCACGGTTGATCGACAACTATGCGCCGAGGCGATCAAGCGCTATGACCTGGATTGTGAGAGCCAGGCCTCGTGGACCTGCTGATACGTACCTCCATTTTTTTGGCGTCGGCATAGGCCGAGTTATCTTCGATTAGCTGAGGCGGGCATTAGCCCGCTCTCTGCTTGAGGCTTGTTCAACCGCCAACGTGTGTTGTCGGTTGAAACAGGGCTCAGCTGCGGATGAACGCCCAGAGATCGGCATTCAATTTGTCGATTGCGGCCTTAAAGTCTTTCGTGGTGATTTTCTGGCTTTCGTTCGACAGCTGGCTGCCAAATACCTTGCGTACGACTTTGGCTACGGTCTGATTGGTTTTCGCGTCGATAAACTCGGCTTCGATGAACAGGTTAGTGTCCTGATCCCGGTGACCGGTGGCTGCCTGCGTCGCCCCGACCACGGCCGCGACCGGCACCACTTCATACCATTTCATGCCTTCGTTGGAGGCACTCACACCGGTGATAGCTGCGCGCAGGATCAGGGGTTTTGACTCGGCCGGTGCTGCGCTCTCGTTCGACACCACCCGGTATTTCTGGCCCAGCACGCCTTTGGCCTTGCTGGTCATGTAGTTCTGCAATTCGTCCAGCGTCTGCTGGTTGACCCGTTCGTTGGGCTTGGGCGCCGGATAGAGTTCCAGCTTGTTGAATACCACCGTGTCGTAAGCATTTGCGTTCCACGATGGACTCACCCAGCGCATGGCCTTCTCGCCGCTGGTGGTGGTCACTTCTTCCAAGTTGTTGTAGTTGGGCAGAAAGCCGGAGTATTGGTCTCGTTCCGTAACTTTCGATGTACAACCAACGAGGAGGAGCCCGAACAACGCGGCGCCGATAAGTGATTTTCGGGACAAGTTCATAGTGGTATGTGCTCCTTGGATATAATCGTTTTTTTTTTCGTTAGCCTTACGTCAGAATCGCCAGGTCATGTTTCCGGTCAAGGCTTGAATCCAGGCGTTGTCGAACTGGCCGGAAGTTCGAGTGCCCGACACGGATTTGGTCTGATCCACCGGCTGGTCGCCGAGCCAGGCCATGACCCAGCTAACGTTGACATCGGTGTCCTTGTTCAGAGCATAGGTGGCCCCCGTTGCAATGCGCCAGGATTCGCCCATGGGCACGGTGAAGGTACGATTGCTGTCCGAGACGGCGCTGCTGTCATACGCCACACCGAAGTTCCACAACAGTTGCTCGGTGGCCTGGTATTGCGCGCCGAGGGAGAGATGCCAGGTGTCCTTGAAGTTGGCGTCGACGGTTCTCGATTGCGATCCCAGCGCCGTGGTGTCGACCTGAACGGCGATGTCACCGAACTCCGACCAGTCCTGCCAGTTGACCGACGCCAGTAACGCCCATTGCCGGTCGAGTTGCTGGAACAAACTCAGGGTGACGGTTTGCGGCACCGTCATACCCAGTTGGGTGTTGGTGCCATTGACTCGCTCCAGCAACCGGCCATCGCCCTTGACGTCCAGCCCGTCTTCGAATTCAAGGTCGATCTTGCTGGTGTAAGTCAGACCGATGCGCGTGCCGGGTTGCGGGGCGTAAATCACGCCCACGTTGGCGCCAAAACCCCAATCCTTGTCCTTGTACTTGAACTGCCCGTCGCTGCGGTCGGTGAAGCCGAACGGCGAGCGGTCGATGGCGGTCTGTGCTTGCAACATGCCGTACATGGCTCTCACGCCTAGCCCCACTGACCACTGCTCGTTAAAGCGGTACGCCACGCTCGGCACCATCGACAAACCAAGCAGGCTGGCGTTCTGCGCGAAGTAACGCCCCGACCATTCGTTGTCGTAATTGACCGCCAGCCCGAAGTCGCCGTACTGGCCGAAGCCGACACTCCAGTGGTCATCCAGTTCATGGCTGATGAAGAAGCTGCCACCGGGAATCGGATCGAGAGCGTTGCCACTGCCGCTGCCCGTGACGTTGGTATCGGAATCGCGGTCAAAGGTCAGGTCGCCATAAAGCACCTGCAAACCGCCGGTGATCTGCGTGCCCGGCAGGTAACTCATGCCCGCCGGATTACTGGCGATGGTCGAAGGGCCTTGAGCGCGGGCGGCGGCACCGGCATTGGCCAGGCCGGTGTTATCCGTGCCGATTTCGTAGAGCATGATGCCGCCAGCCCAGGTTTGCTGACAATAGAGCGCAAGGAGCGTAAGGGTGGGCAGGGCTGCTGTTCTGATTTGCATACTAACCTCGGTAAATATCCATTATCGAATTAGCGTAGCTGGCGGCCACATGCCCATGGATTCATCAATAGGCGCCCCACGCACCCTCTAAATCGAATTATCAATCATCGAGATAATCTGAACTAATCTGAACGGGGCCGGTTCGTTCGCCAACGGTCCAACATAAGTGGTAGTCCATATTCTCAATATCGAGAAGGAGCTACTGATGAACAAAGGCTTTTACTTCACCCCCGTTATGGCTTTGGCAATCATTGGGCCCCAAATCGGTCTTGCTGCCGATAGCCAGGCAGAGCTGGCCAAACAATCACTGAATCCGGTTGCCGCGCTCTACAGCGTGCCCATTCAATACAACTGGAACCAGAAACTTGGCCCCAGTGGCGAGGGCTATCAAAGCGTTACCAATATCCAGCCCGTGCTGCCATTCAGCCTCAACGACGAGTGGAATCTTATTTCCCGAACCATCCTGCCGGTTATCGATCAGCATGGCCTGGTACCTGGTGGGCAGGCGGACAAATCCGGTATCGGTGACGTGACCCAGAGCTTCTTTTTTTCACCCAAGCACCCGACCGCGAGCGGTTGGATTTGGGGGGCTGGGCCGGCGTTCCTGATACCGACCGGCAGCGATAAGTTTCTGAGCGGTGAACAATGGGGGGCGGGTCCCACCGTGGTTGCCCTCAAACAAAGTAATGGCTGGACACGCGGCATTCTGGCCAACCACATCTGGTCGCTGGAAAACAGCCCGCCCGATGACAAAGACAAAATCAACCAAACCTTTCTGCAACCGTTCTTTAGCTACACCACCCATACCTATACAACTTACGGCATCAACACTGAATCCACCTACGACTGGCAAACCCGCGAATGGTCAGTGCCGATTAACCTGTTCGTCACCCAGTTGTTCAAAGTGGGTCATCAACCCATGAGCCTGCAAGCAGGGCCGCGTTACTGGGTTGACAGCCCAAAAGATGGCGCGGAGGGCTGGGGATTTCGGGTGGCGTTTACGCTGTTGTTTCCCAAGTAATTCCAACCCTGCTTATCCAGCCCTGAACAGCGCTTCGCTACATCGCGACTCTTTCATTTGTGTACGCAACTGCCAGAGCCCAAGCCGCAGTGAAGGGAATAAGGCAATGGGTTTCACGGCGCCGCGGCATCAAAAGGGTATATTTTGCCCCACTCTTTCGCCATATCCACTACTGTCCAGTTCTGCGCCCGAGCTTCATCCAATGCTTTGTCCAGCTTGCCGACCTTCGACTCTCGGTCGTACGCCCATTCACGCTGTGCATCGGTGTGATGCACAAGTCCCATGAAGCGCTTGCCGTCGCCCGCGGCGGTCCATTGCAGCATTTGCTGATCGCCATCGGAATTACCAAAAGCGAAGATCGGTCGGCGGCCTATAACGGCGTCAATACTGACGGGTTTACCTGGGCCATCGTCGTTATGAGCGAGCTTGGGCATGCGCATGATCACCGGCTTGCCTGCGTTATATTGATACTCAGCGGTGAAGGTAGTCCCGATCACCTGCTCCGGTGGAACGCCATACACTTCCTCCGTCCAAGCGCGCATGAACTCCACTTCGCCTCCAGACACGATGTAGGTTTTGAAGCCGTTGGCTCGCAAATAGGCTAGCAACTCCAGCATCGGCTGATAGATCATTTCCGTGTAAGGCTTATGGGTTTTTGGATGCACAGCTTTAGCCAGCCATGCTCGGACATTGGCCAAAAAGGCTTGCGTACTGATCTCGGTATGGGTGGCATCGATAACTTTCATCTGTCCCTCCATGCCGCTGCCAGCCAAGGTTTTCTGATCGTTTTCCAGCACTGCCTTGAATGGTTGCTGCTGTTTCCATTCTGGATGCTGTGGTGCCAGGCGCTTGACCTCCTCAAGGGCAAACAGCATCTGAAAATACATGGGCTGCTCGCTCCACAATGTGCCGTCGTTATCGAACACTGCAATACGTTCAGCCGGTGGCACAAAATCCTTGGAATCATCAGTCGTCACTGCTTGGACGAATTCCACAATGGCGTGTTTGGAGGGACCCTCTTGCCAAGATGGTAAAGGCTCGGCAGCTTGCAGCAGCAGTGGCCACAACAAGGCAAGCCAGAGCCAACGCATTGACGGACGAGTCAGCGAGATGGCGGTCATAAATTTACTCCCCTCAAAAAATCAGGTGAGAAGGTGGATCATGAAATACCCGCTGCTTTGTTTGTCGCCAGTGGTGACTACTCACCAACATCAATCTGCGAAGGGGCGACCTCTGGTGAAGCCGCCATTTTTCGGTTGATTTGATCAGTTGCCGGCTGGCATCGGCAGGTTAATGCCTTCTTTTTTTAGGGTCTCACGTACAGATTGGAATTTCTGGTACTGGGACAACTCGATCGGCCCGTCGTAACCCATGCTTTGCAATTTACGTGGTGGGTAATCGACGTAGGTTTTCATCAGCTTCATGATTGCGCCCGTGATCGGCACCATCGTCCAGGTACGCTCGGTAAAGTTGTTCATGAAGAGGTCATAGCGCTCTTGCGGGTCTTGCCACAAGTCAAAGATTTGCGGCACGGTGGCCACATATTTTTCTGCGCCTTTCCATCCCAGGTTAGTGTCCACGGCCAGGCCACCGGTTTGCGCGCCATCATCGCCCCGCAGGTTGAATACGGCTTTATAGTTACCAACACGGGCCGCCCCCGGGGATAATTCGTTCTCGGTAAAGTAGAACCACTCCTTACGCGGAGAAGGGCCACTGCCGGTGAGTACTGGGGTCATGTCGTAACTGTCGAAAATGATCGGCTGACCCTCGCGATCTTTCTCGGGCAGCTTCACACCGGCAACAGAGGCGAATGTCGCCATCAAATCCAGGCCACCGAGAATCTCGTGGTTTTTTGTGTCGGGCTTGATCTTGTCTGGCCAGACGGCAATTGCCGGTACCCGGTTACCGCCCTCACGCACAGTGCCCTTAGTCCCGCGGAACGGGGTGTAGCCGGCATCCGGATAAACATCCTGCCAGGCCCCGTTATCAGTGGTGTAAACCACCAGAGTGTTCTTATCTAGGCCGAGCGCCTTGAGCTTGTCCATGATGCGGCCGATGTGGGTATCGAGTTCGACTACAGAGTCGGCGTACTTGGACTTGGACATGGATTTATGAATGAACTCCGGTGCCGGCATGTTCGGCTGGTGGACTTTCATGAAGTTCACGTTGATGAAAAACGGCTTGTCCGATTTGGCCGCCGTATCGAGAAACTCCAGCGCGGCTTTTTCGACATAGTTGTCAAAGAACGGAATGCCGACCACGCCGGGTTTGCCGTCCACGACAGGCGTGTCCACGTACTGGCCATTGACCTTGAATTCTTCGACCGGTTTTTCGCCCGCCTTGCCGGACAAAGCGCCCTTGGTCACTCTTTGAAACATCGCGCGGGTATCCGGGTCCATGTCCGGGAACCATTCGGGGTCTGCATAGGTGTAGGCATTGAGGTGGTACAGACCGACGTATTTCATCACGTCATAACCTTGCGCATTGGGCAGCGCATAGTCGGCTTCGCCCAAATGCCATTTGCCGGTGAAATAAGTGTCGTAGCCACCGGTTTTCAACACCGATGCAAGCGTCCACTCCGCTGCCGGCAAGCCACCGCCCTGGCCCTGGAAGGCCACAGTGGTCATCCCGCTACGGTTGGGGATCCGCCCGGTTTGCATGGCCGCCCGGCCAGGCGTGCAGCTTGGCTGGGCATAAAAAGAATAAAAAGTGACCCCTTCTGCCGCCAGCTCATCGATGCTGGGCGTAGGCATGCCTCGGCCGATCCCACCTCCGTAGGGGCCGAGGTCGCCATAGCCGGTATCGTCGGAAACGATAAACAGAATATTGGTCTTTTCCGTTTGCACCGCGTGGGCAAGTCCGTTCAGTGACAAAAGTGCAGCAAACACGATAGATAATCTGAAACGATCCGATAGCTTTTCCATACCAGGATTCCTCGTTGTTTCATGGTGTTAGCAACCGGGTGATGAGTGCACATCAATATTGACCCTTGGTGCATTGACCACCGAGCAATTAGCCTAGGTACTGCGTACAGAATCATTTCCCCCTTATTGCCTGACCATGCACGGGTTAAGGCGCACGAATGAGTCTAGTGCGGTTTTGTTAATTGAACGTGGCGATTGCTATGTTTTAGCGGGTGTATGTAACGCCAGGATTACAAACTGTATATACACCCATCATGAATACGATAAACAGCAAGGCAATCGCCAGATATGACGGCGTCTCTATTCACAAATGAAATAAGCAAATTCATCGAGTCGCTTGCGCAATATCGCCGCAGAAAATATCGACATTGCCATCCTCGGGTGAGGTACGCACGACAACGGAATACTTGCCGGAGAGCAGGTCTGGCATTTTTATCGGCGCGCTTCTGTAAAAGGACCATCCACCGGTACCCGCATTGGGTTCAGTGTTTACCTTGTCGTTCATTGCGTAGGCGGCTGGCCCTGGTTGCTGGCAACTGCCTTTGTTGATGAACGTGTATAAGCGCGGAGGCATGACGGTTCCGATTGGAACGCCTGTGATGTAGAAGTCAAAGTTGGTTTGATTGCCTACGCCGGTCAACGTGGTATTGGCAACCTGCCCCGGATTTTTGTGGGTCGCTGCCAGAGGAAGGTTCATTGATTGGTTTGATGAGCTGGTGCAGCCGAAGAGACTTGCGGTGATCAGCGTTGCGAGGGGGATACAGGGGTTCATTGCCAACCTCCAATAATGGAAGAAGTGCGTTGGGCGGACTATTGGGTATAGCTCATTCATACGGCGTTACGCTCATGAGCATCTACTTTTATAGCCCCCCAAATCCCTGAAAACCCCGGTTTATCAATCAGACTTTTTGAACCCGAATGCTCACCAGCCGGAGTACCTGCAAGTAAGTGGGTGGTTTCGGTACGATGCCACGGTCGCGCAAAAGCGCATGCAATTGTGGCAGGCGAAAATACGGCACTGACGCCATTAGATGCTATTCGCCGAATGCATGTTTTCCCTGCTCGGCAGCTGCCCCAGACGCGACGGATCATTTCAACGATGGATCATCCATGTTCATTTTCTTCCAGCCCTGCAAGAGCTTCTGCGCCTTCGGTTCCTGCCCTCCTTCGAGGTAGTACTGGAACAACGCCTGCCGCGCATTGCGGTTGGCGGGCTGCACCTTCAACAGTCTTTCCAGTTCCTCACATGCCGCCTCAACCTTGCCGCTGTCATGCAGTGCTACTGCGAGGACATAGCCGTATTGAGCACTCAGCGGTTCCAGTTGCGCGGCATTGCGCAGGAAGGACATGGCTTGGTCCGATTTCCCGGAGCGCACCAGTGACAGACCTTGGGTGTGTTGCAACAGGGCAGCTTCCGGGTGATCCCTCAGGCTTTGCGTGAGTAGCGTTTGAGCCTCCTGGCTGCGCCCATTGGCTTGCAGCCATTGCACCAGCGTCACCAGCGCCGGGTGGAAATCAGGATCACGCTGGAGCGCAGTACGTAGCAGGCCTTCGACATCGCCATTGCGTCCATTGGCTTGATACAGCATGGCCAGGTTGAGGTTGGCTTCGGCGCGTTCGGCCAAGTTCTTCTGGACCGCTTCATACTCGCCAATGGCGGCATTCCACGCGTTCTGAGCATTGCCCAGACCGTTTCGCGCCAGACTGAGCAAGTCTCGCGCCGCCGCAATGCGCACGCCCTTCACCGGGTCGCTCAGCAACGGCGTCAGCAGCGGCGCACGCTCCGGTGGCGGTAGGAACGCGCTGATCGCCCGCACGGCGCTTTCACGCACTTGCGGTGCCGGGTGGCTTAGATCGTTAGTTGCCAGTTTCAGCGCCTGTTCGCTGGGATATGACGGCAACTCGGTGAGCAGGGTCGACCGTTGAATGGCCGGCAGGTTTATGCGCTGCAATTGTTCGTACAAGGCTTGTGCCGCGCCGGGCAAGCCGGTGCGGATCAGCCACATGCTCTCGTCGTAACGTGGCGCTTGTACCGTATGCGCGCCAGTCCACAGCTTGAACTGTTTGGTGACCTTATCGCCGACCTTGCCCTGGTGGCAGGTCAGGCAGGCATCCGGCGTGCCGAGTTTCTTCGCGCGTTCGGGGTTCGGAATGCTGAAGCTGTGATCATGCCGAAAGTCATTGCCCATGTAGAACTTGCCGGGCATGTGGCAATCCACGCACTGCGAGCCGGGTTGGCCCATGGTATGGCGGGTGTGTTCGATGGAATCGTAATTCTTCGCTTGCAGGCCCTTGCCATCGACACCTTCCACCGATGTCTTGCCGACGGTGTTGTGGCATTGCAGGCAGACGCCATTTCCCGGCATCTTGAGCTGGGTGCTATGGGGGTTGTGGCAATTGCTGCAACGCACACCCTTGTCGGACATTTTGCTCTGGGCGAAGGAGCCATGTTCGAACACTTCGTCCTTGATCTTGCCGTCTAGGGCATACAGTTCGCGGGTCAGGGGACTCGGCAGGTAGTCATCCATCAAGCGATTGCCGACGGTGAAACCATCGCCCAGCGGCGCGCGGCGGGAGTGGCAGCGTGCGCAGGTTTCGATTTCGACGGTGGCATTCTTGTCCTTGAGGTCGACTGCAAACCCGGCGTGGATCAAGTCATCTTTTTTCGCCGTCCATTCCAAGTGATTGGAGGCCGGGCCATGACACGCCTGGCAGCCGACACCGAGGCTGTTCCAATGACTGTCAAAGGTATTTTTTGCCGCATCGAAATTGCGCTTGTAACCAGTGGTGTGGCACTCGACGCACATGAAATTGGCGTTCTGGCTCGGTTTGCTCCAGTGCATCGGGTCCTTGAAGGTCACGCTCTGGCCCGGATAGAGGTGAAACCAGCGGTGTTTCTCGGTATCCCAGGCCACACCCAAGGCTTGCAAGCGACCGTCGCCAACCTCGATCAGGTATTGCTGTAGCGGCCCGATCCCAAAGGTGTAAGCGACCTTGAAGTCCGTGTTCTTGCCATCGATGCCGGGGGTGTTGACCCAGAATCCGTCACCCTTGCGGGAGAAATGGGTGGTTTCTTTTTCCGCCTTGAAGGTGACGTTATTGAAGTCGCCAAGCATGGTTTCAGCGTTGGCTACCTGCATCGCCAATTGGTGATGGGAACCTTGCCAGTCCTTGACTTGGGCGCTGTGGCAACCCTGACATTGCTGCTCATCGACCATTTTTGCCGGCGCTATTTCCTGCACTACGGCAACCGGTTGTGGCTTGGCCGATTGGACGACCTGCGTGCCGACCGGCGCATACGCAACGGGAGCAGGTTTGCTGCTGAACAGGAACCAGCCGATGCCCACAACTGCCATGAGCAGCACGCCGATAGTGACGGGGAACAGATAGCGGTTAATCGGCGCCGGTTGCGAATCAGGGCTTGCGCAAACTGCTTTATTTTTATCTTTCGGCATTACGACTTCCATAGCCCGGATGCGTTTGCCGTCAGGCGCGCGTTCAAGCTTGATCCAGCTTTGCCGGATGACCGGCGACTGCCAATAATCTATGTGATAGCCGGATCAATCCTATTGATCACGACGCCGTATTCGGCGTCGCTCCTTTCCACGATGAATTTTTAGACTTTGGATCGACCCACAAATTTTTCTAGTCTATAGATCGCTTAGGCTCAAGCGTGGGACCTGTGAATGTCCGAGTTTGCCGGAAGCGGACTTGGTCCCAACGTCAGCTATTGGCCGATTGCTGCCTGTCGCGATGAGCAAAACCAGGTATCGGTGTCGACGCTTTCACAGCGATTGAAGGCTGGTTTTGATGGTCGTGACCACACGGTTACGGCCTTCGTGTTTAGCGTGATACAGGCGTTGATCGGCTGTGCGCAGAATGGCCTCGATGGTGTCGCCGTCGCGGCCGGATTGCGATACGCCGATGCTCACGGTGACCACGGTTAACCGCTGCAGGCCATGAAAAGAATTATTGGCAACTGTGCTTCGCAAACGCTCGGCGATGACGTGCGCGCCTTCAAGTGAAGTCTGAGGCAGCAGAATCATGAACTCTTCCCCGCCGACTCGGGCTACGCCGTCATACGGCCGGATCGAATCGAGGCATTTCTCCACGAAATCCTTCAGGATGTCGTCGCCAACCTGATGCCCGAAGCGATCGTTGATGGACTTGAAATTATCCAGATCGAGTGCCAACACGGAGAACGGCTCACCGCCGCGCTTGGTCCGGCCCATTTCGACTTCGAGCCGCTCCATGAACCGACGCCGATTGTCAGCGCCAGTCAGTGGATCGGTCGCCGCAAGGTGCCCGAGTTCTTGATTGGTGCGCTGGAGTTCCTGCAGGGCGCTCTCGGTATACGCCATCGCTTCGGCAAGACGCACCATCAACTCCTCCTGGCTGTAAATCTTCGAGAACGACCGCGTGGTGAGGAACGCTTGCACGACCCCATAGCTCAACATGAAGAATCCACCGGCGAAGATCGCATGAGCGAGCCACCACATGTGGTTCCACGGACGTGCAAGGATGAAGGCAAGCGATGACAGCGCGAACGCGGTGACCGAGATGACAAAAATCATCATCAGCGGCGAACGGATACGGCGCAGCAGGAGTATTACCACGGTCAATGTGGATAGAACGAGGGCACCACCTTCCATCGAGAGGCGCACCGCGAGATTGCCGGCGATCGGTGAATTCGCGACGTACGCCACTGCCACGTCAACCAGCAGGAACAGTCCTATCCAGGTCAACCACGGGCGGGCCTTCATTCGTTGGTCCGCGGCATCGGGTGGGCGGTGGTACGACAGCATTCCGACTAACAGCAAACTCGACATGACCAGTCGAGAGGCTGGTCCATAAAGCAGGAAGAGCCAGATATTGTGGTGCGCTTGCCCGGTGAACGCACCATGCAAGGCGTAGATGACTACAAAACCGAGAAAACCAAGCGTCATCCATCGCAGCAGCGGATCTCCGGATGACTGATAGCAGCGCCACGTGACGTAAGTAACAAACAGGCCCGCCAAGGTGGCTGCCGTGATCGCAATGATATGGAACAGGTGGTGTTCGAAAATAAGGGTGGGGTCTTGAAAGACGTATAAGTAGCCAATCAGATAGGCCGGAACAAACGCGAATCCTGCGAGCAGCAAATAGGCGTAAACCTTGACCATGAGGCGGACGGCTTCAGGTGGCTCGCCGCTGGCGATGAGATTGCTCATGGTTCCCTCCAGGTTGAAATCTATTTAGCCAGCACCGGTCCGGTATTGGCTCCAAAGCCGCCTGCATGCCAACGGTCCCACGCATCATTACGCAGATAGGGATGGACCGACCTATGGCATTTCAATATTAGACTCCTTCCCGATTTCTGCTGCACAAGCAGGTAAAAATGTTCACGCGAACGCAAGGGGCGCGCTAATTGATCTGCACAATGACCGGACCTTCCGTGACGACCGGCGGGTTCGCGTGGATGTGCGAGGCGTTTTTCTGAATCCAGTCGCGAGCGACTTTCATGCTCTCATCGGTGCCGGCCTTGTCCGTGCAAACAGTCACCGACATACCGCCATCACCGAGAGGTAACAGTGTGTAGCTTGCGAGGCCAGGCACTTTCCGGAGTGCAGCTTCGACGTCGGCTTTTTGCTTTTCCAAGACATCGAAAAGCTGCTTTGCACCAGGACCTGAGTAGGTTCTTATGACCGCATACATAGTCGTCTCCTTTGTGATTTACCGTCTTGATACCCATCCAGATCGGCTGATGGCCGCTGATGTGTTCAGCTTAGTCAAGCGCCGGTGACAAGCGAAAGGCAACGACCACCGGCAGCTTTTGGCCCAGAGTTGAGCCCGCCAACCCTGTTCATTCGCGCGTAGATTCCGGTTCTTCCAGGTGATCGATGTGCTTGAAGCGTTCGACCAGGAAATCGATCAGGCTGCGTACCCGTGCCGACAGGTGCAGCTGTTGCGGATACACGGCGTAGACATCGGCGCGGGTGGGGGTCTGATCCTCCAGCACCAGACGCAAGCGGCCACTGCGCACGTAACGGGCGATGTCCCATTCGGCCCGCAGCAGAATGCCGTAACCTTCCAGCGCCCAGTTCAGGGCCACTTCACCGTCGTTGCAGCCTAACGCGCCGCGCACCTTGATGTTTTGCGTGCGCCCGCCATTGGTGAAACTCCACACGCCGTAGGGCGTTTCGTTTTGTCGCAGGAAGATGCAGTTGTGTTGCTGTAAATCCGCCAAGCGTTGGGGCACGCCATGCTTTTCCAGGTACAGGGGCGAGGCGCATAACAGACGGCGATTGGAGGCGATCTTTCGGGCATGGAAGGCGGCATCCGGCAGCGTGCCGAAACGAATACCCAGGTCAAACCCGTGAGTCGTCAGGTCGAGCGGGTGGTCGCTGATTTCCAGCTGTATTTCCACTTCCGGGTACTGCGCGAAGAACGCTCCCAGAGCCGGCCCGATATAGCGCCGACCGAACCCCAGCGAAGCGTTGACGCGAATCAGGCCTTTAGGCGTCGCCCGACTGTTGCTGATCAGCTGCTCGACCTCATCGATCTGCGTCAGGATGCGCGCGGCATGGGAAAAATACAGTTCACCTTCCGAGGTCAGGCTCATCGAGCGCGTGGTGCGGTTGACCAGGCGTATGCCTAGCCGTGCTTCCAGTGCGGTCAGGCGTTTGCTCACCGCCGGCGGTGTGACGCCCAACTCGCGAGCCGTTGCCGCGAGGCTGCCTTTGTTGGCCAGCAGGTAGAAAAAAGACAAATCCTGGGTCTGGCTCATTGGTAACTCAAATTCATCTATGTAGTGATCTGGAGTAACTCACGCTCATTTGTTCACTACATATACTCCGCTCACACCCTGATTGAACACCCCGTTCGACAGGCACAACAAGAACGTGACGAGAGTGGAGTCAACAATGAGCGCATACAAAATTGCTGCAGTTCCAGGTGATGGTATCGGTGTTGAAGTGATCGCGGCGGGCGTCGAGGTGCTGCAAGCTTTGTCGCAGAAATCCGGCTTCGAACTGGATTTCAAACATTTCGACTGGAACTCGGACAACTACCTTAAAAACGGCTACTACATCCCGGAAGGTGGCCTGGAAGAGCTGAAAACCTTCGACGCCATCTTCTTCGGCGCTGTCGGTGCGCTCAACGTGCCGGATCACATTTCGCTGTGGGGCCTGCGCCTGCCGATCTGCCAGGGCTTCGACCAGTACGCCAACGTGCGTCCCGCTCGCGTGCTGCCTGGGGTCAAAAGTCCGCTGCTCAATGGTGATCAGATCGATTGGGTCGTGGTGCGTGAAAACTCCGAGGGCGAGTACTCCGGCAACGGCGGTCGAGTCCACCGGGGCCTGCCCGAAGAAGTCGCCACCGAAGTGTCGGTGTTCACCCGTGCCGGGGTCGAACGCATTCACCGTTTCGCCTTCGAACTGGCGCAAAGCCGTCCACGCAAACACCTGACCATGGTCACCAAATCCAACGCCCAGCGTCATGGCATGGTGCTGTGGGACGAGATCTTCTACGAAGTCGCCAAGGACTTTCCGGACGTCAGGATCGACAAGGAACTGGTCGACGCCGTGACCACGCGCATGGTGCTCAAACCGTCGACGCTGGACGTGATCGTCGCCACCAACTTGCACGCCGACATCCTGTCCGATCTGGCGGCTGCGTTGTCCGGCAGCCTGGGCATCGCGCCGACCGCTAACCTGAACCCTTCACGCAAATTCCCCTCGATGTTCGAACCGATCCATGGCTCGGCCTTCGACATTACCGGCAAAGGCGTCGCCAACCCGATCGCAACGTTCTGGACGGCAGCGATGATGCTCGAACACTTGGGCGAAGCGGCCGCGGCGAAACACCTGATGTCGGCCATCGAGGCGGTGACCGAGAGCGGCCTGCATACCCCGGATCTGGGCGGTACGGCCACCACCCGCCAGATCACTGATGCGGTCATCGAGTTGATCAAACGCTGATTCAAGCTGCGGCACAACGCCAAGGGGTTGATCACCGATCAGACCCCTTGGCATTTCCTGACAACAATAAAAAATCAGGGCCCTGTCATGAAAAGAATATTCGGCAAGCTTTATGTACAAGTGCTCATCGCCGTGATCCTCGGCGCCATCGTCGGGGTGTTCGTGCCCGAAACCGGAACAGCGCTCAAACCCTTGGGTGACGCGTTCATCAAACTGATCAAGATGCTCCTCGCCCCGGTGATCTTCCTGACGGTGGTCACGGGCATTGCACGCATGGAGAACATGAAAGAGCTGGGGCGCGTCGGCTTTCGTGCGCTGATCTATTTCGAAGTGGTGTCCACCCTGGCGCTGGTCGTCGGTCTGGTGGTGGTCGATGTGTTCAAACCCGGCGCCGGCATGAACATCGATGTCGCCACGCTGGATACGTCCAGCCTGTCCACCTACACCAGCGCCGTGAAGCATGCGTCGTTCATGGACTTTGTGATGAACATCATCCCCGACACCATCGTGGATGCGTTCGCCAAGGGCAACGTGCTGCAAATATTGCTGTTCTCCATCCTGCTGGGCATTGCGCTCGCGCATGTCGGACCCCGTGCCAAGGTGTTCGTCGACACGCTGGACAGTCTGATGCAGGGCATGTTTCGCATCGTCAACATGGTCATGCGTCTGGCACCCATCGGCGCCTTCGGCGCGATTGCCTTCACCATCGGCAAATACGGCTTTGGCTCGCTGTTCTCACTCGGCAAGCTGATGGCTTGTGTCTACCTGACCTGTGCCGTGTTCGTGATTTTTGTACTGGGCCCGATCTGCCGCTACAACGGTTTCAGCCTGTGGAAGTTTCTGAAATTCATCAAGGAAGAACTGTTCACTGTCCTCGGCACCAGCTCTTCGGAATCGGTGCTGCCGCAGATGATTTCCAAGATGGAAAAGGCCGGCGTTTCCAAACCTGTCGCGGGCCTGATCATTCCTTCGGGCCTGACCTTCAACCCGGACGGGCAGGCGATCTACTACACCATCGCCGCCATCTTCATCGCGCAGGCCACGAACACACCGCTGACCCTGACGGATCAGTTGATCGTCCTGGCCGTGCTGATGTTTACCTCCAAGGGCTCTGCCGGGGTCACCGGCTCGGGATTCATCATTCTGGCGGCGACGTTATCGTCCCTTGGGACCATTCCGGTGGCGGGCATGGTGCTGCTGTTGGGCGTCGACCGGTTCATGTCGGAAGCGCGTGCGATCACCAACACCATCGGCAATGGCGTCGGGACAATGGCCATTGCCAAATGGGTCGGGGCGCTGGACACCGTGAAAATGCACAAGGCGTTGAATGGTGAGGTCGTAGGGGAGAAACCCGCGACGGCTCAGACAGAGGTTATCGCTGCTCATTCAGCGCCTGGTTAACGGAACGAACTCAAAGTTTGTAGCCGATCTGCCGCAACAGGTTCTTGCGCCACAGGATGTCTTCCTCGCCTTCAATGCCACGGGCACAGTAGCCATCCACCACGCCCAGAATCGCTCGTCCTTGGTCCGTCTCGGCGAGAATCACTTCAGTCGGGTTGGCCGTTGCACAAAAAATGCGGCACACCTCTGGAACCATTTTGACGGCGTTCAACACGTTTACGGGATAGAAGCCATCGTCGAGGAAAATGATGAAGCTATGGCCTGCTCCGATGGCTTGGGCATTGCTCCGGGCCAGTTCGATCATGGCGGTGTCGGTGCCGGACCAGCGCACCAGGCAGTTACCGGAGGCTTCGCAAAAGGCCACGCCAAAGCGGATACCCGGCACGGCATTGACTAACGCTTCGTGGATGTCCTCGACGGACTTGATGAAGTGGGTCTGACCGAAAATGAAGTTCGTCGCTTCCGGCTTGTCGATTTTCAACGTGATGAGTTGCATCTCGAACGCCTCCTTTCACGATGTCGTTACTCTTCAGCCTAGCGTGATTAAGAGTCCGGCGTTGAGCATCGATGCGTTTGATACTTGAACATACAAAGCGCCCCGGCGCTGACACATTGCAGATACATCAGTGCGCTTTGATGGGCCAGCCCCACACACATAGAGAGATTTGCCATGTACCGCAAACTGCAGCATGTCGCGAAGTTCCTCAGCCAGAGCGCGCGTTTGATGGTTGGCGTGCCTGATTACGATAACTACGTTGCGCAAATGGCGCTCAATCATCCCGGCGAGCCGGTCATGAACTATTCGGCGTTTTTTCGTGAGCGTCAGGAAGCGCGCTTCGGCCGTGGAAAATGCAATACGCGGTGCTGCTAGAACTTCGCATAGTTCAACGCATCGACAATGGCCGAGCCGCCGATACCGGTCAGCGACAGTACCCCAAAGCGTGCAATGACGATCATCTTGCGATGCAACGTCAGTGGCTGTTAAATCAGGCATGCCACCTTTAAGGTCAGAAGAGCCAGCCGCCATGCACACCATCGGACTCATCGTTTACCCCGGATTTCAGGTATTGGGCCTGGCCATGTGCGCCACGTTCGAGTTAGCCAACATGGCCGCCGACGAACCGGTGTACAGCATTGCCTTGCTGTCCGAGCACGGCGGTACGGTGCAGACCTCCGCCGGGTTTGGCGTGGAAACCTCGGCGTTCGACCAGCGCTCGTTCGACACGCTGCTGGTGCTGGGCGACAACCTGATCCGTCCGGTATCACCGGGCATGGTGGCGTTTTTGCGCAACGCCAGCCGGACCACCCGGCGTCTGGGCTCGATCTGCACCGGCGCCATTGCGCTGGCCGAGGCCGGTTTGCTCGATGGCCGCCGCGCGACCACTCACTGGTGCCATGCCCCGGCGCTGCAGAAGGCTTATCCGAAGGTGAAGGTCGAGGAAGACCGGATCTTCATCAACGACGGCAACATCTGGACGGCGGCCGGCATGAGCGCCTGCGTCGATCTGGCGCTGGCGCTGGTGGAAAAGGATCTGGGCGCGGAAGTGGCACGGCGGGTGGCCCGGCAATTGGTGGTGTACCACCGGCGCGCGGGAGGGCAGTCGCAGTTTTCGGTGATGCTCGAACTGGAGCCCAAGACCGATCGCATCCAGGCCGCGTTGGCCTATGCCAAACAGAACCTGAAGTCCGCGCTGTCGGTCGAGGAACTGGCCAGCGCCGCCAACCTCAGCCCTCGGCAGTTCAGTCGCGTGTTCCATGCCGAAACCGGGCAATCACCGGCCAAGGCCATCGAAAACCTGCGCGTGGAAGCGGCACGCCTGATGATGGAAACCGGTCGGCACCCCATCGACGTGGTGGCGACTGATACCGGTTTTGGCGATCGGGAGCGGATGCGTCGAGCGTTTATCCGTGCTTTTGGGCAACCACCGCAAGTGATTCAGCGAGCCAATCGGGGCTGATGCCAGTCAGTTAAGCGTGACACTGAACCTGTGGCGAGGGAGCTTGCTCCCGCTGGACTGTGCAGCAGTCCCCTGCTTTTTAGGGATCGGGGGGCCGCTTCGCGGCCCAGCGGGAGCAAGCTCTCTCGCCACAGGTTACTTATCGATTGACGCGGGTGATGCTTGAAGTGTCCTAAAAGGTGGTGTATTCGACATTTCGGTCTAAATATTATTGGCGTAATTTTGATCTCGTTGAAGTCCACTCCCTCAATGAGATCACCGCCATGACCATCGTTAAAGCCGCTGCTGTCCAGATCGCACCTGTTCTCTACAGCCGTGAAGGCACTGTAGAAAAGGTCGTTAACAAGATTCGTGAACTCGGCGAGAAAGGCGTGCAGTTCGCCGTTTTCCCCGAAACCATCGTGCCGTACTACCCATACTTCTCCTTTGTGCAGGCCCCTTTCAAAATGGGGTCCGAGCACTACAAATTGCTGGATCAGGCTGTGGTTGTACCTTCTGCAACCACCGATGAAATCGGCAAAGCAGCCAAAGAAGCCAACATGGTGGTTTCCATCGGCGTCAACGAGCGCGATGGCAGCACCTTGTACAACACTCAGTTGCTGTTTGATGCTGATGGCACCTTGATTCAGGCACGTCGCAAGATTTCGCCGACCTATCACGAACGCATGATATGGGGCATGGGCGACGGTTCGGGCCTGCGCGCCACCGACAGCGCGGTAGGGCGCATCGGTCAACTGGCCTGCTGGGAACATTACAACCCGCTGGCTCGTTACGCTTTGATCGAAGACGGCGAACAGATTCACGCCTCGATGTACCCAGGCTCGTTCGCAGGTGCCTTGTTCACCCGGCAGATGGAAGTCAGCATTCGCATGCATGCCCTGGAATCGGCTTGCTTCGTGGTTAACTCGACGGCTTGGTTGTACCCGGAACAGCAAGCCCAGATCATGGCCGACACCGGTTGCGAGATCGGTCCGATCTCCGGCGGCTGCTACACCGCGATCATCGATCCACAAGGTGAAGTCGTCGGCGCACTGACCGAAGGCGAAGGCGAAGTGATCGCTGACATTGATCTGTTCCAGATCGAAATCCGTAAACGTCAGATGGACGGCCGCGGTCACTACAGCCGTCCGGAAATACTGAGTCTTAACATCGACCGTACGCCTCATCGCCATGTTCACGAACGCACAGCTCAGCCGAAGGTGGCCGTCATTGCGCAACCGGAAGAGGTGTGATCATGAAAATCATGGCGATCGGAACACTCAAGACCCTGACCCCCGAGCAGCGCGTTGCTTACCTGCCCGCTGAAGTACCCGCGACGTTGCAACTGTACCTGGATGGCAAGATGGAACAGTTCTGGATGCGCGACAACGAAGCGGGGGTGATTTTCCTGATGACCGTCGAATCGGTCGAAGAGGCCGACAGGTTGCTCAAGGCACTGCCGCTGGGTGAGGTCGATCTGCTGACGTTTGAACTGATGCCGATCGGGCCGCTGAGTCCGTTGGGAATGCTGATCAAGTAAGCGTCGCACACAAAAAAGGCACCTTCACCGTTAAATGAAGGTGCCTTTTGCGTTTGTGTGGCCTTACAGTTCCTGACCCAAAAAGATCAACGTATTGCCATGGGCCTCAGCCGCTGCGCGCTGGTTGTAGCTGTCGCGGTGCGAGCAGTTGAAGCCATGTTCGGCCTCCGGGTACACGACAATTTCGACGTTGTCGTTGTTCTCGAAACGTTCGGCGATTTTCTCCACGGCTTCCAGTGGGATGTGGCTGTCCTGTTCACCGAAATGCATCAGCAGCGGCACTTCGATTTCATCGGCCCGGTCCAGCTGATTCTGGATTCCGCCGCCGTAATAGGCGATGGCCACGTCCACCAGCCCATTGGCGGCGGTGTGGTACGAGAGCAAACCACCGAAGCAGTAACCAATCGAGGCGATCCCGCCGTCCAGGCCCGGCTGGGCTTTCAAGGCGTCAATGGCCAGTTCGATGTCGGCCTGTGCCTTGCCGACGTCGGTGGCGTTCATCAACTCGACGGCGCGTTTCCAGCCGGCCTCGTCGTAGGTCAGTTCGATGCGGTGGCCGCTGCGCCAGAACAGGTCGGGTGCAATCACCAGATAGCCGTCCGCGGCGTATTGCTCGGCGACTGAGCGGATGTGTTCATTCACGCCGAAAATTTCCTGGATCAGCACGATCCCCGGGCCTTTGCGGGTGTGCGGAATCGCCAGGTAAACGCCGAATTTACCGTCGGCGCTATCGATCTCGATCCATTGGGTGGTCACGCTCATGGTGGCTCCTGTCTACACAAGTGAGTGGGGTGAAGTTTATTTCGGCTGCGTGGCCTTGAAGCTTGGCAGAGACTGCATACGTTTCCACCATCCGTCGAAACCGTCCACCGAAAACACCTGCGGTGCATCCGGGGTCATGGCGATGTAGGCGCAGCCCGGCGCCAGGTAAAAGTCGCCGATGCTGGGTTCAAGACCTGCGATATAGGGATCGGTGCCTTTTATTTTCATCAGCTCGCGCAGCACCCGTTTCGAGTTCTCGATGCCTTTGCGGCGCGAATCTTCATTCTGCCCGCCAATGAAGTCAGGAAAAAGATGGTAGCCGAACACTTGCACAAGGTTGCCGTAGCCATAGGAATCGTAAATGCCTTGGGCCATGTGGGTGCGAGCGCGGTCGTGGGCGTTGTCAGGAGTGATGGACGGGCCTGGCAGGACTTCGTCCAGGTAGGCCACGATCGCGCCGGTTTCGATCACCCGGAACCCGTCATGGTCGATGACCGGCACCTTGCCGAAAGGGTGACGCACCATGTGCTCTGGCAGGTGCGGCTCGCCTTTGATCACGTTGACCTGCACCTGGTCGAAGTCCGCGTCTTTTTCCACCAGCAGCATCTTCACGGTGCGCACATAAGTACTGCCGTCAAAACCATAGAGGGTGAGACTCATGACGATTGCTCCACTATTGAACCGAGGGACGTTATCGAGTCCCTGGCGCTTTAGCGGTTATCGCGACGCCAGAAGACTCGAGCCAGCAGCGCATCGAGGCTGAGCTTGCCGGCACCCGAGAGCAACAGCGGCATAAAGGCCGCGAGGTAGATCAGCGGCAGTTTGAAGTTGCCGTGACCCTTGTTGCTGATGGCGTAACCCTGGGCAAGCTCACTCAATGTAGACCAATCGGCCGGCCAGTGAACGGCGGCGGTCGCGACGACCGTGACCACGATCAAAATGATTGCCGAGATCCGCGTTCCCAGGCCTACCAGTATGGCCAGGGCGCAGATCAGTTCGGCCCACATCGACAGTTCCCAGTTCAGCGTGGCCGGCACGTGGTTGAAGGGGAACGGGAAGCTGTCCTGAATATCGGCGAACCAGTTTTCGCCATTGAATTTTTCCAGGCCTGACTCGAAGAATTCCCAGGCGAGGAACACCCGCAGGGTCAGCGGCGCAATCCAGCTACCGGCACGGTCGAGGTTCAGGTGCAGGCCTTTCACGGCCGATGAGAGTGAGGTGGTCATGGGCATGATCTCCGTTCAGTCAGGGAAGTGGGGCAACGGGGTGCCCCACGCAAAGGGTTACTCGCTGGCGCCGCACTTGCCTTCGCCACATTTACCTTCCGCCGGTTTTTCTGCCGTGTCGGCCTGGACCTGACTGTAGCCGTGGGCCAGTTGTTTCATGCTGAATGCTTCGGACTCGGAGGCCGAAGCCACGTTGGACAGGGCCAGGCCGCCAGCGATGATCAGGCCGAGGGTCAAGGAAGAAGTCGAGAGCTTGAACATGGTGATACTCCGTAGCATTGATTGAGTTGAGCGCTTTGATCGGCGTGGCCAATCGACAGGCACAGTTCATCAAGCAGGTGTATCTGCGATGTGTCTTTGGTGTGGGGATTTAGGGGCAGGGTGTGTCGGGAGGGGCGCTGTACACACTGTGATACGTAACCTAGAACGCAGCCCTGTAGCAGCTGTCGAGCCCCAGCGAGGCTGCGTTCGGCTGCGAAGCAGTCGTGAAACCAAGCGACGCGGTAGTTCAGGTAAATCGCGGGCACAGGAACTGCGACTGCTGCGCAGCCGAACGCAGCCTCGCTGGGGCTCGACAGCTGCTACAGGGATAGTGTTTCAGCCCCGCAGATATTGCATGCTCCTGCAGGAAACTGTGATCCGGCCCCGACCAGTGGCGTCTAGCATCTGTGTCCCCGCAATCCCATGGGGCGAGACTTCGGAACCCGGCATGCAAGCGCTGTTGAACGAGATCCTTGACGCAGTACGTCCCCTGATCGGCCAGGGCAAGGTGGCTGACTACATTCCCGCTCTCGGTACGGTGCCAGCCGATCAACTGGGAATCGCGGTGTACGGCAATGACGGCGAACTGTATTGCGCCGGCGATGCCCATACGCTGTTCTCGGTGCAGAGTATTTCCAAGGTGTTCAGCCTGGTGCAGGCCATCGACCACTCCGGCGAAGCCATTTGGAAACGCCTGGGGCACGAGCCTTCCGGCCAACCGTTCAACTCGCTGGTGCAACTGGAATTCGAGCGCGGACGCCCGCGCAATCCCTTCATCAACGCCGGTGCGCTGGTGATCTGCGACATCAACCAGTCACGCTTTGCCGCGCCGGCACTGTCCATGCGCGATTTTGTCCGTCGGCTGTCCGGCAACCCGCAAGTCATGGTGGACGGCAAGGTCGCCGAGTCCGAATACCAGCATCGCGCGCGCAACGCTGCGATGGCCTATCTGATGCAGTCTTTCGGCAATTTCCACAACGACGTCGAAGCGGTACTGCGCAGTTACTTCAGCCATTGCGCGCTGCGCATGAGCTGCGTAGATCTGGCGCGGGCGTTCTGTTTTCTGGCCAATGACGGTTTCTGCAAGCACAGCGGCGAACAGATCCTCACCGCCCGCCAGACCCAGCAAGTCAACTCGATCATGGCCACCAGCGGCCTCTACGATGAAGCCGGCAACTTTGCCTATCGCGTCGGTTTACCCGGCAAGAGCGGCGTGGGCGGGGGGATTGTCGCGGTGGTGCCGGGGCAGTTCACGGTGTGCGTCTGGTCGCCGGAGTTGAACACCGCCGGCAACTCCCTCGCGGGTATGGCCGCGCTGGAGTTGCTGAGTCAGCGGATTGGCTGGTCGGTGTTCTAGTCAGAGCGGCAACGCTTCGACCCGGCTGCGCAGACACGCCAGTGTTTCATCGTCCAGCACCGTGGTGATATCCAGGTGCTCTTTTGCCAGACCTTCATCGTCAAGGGCCGCTCCATGGCTTGTGAATTCATCGCTCATGACGGCCTCCTTGGAAAACAGGAAACGCTGATATACCTCTTTCAGCGTAGGAGGGCAGCATGCAGGGCTGCCGGGTTTTCGACCACCGGTCAGGCGTGCGGTTAATGACGCTCCAGGGATTTTCCTATACATTTTCCGGCCGCCCATTGCATGGTGAAACCGCTTCATGTCTCTTGCGCTCGAACGTCTAGTCGCTGGCACGCCTATCCCTTTCGCCGGGAATCGTGTCTCTGTGGTCAGCCCCGAATTGGCCGCGCGTTTTCAGCCCGGGGACCATTTGCTGGTGGAGCAGGTCAGCGGCGAATTGTTGCTGATTCCGGTGGCTGACCAGCAAGCGGCGGCCATCGCAATCGAGCGTGCCGAAGCGGCGTTCAGCGCAATGTCCGCGGTCACCGATCAAGCCATCAGCGAGTTCTTTGATCGCTTCGCCCAACGCCTGGAAGACCCTGCCTGCTGGGCCTTGATCGAAGCCGCCAACCTGGCCGACATCGAGCGGGCCAAGGCCCGTGGGCGTTCCACCACACGGCTTCTGGCGGATGAACGCATGCGCCGTGACATGATCGCTGGCCTCAGGGCCTGGCGCGATGCGTCGGCCACGCGCGGCAAAGTGGTCAGTTGCATCGAGCATGACGGCTGGAAAGTCGAGCAAGTGGTCTCGCCGCTGGGCATCGTCGCGTTCGTCTTCGAAGGCCGGCCGAACGTCTTCGCCGACGCCGCCGGTGTGTTGCGCACGGGTAACACGGCGGTGCTGCGCATCGGCAGCGATGCGTTGGGCACGGCGCAAGCCATCGTCACCCACGCACTGAATCCGGCACTGAGCGACGCCGGGTTGCCGACCGGCGCGGTGTCGCTGGTGGAAAGCGTCAATCACGCCGCCGGTTGGGCGATGTTCGCCGACCGGCGCCTGTCGCTGGCAGTGGCCCGTGGTTCGGGGCGCGCCGTCAGTCAATTGGGCAGCATCGCCCAACAGGCCGGCACCGCCGTCAGCCTGCACGGCACCGGTGGCGCCTGGCTGATCGCCGACAAGGACGCCGATGCCAAACGCTTTGCCGCGGTAGTGCGCAATTCGCTGGATCGCAAAGTCTGCAACACGATGAACGTCTGCCTGATCCACCGTGACCGTGTGGCGCAATTGCTGCCGCTGTTCCTCGACGCGCTGCAACAGGCCGGCACCGCACGCGGGCAGGGCTGCAAATTGCACATCGTCGAAGGCTGCGAGCAGTACTTGCCAACCGATTGGCAGACCGCCAGTGTTGAGGTGTACCGCGCCGAAGGCTATCAGACCGAAGCGTTGGCCGAACCGCTGCCCGAGGATCAGTTGGGCCGCGAGTGGGAATGGGAAGAAACCCCGGAAGTCAGCCTGAAGATTGTCGATGACCTGGACAGCGCCATCGCGTTGTTCAATCGCTATAGCCCGCAGTTCACCGTGTCGTTGATCAGTGAAGATGCCGAGGCTCAGGAACGCTTCTACAACGCGGTCAACGCACCGTTTGTCGGTAACGGGATTACCCGCTGGGTCGACGGACAGTACGCGCTGAACAAGCCGGAACTGGGGCTTTCGAACTGGGAGAGCGGTCGCCTGTTTGCTCGCAGCGCGATTCTCTCGGGAGATGGGGTGTTCACGATCCGCAGTCGCATGACCCAGACGGATCTGTCGGTCAAACGCTGATCCAGCACCACGACCCCAGTCAACGGTCGCACTATACTTAATGTGCGTCCGTATGGGCGTGGCGAGCACTCCAAAACGAATCAGATGTCCATAACGCTCGCCTGAGCGTCAAGGCTGCACAGCCAATGGACGGGCAGTGCATCTGATGACGGAGAGAGGGTTACACCATGAAACTTCATTCCTTCCAACAATACTCTCATGATCTGGAAAGGGGCGTTCACGACACGTGGATTACCGCCAGGGTGAAGTCAGCCCTGGCAATGGCCGAACCCAGTCTTGGCCTGCAAATCCATGTCAAAACCCACGGGGGCACGGTGGCATTGAGCGGCCGCGTCAACACCCATAAACAGTGTGAGCAGGCTGTTGCTCTGACCCGTTCGGTTCAGGGGGTCGTCGATGTCGATGCCAGAGACTTGCTGACTCACGTGTTCACCCCAGGCAGCATTCCAGAACCACCCAACGCGGAAGAGAGTCCTGAGAATCGGGACGATAAATAACCTTGTCGATCGTGTTAGTGCGGCGCTCCCGTGAGCCGGGAGCGCTGCATCGATCGTCTCGCGGCGAGTCGATTCAGGCTGCTGCTTCTACGGATCTCGCTTGAAGGGCACAGGTGTCCGGGTACTCGGCGAGCGCCACGAAACGGTGGCTGTTGGCATCCAGGGCGTCGACCGAACCGGTCTCGATGTCGTAAACCCAACCATGCAAATTCAACAGGCCTTTCTCCTGAGCCAGGCGCACGCTCGGGTGTGTCTGAATATTGGCCAGTTGCGCGATGACATTCTCCCGAACCATTGAACTCACCTTCGCCGCGTCATTGGCGTGAGGGCGGGATTCGTTGATGACTTTCGCTGACTCGGCGTGTTGCAACCAGCCGCTGACGGCGGGCAGGTGGTCCATGCATGTGCACTTGGCGACGGCGGTCATGGCGCCGCAGTCCGAGTGCCCGCAAATCACAATGTCAGTCACGCCCAGCACTGCGACCGCATATTCGACCGTGGCCGACACACCGCCGGGGTGAGGGCTGTAGGAGGGCACGATGTTGCCGGCATTGCGGATCACAAACAGTTCACCGGGTTCTTGTTGGGTCAGCAATTCTGGCACGACACGGCTGTCGGAGCAGGTGATGAACAGCGTGCCCGGATGCTGGGTGGTGGCCAGGTGTTTGAACAGGTCGGTCCGTTGCGGAAAGGCGTCTTTCTGGAACTTCAAAAAACCTTCGATGAGCGCTTTCATGGCGATCTCCTCATGGGTGCATCGGATGGTTCCGTAGCAGCTGCCGAGCCCGCGAGGCTGCGTTCGAGCCGGGGTCGCGCTCGACCGAAGTCCTCGCAGACCCAGGCGACTGCTGCGCAGCCGAACGCAGCCTCGCAAGCTCGACAGCTGCTACGGATATAGCGTTTTAAAGGTAATGCGGGCCGGTATCCGCTTAGAAAGGACGCAGCGGCAGGAACTTGCCATCGAGGGTGATCACCGCGCGGGAGCCGCCTTCCGGGTCTTCGACTTTCTTCATGTCGAGCTTGAAGTTGATCGCACTGATGATGCCGTCGCCGAATTGCTCATGAACCAGGGCTTTCAAGGTGGTGCCGTAAATCTGGATCATTTCGTAGAAGCGGTAGATGGTCGGGTCGGTCGGGACACCCGAGAGGCTGCCGCGCAACGGGATAATCTGCAGGCGGGCCACGGTGTCGGCGTCCAGATCCAGTTTTTCGCCAATCACTTTGGCGGCGCTTTCCGGCAGCGGGTGCTGACCGAGCAGGGCGGCAGTGACGTAGGCCAGACCGAGGCCGGTGCCGTCGGTCAGGTCCTGCCAGGACAGGTTTTTGCTCGCCTTTGCATCGAGGATCGACGTGGTCAGGGCCAGGCTTGGGTCGTTGTAAGCGTGGGACTGTTGCATGGTGTTTCTCCTGTCGGGAGTGATGTTGCTTGGGTGTGGAGCAATCTTCTGCCGATCGATCAATAGCGTCCAAGACCGATATACAATGCAGCGCATAAGCACAGCCTATAGATGGTGATTCCCCATGCTGCTCCGACATTTGCGCTATTTGCTGGCGGTCGCCGACCACGGCGGTTTCACCCGCGCCGCCGAGGCGCTTCACGTTTCGCAGCCGACCCTGTCCCAACAGATCCGACAACTGGAAGAAACTCTGGGCGTGAGCCTGTTCGACCGAACCTCGCGCACGGTGAAACCCACCGATGCGGGCGAGGCCTACATCGAATGTGCTCGTCGGGTGCTGGTGGAACTGGAGGCGGGCAAACGTGCGCTGCATGACGTAAAGGATTTGTCCCGCGGCACCCTGCGACTGGCCATGACCCCAACGTTCATGGCGTACCTGGTGGGGCCGCTGGTGCGCGATTACGTGGCGCGCTTTCCGAACATCCATCTACAGATTTTCGAGCTGTCGATGGATGACATCGAGGCCGGGCTGGTGGATGACTCACTGGACATCGCCATCGCGTTTACCCAGGTCAGAAATGCCGACATCGAGTCGATCCCGGGGTTTACCGAGACCTTGGGCGTCATGGTGGGGCGCGATCACCCGTTATACGAAAGCCAGGTCGGGTTGTCCGCGCAAGAGGTTGCGCAGCTGGAGTTTGCGCTGCTGGCCCCCGACTTCGTTACCCGTACCCGTATCGATGAGTACTTTGCCCAGGAGCAAATCACGCCGAAGGTGGTGATCGAGGTCAACTCGGTGAGTACCTTGCTGGAAGTCATTCGGCACACGGCCATCGCCACCATCCTTCCGGAGCCCATTGCCACCGAGGACCGGGCGTTGCGCAAAATCCCGTTGTTGGGGGAGTCGCCCAAACGAGGGGCCGCGCTGCTTCGACGCAAAAACAACTATCACAGCGCAGCGTCGGTGGCTTTTATGGAACTGGTGTTGGGGGCGGCTGCAGGTGAGTCGACGACGTCAGTCTTCTATTAATTGGCACACACCATTGGGCGCCTTGCCCGTGGAGGACACCGTGACCGAATCGTCATCGGAGAGGAGGATCGAGATGACGACGCCCGAACCCCTGGCTTCGAAACGGCGATCGTCAATGGCTTTGGTCTCGGCTTCCTTGCTGTTGATCAATACCGGCCCGTCCTGATCCGCGTGGACGATGACTTTGCCGGGGCAGTCCGCATCGAACAACGGAACGCCGATGATGCTGTTTGCATGGGCAGCACTGGCCATTACGAGCAACAGCAAGCCTGTCAGTTGTATGTTCATCACAAACCTCCAATGATCCAGTGCACACGGTTAACAATAGCGTTGTTTGGTGCGCACGAGACAAACAAAAAGGCCCCGCTCGATATGACGAGCGGGGCCTTTTTATGGATGGGGTGTGGAGGTATCAGTAGAACCGGTCAATCACCCGAACTTCGTTCTGGTTCTGCATCGAGGCCCATGCCTGTTTCAGCGTTTGCAGAACATTACCGATGAAGTCCTTGTCAGCCGCGGCTTTCTTGCCGACATAGCCTTGGCCGCGACGGTACATCTTCAGTCGGGCGAGCAGGTTCTGGTTGTTCTTGTCGAACTCCGCTTCATCAGCGTGCGTCGACAGGCAGTCGATATGCACCTGGCCCGACTTGCTGATCCAAAGAATATGGCTGTCATGGCTGTCTTTTTGCGCAGCGAACAGATGAGCCAGTTCATCGATAGTGGGTTGATTGTTCAGATTCATAGTAAGCCCCTTGACCATTTGGTGATCTTTCAAAGTTGATTCGCTAATACAGGTAGCCCATCGGTTAGTTGATCCCTGGCACCGAAACCAGGACGTCAGCGGTCGGCCGCCAATATGACGGGGTCCCGCGTCTGTTGCATGTAGTCGTGTTGAATAACTGCTACGCAATAGCGTCACAACGAGGAGAAGCGGCGAAAACCTTCTGGCCACTGCCGACATTTTCAGGGTCGGCCACAAGCTTCATGAGGATTGATCGCCAGCGCTTCTCGTCCTTGTACTGGACGTTCAGGCCAGGTCAGCTTCTTCAATCTGCCTTGTGGGCAGCGTGTATCCGGGAAAAACAGCTCGGCGGTCAGACGAGCTTGCTCAAACGTGTTGCCTGTTCTCCCGATCGGGGAGACGTCTGCATCATGCAAGGGCAAATCGGAGGCGTCAACGGTTTTGTAGTGATTATTTTTTGGCACTACATATTGTCGGACAAAGTCGTTTGGAATTAAAAAGCGGAATGGGAAAGCGCCAGTCAGGACGATGGCAGCGATGTCTGGAATCGGTAAACGGTGCAGGGATAACCGTCTATCGGCAGCTTATGCAGGGTGAACTCGCCATGGGTGACATCAGCCAGGACCCGGCCCCAGAACCGCCGCGCAGGCTGATTCGCGTCGAGGTGGAAAATTTGCCATTGACCGGGGAACCGGCTCAAGAGGGTGGAAACGACAAACTTCGCGACGCCTTGGCCACGAAAGCGTCGACTGACAAAGAAGTAGCCGATGTTGTAATCGGCGCCGTGAGTATGGGTTTCATCATCCACCGTCACGAAACCGGCCAATTCTCCGTCGACCTTGATCAGAAACGGCCTGGTTGCGGGGTTGCGCCAGTAACCCGGTTTGGGCTGGGCGTTGAAGAAACCATGCTCACCGAACTTCAGCGGCAGCCACTCGCTGAAGTCATACATGTAGAACTGCATCAGGTTTTCAATTGTTTCCAGTTCGTCGCGCTGGGCGGCGTGCAGTTCTATCAAGGGCATGCTCGTAGGCTCCTGAGGCGCACTCAGTGGGGGGCGAAATCGTATTTCCCACCTTTTTTCAGTGCGGCTTGATAGGCCGGGCGAGCCTGAAAGCGTTCAATCCAGGCCGCTATATGAGGATAGTTGCCGAGCTTGGCTTGGGCTCTGGCGATCTCGCCGATAAAACTCATCTGGATGTCGGCGGCACTGAACTCATCGCCCAACAGGTAATCGGACTGGTTCAGAGCCGTGTCGAGGTAGCTCAGGTAGTTGGCTACCTCCGAATTGATCCGTGGATGCAACGGCGCGCCGGCCTCACCGAGACGCCCCACGTACAGGTTCAACATCAGCGGCAACATCGCCGAGCCTTCGGCGAAATGCAGCCACTGCACGTATTCGTCATAGGCGGGGGTGAACGGATCGGGTTGCAGGCGACCGTCGCCATGGCGGCGAATCAGGTAGTCGATGATCGCGGAGGACTCGATCAGCTTCTGCGCGCCGTCTTCGATGACCGGTGATTTACCCAGGGCATTGATCGCTTTCAATTCCGGCGGTGCCAGGTTGGTCTTCGGGTCGCGCTGATAGCATTTCAGCTCGTAAGGGATGGCGAGTTCTTCCAGCAACCAGAGAATCCGCTGGGAACGGGAGTTGTTCAGGTGATGCACGATAATCATGGTCGATGCCTTCTCAGAAAATGGGGCTGTCGCTGGGCTTGAAGAACACTAGACCCTTTTGGCTCGCTCGAAGTGCCCTCAAGCCTTGCTCGCCGGTTTTGCCGCGCGTTTAGTGCCGGTGGAGGGCTTGCGTTTGGCGGGTTTGCGTTTGTTTTTCCACGGTGTGGCACCGCGCCCGGCGGGGCTTGCCGGTCCACTGATGGTCAGGCTCAGGCCGGCGCAACGGGCGACCTGTTTGCTCATCCACGCGGCTTGCTTGGTGACGAATTCTTCCAGGCTCATCTCGCCACTCTGCACCATGTCCAGCGCCTGCTCCCAGATCGCCGTGGTCCCGGGGTCGGCGATGGCACGCGGCACCGCATCGATCAGGCTGAACGCGGCCGGGGTGGCGGCCAGGGCCTTGCCGTTCTTGATCAGATAACCACGGTCGAGCAGGCCCTGGATGATCGACGCGCGGGTTGCTTCGGTGCCGATGCCGGTGGTGTCCTTGAGTTTCTGCTTGAGCAGCGGATCTTCCACCAGTTTGGCGACGTTCTTCATCGCCTTGATCAGATCGCCTTCGGTGAACGGTTTGGGCGGTTGCGTCCAGAGGTCCTTGAGCTTGACGTCGGCCACTGCACAGTCACGTCCTTCGGCCAATGCCGGCAGTGTTTGCGGCGCCGGTGCTTCGCGGCCTTTGGCCGGGGCAAGGGCCTCGGGCAGGGCGCGTTTCCAGCCGGGTTCGACGATCTGCTTGCCGACGGCACGCAAGGCTTCACCGGCGCAGTCGAAGTCGGCCTGGGTCCGGTCGTATTCATGGTTGGGCAGAAACTGCGCCAGATAACGCGCGCGGATCAGGGTGTAGACCGCCCGCTGCTTGCCCACCAGCCGCTCGAGGTTTTTCGCTGCGGCCGTGGGGATGATGCCGTGGTGAGCGCTGACCTTGGCGTCGTTCCACGCCCGTGAGCGGCGCAGAGGCTCCAGGAAGTCGTTCAAGGCGTTCAGTGCCGGATCAGCCTGCCTCAGCGCGGCCAGAATGCCCGGTGCTTCGCTGTGCTGACTCACGGGCAGATAACCGCAGTCGCTGCGTGGATAGGTGATGACCTTGTGGGTTTCGTACAGGGCCTGGGCGATATCGAGGGTTTCCTGGGCGCCGAGCCCGAGCTTCTTCGAGCAGACTTCCTGCAAGGTGCCCAGATCGAAGGGCAGGGGGGCCAATTCGCGCATTCGCTCGGTACGCAGTTTGATCACCCGGGCACTCGCCGCACTGCCAATGGCTGCCGCTGCATTTTGCGCCAACGCCTGATTCAGGCAGCGATCCTGATCGTCGCAAACCTCGGAGGTCGCACGCCACTGGGCGGTGAACGCAGTGCCGTCGTGCAGCAGTTGCACATCGATGGCCCAATAGGCGACCGGCACGAAGTCGGCGATGCTGCGGTCGCGATCCACCACCAGGCGCAGGGTCGGCGTTTGCACCCGACCGACCGGCAATACGCCCTGATAACCGGACTGACGCCCCAGCAGTGTGAAAAGCCGACTCATGTTCATGCCGATCAACCAGTCGGCCCGCGAGCGCCCGAGTGCCGAATGGTAAAGGCTAAACGTCTCGGCCCCCGGCTTCAGGGCTGCCAGCGCCTTGCGGATCGACGCATCGTCCAGCGCCGACAGCCATAGCCGCTGGATCGGCCCGCGATAACGGCAATGCTCCACCAGTTCCCGGGCGATCATCTCGCCTTCACGGTCGGCATCGGTGGCGATCACCAGTTCGCTGGCCTCGCCGAGCAGGCGCTTGACCGCTTTGTACTGGCTGGCCGTGCGTGGTTTGACGGTCATCTTCCACTTCTCTGGAATGATCGGCAGATCCGCCAGCACCCAACGCTTGTAACGCGCGTCATAGGCGTCGGGCGGCGCGGTTTCCAGCAGATGGCCGATGCACCAGGTCACCGTGACGTCCGTTCCCAGCCAGCAGCCGTCGCCACGACGCCTGGCGCCGAGGACGGCCGCAATGTCTTTGGCCTGGGAAGGTTTTTCACAGAGGTACAGCCGCATAACCACCATCGCTCATCAACTGTCGAGAGGCGGACAGAATGGCGGCTGATGAGCGATGGGGCAATCTTTATCTGTATGGATGTACAGTCGGTGCGTTGCGATTCATTGCACAGGCTCCTCAGTAGTTCAGGTTAACCACCGGCTGGTCCAGCTTCGCGCCGGGCTCTCGCCTGAGAATGGTCAGCAACGCTGCGGTAATCACGTTCACATCATTATCGAAGCCTCCGTGAGAGGTGTCTTTTTTGGTGCCCGCGCCATAGTTCATTTTCGGATCGTTGAAGATATGCAGGGTTTGCGCGAACGCTTCGGGAAGCCCGCGACCCGTTGCGGCAAACCCGGTCGGAATGGTTTTCCCAAAGTAAAACTGGTTCCACTGTTCGGTCATGTTTTTGGCGGCGATGTTCCACTCCGCCAGATCGGGATTGCTGAAGTCCTGGCACTGTTTGTCCAGACTTTTGGCCATGCCCAGCAGCGGCATGCGTTGCAGTTCTTCATAGGCCCGGGAAACGAGGTAAAGCAGGGATTTGTGGTACACGCCGATGACGTTGTCCTCCTGTTCGCGGCTCTCGGACATGATGTAGATGTGGAAGTCCTTGCGCTTGAGGCCTCCACCTTCGATGACTTTGCGGTAGGTCTGGTTGGCGAAATCGAGGGTGCAGGCCGGGGCCATCAGCGTCGACGTTTCCGTGGGCAAACCCCTGGCCCACAGCAGTTGAATCAAGTGGCCATTGATCAGGGAACCCGCGGAGTGGCCGATCAAATGCAGCTCGACGTTCTTCTTGCCCATGTCGGCGACCAGGTTTTTCAGGTTCTCCGCCATTTCCACCAGCCCGCGCGGGGTAAAGCCGGCGACTGCGGCGGCTTCGGCGTTCTGTTTCATCTGGCTCCACTGGTCGCCGCCGGGTTTTTTGGTCGCCAGTTCCAGCGTGCGATCAAAGCCTTCCACGGCTTTGTCCTTGATGGCCTTCAAGGCATCGCTGATGCTGCCGGCTTCGGGAAACAGCCCGGGCAGGGTGTCCTGGACGATATCCGCCAGCGTTTCGAGGGCCCCGGTGCGCCAGGTGACAAACAGCGGATAGATGCCGTTTTCAAGGAAGTAGGGCGCCATGGCACAAATGCGGTTGATCGAATCCTGCTCGGAATTGAGCCCGCCGTGGGCAATGACGGCGATGCGCAGCACAGGGGGGCTGTTTGCGGCCGGCAGCTTGTTGTACCAGGCGCGAGGCGCCTCGAAGACGATGCGCTTGACGCCCGCCCGGACGTTTTCCACGTCGGTGAGGCGAGGGCCGATGCTGCCATTGTTTTCCATCACGATGGTCAGGCCGTAAGCCTGATCCTTGGTCAACAGCGGCGGCCCTTTGCGATCGGGCTCGCAGGCGCTGGCCGTGAACAGGGAAAACCCTTCGCGCTTGGCGCTGGAACTCGAAAGCGCGCTACAAAACGGTGATTGAACGCCGTTCCGGGAGCCTGAAGGGCGTGCGTTTTTCGATAACGCGCCGCGTTCGATCGGTACCCCGAGGGCCACGGTCCAGGCGTCGGTGCCATTGGCCAGCCAGTCTTCGAACGTCAGGATGGCAAAGCCGGAAAATCCCCAGTCGGTTGACCAGGAGTTCTGCACGATGAACCCCTGACTGGTGTACCCGATCAAGGCAAAGGCGTGACCGCCCTCACTGGCTGCCGGCCATTTGATGACGGGCAGCTGGGACATGCTCTGGAATTCCACCGCCGGCTGTTTTTTGCCTTTGGGCCGCATCAGTGCCCAGCCCTGATGCACATTGGCAGAGACGAAAAGCGCGCCGGCCTCATACAGCGCCGCCATCATGGCGGTGACATCGTCCTTCTCGACACGGTAGTAAACCCCCAGCGGCCGCGTCATGGCATCCATTGCCCAATTCTCCGCCGGTGCTTCAAAGGCCGGAACCGATCCGTCCGGCTTGACGGTATAGGGCCACAGTTCCTGCGCGCAGACGCCGTGTTTGTGCCAACCCTTCAACGCGCCGCGACAACTGGAACCCACATAGTCCTCGCCTGGCCATTCATCATAGAGTTTGGCCAGATGATAAAGCTGGCGCGGACTCGTTTTGGTGGAAGCCCTGTCTCGCCGCCACAACAGAAAATTGACCACCGCCGCCAGTCCGAACCCGGTGCACGCGCCTTCGCTGCCCTGGTAGAGCACCATGTTTTTGTCCAGGTAACCCGAGAGTTCGGAGGCGATGTCCTTGTCGGCGGGCCAGGAGGGCGGCAGTGACTGGACACGAGGGGTAAAAATGCGATCGCGCAGGTCGAGGCGATCTGGACGGGCGTCGAGGGTGATGATTTTCTGGTCGAGGGAAAACTGTGTGGCGGGCATGGTGAAACCCTCAGGTTTCTGAGACTCAAATCCCCACGCCATGCCACGACTGCCTGTCTGAGCAGCAGGGACGTCAACGATCCTATTGATCGTAGACGATGTTTCACCGACTTTGAGCGTTTGCCTGCTTATATCGGCATTTCGTTTTTGATCCAGTCAAGAATCGAGCTGGAGGAAGCTCGTTGGAACGCCGCATCGTCCCGTTCGGCTGCGAAGCCGTCGTGAGTGCAAAATCTGGGTTATACCTGAAAGTCGTGGTCTCAGGTTTTGGGGCTGCAGCGCAGCCCATCAGCATCATGAGGAACGTATTTCATGAAAAGCACCGGTCCTAGTCCTGTCATCACCATTGCAGAGCAGCCGGGCTGCCTGCTTGTAAAGTTTCACGGTATTCAGGTGGCCGCGTCCGCACGGGCGCTGGTGTTGCTCGAGGCCAACTATCCTCCGGTGTATTACGTACCGCGGGAGGACATCGATGAAAAGTACTTTGCCCGCACCGATCACACGAGTTATTGCCCCTACAAGGGCGATGCCAGCTATTTCAGCTTGCAAGTGCCGGGACATGAGGGCGCTAACGCGGTGTGGAGCTATGAAGACCCCAAAGTGTCGGTAGAGCAGATTCGCAGCTACATGGCGTTTTATCCCGATCAAGTGACCTTTGAGGTGCTCAAAGACGTTGAGTGAGGAGCGCTTTCCAGGCATCAACGAAAACGCCGCGCATGGGCGCGGCGTTTTAAGGTCAGGTGTTCAGCTCATCGAGCAGCATCCACCAGCGTGGATTCATCAATCTGACTAATCGAAGTCACCCCGGTCAAGGTCATGGCGACGCGCATTTCCTTGGCGAAGATATCCAGCATATTTTCCACACCGCGTTGACCATCGGCCGCCAATGCATAGGCCATGGAACGCCCCAGCAGTACGCCTTTTGCGCCCAGCGCCAACATCCGTACGACATCAAGCCCCGAGCGGATTCCCGAGTCGACCAGCACCGTCAGATCATTACCGATGGCTTGCATGATGGGAGGCAATGCCCGGGTGGTGGAGAGCACGCCGTCCAGCTGTCTCCCTCCGTGGTTCGACACGACAATGCCATCCGCGCCAAAGCTGACCGCGTCCCGGGCATCCTGAGGATCGAGAATGCCTTTGATGATCATCGGGCCTTTCCAGAACTCACGAATCCACTCCAGATCGCTCCAGCTGATTGAAGGGTCGAAGTTGTTGGCCAACCAGCCCATGTAGTCTTCGAGCGTGACGGCTTTGCCAAGGTACTTCGAGATATTGCCCAGGTCGTGTGGACGCCCCATGACGCCGACATTGAATGCCCAGTCGGGTTTGGTCATGGCCTGAAGCATTCGCCGCGATGAAGCAAAAGGGCCTGACATGCCCGAGTGTGCGTCCCTGTATCGAGCGCCGGGCGTGGGCATGTCCACGGTAAACACCAGGTTTTTCACACCGGCGGCCTTCGCCCGCTCCAGTGCATTTTTCATGAAACCTCTGTCCTTCAACACATACAGCTGAAACCAGATGGACTGTTGGCTTTGTGCCGAGACTTCCTCGATCGAGCACACCGAGACCGTTGATAGACAAAGCGGGATGCCTTTGTTCTCCGCCGCTTTAACCGCCTGCACTTCTCCACGGCGGGCGAACATGCCCGTCAGGCCTACCGGGGCCAATATGATCGGCATGGAAAGTGGTTGATCGAAGAGGGTGGTTTCAAGGCTCAGGGTTTCGACGTTTTTCAGAATGCGTTGACGCAGGCTGATGCCGGTCAAATCAGCGCTATTGGCCCTCAGCGTGTGCTCTGCATAAGCCCCGCCATCAATGTAATCAAACAGAAAACGGGGGAGTTTGCGGCGTGCTGCCTCGCGATAGTCAGATGCGGATGAAATGATCATGGTGCCTCGGTCTGGTGAGTGGCGGGGCGATGGTTGCGTCGAGCGTCGGGTCAGATTAACGAAAACCCCGCGCATTGCGGTAATGCTGTTCACTTAAGAAAATGGATGGCGGCCTGAGAGCCGACTGGGTTTTGATCGTGTACATATCCGTTGCTGCGATAACGGCGGCTTAGGGTTCCGCCCTTACGGCGGGTCACTTGGAAAAGCGCCAAGTAACCAAGCGCTCTTGCCCCTGACGTACGGTGCCTCGCTTAGGCTCGGCATACCCTCGCTCCGGTCCTGCTCCGTGGGCCCGCCGCCATCGGCCATCCATGGCCGGGGGCGGCTACCGCGGCATCCTTGCCGCGGTGCCCACTGCGCAGAACCTGCGCTCGGCCTTCCGATGGGGCAGATCAAAAGCAAAAGCCAAAGCCAAAGCCAAAGCCAAAGCAACAGCAAGATCAAAAGATCGCAGCCTCGCTTTGCTCGACAGCTCCTACAGGGAAATGCGTTCACTTGAAGCCAGGCCGGCCGGTAGGCCGCCTCGCTTTTGCGGTGTGCGCCCCCTCGAGAGGCCGAGTGGAGGTTCTGCGCAGTGGGCAACCCGGCATGGATGCCGGGTTAGCCGCCCCCGGCCATGGATGGCCGATGGCGGCGGGCCCACGGAGCAGGACCGGAGCGAGGGTACCCTGAGCCTAGGCGAAGGGCCGAACGAAAGGGGCAAGAACCCTTTGGTTACTTTGGGGTTCTTTTCCAAAGTGACCCGCCGTAAGGGCGGAACCCTAAGCCGCCGTTACCGAAGAAAGGATATACACCCAATCGCTCGACCACCAAAACGTCAGTTGGTATCCAGGTCCACGTTCTTGGTCTCACGCAAACAGATCATTCCAACGACCAGGCTCACCGCGGTAATCACCACCGGGTACCACAGCCCGTAGAAGATGTCCCCGGTGTACACCACCAAGGCAAACGACACTGTCGGCAGGAAACCGCCGAACCAACCGTTACCAATGTGGTACGGCAGCGACATCGAGGTGTAGCGGATGCGGGTCGGGAACAGTTCGACCATCAGCGCTGCCAGCGGGCCGTAACACATGGCGGAGATGATGATCAGCGCGACGATCAGCGCCACGATCATCGGTTTGTTGATCAGCTGGACATCGGCTTTTGACGGATACCCGGCCAGGGTCACGGCGCCACGCAGGGCCGCTTCATCGTAGCCATCGAGTTTCACTTCGCCGACGCTGACCTGCACCGCGCTGCCGGCAGGTAGAGCTTCGCTGTTGTAGGGCAGGCCCTGTTTCACCAGGAAGGTTTTGACCTTGTCGCACGGGCTATCGAATTTCGCCTTGCCCACCGGGTCGAACTGGAAGGTGCAGGTGGCCGGGTCCGCCAGCACGGTGATCGGTGCCTGACGGCTGGCCTGGTCGATGGCCGGGTTGGCGTAGTGGGCGATGGACTTGAAGATCGGGAAGTACAGCGCGGTGGCCAGCAGCAGGCCGATCATCAGCACCGGTTTGCGCCCGACTTTATCCGACAACCAGCCGAAGAAAATGAAGAACGGTGCGCCGATGATCACGCTGACGATCAACAGACTGTTGGCCAGCGCCGGGTCCATTTTCAGGAACTGGGTGAGGAAGAACAGCACGTAGAACTGCGCCGCGTAGAAGGTCACGGCTTGCCCGGCATTGATGCTGAACAGGGCGATCAGGACGACTTTCAGGTTTTCCCATTTGCCGAAGGAATCGCGCAGCGGCGACTTGCAGAGCTTGCCTTCCTCTTTCATTTTCACGAACGCCGGCGACTCGTGCAGGCTCATGCGAATCCAGGTCGAGATGCCCAGCAGAATGATCGAAAACAGGAACGGAATCCGCCAGCCCCAGACTTCGAACTGGTCACCGGTGAAGTAACGGCAACCGAGCACCACCAGCAGCGACAGCAGCAACCCGAGGGTCGCGGTGGACTGAATCCAGCTGGTGTGGAAACCGCGTTTACCCATCGGCGCATGTTCCGCCACGTAAGTGGCAGCGCCGCCGTATTCACCGCCCAGGGCCAGGCCCTGAAGCATGCGCAGCACCACAAGGATGATCGGCGCGGCAATGCCAATGCTCGAGTAGGTCGGCAGCAGCCCGACGCAGAAGGTCGCCAGGCCCATGAGGATGATGGTTGCAAGGAAGGTGTATTTACGCCCGATCATGTCCCCCAACCGGCCGAACACCAACGCGCCGAACGGCCGCACGATGAAGCCAGCGGCGAAGGCCATCAGCGCAAAGATGAACGCCGTGGTGTCGTTGACCCCGGCAAAAAACTGTTTGCTGATCACCGCCGCGAGGGCGCCATAGAGGAAAAAGTCATACCACTCGAAGACCGTCCCGAGTGACGAGGCGAAGATGACTTTCTGGGTTTCCTTGCTGGTGCCCGCGCTGCGCACGGCGTCCAGAGGCTGAACATGTTCTGACATATCGGTATCCCTCACAGTGATTGTTTTTTTTGTTCCACTGCCGGCGCCGGCCTTTTGGGCTGGCGCCGCTATTCCTTTGTTCAAGAGACTGCGGTCAGTGCTTTTTCGTCGGGTGCAAAACTCCTTGTGGGTGTTCCCAGGATCAGTTGTGCAGCCTTTTCGGCAATCATCAGCGTAGGCGAACAGGTGTTGCCCGAGGTGATGCGCGGCATGATCGAGGCGTCAGCGATGCGCAGGCCGGGGATGCCGTGAACGCGCAGTTCGGCACCGACCACCGCGTCCGCGTCGTTGCCCATGCGGCAGGTGCCGACCGGATGGAAAATCGTTGTGCCGATACGCGCGGCGGCTTCGTGCAATTCTTCGTCGCTCTGCAAGCTGTCGCCGGGCAAGTACTCGACCGGTTTGAACGGCTGCAGGGCCGGTGCAGCTACGATGCGGCGGGTCAGGCGAATGGCATCCGCTGCCACCCGCAAATCCTCCGGATGGCTCAAGTAATTGGGCTGAATCAGCGGTGCTTCCTGCGGATCGGTGGAACGGATCTCGATGCGACCACGGCTTTGCGGGCGCAGATCACACACCGACGCCGTGAAGGCGGGGAAGGCGTGCAACGGCTCACCGAAACGCTCCAGCGACAGCGGCTGAACGTGGTACTCGAGATTCGCCGACATCTGCTCCGGTCCCGAACGGGCGAAGGCTCCAAGTTGACTCGGTGCCATGGACAGCGGACCGCTGCGGTCATACAGGTAACGCAGGCCCATGCCCATCTTGCCCCACAGGCTGCCGGCAATTTGATTCAGCGTGCGTGCGTTTTCCAGCTTGTAGATCAGGCGCAGTTGCAGGTGATCCTGCAGATTGCCACCCACGCCGGGCAGTTCATGGGCAACGCCGATTCCTAGTCGTTGCAACAGCGGGCGAGGGCCGATCCCGGAACGTTGCAGGATGCTCGGTGAGCCGACGGAACCGGCGCACAGCACGATTTCCTTGCGCGCTTTGAAGGTTTTCGCCTGACCCTGCCAGCGCGCACTGACCGCTGACGCACGGCCGTTTTCCAATAGCACGCGATCCACTTCGACGTCGGTCAGCACGGTGAGATTGGGCCGGTTACGGATCGGCTTGAGAAACGCCTTGGCCGCGTTCCAACGAATACCGGCCTTTTGGTTGACCTGGAAGTAGCCGCAGCCTTCATTGTCGCCCTGGTTGAAGTCATCGATGCTGGCGATGCCGCTTTGCTCGGCGGCGCTGCGGAAGGCATCGAGAATCGGCCACGACAGCCGCTGACGTTCGATCCGCCATTCCCCGGCGGCGCCGTGAAACTCCGAGTCGCCGGCAAAATGGTTTTCGCTCTTTTTGAACAACGGCAGCACGTCGTTCCAGCTCCAGCCGGGATTGCCCTGGGCCGCCCAGCCGTCGTAATCGCCGGCCTGGCCGCGCATGTAGATCATGCCGTTGATCGAGGAACAGCCGCCGAGCACCTTGCCACGCGGGTAACTCAGGGCGCGACCTTGCAGGCCGGGTTGCGCTTCGGTCTTGAAGCACCAGTCGGTGCGCGGGTTGCCGATGCAGAACAGGTAACCCACGGGGATGTGAATCCACGCATAGTTGTCGCGGCCGCCGGCTTCGAGCAGCAGCACGCGATTCTGCGGGTCGGCCGACAACCGATTGGCCAGCAAACAACCGGCCGGGCCGGCCCCGACCACGATGTAGTCGTATTCATCCAGGGAAGTCTGCATCCGTGACCTCTTGTTGTTGTTCTTGTTGTCGGTCATCCTAGTTGTTAGCTTTCGTCAAAAGAATGTTAGTTTTTGCGCAGCCGCTGTGCGTTTTTAAACAGCCCCACCTCAAGGACGGTTCATGTTCGACTGGAATGACCTGCGGTTTTTTCTCGAGTTGCAGCGCAGCGGGCGTCTGCTCACCGCTGCCCGTCGTTTGAACACCACCCACGCCACCGTGGCCCGGCACATCGAGGCCATCGAAAAGAGCCTCGGCACCGCGTTGTTTGTCCAACATGCCCAGGGTTATGAGCTGACCCCGGCGGGCGAAGCGTTGCTCAAACATGCCGAAGCGATGGAAAACGTCGCGTTGCTGGCGCAGGAAGAACTCACCCAGTCCACGGCGCCGCTGGGCAAGATCCGCGTCGGCGTGACCGAAGGCTTGGGCATCATGTTCCTCGCCAGCCGCATGAACGGCCTGTTCGAACGTTATCCGGGGCTGGAAGTGGAACTGGTGGCGGTGCCGCGTTTCGTCAGCATCCTCAACCGCGAGGCCGAAATCAGCATCCACCTCGAACGCCCGGCTGCCGACATGCTGGTCACGCGCAAACTGACTGACTATCGATTGGCGTTGTACGCCAGCCAGGAGTACCTGGATCGTTCGCCACCGCTGCGCAGCCGCGAAGACCTCGGTCGCCACGCCTGGATCGGCTATGTCGATGACTTGCTGTTCAGCCAGGAGTTGATGTTCCTCAACAGCTACTGCCGCAATCCGCAGGTGGTGTTTCACAGCACCAGCGTCATCGCCCAGCAACAGGCTGCGCGCTCAGGCCTGGGGATCGCCGTGCTGCCGTGTTACATGGCCAGCGCCGATCCCGGCCTGGTGCCGTTGTTGCCGGATGAGAGTATCCAGCGCAGCTATTGGATCAGCACGCGGCGCGAGCTGCACAAGTCGGTGCGGTTGCGGGTGTTGTGGGATTACGTGGTGGAGTTGTGTGAGGCGGAGCAGGGGTTGTTGCTGGGATAACAAAAATCAAGAGATCGCAGCCTTCGGCAGCTCTACAGGGATAGGTGTAGGAGCTGCCGAAGGCTGCGATCTTTTGATCTTGAGAGAGTGTCAGACTCATTTCCCAAATGCTCACTCATGCTTCAGAACGTGCCGATACTCTTTGTGGTGAAAGCCAACTTCACTGTGTTGTTGGAACCGGTCTGCCACTTTACGTCGGTCGGGTCGTTCTCTTTGCGCACGATGCACTTCCATTCCACATCTTTGCCGTCATCCGTGCCAGGGAAAAGTACCTTGCCGGTCCATGTAGAGTTGTTAGGGGCGGGTTTAGGGTCGAGCTTTACGGCCTTGGCCGGATCCCAATTCCCTAACTCTGGATGGTTGCCAAGAACATACACGCTGTAGCCCGGCACCGTGTTGCCGTTATCGCATTGAAATTCCACTTGGTCTTTCAAGGGCTGCCACGTGACACCCAGGGCATCGCGGAACACGGGCAGAATTGCCAACAGGAAAACGCCCAGCGGCAATAGGTAACGATTGCGAGACATGATGAACACCTCAATTCATTCCAGTGGGCGCAGCTTAGCCCCGGCCAAACTGAAAGTGACCTGTTAGAAATGACAGTTCTTTAGAGCGCTTCGCAATAGCCTCAATCGTTGCTTATTAACTGCGAGCTTGTTTGCGCTGGACGGCGCAGCCGTCCTGGCCTTCAATTCGTGGGATGAAGACAAGGAGCGTCCACCGACACTCCGTCGTGATAAAGGGAGCTTGCAGCATGACCGACGACACAAAAATAAAAGGCCCGGCGTCGTACTTCCCATCAATCGAGAAAAAGTACGGGCAGCCAATCAGCCACTGGCTGGATCTGCTGGGAACAGTGAGTGCAAAGAAGCACATGGAAATGGTGGCGTGGCTGAAGACTGAACACGGTATGGGGCATGGCCATGCGAATGCTTTGGTTGCGCATTATTTGGCGAGTTCACCTACCTAGAGACCTGACGCCATCGCGAGCAAGCTTTGCTCCTACAGGGGTTCGTGTTTCAAGGGAGGATTTCGAATGAGGTGCTGGCCAGGCGCTCTCCATTCACCAGCACGTGCACGGCGTGTTTGCCCACGTAGTGTTTGCGGGTGGTGAGTTCCTTGATCTGCTGGCTACGGGCAATGGTCTCGGTAGCCTTGCCGGGAAGCGTCAGCGCCTTGAGCTTGAACACCTTCGCTGACGTGCTGCCGTTGGCTTTTACGTAATCGATCGCATAGTCGATCACCAGTCGCTGACTGTTCTGGACCGTGGATTTAACGGCGAAGGACAGGGTGACTTTTTCCCCCAGACGAATCACTGCCGGTTCCACCTTCACATCGATGATCTCGACCTCAGGCTTGCCGCCTGCGCCAATGATCGCCAATGCGCGTTGGTTGCCCTGTTTGATCAGGCTGCGCAGGGCGTGTTTGGCGATCCATGCGGTGTGTTTGTTGTCCAGCGACCAGCCTTCGATCAGGTCCAGCACCCATTCGGGATGATCCTTGGTGATGTCGTTGAGGTGGTTGGCCACGGACTTGCGCACATAGAGGCTGTCGTCGGCCTTGAGGTTGTCGAGGATCGCGGCGGCCAATGTTGGGTCAGCCTGAATCTGTTCCAGTCGAAACGACCACGGCAGGCGCGGTCGGCTGCCTTCGCTGGCCAGGCGGCGGACGTGCTCGTTTTCGTCCAGGGACCACTCGTGCATGACCGCCAGTGAGCGTTCGATGTCGCTGCGCAGGAAATGGCGGATCGCGAATTCCGAGGAGCCGAAGGTGGTGAAGTATTTCAGCGCCTCCATGGATTGTTCGAAGGCATGTCCGCCGTAGGTCGCGACGTAATGCGGCAATGAGATGCTGACGAAGCCGCTGTTCAGCTGCGGAGCGAGGGCGCGCAGCACTTCAAGCGTTTCTTCATAGCCCAACGGCAGGACCGCGTGCAGGCACTCGCTGACCCGGGCCATGCGCTGCATGATCGATAACTCGGCAAGGCCGTCGTTGGCCAGTTTCAGGAAGGCCTTGGCGTTGAACTCGGGGTAGACGGCGGTCATCTCGGTGGCGATGTGCTTGAGGCGGTCGGCGTTGAAGATTTCTTTCAGGGCGGGGGAGCTTTGGTCAGCAGCCATTGTGGATTCCTTTTGATCGTTCCCACGCTCTGCGTGGGAATGCCGCCATGGACGCTCTGCGTCCGCTCTTGGGATGTGACGCAGAGCGTCACGGGATGCATTCCCACGCAGAGCGTGGGAACGATCAGTTATCAGTTACGCCTTGCCTGATTCTTCTTCCAACTGATCCGCCTCAAACAACCTCGCCAGTTCCGCCCGCGCTTCCTGCGCCGTCTGCAATACCTTCGCCGCATCGTCATAAATCGCATGCTGGGCTTCCAGCACCTGCTCGTCGTGATGTTTGAAGCGCTTGATTCGCGCATCGGCCTGGGCCTGGGTCAAACCCAGGCCGACCAGGGTGCGCCGGCTCATTTCCAGACTCGAATAATAGGTTTCCCGAATGGCCTCGGCGCCAAGGTCCACAAGCCGATGCACATGCTGACGGTTACGGGCCCGGGCGATGATTTTGATGTGCGGATAGAGTTTGTGCACCAACTCGGCGGTCTTGATGTTGGTGTCCGGGTCGTCGGTGGCGATGACAAAGTATTCCGCCTGCTCGACCTTGGCCGCACTGAGGATCTCCGGGCGCATCGGGTCGCCGTAGAACACCGGCACACCGCCGAAGCTGCGCGACAGTTCGATGGTTTCCACCGAGGTGTCGAGGGCGACGAACTTGATGTTTTGCGCGCGCAAAATCCGCGCAACGATCTGCCCCATACGGCCCATGCCGGCGATCACCACGCGCGGCGTGTCGGTATTGATCTCGCGGAATTTCTCCGGCACTACCACCGGTTGAACCTTGGGGCTGACCAGTCGTGCGCACACCAGCAACAGCAGCGGCGTCACCGCCATGGACAAGGTGATGGTCAGCACCAGCAAGTCGTACAGGCGCGGCTCGAACAGCCCCTGGTCGCGGCCGATCTTGAACACCACAAACGCGAACTCACCACCGGCCGCCAGCACGATGCCGAGGCGAATCGCACTGACCTTGCCCAAGCCACCGGCCAGCCGACCGACAATAAACAGCAGCGGCAGTTTGATTGCGATCAGCAACAGGGTCAGACCCAGCACCGTGATCGGCGCGCTCAGAAGCAGACTCAGATTGGCGCCCATACCGACACTGATGAAAAACAGCCCCAGCAGCAATCCCTTGAACGGCTCGATTTGCGCTTCCAGTTCGTGACGGTATTCGGAGTCCGCCAGCAGCAACCCGGCAAGAAACGCCCCCAGTGCCATGGACACGCCGACCAGGTCCATCAGCCACGCCGTGCCGATCACCACCAGCAACGCGGTGGCGGTGGAGACTTCCGGCAAACCGGTCTTGGCCACCACCCGGAACACTGGGCGCAGCAGATACCGCCCACCGATCACCACCACCGCGATGCTGCCCAGCACGCGCAAGCCGTGATTGAGGCCTTCGCCAGCGCTGCTGGTGTGATCGCCACCCGCCAGCAACGGCACCATGGCGATCAACGGGATAGCGGCGATGTCCTGGAACAGCAGAATCGCGAACGCCAATCGCCCGTGGGGGCTGGTCAGTTCCTTGCGCTCGGCCAGGCTTTGTAAACCGAACGCCGTGGACGACAGCGCCAGGCCCAAACCCAAAACGATCGCGCTGTTCAACGGTTGGCCGAACACGAACAACGCCAGCACACCAATCACCGAGCCCGTCAGCAGCACTTGCGCCAGGCCGACGCCGAACACCGATTTGCGCATCACCCACAAACGTCGCGGCGACAGCTCAAGGCCAATGATGAACAGCAGCAACACCACCCCGAGTTCGGAAATGTGGCTGACGCTTTGCGGATTGCCGATCAAGCCCAGCACCGACGGGCCGATGATCACGCCGGCAAACAGATAACCCAGCACCGCCCCCAGTTGCAGGCGCTTGGCCAAGGGAACGGTGAGCACTGCCGCGAACAGAAACACGACAGCGGCTTGCAACAGGTTGCCTTCATGGGGCATAGCGAAACTCCAGGGACTCGGTGTGGCGGGGGTGACAAGGATAAAGGGTGATGCTTCATGCGTCAGCCTGAACATAAAGTCTTGTTGACTGACACACCGCCATCGCGAGCAAGCTCGCTCCCACAACGGATCTCCAGTGGACACAGTTTCTCTGCACGCCACGAACAAATGTGGGAGCGAGCTGCTCGCGATGGCGGCCCTAAGGGCGACGAAAATGTAGTTATATGTTGCATTAGTTAGTTACATTTATGCGATAAGCTGATCAATCTGTCCGTCCCCGAGTGCGCACCATGGCCATCAACTTCGACCTGAACGACTTGCAAGCCTTTCGCGCCGTGGTGGAGCAGGGCAGCTTTCGCAAGGCGGCCGACGCGGTACGCATTTCGCAACCGGCGTTGAGCCGGCGCATCGAAAAACTCGAAGACGCCCTCGGTGTAAGGTTGTTCGAGCGCACCACACGCAAGGTCAGCCTGACCCAGGCCGGACGCGGTTTTATGCCGAGCGTCGAGCGTCTGCTGGACGACCTGGACGTGGCGCTATTGGGCATCAGCGAAGTCGCCTCGACCCGCCTTGGCCACGTCACCGTCGCCTGCGTGCCTTCTGCGGCTTACTACTTCATGCCGCGAGTGATCGCCCACTACCACCGGCAGTTTCCACGGATCAAGGTCAAGGTCCTCGATTCCAGCGCCCACGAAGTGCTGAGTGCGGTGGTCAACGGCGAGGCGGATTTCGGCCTGAGTTTCATGGGCACCCTGGAGGCGGAAGTGGAGTTCGAGCCGCTGGTACAGGAAGGTTATGTGGTGGCGTGCCGGCGTGATCATCCGTTGGCCGGGCGCAGTAGCGTGACGTGGGATGAGTTTTATCAGCAGGATTACATCTCGCTGGATAAGACGTCGGGCAATCGCTTTTTGCTGGATCAGGCGCTTACGGGCATCGTGCCGCAGCGGCCGAGCATCTGCGAAACCCGGCATGTGACGACGATGATTGGTTTGGTCGAAGCGGGGTTGGGCGTGGCAGCGGTGCCGTTGATGGCGATGCCGGCGGCGGATCATCCGATCCTGACACGGGTGCCGCTGACCGATCCGCAGGTGATGCGCAGTGTCGGTTTGATCAAGCGCCGGGGTCGTACCTTGACCCCGGCGGCACTGGAACTGGAACGGCTGGTGGTGGAAATGAAAGTCCAGATCAGCGACTGACCGAGTCCAGCCCGGTGGCTTTGACATCCGGTTGAGCGGCGGTGGAGGCCAGGTAATCCAGCAATGCCTTGGCTTGCGCCGGGTGTTGCGCACCGACCGGAATGCCTGCGGCGAAACGCGTGACCGACTGCACCGACTCTGGAATCTTCGCCACAAAACTCACGCCCGGCACCGGCAGCAACTCGCTGACCTGCTGGAAGCCCAGTTGATAGTCACCGGTGGCAACCACCGAGCCCACCGGGATTTTCGGGATCATCGTTGATTTGGGTTTGAGCTGGTCTTCAATGCCCAGCCGTTTGAACAACTGATCCTCAATGTACACACCACTGGCGCTGTCGGAGTAGGCCACGGACTTCGCGTCGAGCAAGGTCTTTTTCAGGCCGTCGACAGAGCTGATGTCCGGCTTCGGCGCGCCTTCGCGCACCACCAGACCGATCCGCGAGTCCGCCAGTTCGACCCGTGAGGCGGGATCGACTTTGCCTTGCTTGATCAGGTCATCGAGGGCGTAGCCGACCATGATCAGCACGTCGGCTTTTTCACCGCGAGCGAGGCGATTGGGAATCGCTTCCGGGGCCTTGCCCATCGAAGGGCCGAGGGCGGTGTCCAGTGTGTTGCCCGTGGAGGCGGCGAATTTCGGGCCGAGGATTTTATAGGCGGCGGTGAAACCGCCGGAGGTCATCACGCGGATCTCTTCGGCCTGAGCGACGGTGTTCAGACCCAGGCTGGCCAGCAAAGTCAGGGCTGCAAAATTGAATAGCTTCTTCATGGTCATGTGCTCTCAAAGGGTTCAGGACATCGCCGGTTGCAGGCGACCGGTCGAACGGCGATAGAGATACAGCGTCGCGCACAGGGCACAGAGCGCGGCAAAACTCATCCAGTAGCCGGGCGCAGCCTTGTCGCCGGTGTACTGGATCAGGAAGGTCGATATCGCCGGGGTGAAACCACCGAACACCGCCGTGGCCAGGCTATAAGCCAGGGAGAAACCGGCAACCCGAACTTCGACCGGCATGATTTCCGTCAGCGCGGCGATCATCGCGCCGTTGTACAAACCGTAAATGAACGACAACCACAGCAGCACCAACAGCATGTTGATGAAGCTCGGTGCCTGCACCAGATACGTCAGCGCCGGATACGCCGTGGCCAAGGTCAGCAGGGCCATGGCAATCAGCACCGGGCGACGGCCGATGCGGTCCGACAGTGCACCGCCAATCGGCAGCCAGAAGAAGTTCGAAACGCCCACCAGCAAAGTCACCAGCAGCGCATCAGATGTACTCAGGTGCAGCACGGTCTTGCCGAAGGTCGGTGCGTACACGGTGATCAGGTAAAACGCGGTGGTGGTCAGGGCAACCATCATCATTCCGGCGAACACGATCACCCAGTTCTGCGCCAATGTGCGGAACACATCGCCCATGCTCGGGCGGTGTTTACGGGTGGCGAACGCTTCGGTTTCCTCAAGGTTGCGGCGCAGGAAGAAAATGAACGGCACGATCATGCAGCCGACGAGAAACGGAATCCGCCAACCCCAGTCGGCAATCATCGCTGGCGCCATCCATTGGTTCAGGCCATAGCCCAACGCCGCAGCGACAATGATTGCCACTTGTTGGCTGGCCGACTGCCAACTGGTGAAGAAGCCTTTGTTGCCGGGCGTGGCGATTTCCGAGAGATACACCGAGACGCCACCCATTTCTGCGCCGGCCGAGAAGCCTTGCAGCAAGCGGCCGATTAACACGATGGCCGGTGCGAACAGCCCGATGGTTTCGTAACCGGGCACCAGCACAATCAAAATCGTGCCGCTGGCCATGATCGACAGGGTGACGATCAACCCTTTGCGCCGGCCAACATCATCGATGTAGGCGCCCAGTACCACCGCGCCCAACGGTCGCATCAGGAAGCCTGCGCCGAATACCGCGAAGGTCATCATCAGCGAGGCGAACTCGCTGCTGGCCGGGAAGAACACGGCAGCGATCTGCGTGGCGTAAAAGCCGAAAAGGAAGAAGTCGAATTGTTCGAGGAAGTTGCCCGAGGTGACCCGGAAAATCGCACTGGCCCGGGAGCGACCGGAAGTCGCGGGCCGTTGGGTTGATGCTGTCATAGACGTGTACTCCACCGCTTTTATGACGTGCACTGCCTGGACGCAGTGCACGGTTCTTATTGGGGCGGATAGTGGAGCAGCGTGATCGATATGTTAATTGCATTGTTGGCATGCATTGATGTTTGAAACGGATCAATGTAATCCGTAAGGAATGATTCGCTGCATGTGCAGTCGGAGTTCTGGTACCGCGACATCACAGGAGGATCACCCCATGAACAGCAAATCCCTCATCGCCGCCTTGGCCATTGCCGCCAGCGTTGCCGGTATCAGTCCTATTGTTCAAGCGGATGACCCACCGCAAAAAACCGTCCAGCCTGGGGTCAACAACTCCCGCCAACTGGTGATGGGTGATCGGGCCCCAGACGTTTACCAGCGCAGCGAAAAAGCCCTGACCAACTGGAAGCAGAAAGGCCTGAAAGCCCCGAAAAGCCAGGCGCAGTGGGTGCAGATCAATGACAAGTACATGATGGTGATGATTACCAACGGGACGATTGTGGATGTGACGCCTGTGGAGCGTTAAACCGCCCGCAACAATTGGCCATGGAAGGCTGATTGAAATTGCACACCGTTCCGGTAAAGCTCGGCATCGATTTTGTTGACTGGATGTCAGGAGCGACTCGTTGGAAAAGAAACCTCTTTACCGCAAGGTCAATACCCGCACTTGGGGTGTCCGACGTAATGAAGTCACGGGACATTACCGGCATCAGCGCAATACCAAGACTGAAATCCAAAACGATACACCGCGGGGCTCAATGCATGGAACTCGTCGGCACGGGTTCGACTACACGCCGTTGTTTCGGTTTCTGCTATCCCGAGTCGGTGGGCAATGGGATGAGGTTTTCAGCGAAGCGGTGGCTCGCCTCGATCGGCCTGAACCGGTGTTCTGGATGGTTGCCCTGCATGAAAGCGAAAGGCAGGAGCAGGTGCGATTAGGGGAGTCGAGCTACTTCAGTGGCTTGTATGTCGATGATCAGGGGCGTTTGCGGATCGTCAATACTGAGCTGACGGCCGAAGGCATGACGCCTTATTGTCATTGCTGCACCCACACCTTTAACGGCATTCCTTTCGGCCAGCGCAAGGACTGAACGGGTCAATCGACCCGACTATGGTTCATCGTTTGCTCGCCCAATCGATACTGATTATTCCCACTGCGCTTTGCCTCATACATCGCCAGATCCGCAATATGAATCAACCGGTCCATGCTCGGCGCATGGTCCGGGAACACCGCGACACCCAGGCTGGTGCCGATGTGGCGTTGATCATTACCGATGGTTACCGGTGGCGACAGTTCGACGAAGATTTTCTGGCAGATGCTGCGGGCTTCGTCTTGCAGGCTGTTGCCCTGAGGCAGGCCTTGAAGGATGACCACAAATTCGTCGCCACCGATCCGGGCGACGGTATCGGTTGAACGCAGGATTTTCTTCAGTCGGGTGGCGGTGGTGATCAGTACCCGGTCGCCGGCGGCATGGCCGTAATGGTCGTTGATTGCCTTGAAGCCGTTGAGGTCGACAAACACCAGCGCAACCCTCGTGGCGCTGATGCGCGCCTGTTCCAGCGCCTCGGACAGACGCTCCTCGAGCACCAGGCGATTGGGCAGACCGGTCAGCGGGTCGAAGTGAGCCAGGTGTTGCAGGTAGCTGGCGGAGGCTTTTTCCTCGGTGATATCGCGTACCACGCCCATCATCTTGATCGTTGCATCGTGGTCGTTCTTGACCACATTGCCGGTTTCCCGAAGCCAGCGGATCGTGCCGTCGGGCCAGACCACCCGGTATTCCTCGTCATGGTTGTCGCCGGTTTCCAGGCAACGCAATTCCCCGGCCCGGACCTTGGCCCGGTCGTCGGGGTGAACACATGAGCAAAACAGTGCGTAGGAGGGCGTTACTTCGTCGATCTTGAAGCCGAACATGCCGTAGATCGCGTCCGACCAGTAGAGCTTGTTGGTGTCGACATCCCAGTCCCACGTGCCGATACGGGCGAAATACTGGCTGCGCTTGAAGCGTTCGACGTCGCCGTCCTGGCGGATGTTTTGTCCGTCAGTCAGGCTGGTGATCAGCACGCGATACTCGGCCAGCTGCTTTTGCAGCGAGCGCTCACGACAGATCAACGCGACGATCAGGGCTAGCATCACTGAGCCGATGGCGGCGCTGGTCCAGTCCACAGTCATTCAGGTTTCGCCATCGTGGCGTATCAGCCGTATCGGGGGAGATGTGCCTATGTTAGTTCACACGGCGTTCGATCATCAGCCTCTATTACGAGGGGGCGCCAAACTTATAGCAGTTCACCTTTGTCCCACAGATGTACCAATTCCCCTGGCGCCTGATCTTCAGGCACCTTCATCACCATCCGGTCGTCCTGTTCGCCGCTGCGGTAGCGCACTTCGATTTGATAGAAGCGCTGATCGCCCCGACCAGCGGATGAACTCGTCATAAGCAGGCAACCCTCGAGCAACGAACAAATGCGGGTGCGTTGGTCGGCATTGCATTGGGCGAATTCGATCTCTCGGGGGCGGGTCAAGGTGTGGATCGCCGCTATGCCGCCCTGGCGGGAGACACAGACCACCGCGTTATCGTCCAGTGTTGGAAAGGTTTTCATTGTTCCTCCGGCGTCAGGTTGACGCCCACTTCAGACCAGCCGTGTCGCACAGCTTCGACTGCCTTCGCCCCAAACCCTTTCTGGGCATGCTCGACGGTCAGTTGCGCGAAAGCACTGAATGTCGCTTCGCTACTCAGGCGTTTGTCGCACAGCGCGTCGTACCAGATGCGGCCGGCTTTTTCCCAGGCAAAGCCGCCCAGCGCCATCGCGGCCAGATAAAACGCCCGATTGGGGATGCCCGAATTGATGTGCACACCGCCATTGTCCTCCTGGGTGATCACAAATTGGCGCATGTGATCCGGTTGCGGGTCCTTGCCGAGCAGAGGGTCGTCATAAGCCGTACCGGGACGGGCCATCGAGCGTAAACCGATACCTTTGATGCGCGGTGCCAGCAGGTCGGCACCGATCAACCAGTCGGCCTCTTCGGCGGTCTGGCCCAATACATGTTGTTTGATCAGTACCCCGAAAACGTCCGATATCGATTCATTCAATGCCCCGGACTGATTGACATAGAGCAGACCGGCTTCGCTTTCGATCACGCCGTGCGTCAACTCGTGGCCGATCACATCCAGAGAGCGGGTGAAGCGCTCGAAGATTTCGCCATCGCCGTCACCGAACACCATTTGCGCGCCATTCCAGAACGCGTTCTGGTAATCCAGGCCGTAATGCACGCTGCCGATCAGGGCAAAACCCTTGTTGTCGATGGAGTCCCGACCCAGCACCTTCCAGAAGAAATCATAGCTGGCACCCAATGCGTCGTAGGCCTCGTCGACCGCCGGATCACCGGTTGCCGCCTGGCCTTCAAGCCGCACAGGCATACCCGGCAGAAGCATTTTCCCTTGCGCGTCGTGAATGCTGCGCTGCGCCAGGCCGGGTTGGCCGGGCTGCGGCAGGATCGCTTTGGCGGGTGGGCGCGATGGCGGGCCGGGATTGTGCCGCAGACGGCGGACATGGATCAGCGTGGTCTGGGCGCTGGAGCGCTGACGGTCGGAACCGTGGGCGATGATTCGGTTGAGGATGTAGGGCGGGATGAAACTGTACAGCGGTGATGAGTCGGTCATCAGAGCGTCCTTTCCTGAATACGAAGTCGTTATTCATGTGAGCCGGATGACGGTCTTTCGGTTCCGTGGATTGCCTTGCGCGCCGGTTTCTGCGAAAACCTCCGCCAGCGCCCCAATCACTGGGCGACAGTGAACGAGTAGGAATCATGAACGACGAGTTGCAAATCATTGACCTTGAGCCGGGCGACGGCAAAGCCGCCGTCAAAGGCGCGCTGATTACCACCCAATACCGCGGCTGGCTGGAAGACGGGACTGAATTCGATTCTTCCTACAGCCGGGGTAAACCTTTCCAGTGCGTGATTGGCACCGGTCGGGTGATCAAGGGGTGGGATCAGGGGATTATGGGCATGCAGGTCGGCGGCAAGCGCAAGCTGTGGGTGCCTGCGCATTTGGCCTATGGCGAGCGGACGATGGGAGCGATCACGCCGAATTCGAACCTGATCTTCGAGATTGAATTGCTGGAAGTGCTGACGCGCGATGATTGATTGGCGTATGAGCTGAAATGACAAAAACCGCACTATCTGCACACAGAAAGGGCGGTTTTTTTTTTGGAGCATTGATCAAACCACCTCGCCACTATTTTTTCGCCAGCGCCTTCTATTTGGTGATTCAGGTGAATGCGTCAATGTCGTCAAGGGTATCCGTCACAACGCCTTCCAAGGAGGGAAACCTGTACTTCACGCTTTCGAGTGCTGGGAGCACCACTTTCGTATCCAGATCGCCATGCCTGCGGGCTATATGACCAAGAGCCGTGATGGCGGATGCTGCAATCGATTCGCTCTCACTTGCGAGGTACTTGAGGCAGGTGTCCTGAGCCCAGGTTCTGTCCTGCTCATTCAGGCCGATGGAAACCAATGCGGCAATAACGTTCGCTTCTTCATCGCTAGCAAGGAGCCTCGTCGCTTCCTCGTGGCTCATGGATGGATCCTGGTAGAGAAGGCTCACTTTTTTACTCCTGGAATGTTGGTGAAAACTCAGGATTGCATCTTATGGCTGTAGGACGGGTCTGAAACTCGTACTGTTGTTACAAATGCACGCGTTTCTTTCAAGATAAGTGAATTGCTGGAAGTACTGACCCGCGATGATTAACCGCTAGGACTGAAAGGTTTCCCGGTAGGCAAAAAGACCCGGTGTTCCACCAGTCATCACGAACAGCACATTGTCCCCGGAACGGAAGCGTCCTTGTCTGAGATCAGCCAACAGCCCGGCAAACGCTTTGCCGGAGTACACCGGGTCGATCAACAGGCCTTCGGCGCGAGCCATCAGGCGCACTGCTTCCTGCATGGCTGGCGTCGGCAGACCATAGCCGTCGCCCAACTGACTGCCGTCGATGGCGATCTCTTCAGCCTGCACAATGACGCTACTGCCCAACAGCGCCAGTGCGTCCTGGGTCAATTGCCGGGTTCTGGCCGCTGACGTGTCTCGATCGGACAACACCGAATAGGACTTGACGATCGAGGTGCCTCGGCCCAGCAACTGGAAGCCCGCCGCGAGCCCGGCGTGGGTGCCGGCGCTGCCGTTGGGCACCACGACCTGATTGAAGGTGAGGCCGAGTTCCGTTTCCTGTTGCGCGATCTCCGCTGCGCAGCGCGCATAACCGAGACTGCCCAGGGGCGTTGAGCCACCGGTGGGAATCACCAGCACGTTGCGCCCCGAATCCCGAAGTTGCGTGGCCCGTGTTTCGGCCTCGGCGAGTGAGTCGCTGCCCCCGGCAAGCACCTGTAGGTTTGCGCCAAACAATTGGTCGAGTAGAACGTTGCCGTTGAGTTCGTAATCCACATCGATTTTGGGTACCGCGCGGGTCAAGATCAGTTCGCAGGCAAGGCCCAGGCGCGCGCACACCGCAGCAGTCAGGCGCGCATGGTTGGACTGAATGCCGCCCACGGTGATCACCGTGTCGACTCCGGCCGCCAACGCTGCGCCGATATGGAATTCGAGTTTGCGCAGTTTGTTACCGCCACCGCCAATCAGCATATGATCGTCGCGCTTGAGAAACAGGCCGATTCCCTGCGACTTCAAGCCCAGCAGGTGTTCGAGGCGTTCGGCGTGCTGAATGGGTGTGGGGCCTTGCAGAAGGTCTGCCCGTGCAAAAGAACTCAGTGACGTGTCCAGTAGGGTTTGCATCAATGGAGCCTCGTTGTTCACTTTAATTAAGTGACTCTAGGGAGAAAGCCCTTCGTGATAAACGCATTGCCGGTTATTACTCCTTTAACCTGATGTACTTAATCAAGCGTTCCGTTTCCTCCCTTCACAAGGCATGGTCATGAGCAAACTCAGGCAAATGGAAGTTTTCGTCGCCGTGGTCGAGGCGGGCAGCTTTGCCGATGCGGCCAATGACATCGGGATGTCGGCGGTCATGGTTGGACGGCATATCCAGAGCCTGGAGAAAACCCTCAACACCAAACTGATTCAACGTACCACCCGACGCCAATCCATCACCGGGGAAGGGCGGTTGTTTTATGAGGAAGCCAAGCGGGCATTGGAGCAGGTGAAGTACGCGTTCAGCCGGGTGGAGGCGTCGAACCCGGAGCCCAGCGGCCTGTTGCGAATCACCGCACCGATGACCCTCGGCGTGGCATTGGTCGGTCCTCTGGTGTCGAAGTTCATGCAGTGTTATCCGCAGATCCAGGTCGAGCTGATTCTGAGCAACGAGGTGGTGGACCTGTACGAGACATCATTCGATCTCGCGTTCAGGATCTCCGAACTGATCGGCGTGAACCTGCTGGCCAAGCCGTTGCCACCGTATCGAATGGTGATCTGCGCATCGCCCCGGTATCTGCAAAAATGGCAGGAACCTCAGTCCCCCGAAGACCTGCACCGACACAGAATCCTCACCCACACGTCCTGGAACAACCGGTTTGCCTGGCCTTTGCAAAACGGCGCCAGCGAGGTTCCCTGGCCCGAAGGAGCGGTGCTGAAAAGCAATGACGGCCAGGTACTGCTGCAGGCGGCCGTGGCCGGAGAGGGGATTTTGATGCAGCCCGATTTCCTGGTGTCGGCTGCCTTGGCCAACGGGGAACTCGTGCGGATCCTGGACGCCTACGCGCCGCCCCCCAAGCCGGTGCAGATGGTTTATCCACGCTCGCGAAAATCACTGCCCAAGTTGAAAGCCTTTATCGATTTTGTTGCGCAGCGACTGGCGTGACCGTTGCGTGTTGACGCGGTCTTACGGCAAATCGCTAAACAGCGGAATACGCCCGTTCAGCGAAGGCCGGTAATGCCAGGTCACGCGATCCAAAGCAGGCTTTATCGTCAGGATCTCCTTCAACGTAGCGCTGGCAATGCTTAGGGCCAATGTCTGCCCCGGACATTGATGCCGCCCCGCACCAAAGGTGAAACTGCGCCGGTCTGGACGATCAAGAAGAAAGACGTCGGGCTGGTCATTGAGTTGCGGATCGCGATTGGCCGAGGCCAGCAGCACCAGAATCACGTCGCCGAGGTTCAGGCTTACCCCCTCGATTTCACAAGGCGCCGCGACAAACCGGCGGGTGTTCTGCACCGACGGATTGAAGCGCTGAACTTCAGCGATCAAGTCGTCAACGGGTGTCGATTCGCTGCGCAACGATGGGTTCCGAATCAACGCCAACAGCGCATTGCCGATCAGTCCGGCGGTGGCTTCATAGGTCTGGGAAAACAGCCCGATCAGGTTGGCGATCAATGTCTCAGAGTCGCCAACTGTTGCCGCGAAGCGCTGGCGGATCCCGGCGAGCAGGGCGCTCTGATTGCTCGGATCATCCAGCAACTCAACGAAATAGCCGCTCAATTGTTCCGCTGCAACGTGGGCTGCATCCAGTTGCGCTTGATCGCTCAGGGGCGACAGGCAGGCGACGAAGTCCCCCGTCAGTTCGCTGATAGCCCGACCCTGAGCCGGAGAGAACCCGAGCAATGCAGCCACCACGCAAACCGGCCCGCGAAACATCGCCTTGTAAAACCCATCGGCGCCCGGAGTGATCAGGCGAGCGCCGACCAGTGCATTGACTTCATCTGCATCAATCGACGCCAACCCTGGTTGAATCGCCGACTTCGGGCAACGCTGCCGTTCGCCCTCATTCATCCGCATCAACTGACCAAAGACCTTGCCGGCCATCCCGCCAACAATCGCCTTGGGCACCGGTTCGTGGGAAGGCCGGACAAGACAGTCAGGATGCGCCAGCACGGCCGCAACAGTTCGGGCACTACTCGCCACCCACACGTTCAGTCCTTGGTGAAAAACCAGCCCGCCCTCCGCGCGCAGTTGCGCGTAATAGGGATAAGGATCGGCATGAGTCGCAGCGATGATCGGGTCCATGGGTCGCAGCCTTGTTTGTGGTTGGAAAAGTGTTGCTACTATCTCCAGTTCGAAAGGGCCTTGATTCGTCCGGGAGCGAAATATGAACGTAGAACAGCACGATGTCGGCGTCTCTCAGGTGGCTGCGGCGATCGCGGAACCGGCCCGGACGAAAATCCTTTGTTCGCTGATGGACGGCCACGCCCGCACCAGCACCGAGTTGGCAGCGATTGCCGAAGTCAGCGCCTCCACCGCCAGCGCGCACCTGGCCAAACTCAAGGAATTGGCGCTGGTGCGCCTGCACGTGCAGGGCCGACATCGCTATTACAGCCTGACGGACAAGCGCGTCGCCCAGGCGCTGGAAGCGTTGATGGTGATCGGCCAGAACGCTGCGCCGACCTTCAATTCGCGTACCCCGGATCGCCTGCAATTCGCCCGCACTTGCTACGACCACATGGCCGGCACGTTGGCGGTGCTGCTGCATGACCGGATGATCGAAGCGGGGTGGCTGCTGGAAACCGATGAACAGGTCTATCAACTGAGCGACAGCGGTGAGGCGGTGTTTGAAGGGTTGGGTATCGAGGTCAAGGACTTGAGCACGCTGCGCCGCCGCTTCGCCTGCCCATGCCTGGACTGGAGCATGCGTCGGCCGCATCTGGGCGGCTCGTTGGGGGCGGCGTTGTTGCAAACGGCGATCAAGCGCAAATGGGTGACTCAGGACCTGGACAGTCGCGCGCTGGCGTTGACGGCGACGGGGCGCAAGGAACTCAGCAGCCGGTTTGTCGTTGAACTGCCGGTTCAGGTATCGACAGCACAACCCGCGTCCACCGAGACCCGGCGTCGCGCGATCGCCAGTTCTGCGCCTTAGCGACTGGCCGAGGCCATCAGCACGCCGAAGCCGGCGAAGGTCACGCCCGAGACTTTCGCCGCCAGCCAGGACCCCTTCGTGCTGGACAACCAGCCTTTGGCGGCATTGGCGAGCAAGGCATAGCTGCCATGCACCAGAATCACCAGTACTGCGTATGAGGCCACCAATTTGAAGAACTGGGTGGAGAAGTGCGCCGAGGTGTCGATGAATTGCGGGAACACCGCCAGAAAGAAAAACACAGCCTTGGGGTTCAAAAACTGGATCGAAGCCGCTTCAAGGAAGCGGTAGCCCGGGCTTGAGGGGCGCGTTTCAAGCAACGAGCTGAAACGATCCGAACGCCAGCTTTTGTAACCCAGGTACAACAAATAGGCAGCCCCAGCATATTTCAATGCGGTGAAGGCGTGCGCGGAGGTGCTGAGGATCAGGCCGACACTGGTGGCGCTGATGGCGGCGACGATAAACGCACCCGACGCGATCCCCAGAATGCCTGGCACTGCCCCCGTCCAGCCGTGGCGCACCGCGTTGGACAGGGTCAGGACCACGCCAGGCCCTGGACTCAAAATGGTCAGGGTGGCAAACAGTAGAAAGAGTCCGTAGCTGTTCATGTCTTGCTCCGTCAGGTGGCGCAGGCTGCGTGCGGGCAGATTGGCGTGGCGACGTGGGCGTGACAAACGTTTTAATTGCGCTGCATATGTGACTAAATTAGACGCATGACAAATCCACTACCGCCGCTTAATGCTGTTCGCGCCTTCGCCGTTGCTGCTCGCCATCAAAGTTTCAGCCTGGCGGCCGAAGAGCTGCATGTCAGTCACAGTGCCGTCAGCCGGCATATCAAATTGCTTGAGGAACACCTGGGCGTGCTGCTGTTCGAGCGGCGTGTCCGTCAATCGGTGCTGACGCCGGCCGGTCAGCGTTTTTATGAGCAGGTCAGTGCCGGGCTGGCGCAGATCGCCAACGCCGCCGCTGCGCTCAAGCAACATGCCTCGCTGCCGACCGTGAAGATCAATGTCCGTCCATCCTTTGCGATGCTTTGGCTAGCGCCCAGGCTGGAGGATTTCATTGCGCAGCACCCGGACATCAAACCGCAAGTGATTACCCAAACCCAGGCACCCGATCATGCGCGCGACGGGTTCGACATCGTCATTCGCCGTGGTCGTGACGACTGGGCGCCGGCGATTGAGGCGCGAGCCCTCTTCGAAGACGAACTGTTGCTGGTCGCGGCACCTTCGCTAATCCAGCGCCTGGCCCTTGAAGACCTCGCGTCCCTGAGCCGGCACACGTTACTGACTGCCAAGGCGCGTCGCGAAGATTGGCACAACTGGGCCCTGCATTTTGGCCAATCCCAGTCAGCCACTCAGGTCACCCGGCAGTTTGATCACATGCACCTGGTGCTTGAGGCCGCCGTGGATGGACAGGGCATTGCCTTGTGCCCGACCTCTTTGCTGGGCACCCACCTCTCGAGCGGTCGCCTGATTTGCCCGTTGCCCGAATTGCGGATGCCGTTGCCGCGTTATTACTACGGTGTCGCGCCGGACGTGACGGTGCAGACACGGGTGTTTGTGGAGTGGTTGTTTGCCCGCATTGCTCAGGATGGGCGGGCGTTATAAAAAGTAGCGCCTTCAGGAATGTTTTTATTGACGAAGGACATGGCCCCGATAGTAACGTTATCACCAATTGAGAGGGTGTCCGCGATGATGCAACTATTTGCTCCAACACTTACGTTATCGCCGATCTTGAGGTCATATTCAGGTAACCCCATGGTTTTTATGCCAATGGTGGTATTTTGACGGATAAAGAAATTTCGGCCGATCTGAACATAGCCAGTGATGACGATCCCAGGCAAATGGCCGATACGAAAGCCGGGCCCTATTTTGGCATCAATACTTATTTCAACCCCGTACTTTAGATTGATCTTCCTTTCCAATCGTTTCGCATAAACGCGGAACAAACCTTTTCGAGCATTTAAATACTGCGCAAGTCTAAATAAAAACAAGTATCTAAGCGTGTTGTTCTTTCTGGTTCGTTTAAGAATGTTGGTTATCAGGCCGATGTGACTTCCCGGTTTTTTCTTGTTTGAAACTTCCGATTTCCAATGCATCGTCAAAGTTTCTAAATTCACGGCGCAGCCCCTAGCCTTACGGCTCTGAAAAATGGGCTAGTTTAACAAGTGAACTATGGAATGGGTACGGCCCCTGGATAGCCATTCTTTTTGCAATAAAAAACCCACCCATCGCCAAAGCGATGGACGGGTTATGTGCCGCTTGGGATCAGGCCCCGTCAAATCAAACCTTGACGATCCAGCCCGCTGGCGCTTCGATGTCGCCGGTCTGTACGCCCGTCAGCTCTTTGTAGAGCTTCTGGGTGACCGGGCCGACTTCGGTTTCGCTGTGGAACACGTGCAGTTTGTCGTTGTAGCTGATCCCACCGATCGGGGTGATCACCGCAGCAGTACCGCAAGCACCGGCTTCCTTGAAGTCGGACAGCTTGTCGATGAACACGTCACCTTCAACCACTTCCAGGCCCAGACGCGATTTTGCCAGCTCGATCAACGACAGACGGGTGATGCCCGGCAGGACCGACGGCGAGTTCGGGGTCACGAACTTGTTGTCGTGGGTGATCCCGAAGAAGTTGGCCGAGCCGACTTCTTCGATTTTCGTGTGGGTCATCGGGTCCAGGTAGATGCAGTCGGCGAAGTGGGCTTTCTTGGCCTGGGAACCTGGCATCAGGCTGGCCGCGTAGTTACCACCGACCTTGGCTGCACCGGTGCCTTGTGGGGCGGCGCGGTCGTAGCTGGAGATCAGGAAGTTGTGCGGGGTCAGGCCGCCCTTGAAGTAGGCACCGACCGGAATGGCGAAGATCGAGAAGATGAACTCGGGGGCGGTACGCACGCCGATGTTGTCACCCACGCCGATCACGAACGGACGCAGGTACAGCGCGCCGCCGGTGCCGTAAGGCGGGATGAAACGCTCGTTGGCGCGGACCACTTCCTTGCAGGCTTCGACGAACTGCTCGGTGGACACCTGTGGCATCAGCAGGCGCGCGCAGCTGCGTTGCATGCGTGCGGCGTTCTGATCCGGGCGGAACAGGTTGATCGAACCGTCCTTGCAACGATAGGCCTTCAGGCCCTCGAAGCATTGCTGGCCATAGTGAAGGGCAGTAGAGCCTTCGCTGATGTGCAGCACATTGTCTTCGGTCAGGGTGCCTTTGTCCCACTCGCCATTACGCCAGTGCGACAGATAGCGCTTGTCTGTCTTGATGTAGTCAAAACCCAACTTGTCCCAATTGATGCTTTCGTTACCCATGACACCCTCTATCACTTAACAACCGCCGAAACGGTTCAAGGCTTCTGACGTTTTTCTGGATGGGGACAACAATACTTCATTCCGGGCCCATTTCGCAGCCGGAATTCAATCTCTGCGACCATCGATGCACCCGATGTAGCAGCTGTCGAGCACCGCGAGGCTGCGTCCGGCGGCGAAGCCGTCGCAAAACCTGCCATCGCGGTCTTTCAGACTGACCGCGTTAACCGGATTACGACGACTTCGTCGCCGGACGCTGCCTCGCGGTGCTCGTCAGCTGCTACAGGGTTATATGTCCGGTTTTAGAGGTGCAGAGCATGACCCAAAGCTCGCAACGCCGCTTCCTGCACAGCTTCGCCCAAGGTCGGATGCGCGTGGATGGTGCCAGCGATGTCTTCCAGTCGGGCGCCCATTTCCAGGCTCTGACCGAACGCGGTCGATAATTCCGACGCGCCCACACCGACTGCTTGCCAGCCGACAATCACATGATTGTCACGCCGCGCCACGACCCGCACGAAGCCGCTTTTCGATTCCAAAGTCATTGCCCGGCCATTGGCCGCAAACGGGAAGCTGGAAACGATGCAGTCCAGACCAGCCGCCTTGACGTCGTCCGGGGTCTTGCCGACCACCACCAGTTCCGGGTCGGTAAAGCACACGGCGGCGATGGCGGTGGGGTTGAACTCACGGGATTTACCGCTGATCAGCTCGGCAACCATCTCGCCCTGAGCCATGGCCCGGTGGGCCAGCATCGGTTCGCCGCTCACGTCGCCGATGGCATACACGTTGCGCATGCTGGTCTGGCAGCGGTTGTCGATCTTGATCGCCGAGCCGTTCATGTCCAGGTTCAAACCTTCGAGGTTCCAACCTTGAGTGTTCGGTTTGCGGCCGACGGCCACCAGCACCTGATCGGTTTCCAGGTTCAGGGTGTCGCCATTCGGGTCAAGCACTTGCAGTGTATTGCTAACAGAATCAAAGCCTTGGACGCTGTGCTTCAAGTAAAGCTTCATACCAAGTTTTTTCAGTTCGTCATGCACAGGCTGTGTCAGTTCGGCGTCGTAAGCCGGCAGGATGCGATCCTGAGCCTCGACCACGCTGACCTCGGCGCCGAGCTTGCGATAGGCAATCCCCAGCTCCAGACCGATGTAACCGCCACCGACCACGATCAGCCGTTTCGGCACGGACGTTGGCGCCAGAGCTTCGGTGGAGGAGATGATCGGGCCGCCAATCGGCAGCATCGGCAGGTTCACGCTTTTCGAACCGGTGGCCAGCACCAGGTGCTCGCACTGAATGCGCGTGTCGCCAACTTCTACGGTTTTACCATCAATGACTTTCGCAAATCCTTGAATAATCTGGATTTTATTCTTTTTCAGCAGTGCCGAAACGCCGGTGGTCAAGCGATCGACGATGCCGTCCTTCCACTCGACACTCTTGCTGATATCGAGCGTCGGCGCCGAAACACTGATGCCCAGCGCCGAGTGCTGGCTGTGGTGCTGCGTCTGGTGAAACTGTTCGGCGACGTGGATCAACGCCTTGGACGGAATGCATCCGATGTTCAGGCAAGTACCGCCCAACGATTCGCCTTCCACCAGAATGGTCGAGATGCCCAGCTGGCCGGCACGAATCGCCGTTACATAGCCGCCAGGGCCGCCGCCGATGATCAGCAGTGTGGTGTTCAAAGTTTGCATGCGTGCTCCTCTAAAATCAGTCCACGAACAGGGTGGCGGGTTGTTCGAGCAGGCCACGAACGGCCTGGATGAATTGCGCCGCGTCCATGCCGTCGACCACGCGGTGATCGAAGGAGCTGGAGAGGTTCATCATCTTGCGAATCACGATCTGGCCTTTGACGACCATCGGGCGTTCGACGATTTTGTTGACGCCCACGATCGCTACTTCCGGCAGGTTCAGCACCGGGGTGCTGACGATACCGCCCAAGGCGCCGAGGCTGGTCAGGGTGATGGTCGAACCGGACAATTCATCGCGGCTGGCCTTGCCAGTGCGCGCGGCGGTGGCCAGACGGGAGATCTCAGCGGCGCTGTCCCACAAGCTGCGGGTTTCGGCGTGACGGACCACTGGCACCATCAAACCGATGTCGGCTTGCGTGGCGACGCCGACATGCACCGCGCCGAGGCGGGTGATGACCTGGGCTTCGTCGTCGTAACGGGCGTTGATCTGCGGGAAGTCGCGCAGGGCGACGACCAATGCGCGGACCAGGAACGGTAGCAAGGTCAGCTTGCCGCGGGTCGCGCCGTGTTTTTCGTTCAGATGAGCGCGCAGTTCTTCCACGGCGGTGACGTCGATTTCTTCGACGTAGCTGAAGTGAGCGGCGCGCTGAGTGGCGTCCTGCATGCGCTGGGCAATCTTGCGGCGCATGCCGATGACCGGGATTTGCTCTTCGTCGTTACGCTGGGCGTAAGCGGCGGCAGCGGTGGATTGCGGCTGCTGACCCTGGGCCAGATAGGCGTCGAGGTCTTCGTGCAGCACCCGACCGGCAGGGCCGGTGCCACGTACCAGACGCAACTGGATACCGAGGTCCAGCGCATGTTTGCGTACAGCCGGTGAGGCCAGCGGACGCTCATCAGCTTCGCGAGCAACCATCGGACCTTGGCATACGGCAGCTCGCGGCGCTGCAGCGGCGACCGGTTTGCTTTCAACTACGGCTGCAACTTTCGGCGCCGCAACGGGCGCTTCTTTAACAGGTGCAGGCTGAGCCGACTCTTTAACGTTGCCCGCGCCTTCGACTTCAATGCTGATCAGGATGCTGCCAACCGCCATGACTTCGCCAGGCACACCGCCCAGCGCAATCACCTTGCCGTTCACCGGCGAAGGGATATCGACCATCGCCTTGTCAGTCATGACATCGGCGAGTACCTGATCTTCGACGACCATGTCGCCGACTTTGACGTGCCAAACCGACAATTCAACTTCTGCAATGCCTTCACCAATGTCCGGCATTTTAATAACGTGCGTGCCCATTCAGACCTCCATAACCCGATGCAAAGCCGCGCCCACTCGGGACGGACCAGGGAAATACGCCCACTCTTGTGCGTGCGGGTAGGGAGTGTCCCAACCGGTGACGCGTTCGATAGGCGCTTCCAGGTAGTGGAAGCAGTGCTCTTGCACCAGGGCGACCAGTTCGGCGCCGAAACCGCAGGTGCGGGTCGCTTCGTGAACGATCACGCAACGACCGGTTTTCTTCACCGACTTGACGATGGTGTCCAGGTCCAGCGGCCACAGGCTGCGCAGGTCGATGACTTCAGCGTCGATGCCGGTTTCTTCAGCCGCCACTTGCGACACGTAAACGGTGGTGCCGTAGGTCAGAATGGTCACGTCCTTGCCCGGACGCGCGATAGCGGCAACGTCCAGCGGCACGGTGTAATAACCGTCCGGCACTTGGGCGGCCGGGTGTTTCGACCACGGCGTTACCGGACGGTCGTGGTGACCGTCGAACGGGCCGTTGTACAGGCGTTTTGGCTCGAGGAAGATCACCGGGTCATCGTTTTCGATGGAGGCGATCAACAAGCCTTTGGCGTCGTAAGGGTTGGACGGCATGACCGTGCGCAAGCCGCAGACTTGGGTGAACATCGCCTCGATGCTCTGGCTGTGAGTCTGGCCGCCGTAGATGCCGCCGCCGCAAGGCATGCGCAGGGTCATCGGTGCGGTGAACTCGCCGGCCGAGCGATAACGCAGGCGGGCGGCTTCGGAAATGATCTGGTCCGACGCCGGGTAAACATAATCGGCGAACTGAATCTCGGCCACTGGCCGCAGACCGTAGGCGCCCATGCCGACGGCGACGCCGACGATGCCGCTTTCGGAGATCGGCGCATCGAATACCCGGGAAGTGCCGTATTTGGTCTGCAGGCCTTCGGTGCAACGGAACACGCCGCCGAAGTAGCCGACGTCCTGGCCGAACACCACGACGTTGTCGTCACGCTCAAGCATCACATCCATGGCCGAGCGCAGGGCCTGGATCATGGTCATGGTGGTCGTGGTCATGGCGGTTTCCAACTCGATTTTGTTGTTGTGATCGTTCATGTCAGATCCCCAACTCTTGACGCTGGCGCTTCAAGTGCTCCGGCATCTCTTTGTAGACGTCTTCGAACATGGTCGCGGCGCTCGGAATCTGGCCGCCGGCGAGGGTCCCGTACTGTTCGGCTTCTTTTTGCGCGGCGATGACTTCGGCTTCCAGTTCGGCGCTGACGGCGACGTGTTCCTCTTCGGACCACTGACCGATTTTCACCAGGTGCTGCTTCAGGCGCGCAATCGGGTCGCCCAACGGGAAGTAGCTCCAGTCGTCGGCAGGACGGTATTTGGACGGATCATCAGAAGTCGAGTGCGGACCGGCGCGGTAGGTGACCCATTCGATCATGGTCGGACCGAGGTTGCGGCGCGCACGTTCGGCGGCCCAGGCAGAGGCAGCGTAGACCGCGACGAAATCGTTGCCATCGACCCGAAGGGAGGCAATGCCGCAACCGACGCCACGACCGGCAAACGTAGTGGCTTCACCACCGGCAATCGCCTGGAACGTGGAGATCGCCCACTGGTTGTTGACCACGTTGAGGATCACTGGCGCACGGTAAACGTGGGCGAAGGTGAGGGCGGTGTGGAAGTCGGATTCAGCGGTAGCGCCGTCGCCGATCCAGGCCGAGGCGATTTTGGTGTCGCCCTTGATCGCCGAGGCCATGCCCCAGCCCACGCCTTGTACGAATTGGGTGGCGAGGTTGCCGGAAATGGTGAAGAAGCCATAGTCCTTGACCGAATACATGATCGGCAGCTGACGGCCCTTGAGCGGATCGCGCTCGTTGGACAGCAGTTGGCAGATCAGGTCCACCAGCGGCACGTCTCGCGCCATCAGAATGCTTTGCTGGCGGTACGTCGGGAAGCACATGTCATCGACGTTCAGTGCCAGGGCCTGGCCGCTGCCGATGGCTTCTTCGCCAAGGCTCTGCATGTAGAACGACATTTTTTTCTGGCGCTGGGCGACCACCATGCGGTTGTCATAGATCCGCGTCTTGAGCATGGCGCGCATGCCTTTACGCAGGATCTCGGCCGGTACGCCTTCAGCCCATGGACCGAGGGCATTGCCCTCGTCATCGAGCACGCGAATCAGGCCCTTGGCCAGATCAGCGGTGTCGGCCGGTTCAACGTCGATTGGGGGTTTGCGCACCGTGCCGGCGTCGGTCAGACGCAGGTAGGAGAAGTCGGTTTTGCAGCCAGGACGGCCCGATGGTTCGGGAACGTGCAGTTGCAGCGGTTCGTACGCTTGGTTCATGGCTTCTACGCTCGATCTTGTGAATTTCTTGTAGTGAGCTGACCGTCATTCTTCGATGAAAGAAATCTTGTCCTACAACAATCATAGGCCGGGCCAAGAAGAATATTTCTCTCTGTTTCGTTGCGTTGGCGATCATTTGAGGATAAAAAATCTGCATAAACATAAAAAACAGGTGGTTTTGTCTCATGCGCAAACTGGACCGTACCGATATCGGCATTTTGAACAGCCTTCAGGAGAACGCGCGCATCACCAACGCCGACCTCGCACGCTCGGTCAACCTGTCGCCGACGCCGTGCTTCAACCGGGTCAAGGCGATGGAAGAATTGGGCCTGATTCGAGAGCAGGTGACCCTGCTGGATGCCGAGCTGCTGGGGCTGCATGTGAACGTGTTCATTCACGTCAGCCTGGAAAAACAGGTGGAGGAGGCGTTACAGCATTTCGAAGAAGCGATCTCGGATCGCCCGGAAGTGATGGAGTGCTATTTGATGGCCGGCGACCCGGATTACCTCATCCGCGTACTGGTGCCGACCATTCAGTCGCTGGAGCGCTTCATGATGGACTTTTTGACCAAGGTGCCCGGCGTCGCAAATATCCGCTCGAGCTTTGCGCTCAAGCAGGTGCGCTATAAAACCGCGCTGCCATTGCCGGCTAACGGCTTGACCCTCAACAACTAAACACAAAGCCTCTGTAGCAGCTGTCGAGCACCGCGAGGCAGCGTTCGGCTGCGTAGCAGTCGTAGAACCTGTAAACGCGTTCTTTCTGACAGACCGCGGACGCAGCCTCGCGGTGCTCGACAGCTGCTACGAGGGGAAACTCAGAGTCTGTTGATCGGGATTTTCAGATAGGTCACGCCATTGCCCTCGGCCGGCGGCAAATTCCCCGCTCGCACATTCACCTGAATCGCCGGCAGCAAAAGCGTCGGCATGCCCAGCCCCGCATCGCGCTGGGTGCGCATGGCGACGAACGCGGCTTCGTCGATACCGTCATGAATGTGAATGTTGCTTTTGCGCTGCTCGCCCACCGTGCTCATGCACTGAGGTTCGCGGTCTGCGGGCGGGTAATCGTGGCAGACATAAAGTTTCACGCCGGCAGGGAAGGCCAGCAGTTTGTGGATCGAGGCGAACATCTGGTTTGCATTGCCACCGGGAAAGTCGCAGCGCGCTGTGCCCACGTCCGGCATGAACAGCGTATCGCCCACCAGAATCACATCGCTGTCGATCAGATAGGCCATGTCCGCTGGCGTGTGGCCGGGCACATGCAGCGCCGTGGCCTTGAGGTTGCCGATGCGGAACGATTCGTCCGGCGCGAACAGATGGTCGAACTGCGAACCGTCACTGCGAAATTCCGGCTCAAGGTTGAACAGGGTCTTGAATACGCCCTGAACCTTGCTGATGGATTCGCCGATAGCAATCTTGCCGCCCAATTCCCGACGCAGATAAGGCGCGGCGGACAGGTGATCGGCATGGGCGTGGGTTTCCAGCAGCCATTGCACCTGCAACTGATGTTGGCGAACGAAGGCGATGATCTTGTCGGCCTGGACGGTGGCGGTTCGTCCGGCGGCGGGGTCGTAGTCGAGCACCGGGTCGACGATGGCGCAGTGCCCGCCATCGTGCTCGTAGATCACGTAGCTGAAGGTCGACGAGGCAGGGTCTAAAAACGCTTCAATCAAGGCGGGCATGGTGGCCGTTTCTTTCTGGACAAGCCTTGAGGGTAGTTTCATTTTCCCTGCGCTGACCAGCCCGCATCAATTCAATTAATGAAAAAAGCTGTGCGCGCTCTATCCTGTCAGTCATCGATACCGGGCGCTCCCGGCTTTTTTTGCAGATCACGAGAGTTTTATGTTGCTGGCAAGTTTCTTTGGCGTGGTGATGGGGTTGGTACTCGGTTTGACCGGAGCCGGTGGCGGGATTCTTGCGGTGCCGGCGCTGGTATTGGGGCTGGGTTTGACCATGACCCAGGCTGCGCCGGTCGCACTGTTCGCGGTGGGCAGTGCGGCGGCTGTCGGCGCCATTGACGGGTTGCGCCATGGCCTGGTGCGCTACCGCGCAGCGTTGCTGATCGCTCTGCTGGGGGCGGTTTTTTCGCCGGTCGGCATCTACTTCGCCCATCAGTTACCGGAAAAAATCCTGATGATCCTGTTCAGCCTGCTGATGGTCATGGTGGCCTGGCGGATGCTGCGCCGTGAGCGCCAGGAAGAGGGACCAAACGACCACGGCCACGCCAACTGGGGCCAGAAGAACTGCATGCTCGATCAGCAGACCGGGCGCTTTTCCTGGACCGCCAAGTGCACCGCGACTCTTGCGTCACTGGGCGCAGTGACCGGTGTGGTCTCCGGGCTGCTCGGGGTGGGCGGCGGCTTCCTGATCGTCCCGGCGTTCAAGCAGCTGACCGATGTGCAGATGCGCGGAATCGTCGCCACTTCCTTGATGGTCATCAGCCTGATTTCCGCCATTGGCGTGATCGGCGCGTTTCAGGCCGGGGTGCGAATCGACGGTTTGGGCGTGGCGTTTATCGTTGCGAGCATCGTCGGCATGATCATTGGCCGAAGACTTTGCGCGCGAGTACCGGCCCGGGGATTGCAGATCGGGTTCGCCAGCATCTGTGTCGTGGTCGCCGCTTACATGCTGTTTAGAGCGGGCGTCTAGCAAGTACCGGTTCCTGTGGACGCCAGTCCGTTCCACAGGCGTACACCTTAAGTTTCGGGCCTCGTCGACGGACGGTCTTACACCGAACTTGTCGCGCATCACTTGCCACTCCAAAGCACTCTAAATCCGCCTCCAAGGCAGCGTATGACGCCGCCGGTCAGCTTTCGATAATCGCCTCCGACATCCAGTCCCCCGCTGCGGAGCGCGTCATGCACAACAATAAGAACATCAAGCATCGTTTCTTGCCTGCCTTCATCGCCAGCCTGTCGACCCTCGGTTTGAGCTCGATGGCCGAAGCCGAGATCGTGCTGTACGACAAGGACCAGACCACGTTTTCCACCGACGGCTACATCAACGCCTTCTATGTGAACAGCGATGTGGACCGTGCCGGCGACCAGTTCGACCGGAAACAGGCGCGGGTCAAAATGGGTTTTCTGCCCAACTACCTGGGCTTCAACATGAGCAAGCAGGTCGATGACCTCAAGCTCGGCGCCCGGTCCTCCTTCTGGGTGACCATCAACGACAGCGAAACCAACGGCACCGACACCGCCATCGACGTGCGGCAGTTCTACGGCACGGTGGCCAACCCTGAGTGGGGCGAAGTGCTGATCGGCAAGGACTTCGGCCTGTTCGCCCGTTCCAACATCCTGCTGGATGAAATGCTCGCCGGTTACGGCCAGGTCAGCGATTCCCTGGGCCTGGTGGACGGTGGCGGGGTGTCGTTCGGCAACATCGGCACGGGTTATCCGTACCCGTTCCCTACGTCCCAGATTACCTATCGCACGCCAGTGATGGAGGGCTTGCGGGTGGCGGTGGGGATCATGGACCCGGTGGACACCAACGACAGCAGTCCATTGGGCAAGGCGTATCAGGAGAATCCGCGCACCGAGAGCGAGATCACCTATCAGTTCGACGTGGCCGGGGCGAAGATCTACAGCTGGGTCAACGGCAGCTACCAGACTTCGGACAATACCGATTCCACTGTGCAGTCCGTCACCTCCAAAGGCGTCGGTTATGGCGTGCAGGCGAAGATGGGTGGGCTGTCTCTTACCGGCTCCGGCTTCCAGGCCAAGGGTATCAACCCGTTCTTCACCAACAATGCCGGTGAACCGACCCTGCGCAACGTCGACAGTGACGGTTACCTGCTGCAGGGCTCCTACAAACTCGGCAAGAACCGCCTGGCCTTGTCTTACGGCAAGACCAACGACGAGGGCAACGGCGTGGTCGGCAGCGGCGCGGACTACGAGACGCGCGGTGTGGCGCTGTTTCATGACGTCAACGACAACCTCAAGCTGGTGGCCGAGTACAACCAGTTCGCAATCAACGGCCACGACACCAGCGACCAGAACGAAGACACCGACACCTTTGCGGTGGGGGCGGTACTGACCTGGTAACTCTTGGGTGGCGAGTCTGGCTGCGCGCATCGCGGCGAGATTCGCCACCACTCTCATCCCATCGAAGCGGCTACCCGCTACCCAAGTAGCATACGTTGCAGCTCGCAGGCTTCGTACACTCGGGCTTCATATATGCGCACCTGCGGGAGGCGACGATGCAGCAGGTCCAGAGTGATGAAGGTGTGGTCAGTGCAATGTCCCAGGCCACCGATGCCCAACAGGTGGCCCAGGAGCTGGCGCGACAACTGTTGCACCCGCACTTGGGCTTCGTGCTGTTCTTCTGTTCCGCCGAGTACGACTTGCAGGCGCTGGGCCAGGCCTTGCAACAAAGCTTCGGCGGCATTCGCCTGGTGGGTTGCACCAGCGCCGGGGAAATCACGCCCTTGGGCTACGGTCGCAACTGCGTGACGGCGGTGGGCTTCGACCATCGGCATTTCTCCATCGACGCCGAACTGATCTCCGAGATGGAGCGTTTCAGCCTGATCGACGCCCAGCAAATGGTCGAGCGACTGGTCGGTGGCTGTCGCAGCAACACCTTGGCGCCGATCAAGGGCAACAGCTTTGCGTTGACCCTGCTCGATGGGTTGTCCAGTCGTGAAGAAATGGTCCTCGCAGCCCTGAGTGCGGCGTTGGGCGACATTCCGCATTTCGGCGGTTCGGCCGGCGACGACAATTACCTGACCCACACCCACGTCTATTTTAATGGCGAGTTCCACAGCGGCGCAGCGGTGGTGGTGTTGGTCAATACCTGGCTGGATTTCGAGGTGTTCACCACTCATCACATCTTGCCGAGGGCGGAAAAACTGGTGGTCACCGGCGCCGACAGCGCTTCGCGTCGGGTCTTTGAGCTCAACGCCGAACCTGCCGCCGAGGAATACGCCCGGCACATCGGCGTGCCGGTGGCGGAGCTCGATCATCGGATCTTCGCCGCGCACCCTTTGGCCGTGCGGATCAACGATCAGTATTACGTGCGGGCGATCCAGCAGGTTCACCCGGACCTGAGCCTGAGTTTCTACTGCGCGGTGGAAAACGGCATCGTCCTCACGGTCATGACGCCAGGCCCGATGCTGCCGAATCTGCAAACGCTGTTCGATGGGTTGCAGGAGCGCCTCGGCGATCTGTTGCTGACCATCGGCTGCGACTGCTTTCTCAGGCGTCTGGAACTGGAAGACGGCGGCAGTCTGGAGCAGATCGGAACGTTTTTGCGTGACCAACGGGTGATGGGTTTCAACACCTACGGAGAACAGTTCAATGGCATGCACATCAACCAGACCTTCACCGGGGTTGCCATTGCCCGAGGCCGGTCCCCTGGACACCGTTGAGCTTCAGGCACAGATCGCCAGCCTGCAGCGCGACAACCACAAACTGCAGCGCATCAATGGCGCGCTGATCGAGCGGATCGAGTCCGGCATCACCCGCGGCAATGACCCCTACGCGGCGTTCCAGCATTCGGTGGTGCTGGCCGAGCAGGTGCGTGAGCGAACCGACGCGTTGAACCAGGCCATGGCTGAACTCAAATCGGGCAATCATTTGCTCAGCGAAGCACGCCTGCGCGCAGAAACTGCGCATCAACACTTGATCGATGCCATCGAGAGCATTTCCGACGCCTTTGTGCTGTTCGATGCAGACCAGCGGATCGTGTTGTTCAACAGCCGCTTCAAGGCTTTCTGGGGCAACAGCCGGGTGCGAATCAACGCCGGTATGCGCCTGGCCGAGGTCAAGCGGCTGATGTCCGCCACCGGGCTGTTCACTGAAGAGCCGCGCGGGCATGCCGACGAAAATCTGTTCTATCGCCTGCAGAACGGCCGCTGGTTGCAAGTCAGCGAAAGGCCGACTCAGGAAGGCGGGCGGGTGATCCTGTTCACCGACATTACCGACGTCAAACTCAGCGAAACCGTGCGCCGCGAGCAGGCGGTGGCGCAGAAATCCCATTTGTTGCAACGGGCGGTCGACAACCTGTCCCAAGGCGTGGCCATGGTCAATGCCGAGGGCATTCTGGAGTTGTGGAACCGGCGTTTCCTCGAACTGAGCGGCCTGGCGCCGGTGGCGGCTCATCGTCTGTTTGCCGAAGTGATCGGCGACAGCGAGTTGAACCTGCTGACGCCGGCCAGTCGCGATGCAAACGGGCGGCCGGTGCAGGAATGCGAGCAGCGCCTCTACGATGGCCGGGTGCTGGAAATCCGCACCCATCCGTTGCCCACCGGTGGTTTCGTCAACACCTTCACCGACATCACCGAACGCTACCAACACGCCGAAGCGCTGAGCGAAAGCGAGCGCTGGATTCGCCTGATCACTGACCATGTGCCGGCGCTGATTGCCTACCTGAATGCTGACCTGGTCTACGAGTTCACCAACAAGGTGTATGAAGAATGGTACTGCTGGCCTCGGGGCGTGATGCTTGGGCAGAGCCTGCGCGAAGTCCACAGTGAGCAGCATTACCAGCGCCTGGAAGCCTACGTGGCCCGGGCCTTGGCCGGTGAGAGCGTGACGTTCGAGTTCGCCGAAACCAACATCAACAATCAGGAGCGCTACATGCTGCGCTCCTACGTACCCAATCGCTTGGCCACCGGGGAAGTGGTGGGGATTTTCGTGTTGATCCGCGACATCACCGAACGCCGCCGCACCGCCGAGGCGCTGCACCAGGCCTATCAGAATCTTGAGTTGCGGGTGCGCGAACGGACGGCGGAACTGACCACGCTCAACGACCAATTGCTGCGTGAAATCGACGAGCGTCGGCGAGCGGAATCTCGCCTGCGTGAAGCCAAACTCGAAGCCGAACAGGCCAACCTGTCGAAGACCAAGTTTCTCGCCGCCGTCAGTCATGACCTGCTGCAACCACTCAATGCCGCGCGGCTGTTTACCAGCGCGTTACTCGAACGGCGGGAGCCGGTGGCCAATGCGATTTTGGTGCGTAATGTCAGCAATTCCCTCGAGGATGTGGAGAACCTGCTGGGTACGCTGGTGGACATTTCCAAGCTGGATGCCGGGGTGATCAAGGCCGACATTGCGCCGTTTGCCCTGAGTGAACTGCTGGAGAACCTTGCGGCCGAGTACACCCAGGTGGCTCGCAGCGAAGGCCTGGAGCTGCATTTCATTCCCTGTTCCGCGCTGGTGCGCAGCGACATTCAGTTGCTGGCGCGGATTCTTCGAAATCTGTTGAGCAACGCCATTCGCTACACCTACAGCGGTCGTGTGGTGCTCGGTTGCCGGCGTCATCACCAGCGCCTGTCGATCGAGGTCTGGGACAGCGGCATGGGTATCGCCGAAAACCGCCTCGAGGAGATTTTTCAGGAATTCAAACGCGGTGATGTACAGCGACCAGATCAGGATCGCGGGTTAGGTCTGGGTCTCGCGATCGTGGAAAAGATTGCCGGGATTCTTGGTCACCGCATTCATGTGCGTTCGTGGCCGGGCAAGGGCTCGATGTTCTCGGTCGAAGTGCCGCTCAGCGCCACCGCACCCAAGGCGCTGCCAAGCCAGCAGGTGAGTGAGCCGATGCTTGAACGTCTGCGTGGGGCGCGGGTGTGGGTGCTGGATAACGACGCGGCTATTTGCGCCGGGATGCGCACGTTGCTCGAAGGGTGGGGGTGTCTGGTGGTCACGGCGCTGTCCGAGGAGGATCTGGCGCGGCAAGTGGACAACTATCACGAAGAAGCCGATTTGCTGATTGCCGACTATCACCTGGACGACGATCAGAACGGCGTCGATGCCGTGGCCCGTATCAACGCCCGACGCGGCTCGGCGATTCCGGCGATGATGATCACCGCCAACTACAGCAACGAACTCAAGCAGCAAATCCGCGAACTGGGCCACACCCTGATGCACAAACCGGTGCGGCCGATGAAGCTCAAGACAGCGATGAGTCATCTCCTAGGCCTATCCCGATAACTTGAATCGGACTGAACCTGTAGCAGCTGGCGAAGCCTGCGTTCGGCTGCGCAGCAGTCGTAAACCCTGAAGGCGCGTTCTTCCTGAAGCACCGCATTGTCTGAATTCACGGCTGCTCCGCAGCCGAACGCAGGCTTCGCCAGCTGCTACAGGGAGTGTGTCGCCGTAAAATCCCCTTAACTGATCGGCATTAGGGCATGCCACTCAGCACAGTAAACGTGTTTCAGCGCCGTAAATAAGACCCGAAATCAATATCCCCGGCACTCAAAATGGCCTGCACCCGATTGTGCACATTGAGTTTGCGCAGGATCGCCGAGACGTGGGCCTTGACTGTGGTTTCGGCGATTTCCAGGGTGTAGGCGATCTGTTTGTTCGACTCGCCCTTGGTCATGCGTTCGAGCACCAGCAACTGCTTGCGGGTCAAGGCCTGGAGCAGTTCAGGTGGAAAGCTCGGGGCATCGTTCATGCGCCTTGTACCGCATTTTTGTGTGCGGATGATGTCCGGCGGCAAGTAGACATTGCCGTTGAGGATCTGCTGGATGGCCTCGGTCATCTGCACCCGTGGCGAGGATTTGGTGATGAAACCCACCGCGCCGTAAGTGATGGCTTGCAGCACGACTTGTTTGTCCTGTTCGGCCGAGACGATCACCACCGGAATGGTCGGCGCCTCGTTGCGCAGGTTGATCAGGCCATTGAGGCCGTGCATGCCGGGCATGTTCAGGTCGAGCAGGATCAGGTCCAGGTCGTCATGTTCCTGCGTCAGCACCAGGGCGCTGTCCAGGTCGGCGGTTTCCATCACTTCGCTGCCGGGGAAACCGTCGCTGATGACGTTATGAATGGCTTCGCGAAACAGCGGGTGATCGTCGGCAATCAGAATTTTGTACATAGCCTTTCACCTCATTATTTTGATTAGGGTGTGGCAACAACACGCACGCGTAACGGTCAGGGAAAGGGTTCCGGCTGGGCGGGTGATACGGGCAGGTTGGCTGCCTGCCAGGCGTCCAGGCCGTCGCGATACCAATACAGAGTCTTATAGCCCATGGCGGCGGCGCGCTTCACGGCGTTCCAGCTCAGCCAGCAATCGGAGCGGCAGTAGAAGACCAGCGGTTGCGCGAGATCACCTGCGGTCAATGTGTTCAGCTTACGCGCAAAATAGTCCTGCCAGTCGGGCGTCAGGTCACCGTCGCCGGTATTGGCCAGCCAATGGCTGCCGGGGAGGTTTTCGTGGGGCTGGTCCTCGATGAAACGTCCTTGCAGCCATTGGCGGCGGTAGACGTCGATCAGCACCGGACGCGGTGTCTGGGTCAGTAGGGTTTGCAGGGCGGCGGTATCGATGATGCCGGCGCCCTGGACTTGACTCGGGGTCGGGCTGCGGTACAGACCGATGCGATAGCCGTCGGCGGAAAACAGCGGTGTTTCGGCCTGCGCGACGCCCAGCAACAGGCTCAGCGATAGCGCAGCGAGAGAAGGGCGCAGCAGACGACGTCGGGCACGCGGCATGGGGTTCAATCCTTATAGTTATGAACCTATTACATGCCAGTCTCGGTGCGATTGGAATGCGACGATAGACAGGAAAACCAGTACTAAAGTAGTAATTTTCAACCGTTGATCGCTGATTGATCGTTCCCACGCTCTGCGTGGGAATGCCTCCACGGACGCTCCGCGTTCGGCTCTGGAGGGGACGCGGAGCGTCCCGGGCTGCATTCCCACGCGGAGCGTGGGAACGATCAGGGTAACAGGGGAGTTAGATGGATTTGCGCAGGGCGGCGTGTTGCGGGTTGAAGGTGAGTACCGCCAGCAGCGCGAACATTAGCGTCAACCCTAGACAAACTGCCAGCGCCAACGGATTGAAGCGTTCATACAAGGCAAACCGCACCAGTTCCACCGCATGGGTGAACGGGTTCAACGCGCACAACCAGTACAGCCACTCGCTGGACTCGCGCATTTTCCACAGCGGATACAGCGCCGACGACAGGAAAAACAGCGGGAAGATCACGAAATTCATCACCCCGGCAAAGTTCTCCAGCTGACGGATCGCGTTCGACAGCAACAAACCCAGCGCGCTGAGCATCAACGCCACCAACAGCAACGCCGGCAAGGCGATCAACAGCCCCATGGCCGGTGGCTGCACGCCGTACACCCAGGCAATCGCCAGAAAGGCATAGACCTGCAACAGCGAGATCAGCGAGGTGGCCAACAGTTTGCTGCACAGCAGGAAAGTCCGGGGCAGGGGGCTGGTCAGCAGCACGCGCATGCTGCCCATTTCCCGGTCGTAGACCATCGACAGCGAACCTTGCATGCCGTTGAACAGCAGGATCATGCAAGCTAGCCCGGGGATGATGTAAACCTCATACGGAATGTAGGTGTCGTACGGCTCGATGATCGCAATCCCCAGTGCAGCGCGAAAACCGGCGGCGAACACCAGCAGCCACAGCAGCGGCCGCACCAGCGCGCTGAGAAACCGCGTGCGCTGCAACACAAAGCGCAGCCATTCACGCAGCACGATGCCGCTGAAACATTGCCAGTAGGCATTCATTGGGCGGCTCCTGAAGTCGTCAGTCGAGTGAAGGCCGAACCCAGGTCACCACCGTGCTCCAGGCTCAGGACGTCGGCTTGTCCGCTAGCGACCAGCCGGCCCTGATGCAGGATTAACAAGTTGTCGCTCGGCTGTACTTCATCGAGTAAGTGAGTGGTCCAAAGCACGCTGATGCCTTGCTCGCGGCACAAACTGCGAATGTGTTGATTGAGCGCCAGCCGACTGGCCGGGTCGAGGCCGACGCTGGCCTCGTCGAGCAACAGCAGGCGCGGTTCATGCAGCAAGGCGCGGGCGATTTCAACCCGGCGACGGTGGCCGCCATTGAGTTCGCGGACCCGCTCGCGACGGCGTTCGGTCAAGGCCTGACGTGCCAATTCGGCGTCGACGCGGATGCCGGTCTGACGTCGGGACATCCCATGCAGCGCGGCGTGATAACGCAGGTTCTGCTCGACGCTGAGGTCCAGGTCCAGCGTGCTTTGCTGAAACACCACGCCCAACTGCTTGAGCGCCGGACGCGCCGCGTTGCGCAGTGAACAACCACCGACGCGGATGTCACCGCGCTGCACATCGTAGAGCCGAGTGAGCAAGGCAATCAGCGTCGATTTGCCGGCGCCGTTTGGCCCCAGCAATGCAGCGAAACGGCCGGATGCCAGGCTGAAACTCACCTGGCGCAACGCCTCTTTCGCACCATAAGCGAAACTCAGCTCGCTGACTTCGAGTGCGTTCATGGGGTCACCACCACGCCCCACGGATAGCGCCCGACCTTGATCGATTGGGTGACCTTGAGGTTGTCGACATCGATCACCGACACATCGCCGCTGACGCCATTGGTGGCCAGCAATTGCTTTTGATCCGGGGTAAACGACATCTGCCAGACCCGTCGCCCGACCAACAGATAATCAAGAATCTCGAAAGTCTTGGCATCGATCACCGCCACGTGATTGGCCGGGCCGAGGGCGACGAAACCGTACTTGCCGTCAGCGCTGAGCTTGATGCCCACCGGTTGAACCTTATCCGGGTGCACGCCCTTGATCTGGAAGGTCAAGGTCTTGAGGGTCTTGCGGGTGGCGACGTCGAGAATGGTCACCGTGCCGCCGATTTCCGCCGAGGCCCAGAGCTTCGAACCATCCGGCGTGAACTCGACGAAGCGCGGCCGTTGATCCACCAGTGTGCTGTCGGCCAGGGTCTGGGTACTGGTGTCGATCCAGTGCAGCATGTTGGTGGTTTCGCTGGTGTTCACCGCCCACTTGCCGTCGGGGCTGACAGCCATGCCTTCGGGTTCGACGCCGACGCTGATCTGGCTCAGCACTTTGGAGGTTTCTGTGTCGATCACCGTCACCAGCGCATCGTCTTCGTTGGAAACGTACAACCAGCGATTATTCGGGTGCAGGGCGAACTGCTCAGGGTCCTTGCCCGAGGGCAGTTCCTTGATGATCTTGCGCGTGGCGACGTCCATCACCTGGACCCGGTCCGAGTCGCTGGCGCAGATGTACAGCAGCTTGTTGTCGTGGGATAGCAACAAACCGCGCGGGCGCTCGCCGACGGGCAGGGTGTCGGTGACTTGCTGGGTCTGCAGATCGATCAGGCTGAGGCTGTTGTCCTTTTCGTTGGAGACCCAGGCGGTGCTGGCCGCGGCATGCCCGGCGGCGAGCAGCAGGGCGCAAGAGAGCAGGGTGCGGCGCATGGCGGATTCCTTTTTGTTGTAGTTCTTGTGGAAAGTTGGATTAGGGAAAGTGGCAGGTCACTTCGGGTTTGTCGTAGCCCAGGCTGTCCATTTCGTTGAACGGGTGCAGGAAACCGTCTTGCGGCGAGGTACTGACCAACGCCCGGGGCTGCACGATGGGAATGGGTTGGCGCAACTGACCGTTCCACGGTCGATAACTGAGCTTGCGACCCTTGAAACCGTCCAGCGGCAATTGATCGCTGATTTCAAGCGCACGGATCGCCATCGGATCGACCTGACGCAATTTGCTCACGGCACTGGCAATGCTGCGCACGGCGATCCAGGCCGCAAAATCCCGGTCATTCATCCAGCGCCCGGTCAGGGCTTCGAAGCGTTTCTGCAACTGGGCGGCGCCGTAGGTTTCCACGGTTTTGTGCCAGCCCACCGGGGTCAGCCCCTGAGTGCCGGCGACCGGCCGTGGGTACCAGGTCTGGTAGGGCACGTATTCGCCGAAATCACCGCGTTCATCCGCTACCAGCACCACGTCGTACTCGGCGGTCTGGGTGAACAGCGGCATGTCGGCCTGGGCGCTGCGACGCTGATCGTTGTCGAAACTCCAGGCTTTTTCCGCGACCAGTTTCAGACCGAAGCGTTTGGCGGCGCGGCGCAGGGCGGCGGCATAGGCTTGATCGTCCGGGGTCGGGCCGACGATCAGCAGCGCCCGTTGCCATTTGCGCACCACCAGAAATTGCGCCAGCGCATCGGCGAGCATCGCCCGGCTCGGCAGGCTGTGCAGCACGTTCGGCAGGCAGTCGGTGGTGCGCAGGCTGTCGTCGGGGCTGCCGGCGTTGAACAACAAGCTGTCGGGCAGCACGGCGCTGAGTTGGCGCAGGCTGGCGGCCGGTGCGTTGACGACAAACAAGCGCAGACCTTGTTCATGCTGAGCCTTGGCCGCTTCGACCAAGGCATCCGGATTGTCGACGTTGGCGCTGACCAGGTTATAGCTCTGGTTGAGGAAACGCCCGGTGCTGTTGCTGTCAGTGATCGCCAGTTCGGCGCCACGCAGCCCGGCATCGACCGGCTCGGGAATGACGTTCGACAGCAACGGGCCCGGGTCGGGGCGATAGCCCAGGTAGCCGATCTGCACCTGCAACGGTGCGTCCGCGGCTTGGCTCTGGGTCGCCAACCCGGCGGCGCAGGCAATCGCCAACAGGTAGATCAGGGCGTAAGGGGCAAGCTGGCGCATAAGGCACTCCATTACAGGTAGCGCCAGCATAGGAACGCTGTGAGGCAGAAGGAAATATGCAGAAAGTACCAGTGAGCCAGTACCAAGGTAGTAAAGGCGCCGGAAGCGTACCCGGGTGCGCGCCACAAGCCCTACTACCAAGGAACTAGACGGCGGCCACCAAAGCAGCATGGGGCTTGCGCGAAGCCCTTCCTAAGATGGGTGCCATAGCCTCTGCCAAGAGGTTTTGCGTGCAATCAAGAGGGCATAACAATGACAACAAAACGCAACGCCTTACTCGTTGCCGGGCTGCTGGCCGGTTTTATCAGCGCAGGTTCGGTCTGGGCCCACGGCAACGTGGTCCCCCAGGCTGTCGAAACGCCGGGCCTGACCCCGATCAAGGACGCCGGCGTGCCGGTCGATGCCGATGGTTGGGCATCGGTGAACCCTTACCGCAATTCACCGCAACACGATAAAGCCGTAGAAATTGGCTCCTCGGCGTACAACCAGAACTGCGCGGCCTGTCATGGCCTGGAAGCCAAGTCTGGCGGCATCGCCCCCGATTTGCGCATGCTCGATGTCGCTGATGCCGGAGATGAATGGTTCGTCGAACGCGTGCGCCACGGCGCCGTACGTGACGGCCGGGTCTACATGCCGAAAATGGCCGACTACCTGAGCCAGGAAGCTTTGTGGGCGGTACGCACTTACCTGGACACCGTACACGTCGAGGAGTAATCCATGCGCCTGTTCGCTGTGTTGATCAGCGCTGTGTTGCTGTGCTGCCAGGCAGTGCAGGCGCAGGTCCGTACCTATGACGAAATGATCGCTGCCAGAGAGCTGAAAGTGGCGGTCTACAAGGACTTCGCCCCCTACAGTTTTGAAGACACCGGCCAGGCCCGTGGCGTTGATGTCGAACTCGCCGAAGCGTTGGCCAAGGCGCTCGGCGTGCGCCTGACGTTGATTTGGGCGCCGGCCGGCGAGAAGCTCGATGACGACCTGCGCGATTACATCTGGCGTGCCAGTCAGTTGCACGATCTGCAACTGGCCGACCTGATGATGCGTGTGCCGTACGATCGCGACTACGCGCAGAAGCGCAATGAACTGGGTGAGCTGGAAAACGGCCATGTGGTGATGTTCGGGCCGTACCAGAACGAACAATGGCAGGTCGCCTATGACCGCCGCCGGCTGGACAAGGTCGGCAGCGTCGCCGTGTTCGAGCACCACCCGATCGGCGTCGAAGTCGACAGCGTGCCGTCGTTCTACCTGACCTCGGTGTTCAACGGCATGCTTGCCGGCAAAACCCACCACTATCCCGGCGTGCCCCAGGCTTTCGCGGCCATGAAGGCCGGTGAAGTCGATGCGGTCATGGCCATGCGCGGCGAGATCGACTGGCAGGTTCATGAAGCCAATGATCCGCAAGTGGCGCTGGCGGAAAACGCCTACCCGAACATGGGCAAGCAGCTTTGGGAGATCGGCATGGCGGTGCACGAAAGCAACCGTCAACTGGCCTATGCCGTGGAAGAGGCGCTGGAAGCCTTGATCCGCGAAGGCGCTGTCAAAACCATTTATGGCCATTACGGCCTGCGCTATGACGTGCCCGAGATGTATCAATAGTGAACTGGCGAGCGGGTTGTCTGTTGGCCTGTTGGCTACCCATCGCCGCGCACGCGGTGGACATCGACCCGGGCAAAGACCCGGTGCCCTCGGTGATGTGGGCCTTCTATCACAAGCAAATGCTCGGCGATGCGCCGTTCGTGTTCGACGAGCGGGTCAAGCTGCTGGCGCCGCCGTTCGCCGAAGACGCCCGGCAAGTGCCGTTGGAAATCGACGCGCGAGCGTTCAAGGGCGAGGTGGTGAAAATCCTCGCCTGGGCCGAACTCAACCCCTTGCCGAAAATTGTCGATTTTCAGCCGCTGGACCGGGTGCTGCCGTGGCTGTCGATCCGCATCCGTATCGAACAGGCCACGCCGTTGCGCGCGGCGGTACTGACCCGCGATGGGATCTGGCATGTCGGCTCGACCTTGATAGATGCGGCGGGCGGCGGTTGCACGGCGCCGAGTGTGGTACGCACTCAGCCGGGCTGGGAGGACCACATCGGCGAGGTGCTGGGCGGTCGTTATCCCCGTGGCGAATTCAGCCGTGTGCGCTTGCAGGTGGCGCACCCGATGGACAACGGCATGGTCAGCGGCATCCCGGAATTCTTCATCAACCATGCCGAACTGCGGGATCAGAACGATCAGTTGCTGGCACGTTTGGAGCTGTTTCCCGCTGTCAGCGAAAACCCCAACCTGGCCTTCGATATCGAAGGGGCAGGGCAGACGCGCCTGATGCTGCGCGACAACAGCGGCAATCAATTCGATGCGGCCATACCCTGACCCAAAGGAGCGCGCGATGCGCTGGATGCTGCTGTTGTTCATCGGTTTGAGCCTGCCGGCCCTGGCCGAACTCGACTACTCACTCAAGCCCCGGCAGATCGCCGAAGACACCTGGCTGCTGGAAGGCAGCACCGATAATTTCGCCAAGGCCAACGGCGGCAACATAGTCAACACCGCGTTCATCGTCACCGAGCAGGGTGTGGTGGTGATCGACACCGGACCGTCGAAACGCTACGGCGAAGCGATGCGCAAGGCGATTGCCTCGATCACCGACAAACCGGTGATCGAGGTGCTGCTGACCCATCATCATCCTGATCATGTGCTCGGCAACCAGGCCTTCACTGACGTGCCGATTGGTGCGTTGGCCGGCACCACCGAGCTATTGCATCAGCAGGGCGATGCGATGGCCGAGAACATGTATCGCCTGGTGGGCGACTGGATGCGCGGCACCGAAGTGGTGTTGCCGACCCGGACGCTGGCGCCCGGCGTGCAAAGTTTTGGGAATCACGATCTGCGTCTGCTGGGCCTGGGTGGGCACACGGGCGCGGATCTGGCTATTCTCGACCAGAAAACCGGCGTGCTGTTTGCCGGGGACCTGGTGTTTTACCAACGGGCGCTGACCACGCCCAACAGTCCGGGTCTGGCGGTGTGGCTGGCGGACATCGCCACGCTTCAAGGCTTGCCGTGGACGCTGATCGTCCCTGGCCATGGGCCGGTGGCCAGCGATCGACAGCCGTTCGAGCAAATGCGTGACTACCTCAGCTGGCTCGATCAGCTCATGCGCGATGGCGCCGCCAACGGCAGCGACATGGCCGAGATGATCCACAGCCCCATTCCCGAACGGTTTGCCGGGATCAGCCTGAGTCGTTACGAACTGATCCGCAGCGTCAGCCATCTGTATCCGCGATACGAACGCGGGCAGATGACGCGAGTGGATTCCGCCGCGAACAAATGATCTAGCGGCGACACAACCCCTTGTAGCAGCTGGCGAAGCCTGCGTTCGGCTGCGTAGCAGTCGTAAATCCGGTTTGCACGATTTTCCAGATGCACCGCGAGCGCTGATTTTACGACTGCTACGCAGCCGAACGCAGGCTTCGCCAGCTGCTACAGGTCGAGGTGAACCCTAACTCGTTGGCATCATCCGACCCGGTACTAAGGAACTAGCAATCTCAGCACTGCGGGCAATTGTTCCAAGGGCGGCGGCGCCCAAGAATCAGCACCAGACCGGGAAAATTTCCCGGGTATAACAAAAACTGCAGAGGTAGCCGTCATGACCCAACCCGCACGTCGCCAACCCTTCGTCTTGAGTGTGCTGCTCAGTGCCATGCTGTTGTCTGGCTCCGCATTGGCCGGCGTCACTGATAAAGACATCCTCCAGGACCCCAAGAACCCGGAGCAGATCGTCACCAACGGTCTGGGCGTCCAGGGTCAACGCTACAGTCCGCTGGACACGCTCAATGTCAACAACGTGAAGGATTTGCGGCCGGTCTGGGCATTCTCCTTCGGCGGTGAAAAACAACGCGGTCAGCAAGCACAGCCGATGATCAAGGACGGCGTGATGTACATGACCGGTTCCTACTCGCGGGTGTTTGCGGTGGATGCGCGCACCGGCAAGAAACTCTGGCAATACGATGCGCGCCTGCCCGATGACATCCGTCCTTGCTGCGACGTGATCAACCGTGGTGTCGCGCTGTACGGCGACCTGGTGATCTTCGGCACCCTCGACGCCAAGCTCGTGGCCCTGAACAAAGACACCGGCAAAGTCGTCTGGAGCAAGAAAGTCGCCGACCACAAGGAAGGCTATTCCATCAGCGCCGCGCCGTTGGTGATCAACGGCAAACTGATCACAGGTGTCGCCGGTGGCGAGTTCGGGGTGGTTGGCAAAATCGAAGCCTACGACCCGAAAAACGGCGACCTGCTGTGGACCCGTCCAACCGTAGAAGGCCACATGGGCTACACCTACAAGGACGGCAAAGCGGTAGAGAACGGCATCTCCGGCGGCGAAGCCGGCAAGACCTGGCCCGGCGACCTCTGGAAAACCGGCGGCGCGGCGCCTTGGCTGGGCGGTTACTACGACCCTGAAACCAATCTGCTGCTGTTCGGCACCGGCAACCCGGCGCCGTGGAACTCGCACCTGCGTCCTGGCGACAACCTCTACTCCTCGTCGCGTCTGGCGCTCAATCCGGACGACGGCACCATCAAGTGGCACTTCCAGAGCACGCCTCACGACGGCTGGGACTATGACGGCGTAAACGAGCTGGTCTCGTTCAACTACACCGAAGGCGGCAAAGAGATCAAAGCCGCCGCGACCGCTGACCGTAACGGCTTCTTCTACGTGCTGGACCGCACCAACGGCAAATTCATTCGCGGCTTCCCGTTCGTGGACAAGATCACCTGGGCCACCGGCCTGGATAAAGAGGGCCGGCCGATCTACAACGAAGCCAGCCGTCCTGGCGCGCCCGGCACCGAAGCCAAAGGCAGTTCGGTATTCGTAGCCCCGGCGTTCCTCGGCGCGAAAAACTGGATGCCGATGGCCTACAACAAGGACACCGGACTGTTCTACGTGCCATCCAACGAGTGGGGCATGGACATCTGGAACGAAGGCATCGCCTACAAAAAAGGCGCGGCGTTCCTCGGTGCCGGTTTCACCATCAAACCGCTGAATGAAGACTACATCGGCGTGTTGCGCGCCATCGACCCGAAAACCGGCAAGGAAGTCTGGCGCCACAAGAACTTCGCGCCGTTGTGGGGCGGAGTGCTGACCACCAAGGGCAACCTGGTGTTCACCGGTACGCCGGAAGGTTTCTTGCAAGCGTTCAATGCCAAGACCGGCGAGAAAGTCTGGGAATTCCAGACCGGCTCCGGCGTACTCGGCTCGCCTGTGACCTGGGAAATGGACGGCGAACAGTACGTCTCGGTTCTCTCCGGTTGGGGCGGCGCCGTACCGCTGTGGGGCGGCGAAGTGGCCAAGCGCATCAAGGACTTCAACCAGGGCGGCATGCTCTGGACCTTCAAACTGCCGAAAGACCTGGTCGCCAAGCACTGATTGCTGCCACTGATCGTTCCCACGCTCCGCGTGGGAATGCAGCCCGGGACGCTCTGCGTCCCAAGAGCCGAACGCAGAGCGTCCGTTGAGGCATTCCCACGCAGAGCGTGGGAACGATCATCTACTACCAAATAACGAGAGTCCTCCTGCCAACGGCGCATTCGTCTGACGCGCAGGGCTCTCTACTATCGGTTCATCGCCTGTTTGCCCGACAGGCATCGACCCAGACAGAGGCCCACCATGATCTACGCACAACCTGGTACACCTGGCGCCGTCGTTACGTTTAAACCGCGCTACGGCAATTTCATCGGCGGCGAGTTCGTCGCCCCGGTCAATGGTGAGTACTTCACCAACTCTTCGCCGGTCACCGGTGAAGTGATCGCCGAATTTCCTCGCTCCAGCGCCGCTGACATCGAAAAAGCCCTCGACGCAGCGCATGCCGCGGCTGATGCCTGGGGCAAGACCTCAGCGCAGGACCGCTCCCTGGTGCTGCTGAAAATCGCTGACCGCATCGAGCAGAACCTGGAAATCCTCGCCGTCACCGAAACCTGGGACAACGGCAAAGCCGTGCGCGAAACCCTGAATGCCGACGTGCCGCTGGCCGCCGACCATTTCCGTTACTTCGCTGGTTGCATTCGCGCCCAAGAGGGCGGTGCCGCCGAGATCAATGAGCTGACCACCGCCTATCACTTCCACGAGCCGTTGGGCGTGGTCGGTCAGATCATTCCGTGGAACTTCCCGCTGCTGATGGCCGCCTGGAAACTCGCCCCGGCCCTGGCCGCCGGTAACTGCGTGGTGCTCAAGCCCGCCGAGCAAACGCCGCTGTCGATCATGGTCTTCGCCGAGCTGATCGCCGACTTGCTGCCACCCGGCGTGCTGAACATCGTTCAGGGCTTCGGTCGCGAAGCGGGTGAGGCACTGGCCACCAGCAAGCGCATTGCCAAGATCGCCTTCACCGGTTCCACCCCGATTGGCGCGCACATCATGAAATGCGCGGCCGAGAACATCATTCCGAGCACTGTCGAACTGGGCGGTAAGTCGCCGAACATCTTCTTCGAAGACATCATGCAAGCCGAGCCACAGTTCATCGAGAAGGCTGCCGAAGGTCTGGTGCTGGCGTTCTTCAACCAGGGCGAAGTCTGCACCTGTCCATCGCGAGCGCTGGTGCAGGAGTCGATCTACGACGACTTCATGAAAGTGGTGATGAAGAAGATCGTCAAGATCAAGCGCGGCAACCCGCTGGACACCGAAACCATGGTCGGCGCCCAGGCGTCCGAGCAGCAATACGACAAGATCCTCTCGTACCTGAAAATCGCTCAGGAAGAGGGCGCCGAGCTGCTCACCGGCGGCGCGGCCGAGCGTCTTGAGGGCGACTTGTCGACGGGTTATTACATTCAGCCGACCCTGCTCAAGGGCCACAACAAAATGCGCGTGTTCCAGGAAGAAATCTTCGGCCCGGTGGTGGGTATCACCACCTTCAAGGACGAAGCCGAAGCCCTGGCGATTGCCAACGACAGCGAGTTCGGCCTCGGCGCCGGTCTGTGGACCCGCGACATCAACCGTGCCTACCGCATGGGCCGGGCGATCAAGGCCGGGCGTGTCTGGACCAACTGCTACCACCTGTACCCGGCCCACGCCGCGTTTGGTGGCTACAAAAAATCCGGTGTCGGTCGTGAAAACCACAAGATGATGCTCGACCACTATCAGCAGACCAAAAACCTGCTGGTGAGCTACGACATCAATCCGATGGGGTTCTTCTAACCTCCGCAAGATGAAGAACCTGTGGGAGCGAGCTTGCTCGCGATGAGGCCAGTACATTCAACATTGATGTTGACTGTCACGCCGCCATCGCGAGCAAGCTCGCTCCCACATTGGTTTTGTGTGTACTAAAAAACCGCGCAGTACCCCCTACCAATGCACGCCGCCACCTCGTTCGAAAGTAGCATTCGGGTGCCTGGCGCCCCGTGCATTAATGGCTTCACCGGAATCGTCCGGCATAAGAAGAGGATTGACCCATGTGGACTAAACCCGCGTTTACCGATCTGCGCATTGGCTTCGAAGTGACGATGTATTTCGCCAACCGCTGATTGTTCACCCGGCCAGTCGTTACGTTGGCCGGGCCTGCCTTCTGGAGCATTGCCCATGCACATTCGCGTTCTCGGATCCGCCGCTGGCGGTGGTTTTCCGCAATGGAATTGCAACTGCCGCCAGTGCGCCGCGATGCGCAATGGCAGCCTGCGGGCCCAACGGCGCACCCAGTCCTCGATTGCCCTGAGCGACAACGGTGTGGATTGGGTGCTGTGCAATGCTTCACCGGACATTCGCGCGCAACTCGAGAGTTTCGCGCCGCTGCAACCGGCGCGCCGGGTGCGTGATACCGCGATTGCTGGCGTCGTCCTGATGGACAGCCAGATCGACCATTGCACCGGCCTGTTGAGTCTGCGCGAAGGTTGCCCGCATCAGGTCTGGTGCACCGAACGGGTCCATGAAGACCTGAGCAGCGGCTTCCCGCTGTTCACCATGCTCAAACACTGGAACGGCGGGTTGCAGTGGCAACCGGTCGCGCTCGACCGCGAGCCCTTCAGCATCCCGGCTTGCGCACACCTGCGATTTCGCGCGATCCCCTTGGTCAGCAACGCACCGCCGTACTCGCCCAATCGCGGCAATCCACAGCCGGGCGACACCGTCGGATTGTTTGTCGAAGACCGGCGCAGCGGTGCGTCGCTGTTCTACGCGCCGGGCCTGGGACAAGTCGACGACGAGGTTCTGGGTTGGATGCAACGCGCCGATTGCCTGTTGCTGGACGGCACCTTGTGGCGCGACGACGAGATGCGAGTCTGCGAAGTCGGCCAGAACCTGGGCAGTGAAATGGGTCACCTGTCGCAAAGCGGTCCTGGCGGCATGCTCGAGATCCTTGAAGGCTTCACCCGCCAGCGCAAGGTGCTGATCCACATCAACAACACCAACCCGATCCTCGATGAAGACTCGGCCGAGCGGGCGCTGCTGGATCGGCGCGGGATCGAAGTGGCGTTCGACGGCATGAGTATTGAGCTGTAGCGGAGGGCCCTTTCGCGAGCAGGCTCGCTCCCACAGTGGATCGCATTCCCCTGTGGGAGCGAGCCTGCTCGCGAAGACGCCAGACCAGACACCGCAGATTTCCCGGAGAACCGCAATGACTGACACCCCAATGTCCCCTACCGAATTCGAAGCGGCCCTGCGCGCCAAAGGCGCCTATTACCACATCCATCATCCGTTCCACCAAGCCATGTATGCCGGGCGGTCAACCCGCGAGCAGATTCAAGGCTGGGTCGCCAATCGCTTCTATTACCAGGTGAACATCCCCCTGAAGGACGCCGCGATTCTCGCCAACTGCCCGGACCGCGATGTGCGCCGGGAATGGTTGCAACGAATACTCGATCACGACGGTGCACCCGGCAGCGAAGGCGGGATCGAAGCCTGGCTGCGGCTGGGCGAAGCGGTGGGGCTGGACCGCGAGCAAATCCTTTCACAGGAATTGGTGCTGCCCGGTGTCCGTTTCGCCGTGGACGCCTACGTCAATTTCGCCCGTCGCGCCTGTTGGCAGGAAGCCGCCAGCAGTTCGCTGACCGAGCTGTTTGCGCCACAGATCCACCAATCCCGGCTCGATGCCTGGCCGGCCCATTACCCGTGGATCGACGTCGGCGGTTACGACTATTTCCGTAATCGCCTGAGTCAGGCACGACGGGATGTCGAGCATGGCTTGCGCATCACCCTGGCGCACTACGTCACGGTCGAAGGCCAGCAACGCATGCTGGAAATCCTGCAATTCAAGCTCGACGTGCTGTGGAGCATGCTCGACGCCATGAGCATGGCCTACGAGCTGGAGCGCCCGCCGTATCACACCGTCACCCCCTCGAACGTCTGGCACCGGGGGATTGCCCTGTGAGCCTGATCAACCGCGAGCAATCACCGTCGCTGCGTCAGGGTTTTCGCCTGCAATGGGAGCCTCGTCAGGACTGTCACGTGCTGCTGTACCCCGAAGGCATGATCAAACTCAACACCAGTGCCGGGCAGATCCTCGATCTGGTGGACGGCCAGCGCAGCGTTGCAGCGATCATTGATCAACTGTCCGCGAATTTCCCCGGTGTACCGGGGATCGACGAAGATGTGCTGGCGTTTCTGGAGGTGGCCCATGCTCAATTCTGGATCGAATGACTCACGCCCGGGCCCGCCGCTGTGGCTGTTGGCGGAGCTGACCTATCGTTGCCCGCTGCAATGCCCGTATTGCTCCAACCCGCTGGACTTCGCCCAATCAGGCGAAGAGTTGAGCACCGAAGAGTGGATCCGGGTGTTCCGCGAAGCGCGGGAGATGGGCGCTGCGCAACTGGGTTTTTCCGGCGGTGAACCGTTGGTTCGCCAGGACCTGGCCGAGCTGATCAAGGCCGCCCGGGACATGGGTTACTACACCAACCTGATCACCTCGGGCATCGGCCTGACCGAGCAGAAGGTGCGCGATTTCAAGGTCGCGGGGCTGGACCATATCCAGATCAGCTTCCAGGCCGCCGACGAAACGGTGAACAACATGCTCGCCGGCTCGCGCAAGGCCTTCGCCCAGAAACTCGCGATGGCCCGTGCAGTAAAGGCCCAGGGCTACCCGATGGTGCTGAACTTCGTCACCCATCGGCACAACATCGACCAGATCGCGCAGATCATCGACTTGTGCCTGGAACTGGAGGCGGATTTCGTCGAATTGGCCACCTGCCAGTTCTACGGCTGGGCCGAGCTCAACCGCGTCGGCCTGTTGCCCACGCGCGAACAATTGCAGCGCGCCGAGCGCATCACCAACGAATACCGCGAGCGTCTTGAAGCGCAGGGCCACCCGTGCAAGCTGATCTTCGTCACCCCGGATTACTACGAAGAACGCCCCAAGACCTGCATGAACGGTTGGGCCAATCTGTTTCTCGACGTCACTCCGGACGGTACGGCATTGCCTTGCCACAGCGCTCGACAGTTGCCGGTGCAGTTTCCCAATGTGCGCGAGCACAGCATCGAGCACATCTGGACTGATTCTTTCGGTTTCAATCGCTTTCGTGGCGATGACTGGATGAAGGAGCCGTGCCGCTCCTGCGATGAAAAGCACAAGGATCTTGGCGGCTGCCGCTGCCAGGCATTCATGCTGACCGGTGACGCCGCCAACGCTGATCCGGTGTGCAGCAAATCCCCGCACCACGGTGTGATTCTCAAGGCTCGCGAGGAAGCCGACGCACCGGGGTTGGGCATGGAACACCTGACGTTGCGTAACGAGAAGGCTTCGCGATTGATCTATCGCGGATGAATCTAGAGTTGACACAGATCCCTGTGGGAGCGGGCTTGCCCGCGATGGCTTACTTCCAGTGAACAGTGAGTCGCCTGACACTCAGTCATCGCGGGCAAGCCCGCTCCCACAGGGATTTGCGGTGGATATCAGATTTAGGTACACCGCGACTTGCTACCCATTGGTCTGATTGCATTCACAGCCGGATGCTTTAGTGTGGACGTTACCTTCCAAAACAATAAAAACAGGCTTTCCAATGAGCCAGAGTCTCAGCCAGCTGCGTAAATTCGTTTCGCCTGAAATCATCTTTGGTGCCGGCTGCCGGCACAACGTCGGCAATTGCGCCAAAACCTTTGGCGCCCGCAAGGTGCTGCTGGTCAGCGATCCCGGTGTGATTGCGGCCGGTTGGGTCGCCGATGTTGAGGCCAGCCTGCAAGCCCAGGGCATCGAGTACGTCCTGTACAGCGCGGTCTCGCCCAACCCGCGGGTCGAAGAAGTGATGCTCGGCGCCGATCTGTACCGGGAAAATCATTGCGATGTGATCGTGGCCGTCGGTGGCGGCAGCCCGATGGATTGCGGCAAAGGCATCGGCATTGTCGTCGCCCATGGGCGCAGCATCCTCGAATTCGAAGGCGTGGACACCATCCGCGTCCCGAGTCCGCCGCTGATCCTGATTCCGACCACCGCCGGCACCTCAGCCGATGTCTCGCAATTCGTGATCATCTCCAACCAGCAAGAACGCATGAAGTTTTCCATCGTCAGTAAGGCGGTGGTGCCGGACGTGTCGCTGATCGACCCGGAAACCACCCTGAGCATGGACCCGTTCCTGTCGGCCTGTACCGGCATCGATGCGTTGGTGCATGCCATCGAAGCGTTTGTTTCCACCGGTCACGGGCCGTTGACCGATCCCCATGCGCTGGAGGCGATGCGCCTGATCAACGGCAACCTGGTGCAGATGATCGCCAACCCGAACGACATCGCCCTGCGCGAGAAAATCATGCTCGGCAGCATGCAGGCCGGGCTGGCGTTCTCCAACGCGATCCTCGGCGCAGTGCACGCCATGTCTCACAGCCTCGGTGGCTTTCTCGATTTGCCTCATGGACTGTGCAACGCGGTGTTGGTGGAACATGTGGTGGCGTTCAACTACAACTCGGCACCAGAACGCTTCAAGGTGATCGCCGAGACCTTTGGCATCGATTGCCGTGGCTTGAATCACCGGCAGATTTGCGGACGTCTGGTAGAACATCTGATCGCCCTGAAACATGCGATCGGCTTCCACGAAACCCTCGGACTGCACGGAGTCAGCACCGCGGACATTCCGTTCCTGTCGCAACACGCCATGCACGACCCGTGCATTCTGACCAACCCGCGCGAGTCCAGTCAGCGTGATGTCGAGGTCGTCTATGGCGAAGCCCTCTGACGAACAGCAACGGGCGCTGGCGGGGTTACTGGGATTAGGCAGCCACTCGGCGCGCAAGAGTCATTACCCTGAACTGGCTGCGCGCCTCGACGAGCTGGAAGCCGAGCGCAATCGCTACAAATGGCTGTTCGAAAACGCGGTCCACGGGATCTTCCAGGCCAGCCTCCTGGAAGGCATGCGTGCCGCCAACCCGGCACTGGCGCGGATGCTCGGCTATCAGGACCCGCAAGAGGTGCTGTTCTCACTGGCCGACCTGGCGAGCAACCTGTTTGTCGGCGGCGCTCAAGAACTGGAAAACATCGGTGAACTGCTCAAGCGCGAGCGCAGCCTGCTTGGCTACGAAACCCAATTGCGACGCAAGGATGGCAGCAGCCTCGACGTGCTGATGAACCTGTTGCTCAAGCCCGATCAGGAAGGGCTGGTGGAAGGTTTTGTCGCCGACATCACCGAACGCAAACTCGCCCAGCAACGTCTGCAGCAACTCAACGACGAACTGGAGCAGCGCGTCACCGCGCGCACCGACGAGTTGCTGGAAGCCAACCGCAACCTGCAACAGCAGATCACCCAGCGTAAACAGATTGCCCAAGCCTTGCGCGATGCCCGGGACGCCGCCGAGGCCGCCAACCGCAGCAAGGACAAATACCTCGCCGCCGCCAGTCATGACCTGCTGCAACCGCTCAATGCCGCGCGTTTGCTGATCTCGACCTTGCGCGAGCGCAAGCTGCCCGACGTCGAACAGGTGCTGGTTGAGCGTACTCACCAGGCGCTGGAAGGGGCGGAGGATTTGCTCACCGATTTGCTGGATATTTCCCGGCTCGATCAGGCGGCGGTCAAACCGGACATTGCGCTGTACCGCCTCGATGAATTGCTCGCGCCGCTGGTGTCGGAATTCCAGTCAGTGGCCCAGGCTGAAGGGTTGAACCTGCGGGTGCACATGGGCGATTACGCCATCAGCACGGACTTGCGCCTGATGACGCGGATCTTGCGCAACTTCCTCAGCAACGCCTGCCGCTACACCGACGAGGGCAGCATCCTGCTGGGTGCCAGACGCCGGGGTGAAATGCTACGCCTGGAAGTCTGGGACACCGGGCGCGGGATCGCGGCGGACCGGTTGGATTCGATTTTCCTCGAGTTCAACCAACTGGACGTCGGACGTGCTGCCGATCGCAAGGGTGTGGGCCTGGGGCTGGCCATCGTTGAACGCATCGCCAAGATTCTCGGTTACAGAATCCAGGTTCATTCATTACCGGGACGCGGTTCGATGTTCAGCATCGACGTGCCGATCTCCCATGAGATACCGCTGCCGATCAGCCTGGCGGCACCACTGCCGGGCACCGGAAATCCGTTGCCGGGCCGACGTTTGCTGGTGCTGGACAACGAAGTGAGTATCCTCGAAAGCATGAGCGCGCTGCTCGGGCAATGGGGCTGCGAGGTGGTCACGGCCACTGATGAATTCTCCGCACTGGCCGCCTTGCAGGGGCGACCGCCGGAACTGATTCTGGCGGACTACCACCTCGATCATGGGGTGGTGGGCTGTGATGTGGTCAGGCATCTGCGAGAGCATTACAAGCAGGTGATTCCGGCGGTCATCATCACTGCCGACCGCACGGATCAGTGCCGGCGCTCATTGCAGAAACTCGACGCACCGCTGCTGAACAAACCGGTGAAACCCGGCAAGTTGCGCGCGGTGCTGAGTCAGTTGCTGGGGGAGCGATAGTGCAAGCTGAAACCGAGTTCGGCTGACTCGCCTTGCTCCAGCAAACGCAGTCCTGGCCGACCGGGCAGGTGATGCGCGTTGACCGGGTGGCTCACCGGTTCGATACAGAAAAAATCCAGGCCCACCGGGCAGTAGAGCAGGAAGTAATCGCTGCCGGTGGCCCGGCATTCCAGCTCATAGCCCAACGCCGGCTGGCGGATCAGGCAGTGGCCGTCCCATTCGCAGAAGCCGTTGTCGACCAATGTGTCGGGCAACCCCTTGAGTGACTGGAAATCCCATTCGGCTGGTAATGCACTGAGGTGTGTCGGCAGTTTGGTCCTGTCACACAACCAGACTTGCCGGGCTTGCGCTTGCAACTGGGTGCCCGTGGTACGCGGAAAGTAAGGATGCAAACCGAGCCCATGCCAGGCAGGGCTTTCGGCCAGATGGGTGACCTTTAGATCAAGTCTCAGCTTGCCTTCGCTCAGATGGAATCGTTGCCGGGCGCGGTAAGCGAAGGGCGTAGTGCTGTCGAGTTGCAGGATGACTTCATCGCGCGTCTGCGAAACCACCTGCCACGACTGTTGCCAGGCACTGCCGTGAATCGGCAGGGGATCGGTGAGGCTGTTGGGAGTCAGTGCCAGCCAGCCCTCGGGGCATTCAAAGCCACCTTCGGAAATTCGGTTCGACCACGGTGCCAAGGGAAAACACCCGAGTTTGCCCGGCAGACCGGTGTTCAGCGCGTGAGCGTCACTGTGGCGCAACAACGGCAGCCCCGTGCTGCGCACGCTCCAGTTGACGATGCTGCCACCGAGTTCCGGGGCGAGGGTGAGGTGGGTGAGTTCGTCTTCGAGGTTCAGCAATGTTGGCGTCATTTCAATTGAGCTCTGATGTGAGAACACCGCCGAGCCTTGTAGCAGCTGCCGAAGGCTGCGTTCGGCTGCGAAGCAGTCGTCAATCCGGTGAATGCGATTTTCCTGATACACCGCGCCGTATGGTTTTACGACTGCTTCGCAGCCGAACGCAGCCTTCGGCAGCTGCTACAGGGGACCTGGTTCATCCCTGGAACAACGGCTCCGGTAAACCTTTCACCCCGGGATTGAGGGCGAACACACCGCCGGCCAGTGACTGTTCGTCATGGTCGTCACCGGGGCGGATCGAGGTCACGAACAGCGTGTCTAGACGACTGCCACCGAAGGCGCACATGCTCGGTTTTTTCACCGGTACGGCGAGGGAACGGTCCAGTCGGCCGTCCGGAGTGAAACGGTGAATCAGCCCGGCGTCATTGGCGCAAATCCAGTAGCCGCCTTCGGCATCGACCGCCGCCCCATCGGGACGACCAAGGAACTGATGCATGTCGACAAACAGCCGCCGGTTGGACGGCGTGCCGCTGTCGATGTCGTAATCAAAGGCCCAGATTTGCTGGACCAGGGGATGAGAGTCAGACAGGTACATCGTCCGCCCGTCCGGGCTGAAACCCAGGCCGTTGGGCACGATAAACCCGCTGAGTTGCGCCTCGAGTGGCCCGCGTTGCCCGGCGCTGTAACGGTAAAGCGTGCCGTCGGCAGCATTGGCGCCCATGTTCAGCACCATGCTGCCGGCCCAGAAGCGCCCCTGACGATCGCAGCGACCATCGTTCAGGCGCATATCTGTGCGGGCGTGTTCGACCGGAGCCAGGAGGTTGCTGTCGAGGCTGCCATCGTTATGCGGGTGCAGATGAAAGAGCCCGCTTTCCATCCCGGCAACCCAGCCGCCGTTGCTGTGACGTGCAATGCAGGCGAGCATCTCCGGTGCTGTCCAGGCGTGAACATGGCCGGTTTCGGCGCTCCAGCGTTGCAGGCCTCCGACGGGAATATCAACCCAATACAGGGCATTTTCCTCGGGGACCCAGACCGGGCATTCACCGACTGCGTTACGGGCATCGACAATCAATTCGGCTTGCATGACAACTCATCCCCTCGGATTTTTGTTGTTGGGATCAAGTGAGGTTCGCGGGTTCAGTCGCCGAACGGGCCGGACGCGACAAACGCACCACCCTGGTAGACCCGTGCCGGGTCATCAGCGGCCGGCATCGGTTGGGCTTCGACTTTTTCGCGGAACACTTCGGAGCTGTCCTGAGGTTCATAACCCAGGCCGCTGGCGAAACGGTTGTCCCACCAGACGTTCTTGTTGTCGGACATGCCGTAGACCACGGTGTGGCCGACATTGGGGGCGTACAGCGCGCATTCGAGCAATTGAGTCAGGTCGCCGAAGCTCAACCAGGTGCTCATCATTCGGCGGTTGAGCGGCTCAGCGAACGAGGAGCCGATGCGCACGCTGACGGTCTCGATGCCGTAGCGATCGAAGTAGAAACTGGCCATGTCTTCGCCGTAGGACTTGGACAAACCGTAGTAGCTGTCCGGGCGGCGAGGGGAGTGGGCGTCGATGACTTCATCCTGCTTATAGAAGCCGATCACGTGGTTGGAACTGGCGAAAATCACCCGCTTCACACCATGGCGGCGAGCAGCTTCATAGATGTGGAACACGCCGCAGATGTTGGCGCCGAGGATCTCTTCGAACGAGTGCTCCGTCGATACGCCACCGAAGTGCAGGATCGCGTCCACACCTTCAACCAGCTGATGGACTGCTTGCTTGTCTGCCAGGTCGCAGGGCACGACTTCTTCACGGTCATCGATGGCCGGGGCGATGTCAGCGATATCCGACAGGCGAATCACATTGGCGTAGGGCCGCAGGCGTTCGCGCAGGACTTTGCCGAGGCCACCGGCGGCACCGGTCAGAAGCAGGCGATTAAAAGGGGCACGGGCTGTAGGAATGGTTGTCATGGAAGTCCCTGCACAAGCGGTTATTGTTATTGGATTCGTTGTAGGTTGTCGTACGACTAGATCGAAGTATCGTTAAGGTCTCAGGTCGTTGTCAACGCGTCATCGGTTGAAATTGACGGAGGGTCTGGTCGCCCGGCGATCGATGTAGCAGCTGGCGAAGCCTGCGTTCGGCTGCGCAGCAGACGTAAAATCAACCGACGCGGTGCATCAGGAAAATCACGTGCGCAGGGTTTACGACTGCTCCGCAGCCGAACGCAGGCTTCGCCAGCTGCTACAAAGAGTGAGTTTTGGCACAAATTGGGGGATTCAACCTTGTCGTAATACCCGCCTTACAACAACGAGAGCGGGTAGTTGATGATAATGCGGTTTTCGTCGAATTCGTTGGTGCTGAAGTCCTTGCGGATGGACGCATTACGCCATTTGACGTTGAGGTTCTTCAGCGCGCCGCTCTGCACGGTGTAAGCCAGTTCTGACTCGCGGCCCCATTCTTTGCCGTCGGTGATGGTGCCTGTGTGCACGTTATCGCCGCTGATGTAGCGGTTCATCATTGTCAGGCCGGGAATGCCGAGCGCCACAAAATTGTAGTCGTGGCGCAGCTGCCAGGATCTTTCCTTGGCGTTGTCGTAGCTGGAGTTGTAACTGTCGTTGGCCAGGGTGCCGCCGCTGGTGCCGTTGACCCGCATCCAGACATCGTCGCCGGTGAGTTTTTGCAGGCCGACAAAGAAGGTGCTGCCGCCGTATTTGGCCGAGAGCATGGCGAACGCGGTTTTGTTGTCGAGATCGCCGGCCAGGGCGCTGCCGTCTTCCTTGCCGATGAAGTAGCCAAGATTGGCACCGAGGGTCCAGTCGCCGATGGGCTGGCTGTGGCTCAGGTTGAAATACTGCTGCTGATAAATGTCGCTGAGTTGCGCGTGCCAGATGCCGACCTGGGTGCGTTTTTCGTTGAACGCATATTCACCGCCGCCAAAGTTGAAACGGTCCGAGGTGAAGGCAGCGGATTTGCCGTTCATGAACATGTCTTCCATGCTCGCATCGTTGCGCGGGCTGTTGGCGCGGAACTGGCCGCCGTAGAGCGTCAGGCCACTGATCTCGGTGGACGTCACCTGACCACCACGGAAGGTTTGCGGCAGGGAGCGGCCGTCGTCGGAGCGCAGGATCGGCAACACAGGCATCCATTCGCCGACTTTCAATTCGGTTTTCGAGACTTTCCCTTTCAGCGCCACACCCAGGCGCCCGAAATTGTCGGCCGGGCGGCCGTCGTCATGAATCGGCAGCAACGAGGTGCCGCCCGTGCCTTTGCCACCGTCGAGTTTTTCCGAGTACAGGCCCAGCACATCCATGCCGAAACCGACGGGGCCCTGGGTGAATCCGGATTTGGCATCGAGGATGAAGCTTTGCGTCCACTCTTCAGCCTTGCCCTGCGGGTAGGCCGGGTTCGTGAAATTGCGGTTGATGTAGAAGTTGCGCAGGTTCAGCGTGGCTTTGGCGTCATCGACGAAACCTTCGGCATGACTGGTCATGGGCAGGGCGAGGGCCAGGCTGCCGCAACCGATCAGGCTCAGGGTGTGACGGCGTGCGAAGGTTGGGCGAGGGGGGCAGACGGAGGAATTGCGGACGAGCTTGCTCACAGTGACGCTCCCGTGTTTCTTGTTGTTTTTATTTTTTGTTATACGTCGTCGTACAACATCGGGGCGGATTATTTGCAAGTGTTACGGGGAATGTCAATCAGAAGTTGTACGATGACTTGGTGCGATCAGGGTTTTGTGTTTTAGCTCACGATCATCGGGGGCATGGTGCCCAGAAGTGAAACCGCGGCAACCGCTCCCATCCCGAGCAACCATTCGAGGATTACGCTAGTTTTCAGAGCGATCCGACGCTGCTCGCAGTCGTTGATCCGCAGTCGATTGAACAGCGCCAGCCCCAGCATCGCGGCGACCAGCACAACCTTGATCAACAGAATCAGCGCAAATCCGGACAGCAACGGCGTCGGCCAGAATTGCCCGGTGAGTACCCGCACGTTGATCAAACCGGTCATTACCAACCCCGCCACCAATACGTAACCAACGCCGCTGAAGCGTTGCAATGTCGCTTTGATGGAATGCTCTGCCGGTTGCAGCAGGATCATCACCAACAACGTCAAACCGCCGAGCCAGGCGCCGACGCAGGTCAGGTGAATGATTTGATTGAGGATCAGCAATTGGCCGTTGAGGCCGTCGAGCATGGCACCGTGTCCGACCGGGGCGAGGGTGGCCAGCAGCAGGCTGGCGAGGCCGATTCGCAGGGGCAGGTTTGCATGCAAGGGCGTCATCAGCAGCGCGACCAACAACGCATTGAGCAGCAAGTGCCAGCGCCAGACCTGGCCGAAAAACGTCTTGCCCAGCACCAGTTGCAGGGTCAACGGATCGAATGCCGCGTCCCACGAACCGGCCATGCTGGCCGTGATCAGCAGCAACCAGCTAACGCCAGTGACCAAGGTCACCGCCGCCAGCCAGCGGCTTGTTCTGGCCAATCGCCGATCCAGATTTCCAGCGCCGCCATTGACCAGCAGAGGCCTGAACACCCAGGCCCCGAACAGCATCAGCACAACAGTGAAATGCAGAAAGCGGCACAGCACCATCGCGCTCGTCATGAATTACTGGCCAACCTTGAAGCTATAGGCGCCTTCGCTTTTGTGGGTATCGACCGACACCGCGTGCCATTCGACTTTGTAGGCACCCGCTGCCAACGGCTCGGCCGGGGTGACGATCAGGGTTTTCTTGTCGCTGCCTTCGGTGGCGAGGCTCTTCACCGGCACGTCGCTGCCGTCCTTGCTGATCGTGACCTTGGAAAAGGTCGCTTCAACGCCTTCGGAAAACACCAGGCGCAGTTCCGACGGCGCGCTCACCGTGCTGTCGGCGGCCGGGGCCTGGCTTTTCAGATGGGCGTGGGCAAACACCGATGAAGCGGCGAACAACGAGCCGAGCAGGGCGACGGTGGTCAGCGTTTTCTTGAGCAGCATCGTGGAATACCTCTGAGGCGGGTTCGAAAAGGCGGTCAGTTTACCTGCGAGAAGCTGGGTGTACGAAGTTTCGTTTTCCCTTGTCGCCGCGAGGTAGAGCGGATGCTAGTCTTGAGCAACGCTGTTGTCAGGGAGCCCTCATGGGCAATCACAAGATCGAGATTCGTCGCAGTAACGTCGAGAAAATTCTGTTGGGGGCCGAAAAGGTTTTCGCCGAAAAAGGTTTCGGCGGCACCGCCATGGCCGACATCGCCGCCGAAGTGCAACTACCGCGCTCCAACCTGCATTACTACTTCAGCACCAAGAGTGAGCTGTACAGCGCCGTGCTGTTGGGTTTGCTGGAAGTGTGGAAACAAGACGCGCTGTGCTTCGAGATGTTCGACGACCCGCGCGTGGTGCTCAGCAGTTACATCCGCGCCAAGATGAACCACTCCCGCAGCCGACCTTACGGCTCCAAAGTCTGGGCCAACGAAATCATCCATGGTGCGCCGACCTTGGGTGAGAAGCTGGACGTCAGCCTGTACGACTGGGCCAAGATGAAAGAAGCGAAAATTCGCCAGTGGGTGGATGACAAACGCATCCTGCCGGTGGAACCTTCGAGCCTGCTGTACATGATCTGGGCCTCGACGCAGCACTACGCCGACTTTGATCATCAGGTGAATATTCTGAATGACCATCAGCCGTTGTCGGACATGCAGTTTGAGCGGGCGGTGCAGACGGTGACGAGTGTGATTTTGCGGGGGATTGGGTTGGAGCCTTGAGGCTTAAGATCGATCGTTCCCACGCTCCGCGTGGGAATGCCTCAATGGACGCGGAGCGTCCCGGGCTGCATTCCCACGCAGAGCGTGGGAACGATCAGTTAGGGAGCGACGTGGTACGGATTCCTCGGATCATGATTCCAATCCAGAAACGGCTTCCCGTTCTCCATCGGCACCATCTCGATACAATCCTGCACCGGGCACGTGATCTGACACAGATTGCACCCCACGCACTCATCATCAATCACTTCATATTTATGCGTCCCGTCCGCCTGCTTCAGGCTGGCAATCGCCTGGTGCGAAGTGTCTTCGCAAGCAATGTGGCAACGACCGCAACCAATGCACGCCTCCTGGTCAATCTTGGCAATCACCTGATAGTTGATGTCCAGGTACTTCCAGTCCGTGGTGTTGCCCACCGCACGCCCGGAAAACTCTGACACGCTGGCGTAGCCCTGACTGTCCATCCAGCGCGATAAACCGTCCTTCATCTCCTCGACAATCCGGAAGCCATGCAGCATTGCCGCCGTGCACACCTGCACCGAGCCGCTGCCCAGCGCAATGAATTCCGCGGCGTCGCGCCAGCTGCCAATGCCGCCAATGCCGGAGATCGGCAGGCCTTGCGTCTGTGGATCGCGGGCGATTTCGGCGACCATGTTCAGCGCAATCGGCTTCACCGCCGAACCGCAATAACCACCATGAGTGCTTTGGCTGCCCACGGCGGGATTGGCGACCATGCGCTCCAGGTTCACGCTGGTGATCGAGTTGATCGTGTTGATCAAGGACACCGCATCCGCACCACCCCGATGAGCCGCGCGGGCGGCGACGCGAATGTCGGTGATGTTCGGCGTGAGCTTGACGATCACCGGCAGCGAGCAGTACGTCTTGCACCAACGGGTGACCTGCTCGACATACTCCGGCACCTGGCCGACCGCCGCGCCCATGCCGCGCTCCGGCATCCCGTGCGGGCAACCGAAGTTCAGCTCGATGCCATCGGCACCGGTGGCTTCCACCAGCGGCAGGATGAATTTCCAGGATTCTTCAACGCAGGGCACCATCAGCGACACGATCAGCGCGCGGTCCGGCCAGTCCTTTTTGACCTGGGTGATTTCCCGCAGGTTGATCTCCAGCGAACGATCGGTGATCAGCTCGATGTTGTTGAAACCCACCACTTCACGGTTGGCACCGAAGTGCGCTGAGTAACGCGACGATACGTTGACCGCCGCCGGGTCTTCACCCAGGGTTTTCCAGACCACGCCGCCCCAGCCAGCCTCGAAGGCGCGGACCACGTTGTAGGCCTTGTCGGTGGGTGGCGCGGAGGCCAGCCAGAACGGGTTGGGGGCTTTGATGCCGGCGAAGACAATCGAGAGATCGGCCATTTACGCAGCCTCCACGTTGAGCATGAGTTGGGCGTTGATGGCCTCGGCGGCCCGTTTGCCGTGCTGCACGGCCTGTACGGTGAGGTCCTGATCGAGACTGGTGCAGTCGCCGCCGGCGTACACGCCGGGGATGCTGGTGCGCAGGTTTTCGTCCACTTGAATCCGCTCACCCTGGCGCTTGAGTTCACGGGCCAGCGGGTCGACGAGGGCACTGGCGTCGAAGGCCTGGCCGATGGCTTTGAAAATGGCGTCAGCGGCCAGTTCGAACGTTTCGCCAGTGGTTTGCAGGCGACCTTCGACTAACCAGGTCCGAGCGAAGCGCATGCCGCGTACTTGGCCTTGAGCATCGAGCAAGACTTCTTCGGGTTGTGCCCAAGTCAGCAAACGCACTTGATTGGCTTTGGCGATGTCCTGTTCGTGGCCGGTGGCGCCCATTTCCTCGACGCCGCGGCGGTACACCAGGTTGACGTCGCGTGCCCCGAGGCGAGCCATTTGCACGGCCATGTCAATGGCGGTGTTGCCGGCACCCAAAACGATACAACGGTCAGCGAGGGGGAGTTGGGTCAGGTCATCGGCCTGACGCAGTTCGCGGATGTAATCGGTGGCGGCCAGCAGACCGGGTGCCTCTTCATGAGCAAGCCCCAGCTGTTTGCTGGCGGCCAGACCCAGCCCAAGGAACACCGCATCGAACTGCTGATGCAGATCGCTGAGGGTCAGGTTCTCTCCAAGTTTCTGCCCGTGGCGGATTTCGATCCCGCCGATTTCCAATAGGAATTCAAGCTCCTTCTGCGCGTAGTCGTCCACCAGTTTGTACTTGGCGATCCCGTATTCGTTGAGGCCGCCAGCCTTTTCCCGTGCCTCGAAAATCACCACGTCATGACCGTGCATGGCACTGCGGTGAGCGCAGGACAAACCGGCCGGTCCGGCGCCGACCACCGCGATGCGTTTGCCGGTTGATGCAGCACGCGTGAAGGGGTGTTCGCTGAAGTGTGCGTTGTCGACGGCGTAACGCTGCAACAGGCCGATCAGCACCGGTGCGCATTCATGGTCGTTGTTGCGCACGCAGGCTTGCTGGCAAAGCACTTCCGTCGGGCACACCCGGGCGCAACTGCCGCCGAGGATGTTCGCCGAGAGGATTTTCTGCGCGGCGCCCTGAACGTTTTCCTGGTGGATATTGCGAATGAAAGACGGAATGTCGATCTCGCTCGGACAGGCATTCACGCACGGTGCGTCGTAGCAGTACAGGCAACGCGAGGCTTCCAGGTGGGCCTGACGGTCGTTGAGCGGCGGTGCCAGATCGGTGAAATGGCCGGCGAGGGCGGCCGCATTCTCGTGCGGATGCGGGAGGTGGTTCAGGGTCTTGATCACGGTGTTAGCCTCACGGTTATTGAGGTACTGCCTCTGATGGGCTGATCGTTCCCACGCTCTGCGTGGGAATGCCTCAATGGACGCTCTGCGTCCGCTTCTGGGACGCGGAGCGTCCCGGGCTGCATTCCCACGCGGAGCGTGGGAACGATCGGGTGTACGGCGTCAGCGTTTCACGGCAACAGGCTTGTTCAACTCAGCCCGCTTACTCAGCAAATCAAACACCACCGGATACGCCGGCCGTTCGACATACCGCCCGGCACCACGCTCGGCCCGCAAATCACCATCGGCCCATACCACCCGGCCCTGGCTGACGGTATGACTCGGAACACCGCGCACGGTCTTGCCTTCGAAGATGTTGAAGTCCACTTGCTGATGGTGAGTCTTCGCCGAAATCGTGCGCGTACCTTCCGGATCCCACAGCACCAGATCCGCGTCCGCACCGACGCGAATCGCGCCTTTGCGCGGGTAGAGGTTGAAGATCTTCGCTGTGTTGGTGGAGGTGAGCGCCACGAAGTGCTGCATCGACAATCGCCCGGTGTTTACCCCTTCATCCCAGAGCACCGCCATGCGGTCTTCGATACCGGCCGTGCCATTCGGGATCTTGCTGAAATCATCACGGCCGGCGGCTTTTTGCTCGGCGCAGAAGCAGCAATGATCGGTGGCGGTGGTGTGCAGGTTGCCCGATTGCAGGCCGTGCCAAAGTGCTTCTTGATGGCCGCGCGGACGGAAGGGCGGGCTCATCACGTAACCGGCGGCGGTCTGCCAGTCCGGGTGTTGGTAGACGCTGTCGTCCAGCAGCAAATGCCCGGCCAGGACTTCGCCGTAGACTTGTTGGCCCTTGCTGCGGGCGTAGGTGATTTCGTCGAGGGCTTCCTTGGTCGAGACGTGTACCAGATACAGCGGCGTGCCCAGGGTTTCGGCGATGCGGATCGCCCGACTGGCCGCTTCACCTTCCACCTGCGAAGGGCGCGACAACGGATGCGCTTCAGGGCCGGTCATGCCCTGGGCCATCAACTTGCGTTGCAGGTGATAGACCAGCTCACCGTTTTCCGCATGCACGGTCGGCACTGCGCCCAGTTCCAGGCAGCGCTCGAAACTCGCCACCAGGGTGTCGTCGGCGGCCATGATCGCGTTCTTGTAGGCCATGAAGTGCTTGAAGCTGTTGACCCCGTGCTGGCTGACCAGCTCGGCCATTTCCTCGCGCACCTGTTCACTCCACCAGGTGATCGCGACGTGGAAACCGTAATCCGACGCCGACTTCTCGGCCCAGCCGCGCCACTGATGAAAGGCTTCCATCAAGGATTGCTGCGGATTGGGAATCACAAAGTCGATGATCGACGTCGTGCCACCGGCGAGTCCCGCCGCGGTACCGCTGAAGAAGTCTTCACTGGCCACCGTGCCCATGAAGGGCAGTTGCATGTGCGTGTGCGGATCGATGCCGCCGGGCATCAGGTATTGGCCGCTGCCGTCGAGCACTTCGGCACCCGCCGGAACATCAAGATTTTCGCCGATGGCTTTGATCACGCCGTCGGCGCAATAGACGTCGGCGCGATAACTTTCATCATGGGTAATAACGGTGGCGCCACGGATCAACAGAGACATTCCGAGTTCCTCGCAGGCAATGACCGACTTGTGCCGGTTCTAAATGTTTTATATGAAGCCGACGCAAACAGGTGTATTCCTGTCAGCGCTGTCAGGAATAAACGCTAGTCTGAGTTTGAGGATTGAGCAAGAATATTTTTTATAAGCTTATATCTGTTTTAACGTACTGATAAATAACGAATAAGTTTGTAAATCACCAAAATGGTGAGGCCTATCACCATTTTGACGCACTTGACAGGTTGTAAAAATAGACGAGATTTCTTATGTGAAATCAGCCGCTTGAGGATGGTCTATGGTTGATGCGCAACATTGAAAAAAAGTGGTATGCACCAGATTGAGTCCTGACTGTTCGGACAACTTGCCTGGCATTTGGCCTGAGTGAACAAGCAAGTCACCGGTGACTCATAGGCTATATAAATAAAACTGATAAACATCAGTTGGTTACAAAGTTTTTATGGAACTGCCCGATGCGCAAACGGGGTAACCGGCACGTTAATTGATGCCGCCAGCCCCTGATGAGCAACAATAATCAAAAGAACAGTGGAGCGGCCATGCAACAGATCAGATCGCAAGTGACCGAGCGCGACGGCTTGTTCGAGCTCGAAGCCGGCAGTGACGTCCTCGACAGTCCCCGTTACAACCACGACATGGCACCGACCAAGGTGCGCGAACGAACCTGGAACAAATGGCACATCACAGCATTGTGGGTCGGCATGGCGATCTGCGTGCCGACCTACACCCTCGGCGGCGTGCTCACCGCGCATTTCGGCCTGAGCGTCGGTGAAGCGCTGCTGGCGATTCTGTTCGCCAACATCATCGTACTGATCCCGTTGACCCTGAACGCCTTTCCCGGCACCAAGTACGGCATTCCGTTTCCGGTGTTGTTGCGTTCGTCCTTCGGCATCCTCGGTTCCAACATTCCGTGCCTGATCCGGGCGGTGGTGGCGTGTGGCTGGTTCGGCATTCAGACGATGTTCGGCGGACTGGCCATTCACCTGTTTCTCGGCTCGGTGTTCGATGGTTGGAAATCCCTCGGCGGCACCGGTGAAGTGATCGGGTTCATGGTGTTCTGGGCCTTGAACCTGTGGGTGGTGATTCGCGGTGCGGACTCGATCAAATGGCTTGAAACCCTCTCTGCACCGTTGTTGGTGCTGGTGGGCGCGGGGCTGCTGGTGTGGGCGATGCCGAACGTATCGATGAGCGAATTGATGGCGATCCCGGCCAAACGTCCGGAAGGGGCCAGCGTGGTCAGTTACTTTGCCGCCGGGCTGACCGCCATGGTCGGGTTCTGGGCCACCTTGTCCCTGAACATTCCGGATTTCAGCCGCTATGCGAAAAGCCAGAAGGATCAGATCGTCGGGCAGATTATCGGCTTGCCCCTGACCATGTTCCTGTTCGCCTCCCTCGGTGTGGTGATGACGGCCGCCTCGGTCAAACTGGTGGGCGTCACCGTCTCCGATCCGGTCACCCTGATCGGCCATATCCAGAGCCCGGTCTGGGTCGCGCTGGCCATGGCGCTGATCATCATCGCCACGCTGTCGACCAACACGGCGGCGAATATCGTTTCGCCGACCAACGATTTCCAGAACGTCGCGCCCAAGTTCATCAATCGCACCAAAGCGGTGATGCTCACCGGTCTGGTCGGTTTGGCGCTGATGGCCCATGAGCTGTTGAAGAAGCTCGGTTTGATCGTCTCGGATTTAAGCCTGGAAACGGTGTATTCCAACTGGTTGCTGGGCTATTCGAGCCTGTTGGGCCCGATCGCCGGGATCATGGTGGTGGACTATTTCCTGATCAAGAAACAGCAACTGGATCTGGCCGGCCTCTATCGCGATGACGTTTACCCGGCGTGGAACTGGTTCGGGTTTATCGCGTTCGGTGTGCCGGTGGCGCTGACGTTGCTGTCACTCGGTAGCAATGCATTCAGCTGGTTCTACGACTATGGCTGGTTCACCGGCTCGGCACTGGGCGGGCTGATTTATTACGGGTTGTGCTCTATGCGCCCCAGTCCGTCTGTTGCGAAATCTGCAGTTTGATCGTTCCCACGCTCCGCGTGGGAATGCAGCCCGGGACGCTCCGCGTCCCAAGCCTGGACGCAGAGCGTCCATGGATGAATTCCCACGCAGAGCGTGGGAACTAGAAGAACTGAGGAGATCATCATGAACGCTGCCGTAGACGTTCTGCAGTCCACCCATCAGCACATCAACCGCGACCGCTTGTGGCAGTCGCTCATGGACCTGGCCAAGCTCGGCGCCACGGTCAAGGGCGGCGTCTGTCGCCTGGCCCTGACCGACCTCGACCGTCAGGCCCGGGACATTTTCGTGAATTGGTGCGAGGAGGCCGGTTGCACCGTCAGCATCGACGCCGTGGGCAACATCTTCGCCCGCCGCCCCGGCCGCAACCCGAACCTGCCACCGGTGATGACCGGGAGCCACATCGACACCCAACCCACCGGCGGCAAGTTCGACGGCTGCTTCGGCGTACTGGCCGGTGTCGAAGTGCTGCGCACCCTCAATGACCTGGGTGTGGAAACCGAAGCGCCGCTGGAAGTCGTGGTCTGGACCAACGAGGAAGGTTCACGCTTCGCTCCGTGCATGATGGGCTCCGGTGTATTCGCAGAAAAATTCACCCTCGAAGAAACCCTGGCCAAGGTCGATGCCGAGGGCGTCACGGTCGGTGAAGCCTTGAACGCCATTGGCTATGCTGGCGAGCGCAAGGTCAGCGGCCATGCCGTCGGCGCCTATTTCGAGGCGCATATCGAACAAGGCCCGATCCTCGAAGACGAACACAAAACCATCGGTGTGGTGATGGGCGCCCTCGGGCAGAAATGGTTCGACCTGAAACTGCGCGGCGTTGAAGCCCATGCCGGCCCGACGCCGATGCACCTGCGCAAGGATGCTCTGGTCGGCGCTTCGGTAATCGTCGGTGCAGTCAACCGCGCCGCCCTCGGTCATCAACCCCATGCCTGCGGCACCGTCGGCTGCCTGCAAGCCTATCCCGGCTCACGCAACGTCATCCCCGGCGAAGTGCGCATGACCCTGGACTTCCGGCATCTGGAACCGGCGCGCCTGGACTCGATGATTGCCGAAGTCCGCGAAGTCATCGAAACCACCTGCGAGGAGCACGGCCTGACCTTTGAATTGACACCCACTGCGGATTTCCCGCCGCTGTACTTCGACAAAGGTTGCGTCGAAGCCGTACGCGGCGCTGCCCAAGGCTTGGGCCTGTCGCACATGGACATCGTCAGCGGAGCAGGGCACGACGCAATCTTCCTCGCCGAACTCGGCCCGGCGGGAATGATCTTCGTACCGTGCGAAGGCGGCATCAGCCACAACGAAATCGAAAACGCCGCGCCGGATGACCTGGCGGCCGGGTGTGCGGTGTTGCTGCGAGCAATGCTGGCGGCTTCAGCGGCGATTGCCAGCGGTCAATTGGCGGCGTGATATGCCTGACGTGCGCTGAAAAAAACAGCGCACGTCACAAACCCGAATCCTCAATCGTCATCCTGTTGAATCCCCCAAACAGTGGAGCAACACGATGTCGTCCAACACCCAACCGGTCAACCTGCTGCAATCGATTCCTCAGGTGTTCGAAAGCCTGACCCAGGTCCACGTCACCCTCGACAGCCACGACCTGGCCCCGACCCTCAAACACCTGCTGCACCTGCGTGCCTCGCAGATCAACCAATGCGGTTTCTGCGTGAAGATGCACACCCGCGAGGCCCGTGAAGCCAATGAAACCGACGAGCGCCTGGACCGCCTGATCGTCTGGCGTCACGTCAGCGATTTCACTGCTGCTGAACGTGCGGCCCTGGCCTGGACCGAAGCCCTCACCGTACTCGATGAAAAGACCGATTACGCCAGCCTGCGCGGTGACTTGCGCGAGCACTTCAATGACGCGCAAATCGGTGCCTTGACGGCCGAGATCGGCATGATCAACCTGTGGAACCGTTTGCAGGTGTCGAGGCACTGATTGATGAACTCCGCTGAAAACGCCGCCGCTGTGTTCGAGCAGCGCCGGCCCTTTTTGCTCGGTCTGGCGTATCGCATCCTTGGCTCCCGCGCCGAAGCCGAGGATGTCGTGCAAGAGCTGTTCATCAAATGGCTGGAGACCGACCGCGCCGCCATTACCACGCCGGCCGCCTGGCTGACCACGACCTGCACCCGGCACTGCATCGATCTACTGCGTTCTGCTCACAAGTCGCGGGTTGATTACATCGGCACCTGGCTGCCGGAACCGATTCACACCACCCATCAGGATTCACCCGAACACAGGCATGAACTGGCCTCGTCGCTGTCCACCGCGTTCCTGTTGCTGCTGGAACGGCTAACCCCCAAAGAGCGTGCGGCGTACCTGCTCTACGAAATTTTCGACATGGATTACGCGCAGGTCGCGGATGCGGTCGGGGTTCAAGAGGCTGCCTGCCGCAAACTGGTGTCCCGGGCCAAGGCCAGCCTGGGCAGCGGACAAACGCGCTTCCAGCCGGAACCGGCTCGTCAGGACCAATTGCTCAGCGCCTTCCATCGCGCCATCGCCAGCGGCTCGACCGCTTCCTTGACCGCGATGCTGAGCGAAGACGTCGAACTCTGCGCCGACAGCGGCGGCAAGGCCTCGGCGATCCGCGATACCTTGTCCGGCATTACCAGCGTGCTGGATTTCATTGGCCAGTCGTTGCACGTCTATTGGCAGACTTGTGAATGGCTGCCGAGCGAAATCAATGGCGCCCAAGGCGTAATCATCAAGGCGGACGGGGTCATCACTGCGTCGATGACGTTTGGGTTCGACGAAACGGGGCGGGTGAGCCGGATTTTTATCATGCGTAACCCGGAGAAGTTGGCGGGGTTGCAGGGTTTGTTGGATGTGCAGTAATTCAATGCCCGGCGGATGAGTCCTCTGCACTATCCCAACCCCCCGCGGTCGTAATCTTCACAGGGCGGTGCGTGAATGCGCCGCCGTACGCGTGGAGATCCAATGAGCCAGGACGTCCTGACCACCGAAACCAATCGCCGTCAGTTGCAGCAGATTATCGCCGGCCTCTCCGATGGGGTGATTCTGCTGGAACTCGACCAGACCCTTCTCTGGGCCAATGACGCCGCGTTGGCCATGCACGGCGTCGGGCAGCTCAGCGAGCTGGGGGCGAATGCCAGGGAGTATGCCAAGCGCTTCGCCTTGCGTTATCGCAATAATCATCCGGTTCAGGCCGACAATTATCCGATCAGCCGCGTCGCCCGAGGCGAGTCCTTCAGCGATGTGTTGGTTGAGGTGACACCGGCAGACGACGAAGAGCGCACCTGGGTTCACAGCGTGCGCAGCATGGTGTTGGCCGACAGCGCTGGCAAGCCGGAGTCGCTGGTGCTGATCATGAACGATGTCACGGAGTGGGCCAGCGCCGAACAGCGTTTCGAGAAAACCTTCAACGCCAACCCGGCCCCAGCGGTGATCTGTCGCCTCAGCGATTTGCGCTACATCAAAGTCAACCCGGGCTTCCTGGAGATGACCGGCCTTGCCCGTGATCAGGTGATCGGCCGTTCGACCTATGAACTGGACGTGCTGGAGGGCGCAGAAAACAAAGACCTGGCCAAGCAGCGTTTGCGTGAAGGGGCAACCATTCCGCAAATGCAGGCGCAGCTGCAGTTACACGACGGTGGCAGCAAACAGGTGATCGTCGCCGGCCAGCCCCTTGAGCTGAACGACGAAGCCTGCATGCTGTTTTCCTTCGTCGACATCGAGCCTCGGTATAAAGCCGAAATCGCCCTGCGCCAAAGCGAGGAACGTTTCGCCAAGGCTTTTCGACTGACCCCGGTACCGATCCTGGTGTGCAACGCCATCAATCAGGAGGTGATGGACGTCAATGAAGCCTTCCTCGATACGCTCGCGTATCCCCGTGAAGAAGTGCTCGGCAAGACCCTCGCAGAGATCGACTTCATCCATGACAAGGGCGCACGTACACGGCTGTTCGCAACCCTGGAGAAAACCGGAAGCCTGGATCGCATCGATGTCAGCCTCCGTAAGAAAGACACCGGGCTCATCGATTGTGCGGTCTCGGCCGACACCGTGAACATTCAGGACAATCCCTGCTACTTGCTGGTGTTTATGGACATCACCGAACGTAAACGTACGGAGCTGGAGTTGGTGTCGGCGATAGAAGAGGTCATGAAGGATGCCTCCTGGTTCAGCCGCACGCTCATCGAGAAACTCGCTAACGCCAAAAACGTCAACTCGCCGCAGTTGCCTAGCGTGTCTTTCACCGACCTGACCGCCCGTGAGCGCGATGTGCTCGGCCTGATCTGCGAAGGCCTGGCCGACAAGGAAATCGCCGCGCGGCTGAAGCTCGCGCCGAACACGGTGCGCAACCATGTGTCGACGGTGTATTCCAAGCTCGACGTTCACAGTCGTAGCGAGGCGATTGTCTGGGCTCGCGAGCGTGGTTTGTTCTCCAGCGAGTGGCGGCCCAAGGCCCAGCGGTAGGTGCAAATGCACTACTCGAGGGGGTGCAAATTCATGTTCTGGACGGGGGCGGCAGTTCTTACGCTGTAAGGGTGCGATACAGGTCTTCGGGTATCGCGTCCCTTTCAAAACAGCGACAGGAACTGCCGGATGATTTATGTGGCGCAATTGCGGATGCAACTGGAGCGGAGCTTTTCGCCGTTGGCCTGTGACTGCGGTGTTACCGGTGATCAATCACTGACGGTGAAGCTCTATCATCCGGTGTCGGGGCAGGTGGATCTGGTGGTAACCGGGTTGAGTGTGGCCAACCTCAGAACGCCGGAGTCGGTGGCAGCTTTGATCGAAGAGCTGCGTTATGAACTCGAGAGCAACACATTGCATTGTCGCGAAACGTCCTAGGAACTGTCGGGTTTTGCCGAAGGTCGTATAAAGAATACGAGAGTATTTTTTCTGTGACCGGTCCGCGGGTTCGCGGTGAGGCAGTTGGGTCGCGGAATATGTCGATCACTTACCGCGGGTCAACCTATGAAAAGTCTTGGGAAACGCATTTTTGCAACACTGTCGTTCGCACTCTGGATAGCGATTCTGGGTGGTTGTGCGAGTCCTCCACCGCCACCTCCCGCCGCGCCGCCTCCACCCCCTGTGCGCACCTGCCAGACCACTGAAAACACCGATGTGCAAGGCGATATGCGGGCTGAGGGGCAAGTGACCCGGGAAACGACGCTCACTCGTTGCGTCACTCAGTAAGCGTCCATCTGCTCACGTTGAACCGCCAGCGGCGCTGTGCTGCTGGCGGTTATCCGCGCGTTTCGCTCAGACTTCCTCGATCCTGACCCACCGCGATTCCTGCGCTGCCAGTCGAATCGCGGTCGCCAGGCGTTCGACTTCCCACGCCTGTTCGAAATCCGTTCCACCCTGAGACAAGCCTGCCAGCGCCATCACCAGATCATGGACTTCCAGCGTCTTGAGTTCGTTGTAACCCAGCTGATGCCCTGCCGCCGGACTGAACGCCGCATAACCCGGCAGATTCGGCCCTGCCAGCAGGCGCTGGAAACCGTCCTGACCGGCACGAAACAGACGCAGTTCATTCAGGCGTTCCTGATCGAACACCAAAGTCCCTCGGGTGCCGCTGATTTCAAAACTCAGGTGATTCTTGTAGCCGTGCTTGAGCCAACTGCTGCTGAATGTGCCCCGGGCGCCATTCGCAAACCGCAACAAGGCGTGGACCTGATCGTCGACGGCGATACTGCGTAGTTCCGTGCTGCCAGCCGTGGCGGGACGTTGCCGGTGCACGGTCTGGGTGTCGGCGCTCACTGCCTCGACATCGCCCACCAGATAGCGGGCCATGGCCAACAAGTGACTGCCCAGATCGGCCAGTGCACCACCGGCATGATCGGCATCGCAACGCCACGACCAGGGTGACGCGGGATCGGCCATGAAGTCTTCGCTGAATTCACCCTGGAAACTGATGATCTGACCCAAGTCGCCGTTTTCAATGAGCTGCCGGGCGAGCGCGATCATCGGGTTGTGCTGATAGTTGTAACCCACCCGCGTCACCACGCCTGCCGCTTTGGCCGCCAGACGCATGGCGTCGGCCTGTTCCAGATTCACCGCCAATGGCTTCTCGCAATACACTGGTTTGCCGGCGGCGAGGGCGGCCATGGCCATGGGGTAATGCAGGTGATTGGGCGTGGTGATGGCAATCAGATTGACCTGGGGGTCATCGATCAGTTGCTGCCAGTCGCTATGAGCGGTGTCGAAACCCCAGGCATCGGCGCAGTGGCGGGCACGCTGCGGATCGGCGTCAGCCAGGGCGGCGAGTTTGAGCTTGAGGGGCAGTTCGAAAACCGCACTGACGTTGCGAAACGCCAAGGCATGGGCGCGGCCCATGAAACCTGTGCCGATGAGTCCGATACCGAGTTCGCGCATAGCCGGGGTCCTTTTGGGATTTTGTTTTCAGGAGGGCTATTTATGGAATAAATATTCACTTATTGCAAATAATAGAAAATAAGTTCTTACTTATGATCGTACCCACGCTCTGCGTGGGAATGCCTCACTGGACGCTCTGCGTCCGCTGTTGGGACGCGGAGCGTCCCTGGCTGCATTCCCACGCAGAGCGTGGGAACGATCGATAACAAACAAAAAGGCAGCCCTGAGGCTGCCTTTTTGTTCATCTGGTGAAATGGATCAGGACAGGAAACCCCCATCCACATTCAATGAAACCCCGGTGGTGTAACTCGACGCATCACTCGCCAGATACAACACCGCCCCCGCCATCTCACTCGGATCCGCCACACGCTTGAGCGGAATCTGTTGCAATGCTGTGTTCAAAATAGCCTCGTTTTTCACCAGCGCCGAAGCGAACTTGGTGTCGGTCAGGCCTGGCAGCAGGGCGTTGCAGCGGATGCCGAACTGCGCGCATTCCTTGGCGAACACTTTGGTCATGTTGATGACCGCGGCTTTGGTCACCGAGTAGATACCCTGGAAGATCCCTGGTGAGATGCCGTTGATCGAAGCGACGTTGATGATGCTGCCGCCGCCGTTTTCGCGCATCAGCTTGCCGGCTTCCACCGACATGAAGAAGTAGCCGCGGATGTTCACGTCGACGGTTTTCTGGAAAGCGCTGAGGTCGGTGTCCAGTACGTTGCAGAACTGCGGGTTGGTCGCCGCGTTGTTGACCAGGATGTCCAGGCGACCGAACTGTTCGCGGATACCGGCGAAGACCTGGCTGATCTGTTCCATTTCACCGATGTGGCAAGCAACGGCCGTGGCTTTGCCGCCGGCGGCGATGATCGCGTCGGCCACGTGCTGGCAGCCGTCGAGTTTGCGGCTCGAGACGATCACGTGGGCGCCTTGTTGGGCCAGCAGTTTGGCGATGGCTTCACCGATACCGCGGCTGGCGCCAGAAACGAATGCGATTTTGCCGTCGAGGTCGAACAACTGAGTCTTGGACATGGTTTTTCCTTGTTATTGGGGCCAGTGGCTTGATCAGAGGCTGGATTTCGAAATGACTTGCAGGCTCATCTGCTCCAGCAGTTTGTTCATGTGAATGAACTGCGCGAAGCGTTTGTCCTGGGTCTGACCATGGAAGAAGCGGTAGTAAATCTGCTGCACGATGCCGGCCAGGCGGAACAGGCCGTAGGTGTAGTAGAAGTCGAAGTTGTCGATCTGGATGCCTGAGCGCTCGGCGTAGTAATCGACGAACTCGCGGCGGGTCAGCATGCCCGGGGCGTGGCTCGGTTGGCGGCGCATCAGTTGCACCGGCGCCGGGTCGTCGGCTTCGATCCAGTAGGCGAGGGTGTTGCCCAGGTCCATCAGCGGGTCGCCGAGGGTGGTCAGTTCCCAGTCGAGCACGCCGATGATATCCATCGGGTTGTTCGGGTCGAGGATCACGTTGTCGAAGCGGTAGTCGTTGTGGACGATGCTGGAGGTCGGGTGATCGGCCGGCATCTTGTCGTTGAGCCAGGCTTTGACCGCTTCCCACTTCGGCGCGTCCGGGGTCAGGGCTTTCTCGTAGCGATCGCTCCAGCCTTTGATCTGCCGCACGACATAACCTTCGGGTTTGCCGAGGTCGCCCAAGCCATAGGCGTTGTAGTCGACCCGGTGCAGTTCAACGAATTTGTCGATGAAGCTCTTGCACAGCGTTTCGGTTTTCGCCGAATCCAGACCCAGTTCCGGTGGCAGTTCGGAGCGCAGGATGATCCCCTTGACCCGTTCCATCACATAGAACTCGGCGCCGATCACTGATTCGTCAGTGCAGTGCACGTAGGCTTTGGGGCAGTACGGAAAACCATCACGAAGCTGATTGAGGATACGAAATTCGCGGCCCATGTCGTGGGCGGACTTGGCCTTGTGGCCAAAGGGCGGGCGACGCAGGACGAACTCCTGTTCGGGGTATTCCAGCAAATAGGTGAGGTTCGACGCACCGCCCGGAAACTGGCTGATCTGCGGCAAACCACTCAGGCCCGGAATGTGGGCCTTGAGGTACGGATCGATCAGGCTGGCATCGAGTTCTTCGCCGGTGCGGATACGGGTGGACTGGTCAGTAAGCGCCATGCTTATCCCTTCTGCTTATTCTGGAGGCCTGAGACTATTGGCTAATCTAATGCGCACACCCGACACCCACAACCACGAAACGCCCTTATAGGTGAGCGTGTTGCCGGGCAATCATTGTTTTTGATACACCTGTTTGAATGGCGGTCAGATCATGCTCGTCGTCGATGGCAGGGCAATCGGGGTCAATACCGGATTGCCGGTGAAGAACGCCACCAGATTGCGACCGACCAGCTCCACGGTGCCTTGAGTGGCTTCCGGGGACAGACCGGCGACATGCGGGGTGAGGATCACATTGGCCAACGCCTTGAAGGCATTGGGTACTTGGGGTTCTGTGTCGAAGACATCCAGCGCAGCGCCGGCAATCCTGCGCTGCTCAAGCGCGCTGATCAGGTCTGCGGTGACGATCACACTGGCTCGGGCGATGTTGACGATGAACCCCTGGGGCCCCAAGGCGTCGAGAACTTGTTTGTTGATCAGGTGTTTGGTGCCCAGGCCGCCGGGGGTGGCGACGACCAAAAAGTCTGATTCCCGTGCCAACTCGGTGGGCGTCGAGCGGAAGCTGTACGGCACATCGCTGCGATGCTGGCGGTTGTGGTAACTGACCGTCATGTCGAAGCCGTGGGCGGCGCGTTTGGCGATGGCCATCCCGACTGCACCGAGCCCCAGGATGCCCAAGTGCTTGCCCGCCAGGGAAGGGCGCATGATCTTCGGCCACTCACCGCGGCGCACGGCGGCGTCGCAACGGGGAATGTCACGTACCAGCGACAGCAGCATCGCCATGGCATGGTCGGCGACTGAAGAGGCATTGACTCCGGCGCCATTGGTGACCGTTATGGCCCGGTTGGCGGCGGCTTGCAGGTCGACGTGTTCGTAGCCGGCGCCGATCACGCAGATGATCTTGAGATTGGGCAGGGCGGCGATTTCGTCGGCATACAGGCCCAATGGGCCGCGGGTCAGCACCGCATCGATCTGCGCACCATGCCGTGTGATGGCATCGGCGCGCTCGGCAGGCGTGGGCGCCAGAATCAGGTGAAAACCCTGATGTTCGAGAATCGGCAGGTAATCATTGATGGTTTCAACCAGTACCAGAACGGTTGCGGGCATGCTGGGCTCCTGTGCGCATCGGAAAGTCGGGGCTCGAAAGTTGCTTCAAAACGTTGCTTCAAATTGCTGATTCCGCAACGGTTTGGCATTTATCAAAGATAGCAGGCTTGTGGCCTTCGACCTCAGTGTAGGAGCGTTCAGTAGCGCTTACATATCCACGGTGTTCAACACCTTTGCGAAGGCACCGTTCAACGTCGCGTTATGGTGTTCGATGATCGACCGGGCCGGCAGCGCAGGTGTGTCCATGCAGGTATGCGCATCGGCCACGAGTATGGGTTTGAACCCCAACTCGGCCGCAGCCCGGCAGGTGCTGTCGATGCAATATTGGGTTTTCATGCCGGCGATGAACACTTCATTGATGCCGCTAGCTCGCAGTTGCTCTGCCAGCGCGGTGGCGTAAAAGGCATTGGGTCGGGTTTTGTCGAACAGTATGTCGGTGCTGGCATTCAGATCCAGGGCGGGCAGCAACTGCCAGAAGGGGCTACCGACTTCGATGGGCGAACCTTGAGGGCCGGTATGGCGCACCGCGAAGATCGGCAGGTTGCGCTCCCTGGCCTGACGAATGAGTTGCTGGATGTTCGCCAGTACCCGTTCACTGTCGTAGGGTTTTTCCGGGCCGTGGAACAGACCGACCTGCATATCGATGATCAACAGCGCAGATGACATGGGTGTTTCTCCTTGGGTGTCGTACGAAAAGTGCCGAACGGACGGGAGAAACAACAAGGCCCCGTCCATTGCTGGCGGGGCCTTGGGTTCACTGCGCTGTGTTTATCTCAGCCAGCCACCGCACGACCCGCCGTTAGCGGTCGTGGTGGTGCGGGTGAGGTTCAGCGCAGGAATATTCATGAGGCCGATCATGCTGTCGGCGTCGCGGGTGTGTCAATAGCCGTGTCCGAGGTGAGAAATGTCCGGGCTGCGTCGAGAATTTCATCGGACAAGGCGTCACCCCGGGTTGCGCGGGCCAGGGTCAGGGCGCCGACCATCAGCGAATAGTCCACCAACGCTTTTTGCCGATTGGTTTCGGGCTGATCTGCGCCCATCAGCGGTGCCAGCATCTGCAGCAATGCCTCCAGCCCTTGGGTGTAGGTCTGGTGCAATCCGCTTTCAGCGGTTTCATGGCACATGTCGCTGGCAAACGCGGTCACCGGGCAGCTTTCGCCCGGATTGTCGCGATTGGCCGCGGACAGGTAGGGCGCAATGATGCTCTCGCGGGCCGAGAGGCTGTCATCGTTACCCTCTATTTTCTGCTTCCAGCGTTCCATGGATTGGGTGAACGCCCGGCTGCACGCCTCTTGCGCCAGCGCTTCCCTGGATTCGAAGTGACCATAGAACCCGCCATGGGTGAGGCCGGCCGCGCCCATCACGTCGACGACACTGATCCCGTGCAGGCCGCGTTCGCGAAACAGACGCGTGGCGGCCTCGACGATGATCTCGCGGTTGAGTTCGGCTTGTTTGCGGGAGACTCGGGGCATTGGTGGCTCACAGGTTTATAAAAGTAGAAATCAGCTGGCGTACTGGGCTATGCCATTGCCAAACGACCAGTTCTCTTTCTTTACTTCCACCAGATTGATGAACACATCTTCCAGGCGCACCGCCAGTTCCGCGTTAAGGCTCTCGGCAATGGTTTTGTAGAGGAGTTTTTTCTGCTCGATGGTGCGGCCTTCGCTCAGGGTGATCTGAATCACCACCAGATTGTCGGTGCGATTGATGCCCAGGTAGCCGGGATCAAAGATGAAATGCTGTTCATCGTGCTCGGCAAGAATCTGGAAGTTATCGTTCTCCGGCACGCCAATGGCGCTGTGCATGGCGGCGTAGATCAATTGCCCGACACGTTTGGCGTAAGTCGGGTCTTGATGCTTTTTGATGTCGACGCGAACGAGTGGCATGAGAGGGCTCCGAAATTAGGGTTACCGGTCAGCAGTCGGGATCGAAATTACATGACGGCAATCCTTTATTGAATAGATTTTTTAAAACATCTATTCAATAAAGAGTGCCAGAGGATCTGATCCGCCCAACCACTCCTCAGCTAAGTCTTTGCTTCTGCTCATTAATCCCGGACAATCGCGCCCCTGTTTCGGCCAGGGCGCTGCCTGTCGGATTTTTCCGACTCGTCCTGACCGGGTAGCAACTGACCGGAATGCGGAGATCCCACCGGATGAATGATCGGGCCAATAGCGTCGACGAACGCTATGTATCGGCGACACCAGCGACGCTTGAGAGCTGGAATCGCCATGACACCACCTGGATGCTGGGCCTGTTTGGCACAGCCATTGGGGCTGGCACGCTGTTTTTGCCGATCAACGCGGGTCTGGGCGGCTTCTGGCCGTTGTTGGTCCTGGCGGTGTTGGCGTTCCCCATGACGTTTTACGCACACCGTGGCCTGACCCGCTTTGTGTTGTCCGGACGCGAAGGCGCGGACATCACTGAAGTCGTGGAAGAGCACTTCGGGATCAAGGCTGGCGCTCTGATCACTTTGCTGTACTTCTTCGCGATCTTCCCGATCCTGCTGATCTACAGCGTGGCCCTGACCAACACCGTGGGCAGTTTCCTCGAGCATCAACTGCACATCATGCCGCCACCGCGCGCCGTGCTGTCGCTCGTGCTGATCCTCGGCCTGTTGGCGGTGGTACGTTGCGGCGAACAGGCGATCGTCAAAGCCATGAGCCTGATGGTTTATCCGTTCATTGTTGCGCTGCTGTTCCTCGCCGTGTTCCTGATTCCCCACTGGAACGGCGGCATTCTCGCCACCGCGTCGACGCTGCCAGAACCGTCGGCACTGCTGCACACGCTGTGGCTGGCGATTCCGGTGATGGTGTTCTCGTTCAACCATTCGCCGATCATCTCGGCGTTCGCGGTGGACCAGAAACGTCGTTATGGCGATCACGCCGAAGAGCGCAGCTCGCAGATCCTGTCCCGCGCTCACGCCTTGATGGTAGTGATGGTGCTGTTCTTCGTGTTCAGTTGCGTGCTGACCCTGTCGCCAGCGCAATTGGCCGAAGCCAAGGCGCAGAACCTGTCGATCCTGTCGTACCTGGCCAATCACTTCAGCAACCCGACCATCGCCTTCGCGGCGCCGTTGATTGCGTTTGTGGCCATTTCCAAGTCGTTCCTGGGTCACTACATCGGCGCCAGCGAAGGTCTTAAAGGTCTGATCGTGAAGAGCGGCAAGCGCCCGGCACCCAAGACCCTGGATCGCATGACTGCCGCCTTCATGCTGGTGGTCTGCTGGATCGTTGCCACGCTGAACCCGAGCATTCTCGGGATGATCGAAACCCTTGGTGGCCCGATCATCGCTGCGATCCTGTTCCTGATGCCGATGTACGCGATCCGCAAGGTTCCGGCCATGGCGCGTTATCGCGGTCAGGCTTCCAACGTCTTCGTGACGGCGGTGGGCCTGGTGGCAATTTCGGCGTTGATCTACTCGTTGACTGCCTGAACACCACTCTGATCGTTCCCACGCGGAACGATCAGGCATAAAAAACGCCGCTCATCTCACGATGGGCGGCGTTTTTTTATTGCGTTGAAATTGCTCAGCACCTGACCCAGAGCCGACATTCCGTGCGCTTAGCGATTAAGCTTGAGGCTTCATAAACGCGTCATAGAGCGTTGCCGAGGACTTTTCCCGGCCAGTCTATTTTTCTCTGGAGACGCTTCATGGCTCGTGCCCACGGCGCATCGGCGCAACCCCAAGCCGATAGGCCAAACCGTTGGCTGGACGTATTGGCCGGGCTGTCGATTGCCGGTTTGTTGTTACCCGAGGCGGTCGCCTATTCAAGCATTGCCGCGTTGCCGCCACAGGCGGGCGTGATTGCGTTATTTGCCGGTCTACTGTGTTACGGGCTGTTCGGCACCAGCCGTTTTGCCATCGTTTCTGCTACGTCGTCTTCGGCGGCGGTACTGGCCGCCGCCACAGCCACTTTGGCCAATGGTGACTCGGGCCTGCGCATGACCCTGGCGATCGGTCTGGTGCTGGTGACGGGTGGGTTTTTCCTGCTGGCCGGGTTGTTCAAACTCGGCAGCGTGACGTCTTTTATTGCCAAACCGGTGCTGCGAGGCTTTGCCTTCGGTCTGGCAGTGACGATCATCCTCAAGCAAGTAGCGAGCATCGTTGACGTGCACTTGAACAATGGCAACCTGATCCGTTTCCTGCCGCAACTGCTTGAGCAGTTGCCGCAGTGGAACCGGGTCGGCGCGCTCGTGGCAGTCGTGTCCTTGCTGGTGCTCTGGCTGTGCACGCGGGTCAGGCGTTTACCGGGAGGTTTACTGGTGGTGGCGCTTGGCATCGCGGCCGGTCAATGGCTGAACTTGCCCGCTTATGGGGTGAAACTGATTGGCGTGATCGACTTGAGCCTGGAGGTGCCAAGCCTTCCTGTGCTGCCGTTTACCGACTGGCTGCGCCTGGGAGAATTGGCGTTTGCCATGGTGATGATTCTGTACGCCGAGTCTTACGGATCGATTACCTCGTTTGCGCTCAAGCACGGCGACCGTGTGTCCTCGAACCGCGATCTGCTGGCACTTGGTGCGGCCAATTTGCTGTCGGGCCTGTTTCATGGCATGCCGGCGGGCGCCGGTTACTCTGCCACGTCGGCCAATGAGGCGGCGGGTGCCGGATCGCGTCTGGCGGGCGCGGTAGCAGCGGGGGTGGTGTTGCTCATTGTGTTGACGGTGTTGCCCTGGATTGCCCTGACCCCCGAGCCGGTATTGGCGGCCATCGTCATTCATGCATTGGCACGTGGCTTGAGCCTGCAGCCATTGGGCCGGTATTTCGTCTGGCGTCGCGATCGTCTGCTGGTGATTTGCGCGGTGGCGGCAGTGCTGGTGCTGGGTGTGTTGGACGGCTTGTTGGTGGCGGTGGTGATCAGCGTGGTGCTGATGTTGAAACAGATGTCATCGGCGGATATTCAGGTGCTGGGCCAAATGGGCGGTGGCCATGAATTTGTTGACGTGCAACGCCATCCCCAAGCTATCGAGATCCCCGGAGTGTTGATCGTCAGGCCGAGCGAGGCGCTGTTTTTTGCAAACGTTGAGCGCATTCTGGGCGGTGCATTGCGCCTGGCCCGGCATGCATCGCCACCGATTCATACGATCATTCTCAGTCTGGAGGAGTCTCCCAACCTGGATGGCACGAGTATCGAGGCGCTGGAAACGTTCTTTATGCAAGTGCGAGCCGAGGACAAGCTGCTGATTCTGGCGCGGCTCAAACACGAGGCCAAAGCGGTTCTCGCGCAGTTACCGGCGCAGGAGCTGGAGCAGGTGAGTCTTAGCGGTTTGAGCGTCGACGGCGCTGTGCAACAAGCGCTTCAGGCGAACGGGCACCTTTCGCAGGCATAAAAAAACGCCGCTCATCTCACGATGGGCGGCGTTTTTTATTGCGTTGCAGCGTTAGGCTTGAACGACCGGGATGTTGGCGTTCGCAGCAGCTTCACGGAACTCGGCGATCTGGTCGAAGGACAGGTAGCGGTAAACATCGGCCGCCATGCTGTCGATCTTGCCAGCGTATTCCATGTACTCCTCGACGGTCGGCAAGCGACCCAGGATGGAAGCAACAGACGCCAGCTCGGCCGAAGCCAGGTAGACGTTCGCGCCGTCACCCAGACGGTTCGGGAAGTTACGGGTCGAAGTCGACACAACAGTCGAGTTCGGCTCTACACGTGCCTGGTTACCCATGCACAGCGAGCAACCCGGCATTTCCATACGAGCGCCGGCCTTGCCGTAGATGCCGTAGTAGCCTTCTTCAGTCAGCTGGTGAGCGTCCATTTTGGTCGGCGGCGACAGCCACAGACGGGTTGGAAGCTGACCTTTGACCTGTTCCAGCAACTTGCCGGCAGCGCGGAAGTGACCGATGTTGGTCATGCACGAACCGATGAACACTTCGTCGATCTTCTCGCCAGCAACGCTGGACAGCAGACGGGCGTCGTCCGGATCGTTTGGCGCGCAGAGCACAGGCTCTTTGATGTCAGCCAGGTCGATTTCGATGATTTCAGCGTATTCGGCGTCAGCATCGGCAACCATCAACTCAGGGTTGGCGATCCAGGCTTCCATCGCTTGAGCACGACGTTCCAGGGTACGCGCATCGCCGTAGCCTTCGCCGATCATCCAGCGCAGCAGGGTGACGTTGGAGCTCAGGTACTCGGTGATCGACTCTTTCGACAGCTTGATGGTGCAACCGGCAGCCGAACGTTCGGCCGAGGCGTCGGACAGCTCGAAAGCTTGCTCGATGCTCAGGTTGTCCAGGCCTTCGATTTCCAGGATGCGGCCGGAGAAGGCGTTCTTCTTGCCTTTCTTCTCGACGGTCAGCAGGCCAGCCTGAATCGCGAAGTAAGGAATGGCGTGAACCAGGTCACGCAGGGTGACGCCTGGTTGCATTTTGCCTTTGAAACGCACCAGGATCGATTCCGGCATGTCCAGCGGCATAACGCCAGTGGCTGCGGCAAACGCTACAAGACCGGAACCGGCCGGGAACGAAATGCCCATCGGGAAACGGGTGTGGGAGTCACCACCGGTACCGACGGTGTCCGGCAGCAGCATACGGTTCAGCCAGCTGTGGATGATGCCGTCGCCCGGACGCAGGGAAACGCCGCCGCGGGTCATGATGAAGTCTGGCAGGGTGTGGTGGGTGGTCACGTCGATCGGCTTAGGGTAAGCCGCGGTGTGGCAGAAGGACTGCATCACCAGATCGGTCGAGAAGCCCAGGCACGCCAGGTCTTTCAGTTCGTCACGGGTCATCGGACCGGTGGTGTCCTGAGAGCCGACGGTGGTCATTTTCGGTTCGCAGTAAGTACCTGGACGAACGCCTTTGCCTTCTGGCAGGCCACAAGCCTTGCCGACCATTTTCTGCGCCAGGGTGAAGCCCTTGCCGGTGTCGACAGGTGCTTCAGGCAGTTTGAACAGGTCGGTAGGGCCCAGGCCCAATTCGGCACGGGCCTTGTCGGTCAGGCCGCGGCCGATGATCAGCGGGATACGGCCGCCAGCACGAACTTCGTCCAACAGCACCGGGGTCTTCATTTCGAAGGTGGTCAGGACTTCGTCAGTGCCGTGTTTGCAGACTTTGCCAGCATGCGGGTACAGGTCGATCACGTCGCCCATGTGCATGTTGGTGACGTCGAATTCGATTGGCAGTGCGCCAGCATCTTCCATGGTGTTGTAGAAGATCGGAGCGATTTTGCTGCCGAAGCAGAAACCACCGGCACGCTTGTTCGGCACGTAAGGAACGTCGTCGCCGAAGAACCACAGTACCGAGTTGGTCGCCGATTTACGCGACGAACCGGTGCCGACCACGTCGCCAACGTAGGCGATCGGGAAGCCGGCGTTGCGCATTTCTTCGATCTGCTTCATCGGACCGGTGACGCCCTGGGCGTCAGGCACGATGCCTTCACGGGCCATTTTCAGCATGGCGAGGGCGTGCAGCGGGATGTCCGGGCGGGACCAGGCATCAGGAGCAGGGGACAGGTCGTCGGTGTTGGTTTCGCCGGTAACCTTGAACACGCGCAGGCTGATCTTGTCGGCCAGCACAGGGCGGTTTTTGAACCACTCGCCGTCAGCCCAGGATTGCAGCACGCCTTTGGCGTGAACGTTGCCGTTCTTGGCTTTTTCAGCGACGTCGTGGAAAGCGTCGAACATCAGCAGGGTGTGCTTGAGTTCTTCGGCAGCGACTGGCGCCAGTTCGGCGTCGTCCAGCAGATTGACCAGAGTCACGATGTTGTAGCCGCCCTGCATGGTGCCGAGCAGTTCAACAGCGCGTTTCTTGTCGATCAGAGGGGATTTTGCTTCGCCTTTGGCGAGGGCAGACAGGAAGCCGGCCTTTACATAGGCTGCTTCGTCCACACCTGGCGGAATGCGATTGGTGATCAGGTCAACGAGGAAAGCTTCTTCGCCAGCCGGGGGATTCTTCAGCAGCTCGACCAGGCCTGCAGTTTGTTCGGCGTTTAGTGGCTGGGGAACGATACCCAGTGCTGCACGCTCTTCGATATGTTTGCGGTAGGCTTCAAGCACAGTTATTACCCTCATCAGTGGTCCCATCTGGGTGTCCGGGACGCTCATCCCGAAATTGCCGTACTCATGCGCTGCGTGGCGTTGTGGGCCACTTAGCCAGAATTACCGACAATTCCTTACAGAAGCTGCTTTCAAAGTTTTACGCCTGCAGAACGGGAGCTGATGAGGGTTGGCGTTGGGCTTTTCCCCGCTGGAAAAACCCGTCGCCAACACCGCTCTGAAGGAACGACTGTGCTCGTGACGCTTTGAAAACAGCTTCTAACGGACATTGGCGCCTTAAAAGGCTGGCTGATTCTACGGCAAAAAAAAATTAAAGGTAAGTCAGGGTCTATTGGACTTTGGTGGCGAGCCGCGTTGCTGGGCCAACGTGTGCGAGGCAAGGCGCGGGATGCCGCCAATGGTTGTTCCCTTGGCAAATCCCGCAACGCAGCCTCGCGCACGTTGGCACGCAACCCGAAGGGACGGGGCCCGCTTGGTGCAGGGCTGCGTTGCTCGGAACTTATTTGGAACAACCAAACTGCGTTCCTCGCGCCTTGCCCTGCACCAAGCGGGCAACCGTCGCGGCCGCCACCAAAGTCCAATAGACCCTGAGGCCCTCAAGATTGAGGGGTGATGAATGTTAGACAAAGGGCTAACATGCCGACCTGTTCTGCTTTCCCGTGCTCTGCCAACCTATGCCCAATCAGACCATCAAGACCCCCTGCGTCGGCCTCTGCTCCACTGTTTACGGTGATTTGGTGTGCCGTGGCTGCAAGCGTTTCCACCATGAAGTGATCAACTGGAATGGTTACAACGAGGAGGAAAAACGCGCGGTGTGGCTGCGTCTTGAGCTGCTGCTGTCCCAGGTAATGGCCAGCAAGCTGGAGGTTTTCGATCCACAGCGCCTTCGATTGCAGCTGGAACAGCGCAAGATCCGCTTTGTGCCGCATCAGTCGGAATATTGCTGGGCCTATCAGTTGATCGCCCGGGGCGCGCGGGTCATCAACAACCTGGAAGCCTACGGGATGGTGCTGATGCCGGAGTTTCGCGACTGGAACCTGCCGGAACTGCGGGATGCCATTGATCGGGAGTTCTTTTTACTGTCTGAAGCGCATTACCAGCGCTACATTGCACCGGGCTTTCTCCGGGATGCCTTCGGCGGCTGACTTTTAAAGTCAAAAGATCGCAGGCTTCGCCAGCTCCTACAGGTTGAACTCAATACCAAGTAGGAGCTGGCGAAGCCTGCGATCTTTTGATCTTCTCTAATGCTGGGTCACGACCTCTTCCAGATGGTCCATGATCGTATCCGGCTTCAGCACCAGCACATCGCTCTCCACCGCATCCAACACGACCTCCGCCGTATTTCCGATCAGCGCTCCTGACAACCCCGATCGAGCCACGGTACCGATGACCGTCACCGCCGCTTGCAGCTTGTGGACCATGAACGGAATCAACACATCCGCCGGGCCTTCCTCGATATGCAGGTGCTCGTCATCGATATCGAACTCGGCCTGAAACGCCTTGCACTGTTCGCGATAGCGCGCCTCGATGGTTTCGCTGAGTTGCAACGTCGGGTCGGCTGCCGACAGCATCGGCGACGGATGGGCACTGACCACGTGCAAATGGGCCTTGGCCAGGCTGGCAATGTCGTAACCGTGATCGACAATGCAAGAGTGCAAGGTGCGGTGTTCACCATCGGTACTACCGACGTCGATCGCCGCCAGAATGACGCCGCCAGTCCAGGGTTTCGAGGTTTTGACCAGCAGCACCGGCGTCGGGCAGTAACGCAGCAGCTTCCAGTCCGCCGGGGTCAGCAGGGCTTTTTTCAGCGGACTGTCGGGGTAATGCTGCTTGACCACCAGTCCGCAGCCTTCAGCCTGCTGCACATCGACGATGGTTTCGTGCAGGCTTTCGTTCCACGCCTGCTCGGTGGTGACGCTGTAGCCGTCCTCGATCAGCGCGGCCTTGAGCACGCCCAACATGCCGCTGTGGTCATGCTTGCGGTCGCAGACCAGCAGATGCAGATGAGCCTGGGTCACGCCGGCAATCAGTTTGGCCCGTTTGAGCGCCAGGCTTTCCGAGTGCTCAGGTTCGAGGACCACCAGAATGCTGCGAATGGCTTGCATGATCGGGATCTCCATGAAGTAAAAAATACTGCGTTGGACAACTATAGTTGCTGGTTGGCCATTCGGGACTTGATGTATATCAACGGTCGCGACTGGTGGTCTGCCGGCAGGCCGGTATAATCGGCGCCCTTCGATTTTGAACCTCTTATCCGTGAGCCCCATGATCCTTCCCGAAATTCACGAGTTCCTCGGCTGCCGCACCCCCGATGGCTGGGTTCAGGCCGCGCTGGCCGATCAGGACACCCTGCTGATCGATCACAAGAACTGCGAATTCAAGGCCGCCAGTACCGCGTTGAGCCTGATTGCCAAGTATCACTCCCACGTCGATCTGATCAACCTGATGTCGCGTCTCGCCCGGGAAGAGTTGGTGCACCACGAACAGGTCATGCGCCTGATGAAAAAGCGCAAGATCGAGCTGCGTCAGCTGTCCGCCGGACGCTACGCCTCAGGCCTGCGCAAAGTGGTGCGCAGTCACGAGCCGGTCAAACTGGTGGACACCCTGGTGGTCGGCGCCTTTATCGAAGCCCGCAGCTGCGAGCGTTTTGAGGCGCTGGTGCCGCATCTGGACGAAGAACTGGGCAAGTTCTACTTCGGCCTGCTGAAGAGCGAGGCCCGACATTTCCAGGGTTACCTGAAACTGGCCTACCAGTACGGTGACGCCAAGGACATCGCCCAAGTGATCGAAAAAGTCCGCGCTGCCGAGCAGGAGCTGATCGAGTCGCCGGATGTGGAGTTTCGTTTCCACAGCGGTGTGCCAGCACGGGCTTAGCGGCTCAAACCCAAGCGCTCATGCCACTCGGCGATGGATTCTTCGGGATAGACGTCGAACTGCTGATCCCCAGGATGCGCCTCGACTTCCACCCACGGCGCCTTGGAACCGAGCATCAAGTGCGTGTGCTCCGGTGGCACCGGCAGCGGGGTGTCGATGGCAGAGGCAAACGGGTGAATCAGCTCCGGCCATTCGGGGTTGAACAGCCACAAGCCCGAGCCACACAGAGAACAGAAATGCCGCTCGGCGGTGCTGCTGTGGGCGCGTTTATCGCCTTCGTCCTTGAGTCGTGCGTGATAAATCGCAATGTACTTGCGACCGCGCACCTTCAGGCTGCCGGCATCGCCACCCAGGTTGATCGCATAACCGCCACCGCCCTGGGTCTTGCGGCAGATTGAGCAATAGCAGCGCTGGTACGGGTAGGGGTGGGCGCTGGTCAAACTGAACGACACCGCGCCGCAATGGCAGGAGCCTTCGAGCTGCATGGGAACCTCCGACAGGGCTTGAACCGATCCATGACAGCCTAGACCAACAAATAAACGGTCCCGCTGGACGCCCACCCATGGCCGGGGCAGCATGGGCGCCTTCCTATTGGAGCCTTTGCCATGCGACGACTGCCTTCTCTGGCAGCACTCAGAACCTTCGAATGCGCCGCCCGCCACGCCCATTTCGGCCGGGCGGCGGCGGAGTTGTGCGTCACCGACAGCGCGGTCAGCCATCAGATTCGCCAGCTCGAAGAACAATTGGGCGTGACGTTGTTCATCCGTGAAGGCCGGCAGATTCGCCCGACGATGGCCGCCGGACGCCTGATGCAAAGTTTGCAGCAGGCCTTCGAGCTGATCGGTGACGCCTGCGATGAGCTGCGCGACCCGTCATCGCTGGCGGTGTTGCGTCTGGCGGTGACCGCCGAGCTGGCGCAAAAGTGGTTGATGAGTCGCCTCACGGATTTTTACGCGCGCTATCCGCACATCACCTTGCACCTCTACGAACAACCGATCGACGCCACGGCGCCGGGCGAAGACATCGACCTGGCGATCACTTACGGCACCGGCCCGGTGGACAGCAGCGCATACTTTGTCCGGCCCTTGCCGGCCTTGCAGTTCTTCCCGGTGTGCAGCCCCGGACTGTTCAACCAGGGCACGTTGAAAACCCCGAAGGATCTGACGCGTCACTGCCTGTTGCACGACGATCAGGACGGCAAGACCTGGACTACCTGGCTCACCAGCCATGCTGGCGATCAGCGTCCGGAACGGCAGCTGTATTTCGCCCACGCTGGTTTGGCGCTGGAAGCGGCGGCCCAAGGGCAGGGCGTGGCCATGGGCGACAACCTGACGGCTCAAGAAGACTTGCTCAGCGGTCGGCTCGTGCGGCCCTTCACCTCCAGCATGACTGCGCTGGGCCAATATGCGCTGGTGTGCGAACGGGTGAGATTGGAGCGCCCGGCAGTGGCGCAGATGCTGGAATGGTTCAACGATCAACTGATCGATTGATGAGTTGAATTCAAGTATTCCGAAATAATCATCGTTGGCGAGGAGGGCGCCGGCGACCGTAGCCTGTGGTCATTCCAATCCCCGCTGATGAGGTTTGACCATGGCACGTTTGCTCGACTCCACACCCAAACTCGATGGTTTCCGTTTGCCCGGCGAGTTCGAAACCAAGTCCGGTTGCTGGCTCGGCTGGCCGGAGCGCACCGACGTCTGGCGCAATGGCGCCAAGCCTGCGCAGAAAGTCTGGGTGCAGATCGTCACTGCCATCTCCCGCAGCGAACCGGTCACCGTGTGCGCCTCCGCCGCGCAGTTCGCCACCGCCCGCCGCCAATTGCCGCCTCAAGTGCGGGTGGTGGAAATGACCTGCAACGACACCTGGTTCCGTGACAGTGGCCCATGCTTTGTGGTCAATGACGACAGCGATGAGGTGCGCGGCGTGGACTTCGAGTTCAACGCATACGGCGGCCTCGACGGGGGCCTCTATTACCCGTGGGACAAGGACGATCAGATCGCCAGCAAAATCCTCGAAATCGAACGGTTTGACCGCTACCGCGCGCCGCTGATTGCCGAATTGGGTGGTATCCAGAGTGACGGCCAGGGCAGCATTCTCACCACCGAACAATGCCTGCTCAACCGTAATCGCAACCAGCATTTGGGCAAGGAAGAAGTCACCCGGCGATTGACCGATTACCTCGGTGCCGAGCAAATCATCTGGCTGCCTCGGGGCTGCAAATTCGACGAAACCGACGGCCATGTCGACGATCTCGCCTGCTTCGTGCGCCCCGGTGAAGTGGTGCTGCAATGGACCGATAATCGCGATGACCCGCAATGGGAAATCTACCAGGAGGCCTACGACATTCTGCGCAGCACCCGCGACAGCCGTGGCCGCGAGCTGAAAGTGCACAAGCTGCCGCAACCGGACGTGCTGGAATGGACCGCTGAAGAAGCCGAAGGCCTGGATCAACAAGACAGCACGCACACCCGTCAGGCGGGGACCAAAATCTGTGCCTCGTATATCAACTATTACGCCGGCAATTCCTCGATCGTGGTGCCGCTGTTTGGCGATCGCAACGATCAGGCAGCAATGGCGACCCTCGCCGAACTGTTCCCTCAACACAAAATCGTCGGTATCGAAAACTCTCGGGAAATCCTCCTCGGCGGCGGCAATGTCGCGTGCATCACCATGCCGCAGTACGCCGGCAGTGCCTGCAACAAAAAGGGAGTCTGATCATGGGCTTGCACAAACTGACTCAAGCATTACTGCTGGTGCTCGCACCCCTGTGTGTGCAGGCCGCCGACACCGCTAAACCGGTGGTCAATCTGTACATCTGGGGCGAGTACCTGGCCCCGGACACCCTGACCAATTTTGAGAAGAAAACCGGCATCCACGTGGTGGCCGACCACTTCGACTCCCTGGAAACCGTCGAGACCAAACTGCTCACCGGCCGTAGCGGCTATGACCTGGTGCTGACTGCGGGTCAGCATTTGTCCCGGGCGATCCAGAGCGGTGCAATTCAAACCCTGAACCCGCAACAGCTGCCGCATTTTGCTGGCGTGGGTGACGAGTTCCGCCAGCACATGGCGGTGTTCGATCCGGGCAATCGCTACGCAGGGATCTACGCCTGGGGCACCACCGGCGTCGGCTATCAGGAACAGGCAATCAAGCAGCGTCTGCCCGACGCACCACGGGACAGTTGGGCGATGCTGTTCGACCCGGCGGTGGTGTCGAAATTTGCCGATTGCGGGGTCAGTTTACTCAACGATCCCAACGAAGTTTTCGCCGCGGTCATGAAGTACATGGGGCTGGACATCAACCGCCAGAACCTCGATGACCTGAAACGGGCCGAACAGCAACTGGCGAAAATCCGGCCTTACATCCGCTACTTCGACAATGACCTGAACATCAGCGACCTCGCCAATGGCAACACCTGCGTCGCGATGTCGTGGAACGGCAATGTGGCCATCGCCGCCGGACAGGCCGAGGCTGCGAACAAGCCGTTCAAGCTGAGTTATCGGATACCGAAGGAGGGCACGTTGATCTGGTTCGACGCGATGGTCATTCCCAAGGATGCGCCTCATCCTCAGGCGGGACTGGCGTTGATGGATTATCTGATGACGCCGGAAGTGATTGCGCCAATCACGGACACCATCCATTACGCCAATGCGATTACGGCGGCGGACGGCTTGATTGATCCGGCGATTCGCAATGACCCGGGGACATATCCGTCGGCTGAGGTGAGGGCTTCGTTGTATAGCAAGAATGACAATGGCAAGGCGTTTAACCGGGCGTTGATTCGGGCGTTCAGTCGGTTGAAGTCGGGGTTGTAATCGGCTTTGGGTGATGTGCTTGTCGGTCTGACGCCTTCGCGGGCAAGCCCGCTCCCACAGGGATAGTTGTCGCATACAAAACTTGTATTCACAGAAGATCCCTGTGGGAGCCGGGCTTGCCCGCGATGAACGATAACGCGGTCTACTTGCCGGTCATCCGCCACAAATACCAGGAAGCCACCGTCCGATAAGGACTCCACGCCAACCCGATCTCAATCATCTGCTTGCGCGTCGGCTGCACCTCCAACCCCTTCATCCGCCGATACCCTTCACGCACCCCGAAATCATCGGCCGGCAAAATATCCGGTCGCTCCAGGCTGTAAATCAGCAACATCTCAACCGTCCAGCGCCCAACACCACGCAGGGTGATCAAGCGTTCAATCAACGCTTCATCATCCATTGCCACTGCCTCCGCGTAATCCGGTACCACACCGTCCAGCGCCGCTTGGGCAATGCCCTGAATGGTCGCGATCTTGCTGGCGGAAAACCCGCAACTGCGCAGTTGATCGAACCCGGTCGCGACAATCTGTTCAGGCCTCGGGAACGCGCCCGTCCCAAACAATGCCAGCAGCCGACCGACAATCGCATCCCCGGCCTTTGCATGCAGTTGCTGGTAGGCAATCGCCCGCACCAGCGACTCATAAGGATCGCGAGCCGCATGGGGTTGATGCAGGCAAGGGCCGATGGCGGCGATGTGGCGGCGCCAGTCCTCATCGATGGACGATAGAAACTCGGTGGCGGGCAGATAGGCGTCGGGCATGGGGTCAAGCTTTCCCGGACGGCGCCAACAGGGCGTTCACTTCGCCATAGGTGAAGGCCTTCAGATCACGGCTGTCGAGTGTCCCTGTTTCCAGAAAGCTCTTGGCCAGTGCGCTCATGGCGCCATAAAGAAACTCGGCGATGCGTGAACCCGCGCTCAAACGACGTACGCCGAGCGCTTTCAGTTCTTCAGGCGATGGCAAGCCGGGGAGCCCGAGGACGTTCAACGGCAACGGAGTGCCCTGGCACAGCGCAGCGATTTCGTACTCAGCCGTGACGCCAGCCGCGAACAAACCATCGGCACCGGCCGCTTGATACAACGCGGCACGCTTGAGCGTCTCTGCCACGCGATCTTCGGCGGGCACCAGACTTTTGAGGTACACATCGGTGCGGGCATTGATGAACAGCTTCACATTTCGGCGGCTGGCAACCTGCCGAGCGATTTCGATCTTGCGCACCAGCAGCTCGGGAGGGGACGCACCGTCCTCGATATTGATCCCGACGGCCCCGGCGGCAATCACCGCATCGATGAGGTCGGCCACCCGCGTCAGGTCATCGGAATAGCCGGCCTCGATGTCCACGGTCAACGGCACCGAGATCACCCGGGCGATGGACTCGACCGTTGATATCAGGCGCTCAAGGGGCAGGGCGTTGCCATCCGGATAACCGTGAGCCCAAGCCACCGCCGCGCTGCTGGTGGCTACGGCTTTGCTGCCCAGTTGCTCCACGATTCGCGCCCCGGCGGCATCGCCGACGTTGGTGAGAATCAGCAGGCCATCCTGGTGCAACTGGTGAAATTGATTGTCGAGCGTGTCCATCGAATGTCCTTCCTTATGACTATTTGAGAAACCTGCGAGGGATCAGAATGCGAGTTGTTGCGTGATCTGCACCGCCGCTTTTTCCAGCCTGAGCAAGAACGCCTTGCGCGGTTGTCCTCCACCATAGCCGGTCAGCGAGCCGTCCGCGCCGATCACCCGGTGGCAGGGCACAACAATCGAAAGACGGTTATGCCCGTTGGCCAGGCCCACGGCGCGACTGGCGCCGGGTTTGCCCAATAGCGCCGCGATGGCGCCGTAGGTGCTGGTCTGGCCGTACGGGATCTTCGCCAGTTCGGCCCAGACCTGTCGGGCGAAATCGCTGCCAGGCAAGTGTAGTGGAACGTTGAAGTCAGTGAGTTTGCCGGCGAAGTACTGCGTCAGCTCGGCTTCAATCTGCTGCAAATGCGCGTTATGCCCTGGCGCGACCGCATAGCCGTATCGATTCTGCAATTCTTCGACTTCCTTGGTCAGCGCTGGCCGATCAAGAAACTCCAGCAGCACCAGCCCGCGTCGTTCGGCCATGGCGATCATGGGCCCCAGCGGTGTGGTCAGGCGAGTGAACAGCAGCGGCTCGCTGTTGGCGGCGCGGCCGGGCGTGATGTTGAAGGACTTTTGAAACGCATCGCGAAACCCGCTCAGGGACTCGTAGCCTGAATCGAACGCCGCGTTGTCGATGGAATCGCCCTGTTTGATCCCGCCCAACGCCATGCCGAGGCGTCGGGTGCGCAGCCAGGCGTGAAAGGTCATGCCGAAATGCTGCTTGAACCAGCGGCGCAATTTCAGCGGCTCGATGCCCTCGGCCAGCAACTGGGCATCGGTCCAGCGCTGCTCGGGGTCGGCGTCTACGGATTTGAGCAGCCGCTGCACCCAGTCCGGGGCAATGGCCGCCGCGTCCAGCGGCTTGCAGCGCAGGCAAGCGCGGTAGCCGGCCGACATGCACTCTTCGGCATGGGCGAAGAACTCGACGTTCTCCGGTTTCGGTTTGCGCGCCGTGCAGCTGGGGCGACAGAAGATGCCGGTGGTTTTGACCGCGGTAAAGAACACCCCCTCGTAGGCGGTGTCTCGTTCGAGCATGGCGCGAACCATCTCGGCGTGGGGCGGAAGCAAAGCGTTTTGTAGGTTCATGAGGTGAGCATAAGACGCGTCGCCCAGCGCCTCCACCGGAAAATCGACAGGGAATTCCAGTCATTCGTCATGAGGACTGCCTAATGGTTATGTCGGTGATGGATGTCCGGAAAATGTGGATGGCTGTGGCGCAGCGGCGTGTGTTCATGTTCGTGGCTGTGGGGCTCGGTTCCGTCCCACTGGAACGAATGTTCATGTTGATGATGCTCGTCATGTACGTGGCGATGAGCATGCTTGAGCGCCTCATGTTGATGCTCATGGGCATGACGTTCCTTGAGGTGAATCCATACCCCAAGGCCCATCAACAGCGAAGCGGCCCAAAACGTCAGCGTGACGGGTTCATCCAGCAGCAGGATGGCGATTGCCGCGCCGAGGAAAGGTGCCGTGGAAAAGTAGGCGCCGGTACGCGCAGTGCCCAGGCCTCGAAGCGCCAGAACGAACAACACCAGGCTGATGCCATACCCCAGGAAACCGACGATCAGCGTAGGCGCCAACACTGTAATGTGTGGCAGTGTTGCGCCGAGCAACAGCGCCAGAGAACAGTTCACCGCCCCGGCGACCAACCCCTTGATACCGGCAATAAACAGCGCATCCGAGGCCGATACCTTGCGCGTCAGGTTGTTATCGATCGCCCAGCACACGCAGGCCAGCGCGACCGCCAACGGTCCGATCCAGCCCTGTGACTGCGCCGGGCTCTGGGGCCAGGCCAGCAGCAGGCCACCGGCGACGATTGCCAGCATTCCGGCGACGATGCGTCGGTCAGCGTTCTCCTTGAATACCACCCAGGCCAGGACGGCGGTCAATACCGATTCGAGGTTGAGTAGCAGCGAGGCCGTGGCGCCGGCGGTCAGGGTCAAACCGAACATCAGCGCCACCGGCCCGAGCACGCCGCCAAAAGCGATGGCACCGATCAGCCATGGCCACTCCGACGATTTCAGGCCGCTGGGCTGCCAGCCTCGGTCGCGCAACAGTCTGACGAGCGTCAGGCCCAGGCCGCTGCCCAGGTACAACAATCCGGCCAAAAGGATCGGCGAAAGGTTCAGGCCCAGCAACTTGGCCAATGGTGTACTCGCGCCAAAAAGAGCGGCAGCGCCAAGGGCGTAGACAACGTTCAGGTTCATTCAAGGCTCGTCGGGTATTGAGACGGGATCAAACGCAGTCTGAACCTGCGTTGCATCCCGTCAATCCATAACTTCAGGCCCGCCGCGCCATCAGCAACACCGAAGCCGCCGCCGACAGCAATCCCGCGCAGCAACGATTGAATAGCTGCTTGCCCCGGGGTTCGGCGAACCAGCGGCGCATGTGCAGGCCCATGTAGGCGTAGGCGCCGATAGCGATCCATTCCAGCACCAGGAACAACGCGCCCAACACGGCGAATTGCGGCGATACGGCTTGGGTCGAGTCGACGAACTGGGGCAGGAACGCGGTGAAGATCAGGATCGCTTTCGGATTGCCGGCCGCCACCAGGAACTCCTGCCGCGCCAACGCCAGCATCCCCACCGGCGCGCCCGCTACCACGTTTTCCGCCCCGGGATCGGCGCGCCACAATTGCCAGGCGAGGTAAAGCAGATACGCCGCCCCCAGAATCTTGATCCCGTAGAACAACAATTCCGACGTTTGCAGCACCACCGCCAGCCCCGCCGACGCGAGGGCGATCATGCCGGCGAACGCGAGCAGCCGACCGATCCCGGCGACACAGGCGATGCGATAGCCGTAGCGGGTCGAGTTGCTGACCGACAACAAGTTGTTCGGCCCGGGCGCCATGTTCAAGGCGAAGCAGGCCGGCAGAAACAGGGTGAGGGTGGCGAGGTCCATGACGGGTCTCCAAAAGCAGGAACGGTATTTTTATCACAGGGGTGGGGTGGCTTGACCCATACAGTGGTGGACGTCGGTCGCGGTACAGCTGAGGGGTGTTTTGTTCAATACAGCCATCAGGTCGCTCTTTACCTTGAGGCCTCGTTCAACTGAATAGAAGAAGGTCTGTGATGAGTCTGATTATCTCGATGGCGGCGTTTGCACTGGTGGCCTCGATAACCCCAGGGCCGGTGAATATCGTGGCGTTGAGTTCCGGTGCGCAGTTTGGTTTTCGCGCCAGTCAACGGCATGTGGCCGGGGCGACGTTGGGTTTCGTCGTGTTGTTGGTGTTGATGGGATTAGGGCTGCATGAGGCGTTAAAGCGATGGCCAGCGCTGACGCAGGTGGTGCAATGGGCGGGTGTGGCGTTCCTGTTGTACATGGCCTTCAAGTTGGCCGCCGATAATGGGCATCTGGATGCGAAGGAGTCAGGCCGTGCACCGTCGATGCTGTATGGCGCGGTCATGCAATGGCTCAACCCGAAAGCCTGGCTGGCCTGTGTGGCGGGCATGGGCGCTTTTGTGGCGGATGGCGAGGCGCGGCTGGTCTGGCAGTTTGCCGCGGTGTATCTGGTGATTTGTTACCTGTCCGTCGGCTGCTGGGCTTATGCCGGGACGTTTTTACGCGGCTATCTGAGTAACCCGGCGGGCATGCGCCTGTTCAATCGGAGCATGGCGTTGCTGCTGGCCGCGAGCGCGGTGTACCTGTTGTTTTAGCCGCGATACTGCCCCGGTGTCGCCGCCAGATGCTGTTTGAACGCACGCTGAAAATGCGCCTGATCGGCAAACCCGGCTTCGAGCGCTACATCGGCGATCAGCTTGCCGCTGCGCAGCTGATCGCGGGCGAACTGGATGCGCCGGTTGACCAGAAAGGCGTGGGGCGTCATGCCGTAATGCTGCTTGAACGCACGAATCAGATAGGACGGCGATAGCTGAGCCGCCTCGCAAATGTCTTCGAGCTTGAGCAGTTGCGTGCAGTTGTCGCGGATGTAATCGGCCGCCCGCTCCAGTTTGAAATTGGGCTCGCGCAGCGGTTGATCGATCGGATTGAGCCGCTGCTGCACGTCGGTGAAAAACTCCACGGCCGCGCTTTGCTTGCGCAGCACATCTTGCTGCGCATCGACCAGCACGTCGTACAAACCCTTCAGGCCGGCAAACAGCTCGCTGTCGTGAGTGTGGGTGATGGAAAACCGGCGAAACGCCAAGTCCTGGCTGAAACCGAGCTGATGCTGCAAATCGGTCAGCCAGGGTGTCTCGACGTACAGCATCAGGTACGACCACGGCTCGTCATCGATGGGATTGCAGGCGTGGACATCACCGGGATTCATCAGCACCACGGTGCCTGCACTGACCTGAAACTCCGATTGCTCGTGGAGGTAGGTACTGCGCCCGGCCGTGATCGCGCCGATGGAAAAGTGCTCGTGGGAATGCCGTGTGTAGCAGACCTCGCGGCCGTCGGCGATGGAACGGGCTTCGATGAAGGGCAGGGCGTCGTCGCGCCAGAAGCGCGGGGCTTTGTCAGCGTCTTTGGCAACGGCGGGCTTCATGGTCAGCGTCCTCGGCAGGTCAGCGTCGAAGTGTATTAGCTCTCGCCGTCAAAGGCTCGTTGCAGTGCCGCGATATCGAGTTTTTTCATCTGCAGCATCGCCGTCATGGCGCGTTGGGATTTTGCCGTGTCAGGGTCTTTCATCATGTCCATCAGGGCCACCGGTACGATCTGCCAGGACACGCCGAATTTGTCCTTCAGCCAGCCGCATTGCTGGGCCTCAGCGGGTCCGCCCGCGGACAGGCGCCCCCAGAAGTGGTCGACTTCTTCCTGATTATGGCAATTGACCTGAAATGAAACCGCCTCATTGAATGTGAACACGGGACCACCGTTGAGGCCGGTAAAACTCTGCCCGTCCAGTTCGAAACTGACCGTCATCACCGAGCCTTCGGGTCTGCCGTGGATCTCCTGACCGGCCTTGCCGTAGTGGGTAATGGCGGTGATTTTCGAATGATCGAAGATTGCACAGTAGAACTTCGCGGCCTCCTCGGCGTGATCGTCGAACCACAGGCAGGGCGTGAGTTTTTGAACACGGTGCATGGCGTCGCTCCTCTACGGATTACTCAGGCTGGACTTTCAGCGTAGTCAGCCTCTGGTCGTCTGGCCGTACCGTAGATCGACAAGTTGAAAGAGTTTCCTTTGGCGACGGAATCAACAATGTCGGCATGACCCGATAGCCGCTAGACTGCGGACCTGGTTTGCCGCAAGGACGCTCTGCATCATGGTTATTCCTCGTTTATTGGCTGTTTCCTGTCTGCTGACCGCCGCTGCGGTGAGTGCCGAACCGCTGACGTATCACCTCACGGATCCCGCGCAGAAATACGTCATCGACGTGCTGTTTGCAGAGCCGCCCACCCAGACTTTCGACGGCGCTCCCGCGCTGATTACGTTGCGCGAAAGAGCCGGCGGGCAGGTGCTGCAGCGCATCGAGTCAGCCGAAGCGTTCGCCCTGTTCAAGCCAGGCCGCAAAGCTTCGGAGTTCGACCGCAACCTGGCGTATGCCGATCAAAGTCTGCTGTTGTTCGGCGATTTCAATTTCGACGGGCAACAAGATCTTGCCGTACGCAATGGCAATGAAGCGGGCTATGGCGGCCCTTCCTACGACATCTATCTGTTCGATCCCGAGAGCCCGACGCTCGTGTTGAGCACGTCCTTTTCCGCTCTGACCCGTGACGCAAATCTGGGCATGTTCGACATCGACCCGGTCACCAAGCGCCTGCATACCCAGTCCAAAAGCGGTTGCTGCTGGCGCCAGAGCGCGACTTGGCAAATTCAGGACAACCGTCCAGTGATGGTGGCCGAGAAAATAGAGGTGGTGCAGAAGCCGTCGGAAGCCAACCCGTTCATGCCATATGGCTATGTGGACGTTACCGATCGTGAACTGAAATCTGGCCAGTGGACGGAGCGTCGTCGCCTCGAGGGTCCCGTCGGCGAAGCGCCCGTCATGTTGCGCGGCACCCTCGATGACAAGATCCCCGTTGAGCTGTGGTGGCAACTTCAGGGTGATGTCTATGTTGGCGAAGTTCGCTACAGCAAGACCGGCAGCGGTAAACCGATCCGGCTGGTGGGCAATACCTACGAAGATGGTGGAATCGTTCTGCGTGAACTGGACGACGACGGTCAGATGATCGGCAACTGGTTCGTCGAAGGCACGCCGAACGAGCAGGGCAGCCAGACCGGCACGTGGATCAACGGCTCTCGTCAATTAAGCATCAATGTGCGGCCGACCGCGTTCAAGGTCGCCGCGCAAAAGCTTGAGCCGGTTGCTGACAGTCAGCGAGAAGGGCGCTACCTCGTGAGCAATGTCCAGGATCGGCGTGTCGGCGAGTTGACCCTCAAAATATTGCCGGGAATCGACAACGGCCCCGAGATGGCGGACATCAACCTGAGCATTTTTCAGCTCAAGGATCCGCCCGTCGAAGTCCATCATCAGTATCCATTGCTCGCCGGCAACCTTGTCATCGCGCTGGACCCCCAGGGCGATCCGCTGTTTCGGCTGCAGTTGCTCAATGGCGCTGCAGAAGTGACCGGTTTTGGCGAGTATCAGAAGTACAGCGCGGCTTATGTGAAACAACCCTGATGTAGTCGTAATGACGTTTGATCGGGTCGGTATGACTACTTCGAGCTGGATACTCGTGGTCTGAAGGCGAAGGTTCAGCGACGTCCCAGGCCTCCTTTTTCAGAGATCCACCGGGTGGCCAAATCGATAAAGGCCCGCAGTTTCGGCTGTGTCTGTGTCCGGCTGGGAAAGTACAGGTACAACGCCGAGCTGAGTGGCACAAAGGGTTGCAGCACCCGTTCCAGGCGTCCATCCGCCAACTCGTCGGCAATTTCCAGATCACAGGCATAGGCCAGGCCCGAACCGCTGCGTGCGGCCGCCACCAACAATCGGCGGTCATTGACGATCACGCCGCCCTCGACGCCCACGGTGAAGTCCCGACCCTCGCGACGAAACTCCCAGCGATGCGCGCTGCCGGAGGTCGAGAAGCGAAAGCCGATGCATTCATGTCGGGTCAGGTCTTCCGGGATGAGCGGTTTGCCTGCTTTGGCAAAGTACGCCGGGGAGCCCACCACCGACCATTGCAGGTCAGGTGTCAGACGCACCGCGATCATGTCTTTTTCAATCGACTCTCCCAGGCGAATCCCGGCATCGAAGCCGCCAGCCATCAGGTCGACCGTGGCGTCATCCAGGGAAATATCGAGGGTGACTTGCGGGTAGGCCTGCCGGAACAGCGGAATCAGCGGCTCCATCAACAGCGTGCCGGACAATCGCGGTACGGTGAGTCGCAACGTGCCCATGGGCTGATCACGGAAACCGCTGAGCACCGCCAGGGCTTCATCGATTTCACTGGCCGCCGGACGCAAGCGGGCAAACAGGCTGGCGCCGGCTTCGGTCAGTGCCACTCGGCGCGTGGTGCGCTGAAACAGCAGCACGCCGGTACGTCGTTCCAAGAGTTTGATCGCATGGCTGACGGCGGTGGGCGTAACGGCTAGCCGAGTCGCGGCCAGGGTGAAACTTTTGTGCTCGGCGACGGCGAGAAACTCGGTCAAACCGTCGAAAGGGTCGTGATTCATATCGGCGCCATTATGAAAGAGCGTTTCATAGTGCTTGTAACACGAAGGCATTTTTCTAACCAATGTTCCTGCGTACCTTGTGCTTACCCCAACTGCCTACAAGGATTCGCGAACATGACCACTGCCCAAAACTTCAAACGTGTCTGGCTCATCACCGGCGCTTCTCGCGGTATCGGCGCCAAAATCGCTGCCGCCGCGCTGGCCAATGGCGACGCCGTGGTCGCCACCGCCCGTGACGCCAGGAGCATCACCCAGCGTTTTGGCGAGCAGCCAGGCTTGCTGGCCGCCACCCTTGATGTGACCAACGAAGCCCAGGGCGTTACGGTGGCCAACGCCGCCATTGAACACTTCGGGCGCATCGACGTGCTGGTCAACAATGCCGGTTTCGGTTTGCTCGGCGCGGTGGAAGAGGCCAGCGCCGACGAAGTGCGACGCGTGTACGAAACCAACGTCTTCGGCTTGCTGAATGTCACGCGCGCCGTCCTCCCGCACATGCGCGCCGCTCGCCGTGGTCATGTGATCAACATCTCTTCGGTGGGCGGTTATCAGTCGGCACCGGGTTACGGTGTGTACTGCTCGACCAAGTTTGCCGTCGAAGCATTGAGCGAAGCCTTGCACGGCGAGCTGGCGCCGCTGGGCGTCAAGGTCACCGTGGTCGAGCCGGGTTACTTCCGTACCGACTTCCTCGACAGCAACTCTCTGGTCGAGTCCCCTGAAACAATTGCCGACTACGCGTCGACCTCCGGTGAAATGCGCAAGGTGGCCAAAGCCGTCAATCAGCAACAGCCAGGCGACCCGGAAAAACTCGCTCAGGCGATGATCATCCTGGTCGAGGCCGAGCAACCACCGCTGCGCCTTCCGCTGGGCACGGACTCGGTGACTTACATCGAGGCCAAGAACGCCTTCGTCACCGGCGAGCTGAACGCCTGGCGCGAGTTGTCAGTGTCCACCGACTTCTAAGCCCCACCCGCTCTGTGTAGCAGCTGCCGAGCCCGCGAGGCTGCGTTCGGCGACGAAGTCGTCGTAAACCCTGCGAACGCAGTTTTCCTGGCACACCGCAGAGCCTGACTTCACGACGACTACGTCGCCGAACGCGGCCTCGCGGGCTCGGCAGCTGCTACACAGAGTGAGTTACTTCAGTCTTCTTTGTGTGACCGGTGGTCGATGAACCTGTCTCGCCCGGTAATTTGCGCTTAGCTGTAGGGATAACCCGAGGTTCCCGAGAGCCCCTTCAGAACACCGTGAATCTGAGGAAATTCGCAATGCTGACCCTCAACATCAATGGCAAGGACCAGGCGCTGGATGTCCCCGCAGACATGCCGCTCCTGTGGGTCCTGCGCGATGTCGCGCACCTGACCGGCACCAAGTTCGGTTGCGGCATGGCCCAGTGCGGCGCCTGCACCGTGCACGTCGACGGCGCGCCGCTGCGCTCCTGTATCACCCCCGCCACAGCCGTGGCCCACGGGCAAAAAATCCTCACCATCGAAGGCCTGTCCACCGACGGTTCGCACCCGGTGCAACAAGCCTGGGCCGAACTCGATGTGGTCCAGTGCGGTTACTGTCAGTCCGGGCAGATCATGTCTGCCGCCGCTTTGCTGGCGAAAATTCCCAAACCCACCGACAGCGACATCGATCAGGCGCTCTCCGGCAACATCTGCCGCTGCGGCACCTATCCAAGGATCCGCGCAGCGGTCAAACGCGCCGCCGAGATCGGTTGATGCCACGTTGACGGGAGTCCCAACAATGAACAGCCTCAATCCTCTGTCACGCCGCGGTTTCCTCAAGGGCAGCGCGGTGCTGGGCGGTGGTCTGGTGGTGGCGTTTGTCATCCCCGGTGGTCATCGCTTTGCCATGGGCGCCGAGAATCAAGGCAATGTTTTCGCGCCCAATGCGTTTTTGCGGATCGGCAATGACAACAGCGTCACCATACTGCTCGGCCATTCGGAAATGGGCCAGGGCATCTGGACCGGCCTGACCATGTTGATCGCCGAAGAACTGGACGCCGACTGGTCGAAGATCCGTGTCGTACATGCCCCCGCATCGGCCGCCGAGTATGGTCTGGCCGGGTTTGGCGGGATGCAAATCACTGGCGGGTCCACCTCGACCTGGATGGAGTTCGACCGCTACCGGCAGGCCGGTGCAGCGGCGCGTTTGATGTTGATCGACGCGGCGGCCAAACGCTTCAACGTTGCGCCCTCCGGGATTCGCACCGAATCGGGTGTGGTGATTGCCGGCGACCAACGCGCCACCTACGGCGAACTGGCCGATGACGCCGGCAAGTTGCCGGTACCGGATCCGGCGTCGATCAAGCTCAAGGAGTCCAAGGACTGGAAAATCATCGGCAAACCGACCAAGCGCCTGGACACCCCGGAGAAAATCACCGGCCGTGCCAAGTTCGGCATGGACGTGCAGTTCGATGGTCTGATGACCGCCATGGTCGCGCGCTCGCCAGTGTTCGGTGGCAGCGTTAAATCCTTCGAAGGCGCCGAAGCGCTGGCGATCCCGGGCGTACACAAAGTGGTGCAGGTGCCCACCGGGGTGGCGGTGATTGCCGACCATTACTGGGCGGCGAAGCTGGGGCGCGATGCGTTGAAGATTGATTGGGACCTGGGCCCGAACACCGGGCTCGACAGTCAGACGCTGCTGGAAAGCTTCCGCAAACTCGCCGCCACCCCTGGCGCTTCGGCCAGTCAGGCCGGTGATGTCACGGCGGGTCTGGGTAAAGCGGCGAAGACCATCGATGTCGAATACAGCGTGCCGTACCTGGCCCACGCGCCGATGGAGCCGCTCAACTGCACGGTGAAAATCACCCAGGACAAATGCGAAATCTGGACCGGCACCCAGTTCCAGACGCTGGATCAAATGGTCGCCGGGAAAATCACCGGGCTCAAACCCGAGCAGGTGGAGATTCATACCGAGTTTCTGGGTGGCGGTTTCGGTCGCAGGGCCAATCCGACCTCGGACTTTGTCGCTGAAGCCGTGGAAGTCGCCAAGGCAGCGGGCGCGCCGGTAAAAACCGTCTGGTCCCGGGAGGACGACATTCGCGGTGGCTACTATCGCTCGGCGTTCCTCCATCAGGCCCGCATCGGCCTCGATGCTGGCGGCCTGCCGATCGCCTGGAAGCATGTGATGGTCGGGCAGTCGATCATGGCGGGCACGTCATTCGAGGCGACCATGGTCAAGAATGGCATCGACAAGACGTCTGTCGAAGGGGTCGCCGACAGTCCCTACCTTGAGGGGTTGGCGAATCATCAGGTGGATCTGCATTCGCCGCAAACCGGCATCCGCGTGCTCTGGCTGCGTTCGGTAGGGCACACCCACACCGCGTTCGTGATGGAGTCGCTGATCGACGAACTGGCAGAGGCGGCCGGCAAGGATCCGGTCGAGTACCGACGAACCTTGCTCAAGGAACATCCACGGCATCTTGGCGTGCTGAACCTGGCCGTCGAGAAAGCCAACTGGAAGGCGCCACTGCCGGATGGCCATGCGTTGGGTGTTGCGGTGCATGAGTCTTTCGGCAGTTATGTTGCCCAGGTGGCCGAGGTGTCCCAGGACAACCTGGCGATCCGTGTGCATCGGGTGGTGTGTGCGGTGGATTGCGGGATTGCGGTCAACCCGATGAGCATCGCGGCGCAAATGGAATCGGCCATCACCTTCGGCCTCGGATTTACCTTGCACAGCAAACTGACCTTCAAGAATGGGCAGGTGGTGCAGTCCAATTACCACGACTATCAAGTGCTGCGGCTCAACGAAATGCCGGTGGTGGAAGTGCATATCGTGCCCAGCAGCGACAAACCCGGCGGCATCGGCGAGGCCGGTGTGCCGCCCACGGCGCCGGCAGTGGCTAACGCGGTGTTCGCCCTGACCGGCCAGCGCTTGCGCGAACTGCCGTTGCAACTGTCGGGGGTGTGAGATGAGACGACATCTGGTTCTTGGCGCGGTGGTGTTGATCGGCCTGATCGCCTACGCCGAGCACGTGTTCGCTGACGATAAGGAAGCCATCAAGGCGTTCGATACCGTGCAAAAGGTCTTTCAGAGCCCGCGGTGCCAGAACTGCCATATCCCCGGCGATTCGCCATTGCAGTTCGACGCCGGGATTCCCCACGCCATGAACGTCGTGCGGGGCATGGACGGCAAGGGCGCGGCGGGTCTGCCCTGCGCTACCTGCCACGCCGAGAGTAATCCGCCAGCCAGTTACGGCGCTCACGCACCGCCGGGGGCGCCGCACTGGAGCCTGCCGCCAGCCGCGCACAAAATGGCCTGGATCGGGCTGCCGGCCGATAAATTGTGCGCAATGATCAAGGACCGTTCCAGCAACGGTGACCGCGATTTCGCCGCGCTGATCAAGCATGTCAGCGACGACAAGTTGGTGCTTTGGGGCTGGAATCCGGGTCAGGGAAGGGCGCCGGTCCCGGTGCCGCATGATATTTTCGTCACCCAGTTCAAGCGCTGGGCAGACGCGGGAGGGCCATGTCCGGTCGTGGGAAGTTGACCGGCGGTCCGTTAACAGGGAGTCAAACCGGGTATGGACGACTCTAAGAAATATACCCGCCAATGGAGTGAGTAATGCTGATCCCAGGCAAACCGGTAAAACCAGGCGCATGCGCCGACCCGTTGCGCACGCCACTGCAGGAGCGCGAACTGCTGCGTGACTTGGCCCGCAAGGCCGAGGAGGAGTTGATGGGCGTGCAGATGGCGAGCATGGATGAGTTGACGCTGCTCTCCAACCGACACGGTTTTACAGCGCTGGCCCAACAAGGGCTGGATGTCTGCCAACAGCTGAAAAAGTCAGCGACGATGCTGCTCTTCAATATTGATGACTTCAAACACATCAACTATCTCTATGGTCGTGCCGAGGGCGACAACGCCCTGAAAACCTTCGCTGATGTGCTGCGAATCGCCTTTCGCGAGAGCGATGTGATCGGCCGGTTGGGCAGCGACAAATTCGTTGCGTTGCTGACCGGCTCAAGCGTTGTGGAAATACCCGCGATCAGGGCGCGACTCGAAGAAATACTCGAAGAGCGCAATGCCACGGTGCATCGCGGTTATGACATCCACTTCAGTGTCGATCAGATCGAGTTTCATCCTGCGCTCCACCAGACGGCCGAGGGCTTATTGGCCGCGATCAGTGAGCAAATCGGAAGCGACCCGTTCGGCCACCCGTAGCAACGAACCGTCATTTCTGAACCGGCCGATCATCTGTAAACCGATAGGCATCGATCCTTCAGCGCGAACCAGCGGGATATTCACCTGCGGCCAGCCGAACGCGCCCCAGAACTTGATGAAATCCGATGGCCCGGTGCTTTCCAGGCCCACGGGCGCGACCATCCCGCAGCAGGGGCCGAGCATTGCGTCGTAGGGCTGGCATCGTTCATTCAAGCGCGGTGCAAGCGCCGCCAACCGGGCCTTGGCAGCGGACTCCTGTTCCCAGGTTGTCGCCGCCGCTCGGTCGAACATTGCCAACGTCGAAGGGCTTAACAGTGCGCGGTGTTCCTGAAACTCCTTCGCCAGAGAACGGGCGCCTTCGCAATCGTTGATTAACAGGTGATCGTCGAATACTCCGGCAAATTCATCCGGCAGTTGCACGTCGTTGACCTGATGACCGGCGCTGAGCAAGTGGTCCACGGCCTGTTCCAGGGCGTTGGCCACCTCGGGGTCGACCTGATCCCAGCGCGCTGTGCGATAGAAGCCCAATTGCAGAGGACGTGGTTCAACCTCAGGCACTGCAAAACCTGGAATCAACACCCGCGCCACCAAGTGCAAATCCCGCACCGAGCGACCGTACCAGCCTACGGTGTCGAAGCTCGGCGCCAGCGGCTTTACGCCTTCCAGCGATACCAGTCCAAACGAAGGTTTGAACGCGAACAGACCGCAATAGGACGCCGGTTTCAGCAGTGAACCGGCAGTCTGGGTGCCCAGCGCCACAGCAAAGAAATCCGCTGCCATCCCGGCCGCTGAGCCGGCACTGGAGCTGCCCGGCGTGCGGTCCGGGTCATGCGGGTTGCGGGTCGGGCCGGTGTGCATGTACGCAAATTCAGTGGTGTGGGTCTTGCCCATGATCAGCGCGCCGGCCTGACGGAGCAGGGTCACCACATGGGCATCCCGGGCAGGTTGATGACCGGCATAGATGGGCGAGTTAAATTGCGTCGGATGGTCGGCACTGTCGAAGACATCCTTCACCCCCACCGGGACTCCGGCCAGCAAGCCACGACTGTTGTGCAACGCAGCATCGGTGCGTACTTTTCGGGCATCGAACGAGACGAAGGCCCGGATGTCCGGCTCCAGCGCCTGAATGCGCTCCAGGACCGTTTCGGCGATGACGGCGGCGGTCGTCTCACCCTTGATCACGGACTGACTGAGGGCTGTGGCATCCGGGACGGGGCGGATCATTTGGCAAACAACTGAGTGATGTCCTTGAATGCCTTGAACTCAAGCGCGTTGCCGCAAGGGTCGAAGAGAAACATCGTGGCTTGCTCGCCCACCAATCCCTGAAAGCGAATGCCCGGCTCGATGACGAATCGGGTATCGAGGGCTTTCAGGCGTTCGGCCAGCGCCTCCCATTCGTTCATCCCCAACACCACGCCGAAATGCGGCACCGGCACGTCATGACCGTCGACAGCATTGGTGTGCGCGGCTTCTTGAGAGGCGTTTTTCGGCGCCAGGTGAATGACCAGCTGATGGCCGAAGAAATTGAAATCGACCCAGTGATCGCTTGAGCGACCTTCTTCCAGGTCGAACACCTGGCCATAAAAATTGCGCGCGGCAGTCAGGTCGTAGACCGGGATGGCCAAGTGAAAAGGGGATAGTTGCATCGGATGTGCCTCGGCTGTCTGGATTCGGATTGAGTTTAGCCCTGTGCTTTTTGATTAAAAGACGATAATTTTTGCATCGAGCTCAAATTATTTCGATCAATCGAGAACGCCATGCTGCGGGAACTGAAAACCTTTATTGCGGTGACGCGCTACGGCACTTTTGCCGCGGCCGGGATGCACATCGGCCTGACCCAGTCGGCCGTCAGCGCGCAGATTCGCAATCTGGAACAGGCCTTGGGTATTCGTTTGTTCGACCGCACCGGACGTCAGGCGCTGCTCAATGCGGCGGGCCAGCGGGCGTTGCCGATGGCCAGGGAAATGCTCGAGACTTTCAGCCGCATGGCGGTCAGCGATGATGTCAGCGAGTATCGCGGCGAGTTGAAAATAGGCGCGGTGGCCACGGCCCAGACCGGACTGCTGCCCCAGGCGTTGCTGCGGCTGAGGCAACAGGCGCCGTTGCTGGAGCCGAAACTGGTGCCCGGCGTGTCGCTGAACCTGTTGAGCCAGGTGGACACCGGTGAGGTGGATCTGGCGATCCTGATCAAGCCGCCGTTCGAGTTGCCCAAAGAACTGTCAGCGCAGGTCATCCGCAAGGAGCCGTTTGTATTGATCGTGCCGGCGGACCTTGAAGGCGATGAGCCGTTGCAGATCCTCGCGAGCCATCCGCACGTGCGTTACGACCGCAATTCGTTCGGTGGAAGATTGGTGACGCGGTTTTTGCGTGAGCAGCAGGTTGATGTGCAGGTGGCTTTGGAGCTGGATGAACTGGAAGCCATCGTGAAGATGGTTGAATGCGGGTTGGGGGTGTCGCTGCTACCCGAGGCGGGGCTCTGGCTTGAGCATGGGGCGAAGGTTCGGATCATTCCGTTGGGGGCGTTGACGTTCTATCGGGAGATTGTGTTGTTGCAGCGTTACAGTCAGCGCACACAACCGATCCAGCAGCTATTTGCCAACTGCCTGACACTAATTGACGATTAACCACAAATCCCCTGTGGGAGCGGGCTTGCTCGCGAAGGCGTCGTGTCAGACGACATCAATCTTGAATGATCAACCGCATTCGCGAGCAAGCCCGCTCCCACACTGGATTGCATCAGACCTGGAATAGCAGGCACAAAAAACCCGCCTCAAGAGGCGGGTTTAATGAGATGGTCAGCCTGACCGAAGATTACTCTTCGAGGCTGCCCATGGCCGTGGTGTTGAAACCACCGTCCACGTACATGATTTCGCCGCTGATGCCGGACGCCAGGTCCGAGCACAGGAAGGCGCCGGCGTTGCCGACTTCGTCGATGGTGACGTTACGACGCAGCGGGGTTTGCGCTTCGTTGGCGGCCAGCATCTTGCGGAAGTTCTTGATGCCGGAAGCGGCGAGGGTGCGGATAGGGCCAGCCGATACGCAGTTGACGCGGGTGCCGTCCGGGCCCAGGGAGCCGGCCAGGTAACGAACGCCAGCTTCCAGGGAAGCCTTGGCCATGCCCATTACGTTGTAGTTCGGCATGGTGCGCTCGGCGCCCAGGTACGACAGGGTCAGCAGGCTGCCGTTGCGGCCTTTCATCATTTCGCGGCCGGCTTTGGCCAGGGCCACGAAGCTGTAGGCGCTGATGTCGTGAGCGATGCGGAAACCTTCACGGGTGGTGGCTTCGGTGAAGTCGCCATCCAGTTGGTCGCCCGGGGCGAAGCCGACGGAGTGCACGATGCAGTCCAGACCATCCCACTTCTTGCCCAGCTCAACGAAGACCTTGGCGATTTCTTCATCGCTGGCCACGTCGCACGGGAAGCACAGGTCAGGGTTGGAACCCCAGCTTTGTGCGAACTCTTCGACACGACCCTTGAGTTTGTCGTTCTGATAAGTGAAGGCAAGCTCAGCGCCCTCGCGATGCATGGCGGCAGCGATGCCGGATGCGATGGACAGCTTGCTGGCGACACCGACGATCAGTACGCGCTTACCGGCGAGAAAACCCATGTGTTGCTCCTCTCTTTCAGGTTATTGCGCAGTGGCTGGGGCCAGGAAAGCGGCTTCCAGCAACTGCTGTGTATACGGATGTTTGGGGGCCGCAAAAATACTTTGCGCGTCTCCCTGTTCGACCACTTGGCCTTGCTTGACCACCATCAGCTGGTGGCTCAGCGCTTTGACGACAGCCAGGTCATGGCTGATAAACAGATACGTCAGGTTGTACTTGGTTTGCAGTGAACGCAAAAGCTCCACCACTTGGCGTTGCACTGTCCGGTCGAGGGCCGATGTCGGCTCGTCCAGCAGAATCAACGCCGGTTTTAGCACTAATGCCCGGGCAATGGCGATTCTCTGCCGTTGCCCACCGGAAAATTCGTGGGGGTAGCGGTGCCGGGTTTCCGGGTCCAGACCTACCTCCTTGAGTGCCGCAATAATCGCCAGTTCCTGTTCCGCCTCGGTGCCCATCTTGTGGATCCGCAGGCCTTCGCCGACGATCTGGCTCACGCACATCCGTGGGCTCAGGCTGCCGAACGGGTCCTGAAACACCACCTGCATCTCCCGCCGCAGCGGCCGAACCTGTTGCTGCGTCAGGCAGTCTAGCTGCTTGCCTTCAAAACGGATGGCGCCTTTGCTGCCGATCAGCCGCAAAATCGCCAAACCCAGTGTCGACTTGCCCGAACCGCTTTCTCCCACAATCCCCAGGGTCTGGCCCTGAGGCAGGCTGAAATTGATTCCGTCCACCGCTTTGATGTGGTCGACGGTCTTTTTCAGAAAGCCTTTCTTGATCGGGAACCAGACTTTCAGGTCCTCGACTTGTAGCAAGGGCGGGCCGATAACGTTAGTTGCCGGCTTGCCGCTGGGCTCCGCTGCCAGCAGTTCCCGAGTGTACGGATGCTGCGGTGCGCGGAACAACTCTTCGCACGATGCCTGTTCGACGATGCAACCGCGCTGCATGACACATACGCGATGTGCAATTCTTCGCACAAGGTTCAAATCGTGACTGATCAGTAGCAGCGCCATGCCCAATCGGGCCTGTAATTCCTTGAGCAATTCGAGGATTTTCAGCTGGACGGTCACGTCCAGCGCGGTGGTTGGCTCGTCGGCGATCAGCAGTTCCGGCTCGTTGGCCAGGGCCATGGCAATCATCACCCGCTGACGCTGGCCGCCAGACAATTCATGGGGCAGGGCCTTGAGGCGTTTCTCGGGCTCCGGGATGCCGACCATTTCCAGCAGCTCCAGCGTGCGCTTGGTCGCGACTTTGCCGATCAGGCCTTTGTGGGTGCTCAACACCTCATTGATCTGCTTCTCGATCGAGTGCAGCGGATTGAGCGAGGTCATCGGCTCCTGGAAGATCATCGCGATCCGGTTGCCGCGGATGTGGCGGATGGTTTTCTCTTTCAGACTCAGCAGGTTTTGCCCGGCGTACTCGATGGTCCCGGACGGATGCCGGGCGAGCGGGTAGGGCAGCAGCCGCAGGATCGAGTGCGCCGTCACCGACTTGCCGGAGCCACTTTCGCCCACCAGCGCGAGGGTTTCCCCGCGCTTGATATCGAAGCTCACGCCTTCGACCACCCGTTGAACGCGCTCGCCAACGACAAATTCGACGGCCAGGTCGCGCACTTCGATCAGATTGTCCTGATTCATTTCACTTCCTCGGGTCGAAGGCATCGCGAGCGGACTCGCCGATGAACACCAGCAAACTCAACATCAACGCCAGCACGGCAAACGCGCTCATGCCGAGCCACGGCGCTTGCAGGTTGGATTTGCCCTGGGCCACCAGCTCACCGAGGGACGGCGCGCCAGGCGGCAAGCCGAAACCGAGGAAATCCAGGGCGGTCAGGGTGCCGATGGCGCCGGTCAGGATGAACGGCATGAAGGTCATGGTCGAGACCATGGCGTTGGGCAGGATGTGGCGGAACATGATCGCTCCGTTTTGCATCCCCAGCGCCCGCGCGGCGCGCACGTATTCCAGATTACGCCCACGCAGGAATTCGGCGCGGACCACGTCCACCAGGCTCATCCACGAGAACAGCAGCATGATCCCCAGCAGCCACCAGAAGTTCGGCTGGACGAAGCTGGCGAGAATGATCAGCAGGTACAGCACCGGCAGCCCGGACCATATCTCCAGAAAGCGCTGCCCGGCCAAATCCACCCAGCCGCCGTAGAAACCCTGCAAGGCTCCGGCAATCACGCCGATGATCGAGCTGAGAATGGTCAGCGTCAGGGCAAACAGCACCGAAATCCGGAAGCCGTAAATCACCCGCGCCAACACGTCGCGGCCCTGATCATCAGTGCCGAGCAGGTTGTCGACAGAGGGTGGCGCCGGGGCCGGGACTTTCAGGTCGTAGTTGATGCTTTGATAGCTGTAGGGAATCGGCGCCCACAGGACCCAGGCGTCTTTTTCCTTGAGCAGTTCGCGGATGTACGGGCTCTTGTAGTTGGCTTCCAGCGGAAATTCGCCGCCGAAGGTGGTTTCCGGGTAGCGCTTGAGTGCCGGGAAGTACCAACCGTTGTCGTAGTGCACCACCAGCGGTTTGTCGTTGGCGATCAGCTCGGCGCCGAGGCTCAGTCCAAACAGCAGCAGAAACAGCCACAGCGACCACCAGCCACGCTTGTTGGCCTTGAACAGTTCGAAACGTCGGCGATTGAGAGGGGACAGGTTCATCTCAATGCTCCCGGCTTTCGAAGTCGATGCGCGGATCGACAAAGGTGTAGGTGAGGTCACCGATCAGTTTCACCACCAATCCCAACAGGGTGAAGATGAACAGCGTGCCAAAAACCACCGGGTAATCGCGGTTGATCGCCGCCTCAAAACTCATCAGCCCGAGGCCGTCGAGGGAGAAGATCACTTCAACCAGCAGCGAACCGGTGAAGAAGATGCCGATGAACGCCGACGGGAACCCGGCGATCACCAGCAGCATGGCGTTGCGGAACACATGGCCGTAGAGCACGCGGTGATTGGTCAGGCCCTTGGCCTTGGCGGTGACCACGTACTGCTTGTTGATTTCGTCGAGGAAGCTGTTTTTGGTCAGCAACGTCATGGTCGCGAAGTTGCCGATCACCAGCGCGGTGACTGGCAACGCGAGGTGCCAGAAGTAATCGAGCACCTTGCCGCCCATGCTCAACTCGTCGAAGTTGTTGGAGGTCAGCCCTCTGAGCGGGAACCAGTCGAAATAGCTGCCGCCGGCAAAGACCACGATCAGCAGGATGGCGAACAGGAAGGCCGGTATCGCATAGCCGACGATGATCGCCGAACTGGTCCAGACGTCGAAGTGGCTGCCGTGTCGCGTCGCCTTGGCGATCCCCAGCGGGATCGACACCAGGTACATGATCAGGGTGCTCCACAGCCCTAGGGAGATCGACACCGGCATCTTTTCCTTGATCAGGTCGATGACCTTGGCGTCGCGGAAGAAGCTGTCGCCGAAATCCAGGGTGGCGTAGTTCTTGATCATGATCCACAAGCGTTCCGGGGCCGATTTATCGAAGCCGTACATGTGCTCGATTTCCTTGACCAGCGCCGGGTCCAGGCCTTGGGCGCCGCGATAGGCGGAGCCCGCCACCGAGACTTCGGCACCGCCGCCGGCGATGCGGCTGGTGGCGCCTTCGAAGCCTTCGAGCTTGGCGATCATCTGCTCCACCGGCCCGCCGGGAGCGGCCTGGATGATCACAAAGTTGATCAGCAAAATGCCGAGCAAGGTCGGGATGATCAGCAGCAGTCGCCGAAAAATATACGCCAGCATCTGATTACTCCGTGCCCGCAGGGTCGGCTTGCAGTTTGGTTTCGACTTCTACCGCAGGTTTGGCATCGGGCTTGATCCACCAGGTGTTAATGCCGATGTCGTACTTGGGTGAAACTTTCGGGTGGCCGATGTGATTCCAGTACGCCACGCGCCAGGTCTTGATGTGCCAGTTGGGGATCACGTAATAGCCCCATTGCAGCACGCGGTCCAGTGCGCGGGCGTGGGCCACCAGGCTTTTGCGCGAATCGGCGTTGATCAGTTGCTCGACCAACTGGTCCACCACCGGGTCTTTCAGGCCCATGGAATTGCGGCTGCCGGGTTTGTCGGCGGCGTCGGACATCCAGAACTCGCGTTGCTCGTTACCCGGCGAGTTGGACTGCGGGAAGCTGCCGACAATCATGTCAAAGTCCCGTGAACGCACGCGGTTGATGTACTGCGAGACGTCGACCCGGCGGATCACCAGGTCGATGCCCAGGTCACTCATGTTGCGCTTGAACGGCAGCAACACCCGCTCGAATTCGGTCTGGGCCAACAGGAACTCGATGGTCACCGGTTTGCCGTTGGCGTCGACCATCTTGTCATCGACGATCCGCCAGCCCGCCTCTTGCAGCAATTGATAGGCTTTGCGCTGTTGGGCGCGGATCATGCCGCTGGCGTCGGTCACCGGGTTCTGGAAGGCCTCGCTGAACACCTGCTCGGGAATCCTGCCGCGGAACGGGTCGAGGATCGCCAGTTGATCGGCGTCCGGCAGGCCGCTGGCCGCCATTTCCGAATTTTCGAAATAACTGCGGGTGCGCGCATAGGCGCCGTTGAACAATTGCTTGTTGGTCCATTCGAAGTCCAGCAACAGGGTCAGGGCCTGGCGCACGCGCACGTCCTGGAACACCGGGCGGCGCAGGTTGAATACAAAGCCTTGCATGCCGGTGGGGTTGCCGTTGGGGATCTGTTCCTTGATCAACCGGCCCTCGGTGACGGCCGGAATGTTGTAGGCGTTGGCCCAGTTCTTTGCTGCCATTTCCAGCCAGTAATCGAACTGCCCGGCCTTGAGTGCTTCCAGGGCCACGGTGTTGTCGCGGTAGTAGTCGGTGGTCATCACGTCGAAGTTGTAGAACCCGCGGTTGGCCGGCAGGTCCTTGGCCCAGTAATCCTTGACCCGCTCATAGCGCACCGAACGCCCGGCCTTGACTTCGCTGACCTTGTACGGGCCGCTGCCCAACGGCATTTCCAGATTGCCCTTGGTGAAATCGCGCGTCGCCCACCAATGCTTTGGCAACACCGGCAACTGGCCGAGGATCAGCGGCAGCTCACGGTTGTTGTTGTGTTTGAACTTGAACAGCACCGTCAGCGGATCTTCAGCGACCACTTCCTCGACATCGCTGTAGTAACCGCGGAACAGCGGCGCGCCGTCCTTGATCAGGGTCTGGAAGCTGAACACCACGTCCTCGGCGCGCATCGGATGCCCGTCGTGGAAGCGCGCTTCGGGGCGCAGGTAGAAACGCACCCAGCTATTGTCCGGGGCTTTTTCGATCTTGCCGGCGACCAGGCCGTACTCGGTGAACGGTTCATCCAGGCCCTGTTTGGCCAGGGTGTCGTAGATCATGCTGATGTCGTCGGCCGCGACACCCTTGTTGATGAAGGGGTTGAGGCTGTCAAAGCCGCCGAAACCGGCCTGACGGAAGATCCCGCCCTTGGGCGCGTCGGGGTTCACGTAATCGAAATGTTTGAAATCGGCCGGGTATTTCGGCGGCTCGTTGTACAGGGTCAGGGCATGTTGCGGGGCGGCGCAGGCCAGCCCGGCGAACAACAGACCGCTGGCCTGCAAGAGCAGGGTGCGTACGGGTTTCATCGATCTTTCTCCGAAGATTTCAGCCACCACGCGCTCAGGCCCAATGTGTAGGGCGGCGTGGTGACGAAGGCGAACCGGTTGCGGTAGGCCAGGCGGTGATAATTGAGGTACCAGTTGGGAATGATGTAGTGCTGCCACAGCAACACCCGGTCCAGGGCCTTGCCGGCGGCGACCTGTTCATCGCGGGTCTGGGCGGCGAGCAATTGTTCGAGTAAATGGTCGACCACAGGGTTGGCGATGCCAGCGTAGTTTTTGCTGCCCTTGACCCCGACCTGGCTGGAATGGAAGTACTGCCATTGTTCCAGGCCCGGACTGAGCGTCTGGTTGAGGGTCATCAGGATCATGTCGAAATCGAACTGATCGAGGCGTTGCTTGTACTGGGCGCGATCGACCGTGCGCAGCCGGGCGTCGATGCCGATGCTGGCGAGGTTCTCGACGTAAGGCTGAAGAATGCGTTCCAGGTTCGGGTTGACCAGCAGGATCTCCAAACGCAACGGTTGGCCAGCGGCGTTCTGAACGTGCTGGCCGCTGAGCTTCCAGCCGGCCTCGGCAAGCAGGCCCAGGGCCTTGCGCATGGTTTCCCGGGGGATGCCGCGCCCTTGGGTCTGCGGCAGGCTGAACGGCTCGGTGAAGAGCTTGGCGGGCAACTGCTCGCGATAGGGCGTGAGCATCAGCCATTCATGGCCGACCGGAAGGCCCGTCGCGGAGAACTCGCTGTTGGGGTAGTAGCTCATGGCGCGTTTGTAGGCGCCGCTGAACAGGGTGCGATTGGTCCACTCAAAGTCGAACATCAGGCCCAGGGCTTCACGGACTTTGGTCTCGGAGAAGGCCGGGCGTCGGGAGTTCATGAACAGACCCTGGCTCTGGGTCGGGATCTGGTGCGGAATTTGCGCCTTGATGACGTCGCCGCGTCGCACCGCCGGGAAGCTGTAGCCGTTTTCCCAGTTCTTCGCCTGGTGCTCGATATAGATGTCGAATTCGCCGGCCTTGAAGGCTTCGAACGCGACGTCGCTGTCGCGGTAGAACTCGACTTCCATGCGGTCGAAGTTGTATTTGCCGCGATTGACCGGCAAGTCCTTACCCCAGTAATCCTTGACCCGTTCGAAAATGATCCGCCGTCCTGGCTCTACCGACGTGATGCGATACGGCCCGCTACCCAGCGGCGGTTCGAAGGTGGTGGCCTTGAAGTCACGACCTTTCCAGTAATGCTGGGGCAGCACCGGCAACTCGCCCAGGCGCAGGATCAGTAACGGATTGCCGGCGCGCTTGAAGAGGAAACGAATGCGCTGCGGATTGAGGATGTCGACCCGCGACACTTCCTGAAGATTGGTGCGGTATTGCGGATGGCCTTCCTTGAGCAGCAAGCGGTAGGAGAACGCCACGTCATAGGCGGTAATCGGCGTGCCATCGTGGAAGCGCGCTTCGGGACGCAGATTGAACACCACCCAGCTGCGGTCTTCACTGTATTCCACCGATTGGGCGATCAGGCCATAGCTGGAGGTAGGTTCATCGCCGGACGGCGCGTACTGGCCGGTGCCGACCATCAACGGTTCGTTGAGCTCGTTGATGCCGTATTGCAGGAAATTCGGCGTGGAAACCGGGCTTGAACCCTTGAAGGTGTAGGGATTGAGCGTATCGAAGGTGCCAAACGCCATCACCCGCAACGTACCGCCCTTGGGCGCTTGAGGGTTGACCCAGTCGAAGTGGGTAAATCTGGCCGGGTACTTGAGCGTGCCGAACTGCGCATAACCATAGCTTTCGCTGATCGTCGCGCTTGCGGGGGAGCTCAAGGCCAGGCTGATCAGGAGCAGGAGGAGGGGACGCTTCAAGTCAGGGATCCGATCCAGGCGGCTTGGGCTTTGTGGCCCGTACAGTAACAGCTTGTATCGACAGGAAAAAGACGGGGGCTTAATGCGCTCGTCATTGTGCCGGAGGACTCCCTGTAGCAGCTGGCGAAGCCTGCGTTCGGCTGCGCAGCAGTCGTTAATTCAGACGATGCGGTATTTGAGGAAGTCCGCGAACTCAGGTTTTGCGACTGCTTCGCAGTCGAACGCAGGCTTCGCCAGCTGCTACAGGGGTTTGGGTAAAACCTTGGGTCAAAAAAAGCCCCTGAAATCAGGGGCTCATTTTAGTGCGGGGAAGCCACCGTCAACATCTGACCAGGCTTCAGCGCCTGGCCAACACGTGGGTTCCAGCGCTTGAGGTGCTGCATCTCAACGTTGAAACGCTTGGCCACCATGTACAGCGAGTCGCCTTGCTGGACCTTGTATTGGGTCTGCGGCTTTTCCTTGACTGCTTTGCTGTTGGTTTTGCTGTTCGCCGCAACGACGGTGTTGACGCGACCGCTGCTGCGCTTGGTGGCGTCCTGCATGACCAGCGCCTGGCCGGCCTTGAGATTCTTGCCGGTCAGCTTGTTCCAGCGTTGCAGGTCCTTGACGTCGACCTTGTTGGCCTTGGCGATGGCGGCCAGGTTGTCCCCGCGTTTAACGCGGTAAACGCGTTTGAGACTGGCGAGTTCGGAGTCGTCCGAGCCTTCGAATACCGGCTTGAGCGGCTTCTTGCTGATCAACTCTTCAGGACGCATGGTCGACAGGCTGGCCGTCAGCAGTTGCGCCTTGGACGTTGGCACCAGCAAATGCTGGGGGCCATCGATGGTGGTGCGCTGCTTGAAGGCCGGGTTGAGCTGGAACAGTTCGTCTTCGTCGATGTTAGCCACCGCGGCGACCTTGGACAGGTCCATGCGCTGGTTGATTTCGACGACCTGGAAGTACGGTTCGTTGGCGATCGGGTTCAGGTTCACGCCGTAGGCTTCAGGTGCCAGCACCACTTGCGACAGGGCCAGCAGCTTTGGCACGTAGGCCTGGGTTTCGGCCGGCAGCGGCAGGTTCCAGTAATCGGTCGGCAAACCGAGCTTTTCGTTGCGCTCGATGGCCCGGCTGACCGTGCCTTCGCCGGCGTTGTAGGCCGCCAGGGCCAGCAGCCAGTCGCCGTTGAACATGTCATGCAGGCGGGTCAGGTAATCCATGGCCGCGGTGGTCGAGGCGGTGATATCGCGACGGCCATCATAGAAACGGGTTTGACGCAGGTTGAAGTAACGCCCGGTGGAAGGGATGAATTGCCACAAGCCAACCGCGTCGGCCCGGGAATAGGCCATCGGGTTGTAGGCGCTTTCAATCACCGGCAGCAGCGCCAGTTCCAGCGGCATGTTGCGTTCTTCAAGGCGTTCGACGATGTAGTGAATGTAGAGGCTGCCGCGTTCGCCGGCGTTTTCGAGGAAGGACGGGTTGCTGGCGAACCACAGGCGCTGTTGCTCGATGCGCGGGTTGACGCCTAGGTTGTCCTGCAGCTGAAAGCCCTGACGCATGCGTTCCCAGACGTCTTGTGGAATTTGCGGAGTCGGTTTTTCGCTGAGCCAGATAGGTTTCTGCTTGGCTCGGGCGGCGATATTCGGAGTGTGTGTCGCTTCGGTCTGCGGCACATGGCTTGAACAGCCCGCCAAAGTGGCGGACACAGCCACCGCAATGGCTTGAGCCAAGCGGGTCAATGCGTCTGAATTGATGGCTTTACGAATAGATGACGACATTGGCTGGAAGTAAGTTCCGGGCAAAAATGTCGGGCGATTCTAGAAAGCGTACCCCCTGCGGTCAACCATTCAGAATTTTTGTACCAACGTGATGGCTACTTAGAACTTATCTTTCCAAGCACGCAGAGCAGCAAAGACCGCACTCGGAGCCCGGTTTTGGGTTCCATTCCGTTCGTCCATTTTTTCTTTAACGGATGTTTCGTCGACACGCAAAAACGGGTTGGTAAGCTTTTCAAGCGCCAGAGTAGAGGGCAGCGTCATGATTCCGGCTTCACGTTGTGCGGTGACTTTTTCCAGACGTGCGGCAGTGTCCGGATTGCCTGGTTCGACCGCTGCGGCAAACTTCAGGTTGCTCAAAGTGTATTCGTGAGTGCAGTAGACCAGCGTATCTTCAGGCAGCGCGGCGAGGCGCGTCAGGGAGGTATGCATTTGCTTCGGCGTGCCTTCGAACAAGCGTCCGCAACCGGCAGCGAACAGGGTGTCACCGCAGAACAGTAAACCATGATGGTAATAGGCGATATGCCCCAGGGTATGGCCGGGGACGGCAAAGACATCGAAGTCCCAGCCCAGCACGCTGACGCGGTCGTTGTCCTTGAGCGCCACGTCCCGGACCGGGATGGTTTCGCTGGCCGGACCGTAGACTGTCGCGTCTGTCGCTTTTTTCAGCTGCTCGACGCCGCCGACGTGGTCATGATGGTGGTGAGTGATCAAAATATCACTCAACACCCAACCCGGATGCGCTACGAGCCAGGCCTGCACTGGCGCGGCATCGCCCGGATCAACCACCGCGCAGCGCTGGGTGCGGTGGTCTTGTAACAACCAGATGTAGTTGTCGGTAAAGGCGGGCAGGGCACTGATCTGTATCATCGTCGGATTCGCCAAGCGGAAAACAATGGCGCATCTTAGAACTTCCTGGCGCGTTGGAGAATGCAATGACCGATAAAGCGTTCGCTCAGGCTGATCCTGAATGGCTGACATTGATCAGCGCGGCCCGAGAATGGCTGTCCGGCCCCATCGGGCAATTTCTGCTGGACGAAGAACGTCGCATGCTCGAAGACGAGTTGGGACGGTTCTTCGGTGGCTACCTGGTGCATTACGGTCCGTCGGCCCAAACGCCGCCGTCGGCGCCGCAAGTCCAGCGCAATGTGCGGCTCGGCGCGCCATTGCCGGGTGTCGAGATCGTCTGCGAAGAGCAGGCGTGGCCTTTGAGCGAGCATGCCGCCGACGTGGTGGTGTTGCAGCATGGGCTGGATTTCTGCCTGTCGCCCCACGGCCTGCTGCGCGAAGCGGCGAGCAGCGTGCGGCCCGGCGGGCATCTGCTGATCGTCGGGATCAACCCCTGGAGTACCTGGGGCTTGCGTCACGTTTTTGCTCATGACGCCTTGCGCAAGGCTCGCTGCATCTCCCCATCGCGAGTCGGTGACTGGTTGAACCTGCTGGGCTTCGCGCTGGAGAAACGCCGCTTCGGATGCTATCGTCCGCCGCTTGCGTCACCCGCCTGGCAGGCTCGTCTGGCCGGTTGGGAGCGCAAGGCCGGTGACTGGCAACTGTCGGGTGGCGGCTTCTATTTATTGGTGGCGCGCAAGATCGTGGTGGGCCTGCGGCCCGTCCGTCAGGAGCGGCGCGAACCGATGGGCAAGCTGATTCCATTGCCGATGGCCAAGGTCAATCGTCGCCGCATTGATCCGTAATACACTTTTTATTTTCCCGGCCGGGTTTGCCCCGGCCTCGGGCATCGTCGATCACCGATCGGCGAGCCACCGCATTTTCTGGATAGATTGGCATGAGCGATAGCGTAGAACTCTTCACTGACGGCGCCTGTAAAGGCAACCCTGGCCCTGGCGGCTGGGGCGCGTTGCTGGTGTGCAAGGGCATTGAAAAAGAACTGTGGGGCGGCGAAGCCAACACCACCAACAACCGCATGGAGCTGATGGGTGCGATCCGTGGCCTTGAAGAACTCAAGCGCTCCTGCGACGTGCTGCTGGTCACCGACTCGCAGTACGTGATGAAAGGCATCAACGAGTGGATGGACAACTGGAAGAAGCGCGGCTGGAAAACCGCCGCGAAAGAACCGGTGAAAAACGCTGATTTGTGGAAGTTGCTGGATGAGCAGGTCAATCGCCACAACGTCACCTGGAAATGGGTGCGTGGCCATATCGGTCACCATGGCAACGAACGCGCCGACCAGTTGGCCAACCGTGGCGTGGATGAAGTGCGCGGCTACAAGCAGGCTTAAACCTCACACTGATCGTTCCCATGCTCCGCGTCACTAGTGTCCGGTAAAACCTTTTCAAAGCTGAAGGCTGCCTTGGGCAGCCTTCAGCTTTGTTCGCTTTTGCCTTCGCTGTTCAAGGTGTTCAATGCTTAATGGGCGTTCGAACAAGCTGTGGGTTAGCCGAATGGCAAAGTCTGAAATAGATCCCGAGCAACCTGAACGGCGCTGATAAAGATGCAGCAAAAGATAGGTAATCAAGGCGCTGTAGATCTGCAAACGAACGGCATTTTCAGAGAAGCCGAAATACCGTTTGAGCTTGAGGTTTTGCTTGATCCACTTAAAAAACAGTTCGATCTGCCAACGTTGTTTGTACAGATCGGCGATCTCCTCCGCTGAGCGAGAGAAGTCGTTGGTGACCAGAATCAATGGCGTTTCGTGGTCCTCTCGGCGGATCTGAACCCGACGCACAGCCTGATTTTGGTAGAGATTCGGACGTCGAGTGTTCAGGTATTTCTTCCCGAACAATACCGATTCGTCCGCCTCAATGAATTCGGGTGCATCCTTTTCCCTCAAATTTTCTACCGGCTTTAGATTGGCGTTTTTCTTCAGTCGGGTGACGAAGAAAGAACCCATCTGATCAATCTGGTGCCACCAGTTGTAGTCGCAGTAACCCTTGTCGAAAACGTACGTCATACCTGCTTCAAGCGGCATGGTCAGGGCATCGCTCAGATCGTTGACGTTGGCGGCGGTGATGTTTACGTAAGTCGGGGCTGTTTGCTGTGGATCGATGGCCACATGTACCTTCAAGCCTTGGGTTATGCGGGTTTTCGTCGCGGTGGTCCATTCGTCAAAACCGGGTCCGCGCAGGCTGATCGAGGTCGAATCGATCAGGGTGATCATGGCTTCGAGCGACTTGCGCTGCTTGCGGCCAATGCCTTGAAGCAAGTGCTCACAGGCCAGCCGAAACGGCTCTGAGCTGCGCTTGTTCAACGCATCACAAAGGGTCGAACGCACCATGTTCTTGGCGTTGAGGTGGTGGCGATGGGGTTGCAGCGACTGCGAGGCTGTCGCCAACGTACGCAAGCTTTTGGCTTGCGTCAGCTGACCGTAAATCAGCGTGACGAGCAGATCCCAGGACGTGAATTGTTTGGCGTAACGATCAGCGCCACAGCGTTTGACGGCGGCTTTGAAGAGCTGATGAGGAAGGGCTTGAAGCATTTGCGCAAATCGAGTGCTGCTGAACATGGGCGAAAATCAAGTCTGAAAACCTGATTATTGCTTACGAAGCAGGCACAGCAAGGGGGAGCAAGCTCCCCCTTCGGTTTTTACCGGACACTAGTGATGCTCCGCGTGGGAATGCCTCTAGGGACGCTCCGCGTTCCAAGGGGACGCAGAGCGTCCCGGGCTGCATTCCCACGCAGAGCGTGGGAACGATCAGCGCCGGCATTACCTATGCGCCGTGAGTGGGTGCAACACGCACCCGAAAGACCCCGGCGAGCGTGTTAAGATCGCCGCTTTTGCACGATTGACCCGTTGAGAGCTGAGCACTGATGGCCACCAGATCCGTTGTACTCGATACCGAAACCACTGGCATGCCGGTGACCGACGGCCACCGGATTATCGAAATCGGTTGTGTCGAGTTGATCGGTCGGCGCCTGACGGGCCGGCATTTCCACGTTTACCTGCAACCGGACCGCGAGAGTGATGAAGGCGCCATTGGCGTCCACGGCATCACCAACGAATTTCTGGTTGGCAAGCCGCGCTTCACTGAAGTGGCCGATGAATTCTTCGAATTCATCAAGGGCGCGCAGCTGATCATCCATAACGCGGCGTTCGACGTTGGCTTCATCAACAACGAATTCGCCTTGATGGGCCAGCACGATCGTGCGGACATCACGCAGCACTGCTCGATCCTCGATACCCTGATGATGGCCCGGGAACGTCACCCGGGGCAGCGCAACAGCCTCGACGCATTGTGCAAACGCTATGGGGTCGACAACTCCGGTCGTGAACTGCACGGCGCCTTGCTCGACTCCGAGATCCTCGCCGACGTTTACCTGACCATGACGGGCGGCCAGACCAGCCTGTCCCTGGCCGGTAATGCCTCCGACGGCAACGGTTCAGGGGAAGGCGCGGACAATTCCGCCACCGAGATCCGCCGTCTGCCGGCCGATCGTCAGCCGACGCGGATTATCCGTGCCAGCGAAGATGACCTGGCCCAACACGTGGCACGCCTGGAAACCATCGCCAAATCCGCCGGCGCCCCATCGCTCTGGCAGCAACTGGCCGAGGCCAAGGCTCAAGCCTGATTTTTTCGCCACACAATGGTGCGCCTGATGACCCCCTTCGGGGCACCGCACTCGCCACATGCGCCCGAACCCTCTACCCTGAGGTGATTGGCGGACCACGGTCTGCCGCCTCAGGACACTGAGCCCCATGTATAAAGATTTGAAATTCCCGGTCCTGATCGTCCATCGCGACATCAAGGCCGACACCGTCGCCGGTGATCGCGTGCGTGGTATCGCCCGGGAGCTGGAGCAAGAAGGCTTCAGCATTGTCTCGGCGGTGGATTACACCGAAGGGCGTCTGGTTGCCTCGACCCATCACGGTCTTTCCTGCATGTTGATTGCGGCCGAAGACGCCAGCACTCACTCTCATCTATTGCACAACATGGCCGAGCTGATTGGCCTGGCGCGGGTGCGTGCGCCTGACTTGCCGATCTTCGCACTGGGCGAGCAGGTGACCCTGGAGAACGCTCCCGCCGACGCCATGGCTGAACTCAATCAGCTGCGCGGGATACTTTATCTGTTCGAAGACACCGTGCCTTTTCTGGCCAGGCAGGTCGCCCGAGCGGCACGCAAATATCTGGATGGTTTGCTGCCGCCGTTTTTCAAAGCGCTGGTGCAGCACACGGCCGACTCCAATTATTCCTGGCACACACCCGGCCATGGCGGCGGCGTGGCGTACCACAAGAGCCCGGTGGGTCAGGCGTTTCACCAGTTCTTCGGGGAAAATACCCTGCGTTCCGATTTGTCGGTGTCGGTGCCGGAACTCGGCTCTTTGCTCGATCACACCGGTCCGCTGGCAGAAGCCGAGTCTCGTGCTGCCCGCAATTTCGGCGCCGATCACACCTTCTTCGTGATCAATGGCACCTCGACCGCCAACAAAATCGTCTGGCATTCGATGGTCGCTCGCGATGACTTGGTGTTGGTGGATCGCAACTGCCACAAATCGGTATTGCATTCGATCATCATGACCGGCGCCATTCCGCTGTACCTGTGCCCGGAGCGTAATGAGCTGGGGATCATCGGCCCGATTCCATTGAGCGAATTCAGCCGCGAATCGATTCAGGCCAAGATCGACGCCAGCCCGCTGACCAAGGGCCGGGTGCCCAAAGTCAAGTTGGCGGTGGTGACCAATTCGACGTACGACGGCCTCTGCTACAACGCTGAGCTGATCAAGCAGCAGTTGGGCAACAGCGTCGAGGTCTTGCACTTCGATGAGGCCTGGTACGCCTACGCGGCGTTTCACGAGTTCTTCGCCGGGCGTTACGGCATGGGCACTTCCCGCAGTGAAGACGGCCCGCTGGTGTTCACCACCCATTCCACCCACAAACTGCTGGCGGCGTTCAGCCAGGCGTCGATGATTCACGTCCAGGACGGCGGCGCGCGGCAGCTGGATCGGGATCGCTTCAATGAAGCGTTCATGATGCACATCTCCACCTCGCCGCAGTACAGCATCATCGCTTCGCTGGATGTGGCGTCGGCCATGATGGAAGGCCCAGCCGGGCGTTCGCTGTTGCAGGAAATGTTCGACGAAGCGCTGAGTTTCCGCCGGGCGCTGGCCAATTTGCGCCAGCACATCGCCGCTGACGATTGGTGGTTTTCCATCTGGCAGCCGCCGTCGGTGGAAGGCATCGATCGTGTTGTCACGCAAGACTGGCTGCTGCAACCCGACGCCGACTGGCACGGCTTTGGCGGCGTGACCGACGACTACGTGCTGCTTGATCCGATCAAGGTCACGTTGGTGATGCCGGGCCTGACGGCAGGCGGCGCCCTCAGCGAGCGCGGGATTCCGGCGGCGGTGGTCAGTAAATTCCTTTGGGAGCGTGGGCTGGTCGTTGAAAAGACCGGGCTGTATTCGTTCCTGGTGCTGTTCTCCATGGGCATCACCAAGGGCAAATGGAGCACGCTGCTGACCGAGTTGCTGGAGTTCAAGCGCAGCTACGATGCCAATGTCAGCCTCGCGACTTGCCTGCCGTGCGTGGCGCAAGAGAATGTCACGCGCTATCAGGGCATGGGGTTGCGCGATCTGTGCGATCAACTGCACGCCTGCTATCGCAGCAATGCCACGGCCAAACACCTCAAGCGCATGTACACAGTGCTGCCGGAAATCGCCATGAAGCCGTCTGACGCCTATGATCAATTAGTGCGTGGCGAGGTTGAAGCGGTGTCGATCGATGCTCTGGATGGGCGGATCGCCGCGGTGATGCTGGTGCCGTACCCGCCGGGGATTCCGTTGATCATGCCCGGCGAGCGCTTTACCGAGTCGACGCGCTCGATCATCGATTACCTGGCATTTGCGCGCACGTTCGATAGCAGCTTCCCGGGGTTTGTCGCTGATGTGCACGGATTGCAACACGAAGACGAGGGCAATGGACGGCATTACACCGTTGATTGCATCAAGGAATGAGGACCTTTCCCAGTATGCAACCGATCATGAATCCGAAATACCCAGGGCTGTCGGTGCGCGTTGCCGACGATGGTTTTGCAGCCTATATCTGGGGCAGTGATTTCAGTTTTGAAGTCGCGGCCTACGGCGCAGCCGAAATCGGCAAACCGGTGGAGCAATGGCCGGTGACGCCGATCACGCCCTATCGCAAGTGCTACGGCATTGATCCCGAAGAGTTCAGCAGTTTCCGCGATGCCGCTGACAGCGCGATTTTCATGGCTTATCTCGATGATGAGCCGGTGGGTCACCTGGTGGTCAGCACCAACTGGAACGGCTTTGCCCATATCGACGAGTTGGCGGTGCATGCGCCGGCGCGCCGTCATGGCGTGGCCAAGGCGTTGCTGGATGTGGCGCAGTTCTGGAGCCGCAAAAAGAAACTGCCGGGCATCATGCTCGAAACCCAGAACAACAACCTGGGTGGCTGCCGGCTCTATGAGCGCAGCGGTTACGTCCTGGGCGGAATCGATCATCTGCGTTATCGCGGGATCGATCCGAACACCGCCGAAGTGGCGCTGTTCTGGTATCGATTGTTCGATAACCCGCTGGAAACCCCGGTTAGTTCGCCAACATCGCCACGGCTTGTTCCGTGATGATGCCCAGCAATGCCTGAACCGCTGGCGATGGCTCGCCATTCTTGAGGGTCAAGGCATAAAGGCTGATCGGCACGGCCGGCGCCAGCGGGCAGGCATCCAGTCCGGCCGATTTGGCCCCGAGGGCGGTGAAAGGGTCGACGATGGCCAGGCCTTCACCGGCCTCGACCATGCTGCGCATCATTTGATGAGTCTGTACCCGTGTCTGAATGACCGGGGCAGGGCGCAGGGCATGCAGTTTGTTTTCCAGCGCCGGGCTCAGCGGATCGTGACCTTCCAGGCCCACCATCGATTGGCCGGCCAGGTCCTGCAGCGAAATGTACTTTTGTTTGGGTTGCAACCAGCCGTGGGGTGCCAGCAGCTGTAGTTTGCCTTGGGCAATCACCTGGCAATGAACGTCGGCGTGATCGGGGTCATGCAGGCTCACGCCCAGATCGCTTTCACGCAGCAGCAGGTTTCTGACGATCTCGCGGGTAGGTTGACTCAGAAGGGTGCAAGGCGCGTCAGGAAGACGTCGGCGCAGGGCGGCAATGCTCTGTGGCAATAGCTGCTGTGCCAGGGGCGGCGTGCAGACAATCCGCAAGGGCGGAGCCTGATATTGCTTGAGGCTGTTGGCCAGGCGCTGGACCGGCTCGAGCGCTTCATAGACGTGGGCGATCTGGACCTGCAACTCCCGCGCCTCGCGCGTAGCCTGCAAGCGTCCACGCACGCTGGAAAACAGCATGAAACCCAACTGATCCTCGGCGTCGCGCAGAATCCCTTCGACTTCGGCCACAGGCAACTGCAGCCATTCGGCGGCGGTGCCCAGGTGACCGGTCTGCAGGAGCGCCTGGATCACTTCGATATGACGTAAACGCATGCGTGAAGTCCATGTTCAGCAGGTGAGGGAGTCAGTGGCTGAATCCTAACTCAAGTGCGCGCATATGACTTCTGCTCATAACACGGGGTTATGAAGCGACGTTGGTTTCCGGCCGGCTGCCGACATAGGTGTCGGGCTCGCGCACGATAGTGACGTCCGATTGCACCAGCAAAAACTGGTTGTCATCGAGTTTTTTAACGCGATCGCCAATGGCCAGCTTATAAGTGGTGACAGGCACCGAGCCAGTGAGGCCGTCTGCCGACGGGGTGGATTCCTGGAACTCATGCACGGAATAAACGCGGCCTTCCGCGTCTCTTGCATGGAACTGACCGACGAGTACTGCTGCCATCTGCTTAGAACCTCTGGGGATAAATCACTCAATTTGCGGCTCTGTAGACCGTGGTTGGGCGAGGTAAGTTTTCCTACGGGAAAAAAATAGTCAGGGACGGCGTTTTCAGTCGCCCACTGGTTGAATCGTCATCTATAACTACAAGCTCTTTCCATCGGACAGTCGAGAATCTTCCATGAGCAACGTCTATAAGATCGCTGTACTGGTCGGCAGCTTGAGAAAGGAATCGATCAATCGCAAGGTGGCGCTGGCCCTGGCCGAGCTGGCGCCTGCCAATCTCAAACTGGCTATCGTCGAAATCGGCGATCTGCCGCTCTACAACGAGGACATCGATGGTGCTACACCGCCCGCAGCCTACAGCACTTTCCGGCAACAAGTGAGCTCATCCGACGCGGTGCTGTTCGTCACCCCCGAATACAACCGTTCGGTGCCTGCGCCGATGAAGAACGCGATCGATGTGGGTTCGCGTCCCTATGGCAAGAGTGCCTGGAGCGGCAAGCCCGGAGCGGTGATCAGTGCTTCGCCGGGCGCTATCGGTGGTTTTGGCGCCAACCATCACCTGCGCCAGTCCATGGTGTTTCTGGATGTGCCGTGCATGCAGCAACCGGAAGCCTACTTGAGCGGCGCCGGTTCAGCGTTCGACGAGGCGGGTAACCTGTCCGAGGCGCTCAAACCGTTTTTGCAAAAATTCATCAATGCCTATGGGCAGTGGGTCGAGCAGCATAAAAAGCAATGACGCTCTTTTAGCCACGGAGCCGGCCACAGATCATCGATTCGATCTCCAGCAGCCATGCGGCGGTTTGCGCCGCCGCAGGTTGTGCGGTGACGCAATAACGGCGACCGCCCCAAGCCGTGATCAGCCAGGCATCAATGGTTGTTTCTGAAGGGCATACGGGCAAGTCGGTACAGGCTGCGAAGGCTTCGCGCCACTTCTGCGACAGCTCCTGGAACACTCGCCGATGGTGTTTGGGTTCGGCGATCTGGTGTTCGAGGGTCATCAGTTCATAGTCGAACAACGGTTGCCTGGCCTCGACCGGGTCACAGGTCAGGCGTATCAGACGGTTGGTCCGGGTCTGCCAATCCAGATCCGTGGGCTGTACGACCTGTTCATCCACCTGCTGCAACAGGTGCTCCAGGCAATGTCGGACGTAACCTGACAGCAAGGCTTCCTTGCTCGGGAAATAGTCGTACAGCGTGCCAATGGCGACGCCTGCTTCCAGTGCGACCGCGCGCGTGGTCAAACCCGACCAGCCATCGCGCCGCCAAATCCGAACAAACGCCTCATAAATGGCTTCCACGGTGAAAACTGCCCGGGCCTGACTCGGTCGTTTCAGCGGCTTTGCGCGGGGATTGAGGGTGGGCGCGATGCCCTTGGAGTTTCCGAACCCGCTCTTCATCGGCTGCCACTACTCTGGTGCTACCCGCCACTCACTCGCAGCAGGAGTCTGAAAGATGCAAAGTCCGAGCACGGTAACACGGCTGATCACCCGCAAAAACGCCCTCGACCAGAGTCGAATCGAGCAGGAGCAACGTAGCCTGATTCCGGCTGACGGGGAGGTGATTTTCAAGATCGACCGGTGCGCGTTGACCACCAATAACATTACCTACGCCGCTTATGGCGATTCGATGAACTACTGGGAATTCTTTCCTACAGGGTTGGCGGAATGGGGTCACATCCCGGCGTGGGGTTTTGCCGATGTCGTGGCGTCTGATGTGGCCGGTATCAATGTCGGGGAGCGCTTCTACGGGTATTTTCCGATTGCCAGCCATCTGTGGATGCGCCCGGAACGGGTCACTGAGCGTGGTTTCTATGACGCCGCCGAGCATCGGCAGGCACTGACGTCGGCTTACAACCAATACACCCGTTGCAGCTGGGATTCGTACTACAGCCCTGAAACCGAAAACCTGCAGATTTTGCTCAAGCCGCTGTTCCTGACCTCGTCGATGCTGGCGGATTTCCTGCAGGACAATCAGTTCTTCGGCGCAACTCGACTGGTGTTCTCCAGCGCTTCGAGCAAAACCGCCTACGGCACGGCTGTGTGCCTGGAAAACCACCCTGACCTGGAGCGGGTGGCGCTGACCTCCGCCGGCAACAAGGCGTTTGTCGAGAAACTCGGTTGTTACGAGCGAACGGTGGCCTACGCAGAACTGGCGAGCCTGGCCAATGACCGCCCTACGTTGTACGTAGATTTTTCCGGCGACCTGGATTTACGTGATCAGGTCCACCAGCATTTTACCGGGCAGTTGGTTTACAGCTGTTTCGCCGGTTCTGCGCAAAGCACCGATGAGGCTAGATTGACGGCCATCGAGGGGCCGCAACCGGTGTTCTTTTTTGCGCCGATCCAGATCCGCAAGCGCAATGCCGAGTGGGGGGCGGAAGGAGTCAGCCAGCATATTGGTGAGGGTTTGCAGCGTTTCTACCGGCAGTTGACGACGGCTGAAAATCCGTTGCTCGAAGTGGTCGAGGACAAAGGCTATGAAGCCGCGCAGAGCGTGATTTCCCGGCTGTTCCACGGCCAGATCGCACCGGTGGAGGGCCATGTGATCCGGCTATAGCACACCGATCTGTCGTAGCAGCTGTCGAGCCCGCGAGGCTGCGTTCGGCGACGCAGTCGTCGTGAAATCAGGCACCGTGGTGTCCCAGAAATACCGCGTTCGCAGGGTTTACGACGACTGCGTCGCCGAACGCAGCCTCGCGGGCTCGACAGCTGCTACGTTGATTGCGGTGCGTTTAGGGGGAGAGGAGCAAGTTTGGGCTTTACTCCGCTTGTGCATTGCGGCTGAATCGCGGTTTGTTTTTCCGACAAGGCTGCACTGCATGCTGATCGCATCGTTGATTTTCCTGCTGACCATCACCTTGGTGATCTGGCAGCCAAAAGGCCTTGGCGTCGGCTGGAGTGCGGTATTCGGCGCGGTACTTGCGCTGATTTTCGGGGTCGTTCATCTGAGCGACATCCCGCTGGTGTGGCAGATTATCTGGAACGCCACCGGGACCTTTGTCGCGCTGATTGTCATCAGTCTGCTGCTGGACGAGGCGGGTTTTTTCGCCTGGGCGGCGTTGCATGTGGCCCGATGGGGGCGGGGCAGCGGACGCAAGCTGTTTGCTTATATGGTGCTGCTCGGGGCGTTGGTGTCGGCGTTGTTTGCCAATGACGGGGCAGCGCTGATTCTCACACCCATCGTGATTTCCATGCTGCTGGCGTTGCGCTTTTCCCCGGCGGCGACACTGGCGTTCGTCATGGGCGCCGGTTTCATCGCTGACACGGCGAGTCTGCCGTTGGTGGTGTCGAACCTGGTGAACATTGTTTCAGCGGACTTCTTCAATATCAGTTTCAACCGTTATGCGGCAGTCATGATTCCGGTCAACTTCGTCAGCGTCGCCGCCACGCTGGCGATGCTGATGTGGTTCTTCCGTCGTGACATCCCCAAGGATTACGACCCCGAGCAACTGGCGCATCCGGCTTCAGCGATCCACGACAACGCCACTTTTTATGCCGGTTGGGCCGTGTTGGTGATTCTGTTGCTCGGCTGCTTCGCGCTGGAACCGCTGGGGATTCCGATCAGTGCCATTTCTGCGGTGTGCGCGGCGTTGCTGCTGGCCATCGCCGCCCGTGGTCACAAGATTTCCACGCGCAAAGTCATCAAGGAAGCGCCGTGGCATATCGTGATTTTCTCGCTGGGCATGTACCTGGTGGTCTATGGCCTGCGCAACGCCGGGCTCACGGGGTATCTGGCCGGATGGCTGGATGGTTTTGCCGGTTACGGCGTGTGGGGCGCGGCGATGGGCACGGGCGTGCTGACGGCGCTGCTGTCGTCGATGATGAACAATCTGCCGACGGTGCTGATCGGTTTGCTGTCGATCGATGCCAGCCAGGCGACCGGGGTGGTGAAGGAGGCGATGATCTACGCCAACGTCATCGGCAGCGACCTGGGGCCGAAGATTACGCCGATCGGCAGCCTGGCGACGTTGCTGTGGTTACATGTGCTGGAGCGCAAGAGCATTCGGATCGGCTGGGGGTATTACTTCAAGGTCGGGATTGTGCTGACGGTGCCGGTATTGTTGGTGACGTTGGCGGCTTTGGCATTAAGGCTATCTATCTGAACCGAGCTGGCCCAGACGCTACAAAACTCAGCCATTACCCGGCACATTCGGCCAAAGATCCGCCACCAGAAACAGTCGCTCGGCTTCTTCCCAATCGCCCTGGGCGTTTTCTGTGAGTCGCACCAGCAACTGCGCCGGGGCCAGTGGCTCCAGATCGCTGAGCCAGGCATTCAGCTGTTCAATGCTCCAGGTCTGCTCCACCGGATAGTGCGCCGGCGCCAGCCAGGCATGGCGGGGCAGGGGTTGCCAGCGACCGAACGGGCGTTGCACGACAAAATCTGCCCAGTCCTTCTGATGCAGCCAGCTACCGCGTAAATGCTGGGGATGTGCACCATTCGGTGGCTCGGCCGGTCCTGGCCACGGATACAGCAAATAGCCGCCCAGCCACAAATGTGCACTGAACTGCTGGATATCCAGCGCCGCCAATACTTCGCGGCTCTCCGGGCGCGCCGAAATCGGTAATTGATGCTGAGTCAGATGGGCCAGTTTGCGGTCCAGCCGATCATGGCAGCCGGGGCCGAGCCACTGCGCCGTGTCGTGTCCGTCGCCATTTTGCGGGCCAAGGTAAAGTTTGATCGCCAGTTCCAGATGATGCACGCCGTCACGATCGCGCAGCAGCATGTCCAGTTCGCCCAGCGTGTGGCCTTCGCGGCGGATCGGCATGTTGGCGGCAATCAGGTCGATACCCGGCGCGTGCCGCACGGCGTATTGCCAGAGGCGTTCGTAGTACAAGCCCAGTCGCCGGGTTCTGGCCTGCGCCAGCCAGTGCAGCAAGTCATAACTGTCTCGATCCAGTTGCCGCAGCCACTGTTCCAGCCGCTCCGGCGCTTGTACCCAATCACTGCCGGTCAGCGGGTGTCGCTGCGGCCACGTCGTGACGCCAAGCATCGGCGGCGCGAGGATGACCCAAGCCAGGTCGCGCACTTCGGGGTGGCGCAACTGGTGGGGTAACTGCAGCAAATCGGGAAATAGGATCATCTTGCGAGCATAGCCTCAATCGTGAGTACACCGTTGTGGCTGAAAGGATTTTGTCTATCCCGCGCTTTCGCCCATAATCGTGTTTTTCGCCGCCGCTGCCCTTCATTAGGAGCCCCATGGAGCAATTTCGTAATATCGGCATCATCGGTCGCCTGGGCAGTTCTCAGGTGCTGGATACCGTTCGCCGACTGAAACGGTTTCTGCTCGATCGTCACCTGCACGTGATCCTCGAAGACACCATCGCCGAAGTGCTGCCGGGTCATGGCCTGCAAACCTCGTCGCGCAAGATGCTCGGTGAAGTATGTGACATGGTGATTGTGGTCGGTGGTGACGGCAGCCTGTTGGGCGCCGCGCGGGCACTGGCCCGACACAATATTCCGGTGCTCGGCATCAACCGTGGCAGCCTGGGCTTCCTGACCGATATTCGCCCCGATGAGCTGGAAGTCAAAGTCGCCGAAGTGCTCGACGGCCACTATCTGGTGGAAAACCGCTTCCTGCTGCAAGCCGAAGTTCGTCGTCACGCCGAGGCCATTGGTCAGGGCGACGCGCTGAACGACGTGGTGCTGCACCCCGGCAAGTCGACGCGGATGATCGAGTTTGAACTGTACATCGACGGCCAGTTCGTCTGCAGCCAGAAGGCCGACGGCCTGATCGTCGCCACGCCCACCGGTTCGACCGCCTACGCGCTGTCGGCGGGCGGGCCGATCATGCATCCCAAGCTCGACGCTATTGTGATTGTGCCGATGTACCCCCATACCTTGTCGGGCAGGCCGATTGTGGTCGATGGCAACAGTGAGCTGAAAATCGTCGTGTCCAAAGATATGCAGATTTACCCGCAAGTCTCCTGTGACGGGCAGAACCATTTCACCTGCGCACCGGGTGACACCATCACGATCAGCAAGAAAGCCCAGAAGCTGCGGCTGATTCACCCGCTCGACCACAACTACTATGAAGTCTGCCGGACCAAACTCGGCTGGGGCAGCAAGTTGGGTGGTGGAGGCGACTGATGCTCGATCCCGCGCGAAGCTACGACCTGATCGGTGACGTGCACGGTTGCGCTCTGACCCTTGAGCACTTGCTCGACCGGCTCGGTTATCAAAAACAAGGTGGCGTCTGGCGGCATCCGTCGCGTATGGCGGTGTTCGTCGGCGACATCATCGACCGCGGCCCGCGGATTCGCGAAGCGCTGCACATCGTTCACGACATGGTCGAAGCCGGCCAGGCGCTGTGCATCATGGGCAACCATGAATTCAACGCCCTCGGCTGGAGCACACCGGCGCCTCCGGGCAGCGGCAAGCAGTTCGTGCGTGAACACACCCCGCGCCATGCCCGTTTGCTGAACGAAACCCTGACCCAATTCGAAGACCATCCGGCTGACTGGCATGACTTCCTGCAATGGTTCTATGAGATGCCATTGTTCGTCGATGCCGGGCGTTTCCGGGTGGTGCATGCCTGCTGGGACGCGGGGTTGATCGAACCATTGCGCGCGCTATTCCCTAACGGTTGCGTCGATGAACATTTCCTCCAGGCCTCGGCCGTACCGGGCAGTTTCGCCTGCACTGTGTTCGACCGCCTGCTGCGCGGCACTGACATGCGCTTGCCTCATGGTCTGACAATGACCAGTGGCGATGGCCTGACGCGTTCGTTCTTCCGCACCAAGTTCTGGGAAGACGACCCGCAAACCTACGGAGACATCGTGTTCCAGCCCGACGCCTTGCCCGAACCCGTGGCCCGGACGCCGCTGTCGTCCACCGAAAAAAACACCTTGCTGCGCTATGGCGTCGACGAGCCATTGTTGTTCGTGGGCCATTACTGGCGCAGCGGCAAACCGGTGCCGATCCGGCCGAACCTGGCCTGCCTGGATTACAGCGCGGTGCTCTACGGCAAACTGGTCGCCTACCGTCTGGACCAGGAAACCCGCCTCGATCCGCATAAATTTGTCTGGGTTGATGTCGAGCGGCCGGAGGTGTTGCGATGAGTGCCGTTGCCGTATTACGGCTGCCGTTGGCGGTGGACTTGAGCGGGTTCGTCAAACTGTTGCAGCGCATGCAGGTGCCGCATCGGGTCAGCGAAGAGGCGGGTGAGCAAGTGCTGTGGGTGCCGGCCAACATCAGCGAAGATGTGCGCACGTTGTACGAACGCTTCCCGGCCGGTGATCCCGATCAGCAGCTGGACATTCCGGTGGCGCAAACCATAAAGCGCCCAGGTTTCGTTGAGCAACTGCGCCACGCCAAGGCGACAGCGTTCGTGTTGCTGCTGAGCCTGCTTGTCGGCGCGGTGACGCTGTTGGGCGAAAACCTCGACACGATGCGCTGGCTGACCTTCCTCGATTTCCGCATTGTCGGCGAGTACATCCACTTCGTGCCCTTGGCCGACAGTCTGGCAGCGGGGCAGTGGTGGCGTCTGGTGACACCGATGCTGATCCACTTCGGCATCCTGCACCTGGCCATGAACGGCATGTGGTATTGGGAGCTGGGGCGGCGCATCGAGTCGCGCCAGGGCAGTATCAACCTGATCGGCCTGACGTTGCTGTTCGGCCTGGTCTCGAACTACGCCCAGTTTGTTTTCAGTGGTCCGACACTATTTGGTGGGTTGTCCGGCGTGCTGTACGGCCTGCTCGGGCATTGCTGGATCTTTCAGCTGTTGTCGCCAAACCCTGCTTATCGCCTGCCGCGCGGCGTGCTGGTGATGATGCTGGTGTGGCTATTGCTGTGCCTGTCCGGGCTGGTCTCGATGATCGGCTTCGGTGAAATTGCCAATGCGGCCCACGTCGGCGGGTTGCTCGTCGGATGCTTGACCGGTTTGTTGGGTGGTTTGTACAACCGCCGTAAACTGGCCGCCTAAAACAGTTATGTATTAAAGAGCGCGGAGCCCTTGATGTCCTCTTTTAACGAAATGATCAACAACATCACCCCTGATATCTACCAGAGCCTGAAACTGGCGGTGGAAATCGGTAAATGGTCCGACGGTGGCAAACTCACCGCCGAACAACGCGAACTGTCGCTGCAAGCGATGATCGCCTGGGAAATCCAGAACCTGCCCGAAGACCAGCGCACCGGTTACATGGGCGTGCAGGAGTGCAGCTCCAAGTCGATCGAAGTGCCGAATATCCTGTTCAAATCGGATGCCGTCCATTGATCGAGATTGGCCGCGGTGCAATCAGCAAAATGTCGGCGCGCCTTGACGGGCCGAACGTGCAGTACGCGTTTCGTCTGGACGACGTCGAGGTGCCGGTCAACCCTTTGATCGGGACCACGGTGCGCCTGGAATACCTGGGAGCGATTCACTGCACCCATTGTGGACGCAAGACCAAAACCAGTTTCAGTCAGGGTTACTGCTACCCGTGCATGACCAAACTGGCCCAGTGCGATATCTGCATCATGAGCCCGGAGCGTTGCCACTACGACGCTGGCACTTGCCGTGAGCCGGAGTGGGGCGAGAAGTTCTGCATGACGGATCACATTGTGTATCTGTCCAATTCCTCGGGGGTGAAGGTCGGGATTACCCGCGCCACCCAGCTGCCGACCCGTTGGATCGATCAGGGCGCCCGTCAGGCCTTGCCGATCATGCGTGTCTCGACCCGTCAGCAGTCGGGCTTCGTCGAAGACCTGTTCCGCAGTCAGGTGGCGGACAAGACCAACTGGCGTGCATTACTCAAGGGCGATGCGGTGTCGGTTGACCTGGCGCAGGTTCGTGATCAGCTATTCGACAGTTGCGCCGAAGGATTGCAAAGTTTGCAGGAACGATTCGGCCTACAGGCGATCCAGACTATTGCCGATGTCGAACCGCTCGAAATCCGATATCCGATCGAGCAATACCCGGCGAAGATTGTCAGCTTCAACCTGGACAAGAACCCGATTGCCGAAGGCACGCTGCTAGGGATCAAAGGGCAATACCTGATCTTCGACACTGGCGTGATCAATATTCGTAAATACACGGCCTACCAGCTCGCCGTGCATCAGTAAGGACTCCAGCATGCGCACCGAACAACCGAAGATGATCTACCTGAAGGACTATCAGGCGCCCGAGTACCTGATCGACGAGACGCACCTGACCTTCGAGTTGTACGAGGACCACAGCCTGGTCCATGCGCAACTGGTGATGCGCCGCAATCCTGAACGTGGCCCGGGCCTGCCGCCGCTGGTGCTGGATGGCCAGCAGCTTGAATTGCTGTCGGTCACACTGGCCGACCGTGAGCTGAATGCCGCTGACTACCAGTTGACCGAGAATCACCTGACCCTGCACCCGACCAGCACCACCTTCACGGTCGACACCAGCGTCAAGATCCACCCGGAAACCAACACCGCGCTGGAAGGTCTGTACAAGTCCGGCACGATGTTCTGCACCCAGTGCGAGGCCGAAGGCTTCCGCAAGATCACCTATTACCTCGATCGCCCGGACGTGATGAGCACGTTCACCACCACGGTGGTTGCCGAGCAGCACAGCTATCCGGTGCTGCTGTCCAACGGCAATCCGATTGCCAGCGGTCCGGGCGAAGACGGCCGGCACTGGGCGACCTGGGAAGATCCGTTCAAGAAACCGGCCTACCTGTTTGCGCTGGTGGCCGGTGATTTGTGGTGCGTCGAAGACACCTTCACCACCATGACCGATCGCGCTGTAGCGCTGCGCATTTATGTCGAGCCGGAAAACATCGACAAGTGCCAGCACGCCATGAACAGCCTGAAGAAGTCGATGCGCTGGGACGAAGAGGTCTACGGTCGCGAGTATGACCTGGACATCTTCATGATCGTCGCGGTCAACGACTTCAACATGGGCGCCATGGAGAACAAGGGCCTCAACATCTTCAACTCGAGCGCCGTGCTGGCCCGCGCCGAAACTGCGACCGACGCCGCGCACCAGCGGGTCGAGGCGATTGTTGCCCACGAATACTTCCACAACTGGTCGGGCAACCGCGTGACCTGCCGCGACTGGTTCCAGTTGTCGCTCAAGGAAGGCTTCACCGTGTTCCGCGATTCGGGCTTCTCCGCCGACATGAACTCGGCCACGGTCAAGCGTATCCAGGACGTGGCGTACCTGCGCACCCACCAGTTCGCCGAAGACGCAGGTCCCATGGCTCACGCCGTGCGCCCGGACAGCTTTATCGAGATTTCCAACTTCTACACCCTGACCGTGTACGAAAAGGGTTCGGAAGTGGTCGGCATGATCCATACCTTGCTCGGCGCCGAAGGCTTCCGCAAAGGCAGCGACCTGTACTTCGATCGCCATGACGGCCAGGCCGTGACTTGCGACGACTTCATCAAGACCATGGAAGACGCCAACGGTGTCGACCTGACCCAGTTCAAGCGCTGGTACAGCCAGGCCGGCACGCCGCGTTTGGCAGTCAGCGAGTCCTACGACGCGGTGGCGAAAACCTACAGCCTGACGTTCCGTCAAAGCTGCCCGGCAACCCCGGACAAGGTTGAGAAGTTGCCGTTCGTGATCCCGGTCGAATTGGGCCTGCTGGACTCCAAAGGTGCGGCCATTGCGTTGCGTCTTTCCGGTGAAGCCAGCGCTCAGGGCACCTCACGGGTCATTTCGGTGACCGAAGCCGAGCAGACATTCACCTTCATCGACATCGCGGAACAGCCATTGCCTTCGTTGCTGCGCGGCTTCTCGGCGCCGGTGAAACTGAGCTTCCCGTACAACCGCGATCAGCTGATGTTCCTGATGCAGCACGACAGCGACGGCTTCAACCGTTGGGATGCGGGTCAGCAATTGTCGGTTCAGGTGCTGCAAGAGCTGATTGCTCAGCAGCAAAAAGGCGAGAAGCTGGTGCTGGATCAGCGCCTGATTTCTGCCTTGCGCACCGTGTTGTCGGACGAGACGCTGGATCAGGCCATGGTCGCGGAAATGCTTTCGCTGCCGGGCGAGGCGTATCTGACCGAGATCAGCGAAGTGGCTGACGTTGACGCCATTCACATCGCACGCGAGTTTGCTCGCAAGCAATTGGCAGAAGGTTTGTTCGAGGCGTTGTGGCTGCGTTATCAGGCCAATCGCGATCTGTCGAAGAAAACCCCGTATGTAGCCGAGGCCGAGCACTTCGCTCGTCGCGCGTTGCAGAACATTGCGCTGTCGTACCTGATGCTCATCGGTAAGCCGGAAGTGTTGGCGGCGACGCTTGAGCAGTTCGAAACCAGCGACAACATGACCGAGCGCCTGACGGCGTTGGCGGTATTGGTGAATTCGCCGTTCGAAGAAGAGAAGGCCACGGCACTGGCGAGTTTTGCCGAGCACTTCAAGGATAATCCGCTGGTCATGGATCAGTGGTTCAGCGTCCAGGCGGGCAGTGTATTGCCCGGTGGTCTGGAGCGGGTCAAGGCGTTGATGCAGCATCCGGCATTCAATATCAAGAACCCGAACAAGGTGCGGGCGCTGGTCGGCGCGTTTGCCGGGCAGAACCTGATCAACTTCCATGCGGCGGATGGTTCGGGTTATCGGTTCCTGGCGGATCTGGTGATTGAGTTGAACGGGTTCAACCCGCAGATTGCTTCCCGGCAGCTGGCGCCGCTGACTCGCTGGCGCAAATACGACGACGCGCGTCAGGCGTTGATGAAAGGTGAGCTGGAGCGGATTCGCGCTTCGGGTCAACTTTCGAGCGATGTGTTTGAGGTGGTCAGCAAAAGCCTGGCCTGACTCTGGGTTTGCTCCTACAGCGGTTCACCTGAACCCTGTAGGAGCTGAGCTTGCTCGCGAAGGCGGCCTTAGAGCCGACCGGGATTTTTGATGGTGTACATATCCATTCCTGCGGTAACGGCCGCTAATGGTTTCGCTCTTACAGCGAGTCCCTTTTGGCAAACGCCCTCCGTGTCAGGCTACTTGTCGCCCTTGTTGATTGACTCATTCACTCAAGAGGGCGAAGGTGCACGACAATGCCTATGCGTTATACCGACGACTTCAAAGACTGGGCCGTACAGCAAATGATGCCGCCCCTCAATCGTTCAGTGGCGGACCTCGCTGTTGCACTCAATGTCACGCCACAGGCACTGCGTAATTGGAGGCAAATGGCTAGAGATAAAGGTTTGATCGTGCCCGGAAACGGGAAGACCAGTGATCAATGGTCCAGCGCCGATAAATTCAATGCCGTCATGGAAACCGCGCCGTTGAGCGAGGTGGAAATCTCTCAATATTGCCGAATCAAAGGTATTTATCCTGAGCAAATCCAGCAGTGGCGCGAAGCCTGCCAAAACGCCAATACCCTTGCTGACCTGAAACCCAGCGCAGAGAAAACTGCCGAGCAACTACGGATCAAAGAGCTGGAACGTCAGTTGATTCGATCAGATGCTGGACGTGCTGAGGCGGAGGCTTTGCTGGAACTCAGAAAAAAAGCCAATGCGATCTGGGGCAAGGACAAGGAAGACTGATCAGTGCCTCTGATCGTACGCAAGCCATGAAGTTGATTGCCGAGGCAGTACTGGGTGGAGCTCGTCGATATCGGGCGTGCAACGAGCTGGGACTGAGCCTGCGCACGGTTCAACGTTGGCGACACACTGACTGCGACAAGCGCCTGGTGGCTCAGCGGGTAGCGCCATCAAACAAGCTCAGCGAGGCAGAGCGCCAAGCGGTGCTTGGCGCGGCCAATCAGGCTGGCTATGCCAGCCTCACACCGCACCAAATCGTTCCCAAGCTGGCAGATGAAGGTATCTATCTGGCTTCGGAATCGACTTTTTACCGTGTGTTAAAAGCGGCTAATCAAAACGTGCGCCGTGGTCGTGCCAAAGCCCCGAAACGCAAGGTGCTGACGACGCATCGTGCTGACGGCCCCAATCAGGTGTGGTGCTGGGATATCACCTGGTTGCCGAGCACAGTTAAGGGCCGTTTTTTCTACTGGTACATGGTCAAGGACATCTACAGCCGTAAATTGGTCGCCAATGAAGTGTATGAATCGGAGTGCAGCGAGCATGCGTGTGAGCTGCTTGAAAAAGGCTGCTTACGCGAGCACACAGCCGGTCGTCCCTTGGTGCTGCACTCAGACAATGGCCACGTCATGAGAGGTTCTTTGCTGCGTGAAAGCATGGTTGCTCTGGGCGTCGAGCCGTCATTTAGCAGACCTCGTGTGAGCAACGACAATGCCTACGCCGAAGCACTTTTTCGCACGGCAAAGTACTGCCCGCTCTGGCCGGATCAACCGTTTGATACGGTCACGCAAGCAAGGCTTTGGGTGCAAAAATTTATTGAGTGGTACAACGAAGACCATCGTCATAGTGCCTTGAAATACGTGACGCCGAACGAGCGCCATGAAGGCAAAGCAACAGCTCTATTACAGGCCAGAGCAGCGCTGTATGAAGATGCCAGGGAAGCTAATCCGAGCCGCTGGAGTACCAGCACACGCAACTGGAAGTTGGCAGATACGGTGTATTTGAACCCCGAACGCCCTGACGTTAAGGCCGCAATGGGTTAGCCGTAGGAATACCAAGGCGACAGGTACCTTGACACGTACCGAACGCCTCAAAAGTAACCAAAAAGTCTCGCCCCAAGCGTCCGGCCCCTCGCTTAGGCTCGGCGTTCCTTCGTTCCGGCATTCATCTGGGGGCATCGCCTCCGGTTGGCTTCGCTTCAACCTCCTCTCGATGTGTGCGGCTTCGCCGCACGGCGCTTCGCGCCTTCCCCCCAGATGCACACCTCCACTCAGCCTCCCGAAGGGGCGGGTGGGTCAAGATCAAAAGCTGCAGGCGAGCTAACGCTCGGCCTGTTGAGTGGTGAGAAGCCGGGGGTACACCCATTCCCTGTAGGAGCTGTCGAGTGAAACGAGGCTGCGATCTTTTGATTTTGCTGTGGCTGTGGCTTTAGATCTTGATTCTGCTTTTGATCTCTCGCCCCTTCGGCAGGCCGAGCGTAGGTGTTCATCAGGGGGTTAGGCGCGTAGCGCCGTGCGGCGGAGCCGCACACATCGAGAGGAGGTCGTCGCGAAGCAGACCGTAGGCGATGCCCCCTGATGGATACCGTAGCGAGGGAACACTGAGCTTTAGCGAAGTGCCGTACGCCGGGGCGAAGCCTTTTGGTTCCTTTTTGGCGTTTGAAAAAGGGACTCGCTGTAAGAGCGAAACCGCCAGCAGCCTTAACCGCAGTAACGGATATACACACCGACCAACAAAACCCAATCACCCCACCTGATACCCAAACATTCAGCAAATGCGCAAACCGCCCAGGTTAACAAAACATAACGTGGCGTCGATTGTCAGACCTTTCCAAACCCCGATAGGATAAGCCAGCTTCCGAAGGGGCTCTAGATTGCGCATTTCAGGACTATGCTCCAGAAAAGGCATTCGCAAAGAGCACCCTTATGGCGCCCAGAAAGGTTGAACGACCTAACAATAATAATGGGGGAAGGTCTATGAGTGAGCCTGTCATGGGTGTGGGTATCTGCCGCCCGCCGGCATTACGCAAATTCGCGTTGCTGGCTACAGCGCTCTCGCTGTTGGGCTGTGCCGTGCTGTCGGCACCTGCGCTGGCCGCTGCTGCGCCAGCATCCGACATTGTTTATTCCGTTGAATCTGCCAAAGCCAGCAAGAGCCTGATGCTCGACGTCGTGCACGCCGGCAAGCGTCTGGTGGCGGTCGGGGATCGCGGGCACATTTTGTATTCCGATGATCAGGGCGCAACCTGGACCCAAGCCAAGGTGCCGACGCGGCAACTGCTGACGTCGGTGTTTTTCGTCGATGACAAACACGGTTGGGCTGTCGGCCATGATGCGCAGATCCTCGCGAGCGAGGACGGCGGCGTCACCTGGACCAAGCAATTCGAAGATCTGAAACGCGAATCGCCGCTGCTCGACGTCTGGTTCCAGGACGTCAACAGCGGCTTTGCCGTGGGCGCCTACGGTGCGTTGATGGCCACCACCGACGGTGGCAAAAACTGGGAAGACGTCAGCGATCGCCTCGACAACGAAGACCAGTACCACCTCAACGCCATCGCCGCGGTCAAGGATTCCGGTCTGTTCATCGTCGGCGAGCAGGGCAGCATGTTCCGCTCCGCCGACTGGGGTCAGACCTGGGAAAAGCTTGAAGGTCCATATGAAGGCTCGCTGTTTGGCGTGATCGGCACCGCTCAAGCCAATACGCTGCTGGCCTACGGGCTGCGGGGCAATCTGTTTCGCTCCACCGATTTCGGTACGACCTGGGAGCCGGTTGAGCTCAAGGCCGCTCGCGGTGCACTGGAATTCGGTCTGTCCGGAGCGACGCTGCTCGACGACGGCTCCATCGTGATTGTCGGCAACGGCGGCTCTGTGATCCGCAGCAACGACAACGGCGAAACCTTCAGCGTGTTCAACCGTCCGGATCGCATTTCCGTATCGGCAGTCACCGCAGCGGGCAACGGCAATCTGATTCTGGCAGGGCAGGGTGGCGTTCGCGTCACTTCGCCAACCGGCGCAGAGAATGGAAAAAATGGGTCGTCCAAATGAGCCGGGCAAATAATAAGAAGGCGGGTCTATGACATCCTTGAGCACTCATCATCATGACAAGGCGACGTTTCTCGAACGCCTGATTTTCAACAACCGCCCGGCAGTGATCGTGATCTGCCTGCTGGTCAGTATTTTCCTGTTCTGGCAAGCGACGCTGATCCGGCCGTCCACCAGTTTCGAAAAAATGATCCCGCTCGAGCATCCGTTCATACAAAAGATGATGGAGCATCGCAACGATCTGGCGAACCTGGGCAACACGGTGCGCATCTCGGTGGAAGCCACTGATGGCGACATCTTCTCCAAGGAGTACATGGAGACCCTGCGTCAGATCAACGACGAGGTGTTCTACATCTCCGGTGTTGACCGTTCCGGTCTCAAGTCGCTGTGGAGCCCGAGCGTACGCTGGACCGAAGTGACAGAGGAGGGCTTCGCCGGTGGTGAAGTGATTCCGCAGAGCTACAACGGTTCCCAGCAAAGCCTCGACCTGTTGCGCAACAACGTGCTCAAGTCCGGTCAGGTCGGGCGTCTGGTGGCCAACGACTTCAAGTCGAGCATTGTTGATATCCCGCTGCTGGAGTCCTACCCGGACCCACAGGATCAGGGCAAGTTGCTGGCGCTGGACTATCGCAAGTTCTCTCACGAACTTGAAGACAAGATCCGCAACAAATTCGAAGCCCAGAACCCTAACGTGCAGATCCACATCGTCGGTTTCGCCAAGAAAGTCGGCGACCTGATCGATGGCCTGGTCATGGTGGTGATGTTCTTCGGCGTCGCCTTCATCATCACGTTGATCCTGCTCTACTGGTTCACCAACTGCATGCGCAGCACCGTGGCGGTGTTGAGCACCACGTTGGTGGCAGTGGTCTGGCAGCTCGGCTTGATGCACTTTTTCGGCTTCGGGCTTGATCCTTACTCGATGCTGGTGCCGTTCCTGATCTTCGCCATTGGTATTTCCCACGGTGTGCAGAAGATCAACGGTATTGCCTTGCAATCCAGCGAGGCAGACAACGCCTTGACTGCGGCGCGGCGCACGTTCCGTCAGCTGTTCCTGCCGGGGATGATTGCGATCCTTGCGGATGCGGTGGGTTTCATCACACTGCTGATCATCGACATCGGCGTGATTCGTGAACTGGCCATCGGTGCGTCTATCGGCGTGGCGGTGATCGTGTTCACCAACCTGATCCTGCTGCCGGTGGCGATTTCCTACGTCGGCATCAGCAAACGCGCCGTCGAACGCAGCAAGAAAGACGCGCACCGCGAACACCCGTTCTGGCGTCTGCTGTCGAACTTTGCCAGCCCGAAAGTGGCGCCGGTATCGATCGTCCTGGCCTTGCTCGCCTTCAGTGGCGGCCTCTGGTACAGCCAGAACCTGAAAATCGGTGACCTTGACCAAGGTGCTCCGGAACTGCGTCCGGACTCGCGCTACAACAAGGACAACAACTTCATCATCAGCAATTACTCCACCAGTTCCGACGTGTTGGTGGTGATGGTCAAGACCAAGTCCGAAGGCTGCTCGCGCTACGAAGCCATGGCGCCGATCGACGAGCTGATGTGGAAGATGCAGAACACCGAGGGCGTGCAGTCGGCGATCTCACTGGTGACCGTGTCCAAGCAGATGATCAAGGGCATGAACGAGGGCAACCTGAAATGGGAAACCCTGTCGCGTAACCCGGACGTGCTGAACAACTCGATCGCCCGGGCTGATGGTCTGTACAACAACAGCTGTTCATTGGCACCGGTGCTGGTGTTCCTCAACGATCACAAGGCCGCCACGCTGGATCGCGCCGTGCATGCGGTGCAGGACTTCGCCAAGGAGAACAACAAGGAAGGCCTGGAATTCATCCTCGCCGCCGGTAACGCCGGGATCGAGGCCGCCACCAACGAGGTGATCAAGGAATCCGAGCTGACCATCCTGATCCTGGTGTACATCTGCGTGGCGACCATGTGCATGATCACCTTCCGTTCCTGGGCGGCGACGTTGTGCATCGTGCTGCCGCTGGTCCTGACCTCGGTACTCGGCAACGCCCTGATGGCCTTCATGGGCATTGGCGTGAAAGTCGCAACCCTACCGGTTGTGGCACTCGGGGTGGGGATTGGCGTGGACTACGGCATCTACATCTACAGCCGTCTGGAAAGCTTCCTGCGTGCCGGTCTGCCGTTGCAAGAGGCGTACTACCAGACGCTGAAGTCCACCGGTAAAGCCGTGCTGTTCACCGGCCTGTGCCTGGCGATCGGCGTGTGCACCTGGATCTTCTCGGCCATCAAGTTCCAGGCCGACATGGGCCTGATGCTGACCTTCATGCTGCTCTGGAACATGTTCGGCGCACTGTGGCTGTTGCCGGCATTGGCGCGGTTCCTGATCAAACCGGAGAAATTGGCGGGGCAGAAGGGCAATTCGTTGTTCGCTCACTAAGCTTTAGTCACACCCCGAAGCCGCAACCTCTGGTTGCGGCTTTTTTATGGGCGCGACTCAGCGCGGTAGCAGCGGCAAGAAATCGTTGTTTGCCAGCTCTTTGCTGATGAACCCGCGATGAATGTCGATTTTCTGTTTCGGATCTTTAGCCTTGGCGATCGCCGATTCATACGTTTCGAAGCGTTGTTCTTTGGTTTTTAGATGGGCCTGGGTGTAGTCGGACTTGGCATCATCCACCTTTGCATAGTGAAAATGTCCGTACCACCAGGGTTGATCGTCACCGTTCAACAGGACGTATTCCTGCATGAAGTCCCGGCGTCCGGTTTTAAGCTGAACCCGGTTACCAATGATGCGCGGGTATATTTCCTTACGCCGCAATAGATACTCCACGCCCTCGCTGTTAGGGGCTTGGGCCAGCGTCATGCGGGTGCGCAGCTCCGTAGCCTTGTCGTCCAGGGCTCGGGCCTTGTCTCGCAGATCGGTAACAAGCGGGGCCTCTTTTTCTCGGTTTGGCGGCGCGTTTTCGTGCTTTTCCAGGTTATCGGCATACCGGATCAGCTTTTGCGCTTCTCGCTGCAATTGCTCTTCGATTTCCTTGGGCGAGCTCGCACGTTGTGAGTAGCCCTCAATTTTCCGCACTTGTTTATCAACATTGGCCAGCGCTTTGCGGGCGTTGGCCTTGAGTTGATCGTAGGGCACGGGTGAAAGCTTGGGTGCCGCGGGCCTGGCTTCGACGATTTCGACCCAGACATCGGGCTCATGTTCGTGGAAAGACGCCAACGGCTTGTCGTCCATTGGCCCATTGATATCGACGATGTCACCGCCCTGATTGGCAATGCGAGGGCGAATCTCACCGATCAACGTACCCTTTCTGGTTTTGATGACCTTCTTGCGGCTTGCCGACGAAGAGGGAGGTTTGACCGGAGATTTGCCGTCCCCCGACGAGGAGGGCGAGGGTGGCTCTGGTTGCGGCTGGCTTTGAAGTTCTTCGGCCAGACGGCGCTCGGCATCCACGCGCAACTCTTCAACGATCTCTCGCAGGCGGGTGAAGGCAGAGAGCTGTATTTCGTCGTTATCGAAGATGCCAATACTTTCGAGGCCGTCTTGCGCCTTGTTGTAGTGGGTGACCAGGTTATCCAGCACGGCGATACGGTCGCTGCTTTCATAGACATGTGTGGTGTGCAGTTCGGCATGAGAACGAGACAACAACCGTATGGGATCGAGCGTGCTTTCAAGTGTCGCCTCTGTTTCGGAGCCGAGTGCCTTGGCACTGAGAATGCGCAAGATGGTCAGTTGGTAGGACTTGACCCTCAGCGCGGTCATTTCATTTTCCGATCGGTTCCCGGTCAATCGACTCCAGGCTTCTACGCCCAGGCGAGGGATCTGCTTGAGTTCGTGAAGTCGGCTATCCACCTCCTCATAGAGCTTGATCATGGATTCGTTGATGTCGGCGGTTTTGCGCATGAAGTCAAAGTACCGATCCACCATGGTCGGGCCTTCGATTTGCAAGGTTGCAAGGACTTGCTGAACGCCACTGCTGAATTCGGTGTAAGCGAGGTTGTTGGCGTCACGATCCAGGTCAGCCATAACGAGCTGTTTGCGAACGTTATTGATGATGTTTTCCAAAAGGCCGCAGAGCCGCTGATTGTTGGGCGGCGTGTCGGTCAGGCTGCTTAATTCCTTGGTTTCGGCAATCAGCGTGACGTAGCTTTGGGTCTGCGTGTCCAGTTCAGCGGCGTACCGTTGCCTGAATGTCGCGCGTTCCGCCTCGGAACTGGCGGGGTGATTTTTTTTCAGCTGCATCAGGCTTTCTGCGATATCGACGCGTTTTTGCACCCGCTCCTGTTGGTCCAAGAACGCCTGACTTTGAAACTCCAGCAGTGCGATGCGCTCTTGACGCCTTTCTCGCTCGGCGGCAATTCTCTTTTTGGGTCCGCCTCCAACCAGTTTCAGGCCCTGATCCAGCACCCATTTGCCATTGGCAGTGGCCTTAAGCTTGATCCCCGGATGATCCGGGTGTTCGGGATGCACCAGATAGACCTCGCCGAATCCGGGCACGATACTCACGCGAAAAAGCAGGCCCTTGATGCTGGCATGCCATTTGTTGTCAATCCGGTACAAGCCTTTGAAGAGACCGGTTGCGATGGGTTCGGGCAGAGACGCCGGCCATGGAACCCGAACGTCGTGCAGCTTCTCGAACAGCCGCGCCGAGGCCGAGTCGCGAGCGGTCGACAGGTTGAAATCCAACAGGGTGTTGCCGCTACCCGGCGGTTCTGAAGGCAACCCTGGCGTGTCCTGGGCGACGGGCGCTTCGATGTTCAGAGGGGATTGCGCCGCTGAGCGGAGCAACGGATCGAAGGCGACCGGACGTTGTTCGCCCTTTTTTGTGGACAACGGCACATCGACGGCACCTCGGCCTACATGCAAAAGCACCAGCCCGATGTTCAACAATACGTCGACCCAGGCCTGGTTTCGAACCTGGGCATCTTCACTGTCCAGGGCTGGAAGGTCGTTGATCAGACTGTGGGTGATTTGCAGCATCCATCCCACCAGCATGGCCGGACCGCGCAACAGCGGCAGAATCAGGTTGTTGAATACCAGCCAGCCGCCTTCCAGGATGATCGCCCAGCGGCTCTCGGCATTGGATACGGATTGTTTGTCGGCCAGATCCACCAATGCGCGGGCATTGCTGGCGAACAGGCTGGCCAGCAATCGACCTTCTTCGAGCGCAGTGAGCCAATCACCTGCGGCGTCGTCCCCCACCAGAATCGCCGGTTTCGGTTTGTCTGGCTGGGTGAAGTCATCGCCAACATGGAAGTGGACAATGTGCGGTTCGTTGAAACCGTTGTTGTCATAGATGGGCCGCGCGCGATCCGTAAGCCAGGTCAGCACGCTGGTTTGCAGCGGGCCGGCCTGGGCGATCGCGCTCAATAAGTCGGTGCGGGTGGGGTATTGATGCAGGCACGGCGTGTACAGCGGTCGGTAAAGAATATGTGGGCCGTCGGCATCGACGTTTTTCGGCTCGATGATGAACATGTTGCGGACTACATCGCAGTCAGCCCCGGCTTTCCTTTGAAATGCCAATGGCCTGATGACAATCGACTGCTCATCGACGATTCGCTCGATAGCGGTGTTGTTCATCAATGCATCGACGTACCGGTATCCCCGGCGGGTGAAACCGTGTTCACCCTTGATCGAATGTTCAAGGGCCTGCAGTGGTAACCGGGTACCCAGTTCGAGGCCAAACAGGCGCCCGCGTTCCTTGGCCTCATGGTTATTTCCAAGCAACAGGTTCTCAAGTAACTCCGGATAGCGTTTGCCCACATCGACCCGGGTCACCAGATCCAGCAAGTAGGCCTCGGTGGTCCAGTCCTGGATCAATTGCTCCCCTGTATGGCGAATGGTCATCCGGCCTTTGGGTTTTCCAGCCAGGTTTTTGACGGCCAACTCGGTCAGGGACATTTTGACGGTTTCAATGTAGCCGCTGCCAAGATCACCGACGGGAACATGAAAGGTCAGTTCCAGTTCATCGGCGTTATAGCCGGGCGCCAGGGGCTGATCCTCCAGCATCTGTTTGTGCAACGCCTTTCTAGCGAACGTGTGGAGGTCGTCGATGCCGTCTTTAAACGAGCGACCTTGGGTTTGCTGTTTGATGCTCGCCATTGTCAGAACGTGTTTGCGATAAGCCATACGGTCCGTGGGTGCAGCCTCTTGCAGCCACTCGGGAATCGTTGTCTGTATCGGTTGAAAGTGCATGGGGGCGGTTTGGCTTCCAACGAACAGCTTGGCCACGTCGGTGATGGAATCAAAGCGTCTTTCAAGGTCCTCCAGACGCCGACGGGCGGGCAGTTTGAGCGCGGCCAGGTCTTCCAGTTGCTGGTTCAAGAGCAGGGAGGCCTGGGTGTCAAAGATATTGCCGTCGGGCTCAAAGCGTTTCCAGGTGATCGAGTCAGCCATGAAGTCCTGTTGAAACTGCTCGCACCAAGCCAGGCCGAAGGCTTGCAGGGAAGGGTAAGACTTGATGGTGCCGGTCACACTGCACCACAGATGGGTTTCACCACAACTCACCAGAATGTCGGAGGTCTGCAGGGCGACCGATACTTCGCCTTTGATCAGGCTGGTTTGAAGGGTGTAGGCATGAACAACGCCATTTGGCCCTGGCCTTTGAAGGCGCATTTGATTGTCGGGGTGATTGGCCAGTTCACTGAGGACATCGGCTTGCAATGCGTTGCTCGACGACAGGTGTGTGGCGGATGTCTTGAGAACGCCGGCAAGCAGATCCCCCAACCATTGCCAGCGGCTGACCTCGGTATCGGTCTTCTTGTTCCAGTAGGTTGTCAACGCCTCCTGAAAGCTGATGTACAGAATCGTCGGCAACTCACGGATAACGCCTGCAATCACTTGCATGTCCGGTCCGCGCGAGGTGGTTTTTCCGATGGTCAGGTGCGCAGGCGCTTTGTTGGTCAAAAAGCAGCTGCGGCCGTACTGCTCGTTCAGGTCGGGCGGTGTGCCGCTGGCCAGGTACTCAAGCACCACGTCCAGAAACAGGGTGAGACGCCATGAGCCATCCGGGATCGGCTGCGCGATTTTCGTCAGGGAAGGATCAAAATCAAGCTGAGGGTATTTTTCCAGCAAGCCGTCCTTGAGCAAGCGAGAGGTTTGCGAGCGCAATGTCGGTCGGGTATTGAATCGGGCGCTGATCGCGCGCGCGAGGATGTCGGTATAGCCCACCGTAGTGGGCGATGAGGCAGGTGTCGGCATGATGCAGTCCTTTGCATGGGGTTAAATCCGGAGCATAAGACCAAGCCGAACGAGGTGTGCGGTAACCGGCTACCACCTATCGACCGACTCGACAGGCTAAGAGCGCGCTTGATGTAACAGCTGGAGGTTTTGTTACGACGGGTCGGTGCCCAACACCGCATTCAACGCACTACGCGCATCATCCAGCTGCACCAGCGTGGCATGCCGCGCTCCGAGCGCATCACGATTCTCGATTGCCGTCAGAATTGCCTTGTGCCGTGGTAATGCCAGTTCATGCAGATTCGGTCGCTGGTTGGAATGCTTCAAGGCTTCGGCAATCGCCACCGACAGCATGTTGCACAGGTTGGCCAGCAAGTCATTATGGGTCGCATCGGCAATCCGGCTATGGAAATCCAGGTCCGGTTGCAAGAGCGCTTCGGGGGTCGGTGCGGCTTCCATACGTTGGTAGGCTTCACCGATGGAGGCGATGTCAGCGTCCGTGGCGAACTGCGCGGCGAGGGCGGCTGCTGCGGGTTCGATGATGCTGCGCACGCTGGTGAGCAAATCGAAGAATTCATTTTGCGGGCTGCTTTGCATCAGCCAGTGCAGCACATCCGGATCGAGCATGTGCCATTCCTTGCGCTGCTTGACCACCGTGCCCACTCGCGGACGGGAATATACCAGACCCTTGGCGACCAAGACTCGGGTGGCTTCGCGCAGGACTGGACGGCTGACCGCGTACTCCTCGCACAACAGGGCTTCGGCGGGCAGTTTGTCACACGGCTTGAAGCGTCCGGAAACGATCTGCATGCCCAGTTCCTGGACGATGCGCGAGTGCATGCTTTTGCGGTCGGAGGGTTTGCGGTAATCCATGGGGAACGGCGCGATCCTGGGCGATGGGGTGCTGCGCATGATAACAGGCGCGAGCGGCGGGCGATCCAGCCCTTGAAAAGATCGCAGGCTGCGCCAGCTCCTACACCGACCGAGTACGCCGAAAATACCCCGTCGTACCGGACCCCGTAGGAGCTGCCGAAGGCTGCGATCTTTTGCTCTTAATGGGAATGGCGCGGTACCTCAGAACCACGGCAGCCGACCAGGAAGTCGAAATCGCAACCCTGATCCGCCTGCAGCACATGGTCGATGTACAGCTGACGATAGCCACCCACGATCAGTTGCTGCGGCGGTTGCAGATCAGCCATGCGCGCCGCCAGTTCGGCGTCCGGAATGTCCAGGTGCAGACGACCGTTGGCGCAGTCGAGTTCGATCCAGTCACCTTCCTTCACGGTCGCCAAAGGTCCGCCGGCGGCCGCTTCCGGGGCCACGTGCAGAACGACAGTGCCGTACGCTGTGCCGCTCATGCGCGCATCGGAAATGCGCACCATGTCCGTCACACCCTGGGCCAGCAACTTGGCCGGCAAGCCCATGTTGCCGACTTCGGCCATGCCCGGATAACCCTTCGGCCCGCAGTTTTTCATCACCAGAATCGAGTTGGCATCCACCTCCAGCTCTGGATCGTTGATCCGTGCCTTGTACATGTCGAAGTTTTCGAACACCACCGCACGCCCGCGGTGTTGCATCAGTTCGGCGCTGGCGGCTGAAGGTTTGAGCACCGCACCGAGTGGCGCAAGGTTGCCGCGCAATACGCAAATGCCGCCGTCGGCGCGGATCGGGTTGTCGAGGGTGCGGATCACTTCGTCCTGGCCGTAGATCGGTGCGTCCTTGGTGTTCTCGCCGAGGGTCTTGCCATTGACGGTCAGTGCATTCGGATGCGGAATCAGATTGGCTTCACCCAGACGACGCAGCACCGCTGGCAGGCCACCGGCGTAGTAGAACTCCTCCATCAGGAAACGCCCGGACGGTTGCAGGTCGACGATGGTCGGCATGCCACGACCGATGCGGGTCCAGTCATCCAGATCCAACTCGACACCGATGCGTCCGGCAATGGCTTTCAAATGGATCACGGCGTTGGTTGAACCACCGATGGCGGCGTTCACCCGAATGGCGTTTTCGAAGGCCTCTTTGGTGAGGATTTTCGACAGCTTCAAATCTTCGCGAACCATCTCCACCGCGCGCATGCCGGACATGTGTGCCAGCACGTAACGACGCGCATCGACCGCTGGAATCGCCGCGTTGTGGGGCAAGGAGGTGCCAAGTGCTTCAGCCATGCAGGCCATGGTCGACGCGGTGCCCATGGTGTTGCACGTACCGGCCGAGCGGGACATGCCACCCTCGGCCGCAAGGAAATCGTCGATGGTGATGGTGCCAGCCTTGACCTGTTCGCTGAGCTGCCAGACCACAGTACCCGAGCCAATGTCCTGACCTTTGTGCTTACCGTTAAGCATCGGCCCGCCAGTGACGACGATCGCCGGCACGTCGCAACTGGCCGCGCCCATCAACAACGCCGGGGTGGTTTTGTCGCAACCGGTCAGCAGCACAACTCCGTCAATCGGGTTGCCGCGAATCGCTTCTTCGACGTCCATGCTCGCCAGGTTGCGGGTGAGCATGGCGGTCGGACGCAGGTTCGACTCGCCGTTGGAGAACACCGGGAATTCCACGGGAAAGCCCCCAGCCTCGATCACCCCACGTTTGACGTGCTCCGCAATCTGGCGGAAATGCGCGTTGCACGGGGTCAGTTCCGACCAGGTGTTGCAGATGCCGATGATCGGCTTGCCGTGGAACTGGTGGTCGGCGATGCCCTGATTCTTCATCCAGCTGCGGTACATGAAGCCGTTCTTGTCGGCAGTGCCAAACCATTGGGCGGAGCGCAGGGTGGGTTTCTTATCAGACATGATCGGTTCTCTTATTGTATGACTATATTGTTTGAGCTGAGGCGTAACATAAGCGCAAATCCGGCGGTTTGGAAGTGTTGTTGCGTAAATAGTATTACTATATAGTCAATTTCAACGGAGGGATTGCCCTGGCGGTTTTCCGCGAGAGGCGTCCCCCGAGGTTCTATAACAACAACAATCGGAGACCGATCTCATGAGCCAGGAACTGCGGCTTATTCGTCGCATCACGCTGAAACTGATTCCCTTCCTGATCCTGCTGTACCTGATCGCCTATGTGGATCGCTCCGCCGTAGGCTTCGCCAAGTTGCACATGGGCGCCGACCTCGGCATCGGTGACGCGGCTTACGGGCTGGGCGCCGGGCTGTTTTTCATTGGCTATTTCCTGCTGGAAATTCCCAGCAACCTGATGCTCGAACGCTTTGGCGCGCGGCGCTGGTTCGCGCGGATCATGATCACCTGGGGCGCCATCACCATCGGTATGGCCTTCGTCCAGGGGCCGCACAGTTTCTATGTGATGCGCTTTCTGCTCGGCGCGGCGGAAGCCGGCTTCTTTCCGGGCGTTCTCTACTACATCACCCAGTGGTTCCCGGTGCGCCATCGCGGCAAGATCCTCGGGTTGTTCATCCTTTCCCAACCCATCGCCATGTTGATCACCGGCCCGGTGTCCGGCGGTCTGCTCGGCATGGACGGCATTCTTGGCCTGCATGGCTGGCAGTGGCTGTTCATCGTCATCGGTACCCCGGCAATCCTGTTGACCTGGCCAGTGCTGCGCTGGCTGCCGGACGGTCCGAAACAGGTGAAGTGGATGGACCAGGCCGAAAAAGACTGGCTGACCGGCGAACTGAAAAAGGATCTTGAGGAGTACGGCCAGACCCGCCACGGTAATCCGTTGCACGCCCTCAAGGACAAACGTGTGTTGCTGCTCGCGTTGTTCTATCTGCCGGTGACCCTGAGCATCTACGGCCTGGGTTTGTGGTTGCCGACCCTGATCAAACAGTTCGGTGGCACGGATCTGGTGACCGGTTTCGTGTCATCGGTGCCGTACATCTTCGGGATCATCGGTTTGCTGATCATTCCGCGCAGTTCCGACCGCTTGAATGATCGCTACGGCCACTTGGCGGTGCTTTACGTGTTGGGTGCCATCGGCCTGTTCCTCAGCGCCTGGCTGACGGTGCCGGTGCTGCAACTGGCGGCGTTGTGCCTGGTGGCCTTCGCGCTGTTTTCCTGCACCGCGGTGTTCTGGACCTTGCCGGGCCGCTTCTTTGCCGGCGCCAGTGCGGCGGCCGGGATCGCGTTGATCAACTCGGTGGGCAACCTCGGCGGCTACATCGGTCCGTTCGTGATCGGCGCGCTCAAGGAATACACCGGCAACCTGGCTTCGGGTCTGTACTTCTTGTCCGGCGTGATGGTGTTCGGGTTGGTGTTGGTGTTGACCGGTGTGGTCTATCGCCTGCTGGAACGCAAGCATGTACTGCCGGCCGACCAGTTCGCTGCCAGCGCCCGTGGCGCTACCCGCACTTAATCTGCAAACAGGAGAAGGTTCATGCGTTTAGTTCAGTTCGAATTGAGTAACGGCGAGCGCCGGGTGGGCGTGGTCGAAGACGGTCTGGTGCGCGAAGTGCAGGACGCGCGCACCGTTCGCGACCTGGCGTTGGCGGCGATCGAGGCGGGGGTCAATCTTGAGCAACAGGTGAAAAACCTGGGCCTGGGCATCAGCCATGACTACGCCGAACTGTTGGCCACGTTGTGCATCCTGCCGCCACTGGATCACCCGGATCCCGCGCACATGCTGGTCAGCGGTACGGGCCTGACCCATCTGGGCAGCGCGTCGGCACGGGACAAGATGCATCAGCAAGTCGGCGACGAAGCCGCGATGACCGACACCATGCGCATCTTCAAATGGGGCGTGGAGGGCGGCAAACCGGTAGCGGGGCAGGCCGGCGTTCAACCGGAATGGTTCTACAAGGGCGACGGCAGCATCGTCGTGCGTCCGGGCCAACCGTTCCCGTTGCCACCGTTCGCCGAAGACGCGGGGGAGGAGCCGGAGCTCAGCGGGCTCTACGTCATCGGTCGCGACGGCAAACCGTATCGCCTGGGTTTTGCCGTGGGCAACGAGTTCTCCGATCACGTAATGGAACGCAAAAATTACCTGTACCTGGCCCACTCCAAACTGCGCAGTTGCAGTTACGGCCCGGAACTTCGAGTCGGAGAACTGCCTCAACATTTGGCAGGCACCAGCCGCATCCTGCGTAACGGTGAAGTGCTGTGGCAGAACGAGTTTCTCAGTGGCGAGGCCAACATGTGCCACAGCCTGGAAAACCTCGAGTACCACCATTTCAAGTACAGCCAGTTCCTGCGTCCGGGCGATGTGCACATTCACTTCTTCGGCACCGCGACCCTGTCCTTTGCCGACGGCATTCGCACCCAGCCGGGTGACGTGTTCGAGATCAGTCAGGCCGAGTTCGGTGCACCGTTGATCAACGGGATTGCACCGGTTGAAGCAGCGTTCGAGCCCGGCACCATTGGTACCCTTTAAGGAGACAGGCATGACCCAGATTCTTGGTCACAACTACATCGGCGGTCAGCGCAGCGCTGCCGGCGAAATCATCGTCAACAGCGTTGATGCCAGCACAGGCGAAGCGTTGCCTCACAATTTTTACCAGGCCACCCTCGAAGAAGTCGATGCCGCTGCCAAGGCTGCCGCTGCCGCCTACCCGGCCTATCGCAGCCTGAGCGCCGAACGTCGGGCGCAATTTCTCGATGCGATTGCTGATGAACTGGACGCGCTGGGTGATGACTTTGTAGCGCTGGTCTGTCGCGAAACCGCGCTGCCCGCCGCACGGATTCAAGGCGAGCGCGGTCGCACCAGCGGCCAGATGCGCCTGTTCGCCAAGGTGCTGCGGCGTGGTGATTTCTACGGTGCGCGGATCGATCAGGCACTGCCGGATCGCCAACCGCTGCCGCGTCCGGACTTGCGCCAATACCGCATCGGCCTCGGGGCAGTCGCGGTGTTCGGTGCGAGCAACTTTCCGTTGGCGTTTTCCACGGCGGGCGGCGACACCGCGTCGGCGTTGGCCGCCGGTTGCCCGGTGGTGTTCAAGGCTCACAGCGGTCACATGGCCACCGCTGAACGGGTCGCTGATGCGATCATCCGCGCGGCGGAAAAAACCGGCATGCCGGCTGGTGTGTTCAACATGATCTACGGCGGTGGCGTCGGCGAAGCGTTGGTCAAGCATCCGGCGATTCAGGCGGTAGGCTTTACCGGTTCGCTGAAGGGCGGTCGTGCGTTGTGCGACATGGCGGCCGCGCGTCCACAACCGATCCCGGTGTTCGCCGAGATGTCGAGCATCAACCCGGTGATCGTGTTGCCGCAGGCGCTGGAAGCTCGGGCAGAAACCGTCGCTCGTGACCTGACGGCGTCGGTGGTTCAGGGCTGCGGTCAGTTCTGCACCAATCCCGGTTTGGTGATCGGTATTCGCTCGCCGCAATTCAGTGCGTTTGTGCAGCAAGTCGCAGGGCTGATGGGCGATCAACCGGCGCAAACCATGCTCAATGCCGGGACCTTGAGCAGCTATGACAAAGGCTTGCAAAAACTCCTCGCTCACCCCGGCATCGAGCATCTGGCCGGCAGTCAGCAACAAGGCAATCAGGCGCAACCGCAGCTGTTCAAGGCCGATGTCAGCCTGTTGATCAAGGGCGATGATGTGCTGCAGGAAGAAGTGTTCGGCCCGACCACGGTGTTTGTCGAAGTGGCGGATCAGGCGCAACTCAGCGCCGCATTGAACGGCCTGCACGGGCAGCTGACGGCGACGATCATTGGTGAGCCGGCAGACTTCGAGCAGTTCGCTGAGCTGACGCCGTTGCTGGAACAGAAGGTTGGAAGGATCCTCCTCAATGGCTATCCGACTGGCGTGGAAGTCTGCGATTCAATGGTCCACGGCGGTCCGTATCCGGCCACTTCCGATGCGCGTGGTACGTCGGTGGGCACCTTGGCCATTGATCGCTTCCTGCGCCCAGTGTGCTTCCAGAACTACCCCGACAGCCTGCTGCCGGATGCGTTGAAGAATGGTAATCCGCTGCGTATTCAGCGGTTGGTGGATGGCCAGCCTTCGCGCGAAGCGTTGTAATCCTGTGACTGATCGTTCCCACGCTTTGCGTGGGAATGCAGCCCGGGACGCTCCGCGTCCCTTCAAAGCCGAACGCAGAGCGTCCGAAGAGGCATTCCTTTGCTGCGCGTGGGAACGATCATTGCGGTGTGATGAGCTATCATTGCGTCTTTCCCATTCAAAGATTGACTGCCATGACTGCCGCAACCGACACCTTGATCGCCACCCTCGAACACTGCGATATGGTAGAAATCGATGGGCTGCACGCCTTCGAATTCTCCCTCGATGAAGACGATAACCTGCACATCGAATGCTTGGACGGTCGTGTGTCCAAGCACTGGGAGTTCACGCCGGCCGAAGTCGAGGCCGCGACCTTCGACCCAACCCTGCAAAGCTGGCTGATCACCGGCAGTTCCGGCGAACACCGGCTGGTGTGCATGACCGCTATCCGCGGTGATGACGACGAGGAAGAAGCGAATGAGGATGCGTAAGCTCTGGCCGCTGTTGATAGCCGGCAGCGTCGGCGCGATGGGTATTCAGGTTGCGTCGGCCGACGACTACCAGTTGCTGGTCGGTTCCTACACCGCCGGTCAGAGCCAAGGGATTTATCGCCTGAACTTCGACAGCGCCACCGGGCAGATCGATGCCAAACCACTGCAAGTGATCAAGAGCGAAAACCCATCCTGGCTGACCCTGTCCAAGGATCAGCGTCAGCTGTTCGTGGTTAACGAAAACGGCCCGGGACAGACCGATCCGGTAGGGCGCGTCAGCAGTTATGCGATCGATCCCAAAACCCATGAGCTGAGCCTGATCAATCAGGTGCAGAGTCTGGGCAACGAGCCGACGCATTCGGGCCTCAGCGTTGAAGCCAGTCACCTGTTTGTCAGCAACTATTCGGTGGCTGAAGATCCGGGCGGCACGCTGGCAGTATTGCCGGTGGGCGCCGATGGCAAGCTCAAACCCGTGGTGCAGATGAGCAGCCATCCATCAAGCCGGGTCAATCCCGAGCGGCAGATGTCGGCACACGTGCATTCAACGGTTTCCTCGCCGGACGGCCAGTATGTGTTCTCCAATGACCTGGGCGCCGACAAGATCTTTGCCTACCGCTTCGACCCCAAGGCCAACCCGGAACTGCCCTTGACCGCCGCTACACCGGCGTCCGTCCAGTTGCCACCCGGCAGCGGGCCGCGTCATCTGCTGTTCAGCGCCGATGGCAAGCACGCGTGGCTGACCATGGAAATGAGTGCGCAGGTTGCAGTGTTCGATTACAAGGACGGCCAACTCAAGCAAACGCAAATGGTCGAGTTGGCGACGGGTCAGCCCGTTTCGGACAAGGCAGCCGCTGCGCTTCACGCGTCAAGCGATGGCAAGTTCCTCTATGTCAGCAACCGTGGCACCGCCAATCAGCTGCTGGTGTTCGCCATCGATCCTGCGACCGGGCACCTCAAGGAACTGCAGCGCCGTTCCGTAGAAGGTGATCATCCGCGGGAGTTCAGCCTCGATCCGAGTGGCAAGTTCTTGTTGATCGCTAACCAGAAAAGTAACCAGATTGTCGTCGTCGAACGCGATTCAAAGACAGGCCTGCTGGGTAAAACCGTGCAAAAACTGCCGATGGATGCCCCGAGCGACCTCAAGTTCATGGTGCGTCAATAGGCCGCAGGCCCCGGTTGATGGGGCCTGCATCCTTCTATTAATGACGCTGATATCTGCTAATGCTACAAAAGATTTCAAGGCGCCAACCTCGAAGGTTAAGTTTGCTTCACGGCCCCACCGGGCAAGCAAGCCAACTGAATCCGAGGAACATCGCCATGAACTTCAACCTCTTCTCCGTAATCGCCGCTTCCGCTATCTCTGCCACTGTTGCTTTGCCAGCCAGCGCCAGCGTTGAAATCAGCGACAAAAAATCCCACGCCCAAAGCTACACCCAGAAATACCTGCAACAGAGCGCCAACTTTTACGCGGCTCTGGATCATAAGACCCAAGCCTGAAATTTGAACCCTGCACCTTTTATGCAGGAGCGAAGTCACTTGCGCCGATCAAGCTGAAAAGCTTCGAAAGACCTGAGTGATGTCGCTCCTGCATAACGCGTTTACGACAGCATCATATTGCTATCAATGTATTGCTTGATATCACATGGCCATAAGTTTAAATTTGACGCTGATTTTTTGACTCCTTCTCAAAATAAGGATCGACAGCATGGCAATGCGTCTGGCCGTGGTTCTTCTGTTTCTCTATTCCACCCCCATTCTTTCGGCTGCCCAGCCCGTTCCAGAAGAGCCGGATGCGGCCCGCGAACGCATGATGAGTTTTATTGAAGACTGAGATAGTTTGGCTTAATGATTAACGAAGCTGATGGTTACTATGGATAACCCTGAGTGGTTATCACCGCTTTTTTGATCGATTCTGTGGGCATCGAAACATGCCTGCGGAGAACATCATGGCCAGCGCAATCATCACTTCTGCCAAACACGGCGCCTATCTGGCTATCGCTCTTTACGTAGTCCTGGTGCTGGTTGTCAGCCTCTCGCCACAATCGCGTCAACCGCTTGAAGCGCCGGTTCAAGTCGCTCATCCCGGCATCCAGTTTGAACACCGTTCGCAAACCGCGATGGTCGATCAGGCTGAACTCGCGGGAGTCGCCGGGGAATGAAAGGGCATAGACTTTGGGTCATCGCCTTCCTGGCGTTCATGACCAATGGATCCTCGTTGTTGGGGATCGGACAGGGCTCGGCGGGGTCGGTGGCACGGACTATCGAAGCCAATCACAACCTTGCTCGCAACATTGAAACCGCTAAGGCCCTGGGGCTGCTGGCCGGCAATCCACCAATCGAACGCCAGGACGATTTCTTCGGGCCGTTCCACGTGGATTGCTCGGCGTTGCAGATGTGTGAAGTGTTGGCCTGAGTCGCCTAGACGCGTCCCCTGTAGCAGCTGGCGAAGCCTGCGTTCGGCTGCGCAGCAGTCGTAAATCCGCTATGTCAGATTCATCTGTTAGACCGAGTGCTCTGGTTTCACGACTGCTGCGCAGCCGAACGCAGGCTTCGCCAGCTGCTACAGGGGGCGGTGCGGCTCCTTCTGCATTACGTCGACAAACAAATCCGACTCCAGAAACCGCTGCAACCAGCCCTGCAAACGGTGATAGGGCGTCTGCCCGAACCACTCGCGATCCACATGGGCGAACTGCCGCACAAACGGCATCAGTGCCACATCCGCCAGACTCGGATGCTCGGCCAGCAAGTAGTCGCGTCCCTCCAGTAACTCATCAAGCCTGCGCAAAAACACCTCGCCCTCGGCGCGATAAAACGCCATCGACTGCTCGGGGTATCGCTCGGCGTACTTGTAGCGATTCAGGTGCACCTTGAACACCTGATCGTTTTCTTCGATCAGCCCGGCGATGTGTTGCTGCCCGACAGGATCATCCTTGAGCAACCAATCCTGCGGATCGTTCTGTGCCAACGCCCAGTGCATGATCGCCAGGCTTTCATCGATCACCTGACCGTCGACGCTCAGCACCGGCACCGTGCCTTTGCTCGACAGCGCCAGCATTTCGGCAGGTTTGGCCTTCAGGCTGACCTCGACAATGTTCACCGCAACGCCGGAGTAGCGCAGGGCCATGCGCGCCCGCATCGCATAGGGGCAGCGACGGAAGGAATACAGCGTATTCATTTCACCTCCAGCGTACTGAGGCCGTTGCCCTGACGGCGGACCTGAATCTGCACCGGAATCCGTTCATGCATTTCCTGCACGTGTGAAATCACCGCGACTTTACGTCCCTGCGCTTGCAAGCCGTCGAGAGCATCCATGGCCAGTTGCAGGGATTCCGGATCAAGGCTGCCGAAGCCTTCATCGATGAACAGCGATTCGATTTTCAGCGTGCTCGATGCCATGGACGCCAAACCGAGCGCCAGGGCCAGCGACACCAGGAACGTCTCGCCGCCGGACAACGAATGCACCGAACGCAGTTCATCACCCATCTCGGTGTCCATCACCAACAAACCGAGCATGCTGCCGCCACGTTTGAGGCGATAGCGCCGCACCAGTTGCCGCAACTGAACGTTGGCGTGATGCACCAGCAGGTCGAGGTTGTAGGCTTGGGCGATCTTGCGGAAGGTGTCGCCCGTGGCCGAACCGATCAGTGCATTCAAACGTGCCCAGCGCTGGTATTCGGTGTAAGCGTCGGCGATCTGCTGCGCGAGGGCTTGATTGGCATTTTGCCGGCGCTGATCCTCGGCCTGTTCGGCGCGCAGTTCGGCGCAACGGTGTTCGCTGGCGATGAACAGGTTTTGCAGCTCGGCAAGCGCTGTCGCCAGTTGTTCGGCGTCGAGATTGCCGTTGTGCTGCGCTTGATGATTGAGCAGACGCTGATCGCGTTCCTGCAACAGAACCTTGGTCTGTTCGATGGCTTTTTCGCTTTGCTGCAATTGCTGACGCAGTTCGCTGACCTGCTGGTCGTCGACACTCAGCAGATCTTCCAGACCACCGTCATCCAGTTCCGGATGCAATGCGCGCCAGTCGGCAATCTTGCCGCTCAGCTCGCGATCTTCGGTTTCCAGTGCCTGCGAGCGTTCCTGCTGGGCCTTGAGTTCGGCGCCCAGCTGCACCAGCCGCGTACGCACGGTTTGCAGTTCCTGATTGGCCGTCGCCTCAGCATTGCGCGCCTGTTCGACGGCTTGATCCAGTTGCTGCTGCCACTGCTCGGCGCTGGCGTGTTCGCCGAGCAATTGCGTGAGTTTTTGCTGGCAGGCCTGTTGCTGGTCGGCGAGGGCGGTGAACTGCTGGCGGGCCGTTTCCAACTGCTGGAGGCGAGTGAGTTGGCGGTCCTGTTCTTTCTCCAGCGTCTGCTGCCGTTGTTGCTGTTCGCCGAGTTCATCGCGTTGCTGATCGAGTTGTTCCAGCCGCTGGCTGATCTGCCGGTCCAGTTGCATGAAGGTCGCGGCCGGTTCGTTGCGCAGCGCTTGCAGCGTGTCGGCCGGGAGCAGGGTGCTGAACGCCGTCAACTCCTCGTCCAGACGCTGGCGATCACTGCTCAACTCTCGTTGCTGGTTGGCCAGGTGCTGGGCAGCTTGCTGGCTCGCCGCTTCAGCACTACGCAGTTGCTGTTGAAGGCGCGCGGCGTCCTGTTGCAGGGTGAGCAGGGCGGTCTGCCGTTGTTCGTCCTGAGTGATGCTTTGGTTCAACTGGTTGTTTTGCTGCACCAGCCAGGTATCGCGTTTAGCCGCATCCTGCGTGAGCAGCTGCGCAGATAACGGATGTGCTTCAAGGCTCGGTGCCAGGCTCTGTTGCTGGGTCGCGAGGTGCTCTTGTTGTTGCAGCAACTCCTTTTGCTGCGCAATCACGCCGCCCACTTCAGCGCGCAGGTCAGTGAGCTTTTCTTTCAACAGGTCGACGGCTTTCTGGGCGTTGGCCTGTTCGCTTTCATCATGCCGGCCAAGGCTTTGCAGCAGTGCTTCGGGCTGATGATAGGGATGGTCGGGGCTGCCACAGACCGGGCAAGGCTGATCGTCCTGTAACTGCTCGCGCAGTTCTTCGACGCTGGCGCTGCGGGCCAGGCGCTGGCGTTCCAGCAGTTCGCGGGTGACGGTCAGGGTCTGTTCGGCAACGACCAATTCGTTCTTGGTTTTTACACCGTCCTGGGTCAGACGTTCTCGTTCTTGCTGAGCGGTCAGCTGGCGCTGCTGGAGTTCGGACGCGCGCTTGTCCAGTTCCTGCTGACTGGCCCACAGGCGCGTCAGCTCTTCAAAGGCTCGCTGTTGCTTGCGGTTGTCTTGCAACAGACTCCCGAGAATCTGGATCTGCTCGGCCACCGCTTCCGGTTCGGCGCCGGCCTCCTTGTACAGCACTTCAAGGCTCTGGCGCTGAGTGGACAGGTCCTCGGCAGCGCGAGCGGCGCTCTGTTCCAGGGCGGCCAGTTCATCCTGGCCCTTGTTCAGGCGATTGCCGATCAGCATCAGCTGTTGCAGGCGATCACGGTAGGCGTTCCAGGCATCGCTCAAAGGCGCCAGAGGGGTGCTTTGCTCAAGCTCCCCGGCGATCCGCTGCAAACGTTCGGCGACCTGTTTCTGTTGGTCGAGCAAGCCTTGGATCGTGTTTTGGCCCTGAGTGCAGGTCAGTTCCGCCTGCTGCTTGAGGTCGGCACTGAGGCTTGCATCCTTGACCAGGCGGGCGAGGGTACTTTGCTCTTCAAACGCCTGACGCAGCAGTGGAGCGCTGCTGGTGTGTTGGCTTTGGGCTGAGACGAGTGCGGTCTGCGCGGCGCTCAGGCTGTGTTCGAGTTGCGCCTGGCGCTCGTTCAGTTCGGTTTGCTGTTGGATGTGCTGCTGAATCTGCGCGGTCAGCGGTGTGAGCTGGGCAGTGAGTTCGGTCTTGCGGGCGAACTGGTGCCGTTGCGGGGCCAGTTGCTCCAGGCGAGTCAGCTTCAAACGTTCGCCGGCCAAACTGTTCCAGTGCTGCTGGGCCGATTGCAGTTGCTCGGTGGCGCTCTTCTGCTCGTCCTGCAACTGGCGCAGGTCCTTGAGCCAGGTGTGTTGCAGTTCTAAATGCTTGAGTTGCGCTTGCTGGGTCTTGAGTTGTTGCTGAGCCTCGTTGAAGCATTCATCGAGTTCTGCCCGAGCTTCTGGCGACAATGGCGTCACGCCGGTGGCCTGCTCCTGCAACAGTTTGTGGGCTTCTCGAGCCTCTTTGGTTTTGTCGAAAGCCCGGCGACCGAGGCGCGTATACAGCGCAGTGTCGGTGAGTTTTTCCAGCAGTTCGCTACGTTCGTTGTCGTTAGCCTTGAGGAACGCACTGAATTCGCTCTGAGCCAGCAGCACCGCGCGAGTGAATTGCTCAAAGTTCAGGCCCAGTACGGATTCGAGCTGGGTTTTGAATTCAACTTTCTGACTGGCCAGCAGTTGATCGAGATCGATGTCGCGCAAACTCTGGCGGCTGGCTTGCAGCTTGCCGCCGGCTTTCTCGCGGGCGCGATTAGCCTCCCAGCGAGCGCGGTAGCGACGGCCATCGATGCCAACGAAATCTACTTCGGCATAACCTTCACCGGTACCGCGGCGCAGCAGCGTGCGCGGGTCGCCAGTGCTGATCTCGCCGTCGGCGTCTGGCGCTTTGGCAGACACCTGAGCATTGCTCAGCCGAGGCACAGCACCGAACAACGCCAGGCACAAGGCGTCGAGCAAGGTGCTTTTGCCGGCTCCGGTCGGCCCGGTGATCGCGAACAGACCGGCGCTGGCCAACGGCTCAGCGGTAAAGTCGATTTCAAAGGGCCCGGCCAGTGAGGCGAGGTTTTTCAGGCGGATCGCGAGGATCTTCATGGTTGTTCGCTCTCCATCTGCACGTCTTGCAACAACTCGGCGAAGTCCTTGAGGGTTTGCTCATCGACCTCGCTGCCGTAGTTGTCCTGCCAGGCGCGGCTGAACAGTTCCTGAGGTGAGAGCTGGTCGAGTTCGATCAAGGTCGTGCCGTCATCCACGCCATCGCAGCTGCCATTGCCGGCGTATTCAGCGGCGATCCGCACCAGGCGCACGGCTTTGCCTTGCAGGGCGGTTTCCACTTGATAACGCAAGTCGGGTTGCGGCTCATCGAGACGCACACGAACTTCCAGCCACGGCTGGCGCTGGATATCGGCCAGCAAGTCAATGTTCGGCAAGTCGGCCAGTTGCAGCAGGATTTCCGCCAGTGGCGCGGGACCGATGCGTTGCAGATTCACCGCCCGGGGGATCAGTTTGGGTTCGACGCTGACCAGGGTTTCGCCCTCGAGTTTGATGTCGAGAATCTGGTGCTGATAGCCAATCTCGGAGAACGACAACGGAATCGGCGAGCCGCTGTAGCGGATGCGCTCTTCACCATTGACCTTCTGCGGCTTGTGCAAGTGACCGAGGGCGACGTAACTGATGCTCGGCCCGAACAGACTGGCGGGCAGCGCTTCGGCGTTACCGATGATCAGGCTGCGTTCGGAATCTTCCGACACCGAACCGCCGGCCATGTGCGCGTGGCTGATAGCGATCAGCGCCTGACCTGGTTTGCGCTTGGCATTGGCGGCTTCGATCAGCCATTCGTGAACCTGACCGATGCCGCGCAGGTAGTTGTCGCCCAAGTGCGCGCCGGTCACCTCGGCGGGGCGCAGGAACGGCAGCGCCAGGCACCAGGCGACGGTTTTGCCTTTGGCGTCCGGCAATGGCAGCAGCAGGCGCTCGGCGTCGAGTTGACCATCATCCAGCCACAGCACACGACCCAGCGCATGCGTGCGCAAACGCCGCATCAACGGCGCGGGCAGTTCGATCCGCGAACCGGAGTCATGGTTGCCGGCGATCATCACAATGGTCAGCTTCGGCTGTTGTTCATGGGCGCTGACGATGAAATCGTAGAGACGTTCCTGGGCTTTGACCGGCGGGTTGACCGTGTCGAAGATATCGCCGGCAATCAGAAGCACGTCTGGCTGGTCCAGCTTCAGCTGGCGCAGCAGCCATTCGAGAAAGCAGGCGTGTTCGAAATCGCGTTCCTGGCCGTGCAGGTTCTGCCCGAGGTGCCAGTCGGAGGTGTGAAACAGACGCAAGGTGAACTCCGTAGGAAATAAGGTGATGGCCGCGAGGAAAATGATGGCGGCTAAAGGGGAGGGAGTTTACTGGCAAACACGCTGGATGTGGCCGTGCACTTCTTGTAGCAGCTGGCGAAGCCTGCGTCCGGCTGCGCAGCAGTCGCAAAATCAGCACTCGCGGTGTATCAGACAAACCATGCAAGCCGGATCTACGACTGCTTCGCAGCCGGACGCAGGCTTCGCCAGCTGCTACAGGGGATGCGGCGACAGTGGTTATTTTGGGTACAGCGGCGGCAGGCCACTGTCGCCAACCGGGTCCTGAACCCGCTCGGCAATCGGAATCGCCTTGATCGCCCGCCACAAGTCTTCACCTTGCCAATGCTGGCCGGTTTCGCTGTAGAGCGCGCCGTTCAAGCCGTCGAGGGCGTCGGACAACGGCACAAAACGCGCCGCCATATCGGCCAGGGTTTCCGGTTGTTGCCGGGCCCAGGCGTCGAGGGCCTGACGGGTGGCGTGGGAGTCGTTGGCCTGACAGGCGCGCTTGAGATCGTCGAGCACGGTGCGCGGGCTCGGGCCGGTCTGCGCCGCGCGCAGGATCGCCGGTTGCCAGCGGGCGCGCCACCAGAGACCGAAACCCAGCAGGGTGGTGCAGGCCAGGATCAGGGTGCTGAGTTTCCACCACCAGAGGGCTTCGTTGTCGGCCGCGGAAAAGACTTGAGGCATGCCGGCCGGGGTGTCGACCATCAGGGCCGGATTGTTCGCCACTGGCAGGGTTCGGGCCGGCAGGCTGCTGTGATCCAGGTGGTCTTCGAAGGTGTTCCACCAGATCACTTCAACCGCTGGCAACTCGATTGCGCCGGCACGGGTTGGCACCAGGGCTTCACGGTCTTCGCGACTGCCGATCAGACCGCGCTCGCTGTTCTGGTTGCCCAGCACCGGTTGATCCGGATAGCGCCGCAAGCCGTTGACGTCGGTGGCGGGCAGCGGTGGCAATTGCGAACTGTCCAGGCCTTCAGCCTTTACCGTCAGGCTGCGGGTCAACGAGTCACCCACCTGCGCATGATCCGGTTCCGGGTTCCAGCTTTCGCTCAGGCTGAGGCTACGGGCCGGGAGCCATGGCACGTCGGCCGGGTAGGTGGCGGGTTTGGCCTTGACCGTCAGCAGAATCTCGGCGGAGCTGACCCGCATCAGTTTGCCGGATTTCGGTGCTTGGGCGGCGGAGTCCTTGGCAGGCTGTGCGTCAACGAGTGCGGCATTGAATATCTGCGGCGGAATGATCAACTCACCGCTGTGTTGCGGGTAGATCGCGTAGCGCATCTCGATCACGCCGTGGCGCAGGCCGTTGATGTCTTTCTCGTAGGTGCGCGCCTCGCCCAGTTGCTCGATGCGCACATCGGGGATTTGCAACGGGGGAAGGCTGCTGTCGTCGTACAGCGACACCGAATGATAGATGCGCAAGGTCAGGATCGCCTGGGCTTGCACGTACACGCTGTTTTGATCGAGGCTGGCGTCGATGAATACCGGGGCCCGTTTGGTCGGGCTGTCCTGGGTTTCGGTTTCGACCACTTGCACGGTGATTGGCTGGCTCTGCACGTCACCCAGTTGCAGTGACGGAATCACCACGCTGCCGTTCTGCCGAGGCAGCAAGGTGATAATCCAGCGGGTTGTCGCACGGTTGTCGCCGTTCAGGGTAGTCAACTGGTTGACCTGACGGGTACCGCGCACTTCGAACAGCGGCTCCAGCGGTGTCAGATCAGGCTTGCCGAACTGCGTCACGTCGTTGGATTCGAGGGTCAGTTCAATCGTTTCGCCGCTGTTCAGGTGACTGCGATCGACACTGGCGAGCAGCCCCGCAGCCTGGGCCTGAACAGTCCAGAGCAACAGTGCGAGCAAGAAAGTGGTGAAGCGGGTCATCGAGTTTTTCCCTGATCCTGATGTTGTTGCTGTTCGTACCAGAATTTGCGCCTGAGCAATTCACCCGGGTCATCCGGGATCTTGCGCAGCCATTGCTCCAGCGCTTGGCGCTGTTCACCGTCGATGCTGTCGCTGGCCGGACGCATCGGTGGTCTGGTGCTGTCTTCATTCCCCAGCTCGCTGCCCGGGACTTCATTGGTGCCGGGTTTCGACGGCGTTTTGCTCTGTTGGTCGGAGTCCGTCGTGGTTTGTTGGCCGTCGGTTTTCGGTTCGCCCTTATCCGACGGTTGCGTGGCCGCGCCCGGTGGCGGTTCTTGCGTGGGGGGCTCGGTCTCGTTGCCGGCGTTTTTGTCCGGTGCAACGGGCGGCGGAGTGTTTTTCTGCTTGAGCAGACTTTCCACCAGCGCCTTGTTGGTCAGGGCCGGGCGCAAATCCGGTTGACGCTCCAGCGCCTGTTCGTAGGCATCCAGCGCGGCTTCCAGCTCACCGCTTTTGGCCAGGGCGTTGCCACGATTGTAGTGGGCGTGGGCGTCGCTGCCTTCGGCGAACCGCTGGGCGGCGCCGCTGTAGTCGCCTGCCTCGTAGAGCGCGACACCTTGCCATTGTCGATCTTCGAAATGCTGCGCAGCCTCAGCCGGACGCTTTTTCTTGAGCAAGATCAGACCCTGTTGGTCGGGGCGCAGCCACAAATCGTTGAAGTCGAAGGCATAACTCGGTTGTGGCAGCAAAAACAGCAGTGGCAAGCAGAACAACCAGCCGCGACGACCGGCGCACGCCGCCAGCAGCAACAACGGCAACAACAGCCAGTAACCCTGATCGGCCCACGAATCGAGGCGCAGGGTCTGGCCGTCGTTGCGCAATGCGCGTGGACCGTCGAGCAAGCGGAGGGCGCGCAGGTCGGCATCGTCCAGGCGCGCGTGGCGATAGCTTCCGTTCAGGTCGTTGGCAAAGGCTTTCAGGCCTGGTTCGTCCAGATGTGGGACCAGAATCGCGCCCTGGTCGTCCTTCAGAAAACTGCCGTCCTCCTGGGTGATCGGCGCGCCTTCGGCAGTGCCGATACCGAGCATCAGAAATTGTGTCGACTTGCCGTCCAGCGCCTGCTGAATCCCCTGGCGTTCCAGTTCGGTCAAGGTCGAACCGATCAGCAGGATCCGCCCGTCACCGAGGGCGCCCTGTTCCAGCAGGGCAAGGGCCTTGGTCACCGCCAGATCGGCGCGATGTCCTGCTTGGGGCATCAACGAAGGCTTGAGGGCATCCAATAGATTGCGGCTGGTCGACAGATCATCCGAAAGGGGCACCAGCGTGTGAGCGCTGCCGGAGTAGACGACGATTGCAGTTTGGGCGTCGCTCCGGTTCTCCAGCAGGTTGAACAGCTTGCGCCGGGCCTGTTCCAGCCGGTTGGGTGGTACGTCGGTCGCGAGCATTTCCGGGGTCAGCTCAAGGATCACCACCAGCGGGTCGGCGGGTTTCTGGCTGGCTTGCTCGACACGTTCCCAGCTCGGCCCGAGCAGCGCCAGAACGGTCAGGACCCAGGCACATCCCAGGATGACCCACGGCAATTTGCTGTCGCGACCGTTGCCACCACTGAGCAACGCCGCATGGAAGGCCGGTGGCAGAATCATCTGCCAGCGCCCGGCGCGTTTCTGCCGATGCCAGAGCTGCCAGAGCAACCAGCCGAGCAATGGCAACAACAGCAACCACCAGGGGCGGAACACGTACGGCCAGAGTGCGCTCATCGACGCCTCCGCAGACGCAGGCGTTTAAGCCGCTGGCGCCAGTCGGGCAGTTGCGATTGCAAAAACAGATCCTTGGTAAACAGTCGGCGCAACGGGTTGTCTGGCCAGCCCTCGCGAACCACCAACAGCATGCTCAACAGCAACGCTATTGCCAAAGGCCAGTGGTACAACGCCTGAGCCGGGCGGGCCTGAGTCGGTTGCTGGGTCACCGGTTCCAGTTTGTCGAGGGTGTCCTTGATCGCTTGCAATTCCTTGTCATCGTGAGCCCGAAAATACTGGCCGCCCGTGGCTTCGGCGATCGCCATCAAGGAGGGTTCATCGAGGTCTAGGCTCGGGTTGACCCCAAGGAAACCCAAAGTGCCGCTTTGCTCAGGATCGGCGCCGATACCGATCGGGTAGATTTTCACGCCTTCGCTGGCCGCCAGCCGCGCCGCCGTGAGCGGGTCGATTTGGCCACCGTTGTTGGCGCCGTCAGTGACCAGAATCAGTACGCGACTTTGTGCCGGGCGTTGGCGCAGGCGTTTGAGGGCCAGGCCAATGGCATCGCCGATGGCGGTGTTCTTGCCGGCGATGCCGATCCGCGCTTCGTCGAGCCACACGCGCACCGTGTGCCGGTCGAACGTCAGCGGTGCTTGCAGATACGCCTGGCTGCCAAACAGGATCAGGCCGACGCGATCGCCGTCGCGACTTTCAAGGAAGTCACCGAGCAAGTGCTGAACCAGTGTGAGTCGACTGACTTCTTCGTCCTGCCACTGCATGTCGGGGAAATCCATCGAGCCGGACACGTCCACCGCTACCAGCAGATCGCGACCGCTGGCGGCGATGGGCAGCGGTTCGCCAAGCCATTGCGGGCGCGCCGCCGCGATCAGTAACAACAGCCACAGCAGAATGAACGGTGCCTGTTGGCGCCAGGCCGGCAGGTTGGCCCGGGCGCGGCGGCGGACCAGGCCTTCGAGGTCGCCGAGGAAGCTGACTTTGAGCGCCGGCTCGCCACTGTCGGCGACAGGCAGCACGATGCGCATCAGCCAGGGCAGCGGCAGCAGGGCAAAGATCCATGGCCAGGCGAACTCAAACATGTTTACGAATCCAGGTGTCGACCGCTTGAGTCAGGCCGGCGATGGCCTTGTCGTCGAGTTTGCATTCGGGTTTGTAGGCGCCTTCGACCAGCACCATCCAGCGGGTCAGGCCGGCGGCCGGGCAACGATTGTCGAGGAATGCCAGCCATTTGCGCCCATTGAGGGTATGGCTCTGGCTGTAGGGGTAGTGGTTGCGGCACAGGCGTTTGAGTAAACCGTTGAGTTGCTGCAACCAGGCACCGGCCGGAGCGCCGTCGTAGGGTTTGGGCATCCGCGCCAGTTCTGCCAGCGCGGCGAGGCGCACCGGGTCCAGCGGTTGTTCGGCGCGCACGATAGGGCCTTTTTTCGCAAAGAAGTGCCTGGCCTTCCACAGACCGAAACCGATCAGAGGCAGTAACAGCAGCAACAGCCACCAGCCCGGTGCCGGTGGCCAGAATTCGATCGGCGGCGGGGAGATCAGCGGTTGCAGTTGATCGAGGCTGCTCATCGGCCTTTCCCCGGTTTCTGCGGGTTAAGGTACTCGCGCAATTGTTCAACCATCTCGCTCTGGGTGCTCAGGGGCATCAGCAGTACCCGCAGCTTCTGCGCCAGCAATTCCCAGCGAGCGATGCGCGCTTCGGCCTGGGCGCGATAGGTCTGGCGCAACTCGAAGTTCAGCGTGTCGAGTTCCAGTTGCGCACCGCGTTCGGCGAAACGTAAAAGCCCGGCGGCGGGCAGGGCGTGATCCAGTGGATCGGACACCGGTAGCAGCAATAGATCGCAATGCCGCGACAACAGGCTCAGCTGTTGTTCGGCGCCCTCGGTCAGGGTGCGTTCGTCGCAGATTATGATCACCAGGCTGCCGGGACGCAGTACTTCCCGGGCACGGCGCAGGGCAATGTTGAAGGCGTCCCGGTCCGGCTCGTTTTCCGTGTGCAGCGACTGATTGACCCGCACCAGACGGTTGAGCAACTGCAGCAGGCTCTGTTTGCTGCGTCGTGGCTTGATTTCATAGTGTTCGTTGTTGCCGAACACCAGTCCGCCGACGCGATCGTTATGACCCAGTGCGGCCCAGCCGATCAGGCTCGCGGCCTGGGCGGCGAGCACCGACTTGAACATCAGCCCCGAGCCGAAAAACAGCCGGCGACTTTGCTCGACCATGATGAAAATCGGCCGTTCGCGCTCTTCATGGAACAGCTTGGTGTGGGGTTCCTGGGTCCGTGCGGTAACCCGCCAGTCAATGCTTCGCACGTCATCGCCGGCCTGATAGACCCGCACCTGATCGAAGTCCACCCCGCGCCCGCGCAGTTTGGAGTGGTGCAGGCCGATCAGCGGGCTGCGCTGGCTCGGTGTGGAAAACAGTTGCACTTCACGCACGCGATGGCGCATCTCGATCAGCTCGGCGAGGCTGACACGGATGCCCGGCTCGGGCGGCAGGAGGACGTTCATCGGGGTCAAGCGACGGCTACGACGTCGAGAATCCGCTGGACCACCCGGTCCTGGTCGATGCCCGCGGCTTCGGCTTCAAAGGAAAGAATGATGCGGTGGCGCAGTACGTCGAACAGCACCGCTTGAATGTCTTCCGGGCTGACGAAGTCGCGACCGGCCAGCCAGGCGTGGGCCCGGGCGCAGCGGTCGAGGGCAATCGAACCGCGCGGGCTGGCGCCATAGGCGATCCACTCGGCCATCTCCGGGTCGAACTTGGCCGGGGTGCGTGTGGCCATGACCAGTTGCACCAGGTATTCCTCCACGGCGTCGGCCATGTACAAACCGAGGATTTCCTTGCGCGCGGCAAAAATCGCCTGCTGGCTGACCCGGCGCTCAGGCTTGGTTTCGCCGTTCAGCGCTTCGCCACGGGCCTGTTGCAGGATCCGACGTTCGACGGCGGCGTCCGGGAAGCCGATTTTCACGTGCATCAGGAAGCGGTCGAGCTGCGCTTCGGGCAGTGGATAGGTGCCTTCCTGCTCGATCGGGTTTTGCGTGGCCATCACCAAAAACAGCGGCGACAGCTCATACGTGCTGCGCCCGACGCTGACCTGGCGCTCGCCCATGGCTTCGAGCAGGGCGGACTGAACCTTGGCCGGGGCGCGGTTGATTTCGTCCGCCAGCACCAGGTTGTGGAAGATCGGACCTTGCTGGAACACGAAACTGCCGGTTTCCGGGCGATAGATTTCCGTACCGGTGATGTCGGCGGGCAACAGGTCGGGAGTGAACTGGATGCGATGGAACTGTGCTTCGATGCCTTCGGCAAGTTCTTTGATGGCCTTGGTCTTGGCCAGGCCCGGAGCGCCCTCGACCAGCATGTGGCCGTCGGCAAGCAAGGCGATGAGCAAGCGCTCGATGAGTTTTTCCTGGCCGAGAATCTGCGTTGAAAGAAAGGTTCGCAGCGCGAGCAGCGCTTCACGATGTTCCATCGATGACTGTTCCTGGAAAGGGTGACCGAAGACGTTCGAATAACGCCAGGGCTGGGGGCGTTACTTTAATCTATCGCGGGGGGCGGCGACTAACGGCATTTTGTGCAAATGTGCGCAGCCGCGCGAGGATCAAAGGATCGCAGGCTGCGCCAGCTCCTACAGGATCGGTGTCATCCGTAGCAATTGCGCCAAACCCGGTCAATGTAGGAGCTGGCGAAGCCTGCGATCTTTTAGCGGCCTAATCAGGCGAGTTGGCTGATATAGGTGCCAGTACCCTTCAGAATGTTTTGCAACGTTTCTTCCACTTCAGCCAAATCCGCCGTATCAGTGCTGTGAATGATTTCCAGCGAATCATCACCATTCAGCGCATCGGCGTCAGCGGCGGCGATTTCGATCAGCAGGCGGGTAGGGCTGAGGGTGACTTTCACGCCGTCCAGCGTCGAAGGCTCGCCGTCGAGGGTGATGTCCAGCGCGTCCTCGTCCGGGTAGCGGGTCATCAGGAACATATCGCCCTGATCGCTGTGGCAGCAGAGCATGGCCATGTTGTCTTCTTCGTCGTCGCACGGGTTGACGATCAAGAGGGCGGTGGTCATTTGCATGGGAAATTCCTGGCTCGACGAGCGTTGTGAAGACAAACAAAGGGCAATTCTGCCAGCAGACGGGAATTTCTGCTCGCCTGAGTGTCAGAGGATGTGTCGTGAACATCCGGGGTGTTACTGGTCATTTCTGGTACGGATGTGCCGCAAAACCGGGCTTAAACCCCCCGTTTTGCCGTGCGACTGCTAGTGTTGTTCGATGCACAAGGCGCAAGCTGCGTACCGATGACCGAATATGTCGCAGCGCTGCAAGCACGGGGCTTGCCGCACTGGTTAAGCTGCGCAACGGATGAGCACCTGTAAAGGCATTGCGCTGCACCTTGCCCAGTCGTTTTTGCAGATGCCCATTCATGGAAGGTGAATGTGACCTGAGTGTCTTGTCCAGCTTCACCCACCTGTCATCCTGTTTCCTCTGCCCGAGAATCAGGAACAGGGTGACGGATCGCCCCGAAAGGGGTTTTGCACGCGACGCTTCCATCAATAACAAGCCCAAGCGGAGTACCACAGATGGCGTTCTTCACCGCAGCCAGCAAAGCCGACTTCCAGCACCAACTGCAAGCGGCACTGGCCCAGCACATCAGTGAACAGGCACTGCCACAAGTGGCGCTGTTCGCGGAACAATTTTTCGGCATCATTTCCCTGGACGAGCTGACCCAGCGTCGGTTGTCCGACCTCGCCGGCTGCACCCTTTCTGCGTGGCGCCTGCTTGAGCGCTTCGATCACGCGCAACCGCAAGTGCGCGTCTACAACCCCGATTACGAACGCCACGGCTGGCAGTCGACCCACACCGCGGTCGAAGTGCTGCACCACGACCTGCCATTCCTGGTGGACTCGGTGCGTACCGAGCTGAACCGTCGCGGCTACAGCATTCATACCCTGCAAACCACTGTGCTGAGCGTGCGTCGCGGCAGCAAGGGCGAGCTGCTGGAAATCCTGCCGAAGGGCACCCAGGGCGAAGGCATTCTGCAAGAATCGCTGATGTACCTGGAAATCGACCGTTGCGCCAACGCGGCCGAACTGAATGTCCTGAGCAAGGAACTGGAACAGGTTCTCGGTGAAGTCCGCGTTGCGGTCGCCGATTTCGAGCCGATGAAAGCCAAGGTCCAGGAGATCCTCACCGGCCTGGACAACAGCCAGTTCAAGACTGATCCGGAAGAAAAAGCCGAAATCAAAAGCTTCCTGGAATGGCTGGTGGGCAACCACTTCACCTTCCTGGGCTATGAAGAGTTCGTGGTTCGCGATGAAGCTGACGGCGGCCACATCGTCTACGACCAGGATTCCTTCCTCGGCCTGACCAAATTGCTGCGCACCGGCCTGACCTACGATGACCTGCGCATCGAAGACTACGCCGTGAACTACCTGCGCGAACCGACCCTGCTGTCGTTCGCCAAGGCTGCGCACCCTAGCCGTGTACACCGTCCGGCTTACCCGGATTACGTGTCGATCCGTGAAATCGACGCCGACGGCAACGTCATCAAGGAATGCCGTTTCATGGGCCTGTACACCTCGTCGGTGTATGGCGAGAGCGTGCGGGTCATCCCGTACATCCGTCGCAAGGTCGAAGAAATCGAACGCCGTTCCGGGTTCCAGGCCAAGGCTCACTTGGGCAAGGAACTGGCGCAGGTGGTCGAAGTGCTGCCGCGCGACGATCTGTTCCAGACCCCGGTCGACGAGCTGTTTACCACTGTGATGTCGATCGTGCAGATCCAGGAACGCAACAAGATTCGCGTGTTCCTGCGTAAAGACCCGTACGGCCGCTTCTGCTACTGCCTGGCCTACGTGCCGCGCGACATCTACTCCACCGAAGTGCGTCAGAAGATCCAGCAAGTGCTGATGGATCGCCTGAAAGCCTCGGACTGCGAGTTCTGGACCTTCTTCTCCGAGTCCGTGCTGGCCCGCGTGCAACTGATTCTGCGCGTCGATCCGAAAAACCGTCTGGACATCGACCCGCAACAGCTGGAAAACGAAGTGATCCAGGCTTGCCGCAGCTGGCAGGACGACTACTCGGCCCTGACCGTCGAAACCTTCGGCGAAGCCCACGGCACCAACGTGCTGGCCGACTTCCCGAAAGGCTTCCCGGCCGGTTACCGCGAGCGTTTCGCCGCGCATTCGGCTGTGGTCGACATGCAGCACCTGCTGAGCCTGAAAGAATCCAATCCGTTGGTGATGAGCTTCTATCAGCCACTGGGTCAGGTCTCCGGTCAGCGCGAGCTGCACTGCAAGCTGTATCACGCCGATACCCCGCTGGCGTTGTCCGACGTGTTGCCGATCCTGGAAAACCTTGGCCTGCGTGTGCTGGGTGAATTCCCGTATCGCCTGCGTCACAACAATGGCCGCGAGTTCTGGATTCACGACTTCGCGTTCACTGCCGCTGAAGGCCTGGAACTCGACATCCAGCAGCTCAACGACACCTTGCAGGACGCGTTCGTCCACATCGTGCGCGGCGATGCCGAGAACGATGCGTTCAACCGCCTGGTGCTGACCGCCGGCCTGCCATGGCGCGATGTTGCGCTGCTGCGTGCCTACGCCCGCTACATGAAGCAGATCCGTCTGGGCTTCGACCTGGGTTACATCGCCAGCACCCTGAACAACCACACCGACATCGCTCGCGAGTTGACCCGGTTGTTCAAGACCCGTTTCTACCTGGCCCGCAAGCTCGGTACTGACGATCTGGAAGACAAGCAGCAACGCCTGGAACACGCGATTCTGAGCGCACTGGACGACGTCCAGGTGTTGAACGAAGACCGTATCCTGCGTCGCTACCTGGACCTGATCAAGGCCACCCTGCGGACCAACTTCTACCAGACCGACGCGCACGGTCAGAACAAGTCCTACTTCAGCTTCAAGTTCAACCCGCACCAGATTCCAGAGCTGCCGAAGCCAGTACCGAAGTTCGAAATCTTCGTTTACTCGCCACGCGTCGAAGGCGTGCACCTGCGCTTCGGCAACGTTGCTCGCGGTGGTCTGCGCTGGTCCGACCGTGAAGAAGACTACCGCACCGAAGTCCTGGGCCTGGTAAAAGCCCAGCAAGTGAAGAACTCGGTCATCGTGCCGGTTGGCGCGAAGGGCGGCTTCCTGCCGCGTCGCCTGCCACTGGGTGGCGGTCGAGACGAGATCGCGGCCGAGGGCATCGCCTGCTACCGCATCTTCATCTCGGGCCTGTTGGACATCACCGACAACCTGAAAGACGGCGCGCTGGTACCGCCGGCCAACGTCGTGCGTCATGACGACGATGACCCGTACCTGGTGGTGGCAGCGGACAAGGGCACTGCAACCTTCTCCGACATCGCCAACGGCATCGCCATCGACTACGGCTTCTGGCTCGGCGATGCGTTCGCATCGGGCGGCTCGGCCGGTTACGACCACAAGAAAATGGGCATCACCGCCAAGGGCGCGTGGGTTGGCGTTCAACGTCACTTCCGCGAACGCGGCATCAATGTTCAGGAAGACAACATCACGGTGGTCGGCGTCGGCGACATGGCCGGTGACGTGTTCGGTAACGGCTTGTTGATGTCCGACAAGCTGCAACTGGTCGCAGCGTTCAACCACCTGCACATCTTCATCGACCCGAACCCGGAGCCGGCCAACAGCTTCGCCGAGCGTCAGCGCCTGTTCGACCTGCCGCGTTCGGCCTGGTCGGATTACGACACCAGCATCATGTCCGAAGGCGGCGGGATCTTCTCCCGTAGCGCGAAAAGCATCGCGATTTCCCCGCAGATGAAAGAGCGCTTCGACATTCAGGCTGACAAGCTGACCCCGACCGAACTGCTGAATGCCTTGCTCAAGGCACCGGTGGATCTGTTGTGGAACGGCGGTATCGGTACCTACGTCAAAGCCAGCAGCGAAAGCCACGCCGATGTCGGCGACAAGGCCAACGATGCACTGCGCGTGAACGGCAACGAACTGCGCTGCAAAGTCGTGGGCGAGGGCGGTAACCTCGGTATGACCCAGCTGGGTCGTGTCGAATTCGGCCTCAATGGCGGCGGTTCCAACACCGACTTCATCGACAACGCAGGTGGTGTGGACTGCTCCGACCACGAAGTAAACATCAAGATCCTGCTGAACGAAGTGGTTCATGCCGGTGACATGACCGACAAGCAACGTAACCAGTTGCTGGCGAGCATGACCGACGAAGTCGGCAACCTGGTGCTCGGCAACAACTACAAGCAGACTCAGGCCCTGTCCCTGGCGGCACGCCGTGCCTTCGTGCGGATTGCCGAATACAAGCGTCTGATGAACGACCTGGAAGGCCGCGGCAAGCTGGATCGCGCCATCGAGTTCCTGCCGTCTGAAGAAGCGATCAACGAGCGCCTCGCGGAAGGCCATGGCCTGACCCGTGCAGAGCTGTCGGTGCTGATCTCCTACAGCAAGATCGACCTCAAGGAAGCGCTGCTCAATTCTCAGGTGCCGGACGACGATTACCTGACGCGCGACATGGAAACCGCTTTCCCGCCGACCCTGGTGAGCAAGTTCTCCGACGCCATGCGCCGTCACCGTCTGAAGCGCGAAATCGTCAGCACCCAGATCGCCAACGATCTGGTCAACCACATGGGCATTACCTTCGTTCAACGACTGAAAGAGTCGACCGGCATGAGCCCGGCGAACGTGGCCGGTGCTTACGTGATCGTGCGTGACATCTTCCACCTCCCGCACTGGTTCCGGCAGATCGAAGCCCTGGACTACCAGGTTTCCGCTGACGTGCAACTGGAGCTGATGGACGAGCTGATGCGTCTGGGCCGTCGCGCTACGCGCTGGTTCCTGCGTGCCCGTCGCAACGAACAGAACGCTGCCCGTGACGTCGCGCACTTCGGTCCGCATCTGAAAGAGTTGGGTCTCAAGCTCGACGAACTGCTGAGTGGCGAGATCCACGAAAACTGGCAGGCTCGCTATGAGGCGTATGTCGAAGCCGGTGTGCCGGAGTTGCTCGCACGCATGGTGGCTGGCACTTCGCACCTGTACACCCTGCTGCCGATCATCGAGGCCTCCGACGTGACTGGCCAGAACCCTGCAGACGTGGCGAAGGCTTACTTCGCTGTCGGCAGCGCGCTGGACATCACCTGGTACCTGCAACAGATCAGCGCTCTGCCGGTTGAAAACAACTGGCAGGCCCTGGCCCGTGAAGCGTTCCGCGATGACGTCGACTGGCAACAACGTGCGATCACCATCTCGGTCCTGCAACAAGGCAACGGTACCCAGGACGTGGAAACCCGTCTGGAACTGTGGATGGAAGAGCACGAAGGCATGATCGAACGCTGGCGCGCCATGCTGGTAGAAATCCGTGCCGCCAGCGGCACTGATTACGCCATGTATGCGGTGGCCAACCGTGAGTTGCTGGATCTGGCGTTGAGCGGTCAAGCGGTAGTGCCTACTACTGCTGCTGTCACTGCCAGCGCTGAGTTGGAGCCGGCTGCCTGATCAGGCGCTGAATGAAGAAGCCCTGCAATGAGAGTTGCGGGGCTTTTTTTTGTCTGATCGTTCCCACGCTCTGCGTGGGAATGCCGCTATGGACGTTCTGCGTCCGCTGTTGAGGCTGTGACGCGGAGCGTCACGGGATGCATTCCCACGCAGAGCGTGGGAACGATCTTTAGTGCAACTTTATGCCTGTAGTGTTATCGATCATCGACACTTTATCTGTCGGTCTGGTCAATAAATTACTGAGCGACTGGTCAAACTTCTGCAAGGCCCGAACTTGCACATTCTGTTGTTCGTTTATATCGGCAACTATCTCTTCGCTGCGTTTATAGTCCGCCCATACCGGACTCAGTTCCTTAGCGTCATGCCCTTGCGCAATGCCGATATAGTTGAAGTTGGTATCGTAGAACGCTGCGCTGACATTCGCGCTGATATCCGAACTGCGCGATGTCATCAATTGACTGCGCGTGTCGACGACGGCGACCACGTCGGGTTTTGCGGCCCTGAGGCTTTGCATATCCGGATACACCGTCACCGAGCCAAACTGACGTTGCAAAGAGGCTTTGACCCAGTCCACCGCAAGGTCCGGTTTGGAGGTGGCAACGTAGGCATCGTGGATCGACTGCACCAGCAGGGTCTGGCCGAAACCGGTGCCGGCGTTGGCTTGGTAATCCTGAAGGTAGGCGCGGTTGGTCTGAGTGTTGCGGCTGTAGACGATGCCCAGGGAAACGTTGCTGCCATTGGTGACATGCGTGGCGCTGCTGCGGCCGACCGGCTCGGTGAAAATGCCGTCGAGCGAAGAAACAGCCTTCGGTGCAGTGGGTATTGAACAGCCTGTTAAAAGAACCGTTATCGTCAAGGTGCTGACAAGTGCAAGTTTCATGGTGTTTCTCCCGTGAAACAACTTGAGTCGGAAAGTTAATAGGCCGGACACAGTCGGCGGAGATTCCAGACTAAACCTGTCGTCACTGAATGAAATGGCCAATCACCGCACTTGTCAGGTGACGACTAGTTTTGATTGGTTTAAAAGGCCCCGGTTAATGACGCCGGGAAATAAAAAGGCCCGAATGCTTAATTCGAGCCTGTTTATTTATGGCTGGCGCAATAGCTATCAGTTTTCCAAAGGGATCAATATTTTTTCTTCTGGCGCTAACACCATAAACACCAACAGTTTGGCGGGGTTGGTGGTGCTGGCATTTTTCGAGACCAGATGCTCCGACCCCGCCGGCTCGTACCAATATTCACCAGCCTTGTAGGTGATCGCCTTTTCGCCTTTGACCTGGGAAATGATTTCTCCCGAAATGACGTAAGCCATGGCCGTCCCCTCGTGCTTGTGGGCGATGGACGATTGGCCGGGCAGATAGTCGACCTCGATCATCAGCGCCTTTTTATTGGGCACGTTTTTCAACATTTGGTCCTGCAACACGGTGACCTTTTCCGAAGGCGCGGATTCGTGGGCGAATGCCGCGGCGGAGACGGTCAGGGCGAGGGCGGCGAGGGGGGCAGCACAGTAGCGGAAGGCTTTCATGGGTATCACCTGCTTGGTTAGTCGTCAGGGACCACAGTAAGTCTCGGCCAAGGCCAAACAAACAGCCAATTTTCGTGAAGGCGAGGGGACCAATCATGCGCGTTGAAAAAACAAGATCGCCGCCTCCAGCTACTTCTGCAGGGGTACCCATTGCCCTGTAGGAGTAGCCGAAGGCGGCGACCTAATTTTCTAAACGATAGGAAAGCTGTTGAAGTCGACGCTGTTGGCCAGACGGCTGTCGATCAGGCCGATAAAGCCTTGTACTTCAGGGCAGTTGAAATGCATTTGCATGGCCGCTTCCGATTGCCAGCGGGCGCTGACCGTCCAGCGGTTGTCGTCCTCGGGGCAGCGGTCGACCATATAGGAATCGCAGCCCGGCAGTTCGCGCAGGGTGTCGACAATTTTTTGCAGTTGCTTGCCCAATTCGTCCGAGCGGCCGGCGGCGGCCTGCACCTTAACGGTATTGATCACTTCGTTGGACATTGCTCACACTCCTGAATCAGGCCGGACGAATCCTGCTCATTGAGAGATAACGCTTATGCAGGATAGGCCCGCATCTCCGGACCACCAATAGCCAATCGTGGGATAAAAACGCAGACCAATCCATCAGGCGACCTGCTGCAAAATGTCCCGCAGACGGTCCAGGGCGATGTCGATGTCGAGGGTTTCGATGGCGCCAAAACCGAGGAAAAGCCCGGACTGCGGCGCTTGCTGATAGAAAAAGCTGTCGATGGGATACACCCCGACTTCGACCTTTTTAGCCAGTTCGATCACTAATGGAATATCGATAGGCACTTTGCACATAACCGCCATGTGGAACCCGGCGGTGGTCGGGACCGCCTCGAGCCACGGTGAAAGGTCGCCGGCCATGCGCTCGAGGATCCGCTCACGACGCCCGGCATAGATCGTATGGCAGCGTCGAATGTGCTTGAGCAGACAGCCTTCGGCGATGAACTTGGCCAGCGCCCATTGGGGCAGGGTAGACGTGTGCAGGTCGGTGAGCTGCTTGGCGCGAATGACCGCTTCGAGTATTGCCGGCGGCAGGATCGCATAACCCAGCCGCAGCTCCGGCAGCAGGGTTTTTGAAAAGGTTCCGACGTAGGCGACGATGCCGCGTTCGTCCATGCTTTGCAGCGAGTCGGTAGGCCGGCCTTCGTAGCGGAATTCGCTGTCGTAATCGTCCTCGATGATGATCGCGCCCAACTCATGGGCCCGCTCCAGCAGCGCCACCCGGCGCGCCTGGCTCATTGGCATGCCGAGCGGGAACTGGTGAGAGGGGGTGACGTAAATCAGTCGGGTGCCAAGGGGGATCTTGTCCACCTGAATGCCTTCGGCATCCACCGGGACGCCGATCACCGTGGCGCCATGGGTACCGAACAACAGGCGTGCGGGCGGATAGCCGGGGTCTTCCATGGCGACAAGGCTGCCGGGGCGCGTGAGCACCCGGGAGATCAGGTCCAGTGCCTGTTGCGCGCCGTTGCACACCACCACGTCTTCGTCCTGGCAATTGACCCCGCGAGAAAACGCGATGTGCCGGGCGATCGCATTGCGCAGCGCCGGCAGGCCTTCGGGCAGGCTGTAGAAACCCTTGGAAGCGGCGATCTGGCGCAAGGCGTGAGCGGTGCAGCGCCGCCAGTCATCCTGGGGAAACTGGCCCTTGCTGGTGGCGCCGCCGATGAAGTCGTAGCGCAACGAGCCTTCCAGCGTCGGATGGCGCAGGAACACCGGCAGGTTGCGCCAGGACTCGATGACCTCGGCACTGGCCAGCTCCGAATGGCTCTGTTTACGGGTGATTTTCGCCGGTCGGGCGTTGACGTAGGTGCCTTTGCCGATGACCCCGGTGAGGAAGTTTTCGTAGGTCAGTTGCGTGTAGGTGTCGGAAATGGTCTTGCGCGAAATGCCCAGTTGTTCTGCCAGCAAACGACTGGGCGGTAGCTGCGTCCCGGCTGCCAGACGCCCGGATTCGATCGCGCTGCGCAGTTGGCTGTACAACTGGCCTGCCAGGTCCTTGCGGCCGTTGATGACAACGTGAAGTTCCATACCGGCGAGGCTCCTGGGGCGATTGAGGCGCGTGTGCGTCGGGCCAGATTACCCGCATGAGCGCCTGCGCAAAAGTTGCGTGGGCGAAAAACCTCCGATTGGTCTGGTGCCTGAGTGGTCCACGGGTATTTCGTAGAATTGGATCTGTAACGCCGGCGTATCAACGCCTACCTTGGGGGGCACACATTCGATCCACGAGGTCACTCCATGAACGCCCGCCTGGATTACTACAGCGCGTCGCCCAAAGCGATGAAAGCAATGATTGCCATGGAGGCCTTGACCAGCAACCTCAGCATCGAGCCGGCCTTGCTGCATTTGATCAAAATCCGTGCCTCGCAACTCAATGGCTGCGCCTTCTGCACCGACATGCACTCGGTGGATGCCCGGCGACTCGGCGAGACTGACCGTCGGTTGTATTCAATCGTGGTCTGGCGCGACAGCGGCTTCTTCAATGCGCGAGAACGCGCGGCGCTGGCCTGGACCGAAGCCGTCACCTTGCTCTCTGAAAACCATGTGCCGGACGAGGTCTACGCGCAGGCCCGGGAGCAGTTCAACGAAGGCGAGATGGTCGACCTGACCATCGCCGTCACCACGATCAACAGCTGGAATCGCCTGGCGGTGAGTTTTCGGCAGACCCCTGGCGGCTGAATCGATTTTACGCCCCGAATGTCACATCAGGTTCATAAACCCTGCGCAGGATGAGGCTTTCAAGGACAGATCGACAGGGAGTCAGCGATGCCATTTATGGAAACCACAGATCGTCAGCAAGCTGCCGAGTACCGCTCGCCCGTAGAAAATACTTCATCCTGGCGCACACTGGCGGCAGGGATTGATCCGGTACTGGCGCAGTCTTTTCGGGTCAGTGCCCGTTGCGGCTGTTTCATGCAGGCGGCCCGCAGTCTCAACATCAAGGCCACTCAACTGCGCAAACAATTGGCACAACTTGAAGCGCAACTGCAGTGTTCGCTGTTCAGCCACTCAGAGAATGGCGTTGCCCTCAGTCGTGACGGATTGCAGCTGCAATCGCAGTTGATTGCTCTGGCCCACGAGCGCGACTTGCCGGTGATCGAGCAGCCGTTGATTCGCCTGGCCGTCGCCGAATCGATCCTGCATGACATTCTCAGTCGCGATCTGGTTGCCTTGTTGCGGCGCAACGCCAGCGTGCGCCTGGACATCATTACCCTCGACAGTGAACTGTCCCTGCAAGCGGTCAGTGCCGATGTGGTGCTGTGGCTGGCCGGCACCGATTCACCGCTGCTCGGCCCGAGTTTTGCTGTCAGCGAGCCCCGGCGTCTGGCGCGGCTCGACTATCTGCCCCACATTGCCAAACGGTATTCACGGGTCGCGTCCCGCCCTGACAGCCTCGATGACCTGGCGGATATCCTGCTGGTGCAATGGCAGCATGACCGTCAGGTCGACTGTTTTCGGCCGTGGAATACCCTCGTGGACCAGCGCCTGGCCGGAGTGGTGCAGTTGCATTCCTATGAGCTGATGCTGGAGATGATCCGTTGCAGCGCCTGCATTGGCCTGCTGCCCGGCTACATCAGCCGCTTCGACCGCGGCCTGATTGAATTGCCGGGGCTGTTCAGTCAACCGATGCAGCGCCAGGTGTGGATGGCGGTCAATGCCGAGTCCGAGGGTTCAGCGCAGGTGCAGATGATCGTCGAGCTGATCCAGAACACCTTCGAAGAGCGGCGGGAGTGGTTCGAACAACCTGCGGCGGTATAGAGTGGGCGGCCATGTCTGTATCAAGGATGAATCACCCATGCCCGCCACTGACGCTGTCATTTCCTTCGAACGTTTCAACGAATCCCACATCGACGGCATTACCGCGCTCTACAACGACCCGGCCATTACCCGTCAGGTGTTGCAAATGCCGTTTCAGTCCGCGGAAGTCTGGCGCAAGCGCCTGGCGCCCGACAACGAGCGTGTGGTGCAGCTGGTGGCGCTGCATCAAGGGACGGTCATCGGCAATATTGGCCTGGAGCAGTTTTCGCGGATACGCCGCAGCCATGCCGGCAATCTCGGCATGGGCGTCGCGGTGGCTTGGCAGGGCAAGGGCGTCGGCTCGAAGCTGTTGGCGGCGGCGCTGGACATCGCCGACAACTGGATGAACCTGCAACGGGTCGAGCTTTCGGTCTATGCCGACAACGAAGCCGCCATCGGGCTCTACCGCAAGTTCGGCTTCGACACCGAAGGGTTGTTTCGCGACTACGCCGTGCGTGATGGCGTGCTGGTGGATGCCTTGAGCATGGCGCGCCTGCGTCGCACACCCAAGGCCGGTTGAGTCACTCGCCCAACGCGAACGCCACCGCCGCTTGAGCATGCAGTTCGGTGGTGTCGAGCAAGGGCAGGGCGCTGTGCTCGGGTTTGATCAGCAGGCCGATTTCCGTGCAGCCGAGGATGATTGCCTGGGCGCCGCGTCGGGTCAGCGATTCGATGACCTGCTGATAGACCTTGCGTGACGCCTCGCTGATCACCCCGACGCACAACTCGTCATAGATGATCCGGTGGACGGCCTGACGTTCATCGGCCTCCGGCACCAGTACGGTCAACCCCATTGAAGTCAGGCGCTCCTTGAGGAAGTCCTGCTCCATGGTGAACGCTGTACCGAGCAATCCAATCTTCAGCGCGCCAGCCTCGACGGCAGCCTGACCCGCCGGGTCGGCGATGTGCAGGAACGGAATGCTGATCGCTGCCTGAATCTGCCCGGCCACTTTGTGCATGGTGTTGGTGCACAGCACCACGCAATCGGCACCACCCGCCTGCAGCCGTTGCGCCGCGTCCACCAGAATCGCCGCGGCATCGTCCCAGCGCCCGGCGTGCTGGGCCTGTTCGACAGGGCCAAAGTCGACGCTGTACATTAGCAATTTCGCCGAACGCAACGGCCCGAGCCGGTCGCGCACTTGCTGGTTGATGAGACGGTAGTACTCGGCGCTGGACTCCCAGCTCATGCCGCCGATAAGGCCGATGGTGCGCATGTCGTGCTCCTGTTGATGGCAACCCTTTGTTCGAGCATGCCCTTATTTGAGAGTACCCGTGGCTCTTCATAGCGATCTATCAGGAAATTTCACATGCCAACGGTGCTGAGCCAGGAGCTGCTGGGCGGCAGACTCTGCTTGCAGCTTTTGCCCCGGGCGGCTTACAGCGCGCGTGATCCTGTGCAGTGGCAAACCCTTGGGGTGACACTGGAACGTCAACAGGGCGTGCACGCCATCGATTCGGATCACCGGGTGGATTTCGACACTTTGCCTGGGGTGCTGGCTTACACCCCGGTCGGCGTGGAAGTGTTTTCCGAATCGGCCAGCGGTGGCGAATACCTGCTGATGCGTCTGGACGAGCCGTTGGCCCATCAGCATTTACCCGCGGTTGACCATCGTGTGCAGTCTTCAGGTAATCGCCGCGCACTGATGCTGGGCCGGGAACTGCGGCGTCTGTTGCTCGCTCCGCAACCGGACAGGCTGGCGCTTGAGCAAAGGGCGGTTGAATTCGTTGGTTTGATGGAGCCGAAGGCCAATACCGCGCAACGTGCCACGCCCAGGGTTTTCACCCAAGTGCTTGATCAGATCGCCGAGCAGTTCCACGAGCCCCTGACGCTGCAACAATTGGCCGCCACCTACGGGCAAAACGAGCTGCGCTTTCTGCGCGACTTCACCCGGACCATCGGCCTGACACCTCACGCTTACCTCGTTGAAGTGCGGCTTCAGGCGGCACGCCGGATGATCGAACACACCGATCTGTCCCTGGCCGACATCGCCCTGGACGCCGGCTTCGCCCATCAGTCCCACATGGGCAGTGCCTTTCGCAAATACCTGGCCATGACCCCCAGCCAATACCGTTCACGCTTTTAGTCGTACGCCGGCAGCGCGCATCTGCCATGCTCAAAGTCCGCAGCACTGCTTCAACAAAGGAACACCGCAATGGACGACGTACAGCAACTGGGTGAGATGCTTCGCCATTACGCAGAAAGCGAAGCGCACAAGAAGCAACTGTTCGAGTCGCAATCGGCCGTTTGGGCGACGCGAATTGGTGAGCTGTTTGATCAGATCCAGCAATGGCTGGAACCGGTCCAGGCGCCGAATCTGCTGGAGGTGAGCCGCGAGGCCTATGTCGCCTCGGGGCCGAGCGTTCCGGTCGAAACGTCGACCTTCAAGACCGAGAAGCTGTCCATTGTGATCGCCGGTAAACCAGTGGAGTTTGTGCCGGATGTGATGGGTGCCGGTGGTCAGATTTCACTGGCCGTGATGGGCCTGACGGCCGCGCGCTATGGCAGCATTTCGCTGGTGTGCCTGCCGCCGTCCAGTAGTTGGCAATGGCGCAAGACCAATGGGTTGAAAGATCCGGATACCTTTGCGTTCGATGCGAACTTTTTGGCGCAGCAGTTGCAGAGTCTGATTCCCCGCGAACGCAGCTGAGCTTAATGATCGTTCCCACGCAGAGCGTGGGAACGATCAGTGTGGCGTCAGATTTCCAGGTTGCCCCACCCCGGTTTCACTTCTTCCGGCGCCACCGCCTTCACACTCTTACCCGTCGCCAACTCCACCCGCCGCGCCACCTCCGGGTCATCGGCAAACGGAATCAAACTGGCTTCATCCAGACTCTCTGTCGTCTGGTGTTTCAGGCAGTATTCAACCGCCAGCCAAAGCCCCACCACGCCCAACACATTCAGCACGACCTCAATCATCTCAAGCCCCTTGCCTCAGGCAATCTGCGCGTCGCGGTGGGCCATTTCGACGTCCGAAACCCGCACCGTGCGCCAGACGTTGTAAGCCATGAGCAACATGCCGCTGAGGAAGAACACCCCACCGGCGAAGCGCACCACGAACCCTGGATGGCTGGCCTGCAAGGCTTCGACGAAGGAGTAGGTCAGCGTGCCGTCGTCGTTGATCGCGCGCCACATCAGGCCCTGGGTGATGCCGTTGACCCACATCGAGGCGATGTACAGCACCGTGCCGATGGTCGCCAGCCAGAAGTGCAGGTTGATCAGCGGCGTGCTGTACATCTGCTCGCGGCCGAAGACTTTCGGGATCATGTGGTACAGCGAGCCGAAGGTGATCATTGCCACCCAACCCAGAGCGCCGGCGTGGACGTGGCCGATGGTCCAGTCGGTGTAGTGGGAGAGGGCGTTGACCGTCTTGATCGCCATCATCGGCCCTTCGAAGGTCGACATCCCGTAGAAGGCCAGGGACAACACCAAAAAACGCAGGATCGGGTCGGTGCGCAATTTATGCCAGGCCCCTGACAGCGTCATCATGCCGTTGATCATTCCGCCCCAGCTCGGCGCCAGCAGGATCAGCGACATCGCCATGCCCAGCGACTGCGCCCAGTCCGGTAGTGCGGTGTAGTGCAAGTGGTGCGGGCCGGCCCAGATGTACAGGGTGATCAGCGCCCAGAAATGCACGATCGACAACCGATAGGAATACACCGGCCGCCCGACCTGTTTCGGCACGAAGTAATACATCATCCCCAGGAACCCGGTGGTCAGGAAGAAACCCACCGCGTTGTGCCCGTACCACCACTGCACCATGGCGTCGGTCGCCCCGGAATACACCGGATAAGACTTGAACCAGTCCACCGGAATGGCCAGGTGATTGACCACGTGCAGCATCGCGATCACCACGATGAACGCGCCGAAGAACCAGTTGCCGACGTAAATGTGTTTGGTCTTGCGCTGCACCACGGTGGTGAAAAACACGATGGCATAAGCGACCCAGACCACCGTCATCCACACCGCGCCGGAGAACTCGATCTCGGCGTATTCCTTGGTGGTGGTGTAGCCCAGCGGCAGGGTGATCAGCATCACCACGATCACCGACTGCCAACCCCAAAAGGTAAATGCCGCGAGCTTGTCCGAAAACAGCCGCACCTGGCAGGTACGCTGCACCGCGTAGTAACTGGCGGCGAATTGCGCGCTGCCGGCAAAGCCGAAAATCACCAGGCTGGTGTGCAGCGGGCGCAAGCGGCCGAAGGTGGTCCATGGCAGGTCGAGGTTCATCTGCGGCCACACCAGTTGCGAGGCGATCCACACCCCCATCGCCATCCCCACGACACCCCAAACCACGGTTGCCACGACGAATTGGCGGACGACCTTGTAGTTATAGGCCTGTCCGATTGTTGCTGTGCTCATGGTCAATGCTTCCACGGTTGCAAAGTCTTGCCAGGCCACCCGGACTGGCATGCCGTCCACTGTAGAAACCCTGCCGGAAACAAAACAGACTCAGAAAAACCGAGTTTATGCGGATCAGATAAAGCGCATGTCTGCGGTGATCAGCCGCAGTCTGATACGGTTTTTTAGCATTCAGGTGAATCTGTAACGTACTGCGCCGCAGGTCCATAGTCGTTACCACAAGCACCGCCAAACCCGTAGCAGCTGTCGAGCACCGCGAGGCTGCGTTCGGCTGCGAAGCAGTCGTCAAACCAGGTGACTCGGTCTGTCAGGTAAACCGTGGGCACAGGATTTACGACTGCTGCGCAGCCGAACGCTGCCTCGCGGTGCTCGACAGCTGCTACGGGGCAGAGCGTGCGATCAATCCTGATGAGGTAGCCACATGTATCAGTACGATGACTATGACCGGGCCCTGGTCTTTGAGCGGGTCGCGCAGTTTCGCGATCAGGTCGAACGCTTCATGGCGGATGAGTTGAGCGAAGAAGAATTCCTGCCGCTGCGTTTGCAAAACGGCCTGTACATGCAAAAGCACGCCTACATGCTGCGAGTGGCGATTCCTTACGGCACATTAAGCGCGCCGCAAATGCGTACGCTGGCGAGCATCGCCCGGGATTACGATCGCGGCTATGGCCACTTCACCACCCGGCAGAACATGCAGTTCAACTGGATCGAACTGGCCCAGGTGCCGGACATCCTCGAACGTCTGGCACAGGTGGAAATGCACGCGATCCAGACCTCCGGCAACTGCGTGCGCAACATCACCACCGAAGCCTTTGCCGGGGTGGCGGCGGACGAAATGATCGACCCGCGGCCGCTGGCGGAAATCCTGCGGCAGTGGTCGACCATCAACCCGGAATTCCTGTTCCTGCCGCGCAAGTTCAAGATCGCCATCTGCTCGGCGGAACAGGACCGGGCGGCGATCATGATGCACGACATCGGCCTCTATCTTTACCCGGGTACCAACGGGCAAATGCTGCTGCGGGTCATCGTTGGCGGCGGGTTGGGGCGCACGCCGATCCTTGGTTTACAGATCCGCGAAGGGTTGCCGTGGCAGCACTTGCTGTCCTACGTCGAGGCGGTGCTGCGGGTCTACAACCGCCACGGTCGGCGCGACAACAAGTACAAGGCGCGGATCAAGATTCTGGTCAAGGCGCTGGGCATCGAAGCCTTTGCCCGGGAAGTGGAGGAGGAGTGGCAGTACCTCAAGGACGGCCCGGCGCAGTTGACCGACGTCGAGTATGAGCGCGTGGCCAGCGCCTTTGTGCCGCCGGATTACCGCGCTCTGGCGGACGCCGACCTCGATTTCGGCACACGCCTGTCCGAAACCCCGGCTTTCGCCCGCTGGGTGTCGCGCAACGTTCAGCCACACAAGGTGCCGGGTTACGCCAGCGTGGTGCTGTCGACCAAACCGGGCATTGCCTCACCGCCGGGTGATATCACGGCCGAGCAAATGGAGGCCGTTGCCAACTGGTCCGAGCAGTTCGGTTTTGGCGAAATTCGCATCGCTCATGAACAGAACATTGTGTTGCCCGACGTGCCCAAGGCTGATCTCTACTCGCTCTGGTGCCTGGCTTGCGAACAGGGCCTGGGCTGCGCCAACATCGGTTTGCTCACCGACATCATCGCCTGCCCCGGCGGCGACTTCTGCGCGCTGGCCAATGCCAAGTCGATCCCCATCGCACAAGCCATTCAGGCACGCTTCGAAGACCTCGACTATCTGCATGATCTGGGCGACATCAGCCTGAACATCTCCGGCTGCATGAACGCCTGCGGCCACCACCACATCGGCAACATCGGCATTCTGGGGGTCGATAAGAACGGCAGCGAGTGGTACCAGATCACCCTCGGCGGTGCCCAGGGCAAGAACAGCGCATTGGGCAAAGTCATCGGCCCGTCCTTCAGCGCCGCCGAAGTACCCGGGGTGATCGAGCGGATCATCGCCACGTTCGTCAATTACCGCGAGAGCGAGGAAGTGTTCGTCGATACCTTGCAGCGCATCGGTCTGGAACCGTTCAAAGAGCAGGTCTATCCGAAGCTGCTGGAGGTGTCGGCATGAATAATTTGCTGCGGCTGGAGGAGGGTGTGGCGCGGATTGTCGCTGATGATCCATGGACCCTGGTCAGGGATGTCAACGATGAATGGCCGGCGGGTGCAGTGATTCTGCCGTTGGCCCGTTGGCTTGAGGGGCCACCGCAAAAAGGGGTGTGGTTGGGGCCGGACGATGAAGTAGAAAGCCTCAAGCCGTGGTTTTCACACCTGCCGCTGATCGCCCTCGACTTCCCGAGCTTCCGTGACGGTCGCGGTTACAGCCAGGCCTACTTGCTGCGCACTCGATTGGGCTGGACGGGCGAGTTACGCGCGGTCGGCGACGTACTGCGCGATCAACTCAGCCACATGCGTCAATGCGGGTTCGACAGCTTCGCGGTGCGTGAGGACAAGTCCGCCGAAGATGCGCTCAAGGGACTGGCCGGGATGAGTGTGTTGTATGGGCGTTCGGTGATTGAGCCGCGGCCATTGTTCAGGCGACGTTGAGGGTTTCGCTTGGGTCGATGATGGCACTTTGGTAGAGTCCGCACCTCATAAGGAAGTCGTACCGAAAGGAGTCTGGTTTGAGTGTGGGCAAGAAGATTTTAGGGTTAACCGCGTTTCTGCTGATGTTGACCCTGTGGGGCGGCTACTTTTATGTGTTCCAGGAGAACCGCGGCGGTCAGTTGGGTGGTGCGTTCGACAGTTACGCCTGGTGCGGCACGCCACCGGCCGCCGATGCGCTGTCACTGGGCAAGGATCAGCTGACGCTGCGCATCACCAACAACCTGCGTGGCGAGTTCATGCTCAGCGGCGCGTTGATTGTTTCCGAGCGGACTTTCAACCGCTACGACCTGGGCCGTAACGAGCTGCGCCTGCGCCTGGAACCGCTGCAATGGTCCTACGGCGCCACGCCGATTTTCCTCGAACAGGTCAGGATCGAACCCCTGAGCCGTAACCTCGCCTCTGACAACAAAAGCGCCTACGCAGAGCTGGAGTCACGACCGATTGGCGTACAGGGGCGCGCCACCGAGTTCCCCTTCGATACCTACCGCTACGGCTACAAACCGGTGCTGTATTACCTCAAGGGCAATGAGCGCATCGACCTGCGCTTTCGTCACATCACCACGGTGATGGAGATGTCGAACACCTTTACGCCCATTCAGAAGTACAACCGGGTCGAGTATATCAACGAGAAAAACTCGCTGGTTCGCGACGAGGATTACAAGCCTTACGCCGCCAACGAATGCGCGTTCAGCGTCGAGCGCAAGGGCTCGTTCAAGGTGATCGTCTTGTTGTTGCTGCTGGTGATTTGCCTGCCGCTGATGCACGTGTTCTATCGCGATGAACCGGGGATCGATTTTCTCGCCACGCTGGTGAGTATTGGGGCGATCCGGGTGTTTCTGGTGGGGCCGTTGCAGGACTTTCAGCTGTACAACATTGACTTCCTGTTTGGTGCGGCGATTTTACTGGTGGGGACGGTGTCGTTGATCAAGGCGATGCGGGCGAATAGTCGGCGGGAGTTGGCGTTGAAGAGTGGTTCTTCGTGGTGATTCCACCTTCTATGTAGCAGCTGCCAAGCAGCGCGAGGCTGCGTCCGGAGTCCGCCGTCGTGAAGTCACGCGATACGGTTTACAGGAAAACCGTGTTTGCAGGGTTTACGACGACTTCGTCGCCGAACGCAGCCTCGCGCTGCTCGACAGCTGCTACAGATGACAGACCGAGTGCGTTCAAGATCACGTTAACGACTGGATCAACGACAACCGGGCATTGCGATTGCACCGGCAACGCCCACAGATAACTTTGGACCGCCTGTTGGAAATCCAGCTCGGCGTAGAGCCTGGCGATCGATTCATGCGCCGGAGATTCACCTTCCGTCGAGATCTTGCCGATCCGCATATCGAGGTCCTGAGCACCGACGCCGCAACTGACGAACATCGTCATCAGGCTGAAACCGGCTGCGCGAATTGCAACGTGCATATCAAAGTCCTCATTTGCCGAAGGTGACGTTAATCCCGGCGAACAGTGCGAACCGCAGTAGGCCATCGCCGGTGTTGTAGCCACCGTTTGGATCAGTTCCAGCGCTGATCGGCACGGTGGCGCGCGGTAACTGCGGCACACCAATAAAATCGCTGGGAGCGAGGGGTAAGGTGCCACGCATCAGAAAGTCATCAGTAAAGCTTGGGTGTGTAGTCATCCAGAAGGTGGGTGCCAGGCCTGTAGGACACTTCTGTTGAAGCTAGCAGCTGACGCCGGGTTCGCCAGTCGAAGGGGGAGCCTGAACAGATCAACCAGATAGATAGCAAAAAAGTTAGTACTAAAACAGGAGGTTGAGAGCGATGGACTGCTGATGTGGCGAGGGGGTTTGGCCCTCTCGCCATTATGATCGGACTATTCAGTGCTTCTTCACCTGCGCACGCAGCCGTTCTTCCTGCTCCCGCAGCTCCGGTGTGAACTCGTCCCCGAAATCCTCGGCCTCGTACACCTGGCGAATCTCGATCTCGGCGTCGGTGCCTGGCATCGGGTTGGGGCAGCGCTTGACCCACTCGATCGCCTCCTGTTTCGACTTCACCTGCCATATCCAGTAGCCAGCGATCAGCTCCTTGGTTTCGGCGAACGGGCCGTCGATCACCGTGCGCTTTTCACCCGAGAAACGCACGCGGGCGCCTTTGCTGCTGGGTTGCAGGCCATCGCATTCGATGAGGATGCCGGCTTTGACCAGCTCCTCGTTGTAGTTGCCCATTGCGGTCATCAGTTCTTTGCTGGGCAGCACACCGGCCTCGGAATCCTGGCTGGCTTTCACAATGATCATGAATCGCATGGTCTTATCTCCGCTGGATGTGAGTGACTCACAGGCTAGTCGAATGGCCGTCGCCTGAATCGACAGCGCTTCCTACGAAAGATCGCCGAAAAGCAGATTTGTTTCTCGACACTAAACTCGCTATGCAGTGATAGGGGCGGGTTGTATCCAATGTGTGCGACGAGACATCACAATTTGTATCTGGGCATAGGTCGTCGGGCCATTTCGTGGTTAACTTCGGCCTCTTCAAAATTCTCTACAACAACGTTCAGAAGGACTCCGTTCATGGCTCAAGTCACTCTTAAAGGCTCCCCGGTTCAAGTCAACGGCCAACTGCCACAAGCCGGTTCCAAGGCGCCAGCCTTTTCCCTGGTTGCCGGCAATCTGTCCGACGTGACCCTGGCGAGCTTCGCCGGCAAGCGCAAAGTGCTGAACATCTTCCCAAGCGTCGATACCCCGACCTGCGCGACTTCGGTTCGCAAGTTCAACGCCCAGGCCAACGATGTCGCCAACACCGTCGTGCTGTGCATCTCCGCTGATCTGCCGTTCGCCCAGGCTCGCTTCTGCGGCGCCGAAGGCCTGGAAAACGTACAGAACCTGTCGACCCTGCGCGGTGCCGAGTTCATCGAGAACTACGGCGTTGCCATCGCTGACGGTCCGCTCAAAGGCCTGACCGCCCGCGCCGTCGTGGTTCTGGACGAAAACGACAACGTTCTGCACAGCGAACTGGTCAAGGAAATCGCTGAAGAACCGAACTACGAAGCAGCACTCGCCGTTCTGAAGTAAAAGTAGTTTTACAATTGTTAACGGCCTGGCCCTGTCCAGGCCGTTTTCATTTGTGCTTCAGTGTCTTAGATAAATCTCCTGTTACGTAAGCCAAAGGTAAATTGCCGGTAAAGCCGCTTTGCTTAATGCCCGCCAGTGCTTATCGTTCAGCCTCCTGTAGAAGAAGCCCACGCGCCCAATGGTTGATCATTCCATGCAATCCTCCGTTTCCCGTAGTCCCCGTCGCTGGCTGTTCGGCCTGCTTGTCCTGTTGGTCATCGCTGGCCTGTGCTGGAAATTCTGGCCTGCCGGCACTGCCCAAAAAGAGGGCGCAGGGCAAAAAGCCGTTGCCGGGCACACCGGCAGGTCGGGGGGGATGCGTCCCGGTTTCGGCGGGGCGACCGGGCCCGTTCCGGTGCGTGTCGCGCCAGCGGTCAAGGGCGACTTCCCGCTGTACTACAAGGCGCTGGGCACCGTGACGGCGCTGAACACCATTAATGTGCGCAGCCGCGTCGGTGGTGAGCTGATGAAGATCTCCTTCGAGGAAGGGCAGATGGTCAAGGCGGGCGATCTGCTGGCTGAAATCGACCCGCGTCCTTACCAGAACGCCTTGCTTCAGGCCGAAGGCACGTTGCTGCAGAACCAGGCACAACTGAAAAACGCCCAGGTCGATGTGGAACGCTATCGTGGCCTGTATCGCGAAGACAGTATCGCCAAGCAGACCCTGGACACCGCCGTAGCGCTGGTGGGCCAGTATCAGGGCACGGTCAAAACCAATCAGGCGGCGGTCAACGACGCCAAGCTCAATCTGGAATTCACCAAGATCCGCGCCCCGATTGCCGGGCGTGTGGGCTTGCGTCAGCTGGATGTCGGCAACCTGGTGGCAGCCAACGACACCACCGCGCTGGTGATCATCACCCAGACCCAACCGATCAGCGTTGCCTTCACCTTGCCGGAAAACAGCCTGGAGATCGTGTTGGCCCGTTATCGCACCGGCGCCAAACTGCCCGCCGAAGCCTGGGACCGTGGCGACACCAAGTTGCAGGCCACCGGCGTCTTGCAGAGCCTGGACAACCAGATCGACGTCACCACCGGTACCCTGAAATTCAAGGCGCGCTACGAGAACCGCGATCAGGCGCTGTTCCCCAATCAGTTCGTCAACGTCCACCTGCTGGCCGACACCCTAAAAGACGTGGTGCTCGCACCTTCGGCAGCGATTCAGTTCGGCACCAACGGCACGTTTGTCTACGCCCTGGACGGCGACAAGAAAGTCGCGATTCGTCAGTTGAAAGTCGGCGCCAGTGATGGTGAAAACACCGTGATTACCGAAGGCCTCGCCCCTGGCGATCGCGTGGTCCTTGAAGGCACCGACCGCTTGAAGGAAGGCAGCGAAGTGGAAGTGGTCAACGACACCAAGGATGTACCGACCACCCCGACCGGGCACCTGCAAGGCAAATCCGCCGCCACGGCACCTGACGCGACGACCACCGACAAGGTGAAAAAGGGCGGCGCATGAACATCTCGCGGCTGTTCATCCTTCGCCCGGTCGCCACGACCCTGAGCATGCTGGCCATTATCCTGGCCGGCGTGATCGCCTATCGGCTGTTGCCGGTGTCGGCATTGCCTCAGGTCGATTACCCGACCATCCGCGTCATGACGCTGTATCCCGGTGCCAGCCCGGATGTCATGACCAGCGCCGTGACCGCACCCCTTGAACGTCAATTCGGGCAAATGCCCGGCCTGACCCAGATGGCTTCGACCAGTTCCGGCGGCGCTTCAGTGCTGACCCTGCGTTTCAGCCTCGACATCAACATGGACGTCGCCGAGCAGCAGGTGCAGGCGGCGATCAATGCCGCGACCAATTTGCTGCCCAAGGACCTGCCGGCGCCGCCGGTGTACAACAAGGTCAACCCGGCCGACACCCCCGTGCTGACGCTGGCCATCACCTCCAAGACCATGCTGCTGCCCAAGCTCAATGATTTGGTCGACACGCGCATGGCCCAAAAAATTGCCCAGATCAGCGGCGTGGGTATGGTCAGCATTGCCGGCGGCCAGCGTCAGGCCGTGCGGATCAAGGTCAACCCCGAGGCGCTGGCGGCCAATGGCTTGAACCTGTCTGACGTACGAACCTTGATCGGCGCGTCCAACGTCAACCAGCCCAAGGGCAACTTCGACGGCCCGACCCGGGTGTCGATGCTCGATGCAAACGATCAACTGACCTCGCCCAAGGACTACGCCAACCTGATCCTCGCCTACGCCAACGGCGCGCCGTTGCGGTTGAAGGACGTGGCGGAGATCGTCGATGGCGCGGAAAACGAACGTCTGGCGGCGTGGGCCAACGAAAATCAGGCGGTGCTGCTGAATATCCAGCGCCAGCCTGGCGCCAACGTCATCGAAGTGGTTGACCGGATCAAAGCCCTGTTGCCGAGCATCACCGACAACCTGCCGGCCGGCCTCGAAGTCACCGTGCTGACCGACCGCACCCAGACTATCCGCGCCTCGGTCACCGACGTGCAGCACGAATTGTTGATCGCCATTGCGCTGGTTGTGATGGTGACCTTCCTGTTCCTGCGTCGGGCCAGCGCCACGATCATTCCGTCGGTCGCGGTCCCACTGTCGCTGATCGGCACCTTCGGCGTGATGTACCTCGCGGGTTTCTCGGTCAATAACCTGACCCTGATGGCACTGACCATCGCCACCGGTTTCGTGGTGGACGATGCGATCGTCATGCTGGAGAACATTTCCCGATTTATCGAAGAGGGCGACAGCCCCCTGAATGCAGCACTCAAAGGCGCCAAGCAGATCGGCTTCACGCTGATCTCCCTGACCCTGTCGCTGATTGCAGTACTGATTCCATTGTTGTTCATGGCCGACGTGGTAGGGCGGTTGTTCCGCGAATTTGCCATCACCCTGGCGGTGGCGATCCTGATTTCCCTTGTCGTCTCCCTGACCCTGACGCCAATGATGTGCGCGCGGTTGCTCAAGCGTGAGCCCAAGGAAGAAGAACAGGGCCGTTTCTACCGGGCCAGCGGCGCCACAATTGATTGGATGATCGCGGCTTACGGGCGCAAGTTAAAGTGGGTTCTCAAGCATCAACCGCTGACCCTGATGGTGGCCATCGGCACACTGGCGTTGACCGTGTTCCTTTACATGGTGGTGCCCAAGGGCTTCTTCCCGGTGCAGGACACCGGGGTGATCCAGGGCATTTCCGAGGCGCCGCAGTCGATTTCCTTTGCGGCCATGAGCGAACGTCAGCAGGAACTGGCCAAGGTGATCCTGGGGGATCCGGCGGTGGAGAGCTTGTCGTCCTACATCGGCGTCGACGGTGACAACTCGACGCTCAACAGCGGTCGTCTGCTGATCAACCTCAAATCCCACAGCAATCGTGATCTGAGCGCCACCGAGGTCATCGCACGTCTGCAACCGGAATTGGACAAGCTCCCCGGCATTCGCTTGTTCATGCAACCGGTGCAGGACCTGACCATCGAAGACCGCGTCAGCCGGACTCAATACCAGTTCAGCATGTCGTCGCCGGACTCGGAGTTGCTGAGTCTGTGGAGCGGTCGTCTCGTCGACGCACTGGCCCAACGGCCGGAGCTGACCGACGTTGCCAGCGATTTGCAGGACAAAGGTTTGCAGGTCTATCTGGTGATTGACCGCGATGCGGCGTCGCGGGTCGGTGTGTCGGTGTCGAACATCACCGATGCGCTGTACGACGCCTTCGGTCAGCGGCAGATTTCCACCATTTATACCCAGGCCAGCCAATACCGCGTGGTGCTGCAATCGCAGTCCGGCGAGAGGATCGGCCCGGAGGCGCTGAACCAGATTCACGTGAAAACCACCGATGGCGGGCAAGTGCGCCTGTCCAGTCTGGCGCACATGGAGGAGCGTCAGGCACAACTGGCGATCACTCATATCGGTCAGTTCCCGGCAGTGATGATGTCCTTCAACCTCGCGCCCGGCGTGGCGCTGGGGCATGCGGTGGAGATCATCGACCAGGTGCAGAAAGACATCGGCATGCCGATTGGCGTGCAGACCCAGTTCCAGGGCGCGGCTGAAGCGTTCCAGGCGTCGCTGTCGAGCACCTTGCTGCTGATTCTGGCGGCGGTGGTGACCATGTACATCGTGCTTGGCGTGCTCTATGAGAGTTACATCCACCCGATCACCATTCTCTCGACCTTGCCGTCGGCTGCGGTCGGCGCCTTGCTGGCGTTGCTGTTGAGCGGCAATGACCTGGGCATGATCGCGATCATCGGCATCATTTTGTTGATCGGCATCGTGAAAAAGAACGCGATCATGATGATCGACTTCGCCCTCGACGCTGAACGCAATCAGGGCATGGACCCGGAAACGGCGATCTATCAGGCGGCGCTGCTGCGTTTCCGGCCGATTCTGATGACCACGCTGGCCGCGTTGTTCGGCGCGGTGCCACTGATGCTGGCGACCGGCTCCGGCGCGGAACTGCGTCAACCGTTGGGTCTGGTGATGGTGGGTGGCTTGTTGGTCAGTCAGGTGCTGACGTTGTTTACCACTCCGGTCATCTACCTGTATTTCGACCGCCTCGGTCGGCGCTGGGGTCGCAAGCCTGAAGCAGTGGAAGCGGCAGAACAGCCATGAACCTGTCCGGACCTTTCATCAAGCGCCCGGTCGCGACGATGTTGCTGAGCCTGGCGATCCTGCTGCTGGGCGGCGTGAGCTTCGGCCTGTTGCCGGTGGCGCCGCTGCCGCAGATGGACTTCCCGGTGATCGTGGTCCAGGCGAGTCTGCCCGGTGCGAGCCCGGAGGTCATGGCCTCGACCGTGGCCACGCCGCTGGAGCGTTCCTTCGGCGCTATCGCCGGGGTCAACACCATGAGCAGCCGCTCCAGCCAGGGCTCGACCCGGGTGATTTTGCAGTTCGACCTGGACCGCGACATCAACGGCGCGGCCCGGGAAGTGCAAGCGGCGATCAACGCTTCGCGCAATTTGCTGCCGAGCGGGATGCGCAGCATGCCGACCTACAAGAAGGTCAACCCGTCCCAGGCGCCGGTCATGGTGCTGTCGTTGACCTCCGACGTACTGGAAAAAGGCCAGCTCTACGATTTGGCCTCGACGATCCTGTCCCAGAGCGTGTCTCAGGTGCAGGGTGTCGGCGAAGTGCAGATCGGCGGCAGTTCCTTGCCGGCGGTGCGCATCGAACTCGAACCGCAGGCGCTCAACCAATACGGCGTGGCGCTGGACGATGTGCGCAACACCATCGCCAACGCCAACGTGCGCCGGCCCAAGGGCTCGGTCGAAGACAGCCAGCGGCTGTGGCAGGTTCAGGCCAACGATCAACTGGAAAAAGCCAAGGATTACGAGTCGCTGATCATTCACTACGCGGACGGCGCGGCCCTGCGCCTGAAGGACGTGGCCAAGGTCAGCGACGGCGTCGAAGACCGCTACAACAGCGGTTTCTTCAACAACGACGCGGCGGTACTGCTGGTGATCAACCGCCAGGCCGGCGCCAACATCATCGAGACGGTCAACGAAATCAAGGCTCAGCTGCCGGCGTTGCAGGCCGTGTTGCCGGCCAGCGTGAAGCTGAACGTGGCGATGGACCGGTCGCCGGTGATCAAGGCGACCTTACACGAAGCGGAAATGACCCTGCTGATTGCCGTGGCGCTGGTGATTCTGGTGGTGTTCCTGTTCCTCGGTAACTTCCGTGCCTCGTTGATTCCGACCCTTGCGGTGCCTGTGTCGCTGGTCGGCACCTTTGCGGTGATGTACCTCTACGGATTTTCCCTGAACAACCTGTCGCTGATGGCGCTGATTCTGGCCACCGGACTGGTGGTGGACGACGCCATTGTGGTGCTGGAGAACATTTCCCGGCACATCGACAAAGGCGTACCGCCGATCAAGGCCGCGTACCTCGGGGCGCAGGAAGTCGGCTTCACCTTGCTGTCGATGAACGTCTCGCTGGTGGCGGTGTTCCTGTCGATCCTGTTCATGGGCGGGATCGTCGAAAGCCTGTTTCGCGAGTTTTCCATCACGTTGGCGGCGTCCATCGTGGTGTCGCTGGTGGTCTCGCTGACGCTGACACCGATGCTCTGCGCCCGCTGGCTCAAGCCGCATACGCCGGGTGAGGAAAACCGTTTGCAGCGCTGGAGTCAGCGCGCCAACGAGTGGATGGTCGGCAAATACGCCACGAGCCTCGACTGGGTGCTGCGTCACCGCCGGTTGACCTTGCTTAGCCTGATCGTGACAGTCGGCGTTAACATTGCGCTGTATGTCGTTGTTCCTAAAACATTTATGCCTCAGCAGGACACCGGCCAGCTGATCGGTTTCGTGCGCGGCGACGACGGGCTGTCATTCAGTGTGATGCAGCCGAAAATGGAAACCTTCCGCCGCGCCGTGCTCAAGGATGACGCGGTGCAAAGCGTCGCCGGCTTCATCGGCGGCACCAACGGCACCAACAACGCCTTCATGCTGGTGCGGCTGAAACCGATCAAGGAACGCAACATTTCTGCGCAAAAGGTCATCGAGCGCCTGCGCAAGGAAATGCCCAAGGTCGCCGGTGCGCAGCTGATGCTGATGGCCGATCAGGACCTGCAATTTGGTGGCGGTCGTGAACAGACCACGTCGCAGTATTCCTACATCCTGCAAAGCGCCGACCTTGGCGAGTTGCGCGAGTGGTACCCGAAAGTCGTTATCGCACTCAAGGCGTTGCCGGAGCTGACGGCGATTGACGCCCGTGAAGGGCGGGGCGCCCAACAGGTGACCCTGATCGTCGATCGTGATCAGGCCAAACGCCTGGGCGTCGACATGGACATGGTCACCGCGGTGCTGAACAACGCCTACAGTCAGCGGCAGATTTCGACGATTTACGACAGCCTTAACCAGTATCAGGTGGTGATGGAGGTCAATCCGAAATATGCCCAGGACCCGATCACCCTCAAACAGGTTCAGGTGATCACCGCTGACGGTGCACGGATTCCGCTCTCGACCATCGCGCATTACGAAAACAGCCTGGAAGACGACCGCGTCAGCCATGAAGGCCAGTTCGCCTCCGAGAGCATTTCCTTCGACATGGCCGAAGGCGTGACGGTGGAGCAGGGCACGGCGGCCATCGAGCGGGCCATCGCCAGACTGGGTATGCCGGAAGACGTGATCGTGAAAATGGCCGGCACCGCCGACGCCTTCGCCGCGACCCAGAAGAGCCAGCCTTGGATGATTCTCGGCGCGCTGGTGGCGGTGTATCTGGTGCTCGGTGTGCTGTATGAAAGCTACATTCATCCGCTGACCATTCTCTCGACCTTGCCGTCGGCCGGGGTCGGCGCGTTGCTGTCGATCTATGCGCTGGGCGGTGAGTTCAGCCTGATCTCGTTGCTCGGGCTGTTCCTGCTGATCGGCGTGGTGAAGAAAAACGCCATTCTGATGATCGACCTGGCCTTGCAGCTGGAACGGCATCAGGGCATGGCGCCGCTGGAATCGATTCGCAGCGCTTGCCTGCAACGTCTGCGGCCGATTCTGATGACCACCCTGGCGGCGATCCTCGGCGCCTTGCCGTTGCTGCTGAGCCGCGCCGAAGGTGCGGAAATGCGTCAGCCGCTGGGCCTGACCATCATTGGCGGGCTGATCTTCAGCCAGGTGCTGACCCTTTACACCACCCCGGTGGTTTACCTCTATCTCGACAAACTGCGCCATCGCTTCAACCACTGGCGTGGGGTGCGTACCGATGCTGCTCTGGAAACTCCGCTATGACTGACCGTTCGCTTATCACTCTGGCTGCACCGCTGGTAACGGCCCGAGGCTCGCGTTTGTTGAGCCTGGCGCTGTGCGTGGCGATGCTGAGCGCCTGCGCCATCGGCCCGGATTACCAGCGCCCGCAAGCGGCTGCGCCGGCGCAATACAAGGAAGCGGCAGGCTGGCGTCAGGCCAATCCCAGCGATTCCCTGGCCCGCGGCGCGTGGTGGGAGTTGTATGGCGATCAGCAACTCAATGGCCTGGTTGAAAAACTCAACAGCTCCAACCAGACGGTCGCGCAGTCCGAAGCCCAGTACCGGCAGGCCCAGGCCTTGGTGCGCAGTGCCCGTGGCGCGTTTTTCCCAACCGTGGACCTGACCGTCGGGAAAAACCGCTCCAGCCAGGGCACCGGCAGCAGCAGTTCGAGCCTGACCAGTTCTTCCAGCGGGATTCGCGACACTTACACCGCACAGGCCGGGGTCAGTTGGGAAGCCGATGTTTGGGGAAAACTGCGCCGAGGCCTTGAAGCCGACACCGCCAACGCCGAGGCGAGTTTTGCCGATCTGGCGGCGATGCGCTTGAGCCAGCAGTCGGAACTGGTGCAGAACTATCTGCAACTGCGCGTGATCGACGAACAGAAACGCCTGCTGGAAGCGACGGTCGAGGCCTATCAGCGTTCGCTGACAATGACTGAAAACCAGTATCGCGCCGGTGTCTCCGGCAAGGACGCGGTGGCGCAGGCCCAGACTCAGCTCAAAAGCACCCAGGCTGACATGGTTGATCTGATCTGGCAGCGCGCCCAATTCGAGAACGCCATCGCCGTACTGATCGGGTTACCACCGGCCGAGTTCAGCCTGGCTGAAACCAAAGACATTCCTGCGTTGCCCGAGATCCCGCTGACCCTGCCTTCGCAATTGCTCGAGCGCCGCCCGGACATCGCCTCCGCCGAACGCTCGGTGATGGCGGCCAATGCCAACATCGGCGTGGCCAAGGCGGCCTACTACCCGGACCTGACGCTGAGTCTGAACGGTGGTTACAGCAGCAGCACCACTTCCAACTGGATCAGCGTGCCGAACCGCTTCTGGTCGGTCGGACCGCAATTGGCCATGACCTTGTTCGACGGCGGTCAGCGCTCCGCGGAAGTTGACCGTAGCGAAGCGGCCTACGACGAAACAGTGGCCAAGTACCGCCAGACCGTGCTCGATGGCTTCCGTGAAGTGGAAAACTATCTGGTGCAGCTCAAGGTACTGGAAGACGAAGCGGGCGTGCGCCAGGAAGCACTGGACGCAGCGCGTGAATCTTTGCGTCTGACCCAGAACCAGTACAAGGCCGGTGTGATCGCGTATCTGGGCGTGGTGGTCGTTCAGGCCACAGCGTTGAACAATGAACGCAGCGTGCTGAGCCTGTTGCAGAGCCGATTGATTGCCAGCGTGCAGTTGATCGCGGCATTGGGTGGTGGCTGGGATGGGGCGTTGCAGGTGAGCGAAAAAGAGTAGGCGCCAGCTCCGATGATCGTTCCCACGCTCTGCGTGGGAATGCAGCCCGGGACGCTCCGCGTCCCTTTCGAGAGTTGGAACGCGGAGCGTCCCTAGAGGCATTCCCACGCGGAGCGTGGGAACGATCATAGGGGCGACACTTAATGTGAAACCTTAAAACAAACGTTTCATCGGCTTGATGGCCCTTTGCTAATTTTGTCAGTGCGTTCTTTTGCGCAATCAGTACAATCGCCCGATTTGCCCCCCGAGAACGGAGGGCTGTCGCGAGTAGTCTCATGCTTATCGGTAGCTATTCCCCTACGCTGGTTATCATCTCGCTTTTTGTGGCGATCCTCGCCTCCTATACCGCGCTCGACCTGACCGAACGCATCGCTACGGCCAAGGGTCGGGCCGTGCATCTATGGACGGCTGGCGGTGCCTTTGCCATGGGGGTTGGCGTGTGGTCGATGCATTTCATCGGCATGCTCGCGTTCAAATTGCCCATCGACCTCGGTTACGACGTCGGCATCACGTTGCTGTCTCTGGTGATTGGCATCCTGTCCTGCGGCTTTGCCCTGTGGCTGGTCAGCCAGCCACAATTGCCAGCCTGGCAATTGGCATTCGGCGCGCTGGTCATGGGTTCCGGGATCAGTGCGATGCACTACACCGGCATGGCCGCGATGCGCATGCAGCCGGGTATCGATTACGATCCGACGCTGTTCGGCACCTCGCTGCTGATCGCCGTAGTCGCCTCGGGCGCCGCGTTATGGATCGCTTTCCGCCTGCGCCAGCACACACCTTATGTCGGCCTGATCCGGGGCGGTGCGGCGGTGATCATGGGGTTCGCGATCGTCGGTATGCACTATACCGGCATGGCAGCGGCGCGTTTCCCGGATGGCAGCTTCTGTGGCGCGGCCGTCAGCGGCTTGAACGGCAAGGGCCTGGACAATCTGGTGCTGATCACCACCCTGGCAGTGTTGAGCCTTGCCTTGTTGACCTCGATCCTCGATGCGCGCCTTGAGGCCCGCACCGCAGGCCTTGCTCATTCATTGACCGAGGCCAACCGCGAACTGACGCAACTGGCCCTGCATGACACCCTGACGGGCCTGCCGAATCGCGTGTTGCTGGCTGACCGCATCGATCAGGCAATGTCCATGGTGCGCGAGCAGGGCGGTTGTTTCGCGTTGATGTTCATCGATCTGGACGGTTTCAAGCCAGTCAACGATGCCTTTGGGCACCATATGGGCGATCTGTTGTTGCGTGAGGTCGGCTTGCGCCTGCGCGAGGATTTGCGCAGCCATGACACCCTGGCGCGGATCGGCGGTGATGAATTCGTATTGCTGGTGCAACTCGTCGAGCAGGATGACGCATTGAACCTGGCGGCCCGTCAGGTCGGGCTGATCGGGCGTTCGTTCCGGGTCGGCGAACATGACTTGCAGATTTCCGCCAGCGTCGGCATCGCTATATACCCGGGCAACGGTGAAACCGCCGAAGAGTTGCTGATGAACGCCGACGCGGCGATGTACCACGCCAAGGGCACCGGGAAAAACGGCTACAGCTTCTTCGATGCCTCGATGAACAGCAACGCGCGCAAACAGCTGCAGTTATTGCAGGACTTGCGTATCGCCATTGATCAGCAGCAATTCAGTCTCTATTACCAACCCAAGTTCGATGCCAACAATGGCCGACCGGTCGGTGCGGAGGCGTTGTTGCGCTGGGTGCATCCGACCCAGGGCATGCTGCTGCCGGACAAGTTCATCGAACTGGCGGAAAAGACCGGGCTGATCATTCCTATTGGCGAGTGGGTGCTCAACGAAGCCTGCCGTCAGATGCGCGAGTGGTACGTGCTCGGGTACACCGACTGGCGCATCGCGGTGAACCTTTCTGCCTTGCAGTTCTGTCACGCGGGCCTGGTCCAGAGTGTCGCCAAAGCCTTGGCCACTCACCATTTGCCGGCCAACAGCCTGACCCTCGAGATCACGGAAACCACCGCCATGAGCGATGCCGATGCGAGCATGACGGTGCTTCAGGAGCTGTCGACAATGGGTGTCGACCTGTCGATCGATGACTTTGGCACCGGCTATTCGAGCTTGATGTACCTCAAGCGCTTGCCGGCCAACGAACTGAAGATCGACCGGGGGTTTGTCCGCGATCTGGAACGTGACAGCGATGACGCCGCCATCGTTTCTGCCATCGTCGCCCTCGGTCAGGCGCTGGGGTTGCGGATCGTCGCCGAAGGGGTGGAGACCGACTCGCAGCAAGACTTCCTGACGCAACTCGGTTGTGATTCGCTGCAGGGCTATCTGCTCGGGCACCCGCTGCCGGCCGAACGCTTCATGGTGGATATTCTGCGTGCAGAGCAATTGGCGGTGAGTTGAGAACACTGTGATTGATGTGAACCCATGCAAAAGCCAGCGATGACGGTTATTCTTGCCCCCGACTGCTAACGCTTGGAAAGGGGGAAAGCTCACATGGACAAAGTCATCGTCATCACTGGCGGCAGCCGCGGTATCGGCGCCGCCACAGCCCTGTTGGCCGCCGAACAAGGCTTTCGGATCTGCATCAACTACCTGGCCGACGAATCCGCTGCGCAAACTGTGCTGGAACAAGTCCGCGCCCTCGGCGCCCAAGCCATCGCGGTGCGCGCTGACGTCAGCATCGAAGATGAAGTGATCGCGCTGTTCCACCGCGTGGACACTGAGCTGGGCCGGGTCACGGCGCTGGTGAACAACGCCGGCACGGTCGGGCACAAGTCCCGGATCGATGAAATGTCCGAATTCCGCATTCTCAAAATCCTCAGAACCAACGTCCTGGCGCCGATCCTCTGCGCCAAACACGCGATCCTGCGCATGTCGCCCAAACATGGCGGGCAGGGTGGCAGCATCGTTAACGTGTCCTCGGTGGCCTCACGCCTGGGTGCGCCAAGTGAATACGTCGACTACGCCGCCTCCAAAGGTGCGCTGGATACGTTCACCATCGGCCTGTCCAAAGAAGTAGCCGGCGAAGGCATCCGCGTCAACGCGGTGCGCCCTGGTTACATCTACACCGATTTCCATGCATTGAGCGGCGACCCGGATCGGGTCAGCAAGCTGGAGTCGGCGATTCCGATGGCTCGGGGCGGGCGTCCGGAAGAAGTGGCTGAGGCGATTGTGTGGTTGCTGTCGGACAAGGCGTCTTATGCGACCGGGACATTCGTTGACCTCGGCGGCGGGCGTTAACACTGATCGTTCCCACGCTCTGCGTGGGAATGCCTCAAGGGACGCTCTGCGTTCCAGCTCTCGAAAGGGACGCGGAGCGTCCCGAGCTGCATTCCCACGCAGAGCGTGGGAACGATCAGGTAGGTGTGGTTAGAACGACCGCACAATCCGCCCCAGCGTCTCCATCGCCTTCTCGGCAGTCTCATCCCAAGGGCTGCCGTAATTCAGCCGGATACAATTCCTGAAGCGCTGGGTCGGTGAAAAAATCGGCCCGGGCGCAATGCTGATCCCTTGCGCCAACGCCATCTGAAACAACTTCAGAGAATCCATCTGCGGTGGCAGCTCCAGCCACAGGAAGTAGCCGCCGGCGGGTTGGCTGACGCGGGTTTGCGCCGGGAAGTAGCGCGCGATAGCGGCGAGCATGGCGCTTTGCTGTTCTTCCAGGGCATAGCGCAGTTTTCGCAGGTGCCGGTCGTAGCCGCCGTGTTGCAGGTAATCGGCAATGGCTGCCTGGGCCGGCATCGACGCGCACAGCGACGTCATGAGTTTCAGCCGTTCGATCTTCTGCGCATAGCGCCCGGCGGCGACCCAACCGATGCGGTAGCCGGGGGCCAGGCTTTTGGCGAACGAACCGCAGTGCATCACCAGCCCTTCGGTATCAAAAGACTTGGCCGGTTTCGGCGCCTGTTGGCCGTAATAGAGTTCGGCGTAGACATCGTCCTCGATCAAAGGCACCTGATGGCTGCGCAATAGCTCAACCAGTTCCTGTTTCTTCGCCTCGGGCATCGTCGCGCCCATCGGGTTCTGGAAACTGGTCATGCACCAGACAGCCTTGATCGGGTGCCGTGCCAGGGTTTGCGCGAGTACGCCAAGGTCGATGCCATCGCGCGGATGCACAGGGATTTCCACAGCTTTGAGCTTCAGCCGCTCCAGGATTTGCAGGCAGGCGTAGAACGCCGGGGCTTCGATGGCCACCAGATCGCCGGGCTCGGTGACCGCTTGCAGGCACAGGTTCAGCGCTTCCAGCGCACCATTGGTGATCAGCAGTTCTTCCATGGGCAGCATCAGCCCGCCGACCATGTAGCGCAGGGCGACTTGTCGACGCAGTTGCGGGTTGCCCGGCGACATGTCGGTGACGACCATGCGCGGGTCCATCTCGCGGGCGGCGCTGGCCAGGGAGCGGGACAGGCGCTGCAGCGGGAACAGGGTCGGGCTGGGGAAGGCCGAGCCGAAGGGCACGGTGTTCGGGTCCTTGATCGAGTCGAGAACCGAGAACACCAGTTCGCTGACGTCGACTTCGGTGGACTCGTTGACCTGACTGCTGATCACCGGCTCCGAGAACGGGCTCGGCGCGTGCGCGTTGACGAAGTAGCCGGAACGCGGGCGAGCGCGGATCAGGCCGCGGCGTTCGAGCAGGTAGTAGGCCTGGAACACCGTGGACGGGCTGACCCCATAAGTCTGGCTGGCGTAACGCACCGATGGCACACGCTGGCCGGGGCCGAGAACACCGGAGCGGATCAGTTCAGCGATGTCGTCGGCGAATTTTTCGTAGCGTTTCATCGAGGGCCTGGATGGGTGTCATTCATTGAAAAAATGGGTGGCAGTCAGGTCGCCAAGATCGCAGCCTTCGGCAGCTCCTACAATGGATCGGCGTACACCTGTAGGAGCTGCCGAAGGCTGCGATCTTTGGCTTTGCATCTTAAAGGCTCAACGATTCATCGGCGCAACAAACCGGCTCTTCGCCACGCTATAAATCTCTGGCTCATCGCTGTCGACAATCTTGAAGCTGATCGTCTGCGAACTGCTGCTCGGCCGTTCCGTGGTCATTGCCACCGACACCGGCACATCCACAATCTCGCCCGGTGCCAGGCTCAGTTCGGTCTTGCCTTGCAACTGGAAGCCGTCGCCGTCGACCAGGGTCAGGCGGTAATCCTGACGTTGCTGGGTCTTGTTGATGACTTTCAGGCTGTAGATGTTTTCGATCTGCCCCTGACTGTTCTCGCGGAACAGGCCACGGTCCTTGCTCACGTCCAGCGAGACCATCGGCCGCTCCACCAGCGCCAGGGCAAGCGCACCGATCATCACCAGCAGGACCGCGGTGTAGCCTATCAAACGCGGCCGCAACAAATGAGTCTTGCCACCCTGCAATTGATGCTCCGAGGTGTAGCTGATGAGCCCGCGGGCGTAGCCCATTTTGTCCATGATCGAATCACAGGCGTCGATGCACGCGGCGCAGCCGATGCATTCCATCTGCAAGCCGTCGCGGATGTCGATGCCGGTCGGGCAGACCTGCACGCACAACTGGCAGTCGATGCAATCACCGAGGCCGACTTCAGCCGGTGCCACGTCACGTTTGCGCGGGCCGCGGTTTTCGCCACGGGCCACGTCGTAGGAGATGGTCAGGGTGTCTTTGTCGAACATCACGCTCTGGAACCGCGCATACGGGCACATGTGCATGCACACCGCTTCACGCAGCCAACCGGCGTTGATGTAAGTCGCGCCGGTAAAGAACAGCACCCAGAACAGGCTGACGCCGCCCATCTGCAAGGTCAGCAGTTCTTCGGCCAGAGGACGGATCGGGGTGAAATAGCCGACAAAGGTCAGGCCGGTCAACAGGCTGATAGCCAGCCACAAGGTGTGCTTGGCCGAGCGGCGGATCAGTTTGTTCAGGCTCCAGGGCGCGGCTTGCAGCTTGATCCGCTGGTTGCGTTCGCCTTCGGTGATCTTCTCGCACCACATGAAGATCCAGGTCCAGGAGCTCTGCGGGCAGGTGTAACCGCACCAGACTCGCCCGGCGAACACGGTGATCGCAAACAGGCCGAACGCGGCAATGATCAGCAGCGCCGACAACAGGATGAAATCCTGCGGCCAGAAGGTCGCGCCGAAGATGTGGAATTTGCTTTCGGAAAGGTCCCAGAGCACAGCCTGGCGGCCGCCCCAGTTCAACCACACCGTGCCGAAGAACAGCAGGAACAGAAACCCCGCGCCGCTCATGCGCAGGGTACGGAATAAACCGGTGAAGCTGCGGGTGTGGATCAGGTTGTCGCTGGACTTGGCCTTCATCTTTGGACGCGAAGGCTCGTAGCTTTGTACTAGCGGGGCACTTTCAACAATTCGGACGGGGATTCTATCGCTCATGGTCTTTCGCTCATCAGCCTCCATCAGGCCTGAGCACTATGAGCGGTGATCTGTTTGCATAACAGATTCACCTATTGCAATAAAAAGCGGATCAGATGGACATTGATCCGCTGCCTGCGACAGTTGATGCACCCGCTACAGCGGGACGCAGACACCTATATCAAGCGTCTGCGGGTGTTATTGATCCGGGTCAGTCAAATCACCGAATCACTGTCGGTGGCCTTCAAATGCTTACGACCGTCGACTGCGCCTGCTACGGTCAATGCGTCGGCTTCTGCTTCGGTAATGTAGAAGCGCTGGCCGTCGAGCTCCACCGCCGACATGGCTTTTTCCGAGTCGGTAATGATGGTGACGTCGGGACACAAACGAATTTCTTCGCCGTTCTCGGTAATGAAGAAGCAGGTCTGGTTTTCGATGCGCACAGTCATGGAGGCGTCCTTTTTTCTGCGGGTTATAAGGTGTTAGGGCACAGCCGAGGATCATCGTTCTGTGCAACTGATTAATGGTCGACGCGGTCCATCCCCAATAGAGCAACTTTCCATTCAGTCATCACAAGGACAACACCATGAGCGCCTGGTGGCATGAGGTTTGGGTGACCCTGCAAGCGGAGTTCGCCGATGTTGGCGACGCTTCACAACTGACGCGCATTACCGTGCGCTTGCTGATGGCAGCGGTGCTGGGCGGGATTCTCGGCTTCGAACGCGAGCACAAGGGCAAGGCCGCCGGGGTCCGCACCCACATGCTGGTGGCGCTCGGTGCCGCGCTGTTTGTGCTGGTACCGCAAATGTCCGGCTCGCAGGCCGATGCCATGAGCCGGGTGGTGCAAGGTGTGATCGCGGGGATCGGCTTTCTTGGCGCAGGGACTATTCTGAAAAACAACGAGGGCGACGAGGGGCACGTCAAAGGCCTGACCACCGCCGCCGGGTTGTGGATGACCGCCGCCATCGGCGTCTCGGCCGGGTTGGGGCGAGAGGCGACGGCGGTGCTCAGCACGTTGTTGGCGTTGGCGATTCTCAGTGTGATGCCCGTCGTTGTGCGGATGATCGACAAGGACAAGGATCAAAATCCCTGACCTGATCGTTCCCACGCTCTGCGTGGGAATGCCTCATCGGACGCTCTGCGTTCGGCTCTCGATGGGACGCGGAGCGTCCCGGGCTGCATTCCCACGCGGAGCGTGGGAACGATCATTCGGGTGTGACAACCACCGGCGGCATGGTGCTCGGCGGTTCTTCCCGAGGTGGCGGTGTGGTACCGGGCGGGTCTTGCTCAGGCACCGGCGCAGGCTCGGTCGGCGGAATGGTCGGGCTGTCGATGTTTGGATCAGGCGTTTCGGCAGGGATCGGAATGCTCATGAATTTAGCCTCCAGTGGCACATGGCGTAAGTCGTGCTTAAGTGTGTTGACCACTGTGTAAAGGAATTGATTCCGCCGAAGGCCCAGGCAAATCCTCGTGAACTTTACCGGTGCCTGTCGCTCGGAACCTAAGTGAGTTCATTCCGGGGCGGACGATCCTGCGGGATGGCTATCCTGCTACAAGCCACAGACACAAGAGCGTCCATGGGGCGTAAAGGAGAGATGCTCGATGACTGCTGAAAAACCGACAGAGCTGAACTACAACCCTCATATGCCGCTGTCGCAGGCTTTACTGCTACCGCGCATCGCCATCGAAAACACCATGCCGACCCTCGATGGCGGGCAGTTCGCCGTCAAAGCCGTGGTCGGTCAGGACGTGGTGGTGACCAGCAAAGTGTTTGCCGACGGTCACGACAAGTTGGCCGTGCGAGTGCGCTGGCACGCCGAGGACGAGGAAACCTGGCAAAGCGAAGTCATGACCGACCTGGGCAATAACGGCTGGCAGGGCCAGTTCCGGGTCGCGCGCCAGGGCCGTTATGTGTTTTGCATCGAAGCCTGGATCGATCAGTTCGCCAGCTTCTGTTATGAGCTGGAGAAAAAACACGCCGCCAGGGTGCCAATCAGCCTGGAGTTGCAGGAGGGGCGAACGCTGGTCCAGCAAGCCGCCGAACGCACCGAAGGGCAGCTGAGTGAACAACTGGCGGCGCTGCACCATGACTTGTCGGGGCTGCTCGAAACCGAGCAGGTCGAGATGTTTCTGCACCCAAGTAGCGCCGAGTTGATGACGCAGGCCGATCATCGTGCCTATTTGAGCATCAGCCCTGAGTACCCGCTCGACGTCGAACGGGACCTGGCGCAGTTCGCCAGTTGGTATGAATTGTTTCCGCGCTCGATCACTGACGATCCGGCCCGTCATGGCACCTTCAACGATGTGCATTCGCGGCTGCCGATGATCCAGGACATGGGCTTCGATGTGCTGTACTTCCCGCCGATCCACCCGATCGGCCGCAGTTACCGCAAAGGTCCGAACAATTCCCTGACCGCCGGGCCGGACGATCCGGGCAGTCCGTATGCCATTGGCAGCGAAGAGGGCGGGCATGAAGCCATTCATTCGGAGCTGGGCACGCGCGAAGACTTCCGGCGTCTTGTCGCGGCCGCCGCAGACCATGGGCTGGAAATCGCCCTCGACTTCGCGATTCAGTGTTCCCAGGATCATCCGTGGCTGACGCAGCATCCGGGCTGGTTCAACTGGCGTCCCGACGGCACGATCAAATACGCCGAGAACCCGCCGAAGAAATATCAGGACATCGTCAATGTCGATTTCTATGCCACCGATGCGATTCCGAGTCTGTGGGTCGAGTTGCGCGACATTGTGGTGGGTTGGGTCGAGGAGGGCGTGAAGCTCTTCCGCGTCGACAACCCTCACACCAAACCGCTGCCGTTCTGGCAATGGTTGATCGCTGATGTGCGGGCGCTGTACCCCGAGGTGATCTTCCTGGCCGAAGCCTTCACCACCCCGGCAATGATGGCGCGGTTGGGCAAGGTCGGTTACTCCCAGAGCTACACCTACTTCACCTGGCGTAACAACAAGTCCGAGCTGGCCACCTATTTCACTGAACTCAATGAGTCACCGTGGCGCGAATGCTTCCGGCCGAACTTCTTCGTCAACACACCCGACATCAACCCGGCGTTTTTGCATGAGTCGGGGCGCGCCGGTTTTCTGATCCGCGCCGCGCTGGCGACCATGGGCTCCGGTCTGTGGGGCATGTATTCAGGTTTCGAACTGTGTGAAGCGGCACCGGTGCCAGGCAAGGAGGAATACCTCAATTCCGAGAAGTACGAGATCCGCCCACGGGACTTCAACGCACCGGGCAACATCATTGCCGAGATTGCCCAGCTCAACCGCATCCGCCGGCAGAACCCGGCGCTGCAGACGCACCTGGGCTTGAAGGTCTACAACGCCTGGAACGACAACATTTTGTATTTCGGCAAACGCAGCGCCGATGGCAGCAATTTCATTCTGGTGGCCGTCAGCCTTGATCCGCAGAACGTCCAGGAAGCGAATTTCGAATTGCCGCTGTGGGAAATGGGCTTGCCCGACGACGCCAGCACCCAGGGCGAAGACTTGATGAGCGGTCATCGCTGGACCTGGCACGGCAAGTACCAATTCATGCGGATAGACCCGGCGAATCAACCGTTCGGGATCTGGCGGATCACCGTTTAGCACTGATCGTTCCCACGCTCTGCGTGGGAATGCAGCCCGGGACGCTCCGCGTCCCATCCAGAGCCGAACGCGGAGCGTCCGTGAAGGCATTCCCACGCAGAGCGTGGGAACGATCTGGGCCGAGGCGCTTTCCAGTTTTCAACAGGAGTTTCAAATGGCGAAGAAACCCAAGGCTGCCACCTTTATCAAGGACCCGCTCTGGTACAAGGATGCGGTGATCTACCAGGTACACGTTAAGTCTTTTTTCGACTCCAACAACGACGGGATCGGCGACTTTCCCGGTCTTATCGCCAAACTCGATTACATTGCCGATCTGGGCGTCAACACCATCTGGCTGTTGCCGTTCTATCCCTCGCCACGACGCGACGATGGCTACGACATCGCCGAATACCGTGGCGTGCATTCCGACTACGGCACCATGGCCGACGCCAAGCGGTTCATCTCGGAAGCCCATAAACGTGGCCTGCGGGTGATTACCGAACTGGTCATCAACCACACCTCGGACCAGCACGCCTGGTTCCAGCGCGCGCGCAAAGCCAAGAAAGGTTCGGCGGCGCGGGACTTTTACGTCTGGTCCGATGACGATCAAAAGTACGACGGCACTCGCATCATCTTTCTCGACACCGAAAAATCCAACTGGACCTGGGATCCGGTGGCCGGCCAGTACTTCTGGCACCGTTTCTATTCCCACCAGCCAGACCTGAACTTCGATAACCCGCAAGTCATGAAAGCCGTGCTGTCGGTGATGCGCTACTGGCTGGACATGGGCATCGACGGTCTGCGTCTGGACGCGATTCCGTACCTGATCGAACGCGACGGCACCAACAACGAAAACCTGCCCGAGACCCACGACGTCCTCAAGCAGATCCGTGCCGAAATCGACGCCAATTACCCGGACCGCATGCTGCTGGCCGAGGCCAATCAGTGGCCGGAAGACACCCAGCTGTATTTTGGCGACACCGACAAGAAAGGCCTGAACGGTGACGAATGCCACATGGCGTTCCACTTCCCGCTGATGCCGCGCATGTACATGGCGCTGGCCCAGGAGGACCGTTTCCCGATCACCGACATTCTGCGTCAGACCCCGGAGATCCCGGCCAACTGTCAGTGGGCGATTTTCCTGCGCAACCACGATGAGCTGACCCTGGAAATGGTCACCGACAAGGAGCGCGATTACCTGTGGAATTACTACGCGGCCGACCGTCGGGCGCGGATCAACCTGGGCATTCGCCGCCGCTTGGCGCCGTTGATGGAGCGCGATCGTCGCCGGGTGGAACTGCTCAACAGTTTGCTGCTGTCGATGCCCGGCACGCCGACTCTGTATTACGGCGACGAAATCGGCATGGGTGACAACATCTACCTCGGCGACCGCGATGGTGTGCGTACACCGATGCAATGGTCGATTGACCGTAACGGCGGTTTCTCCCGCGCCGACCCGGCGAGCCTGGTGCTGCCGCCGATCATGGACCCGCAATATGGCTACTTGTCGGTCAACGTTGAAACCCAAGCCGGCGACCCGCATTCGCTGCTGAACTGGACCCGGCGCATGCTCGCCGTGCGCAAGCAGTCCAAGGCCTTCGGTCGCGGCACGCTGAAAATGCTTTCGCCGAGCAACCGGCGGATTCTGGCTTACACCCGGGAATTCACGGGGCCGGATGGCAAGTACGAAATCATTCTGTGTGTGGCCAACGTGTCGCGCAGTGCGCAAGCGGCGGAACTGGATCTGTCCGCGTACGCCGGCATGGTGCCGGTCGAGATGCTGGGCGGTAACGCCTTCCCGCCGATCGGCCAGCTTAATTTCCTGCTGACCCTGGCGCCTTACGGTTTCTACTGGTTCGGCCTGGCGGCGGAAAACCAGATGCCGAGCTGGCACGTGGAACCGGCGCAAAGCCTGCCGGACTTCACCACGCTGGTGCTGAAAAAACAAATGGAAGAACTGCTCGAAGCGCCGTCCCGCGGCACGCTGGAGCAGGGCATCCTGCCGAACTGGCTACAGAATCGCCGCTGGTTTGCCGGCAAGGACGCGGCCATCGAACAGGTCAACATCGCTTACGGCGTGCGCTTCGGCGATCCGCTGCACCCTGTGCTGTTGAGTGAAATCGACGTCACCAGCGGCGGCCAGACCAGCCGCTATCAATTGCCGTTCGGTTTTATCTCCGAAGATCAGGTCGGTGCCGCGTTGCCTCAGCAACTGGCCTTGTCTCGGGTCCGGCGCGTGCGTCAGGTCGGCTTGATCACTGACGCCTTCAGCCTCGACACCTTTGTACATGCGGTATTGCAAGGCATGCAAAGTAATGCCGTATTGCCATCCAGTGCGGGCGATATCTGTTTTGAGCCGACGTGGGAACTGGCGAAACTCGGTCTGACCGGTGAATCGGAAGTGCGTTACCTGTCCGCCGAACAGTCCAACAGTTCGGTGGTGATCGGCAACAGCCTGGTGCTGAAACTGATCCGCAAGGTCGCGTCTGGCGTGCACCCGGAACTGGAAATGAGCGCGTTCCTGACTCATGCCGGTTTCCGCAATATCTCGCCGCTGCTGGGTTCGGTGGTTCGCCGCGATCCGGCGGGCGAGGACAATCTGCTGATGATTGCCCAGGGCTATTTGAGCAATCAGGGCGACGCTTGGGAATGGACCCAGAACAACCTCGAACGGGCGCTGCGCGATGAGCTGGCCGACGCCATGTCCGAGCAGGAGCAACACTACAACGCCTTGGGCGAACTGAGAGACTTCGCCGGCATGCTCGGTCAGCGTCTGGGTGAAATGCATCAGCTGCTGGCGTCGCCCAGCGACAACCCGGACTTCGCCCCGCAGGTCACCACCCAGAAAGATGCCCTGGCCTGCGCCAAGGACGTGACGGAGCAATTGGAGTACGCGCTGAAGTTGCTCAAACAGCATCAAAGCGAATTGAACCCGGCAGACAAAGCCTTGGTCACTCGTTTAGTGGACAACAAAAAAGCCATCCTCAGCCATGTTCAGGAGCTGGGCAAAAAAGCCGTTGGTGGTCTGCGCATTCGCGTCCACGGCGACTTGCACCTGGGCCAGGTGCTGGTGATCAAGGGCGACGCCTACCTGATCGACTTCGAAGGCGAGCCGGCGCGACCGCTGCATGAGCGACGGGGCAAACACAGCCCGTACAAAGATGTCAGTGGCGTATTGCGCTCCTTTGACTACGCTGCGGCGATGGCGATCAATGTGCACAACGTCGACAACACGGCCGATGTCCAAGCCGCTCGTCAACGTGTCGCCGATCGCTATTTAAATGAAGCAAGACAAGCATTTGTCGACGCTTATCGGCTGGCGGCAGCTAGTCTTGCTCATGCATGGCAAGATCCGGAAGGCGAGGACGCCGCATTGGCGTTATTCGGCCTGGAGAAGGCAGCGTATGAAGTGGCCTACGAGGCAGAAAATCGCCCCACATGGTTGCCCGTGCCGTTGCACGGTTTGTATGGGTTATTGAGTGGGCTTAAACCCTTTTCCGATCTTGGTGGAGAGTAGTCATGAGTTTCTCGAACAAGGAACAGGGACACGCTAAAGAAGCGTTGCTGCCCAGATCGCGGGACATCGACGCACTGGTACGCGCCGAACATCACGACCCCTTTGCAATACTCGGCCCCCACGGCGATGGTGCCGGCGGGCAATTCATTCGGGCCTATTTGCCGGACGCCTTGAGCGTGCAGGTACTGGCCAAAGACTCCGGGGAGGAACTCGGCAACCTTGAGGCCACCCAGACGCCGGGCCTGTTCGTCGGGCATTTCGATCGGGCGCAGCCGTATCTGCTGCGTACCCGGTGGGCCGGCGGCGAACAAATCTCCGAAGACCCTTACAGCTTTGGCCCGTTGCTCGGCGAGATGGACTTGTACCTGTTCGCCGAAGGCAATCACCGCGATCTCAGCGCTTGCCTGGGCGCGCAGCTGAGAACGGTCGACGGTGTCGACGGCGTGCGTTTCGCCGTGTGGGCACCGAACGCCAAAAGGGTGTCGGTGGTGGGTGATTTCAACAACTGGGACGGTCGCCGGCACCCGATGCGCCTGCGTCATCCGACCGGTGTATGGGAAATTTTCGTCCCGCGCATGCAAGCGGGGGAAACGTACAAATACGAAATCCTCGGTACCCACGGCATTCTGCCGCTTAAGGCCGACCCGATGGCGCTGGCCACCTCGCTGCCGCCGGACACCGCGTCAAAAGTCGCTTCGCCGCTGAACATCGATTGGCAGGATCAGGAGTGGATGCAATCCCGGGGCGACCGTCATCGGCCGAGTGCGCCGCTGTCGATCTACGAATTGCATGCTGGTTCGTGGCAATGTGAGCTGGATGATCTGGGCGAGGTCGCCCGCCAGTACACCTGGCATGAGTTGGCCGAGCGGCTGATTCCTTACGTGAAGGAACTGGGTTTCACCCACATCGAACTGATGCCGATCATGGAACACCCGTTCGGCGGTTCCTGGGGCTATCAGCTGCTGTCGCAATTCGCCCCGAGCGCCCGCTACGGTACGCCGGATGATTTCGCCGCGTTCATCAATGCCTGCCACCAGGCCGACATCGGCGTGATCCTCGACTGGGTGCCAGCGCATTTTCCGACCGATACCCACGGCCTGGCGCAGTTCGACGGCACCGCGCTGTACGAATACGGCAACCCGCAGGAAGGCTTCCATCAGGATTGGGACACGCTGATCTACAACCTGGGCCGCACCGAAGTGCACGGCTACATGCTGGCCTCGGCGCTGCACTGGCTGAAACATTTCCACGTCGACGGTCTGCGGGTCGATGCCGTGGCTTCGATGCTGTATCGCGATTACTCGCGCAAGGCCGGCGAATGGGTGCCAAACCGTCACGGCGGTCGGGAAAACCTTGAAGCCATCGACTTCCTGCGCCATCTCAATGACGTGGTAGATCTTGAAGCCCCCGGCGCGCTGGTGATTGCCGAAGAGTCCACCGCGTGGCCGGGTGTAAGCCAGGGCACGCAACAGGGCGGACTGGGCTTCGACTACAAGTGGAACATGGGCTGGATGCACGATTCGCTGCATTACATCCAGCAGGACCCGGTGTACCGCGCCCATCACCACAACGAGCTGAGTTTCGGCCTGGTGTATGCCTGGTCCGAGCGCTTTATCCTGCCGATCTCCCACGACGAGGTGGTACACGGCAAGCACTCGCTGATCGACAAGATGCCCGGCGACCGCTGGCAGAAATTCGCCAACCTGCGCGCCTACCTCAGTTTCATGTGGGCGCATCCGGGCAAGAAGCTGCTGTTCATGGGCTGCGAGTTTGGTCAGTGGCGTGAGTGGAACCACGATCAGCAACTCGACTGGTACTTGCTGCAGTACTCGGAACACAAAGGTGTGCAGAAACTCGTCGGCGATCTCAATCGGCTGTATCGCGAAGAGCCGGCGCTGCATGATCAGGACGACGCGCCGCAAGGCTTCCAGTGGTTGATTGGTGATGATGCAATCAACAGCGTCTACGCCTTCATGCGCTGGAGCAGGGATGGGCGGCCGGTGTTGGTGGTGGCTAACTTCACGCCGGTGCCACGTGAGGGGTATCGCATCGGCGTACCGTTTGCCGGGCGTTGGACCGAGGTGATCAACAGCGATGCTGCCACTTACGCCGGTTCGAACTATGGCAACAGCGGCGGGGCGTTTACCGAAGACGAGCCGAGCCATGGCCAGGCACTCTCGTTGGTATTGAACCTGCCGCCGCTGGCGGTGTTGATGCTGCGTCCGGAGGGTTGATCTAGAACCGAGTCGCCGCCATTCGCGAGCAGGCTCGCTCCCACATTAGATTTTTGTCGTATACAAAACTAATGTGGGAGCGAGCCTGCTCGCGAAGGCGTCAGCCCTGAAAAAAGCATTTCTTCAAGTGTGACGCTCACCACCGCATCCGCACACCCAAGCTCCCAATCAACCCGTTCAAATCATTTTCATCCACCGCACTGCTGTAGTCGGCGCTGACGTAAAAACTCACGGCGGGCGTCACTCTGGCCACCAACCCCAAACCCACTTCGACGGTCGATGAATAGCGGCTGCTGCTGATCTTCTCGACCTGATCGAGGTTCACGGTATTGCCGGTGTACACCGTGTGCCACACGTTGGTTCGCACATAGGGTTCGACCCCCAGACCGTTGATGTCGTAACTACCTTTCAACCGTGCACCGACCCGGCCGCTCCAGGACGTCAGATCGCTGGACGAGGCATTGCCGGAGCCGGCATACGGGGTGTCCAGGGTAATGCGTTGATTGATCAACTGTGCCTGGGGTTCAACTACCCAGTTATCGCTCAGACCAATGGGGAAACCACCTTCCACCGACAGCGTCACCGCGCTGCCCTCGGTCGCCAGTCGGGCGCCCTGGTCATTGCGGGTATAACCGTTGACCCGGCCGCCGCTGGCCGTCAAATCCACGTGCCAGCCTTGGGGCCCGGTCAGGCTCCAGTAGGCGCCGAGGCTCTGGCCTTCGAGGTTGAGGGTGTCGTGGCTGGGGTCAGCAAGGGCGCGACCGGTCAGCAGCCCGTTGCTGTTGCCTTGTAACTGAGTGACGCCGCCAACCAGTCCGACCCGCTGGGTATGACCGCTACCGCTTTGCAGAGTCAGGATCGCCGGACCTTTGAATTCGCTACTGCCAGGGATAGCAAACCCCTGAGCCAGAACATCGGTTTGCGCCTGTCGCGAAGCCTGCCCATACACCTGATCCCAGGCCGAAGGCGCAGCGTCCTCGATGGTCAGGCGCGAAGTTCGTGTATCGGAGGCGGCGCTGAAGCGGCCGGGGTAGGGGGTGGTGAAAGTGACGGCTGGCAAGGTCATGACCGGAACGTCCTGACGGTACCAAGGTGTGGTTTCATCTTCTGCAGGCCCTGCCTGTACATCCATGGACGAGCACAGAAGGAGTGAACTCGAGACAGCGCAAAAAGTAACTTTGATCTCTTGTTGGGTGAATGAAGTTTTCATGGAGGTCTACCTTGCAATCGCATGCCGTAGCTCGCTCTGGCGTCTCTCTCCTACCCCGAATGAGGGGCGACCGAATGTAGTGGGGCAAGCCTCTGGCCGCCCGATTTTGCGGGAGTCTGGGGGGTTGCCCCGGGTGATATTTCCGGGGGTAGTAATGTGTAGCTAAGAAGACCCTTGACATCGCGTCAAGAAAATGGCCGATAAATGGTATGTGTATTTTAGGACTCGCAAGTGACTGATTTACGCCGCACATCTAAGTTCTTGTTTGTTCGAAAAATCGTCAAGAAATCCGCGTTCCAGAGCGTTTTTGATAGTGGGCTACCGGTCTACCAACTCACCCTGACACCGACATTTGCGGCCGTTCCGCGCAGTTGATTGCTGTCGATATTGCTGGTGTACGCGACTGCGCCATACACGCTCACGGTTTTCGCGAGGCTAAGCACCACGCCGACACCGAGGTCGGCCGATGACGATTTTTGCTCGGTATCGATCCGGTCTGCGCCGTCGAAGGTTACCGAGTCGGTACCGGAAAGGGTGTGCCACAGATTGGCTCGTACATAAGGTTCCAGTGGTCGTCCGCTGACTTGGTAGCGGCCTTTGAGTCGAGCGCCGAGGCGACCGGTCCAGGCACCGTCGGAGTCGAATGAGACGTGGGAAATGCCGTCGTCCTGGCTGTCCAGCGAGACTTTTTGATGGATGACCTGCGCCTGGGGTTCAACAACCCAGTTACCCGTCACTTGAATTGGATAGCCGGCTTCCGCCGAAACAGTCAAGGCGTGGCCTCGGTTGTCCAGTTCGAGGCCGCGTTCGGAGTGGCTGTCACCGTCGAGCCGGGTGCCCATGATGACGGTGTCGACGTACCAGCCCTTGGGATCGGTCAACGTCCAGTACACGCCATAACTGTCGCCTTCAAGTTCCACTTTGCCAGCGCGCTTGTCTTCGAAGCCTTGGTTGAAACCGTCGACATCGCCCCGCAAACGCGTATGCCCGACAAAAAAACCAGTGCGCTGGGTCTGTCCATTGGAAGTCTGTGAGCTGTACACATCGTTACCCACCTGGAAACCGCTGAGCGAACCGTCGAGCCTTGGCGTTACGGTGCCGGCCCAGGTCTGATCGACGTGCTTGCCGTAGACCCGGCCCCAGCCAGCGCCAAAGGCCCCGGTTTCGTTGAGCAGGCGCTGATCGCCCTGGCGATCATGGAAAGTGCCGAGTGCATTCAGGGTCAGTTGCGCGGCAGCGGGTGGCAGTACCGACCAGGTCGGGACCTCGGGGCGGTACAGCGGAATCGGTGACGCGCCCGGTACGGCTGCCGGTAAAACCGGTAGCGGTGGACTGCCGGCGGGAGCGAGTGCAGCCACCGGCGTTGCGATAACCGGGACGACAATTGGTGGCAAGGCCGGATCCGGGTTTGGGAGGGTGACGGTCGCGGGGGCCACAACGGCAGAGCGCAAATACCAACTGTTTTCGCTGCCTGCACTAACGCCACCCTTGAACAGGTAGTAATCGAAGGCACCCGCAGATAGCGGACCTTTGAGCGCAAACGCATCGGGGGTGCTGACAGCAGTGCCTTGAGCCTGTACCAACTCAATGCCGTTCTGCTGCGTCAACCCGCCGGTTCCGCCCAGATTGGTGACCGTGATCAATGTGCTGCCGGTCAATGTCCCATCGTTCACCACCAGTTTGTCGCTGGGGGAGTTGTCGTCTCCCACCACGCTTTGCAACAGCAACTGGCCGCCGTTGCCCGCGTAATTGCCTTGCACGGTCAGGGTGTCATTGGTGCGGGTATTACCGCTGCCGAGGTCGATCCGCCCGGCGTTGTTCAAGGTTGCACGCTGGCCGGCGGTGAATGGCGTGATGTTGCCCTGGGTTGACGTCAGCGTGCTGCTGCCATCGATATTGAACACACCGGTGCCGCTGGCACTGTCGCCCAATACAAAGTTGCCGGCCAGATCGAACTGCGAACTGTTGTTCAGGTTGACCGTTTCCCAGTTGATGTACCGGGCAGCGCCCGCTGAAGTGGTGTGGTCGAAGGTCAGCAGGTCTGTGCCGTTTCCACCGTCGATGCTCGGGGTGAGGGCGAGGGTGCTTTCGCCGAGATTTCCCAGGGTGGCACTGTCGTTGCCGACGCCCATGAGGATGGCCGAGCGGATGATACCGCCACCGTTCCACACCAACGTGTCGTTGCCGGCGCTGGCGCGGACCTCGCCGACGATCTCGCCACCCGTCACCGTGATGCTGTCGTTGCCGCCGCTGACACTGACGTTGCCGCCAATTCGCCCGGCGGACACGATGATGGTATCGGTGCCGAAACCGGTCACCAGGTTGCCGAGGATCTGCCCGCCGGACATGTCAAAGGTGTTGTCGTCGAGTTTCATGTCGACGCGACCGATCGTGCCACCCGTTATCTGCGCAAAGTCACCGTCTTCAAAGCCGCCGACAATCGTGCCGCCGGTCATCAGGAATTGGTCAAAACCATCGCCCTGCGCCAGGGACTGAATACTCCCGCCATTCATGATGAAGGTGTCGATGCCGCTGTGCTGGTGGACTTCGCCGGTAATCTGCCCGTTGTCGATTTGCAGAATATTGGCGCCGTCGCCCTGATCGAGTACGCCTGCGATGGTGCCCGAACCCATGAGCACCCGGTCGACACCCGCGCCGAAGGTTACGTCACCATTGATGGTGCCGGTGCCATTGGCGGGAAAGGTCAGTGTGTTGTTGCCCGACAAATCGGTCAGCGGGCCACTGCTGGCGCTGTCGCACACGTAGTTGTCGTTGCCGGCGGTAGGTGTGAGCGTACAGGCCGCGTGGGCGGTCTGGGACCAGCCTATCCAAAGCCAGAGAGAAACGGCGCAGGCTGAGTAACGGTACTTGGGCAGTTCTGTCGAAAATATCATGCTCGTCTCCACGCATCGATTGGCGCCCGATCCCTTCACTCGTCATGAGTGAAAAAGTTTCAGGCGTCCTTGGCAGCGCGAATTGCGAGACGACATCGGTAATACAAGTACCCGAACTGGAAAACCTTCGGCAAAGTTGGCTGCTACGGTTGTATGTCCGTACATGCAACGGGTACGGGCATGTGCACCGTAACAACAGATTTTGAAAGTGGCTACTGTCAGAAGTAACAGGTAGGGCAGCGGATTTCCTTCTCAGGCACAGTATTCAACCGAGCTATTGGGCGTTTCAAAGATGCACTTCCACCGCCAACGGCAAGTGATCCGACAAATGCGTCCAGGGCTTGTGCCCCAGTATTCGCGGCTCATGACTGCTGGCATTGCGCAGATAAATCCGATCCAGGCGCAGCAGCGGAAAGCGTGCCGGATAGGTTTTCGCCGGGCGACCGTGGTGACGCTCGAAGGCTTCATGCAGATAGTCGCGTCGGGCGAGGGCGGTGTTACCTTGCAGCTGCCAGTCGTTGAAGTCGCCGGCTATAATCACCGGCGCATCGTCGGGCAAGGATTCGAGCAGTAGGCACAGTAGCTGGAGCTGCAGCTGGCGATGGCTTTCCAGCAGACTCAAGTGAACGCAGATCGCATGGACTTCAGTATGCCCCGGCACATCCAGAACGCAATGCAGCAGGCCGCGGCGTTCCGGGCCGGTGATCGAGACGTCGAGGTTGCGGTGTTCGCGGATCGGGTATTTCGATAACAGGGCATTGCCGTGGTGACCGTTGGGGTAGACCGCGTTACGACCGTAGGCGAAGTCGCTCCACATGCTGTCGGCCAGGAACTCGTATTGTGAGGTCTGCGGCCAATCGTTGTAGCGAGTGGAATGGCGGTCGTGTTCACCGACGACTTCCTGCAGGAACACCAGGTCCGCCGACGTACTGCGTACCGCTTCACGCAGTTCCGGGAGAATGAAACGTCGGTTGAGTGCGGTAAAACCCTTGTGGGTGTTGACCGTCAGCACTCTCAGTCGATGAATCGCCAGAGGCGTGTTCAATGGAGATGATCCGACGGCCTGCCACTTGGAATCACTGGTCACGTTCACTCCTCTGAATCAGGACTGCTTATGTATGCGACTGATTCAGCGGCGGGCAGTTCAGAGTGATTCGTCGTAACAACCGTTCACCGAAAACTGTAGCAGCTGTCGAGCTTGCGAGGCTGCGTTCGGCTGCGTAGCAGTCGTCATCCAGAACATGCAGTTTGCCTGACACACCGCGTTGCCGGATCTCACGACTGCTTCGCAGCCGAACGCAGCCTCGCAAGCTCGACAGCTGCTACAAAGTTGTGTCAGACGAAGACAATTTCGTAGGGCAACCGTATCCGTTCCAGAAGCACCGGGGGCAGCAGTGGGGCGAGGCCGATGGCCGGTTCGCCGTCGAGCTGGCTGGCATAGGCGTGGGTGGCGTGGCTTTTGCGCGCGACGGTCCAGGTGTCCAGGCGAACCTTGCGCGCGCGATGCCATGGGATGAGCCCTCGATCACGCGTTGGCCAGTGCCACGCCCAGACCGGTACTTCGTTGAGCTCCGCCCCGACCATGGCCGCGGCCTTGGCGCTGGCCCGACCCACGGCGTCATGGTCGACAATGCCATCCTCGCGCCAGGTGCTGAACACCACATCCCCGGGACGTAAATAACGGGCAATGAATTGCGTCAACTGAAATTCCCGTTCGGCCAGGGCGTTGTCGGTGAAGCCGCCACGAATCCATTTCAGGCTGTGCATCGGCAGCCCGAGCCGGCGCAAGGCTTCGAGGCTTTCCTGGGGGCGGAACACGCTCAAGCGTTTCTCCGACCACTGTTGCGAGCCCGGATGGCTGGCGCTGCCGTCGGTAATCGAGATCAATTGCAGGGGATGCCCCAAGGCGCTGAGCAGCTGCAGCAGGCCGCCGCAGGTCACGACTTCATCGCCAGGGTGTGGGGCAATCACCACGGCGCGTGCGCCGGCGGGGACCAGGGTCTGAGTGCTGATGACAGGAATGTTGTCCAGTTGCGGGGCGCTGTTCCAGATTTGTACTGGCGGGATGCTTTCACTGATGGAGACCGGTTTCATGGCTACGTCCTTGTTCTCGTTGATAGCAATGTGCGGCGCTCCAAACCCTGGATTGCCGCGAGGAGAGTATTGCTCAAGACACGCTATTCGTCGCCTCGATGCTCCATCCGGTACGTTTTTTTATCCGAGCTATCCCTGAAGGTCCATTTCACTCTTCTTCCTCATGCTGCAATTCGAACAGCAGCAGCGAACGACCGGTGACGGAATATTCGTGTCCGAACTCGAAGCGTTCCTGCCCGCGAATCGACGGTTGATTGGTGTCGATCATGCACGTCCAGTGATAGCCGTCAGGCACTTCCGGCAAGGTGAAGTTGACGATGTCGTGATGCGCGTTGACCACCAGCAACAAGGTCGCGTCACCACCCTTGCGACGGATACCGGTTTCCTGGGCGCGGCCATCGAGCAGCATGCCGAGGCAGCGGCCATGGCCTTCCTCCCATTGTTCGATGGACATTTCGCTGCCATCCGGCGCGAGCCAGGTGACGTCCTTGACGCCGATGTCCTCGTTGTAATTGCCCACCAGGAACCGGCCGCGACGCAGGATCGGGTAGGTCAGGCGCAACTTGATCAGCCGTTTAACAAACTTGAGCAGGGCCTTGCCGTCTTCGCTCAGGTCCCAATTGACCCAACCGATCTCGCTGTCCTGGCAATAGGCGTTGTTGTTGCCTTCCTGGGTGCGGGCGAATTCGTCGCCGGCCACCAGCATCGGCGTGCCTTGGGACAGCAGCAGCGTGGCGAAGAAATTGCGCATCTGCCGCTGACGCAGCTCATTGATCTCGGGATCGTCAGTCGGGCCTTCGACGCCGTGGTTCCAGGACAGGTTGTTGTTGCTGCCGTCCTGATTGTTCTCGTCGTTGGCTTCGTTGTGTTTGTCGTTGTACGACACCAGGTCGTTAAGGGTGAAACCGTCGTGGGCGGTGACGAAGTTCACCGAGGCATACGGCCGCCGGCCACGCTGATTGAACATCTCGCCGGAGGCGGTCATGCGACTGGCGAAGTCCGCCAGTTGGCCGTCGTCGCCTTTCCAGAACGCACGCACGGTGTCGCGGAATTTGTCATTCCACTCGACCCAGCCGGGCGGAAAGTTACCGACCTGATAGCCGCCGGGGCCACAATCCCAGGCTTCTGCAATCATCTTCACCTGACGCAGCACCGGGTCCTGACGGCAGGCCACAAGGAAGCTGTGACGTTCGTCGAAGCCATCGTGGTAACGACCGAGAATGGTCGCCAGGTCGAAGCGGAAACCGTCGACGTGCATTTCCGAAGCCCAGTAGCGCAGGGAGTCGGTGACCATTTGCAGCACGCACGGGTGACTCAGGTCCAGGGTGTTGCCGGTGCCGGAATCGTTGATGTAGTAGCGTTTGTCTTCGGGCATCAAGCGGTAGTAGGAGGCGTTGTCGATGCCGCGCATGGACAGGGTCGGGCCTTGCTCGTTGCCCTCGGCGGTGTGGTTGTAGACCACGTCGAGGATCACTTCAAGATTGGCTTCGTGCAGGTGCGCGACCATCTCCTTGAACTCGGCGATCTTGCCGCTGGCCAGGTAACGCGGGTCGGGGGCGAAGAACGCGATGCTGTTGTAGCCCCAGTAATTGGTCATGCCTTTGTGCAATAGATGCTGGTCGTTGACGAAGGCATGGATCGGCAGCAATTCCACCGTCGACACGCCGAGCTTGCGGATGTGTTCCAGCACGTCATCGACCATCAACCCGGCGAAGGTACCGCGCAGATTCTCAGGGACGGAGGGGTGACGCATGCTGATACCGCGCACATGAGTCTCATAAATGATGGTCTTGTCCCAAGGCACGCTGACCCGATGGTCGTGGCCCCAGGTGTGAGCCGGGTCGATCACCTTGCACTTGGGTACGAACGGGGCGCTGTCACGTTCATCAAAACTGAGGTCGGCGTCGGGGTGGCCGATGGTGTAGCCGAACAGCGCTTCGGACCATTTCAACTGGCCGACCAATTGTTTGGCGTAGGGGTCGATCAGCAGTTTGTTGTGGTTGAAGCGATGACCGTTCGCCGGGTCGTACGCGCCGTAGACACGGTAGCCGTAGATCATCCCCGGATGCGCGTCGGGCAGGTAGCCGTGGTAGATCTCGTCGGTGTATTCCGGCAGTTCGATGCGTTCCAGTTCGACTTCGCCGGCATCATCGAAGATGCACAGCTCGACCTTGGTGGCATTGGCGGAAAACAAGGCAAAGTTGACGCCTAGGCCATCCCAGGTCGCGCCCAGCGGGAAGGGCAAGCCTTCACGGATTCGCGAGGCCTCGACCTGAGGTTCTGGCGCGGCTTTCTTCGGACTGGTCATAGGTGCTCCTGCAAAGGGGGGACAGTTCTTGGCTCTGGTTTTTTTTGAGGGCGAGCGAGCCCTCGGTGGCGAGAAGACTCGCCACGAGGTCAATCAGGACAAGGTGAGAGGCGTCAGACAGCGGGCGGTTTACGCGCTGATCGAGGCTTTTTCTCGTTGGCTTTTTCGCCCGGTGGGATGACCTTGGAGGCCGCGGCGGGCTTGGCTTTGGCTTTTGGCTCGGCAGCCTTGCCATTGGCTTTGCTGGCAGGGGCCTTGGTGCCGGCGGTTTTGCTGCCAGCCGCTTTTGCCGATTTGCTCGGTGCCAGGGCTTCGGCTTCAGCCAGTTTACGGGCCATCTCCCAGTGGCGAGCGTCCTGGCCCTCGGGTTTTCCTTCCGATTCCCAGATCTGATAGGCAAATTCGCGAATGCGTTTATCGTTGATACTCATCGCAATGCTCCTGAACTGAACTCAAGTGTGGGTAGTTTGGATAAAAAGATTGATCGGGAAATCCACTAGCGCGTCGCTGATGTTCAGCTCCCTTTGGTGTGTGACTGTTGTGCTTGAAAAAAGTCCCTCTAAATTTTCATCAGGGGCGGTGAACGGTAATTTGACCCGTGTATCGCCCCACAGCGGCGCGTCAATCCGGGGTTCGGCACTGTTTTTCAGCAGTTCAGCGCAACGTATCGGTACGATCACGATGGCGCGTTTTCCTTCCAGTGAGCGAGCAAATGCGAGTACCCGGTGAGCCTCGCTGCCGACGACTTCAAGGGCTTGATACGTCCCGCGCCGGAACAGCTCGGTGTGTTCGAACCGCAGGTTCAGCGTACGAGCGATCAGGGTTTGCTTGATGCGCCCGTCACGCCAGTTAGCTAACAATTCTGGCAGCTCCAATGGCGTCTGCATGGACTGCTGACGGCTGGCGTAATCCACCGGCCGGCGGTTGTCCGGATCGACCAGCGAAAAGTCCCAGTACTCGTTGCCCTGATACAGGTCCGGTACCCCCGGCACGGTCATGCGCAGCAAGGTTTGCGCCAATCCATTGAGTGCGCCGGGGACGGCGATGCTCTTGGCTGCTTTGCCGAGGGCAGCGCGTAGCAGCTCACCTTCGGGGCTCAGAAGCAGACGTTGCAGGAATTGCTGAACCGCTTGTTCGTAAGCCTCGTTCGGCGCGCTCCAGCTGCTTTGCAACTTGGCTTCGCGCAAGGCTTTCTGTTGCCACTGCCACACACGTTGAGTGTAGTTCTCCAAAGTGGCTTGATCGTCACTGCGCAAATCGAGCGGCCAGCTGCCGAGGATCGCTTGATAGAGGATCAACTCATCGCCCGCAGTCGGCATCTGGTCGTCGTCGCGCAGGGGGCGGGCGAGGGTCCGCCAGAGCGAGACTTGCTCGGCGTACCAGGCACTGCGCTCGCTCAGCACCGCCAGGCGCGCGCGGGTGTCTTCGCCGCGTTTGTGGTCGTGGGTCGCGGTGGCCAGCAAATTGTCGGGGAACGCTTCGAGACGGTTGATGCAAGCCGCATGGAAATCGGCCACCGGCGCGCTGAACTGCTCGGTGCTGAAGCCCACGTCATTACGCGACAACAATGTCGCCGAGCGATAGAACGCGGTGTCTTCCACAGCCTTCGCCGCCGCCGGCGACGTCAGTTGCTGAAAACGCACACAGGCATGCTTGAGCATCTTGCGCGGCCGGCCCAACGGGCGTTTGCGCCACGGCTCACCCCCCAGCCAACTGGCCAGGCAATCGAGCACCGGCCAGTCGGCCTCGCTGAGGGTTTGCCTGGCACCGTCCATGGCTTGCTGGAAAAACACATCGTCTTCAGCCGAACGCCCACGGGGGCTGATGTAGGTGCGGTACACCGGGAAATGCACGATCAATTCCTGCAACGCCCGACGAATTGCACCGAGGGTCAGGTCACGAGTCATCAGGTCATCCCGGGCCACTTGCAACAGGGCCTGGGCGACGCTTTCGAAGTCTCCGGCGAGGGAACCGTTGAGGATCTGCTGACGGGCAAGTTGTGCTTCCTGACGGAAATCGGCGGGCCGTTCGCTGTAACGATTCCACAGTTCGCCCAAGGTGTCGGCGCCTTCAGGAGCATGTTGCAGCAGCGACAGCTGATTCATGAACTCGTAACCCGTGGTGCCATCCACCGACCAGTCACGGTGCAGGGTTTCACCTTCGCCGAGGATCTTCTCCACGTAGATCGGCAGGTGCCGATCCGGTGACAGGCTGTCGACCCGCCGCCGCAGTTTGCGGCAGTAACCTCGAGGATCGGCGAGGCCGTCGATGTGGTCGATGCGCAGACCGTCAACCAGGCCTTCAGCCACCAGCTCGAAGATTTTCGCGTGGGTGGCTTCGAACACGGCCGGGCGTTCGACCCGCAGGCCGCCCAGTTCGTTGACATCGAAAAAACGCCGCCAGTTGATGTCATCTGCCGCCGTGCGCCAACTGGCCAGGCGATAGCTTTGGTGTTCAAGCAACTGGTGCAGGCGCTGGAAACCTTCGGCGGTGAGTGAGTCGTAAGCGCTGAGGTTTTGCTGGATGGCCTGCAGAATCGCCGGATCATTGGCCAGTTCACGCAGCTCTGCTTTCAGCGGCATCGCCAGACTGTGGGCGTCGGTCTGGTAGCTCAAGGTGCTGAAGCGGTCTGCCAGCGACTTGAGCGATTCGGCGGTCAGCGGGTCATCGGTTCTGAGCAGTTCGCCGTAATGGGTCGGGCAGATCGGGAAGTGATGCTCATAGTGCTCGACATAAAACGCGCCCTTTTGCGCATCGAAGCGCAGGGGCAGGGTGCCGTCCTGCAAGGCGATGCCGTAGTCGCTGCCGAGGAAGGGCAGCAGCAATTGGCCTTCCATCAACGGGTCGGGTGAATGCCACTGGATATCGAAGAATTCGCCGTAAGGGCTCAGGCGTCCCCATTCCAGCAAATCCTGCCACCATGGATTATCGCCACCGCCGACGGCCATGTGGTTGGAGACGATGTCGAGGATCAGCCCCATGTTCAGCTCGCGCAATGCGCTGACCAAACGCCGCAGCGCCGCTTCGCCACCCAGCTCCGGATTCACCGTGGTCGGGTCCACGACGTCGTAGCCATGCATGGAACCGGCGCGGGCGCTCAGCAGGGGTGACGCATAGACATGGCTGATGCCGAGGCTGGCGAAGTACGGCACCAGCGGCACCGCATCGTCCAGCGTGAAGTCTTTATGGAACTGCAGCCGCAGGGTCGCCCGCAGCGGTTGGATAAGCGTTTGCTTCATTGGTCACGCTCGGCCGCCTGAAGCCGCGCACAGGCGAGCAGTTCCAGGCGCCGGGAGGCGTCCGGGTCATCGAGCAAGGCTTCACTGTCGCCAGGCAAGCGTCGGGACCAGTTGGGGTGCGTGTCGGTGGTGCCGGGCAAGTTGGCCTGCTGCTCGATGCCCAGGGCATCTTCCAGCGGCAACAACACCAGCGGCGCACGGGTATGGCCGAGGAAACGTATCGCGGCGTCGAGCACCTGATCGGTTTCATGGGACTCTTCGCGAAAGTTCTGCGGGTCCTCGCTCAACACCCGGCGCAGGCCTTCGCGCTCGCGTTCACGGTGATGGCGCCATTCGATTTCACCCGCGGCTTCGACCAGCCCCAGTCGGGCGTTCCAGTCGATATCGTGGCCATGCCACCAGCCATTGAGTGTCGGCAGGTCATGGGTGCTGGTGGTCGCCAGTGCGTTGTCCGGCCAGTCGAGAATCGGTTTGAAGTGCGCGTTGTCCTGTTCGAACAACAGCACGCGCATGCCGAGGATCGAGCGGGCGATGAGCTTTTCTCGCAGACCGTCAGCCACGGTGCCGAGGTCTTCACCGAGGACGATGGCCTGATGGCGATGGGACTCGAGGGTCAGCAAACGCAGCAGGTCGTCCACCGGGTAATAGAGGTAGGCGCCGTCGGCGGGTGACGCGCCGTTGGGGATCACCCACAGCCGTTGCAGGCCCATGACGTGATCGATGCGCAGGCCACCGGCGTGGGCAAAATTGGCGCGGAGCATTTCGATGAAGGCACGAAAGCCGTTGCGCACCAGACCTTCGGGCGAGAACGCGGAAATTCCCCAGCCCTGACCGGTGCGGTTGAGGATGTCGGGCGGTGCGCCCACGGTGAGTGAGGCGAGCAACTCGTCCTGACGACTCCAGGCCTGACTGCCACCGCCATCGGCACCCACCGCCAGATCGGCGATCAGGCCAATGCTCATGCCGGCGCTGCGGGCGGCGGTTTGTGCGCGTTCCAGGCAGCGTGTGATCAGCCATTGGCAGAAGGCAAAGAAGCCGATGCGTCCGGCGTTCTCTTCGGCGAATTCGGCCAGGGCAGCGCTGCGCGGGTTTTGCCATTGCTCGGGCCACTGCCGCCAGTCGAGGTTTTCACCCTTGGGGGCGCGGGCTTCTTGAATGGCTTCGAAGCGGCAGTGGTTTTCCAGGGCTTCGCCAGCGGCGTGGCGGAAGCTGCTGAAGTCGGCATGCAACGGGTGTTCACCCTGGACAAAGCCGTCGTACAACGCTTGCAACAGACGATGTTTGGCTTCGGCCGCCACCGGCCAATCAACCAAGGGCAAGGCTTCAAGGTGCTTGAGTTCTGCCGCCAGGCCGGTGGCATCAATCGCGGTTCGCAACGCTCGCTCGCCCAGGATGGCGCCCGGTGCGGCGTACAGACTGTTGAGAAACAAACGGCTGGAAGGCGAATACGGGCTGTAACGCTGAGTATCGCTGCTGAACATGGCATGCAGCGGACTGATCGCCAACGCTTCGGCGCCACGTTCGCCGGCCACACGGGCCAGGTCTTCCAGCGCCTGGGTATCGCCGAAACCGCAATCGCCCGGACGACGCAGCGAGTACAGCTGCACGCTTAGGCCCCAGGCGCGCGGGATCGGGCTGTCGACGGCATCGCCGACGCTGTAGCAGCGAGACGGCGCCACGGCCAAGGTAAATTCCTGCCCGTCGATGCTGACGTGCTGATAACCGACCGGGATCAGGCCGGGCAGTATCGCCTCGGCATCCAGTTTCAAATGAAGTCGCGAGCCATCTTCAAGGTGGACCTCGCACGGTGTTTCCGGCTCAAAGTAATGCGCCAGGCTGAGGCCGACACCGAAGTCTGCGGTCAGCAGTGGTGGCAGGTGTCGGGTCTGTTGCACCTGCTGCAGTTCCAGCAGGCTGGCGTCGATTTCCTGAGCGCTGCTGGCCGGGTGGCCAAGTCCGATGAGGACGTTGCGTAACACTGATGGAGCGACTTTCTGTGGACGACCGTTAGCGTCGATCCAGTCGACAGCCAGGCCAGCTCGGCTGGCCAGTATTTCCAGTTGCGTATCGCTCATTGGCGCTCTCCATCCGGGGGTAGCAAAGGGGCTGCGGCCGTGAGGCTGACTAGCGCGCAATACGGGGCAAGCGTGCCCTGATCTAACAGACCGGCTGACTGTGGCGGGTATTCGAACAACAACAATGAAGCGTCGGCCTGTGGGGAGTGGACCACAGGTGTGTCGCTGAGGTTCAGGTCAATGCGCAGCTGACTGCCATCGCCCAGTCGCCAGCGCGCCGTTACCGCGCCTGTGGCCAGCACCTCGGCGCCCAGTGCTTGAGCACCGGGCAGGCGGGGAATGATCTGCTGATGGCGGATCTGCAACAGTTGGCGATACAGATCGTGCATGGCGGATTGTCGGGCTGATGTCAGCTCGGGGCGTGAAGCCTCAAAGGTCTGGCGCGCGTTGGGGTCGGGAATCTGCTCGCGTTTGTGCGGATCAGCAAACGCGCTGAAGGCGGCAAACTCGTTACGTCGTCCCTCGCGAACCAGCTCCGCGAGTTCACCGTGATGGCTGGTGAAGAACAGGAACGGTTGCTCGACGGCGAACTCGTCGCCCATGAACATCAGCGGGATCATCGGTGACAACAACAGTAATGCGGTGGCGGCCTTGAGCGCATCGGGGTTGGCCAGTTGATGCAGCCGTTCGCCCAGGGCGCGGTTGCCGATCTGGTCGTGGTTTTGCAGAAACAGCACGAAAGCACTGGGCGGCAAATGACCGCTGGGCTCGCCACGGGTTGTACCGTGACGGGTCACGTGGCCTTGAAACACAAAACCCTGGCTCAGGCAGCGAGCCAGTTGCTCGGTGGGGTTTTGCGCATAGTCGGCGTAATAGGCGTCGGTTTCGCCGGTCAGCAGCACGTGCAAGGCGTTGTGGCCGTCGTCGTTCCACTGCGCGTCGAAGCCTTCTTCCAGCAGACTGGCCTGGTTGTGTTCGTTTTCAACGGTCAGCCACACATACCTGGCCGGATCGGTTTGCTGGCGAACCTTTTGCGCCAGTTCCTGAAGAAAGTCAGGGTCTTCGATAGCGTGTACCGCGTCCAGACGCAAACCATCGAAGCGATACTCCAGCAACCACATCAGCGCATTGTCGATGAAGAAGTCCCGCACCTCGCGCCGCCTGAAGTCGATGGCCGCACCCCACGGTGTGTGCTTGTCTTCGCGGAAGAAGCCCTTGGCGTAGCGATGCAGGTAATTGCCGTCCGGGCCGAAGTGGTTGTAGACCACGTCGAGAATCACCGCCAGGCCATGACCGTGGGCGGTGTCGATCAGGTGTTTGAGTTGTTCGGGAGTGCCGTAGGAGGCTTGGGGCGCGTAGGGCAGAACCCCGTCGTAACCCCAATTGCGATCACCGGGGAATTGCGCCAGCGGCATCAGTTCGATCGCGCTGATGCCCAGCTCCACGAGGCGCGCCAGGTGCTGCTCGACTTCGCTGAAGCCACCGAGCGCACCGACGTGCAATTCGTAGATTACCGCCTCATTCCACGGCCGCCCGAGCCAGGCGCTGTGTTGCCATTGATAGGCAAGTGGATCGACCACCACGCTGTGGCGGTCGATATCACCGGCCTGCGCGCGGGAGGCCGGGTCGGGCACCTCCAGCTCGCCGTCGATGTTGTAGCGGTAACGCGTGCCGGCGGGGCAGCGGGTGTTGATCACGAACCAGCCATCTGCCTGGGGCAGGAGTGGCAAGGACTGTCCATCTTCCAGTTCGACACTGACGTAAAACGCATCTGGCGCCCACAAGGCAAAACGCGTGTGTTCTGCGTCCAGCATGATTGCGCCGTGGGGCCAGGTCTCAAGGGTCCGTAACGGCATCTTTGAAAACCTCTTAATGTTTGCCCGATTTACCCAACGCCTTGGCGACAAGTTGTTCGTAGAGTTCGGCGTATGGTTCGACCGCCTTGCACCAGTTGAAAGGCGCGGCCATGGCACGGCAGCGCATGGCATTGAGCAGGTCGGGGAAGGCAAAAACCTTGAAGGCCCGGCTCAGGGCTTCTTCGTAACTTTCGGCCGTGGATTCGTCGAACAGGAAACCGGTCACGCCGTTTTCAATGGTGTCGGCCAGACCACCGGTGTTGCGTGCCACCGGCAACGAACCGAAGCGCTGGGCGTACATCTGGCTCAGCCCGCAAGGCTCGTAACGCGAAGGCATCAGCAGGAAATCACTGCCGGCGAACATGCGACGGGCGTCGGTTTCGTTGAAACCGATGCGCACGCCGATCTGGCCTGGAAAACGCAGGGCCAGCTCACGCATGGCTTGTTCTTCTTCCGGCTCGCCACGACCGATGATCGCGATCTGCCCGCCGGATTTGACGATGTACTCGGAGACGGCTTCGGTCAGGTCCAGGCCTTTCTGATAGACCAGTCGCGAAACCACGGCGAACAGTGGGCCTTCGGAGTCTTCCAGGCCGAACAGCTTACGCACGTGGGCGGCGTTGACCGCTTTGCCTTCCCAATCGCCAATTTTGAAGGGGCAGAACAGGTGCGGGTCGGTGGCCGCGTCCCAGCTTTCATCGATGCCATTGGGAATACCACTGAGCAGACCTTGCTGGGTCTTGGCGGCAAGAAAACCGTCGAGACCGCAGCCGAAGGCCGGGGTGGTGATTTCCTGGGCATAGGTGGCGCTGACGGTGGTGATGTGGCTCGAATATGCCATGCCGGCCTTGAGGAACGACATCTTGCCGTAGAACTCCATGCCTTCCTGTTGCAAGGCATGCAAAGGAATACCCAGTTCCGGGCACGAGCCAAGACTGGTCACGCCCTGATAGGCGAGGTTATGAATGGTGAACAGCGTCGGGGTGCGCTGTCCACGCCAGTGCATGTAAGCGGGTGCCAGACCGGCAGGCCAGTCATGGGCGTGCACCAGGTCCGGGCACCAGTGAATTTGTGCAAGGTTGGCGGCGATATCGGCGGCTGCCAGTCCCAGGCGGGCGAAACGAATGTGGTTGTCCGGCCAGTCGCGGCCGTTGTTGGCACCGTAAGGCGAACCCTCGCGCTCGTAGAGCTCGGGGCAGATCAACACGTAAATGACCAGACCGTCGGGCATGTCCATGCGCCCGATCTTGCAGGGGGGCAACGCGGCGTGACCACCGAGCTCACCAATGATATGAATCGGGTTTTCGCTGTGCAGCACTTGCGGGTAACCGGGGATCAACACTCGCACATCGTGCAAATGAGCCATGGCTCGCGGCAGCGCTGCGGAAACGTCGCCCAGACCACCGGTTTTCACCAGATCGGCGATCTCCGAGGTGACGAACAGCACTTTCTTCTTGTTAGGGTTCTGGCTGGCCACCGGTGCCAGCGTCTTGGTGCCGGGGACGCTGATCGATTGGTGACTGGGGGCGCTCACAGCGCTCGTTTCGCCGACCTGCTGATGAGCACGTTCTCCCTGAATATCTAAAGCCGCACTGATCATATGAATCTCCCGTGTTGTTGATCTAATTCTTAGGTCTGGCACAAACGGTGTTTCGTGGCCAATTCCTGTGGCCGGGCGCAAACGCGCTACGCATCGGAGAGCAAGCGCTGCCAATGCGATGAAGCAGAATGGCTATAGAGATCGTTGCAAGGATTGCACCAGTCGCAACGCGCCTCCCTTTAACCTGACCCGTCACGACCGGCAAAAGTTTCGACTTTTTTTCCGCTTTGTGACCGGCCGGTTTCGCCCCGCGGAACTGAGTCTAGGCCAGAACTTAGAGCGGGGGAGGTCAGATGGCAAAATTGTTCGACAATCGGTTTAAAGAGGTACGGACGTACCGCTTGGAGGGGGAAACGCACCGACGAAGGGCATGTTTTTTTACCGTTTTGCCTCAAAAAAAAGTCGAGATGTCACATGAATGTGCGAAGTGCGGTAATGCTCATGCACCATTGTGGTGCTCGACGGCCAGTCCTGTCTTTGGCCGAACCGCTGCCTTACGGTGCGCCTTGATGCCTTGTTATAGTCCGGGCCTCATTTTCTGTCCGGTAAAAGGATCACTGCCATGTCTCAGTACACTGCGTTCACCGTCGAACTGGCCGATAAAATCGCCCATGTGCAGATCAATCGGCCGGAAAAGATCAATTCGATGAATGCCGCGTTCTGGAGCGAGATCATCGAGATTTTCCAGTGGATCGACGACACCGACGAAGTCCGGGTGGTGGTGCTCAGTGGTGCGGGCAAGCATTTTTCTTCCGGCATCGACCTGATGATGCTGGCCGGCGTGGCCAATGAACTGGGCAAGGACGTGGGTCGCAACGCGCGCCTGCTGCGCCGCAAGATCCTCACCTTGCAAGCGTCTTTCAATGCCGTCGACAATTGCCGCAAGCCGGTACTGGCGGCGGTTCAGGGATATTGCCTGGGTGGCGCCATTGATTTGATTTCGGCTTGCGACATGCGTTACGCCGCCGAAGACGCACAATTCTCGATCAAGGAAATCGACATCGGTATGGCCGCCGACGTTGGCACTTTGCAACGCTTGCCGCGGATCATCGGTGACGGCATGCTGCGTGAACTGGCTTACACTGGTCGCACGTTCGGTGCCGAAGAAGCGCGTGGCATGGGCCTGGTCAATCGCGTTTACAGCGACACCGCCAGCCTGCTCGACGGTGTCATGGGCATTGCCCGCGAGATCGCCAGCAAGTCGCCGATTGCGATCACCGGCACCAAAGAGATGATCAGCTACATGCGCGACCATCGCATCGATGACGGCCTCGAATACGTCGCCACCTGGAACGCCGCCATGCTGCAATCCACCGATCTGCGCGTGGCCATGGCCGCCCATATGAGCAAACAGAAACCCGAATTTCTGGACTGATTAAAAATGACTTCACGCTGGACCACTGCAGTACTGGACACCGACCAACCCGGCGGCTGGGCGGTGGCGCGCAGCCCCGAAGGCTTTCTGTTCGATGACAATGGCGCGCTGTTCCCGCGCGAATGGCTCAAGCGCCAGGACCTGTCGATCCTCGCCGAACATGGCATCGGTCACCTGGACGGCGAACCGGTCTATTTACTGGAGCTGCGCAGTCACAGCGACGTGCCGGGCTGCAACTGGAAAGGTCTGCGGGCGTTCATGCTCGAAGGTGACCATACGCTCTACAAAGTGCTCGGTTATGCCGCGCAAATCGGCACCTGGGCCCGCGAACACCGCTTTTGCGGTAACTGCGGGCAGGCGATGACCCAGGTAACCCGGGAACGGGCGATGTATTGCGAGCCGTGCGATTTACGCAGCTACCCGCGCATTTCGCCGAGCATGATTGTGCTGGTGACCCGGGGCGATGAGGTTCTGCTGGCCCGTTCGCCACGCTTTGTCAGCGGGGTCTACAGCACGTTGGCGGGGTTTGCCGAACCTGGCGAATCGGCTGAAGACTGCCTGATTCGTGAAGTCCGCGAAGAAGTGCAGATCGAGGTCAAGAACATCCAGTACATGGGCAGCCAGTGCTGGCCGTTCCCGCATTCGATGATGCTGGGTTTCCATGCCGAATACGCCGGTGGCGAGATCGTGTGTCAGGAAGACGAGATCGAAGACGCCCAGTGGTTCAACGTTCATGAGTTGCCGCCGTTGCCGGCGTCACGCTCGATTGCCCGTTACCTGATCGACGTCTATGTGGCGCGGCGCTTAGGCCACGCTGAACCAGTGTTGCCAGGCTAACCGCACGGTCAAGCCCAGCACCACGGTGATGAACACCGGGCGAATGAACTTCGCACCGCCGCTGATGGCGGTGCGAGCCCCGAAGAACGCCCCGACCATCACCGACAGGCCCATGCTCAGGCCGATGATCCAGTCCACTTGCCCGGAAAACACGAACACCGACAGTGCGGCAATGTTGCTGACGAAGTTCATGCTGCGCGCCACCCCGCTGGCCTTCACCAAGTCGATGGGGTACATCAGCATGCTGCTAACGGTCCAGAACGCGCCGGTTCCGGGGCCGGCCACGCCGTCGTAGAAACCGAGGCTGAAGCCTTGGGTCGATTGCCACTTTTTCTTGATCGGTGCGTCGCTGTCCAGCGGCGCTTTCGGCGTGCCGCCAAACAACAGATAGACGCCGCAGCCGAAAACGATCACCGGGAGCATCTTGTTCAGCCATTCTGCTGGCAGGTAATGAGCGACCACGGCACCGGTCAGCGCACCCACCAACGTGCCGACAATGGCGTGCATCCACTGCCTTGGATGGAACAGTTTGCGTCGGTAGAAGGTGAAACTGGCGGTGGCCGAGCCGAACGTCGAACTGAGTTTGTTGGTGCCCAGCACCAGATGCGGCGGCAGGCCTGCGGTCAGCAGCGCCGGGGTGGTCAACAGACCGCCGCCGCCGGCAATGGCATCGATGAAACCGGCAATGAAAGCGACGAGGGCCAGAATGGCCAGGGTGGTGAGGTCAACACTGAGTTCGAAAGGCATGGAATCGGCTTATTCGGCGGGGTGCAGGACAGGGCTGCGGGGAAGGGCCGATATCTTACCTATAAAGTTGTCCTCCTACAGCTGATCGTTCCCACGCTCTGCGTGGGAATGCCGCCATGGACGCTCTGCGTCCGCTGTTAACGCTGGGACGCGGAGAGTCCCGGGATGCATTCCCACGCAGAGCGTGGGAACGATCAGTGGTGGTTATTTATACTGTGGTCCATTGCCGATCTGCCACACAAACGGCGGCTCGGTCCCGTTGATCGCCCAATCCCCGACAATCCGCGCCTTGTAGATCACCGGATTGTGCGACGACACCGTCCGCGCATTGCGCCAGTGCCGGTCCAGCGATTTACCCATCCGAGTATCCGAAGCCCCCAGTGCGTTGAACAGCTCTGTGGTCGCTCGCTGGATCAGCTCCGACACCACCACCTGCGCCTTGGCCGATTCGATTTCCGCCGCGACATTCGCCTCTTGTTCCAAGGCTTCATCACCTGAGAATCGCGCCAGATAAGCCCGCTGCGCCGGTTGTGCAGCCCTCAAGGCGCTGGCCTCGGCGGCATACACCAGCGCGGCGATTTCACCGACCACTTGCTGCACCTGCGAATCCTGGCTGACGTGCTGCGCATTGCCATGGCTGTAGATGCGTTTGCGTTCACGTACTTGGTGAGCCACATCGCGCAACGCGGCACGACCGATCCCGGCCAGTGTCGCCAGCAGCACCAACTGATAAAACGCGGTCTGGTATTTGAAGCGGGTGGCGAAGTCGATGATGTTCTCGGCCTCCACGTCGGCGTCGATAAACCGTGAAGTACCACTGCCGGTGGTGCGCTGGCCGAAACCATCCCAGTCGTCGCTCTGCACGATGCCCGGCTGACGGGTTCGGACCGCAGCAATCACGTCTCCGCCGGTGTCGCTGCGTTGCGCGTACACGTCGATCCAGTCGGAAAACAGGCTGCCGGTGCTGTAGAACTTCTCGCCGTTGAGTCGCCATTGATCGCCATGAGGCGAGACTTTGGTGATGACATCGCCAATGGCGACGCTGCCGATTTCGGTCCAGGCATTGCCGACGATGTCACCGTCGACGAAGCGCTTGAACCACAGATCCCGCGCCGGGCCGGGCGCCGAGTTCAAGCGATCCTCGGCAAATGCGAAGTGCCCGCGCAAGGCCTGAGGCACGTTGGAATCGGCTTCGGCCAATTCGATCAGCAGCTCAAACAGTTGTGGCAGGGAGGCGCCGCCACCGCCGTACTCAACCGGAATCCGTACGGCGCCGAAACCGGCGTCCTTGAGCCACTGAATCGGTTCGTACGGAAGGCTGCGGGACTGTTCGCGCTCAACGGCACCGGCGGCGATGCGTTGAAAGATCGGCCGGAACCTTGCGGCCAGCGCTTCATAATCAGTGCCAATGGACAGCGGATTGATTACCTGGTGTTCGGTCATGGGACGGCTCCTTGGCTCGGCTAAAAAAAGTTGCACACCAAGGGGATTGCACGGTCCATGCCGGGAGCGCACGGCCAGGATTTACGCCATGAAGTCACTGCTCAATCGCGCCTAACTGTTGCTCCGCCAACAGTCCATCAGCAAATCGCCCTGATCACTCACAGCACACCATCGTGAATGTCCCGTTAATCCGCGGTTTGCGCGCTGGCACGGTTGCTGCTCTCACCCCAGGACTTCCCTAAAGTCCCGAGGACATGCCAATGAGTCAGCAAGCCGTCAAATTTGCCTACTGGGTGCCGAACGTCAGCGGCGGGCTGGTGGTCAGCAAAATCGAGCAACGCACCCACTGGGGAATCGACTACAACCGCAAACTGGCGCAACTGGCCGAAGAGGCGGGGTTTGAATACGCCCTGACGCAGATCCGCTTCACTGCTGGTTACGGCGCCGAGTACCAGCACGAATCGGTCGCCTTCAGCCACGCGCTGCTGGCCGCCACCACCCAACTGAAAGTGATCGCCGCCATCCTGCCCGGCCCTTGGCAACCGGCGCTGGCGGCCAAGCAATTGGCAACCATCGACCAGCTGACTAACGGCCGGGTGGCGGTGAACATCGTCAGTGGCTGGTTCAAGGGTGAGTTCCAGGCGATTGGCGAACACTGGCTGGAACACGACGAGCGTTATCGCCGTTCCGAAGAGTTCATCCGCTCGCTAAAGGGTATCTGGAGCCAGGACAACTTTACCTTTCGCGGTGACTTCTACCGCTTCGACAACTACAGCCTCAAACCCAAACCGTTGGGTCAGCCGGAAATCTTCCAGGGTGGCAGTTCCCGTGCGGCTCGGGACATGGCGGCACGGGTTTCGGACTGGTACTTCACCAACGGCAACACCCCGGAAGGCATCAAGGCTCAGGTCGATGACATTCGCGCCAAGGCGGCGGTGAACAATCATTCGGTGAAAGTCGGCGTGAACGCGTTTGTCATTGCCCGCGACACCGAAGAAGAAGCGCGAGCCGTGCTGGCGCAAATCATCGATCAGGCTGACCCCGAGGCGGTGAATGCGTTTGGCGATGCGGCGAAGCAGGCGGGCAGGGCGTCACCTGAGGGTGAGGGCAACTGGGCCAAGTCGACGTTCGAGGATCTGGTGCAGTACAACGACGGCTTCAAGACCAACCTGATCGGTACGCCGCAGCAGATTGCCGAGCGGATCGTCGCGCTGAAAGCGGTGGGCGTGGATCTGGTGTTGGCGGGGTTTCTGCACTTTCAGGAAGAGGTGGAGTATTTCGGCAAGCGGGTGTTGCCGTTGGTGCGTGAGCTAGAAGCCAAGGCAGATGTAACACCTCAAGCCGCAGTCGCCTGAACACCAATGATCGTTCCCACGCTCCCGCGTGGGAATGCAGCCCGGGACGCTCCGCGTCCCTGAAGCGGACGCGGAGCGTCCGGTGAGGCATTCCCACGCAGAGCGTGGGAACGATCAGTGTTGGTTTACAGACCCAGATCAGACAGGCTTGGGTGATCGTCAGGACGACGGCCCCGCGGCCAGTGGAACTTGCGGTCGCTTTCCTTGATCGGCATGTCATTGATGCAGGCAAACCGATTGGCCATCAAACCGTTCTCGTCGAACTCCCAGTTTTCGTTGCCATAGGAACGGAACCAGTTGCCCGAGTCGTCGTGCCATTCGTAGGCATAACGCACGGCGATGCGGTTGCCGGTAAAGGCCCAAAGTTCTTTGATCAGGCGGTAATCCAATTCCTTGGCCCATTTGCGCGTCAGGAAACTTTTGGCTTCTTCGCGGTTGTAGGCAAACTCGGCGCGATTACGCCATTTGGTGTCCAGGGTGTAGGCCAGCGACACGCGTTCCGGGTCGCGGGAGTTCCAGCCGTCTTCGGCCAGGCGTACTTTTTCGATGGCCGATTCACGGGTGAATGGCGGCAATGGCGGACGAACTTCGGCATTAGACATTAATAGTCTCCCTATCAAAGTAAAGTTCTAGCAAGTTGTCGGGCTTGGTTTAAGTGTTACAGGTCCAATAACTTTCGCGCCATGCATTGCGCATTATCGGCGGCACTGTGATCACCCATGACAAGCGCCACGGTAATGGCACCGTCGATCAGGATAAGCAGCTGTTTGGCCAGCGTATCCGGGTCTGTGGCGCCATGTTCGGTGCAGAGCTCGCGCACGTAGTCGAGCAGCTTCTGTTTGTGGTCTTTGGCAACCAGGCGAACCGGGTCTTGCGGGTCGCCGGTTTCGCCGCTGGTATTGATGAATGCACAGCCACGGAAGCCTTCGGAGGCGAACCAGGCCTTGAGTACGGTAAACAGGTTGAGCAGCCGGTCGGCCGGCGTTTCAGCCTGGTCGACTTCGCTTCTGTACCAATGCATCCAGCGCACATCACGGCGTTGCAGGGCCGCGACGGTGAGCTCCTCCTTGTTGGCGAAGTAGCGGTAAATACTTTTTCTGGAGACGCCGGCGGTTTTCACCAGAAGATCCATCCCGGTGGCAGCGATGCCACTTTTGTAGATCAACTTTTCGGTGACATCCAGAATGATGTCGCGTGTGTCTTTGCTGGTTATTTCGTTCATGTGGCGAACAGTAGAATGATCGTTCTCCTTGGTCAAGAAGATATTTTCGTTGCCTACAAAATTGCTATCGCGAGCAAGCTCGCTCCCACAGGGGAACGCATTTCAAATGTGGGAGCGAGCTTGCTGCGATGGGGGCATTACAGTCAGTAACAAGACCCGAACCGATCCATGGTGTAAGCTCTCGGGTTCTCCGGATTCGACCTTTTTGCGAGCCCTATGCCGTCGCTTTTCAAACGCTCTCTGCTGCCCAAACTGCGCAGTTTTCCGCTGACCGCCGATGCCGTCACCATCCTTTCTGGCGCTGCCGAGTTTCGCCGGTGCCTGCTGGAAAAGATCGCCAGCGCCACCCGGTGCATTTATATCGTCGCCCTCTATCTGCAACAGGATGAAGCCGGCCAGGAAATTCTCGATGCCTTGCACGCGGCCAAACTGGCGCGTCCGGAACTGGACGTGGTGGTGGTGGTTGACTGGCTGCGCGCCCAGCGTGGCTTGATCGGCGCCGGCAAGCAGCCGGGCAACTCGGCCTGGTATCAGGAAACCACCCGCACTCATGCCAGTGAAGTACCGGTATATGGCGTTCCCGTGCAGACCCGTGAGCTGTTCGGCGTGCTGCATTTGAAAGGCTTCGTGATCGATGATTGTGTGATCTACAGCGGCGCGAGTCTGAACAACGTTTACCTGCACAAATTCGACAAGTACCGCTACGACCGTTATCACCTGCTACATAACAGTGCCCTGGCCGATTCGATGCAGCACCTGATTCAGCACGGTCTGATCGCTTCCAAAGCGGTGCATCGTCTCGATTTGCCGAACCTGCCGACCACCCGCAGCCTGCGCAACGACATCGGCGACTTGCGCAGCCGTCTAAAGCACGCGGCGTACGACACCACGACAGGCACCACGGAAAAGGGTGGTTTGTCCGTCAGCCCATTGCTCGGTGTTGGCAAGAACAACCCGTTGAGCCGGGTGATTTGCGAATTGATCGCCAGCGCTCAGCATCAACTGACCATCTGCACGCCGTACTTCAACCTGCCGCTACCCGTGACCCGGGAAATCAACCGGGCACTGGCGAGGGGCGTGAAGATCGACATCATCGTCGGCGACAAGACGGCCAACGACTTCTACATCCCGCCGAGCGAACCGTTCAAGGTGATTTCGGCGCTGCCGTACCTTTACGAGATCAGCCTGCGGCGTTTCGCCAAGCGTCATCATCGCAGCGTCGACAGCGGCCAGTTGAACCTGCATCTGTGGCGTGATGGCGACAACACCTATCACCTCAAAGGTATGTGGATCGATCAGCGCTACACCTTGCTGACCGGCAACAACCTCAACCCGCGGGCGTTCCGACTCGATCTGGAAAACGCCTTGCTGATTGATGATCCGAAAGGTGAGTTGCTGGAGCCGCGCCGTAAAGAGCTGGCGGAGATTTTCGAGAACACTCGCCGGATCGAGCGTTATCAGGAACTGGAAACGCTGCTGGAATACCCGGCAGGGGTGGCCAAGTTTCTCAAGCGCGTGAGTCGTGTGCGGATCGAGCGGTTGTTGTACCGGATTTTGTAAGGCTTAAAGCAAAAAGATCGCAGCCTTCGGCAGCTCCTACAGGATGTACGTCATCCCACTGTAGGAGCTGCCGAAGGCTGCGATCTTTTTACAGGCAACGCCGATGTTTAATTCAATCCCAACTTCCCACGCAACGTCGACAAATCCTCAGCCAAAGTATTCACCGGCCCGACCAGCGCCTTGCGGTCGTTTTCCTTCACCTTGTCATACGTCTCGAAACCACCGTCTTTGGTTTTGTACTTGGCCAGTGTCTTGTTCACCGTAGCGAAGTTCTTGTCGACTTTGGCAATGAAGGCCGCGTCCTGCTTTTCGATCTGCGGACGGAATAAATCGACGATTTTCTTCGCACCGTCGATGTTGCCCTGGAAGTCATAAAGGTCGGTGTGGCTGTAGCGATCTTCTTCCCCGGAGATCTTGGTCGCAGCAACTTCTTCAAGCAATGCAGCGGCGCCGCCCACCACTTTTTCCGGCGGGAAGGTCAGGCCGGCGACGCGGGTTTGCAGGTCTTTCACGTCTTTGTTCAAGCCATCGGCCAGTTCGCCCAGGCCCTTTGTGCTGTTTTCCGAGAACAGCGAGTATTCGATGCGGTGGAAACCGGTGAAGTCTTCGGCTTTCACGCCTTTTTCGTGGTCATCGACACGGGAGTCGATGGATGCATCCAGGTCACTGAACAACTCGGCTATCGGCTCGATCGACTCGTAGTAGACGCGGGTCGGGGCGTAGAGCTTTTTGGCGGTGGCCAGGTCGCCTTTTTTCACGGCATCGGTGAACTGTTGGGTGTGGCTGGCCAGCTCATCGAGCTGTTCAGTCACGTAAATCTTGTAGTCCGAGATCGGCCCCACCAACTCCAGCGGTGCCGTCGCCGCGAAAGCCGAAAGCGGGGTGTTGAGCAAACCAAGGGTCAGCAGTAACGCGAGTGGCGACTTTTTCATGGCACGGTTCCGTGTTGGGGGTTGGTTATGCGGTGGCTTTTGGTTTTGTGGCCTCAAGCAGCGAGCGACCGATGAAGTCCTTTTCATCCGTCACGCCTGGCAGGGTGAAGAAATACCCGCCGCCGAACGGTTTGAGGTATTCCTCGAGCGGCTCGCCGTTGAGTCGGGTCTGAACGGTGATGAAGCCTTTTTGCAGATCCGCCTGATAGCAGATGAACAGCAGCCCCATGTCCAGCTGACCGTTCTTGTTCACGCCGTTGGAGTAGTTGAACGGCCGGCGCAGGATCAGGTTGGCCTGTGTCGCGGCGGTGCGCGGGTTGGCCAGGCGGATATGCGCGTCGAGCTTGGTCAGCTTACCTTCAGGGTCCTTGGCATAGTCCGGGACCTGGGTTTCATGCTCGCCGCCCATCGGCGCGCCGGTGCTCTTGACCCGGCCGAGAATGCTTTGCTGTTCCTGCAGCGGAGTGCGGTCCCAGCGCTCGACGAAGTTGCGGATGATCCGCACGGCCTGATAACTGCCATTGGCCGCCCAGGCCGGTTCGTCACTGCCGGGCTGGACCCAGACGATGCTGTCCATGGCCTTGGCATCGTTGGAACTCGGGTTGGCTGAGCCGTCACGGAAACCCAGAAAGTTGCGTGCACTTTGCGCGGGCACACCGGGTTTGGCCGGGGCCTGGGGCGGCACGCTGCCTTCCTGTTTCCAGCGCACCAGGAGCAAGTCCGGCAGGTTTTTCACGATGTCGCGCAGGGCGTGGATGTTGGTGTCGGTGGTGTTGGAGCAGAACTGCAGACTGAGGTCGCCGTGGCAGCAATCGGCTTCCAGCGCATCGTTGGGAAAACCGACCATACGGATCAGCCGCTTGGGTTTGGCGGCGCCCAGGCCGAAGCGCTCATCGAACAGCGATTCGCCCACCGAGACGGTGATGGTCAGGTTGTCCGGCGTCACCACCGGGCCGAGAATTCCCGAATCCACCGGCGGCAGTTTCGGATCGACCTGCGTGACCGGGCCGCCTTTCATCAGAAATGCAATGCGCTCGTTGAGGGTGCGAAACAAGCGCTCCAGGTCTTCGCGGTCGCTGGCCAATACATCAAACGACACCAGCATGCCGCAGGCCGGGCGTGGGGTGACGATGCCGGTCTGGTGTTTGCCGTGGAATGCGTGGCGGTCTTCGGTCTTGTCGCTGCTCGGCGCTTCGGTCACTTGCGCCGGGCTGGCAGCCATGGCCGGGCAACTGAGTGCGGTTCCGGCCAATACCACGCCAGCGGCACCCATGCCCATCAATACCCGGCGACGCTGGAGGTTGAATTGCTCTGAATCGTTCATCGGTTTGTTCTTCTGCTTACAGGCCGGAAAGGCCAAGGGCGGGATCGATTTCATCGAGTGCGTCGGCCAGAACCTTGGCCTTGTCGGCGATCTGTTTGCGCTGCCCGGCACTGACGCTGTCGTAGCTCGCATAGCCTTCCTTGACCTTGAAGCCATTGAGCTCGGCGTCGAGGGCGGTGGCGGCGTTGTCGATCTTCGGCAGCAGTTCGGCGGCGGATTTGCGCAGTAACGGACGCAACAGGTCGACGACTTTACGGGTGGCATCGAGGTTGGCGGCAAAACCGTTCAGGTCGGTGTGGCTGTAGCGTTCTTCTTCACCGCTGCTGACGCGGACATCGCCCATGCTGTTGAGATTGCGCACCACAATGCTCACCAGTTGCTCAGGCGGTAGTGACTGAGCCAGCAGTTGCTGTTTGAGCGTGGTGGCATCGGCGATCAGACGCTGGGCGACGGGCGTCAGACCGTCGAGCGTGCGTTGCTGGAACAGCGCGTATTCGATCCGGTGGAAACCGGCGAAGCCTGGGTCCTGCTCGCGTTTCTCAAAGTAATCGGCGCGGGCGTTGATCGTGTTGTCCAGCTCGGCCAGACGCTGGGCGGCCGGGGCGATCCGTTGATACGCGGCGCGAGCTGGCACGTACAAGGCTTGCGCCTGGCTGAGGTCGCCGGCTTCGATGGCGTGTTCAAGGGCGGTGACGGCGTTGATCAGCGCGCTGCTCTGAGTGCTCAGGTAAACGCGGAATTCCGACAGTGGGCCAACAAAGGCCACCATCGACGGTTTGGCCTTGGCCGCCGCGTCTGAAGCGGCGGTCGGGCTGACGTGCAAGGTGCCGCGTGGATTGCTCAGCAGACCGCATGTGATCGCATAGTCACCGGGCAACAGGTTGGCATTGATCACCTGACTCAGGCCGGGCGCGATGTTTTCCCGCTCTTCGACCACCAGTACACCGTCGAGAATTTCCCATTCAACGGCCCGGTCCGAGCGATTGACGACACGGAAGCTGGCGCGACCGGCCGGGACGCTCAGTGCACTCGGCTCGCAGCTGTGCGGGTGGATGGTCACCAGCACTTCGTCATGGTTGGCCTGGCGCTTGGCGGCGGCCATTTTCGAGGCGTAGTAGAACAGGCCACCGGCGGCGATCATCACGATCACCGAACCGGCCACCGCCCAGCGCAAGGCGCGGGGAGGGGAGGCCTGAGGAGCGGCTTGATTTGGCATGGGGGCCCTTACTGAATGGAAACGGAAGAAGATTGCTTGGCGGATGCAGGCGCAGGCGCAGGGAGAAAAAACATCACCAGCGCCACCACCAGATAAATCAGATACGCCCCGAGGGTGCTGACCGTAGGCGCGTCCTGGTAACCGAACATTCCGGCCAGCACCGATCCCAACGGGCTATCCATCGGCAGCGTCGCGCTGAAGTCGAAGAGTACGGTTTGCAGGTGATTCCACACGCCGGCTTCATGCAGCGCTTGTACGGAGTTGGCGAGGATTCCGGCAGCCACCACCAGAATGAACAATCCGGTCCAGCGGAAAAACGCGCCGAGGTTCAGGCGCATGCTGCCGGTGTAGATCAGAAAACCGACGATGATCGCCAGGATCAGGCCGAGCAGGGCGCCGATCGGTGCCGCCGGGCCTTCGCTCTGCTGGAACACCGCGAGCAGGAAGAACACCGTTTCCAGGCCTTCCCTTGCTACGGCGAAAAACACCATGGCGATCAGCGCCGTGACCTGGTGTCTGGAACCGGTCAGCGCGTGATCGAGAGAAGCGTGCAGCGACTGTTTGATCGAACGCGCAACTTTGCGCATCCAGAACACCATGGAACTGAGAATGCCCACGGCGACCAGGCCGACCACCCCTTCAAACAGTTCCTGTTGTTTTTGCGGGAACTCGGCACTGACCAGTTCCAGGCCACCGCCCACCAGCAAGGCCAGGGCTGCGGCGAGGAAAACGCCGATCCACACCGCCGGCATCCACTGGCCGCGACCGGTCTGCTTTAGGTAGCTGGCGATGATGCCAACGATCAGCGCGGCTTCAATGCCTTCGCGCAGCATGATCAGAAAAGGAACGAGCATTCAGCACCGGGGCGTCATTAGATAGGGTGCTAATTTGTAACATAATGACACTCATTCCCAAATGCCAGTCATTGACATTTAGCTGAACCTAACCTGAACAGAATCTCTTCTGCACGGATCGTTCCCACGCTCTGCGTGGGAATGCAGCCCGGGACGCTCCGCGTCCCGAGAGCGGACGCAGAGCGTCCATTGAGGCATTCCCACGCAGAGCATGGGAACGAGAGTGGATTCAGCTAATATGCCCCACTTCAAACAGGAACAAGGCTTGCCTCGGTCAATGTCGGAAAAAGACACCATCTCCATTCAACTGGTGCGCGAAGCACTGCTGCAAAGCTGCGCCCCCGGAGCGACCACCGATGAGGTGTTGAACAAGGTCGGCATCGATCCGGCGCTGCTGCAAACCACCACTGCCCGCGTGCCGGCCACCGCTTACGCAAGGCTGTGGCGCTTGCTGGCTCGGCGCCGGGACGATGAGTTCTTTGGCATGGACCCGCGCAAACTCAAATCCGGCAGCCTGGAGTTTCTCTGTCGCTGCTCCATGGTCCAGCCGAGCCTGGCCGCCGGCCTGACCTCGGGTTTGAGCTTTCTGTCGTTGATGCTCGAACACCTGCCCGCGCAGTTGGTTCGCCAGCAAAGCCTGGCCGAAATCGTCCTGCTCGAAGACGACCAGGACCCGCGCCGCGCCTTCACTTATTTCACGTACTGGATGATCGTTCACGGCGTTGCCTGCTGGCTGGCGGGGCGGCGGATTCCGATCCTGGCCATCGAGTTGCGCTGCCCGGCACCGGACTTCTGCGATGACTATCAGGTGATGTTCTCCGAGAACCTGCGTTTCGAGCGGCCGCGCACGCGGATGATTTTCTCCGCCGAGTGCCTGGACTTGCCGATCAAGCGCAACCCGGAAGAACTCAAGCGCTTCCTGGCCCAAGCGCCGGCCAATATTCTGGTCAAGTACCGCGACCCGGAGAGCCTGGCCAGCCGGATCAAGCACGATTTGCGGCAACTGCCCGCCGAACACTGGCCGGAAACCGAACCCCTGGCGCAACAGCTGTGCATGTCGGCTTCCACCCTGCGTCGGCGCCTGGCCGAAGAAGGTCAGACTTACCAAGGGCTCAAAGACAGTGTGCGCAAGGAGCTGGCGATTGTTTGGCTGGCCGAGCCTGCCATCAGCTTTGCCGAGATCGCCACGCGACTGGGATTTGCCGATACCAGCTCGTTCTACAAGGCGTTTCGCAAGTGGTCGGGCTCAAATCCCGGGCATTACCGCAGCCTGATCCTGAACGAAGCCAGCTAGACACCGATCGTTCCCACGCTCTGCGTGGGAATGCCTCAACGGACGCTCCGCGTTCGGCTTTTTGGGGCGCAGAGCGTCCCGGGATCATCTTGGCCAAACCAGTCACGCAACTTGATAGCTTTGACCATTGTCCCGCGCCCCGCGCAGAGCGAGTATTTCCCTGTTAATCGAGGTTCCCCCAGCCTAATAAAAATACAAAGGGATTCTGGCAATGCGCGATTATTTGTCTGCTACATCACAGTTCAATTATCAGCACACCGTCGACGCCGCGCTCGCGGGCGATTTGACTGCCCTCAATGCCTGTGTCGAGTGTTGCGACCGGCATGCCTTGCCGGGGCGCATCGCGCTGTTCTGGGAAGGCCGCGATGGTGCCAGCGCGACCTACACCTTCAGCGACTTGCAGGACAAAGCCGCGCGGTTCGCCAATTTCCTGCTGGCCCAAGGCGTGAAAAAAGGCGACAAGGTGGCCGGTCTCCTGCCACGTAACATCGAATTACTGATCACCGTCTTCGCCACCTGGCGCATCGGCGCGGTCTATCAGCCGCTGTTCACGGCATTCGGCCCGAAAGCGATCGAACACCGCCTCAGTTCCTCTGGCGCCAAAGTGGTGGTCACCGACGCGGGCAATCGTTCCAAGCTCTCTGAAGTCGCCGACTGCCCGACCATCGTCACCGTCGCCGGCCCCAAAGGCCAAGGCATCGTCCGCGGCGATTACAGCTTCTGGGCCGAACTGGCCAATTATTCTCCTGTGTGCGAACCGGTCCTGTTGACCGGCGAAGACCCGTTCCTGCTGATGTTCACCTCGGGCACCACCGGTCCGTCGAAAGCGTTGTCCGTACCGCTCAAGGCCATCGTCGCCTTCCAGAGCTACACCCGTGACGCCGTGGACTTGCGCCCTGAAGACGCCTTCTGGAACGTCGCCGATCCGGGTTGGGCCTATGGCATCTATTTCGGTGTCACAGGTCCCATGGCGATGGGGCATCCGATCACCTTTTACGATGGCCCGTTCACCCTCGAAAGCACCTGCCGGGTGATCAACAAATACGGGATTACCAACCTCACCGGTTCGCCGACGGCCTATCGCCTGTTGATCGCGGGTGGCGACGAATTCGCCCGCTCGATCAAGGGCAAGCTGCGCATCGTCAGCAGCGCCGGCGAGCCGCTGAACCCGGAAGTGATTCGCTGGTTCGCCGACAACCTCGGTGTGGTGATTCATGACCATTACGGCCAGACCGAACTGGGGATGGTCCTGTGCAATCACCATGGCCTGGAGCATCCGATCCACATGGGCGCCGCCGGTTTCGCTTCACCGGGCCACCGCATTGTGGTGCTGGATGACGAGTACAAAGAACTCGGCGTCGGTCAGCCGGGCATTCTGGCCATCGATCGCACCCAGTCGCCGATGTGCTGGTTCGCCGGTTACGAAGGCGCACCGACCAAGGCCTTCGTCGGCAACTATTACCTGAGCGGTGACACCGTCGAGTGGAACCCGGACGGCAGCATAAGCTTCGTCGGTCGCAGCGACGACGTGATCACCACCTCCGGCTACCGGGTCGGCCCGTTCGACGTGGAAAGCGCGTTGATCGAACACCCCGCCGTGGTTGAAGCGGCCGTGGTCGGCAAGCCCGATCCGGAGCGCACCGAACTGGTCAAAGCCTTTGTCGTGCTCAGCGCGCAATACCGTGCTGCGCCGGAACTGGCCGAAGAGCTGCGCCAACACGTGCGCAAACGACTGGCCGCACACTCGTACCCCCGTGAAATTGAATTTGTCAGTGAATTGCCGAAAACCCCTAGCGGCAAATTGCAGCGCTTTATCTTGCGCAACCAGGAAATCGCCAAGGCTCAAGAGGCCGCCGCGAAGAACGTTTCAGCTTGAATCCAAGGAAACAATGATGCAGATCGAAAACAAGGTTTTTCTCGTCACTGGCGGTGCGTCCGGCCTCGGTGCGGCCACCGCTGAAATGCTGGTCGCGGCCGGCGCCAAAGTCATGCTGGTGGACATGAACGCCGAGGCCGTTGCGGCCCAGGCTGAACGTCTCGGCGCGCAAAGCGTGGTGGCGGATATCAGCAACGAAGCCGCGACGGAAGCTGCTGTGCAGGCGACTGTCAAAGCTTTCGGTGGCCTGAATGGTCTGGTCAACTGCGCCGGCATCGTGCGCGGTGAGAAGATCCTCGGCAAGAACGGCCCACACGTGTTGGCCAATTTCAGCCAGGTGATCAACGTCAACCTGATCGGCAGTTTCAACATGCTGCGTCTGGCCGCTGCGGCAATCGCCGAAACCGAAGCGGATGCCGATGGCGAGCGCGGCGTGATCATCAACACCGCCTCGGCCGCAGCCTATGACGGCCAGATCGGCCAGGCCGCGTATGCCGCCTCCAAAGGCGCGATCGTCAGCCTGACCTTGCCCGCCGCCCGTGAACTGGCGCGCTTCGGCATCCGCGTGATGACCATCGCCCCGGGCATTTTCGAAACCCCGATGATGGCCGGCATGACCCCGGAAGTCCGCGCGTCCCTGGCCGCTGGCGTGCCATTTCCGCCACGTCTGGGCAAACCAGGCGAGTATGCCGGGCTGGTCAGGCATATCATTGAAAACAGCATGCTTAATGGCGAGGTGATCCGTCTCGACGGTGCCTTGCGCATGGCCGCCAAATAAGGAGGATTTGTCATGACTATTTCCAACGATCCCATTGTTATCGTCAGCGCCGTCCGCACCCCGATGGGTGGTTTCCAGGGCGAACTGAAAAGCCTGACCGCACCGCAACTCGGTGCTGCCGCAATTCGCGCCGCCGTTGAACGCGCCGGTGTGGCGCCGGACTCGGTTGAAGAAGTGCTGTTCGGTTGCGTCCTGTCCGCCGGCCTCGGCCAAGCCCCTGCGCGTCAAGCCGCATTGGGCGCAGGGCTGGATAAATCGACTCGCTGCACCACTCTGAACAAAATGTGCGGTTCGGGCATGGAAGCGGCCATTCTGGCCCACGACATGCTGGTGGCCGGCAGCGCCGACGTGGTTGTCGCCGGCGGCATGGAAAGCATGTCCAACGCCCCGTATCTGCTGGACCGCGCCCGCAGCGGTTACCGCATGGGCCACGGTCGTGTGCTTGATCACATGTTCCTCGACGGTCTGGAAGACGCTTACGACAAAGGTCGCCTGATGGGCACCTACGCCGAAGATTGCGCTGAAACCAATGGTTTTACCCGTGAAGCCCAGGACGCGTTTGCCATTGCCTCGACCACCCGCGCGCAGCAGGCGATCAAGGACGGCAGCTTCAAAGACGAGATCGTGCCGCTCACCGTGACCGTCGGTAAAGAGCAAGTGCTGATCAGCAACGACGAACAGCCACCGAAAGCCAAACTGGACAAGATCGCCTCCTTGAAACCGGCGTTCCGCGAAGGCGGCACGGTGACGGCGGCGAACTCCAGCTCGATCTCCGATGGCGCCGCGGCACTGGTGTTGATGCGCCGTTCCGAAGCTGAAAAGCGCGGCCTGAAACCGCTGGCAGTGATTCACGGTCACGCGGCGTTTGCCGACACCCCGGGCTTGTTTCCGGTGGCTCCGGTGGGCGCGATCAAGAAACTGATGAAAAAAACCGGCTGGTCCCTGGACGAAGTCGATCTGGTCGAAGTCAACGAAGCCTTTGCCGTGGTCAGTCTGGTCACCATGACCAAACTGGAAATCCCCCACGAGAAGGTCAACGTTCACGGCGGCGCTTGCGCCCTCGGCCACCCGATCGGTGCATCTGGCGCGCGGATCCTCGTGACCTTGCTCTCGGCCCTGCGCCAGAAAGGCCTGAAACGCGGCGTTGCAGCGATCTGCATCGGCGGCGGTGAAGCCACGGCCGTGGCCGTTGAATGCCTGTATTAAGGAATCACTATGCTCCCGACTGACGAACAACTTCAGATCAGCGACGCGGCCCGGCAGTTTGCCCAGGAACGGCTGAAACCGTTCGCCGCCGAGTGGGACCGCGAGCATCGCTTCCCCAAGGAAGCCATCGGCGAGATGGCGGAACTGGGCTTCTTCGGCATGTTGGTGCCGGAAGAGTGGGGCGGTTGCGACACCGGCTACCTGGCCTACGCCATGGCCCTGGAAGAAATCGCGGCCGGCGACGGCGCCTGCTCGACCATCATGAGCGTGCACAACTCGGTGGGTTGCGTGCCGATTCTCAAGTACGGCAACGACGACCAGAAAGAACGCTTCCTCAAACCTTTGGCCAGCGGCTCAATGCTCGGGGCTTTTGCCTTGACCGAACCGCAGGCCGGCTCCGACGCCAGCGGCTTGAAAACCCGCGCGCGTCTGGAAGGCGATCACTACGTGTTGAACGGCTGCAAACAGTTCATCACCTCCGGGCAGAACGCCGGGGTGGTGATCGTGTTTGCCGTGACTGATCCGAGTGCCGGCAAGCGTGGCATCACGGCGCTGATCGTGCCCACCGATTCACCGGGCTACAAAGTCGCGCGGGTCGAAGACAAGCTCGGCCAGCACGCGTCCGACACCTGCCAGATTCTGTTTGAGGACGTGAAGGTGCCGGTGGCCAACCGGTTGGGCGAGGAGGGCGAAGGTTATCGAATCGCCCTGGCCAACCTCGAAGGCGGCCGCGTCGGCATCGCTTCGCAATCGGTGGGCATGGCCCGTGCTGCGTTCGAAGCGGCTCGCGACTATGCCCGCGAGCGTGAAAGCTTCGGCAAACCGATCATCGAGCATCAAGCGGTCGCGTTCCGCCTGGCGGACATGGCAACCCAAATCGCCGTCGCCCGGCAGATGGTGCATTACGCGGCGGCGTTAAGAGACAGCGGTAAACCCGCCTTGGTCGAAGCGTCCATGGCCAAGCTGTTTGCCTCGGAAATGGCCGAGAAGGTTTGCTCCGCAGCCTTGCAAACCCTCGGCGGTTACGGTTACTTGAACGATTTCCCGCTGGAGCGGATCTACCGCGACGTGCGGGTCTGCCAGATCTACGAAGGCACCAGCGATATTCAGCGCATGGTTATTTCGCGCAATCTTTGAGAAGGAAAACACTTGTGAGCTACGAAACGATTTTGTTGGAAACCCATGGTCGTGTCGGCCTGATTACCCTGAACCGCCCGAAGGCGCTGAATGCGTTGAACGCGCAGATCGTCAGCGAGCTGAATCACGCCCTCGATAGCCTGGAAGCCGATTCGAACATCGGCTGCATCGTGCTGACCGGCTCGAAAAAAGCCTTCGCGGCCGGTGCCGACATCAAGGAAATGGCCGAGCTGACCTACCCGCAGATCTACCTCGACGACCTGTTCAGCGACAGCGATCGCGTGGCTAACCGCCGCAAGCCGATCATCGCCGCGGTCAACGGTTTCGCCTTGGGCGGTGGTTGTGAACTGGCGCTGATGTGCGACTTCATCCTGGCCGGCGACAACGCCAAATTCGGTCAGCCGGAAATCAACCTCGGCGTACTGCCGGGTATGGGCGGCACCCAGCGCCTGACCCGCGCGGTGGGCAAGGCCAAGGCCATGGAAATGTGCCTCAGCGGTCGCTTGATCGATGCGGTGGAAGCGGAGCGTTGCGGGATTGTGGCGCGGATTGTTCCGGCTGATGAGTTGCTGGAAGAAGCGTTGAAAGTCGCGGCGCTGATTGCCAAGAAGTCGTTGCCGATCGCAATGATGATCAAGGAAAGCGTCAACCGCGCGTTTGAAGTGAGCCTGTCGGAAGGTGTGCGCTTTGAGCGTCGGGTGTTCCATGCGGCGTTTGCGACGCAGGATCAGAAGGAAGGGATGGCGGCGTTTATTGGTAAGCGTGAAGCCGAGTTCGTCGGTAAGTAACCCACACTGATCGTTCCCACGCTCTGCGTGGGAATGCATCCTGTGACGCTCTGCGTCACGCTTGAGAAGGGACGCGGAGCGTCCCGGGCGGCATTCCCACGCGGAGCGTGGGGACGATCATTTAGACCAGGTAATGCTTCAACTCCCGAGCAATCACCATCCGCTGTATCTCGCTCGACCCTTCATAAATCTGTGTAATCCGCGCATCCCGGTAGTAACGCTCCACCGGGTAATCCTCCAGATACCCATACCCGCCATGAATCTGCATCGCCGACGAGCACACTTTCTCGGCCATCTCGGATGCAAACAGCTTCGCCTGTGAGGCCTCCGACAGACACGGCTTACCGGCACTGCGCAACCGCGCAGCATGCAGGATCAGCAGTCGTGCCGCGTTCAACCGGGTGTGCATGTCGGCCAGCATGTTGGCGATGCTCTGGTGCTCGATGATCGGTTTGTCGAACTGCACCCGATCCCGCGAATAGGCCAGCGCCGCTTCAAACGCCGCGCGGGCAATGCCCAGCGCCTGCGCCGCGATGCCGATGCGGCCGCCTTCAAGGTTGGAGAGGGCGATTGCCAAACCTTTGCCGCGCTCACCCAGCAGGTTGGCTTCGGGAATCGTGCAGTTGCTCAAGGTCACCGCGCAGGTATCGGACGCGCGAATACCCATTTTGTGTTCGGTGCGATCAACGATGAAACCCGCTGTATCGGTCGGCACCAGGAACGCCGAGATGCCGCGTTTTCCCAGGTCCGGATCGGTCACCGCAAACACGATGGCCAGTTTCGCCCGTTTGCCGTTGCTGACGAATTGCTTGGCGCCGTTGATCACCCACTGGCCGTCGCGCAGTTCGGCGCGGGTGCGCAGGTTGTGGGCTTCGGAACCGGCCTGGGGTTCGGTCAGGCAGAAGCAGCCGATGGCCTGGCCGCTGGCCAGATCCGGCAGCCAGGTCTGTTTCTGTTCTTCAGTGCCGTAGTTGAGGACCGGACCGCAGCCCACGGAGTTGTGAATGCTCATCAGTGCGCCAGTGGCGCCGTCACCGGCCGAAATCTCTTCCACGGCCAAGGCGTAGGCGACGTAGTCGACATAAGTGCCGCCCCATTCCTCGGGCACCACCATGCCCAGCAGCCCCAGTTCACCCATCTTCGCCACCAGACCGTCGTCGATCCAGCCGGCCTTTTCCCAGGCTTGTGCGTGGGGCGCGATTTCGCCGCGGGCAAAGTCCCGGGCCATGTCGCGGATCATGACTTGTTCTTCGCTCAATTCGATATCGTGCATGGCTCAGCTCCCGCTTTGGTCAAAACCGGTGAAGAAACTCGCGACGTGCTCGGCGTCCAGCGCCTGCAAGGTCGGCGGGTTCCAGCGCGGTTTCTTGTCTTTGTCGATCAGCAAGGCGCGCACGCCTTCGATCAGGTCGCCGCGCTCGAACCACTGACGGTCCAGGTGCAGCTCAAGGGCGAAGCAGTCTTCCAGACTCAAGTGCCGACCACGACGGAGCATTTCCAGGGTCACACCCATGGCCAGCGGTGAACGGCTTTCCAGCAGGTCGGCGGTGGTCGTGGCCCACTCGTGGCTGTCGGCGACCGTTACTTCACGCAGTTGCTCAACAATACTCGGCACATCGGGCAGGGCGAAGAAGTGATCGATGGCCGGGCGCAACGCCGCCAAAGGTGGTGCCGGCAATTGTTGCACGGCGAGTTTCGCCAGCAGACCTTGAAGGTCCTTCAACGGCGTTTCGTGCCATTCGAGCTGATCGAGTTGCTCGTCCAGGGTGCCCAGCCTGTCGCTTTCCAGGTACCAGTCGGCCAGGCCGCAATAGAGCGCATCGGCCGCACGGATTTGCACACCGCTGACGCCGAGGTAAATACCCAGTTCACCGGGAACCCGCGGCAGGAAATGGCTGCCGCCGACATCCGGGAAATAACCGATCGCCACTTCCGGCATCGCCAGACGGCTTTTCTCGGTGACCACCCGCAGGTCGGCGCCTTGTACCAGGCCCATGCCGCCGCCCAGGACAAAACCGTCCATCAAGGCGAGCACCGGTTTGCGGTAATGGTGAATCGCGAGGTCGAGGGCGTATTCCTCGACGAAGAAATCTTCGTGCAGCGTGTCGCCGTTTTTGAAGCTGTCATACAGCGAACGGATGTCGCCGCCGGCACAGAACGCCTTCTCGCCAGCACCGCGCAACACCACCGCGTGCACGTGCGGATCCAGCGCCCAGGCGTCGAGTTGACGCTGCAGATTGCGCACCATGTTCAGGGTAATGGCGTTGAGTCCGGCGGGGCGATTGAGGGTCAGGTGACCGATGTGGTTGCGAACCTCGGCCAGCACTTCGTTTTGCATGGCATCCATGGACGAAGTCCCCTTCGATGAAACCTGAGCAGTCATCACTAACTCCCTGCTTTTATTGTTCTTTATAGAGAAGCTCGCGCGCGAGCGATGCTGGATCGTAACAGTGCAAATTTGTGATGTACAACCGGCATATGTGCAGCTCTCGTCTGCATTTTTGTAATGCTGGCGCAGAATTCCTCTGCGAAAACGGCCGCGGGCCGGGCTCACGACAGATTCGGCTGTCAAAACAGCCTTATCAGCGCAATCCGGGTGTCTACACCGGCCCGTACGACACCTGCACCCGATCATCTGTTGGCATTCTTGCCTCGGGTTTGAAGCCGTCTGTGCCGAGGGTTTCAGGCCGGGTGCCGCTGTGTGCGGTCCCACCGTGCAAAACAATAAGAAACGCTGTTGCGGTGTTAGCCGCATCGACTCTCTGTTCCTGCCCATAAAGGTGGCCTGGTTAGCCTGGCCGCGATAACTCCAAACAAATCGGGATTCAAGAAGATGAAGACTAGATGGCTGAGCTTGTCGGTACTCGCATTGCTGTGCTGCACCACGGGCGCCAGCGCCAAGGAGTGGAAAGAGTTGCGATTCGGCGTCAACCCCAGTTACCCACCCTTTGAATCCACCACCGCCGATGGCGGCGTGCAGGGCTTTGGCGTGGATTTGGGCAACGCGATCTGCGCCGAATTGAAGGTGAAATGCGTGTGGGTCAGCAATGACTTTGACGGACTGATTCCGGCGCTCAAGGCCGGGAAGTTCGATGCCATCGAATCGTCGATGACGGTGACCGATGCGCGTAAAAAGCAGATCGACTTCACCGATCGCCTGTACGCCGGGCCGACCGCCATCGTCACTCGCAAAGATTCCGGGCTGTTGCCCACCGCGGAGTCGCTGCAGGGCAAGACCATCGGTTACATGCAGGGCACGATTCAGGAAACCTACGCGAAGGCCAAACTGGCACCCGGCGGCGTGAAACTGCGGGCCTATCAGAATCAGGATCAGGTCTACGCCGACCTGGTATTTGGCCGTCTCGACGCCTCGATCCAGGACAAGATGCAGGCGCAGATGAGCTTTTTGACCTCCCCTCAAGGCGCTGACTTCAAGAACAGTGAAGGCATCAGCGACCCGTTGGTGCCATCCGACATCGCCATCGGCGTGCGCAAGGACAACGAAGAACTCAAAGGCATGCTCAATGCCGCCATCAAGGCCCTGCATGACAAGGGTATCTACGCGCAGATCCAGCAGAAACACTTCGGCGATCTGGACCTCTACAACTACTGATCCTCGCGCCCCGAAGGCTGCGTCCTGGTAACAGGCGCAGCGCTTGCGCGCGGGCGCCTCAAGACAGGTGACTGACGTGAACTCCTTCCTGAATCTGATCGGGGTCGATCTCTCGGCCCTGCAAGGCTATGGCCCTTTGTTGCTGCACGGCACCTGGGTCACTCTGAAATTGTCAGCGCTCTCGCTGCTGGTGAGCATGGCGCTGGGCTTGTTCGGGGCTGCGGCGAAACTGTCGCCGCTGAAGCTGTTGAACCTGCCGGCGACCTTCTACACGACGCTGATTCGCGGTGTGCCGGACCTGGTGCTGATGCTGCTGATTTTCTACAGCCTGCAAGGCTGGCTGAGTAGCCTGACCGAGGCCATGGATTGGCCGTACATGGAAATCGACCCGTTCGTGGCCGGCGTCATCACCCTCGGCTTTATCTACGGCGCGTATTTCACCGAGACCTTTCGCGGGGCGATTCTGAGCGTGCCGCGCGGCCAGCAGGAAGCCGCCGCGTGCTTTGGCTTGAACCGCTGGCAGCGGTTTCGCTTCGTGGTGTTCCCGCAAATGATGCGTTTCGCCTTGCCGAGCCTCGGCAATAACTGGCTGGTGCTGCTCAAGGCCACGGCGCTGGTGTCGATCATCGGTTTGTCGGACCTGGTCAAAGTCGCGCAGGAAGCCGGCAAAAGCACTTTCAATATGCTCGATTTCCTGCTGCTGGCAGCGGCGTTGTACTTGCTGATTACCAGCGCGTCCAACTACGTTTTGCGCGTGCTGGAACGGCGCTATAACCAGGGTGTGCGGGGGATGGCACGATGATTGAGTTGATTGCCGAATACTGGAAACCCTTTCTGTTCAGCGACGGCTATAGCCTCACCGGGTTGGCCATGACGTTGTGGCTGCTGGTGGCGAGCATTGTGATGGGGTTCTTCCTGTCGTTGCCATTGGCAATCATGCGCACTTCGCGTTGGGGCCTGCTGCGCTGGCCGGTTCAGCTGTTCACCTATGTGTTTCGCGGTACGCCGCTGTATATCCAGTTGCTGATTTGCTACAGCGGGATCTACGGCATCGCCGTGGTGCGCTCGCAACCATTGCTCGAAGCATTCTTTCGCGATGCGATGAATTGCACCTTGCTCGCGTTCACGCTCAACACCTGCGCCTACACCGTGGAAATCTTCGCCGGGGCGATTCGCAGCATTCCCTACGGTGAAATCGAGGCCGCCCATGCGTATGGCTTGAGTGGCTGGCGCCTGTACCTGCGGCTGATTCTGCCTTCGGCGTTGCGCCGGGCACTGCCGTATTACAGCAACGAAGTGATCCTGATGTTGCACGCGACTTCAGTGGCGTTCACCGCCACCATTCCGGACATCCTCAAAATCGCCCGGGACGCCAACGCCGCGACCTTCATGACCTTCCAGGCCTTCGGCATTGCCGGCCTGCTGTACCTCGCGCTGTCGTTCGGCCTGGTCGGAGCCTTCCGGTTGGCAGAGAAGCGCTGGCTGAGTTTTCTTGGCCCGACTCACTGAATCCCATTTTCTATCCAGAGCGGTGCCGTTTGCGCGCCGTTCCAGGAGTGCTGACATGTACAAACTCACGGTTGAAAATCTGTATAAGCGTTTTGGTGACAACGAAGTGCTCAAGGGTGTCTCGTTGAATGCACGGGCAGGCGATGTGGTGAGCATGATCGGCGCCAGCGGTTCGGGTAAAAGCACGATGCTGCGCTGCATCAACTTTCTGGAGCGCGCAGATGAAGGCGCCATTGAACTGGACGGCGAGCGCGTCATCACCCGCCCGGGTGCCGGGGGCATGCGCGTCGCTCATCCGGCGCAATTGCAGCGTTTGCGCACGCGCCTGGCGATGGTGTTCCAGCATTTCAATCTGTGGAGCCATCTGACGGTGCTGGAGAACATCGTGCTCGCGCCGTGCAGGGTGCTGGGAATCAGCCGCAAGGCTGCGGAAGAAAGTGCGCGGGCCTATCTGGACAAGGTCGGTCTGCCGCAACGAGTGGCCGATCAATACCCGGCGTTTTTGTCCGGCGGACAGCAACAGCGGGTGGCAATCGCGCGTGCCCTGGCGGTGGAGCCGGAGATTCTATTGTTCGATGAGCCGACCTCGGCACTCGATCCGGAATTGGTGGGTGAGGTGCTGAAGGTAATTCAGGCGCTGGCGGAAGAAGGCCGTACCATGTTGATGGTGACCCACGAGATGGGGTTTGCCCGGCAGGTTTCCAGCCAGGTGTTGTTCTTGTATCAGGGAAAGGTCGAGGAGCAGGGTGACGCTACGATCCTCGACCAGCCAAAAAGTGAACGTTTGCAGCAATTTCTATCGGGCCGTTTGAAGTGAGGCAAGACGTACATGGCGGATATCCGCGATCTGTCGATCGTGCTTGATCGTATCGATCAGGCAATCATCGAAGTGCTGCGCCACGAAGGGCGCATCACTTATCAAAAGCTTTCCGAGCGTGTGCACCTGACGCCCAGGCCGTGCCTGGAACGGGTGCGTAAACTCGAACAGCTCGGGGTCATTCGTGGGTATGGCGCGATTCTCGATGAAAAGAAACTGACGCCGGGTTTGTCGTTGCTGGTGTTGGTGGCGTTGTCCAACCAGAGTGGGCGGGCGGCGCAAAAGGCGTTCGAAGCCAAGGTCCGCGCCTGTCCGCAGGTGCTGGAATGTCGGTTGATCAGCGGTGCGTTCGACTACAGCTTGCGCATGCGTTGCCGGGACATGGAGCACTATCGGGTGCTGACCGAAGTCTGGTTCGATGATCCGGATTTGCACATCGACAAGTTGGTCAGCCATCCGGAATTGGCGATGGTCAAGACCACGATGGAATAAAACTTCACCCGGCCCTGTAGCAGCTGCCGAGCCTGCGAGGCTGCGTTCGGCGGCGCAGCCGTCGTAAACCCTGCATGCACGGCCTACCTTATACACCGCACCGCTTGATTTCACGACGGCTTCGCCGCCGAACGCAGCCTCGCAGGCTCGGCAGCTGCTACAGACCTTCGCCGAATCGGCTGAGCGATTCAGAATCTTCAGCCGTTTCCATCACAACCAACCCCCTTATCAACCGGGTTTTTCCGGCGCCGAAACAGACAATGAGTACCTCTCAACCCTCATTGAATCTGTATCCATGCAAACCACCAATACTGTTTTGATGATTCGCCCGACACGTTTCTCCTTCAATCAGGACACGGCGGCGAACAACCGTTTCCAGCAGCCGGCCGACGTCAGCGAAGACGTTCAGCAAAAGGCCCTGCAAGAGTTCGATGGCTACGTTGCCGCGCTGCGTCACCACGGTGTCGAGGTCATGGTGCACAACGACCGCGAAGCACCGCACACCCCGGATTCGATCTTCCCCAACAACTGGTGGAGCAGCCATCCCGACGGCACATTGGTGCTGTACCCGATGCAGGGCCACAACCGGCGTCTGGAGCGGGACAAAGGCGTGCTCGACTGGCTGCGGGACGAGTACCGGGTGGAACAGTTGCTGGACCTTTCCAGCCTCGAACAGCAAGAAGTGTTCCTCGAAGGTACCGGCAGCATGGTGCTGGATCGTCAGCAGCGGATTTGCTACGCCGGTTATTCCACCCGCACCCATGCCCGTGCCCTGGACCAGGTGGTCAGCCATTTGGGTTACGAGCTGTGCGCCTTCAATGCAGTGGACCGCCAGGGTGTCGCGATTTACCACACCAACGTGATGATGAGTGTCGGCACGCGCCTGGCCGTGGCTTGCCTGGCGTCGGTCACGCACCCGGCCGAACGCCTGGCCCTGCGTTCGCGACTGGAAGACAGCGGTAAAAAGGTCATCGCCCTGAGCTGGGAGCAGCTGGAATCCTTCGCCGGCAACATGCTGGAGGTCCACAACGCTGCGGGCGAACCCTTGCTGGTGATGTCGCGCACGGCCTGGCAATCGCTGGATGCCGCGCAACGTCGTTTGATCGAAGCCCACGCCATGCCGCTCCCCGTCAATATCGACACCATCGAGCGCATCGGCGGCGGCAGCGCGCGCTGCATGTTGGCGGAAGTCTTTCTAACCAAACGTCTGGCTACCCAGGAGCAAGCACGATGATCGTTCGTCCAGCCACACCGGCAGACCTGCCGGCCTTGTTAGCCCTGGCCCATAGCGCCGGAACCGGTTTGACTACCTTGCCGGCCGACGCGGGGCGTCTGCGTCAGCGTCTGGAATGGGCGGCGAAAACCTTCGCCGGCGAGGCCGAACGCGCCGATGCCGATTACCTGTTTGTGCTCGAGAATGACCAGCATAAAGCCATCGGCATTTGCGCACTGGCCGGTGCCGTCGGCCTGCGCGAACCCTGGTACAACTATCGACTGGGCCTGTTTGTCGCAGCCTCGAAAAACCTCGGGATCAATCAGCAGCTGCCGACATTGTTCCTCGGTAACGACATGACCGGCCATTCGGAGCTGTGTTCGCTGTTTCTGCATGCCGATCACCGCAGCGGTCTGAACGGGCGCTTGCTGTCCAAGGCGCGGTTCCTGTTTCTGGCGGAATTTCGTCAGCACTTCGGTGAAAAGGTCATCGCCGAGATGCGCGGCTACTCGGACGAAGAGGGCGTTTCACCGTTCTGGGAAGGTCTGGGCCGGCACTTCTTCAAGATGGACTTTGCCGATGCCGACTACCTGACCGGGCTGGGTAACAAGACCTTCATCGCCGAGTTGATGCCCAAGTTTCCGCTGCCGACCTGCCTGTTGCCTGAAGCGGCGCGAACGGTCATCGGTCGCGTTCACCCCAATACCGAACCGGCGCTGGGCATGCTCAAGGCTGAAGGATTTGAACACCGCGACTACATCGACATCTTCGACGGCGGCCCGCTGATCGAATGCGCCACCGGGGACATCCGTGCGGTGCGTGACAGCCAGGTGCTGCAACTGAGCATCGGCACACCGGGGGAGCAGGCGGCGAGTTACCTGATTCATAACCGCCAGTTTGCCGAGTGCCGGATTACCGCGGCACCGGCGCGGGTGGCTGCTGGTACGTTGATAGTCGATGCACAAACCGCGAAGAGTTTGGGGTTGAGTGCAGGGTCTTCGGTTCGAGCGGTAAGTTTGGCAGTACCTGAAAGGCAATTATCTGCGGCCTGAATTTGTAGCAGCTGGCGAAGCCTGCGTTCGGCTGCGAAGCAGTCGTGAAACCTGATTGCACGGTATTCCTGATACACCACGCCGCTTGATTTCACGACGGCTTCGCCGTCGAACGCAGCCTCGCAGGCTCGGCAGCTGCTACAAGGACCGTGGCGCTGTCAGGTTCTGCCTCGAAGGACTTCACCGATGCTGCGCCGTTTGGCATGCAACTCACTGGCATGGATCAGCTGTTCGAGGTCTTCAGGGGTGACGTCAAAGAACGCCTCCATGTCCGCCAGGGCCAGTTTCAGGTCCTGCGCGGTGATAGCCTGGCTGTCGATCGGCGGATTATCGGCCGGCACTATGCCCACTGGTTCGCCGGCGCGTTTTGGGTAACGAATGCGCGTCAGGTTGTTGTAGGCCAGGGCGCTGAGCAGCATGGTCGATCCGCTGAGCATCACCGGGCCGAGGGCTTTCCAGTCCAGGGCAATGGTCGCCGGGTCTGCCAACACCAACAGCAGCGCCAGCGCCCCGGCCGGAGGATGCAGGCAACGCAACCAGCACATCAGAATCAGCGCCATTCCGGCCGCCAGGCAAGCGCTGCCAAGGGTTCGTCCGAGCACGTGAGCGACCAGTAGCGACACCACCCCCGCGCTGAGGTAGCCGCCAAGAATCGACCAGGGCTGGGCGAGGGCGCCGGAGGACACTGCGAACAGCAACACGGCGGATGCGCCCAGCGGACCGATCAGGTGCTGCGCTACTTGCATGCCGAATACCTGGCTGCAGAGCCAGACACTGAACATCGTGCCCAAGGACATGCCGATCGCGGCGCGGCTCCATTCGGAGGGGCGGGTGTTGATGGCGGCGGGAAACCAGCGAGCGAACATGAGGCAGACGATCCGTTGAAAAAAACCGAGGCAAAAAAAAGGCTTAGCTGGGAAACCCAGAAAGCCCTTGAAGTTGTTCCAACTATTGGGGGAGGAACGAGCACAGTGTGCCGTTCATTCCTGATGCTGACAAATTCATATTAATGCAGTTTTAGTGCATTAATTTTGCTGTAACGCCACCCGACGACCGCTCATGAAACACAGGAAACCACCCATGGCAGTCAGCGCGCTCAGGGCATAAAACATCGTTGGCGCGGGGGTGTGCATCAGCAGGAAACCGCAAATCACCGGGCTCAGGGCACCGCCGAGGGCCGCGAGGTTTTGCGCGCCGTAATAGCTGCCGCGCAGTTCTTCCGGGGCCAGGGTGTCGACGAAGAGGAATTCGGCGGGGTAAATGATCATTTCACCGAGGGTGAAGATGAACATTGCCACGCACCACGACACCAGGCTGTCAGCCAGGCTGAAGCCGATCAGCCCGACGATGAACAGACTGGTACCGCCCGCGATCCAATAACGCAATTGTTCGCGCTTGAGGAAACGGCCGATCTGGTATTGCAGCAGGATCACGCTGATCGCATTGCAGGCGAGCAGGGCGGCCATGGTTTCCAGTGCCCGCTTGGAATCGTGGGTCACCAGCAGGTATTGCGACAGGTACAGGGTGAAACGGCCATGGACCACGGTACTGAGCAGGCAGCCGCAGGTGAACATGATCAGCGTGCGGTCATTTTTCAGGGTGATCAGCGTCTTGAGAAAACTCGCGGGTTGGCCAATCGCGGGTGTCTGGGCCGAGTCCTTCGGTATCCCGATCATCAGGAAAATACTGAAGAACGCGATGCCGCCAGCGATCAGGAACGGTGCAATCGGATACACCCCGGCAATCACCACGCCCAGCATCGGGCCGGTGGCGTAGCCGATGTTGGTCAAGGTGTAGCGCAGGGAAAACGCCTTGGCGCGCTGGCCCATGGGCAGGTTTTCACTGAGGATCGCCTTCGAGCCGATCAGGAACAGCGCCGAGGCGGTTTCGGTGATCACCAGGGTGGCGGTGGTCAGGTAGAGGTTGTCGGCGAAGGTCAGCAGCACGAAGCCGATGGCGCTGGAGAGCATCGCGAGGATCAGCAGCCGGCGCTTCTCGAGGCGGTCGATGATGTAACCGCCGTAGAGCGCGAGCAGGGTGGCGATGAACACCGCGATGCCCAGCAGCAAGCCAACGTCCTGTTGGTTGAGGCCGAGTTTGTTGCTCAGGAACAACGTCAGCAGCGGGCTGGTGATGGCGCGGCTGACGACGATGGTCAGCGAAACGATCATCAACCGGCGGATAACGAGTGAGTAAGTGGCCACGGTGGTGCAAATATCCTTATTTAATGATCTCTGACTGATCGTTCCCACGCGCAGCAAAGGAATGCCTCAATGGACGCTCTGCGTCCGCTTCTGGGACGCGGAGCGTCCCGGGCTGCATTCCCACGCGGAGCGTGGGAACGATCAGTGCCTCGACAGATTCCAGCTCTTCAACCCGCCACAACTGCTCAAGCAGTTCTGCCGCTTGCCGCCGCGGCATCACCCGCACCGCCAGACTGAAAAACTTCTCCTTCAACGCCGCATCATTCAACGGATTGCGCGGGGCACCCAGCGGCGGGTCGACACACAGGCTCGCCTGCCGACCGTCTACGGTCCGCACGCTGACGATTGGCTCGCCATCCTCTGACAGTTGCGGGTCCACTTCAAGACGGATGCGCGACATCCAGTGAGCAATCCGTGGATCGCTCCGTTGTTCATCGTCATAAGCCTCCAACCGGCAATGACCCTGCACCAGCCGGGCGGCGAGGGCATACGCCAGGCTCATCTGCGCCGCCGCCAACGTGCCGACATCGCGTCCGCCGCACATGTTCTGAAGAAACCCGCACAACGACACCCGGACATCCTCGACCTGATCCGCGCTGACCTGCAGTTGATCCAGCAACAGCCCCAGCGCATCAATGGCTGAATGCGTTCCTCGGCACGCCGCATAAGGTTTGATCGAACAGCGAGCGAGTTTCCATACGACGCCCAGATCGGCATCCAGCGCGTCAGGTTGTGCAGCCTCACCGGCGAGGGTTTTCAGAAACCCGCCCCAGACATCGTCGAACAACTTCGTCGGCCCGGTGATGCCTCGTTGGGCAAATCGCGCCGCCAGCAATCCACCCTCGGCGGCACGACCGCTGTGAAGTTTTTTGCTTTGCGAACCGTCGTGGATAAATGCCCACAGCCCCCCACTGAAACTGCCGGCAATGCCCAGCGCCGATACGGTTTGCGCGGTATCCAGTCCGAGAATTCGCGCACTGGCCGCCGCCGCACCGAACACGCCGCAGGTGGCGGTGGAGTGCCAGCCGGCGCCGTTGTGGGCCGAATAACTGCCGCAGGCTTCGAGCACCCGACGGCCGATTTCGTAGCCGATTACCACAGCCGTGATCAACTCCCGGCCATTCACCGGTTTTCCAGACATCGACACCGCCGCCATGACGGCCGGCAGCACAACCGCGCCGGAATGGTCGCAGCCACCGGTGTCGTCCAGTTCCAGGGCATGGGCGGCGACACCATTGAGCATGGCGGCCTGAGCCGCGCCGGTGCGCTGATCGGTGCCCCAGATCAGCGTGCTCCCGACTTCACCGTCGAAGACCTGCCGTGCCTGCTTGGCTACCTCGCTACCAGCCCCGGCCAACGTCGCGCCGAAGGTGTCGAGTATGTGCCGCCTGGCTTGTGCCACCAGTGCGGGCGGCAAGTTTTCGAATCGGGTATCGACGCAGAACTGCGCCAGCCGTTGCATCCGCTCACTCATGAAAGGTAATCCCGATAATGCCGCTCATACACCGCCGCCGGATGGTCCTCGGTCACCGGCAGCGCCGATTCAGCCCACCATTGAGCGACGTCGGCCCCCGTGGCGATCCACACGTCATCGTGCTGTTGAATCCCCTCAAGCAACTCGCGCAACACGCCAATCCGCCCAGGTGTCGCAATGATTTCCGGATGCAGCCGCAGCACATAACACAAGCCAAACCGGTGAAACCCGGCGAAGTCCATTTGCAGGTTGCCCAACGTGTGGCTGTAAGAGGCGATCCGCGATTGCGCCGGCGGCACGGCCGGGCTGAGGTTGAAGGCGAAGTAGGGTTCGTCTTCCAGCTCGTAGTGCAACGGCAACTCAATGACTTCGGGTGCCGTCGGATGAGCGAATGGCAAATCATCACCGCGCCACGACGATGACCAGCGAATGCCGTGATCCTTCAACGCCTCGATGAAGCCCGGCGCACCGTTGCCGGCCGGGATGCGAAAGCCTGTTGGACGCTGGCCAGTCAGCGCGGTCAACGCCTCACAGCCTTTGGCAATCTCGGCGCTTTGCTCGGTGAGGCTCAGGGTGTCGTAGTTCTGATGGCGATAACCGGCGCAGGCGATCTCATGTCCGCCAGCCTGGATTGCCCGAATGTGCTCGGGGTTTTCCTCGGCGACGATACCGGGCACAAACCAGCTGGTGGAAACCCCCAATTCTTCGAACAAACCGAGCAAACGGTCGACGCCGCGTTGGGTGCCATAGCGCCAGACCGACAGCGTCTTGTCGCGCCCGGCAACCTCCGGAGCCTGAGTGAGGATGCCGTGGATGTCGTTGTAATCGACGGTCAGTACCACGGCGCAGCGGTAGCCTTTGGGCCAGACAGTGGAATCAGCCATGGTGATGCTCCTTCAGCCACCACTGGGCGACATCGCGGCACGTGGCGAACCACACGTCATCGCGCTGGCGCATGTGTTCGAAGAGTTTTTCCAGCAACAGGATGCGTCCCGGTTTGCCGGTGATCTTGGGGTGGAACAGGGTGGTCAGGCACAACCCTTCGTTCATGGCGCCGTCGTACTCGCGGCACCAGTTATCGAGGGTCAGGGCGTAGCTGGCGGTGCGGTCCAGCCCGGAAGGAAAGTCCGGCGCGCGGGTGTAGGCGAGGGAGGCGTAGTCGTCCATTTCCCAGCGACCGGGGATTTCCACCAGCGGTGTTTCGTGGCCCGGCACTTTCACCAGGTACGGCCGGTCATCACCGCGCATGCTGCTGGAGTAGGTCACGCCGGCTTCCACCAGCATCGCCGGGGTTTCGGCGCGCCAGTCGCCGGATGGGGTGCGGAAACCTTCGGCGCGGATGTTCAAGTGCTTCCAGAACACCTCGCGGGATTTCTTCATCACGTCCTTTTGCTGGTCCAGCGTCAGGGCGTAAAAGGATTCGTGTTTGTAGCCGTGGTAGGCCACTTCATGCCCGCGCTCGACAATCGCCTGGCACTGTTTCGGCCAGTTCTCCACGACCCAGGCCGGGACGAAGAACGTCGTCGGGATTTGGTACTCGTCGAGCACATCGAGGATTCGTGGCAGGGCGCGGTAAGGGCCGTAACCGCCGAAACCGAAGTACTCGGGTTTGCGCCAGATCGAGCCGTTGAGCATGGCATCGCCGGTCGGGCCGTCGAGGTCGAAGGCCAGGGCGAGGCAGGCTTTGTGCTGGTCGGGCCAGGAGGGTTGTGGCGAGGAGGACATCTTGGGCACTCCATTGAACAATAGGTCTGAAGCAACCACTCCCGTAGGAGCATGGCTTGCCCGCGATGGCGTTCTCAGGTGCGCCATCGCGGGCAAGCCATGCTCCTACAGGCAAGCATTACTTGCCGGCGTTAATGGTCACAGTCTTGATCGCACCCAACTGCAGATCCCATTTCTTCAGGATTGCCTGGTAGCTGCCGTCATCGATCATGCTCTGCAACGCGACCTTCAGCGCCTCACTCAGCTCAGGCTTTTTCTTGCTCACGCCCAGCCCGGTGAACTGCTCGGAGATCGGCAGGCCCACGGTTTTGTACATGTCCTTTTCCTGAGTCTTCAGGTACGACAAGGTTTCGCTGCCCTGCATCGCCGCGTCGATACGGCTCTGACGCAGTTGCGCACGGGCATCGGCCGAGCCTTCGGTGCCGATCACGTTGATCGCAGGCTTGCCGGCGGCTTCGCAATTGGCCTTGCTCCACTCGGCGATTTCCGCCGGGAAGGTGGTGCGGCGGCTGGTGCCGACTTTCTTGCCGCACAAATCAATGATCTCGTTGAAGTCCTTGTTCTTCTGCAACGTGTAGAACTGCGGACCGCTGGTGAAGTAGTCGACGAAGGTCACGCTGGCCTGACGTTCGGCGGTGTCGGTCATGCCCGACATGACCATGTCCACGCGGTCGGTGGTCAGCGCATTGATCATTTGCTCGAAGCCGGTTTCCTGCCATTTGATCTTTACGCCCAGACGTTCGGCCAGGGCATTGCCCAGGTCATAGTCGAGACCGGTGAGGGTGTTGGTGGCCGGGTCCTTGAAGTCCATCGGCGGGTAGTTCGGCATGATCGCTACCACGACCTCGCCTTTCTCCTTGATGCTGGCCGGGAGTTCGGCGGCGAAGGTGAAGCCGGAAGCCATAACGCTTGCGAGTACTGCGGGGATAACGAAGTTCTTCATGGTCGTTCTCTTATGAGTGTTGTTACGCCAGCCGGCGCTTAGGTTCGAACGGCAGAAATGAAGCTTTGGGTGCGCGGGTTTTGCGGACTTATTAGTATTTCTTCGGGGCTTCCAGCCTCCACGATCTGCCCGCCGTCCATGAACACCATGCGGTTGGAAACCTCGCGAGCGAAGCCCAGTTCATGGGTGACGACGATCATGGTCATGCCGGTTTGCGCGAGGTCGCGCATCACCGACAGCACCTCACCGACCAGTTCCGGGTCGAGTGCCGAAGTGGGTTCATCGAACAGCATCAGCTTGGGCCGCATGGCCAGTGCACGGGCAATGGCCACCCGTTGTTGCTGACCGCCCGAGAGTTCGATCGGGTAGCTGTTGCGTTTGTCGGCCAGGCCGACGCGAGCGAGCAATTCCACGGCTTCTTCGTGCGCCTCTTTGGGCGAACGCTTGAGCACCTGGCACGGCCCTTCGATGATGTTTTGCAGCACAGTCATGTGCGGGAACAGGTTGAAACGCTGGAACACCATGCCGGTGGACAGGCGTTGACGGGCGATCTGCGACTCGTTGAGTTCATGCAGTTTGTTGCCGACGATCCGGTAACCCACCAGTTCGCCGTCGACCCACAGACCGCCCTTGTCGATTTTTTCCAGCTGGTTGATGCAGCGCAGCAAGGTGCTTTTGCCGGAGCCGGACGGGCCGATGATGCACAGCACTTCGCCTTGCTCGACTTCGATGTTGATGTCCTTGAGGGCGTGGAAATGGTCGTAGTACTTGTTCAGGCTCACGGCCTTGACGATGCTTCTCATGTGGGGCTCCTCAAGAACGCTTGCCGGCGCCGCGAGCGAAACGACGCTCCAGACGGCTTTGACCGAAGGACAGGACGGTGACGGTGGCCAGGTACCAGATACCGGCGACGATCAGCAGCTCCATGACCCGGGCGTTGGCGTAGTAGATGTTCTGGGCGTTGTAGAGCAGTTCCGAGTATTGGATGACGCTCGCCAGCGAGGTCATCTTCACCATGCCGATGAACTCGTTACCGACTGGCGGAATGATCACCCGCATGGCTTGCGGCAGGATGATCCGGCGCAGCGCTTGCAGGCGCGGCATGCCGATCGACTTGGCGGCTTCGTACTGGCCGGTGTCCACCGACAGCAGGCCGGCACGCACCACTTCAGCGGTGTAGGCGCCCTGGTTGATGCTCAAGCCGAGGAGGGCGGCCACGAACGGGGTCATCAGGCTCACGGTGTCCATTTCGAACAGGCCGGGGATGCCGATAGTGGGGAAGATCAGCGCCAGGTTGAACCACAACAGCAGTTGCAGAATCAGTGGCGTACCGCGAAACAACCAGGTGTAGGTCACTGCCACGTAGCGCAGGATCGGGTTGGCCGACATGCGCATGATCGCGGTGATCACCCCGAAAACAATGCCCAGCGCCATGGCCAACACCGCCATGACGATGGTGTTGAGCAAGCCCCACATGATCGCCTGGGAAGTGAGGAACTGGCCGATGTAGGACCACTCGATCTTGCCTTCGGCGAAGGCCCGCACCAGTCCGAGAATCGCAATGACGATGACGGTGGCGAAGAAAATCCGCCCGTAATAACGCCGTGGCACATGGTGGTACTGGGTGATATCGAACTGGTTTTCCGCCAGTTTGCGCTCCGACTGGAGTCGTTCTGCCTGAGTCTGGCTCATGTTGCTTCTCCGTACACTGGTATCACAGGTCCAACTTGATCCCTGTAGGAGCCGAGCTTGCTCGCGATGGCGGTGTGTCAGACGACATCAATGCTGAATGTCAGACCGTCATCGCGAGCAAGCTCGGCTCCTACAGAGTTTTGCGTCGTCTATCAGAGCCGGAAACCTTGATAGTTCTCGGTCCATTGCTGCTGCGCGGCGAGGGCCGTTTTCAACCGACCGATCTGCTCACGCACCTGTTGCGGCGCCGTTCCGCCCCAGCCACTGCGGGCGGCGATGGCGGCTTCGAGGGTCAGGCTGTCGCGCACTTCCGCGGTCAGGCGCGGGTCAATCTCGGCCAACAATGCCGGGGAGGCTTCCCACAATTCGATGTCGTGTTTCTCACAGGCCTGGACCAGCGCACCGGTGATTTCGTGGGCTTCCTTGAACGGCACGCCGCGCATGGCCAGCCAGTCGGCGACTTCGGTGGCGAGGGTGAATCCCAGTGGCGCTTGACGACGCAGTTCTTCGACGTTGACCTTCATGGTCGCGACCATCCCGGCCATGGCGGGCAGCACCAGCAGCAGGGTGTCGACGCTGTCGAGTACACCGTTTTTGTCTTCGCTCAAGTCGCGGTTGTACGACAGCGGCAGGGACTTGAGCGTGGAGAGCAGACCGGTCAGGTTGCCGATCAGGCGACCCGCTTTGCCGCGCGCCAGTTCAGCGATGTCCGGGTTTTTCTTCTGCGGCATGATCGAGCTGCCGGTGGCGTAGGCATCGTCCAGCGCGACCCAGCGAAACTGCCGCGACGACCACAGGCAGAACTCTTCGGCGAGGCGGGAAATGTTGATCCCGAGCATGCTGGCAATGAACAGGAACTCGGCAACGTGATCGCGGCTGGCCACGGCGTCGATGGAGTTTTCACACACACCGCTGTAACCCATTTCCTTGGCCGACTGCTGAGGCAGGCGCGCGATGGCGGAACCGGCCATGGCAGCAGCACCCAGTGGCGACAGCGAAGTGCGATTGTCCCAGTCCACCAGGCGTTGCACGTCACGCAACATGGATTGGGCGTGGGCCAGCAAGTGGTGGGCGAAAACGATCGGCTGGGCCTGCTGCAGGTGGGTGAACCCCGGGCAGATGCTTTCGATGTGTTGCTCGGCTTGGTCCACCAGTGCTTGTTGCAAGGCCAGAACTTCAACGGCCAGGGTGCGAACGTGATCACGCAGGAACAGGCGCAAGTCGTTGGCGGTCTGGTCGTTGCGCGAACGACCGGCGCGCAGCTTGCCGCCGAGGGCGCCGAGGCGTTCGGTCAGCAGGCGTTCGATGAAGGTGTGGACGTCTTCGTCATCCAGGGTCGGTGCGATGCTGCCGGCGCGGAAGTCATCACCGATGCGCTCAAGAGCGTCGAGCATGGTCTGGGTTTCTTGCTCGCTCAGCAGCCCGGCGCGCTGCAATTCACGGGCATGCGCCTTGGAACCTGCGAGGTCGTACGGGGTGAGGCGAAAGTAGCGCTCGGGGCAACGGGACAAGGCCGCCAGGGCTTCGGACGGGCCGCTTTTGAAGCGAGCACCCCAGAGACGGTCGGTGGTTTGAGACATTGTTGTTTTCCTCGTCGGTAAAGCGAACTGAAATCGGTGTGCCGGGCCTGAAACACTCGCCGCAATTCAATTGGGCGTGGTTCGGCCTAAACATTATTCAAGGGCAGGGGAAAAGCGCAGTTGCATCGTCGCGAGAGCTGATCGAAGTGTCAGCTTTTAATAGTTCGAAATCAGTGAGTTGGCACTGATGTGCGGGATTTATTAGCGGTTGCCAAGCCTGGTTTTCTGTGGTCATTATTATTTACCAGCACTATTTTTGTTGTTGGACACAGGTTGTTGAATAGGGCGCCAGAGGTAAATAGGCATTATGGAAACCCCACTTTCCAATTCCGGAAACCCGCCGCTGAAAACGGGCCATCGGGCACCGCTGACCCTCAGCGGTCTGGACTTCAAACTGCTCAAAGTGTTCAAGGCCGTGGTCGAGGCCGGCGGCTTCAGTGCCGCCCAGAACGAGCTGAATGTGGGACTGGCAGCCATCAGCAAACAGATCTCCGACCTGGAGATCCGCATCGGCATGCGCCTGTGCACCCGCGGCCGCGAGGGTTTTCACCTGACCGAAGAGGGCCGCCTGGTGTATCAGGCGTCGATTGATTTATTTGCCTCGGTCGACAACTTTCGTGATCGCCTTAGTTCAGCGCAAAACGAACTGATCGGTGATCTTGGTGTGGGGGTTATTGACAATACGATTTCCGACGTTAATTCGCCGTTAGTTGCTGCACTTAGAATAATTAATGAGGCATCGCCTAAAGTCAGGTTCCAACTTCAAGCCTCACAGCTGGATGAAGTGGAAAGAGGCGTGGTAGAGGGGCGGTTAGTGGCGGGGATCGTACCGGTTTATCAGAAACGCGAAGAGTTTGATTACTACGCGCTTTATGAAGAACGCTCCGAAGTTTATTGCGCGGTCGGTCATCCGTTATTCACGGTGCCGGACGCAGAAATCGGCAGCCATGTGCTCAAGGATTACGAGTGCATCAACCACCGCTACGCGATCCACCGCGACAAACTGAACTTTGCCCACTACGACAGCTTTTCCGCCTCGGCCAGCCAGGTCGAAGCGGTGGCATTGTTGATCAAGACCGGGCGTTTCGTGGGTTTTCTCCCCCAGCATTACGCCGCGCCGCTGGTGGCGCAGGGGCAGTTCCGGGCGGTGCGTGCGGACCTGATCCACATCGTCACGCCGTTCAATCTGATCCTGCGCCACAACACTGTGCGCAGTCCGTTGGTCAAGGCGTTTGCCCAGGCGTTGGGGGTTGATTTGAAGGCGCCGCTCTAAGGCTCAAACGCATCGCACAACGGCTTTCACCGGGTAAGCCGTGGGCGACTTCGTCGCTTAATACAGTCGCTAATCGCAGATCCAATTGTGCAGGGCTCAATGTTTCAAAGCCCATTCGCTGATAAAACGGTTCATTCCACGGCAAGTCGCGGAACGTGGTCAGCGTCAGACCATAGAGTGCTCGATCCCGGGCATGCGCAACCGCGGTTAACAGTAACTTGCGACCCGCGCCCCGGCCCTGGAAGTGTTGTCTGACGGACAGTTCCTGAATATGCAGCTCGTTGTCGACTTCAACAGCGCTGACAAATCCCTTGGGCACCGCGAATAGTGAAATTCATGCGGGCGACTGTAGCAGCTGTCGAGCTTGCGAGGCTGCGTTCGGCGACGCAGTCGTCGTGAACCCAGGCAACGCGGTGTTTCAGGAAGACCTCATGCGCAGGTCTTGCGACGACTTCGTCGCCGAACGCAGCCTCGCAAGCTCGGCAGCTGCTACAGGGGATTGAGGTGCAGCAGGACATAATCGTTTTTGTCGAAGCGCCCGCTCAACACGGGCGGCAACGCACCCAGCGGCGTGCCCTGCAGGGCGCGGTAGTCGTGTTCATCCATCATCAGCCAATGCGGCCCCTGAAGGTTTTCCAGTTCTTGGGTCGATTCGGTGAAAACCGGTTGCAAGTCCTGCTCGATATTGACCATGAACTTGATCGCCTTGGCGTCTTTACCCATGGCGTGCAGCACCAGCGGCGCCGGGTCTTTCTGGACAAGTGCGAATGCCGCGCGGCTGAAGGTCTGGGTATCGTAGAGGCGACGTTCGACGGTTTCGAACACCACGATGTACACCGACCACAACGCCAACACCGCGCAACTGGCCAACGTCAGCGCCCGCCATCGGGGTCTGAAAAGCATCGCCAGAGCAATGACTTGCAGCATGCCAAGAATGATCAAAATTGCAGTCAGAGCCGGCATTTGCTCGGAAAAACGTCGGTGAGCGACCATCAATCCAACGACCAATAGAGCCGGAATCAACAACCACACCCCTTGCATCAACCCCCGCAACCACTCGAATACCCGACCTTGCGCCACCTGGAACGGATACGCCGCAATGATCGCCGCCATGGGTAACATCGGCAGCAGGTAACGGGCCTTTTTTGCCTGGGGGATCGAGAGCCCGACCATCACGATCAGGCCGGCCGCCGTGCAGTACTGCAACAGGCGTAACGCGGGACCGGCCTGCCGAGGCGTTGTCAGCCAGACGGCGGCCAGAGCCAGCAACGCCAATGGATACGCGAGCGCATAGTTGCCCAGCGAACGGGTGAAATAATACAGCGAACCGCTGACGCCTTCGCTACCGTCCAGGCGCCCCATGATCTGCATGCGCACCACATAGTGCATGAACTCCGGGCCGCCAATGGTTTCCGCCAGCCACAGCAGCACGCCAACGCACACGGCCAGCAGCACCGACGCCACCAAGCCAAAACCAAAAAAATACTGCCATTGTCGATTGAGCAAGAAATAGCTGCACAGCATGCCCGTGGGAATCACCAGCCCGATCGGCCCGCGAATCCCGAAACCCAGCAGCAATAAGGCAAAGATCAGCCACCACCGGCGCTTTGCGGCGAAATAATCGGCGGCATAGCCGAGGTAGAACACCGCAAATGCCACCGCCGCGAGCATCAAATCCAGGGACACGGCACGGGTTTCGGTGACAAAGGTGTTGGTCAGCAGCATCAGGGCGATGCTCAGCAACGCCCAGCGCTGGGAGTAGGGCGCCAGTAGCCGGTACATCAACGTGACGATCACCGCCCCGGCAATTGCGCTCGGCAACCAGGCAGTCAAACTGTTGACCTGCCCGAACGGCAGTGACAGCGCCCAGATGAACAACGTCGTCAGCGCCGAATAATCCGCATACGGCTGGCCATAGGTGGTCGGGAAAAATGTCGGCCCGTGGCGCAGCATTTCCTGAGCGAACAGCACAAAGCGCGAATCGAAGCCGATCACCGCCTGCTGATACACCCCGGCGCTGAACAACAGCAGCGCCGCCAGCCCTAGCGCCAGGGACTGGCGGCGGATAGCAGGTGACATCGCACTCAAGCGAAGACCGAAGCAGCGGGCCACTGCTGATGCGGAATCGGCAAGTTGCGCGATTCACCACGGCCCATCGGGAAGTACATGAAACCGGCGCGGGCCAGTCGATCGGCGTCGTACAGGTTGCGTCCGTCGAAGATCACCGGGGCGTTGAGCCGCTGCTGGATCAGGCTGAAATCCGGGGCTTTGAACTGCTGCCATTCGGTGCAGATGATCAACGCGTCAGCACCGGACAATACCGATTCCGGCGTACCCATCAGCATCAACCGGGATTCATCGGGATACAGCTGCTGGGTTTCCTGCATGGCTTCCGGGTCGAACGCGCGGACATTGGCCCCGGCGGCCCACAGCGATTCCAGCAGCACCCGGCTCGGTGCATCGCGCATGTCGTCGGTGTTCGGTTTGAACGCCAGCCCCCACACGGCAAAGGTCCTGCCGCGCAAATCGCCCTTGTAGAACGCGTTGATGCGTTCGAACAGCTTGTGCTTCTGACGCTGATTGATCGCTTCCACCGCTTGCAGCAAATCGCTGGAGCAATGCGCCTCTTCGGCGCTGTGGATCAGCGCGCGCATGTCCTTGGGAAAGCACGAGCCGCCATAACCGCAGCCGGGGTAGATGAAGTGGTAACCAATGCGCGAATCGGCGCCGATGCCCAGGCGCACCGATTCGATGTCGGCGCCCAGGTGTTCGGCCAGTTCGGCGATCTGGTTGATGAAGCTGATCTTGGTCGCCAGCATGCAGTTGGCGGCGTACTTGGTCAGCTCGGCGCTGCGCAGGTCCATGAACATGATCCGGTCATGATTGCGGTTGAAGGGCGCGTAGAGGTCACGCATCACGTCCCGCACCTCATCGCGTTCGCAGCCGATGACGATCCGGTCCGGGCGCCGGCAATCGGCCACGGCAGAGCCTTCTTTCAAAAACTCCGGGTTGGAGACGATATCGAACTGCAGCAAGCGGCCGACCTTGATCAGGCACTTGTCGATATGCGCGCGCAAGGTGTCACCTGTGCCCACCGGCACCGTAGATTTCTCCACCAGAATCACTGGTTGTTCACGATGACGCGCCACGGCTTCTCCTACCGACAGCACATAACGCAGGTCCGCCGAACCATCGTCCCGGGACGGTGTACCGACCGCGATAAACAACACCTGGCCATGTTGCACCGCGAGTTTTTCGTCGGTGGTGAACTGTAGACGTTTGGCGTCCAGGCCTTCGCGCACCAGGCTGGCCAGCCCCGGCTCGAAAATGCTCACGTGTCCTTGTTGCAACAGTTCGACTTTCTTCTCGTCAATGTCCATGCAGACCACGTCGTGGCCGACTTCAGCCAGGACAGCCGCTTGCACCAGGCCAACGTAACCGCTACCAAATACACTGATTTTCATGGGGCACTCCTGAGTTCGCGCGAGCGAGCAGGCCGAGAGTTAATGGTAATGACACCGAGGATGACCAGGGCCACCCCGATGGTTTTTGAAAAGCTGAATGCTTCGTTGAACAGCGGCAGGCTGGCGGCCAGCAGGTACACCAGCGCGTAGCTGATGCTCAGCAGCGAATAGGCTCGGCCCAGCGGTAAATCCCGCAGGGCGGCGAGCCAGCAAAGCATCGACAGGGCGTAGGCCAGAATCGCCGCAATTACCACGGCGACGGCAGTTAGATCGACGCTGGCGGTGAACCAGTGTTCAGGTGTTGGCAGGCGACTCATGCTCCAGCGCATGCCCAGTTGCGCGGCACTGACCAGCAACACGCTGCCCAGCGCGAAGGTGATTCCGCGACGCAGGTTCATGTGTGTTGCCCCAGCAGCACCACGCCACTGATCACCAGCGCCACACCCAACCAGTGGCGCCGGTCGATGGTTTCGTGGAAAACGAAGCGGGCGACCAGGGTGATCAGTACGAAATTGAGGCTCAGCATCGGGTAGGCGATGCCGACCTCGAGGCGCTGCAACACCAGCAGCCACACCAGCAAGCCCAATCCCAGAGAAGCGAGGGCTAGCCACAACCATGGCGAGCGCAATTTCTCGCTCCAGAGCGACGCCTTGTCGCGCCAGCTCTCGACGGCGTACTTCTGGGCGATCTGGCCCAGGCAGGTCAGCAGGCAGGCAGCCAAGAGCAGTAACAAGCTCATGACGCCTCCTGAGGAAAGATCAGAATCACAATGTTGCCTTGTTCATAGCGCTTGCCATCCTTGGGCAGCCGTTCGATTTCCTGCAGCTCCTCGTCACCCTTGACCCGCATGACCACGCCGACCGAGCCGCTCTGGCGGGCGTTGCGCATCCATGCTTGAACCTGGTTCGGGTGGACTCGCTGCTGTGCGCCGTCAGGATAGGCGAGGCCATATTTCAATTCGCCTATCGTGTTGTACAACGCCACGTCCGGGCGTTTCAGACGCCAGGCCAACGCTCCGGCGGCGCCGAGGTCGTTGCTCAGCAACTGGTCGGACTGGCCGAGTTCCTGGGCATGTTCGAGGATGAATCGGTCGGGCATCTTGTTGGCGACCACTGACTCGGGCAGCCCGGCCGGCAACAGGGCGATCAGCAGCAGGCTGCCGAAAGCTGGCGCCGCCCAGCATTGCAACGGTCTGAAAGCTTGCAGCAGGTTGGCCATGATCCAGCCGGTCAGGCCGATGAACACCAGCACCAGGTTGTGCAGTTCATGGTTGTAGAGCGGTTTTTTCAGTTGCAGGTAGACCAGGGCCACCAGGATCGTCAGGCCCAGCAGCAGGTTCAGCAGACCATTGATGCCCAGTACCCGGCCTTGCTCCAGCTTCAAGCGGTCCACCAGTGCGTGGCCCAGGAGCAACGCCAGCGGCAGCAGGCACGGCAGGATGTAGCTGGGCAATTTGCCTTTGCTGAGGCTGAAAAAAATCAGCGGCATCAGCAGCCACAGCAGCAGGAAAGCGACGTCGGCCTGGCGTCGTGTGTCCCACGCCTGTTTCAGCGCCGACGGCAGCAACGCCACCCACGGCAAACTGAACGCCACCAGCAACGGCAAATAGAACCACCACGGCGCGTCATGCTGGGCGTCATCGCCGGCGAAGCGGCGAATGTGTTCGTGCCAGAAAAAGAACCGCCAGTAATCGGGCTCCTGCGCGTGCACCGCCAAGACCCACGGCAAACTGACGGCGATGGCCACGACAATCGCCAGCGGACCGTAGATCAGCAGTTCACGCCAGCGTTTTTGCCAGATCATCCAGGGCAGGGCGATCAGCACCGGCAGCAGCCAGGCGAGGAAACCCTTGGTCATGAACCCCATGCCACAGGCCAGGCCCAACACCGCCCAACCGATCAGACGCTGGCCACGACTGACGCTATCCAAGGCAAACCACAAGGCAACCAGGCTCAAATTGACCCAGAACGTGAATTGCGGATCGAGGTTGGCGTAGCCTGCGGCGCCAGCGATGACGGTGAGACTCATGTACAGCAGCGCGCAGGCAAAACTCTTGCGTGGTTCGTTCCAGAGCCGGCGGGCGATCAGGTAGCACAGCAACACACTCAACCCGGTGCTCATCGCGGAAGCAAACCGCACGCCGAACAGGTTGTCGCCAAACAATGCTTGGCTGGCTGCGATCATCCAGTAACCGGCCACCGGTTTTTCGAAATAGCGCAGGCCCATGAAATGCGGCGACACCCAGTTGCCGCTCAGGAGCATGTCCTGGCTGATCTGGGCGTAGCGGGTTTCGTCGGGAATCCATAAGCCATGGCTGCCCAGCGGCAGCAAATACGCCAGAGCGAAGATGGCCAGCAACAACGGCAATGCCCAACGCTTGCTCATACGCTTTGCACTCCCAGCCAGCCTTCGCGTCCTTCGAGGGTGCCGCGCAGCACCCGGCCGGCCGGCAAGGTGTCGGGGGCTTCGGGCAGCAGATCGCCCAAGGGTTGAAAATGGATGTCTCGCTGGCGCGCATCGGCCAGCAGTTGACGAAAATCGTTGGCCATCAGAATCCCTTCTACTTCGGCATGGATCGTATAGACGTTGAGTTTTTCGGGGCTGAAGCGATCAAGAATGAAGGCGTTGAAGTCTTTGGCCGCCACGCTGGGGCCGACCACCTCATCGAACGTCGGCAGGTCCACCGGAATCTGCGGGGCACCCAAACCACCATCGGCCAATCTCGGCTGGAACAGGCTCTGGCCCCGGCAGTCGCTGTTGTAGCGAAAGCTGAACGCCTGCTTGGCCTCGATTACGCGCTCGTCCGCCCGCCACCCGGCGGATGCCGAGCACTCGACGTTTTGCCCTAGGATGTCGCAGAGCGTGTCCACGCCCCGACGAAGGTGCTCGATCAGTTGCTTGTCGCTCCACCGCCCGGCATTGGCCTGCCAGCCGTGGTGATCCCAGGCGTGCAGGCCGACTTCATGCCCGGCTGCCACGGTTTGACGCATCAAATGCCCAAGATCACGGCCGATCGGTTTGCCGGGCCACGCTGTGCCGGCCAGCAAGATGTCCCAGCCATACAGGCCGGCCGCGTTGGAGCGGAGCATTTTCCAGAGAAATTGCGGGCGGATCAGGCGCCATAAATGACGCCCCATGTTGTCCGGCCCGACACTGAAGAAAAACGTCGCCTTGACCTGCGCTTCATCGAGGATTTCCAGCAGCCGCGGCACCCCCTCACGGGTGCCTCGGTAAGTGTCGACATCAATCCGCAGACCTGCCTGCATCAGCGCTTGTCCGCGATTTCGAGCATGGCTTCACGCAAGAAGAAATCCAGCGTATTGCCAATGGTTTCACTCATCTGCACGGTCGGCGTCCAGTCCAGCAGGCGCTTGGCGTTGGCGATGCTCGGTTTGCGGTGGGACACGTCCTGATACCCGGTGCCGTAGAACGCTTTGCTTTCGACATCGCGGAACCCGGCGAACGGCGGGAAGTTTTCGCGCAACGGGTGCGCTTCGAACTGACACAACAGCTCCTCGCCCAACTGACGAATGCTGGCCTCGTTGTCCGGGTTGCCGATGTTGATGATCTGGCCATTGCAGGCGTCGTTCTCGTTGTCGATGATCCGTGCCAGCGCTTCCACGCCGTCGGCAATGTCGGTGAAGCAGCGTTTTTGCTCACCGCCATCGAACAGGCGAATCGGCGTGCCTTCCACCAGGTTGAGGATCAGTTGGGTGATCGCGCGGGAACTGCCGATACGCGCCGAGTCCAGACGATCGAGGCGTGGGCCCATCCAGTTGAAGGGACGGAACAACGTGAAGTTCAGGCCTTTCTGGCCATAGGCCCAGATCACCCGGTCGAGCAGCTGTTTGGAGATCGAGTAGATCCAGCGCTGCTTATTGATCGGACCGACGATGAGGTTGGAGGTGTCTTCGTCGAAGTTCTGGTCCTGGCACATGCCATAGACTTCCGAGGTCGACGGGAAGATCACGCGTTTGTTGTATTTGACGCAGTAGCGAACCAGTTTCAGGTTCTCTTCAAAGTCCAGCTCGAACACCCGCAGCGGGTTGCGGGTGTATTCGATCGGCGTGGCGATCGCCACCAGCGGCAGGATCACGTCGCACTTCTTGATGTGGTATTCGATCCACTCGGAGTGGATGCTGATATCGCCTTCGACGAAGTGGAAGTTCGGATGGCTGCGCAGACGCTCGATGGCATCCGAGCCGATGTCCAGTCCATACACCTCGTATCGGTCGTCACGCAGCAGGCGCTCGGACAGGTGATTGCCGATGAAGCCGTTGACGCCGAGGATCAGCACACGGGTGCGACGCGGCGCGCGACCGGACTCGGCGCCACGCAGTACGGAACCGTCCACCAGACCCAGTTCGTTGGCCAGTTGCGGGCCACTGAGGTACAGGCCGTTGTCGTTGCGCTGGCCGGCGGTGATCACTAGGGAGTCTTCGCTGCAGGCGATACGCAGCGGGTCGACACTGATGACCCGTCCCGGTGCCAGGCCTTCATTGCCCTTGGCGACTTCTGCGCTCCAGACAATCAGCTTGTGTTCGCCCACGGCGCAGAAGGCGCCCGGGTAAGGCTGAGTGACGGCGCGAACCAGATTGAACAGTTCTTCCGCCGGTTTGTTCCAGACCAGTTTGCCGTCTGCCTGTGTGCGGCGACCGAACACCGTGGCTTGGGATTCGTCCTGTGGGGTTTCGTTGATTTTGCCCTGAAGCAACGCCGGTAGCGTGTCACGCAGCAAGTCGGTAGCGGCCAGACGCAGTTTTCCGTGCAGGCTCAGCGCCGTGTCGCTGCGCTCAATCGCAACCGTTTTCTGGGCGAGGATTGCGCCCGCATCGGCCCGTTTGATCATGCGGTGCAGGGTCACGCCGGTTTCGGTTTCGCCGTTGACCAGCACCCAGTTGGCCGGCGCACGACCACGGTAACGCGGCAACAACGAACCGTGCAGGTTGAAGGCGCCTTTGCTGGCGGTGGCCAACAGCGGTTCGCTCAGCAGGTGGCGGTAGTAGAACGAGAACAGGTAATCCGGGTTGAGCTTGCTGATGCGCTCAATCCACAGCGGGTGGTTGGCATCGTCCGGGGCGTGCACCGGGATGCCGTTGCGGGCGCACAGTTGCGCAACGGAGCCGTAGAACGCGTTTTCCTTCGGATCATCGGCGTGGGTAAACACGGCGGCAATTTCAAAGCCCGAGCTGAGCAGGGTTTCGATGCCGGCACAGCCGATATCGTGATAGGCGAAGACAACAGCTTTTACACTCATGAGAGAACCTGATCGGAAGAAGTGGAAGTGAGGCCGTCAACGGTGACAACGGGAGCCGGGGCAGCAGGCTGGCTACGCAGAACTTTTTCGATAAAGAACCGGGGGCGGGCGCGCACGTCGCTGTACATGCGGCCCAGGTACTCGCCCAACAGGCCCATGCCGATAAATTGGCCGCCGGTGAAGATGAACAGCACGGCGAACAGCACGAATGTCCCGTCGCCGGCCCAATGGGCGCCGAAGGCCAGGCGCAGTACGATCAGCGCCGTGGCAAACAGCACGCCGAGGGCTGCCATGCCGAAGCCGACAATGCTCAACAAACGCAGGGGTGTGGTGGTCATGCAGGTGATCAGGTCGAACATCAGGTTGACCAGGCGCATGGGGCTGTATTTGGATTCACCGTGTTCGCGCTCGGCGTGAGTCACGAGGATTTCCGTGGTGTGCCGGGCGAAGCTGTTGGCGAGGATCGGGATGAAGGTGCTGCGTTCGCGGCAGGCGAGCATGGCGTCGACGATGGTTCGCCGGTAAGCGCGGAGCATGCAGCCGTAGTCGGTCATGGCGACGCCGGTGGATCGCTGCACCGCCAGGTTGATCAGCTTCGACGGCCAGCGACGCAACGCCGAGTCCTGACGATTGCTGCGCACGGTGGCGACCACGTCATAACCCAGTTCGGCCTGAGCCACTAACCGCGGGATCTCTTCGGGCGGGTTTTGCAGGTCGGCGTCGAGGGTAATAATCACATCACCTTTGCACTGCTCGAAACCGGCCATGATTGCCGCGTGCTGGCCGTAGTTGCGGTTGAGAATGACCGCCACCACCGGGCTGCATTCACGATGGGCGGCGGCTTCGAGGATCTGCGCCGAGTCATCGCGGCTGCCGTCATCCACCAGCACAATCTCGTAGTCATGGTGCAATTGCTGGCAAGCCGCTTCGGTGCGCCGGAGCAATTCCGGCAGGCTGTCTTGCTCGTTGTAGACCGGGATGACGATCGACACGCAACGGATCGGGTAAGGTTTCACAGGCTTGAGTCCATAACGTTTTCAATGGCACCGACCACACGATCGACGTCATCGAGGGTCATGTCGGGGAACAACGGAATCGAGCACAGCCGTGCCGAGTTCCATTCGGTGTTGGGCAGATAGATGTTGGGGAAGCGTTGGCGGTAGTAGGTGTGCAGGTGAGTGGCGATGAAGTGAATGCCGGTGCCGATGTTCTGCGCTTGCAGGGCCTTCATGAACGTTTCGCGGTCCAGCCCGCAGCGCTCGCTATCGATCCGCAGGATGAACAGGTGCCAAGCGTGCCGCTGCGGGTACGCCGGAATCGCCAACGGCTGCACCTTTGATCCTTCGAGGCGCTGCAGGTAGGCGCGGGCCAGTTCGGTACGCTTGGCATTGATCTGATCCAGGCGCTCCAGTTGCACCAGGGCGATGGCGGCGTTGATGTCGGCCAGGTTGTATTTGAACCCCGGCTCCATCACCTGCGCCTGAGGTTTACGGCCGTGCGTCATGCGGTCATAGGCGTCGACGCCAAGGCCGTGAAACTTGAGCATGCGCACCCGACTGGCCAGGGCTTCATCGTCACTGACGAACATGGCGCCCTCGGCGCAGGTCATGTTCTTGATCGCGTGGAAGGAGAAGATCGCCGTGCCTTTCGCGCCGACATGCCGACCTTTGTAGAAGGTGCCTGCTGCGTGAGCGGCATCTTCAATGACCGGGATGCCGTGTTTGTCGGCCAACGCATAAAGCGGATCGAGATCGAACGCGGCGCCGGCGTAATGCACCGGAATAATGGCTCGGGTGCGCGGCGTGATCGCGGCTTCGATACTGGCCAGGTCACTCATCAGTGTGTCGCGATCAACGTCGACGAATACCGGGGTCGCGCCCAACAGGCAGATCATGTTCGCGGTGGACACCCAGGTCTGGGACGGCGTAATGACTTCATCGCCCGGACCAATGCCCAATGCCAGTAACGTGATGTGCATCCCGCCGGTGGCCGAAGACAGTGCCACGGCATGACGACATCCCACGTAGTTGGCGAATTGCTCTTCCAGTTCCTGATTTTTCGGCCCGGTAGTGATCCAGCCCGAGCGCAATACTTGCTCTACGGCGGCAATTTCTTCATCGCCGATACTGGGGCGGGAGAAGGGTAGAAAAGCCTGACTCATGGGCACCTCGGGGGCTGAAAAGTGAGTAGCCGTAGAGGCTAACGTATTGGATCCAAGGTAAGCGTAGACGCTAAAACGAAAGCTGCATCAATCAGTTACTTCAAATGCATGAGAAAGCACATCGGTTGACTTTTGCTGCCATGCTCGGCAGGTTGGGACCAAGAGCAGGGTCACCCCGGATTCATTGAGGTTATTCCCGATTTTGTGAAAGGAACATGAAAAGCCGGTCGGCGAATCGTTTATCTGGATGTCATACAGCCACTGTTCAGACTTCTGCCGTTCATCGAGTTTTCTAGTAAGAAGTCCTACGCAAGTGTCCCGCTTTATATGAAGGATGTTTCAATCCTTAGTTGTTAATGAACTGTTTCCACATTAAGGCCGTTTCGTTTGATTGACTTACCCGCTACCGACCCAATCCCTTCAAAGACCAATCCGCTGACCCTGTACCTGGCGCGTCTGGCACCCTCCAGCCAACTGACCATGCGTTACGTGTTGCAGGACGCCGCTGACCGGTTGGGCTTCGAAGACATGAACGTCGAGGAGATTCCCTGGCACAACCTGCAACCGGAAGATGTCATCGCGCTGGTGGCCACCTTGCGCACCGACGGCTACGCGCCGAACACCTCTTCGCTGTACGTCAACGCGGTGCGTGGAGTGATGAACGAGGCGTGGCGCATGAGCCTGATCAGTCAGGAACACTTGCTGAAAATGCGTTCGGTGAAAGGAATTGCCGGCACGAGATTGTCCCAGGGGCGCAACCTCAGGCGTACGCTGATCCAGGAATTGATGGCGGTCTGCGCGGCCGATCCACGGCCACAAGGGTTGAGGGATGCGGCGATCATCGGGATTTTGTATGGCTCGGGCATGCGCAAATCGGAATCGGTGAACCTGGACCTGAACCAGGTCGATTTCGCCGAGCGCAGCCTTCGTGTGACCGCCAAGGGCAACAAGCAATTGATCAAGTACGCGCCGGCCTGGGCGTTCGCCAAGCTCAATGACTGGCTGGAACTGCGGCGCTCGCTACTGAAGGAGGGCGAAGTGGACGATTCGTTCCTGTTCAACCGCATCCGCCGCGGCAGTCACATCACCCGCGAGCGCATTACCAAACATGCGATCTATTACATCGCCCGACAGCGGGGCGCGCAGGTCGGGGTGAAAATCATGCCGCATGACTTCCGACGTTCATTCATTACCCGAGTGATTGAGGAGTACGACTTGTCGATTGCCCAGAAACTCGCTCATCACAGCAACATCCAGACCACGGCGAACTACGATGTGCGCGATGACAACGAGCGGCGTCGGGCCGTGGACCGGTTCGATCTTTGATGGGCAGGGGTCAAGATTCGCTCAGTACGTGGGCATGGCCGATTGTCGAGACGTGAACCGCACTGCCGGCGGGTGGCGCATAGAGGCCCGAACTGCGCACCATTAATGATCGACCAGGCTGTTGCCCGGAAGCCAAAGCCTCCAGTTCCACCGTCAACGTGCAGGTATTGCCGCTGAAATCCCGCTCGGTCACGACGGCGCGACACCCGGCAGCCTTGGTCGTGCTGGGCTGGATGCTGACGAGTTGCAGTTGTTCGGGACGCAGCATGATCTGCGCCGATTTGTTGTTCCGGTGGTTGTTTACCGGTATCCGACCGAGATCGCAATGAGCCCAACCGGCTTCGATTCTGGCGGGCATGACCACGGCATCCCCCAGAAACAACGCGGTTTGTTCATCCTCGGGGTAGCGGTAAAGATCCAGCGGATGGCCCGACTGCACCAGCCGACCATCGCGCATCACCGCCAGCTGATCGGCAAACGACAGCGCTTCACTCTGGTCATGGGTGACCAGAATGGTGGTCACGCCGGCGTCTGTCAGTAGCCGCGCGACCATTTTGCGCATAGCGCCCCGAAGTCCGGTGTCGAGGGCTGAAAACGGCTCGTCCAGCAACATCAAGCGCGGCTGTTGCGCCAACGCCCGCGCCAGTGCCACGCGTTGTTGCTGGCCGCCGGAGAGTTCATGGGGCCAACGGTTGGCCATGTTTGCATCCAGCGCCACGCTGTCCATCAACTCTGCGACGCGCTCCTGTTTTGCACCGCCCTTGATCGAAAGCCCGAAACCGATGTTCGCGGCCACGGTCATGTGCGGGAACAGGGCGCCGTCCTGCGGAACATAGCCAATCAAACGCTGATGCGCCGGGACTTCGTGGGTGTCGTCGACGAGCGTTTGGCCATTGAGTGATAGTCGCCCTGCGTCCGGGAATTCGAAGCCGGCGATCATCCGCAACAGCGTGGTTTTTCCTGAGCCGGACGGGCCGACGATGACCGTTCGGCTGCCTGTTGGCACCGACAGGTTGATGCTCTCCAGCGCTTGATAGGAGCCGTAGGACTTGGAAATGGAATGGAGTTCAAGAGCGTTCATCGGCCAGCCGTTCGTTTGGATTGGTGGTAAAGAAGTCCGGTCAACGGAAGCGACAGCAAAATCATCAGCAGGGCATAGGGCGCAGCCGCGGCGTAGTCGATTTCGCTGGTCATGGCCCAGAACCCGGTGGCCAGGGTGCGCGTGCCGTTGGGGGCGAGCAGCAGGGTGGCGGTCAACTCATTGGTGATCGCCAGAAACACCAGTGCGGCGCCTGCGGCAGCGCCGGGCGCGGCCAGGCGCAGGGTGATCAGCCACAATGCCCGGGCAGGCGAGCGCCCGAGGCTGCGGGCCATGTTCTCCAGCTCCACCGGCGCCTGGGCGATACCGGCGCGCAAACTCACCAGGGCGCGGGGCAAAAACATCAGCAGGTATGCCAGCAGCACCGTGACAGTCGTCTGGTAAATCGGCCGGGCGAAATGGATGGTGACGGTCACCAATGCCAAGGCCACGACGATCCCGGGCAACGAACTGGTGATGTAGTTGCAGCTTTCCAGTACACGTTGCAACCGGCCCGGAGAGCGAATCGACAGCCAGGCAATCGGAATCGCGGCGCAGGTCGTAAGGGCGGCACCCGCAAGGCCGAGCAGCAGCGTCTGTTCCAGCGCCGGCAGAAGCTCGTCCATCTGCCAGACCTGCGTGCCGCCGGCTATCAGCCAGCTACCTAACGTCACGAGTGGCACGCCCAGCGCCAGCGCGCAGGTCGCGATCTGTACGGTCAGGGCGACGAGGGTGGTTCCGGATTTCAGGCGTACTACCCGCTGCTCACGAGCGCTTCCCGATCCGACCCGGGCGTAACGCGCCGTGCCGCGAGAGGCCGATTCTGCGGTCAGCATCACCAGGCAACACAGGGCGAGCACGCTGGCCAGCATGTGGGCGGCCGGGCCGTTGAAGGTGGATTTGAACTGATCGAAGATGGCCGTGGTGAAGGTGTCGAAACGGATCATCGCGTACAGGCCATATTCGGCCAGCAGGTGCAGGCCCACCAACAACGCACCGCCGCAGATGGCCAGACGCAGTTGCGGCAACACCACGCGGAAAAATATCGCCCAAGGCTTGAGCCCCAGCGATTCGGCAACGTCTTCGATGGCCGGATCGAGCCTGCGCAAGGTCGCAGCAATCGGTAGGTACAGGAACGGGAAGTAGGCGATGACCGAGACCAGAACCCCGGCAAACAGCCCGTGAATCGGTGGGACCAGACTGACCCACGCATAGCTGTGCACGAAGGCCGGCACCGCCAGCGGCGCGGTCGCCAGCAATGACCACCAGCGCCGCCCCGGCAGGTTGGTGCGTTCTGTCAGCCAGGCCAGAGACAGGCCTAACGTGACGCACAACGGAATCGTGATCACCACCAGTAAAACGGTGTTGATCAACAGTTCAGCGACCCGCGGCCGGAAAACCAGCGGCACAAGGGTCGCCCAGCCTGTCTGAAACGATACGCCGATGACGAAGGCAATCGGCAGCAGCGAAAGCAGCGACGCCAGCACCGACAAACTGATCACCCACGCGCCACCACGCCCCGCGAAGAGACCGCGGGATCGTCGTCGCAAGTTCGCGGGTATCGCCTCAGCGACACCCGCTGGTAAGGTTTCAGGCATCAATTAGAGCAATCCCGCCTGAGTCATCAACTCCACGGCTTTTTTACTGTCGAGTTTTGAAGCATCGACTGTCGGCGCGTCGAGTTGCTGCAAAGGCACCAGTTTTGGATTGGATTCAGCGTTCTTGCCCACCGCGTATTCGAACGATTTACCGGTTTTGAGAATGGCCTGGCCATCTTTGCCGGTAATCCATTTGAGGAACGCCTGGGCTTGTTCCTTGTGTTTGCTGGACGCCAGAACGCCGCCGCCGGAGACACTGACAAACGCGCCCGGATCCTTATGCTTGAAGTAGTGCAGGGCGGTGTTCTTGCTGTTTTCGCCGGTCTTGACCTGGTCGCCGAAGCTGTAATAGTGGTAGATCACGCCGCTGTCGATCTGCCCGGCGTTGACCGCTTTGAGCACGGCGCTGTTGCCCCGGTACGCGGTAAAGTTGGTTTTCATCCCTTTGAGCCACTCCAGGGTGGCGGCTTCGCCTTTGAGTTCCAGCACGGCGGCGACGATGGCCTGGAAGTCGGCACCGGCCGGTGAAGCGCCCCAGCGACCTTTCCAGTTCGGGCCGGCGAGGTCCATCAGCGACTTGGGCAGCTCGGCTTCGGGCAGTTTGCTCGGGTTATAGACAAACACCGTGGAGCGCGCGGCGATCCCCACCCATTTGCCATGGGCAGGGCGGTACGCTGCACCGACCTGTTCCAAAGTGGCCGGTGCAACCGGTGCAAACAGCCCCGCGTTGTCGACCAGCACCATCGCAGGGGAGTTTTCGGTCAGGAACACGTCGGCCGGGGAGGCGGCGCCTTCCTGCACGATCTGATTGCCCATCTCGGTGTCGTCACCATTGCGCACGGTGACCTTGATGCCGGTTTCCTTGGTAAAGCCCTCGATCCAGGATTTGGTCAGGCTTTCGTGCTGGGCGTTGTAGACCACGATGCCATCGGCATCCGCTGCATACACGTGACCGGCACTCAGCAAAGCGGTGGCCAGCAGTGCTGTTTTCAGGAAAGAAGGGATGTTGGGACTCATGCGTTGGCAGCTCCTGTTTTTTTTAATAATCGTGCGCGCAGATTCAGCCGAGACGGTCGTCAATTATTGTAGGCCAATACGAATCATTTGCAGGATTAAGGCGGCGGCAAATGTACTGCGCAGAATGAGAAAAAAACGTCAAATCACTGGGTCACCGGGCAACCTCTTTGAGTTCCACCCGCGGCCTGGCTGATCACCGCAGCCAGGCGTTTGACATTGTTCTGCTGAGCCGCTACCAGTTCATCGATGGACGGCCCTGAAGGTGTCTGCAACGTGCTGCGGCAAGTGACCAGCGCGTTATCACTTTCGCCGAGGCTACGCAGGCGCCATTTGACGTCGATCAACCCGTATTGGCCGGGGATCGAGTCAAACCGTTGCACGTCCAGCCGCACCGATACCTTGCGCTGGGGATTGCTGTTGACCAGTTGGTCCGCCAGGGCAGTGCGCAATTCATCCGACAGGCTCGCGCCCCACCACTCGGTTTCGAGGATCGCCAGGCCGCTGTTGCCCTGGCGAATAACGATTTGCGGGCGGTCGACCTGAGGAGGGACGCTGAGCCCCTCGATCTGGATATCCGCAGCGCTGGTCCTTGAACTGCCGCTCGGTTGGGCCGGGGTCAGGGTGTGGAATTGAATCGGATCACTGCGGCAAGCGGCGAGTAGCAACAATGCAGTGACCAAGCTGATCTTCAGCGGATAAACCATGAGTGATGCTCCTGTGGTCATTTGCGCGGCGGCCCTTGCAGGTCCATCGGCGCAGCATTGTCGGGACGACCGCGAATCAGCGATTCCGGATGCCGTCCCAGGTAATCCGAGAGTTCACGCAAGGAGCGCGACATGCGCCCGAGTTCGTCGAGGGTCTGACCTAATTGTTCGCGTTGCGGCGAGTCTTCGGCCAAGGTCGAACTGGCCGATTGCAGGGTCTTGCTGACATCCGCCAGGGTTGTCTGCACGCCGGGCAGGGTCTTGGCGTTGAATTGCGCCAGACCTTTACGCAGTTCGACGAGGTTGCTGTCCAGGTTGCCGGCAATGCGCTCGATTGGCAGCTGGTTGATCTTGTTGACCATGCCCTCCAGTTTTTCTTGCAACTGCTCGAGGCTGCCAGGAACGGTTGGGATAGAGACTGGACGGGCGGTCGGATCGAATACGACTTTTTCCGCTTTGGGGTAGAAATCGAGCGAAATGTAGAGCTGGCCGGTCAACAGGTTGCCGCTACGTGCCTGGGCCCGCAGACCGTTGTCGATGAAGGTGCCCATCAGACGTATGCCAGCGGCTTCGTCGTTGGGGTCATGCTTCAAGACCTCGAGCATTTTGGTGTGGGCCTGGCCGAGGCGTTGCGGGTAGATCACGATGCCGACATTGACCGGGAAACTGCGCTTTTTCGCGTCGAAGTCCAGATTCACCGACACCACTCTGCCGAACTCGATGCCAAGGAATTCCACCGGTGCTCCAACCTTGAGGCCGCGCAAGGCCTGATCGAAACGCAAACTCAAGAATTGCCCCTTGCCGCTGGGTGGGGCGAGGGCGGTTAGCTGGTCTTCGAACAGGTCGAAGGATTTGTCCTCGGCGGCCGGTTGATCGTTAGGGCTGTATTCCGGAGCGCGGAAGGCGATGCCGCCCACCAGGATGGAGGACAGCGATTCGGTTTTCACCGAAAAGCCGTTGGCGCCGACATTCAGGTCGATCCCGCTGGCGTTCCAGAACCGGGTGTTTTCTGTGACGTAGGCATCGTTGGGCGCGTGGATGAACACTTCGATGTTCACCCCTTTACCGTCGGCGTCCAGGGCATAGGCCACCACTTGCCCCACCGGAATCTTGCGGTAGTAAACCGGCGAGCCAATGTCCAGTGAACCGAGATCCTGGGTGCGCAGGGTGAAGCGCTTGCCCGGCTCGCCATAGGTAATCGGCGGCGGGTTTTCCAGGCCGGTAAAGTTCTTGGAGCGAGCATTGGCCTGGCCGATGTCGGCGCCAATGTAGTCCCCGGACAGCAGGGTATCGATCCCCGACACCCCGCCGGCGCCAATGCGCGGACGCACAACCCAGAATTGCGAGTCTTCGCGGGTGAAACTTTCCGCCTGTTTGTCTAGTTTGATCGTGGCGTTGACGCTTTTCTGGTCATTGCTCAGTTCCACCTCCGAGACATGCCCGATCACCACGTTGCGGTATTTGACCTCGGTCTTGTTGGCCGTCAGGCCGCTACCGGTCTTGAACGTGACGGTAATGGTCGGACCTTCCTGCATCATGGTGTGCACGACCAGGGAAATCCCCACCAGCACCGCGACGATCGGGACGATCCACACCAGCGAAACGCTAAAGCGGCGGGTCTTGACAGGGGCCTGCCCGGGGGCTTGCGACCCATTAGTGGCTTGCGACTTCATCCATGACCTCCTCGTTTGGGTTATCCCGCTCTTCTTTATCCCAGATCAGGCGTGGGTCGAAACTCATGGCCGACAGCATGGTGAACACCACCACCAGACCGAAGAACAGAATGCCCGGGCGCGGTTCGATATCGGCCAGGGCTTGAAACTTCACCAGTGAGGCCACCAAGGCGACCACGATCACATCGAGCATCGACCAGTAACCGATGAGCTCGACGAAACGGTACAGCGTTGACCGCTGCTTGCTCGCCCATTGGCTGTCGCGCTGAACGGTCACCAGTAACAGCGTCAGGGCGACGAACTTGATGCCCGGCACCGCGATGCTGGCGATGAAAATAATCAGGGCAATGTCCCAGGCACCGTGCTTCCAGAAATCCAGTACCCCGCTCATGATCGTGCTATCGGCGCCGTTGCCGACCATTTTGGTGTTCATCACTGGCAGCAGATTAGCCGGGATATAAAACACCAGCGATGTCAGTAGATAGGCCCAGGTCCGGGTCAGGGAGTTGGTTTTGCGCCGATGCAACGGCGCGCCGCACCGTGTGCATTCGTGAGGTTCATCGGTCATGTCACAGGCCAGGCCGCAGCTATGACACAGGCACAGGTTGAGTTCACTCGCCACCGGGGGCCTGTTCATAAGATGTCCCATAGATCACGGATGTCGCGCCCGGCAATGCGGATCATCATCAGACTGAGAATGGCCAGGGCAAACAGGCCGATGCCGGGCAGCACATCCAGCAGTCCGGCGAGTTTGATGACCGCGACCATCGCCCCCAGCAGACAAACCTCCAGCATGCTCCAGGGCCTGAGGGTTTCCAGCCAGCGCATGCAGAACCTGAAACCGGGCGAGCGCTGATGGGCGAGGGCGAAGCTCAGGACCCAGATAAGCAGCAACAACTGGAAAATCGGCGCGATGATCATCGAGATAGCCGCCACCATGGCGATGAAAGTGATCGGCCCCAGACTCAGGGCCAGCACCGAATCCCAGAGTGTTGCGCTGTTTTTAAGGCCTTGGAGGCTGATGCTCATGACGGGATAGAAGTTGGCGAAAATCCACAGCATCAACGCGGTGAAGGTCAACGCCAGACGTTGTTCCACCGTCAGGCCGTTATAGCGCTGAAGCACGCCGCCGCAGCGTGTACACAGGGTTTTCTGATGTTTGGCGAGCGTGACTTTTTCATACACGCAGTCGCAGTGCTCGCAGATGATCAGTGGGTCAGTCGTAGCCATAGGCTGCACTCGCCAGGACGCAGGGAAGTCAGAGCACTCCCTCAATATAGAAGCGCCTAGCGATTGAGCAAATTAAAAGGCGGGCACCGATCGTTCCCACGCTCTGCGTGGGAATGCCTCAATGGACGCTCTGCGTCCGCTGTTGGGACGCGGAGCGTCCCGGGCTGCATTCCCACGCGGAGCGTGGGAACGATCAGTTGGGCGGTCAGCCGAGCAGTTCGCGCAGGCGATACCAGAACATGCCGAGGGCCAGCAGTGGAGAGCGCAGCATAGGCCCACCGGGAAAGGTCATGTGCGGCACGGCGCTGAACACGTCAAAGCCCTGACTGTGACCGACGTGGATCGCTTCGCCCAACAGCTTTGCGCACCAGTGGGTCACGTTCAGGCCATGACCGGAGTAACCCTGGGCGTAAAACACGTTCGGGTGCTGGCTCAAGCGCCCGACCTGTGGGAAGCGATTGGCGGAAATCCCAATCTTGCCGCCCCATTGATAGTCGATGCGCACGTTGGCCAGTTGCGGGAAGACCTTGAGCATGTGTGGGCGCATGTAAGCTTCGATGTCCGCCGGATCGCGCCCGGAATAATGGCAGGCGCCGCCGAACAGCAAGCGTCGGTCCGCCGAGAGCCGGTAGTAATCCAGACCGACTTTCTGGTCGCAGAGCGCCAGGTTATGCGGGATCAATTGCGTTGCCTGTTCGGGCGTCAACGGCTCGGTGGCGATGATGTAGCTGCCCGCCGGAAGGACCTTGCCGCTCAGTTTCGGTTCGAGCTCTTCCAGGTGAGCGTTGCACGCCAGCACCAGACTGCCGGCGCGCACCGTGCCGCCGGCACAGCGAACCTGCACCGTGCTGCCATGGATCAACTCCAGCACCGGGCTCTGCTCGAAAATTTGCACGCCTAAGGATTGAGCCAATAGCGCTTCGCCAAGGACAAGATTGAGCGGGTGCAAGTGACCCGAGCCCATATCGACGAGACCACCGGCATACACGCCTGAGTTCACCACCTGCTGACGGATCTGCTCCGGCCCGACGAGTCGGGTTTCGTGGGCGTAACCCGATTCGGCAAGGCCTTGCTGCTCCGCCTTGAATGCCGCGAACTGCGCTTTAGTATTGGCCAGTTCACAGAACCCCCAGCGCAGGTCGCAATCAATCCCGTGTTCACGAATGCGGTTGCCCACGAGCGCTACCGACTCGACGCCCGCACGCTCAAGGTAGCGCACGCCTTCTTCACCGACATGACGGGCAAAACCGCTGACGTCATGGCCGATACCGCGGATCAACTGACCACCGTTACGTCCGCTGGCGCCCCAACCGATCCGTCGGCCTTCCAGCAGAATCACCGAGAGCCCGCGCTGCGCCAGTTCGATTGCGGTGTTCACGCCGGTAAAGCCGCCGCCAATCACACAGACATCGGCCTCAAGATCCGCGGCCAGTGTGGGGTAGGGCGCCATGCCATTGGCTGACGCCGCGTAATAGGAGCGAGCATGTTCGTTGCTGTACTGATTCATTGGTTGGACTTCACTTTGCTCCAGGAACGGGTCATCAAACGCATGATTGCCTGGGGCGGGGTGGTCGAAATGTAGAGCTTGTCGAGGACTGCCTGTGGTGGATAAACCTCAGGGTTGTTGACCAGCTCAGGGTCCATGTCTTGCTTGGACGCCGGGTTAGGGTTGGCGTAACCGACCGACGCGCTGACCTTGGCAATCACTTGCGGGTCGAGCAGGTAGTTGATGAAAGTATGAGCCTCTTTCTGGTTGCTGGCGTCTGCAGGGATCGCCAGCAGATCGAACCACAAGTTACTGCCTTCCTTGGGAATCGCGTAGGCGATGTTCACGCCGTTCTTGGCTTCCTTGGCCCGGTTCGCGGCCTGGAACACGTCACCCGAGTAACCGAAAGCCACGCAGATGTCGCCGTTGGCCAGGTCTGACACGTACTTCGAGGAGTGGAAGTAGGTGATGTAAGGGCGGATGGTCAACAGCTTGGTTTCGGCTTTTTTGAAGTCTTCAGGGTTTTCGCTGCGCGGGTCCATGCCCATGTAATTGAGAACGGCCGGGAACACTTCATCGGCCGAATCCATCATAGATACGCCGCACTGACTGAGTTTTTTCAGATTCTCCGGTTCGAAAAACACCGCCCAGGAATCGATGCGGTCAATGCCCAGCACTTGCTTGACCTTGTCGACGTTGTAGCCGATGCCGTTGGTGCCCCACAGGTACGGGACCGAGTGTTCGTTGCCCGGATCGTTTTTCTCCAGCAGCGCCAACAGTTTCGGATCGAGGTTCTTGAAGTTGGGCAGCTGCGAACGATCGAGCTTCAGAAACGCACCAGCCTTCACTTGACGAGCGAGGAAGTGGTTGGACGGCACCACCACGTCATACCCGGTGCGGCCAGCGAGCAATTTGCCCTCCAGGGTTTCGTTGGAATCGAACACGTCGTAGATCACCTTGATCCCGCTTTTAGCCTGGAAGTCGACGAGGGTGGTCTCGCCGATGTAATCGGTCCAGTTGTAGACGCTGACCGTTGGCTGAGCCTGCGCAACGGCGCTGAACAACACTGCCAGCGCGACCGGAACCATGGGTTTCAATAGACGCATACGACACCTCTTCTAATTGTTTTTAGACGCTGATCGTTCCCACGCTCTGCGTGGGAATGCCTCAAGGGACGCTCCGCGTTCCAGCTCTCGAAAGGGACGCGGAGCGTCCCGGGCTGCATTCCCACGCGGAGCGTGGGAACGATCATCAGGGGGGGTTAGACGCTGAGCAGCAGGAACTCTCGTTCCCACGAGCTGATCACGCGCTTGAAGTTCTCGTGTTCGGCGCGCTTGACCGCCACATAACCGCGGACGAATTTGCTACCCAGATAACGCCCGATGGTTTCGCATTCTTCCATCTGCGTCAGGGCGTCCTCGATGGTGATCGGCAGGCGCAGATTGCGGCGCTCATAGGCACGACCTTGCACCGCAGCGCTCGGTTCGATGCGCTCGACCATGCCCAGATACCCGCACAACAGACTCGCAGCGATCGCCAGATAAGGGTTGGCATCGGCACCCGGCAAACGGTTTTCCACGCGCATCGCGTCCGGCGTTGAAGTCGGCACACGCAGGCCCACGGTGCGGTTTTCTTCACCCCATTCGACGTTCACCGGCGCCGAAGTGTCCGGCAGGAAGCGGCGGAACGAATTGACGTTCGGCGCAAACATCGGCAGCACTTTGGGGATGTACTTTTGCAGGCCGCCGATGTGATGCAGGAACAGCTCGCTCATCTGCCCGTCGGCATCGGCAAAGATCGGCTGGCCGGTGGCGATGTCCACCACGCTTTGGTGGATATGCATCGCGCTGCCGGGTTCATCGCCAATCGGTTTGGCCATGAAGGTCGCAGTGACGTTGTGCTTGAGCGCCGCTTCGCGCAGGGTGCGTTTGAACACGGTGATCTGGTCGGCCAGATCCAGCGCGTCGCCGTGACGGAAGTTGATTTCCATCTGCGCCGGGCCGTCTTCGTGGATCAAGGTATCGAGGTCCAGGCCTTGGAGCTCGCACCAGTCGTACACGTCTTCAAACAGCGGATCGAATTCGTTGGCAGCGTCGATGGAAAACGACTGACGACCACTTTCCGCACGGCCCGAACGCCCCAGCGGTGCCTTGAGCGGCAAGTCCGGGTCTTCGCAGCGCTGGGTCAGGTAGAACTCCATTTCCGGCGCGACAATCGGCCGCCAGCCTTTGTCGGTGTACAGCTGCAGGACTTTTTTCAGCACGTTGCGCGGTGACAGTTCGATCGGGTTGCCGAACTTGTCGAAGGTGTCGTGAATCACGATAGCGGTGGGCTCGATGGCCCATGGGATCACGTACACCGCGTCGGAGACGGGCTTGCACACCATGTCGATGTCGGCCGGGTCGAGCAGGTCGTAGTAGATGTCGTCGTCGACAAAGTCCCCGGTTACCGTTTGCAAAAGCACACTTTCCGGCAGGCGCATGCCTCGCTCATGCAGGAACTTGTTGGTGGGTGCAATTTTGCCGCGTGCAATGCCGGTCAAGTCACTGACCACACACTCGACTTCGGTAATCTTGTGATCTTTCAGCCACGTGAGCAGCTGATCGAAAGGGACATTCATAAAGACCTCGTTATTGGTTTTATTAACGCCGGGGAGGCTGGTTTCATCCACCACACACTTCCCCTGTGGCGCGTTGACGACTATCTTGGGCGAGCCTTGACGTTCCATCTATCCACTTTCAGCAGCACCAAAACGCACCAAACGAGTGCGTAAGGTCACCCATGACAACGTGCAATCCCCTGCAAGTCCAAGCGTTCAACACCGCCGATGTAGCGGAGCAAATCCGCGCCACACCGGGCTGGGTGCAGTATTACCAGCAAATGTCACCGGGGCATTTCGCCGGGCGCGTGCGCTACCTGGACCTGCAAGGCGTGGAGATTTACGAGGAACAGATGAACACGCGGGTCGAGCAGAATTTCAGCGCGCCCGAAGGCTCGCTGGCGTTCTGTTTTGATCGAAGCGACAACGCGCTGTACGTGTTGAATGGCGAAAGCCGCAACATCTGGATCACCCCGGAGAACTACCAGGAAATCGCCGTGGTGTTCGGTCCGGCGTTCGTGCAGCGTCACGGTTTGAACGTGGCCAGGCTCGAAGGCCTGTTCATGGCGCCGCTGAACTCGGGACAGAACGCGCTGTTCAGCCGCTGGCTGAGCGGGACGTTGACCCGACTGACGCAGACGCTCGATCCGCCGAGCAAGGAGGCGTTGACCCAGCAGTTGCTGGAAGACTGCCTGTACATCCTCGACAACGCGTGCGTTTGCCTTGATCGCGGTGGGCTACAGCGCCGCGCCGAAGAGCGATCGGTAATGAAGCGCATCGGCGAATGGGCGGCTGATGCCCCGGAAGAGACCCTGAATCTGCTGGAACTTTCGCAGGTCGCCGGGGTTTCACTGCGTCAGTTGCAGCATGCGTTCAAGGCTTATACCGGGATGACCCCGACCCATTGGCTGCGCTTGCGCCGACTCAATAGCGCACGCCGCGAATTGCTCAGCCGCACAGCGATGGACACCACCGTTGCCGAAGTGGCGATGCACTGGTCGTTCTGGCATTTAGGGCGATTTTCCAGCAGTTATCGCGCGTTGTTCAACGAACTTCCCAGTCAGACGCTCGCCCGCAAACCCTGTGGCGCACCAGGTCGCAGGTAAGCCGGGGACACGTCAGCGCGGCTTTGTGGCTTTCGCCGATTTGCTGTTGCCCGGCATGTGCAGGTAAGCCATCACGCTTTCGGTCAGCTCGGTCGCCAGTTTGACGGCTTCCTTGTTGCGCGCCATCACGCCCGCCACCAAGCCTTCGATCAAGGCGAGCACCGCGATGTTGGAACTGGTCAAAACCGGATGGTCGGCGGGAGCAAACAGCACGTGTTCGGCAATGCTGGTGAGCGGCGAAGCGGGTGAGTCGGTGATTGCCAGCACCGAGGCACCCCGCTCATTGGCGAAACGGGCGAGTTGCAGGGTGTCGAGGGAATAGCGCGGCAGGGAGATCGCCAGCAACACATCCTGATCGGTAATCGCGGCCAGACGGTAAGCGGCGTTTTCGTTGCCGCCCTCCATGCTGATGGCGGTGGCGTCCGCGCAGAAAGGCATCAAAGTCGAGGCGGCGAGGCCGGCGAAGTAGACGCTGTTGCCAAAGCCCAGGATGTAGATTTTGCGCGCGGTGGTCAGGCGCGTGACGAACGCTTCAAAGGTATCTTCATGGTTGTTGGTCGCCGCCGTGGCGAGGTTGCTGCTGGCGCTCTGGATTTGTTCATGCAGGCCAAACGCGCCGCCAGGACGATGCGCCAGTTCGTTGCGCAGTTTGTCGACCGGCGACACCATCTGCTGCAACGTCGCGACCAGCTCGGCCTTCATGCCGGTGTAGCCACCCAGGTTCAGGGCCTTGGCCAAACGGTTGACCGCGGCTGGCGAGGTGGACGTTTCGTGAGCCATCTCCTCGATGGTCAGCGTCGCAGCCCTCAGCGGGTGACGCAGGATAAAGTCCGCCACCTTGCGCAGTGACGGCTGCAAATCGCCAACGATCTCTGCCAGTTTGCGCATAACCGGTGCGGCATAGACCGTGGTGTTTTTCGCTGGGGTCGGCATATCCGGCTCAACATTTCCTGAGGGTTGATAAAGCTGGCGGGAGTGTATCTGAAGCCGCCCCTCGGTGTGCAGCGCTTGGCCAAGGGGCGGTGATCGGGAATGCCCGTCAGTTTAGCCGCAACGCAGTCCGTGTAGCAGCTGCCGAAGGCTGCGTTCGGCTGCGCAGCAGTCGTAAAACCTGACCGCGAGGTAGTCCTGAAGAACCGCACTGCCTGATTTCACGACTGCTGCGTAGCCGAACGCAGGCTTCGCCAGCTGCTACAAAGTATGCGCTGCAACTGAAGTTGCTTAACTGACTGGCATTAGGCCGGTCGGATTACTTCAAGCTCCCGGCAAGAAACTGCTGGAGGCGTTCGGACTGCGGGTTGACCAGCACTTCGCGCGGGTCGCCACGTTCTTCGACCTGACCTTTGTGCAGGAACACCAGTTGATTCGAAACCTCGCGGGCAAAGCCCATTTCGTGGGTCACGACCACCATGGTGCGACCTTCGAGGGCGAGGTCCTGCATAACTTTCAGCACTTCGCCGACCAGTTCGGGGTCGAGTGCCGAGGTCGGCTCATCAAACAGCATCACTTCCGGCTCCATGGCCAGCGCACGGGCAATCGCCACACGCTGCTGCTCGCCGCCCGACATATGGGCCGGCCAGGCATCCATCCGGTGCGCCACGCCGACTTTGTTCAGGTAGTGCTCGGCTTTTTCCCGGGCTTCTTTCTTGCTGATGCCAAGCACATGCACCGGGGCTTCCATGACGTTTTCAAGGGCGCTCATGTGTGACCACAGGTTGAAGTGCTGAAACACCATCGACAGCCGCGAACGCATGCGTTGTAACTGCCTGGGTTCGGCCGCCTTGAGCCCGCCGAGTTTGTTGGTCACCAGTTTCAATTGTTCGCCGTTGAGCACGATGTTGCCGGCGTTGGGCTGCTCCAGCAGGTTGATGCAGCGCAGGAAGGTGCTTTTGCCAGAGCCGCTGGAGCCGATGAGGCTGATCACGTCACCGGCTTTTGCCTCCAGGGACACGCCCTTGAGCACGTGGTGGCTGCCGTAGCTTTTGTGTAGATCCTGAACTTCAAGTTTGTACATGGTTTTAGTTCTCTGGAATCAGTCGCTGAGCAAGCGACCCTGGCGAATAAGGCGGGTGCCCGCGACTTTGGCCAGCCACAAACCGGGCTGGGCAAAACGCAGGCGTTCTCGGGCATAGAGGATGCCGTCGGTGCTGGCGCGCACGATACTGTGGCGATCGGTCAGCGGATCCAGCACTTCGAACAGCGGATCGCCAACCCTGACCCGGGCACCCAGCGGTTGCAGAAAACTCACCACGCCGGGGTGCGGCGCATAGGCGTACTGCGCGCCGGCGAATGGCGTCGCTTCACAACAGGTCGTTGGTGCTGCTGGCCAGTCACCGCTGATCAGGCCTTGTTCGGCGAGATAGCCAAGAATGGCCTCGGCGCTATCGACACATTGTTCGCGTTCGGTGTCGGCCATGCCGCGCAACTCGATGGTGGTGGCCACACAGGCCAGCGGAATATCGACTTCAGGAAAGAGCTCGGCCAACCGCAACCAAGGGATCGCACAGGCCTCATCGAAGGCACTGCCGCCCGCACCCTCGGCCAGCAGCGCGGCGCCGGCACCGAGTCGAGCGGCCAACGAACGCAATCGCGGCCAGTTTTGCGGCATGGCGTAAAGCAGCATGATCGACTCGAAATCGCAGTGCAGGTCCAGCACCACATCGGCGTCACAGGCATGTTGCAGCAGCAGGCGGCGCAGGCCATCGAGTTCCGATGTCGGTGGTGGCATGTCGGCGAGGACATCGGCCATGGCCCGGCGGATCAGTGCGGTGTTGACGTCGGCATTGTCGCCCAGGTGGTCTTTCACCAGCGCCGCCACAGCTTCGGCCAGCGCCGGGAAATCCCGATTGAAATTCTTCCCGCTGGAGAACTCGAAGCGCCCCTGATGGGTGGCCTGGAACATCTGGGCGATGCCAATCGGATTGGCCATCGGCACTAACTCGATCACTCCGTTCAGGCGACCTTGTTCTTCCAGCACCCGCAGACGTCGTTTGAGTTCAACCGCCACGCGCATCCCCGGCAGCTCATCAGCGTGCAGGGACGCCTGAATGTAGGCCTTGCGCGGTCCGCTGCCAAAGCGAAACAGCGACAGTTTCCGTTCAGTGCCCGAAGCACTCCACGGCAACAGGTATTCAATGTGCTCCATAACAGCTCCTTAGTGCTTGCGCGGTGCCAGATACGCCAGCCAGCGACGCTCGGCCAGCTTGAACAGGCGAACCAGGATGAAGGTCAGGGCCAGGTAGATCAGGCCGGCAGTGATGAACGCCTCGAACGGCAGATAGAACCGCGCACTGACCGTACGCGCGGCGCCGGTGATGTCCACCAGCGTGACAATCGATGCCAGGCTGGTGGTTTGCAGCATCATCAGCACTTCGTTGCTGTACTGCGGCAGCGCCCGGCGCAAGGCCGACGGCAGCAGAATGCGGCGGTACAGGGTAAGGCGCGACATGCCCATGGCCTTGGCGGCTTCGATCTCGCCGTGGGCCGTGGACTTCAAACTGCCAGCCAGCAGTTCCGCGCTATAGGCACTGGTATTGATCGCGAAGGCCAGGCAGGCACAAAAGGTTGCACTGGACAGGTATGGCCAGAGCACGCTTTCACGTACCGCGGCGAACTGCGCCAGGCCGTAATAGATCAGGAACAATTGCACCAGCATCGGCGTGCCGCGAATCACGTAGGTGTAGAGCCAGGCCGGGAAGTTGATCAGGGGCGATCGGGACACCCGCATCAGTGCCAACGGAATCGCCAGCACCAGACCGAAGGCCAGGGAAATCAGCAGGACTTTGAGGGTCAACAAGGCGCCATTGAAATACAGCGGCAGGTTTTCCCAGATCAGGTTGTAGTCAAGAATCATGGGGTGCTCCCAATCACAATTCGGCGGCTTTGATGCCGACCGAGTAGTGTTTTTCCAGATAACGCAGCACCAGCAATGACACGCTGGTCAGCATCAGATAAAGCGCCGCCACCGCGAGGAAAAACGTAAATGGCTCATGGGTGGCGTCCGCTGCGTTCTTGGCTTTGAACATCATGTCCTGCAAGCCGATCACCGAGATCAGCGCGGTGGATTTGGTCAGCACCAACCAGTTGTTGGTGAACCCGGGAATGGCGAAACGAATCATCTGCGGCACCAGAATCCTCCAGAACACCTGGCCGCCACTCATGCCATACGCCGCGCCGGCCTCGGCCTGACCTTTAGGGATCGCCATAAACGCGCCGCGAAAGGTTTCTGACAGATAGGCGCCGAAAATGAAGCCCATGGTGCAGACGCCGGCGATGAAGGGATTGATGTCGATGTAGCGGGTGTAACCGAGCGCCAGGGCAATGCGGTTCACCAGATCCTGGCCGCCGTAGAAGATCAGCAGGATCAACACCAGGTCAGGAATACCGCGAATCAGGGTTGTGTACCCTTCGCCCAGCATCGCCAGCCATTTGAGCGGTGACAACCGAAAAGCCGCGCCGATCAGCCCCAAAGCAATCGCCATGCTCATGGAGGTCAGGGCCAGGTTAATGGTCAGCCAGGCGCCATCGAGAATGCTCGATCCGTAGCCGTGAAGCATGATGAAGTTCCTCAAACGAGCGCCAAAAGGCGCGCGAGACAAGCCCAAAGCGCCCGCAAGAGGCCGGCGCCACAGGGTTTCAGGTAAGGTTTATTCGCCGTAGATATCGAACGCGAAGTACTTGGCCATCACTTGCTGGTACTTGCCGTTGGCGCGGATGGCGTCGATCGCCGTACTCAGACGTGCAACGTTCACGCTGTCGCCTTTACGCACCGCGATCCCGGCGCCTCGGCCGAAATATTTCGGGTCGTTGATGTCCGGTCCTGTCAGCGCGAAACCTTTGCCTGCTGGCGTCTTGATGAAGCTCTCGTCGGTGTTGACGATATCGGCGAGCGTCGCGTCCAGACGACCCGACGCCAGATCAAGGAAGGCTTCATTTTGTGAGCCGTAGCGCAGCACTTCGACCCCGGCTTTTTCCAGCTGCTCGGTGGCAAAACGGTCGTAGGTCGATGAGCGTTGCACTCCGACCTTCTTGCCCTTGAGATCAACCAGCGGGTCGTTGATCACGTTGCCGGCCTTCATCGCGAACTTGCCTGGCGTGTGGTAGTACTTTTTGCTGAAGTCGACCGACTTCATACGGTCTTCAGTGATCGACATCGACGACAGTACGGCATCGATCTTACGCACTTTCAGCGACGGGATCATGCCGTCGAATTCCTGGATGACCCACTCGCATTTGACCTTCATTTCTTCGCACAGGGCGTTGCCGATGTCGTAATCGAAACCACTGACATTGCCCTCCGGCGTCTTGAAAGAGAAGGGCGGGTAGGCGGCTTCGATACCGATACGCAGGCTGTCTTCGTCGGCGTGTGCCAGCAAGCTTGCGGCGCACAGTGCCAGAGCACCTAGAAGTTCTGTCTTGTTCATATTGTTGACTCCTTGGAGGGGCGTTGGGGTGGTACAGGCCGTCCGATCTGGCACGGTGGATCAGTCCTGATGATTTTGCGTGGCTATAAATGACATGTTTTATTTCACAATGCAATACTGTGAAAATAAACGTATCAGTCGGTAGCGCAAAAATTCACACCGATTCCGTGTGATCACGAGCTCGTTCAGGCGCCAGGCAGGCTATTGATGGGGATTACGCGGGGGGAACAGGCTTGGCCAATTCGATGCCGGCCGCACCCAATCGCTTCAGGATCTCAAAGAGCAGATCGCTCTTGGTCGTACTGACAATCCTTGGGCTGCTGACATAGCCGGTGATGGTCAATGTGATGCCTTCAGGGCTCAGATTGCTGAAGCGGACAACGGGGGCGGGTTTCTCGAGGATGGTTTCATGCTCGTGATAGGCGTTGTACAGCAGGTTCTTGACTTGCTCGGGGTCGATGTCCAGAGGGAACACCAGCTCGAGTGTGGCCACCCCTTGGGCGCTGCCGCCCATGGTCACATTGCGCAGGTTCTGGGAAATAAGCTGCGAATTGGGCACGATCACGATCGAACGGTCACTGAGCTGTATCTCGGTGGCCCTGACATTGATCCGCCGGATATCACCTTCGACCCCGCTGATGCTGATCAAGTCGCCGACCTTGACCGGACGCTCGGTGAGCAGGATTAACCCGGACACGAAGTTCTTGACGATCTCCTGCAGGCCGAAGCCGATCCCCACCGACAACGCACTGACGATCCAGGCCAGGTTCGTCCATTTGACGCCCAATGAAGACAACGCCAGCAGAATGACCAGCGCGTACCCGATATTACTGAACAGGGTGCTCAGCGACGCCCCCATGCCGGGGTCCATATCGGTTTTCGGCAGGAACTCGTTATCCAGCCATCTGCGCAGCGATCGAATCAGGTAAATACCGATCAACAGTGCGAGGACCGCATTCAACAGATTGCCCGGAATGATGTTCAGCTTGCGCAAGCCATCGCCGCCGAGGATCGCTGAAACCCTGTCAGTCAGCTGTCCAAAAGTCGCTCCAACCCCCCCCACAATCGTTGTAATCGCGGCAATCAACAGTAGGGCCGCTCTGCCAATACCCGACACAACAACCTCGATTTGTTCAAGCCGTACGTCGCCGACACCCAGCAGCTGTTTGATCGTCTTGCCGCTGGAGTGCTTGGGCGAAAACAGGTAATCACACAGGTCCCTGAACAACTGCGTCAGCAAATAGAAGCTGGCAATGACGATATAGAGCCAGACAATTTCGTAAGTAATGAACCGGGCCAGGGAGATGTAACCGACCAGCAGGCCAAAAATCGAGATCAACATGGCGATACTGACGGCGGTATAAATCAACCCCGCCAGCGTAGTACCTGACTCAGGGTGTTCTCCGGCAATGACCATCGCTCGGCGGGTTTTACTGACGCGCAGTAATAGCGCACCCATAATCAAGATGACGACTAATGACACGACGCCCCGGCTGAACAGAACCACCTGCGAACTCATACCCGTCGCATTGGTGACTTGTACCAGCGAGATGAGTATCAGCATTGATCCGGCCAGCAGCGCCGGAAAAGGGCTTATTGCAAGTGCCACTTCATCGGCGATGCCAGGCAACCGCCATGAGGGATTGCGTTTAGACAGCAGGGCCCGACTCAGACCGATAATCAGGGCGCAGGCGTAAGCGACTTTCTCTACATCGTCGAAGTAACCTTGCAGTGGCTGAGGCAATGGCTGAAGGCGGGTAGCCGCCGCGGAGATGAGCTCTATTGCGCAACCTGCGCTCAGCATCGTGGCAACTACCGTGGCTATCGCCAATGAACTTCTGCGCAGGCGACCTTCCGGTACCCGATGGATGCAGATCCATGTCAAACCACGCTCAGCCAGTCTTCGCCCCGGCGTCCAGAAGGCCAGGGCCAGCAATAACAACGTGACGGTCGCGGCGCGCCGGCCGGGTTGCCAGACGGACTGAATGACACTGTTGCACTGGTCGATCAAAAAACTCAGACGGTTTTTATCCTCCTCCAGTGGAGAAAACAGCGGTAACCAGAACCGGGGGTTGAGGAGGCTGGCGGTTCGCTGGGCGAGTTCGGTTTCCAGTTGTGTGCGCCGAATGCTGGCGATCTGAGCGATGAGGTTAGTAGCGCCTTCTTTGATGGCCTGCAATATCTTGAGATCGGCATCCACCTTGTCTTTTTGTTCGGTGAGATAGGACCTCTGTTTCACGAGATCGGACTTTTCCATGGCAACGCTGGTGGCGGATGCCGTCCCGAGCACACTGAGTTGTGCTTGCAATTGCGTCTGCTCGGGAAGTAACACGGCCGCCAACTTGTCCGCATCACTTAAGAGCAACTGAACGTTGTCCTGAAAGCCTATTAACTGGGTGTAGTTACTGGTCAGTGACACCTGCTGTTTAAGGTTATCCAGCCTTAATTGCAGTGCTTCCAGATCGCTTTTCGACACCGTAGCGGTAGCGCTGGCCTCACCGTTGCTTGCCGTGTTGGGTAGTTCATCCGCCGACAGCTCGCCGATGTTCGCCCCCATCAGCGCGAACACAACGAATATGAGTAATTTCAATGCAGGACGCATAGGCATGCCTCCAGCGGCTTTAGCCATTCAGGTTAGGTCATGGCGTGTGCTGGCGCGAAAAATAGTTCCGCACGCTGAGCACGAATAGGGAAGGGGGGGCGGGTGAGAAGGGGTGATCTACAATCTTTTATGCTGAACCACGCTCAGGATCACGAGGTGTGACGTATTGAGCGGTCTGTCTACCGACCCAGTGTGCTTGCAGAGTGCCGGGCCCTGTCGGAGGTCATCATGAAAAGGTTGTCATCCATTAGCCTGTGCATCGCACTGTCGGTTTCCTGGACCCAGGGCTGGGCGGAAACGGTGGTGCCGATGAAAGGGCAGAGTTCGCAACAAACCCAAACGGACATTACCGAATGCAACAACATCGCGGCCAGTCAGAGCGCCTCGGCTGCACCGCCTCCTAGCGGTGGAAGGTTGAAGGGGGCTGCAGCGGGCGCTGCCGCCGGTGCGGCGGGGGCCCAGGTGCGCGGACGTCAGCATGACGAGTTTTATGATCGCGTCGATGATGACACTAAGCAGGACTATCGCCAGAATCGCGCCAAGGAAACCGCCGCGGCAGGCGCGGTCGTCGGAGGCTCGCGTCAGCGTCAGGAACGCCGGGCGCAAGAGAAAACCAGTGCTGCGACCAGTTCAACGGCCTATACAAGCTGCCTGCAAGGGAAGGGGTATCAGGTTAACCCTTGAACGTCATTTTGCCGCCGCTGATCGAGCAGATGAACCATCAGGCAGGCATACAGCGTCACGAGGATGAACAGGCCCATGCGGATGGCGAACGCTGTGTAAACGTCCTTGCCTGCTGCGCTGTCCTGTACCGACTGACCCAACAGGATGATCAGTGTGATCAGGGTATTGAGCCAAAACCCCGGGGTAAACCGGCTAGGGCTCAGGGCGTAGAGTTTGCGCGCCAGCACCAGGCCGAACAGCAACATCCATAGAAAGAACATCCACAGATGCACGAACAGACTGAGGGCGCTCCAGAACAGGATCGCCAACAGGCCTGCGAGCAAGGTTGACCCGAGCAGTTCGCGACCGGCGTTGCGGGCATTCGTCGTGGAGCTTTGCTGACCCAGGCCAACGGCCTTCAGGATGATCGGCAGATAACCGGCCGGGTCGATCAGCGCCAGCAGGAATGTCGGTAACACAATCAGGGTTGCACGCAGCGCAACCCGACTGACTTCTTCTGCCGGCAGGGGTGGGGCAGGCGGCGGGGAAGGGGCATTGGGTGGATCCGGGAATAACCCATGACTGAACGCCACAACGACAACGGCGAGTAGCAAACCCTTGACCAGTGCGCCGATGACCATCGCCGCCAGATCGAATTCGGCGATACCGGCCGAGGAAATCATGGTCAGACCAATCACCAGGAAGGTCATGATCAAGGTGTTGCCGCCGCGCAGGCCAAAGCGGAAGGCCAGGAACAGACCGACGCTGATCAACAGCACGCCGCTGACGGGGTAATAACGCAGGACCGGGATCAATAGCAGGCCGATGCCGGTGGTCAACATGGCGGCCAGTGCGAGAACCAGTCCGGCCTTGAACGGCAGCGGGCGATTGACCGAGGCCAGCAACAGCAGGCAAAGCACCGGCGCCATAAAAGGAATCGGCAAGCCCAGGCCGAAACTGGCGGTGAGGCTCAACGCCGTGCCGGTGGCCAGGCGCAGCGCGCGTTGATCCCGCGGCGTGCGCCGAGTCGACATACCCTTAATAGGCATAGCTCAGCCAGCTCATGAACCCCACAAACACACGGCCGAGTGGGTTCAGCGGATTGCTCTCGGTGGGGAAGGCCATGACTTCGGCCTGGCCACCGGCACGGATCCCCCGACTGTCACGCAACGTGTTCAACGAGTCTGGCGAAAACTCGATAATGACCGGGAAACGCTGGGCCGGACGCAACCAATCGCGGCTGTTCTGCACGCTGGGCAAGGTGCCAGGCGCGGGTGTCTGGCCCACGCTGACGCCGTAGCCGACGCTGCGCACGCGCCCCTCGAAGACCTCGCCCGGCAGCGCATCCAGAACAATCGAAACCGGCGTGTCGAGCTTCACCAGACCAAGGTTGTTCTCGGTCATGTCCGCACTGATCCACACATCATGAATGGCGATCAGGGTCATGACCGGGCTACCGGCCGCGGCGAATTGCCCAGCGTCAGTGCGCAGATCCGTAATCAGCCCGGCCGAGCGAGCGCGAATCTGCGTGTTGGACAGATCCAGTTCGGCTTTGGACAACGCCGTGGCGGCACTGCGCAGCAAGGCGTTGTCTTCCTCGCTGCCACCTTCCTGCTCACGCGCTCGCTGCACTTCGGCGCGGGCAGCGGCGACCTGACTCACAGCCTGTTCGCGGTTAGCGCGAGACACTTCGAGCAGGCGTACGGAAATGGTGCCCGGGTCTTCGCGATACAAACCTTCAAGACGCTGATTGTCCTGACGCGCCTTGAGCTCATTGGCCTGTGCGGCCCGCAAGTTGGCTTGCGCCGAGGCAATGCCGGCGGTGCTCGCACCGATCTGTCGGCGGGTCGATTCAAGGTCGGCGCGCGCGCGGTCGACGGCAATCTGGTACGGCTGAGGGTCCACCTCGAACAGGATTTCGCCGGCCTTGACGTCCTGGTTGTTGCGCACGTTCACCCGGATCACGCGGCCTGCCACTTCCGAGGCGACCGGAATCACAAAGGCACCCACTCGGGCCTGTTGTGTGTAGGGGGTGAAACGATCCGCCAACAGGTACCAAGTCAGACTCAGGAGGATCAGTAGGAGGACCCACTTGATGCCTTTTTTCGCCGGGTCGGCAGCCGGCGCTGGAGCCTGGGCGACTGGGGGCTCGGACGAGGAAGGGGCGGTTTCACTCATTGGTCTTTTACCTTGTAAGACATTGGAATGGCAGGCTGTGCAGGGGTGGGCTCTTTCAGCAGATCGCCCCAGTCGGTGCGTTTTTCCATTTGCTGGCGGGTGGTCGGATCAACTTTCGGCTGGGCGCTGTACCAGCCACCGCCCACGGCTTTGTACAAGGCAATGACATTACTGACGGCATTGCTGCGGGCGACCAGATAATTGTCCTGTTGTTCGAGCAAGGCACGCTGCGCATCCAGCACCCGCTGGAAGTCCGAATAACCTTCGCGATATTGCGCGCTGGCCAGCACCAGCGAGCGTTTGGCGGCTACTTCGGCCTCGCGCAGGATGCCTTCGCGCTCCAGGGATTTGATCAAGCCATAGGCTGCATCGTCCGCCTCGCGTGCCGCCTGGCGAACCTTGTCGCGGTAGGCCTCGATCAGTTGCTGCAACCGCGCATCCTGCACGCGCACGTTGTTGCTGATCTGCCCGTGATCAAACAGATTCCAGCGCAGACTGGGGCCGCCGATCAAATCCAGATTCCGGGGCGTGCCACTGAGCGTGTCGGTGGACCAGACGATGCTGCCCAGCAAGGTCAGCGACGGATAGAAATCGCTCTCGGCCACACCGATGAGCGCTGACTGGGCGGCGACATTAAGTTCGGCGGCGCGCACGTCGGGCCGACGCAGCAGCAGGTTGGCCGGTACATCCTGCAACACGGCACGGTCGATCAGCGGGATCAATCCCACGTTCTCGACCAGTTGCGGCATTGCGCCGGGCGGCTGACCAATCAACACCGCCAACGCATTGCGAGTCCGTTGCAACTGGTCTTCGAAATTGGGGATGGTGCTCAACGTGCCCAGGTATTGGGTCCTGGCTTGTTGCAGGTCGAGCTCGGCAGTTTGGCCACTGTTGAAGAGCTTTTCGGTGATCTCGAAGTTGCGCTTTTGCTGTTTGGCGTTTTCCCGGGCGACACGCAAACGGGCTTCGGTGGTGCGCAGCGAAAAATAGGTATCGGCCACTTGTGCGCGCAGCAGTACGAGTACGTCTTCATAGTTGGCCTGGGCGGCGAAGTAGCTGGCATCGGACGACTCGATGGCGCGACTGAAGCGTCCCCAGAAGTCCAGTTCCCAACCCACGTCGAACCCCACGCTGTGTTGCCAGAAATGGCTGTCTTGCGGGTTGGTCCCACCGGATTGCCTGCGGTTGAAGTAAAGACTGTCGACACTGGCTTGCTGCAGTTGCGGGTAAAGACCGCTTTGAGCAATGCCGAGTTGGGCGCGGGCTTCCATGACGCGCAGGCCGGCGATTTTGAGGCTGGAGTTGCGTGCATCCGACTCGGCAATCAAATGATCGAGGACCGGATCGGCGAAGACTTGCCACCACTGACGAATGTCCGGGTTCAGGCTGCGTTGGCTGGATTGCTCGAGGGCAGGGGTGCTCCAGTGTTTGATCCATTCTTCGCTGGGCGGCTGGAAGTCCGGCCCAAGCCGTACGCAGCCACTGAGGCCGAGTACGCCAAACAGCACGAACCGGCCAGGCCAATTCAGCAGGGTTGTACCTGGATGCATTACGCATTTCCCGACCAACAAAGATCACTGGAGCATAGCCGTCCAAATGGGCACATGGCTGCTACGCTTTTTAAGCGCCATCAAATCTACTGTGATCCGTTAGAAAGGTACGACGATTATGAATAACACCCCGGGTGTTGTTGAACCCCATTCAGCCGGTTGGCGCTTCAAGGTGGGAATAGTCATTATCTGCTTGATGCTGGGCTCCTGGCTGTTAGTGCCTCTCGCGGCGGCAGCCGATGTGTCTGGATCAAAGATCGCTGCACTGACTGGCGTGCTGTTCATCAGCAACAAAATCCTGCTGATTCTCGCCATTGCCATCATGGGCAAGTCCGGATTCCAACAGTTAAAGCGCAGCCTGTTCGGCTATGTGTCCTCACTTGCACCCAGCACGGACGTCGAAGTGGGCCCATTGCGTCATAGAATTGGAATCGTGATGTTCTTTGTGCCGCTGATTTCCTCCTTTCTTGAACCCTACATCGACAGCATTTGGCCGGGGCTCAGACCCAACCTCTGGCAAGCTCAAGCGCTGGGTGACCTTATGCTGATCGGTAGCTTTTTTGTATTGGGGGGGAATTTCTGGGAGAAAGTACGCGCCTTGTTTATTCGCACTGCTCGTGTCGCAAACACAAGTGCGGCGTGAATAACAATAGTGGGCGAGGGTAGTGAGTACTCGTGTGCTCAAGCCCTAATGGCTAGCTCTACTAAAGAGCTATTTAGCATAGTTATTATTAATCGTGCGCATGGGAATAATAGAGCGGGCGCATTAATTGCACGCTATTTCAAAGGCTGGAGGGCTCAATCAACATGACTACCAACACCTTTGATAAACACATTCCCAGCGCTGAGGCTGTAGTCGCAGCACTGAACCTGGAACCCCACATGGAAGGCGGTTACTACCGCAGAACCTTTCAAACCGATCACCACGCGATGGTTGAGACCGCTGGGGGCCGGCGCTACCTGATGACATCCATTTACTACTTGCTGACCAAGGATTCGCCGATAGGTCATTTTCATCTGAACCGATCGGACATCGTGCATTACTACCATGTGGGAGATGCGATTCAGTACAGCCTGATTTTTCCGGACGGCACATTAAAAACGGTTGTGATGGGCAGCGACATAATCGCCGGACAATGTCTGCAGTTGCATGTGCCTGGTGGCGTCTGGAAAGCTTCGCAGCTTACAAATGGATTGGCGGGATACGGCCTGATCAGCGAAGCGGTTACACCGGGGTTTGATTTTGCAGATATGGAGTTGGGTATTCAGCAGCAGCTTACCGAGCAATTTCCCGAACACACGGAGCTGATTGAGAAGCTGACGGGAGAATGAGTGGCTGAGGTGATTTGATCCTTCAAAATCTGCGTGCAACTGTGCGCCTTCGCTAAATATGGCAAAGACCAACCAATTGATTTGATTGAAGTTTCCAATCGGCAAGATCAAACGCGGCATTGAAAGCAACGTTTTTGTCATATTTACCAATCAATTAGCACTTTTTGTCACGTTTAAGGATTAAAAATAATTATTGCTATTGCGAAATCTTATAATCATTTGAATGGTTATTTCTTCGTCAGAGATATTTGGTGAGTTAATCTGAGAGAGCTTCATATATCTGGAGTTTCGATATGGCAGAGCTCATAAAAATCTCGATTGGCAGGGTTTTTCAATTTGAAGCATCACAGGTCGAGGTGCTTGCTACGCTAAGTGACGGCCTGTGTCAGGTGAGGAGCTTGTCTAGTGGTAAGATTTTTATTATCTCTGTCGGTGAACTAGTACCAATATTAAATGAGCGCGAGAAGAAATTAACCGAAGAAGTTTCCTTGTGGGTCGATGAAAAAGGTACTGCAGGTACTCGTCAACGAAGCAAAGCAGTTGAAAGGTTTAACGAGATACAGAAAGTATTTACTAAAACTATCAGTAACTCAGAGGCGGTAGCTGAGCTACAGACTGTTTTGGGGCTGGGGCAGAGGTCCATATACAGATTACTTTCGCGCTATAATGAAAAGCGAGGACCTGTGAGTGTCATGGAGGCACGACGAGGACGCTGTACTGGAAAAGTAATGTTAGATGAGCAAGTTGAGTCGATAATTGGATATTGCATTAAACAGACCTTAGAAAAAAAAGAGCGTTTCACATATGTAAATCTTCACGAAAAAGTACGTGGGCTGTGCGAAATGGCCGGATTAAAAAGCCCTGGTATCAAAGCCGTTACGCAAAGAGTCAAAAAATTGCCAGCCACCAAAACAGCAAAAATTAGAATTGGCACTAAACGGGCTGCAGATGAATCAAGACCAAAGCCAGGAAGTCTCGACATAAGCCGCCCCTTTGAGCGGGTACAGATCGATCACACACCCGTGGACATAATACTAGTGGATGACGAGTACCGTTTGCCCATTGGTAGGCCTTGGGTAACTTTTGCAATTGACCTTTATACGAGAATCATACTAGGGATTTACTTGTCTTGGTCCTCGCCCTCGCGATACTCCGTTGCTTGCTGTGTTGCCAATATGTGCATACCAAAAGATCGATGGCTTCAGCAAATTGGGTGTGCTGATGTAAAATATCCGTTTTATGGCGTACCTGAGGTTATACATGCTGACCGTGCGGCGGAATTTAGGACGCCCGCGTTAGTTGATGCCTGTGATGCTCATGCAATGAAGATGGAATGGCGCAGAGAAAAACATCATGGCGGCCATATTGAGCGATATATTGGCACTGCGATGGGGGCAGTGCACTTTTTACCAGGCAAAACAGACTCAAACACTGTGGCAAACAGAGGCTATAATAGTGAAGTGTCGGCGTGTTTAACATTTAGCGATTTTCGACACTGGTTGTTGCGCGAAATTGAGCGGTATCACTTGCGACCTCATACTGGTATTGGCAATGCTACACCAAAGTCAAAGTGGGACGCTTATTTTACTTTGCCCGATGGTACTAGAGATGTTCCATCGATTATCAGTGATCCAAAATCCTTTAAATTGGATTTCATGCCAAGGAAATCCGTAGCGATTCGTAGCGCAGGGATTAAGTTGAATAATCTCCGCTACTGGGATGATTCGCTCAGGCTGGAAATAGGAAATTCATATCCTTGTGTTTATAACCCTGAAACGCTACGAACTGTCTGGTTGAAAATTGATGGACATTATCGCGATATTTATTACGCAAATGTCATGGCTCCGGATGTTTCATTAGAACAGGCAAAGTGTGCGGCTAAGTTAGCGAAAATACGAGGGATAAGACCTGCAGACGAAGCGCGGTATTATGAAATACTACGTGAAAATGAAGCACTAGTAGAGGATTCTGCGCAAAAAACCAAAGAAGCGAGAAAAAAAAGGTCAAAGCAGAAACAACGAAGCGAACATCACTTTGAGGCAGTTCCTAATGATGAACTTCTTTCAGCGATTGGGACTAAAGGGAGTATTAGTACTGGAGTAGATTCAAAGCCGTCGAGAAAGGTATATTTTGATGACTGACACTCTGAAGATGAATCATTTGTCAGAGCGAGCGCGTGCTCTGGCTATGAATGGGGAGGAAGATCGAATTTCTCATATTTATAACTGGATGTGGGTCCACAATAGCTCTGCTGAGAAGGTTGAAGCTATTTGTCGACGTATGCTAACTACCCACAACCCTAACCAAGCACCCTGTTTGTTGGTTATCGGGCCAACAGGTATTGGAAAAACTGCTTTGCTGAAGCATCTTGAAAAACACGTTTTTTCTAAAAACCGTGCGATTATATATTTTGATCCGCGATATTGCACCACGTATAAAGCTTTTCTCGCTCAATTTTCAAAAAATTTGAATATACACGTTACCCCTAAGCAAATTCCCACCAATGCTGTGTTAGAGGCTGAGTTGGCGAGGGTTCTTTTGTTGCGAGGAGTCAAAGCGATTGTAATTGATAATTTGCATGATCTAATGAGAGGGAATAGTGTAAATCAGAGAAATACGTTGACCTTTCTGCGAGAGCTAAGTTGCGGTTCGAATCCTGTATTGTTACTTTGTTTCGGGATCGATAAAGTTATGAGTTCAATCCGGAGTGACGAACAGTTGGAGCGCAGACTTTGCATATATTCAATGCCGGTATGGCGAAACGATTCTAATTTTTTAGAGTTTTTAGCAGTAATAGAGTCTGAGCTACCTCTGCGTAAACCATCCGGACTTACTGATCGAAGCAAAGTTGGTTTTCTGATCGCTCATAGTCACGGAGTAACAAGTGGGATAATTGAGCCAATTAAACATGCGGCGATTTATGCGATCACTAGCGGGGAAGAACGGATCAGTTTGGCTGCACTAAAAATAGGCGCGAGCGCACCTTTTCAGCAGGAGGGTTGGTGAGGTGAGCCCTTTAAAGAAAATCAAGCCCGTGCATGACGAAACACTAACATCGTTTCTGTATCGTTCAAGCTTAAAAGAGGATCAAAGATGTGAGCGAATAAATTTGCTGCTTAGTGATTTTAATTGTAACTGGGACGAAGGATTTGATCCTGATTATTCTTGCTCGAAAATAGGGATTGCAGTGATTGGACACGCAGTTAATTGCGGTTCAGGCGAAATATCGAGAATAATATCCGATTGTCCATGGTTAGTGTTACGACCACGTCGACACAGAAAGTTTTTCTGTGCGCATTGTATTTTTAATGATGTTACGTGCGGGCGCCATCCCTCGTGGCGAAAAACATGGGATAGCTTCATTACAATAACCTGTCCAGAGCATGGTATTCCCATGAACCAATTGGATGAGCCAATCATTCAATCTACAAAGGCGCGAGCGGCTTTTTCGAAGGCCTGTCGAGACTATACAAGTAAAGGGCCTTATGTCTATGAAACGATGCATCTATCGGTTCCTTCTATCGGAACGACGGCAGGCGCATGGGCCTGCCTGTGGAAGTTCGGAGCTCATATTCAAGCTGTTCTGACTATGTCTCGCGCTAAACAGGTAATGTTAAGAGGGGTATTGAAAGGGGAGCCGTGGAGTGAGTGCTGGCCGGCACTAGAGACAATTTTAGGTCTGTCGCTAAGACAACATACTAGGTATCACGAATGCAGGAGCTTAATTTCGAGAGTGCTTCGAAGCCCACCCCAATATCAGGTAGCAGTTGATACGAGCGATGCGAGCAAAAAAATAGACGATGGCATGGTGTCAACGGGATTAATTAACCGTCTATTCTCGTTGCTTATATTAGGGGTTTTTTGGGAGTTGTTTTCAGTCTCTGAAGGCGTTTTGCTGTTTAAGGCATTGTCCCGACTTTGTTTTTCTCTACCTTCGACGATATGCGAATTGAAGAGAGAACTATTATTGTCGGAAACAAATGACTATGAGTCTATTGTAGTGGCGCGGCAACTCAAATGGTCCCTAAAGGCTCGTGCACACTGGATGTCGCGCTGACAAGGTAGGTGTGAAATGGAAATTACATTCGATGCTTATGGCGATTGTGTGTATCGAGCCATCATGATGCAGAAAAACTTACATGACCTGAGGGGCGTATTACTTGATGATCCTAGCCTTGAAATAAATATCCTATGGAAAGTTCCTCCCCAAAAATTCGGTACTAATGTAATTGCACAAAGACTTTTTGACGGAGTGGCCGGTAGCGCACTACTAGAAGCGATGTCAAATTTTTCGGGGGAGGAGGCATGGGCACGCAAGCGACCTATACGCTTTCCTGGATTGGTACGAGTCTCGCCTGAAACATTTCGGATAGTAAAAGAAGTTTGTGAAAGCAAATATCAATTGCGCGCCTCTCTTAATGCCCTTTCTAAATCTCAACGACAGAAATTTTGGTCTAAGTTTCCCACATGGACTGGTATTGAGGTGCGTCGTTTTCCGATTCTGATAGAATCAGCCAAAGCGATAAGGTTTTATTGGTTTTTAAACTCGTCCCTCAAAAAAATGTCTGCAACAAACTGGGCTGCGAAAATACGTCAGCAGATCGCCAACGAGTTCAAAATCTCTTCAGCTATCAGAGATCGTTTGATTGAATTAAGGCGGCGTGAACTTGCATATTTTGAGACGGTGAATCCTGATTTGGTGGTTGGGGAGTTTCGCACAACCCGACCCAGTATTAAAGGGCGAGTCGTATTTCAAGATGGCAGTGCGCGGATTTATAACGCCTCTTTACCATTTATATTTTGTGATGATGTTTCCGACATTGTGATTAATCCATTAAAAGATCTCTATGATTATTGCCCTCCCGGCCATGCCAGGAACGCCCACCATGTCAGGGCCAAATTGATGGTCGATCCGATAACGCCAGGGTCGAATTTTTATTGTTACCAATCTCGTTATCAGTCTGATTTTGCAGATCCGATGAAATTTTAACAATAGACAGCATGTTCCCTAATCCATCAATGAAGCCTGTGCCTACATTAATTTCGATATTGTCGCTCAAAACGAACGAGAGGGCTGGGTGCAATATTCACAGGTTTTTTCATTGGCCAGCGCGTACTTGTACGGTTGTGTAACGGCGTTGCGTCGACCCGGAGTAACTGGTTGGTAATATTGAATACGCTAATCGGACTGAAATTTCCGTCTTCGGAAACAACGGCGGATAACATTCCCTTATCAGATCTAATATCCTCGTAGGTTGACCACCTTGGAATAAGGGGTTGATCAAATCCGTCAGCTCGCCACCGATATCCTAACGCGAATCAGCTAGATTTCACGTCAAACCCCAAGTCAGGCGGCCAACGGAGAGCACCTCTCTGGCCATTTAGCTGCCCTACACGCTGATCGGCGGCACGTTCGTCGGTACCATCATGACGCTGGTGTTCCTGCTAGCGATGTACTCCATCTGGGTTCAAGATGCATCCTGACAATACGGTCAAGCTGAACCAGCCGAGCATTAATTTATGACTTGACGAAATTATCGTCTGTCGCCTTTGGGCCGAAATCGCCTTTAATGTAGAGATCGAAGTTTTCCACAGTTTGGCCGGAGACAGCCTTGTCCAGCCGATGTTTTATAAGCCACCTGGCATTCACGAGGTGATAAGTAACATCATAGTAACCCGCAGCACTTCGCTGTCCGTTATAGTTGGCATTAGGCCTGAACAAACCAATCCACTGAAAATGCAACCGACTATAAGCCCTGTCACCGATGAGTTGAATTCGGGGAAGATGCATGAAGTGCAGCCCCTTGTAGAAAGCGTCGATGCCCCGGCAAAAGGCTGAGAGTTTTGCGCTTCCGGTGATGATCTGGCGTTTTTGGGCACCGACGGGGGCCAAGTCGAGCACGCCATCACTTGTGAACAGCGCTGCCCAGCCATCACCATCGCCGGCATCCCAACTCCGTGCATATTCTGCCTCGAGATCTATGATTGCCAGACGGGCTTCAACCTCTGCGAGACGCACTTCAAGGGCCGCTAACGTTTGGTCTTTCATTGTATTCAGCTCCAGGAGTTTTCAGGGGCGTCGATACGATTGGTGGGTTGGCAACTACGGGGCCAGAACTCCAAGTCATGCGACTGTTCCTTAATATTGTATTTTCGTTCGACTCTACTCAGAGGTCTGGCACCCGTCCTGGTCCAAACGGAGGTTGGAAGCGACACCTTCGCTCGCGCCTGGCCTCTCGTGCATTCAGAGAGATCTACGCACTGCCGATCGTTGCGCTGCGTTGTTAAACGCTCTCTATCGTCTCTTCAGACTAAGACGCCCATCTGTTTGACCTTTAGGATCAGATCCAAAGGCCAATTCCAGAGAGAGCGTCGGGTATGACTGTCGAACGAGATTTCACCAATAAAGTGGTGTTGGTTACAGGTGGCACCAAAGGAATTGGCTTCGGGATAGCAGAGTGCTTCCTGAAGGCCGGCGCCACGGTGCTGGTGTGCGGACGCAATTCTCCACTGACATTGCCGGGCGTAGAGGGGCGGTCGGCGGATTTTTTTCCTGCAGATATTCGTGAGAGCGCCGATCTGGACAGACTCTTCTCCCATATCCATGAGCGTTATGGCCGGCTTGATGTGTTGGTTAAAAATGCCGGCGGTACCCCTTATTCTCTTGCAGCCAGCGGTTCAGCTCGCTTTCACGAGTCGTTGATCAGCCTGAATCTGACCGCACCGTTGCTTACTGCATTGCGGGCGAATGCCTTTATGCAGGATCAGGACACGGGAGGAGTCATTTTGTTCATCGGCAGCGTGGGCGCTTACTCGGCCAGGCCGGGTAGTGCTACCTATGCGGCGGCCAAGGCTGGCGTGCTCAGTTTAACCAAATCCTTGGCGGTGGAGTGGGCGCCCAAAGTCCGCGTGGTCTGCGTCAGCCCCGGGCTGGTACAAACCGAGCAGTCTCATTTGCATTATGGCGATGATGACGGCATCGCTGCGGTGTCCGCTACCGTGCCACTTGGACGTATGGCACAACCTTCGGATATCGGTGAAGCCTGCTTGTTCATGGCCTCTTCGCAGGCGGCGTACATCAGTGGGGTAGACCTGCTGGTCCATGGCGGGGGCGAGCGCCCTGCGTTTCTCAATGCGGCGAGTGTGAACAACGAATGAATCCTCGGCCTTTGCTCTAGTCCTGATGGACGATGAGTCAGCTTGTTCTCTCGGCCAGCATCTGGCCAAGTTCTACTTCTTCAGAATAGGAAATGACAAATGACACAGGCGGTCATCGTATCCGTAGCGCGCACGGCAATGGGCAAGGCCTATCGAGGGGCTTTCAATGACACTGAAGCGCCAGTACTCGGGGGGCATGTAGTTCGTGCAGTGGTCGAACGGGCAGGTATCGAATCTTCCGAGGTCGATGATGTGGTCATCGGCGTAGCGGCTCAACAGGGGACTCAGGGCTACAATCTGGGTCGGTTGTGCGCTTACACGGGCGGCCTGCCTGACTCTGTGCCTGGCATGGCGGTGGACCGGATGTGCGCATCGGGATTGATGAGCATCGCGACGGTCGCCAAGGGCATCATGTGTGGCGAACTGAACATTGCAGTGGCCGGTGGTCTGGAGTCAATTTCGCTGATCCAGAACAAACACAAAAATACTTATCGGCTCCAGTCCAAAGCGGTGCTGGAGGTCGCGCCCAGCGCATATATCCAGATGATTGAAACCGCTGAAATCGTCGCGAAGAAATATGCGATCCCGCGTGCCTTGCAAGATGAGTACTCCCTGCAAAGCCAACAACGTATCGCAGCGGCTCAACGTGATGGCCTATTCAGCGAGGAAATCGTACCTATCACCACGGCCAAACAGCTGTTCGACAAAGAAGGCAACAGCCTTGGCCATGAACTGGTCACCCTCACCCAGGATGAATGCAATCGGGCAGATACAACACTCGAGAGCCTGGCTAACCTGAAGCCGGTTTGGAAGGGGGGCAATTGGATCGCTGAAGGAGAATACATAACCGCGGGCAACGCCTCGCAACTGTCCGACGGAGCCGCCGCCAGTCTGCTGATGAGTGCTGCTGAAGCAAAGCGCCGCGGATTACAACCGCTGGGGGCCTACCTCGGCCTTGCTGTGGCTGGCTGTAAACCCGAAGAAATGGGCCTCGGTCCGGTTTACGCTATTCCCAAACTACTCAAGCAGCACGGGTTGGCGGTCAAGGATATTGGGCTGTGGGAGATCAACGAGGCATTTGCCTGTCAGGTGATTTACAGCCGCGATCAGTTGGGTATTCCTCAAGACAGGCTTAACGTCAACGGCGGAGCTATTGCCATTGGGCACCCCTTTGGAATGAGTGGCACGCGGATGGTCAACCATGCCTTGCTCGAAGGCCGACGTCGCGGCGTTAAATATGTCGTTGTGGCCATGTGTATCGGCGGTGGCATGGGAGCCGCCGGGCTTTTCGAGGTGTTATGAGTGTGAATGCCCAAACCGGTGATTGGTTATCACGGATTCAAGCGCGCCTCGATCAGCCTTATGCTCGGGTATTGGCGTGTGATCCCGTGAATCCAAGCATGATTCGACACTGGTGCGAGGCTCACGGCGTCGATGATCCACGCTATCGGGTAGGCGTGGGTGAATGCAGTGACGCACAGTTGGCTCCACCGAGTATGTTGCAGGTCTGGCTTCAGCCGGGCCCTTCAGGCTGGCGGCCGGAAGGCTCGGCGCAAGTGGATGCGACGGAAATTATCCGGCTGTTCAGTGAGGGAGGTTATACCGGTCTGGTCGGCGTCAATGTTGATCAGGAGTTTGTTAGATACCTTCGCGTAGGTGAGCGGCTTTATAGTGTCAGTACCCTTGTGTTGGTGAGTGATCGCAAATCTACAGGGTTGGGTGACGGATACTTCTTCACTGTGCGCCAGGACGTATTTGCTCAGGACGATGAAAAGGTTGCAGTCCTGCACTTCCGCCAGTTGTGCTATATGCCGAAGGAGTCATCATGACCAGTGTTTCGCCTGTGCGTTTTGAAGATATTTGTGTCGGCCAATCTTTGCCGACATTGCGGGCTGAGGTGACGACCAGCAGCATCGTTACCAGTGCCATGGCCACCCGTGATTTTCATCCGATTCACCATGATCTCGATACAGTCCGTAAGTTGGGGCACCCAGAACTTTTCTTGAATATCTTTTCCAGCGCTGCCTATGTCGAGCGCTTCGTCAGTCAATGGGCAGGAACCGAGGCGCGTCTGAGCAGGATGAGCATTCGGCTAGGTGCTCCGTGTTATGCAGGAAACACGTTACGCATTGAGGGTTCTGTCAGCGATTCAGGGGCCACGCCAATGCGCTGGGTTGAAATTGAGATGCACGCATACGGGAATGAAATCGTGCATGCCAATGGCGCGGTCAGGCTGGAGTGGCCTTGAGTGGTTATGTTCTGCCCGCAAATGTAGTGTCCGATTCTCAAACAAGAATAAGCAGAGGATGACCATGATGAACGATGGCAGTACTGCGGCCGCTTTAGGCCACAACGAAAACGCCAAAGCGTGTGTGGTCGTGGCCGGCCCTGCGCTGGTTGCACTGATCCCTATGGCGGCGGCGCCTGCGCTACCGGCCATGGCGGTACAGTTCGCCGCAGAAGGTGACGGGGCACTCTTTGCGCAATTGGTGATGACGATTCCAGCGGTCATGGTCATTCTCGCCGCTCCCCTAATGGGCTATCTCGCTGAGCGTATCGGGCGTCGATTGGTACTGCTCAGTTGTCTGTTTCTGTTCAGCCTTTCGGGTGCTTGTGTGATGTTGTTGAGCGATCCCTGGTTGCTGATCGGCTCACGATTATTGTTGGGTGTTGCTGGCGGTGGGCTGCTAACCATTTCATTTGCATTGGCGGGGGATTTCCAGGGACACCTTCGTGAGCGCGTACTCGGTTTTGCCGGGGCGGGCGCGGCGCTGATGGCCATAGTCGCGATGGTCGCCGGCGGGCATCTGGTGGATTTATTGGGATGGCGAGGGCCTTTCGTACTCTACCTGCTAGGTTTGCCTGTGGTGCTTTTGGGCTGGTTTGTAGTGGCTAGACATCGAGCGGTAGAACGTATTTTTAACGACGTCAGATTTCCGATACACAGCCTTTGGCCGCTTTATTTGCTGACCATTATTTTGACCATCGGCCTATTCATGCCGGGCATTCAGGGACCGTTTCTACTTGAGGCTGATGGAGTCGAGAGCGCGACGACTCGAGGTCTGGTGCTATCGGCATACTCACTGGTGGCTGCGATTGCCGCTGGTAGCTTCGGTTACTTGCGCCGTCGCTTAGAGCCAAGAGCAGTGTTGGTGCTCACGGCGCTCGCTCTGGGCATCGGCTGCCTGGTCATGGCCACTGCTCACAGCGTCTTCGGATTGATCCTGGGTTGTGTGATTACCGGGATCGGGGCGGGTCTGGTGGAGCCGATTACGGTGTCAATGATTTTGTCCCGTGCGCCGGAACCCGTGCGAGCACGGGCGGTTGGATTGCTCTTGAGTGCGGTGTTCCTCGGGCAGTTCCTTAACCCATTGGCGGTTGGCCCTCTGAGGACTCTTTACAGCATCCACGGTGCATTTTTCGGTGTCGGTCTGATCTTCGTTGGTCTGGCGATCATGCTTTGGCTGGTCAAACGCAAGCGCGCAGATAGCTCGGTGCCAGTGCCTTCCAATAGCGAACTTTGAGCGCTGAGTCAGCGATCCTCAAATGCCCCAGCCGGTGTTCAGGCTGGGGCATTTTTCATTGTGCTTTTTTGAAAGCAAGCTGCAAGGCAGTCGCTGCCACGCTCAAGGCTTCGTCGGCCGCGTCGATGACCCCGAGCATGCTGGCGAAGCCATGGATTTGCCCGTCCCATCGGTGAAGACGAGCAATGACTCCCGCCGCCCTCAGTGCCTGGGCATACGCTTCGCCCTCGTCACATAAGGGGTCATACTCGGCGGTGATCAAGGTGGCTGGCGCCACGGCAGGTGAAAGAGTGGCTCGTAACGGAGAAGCGCGTGGGTCGTTCGCCGCCGATTGATCAGGCAAGTACTGATCCCAGTACCACTGCATCATTTCAGTAGTAAGAAAATAATCTTCGCCACGTGCCTGGTAGGAGGGGCTGTCGAAGCGGCAGTCGGTTACCGGATATAGCAGCACTTGATGGCAGAGTGTCGGTGCGGCATTTTGGGCGTCAATGTTGGCGATCACAGTGGCCAGATTTCCACCGGCGCTGTCACCGGCGATAGCTATGCGACTTGGGTCGCCACCGAGCGAGGGGGCATGCGAGACGACCCAGTTCAGCGCAGCAAGGCTGTCATCCAGGGCTGCGGGAAATTTTGCTTCTGGCGCCAGGCGATAGTCGACCGACACTACCAGGCTTGCTGCCCGATTAGCCAGACAACGGCAGACGTTGTCGTGCATCTGTGGCGAGCCGAAGACAAAGCCACCACCGTGCAGATAAAGGGTAATGGGTAGCGGACCTTCAGCGTCGGGATAATACAGGCGCAAGCTCAGTCGGCCAGCGGGGCCTTCGATACTGAGGTCTTCGATACGCCGTACCTCATCGCCGGGACTGAAGGGTGATTGGCCTTCGGGCATCTGGGCCAAGACAGCGCGGATCTGGGCGCCGTCCATGCTGTAGTCCATCGGCGGCATCAAGGACAGTAACTCCAGGGCGGCCTTGGCTTGTGGGTGAAGTGGCATGAGTCTGCTCCTGTTCGTTATGGAGGAAATCAATCGTGCTGGGTGGTCGCCAAAATACGTTGTAGTCGGCGCTCGGCCGCTGTGCGAACTTCCTCTTGAGGGAAAATCCAGAACTGCTGTGCCTCGATCCCGGCCAGCACCTTTTCAGCCAGGACTTCGGGGGACATGGCATGGCTGATCAAATCACGTAAATGTGCATTCAGCTCCCCTCCGTGGACGGAGCCATTGTCATTCAGGTTTCGGGCGATACCTGTGCTGATAGCAGCAGGGCAGACCACCGAGATGGTGATCGGATGTTCAGTAGCTGCCATTTCCGCAGCCAGGCATTCGCTCAGTGCGATCACTCCATGCTTGGACACGGTATAGGGCGCCACCCAGGCACCGCTGGTGAGGCCGGCCAGTGAGGCGATGTTCACGACATGGGCGCCGCCTGTTTGTTTGAGCAGTCGCGGGATGAAGGCATGTATGGCATGAATCACGCTCCACAGATTGATGTCCAGCACTCGCTTCCATTCTTGTACATCGAGTTCCCAGCTGGCACCGCTGCTCAACACTCCAGCATTATTGATCAGCAGGTCGACGCGGCCGAACTGTTCGAATGCCCTGATGGCCAGGTTCTCAACAGCAGCGGACTCGGCGACATCCGTTTCGACAGACATGGTCGTGACACCCTGCGCGCGCACCTCGGCGTGAACCTGCTCCAGACCAGTCAAGTTGATATCCGCCAGCACCAGCTTGCAGCCGCGCTTGGCCAGTGCAAGTGCCAGGCCTTTGCCGATGCCGCTGGCCGCCCCGGTCACGACAGCGACCTTGTTTTTGCAGATGCGCATGGGGTCGTGCTCCAACTTTGAAATAAACATTGTTCTAGCGTGAGAGACGTCTGCGCAGCATCGTCCGCACGGACTAACCGGTAACTCGTCCAAATGGGGTATGTGCAGATCGAAGGTGGCGCCTAACGTGAGCAAAACCTGAGCGCGATGCGTGCCTGACGCGCGCGCTTTATGTGGTCCGGCTGGATTCGGCGCCAACGTGCGCTACGTTTTGAGGAGAGAGAGATGGCACTGGGACACAAGATCGAGACACAAGCGATCCCGGAGCGTTACGCCCGTGGCTGGCATTGTCTGGGGTTGGCGCAGGATTACAAAGACGGCAAGCCACATAAGCTCGATGTGTTTGGCACCAAGCTGGTAGCCTTTCAGGGTGAAGACGGCAATGTGCATATACTCGATGCGTACTGCATTCACATGGGCGCCGATCTGAGTATGGGAGAAGTGCAAGGCAACTCTGTCGTTTGCCCTTTCCATCACTGGAGTTGGGGGGCAGATGGCAAATGCAACAGCATTCCTTACTGCAAACGAATTCCGCCAAGAGCCAAGACCAAAACCTGGCCAACTCGTGAGCAAAATCTACTGTTGTTCGTCTACAACGACCCGGAGGGTAATCAACCGCCGCCAGAAGTCGAGATTCCGCGCATCGATGCCTGTTTCTCTGATGAGTGGACGGACTGGAGCGTCAAGTATTGGCTGTTCAATACCAACTGCCGCGAGCTGGTCGACAACTTGGCGGACGAAGGTCACTTTAATGCGGTCCACCATGCTCCGAATGATTATTTCGCCAACATTTTTGAAGGGCACAAGGCCAGTCAAATCACCATTGGTGGCAGTGAAACGCTGACGGAAGGAGGGTTGAGTACCTACAACACCTATTTCGGACCGGCTTACCACATTACCCATATGATCGCCGAGCAAGGCGGTATGGCCATTGAGTCGATCCTGTTGAACTCGCATGTGCCGCGGGATCTCAACAGCTTTCATCAGCGTTTTGGTGTGATCGTCAAGCGCGTGCCAGGGATGTCGGACGCCGAGAACGAAGCGTTGGCCGAAGCGTATTCGAAGGCGGTGTTTGATGCCTTCGCCCAGGACCAATTGATCTGGGACAACAAGGTGCGAATCGACAATCCTATGCTCTGTGAGAACGACGGCCCGATTTATCAGTTACGCAAGTGGTACTCGCAGTTCTACACCGACGTCGCAGATCTGCCGGCAGATGTGAGTGAGCGCAAGATCTTCGAAACCGTTACCAAAGTGGAATCGCCCGCGATGCATCACGTGTTCGAGCAGGAAGATTCCGGGGATGAATGTTCCACGCCGCTACAGGCCGGTCGCACGGCATGATTTGACAGATGCAAGACGGGTGGAGGGTGGACCGGGTTGATCCTGGTTCGCCTTTTTTTTGCGTCAGTGAAACACCCGTCGGGGGAGGAGCTGGCCGTTAGTCTTTTTGGACGATGCCTGGGGCCCGTGCGAATGGAAGGATAGGGTTAAAGGCACACAGTCTCTGGTGTGACCATCAGGCTTTTATAGGGAGAAATTGCATGTCCATTCAGTCCGTACCCAAGACGGCCATCCCGAGTGAGTACGACCTCGTACAGCGTGCTCGCGCGATGGTGCCGCGGTTGCTTGAGCGTGCAGAACAGGCGGAGCGAGACGGTAAGGTCCCCGATGAAACGATCCGTGAAATGCTGGAAGCCGGTTTCTTTCGGGTCTTGCAACCCAAACGGTATGGCGGTTATGAAATGTCACCGGCGACCTTCTACAAGGTGCAGATGACCTTGGCCGAGGGCTGTATGTCGACCGCCTGGATCTACGGTGTGTTGGGGGTCCATCCTTGGCAGATGGCCTTGTTCGACGAGCGTGCCCAGGACGACGTTTGGGGGAGCGATACTTCCATTCTGGTGGGCTCAACTTACATGCCTGTCGGTAAAGTCACCCCGGCAGAGAAGGGGTTTCGTTTGAGCGGGCGTTGGAGTTTCTCCAGCGGTTGCGAACATGTCGAGTGGATTTTCCTGGGGGGAATGGTTCCTCCCAGCGACGAGGGTGGTGTACCTGAATACCGCACTTTTCTGTTGCCAAAAAGTGACTACGAGATCGTCCGCAACTGGAATACCTTCGGCCTCAAGGGCACCGGGAGCCATGATATTGTGGTCGAGGATGTTTTCGTTCCGGAGTATCGAACCCATCGCACCCGTGACGATTCGGTTGCGGCCCGTCCAGGTTTGGCCATCAACGATGCGCCGCTGTACCTTCTGCCATTTGCGCAGGTGTTTGTGCGTGCAGTGTCGTCTTCCTGTATCGGTGGTCTGCAGGGCGCGCTGAATGCATTTCGAGCGAGTGCAGCAGTGCAAGTCAGTCGCAATTTCCTCGGTGCGACGGCCAATGATCCATCGGCTCAACTGGTGGCCAGCGAAGCGGCTTCAGCGGTTGATCAACTCAAAACGACATTGTTTCGCAATTTCGAGGCGCTAATGAGCGCTGCTGAGAAGGGTGAGCCGGCCCCTATCGAAGACCGTTTGCTGTATCGCTTCCAATCGTCTCAGGCGCCGGAAATCTGCGCGCATCATGTCAGTCGTCTACTCAAGGCTTGTGGCGGTTCCGGGCTTTATCAAAGCCATCCGGTGGTGCGCTATTTCCTCGATATTCATGCGGGGCGAGCACACGTCGCCAACTATGCGGACCCTGTGGGGCGCAACTTCGGAGGGGTGCTCTGTGGTCTTGAGAATAAAGACACTACTGTTTAAGCGCCTCTGGGCGTCTTTCAGTCCCGCCAATAATAACGACAAGATCAGGCCATGAATGCGATAGCAAGCCGGGAAGAAGCATACGATGTGGTGGTGGTCGGGACCGGGGCGGGCGCGATGCTGACGGCTGCCCGAGCCCACGACTTGGGGTTGTCGGTACTGGTGATCGAAAAAACCGACAAATACGGCGGCACGTCTGCAGTGTCGGGTGGGGGGATCTGGATTCCCAACAACGACCACATTGCAGCCAGCGGCGGTAGCGACAGCATAGAAGACGCAAAGGCGTATCTGGTTGCTGCGGCCAAAGGAGAAGTGGCCCCTGAGCGCATTCGTGCCTATGTCGAACAGGCGCCACTCATGTTGCGCTATGCCGAAGAAAAGACGCGCATGCGTTATCGCGCCGTGCCCAATTACGCCGATTATTATCAGGATTTGCCCGGTGCCAAACTTGGCTACCGGACCCTCGATCCTTTGGCGTTCGATGGTCGCTCCCTCGGTTCGCTATTATCCCGATTGCGTGAAACGTCTCCCACCATGCTTATATTCGGGCGAATGGGCATGACCACGTTCGAAGCCATGACCCTGTTGGCCCGGGTCCCCGGTTGGAAGAGGCTTGCGTTCAAGCTGGGCTGCAAATACTGGCTGGACTTGCCTGGCCGGCTTCGCAGCAAGCGCGATCGTCGGTTGACCATGGGCAACGCGCTGGTGGGCTCACTTCTGCGGTCGTTGCTGGATCGCAACATTGCGATTCGGTTGAACACACCGTTAAAAAGTCTGCGTGAAGAGGACGGCCGTGTGGTTGGCGTAGATGTGACTTATCAGGGTCGGGAGCTGTTCATACGTGCCCGCAAGGGCGTTGTGCTGGCTGCCGGTGGATTTGAGCGCAATCAGCAGATGCGTGAACAGTACTTGCCCAAGCCCACTCAAACCGATTGGACTGCAGCGCCACCCTGCAATACCGGGGATGCGATTCTGGCCGGACAACAGCTGGGGGCTGCGGTGGATCTGATGCAGCATGCCTGGTGGACTCCTACCGTACATGTACCGGGTGAGGAGAAACAGCGCGGCTTGTTTTCCGAGCGCGCCTTGCCAGGGTGCATCGTGGTCAATCGACTGGGCAAACGCTTTGCCAACGAAGCGCAGGACTACCTGGACTTCGTCCTGGCGATGTATGAAGACCACGCCAGGACGAAAGCCAATCTACCGGCCTGGATGATTTTCGACGCTAACTTCCGGCGCAAGTACAACGCAGGTCCGCTGGTCTCTGCTTCAGTCATGCCTGATTCGCTGCTGCCACGTGATTGGCTGGGCAATGTGTTCTTTCGCGGTCAAACCCTCGAATCCCTCGCCAGCGCCATTGGTGTCGATGCAGCAGGTCTGACGGACAGCGTGCAGCGTATCAACCGCTACGCGGCCACGGGTATCGATACAGATTTTGCAAAGGGCGGTAACCAGTATGACTTGTTCTATGGCGACCCTACCGTCAAGCCGAATCCGTGTCTTGGACCGATCCTGAAACCACCGTTCTACGCACTGAAACTCGACGCGGGAGAGATCGGAACCAAGGGTGGCCTGGTGACCGATGAGTTCGCTCGGGTGTTGAACGAGTCCGGGCAGCCTATCGTCGGCCTCTATGCCACCGGCAATACTTCGGCCTCGGTAACCGGGCCTTCTTATCCGGGGGCGGGCGCCACGCTTGGACCCGCGTTGACATTCGGTTTCATCGCCGCCAACCATCTTGCGGGAGAGAAAAATGCTTGAAGGAAAAATCTGCTTAGTTACGGGTGCGAGTCGAGGCGTTGGCCGTGGCGTAGCACTCGCGCTCGGTGCCGCGGGCGCTACGGTCTACGTGACAGGACGCAGTGTGCGTGAAGGTGATGCGCCTTTACCCGGCACAGTTTATCGCACCGCTGAAGATATCGATCAGGCAGGCGGACAGGGCATCGCCGTGGTCTGTGATCATGCCGACGATGCTCAGGTCCAGGCCTTGTTCGAGCGGGTTCAGCGTGAGCAGGGGCGGCTCGATATTCTGGTCAACTGTGCCATCGCCATTCCTGCAGAGCTGACGGATATCGCGCCGTTCTGGAAGAAGCCGCTGACGATGACCGAGTTATTCGGGGTCGGTATGCATTCGGTGTATGTCGCCTGTTATCACGCGGCGCCCTTGCTGCTGGAAACCCAGGGGTTGATCGTCAATATTTCTTCCGCTGGCGGACGTTGCTATATGCATGGCCCGGCTTATGGCGGTGCAAAAGCTGCGACCGACAAAATGTCCCATGACATGGCTCACGACTTTCGCGCATTTGGAGTCAGTGTTGTGTCTCTGTGGCCGGGGCTGGTCAAAACCGAGCGGACCTTGGCTGTCTGTGCGGCGGAGCCGGAGAAGTACGGCGACTGGCTGGCCATGGGCGAAACGCCGGAGTTTCTTGGGCGGGTAGTGGCGGCGTTGTATCTGGACAGCGAGCGACAGGCGCGTTCAGGAAAAGTCTTCTATGCCGCCGAATTGGCAGTGGATTACGGCGTGCAGGATGAGGGTGGCATACAGCCTCCATCCCATCGTGCGTTCCTCGGTGATCCTCCTGAGTTCTCTTCGGCAGTGGTGGAGTAGCACGCTTTTTTTTTTGATCATTGCTCCCCTTCACACACTGATCATGGCGCCCCATAAAAGGGGCGTTTTTTTGCGGTAAAGATTTAAACCACTGGCGATAGTCCTATTGGACGATGAGTCCAAACGCATTGAATCCGAGAATCCAGACATCCCGGAACCAATTACAAAAAGTAAGGGGCGCGCTTTTGAAGACTCGCATGCAAGACAAGGTGGTGTTGATCACCGGCGCAGCCAGTGGTGTGGGGCAAGCCGCCGCACAAGCATTGGTTAACCAGGGCGCGTGTGTGGTCGTCGCCGATGTTGATGAGCACAAGGGTCGTGAGACCGCTCAAAGCTTGGGTGAGGCTGCGCTGTTCATACGTTTGAACATCACCGATGAACATGATTGGGAACAGGCTCTCGCTGTGACTTATGCGCATTTCGGACGCCTGGACGCGGTGGTCAATAACGCGGGTATTTTCCCGACTGAAGATATCGAGCAGACCAGTCTGCAAGAGTGGCGGCGAACACTTTCGATCAACGCCGACGGAACTTTCCTTGGCTGCAAATACGCAATTCAGGCTCTGCGTGAGAAGGGTGGGGCAATCGTCAACCTCGCGTCCACCGCCGCTGTCGCAGGTCACCCTGGCATGTGCGCTTACTCGGCTTCCAAGGGGGCCGTGGCTGCTCTGACACGTAATGTGGCCGTGCATTGCCGCAATCATGGCTATCGAATCCGTTGCAATACGATCATTCCCGGCGGGATCCGCACACCGATGACGGCTGCCATCTGGAGCGGGAATGACGACCTCAGCTTTGCTGACAATCCCAAGTCGCCTTTCTGTGAGCCAGAGGATGTAGCCAATCTGATTGTGTTCCTCGTCTCGGATGAATCGCGATATATCAATGGTGCTGAAATGCGAGTCGATAATGCATTTCTGGTGGCGCTCGGTTGAGCAGGAGATCTTGAAACATGAGCGGCCCGGTTTATCACACCCTTCGTATCCGAACCGTCATTGAAGAAACGCTGGACGCCAAGTCCCTCGTGTTCGATGTTCCGCTGTCGTTGGCTGACACCTTTCGCTATCGGCCGGGGCAGTTCCTCACATTGCGTTTACCCGTTGGCGAGCGGCACTTGCCCCGTTGTTACTCTCTGGCCAGTTCGCCCTTGGTCGACGGCGCGATGCGGGTCACCGTCAAGCGCGTTCGCGACGGGCGGGGCTCCAATTGGGTCTGCGATAACCTGAACGCCGGTGATGAGTTGCAGGTGCTGCCACCTGCTGGCGTATTTACGCCGAAATCCTTCGAAGGCGACTTCTTGCTCTTTGGAGGGGGCAGTGGCATCACCCCAGTGCTGTCGATCCTGCGCTCGGTGTTGGTGGCGGGTACGGGACGGATCTGTCTGATCTATGCCAATCGCGATGAAGCCTCGATCATCTTCCGTGATGAGTTGAAAACCCTTGCTGCCGCCCACCCATCACGCCTGCAAGTCCTGCATTGGCTGGACTCGGTTCAGGGTATTCCTTCGGTCGCCCAACTTGCGGAACTGGCCCGGCCGTGGCGCCAGGCCAATTGTTTTATCTGCGGTCCAGGGCCTTTTATGGATGCGTCGGTCGAGGCGCTGCACGGTCTGGAGATTCCCCAGGCACGGATCCATGTCGAGCGCTTCGTGTCCTTGCCTGAAGAAGGGGCTGAGGTCGTGCCGATTCAAGGCGATGGCCCGGTCAAGGAAGTGCGTCTTGACGTCACGCTCGATGGAGAGCGTCACCAATTGACCTGCACCAATCAGGAATCCCTGCTCGACGCCATGCTGCGCGCTGGTATTGATGCGCCTTATTCCTGTCGCGCAGGTGCCTGTGCCACCTGCATGTGCACGTTGGTGAGCGGAAAAGTGAATTTACGCGTGAATGATGTGTTGGACAAAAACGAGCTGGCTGAAGGCTGGACGTTGGCATGCCAGGCGGTCGCCGACAGCGATCACATCACTTTGCGCTTCCCGGATTGATCGTGCCGGGCTGTCTTAACACTGAGGTTTATTGAACATGGCGTCGAATACTCTGACAATCCCTCGCATGCTGGCGCACTCGGCGCAGCGCCACGGTGAACGTATCGCTATCGAGGAAAACGGTGTTGCGATCACGTATGCGCAGTTACATCGCAACGCCTTGAAAGTCGCCGCGGGACTTATCGCCCTGGGCGTCGAGCCCGGTGACCGAGTGGCCATCTGGGCGCCCAACGGCAGCCAGTGGATCGTCGCGGCGCTGGGTATTCATTGCGCAGGTGCGGCGTTGGTGCCGGTCAACACCCGCATGAAAGGCAGTGAAGCCGGTTATGTGTTGGCCTCCAGTGGTGCGCGCGTCCTGTTCAGTGCCGGGCAGTTTCTCGGCAGTCACTATCCTGAGTTGCTGGCTGAACATCGTCCCTTCTCACTGGCGCAGATCGTCGTCCTCAATGACGCACGTCCCGTCGAACTGAGCTGGGAAAACTTTCTCGACAAGGCGCAGGAGATTGATGATGCCGTGGCGTTCCAGCGTGCGGCAGCGGTGACTCCGGACATGCTCAGCGATGTGATGTTCACCTCTGGCACTACGGGTAACCCCAAAGGCGTCATGACCGCACATGGGCAGAACCTGAAAGCTATCGACGGCTGGGCCCAGGCCATGGGTTTGTGCGCAGAAGACCGCTATTTGATCGTCAATCCGTTTTTTCATGCGATGGGTTACAAGGCGGGCTGGTTGGCAGCCTTGATGCACGGCGCGACAATCCTGCCGCAACAGGTTTTTGATACGTCGGCCGTATTGAAAGCCATCGAGCGTGACCGCATCAGCGTATTACCTGGACCGCCCACGGTATTCCATAGCTTGTTGGCCGACCCTGCGTTGGCGACGACTGATCTATCAAGCTTGCGCGCAACCATTACCGGTTCGACCACCATTCCCCCCAGCCTGATTGAGCGCATGCGTAACGAGTTGGGTTTCAAGGTCGTGCTAACCGGTTACGGTCTGACGGAATCCTGCGGGTTTGCCACGTTGACCTCTCGAGATGATTCGCCACAGGTGGTCGCTCATAGTTGTGGCCGAGCGATGCCGGGCGTTGAGCTGAGGATTGTTGACGAGCACGACCGGGAGGTTGAGCCAGGAACGGCGGGTGAGGTGCTGATTCGTGGCTACAACGTCATGCAGGGGTATTTTTCCGACGATGCCGCCACTCGTGAGGTGGTGGACACCGAGGGTTGGCTGCACACAGGAGATATCGGTTTGCTTGATGAGGCGGGCTGTTTGCGCATCACGGATCGACTTAAGGACATGTACATAGTGGGTGGCTTCAACTGTTACCCGGCAGAGATCGAACGTTTGATCGCTGCTCACTCAGCCGTCGCTCAAGTGGCGATAGTCGGTGTCCTGGATGATCGTATGGGGGAGGTTGGGCGAGCCTTTGTGGTGTTACGTCCGGGTGCGTTGATGAATGGCGAGGAGTTCATTGCCTGGTGCCGTACGAACATGTCGAACTATAAAGTGCCGCGCTACGTCGATTTCGTTGACAGCCTGCCCACTAACCCCAGCGGTAAAGTCCTCAAACGTGAGCTGAGGTCTGTGGCGCTGGCGCAGGTTTCCTGAACGGGAAGCGAGCGTAGCGATTAATGAAAAGGGAACCGATCGGTTCCCTTTCCACGCTTTGCCTGGCTCATCGGCCACCCAATAATCCTGTCTGTCAGCATGCGCATCGAATCCTCTCCAGCAGGGTTCGAGGGGCCGTCGAACCGCCGATCTTCGCGGGCTTTTGATTATCGAATCGATAGTCTCAATGGACGATGTTTGATCCCGCTATCCGTCTGAGAATCCTCATCAGGTAATCGAAATTTCTGAGAGGCACTCATGATCGATATCAGAGGACTGGCCTACGTGGTCGCGGAGTCGACCGACATTGCCCGTTGGAAACGCTACGGCGAACAGGTAATGGGCTGCATGTCGACACCGACAGCGGCAGGTGGCGTCTATCTCAAGCTCGACGAGCGTCCCTATCGCTATGTCATCACCCCTGGAGAGCGTGATTGTTACTTTGCTTCCGGGTGGGAAGTGGCCGATCAACAGGCATTCGACAAGGCCGTTGTCGAGCTGGAGGCCGCTGGTGTCAATCCGCGCAAGGCAACCGCGGTTGAGCTGGTTTCACGCATGTTTCAAGACATGGTCTGGTTCCTTGACCCTTCTGGTAATCGTCATGAAGTGGTCTGGGGGATCAAGTCCGACTTCAAACTGTTCGACTCGCCGGTCGGTATTCCGAAGTTCATCACCGGGGCGATGGGGCTAGGGCATACCGTGTTGCCTGCTGCGAAATTCGACGCCACCTGGGCTTTTTTCCGCGATGTGATGGGCTTCGGTTTGTCCGATATCTACAACCATCAGGCAGGTCCTGATGCACCGGTCCAGCGATTGCACTTCACCCATTGCAACAACGGTCGTCAGCACAGCTTGGCGTTGTTTGAAGCTGAGGCTCCGTCCGGCTGCATTCATGTCATGGCCGAAGTCGATTCGATGACAGAAGTCGGACGGGCCATGGATCGTTGCAAGTCGCAGGGGTTCAAGCTTCTGGCGAGCCTGGGTCAACACGTCAATGACGAAATGGTTTCCTTCTACATGGAAACCCCCGGAGGTTTCGCGTTGGAGTACGGCTATGGCGGGTTGGTCGTGGACTGGAACCAGCACTCGGTCTTTGAGGCCACTGCTATCAGCTATTGGGGGCATGACTGGAGTCTCGGTCTCGCCACTGCACACCTGGATAAATGAGGCTCACGATGAATAAAGAACTCAGCGCGAAGGATGTCGTCGCTCGACTGCGTGATGGCATGACCATCGGTATCGGTGGTTGGGGACCGCGTCGCAAGCCCATGGCAATCGTTCGTGAACTGCTGCGCTCGGACCTCAAAGATCTGACGATCGTCAGCTACGGTGGGCCGGAGGTGGGCATGCTTTGTGCCGCGGGCAAGGTCAGAAAACTGATTTTCGGCTTCGTCACACTCGACGCCATTCCGCTGGAACCTTATTTCCGTAAAGCCCGTGAAGCCGGTGAGTTACAGGTCATGGAACTGGACGAAGGGATGTTCGAGTGGGGCTTGCGTGCTGCAGGTATGCGTATGTCTTTCCTGCCGACCCGCTGCGGTTTGGGCACCGATGTGCTTGACCGCAATCCTGATCTGCGCACGGTGCGTTCGCCTTATGACGACGGCGAGGTCTATGTCGCCATGCCGGCCTTGAATCTCGACGTGGCGCTGATTCATGTCAATGAATCGGACCGCTTGGGTAACACCTTGGTCAAGGGGGGGGATCCGCTTTTTGATCACCTGTTCGCCCGTGCCGCCAAAGAGAGCTACGTAAGCACGGAAGTCCTGCATGACTGCTTCGGTCTTGCTCCGGAGATGGCCCGCCTGAATTTTTTCGAACGTTACCTGGTCACTGGCGTGGTGCACGCACCTTTTGGCGCACACCCCACCTACAGTGGCCCCGACTACGGCTGGGATCTGGAGCACTTGAAGCGTTATTGCGCCAGTGCCACCCAGGAAAATGGCTGGCAAGGCTACGTCGATGAATTCATTGCCTGCAGTGAAGCCGAGTACCTGAGCAAGGTTGGAGGCGCCGAGCGCGTCAGCAAATTGCCTTTGCCGATTTTCTAGCTTTCGCAGCCTAAAGATAAGGACAACCGTCATGACTCAAGCCTCTACTGCCGCCACCGACTACAGCCTCGCTGAGCTGTTGATTATTGCTGCCAGCGAAGCCTGGCGTGGCAATGGTGAAATTCTGGCGTCCGGGATCGGTGTGGTGCCACGCCTGGGGGCCAGCCTGGCCAAGCTCACTCATTCGCCCGAGCTTTTGATGACCGACAGTGAAAGCTTTCTGGTCGAGGAGCCGATTCCCCTTGGTCCGCGTGGCGATTACCAGCCCAAGTATTCCGGCTACATGTCTTTCGACCGAGTGTTCGAATGCGTTTGGGGCGGTCGGCGGCACGCGATGATCGGTCCGACTCAGATTGATCGCTACGGTCAGACGAACCTGTCACTGGTTGGTGATTACGTCAAACCTAAAACTGCCGTTCTAGGCGTTCGCGGTCTGCCGGGCAATAGCATCAACCACGCCAACTCGTTATTCGTGCCTAACCACAGCGTGCGGGTTTTCGTCGGCGCCGAGGTCGATATGGTCTCCGGTGCCGGATACAACCCGGAGCGTTGGCCAGAGGGCTCACGCAATGATTTTGTCGATCTGCGATTGATCATCACCGATCTGTGCGTCATGGATTTCGGTGGACCGAATCATGGAATTCGAGTGGTTTCCTTGCATCCGGGTGTGACCTTTGAACAGGTTCAGAGTGCCACCGGTTTCAGCCTGCTAAAGGCTGACGAGATCCTGACGACTCCGGGACCGAGCGAAGAGCAGTTGGAAATCATTCGCCGCCTCGATCCGTACAACTTGCGAGCAAGTGTGATCAAAAACAATCCGCCTGGCGTACGCACCGCCTGAAGCCGCTGCAAGAACGGGGAGCACCGTATGGCTGAACAACAAGAAACAGGCGTCGACAGTGCGCAAGAGGTGGTCCTGTACAACGTGCAGGATGGCATCGCGACGGTGACGATGAACCGTCCCGAGTTCAACAATGCGCAGAACTCGAAAATGACCTATGCACTGGACGCTGCCTTTCGCCGCGCGGTGGATGATGACGAGGTCAAGGTCATCATCCTGCGTGGCAGTGGCAAACACTTTTCTGCTGGTCATGACATCGGCACGCCAGGACGAGACATCAATCAGAGTTTTGATCGCACATCACTGTGGTACGACCATGTGAACAAGCCAGGTGGTGAGTTTCTTTATGTGCGTGAGCAAGAAGTGTATCTGGGCATGTGCAGACGCTGGCGCGATCTGCCCAAACCGACCATTGCCATGGTCCAAGGTGCCTGTGTAGCCGGTGGTCTGATGCTGGCCTGGGTTTGCGACATGATTGTTGCCAGTGACGATGCGTTCTTCTCCGATCCAGTTGTGCGCATGGGAATTCCGGGCGTCGAGTACTTTGCCCATGCTTTTGAGTTGAACCCGCGTATTGCCAAGGAGTTTCTGTTTCTCGGTGAGCGCATGAGCGCCGAGCGGGCTTACCAGATGGGCATGGTCAACCGCATTGCCAGTCGGGAGAACCTCGAGGAAGAGACTTACAGCATCGCTCAACGGATCGGCAAGATGCCACGCATGGGTCTGGCCTTGACCAAACAGGCGATCAATCACATCGAAGACCTGCAAGGCAAACGGGCAGGCATGGATGCGGCGTTTGCCTGGCACCATTTTGCCCATGCTCACAATGAGTTGATCTCCGGTGACAAATTGGGCGGTTACGACGCCAAAGCCATGGCTGATTCGCAGCGCACTCCAGGTGAAATCCGTTCCGGCGAGGCGCAAAACAAATGACCCTGAGCCTGCATACACCGATCTGTGACTTGCTGGGTTGCCGCTATCCGGTGATTCAAACCGCGATGGGCTGGGTGGCGGACGCGCGGCTGGTGGCGGCAGTCGGCAATGCAGGCGGTTTTGGCTTTCTGGCGGCCGCGACACTGCCGGCGGACCGGTTGGAGGCGGAAATTCGTCAGGTGCTGGCGCTTACCGATCAGCCATTCGGAATCAATTTCCACATGTTCCAGGCGAATGCCGGGCAAGTGCTCGCCTTGATCGTCAAGTACCGATTGCGCGCAGCAAGTTATGGGCGAGGTGCGGATCGCCAGAGCATCGATCGTTTGAAGCAGGCAGGGGTGATTTGCATACCTACCGTGGGTGCCGTAAGGCATGCGCGTAAAGCCGTCGAGTTGGGTGCTGACGCCCTGGTCATCCAGGGTTCCGAAGGCGGTGGGCATACCGGTGTCGTGCCTACCAGCATGCTCCTGCCAATGGTGCTGGATGCGGTGAATGTACCGGTTCTGGCGGCCGGCGGACTGCACGATGGTCGGGGGCTGGCAGCGGCCTTGGCGTGTGGCGCTCAGGGGATAGCAATGGGCACACGCTTTTTGCTGACCGAGGAATCGCCCGTGCCGGCTACCACGCTGGAACGCTATTTGAGTGTTAGAGATCCAGCCAATATTCGCGTTTCCCTGGCGGTAGACGGCTTGCCGCAACGGATGATCGACAACCCGACACTGCAGCGTTTGGAGCGATCGGGCGTGGTACGTCAAACCTGGCAGGCCTTGCGCAGTGCCTGGTATTACAAACAGCAGGCCGGTCTGAACTTTCTCCAGTTGTTGCGCGTCGCGCTGAGTACCTGGCGGGCTGACAGCGAGCTCTCGCTGAGTATGGCCGCCCGCGCCGCCAACGCCCCACAACTGATTCGCCTGGCATTGAGTGACGGACGTCCCGACGACGGCGTGCTACCCAGTGGCCAGGTGGCTGCCAACATCGATCGACTACAGAGCTGCGCACAGGTTATCGAAACAATCGTTGTCCAGGCCCGTCAACGGCTACTGGCTCTTCAGACCTGGATGGCAACGACTCCGGAGGTAAAGATATGACTCAAGGATTTCATAGCTCGATAGAAGACGGTGTCGCGGAGTTGGTCATCGATCATCCCCCGGTCAACGCCCTCGACAGCGCGGGCTGGTTCGCCCTGGCTCTGGCGATTGATGCTCTAGGCGCACGAAGCGACGTTCATGTGATTGTGATTCGAGCTGAAGGTCGAGGTTTCTGCGCAGGTGTCGACATCAAAGAGCTGGCGACCTATCCGGAGCGCATTGTTGCAGTCAACGCAGGCAACTACGAAACCTTCCGGTCAGTGCACCGCTGTCCGGTGCCCGTGATTGCGGCGGTGCACGGCTTCGTTCTGGGTGGAGGCATCGGCATCGCCGGTGCGGCAGACATCGTCATCGGTGCCGAGTGCGCAACGTTCGGTGTACCGGAAGTTGATCGTGGTGCGATGGGTGGCGGGGCGCATTTGCAGCGTCTATTCCCGGTACAGAAAGTGCGCCACATGTACTTCACCGGAGAAAAAATCACTGCCGCCGAGGCCTATCGCCTTGGTGCGCTGGAGCAGGTTGTACCGCGCGCGCAGCTACGGGAAACCGCGCTGGCCGTCGCGCGCAAAATTGCTTCGAAAAGTCCGGCAATGATTCGCCTGGCCAAAGAAGCATTGAATGGTGTGGAAGACGGGAACCTGGAGGACAAGTATCGCTGGGAGCAGGGTTTTACGCTTCAGGCCTATCTGAATGCCGACTCCGCCGAAACCCGCCAGGCCTTCGTCGAGAAGCGCCAGGCAAGCTTTATTCCACACAGCGCGGATTGACCAGGAGAGCCTTTGATGAAACTCGAATATACCGACCAGCAACAGGCGTTCCGCCAGGAAGTCCGCAATTGGCTGGCAGTGCATGTACCCAAGCGACCTTTGGACAGTTTCGACTCGGCGGAGGGCTTCGAACAGCATCGCGAATGGGAGCGAACGCTGGCAACCGGCAACTGGAGCATGGTGACCTGGCCCAAGGATTTGGGCGGTCGCGCTTGCGATCTGATTGAGTGGTTGATCTTCGAAGAAGAATACTGGCGCGCCGGTGCGCCAATGCGGGTTAACCAGAACGGAATCTTTCTGCTCGGCCCAACGTTGATGGATTTCGGCACACCCGAACAGAAGCAGCGTTTCCTGCCCATGATGGCCAGCGGTGAAAGCATTTGGGCTCAAGGCTGGTCGGAACCCAATGCTGGCTCGGACATGGCGGCCATTCGTGCCAAAGCGACCCGTGATGGTGATCACTATGTGCTTAACGGCCAGAAAACCTGGTCGACCCGAGCGGTTTGGGCTGACTGGTTGTTCGGGATGTTCCGTAGCGACCCGAACTCGCAGCGTCATCATGGCTTGAGTTTTCTTCTGGTGCCGTTGGATTCGCCAGGCATCACGGTTCGTCCGATCCGTCAGCTCAACGGTCTGCCCGGTTTTGCCGAAGTGTTCTTCGATGATGTACGGGTTCCGGTAGAAAACCGGTTGAGTGAGGAGGGTGCGGGTTGGCAGGTGGCGATGTCCACGGCCGGTTTCGAGCGCGGTTTGATGCTGCGCTCACCCGCGCGGTTCCAGGCGACCGCCAAAGCGCTGGTGCAACTGTATCTGGCGAACCGGGCTTCGGCCGACCAGGATCCATCGGTCCGTGAGGCGGTAGTCAGTGCCTGGATGCAAGCAGAAGCCTACACGCTCGCGACCTATCGCACGGCCAGCAGCCTGATCGCCGGCGGGCATATCGGCGCTGAGTCCAGCACCAACAAAATCTTTTGGTCCGAGCTTGATCAGCACATGCACGAGACGGCCATGCAGATACTCGGTGCGCGCGCAGAGCTGTTACCGCACTCACCCGCGGCTCGAGACGTTGGCGGTTGGCTGGAGGGGTTCATGTTCGCCCACGCCGGGCCTATCTACGCTGGCACCAACGAGATCCAACGCAACATTATTGCCGAGCGCATGCTCGGTATGCCTCGCTGAGGAGACGTCCATGGACTTTAAATTTACAGCGGATCAGATCCTGTTTCGCGACACCATGCGGCGATTCTTTCTGGTCGAAGCCGCCCCTGAAATGCTTCGCGAGCTCTGGGAAACTGAAGCCGGTCGTTCTCCGCAGTTGCGCCGCAAGATTGCCGAACAGGGCTTGACTGCTCTTTCGGTCGGTGAAGCCTATGGTGGCCTGGGGTGTGGCGATGTTGACTGGGCGTTGATGATGCCCGAGCTGGGTTACTTCGCGATCCCCGACTCACTGGCGGGTACCGCCTACCTGGCGGCAGCAATGCTCAGTGCGTTGCCGGATGAGTCGCTGATCAAGCAGGAATGGTTGCCGCGTGTTGCTGATGGCAGCGCGAGGATTGCCGTGGGCCACCCGATCAACCCGTTGGTGGCTGACGCGCACCTTTGTGACTTGCTGTTATTGGCTCATGAAGGCGAGGTCCACGCGTTGCATCGTGACGAGGTGAAACTGGAGCGCAATTCGAGCGTCGATTTATCCCGGCGCCTGTCCCAAGTGAGCTGGACACCGAGTGACAACAGCCGTATTGCCGATGCCCAGAGTGGGCAACTGATTTGGACCGACACCCTCGAGCGTGGTGCCTTGGCCACCAGTGGGCAGCTATTGGGCCTGGCCAAACGCATGCTTGACCTCTCCATCGACTACACCGCCGAGCGCAAGCAATTCGGTAAACCGATTGGCAGTTTTCAGGCGGTCAAGCACCACTTGGCAAACGTTGCTGTGCTGATCGAGTTCGCCAAGCCCGTGTTCTATCGGGCGGCTTATGCAGTCGAGCATCAACTCCCAAACCGTGAAATCTATGTATCCCACGCCAAGTTGGCGGCGGGCGAGGCCGCTTTGCTCGCCGCGAAAATGGGGATTCAGGTTCATGGGGCCATGGGGTACACCTGGGAAGTCGACCTGCAAATTTTCATGAAGCGCGCTTGGGCCCTGGTGGGCACCTGGGGCGATCGTGGCTTCCACAAGGCCCGGGTTGCCGAGTTCGTACTCGGTAACGTCGACCAGCTCGGTCCGGGCAATACCTTTAACTTGAATGAATGAGGTCCAGCATGGCGCAAGCCTATATCGTCGATGCACTGCGTACGCCGACCGGTAAACGTCGCGGCTCGTTGTCCGAGGTTCATCCTGCTGACCTGGGTGCACACGTTTTAAAAACCTTGGTCGAACGCAACAATATTCCTGCTGAAGACTACGAAGATGTGATCTTCGGTTGCGTGGATGCGGTCGGCCCCAATGCCGGGGTTATCAGCCGCACGTCCTGGTTGGCGGCCGGTTTGCCTGACCATGTGCCGGGCACGGTGATCGACCGCGCCTGCGGCTCCTCGCAGCAGGCCCTGCACTTCGCCGCGCAAGCAGTGATGAGCGGCACCCAGGATGTGATTGCCGTGGGCGGCGTGCAGAACATGAGCATGGTTCCGATTGCCTATGCCATGACCGCCGCGAACCCCTTGGGTTTTACCGACCCGTTCTCGGGCAGCAAGGGCTGGAAAGCGCGTTACGGCGATCAGCCAGTCAATCAGTTTTATGCGGCGCAGATTATCGCCGAGAAATGGAAACTGACCCGCGAAGACATGGAGCGATTCTCTCTGGAGAGCCATGAACGGGCGTTAAGGGCTATCAAGGAAGGGCGCTTCGAGCGCGAGATCGTCGGCCTTAATGGCTTTTCCATCGACGAGACACCGCGTGTCAGTAGTCTGGAAAAAATGGCCACGCTGGAGCCAGTCGATCCGGCTTACCCAATGATCACTGCTGCGGTGTCCAGCCAGACCTGTGATGCGGCCGCCGCTCTGCTGGTGGTTTCCGAGGCGGCGCTCAAACGTTACAACCTGACGCCCCGTGCACGGATCGAGCACATCAGCGTGCGTGCCGATGATCCGATCTGGCACCTCACTGCGCCGATTCCAGCCACCGCTGCCGCTTTGAAAAAGGCGGGCCTGCGCCTGGAAGACATCGACCTGATAGAGATCAATGAAGCTTTCGCTTCCGTGGTCCAGGCCTGGCTCAAAGAGACCGGCTATCCCTATGAACGAACCAACGTCAATGGCGGGGCTATAGGTCTGGGTCATCCGCTGGGCGCAAGTGGCGCACGCTTGATGACAACCTTGCTGCATGAACTGGAACGCACCGGTGGCCGTTATGGCTTGCAGACAATGTGCGAGGGTGGCGGCCAAGCGAACGTCACCATCATCGAACGACTTGGGTGAGGGATTTGAAAATGGGTATTTGTGCTAACAGAACAGTAATTATCACCGGCGCCGGTGGTGGTCTTGGGCGTGCTTATGCGTTGGCCTTCGCCGCCGAAGGTGCGAATGTGGTGGTCAACGACATTCGTCGTGAGGCTGCCGAGGCGGTGGTCGCCGATATCGTCGCCGCCGGTGGGCAGGCACTGGCCAACGACGACGACATCACCCGTCTCGACCACGCTCAAGCGATCGTCGAGAAGGCCGTGGCACATTTTGGTGAAGTGCATGTACTGGTCAACAACGCCGGCAACCTGCGCGACCGGATGTTTGTCAGCCTGAGCGAAGATGACTGGGACGAGGTCATGCGCGTCCACCTCAAGGGTCACTTTTGCTTAGCCAATACCTTGGCCAAACGCTGGCGCGATAAGGCCAAGGCGGGCGAACCTGTCGATGCTCGGATAATCAACACCAGCTCCGGTGCCGGGCTGCAAGGTTCGGTCGGACAATCCAATTACGCCACCGCCAAAGCTGGCATTTGTGCGCTGACACTGGTGCAGTCGGCAGAGTTGATCCGCTATGGCATCACCTCTAATGCCCTGGCGCCAGCCGCGCGTACCAGCATGACCGAGTCGGCAATGCCCGATGTGGTGAAAAAACCCAGTGATGACAGCTTCGATTTTTGGGACCCCGCCAACGTCGCGCCGCTGGTGGTCTGGCTAGGCAGTGAGCAGTCTCGACACATTAACGGACGGGTCTTCGAGGCTTCCGGTGGCAAGTTGTCGCTGGCCGATGGCTGGCGCCTTGGCCCACAGCGCGATAAAGCGGCGCGCTGGCTGCCGGCTGAAATTGCAGAGGTCGTCGCTGCACTGATTGCTGAAGCGGTACCTCCACAAAAGGTGTATGGGGCATGAGTGCCGGTATGGATTTTTCCCTCAACGACGATCAGAAGATGATCGCTGAAGCCGCCGAAAGCTTCATGGCCGAGGCCTGTCCATCGTCGTCAGTGCGTGAGGCGATGGAAAGCCCGACTGGCTACGACGCCGCGCTGTGGAAGCAGATTGCCGAGGACATGGGCTGGTGCGCCACGCATATTCCTGAAAGCCAGGGCGGACTGGGATTATCGTGGGTCGAGTTGACCCTGATTTTCGAACAGATGGGACGGCGTCTGCTGCCATCGCCGTTTTTCGCCACAGTGGGCTTGGCTGCAACGACATTGCTCGAAGCGGTGGACGAGTCTACACGTGCTTCTTATCTGGAGAAAATTGCCGCCGGGCAGTTGCGGGCGACCGTGGCATTGGCAGGCAAAGGTTTATCCTGGTGCGCCGAATCGCCTGGTGCCACGGCTCAGGCCTGCGCTGAGGGCTATCGTCTGCAAGGGCGATTCCGACACGTCCCTGATGGCGCCAGCGCCGAGCTTTTTTTGTTGCCTGCGCGGCTGGAAAACGGTGAGTTGGCGTTGTTCGCGGTTGCTGCCGACCTCCAGGGGATCGAGCGGCAGGAACACGTCGGTGTCGATCTGACGCGACGCGTGGCTGAGGTTATTTTGACCGACGTTACGGTTGGAAAAGCCTGCAAACTGGCCGCAGGTCCACAACTTGATGACCGCTTGCAACGTGTGCAGGCCCTGGCAACGCTGGTGCTCGCTGCCGAGCAGCTGGGTGGTGCGCAACAGTGCCTGGATTTGACACTGGCCTATGCCGCTGAACGGGTGCAGTTTGGTCGTCCGATCAATGCATTTCAGGCGGTCAAACACCGCTGTGCGGAAATGATGGTGAAGATCGAGGCGACACGTTCTGCCGTCGGTGGCTGTGCTCGCGTTGCAGCCACTGTGCCGGGGACCGCCGAGTTGCTGCGCGAGGCGGCCTGCGTCAAGAGCTTCGCCAGCGAGACGTTCTATTTCTGCGCTCAAGAAGCGATTCAGTTGCACGGCGGCGTGGGGTTCACTTGGGAATACGATCCGCAGCTGTATTTCAAACGTGCCCAGGCGAGTGCTCATTGGTTTGGCGATGTCGACGCGTCCCGCGAAGCCATTGCCAGCTGGCTGATCACTGGCGGCGAAGCCGAGCGGGAAAAGCCTGAAGAGGCGGATGAAGCACTAGCCTTTCGCGCAGAGATTTCGCAGTGGATGGGCGAGCATTTAACGGGTCGCTTTGCCTGTCTGAAGCATCGCGGTGGCGCCGGAGACGAGGATGCCTATCCGGAGCTGCGCAAGGAGTGGGAGCAGGAACTGGCCAAAGGCGGTTGGACCTGCGTCGGCTGGCCGAAAGATTACGGCGGCCGTGGCCTCAGTGTGGCGCAGCAGATTATTTTTCACGAGGAATACGCTCGCGCAGGTGGTCCGGGCAATATCGGTCATTTGGGTGAAACGTTGCTCGGTCCCACTGTGATTGCCTTTGGCAGCGAAGCACAGAAACAACAGTTTCTACCGGGAATCGTGGCAGGTACCGAGTATTGGTGTCAGGGGTATTCCGAACCCAGTGCCGGCTCGGACCTGGCCAATGTACAGACCCGAGCACGCCTTGACCCGGTGACCGGTGAATGGGTGCTGCACGGTCAAAAAGTCTGGACCTCTCTGGCACACGAATCGCAATGGATTTTCGTCGTGGCCCGTTCTGAGCCCGAGTCTCGTGGGCATCACGGGCTGATCTTTCTACTGGTCAAGCTGGATCAGCCGGGTGTTGACGTTCGCGGGATCAAACAGATCACCGGCACCTGTGAGTTCAACGAAGTGTTCTTCGATGGTGCACGCTGTCCCGCACAGAATGTTATTGGTCAACCCGGCGAGGGCTGGAAGATCGCCATGGCCTTGCTTGGATTTGAGCGCGGGCTGTCCTGGATCGGCATGCAGATGCATTTTGCGCATCAGCTCGAGCTGGTCTGTAAAGCTGCCCGGGATACCGGCAGCGTCGACAACCCGTTGATTCGTGCGCGTATCGGCCAGGCCTGGATGGGCCTCAAGGTTATGCACTACAACACCTTGCGCACGCTCAGCGGCGGGGATGACGGCAGCCTTTCCCGAGAGGGTTACATCATCAAGTACTACTGGTCCAACTGGCACCGCGATCTGGGCAAGTTGGCCATGGATGCATTAGGTATCGAAGGCGATATCTATGTCGATGACTTCTCTCGAACCCGACTGCAACAAGTGTTTCTGTTCAGTCGTTCGGACACCATCGTCGCGGGTACCAACGAGATTCAGCTCAATATTATTGCCGAACGTGCCTTGGGTATGCCCAAAGAAGCACGACCGACGCGTTAGCTCAACAGGAGTCTCGCATGATTAATGTTCCTGCCTATGTTCCCGGCCATGACTTGCTCAAGGGCAAGTCTGCGCTGGTCACCGCCGCCGCTGGCGGTGGTATTGGCTATTCCACTGCGCAACGATTTGCCGAGGAGGGTGTGCGCGCGTTGATGCTTTCTGACGTGCACCCGCGTCGCCTTGAAGAGGCGGTTGCCCGTTTGCGTGAGGAAACCGGACTCGACGCGATTTACGGCCAAGTCTGCGACGTGACACAAGAAGATCAAGTTCAGGCCTTGGTTGCCGAGGCTGAGGCGTGTCTGGGCGGCACCGATATCCTGTTCAACAACGCAGGTCTGGGCGGGCAAAAACGCATCATTGAAATGAGCGATGAGGAATGGCTGCGGGTGATCGATGTATCGCTCAACGGTACGTTCCGCATGACCCGCGCGATGCTCAAGGTCATGCAACCGCGTGGCCATGGCGCAATCATCAATAATGCCTCGGTGCTGGGCTGGCGCGCTCAGAAAGAGCAGGCGCACTATGCGGCGGCCAAGGCCGGGGTCATGGCCCTGACGCGCTGCAGTGCGTTGGAAGCGGCCGAATACGGTATTCGCATCAATGCAATATCTCCGAGCATTGCCATGCATGCGTTCCTGAAAAAGACAGCGGATGAAAACCTGCTTTCAGCTTTATCCGCCAACGAAGCCTTTGGGCGCCCTGCGGAAGTCTGGGAGATGGCCAATATTGCAGTTTTTCTGGCCAGCGAATATGCGTCCTATCTCGTGGGAGAAGTCATTTCTGCCAGTAGTCAACGGGCTTGAGGGGCGGCGCATGGTAAACATCTACAACAATGCCGAAGAAGTGCTCGCAGCCGTTGGCACTTCTCTTGGTGTGACCGAGTGGCTGAGTATCGATCAGTCTCGGGTAACGGGGTTCGCCGAGGCGACCAATGATCATCAATGGATTCATGTCGATGCCGAGCGGGCCAAGGAGGGGCCGTTTGGCACAACCATAGCGCATGGGTATTTGACGTTGGCCCTGGCCGGCAGCTACTTCCTCTCGCAACTTATCGATGTGCGAATGCGCATGGGCGTCAATTACGGTACCGACCGTGTCCGCTTTCCTGCACCAGTGCCCGTCGGAGCGTCTATTCGGGGGAGGGGGGAGATCATCAAGGCTGAGGTTGTGGATGGTGGAGTGCAGGCAACTGTGCGGGTCACGGTGGAGATTCACGGGGCTGAGCGACCGGCCTGCATCGTCGACACAATCAGTCGTTACTACTTCGATTGATTCAACGGAGTCATCCAATGCCTAGCATCGTACGTATGAAGTCAATTTTTCAGCATTATGTTGACGGCTTTGAGCGTGCTGATGCTCAGGCAGTCATCGCACTATTCGCTGAAGACGCAAGTATCGAAGATCCAGTTGGATCGAAAGCTCATGTTGGCAGAGCAGCTATCGTCGATTTCTACAACAGAGCCATTGCAGCAGAAACAATTGTGAAGGTTCGAGGACCGATCCGAGGCGCTCCTCATGGTAACGCGCTAGCCGTTGTCCTGGAGACATTGGAACCCACTGCAAAAGGTCTTGAGGTCTACTCGAGAATTGACGTGTTTCGGTTCGATGATTCGGAAAAAATAATTTCACGACAATCTTTCTACGGGCCTGATGATTTGTTATTGGTCACGCCTGGTTAGTTCTATCGATAACTGCATTGCCCCCTCATTCGGAGGCGCACTTTTCTATGAGGTTTGAACACCGTGGATGCGACTGACTACTTTGAGATCCAGAACCTGATTTATGAATATGCCGCGCGTCTGGATCAAGGTGATCTTGATGGTGTTGGCAGGTTATTCGCACACGCTGATGTTCATATTCCTGGGCGCAGTGCGCCGGTGAGCAACGACCCTAAGCTGTTGTCCGAGCTGTTCAAGGATTTTGTTCGCCTGTATGACGGTAAACCGCGTACCCGGCACATGATGAGCAATGTGCAGATCCGCCCCAATGGTCCGAATCGGGCCATGGCCCATGTCTATGTGATGGTCTTCCAACAGACCGCTGAACTACCACTGCAGCCGATCATTGGCGGTGACTATATCGATCGGTTCGAGAAGGTTGATAACGTCTGGCGGTTTTCCGAACGGATCATCGCCAATGATTTGTACGGGGACCTGAGTGCCCATGGAAAGTACACCTATGCTCCCGGCGGAGCATAAAGTCATAAGCGACTACTCCGGATGGACGATGCAGCAGGGGGCTCTGCACGGCACATTCCAGTAAGCCCATGATGCAGTGATCCGTGACTGCTCGGCGATGCTTAATCAGGAGGAGTCATGAATCAGCAGTCAACAATAATCAACAATGAATCTGCTACGCGAACGGCCCAGCGGCAGCCGCCGTCAGGTCTGCGCTCCACCGAAGCAGGACGGCATCGAGTTTGGGGCGGTTTGGCCATGGCGCTGCTGGTAGCTATCGGTACGGTTGCTTCCTTTCTGCCTCGACCCAGCCCACATTTCCCTGCTACCTCAGTCCAGCCTCAGCGCATGCTGATCAATAGTGCCGCGCAAGTTGATGCGCAAATTGTTGCGGCCGGGGAATTGGGACATCTTTTCTTCAGTGTGGACGCAGGCAAGAGCTGGCAGGACGCTAAAGTCGAGCCGCAACGTGGCTCGACCCTGACAAGGGTTTTCTTCCCCAGCCCGACACTCGGTTTTGCGGTCGGTCACGACAACTGGATTTTACGGACTGAGGACGGTGGCAAAACTTGGCAGGAGGCCAACTTCGCGGGTGAAAACTCAGAAGTATTGCTCGATGTCTGGGGTAAAGCGCAGGGGCCGTTATTTGCTATAGGCAGTTTTGGCAGTTTTCTCACCTCTACAGATAAGGGTAAATCCTGGGCGCCGCGCGATACGGCGCTGGGTGACCGACATTTGTATGCGCTGTCCGGAGCCGGCGAGACACATCTGATGCTGGTGGGGGAGAGTGGATTGGTCGCGAGGTCTTCTGATCAGGGTACGACCTGGACTCGCTTGCCGGAGTTCTACAAAGGTTCGTTTTTCGGTCTGGTCTCGCTTTCCCCTGATACCTGGCTGGTGTACGGCATGCGTGGCAAGGTCTACCGCACTCAGGATTTCGGTGAGACCTGGAAGGAAATCGACTCGGGCACTACCGCTGCGCTTTACGGTGGAACTCAGACTCGGGAAGGCAACGTTGTTTTGGTGGGTGAGGGCGGTGTGGTCACTGTCTCGGAAGATCACGGCCAGACATTTAAGCGCACGCACGCTGGAGGTGGCCAAAGTCTCTCGAGTGTCAGTGAGGCTACTGATGCAAGACTGATATTTGTCGGCCCGGCGGGTATCACGCAGCAGGCACAACAGCCTGTGCAACGCAAAGCCGTCGAATGAGGAACGCGTCGTGAATAACAAGAAATCCATCTTCGTCGATCGTTGTGCCGATTTATTGATGGCGCACCGCCGTTGGTTGTTCGTGCTGTTCGTGCTCCTGACATTAGTGTTTGCCGGCACGGCCACACGCATCAAGCTGGACCCTGGTTTCTATAAAATGATCCCGCTGCAACATCCCTATATGCAGACCTTCGTTGATTATCTGAAGGTGTTTCCCGGGGCAAATCGGGTCTTGGTCAATCTTCGCTGGAAAGGTGAGGGTGACATCTACAACAAGCAATTTCTGCAAGCCTTGCGCGAAGCTACCGATGAGGTGTTTTTCATTCCCGGAGTGGACCGCACACGGGTTTCGTCACTGTTTACCCCTGATACGCGCTTTATCGAAGTGACAGAAGAGGGCTTTTACGGTGATGTGGTGGTTCCGTCGCGGTTCGGCGGAACCGATGAGGACCTTGCGGTAGTTCGGCGCAACGTGGCGCGCTCCGGAGTCATTGGACGCCTGGTCCAGATAGATCTGAAGGGTGCCCTGATTCGCGCCGATCTGCAGGAACTCAATCCGCAAACCGGCGAGAAGGTCGATTACGAAAAAGTCGCGGCCGCGCTGGAAAAAGTTCGAGCCAAATTCAGCAGCGATCAGCTTGACGTCAATATCATCGGTTTCCCGGTGTTGATCGGTGAGATTATTAACGGTTTGGTTGGGGTGATTGCGTTTTTTGGGGTTGCCTTCGCGATCACTGCAATCTTGCTGTTTTTCTATTGCCGATCATTTCGCCTGACCTTGCTGACCCTGGCGGTAGCGCTGTTGCCCGTCATCTGGCTGTTGGGTTTGTTGCCGCTTCTGGGCTATGGCATCGACCCACTGTCCATTCTGGTGCCGTTTTTGATTTTCTCCATCGGCGTCTCCCATGCGGTGCAGATGACGAATGCCTGGAAGCAGTCGGTACTGGGCGGCGCTGACTCACTGTCAGCTGCGCATTCGGCGTTCCGTCGACTGTTTATTCCCGGGGCGTTGGCGTTGCTGACCAACGCACTGGGCTTCGCGGTGATCATGCGAATTCAGATCGATAGCGTGCGTGAGCTGGGCATTACCGCGTGCCTGGGCGTTCTATTGATGATCATCACCAATAAGATGATGTTGCCGATACTGCTTTCCAGAATGCGTCTGGAGAGTTCTGCCCGGAACGTCAAGACCGATCCGGTCGGTCGTCATCCTGTTTGGTGGAAACTTTCGGCGGTGACGCGGCCTGGGCCGGCCATGGCTGTCTTCGTGGTTTGGCTGACGTTGCTGGTGGTGGGGACGCTGGAGTCGCGCCACCTCACGGTGGGTGATATTGGTAGCGGCGCCCCAGAGCTGCGGGCCGACTCACGTTATAACCAGGACAATGAGGCCATAGTCAGCCACTACGCTATCGGCGTCGACGTACTGACCGTGGTAGTCGAAGCCAAGGGGTTCGATGGTGATGCCTGTCTGTATTATTCGGTGATGAATAACGTCGATCGTTTTGAAATGTTCTTGCGCGGCGTCTACGGCGTGCAGTCGGTGGTCAGCGTGCCGGACCTGGCCAAGGTCGGTATTGCTGCCAACAACGAAGGTAACCCGCGTTGGGCGGCGCTACCGCGTAGCAGTCAGGCGTTGCAGCAGGGATCCGCAGCCTATAACCCTGACTTGGGCTTGAATACGGACAGCTGCACTGCCATGCAAGTATTGATCTACACCAAAGATCACCAGGGTGTGACGCTTGATCACTTGACCAGGGAAATCAAACGCTACATTGCTGAGCAGCCGACGGAGGGGGTTGAGTTTCGGGTCGATCAGTCGTTCCGTCTGGCGGGTGGCAACGCTGGCGTAATGGCCGCCACCAACGAAGCGGTCGAGCAAGCGGAAGTGACCATGTTGGCCTCAATCTTCGGTGCGATCACACTCCTTTGTCTATTGACCTTCCGCTCCTGGAAGGCGGTGTTGTGCATCATCATGCCGCTGGCGATTGTCTCGATCCTGTGCAATGCGTTGATGGCGCAGCTGGGGATCGGCCTGAAAGTCGCGACGCTGCCGGTCATCGCGCTGGGTGTCGGGGTAGGGGTGGATTACGGGATCTATCTCTATGAATGCATCAAGCATCATCTCGACAATGGGGATGACTTGCGTTCTGCCTTTTACGAAGCAATGCGTCAGCGGGGGACGGCTGCGGTGTTTACTGCCGTGACTATGTCGGTTGGTGTCGGCACCTGGGCATTCTCCGCGCTGAAGTTTCAGGCTGACATGGGTATTTTGCTGGCCTTCATGTTCCTGGTGAACATGTTCGGCGCGGTGCTCTTGCTGCCGGCATTTGCCAGTTGGCTAAACGTCGGAGCCAAGGTTGAAACCAAATTCAACGCTCCGGCTTCCGTTAAGTAAAACAACACTTTCTGGTTGTACATCGCATCGACAACTTTGTTGTCGATGCGCCTTTGTGCCCTCTATTTAACATTCAGTCGAGGACGTTATGCATATCGCAATACCGAGGGAGACACTCGCCGGTGAAACACGGGTTGCTGCAACCCCGGAAACCATCAAGAAGCTGATCGGCCAGGGTCATAAGGTCACTGTGCAAAGCGGTGCCGGCATTAATGCCAGCGTTGTCGACAGTGCCTATGAAGCGGCAGGCGCAATTATTGGCAGCGCCAACGATGCGTTTGGTGCCGAGCTGATTCTAAAGGTGGTCGCCCCCAGCGACAGCGAACTGAAGCTGATAAAAAGCGGCACCGTTGTGGTGGGTATGCTCAACCCGTTCAGCAATGAAACCATTGCCAAGCTGGCTGAGCGCGGCATTACCGCTTTCGCACTGGAGGCTGCACCACGCACCTCCCGCGCGCAAAGCCTGGACGTGCTGTCCTCCCAAGCCAATATTGCCGGGTATAAGGCTGTATTGCTGGCGGCGCACCACTATCCACGCTTCATGCCGATGCTGATGACCGCGGCGGGCACCGTGAAAGCGGCGCGTGTGCTGATTCTCGGCGCTGGCGTAGCCGGGTTGCAGGCCATCGCCACGGCGAAACGCCTGGGTGCGGTGATCGAAGCCTCTGACGTGCGTCCTGCGGTGAAAGAGCAGATTGAGTCCCTCGGCGCCAAGTTCGTCGACGTGCCTTACGAGACCGATGAAGAGCGCGAGTGCGCCGTCGGTGTCGGCGGTTACGCGCGACCCATGCCGGCCAGCTGGATGCAGCGCCAGGCCGCGGCCGTACACGAACGCGCCAAACAGGCTGACATTGTCATCACCACCGCGCTGATCCCGGGCCGCAAGGCGCCGACGCTATTGAGCGCGGAAACCGTGGCGCAGATGAAGCCGGGCTCGGTGGTCATCGACCTCGCTGCAGCCCAGGGTGGTAACTGCCCGCTGACCGTCGCCGATCAGGTGGTCATCGAAAACGGCGTGACCATTTGCGGTCCGACTAACCTGGCCGGCGTGGTCGCGGCAGACGCTTCGGCACTGTACGCGCGCAACCTACTGGACTTCCTGAAGCTGGTCTTCAACAAAGAAGGCCAGTTCGAGATCAACCTCGAAGACGACATCGTCGCCGCGTGCCTGATGTGCCGCGACGGCCAAGTCATCCGCCAAAACGCCTAAGCAAGGATTCAGACGATGGAAGAGCTTATCTCCCCCGGTATCTACAACCTGATCATCTTCGTGCTGGCGATTTATGTCGGCTACCACGTGGTCTGGAACGTGACCCCTGCACTGCACACGCCGCTGATGGCGGTGACCAACGCCATCTCGGCGATCGTGATCGTCGGCGCCATGCTGGCGGCGGCGCTGACCGTCACACCTCTGGGCAAGACCATGGGCACCCTGGCGGTGGCGCTGGCGGCGGTGAACGTATTTGGCGGCTTCCTGGTCACCCGGCGCATGCTGGAAATGTTCAAGAAAAAAGCCGCGTCGGCAAAAGCGCCTGCCGCGAAGTCAGCAACAGGTAAGGTAGAGGTGCAAAACGCATGAGCATGAACCTGGTTACCTCCCTGTATTTGTTCGCGTCGGTCTGCTTCATTCAGGCGCTCAAGGGCCTGTCGCATCCCACCACATCGCGGCGCGGCAACCTGTACGGCATGCTCGGCATGGGCCTGGCGATCCTCACCACGGTCGGCCTGATCTACAAGCTCGGTGCCGAGCTGGCCCAGGACGGGATCGTCTACGTGATCGTCGGCCTGCTGATAGGCGGCACCGCCGGTTCGATCATGGCCAAACGCGTGGAAATGACCAAGATGCCGGAACTGGTCGCCTTCATGCACAGCATGATCGGTATGGCCGCTGTGTTCATCGCCATTGCGGCGGTGGTCGAGCCGCAGTCGCTGGGCATCGTCAAACAGCTGGGTGATTCGATTCCGGCCGGTAACCGCCTGGAGCTGTTTCTTGGCGCAGCGATTGGTGCCATCACCTTCTCCGGTTCGGTGATCGCGTTCGGCAAGCTGTCGGGCAAGTACAAGTTCCGCCTGTTTCAGGGCGCACCCGTGCAGTTCGGCGGCCAGCACAAGCTGAACCTGCTGCTGGGACTGGCGACATTGGGCCTCGGCGTGACCTTCATGCTGACCGGTAACTTGAACGCCTTCGCGCTGATGCTGGCCCTGGCCTTCGTGCTGGGCGTACTGATCATCATCCCGATCGGCGGAGCGGACATGCCGGTTGTGGTGTCGATGCTCAACAGCTACTCCGGCTGGGCAGCGGCGGGCATCGGCTTCTCGCTGAACAACTCGATGCTGATCATCGCAGGTTCGCTGGTGGGTTCGTCCGGTGCGATCCTGTCGTACATCATGTGCAAGGCGATGAACCGTTCGTTCTTCAACGTGCTGCTCGGTGGCTTCGGCAATACCGCGGATGCGGCTGGCCCTGCTGGCTCGAAAGAAGCCCGTCCGGTGAAATCCGGTTCGGCTGATGACGCTACCTTCCTGCTGACCAACGCCGACACCGTGATCATCGTTCCGGGCTACGGCCTGGCGGTCGCACGGGCACAGCATGCGCTGAAGGAACTGACCGAGAAGCTGACCAATCGCGGCGTGACCGTGAAGTACGCGATCCACCCGGTCGCCGGTCGTATGCCTGGCCACATGAACGTATTGCTGGCCGAGGCCGAAGTGCCTTACGACCAGGTGTTCGAGATGGAAGACATCAACTCCGAGTTCGGTCAGGCCGACGTGGTGCTGGTGTTGGGCGCTAACGACGTGGTCAACCCGGCTGCGAAGAACGATCCAAAATCGCCAATTGCCGGCATGCCGATTCTGGAAGCGTTCAAAGCCAAGACCATCATCGTCAACAAGCGCTCGATGGCCAGCGGCTATGCCGGTCTGGATAACGAATTGTTCTACCTCGACAAAACCATGATGGTCTTCGGCGACGCCAAGAAAGTCATCGAAGACATGGTCAAAGCCGTCGAGTAAAGCCTCCACAAGTACCTCTGCCGCCCGCTGGCGCAATGCCGGTCGGGCGAGCTACTGCTTGCCAAAAAAAGCCCTGCTGTTCGCTATTAATCCCTCAACATCAAATCGCCCAAGTTGACTACTCCAGTCAGACGATGCGCGAAAGTTTTAACGCTATCCATACTTGGCACAACTTCTGAGCGACGAACACCCAGAACGGTTGCGACGCTACAGGTAGAGCCCAGCGATAAGGAGAAAAACCATGAAGTTTTCGTTAATTTATGAAGCACAAACCACAGATTCTTCGCGCGAAGGTGACCGCAAAGTATTTGACGATACCGTCGAGCAAGTCGTATTGGCGGACAAGCTCGGTTTCGATGTGGTATGGGCGGTAGAACACACTGCTCTTAGTAACTACTCGCACTCGAGCGCACCTGAAACATTGCTGGCATTTCTCGCTGGCAAGACTGAACGCATTGGTATTGGTCACGGAGTGGTGTGCTTGCCTCCGGCGATGAACCATCCGGTAAAAATCGCTGAACGAATTTCTACGCTCGACCTGTTATCCAAAGGACGTGTGCATTTCGGTATGGGTAAAGGCGGAACGCAGCAAGAGGCAGGCACCTTTGGTTACGACCTGGCCAAGCTGCAGCCGCAAATCGACGAAATGATGTACTTGATCCCGAAAATGTTCGTTCAGGATGAGATCGAACATGACGGCGAGTTCGTGAAGATTCCACGTCGCCCTATCCATCCAAAGCCTTACCAATACCCGCATCCTCCGATGTATATGGCCTGTACCAATGCGACCAGTCTGGCGACCGCGGGGGGGCGTGGTCTTGGCGCTCTGGTCCTTGGGTTTGGTGGTCCTGATGAGGTCGCGAAAAAGAATGCAACCTACCGAGAGGCATTTGCCAATCGCAAGGCTGAAGATCAGGTGGGCTTCCGCCCGACCGAGCATTTGGCGGCGCTTTGCCCGGCTATCGTCATGCAGGACGGACAGGCAGCCCGCAAGATCGGGATACGTGGGCAGCGCTACTTCCTCGAGTCCCTGGCGCACTGGTACACGGGGGGGGAGAAGCCTGATCCATCGAAGTGGGATGAGGATGTAACCACCACGGGTAGCGGGCAAGCTGTACTCAATACGTCGTGGGGATCGGAAAAGGTATCGGTGGACTTCAGTGATCCGTCCCTTGAGTTGCTCAACCCCAATCATGCCTATGGCACGGTTGCCGACTGTATCGGTTACGTTCAGCGGCTCGTGGATGCCGGCGCGGATGAAATTCTGTTCATTTGCCAGATGGGGACTATCCCGCAGGAGGCTCAACTGGAGACCATTCGCAATATCGGCGAGCATGTCATCCCTTATTTTCGCGATGCACTGGTCAAAGGCCGGGAGGCCGCTGTAGAGGCCTGATCGAGGGCGTGTGGGCGTTGCTCCGACGGGAGCAGCGTCGCTTTGCGGGGTACGTGTTTTCGAGGGGCGTGCGGATAAATTTGAGGTATTTTCCGCCCTCGTCCAAATGAAGGATGTGAGGGGGATTCTGCAAAGCAATAGTAACGGCACCTGCTGATAGGGAAGCGCTCACCGTCCTGAATACAGGTCGAGACGCATCACTCACAGGGGCTTTGCCGGCAGTAGTGAAATGGCTGGCAAGCGTTCCAGGGCGAACAATAAATTCAATACTGTCCCGGAGGCGAAACTGAAATGAACGCTCGAAATTGCAAGGCGAACGCTGGCAGTCCACGGCTGCGTTTAAAGCTGAATATGATGACGTGCGCCTTTGTCGCAATGGGAGTGTCCTCAGCGCATGCGGGGAACTTCCAATTTGGTGACGGCATCAATGTCGATTACCTCACGACCGTCAATTATGGCTTGAATGTCCGTGCTGAAAAACAATCGAATGACCTGATCAATAACAACATCAACGGCGATGACGGTGATCGCAATTTCAAGCGAGGGAGCATTGTCAACAATCGCATCAGTGCCATCGGTGAAATGAATATTTCCAAGGATGGCACTGGCGTAATGCTGCGTGGCTCGACCTTTTACGATTTTGCCTACAACACCTCGAACGACAACAACTCGCCGGACACGATCAACAAGTTTGGTCCGGTTGACCACTTTTCCTCCCAGGCCGAGGATCGCAGCGGATCGCGTACTCGTCTACTTGATGCCTATGCCTATACCGGGGGCGCTGTAGGTGATAGCAGCTTCTACGATCTGCGAGTCGGTAATCAGGTAGTCGCGTGGGGTGAAAGTCTCTTCATCTCCGGGATTTCCGCGGTGCAGGGGCCGGTGGATGCGACCAAAGCCAACGTGCCAGGAACCGAAATCAAGGAAATACTGCTTCCGGAAAGCCAGATCGCCGGCAGCTTTTCCTTCAATGACTGGACGTTGCTCAGCTATTACCAGTTCAAGAGTCACCCATACGAACTGTCGCCTGTGGGTGATTACTTCTCCACCACTGATGTAGTGGGTGCCGGTGCACGATACATTCGTTTCTCTGAGGGTGATCTGGCCAGCGTGGGCAAGCTCGCGCGGACCAGCGACGAGGATGCGCGTGACAGCGGGCAGTGGGGCCTTGGTGTGCGTTATATGCTGACACCGAACACCCAAGTGGGTGTTTATCGGCTGCGCTACCACGACCGACTGCCGAGTGTTCTGATTAACCCGACTGCAGGTACGTACACCGTCAAATACTTTGAAGACATTGATCTGACAGGGGCCAGTGTCTCGACCCGTATTGGTGATTGGCAGGTGTCGGGCGAGGTCAGTTACAAGGATGGCTTGCCACTCGCCAGCACCACCGTTGGCGTCTCTCGTGGTTCTGCCAGCCAAGCGCAGATCTCGACCATCAGGACCTGGGGCGCGAGCTGGCTTGCCCCGCAAACCACGCTGGTGGCTGAAGTCGGCGCCTTGCACGTCAACGACATAGACCAAGGCAAACTGGCGGGAGATCGTAACGCCCAGATGGGCCAGATGACAGCGACCATGACGTATCCCGACGTCTTCAGTGGCTGGGACATGTCGGTACCGGTCAGCTACGGTCACCAGTTCAATCAGTCTTCAGTGGGGACCTTCGGATTTGGCGGCGATGGTGATTCGCGCGCCAGCATCGGCGCCAAGTTCAAATACCTGAGCAACCTTGAAGTCGGGCTGACGTACAACGCTTTCCTCGGTTCGCCAGACCCGGTGGAACGTCCTCTGGCCGATAGAGACTTCGTCTCCTTCAACGTCAAATACGACCTGTAACAAGACAAGAACAGGAGATTTACGATGATGATTAATGTTCTTCGTACTGCAGTGGTCGCTGTTGGTTTGAGTTTTGCGTTAGCGCAACCGGCCTGGGCAAAAGTGTCCGCTGATGAAGCCGCCAAGTTGAAGGGCGACCTGACGTGTATCGGGGCCGAGAAACAAGGCAATGCCGATGGGTCGATTCCAGCTTTTTCCGGTAAGTGGCTGGGTGTTCCACCCCAACTCAAGTTCCCCGGGACGGGCCATTACTGGCCTGATCCGTATGCAGATGAAAAACCCCAGTTCACCATTACTGCACAGAATATGGCGCAGTATGCGGACAACCTGACTGCTGGCCAGCAAGCACTGCTGAAAAAATACCCGGATACCTTCAAGATCCCGGTCTACGCCAGTCATCGTGATTTCCGTTATCCGGATTGGGTGTGTGCGACAGCCGAAAAGAACGCTACGCAAGCAGAAATGGTCGACAACGGCGAGGGGTTCATCGCAACCACTGGAGCACCTCCGTTCCCGATTCCAAAGACCGGGCTGGAACTGTTCTGGAACTTCAACAACACCTCTTTGCAACCCTGGACCGAGTCCTCGGTCCAGCAGCAAGCCGTGGTTTATCCGGACGGTAACACCGCATGGGGTGAGGTGGACATGCGCTGTCTGTCCCCACGAGGAGAACCGACTGTTCGAAGAAGCACTGATTCTGCTGAACAACCTTACGGAGGTGTGAACGCCTGGTGCTTCGTCAAAACCATTCTTCCGCAGCGCGATAAAGGCTCGGTGTTGGTGGCGGGCGACTACTTCAACTACGCCAAGCGCCCTCGGGATGCTTATCAATACAACCCCGGCACCCGCCGTGTGCGTCAGTTACCTTCTTTCGGTTTTGATATGCCCCAAGGGCCAGGTGGCTTCCGTACGGTGGATGACGATCACTTGTTCAACGGTTCGCCAGAGCGATACGACTGGAAGATCGCTGGCAAGCGTGAAATCTTTATCCCCTGGAACAGTTATCGCATCCACCAAGACGATGTGACCACGGATGAACTATTGAAGAATAAGGGCCATATCAACACCGACAGGATGCGTTTCGAGAAGCAACGTGTCTGGGTGCTTGAGGGCAATCTCAAGCCCGGCTTCCGCCATCAATATGCCAAGCGCGTGATTTACATTAATGAGGATACCTGGTCGGGGGTATTGGCTGACGAGTATGACAGCCGTGGTCAACTCTGGCGTACGGTGCTGACCAACTGGGTATACGCCTATGAGATCCAGGGCTACTTCTACGGCGTGGTGGGGCATCACGATCTGATCTCCGGTGCTTACCTGGTCGACCGCATGACCATGGGCCGTGGTGCGCCAAAACTCAACGAGGGGGGGATGACCCCAGCCATGTTCACGCCTGAGGCGGCTGCTCGCGCCGGTCGTTAAGACTGCTCGCCGAACAGTTAACCAGAGAATGCCCCGGCCAGTCCGGGGCATTTTCATCATGGGAGCGTCTTCAGTGATGAATCGTATCGACTGGCCGGATTTGACCTTCGATTATCGTGGTCGACATGTATTGGTAACAGGTGGCACCAGTGGTATCGGTGCCGTGATCTCTGCGGCTTACCACAGCGCAGGCGCGCAGGTGTATGTGACCGGAACGCGTACGGCAGCGGCCGACTATCCACAGGATCTGAGCGGCTACCGCTATCTACCACTCAATGCGCTTGATAACGATCAAATAGAAAACGTCGCGTGTGCCTTGCCGCAACTCGACATCCTGGTGCATTGCGCTGGGGTGGCCCTGTCCGGTGATGGTGGCAATGAGTTCGAACCCGATACTTTCGAGCGTGCCTTGCAGATCAATCTGTCGAGCTTCTATCGCATGGCCCTGGCGGTGCAGCCGAAGCTGGCAGTGAGTTCGTTGCCGGGAGGCGCGAGCGTGATCAGCATTGCCTCTATGACATCGTTCTTTGGCAACCCTGTCGTCCCTGGTTATGGCGCGGCCAAGGCAGGGCTGGTGCAGTTGAGCAAAACACTGGCCATCGCCTGGGCCGGGCAGGGGATCCGGGTCAATGCAGTAGCGGCGGGCCTGACCGAGACCCCCATGACGGCAAAACACATCGCCAATGATCAAGCGCTTGAGCCGGTCATGCAGCGTACGCCGCTCAAGCGAGTCGCCCAGCCGGGGGACATCGCCGGTGCCGTTCTCTTTCTGACCAGCTCCGCTGCCGCATTCATCACAGGGCAAACGCTGCCGGTCGATGGCGGATATTCGGTGGTGGGGTAGATCATCCAGTGATTCTCAGGAGCTAGTCATGGCCAAGGTTATTCCAAGCGTCGAGCATATCCGTCAGATGTTCGAGCGTTATGCTGTTTGTCTGAGTGAAGGCGACGTCGAGGGTGTCGTTTCGTTGTTTGCTCCAGAGGCATTATTGGAGGATCCAATAGGGACCGAATATCGTGGACATGCTGCGATCCGCGATTTTTTTCAACGCAGCTTCGACGGAGTCGGTGGGCGCATCCGCTTCGAGCCTGAAGGGCAAGTGCGCATTCATAATGAGCACGCCGCCTGTGCCTTTACGGCCATCTGCGATCGTATCGAGCCGCCCTTTGAGGTCGATACGCTGGACATCGCCCGTTTCGATGAGCAAGGGCGGTTTGGTTCGTTGGTTGCGATCTGGAGTCAAGCCAATGTGCGCACGGGAGGGGCTCTGAAATGACCAGCGCCACGATCCAATCGCATTCAACCGGGCATCTGCGTTGGGCGATGCCTGTATTGCTGGCCAGTGCGCCGGCAATGGCATTGTTGTACACCGCCGTCAGTCCGGTACTGCCGGAGCTGGCCGACTATCTGGGTGGAGATCCTGGCGAGGCGGCATTGATGGCGCAGCTGGTGATGATGGTTCCGAGCATCGGCTTGATGGTTGGCGGCCCGCTCACCGGCTGGTTGGTCGACCGGCTGGGGGCGAGATTTTTACTGATTGCTTGTGCCGGAATCTATGCGCTCACCGGGTCGGCAGGTCTGTATCTGGACAGCGCCTGGAGCTTGTTGCTGACTCGCTTTTTTCTGGGGATGGCGGCGGCGGGATTGGGGACGTCCACGCTGGTATTGATTGGCGAAAGCTTCGATGCCCAGGCTCGCAATCGAGTCGTGGGCTATCAGTCGGCGTGCGGCGCGCTGATGGGCTTGCTGTCGATGCTATTGGCCGGATATCTAGGCCAACTGGCTGGCTGGAGACTGCCCTTCAGCTTCTACTTGCTCGGCGTGCCACTGCTGGTGTTGTCCGTGCTGGTGATCCCCAAGCGCGCTCCAGCCCCCGTCGCCATGGATTATAAAGCCAGGGAAAAGAGCTCGATCCGCAGTCTGTTCCCACTGTATCTGGGCTTCATCCCATTGTACGCCGCGGTATTTACCAGCAGCACACAAACCTCGTTTCTACTGGCGGACAGTGGCGTGTCCAAGCCGACGATCCTGGCACTGGTACTTGCAATGTCAGCGCTTGCCAACACGCTGGGAGCCACCGGGTACGGATTTCTGCGGAGTCGGTTTGGCAGGCGTCGCGTGTTTTTTTTCGGGCTTATTGCGCTTGCGATTGGGCATGTGGTGTTGGGCTTGTCCAGTGGTGCATGGGTAGCAGGTCTAGGATGTGCCATGACGGGTCTGGGAGGAGGCATTCTGACTCCGCATCTTGTCAATCTGGTGCTGGACCGCGCCAGTGAAAGCCAACGAGGACGAGCCGTTGGCGTCATGTATAGCGCACTATTCTTTGGCAGCTTCCTCAATCCCCTACTCATGGCGCCTTTAGCCGCATGGTTTGGACGTCATACGGCGGTATTGGGGATTGGCATAGTGCTGACGATTGTTGCGTTGCTCATCCTGTTGCGGCGTGAACGGCCAGATGAGTCGTCAACGGCGCCTGCCCAGGTGCCGTCTTCGTCAGGCTGAATCACGATGAGTGCGGCTGACGCCTGAGTATTTCCAGGCGTACGCCGTTCGGGTCACTGCAGGACAAACCGTATAGACCGCGTTGGTCCTGTGCGCGAAAGTGGACGATACCGCCGTTTGCCTCGATAGCATGGGCGGCGGCGGTAAGGTCGGTGGCGGACAACATCAGAAAGTTAAAACCGTAACTGTTCAATGGCGCCCGAGTCAGTGCACCGACGCAAAGTGGATGATCAATCTTAAGCAGCTCGAGTGTGTCGCCTTGGGCGTTTCGGACCATCTGCGCACTGAGCCGGACGTCGTCCAGTTCATTGATGGTGTCCAGCCACTCGCTTTGCAAATCGAAACGTTCGGCTTCGGCAAAGTTGAGTTGCGAATAGAAGTCGAGGGCAGGCTCTATCGCTGAAGTACACATCCCTGAATGCGAGAAGCGGTCATTTTCTTCGGGGCAATGCATGAGTTCGATACGTATCCCGTTCGGGTCGATGGCATACATCATGGTGACCTGCGCCTCGGAAAAAAACGCACGGGTGTGCGGGTAGATCTTGCCTCCCGCTGCATCAATCCGTTCAGCACTGCGCGAAATATCGGCCACCCAGAATGCCAGGTGCGTCAGGCCGTATTGATTGTTAGGGCGTCGTTCCAGTGAGCCCGAGGATTGTGGGTTCTCGAGTTCAAACAGGGTCAAATCGACTCCTTGAGCGTTGCGGACGCTTTGAAGACGACCCCGCGCATTGTGGAGTTCGCCGCTTCCTGGAAGGCAGGCCAGGTCCAGCGTGTGCGGTGAGCGTTGCGGCGTGAAATCCAAGGCGTCTTCATAGAAACGCACTGATCGATTGAGGTCATGGACGCATAAGCCTCTGGACTTGAACTGAATATTCATCGCTTCTCTCTTCATTGATCAGTGCTGTGGATGAGTACTTTGCCGGTTGACATATCCGCTTCCCGCGCGCGTCGAAGATCCTCCTTTTGTATTGTTCGGCCATCGTCCGCTTGGACTAACAAAACAGCGTTCAACCTATCGCTGCCTACCCGGTGCAATCTCGCTCAAAAGTAGTCCGGACGGACGATGGATGACGCGCTCCATTGCCGTAATTTCAATTCAAAGGCCTGTCGCCGACGAGCCGCTCAAGCGGTCGTTACGGGGATTGGTGTGAGTAGAAATCAGCCAGGAGAGAGCTCGGGCATGAACGTCGAAAATAGAGAACCATTGGCCGAGCATTCGCAAGCGCGTGTGCTCCCAAGCGCAACACTGACTCACTTGCAGCGTCTCGAAGCCGAAAGCATCGATATCATGCGTGAAGCGGTATCGGACAGTGAAAACCCGGTGATGATGTACTCCATCGGCAAAGACAGTTCGGTGATGCTGCATTTGGCAATGAAGGCTTTTTATCCTTCCAAACCTCCGTTCCAATTCCTTCACGTGGACACCACGTGGAAGTTCCGCGAGATGATCGAGTTCCGCGACAAGACCGCGCAAAGGCTGGGCATGGACCTGTTGGTGCATATCAATCCGGAAGGGGTGGAGAAGAACATCAATCCTTTTGATCACGGCTCTTCGCTGCACACCGACATCTGGAAAACCCAAGGTCTCAAGCAGGCGCTGGACAAGTACGGCTTTGATGCGGCGTTCGGTGGCGCACGCCGCGATGAAGAGAAATCACGCGCCAAGGAGCGCATCTTCTCGTTCCGCTCGGCCCAGCATCGCTGGGATCCGAAAATGCAGCGACCAGAGCTCTGGCGGTTGTACAACTCTCGCAAAAACAAGGGCGAGAGCATTCGGGTATTCCCTCTGTCGAACTGGACCGAACTGGATATCTGGCAATACATCTATCTGGAAAACATCGAGCTGGTACCGCTGTACTTCGCCAAAGAGCGTCCTGTTGTCGAGCGCGACGGTACGCTGATCATGGTCGATGACGAGCGCATGCCGTTGCTTCCAGGCGAAACGCCGATGATGAAAAGTGTGCGCTTCCGCACCTTGGGTTGCTACCCCCTGACCGGCGCTGTCGAGAGTACTGCTTCGACGTTGCCGGAAATTATTCAGGAAATGCTCCTGGCTAAAACCTCCGAGCGCCAGGGTCGCATGATCGACCATGACTCAAGCGGCTCGATGGAGAAGAAAAAACAAGAGGGGTACTTCTAATGGCACACGTTTCCGATTTGATTGGCGAGGATATCGAACAGTATCTGCACGCCCACCAGCACAAGAGTTTGCTGCGTTTCATTACCTGCGGCAGTGTCGATGACGGGAAAAGTACCCTGATCGGCCGGTTGCTTTATGAATCGAAGATGCTGTTTGAAGACCAACTTTCTGCACTGGAAGCTGATTCCAAGAAAGTCGGTACCCAAGGGGGTGATCTGGACTTCGCATTGTTGGTCGACGGCTTGGCCGCCGAGCGCGAGCAGGGCATCACCATTGACGTGGCTTACCGGTTTTTCTCCACCGACCGCCGCAAATTCATCGTCGCCGATACCCCGGGTCACGAGCAATACACCCGCAACATGGTGACCGGTGCTTCGACCGCCGATGTGGCGGTCATCCTGATCGACGCCCGCCGTGGTGTGCTGACTCAAAGCCGTCGCCACAGCTATCTGGTTTCGCTGATCGGTATCCGGCATGTGGTGCTGGCAATCAATAAACTCGACATGGTCGATTATTCAAAAGCGCGATACGACGAGATCGTCGCTGAGTACCGCACATTCGCGCAGCAGATTGGTATCGAACAGTTCCAGGCCATTCCGATGTCGGCGCTCAAGGGCGACAACATCATCGACAAGAGCCCTAATACGCCTTGGTACGACGGCCCGACACTGATGGAGTACCTGGAAACCGTCGAGATCGACAATGATCTGTTGATTCGTGGTCCTTTCCGTATGCCCGTGCAATGGGTTAACCGTCCGAACCTGGATTTCCGTGGTTTTTCGGGGCGTATCCTCGGCGGTGCGATCAAGCCGGGCGACCGGGTTCGTGTCCTGCCATCCGGGCGCGAGAGTACGGTCAAACGTATCGTCACTTATACCGGTGACCTACCGGTTGCTGTAGCGGGACAGTCGATCACCTTGACCTTGGCGGATGAGGTCGATATCAGCCGTGGCGATGCCATTGTTACGGTCGATGCACCGGCATCGGTAGCGGATCAGTTTGAAGCCAATCTGGTCTGGATGAGTGATGAGGCATTGGTGCCTGGGCGTCAGTACCTGATGAAAATCGGCGCCAAGACCGTGACCATGACCATTGCCGCGCCCAAGTACAAGGTCAATGTAAACACCCTTGAACACTTGGCGGCCAAGACCCTGGAACTCAATGAAATCGGTGTGTGCAACCTCAGCCTGGATCAGGCCGTGGCGTTTGACCCCTACACCGAAAACCGTGACATGGGTAGCTTCATCATCATCGATCGGGCCAGCAACACGACGGTCGCAGCGGGGATGTTGCACTTCGCCTTGCGCCGTTCGCAGAATATTCACTGGCAGGCCATCGAGGTCAACAAAGCCGCGCATGCGAAACTTAAAGGGCAGCGTCCCGCGGTCGTCTGGTTTACCGGCTTGTCCGGTGCCGGCAAGTCGACCATCGCCAACTTCGTGGAAAAACGCCTGCATGCATTGGGTCGCCACACGTATCTGCTGGACGGCGACAACGTGCGTCACGGTTTGAACAAAGATCTTGGTTTCACCGAAGCGGATCGAGTGGAGAATATCCGTCGAGTCGCCGAAGTCTCGAAGCTGATGCTTGATGCCGGTTTGATCACCTTGGTTTCGTTCATCTCACCGTTCCGTACCGAACGTGATATGGCCCGCGGCCTGATGCAGGAAGGCGAGTTCTGTGAAGTGTTCGTCGACACGCCGTTGGGAGTGGCCGAAGAGCGTGATCCGAAAGGGTTGTACAAAAAAGCACGGCGTGGCGATCTGAAGAACTTCACCGGTATCGACTCGCCGTATGAAGCACCCGAGAATCCTGAGTTGCGTATCGATACCACCTCGCTATCGCCCGAAGATGCGGCGGAGCGTATTGTCGAACACCTACGCACCATGGGCATCCTGACCTGAGTGCGTCGAGCCTGAAGCTGCCCGGATAAGTCTTCGGACTTATTTGGGCAGTGTCGATCACGCAGATGGAGAATTGTGGATGAGCGGAATCGTCTTCGACTTTAGTCAGTTGAATGTCATCGTCACCGGCGGTACCAGCGGCATCGGTCTGGCAACCGCCAGGTCGTTTCTGGCTGCCGGTGCAAGGGTTACTGTTACCGGTCAACGTGCGGCGCCTGATGAGTATCCGGACGTGGATCTGAGTGGTCTTGATTACCACTGCCTGCAGCTGGATAACAAAGGCTCAATTGCGGACTTTGCAGGTTCGGTCAAGTCTGTCGACATCCTGATCAATAACGCAGGGCATATCATGCCCGACGCTGATTTTGCCGAGGCCGTTCAAGTCAATCTGAATGCAGTCTACGAGTTGAGCGCAGCGTTGCGTCACACGCTGACCAAAAGCGTGCTTGCAGGGGGCGCCAGCATCATCAATATCGCCTCGATGATGTCCTATTTTGGCAGTCCGCATCTGCCAGGTTATGGCGCAGCGAAGGCCGGGGTCGTGCAACTGACGAAAACCCTGGCGGTGGCCTGGGCGAAGGAGAATATCCGGGTCAACGCGATTGCCGCAGGCTCGGTGCCGACCAGCATGACAGCGACCTACGCGGACAATCCTTATTGGGCCAAGGTGGTTAGTGACAAAACTCCCTTGGGACGTTGGGCTACGCCGCAGGAAATGGCTGAGCCGATCATGTTCCTCTGTTCGCCTTCGGCCAGTTACATCACCGGTCATACCTTGGTGGTCGACGGTGGTTATTCGGTCATCGATTGATCCAGCCCGGACGGGTCAGGGATACAGGGCTGCAAGCTGGCCATAACAATAAAATGAGGAGCAAGACATGCAACGTTTCAACGGGAAAGTAGCGCTGGTGACCGGTGCAGCCTCCGGTATTGGTCGTGCCAGTGCAGTGCGCCTGGCACAAGAGGGCGCAAAACTGCTGCTGGCAGACATTAATTCAGCGGGCCTTGAGTCTGTCGCCGCACAGCTGCGAGAAGCTCATGGGACCGAGGTCGCCTGCTTTACCTTTGACGCGACCGACATGCAAAGCTGCCGGGATATGGTCGCACTGGCGGTGGCACATTTCGGTCGCCTCGATGTGCTGTGCAACATTGCCGGCATTGCCGGGGGTTGGCATTTCACACAGATGACCGACACCCAATGGCGGCGGATGCTAACTATCAACCTGGACAGTGTGTTCGCCATTTCTCAGGCGGCAATTCCGGCCCTGATTGCCAGTAAAGGCAATATCGTCAATATGGCTTCGGCTTCGGCTAAACAAGGCCAGGCTTATCTGGCAGCCTATTGTGCCTCCAAGGCTGCCGTGGTTGCGTTGACCACAAGTATCGCTGTCGAGTTTGCCGCTGATGGTGTGCGGGCGAATGCGATTTGTCCGGGTGGGGTGAACACCAACATCCATACCACGATCCAGTTCCCGGAAGATATCGATCAGAAATTGATGGCCAAGCTGTACCCGCTGTCAGCCATTGCCGAGCCCGAGGAAATCGCTGCCGCTGTCGCTTACCTGGCCTCTGATGAAGCGCGCTACGTCACCGGTATCGACTTCTCCATCGATGGCGGGCAGACCATGTCCTGAACAGACATCCATCCGCGATAGCCGAACAGAATTATAAAAAAATGGAGTCCATCAGTATGTCCAGTGGCTTTAGCCATCTCATGTCTCCAGGGTCGATCGGATCCATGGCCCTGCGCAACCGGATCATCATGTCGCCGATGGGATCGAACCTGGCAGAGCCTGAAGGCTTCTGTGGCGAGCGCATCGTGCGTTATTACGAAGCGCGTGCCAAAGGCGGCGCAGCAATGGTCATCATGGGCTCCACGGGTGTGGCTTGGCCGCGCGGCTCGGGTAATCAAATGCAGGTGGCGATCTCCGAGGACCACTTCATTCCAGGGCTCAAGGCAGTGGCCGACGCGGTGCATGCATATGGCGGAAAAATCGCCATGCAGCTGCAACATGCCGGGGCCATTTCGGTGAATGAGCCGTTGCGCGGTTTGCCGTTGCTGGTGCCGTCGATTCCGACAGATAAGGCGTTTGACTGGCCTGTGGATTTAACCCCGGAAGAAAACAAGGAGATGTTCGAGGCCTTTTTCAAACCCGGTGTGGTGATCAGCCATCAGGTGGCCACCGAAGAAGATCTGGAATGGGTAATCGACTGTTTCGCCCAGGCCGCGCGTCGAGCCAAGGCTGCGGGTATGGATGGTGTCGAGATCCACGCAGGGCATGGCTACTTGCTGTCCGGTTTTTTGTCTCCTACGAGTAACAAGCGCGATGACCGCTGGGGCGGCTCATTGGAAAACCGCGCACGGCTGTTGATCGAGGTCATCAAGCGGATCAAGAGTACCGTGGGCGCAGAGTATCCGGTGTGGTTCCGTCTCGATTCTCAAGAGTTCCTGATGGATGACGGTATCACCCTCGAAGATGCAATCTCGGTAGCCCGGCTTGGAGAGCAGGCTGGCGCCGATGCGATCCATGTGACGGCGAACGCAGATAAAAGTAAGGGCATCAGTTTCACCGAAGGCCATGCCACGCATTTTCCCGGCTACTTCTTAAAAAATGCCGAGGCAATCAAGGCGGCGGTCAACATTCCCGTGATTTGCCCCGGGCGCATCGAACCGGAAGTCGGTGATCGGTTGATCGGCGAAGGCAAGCTGGATTTTGTCACCATGGCGCGCAAGCTCCTGGCCGATCCTGAGTTACCGAATAAACTCGCCATCAATCGTCCAGAATTGGTTCGCCCCTGTATCTATTGCTACACCTGCATCAGCCAGATATTTCTGGGGACCAATGTGCGCTGCGCGGTCAATGCGCAGACCGGCTATGAAAATACCGCACCCATCATGCCCCTTGAGGGCGCGCCAAAGCGAATACTGGTGGTTGGCGGCGGCCCGGCAGGCATGGAAGTAGCGCGAGTCGCAGCGTTGCGAGGTCACGACGTACACCTGTATGAGGCCTCCAAGCGTCTTGGCGGAACCGTGTTTTTCTCGTCCATTGTCTATCCGGAAAACGGCAAACTCATTGAGTACCTTGCCCGGCAGATGATCGAACTCAAAGTGTCGGTGCATTTGAACTGCACCGTCACCCCTGAGTTGGTCAGGCAGATGCGACCGGATGCTGTGGTGGTCGCGACAGGCGCCACGCGCAGCTTGATCGATTTACCCGGATCCAAATTTCCCCACGTATTCAGCGGCGATGAAATGCGCTCCATGGTGACCGGCCAGTACGGTCCTGAACTCGCCCGCAAGCTGCCAGCGTACGTTCGCTTGCTGATCACTACCGGCAGGACCCTGGGCTTTCTCAAAAACGCGGCAACCATCAGCCATATGAGCGAGTACTGGCTACCGCTTGGCAAACATGTGGTGATTTACGGCGGCGGGCTGGTGGGTGTCGAACTGGCCGAGTTCCTCGCCGAGCGTGGACGCAAGGTCACAATTATCGAGCCAGGCGTCAGCTTCGGTAAAGAGCTGATGATGGTTCGCCGCTGGCGCCTGATGGACACCCTTCGCAAGCTGAAAGTAACGCTTCTGTCGTCCAGCGATCTGCTTGAGATCAAGGCTGATCGGGTGGTCTACCGAACGGCCACCGGGCAAGTGCAATCACGTAAGGCCGATACCGTCATCATGGCGCTGGGCGCAAAACCGAGTGGAGAAAAATTGTCCAGGAGCCTCGAAGCCGAGTGTGCTCAGGTGCACTGCATCGGCGATGCTCAGGAGCTGGGTTATATCGAGGGAGCGATCCGTACGGGCAACGCCGTCGGCCGCGCGCTCTGAGTTTTTTACCAATATTTTGGAGTTGAACGATGAACATCTCGCCTTCAAGCGATCAAGCCGTTCGCGATAAAAATAAAGCGTTGTTTGTACGCATGCTGGGTCACCTTGGACGAAAGGAATTTGACGAGTTCGAGGCTTGCCTTGCACCGGATATGCTTCAGGAATGGCCTTATCGCCCGGTGCCGAACATGCCCTCGAGCCTGGTTGGTAATCGCGCATTACGTACACTGATCGAGCGGGGCACGGCGCCTTTTGACCCTTATGCGTATGAGATCGAATCGATGCATGATTTGCTCGATCCCAATACGCTGATCGCCGAATACAGCTCCCACACTTTTTACCATCCCACCAACAAACCGTATTCGAATTTCTATCTGAGTATTTTCCGGTTTGTTGACGACAAGATCGTGTACTGGCGCGAGTACGTGAACCCGTTGATCATCAAAGAAGCCTTGCTCGACGATTTCACCAAGCCTGTGTACGCCGATCCGGAGGAGCCGCGATGAACATAGTGGATACCTTGGACGAATTGTTGTCCATTGAGCTGATCAAGCGCCTGAAAGCCAGCTATTTCCGGTGTGTTGATAGCCAGGACTGGTTGGCACTCGCTGATTTGTTTACGCAAGACGCACGCTTCGACATGCGCGATGCGAGCGGCCTCCAGCACGACCCCAAGGCCTTGTCCGAGGGCCGAGCGAATATCATCGCGTTTTTGCGTGAGGCATTGGCCGGAGTGACCACGATGCACCATGGGCATATGCCTGAAATCGAGATAATCAGCCAGGATTCGGCGGTTGGTATCTGGGCGATGGAAGATGTTTTGCACTGGTCTGAAGAGTCGGACTCGCCGCTGAGGTTCCTGCAGGGTTATGGCCACTACCACGACGAATATCGACGTGTAGACGGGCGTTGGCAGCTCCATTCCTGCCGTATCAGTCGACTGTTCGTAGAATCTCAGGGACGCTGAGCAAGACTCAAGTCAGTTGCCCCGATTCATTGTAACGATCATGTTCGATCACCACCGTGGAGCCCTTCCATGAAGACTATCGTGATCATTGGCGCGGGTTTCAGCGGCACGGCGACGGCGGTTCAACTACTGCGCCAGAGTCCGGTCGGCCTGCATATCGTGATGGTCAACCGCACTGCAGGCATGGCCAGGGGTATCGCCTATGGAACCAATAGCCCGCATCATCGGTTAAACGTACCGGCAGGAAACATGAGTGCGCTAGCCGATGATCCGCAAGATTTTCTGCGCTACTGCCAGGCATATGATCCCTCGATCGGCGCTGCGGATTTCGTCTCGCGCAAGCGTTACGGCGATTATCTGGCTGCGCTGCTGAACAGTGCCCAAGGGCAATGTCGCTCGGGAAGTACATTGACTTGTCTGGCTGGAGAAGCCTTGGCGTTACGACCCTGCCAGCAGGGGGCTCAGGTCGAGTTGGCCGATGGTCGGTTGATCGAAGCCGCGCATGTGGTCCTGGCATTCGGGCACTTTGCGCCACTTGACCCCAAAGGAGTCGACACGGACCTGGACGCTGGTCGTTATCAACGCGATCCGTGGGCTGCCGAGGGACTGGTATCAAACGTTGCCCATCAACCCGTGCTTTTGTTGGGCAGCGGTCTGACGGCAATGGATGTTGCCCTGAGTCTTGAGCGTCAAACACCTCACGCGCCCATCTATTTGTTGTCACGCCGAGGGCTGTTGCCGCTGCCGCATCGTGCGGGCCCGGTGAATACTCAAGCGAGTGATGAGCTGGTCCAGAGAATGCTTGAAGGACCCGCGACGGTACGTTGCTATATGCAAGAGATTCGGCGTCAGGTTCGTTTGGGGGAGGCGGCTGGCGTCAATTGGCGTGATGTGTTTGTAATGTTGCGCCCTCATACGGTAACGCTGTGGGCGCGTCTTCCGGTCATTGAGCGCAGACGTTTTCTTCGTCATGCCCAGGCGTATTGGGACGTCCATCGTCATCGGGTGGCTCCGGGCGCTTTTCAAGCATTTCAATCGGCTGTGGCTGAGGGTCGACTCAAGCCTATGGCGGGACGTATCAAAACGCTTGAATCATGTGAACATGGGTTACGTATAGGTATTCAGCTGCGCGGGAGTAATGAGCTCACCTACATCAAGGTGGCCCAACTGATTAATTGCACCGGGCCGAACTCAGACCTGCGACGTGTCGATGACCGGTTGATCAAACAGTTGCAAGCAGATGACCTGATCAGTATCGATCCTGATGGAATGGGTTTGCATGTTGATTCCAGTCTTGCGGTGAAAGATCGAGAGGGTCGACCTCTTTCATGGTTGAGCTACGTAGGCCCGATGCTGAAGGCCGACTATTGGGAGGCGACGGCGGTCCCTGAACTGCGCCAACACGCTTGGCAACTGGCTCAGAAATTGATTGCTGGCGCAGCGCAGTAGTACCTAGTTGGGTAACGTCTCGCACGGGTAATACGCCAAGCCAACGGTACCCCAGGAAGCCTGCCGGGTCTCAGATTTGGAATTGTTTCAGCAATTCTTGAAGTTCCCCACCCAAGCCTGCGAGATGAGCGCTCGATTGAGCGGTCTTTTCGCTCGTAGACGCGCTTTTCTCCCCAATGTCACGTACCTGGACCATGCAGGTGCTGATAGATTCGGCAGCCGCGGTTTGCTCCTCGCCTGAGGCCGCGATCTGTTGATTCATCTGTTTGATGATGGAGACCGACTGGGTAATGCGTCCCAGGGCCGAGCTGGCCTGATCGGCGAGGTTGACGGTGCTTTGCGTCAGTTTGCGGCTGCTTTCCATTTCCACGACTGCCTGCTGCGCCATCCGCTGCAGAGTGGTGATCAATATTTCGATCTCTTGCGTCGAGCTCTGGGTGCGCCTGGCCAGCGCGCGAACCTCGTCCGCCACCACCGCAAATCCTCGGCCCTGATCGCCGGCCCGGGCGGCTTCAATCGCGGCATTCAACGCCAGCAGGTTGGTTTGTTCGGCAACACTTCGGATGACTTCCAGCACTGTATTGATCCGGGCGCTTTCCTGGTGCAGCTCCTGGACGGCCTGAGCGGAGTGTTCGATTCCTGTGGACAAATGATCAATATGTGCGACGGCTTCGCGCACGACCCGATCACCCTGACGCGCCTCTTCATCGGCCTCATGGGCCGCTCGAGAGGCGTTTTCGGCGTTGCTGGCGACCTCTTGAACGGTGATGCTCATCTGCTGGATGGCTGCGGCGGCGTGCTCGGTTTCGGTTTTCTGGATCAACACCCCCTCACGTGTCTGCGCGGTGATGCTTGAAAGCGCTTCGGATGCACTGGCGATCTGACCTACGCCTGTACCGATTTTCCCGATCAGATGCCTTAGGCTGAGCATCATGTCTTGCATGGCCGTCAACAGCTGTCCAAGTTCATCGGTACGCTCAACTTTAAGGTTGTGTCGCAGATCGCCCGCGGCGACTTTCTGGGCGAACGCGACCGTTTGCAATAGGGGAGTCACAATCAGCCTGGAAATGATCACCGTGGCGCAGATACCTAGCGCAATTGCAAAGGCCGTCATTGCGCCAAGTAATACAAAGACTTGCTGGCTATCGCTACGCATGGCTTGTTCTTCTGTTGCCACAGCCTCTTCGCTCAGCGCTGTGACCGTCTGTGCCCGTTCAATCAGCCTGGCTTCTATGGCCTTGCTATCCAGACGTGCCTGACGGTAGTTCTCGAAGGTTTGCTGATAGCGAAACAGCGCTTCCAGAGCGCCGTTGAGTGCGTGCATCTGCTCCTCACCCAGCCATACCGAGAGGTTACGTGCTTGAGCTTGAAGCTCATCGTTGACCTGTCCCCAGGTGTCCAAGGCCTCTTGTGTCCCATCGATGATATAGAGGCTTTCATTGCTGCGCAGGTCGAGCATGTACTTGCTCAATTTTGAGGCACTCTCGGCCAAAGACAGAGGGTCACCGCCACGCAGCATGTCTTTGGCCAATTTTTCGTCGCGGGCGGCGTTATACATGTCTTGTTCAATGACTTCGAACTGCCGGCGTGCATCATAGGCATCTTCTGATATGACGTTACGCGCCGTTTGAGCCTTGGCCACTTGCTCAACGTAGTCTTGGAATTGTTGCCGGTAAATGACAACAGCATCCGTCATTTTTTTTAGATTCGGATCCGCTGGACCCGCTGCGTTCAGGTTGTTGATGTGAAGGGTCGCCTTGTCAAGGCGAGCGTTTACCTCCCGCACCGATTCCGCATTCCGAGTCAGAGCGAAGTCTTTTTCAGCTTGGCGTGTTTGCAAAATTTGGGTATTGACTTGAGTAAGCAACACCGCCCGTGTGTGCCTCTGAATGATAGCGTTGACTGCATATAAACCGGTGATGGCGACGGTTAACGTCAATCCAAGCACCATACCAAATCCAAGAATCAGCTTTTTACCTACAGCCAGGTTGGCGCAGGCGCGAGAGGCAACACGTAGCATCTGTATGTTCCTTATTATTCTAAAGTTATGAACTTCGTTAGCGCGCCTGCAATAGCATCAGCCAAGTTAATATTATCCCATTATTAAATTGTCGGTTATTGCTCTGTTATACCTCGTCCATATGGACTAGCCGATCGAACGTTTTTTTACTTTTCAGGAGTAGTCCAAATAGACGATGCTCGAGAGAGCGTCAAAACTTAGGTTACTGGAGAGTAGGAGGGACTACTCGCAGTAGGTAGATACCGCGCGTTGCGATCAACAACAATAAGAGGACGCAGCAAAATGAAGATTTCACCAAGGGTTCTCGGCAAACTGGCCCGGGTGCCGATGTCGGCAGCATTCGTTACTCTGGCCTTGCCAAATATTAGCTGTTTTGCGGGTGAAACAATCAATTTTGACAATGGCGCGAGCATGGATTACACGCTGACGGCCAACTACGGTATCGGAGTTCGCGCGGAGAAACAGTCCAGGAGAATTCTTAATCAGCTTAACGCAGACGATTCCGATCGAAATTTCGATCGAGGAAGTCTGACCACCAATCGCCTAAGTTTATTGATCGAGTCCGATCTGCATAAGGACAATTATGGGTTGTTCTTGCGTGGTAGTACTTTCTATGACGCAGTCTATAAAGGATCAACTGATAATAAGTCGCAAAGCACGTTGAACCATGATGGCGACGCCGACGAGTTCAGTTCAGAGACTCGCAAGTGGGACGGCAGCCGCACCGTCATGCTTGATGCTTATACTTATGGGGCCTGGGACCTGGGGGGCGAAAGTAAACTCAGTGCGAAACTGGGCAAACATTTGGTTGCTTGGGGTGAAAACGTGTTTTTCCCGGGCATCTCGGGCGGACAGAACGGCGCAGATGCCTCAAAGAGTAACATCCCGGGGGTTGAAACCAAGGATGTTCTGCTAGGTGCAGAGGCTCTCTCCAGTCAGTGGAATATCACTCAGGACTGGTCTCTGGTGGGGTATTCGCAGTTCCGTTTCCGTCCGACAGAGTTGTCGCCGACGGGCGACTATCTGTTCTCCACCGATGTCATTGGTCCGGGTTCGGAGAAGCTGTTTTTCGCGCCCGGTGTCGCCATTCCGCGCACGTCAACGGATGATGCACGTGATTCCGGCCAGTGGGGCATTGGCACTCGGTATCGAGTGACACCTTCGACGGAACTTGGCCTCTATCATATTAACTACCACGCCAAAACACCTTCTGTCGTTTTCGATCCTTCTGGCAGCTCATACCATGTGAAATACTTTGAAGATATCAAAGCCACCGCCATGAGTATTTCCACGCGCTTGGGGGATTACAGTCTGGGCGGGGAGGTCGGCTACTATCAAGGGTTACCAGTTCAAGTAAATACAGCTGGTTTGCCGCAACAAGTCCGCGGTGATGCGGTGCAAGCACAAGCCAATATATATGGATCGTTCGGACCTAACTTTATGTCTGATCAAGTGATCGTGCTGGCGGAAGTTATAAGCCAGAAATTGCTTGATCTTGATAGTAATCCGTATGGGGCGAGTACCAAAAATACTAGCCTTGCGTCTTCTACTCGTACAGGTTGGGGTTATTCGTTTGCCTATATCAACCGATATCTGGGTGTCTTCGACGGTTGGGACATGACCGTTCCGATAGCTTGGAACCAAGGGGTGAAAGGCAGCGGAGTCATACAAAGCAGTGGTCTTCTTAATGAGGGTGACAAACGTCTAAGTGTCGGCTCCAGTTTGATTTATCTGGATAATCTAGAAATCGGCGTTAAATACAATATGTTCTTCGGTGATGTCAATGATCCGAGTCAGCTGGCTGATCGGGACTTTGTCACGCTTAACGCAAAATACAGTTTCTGAACGGTATAAGAGGGTATAAAAATGTTCAGTAAATACTATGCAGGTGCAGCCGCTTGTACCCTGACGATGACCTGTCTTGTCAGCGTACCAGCGTGGGCCAAGGTCTCTGCTGAAGAGGCAGCCAAGCTAGGCAATCAACTGACCTGCCAGGGTGCTGAGAAGGCCGGAAACGCTGAGGGTACGATTCCTGAGTACTCAGGCAAGTGGCTTGGCAAACCTTCAGGCCTTGCTTATGCAGGGACTGGCACACCCTACACCGACCCTTATGCGGATGAAAAACCGCTTTATGTCATCACAGCCAGCAACATGGAGCAGTACGCGGCCAAATTGACCGATGGTCAAAAAGCGCTGCTAAAAAAATACCCGGACACCTTCAATCTCCCTGTCTATAAAACGCATAGAGACTGGGCTTATCCGCAATGGATTTGTGATGTCTCGAAAAAGAATGCTGTTACGGCCGAACTTGTTGACGACGGGTTGGGTATAAAGGCAACTAATGGCAGTTCTCCATTTCCTATTCCAAAAAGCGGCCTGGAACTGGTATGGAACATGACGGTGCCCGCGGCGTCTCCTCGAGAGGTGGGAACATTCGATACGGCGGTTGTGAACCCGAGTGGCGGAATTTCCTGGGCGCGTGAGTTTCACAAAATCGTACTCAGCAAGGCCGACCCCAAGAATCGAGTGGAAACGACGGGATCAGCGGCCTGGAGTTATGGCGAGAAGCTCGTGCCTCAGCGCGACAAAGGAACCCTTACGTATGCCCGGGTTCCCTATAACTACAAATCGGATTTTCTTGATGTTTGGCAGTACAGCCCGGGCACTCGCCGTGTCCGCCAGTTGCCTAACTACGGATTCGACCAGCCCGGCCCCGGGGGATACACCACATTGGACGAGGGACAGATCTTCAATGGTTCTCCCGAACGTTACAATTGGAAGCTGGTCGGCAAGCGCGAGATCTATGTTCCTTACAACACGTATAAATTGCTCGACCCGAAACTCAAATATGCGGACTTGCTGAAGAACAAAGGGCATATCAGTCCGGAGTACACGCGATTCGAATTGCATCGGGTCTGGGTCGTTGAAGCCGAGCTAAAACCTGGTTTCCGACATCTGTATCCCAAGCGAGTCATGTACATCGATGAAGATACCTGGTTGCCACTGATGGGTGACAACTACGATGCCCGAGGGCAATTCTGGCGCACAGTTATGAACCACACGGTGTATGCCTTTGATGCTCAAACCGTTTGGCCGCATGTGGCTGTGTATCACGACCTGGTATCGGGATCTTATATTGCCGATCGCCTGACGACCGAGCAGAAACCTGTCACGTTGGTGGATGACGGCAGCCTCAAGGAAGAGCAATTCTCTCCTGATATGTTGCGCGGGGCAGGGCGCTAAAACACCAGAGGTTGTCCAGTGGTAACAGATAAGGCTCTCCAGCTAATGGGGAGCCTTTTTTTGCTTGTGCGTCAAGTATTGCGCGCAAGTACTACCAGCTTGGCTGTGGTGGCCGCGCTGGTGACTTGGGGTGAAAGTCCGCTATCAGAGCGTAGTCAGCAACAAGAGACGCCGGGTGCCGATGGCATGACGTCGAGTTGGCGGCCTACGAAACAGTACTGGTCGATCCTCAAGGCTCGACTACCTGGCTGGCGAGTACCATCGGCAAGGTGTACGCGCTGTCGAATTCTAAAACCCAAAGGCGGAAGCTGACATTTAGGCGCTCCCAACGTCTTGGTTCGTCTGATTCACCAGGCACTGCTGCAACAGCTCACGCCGATCTTCGATGCTCTGTTCTCGGACTACAACTATGGTTTTCGTCTGGGCAGAAGCGTTCATCGATCTATCGAAAAAGACCCGCGCCCACGTGGTGGCGGGTCACCGTTGGTGCCTGGGAGCTTAATCTGTAGAGGTTCATTGATCGGGTAAGTCACTACCTCTTGATGGCCTATATGGAGCGTGACGTCGAAGATAGGCGAGCGCTCAAACTGATCCGTCGGGACTTTGAAGCCGGGATTATGTTGGTGGGATTATCAGCCAACGGCAGGACGGGACACCCCGCTGGGCGGCCCACTCTCGCCGTTGCTGTCGAATAGGCCTTCTATCCATATGGATGACAGTCGAGATCGCTGAGAAATGCGGGAGGCCAAGCGCGGATCAATAAGCAGGTCGATGCCGATTGCACTGCCTGTTTATTGGATTGAAAGACATCAACGGGCTGGAGCTGTTGTGTTATTGGGCAGGTGCCCCTTCATTATGTGAAAGGGCATTTGCTGGATGATGGATCGTATCGAGCCAGAACTTGTGATTCATTCAATGCCAGACGATCAACGAAAAATACTTGTCAAATTGATTTGTGAGGGCGCAACACAGAGCTGACCTGGGCCTGGGGCGGTGTAATTGCACATCGCGTAGTTGTTGGGGTGAGGGTTTATCCGCGATTCGAGGACCGTCAACGTCATCGCCACTGCAGTGATCGATAGCAAAACGACGAACATGTTCTCAATTCTTATTTTTGTTTTCATGCTGACTCCAGTCTGCAAACGCAATCGTGAAGGTTTTTGGTGGAGCGCCCGGTCTATCCTGTATCGATTGGAAATTGCTCCATCTACAGGCTACGTGGGCGCGTTTGTCCTGGAATCGTCCAAATGGACTACTCGCTCGAAGGTTCTGGTTTTGGTAGCGCGTAGGCGATTATGTAATCGCCCAAAGTGGTTCCCATATGGGCATGCCCGCCAGCGGCAATGATCACGTACTGGCGTCCATCATGTGATGAGACGTAGCTCATCGGCGTGGCCTGGCCACCCGCGGGAAGGCGGGCCTTCCAGAGTTCTTTGCCTGTTTTAGTCTCAAAGGCACGCAAATAGTTGTCGGTGGTTGCACCAATGAAAACCAGGCCGCTGGCCGTGACTATCGACCCGCCCTGATTCGGCATTCCTAGTTTGAGGGCTATACCGAGCGGGGCGTTGTCTTGGGTCGTGCCCAGGGGGATCTCCCACAGCCGTTGTTTGGTTTTCAGATCAATGGCCGTCAACACCCCCCACGGTGGTGGCGTGCAAGGGATGCCTAACGCAGAAAGGAAAGGAGTGTTCTGCACTGCGTACGGTGTGCCGTATGACGGGTTGTACTGGGCCACACCGGCTTTTTCCTGTCGATCGGACTCGTCGCGGGGGATGAGCTTGACGATGGAGGCGATTCGGTTGGTGTTGGCGATCAGGATCTGACGCTGCTCGTCCACTGCAACGCTGCCCCAACTGCTGGCGCCCAGGTTGCTGGGGTAATTCACGGTACCTTGCAATGATGGCGGAGTGAAGATGCCTTCGTGGCGGTAGCGACGGAACTCGCGCAGGCACAAATGGCGGTCGATGGGTGTCAACCCCCAGATATCCTCTTCCGTCAGCACGGTGGGATGCAGGGACGGCATGTCGCTCGAGAACGGCTGAGTGGGTGAAGCTTGGTCGCCGGGTGCAGGGCCGCCGGGTACCGGGCGCTCACTCACGTTGCTGAGCGGGGTACCCGTGCGACGGTCGAGGACAAACAGCTGGCCGGTCTTGGTGCTCTGGATGAGTGCGGGAGTCCCGTTGAACTCTGTCAATACCGGCTGGGAAGCCACGTCATAGTCCCACAAGTCATGATGAACGGTCTGAAACGCCCAGCGGACCTTACCAGTGCTCACTTCCAGTGCGACGACCGAACTGCTGTAGCGTTCTTCGCTCGGACTGCGCTCTCCACCGAAATAGTCAGGCGAACGGTTGCCGGTCGGGATGTAGACCAAACCCAGTTGTGGGTCTGCACTGAACACCGACCAGGCATTGGCCGAGCCTCGGGTGTATGTATTTGCACTCTGATCGGCCTCGATGGCGCCAGAGTCCCAAGACCAGAGCGGCTTGCCTGTACGGACATCAAAAGCCCGGACCACTCCGCTCGGTACATCGGTTGACTGGTTATCAAGCACCAGACCGCCGACCATCACGCTGTCCCCCACTACGGTGGGGGGAGAGGTGACGCTATAAAAACCTGGCTTGACGCTACCTAGGTGTTCAAGTAGTGACACGGTGCCATTGACGCCGAAATGGGTGCAAGGTTTACCGGTTTGGGCATTCAGCGCCAGCAATCGTCCATCCAGCGTGGCCGCCAGAATTCGCTTCGGACAGGCCAAAGGAGAATCATTGGCGCGATTGTCGGGAGCATCGGCGTGGTAAGCCACGCCTCGGCAGGTCACTAGATAATGTCCTGAGGTATTGCTCTGCGGGTCGAACCGCCAGCGCTCTTTGCCGCTGTCGGCATCAAGGGCGATGATGGTGTTGTGCGGTGTGCAAAAATACAGACTGTCATCGACTTTCAGCGGTGTGGCTTCAAATGCCGGTAAGTTCTTGGCGTCCTGCGTTGCCAGGTCGCCGGTACGGTACGTCCAGGCGACTTGCAGATTTTGCACGTTTTGCGGTCCGATCTGTGTGGCCGGCACAAAGCGTGTACCAGACTGCGTTCGACCGTAATGAGGCCATTGGTCGTTCGCGGGTATTTCGGCAAGCGCCATGCCAGCGAACGGCAGCAGTAGGCCGGCGACAGCCCGGCGCCGAGGCGCCGTCAGCTTGAAAAAAAGGTGCATTCAAGGCATCCATTTCTTGAAGTTATTTAACTTCAGTACCGTCATCCCAAGGGTGGGCAAGGCCTGGGTCGGTTTGAATAATCAGCTGTTTGAGCAGGTTTTTCAGTGAGACGGTTTCCCAATAGCCGAAGCGGTCGAGTACGTCCGCCTCCAGAGCCTTGGCCGCAGCGATAATGCGCAAGGTTGAGTCGCGGCCTACTTCTGTGAGGTAGCAGGTAGTGCCATCGAGTCGCACGAAGCCCTTGTCGCGCAGGCCTTGCAAAACTTGCTCGTTGGCCTCGAAGCCGGTGTACGAGAACAGACTGTTGAGTTTTTCCAGGCTTCGCCCGTCTTTCACGCTGAGCACACTCAGGAAAAAGTACTCGGTGTCGTTCAGGCCATAACTCAGCGCGTGTTGACGGATCTGGCTGTAGAACTGGAAGTGTGCACGTGCGAGCAGGTAGCCAATGAAATCCTCGCTGAAGCTTGAGTCCACATCGGCTCCGGGCGCCATCGACAAGGTTGCGCTTTTACGGGTGGCGACGGCGTATTTCCCTGCCTGAAACACCAATGGCGCAACAGGTTGGTGGTCGAACTCAATCACTTCACCGACGAAAATAATGTGATCGCCGCCTTCATACATAAAGGAAGTCTTGCACTGCATGCGGGTGCAACAGCCGTTAAGCAGAGGCACGCCGCCGAGTCCGAGGTCTATATCGACGCCGCTGAACTTGTCTTCACCACTTTTGGCGAAACGGTTCGACAGGGCTTCCTGTTCGGCCGAGAGAATGTGCACAGCCCAGAATTCGCTGGCTTCGAAAGCCTCCAGATTGCGAGAACTCTTGGCCAGACTCCACAGCACCATCGGTGGATCGAGTGAGACTGAATTGAAGCTATTGGCGGTGATGCCGACCGGGGTGCCATCCGGCGCGCTGGCGGTAATGATGGTGACGCCGGTGGTGAAGGTGCCTAGAGCGTTGCGAAATTCGCGGGGATCGAACTGGGTTTTAGCGTTCATGGTGGGCCTCACGGATCTTGTTTTTGTCAAAAGTGATGGGCGCGGAGGAGGTCTCGGTTCAATTGGCCAGTTTTTGCGTGATGACCAACTGAAAGGCGCTATTGAGCGGTTCGAGGACGGCGCGCCACTCATGGGGGCCTTTCTCGATCGGGCGCACGACCAGGATGTCGGCTGCAATCAGGCGATCAACGACAACCTCGATATCTCGCTCGACCTGGATGACCAACGCTGGTTTATCAATGATGCGTTCGGCGTCGCTGGCAAGAGTGAGACTCAAAGGGGCAGATTCGAACGCAGCGTAGCGGTTTGCATCACGAAATTTCAGCGTCAGGCCCAGGACGTCCTGAAGCAGGCACAAGGTTGATTCCAGGTTTGCGACGGGTAGTAAGAGGGCATTGAGCTTCATGGGTACTAACTCCAGCGGTGATGACCCTAGCCTACGGAGTCCCCCCTCTGGATTTCATCGTCCGATGAGACTAGCCGGCGAGTTCTTTGCCGGTTTTCTAGCGATTTAGGCGGATGAGCACCGACATCGTCCAAATGAACGATTGCCCCACCGCACAGGACGCCTAAATTTCAATTAGCATTCCGCAGACTTTGTAGGATTTGATGAGGTAGGATCGTAAGAAATAAATCTTGACGTTGCGTCATCACCGGAAGTGTTGAGCTCCACAATAAAAATAAGCGGGAGAAAAGCATGAGACTCGTTTGGCCTGAACCTGTATCGCGCAGCGATGTTAGTCATCCCACCTGTGAACCTGCCGACATGAGCGAACAACAAGATGGGGCTGCCAGCCTAGACGTTTTTTCACGCAGCCGTATGGCCCCGGCAAAGTTCAATGAGCTAATTTCGCTAATTTATGAAGGTCCCCTGGAGACCTTGCCTTGGGCGAGTTCACTCAATTTTTTGCGCGATCTTCTGGACGCAAATTGGGTCACATTGATCTTGCGTCCTGCCTCGGAAAGAAATGATGCGTTGATTATCAATGCCGGCCCCAAAGGCCCGTTCATGGAGCAAGGCAAATTTTCCAGCCGTACCGCTTTTACGCTTGATCCCTTTGTAGGCTTACCGCCAGACAAGGTCCTGACGGTGGAGGAAATGATCGGTGCCGGCGATTGGCATACCAGCGACTTCTATAAGCAGTTTGTCGAGCCCTACGATATACGTTATCTGTTGGGGTTCGATATCTATACCAAAGATGGTTCCGAGTGCCGTTTCCGTGTCTGTCGCAGCCATGCGTCGCAGCCGTTTTCCGATCGGGATCGTGCGGTGTGCGAGGCTCTGTTGCCACATCTGAAACGCTCCATTGAGCTTCACTCCCGACTGGATCATATTGAGTCGGAACGCCGCCTGTATGCCGGTGCTGTGGATCGCATGATGCTGGGTACTGTGGTGTTCGATGAGACCGGAACCATCATGAAAACCAACAAAGTGGCCGATGAAATTCTTCGGGCGCATGACGGTATCCACATGTCGAACGGGACGCTGGAGGCCAAGTATTCGACTGAAAATCGCGCTCTTCAACAATTTATCCGGCAGGCACTGGAAAACGCCACCAATCTTCCGCAAGCGATGTCGATCACTCGACCATCGGGATTGGCCAAATATGGCGTGGCAATACGCTCGGTACCTCTGAGCGAGTGGTCGGAAGGACGACATCGGCCAGCGGTTATGGTGTTTTTACGCGATCCAGAGCACAAATCCCAGGCTTCGCCGGACGTGATTCAGTCGCTGTTCGAATTGACCCCGGCCGAAGCGGCTCTGGCGTTGTTGCTGGCTGATGGTATGACGCTGGAAGAGGCAGCGGATGATCTCAATATTCGCAAGAACACGGCGCGAGCGCATCTACGCTCGATTTTTTCCAAGACTGGGGTTACCCGTCAAACAGCTCTGGTGCGTCTGCTGTTGGGCAGTATTACACCCAACAACGATTGAGCCGGATCAGTCGATAGAAAAACGGCCTCTCAAGAGGCCGTGAAGCGTGTTTGGAAAAGGTCGGCAAAGCGATCGAACTCAACGTGTGGTAAATCGTTGATGCCGGCCGCCCCGCGTCGACCTCCACCCGTGGGGAACTCTCTACAGAACTCATCAGCACCCAGGTTGCTATTGGCGGGTACCCGGACGCTAACAGTGAAACCGCCTTTGGATTTTGGCGACAGAATGGCGATGGCGTGCCCAGGTTGAGCCAGCATCAGCTCGTTGGCCAACACGCCAATTGCCCGACGAGCCCAGGCTGCGTCCGGTAGCATGACAATCGACGTCGTCGGCCCCTGCCGCACTGGCTGCAGCTGACGGGCTTGCTCCATATCGGCCTCATAACCGGCGCTTAATGCTGCAAATGCCTTTGAGTTGTGGACGAAATCAAGTGGATCACTATAGGGGCGCATCTCTTGAGCCAGCAATGCAGGATCGAAGTGCAAGTCTTCGATGCTCTCGCCGTAGGCGTTGTAGTTCAGGTAGATGCCTAGCTTTTTCAGGGTTGCTCGAGCGGAGGCGTCGAAGCCGGCCGTAATCGCCATTGCGTTGGCTACCTTTGGCAGGCTATCACCGAATGCAGCCGTGATGGCCCATGCGCGATAAGTGCCTTCCAGATGACGGTCGACCAAAATGCTGGTGCATACGTCGCCCGCTGTGTCGATGTGTGATGTAAAACGTTCATGGTCTGGTTGTTCACCCGCGAAGTGGTGATCGAAGTACCGAACGCGAGCACCGTTGTCGAGCAGCCTGGTCAGACCTGCACGATTGGTATCCAGGGAAATGTCTAATGCAATCACCTCGTCACCGACGCCGGCCTGGACTCGCTCCAGCAGTTTGATGTCGCGTTTGACCCCCGTTATCAGTTGCGCTTCCTGCGGATCGGCAAGGCGCAATTGCTGGAGCGCACAGAGCCCATCTGCATCACCATTGAAGGCATAAATCACACTCATCCGAAAATCCTCAACGGTTATCCGATTTGCCGGCGGCATGCAGTGCTTCGGCGTGCTGTTTCAGGCCATTGGCCACGGCATCGAAATTCTGTTTCACCCAAGGCCCGAAGGTCTGCATGATGTTGTCAGCATTGAGCCCCAGGAAAATGTCGGTGGTGAAATACCGGCAACGTTCGGCGCCCAGGCTTTCGATGTACTGGTCGCGACGGGCAGCATCCTTGGAGTCCGCAGTCGGTCGTTGCTCCCAGGACAGCAATTGGTTGGGCTCGTACGCAACCAGGTGCTCCACCACGCAAAAACGCGCCCCGGGTTTGGCAGGGTCCGGGATGTAGAGATTGACCGGAGCGCCCAGTTGCAAGCTTGACTCGACCGCAACGGTGAAGGGGTTCCATAGGTGGTATTGCTGCAGATCCACCAGAATCTCCCAGACCAGTTCGGCTGGCGCGTCGATCTCGACTACCACGGATGTGACAATATTTTCAGCCTTACTCATGCGTTCAACTCCAGTGATTCAGGGCGCCATGAACTCGCCGCCATTGATGTCGAGCCAGGCGCCAGTGACGGCCTTGGCGTAATCGGATACCAAAAACAGCGCACCCTTGGCGCAGTCATCGTCGGTCGGGATATGCCCCATGGGAATATTGAGCGATGCCGCAGAAATCTGCTCTTGCACGCTGATGCCTTGTTCTTGCTCGACGTGCTGCATGTACTGTTCAACCGGTGTGCCCCACATCCAGCCCATGGCCGCAGTGTTGACCCGCACACCGAACGGCGCATATTCCTGGGCCAGGTATTTCACCGCGGTAGCCAATGCCCCTTTCGACGCGGCGTAGCCACCCTGACCAATAAGAGGTTTGCGGGTCACCATTGAGTTGATCATGACCATCGCACCGCCACCCTGGAGTTTCATCTGCTTGGCAGCCTCCAGCGCCAGGTTCATCGTACCGAAGACATTGGTCTGGAAAATCTCTTGCCAGCCTTCAGTGCCGCCGTCTTGCAAGTTACCCATCACATTCCCGGGGTTGTAGGCGCTGTTGATCAGGCAATCCAGCCGTCCAAAGCGCGCCACCGTCTGTTCTACAAGGTGGCGACATTGGTTGGGATCGAGAATATCGGTCGGCACTTTGAGTACTTCACAAGGCAGTTGCAACGCTTCGATGCGGGCTTGAGCATCATCGAGTTTGGCGATACCACGCGCTGCCAATACCACGCCGCACGCGCCTGCACGAGCAGCCTCTATGGCCAGTTTTACGCCAAGACCTGGACCTATCCCTGAAATGACTACAACTTTGTTCTGCAGAATCATGTTGGCAATCCTTGACGATGGTTACGCGCTCTTCTCCAGGCGCGGGAGGATGTGGCGCGCGCGGTAGGCGGCGAAGTCATGTTCGAGCTGTTCCTTGGTCAACCCCATTTTCTCCAGGGAGTACTCATGTGCGGCCCGTTTATCCCGGCTGCTGGAGGACAACCATTGCTGCATCAGTTGCTCGACTTCTGGCGTCAGCTCGACACCGATGAACGGATAGATAAGCTTGATGACTTCCAGCGGGCGCGCGACGGCGTCCAGATACCAGACATCGAGAAAGCGGTCCTTGGGCTGGTTATCGCGCACGGAAAGGGCATCATGCAGACCTTTGGCGAATTTAGCCGACCAGATGCTTGCTGCTTTTTTCGGGTCGGCCTTGTCGCTGTACACGCCCCAGATGGTGTAAGCGAAGCTGCTCATCGAAGGAATGGTTTCCAGCGGATCACGGTGCGTCTGAATGACTTTCACACCCGGGAATACCTTGAACAGCGTGTCCATGGCGTGAGTGTGGTGCGGTGCCTTCATGACCCAGCGTTGTGCCACTACCCCGCGTTGACGCTTTTGCCATTGCAAGAATTGCAGCTGTTTTTTCAAGTACACATAGGCTGGGGTTTGATCCTGACGACCGAGCCAATCGGTGTAGTCGGGGACATTGGCATAGGCGTACATGGCACTCAGGAACGAGTGCTCCATCAGCACGACTTCTTCATCGCACAACTCGGCATCCAATGGATGCATGGTCAGCAATTCCGGCATGGCCTCGATCATCATTTTGACCTCAGCCTTGCCCAGGGCAATCCGCGGGTCCGGTTTGCCGGCCTCGGCGGTGGCCAGTGGTGCCGGATAGCGGACTTCCCACCAGGCTGGCGTGTAAAAGCGCGGATCCCGGGCCAGAACCCGATGCAGCATGGTGGTGCCGGTGCGCGGCAGACCGACGATGACCACTGGATCTGCAATCGACTCATTCAGAATCTCAGGGTGTCGCTGCACATAGTTTTCCAGCACCAGACGCGAGCCCAGGCTTTCGACCAGGCGTTCGGCGAACATCTGGCTGCCGATAGTGGACAGCTGGCCGTCTTTTTTAATCGAGGCCAGCAGCACGTCCAGACCTTCACGAAAACTCGGGTCGCCGAAATCATTCAGGCCGTTATTGCGATTCATCGCCTCGGCGAGCAGGGCCTCGGCGTCAAGCGGGGGGGTAGTGGTCATGTTCTAGAGTCCTAGTGGCAATTCGTTGAGCTTCACCACGTGCGTTCTGGGGTGAACCTGTTCTTTTGAGCCTATCCAGCGAAAGCACAACGTGCCGTCGTCATGGCCTGCGGTTTCCAGCCAATTTGAGGTGCCCGGATCACGATGAGCGATCACCAGGGTTACGCTGCCGTCTGGATTTGGCTTGGCGGAGTGTTGATTGAGTGAAATTCGGTAGTAGCGATAGTCCAGCGACTCCATCCAGTAGTTGTTGACCTGGATGTTCCAGTACTCACAGTCCGGGATACGGTCGAGATGAATCACCAGCGCTTCGTCTTCAGCCAGTTGCCAGCGCGAGTGGTAGTAGAAGATGTTTGGATCGCCACCCACCGATTGGCAGAGCGCTTGGTCGGCAGGGGGCAATTGGTTGATATGCCCCTCGTAGCTTTGCGCCCAATTGGCGAAGGTGGTCGCAGTGTTTTCGACAAAACGGGCGGCTTGAACCAGATTGTTGCGCAGCTTCCCCGGGTTGATCGGGAAGGGTTTGCCGTCGGCGTCGATACGCTCGATCTTTAGTTGGGCCGGTTTCTCATTGGCTCGATCAAGGAACACCTGGCGAATCAGCAATTGAATGCTGTCTGGGTCAATTTTCAGCCAGTTACCCGGTTGCGGGTATTGGCTGATAACGAGTTCGAAACTTCCATCTTGGGCGAACGTCAGACTGTTGCTGTCGATGAAGCCACCAGGTTCCAGCTTGCCTGACTTCTCGTACCCACCGCGCTTGGTGCTGAAGTTGATCGATGCGGCCGATCCGCGTAATCCACTGATCCTGTATGTGTACTGACCGTTGATGCGGGCGGCCAGATACCCCATGTCCGGATTATCGGCGCCGATTTTTGCTGTCTCGTGGGAGGGCACCATAAAAGTCGGGAATTGCTCGTCACCGCCTTCAACAAACATCTCAAGACCGATGCGCGCCAAGCGACTCAGATAACGCATACCTTCTGCCTGGTTGAAGTCGTCTTGAGGCGCCTCCTGGCGTTGTAGCTGCAGACCTGCGCGCTTGAGAGTGTCGCAGTACAGTTCCCAAGTGCGAATGCTTTCACTCTTTGCCTCTGTCAGGTCTACCACACGGGCTTCCTCGATCTGGTTGGTATGCCCGCAGAGTAGAAAACCTGTCAAGAATGATCATCGTCCTTTCGGACTAACTATCCGCACGGGTGTCGCGGATTGTTTGCCAGGTGCATGGCAACCCGTAGAGTGTTCTGAGTGACACCGCGGTTGGTGGTGTTCGCAGCGGTGTGAGGCAGGGAGGAGGGGCGCATCGAAGGGGTACAGGAAAGGAGAAAAGACGGACTCAGCGCCTGCGTGGGGGCGCCGAGTCCGGAGGGAGGGACGTGTCAGGCGCTTTTGGCGATGGCTTGTGCTTTGTCGCGGGCACGGGCCATGTCCATGGCGGTGTCCTCGATCATGTCTTCCTGGCCGCCGACCATGCCGCGAGCGCCCAACTCGACCAGAATATCCCGGGCACTCACACCGTATTTGGCTTCGGCGCGCTTAGCGAACAGCAGGAAAGACGAGTAAACCCCGGCATAGCCCAACGTCAATGAGTCGCGGTCGATGCGTACCATGTGGTCCATCATCGGCAGTACGATGTCTTCGGCAACGTCCATGATTTTGTAAAGATCGACGCCCGTTTCGATGCCCATGCGATTGCACACGGCGACGAACACCTCCAGCGGTGTATTGCCCGCTCCGGCGCCCAGGCCATTGGTCGAACCGTCTATACGTACTGCGCCAGCTTCGATGGCGGCCAGGGAGTTGGCAATACCCATCGCCATGTTGTGATGGCCGTGGAAGCCGATTTCGGTTTCCGGTTTAAGCGCTGCACGCAGTGCGCCAATCCGCTCGGTCACGTCTCCGGGTAGCATGTAGCCGGCGGAGTCGGTGGCATAAATGCAGTTGGCGCCATAGGACTCCATCAGCTTGGCCTGGGTAACCAACTGCTCGCCGGAGACCATGTGCGCCATCATGAGAAAGCCCACGGTGTCCATTTCCAGTTTACGAGCCAAGGCGATGTGTTGTTCTGAGACGTCGGCCTCGGTGCAGTGTGTGGCAATGCGGATTGTATGCACGCCCAGGTCCTTGGCCATGCGCAGGTGATCGACCGTACCAATGCCCGGCAGCAGCAGGGCTGATGCCTTGGAGTGTTTGAGTTCGCCAATCACCGCGCTCAGGTATTGCTCGTCTGTATGGGCCGGGAAACCGTAGTTCACCGACGCACCGCCCAGGCCGTCGCCATGGGTGACTTCCAGCAGCGGCATGCCGGCATCGTCCAGCCCGCGGGCGACCGCACGCATTTGTTCAAGGCTGATCTGGTGACGCTTGGGATGCATGCCGTCGCGCAGCGTATTGTCGTGCAGAATGATTTTCTTGCCTTGCAGGTTCATGTCAGGCCTCCAGCGCGGTCTGGGGTTCGAGGTTCAAGTTACCGTTGAGGATTTCCTCTGCGAACATCTCTGCAGTCCGGGCTGCGGCGGCCGTCATGATGTCCAGGTTTCCGGCGTACTTGGGCAGGTAATCCCCCAGACCCTCGACCTCCATGAAAATCGACACGCGATTGCCATCGAACACTGGGCCGTTCTTGAGGCGGTAACCGGGCACGTACTTTTGCACGTCGGCGATCATGGCATGCACCGAAGCGATAATCGCCGCTTGATCGGGTTCGGATTCAGTCAGACAGTGGATGGTGTCGCGCATCATCATGGGCGGTTCTGCCGGGTTGATGACGATGATCGCCTTGCCTTGTTTTGCGCCTCCGACACGTTCGATGGCGCCAGCAGTGGTGCGGGTGAATTCATCGATATTCTTGCGGGTGCCCGGGCCGACTGAGCGAGAGGAAACGGTCGCGACAATTTCACCATAGGCAACCGGTTGTACCCGTGATACCGCGGCGACCATCGGGATCGTCGCCTGGCCGCCACAAGTCACCATGTTCACGTTCATTTGCCGCTGTCCGACCTGTTCGCGCAGGTTGACCGGTGGTACACAATACGGTCCGATCGCGGCCGGGGTGAGGTCGATCATTAACACACCAAGCGCATTGAGCTTTCGCGAGTTTTCGGCGTGCACATAGGCTGATGTAGCATCGAAAGCGATCTGAATACCGTCCTCGATCACATGGGGCAACAGCCCGTCTACGCCGCGGTCCGTGACCTTCATGCCCATCTCGCGAGCACGCGCCAGACCTTCGGATGTGGGATCGATACCCACCATCCAGACGGGTTCGAGCACAGGACTGCGGCTTAGTTTGTAGAGCAGATCGGTGCCGATATTGCCTGGACCGATCACTGCACATTTGATTCTTCGCATATTGCACCTCCTGAAACGTGATGGGGGGCAGGTATCAGTCGATGAAACTGACCGACGCTGCGCCTAATCCTTCGATGGTGAGCTCGAATCTGTCACCGGCGCTGGCTGGTACCAACGGTGCGAGAGACCCGGACAAGATGATTTCCCCGGCACGGAATGGAATGCCGAAGCGTCCCAGGGTGTTGGCCAGCCAGGCCACAGCCTCAGCGGGATGGCCCTGGACGGCGCTACCCAGTCCAGAACCCGCGGCGAGTCCATTGCGCAGCACGTCGAGACGGACGCTGGCCAGGTCCAATTCGCGAGGTGCGGTGCGCTGATCGCCGAGCACGAAAACACCGCATGAAGCGTTGTCTGCCACCGTGTCCTGGATGCGGATTTTCCAATCGGTGATCCGTGAGTCGACGATTTCGAAGCACGGCAGCACCCATTCAGTGGCATCCAATACGTCTTCACGCGTGACGTTGCCATGGAGGTCTTCCTTGAGAATGAAGGCGATTTCACCCTCCGCCCGCGGCTGGATCAGACCGGATTGACTCAGGCTGATGCAGGCGTCGTTGGGGTAGTGCATAGCGTCAGTCAGAAACCCAAAGTCCGGTTGGTGCACATTCAGCATGTCCTGCACGGCTTTGCTGGTAACACCGATTTTTTTGCCCACCAGTTGTTCGCCGGCGGCGATTCGTCGTTGCAGGATGTGCAAGGAAATGTGGTAGGCGTCGTCGATGCTGATCTCGGGGTGGTGCGTGGTCAGCGGTGAAAGTGTCTTGCGCGCACGTAGCGCAGCATACAACTCGTCGCCCAATTCGCTGATGAGGTGCTGGTCCATGGAGAATCCCTTAGCCGTTTTGCAAGAAGTCGAGGCAGGTCCGATTGAACAGGTCGCGATGCTCGACCATGACCCAATGCCCGCAGCGGTTGACAAGGACAACGCGTGCATCCTGGCAATGCGCCAGGATTTTGTACGCACCTTGGGCTGGGCAGAATTTATCGTCGCTGCCCCAGAAGCCAAGCACCGGGCAGGTGATTTCAGCGAGGCGCTCACTCATATTGGGCACGCGCATGGTCGAGAGCACGCTTTTGGGTTGAAGCGCGCAGATCGGGACGCGCTGATCAAGCAACTCTTCGGTGATCAGCGATGAGTCATAGACAAGAATGGAGAGCAGGCGGCGCATGCCTTCACGGTCCAGTGCCCCATCGGCGAAGTCGCGCATCATTTTCTGGATGCCTTCCATCTGGAAGTACACTTCGCGCTCCTCCAGCCCGCCCGGCCCCATCAGGATCAGCTTGCTGACCGCCTCAGGAAAGTCGAGTGCATATTTGATTGCAATCGCGCCACCCAGTGAATTGCCAATCAGTACGCAGCGCTGCACATCCAGTGCCTGCAGGAATTCATGCAAGGCACTGACGAAGAAGTCCAGCACATAGTCGACGTCTTCAGGTTTGGACGACAAGCCATAACCAGGGAGGTCGGGAACCAGCGTTCGATAACCGTGCTCATTGAACCATGGATAATTGCCCTGGAAATTGCTATAGCCGCTGGCGCCAGGACCGCTACCGTGAATGAACACTAGCGTGTCACCCTGACCGTCGTCCTGATAGTGGATATCCAGACCGCTGGGTGTACGCAGTTGTTTGGCCGATGGAATAGGAGTCATCTGGGGCGCCATGGGTTAGTCCGTTGGTAGCGTGTGACAACTCAAGGTCGAGTGGTCATTTCACCTTCAACGACATCTTCAATGTGCGCCCGGTTCGAAGCATCGTCTGTTCAGACTAAGAGCCGAGATAGTGGGCTTTTTTCTTGGTGAAGAAAGCATCTATTCCACGACCAAAATCCTCGGTTTGAGTGCACGCGCAAAACCCTTCGCGTTCGGCGTCCAGTTGCTCCTCAAGGCTGCGTTGCAAGGCATTTCGTAACAGCCGTTTGGTTTGCCCTAGGGCAAAGGTCGGGCCCTCGGCCAAGCGATTGGCCAAGCGTTCGGTTTCAGCCTGGAGCTGATCCGCGGCAACCAGTTTGCCGATCAAACCCAGGCGCAAAGCTTCGTCAGCATCGAACGGCTCACTGAGCAGAAGCAGTTCCATGGCTTTGTGCAGGCCGACCAGCCTTGGCAGGTGCCATGAGGCCGATGCATCAGGGCTGGTGCCAATCGAGGCATAAGCCAGGTTGAAGCGCGTGCCCTGCGCGGCCAGAACAAAATCACAGGCCAACGCGATGCTGACGCCAGCGCCTGCGACGGCGCCATGTACGCTGGCAATCACCGGTTGTGACAGTCCGGTCATGATCGCCAGCGCCTCATGTAAGGGTTCAATCAAGGCTTGGGCATTTTCCAGTGGGTTTTCTCGCAGGCTGGCAAGATCACCCCCTGCGATGAACGCACGACCGGCGCCCTTGAGGATAACGACACGAATATCGCTAGAGGCGGAGATGGTCCGCATGGCGTCGCGAAACGCTATAGCCATGGGGACGTTGATTGCATTCAGTGCTGCAGGGCGATCAAAAAGAAGGTGAGCAACCGGACCGTCCAGGGTCAACGTCAAGGGTGCATCCTCACTGTTCATTGTTGATCTCCTGCGACGAGATGGGACGGTAAATTCGGGGTGAAGTAGGCTGCGCAGGCCGCGCCTCGGGTTTTGGCCTTGGCGAGTTCATCCTTGGCGACGGTGCGTAGATGCACCTCGTCCGGTCCGTCAATGAAGTGCAGCGCGCGCCCCCAGGTCCAGAGGAATGCGAGCGGGGTATCGGCGGTCATGCCCATGGCACCGAATACCTGAATGGCACGATCCAGCACCCGGGTTTGCAGGCGTGCGGCGACCAGTTTGATGGCCGAGACATCGACGCGGGCGCTGCTATTGCCCAAACGATCGATCGTGTCCGCCGCGCGCAGCACCAGGAGTCGCGCCTGATCGATCTCTACTCGCGATTCGGCAATCCAGTCACGCACATTGGAAAAATCTGCCAGGTGACGACCGAATGCCTTTCGCTCCAGAGCGCGGGTGCACATCAATTCGAGCGCCAGTTCGCACTGACCGATGGTGCGCATGCAATGGTGAATGCGTCCCGGCCCAAGACGTGCCTGGGCGAGGGAAAAGCCGCCGCCTTCCTTGCCCAACAGATGATCCAGTGGAACACGGACGTTGCTGAGCAATACTTCGCAATGCCCCTCGACGGCGTAGTGATGCATGAGCGGCACGTTGCGCACGATCTGGACGCCGGGAGTGTCCATCGGCACAAGGATCATCGAGTGGTTTTGGTGGCTGCTGCTTTCATCGGCATTGCGGCCCAATACGATCATCAATTTGCAGTTTGGGTGCAGAGCGCCTGTGGTGAACCATTTGCGCCCGTTGATCACATACTGCTCACCGTCGCGCTCAATGCGTGTGGCAATGTTGGTGGCATCAGAGGAAGCGACGTCCGGCTCTGTCATGGCGAAACAGGAGCGAATGCCACCTTCCAGCAGCGGCTTGAGCCAACGCTGGTATTGCTCGGGGCTGGCCGCGAGGTGCAACAGTTCCATATTGCCGGAGTCTGGCGCGTTGCAGTTGAACACCTCGGCAGCCCAAGGCAGTCTGCCCATGATTTCCGACAGCGGCGCGTATTCGAGATTGCTTAGCCGGGTGCCTGGCTCGTCCGATCGCAGGGCTGGCAGAAACAGGTTCCATAGCCCTTCGTCCTTGGCGAGAGCTTTAAGGTCATTGATCAACTCGAGTGGGTAAATACCTTGTTCAGCCTGGTGATGCCATTGGATGTTGGCCGGCAGCAAGTAATTATCGTAGAACGCTTGAAGGCGTTGTTGCAGTTGAACGACGTGGGGCGGATATTCAAAGTTCATGGGCGGGTCTCGACTGGTCAAATGACAATGGCGTTATCGAGCAGCTCAAGGCCGCGTCGGGCGAAAACTTTTCCCAAGGGGCCGACACTTGCGGCGTTCTCCGAAGCTGCGCTGCCGGATCGTGCCCGAGCTGCTATGCCTTCGAAAATCACCGCCAGGCGAAATAGCGCGAAAGCGAAGTGAAAGGTTTCGGCCCCTCGATTGCGTTGGGTGGCATGGTAGTACTGCTGCAAATACTCTGCTTGCGAAGGTATGCCCAGTGTCCGCAGATCCAGGCCGCGGATGCCGCCATACTCAGACGGCAAGGTGTGCCAGGCGATGCAGTTGTAAGCCAGATCGGCAAGTGGGTGGCCGAGGGTTGAAAGCTCCCAGTCAAGCACGCCGATGACTCGCGGTTCGGTGGGGTGAAACATAAGGTTACCCAGTCGGAAATCGCCATGGCATATCGTGGTTTCATCGTCTTGGGGTAAATTGACGCGTAGCCAGGCCAGCAGGTTGTCAAGCTCGGGATTATCGTGCTGGTTAGCCATTTCCCATTGCGTACCCCAGCGCGCCAACTGTCTGGAAAAGTAATTGCCTTCTCGGCCATAGTCAGAAAGGCCTATCGCCTGCCAGTCAACTTGATGTAGCTCTGCCAGCGTCCGGGCCATGGATTCATACATGGCTCTGCGATCGTCGGGTGATACCCCGGGCAGGCTATATTCCGGAAAAACGCGCCCCTGGAGTCTTTCCATTAAATAGAAGGGCGTTCCGACGATGTCGGGCTCTGCGTGATACAGAACTGTCTTTGGCACTGGGACTCGGGACTGCGCAAGTGCGGTCATGACCCGGTATTCACGATCAACCGCGTGGGCCGATGGCAAGATCTCACCACTTGGTTTTTTTCGAAGCACCAGCTCGCGATTATCAAAGGTGACAAAGAATGTCGGGTTGGACTGGCCACCACCGATGCGCTCAAGGCGCATATCCCCTTGAAGCCCGCTGATCGTGTCCTTGAGGAACACCTGGAGCTGTTCGGGATGAAATTCGGTAATGTTTGAGGTTTCTTTTTTTGTCATTGCAAGCACTTCTCGGTGGGACTGGATCAGTTGACACCGCTGCTGGGGGTCGATCTGCAATTGAGCCCGTTCATCAGCAAGTCGATGCATTGGTTAGCGATGTCTTCGACCCTGAGGGGGCCCTTGGGGTCATACCAACGGGCAATCCAGCTCAACGCGCCGGCGATGGTGAAGGCTGCGATTTTTGGATCGCAGGGCATCAAGACCCCGTCGGCTATACCTTGCTGAATCAGGCTGCGGAACTTGAGATCGATGCGACTCTTTAGTCGTCGCAGTTTGCGGCGACTTTTCAAAGGCAAGGGGTCTTCACCGACACGAATCAAGCACATACCGAAATCCATCGTCACGATCTCGGCGTACTTGCGCATTACGGCGATCAGGTTTTCCTTTGAATCACTACCACTCTGAATGGCTTCGTTCGAGGCGTTCTCCAGCATCTCCAGACCGATACGTACGCATTCGAAGAGGATTTCATCCTTGTTCTTCACGTAGTAATACACCGTCGGCTTGCTCACATTCAGCCGCTCAGCCACTTCGTCAAGGGAGGTGGCGTGAAAGCCTTTCTCGTTGAACAACTCGGCTGCCGTGCGTAGTACAGCGTCGCGCTTGTTTTCTCGCTCGGTCAGGCGGTCCTGCTTCTTTGCCCACGGTGAGCGATTGTCGTTGGTGTTCGTCATGGAAATCCCTGATCAAACGAGTTGCGGCTGAATGACGTCATTGCCCGAAAGCCATTCGACCCAAGAGGTCGCATCCGTGCTTTCAAGGAAATAGCTTACTCGCGAGTAGGGGGCTTCAAGAATAGTCTGAACAGACGATGCGGTCGGATGATGGAGGGGCGAACACTTATAGCAACTGCGGTGCTGGCGCTCGATTTTTCCAGGGCTATTGCTCGATCTATACGCCGCGATAATCCAAAAAAACAAGAAAATGCGAGGTCTGCGATGAAGGCCATTTTGTGCCTTGTAACGCTCGAAAATGGGTCAACGAACCCAGCTGGCTGCCTCGCCACCATGGAGCAAGAGGAGTCGCAGCGTCATGAGTGTTGAACGAGTTGTCGTGTCTTCGCCTCATTGCGCATTTGAGGCGCATTTTACCGATGCCTTGCAGATGTTCGACGCCGCCCGGGACAAGGCTCCACAGGCCGCTGCCGTGCATTATTTCGACACGACGCTCAGCTACGCCCAACTGGATCGGGACGCCAATGCGTTGGCGGCATTCTGGCAGGAGCAAGGTGTGGTCGCTGGAGATCGTGTCGGGTTGTTTCTGCAAAATGTGCCGCAGTTTGTGATTGGCTTGATTGCCAGTTGGAAGCTGGGGGCAATTGCTGTGAGCATCAACCCGATGAACCGGGCTCGAGAGCTCTCGTTATTGCTTGAGGATAGTCAGGCCAGAGTGTTGATGTGCCATGACTATCTCTTTCATGAGGTGGTGTCTCAGCTTGAACATCGGCCCGACAACTTGCTGTTGATTGTTGCGGGTCAGCATGAACTTCAGAGCCGCAATGATCCGCGTATTTTCGGAGTGCCCTCGGCACCCGCGGGCGAAGGCTTTTTCCTGCGCGACATTACCGCGGCGTGGGTCAATGCCAAGCCGGTTCGTACACGGATCAAGAGCAGTGACATTGCCACTATCGTGTACACCTCGGGAACCACCGGCCTACCCAAAGGGGTTGAACATAGTCATGCGAGTTATGCCTTTAACAGCGAGGCTTTTCGCAGCTGGGCCGCTCTTGATGATGGTGTGCCGATCCTGGCGATGGCTCCCCTGTTTCACGTCACCGGACTGATTCTGCATATCGGCGTCGCCTTTGCCTGCTCCGCTCCCCTTGTGCTGACTGCTCGCTTTCATCCTGAGGTTTTTGCCGAAGCCGTGCAGACCTATCAGGCTGCATTCACTATCGGTGCCATCACCGCGTTCATTGCACTGCTTAACGCTGACAAGGTTCGTCCAGAACAGCTTGCGTCACTGAAAAAAATCTACTCAGGCGGCGCACCCATTCCTGAAGCAGTGGTCATTGCTTTCCGGCAAAAATTTGGGCACGACATCCGAGCGGTCTATGGACTGACTGAAACCACTTCTGTGGCAACGGCAGTGCCTCATGATCGATTGGCAGTGTGCAACGAAGAGGGCGTGTTGTCGGTTGGATTACCCATTCATGCTACCCACCTGCGTATTGCCAATGAGCAGGGCCAGGCACTACCGACGGGCAGCATCGGTGAGATTTTGATTCGTGGCCCGCAAGTTATGCGTGGCTACTGGCAACGCCCTGAGGCGACTTGCGAAGTCATGAGTGATGGTTTTTTGCGTAGCGGCGATGTTGGGTATCTGGACGCTGAGGGTTGGCTTTTCCTCGTTGATCGGATGAAGGACGTCATCATCGCCTCCGGCTTTAAAGTCTGGCCACGAGAAGTAGAGGACGTTCTTTACGGCCATCCTGAGGTGCGTGAAGTCGCTGTGGTTGGAGTGAAAGATGACTATCGCGGAGAGAGCGTAAAAGCCGTCGTTAGCCTGAAGACGGGCGCCCAGGTCACACCTGAACAGCTTATTGTTTTCTGTAAATCACGCATGGCTGCCTATAAATACCCACGGCAAATCGAGATTCGCGACGATTTACCCAAAACCACCAGTGGAAAAATCATGCGTAAGGAATTGCGCTGACGGGCACGCCATATCCAACTTTTAGAAGGGATGAGTCCATGAAAGCAGCCGTTTTTCACGACCCTGGGCATATAGAAATGAATGCGCAGGCGACAATGCCGCAAGTCGCGCCTAGCGAAGTGTTGATACGCGTAGAAGCCTGCGGCATTTGCGGCAGTGACCTGCATATGTTCCGCACCGACGCCCATCGCAAGCAATTGGTGCGTGTCGACCCTGAAGGGCTGGAGATTCCCGGGCATGAATTCAGTGGGGTGATCACGGCGGTTGGGGAGAGGGTGGTCGGTTACAGCATTGGTGAGCGTGTGGTAGGTGTGGGAATGGGCGGAATGGCTGACTTGGTGCCCGTGCCTGTCAATCCGTTTCAGCTGGTGCGCATTCCCGAGAATGTTTCTTTCGCTGCTGCGGCGACCACCGAACCCTTGGCCGATGGCCTGCAAATGATCCGCAAAGCCAACCTGAAATCGGGCGACAACGTTGTAGTTTTCGGGGTGGGCATTATCGGTCTCGGGGTGATTCAGGCGCTCAAAGCGCTGGAAGTCGACGTCGGGAAAATTGTCGCCATCGATGTATCTGATGAGCGCCTGGCTATGGCCTTGGAGATCGGGGCGACCGATACGATCAATCCCCGACACCAGGATTTGCTCACCGCGGCCAAAGCCATCTGTGGCTTTCTGCCAATCACTTATCCCGAGATAGAGCCCACAGATATCAGTGTTGTCTTTGAGTGTGCGGGGTACCTGAAACACATGACCGGGCCGGCACCTCTGGAGTCGGCCCTGCGCATGGCACGTCCGGGCGACGGCAGGGTCATCTGCTTTGGCGCCTACGAGGACCGGTTGAACATCGACATGATGCCGATGATTAACAAGCAAATCAGTCTGTTTGGCTCCAATGGTTACGCGGCCGAAGAGCTGGAACTGGCCTTGCAGTTGATGTCTGAAGGCAAGCTTGACCGTGAACGTTTGATCTCCCATCAGTTTGCACTTGCCGACGTCAGCCAGGCCTTTGAGGTCCAAGGCAGCGGGCAAGCGATCAAGGTCATGCTGCTGCCCAATCGAGAGACGCTTTGAGCCTGATTCAATCGCGTTTCACAGTACACATAACAATAAATGGAGAGAGACGATGGCCCTGCAATCGCTAGGTGAACGTATCGCTGACCTGTTAGTTGCCGAAGGCATAGACAAGTTTTTTTCACTGCCAGAAGTCACTTTCGGCAAGTTGCATCATGCACTGCATGATCGTGGTGTCCCATTGATCGCTCCCCACCATGAAACTGCCAGCGGCTTCATGGCTGAGGCCTATGCCGCGTTCACAGGCAATATTTCAGTGGTAGGTGCCAACTGTGGCCCCGGCGTCATCAATCTTTATTCGGCCATCGCCAACTCATGGGAGGAGCACCTTCCTGTGTTGTACATCGGTTCCGAACGCACGTCGTTGGCGCGTAATTCTCCCCGGCGCTCGAAATTCCAGTGCCCGCCGAGTATTGAAGTGGTCAGGCCCATGACCAAGTTTGCCGCAGTGCTGGAGAATCCGATGGAGGCCGATGAACTCTTTCATGAGGCTTTCCGGCAATTGCGATCCGGTACTCCGGGTCCGGTCTACATTGGTCTGCCCTTTGATATGTTGTTGGAAGATCGCGATTTCGGTGAGCTAGTGCCTCCGCAGCAGTATCGGCCGACGACATTCGAGGAAACTGTCAGCGACGCGCAGATCGAAAGAGTCGCATCGATGTTGGTTCAGGCCAAATCACCTTTGCTGGTTGGCGGTACCGGGATTCGTAACTCGGGTTCCCAGGCGCTGTTCGATGAGCTGGTGCTAGCACTGCAAGCACCTGTAATTCTCACTGCGTCCGGTCGTGGGGTTTTGGCGGATACACATCCGTATGTGTTTGATCTGGGTCTTGAACCAGGGGCAAGCATCAGTCGCGATGCGGACGTGATTTTCGCGATCGGAACCCCCATCGGTGAAAAGCTGGGTTTCGGCGGTTACGCCTATTCAAATGAGCAGAAGGGCTTTCCGAATTATTTCGGTAAACATGGCACACAGCGCTGGATTCAGCTCGATCTGGATCCACATAACATTGGTCGCAATCGTCCGGTGGAGGTTGGCCTGGCGGGTGACATGCGGCAGATTTTGCCGCGGTTGATCGCTGCGCTGCGTCGCCATCAGCCGCTTCAGCACAACGCCCAGGTGGAGCGCTGGCAAGCCGAGCGGCAAAGCCGTTATGCCGATTTCTGTGCTCAGGTCGCGACCATCTCGAGCACGCCGATTCACCCGGGGCGCGCAGTGCTCGAAGTCCAAAAGACCCTGCCTGAGGATGTTGTCCTGATCAGGGATGGTGGAGCTTTCAGTATCTGGATGCACAACTATATCCAGCATTCGCTGGGTGGGTTCATGTTTGCCGGCAAGCTAGGCAATCTTGGGACAGGCCTGCCTTACGCGCTGGGTGCGTCACTGGCCGAAGCGAATGCTGACAAGCGTGTCTGCCTTATCACGGGAGATGGCGCTTTCGGCTTCTACCCGATGGAGTTTGAAACGGCGGTTCGATATCAATTGCCGATCGTCATTGTGGTGGGTTACGACCAGGGCTGGTCTCTGGAGGTGCCTTACTACATGCACGTCTGCGGACGCACCTTCGAGGTCGATCATGCCTTCGTCCGTCTGGATGACATGGCCCGAGCCATGGGCGGACATGGCGAATTCTGTGAAACCAGTGAACAAATCGCTCCGGCCATGGAGCGGGCATTTGCCAGCGGAAAACCGGCCATCGTCCAGGTGGTGATAGATCGTGAGGTGAATGCCTACCAAATGCCCAATACCCATCTCTGGACACGCTGGCACGCTGACAAAGCAGTCTACAGCGACGAGTGATTGCAAGCATGCGTAGCGCCGCTCTGTGCGGTGCTGCAGCCAACCGTATGAGCAGGGCATCCCCATGAGTACTCAGGATACGCAACAACTCACTCGAAACTATCGTTGGATGTCCAGCATCACTGTGCTGCTGGGCACCATCGCCTTGGGGTTTTCCGCGACCATGGTGATGGTGGCTTTGCCGGAGATGATGGTCGCTTTCAATGTTGGTCAAGAGGTCATTCAGTGGCTTGCAACTGGCTTCCAGGTCACTGCGACCACCTCAATTCTGGCCACCGGATGGCTTACGGGGCGATTTGGTCTGCGGCGTGTTTACGTATTCACCCTGTTGCTGTTCGTCGGTGTTTCGCTGCTAGGCGCTATGAGCTGGAATGCGCAGGTGGCCATTTTTGCTCGCGTCATGCAGGGCATTGCGATGGGACTGGTCCCTGCAGTGGCACTGATCACGATTGCCCGAGTGTTCCCGCCACAAGCCGTAGGGATGGCCATGGGAGTCTTTGGTGTCGGCGCGGTGCTGGCGCCTGCCATTGGCCCTGCAGTTGGCGGTGTATTGCTGGGGCCATTTGGTTGGTCTGTGATTTTCCTGTTTCCGGTTCTGTTCTGCTTGCCTGCGCTGTTACTGGCGTTCAAGTATGTACCCGAGGCGGACCCAACCATCGTTCACGGTCGATTTGATTGGCTGGGGATGTTGTTGCTGACAGTCTTCATTTTCGCTCTGCTGAACATTACCGGGTTAGGCCTGAGCAAAGGATGGACAACCTGGCAGACGTTGGGATGCGTGGCACTGACACTGGTCAGTCTGGTCTGGCTAGTGTTCTGGCAACTGCGCTGCAAGGCCCCATTGGTCGAACTCAGTCTGTTTCGCAACCCACGGTTTTGGTCCGTGTTTCTGGTGGCGGTACCTTATGGGTTCTGTCTCTATGGCACGAGCTATCTAATTCCGTATTTCCTTCAAAGTGCCGCCGGTTACTCACCGGCAGATTCCGGCGCAATGCAGGTACCGGGGGGGATTATTCTTGTGTTGGTCATTTTCAGTGCGGGTGCCTTATGCGACAAGCTCAGCGCCCGAACTGTGACCATCTCCGGTTTGTTTCTGTTTGCGCTGGCGAGCATCGGTTTCACCTTCACAACTGCAGTCACTGGCTTCTGGGTGGTTGCCGCGTGGTTCACGCTTAGTCGTGTGGCGATGGGGATGCTGATTCCCTCTACCACTGTCGCTGCCATTCAGTCGGTTCCGCCCGCATTACTGCCTTATGCCTCAACCACCATGAATTTTTTCATGCAGTTGGGCGGGGCGATCGGAATCAATGTGTTGGCGATCCTTTACCAATCGCGGCTGGAAGGGCATGCCATAACCAATGCTTCGACGGCGGCGTTTGAAGCCTTTCATGAGTGCTTCTGGTTGGCGGCACTGTTGATGGTGTGTGCGCTGATACCGGCGGTATTTATTCGCAAGTCCCCCCAGATCGAGCCGGCACCCGGTCCTCATGCAAGCAAGATTCCCTCTTGTCCCTGAACAACAAATTGGGGAAACACACCCCGACAATGAAATGGGAGTTAGTCGATGAACGCACATACGAATGAAGTTGCTCTAAAGGCAGCCTTGGCGATGACCCGTGAGCTGCTGATCAATGGTGAATGGCGAGCAGCGGCCGATGGTCGTACCGCTGCAATCCATGATCCTGCAACCGGCCAGGAGATCGCGCAAATCTCTCACGCTGGTGAAAAGGACGTGGACGCAGCGGTGCGCGCGGCCCAGGCTGCGCTGAGCAGCACTCACTGGCGAGATATCACTCCGGCAGTCCGTGAGCGGATGATCCTGCGCTTTGCTGACTTGATCGAGGAAAACGCCGATCTATTGGCAGGCCTGGAGACGCTCAATAACGGCAAACTGTTGGCTAACTCCCGAGGCTTCGACGTCCTCGCCGGTGCACAGTGGGTTCGTTACATGGCCGGCTGGGCGACCAAGATCGAAGGCTTGGCGCTGGACGTCTCGGCGTCTGCTCCTGGAACCCGTTTTCAGGCTATCGTCAAACGCCAGCCGGCGGGTGTAGTGGCGGCCATTGTCCCTTGGAACTATCCACTGTTAATGGCCATATGGAAAATCGCGCCGGCGCTGGCCACCGGCTGTACCTTGGTGCTGAAACCTTCTGAAGAGACACCTTTAACTGCATTAAAGCTGGCTGAATTGGCGTTGCAGGCGGGCATTCCCCCAGGTGTTTTCAATGTCATTACCGGTGATGGTGCAACGGGTGCCGCTCTGGTCCGCCATCCCGGTGTGAATAAAGTCGCGTTTACCGGATCCACCGAAGTCGGTCGGATAATCGGTCAGCAATGCGGGCATGACATCAAACGAGTGTCACTGGAATTGGGCGGCAAAAGCCCGGTCATTGTTCTGGACGACGTTGATGTGCAAGCTGTGATTGCCGGCGCCAGTAGCGCGATTTTTTATGATCAAGGGCAAGTCTGCACCGCGGGCTCGCGCTTGTACGTGCACAAGAAACACTTCGATGAAGTTGTCGATGGGGTTGCCCAGGCGGCGAAGAACTTGCGCCTGGGATCAGGCTTCGATCCGCGGAGCCAAATTGGCCCGTTGATTTCAGCCAAGCAACGTCAGCGAGTGTTGGGGCTGATCGAGACGGGTGAGCGCGAGGGCGCTGAGTTGCTGGCGGGAGGTGCGGCGCCAGAGGGTGCTGGATACTTCGTCCAGCCCACGGTGTTTGTTCATACCTCGGGTAAGCCACTGACGCTGGTTAGGGAAGAAGTGTTCGGTCCGGTACTTGTGGCTCAGCCTTTCGATGACATAGAGGAAGTGATTCGTCAGGCCAACGATACCCCCTACGGCCTGGCAGCCAGTGTTTGGACGCGCAATATCAGTAATGCGTTACGGGTCGCCGAGCGCATCGAGGCGGGTACGGTCTGGATCAACACCCATCTGCCGTCGGATCCGAACATCCCGTTTGGTGGTTTCAAACAGTCAGGGATAGGTCGCGAAAACGGCCGCGCAGCCATTGAGGCTTACACCGAAACCAAGTCGATCGTCATCGCCTATTGAGGCTATGTCAGTCGCAATCTTGAGGGTGTACAGCGTACACCCTCAATTGTTTGATGCGCCGTGGGGCAGGGTTCAGGCGGTCCTTTGCATCCCGAGTGCCCAGGCAATTGAACCCTGAGCGGTCTCAAGCATCAGCTTCACGCGTTCGATTTTAGACAGCGAGGTACGTTCAAGCCACACCGGGATATTGTTTAAAATAGACACCATGCTTTGAACCGCTGCCTTCAGGTTTGGCGAGTACGATCCGGTATCTGAAAGCAACGTCAGAAAGTACTCCTCGTAACGTTGGCGCAGTTGCTGGATCCGCTCCTGATGTTGAGTGCAGAGATTGCGCGATTCATGCTCGGCCACTTGGAAGTACGCCGCTCTTTGTTCATGCAGGGCGATATGTGCCTGTAGCAACGCATTCAATTTTTCTGTGGCGCTTCTGTTCCTGCTCAATTGGCTCTGTGCATTAACCAGCAGTGTCTCGTAAAGCTCTTCGATCAATTCGAATAGAAGGGTTTCCTTGCTTTCGAAGTGGTGATACAGCGATCCAGCATGGATTCCGAGATGGGCTGCCAACTCGCGCATGCTCACCTGACCGAAACCCCTGATGGCGAAAAGCTCTACCGCTTTTTGACGTGCCTGAAGCTGACGTATCAGGGTAGAAGGCAAGCTTTCGACGCTTGCCAAGGACTGCCGCTCAGTCATAGCGGTAAAACCCTTGCCCGACTTTGCGACCCAGATGCCGCGCAGCAACCATTTCCTTGAGCAATGGAGCAGGGCGGTACTTGGGGTCACCGAAGCCGTCATGGAACGAATCAAGCACCGCCAGCAACGTATCGAGACCGATCAAGTCGGCCAGTGCCAGCGGGCCGATCGGCTGGTGGCAGCCCAGTTTCATGCCAGTGTCGATATCTTCCGCACTGGCCAGGCCTTCCTGCAATGCGAAAATGGCTTCATTGATCATGGGCACCAGAATGCGATTGACTGCAAAACCTGGGCTGTTTTTCGCCGTAATCGGCGTTTTGCCAATTTCTTTGGCGAAGGTCAACGTACGAGCATGGGTTGCATCGGAGGTTTGCAGTCCGCGAATCAGCTCCACCAGTTCCATCATCGGAACGGGGTTGAAAAAGTGCAGGCCGATAAAACGTTCAGGATGGCTGACTGCTGCCGCCAGTTGAGTAATGGACAGCGATGACGTGTTACTGGCAATGATGCTTGCGGCATCGACCTGCTGGTCGATCTGTTGAAGGATGCGCAACTTCAGCTCGAGGTTTTCGGTGGCGGCTTCGATAATCAGGCTTGCGTCAGACAATGCGGCATAGTCCGTCGTCGTATGGACCCTGGTTAAAGCATTATCCTTCGATTCTTGCGTCAAAGTACCTTTGCGAATCTGGCGATCCAGATTAGTCGCGAGGGTTTTCAGGCCTCGTGCCAATGCCTCATCGCTGACATCCACCAAAGTTACCTGCAGGCCTGCGATAGCGCACACTTGAGCGATACCATTGCCCATGGTGCCTGCACCAATCACAGCTATTCGTTGCTTATTCATAGAATTTTCCATTGAGTCAAAGTCAAACGCGCTCGAAGATCGCAGCGATCCCTTGTCCACCACCAATGCACATCGTCACCAATGCATAGCGCCCCTGGATGCGATGCAGTTCATGAATGGCCTTAGTCGTGATGATGGCGCCGGTGGCGCCCACGGGATGTCCGAGCGAAATGCCAGAGCCATTGGGATTGACCTTTGCCGGATCCAGGTCCAGCTCACCTGTCACAGCACAAGCCTGGGCCGCAAACGCTTCGTTTGATTCGATGACATCCAGATCGGCCACCGTCAAACCGGCGCGTGCCAATGCCTGGCGTGTGGCAGGGATCGGGCCGAGCCCCATCAGTTGCGGGTCGACCCCGGCATGGGCATACGCCACAAGGCGGGCGAGGGGACGCAGGTTGCTGTTCTGGATCGCCGCACCGGTTGCCAGCACCAACGCTGAGGCACCGTCATTCAAGCCTGAAGCGTTGCCCGCAGTAACGGTGCCATCTTTCCTGAAAGCTGGATTCATTTTTGCCAACTGTTCTAGAGAGGTATTGCTGCGGACATGTTCATCCACTTCAAAGCGCTCGATGCCCTTACGGCTGGTAATCTCAACGGGCACGATTTGGCTCAGGAAGTACCCGTTGGCAATCGCTGCGCCCGCACGTTGCTGGCTTTGTAGCGCCAGAGCGTCTTGCATTTCCCGGCTGATGCCATATCGCTCTGCAATATTTTCAGCCGTAATGCCCATATGGATGCCGTATAGAGGGTCATGCAAAATGCCGAGCATGTAGTCGATGGCTTCAAGATTTCCCAGTCGTCCGCCCCAACGTGCACCGGGCAACATATAAGGGCCGCGACTCATGGACTCGACTCCGCCGGCAACGGCAATTTCAGCATCACCCAGTATCAGCGACTGAGCCGCGCTAATGATCGCTTGCAGGCCAGAGCCGCATAGTCGGTTGACATTGAACGCTGGAGTTTCCTGTGAAATGCCTGCATTGAGGGCAGCGATACGCGACACGTAGGCATCTTTGGGTTCGGTTGGAATGACGTTACCCATCACCACATGACCGATCTGTTGTGCGTCGCACCCACTGCGCGTTAATGCCGCTTTAACCACCGTCGTTGCCAGTTGCGTGAGTGGCACATCCTTGAGTGAACCGCCGAAGGTTCCAATGGGTGTTCTGACTGCGCTGAGAACATAAACATCAGGCGAGGACATGGGGATCTCCGATAGGACTTATGGGGCTTACCAAGTGTGCGCGTGCCGGTATTGGAAGTACGGCAGACAAGGGGATAGAGAATCCTTGGATCAACGATCCGAAAAAACTGGCTTTCTCTTCTCGATAAACGCTTGCATGCCTTCCTTCTGATCTTCAGTAGCGAATGTGGAATGAAACAGGCGACGCTCGAAGCGCACACCTTCGGCAAGACTGGTCTCGAACGCGCGATTGACTGCTTCTTTAGCCATCACGTTGATGGGCGCTGACTGCTGACATATATTTGCGGCTATGCTGAGTGTTTCTTCCAGCAGCCGGGCTGCGGGCACCAGTCGGCTCACTAGACCACAACGTTCCGCCTCGACGGCATCCATCATGCGTCCGGTCAGAATCATGTCCATGGCCTTGGATTTACCGATAAAACGAGCTAATCGTTGGGTGCCACCGCACCCGGGAATTGTGCCGATGGTTATTTCCGGCTGCCCGAATTTCGCTGTGTCAGCGGCAATGATGAAGTCGCACATCATTGCGAACTCACAGCCGCCTCCTAAAGCGTATCCAGCTACTGCAGCGATAGTGGGTTTTCGAAACGCCGCCAAACGGTCCCAGGTAGCGGTGATGAAGTCAGTTTTGTAGACCTCCATGTAAGAAAAATTTTGCATTGACTTGATGTCGGCACCGGCAGCAAAGGCTTTCGCGTTGCCAGTCAAGACAACGGCGCCCACGTTGTCATCAGTCTCCAATAAATCAAGAAGGTGACAGAGTTCCTTGGTTAACTCTGGAGACAGTGCGTTGAGTGCTTGCGGACGGTTGAGAGTAATAAGAGCGACTTTTCCGTGCATTTCCAGCAGGAGATTGGTGTAGGTCATTGGGTAGTCTCTTTAATGGAGTTGAGGCTGCGCTGGCAAATTGAACCGAGGTGAAAGGGATCCTGCCCGGTTCGAAAACCTTTCAGCTAAACTCTTCGGCGACATCCAGCCCCATAATTGATCGCTACCGGAAAACGACAGTTTGGTCCGCATGGGTCCTGTAGCGGTTACCAATGTAATGTTTGTGAATTTCTGTGTGATCGTCTGAACGGACTAAATTGGATATGCCCGCGTCAATTCCTGCGGCATGGATGCCTAGGAAATCTCGCCGAATGGGAAGGGCCTGGCGGCCTTGATGGCCCTGAAGATTGGCGTTAATCAGGCTGAGCCCTGTTGTGTTGTCGAGTGACAACGTATTCAAGCTCGCGGAAAAGCTGACGTAATCCAGCGCGGGGTGGAGTCGAAGGCTCTGCCGAGTAGTCACAGCTAGCAGCTGACGGTACTTCACCAGGACGGCTTGTTCACCGCACCGTGTGTCCAGAGGTTCCCCGCGAATGGAATACCCCTTTATGGAATCCGACGCCCGCCATGACAGCTCTCATTGATTGGGCAGAACTTCGTCGCAAGTCGATGGTCGGTGATACGATTTTCGCTCACCGCTTTGAGACTTTCCGATACTCGTTCGGTGACTGTCCAAACCAGCGCCGGAACGCACGCGAAGGCTGTGGAATCACCGTAACCAAGCTGAAATGCTAGATCTTCCTGCTTCATCTCAGTATTTTCCAGCAGTTATCCAGCTAGTTGTTTACGCTCCGCTTCGACAAGTTTGCGGAAGGTAATGCCTTCCTCTGTCAGCCTGCGATGCAGGCTGCGCGACGCCATAGCCAGCATTCGCAACATCTTCGAGGGAGGCTGCCAGCCCCGTTGCCCCCATGAGAAGTTGTCGGACCTGGCCGGTGACGCCGTCGACTTGCCGTCTCTCCAGCTGCGCGCGGCACTGCTCTTCCAATAGCCGGACCAGATGTACGTCGTACATCGGCACAGGCAACTCTGCATCCTGTCGACGCAGCACGATGGCGTCGCGCGAACATCCATAGTGTGGCGCGATGCCGCTGAGTGCTTCGATCCAGTCAGCGTGCGCCAGCGGCCTGCCCTGAAATTCGAGCCGCAGCACGTGCAATCCCGACAAGGCGAGCTCGTCGAACAGACGAATGCCTGTCGCCATATCTCGCTCCATTAGGAACTGCCGCAGTGGTGTGGGATCGCTGAGGCGTCGACGCTAGTGCCGTATTCGTGCTGATCGCAGAATATCTCCAATCGGCAGTACGCCGTGCTAAGCGGCAGATAGCGGAGCGCGCACTGAATGGCCTCACGCACATTGCGACTGGTTCGCAGCGCAAATCCCCACCCGTCAAGTGGTGGGAAATGCCAAATTTGGCGCTGATCGACCCTCCTAGTGGAGAGATTTGGGCTGTTAGCCTAAACTCGCCCGAACCCTAGCTCTGAAATTATTTTCTACATCATCTTGAAGTTTCAGTTTGGCAGCTAACGATGAAACCAACCGCCGATCGATAACGATGATTCCGTCGCGGTCTCCGAAAATGGCATCACCTGGATTGCAGACTATGTGACCGCACGCAACAGGAAAACCTACCTGGCCCGGGCCGTATTTAGAAGGGCCCGCTGGATTTACCGCACGAGCATAAGTGGGAAGCCCCATGGCATCGAGCTCTTGAATGTCACGAACTGCGCCATCGATAACCACCGCTGCGACTTTGCGTGCAAGGCACACCTCGCCAAGCAAATCGCCGAATAATGCACGATTGATCTCTCCGTTTCCATTGATAACTAGAACATCACCTGGTTGGGCGTCGTCAAGAGCACGATGGATAGCGAGATTGTCACCCTCCCACGTAAGTATAGGAAGTACAGTTCCGAAGAATGTTGCTTTTCCTGCAACATGCCGGATCACTGACGCCATCATTCCCAAGCGCTGTAGAACATCACCTATCAATGCGACTGGATACATTGATATTTCTTCGATTTGAGCAAGCTCAGCTCTCTCCCATTTATTATTGACCGTGATACTCTCATCAGAAACGTTTATAAACATAGCGACCTCGATATTGGTTTGCTTATCAGTGTGCTTGCTAGATGACTTGGTTTAAAAACTTGTGTGGAAGAGTTGGCTCGAGAAAATTTAGTTCATAGCAGTTCGCTACTTCGGCTTTATTTAAGCTAAGGTGGAATGAATATGTCGAAAGGTTACTAAGTGACTATAGAACAGTGGGTATATGCGGCCGGCGCAGAGTTGGCGTTTAACATCTCTGCAGCGGCTTTAGTAAGTGGTGGCGATGCTTATGACTTCTCGGCCACCCTTTGAAGTTCACTCTGTTCTTGGTCACGAAGTTCACTCAATGATTTAACCAGGAATTTGCCTCCGTCTATAATGTGCATGTCCAACAGATTCACTGCTCGTAGGGTGTCGCGCTCGCGGCAGAGATCCAGCAGGATTAAATGCTCTCGATGCGATTTCTCTTGGCTGCCTGCGAGGTTGACCATCATTCTGGTATAGCGCTCAATTTGCTGATGAATCCGTCCGACCATTTCTATAGTCGCAGCGCGCTTGGAAGGGGCGTAAAGAGCCGTGTGGAAAGCCCAGTTGAGTTCGTGAGAATACTCAGAGTGTTGGCCTTCTTGTCCAAATAGCTCTGCACATTCTTTCGCGTGCTGAAGGTCCGCCTCTGTCATTTGTGGAATGGCTAGCGCTAGCAGCCACGTTTCAATCCTGGCTCGCAGCTCGTACATTTCCAAAATTTCCTCCAGGGAAATCTTAGAAACGATGGCGCCCTTATGGGATACCAATGTGACAAACCCTTCCGAATGCAGCTGATGTAGCGCCTCGCGGACGGGGATGCGGCTCACACCAATATCGGTGGCAATGTGCTCCTGCCGCAATTGGTGGCCTGCCTTGTATTCCCCAGACAGAATCCGCTTACGAATTAAGTCGGCTACCTGAGTCGAAATCGTTTTTTTCTGAACAACCATATCCTTACCAGCCATCGCACTTTATCGGTTAGTTGCCGCGTTTTAGGCGACCGGGTCGACAGCCCAGAGGGGATACTGTCGGCACATTTTGGTGTGCATCATCATCTTAGCAACCTTGCCCGTCGACTCCAGATAAAACCACGAAAAATCTGAATTGGATAAAATCTCCAATTATTCTTATGCCGAACACACTGTTCAGTCAACATTTTTCCCGACGGGAAAAACGTATTCCTCGGTCTAAATTCCAGATATTCATATAAAAACTATAAAAAACAAGGATATATGTAAGAAGGCAGCCGGGCCTACACTCATGCCATCTGCGTGGCCTAGCTTGGGCGCGGGCTAAGCTCCTGGTCAGCCAAGCTCACCAAAGCCCACGATTAAGCGAATTAAGCCCCAGTGGGCTGGTTTTTTTTTGTAAAGGATATAGTATCCAAAAGAACTTTAACGCTGGAGATGAACATGAAGCATCAAGATAAAGTGGTTATCGTCACTGGCGGGGCTCAGGGGCTGGGGTTGGCTTGTGCTGAAAGGTTCCTGGCTGACGGCGCCAAGGTACTTTTGGTGGATGTGAAGGCAGACATCGTCGAGGCGGTCGCAGGGCGCATGGGAGAAAACGTTAGTTTTTGGGCCGGAGATCTCAGCCTGATTAATAGCGATATGGCGAAAGAAATCGTCGACAAAGCCGTCAGTGTCTTCGGATCTGTCGATATCCTGGTAAACAATGCAGGGATCATCCATCTCGATGCGTTTGTAGATTTTCCCGAAGAAGCGTTCGACCGGGTACAGCGGGTCAACCTGAAAGCTCCGTTTTTGATCGCTCAAGCCGTCGCGCGGACGATGATTGTTCAGGGTCGAGGTGGCTCGATTATCAACATGTCTTCGATCAATGCCGAACTGGCCATCCCCAATTCTGTGGCATATGCGGTTTCGAAAGGTGGGATCAAACAACTGACTGCTGTAATGGCCGTTGGGCTTGCACCACATGGCATCCGGGTAAACGCGATTGGCCCTGGCACTATCCTTACCGATATGGTGAAAAGCTCTGTCATGGCCAGTGATGCTCAGAGGCAAACGATTCTTTCCCGTACCCCACTTGGGCGCTGCGGCGAACCCTCAGAAATCGCCAGCGTTGCTTCATTCCTCGCCAGTGACGACGCTTCTTACATCATCGGGCAAACCATCTATCCAGATGGCGGTCGCCTCATCCTCAACTACACCGTTCCAGTTAACGAGTGAGATGTAAGCATGGTTGAGATCGGCAGCGCCTCAAGATTAAGTCGTGCGGGGACTAACGGTATCCTTTTTGACGTCGCTTCAGAACGTTTCGATGAAGTGCTGCAGCAGCGCCTTTGGGCCGTTAACAAGGCATTGGCTGGTTCGCCACTGGTACGGGAAAGTGTTCCAGGGATGAATAACTTATTGGTGCTGTACGATTCCAGTCGAGTGGAGCCCCAGCAGATTGAAGATGTCTTACAAACGCTTTGGCATACCACTCAGCCTGACCCTCTCATCGGGCGAGATGTAGATGTGCCTGTAGTTTATGGGGGGGATTTTGGCGAAGATTTGCCAGCCCTATCAGAGCACACTGGTCTCAGCATTGAGAAGGTCATTGAGCTCCACAGTGAGGCAACCTACTGTGTGTCTAGCATTGGTGCTATGCCTGGATTTACGTATTTGTCAGGACTGCCCCCCGAACTGGCTTGGGCACGTAGATCGGTTCCGCGTATGCAGGTACGTAAAGGGGCGATCATCATAGGTGGTAGTCAGGCGGGCATCATGCCTAGCACTGCACCATCCGGTTGGCATGTGATTGGCCATACCGAAATTGGCTTATTTGATCCGATGAACACTCCGCCAAATCGGTTTCAACTGGGTGATCGCATTCACTTTCGAGTATCCGGAGTTCAATCATGATTGAAGTCCTAACTACTGGTGCCCCTAATTCGATTCAGGATCTTGGTCGATTTGGCCATCTAGATATTGGTGTAAGTCATTGTGGAGCGATGGATCGACCTGCATTAGCATTGGGAAATGCTCTGCTGGGAAACGCAACATCGGATGCGGGACTTGAAGTGGTTATGTTTCCTTTCAAACTCCGATTTCAAGAGCGTTGCCGCTTCGCGCTGACCGGTGCTGATTGTGGTGCGACGATAGCTGGTTGCCCGATACCTCCCAATTGGGTAAGCACCGCGCATGCAGGTCAAACACTTGTGCTGGAGCGACCTTTGAAAGGAGCACGAGCCTACTTAAGTTTCGAAGGGGGGGTCGACGTGCCGCCGTTAATGGGGTCGAGGTCGACTGATCTTAAATGCGCTTTCGGAGGGCTTGAAGGGAGAGGTTTGCGAAGAGGGGATCGTTTGTCTCTAGGTAGTCGGCCAACAGTAATCGGCGTCAGCGGTTTTGGAGCGATACCAGGCTATCTATCCGCTAACGAGGGTGATGTGAGCTTGCGGGTGCTACGCGCCGCGGAGCACGATTTTTTTACCAAAGACTCCTTGAAATCGTTTTATGCGACCGCTTGGGAGTTAACCCAGGAAGCTAATCGCATGGGCTATCGACTGAGTGGAATCGGTTTGAGTTTGAAGCATCCTGTCGAGCTATTCTCTCACGGCATTTTGTCGGGCACTGTTCAAGTCCCTCCATCAGGTCAGCCCATTATCCAGATGGCTGATGCAAACACCTGCGGCGGTTATCCAAAAATCGCCACTGTAATCGAAGCTGATTTGTGGCGGCTTGCCCAATCACCTTCGGGAACGAAGTTTCGTTTCGTTGAAACGGATCATCTGGAAGCAATCGAGGCCATGCGAAAAATTGAGCAGCAGCTCGAGGAAGTACGTATCGCGAGTCGACGGCTCTCGTTCAAGTCTTGATGTCACTTTAATTGGAGGAATTCCAATGTCGAAATTGCAAACAAAACTGAGCGTCGATCTCAACTCTGACATGGGCGAAGGTTTCGGCGCATACACGATGGGGGACGATGAAGCGATCCTTAACATCGTCAGTTCGGCCAACGTTGCCTGTGGTTTCCATGCTGGCGACCCCGAGATAATGGCAGCTACCTACAAGCTTGCTAAACAACGTGCGGTGACAGTCGGAGCGCATCCAGGGTTCCCAGACCTTTGGGGGTTTGGGCGGCGTAGCATGCAGTTTTCTCTTGGTGAGATAGAGCGGCTGATCGCTTATCAGATCGGCGCAGCACAGGCAGTCTCAACATACTCCGGTCATCCTATTCGCTACGTCAAAGTGCATGGGGCGTTAGGTAATCTCTGCCAAAGTGACGGTGAAATTGCTGCTGCCGTGAGTCGGGCAATCAAAGCAGTTGATCCAACGCTTGTGTGTCTGACGATCGCTCTTGGTCAACAGGAACGTATAGCCTCTGAAATGGGGTTGAGCGTCCGCTCTGAAATATTTGCTGATCGCGCATATACAGAGGAAGGACTCCTGGTTTCTCGCAAGCTGCCAGGTGCTGTGATCCATGACGCGGAAGCAGCAGCCGCTCGAGTAGTTCGGATGGTTAAGGCGGGTGGGATTGAAACCGTGTCTGGTAAAGTCTTAATGACGCCGATCGACTCAATCTGCGTACATGGTGATTCACCAGCCGCAGTGGGAATTGCGTCACGTGTGCGTCAAGTGCTTGAACAAGAAGGAATTGAAGTTAAGGCTTTTATTTGATCGATGAGATAAGGGCACGGCTGTGCCCTTATTCCGCATGGTCGTCAGGGGTAGCAAGCGGGCGTTGTTCTCTATCAAGTGTTCGCCCAACCCTAATGGAATAGATCAGTTGCTCCGTCGCAACTGGCAGCTAGCTTGATTGCGCGGTGCGTGAGGCCTGAAGTAGCATTCCAGGCACTGGAAGGTAACCGTCCAGCCAACACACGTTCCTGATCGCAACGCTTAGGGTGAAGTGTCCACCTAATTTTAAGCGGACGCCTAATGCCACAAGAACGTCGCCCCTATCCCAAATCCTTAAGGGGCCAGGTGATTGCCGAATGTGCGCAGCCTGACACCTCGAATGCCAGTGTTGCTCTGACCGACAACCTCACCGCCAACCTTGTGCATGAGTGGATTCCGGTGCATGAGCAGAAAAGCCTGGCACTGCAAACTGCCTTTATCTTGGTCAAGGCATCGCAGTCGACATCGCCTTGAACACCTGTTTGCATTCTCGTTTACCAAGCATTGCTTCCCCACTGACCAGCAGTTGCACAAACTGTATTTCAGGCCAAGACGAAATGCGCGACCGGGCCCGTCAATCGAACCCTTCGCAGACTGGATGAAGTGACTTAAGCCGATTAGTCGATCGGCCGCAGGCGATATTGCGGCGGCAGTTGCTCAAAGCCGCTGATGGTTGCGTCCAGGCTCTTCCAGCGACCATCCTTAATGCCATAAATACAACCATGGATCGACAGGCTCTGGCCGCGATGCCAAGCGTTTTGGATGATGCTGGTGTGACCGACATTAGCCACTTGCTGGATCACGTTCAACTCACACAGCCGGTCGACACGTTCTTCTTCCGTCGCTAACTGACCCAGCTCTACTCGTTTCTCGTAGTACAAGTCGCGAATCGAACGCAGCCAGCCATCGATCAGGCCGAACTGGCGATCCTCCATCGCCGCGCGCACACCGCCACAGCCATAGTGCCCGGTGACCAGGATGTGTTTGACCTTGAGCACATCCACGGCGTACTGGATCACCGACAGGCAGTTCAGGTCAGTATGCAGCACGACGTTGGCCACGTTGCGGTGCACGAACAAATCACCCGGGAGCATGCCTACAATTTCATTGGCTGGCACTCGTGCATCCGAACAACCGATCCAGAGGTATTCGGGGGTTTGCTGGCGTGCGAGCTTGGCGAAGAAATCAGGATCTTCCTGCTTGATTGCATCGGCCCAACGCAAATTGTTATCGATCAGTTCTTGTAGGTCGTTCATGTTCAAGCCTCATAAATGATCCGCAGCTTTGACAAGCGGCGAGCGCCCGAAGCCACGTCTCCTTGTCTCGGGTCGGGGGTAAAAACCTGTGAACTCTCACGTTGCATACCGGGGTCTATTCTAAAATAGGGCCCCAAGCATGAGTTGCAGCCATAACCCGGCCATTTCGCCCGTTGGCGATTCAGTCGTTATGCAATTTTGCAACTAGGCAAGGCGGGATGCCTGGACGCATACACTGCAAGTTGGTTCGATTTACGATGGCGACCAAAATCTCTGCTCCCACTGCGGATCGCATCTTGCTGCCGAGCGTAACGGATCAGCGTAATTATCGAACGCGTAGCGGCGTTGGCCGAGGAGCCGGCGCTAGGCTCGAGTATCACATCTGGACATATCAGGACGTAGCGTGGCTGTATGGTCATATCTCACTAGATACTCACAATTACAGCCTGATCGATAAGAGAAACATTAGTCGGTCATATCACTCGTTTGGTGCCTATATGGGCGCGAGCCGTCTCGCATGTGCGAGTTCGGAATGCGCGTCGGCTGGACGCTTACGATAATTTTGTTCGGTTCAGTGAAGGTCGCAGGCTGTTCTAGCGCAGCGTAAATGCCCTATGAACACTACAATCTCGCTCGTGCCGGCTCTATCTCAAAATCGCTTACTCACGCTCATCCATTTTTTGGGAAGCAATTTCGAGATGGGTTTCTCCATCAACTGCATGCAAATAAAGCCTGAGATAGGTCTCGATTCGAGGTCGAAATCCCTTTAGTCATCTGTCAAAGATAACGGCGGCGCCTTCTCAGGAGCCGCCTTGGAATTAGGTCGCTGCTACCACTGTTATTTCGAGCTTATGGCCAGGTTCGAGCAAATCCATGCGGCCTGTGGAGCGAGCGGGTGGGTTTTGCGGATCAATCCAAGTGTCCCATACGCTATTCATCTCGGCGAAATCGCCAATGTCTGCAAGCCAGATGGTTGCCTGCAATAACCGAGATTTATCGGTACCAGCTTTCTCTAGCAACGTGTCGATGCTAGCAAGTATTTGTCGAGTTTGATCGGCAGCGCTAGCGCCCGCTTCGCCAACCTGACCAGTCAAATAAACTGTGCCTTGATGGGCGACGGCAAGAGAAAGTCGAGGGGATTTGTCGATGCGAGAAATGCTCAATTTCGTATTCCTTAGATTCTTCTGAGAAAGGGCTGTCGAAAGATGCGCTTGGAAGGCAATCAATAAACGTGTTCTTCGATCTTTGCGCCTTCTGCGATACGTTCGTATCGGAAGGGCGTTAGATCGATGGTTCTATAGGCGCCGTAAGTGATCAGCTCGCTCACGCCGAGACCAGCTGCCGGCGCATGCATCATGCCGTGTCCACTAAAGCCATTGATGAGGATTAGATTGCTTAGCTCTGGGTGGTGACCAATCAGGGCGCTATGGTCGAATGTGTTGTATTCATAGAGGCCTGCCCAAGCACGCAGCATCCGCAATTGTTCAAACCCAGGGATACGATGTGCCAAAGCCGGCCAAATTTTCTCTTCGAAGAGATCGTAGTCGACGTCCAACCCAAAATTATCATCGTCGTTTTCTACTTCAGGCGTTATCCCACAGATATACAAATGACCCTCTGGGCGCAGGAAGAAGCCGCTGGTATCCATTATGAACGGTGCCTCGGGGTGCTTTTCCGGGCTGTCGAACACAAATACGCAGCGCTTGCGTGGGTACACGGGTACATCGACCCCTGCCATTCGAGCAACTTTTGCTGCCCAGGGCCCCGCGGCATTTACCACGGTATCCGCAATCAGCTTGTCTCCGGACTCCAGATTAACGGCGGCAATTCTGTCTCCGTCCATATCTAGTGAGCTCACGGTGCCGGCGATGTACTCGACCCCAAGCTTGCGAGCCTTGCGTCGGAATGCTTGAAGTAGGGCTGGGCCATCGAACCAACCCTCGGAATGCGTTCCATAAGATGCGATAGCCAAATCTTCAGTGTTGATCCAGGGGAATCGCTTTTTGAGGCTTTCTTTATCGAACAGCTCTGCCTCGAACCCACAGGCAACTTGCGTTTCGTGCTTGGCCTTAAAGTTGGCAACGTGCTCTTCGGCGCCGAGAAATAAATAGCCGGGCTCTCGCAAACCAACATCTGCATCGTGTCCTTCTACATAGAGGCGATCCCGAACGTCGCGCAGGAACTCGATGCTGTTGGCGGACATTTGAATATTGGGAGGAGTCCCAAACTGTTGCCGTATCGCGCTCGTAGAAAGCGAGGACGATGAAGCCTGGTAGAACGGGTCTCGCTCAATGACCGCAATCCGACCCTGAAAGTCGGGGTTTGACGAGAGGAAGAAGGCCAGCGAGCTTCCTATAACGCCGCCGCCGATGATGACTACATCATATGTTCGCTGCATGAAGATCTACCTATATGAGATTCGGTTCAGCCACGCAAGCAGGCAGTGGCGTGACGGAATCCACTATGCATAAAATTGGATACAGTGTCCAGATCCACTGAAATGCGTGTTGAAATATCTTGGATACCGTTATCGGGAGCGCTCCACAGAATAGGTGCGGCGTTTTGGTTCTTTACCTCTGCGACGGTGCATTTTTAGGGCGATTTGATAGCCTATAACGCGCCTAAATAATAGAAAATCGCTATGTATACAGTGGCTTATGTGATTTTTAATGGTTTGTGGATTTCAAGGGCTGAGCTCATTTCAGCTTATTTCGCTGCGTGGGGTCATATCCATTTGCGACGTCGCAGGCTAGATCCGTTTGACACCCTTTCAAGGATACTGTATCCATTATCCAGTGGTTGCAGAAATGCCCATTTACGCGACGATAACGCTAATCCGGAGCCTTATGACCGCTCCGGATCCCAATCAGGCGGACGGAGACAAAAATTATGAGCGCTAAATTCAAGCTGGCCGTATGTGCGGCAGCCTTGTTCACAGCAACGCCACTGATGTCTGCAATGGCAGGGGAGATCAAACTTGGGATCATCGCGCCGATGACCGGCCAGCAGGCTAGCGAAGGACAGGACATGGAAAACGCGATCAAGTTGGCAGTGTCTGACCTGAACGCGAAGGGCGGCGTAAATGGCAACACCATCACCACGATTACTGCAGATGACGCTTGTGATCCGCAGCAGGGTGTTACAGCCGGTAGCAAGCTGGTTTCGAGCGGGGTGACAGCTATCGTTGGTGGTTACTGCTCTGGGGCGGTACTTCCTACGCTTAAGCTCTACGGTGATGCAGGGGTGCCTTTCGTTATGGTTGCCACGAATTCTGCCAAGCTTGTCACTGCGAACCCTGGTAATGCTGTCATGATGAATTCGACTGCCGACGCTCAGGTCGCAACCGCCATTGGCCTTTTCAGCAAAAGAGGCGTGAAAAGCGTTGTTTTGGTCAACGAGGGCGACGCTTACTCGGCGGACTTAGCCAAAATGACTGCTGAACAATTTGCAGCAGCAGGAGGTACCGTTGCCGCGAATGAGCGGGTGACGACAGGGGAGCAAGATTTTTCCGCATTGGTTAGCAACATCCGCTCGAAGAAGCCTGATGCAGTTTTTTGGACTGGATACCATGCTGGTGCCGCGTTGCTGACTAAGCAACTTCGCCAAGGTGGTTACAAAGGGATGATAGTTCTGGGCGATGGCGCTAACTCTCCCGAGTACCTAACCATTGCAGGCTCTGCTTCCGAAGGTGTCTACATATTTTCCCCTCCTGTGCTGGATTTCTTGCCTAACGCTGCTGCGTTTAAGAAAGCCTATATTTCAACTTACAAACGTGATCCTGGTGCCTACGCGGCCATGTCTTATGACGGGGCCATGCTGATGGCTGATGCCATCAATCGAGCCAAATCAACAGATCACAAAGCTGTAGTTGCAGCGCTGAGAGATAGCGACTACTCCGGCTTGGCTGGTGAGATCAAGTTCACGCCTCAGAACACGCTCGCCCGTTCAAATTTTGCGGTGCTGGTAGTGAAAGACAAAAAGTGGGCATTGGCTGAGTAAGTCATTGCGCTTGGCGACGAGCAGGTCGCATGACTCTGCTCTAGTCGCGTTTTTTGTACATTGGCAGGACTTCAGCATGTCTAGTGAACTTTTCATTCAACAACTCGTGAACGGCCTGATACTCGGATCGTTCTATGCCCTAATCGCTCTGGGTTACAGCATGGTGTTTGGGGTAATCAAACTTCTGAACTTCGCCCATGGTGACGTTTACATGACCGGTTCTTTTGTCGGTTTGGTCACACTTGGTGTCGTCGGTACATGGTTAGGCAACGGATGGATGGGGCTGTTGTGCGCTCTACTTATCAGCATGCTTTTGATAGGCGTGCTGGGAGTATTGATCGAGCGCCTCGCTTACCGCCCAATGCGCAATGCGCCAAAGTTATCCATCCTTATCACAGCACTTGGGATGTCCATGGTTCTCAATAGTGCGGCTCTCGCACTCACTGGGGGCAAACATGAAGCCTTCACTGTTGATTTAGGGTTCGATGGTATTGATTTGAGCAATGTGCATATCACCTACACACAGATGTTTCTGGTGGGGTTAGCCATCACGCTAATGATTGCCCTAGAGCTATTTGTTTCTCGCAGCAAATACGGTAAGGCCATGCGCGCAGTGTCTATTGATCCTGGCGCAAGTCGCTTAATGGGTATTAACGTTGACCGCATCATTTCACTGACGTTCTTTATTGGCTCTGCCTTGGCTGCATGCGGTGGCGTAATGGCCGGAGCCTACTACGGAAGTACCCATTTCTTCATGGGCTTTGTCATGGGGCTCAAAGCATTCACTGCTGCCGTGATTGGTGGCATTGGAAGCATTCCGGGCGCAATGCTAGGTGGCTTGGTACTCGGTTTGCTGGAAGCGTTAGGTACCTCGTTACCGTTTGTTGACTCATCGTGGCGAGATGTTTTCGTCTTCGCCATCCTGATTACGTTCTTAGTCCTACGGCCCACAGGCATCTTGGGACGCTCGGTCGTGGAGCGCGTCTGATGAATACAAATACATCAATTCCTACGATCCCCAAGACCGCTACCTCGTCTTGGAGAGACTCAAGAGCTGTACAAGTTTGTGGTGTTTTGTTCCTGTTGGCTATTGCGCTTTTGCTTCCAAAATTTGCCAACAATTATGTGATTGAGGTCGCGAGTAACATCCTTATTTACATGGTGCTATGCCTGGGGCTCAACATCGTCGTTGGGTATGCTGGCCTCCTAGATCTCGGGTATGCGGCTTTTTTTGCAGTAGGCGCTTACACCACCGGCATTTTAACCAGTGAATTCGGAATGAACTTTTGGTTAACAATTCCGATAGCCATGACGTTTGCTTGTCTAGCCGGGATCATTATTGGGAGTCCAACCCTACGTCTACGCAGCGACTATTTGGCCATCGTTACGTTGGGTTTCGGTGAAATTGTCCGAATCATTGCTCGAAATCTGGACATCACTGGTGGCGCCAGTGGCTTGGTAGGCATTAACCGACCTTCCTTGTTCGGGTTTCAGCTGATTCAGGTGCAGCACTTCTACTACCTGTTCTTGGCATTGGTCGTATTGACGGTATTCGTATGCTTAAGCATCGAGCGTTCGCGCATCGGTAGGGCCTGGCGTTATGTGCGCTTCGATGAGGATGCCGCAGCAGGCATTGGTATTAATCGAGTAGCGGTCAAGCTGTATGCGTATATGACGGGTGCCATTATCGCATCCGTGGCGGGGTGTTTCTACGCGACTAAGATGACCGCGATCTCCCCAGAAAGCTTCACCTTTAGCCAGTCCCTTTTGATTTTGCTGGGAGTTGTACTAGGCGGGATGGGCAAGATCCCAGGAGTATTGCTTGGTGCCGCCGTGGTGACGTTGATTCCTGAAATTTTCCGTGACGCAGGTACTTGGCGTCCTCTAATCACCGCTGTCGCGTTGCTAGCCATCATGTTGTTCAGGCCGCACGGCATTTGGCCCGAGAAGAGAGGTTAAAACAATGTCACTACTAGACGTTAACAATATTAGTCTGGGGTTCGGCGGGCTCGATGTTCTGAGCGACGTATCCTTCCAGGTTAAGAAAAACGCAATTAATAGTGTGATCGGCCCGAATGGAGCAGGTAAGACCTCTCTGTTCAATTGCCTCACCGGATTTTACAAAGCAAGCAAGGGCACCATTTCTTTAGATGGGACGCCGCTTAAAGGCCTCCCACCTCACCGAATTACTCAGGCCGGGCTCGCTCGGACGTTTCAAAATCTACGATTGTTCAAAGAAATGACCGTACTAGAGAACGTGATGTCGGGTCGTCACTGCCGAACTCATCACGGATTGTGGTCGGCAATTTTACACCTGCCGTCACAACGTCGTGAGGAGCGAGAGATCGCCGCCGCCAGCCAACACTGGCTCGATTTTGTAGGCATCGGCCATCACGCAAATCGCATCGCCGGTAGCCTTTCTTATGGCGATCAGCGCCGGGTGGAATGGGCCCGGGCCTTGGCATCCGAACCGAAGCTTATTCTGCTGGACGAGCCGGCAGCAGGCCTCAACGAAGAGGAAAAAAATTCGCTCATTCATCTCATTCGTCGAGTTCGTGATGAGACCGGTACAACGGTTTTGCTGATCGAACACGATATGGGCCTGGTAATGCAGGTTTCCGAGAACGTGGTGGTTTTGGATCACGGCCAGAAGATTGCGGATGGCAAACCTTCCCAAGTTCAGAAGGATCCGAAAGTCATCGAAGCCTACCTTGGCCCCGAGGGGGAATAACCAAATGAGCGAGATTCTACTCAGCGTTAAAGCGATGGATGGAGGCTACGGCAGTATCAAGGCACTCCATGGCATCGATCTTGATGTGCACCAAGGCCAGGTGGTTTGTTTGCTTGGTGCTAACGGTGCGGGGAAAAGCACAACCCTGCGCACTATTTCGGGCTTAATTCGTTCAACGGCCGGCAGCATTCGATTCCTCGGTGAGGACATTACCCGAGTACCGGCGCATACGTTGCCCTATATGGGGCTTGTACATGTACCCGAAGGCCGACGCATCTTCGGAGAAATGAGCATCAAGGACAACCTTGAGCTTGGCGGCTTCACACTCAAGGATGGAGTTGAGAAGCGCCGTCGTATGGATCTGGTTTTTGACCTTTTCCCTGTGTTGGCAAAGCGACGGGACAAGGACGCGGTGTTTCTTTCCGGTGGTGAACAGCAAATGTTGGCAATCGGTCGCGCCATGATGGCTGGGCCGAAATTGCTACTGCTAGACGAGCCATCGATGGGGCTTGCGCCGTTGATGATCAAAGAGGTCTTACGCATCGTCAAACAGCTCAATGATGAGGGGACGACGATCCTGCTGGTCGAGCAAAACAGCAAGTTGGCACTGAAGTTCGCACATTACGGTTATGTGCTGGAGACGGGACGAATCACTACCGAAGGCACTCCGGATGAGTTGCTTGGAGATGGAGCGATGGTTCGTGCCTATCTCGGAGCCACTGCAAGCATCTAACCGTTATCAGAACTCAAAAAACACTTCTTGAAGGATACGATCGTGAGCTTTATCGCACCGCGTCTTAATGTCATTAAACCTTCCGCAAGTATTACTGTTGCCAATCGGGCTGCTGAACTACGTGCAGCTGGCCAGGATGTTATCAACCTCGGAACTGGTGAGCCGGATTTCGCCACGCCGGATCACGTGGTTGAAGCGGCTATCTCCGCCATCCGCAATGGCGAGACTCGGTACACCATCGTCGACGGTACGAAGGCCCTGAAGGCCGCAATCATCGAAAAGTTTCGTCGAGACAACCAGCTCACTTTTTCTATGGATGAAATTACCGTAGGGGCAGGAGCCAAACAGATTATTTACAACGCGATGCTCGCCACTTTGGCGCCCGGGGACGAGGTAATTGTTCCTGCCCCGTATTGGGTTTCATACACCGACATCGTTCTTCTCGGTGAAGGCGTGCCAGTGGTACTACAATGCACACAGCAGGACGGTTTCAAGCTGCGTCCAGAAGTATTAGAGCAAGCCATTACGCCTCGCACGAAGTGGCTGATGCTGAATAGCCCGAGCAATCCGACTGGTGCGATCTACAGCCATGACGAACTGAAAGCGCTTGCAGAGGTGCTTTTGCGCTACCCACATGTACATGTGATGAGTGACGATATTTACGAGCACGTACTGTATGAGGGTGCCAGTTTCTCAACGATCGCTGCTGTGGAACCCCGACTCAAAGAACGCACCCTGACAATTAACGGTGTGTCGAAGGCGTATGCGATGACGGGCTGGCGGATTGGTTTCGCTGGCGGCAGCAAAGAGCTGATTAAGGCCATCTCGACTGTCCAGGGGCAAAGCACGAGTAACCCGTGCTCGATTTCCCAAGCGGCCAGTGTCGCAGCCTTGCTGGGCCCCCAGGATCTCTTGGCTGAACGGGCAGCTGCATTTCAGCATCGCCGTGACCGTTGCATCGAATTGATCCGAGATATCCCAGGGTTATCTTGTGAAGTGCCTCCGGGCGCTTTCTACCTGTACATCAATTGCGCCGGCGTAATTGGTAAGTCCCGTCTTGATGGCCGGGCTATCGCCAGTGACGAGGACTTTACGATGTACCTACTCGACGATGCAAAGGTAGCTGTTGTGCAAGGTGCTGCATACGGTCTCTCGCCGTACATTCGTATCTCCATCGCCACGTCATTAGAAACTCTGGAATGTGCATTCGCGCGAATTGCTGCAGCCGTCGCAAATTTGAGCTGAGAACGTCCATGAATATAGAACTGATCGAGCGGCTGATCGCGATCGTTGAGCGATCCCAATTGGCTGAGATGGAGTACACCGAGGATGGCGAACGGGTACGGATCATCCGTAAACCACAGTCGGTACAACAGTCGACGTCGACTCTGAAACCCGGTGGAGCATCATCCCTAACAGCAGTCTCTAGAGTGACAGATCCAACTATTGCTCCCTCAAACTCTGAAGTCCCTAGTGACTCTGGTTTAACTGTCAAGGCGGGTATGGCAGGTGTGTTCTACCGATCCTCAGCCCCTGACAAACCAAACTTTGTTTCCGTTGGTGATTTGGTGGAAGAGGGGCAGACCCTCGGAATACTAGAAGCGATGAAAATGCTGAATCCGATCGAGGCCGATACTGCCGGCCGTATAGTGCAAATTCTGCAGGATGACGGTACTTCGGTTGAAGCTGGCGCAGGACTATTCATTATCCAGTCGGTGGATTGACCATGAGCAAAGCTAAATTTGATACTGTTTTGATCGCAAATCGTGGTGAGATCGCTTTACGGATTCTGCGAGCCTGCCGGGAGTTGGATCTACGGACAGTTGCGGTGCATTCGGAAGCTGACTCTAGTCTCCGTCACGTTCAGCTTGCAGACCAGGCTCTATGTATCGGGCCGGCTAGTGCAGCGCGAAGTTACCTGGATCAACAGCAACTTCTGTTAGCAGCAGAGCTGACCGGGGCAGGCGCGATTCACCCTGGATATGGTTTTTTGTCAGAGAACGCTGGATTTGCTGAGGCGGTAGAGCAATCCGGACGCGTCTTCATCGGGCCTACGGCCGCATCTATCCGTTTGATGGGCGATAAAGTTTCGGCGAAGCAAGCGATGCTGAAAGCCGGTGTACCTTGCGTTCCGGGCTCCCCAGGGGCCTTGTCAAAAGACCGCGACGAGGTGCGAGCGCTTGCGGCCGAAGTTGGCTATCCGTTGATTGTGAAAGCATCGGGTGGGGGTGGCGGTCGGGGTATGCGAATAGTCCGACAGCCTAAAGAGCTGGACGACGCTGTGGATATGACTCGTGAGGAGGCGGGCCGTGCGTTCGGTAACCCAGAGGTCTACATCGAGAAATTTCTGGAGCATCCTAGGCACGTAGAGATTCAAATTCTCGCAGATGGGCAGGGCAATGCAGTCTGGTTGGGAGAGCGCGACTGTTCAATGCAGCGTCGGCACCAAAAAGTGATTGAGGAATCTCCAGCGCCAGGCATCGACCGCTCCGCAATTGCGGAAATTGGCGAGCGTTGCGTTGAAGCATGTCGGTTGATCGGATATCGCGGTGCTGGCACCTTTGAATTCCTCTATGAGAACGGACAGTTCTATTTCATTGAAATGAACACAAGGGTTCAGGTTGAACACCCTGTTACCGAACTTGTAACTGGCGTGGATATCGTCCGTGAGCAGCTCTTGATTGCATTGGGCGAACCGCTAAAACTCACGCAAGGTGATATTCGTATTCAAGGCCACGCCATTGAATGCCGCATTAACGCTGAGGATCCGTTGAAGTTCATGCCAACGCCTGGCCGAGTTTCTCAATGGATCGCACCAGGAGGGCCGGGAATACGGGTCGAGACCCATCTGTATCCTGGCTACAGCGTGCCCCCTCATTACGATTCACTGGTCGCCAAGCTTTTAGCCCATGGTTCGACTCGCGCCGAGGCCATTTCTCGGATGAGGGGTGCTTTGTCTGAAACGGTGTTGGATGGCATCTCAAGCACTATCGGACTGCATTCAATTCTTATGACCGAACCTGGCTTCGTTGAAGGTGGTTTTGATATTCACCACTTGGAACGTTATCTCGGTCAGGTTGAGACAGAGCGGAAGGGGAGCAGCAAATGAGCCCAGAATTCATCGAGCAACTGGTGGAGCTATTGAAAGGCAGTTCCATCGTGGAGTTTGAATATGAAAAGGGGGGAGCATGTGTTCGCCTTCGCCTGGATCAAAACCTGGATCGACGGGAGGGCTACCAGGCTACGTCTGGGGATGAAGCCCCACCGCATGTGCCTAAGGTGACGAAAAAAAATATTGTTGCGGGCGATATCGGCGTGCTTCGTCTTACTCACCCCCAGCATGACAAGCCTTTTGTAGCACTTGGCGCGCCGGTTATGAAGGGTCAAATAGTCGCTTTTCTGCAGGTGGGAGAAATGCTGCGGGAAATCACCTCAACAGTCGAAGGCACCTTGGGTCAATGTCTCGTCAAAGAAGGTGACCTGATTGGGTATGGACAGGCTGTTTTCGAAATCGAGTGATGATCGCAGTATGGCAATGACTTGTGGAGTCAAGACCGGGGCAACACCTCGATGCGGCTTTCGAGTTGATAGCCGCCGACGGGTTCGATGACATGTCAATACGCACATTGGCGACATCAGTCGGTCTGCATGGTTGAGGTCAGACACATTATAAAAAGGTTCTAACGAGAGTTATGAAATGAAGATTCTAGTAGCCGTCAAACGAGTGGTTGATTACAACGTCAAGGTTCGCGTCAAGGCGGACAATTCCGGTGTCGACCTCGCTAACGTGAAGATGTCGATGAACCCATTCTGCGAAATCGCCGTGGAAGAAGCCGTACGCCTGAAAGAGAAAGGTGTTGCGACTGAAATCGTCGTCGTTTCCGTTGGCCCGTCCACCGCACAAGAGCAACTGCGCACCGCGCTGGCTCTGGGTGCCGACCGCGCCATCCTCGTCGAATCCGCTGAAGATCTGACGTCCCTGGCGGTTGCCAAACTGTTGAAAGCCGTTGTCGACAAGGAACAGCCGCAACTGGTGATCCTCGGCAAACAGGCCATCGACAGCGACAACAACCAGACCGGCCAGATGCTCGCTGCACTGAGCGGCTACGGTCAGGGCACGTTCGCGTCCAAAGTCGAAGTCAGCGGCGACAGCGTTGCCGTGACCCGCGAAATCGACGGCGGCGCGCAGACAGTTTCCCTGAAACTGCCGGCCATCGTCACCACCGACCTGCGTTTGAACGAGCCGCGTTATGCGTCCCTGCCAAACATCATGAAAGCCAAGAAGAAGCCTCTCGAAGTGCTGACTCCGGACGCTTTGGGCGTTTCCACCGCCTCCACCAACAAGACCGTGAAAGTCGAAGCGCCAGCTGCACGCAGCGCGGGTATCAAGGTCAAGTCGGTGGCTGAACTGGTCGAAAAACTGAAAAACGAAGCGAAGGTGATCTGATGACTACTTTGGTAATCGCTGAGCACGAAAATGGCGTGATTGCTCCCGCCACCCTGAACACCTTGGCCGCCGCTTCCAAAATCGGCGGCGACATCCACGTGCTGGTTGCTGGCCAGAATGTGGGTGCTGTTGCTGAAGCCGCTGCAAAAATCGCTGGCGTGGCAAAAGTGCTGGTGGCCGACAACGCCGCCTACGCTCACCAGTTGCCGGAAAACGTCGCTCCTCTGGTAGCAGAGCTGGGCAAGGGCTACAGCCACATCCTGGCTGCCGCGACTTCCAACGGCAAAAACATCCTGCCGCGCGTTGCCGCCCAGCTGGACGTTGACCAGATCTCCGAGATCATCTCAGTGGAAAGCGCCGACACCTTCAAGCGTCCGATCTACGCAGGTAACGCTATCGCTACCGTTCAATCGAACGCGGCAGTGAAAGTGATCACCGTGCGTGCTACTGGTTTCGACCCGGTTGCCGCTGAGGGCGGTTCGGCTTTGGTTGAAGCCGTTGCCGCCGCCCACAACGCTGCGATCTCCAGCTTCGTCGGTGAAGAATTGGCCAAGTCCGATCGTCCGGAACTGACCGCTGCCAAGATCGTCGTTTCCGGCGGTCGCGGCATGCAGAACGGCGATAACTTCAAATACCTGTACGCCCTGGCCGACAAGCTGGGCGCTGCCGTCGGTGCTTCGCGCGCCGCGGTCGACGCAGGTTTCGTACCCAACGATATGCAGGTCGGCCAAACCGGCAAGATCGTCGCACCACAGCTGTACATCGCCGTCGGCATCTCCGGCGCGATCCAGCACCTGGCTGGTATGAAAGATTCCAAAGTGATCGTGGCGATCAACAGGGACGAAGAAGCGCCGATCTTCCAGGTAGCCGATTACGGCCTGGTGAGTGATTTGTTTGAGGTGCTACCTGAATTGACTTCAGCTTTGAACAGTGACGGAGCCCAGTAACAGGCCTTTTGGTAAAGCCCCGCGCTGACTCTTTTCGGGCCACGAGCGGGGCTGCCCTATTTGGGGATTCACGAATGTTCCCGCGTTTGCCATTCATCTAGATACCTAAGTATTTGCCATTCATCCTAGATACCTATGTAGAGGTGCCAACCCTTGGCACGGTTAAACGATTTCTGGTACCGCTTGGATCACCAGCGTTGGTCAATATGGGCTTAACCCTACGGATCCCTACCCAAGGGGCCATACCCATCTCGGATGTCTGGTTCTAGTTTTGCTAAGGTGCTGGCGGCAGTGTTGTAGCCTCTCAGCAGCCGACTCACTTCAGGGCGGATTAATCTAACTGAGATCACGGTGTTCGCATCAACAGAGCTGGGAATCACCCTGTTGCTGTTGGATTGAGGTAGCCTCTCAACTGAGCCAAAGAGCAATTTATGCGTATCGAGCCATTACCACCTCTCCATAATTTGGTTGCATTTGAAGCCGCTGCTCGGCATCGCAGCTTTACGAGGGCTGCAACCGAACTCCATCTGACGCAGAGCGCTGTGAGCCGCCAAATAGCTCAGCTTGAAGCGTTTCTTGGGCGTGCATTGTTCCGTCGAGAAAATCGGATAATCCATCTGACCACCGCTGGCGAGTCGTATTACGCGTTTATCCATCAGATGTTAGGTGAGTGTGCCCAGGCCACCTCTGAGCTCATGACTCACAACGGAGCGCAAGAGCTGACAATCGCCTGCTCTTCAGGGGTAGCAATGCTTTGGCTCGGCCCGATGCTTGGTCATTTCACAGAGGCTTTCCCCAATATCGATGTCCGATTACGAGTAGTGGACAGCCTGGATTCACTCGCACGAACCGAGTTTGACATAGCAATATATTTCTCTCGTTCTAGCCGGATCTCTGGCCTTGACTCACGTCGACTTTTCGGTGAATCAGTTGGGGCATACTGTTCGCCAACATTCTTAAGCGGAAGACGACTCGAGCCGTCACAGTTGGTACATCATCGGTTGCTCGTGCTGGAGGATGGTCAGCGCCAATGGCTATCTTGGCAAGACTGGTTTGGTCTGCTTGGCGTGAATGTCCCCGTAATAGAGCATCGTCTCACCAGCAATTATTACGCCGCCATGATAGATATGGCGGTCGCGGGCAGAGGCGTGATTATGGGGTGGGAGCCAATTATTGACCGTCTTGTGGACTCAGGCGCTCTGGTACCTGCCTGTGATAGTAGGGTAGATAACGGAGGCGCCTATTACCTGCTTCACCCCTCTGATCAGATGACAAGCCGCGCTGCACGTAGCTTCGAAGACTGGTTGAGCCAACTGATCATTCGTCAAGTTGGCCAATTGTAAACGTTCGTCGCATGCTCAACGCTCAGGTGACCCCCCGAAATGAGCATTTATCATCTAGGAGAACCCGTCGTAATCTCCATCTCAGAAGGGCATCAGACTCTCCGCTATATAAATTGTTTACTGCCCATCTAATTATCGCGAGATATTTCCTTGCCTTAACGTATGGAGCTTCTAGATGAAATTCGCAACAGCATCCTCAGCGCGGCACAGTCCTAGTGCAAGGCGGGCCATCATAGCCACAGTTATTGGGAATGGACTCGAGTGGTACGACTTCACGGTATATGGATTCTTTTCCGTCATCATTGCTAAGGTTTTCTTCCCAAGCGATAGCGAACTTACTTCATATTTACTCGCGCTCGCTACCTTTGGGGTTGGATTCTTCATGCGCCCAGTGGGAGGGGTGCTGCTAGGTATATATGGAGATAAACTTGGACGAAAAGCGGCATTAACTGCAACCATCGCTTTAATGGCATTGGGCACGCTTATCATCGCAGTTGCTCCCACGTACGCTCAAATTGGTGTTGCTGCGCCTATATTGATTGTGGTCGCACGTTTACTTCAGGGTTTTTCGGCTGGAGGGGAAACAGGCACTGCGACATCATTTCTTATCCAGTATGCTCCTCCCGGTCGTAAGACTTATTATTCAAGCCTAGTTCAAGTTAGCAGTGGTGTTGCCATTCTGCTGGGGTCAGTCACCGGCTTTGTGTTGAGCACATGCCTATCTTCTGAGCAACTGGAGAGTTGGGGATGGCGTGTGCCATTCATCATTGGGACACTTATTGCTCCCGTGGGATGGTACATCCGCCGCCAAATTGATGAAATGCCATTGCCAGGTGCGGGACATGAAAATCATTCACCGCTTGCCGAAGTTCTCCGTGAGTACAGAAAGGAAGTTTTAATCAGCTTTGCACTGGTTGTACTTTGGACGGTCTGCACCTATGCCATTTTGTTCTACATTCCATCTTATGCAAGTCGAATCCTCGGTATGCCCACCTGGATGGGGTTCACCGGTGCAATGGTTGCCGCATTAATGATGGTGGTAGTGACACCGATTGTAGGAAAACTTGCTGATTTACATGGTCGTAGGCCTTTCTTGCTTGGCTCAGCGCTTGCAACATTGATCTGTGCCTATCCGTTGTTTTTAATGATAAACGTGTGGAATGGACTGGCGTCACTTGTGCTGTTCGAACTGGTCTTTGGCATGTTGATCGGGATTTATATGGGGCCGATATTGGCGGCTATGAGTGAGTTACTCCCCAATCATGTGCGCTCAACTGGAATGTCTCTTGCTTTTAACCTAGCGGTCACAATTTTTGGAGGCTTTGCTGGTTTTACTATCACTTGGTTGATTTCGTCTACGGGCAGTAATCTCACCCCCGCGTTGTACATCATGTTTGCCGAATCTGTCAGTTTGATAGGGGCCATCTACTACCGTGAGGCCGACCAACCTTCGGTTAGCTATGTCAAGTGTGGAGTATACAAATGAATAGCATCCCAAATACTAGAATTATTCTGCGTAATGGCAAACTTCTAGATGTGGAGTCAGGTGAGCTTCTTGACGGTTTGGAAGTTTTTATTCAAGGCGACCGTATTGTCTCCGTACGACTCCAAACGGAATCTTTGCCCGCAGATGTAAAGGTGTATGACCTGGCAGGACTTACTTTGATGCCTGGATTGATTGACTGTCATGTGCATGTGCTAGCGTCTCATGCGAATCTGGGTATCAATGCGACACAGCCCAACGCAATAGTAATGTACCGCGCGATGCCAATCTTGAGCGCAATGCTCGCTCGAGGGTTTACTACCGTACGTGATGCGGGGGGAGCTGACTGGGCTTTAGCTCGCTCTGTAGCATTGGGGCTGATACCAGGGCCACGAATCTTCGCGTCGGGAAAGGCACTGTCCCAGACAGGGGGGCATGGCGATTTCCGCGCACGTGGTGAAGTCTTGAGTTCGGAACCATGCTCATGTTGTTTTCGAGCTGGTGCAATTGCTCGTGTGGTTGACGGAGTTGACAATGTGCGTCGCGCAGTTCGTGAGGAAATTCAGCAAGGGGCAAGTCAGATCAAGATTATGGCGTCAGGGGGAGTTGCGTCACCGACGGATCCGATCGCCAACACCCAGTACAGTGAAGCGGAAATCCGCGCGATAGTCGATGAAGCTGCAGCAGCGAACACTTACGTAATGGCTCATGCCTATACTCCGAGGGCTATTCGTCGAGCAGTTGCATGCGGCGTGCGCACAATTGAACATGGCAACCTGATCGATGCAGATACGGCACGGTATATGCGCGAACATGGTGTTTTTGCTGTACCTACCCAAGTAACCTACGAGGTGATTGCAGATAGCCCAGCCGCTCAGGCTCAGCTTTCTTCGGAGACTCTTGCCAAGCTTGAGGAAGTACGTCTAGCCGGCCGAGCTGCATTAGTCCATTTGGCGGAGGCAGGAGTAGAGATGGGGTACGGCTCCGATCTCCTTGGTGAGTCCCATGAATACCAAGCTCACGAGCTCAAGATTCGCGCTGAGTTACTCGGCAACCATGAGGCCTTGCGGAGCGCCACTACAACGGCGGCGAAGATTTTGCAGCATGAGGGCAAGTTAGGGTGTATTGCACCCGGTGCTTTCGCAGATTTGCTAGTTGTCGATGGTAATCCGCTTGAAGATATTAGTTGTTTGGTGGGGCAGGGTGAGCGACTCGTATTGATTATCCAAAATGGGTGTGTGGTGAAAGATTTACTTCCAGCTGCCTAGCGACTACTTCTGTTAGTTGGCTTGTTTTTTCGCCTACACACTTTTGGATAGAAAATGAAAAAAGAACTCATGACGTTAGCCGTGGGTACGGTCGTGCTCGCAATTAAAGGTAATTCCGCCCAAGCTTCAGGTTTTATTGAAGATAGCACGGCCAAATTAGAACTTCGTAATCTCTATTATGGATATGACACTCGCGACACTCACCGAGACAGTGTCAGCGAGTGGGGACAAGGCTTTATCTTCAATGGTAAGTCCGGGTTCACCGAGGGCCAGATTGGCTTAGGTTTGGATGTTATCGCAGGTCTAGGCATTAAACTCGACGCGCCAGGGCCAGGATCAGTATTTCCTCGTGATTTTGATGGCGAGGCTGTGAATGAGTTTAGCCACTTTGGACTACAGCTAAAGCTCGCTTTAGCGAAACAGAAACTCGCTTGGGTACTCTGACGCCTGCCTTACCTGTTTTGCTGGCTAATGATGGCAGGCTTCTACCGCAGTTGTTCCAAGGCGTGCAGTTGACTTCCAAGGAGTTAGAAAAACTGACATTGGTGGCTGGGCAGATCAATCGGGTTACGGGAAGGATGTCCAGTGATAGCGTTGGTCTTGCAGTTTCTGGTGGAACGCGACAAAGCGACTCATTCAAGTTCGGGGGGGGTGAATACACCGGCGTTAAAGATCTGACGTTACAGTATTACTACGCAAACCTTGAAGATTATTACCAGCAGAACTTTCTGGGGGCACTTCATAGATTTGAGTTGGGGCAGGGGCAGAGCTTTAAGTCGGATCTACGATATTTCCGAACCGAGGGTATAGGGGCGAATGATCGGGGTGAGTTAGGCTACCGTACTTCAGGCTACACCAAAGATGGGGATGGAAGGATCGATAACCGGACTTGGAGCGCAATGTTTACGTATGGCCTAGGAGGGCACGCGTTCTCCGTTGGTTACCAAGAGGTCTCAGACAATAGTAATTTTGTGCAAATGAATATGGGTAGTTTGCCAAATAAAGATGCAGGGGGTACTTCGCTGTATATCATTAGCGACCGGTTAGCCGCGAGTTTTAACTATGCCGGTGAGCGCACGATACTAGGGCAGTATGACTACGATTTTGCGTCGCTCGGAGTGCCTGGTTTGAAATCCAGTCTGGCGTACCTAAAGGGTGATCGCATCAAGCAAGTACATGGCGCTCAAGAGTGGGAGCGTGACCTTGTACTCACCTACGTGGTGCAATCTGGGGCGTTAAAAGGGCTTGGATTTGCTTGGAGGAACGCGATGTTGCGTAGCGACATAGGAGGGGATGGAGATCAGAACCGCCTTACTGTCAGCTATTCGGTTGCTCTCTGGTGATACTGTCTATTTCAGTTCTGTAGGTGGTGACAGCGGGTTGGTTGTTGCCCTAGCGGCCCCTGAAAAAAGGGGCCGCTGCATCATCTCACGGTTAAAAAATACCCAAGGTCTCTCCAAACACCGCCCAAATGTTCTACTCAATAACTGTCCGGCGCCAGGCTCAAGTGCTACAAACAATGTCCAAGTCACATCCGATCGTTTCTTTCAGATACGCCACGGCGGCAGCTAGCACTAGATAGCGGCCGATGAGGAGCGTGTCAGCGAAATCGTAACAGTTTCAGCCCAAGCGATTGCTAACGCGCTACACGCCGCCCCGACAATCGTGAATCTGTTTCTGAAAGAGAATTATAAATATGGTTGCCACTCTCAGAACTGGGGGGCAAGCAAAGGCATGGATCAGTTTCACGATGTCTGCGTGGTGATGGGTGTTGGCATCTTGAAGCAGCACATGGATGGGAAACTGCACGAGGCCAACCCGCAGACCAAAAATCAACTCTATGTAGCGTGTACCTTCCTTTGTGATCGGGGCCAGAGCGTCAGGATTGGCTGGCCGCCTCTTGAGCGAGTTTTAGTGAGATCAGAAGGGATACGGTCAGCAGGCCAGCGATAAAAAATCCTACGCCGAGCCAGTGAGCATGCTGCCAGAACATCCCTCCCCAGGTACCCGCAACGCTGGCTCCTATGTAGAAGAAAATCTGATAAAGGGAGGTAGCTTGTCCTTTTGCAGTCTTCGCGCATCGACCGATCCAACTGCTGGCAACGGCATGAGAACCAAAAAAACCGAAGGTGAAAATCACTGTGCCAATGACGAGTGAGTAGAGGTTGTTCACTAGCGTGAGCACTACGCCGATCAATGTCAGCAGAATGATCTTCCAGAATACTTTTGGTCGTCCAACTCGGTCTGCCAAAGAGCCAATTTTGGCCGAGCTGTAGAGGCCTGTCAGGTATACAAAAGACAACAGACTGACTGTCTGCTGGCTGAGAAAGAACGGGTCTTGGAGTAGGTGATAACCGATGTAGTTGAAAAAGGTTACCAGACTGCCCATCAGCAAGAATGCTTGAAGGAATAGGAGGCGCAATGTCGAATTTTGGAAGTGGAGAAGAAACCCTCCCACTAAATTTTTCGTGTTGATCGCGCGCGGAGTGAAGTGCTTCGACTCCGGCAAATAGCGCCAGAAAAGTACTGCGGCAACCACACCAACTATGCCTATCGCACCCACGGCCATGCGCCATGATCCGTACTCCAGAATCAGGCCACTGGCCAGGCGTCCTGACATACCTCCAATCGCACTGCCGCCAATGTATAAGCCGATCGCGACGCCTATGTTGCGAGGATGTATCTCCTCACTCAGGTAGGTCACCGCAAGCGCCGTTATGCCGCTAAGCGACAATCCGAGGAGCGCACGCATCACTAGCAAGCTTTGCCAGTTTGGCATCATCGATGCCAGGATCGTGCATAGCGCAGCCGCCATCAATGCAACCACCATCACGGGCTTTCGACCTAAGGCATCGGAAATTGGGCCAGTAAAAAGGAGGCCAATTGCCAAGGTAATGGTTGAAACAGACAGGATGAGACTGCTCTGGGCTGCACTGATTGAAAAAGCCTCTGACAGAGCAGGCATCATCGGTTGAACGCAATAAAGCAGAGCAAAACTGGAAAACCCACCTGCTAGAAGTGCCCATGAGGTTCTACGAAACTCAGGGGTTCCTGTCTCGATGTATCCCGAGGCAGCTGGTAAGTCTGATGGCACTTGGTTTTGCTGAAGGGAAGAGGAGGAGGGGATGAGTACTTTCGAGACAGCTGTCACGTTCAATTCCGCTAGGTAACCGAGGATGCATCACATAGCGAGCCGGACGTTGCCGGCTCGCGCAGGAGTCAGTAGATAACCGACTCCACGATGGGCTGATTGTCACGTATGCGCTCATAACCCAAGGGTGACAGATCCAGTGTCCGGTATTTGCCGTGAACGATCAGTTCAGCGACTCCGCGGCCAGTTGCGGGGGAGTGCATGACTCCGTGGCCCGAGAAACCGGTTGCGAATATGAAATTGGTGATTTGGTCGTGCGCACCAACGACGCCGTTGTGATCCAGTAAATTCATTTCATAGTGACCTGCCCATGACCGCTGCAGGCGAATCTGTTCCATCTCAGGGATGCGGTGTGCCAAAAGTGGCCACAGTATTTCTTCGAGCAAATGATGGCTCGGCTCGAAGTCGCCCTCGGCGTGTACATCCACGGGCTCTTCGAGAGCAATACCGGCAATGAATCCATCGCCTTCCGGACGGATCCACGCACCCGAATTATCAAAAAGCATTGGAAAGCCTTCTGTCGGTACCGGCGTTTTGATGTGAAAGACGGTACGCTTACGAGGCTCTACAGGAAGGTCAATCCCTAGCCAGTTAGCCACTTTTCCACTTGCCGGCCCCGCCGCGTTGACGCACCAAGCGCATGGCAAATTGGTTCCGTCGGTGAGTTGAACGGATTCGACTTTGCCATCTCTCTGGGTGATGCCACAGGCTTCACCTTGTACATATTCAACGCCTAGTTTTTTGGCTTCACGGCGAACCAATTGCAGTAGCGCCCAGGCGTCAAACCAGCCTTCATTCGCTGCTCCGTAGGTCGCAATGCCAAGGTCTTCGGCGTTGATCCAGGGGAAGCGTTCTTTGGTTTGTTCAGGCGTCAGAATATCAACCGTGGCGCCATGTTCTCGCTGCATCAAAGCTGTGGTGCGTTGCGCATCGGCTCCATCTGGCGAACCGAGCATGAGATACCCACGCTCCTCAAAACCAATGTCGGCATCTTCACCAAACCACTTCTTGATGTCTTTGAAAACTCCGACACTAAAAAGGCTCATATTGATGTTGAATGGGCAGCCGAATTGGGTGCGGATCGAAGACGCCGAAAGAGCAGTGGAGGAGAACTGATAGGTGCTGTCACGCTCGATAACTTTGATCGAGCCTTTGTGGCCCTCACGTCGTAGGAAATAAGCGACGAAGCTGCCGATGATGGCGCCGCCAATGATGACAACGGAATCGGTTGGGTGGGTCACGGGAAAATCCTCAAGTAGCGAACTCGGCACAGTCTGCTGTAACCAGGTTGCGGTGGCTTGTGATTTACTCCGTGGATTTTTACGGCTTTCTGCATAGTCATTTTTGCTCACGCGATCTCGGATTTTCACGGTGAGTTAGGGGTGATTCTTCCTCGGCTTATATGTTTGCTAGCCTTTCTTGACCATGTTCGGTGCGCACTTGGTAGATAACGACCCAATGGAGTGCATTATCCTTGGCGGTTTTCTAGCGGGAGGTTGCACAATGAGGCGCTTTGATTTTCCGCTATGCACCTAGCTAGGCTGGTGTAAGGTAGATCCTAGTAAATGTTGGATCGGATGCAAAAAATGTTCAGGTGTGATGATTTGCTACGTAGCGTCGACGAAAACCTGCCCTTGCTGGAGCAGGTGTTCGATCGGCTACCGGATGTGATGTTCTTCGTTAAAGACAATCAAGCCCGCTATGTAATGGTCAATCAGGCGATCGTTGATCAGGCAGGGATGCGTAGCAAGCAGCAGGTTATAGGTTTAACCGCCGACGAGCTTTTTCCTGGAACAGGCCACAACACGTTGGCTCAGGATATGAGCGTGATCAACGATGGGAAAAAAATCGTGGATCTGCTTCGTTTGTATTTCTCTGCTGACGGAAGGAAGCAATGGTGTCTCAGCTCTAAATTTCAATTCAAGGATCCGGCGTCGGGGAATTTTGGCCTGGTCGGGATATCGCGAATTTTGCCCAGGCCGGATGAGAAAAAAAGCAGCTATAAAAGGCTGATGGATTTCATACGAATTTTGGAAACAGATAGCGATCAAAAGCTGCTTATTTCTGAGGTTGCCCAGAGTGTTAATCTGTCCGTTGATACGCTGGAGCGCTTAACGAAAGAGATTTTTCAGCTCACGCCCAAGCAGATGCTCATCCGGATTCGTATAGACAAGGCCTGTCGAATGTTGGAGGAGTCGCAAGCCAGTATCACCGACATTGCTGGCGAGTGCGGCTATGCCGATCACAGCGCCTTTTCTCGTCAATTCAAAGCCGCAACGCACTTCACCCCTCAGCAGTATCGATTGAGTCTTCAGGCTCAATAACTCCTCGCCTATCGAACTTTTTTCATTTGGATGCTGCTGTATCCAGGTGGGGAATTTCGTGCCCGTTTGCCTGCTTATTATGCAAAAAACCGCATCGAATTGGCTGTGTTAGTGCAAGCCAGTCCCCGCCTGTTGTCGGCAGAATGAGCACACATGCCAGGGCCGGCAACCATACGAAGATCAATAAAATAAGCCCTTGATGTTGGCGGGCGGCTTCCCAGAGTTCGCCAACTTTCTTCTGCTGATCCCTTAAAGACCTTCTTTTTCAGTCGCGTTGTGCAGTTTGCGGTTTGGAACTGAGGGTCGCAATAGAGCTGTTCTACCTTGGAGCGAGCGATATGAGTGGTAAAGCGAAACCGTTTTTGGTGAGTACAACCTTGGCAGCTGCGTTAGTCAGCGGTGTCGTTCATGCCGATGTGGTGATCGGTGTGGCTGGGCCCTTTACGGGTACCTATGCGGCCTACGGGGATCAGGTCTGGCGAGGGGCGCAAGCTGCCGCTGAAGCCATAAATAACGATGGCGGTATTAATGGCGAGAAAATTCGCCTAGTTAAGGGCGACGACGCTTGTGACCCAAAACAAGCTGTCGCTGTAGCGAACCGACTGATCGAATCAGACAAAGTGGTCGCAGTGGTCGGTCACTTCTGTTCGTCATCAGTTATTCCGACGAATGAGATTTACGCCGATGCTGGAGTCATCAGCATTAGTCCGGCAGCAACCAACCCTAAAGTGACTGAGCGTGGGTTGTCGACAGTTTTCCGCAACTGCGGACGCGATGACCAACAAGGCATCGTCGCTGGCGATTACATCGCTGATGTCCTCAAAGCCAAGCGAGTTGTAATCATTCATGACAAGGACACATACGGTCAGGGTCTGGCCGACGCGACAAAGATTGAGCTCAATAAAAAGGGTGTGAAGGAAGTGCTTTATGAGGGATTGACCCGCGGAGAAAAGGACTTCAATGCCCTCGTTACAAAGATTCGTTCGACCGATCCCGAAGTGGTCTATTTCGGTGGTTTGCACCCGGAAGCTGGCCCGCTTGTGAGGCAGTTGCGTGAGCAGGGGGTGACAGCGAAATTCATTTCTGGCGATGGCATCGTAACTGATGAGCTGGTCAGCGCCGCTGGTGGGGCTCAGTACGTGAATGGCGTGTTCATGACATTCGGAGCCGATCCACGTAACAACCCTGCGGGCAAAGCGGTTGTTGAAAAATTCCGAGCTAATGGCTACGAGCCAGAAGGCTACACCCTGTATTCCTATTCTTCGGTTCAAGCATTAGCGGCAGCGTTCAGTGCGAACAAAAGCACCAACGGTGAGAAGGCTTCTGTTTGGTTAAAAAGCCATCCGGTACCTACCGCAATAGGAAACAAAGAGTGGGATAAGAATGGTGATCTGAAAGTTTCCGATTATGTGATGTATCAGTGGGGCCCCGACGGAAAATACAAACAACTTTGATCGGGTGCTCACTTGCCTCGACCCGTTAACGGGTCGAGTGCAGGGTGCGTATTACTCAATTCACTGACGGAACTCTAATCGTGGACGGCATCTTTCTTCAGCAGATGGTGAATGGCCTGACGCTTGGCTCTGTGTATGGGCTGATTGCGATCGGATACACCATGGTCTACGGCATTATCGGGATGATCAATTTCGCCCATGGCGATGTTTATATGGTCTCTGCGTATTTGGCCGCTATCGGGCTGGCAGTATTTTCTTTTTTTGGCGTCCAGTCATTCCCCTTCCTCATTCTGGGCACCCTAGTTTTCACGATCGTAGTCACCGGTGTGTATGGTTTGGTGATTGAGCGCGTGGCCTATAAACCACTTCGTAACTCGACGCGATTGGCGCCGTTGATTAGTGCCATAGGCATGTCTTTGATCCTACAGAACTACGTGCAGATAAGCCAAGGGGCGCGCCAGCAGGGTGTGCCCACCTTGCTTGAAGGGGCGGTGAAGTTTTCGATCGGCACCGGCTTTGTTCAGCTTACCTACACGAAGATTTTCATCCTGATTGCAGCTTTCATCGGTATGGCGATCCTCACGTGGCTAATCAAGTGCACGAAACTTGGGCGGATGTGCCGCGCCGTGCAGCAAGACCGAAAAATGGCATCGATTCTGGGGATCAACACGGATCGAGTTATTTCTTACGTGTTCATCATTGGCGCTGCGATGGCTGCTTTGGCAGGTGTTCTGATCACCATGAACTACGGCACGTTTGATTTTTATGCAGGTTTCATCATCGGCATAAAAGCATTCACAGCAGCAGTACTCGGTGGGATCGGGTCGTTACCAGGAGCCATGTTCGGTGGCTTGATATTGGGTGTCGCTGAGTCGCAATTCGCAGGGATGGTCAACAGTGATTACAAGGACGTTTTCAGCTTCGCGCTGCTGGTACTCATCCTGATCCTGCGACCACAAGGCCTGCTTGGCCGTCCCCTAGTTACAAAGGTGTGAGCATGTCTTCCATAACCCTGAATAAAGCACTAGGGAATGAAGCGCATCGCTTCAAATCCTACGATATCAAAAAAAGCCTTATCGAGACTTTGGTCGCTGGCCTCTTGGCGTTGATCGTTTTTGGCCCGGTTGTGGGTGTCGTTCTGGACGGTTATAGCTTCAACTGGCAACCCGCTCGAGTAGCCTGGATGACAGCGATTGTCATGGCTGGACGTTTGGCGTTGAGCCTGTTCCTACAAACTCAAACAGGGCAGCGGTTATCCCATCGTTTCACTCACGCCGACAGTGGTGTGCATGTCTTAAAGCCTGATCACAGATCACGCCTGCTCTGGATCATGCCATTGGTGGTGGTCGTCGCTCTGATCTTTCCTGCCTTCGCTGACAAGTACCTGATTACTGTGGTCATCCTTGGTCTGATCTACGTTCTTCTGGGGCTTGGCCTGAACATCGTGGTCGGTCTGGCCGGTCTTCTCGATTTGGGTTACGTCGGCTTTTATGCGATCGGGGCTTATGGCCTGGCATTGGGATATCAGTACCTGGGGCTCGGCTTCTGGTCTGTGTTGCCCCTGGCCGCTATTGCTGCCGGGTTCGCGGGTTGCCTATTGGGCTTTCCGGTGTTGCGGCTGCATGGCGATTATCTGGCCATCGTGACCTTGGGCTTCGGTGAAATCATTCGACTGGTGCTCAATAACTGGCTGTCCTTCACTGGCGGCCCTAATGGCCTACCGGTGCCCGCACCTACATTCATGGGCATTGAGTTCGGCAGGCAGGCGAAAGAGGGGGGAACACCGATCCATCAATTGTTGGGCATGGATTACAACCCCAACCTCAAATTCATCTTCATTTACCTCGTGCTGTTCTTGGTGGTGCTGGCTGTGCTGTACATCAAACATCGCCTTACCCGCATGCCGATCGGTCGCGCATGGGAGGCCTTGCGTGAAGATGAAATCGCCTGCCGCTCCATGGGTCTGAACCACGTCCTGGTCAAGCTATCGGCATTCGCCATTGGTGCCTCGACCGCAGGTCTGGCGGGTGTGTTTTTTGCCAGCTATCAGGGCTTCGTCAACCCGACCTCGTTCACCTTCTTCGAGTCTGCGCTGATTCTCGCCATCGTTGTTCTCGGCGGCATGGGTTCCACGGTTGGCGTGGTGATTGCGGCGTTTGTGCTGACTGTTGCGCCGGAGATGCTACGCAGCTTCGCAGAGTACCGCGTGCTGCTGTTCGGCGTTTTGATGGTGCTGATGATGATGTGGCGGCCACGGGGGCTGATCCGTGTCAGCCGCACCGGTGTACGCCCACGTAAAGGCGTGATGGCCAAAGTAGAGGGTGCGTGATGAGCGACGAAATCGTTCTGTCCGTCGAAAACCTGATGATGCACTTCGGTGGTATCAAGGCCCTAAGCGACGTCAGCCTGGAGGTGCGCCGCAATTCAATCTTTGCCTTGATTGGCCCCAATGGTGCGGGCAAGACCACCGTCTTCAACTGCCTGACGGGTTTCTACAAGGCAACAGGCGGGCGCATAGAGCTTAATGCTCGCGGCAAGAAGACTAATGTCATTCAGTTGCTCGGTGAACAATTTCTCCCCACGGACTTCATCTCACCCAACCGCTTCGCCAGACGTCTGTTCTACAAGATGTTCGGCGGTACGCACCTGGTGAACCGTGCAGGGCTTGCGCGGACATTCCAGAACATTCGCCTGTTCAAGGAAATGTCCGTTATCGAGAACCTTTTGGTCGCCCAGCACATGTGGGTCAACCGCAGCATGGTTGCAGGGATCCTCAACACCAAGGGTTACCGCAAGGCTGAGGAGGACGCCATGAACACCGCTTTCTACTGGCTGGAAGTGGTCGATCTGGTGGATTGCGCCAATCGGTTAGCTGGTGAACTTTCCTACGGTCAGCAGCGCCGTCTGGAAATCGCCCGCGCCATGTGCACGCGTCCGCAGGTTATATGCCTGGACGAACCCGCTGCCGGTCTAAACCCACAGGAGACCGAAGCACTCAGCGGCATGATTCGCTACCTGCGCGACGACCATGACATGACCGTCGTGCTGATCGAGCATGACATGGGCATGGTCATGGGGATTTCTGACGATATCGTCGTGCTCGACCACGGCAACGTAATCGCTAAGGGTAAGCCGGAACAGATCCGCAACGATCCAAAAGTGATTGCCGCGTATCTGGGCGCAGATGAGGAGGAGTTGGTATGAGTAAGCCGATCCTCGAACTGAAGGACATCGATGTGTACTACGGGCCGATTCAGGCACTGAAGAAAGTTTCGCTGGCAATTAATGAAGGCGAAACGGTCAGTTTGATCGGCTCCAACGGCGCGGGTAAGTCCACGTTGCTTATGTCGATCTTCGGCCAGCCGCGCGCCGCTCAAGGGCAGATCATCTTTCAAGGCACTGACATCACCCACAAATCGTCGCACTACATTGCCTCTAACGGCATTGCGCAGTCGCCGGAAGGTCGCCGTGTGTTCCCCGATATGTCGGTGGAAGAGAATTTGATGATGGGCACCATCCCGATCGGGGACAAGCACGCCGGTGAAGACATGCAGCGCATGTTCGAACTGTTCCCACGCCTCAAGGAACGTCGCAACCAGCGGGCGATGACTATGTCCGGCGGTGAACAGCAAATGCTCGCCATCGCACGAGCGCTGATGAGCCGGCCCAAGTTGTTGCTGCTGGATGAGCCAAGTCTGGGGCTGGCCCCCATCGTCGTTAAACAGATTTTCTCCACTCTGCGTGAGCTTGCGAAAACCGGCATGACCATCTTCCTGGTGGAGCAGAACGCAAACCATGCGCTGAAGCTGTCAGACCGCGCCTACGTAATGGTCAACGGTGAGATTCGATTGACTGGCACCGGTCAAGAGCTACTGACCAATGATGAAGTCCGCAATGCCTATTTGGGAGGACACTGAATATGGCGCTCCAAGTCCTGAACGAGTTGCAAACAGCCGCCTTACTTCCATTCCCGTCATTGTGCGATTTCATCGCCGATGCTGCTCGTGACTATGCGGGCGAGCGGATAACGAGCCCGACGCGGCAGGTTCTCCCTCTTTTGGATGATGCACTGCTTCTCTCGATGCCGGCGACATCTTCGGATATCGGCATACATAAGTTGGTTAACTTTGCGCCCGGCAACAGCCAAAAAGGGTTGCCCCTGATTCATGGACTTGTTGCTGTGTATTCGTCGGCGACCGGTGAGCCTTTGCTGGTTTTGGATGGGCCTACTGTGACAGCCCGACGCACGGCTTGCGTTTCAATGCTTGCGATCAAAAGCCTCAGAAACGATGCCAGACACGTAGCGCTGATTGGGACAGGCAAGCAGGCAGCTGGACATATCGAAGCGCTGTCTGAGCTATTCCCGGGGATCAAAGTCGATGTTCATGGCAGAAGCAAGGAAGGTGTTGAGAAGTTTTGCGACCAATTTGCACACTTAACGCTTCGGATTTCTGCACAGAGCGCGGGAATCCGAGATGAGGCCCAGGTCGTTATTGCGTTGACTTCGAGCAAGCGCCCGATTTACCACGAAGTAGCTCGTCCAGGTCGGCTGCTTATCGGTGTGGGTGCATTTAATGCCGAAATGGCCGAGTTCGCTCCAGAGTGTGTCAACGCCAGTCAGTTGTTTGCCGACGACCCAGTGGGTGCTCGCCATGAAGCTGGAGACTTGATTCAGGCTGACGTGAACTGGAAAACAGTGTTGTCGCTTGCTGATGCTGTCGATGGTCGATTCGACTCAACGAAGGCGTCTCTTTTCAAGAGCGTCGGCTGCGCTGCATGGGATCTCGCTGCGGGCCGTTGTGCAATCGCGACCCAGGGGGCCAAACGTGACTAGGACTTCAGGCTGTGACGCGTTAGTGGTTGGCGCCGGTGTGGTTGGGATAGCGACTGCTTTGCAGCTACAGCTTGCTGGGCTGGAGGTCTTGCTCCTGGATCAGAACCCACCTGCGAGTGGGACGTCCTCAGGTAACGCGGGTGCAATCGCAATCAGTGAAGTGCTTCCGCTAGCTGACGCCAAAACGTTACGTAAAATTCCTGGCTGGTTGTTCGATCCAATGGGGCCCTTGGCCGTACGCTGGCGACATCTTCCAACCTTGGCACCTTGGTTGAGCAGATATTTGCTGGCCAGTCGGGCAGGGAGCGTTAGCAAGCTGACTCAACAGCTTGCCTATCTATTGGGACGGACACTTTCCGACCTTCAACCTTTGGTTGTTCGTAGCGGGTTGGATGGCATGTGGCGTCGGCAAGGAGCTCTGATGGTCTACGCCACTCAGAAGGAGCTTCGCGCCGATCTTGAGGGATGGAAGTTACGTGGCAAGCACGGCGTCAACTGGCAGCTATGTAATCCTGAGCAAGTTTACAGCCTTGAGCCCGCGCTCTCGGCACAGTGGCGAAATGCCGTTTCTATCACCGACTTTTCCCATGTCGAGGATCCTTATCTGTTCACCTTGGGGCTGTTCCAGCAGTTCATTGCCGAGGGTGGACGATTTGAACAGCATCCCGTGGCAGCCCTACGGCAACAGGGTGGGAAAGTTACTGGCGTAATGCTTCGTGACGGCCAGACCATCGACTCGTCAAGAGTCATCGTTGCCAGTGGCGTCTGGAGTGATCACTTCTCAAAACCGATCTCCCAGAATCTGCCTTTGGAAAGTGAACGTGGCTATCACCTGACACTGCCCCATGCACAAAGCCCACTTAAGAGATACGTGATGAATCACTCGGAGAGCTTCGTTGTTCTTCCGATGGGTAATGGTGCGTTGCGGCTTGCCGGAACTGTTGAATTGGCAAGTCGCTACGCAGCCCCAGATTATCGACGTGCACGAATGCTCTTGAGCAAAGCCGAGTCGATGCTTGGGACGTTGAACACTGAGGGCATGACTGAGTGGATGGGGAATCGCCCTTCAGTACCTGAAACCGTTCCAGTCATCGGCCCCTCTGCAAAAGTGGATCAACTTTATTTCGCCACCGGGCACGGTCACCTCGGACTGACGCTCAGCGCGACCACGGGTGCCATGTTGCGTGACCACATAGTTGGCAAGCAACCGATACCCGAAGAGTACCGGCCGAGCCGCTATTGAGCGGGATAGGTCGGGCTACATGCCAAAACACTTCGAAAAATGATGTCGATTATCTCAAGTAACGGGAGTAGCTATGAAACATGCAAACAAGGTCGCACTGGTAACGGGTGCTGCGCAGGGCTTGGGCTTGGCTTGTGCCGAGCGCTTTTTGGCTGACGGCGCCAAGGTTGTGTTGGTCGATGTACAAGAGGACAAAGTTCGTGCACAGGCCGAACGCCTAGGTGAAAACGCAACCTGGTATGCCGCGGATCTGAGCGATATTTCCTCAGCCATGGCCAAGGCCATTGTAGCGAAGGCAGTGGATCACTTTGGCTCGCTGGATATTGTCGTAAACAACGCCGGAATTATCATCACCGCGGACTTCGTTGACTATCCCGAAGACGCCTTTGATAAAACTCAGCGCGTTAACCTGAAGTCTCCTTTCTTGATCGGCCAAGCTGCAGCCCGCGTCATGATCGAAAAGGGCATCAAAGGTTCGATCATCAACATGTCGTCCATCAATGCTGTGCTCGCCAACCCTACAGCGGTTGCTTATGCAGTTTCGAAAGGTGGAATCAAACAGCTGACAGCCGTTATGGCCGTTGGTTTGATCTCGCATGGAATCCGGGTCAACGCGATCGGCCCAGGAACGATTGCGACCGATCTGGTGATGAACTCGGTAATGGCCAGCCCTGCACAGCGGCACACCGTGTTGTCTCGCACTCCAATCGCACGTGTAGGTCAAGCGTCAGAGGTGGCCAGTGTTGCCTCGTTCCTGGCGAGTGAGGACGCATCTTATATCGTTGGTCAAACAATCTATCCCGATGGCGGTCGCTTGATCCTGAACTACACCGTTCCTGTTAACGAGTGAGTTGCTGACATGTCCTCTCTCGATCCCATGCCAAAAATCTGCATTGCAGGCAGCCAAGGTTTGTTTCTTGATGCCGCCTCAATTGGATTCAGTGAGCCAATACAGCAGCGAGTGCTTGCAACGGCGAATCTGGTTGCTCATTTGCCCGGCGTACGCGAAGTCGTACCCGGGATGAACAACCTGCTGATCGTTTATTCAGCGACTGAAACTTCAGTCGGTGTGCTAACCGAGCAGCTACTTCATGCCTGGTCGCATGTGACTGTTGATGAGCAAGTGGGGCGAGAGATCGACGTACCAGTTATCTATGGCGGGCAACAGGGTGAGGATTTGGCCGTCATTGCCGAGCTGGCAAAGATCGATGTTCAAACCTTCATAGGGTTGCACAGCGAGGCGGTTTATCGGGTTGCCTGTGTTGGTGCTATGCCAGGTTTCCCATACCTGTCTGGGTTGAACCCTAGAATCGCAACTCCCCGTCGCTCAGTGCCTCGGATGCGGCTGGAGGAGGGAGCAATCATTATTGGTGGTGCCCAGGCTGGGATCATGCCGTGCTCGGCCCCTTCCGGTTGGCACGTCATTGGTCGAACAGAACTGAAATTATTCGACCAGCAGCGTGAGTCGCCTTCGTTCTTGCAACCAGGCGATCGCGTTCGCTTCAGCATTGCTGGAATTGAATCATGATCGAAATCCTATCTACTGGCGCCTTGAACTCTGTTCAGGATTTGGGGCGCAAGGGTTACCTCAATATTGGTGTTGGCCAATCTGGCGCTATGGACAGACTTGCGCTAAGCACGGCCAACATCATGGTGGGCAACCCTACAGATTTCGCAGGACTGGAGATCGTCCTTTTCCCTGCGCGTCTCAAATTCATAACCGACAGTCGCTTTGCACTAACTGGCGCGGATGCGCTGGCTCATTTGGATGGTTTTGAGTTGCCACCGAACTGGGTCTGTGATGGCAAAGCGGGACAGACATTGATTATTCAAGCCCCACGTCGGGGAGCACGCGTTTACTTGGCCTTTGCAGGGGGCATTGATGTTCCGGTGCTATTGGGGTCACGTGCGACGGATCTGAAAAGCGGTTTTGGCGGGCTTGAGGGCCGTGGACTTATACGTGGCGATCAACTTTCGTTGAATTTACCTCGGGCGAAAAGTACCGGCAGCTGCGGGCTCACTGGTGTTCGTGAATTGCCATCGTTGACTACAGCAACCGTCATCCGCGTATTGCCTGCGGCTCAGTATGAGGATTTCGAGGACGAGGTCCGTGAGCGATTTTTCTCTGAGCCCTGGCAGGTCACTCAGGAAGCCAATCGCATGGGCATGCGACTGAGCGGTTCGGAGCTCAAGTTGTGCAGTCCGCTGGAGCTTCTGTCGCACGGAATTCTCCCCGGCACCGTTCAAGTACCTCCTTCTGGCCAACCCATTATTCAGATGGCAGAGGCCAATACGTGTGGTGGCTACCCAAAAATTGCCAACGTCATCGACGCGGACTTGTCGCTGCTCGCTCAAGCGCCGGTCGGCAGCAAACTGCGGTTTCTGGAGATTGATCTGGCTGAAGCTATCGAAGCTCAGAAGCAGCTGGATCTTGAACTCAATTCGCTGGAACGGACGTTGGGCCTGACCCTTTGACTGGCCGGCAGGCCCACTTTTTTACGAGAATATTTTCATGTCACAGCATTCATTGACGGTCGATTTGAACTCGGACATGGGCGAAGGTTTTGGCGCGTATACGATGGGCGATGATGAGGCCATCTTGAACATCGTCAGCTCGGCCAACATCGCCTGCGGCTTTCACGGCGGCGACCCCGACATCATGGCCGCTACTTATGCGATGGCAATGGAACGGGGAGTCGCCGTGGGCGCACATCCCGGCTTTCCTGATCTGTGGGGGTTTGGCCGGCGGAATATTCCTTTCTCGGCATCAGAAATAGAGCGGTTAGTGGCGTACCAGATAGGTGCGTCACAAGCGATGGCGAGCTATTGCGGCCATACGCTCACGCACGTTAAGGCTCATGGAGCTCTTGGGAATCTGACGCAAACTGATCCGGATGTCGCTGCAGCAGTATGTCGCGCTATCCATGCTGTAGACCCTTCTTTGATCTGCCTGGTCATTGCCCTGGGACACCAGGCGCGTATTGCTGCCGAAATGGGCCTTGAAGTGCGCTCGGAGATTTTTGCCGATCGTGCTTATACCGAGGATGGGCATCTCGTCTCGCGCAAATTGCCTGGCGCGGTAATCCACGACCCTAACGAAGCAGCAGATCGAGTTGTACGAATGGTGCGTGCTCAAGGCATCGAGACCATCTCAGGCAAGATCATTCCATGCCCCATCGATTCAATTTGCGTGCATAGCGATACGCCGACTGCTGTCGCAATCGCCGCCCATGTGCGAAGCACTCTGGAAACCCAAAACATTGTCATTGCCAGTTTCGTTTGAGCGTTAAGCGAATGACTGACGGTATCGTCAAAGCGAGAAAAGATATGAACATAGAGTTTATCGAGCGCCTGATCGAAATTGTCGAACGCTCGGGAGTAGCGGAGCTGGAATATAGCGAGGGAGACAGTCGCGTCCGGCTCGGCTTGCACAGTCTGAGCGTTGGCGCTCCCACTCAGCGTGAGTTGGTTACTGCCAAAAGCACTAGCGCGCCAACCGAAGAGGGCTCGATAGCAATTCCATCTGTGTCATCGGATAAGCCCGGCTATTCAGTGTCGTCCAGTTTGGTCGGAATTTTTTATCGTTCGCCTTCACCAGACAAGCCACCCTTTGTTGAGGTGGGGGATGTTGTCGAAGAAGGGCAGACGCTGGCAATCGTTGAGGCCATGAAGATGCTCAATCCCATTGAGGCTGATCGCAGCGGTCGCATTGTTGCGATCCTTAAAAATGACGGCGAGATGATTGAAGCCGGTAGCCCTTTGTTCACAATCGAGGCGATGGACGATCATGAGTAAGCCGCTATTTGACAGTGTACTTATCGCCAACCGCGGTGAAATCGCATTACGTGTGTTGCGTGCTGCCAGGGAAATAGGGTTGCGAACTATCGCAGTGCACTCCCAAGCTGATGCAGGTCTGCGCCATGTGGCATTGGCTGACCAAGCCATATGCATCGGCCCGGCTGCGGCAAGTGAAAGTTACCTGAATTCCAAGCGCTTGCTTCAAGCAGCGAAGCTGACAGACGCCGGGGCTATCCACCCGGGCTATGGTTTCCTTGCTGAAAATGCCGGGTTTGCTGCCGATATCGAAGCTGCAGGACTCGTTTTTGTTGGGCCAAGCTCCGCATCCATCCGCCTAATGGGCGATAAGGTTTCGGCCAAACAAGCGATGCTGGAGGCTGGTGTTCCGTGCGTCCCGGGCTCGCCAGGTGCGCTGCCAGATGATGCTGAGCAGGTTCGTCACATTGCTGAGACGTGTGGATATCCGCTCATTGTAAAAGCATCTGGAGGCGGTGGCGGGCGCGGTATGCGCATTGTTCGTACGCCGGCTGAGCTGAATGAATCTGTGGCCATGACCCGCGAGGAGGCCGGGCGAGCCTTTGGTAATCCTGAGGTGTATCTGGAAAAGTTTCTAGAGCATCCCCGCCACATCGAAATCCAGATTCTGGCTGACAATTTTGGCAACGCCGTATGGCTTGGGGAGCGTGACTGCTCAATGCAACGACGCCATCAGAAAATTATCGAAGAGTCCCCGGCACCAGGCGTCGATAGAGAGGCTATTGCATTCATCGGCGAGCGCTGTGTGAAGGCATGCCAACTGATTGGTTACAGGGGCGCCGGCACGTTTGAATTCCTCTATGAGAACGGTGAGTTTTTTTTCATCGAGATGAACACCCGAGTTCAAGTTGAACATCCGGTTACCGAATTGGTTACAGGGGTGGATATCGTGCGCGAACAATTGTTGATCGCTCAGGGATTCCCTCTGTCGATCAATCAAAGCCAAATCACTCTTCGGGGGCATGCGGTTGAATGCAGGATTAATGCTGAAGATCCGTTCAGTTTTGTCCCAGCCCCAGGGACTGTGAAATCTTGGCTGCCACCTGGAGGGCCAGGTATTCGCATTGATAGCCACCTGTATTCGGGCTATCAGGTACCACCCCACTATGACTCGCTCGTCGCCAAGTTTCTCGCGCATGGCGCCACGCGAGAGGAAGCCATCAACCGTATGGCCGGTGCCTTGGGAGAGGCGCAGCTCACTGGCATCAAACACAGTATCCCGTTACATCAACGCCTGATGAACGAACCAGGTTTCGTTCAAGGGGGATTCGATATTCATCATCTAGAACGCTATCTCGAACAGGATAAGGAGACGTCGAAATGAGCCCCGAATTCATCGAAAAGGTTGTGGTTCTGCTTCAAAGGCATTCTCTGAGAGCGTTTGAATTTGAGCAGGCAGGTGCCAGTTTAAGTCTCAAGTTTGACGCGAAGGCGAACGCTGTCTCACCCACTGCTCACCTTGAGGGAGTAGAGGTGGAACTCTGCAAAATTATCCACTCGCCTTCCATGGGCGTCCTGCGTCTCACTCATCCTCAGCGAGATGAGCCGTTCGTAAAAATGGGAAGTGAGATCAAGGAAGGTCAGATCATTGCGTTTCTGCAGAACGACGAGCTGCTAGAGGAAGTTAAAGCAAATTGTTCAGGAGTGCTGGTCGCGGCTGTTGCTCAAGAAGGGCAAGTCATTGGCTTCGCGCAACCCCTGTTTGAAATCCGTTAACTCAAGGTTTTTATCTATATGCACCAGGCAAATGCGGTAACAACTGAGGTGGGCTCTGATCAGCTCATTGTGAACGCTGCCATTGATTTGATTATGGAAGGCGGCTTTTCTGCAATGTCGATGCGCAGTCTCGCCAGAAAGGCAGGCATGCAGGCGGGCAGCCTGTATTACCACTTTCCCAGCAAGATCGATGTGCTTGAAGAGGTGTTGGATTCCCTGCTTCAACAGCGCCTGAGCGACTGGCTGTCCATCAAGCCCAAACGTGCCAGCGCCTTAACGCAGCTCAATGCCTTCATCTCGTTCCATGTGGGTCGCGTATTGCGAAACTCTAGAGAGGAAGACCTGGTGATGCTCGAGCTTAAAAATCTAAAAGGGGCCCAGCGCGCGACCGTTGTTGCTCAAGATGAGCTGTACCGCAAGGAGCTCATTGCGATTATCAAGCGAGGTATCTCAACTGGCATTTTCAATGTTTCAGATGTCGATATTGCCGCTCGGGCGCTGATGGGATTGTTGGCCGGCGGAGCGACATTTATAGCTGATTCCGAATCGCTCGCTGTACAGACACTTACCGAACTGTCCCGACGTTTGCTGGGTATTCACAATAGTCAGAGGCTTAAAAAATGAAACTGGATGATCTCTCCAGGGAAGATCTTTCACAGCTGCATGCGCGCGCGCAGAATGATTATATTCGCCTTTGCGAGTTGAAATTGTCGATCAGCATGGCTCGCGGGGTTCCCAGTAGCGAGCAGCTCGAACTCTCTAACAAGTTGCTAGAGCTGCCAGGGGTTGGGGATTACCTCGCAGAGGACGGTACGGACTGCCGAAACTACATGGGGCAGCAAGGTATCCCTGAAGCCCGTAGGCTGTTTGCACCAGTGCTGGGTGTGCCTGAAAGCCAGGTAGTGGTCAGCGGCAACTCAAGCCTTGCGCTGATGTACGACTGTCTGTCGTTCGCCATGCGCGGAGGAGTGCCTGGATCCATTCATCCGTGGCAGCAAGAAAAGGAGACCGTGGCCTTTCTCTGCCCTGTTCCGGGATACGATCGTCACTTCACTCTCTGCGAAGCTTTTGGCATTCGTTTGATCCCCATCCCAATGCTGGAAGATGGCCCGGATATGAGTGCAGTTCGTAGCTTGGTTGCTCGGGATGCTTCTATTCGAGGGATGTGGTGCGTTCCGAAGTACAGTAACCCTACGGGCACTATTTACAGTGATTTGGTTATTGAGGCGCTCGCTTCGATGCCTACAGCTGCGCCTGACTTCCGATTGTTTTGGGATGACGCCTACACCGTGCATCATCTGACCGACCAAGATGTTCAGATTGAAAACATTTATGAAGCGTGCACGCGAAATGGTTATCCAAATCGTGCGCTTGTCTTTGCTTCGACTTCCAAGGTAACCCAGGCTGGTGCGGGCCTCGCCATGCTTGGCAGCTCGGAAGACAACGTCAAGTGGTGGTTGCAACACGCTTCGGTACGGAGTGTTGGGCCTGACAAAATAAATCAGCTCCGCCATGTCCGGTTCCTGCGTGATCTGAATGGCCTCAAGGCACTGATGGATTCCCACAGGGGCCTGCTTAAACCTCGTTTCGACGCAGTGCTCGAAATCCTGGAAGCCAAGCTCGGCCAACACGGCTTTGCACAGTGGAGTACCCCTAAGGGCGGGTACTTCATCAGCGTAGATGTTTACCCGGGAACCGCGAAGCATGTCGTTGCACTAGCCAAAGCAGCGGGTGTTCAGATGACAGATGCAGGGTCATGTTTTCCCCATGGTATTGACCCACACGATCAGCAGTTGCGCATAGCGCCATCGTCACCTGCTGTTGAAGCATTGCGGGCGGCATCAGAAGTTATTTGTGCGTCGATATTACTAGCGGCTTGTGAGCAAAAGCTGTCTTAACCACTCGGTCAAAACTCACGGATTAGCAAATGAAGCTTCTGGTTTTGGCTCAGTATGCAGAAGGTGCTTTAACCCTGGAAACGCGCGCAACGATTGCCGCTGCACAGTTGCCAGGCGTTGAAGTGTATTTGCTATTGGCGGGTGAAGCGGTAAGCGAGATTGCGTTTCAAGCTGCCCAAGCTTGCGGGATTACAAAAATTTGGCTAGCGCAGCATCCGGCATACGAGCATTCGTTGCCGGCGAGCCTCGCTGCACTCATCGTAAGAGTCGTTATGCAGGAGACGCTTGCCTACAGCCATATCCTTTGTGCTTCAACTGAAGCAAGCAAACGGGTCATGGCGCATGTTTGCGCAATGCTGGATGTCGATCAACCTCTAGAAGAAAGCGCTCCCGAGTCGGTACCAATCATCTTGGCTCGTCCCACCATGCAGCTCTTGCTGCTGGCACCTGGGAGTATTCAGCCGGTTGGTGCCACCGGCGGCGCTACACCTGTGCAGTGGGTTCCCGGGGGGTGTGCCACCAGTACGGACTATCTTACGGGGAAGAGAAAAGCACGGACTATGCAAAAAACCGCAGAAACTGGTCGAGGATCATCAAGACACTGACCCCTTTGCGGCCTAAAGTTGACCACAGATGATTCGTTTCGGCTGTTTTTTTAGGCCTCCTTTTTTCAGATCCAGAGTGGTACGTAATGAAAGCTCTCATCGTTTATGCACACCCAGAGCAGGCATCGTTCAACGCAGCGCTAAAGAACACAGCTGTGGAAACGTTGACCCGCTTAGGTCACGAAGTTGTCGTCAGCGACCTCTACGCAATGGGGTGGAATCCAGTGCTGTCGGCAGCAGATTTTGCTGACCGCGAGAATGCGGATTTCTTGGATCTCTCTCGTGAGCAAGAGCACGCGTTCGCACAGAATAGCCAAAGTGCTGACGTTGTTCGTGAGCAGCAGAAAGTCGCTGAGGCTGACCTTGTGCTGTTCCACTTTCCAGTGTGGTGGTTCTCCATGCCTTCGATCCTGAAGGGTTGGTGCGATCGCGTATTCAGTCGTGGCTTTGCCTATGCTGCCGGCCGCAAATACGACTCGGGCCTGTTCAAAGGCAAGAAGGCAATGCTTTGCCTAACGACGGGAACTGCGTCGACACTCTATGAGCCCAACGGTATTGATGGGGATTTGCTGCATGTACTTTGGCCGATCCACAACGGCTTACTCGCTTATACCGGCTTCTCTGTCCTGCCGCCATTTGCGGCATGGATGCCAGGCCGTGTGACTGCTGAAGAGCGAGTAGCTTACCTCGCTGGTTATGCAGAGCGTCTAGAGACGTTGGAAAGTGCTGAGCCCTTGTTCATGCACCCGTGGAGTGACTACGACGAAACTCAGCGCCTTAAACCAGGTGTAGAAGCTAAATCTGGTGTGCAATGGAATCCGTTGATTGGTCAGAGCTTTGTCGAATCTGCTGATGCCTTTGCGAAAAAACAGGTGAAGTGATGAGCGATATAAGCATTTTCAACACTCTTCATCATGTATGCGTAATTGTTCGCGATATGGATAAGGCTGTCGCCTACTACGAGTCTCTCGGAATAGGCCCTTGGAGTGAGTTTCCTTCATTGGAAGCTTTCAAAGGGGAGTTGCTTGCTCCGAATGCTGAAGACTTTGTGAAGTTGCACTACAAATATACAAATCTGGAAAATTTCCAGCTTCAGCTGTGCGCGCCGCCCGAAGGAAACACTCTTCAACGTCGCTTCCTTGAGGAGCGAGGTGAGGGTGTGTTTCATCTAGGGTTTACAGTTCCTGACTGCGATGCTGCAGAATCCGAGGCTTTTACTGTCGGGCTGACACCGATACTTCGCGGTCGATTGCCCAACAGAAATGGTTTCACCTACTTTGACTCCGCTGAACATGGTTCGGGTGTAACCCTTCAAGTTCGCGCAGTTAAGTAAAATCAAACTTTGTTGAATATTAGCGAGATCTAAAAGTTCTCGCAAAGGAGGCTTGCTGTGAAAAACAAGGCGAGACTTAGTAGTCTGATTGAACGGTTTTTGTCAGCTTTCAGGCTGCCGGAAGGATTGTACATTGATGTTCCTGTAATTTATTGAGCAAAGTGATTTTTCTACCGCTAGCCGCGGTGGTTACATGCTTTTTCTTGCCAAAAATAACAACTGGAGTTGAGCAGACGTGACGATAAATTGGCCAGAGCAAATATTTGCTGAATTTAAGAAGCTGGATGTGAAGCAAGTTGTTTATGTTCCGGATGCTGGGCATAGCAAGTTGATCCAGATGTGTGATGCTGATCCGGAAATTCACTCCGTTTCGCTGACCACAGAGGAGGAGGGTGTTGCTCAACTAGGTGGCGCCTGGGCAGGAGGGCAACGTGGCGTTCTTCTTGTTCAGTCAAGCGGTGTAGGTAACTGCATCAACATGCTTTCCTTGCAACATGAAACTCGAATGCCACTCTTCATGATTGTTACCATGAGGGGTGAATGGGGCGAGTTCAACCCATGGCAGGTAGCTATGGGTAAGTCCACTCAAGAAGTTTTGGAAGCGTCTGGTGTGTATGTATACCGCGCCGATTCTGCCGAAGAGGTCGAGGCGACGGTTAGCGCTGGCGCACGTTTTGCTTACCAGACCGGCCGTATGGTTGCAGTCCTGATTGGGCAGCGCGTCATCGGCACCAAAAACTTTAATAAGTGAGTGTGATCATGCAGGCTATTCAGAAGATTAAACCGACTCTCAATCGTCGTGAAGTCGTGGCCCGGATTTTAAAAGATCGGGGTGATGCGCTAGCTGTCACAAGCCTCGGCAACCCCACTTTCGATGTCGCTGCTGCAGGCGACTGTGCCCAGAATTTTTACCTTTGGGGGGCAATGGGTGGAGCAGTGATGTTCGGCATGGGAATAGCTCTGGCTCAGCCGACCAAACGTGTCATTGTATTTGTCGGTGACGGCGAAATGATGATGGGCCTTGGTTCGTTGGCTACAGTTGCGTGCCATCGCCCTGACAACCTCAGCATTGTCGTAATTGATAACGAGCATTATGCCGAAACTGGCATGCAGCCAGCCCATGCGGGCCGTGGTGTCAGTATCAACGCCGTCGCTACTGCCGTGGGCTTTAGCCAAAGCATTCTCGTGAATGACCAGGATGGTCTTGAGAAGGCAATCGACACACTGTATAGCCACCAGGGCCCGGTTACGCTATGTGTGAAGGTCACGACAGATCCAGCACCGACTGCATTACCACCACGCGATGGCCCTTACCTGAGAAGTCGTTTCAGAGAAGCGCTTATGGGAAGCGCCAGTCACGTCTAATGATCTGCGTGCTCGGAACGTTTAATGCCTTGATGGCGTGCCTGCGCCATCAAGGCATTTGGTTCGAATGTGGTGACTCATTCGAGTCTCGCCAATATTTACTTTGTTGTAACCGATTAAAAAGGGAGGCCGTGGGCGCCCTTATTCGCGTTGGGTCGAGTTGTAACCGCTTCTCAGGTGGAGACAATAATGATAAAAAAATCCTGGTGTATCCGTTTCAAACGCTGGTGTGTCGACATTGTTGAGCGTTTGGGAGAACTTCCAACCTTCTGAGTTAATATTATCCGCGACATTGATATTTAATGATCGCGGATATTTGTCGGGGCGTACTATTACAATGCTGACGCCAAATTTTCTTGCGCTGTAGTTTTAATCGTTGTGCTGCGGTATTGCTGTGGGGTGCAATGCAGTGTTGCCTTGAACTGCCGGCTAAATGCGCTGTGATCCGAGTACCCGCACTCGGTGGCTATGTCAGTAATGCTCGTCTCGCTGTGCTCGAGCATGTCGCACGCCTTCTCGATCCTTGCCTTCATCAATATTTGCTTGGGTGACAGTTGAAAAACCTCACGGGTTAATCGCTGTAAAGTATCCATTGAGAGGTCAACCTCCCTGGCAATATCAGCAATCAACTGGGGCTGGCCAAGGTTTTCTTTAACCCGCCTTGAAAACTCCATTAGACGCTTATAACCCAGATGCTTCTCATCAGGTCGTGCAAGTATTCGAGATATCCCTACCAGTCCTGTGGCCTGGTCGTCACCATTAACAATTCCGAATTTTGAACTCAGACACCATTGTCGATGGCCATCGGCAGAGCGAAAAAGTCGCAAAGCATCGATTATTTCTTTTCTTGTGTGAATGACCCCCAGATCTTGAGCAACGATGCTCGAACTCGTAATTGGAAACAAATCGTCCGCTGTCAGGCCGATTACATCCTGTTTTGTTCGTTTCCCGCTGTACCGAACGAGAGTCTGATTAACCACGACGTATCGACCTAACGTATCCTTGACATAAAACATCAAGTCAGGCATGCGATCAAAGAGCTTGTCCATCAAGGAGAGATCTCTATCCATCCAATGTAGTAAATCTTTACTGTCGATCATTTAAAGCGCCGCTCTAGTAAGAAGCCAAGGTGTTAGTTTACTCACCGAGCATGAGAGTAATTTGTGAAGGCGCGGGTTGCTGTGCTAAATGCCGCAAAATATCACGGAGAGATCATACAGCGAATGAGTATGGGGCACTGTATGATTTAGCAATGTTTTCGAAGACTGGTGATCATTTCGACCTCTATAGTAACGCTTGCTTTCGCGAAGCCATCATCTTCGCTATGCACAACACTGTATGGTTCACGAGGAACTTTGAACTATTGGCTTGCGCTTGGTCAGCGCTTTTTACCGCTTGGTTAGCAAATACCAAGCGGTTTTTTTATGCGTCTAATTTGTTTACTTAGGTCTGGCCAGATGAGTTTCTGGTGCGAGTGGAAGCAATGTTCAAACGCCCCGACGTTTGACACAAGTGTGAAGGGGTTACGCTAGGCGCGTTGGTATCGCAATGCCGCGAAATTGCACGCCAATTGACCACCAGAAGGCATTTCCTTTGACTAGGAATTTGCATTTACAATGACTCGCTACGATGCGATTAGGTTATGAGGGGACATACAAATTTGCAGAGCGACTGAATCGCCATTGGGAAAAAAGACCAGGTTATGACTACTACTCATGCTTGGGGCTGTATTTCAGAATAGGCCCGGCATTCAACATGAGTATTCGGAGATTTTGCCCGCGACCCTGCGAAAGGAAACGTGACCTCGGGCGCTTGCCGCACGCCAAAGCTGCGGATCATTTATGAGGTTTGAACATGAACGATCTACAAGTTCTGATCGATAACAACGCCCGTTGGGCTGATGCAATTAAGCAGGAAGATCCTGATTTTTTCGCAAAACTGGCACGTCAACAAACCCCCGAATACCTCTGGATCGGTTGTTCGGATGCGCGGGTTCCTGCCAACGAAATCGTAGGCATGCTCCCGGGCGATTTGTTCGTACATCGCAACGTGGCCAACGTGGTGCTGCATACTGATCTGAATTGCCTGTCGGTAATCCAATACGCCGTGGATGTGCTCAAGGTCAAACACATACTGGTCACCGGGCACTATGGTTGTGGCGGAGTGCGTGCGGCGATGCAGGATCGCCAGTTCGGCCTGATCGACGGCTGGCTGCGTTCGATTCGCGATCTTTATTACGAAAAGCGCGAAGAACTGGCCAAGTTGCCGACTGAAGAAGAACGGGTCGATCGCCTCTGTGAGCTTAACGTGATCCAGCAAGTGGCCAACGTCGGCCACACCAGCATCATCCAGAACGCTTGGAGCCGCGGCCAGAACTTGTCGATCCATGGGTGCATTTATGGCATCAAGGATGGCCGCTGGAAGAGCCTGAACTCAACCGTCAGTGGCTTTGAGCACCTGCCGCCGCAATATCGCCTGCGGCCAATCAACTGAGTCGGCCTAAGTCGCTTCGTTCTGTCTCAGAAGGGGAGCGACTCACGGGCCCGCTCATGTGATCTTGGTCTGCGCTCTAATTTGTTTAACTGCTGGTGAGTGCGAATGCCCCCTGGTCAAACAGAACGCCACCAGGTGGTCAATTCAATGCAACGATGCCAGATGTAGCATCGACTCTGATTCACAGATCCTAACTCACGAGGCGATGAGTATAAGGTATGGAAAACAGTAGATTTAACATGTGCCAAACCGGCCTGTGGGCTGGTTTGGCACAGATTCATGATTGATTAAACGGTATGCGGTTTTAAGTCCCCAGATGGAATAGCAAGGGAGTCTGTTTTCTCGGTGAGTGGGTAAGGGCTTGCGGCCCCCCAGAAATAAATTGCAGTCGAGAAAATCGCAAGGATAGAAATGACGGCTGCTTCGCTTACTTTACCAGGCCCGCATGCCCAAGTAAGTCCCATCATTCCGGCGTAATAAACAACTAACCAAAGTGAAGATCTGATTTCTCTTGGCATCGTAGAGCGTGTACTGCTCATCGATTTAAGCGCCAGTTGCACGATAAAGATCAAGATCTGCAAGCCTGCCAACCAGGAGATGACGTCCCATCCTGACCATAACACCAGAAGGCTAGCCACGAAGAACGATAATGGCCCAAGCAAGAAAAGCGCTTTTACCTTGAATGGCCGAGAGAAATTCCGCTGCCGCAATGCTGCAACTGAAATTGGAGCGATTGCGTAGCTAAGCACGAGCGCTGCTGAAACGACGCTAATCAATTTTTCCCAGGATGGGAAAGGTAGCGTCCAGGCGACTGAGAGCGCGAATGCCAACCACAATGCCCGACGAGGGATGCCTGACTTTGGGTCAACCTTGGCAAAAGCATTAAGCAGAGTTGTCGATCCTGCCCACCCACAAGCGATCCGTGACGTGGAGTTCATGAAGATGTTGCCACAACCGGTTGGGGAAACGACTGCATCAGCAACCACAATAGTCGCAAGCCATACTGCTCCCAGCAGCAACGCGATGTCACGGAAGGGGAGTGGAAGCTTGTTACCCAGATCACTCCAGCCATTAGCCAGCATCTCAGTGGGCAAGCTGCCCAGGAAGGCTATTTGTAAAAGCAAATAGATGACGGCTGAGCAAGCGATGGAGAGCATGAGAGCCAGTGGAATATTGCGTTGAGGATTTTTCACCTCGCTCGCCGCGGAGATGATTGGAGTCAATCCGAGGTACGCAAAGATAATGCCGCCTGCGGAAATCGCGGCACCAATGCCTTCAACGCCATTTGGAGCGAATCCGGATTGGGTCAGGTTTTCATTGTTGAAATGTCGGAATAGCACCACGACTACGCAGATCGGCACTATAAATTTGAACAGACTGATGATGTTGTTGGCCAGGGCGAACGATTTGATGCTGAAGTAGTTCGTCAACATGAACAAACAAAGCAAGCAAAATTGAACCATCCACCCCAGCATCGTGGGAGAGCTTGAGCCTATTTCAGTCAAGGATGGAAACCAGGCGCTTGCGTATTGTCTGGCTGCTACCACCTCGATCGCCACGACGCTTGAGTAAGCAACGAGGGTGATAAACCCCATCATGTATCCGAGCATTGGGCCATGGCTGATGATCGGGTACTGCAATATCCCGCCAGTGGTTGGCATCGCTGCCCCAAGCTCACAGTACATAAGACCCAGGAGAAACACGGCAGCAGCACCAATTATCCAGGAGATGATGCCCGCGGGCCCGGCAATGGCTGCAACGTGGCTTGATGCGAATAGCCAACCAGAACCGAACGTGGCCCCCAGTCCTATGAGCGTGAGATCCAGTAGGGATAATTTGCGTTTGAGATTATTGAGGTTTGACATTCTTTTCTTCCATTCGAAAGCGTGAACAAACAGCGGCCACGCACGAGGTGTGACACATCATTGGCGCACAGCGTTAGAGGTAGGGCAGTAAGGACAGCTTGTATCTAGGCGGGACATGCCCGCTTTGTAATCAACTGAGCTTTTCTTGTTGTTGGATCAGTCAGATTTCCGCGTTGAGCGGGATCTTCGAGTGGAAAGATCAGTCTATCCGCGACTTTTGCCGGCGGCTTGCAGGAATACGGTCAGTTAGTCGCCGGTTTCTGCATAGTGCCGGTCAAGTCATCAGATGCTGAACTATTGAAAAGAATAATCGCCCAAAGAAAAGTCATAGTGTTTGCCCATATCATACTCGTGTATTGGGCGAACTCCGGAGGGGACTATTTAAAACTAACGATTGAATGTTTCTCGGTGAACGGGGGCATCGGAAAATGTGAATGCACGAAAAAACAGACCGTTAACTTTTGGAGATAGGATTGAAGCTGCTTCGTGTCTGTGACGCTAGGGGCAGGTTTTAATGGCCCCTCTTAAGTAACCACAGTGACCGTATTGCCCTCGTTGGATTCCAGCGATGATGGCCAATTTACCGGAGCAGTTTTCGACACGAAAATCATAAGACGGGAAGTGATCATGCAGCTCAAAGACTCCAATTTGTTTCGTCAGCAAGCCTATGTAGATGGCGTGTGGGTTGATGCCGACAACGGCCAGACGATCAAGGTTAACAATCCAGCCACCAATGAGATTCTTGGCACTGTTCCTAAAATGGGCGCAGTAGAAACTCGGCGTGCCATTGAGGCTGCAAACCGCGCACTCCCAGCTTGGAGTGCTCTGACTGCTAAAGAGCGTTCAAGTAAATTGCGGGCCTGGTTTGAGCTGATCATTGCAAACCAAGACGATCTCGCTCGTCTGATGACGCTGGAGCAGGGCAAGCCTTTATCTGAAGCTAAAGGAGAGGTTGTTTATTCGGCCTCCTTCCTTGAGTGGTTTGCTGAAGAAGCGAAACGAATTTATGGCGATGTTATCCCGGGCCACCAACCGGACAAGCGATTGATCGTTTTAAAGCAACCCATCGGTGTAACTGCAGCTATTACACCCTGGAACTTTCCGTCGGCGATGATCACTCGCAAGGCTGGCCCCGCACTGGCCGCCGGTTGCACCATGGTGCTCAAACCCGCTTCGCAAACTCCCTATTCAGCGCTCGCATTAGCGGCACTTGCAGAACGAGCAGGAATTCCTGCTGGTGTATTCAGTGTGGTCACTGGGAGCGCTGGCGATATCGGCTCAGAGCTGACTAGCAATCCGATCGTGCGTAAGCTTTCGTTCACTGGCTCAACCGAAATTGGCCGGCAGCTATTGGGTGAGTGTGCCAAGGACATCAAGAAGGTTTCTCTTGAGTTGGGCGGTAATGCACCGTTTATTGTGTTCGATGATGCCGATCTTGATAAAGCCGTTGAGGGTGCGATCATTTCCAAGTATCGAAACAACGGGCAAACCTGTGTGTGCGCCAACCGCATCTACGTGCAGGATGCTATTTATGATGCTTTCGCAGAAAAGCTAAAAGCAGGAGTGGCTAAGCTGAAGGTTGGTAACGGTCTGGATTTGGGTACGACTACTGGGCCAATGATCGACGAAAAAGCTGTGGCGAAGATCAAAGAACACATCGCTGACGCAGTGAGCAAGGGGGCCAAGATTCTTTCGGGTGGGAACGGCCTGGAGGGTAATTTCTTCGAGCCAACTATTTTGACTGATGTGCCCACGAATGCCGCCGTTGCCAAGGAGGAGACTTTTGGGCCACTGGCACCGCTGTTCCGTTTCAAAGACGAAGCTGAAGTCATCGCGATGGCCAACGATACGGAGTACGGCTTGGCTTCTTACTTCTACGCCCAAAATATGAGTCGAGTGTTCCGCGTCGCTGAAGCACTCGAGTATGGGATGGTTGGCATCAACACAGGGCTGATCTCTAACGAGGTTGCCCCATTTGGCGGTGTTAAGGCCTCTGGGTTGGGACGAGAAGGTTCCAAATACGGTATTGAGGACTACCTGGAAATCAAATACTTGTGCCTTAGCGTCTAGTCCCACTCGGTCAATGAGCCAGCATGATGTAAGTTCTATTGCGTCGTGCTGAGCAACACATGAGGCTGATTTTTAACTTTGATAGCGTATCTAGTAATGAACTACCGGAAAAACGGTGTCTTCTGGACGTTATATATCCTGCTGTAGCTGTCGAGACCAACGTTTCATGAATATGATCGATGCAACTATCTGTCTACTTCTGGCGGCCAAGATTCACGGGACGGATCAAGCGCTCAGGGACACGGCCAAGAGCCTTATCAAGAAATTGCCCAGAAGCGCCAGGGGTATGATGTTTGCCATTATAAATAGCAAAAAACCGATGGTACTGCTGTCGCGCGTTGTTGAAGATGTACCTATCCCAGAATTAAGCCCCCCGACGGGCGCTGACGCGAGCTCCCAAGCTGAGAGAAGCGCAAATTAGCCGGCGGTGTTTTCCATGGCAACAAGTGAATTATTTGAAGTATCCAATGGCGTCACAGAGGTACTGAGCGACTGTCTGGCGACACCTAAAGCGGTAGCGTTGATTGCCCATCCTCATCCGTTGCTGGGGGGGAACGCTAATCACAAAGTCCCCTTTACGATGATGCGTGCCGCTAACGCGCTAGGTGTGAGTGTCTATCGTCCAAATTTTCGAGGTGTCGGGAAATCATCAGGTAAATATGATGGTGGAGTTCTTGAAACTCAGGACATCATCGATCTGACCAGCCTGCTGCGCGAAAGGGAGGGCAGGGTGCCCTTCATTCTGATGGGATTTTCCTTTGGTGCCTTCATTGCCGCACGGGTAGAGCAAGCATTGGCGCAGGCATCTCTATCCTGTGATGACGTCATTCTCTGTGGGCTTCCAGATGGCGAGGTTCCAGGCAAGAGACACTACGCGACACCAGTAGTCGCTGAAGCATGTTTGATACACGGGGAGTTGGACGAAAGCGCTCCGCTGTCGCAGGCTCTTCGGTGGGCTGAGCGGAGTAACGCGTCAGTAAGAGTCGTACCAGGTGCGGATCATTTTTTCACTGGGCGCTTAGGTGTGCTCTCAGCGTTGATTTCTGAAAGAATCAAGTCGAAGATCTAGCCGAACTCAGTCTATGTTCGGGCGGGTCATTATCTCAAAGCAAAAGCCAAGTCATATGTGCACGGCACTCTACCTCCGCGAATTTAGTGCGTGGGTAAATGCAGAGCACACAAGACCGGATACTTAAGAAAATCTCAGCTTCATCGATGAGCGTTCGGATTGATCGAAGCCATCGCGATTATCCGTTGCGCACGGATCAACACTGGCGCATCGACCATCTGCCCATCAATTTGAAAGGCGCCGCGACCGTGTGCGCTGGCGTCAACGACTCGTTGCGCCCAAGCTAACACCTCCGCACTCGGAGACAGCGCATGCTGGATCACTGGAATTTGCTTGGGATGGATACACATAGCGCCGGCGAACCCCATTTCATGCGCGTGGCAGATAGCTTGATGCAGGCCTTCCAGGTCATCGATACTTGGGTAGACACCGTCCAGCGGCGGCAGCAAGTCAGCGTCCCGCGAATGCAGTAGCAACGCCACGCGTGCTTGATCTAGCACGAACTGACCCGCGGGTGAGCCTAGGTTCAGGTTCAAATCCAGTCCGTAATCCAAGGCGCCAAATGCCAAACGTTGAACACCCTGTCCAGCAGCGATTTCAGCGAGTTTTAAAATCCCGCGCGCACTTTCTATGATTGGCCATATCGGTTTGTCTGTGACAGCAACCGCGGCGACCTGAGCCGCACTTTCGGCCTTTGGCAACAAAACTCCTGCGATGCCCGGTTGCTGCTGACAGAAGACGATATCAGCGGCATGTTCAGCGTGCTCTGGAGCATTGATACGCACCCAGACTGATGCTTGTGTTTCGGCTTGCAGAAATGCGGCGAGATTGTCCCTTGCCTGGCGCTTGAGGGACTCTTCGACGGCGTCTTCAAAATCGACGATAACCGCATCGGCACCCGCGGCCAGTGCTTTGGCAAAACGTTCAGGGCGACTGCCAGGCACAAAGAGTGCGGAACGAATGGTGGAACCGGACATGGAAGGCTTCCTTTTTTGTCATTGTTTAGCGGTTGGATTGCTTCATTGACCTCTGTTACCAACTTGTTGGCGAGGCTTTATCGGACACACTGCGCCTGCCCTCGCGCCAACAAGTTGACTGCTAAAAGAGATCGTCGCAGGGGCTGTTCTCAGATGACCCCAGCTGCCTGCAATCGCGCCTGATCTTCGTCGGAGAAGCCCAACTCAGCGAGTATGCCCGTGTTGTGTTCTCCCAATCCCGGCACCGAGTCCATGCGCGGGGTGAAGGATGCATTCCGCCCAGGTGGTAAGAGCGCGGGTAATTTGCCGGCGGGGCTGTCGATTTCACGCCAGCTGTCGCGAGCCTTGAGTTGCGGGTGATCCCATACGCCTTGCATATCGTTGACCCGGGCGCTGGCGATTTGGGCGGTTTCCAGTCTGGCCACCACCTCATCGACTGTCAGTTGTGAAAAGCCGTCAACGATAATCTGGCGTAGCTCATCACGATTCGCAGAGCGTTTGAAATTCGCCGAGAAGCGTTCATCAGTCGCCAGTGCCGCATCCAGCAGCACTTTTTCGCAGAACAGTGCCCACTCACGCTCGTTCTGCAACCCAAGCATCACGGTATCGCCGCCTTTGGTAGGGAAGGGGCCGTACGGGTAAATCGTCGCATGTGAAGCGCCTGCACGAGGCGGCGGCGCCGCGCCCTCGAACCCGTAGTACATCGGGTAACCCATCCACTCCACCAGGCTCTCGAGCATGCTCACATCAATGCGACTGCCAACCCCGGTTTTATCGCGCAGCATCAACGCGGACAAAATTCCGGTGTAGGCATACATGCCTGCAGCGATATCAGCAATGGAGCAACCAGCCTTAGCCATCTCATCTTCACCCGGCCCACCTGTCACAGAGAGAAACCCGCCCTCGCTTTGAATCAACAGGTCGTAGGCTTTTTTCTTCTCATAGGGGCCGCCTTCGCCATAGCCTGAAATGTCACAGACAATCAGGCGTGGAAAACGCTTCTGCAACGCTTGGAACGACAAGCCCATCCGCGCCGCCGCACCCGGCGCCAGGTTCTGAACCAGCACGTCGGCTTTTCCAAGAAGACCCATAAGGATGTTTCCTGCCTCATCCTGTTTTAGGTCAAGGGAAAGGCTTTCCTTGGAGCGATTGGCCCAGACAAAATGTGATGCCAGACCGTTTACCCGCTCATCATATCCTCGGGCAAAATCACCGCTACCAGGGCGCTCGATCTTCACCACGCGAGCACCGAGGTCGGCCAGTTGCCGGGTACAGAACGGTGCAGCAATCGCGTGTTCGAGGCTGATAACAGTGATGCCGTCCAGTGGACGCAAGTTATGCTGGGTGGTCATTTTTTTGTACCTCGGATGATGCCACACCTGTAGGAACTGCCTTAGGTGGCACGACCGATTTCCGGCCGATCATCGCCTAGGGCAGCGCTTACATGGGCTGTCTTCTAGTTCAGGTTGTTCAGAGATGTGGCATCGCGCAGTTGCCATACCTGTTCGATCAAGGCTTTGCCCTGGTCAACTGTTCGCGCTCCGGAGAAGGCCAGGAGACGCTGGAATTTGTCTTCCAGTTCAGGTCGAGACAGAGTGTTGCCCGGATCGCCCTTGGGTTCGTCAATGGCTGCTGACAGCGTGCGACCGTCTGTAGTAGTGACGATCACTCGCCCCAGCCAACGAGCCGGATACGCGCCGTCAACTTCGCTGTCGAGTTCCATGCTGACTTTTTCGCGAAACGCGGCAACGGCAGGGTCGGTCAACGCCTGTTGCTCAAACTCGGTTAATTGCGCGCTGCCATGTACAGCGATTAAACCCAGCACAGCGCCCATGGAAAACTTGGCCTGGTGCACGGTTTGCGGAACCACCACGCGACCTAGAACGTCGATGGCTGCTTGGTGAACAAGGGTTCTGACATTGGCGATCTGCTCGTGATGCAGGTCTTCGCGTTGCATCAGGTGCAGGAGGGCGTCGGCCGCAGGATGGGTGTGACGGCAAGACGCGTGGAATTTGAACGAGGTTTCAGCCAGCGCCCAACGCGTACCCAGGCGGTCAGATAATTTCTCAGGGACAGAGTCGTGGGACATTCCGGCGGCCATGCCCTGGTCACCCTCGAGAATATTACGTGCTCCGGTCAGACCATCGAGGGTCATATAGGCCGCGAGCAAACCATCCGCTGCTGCCTTTGCCGTGTGTAATTGCTTGGAGTCAGCAGCGTCTCGCAAAAACTCCCAAAGTCCGGCAGCCTGAGTGCCAGCGCTGCCCAGCACGTTGATAAATTTCTCTGTATCGAAATCAAGCAATTTACCTACCGCGACCGCAGCCGCCAGCGTGCCGACGGTGGCGGTAGTGTGAAACACGGTGTAATGCGAACGACCCAAAAATTCGCCGATGCGGATACCCGCTTCATAGCCGGCAACTGACGCCAGCAGCAAGTCACGTCCAGACTTACCTAAGTCCTGAGCCGCCGCTAACACCGCGGGAAAAACCACTGTGGCCGGGTGCAACACTGAACTGTTGTGCAGGTCGTCTTGCTCGACCAAATGCGACGACGCAGCGTTCACCAGTGCTGCGAAATACGCAGATGTCCCCCTGCCGTTGACCAGGATTTTCGACGGGCCATCGCTAGGCCCCATACGCTGCGCATAGCGCTCGAACAGCGGGATCGGGTGCGAGCCTTGGCTGGCCAGCGCAGAGCCGAGCCAGTCAAGAAACAGGTCTTCCGTCCGGTCTAGAACAGCGTTAGGAATGTCGTCGTATTTTAGCTCGGCCAGGAAACCGGCCAGGGCTTGGGTATGGCTCATCATCGTGTCCTCAGAAGCTGCGTGGCAGTTCGAGCAAGTGCTCGGCGACGTACGAAAGAATCAGGTTGGTAGAGATCGGCGCGACTTGATAAAGGCGTGTTTCGCGGAACTTGCGCTCGACGTCGTATTCGCACGCAAATCCAAAACCGCCGTGGGTTTGCAGGCAGGCGTTGGCCGCTTCCCAGGAGGCTTTTGCCGCCAGGTACTTGGCCATGTTGGCGCTTGCTCCGGCGTTGACTCCGCTGTCGTATTCCTCACAAGCACGCCAGCGCATCAGGTCGGCTGCTTCGATTTCGATATGGGCTTCGGCGATTGGAAACTGCACACCTTGGTTCTGGCCGATTGGACGACCAAACACCACGCGGTCGCGAGCGTAGGCGCTGGCCTTTTCGATGAACCAACGACCGTCTCCAATGCACTCTGCGGCGATCAAGGTACGTTCGGCGTTCAGGCCGTCGAGGATGTACCTGAAACCCTTGCCTTCTTCGCCAATCAAGCTACTGGCAGGGATTTCCAGGTTGTCGAAGAACAACTCGTTGGTCTCGTGGTTGACCATGTTGGCGATCGGTTGCACGGTAAGACCATTACCGATGGCTTCGCGCAGATCGACCAGGAAGATCGACATGCCCTCGGACTTCTTCTTCACTTCTGCCAATGGTGTGGTACGCGCAAGCAGGATCATCAGATCGGAATGCTGGATGCGCGAGATCCAAACCTTCTGCCCGTTGATCACGTACTTGTCACCGCGCTTGATCGCGGTGGTTTTGATCTTGGTGGTATCGGTGCCAGTGGTGGGCTCGGTCACGCCCATCGATTGCAGGCGAAGCTCACCACTGGCCAGCTTCGGTAGGTAATAGCTTTTCTGTGCCTCACTGCCATTACGCAGCAGTGTGAACATGTTGTACATCTGCCCGTGAACAGTGCCGGAGTTACCGCCGCAGCGGTTTACTTCCTCGAGAATTACTGAGGCTTCTGCCAGCCCTAGACCCGATCCACCGTATTCTGTCGGGATCATCGCAGCCAGCCAGCCAGCGTCGGTCAAAGCTTTGACGAATGCTTCCGGGAAGCCTTTTTCTTCGTCGATTTTACGCCAGTAGGCGGCATCGAATTCGGCGCACAAGGCGCGCACGCCTTCGCGGATGGCATTCAGCTCTTCGTTGTCGTTCGGGTTCATTATTAGGTTCTCATGGGTCAGGGCAGGGACACATTTTTAAAAAGGGGATGACGGTGTTAGTCGAATAGGACTTCAGCGCTTTGAGCGATTCCGGCATGATTACCGGCCCACAGCTGCGCTTTGCCGGGCTCGATAATTCGCCCGCCCACGTTGAAAGGCTGAGGTGCGATCAGAGGACGGACACCGCGATAGGAAAGGTGGCGAAGACGCGCATCGGGATTGGCACGTGAGAATGCGCGCAGGTTCAGGGTAGCGATCATCGGCCCGTGGACTACCAGTCCGGCGTAACCTTCGGTTCCGGTGACATAGGGGTAGTCGTAGTGAATACGGTGGCCGTTGAAGGTCACAGCGGAGTAGCGAAAAAGCAGCGTCGGGGTGGGCTCGATGCTTTCATTCCAGTCACCCTCTTCAAGCGCATGGCCGCTACTTTCCTTGGGCGGATTCGGTTCGCGATAAACGATGTCCTGTTCTTCTCGGATCGCCAAACGACCGTCTTGGGAGTACTCATGGCGCACGGTGACAAATAACAGCGCGCCGGTGCGACCAATCTTTTCTTCGATATGGGTGATGGTCGACAAGCGATGGGCGTCAGCGCCGACTCGCAATGGCTCGATAAACTCGATACGGCCACCGGCCCACATCCGATTGCGGTTGTCCGCCGGGGGCAGGAATCCACCACGCGCTGGGTGGCCATCCGTGCCGAGTTGAGATTCCGCTACCGGCTCCTGAAAGAAACACCACTGCCAAAGCGGCGGTAGCGCCGCGCCGTTAGCTGGAGTTTCTTCACCAAAGGTAGCGGCGATGCGCTTGATTAGGTTGCGACTCAAATGATCCTGAGCCTCTTCGGTGCGTCCTAGCCAAGTAGAAAAATCTGCAGCACCCATGCGGGATACCCTCGCCAGTTGTTGTTCTGAGAAGGATCATGCAAGGCGTTCGGTATTCTGAGAATTTGCATTTTCGTATACCGGCGTTCATGTATGCTGAACGCACAGTGTTTTTCTGGAAACGAACATGCACTTCGATCTGGCTGACTTGCGCTTGTTTATTCACATTGGCGAATCACCAAGCCTGACCCAGGGTGCTCGCCGAGCGTTCTTGTCGCCGGCGGCGGCCAGTGCCCGTATCAAAGCGTTGGAGAGCCAACTCAATACACGTTTGTTGTACCGAGACAGCCGGGGCGTCGAGTTGACCCCTGCCGGACAACGTTTGCTCAAACATGCGCGACTGATCATGCGTCAGGTGGACTATCTGAAATCCGAATTCACCACCAACGACGCCGACTCGGCCGGGCATATACGGATTTTTGCCAACACTACGGCAGTGACCGAATTTCTTCCGGAAGTGTTGGCAGGTTTTCTGGCGAAGCGGCCGGCGGTGACGGTTGACCTGCAAGAGCGTATGTCGCGAGATATCGTGCGAGGGGTATTAGACGGCAGCACTGACATGGGGATTATCGCAGGGCCGGTGGAGGCTACGGGGCTGCAGGTGATGCATTTCAGTACCGATCGGCTGGTATTAGTGGTGCCTGCGGGTCATGCGTTGGCGGGGCCGAAACCGGTGAAGTTGAAACAAACGTTGGCGTTTCAGCACATTGGTTTGCATGAAGGCACCACATTGCTGAGCTTTCTACGAGACCATGTGGAGCGGCTCGGGCAGAACTTATCTTTGCGAATTCAGGTGTCGAGTTTCGAGGCAATCTGCCGGATGGTAGAGGCCGGGGTGGGGATCGGTATTATTCCCGAATCCGCCGCGCTTCGGCACAGTCGTACCATGAAGCTTGAGATTGTTGAAATTGATGAGCCCTGGGCGATTCGCGAACGAAGTATTTTGGTCAGGGAGCTGGATGCATTGCCGGGAGCTGTTCGGGCGTTGATTGCGACACTGATGCCCGCAGTAGCGGAAGATGGAGGACTCACGCCGTCGGATCCATTGTGAATTTCAACGTGCACATCTCTCAGTGGCCCCAAAAAAAATGAAGTTTTTTCAGATCCCATGCTGTCGTAGCAATAGGTTCGACCTTGTTGATCGTAACGGGCATTTTGAGAGGGTAGAAGGGAGAAATTTGCATGGCAGAAAAATCATCATTAGCTGCGATGATCGAAGTCGTCGGTGCCTGCCAAAACAATCTGCGGAATATCTCCGTCTCCATTCCGGTCGGCGAACTTACAGTCTTTACCGGCGTATCGGGATCAGGTAAGTCGTCGCTCGTCTTCGGTGTCCTTGCGGCAGAATCCCAGCGGCAACTCAATTTCACTTACCCGGCCTATGTGCGTAATAGACTTCCTCATCTTGGTACACCACATGTTCAGCACATTGCTGGACTTTCTACAGCCATCATCATTGATCAGAAATCAATAGGCGCCAATAGTCGCTCTACCGTTGGCACCGCTACTGATTCGGCGCCACTACTTCGCCTCATTTTTTCTCGGATGGGGCAACCTTCAGCGGGCTTTTCCCCTGCCTTTTCCTTCAACGATCCGGCGGGTATGTGTCCGCACTGCGAAGGGTTGGGCGAAGTATTGGATGTCGACGAGACTGAGCTTATTGATCTCGACAAATCTATCAACGAAGGTGCGTTCAATTTCCGCAGCTATGAGCCAGGAAGTTGGTATTGGCGCTGGTACAAACGTACCGGACTCTTCGATCCAGATAAAAAACTACGAGATTACAGTAAGGAAGACTTGGAACTCCTGCTATACGCAGAGCCGGGCTCGCTTAAGAACCCTCCCCCTGACTGGTACTCGACCGCGAAGTATGAGGGCATTGTGCACCGGTTCCGGAGCATGTACCTCGGTGAGATCAGCGAGACGAGGCGCAAACGCTTAGCGAGTGATCTTGATCGCATAATCCACCGTATGAAGTGCCCAGTATGTCTTGGCGCCAGACTGAATCAAGCGGCCCTAGACTGCAGAATTGGTGGGCTGAATATCGACGAGCTCTCATGGATGCCGGTAAAAAACCTACTGGAGCTTGTCCGGTCATGGAAGATGCCTGAGGTTGCACCCGCTATCGAAAATCTTACTAAGCTGCTCGATACCATGGTCGACCTCGGACTTGGTTATCTGCAGTTGGCGCGAACCACTCCAACCCTTTCGGGTGGCGAGGCGCAACGTATCAAAATGGTGAGGCATCTCGGTAGCTCACTGACGCGCTTCACCTACATTCTGGATGAGCCATCCACGGGGCTCCATCCTCGGGATGTAAGACATTTAGGGGAAATCCTGATACGCCTTCGCGACAAAGGAAACACCGTACTTGTCGTCGAGCACGATCCAGATATTATCGAGATTGCCGACATGGTTGTTGAGATGGGCCCTGGTGCTGGTGATCAAGGTGGTCTTTTATTGTTCGACGGTAGCCTACCAGAGCTGCTGAGAAAGGAGTGCCCCACAGCTTCCTATCTGAATCAAGATCGGTCGTTCTTAAAGGCAAGAGAGCCGAAGGGTGTAGAGATCAAGGTACGCAAAGGGAGACGCAATAATTTAAGGTCGGTCGACGTCGAAGTTCCGGCCGGGGTGCTCACTGTCATTACTGGCGTAGCCGGTTCGGGTAAAAGTTCGCTCGTCCAAGAGATGCTGATTGCAGACCAATCTGTGCTCCTTCTTGATCAGAGTCCAATGCGGGGAAGTGTTCGCTCCACTGTGGCTACCTATATCGGAGTAATGGATGCCATTAGGAATCTCTTCGCAAAGGCGAACAGTGTGAGCGCCGGATGGTTCAGCTCTTCGTCAAAGGGGGCTTGCCCCACCTGCAAGGGGCGAGGATTGCGTATTACCGAGCTTGCGTTTCTTGATAGTACGGAAACCGAGTGCGAGGCATGTGCGGGCACGGGATTTAATGATGCCTCACTTAGTTTTCGACTTGGTGGTAAGTCGATAGCACAAGTTTTAGCTATGCGTGCTACAGAATCGAAGACATTTTTTTATGATCGAGACCAAGAGATTGTCGCTGCGCTTAACTGTCTTGAGCAGGTAGGACTTGGGCATCTCTCGATTGGACGTTCAACCTCCACACTTTCGGGCGGAGAGCGCCAACGGGTTAAATTGGCAATGACCATCCAGACGGGTACCAAGACTTTGGTTTTAGACGAACCCACCACGGGCCTACATGGTCTCGACGTACAGCGACTGCTTTCGCTTTTGGGCCGTCTAGTTGCGGATGGGACTACAGTCATTATTGTGGAGCATAACCTCGACTCGATGCTTGCAGCTGACTGGATCATAGACATGGGGCCGGGGGCTGGCGATGAGGGGGGGCAGGTCGTTTATAACGGCCCAGCAAGAGAGATCATCCACGCATCGAATTCACGCACTGGCGAGGAGTTAAAGCGGTACATTGCGCGTGATTCCGCTTCTGGCCAATTACGAAACGGTTAGCACATGCCTAAAAAACGCGACAGCGGGCCTTAGATTCCGAAAGACACTTGCGATCGGCGTGCGGTCAGCGCCGATTTGAATCGCCACCTCCCGCTCAGCGTGCTGAGTTTCTTCGCGGACGGCAGAAAGCTTGTATTTCTCTTGCTCGATCAGGCTCTGAACCTCCCACACTTCCAAAGCGCCGATCTTTGAAGTGAGCGCTCTGAGCTGCGCATATTGCGTTTGGAGATCCGTAAGCTGTGCGTTTAAATCATCGCGCGTTTCCGGTGGGCGGGGCCTTTCCAATAGCCGCTAAGAGACATAAGTTCCTTCCTCGTTTCTGAATCAACTGGTCGTCAGTTCTGAACCCCCACAGATGCCTTCTACTACGCGCAACATGATGGCTGGGTACTTGGTAATTCAATCGCTTTCAGAGTTGAATATGTGTCGGAACGGCGATTGTGCGAAGGTAGGGTTATGGGTCGCTCACACCGGCTTAGGATCAGTCTGGGGTTTAACGCTATAGGCGAACCGCACACGCGAATCAAAGCTCAAAATAGCCTGCTCAACGAACCTTGCATTCGCCTGCGAAACAGCAACGAGGCTCTACCTCACTGAATCTTCCCCTGGCACGATACAGCAGGCAAAAAACACCCGTAGCGGGACAAGCGATGGAGTCGCACCGAATCGCCGCTGACTAAAAGAAGCCCTTAACCTGAGGTAATGCTAATGATGGGCTCTGTTTTTCAGGCACTGACCCCTGTGGTCACACTGATCGTGTTGGGCTTTCTGATCGTCCGACTCGGATGGCTCCGGGCAGAGGGCATGAGGGACATCTCGAACGTTGCTTTCTTGGTGTTAGCCCCGGCGTTGCTGTTCCGGAACATGGCCACCGTACATCTCTCAGAAATTGATTTCACGCCCATAGCGGTCTACTTCTGCGCCATATGGGTGGTTTTTGCCATCGTCATGATGAAGCATGGATTCAACAAGCGAGCCGCTGTCCTCGCCTTGTCTACGACGTTTTCAAACACTCTGATGATAGGGGTGCCATTGGTGAGCATGGCGTACGGCCAAGAAGGCCTTGTCACACTTTTCGCGCTGATGTCGGTGCATACTCTCATCATTCTGACGATGGTCACCAGTATCGTAGAGTTCGCGGACGCTCGAGAGGCCAACGCCAATTCGGCTTCTCCTGGAGGAAGTTCGCGGTTTGTCAGGTTAGGTGTGACGCTTCTAAAGGCGACGAAAGCGACGCTACTTCACCCAGTGCCTCTGCCCATACTGCTCGGGCTGCTCTACTCGACTACAGGATTGGCGCTGCCCCCTGTGCTGGATAAAACGCTACTGCTGATTGGCAGCGCGTTCGCCCCCATCGCCTTGATGCTAGTAGGGGCGACGCTCGCGATCAACAGAGATCTTGGACACATCAGAATAGGTCTCTTACTAGCACTGACCAAAAACTGCATTCATCCCTTGGTCATGTTCGCTCTTGGCATGCTGGTTGGATTAAAAGGCGTGGGTTTCAAGGTAATGATCCTTACCGCTGCCTTGCCAATAGGCGCAAACGTCTATCTCTACGCCACGCGTTACAAAGTCGCTGAGCGAGAAGTCACCGCCAGCATTGCGGCCTCGACGGTACTTGCACTGGGCACACTGAGTGCTGTCATGTTGGCGATCGCGCATTTAGGACAGTGAGAGACGCGACTTGCCTAAAGACTCCCGGCATCGTCCGTTTATGTGAGCGACTGGCGCAGACCGATGTTCAAGTATCTTTGGCCACGCAATCCCTTTTTCGCCGGACAGCCAGGCCTTCGGTTGAGCACCTAAGCCCAGTATGGAGCTAGCGTCCGATGAGTGAGTCAATGCGAACAACCTTGGTCTGCCAGGATCCAGGGTGTCAGTGGTGACGTCATCATCGATCTCCCTCCGGATGACCTGAAAGTGATGAACGTCGGCCTCGGTGATTCTGCAAGCGTTGAGTTGGTCGACGGATCGAAGTGCTAAAGCCAATCCGTGAGGTTGACGCGAAGTCCTGAGGTTGGTTCGGCCAAGAGCAGCCGCACTACATTTCAAGACTCATGGAGACCTTTGGGTCTGAAAAGTGAGTGCCGCCGCGCCGCTAGCAATAGTTAAGCGAGGTCACCCTCGATGATGATCAACTGGCGTTTTGAGGCTCGCAGCGCAAATGCTTTGGCCTCGGTATACGCCGGGTCGTCATAGCAAGCTTTAGCTTGCGTGTAGGACTCAAACTCCACAGCTAAGGCCCGACTGCTCTCTCCAGCCTCTTTCAACGCTTTAGCGTCGAGCTTCTTGAGTTTCGCACCGTATTTTTCGGCGATTGGCCGCCACAGCCGCGCATACTCCTCCTGTGCGTCCAGGTCAGTAACTTCCGTGCCCAGAATGATCCAGTACCCTCTCATCACATCTCTCCAATTCAGGTGAAATAAGTGCTTTGCCTGCCTCACGGGATTCGACGATCCTGCGGTCGGCATCGATCGGATTAAATCGGGCCCAGCATAGATGGGATATAGCGATAACTGATGTTTCATCGCGACATCCCATGGCGTGACCGGTATCACTCGTCCTCTCTGGCCCTCCGGCCTCCCCATGCCAAGATTAAGCATGTGGGACGACCCGAGCGTGGATAAAGGCGAACTCTATTCAGTCTGTAGTCTGCTCGGCCGCGGTATCGGCAGCGGGGGACGAAACACGCTTTTTTAGCTTCGCACTATTTCGTCGGTCTTGCCGCGTTGCCGTAAAGCTTGCTGCTTCGCATGCATCGCGCGGTTACAACACCGGAAACCCAAAGCTGCTCAAGCGGTGTCGTTTCCAGCAACGTCATCCGAAAAGTGTTACCACCGGAGTGGCCAGGTCGCTCACTGAAGGCCGAGGTATTGAACTGCCGAAGCCGCTTAGCGAGAGTCTGGCCAGTCGTCTCACCGATGTAGATGATGAAGTCATTATTTACACGATAGTTGTCAGGTTTGTGCTTACTTCGAACTATAAAAAAAACGCCAGGGAGGTGTTTATCCGACAGGTCGCTACGGTTCGACCATGGGTGCCAATCACAAAAACCTACTTCATCTTGCAGAGAAATTATTTGCCCCTTTTCAGTGTGACGAAATGCCGAAGCTCTAACCGTGCCGCTATGACCTTGTCCTGAATCTCCATAGGGTCAATGGACATGCCACCGCCTGCAGTGACGGCGAGGGTCTTGAGGTTGTTGACCGCCTTGATAAAGGCTTTATCTCTGGTTTCTCCCGATCCGAACGTTCATCAGTAAACCATGCCATAGCGTTATTTCTTCCTTTCTATCCTGCCTTCAAATTCTGTAGCTTATGGTGCATCTACTTGCGCCATTGGGGGGGCGAGCGGCCAGCCCTGCAAATGAACCTCCAGCATCGACATAACGCAGTGCTGACTTCACATCTTTCCACCCCACATAGGTCATTAGTGACTTGATGTCCCAACCGTTCGCTGAAGCCCAAGTCGCGAATCCACGGCGCATGGAGTGAGAGCTATAGAGTTCTGCCGAGACACCTGCTTGCTTGAAGATGCGACGAAGCATGGGTATCAGACTGTTGGTGTTAATGCCCTCCTCAGCAAGGTTACCCCAGCGGTCGACTTTCCTAAATACAGGCCCATGCGCAATACCGGCCACGGTGATCCAGTTGATGTAAGCCTGCACAGGGCAAAGCTTCTTGAGAGCAGGGGTGTGGAACGTGGCGCCCAGATGCTGTCGGTCACCTTTCGTGTGCGGCAGATAAAAGGTGATGCCAGCGCCAGCATCTGCTTGGGTGTGTTCGACTTGGAGACGTGCGAGCTCATCACCCCGAAAGCCGCGCCAGAATCCGATCAACACCAAGGCGATGTCACGTCGATGCTTCATCACGTTTCTATAGTCACCACGCTCAGCCGCCAGGGCCGCTTCGCGCTCAAGCCAGCCCACTGCTTGTTCCAGGTGAAGTAGAAGGAGAGGGGCGGCCTGTTTCTCCTGGGCCGGGTGCAATGTCCGAATGCCCTTGATCATCTGCTTAACGGTGGGTGTTTTCGTCGGATCTGGAAATCCCTGCGTGATGTGCCACTGAGCCAATGCGGCCAGGCGCTGCTTCAGGGTGTTGATAGCGTGCTTGTCCGCGTACTCGGCGAGGTAGCGCACGATGCCATCTCCGGTCGCCGGCAGAAACCCACCCCATGTCACTTCAAAGTGCTCCACCGCGGCACGGTAGCTTCGCCGGGTGTTTTCCCGGGTGCCGGCCTGCAGGTAACGATCAGCCTTGTTCATCTCGACCCTTCTGCGTGAAACATACCTTTTCCGGCGACGGAAAAAGCCAAAATCAGCTCTATGATGCGATAACGCTCGATTATTTTATCAGAGAAAATGTCTTTTATAGGCCTTCATTTTCTCTTAAAATAGTATGTAGATACGTGGTATGTAAAACAGTACGAAATCGTAGGAGCAAAAATGGCCCGTGGCGGTGTAAACAAGGCAATTGTGCAGAAAGCCCGTGAGGCGCTGCTGGCCCGTGGGGAGAACCCGAGCATCGACGCGGTGCGGGTTGAACTGGGAAATACGGGATCAAAAACCACGATTCACCGATATCTCAGAGAGCTGGAGGTGCATGAGCCTCGCCCTGAATCGTCGCGCGAGCAGCTGAGTAACGAGCTCACCGCGTTGGTGGGACGGCTGTTGGAGCGGGTGATGGAGGAGGGCGGCGACTACGTCGAGCAGGCACAGGCCCAATTCAACCACGACAAGGCCACACTGGAGGCAAAGCTCGAAGTCAGCCAGTTAGCGCTGGCCACCTTGCAACGAGAGTTTGATATTCAGCACGTTGCCTTGGAGACCGAGTCTGCTGAGTTACAGACCAGCCGCAGCAGTCTGCAAACCGAACTGACGCACAATGCTCGCCTGAGCCAGAACTGCAGTGATCTGGAGCTGCGCGTACAGGAGAAGGATGAGTACATCCGCTCGCTGGAGGAAAAGCATGTCCATGCAAGAGATGCACTGGAGCACTACCGAAACTCGATCAAGGAGCAGCGTGAGCAGGAGCAGCGCCGGCACGAGGGGCAACTGCAGCAGGTTCAGGTAGAGCTGCGCCAACTTCAGCAGACGATGATCATTAAGCAGGACGAACTCACTCGGTTGAACCGCGATAACGAGCGGCTGCTGGGCGAATCTCGTCATCAGGCAAAAACGAACGCCGGCCAGGAAGACGCGATGCAGCGGTTGGCTGGAGAAATCAATGGATTGAAAACGACCGTTGCCAAGGCGGAAGGAGCCAAGGAAATGCTGCAGGAGCAGGTTGTTCTATTGCGGGAGGAAGGCAAGCGGCTTGAAAGGGAGTTGGAGGTGGCCAATGCGCAGGTTGCCGAGGCCAAAGGGCAACTGGCCGAGTCTTCTACTGAGGTCGCTCGATTGCTGCAGAACATTAGTGAAGCTAGTGCTACCTGATTGACCGGGTCTCAGCCCATTGCACAAAACCGTGCTCGACCCACTGAATCACTGAGCCGAAACCAGTTACCCCCCCCATAGGAGAGATTTAAATGTCCGCCACAAACACCGTTCACAGTAGCTCTCTAGAAGGTCGACTGGCTCTGAAATACGCCCATGAGCGTCTTGCTGAGATGCTTGTCTTGGGCAGTGCTTCAGCACCGGTTAAGCAGATTTCACATCTGACGGCTCCAGTTGAGCGGCGGGATTTCCCACGCGAGGTAGCGCAGGCAAGCTTGCCATCACGTCACTCATGGGTGCTAACTGCAGCACCGTCGCACACATTGGTAGGCAGCGTAACCAATACACGGGTTTGAAAACTACACTAATCCGAGCCATCACCTTCAGCCACGACTGATGAGCTTGCGCTCGACGCTGAGAAAAATCACGAAGAAAGGACTCTCATGTATCTGCGTGCATTGGACATCAATGGTTTCAAGTGTTTTGGCGAACTGTTTACCATAGAGTTTCACGACGGCCTAAATGTCTTGGTGGGCGAAAACGGGGCCGGCAAAACAGGGATAGTCAGCGCGATACGTCAGCTCTTCAACGACTCGGAGTCCGGTAAGCGGATCATCAGTGAGCGTGATTTCTACAGGGGGTTTGAGGCTGGTGCTGTTGCATCCGAGCAAATCCGGATTCAGGCTACGTTCTCAGGCCTGGACGAAAAAGATGTCATTGCCTTTGACGATTGGTGCGGAAATCACGATGAAGCGAAACTGACCTTCACGGCGCTCAACCAGGAGTCGCGTGGCCGGTTTAAGCACCACACGTACGGTGGCCACGAGTACACCAAGGCATTTGAAACCGAGACGCTCGACTACATTCATTGCGTTTATCTACCACCGCTACGCGACGCCGAAACGAAGCTGCGGGAAGGACGCCAGTCTCGACTTGCACGCTTGTTGAAAGCTTTGTGCCGCAAGGATCTCGAAGCCGCTAGAAAAGCAGGTAAGCCGCACCCGCTGGAGCAACACGTGGGTGACTTCAACCGCGAGCTTTCCGAAAGCGATGAGTTTGCCATCAAACTGGCCAACCAACGGATTGGCGACAACCTGAAAGCAGCACTGGGCCTAAATCTGTCTCAGGGCACCATGATCCAGTTTTCCGAGGTCAGTTTCTCGCGCATTGTAGAGGGACTACGGCTTCTGTATTTTCCCGATCTCACAAAAGCCGACGCTACCCAATTTCGGTCGCTGGAGGAAAATAGCCTCGGGTACAACAACCTCCTGTACATCGCTTCAATCCTGGCAGAGCTCATTCTTGAAGCTGATGAGGATCGAGGCGAGGAGACTTATCTACGCTTGTTGCTGATCGAGGAGCCGGAGGCACACCTTCACCCACAGCTTCAGCTACGCCTGCTGCGGCATTTGAAAACGGTCGCTGAGGAGCGGGGTATACAGGTAATCATCACGACTCACTCGACGGTGATCTCCGCTGCAGTGTCCATAGATCACATCATTCACCTTTCCAATGAGGGTAAGCCAACAGCAGTGCCGCTCAGGAACGCAGGGCTTCCCGAGCAAAGTCGGCGCTTTGTGGATCGTTGGCTGGATGTCACCAAGTCAAATCTGTTGTTTTCCAAAGGAGCAATCCTGGTCGAAGGCATCGCTGAAGCGATCGTTGTGCCGGAGCTTGCTCGGATTGTCCTGCGTCCGTATGGCAAGGGAAAGGACTGCCTAGACGATTACGGCGTATCGGTCATCAACCTGGGCGGAATCTACTTCAAACACTTCATGCAGTTGTTCTGTGATGTGAATGGCGAGCAGCCTGGCGAAAATGTGCCTGTAAGGTGCGCGGGCCTGACCGACAATGACCCACCAAAATCCATCGAGACAATTGTGGATGCAGAGGGCAAGGTGGTTGCCGTACCGTTCCGCCCCCACGCCGATGACCACCGTGCCGGCAACAACCCGGCATTGGCACTGATGGACACCATCAACCAATCGCAATTTGCTCGTCTGTTCGCTGGCACTTATAAAACATTCGAGTACGACATCGCATTGGAGGGCGAAAACCTGAAACCAATGCTGACCGTTGCGGCCAGGCTCTGGCCAGTGCCCGACGGCCTGGTGGTCAGGGGGCTTGAGAAAAACGCAAAGTTGGATTTTAAAGCCATGAGCTCTGCCGATAAGGCAGTGCTTGCCGGCGCCTTGTTAGATCGTCTCGACTCCGATGAGATCGGCAAAGGGATGTACGCGCAAGGTTTCGCGGATGCGCTGGAGAAGCTTGAAGGCGATTTCGTGGTGCCGGAGTACATTCACCTGGCCATCCTCTGGGCCTGCGGCCTGGAGGAAAGGGTACCGTAATGGCAGCGATCGCCGAAGGACAGGAACCGGTGGTTGCCGGTAACAAGAGATTCACGCGAGAGCAGCTGGATTACATCGCAGCACCGCTAGACCGACATGTTTACCTTAAGGCCTGCCCGGGTAGCGGTAAGACCGAGGTGGTTGCCGCCATGGTGTCTAAAACCGTCCGGGAATGGTCTCGCGTCCCTTCGGGTATCGCGGTATTAACGTTTTCCAACAGTGCGACGGAAGAGCTCAGGGGTAGGGTGCACAAATACCTGGGTGAGCCCATCGGCCTACCGCATTGCATTTCCACCTTCGACAGCTTCGTGCTCACACGGTTGGTAGCGAACATAGCCAGTGAACTTACCGGCTATCCAGGCAAGGATGGTGACTTCCGTATCCGAATCCTGGAAAAGACCGCCGACATATATCGCACCCGAAACAGCATTTGCGACCGTTGGATATCCGCCTGCAAATACAACTATGACGTGGAAACGGCTAGGTTTGTATTTTCAACAGGTGAGCGCGGTCTCGACAACCAGTTGAACGCCGCAGCAATCAATAAAGATACCCTTGAAGACCTTGTTGGCACCAAGAGAAGACTCTGGCGAGGAGGCTTTGGCACCTTCGGTGACATCGACATGCTTGCGTTGATGGCGCTCAGGGAGCAGAAATTTAAGGCTTACTTTTCACGCGTTGCGCGCAGATTCCCTTTAGTCATTGTGGACGAATGCCAGGATCTCTCCGCTGAGCAGCTGCGGATCGTGGAAAAGCTCAGCGAATTTGGAGTGACGTTCCACTTTGTAGGCGATCTGAACCAGTCGATTTATGGTTTTCGCAAGTCAAACCCGGCTAACGTCAACGTGCTGATGGAGAAGCTTAAAGTCCAGCCATACGAACTGAGCGCGAACTGGCGAAGCGGGCAGGCCATCGTTGACCTCTGTAGCAATATCCTCGGAGCCGGGCGGGTCACGGGCAATCCAGAAATTGCTTCCGTGCAACCGAAGATCCTCGAATATGAGCATTGTCCCTCTGAACTGCTACCCGCGATTCGAGCGATTACCCAGGGGTACACAAAGGTAGTGCTGGTTGCGCGAGGCCATACAACTCTTCAACGTTTACGCAACGGAGCGACCTTCGAAGGCGTTGAGCTGCTGGCGGTCGCATGCATCGGCGCTGGCTCAGGTAACTTGAAGGACATCAAAGAACGTCTTAGGACATTTGCCAAATGGCTGGCAGGGAAACTGGAGCTTCAAGTCACCAAGGCAGGGCCCTATTGCCCCGTTGCGATGGAGTCAAAATTGGCGTGGCGCAAGTTCATCCATGAGAGTCTCAAATTCATGGTCTCCAATGGCGCGGGCAACCCGGATCAGAGCTGGTCGGCCTGGGTACGGGCCGCGAAGCTCGCACTCCGTCAGCTCCCAGATCAGGCATTCATTCCCGCTGAGATACGAGAAGACCTGGAGGGTCTTAGAGGTCTGAACCTCGTGGCCCGAAAAGGGCAGGGCAACAAGCCAGTGTCAGTGCGGCTTGTGAGTCAGGAGATTCAGGACGGCCAGCCAGATACATTACGCTATGAGACTATTCACCAAGTAAAGGGCGAAACTCACGATGTGACGGTCGTCGTTTCCTCCCTGAAATCCGGAAAATACCACTCACATTGGCAAGACTGGCTACGCGATCGTGAATCGGAGGCGACGCGGTTTGCCTACGTTGCGAGTTCAAGGCCGCAGCATATGTTGATCTGGGCGGTCAAAAAGTTAAAAGCTGAAGACCGACCAGTGCTGGCCCAGCTGGGCTTCGAGCTGCCGTGAATCACGCATCCGTGATGCCGGTCTAGTCTGGAAAAGCGTGATGATTTCTGGGAATCAGGTGGTTAACCGAGCCAGGTATTCTTGAATTAAGTCGTGTGCTACGACGATACTCACAAGCTGCTACGTCAATTTTTCAATGACCCGTATCCTATTCCTAACCCCCGTTTGAATTTCAGCCGTTCGTGACCCCGGTAGGGCATTAGGTGCTATCAGGGCAGTTTTAAGGTGAGCCAAGATGAGTGCAAAACAAATTCCATCTCTCAATCTGTATACCCATTATGGAAAATGGCTGCCGTTTTCCTTGAGTGTCGAAGACCTCATGAAATTGAGAGTTCTCCTGCTCCTTCGATCGACAGAGACGATCCGATTAGGTAGCGACCTCTTCCACCTAGAAAAAGGCCAACTTTCCTTCGGAAGTGAACGTAAACCATCTGACTTTGATATCGATGGAGCCTGGAGAGATCATCGAGTTGATCGACGAATGTCTTGCTTCGGCCTAACCGACGAAGATGGCCGTCTTAGGACGAGGTTATCATCGTCCTGGCTGCACCGCGGGGAATGCCGATCGAGCCGTGACATCACTGTCCTTGAGTCTCACGACATCGCACGTTGATTGGCCCAATCTTACGGGCTGACGATGACTTTGACGTCCGAACCCGAGATGCTTTTGATGTAGGAGTAACTCGTTCCAAGCACTGCAAGCTGCGCTTCGGAAATCTTTTTCGCCGAGATGGCTGGCTGGACAATTACAAACTTGAATACCAGCTCGTGGTCGTGGCACTTGTTGCGCAGTATCTCAAGCTGCTGGGGGGTGCCCTTGAGGATTCGATCGAAATTTCCACTGAGCGATTTCTGATAGCGATCCATCAACCGGTCGAAAAACTTCTCACCTGTATACAGCCACTTCACAGATCTCGATGCCTGGCCGCACACCTCATAAACATCATCCACTCGGGCACCGGGTGCTGCTACTCCCTTGGTCTGAGAGCAGTACTTACAGTGGTAGAGGTCGATGTAAATGACACCTTTATTTTCGCGAATCGCCACGAGATCTGCGATTTCACCCTTGCCGTCGTCGTTGAAGACGATAGCGTAATCATCTGCGATTTTGCCGTAGGTGAAACCTTGCACAGTGTCCCGGTTCTTTTCAGCACCCATCGACTCTTGGTGTATCTTCGTCGTGCCCCAGTCCCACGCTTGAAGCAGCGCTACGGGTAGCTTGACGTCCAGACTGTTGGGCGAATAGTAACGGTAGTTCCCTTCGACCATCGAGCCGTCCACACCCAGCAGCACGAGCGCGTTGTCATCCAGATAATCTTCTAGCCGCTTTTCTTCAGAGAAAATGATTTTCATCCCTGGGCAGGAGGTCTTGTACGTATCTTTCAGTAGCTTGATCGCGATTGAAGTAATCAGCCGCTCACTACCGTCGACCTCGGAGGTGTACACGGGAATGCTCAGGGTCAACTCGTCTTCGCGCGTGGGTTTACCCAGTTGCACATCAAGAAGGTTGAATACCTCTCCTTCGAAATACAGTGCAATTTTCTGCTCGTTCTCAATCGCGATTGACTCTGGCCAGTCGGCGAAAAATAATCCGCCGGGCCAGCTCCCCTCAATTTTTTCCGCACGCATCACGTTATTCAGCACGTCACCGGAATTGATCGTGTCGTCGTTGAGCTTTTTCGAGATGTGTTTACACCACTCAATCCAATAATTGATCGGCGACGAATTCATCTCCCAGATCTTGCCCTTGTGCGAGCATCCGACCGTCGTCCGCTTCCCCAGCTCAAAACCGGTGGCAAAGATGTTCGACTTTTTGGCGTTGCCCTTTTCGATCTCATCGATAACAGAATTGATATCACGACCCACATGCATGGTGAACCTGAGATCCTTTCGAGCCCGGGACAGGCCCACATTCTGCAGCTTCATGAGCTTGATATCGTGAAGCGTGCGGAACGTAGGTTCGCCACTAATGCGCCGTGCATCTTTGGCAATGAGGTTCAGAAAGCGCGTCGCTTGCGAGTCATCGCCCGAGGAGTGGATGAATAGGGTCTTATCTGCAGTGTTGTAGTACGCCAGGTACAAAATCCAGTTGGTGTCGACGATTTCCTCTGTCAGCGCCCACCCAACTGTCGTCTCTCGGCGGGTCACCAAAATGATGGTGTCCGATTCTTCACTCACCGAGAAGTATTGGAGTTTCTCCCTTCGGTGAGTGATGTTGCGCGCCCGTTCCGGCGTCCACTGTTCGAGGTTGACATGATAAGCAACTGCGCTGATCTTCGGATTAGGATTAAGTCCAAAGATTTCTTCTGCGTCATCGTCATCAGAAAATTGGTCGGTAAAAGCCTCTTTTTCAATCTCTCGATTGACCTTCTCGTGGCTGACATCCCGAATGATGGATCCCCAGTCAGCACTCTCTTTATAGAGCGCAGCCATTTGGTGGTCGGTCTTTTGGTTGGCGATATTGGCGACGAATTTGGCGTCACCCAGTGAATCATCAACCCTGGTCAACCTACCAATAAACTGAAGCGTGACAGCAGGGCTTCGATGCTGGTCATGGATCGCGGCAATTTTAAGCTCAGGCAGATCGAAGCCTTCGCCCAACATGTCCACGCACACGATGATTCGGTATTTCTTCTGGACGATCTCGCTGAGGACTTTGGCTTGGTTCGGTACCTTGCTGTGTATCAGGATGGGCGACAGGTCACCGTACTGCTTGTAGATTTTATACAGCGCTTCTGCACGCTTTTGCGATTTCGTCCGCACCATCATAAGGTGGTCGTAGCCTGCCTTGATGTCGGCCCTCAATAGCTCTACAGCTTTGTCCGCAATAGCTTGGTCGGCAAGATCCAGGTTGTATTCCCTGACAGGGTGGAACTCGATGGCTTTGAAATAGCCGTCGTTCTGAGCATCCTTGAGCGGGTAATTGTAGATAATTCTCCCCTCCAAAACCTGGGTGTCCTCACGGAACGGAGTCGCTGTAAATTGGACGCACGGCTTGCCCTTGAACGCGGTCTTGACCCTATTCCAAGTAAGCGCGGCGACGTGGTGAGCCTCGTCGATGACCAAGTGGCTGCACATTCCGGCTAACGCTTGGATCGCGCCCTCATTAAACCGCTGCAGAGCTTGGGGGGTGGCAACAATGATGTTTGCATCGGCAAGCAGTAGGACTTCTTCCGTTGACATCCCAGAGCCGATGGTCCTGACGACAGGATTTAGCGCGACCGTTGATACCGCGCCAATCTCTCGTAGTTTCTTCAGATCCATACACTTATTGGCAAGCTGAGTTCTAAGCGCATCCGACGGTACCAAAATGAGGGTTCTAGCCAGGCGCCCCGCGATGATCAGGGCAAGCATTGTGTCCGTCTTACCGGTACCGGTCGGCATCACGACGGTTGCTGTGGAGGAGGGGTCAACCACGAGATGCCCAAGGGTTGCATACAATGCGGCCACTTGAGGTTTGCGCATCCCTGGCGTTCCGGTCGACGGAACAGCCAAGTTGAAATTGAAAAGATGGTCTTGCCAGCTTTGGAATACTTCCAGATGGTTTTCTACAGCCTCGTCCATGGCGGTTTACCTAATGCGGTGGGAAAGCGGGTTCCTGAGGGGCAATATGATATCACGCCATTTGGCGATCTTTTTGGCTGGCTGGCTAGCTGTCTGACTGACTGACTGACTGACTGACTGACTGACAGGCTAGCTGGTTGGCCGTGGTGGCGGGGCTAGGCCGTAGGAGCGGCTGAATTCGTTGGAGACACGAGCAAGTAGAGTACCGGGCGCTGTGGTAAGCCTATCTACACTCTGTAACTTGTTTTTCTCTTGCTTATCGCCGGACGAGCGTGAGTTTTATCATCCTGTAGTGGTCTAATCCCGGACACGACGTTAAGTTTTTCCTCGGCCCGAGCTGGCGCCAGCCCACCGTTGAATTGGTGAGGCCGAATCCGGTTGTACCGATGCATCAAAAAATGGCTGATGTCGCGCTGTGCTTCCTGCGCAGTTCTGTAGCCTAAGGTCGGTATCCATTCAGTTTTCAAACTCCGGAACACTCGCTCCATCGGTGCATTGTCCCAGCAATTTCCCCGGCGACTCATGCTCTGGCGTATGCGGTATCGCCACAACCGCTGGCGAAACAACCGGCTTGCATATTGGGACCCTTGATCCGAGTGGAACAGCAGATCCGAAGGCCTGCCACGCTGCTCGTAGGCCATATCCAGGGCTCGGATCACGAGTTCGGCGTCCGGTTTTTCCGACAGTGCCCAGCCCACTATCCGGCGCGTGCAGAGATCCAGAACGACAGCCAAGTAATGCCACTTTCCTTGTGCCCAAATATAGGTGATGTCACCGCACCAGACCTGATTGGGGGCTGGCACATCAAACTCACGGTTCAAGGTATTCGGGATATCAAGTCTTTCTACTGTCGCTCGTTTATAGGCATGTGAGCCGGGTTGTTTACTGACTAAATCAAGCTCACGCATCAAACTGCGCACTTTGAATCGACCGAGTTGCTCACCATCTTCACGCATCAGTGACAGGATGCTGCGACTGCCCGCAGCGCTGCGACTTTGCGAGAACAGCTCACTGACCCGGCTACGCAACCGAAGCCGTTCAACATCGGGAGTGCGGCGCCGCAGGCGCTGGGCGTAGTAGCACGAGCGGGTGACTTCAAACACCTTACACAGCCAATCAACCGGCTCATGGGCACTCAACTGATCAATCAGCGCAAACGCTCGTGATCTTCCGACATCAAGAGCGCGGTAGCCTTTTTTAGTATGGATTTTTCTCGCTCAAGCCGAGCGATCCGGGCTTCCAGTTCCTGAATTTTCTGCTGCTCTGGGGTCAGCGCCTTGCTCTGCGGAGTGACGCCTTGGCGCTCTTTCTGAACCTGGTCAACCCAGCGGCGCAGCGCTGACTCACCAATGCCGAGTGAGCGGCTGGCTTCGATGTAGCTGTAGTTTTGCTTGAGCACGAGGTCAGCAGCCTCGCGTTTGAATTCAGCAGTAAAGGAGCGGCGTTGTTTGGTCATCTGACACCTCGATCTGGCGAGTATTCTCGCCTAAATGGGTGTCCGGTTTCATTAGACCACTACACAACACCCGCTCAAACTGTAGAAGGCAGCACCTGATGAGGCATGCTGGTCGAGGCATCGAATTAGCTCGTGGTAAGCTGACTAGGGGCGCTCAGGCAATTCGGAGACTACGGGATTTAGCTCTGTAGATTGGCTGGCCAACCAAGACGTCGCGTAGGGGCAGTTAGAAGAATGCGATGCATCTCATTGATTGGGCAGGGTTACGGGAAATAGATCTGAACCTCCAGTTTTTAGGTACCGTCAACAAGCGGGCTCGTTTTTTTTGCAAAAAGGGGGCATTCAATACTGATCGCTTTTGACCCGGCCTGTGTAAAAGAACAGACGTCGTTTTACAACCTGCGTTGCTAGTAGAAACTGCCAGCGCTTAGTTAATCAGAAGACCTCAAAGTCATAATTTTCGTTACGGTTCTGACTGTCGCACCCGCTCATAACGTTTTCACTAAAACTCGCTCCATCGCAAATGAACGCGGGGGCAGGGGACATAGTGAGCAAGGATGAAAGTACTATTGCACTGGATGGCGAGCGGGTCCTCGTGTCGGATCTCCTGGGTATGAGCCGTAAGACCGCTGATTCGTAAACTGCAATATCCGGGTCTGCGCGTTATCGGATATTACATTCGGTTACTGAACGCATTGTTTGCCTGCTCTTCTGTTTGTTGTTCAAACATCATGGGGTCAACTTAGGAGGTAAAAGCCGTGACCAATCTCGATTTAGCAGATCAACACATGCATCTTGAGCGCCTCCAAAGCATCTGAGTGAGACCTTAGTCATGTCGGTGCTATAAGTGATGATGTTGCTGTCTTGGTCGAACAACTCGCCTTTACTCGCTCTAAGTAGAGCGTGCCCGGCGGCCACATCATGAGCCGATACGGGATAAAGCGAAACACCGCAGACCCCATCACCAGCAGCTACACGGGCAAGCCGATAGGCGATGCTCGGCATGGCATGGAATTTACCAGGGAAGCACAGCTCGCTATTTTCTCCAGGTCTACCCACCGCGGCAGCGCTGACCATAACAAGCCGGTCAGGCGTTAAATTTTGTTGACTCAGATCCACTTCAATGGGGCAACCGTTGCGAAGCAGGTGTGGTAGTCCCTCTGTCCACGCAATGCAATCTTTACCGCGGTCATCAGTTATAGGCGCGTAAACCACACCTAGTACTGGGATCGAGTGTCGTAGTAAGCCAACAGAAATTGATGAGCCTTTGACACCTTTCAGGAAATCAGCAGTACCGTCATTTGGATCGATTACCCAACACCATGGATGGTTAGTTAAAGCATGCCCGGTTTCCTCACCCCAAAAATCACAGTCAACCAACTGGAGTAGAGATTTGCGAAGCTGTTGCTCAATCTCGACGTCTACCGCTGCTTTGTCGTCATAACCACGAGCGCCTCCAGGTCTTTCCCACTCGGAGACTAAGAGTTCACCAGCAAGCATCACCTCGACCACTACCTGATCGAGCAGTGTAATCAGGTTGATGTCATCCATTTTGCGCACACTCGCTCTCCTGTGATTACCTTACGGGGATATCCTATTGAGGCTCCCATTTGGGTCTACAAAGCGCATACACGCGCCCCTATGATGAAATTGCACTTTCGCTGGCCTTCATCAGGCAACGCCCCCCCATTTCAAAGTTTGAAGCACACGACGAACCTGCTGACTTCCGATTTCGGTCCCGCAGTGCATAATGGGCTTATCTCCGCCGAGGGCTTTATTTGGTTTCGACATCCAGCATGTGGCCATATCTCTGCTCTCGAAGATCTCTTCAGCTAAACGGCAGACAATGGCTATTCGATCTATTCGTTCTGAGACGGTATGGTCGAGAGGTTTTTGCCCACGCCGACGTCGTTCGAGCGTGGATATTGGCGAATTGAGCAGCGCCTCCAAGCTACGGTCCTGAAGGTCAAAGGTTATGCGAACCGCTTGGTAAAGATGAGCGGATAAGCCTGCCTTGATCTGGAGAAGTCGCTCCGATTCCATCAGTAAATCGCGATTGGCGCTGAAATCCCAAAATGCAGTGATCGCTGCGTCACGGAGGTTTTCTTTCTTGCTTGCCTGACGTTGAGCAGTCGTTGGGGAGTTCATCTCAGCTCCATCGAAAACTAGGTAAATCCGTCAAATGAAGCAAACATTCCGCCCTGAGCATTTCTGTGTGGTGAACTGTTTGGTGGCGGAAAATTGCAAATGCTCGACCCCAACTGTGCTTCCTTACCATGCCCTAGGTGCCAATCACCACGGTTTGCGCGATAGTTGCGATCACCCATTTATACTCAGAGTCTGCTAAGAATTGCTTTGTCCCTCGATGAATTCGTCGCTGTCTTGGCGGTGGTACCCATTCCGTTGCCGGTCACCTGAGGCTAGGTGGATGCATCCAGTGATGACCTTTAAGTTAATTTACAGAACGAGACCTGCATCCAAGCGGGAATCTCACTGTCGACGAGTTGCTTGAATTCAGATGGGTCTAGCTTAGCTTTGATACTGGCGATGACGGCGTCATTCACTCCTGCTTTGCCTAAGTAGAAGAGGGCGCAGAGAGCTAAACCGACCTTCGTTCCGGCATGTTGCAATTTTTCAGGGGAAACGTGGAACAAGCGTACGATTGCCCGACCAACCTTTAACTCGCGACTGGCACCGCTCGTGTAAAAAACAGGCCTGATCTGCATCTGGGTACTCAACCCGAAAGACCTGAGCGCCTCCGCACCATGCACCTGAATAATCTCGCGATTATTTCTAGCGATCATTCGGAGAATTGACTCAGTACTTGGCCGCACATTACCGGCGAAAAAGCTGAGCTTTGGCCGCATGTAAATACCGCGACTCAATCGTGCCAACTCACCTGACGCAGCGAGCCGGGACAAGGTTCTGGCCACAGCCGCACGCGAACCTGCGCTAGCGAAACGGTCTATGCTGAAAGGCTGTCCTTTGGGAGTGTACTTGATGCGCTTGACGATATTGGCGGTAACAGACATACCACACACCAGTTTTGAACGGAAAATTAGGAAGCACTTGAACGTATCTCAAACGTTGAGCTATCGAAGCAGTGCTACAAGGTTAGACAAAACTGCTTAGTCGATTGTGGAGCTCAGGAAGCGGGCTGTGAACACATTTTTCATTTGTTCCTCCACCTTTCCAGCCAGCAGAACTTCATCTGAAGTGGGGTAATGACGCAAGAGCCGGCGAGCCTCGTTACGTACGGATTCAGGCAACGCTTGGTCACCGGATAGATCAACCAGAAAGTCTCGGGTCTGAATTATCGATCGCGTACGTTCATGCGGCATCGTCATCACTGACTCCTTAGGTAGGGGAACCTGCAACACTTGCGCCAGCGTATCACGGAGAAATGCTCGATATCAGTCGCGCTTTCTTTTGACGGCGGGGAACAGAACCCTAACGTTTTTTAGGTTCACCTCGGTGTTCACACCCAAGTGCGAGTAGGTTCGATCAGGAACCTTGAAAAGCGGAACCCGCTCACCCTGTTGATTGATAGCCTCACTCGCTTCCAGGAGCGGCTCCATTTTCCATTGACCGGTTTCATTTACAAAACCCGGAGTTACGTACTGAATGGAGCGCACCCGAAATGACTCGTGCTGGACCTTGAGAACGTCTTTCAGCGCGTCAAATGATGACACCATGAGCATTTCGCCTACAAATTCCTTACCGTAGCGTACGTGTGCTTCGAGGTAAAACCAAGGGATCATGACTGTCTGCCGCATGAACGGCCGCCCAAGAAAATCGGCATTGAAAAGGCTAGAAATGATCGTCGGCCCTTCATGATTGTTGCTCATCGCTGGTACCTCAGCATCTCGAATGAACAATATATGTTGTAGTCATATATTGCGCAATGTCGCTTTATCGTTCCTTTTGTGAGAAAGCAAAATGGAACTGAAAGAAGCATTTGGGGCGACGCTACGGCAGGCTCGCCTTCAGAAAGGCCTGACGCAAGAGCATTTTTCGTTAGTGAGCAGCCGCACCAATGTCAGTTTGCTTGAGCGAGGGGGGACCAGTCCGACGCTGGAAAAGCTAGAAGCTCTGTGCTCCGTGCTAGGGGTTCATCCAGTCACCTTGGTGGCAGCGTGCTACATGCGAAAGGAGTGCTCACCTGGAATCAATGATTTTCTAAGACAAATTGATGCTGAATTGCAGAGCCTTCGAGGTGATCAACCATCGATGGATAAATGATCACCGTGAAAGCCGATTGCCCCCTTCATGCGCGCCCGCTTAGACTCAGAAGTTGGGGCTGAAACCCGCGAAGAGCAGAGAAAATCGAGCGGGCAGGGAAGAGCGAAAGGCTATGTTGGTGTGTTGCATTCATATTCAAACTCAGGTCAGGCGTCGTGATGGAGGACCTGTGCACTGATCGAAACAGTGTATGTAGACAGTGAAATAAAAAAAATTAAAAACCGATATCCGAGACTGAAGTCGCAATAGGTAAGCGCTGAATGAGTTCTGAATTATGGGGCTTAAAGTTAAATCAACTAAATAGAGGTTTAGTTGAGTTGGCTGACGTTCTCCATATAGAGCCTGTTAAGGTAAATCAGGCGGCTGGAGGTGCATAGACTATCCTCAATAGCATAAATCGCTCGTCAGGCATGACGCTTTGAAGAGCTCCAACCCAATCTATCAGGGTGCCAAAAAAATGGAGAAACCCGTTGAAATTTGCACGTTTGAGCTCGACGTTTCATTGGTAGACAAGGAGAATAAACGCCTATCAAATCCGATGATTACGGTCGCTTTTGACAGTGACACGCAAGTGATAGTAGGGGTATACATTTCGACTGGTAAACCCCGGAGTTCGAACAGCATTACGGTGCTTTTAAATCCCTGGCACGCCAAGTAAATCAAGGGCTAACACGCAGGCTCAGTATTACTCCGTATACTTGTTAACCACCGTAGTTAACAACGGTACCGGATTAGCATTTTACTGAGATATCCTCTAGCCTGGTTCAGATTCTGGCGAGTTTCCAGGGTATTTGGTGGGAAAAAAGCTCCACAGCCTTCAATCGCAAGGTGTACCGCCAAACCTGCAGCATCTGCCTGTAAATCATGCCGGCGTGTGGCTTTACCATGCATGTCAGCCCTTAAAATCTGTTCACCAATTCGACGCTGAATTCTGCAGATTTCACACAGCGACGTGCTTGTAGGTGGACCTGTCGCGCAAGAAATACCTTAAAACGAACAAGCTGTGACGAAAAGACGAACTCGCATACGGTTCACGATCACGCGAATCTAGGGCAATTTCACGAGATTTCCTCCGAGAGTTGCAGGCTCCGACGACAGGCATGCTCACGTGAGGCCGCGAAAAGCTAAAATGTCGAATGGGACTCATGGATGTAGTCCATAGAACGATTACTTCTCAGGACATCGTTAATTTCAATAATTCATCGGACGACAGCGCTGAGTTGCAAGCAAATAGCTGATTTTAAACGATGTCCGACGATTTACTGAAAATCCAGCCAATCACTAAAGCTCACAGCTGAATAAGTGATAGAGGTAGTGATGAGCGATATCATATGCCCCATTTGCAGCGGCCTTGGGGTGTGTTTTGACATTCCATGCGGCGAATGCGAAGCAACTGGCCAACCTCGCGACATTGACGACCCCTTAGGTTACTGCGATTTCTGCCTAGGCGCAGGAATCAATGCAATCGAAGAATGCCACATTTGTTTTGGTACAGGCATGGTCGATAAAGAACTCGCTAAAAAGTGGTTTTTTTAGGTCGCTGATGCAAATCATCCGATGTTGATTGTTTCTGCGAAGGCAGACCTTGAAATCTGCGCACCAACAACTCCATGCTGGACACTGCAGATTCTACACAGCGCGGGGCTCGAAGGTCGACCTGTTACGTGGCGCACAAGCCATCCCGAGAAATTCGCTAAAATAAACGCTTCGGTGCAGCCAGGGTTTTGACTGGTCGGACGAGGGCCAGATAGGTGATCCGTAAGCAAATCCTTGAACGGAAGGCAAAAGCTCAATTTTCAAGATTGCATCAGAGGACTAGAGGAGAACGTCCTTTAATAGGACATTTTTCTTTTTCGCTACATTGAAGAATGAATATATCTCTATGATTTAAAAGCATTGTCATTTTCTAGGGGTTTTTGTCATCTATAAAGGAAGCGCACAGCAACCGGGCTAATCTCGAAACATCTTGTTACGTGTAATGTATATTATGTTAAATGATGTGTCAGGGTGGAACTTCTACCAAAGGTTCTTTCAAGCTACCAATCCCCGATCCCTGTTCGAGCCAACTCAATACCCCGGCTCCAGCAATCGACCTCGAACCGTCTGATCATGTAAGACCCACCCCGGGCAGCTTCGGCTCAGAGTTCGATAACAGGCATCCAGATCAAAGCGTCAGCCACCGCTGCGGCTGCGCTATCTCAACCGCATCAAGACCGGCGCAGCGAACTTCGCCCACGGGGCATCGAAGGACTCTATAGATCTCCGAAATCACCTGCATCGTTGCGTCTTCGATCGTTCCTTCATTGCGGCATAAAAACCAGCCGTGATCTGCAATCGCTCGCTCGAACGCCTTCGTACAAGCAACATGTTCTTCCAGCTTATGGATCACAGTACTGCTCAGCCCACGCCGCCGTGCCGCTGCCCTCGCCCATGAAACATCAGGGGCGGTGACAACCCCGACATGCAGGTCTGGCACTCGCACGTTTCGATCAATGTTCAGCTGTAGAATCTCTGCAAACGGGACTATCCGGCGAAATGCGGCATCAGACGGGTACCAGCGATCGATCAAGATGATGCTGCCTGATGGCTGTTTAGGCAGCACGTGCTGGGAAATCCAGGTACGGCTGTCAGCAAGGCGCTCACAAACCTCGAACTCCAAATCCCGGGTGGGATTTCTGACGAGTTTGTTAACGAGGGCCATTGTTTCACCCCTATAGGGATCGCTTTTACTCTCGCAAAGTCGGATCACCTTTTTGTTGTCTGCCCTCAGTACTTTCGTAACGGCCTCCAACAGTGTGGTTTTGCCGGTTCCCTTGGGCCCATCTAGAGAAACAAATAGTGAACGATTCATTCTTCACATAACGATTGATATACGGTTTTTTGGCCCGGTTCGTTCGCGGGAGCTGCTTGGCGCGACTGTGCGAATCGAGTGGAGGGCCTTATGAACAGGCATTGATGAACACTCTAACTCTTTCTGGCTAACCGGTCTCAAAATCCAGGGTTATGGATAGCGGATTTGGACTACGATTCTCAGGTACAGGCCCCTGAAACGGAGAAGCCAACGTGAGCACCTTGAAACTTCACCCCGCACTGGACAACGGTATCCAACCCGCCGCCGCGAATTTCACAGGTGGCACCCTGCAATGCCTGTGTGCGACCGACAAGGTCGAGGTCAAGATCGACGCACAAACCCTGTACAACCACGCGTGCGGCTGCAGCAAATGCTGGAAACCGCAAAGCGCGACATTCGCCGTCATTGCCGTAGTACCTCGGGATAAGGTCAGCGTCATTGCCCACGGCGAAAAACTGGAAATTATCGACGAAAACGCCACCATCCAGCGGCACGCCTGCAAGCAGTGCCATGCCCATCTCTTCGGGCGCATCGAGAACAAGGACCATGCGTTTTATGGCCTGGACTTCGTCCACACCGAGCTCTCTCCCCAGAGCGGTTGGGCTGCGCCGGGCTTCGCGGCGTTCGTGTCCTCCATCATCGAAACCGGCACACCGCCAGCGCAAATGAAGGCCATCCGTGAGCGCCTGCGCGAGATCGGCCTGGAGCCCTACGACTGCCTGTCCCCGGACTTGATGGACGCAATGGCGACTCATGTCGCCAAACAAAAAGGCTTGCTCCCTGCCGCCTGATTGATCGGCCGCCGCGGTTTCTTCGTCGGACCGCGGCGGCGCCATTTCTAACGGTGGAAGATGGAATGTTGCTTCGCTGTTATGGGTGACTCAAAGATCCCCTTCTTCGAGTCATCTGCCTAACCAATATAGGCGGAGGGTTTATCAATAAATGAAGGTAGAGGGAAAGTTCATTTATTACGCCGAAATAACACTTATTGCATCATGACAATATACAGGCGTCAGTTCAGTGACTATCATAACCCTCACATTAGAAAGCCAGACCGCAACCGAATAGATCGCGACCGTTATAACGAATGAATAATTCATTTAAGCTGACGAATGGATATAAAATAAATAATAGCCTTAAAAAACAATGAGTTAAAGGTGAAATAATAATCGTGAGAAACCTTCTTGAAATCATGGAAAACTAAACAAGACCGACCGCAAACATAAAAGTTTCAAACTTTAATTATTAAAAAGAATTGCACATATAACGCTTTGAAACATTCGCCATCAATGCTAATAATCCGGCCGGTTCCGGGTTCTTGGGCGACGCACCACCTCACATGAAGTGAACATCAGATCTCACGCTGATTATCCCGGTCTTTACTCAATTGAAATAACGATGGCGTGCTCAAGTCTCAATAAACCTGGGTCGTTGTTGTGCTGCGCACTAAAACTGCGCAAGGAAGACATCATCGCTCGCCATCATTCAAGGATTAAAATCCTTTCGATCTTCGGTACCCGTCCAGAAGCCATCAAGATGGCGCCTTTAGTCAAAGCCCTCGCTGCGGAACCAGGCATTCATTCGCAGATATGCATCACCGGCCAACATCAAAGCATGCTTAAGCAGGTGCTGGATCTGTTCGACCTCAAGGCCGATTACACCCTCGATGTGATGACGCCGCACCAGTCGCTCAACTCGTTGACTGCGGCGCTTTACGGGGCGATTGACCCCGTGCTGGAAATGACCCGCCCGGACCGGGTGCTGGTACACGGCGACACCACGTCAGCCATGGTTGCCTCAATGGCTGCGTTCCATCGACGCATCCCGGTCGGTCACGTCGAAGCTGGGCTGCGAACCGGCGATATCTACAGCCCGTGGCCGGAAGAAATGAACCGCCGCTGCATCGATCTCGGTGCGGACATGCTGTTTGCGCCGACCCACGAATCGCGCCAGAACCTGCTCGACGAACGCCTTCAAGGTCGTGCCTTCGTGACCGGCAATACGGTGATTGACGCTTTGCAGATGACAGCGCGGCGCATTGAGCAAGACGCTGACCTGCGTGCAAGCCTGGACCAACAGTTCTCGTTCCTGCAAGCCGGCCGCAAGGTTCTGCTGGTGACCGGGCATCGCCGGGAAAACTTTGGCGAGGGCTTCCTGGATATCTGCAAGGCCTTGAGCCATCTGGCGCGGCGCACTGATATCCAGATCGTCTATCCGGTGCACTTGAACCCCAATGTCATGGGCCCGGTCACCGAGCAACTGGGCGATCTGCCCAACGTGCACCTGATCAAGCCGCTGGACTACCTGGCCTTCGTGCGCCTGATGCAACGTGCGCATGTGATCCTCACCGACTCCGGTGGCGTGCAGGAAGAAGCGCCGTCGCTGGGCAAACCGGTGCTGGTGATGCGCGATGTGACTGAACGCCCCGAAGCTGTCGCCGCGGGCACTGTGCGTCTGGTCGGCACCTCGCCGGACTCGATCATCGCTGGCGTCAACACACTGTTCGATGACGAACTGCTGTGGCGCCGATGCTCCCAGGCGGCCAACCCTTACGGCGATGGCAAGGCCAGTGCGCGCATCGTCGATGCCCTAATGGGGCGCCCGGTCGATGATTTCGTCGTGACTGGGGTGCGATTGCCCAAGTTCCAGCACTACCTGTCAGGGCTACCTGCACCCGAGAAAAGTCTCCCGGCTTTCACTTCTCTATAACCCAAACCGCTCCTCCCCTTATCAGCTCGAGATCTACCTGAATGAAGTCTTCCGTTGCCATCCATACGGGCACGCTCAGCGCCCTTGCCTGTGGCGTGAGCCTGCTCGCGCTCATGCCGACTTTCGCTCTGGCCGCGGACAGCCCGCTCACCCAGGCGATCAACCGACTCAACGCCGACACGCGACAAGAGCGTGAGATCCGCTTGAGCGATCTGGGGATCGATGCACCGATCATCCTCGGCTCCACCGACGCCCGGCGCGAGCTGTATCTTCCCGTGCCGGCAGGCGTGCCGCTGACAGATGCCACACTGAATTTCGACGCCAGTTACCTCAATGGCGAAGGTGGACGCAACACGCTGCTGCTGTCGCTGGACGGCTATCCGGTGAGCGCCCAGGGACTCAGCGAACCGAAGGGTGACGCCAGCGCCACACTGGGCGTGGGCAAGCAAGCGCGTGATAGCGGCTCGCTGCGTCTGGGCATTGCCTGGTCGTCAGTCGTGTCCCGTGTGTTGTGCGAAGACGAACGCGCGATCGGCAATGTATTGCGTATCGAACCGGACACCCGCCTCAATTACAGCTACGACGCCAGCCAGTTACAGGACGTCGGCGCTGCCTGGACGGCACTGCCCGGTAAACCGGGAATCATGGTCGCGCCGGGGACCTTGTCCGCCGACAGCTACGATGCGGCCTGGCGTCTCGGTGTCGCACTGGAGCGGATTGGCAAGCACAGCCGCGTTCTGCCCTTCCCCGCCGTACAAGACACGGTCGACCTGACCAGCCTGCGCATCCCGGCCGAACTGCTGGCTATTCCAGCGTTCGCCAGCCTCAACGGCAAAGGCCCGCACACACTGGCCAACCCTGCGGAAATCGGTGCGCTGTTGATGTTGGGGCAAACGCCGAACGTCCAGGCGGATCTGGCAATCAACGACCCGCAACTGCTCAAAGCCGTCAATGAATCGCTGGACGCGCTGCAGAGCCAGATTCAAGGCCTCGACGCCACAGCAGCCAACGCCTTCACGCAATGGCGTGGGCGGCATATCAATGCAGGTCTGGCCGCCACCGGCACTGACAACGTGCGCCTGGCATTGCTGGGCACCCGCCCGGTGCTGATGATCGCGCCGCAAGCAACCGGCAAGGCGCTGGCCCTGTTCAGCACGGCCTGGAACGCACTGGCACGCAGCCGCCAATTGACGATCAGCGAAGCACAAATGCCATTGAGCGCTGACGGTCGTGTGGCCTTGTCGCGCCTGGGCGGAAATCCCGGCGCCATTGACGTGCTGGCCAAATCCGACTGGAGCACCTCGTTCCCTCTGGGCAGCGTGGCCTACGACGGTCGTCTGCCGGTGAAGGCGGTAGTCGATGTGTCTGCCGCACCCGGTGCCTCGGACACCGCGCCGGTGGCCTCGCTGTTTCTCAACGATTACCTGATTGGCGCGCAACAGCTCGTGGCCAACGGTGAACAGCAACGCATCGAAGCACGTATCCCGCGTTACGCCCTGGGTTCAAAGAACGTTTTGCGCGTGTCGTTCCAGCGTCAGCCAGTCAGCGATCGTTGCCTGGAAACGCCACAGGCGTTCCCGGTCTCGGTGCTGCCGACCAGCCACATCGTGCTGGATAAAACTGCACTGGGTGATGACTTCTCCGGCATGGCCGCGCGCTTTGCCATGGACACGCAAATCCTCGTGCCACAGGCCTACCTCGAGCATCCGGCAAGCAGTTTGCCGCAGGTGATTTCGGTGGCTGACGCCGCCGGTGTTTCGCCGCTGCGGGCGCAACTGAACGTCAGTGCCGACCCGAAAGCCCCGGTCACACCGGACAAAGCCTTCCTCGCCTTCGAGCTGCCGATCAAGGACAGCAAAGAGTCGGTGCAGGTTGATGAGCAGGGTCGCCTGCGCATCAATCACAAGGATCAGGTGTTACTGGACGTGCATCCCCTCAACCACCTGGCCTCGTTGCAAGTGGTGGACGCCGGCGGCCAGCACGGTCTGGTCTATCGCGCCCTGGGCAATGACGCCCCACGCTTTGCCAGGCAGATTCTGCTGACCCGCGGCGACGTGGCCATCCTTGGTGACAACGGTGCACTGACCACCTTCGACACCCAGGACCCAAGCGGCAGCCACCTGATCGACAACGAAGAACCCAAGGGCCTGGACGCCTGGCGCACGCCGTCGCTGTTGTGGCTGATTCCGGGTGGCATCCTGTTGGTCCTCATCCTGTTGCTGGCCGGCCGTAACGCCCGTCGCAATCGCCAGTAACGGAAACTTCCGATGACGTCGCTTTATTGGCCCTATTGGCTGGCCCACTACTACAGCTTCCTGGAAATCTCGACCATCGTGATCGCGGTGCTGATCCTGATCTCCAGCCTGGACGATTTGTTCATTGACCTGTGGTACTGGTCTCGCCGCCTGTTTCGCAAGTTCACCGTGGATCGCAAATACCGGCCGCTGACCGCCGAGCAACTGATGGCCCGGGATGAACAGCCGTTGGCGATCATGGTCCCGGCGTGGCTGGAATATGACGTCATCGCACCGATGATCGAGAACATGGTGTCGACCCTGGATTACCAGAACTATGTCGTCTTCGTCGGCACCTACATCAATGACCAGCGCACCATCGATGAAGTGGAGCGCATGCGTCGGCGCTACAAGCAGCTGCATCGCGTGGAAGTCCCGCATGCCGGGCCGACCTGCAAGGCCGACTGTCTGAACTGGGTGATCCAGGCGATTTTCCTGCACGAGAAAACCCACGGCATGACCTTCGCCGGCGTCGTATTGCACGACAGCGAAGACGTGCTGCACCCGCTGGAATTGCGCCTGTTCAACTACTTGCTGCCGCGCAAGGACATGATTCAGTTACCCGTGGTTTCGCTGGAGCGCAACTGGTACGAATGGGTGGCGGGCACCTACATGGACGAATTCGCCGAATGGCATGGCAAGGATTTGGTAGTGCGTGAAAGCATGACTGACACGGTGCCGTCTGCCGGGGTTGGCACCTGTTTCTCCCACCGTGCCCTGCGAGTGCTGGCCGGGGAAACCCAGAACCAGCCGTTCAACACGGACAGCCTCACCGAGGACTACGACGTCGGCGCACGCCTGGCCAAGGTCGGCATGAACGCGATCTTCGTGCGCTTCCCGGTGCAGTTTCGCGTGCTGCGTAAATCCTGGTTTCGCAAGCCCTACGAATCGACCCTGAAGATGCCGTTGTGCGTGCGCGAATTCTTTCCCGATACCTTCCGCACCGCGTTCCGCCAGAAAGCCCGATGGACACTGGGCATCGGGCTGCAAGGCTGGGAGCAAATGGGCTGGAGCGGTTCGCTGGCCAACCGTTATCTGCTGTTTCGTGACCGCAAGGGCGTGGTGACGGCGTTCGTCAGCATCATCGCCTACGTGATTCTGGTGCAACTGCTGGGCCTGGTCATCCTGCGCCAGAGTGGCCTGTGGGATGTGAGCTTCCCGACGCCGTTTGAAACCAACGACTTCATCAAATACCTGCTACTGGCCAACGGTATCGCGCTGGCCTGGCGCATCGCGCACCGCTGCTATTTCACCACCGTGCTGTACGGCTGGCAGCATGGATTGCTGTCCATCCCGCGCATGGTGGTGGGCAACTTTGTCAACTTCATGGCCGCATCACGTGCCTGGCGCATGTTCATCGTCGGCAAGGTAATGAACCGCAAACTGGTGTGGGACAAGACCATGCACGACTTCCCGTCCACCGACCTGGTTGCCTTCGCACCGCGCAAGTTGGGCAGCGTGTTGCTGTCCTGGCAGGCGATCAACGAAACCGACCTGCAAAGCGCCCTCGACGAACAGAAAACCCGGCACATGCCATTGGGACGGATCTTGCTCAGCAATGGCTGGCTGGACGACGAGACACTGGCGGAAGCTATCGCCTTCCAGAACGATCTGCCGCGAGTGTTCGATGTGGCCAACAAGGCGCAGTCGTCGACCTTTACCCTGGACGATGAATTCGCGCTGCGCTGGCGCGTGGTGCCGGTTGGCTTGAATGCCGACGGCCGAGCACAACTTGCCGTGGCCAGCCCGTTGCCGGCCGAAGGTCTGCAACAGGTCAGCGAGGTACTGGGCAGCGAACCGGTGCAGCTGATTGCCCGGGAAAGCGAAATCGTCGCGCAGTTGCGTCAACTGAACGTGCGCGAAGGCCAGTCCGTGCCGGATGCCCGGGCGCCACTGCTGGGTGACTTGTTGATCGAAATGGGCCTGCTGGATCGCGACGTATTCAATCGCACCATGTTGCAGTACCGCCCGCAGCGTCACGGACGCATTGGCGACTATCTGGTCGACAGCGGCGTGCTGCCCCGCTCCACCATCGAAAAAGCCGTGGCGCGTCAGCACAGCCACTACCCTGCGGAGCTTCCGGCATGAACCGCCCCTTCCTGACCCTCATGGCCACGGGGCTGAGCCTTATACCGGCGCTGGCCCATGCCGAGACGTTGCCGCTGCCGTTGACCGGCCCGGCCTATGTCACCGCCAACGAGGCCTACAGCGCCTACGAACGCAAAGACTACGACCTGGCCATCGCCAAGGCCCGCGAAGCCTTGCGGCAGCGGGCTGACATCACCCGCTTGAACACCTTGATTGTGCTGGCTCAGCGCGACAAGGAACTGCGTGATCATCCCAAACGCTACCCCCAGTCGCGTCAGGCCCCAGGCTTCGGCGCCGCGGCCCAGGCGTTCAAGGCCTACGATCGCGATGACTTCGGGGCGGCTGCCCTGGCGTCACGCAAAGCCATCGCTCAGGCACCCAAACGCATGGATTATCGATTGCTGCTGATCGAGTCCTTGCAGCGCCAGCAGCACTTGCAGGAAGCGGATCAAGCCACCACCCAGGCACTTGCCGTGTTCCCGGACGACGATACCTTGCTGATGCGTCGCGAAGCGATTCGTCGTCAATTGGCCGCGCCGCTGGCTGTCGAGGGTTATCGCGCGTTGGAGCAAGGCCATGTGTCCCAAGCCGTGGACCAGGCCAGAAAAGCCGTCGCCTGGGCTCCGGAAATCGGCGCCAATCAGCAACTGCTGATCAGCGCCCTCCTCGCTGCCAAGGATTACCCTGGGGCCGAACAGGCCGCGTCAGGCGCTTTGGCGCAAGACGATGGGGAAATCGCTCCGTGGATTCTGCGCAGCTACGCCCGTGATCGTCAGGGGAAAACTCAGGCCGCCCAGGCTGACCTGAATCACGCCCTGGCCATCGATGGCCTTCTGGAAGCGGAAACCCGTGACATTCGTTTCTTCGCCGCGGACGCCGCACTGGCGCATGACGAGCCTCAACAAGCGCTCGATCATCTGCAGCCATTGGCCGACGATGAAGGCGGTGAAGTGGCCCGCAGACGCACTGCCGCCCGAATGGCGTTGCGGCAGAAAAACAACGGCGCGGACGTTATTGCCCACTTCCCTGCCCCGGCCTTGAACTGTCAGGAAACGGCTTTCGGCCTGGTCTGTGATATCTGGCCAGGCAACCAGCGCGACGGCGGAACCGACATGGCCGGCCAGGCCTACGCGGCCCTGGCCCGCAAGGACGCCGGAACAGCCGTCACCCTGGCGAATGAAGCCATCACCCGCGCGCCACAGAATCCAGCGTACCGCCGACTGTTGGTCAGCGCTCTGAGTGATCAGAAACGTGTACCCGAAGCCATCGCGGCAGCCAGCGAAGGTCTCAAAGCCAACGGCGATGACGCACGACTGCTGGCCCAACGCGGTCGCCTGCGTCAGCAATCGGGTGACGATGCCGGGACGCGCAAGGACTTTACCCAGGCACTGGCACTGGCCAGCCTTCCCGCCTACGAAGAAGCCAGTCTGTATGCCGCCATCGGTCAGCGCCGCACCGCCCGCGAACGCCTGCAACAAGCGCGTGATACCGGCGAGCTGGAATCGATGAGCGACCTGCAGATCGCTTATTTGTCGGTCCAGGCCGGCGACGATGACGGTGCCCACACTTCGTTCCGCAAGGCCGATGCCGACACCCGACTCACGCCGACAGCAACGCAGGACGCGGCGTACAACGCCATGCGGGTCAATGACGACGAACAAGCCGTCACCTACTTCAAGCGAGTCATCGACGCGAAAAATGCCGGTGAACTCGACATGTCCCCGCAGCAGGTGTTCGACACCCGTCGCGCGGTGGCCGATGTGTCGCGCACCTGGGGTTTGACCAACACCACCAGTTATCGCGGCAACAGCACCAGCAGTGGCCTGAGCTCAGCACCGAGCGGCGGCAGTAGCAGCAATGACAGTGTGCAAAACAGCACCGAGCTTTCCTGGCGTCCCTTGGGCTATCGCAACGCACGGTTTGTCGAACTCTACGGACGGGTCACCGACACCTTGTGGAGCAAGAACAGCGATTCGGATACCGGTTTCGACGCCTTGCAAGGCGCCGTAGGTGTGCGGGTCAAGCCGGTCACCGCGCTGAACGTGATGGCCGCCGTCGAACGCACCTTTCCCTTGGGCTCGTCGGACGTCGACGGTGACTGGTTGCTGCGCCTGGGCTACGGCTCAAGCATCGGCACCGATCTGCGGGTCGATGCTGACAGCTGGTGGACTTCGCAGTTGTTCGCCGAAGCCGGTCATTACGTCAACGACTCGCGCAACTACTTCAACAGTGAATGGCAGGTGGGCCGCAGCTATGCCATCGGCGGCGCGGGCTCGCGCTGGGTCACGTTCCCCCATGTGGTGGCCGCGTTCGACTACGACTCGAAGATGAACAGCGAGACCGGCGCCGACGGCAGCACGGAATCATCGTCCGGCAAGGCCGGGGGCATCGGCGTGGGCAACAACGTGCGCTACTGGTTTCGCGAAGACACGTACAACGCGCCCCGCTCCTACGTGGACTTCTCCCTGCAGTACCGCGTGAAGGTGCTGGGCGAAGACAACGCTGAAGGCGTGTTCGCGCGCCTGACCTATTCGTATTGAGGACTTGCATGAACGTTCGAATGTGTTTGTGGTTGGGTCTAGGCCTGGTCCCGATGTGGGCACAGGCCGCGCCTGAAATCGCCCAGCTGTATGCGCCAAAACTGCCCGAGGGTTCCGCCTGGGTGCGGGTGGTCAATCCCAGCGATACCGCCATGCAGGTCCAGGTGGGCCAAGGCCCTAGTTTTGCCCTTGCCGCACAGACCGCAGTGGCCAGTCCCTTTCAGGTCGTGGACTCGCGACAGCCGTTGCTCGTGACCGTCAATGGTCGCGAGATAAAAGGCCTCAGCGCACCAAAAAGTGCGTGGGTCACGCTGATTCTCGACAGCGACCCGGCACGGGCGCCACGCCTGGTCATCGACCCGCCTTTGCGCGGTAAAGACCTGCGCGCCGAACTGAATGTCTACAACCTGGCCAACGGTTGCGAAAAGGCCGAGGTCAAACTGGCCAACGGTGCTCCTGTGTTCAACCAGCTGCCGTTCAACGGACAAGCCCAGCGCACGATCAACCCGGTGCAGGCAACGCTGATTGCCTCCTGCAATGAGAACGCGAGCCT